>NZ_CP108221.1:0-4800000 GCF_045041305.1 Streptomyces sp. NBC_00096
CCCTGCCATGACGCACGATCAAGCCGGTACCCCGGCCCCCGCCCGTCCCGCTCGCCCGGCCCACCCCGCTCGCCCCGCCCGCCCCGCGCTCCCGACGCGTCCGGGATCTCCGCCGCGCCGCCCTGACCCGGGCTGGCCGCCGGGACCGGGTCCCTCGCCGTCGGAGCGGCGACCGTGCCCGCCGCGGCCCTCCCGGCGCCCGCGCCGAAGGCCCTGCGGGCCACGGCGGCCGCGGCCCCGGGCCCGCGCCCGGAGCCATGAAGCTCTTCGCGGACCCCGGCTTCAACTTCGCCGGCCTCTTCGCCCTGGGGGCCGCCGGCATGCGCGCCTCCGAGGTCGGCGAGGTCCTCACCGCCGTCAACGCGATCAACACCGCCGGGCTGTCCGAGCAGACCTTCACCGACACCTTCCGCGCCTGGGGAGACCGGCTCGCCGCGCCCCCGGCCGCCGGCCGGCACGGTGGCGGGTCCCCCTCGCAGACCCACAGGTTCCGCTCGCTGCGGGCCGCGCAGTACTACGCGCAGGCGCTCTTCTACGTCCTGGGCACCGACCGGCCGGGGGACGAGAAGGAGGTCTACCTCGCGGGGCGCCGCGCCTGGGACACCTTCACCCAGCTCTGCTCCCCGGCCGCCGTCCGCGCGCGAAGGTCCCGTACGGCAGGACCCGGCTGCCGGTGTGGTTCTTCCGTCCCGGCGGCCACGGCCCGGCCGAACCCCGCCCCACGGTGATCCTCACCAACGGCAGCGACGGCCAGAACGTCGACATGTGGACGTACGGGGTGTCCGCAGCCCTCGACCGGGGCTGGAACGCCCTGGTCTACGACGGCCCCGGCCAGGGGGAGCTCCTCTTCGTCCAGGAGCTGCCGTTCACGCCCCGCTGGGAGAAGGTGGTCGGCCCGCTGATCGACTGGCTGGACCGGCGCGAGGACGTGGACAGCTCGCGCATCGCGCTCACCGGCCTCAGCATGGGCGGCAACCTCGTGGCCCGCGCCGCCGCCTTCGAACCCCGCATCGCGGCCCTGGTCTGCCAGCCCGGCTGCGTCAGCCCGTGGCTCGGCTTCGACAAGGAGCTGCGCGACGTGGTCACCGCCGACAAGGCGGAGACCAACCGGGTGTGGAACGAGGAGGTGGTCCCCGAGCTCACCCCGCAGCTCGCGTACACGGTCAGGAAGCGGTTCGAGATCTTCTCGGAGGAGGCGCTGCGGGAGGCCCGCGCCGGGCGGGTCCTCACCGACCTGTGGACCCCGGCCCAGCTGGCCATCGGCCTCGACGTCACCACCGTCGTCCCGAAGATCAAGGCTCCGACCCTGGTCCTGGACTACGACTTCGAGCAGTTCTACCCCGGCCAGCCGAAGCAGATGTACGACCTGCTCCGGTCGCGGCGCGAGTACGTGAAACTGACGCAGGCCACCGGGGCGCAGTTGCACTGCTCCCCGATGGCCCCGCAACAGCACTGTGACCTCGTCTTCGACTGGCTGGCGGACGTCCTGCACCACTGATCCGGTGCGGGGACGTGCTGCCCGGCCGGTTAGAAGGTCAGGTTCCAGGCGTCGATCTTGCCGGTGTCCGCGTTGGCGTTGTCGTTCACGCGGAGAATCCAGACGCCGTTGGCGACCTCGGAGGAGGCGTTGACGGTGAAGGTCTGGACGATGTTGTCCGTGCCGCCGCCGGCCCGGTTGCTCAGGGTGTAGACCGAGCCGTCCGGAGCCACCAGGTCGACCTTGAGGTCACCGATGTAGGTGTGCTTGATGTCCACGCCCACCTTGAGGGTGGCCGGCGCGTTGCCGGTCACCCCGCTGACGGTGATCGGGCTGTCGACGGTCGCGTTGTCGTTGACCGCGTAGTCGGTGAGGTTCTCGAAGTACTTGCCGGTGGGCGGCGTGGTCGTGCCGCCGACCGCCTTCAGCGCGTCGACCTGGCCCTCGCCGAAGAATCCGTTGTTGGCCGTGGTCCCGGTGCAGCGGCTGTCCGACGGGCAGGCGGTGTCGTTGGCCTGGGTGGCCAGCGCGGTGCGGATCTGCGCCGGGGTGAAGGACGGGTTGGCGCTGGCGATGAGCGCCGCGACGCCGACGACGTGCGGGGTGGCCATCGAGGTGCCGCTCTTGGTGCTGTACCCGCCGCCCGGAGCGGTGGAGTACACGTTGCTGCCCGGCGCCGCGACGTCGATGACGCCCTGGCCGAAGTTGGAGAACGAGGCCTTGGTGACTCCGGTGCCGTTGGCCGCGACCGTGACCACGCCCGGGAGCTCGGTCGGGATGTCGAGGCAGGCGTTGGTGATGGTGCGGGTGGTCGGGGTGGAGTCGTTGGGGCTCGCGGTGTCCGTGGTCTTGTGGGCGAGGTCGTAGTTCTCGTTGCCCGCCGCGGCGACCTGGAGCGAGCCCTTGCTCTCCGCGTACTCCTGGGCGCGCTTGACGCCCTCGATGATGGCGGCCTGGTCGATGTTGTCCGGGCAGTTGTACTGCCAGGGGTCCGTGTAATAGCTGTTGTTGGTGACCTTGAACCCGTGGTCGCCGGACCAGACGAAGGCGCAGATGGTGTTCTCGGCGAAGAAGAAGGAGTTGCCGGGCTCGGCCACGCGGACCGAGGAGATCTTCACGCCCGGGGCCACGCCGACGACGCCCTTGCCGTTCTTGGCGGCGGCCACGGTGCCCGCCACGTGCGTGCCGTGGGTGTCCACGTCGCGCCAGGCGCCGACCCGGGTGTCCGGCTTGCCGTAGGCGCAGGAGGCGGAGTCGGCGGCATTGAAGTTCGGCGCCAGGTCCTGGTGCTGGTCGTCCACACCGGTGTCCAGGATGCCGACCTTGACGGAGGCCGAGCCGGTGGTCACGGCCCAGGCCTGGTCGGCCTTGATCTGGCTCATGTCGGCGCGTACGGGCTCGCCCGCCGGGGTCGTCGACTGCGCCGGGTTGGCGGGCAGCGCCGGGTTGTAGGCGTCGGCCGGGACGTCCGAGGTGCGCGTCGCGCCGACCTTCTGGACTCCGCTGACCCCGCGCATGGTGGCGGCGAAGGTCGAGGAGGTCGAGTGGGCGACGATCACGCCGATGGAGTCGAAGTACGAGAAGACCGTGCCGCCGTTGGCCGTGACGGCGGACCGGACCGCCGAGCTGTCACCGGCGGCGGTGATCACCAGGTAGGCGCGGGTGCCGGCAGCCCAGGTCGCACTCTGGGAAGACGGCGCCGCGGCCGGGGCCTTGGCGGGTGCGGAGGTGACCGGGGTCCCGGCCGGGGAAACGGGCGCGGTGCCGGCGAGCGCGGCCGGAGCACCGAAGGCCAGGGCGGCGAGGGCGGCCGCCAGCACGAGGGTACGTCGAGGTCGGCTGGATATGTGGGGTATCAATGCGTCCTCCGAAGACGGCCCCGCGGTGCGGATGGCACCTACAGGGCCGTACGAAACGAGTGGTGGACGCAAGATGTCAGAAGCACGCCCCGCTATGGAAGTACCTTTTACAGCAGGACAGTTCATGTGATCTTGGCTGGAAAATGACCCTGGCTCGAGGTGTCGGGACCGGCCGGACTGGGCACCGTGGGGGCGAGCCCTGGCCGGCCGGTCCGCGGGGCGTACGCGCTAGGCGGGTACGCCGTCCTTGGCGCCGCCGGACTGGACGGGTACGGCGGCGGTCCGTTCGGGCCCCTCATCGCTCAGGGTGGTCTCGTCGAACGGCAGTCGGCCCGCGAGGACTTCGGTGGCCCGGGCCCGGTCGAACTCCTTCGTCCAGGTCCCGATCAGCACGGTGGCGATTGCGTTCCCCGCGAAGTTCGTCAGCGCCCGCGCCTCGCTCATGAACCGGTCGATGCCCACGATCAGGCCGACGCCGTCGACCAGTTCAGGCCGGTGCGACTGGAGCCCGCCCGCCAGTGTGGCCAGGCCCGCGCCCGTCACCCCGGCCGCGCCCTTCGAGGCCACGATCATGAACAGCAGCAGCGAGATCTGCTCACCCAGGGCCAGGGGCTTGCCCATCGCCTCCGCGACGAAGAGCGAGGACATCGTCAGGTAGATCGCGGTCCCGTCCAGGTTGAAGGAGTAACCCGTGGGGACCGTGATGCCGACCACCGGCCGCGAGACCCCGACGTGCTCCATCTTGGCGATCAGCCGGGGCAGCGCCGACTCCGAGGAGGAGGTGGAGAGGATCAGCAGGAACTCCCGGCCCAGGTAGCGCAGCAGGGCGAAGACGCTGATCCCCGTGCACACCCGCAGCAGGGTGCCCAGGACCACGAACACGAAGAGCAGGCAGGTCGTGTAGAAGCCGATCATGATGACCGCCAGGGACTTCAGCGCGTCCATGCCGGTCGCCCCGACCACCGCCGCGATCGCGCCGAACGCGCCCACCGGAGCCGCCCACATGATCATCGCGAGCACCCGGAACACCAGCTTCTGCACGTGCCCGATCCCGCGCAGCACCGGCTCGCCCGCCGCGCCCATCGCCTGCAGCGCGAACCCGCACAGCAGCGCCACCAGCAGGGTCTGCAGCACCTCGCCCCCGGTGAAGGCCGACACCAGGGTGGTGGGGATGATCCCCAGCAGGAACTCCGGCGTGCTCTGCGCGCCGCCCGCCTTGGCCTGTGCCTCGCCCGCGTGCCGGGCCGCCTCGGTCAGGTGCAGCCCGCTGCCCGGCTCCAGCAGGTTGCCGACCAGCAGCCCGATGGCCAGTGCCACCGTCGACATCACCATGAAGTAGCCGAGTGCCAGCCCGCCCACCGCGCCGACCTTTGTGGCCTTGCGGACCGAGCCGATGCCCAGCACGATCGTGCAGAAGATGATCGGCGAGATCATCATCTTGATCAGGTTCACGAACCCGGTGCCCAGCGGCTTCAGTTCCACGGCCGTGCCGGGTGCGGCGAAACCGACGGCGATGCCGAGCAGCACCGCGCCGATCACGGCGATGTACAGATAATGCGTCTTGTCGCGCCTGGCGGCCACGATGCCTCCCGGTGATGCACCCACGTGCCTCCTGGTGGTGAAGGCGTCCCGGGAGACCATCGCCCACCGCTGTGACCCCGGTCACCCTTGCGTTCATTGAGTTCACGCTCCGGTGCACACTGAGCGCCATGTTCCGCTTCCCCCGGCCGCCGCGCAGCCTCGCCGGCCAGCTCTTCGTCATGCAGGTGGTGCTGGTCGCCGTGGTCGTCGCCGGCTGCGCCGTCTTCGCCTACGCCACCGCCCGCGGCCAGGCGGAGGAGGCCGCCCGGCGCCAGGCCGGAGCGGTGGCCCGCGCGGTCGCCGACTCGCCGTCCGTACGGGACGCGGTACGGGAGGCGGCGCGCGGGGCGGCGAGCGGTCCGGCCGCCGGGGCGCTACGCGGGGCGGCGAGCGGGGGCGATCCGTCCGGCGGCCCCTCCGCGGCCCTGCAGTCCTACGCGGAGCGGGTCAGGCTCGACGCGGGCGTGGACTTCGTGACGATCATGGCTCCGGACGGGCGGCGCTGGACCCACCCCGACCCGCTGCGCATAGGGGAGCCCTTCCTCGGCAACACCGCCCCCGCGCTGCGGGGCGAGACCTTCAGCGAGACCTACACCGGCACCCTCGGCCCCTCCCTCCGCGTGGTCACCCCGCTCGTGGACGGCGGCCGCGTCGTCGGCATGGTCGCCGCCGGCATCACCGTCCGCGCGGTCAGCGCCCGGCTCGCCGCGCAGCTCTCCGCACTCGCCTGGGTGGCCGGCGGGGCCCTCGCCCTCGGCGGGGCGGGCACGTACATCGTCAACGCCCGGCTGCGCCGCCACACGCACGGCATGAACGCGGGCGAGCTGAGCCGGATGTACGACTACCACCAGGCGGCCCTGCACGGGGTCCGCGAAGGACTGCTGATGCTCGACGGCCAGCGCAGGATCACCCTCGTCAACGACGCCGGCCGCGAACTCCTCGGGCTGCGCGGGGAGATCAGGGGAACCGGGGTCGCCGAGCTGGGCCTGCCCGCCCCGCTCACCGGGGCACTGCTCGCCGACCGGTCCCGTGTCGACGAGGTCCACCTGACCGCCGACCGGGTGCTCGTGCTCAACAGTTCGCCCGTGGCCGGCGGCGGCCGCCGGGGCACGGTGATCACCTTGCGCGACCGCACCGAACTGCTCTCCCTGGCCGGGGAACTGGACCAGGAGCGGGGATTCACCCGGGCGCTGCGCGCGCAGGCCCACGAGGCGGCCAACCGGCTGCACACCGTGGTGTCCCTCATCGAACTGGGCCGCAGCGAGGAGGCGGTGGAGTTCGCCACCGCCGAACTGTCCCTCGCCCAGGCCCTGACCGACGAGGTGATCGCCGCCGTCGGCGAGCCGGTGCTCGTCGCCCTGCTGCTCGGCAAGGCCGCGCAGGCCCACGAACGGGGCGTCGAACTGGTCGTGACCCCGGACAGCGGGGCCATCGACACCGGGCCCGGCGGCCTGCCCGCCCGGGACCTCGTCACCGTCCTCGGCAACCTCATCGACAATGCCGTCGACGCGCTCACCGGCATCCCCGGCGGCCGCGTCCAGGTCACCGTCCGCCCCGACGGCCCGGCCGGCCCCCACGGAAGCGGCCTGCTGCTCCGGGTGGCCGACAACGGCCCCGGACTCCCCGAGGGCGCGGACGTGTTCCGGCGCGGCTGGTCGGGCAAGGGTGAGGGGCGGGGCCTGGGCCTCGCGCTCGTGCGGCAGGTGGCCCAGCGGCACGGTGGCAGCGCGGACGCCGATCAACTGCCCGGGGGAGGCGCGCGGTTCACCGTACGGCTGCCCGCGCGCGGGGAGGCGGGCGCGTGAGCTCAGCCGAGGTGCGGGTCCTGGTGGTCGAGGACGATCCGGTGGCCGCCGACGCGCACGTGCTGTACGTCGGCCGCGTGCCCGGCTTCACCGCCGTGGCGGCCGTCCACTCCCTGGCGCAGGCCACCCGGGTCCTCGAGCGGACCCGGATCGACCTGCTGCTGCTCGACCTGACCCTGCCCGACGGCCACGGGCTGCGCTTCGCGCGCGGCCTGCGGGCCGCCGGGCATCCCGCCGATGTGATCGTGGTGACCTCGGCGCGGGACCTGGGGGTGGTCCGCGAGAGCGTCTCGCTCGGGGTCGTGCAGTACGTACTGAAGCCCTTCGCCTTCCCCACCCTGCGCGAACGGCTGCTGCGCTACGCCGAGTTCCGCGCGACGGCGGCGGGAGAGGCGGCCGGCCAGGACGACGTGGACCGGGCCATGGCGGCCCTGCGTCCACCCCGTCCGGCCGAACTCCCCAAGGGGATCGGCGCGCCGACCCTGGTCCGGGTCGCCGCACTGCTGCGGGCGGCCCCCGAGGGGCTGACCGCAGCAGCGACGGCCGGGGCGGCCGGGATCTCGCGGATCACCGCCCGCCGGTACCTGGAGCACCTGGTGGACACCGGCCGCGCGGACCGGACCCCCCGGTACGGCCAGGTCGGCCGCCCAGAACTGCACTACCGCTGGCTGGCCGAGGCTCAGGCCGCGGCCGGCTCGGTGTCGAAGGTGTAGAACTTCCGGTGGTCCAGCATGTCCGCCGGCGTCACGTTGTTCCACGGCCGCATGGTGTCGCGCAGGTCCACGACGTTCGCGGTGCCGGCGGCGGGCAGGTAGGGCGACTGCGGGTGCAGCGCCTGCCAGTCCGCCCACAGCTTGTCGACGAAGGCGTGGTGCAGCCAGAACACGGGGTCGTTGGGCGAGGCCCCGGTGGCCATCTGGCCGCCCACCCAGACGTGGATCCGGTTGTGCAGGTTGACCCCGCGCCAGCCCTCCAGGTTGTTGCGGAAGCCGTTGGAGGAGCTGTTCCAGGGCGCCGCGTCGTACACCTGCATCGCGAGGACCGAGTCCACCTCGGCCCGCGTGGGCAGCTGGGCCACGCCGGCGCCGATGTCACGGCGCAGGTAGTTGCGCCCGTCGACCCGTACGGTTATCTCCCACTTGCCCGCCGAGTACGCGAACGGCCCGTCGATGACCTGGCCGTCGCGGGACCGTCCCGTGCCTCCGAGGAAGTCCGCGCCCCAGAGGGAGGAGCGGGGCGTCCGGTCCGTCGTCCAGTCCCAGTACGGCAGGGTCACCTTCGGATCCACCGACTGCAGCGCCGCTTCGAACTCCAGCAGAAACCGGCGGTGCCAGGGAAGGAAGGAGGGGGAGCGGTGGCCGACCCGGTCGCCCGTGTCGGTGTCGTTCGTGATGAAGCCGTTGTGGGTGGTGACGAAGCGGTCGTAGCGGCCGGTGCGCTTGAGTTCGAGGATCGCCGCGACGAAGGCGCGCTTCTCCTCGGCGGTGAGCTTGGCCTGGTTCTTGCGAACGGCCATCACATGCCTGCCATCGGGACGAGGTCGGCACCCTGGAGCTCGCGCACGGCGGCACGGGCGAGCGGAAGCGGATCGGCGAAGGTCTCGTAGTGGTTGACGACACTGATCCAGGTGCCGTCGGCGTTCTGCATGACGTGCAGTGCGCGGCCGTCGATGAGGACGGTCGGCATGCCGGTCATGTCGTGTCCGGCGTGGTGGCCGGTGTGGTGGTCCATGCCCGTGGCGGCGGGGGTTATGCGTATGTGACGGCCCTGGTAGACCTCGTCGATGGTGCCCGCAGGGGTGGCGGGTTCGGCGGGGCGGGATCCGGTGACGGCCGCGTGCGCGGTGGCGCCGGCGAGGCCGAGAGCGGCGAGTGCGCCGACAGTGCTGCCTAGAGCTTGACGGCGGGTGATCTTCTTCATGGCCCGAGAGGTATCAGGGCGCGAGGGGCAGGGGACCTGTATCCGGACATCAAAGGATAAGTTGCCCATCGAACTATTTGGATGATCTTCCCGTCCGGACCGGCTCCGGTGGCCCGAACGGGAAGACCTGCCCGAAAAAGATTAACTGACAAGAAATACTGCGGTCATGCGGGGAAGGTATGGAGGGGATCACACCGCCGAGTCGGCTGGAAGCCGCAGCCGGAATCATGACCTCCGAGGCCCGGTCCGGCGCTCGGCACACCCCCGCGCGCGCGACCGCGATGGACCGCCCCGCGTCGAGGCGGGCCCGTTCTCACGGCCCCGCCCGAACCGTCCCCGAAGGATCCTGAAACCGACTTCTCGACGATCCGTCACCTATAGTCCCGATATGGCTCTCCACGAGACGAAGGACGCACGCTCCCGCGACGCCGACACGGACGTGTTCGCGTCCGCCCTCAGCGGCGAGGTCCTGCCCAAGTACCGGATGCCCGAGGACCACTCGTCCTCCGAGGTGGTCTACGAGCTCCTCCACAACGAGCTGCTCCTCGACGGCAACGCCGCCCAGAACCTGGCCACCTTCTGCACCACCTGGTCGGACGACGGGGTCCACCGGCTGATGAACGAGTGCCTCGACAAGAACATGATCGACAAGGACGAGTACCCGCAGACGGCGGAGATCGAGTCCCGCTGCGTGAACATCCTGGCCGACCTGTGGAACGCCCCCGCCGGCAGCACCGGCACCGGCTGCTCCACCACCGGATCCAGCGAGGCCGCCATGCTCGGCGGCCTCGCCCTCAAGTGGCGCTGGCGCGAACGCCGCCGCGCCGCCGGACTCCCCACCGACAGGCCGAACCTGGTGTGCGGGCCGGTCCAGATCTGCTGGGAGAAGTTCGCCCGCTACTTCGACGTCGAGCTCCGCCAGGTCCCGCTGGCGCCGGGCGCCAACGGACTGCTCCCCGAACAGCTCGCCGCGCACGTCGACGAGAACACCATCGGTGTCGTCGCCATCCTCGGCGTCACCTACACCTGCGTCTACGAGCCGGTGGCCGAGATCGCCGCCGAGCTCGACCGGATCCAGGCCGAACACGGCTGGGACGTGCCCATCCACGTCGACGCCGCGAGCGGCGGCTTCGTGGCGCCCTTCCTCCACCCCGAGGTGGTCTGGGACTTCCGGCTGCCGCGCGTGGCCTCCGTCAACACCTCCGGGCACAAGTACGGCCTCGCCCCGCTCGGCGTCGGCTGGATCGTCTGGCGCACCGCGGACCTGCTCCCCGCCGACCTCGTCTTCTCCGTGGACTACCTCGGCGGGGACATGCCCACCTTCGCCCTCAACTTCTCCCGCCCCGGCGGCGAGATCATCGCCCAGTACTACCTGTTCCTGCGGCTGGGCCGGGGCGGCTACCGCCGGGTCCAGCAGGCCTGCGCCGACACCGCCCAGTACCTGGCCGGCGAGATCGGGAAGATGGGCCCCTTCACCCTCCTGTACGACGGGCGGGGAGCACTGCCCGCCGTCTCCTACCGGCTCACCGACCCGGAGGGCGCCGGGTTCAGCCTGTACGACCTCTCCGACAGGCTGCGCATGCGCGGCTGGCAGGTTCCCTCGTACCCGCTGCCGGCCGACCGCGGGGACACGGTCATCCAGCGCGTCCTGGTCCGGCACGGGGTGACTCGGGACCAGATCGCGCTGCTCGTCGCCGATCTGCGCCGGTCCGTGGAGCACCTGGCCGCGCATCCGCAGCCCGTCACCGACGCCGCGCCCCGGTCCGGCTTCCACCACTGACGCGGGGCGCCGGGGCGCGGGGCCGCCGGGGCGCGGGGCCGCCGGGCGGGGGTACGCGGGGCCGGGTGCGCGGGGCCGCCGGGACGCACGCCTCCCGGCGGCCCTCCCGGCGCGGCACGGTCAGGAGGCCGGCCAGCGCATCCCCAGTTCCGTCAGCGCGGCCGTCCGCTCCGGGGTGAGGGACGCGGCGCGGGAGCGCTGGTTGGCGATCCAGGCGCCGAGCCGCACCTCCCGGTCACCGACCCGCTCCACGTGCGTACGGGGCACCCGCAGGTGCCGCTCGCGGCCGTGGAACTGCCGGGCCGCCTCCAGGTGCGTCGCCCACGCGGCCGCGTGACCCACCCGGGGCTTCGGCCGGTCCGCCTCCCCGGGCGGGGTCACCCCGAGGGCGTGCTCCAGCAGCCAGCGCTGTGCCCAGGCGAGCCGCTCCCAGCCGGTGCGCTGGCCCCGCACCCACACGCCGAGGTCCTCGCCCTGGACGACGGCCTCCCCGGGGCGGGCCGGGAGCCGGCCGCCCGCGTCCAGGTGGACCCGCGTGAGGTGGAAGGCCCGCTGCCAGGAGATCTCCCAGTCCGGACACCAGGACGCGTCGACGGCCTCCAGGGCCTCCCGCCGCTCCTCCGACAGGGCGCCCGGGCCCTCCCGGCGGGCCGCCGCGCGCTGGTTCTTGACCCACACCCCGACCGGGGCGCCCCGCCAGGTGGCCTCCACCGGCGGCAGCAGGTGCCCGTGCTCGGCCGCCCAGCCGCTCGCCGCCGCCAGCCCCTCCTCGAAGGCCACGTCGAAGTGGCTCCACACCATGCCCAGTTCGTCGAGCTGGGCCACCCGCTCCCGGCCCAGCGCGCCACGGCGGTACGTGCGCCGCACGTCCGCGATCCACTGGCCGAGCGGGAACCGGGCCAGCCCGGCCGGCCACTCCTGCCCGGCCCCCTCCGTCCCGGTGGCGGGCCCACCCGTCCCGGTGGCGACCCCGGCGTCGCCGGGACGGACGGCGTGCGCGGCCTGGCCGGCCAGGACGGCCCGCCCGGCTTCCCCGGCCCGCCCCGTTTCCCCGGGCGCCGCATCCCCGGCGTCCGGGCCCTCGGGCACCTTGAACGCGAAGGGCACCTTCAGGTCCCCGACGGCCCTGGCGTAGACCCGTGCCGCCTCCACCCCGCGCCGCCAGTGCTCGTGCTCCGGGTGCAGGACCCGGAGCCGGATGAAGGCCGCCAGGAGCGCCGGGTCGCGCGGCGTGGAGAAGCTGAGCAGGGACTGCGCGCCGTCGCGCAGCCCGGGGCCGCTCACGCTCTCCGTTCCGGCGGAGCCCCGCGCGCCGCGCCGGCTCGGTGCCTGAGGCTGCGCCAGGGACTCGACGAGCCGGGTGTCGTGGGCCCGCAGCGCCTCCAGGAGCCGCGCGAGGTCCCCGTACGCCCGTGAGGTCAGCATCGTCTCGGGGGACTCGCCCGGTCCCAGCAGCACCGGGACCACCAGGGAGGCGACCTTGCCCTCGCCGGGCCGGATGCGCAGCGCCCGGCCGACGGCCTGGACCAGGTCGGGCATGGAACCCCGTACGTCGGCCCAGAAGACCGAGTCGCACTCCTTGGTGTCCACGCCCTCGCCCAGCACCCGGACGCTGCCGAGGAAGGCCTTGTCGGCGACCCGGTCGTCCGCGAAGGCGCTCAGCACCCGCCGCCGGTGCGCCGCGGTGTGCTGGCCGCACAGCCAGTCCGCCCAGACGGTGCGCGGGTACACCGGCCGGGGGGCCCAGCTCGTGGCGCGCAGCCGGGCGGCCACCGCGGGCAGCCCGGCCGCGAAGGCCTCGGCCTCCTTGGTCAGGTGGTGGAAGACGAGCGTGCGCCGGAACCCCTGCCGCACGGCCGCCGTCACCAGCGCCGTCTGCAGCGCGGCGAGCCGCACTCCGCGCACCGCGTCGGAGCGTCCCTCCGGCCCGAGCAGCACGGCCGCCTGGAACTCGGGATCGCTGACGTCCACGCAGACCACCCGGTACGGAGCGCAGATGCCCCGGTCGATGGCCTCGGAGAGGGTCAGGGTGTAGCAGCGGGCGCCGAACGGTCCGTCCGCGTCGTCCTCCATGGAGGCCACGAGGTCGCCCCGGCCGCGCGCCTCCCGCTGACGGTCGGCGCCTTCGGAGCCGCCGGCGTCGTCGGAGTACGCGGTGCCTTCCGCACCCTCGGTGCCTTCCGCACCCTCCGCGCCTTCTGTGCCCTCCGCGTATTCGCCGTCCTGCCAGACCCGGGGCGTGGCCGTCATGTACAGCCGGCGGACCGAGGGGATCCGGGTGTTGTCGTGCACCACCGCCCAGGGCTTGCCGATCCGCCCGGAGGTCCGGTGCGCCTCGTCGACCACGATCAGGTCCCAGCCGGGCAGCCCCTCCCGGTGCGCGCGTTCGATGGTGCCGAGACCGAGCGAGGCGTACGTGGCGTACACCGTCACCCGGTCGACGGGCGGGCCCGCCCAGCCGGCCAGCTCGGCCGGGTCCGTGGTGGTGGGCACCCCCGCGTCCTCGCCGCGCAGCGAGCACACGGCGAAGGCGCGGCCGGTCCGGCCGCCCTCGCGCCAGGCCGCCGCGGTCTGCACGAGGAGGTCGAGCGAGGGCACCAGCACCAGGACCCGCCCGGCCCGCAGCTCGTCGGCCGTGTGCACGGCCACCAGCGACTTGCCGGATCCGGTCGCCATGATGACCTGTGTACGGAGCCCCGCCCGCGGCACCCGGCGCCCGGCGGGCAGCTCGAGCGCCCGCACCGCGGCGTCGACGGCCTCACGCTGGTGCGGACGGAGTTTCTGCCTGACCATGCGGACCACCTCCCCCGTGAACTGCCCGTTCGCTTCCAGCCCCTATCTTGCCCCGGTTTTGAATCACGGTGGGAAGATCGGCGGAGCGGGTTCGGGCGATTCGTGGCGGTCCGCGGCGGGCCCGGCGGGGAGGGCTACATCCGCGCCCCGAAGTTCTGCGTCCACCAGGGGCCGCCGGGGCCCTGGTGGACGCCCACGCCGATGTCCTTGAAGGAGCAGTTGAGGATGTTCTCGCGGTGTCCCTGGCTCTTCATCCAGGTGTCCATGACCTGCGCGGGGGTCTGCTGCCCCTTCGCGATGTTCTCCCCGTACGTGGACCAGCGGTACCCGGCGGCGGTCGTCCGCTTGCCCGGGTCCGCGCCGTCCGGGTCGGTGTGCGAGAAGTAGTCCCGCCGCGCCATGTCGTCGGAGTGTCCCTGAGCGGCCGTACGCAGCTGCGCGTCCTCCTTGAGCGGCCCGCAGCCGGCCGCCGCGCGCTCGGAGTTGACCAGCGCTATCACCTGCGCGGCGGCCCCGCCGCCCTGCGGGGCGGGAGCGGGGCTCTTCGGCGGGGTCGACTTCGGGCTCGGCTGCGCGGAGGCCGGGGGCGTCGGAGCGGCACTCGGGCTCGCGCTCGGGCTGCCGCTCGGGGAGGCGGACACCGAGGGGCTCGGGGTGGGCGAGGGCGACTCCGGGGGCAGCGCGCGCCCCGACCCGGGCGCCGCCAGCGCGGCCGCCGGCGCCTCGGGGGAGACGGCGCCGGGCCGGGTGACGAGGTAGGTCAGCCCGCCTCCCGCGACACAGGCGGCGAGCACCGCACCGCCGATCACCCGGCGCCGGCCCCGGGTGCGGCGGAGCCTGCGCAGGGAGGCGCGGCTGGCGCCGGCATCTCCCGCCGGGGCGAGCTGCGTGGCGGTGTCGTGGGCATCGAGCCCGTCGCCGCCGGGGCCGAAGCCCGCGTCGCCGGCGGGGCCGAGGTCAGCGGCGGGACCGGAGCCCGCGTCGCCGCCGGGGCCGAAGCCCGTGGCGGGACCGGAGCCCAGGCCCGCGGTGGGGTCGGCGGCCGGGCCCGCGTCGAACGCCGCAGCGGCGGTGGTCATGCCCGGGGAGGCGAAGCCGCCCGCCAGGGCCGACCGTACGCCCGCGAGCAGTGCCACCGAGACCGGTACCAGCGCCAGCCCGGCCAGCAGTCCCTCGGCGGGGAGCAGACCGCTCCACAGCCCGGAGCACCGCAGGCACTCGCGGGCGTGCCGGGCTATTCGCTTGCGCCACAGCGCGGAGGGCAGGCCGTCCCAGCCCGCCGCCACCGCCCGCAGGTCCTCGCACGGGGGCTGGACGGCCAGCGCCCGCTCCACCACCCGGGCCGCTTCCAGCTGCGCCTTCATCCGCTGCACCCGTACCGCGGTGTGCTGCGGGGACAGCTCCAGCGCCTGCGCCAGCTCCGGACGCGTCAGCTCCCCGGCGCACTCCAGCCACCACAGGGACAGCAGCGCCCGGTCGTCGGGCTCCAGCCAGCGCGTGGCCCGGGCCGTCTCGCGCCGCTGGCCCTCCAGCTGGAGCCGCACCACGGTCAGGTCCACGAAGTCGGCGCCCGGATCGGCCAGTTCCCAGGCAGCCTCCAGGCCGCTCTCACCGGGGGCGCTGCGGCGGTCCTGCCAGTGGGCGCGTACGCGGTTCATGGCGATGGCGACCAGCCAGGACCGGAAGCTGTGGTCGTCGCGCAGGCCGCCCAGCCCGTCGAGCGCCCGCAGCATCGTGTCCTGGACCACGTCGTCCACGTCGACGGACCCGTTCAGGGCCCGGCCGACGATGTTGTAGACCAGGGGCAGATACGCGCTGACCAGGTCGTCCTGTGCGCGGGCATCGCCCGCGCGGGCCGCTGCGACCAGCGCTGCCGTGTGCTGAGTGCTCATGTGAAATTCCCTGTCCCTACCGGCGGCCGATGATGCCCAATACCTGGGAGACCGTCGAGGGGGACTCCGATAACACTTATCCGCCGATTGAATCAGGGGAAGTGGAATCCGGTGCCACCGGGCCCCGGGCGGGGGCGGGAGCCGCGGCCGGAGCGAGGCGGGCGGCCAGGGCGTCGAGGTCGGGCAGGAACCAGATGTGGCGGCCCCCGTTCGATTCCCGTACCAGGTCGGCGAGTGCCGACCCGGCCCGCAGGCGGTCCGTGAGGTCCCCCAGGACCGCGAGCCTGACCCGGTAGTTCACGAACTTCTGCATGACCGCCCCGGCGAGACCGGTGCTGAGGTCGAAGAAGCTCTCGTCCAGCCGCTCCGCCGGGACGGCGACCACATCGGTCCGGTGGAAGGCCGCGCCGATCAGCTGGTCGAGCGCGTCCTGGGCGCTGGCGACGGGCGGGCCGTCGGCGGAGCAGAGCAGGACGGGTACGCCGTGGCGCTCCACGATGAGGTCAGCCACGGCGCACCGTCCCCATGCCGTTGTCCGGGCCGAGCACGCCGTCGACCAGTTGCAGCAGGTCGGCGGTGGTGGCGGCGTCGCCGAGGATCACGATCTTCATGCGGGCCCGCTCCTTGTCGTAGACGGTCTGGACGCGCAGGGCGGCCGGGGATTCCCGCGGGGACTGGGCGGTCGCCGTGACGAGGTTCGCGAGCCGGCTCGCGGCGTCGGGGCCGATCGCGTCGATCTGCACGATGCTCGACACCTCCAGGTGTGGCCCCCGCCCCTCGCCGCCAGCGGAGGCCTCCGCGGCGGCCGGTGCGGGGAGGCTGGTCAGGGCCTCGAGGTCCTCGCGGCTGATCCGGTACTGCTTGCCGATCCGGACTGCCTTCAGCCGGCCCTCGCGGACGTAGTTCCGGACGGTGCGGACGTGCAGTCCGAGCAGTTCGGCGACCTCGCCGACGGTGTAGAGCTCGCGTCCTTCGTTACTCATAGATCCGGATCCTACCTCTTTGAGGTGCGGATGAGGAGTGATGGGGAAGGTTAGGGAATTCTCGATGGGGGTGACGGTCCGGAAGCCCCCGAACAAATCGCCGTGGCGGTCGCCCGGGGCTCTCCTACGATCGCGAGATGACGGTTCCCCGCTACCCCGCCAAGCCCCGACCCGGAGACGCGGTCGCGGTCCTCTCCCCCTCGGCCGGTCTGCCCGCGCTCTTCCCGCACCCCTACGAACTGGGGCTGCGGCGGCTCCGGGACGAGTTCGGGCTGAATCCGGTGGAGTACCCGACGACCCGCGCGACGGGTGCGACGCCCCGGGCGCGGGCAGCCGACATCCACGCGGCCTTCGCCGACCCCGGGATCAAGGCGGTGATCGCGAGCATCGGCGGAGACGACCAGATCACCGTGCTCCCGCACCTGGACGCGGATCTGCTGCGCGCCAACCCCAAGCCGTTCTTCGGATACAGCGACAACACCAACCTGCTCCTGTACCTGCGGGAGCTGGGGCTGGTCGGCTACCACGGGGGCTCGGTGATGGTCGAGCTCGGACGGCCCGGTGCGCTGCACCCGATGACGGCCGGCTCCCTGCGGGCGGCACTGTTCACCTCGGGCGAGTGCGAACTCACCCCCGCAGCCGCCAGCGGGGACGTCAACGGCCCCTGGGACGACCCGCGCACCTTCGACGGCGAACCGGAGCTGGAGCCCACCGCCGGCTGGACCTGGCACAACGCCGACCGGGTGGTCGAGGGCCTCGGCTGGGGCGGCAACCTGGAGATCATCTCCTGGCTGCTGATGGCCGACCGCGCGGTGCGGCCCGCCGGGGAGTACGCGGGCGGCGTGCTCTTCCTGGAGACCTCGGAGGACATGCCGCGCGCCCGGGAGGTCTACTGGATCCTGCGCGCCATGGGTGAGCGCGGACTGCTGGGGCAGTTCCCCGCCCTGCTGATGGGCCGGGCGAAGAGCTGGTCGTTCGAGAACCGCCTGGCCGCGGGGGAACGGGAGCGCTACCGGCGCGAGCAGCGCGAGGCCGTGCTGCGGGCCCTGCGCGAGTACGCCCCCGACACCATGGCCGTCTTCGACGTGGACCTCGGGCACACCGACCCGCAGGTCGTGATCCCCGTGGGGGGCCTCATCCGGGTGGACGGCCGGGCCCGGCGGGTCTTCGTCACTTACTGACCCCGGGGGTCCTGTGATCCCAGGGCCCGCGCGTACGCCCTTACCGGGCGTGCTACAGCAGCGGGGCCAGTGCCCGCGTGGCCGCCAGCAGGGCCGGTGCGTAGGCCTCGATCTCCGTGCGCGTGACCAGGAAGGTGACGGTGGTGACGCTGACGCCGCCGACCGGACGGCCCTGCGGTCCCGGGATCGCGGCCCCGATGCAGCGGATGGTCGCCTCGTTCTCCTCGTCGTCCAGGGCGAACCCCCGCGCCCGCACCGTCTCCAGCTCCGCCTCCAGGCCCTCCGGCGTCGTGAGCGTGCGGGGCGTGCGCCGCGGCAGCCCCGTGGCGGAGACCAGCTCGCGGAGCTCGGCCCGCGGCAGGCCGGCCAGGATGGCCTTGCCGATCGCGGTGGTGTGCAGCGGCATCCGCATGCCGACCCGCGAGGCGGTCCGGAAGGGCTGCTCGCTCTCCAGCTTCCGGATGTAGGTGATGGTCTCGCCGCTGTGCAGGGCGAGATGGACCGCCTGGCCGGTGGCCTGCTGGAGCTCGCGCAGGATCTGCTCGATGCTCGCCGGCTCCCCGCCGCTGACCAGGGCGGACAGTGCGCGCAGCCGGGGGCCGACGCCGTAGCGGCTGTCGCCCTCGGAGCGTACGAAGCCCTGCTCGACCAGCGAGGCCAGGATGCGGAAGGTGCTCGACTTCGGCACGGCGGCGGCCGCCATGACGTCGGTGAGCCGGTGCGGGCCACCGGGGGCGGCCACGGCTTCGAGGATCCGCATCGACTTCTCCAGCGCCGTGCCCGCGGCGGAGGTCCGGCCGCCGCGGGCGGCGCCGGCCGCCTCCGCACTCTCAAGTCCTTCGTCCGTGGACACGTGATCTCCAAAGCTGGGTATGGTCTGGAGCGGGAGTTCCGCTACACGATACCAAGTTCCACTACGTGGAACAAATGGAGGATCCTTTGTCCTGCCACCCGTATGCGGCCATCGCCGCGCAGCGACTGCTGCCGGTCCTGCGCAACGCCGACGCCGACGAGGCCGTCCGCCAGACCGCGGCCCTGCTCGCTGCCGGGTGCCGGGTCGTCGAACTCACCACCTCCACCCCCGGCTGGGCCGGTGCGGTGGCCCGCACCGTGCCGCTCACCGACGCACGGGGCCGCCCCGCCCTCATCGGAGTCGGCACCGTCACCACCGCCGGGGCGGCGCGCACCGCACTCGACGCGGGCGCCGCCTTCCTGATCTCCCCCCACCCGGCCCCCGAGGTCCGCGAGGTCTCCCGGGAACGCGGAGCCGTCTTCATCGAGGGCGGCTTCACCCCGGGCGAGATCGCCGCCGCCGTCCGGTTCGGCGGCGCCGCGAAGGTGTTCCCCGCCCATGTGGGCGGCCCCCGGTTCATCCGCTCCCTCAAGGCCGTCCTCCCCGAAGCCCTGATCATCCCGACCGGCGGGATCCGGCCGGGCGAGGTCGGCGACTGGCTCGACGCGGGAGCCGCGGCCGTCGGGATGGGCGACGGCCTGCCGGCCGACCCGGGTGAACTGGCCGCCGTCTTCGCCGGCCTCGCCCGGCCCTGCTGCCCACGCTGCGCGGACCGGGCGGGTACGGAGCGCACGGGTACGGAGCGCACGGGTACGGAGCGCACGGGTACGGAGCGCACGGGTACGGAGCGCACGGGTACGGAGCGCACGGGTACGGAGCGCCGGCCGTGACCCGATCCGCCACCTCGGCCCCTTCGGCCCCATCGGCCCCTTCGGCTCCCGTGGAGGGCTACGACGTCCTCGTCCTCGGCGAGGTGCTCGTCGAGATCCACGCGGACACCGCCCTGCGGGAGGCGGCCGACGGCACCACCGCCCGCGTCTCCTACTCCGGCGACGCCCTCAACGCCGCGGCCGCCTCCGCGGCCGCCGGGGCGCGCACCGCCCTGCTGGCCGTCGTCGGCGACGACGAGCTGAGCCTCCCGCTGCTGGCCCGCGCCACCGAGCTCGGCGTCGACGTCTCCCACGTACGCCGGGCCCCGCGCCCCAACGGCGCCTACCTGCTCTGCGCCGACACCGAGGGCGACCGCGAGTTCGTGTACTGGCGCACCGGCAGCGCCGGCTCCACCCTCTCGGTGGAACACATCGAGTCCTGGCGGGAGTTGCTGACCGGCTGCAAGGCCCTCATCACCAGCGGCATCACCGGCGCCCTGTCACCGGGCAGCCGCGACGCCGTGCTCCTCGCCGCCGAGACCGTCCACGGGGCCGGCGGACACCTCTCCTACGACCCCAACTTCCGTTCCCGGCTCACCGGTCGGGGCGAGGCCCGCTCCCTGCTGGCGCGCATCGCCCCGCTCACCGGACTGCTGAAGACCTCCTGCCCGGCCGACGCGCTGGCGATGGTCGGCACCGACTACCCCGCCGAGGCCGCCGCCCGGTACCGGGCACTGGGCGCCCGTACCGTCGTGGTCACCGCGGGCGCCGACCGGCTGCTGCTGGACACCGGCGCGGGGGCGGGGTACGTCCCGGTCCCCGTCGACCCCGACCCCGTCGACGCGACCGGCGCCGGGGACTGCTTCACCGGCACCGCGACCGCCCGCCTCGCGCTGGGCGACACCCTCGCGGACGCCGTCGCGTACGCCACGGCCGCCGCCTCGCTCTCCGTGTCCGGCCGCGGTGGCACCGGGTACGTTCCCGGGTTCACCGAGACGGCCGCCCTCGCGGCCGCGCACCGCGAGCACGTCCTGCGCCTGCGGACGGGGCGGGCACCTACACGTACGGCGTGAAGCCGGGCGCGTTCCCGGGCCGGGCCCCCGCGCGTTCGGGTGGCCCGGCAGGATCCGAAAGGGGCGGCCTAAGCCGCTTCGAGCAGCGCGATCTCCTCGGGCGACAGCCGCAGCGCCCCGGCGGCGACGTTCTCGGCCAGGTGCCCGGGGTTCCCGGTGCCCGGGATGGCCAGGACGTGCGCGCCCCGGCTCAGGGTCCACGCCAGGCGCAGCTGGGCCGTGGAGACGCCGCGGGCCCGCGCGAGTTCGAGTACCGCCGGACCGTCCTCGGTGACCACCCCGGCCTCCCTTCCCGCGCCGGCGATCGCGAAGAAGGGGACGAAGGCGATCCCCTGCTCGCCGCACGCGTCGAGGAAGGCGTGCTCCCCGGCCGGGGAGCCGATCCCGTACGCGTTCTGCACGCACACCACGGGCGCGATGGCCCGCGCTTCGGCCAGCTGCTCCGGCCGTACGTTGGACACGCCGAGGTGGCGGATCAGCCCGGCCGTGCGCAGTTCGGCGAGCACCCCGAAGTGCTCGGCGATCGAACCGGGCGTCTGCGATCGCGGGGCGCGCAGGTTGACGACGTCCAGGTGGTCGCGGCCGAGCTGGCGGAGGTTCTCCTCGACCTGCCCGCGCAGTTGCCCGGGGGTGGCCCACCACCAGTTGCCGGACGGATCGCGGCCCGGCCCCACCTTGGTGGTGATGACCAGCTCATCGGCGTAGGGGGCGAGGGCCCGGTTGATGAGCTCGTTGGCGGAGCGGGTCGGGGAGAAGTAGAAGGAGGCGGTGTCGATGTGGTTGACCCCCAGCTCGACCGCCCGCCTCAGTACCCCGGTCACCCGGTCCCGGTCGCTGGGCGTGCCGTCGGCGAGGTGCGTGAGACGCATCGCGCCGAAGCCGACGCGGCGGACGGTGAGGTCGCCGAGCCGCCAGGTGCCGGAGTCGGCCGCGGTGGTGCCGTCCGCGATCCCGTGGGCGGGGGTTTGGTGCGAAGTCATCGGGTGAGCGTATCCCTCTCCGTGGGCCCGTCCCGAGGAGAGCCCGAGGGCAGGGCGTCAGCCGGCGGTGCCCCGGGGGGTTCCGCCCCACTCCTGCGCATCCGCGTCGGCCCAGTCCTCCGCTTCCCGCGCCGCGTGGTCCTCCTCCTCGTACCCGACGGGTTGCGCCACCCAGCCCCCGGCGAGGACCAGACGGGAGGTCCGGTGGACGGCGAGGAAGCCGAAAGGGCGGTGGAAGGCCACACCGGCCCGGCGGACGCGGTACCTCAGCCGGGAGCCGGGCGCGGCGCCGGCGACGGCGGCGAGCGCCGTCACCGCGGCGGCCTCGAAGCCTTCGGCGTGGAAGCGCGCCATGGCCGACTGCCGCGCCGAACCGATGGCCAGCGGGTCGGCGCTGATGCCCGGGAAACGGCCCCTGTCCGTGTCCGCGGCGCTCGCCAGCCCGAACAGCCCGGGGCGCGCCAGGAGATCGTGCTCGCCCGTCACCTCGAAGGCCACCGTCTTGATGTGCAGCCGGTCGCGGCGGTCGGCCGAGGGCACCTGCTCGATGTGCAGCCCCGGCCCCGGGCCGCCATCGGGGAGCGCGCCCGCGCCCGTCGAGGGAACGGCCCGGGTGACGGCCGCGATACCGGCACGGAGGGTCTGGCCCGGCGGAGCCTGCGGCTCGCCGAGGACGAGGTGGACGTCCACCCCGCCGTCTCCCACCACCTCCAGCAGGGTCACCGGCCCCGTGGGTGCCTGCGCCACGCGGACCCGGTCCAGGAGGGTCGTGGTGCGGGACAGCCCGAGTACGGGACCCCCGGCCCAGGGGCCTTCGTCCAGCCACGTGGCCCGGGACGTGAAGGGCCGGATCCACCGCAGACCGAGCGCCAGCGCGGAGGCGAGGACGAGGCGCGTGTCCTCGTCGACGCGTACCGGCATCCTCTCGATGAGGCCGCCGGTACGATCGGCCGCCCAGGCGTCCAGGGCCTTGCGGTCGGTGTCCCTGTCGCCCGTGAGGGTGCCCCGGGTGCCGGCGGGCAGCCCCTGCGACCACCGCTCCTCCAGCGGGAGGTCCCGCCGCGCCCACAGGCCGGTGGCCGCGCGCAGGCCACGTACGCCGTCCAGCGCGCTCAGCAGCTCCCGCGCGGCCCCGGCCGCCTCCCCGGCGGGTATGCCGAGGGCTTGCTCCAGCTCGGTGCGGGCCGGGCCGCCGGCGCCGTCGGCGAGGAGGGCCAGCAGCGGCCAGACCCCGGCGGCGGTGAACGCCGTGCCCGCGCCGTCCGTGGCCGCGTGCCCGGCCCAGCGCGAGGTGAGTGAGTTGACCGCCCGTACCGTTGTCGCCTTCATGCGGGGGAGCGTAAGGGTTGGGGCGCCGCCGGGACGGGTCATTTTCCACGGCCCGGCGGCGCTGTTCGGGGGCTGGTCAGTGGCCGCGCAGGCCCTGATCGACCGCGGTGATGAGCTCGCCGTCGGCGGTGTCCGCGTCCAGGGACCAGAACATCGCGCCGCCGAGGCCCTCTTCGCGGATGTACCGGGTCTTGGTGCGCAGCACCGTCGGGTCGTCGTACGTCCACAGGGTGGTGCCGTCGAACAGCCAGGCGCTGCCGGCCCGCCGGTCCCGGTAGACCTTGTACGCGCCCGAATCGGCCAGCTTCTTCAGCGCCTTGTAGTCCTCGTACCCGGCCGACCAGGTGGCCGGCGCCGGACCCGTCGCGGGCTGCCCCATGCCGTCCCCGCCGCCGCCGACACCGGTCCAGCCCTGCCCGTAGAACGGCATGCCCATCACCAGCTTGTCCGCGGGCGCGCCGCGCCGCAGCCAGGCGTCCACGGTGCCGTCCACGCTGAAGTCGTTCCTCGCGTACAGCGCGGACTGCTGGGCGGTGGTCTTCTCGCCGGAGACGTGGAAGTCGTAGCCCTGGAGGGTCACGAAGTCGAGGTCGCGCATGATCCGGCGGACGTCGAAGCCCGCGTCGATCTTGGCGGGGGCGGTCGGGACGAAGGCGGACAGCTCGTACTTCGATTTCCGCTTCTGGCTCCGGGCGTAGTCGTCGAGCTGCGCGCGGAACTCGCCGACCAGGGCCGCGAAGTTCTTCTTGTCCTCGGGGCGGTAGGTGGTGTCGGAGTCACCGGCCGAACCGGGCCACTCCCAGTCGATGTCGAACCCGTCGAAGATCCCGGCGGCCGAACCCGCGCCACCGCGGCTGCCGTCCTGCGGGAGGTTGCCCTTGATGTACAGGTCGATGCAGGAGGCCACCAGGGCCTTGCGGGAGGCCGGGGTGAGCGCGGCGTCCGAGAAGTGCGTGGACCAGCTCCAACCGCCCAGCGAGAGCAGCACCTTGAGGCCGGGGTGCTTGGCCTTGAGCTCGCGCAGCTGGTTGAAGTTGCCGGCGACCGGCTGCACCCAGTCGTCGGCGACCCCGTCCACGGAGTTCTCGGCGTCCAGCGGGCGGACGTAGTCGGCCCAGGCGTCGGCCTCACCGGGGACGTTGCCGGTGAAGCACTTGCCGTCCGCGCCGATGTTGCCGAAGGCGTAGTTGATGTGCGTGAGCTTGCTCGCGCTGCCGTTCTTCTCCAGGTCCTGGACCTGGAAGTCCCGCCCGTAGACACCCCATTGGGTGAAGTAGCCGACCTTCTTGTACGAGCGGCCGTGCCCGGAGTCGTCGTGCCCGACGCCGTCGTGGGCGGGCGCGAAGGCGGTCAGCAGGGAGAGGGAGCAGGCGGCGACGGCCAGCCTGCCGAGCATGCTGCGGCGCATGGGCTTCCTTTGCGGATGCGGGGAGTGGTGCCGGGGCGCGTGCGCTGTGCATGCGGAAACTATTGGTCTGGACCACAGTGGGTCAAGGGGGGCGGCGCGATCCGCCACGATCCGTCACGATCCGACTCGGCGGGGCCGTGCCGTTGAGTCGTGTGCCGGCGGCGTCTGCGGCCGCGTCCACGGCTGCGGGCATGGCTGCGTCCACGGCAGCGTCCAGGGCCGCGGGCTCGTCGAAAACCCACGTGCGTCGAACAGTGCCGTCCGTGCACACTCCCCGCATGGATGCTGACACTGCCGTATCGCCCCAGGAGAAGGCTCTGCGGCATGTCGCGGCTTCGGGCAGGGGAGGGCCGCTCGCCCGCGACCTGCGGGTCACGATGCACTTCCATCCCGATCGCCTCGCGGGGGACCGGCTGACCCTGGCCCGGATGGCGGAAGACGGTTTCTACCGGTCACAGTTCGTGACGGGCACGAGCAACGGTGGGCTGACCGCTCATCCCGGTGGTGACCGATGGCGCTGGGAGTGCCGCATCTTCGGCGGCGCGTACGACGACGTCCCCGCTGATCAGCGCCCCGTATACGGCGCGTTGAACCACCGCCGCCATCCGGTCGGTGGCGCACCGCGGTTCGGCTCCTCGTACTTCAGGCTCAACGCCGGGACCCTCGCTCGCACCACGTTCTGTTATCCCGACAGTTGTACCGAACCGTCCGACTTCGGCACGGCCGACAGCTGCTCGCTCATCGAGCTTGCCGAGGGCGACGCCCTGGATGCCCTGGACGATCACATCGAGGCGCAGATCCACGGACCGGTCGGGTTCGACCGTGACGTGGAGGCGCTGGTGCTGGATCCCAGCTACCGCGGCACGGACGTCGAATCTGCGGCTCATGACCTCCCGTGCCCCATCGAATGGCATCCCGGGTTCCGGCTCGGCGTGGCTGAACTGCGACGCCACCCGAGCTTCCGCGGACAGGAATGCGTCGATCTGGGTGCTGAGATCGCCGTTGACGGCTCGCTCGATCCCAAGGTCATCGGGGACGCCGCCCGTACGGGCCGATACGGGCTTCAGGACCTCAAGAAGGTCTGGCACTGCCTCGCCCGCTTCGGGCAGCGCACCACCTGCTGACCGGCAACACCGCCTCAGGGCCGTCCCGTACCCGTACCCGCTCCCGCACCCGCTCCCGTACCCGCTCCCGCACCCGCTCCCGCTCCCGCTCCCGCTCCCGCTCCCGCTCCCGCTCCCGCTCCCGCACCCGCTCCCGCTCCCGCTCCCGCACCCGCTCCCGCTCCCGCTCCCGCTCCCGCACCCGCTCCCGCACCGGTACCGGCACCGGCCCGTGCCCCGTGATGTCGACGCCGGCCGCGGCCGGCGAACTCGTAGCCTGGGCGGCATGCTCTCTCTCGCATCGGACGACCCGCTCGCCGTCGCCGTCGCGGCGGCGATCCGCGGCGGCGACCTGGACGGACTCCAGCGCTTGCTGGCAGAACACCCCGGGCTCGCCGGGGGCCGGATCGTGAAGCGGGGCGAGGCGGAGGGTGAGCGGAGCCTGCTGCACATCGCCGTGGACTGGCCCGGCCACCGCCCCCGGACCGCGGAGGTGATCCGTACCGCCGCCGGGGCCGACCCGGGGGCCCCGTTCATCGGCGCGCACGCCGAGACCCCGCTGCACTGGGCCGCGAGCAACGACGACGTCACCGCGATCGACGCCCTCGTCGAATCGGGTGCGGACGTCGACGCCCCGGGTTCGGTGCTGGGCGGCGGCGGCCCACTGGCCGACGCGAGCGGCTTCGGACAGTGGCGGGCGGCGCGCAGACTCCTCGAGCTCGGCGCGCGCCCCACCCTCCAGGACGCGGCCACCCTCGGACTGCTGTCCCCGGTCGAGGAGTTCGTCGCCGCGGGCGCCGCCCCCGGGGAGGTCAACAGCGCCTTCTGGGGGGCGTGTCACGGGGGTCAACTGTCCATTGCGCAATACCTGTTGTCTCAAGGCGCGGACATCAACTGGATCGGCTACGACGGGCTGACCCCGCTCGACGCCGCCCTGACCAGCGAAGACGAGCCGCTGCTCGGCTGGCTCCGGTCCTCGGGCGCCAGGACCCGCGAGGAATTTTCTCGCGGCTGATCGCCGAATTCAGTGGATCTTCGGCGTGCGCCATGACATGGTTGGTCCCACCGAAGGGGTGTAGCTCAGCTGGTCAGAGCGCTGGTCTCCAAAACCAGATGTCGCAGGTTCGACTCCTGCCACCCCTGCAAGATCAGATGGCAGACGCGAGTCTGCTCGCCCCCCGGCCGTACTAGGCCGGGGGGCTTTCCTGTGTCCGCCGGGGCGTGGGGCTACGCGGTCCGGATCGTGGCCGCGGGGATCTCGAAGACGAGCGTGATCCCCTCCTGTTCGTTCCCCTGCTCGCCGACGCGGGTGAAGCCGAAGCCTGCGATGGTGGCCAGGGAAGGGGTGTTGTCGGATCTGATACGGGCCCGCACGGTCCGGACGTCAGGGTCGGCGGCGGCCCTGGCGAGCAGCGCGGCCAGTATGGCGCGGGCATAGCCCTGGCGGCGGTACCCGGGCACGACGGTGAAGCCGACCTCGACCATGCCGGCCCCGTCCGGCGGGCCGTGGAACCCGGCGTCGCCGACCACGGTCCCGTCCGGCTCGGAGACCGCGGCCCGAACGGTCCACGGTGCGGCGGACGGATCCCTGGCGAGCTGGTCGGCACGGTAGCCGAAGATCCAGCGGGCCCGTTCACCCACGAAGTGTTCGTCAAGGACGGCCCCGGCCTCGGCGCTGCCGCCGGCGAGGTCGCCGTCGGCCAGCGCGCGCAGCGCCCTCTCGCTGAGCTCGAGGAAGCGGATGCGTCGGGGGGTGGGGAGGAGTTCGTTGTTCATCGCGGAGATGCTCGCCCGGAACCGGAGGCCTGTCCATTGCATTTACGCGGGGTGGGGGCCGTGCCCCTGGTTCGGGGCGGGGCGGGGAAGAGGTGGGTCAGGCCTGCTGGCCGGTGGAGGCGAGCACGATCTCGCGGATGGTGACGTTGCGGGGCTGCCCGTAGGCGTACGCGATCGCCTCCGCCACCACCTGGGGCGCGAGCGCACCACCCGCGGACTCCTTCCACGCCTGGTAGTCGCTCTTGATCCGCTCGTCGCTGGTGTGGGAGAGCAGCTCGGTCTCCACGGCGCCCGGTGCGATGGTCACCACCCGGACCCCGGTCGCGGCCACCTCCTCGCGCAGGTTCTCCGACATCGCGTGGACGGCGAACTTCGTCCCGACGTACGCCGCGTGGTTCGGAAAGGTCTTGCGGCCCGCGACGGAGCTGATGTTCACGATCGTGCCTGCGCCGCGCGCGATCATGCCGGGGAGGACCGCGCGGGTTCCGTAGAGCAGGCCCTTGACGTTGATGTCGATCATCCGCTCCCACTCGTCCACCGGCTGGTCGGCGATCCGCCCCAGCAGCATCGCGCCGGCGTTGTTGACCAGCAGGTCCACCGGGCCGAACCGCTCCTCGGCCGCGCGGACCGCCGCCTCCACGGCCGCCCGGTCGGTGACGTCGACCTTGAGGCACAGGGTGTCGGGCAGTCCGAGCTCCTCCAGCTTGTCCAGCCGGCGGGCGAGCAGGAGCAGGGGGTGTCCCTGGGAGGACAGCAGGCGGGCGGTGGCCGCGCCGATGCCGGAGCTGGCGCCGGTGACGACGACGAGGGGCTTCGCCATGGTGATCTTGATCCTTTGCGGGGAGGGGAGACGGGGGAGGGGTGGAGGGGCGGAGGGGTGGAGCGGGGACGCAGGGCGAGCGGGCTACCTCTCCAGGAGAGCACCGTCCGGCGGGCTCCACCGGCCGCCCCGGGGGTGGAGTCGTACCAGGGGTACGCAAGACCCCCCCCTTACAGCGGATCGGCCGCTTCCATTCCTGCCCGGGCGCCCCCGGCAAGATTCGGAAGGGACGGCCTAGCCTGGAGGGATGACCGTCACTGCCGGGCGCGAGCCCAATCCCGACCTGCGGGACTTCCTGCGCTCCCGGCGCGCCCGGATCGCTCCAGAGGAGATCGGCGCCGCCGCGCACGCGGGCCGGCGACGGGTGCCAGGGCTCCGCCGCGAGGAGGTCGCGCAGCTGGCCGGGGTCAGCGTCGACTACTACATCCGGCTGGAGCAGGGCCGCAACCTGCACGTTTCCACCGAGGTGCTCGACGCGGTGGCCCGTGCGCTACGGCTCGACGCCACCGAGCGCAGCCACCTCTTCGACCTGGCCCGGCCGCAGCGGGCCGACGGGCGCGGGTCCGGAGGCGGAGGCGGAAACGGCCACGGACATGGGCACGGGCTCGGGCTCGGGCTCGGGCTCGGGCTCGGGCTCGGAGATGGGCTCAGAGATGGGCCAGGACATGGGCCAGGACATGGGCTCGGGCATGGGCGCGGACACCAGCCGGGAAGCGACCCCGTACGCGGATCCGCGCCCGGAACCGTCCGCGCCGCCGGATCCACCGGAGCCGCCGTACCGCAGCGCGTGCGGGCCGGGCTGTACCGGGTGCTGGACGCCCTGGACGGCACCCCGGCGATGATCATGGGGCACCGGCTGGACGTCCTGGCCGCGAACCGGCTCGCCAAGGCCCTCTACACCGACTTCGACGCACTGGCCCACCGGGACCGCAACCTCGCCCGCTTCATCTTCCTCGACCCCGCCGCCCGCGAGCTCCTCGCCGACTGGGAGACCGGCGCGCGCGGAGCCGTCGCCGCGCTGCGGCTCTACGCGGGCCGGCACCCGTACGACCCCGCGCTGCGCCCCCTCGTCGACGAACTGTCGGAGAGCGACGAGGACTTCCGGCAGTGGTGGGCCGCGCACGACGTGCTCGAATACACCCACGGCACCAAGCGCTACCGCCACCCCGTCGTCGGTGAACTGGCCCTGGAGTACGAGTCCCTCACCCTCCCGGACGACCCCGACCAGGCCCTCTACCTCTACACCGCCGAGCCGGGATCCCCCTCCGAAGAGGCCCTGCGGACGCTCGCCTCCCGGACGGCCGACGCGCTGCACCCGAACGGATGATCGCACTCCGTATGGCAGAGTGGACCGGGTCATCCAGGCGGTGCAGGACAGGAATCCGGTGCGAATCCGGTGCGGTCCCGCCACTGTGACCGGAACCCCCAGGGGAACCGGAGCCAGACACTGACGCACCGCCTTTTCGGTTCGACCAGGGGACGCGGATCCCCCGGAGAGGCTTCGTCATGCCGTCGTACCCCCGCGCACTTCTGCGCGCGCTCCTGCCCGTCCCGCTCCTGATACCGCTGACCGCGTGCGGGGCCCCGGCGGGATCCCCGGCCGGGGCGAACGACGCGGCCGCGGGGGCGGGCGCCGCGCCCGGGTACCCGTACACCGTCACCAACTGCGGTGTCAGCAGCACCTATCAGGCGCCGCCGCGGCGCGCCGTCGCGATGAACCAGCACGCCACCGAGATCCTCCTGGCCCTCGGGCTGGAGGAGAAGATGGCCGGGACGGCCTACCTCGACGACGCCGTGCTGCCCGCCTACCGACCCGCCTACGACAAGATCAAGGTGCTGGCGAAGGAGTACCCCTCCAAGGAGGTCCTGCTCGGCGCCAACCCCGATTTCGTGTACGGGGGTTACTCCAGCGCCTTCGACAAGGCGCAGGGCCGCGACCGCGAGGGCCTCGCGAAGTCCGGCATCAACTCCCGGCTCAGCGTGGAGTACTGCACCGACGGGAAGGTCGGCCTGGAACAGCTCAGGACCGAGATCACCGAAGTGGCGCGGACCTTCGGTGTGCCCGAGCGCGGCGACAAGCTCATCGCGGACGAACAGCGCCGCATCGACGCCGTTCGCGGGCGGGTGAAGGACAAGGCCCGGCCCGCCGTCTTCGTCTACGACTCGGGCGAGGCCTCCGCCTTCACCTCGGGAGGCAAGGGCATCGGCAACGAGATCGTCTCGCTGGCGGGCGGGACGAACGTGTTCGCCGACCTCGAGGACACCTTCGGCGACGTGTCGTGGGAGAAGGTCATCGAGCGCAAGCCCGAGGTCGTCCTCATCTACGACTACGGCGGCACCACCGTCGAAGCCAAGAAGCAGCGCCTGTTGAACGACCCGGCGCTGGCGCAGGTTCCCGCCGTCAGGAACCAGCGGTTCGTCGTACTGCCGCTGTCCTCCGCGGTACTCGGCGTGCGCGTGGCCGACGCCGTGGAGTCGCTGGGCGGCGGGCTCCACCCCGACGCCGCGTGAGGCGTCGGTTCGCCCGCGCGTCCACCCGTACACCGCTCGTCCTGGCCGTACTCGCCGGCGCGCTGGCCGCGTCGGCCGTGGCGGGGCTGGCCCTGGGGCCGGTACGGATCCCTCCCGGCCAGGTGCTCGACATCGTGCTCGGGGGACCCGGACCGGGAGGGGGCGCGGGCGCCTTCGGGGCGATCGTGTGGGACGTCCGGATGCCGCGCGTCCTGCTCGGGGCCGTCGTCGGCGCGGGACTGGCCGTCGCGGGAACCGTGCTCCAGGCCCTCGTACGCAATCCGCTCGCCGACCCGTTCCTGCTCGGAGCCTCCTCCGGGGCCTCGGCGGGAGCGGTGCTGGTGATCGTCTTCGGCGCCGGGGTCCTCGGGTTCGCGGGCGGGGCCGCCGTACCGCTCGCCGCCTTCGCCGGGTCGATGGGCGCACTCGTCGCCGTCTACGCGATGGCCCGGCGCGGCGGCGCCATGACCACCGGCCGGCTGATCCTCGCCGGAGTCGCGGTGCAGTACGTCCTGTCCGCCCTGACCAGCCTCATCCTGGTGCTGGCCGCGCACCCCGACCAGATCCGCAGCGTGCTGTTCTGGACGCTCGGCGGACTCGGCGGGGCCCGCTGGGGCGAACTGGCCCTGCCCGCCGGCGCCCTGCTCCTCGGCACCGGGCTGCTGGTCGCCCTCGCCCGGCCGCTCGACCTGCTGCTCGCGGGGGAGGAGGGCGCCCACACGCTCGGCCTGGACACCAGCCGGTTCCGGGCCGCCGTCTTCGTCCTCACCTCGCTGGTCATCGGGGTGCTGGTGGCCTACAGCGGGGCGATCGGCTTCGTGGGGCTGATGGTTCCGCACGCCGCCCGCATGGTCGTCGGCGCCGGGCACCGGGCGCTGCTGCCGGTGGCCGCCCTGGGCGGGGCGGTGTTCCTGACCCTGGCCGACCTGGTGGCCCGTACCGCCGCCGCGCCGGAGGAGATCCCGGTCGGTGTGGTCACGGCTCTCGTCGGCGGACCGTTCTTCCTGTGGATGCTGCGCGGGTCCAGCCGGAGCGAAGGGGTCGTGGGATGACGGCGGGTAGGGCGGCAGGGGCGGCGCGGCCGGTCTCGGGGCCGGTCTCGGGGCGGCTATCCGGTCGGGTCTCCGGTCGGGTCTCCGGTCGGGTGTCCGGTACGGTCTCCGGTCCGGTGGAACTCGTCGTCGAGGACGTGCGTTATGAGATCGACGGGCAGCCGCTGCTGCACGGGATCGACCTCACCGCCCGCCCCGGCGAGACGGTCGGCGTGGTCGGGCCCAACGGCAGCGGCAAGACCACGCTGCTGCGCTGCGTCTACGGCACCCTGCGCCCGAGCGGCGGGCGCGTGGTGCTGGACGGCACGGACGCGGCCACGCTGGGGGTCAAGGACCGTGCCCGGCGGGTGGCGGTCGTGCCCCAGGACGCGGCCGGCACCTTCGGGCTGACCGTGCGCGAGGTGGTGGCCATGGGGCGCAGCCCGCACAAGAGGTTCTGGGAGCAGGACGGCCCGGACGACGTACGGCGCGTCGCCGAGGCCCTGGACACCGTCGGCGCGGCCGCGCTCGCCGGGCGCCGTTTCGACGGGCTCTCCGGCGGCGAGCGCCAGCGCGCCCTGGTGGCCCGCGCCCTGGTCCAGGACCCCGGCCTGCTCGCCCTGGACGAGCCGACCAACCACCTGGACATCCGCTACCAGCTGGAGATCCTCGGCCTGGTCCGCGCCCTGCCGGCCACCGGCCTGCTGGTCCTGCACGACCTCAACCTGGCGGCGATGTACTGCGACCGCCTGTACGTCCTGGCGGGCGGCCGCGTCGCCGCATCGGGCACCCCGGCGCAGGTATTGACGGAGCCGCTGCTGGCAGAGGTGTACGGGGTGCGCACCCGCATCGCCACCCACCCGACGACGGGCGCGCCGAGCATCGTCTACCTTCCGGAGGATGGGGAGCGAACAGGGCACTGACGTGCCGGACTGGGACGGGCTGGAGTTCGGGGAGGCGGCGGGGGATCGGCTGCGCCGGGCCCGTCGCGAGGGTCTGAGCATGAACCGTGCCGCGCCCGACGGGATCCTGGTGGGGCTGATCGGCGCCAGCGAGCAGCTGCTGCACCGGCCGGACCTGCCGCAGGCGGTGCTGGAGGCGGCGATCGGGCATCCGGACCGGCGCGTGCGCGGCGCTCTCGCCGAGTACCGGGGCGCCACGATGCGGTTCTCCAGGACCGGTACCCGGACCTGCGTCCCGCTGACCGCCGATCAGTGGTCCCGGCTCGTGCTGGGAGAGGCAGGCTCGCAGCGGAGGTACTTGGTGGCTGCCCTGGCGGCCGACGCCGGGGTGCCGTTGACGGAGGAGGCGTACGAGGCGCTGACCACTGCCGGCTCCCACGCGGTCAGGGCGGACGCCGCGAGCCTGCCCGGCCTGCCGGAGCGGCTGCTCGCCGCCCTGGCCCGCGATCCGGCGGCGACCGTACGCGCGGCGGTCTGCGGGGCGGCCTGGGCGGAGCTCGGGGACGAGGTGCGGGACCGGCTGGCCGCGGACCCCCACGAGACGGTGCGCAGGGCCGTCGCGGTGGCCCGCCACGAGGAGGTCCCGGTCACGGCCGAACTGTTCGACACCCTGCACGGGAAGTACGCCGCGGTGGAGGCCCTGCGGCTCGAACCGGACCTGGCGGCCCGGCTCTGCGCGGACGAGGAGCCCTCCGTGCGGCGGAGACTCGCGGAGAACCCGTACCTGGGCCCGGACCTGGTCGCCGTACTCGCCGCCGATCCGGAGCACGGCGTACGCCTCGCCGCATCGGTGCGGCCCGAGCTGACGGAAGATCAGCGGGCCGGCCTCCTGGCGGGCTTGGAGCTGGACGGGATGCGGCGCACGGTCCCGTGGGTGGTGGCCCTGCACGGCGACCCCGGGGCGATGCGGCGGCTCGCCGCCTCCGTCCATCCCGTGCTGCGGAGCAGTGTGGCGACGGCCCGGCGGCTGCCGGCCGATGTCGTGGAGCGGCTGGCCCGGGACGAGGACCGGGTCGTGCGGCTCTTCCTCGCGGAGGAGTGCGAAGACGCCCCGGCGGACATGCTGCTGGAGGTCTGGAACTGGTGGACCGGGAGCCTGTCCACGCCCGACCGGCCCTACGGCCACCCGAACTTCCCCGGCCGGGACCTCCTCCGCTACGCCGGGGATCCCGACCGGCGGCTGCGGCAGCTGGCGCTGGACGACCCGGACTCGACGGCGGAGCTGGTGGAACGCTTCAGCCGGGACGGGGACGAGGAGGTCCGGGCCCGGGCGGCGACCGACCCCCGGCTTTCCGCGGAGTCGGTGCTGCGACTGCTCGACGACCCGGACCCCTGCGTCCGACAGCTCGCCGCCCGGCACCCGCGACTGCCGGTGCCCGCCCTGGCCGGGCTGCTCGGCGACGAGCAGACGGCGAGGGCGGCGGCGCGGAACCCGGCGCTGCCGGAGCGGGTCATGCGGCGCATGCTCGACTGACTTGCCGACTTGCCGACTTGCCGACTTGCCGACTTGCCGACTTGCTGACCTGCCGGGCGCCGAGCCGCATCCGCATCCGCTCGGGGCGGTGGCGGACCCCGCTCCGGTGCTACTCCTTGAAACCGCCGTACGGCCGGGTGATCAGTTCCATGCCGTGCCCCGAGGGGTCCTGGAAGTACACGCCGCGGCCGCCGTCGTTGTGGTTGATCTCGCCGGGGTGCCGGCCGTGCGGGTCCGCGAAGTAGGTGATCTTCGCCCGCTGGATCCGCGCGAAGGCCTCGTCGAACTCGGTCTCGGAGACGAGGAACGCGTAGTGCTGCGGGGTGATGGACCCGTCCGGGACGGTCGCGAAGTCCAGGGTGACGCCGTTGGCGGTTTCGACGGGGATGAAGGGGCCCCAGGGCGCCCCGACTTCGAGGCCCAGGAAGTACGCCAGGAATTCCGCGGACTCCCGGTTGTCACGGGAGTGGATGATCGTGTGGTTGAGCTGGATCGTCATGAGTGGATGCCTCCGAAAGGCATGTCCCGGCACCTCCATGTCTCACCCAGCCGGTGACCGACACGCGATGCCGCGACATGATCCTAAACATCCCTTACGTATGGAGTCCAGGCCTTCCGAACCGCCCGGCGAGGTGCGGCGCCCCGGTGCGGGGGCGGCGCCGCCGGTCATCCGTCCTTCCTCCCCGAGGGCGAGGGCCTGCCCGACGCCGGTGCCGGCCCGGGCGCCGCACCCGTCTGAGCGGCCCTCGGGCCTCCGGATCAGCTCCCCGAACCCCCGTACACCGCCTTCACGTTGTCCTGCGCCGGATGCGTCCGTCCCGCCGGGCCCGCGGCGAAGGCGCGCAGCAGGTTCTCCGTCACCCGTGTGGTCAGGGCGCCCGAGCGTGCGTCCAGGCCGTGGTTGGCGCCGCTGCGGCCGTCGCCCTTCGCGTCGAGGGCCTCGACCCAGCGCATCGTTCCGGTCGCGAGGACGGCGGCGCCGCTCGGCACCGTGTAGTACGCCGTGTCCTGGTGGCTGGGACGGCCCTCGCAGACCACGGGGGAGTGGGCCAGGATCTCGATCGGGCGGGGGGTCGTGAAACCGGTGTTGACCTTGTCGTACTCCACGCCGACCAGGTGCGCGAACGTGTCGCCCGCCTTGGCGCCGGTGCCCTCGAAGAGCCAGTGGCCCGGGTTGGTCACCACGTACGGGGCGTCCACCGGGTAGCCGTCGTAGATCACGCCGAGCAGCGAGCTCTCCGGGTCCGCGGCGGGCGGGGAACGGAAGTCGACGGTGGCCGGGTGGCCGCGTTTGAAACCGGGGTCCTGGTCGTAGGAGGACTTGTAGCAGACCACCGTGCGGTCCGGTCCCAGGTCGGAGGCCTCCAGCCGGATCCGGCGGTAGCAGCAGTTCGCACCGAGGATCGCGATGTTGGTGCCGGCGTCCCGGGCGGCGGTGAAGTGCGCGCGCTGCTCGGGCGACCAGTACTCGTCGTGCCCGAGGGACAGGACCGCCGAAGCGCCTTCCAGCAGCCGCTTCTCCCGGGCCACGTCGGTGGTCGTCGTGTAGCCCAGGGGGATGCCGAGCCGCTCGGCGAGCGCGAGCAGCGGGGCCTCGTAGACGAGGAACAGGCCCGCGCCGTCGTCGTACTCGTAGGGCCGGTCGAAGGTCACGGCGAGCGAGCGGGAGGCGTAGCCGCCGCTGGGGCCGTCGTAACTGCCGTAGCCGCCCCACCGGTTGTACGCCTGCCAGGTCGCCACCGCGTTGACGACGACGGTACGTCCTGACGCGCCGGCGGACCGCACGGTGACGGGGACGAAGCGCTGGCCCTCTCCGCCCTGCGCGTCGAGGCGGAGCAGGTAGCAGCCTTCGGGCCAGTCCTTCGTCTCGACGGTGGCGCTACGGGTCCACCGGGTGCGGACCATGCGGGTCCCGGAATCCACCGTGTGGTCGGGCTGACGCACCCCGGGCAGGGCTTCGGACCGCCAGACCAGCCGGGCCCGGGCCCCGCCGTACCAGCCCATGCGGTAGGCGGAGACGGTGAACCGGGGCGCGGTGGTGGAGACGTGCAGGCCGAAGGGCTCGCCGGGCAGGACGCTGACCCTGTCGGCGAAGCCCTCGATGGCCCGCGCCGGCCCGGCCTTGGTGACCTGCCAGTCGGCGTTCCCCGGGCGGGCGTTCTCGGCCTTGACGTCGAAGCCGTGCGGCCCGTCCTTCTCCGGAGAGCCGGCAGGCTTGGGGCTCGGGCCGGGCCCCGCCCCCTCCGCCTCCCCGGCGTCCCCGTTCGCGCAGCCGGCCACGGCCCCCAGCCCGGCGGCGGTGGCCGCCGCCCCCGTCGCCAGGGCGAGGAACCGCCGCCTGCCCGCGCCTTCGCCGTCCCCGGCTATGTGCTCCTGATCCATGAAGGGCACGCTATGTCACCGTGTGGCCTACACATCTACCGCCCCGCGCTCGGCCGGGGATCCGGTCAGGAGAGCGCGCCCGGAGCCTGGAAGTCACCCCAACCGGACCACCACCTCCTGGCCGGCCCCTTCCAGCGCGGTGAGGCTGCCGAAGCCCAGCTGGAGCGTGGCCCCGGTGGTTGCCGAGACCACGCTCGCCGCCCGGGTCAGCACCTGGGCCACGGGCCGGTTCCACACCAAGGTCAGCGCCGTCAGGGTGCGGGTCGGGTCCGAGACGCGGAGCGCTGCCGTGCCGTCGCCGGGCTCCCGCACCGTCACCGAACACGGCGCGCTCGCCCACAGGGTGCCGACCGTCGCGGCCTGCCAGAAGTTGACCCCCGTGAAGCCGAGCGAGCCCACCGCCACACCCTGGGCGGTCACGTTGTTGGAGAGCACCGTGAGCCATCCCGTGGCGGCGGACCGCGCCGAGGTCTGGGCGGCCGAGGCGCCGGGCATCAGCTGGTAGACGTAACTGCCGCCGGCCGGATCCGTCCCGTGGTCGTACCAGAGGGTCAGGTACCGCCGGGTCAGGGCCGTGGTGGAGGAGCTCCGGTTGATATCGCTCCACCGGCCGGTGCGGGCCTCCCGCAGCGCCCTGAAGGTGCCAGACCCCGACATCACGTACCCGCCGAAGCCCGCCAGGTGCGCCCATCCGGGCCCGGGGAAGGAAGCGGTCCAGCCCAGGGCGGCCGGCTGGACCGTGCCGCCGACGGTCAGTGCGTGACTCCCGGCCGCGCCCAGATTCCGGTTGTCGATGACCGTATCGACCGCGGTGCCGTCGGTGGCACTGATCCCCGCGCCCAGGCAGACCACCGTGTCGTCCAGGAAGAACCACGATTTGCGGGCCGTGAGGGTGCTCCCCAGCCCCTTGAGGTGCTGGCCCACCGAGGCGAACTCTCCGTCCGTCGTACCCCCCACCCAGGTGGCGTCCGGCCGGGAGGCCCCCCAGTCGCCGCCCGCGCCGTCGGCGAGCACCTTGCGCGACACGGTCGTCCCCGGCAGCCGGTACGGATCGACCGTGGGCCAGAACGCGTCCGAGTACTGGCCGTTCCCGTAGCTGGAGCCCCACCAGCAGAGCATGCCGCTGCCGGTGTGCCAGCCGCGCAGGTTCTCGCCGTTGCCCGTCTCGTAGTGCGTGATCCGCTTCGAGGACATGGACAGGGAGGCCGCCCAGCCCGGCCGCCGGTGCGCCGCCCGGTCCATCGAGGGGAACAGCCGGTGCGCCACCGGTTCAGGCGCGGCCGTCACCGCGGTGTCCGCCGCGACCTCGGAGAGCCTGGCCAGGGCCGACAGGGTCTGCGTGGCATCCGCCGACGGGGGACTGTAGTAGTCCCGTGCCACCCAGCCCTTCACCAGGGCCCGCCAGCAGGCCCGTTCGGCACTGCTCGCGCCTTCGGCGAGGAGCAGGATCGCGGCGAGTACGGCGTGCCCGCGGGTGTGGTCGTCCGTCTGGATCCGGAGGGGATCGGCTACCTGGACGCCGCGGCTGGGCGCCCGCCCCGACACCGCGTCCATGATCAGCCCGTTGAAGAGGAACGGCGCCCACGCGTGCTCGACCGCGTCGAAGACGGTCTGCGCGCCGGGGTCCGTGACCTCCCACGCCGTCCCCTTCAACAGGCCGAAAAGCATGCCCAGTCCGCCGAGCATCACCGCCCCGTACGAGCCGGTGTACGCGACGTAGAAGTGCTGGACGAAGGATCCGTCCCGGTAGAGCCCGTCACCGGTGGTGACGTACGGGAAGACCGGTGAGAGCGCGTCCCGGGCCAGGGCGATCTTCGCGTCGTCCCCGCCGACCACGCCGCGCAGCGCGAGCACCCGGCACAGGTCCACCCGGTTCGCTCCGGTACTCGTCCCCGTGTACGCGCCGACCGAGGAATCGGGCACGAAATGGTCCACGGCGGCGCAGTAGTCCGCGAGCTGGGAGGCGGACAACTGGCCGTACATCAGGACGACGGTGTCGAGCAGCGCCTGTGGGGCGCCGATCTGCCAGCACCACCAGTTGCCGTACCGCGTCTGGCCGGCGTTGTAGGCCTGGGCGTGGAGATGATCCAGCCCCGTCAGTACGGCCGTGCGCAGTGCGGCGTCGCCGGTGAGCCCCGTCCCGGGCCGGACGTAGGCCTCCGCCATGCCGCGCAGCCGGTAGTAGCTCTGTGCCAGCCATTCGGGGTCCGTGGTGAACACCTGGTCGGGCCAGAGCGATCCGGTGGCCGGGGCCATGGCGGAGCGCCACTGCCCCGCCTGCGCGCCCAGTGCCGCCAGCCGGGTGCGGAACGGCTCCGCTGTGGGGGAGAACGGAGCCCCCAGGACGAGCCCCTGCCACACCGTGCGCATGGCCTCGTGGACCGATGTCACCGTCCCGGCGGCCGCCTGGAAGGCCGGAGTGCCGAGCAGCACCACACTTCCGCCCACCGCCGTGAGGAAGGCACGGCGGCTCCACACATCTGTCATCGCAGTCTCCTTTGACTGAAACGCTCCGGCCCCCCGGGTTGTCCGCCCCCCCCGCTACCTCACGCGACGTGCTCGCGGTAGCGGTCGATCACCTCCTGGAGCACCTCCCCACCGTCCCGGGCCCACAGCCCCGGATTGAAGATCTCCACCTCCACCGGCCCCAGATACCCGGCTGCGTCGGTCAGTTCACGGAAGGCCCGCAGGTCGATCGAGCCGTCGCCCAGCTGCCCCCGGCCCAGCAGCACGCCCTCGGGAAGCGGGGTCACCCAGTCGGCCACCTGGACCGACACGATCCGTCCGGCCTCGCCGGCCCGCAGCACCTCGGAGGGGAAGCGCTCGTCCCACCACAGGTGGTAGGCGTCGACGACCACGCCCACCTGCCGCGCCGGGAACCGCTCGGCGATGTCCAGGGCCTGGCCCAGGGTGGAGACCACGCAGCGGTCCGCCGCGTACATCGGGTGCAGCGGCTCGATCCCCAGACGCACCCCGTGCGCGGCGGCGTACGGGGCCAGGTCGCCCAGGATGCCGACGATCCGCTCCCGGGCTCCGCTCAGGTCCCGGTCCCCGTCCGGCAGCCCGCCCGAGACCAGGACCAGCGTGTCGGCGCCCAGCTCGGCGGCTTCCTCCACGGCCCGGCGGTTGTCTTCCAGAGCGGCTGCCCGTCCCACCGGATCGGCGGCAGTGAAGAAGCCGCCCCGGCACAGTGAGCTGACCCGCAGGCCGGCCCCGGCAATCAGTTTCGCGGTCTCCCGCACCCCGAACCGCCGTACCGGATCGCGCCACAGCCCGACCGCGCGGACCCCGGCCGCCGTGCAGCCGGCGACCAGCTCGGGCAGCGACCACTGCCGGACCGTCTCCTGGTTCAGGCTGAACCGGTCGGGCGCCGGCGCCGGGCTCACGAGGTCACCCCGTGCAGGGCCAGCAGCTGCCGCATCCGGCCCTCGGCGAGCTCAGGGTCCGGGAACAGGCCCAGGTCGTCGGCCAGTTCGTACGCGGTGCACAGATGGGGAAGGGAGCGGGCCGAGTGCAGTCCGCCCACCATCGCGAAGTGCCCCTGGTATCCCGCCAGCCAGGCCAGCAGCACCACGCCCGTCTTGTAGTAGCGGGTGGGCGGCGCGAACAGGTGCCGGGACAGCGCCACCGTCGGATCCAGCAGCTCGCGGAACCCCGCGGCGTCGTCCTGGTCGAGGGCGAGCGCGGCCCGCGCCGCGATCGGGGCGATCGGATCGAAGATGCCCAGAAGGGCGTCGCTGGCCAGCTCCCCGTCCCCGGCGATCAGCTCCGGATAGTGGTAGTCGTCGCCCGTGTAGCAGCGCACGCCCGCCGGCAGCCGCCGCCGGATCTCCACTTCGCGCCCCGCGTTGAGCAGCGAGACCTTGATCCCGTCGACCTTTTCCGGATACTCCGAAATGATCTTCAGGAAGACGTCCGTGGCCTCGTCCAGGTCCTCGTGGCCCCAGTACCCCTCCAGCGCGGGGTCGAACATCGGCCCCAGCCAGTGCAGGACGACCGGCCGGGAACTCTGCCTCAGCAGCCGCCCGTACACCTCCAGGTAGTCCTCCGGGCCGCGCGCCGCCGTGGCCAGGGCCCGCGAGGCCATGAGCACCGCCGGTGCCCCGCAGGCCTCCACGTGCGCCAGCTGCTCCTCGTACGCCGCGGTCACGGCGGCCAGGGAATGCGCGGTGTCCGGAGCCAGCTGATCGGTCCCCGCCCCGCAGACGATCCGGCCGTCCACCGAGCGGGCCTCGGCGGTCGACCGGCGGATCAGCTCCGCCGCGACCGGCCAGTCCAGGCCCATCCCGCGCTGCGCCGTGTCCATGGCCTCGGCGACCCCGAGGCCCTGGGCCCACAGCCGGTGCCGGAAGGCCAGCGTGCTCTCCCAGTCGATCACCGGCTCCGCTTCGGACGAGGCGAACAGCGGGTCGGCGACCACGTGCGCGGCCGAATAGAAGGTGCGGCTGCGGGCCGGGCCGCAGGCCAGCGGCGCCAGCGGGGCGGCGACCGGCGAGTGGAGCCGGAATCCGCCGTCCACCGAGGGCAGTCGGATGCTCACAACGCCACCTCCGGTACCACGAGCCGCCGGCCCTCGGCGGAGGAGCGGAGCCCGAGATCGGCGAGCTGCACCCCGCGGGCCCCGGCCAGCAGGTCCCACTGCCAGGGCTCGTCCAGGACGACGTGGCGCAGGAACAGCTCCCACTGGGCTTTGAAACCGTTGTCGGCAGGGCTGTTGTCCGGAACCTCCTGCCACTGGTCCCGGAACCGCTCGGTCAGCGGCAGGTCCGGATTCCACACCGGCTTCGGAGTCGCCGCACGGTGCTGGATCCGGCAGCCGCGCAGCCCCGCGACGGCCGAGCCGTGCGTGCCGTCGACCTGGAACTCCACCAGCTCGTCGCGGTTGACCCGGACCGCCCAGGAGGAGTTGATCTGAGCGACCGCGCCGCCCTCCAGCTCGAAGATCCCGTACGCCGCGTCGTCCGCGGTGGCCTCGTACGGCTTGCCCTCCTCGTCCCAGCGGCGGCCGATGTGGGTGCGTGTCAGCGCCTGCACCGTGCGGACCCGGCCGAACAGCTCGTGCAGCAGGTACTCCCAGTGCGGGAACATGTCGGCGACGATGCCCCCGCCGTCCTGAGTCCGGTAGTTCCACGAAGGGCGCTGCGCGGGCTGCCAGTCGCCTTCGAAGACCCAGTACCCGAACTCGCCGCGCACGGACAGGATCTCGCCGAAGAAGCCGCCGTCGATGAGCCGCTTCAGCTTCAGCAGACCCGGCAGGAACAGCTTGTCCTGCACCACTCCGTGCTTGATCCCGGCCGCGTCGGCCAGCCGGGCCAGCTCCAGGGAGGACTCGAAGGTGAGGGCGGTGGGCTTCTCGCAGTACACGTGCTTGCCGGCCGCTATGGCCTGCCGCACGGCAGCCTCGCGGGCTCTGGTGACCTGGGCGTCGAAGTAGATCTCGACCTCGGGGTCGGCCAGCACCGCCGGCAGGTCCGTGCTCACGTGCTCCAGCCCGTGCTCTTCGGCGATGGCCCGAAGGGCCGCCTCGCGGCGGCCGACCAGCACCGGCTCCGGCCACAGCACCGTGCCGTCGCCGAGGTCGAGCCCGCCCTGCTCGCGCAGTGCGAGCAGGGAGCGGACCAGGTGCTGGCGGTATCCCATCCGCCCGGTGACGCCGTTCATGGCGATCTTGATCGTCCTGCGCTGCACGGTGTCCCCCTCCTTCGTCTTGTGCGGTGTCGCTTGTGCGGTATTGCCCGTGGGGTGTTGCTCGTGTGGTGTTGCAGGGAAAGCAGGATAGAAAGCGCTTTCACTGCCATCAGGCTAGGGCCGGGCAACATGACGGTGCAAGACTCGTACGGGTGATAGAAAGCGCTTTCTCCATCGGCGACTATGGAGATCCACACGCCGGATGAGACGATGACCCGGGACGGATCGGAAGGAGGGGACGATGGCGGTCACACTCGCCGAAGTGGCGGCGCACGCGGGCGTATCGCCCGCCACGGTCTCGCGCGTGATGAACGGCGGATACCCGGTGGCAGGCGCCACCCGTACCCGCGTGGAGCAAGCGGTCGAGGACCTCGGCTACATCGCCAACGGCCCCGCGAGGGCTCTCGCCGCCGCGACCTCCGACCTCGTCGGCGTCCTCGTCCACGACGTCGCCGACAGCTTCTTCGGGATCCTCGCCGGATCCCTGCAGAGCGCCCTCACCTCCGGCGGCCAGGGCGACGCGCGCCGGCTCGCCGTCGTCTGCAACACCGAGGGAGCCCCGGCCGCCGAGCTCGACTACCTCGCCCTCCTGGAGGGCCAGCGGGCCGGCGGGGTCGTCCTGACCGGCGGCGCCGTCGAGGAACCGGACCACACCCGGGCGCTCACCGCCCGGCTCGCGCGCATCGCGGCCACCGGCGCCCCGGTGGTGCTGTGCGGACGCCCGCCGCTGCCCCTGCCCGCGGGACTTCCCGTCGCCACCGTCATGTTCGACGACCGGGGCGGCGCCTTCCGGCTCACCGAGCACCTGCTGACGCTCGGCCACCGGCACATCGCCTACGTCGCCGGCCCGCCCGGACTGAGCACCACCCGGGAACGCCTCGCCGGACACCGGGACGCCCTGCGCCACCACGACCCCGAACTGCCCGGGCGATGCGCCGACCTCACCGTGCACGCGGGGTTCGAGCGCTCCGCCGGATACGACGCCACCCGTGAACTGCTCCGCCGGGGCGCCCCCGTCACCGCCGTGGCCGCCGCCAACGACACCGTCGCCACCGGGGTCGCCGCCGCCCTGCGCGAGGCGGGCCTGCGGATACCCGAGGACGTCTCCGTCGCCGGCTTCGACGACCTGCCCGTCTGCATCGACACCGCGCCCACCCTCACCACCGTGCGGATCCCGCTGCGCGAGGCGGGCGTGCTCGCCGCCCAGTACGTCACGGGTCGCAGAGCCCCTGCCCCCGGCGGCATCACCACGCTCCCCGCCGAGCTGATGGTGCGCGCCTCCACCGCACCGCCGCCCGCCGGGCCGCCCGCCGCGACCGGAGGGACCCGCCCGTGAGGTACGCCTTCTCCACCCTCGGTCTGCCCGGCACCCCGCTGGAGCGCAGCGCCGCCCTCGCCGCCGCCCACGGCTACCAAGGCCTCGAACTGCGGGCCCATCCCGAGGAGCCCCTGCACCCCGGCAGTTCCGCCGCCGACCGAGCGGCCGGCCTGCGCACCCTGGCCTCCGCCGGTGTCACCGTGCTCGGCGTCGCGGGGTACGCCCAGGTGGCCGCCGCCGGCGCCGACGAGCCCGTACTCACCGAGATCCATGCCCTGGTCCGGCTCGCCGCCGATCTCGAAGCCCCGTACGTCCGGGTCTTCCCCGGCGGTGGTGAACTGCCCCCGGCGGCCGCCGATGCCCATGCGGTCCGCCGGCTCCGGGCGGCCGCGCCCTTCGCCGAGCAGCACGGGGTGCGGATCCTGCTGGAGACCCACGACTCCCATCGCACCGGGGCCGCGACGGCCCGGGTGCTCGACCGGGTCGGGCATCCGGGCGCGGGCGCGCTGTGGGACGTACTGCACACCTGGCTCGGGGGCGAAACCTCCGCCGAGTCGGTCCGGGCCCTCGCCGGGCATCTGGGATACACGCAGGTCAAGGACGTGCGGTCCGCGCAGGAGCTGACCCCGCTCGGGCTGGGCGCGGGAGCGCTGCCGCTCGCCGAGGCCGTGGCCCTCGTGCCGGAACAGGGCTGGCTCTGCTGGGAGTACGAAAAGCGCTGGTATCCGGGCGCCGCCGAACTGCCGGGGCAGCTCGCGCGGGGCCGGGAACATTTGGAGGCACTGACCCGGGCGGCCTCGGCCGGGTAGGGGAGGGTGAGTCGTCCGGTCAGGCGGCAGGGCAGGCTGGGTAGGCCGGGTAGGGCAAGGCCGATCCGGGCCGGGCAGGGCCGGGCAGGGTCGAGCCGCGCAGGGCCGGGCAGGGCCGGGCGAGGTCGAGCCGCGCAGGGCCGGGCCGGGCGTGGGAGAGCAAGGTCGGGTCGAGCCGGGCGTGGCCGCTGTGGTTGCGTCATCTTGTGGGCGCGTTCAGGGGTCGGTGGCCGATCGGGTCCTCGTCGACGGTGAACGGCCACCGCCACCCCTCTTGCATGTTCTATGGCATACCCCATAAGTTACCGCCAGGTAGACCGCTCGGCGGGTCACATCGTCGTCGGGAAGGGGTGGGGCGGATGAGTCCGCGCAAGACTGACAGCCGCGACCGGATGGTCCTCAGCGCCGCCGTCCTCCTACGTGAGTACGGGGCGAGCGGAACCAGCATCGACCGGGTGCTCGCCCACAGCGGAGCCCCTCGGGGCTCGGTGTACCACCACTTCCCCGGCGGGCGGACACAGCTCATCGACGAGGCGGTGGCGCTGGCAGGGGACTTCATCGCGGGTCTGCTCGACGCCATCACACAGGCCGATGATCCGGTGGACGCCATCGACGCCTTCTTCGTGCTGTGGCGCGACCGGCTCGTGGAGAGCGGCTTTCGGGCCGGCTGCCCGATCGTGGCGGTGGCCGTGGAGACCAACGACGACGCACCCCAGCTCGCCCGCTCCGCCGCCGCGGTCTTCGCCCGCTGGCAGGATGCCCTCGCCGCCCTGTTCGTCCGGCACGGTCTGACCGGGGAACGCAGCCGGAGGCTGGGTTCCTTCATCATCGCCGCGGTCGAAGGCGCGGTGATCATGTGCCGGGCCGAGCAGAGCACCGCCCCGATCGAGGCGGCCGCCGCCGAGATCCACGATCTGCTCCGGTATGCCCTGCGGGACCGCCGCGAGGCCGGCCCCCTGCCCAGGCCGTAGCCCGCACCCGCTTCAGCTGCACCGTCCGAAGGAGTCGTCATGCCCTCGCTCGACCGCCAGGCCAACGGGCCGGACCTGGACTGGTTGTGCGCCCATGCCGACCAGCACCAGGACGACCACGTCGCCGCTGTCCCCTGCACCCCCGGCGTGGCCGCCCCCATCGGGACCCGGCCGCCGCCGCAGACCGCGTACGACGGCGTGCTCGCCAGCCGCCGCTACGGCGGCGCCGACACCGAGTCCACCGGCATCGTCGACCGGGCGCTCCCCAAGGGCGCCGTGCTCTCCACCACCGGCGAACTCGCCAAGGCACAGCGGGACAAGGCCGGCGACACCGCGGGCGGCATCAAGGCCCGCATCTACGCCCCCGCGCCGGTTGCCCCGGCCGCCCTGCGCGACACCGCGCGGCAGCCCCTCCCGGCCTGACGGACACCCCCGCACGACCATCCACCCAAGGAGAACGACCATGACCACCACTGACCTCGCCGCCATGACGGGCCTGGAACTGATGCGCTGGGTGCAGACCGAACGCCCCACCGACATCCCCTCCATCGGCCGGCTGCTCGGCATGCGTTTCGACGAGGTGGAGCACGGCCGCGTCGTCGTCTCCCTCGACACCCGCCCCGACTTCGCCAACCCCCTCGGCACCGTCCACGGCGGCATCGCCGCCACCCTCCTCGATTCCGCCATGGGCTGCGCCGTCCACACCACCCTTCCCGCCGGCACCGGCTACACCACCCTCGAACTCAAGGTCAACTACATCCGCGCCGCCCGCACCGACGGACAGGTGCTCACGGCCGAGGGCGCCGTCATCCACGCCGGCCGCCGTACGGCCACCGCCGAGGGCAAGGTGGTGGACGAGCGGGGCAAGCTGATTGCCCACGCCACCACCACGTGCATGATCTTTTAAGCGCCTGGCGGTTCCGGGTCAGGCCGAGTAGGGGAGCCGGGCCCGGTCGACGGGGTGGCGGAAGGCCAGGCCCCGGGCATAGCGCTCCAGTTCCTCGACGGCGGTCACCGCCAGTCGGTCCAGCTCCCCGCCCAGCGAACCCGCCACATGCGGGGTGAGCAGTACGTTCGGCAGGTTGTAGAGCGGGGAGACGGCAGGCAGCACTTCCGGTTCGGTGTGGTCGAGTACGGCGCACAGCCTGCCGGAGAGCAGCTCCGCGGTCAGCGCCGCGGTGTCGACGAGCGAGCCGCGCGCGGTGTTCACGAGGGTGGCGCCGTCCGGCATCAGGGCCAGCCGGGAGGCGTCCAGCAGGCGGCGGGTCTGCGGCAGCTCGGGCGCGTGCAGGCTCACCACGTCGCTGCGGGACAGCAGTTCGTCCAGCGGGACGGCCTCGGCGCCCAAGTCGGCGAGCTCAGCCGGATCCGCGTACGGATCGTGCACGAGTACCCGCAGGTCGAAGGGGCGCAGCAGTTCCAGTACGCGGCGGCCGATGAGGGAGGCGCCGACCAGGCCGACGGTGCGCCGGTAGTTGCCGACGGCGGGGTAACGGCCCAGCAGGTCCATGGGGCCGCGGGTCGCCCGGTAGGCGTGTGCGGACTCCAGAACGCGCTTGTTGGAGAAGAGGATCGCGGCGAGCGTGTACTCCGCCACCGGCAGGGCGTTCACAGCGGCGGCGCTGGAGACCAGCAGTCCGCGATCCCAGCAGGCCGGGGTGACATGGTGCTTGACGCTGCCGGCGGCGTGCACGACGGCCCGGAGCCGCGGCATCAGACCCAGGGCCTCCGCGTCCAGCGGAGGGCACCCCCACCCGGTGAACAGCACCTCGGCCGCGGCCAGCCGGTGGCGCAGGGCGTCCCCGGTGGAAGCGGAGCCGAAGTCCGTGACGAGCAGACCGGGATCCACGTCGGCGACCCGCAGCAGCTCGGGCAGGATCCGGCCGCCGAGTACGGCGTCCCGGGTGCCGGGGCTCATGGCCAGCACGGTGACGGGCCGGCGGGGAGCGGAGGCCGGGAGGCCAGGGGAGCCCGGGGAGTCGGGCGAGGGGGAAACGGAGCAGGAATCAGGGGCGGCGGACAAGGAGGAAGAAGAGGAGGAAGAGGAAGAGGAAGAGGAAGAGGCGGGGTGGGTCACGTGACGGCTCCTGCGGTGAGATCCGAAGTCCTGCCAGGCGGCCCGCGGCGGTGAGGCGGGGATGAACAGGAAGATGGTCACAAACCCCGGCCGCGGCGCCGGGAACGACACGTGGGCGAAGGCGCGCCGCCCCCGCGGGACGGGATGGGGCCCCGGGGCCGCCGCTCCCCAAAGAGGCGGCCCCGGTGCTGTTCAGGAGCCCCATCCTTGGCACGCATGATCATGTCGTCAAGAGCGAGTCGGCAATTCGATCGAAACGCTCATTCGGAGCCGGACGCTCCGCCCTTCTGCGGGCGGATCGTCAGCCGGGGCAGCAGCTCGAGATGCTGCCGCGGTCCCTCCCGCCCGGCCCCGGAACCCACGGCCTCCAGCCGGTCGAGCAGCAGACCTGCCGCCCTTGCCCCGACCTCGCGCTTTGCCGGAGCCACGGCCGACAGCGGTACGTCGGCCAGTCCGGCCACCTCGTCGTCGTACGTGATCACCGCCAGGTCCTCAGGGACCCGCACCCCCCGCGCCTGGAGCCGTGGGATCAGCATGATGGCGTCCGTGTCGCTGTGGATCAGGGCGGCGGTCACCCCGCCCTCCGTCACCGCCGCGCACAAGTAGTCCAGCGTCCGCACGAACGCCTCCGCCTCCGAGCCCGGCCCCGGCCCGAAGGCGCTGCCCGCCCCCGAGTCCGGGTCCCGGTCGGAGTTCCGGTCCGGGTCCCGGTCCGAGTCCGCACCCGGCCCGGCCGCGGGCCACGGCGGCGCCGGCTCGAGCCCGAGCGCGCTCACGGCCGCCGCGAACCCGGCCCGCAGCCGCCCCGAGGTCGGCGTCTCCCGACTGGCCAGCGCGATCCGCCGGTGCCCCTGCTCCGCCAGGTGCTGCACGGCCCGCGCCGCGCCGTGCGCGTGGTCGGAGGCGACCCGGTCCAGGGCCGCGGCCGGGTGTCCCGGCGGAGCCCAGCGTTCCACCAGGACGGTCGGCACCGGCAGTTCCGCCGTCCACGCCCCCTCGCCGGGCCCGGGCGACCCGGCGTTCCAGTTCGGGGTCAGCAGCAGCCCGTCCGCCCCCGTGGACAGCAGCCGGTCCGCCTGCGTCCGGTCCTCGCCCGCCAGATACCGGGTCAGCCCCACGGTGAGCCGCGCGCCCCGCGCTTCGACCACCTCGCGGGCGCCCCGCACGACGTCGGCGTAGTAGTACTCGGTGGTCGGCACGACCATCCCGATCACCAGCCCGCCGCCGCCCCGGGCACCCGCGCCGCCGCCCCGGGCACCCGCGCCGCCGCCCCGGGCACCCGCGACGCCACCCCGGCCACCGCCGTCACCCGCACGGTCCGCGCCGCCCGCTCCCGCCCACGCCCCGGTCGACAGGACACCGGCACCGGCGGCCGGAGCGGCATCCAGCCTGCTGATCACCCCGTGCATCCGCAGGATCTCGCCGCGCGCCGCCATCGCCTCCACGTCCCTGCGCAGGGTCACGGGGGAGACGCCCAGTTCCCGGGCGAGATCCGCCACGCGCACACTGCCCCGTGCCCGGACGAGCTCCAGCACCCGGGCCTGGCGCCGGTCGACATGTGGTCTCAAGGATCCCCCTGCGGTCTGCGAGGCGCGGTGCTCCCATCATAGGAGCCGGGTGGAGCCGGATCCGATCGATTCGATCGAATCCGATCAGCCGGTCATTGACGGCGCGGACCGCACGTTCATATATTCGGCCACGTCCCGCACCTCACGGCAGCATCTCGACCTCTCCCGGGGAGTCAGCGCATGCTCACGCACGACCAGGACGGCTTCCGGCGCGCAGACCGCCCCCACCGGATCGTTTCGGGGGCACTGCACTACTTCCGGGTCCACCCCGAACTGTGGGAGGACCGCCTCACCCGGCTGCGTGCCATGGGTGTCAACGGTGTTGACGCCCATGGCACGCAGCCGGGTGAGGCGGTCCTCCCACAGTTCGGGGTGGACCCGGAAGTAGTGCAGTGCCCCCGAAACGATCCGGTGGGGGCGGTCTGCGCGCCGGAAGCCGTCCTGGTCGTGCGTGAGCATGCGCTGACTCCCCGGGAGAGGTCGAGATGCTGCCGTGAGGTGCGGGACGTGGCCGAATATATGAACGTGCGGTCCGCGCCGTCAATGACCGGCTGATCGGATTCGATCGAATCGATCGGATCCGGCTCCACCCGGCTCCTATGATGGGAGCACCGCGCCTCGCAGACCGCAGGGGGATCCTTGAGACCACATGTCGACCGGCGCCAGGCCCGGGTGCTGGAGCTCGTCCGGGCACGGGGCAGTGTGCGCGTGGCGGATCTCGCCCGGGAACTGGGCGTCTCCCCCGTGACCCTGCGCAGGGACGTGGAGGCGATGGCGGCGCGCGGCGAGATCCTGCGGATGCACGGGGTGATCAGCAGGCTGGATGCCGCTCCGGCCGCCGGTGCCGGTGTCCTGTCGACCGGGGCGTGGGCGGGAGCGGGCGGCGCGGACCGTGCGGGTGACGGCGGTGGCCGGGGTGGCGTCGCGGGTGCCCGGGGCGGCGGCGCGGGTGCCCGGGGCGGCGGCGCGGGTGCCCGGGGCGGCGGCGGGCTGGTGATCGGGATGGTCGTGCCGACCACCGAGTACTACTACGCCGACGTCGTGCGGGGCGCCCGCGAGGTGGTCGAAGCGCGGGGCGCGCGGCTCACCGTGGGGCTGACCCGGTATCTGGCGGGCGAGGACCGGACGCAGGCGGACCGGCTGCTGTCCACGGGGGCGGACGGGCTGCTGCTGACCCCGAACTGGAACGCCGGGTCGCCCGGGCCCGGCGAGGGGGCGTGGACGGCGGAACTGCCGGTGCCGACCGTCCTGGTGGAACGCTGGGCTCCGCCGGGACACCCGGCCGCGGCCCTGGACCGGGTCGCCTCCGACCACGCGCACGGCGCGGCGCGGGCCGTGCAGCACCTGGCGGAGCAGGGGCACCGGCGGATCGCGCTGGCCAGTCGGGAGACGCCGACCTCGGGGCGGCTGCGGGCCGGGTTCGCGGCGGCCGTGAGCGCGCTCGGGCTCGAGCCGGCGCCGCCGTGGCCCGCGGCCGGGCCGGGTGCGGACTCGGACCGGGACCCGGACCGGAACTCCGACCGGGACCCGGACTCGGGGGCGGGCAGCGCCTTCGGGCCGGGGCCGGGCTCGGAGGCGGAGGCGTTCGTGCGGACGCTGGACTACTTGTGCGCGGCGGTGACGGAGGGCGGGGTGACCGCCGCCCTGATCCACAGCGACACGGACGCCATCATGCTGATCCCACGGCTCCAGGCGCGGGGGGTGCGGGTCCCTGAGGACCTGGCGGTGATCACGTACGACGACGAGGTGGCCGGACTGGCCGACGTACCGCTGTCGGCCGTGGCTCCGGCAAAGCGCGAGGTCGGGGCAAGGGCGGCAGGTCTGCTGCTCGACCGGCTGGAGGCCGTGGGTTCCGGGGCCGGGCGGGAGGGACCGCGGCAGCATCTCGAGCTGCTGCCCCGGCTGACGATCCGCCCGCAGAAGGGCGGAGCGTCCGGCTCCGAATGAGCGTTTCGATCGAATTGCCGACTCGCTCTTGACGACATGATCATGCGTGCCAAGGATGGGGCTCCTGAACAGCACCGGGGCCGCCTCTTTGGGGAGCGGCGGCCCCGGGGCCCCATCCCGTCCCGCGGGGGCGGCGCGCCTTCGCCCACGTGTCGTTCCCGGCGCCGCGGCCGGGGTTTGTGACCATCTTCCTGTTCATCCCCGCCTCACCGCCGCGGGCCGCCTGGCAGGACTTCGGATCTCACCGCAGGAGCCGTCACGTGACCCACCCCGCCTCTTCCTCTTCCTCTTCCTCTTCCTCCTCTTCTTCCTCCTTGTCCGCCGCCCCTGATTCCTGCTCCGTTTCCCCCTCGCCCGACTCCCCGGGCTCCCCTGGCCTCCCGGCCTCCGCTCCCCGCCGGCCCGTCACCGTGCTGGCCATGAGCCCCGGCACCCGGGACGCCGTACTCGGCGGCCGGATCCTGCCCGAGCTGCTGCGGGTCGCCGACGTGGATCCCGGTCTGCTCGTCACGGACTTCGGCTCCGCTTCCACCGGGGACGCCCTGCGCCACCGGCTGGCCGCGGCCGAGGTGCTGTTCACCGGGTGGGGGTGCCCTCCGCTGGACGCGGAGGCCCTGGGTCTGATGCCGCGGCTCCGGGCCGTCGTGCACGCCGCCGGCAGCGTCAAGCACCATGTCACCCCGGCCTGCTGGGATCGCGGACTGCTGGTCTCCAGCGCCGCCGCTGTGAACGCCCTGCCGGTGGCGGAGTACACGCTCGCCGCGATCCTCTTCTCCAACAAGCGCGTTCTGGAGTCCGCACACGCCTACCGGGCGACCCGCGGCCCCATGGACCTGCTGGGCCGTTACCCCGCCGTCGGCAACTACCGGCGCACCGTCGGCCTGGTCGGCGCCTCCCTCATCGGCCGCCGCGTACTGGAACTGCTGCGCCCCTTCGACCTGCGGGTACTCGTGCACGATCCGTACGCGGATCCGGCTGAGCTCGCCGACTTGGGCGCCGAGGCCGTCCCGCTGGACGAACTGCTGTCCCGCAGCGACGTGGTGAGCCTGCACGCGCCCGAGCTGCCGCAGACCCGCCGCCTGCTGGACGCCTCCCGGCTGGCCCTGATGCCGGACGGCGCCACCCTCGTGAACACCGCGCGCGGCTCGCTCGTCGACACCGCGGCGCTGACCGCGGAGCTGCTCTCCGGCAGGCTGTGCGCCGTACTCGACCACACCGAACCGGAAGTGCTGCCTGCCGTCTCCCCGCTCTACAACCTGCCGAACGTACTGCTCACCCCGCATGTGGCGGGTTCGCTGGGCGGGGAGCTGGACCGACTGGCGGTGACCGCCGTCGAGGAACTGGAGCGCTATGCCCGGGGCCTGGCCTTCCGCCACCCCGTCGACCGGGCCCGGCTCCCCTACTCGGCCTGACCCGGAACCGCCAGGCGCTTAAAAGATCATGCACGTGGTGGTGGCGTGGGCAATCAGCTTGCCCCGCTCGTCCACCACCTTGCCCTCGGCGGTGGCCGTACGGCGGCCGGCGTGGATGACGGCGCCCTCGGCCGTGAGCACCTGTCCGTCGGTGCGGGCGGCGCGGATGTAGTTGACCTTGAGTTCGAGGGTGGTGTAGCCGGTGCCGGCGGGAAGGGTGGTGTGGACGGCGCAGCCCATGGCGGAATCGAGGAGGGTGGCGGCGATGCCGCCGTGGACGGTGCCGAGGGGGTTGGCGAAGTCGGGGCGGGTGTCGAGGGAGACGACGACGCGGCCGTGCTCCACCTCGTCGAAACGCATGCCGAGCAGCCGGCCGATGGAGGGGATGTCGGTGGGGCGTTCGGTCTGCACCCAGCGCATCAGTTCCAGGCCCGTCATGGCGGCGAGGTCAGTGGTGGTCATGGTCGTTCTCCTTGGGTGGATGGTCGTGCGGGGGTGTCCGTCAGGCCGGGAGGGGCTGCCGCGCGGTGTCGCGCAGGGCGGCCGGGGCAACCGGCGCGGGGGCGTAGATGCGGGCCTTGATGCCGCCCGCGGTGTCGCCGGCCTTGTCCCGCTGTGCCTTGGCGAGTTCGCCGGTGGTGGAGAGCACGGCGCCCTTGGGGAGCGCCCGGTCGACGATGCCGGTGGACTCGGTGTCGGCGCCGCCGTAGCGGCGGCTGGCGAGCACGCCGTCGTACGCGGTCTGCGGCGGCGGCCGGGTCCCGATGGGGGCGGCCACGCCGGGGGTGCAGGGGACAGCGGCGACGTGGTCGTCCTGGTGCTGGTCGGCATGGGCGCACAACCAGTCCAGGTCCGGCCCGTTGGCCTGGCGGTCGAGCGAGGGCATGACGACTCCTTCGGACGGTGCAGCTGAAGCGGGTGCGGGCTACGGCCTGGGCAGGGGGCCGGCCTCGCGGCGGTCCCGCAGGGCATACCGGAGCAGATCGTGGATCTCGGCGGCGGCCGCCTCGATCGGGGCGGTGCTCTGCTCGGCCCGGCACATGATCACCGCGCCTTCGACCGCGGCGATGATGAAGGAACCCAGCCTCCGGCTGCGTTCCCCGGTCAGACCGTGCCGGACGAACAGGGCGGCGAGGGCATCCTGCCAGCGGGCGAAGACCGCGGCGGCGGAGCGGGCGAGCTGGGGTGCGTCGTCGTTGGTCTCCACGGCCACCGCCACGATCGGGCAGCCGGCCCGAAAGCCGCTCTCCACGAGCCGGTCGCGCCACAGCACGAAGAAGGCGTCGATGGCGTCCACCGGATCATCGGCCTGTGTGATGGCGTCGAGCAGACCCGCGATGAAGTCCCCTGCCAGCGCCACCGCCTCGTCGATGAGCTGTGTCCGCCCGCCGGGGAAGTGGTGGTACACCGAGCCCCGAGGGGCTCCGCTGTGGGCGAGCACCCGGTCGATGCTGGTTCCGCTCGCCCCGTACTCACGTAGGAGGACGGCGGCGCTGAGGACCATCCGGTCGCGGCTGTCAGTCTTGCGCGGACTCATCCGCCCCACCCCTTCCCGACGACGATGTGACCCGCCGAGCGGTCTACCTGGCGGTAACTTATGGGGTATGCCATAGAACATGCAAGAGGGGTGGCGGTGGCCGTTCACCGTCGACGAGGACCCGATCGGCCACCGACCCCTGAACGCGCCCACAAGATGACGCAACCACAGCGGCCACGCCCGGCTCGACCCGACCTTGCTCTCCCACGCCCGGCCCGGCCCTGCGCGGCTCGACCTCGCCCGGCCCTGCCCGGCCCTGCGCGGCTCGACCCTGCCCGGCCCTGCCCGGCCCGGATCGGCCTTGCCCTACCCGGCCTACCCAGCCTGCCCTGCCGCCTGACCGGACGACTCACCCTCCCCTACCCGGCCGAGGCCGCCCGGGTCAGTGCCTCCAAATGTTCCCGGCCCCGCGCGAGCTGCCCCGGCAGTTCGGCGGCGCCCGGATACCAGCGCTTTTCGTACTCCCAGCAGAGCCAGCCCTGTTCCGGCACGAGGGCCACGGCCTCGGCGAGCGGCAGCGCTCCCGCGCCCAGCCCGAGCGGGGTCAGCTCCTGCGCGGACCGCACGTCCTTGACCTGCGTGTATCCCAGATGCCCGGCGAGGGCCCGGACCGACTCGGCGGAGGTTTCGCCCCCGAGCCAGGTGTGCAGTACGTCCCACAGCGCGCCCGCGCCCGGATGCCCGACCCGGTCGAGCACCCGGGCCGTCGCGGCCCCGGTGCGATGGGAGTCGTGGGTCTCCAGCAGGATCCGCACCCCGTGCTGCTCGGCGAAGGGCGCGGCCGCCCGGAGCCGGCGGACCGCATGGGCATCGGCGGCCGCCGGGGGCAGTTCACCACCGCCGGGGAAGACCCGGACGTACGGGGCTTCGAGATCGGCGGCGAGCCGGACCAGGGCATGGATCTCGGTGAGTACGGGCTCGTCGGCGCCGGCGGCGGCCACCTGGGCGTACCCCGCGACGCCGAGCACGGTGACACCGGCGGAGGCCAGGGTGCGCAGGCCGGCCGCTCGGTCGGCGGCGGAACTGCCGGGGTGCAGGGGCTCCTCGGGATGGGCCCGCAGTTCGAGGCCTTGGTAGCCGTGGGCGGCGGCGAGGGCGGCGCTGCGCTCCAGCGGGGTGCCGGGCAGACCGAGGGTGGAGAAGGCGTACCTCACGGGCGGGTCCCTCCGGTCGCGGCGGGCGGCCCGGCGGGCGGCGGTGCGGTGGAGGCGCGCACCATCAGCTCGGCGGGGAGCGTGGTGATGCCGCCGGGGGGCAGGGCTCTGCGACCCGTGACGTACTGGGCGGCGAGCACGCCCGCCTCGCGCAGCGGGATCCGCACGGTGGTGAGGGTGGGCGCGGTGTCGATGCAGACGGGCAGGTCGTCGAAGCCGGCGACGGAGACGTCCTCGGGTATCCGCAGGCCCGCCTCGCGCAGGGCGGCGGCGACCCCGGTGGCGACGGTGTCGTTGGCGGCGGCCACGGCGGTGACGGGGGCGCCCCGGCGGAGCAGTTCACGGGTGGCGTCGTATCCGGCGGAGCGCTCGAACCCCGCGTGCACGGTGAGGTCGGCGCATCGCCCGGGCAGTTCGGGGTCGTGGTGGCGCAGGGCGTCCCGGTGTCCGGCGAGGCGTTCCCGGGTGGTGCTCAGTCCGGGCGGGCCGGCGACGTAGGCGATGTGCCGGTGGCCGAGCGTCAGCAGGTGCTCGGTGAGCCGGAAGGCGCCGCCCCGGTCGTCGAACATGACGGTGGCGACGGGAAGTCCCGCGGGCAGGGGCAGCGGCGGGCGTCCGCACAGCACCACCGGGGCGCCGGTGGCCGCGATGCGCGCGAGCCGGGCGGTGAGCGCCCGGGTGTGGTCCGGTTCCTCGACGGCGCCGCCGGTCAGGACGACCCCGCCGGCCCGCTGGCCCTCCAGGAGGGCGAGGTAGTCGAGCTCGGCGGCCGGGGCTCCCTCGGTGTTGCAGACGACGGCGAGCCGGCGCGCGTCGCCCTGGCCGCCGGAGGTGAGGGCGCTCTGCAGGGATCCGGCGAGGATCCCGAAGAAGCTGTCGGCGACGTCGTGGACGAGGACGCCGACGAGGTCGGAGGTCGCGGCGGCGAGAGCCCTCGCGGGGCCGTTGGCGATGTAGCCGAGGTCCTCGACCGCTTGCTCCACGCGGGTACGGGTGGCGCCTGCCACCGGGTATCCGCCGTTCATCACGCGCGAGACCGTGGCGGGCGATACGCCCGCGTGCGCCGCCACTTCGGCGAGTGTGACCGCCATCGTCCCCTCCTTCCGATCCGTCCCGGGTCATCGTCTCATCCGGCGTGTGGATCTCCATAGTCGCCGATGGAGAAAGCGCTTTCTATCACCCGTACGAGTCTTGCACCGTCATGTTGCCCGGCCCTAGCCTGATGGCAGTGAAAGCGCTTTCTATCCTGCTTTCCCTGCAACACCACACGAGCAACACCCCACGGGCAATACCGCACAAGCGACACCGCACAAGACGAAGGAGGGGGACACCGTGCAGCGCAGGACGATCAAGATCGCCATGAACGGCGTCACCGGGCGGATGGGATACCGCCAGCACCTGGTCCGCTCCCTGCTCGCACTGCGCGAGCAGGGCGGGCTCGACCTCGGCGACGGCACGGTGCTGTGGCCGGAGCCGGTGCTGGTCGGCCGCCGCGAGGCGGCCCTTCGGGCCATCGCCGAAGAGCACGGGCTGGAGCACGTGAGCACGGACCTGCCGGCGGTGCTGGCCGACCCCGAGGTCGAGATCTACTTCGACGCCCAGGTCACCAGAGCCCGCGAGGCTGCCGTGCGGCAGGCCATAGCGGCCGGCAAGCACGTGTACTGCGAGAAGCCCACCGCCCTCACCTTCGAGTCCTCCCTGGAGCTGGCCCGGCTGGCCGACGCGGCCGGGATCAAGCACGGAGTGGTGCAGGACAAGCTGTTCCTGCCGGGTCTGCTGAAGCTGAAGCGGCTCATCGACGGCGGCTTCTTCGGCGAGATCCTGTCCGTGCGCGGCGAGTTCGGGTACTGGGTCTTCGAAGGCGACTGGCAGCCCGCGCAGCGCCCTTCGTGGAACTACCGGACTCAGGACGGCGGGGGCATCGTCGCCGACATGTTCCCGCACTGGGAGTACCTGCTGCACGAGCTGTTCGGCCGGGTCCGCACGGTGCAGGCGCTGACACGCACCCACATCGGCCGCCGCTGGGACGAGGAGGGCAAGCCGTACGAGGCCACCGCGGACGACGCGGCGTACGGGATCTTCGAGCTGGAGGGCGGCGCGGTCGCTCAGATCAACTCCTCCTGGGCGGTCCGGGTCAACCGCGACGAGCTGGTGGAGTTCCAGGTCGACGGCACGCACGGCTCGGCCGTCGCGGGGCTGCGCGGCTGCCGGATCCAGCACCGTGCGGCGACTCCGAAGCCGGTGTGGAATCCGGACCTGCCGCTGACCGAGCGGTTCCGGGACCAGTGGCAGGAGGTTCCGGACAACAGCCCTGCCGACAACGGTTTCAAAGCCCAGTGGGAGCTGTTCCTGCGCCACGTCGTCCTGGACGAGCCCTGGCAGTGGGACCTGCTGGCCGGGGCCCGCGGGGTGCAGCTCGCCGATCTCGGGCTCCGCTCCTCCGCCGAGGGCCGGCGGCTCGTGGTACCGGAGGTGGCGTTGTGAGCATCCGACTGCCCTCGGTGGACGGCGGATTCCGGCTCCACTCGCCGGTCGCCGCCCCGCTGGCGCCGCTGGCCTGCGGCCCGGCCCGCAGCCGCACCTTCTATTCGGCCGCGCACGTGGTCGCCGACCCGCTGTTCGCCTCGTCCGAAGCGGAGCCGGTGATCGACTGGGAGAGCACGCTGGCCTTCCGGCACCGGCTGTGGGCCCAGGGCCTCGGGGTCGCCGAGGCCATGGACACGGCGCAGCGCGGGATGGGCCTGGACTGGCCGGTCGCGGCGGAGCTGATCCGCCGGTCGACCGCCGAGGCCCGCTCGGTGGACGGCCGGATCGTCTGCGGGGCGGGGACCGATCAGCTGGCTCCGGACACCGCGCATTCCCTGGCCGCCGTGACCGCGGCGTACGAGGAGCAGCTGGCGCACGTGGAGGCCTGCGGGGCACCGGCGGTGCTCATGGCCTCGCGGGCCCTGGCCACGGCGGCGCGCGGCCCGGAGGACTACCTGGAGGTGTACGGGCGGCTGCTGAGGCAGAGTTCCCGGCCGGTCGTCCTGCACTGGCTGGGGCCGATGTTCGACCCCGCGCTGGAGGGGTACTGGGGCCACGAGGACCTGGACGAGGCCACGGACGTCTTCCTGAAGATCATTTCGGAGTATCCGGAAAAGGTCGACGGGATCAAGGTCTCGCTGCTCAACGCGGGGCGCGAAGTGGAGATCCGGCGGCGGCTGCCGGCGGGCGTGCGCTGCTACACGGGCGACGACTACCACTATCCGGAGCTGATCGCCGGGGACGGGGAGCTGGCCAGCGACGCCCTTCTGGGCATCTTCGATCCGATCGCCCCGATCGCGGCGCGGGCCGCGCTCGCCCTCGACCAGGACGACGCCGCGGGGTTCCGCGAGCTGCTGGATCCGACGGTGGCGCTGTCCCGGCACCTGTTCGCGCCGCCCACCCGCTACTACAAGACGGGCGTGGTGCTGCTGGCCTGGCTGGCGGGATACCAGGGGCACTTCGCGATGGTGGGCGGACTGCACTCGGCCCGCTCCCTTCCCCATCTGTGCACCGCGTACGAACTGGCCGACGACCTGGGCCTGTTCCCGGACCCTGAGCTCGCCGAGGGCCGGATGCGGCAGCTGCTGGCCCTGCACGGGGTGACCTCGTGAGCCCGGCGCCGGCGCCCGACCGGTTCAGCCTGAACCAGGAGACGGTCCGGCAGTGGTCGCTGCCCGAGCTGGTCGCCGGCTGCACGGCGGCCGGGGTCCGCGCGGTCGGGCTGTGGCGCGATCCGGTACGGCGGTTCGGGGTGCGGGAGACCGCGAAACTGATTGCCGGGGCCGGCCTGCGGGTCAGCTCACTGTGCCGGGGCGGCTTCTTCACTGCCGCCGATCCGGTGGGACGGGCAGCCGCTCTGGAAGACAACCGCCGGGCCGTGGAGGAAGCCGCCGAGCTGGGCGCCGACACGCTGGTCCTGGTCTCGGGCGGGCTGCCGGACGGGGACCGGGACCTGAGCGGAGCCCGGGAGCGGATCGTCGGCATCCTGGGCGACCTGGCCCCGTACGCCGCCGCGCACGGGGTGCGTCTGGGGATCGAGCCGCTGCACCCGATGTACGCGGCGGACCGCTGCGTGGTCTCCACCCTGGGCCAGGCCCTGGACATCGCCGAGCGGTTCCCGGCGCGGCAGGTGGGCGTGGTCGTCGACGCCTACCACCTGTGGTGGGACGAGCGCTTCCCCTCCGAGGTGCTGCGGGCCGGCGAGGCCGGACGGATCGTGTCGGTCCAGGTGGCCGACTGGGTGACCCCGCTTCCCGAGGGCGTGCTGCTGGGCCGGGGGCAGCTGGGCGACGGCTCGATCGACCTGCGGGCCTTCCGTGAACTGACCGACGCAGCCGGGTATCTGGGGCCGGTGGAGGTGGAGATCTTCAATCCGGGGCTGTGGGCCCGGGACGGTGGGGAGGTGCTCCAGGAGGTGATCGACCGCTACCGCGAGCACGTCGCGTGAGGTAGCGGGGGGGGCGGACAACCCGGGGGGCCGGAGCGTTTCAGTCAAAGGAGACTGCGATGACAGATGTGTGGAGCCGCCGTGCCTTCCTCACGGCGGTGGGCGGAAGTGTGGTGCTGCTCGGCACTCCGGCCTTCCAGGCGGCCGCCGGGACGGTGACATCGGTCCACGAGGCCATGCGCACGGTGTGGCAGGGGCTCGTCCTGGGGGCTCCGTTCTCCCCCACAGCGGAGCCGTTCCGCACCCGGCTGGCGGCACTGGGCGCGCAGGCGGGGCAGTGGCGCTCCGCCATGGCCCCGGCCACCGGATCGCTCTGGCCCGACCAGGTGTTCACCACGGACCCCGAATGGCTGGCACAGAGCTACTACCGGCTGCGCGGCATGGCGGAGGCCTACGTCCGGCCCGGGACGGGGCTCACCGGCGACGCCGCACTGCGCACGGCCGTACTGACGGGGCTGGATCATCTCCACGCCCAGGCCTACAACGCCGGCCAGACGCGGTACGGCAACTGGTGGTGCTGGCAGATCGGCGCCCCACAGGCGCTGCTCGACACCGTCGTCCTGATGTACGGCCAGTTGTCCGCCTCCCAGCTCGCGGACTACTGCGCCGCCGTGGACCATTTCGTGCCCGATTCCTCGGTCGGCGCGTACACGGGGACGAGTACCGGAGCGAACCGGGTGGACCTGTGCCGGGTGCTCGCGCTGCGCGGCGTGGTCGGCGGGGACGACGCGAAGATCGCCCTGGCCCGGGACGCGCTCTCACCGGTCTTCCCGTACGTCACCACCGGTGACGGGCTCTACCGGGACGGATCCTTCGTCCAGCACTTCTACGTCGCGTACACCGGCTCGTACGGGGCGGTGATGCTCGGCGGACTGGGCATGCTTTTCGGCCTGTTGAAGGGGACGGCGTGGGAGGTCACGGACCCCGGCGCGCAGACCGTCTTCGACGCGGTCGAGCACGCGTGGGCGCCGTTCCTCTTCAACGGGCTGATCATGGACGCGGTGTCGGGGCGGGCGCCCAGCCGCGGCGTCCAGGTAGCCGATCCCCTCCGGATCCAGACGGACGACCACACCCGCGGGCACGCCGTACTCGCCGCGATCCTGCTCCTCGCCGAAGGCGCGAGCAGTGCCGAACGGGCCTGCTGGCGGGCCCTGGTGAAGGGCTGGGTGGCACGGGACTACTACAGTCCCCCGTCGGCGGATGCCACGCAGACCCTGTCGGCCCTGGCCAGGCTCTCCGAGGTCGCGGCGGACACCGCGGTGACGGCCGCGCCTGAACCGGTGGCGCACCGGCTGTTCCCCTCGATGGACCGGGCGGCGCACCGGCGGCCGGGCTGGGCGGCCTCCCTGTCCATGTCCTCGAAGCGGATCACGCACTACGAGACGGGCAACGGCGAGAACCTGCGCGGCTGGCACACCGGCAGCGGCATGCTCTGCTGGTGGGGCTCCAGCTACGGGAACGGCCAGTACTCGGACGCGTTCTGGCCCACGGTCGATCCGTACCGGCTGCCGGGGACGACCGTGTCGCGCAAGGTGCTCGCCGACGGCGCGGGCGGCGACTGGGGGGCCTCCCGGCCGGACGCCACCTGGGTGGGGGGTACGACGGACGGAGAGTTCGCCTCGGTGGGCCAGCACCTCAAGGGGCTGGGGAGCACCCTCACGGCCCGCAAATCGTGGTTCTTCCTGGACGACACGGTGGTCTGCCTGGGCGCGGGGATCAGTGCCACCGACGGCACCGCGGTCGATACGGTCATCGACAACCGGAATCTGGGCGCGGCCGGGAGTCACGCACTGACCGTCGGCGGCACGGTCCAGCCGGCCGCCCTGGGCTGGACCGCTTCCTTCCCCGGGCCCGGATGGGCGCACCTGGCGGGCTTCGGCGGGTACGTGATGTCGGGGTCTGGCACCTTCAGGGCGCTGCGGGAGGCCCGCACCGGCCGGTGGAGCGATATCAACCGGAGCTCCTCCACCACGGCCCTGACCCGGCGGTACCTGACCCTCTGGTACGACCACGGGACGGATCCGGCCGGCGGCAGTTACGTCTACCAGCTGATGCCCGGCGCCTCGGCCGCCCAGACCTCGGCGCGGTCCGCCGCCACGGGATGGCTCACGGTGCTCTCCAACAACGTGACCGCCCAGGGTGTGGCGGTGGGCTCGCTCGGCTTCACGGGGGTCAACTTCTGGCAGGCCGCGACGGTCGGCACCCTGTGGGCGAGCGCGCCGTGTTCGGTGACGGTGCGGGAGCCCGGCGACGGCACGGCAGCGCTCCGCGTCTCGGACCCGACCCGCACCCTGACGGCGCTGACCTTGGTGTGGAACCGGCCCGTGGCCCAGGTGCTGACCCGGGCGGCGAGCGTGGTCTCGGCAACCACCGGGGCCACGCTCCAGCTGGGCTTCGGCAGCCTCACCGCGCTGGAAGGGGCCGGCCAGGAGGTGGTGGTCCGGTTGGGGTGACTTCCAGGCTCCGGGCGCGCTCTCCTGACCGGATCCCCGGCCGAGCGCGGGGCGGTAGATGTGTAGGCCACACGGTGACATAGCGTGCCCTTCATGGATCAGGAGCACATAGCCGGGGACGGCGAAGGCGCGGGCAGGCGGCGGTTCCTCGCCCTGGCGACGGGGGCGGCGGCCACCGCCGCCGGGCTGGGGGCCGTGGCCGGCTGCGCGAACGGGGACGCCGGGGAGGCGGAGGGGGCGGGGCCCGGCCCGAGCCCCAAGCCTGCCGGCTCTCCGGAGAAGGACGGGCCGCACGGCTTCGACGTCAAGGCCGAGAACGCCCGCCCGGGGAACGCCGACTGGCAGGTCACCAAGGCCGGGCCGGCGCGGGCCATCGAGGGCTTCGCCGACAGGGTCAGCGTCCTGCCCGGCGAGCCCTTCGGCCTGCACGTCTCCACCACCGCGCCCCGGTTCACCGTCTCCGCCTACCGCATGGGCTGGTACGGCGGGGCCCGGGCCCGGCTGGTCTGGCGGTCCGAAGCCCTGCCCGGGGTGCGTCAGCCCGACCACACGGTGGATTCCGGGACCCGCATGGTCCGCACCCGGTGGACCCGTAGCGCCACCGTCGAGACGAAGGACTGGCCCGAAGGCTGCTACCTGCTCCGCCTCGACGCGCAGGGCGGAGAGGGCCAGCGCTTCGTCCCCGTCACCGTGCGGTCCGCCGGCGCGTCAGGACGTACCGTCGTCGTCAACGCGGTGGCGACCTGGCAGGCGTACAACCGGTGGGGCGGCTACGGCAGTTACGACGGCCCCAGCGGCGGCTACGCCTCCCGCTCGCTCGCCGTGACCTTCGACCGGCCCTACGAGTACGACGACGGCGCGGGCCTGTTCCTCGTCTACGAGGCCCCGCTGCTCGCGCTCGCCGAGCGGCTCGGCATCCCCCTGGGCTACACGACGACCACCGACGTGGCCCGGGAGAAGCGGCTGCTGGAAGGCGCTTCGGCGGTCCTGTCCCTCGGGCACGACGAGTACTGGTCGCCCGAGCAGCGCGCGCACTTCACCGCCGCCCGGGACGCCGGCACCAACATCGCGATCCTCGGTGCGAACTGCTGCTACCGCCGGATCCGGCTGGAGGCCTCCGACCTGGGACCGGACCGCACGGTGGTCTGCTACAAGTCCTCCTACGACCAGGACCCCGGTTTCAAACGCGGCCACCCGGCCACCGTCGACTTCCGTTCCCCGCCCGCCGCGGACCCGGAGAGCTCGCTGCTCGGCGTGATCTACGACGGCTACCCGGTGGACGCCCCGTACGTGGTGACCAACCCGGGCCACTGGCTCTTCGAGGGCACCGGCGCCAAGGCGGGCGACACGTTCGCGCACCTGGTCGGCGTGGAGTACGACAAGGTCAACACCGGTTTCACGACCCCCCGCCCGATCGAGATCCTGGCCCACTCCCCCGTGGTCTGCGAGGGCCGTCCCAGCCACCAGGACACGGCGTACTACACGGTGCCGAGCGGCGCCGCCGTCCTCGCGACCGGAACGATGCGCTGGGTCGAGGCCCTCGACGCGAAGGGCGACGGCCGCAGCGGCGCCAACCACGGCCTGGACGCACGCTCGGGCGCCCTGACCACACGGGTGACGGAGAACCTGCTGCGCGCCTTCGCCGCGGGCCCGGCGGGACGGACGCATCCGGCGCAGGACAACGTGAAGGCGGTGTACGGGGGTTCGGGGAGCTGATCCGGAGGCCCGAGGGCCGCTCAGACGGGTGCGGCGCCCGGGCCGGCACCGGCGTCGGGCAGGCCCTCGCCCTCGGGGAGGAAGGACGGATGACCGGCGGCGCCGCCCCCGCACCGGGGCGCCGCACCTCGCCGGGCGGTTCGGAAGGCCTGGACTCCATACGTAAGGGATGTTTAGGATCATGTCGCGGCATCGCGTGTCGGTCACCGGCTGGGTGAGACATGGAGGTGCCGGGACATGCCTTTCGGAGGCATCCACTCATGACGATCCAGCTCAACCACACGATCATCCACTCCCGTGACAACCGGGAGTCCGCGGAATTCCTGGCGTACTTCCTGGGCCTCGAAGTCGGGGCGCCCTGGGGCCCCTTCATCCCCGTCGAAACCGCCAACGGCGTCACCCTGGACTTCGCGACCGTCCCGGACGGGTCCATCACCCCGCAGCACTACGCGTTCCTCGTCTCCGAGACCGAGTTCGACGAGGCCTTCGCGCGGATCCAGCGGGCGAAGATCACCTACTTCGCGGACCCGCACGGCCGGCACCCCGGCGAGATCAACCACAACGACGGCGGCCGCGGCGTGTACTTCCAGGACCCCTCGGGGCACGGCATGGAACTGATCACCCGGCCGTACGGCGGTTTCAAGGAGTAGCACCGGAGCGGGGTCCGCCACCGCCCCGAGCGGATGCGGATGCGGCTCGGCGCCCGGCAGGTCAGCAAGTCGGCAAGTCGGCAAGTCGGCAAGTCGGCAAGTCGGCAAGTCAGTCGAGCATGCGCCGCATGACCCGCTCCGGCAGCGCCGGGTTCCGCGCCGCCGCCCTCGCCGTCTGCTCGTCGCCGAGCAGCCCGGCCAGGGCGGGCACCGGCAGTCGCGGGTGCCGGGCGGCGAGCTGTCGGACGCAGGGGTCCGGGTCGTCGAGCAGTCGCAGCACCGACTCCGCGGAAAGCCGGGGGTCGGTCGCCGCCCGGGCCCGGACCTCCTCGTCCCCGTCCCGGCTGAAGCGTTCCACCAGCTCCGCCGTCGAGTCCGGGTCGTCCAGCGCCAGCTGCCGCAGCCGCCGGTCGGGATCCCCGGCGTAGCGGAGGAGGTCCCGGCCGGGGAAGTTCGGGTGGCCGTAGGGCCGGTCGGGCGTGGACAGGCTCCCGGTCCACCAGTTCCAGACCTCCAGCAGCATGTCCGCCGGGGCGTCTTCGCACTCCTCCGCGAGGAAGAGCCGCACGACCCGGTCCTCGTCCCGGGCCAGCCGCTCCACGACATCGGCCGGCAGCCGCCGGGCCGTCGCCACACTGCTCCGCAGCACGGGATGGACGGAGGCGGCGAGCCGCCGCATCGCCCCGGGGTCGCCGTGCAGGGCCACCACCCACGGGACCGTGCGCCGCATCCCGTCCAGCTCCAAGCCCGCCAGGAGGCCGGCCCGCTGATCTTCCGTCAGCTCGGGCCGCACCGATGCGGCGAGGCGTACGCCGTGCTCCGGATCGGCGGCGAGTACGGCGACCAGGTCCGGGCCCAGGTACGGGTTCTCCGCGAGTCTCCGCCGCACGGAGGGCTCCTCGTCCGCGCAGAGCCGGGCCGCCAGGTCCGGTTCGAGCCGCAGGGCCTCCACCGCGGCGTACTTCCCGTGCAGGGTGTCGAACAGTTCGGCCGTGACCGGGACCTCCTCGTGGCGGGCCACCGCGACGGCCCTGCGCACCGTCTCGTGGGGGTCCGCGGCCAGCCGGTCCCGCACCTCGTCCCCGAGCTCCGCCCAGGCCGCCCCGCAGACCGCCGCGCGTACGGTCGCCGCCGGATCGCGGGCCAGGGCGGCGAGCAGCCGCTCCGGCAGGCCGGGCAGGCTCGCGGCGTCCGCCCTGACCGCGTGGGAGCCGGCAGTGGTCAGCGCCTCGTACGCCTCCTCCGTCAACGGCACCCCGGCGTCGGCCGCCAGGGCAGCCACCAAGTACCTCCGCTGCGAGCCTGCCTCTCCCAGCACGAGCCGGGACCACTGATCGGCGGTCAGCGGGACGCAGGTCCGGGTACCGGTCCTGGAGAACCGCATCGTGGCGCCCCGGTACTCGGCGAGAGCGCCGCGCACGCGCCGGTCCGGATGCCCGATCGCCGCCTCCAGCACCGCCTGCGGCAGGTCCGGCCGGTGCAGCAGCTGCTCGCTGGCGCCGATCAGCCCCACCAGGATCCCGTCGGGCGCGGCACGGTTCATGCTCAGACCCTCGCGACGGGCCCGGCGCAGCCGATCCCCCGCCGCCTCCCCGAACTCCAGCCCGTCCCAGTCCGGCACGTCAGTGCCCTGTTCGCTCCCCATCCTCCGGAAGGTAGACGATGCTCGGCGCGCCCGTCGTCGGGTGGGTGGCGATGCGGGTGCGCACCCCGTACACCTCTGCCAGCAGCGGCTCCGTCAATACCTGCGCCGGGGTGCCCGATGCGGCGACGCGGCCGCCCGCCAGGACGTACAGGCGGTCGCAGTACATCGCCGCCAGGTTGAGGTCGTGCAGGACCAGCAGGCCGGTGGCCGGCAGGGCGCGGACCAGGCCGAGGATCTCCAGCTGGTAGCGGATGTCCAGGTGGTTGGTCGGCTCGTCCAGGGCGAGCAGGCCGGGGTCCTGGACCAGGGCGCGGGCCACCAGGGCGCGCTGGCGCTCGCCGCCGGAGAGCCCGTCGAAACGGCGCCCGGCGAGCGCGGCCGCGCCGACGGTGTCCAGGGCCTCGGCGACGCGCCGTACGTCGTCCGGGCCGTCCTGCTCCCAGAACCTCTTGTGCGGGCTGCGCCCCATGGCCACCACCTCGCGCACGGTCAGCCCGAAGGTGCCGGCCGCGTCCTGGGGCACGACCGCCACCCGCCGGGCACGGTCCTTGACCCCCAGCGTGGCCGCGTCCGTGCCGTCCAGCACCACGCGCCCGCCGCTCGGGCGCAGGGTGCCGTAGACGCAGCGCAGCAGCGTGGTCTTGCCGCTGCCGTTGGGCCCGACCACGCCGACCGTCTCGCCGGGGCGGGCGGTGAGGTCGATCCCGTGCAGCAGCGGCTGCCCGTCGATCTCATAACGCACGTCCTCGACGACGAGTTCCACCGGACCGGAGACCGTACCGGACACCCGACCGGAGACCCGACCGGAGACCCGACCGGATAGCCGCCCCGAGACCGGCCCCGAGACCGGCCGCGCCGCCCCTGCCGCCCTACCCGCCGTCATCCCACGACCCCTTCGCTCCGGCTGGACCCGCGCAGCATCCACAGGAAGAACGGTCCGCCGACGAGAGCCGTGACCACACCGACCGGGATCTCCTCCGGCGCGGCGGCGGTACGGGCCACCAGGTCGGCCAGGGTCAGGAACACCGCCCCGCCCAGGGCGGCCACCGGCAGCAGCGCCCGGTGCCCGGCGCCGACGACCATGCGGGCGGCGTGCGGAACCATCAGCCCCACGAAGCCGATCGCCCCGCTGTAGGCCACCAGCACCCCGATGACCAGCGAGGTGAGGACGAAGACGGCGGCCCGGAACCGGCTGGTGTCCAGGCCGAGCGTGTGGGCGCCCTCCTCCCCCGCGAGCAGCAGGTCGAGCGGCCGGGCGAGGGCGACCAGCAGCCCGGTGCCGAGGAGCAGGGCGCCGGCGGGCAGGGCCAGTTCGCCCCAGCGGGCCCCGCCGAGTCCGCCGAGCGTCCAGAACAGCACGCTGCGGATCTGGTCGGGGTGCGCGGCCAGCACCAGGATGAGGCTGGTCAGGGCGGACAGGACGTACTGCACCGCGACTCCGGCGAGGATCAGCCGGCCGGTGGTCATGGCGCCGCCGCGCCGGGCCATCGCGTAGACGGCGACGAGTGCGCCCATCGACCCGGCGAAGGCGGCGAGCGGTACGGCGGCCCCGCCCGCGAACCCGAGGACCCCGGCGCCGAAGACGATCACCAGCACCGCTCCCGCCGAGGCCCCGGAGGAGGCTCCGAGCAGGAACGGGTCGGCGAGCGGATTGCGTACGAGGGCCTGGAGCACGGTTCCCGCGACGGCCAGTCCCGCGCCGACGACGGCCCCGAGCAGGACGCGCGGCATCCGGACGTCCCACACGATCGCCCCGAAGGCGCCCGCGCCCCCTCCCGGTCCGGGTCCCCCGAGCACGATGTCGAGCACCTGGCCGGGAGGGATCCGTACCGGCCCCAGGGCCAGCCCCGCCACGGCCGACGCGGCCAGCGCGCCGGCGAGTACGGCCAGGACGAGCGGTGTACGGGTGGACGCGCGGGCGAACCGACGCCTCACGCGGCGTCGGGGTGGAGCCCGCCGCCCAGCGACTCCACGGCGTCGGCCACGCGCACGCCGAGTACCGCGGAGGACAGCGGCAGTACGACGAACCGCTGGTTCCTGACGGCGGGAACCTGCGCCAGCGCCGGGTCGTTCAACAGGCGCTGCTTCTTGGCTTCGACGGTGGTGCCGCCGTAGTCGTAGATGAGGACGACCTCGGGCTTGCGCTCGATGACCTTCTCCCACGACACGTCGCCGAAGGTGTCCTCGAGGTCGGCGAACACGTTCGTCCCGCCCGCCAGCGAGACGATCTCGTTGCCGATGCCCTTGCCTCCCGAGGTGAAGGCGGAGGCCTCGCCCGAGTCGTAGACGAAGACGGCGGGCCGGGCCTTGTCCTTCACCCGCCCGCGAACGGCGTCGATGCGGCGCTGTTCGTCCGCGATGAGCTTGTCGCCGCGCTCGGGCACACCGAAGGTCCGCGCCACTTCGGTGATCTCGGTCCTGAGCTGTTCCAGGCCGACCTTCCCGTCGGTGCAGTACTCCACGCTGAGCCGGGAGTTGATGCCGGACTTCGCGAGGCCCTCGCGGTCGCGGCCCTGCGCCTTGTCGAAGGCGCTGGAGTAACCCCCGTACACGAAATCGGGGTTGGCGCCGAGCAGGACCTCCTTGGAGGGGTACTCCTTCGCCAGCACCTTGATCTTGTCGTAGGCGGGTCGGTAGGCGGGCAGCACGGCGTCGTCGAGGTAGGCCGTCCCGGCCATCTTCTCCTCCAGCCCGAGGGCCAGGAGGATCTCGGTGGCGTGCTGGTTCATCGCGACGGCGCGCCGCGGCGGCGCCTGATAGGTGCTGCTGACACCGCAGTTGGTGACGGTGTACGGGTACCCGGGCGCGGCGCCCGCCCCCGCGGCCGCGTCGTTCGCCCCGGCCGGGGATCCCGCCGGGGCCCCGCACGCGGTCAGCGGTATCAGGAGCGGGACGGGCAGGAGCGCGCGCAGAAGTGCGCGGGGGTACGACGGCATGACGAAGCCTCTCCGGGGGATCCGCGTCCCCTGGTCGAACCGAAAAGGCGGTGCGTCAGTGTCTGGCTCCCGGTTCCCCTGGGGGTTCCGGTCACAGTGGCGGGACCGCACCGGATTCGCACCGGATTCCTGTCCTGCACCGCCTGGATGACCCGGTCCACTCTGCCATACGGAGTGCGATCATCCGTTCGGGTGCAGCGCGTCGGCCGTCCGGGAGGCGAGCGTCCGCAGGGCCTCTTCGGAGGGGGATCCCGGCTCGGCGGTGTAGAGGTAGAGGGCCTGGTCGGGGTCGTCCGGGAGGGTGAGGGACTCGTACTCCAGGGCCAGTTCACCGACGACGGGGTGGCGGTAGCGCTTGGTGCCGTGGGTGTATTCGAGCACGTCGTGCGCGGCCCACCACTGCCGGAAGTCCTCGTCGCTCTCCGACAGTTCGTCGACGAGGGGGCGCAGCGCGGGGTCGTACGGGTGCCGGCCCGCGTAGAGCCGCAGCGCGGCGACGGCTCCGCGCGCGCCGGTCTCCCAGTCGGCGAGGAGCTCGCGGGCGGCGGGGTCGAGGAAGATGAAGCGGGCGAGGTTGCGGTCCCGGTGGGCCAGTGCGTCGAAGTCGGTGTAGAGGGCCTTGGCGAGCCGGTTCGCGGCCAGGACGTCCAGCCGGTGCCCCATGATCATCGCCGGGGTGCCGTCCAGGGCGTCCAGCACCCGGTACAGCCCGGCCCGCACGCGCTGCGGTACGGCGGCTCCGGTGGATCCGGCGGCGCGGACGGTTCCGGGCGCGGATCCGCGTACGGGGTCGCTTCCCGGCTGGTGTCCGCGCCCATGCCCGAGCCCATGTCCTGGCCCATGTCCTGGCCCATCTCTGAGCCCATCTCCGAGCCCGAGCCCGAGCCCGAGCCCGAGCCCGAGCCCGTGCCCATGTCCGTGGCCGTTTCCGCCTCCGCCTCCGGACCCGCGCCCGTCGGCCCGCTGCGGCCGGGCCAGGTCGAAGAGGTGGCTGCGCTCGGTGGCGTCGAGCCGTAGCGCACGGGCCACCGCGTCGAGCACCTCGGTGGAAACGTGCAGGTTGCGGCCCTGCTCCAGCCGGATGTAGTAGTCGACGCTGACCCCGGCCAGCTGCGCGACCTCCTCGCGGCGGAGCCCTGGCACCCGTCGCCGGCCCGCGTGCGCGGCGGCGCCGATCTCCTCTGGAGCGATCCGGGCGCGCCGGGAGCGCAGGAAGTCCCGCAGGTCGGGATTGGGCTCGCGCCCGGCAGTGACGGTCATCCCTCCAGGCTAGGCCGTCCCTTCCGAATCTTGCCGGGGGCGCCCGGGCAGGAATGGAAGCGGCCGATCCGCTGTAAGGGGGGGGTCTTGCGTACCCCTGGTACGACTCCACCCCCGGGGCGGCCGGTGGAGCCCGCCGGACGGTGCTCTCCTGGAGAGGTAGCCCGCTCGCCCTGCGTCCCCGCTCCACCCCTCCGCCCCTCCACCCCTCCCCCGTCTCCCCTCCCCGCAAAGGATCAAGATCACCATGGCGAAGCCCCTCGTCGTCGTCACCGGCGCCAGCTCCGGCATCGGCGCGGCCACCGCCCGCCTGCTGTCCTCCCAGGGACACCCCCTGCTCCTGCTCGCCCGCCGGCTGGACAAGCTGGAGGAGCTCGGACTGCCCGACACCCTGTGCCTCAAGGTCGACGTCACCGACCGGGCGGCCGTGGAGGCGGCGGTCCGCGCGGCCGAGGAGCGGTTCGGCCCGGTGGACCTGCTGGTCAACAACGCCGGCGCGATGCTGCTGGGGCGGATCGCCGACCAGCCGGTGGACGAGTGGGAGCGGATGATCGACATCAACGTCAAGGGCCTGCTCTACGGAACCCGCGCGGTCCTCCCCGGCATGATCGCGCGCGGCGCAGGCACGATCGTGAACATCAGCTCCGTCGCGGGCCGCAAGACCTTTCCGAACCACGCGGCGTACGTCGGGACGAAGTTCGCCGTCCACGCGATGTCGGAGAACCTGCGCGAGGAGGTGGCCGCGACCGGGGTCCGGGTGGTGACCATCGCACCGGGCGCCGTGGAGACCGAGCTGCTCTCCCACACCAGCGACGAGCGGATCAAGAGCGACTACCAGGCGTGGAAGGAGTCCGCGGGTGGTGCGCTCGCGCCCCAGGTGGTGGCGGAGGCGATCGCGTACGCCTACGGGCAGCCCCGCAACGTCACCATCCGCGAGATCGTGCTCGCCTCCACCGGCCAGCAGGCCTGACCCACCTCTTCCCCGCCCCGCCCCGAACCAGGGGCACGGCCCCCACCCCGCGTAAATGCAATGGACAGGCCTCCGGTTCCGGGCGAGCATCTCCGCGATGAACAACGAACTCCTCCCCACCCCCCGACGCATCCGCTTCCTCGAGCTCAGCGAGAGGGCGCTGCGCGCGCTGGCCGACGGCGACCTCGCCGGCGGCAGCGCCGAGGCCGGGGCCGTCCTTGACGAACACTTCGTGGGTGAACGGGCCCGCTGGATCTTCGGCTACCGTGCCGACCAGCTCGCCAGGGATCCGTCCGCCGCACCGTGGACCGTTCGGGCCGCGGTCTCCGAGCCGGACGGGACCGTGGTCGGCGACGCCGGGTTCCACGGCCCGCCGGACGGGGCCGGCATGGTCGAGGTCGGCTTCACCGTCGTGCCCGGGTACCGCCGCCAGGGCTATGCCCGCGCCATACTGGCCGCGCTGCTCGCCAGGGCCGCCGCCGACCCTGACGTCCGGACCGTGCGGGCCCGTATCAGATCCGACAACACCCCTTCCCTGGCCACCATCGCAGGCTTCGGCTTCACCCGCGTCGGCGAGCAGGGGAACGAACAGGAGGGGATCACGCTCGTCTTCGAGATCCCCGCGGCCACGATCCGGACCGCGTAGCCCCACGCCCCGGCGGACACAGGAAAGCCCCCCGGCCTAGTACGGCCGGGGGGCCGAGAGCAGACTCGCGTCTGCCATCTGATCTTGCAGGGGTGGCAGGAGTCGAACCTGCGACATCTGGTTTTGGAGACCAGCGCTCTGACCAGCTGAGCTACACCCCTTCGGTGGGACCAACCATGTCATGGCGCACGCCGAAGATCCACTGAATTCGGCGATCAGCCGCGAGAAAATTCCTCGCGGGTCCTGGCGCCCGAGGACCGGAGCCAGCCGAGCAGCGGCTCGTCTTCGCTGGTCAGGGCGGCGTCGAGCGGGGTCAGCCCGTCGTAGCCGATCCAGTTGATGTCCGCGCCTTGAGACAACAGGTATTGCGCAATGGACAGTTGACCCCCGTGACACGCCCCCCAGAAGGCGCTGTTGACCTCCCCGGGGGCGGCGCCCGCGGCGACGAACTCCTCGACCGGGGACAGCAGTCCGAGGGTGGCCGCGTCCTGGAGGGTGGGGCGCGCGCCGAGCTCGAGGAGTCTGCGCGCCGCCCGCCACTGTCCGAAGCCGCTCGCGTCGGCCAGTGGGCCGCCGCCGCCCAGCACCGAACCCGGGGCGTCGACGTCCGCACCCGATTCGACGAGGGCGTCGATCGCGGTGACGTCGTCGTTGCTCGCGGCCCAGTGCAGCGGGGTCTCGGCGTGCGCGCCGATGAACGGGGCCCCCGGGTCGGCCCCGGCGGCGGTACGGATCACCTCCGCGGTCCGGGGGCGGTGGCCGGGCCAGTCCACGGCGATGTGCAGCAGGCTCCGCTCACCCTCCGCCTCGCCCCGCTTCACGATCCGGCCCCCGGCGAGCCCGGGGTGTTCTGCCAGCAAGCGCTGGAGTCCGTCCAGGTCGCCGCCGCGGATCGCCGCCGCGACGGCGACGGCGAGCGGGTCGTCCGATGCGAGAGAGAGCATGCCGCCCAGGCTACGAGTTCGCCGGCCGCGGCCGGCGTCGACATCACGGGGCACGGGCCGGTGCCGGTACCGGTGCGGGAGCGGGTGCGGGAGCGGGAGCGGGAGCGGGAGCGGGTGCGGGAGCGGGAGCGGGAGCGGGTGCGGGAGCGGGAGCGGGAGCGGGAGCGGGAGCGGGAGCGGGAGCGGGAGCGGGTGCGGGAGCGGGTACGGGAGCGGGTGCGGGAGCGGGTACGGGTACGGGACGGCCCTGAGGCGGTGTTGCCGGTCAGCAGGTGGTGCGCTGCCCGAAGCGGGCGAGGCAGTGCCAGACCTTCTTGAGGTCCTGAAGCCCGTATCGGCCCGTACGGGCGGCGTCCCCGATGACCTTGGGATCGAGCGAGCCGTCAACGGCGATCTCAGCACCCAGATCGACGCATTCCTGTCCGCGGAAGCTCGGGTGGCGTCGCAGTTCAGCCACGCCGAGCCGGAACCCGGGATGCCATTCGATGGGGCACGGGAGGTCATGAGCCGCAGATTCGACGTCCGTGCCGCGGTAGCTGGGATCCAGCACCAGCGCCTCCACGTCACGGTCGAACCCGACCGGTCCGTGGATCTGCGCCTCGATGTGATCGTCCAGGGCATCCAGGGCGTCGCCCTCGGCAAGCTCGATGAGCGAGCAGCTGTCGGCCGTGCCGAAGTCGGACGGTTCGGTACAACTGTCGGGATAACAGAACGTGGTGCGAGCGAGGGTCCCGGCGTTGAGCCTGAAGTACGAGGAGCCGAACCGCGGTGCGCCACCGACCGGATGGCGGCGGTGGTTCAACGCGCCGTATACGGGGCGCTGATCAGCGGGGACGTCGTCGTACGCGCCGCCGAAGATGCGGCACTCCCAGCGCCATCGGTCACCACCGGGATGAGCGGTCAGCCCACCGTTGCTCGTGCCCGTCACGAACTGTGACCGGTAGAAACCGTCTTCCGCCATCCGGGCCAGGGTCAGCCGGTCCCCCGCGAGGCGATCGGGATGGAAGTGCATCGTGACCCGCAGGTCGCGGGCGAGCGGCCCTCCCCTGCCCGAAGCCGCGACATGCCGCAGAGCCTTCTCCTGGGGCGATACGGCAGTGTCAGCATCCATGCGGGGAGTGTGCACGGACGGCACTGTTCGACGCACGTGGGTTTTCGACGAGCCCGCGGCCCTGGACGCTGCCGTGGACGCAGCCATGCCCGCAGCCGTGGACGCGGCCGCAGACGCCGCCGGCACACGACTCAACGGCACGGCCCCGCCGAGTCGGATCGTGACGGATCGTGGCGGATCGCGCCGCCCCCCTTGACCCACTGTGGTCCAGACCAATAGTTTCCGCATGCACAGCGCACGCGCCCCGGCACCACTCCCCGCATCCGCAAAGGAAGCCCATGCGCCGCAGCATGCTCGGCAGGCTGGCCGTCGCCGCCTGCTCCCTCTCCCTGCTGACCGCCTTCGCGCCCGCCCACGACGGCGTCGGGCACGACGACTCCGGGCACGGCCGCTCGTACAAGAAGGTCGGCTACTTCACCCAATGGGGTGTCTACGGGCGGGACTTCCAGGTCCAGGACCTGGAGAAGAACGGCAGCGCGAGCAAGCTCACGCACATCAACTACGCCTTCGGCAACATCGGCGCGGACGGCAAGTGCTTCACCGGCAACGTCCCCGGTGAGGCCGACGCCTGGGCCGACTACGTCCGCCCGCTGGACGCCGAGAACTCCGTGGACGGGGTCGCCGACGACTGGGTGCAGCCGGTCGCCGGCAACTTCAACCAGCTGCGCGAGCTCAAGGCCAAGCACCCCGGCCTCAAGGTGCTGCTCTCGCTGGGCGGTTGGAGCTGGTCCACGCACTTCTCGGACGCCGCGCTCACCCCGGCCTCCCGCAAGGCCCTGGTGGCCTCCTGCATCGACCTGTACATCAAGGGCAACCTCCCGCAGGACGGCAGCCGCGGTGGCGCGGGTTCGGCCGCCGGGATCTTCGACGGGTTCGACATCGACTGGGAGTGGCCCGGTTCGGCCGGTGACTCCGACACCACCTACCGCCCCGAGGACAAGAAGAACTTCGCGGCCCTGGTCGGCGAGTTCCGCGCGCAGCTCGACGACTACGCCCGGAGCCAGAAGCGGAAATCGAAGTACGAGCTGTCCGCCTTCGTCCCGACCGCCCCCGCCAAGATCGACGCGGGCTTCGACGTCCGCCGGATCATGCGCGACCTCGACTTCGTGACCCTCCAGGGCTACGACTTCCACGTCTCCGGCGAGAAGACCACCGCCCAGCAGTCCGCGCTGTACGCGAGGAACGACTTCAGCGTGGACGGCACCGTGGACGCCTGGCTGCGGCGCGGCGCGCCCGCGGACAAGCTGGTGATGGGCATGCCGTTCTACGGGCAGGGCTGGACCGGTGTCGGCGGCGGCGGGGACGGCATGGGGCAGCCCGCGACGGGTCCGGCGCCGGCCACCTGGTCGGCCGGGTACGAGGACTACAAGGCGCTGAAGAAGCTGGCCGATTCGGGCGCGTACAAGGTCTACCGGGACCGGCGGGCCGGCAGCGCCTGGCTGTTCGACGGCACCACCCTGTGGACGTACGACGACCCGACGGTGCTGCGCACCAAGACCCGGTACATCCGCGAAGAGGGCCTCGGCGGCGCGATGTTCTGGTCCCTGGACGCGGACACCGCCGACGGCGAGCTCATCACCGCGGTCGATCAGGGCCTGCGCGGCCACTGACCAGCCCCCGAACAGCGCCGCCGGGCCGTGGAAAATGACCCGTCCCGGCGGCGCCCCAACCCTTACGCTCCCCCGCATGAAGGCGACAACGGTACGGGCGGTCAACTCACTCACCTCGCGCTGGGCCGGGCACGCGGCCACGGACGGCGCGGGCACGGCGTTCACCGCCGCCGGGGTCTGGCCGCTGCTGGCCCTCCTCGCCGACGGCGCCGGCGGCCCGGCCCGCACCGAGCTGGAGCAAGCCCTCGGCATACCCGCCGGGGAGGCGGCCGGGGCCGCGCGGGAGCTGCTGAGCGCGCTGGACGGCGTACGTGGCCTGCGCGCGGCCACCGGCCTGTGGGCGCGGCGGGACCTCCCGCTGGAGGAGCGGTGGTCGCAGGGGCTGCCCGCCGGCACCCGGGGCACCCTCACGGGCGACAGGGACACCGACCGCAAGGCCCTGGACGCCTGGGCGGCCGATCGTACCGGCGGCCTCATCGAGAGGATGCCGGTACGCGTCGACGAGGACACGCGCCTCGTCCTCGCCTCCGCGCTGGCGCTCGGTCTGCGGTGGATCCGGCCCTTCACGTCCCGGGCCACGTGGCTGGACGAAGGCCCCTGGGCCGGGGGTCCCGTACTCGGGCTGTCCCGCACCACGACCCTCCTGGACCGGGTCCGCGTGGCGCAGGCACCCACGGGGCCGGTGACCCTGCTGGAGGTGGTGGGAGACGGCGGGGTGGACGTCCACCTCGTCCTCGGCGAGCCGCAGGCTCCGCCGGGCCAGACCCTCCGTGCCGGTATCGCGGCCGTCACCCGGGCCGTTCCCTCGACGGGCGCGGGCGCGCTCCCCGATGGCGGCCCGGGGCCGGGGCTGCACATCGAGCAGGTGCCCTCGGCCGACCGCCGCGACCGGCTGCACATCAAGACGGTGGCCTTCGAGGTGACGGGCGAGCACGATCTCCTGGCGCGCCCCGGGCTGTTCGGGCTGGCGAGCGCCGCGGACACGGACAGGGGCCGTTTCCCGGGCATCAGCGCCGACCCGCTGGCCATCGGTTCGGCGCGGCAGTCGGCCATGGCGCGCTTCCACGCCGAAGGCTTCGAGGCCGCCGCGGTGACGGCGCTCGCCGCCGTCGCCGGCGCCGCGCCCGGCTCCCGGCTGAGGTACCGCGTCCGCCGGGCCGGTGTGGCCTTCCACCGCCCTTTCGGCTTCCTCGCCGTCCACCGGACCTCCCGTCTGGTCCTCGCCGGGGGCTGGGTGGCGCAACCCGTCGGGTACGAGGAGGAGGACCACGCGGCGCGGGAAGCGGAGGACTGGGCCGACGCGGATGCGCAGGAGTGGGGCGGAACCCCCCGGGGCACCGCCGGCTGACGCCCTGCCCTCGGGCTCTCCTCGGGACGGGCCCACGGAGAGGGATACGCTCACCCGATGACTTCGCACCAAACCCCCGCCCACGGGATCGCGGACGGCACCACCGCGGCCGACTCCGGCACCTGGCGGCTCGGCGACCTCACCGTCCGCCGCGTCGGCTTCGGCGCGATGCGTCTCACGCACCTCGCCGACGGCACGCCCAGCGACCGGGACCGGGTGACCGGGGTACTGAGGCGGGCGGTCGAGCTGGGGGTCAACCACATCGACACCGCCTCCTTCTACTTCTCCCCGACCCGCTCCGCCAACGAGCTCATCAACCGGGCCCTCGCCCCCTACGCCGATGAGCTGGTCATCACCACCAAGGTGGGGCCGGGCCGCGATCCGTCCGGCAACTGGTGGTGGGCCACCCCCGGGCAACTGCGCGGGCAGGTCGAGGAGAACCTCCGCCAGCTCGGCCGCGACCACCTGGACGTCGTCAACCTGCGCGCCCCGCGATCGCAGACGCCCGGTTCGATCGCCGAGCACTTCGGGGTGCTCGCCGAACTGCGCACGGCCGGGCTGATCCGCCACCTCGGCGTGTCCAACGTACGGCCGGAGCAGCTGGCCGAAGCGCGGGCCATCGCGCCCGTGGTGTGCGTGCAGAACGCGTACGGGATCGGCTCCCCGGCCGGGGAGCACGCCTTCCTCGACGCGTGCGGCGAGCAGGGGATCGCCTTCGTCCCCTTCTTCGCGATCGCCGGCGCGGGAAGGGAGGCCGGGGTGGTCACCGAGGACGGTCCGGCGGTACTCGAACTCGCGCGGGCCCGCGGCGTCTCCACGGCCCAGCTGCGCCTGGCGTGGACCCTGAGCCGGGGCGCGCACGTCCTGGCCATCCCGGGCACCGGGAACCCCGGGCACCTGGCCGAGAACGTCGCCGCCGGGGCGCTGCGGCTGTCGCCCGAGGAGATCGCGCTGCTCGAAGCGGCTTAGGCCGCCCCTTTCGGATCCTGCCGGGCCACCCGAACGCGCGGGGGCCCGGCCCGGGAACGCGCCCGGCTTCACGCCGTACGTGTAGGTGCCCGCCCCGTCCGCAGGCGCAGGACGTGCTCGCGGTGCGCGGCCGCGAGGGCGGCCGTCTCGGTGAACCCGGGAACGTACCCGGTGCCACCGCGGCCGGACACGGAGAGCGAGGCGGCGGCCGTGGCGTACGCGACGGCGTCCGCGAGGGTGTCGCCCAGCGCGAGGCGGGCGGTCGCGGTGCCGGTGAAGCAGTCCCCGGCGCCGGTCGCGTCGACGGGGTCGGGGTCGACGGGGACCGGGACGTACCCCGCCCCCGCGCCGGTGTCCAGCAGCAGCCGGTCGGCGCCCGCGGTGACCACGACGGTACGGGCGCCCAGTGCCCGGTACCGGGCGGCGGCCTCGGCGGGGTAGTCGGTGCCGACCATCGCCAGCGCGTCGGCCGGGCAGGAGGTCTTCAGCAGTCCGGTGAGCGGGGCGATGCGCGCCAGCAGGGAGCGGGCCTCGCCCCGACCGGTGAGCCGGGAACGGAAGTTGGGGTCGTAGGAGAGGTGTCCGCCGGCCCCGTGGACGGTCTCGGCGGCGAGGAGCACGGCGTCGCGGCTGCCCGGTGACAGGGCGCCGGTGATGCCGCTGGTGATGAGGGCCTTGCAGCCGGTCAGCAACTCCCGCCAGGACTCGATGTGTTCCACCGAGAGGGTGGAGCCGGCGCTGCCGGTGCGCCAGTACACGAACTCGCGGTCGCCCTCGGTGTCGGCGCAGAGCAGGTAGGCGCCGTTGGGGCGCGGGGCCCGGCGTACGTGGGAGACGTCGACGCCGAGCTCGGTGGCGCGGGCCAGCAGCGGGAGGCTCAGCTCGTCGTCGCCGACGACGGCCAGCAGGGCGGTGCGCGCCCCGGCGGCCGCGGAGGCGGCCGCGGCGTTGAGGGCGTCGCCGGAGTAGGAGACGCGGGCGGTGGTGCCGTCGGCCGCCTCCCGCAGGGCGGTGTCCGCGTGGATCTCGACGAGCACCTCGCCGAGGACGAGGACGTCGTAGCCCTCCACGGGAGCCGAAGGGGCCGATGGGGCCGAAGGGGCCGAGGTGGCGGATCGGGTCACGGCCGGCGCTCCGTACCCGTGCGCTCCGTACCCGTGCGCTCCGTACCCGTGCGCTCCGTACCCGTGCGCTCCGTACCCGTGCGCTCCGTACCCGTGCGCTCCGTACCCGCCCGGTCCGCGCAGCGTGGGCAGCAGGGCCGGGCGAGGCCGGCGAAGACGGCGGCCAGTTCACCCGGGTCGGCCGGCAGGCCGTCGCCCATCCCGACGGCCGCGGCTCCCGCGTCGAGCCAGTCGCCGACCTCGCCCGGCCGGATCCCGCCGGTCGGGATGATCAGGGCTTCGGGGAGGACGGCCTTGAGGGAGCGGATGAACCGGGGGCCGCCCACATGGGCGGGGAACACCTTCGCGGCGCCGCCGAACCGGACGGCGGCGGCGATCTCGCCCGGGGTGAAGCCGCCCTCGATGAAGACGGCTCCGCGTTCCCGGGAGACCTCGCGGACCTCGGGGGCCGGGTGGGGGGAGATCAGGAAGGCGGCGCCCGCGTCGAGTGCGGTGCGCGCCGCCCCGGCGGTGGTGACGGTGCCGACTCCGATGAGGGCGGGGCGGCCCCGTGCGTCGGTGAGCGGCACGGTGCGGGCCACCGCACCGGCCCAGCCGGGGGTGGAGGTGGTGAGTTCGACGACCCGGCACCCGGCAGCGAGCAGGGCCGCGGTCTGGCGGACGGCCTCGTCGGCGTCGGCGTTGCGCAGGACCGGCAGCAGTCGCTGCGCGGCGATGGCCGCATACGGGTGGCAGGACAAAGGATCCTCCATTTGTTCCACGTAGTGGAACTTGGTATCGTGTAGCGGAACTCCCGCTCCAGACCATACCCAGCTTTGGAGATCACGTGTCCACGGACGAAGGACTTGAGAGTGCGGAGGCGGCCGGCGCCGCCCGCGGCGGCCGGACCTCCGCCGCGGGCACGGCGCTGGAGAAGTCGATGCGGATCCTCGAAGCCGTGGCCGCCCCCGGTGGCCCGCACCGGCTCACCGACGTCATGGCGGCCGCCGCCGTGCCGAAGTCGAGCACCTTCCGCATCCTGGCCTCGCTGGTCGAGCAGGGCTTCGTACGCTCCGAGGGCGACAGCCGCTACGGCGTCGGCCCCCGGCTGCGCGCACTGTCCGCCCTGGTCAGCGGCGGGGAGCCGGCGAGCATCGAGCAGATCCTGCGCGAGCTCCAGCAGGCCACCGGCCAGGCGGTCCATCTCGCCCTGCACAGCGGCGAGACCATCACCTACATCCGGAAGCTGGAGAGCGAGCAGCCCTTCCGGACCGCCTCGCGGGTCGGCATGCGGATGCCGCTGCACACCACCGCGATCGGCAAGGCCATCCTGGCCGGCCTGCCGCGGGCCGAGCTCCGCGAGCTGGTCTCCGCCACGGGGCTGCCGCGGCGCACGCCCCGCACGCTCACGACGCCGGAGGGCCTGGAGGCGGAGCTGGAGACGGTGCGGGCGCGGGGGTTCGCCCTGGACGACGAGGAGAACGAGGCGACCATCCGCTGCATCGGGGCCGCGATCCCGGGACCGCAGGGCCGTCCGGTCGGCGGCGTCAGCGTCACCACCGTCACCTTCCTGGTCACGCGCACGGAGATCGAGGCCTACGCACCGGCCCTGCTGGCGGCCACGCGGGCACTGGCCCCGCTGCTGTAGCACGCCCGGTAAGGGCGTACGCGCGGGCCCTGGGATCACAGGACCCCCGGGGTCAGTAAGTGACGAAGACCCGCCGGGCCCGGCCGTCCACCCGGATGAGGCCCCCCACGGGGATCACGACCTGCGGGTCGGTGTGCCCGAGGTCCACGTCGAAGACGGCCATGGTGTCGGGGGCGTACTCGCGCAGGGCCCGCAGCACGGCCTCGCGCTGCTCGCGCCGGTAGCGCTCCCGTTCCCCCGCGGCCAGGCGGTTCTCGAACGACCAGCTCTTCGCCCGGCCCATCAGCAGGGCGGGGAACTGCCCCAGCAGTCCGCGCTCACCCATGGCGCGCAGGATCCAGTAGACCTCCCGGGCGCGCGGCATGTCCTCCGAGGTCTCCAGGAAGAGCACGCCGCCCGCGTACTCCCCGGCGGGCCGCACCGCGCGGTCGGCCATCAGCAGCCAGGAGATGATCTCCAGGTTGCCGCCCCAGCCGAGGCCCTCGACCACCCGGTCGGCGTTGTGCCAGGTCCAGCCGGCGGTGGGCTCCAGCTCCGGTTCGCCGTCGAAGGTGCGCGGGTCGTCCCAGGGGCCGTTGACGTCCCCGCTGGCGGCTGCGGGGGTGAGTTCGCACTCGCCCGAGGTGAACAGTGCCGCCCGCAGGGAGCCGGCCGTCATCGGGTGCAGCGCACCGGGCCGTCCGAGCTCGACCATCACCGAGCCCCCGTGGTAGCCGACCAGCCCCAGCTCCCGCAGGTACAGGAGCAGGTTGGTGTTGTCGCTGTATCCGAAGAACGGCTTGGGGTTGGCGCGCAGCAGATCCGCGTCCAGGTGCGGGAGCACGGTGATCTGGTCGTCTCCGCCGATGCTCGCGATCACCGCCTTGATCCCGGGGTCGGCGAAGGCCGCGTGGATGTCGGCTGCCCGCGCCCGGGGCGTCGCACCCGTCGCGCGGGTCGTCGGGTACTCCACCGGATTCAGCCCGAACTCGTCCCGGAGCCGCCGCAGCCCCAGTTCGTAGGGGTGCGGGAAGAGCGCGGGCAGACCGGCCGAGGGGGAGAGGACCGCGACCGCGTCTCCGGGTCGGGGCTTGGCGGGGTAGCGGGGAACCGTCATCTCGCGATCGTAGGAGAGCCCCGGGCGACCGCCACGGCGATTTGTTCGGGGGCTTCCGGACCGTCACCCCCATCGAGAATTCCCTAACCTTCCCCATCACTCCTCATCCGCACCTCAAAGAGGTAGGATCCGGATCTATGAGTAACGAAGGACGCGAGCTCTACACCGTCGGCGAGGTCGCCGAACTGCTCGGACTGCACGTCCGCACCGTCCGGAACTACGTCCGCGAGGGCCGGCTGAAGGCAGTCCGGATCGGCAAGCAGTACCGGATCAGCCGCGAGGACCTCGAGGCCCTGACCAGCCTCCCCGCACCGGCCGCCGCGGAGGCCTCCGCTGGCGGCGAGGGGCGGGGGCCACACCTGGAGGTGTCGAGCATCGTGCAGATCGACGCGATCGGCCCCGACGCCGCGAGCCGGCTCGCGAACCTCGTCACGGCGACCGCCCAGTCCCCGCGGGAATCCCCGGCCGCCCTGCGCGTCCAGACCGTCTACGACAAGGAGCGGGCCCGCATGAAGATCGTGATCCTCGGCGACGCCGCCACCACCGCCGACCTGCTGCAACTGGTCGACGGCGTGCTCGGCCCGGACAACGGCATGGGGACGGTGCGCCGTGGCTGACCTCATCGTGGAGCGCCACGGCGTACCCGTCCTGCTCTGCTCCGCCGACGGCCCGCCCGTCGCCAGCGCCCAGGACGCGCTCGACCAGCTGATCGGCGCGGCCTTCCACCGGACCGATGTGGTCGCCGTCCCGGCGGAGCGGCTGGACGAGAGCTTCTTCGACCTCAGCACCGGTCTCGCCGGGGCGGTCATGCAGAAGTTCGTGAACTACCGGGTCAGGCTCGCGGTCCTGGGGGACCTCACGGACCGCCTGCGGGCCGGGTCGGCACTCGCCGACCTGGTACGGGAATCGAACGGGGGCCGCCACATCTGGTTCCTGCCCGACCTCGACGCCCTGGCCGCCCGCCTCGCTCCGGCCGCGGCTCCCGCCCCCGCCCGGGGCCCGGTGGCACCGGATTCCACTTCCCCTGATTCAATCGGCGGATAAGTGTTATCGGAGTCCCCCTCGACGGTCTCCCAGGTATTGGGCATCATCGGCCGCCGGTAGGGACAGGGAATTTCACATGAGCACTCAGCACACGGCAGCGCTGGTCGCAGCGGCCCGCGCGGGCGATGCCCGCGCACAGGACGACCTGGTCAGCGCGTATCTGCCCCTGGTCTACAACATCGTCGGCCGGGCCCTGAACGGGTCCGTCGACGTGGACGACGTGGTCCAGGACACGATGCTGCGGGCGCTCGACGGGCTGGGCGGCCTGCGCGACGACCACAGCTTCCGGTCCTGGCTGGTCGCCATCGCCATGAACCGCGTACGCGCCCACTGGCAGGACCGCCGCAGCGCCCCCGGTGAGAGCGGCCTGGAGGCTGCCTGGGAACTGGCCGATCCGGGCGCCGACTTCGTGGACCTGACCGTGGTGCGGCTCCAGCTGGAGGGCCAGCGGCGCGAGACGGCCCGGGCCACGCGCTGGCTGGAGCCCGACGACCGGGCGCTGCTGTCCCTGTGGTGGCTGGAGTGCGCCGGGGAGCTGACGCGTCCGGAGCTGGCGCAGGCGCTGGAGCTGTCCCCGCAGCACACCGCGGTACGGGTGCAGCGGATGAAGGCGCAGCTGGAAGCGGCCCGGGTGGTGGAGCGGGCGCTGGCCGTCCAGCCCCCGTGCGAGGACCTGCGGGCGGTGGCGGCGGGCTGGGACGGCCTGCCCTCCGCGCTGTGGCGCAAGCGAATAGCCCGGCACGCCCGCGAGTGCCTGCGGTGCTCCGGGCTGTGGAGCGGTCTGCTCCCCGCCGAGGGACTGCTGGCCGGGCTGGCGCTGGTACCGGTCTCGGTGGCACTGCTCGCGGGCGTACGGTCGGCCCTGGCGGGCGGCTTCGCCTCCCCGGGCATGACCACCGCCGCTGCGGCGTTCGACGCGGGCCCGGCCGCCGACCCCACCGCGGGCCTGGGCTCCGGTCCCGCCACGGGCTTCGGCCCCGGCGGCGACGCGGGCTCCGGTCCCGCCGCTGACCTCGGCCCCGCCGGCGACGCGGGCTTCGGCCCCGGCGGCGACGGGCTCGATGCCCACGACACCGCCACGCAGCTCGCCCCGGCGGGAGATGCCGGCGCCAGCCGCGCCTCCCTGCGCAGGCTCCGCCGCACCCGGGGCCGGCGCCGGGTGATCGGCGGTGCGGTGCTCGCCGCCTGTGTCGCGGGAGGCGGGCTGACCTACCTCGTCACCCGGCCCGGCGCCGTCTCCCCCGAGGCGCCGGCGGCCGCGCTGGCGGCGCCCGGGTCGGGGCGCGCGCTGCCCCCGGAGTCGCCCTCGCCCACCCCGAGCCCCTCGGTGTCCGCCTCCCCGAGCGGCAGCCCGAGCGCGAGCCCGAGTGCCGCTCCGACGCCCCCGGCCTCCGCGCAGCCGAGCCCGAAGTCGACCCCGCCGAAGAGCCCCGCTCCCGCCCCGCAGGGCGGCGGGGCCGCCGCGCAGGTGATAGCGCTGGTCAACTCCGAGCGCGCGGCGGCCGGCTGCGGGCCGCTCAAGGAGGACGCGCAGCTGCGTACGGCCGCTCAGGGACACTCCGACGACATGGCGCGGCGGGACTACTTCTCGCACACCGACCCGGACGGCGCGGACCCGGGCAAGCGGACGACCGCCGCCGGGTACCGCTGGTCCACGTACGGGGAGAACATCGCGAAGGGGCAGCAGACCCCCGCGCAGGTCATGGACACCTGGATGAAGAGCCAGGGACACCGCGAGAACATCCTCAACTGCTCCTTCAAGGACATCGGCGTGGGCGTCCACCAGGGCCCCGGCGGCCCCTGGTGGACGCAGAACTTCGGGGCGCGGATGTAGCCCTCCCCGCCGGGCCCGCCGCGGACCGCCACGAATCGCCCGAACCCGCTCCGCCGATCTTCCCACCGTGATTCAAAACCGGGGCAAGATAGGGGCTGGAAGCGAACGGGCAGTTCACGGGGGAGGTGGTCCGCATGGTCAGGCAGAAACTCCGTCCGCACCAGCGTGAGGCCGTCGACGCCGCGGTGCGGGCGCTCGAGCTGCCCGCCGGGCGCCGGGTGCCGCGGGCGGGGCTCCGTACACAGGTCATCATGGCGACCGGATCCGGCAAGTCGCTGGTGGCCGTGCACACGGCCGACGAGCTGCGGGCCGGGCGGGTCCTGGTGCTGGTGCCCTCGCTCGACCTCCTCGTGCAGACCGCGGCGGCCTGGCGCGAGGGCGGCCGGACCGGCCGCGCCTTCGCCGTGTGCTCGCTGCGCGGCGAGGACGCGGGGGTGCCCACCACCACGGACCCGGCCGAGCTGGCCGGCTGGGCGGGCCCGCCCGTCGACCGGGTGACGGTGTACGCCACGTACGCCTCGCTCGGTCTCGGCACCATCGAACGCGCGCACCGGGAGGGGCTGCCCGGCTGGGACCTGATCGTGGTCGACGAGGCGCACCGGACCTCCGGGCGGATCGGCAAGCCCTGGGCGGTGGTGCACGACAACACCCGGATCCCCTCGGTCCGCCGGCTGTACATGACGGCCACGCCCCGGGTCTGGCAGGACGGCGAATACGCGGAGGGCACAGAAGGCGCGGAGGGTGCGGAAGGCACCGAGGGTGCGGAAGGCACCGCGTACTCCGACGACGCCGGCGGCTCCGAAGGCGCCGACCGTCAGCGGGAGGCGCGCGGCCGGGGCGACCTCGTGGCCTCCATGGAGGACGACGCGGACGGACCGTTCGGCGCCCGCTGCTACACCCTGACCCTCTCCGAGGCCATCGACCGGGGCATCTGCGCTCCGTACCGGGTGGTCTGCGTGGACGTCAGCGATCCCGAGTTCCAGGCGGCCGTGCTGCTCGGGCCGGAGGGACGCTCCGACGCGGTGCGCGGAGTGCGGCTCGCCGCGCTGCAGACGGCGCTGGTGACGGCGGCCGTGCGGCAGGGGTTCCGGCGCACGCTCGTCTTCCACCACCTGACCAAGGAGGCCGAGGCCTTCGCGGCCGGGCTGCCCGCGGTGGCCGCCCGGCTGCGCGCCACGAGCTGGGCCCCCCGGCCGGTGTACCCGCGCACCGTCTGGGCGGACTGGCTGTGCGGCCAGCACACCGCGGCGCACCGGCGGCGGGTGCTGAGCGCCTTCGCGGACGACCGGGTCGCCGACAAGGCCTTCCTCGGCAGCGTCCGGGTGCTGGGCGAGGGCGTGGACACCAAGGAGTGCGACTCGGTCTTCTGGGCCGACGTACGGGGTTCCATGCCCGACCTGGTCCAGGCCGTCGGCCGGGCGCTGCGCATCCGGCCCGGCGAGGGCAAGGTCGCCTCCCTGGTGGTCCCGGTGCTGCTGGGACCGGGCGAGTCCCCCGAGACGATGCTGACCTCACGGGCGTACGGGGACCTCGCGCGGCTCCTGGAGGCGCTGCGGGCCCACGACACCCGGCTCGTCGAGTCCCTGGCGCAGCCTCAGGCACCGAGCCGGCGCGGCGCGCGGGGCTCCGCCGGAACGGAGAGCGTGAGCGGCCCCGGGCTGCGCGACGGCGCGCAGTCCCTGCTCAGCTTCTCCACGCCGCGCGACCCGGCGCTCCTGGCGGCCTTCATCCGGCTCCGGGTCCTGCACCCGGAGCACGAGCACTGGCGGCGCGGGGTGGAGGCGGCACGGGTCTACGCCAGGGCCGTCGGGGACCTGAAGGTGCCCTTCGCGTTCAAGGTGCCCGAGGGCCCGGACGCCGGGGATGCGGCGCCCGGGGAAACGGGGCGGGCCGGGGAAGCCGGGCGGGCCGTCCTGGCCGGCCAGGCCGCGCACGCCGTCCGTCCCGGCGACGCCGGGGTCGCCACCGGGACGGGTGGGCCCGCCACCGGGACGGAGGGGGCCGGGCAGGAGTGGCCGGCCGGGCTGGCCCGGTTCCCGCTCGGCCAGTGGATCGCGGACGTGCGGCGCACGTACCGCCGTGGCGCGCTGGGCCGGGAGCGGGTGGCCCAGCTCGACGAACTGGGCATGGTGTGGAGCCACTTCGACGTGGCCTTCGAGGAGGGGCTGGCGGCGGCGAGCGGCTGGGCGGCCGAGCACGGGCACCTGCTGCCGCCGGTGGAGGCCACCTGGCGGGGCGCCCCGGTCGGGGTGTGGGTCAAGAACCAGCGCGCGGCGGCCCGCCGGGAGGGCCCGGGCGCCCTGTCGGAGGAGCGGCGGGAGGCCCTGGAGGCCGTCGACGCGTCCTGGTGTCCGGACTGGGAGATCTCCTGGCAGCGGGCCTTCCACCTCACGCGGGTCCACCTGGACGCGGGCGGCCGGCTCCCGGCCCGCCCCGGGGAGGCCGTCGTCCAGGGCGAGGACCTCGGCGTGTGGGTGCGGGGCCAGCGCACCGGCTGGGAGCGGCTCGCCTGGGCACAGCGCTGGCTGCTGGAGCACGCCCTCGGGGTGACCCCGCCCGGGGAGGCGGACCGGCCGAAGCCCCGGGTGGGTCACGCGGCCGCGTGGGCGACGCACCTGGAGGCGGCCCGGCAGTTCCACGGCCGCGAGCGGCACCTGCGGGTGCCCCGTACGCACGTGGAGCGGGTCGGTGACCGGGAGGTGCGGCTCGGCGCCTGGATCGCCAACCAGCGCTCCCGCGCCGCGTCCCTCACCCCGGAGCGGACGGCCGCGCTGACGGAACTGGGGATGCGCTGGCCGGCCTCCTGACCGTGCCGCGCCGGGAGGGCCGCCGGGAGGCGTGCGTCCCGGCGGCCCCGCGCACCCGGCCCCGCGTACCCCCGCCCGGCGGCCCCGCGCCCCGGCGGCCCCGCGCCCCGGCGCCCCGCGTCAGTGGTGGAAGCCGGACCGGGGCGCGGCGTCGGTGACGGGCTGCGGATGCGCGGCCAGGTGCTCCACGGACCGGCGCAGATCGGCGACGAGCAGCGCGATCTGGTCCCGAGTCACCCCGTGCCGGACCAGGACGCGCTGGATGACCGTGTCCCCGCGGTCGGCCGGCAGCGGGTACGAGGGAACCTGCCAGCCGCGCATGCGCAGCCTGTCGGAGAGGTCGTACAGGCTGAACCCGGCGCCCTCCGGGTCGGTGAGCCGGTAGGAGACGGCGGGCAGTGCTCCCCGCCCGTCGTACAGGAGGGTGAAGGGGCCCATCTTCCCGATCTCGCCGGCCAGGTACTGGGCGGTGTCGGCGCAGGCCTGCTGGACCCGGCGGTAGCCGCCCCGGCCCAGCCGCAGGAACAGGTAGTACTGGGCGATGATCTCGCCGCCGGGGCGGGAGAAGTTGAGGGCGAAGGTGGGCATGTCCCCGCCGAGGTAGTCCACGGAGAAGACGAGGTCGGCGGGGAGCAGGTCCGCGGTGCGCCAGACGATCCAGCCGACGCCGAGCGGGGCGAGGCCGTACTTGTGCCCGGAGGTGTTGACGGAGGCCACGCGCGGCAGCCGGAAGTCCCAGACCACCTCGGGGTGGAGGAAGGGCGCCACGAAGCCGCCGCTCGCGGCGTCGACGTGGATGGGCACGTCCCAGCCGTGTTCGGCCTGGATCCGGTCGAGCTCGGCGGCGATCTCGGCCACCGGCTCGTAGACGCAGGTGTAGGTGACGCCGAGGATGGCGACGACACCGATGGTGTTCTCGTCGACGTGCGCGGCGAGCTGTTCGGGGAGCAGTCCGTTGGCGCCCGGCGCCAGCGGGACCTGGCGGAGCTCGACGTCGAAGTAGCGGGCGAACTTCTCCCAGCAGATCTGGACCGGCCCGCACACCAGGTTCGGCCTGTCGGTGGGGAGTCCGGCGGCGCGGCGGCGTTCGCGCCAGCGCCACTTGAGGGCGAGGCCGCCGAGCATGGCGGCCTCGCTGGATCCGGTGGTGGAGCAGCCGGTGCCGGTGCTGCCGGCGGGGGCGTTCCACAGGTCGGCCAGGATGTTCACGCAGCGGGACTCGATCTCCGCCGTCTGCGGGTACTCGTCCTTGTCGATCATGTTCTTGTCGAGGCACTCGTTCATCAGCCGGTGGACCCCGTCGTCCGACCAGGTGGTGCAGAAGGTGGCCAGGTTCTGGGCGGCGTTGCCGTCGAGGAGCAGCTCGTTGTGGAGGAGCTCGTAGACCACCTCGGAGGACGAGTGGTCCTCGGGCATCCGGTACTTGGGCAGGACCTCGCCGCTGAGGGCGGACGCGAACACGTCCGTGTCGGCGTCGCGGGAGCGTGCGTCCTTCGTCTCGTGGAGAGCCATATCGGGACTATAGGTGACGGATCGTCGAGAAGTCGGTTTCAGGATCCTTCGGGGACGGTTCGGGCGGGGCCGTGAGAACGGGCCCGCCTCGACGCGGGGCGGTCCATCGCGGTCGCGCGCGCGGGGGTGTGCCGAGCGCCGGACCGGGCCTCGGAGGTCATGATTCCGGCTGCGGCTTCCAGCCGACTCGGCGGTGTGATCCCCTCCATACCTTCCCCGCATGACCGCAGTATTTCTTGTCAGTTAATCTTTTTCGGGCAGGTCTTCCCGTTCGGGCCACCGGAGCCGGTCCGGACGGGAAGATCATCCAAATAGTTCGATGGGCAACTTATCCTTTGATGTCCGGATACAGGTCCCCTGCCCCTCGCGCCCTGATACCTCTCGGGCCATGAAGAAGATCACCCGCCGTCAAGCTCTAGGCAGCACTGTCGGCGCACTCGCCGCTCTCGGCCTCGCCGGCGCCACCGCGCACGCGGCCGTCACCGGATCCCGCCCCGCCGAACCCGCCACCCCTGCGGGCACCATCGACGAGGTCTACCAGGGCCGTCACATACGCATAACCCCCGCCGCCACGGGCATGGACCACCACACCGGCCACCACGCCGGACACGACATGACCGGCATGCCGACCGTCCTCATCGACGGCCGCGCACTGCACGTCATGCAGAACGCCGACGGCACCTGGATCAGTGTCGTCAACCACTACGAGACCTTCGCCGATCCGCTTCCGCTCGCCCGTGCCGCCGTGCGCGAGCTCCAGGGTGCCGACCTCGTCCCGATGGCAGGCATGTGATGGCCGTTCGCAAGAACCAGGCCAAGCTCACCGCCGAGGAGAAGCGCGCCTTCGTCGCGGCGATCCTCGAACTCAAGCGCACCGGCCGCTACGACCGCTTCGTCACCACCCACAACGGCTTCATCACGAACGACACCGACACGGGCGACCGGGTCGGCCACCGCTCCCCCTCCTTCCTTCCCTGGCACCGCCGGTTTCTGCTGGAGTTCGAAGCGGCGCTGCAGTCGGTGGATCCGAAGGTGACCCTGCCGTACTGGGACTGGACGACGGACCGGACGCCCCGCTCCTCCCTCTGGGGCGCGGACTTCCTCGGAGGCACGGGACGGTCCCGCGACGGCCAGGTCATCGACGGGCCGTTCGCGTACTCGGCGGGCAAGTGGGAGATAACCGTACGGGTCGACGGGCGCAACTACCTGCGCCGTGACATCGGCGCCGGCGTGGCCCAGCTGCCCACGCGGGCCGAGGTGGACTCGGTCCTCGCGATGCAGGTGTACGACGCGGCGCCCTGGAACAGCTCCTCCAACGGCTTCCGCAACAACCTGGAGGGCTGGCGCGGGGTCAACCTGCACAACCGGATCCACGTCTGGGTGGGCGGCCAGATGGCCACCGGGGCCTCGCCCAACGACCCCGTGTTCTGGCTGCACCACGCCTTCGTCGACAAGCTGTGGGCGGACTGGCAGGCGCTGCACCCGCAGTCGCCCTACCTGCCCGCCGCCGGCACCGCGAACGTCGTGGACCTGCGCGACACCATGCGGCCGTGGAACAACGTGACGCCGGCGGACATGCTGGACCACCGGAAGTTCTACACCTTCGACACCGAGCCGGCCGCGGCCTGAGCCTCGGCCAGCCAGCGGTAGTGCAGTTCTGGGCGGCCGACCTGGCCGTACCGGGGGTCCGGTCCGCGCGGCCGGTGTCCACCAGGTGCTCCAGGTACCGGCGGGCGGTGATCCGCGAGATCCCGGCCGCCCCGGCCGTCGCTGCTGCGGTCAGCCCCTCGGGGGCCGCCCGCAGCAGTGCGGCGACCCGGACCAGGGTCGGCGCGCCGATCCCCTTGGGGAGTTCGGCCGGACGGGGTGGACGCAGGGCCGCCATGGCCCGGTCCACGTCGTCCTGGCCGGCCGCCTCTCCCGCCGCCGTCGCGCGGAACTCGGCGTAGCGCAGCAGCCGTTCGCGCAGGGTGGGGAAGGCGAAGGGCTTCAGTACGTACTGCACGACCCCGAGCGAGACGCTCTCGCGGACCACCCCCAGGTCCCGCGCCGAGGTCACCACGATCACATCGGCGGGATGCCCGGCGGCCCGCAGGCCGCGCGCGAAGCGCAGCCCGTGGCCGTCGGGCAGGGTCAGGTCGAGCAGCAGCAGGTCGATCCGGGTCCGCTCGAGGACCCGGGTGGCCTGCGCCAGGGAGTGGACGGCCGCCACGGCGGTGAAGCCGGGCACGCGGCCGACGTACAGCACGTGCGCGTCGGCGGCCACCGGATCGTCCTCGACCACCAGGACCCGCACCTCGGCTGAGCTCACGCGCCCGCCTCCCCGCGCGCGGGCAGCCGTACGGTGAACCGCGCGCCTCCCCCGGGCAGTTGATCGGCGTCCGCGCTGCCACCGTGCCGCTGGGCCACCTGCCGCACGAGCGCGAGGCCCAGGCCCCGCCCCTCACCCTTGCCCGACCAGCCGCGCCGGAACACGTCCGCGCCCTCGGGGAGTCCGGGGCCGTTGTCGGCCACCCGGAGCAGCAGGCCGCTTCCGTGGGGGCCGGCCGGGCCGTCGGGGCGGACGGTGACCTGGACGCGGCCGCCGGGGATGCCGGTGAGCGCGTCGACGGCATTGTCGATGAGGTTGCCGAGGACGGTGACGAGGTCCCGGGCGGGCAGGCCGCCGGGCCCGGTGTCGATGGCCCCGCTGTCCGGGGTCACGACCAGTTCGACGCCCCGTTCGTGGGCCTGCGCGGCCTTGCCGAGCAGCAGGGCGACGAGCACCGGCTCGCCGACGGCGGCGATCACCTCGTCGGTCAGGGCCTGGGCGAGGGACAGTTCGGCGGTGGCGAACTCCACCGCCTCCTCGCTGCGGCCCAGTTCGATGAGGGACACCACGGTGTGCAGCCGGTTGGCCGCCTCGTGGGCCTGCGCGCGCAGCGCCCGGGTGAATCCCCGCTCCTGGTCCAGTTCCCCGGCCAGGGAGAGCAGTTCGGTGCGGTCGCGCAAGGTGATCACCGTGCCCCGGCGGCCGCCGCCGGCCACGGGCGAACTGTTGAGCACGAGCACCCGGTCGGCGGTCAGGTGGACCTCGTCGACACGGGACCGGTCGGCGAGCAGTGCCCCGGTGAGCGGGGCGGGCAGGCCCAGCTCGGCGACCCCGGTTCCCCTGATCTCCCCGCGCAGCCCGAGGAGTTCGCGGCCGGCGTCGTTGACGAGGGTGATCCTGCGCTGGCCGTCGAGCATCAGCAGTCCTTCGCGGACCCCGTGCAGGGCCGCCTGGTGGTAGTCGTACATCCGGCTCAGCTCGCCCGCGTTCATGCCGTGCGTGTGGCGGCGCAGCCGGGCGTTGACGATGTACGTGCCCGCCCCGCCGAGGGCGAGGGCCCCGCCGGCCACCCAGGCGAGTGCGGAGAGCTGCGCGGCGAGCCGGGCGCTGACCGCGCGGACGGTGATGCCGGCGGCGACCATGCCGACGACGCGGCCGCCGTCCACGAGCGGGGTGACCACGCGGAGGGAGGGGCCGAGGGTGCCGGTGTAGGTCTCGCTGAAGGTCTCGCCCCGCAGCGCGGGGGCGGTGTTGCCGAGGAAGGGCTCCCCTATGCGCAGCGGGTCGGGGTGGGTCCAGCGCCGCCCGTCCGGAGCCATGATCGTCACGAAGTCCACGCCCGCGTCGAGCCTGACCCGCTCCGCGTAGGACTGCAGGGCCGCGGAGGGGCCGCCGGACGGATCGCCCCCGCTCGCCGCCCCGCGTAGCGCCCCGGCGGCCGGACCGCTCGCCGCCCCGCGCGCCGCCTCCCGTACCGCGTCCCGTACGGACGGCGAGTCGGCGACCGCGCGGGCCACCGCTCCGGCCTGGCGCCGGGCGGCCTCCTCCGCCTGGCCGCGGGCGGTGGCGTAGGCGAAGACGGCGCAGCCGGCGACGACCACGGCGACCAGCACCACCTGCATGACGAAGAGCTGGCCGGCGAGGCTGCGCGGCGGCCGGGGGAAGCGGAACATGGCGCTCAGTGTGCACCGGAGCGTGAACTCAATGAACGCAAGGGTGACCGGGGTCACAGCGGTGGGCGATGGTCTCCCGGGACGCCTTCACCACCAGGAGGCACGTGGGTGCATCACCGGGAGGCATCGTGGCCGCCAGGCGCGACAAGACGCATTATCTGTACATCGCCGTGATCGGCGCGGTGCTGCTCGGCATCGCCGTCGGTTTCGCCGCACCCGGCACGGCCGTGGAACTGAAGCCGCTGGGCACCGGGTTCGTGAACCTGATCAAGATGATGATCTCGCCGATCATCTTCTGCACGATCGTGCTGGGCATCGGCTCGGTCCGCAAGGCCACAAAGGTCGGCGCGGTGGGCGGGCTGGCACTCGGCTACTTCATGGTGATGTCGACGGTGGCACTGGCCATCGGGCTGCTGGTCGGCAACCTGCTGGAGCCGGGCAGCGGGCTGCACCTGACCGAGGCGGCCCGGCACGCGGGCGAGGCACAGGCCAAGGCGGGCGGCGCGCAGAGCACGCCGGAGTTCCTGCTGGGGATCATCCCCACCACCCTGGTGTCGGCCTTCACCGGGGGCGAGGTGCTGCAGACCCTGCTGGTGGCGCTGCTGTGCGGGTTCGCGCTGCAGGCGATGGGCGCGGCGGGCGAGCCGGTGCTGCGCGGGATCGGGCACGTGCAGAAGCTGGTGTTCCGGGTGCTCGCGATGATCATGTGGGCGGCTCCGGTGGGCGCGTTCGGCGCGATCGCGGCGGTGGTCGGGGCGACCGGCATGGACGCGCTGAAGTCCCTGGCGGTCATCATGATCGGCTTCTACACGACCTGCCTGCTCTTCGTGTTCGTGGTCCTGGGCACCCTGCTGCGGGTGTGCACGGGGATCAGCGTCTTCGCCCTGCTGCGCTACCTGGGCCGGGAGTTCCTGCTGATCCTCTCCACCTCCTCCTCGGAGTCGGCGCTGCCCCGGCTGATCGCCAAGATGGAGCACGTCGGGGTCTCGCGGCCGGTGGTCGGCATCACGGTCCCCACGGGTTACTCCTTCAACCTGGACGGGACCGCGATCTACCTGACGATGTCCTCGCTCTTCGTCGCGGAGGCGATGGGCAAGCCCCTGGCCCTGGGTGAGCAGATCTCGCTGCTGCTGTTCATGATCGTGGCCTCGAAGGGCGCGGCCGGGGTGACGGGCGCGGGCCTGGCCACACTGGCGGGCGGGCTCCAGTCGCACCGGCCTGAACTGGTCGACGGCGTCGGCCTGATCGTGGGCATCGACCGGTTCATGAGCGAGGCGCGGGCGCTGACGAACTTCGCGGGGAACGCAATCGCCACCGTGCTGATCGGGACCTGGACGAAGGAGTTCGACCGGGCCCGGGCCACCGAAGTCCTCGCGGGCCGACTGCCGTTCGACGAGACCACCCTGAGCGATGAGGGGCCCGAACGGACCGCCGCCGTACCCGTCCAGTCCGGCGGCGCCAAGGACGGCGTACCCGCCTAGCGCGTACGCCCCGCGGACCGGCCGGCCAGGGCTCGCCCCCACGGTGCCCAGTCCGGCCGGTCCCGACACCTCGAGCCAGGGTCATTTTCCAGCCAAGATCACATGAACTGTCCTGCTGTAAAAGGTACTTCCATAGCGGGGCGTGCTTCTGACATCTTGCGTCCACCACTCGTTTCGTACGGCCCTGTAGGTGCCATCCGCACCGCGGGGCCGTCTTCGGAGGACGCATTGATACCCCACATATCCAGCCGACCTCGACGTACCCTCGTGCTGGCGGCCGCCCTCGCCGCCCTGGCCTTCGGTGCTCCGGCCGCGCTCGCCGGCACCGCGCCCGTTTCCCCGGCCGGGACCCCGGTCACCTCCGCACCCGCCAAGGCCCCGGCCGCGGCGCCGTCTTCCCAGAGTGCGACCTGGGCTGCCGGCACCCGCGCCTACCTGGTGATCACCGCCGCCGGTGACAGCTCGGCGGTCCGGTCCGCCGTCACGGCCAACGGCGGCACGGTCTTCTCGTACTTCGACTCCATCGGCGTGATCGTCGCCCACTCGACCTCCTCGACCTTCGCCGCCACCATGCGCGGGGTCAGCGGAGTCCAGAAGGTCGGCGCGACGCGCACCTCGGACGTCCCGGCCGACGCCTACAACCCGGCGCTGCCCGCCAACCCGGCGCAGTCGACGACCCCGGCGGGCGAGCCCGTACGCGCCGACATGAGCCAGATCAAGGCCGACCAGGCCTGGGCCGTGACCACCGGCTCGGCCTCCGTCAAGGTCGGCATCCTGGACACCGGTGTGGACGACCAGCACCAGGACCTGGCGCCGAACTTCAATGCCGCCGACTCCGCCTCCTGCGCCTACGGCAAGCCGGACACCCGGGTCGGCGCCTGGCGCGACGTGGACACCCACGGCACGCACGTGGCGGGCACCGTGGCCGCCGCCAAGAACGGCAAGGGCGTCGTCGGCGTGGCCCCGGGCGTGAAGATCTCCTCGGTCCGCGTGGCCGAGCCCGGCAACTCCTTCTTCTTCGCCGAGAACACCATCTGCGCCTTCGTCTGGTCCGGCGACCACGGGTTCAAGGTCACCAACAACAGCTATTACACGGACCCCTGGCAGTACAACTGCCCGGACAACATCGACCAGGCCGCCATCATCGAGGGCGTCAAGCGCGCCCAGGAGTACGCGGAGAGCAAGGGCTCGCTCCAGGTCGCCGCGGCGGGCAACGAGAACTACGACCTCGCCCACAAGACCACGGACACCGCGAGCCCCAACGACTCCACCCCGACCACCCGCACCATCACCAACGCCTGCCTCGACATCCCGACCGAGCTCCCGGGCGTGGTCACGGTCGCGGCCAACGGCACCGGAGTCACCAAGGCCTCGTTCTCCAACTTCGGCCAGGGCGTCATCGACGTCGCGGCGCCGGGCAGCAACGTGTACTCCACCGCTCCGGGCGGCGGGTACAGCACCAAGAGCGGCACCTCGATGGCCACCCCGCACGTCGTCGGCGTCGCGGCGCTCATCGCCAGCGCCAACCCGTCCTTCACCCCGGCGCAGATCCGCACCGCGCTGGCCACCCAGGCCAACGACACCGCCTGCCCGTCGGACAGCCGCTGCACCGGGACCACGGCCAACAACGGATTCTTCGGCGAGGGCCAGGTCGACGCGCTGAAGGCGGTCGGCGGCACGACCACGCCGCCCACCGGCAAGTACTTCGAGAACCTCACCGACTACGCGGTCAACGACAACGCGACCGTCGACAGCCCGATCACCGTCAGCGGGGTGACCGGCAACGCGCCGGCCACCCTCAAGGTGGGCGTGGACATCAAGCACACCTACATCGGTGACCTCAAGGTCGACCTGGTGGCTCCGGACGGCTCGGTCTACACCCTGAGCAACCGGGCCGGCGGCGGCACGGACAACATCGTCCAGACCTTCACCGTCAACGCCTCCTCCGAGGTCGCCAACGGCGTCTGGATTCTCCGCGTGAACGACAACGCCAACGCGGACACCGGCAAGATCGACGCCTGGAACCTGACCTTCTAACCGGCCGGGCAGCACGTCCCCGCACCGGATCAGTGGTGCAGGACGTCCGCCAGCCAGTCGAAGACGAGGTCACAGTGCTGTTGCGGGGCCATCGGGGAGCAGTGCAACTGCGCCCCGGTGGCCTGCGTCAGTTTCACGTACTCGCGCCGCGACCGGAGCAGGTCGTACATCTGCTTCGGCTGGCCGGGGTAGAACTGCTCGAAGTCGTAGTCCAGGACCAGGGTCGGAGCCTTGATCTTCGGGACGACGGTGGTGACGTCGAGGCCGATGGCCAGCTGGGCCGGGGTCCACAGGTCGGTGAGGACCCGCCCGGCGCGGGCCTCCCGCAGCGCCTCCTCCGAGAAGATCTCGAACCGCTTCCTGACCGTGTACGCGAGCTGCGGGGTGAGCTCGGGGACCACCTCCTCGTTCCACACCCGGTTGGTCTCCGCCTTGTCGGCGGTGACCACGTCGCGCAGCTCCTTGTCGAAGCCGAGCCACGGGCTGACGCAGCCGGGCTGGCAGACCAGGGCCGCGATGCGGGGTTCGAAGGCGGCGGCGCGGGCCACGAGGTTGCCGCCCATGCTGAGGCCGGTGAGCGCGATGCGCGAGCTGTCCACGTCCTCGCGCCGGTCCAGCCAGTCGATCAGCGGGCCGACCACCTTCTCCCAGCGGGGCGTGAACGGCAGCTCCTGGACGAAGAGGAGCTCCCCCTGGCCGGGGCCGTCGTAGACCAGGGCGTTCCAGCCCCGGTCGAGGGCTGCGGACACCCCGTACGTCCACATGTCGACGTTCTGGCCGTCGCTGCCGTTGGTGAGGATCACCGTGGGGCGGGGTTCGGCCGGGCCGTGGCCGCCGGGACGGAAGAACCACACCGGCAGCCGGGTCCTGCCGTACGGGACCTTCGCGCGGACGGCGGCCGGGGAGCAGAGCTGGGTGAAGGTGTCCCAGGCGCGGCGCCCCGCGAGGTAGACCTCCTTCTCGTCCCCCGGCCGGTCGGTGCCCAGGACGTAGAAGAGCGCCTGCGCGTAGTACTGCGCGGCCCGCAGCGAGCGGAACCTGTGGGTCTGCGAGGGGGACCCGCCACCGTGCCGGCCGGCGGCCGGGGGCGCGGCGAGCCGGTCTCCCCAGGCGCGGAAGGTGTCGGTGAAGGTCTGCTCGGACAGCCCGGCGGTGTTGATCGCGTTGACGGCGGTGAGGACCTCGCCGACCTCGGAGGCGCGCATGCCGGCGGCCCCCAGGGCGAAGAGGCCGGCGAAGTTGAAGCCGGGGTCCGCGAAGAGCTTCATGGCTCCGGGCGCGGGCTCCGGGGCCGCGGCCGCCGTGGCCCGCAGGGCCTTCGGCGCGGGCGCCGGGAGGGCCGCGGCGGGCACGGTCGCCGCTCCGACGGCGAGGGACCCGGTCCCGGCGGCCAGCCCGGTCAGGGCGGCGCGGCGGGAGATCCCGGACGCGTCGGGGAGCGCGGGGCGGGCGGGGCGAGCGGGGTGGGCCGGGCGAGCGGGACGGGCGGGGGCCGGGGTACCGGCTTGATCGTGCGTCATGGCAGGGAACGTAGGAGCGCCCACGGGCGCCGGGCCGTCCGCCACACCCTTCACTGCTTCGAACGGCCCTGCCCGGTCCGCAGCACGCAGTCCCCGCAGAGGCCACCGCCCGGCACCTTGTAGTACAGGCAGCAGCTGCGGCGCACGAAGGCCACCCCGAGCCCGGGTTCATGGACGAAGGTGCCCGTCCCGCCGAGCGGACCGCCGTCGGCGAGCAGTTCGGCGGCGAGGGCGGCGGCCGTCTCCCCCGGCACCCGGTCGGTGAGCACCCGGACGGCGCCGACCAGACCGGAGGCGGCGTTGCCGCGCAGCACCTGCGGGGAGACGCCGAACCGCTCGCGCAGCTCCGCGTCGAGCACCGCGAGGTTGCCGAGCACGGTGTCCGCCAGGGCCCGCGCGGGCGTCGGACCGGGCAGTTCGGCGGGCCCGGGCAGCCACAGCTCCAGCGACCCCGCGCCGGGCAGCCGCCAGCGCAGGCGGTCGGGTCCGAGGTCCGGCACCCGCCCTGACAGCACGGCGCAGCCGAGCGCGAGCGACCAGAGCCGTCCGGCGATCCCGAACTGCGCGGTCGAGGCGGCCACCCGGCCCGGCCCGCTCCCGATCCGCCGCCCGACCTCGGCCACGTAGGGCTCCAGCCGCTCCCCGTACAGCTCGCCGAGCGGCCGGAAGCCGGGCCCCGGCGCTTCCTTCCCGCAGGCCACCGTGAAGAACGGTCCGACGGAGCTCAGCTGCCGCAGTACGCCGTCCATCCCGGGCTCCGTATCCATGCGCCGATGATCTCACCGTGCCGGACGGCGTCCGCCCACCGGTACGGGCGGCAGGGCCCGGCACGTGAAACGCCGGGACCCGCGGATCCGGAAGATCCGCGGGTCCCGGCGCCGCCTCGGGCCGCCGCCTCGGGCCGCTGCCGCGTGTCGGCGCGTGCCCGTCGGCCCGTGCGGGCCGTCAGGCCTGGACGGGCTGGGTGAAGGCCGCGACCTCGAAGTCGGACATGTCGAGGCCGCCCTGCTTGGTGTCGTCGTTGGCGAAGACGAAGGACTCGATCGGGACGTTCCGCTCGTCGCTGAGCTGGGCGACCAGCTCCTGGAGGACCACCGTCTCCAGGACCACCCGGACCGCGTCCGCGACCTGGGGCAGGCGGACCACCGACAGGCTGTCCGCAGGCTCCACCCCGGCCGCCGTGATCAGCAGCGTGAGGTGTCCGGCGCCCGCCAGCGAGCGGGCCAGCTCGATCTCGCGGCCGTCGCCGTAGACGAGGTGGAGGGTGTTGCCCGCCGACTCCATCTCGCCGTGCAGGTAGTTCCGGGTCGCCGAGGCGGCCGCGGTCATCCGCACCACCTCGCGCAGCAGCAGCGCGCCCTCCTCGGCGGAGGCCCGGGAGGCCCCGGCCGCCACTCCGTCGGAGGCGATGCAGCGGGCGCCGCGCTCCCGCAGACCGGCGATGATCCCGGTGGCCTGCTGGTGGACCGCGGTGGTCTGCTCCGCGATCTCGCCCCACGGGTCGCCCTCGCGGCCGGCGACTGCGCCGGCGATCAGGTCGAGGGCGACGACGGTGCCGGTGTAGCCGATGGTCGAGGCGTACGAGTCGGGCTCGTTGCCGAGGTCCACGGTCAGGTCGGCGAGGTCGCCGAGCGGCGAGGGGACGACGTTGAGCAGCGCGGTCCTGGTGATGCCGGGGGCGGCGCACTCGAAGGCGGCGATGGTCTCGGAGCTGCGGCCGCCCTGGGAGACGGCGATCAGGCAGTCGGTGTCGAAGCCGGCGGTGCCGGTCTCGATCTCGCTGGACAGGACGCGCTGGGTGACGATCCCGGCCTCGCGCAGCTGCTGTACGGGGACGGCGAGGGCGGCGTACGAGGCACCGATGCCGGTGAACAGGGGGCGCTCGGCGGCGCGCAGCCCGGCGAGCTCCGGGGAGGCGAGCTGGGTGCGGACGCGGTCGGCGATCCGGGCGAGGGCTGCGCCCTGGCCGGCCTGGCCATCGAGGAACGTGATGCGGGATCCGGACATGGTGGGGGGTCCTTTGAAGTCTCGGGGTGCCCGTGGGCCGCGGTGCCCCCGCCGGCATGGGCGACGGTGGGGCGGTGCGATCGCGGGGCGGTGCGATCGGGCGGGGCTGGGTCGGCGGCGCGGGGGCCGGGGCTCAGGCGGAGGCGTCGGCCCCGGCGCCCGGCCGGGGCTCCTCTTCGCGTTCGCGGCCCGGGGTCGGGAGGTCGAACTTCACGATCGCCCAGCGGAAGAGCACGTAGTAGATGGCGGCGAAGGCCAGGCCGATCGGTATGAGCATCCAGGGCTTGGTGGCGATGCCGTAGTTCACGATGTAGTCGATGGCGCCGGAGGAGAAGCCGAAGCCGTCACGGATGCCGAGGGCGTAGCAGACGGCCATCGAGACGCCGAAGAGGAAGGCGTGGATCGCGTAGAGGACCGGGGCCACGAACATGAAGGCGAACTCGATGGGCTCGGTCACGCCGGTGACGAAGGAGGTCAGCGCGACGGAGATCATCATGCCCTTGACCATGGTCCGGTTCTCGGGGCGGGCGGTGTGCGCGATGGCCATGGCGGCGGCCGGGAGCGCGAACATGTAGATCGGGAACCCGCCGGTCATGAACTGGCCCGCGGTCGGGTCGCCGGCGAGGAAGCGGGCGATGTCCCCGTGCACCTCGGTGCCGGTGGCCGGGTTGACGAAGGAGCCGGCCTCGAACCAGGGGAAGACCGAGAAGAAGTGGTGCATCCCGATCGGGATCAGGGCCCGGACGACGAGGCCGAAGAGGCCCGCGCCCCAGGCGCCGGTGCCGACGAGCCACTCACCGAAGTGGAAGAACCAGCCGCCGACGGTCGGCCAGACCACTCCGAATACCACTCCCATGCCGACGCCCGCGAAGGCGCTCAGGATGGGCACGAGCCGGCGGCCGCCGAAGAAGCCGAGCCATTCGGGCAGCTTGGTGCGGCTGAAGCGCTGGTAGAGGAGGGCCGCGATCAGGCCCATCACGATGCCGCCGAGGACCTTGGCGTCGAGCGGTTCGCCGTCCACCCCCTTGGGGAAGGCGGGGCTGGCGAGTACGGCCTTGAAGACCAGGTAACCGACCACGGCCGCCAGAGCGGTGGAGCCGTCGGACTTCCTGGCGAAGCCGATGGCCACGCCCACCGCGAAGAGCAGCGGCAGGTTGGCGAAGACGGTGTCACCGGCGGCCGCCAGCACCATCGCGAACTTCTGGATGATCAGCGGGAAGTTCTCGCGGCCCAGCAGGTCGGCTCCGCCGAGCCGGGTCAGCAGGGCGGCGGCCGGGAGCGTGGCCACGGGCAGCATCAGGCTGCGGCCGATGCGCTGCATGACCGGCATGATCCGGCCCGGCTTCTTTCCGGCGGCCGGTGCGGTGGCCGGGACTGTGGCCGTACTCATCGCGGGTACTCCTCGTCGAGCGGGGTGGTGGGGACGACTCGAAGGTAACTAGTGGTTTTGGATTGGTCAATGGTGGTCTTTAGTGGTCTTACGGAAAATATCAAGATGAGGGCTTAGGTCCCACTGTCCCGAGGTCGGAAGCCGAAACAAAGTGGTACCAAGTGGTATGGTCTCCCCATGACCGACGACGCTGCCATCGCCGCCGCCTCCACCTCCGCCCGCGCCGCCGACCCCCTCTGGTCCCAGGCCGCGGACCGGATCCGTGAGGAGATCGCCCGCCGCGGCCTGTCCGCGGGCAGCAAGCTGCCGCCGGAGCGCGAGCTCTGCACCCGGCTGGACGTCTCCCGCGTCACCCTGCGCCGCGCGCTCGGTCACCTCGTCGAGCAGGGCCTGGTCACCGCGTCCCACGGGCGCGGATGGTTCGTCGCGGCGCCCGTGGCCCCCGCGCCCGCCCGCGAGTGGCCCAAGGACCTGGAGTCGTTCACCGCCACCGCCCGCCGCAAGCACATGCGCGCCAGCTCGGTGGTCCTGCGCCACGACACGGTGACCGCATCACTCGACGACGCGGACCGCCTCGGGGTGCCCGCCGGCACCCCGCTGCTGCTCCTGGAGCGGGTCCGGCTGCTCAACGACGTCCGGATCGCCCTCGACCGGACCCTGGTCGTCGCCGACCTCGCACCCGACCTCGCCCGGACCGACTTCCGCGAGACGTCCCTCTTCGAGGAACTGCGCCGCTGGGGCGTGGAGCCCGACCGCGCCGAGGCGACCATCGAGGCGCGCAACGCCGACCCCGGGCTCGCCGGGCACCTGGGCATCGCCGAGGGCGCGCCCGTACTCGTCCTCGACCAGACCGTGTACACCCGCGACCAGCGACCCCTGCTGCTGTCCACGGTGGAGTACAGCGGTGACCGCTACCGGCTGCGCACCACCCTGCAGACAGACTGACACCGGCCCTCCGGCACCCGGTAGCCCCGTTCGGCACCCGTCCGCACGCCGAAGGGCCGCTCCGGCCCCGCTGAAAGCCCCGCTGGAGGCCCCGACGAAAACCCCACGGAAGCCCGGCCCGGGCGGGCCCTACGACCGTACGGCCCGGCCCGGGCGGGCCCTACGACCGTACGGCCGCCTCCGCGGCTCCACCGCCGGTCCGGGAGGCCCCGGCCCGGCGCACGGCCGGGCCCATCGCGTACGAGGCGGCCAGCAGGAGCGCTCCGAGGAACAGCCAGCCCGGGATCCCCCAGAGCAGGAGCAGCGAGGTCAGCACCAGCGGGCCCAGGGTCCGGGCCACGGGCACCCCCGTGCCGAAGAACCCCTGGTACTGGCCCATCCGCTCGGCGGGGGCCAGCTCGAAGCCGATCTGCCAGGACCCCGCGGACTGCCGCATCTCCGCGTCCACCTGGAGCACGGCCCCCGCCACGAGCAGCGCCGCGGCCGCCCACCCCGCCCGGGGCAGCGCGGAGACGGCGAACACCGCGCACGACGCGGCCATCACCAGCCCGGAGACCCGTACCGCCCGGCGGGCGCTGTCCAGGTCGGTCACCGGGCGGGCCGTGCGCACCTGGAAGAGCATCACCGCCACCGTGTTGAGCACGAACAGCGCCGAGACCAGCCAGCCGGGGGCCTGCGTGCGCTCCACGATCCACAGCGGGATCGCGAGGCTCAGCAGCGGCATCCGCAGCAGCAGGATCGCGTTGAGCAGCGTGACCAGCGCGTACGGGCGGTCCCGGAGCACGGCCAGCCGCGGCTCCCCCGCATTGCGGTCCGCGGTGGGCGCCACCGCCGGCAGGCGCAGCAGCACGCCGGCGCAGAGCAGGAAGGCCACGGCGTCCAGCGCGAAGACGGCGAGGTAGGCGCGCTCGGTGCCGATGCCGAGCGCGAGCCCGCCCAGGGCCGCGCCGACCGCGAGGCCGCCGTTGAGGACGGCCTGGAGGTGGGCCAGCACCCCGGTCCGCTCCCCGGGAGCGACCAGACCCGCCAGGAGGGCCTGGCGGGCGGCGGCCAGCCCGCACTGGGCGGTGGCGTAGACGACCACGGCGGCCAGGAGGGCCCAGAAGGAGCGGATGACCAGGAAGGAGCAGACGGAGGCGGCCGTGGCCACGGCCAGCACCACGGAGGTACCGCGCGGCCCCCGCCGGTCGGCCAGCGCCCCGAGCGGGACTCCGGCGACCGAGCCGATCGCCCAGGCGATGGTGAGGCCCAGGCCGATCTGGGCGGGCGAGAGGCCGACCACCCGGGTGAAGTAGAGCGCCGAGCACACGTAATAGGCTCCGTCGCCGACGGAGTTGCTCAGCTGGGCGGCGGCCAGTCGGCGGGGCGCTCCGGGCGGGGGCAGGATCCGTATCGTCACCGGATCATTGGACCAGCCGAATGGCCCATTCCGGTGGTCCGGTTCCCGTTCGGTTTCCCGGGCCACTTCGCGGCCGTTCACGGGCCGCCTCCCGGCCGGTCAGAGCCCTGCGAGGAACCCCAGCAGCGCCTCGTTGAAGGCCTCCGGCTGTTCCACGCCCGGCAGGTGCCCGGCCCGCTCCACGACCGCGAGCACCGAATGCGGCACCAGCGCGTGCAGGGACTCGGCCTCGGCGACCGGGGTGTAGACGTCGTCCCGGCCGACCACGATCAGGCAGGGCACCCCGGCCGGGAGCGCCGCGAGCACCGGGGCGTAGTCGGGCCGCTCGGCCCGCCCGCGCAGCGCGGCGGCCGCGCCCTCGGGGGCGGTCGCGTACATCATCGCGGTCACCTTCGCCGCGGCCTGCGGCATCCCGGTCACGTTGTACGGCGCGAGCATCTTGTCGATGACCTCGTCGGTGTAGGGCTTCATGCCCTCCGCGAGGAGCCGCTCGGCGAGGTCGCGGCGGAAGGTCTTGCCCTCTTCCGTCTCGGGCGGAGAGGAGGTGTCGGAGAGGACGAGGGCCCGCACCCGGCCCGGGTGGCGCAGCCGCATCTCCATGGCGATCTGCCCGCCCATGGACACACCGCCGACGACCGCCTGTTCGACGCCGAGACGGTCGAGCAGAGCGGCCAGGTCATCGGCGAAGTCGGCGAGCAGCGTCTTGCCCGGCAGCACCGGGCTCTGCCCGTATCCCCGCAGGTCAGGGGCGATCACACGGTAACCGGCCGCTATCAGTGCCGCCGTCTGGGGGGCCCACATCGTGTGGTTGAACGGATGTCCGTGGATCAGGATTACGGGGGCTCCGTCGCGGGGACCCAAGTCCTCGAAAAAGAGTGTCGCGCCATTGCCGATTAGGGGGTTCATGAGAGGACTCTAAGGGGCTACATTGAGCCACTCGCGTTCACCTGACAGCCCGTTGCCTTTCACCCGTGTTTTGCACGGGGGGCGACGTCAGAGACGCAGACTGTGCAACCACCCCACCGCCCAGAAGGACCGAAGGCTCCGTGCCCGTACCCGTACTCCTCGCCGGCCGCTCCGTGCGGCTCGAGCCCCTCGCCCCCCACCACACCGAGGCCTTGGCCATGGCCGGGGCCGAGGATCGTACGACTTACGCCTTCACCCCCGTACCCCACGGCGTGCAGGCGTCCCACGAGTACATCGACCGTGCCCTCGCCGATCAGGCAGCGGGTCGATCGCTCCCGTTCGCGGTGGTCAGAGCCACCGACGGCCGGGTGGTCGGTTCGACCCGGTTCCTGGAACTGGACTACTGGCAGGGGCCGCTGGTGTGGCCCGCCGTGCCGGGAGTCCCGTTCGGCGATCCTGCGACGGCGATCCCCGATGCCGCCGAGATCGGCAATACCTGGTTGTCCCCGGCAGCCCAGGGAACCGGCATCAATACCGAGGCGAAGCTGCTCATGCTCCGCCATGCCTTCGAAACCTGGGGCGTCCGGCGCATCTCGCTGCGCGCGGACGCCCGTAACGGACGCTCGCGCGCCGCGATGGAACGGCTCGGGTTCACCAGTGAAGGGGTCCGCCGGGCCCATTCGCGGGGGCTCGACGGGGCGGTCCGCAGTACGGCCTTCTACTCGATCCTCGACGAGGAGTGGCCGACCGTGCGGTCGGTCATCGAGCTCAGGCTCTCGGCGGCCGCGCAGCGAAAGCGCCGCCGCAAGACGCTCATCCCGGCGTAACGGTCCTTCTGCCCGGACGGCGGACGGCCCTCATCCCCTCTTCCCGGTGTCAGCCGAGGAAGGCGGGGGCGAGGGCCGACGTCATCAGCCGGGCCGGGGCGCCGCTGCCGTCGGCGGGCAGGGAGTACAGGTCGGCGCCGAAGTCGCCGGGCAGCGAGTACACGACGGTCTTCTCGTCGGTCCACACCACCTGGTCGTCGACGCTGCGCTCCTCGGCGAGCGGGGTCTCGGCCATCGAGGCCAAGTCCAGGACGTACAGCCGCCACGGCGCGTCCGGCGACAGTCCGGGTACCCGCTTCTTGAACACCAGCCGCTTCCCGTCGGGCGACAGCGACGGGCACTCCAGGTTCTCCCGCAGCGTGGTCACCGTGCGTGCGGCCAGGTCGCCGCGGACCAGGTAGGTCTGGCCGCCGGTCGCGAGCGTCGCGTAGAACCCCTGTTCGTCGGGGGTGAAGGTGACCCCCCAGAAGTTGACGTCGGCGTTGCGGTACGCCTTGCCGTCCTTGTGGATCGTGAAGTCCTCCAGCGAGGCGTCGTACTTCCCGCTGCGCAGGTCCAGCAGCGAGGTCCGGGTGGAGAAGTTCGTACCGGCGTACGAGTCCCCGCCCACGAACACCGTCCAGGCGACCAGGTGGCCGCCGGGCGAGACCCTCGCCCGGGTCGGTATGCCGGCCAGCGGGCGGCTGGTGACCTCCTTCAGCCTGGCGTCGAGGACCACGGCCCGGTAGCTGTCCTGCACCCCGCCCTTGTCGGCCCGCAGGCAGATGCCGGTGCCGGCGGCGGAGTGGAAGCGCAGGCAGCTGACCCCGGAGGCGGTCCGCGGGCCTTCGGGGGCGTCGGCCGCCGCGGTGGCGAGCTCGTCGCGGTGCGGCCCCCAGGCCATGTTCCGGAACACGATCCGCCGGCCGCCGTCGCCCGGGGTGAGGGAGACCTCGCCCGGGGCTATCGACGGCCCGCCGGCCTGGACCCGGTTCTTCTCCTCGGCGCGCGAGGAGGCCCGTACGACGGCGAGCGCGCCGACGACGGCGAGCAGGACCACGGCCGAGACGAGGATCAGGATCCGGCGCTGGAGGGGCATGTGTGGGGGCCTTTCTGGATCTGCGGGGATGGTTCAGGCTGCTGCTGCGGCGTCCGCGACCGGGTCGCCCGGCCGCAGCCGGACGCAGAGCAGCACGGCTCCGGCCAGCAGGGCGGCGGCGACGGCCAGGGCGGGGCGGGCTCCCCAGAAGGTCCAGGCGGCGCCGAAGCCGAGGGAGGCGGCGAACCGGGCGAGGGACTGACCGGTCTGGACGAGGGCGAGACCTCCGCCGCGGTGCTGTTCGGGGACGGGTCCGGCGGCGGCCGCCATGAGCACCCCGTCGGTGGCCGCGTAGAAGATGCCGAGCAGCGCGAGGACGGCGTACGGCAGGATCGGTCCGGTGCCGCCGGCCGGGGCGAGCAGGACGAGGTAGGCGCCGAGCAGTGCGAGGTGTCCGCACAGGAAGACGGCAGCCGGCGCCCGACCCGGTCGGCGAGCCGGCCCACCGGCACGGCGAGGAGCAGATAGCCGGCGGCGGTGCCCAGCGGCAGCAGCGGGAACCAGCCGGCGTCGAGTCCCAGTGCGGCGCTGGAGCAGCAGGTAGACGAAGGCGTCGCTGACGGTGGCGGCGCCGAGCAGGGCGGCGGCCCAGAGGATCCGCCGGAAGGCGGGATCGCGCAGGGCGCCGAACACCTTGCGGGCCGAGGGAGGCGGCCGCTGGAGGGCCGGCGTGCGCCGCCGGAGCCGGTACGGGCTCGGTGCGACGGCCGGGTACGAAGAGCACCAGCACCAGGACGCCGAGCGCGGCCACGCAGGCGCTGACGGTGAAGACGGCGTCGTACCCGTCGGCGGCGCCGCGCAGGATCAGGAAGGCCAGGATCGGCCCGATCAGCGCGCCGGCGGTGTCCATGGCCCGGTGCACGCCGAAGGCCCGGCCGCGTTCCGCGGGGGCCGCGGCCAGGGAGATCAGCGCGTCGCGCGGGGCGGTGCGCAGGCCCTTGCCGGTGCGGTCGAGGGCGAGGACCGCGCCGATCCCGCCGGTGGCGTGTGGGCGAGCAGCAGCAGCCGATTGCACAGGGCGGAGAGCCCGTAGCCGATGCCGGCGAGCGCCTTGTGGCGGCCGAAGCGGTCGCCGAGGTGGCCTCCGGTGAGCCGGACCAGGGCGCTGACCCCGTTGTAGAGGCCGTCGAGCAGACCGAAGCCGAGCGGGGTGAGCCCGAGTCCGGCGACGAGATAGAGGGGGAGCACGGCCGTGACCATCTCCGAGGAGACGTCGGTGATGAGGCTGACCGTGCCGAGGGCGAGCACCGTGGGGGCGAGCGCGGCGCGCCGCCCCGGGCGGATGCCCGGGGCGACGCGCTGCGGCTCGGGGGTCACGGCGGGCGCGGGGGTACCGCGGCTGTCCGCAACGTACATGGTCAGGAAGCCCAGATCCCCGTGATGTCGGTGGCGGTGGCCGCGTTCCCGGCGTGGGTGGTCAGGCCGGAGAGGCCCTCCAGGGTGCGCAGCATGTCGTAGTGGTTGTAGGTGGTGGAGGCGGTGGCCCCCGGGGTGACGGGCTGGCCGTAGAACACGGTCGGGATCTTGTTTCCGGCGAGCCTGTTGTCCTCGTCGAAGGTGACGACGAGCAGGCTGTTGTGGGTCTTGGCCCAGTCCGCGTAGGCCTTCAGGTTGTTCTTGAGCCAGGTGTCGCCCGTGCCCACCGAGCAGTCGTGCATGTCGCTGCACAGGTTCGGGACGACGAACGACGTCTTGGGCAGGGTCGTGAAGTCCGTCGGGAACTGGGTCATCGTCTTCGCGGTGCTGGTGGGCACGTTGGAGAAGGCGAACCAGGGGTTGTGCTTGCGGGCGTACTTGCCGCTGGAGCAAGTGGTCGAGCCCTGGCTCGGCAGGGTCTCGTTGTAGCTGCCCCAGGTCTTGCCCGCGGCGATCAGCTCGGAGGCCAGGTTGGGCGCGGAGCTGAAGCCGGGGGTGTAACAGCTGTCGTCGGTGACGCCCTGGTTGGAGCCCGAGAAGAGCTGCATGTAGTTGGGCTGGCTGGGGTGCGTGACCCCGAAGGAGTTGGTGAGGTTGGCTCCGCCCGTCTTGAGGGAGTTGATGTACGGGGCGCTGGAGCTGCCTATGACCTGGTTGTAGGCGTGGTTCTCGAAGACCACGACGACGATGTGGTCGGGTGCGGGCAGGCCGGCCGCGTGCGCGGGCTGGGCGGAACCGATGCCCGCCCACAGCGCGGCGCCGACGGCGGTGACGCCGAAGGCGGTGGCGAGGGCGGTCTTGCGACGGGACCGTGAAAGTGGCATGCCGAACACGGAAATTACCTCCGGGCAGGGGGGTCTGGGGGCGGCGCGGACGTACCGTACCGAGGGGCATGTGCATGGGCCAGAGATACTTGGCGAACAGCACGGGAACTCCACAGGCCGATTTCGCGTCGGGCAACGTCCTTCTCAGCGGAACACCAAGAGACGTAAAAATCGGGAACCCGCAACCACGTACGCTCATCTTTCGATCGAAAGCAGTCCCACCCCGCCCCAACGGGGCAGCACCAGCCGGAGAGCAACCCCTCATGTCGCACTCACCCGACGGACAGCAGCAGCCGTACCGGTCGGAAGGGCCCTACCAGCAGCAGCCTCCCTACGGCGATCCGTACGGTCAGCAGCACGCACAGCAGTACGGGCAGCAATACGGGCAGCAATCCGGGCAGCAGCGGGCCCAGCAGTACGGGCAGCCGCACGCACAGCCCCACGGAGAGCAGTACGGGCAGTACGGACAGCAACGCGGCCGGCAGCAGGACGAGCAGCACCAGTACGGGCAGCAGCAGTACGGGCAGCACCAGTACGAGCAGCAGCACACGCAGCCGTACGAGCAGTCCTACGGGGAGCCGTACCAGCAGCCCCAGGAGGTGCGGCGGCCGTCCCGGGTCCGGCGGTGGGTGATCGCGGGTGCCTCCGTGCTGGCGCTCGCGGGTGTCGCGGCACTCGTGATGAACCACTACGAAATACCGCCCTTCACCGACAAGGGCGAGGCCGTCTCCTTCGGGCAGCCGCCCGCCGGCTCCGCCGGTGGCGGCAACGGCGGTGCGGCCGCCAAGCCTCCGGCGAACTCGAAGATGTCGATGCCGACCGGGCCGCAGGCCGACTTCAAGAACTCGATGACGCTGCCCGACGGTACGCACGTCGCCGTCACCACGCTGGACGGCAAGAAGTCCGGCTTCAAGGGCAAGGTCTGGGTCTGGGCTCCCAAGGAGTACAACGACCCGAAGTTCGCCAAGAGCGGTTTCCCGGTCATGATCGCCCTGCCCGGCGGCGCCGGTTACCCGAACAACTACTGGATGGGCACCGACCTGGGGCTCCAGACCAGCATCAGCAAGTGGTACAGCGAGGGCAAGAGCAAGCCCTTCATCCTGGCCATGCCGGTGCTGAACCCGGCGCCGGACGACAAGGGCATCTACTGGGACGCATCCGACATTCCGGGCCAGCCCAAGATGGGCACCTGGCTGACCGACGACGTCCCGGACCTGATGCGGGCGAACTTCCGCACGGTCAAGTCGCGCGACGGCTGGGCCTACATGGGCTCCTCCACCGGCGGCTTCGCCAGCCTGAAGGCCGTGCTGAAGTACCCCGAGAAGTTCAAGGCCGCCATCTGCTCCGGTCCCGACATCGTCCCCGACTCCTCGCTGTGGAAGGGCCACGACAAGGAGAAGGCGGAGAACAACCCCGAGCTGCTGGCCAAGGAGCTGATCGACAAGAAGGGCCCGGACGTCTACCTGGCCTTCCAGGTCGGGACCAACGAGAGCAACAAGAACACCCTGCCGAACGTGCAGAAGTTCATCGCCACGTACGGCAAGGGGCCGGTCCACACCGAGTTGAGGGTCATCCAGGGCGGCCAGCACAACGCCAAGACCTATGTGCCCAACATGGGTGAGGGGCCGATCCAGTTCATCAGCAAGGTCATGGAAGGACCCGTGGAGTAACCGGCCGCGGTTCCTCCAGCCCCGGTCCGCCGAACACCCTCGGCGGGCCGCTGCCGTTCCAGGGGGCCCAGCCGGGATCCCCCTCCACGGCGAAGCGCACCCAGGCCGTGTGCATCTCGGCGGCCAGTTCCTGCGGGGCGCCCGGCCCGGCCAGCCAGGATGCCTCGGGCACGTCCAGGGTGTCGAAGACGAAGCCCAGCTCCAGCGCGTGGCAGGATCCGAGGCCCGCCACCCCGGACGGCCAGGCGAACTCGTACACGAAGGCCGGCTCGGTGCGCCCGGCCGCCGTGGCCAGGGCGCGCAGCGGATCGCGCAGCAGCCGGTCGGTGAGCAGGTGGCCGAGGAGATCGGCCGGGCCCGCGCCGGGCCGCTCGGCACGCAGCGCCCGTACGGCGGCCCGGTCCTTGCCGCTGCGGATCCGGCCCAGGGCCACGGACAGCGGGCCCAGCCGGTCCAGCAGCCGCACGGCCCCGGTCGGGGCCAGCCAGAGCCGGTGCTCCTCGGCGGTCCAGCCCAGCAGCAGCGGGACGTCGGTGGCGGCCGCCGCCTCGAGCGGATCCTGCGGCAGCGTGTCCGGGTCGGTGACCAGGCCGCAGGCGGGGCCGCCGACCAGCGGTGAGGAGCGGCGCAGTACGGTCGCCTGGGCGGCGAGCAGGTCGGGCAGCGCGACCCCGGTGAACGCCTCGGCGGTGGCCGGCACCTTGAGCAGCGAGGCCATCCGCCGGACCATGGCGCGCACCCGGTCCCGCGGCAGCGCCTCGGGTGCGCCGCTCTGCAGGACCGCCCGGTGGAAGAGGCCGGCGGCGCGGGGTGCGGCGAGCAGGGCGCCGGTGCTGATGGCCCCGGCGGACTCGCCGAAGACGGTGACCCGGCCGGGGTCGCCGCCGAAGGCCGCGATGTTCTCCCGCACCCAGGTCAGGGCGGCGATCTGGTCGAGCAGGCCGCGGTTGGCGGGGGCGTCGGGGAAGAGCCCGTAGCCGAGGACGCCCAGGCGGTAGTTGACGGAGACGAGCACGACGCCGTCGCGGGCGAAGGCTGAGCCGTCGTAGACGGGCACCGCCGAGGAGCCCCGGGTGAGGGCGCCGCCGTGGATCCACACCATGACCGGAAGCCGGGCCCCCGGCCGCGGCCGCGGGGTCCAGACGTTGAGGTTCAGGCAGTCGTCCCCGGGGATCTCCGGATCGGGCAGCAGCGCGGCGAAGGCCTCGGGGTAGGGCACCTTGGGCGCGGTGGGGCCGTACGCACCCGCGTCCCGTACGCCGTCCCACGCCCCGGGAGGCCCTGGCGCGGCGAACCGGCGGGCGCCGACGGGCGGGGCGGCGTAGGGGACGCCCCGGAAGACGGCGGTGCCGCCCGGTCCGGTCCTGCCCTCGACCACGCCGTACTCCGTACGGACCCGGGGGCGGTCCGGATCCCGGTCCTCGCCGGCCGCTGTGGCCATCGACCCTCCTCTTCCGCGCACCGTCGGTCGCACGGTCGCACAGGCGTGCACCGGGTGACAAGGCGTGACCCCGGCCGGGGCGGGCCGGGTTGGGCGGGCATGCGATCCCTCACTCTCCACCCCGCCCTCCGCAGTCTCGTCCGGGCCGGATCGGTCCCCGTCCTGCTGCTCGTGGCGGCGGCCGGGCCGCTGGCCGCCGCCTCCGCGCACGCGGCCGACGGCCCCACCGCGGCCCTCGGGACCCCGTCGTCCGTGGGGCCCGCCTTCCAGTACCTGGGCACCGACGACCGGCCGCACGGCGTCGCCTCCCCCAAGGGCTGCGTGGACGCGCGGGGCGGTGGCGGGCGGGCGGTGACGAACAAGACCCGGGGACGGGTGGCGCTGTACCGGGAGCCGGGCTGCGCGGGCACCCCGGTGGAGGTCCTGCGGCCGGGCGCCGTCATGCCGGTGCGCCCGTACTTCGCCTCCGCGCGCTTCGGGAGCGCCACGTAGTTCCGGAGGCGCGGCGTTCCGGAGGCGCGGCGCTCCGGAGGTACCGCGCTCCGGAAGTGCCGCGCTCCGTAGGTACCGCGTTCGAGCGGGTGCGGCGTCCAGAAGGGTGCCGCGTTCGAGCAGAAGCGGGTTTCAGGATCACCGGCGGCCCAGCGGCCGTGACCCTTGGGCGCTCCCCGCGTTGTATGCCATGTCGAACGCCGCGGGTTCTTTCCCCGCGGTTCCCCCGTTTCACTCGAGGAGATCTTGATGTCGCGTATCGCGAAGGCATTCGTCATCACCGCTGCCGCCGGTAGCGCCCTGGCCGCTGGTGCGGGTCTGGCGGCTGCCGACGCCGGAGCGCACGGCGCGGCGGCCAACTCCCCCGGTGTCCTCTCGGGCAACCTGCTCCAGGTCCCGGTGCACGTCCCGGTCAACGTCTGCGGCAACACCGTCAACGTGGTCGGCCTGCTGAACCCGGCGTTCGGCAACACCTGCGTCAACGCGTCGGGTGGCGAGCACCACACCGAGGGCAACTACGGCGGCTGATCGCCCGGTGACCCGAAGGGCCCCCGCCTCCCGGCGGGGGCCCTTCCCCGTGCCCGGCGCGCCCGTCGGCCGCGCCCGGCCGCTCATTCGTAGCGGTAGGAACCCTGGTGGCCGAGCATCTCGCGCGGGGTGACGTCCCACGGCGGCATCGGCTCGTCCAGGGCGATCACCCGGCCGCGCTGGAGGTCGCCGGGGGCGAGCGGGGCGGCGGGCAGGTAGCCGGATCCGGCGTGCTTCTGCTGCCAGCGGTCCCAGAGCAGGTCCACGAAGGCGTGGTGCAGCCAGAACGCCGGGTCGTTGGGTGCCGTGCCGCCCGTCATGTGGCCGCCGATCCACTGGTGCACCTTGTTGTGGTTGCGCCACTTCTCGCTCTTGGGGGCGGCCCAGCCCTCCAGTTTGTTGCGGAAGCCGCCGCGCGCCGCGGTCGAGTCCCAGGGCGAGCTGTCGTACGTCGGGTCGTCGATCGCCCACTGGAGCTCGGCCGGGGTCGGCAGGCTGATCGGGTTCTGCGGCCGGCCCAGGTTCCGGGTCAGGAAGCGGGCCTCGGTGATGCCCACGGTGACCGTCCAGTTGCCCTTCTCGTAGGCGAACGGGCCGGTCATGACCTGGCGGTCGCTCTCGCGGCCGGTCCCGCCGAGGAAGTCCTCCGCCCACAGCGAGGAGACGGGGCTGTTGTCGGTGGTCCAGTCCCAGTACGGGATGCTCACGCCGGGGTCGACGTTCTGCAGCTGCCGCTCGAACTCCAGCAGGTAGCGCCGGTGCCAGGGGAAGAAGGACGGGGACATGTGCCCGACGCGCAGTTTGCGGTCGCGGTCGGGGACGAAGTACTTGTCGTGGGTGCGCACGAACGCGTCGTAGGTGCCGTTGCGCTTGAGCTCGATGACGGCCGCCGTGAAGCGCTTCTTCTGTGCGCTGGTGAGGTTCTTCTGGTTCTGCCGGATGTACACGGCGTACTACTCCTGTCCCCCGTGGTGCGCGGCCGCGAACGCCAGCTGGTTGGTGCCCAGCTCGTCCACCGCGGCGCGGGCCAGCTCCAGCGGGGTCTCGTAGGACTGGAAGTGGTTGATCCCGCTGAGGTAGCTGCCGTCGGCGCGGCGCATGACGTGCAGGGGACGGCCGTCGATGCGGACGGCCCCTGCCGGGCCGACGGCGATGTGCCGGCCGCGGTACGTCTCCTCGCCGCCCGGGGCGAGCGGGGCCGGGGTGAGGGTCTGCCGCGGACGGCGGGCGCGCAGTACGGGGGCCAGTGCCGCGGCCGTGCCGGCGAACACGGCCGCGGTGAAAGCCGTACGGAGGACCGCGCGGCGGGTGAGTGGTGCGGCGGCGGGTGCTGCGGACATACGGTCTCCCTCGCTCGGTGGCCGGTGCCTACGGGTCTAACGCGGCACGGCGGACGAGGTCACCGGGCGGACCCGTCACGAGCCGCCGCGACCCGCCACGAGCCACCGCGGGCCACCACGACCCGGCACGCGGCGGATCACACGGTGGGCGCAGCTGAACGCGCAGATCCGGCCTCGGCATGTGTCCCATGGGACGGAAGCGGGTTTCCCGTCCGTCGTTCGTTCCCGGGAGCGCCATGAGTCTGCCGTCCGAGCCGCTCGACGAGCCGTCCGCACCGGGTCGGACGGGAGGGTCGCGCGCCGCGCGGACGGCGATGAGCTCGGTCTCGGCCGTGGTGATCACGCTCACGTGCCTCCTCGTGCCGATCTCCCTGCTCACGGTCTGGGTGCACGACATCGTGCTGGACACCGGCCGCTACGTGTCCACGGTCTCCCCGCTCGCCTCGGATCCGGCGATCGAGGCGGCAGCCGTCCACCGCATCACCGAGGCGGCCGACGTCCGGGTCGACGGCGCCCGGGTCACCTCGGACCTGGCGAAGTGGCTGGAGGCCCAGGGGCTGCCGCCCCGCGTCGGAACGGCCGTCAAGGCGCTGGGACCGCAGCTGGACTCGGCCGCGGACGCGGCCGTCTCCAAGGTGGCGACCCGGTTCGTGGAGAGCGACCGCTTCGAGACGGTCTGGACCACCGCCAACCGGGCCGCGCACTCCGCGGTGGTGCAGGCGCTGACCGGTGAGGGCCGCGGCGCGGTGGGAGTCGAGGGGGGCACCGTCACCCTCGATGTCGGCGCCGCCGTGGAGAGCGTCAAGGAGGAGCTCGTGAAGGCCGGCCTGTCCCCGGCCGAGAAGATCCCCGAGGTCGACAAGCAGATGGTGCTCTTCCAGTCCGACAAGCTGCAGAAGATCAGGGGCGCGGTCCACCTGCTCGACGTGGCCGGCAACTGGCTGCCCGTGCTCACCGTGGTCCTCGGGGCCGTCGGAGTGCTGCTCGCCCGGCGCCGTCGCCGGGCCCTGGTCACCGTGACGCTCGGCGCGGCCGCCGCCTGTCTCGTCTTCGCCATCGGGCTGGCCGTCGTCCGCCACTACTACCTCGGCCACCTCCCGGCGCAGGTCCAGTCACCGGAGGCGGCAGCGGCGGTCTTCGACACCCTGGTGCGGTTCCTGCGGGTCAGCATCCGGACCGCGCTGGTCCTCGGGGTCGTCGTGGCCCTCGGCGCCTACCTCTCCGGCGCCGGCCGCCTGCCGCGCGGTGTGCGCGGCCGCGCCGAGCGCGCGGCCGACTCCGCCGCCGCGTGGGGCGCCGCCCACGGAGTGCGCACCGGGAGCACCGGTACCTGGGTGCAGGCCCACCGCCGGCCGCTCACCACCGGCGCGCTGCTCGTACTGGCGCTCGTGTTCGCGCTGTGGAACCACCCGACGGTCCTCACCGTCCTGCTGCTGGTCATCGTCCTGCTCGCCGTGCTCGCCGTCCTCTCCCTGCTGGCGGCCGGGGGCCGCGCCTCCGGCCGGGCCGGACAGCGGTAGCCCCGTGAGGTCACGGTGCCGGGGGGTCCTCGGGCGTGCCGAGCCAGCCCGCCGGGAGCGGCTCGTGGGCCACCACGTACCCGACGGCGATGGCGAGGGTGATGACGAGGAAGAACCCGATGAGCCAGGACAGCAGGACGAAGACCGAGCCGAGGCTGCCGAACTGCTGCATGCTGCGCTCGACGGCGACGGGCATGTAGACCCGCGACGCGACGGTCAGGAGCTGCTCCCCGACCCCCGCCAGCAGCGCACCGGGCAGCAGCGGCAGCCACGGGATGCGGGCGCCGAGCAGCAGGTGCTGCGTCCACCACCACAGCAGTGTTCCGCTGACGACGACGAGGGCGAAACCGGTGGCCCGGCCGGCGCCGAAGGCCGTCTGCACCAGCCCCTGGAACAGCAGGGCGACCAGCCAGACGACGAGCCAGGCCAGCCACCGCCACGCGGCGACCCGGACCTTGGCCTTGGGCAGGTGCCAAGAGCGTTCGCACGTCCTCTGCAGGGCGCGGCTGCACGCGGTCGCCGACAGCAGCGTCACCACGACCCCCACCCAGCCCGTGCTCGTGACGGCCGTGGGATCGGAGGCGGAGTACACCGACTGCACCTGGTCCAGTGCGGCGTCCTGGAGCCCCAGTGTCGTCCGGATGGAGGAGATCAGCTGGTCCTGGAGCCAGTCGGGGGCGAGGGCCGCGATGACGAAGACGGCCGGCACGGCGCCGAGGAAGGCCTGGGCGGCCAGTCTGGTCGCGCAGTCCAGGACCCTGACGGCTGCGAGCTGCTCCAGGAGCCGGCCCAGCAGCGGGGTGTGCTTGCGCATCCAGCGGGGCACGGCGCGCAGACGGGGTCCGGCCTCCGGTCCAGGCACGGTGCGACTCCTCGGGCCACGGTTCCCGGCGGCCGGCGGCCGCCCTTCCCCGAGAACAATGACGGAATTGCCCGTATCCGGCATTTCGCCACTCGGTCCCACCGCTCCCGTGGTTGCATCTTTAACCGGCGCTGCGTCCACGGGGACCGTTGAGGAGGCTGGATGTCCGGCTCGGCTGATGGCCCCGCACGCCCCGGGTCCACGCGGAGGCGTCGGCGGGGGGCGCCGTTCCACCGGCCTGCGCGCGCGGTGCGCCGGGACCTGTCCCAGCTCGTCTGCGCGGTCGCCGGGCTGGTGCTGGGGCTGCTGGTCCCGCTCCTGTCGGTGGGACCGCGGGTGGAGTCCGGACGTGTGGCGACCCTGCTGTTCACCATCGGGTTCGGCGTCATCAGCCTGGTGAGCATCATCTACTCGATGCTGTTCCTGGTCGTGCAGTTCTCCGCCAGCGCCTTCACGCCCCGTCTCGGGCTCTTCCGGGACGAGCCGATCGTCTGGCGCGCGTTCGCCTTCACCGTCGGGGTGTTCGTGTTCAGCATCACCGCGGGCCTGGCCATCGGCACGAAGCGAAACGTGTCGGTCGTCGTCCCCTTCATCGCCATGCTGCTCACTCTGGTCGCGCTCGCACTGATGCGCACGCTCCAGATGATGGCCTTCAGCTCGATCCAGCTCGCCCACTCGCTGGCCGCGATCGCCACCCGCGCGCACCAGCTGTTCGATGCGCTGTACGTACGGCCGTACGATCCGGATCCGGATCGGGGTCCGGACCCGGACCCGGATCAGGGCAAGGTCACCGCTGCACCTCCCGGGACGGCCGGCGGCGCCGCCGTCCGCTGGTCGGGACCGGCGGCCGTGCTCCAGCAGCTGGACGTCTCCGCGCTGGTCCGCGCGGCGAAGGCCCACCACTGCTCGATCACCTTCCGCGTCGCCCCGGGCCGTGCCCTGTCGCGGGGCCTGGTGCTCGCCGAGGTGACGGGCGGGCAACTGCCCGAACGGGTGCTGCTCGACTCCATGGTGACGGGGGTGGAGCGCACCTTCGACCAGGATCCGCAGCTGCCGTTCCGGCTCCTCGTCGACATGGCGCTACGGGCCCTCTCCCCGGCCGTCAACGATCCGGCGACGGCGGTGGACTGCCTGGACCGCCTGGAGGACCTCCTGCTCCACCTCGCCGACCGGGACCTGGACATCGGACACTTCACGGACGAGGAGGGCAGGGTGCGGGTGACCGTCCCGGTGCCCGACTGGGAACAGTACGTGCGCACGGCCGCCGACGACCTCGTCTTCGCCGTCGCCGGCTCCCCGATGGCACTGCGCAGAATGCGCACCCTGCTGACCAGGCTGGTGGAGCAGAGTCCGGGCGACCGTCCCGAAGTCCTGCGGGACCTGCTGCGGTGGGTCGAACGGACCGGGAGCGATGCCTATCCGCTGATCTGGGCGGGCCGGGACGGCGCTTCACAGGTGCGTGGCCATGGTGTTTGACCTGCTGGTCATCGGCCTGGTCATCACGCTCTACCCGTTGCCGGTCATGGCCTTCGTCCTGGTGCTCTCGGCGCCCCGGGGCGTCTTGAAGGGGCTCGCCTTCATCGCCGCCTGGCTCGCCTGCCTCGTTGCCGTGGTCGCCATCGTGCTCCTCCTCACCGGCGGGGAGCCGCCCGCTCCCCGTTCGCCACCCACCACGGCCGCGCTGGCCGCCAAGCTGGCCATCGGCACGGGGCTGCTGCTGTACAGCGAGCACAGGCGCCGGCGGCGGCGCGCCTCGGCCGGTGGCCCGCCGGCTGCCGGTTCCGGGACGTCCGGATCCTCCGGGACCTCCGGGACCTCGGGATCCTCCGGGACCTCCCTGACGTCCCGTATGGACCAGGCCTCCGGGTGGTCGGCGGCCACGCTCGCCGTGCTCCTCCAGCCCTGGGGAATGGTCGGTGCCGGAGCCGCCACCGTCATCGAGGCCGACCTCTCCCACCGCAGTTCGTACCTGGCCCTGCTGGCCTTCTGCGTCCTCGCCACGTCCAGCCTCCTGACCATGGAGCTGTACATGGTGTTCGCGCCCGGGAGGGCCGCGCTGGCGCTCACGAACCTCCGCGCGTGGCTGTCGGGCCACAAGGACCAGGCCATCGTCGTCACCTGCCTCGTCCTCGGACTGTGGCTCGTGAGCCGGAGCCTCTACGACCTCACGCGCTGAGCCCGGGGACTACTCGGGGGGAGGCGGTGGGGGGGCGTGGGGGCCGGAGAGCGGTCCGGGGTGCGAGTGGATCAGGCGGGTGCTGCAATGGGCGTACGGCTCCGCCCGCCGCCGGAGGCGGGAAATCGCCCGGTTCGTGTGCGAGGAGTGGTCATGGGCGGCGAGGTCGAGGACGCGGTACCGGTCGACCACCGCGGCAGGGGTCGGTGAAGGTGACGGGCCGCCCACGGTCGCTGCCCGGGCCGGGCCGTCAGGGCCTGCGCCTGCTGGCGGGACCGCTGCTCCGCTCGGCGGCCTCGGTCGTCCTCCTCACGGCGCTGTACTACCTGGCCCCGATGGACCGCGGGTTCGGCACCCTGACCCTCGTGCTGCTGGTACTCGGCCTGGCCCTCTTCGGCGGCCTGATCGCCTGGCAGATCGCCGCCATCACCCATGCGGAGCATCCGAGGCTGCGCGCCCTCGAAGCGCTGGCCACCGGCGTGCCGCTGTTCCTGGTGCTGTTCTCGGCGACGTACTTCCTGCTCTCGAAGGAGCTGCCGGATTCGTTCACGGAGCCGCTGACCCGGACCGACGCGCTGTACTTCACCGTCACGGTGTTCGCGACCGTGGGATTCGGGGACATCGCGCCCACCACTCAGGCGGCCCGTGTGCTGACGACGGCGCAGATGGCCGCCGATCTGATCGTGGTCGGAGTGATCGCCAAGGTCCTCTTCGGCGCGGTCCGGATCGGGGTGGCCAGGCGGGGGGAGGCCCCGCGGTTCCCGGAGGACGAGGCGTGACCCCCCGGCCCGACGGACGGCCCGCCCCACGGCCCGCCCCACGGTCGGCCCGAGAAGGAGGAATCCCATGACGGAGCCGCTCGCTCGATCCGACCCTACGGGCGGCGGGACGCAGCCACAGGAGGCGGAACTGCTGCGGCACATGCTCCGCCGCCCCGGCTACCTCAAGGCGCTCGCCTTCTGCGCTCTCATCGGCATCCCGGTGTCCCTCGCCGCCTTCTGGTTCCTCGTCCTGCTCCACGAACTGGAGCACGCCCTGTGGGCGGACCTCCCCCACGCCATGGGACTGGACGTCCCGCCCTGGTGGTGGCCCTTCCCCCTGCTCCTCGTCGCCGGAACCGCGGTCGGCCTGGTCGCCGCCCGCCTGCCCGGTGCGGGCGGCCACGTCCCCGCCTCCGGGCTGCACACCGGGGGCGCTTCCTCGTCCGCGCTGCCCGGCGTGCTCCTCGCGGCGGTGGCCTGTCTGCCGTTCGGCGCCGTGCTGGGGCCGGAGGGGCCGCTGATCGCCCTGGGCGGCGGCCTGGCCCTGGTGTTCCGGGACCTCGCGAAGGTGCCGGCGACCCCGCAGGGCACCGCTCTCCTGGGCGCGGCCGGAGCGGCGGCGGCCATCTCGGCCATCTTCGGCAATCCGCTGATCGCCGCCGTGCTCCTCATCGAGGTCGCGGGAGTGGGCGGGCCGCAGCTGTTCGCGGTGATGCTCCCCGCCCTGCTCTCCAGCGGAGTGGGAGCCCTCGTGTTCACCGGACTCGGCCGCTGGACCGGGCTGGCGACGGGCGACCTCTCCCTGAGGCTGCCGGCGCCGCTGCCCCGCCTGGACGCGACGGACGTGCTCTGGGCGCTGGCCATCGCCGTGGTCCTCGCCGCGGTCCTGCACCCGCTGCTGGCGGGGGCCCGGCTGATCGCCGCCTACGTCACGGCGCGACCGCTCGTACGGACCGTCCAGTGCGCCCTCGGCGCCGCGGCCTGCGCCGCCCTCTACGCGCTCGGCACCGGCCGCTCGCCCGTGGACGTCGCCTCATCCGGTCAGTCCACCCTCGCCGCACTGGCCGCCGACCCGCACGCGTGGGGTGTCGGCGCGCTGCTCGCCGTCCTCCTGTTCAAGGGCGCCGCGTACACGCTCTGCCTCGGCAGCCTGCGGGGCGGCCCCGTCTTCCCGGGGCTCTTCCTCGGCGCCGCGGCGGGCGTCCTGCTCTCGCCCCTGCCGGGTCTGGGTGTCGTACCGGCGATGGCGGCGGGCATGGCGGCGGCCTCGGCCATCACGCTGCGGCTGCCGGTGAGCAGCGTGGTGCTCGTGGTCCTGCTCCTGGGCAGCTCCGCCATGATGCCCGTGGTGATCCTGGCGGCCGTGGTCGCCTTCGTCATCACCGAGCTGCTGCCGCCCGGGCCGGCGGCGGCAAAGGACCGAGCGGCCGCGGCGTAGGCCCTGGGTGGCCGCGGCGTAGGCCCGGGGCGGCCGCCGGGTGTGCTGTCGGCGCTGGAAAGCGCTGCCGCGGCGGTCAGCCCGTGACGCGCTGGAGCCGGGGCAGGTGCAGATCGCGGAAGACCGCCGTCATGCGCAGGCCGAAGACCAGGGCGGCGGACACGGCGGTGTTGGCGGTGTCCGGGGCACCGGCCCAGTGCAGGCCGAGGTAGCAGAGCGCCCCGGCGAGCGCGGCCGTCGCGTACACCTCTTCGCGCAGCAGCAGCGGCGGGAACTCCCCGCAGAGCACGTCACGGACGACCTCGCCGGTGACGCCCGTCAGGACGGCGAGGATGAGCACGGCGACGGGGGTGACGTGTGCGTCGATCGCGGCGCGGGCGCCGATCACGGTGACCACGGAGAGACCGACGGCGTCGACGACCATGAGGGTGCGGTGCGGGAGCTCCCAGCGGCGCAGGTAGAGCATGGTGGCGACGGCGACGGACCCTATGAGGACGAGCAGCAGCCAGTCGTGCGTCCAGTAGAGGGGGTGCCGGTCGAGGATGAGGTCGCGCAGGGTCCCCCCGGAGATGCTGGCCGCGAAGGCGAGGACGAGCCCGCCGAAGGGGTCCATGTTGGCGCGGTGCGCGGCGAGGACGCCGGAGGCGGCGAAGGCGGCGATGCCGAGGAGGTAGAGGGCGTGCAGCATGGCGCGGCTCCCTTCGCGGGGCGGGGTCGTCGGGGGAACCCGCCAAGGTTGCCGCAGCCAGCCTGCGGGCCGCATCGGCCGTTCGGCCGGTTCCCCGGCGCGGCCGCGCGGCCGCGGGGCGGCCGCTGCGCGGGCGGAGTCCCCTGCCCTCCCTTCCACCGTTCCCCGGGCTCCGCCCCGGACCCCGCGCCCCGAACGCCCGCGGGGCTGGAACTCCCGGCCCCTACGGAGCCGGGAGTTCCGCGAAGTCGGCGACCAGGCCGCGGTGGTGGCCGGCCGTGCCCAGGGCCAGGGAGTCGGACTTGGCCCGCTTGAGGTAGAGGTGGGCCGGGTGTTCCCAGGTCATGCCGATGCCGCCGTGGAGCTGGACGCACTCCTCGGCCGCCCGGACCGCCACGCCCGAGCAGTAGGCCTGGGCCACGGCCACCGTGAGCGGCGCGTCGGCCGCGCCGGTGGCGAGGGCGTCGGCGGCGGCTCGGGCCGCCGCGCGGGCGGAGGCCACGTCCAGCCAGAGCCGTGCGAGGCGGTGCTTGAGGGCCTGGAAGGAGCCCAGCGGCCGGTTGAACTGGTGGCGGGTGCGCAGGTGGGCCACTGTTTCCGTCAGGCACCACTCGGCGATCCCGAGCTGTTCCGAGGCGAGCAGTCCGGCGCCGGAGAGCAGTGCTCCGGCGATGGCCGCGCGGGCGGTGGCCGGGTCGGCGAGCAGGGTTCCGGCGGCGCCGTCGAGGGTGACGGTGGCCAGCGGCCGGGTCAGGTCCAGGGCGACGACCGGGGTGATCCGGGCGTCGGCCGCCGGGACGGCGTGGAGCCCGGTGTCGGCGAGGACCAGCAGTACGTCGGCGGCCACCGCGTCCGCGACGGAGGTGACGGTACCGCTCAGCGCGCCGTCCCCGGAGTCGTGGACCGGCTGCGGCAGCGGGGCTCCGGGGGCCAGGGTCAGCGGGAGTGCGGGCACGCAGATCCGGCGGCCCGCCGCGGGCTCCCGTAGGAGATCGGCGGCCCGCGTGCTGTCGCAGCCGAGCAGGATCTCCGTCGCGAGGACCGCGCTCGTGAGGTACGGGACCGGCGCCGCGGCCCGGCCGAGCTCCTCCAGGACCACGGCCGCCTCCCGGTGGCTCGCCCCCTGTCCGCCCAGTTTCTCCGGTACGAGGAGTCCCGCCGCGCCGATGTCGGCGGCGAGGATCCGCCACAGTTCGGGGTCGTGCGGGCGGCCGCCCTCGATCCGGGCGAGGATGCCCGCGGCATCGCAGCGGTCGGCGAGCAGGGACCGTACGGCCGTGCGGAGTTCCTCCTCCGCCTCGGAATACAGCAGGTCCAGGGGGGCGGCGCTCGGAGCGGTCATCGAGCCAGGTCCTTCCATGCGAGGTCCTTGTCGTCGCGCGGTTCGGCGGGCAGGCCGAGGACGCGTTCGGCGACGATGTTGAGGAGGATTTCGCTGGTGCCGCCCTCGATGCTGTTGCCCTTGGCGCGCAGGTAGCGGTAGCCGGCGTCGCGGCCGGTGAAGTCGACGGTCTCGGGGCGGCGCAGGGTCCAGTCCCCGTACAGCAGGCCCTCCTCGCCGAGGAGTTCCACCTCCAGGCCGCTGATCTCCTGGTTGAGCCGGGCGAAGGAGAGCTTCATCCCGGAGCCCTCGGGGCCGGGCTGGCCGGCGACGAGCTGCTGGCGCAGCCGCTCCCCGGTGAGCCGGGCGACCTCGGCCTCCACCCACAGTTCCAGCATCCGCTGGTGCAGGGCGTGCGTGCGCAGCTCCGGCCGTTCGCGCCAGGCGGCGGCGACCGGGGCGATCATGCCGCCCTCGCGCGGGATCCGCATGCCGCCGATGGAGACGCGCTCGTTCATCAGGGTGGTGCGGGCCACGGCCCAGCCCTGGCCGACCTCGCCGAGGCGGTGGGCGTCGGGGATCCGGACGCCGGTGAGGAAGACCTCGTTGAACTCGGCCTCGCCGGTGATCTGGCGCAGCGGACGCACCTCCACGCCGGGGGCGGTCATATCGCACAGGAAGTACGTGATGCCCTGGTGCTTGGGCAGTGCGGGATCGGTGCGGGCGATCAGGATGGCCCAGCGGGCGGTGTGGGCGCTGGAGGTCCACACCTTCTGGCCGTCCACCACCCAGTCCTCGCCATCGCGCACCGCGCGGGTACCGAGGGCGGCCAGGTCGGAGCCGGCGCCGGGCTCGCTGAAGAGCTGGCACCAGACCTCCTCCCCGATCCACAGCGGACGCAGGAAGCGCCGCTTCTGCTCCTCGGTGCCGTACGCGAGGATCGTGGGCGCGGCCATGCCGAGGCCGATGCCGATCCGGCGCGGGTCGTTGTCGGGGGCTCCGGCCGCCTCCAGCTCGGAGTCCACGACGGCCTGGAGGGAGCGGGGGGCGCCGAGTCCGCCGAGGCCCTCGGGGTAGTGCACCCAGGCGAGTCCGGCGTCGAAGCGGGCCCGCAGGAACTCCGCGCGTGCGGTGCCCGTCGGCGGGTGCGCGGCGAGCAGTTCCCGTACGCGTACCAGCAGTTCGGCGGCGGTGACCGCGGCGGCCGTCATCGGGGGCCGCCGTCCGCGGTGGTGGAGCCGGACGGTGCCGCGTCCAGGGCCGGTACGACGACCACCCGGCCGGTCGTGGTCCCGTCGGCGAGGCGTTGCACGGCGTCCGCGGCCGCGGCGAGCGGGACCCGTTCGCTGACCAGCGGTTTGATGGCGCCTTCGGCCGCGAGCCGGGTGAGCTCGGCGTGGCAGGCGGCGATCGCCGCCGGGTCCTTGGCGGCGTAGAGGCCCCAGTGCAGGCCCAGGATCGCGTAGTTCTTGACGAGGGCGTGATTGAGCGCGGGGGCGGGGATGGTGCCGCTCGCGAAGCCGACGAGGACGATGCGGCCCTCGAAGGCCACGCATTTGGCGGAGGCGGCGTAGGCCCCGCCGCCGACCGGGTCGTAGACGACGTCTGCGCCGCGCCCCTCGGTGAACTCCTTGACGCGGGCGACCACGTCCTCGGCGGTGCGGTCGATGACCAGGTCGCAGCCGAGCTCCTCGGCGGTGCGCACCTTGGCCTTGCCGCCGACGACCCCGATCACGGTGGCCCCGGCGGCCCTGCCGAGCTGGACGGCGGCGCTGCCGACCCCGCCGGCGGCGGCGTGCACGAGGAGGGTTTCGCCGGGCTGGAGCCGGGCCCGGCGGTGCAGGCCGAACCAGCCCGTCTGGTAGCCGATGTGCAGGGCGGCCGCTTCGGCGTCGTCGAGCGTGTCGGGGGCGGGGAGCAGTGCGCGCGCGGAGGCGGTGACGTACTCGGCGAAACCGCCGTGCGGCAGGCTCGGGTTGGCGATGACGCGGCGGCCGTCGTCGGTCAGGCCGCAGATCTCCACGCCGGGGGTGAAGGGCAGCGGCGGGCGGATCTGGTACTGGCCGCGCACGAGCAGCGCGTCGGGGAAGTTGACGTTGGCGGCGAGCACCCTGAGCCTCACCTCGCCCTCGCCGGGAACGGGTTCGGGAACCTCTTCGAGGCTCATGGCCTCGCGGGGCTCGCCGGGGGTGTGTACTCGCCATGCCTGCATCCGGGGCCTCCAGCCGCCGACGGGGAACCACGCCTCGCGGCATACTAAGCGGTCGCTTGCATCGCTGGGAACCGGTGGGCCCGACGGGAAATCCCGCCGGATGGACCGGACCGACGCACTCCGGAACCACCTGTCGCAAAATCAGCCACTTCCCGCACCCTTTCGGGCAGCATGTGGCGTGCACGTGTCATGACTTAACGGGGAACAGCACATGTCCATGGGGGACAAGCACATGAGAAGAAGCATGCCCGCGGCCGGAGCCGTCATCGTCCTTGCGGGTCTGGTCACCGCGGCCGGCCCGGCCGTGGCCGCCGAGGCGAAGTGCACGCCGAAGATACAGGTGTTGGGGCACCTGGCGCCCGACACCTACGTGCCGGACACGATGCCGACCCAGGGCGTCCTGGACCTCGGCACGGGCAACCTCGCCGTCGGCGTCTCCGGCGGCAAGCCGGTGTACTGGACCGGCACCACGCTCCACCGGGTCCCGCTGCACGACGCGACCCTGACCGGCGAGGTGATCGCCGTCAACAGCGGCGGGCTGATGGTGGGCCGGGTGAACGGCGAGAACGGCTACCTGTTCACCTACCGGGCCGGGAACGCGGCGCCCACCCCGCTGCCGGGGACCGGCTGGCCGGACATCGAGGCCGACGTCAACGACGCCGGATACGTCACCTCCCTCACCGTGCAGGGGGTCGCCACCGTCTGGAAGGACGGCCAGAAGGTGCGGGAGCTCCGGCTGCCCGCGGACAGCGGTCCCGGGACCCGGATCAAGATGATCACGGCCATCAACACCGCGGGCGACATCCTGGGGCTGGCGGAGCAGGACTACGAGGTGCCCGAGACGGGCGAGCACAAGTTGGGGAACTACCCGCTGGTGTGGCCCGCGGACGGTTCGCCCGCCCGGGCCCTGGCCCCCAGCGGCCAGGACAGCTACGTGCAGGACATGGACGACAGCGGCCGGGTCACCGGCTACGACTGGCTCGGCCCCGCGCACCAGTACAGGCCGTTCGTCTGGACCCCGCCGTACACCGGCCCCGCCTCCTCCCCCGGCGTGCTGAACACCCACCCGTACGGCACTTTCGAGGCGATCAGCCGGACGACCAACGTGAGCGTGGGCACCGCCAAGTTCCACCCGGAATCGCAGACCCTGCCCGACCAGGCACAGCTGTGGCCCGGCTCCGGTCCGGTGCTCGCCCTGCCCCGGCTCTCGCCGAACGGCGCCAGCACGGCGGAAGCGGTCTCCGACCGCGACCGCGTCGGCGGCTCGGCCGTGAACGCGAAGGGCAGGCTCCGGCCGGTGATCTGGACCTGCGCGAGCAAGCAGGCGTACCTGCCGAAGAAGTAGCCGGCGGCGGGCGGCGTCCCGGCCATGGCGATCTGAGCGTCCGCACGCTATCGATGGCCGCATGGAGAACCCCATGCGCGGTCTGCCCGCGCCGCCGCCACTCGGCTCCGCCGCCCTGCCGCCCGGCACGTTCACCGCTCAGGTGGTGCTCGTGACGGGCGGCGGGACCGGTCTGGGCAAAGCCATCGCCACCGAGTTCGCACGGCTCGGCGCGGACCTGGTGATCGCCGGGCGCCGGATCGAGCAGCTCAAAGCGGCTCAGGAGGAACTGACGGCCGTACCCGGCGCGGGCCGGGTGACGGCCGCCGTCTGCGACATCCGGGACCCCGAGCGGGTCGCCGAGGTCTTCGACGCGGCCGGGGCGGCCTTCGGCCGGGTACCGGACGTGCTGGTCAACAACGCGGCCGCCAACTTCCCCTGTCCCGCGGAGGACCTGTCCCCCAACGCCTGGCGGGCGGTGGTCGACATCACCCTGACCGGCACCTGGTTCGTGACCCGCGAGTTCGGCCGCCGCCACCTCGCCGCGGGCAGCGCAGGGTCCATCGTGAACATCGGCGCCTCGTACGCCTGGACGGGCGGGCCCGGCTACGCCCACAGCGCCGCCGCCAAGGCCGGGGTGAAGAACCTCGTGGAGACGCTCGCCGTCGAGTGGGGCCCCTACGGCATCCAGATCAACGGGCTGGTCCCCGGACTGGTCCCGCACGCGGACATGACCGAGGACATCCGCGGCGGCCTGGACCGGGCCGCCCCGGACGGCAAGGACGCCAGACAGCCCGCCCTGCGGGTCGGCGCCCCGCGCGAACTGGGCTGGGCCGCCACCTTCCTGGCCTCGCCGTACGCCCGCTTCATCACCGGGCACACCCTGGTGGTGGACGGCGCGAACTGGCAGCGCCGCTCCCTCGTCAACCCCGAAGTGGTCCCGGTGCGCGATCAGTTGGGCCGGGGTCCGTTCACCCCGTGACAGGTGTGGCACATTGGCCCCACCCATCCCAGGAGGTGTTGCGGTGAGCACGGCGAGTACGGGCCGCCCGTCGTTGACGCAGCGGCGCAGGGAGGCCACGTGGTACGAGATCGCGGAGGCCGCGGCCGCGCTGTTCTCGGAGCGGGGGTACGAGGCCACGACGGTCGACGACATCGCGCGGGCGGCCGGGATCTCACTGCGCACCTTCTACCGGTACTGCCCGACCAAGGAGGACGCGCTGACCCCGGTCCTGACCGCCGGGGTGGCCACGCTGGTCGAGGAGCTCGCGCTGCGGCCCGCCGCGGAGCCGCTCACCGAGGCGGTCCAGGCCGCCTTCACCATCGCGACGGCGGGTGCGCGCTACGAGGAACCGGGCCAGACGGTGCGCCTGATCCAGGTGATGAGCCGGGTCCCGGAGATCCGGCTGCGCTGGCTCGCGGCCGCCCGGGCGATGCAGGACCGCCTGGTGCCGGTGCTCGCGCGGCGCACGGGGCGCCCGGCGGCCGCCCTGGAAACCCGCCTGCTGGCGGCCGTCCTCATCGACGCGGTCACCGTGGCCCTCGAACACTGGGCCGCCGAGGGCGGCCACGACCGCCTGCCCGAGGTCTGCGCCAGGGCCCTGGCCCTGCTTCGCCTGGAGGAGTGACCGGACCCGCCGGAGGTCCGACGGCCTAGCCCCCGGTGAAGTGCGGGGGCCGGCGGGCCGCCTTGGCGGTGTAGCCCTCCCGGGAGTCCTCGGAGGTCAGGGTCAGGGCCGCCGTCATCGCGACGCGGTCCAGGGCCGCGGGCAGGGCGGCATCGGCGTAGGAGTCGATCGCGCGCTTGATGCCCTGGACCGCCAGGGGGGCGTTGGCCGCGATCTCCGCCGCGAGCGCGCGTGCGGTCGGCTCCAACTCCTGTGGCGGGACGACCTGCTGGACCAGGTTCAGCCGCTCGGCCGTCCGCGCGTCGATGCGACGGCCGGTCAGGGCGAGGAACTTGGCCCAGCCGGCCCCCGCCTCCCGGGCGATGCGCAGATCGCCGCCCGCATCCACCGCCACGCCCAACTGCGCCTCGGGCAGGGCGAAGACGGCGTCGTCCGCCGCCACCCGGATGTCGGCCAGCAGGGCCAGCTCGAAGCCGAAGCCCAGGCAGTAGCCCTGCACGGCCGCCACGACCGGCTGCGGCAGCCGGGCCAGCACCGCGAAGCGTTCGTGGACCCAGCGGATGCCCTCGTAGTAGTTGCGGTTGCGCTCGGCCGCCGAGCCGCCCGTGATCGCCCCGCCCGGGGCCGTCACGTCGATGCCCGCGCAGAACGCCCGGCCCTCGGCCCGCAGCAGGACCACCCGTACCGCCGGGTCGAAGCGGATCCGGTCCGCCAGCAGTCCCAGCTGGCGCGTGGACTCCCAGCTCCAGCCGTTGAGCTTCTCCGGCCGGCAGAGGGTGAGTTCCGCGATCCCGTCCGCGACCTCCAGACGGATCCGTTCCTCGCCCTCCGCGATCTCCGTGCTGATGGTGTCGATCACGGCGACACCTTAGGGCGCACCGCTCAACGCGGGAAGACCTCGAAGGGCACCGCCGGGCGGCCGCCGAACCGGGCCGCCGCCTGCTGGGCGTTGCCCGTCAGGAAGGTGCGTACGTACGTCTCGGGGTCCTCGTCCGTCAGGGCCGCGATGTACGCCTTGTGTTCCATCAGCGATCTCACCGAACGCTCCAGGCCGGGACCGGCGTCGGCCGCGTGCGTGGGCGTCGTGGTGCCGGACACCGCGACCCAGCGCACCCCGTTCCACGGCTCCAGCCCCTGTTCCGCGATGAGTTCGGGGAAGATCCACCGGTTGCCCGCGTCGCCCGCCGCGTCCAGGACGGCCCGGCCGACCGCCTTGTGGTCGGGGGTGTTCCAGTATCCGCCGCCCCCGGCGCCGCCCCACGTGTCGCGGTGGTTCATGGTGACGACCAGCTCGGGGCGGTGGCGGCGGATGGCGGCCGCGATGTCCCGGCGCAGGCCGAGGCCGTACTCGACGACGCCGTCGCGGTGGTCGAGGAACTCCACCGCTGACACCCCGACGACGGCCGCGCTCGCGCGCTGCTCCGCCTCGCGCAGCGGGGCGCATTCGGCCGGGTCGATGGTGTCGATGCCCGCCTCGCCGCGCGTGGCGAGCAGGTAGACGACCTCGCGGCCGCCGTCCGTCCAGTCCGCGATGGCCGCCGCGCAGCCGTACTCCAGGTCATCGGGGTGCGCCACGACCGCCAGGGCACGCTGCCAGTCGGTGGGCATCGGTTCCAAGGGCGCGGGCCCGTCCAGTCGTTCGCTCATGCATCGCACAATAGGCGAATGGACGGACACGGGCTCGTGGTGGCCCTGCTCGACGCCACCGGGTCGTTCTTCGAGCCCGCGGCCACGGCGTTCCCCGGGGCGGGCGCCGCCGCCTGGGTCCGGGCCGCCCGCGTGGACCCGGGCGCGGCCGGGCCGGACGGCTCCTGGCGGCTGGACTTCCGGTGCTTCGCCGTGTCCCGGCCGGGCGGCCGCTGGGTGCTGATCGACGCGGGGGTCGGCCCGGCGCAGGGGCCCGCGGCCGGCTGGGCCCCGGTCCCGGGCCGGTTGCCCGCCGCGCTCGCGGAGGCCGGGATCGCCCCGGCCGACGTGGAGGCGGTGGTCCTGACCCACCTGCACGAGGACCACACCGGCTGGACGCTCGACGCGGCGGGCCGGCCGTTCTTCCCGGCCGCGCGGTACCTCGTACAGGGTGCGGAGGTTGCGGCCCTGGACCGGGCGGACCCGGTGTGGGACTGGACGGTGGCCCCGCTGCGGGCCTCCGGCCAGCTCCAGGAGGTGACCGGGGTGCACCGGCTGGCCCCCGGGCTCACCCTGCTGCCGACGCCCGGGCACACCCCGGGCCACCAGTCGGTCCTGGTGGAGGGCGCGGGCGGCCCGGGTTGCGGGGACCGGGACGTCCTGGTCACCGGTGACGTCCTGGTCCACGCGGTGCAGCTGGCCGATCCGGCGATCCCGTACTCCCACGAACGCGACCGGGCCGCCGCCCGGGCCTCCCGCGAGGAGGCCCTGGCCCTCGCGGTGCGCCGGGGCGCCCTGCTGGCCACCGCCCACCTGACCCGGGCCTTCGTGGAACCGTCCGTACCGGCGGCTGAGGACCTCGGGCACCTGCCGCAGCCGACGTGCGACCCCCATCCGGGCGCCCTAGCATGAAGGGTGGCGTTCCAGGTGAATCGGGAGACCCAAGGCAAACCCTCCCGACCTCCCGACCTCCCGACCTCCCGACCTCCCGACCTCCCGACCTCCCGACCTCCCAGCCCCCACCCCCACCCCCACCCCAGCCTCTCGAACGGGAGAAGGGGAGAAGGGGAGAAGGGGAAGACCATGGCCCTGCAGTCCGGCAGACACACGACGCGCGGCGGGAACGGGAAGCGACGGCGGCGGTTCGTTCGGATCGTGCCCGCGGCCGTGCTCGTTTCCGGTGCCGTCCTCCTGACGAACGGTTCCCCCGCGGGCCCCGCGCAGGTGCGCGGCCCCGCGGCGGTCATGGCCCCGGCCGCGATGGCGGTCCCGGCCCCGGCCGATGACAAGCAGCTCGCTCTCGACGTGCTCGACGAAGTGGTGCGGGGTGACTTCACCGCCGTCTCGGGCCGGTTCGACGAGACGCTGCGCCACCCGGCGCCCGCGGAGCTCCTCGCGCGGTCCTGGAAGGAGTACCAGGAGGAGTTCGGGGCCTACCGATCACACGGGGAGCCCCAGCAGGTCGCGTCCGTCCAGGGAACCGTGGTCAACGTGCCGCTGCACATGGCGAAGGAGCCCGGAGAGTTCCGCGTCACCTTCAACGAGGAGGGGCACCTCACCGGTCTGTTCTTCCTCCGCACGGGCATACCGGTCCCGTAACTCCCCCGGGGATCAGGCCTCGTCCCGTACGAGGGCCAGCAGCCGGTCCAGGACGCGCGGGCCGCCCGCGCGGACGCCGTCGTGTTCGAACTCGTCCGTCACCCAGGTCTTCAGCCCCCGGACGGCGCGGGCCGTGGCCAGGGAGTGCCCGGTGTCGACGTACATGTCGTCGTGGTAGACGGCGGCGGCCACCGGCACCTTGTTGGCGGCGAGCCGCGCCCGGTCGTACAAGGGCGTCCAGCCGGTGCGGGCCACCAGCAGTTCGGCGGTCTCGCGCAGCGGGGCGAGCGCCGGGTCGCCGGTGAAGTGCCAGGGGTGGATGGTCTCACCGGTGAAGTACAGCGGCTCCTCGCCCGCGAGGGTCCTCGCGGCGTCGAAGCGCGGGTGGTCCGCGCGGACCCGTTCGGCGGCCCAGCCGATGGGGGCGCCCGGGTCCTGGACGTAGATCGCCTCGTGCATCAGGGCATAGAGCGGGTGTCCGGCGAAGGAGAGCTGGGCGTGGACCGCCTCCAGGAAGGCGTCGGACAGGGCGGGCCCGGCCCCGGTGGGGACGAAGGCGCCCTCCAGCAGGTAGTGCAGCTGGTGGCTGCCGTCCGAGACGCCGAGCATGAGGCCCAGGGACTGGAAGGCTTCGACCGTCAGCCGGTATCCGCCGGGGAGCTCGGCCGGGTGCTCGGCGAGGTGGGCGGCGATGCGGCGGGCCCGTTCCACGTCCATGGGGTAGCGGGCGTAGTGCGCCCGGTTCTTGCGCTCCATGCGGGGGTACGCGGCTTCGTACACCTCGGCCGCGCTCGCGTCGAGGGAGGGCAGCCCGCCGGTGATGAGGGCCGCGGTCAGTCCCTCGGGGGCGGCGCCGAGGTAGTGGGTGACGCAGAAGCCGCCGAAGCTCTGGCCGAGGACCGTCCAGGGAGCGCCCCCGGTGAGGAGGGGACGGATGGTCTCGGCGTCGCGCACGATGGAGTCGGCGCGGAAGTGGGTGAGGTACTCGGCCTGCCGCGCGGGGCCGCCGCGCAGCGGCAGGGTCTGCCGGTTGACCGGGGAGGAGCGGCCGGTGCCGCGCTGGTCGAGGAGCAGCACCCGGTACTCGGACAGGGCCCGCTCCAGCCAGGCCTGCCGGCCGATGAACCGGCGGGCACCGAAGCCGGGTCCGCCCTCCAGGTAGAGCAGCCAGGGCAGGGACGCGGGGTCCTTCCCGGTGGCGACCAGTTCCCGTGCGTACAGGTCGATCCGCTCGCCATCGGGGCGGGCGTGGTCGAGCGGCACGCTGAAGTGGTGGTCGGTGAGTACGACGCCGGGCTGGCGGTAGCTGCCGGCGGCGGAGGTCACGGTGGGCACGGGGGTCACGAGGGTCCCTGGGGGTCGACACGGTGGGTGTGTGCGCGTCAGCCGTCCCGGGGCCGGTGGGTGGTGGCGGCCCGGGGCGACGGGCCGGGCCGAGTTTACGCGAGGCCCCCGGGAGGGGGCGGGCCCGCGGGGCGGCCGCGCGGGCCCCGAGCGGACCGGGTCACGGGCCGGTCCAGCCGGCGTCACGGGCCGGTCGGCCCGCGTCACATTCCGGTCGGCCGGCGTCGCGGCTCGGTCCGGCCGGCGTCGCGGCCCCGGCCGGCCCCGTCACATCCCGGCCGGCCCCGTCACATCCCGGCCGGCCCCGTCACATCCCGGTCAGAACTCGACCACCGAGCGGAGCACCTCGCCGCGCTCCATGCGCTCGAAGGCCGCTTCGACGCCGTCCAGGGCGATCCGCTCGGAGACGAACGCGTCCAGGTCGAGGCGCCCCTGCAGGTAGAGGTCGATGAGCAGCGGGAAGTCCCGCTCGGGCAGGCAGTCCCCGTACCAGGAGGACTTCAGGGCGCCACCGCGCCCGAAGACGTCCAGCAGCGGGAGTTCGAGCCGCATCTCCGGCGTCGGGACGCCGACCAGGACCACCGTGCCGGCCAGGTCGCGCGCGTAGAACGCCTGCCGGTACGTCTCGGGGCGGCCGACGGCCTCGATGACCACGTCGGCGCCGTTGCCTCCGGTGAGTTCCTGGATGGCCTTGACCACGTCCTCGGTGCCACCGTTGACGGTGTGCGTGGCGCCGAGGCCCCGCGCCCACTCCAGCTTCCGGTCGTCCAGGTCAACCGCGATGATCCGCGAGGCTCCGGCCAGCCGGGCGCCGGCGACGGCGGCGTTGCCCACTCCCCCGCAGCCGATGACGGCGACGGAGTCGCCGCGCCCGACGTTGCCGGTGTTCAGGGCGGCGCCGAGGCCGGCCATCACCCCGCAGCCGAGCAGTCCGGCGGCGGCCGGCGAGGCGGCCGGGTCCACCTTGGTGCACTGGCCGGCGGCGACCAGGGTCTTCTCGGCGAAGGCGCCGATGCCCAGGGCCGGGGAGAGCGGGGTGCCGTCCTCCAGGGTCATGGGCTGGGTGGCGTTGTGCGTGTCGAAGCAGTACCACGGGCGGCCGCGCTTGCAGGCCCGACAGTTTCCGCACACCGCGCGCCAGTTGAGGACGACGAAGTCGCCGGGGGCCACGGAGGTGACGTCCGGGCCGACCGATTCGACGATCCCGGCTGCCTCGTGGCCGAGCAGGAAGGGGTACTCGTCGTTGATGCCGCCCTCCCGGTAGTGCAGGTCGGTGTGGCAGACCCCGCAGGCCTGGACCCGTACGAGCGCCTCGCCGGGGCCCGGATCGGGCACGAGGATCGTCGTGGTCTCCACCGGTGCGCCCTTGCTCCGGGCGATGACCCCTCGTACGCGATGCGTCACGTGCTACCCCGATCTTCTTCACGGTTTCCGTCGACTGCACCGGGGGTCCCGCGAGGGATCCGCCGGTCCGGCCAACGTACACGCGCGTTCCCGCGTACGGGAATTGCCCCGCGCCGCGGCGCGCGGCAGCCGTGCCTACGTGGCCAGTTCCGGCGGTACCGCCTCCCGCAGGGCCGCGCCGAAGGCGGCCACGGCGGGGTGGGCGGCGGCCCCGCTGCGGAAGGCCAGGTTGGTCCGGCGCTCCATGAGGAGGCGGGTGAGGACCACGGCCGGATCCGCGCGCCCGGTGATCCCGAGCTGCGGCACCACGGCCACGCCCTGACCGGCCGCGACCAGGGCGAGCACGGTGGCGAACTCGTCCACTTGGTGGCGGATCCGCGGCGTGAACCCGGCGGCCTGGCAGGCCCGCAGCGTCATGGCGTGGCAGAGCGTGCCCGGTGTGGCGGTGATCCAGGGCGCATCGGCATGGGTACGGAGCATCGCGCGCTGGTCGGTGGCGGGCGGGGTCGCTGGGATCGCTGCGGAGACGGGGGGCGCCGGGGGCACCGGGGAGACGGGGGGCGCGGGGAGTGCCGGGGAGACGGGGGGCGCCGGGGAGACGGGGGGCGCCGGGGACGCGAGGTACATCGCTTCGCGGTACAGCGGCTCGGCGGCGAGCCCCGGTTCCTCCGGCGCGGGGACGAAGTCGTACTCGTGGATCAGCGCCACGTCCAGGTCACCGGCTCGCAGCGCGTGCGCGACCGCCGCCGGGTCGGTCTCGGACACCATGGGCTCCAGTCCCGGGTGGCGGCGGCCCAGCGCGACCAGGGCCGCCGGGACGATGGCCCGGGTCGCGGTGGGGAAGGACCCGATCCGCAGCGCGCCGGCCAGGCCGCCGCGCGCCTCGGCGAGATCGGCGTCGGCGCGTTCCAGCAGTTCCAGGACCGCGTCGGCGTGCCGGACCAGGTTCTGCCCGGCGGGAGTGAGCCTGACCCCGCGTCCCGTGCGCTCCAGCAGCGCCAGACCGGCCTCGCGTTCGAGGACGCCGAGCTGCTGGGACACCGCCGAAGGGCTGAACGAGAGCGCCTCGGCCACTGCGGCGATGGTCCCCCGGCGGGCGAGTTCGCGCAGGAGGCGCAGGCGTCGTACATCGAGCATCGGATCAGCTTACGGGTCGGGTAAGAAAAGCGAACTGGATTCGATGCTCGGAGCGCGCGAGGCTCGACGCATGACCCAAACCTCCATGACCCAGGCCTCCACGCCCCAGGCCTCCACGACACAGACCTCCACGACACAGACCCTCACGGCACAGGCCCCAACCCCTTCGGTCCCGCAGGGGATCCACGTACCGCTGATCACCCCCTTCTCCGCGGCCGGGGAGGTGGCCGCCGAGGCCCTGGAGGCCCTCGCCCACGAGGTGCTCGACGCGGGCGCCTCCGGGATCGTGGCGCTCGGCACCACCGGCGAGCCGGCCGGACTCGACGAGGCGGAGCGCGACCTGGTCACCGAGGTCTGCGCGCGGGTCTGCCGGGAACGGGGGGCGGCGCTGACCGTGGGCGCCGGGGCGAGCGGGACCCGGGCCGCCGAGGACTCGCTCACCCGGCTGAAGCGGTGGCCCGAGGTGGGGGCGGCGCTGGTGACCGTGCCCGCGTTCGTACGCCCCTCGGCGGCCGGGGTGCTCGCGCACTTCGAGCGGCTGACGCGGGTGAGCCCCGTACCGCTGATCGTCTACCACGTCCCGTACCGGACCGGGAAGCCGCTGGACGCGGCCTCGCTGCGGTCCATCGGGGCGCTGCCCGGGGTGGCCGCGGTCAAGTACGCGGTCGGCTCGGTCGATGAGGACGCGGTGGCGCTGCTCGGTGACCTGCCGGCGGACTTCGCGGTGCTGGCGGGCGATGACGCCTTCCTCTCACCCCTGCTCGCGCTCGGCGCGGCGGGCGGGATCCTCGCCTCGGCGCACCTCGCGACAGCCCGGTTCGCCGAGCTCGCCGAGGCCTGGCGGGCGGGCGACGCCGACCGGGCGCGCGTGTTGGGCGCCGCCCTGGCCCGCCTCTCCCACGCCGTCTTCAGCGAGCCCAACCCCACGGTCGTCAAGGGCGTGTTGTACGCCCAGGGCCGCATCCCGACACCGGACGTACGCCTCCCCCTGCTACCGGCCACCCCCGAAGCGATCGCCGCCGCCCAACGGGAACTGGCCCCCCTCTAACCCCGCGCCCCCAACCCGCCACCTCTCACCCAATCCCCCTCCCGGCCACCCACCCCGCCCCGCCCGCCGACCCCGGCCGAGCCCCCACCTCAACCCAGTCACCCGCCCCAACCGAGCCCCCACCTCAACCCAGCCACCCCACCCCAGCCCAGCCACCCCGCCCCAAGCCCGCGCCCCGACCCGGGCACCCACCCCAGCCGAGGCCGCAGTCGAACCCGGCTCCCCCTGCCGGCCGACACTGTGCGGGCCCGCGGCCCCATCCGCCGGGGCTGGGCCATCTCGCCCTGCCCCACCCCGAGACCCGAGACCCGGAAACCCCCGCGGGCTCCGCGATCGCCCACGTCCCCGGCGGGCGGCACGCACGCCCGACGGGGCGTGCCACCGCCGACCACCCTCCGGACGCCGGCCCACACCCGGCACGGCCGGGCCCCGGCACGGACTCGGGCCCACACGGGCAAGCCCGGCACTGCCGAAGTCGGGCACGGGCAGGCCCGGCACGGACTCAGGCTGGCGCCTGCCGAGGCACCGGCACTGGCACCGCCCAGGCGCACGGGCACGCCCGGGCACCGCCACGTCCAGCACGCAGGGTGCCTGCGCGTCCGCCCGGCCCGCTCCGGACCGCCACACACCAGCCGCACAGGCCCGCCACGGGACCGGCAGGTGCGGGCCCCTACCCAAGCCGGCCATGTCCAGCCCGACCGCGCCATCAGCACGCAGGGCTCCCCCGCGTCCGCCGGACCGCCACACGCCAGCCGGACGGTCCGGCACGGGACCGCCCGGTCCCTGCCCAGGCCAGCCGTGCCCAGGACGCAGGGCACCCCTCGCCCGCCGGGGCCGTTCCGGACCGCCACACACCAGCCGGACAGGCCCGGCGCACGGGACCGGCACAGCCACAGGCACGGTCCCTGCCCAGGCCAGCCGTGCCCAGGCCTGCCCTGCCCAGCCCGGCCGCGGCCACCGCGCAGGGCGCCCACGCGTCCGCCGGGGCCGTTCCGGATCGGTGTGCGGCCGGTGCCGGGGGCCCGCGGGCGGGGGTGGCGCCGGCAGGGTCCCGCACATGGTCGATTGGGCCCGTGATGGGCGATTTGCACCTAACGGGCCGGTCGCCCGAATCAGCCCCGGCGACGGGCGACTTGCCCGATTTTGAACCCCGCCCCGTCACCCGTGATGTGAGTCACCCTGGCCGCGCCAACATCATTTCCCCGCAGGGGGCGAATCCCTTTTCCCAGTTGGAAATTCGGGAATTCTGGCATCCCCTTTCAAGGTCATCCATCGGGCCGATTGCGGGAAGTTGATCTGCCCGCGGAATTCAAGCCTTGTTCCGGCCCGCCGACACCGCCTACGGTCACCTCATTCCCGGTGGTCCACTGCCGAATCCGGCCTCCGCCAGGGCCCTTCCGTACCCCCCACGTGAGGAATTCCGCCATGTCCGCAAAGGGAAAGCACCGTCGGCCGAAGCAGCACCACGCACTCACCCGCAAGCTGGCCATCGCCGGCACGGGCAGCGCGGCGCTGACCCTCCCGCTGATCAGCACGACCACGGCCGGGGCGGCCGAGGTGAGCGCCGCTCCCAAGACGTATTCCGTGGTCAGCGGTGACACCCTGAGCAAGATCGCGGCGGAGCACTCCATAGGCGGCGGCTGGCAGCAGCTCTACGAAGCCAACCGGAGCATCGTCGGCGCCAACCCCGCGATCATCCGCCCCGGCCTGAAGCTGAACCTCGCCGCCGCCCCCGCGGCCGCACCGGCCACCGCCGCCAAGGCCGCCGCCGTCAAGGCCGTCCCCAGCTACCCGAACAACCTCGACGGCTGGATCAGGGAGTCCCTCGACGTCATGGCGCTGCACGGAATCCCCGGCAGCTATGACGGAATTCACCGCAACGTCATACGTGAATCCTCGGGAAATCCGCTGGCCATCAACAACTGGGACTCCAACGCGGCGGCCGGCATCCCCTCCAAGGGCCTGCTCCAGGTCATCGACCCGACCTTCCGCGCCTATCACGTACCCGGCACCGCGCAGAACTCCTACGATCCCGTCGCCAACATCGTGGCCGCCTGCAATTACGCGGCCGACCGCTACGGCTCGATCGACAACGTCAACGGCGCCTACTGAAAAGCCCGTACGACGGCAGCGGACCGGAGCCTGGGCAAGGGGGCCGGAGTTCAGGCCCCCACGTGCTTGCGGTACGCCGCCCCCAGCTCGTTCACGTCCACCGAGGCGTGCACGACGGGAACGGGGACGGGGCCGGACGCGTCCGCCCCCCGGGCCGTGTACGTGCGCAGCAGTTCGAGCACGGCCTCGCTCAACTCGGCCTTGACCGCCTCGGTCCGGCCCGTCAGCAGGGCCAGCTGTACGTGGACGAGCGCGCTCCCGGGCGCACCGTCGGCCACGTAGACCTCTTCGAGGCACCGGAAGCGCGTCTTGCAGTTCTCGACGGTGGCATTCGCCACCGTGGCGGTCAACGCGTGCAGGGCGAGGGCGAATCCACGCCGGTCGAAGGTGTCGGTCAGGTTCGCCGAATAGTCGACGGTGATCTGCGGCATCGGTTCTCCAGGTGTTCTCGGTGGCACGTCACGGCACGCGCCACGCCCGGCGCGCCGTACGGCGCCCGTACCTTTCCCCCGCATTCTCGCGGACCCGCACGAGCCCGGACCCGCACGAGCCCGGCCCCGCTCACTCCAGCCCGTACCGCCGGGCCGACTCCTCCTCCTGCGCCAGCCGGTGCAGGGCCTTCAGCACTGGCTGGACGAGGATGACCGCGGCCACCGCCGTTTCGACCTTCTCCTCCTCGGAGGGGTACGTCTCCATGAAGTCCAGGTCGCGCACGGCCGCCTGGTGCATCAGCTCGGCGTACGGAGCCATCAGCGGGGCGTCCCACGGATAGCCGAGCCGGATGAGCGCGGACACCGCCGCCACGAGCGAGCGGTGGATGGGGGACAGTGCGCCCACCATCCGGGCCGTCGACCAGCCCAGCATCTCCAGCAGCCGGTCCACCTCGTGCCGCGCGGCGATCACCGCCGCGTCCTCCTCGTCCGGCTCGGGCACCTGCGGCAGCGCCCACAGCGCCGCGCCGATCCGCATCGTGCGCCCCAGGGACTCGTCGTCCACGTGCGCGAGCACTTCCCGGGCCTTGGCCACCGGTATCCCGCCGACCTGGATCAGCGCGCGGACCAGCCGCAGCCGCCGCAGATGCCCCTCGTCGTACTCGGCGGTCGTCGCACTGACCCGCCGTCCCGGCGCCAACAGCCCTTCACGCAGGTAGTACTTGATGGTCGCCGTCGAGACGCCACTGCGTTCGCTCAACTCCGCCAGCCGCATCTCTTGAACCTTTCATTGGGGAGTGCCACTATCCAACCCCGTAGGGATGGACAGTGCCGCTATCCAACCAGGCGATCCGGAGACAGAGTGTCAGCGAAGCCGATACCGGGCCACACCACTGCAGCCGCGGAGGGCGATGTCGTCGTCCTCCTGATCGGGATGCGCATCAACCACTTCTGGGCCGTGCACCACTGGCTGCCGGTCCTGCTGGCCATGCCCCGCATGCTCCGCGAACTGACCCGGACCGAGGGCCGGGGGCTGCTCGGCCACGTCCTGCTCACCGGTTCGCCCCGTACCTACTACGTGGTCCAGTACTGGGAGTCCAAGGAGAAGCTGTACGCCTACGCCAAGGCCCCGGACATGTTCCACCACCGGGCCTGGGCGATCATCAACCGCAAGGAGCGCGCGGGCAAGCTCCGCCAGCACGTGGGCCTGTGGCACGAGTCGTACGTGGTCCCCGAGGGCTCGTACGAGTCGATCTACGCCGACATGCCGCCCTACGGACTGGCCGCCGCCACCGGAACGCTCCCCCTCGAGGCCCGCGGCCGCCGCGCCTCCGACCGCTTCAAGCACCGCTCCGGCGGGAAGGCGACCTAGGTGTGCTGTCCCGACACGTTGGTGACACGCGTGCTGGGTTCTTGAAATGGGTGAGGGCCTCCGGGTTCGGTGTGGATTGCGACATCTGCACCGATCCGAGGAGGCCCTCGTGGTTCACCGTAATGCCCCGCTGACCGAGACCGGACGACTTCGTCTGGCCCGCTGTGTCGTGGACGACGGCTGGCCTGTGCGGCGGTCGGCGGAGCGTTTCCAGGTCAGCCACACCACCGCGGCCCGCTGGGCCACCCGCTACCGGCAGTTCGGCGTCGCCGCAATGAGCGACCGCTCCAGCCGGCCCCACCACCAGCCCGCCCGGACCGCCGCCGAGGTGGAGGAACAGGTCCTGCGACTGCGGCGCGAACACCGGATCGGCCCCCTGCGGCTGGCCGCCCGCTGCGGGATCGCGCCCTCGACCGCCCACCGCATCCTCACCCGCCACGGCCTGCCACCACTCACGGCTCTGGACCGGGCCACCGGCGAACCCATCCGCCGCTACGAACGAGCCCGGCCCGGCGAGCTGATCCACATCGACGTCAAGAAGCTCGGCCGGATCCCCGACGGCGGCGGCCACAGAACCCTCGGCAGAGCCGAAGGCCGCCGCAACAAGACCGGCACCGGCTGGGCCTACCTCCACACCGCCCTCGACGACCACAGCCGCCTCGCCTACACCGAAGACCTCCCCGACGAGACGGCCCCCACATGCGCCGCCTTCCTGCGACGGGCGACCGCCTGGTTCGCGGAACGAGGCATCACCGTCGAACGGGTCCTGACCGACAACGCCTGGGCCTACAGCAGGAACACCTGGCGCCAAACCTGCCGCGATCTGGGCATCAGCCCCCGCTGGACCAGGCCCTGGCGGCCGCAGACCAACGGCAAAGTCGAACGCTTCCACCGCACCCTGCTCGAGGAATGGGCCTACCAGCAGCCCTACACCTCAGACACCGAACGCCAGACCGCGTTCACCGACTGGATCGACTGGTACAACTACCACCGACCCCACACCGGCATCCAAGGCCAAACACCCGCCAGCCGCGTCACCAACCTCCCCGGACAACACACCTAGGCCGCCTCTTTCGGATCTTGCCGGGACCGCGACGCCTGGAGCGGCTCAAGGGCCACGACCTCACTGTGTAATATCCCGTTTCGGGTTGCAGTCATTACTCGGAGGGGTGTCCGGATGTGGGAGCTCGCGCGCGCGTGGGTCGATGGGTGGACCGTCTCGCGGAGGGCGCCGAGGCCGGTGGACCAGCCGTGGGGGCTGAGCATCGAGGTCGGGCTGCCGACCCAGGCGGTCCGTCACGTCCTCCTCGACACCGATGCCGAGACCGCCCGCGAGCTCGTCGGCGCGGTCACCGAACCGGCCACCTGGATCAAGGCCTTCCGGGAACCGGAGGTCATGGAGCCGTGGTTCTCGCCCGACTGGGAGCCGACCGATCCCGGCTTCCTGATGGCCGTCGACCTGCGTCGGTCCGTCGTGCACACGCCTGACGGTTACACGGCCACCGCCGGGACCGCCGACGGTGTCGTGAGCGTGCGCGTTCTGGCTGCCGACGGGGAGCTCGCCGCGCGCGGTCAGCTCGGTCTGACCAATGGAGCCTGTGTCTTCGACCAGATCATCACCGAGGCGGCCCACCAGCGCCTCGGCCTCGGAACGGTCGTGATGGGCACGCTCACGAACGCGGCCATCGGGAGCGGCGCGGCGACCGGGATCCTGGGCGCGACCGTCCAGGGCCGGGCGCTCTACGAAGCGCTCGACTGGAAGGTCCTCGCACCACTGACCGGCTTCATCCACCAGCCCGTCGTGCTTTAAGAGCCGGCCCTGGCCTCAGAGCCAGCCCTGGCGGCGGGCCGCGCGGACGGCTTCCATGCGGTTGCGGGTGCCGGTCTTGCCGATCGCCGCGGACAGGTAGTTCCGTACGGTCGACTCCGACAGGTGCAGCTTCGCCGCGATGTCGGCGACGGTGGCGCCGTCGACCGAGGCGCTCAGCACGTCGACCTCGCGCGGGGTCAGCGGGTTCGGGCCCGCGCTGAGGGCCGCGGCCGCGAGCGCGGGGTCGATCACGGTCTCCCCCGCGAGCACCCGCCGTACCGCCGCCGCCAGTTCCTCGACCGGCCCGTCCTTCACCAGGAAGCCGGCCGCGCCCGCGTCCATCGCGCGCCGCAGGTAGCCGGGCCGGCCGAACGTGGTCAGGATCAGCACCCGGCAGCCGGGGCACTGCCTGCGCAGGTCCGCCGCCGCGTCGAGCCCGCTGCGGCCGGGGAGCTCGATGTCGAGCAGGGCCACGTCGGGCCGGGTCTCCAGGGCGGCGGGCACGATCTCGTCCCCGGCGCCGACCTGCGCCACGACCTCGATGTCCTCCTCCAGACCGAGCAGCAGGGCCAGGGCCCCGCGCATCATGCCCTGGTCCTCGGCCAGCAGGAGCCTGATCATCGGCCGTCCCCTTCCCCGTGCACGAAGTCCCCCTGTACGAAATCCCCCTGTACGAAGTCCTCGTCCACCGGGAGTTCGGCGGTGACGCGGAAACCGCGGCGGCCCGGGGCCGGGCCGCTGACGAGGGTGCCGCCGGCCGCGGCGAGCCGCTCGGTCAGCCCGGTCAGACCGCTGCCCGTCGGACTGCTGCCCGTCGGACCGCTGCCCGCCCGGTTGTCGCCCGGCGGGTCAGAGCCTACGCCGCCGCCCCCGTCATCGGTGATCATCAGGCGGACCCGCCCGGCGGCGCCCCGGATCTCGATCTCGCAGCCCGTCGCACCGCTGTGCCGGATCACGTTGGTCACGGACTCGCGCACCACCCAGCCCAGCAGCGCCGCGGTCCGCGGTGGCAGCGGCGGCCCGGACTGCCGTACGACGGGCTCGATCCCGGCAGCGGTCAGGACGCCGCGGGCCCGGTCGAGTTCGCCCGCCAGGCTCGCCTCCCGGTACCCGGTGACGGCCTCCCGGATCTCGACGAGGGCCTGGCGGCCGACGGACTCGATGTCGGCCACCTGCGCGAGCGCCGCGTCCAGGTCGCGGGGCGCGAGCCGGCGGGCCGCCTCCGACTTCACGACGATCACCGACAGGGTGTGGCCGAGCAGATCGTGCAGGTCCCGCGAGAAGCGCAGCCGCTCCTGCTCCACGGCCGCCCGGGCCAGCTCCTGCCGGGTCTCGCGCAGCTCCCGCACCGTTTCCGACAGGGCGAGGATGGCCGCGGTGACCATGCCGGACAGGAACGTCCCGTAGACGATGCCGACCGCCCCCCACCCGTCGTGGTACACGGCGATCGCGCCGCCCACGGCGCTGAGGCCGAGCACGGCCACCCCCAGCGGGCGGCCCCGGAGCACCGCCCCGGTGGCGAGGCCCAGCAGCGGGAAGAACGTCAGCCAGCTGCCGCCGTAACCGAGGGCCAGCCCACAGGTGACCAGGCCCATGACGACGAGGCTCCAGCGGGTGCTCGCGGCCTCCCGCTTGCGCGTGTCGAAGGCGCGGAACACCACGCTGATGTAGAGGGAGTTGAAGATCAGCAGACCGGCGCCGCCGACGAGCGGGTTGGGGGTCCGGCCCTGGAGGATGTTGGAGAAGGCCCCCATGCCCATCAGGAGCCAGGGCAGCAGGGTGAATCCGCCGTTCAGTCCGCGCGGGCCGGACCCCCGTCCCTCCCCCTTGCCCCACCTGCCGCCGGAGCCGCCGCCCGGGGCCGGGTCCTCGCACACGCCCGTGCCCGTGCCCGTACCCGCGCCCGTACCCACGTCCATGCCCGTGCCCCGTTCCGCCTCGTGTACCGAACCCATGGTCTACACCGTCCTCGCGGACCGACGGTACGAGAGGACCGCGTACGCGCCGAACAGCAGGGCCCATGCCCCGATCACGGCCACCGCCGCGAGGGCGGGGGCCGCGCCCGCCGCTAGGGACTGCCCGATCTCCGCGAAGCGGTGGGTCGGGGTGAGGGCGGAGAGGGACCGCAGCCAGTGCGGGAACAGCTCGGCCGGGAACCACAGGCCGCCGACGACGGAGAACAGCAGGTTGCAGGCTACGTTGACGAGGCCGGTGGTCTGGGCGGAGAGCCGGTAGCCGTTGCCCATGCCCAGCAGGGTGAAGGGGAGGGCGCCGAGCCAGAGCGCGAGGGCGACGGCCGCCCACTGCCAGGCCCCGAGGCGGACCCCGTTGACGAGCGCGCCCGCCGTGAGGACGGCGGCGATGGCGGGCAGCACGATGACCGAGCCGGTCAGCGCCCGGCCGGTCACCACCTGGCGCGCGGTCATCGGGGTGACGCGCAGCTGGCGCAGCCAGCCGGCGCCCTTGTCCTCCGCGATGCCGGTACCGGTCGAGAGGGCGGAACCCAGGGCCCCGTAGGCGGCCATGGCGACCATGGAGGCGGTCTTCCACTCGGGGGCGTTGGTGCCGAGGTTGGTGAAGAGCAGGTACATCACCACCGGCATGCCGATGCCGAAGAAGACGAATCCGGTGTCGCGCAGGGCGCGGCGGACTTCGAGCCGGACGTACGCCGTGATGATCATCGGGCACTCTCCACGGCGGCCGCGGATCCGGTCAGGGCGAGGAAGGCGTCTTCGAGGGAGGCCCCCGTGACCTCCAGGCCGCGCACGGCTCCCCGGCCGGCGAGGGCCACGACCGTGGCGTCGGGGTCCTTGGTACGCAGCCTCGCGCGCTCCCCGCGTACCTCCACGGCGACCACCCCCGGCAACCCGGCCAGGCCCTCGGTCGGCAGCCCGGCCAGGTCGAAGGCGACCAGGGAGCCGCCGGCGGCGCGCCGGAGCCCCTCTCCGGTGGCGTCGGCGACGACGCGGCCCCGGTCCACGACCACGATGCGGTCGGAGTGGGCGTCGGCCTCCTCCAGGTAGTGCGTGGAGAACAGGACGGTGTTGCCGCGCCGGGCGTACGCCCGCATGGACACCCAGAACGCGCGCCGGGCCTCCACGTCGAGAGCCGCGGTCGGCTCGTCGAGGACGATCAGCTCCGGGTTCCCGGCGAGGGCCACGGCGAAGCGGACGCGCTGGGCCTGGCCGCCGGAGAGCCGGTCGGCGCGGCGGCCGGCCAGGTCCGTGAGCCCGGCCAGGGCCAGGGCCTCGGCGACGGGCATCGGCGACGGATAGGTCCGGGCGACGAAGGTGACGAGCTCGCGCACGGTGAGCCGGGGCACGGCGCGCCCCTCCTGGAGCATCGCGCCGACCCGGCCGGAGCGCACCGCCCGCCCGGGGCTCCCGCCGAAGAGGCGCACGCTGCCCGCGTCGGGTTCGTCCAGCCCGAGCAACAGGCTGATGGCGGTGGACTTTCCGGCGGCGTTGCGGCCGAGCAGGGCGACCGTCTCACCGCGCCGGATGTCGAGGTCGAGGCCGGCCACGGCGTGGACGGGGCCGAAGGACTTGGCGGTGTGCCGGAAGCTCACCGCGGGCGGCACCGCGTCGGCGGCCCGGCGCGGCGTGCCCGCCGCCACCGTTCCCGTTCCCGTTCCCGTTCCGGTTCGGGTTCCCGTTCCCGTCGTCGTCTGCGTCATGTCCACCACCCTACGGACGGGACCGGACCCCCGGCAGAGCCTCGTGTACGGACCGTGGCCGTACGAATGTCACTGCCGTACGGCGGTACGCGGCCTGCGCGATCGGGCGCGTGCCAGGGTGCGCAGCGGCGCCGCGAAGCCGTAGCCGACGTCCTTGCGCAGGGCCCCGGCTCCGGCCCGCTCCACCGCCGTGAGCTGGTGTCCCATGAGCTCCGTCATCGTCGAGGCGACCGCCCGCAGCCCCGGATCGGCGAGGTCCACGACGTCCTCCGCGGCGGCGAGCGCGCTCCGGGCCCGCCCGCACTCGGCGGCCAGCAGCTCCCGCACGGCCGGGGTGTCACGGGCCCGTTCGAGGTCGGCCCGGGTCACGGAGTGCTCGGCGAGGCGGGCGCGCGGGATGCAGAGCCGGCCCTGCGAGAGGTCCCCGGCGAGGTCGGCGAGGAAGTCGACCCGCTGGGCGGCGTCCACGAACCGCCGCCAGCCGGCCGCCTGTTCGGCGTCGGGCCCGCCCTCGTACTGCAGGCCGGTGAAGACGAGCACCCCGGGCCAGGCGTAGGCGTCGAGGTACGCCTGGAACTCCTCCTCGGAGGCGAAGCCGTCGAAGACCGCCTCCGCGGCGGCCGCTCCGTCGAGGAACCGGAAGATCCACTCGGCGGGCAGGCCGCGGGAGTCGACGGCGTGGGCGTAGGCACGCAGCAGCGGGTCGGCACCGTCCCCCGTCTCCAGCGCCCGGCGCACCCGGGCGCCCAGTTCCGCGAGGCCCGCCGCCCGCTGGTCCGGGGTTCCGGTCTCGGCGACGTCGTCGACCCGGTTCATGAAGGCGAGTCCGGCCGCCAGCCAGGGCACGAGCGGGGGCGCTGCGAGCAGTCGCAGGGCGAGGTAGGGCGCGGGTTCCCGGCGCAGGACCCGGCGGGCCGCGTGGGTGTAGTCGCCGCGGAGCCGGGCGCCGGATATGCCGGCCGTCGTGAGCGTGGTGCGCCAGCTGGGCATGGTGGGTCGGTTCTCCGCTTCGTGCGTCCGCGTACGTGCCGGCCGGTGCCCGCGCCGGGCGGCCGGGCCGGTGGGCGCGGTCAGTTCCTGTGGATCTTACGACCCGGTCCGTGCTCGAGGTCGGGCGTGCCGGCCTGGTGGTCGGGGACGGCGAAGCCGGGGGCGGTCAGCAGCGGGCGGATCCGAGGGCGCCTGCACCCGGCCGTCGCACCATGTAGACGTCGATCGGGTCCTGGACCTCCACGGTGAACCCGTGGCGCTCGTACAGCCGCCGGGCGGCGCTGCCCCGCAGGACGTTCAGGCGAACGGGCAAGCCGCCGGCGTCGATCCGCTCCAGCAGTGTTCGCAGCACGGCCGATCCGAGCCCCCGGCCCTGGAGGGCCGGAGCGAGGTAGAAATGCTCCAGCCACCGCCCGTCCTCGGCCGGTCGCACGGTGACGCATCCCGCGAAGGCGCCGTCGGCCACGATGACCGACGTGTGCCGCGGGGAGAAGGAATCCCGCAGCCGCTGCCGGACCCGGTGCTCGTCGAACCGTCCCAGCCGCTCCAGGTCCGGGCGCATCACCGTTGCCCGCAGCTCTGCGATCGCCTCGACATCCGCCGGCTCCGCGGAACGCAGCGCCCATTCCACGGGACGGCCCGGCCGTATCCCGTCCGCCCCGTCCGCCCCGTCCGCCCCCGCGCTCGCACTCGCACTCGCACTCGCACTCGCACTCGCACTCGCATCCATGGGCCGAAGTATCCCAATGGCCTGGCGCGCGCCACATCGTCAGCTCTTGTAGACCTTCTTGATCTTGAAATCGGTGTCCGCGAGGACGTAACCGCCCTGGCCGTACGGGTCGCTGATGTACGGGCGGATCGCGGGGCCACCGAGCCAGGGGGAGACGTTGAGGTAGCGCGAGCTCGGGATCGCGACGGCGAGCTCCTGCTTGGACTGGTCCATCAGGGCGGGGAGGCGGTCCCAGTTGATCGCGGCCATGTCCATGAGGTCGTCCCCTTCCTTCACGAGTCCGGCCGGTCCGGTGCGCTTGGCCGCACCGCCCCGGTATTGCCAGGCGTCGACGGACTTGGCTCCGGGGGTGGTGGGGATGTCGGCGAGCACGTACTCGTCGTAGACCCGCATGTTGACGAAGGTGGTGGTGCCCGTCTGCTGCTTGAGCGCCTCGACGGCGGCACGGATGCCGGCCGGGGTGATCAGGCTGCCCTGGGGCGGGGTGGCGGTCTTCGCCGTACTCCCCTTCGGGGTGGGGCTGGTGAGCACGGGGGTGCCCTGGGCCGGGGAGACCGGGGCGGAGGCGGACGGGGTGAGGGAGGACTTCGCGTCGCTGCCCGCACCGGCGGCGCCGGTGCCCTCGTTCCCGTCGGCCTTCCAGTGCACGATGCCGGCCACCCCGGCGGCCAGGACCACCGCGAGGAGCCCGGCGAGCAGCGCCGGACGGCGGCGGCGCGGTCCGGACGGCACCGGGGCGGGTACGGGGACGGTCGACGCGTAGGGGTTGCCGGCGCCCGGAACGAACGGCGTGGGGGTGGGAGTCGGTGCCGGAGTCGGCCCGGGCCCCGGGGTCACCGGGCCGAAGTTCCCGAGGGCGACCAGGGGTACCACCGGAGTGGCCCCGCCGAGAGCACTGCTCGCACTCCGGAGCAGCGCTTCCAGCTCCTCGGCGCCGGGCCGCGCGGCCAGGTCCCGTACCAGCAGCCGTTCCAGTACGGGCCCCAGCGGCCCGGACCGTACCGGCGCCGGGATCGGCTCGTCGAGCACCGCGACCACGGTGGCCAGGCTGGTGGCCCGGCGCAGCGGGTGCACCCCCTCCGAGGCCACGTAGAGCAGCATGCCGAGCGACCACAGGTCGGAGGCGGCCAGTCCCTCCTCGCCGCGCGCCCGCTCGGGCGCGATGTACTCCGGCGACCCGATCAGCACGCCCGTCGAGGTCAGCGCGGTGGAACCGTGCAGCGCCGCGATCCCGAAGTCCGTGAGCACCGCGGAGCCGTCGGGCCGCAGGAGGACGTTGGCCGGTTTCACGTCCCGGTGCAGCACCCCCTCCGCATGGGCGGCGCGCAGCGCGGAGAGCACGTCGAGGCCGAGCCGCAGCACCTCCGCCACCGGCATCGGCCCGTCGGCCAGCCGGTCGTGCAGGGAGCCGCCCCTGACCATCTCCATCACGATCCACGGATGCCCGCCGGATCCCTCCGCGGGCTCCACGATGTGGTGGATCGTGACCACGTTCGGATGCGCGAGGCGGGCGAGCGCGCGGGCCTCGCGGACGGCCCGCTCGCGCAGCTGGACGGCGAGATCGGGCTGGGCGGCGGCGGTCGCCGGATCGGGCGGCCGCACCTCCTTGAGCGCCACGTCCCGGTGCAGCGCGATGTCACGGGCCCGCCACACCGTGCCCATACCGCCACTGCCCAGGGGCGCCACCAGTTCGAAACGCCCGTCGATCAACCGTCTGCCGGCCTCACTGCTCTCCATGGCCGGTCATCGTAGGCGCCACCGCCGACGGTGGTGCAGGTGGTCCCGGGGATGGACGGTCGGGGGCGCCGGTCAGTTGCGGGAGTTGCCGAACAGGAGCCGGTAGGCGACGAGCAGCACCAGGGAGCCCGCGATGGCGGAGCCCCAGGTCGCGAGGTCGAAGAAGTCGTTCTGGATCGACCGGCCCAGGAACTTCGCCGAGAGCCAGCCGCCGATGAAGGCGCCGGCGATGCCGATGAGGGTGGTGCCGATCAGGCCGCCGGGGTCCCGGCCGGGCAGCAGGACCTTGGCGATCCCGCCCGCGAGCAGTCCAAGGATGATCCAGCCGATGATGCCCATGCCTGTTCACTCCGCTTCGGTGTGCGCGCGGGTGCGCGCGGTGTCCGTTTCCGTCTCACCGGGAAGGACGCGCGAACGGGCGAAACGGTTCTCAGCCGAGGCGGTTCGGCCGCGCCGGATATGGACGCGCCGGGCACATGCGCGCCGGGTTCAACCGCGCCGGGTACGGGCGGCGGTGGCGGCGACCAGCACGGCGGCCGCCGCAGCACCCATCGCGCCCGCAGCCAGGAATCCGCCGCGGGACCGCCAGGACAGCACCGACAGCGTCGACTGGGCGGAGAGCACCGAGCCCGCGCTCAGCCAGGACCCCGCCGACGCGGCCGACAGGGCAGAGCCGATCGAGCCGATGGACAGCACGCTGCCGACCGAGCCGACCGAGAGGACCGAGCCCACGGAACCGAGGGACAGGACGGAGCCCACCGAACCGAAGGAGAGGATCGAGTCCTTGGAGCGGAGCGAGAGGAACGAACCGTCGTCGGCAGCCATACGGATCATGCTGCCACACCGGCCATCGGCGCGGCGGGGGATCCGGCGGCCGGGGACGCGGCGGCCGTCGTCTGCTGCGGGGTCCGCGTGAGCAGCAGCACGCCCCGGGCCGCCGCGAGCGCGCCCGCCGCCGCCAGCAGGACTCCGAGCGCCCCGCCCTGGATGCGTTCGCCGAGCAGCACCATGCCGATCGCGGCGGCGGCCAGCGGGTTGGTGAGGTTGACCACCGCGAGCGGGGCCCCGAGGCCGCCCCGGTAGGCCCGCTGGGACAGCAGCATCCCGCCGACCGCGAAGACCACGACGAGCAGGGCCACCGACACGACCCGGAGGCTGAGCAGCGCCCCGCCGCGGCCGCCCGCCACGGCGACGGTCTGGGTCAGGGCGGAGGCGGCCGCGGAGGCCAGCCCGGACGCCGTCGCGTGGCGCAGCCCCGAGCGCGTGTCCGTGCGTACGGTCAGCAGCACGATGACGGCAGCCGTCGCCGCGGAGACGGCGAGGGCCTCGGCCAGGGTGAGGGTTTCGTCGGGGGCCGGGCCGGAGGCGGGCAGCAGGAGCAGCCCGAGGCCGGCGACGGTGGCCAGGGTGCCGCGCCACTCGGTGGCCACGACCTTGCGCCCGGCGCCGTGCGCGCCCAGCGGGACGGCGGCGACGAGGGTGAGCGCGCCGAGCGGCTGGACCAGGGTGAGCGGGCCGTAGCGCAGGGCGGCGGCGTGCAGGAGGGCGGCGGCGGCGTTCAGGCCCGCCGACCACCACCAGGCGCCGTTGCCGAGCAGTGATGCGGCGCTGCGGGCGACCGCGCGGCGGGCGAGGCGTTCCTGGGCGACGGCGGCCGCCGCGTAGGTGACGGCCGCGGCGAGGCAGAGCAGGACGGCGACGAGGGTGGCGCTCACCGGACCGCTCCCACGACTTCTGCGGTCCCGGCGGTCGTGGCGGTTCCGGCGCTCACTGCGGTCGCTGCGGTCCCAGCGCTCACTGCGGTCCTGGCGGTCACTGCGGTCCTGGCGGTCACGGGCGGGGGTGCGGTCACGGGTACCGGGCCGGTCCCGCGCGGACCGGGCACGCTCCGCGCGGCGAGGAGCGCGCGGACGGCCGGGCGCGGAACCAGCAGCAGGGCGGCCCCGAGCAGCAGCGTCGCGACGACGGCGTCGAGCCAGTAGTGGTTGGCCGTGCCGACGACCACGAGCAGGGTGGCCAGCGGGTGCAGCAGCCACAGGAAGCGCCACCGGGAAGAGGTCGCGGCGATCATGCCGAGGGCCAGCATCAGGGCCCAGCCGAAGTGCAGGGAGGGCATCGCGGCGAACTGGTTGGCCACGGTGTCGGTGGCCGGCGCGGCCCCGTAGACGGTCGGTCCGTAGACCTGACCGGTGTCGATCAGGTGGGCGGCGCCCAGCATCCGCGGGGGCGCGAGGGGGAAGGCCAGGTGGAGGACGAGGGCCGCGCCGGTGAGCACGGCGAGGACGCGGCGGGTCCAGAGGTAGTGCGCGGGGCGGCGTACGTAGAGCCAGACCAGGAAGACCACGGTGGCGGGGAAGTGCACGGCCGCGTAGTAGGTGTTCGCGGTGTGGACCAGGGCGTCGCTGTGCAGGAGCAGGCTCTGGACCAGGCCCTCGCCGGGCAGGTGCAGGGTGCGCTCGGCGTCCCAGACCCGGGCGGCGTTGCGGAAGGCTTCGTCCGTGCGGCCGGTGGAGAGCATGCGGCCGCACTTGTAGACGGCGAAGAGACCCGCGACGAGCAGCAGCTCGCGTATGAGACGGCGGCGGCCGCCGGACGGCCTGGGCCCCGCGCCGGCCTCGGCAGGTGTGGTGTGGGAGGTCATCCCCCGGTCTCGCTTCCTGTACACGGACTCACAATCGACACACCAGTGTATCGATACATTCGCGTATCGATACGAGTGTGTACCGATACGCTCGCGTTCCCGTAGACTTTCATTGGAGTCCGTTGCGGCGCGACCGATTTACCGCCCCGCAGACCCGCACGAGCAGCACCGAGCAGCACCGAGGAGAGCCGCACCATGACGTCGCCGACGCCGGAAGCCGCCCCGGCCCCCGCGCGCCGCTCCAAGATCAGCCCGGAGCGGGAGCGGCAGTTCTACGACGCCGTCCTGGACCAGTTGCGCGAGGACGGCTACGAGGCGCTGACCATGGAGAAGATCGCCGCGCGGGCCAGCTGCGGCAAGTCCACGCTCTACCGGCAGTGGAAGACCAAGCCCCAGCTCGTCGCCGCCGCCCTGCGCGCGGACCGGCGCGGGACGCTGGCGGCGGTGGACACCGGGACCCTGGCGGGAGACCTGCGCGAGGCGGCCCGGATCGCGGCCTACACCTCGGGGCGCGACACCCGGCTGACACAGGCCCTCGGGGTGGCGGTGCTCAGCGACGAGGAGCTGAAGGCGGCCCTGCGCGAGGCGCTGGTGGAGCCCGAGCTGGCGGCGTTCGACGCCATCGTGGAGCGGGCCGTGGAGCGGGGAGAGCTGGCCCCCGGGCATCCGGCGGTGGAGTTCCTGCCCGCGCAGCTCATGGGCGTCCTGCGGATCCGGCCCGTACTGGAGGGGCGCTACGCCGACTCCGAGTACCTCGTACGGTTCGTCGACGCCTGCCTGCTGCCGGCGCTGGGCGTGGCCCCGCGGGCCTCCGCGCAGACCCCCTGAACCGGCCGGCCGCCGTTCCCGATGACCGGACGGCGACCTGCCCGCGCTGCCTCGTGGGGACGGTGGCAGCGCACCACCGGGCCGGGCGGCGGGCACTCCCTCGCGGAGTGCCCGCCGACCGGCCCGTACGGTGACCAGCCCGACCGGTCCGTACGGTGACCGGGCCCGACCGGTCCGTACGGTGACCAGCCCGACCGCCGCGTACGGTGACCGGCGCGCCCGGCCCGTACGGTGATCAGCCCCGGGCCGCGCCCATCACCCGGGCGAACTCCTCCGGGCCGGTGCCGAAGCTCCGGAGCGCCGGGTTCAGCGACCAGACGCCCGAGGCGTCGCGGGTGAACTCGGCGACCGTCACGGCGCTCGCGGTGGCCACGCCCGCGAAGTCGTCCACGGCGAGGTCGGTGTAGCCCTCCCGGATGCGCAGCCCCGTCCTCGCGACGTCGGCGAAGGTCAGCGGCGGACCCTCACCCGCCTGCTGCTGGATCATCACGCCCACCACCACACGGCTCAGCTCCACCGCGATCCGGTCCAGTTCGAGGGTCATCACCTCGTCGAAGCCGAGCCCCTGGCCGGTCCGGCTGTCCCGGTTCAGCGTGATGGTGCCGTCGGGGGACCGGCTGCCGAAGTGCACGAGGTGGACGGGCTCCCCGTACGGGTCGGCGGCGGCGTAGACCCCGGCGAGTATGTCGAGGTCGTGGACGGGCGCGCCCGCAGGGCTGGGATCCCACTTCAGGGCGATCTCCACCTTGGCCAGGCCCTTGCGTACTCCGCTCACCGAACTCCCCCTCCACCTCACGTCTGTTGCCCTCCCATGCTGTCACGTGTCCGTCCGCCGGACCCGAACGACCGTACGTTCCCGGCCAGTCCGCCAGGACCTGCCGGGCCCACGACCTGCCGGGCCCACGACCTGCCGCGCCCACCCCGCCCGCCGGTTCCACGAGACGCCCCGGCCCCACCCGCCCTGGCCCGCGTTTCCTACCAGTCGCCGTCCTGGACCGGCCGGCCCGGCCGGGGGGTCTTGCCCAGGGGCCTGATCTGCCCGGGGGCGGGATCGGACCAGGGGGTGTCATCGGTGCCGAGCCATTCGCCCACCGGCTCCACCCCGCTCAGGGCGTCGGCGGGGGCGAGGTCGGTGGCCTGCTCGTCGTAGTGGTCGAACCACGGCAGCCCGGCCTTGGTGTAGGCGGCCCGGTCCACCGGGGAGGGCGGCGGTTCCTCACCGGTGATCCGGCGCCACGCGGGCGGGGGCACCAGGTGTACGAAGACCCGCGCGGCCGGCTCGTCCGCCCAGTCCCGCAGCTTCCGGTCGTCGCGGTACACCTCCTGGCGCATGGCCCCGCCGACACCGAGCCCCATCGCCGGAGCCGCCTGCGGGGCCCCCGCGCGGAACCGGGTGGCCGGGCCACCGGCCGAGCCGGGCGGCGCTCCCGGAGGTCCGCCCGGGGCGGGCGCCGCCATCGGCATCGCCGGAGCGGCCCCGTAGCCGCCCGCGGGGCCGCCCGGCGGGACGGTCCCGTACAGGCCGCCGCCCTGACGGGGCAGGGTGGCCGCGCGCTGCCGCTCCTCCTCCCGCCAGCGCGCCAGCGCCTTCGGGCCGAGCGGGAACGCCTGGAGCTGGACGCCGCCCGTGGTCTCCTCCCCGGTGACCTGGCCCTCGACGGTGGCGCCGAGCCCGAGGGGGACGGCGACGAACTGGCGGACCGTGCCCCTGCCCGAGTTGATCCCGTCCAGCCACGGCTGGCGCGGCAGTACGAGGTAGTTCTGCGGCCGGCGCCCGAGCGTGCCCGTCCACCGCTCACCGGAGACGGCGCACACCTTGCCGACCCCGACCTGGAGGGCGGTGGGCTGCCGGCTCCCGCCGAAGGCGAGCCACATCGCCTCGCGCAGGTACACGGGGAGCATCACCCCGCCCTTGGCGAGCCAGTCCGCGGGCACCGTGTCCGGATGGTCCTCCACCCGCCGCAGCGGAAACTCGCCCAGCCCCGGTGGCAGATTGTGCGTGCCCGACTCCGGCAGCCGCAGCGTCCGCATGAACCTGACCTGCGCCCCCTCGCCCAGCAGCAGGGCGTTCCCCTCGACCCTCGTCCCGCCGTCGGCCATGCGACCGGCTCCTCTCCCGTACAGGACCGGATGCGCCGCGTGATCTGCCGCCGTTCCGGATCGTGACCCTCAAGCTTTGCTCAGATGCCGTGACACCGCGCCCGGCAAGTTCCTAGCTTCCTCATATACGCGCCCCCCTGCCTCCGCGGTTCCCCGTACCCCGGCCCGGTCCTGGCGCACCCCCGCGCTACCCCGCGCACCCGTGTACCCGCGATCCGGGTACCCCAGGAAAGAGTGCAGCATGAAGGTTCCCAAGGTCGGCGCGGTTGCCGCAGTGATCGGTCTCGTCCTGACCGCATCCGGGTGCGTCGGTGGCGACGATTCCAAGGGGACCCTCGCCATCGGGATCAAGTTCGACCAGCCCGGCGTCGGCATGCGCGAGCCCGACGGCACCTACACCGGCTTCGACGTGGACGTGGCCAGGTACATCGCGAAGGAGCTCGGCTACAAGCCGGACCGGATCGAGTTCAAGCAGGTCTACAGCAACGACCGCGAGCTCCTCATCCAGTACAACGAGGTCGAATTCGTCGCGGCGAGCTACTCGATCAACGACAAGCGCAAGGAGAAGGTCGACTTCGCCGGCCCGTACTTCCTCGCGCACCAGGACCTGCTGGTCCGCGCCGACGACGCCACCATCACCAAGGCCGAAGACCTCAACAACAAGCGGCTCTGCTCGGTGACCGGCTCGACCTCGGCCGAGAACATCAAGAAGAACCTGGCCCCCAAGGCGAGCCTCCTGGAGCTCCCCGGCTACTCCGAGTGCCTCGTCGCCCTGCAGGACCGCCTGGTCGACGCCATGACCACGGACAATTCCATCCTGGCCGGCTACAGCGCCCGCAAGGGCAACGAGGGCAAGTTCAGGCTGGTCGGGCTGAGCCTGAGCAGCGAGAACTACGGGATCGGCATGAAGAAGGGGAAGACCGAGCTCCAGGGCAAGATCAACGAGGCGATCCGCAAGATGGTCGCGGACGGCTCCTGGGAACGGGCCGTGAAGAAGAACTTCGGCGCGGACTACAAGTACGAGCCGGCCCCCGCCGTCACATCGGGCAGCTGACGACCGTCGAGGAAGTGGCCGGGTCCGACCAGTCGGCGTCGAAGCGGGCGTTGACCACGTAGAGCCGGCCGCCGTGGACCGCCGCCGTGGTCGGCTCGTCGAAGCGCGGGTCGGTGATCCGCTTGACGAAGCGGGCCCGGCGGCCGTCCACGCTCAGGGTGAACACGTCCACGGCATAGGCCCAGTTGCGTACGACGTACAGCGTGCGCCCGTGCACCACGAGCCCGTCGCCGTTGCCGACCGAGCCGCCGTCGAGCACGGTCCGGGTGGCGGCGCCGGTCCGCGGGTCGATGCGGAACAGGGCCTCGGCCGTGTCGTGCACCACGAGCAGGGCCCGGCCGTCGGGGGTCCGCTCGATGCCGTTGGCGCCCCAGTGCTCGCCGCCGGGCGGGACCGGGGCCCACTCGCCGCCGAGCCGCAGCGCGCGGGGGGCGGCGCCCGGGCCGGTGAGTTCGCGGCCGGCCGGCAGGAAGTACAGGACGTCCGCGAAGGAGTCGGTGAACCAGGCGCCTCCGCAGCCGACGACGACGTCGTTGATGAACGCCGTTCCCGTCGCGGCCTGGTGGGTGGCCAGAACCCGCCCGTCCCCGGCGTCGATCACGCGGATCTGCCCGCTGTCGCCGCCCGCGACCAGCAGGCGCCCGCGGGAGTCGGTCTTGAGGCCGACCGAGATCGGGCCCCCGCCCCGGGTGATGATCCGGCCCGCGCCGGTGGCGAGGTCGAAGCGGTAGATCGAGCCGTCGATCAGCGAGCCCGTGTAGGCCGTGCCGCCCGCGGAGACGGCGATCCCCTCGGGCTGGAACCCCGCCGGGGTGGCGATCGCGTCGGGCCGGGGCGGCCGGGCGCTCTGCGCCTGCGCGAGCGGGGCTCCGGCACCGACGACGGCGGCGCCTCCCAGAGCCGCTGCCGCACCGATGAACCCGCGTCGCCCCAAGGTTCCAGACATGATTGTCCCCCTCAACTGCCTTGCGAACCAGACGTGTTGACCCGCCCACCACATCACACCGATCGCTTTCCGGCAGTCCCCCGTCAGGATCTTTCACAAAGGGACGGGGAACCTCACCCTCCCCGGACGGCCGGGGCCGGCGACGGGGAGAGCGAGGAGGAGGAGTCCGGGGAGCCCGGGGAGCCCCGGCCGAGCGGGGTGCCCCGGACTCCGCGGCCCGATCAGGCCAGCGGGGCCTTGCCGCGCAGGACGGTCAGGAACTCCCGCATCCAGGCCGAGTGGTCGGGCCACGCGCGGGCCGACACCAGCGTGCCGTCGACCACGGCCTCGGAGTCCTCGAACTCGGCCCCGGCGGCCTTCATGTCGAGCTCCAGCGCCGGATAGGCGGTGACCCGGCGCCCGTCGAGCACGCCGGCCGCCGCGGTGATCAGCGGGCCGTGGCAGATCTGTGCGATCGGCTTGTCGGAACCGGCGAAGGCGGCCAGGATCCGCCGCACCTCGGGGTCGTTGCGCAGGTACTCCGGGGCGCGCCCGCCGGGTACGACGAGCGCCGCGTACTCCCCCGGGTCCACGTCGGCGAAGGCGATGTCGGCGGGCCAGGTGTAGCCGGGCTTCTCGGTGTAGGTGTCGAAGCCCTCCTCGAAGTCGTGCACCACGAACCGGAGTTTCTTCACCGTCGGCGCCGCGATGTGGACCTCGTACCCTTCCTCGCGCAGGCGCTGGTAGGGGTAGAGGACCTCCAGCGACTCCGCCGCGTCGCCGGTCACGATGAGGATCTTCACTGCCATGGGCTGCTCCTGGTGGGGCTGTTCACGGTGTGGGCTCCGTCACCGTGCACGCGCCGCCGGATTCTGCCAAGGGATTCTTGCGCCAATCACCCGAACGACGCGCGTAGAAAGTCCGGACTCCCGACACGTGGTTTTTACCTGTAGGGCACATGACAATGTGAGCCTCGCTCTGCCACCTGATGCCCCGCCAATTCCCCGGGCGGGAGCGGTGCGTGTGGAGAGGTACCCCCCACCTGATGAGAATCTCGCGTCTGACTCCATGGGCTGCCGGCTTCGCGGCGGCCTCCCTGCTGCTGCTCCCGGCCTCCGCCACGGCCGGCCAGCGGACCGCGGCCGGCGCCCCCGGGGACGCCCCGGCGTCCTCGGTGCAAGCGGCCCCGGCGTCGGCGGCGGTCTCCGCGTCAGCCATCGACACCTACTACGCCGCTGCCGAGGGCAAGACCGGCGCCGCGCTCAAGACGGCGCTGCACAACATCATCAAGACCCAGTCCAAGGTGACGTACGACGGCGTGTGGAACGCCCTGAAGGTCACCGACCAGGACCCGGCGAACCCCAACAACGTCATCCTGGTCTACTCGGGCCGCTCCCAGTCCAAGTCCACCAACGGCGGCGGTGTCAACGACTGGAACCGTGAGCACGTCTGGGCCAAGAGCCACGGCGACTTCGGCACCGCCACCGGCCCGGGAACGGATCTGCACCACCTCAGGCCCGAGGACGTCACCGTCAACAGCACGCGCGGGAACAAGGACTTCGACAAGGGCGGCAGCCCGGTCGCCGAGGCCCCCGGCAGCTTCACCGACTCCGACTCCTTCGAGCCGCGGGACGCGGTCAAGGGCGACGTCGCGCGCATGCTCCTCTACATGGCCGTGCGCTACGACGGCGGCGACGGCTTCGCCGACCTGGAAGTGAACGACAAGGTCAACAACGGCAGCGCGCCCGCCATCGGCCGGATCAGCGTCCTGAAGCAGTGGAACCTGCAGGACCCGCCGGACGCCTTCGAGCAGCGTCGCAACCAGGTCATATTCGACACCTACCAGCACAACCGGAACCCGTTCATCGACCACCCGGAGTGGGTCAACTCCATCTGGTAGGCCTGCGCCGGACCGGGCGGGGCGGCCCCCGCCGCCCCGCCCTACTGCCGGCCGAGGACCATCCACTTGTCCGGGGCCGCCAGCGGCTCGAAGCCGACCTTGGCGTAGACGCCGTGGGCGTCCCCCGTGGCCAGCAGGATCCGGCGCAGACCGTACGGGGCGAGGTGGTCACGCACCGCCCCCGCCAGGGCCGTGCCGAGCCCCTTGCCCCGCGCGTCCGGGTCCACGTACACGTCGCAGAGCCAGGCGAAGGTGGCCAGGTCGGTCACGACGCGGGCGTAGGCCACCTGCGTGCCGGAGACCCGGTCGTAGACCCCGTAGTTGAGCGAGCCGTCGATCGCGGCGTCCTGCTTCTCCCGGCTCCGCCCAAGGGCCCAGTAGGCGTCCTCGGACAGCCACCGGTGGATCAGCGTCCGGTCGAGCCGTCCGGGGTCGGTGGAGATCTCATGACCTCCGGGCGAGGGCAGTTCACTGTTCATCCCCGCATCCAAGCAACACGGCCCCGCGCCTGACCAGTGAAATATGCCTACAGGCGGTCGGCGAGCGCCTTGAAGGCCGGCCAGGTGAGGGCCGGGGTCCGGGAGTCCCAGACCTTCTGGGACAGGGCCGCCAGCGGAAGCCGGATGCCCGCCGCGACCTGGGCCTGCGTCTGGGCTCCGGCCAGGTCGCACCAGACGGCGAAGCGGGCACCGAGGATCTGGTCCGCGTACCGCGCGGGCACGGCCGTGGTGCCGCGCAGCACCAGCGGGGTCCACTGCTCGTAGATGCGCCGGCCGTCGGGGTACGTGAACTGGTTGGGCTGCCCCAGCACGTAGTAGAGGTACTCGTCGTTGAGGTTGACCAGGTCACGGCCCTCCCGGAGGTACTCCAGCGGTGGCCTGGCCCCGCCCTCCTTGCCGGTCCAGTACTCGACCTGGATGTCCTTCGCGGGCTGGACGACCCCGCCGGTGAAGAAGCCGTCGTTCCACGCGGCCGGCTGCCGGCCCGCCGAACGGACCACGTCCGCACGGTCGTTCAGCCAGCCCGTCGTCAGGTCCCGGACCCGCGCGCCGGGCCCGAACCGCTGCCGGGCGGCGGCCGCGAGCTGCGGGAAGGAGGTCTGCGGGTCCTTGTAGACCAGCGCCTGATATTCGTCCGCGCCGAGGTTCCAGATCGCGCCGGGGAACAGCGGCAGGTACTCGCGCAGGAGCTGGTCCACGAGTTTCACGGCCGCCGGGTTCGATATGTCGACGGCGCCCTTGACCGCCCGCCCCTGGGAGTCGCTCAGTTGCAGCCCCGGGTACGCCCGCAGGACCGCCCCGAGGTGGCCCGGTGAGTCGATCTCGGGGATGACCGTGATGTGCAGGCGGGCGGCTAGGCCCGTGATCTCGCGCACCTGCGCCTTGGTGAGGTGGGGAGTGGAGACGATCTCGGGGTGGGTGGCGGACTCGATCCGGAAGGCCTGGTCGTCGGAGAAGTGCAGGCCGAGCTGGTTCAGTTTCAGATCGGCCATCTCGCGCAGCCGGTCCTCGATCCAGTCCGGGGTGAAGTACTTGCGGGCGATGTCGAGGTTCAGTCCGCGCTGCGGCTTGGCCGGTGCGTCGCGGACCGTGCCCTCCGGGGCCGAACCGCCGCCGCCCACCTCCTGTTTGAGGGTGCGGGTGCCGTAGAACACCCCGGCCTCGTCGGGGCCGGCTATCCGGACCTGCCCGTCGTGCACGGTGAGGGTGTACGACTCGGGCGCCCCGGAGTTCTTGGCCCCCAGTGCGAGCTGCACGTCCCCGCGGCGCGGTGCGTCGGTCTCGGCGAATCCCATGCGCAGTTCACCGGCCAGCAGCTTGCCCTCGTCCGACAGGGCCGCACTGTCGGACGGCGCTACGACGACCCGTGCGCCGGGACCGGGCCGCCAGCCGGGGCCGCGGGCCGGTACGTGTTCCCGTACGGCCGGGACGGTGCGCGGGGCGGTGGACAGCGGGTAGGAGGGCGTCGGCGAGGGGGCGGTGGGTGGGGCGGGCGGGGTGGTGGCCGCCGGGGGTGCCGAGGTGGGGGCCGGGGCGCTGGCTTCGCCCGGGGCGGCACCGGCCGCGCAGCCCGGTACGGCGACGAGGGAGACCAGCGCGGCGGCAACGGCCGTCGCGCCGGCGTGGCTCCGCCGGTACTGCTTCGTCTGCCGCATCGCGCATCGCAACCCGTCTCCCCCGTACCAACCTGGCACGGGGGAGACGGGTGCGCGACCCGGGCGGGAGGGGTCAGGCCAGTGCGCCGAGCGCGGTCGCGGCGAAGCCGTGGTCCTGGGCGGGCGCGCCGCCGCCCACGCCGATGGCCCCGATGAGCCGGCCGTCGCGGTGGACGGGCAGCCCTCCCGCGATGAACAGCAGCGGGCGGTCGAGGGCGGTGGGCAGGGTGTGGAAGGGACCGCCGGGCTGGACGGCTTCGACCAGGTCGGCGGTCGGGGCGTCCAGCTGGAGCGCGGTGAAGGCCTTGCGGGTGCTGGTCTCGCCGGAGATCAGGACGGCCCGGTCGTCGCGCCGGAAGGCGAGCAGGTGGCCGCCCGCGTCGAGGACGCTCACGCTGACCGCGACCCCGGCCGCGTCGGCGGCGGCCGTGGCGGCGGCGACGAGCGCCTCGGCGTCCGTGGTGGTCAGGGGGGCTACGGCGGTGCGGGTGGTGGTGGCGCTGGACATGAGGGGGTTCTCCTGTGAATGAACTGGTACGACGGGGCGGGGGTGGGGCGGAGTCAGTGGTCGGGTGGGGTCAGTGGTGGGCCGGGGCGGCCGCCGCTGCCGCCGGGGTGTCGGCGGCGACGACCCGGCTGCGGACCGCGTTGCCCGCGGCGTCCGCGTAGCCCGTGCGGGTTCCCGTACGCCGTTCCAGCGCGCCGGAGACGAGGGCGAGGACCAGGGCGGAGGCGGCCAGCGCCGCGCCGACCCAGTTCGGGGCGGTCCAGCCGAGCCCGGCGGCGATGACGAGTCCGCCGAGCCAGGCGGCCAGGGCGTTGCCGAGGTTGAAGGCGCCGATGTTGACGGCGGAGGCGAGGGTGGGGGCGCCCGCCGCCTGGTCGAGGACGCGCTTCTGCAGCGGCGGCACGGTGGCGAAGCCGAGGGCGCCGATGAGGAAGATGGTGACGGCCGCGCCGCCCTTGGTGTGGGCGGTGAGGGTGAAGGCGGCCAGGACCACGGCGAGTGCGCCCAGCGAGGTGTACAGCATCGGCATCAGCGCTCGGTCGGCGAAGCGGCCGCCGACGAGGTTGCCCGCGACCATGCCGAGGCCGAGGAGGACGAGCAGCCAGGTGACGGAGGTGTCGGCGAACCCGGCGACGCCGGTCATCATCGGCGTGATGTAGGTGATGGCGGCGAAGACCCCGCCGAAGCCGAGGACGGTCATCCCCATCGCCAGGAGCACCTGGACGTTGCGGAAGGCGGCCAGCTCGTGGCGGATCCGTACGCCCCCGGGGCGGGGCAGGTCGGGGACGAGCCGCGCGATGCCGAGCAGGCCGAGGAGGCCGAGCGAGGCGACGATCAGGAAGGTGACGCGCCAGCCGAGGTGCTGGCCGACCAGAGTGCCGAGGGGGACGCCGACGACGTTGGCCACGGTGAGGCCGGTGAACATCATGGCGATGGCTCCGGCCTTCTTCTCGGGGGCGACGAGCTCGGCGGCGACGACGGCGCCGATGCCGAAGAAGGCACCGTGGGCGAGGGAGGCGACGACACGTCCGGCGAGCATGATCCCGAAGGCGGGGGCGAGTGCGGAGAGCACGTTGCCCGCGATGAACAGGCCCATGAGCAGCATCAGCATCCGCTTGCGCGGGATGCGGGTGCCCAGGACGGTCATCAGCGGCGCGCCGAGGACCACGCCGAGGGCGTAGCCGGTGACCAGGAATCCGGCGGTGGGGATCGAGACGCCGTAGGTGCCGGCGACCTCGGGGAGCAGGCCCATGATCACGAACTCGGTGGTGCCGATCCCGAAGGCGCCGATGGCGAGTGCGAGGAGAGCGAGAGGCATGAGGGGGGGTGCCCTTCAGGGGAGGGTGCGGGTGGTGCTGCGCGATCGGCGCCCGAGGGGGCGGCGGTGGCCGCGCCGGTTGCGGAAGGGGCGGCGACGGCCGGAGGTACTGCCGCGACGCGCCGCCACTGCTGGATTGCCACGGCGGGTTGCCTGCGTCCACATTAATTGCAGACGCGGGATATTTGCAAGCGCGGGCAATTGCAGACGTGCCCTATCCTGGAGTCCCACGCCTTCGAGGAGGAGCCCATGACGGCCACGGACAGCGCACTCACCGCCCTCTCCCAGGGCTGGTGCGCCCTCTCCCTCCTGCACGGGCGGATCGAGACGCACATCGAGCGCGCGCTCCAGTCGGGACACGGCCTGAGCGTGCGCGAGTACTCCCTGCTCGACGTCCTCAGCCGCCAGCACAGCGGTCCCGGCGGCCACCTGCGCATGCACCAGGTCGCGGACGCGGTGGTGCTCAGCCAGAGCGCGACGACCCGCCTGGTCAGCCGGCTGGAGGACCGCGGGCTGCTGAGCCGCTATCTCTGCGACACCGACCGTCGGGGCATCTACACCGACGTCAGCCCGGCCGGCCTGACCCTCCTGACCGAGGCCCGTCCCACCAACGACACCGCTCTGCGCGAAGCCCTCGAGGCGGCCGCGCACACACCGGAGCTCGCCCCGCTGGTGGCCGCCGTGAAGAACACCCCGACGGCCGGGGCCCGGGCCGTCTAGGGCGACCGGGGCGACCGGGGCGACCGGGGCGATCCTTCCGGAGGTCGCCGGGGCGCCTCAGGAACCAGCCGTCCCGGTGATCAGGGCCACCGCCTCCTCGAGCCTGCCGGTTTCCGCCGGGCTGAGCGTCGGGTTCGCGGCGCGCCGCGCCCTGGCCTCCTCGAGGTGCGCCTCTTCTACGCCGCCGAGGTGCCGTAGCAGCGAGGAGAGCACGGAGCGGGCCCCCACGGCCACGGCGGGCACGGTGAGGGCGGCCTGCGCCAGGATCAGTGCGGCCATCGCCGAGTCCAGACCGGGCGGGCCCTCCGCCGTGGTGGACCAGTCGATCACCACCGGTCCCTGCGGCGTCAGCATGACGTTCTCGGGATGAAGGTCCAGGTGCAGGACCCGGTGCCCGGGGTCTGCCGACAGGCGCGCCGGGATCGCGTGGAGGCTCCGCAGCAACTCCGCGAGCATCTCCCCCGCCCGTTCACCCGTGAGCGCCCCGTCGAGCAGGGCCTCGACCATGGTCCTTCCGGCGAGCCGCTGCATCACCAGCTCCCCCGGGGCCGTTCCCGGCCAGACGGCGGGAACAGGAAACCCGCGCTCCGCCAGGTACGCCATGACGGCGAACTCATCCGTGGTGTCCCCACCACCCCGGTAGCGCCGCAGCACCCGGCCGTCGTCCAGCGCGAACACGTCCGCCGTCCGGCCGGCCCCCACCAGCTCGCCGATCTTCATGCCGAGGAACCTACTCGGTGCGGGACGGTCAACGACAGCCGTCTCCGAGATCAGTTGCCGGCCTGGGCCGCGTTTCGGATCGGGGTTCGCGGCCGCTCCAGCCTAGCCGGAACTGGTGGTGTCGGCCGGCAGGGCCTGCTGGTAGAGCGCTACCAACACGCCGTACAGAGGCTGGTCTTCTGTGTCTCCCCCGGCCTCATCGACCAGTTTGGCCAGGGTCTCGGCGAGTTCTCTTGCCCTCGTGGGGCTCAGACGCAGGTGACGCAGGGTCAGGTGGGGCTCGGCGGGTGAGGAGTCCAGCTCCTGGGCGAACACGGCGAGCGTCGTGGCGGTGCCGGCCGCTCGGGGTTCGGCGACGACCGTGCGGCGGGCCGTGCGCTGGTGGTACTGCTCGGTGCCGCCGCGGACCTGGCGGGTCCCTGCGATGTGGACCAGCCCGGCTTCGCGGAGCACTTTGAGGTGGTGGGCCACGTTGCCCTTCTTCGCGTCGAGCTGCGCCGCAAGCTGTCTGATGGTGGCCGGCCGGTGGCCCAGGGCGAAGAGCAACCGCTGACGCAACGGGTGCGCGAGTGCCGCGAACTGCTCAGGCGCAACGATCTCCAGAACGCCCTCCGGGGGCGGCAGACGGCGAGGCTGATCCCGCATGCGGAAAGTGTCTAATTTCGTTGACGCTTTCGCAAGGGCGGTGCTCTACTCCCTGCCATGACGACTCCAACCAGGCTTCAGGCTGCACCTGTCATCGACGAGACGGCCCGGCTCCTGACCGAGCACTACGTATTCCCCGAGATAGCCGAGCAGCTCGCCGGCCTGCTGCAACGACGCCTCGCCGAGGGTGCCTATGACGTCGACGGCGCCGAGGAGCTCGCCCCGTTGGTCACCGCGGATCTGCAGTCCGTCAACGGCGACCGGCACCTGAGGCTGAAGCACCACGCCGAACCGGTGTCCCCGAAGCAGGGGGCGGCCACCCTGGACGCCATGCGCCGGGACTTCGACACCTCGCTGGGCGGTGCGCCGCGGGTGCAGTTGCTCGACGGAGGGGTCGCCGTGGTGGAGCTGGCACCGATGCTGTTTCCGCTGGAGTGGGCCGCCGAACCGCTGGGCGCCGCGCTCACCCTGGCCTCCCGCGCCCGGGCGCTGATCGTTGACCTTCGCGCCAACCGGGGCGGCGACCCGGACACGGTCGCCTTCGTCTGCAGCTACCTACTCGACGAGCGCACCCACCTCAACACCATGTACTGGCCCGGCGGCGAGCGCAGCGAGCAGTCCTGGAGCCTGCCGCACGTTCCCGGCGCACGCTTCGGCGGCAGCAAGCCGTTGTACGTGCTGTCCAGCGACAGCACCTTCTCTGCCGCTGAAGAGCTGGCGTACGACCTCCAGCAGCTCGGCCGCGCCGTGGTCGTCGGCGAGCGCACCCGTGGCGGCGCACATCCGTGCAAGGGCTGGACGGTGCACCCGCACCTGGAAGCCACCGTCCCCGTTGGCCGCGCCATCAATCCCGTCTCCGGCACGAACTGGGAGGGCACCGGCGTGCAGCCGGACGTCACTTGCCCTGCTGCCGACTCCCTCACCCACGCACACGCGCTGGCCCTCGCCCGACTGGCGGGCTGACCCCGTCCGGGGCTCCGGAGATCGGGCGCCACGCCGGTGAGGAATTGCCAAAATTCCTGCACCTCACATACAGATCATGAGGAATCACCAATTCCCGCACCCTACAAATAGATCATGCTGATTGTGTGTTTCAATCTGCTCGATTGGCAAAGGGGACCTGAGTAAGCGAGGAAGCAGACCCGGCCGGGCGAAGAATGCAGCGCCGGGTGCCGGTGGCGCGCGGATGCGGAATGGCCGGTCGACACTCACCTGCCGGCCCATTGCGGCAGCCGTGGATCAGGCCAAGCCGTGCATGGGTCTTGGGGGCCTCGAAGTTCAGGACCAAAAACAACGCATTCTGCTGCTGGATCTGCGATGCGAGACGCACAAGGGGCGGTTATGTTCACACGATCGATCGGGGCTTGGATAGCAGCCTTGTCACTGTCGGCAGTACTGCCGACGGCGCTGGGCGGCGGCCTGGCTGCGGCGGCTGCCGCTGCTCCCGTTCCACCGGTTCCGATCACAGCAGATGAGCTGCCCACCTGGCAGCCCAACGGAATCGTGTGGGCGATGACCCAGGCCGATGGCGTCGTCTTCGCGGGCGGCACGTTCTCCACTGTCAGGCCACCCGGTGCAGCGGCCGGCGACAGCGAAACGCCGGCAGTCAATTTCGTCGCTCTGGACGCTGCGACCGGACAGCCGACCTCCTGCGCCCTGTCGTTCACAGTGGGTTCCGGACTGGCGACCGTGCGAGCGCTGGCCGTGTCACCTGACCACAAGACCCTTTACGCCGGTGGGCGGTTCGGTGCCGTCAACGGCGTCGCCACCAGCAACCTGGCGGCCATCGACATCGCCACCTGCAAACCCAAGGCGAATTTCCAGCCTTCGGTCAACGCCACCGTCCGGGCCCTGACCGTCACCAAGGACGAGGTCTACCTCGGAGGCGACTTCACGAGTGTCGCCGGCCAGCCCCGCCGCTACTTCGCCTCCGTCACCACCGCATCCGCGGCGCTGCGCTCCTGGACGGCGAATACAGATAAGACGGGCCGGGCAATCGAGGTGACCCCAGACGGGCAAAACGTCATCCTTGGCGGTGATTTCTTCACTGTGAATGGGCGCGATTCCCAGGCCCTTGCCGTCGTGTCCAGCACCAGTGGAACCTTGACCAAGGCCTATCCGGCCGGGTTCCTCGCCAGCAACGTGAGGGTGAAGGACATCTCCATCGATTCCACCGGCTTCTATACCGCCATGGAGAACCTCAGCCTGCCTACTCGACCCAACGACCCCATTGCGTACGACGGACGGATGGCTTTCGATCTCGGTAGTTTCAATGAGCGTTGGCGGGATACTTGCTTCGGCGCCACACAGGCCGTCGAGGCCTACAAGGGCGTGCTCTACTCGGCCTCGCACGTACACGACTGCCGCGGTTTGGACGAATTCACCGAAAGGTGGGAGCGCCAGCACTTGCTGGCCCAGCCGGTGGGCAGTCCGGGGCCCATCCTCGGCTGGTTTCCCGACACCAACGACGGGCTCGGGGAGGGCATCGGCCCCCGGGTCCTTGCCGTCGCGCCCAAGAACGACACCGACTACATGTGGGTGGGCGGGGAGTTCACCAAGGTCAACGGCAAGCCGCAGCAGGGGCTGACCCGCTTCTCCGGGGCCAAGGACACTGGGTCGCCGTCGGTCCCGCAGGCCAGCGTCTCCAGTACCACTCCGGGCAAGATCGACGTTCGCTGGCAGTCCAGCATCGACCTCGACAACAGCGACCTCACCTACCGCGTCTACCGCAACGGCTCCAGCACGCCGGTCTACACCGTCACCGGCTCGTCCTCCCCCTGGAACCGCCCCCAGCTGACTTTCAGCGACACCAACGTCACACCCGGTACGACGTACACCTACCGGATCACGGCCAGTGACGGCACGAATACCAGTGCGCTCTCCGCGCCCGCCAAGGTCAAACCCGCCGCAGCGGCCGACCCGTACGCAGCACGCGTCGTCGCGGACGGGGCAAAGCAGTACTGGCGGTTCGACGAAACGGCGGGCACCTTCGCGGCCGATGCCTCGGGGAACGGCAACAGTGGCATCCACAAGGGCGGCGTCAAGCCCGGCGTGACGACCCCCAACGGTGTCAACGGGTTCAATGCGGCCGCCGGCTACCTCGGCACCGACCAGCACACCTACAGCGAACACCCCAGCCAGACCCCGGCCGCTTACACGATCGAGACGTGGTTCAGGACGACCACGAAATCCGGTGGCAAGCTCATCGGGTTCGACAGCAACAACTTCATGCTGGGCCGCACCACGGACAAGAACCTCTTCATGAGCAATGACGGATACGTGTGGTTCGGAGTACGCAGCGGCACAAACCGAACCATCCACAGCGTCGGGGCACTCAACAACGGCAAGTGGCACCATGTTGTCGCCGCCCAGAGCCCCATTTTCGGAATGAGTCTGTACGTGGACGGCGTATTGGAGGCGGCCAACCGGCAGGTGACCACCAGCGCCGATTACCTGGGCTATTGGATCGTGGGGGGAGGCGTCCCCGATGCACTGGCTGGCTGGCAGGTCGGTCCGGGCAACCCGTCGAGCGCATCGTTCACCGGTGAAATCGACGAAACCGCGGTCTACCCCACGGCTCTCACCCCCCGGCAGGTCACCGACCACTATGTGCTCTCCGGACGTACCGCCAGCCAGTCCTCCACCTATTCCGGCGCATCCGCCACCCGAGCCGTGGACGGCGACACCAACGGCGACTGGTTTGCCGGCTCCGTGTCCCACACCGCACTCGAAGCGTCCCCCTGGTGGCAGACCGACCTCGGAGCAAGCCGGACGCTACAGGCCATCGAGATCCACAATCGCACCGACTGCTGCAGCGAACGCCTCACCGACTACTGGGTGTTCGTCTCCGACACACCCTTCACCCCGGGTCTCACGCCCGCTCAGCAGGCCGCCCGCACCGGCGTCTGGTCCAGCCATCAAACCACCCCCGCAGGGGCATCCGTCACCATCCCCGTGTCCCGCACAGGCCGCTACGTCATGATCCAGCTCAACGGCACCGGCTACCTCTCGCTCGCCGAGGTCAAACCCCTCACCTCCTGATGGCGTTGCCAATCCGCGACCGTCCCCGCTGGTCGTCGAGGGTGCGGGCGATCAGGGCGGGCGGGTCGTGATGAGGGCGCGGACTCCGAAGGAGTCCGCGCCCTCACCGCTGCGGGGGACATCGTCGGGGCAGGTGCACGGCCATCACCGACGGAAGGGGGCGACCTCGCCAAATGGCCGGCCGCTGCGACTTCTGGAACATGGCCTGGCGCCTTGACCTCACTAGCGCGTGGCGAGCCGGTCCAGCAGGGCGGCGCTCCGGGCCAGCAGCGACCTTTCCTCATCGGTGAGTTCGGCCTCGATGGCCTGCGCGAGCCAGCCGGCCCTCCGGCCGCGCTCCGCTTCGAGCGCGGCCCGGCCCGCCTCCGACAGCTCGACCAGCGACTTGCGGCCGTCCGTGGGGTGCGCCCGACGCGTGATCAGGTTCTGGTCCATGAGCAACCCCACCGCCCGGGCCATCGACTGGGGGCGTACGCGCTGATCGGAGGCGAGGTCACTGGTGGTCATGGCGCCGTTGCGGTCGAGTGCGCCGAGCACCGCGGCCTGGCCCAACGGGATGCGGTCCTCGTGTTTGACGCGCCGGGTGAGCTTGCCCATCGCGGTGCGCAGTTCGGTGGCGATGACGGCGGCTTCCGAGGTGGGCATAGGGCATTTTACCCCGTTGGCCAGCACAGCTGTGCACCTGACCTGTACAGCAATGCTGCACAGCTAAACTGAGCAGCATTGCTGTAGGGTTCCTGTTGTCGGGCTCAGCGCCAGCGTTGTCGCAGCCGGGGCCACGGCACACGAGAACGGGAAGGACCTCCCATGTCCGCAAAGGCAGTCGGAACCGTCAACGCCACCATCGAGACCGTCACCGCCCGCCGGATCATCGACAGCCGGGGCAACCCCACCGTCGAGGTCGACGTCGTCCTGGCCGACGGGTCCCTGGGCCGCGCGGCCGTCCCCTCCGGCGCCTCCACCGGCGCCCGGGAGGCCGTCGAACTGCGCGACGGAGACTCCACGCGCTGGCACGGCAAGGGCGTCGACCGCGCCGTGGCCCACGTCAACGGGGAGATCGCGGCGTCCGTGCGCGGCCGGGACGCGGTGGACCAGGCGGGTCTCGACGCCGCGCTGGTCGCCCTCGACGGCACCGCCACGAAGTCCCGGCTCGGCGCCAACGCGATCCTCGGGGTCTCCCTCGCCACCGCCAAGGCCGCCGCGGCGGCCCACCGCCAGCCCCTCTACCGCTACCTCGGCGGCGCCGACGCCCACCTCCTGCCACTGCCGATGATGAACATCGTCAACGGCGGCGCCCACGCCGACAATCCGCTGGACTTCCAGGAGTTCATGATCGCGCCCATCGGCGCGGACACCTTCGCCGAAGCCGTCCGCATGGGCAGCGAGGTCTTCCACACCCTGCGCCGCGATCTGCTGGCCGCCGGGCACTCCACCGGCGTCGGCGACGAGGGCGGTTTCGCGCCCGCGCTGCGCACCGCGGAGGAGGCGCTCGACTTCGTGATGGCCGCCATCGAGCGCACCGGCTACCGCCCCGGCACGGACATCGGCCTGATCATGGACCCGGCGTCGTCGGAGTTCTTCCGCGACGGGGTCTACGACTACGCGGGCGAGGGGGTGCGCCGCACCCCCTCCGAGAACGCCGACTACCTGGCCAAGCTCATCGACTCCTACCCGGTCCTCTCCATCGAGGACCCGATGGCGGAGAACGACTGGGACGGCTGGCGCGAGCTGACCGCCCGCGTCGGCGACCGCTGCCAGCTCACCGGCGACGACGTGTTCTGCACCAACGAGACCCTGCTGCGCGAGGGCATCCGTACCGGCGTCGGCAACTCGGTCCTCGTCAAGGTCAACCAGATCGGAACCCTGACCGAGGCACTGGCCGCGGTGGACACGGCCCACCGGGCGGGCTGGACGGCGGTCATGTCGCACCGGTCGGGCGAGACGGAGGACACCACCATCGCCGACCTCGCGGTGGCGACCGGCTGCGGCCAGATCAAGACCGGCTCGCTCTCCCGCTCCGACCGCACGGCGAAGTACAACCAGCTGATCCGCATCGAAGAGGAACTGGGTGACTCGGCGCGCTACGCGGGCCGCTCCGCACTGCGCCGGGCCTCACAGCCCTAGGCCGTCTCTTTCGGAGCTTGCCGGGCCCGGGCCGGTCACCACCAGGTTGCCGTCCGGGGTGCGTCGCGCGAGCCGGCCCGTACGGAAGTAGCCGTCGGGGGTGAAGGAACGCGCGTTGTGGGCGGGCTCCCGGTAGTAGCCCCGCGGGGTGGACGGGCCGCGGACGAGGAGTTCGCCGGGCTCCCCCTCGGGCAGGTTCTTGCCTTCGGCGTCGACCACGCGGATCTCGTCGTCGGACGAGAGCGGGCGGCCGTGCGTGGTGAGCGCGGTCCCGTCCGGATCCTCGGGCCGGGTGAGGGCGAGCGGCCCCTCGGCCATCGCGAAGACCTGCTGGGGACGGCAGTCCAGTGCGGAGCCGATCCGTTCGGCCAGCTCGCGCTGCGGGGGTCCGCCGACGATCTGTACGAGCCGCAGACTGCTCACGTCGGCCTGGGCCGAGGGCAGTTCGTCGAGCCAGAGCCGGGCGAGGGCGGGCACCACCGACGTGAGGGTGACCCGCTCCCGCCCGATGGCCTCCAGGCACTCGGCGGCTCCGGGGTCCTCCAGCAGGACCACGGTGCCGCCGGCGGACAGGGTGCCGAGGATGCCGGGGCAGCCGAGGGCGAGGGCGGAATCGGCGGGCAGCGCGGCGAGGTACACGTCGTTCTCGGTGAGCGACACCAACTCGGCGGCGGCCCGCACCTGGTGGGCGTAGTCGTTGTGGGTGCGCGGAACGAGCCTGGGAGGCCAGGCGTTGGTGTCGGTGGTGGTCTCGGCGTTGATGTCGGCGTTGGTGTCGGAGAGCAGGAAGAACGCCACCTCGTCGGCGCGCTGCGTGAGCGCCGGATCGGGCGGGGAGTCGAGTGAGCCCAGCGGGAAGTAGTGGCAGCCCGACGTGTCGGTCGTGAAGCCGCCGTAGGGGGAGGAATCACCCGGCGCCTCGAAGGGGAACACCCGCCGCAGGAAAGGCCCTTCGGCCGCGATCCCGGCGGCCATCGCCGTGTGGTCGAAGCCCCGGTACACCGAGGGGCCGACGTAGCCGGTGGCCTGGGCGACGCGCACGATGTGGGAGACCTCGGGCGCGCGGTGCGAGACCGGGCAGAGCACGGGGACCATGCCGGCCCGCATCAGCGCGAAGACGGTGATGACGAACTCGGGAACGTTCGGCAGCTGGACCACGACCCGTTGCCCGCGCCGCAGGCCGCGCAGCCGGAACCCGGCGGCCATGCGGTCGATGCGACGGTTCAGGGCCGCGTACGTGAGGCGGGTTTCGCCGTGCACGAGCGCGGTCCGCGGACCGAACCGCAGGACCCAGCCGCGCAGCAGGTTGTCGAGCGTCGTGCCGCGCCAGTGCCCGGCCGCCCAGTAGCGGTCGGTGAACTCCTCGGGCCAGGGCGTACAGCCGTTGAGCGTGGATGTCATGCGCTTCCTTCCCTGCCGGCTTCCGAGCCGCCCCGCCGTCTTGATCTTGGCAAGGGGAACCCCTCGGCGCCTGCGCACGCAATGCGCTTTCCCGACCATGGGCGCTCCCTCCGCTCAGCGCAAAGCCCAATGAGCACCTCTGACCTGCGGGAACGGCCGGGCTCACCGGTTCCGGTCGGGGGCCGGCCGGCCCGCCGCGCGGTCGGCTCCGGCTCCGGCTCCGGCTTCGTTCAGGCTCAGCGCGCGGAACTCCGTGGGGCTGACTCCGTACGCCTCGCGGAAGGAGCGGCTGAAGACCGCGGGTCCGCTGAAGCCCCAGCGGGCGGCGACGGAGTGCACCCGGCGGGCGCCGGGGCCGGGGCGGGCGAGGTCCACCCGGCACTGCTCCAGGCGGCGCCGGCGGATCCGGGCCTGGACGCTCTCCTGCCGGCCGTGGAAGAGCTGGTGGAGCGTGCGCAGGGAGATGTTGTGGCGGGCCGCGATGACGGGCGGTGTCAGCTCCGGGTCGCCGAGGTTGTGCTCGATGAAGGCGTGGATCCGCTGGAGGAGGGCCTGCGTGCGGACTTCGGCGGGGAGCCGGTCCTCCGCGTCCAGGTGCTGGGCCAGGCAGGCCGTCGCGAGGTCGACGGCGACGGCGCCCAGGCGACGCAGCTCTTCCGGCTCGCATTCGGCGCCGTGGTCCTCCAGGGCGGTCATGAAGGAGGCCAGGACCGCCGCCACCCCGCGGTCGCCCGGTATGCGGCGGGCGAGCAGCCGTTCCAGGCGCTGGTCACGCAGTGGCAGGACGTCCCGGGGAAGCATCAGGATCGTCGCCCGCACCTGGCCGTGGTCGGCGAGCATCTCGTTGTCGGAGGGGCGCGAGGTGTCCCAGAGCATCAGGTCCCCGGCGCCGATGGTGCATTCGTTGCGGTGCTGGCTCATCGACGTGCTGCCCTTGCGCAGGAGCGCCAGCTGGTACTGCTCCGGGTCGCCGCGCCGGATCAGCGCGGGGGTGCGCCGCGAACGGAGCGGCGACAGGGCGAACTTGGCCACCCGCAGCTCCCCCAGGTCCAGTACGGCGGCCTCGCCCTGGAACTCCGCGGGCCGCTCGCTGCTGAGGGCCGCCGGCATCACCTCGCGCGAGATGATGTCGGCGTACCAGTCGAACCGCTCCCCCGCCGGTACCGCACCCGACGACACCACTGACCACATCCCGCGTCCCCCGTTCGAACTCTTCGGCAGGGATCAAGGATGCAGCGGAACGATCTCCATCGGCGCATGGTTCCGGCCCGCGTGGCGCGCCGGAGCCGGGCGCCGCCCCGGGGCCGGTGACAACGCCCGGTTACCGCTGGCGGTATCCCGGAGACCCGGTCGCCGGTGGTGGCGAGGGCGACGCGGACGGGCCCGGTCCGGCGGATGGGGCGGCGGAGCTGGACGGGGTGGGACTGGAACCGGGCCGCGGCCCACCGGTAGTGGACCCGCGCACCGGACCCGCCGAGGACGGGAACGGGGAGGAGGCCCGGGAGGAGGGAAGTGGCGTGGGCGAAGGCGAGAGCAGCGACGGGGACGGGGTGCCCTGGACCGGCCGCGGGGAAGAACCGTCCGGCCAGGTCGACGGGGACGGCGGCGCGGCCGGCGGAACCGGGACCGGGCGGACCGGGGCCGGGTCCGGGGCCAGTACGGCGTACCCCACCACCGCGGCGGCCGCTGCCGCCAGCCCGGCCAGCGGCAGCGCGAACCCGCGCGGCCGGGCCCACGGCAGGCGTCGTACACCGGGCCCCGGCGGCTGTGCCGGGCGCAGTTCGCGCACGGTGATCCCGGCCGCGCGCGCGTCGAGGGCGCGGCGCAGCCGGTACTCGACGGGCCGCTCGGCTCGCGCCGGTGCGCCTCCCGGGCCCGGGCCCGGCTCCGACCCCTCGGCCGGTCCCCGCGCACGCGTCATGTCCGACCCTCCAGAATCCGTTCCAGCGCGTCCAGTCCACGGCTCGCGTTCGATTTCACCGAGCCCCTGCTTATGCCCAGCGTCTCGGCGATCTCCGCCTCGCTGAGGTCGGCCCAGTAGCGCAGCACCAGTACCTGCCGCCGTCTCGGCGTCAGGCGGCCCAGCGCGGCGAGCACTTCGCGGTGTGCCTCGTCGAGGACCACGGACGCCTCGGCGGACGGTACGTCGACGGGCGCCGGCGGGATCCAGGCGCGGGCGGTCCGGCGCCGGCGCAGTACGGAGCGGGCCGTGTTGACCACGGCGGTGCGCAGGTAGCCCAGCGCGTTGTCCACCTCCGTGATCCGCTCGCCGTGGCGCCGGTACAGCGCCGTGAAGGCGTCCTGAACCACGTCCTCGGCGGTGCCCAGGTCGTCCACGAGCAGCACGGCCAGCCGGACCATCTGCAGCCGGTGCGCGTGGTAGAGCTCGGACACGGTGGGCGGCGGACCGCCGTTCTCGGAGGGGTGGCCGTACGTGTATCCGTGCCGGTACGGCTCCGGGTGCGCGGGCGGGGCGGCCGGGGCGGACCGCTCGCGACGCAGCAGGAACGACCACAAGCCCCGCCGCACCCGGTCGAGACCGGGTACGGCGGGGCCCACGGGTGATGCGAGGTGGAGCACGGGGATCCTCAGCCGTTGGCGCGGCGCCGCACGGCGTACAGGGTCGCGGCCCCGGCGGCGAGCAGCACGGCGGCCCCGGCGCCGAGTGCGGTCGTGGTGGCAGAGGAGCCAGTATGCGCGAGCTCGGGTTCGCCGTTGGAGCCCGGGGTCGCGCTGGGGGCGGCGGGAGCCGCGCTCGGGGCGGCGCTCGGGGCGGTGCTCGGCTTCGCGCCCGCGGGCAGGCTCACCGAGGGCTGCGGCCGGGGAGACGAGGGGACCGCGCTCGGGGACGCGCTCGGGACGGCGCTGGGGGCGGCCGATGCCGGGGCGGGCCGGGCGCTCGGCGTGGCGGACGCCCCCTGCGCGGCGGAGGCCGGCCCGGCGAGAGCGACTGCCACCCCGGCGGCGGCGACGGCGACGGCCGCCGCCCTGCGGAAGGTCAGCGGGGCGCGCTTCAGGTTCTTCACGGTGGTTCTCCACGGTCGGTTGCGGGGCGCGGAACCACGCCCTTCACCCCGCACGACGCGCGACCCTCCGGGAGGTTGCCGCCGTTCCGGAAAAACATTTCGCGGTTCGGTTCCGGACCCGAGGTCCGGCTCCGCGTTCCGGACCCGGCCGGCTTCGCCCGCTCAGGTTCGCCGGAGCCGCCCGAGCCCCCGCAGCGCCGTGCCGAAGGCGGCCACGCCCTCCTCGATCTCGCCGACCGGGCCCGCCGCGTAGCCGAGGATCAGGCCGGGAGGGCCCGGGGCCAGGCGGTGCCAGGACAACGGGTGGGCCTTGACCCCGAGTTCCAGGGCCGCCGCGGCCAGCGCGGTGTCGTCGAACTCCGCTCCGTCGAAGGTGACCATCAAGTGCAGCCCGGCGGCCGCCCCGTGCACGCGTGCGCCGGGCAGTGCGGCGGCGATCGCCCGGAGCATCGCGTCCCGCCGGGCCCGGTGGCGGCGGCGTACGAAGCGCAGGTGGCGCTCCAGCTCCCCCGATGCCATCAGCCGGGCCAGCACCAGCTGGGATAGGACCGGATTGCCGAGGTCCGCGTACCGCTTGGCCTCGATCACGGCCTCCAGATGGCGGGGCGGGACCAGCAGCCAGCCCAGCCGCAGGGCGGGGGCCAGCAGTTTGGAGACGCTCCCGGCGTAGCAGACGGCCTCCGGCAGCAGGGCGCGCAGGGCGGGGACGGGGGCCCGGTCGTAGCGGTGCTCGGCGTCGTAGTCGTCCTCGATGACGATGCCCCCGGCCGCCGCCCAGCCGAGGAGTTCGCGGCGCCGTTCGCCGTCGAGGACCACCCCGGTCGGGAACTGGTGCGCCGGGGTCAGCAGCACCGCCCGGGCCGGGCCGGCCGCCAGGGCGGCGGTGTCGATTCCGCCCGCGTCCACCGGTACGGGCACGATCTCCATGCCGCCGTGCTCCAGCTGCTGACGGGCCCCCAGCGAGCCGGGGTCCTCCACCGCGACGCGCCGTACGCCGTCCGCCCGCAGCACCTGCGCCAGCAGTCCGAGCGCCTGCGCCACTCCCGCCACGACGACCACCTCACCGGGGTCGGCGCGGATCCCCCGGCCCCTGGCGAGCCAGCCGGTGACCGCCTCGCGCAGCGCGGGGGTGCCCTGCGGGTTGCCGTAGCCGAAGTCGGCCGGGGTGAGCTCGGCGAGGACCCGGCGCTCGGCCTGGAGCCAGGCCGTACGCGGGAACGCGGTCAGGTCGGGGACCCCGGGCGAGAGGTCGATCCGGCACGGCACGGTGCGCAGGGCGTCGACGAGCGCGCCGCGGGCCCCCGGCGCGAACGGGCCGGCCGGGGCCGGGGATCCGGCCCCGGCGGGCCGGTCCGGGGGCGGCCGCCGGGTCGCCCGCGCGGTCACCGGCGCGGCCACCACGACCGTCCCCGCACGGCCCCGGCCCTCGACCTGGCCGGTCTCCGCCAGCCGCTGGTACGCCTCGGTGACCAGGCCCCGGGAGACGCGGAGCTCGGCGGCGAGGACGCGGCCGGCCGGGAGCCTGGAGCCCACGGGGAGCGTGCCGTCGGCGATGGCGGCGCGCAGCCGGTCGGCGAGCCAGTCGGTGCGGCCGCCGGCCGGGGCCCGGCCGATGTCGAGCTGGAGGAAGTCCGACCCGGGTGTTTTGGACCCCTGCGAGACGTACTCTTTGGACCTGTCCATGGGTCCATTGTCGCGCCAGGCTCGACGTATGAGTACATCGCCTCCGCGGCTGCGCGACCTCGTCCCCGGCATCGCCGGCATGGCGCTCGTCGGCAGCAGCGTCACCGTCTCCCGGTCCCTCGTGGACGCCCCGCTGTTCGGCGTCCAGGCCGTCCGCTACACGGCGGCCGCACTGCTGCTGTTCGGCCTGGCCCGCGTCGCCCGGGTGCGGATCGCCGCTCCGCGCGGCCGCGAGTGGCTGTGGCTGGCGGGGGTCGCCGCGACCGGGCTGGTGCTGTTCAACGTGGCCGTCGTACGGGGCGTCGCGCACGCGGAACCGGCCGTCATCGCCGTGGCCGTGGCCTCCGTGCCGATCGTGCTGGGGCTGATCGGCCCGCTGCTGGAGGGCCGCCGGCCCAGCCGCCGGGTGCTGCTGGCCGCTCCGGTGGTCGTCGCCGGGGCGGTGCTGGTGGAGGGCACGGGCCGGACGGACGCGGCGGGGGTGGGGTGGGCCGCGCTCGCCCTGGGCTGCGAGGCCGGTTTCACCCTGCTCGCGGTACCGGTGCTGCGGCGTCACGGCGCGTGGGGGGTGTCCCTGCACGCCGTGTGGATGGGTGCGGTGATGCTGGTGGTGCTCACGGTGTGCGTCGAGGGGCCTTCGGAGCTCGGGTCGGTGAGCCCGCGCCAGTGGGCGGCCGCCGGATACCTCGCCGTCATGGTGACGGCGGTGGCCTTCCTCCTCTGGTACCGCACGGTGGCCGCGGTGGGCTCCGGCCGGGCCGGGCTGCTGACCGGGGTGGCGCCCCTCGCGGCGGCGGGCGCGGGCGCCGTGACGGGCGGCGGGGTGCCGGGGACGGCGGTGTGGCTGGGCCTGGCCGTGGTGATCGCCGGCCTCACGGCCGGGCTCCTGCCGGAGCGGACGGCGGGGCGGACGGCGGACGGGACAGCGGGGCGGACGGCGGAGGGGGCTGCCGGGCGGACTTCGCAGCGGGCTGAGGGGCCCGCCGCGCCGCCCCCGGCGGCCGCGCGAAAGCCCCGTAACGCCCAGGAGTCCGCCGCCCCTTGAGCGGGCCGGGCCTTGTGGATCACAATCCGCAGATGGCAACGCCCCCGTACAGCAGCTGGATGCGGTACTTCTCGCCGACCGCCAACCACCGCCGGCTCGGCCTGGTGTGCCTCGGTGTGGGGGTGCAGCAGGGCGTGCTGCCGGTGGTCGGCCCGCGCGTCCTCGACCACCACGTCGCGGTGGTCGTCTGCGCCGGCCGCGGCTGGTTCAGCCACGGCGGCCGGGCCCCGCAGCCGGTGACGGCCCCGGCGCTGCTGTGGCTGGTACCGGGCGTGGAGCACCACTACGGTCCCGATCCGGAGACCGGCTGGGACGAGTGCTTCGTGGACTTCGCCGGTCACAGCGTGGAGGCGTACACCGACCTCGGCTACGTCACCCCCGACCGCCCGCTGGTACCGCTGGGCGGCACGGCCGGGGTGCGGCACGTGGTCGACGGGATCGTCCGGGCGGCCCGGCGCGGCGGACCGCTGCTGGAGGTGGAGGCCGCCGCGGCCGTGCACGGGCTGCTCGTCGCGCTGCGCTACGCCCGGGCCGAGGTGTCGCGGCACGGGGACGCCGTGATGGACACCCTGGCCCGGGACGCACTGCTGCCGATATCGGTGGCCGAGCACGCCGCCCGGCTCGGGATGCCGCTCCCCCAGCTGCGCGGGGCGGTGCGGCGCAGTACCGGGGAGGGGGTCAAGGAGTACCTCCTCGGCATCCGCCTGAGCCGGGCGAAGGAACTGCTGGCCCGGACCGACCTGCCGGTCGCCGGAGTCGCCCGGCGGGTCGGTTACGAGGACGCGGCCTATTTCAGCAGGCTGTTCAGCCGCCGGGTGGGCGTGGCGCCCGTCCGGTTCCGCCAGCAGCAGTCGACCCAGCAACAGTCGACGCAACAGCACTCGGCGCAGCCGCAGTCCGCCGCTCAGCAGCCCCCGTCACGGTAGGTAGCCGATGTTGAGTTCGGCGACCGCCGTCCACGGATTGCCCGAGACCTCCTTGGTGGCCTTGAGCTTGACGTAGCGCGCGGTACGGGCCGTGAAGGCGGCGTCCTGCTGGACGGTGGTGTTGGCGAAGGTCCCGGAGGCGGCCGCCGTGCCCCAGTTGACCCCGTCGGTGGAGGTGAGGACCTGGTAGTCGGCGATGCGCCCGTTGCTCTGCGTCTGGCGGGGCAGGTAGTGCAGGGCGGACACGTTGTACGGGGCTCCGAGGTCGAGGGTGATCTCGTGCGGCATCGGCGCGGTGGCCTGGTACCACTGGGTGTGCCAGATGGTGGCGCTGTCACCGTCGAGCACGTTGGCCGCGGCGCCGTTCTCGCCCGCGGTCTCCTGGCTGTCCACCGCCTTCACGCTCATCTGGCTCTGTGGGACGAGGAGTTCGCCGCCGCCCCCGGTACCGAGGTCGTCGACGGCGAGGTCGTCCAGGATGAAGTCGGCCTCGTTGTGCGAGCCTTCGCCGGTCACCTTCCGCACGCCGATCCAGGCGTCGGTCCCGGCCGTGAAGGTCTTGGTGAAGGTGGTGGCCGTGCGGGCCTGGTTCAGCGCGGTGGCCGTCTCGGTGCTGCCGGAGCCGGTGATGAACTGGTAGTCGCCGCTGAAGCCGTTCTCGTAGCTGAAGGTGACCTTGTACGAGCGGCCCGGCGTGAGGCGCAGCGTCTGCGGGAGGGTCCGGTAGACGAGGCCCTGCCGTTCCTCGTGCGACTTGAGCGAGTTCTGCCCGCTGATCACGTCGTCGACCAGCTTTCCGCTCCATCCCGCCTGGGTGTACGGGGTGTTGCGCTGGGCGATGTGGGTGCGGGGGTCGGTGGCCGATCCGCCGGCGCCGCCGAAGGCGAAGGGGCCCCAGCCGGCGTCCACGTTCTCGAAGTCCTCGGTGAACATGTGGCCGTTCAGCGGGGTGCGGGCGGAGCGGACGACCCGTACGTCGTCCAGGTAGACGGTGCCGGTGCCGGAGGCAGCGGACAGTTTGAGGCCGGCGCTCGACTGGCCGGCGGGTACGTCGAAGAGCACCTTCATGCGCTGCATCTTGGTGGTGTTCTTCTCGCTGCCGCCGAGGCTGTTGGTCAGCGTCGAGGAGTCGGCGTAGACGGAGGCGGCGCCGCCGCCGGCCGGGGTGACGGTGAGGGTGGTGGCGCGGCCGGCCGGGGTGGAGACCCAGACGGAGGCCGCGTAGGTGCCGGGGGTGAGGCCGGTGAGCTGCTGGGAGACGGCGGGGGCGGTGTTCGCCGCCATCGTGAGCTCGTTCTGTCCCTGGGCGTTGCGGGCGACGGCGGCGCCGGTTCCGGTGACGGTCCAGGCGTTGAGGTTGCCCGAGTAGAAGGAGGGGTCCTTCACGGGGGCACCCTCGCCCCAGTTCGGGTCGGCCTGGGCGGGCGCCGCGCCGTTGGTGACGACGTAGGCGGTCTTCGCGGTGGCGTTGATGGTGACCTGCCCGCCCGTGACGGTGAGGTCACCGACCAACTGGCGTCCCGTGTCGGTCAGTTTGTAGAGCTTGGGCGAGGTCCAGCCGGCCGGCAGGGTCCAGGTGGTGGAGCCGCCCGCGGTGTTCCAGTGGTAGAGCTTGCCGTCGCGCGGCAGGAGGTAGGTGGAGCCGCTCAGGACCGTCCGGCCACCGGTGGTGATCTTGCGGGTGCCGCCGGCCGTGGTGACGGTCGTGCCGTTCGCGAGGGTGACGGTGTCGGAGGTCCACTTCACGACCGGGGATTCCTGGAGGTACTTGGTCGGCAGGTTGGTGGCGAAGGTGGTGGAGAGGAAGGAGGTGTAGTCCCGCTTGCCCTGCCAGCCCTCGTAGGCGGTGAGTTCGGCGCCGCCGAGCAGGGGGTTGCCCGCGATCCAGTCGTCCTTGGTGTGGTTGGCGATGAAGCGGGCGATGTTGGAGTTGATGCCCTTGAGGTCGGTGCCGCCGTAGTTGACGTCGGTCGCCCAGTGGTGCCAAAGGGACTGTTCGGTCATGGAATTGGGGAACTCCGTGGCGAGCTGGTAGCCGAGGCCGCCGATCTCGCGTTCGAGCTTGCGCGAGACGTAGCCGTCGCCGTACCAGACGTCCACGTAGAGGAAGTCCAGCCCGGGGGCGGCCGCCTTGAGGTCCTGGAGCCGCGCGAGGCGCCCGCCGGACTGGCCGTCCTTGCGGGTGTCCACGTAGTACGACTGGTCGAGCCAGTCCCAGCCGAGGCCCCCGCTCTGGTGGGCCGGGTCGAAGGTGGCCGAGACCGGGTACTCCTCGGTGGCGTTGATGTGCACGCCGAAGTCGGCGTTGTACGTGTGGCCCACGGTGGTCAGGGTGTTCAGGTCGGTGGCGCCGCCGAGCTTGGAGCCGACGTTCTTGTAGTCCATGTGCGCCGAGTCGTGGCCCTCGGAGGCGTACCCCTTGAGCAGGACGAACTGCCCGAGGCCGTCGGTGGCGAGGTTGACCCGCTTGGTCTCGTCGAGGGTCTCGGCGAAGGGGTGGGTGGCCGCGGAGGCGAAGTTGAAGGGAATGCGCTGGACGACCCGGTCGGCGGTCTGCTGCCAGCCGGTGGGCGGGGTCCAGATGTCGCGGTAGGCGACCGCCGCGTCCTGCCAGTCCACGGTGGAGTCGCCGTTGCGGTCGGCCGTGATCGCGACCCGGACGTAGGGCAGCGGTTCGGTGTCCGTGTCGGCGGCGCCCGCGGCCCGGTAGAGCCAGGATCCGCTCCACAGGCCGGCCCGGCGGTACGCGCCCTTGTCGGTGACCTGCTTGCTGATCCGGCCGTTCTCGGTGGCGGTTCCGCCCGAGGGGGTGTCGTAGGAGGAGTTGGAGTCGATGGCCGCGGCCAGCTTGCCGGTGTTGGCCAGGCCGTACATCACGGTCGAGGCGGAGGCGTCGACCGGGGTACTGGCGGTGATCGGGGTGAAGGTGTCCCCGGTGCCGGTGGTGGCGGTGTACATCTTCGCGGTGGAGAGCGCGGCGCCCGCCTGGCCGCTGCGGACGCTGACGAGGTTGTGATCGGGGATCGCGAAGCTCCGTACGCGCAGGGCGGCGGTGTCCTCGATGGCGGTGACCTTGAACTCCACGACCGAACCGGCCACCGAGAGACGGGACCTGATGGTCACTCCGGAGAAGGCGAGGGCGTAGTCGACACCGGACGCGGAGGGCGTCGCGGTGACGGTGGGGGTGTAGGTGGTCCCGTTGACGACGATCGCGCCGATCGCGTCCTCGTTGCCGTTCAGCACGTCCCCGGTGGCGGTGCGGGTGTAGCTGATGACGCGGGGGAAGGCGCTGTCCACACTGACGGACAGCTCGGGCGAGGTGATCGTCACGGGGGCGGCCGCCACGGCGGGGGCGGCGGGCACGGCCACGACCAAGGTGGCGACCAGACCGGCCACCGCGGCTGCGGCCGGCCAGAGGGGGAATCGCATCGGACCTCCGGGAGTCGGCGCTTCCTGTGCGGAAGACCGCACGCCGTGGAGGCCGGCGGTCCGCTCACTGACCAGTCAGCTTGCGGATCGCGGCACGACAGGCCCATGGACAAACCCGAGCCCCGTCCTGGATTTATGTGACCGGTGGGTCACATGGTCCGGCCTAGGAGGCACGGACCACGGGGAGGGGGACGGGTCGGCGGGGCGGCGGGGCGTCAGGTGCTCGCCGGGACCAGGACGACCGCCGTGCCGTAGGCGCAGACCTCCGTGCCGACGTCGGCGGCGTCGGTCACGTCGAAGCGCATCATCAGCACGGCGTTCGCGCCGCGGGCCTTCGCCTGTTCGATGAGGCGCTCCATGGCCTGGTTGCGGGTCTCCACCAAGGTCTTGGTGAGGCCCTTCAGCTCGCCGCCGATCATCGACTTCAGACCCGCGCCGATCTGGCTGCCCAGGTGCCGGGAGCGCACGGTGAGGCCGAAGACCTCGCCGATGACCTGCTCGACCCGGAAGCCGGGGACGTCGTTCGTCGTCACGACCATGACGCCGGTCTGCTGCGCGCCGGGGCCGCCGCCGTAATCTTCGATACCCATGGGCTCCACTCTGGCGGCGCCGGGCGGTACCCGCATCCGGAGCGGGTCAGGGCAGCCTGGCGGCGAGCCCGCACTCGTGGGCCACGACCACGGCCTGCGCCCTGCTGGCCAGCTTGAGCTTGCTCATGCACCGGTGGACGTGCGTCTTGACGGTGGCGGCGCTGAGTACGAGACGGTCGGCGATGTCCGCGTTGGACAGGCCCGCCCCGACCAGACCGAGGATCTCCCGCTCGCGCGGGGTCAGGGTGTCCAGGCCGGGGCGCGGGGTGCGGGCGGCCGCCGGGGCGGCGTAGGTGTCGACGAGCCCCCGCAGGGCGCCGGAGCTGAACAGCATCTCGCCGGCGTGCACGGTGGCGATGGCGGCGAGCAGCCGGTCGGGCGGAGTGTCCTTGAAGAGGAAACCACCCGCCCCCACCCGAAGGGCCCGGAAGACGTACTCGTCGGAGTCGAAGGTCGTCAGCATGAGCACCTTGGGGCGCGGGCCCGGCCCGGCGGCGGCCAGGATCCGCTCGGTGGCGGTGATCCCGTCGATTCCGGGCATCCGGATGTCCATGAGGATCACGTCGGGGCGGGTGGCCGCGGCCAGCCGCACCGCCGCCTCCCCGTCCTCGGCCTCGCCGACGACCTCGTAGCCGGGGGCGGCGGTGAGCAGCGCGGTCAGTCCGGACCGGATCAGGAACTGGTCGTCGACGACCAGGACGCGCAGCAGCTCGATCACTCCATCACGTTGTTCTCCGGGGGCGGGATGTTCTCCGGTACCGGGATGTTCTCCGGGTTCCGGGAGTTCTTCAGGCGTCATGGACGATCCTCGGGACGGGGACTCTCAGGCTGACCTCGAAGCCACCCTCGGGAGCACGCTCGGCGGTCACGGTGCCGTGGTAGATCTTCGCCCGTTCGCGCATGCCGACCAGTCCCTGGCCGGAGCCGCCGGAGGGACCCGCGGAGCCCGTCGGGCCGTCACCGCGGCCGTCGTCCTTGACCCGGACACGGACCTCGTCCTCGGCGTAGTGCACGCGGACCGTGGTGTGGGCCGTCGGGGCGTGCTTGAGCACGTTCGTCAGCGCCTCCTGGACCACGCGGTACGCGCACAGGTCGATCCCGGGCGGCAGGGCGTACGCCGTTCCCGTGATGGTGACGTCGACCGGCACCCCCGCCGCGCCGACCCGGCGCACCAGGTCGTCGAGGCGGCCCAGCCCCGAGACCCCGGGGGGCGCCTCCTCGGCCGGCGCGGTCCCGTCCTCCCGGAGCACGACCAGCATCCGGCGCATCTCGGCCAGGGCTTCGTGGGCGCTGGCGCCGATGGTGTCCAGGGCCCGGCGGGCGGTGGGCGGGTCGGAGGAGAACACGTACCCGGCGAGCCCGGTCTGCACGGAGATCACCGATACGTGGTGCGCGATGACGTCGTGCAGTTCACGGGCGATCTGGATGCGCTCCGCGACGACGGCCCGGCGGGCCTTCTCCTCCTGCTCGAGGCGCAGTTGGCGCGTCAGCTCGCGCAGCCGGCGGGAACCGTCCCCGGCCACCCAGCAGACGGTGGTCGTCACGGTGACGAAGCCGACGCTGAGCGGGCCGAGTCCGGGCTCGGCGAGCCGGGTTCCCCAGAGCAGCACCAGCAGCGAGGCGGCTCCGCAGCGGACGGAGACGCGGCGGGGGCGCAGGGAGGCCACGGTGTAGAGGGCCAGGAACATCCCGCAGACGGCGGGAACGTGGTAGTAGCCGAGGGTGAAATAGGTGCCGATGCAGATCGCCGTGCTCACCAGGACGGGCACGGGGTAGCGGCGGCGCAGGACGAACGGCAGGTACACGGCGGCGAGCAGCCAGTAGGCGAGGGGATCGGCGTCCCGCCAGTGGCCGTTGGGATAGGGCGTCTTGGCGAGCACGCTCGCCGATATCCAGAGCGAGCCGACGGCCCACACGATCTCGACGATGACCGATCGCGCGGCGCGGAACCGGATGACCGCCGGATGTGCGGACAGCTGCACGTCAAACCCCCTTGTGTACACCCCTGGTTGTACAGGGTTACCACCCGTGGCGGTAGCCGCAGTTCAACCCGTGGATGGGCGAGAGCGGCACCCCGGCGCCCGTAGATTTCCTTGAGCCGGTCCCAACCGGCAGTGGCCCGATCCCCCCGGGGCCCGCCACGCGGCCGTGCCCGTTCGGGGGCGGGCACGGCCCCGGCGTGGCACGACCCAGGCTCCGCGGCCCGGGGCTCCGCGGCCCGGGCTCCGGGACCTCGGCTCCACGGCCCTGGCGGCCGGCTCGCCCGGATGGCCCTACGTCCCGGCCGCTCCCCCGCCCGATCGCCCCGCACCCCGCACCCCGCACATTGGGCATATCGGGCTAAATCACGGTGCGTCAACCGGGCTGCACGGTCCGCCGTCGCCATAGTCGTCCGTGGCGACCGCCTGGTTGCCATCCCGCGCCGCGTTCCGCGGCCGGGCGGACATCTTCTCGGAGGAGCCGGCTCATGCTGAAGCCCACCAGGACCATCCTCGCACTCGCCGCCGGAAGTCTGGTGCTCGGCCTGGTGGGGGCGGGTTCGGCTGTCGCGGACGATGGCCCGAGGCACGACAACCCGGGCCGGGAGACCGTCGTGGACGACGAGCAGGACTCCGACGGACTCACCCGCCCCGACGGGTCCGACAAGGACAAGCACGTCCGCGGCGTCGTCACCTCGCGCGGCCCGCTCACGGTGCGCAGCAAGCCGACCACCCACTCGTACAAGCTCGGCAAGCTGCACTCGCACGAGAAGGTCGCCATCGAGTGCAAGAAGCACGGTGAGCGGGTCGACGGGAACAAGACCTGGTACCTGCTCGACGGCGAGGAGAAGGACGGCATGGACGGCGGCGGGATGACCCCGAAGGCCGCCAAGGGCACCAAGACCGCCGCCGCGAAGGACCGCAAGGACCGCTGGGTCTCGGCCCGCTACATCAAGGCCTACGGCGAAGTGAAGTACTGCCGCTAGCAGCGTCCGGGCCGGCCCCCCGGGGCCGGCTCCTCACGCCTGCGGGCGTACGGTGCGCGGTCCCACGCACCGCGCACCGTACGCCCGTACCCGCTCGCGCAGTTCCCGGTCCGCCGTGACCACCACGCACGCGCCGGGGTCCGCGCAGGCGGCCACCAGCTCCACGATGCGGTCGTCGCCGCTCCCGGGTGCCGGGTCCACCCGTACGCCGGGCACGGACTCGACGCCCCGGGCGGCGCCCTCGACGACCAGGACGATCTCCTCGCCCTCGTCCCGCTCGGCCAGCCGGTCGCGCAGCCGCTCGGCGGCCCCGCGCCGGTCCCGCCACCAGCCGTCCGGCACGGACCCGACGACGTTGGCGCCGTCCACGATCAGCTTCTTGTCCACCACCCCAGTATGGGCACGGGCTAGAAGTCCCCGTAGTTGACCTGCCAGGTCGCCAGCCCCATCCGGCGCCAGATGGCCACCACCCGGTCGCGGTCGTCCAGGGACACCCGGACCGCGTACCGCTCGCGCACGTGGGCGTTGAACAGCTCCGCCTTCACGATGTCGTCGCGGCGCGTGTCACCCGCCGGCCGCATCCACAGCTCGTCGTACGGGACCCCGTGCTCCCGCAGCCAGGCCTCGGTCGGCTCGCGGAACTCCTCGCCCCGCCCCGAGAGCAGCACGATGACGTCGCCCTCGGCCCGCCGGAAGGCGTCCAGGGCGTCGCGCACCGGCGCGTTGAGCGTGTCGGCGCCGCAGCGGGAGAAGTCGTACGGGTTGCGGTCGCCGGTCATCGCGAGGGTGCCGTCGATATCGCACATGACCGCCGTGGGCAGCGCCGGGTCGGCGACGTACGGGGACACGTCCGGCTGGTCGTTGAGCCAGTCCGCGGTGAGCCGCCAGCCTCCCTTGCGCGCCTTCGCGTGCTTCTCCGCGAGTATCCGGATGATCTCCCCGCCGACCTGGCGCTCGCGTGCGGCGTCGCGGCGCAGGCACTCCTCCACGGGCACATCGGTGAAATCGTGCACGACGAAGGTGGCCCGTCCCGCGACGGCCGCCTTCAGCCGCTTGGGGATGTACGAGGTCAGATGGGTGTTGTCGACGACCACGTCGAACCCGCCCTCGACGGCCGCGCCGACCGCCGCGTCCTGGATGTCCAGTACGGTCTGCTCGTGCTTGTACGAGCGCCCGCGCTCGGGGTCCGGCACGTCGAGCATGGACCGCAGGTCGTCGAGGTTGACGCGGCGCATCCGGCCGCCGGACTCCGCCTGGAGGGCGCGCGCGGCGGTGGTCTTGCCGGAGGCCGGCAGCCCCGTCATGACGTGGACCACCGGGAGTGCGGGGGTCTCGGTCGCGGGACCGGGGGTCTCGGTTTCGGGACCGGGGGTCTCGGTTTCGGGACCGGGGGTCTCGGTTTCGGGACCGGGGGTCTCGGTTTCGGGACCGGGGGTCTCGGTTTCGGGACCGGGGGTCTCGGTTTCGGGGACTTCGGACACGGGTCAGTTCTCCTCGTCGTTCGTGAAGGGGTCGGACGTCTCGGGGCGCACCTGCCGCCAGGTGACGAGCTCGGTCGTCCTGCCGTCGAGCCGCTGGAACAGCGCGCCGCGGATCCCGCCGTCGCGGATCTCCTTGGCGGCGCGCGCGAACGCGCCCCGGTCACCGGTCAGGTGGGCGAGCGAGGCGTAGGCCTCGTCGATGGCGCGCTCGCGGAGCGCGGCCTGCGCCTCCAGCCGTTCGATCACCGAGCGCACCCACTGGTCGAACTCGTCGGGCACCTGCTCCAGCAGGGCGTCGAGCGGCTTTCCGCCCGAGGCCTCGATGTCGGCGACGGTGCAGTTCAGCCCCTGGGCCAGCTGCTTGACCGGTAGACCGGCGAACCGCTGGATGCCGTGGCCGCGCCAGATGTCCCGCTCGGTCACGCCGGTGAGCACCTTGTGCAGCCGTACGTACTCGGCGATCTTGGCCTTGGCCCGGACGCCCGAGGCGAAGCGCAGGACGAAGCCCTCCGCGTCGGTGCCGGTCGCGGCGGCCCCGCCGGGCAGGGTGCTGGATCCGGTCAGCGCGAGCAGTTCGCCGAGCGGCATGGCGGGCCACACGGTGACCACGGACCCGATGCCCTGCCAGTGGACCGCGGCCTCGCCGAGCGGCACCTCGGTGCCCTCGGCTCCGTCCGTGCGGTACGCGGCGAGCAGCACGAGGTCGCGCCGGTCGCCGTAGTCCACGACGATGCGGTTCTGCGGGTACAGGATCTCCGCGAGGTAGGTGGTGCCGGGCACCAGGGCGGAGGTGTCCCGTCCGTCGAGGCGGCGCTGCGCCCAGGTGGCCTGGGTGCTGGTGAAGGAGCCCTTGGACGCGACCCGCCACTTCCCCGCGTAGTGGAAGACCACCCCGAGACTGCCGTCGACCTTGTCGTACACCTCGAAGGGCTCGTCCGGCAGGGCCGGCGCGTACGGCTGACCGGACTCGTGCTCTCCGACGTTGAAGAACTTGGGCAGCGGCAGCGCGACGACCGCGCCGGTGCGGTCGTCGGCGACGAGGCCGCGGCAGCGCGTGGTGACCTGGTTCCAGACCCGCTCGTACTGGGCGGTGCGGGTGTAGGTGTAGAGGGACAGCGGCAGCTCGGGATGCGACTTGCGGGTCACGTATCCGGCGTCGATGGCCTCGGTCAGCGCCTGCGCGGGCATCAGGTCGTGCAGAGTCAGGCGGTCCTGGCTCATGGGGTTCCTCCCGGTTCGAGATGCCTCATTCTCGGGGGCGGGAGGGGTCTGACGGAACCGAATATCCGACCGTTGCCGCAGGTCTGCGGCTCGGCCCGGGCCTTCGCCGCCTACCCGCCTTCGCCGCCCAGCCGGTTGATGTCCCGGGGCCGCAGGATCCGCCGGGTGTCCGCGTCGCCCGGTCCGGCCGCGGCGACGGCGATCATGGCGCGGCCGAGCGCCCGGGTGGTGGTCACGAGGTTCGGCGCGACGCGGCGCAGGACCGGGAAGAGCGGCGCGGTGACGGCGTACGCGGCGCGGTAGAGCGGGGTCTTGGAGGGCGTGCCGCGGTCCGGCTGCACGATTCCCGGCCGGAACATGTACGCCTCGAAGGGGAGCTCCAGCAGGTCGTTCTCGGTCTTCCCCTTGACCCGGGCCCACATGGAGCGGCCGCTCTCCGTGCTGTCGGTGCCCTCGCCGGAGACGTAGGCGAAGGTCAGCCGGGGGTTGGCGGCGGCGAGCGGGCGGGCCGCGGCGAGCGTCAGGTCGTAGGTGATCCGGCGGTACTCCTCCTCCTTCATGCGGAAGGAGGAGATGCCGAGGCAGAAGAAGCACGCGTCGTACGTGGCCAGGTCCGGGCCGGACGCCGAGAGGTCGGTCGGGTCGGCCTGGACCAGCTCGCGGAGCTTGGGGTGGGTGACGGAGAGGGGGCTGCGGCCGACGGCGAGGACCCGTTCGACGGAGTCGTCGCGCAGGCACTCGCGCAGTACGCCCCGGCCGATCATTCCGGTCGCGCCGAAGAGGATGACGTTCACGGCCCCACCCTATGCGCGGGCGGCCCCGGTCAGTGGGAGACGCAGAGCTCGTTGCCCTCGGGGTCGGCGAGGGTGGTCCAGACGAAGGGTCCCTGGTGGCCGTCGTGCAGGTGCTTCGCCCCCTTGGCGAGGAGCCGCTCGACCACGGCCGCCGGGTCGTCCCCGCCGGTCCGGACGTCGAGGTGGACGCGGTTCTTGCCGGTCTTGGCCTCCTCGATCAGCTGGAACAGGACGCGGGGCGCCCGTTCGAGGCCGTCGGGGTGGCGGATCCCCTGGCCCGCCTTCCAGACGAGGACGCCCCGGTGGGTGGTGGTGTCCTCCTCGGTCGCCCGCCCGGCGGCGATCATGCTGCGGATGAACTCCTCGTCGCTGGGCTCGACTTCCCAGCCCAGCGCCTCGGCCCACCAGTCGGCGAGGGCGTGCGGGGTGGCGGAATCGACTGTCACTTGAAACGTGTAGGCCATGCCGGGACCCTACTCCCGGGGTCTGACAGCGCACGGGTGGCACTGCCGGGAGGGGCGGGGCCGCCGGGCATGCGGGCCACGCTGGAGCCGGTGGTGGAGGAGCCGGGCGACATGGAAGTTCCTTGCCCCGAGACTCGATTCGATGGCTGGACCCTCTGCCGGCCGCTGCGGGTCGCTCCTTCGGTCGCGTGCCGGGGGCCGCTACCGTTTCCGGGGGACGAAGCCCCTTTCGCCCCGCCCTCTTTCGGGGTGTGCGGGCCCCCTTCCCGGGTGGCGGAACTCCCTTTTCCACCCGCCTCGGACCGGCTCGCGCCATGACCGGAGGGACCCATGACCCCCAGCCCACGGCGACGCGGGATCCTGTGGCCGCTGGCCGACCTGCTGTTCCCGCCGGGGCCGGACGGTGCGCGGTCGCCGCACGGGGTGCTGCCGCCGCTGCTGATCGTCCTCACGTTCGTCAGCGGTGTGGTCGACGCGGTGAGCTACCTGGGGCTCGACCACGTCTTCGTGGCCAACATGACGGGCAACGTGGTCTTCCTCGGCTTCGCGATCGCCGGGGACCGGTCCCTGTCGGCCCCGGACTCGCTGCTGGCCCTGGGTGCCTTCCTGGCCGGGGCCTCGGCCGCCGGCCGGCTGCGGCGGACCACCGGGGCCGCCCGGATGTTCGCGCCGCTGGTGGCGGTTCAGACCGTGCTGGTCGGCGGGGCGCTCGCCCTGTCCACGGCCGGCGGCGGACCGTCCGGCGTGATCGCCCTGCTCGCGCTCGGCATGGGCCTGCAGAACGCCGTGGTGCACCGGCTCGCCGTCCCCGACCTGACCACGACGGTGGTCACCAGGGCGCTGACGGGACTTGCCGCCGACCCGTGGGGTCCGGCGCCGCTACGCCGCCTCGTGACGGTCGTGGCGCTGCTGCTCGGAGCGCTCGCCGGAGCACTGCTGACCCTGCGTCATGGTGCGGAGTGGGCGCTGGCCCTGGCCGTGGCCCTGCTGGGCTGCGTGGTCTGCTTCCGGGCGCGGGAGGCCGCGCGGGAGCGACCGTAGGGCCCCACGGAGGCCGGAGGCCAGGGGCTCGCCGTCCATGCCGGGCGCTCATCCCCGCTGCCGGGGTTCGCGGGCCGCGAGGAAGGCCGCGCAGGTCAGCAGACATGCGCCGACCGCCACCCAGAGCAGTACCGTGCCGAGCGGGCGCAGCCAGGTCACACCGGTCGGGGCCGCCGCGGAGAGGCAGGCGGTCGCGGTCATGCCGAGCGGGAAGACGCTCGACCAGCGCCGGATGTCGTAGCGGGGGCGCGGCCGGGCCGCTTCGGCGGCGAGGAGCACGGCGTACCAGGCGAGGGAGAGCCCGAGCGTCACCAGGGTGACGGTGCGCAGGCCCGTGTGCGCCGCTCCGGTCCACAGGGGTGACGCCGTGAGTCCGGATCCGGCGAGGGCGGTGATGGAGAGCGCCCCGCCGGCCACCCAGTGGTCGCCCGCGCCCGAGACCACCTCGCGGAAGTCGAAGCGTACGAGGGCCTCCGCGTAGAGCAGCAGACCCAGGCCGAAGGCGACCAGCGCGGCCCGGCCGAGCCAGTCGCGGCCGGTGGCGGTGGACAGGGTGCCCGCCAGTACGGCGAGCCCCTGGGTGGCCACGCAGACGAGGAAGGCCGCGCCGGGCATCCGGCGCCCCCAGTGCCGCAGCACGGCGATCAGCAGCCCGGGCCAGAGCGCGGCGGCCAGGACGAGCAGCGCGCCGGCCAGGGTCTGCCATCCGAGGGTGCAGAGCCGGGCGCCGAGCACGGTCGTGGCGGCCACGGCGGTGAGGGCCGCCGGGGTGTCGGCCTCGGCCCGGAACCGGCCGCGGTCGCCCAGCAGCCGGGCCGTGAAATCGGCGGCGAGTACGATCCACAGGGCCCCGGAGACGGCCAGCGCGGCGATCGACAGGGCCTCGTGGCCGATCAGGCGCAGGCCGGCCGAGAGGATCCCGGCGGCCATGACGGCGGCGCCGGCCGCCGGGGACAGCTCGGCCCACCACCGGGCACCCGCGAGGACTCGCACCCTGCCACGGGACACCACCGCGCCGGGTCCCGCCGGTACGGCGCGCCATCGGGGCGGCGGCGATGACCCTTCCGGGCGCGGCGGCGGCGCCCACCTCCCGGTGTTCCGCCATTCCGAACTTCCACCATTCCACCGTTCCGACATTCCGACATTCGGATCGCATTCCTGTTTTCCGTTCATTCGCATGCGAATGACGAACACATTTATCGCAAGCACACTGCCGTCACCCTGATATTCCGACACGCCCATCTCCGGGCAGAATTCGCCCGGTTCACGGGTACTGTCGTTGACACGCCACTGATTCACGGGCCCTTCAGGGCTCTCTCTTTTCGCGCATTGGAGAAGGAAATGCAGGCCGTGGCAACGGAGCCCGCACGACAGGCTCCCGCTCAACCCGCGAGCTTCATTCAGGAAGTGCTGCGGGGCGTCGCCCAGGTCGATTTCATGCCGAGCGCGATCACGGGCATCTTCTTCCTCGCCGCACTCGCCGCCGCCGGCTGGCAGTACGCCCTCTACGGACTCCTCGGCGCCGTCGTCGGTACCGCCACCGCCTACGCGTTCGGCATCGACCGCGAGATCGTCTCGGCCGGACTGCGCGGTTTCAACGGCACGCTCGTCTCGCTCGGCTTCGCCGTCTTCCTCGGATGGGACCACCTCTCCACCCTGCTGCTGGCGATCGGCGGCAGCATCACCGTCGTGGTCGTCACCTCGGCGCTCGCCACGATCCTCGGCACGTGGAACATCCCCACCTTCACGGCCCCGTTCTGCATCATCGCGAGCGTCATGACCATCGCGGCACCGAGCTTCTCCAGGGTGTGGCACACGGGCCCCGATCTGGCGGCGCTGCCCGAGTCCGCCAACGGAACCACCGCGCTGGACTGGGGCCAGCTCTGGCACGCCTTCTTCGCCAACGTCGGGCAGATCTTCTTCATGCCGCAGTGGTACGTCGGCCTGATCTTCCTCGCCGGCATCTTCGTGGCCAGCCGGGTCGCCGGCGCGATGGCCTGCGTCGGCAGCGTCACGGCCATCGCCATTGCCTGGTCGATGGGTTCACCGGCCGACGGGGTCTCGCAGGGGCTCATGGGCTACAGCAGCGTGCTCGTCGCGATGGCCCTGTGCGGGGTCTTCGTCGTCCGGTCCGGCTGGAGCTTCGCCTTCGCCGTGCTGGGCGCCGCCGCGGCGACCGGGCTGACGGCCGCCATGACCGCGTTCTTCGCGCCGTTCGGCGGCCACACCTTCACCTGGCCGTTCGTCCTGACCACGCTCGTCTTCGTCGCGGCCGTCCCGCAGATCCCCCGGCTGCAGCGGACCTGACCACGTCCCGGGCCGCTGCCTCCGCGCACCTCGAACACCTTGAGAGCCGAAAGTGAGTGACCGATGAATCTCGCTCCCCGTGAGATGGACAAGCTCTGGATCTACGTCGTGGCCGACCTGGCCCGCAAGCGCCGGGACCGGGGCGTCAAGCTGAACTACAGCGAGGCCTGCGCCCTCATCAGCGAGGGCATCCTCGAAGGCGCCCGCGACGGGAAGACCGTCGCCGAGTGCATGGAGCTCGGCAAGCAGGTCGTCTCCGGCGCCGATGTCATGGCCGGCGTACGGGAGATGCTGCCGCTGCTCCAGGTCGAGGCGGCCTTCGTGGACGGCACCAAGCTCGTCTCCTGCCACGACCCCGTCGGCGCCTGACCCATGGCCGCCGTCGCACCCGAACGCCCGCACGGCACACGGGAGTCGGAGGTCACGGTCGTGCTGGCCGGCGGCCACGAGGGCGGGGCCGCGGCCGGCGCCGTGAGCGCCGGCCGGCCGCTGGCCGACGCCGTGGGTGCGGCGCTCGCCGCCGCGCCCGGCCCGGTCTGCGTGGTCCCGATGACGCTGGGGCGCGACCCCGGGCTGATCGCCGAGTGCGCCCGCGCCCTGCGCTGGCTGGGCCGGGGAGAGGGGCACGGGCGGGTCGTACTGGCGCCGCCCTTCGCCACCGTGGACCACTTGACCGCGTGGCTCCGTACCGCCGCGCTCAGGGCGGTCCGCGAATCGCCCGGCACCTCCGCGGTCCTGGTCACCGCGCCGGCCGCCGGACCGTTCGAGGACGCCGATCTCTTCCGGGTGGCCCGGCTGGTGCGCCAGTACGGTCACCACCGCTGGGTCGAGGTCGCCTTCGACGGGGGCGACCCGGACCTCGCGGAGGGCGTGGAGCGCTGCCGCCGCCTGGGCGCGGAGCAAGTCGCCCTGGTCCGGGCCGCGTTCGCCGCGCCCGCCGCCGTACCGGCCGGTGTCCTGGACACCGGTCCGCTGCTGTCGGACGCGGCGATCGCACAGGTCGTACGGGCCCGCGCGCAGGAGGCGCTGCACCGGCTCTCGCACGGGCAGGACGGCGTCGCCGGGGGCCTGGACGCCGAGCACGGGCACGGGTACGCGCACTCGCACGGCCCGGGCGCCGACCACGACCACGGTCATGACCACGGCCCGGCCCACGGCACCGGCACCGGCACCGGCCACACCCCCAGCCACCCGCACGACGGCGAGCCCGGCCACGGCCACGCACACGGCCACGCACACGGCGGCGGCCACGGCCACGGCCGTTCCCCCCACTGATCCGAAGGAAGGGAAGTACCACCATGTCCGGTGGCGCCAAATACCTCTACGGAGAAGGTTCCGTAGAGATCAACGCCGGCCGCCGCAAGGCCAAGGTCACCGTGTCCAACACGGGCGACCGCGCGGTCCAGGTCGGCTCGCACTACCACTTCTTCGAGGTCAACCGGGCCCTCGACTTCGACCGCAACGCCGCCTACGGCATGCACCTCGACCTCCCCGCGGGCACCGGCGTGCGCTTCGAGCCGGGTGACACCCGCGAGGTCGAGCTCACCGCGTACAGCGGCCACGGCCGGCTGATCGGCTTCAGTTCGCTCGTCGACGGCGGCCTCGGCTCCACCGACACCCGCATCCGCGCCCTGCGCCGGGCGGTCGAGCTCGGCTTCAAGGGCGCCCGCATCGAGGACGTCCACACCGAGACCGCGCCCCGCGCGGCCGGCGCCGGAGACGGTGACGGATCCAGGGCCGAAGACGGCAAGAAGAAGAACAAGACCCACAAGAAGGGCTCGAACTGATGGCCGTGCTGAGCCGCAAGCAGTACACCGACCTCTTCGGGCCGACCGTCGGCGACCGCTTCCACCTGGCGGACACCAACCTGGTCGTCGAGGTCGAGAAGGACCACAACGAGGGCCACTACGGCGACGAGGCCGTCTACGGCGGCGGCAAGGGCATCCGCGACGGCATGGCGCAGGACCCTCAGGCCACCAACCTGCAGGGCGCCCTGGACCTGGTCATCACCAACGTGGTGGTCATGGACGCGGTCCTCGGCGTCGTCAAGGGCGACCTCGGCATCAAGGACGGGTTCATCGCGGGTCTCGGCAAGGCCGGCAATCCGCACACGCAGTCCGGGGTGCACCCCAAGCTGGTCATCGGCCCCGGCACCGAGGTGATCTCGGGCGAGCACCTGATCGCCACGGCCGGCGGCATCGACACCCACATCCACTTCATCGCCCCCCAGCAGGCCGAGCACGGCCTGTCCAACGGCATCACGACGCTGATCGGCGGTGGCACCGGCCCCTCCGACGGCACCAACGGCACCACGTGCACGCCGGGTCCGTGGAACATCGGCCGCATGTACCAGGCGGTCGAGGACCTGCCGGTCAACGTCGGCCTGCTGGGCAAGGGCAACGGCTCGCTCCCGGAGGCGCTGATCGAGCAGGTCGAGGCGGGCGTCTGCGGACTGAAGGTCCACGAGGACTGGGGCACCACGCCGGCCGCGCTCAGCAGGGCCCTGGACGTGGCCGACACCTACGACGTGCAGGTCGCGGTGCACACCGACACCCTGAACGAGTCCGGCTTCTTCGAGGACACCCGTTCCGCCATCGACGGGCGCACCATCCACACCTTCCACACCGAGGGCGCGGGCGGCGGCCACGCTCCCGACATCATGCGGGTGGCGGGCGAACCCAACGTCCTGCCGTCCTCGACCAACCCGACACTGCCGTACACGGTGAACTCGGTCGACGAGCTCCTCGACATGGTGATGGTCTGTCACCACCTGTCGCACGACATCCCGGAGGACGTCTCCTTCGCGGACTCCCGCGTGCGCGCCGAGACGATCGCCGCCGAGACCGTGCTGCACGACGAGGGGGTCATCTCGATCTTCTCCTCCGACTCGCAGGCCATGGGCCGCATCGGCGAGTCCTGGACCCGGGCCTTCCAGACCGCGCACCACTGCAAGGACCAGCGCGGCAAGCTCGACGGCGACACCGAGCGCAACGACAACTTCCGCGTGCTGCGCTACCTGGCGAAGATCACGATCAACCCGGCCATCGCCTCGGGCACGGCCGAGCACATCGGCTCCCTGGAGACCGGCAAGCTCGCCGACATCGTGCTGTGGCCGATCGGCTCCTTCGCCGCCAAGCCGAAGATGGTCATCAAGGGCGGACTGATCAACTGGGCGCTGATGGGCGACCCGAACGCCTCGCTGCCGACCCCGCAACCGGTGTACTACCGGCCGATGTTCGGCGCGTACGGCAAGGCGAGGCAGGCCACCCGCGTCTCCTTCATGTCGCAGGCCGCGATCGACCTCGGCGTACCGCAGAAGCTCGGCCTGGACAGCAAGGTCCTGCCGGTCAGGCACTGCCGTACGGTCGGCAAGCAGCACATGGTCCGCAACGACGCGCTGCCCGTGATCGAGGTGGACCCGGAGACGTACAAGGTCAGCCTGGACGGGGTCCCGGCCACCATCGAGCCGGCCCGCGAACTGCCGCTGAACCACCTGTTCTACCTGGCATGAGCACCACCGTGATCCGCGCCGAGGGTGCGTTCGCCTCTCCCGTGCAGGCCCTGCTGGTCAGCCTCCAGCTGACCGACTCGGCCTTCCCCAGCGGCTTCTACACCCTCTCGCACGGACTGGAGGGCTACGCCCAGGCCAAGGCCGTGACCCCGGAGGGCCTGCCGTCGCTGCTGGCCGACCTGCTGCGGCACTCGGTGGGCCCGTCCGACGCCACGGCGCTGGCCCTGGCCCACCGGGCGGCGCTGGCCGGGGACTGGGAGGCGCTGGCCGAGACCGACCGGCGACTGAACGCCTCCAAGCTGAACGAGGGGCTGCGCCGCGCGGCCACCCGTACCGGCCGCCAGTTGCTGGACATCGCCCGCGAGTGCGTCGGCGGGGAGCCGCTGGAGCAGTACGCCTCGCTCGTCGCCGCCAAGCGGGCTCCCGGCTCGCAGGCGGTGGCCGCGGGGGTCGCGTACGCGGCGGCCGGGGTCCCGGCCGAACAGGCGGTGGTCAGCGACCTGTTCGCGTACACGGCGAGTTTCACCGGGGCCGCGCTGCGGCTGCGGCTCACGGACCACCGCAAGGCCCAGGTCGTCCTGCGGGGCGTCGCGCCCGTCATCGAGGAAGTGGCGGGCGCCGCCCGGCGCCGTGAACTCGCCGATCTCGGCGGGTGCGTTCCGATGGCCGATGTGATGTCGGGCCGTCACGAGCGGGCCGAGGCACGGCTGTTCGCCACCTGATTGCCGTTCCCGCTTCGCAATTTCCCTTCGCCCTGTTCGTCTCTCCAGAAGGCATGTGACTCCTCATGAACGTGGACAACGTCCTGCGCGTCGGCGTCGGCGGCCCCGTCGGCTCCGGCAAGACGGCGCTGATCGAGGCCCTGGTGCCGGTGCTCATCGAGCGCGGTCACCGGCCCGCCGTGATCACCAACGACATCTACACGCAGGAGGACGCCCACCACGTTCGCCGCACCCTGGCCGGACTGCTCGCCCCCGAGCGGGTCGTGGGCGTGGAGACCGGCGCGTGCCCGCACACCGCCGTGCGCGACGACCCGACGATGAACCTCGCCGCGGGCGCCGAGATGCTGGAGCGCTTCCCCGATGTCGACACCCTGCTCTACGAGTCGGGCGGCGACAACCTCACGCTGACCTTCAGCCCGGTCCTGGTCGACCTGTTCCTCTTCGTGCTGGACACCGCCGAGGGCGAGAAGATGCCCCGCAAGCGCGGTCCGGGCATCACCGAGTCCGACCTGCTGGTGATCAACAAGATCGACATCGCCCAGTACGTGCGCGCCGACCTCGGGGTGATGGAGCGCGACGCCCACCACGTGCGCGAGGGTCGCCCCGTCGTCCTGACCAACTGCCTGACCGGGCAGGGCCTGGAGGAGATCGCGACCTTCATCGAGTCCTTCCGCCGGGTCCCGGCGTGAGCCTCGTGGCGGACCCGCCGCACGCCTCCGTCCCGGAGCGCGTCCCCGTCCCGGAGCGCATCCCCGTCCCGCCGCACACCCCCGTCCCGGAGCACACCCCGGCTCCACCGCGCACCCCGGCCCCGCCCGCGCGGCTGGACCCCGCGCACTACGAGCCCCCGCGCGTCCCCCAGGAGGTCCTGCGGCACGCTTCGGTGCCGGACACCCTCGGCGTCGGGCGTCCGGGCAAGGTCGGTCTGCTGGAGCTGGGCTTCGAGCTGGCCGGCGGGCGGACCGAGCTGGTGCGGCACTACCAGAAGTCCCCGCTGCAGATCATGCGGCCGCTCTACTTCGACCCGCACCGCCCCGATCTGCCGATCACCTTCCTGATGTCCACCGGCGGCGGGATCATCCAGGCCGACCGGCTCCGCACCGATCTGGTCTTCGGCCCGGGCACCTCGGGGCACGTCACCACCCAGGCGGCCACGAAGGTCTACCGGATGGAGCACGACTACGCCGTCGCGCAGACCTTCCTGACCGCCGGGCCGCAGGCGTACGTGGAGTACCTCCCGGACCCGGTCATCCCCTACGTCGACTCCCGCTTCTACCAGCGCACGGTGATCACCGCCGACCCCACCGCCACCGTGCTGGTGAGCGAGACGGTGCTGTCCGGCAGGCTCGCGCGCGGTGAACGCGATGCCTACGCGGTCTTCGCCTCCGACTTCGAGCTGCGCCGGCCCGGGGGCGAACTGGTCGCGCTGGACACCGTACGACTGGAACCCGGTGGCCCCGGTGCCCCCATGGGCTCCGGCGTCGACGGGCCCGCCGTGCTGGCGGGCCATTCCGTGATGGCCTGCTTCTTCGCGGTCAGCCCGCTCGCCCCCGCCCGCGAGCTCGCCGACCTCCTGCACGAGACCCTGGCCGGCCGTGAACTCCCCTACGGAGTCAGCGTGCTGCCGCAGGACTGCGGAGCCTGGGTTCGGGTGCTCGGCGAGCGGTCCGAGGCCGTGACCCGGGCGCTGGGCGCCGTCTGGGACGCGGTGCGGCGCCGGCTGATCGGCGTACCCGCCCCGGCCCTGCGCAAGACCTGAGCCGCTCCCCCTCCCCCGTCCACGACCAGTGAGCCGCTCCCCCTCCCCCGTCCACGACCAGAGAGATCTCCCCCACGATGCCCAGTGGCTACGACACGGGTAACACCGCCTGGATGATGGCGAGCACCGCGATGGTGCTGCTGATGACTCCCGGACTCGCCTTCTTCTACGGAGGCATGGTCCAAACCAAGCACGTGCTGGTGATGCTCAAGATGAGCTTCGCCTGCCTGTCCCTGGTGACGATCCTGTGGGTCGCGGTCGGTTACACCCTCGCCTTCGGCAAGGACGCCGGCGGCGGCATGATCGGCAATCTCGACTACGCCTTCTTCCAGGGCATCGGGATGGACTCCCTGCACGGCTCCATCCCGACGGTGATCTTCGCCTGCTTCCAGATGTCCTTCGCGATCATCACGGTGGCGCTGATCAGCGGCTCGATCGCGGGCCGGGCCACCATGAGGGGCTGGCTGGTCTTCGTCGTCGCGTGGACGATGCTGGTCTACGTGCCCACCGCGCACTGGGTGTTCGCCCCCGACGGCTGGATCCAGAAGTCCCTGGGCGCGCTCGACTACGCCGGCGGCCTGCCGGTCGAGCTCAGCTCCGGCGCCTCGGGGCTCGCGGTGGCCATCGTGCTGCGCAAGCGCAAGGACTTCGAGCGCGAGACGATCCGCCCGCACAACCTGCCGCTGGTCGTCATCGGCCTGGCGCTGCTGTGGTTCGGCTGGTTCGGCTTCAACGCGGGCTCCGCCCTCCAGGTCGAGGGCAGTGCGCCGACCACCTTCTTCAACACGCAACTGGCGGCCGCGGGCGCGATGATCGGCTGGCCGATCATCGAGAAGTGGCGGCTGGGCCACGTGGAGATGCTGGGCGTCGCCTCGGCGGCGGTCGCGGGCATGGTGGCCATCACCCCGGCCTGCGGCGAGGTCTCCCCGATCGGCGCGCTGATCATCGGCTTCACCGCCGGTGTGGTCTGCTGCTTCGCCGTGAACATGAAGTACAAGATCGGCGTGGACGACACCCTCGACGTGGTCGGCGTCCACGGCTGGGGCGGCATCGTCGGCGTGCTCTCCATCGGCTTCTTCGCGACCGCCGCGATGAGCGGCAAGAAGGGCCTGTTCTACGGGGGCGGGCTCGACCAGTTGTGGCGCCAGGCGGTCGGCGTCCTGGCGGTCGGGTCCTTCGCCTTCGTCATGACCTGCCTCATCGCCAAGGTGATCGACCTGGCCGTCGGCTTCCGCGCCTCCGAGGAGTACGAGAACGTACCCGGCCGCGAGGAGGAGGTCGCGTACGACAACGAGACCCTCGACCAGATCCGCGAGCACATGGGCAAGTCCGGCGGCCCGTCCCGGGAGCCCGTACCGGTGGGTGCGGGCGCGGAGGCTGCCGAGCAGCAGGACGCCGCGCTGCTCGCCGAGATCGTATCCGTGCTGGACCGACGAGAGCGTGACAAGTGAACGCCCACCTGATCACCGCTGCCTCCGCGACGGCCGCCGCCCCGGTGGCCGACTCCGGCAACGCCGCCTGGCTGATGATGGCCTCGGCCCTGGTGCTGCTGATGGCCCCCGGCGTGGCGTTCTTCTACGGCGGCATGGTCCGCACCGGCCAGATCGTCGCCATGCTGAAGATGATCTTCTTCTGCATCGTGATCGTCACCGTGCTCTGGTTCGCGATCGGCTACTCCCTGGCCTTCGGCCCCGACGCCGGCGGGCTCGGCGTCATCGGCACCCTCGACCAGGCCTTCCTGCGCGGGATCGGCTCCGGATCGCTGACCGGCTCCGTGCCCACGGTCACCTTCGTGGTCTTCCACCTGTCCTTCGCGGTCGTCACCGTCGCCCTGATCGCCGGCTCCATCGCGGGCCGCGCCAAGATGGGCGGCTGGATCGCCTTCGTCATCGCCTGGACCCTGCTGGTGTACATCCCCATGGCGCACTGGGTCTTCGACCCGGCCGGCTGGGCCGCCAAGCAGCTCGGCGCCGTCGACTTCTCCGGCGGCACGGTCGTGGAGATCGGCTCGGGAGCCGCCGGTCTCGCCCTCGCCACCGTCGCGGGCAAGCGGGCGGACTTCGAGCGCCAGGAGATCCGGCCGCACAACCTGCCGCTCGTGGTCATCGGACTGTCCCTGATGTGGTTCGGCTGGTTCGGCTTCAACACCGGCTCCTCCCTGGGCACCCCGGGCGGGGCCGCGATGGCCTTCCTCAACAGCCAGCTGGCGGCGGGCGCCGCCATGGCCGGCTGGGCGGTCACGAGCTGGTGGCGCACCCGGCGGGTCGGCCTGCTCGACATGTGCATGGGCGCCGTCACCGGCCTGGTCGCCATGACCCCGCTGGCGGGCGGCGTGAGCCCGGTGTGGGCCAGCATCATCGGCTTCCTCGCCGGGCTGACCTGCGCGTTCGCGATCAGCTGGAAGTACCGGCTCGGAGTGGACGACACCCTGGACGTGGTCGGCATCCACGGCTGGGGCGGCATCGTCGGCATGGTCATGGCCGGCCTGTGCGCCACCGGGACCCTGACGGGCCACAGGGGCCTCTTCTACGGGGGCTCCTGGGACCTGCTGGGCAAGCAGCTCACCGCCACGGTGGTGCTGGGCCTGTACTCCTTCGCGATGACCGCGCTGATCGGCAAGGTCATCGAGGCCACCATCGGACTGCGCCAGCCCGGCGGCATGGTGGAGAAGGAGCAGGCGTACTCCGAGGTCCTCTACGACAACCTCAAGGAGCTCACGGCCGACGAGGACCGCACCCCGGGCAAGGGTGCCGAGCCGGAGAGCGCCTCCGCGCTGGTCGCCCGGCTGCGCGAGGTCCTGCTGAGCGCCCCGGAGAGCGGCGGCGCACGGCAGGGAACCGGCGGCCGGGAGGACGGCGGCGAGCAGGGGTGATGCGTTAAGAGCACGTCAGGATTGTGTCGGACGCGTGCATAAATGATCGATTTCCGTACGCTCAGTGCTCGGTCGTACCGATGGCCGAATTCGAGTTGTACGACAGGAGCACCACGATGGCCCCCGCCACCGCGACCCCGACCACGCGACTGCGTGCCTGGCTGCTGGAAGGCCTCACCGACCGCCCCAAGCAGCAGGCGCACGCCGAGACCGCGCACGAGGGCCGCCCGTGGTGGCGGGTGATGTGCCTGACCGGCCTCGACTACTTCTCCACCCTCGGCTACCAGCCCGGCATCGCGGCGCTCGCGGCCGGGCTGCTGTCCCCTCTGGCGACGATCGTGCTGGTCCTCCTGACCCTGCTGGGAGCGCTGCCCGTCTACCGGCGGGTGGCGGAGGAGAGCCCGCACGGCGAGGGCTCGATCGCGATGCTGGAGCGGCTGCTCTCGTTCTGGAAGGGCAAGCTGTTCGTCCTGACCCTGCTCGGGTTCGCGGCCACCGACTTCCTCATCACCATCACCCTGTCGGCGGCCGACGCGACCGCGCACATGGTGGAGAACCCGCACCTCACCTCCACCCTCCACGGGCACGAGGTCCTGATCACGCTGATCCTGGTCGCGCTGCTCGGAGCGGTGTTCCTCAAGGGCTTCAGCGAGGCCATCGGCGTCGCCGTGGTCCTGGTGGCCACCTATCTCGGCCTCAACGTGGTCGTCATGGCCGTCGGCGTCTGGCAAGTGCTGAGCGAACCCCACGTCATCACCGACTGGTCGAGCGCGCTGACCACCGAGCACGGCAACCCCTTCATGATGATCGCCATCGCGCTCGTCGTCTTCCCCAAGCTCGCGCTGGGCATGTCCGGGTTCGAGACGGGCGTCGCGGTCATGCCGCACGTCCAGGGGGACCCCGACGACACCCCCGACAAACCGGCGGGCCGGATCCGGGGCACGAAGAAGCTCCTCACCACCGCCGCCGTGATCATGAGCGTCTTCCTGATCGTCTCCAGCTTCATCACCACCCTGCTGATCCCGGCCGACCAGTTCAAACCGGGCGGCGAGGCCAACGGACGAGCCCTGGCCTACCTGGCCCACGAGCACCTGGGCTCCGCCTTCGGCACCGTCTACGACGTCTCCACGATCCTGATCCTCTGGTTCGCGGGCTCCTCCGCGATGGCCGGTCTGCTCAACCTGATGCCGCGCTACCTGCCCCGCTACGGCATGGCCCCGCACTGGGCCCGCGCCCTGCGCCCGATGGTCATCGTCTTCACCCTCATCGCCTTCCTGGTGACCTGGCTGTTCGACGCCGACGTCGACGCCCAGGGCGGCGCCTACGCCACCGGCGTCCTGGTCCTGATCACCTCGGCGGCCGTCGCCGTGACCATCGCGGCGCGCCGGGCGGGCGAACGCGGCTGGACCATCGGCTTCGGCGTCATCTCCGCCGTGCTGCTCTACACCACCGCCGTCAACGTCGTCGAACGCCCCGACGGCGTGAAGATCGGCGCCTGCTTCATCGCCGGCATCATGGCCCTCTCCCTCCTGTCCCGCCTCGCCCGCGTCTTCGAGCTGCGCGTCACGCACGTGGAACTCGACGACATGGCGGAGCGGTTCATCCGCGACACCGCGAACCGCACGATCCGCTTCATCGCCAACGAGCCCGACAACCGGGACAAGGCCGAGTACCGCGAGAAGGTGGAGCAGATCCGCCGGGACAACGACATCCCGGCCGCCGACGACGTCATGTTCGTCGAGGTCACCGTGCTGGACGCGTCCGAGTTCGAATCCGGCATGCGGGTGCGCGGCGAGGTGCTCCACGACCGCTACCGGGTCCTGACCCTGGAGAGCTCCAGCATCCCGAACGCGCTGGCCGCGCTGCTGCTCCACGTACGCGACGAGAGCGGCCAGCGCCCCCACATCTACTTCGAGTGGACCGAGGGCAACCCGATGGCCAACTTCCTCCGGTTCTTCCTCTTCGGCCAGGGCGAAGTGGCCCCGGTCACCCGCGAGGTCATCCGCGAGGCCGAACCGGACCGGGCCCGCCGCCCCCACGTCCACGCCGGCTGATCCGGTCGGCGGGCCGCCGCCTGCGCATGGCGAACACTTGACGCAAGGTTGACCACTTCGGTGGCGAGCATGCCCGGGAAGGCCAACTACCTTCCCTGGCATGCCCCTACGCCCCCCGACCCTGCCCGTCCTCCCGTACCGCAAGCCCACCCGCGGCCGCGACTACTGGGAACTGGACAACGTACTGCCCGATCCGGCCGCCGTACGGGAGCGCCTGCTCGCACGGGACGACTGGACCGAGGGCTACCCCCACAAGCCCGAGGCCTGGCCGGGTCTGCGCTCCATGCCGGCGCTCGAACCGGACGAACTCGCGCACGTGGAGCGGCTGGTGCGCAAGGCCACCGGAGCCGCACGGATCTGGGCCCAGGAGCCCACCGGGGGCGGCACGTTCAACCACAACTGCGTGCAGGTGGTCGGCGAGGGCGAGTGCGAGCCGCGACCGCACACCGACTCGCGCACTCTGTGCCGGTACGCCGCGGTGCTCTACCTCAACCCGAAGGTGCCGAAGGACTGCGGGACCAGCTTCTACCGCCAGAGCCTGCCGGGCGGCTCCCTCGGCGGCAATCAGGTGGCGGCCCCGCACAACAACCTCGTCGACGCCCTCGGCACCCGCTTCGTCGCCCCGGACTCCTTCGTCGAGGACCTCCGGGTCCCCCACCGGGCCAACCGCCTGCTGCTCTACTCCGCCAACCTCATCCACACCGCCACCGGGTACTGGGGCCACACCCTGGAGGACAAGCGCATGACCGCGGTGTTCTTCTGGATGGCCTGACCACCCGGTCCGGGCGAGTCCGGCGGACCGGGCGGGGTGGCTTCAGCCGGTGAAGCCCTGCTCGCCCAGCGCCTGCTCGATCCGGGCCCGGTGCTGCTCCTCCCAGGCGTCCAGCGACTCCCCGGCCTCCTTGGCCAGCTTCGCCAGCGCCCCGCGCAGGATCTCCTCCTGGCGGGCGGCCGGGGTGACCACGATGCCCTCCTCGTCGGCGACCACGATGTCACCCGAGTGCACGCTCACCCCGCCGACGCGGACCGCGCCACCGAGCGTGCCGAGCTTCTTCTTGCCGCCCGGGATCGGGATGACACCGCGGGAGAAGACGGGGAAGCCGGCCTCGCGGATCTCGCCGATGTCGCGGACGAGCCCGTCGAGCACGAACGCGGCGATGCCCCGGCGCCGGGCGACGGCGCACACGTTGCCGCCGGCCAGGGCGTAGTCCAGATCGCCCGACTCCACGACGACGACCGAGCCGGGCTCGGCGCGGTAGATGGCCGCGTGCAGCATCAGGTTGTCCCCGGGCTCGCACCGCACCGTGTAGGCGGGCCCCGCGACGCGCGGCGAGTCCCACTGCGGGCGGATGCCGATGTCCATGACCTGCTCGCGGCCCAGGAGGTCGGCGAGGGTGGTGGGCGGGACGTTCGTGAAAGCGCTGTCCATGTCGATCCTTCTGCTGCGGCCTGCTGTCGCGGCCCACGGTACGGCGGCGGCGTCAGCGCCCGGAACCGGTGTCGATCAGCACCTGGATCGACTTGCGCAGGGTGGTACTGGACACGTGCGCGGTGTACGGGAGGTAGACGACCTCGACTCCCACTTCGGCGAAGTCGCGCTCCCATTGGGCGCCGCGCACGGTGCCCTTCCAGTCCTCGCCCGTGAACAGGCGGTGGAAGCCGACCCGCCGCCAGGCCTCCATCTTCTCCAGCGTGGTGTCGACCACGGCCTCGTCGACGAAGGGGTCACCGGATGGACGGACACCCGCGCAACTGCTCCTGCGCTGTCCGCGAACCGCCCTCGGAATCCGGCGCGCCCGGTGCTTGGCTGACGGAATGGAAATTCTGATTCTGGGTGGAACGGCCTGGCTGGGACGGGAATTGTCCCGGCAGGCAATCGAGCGCGGTCACGAGGTGACGTGCCTGGCCCGCGGCGAGAGCGGAGCCGTCGCGGACGGGGCGACGCTGGTGAGCGCCGACCGGCACGATCCCGCCGCGTACGAGCCCCTCCTGGACCGCACGTGGGACGCGGTCGTCGAAGTGTCCTGGCAGCCGGGCTTCGTGCGCGGGGCACTCGGCGCGCTCGCCGGCCGCGCCCGGCACTGGACCTACGTCTCCTCCGTCAGCGCCTACGCCTCCCACGCCGTCATGGACGCCGACGAGTCCACTCCCCTGCTGGCCCCGACCGACGCGGGCGAGGCCGACCGCGAGTCGTACGGCGAGGCCAAGGCCGCCTGCGAGCTGGCGTCGGCGGCCGCCCTGGGAGAGCGCCTCCTCATCGCACGGGCCGGCCTCATCGGTGGCCCGGGCGATCACAGCGACCGCACCGGCTACTGGGCGGCCCGCGCCGCGGCCGATCCGCTGGCGCCGGTGCTGGTCCCCGACGAACCGGCCATGGCGACCCAGACCGTCGACGCGCGGGACCTCGCCGCCTGGATCCTCGACTCCGCGGCGAAGGGAACCACCGGGACCTACGACGCCGTCGGCCCGGTGGTTCCCTTCGCCGAGTGGATCGAGCTGTCCCGCGCCGTCGCGGGACACACCGGTCCGGTGGTCACCGCCGACTCGGATTGGCTGCTCGCGCAGGGCGTGGCCGAGTTCATGGGCCCCGAGTCGCTGCCGATGTGGGTGGTCGAGCCCGGCTGGGAGGGCTGGTCGGCCCGGAGCGGGGCGGCGGCGCGCGCGGCGGGCCTGCGCCACCGCCCCCGGGCCGAGCTGCTGGCCGACACCCTGCGCTGGGAGCGCGAGCAGGGCCTGGACCGGACCCGGCGGTCCGGCCTCAGCCCCCGGCGGGAGCGCGAGCTGCTCGACTCCCTCGCGGCGGCGGAGGGCTGAGGGCGGTCCGGGGACGGGGCGACCCTGTCGTGGCTCCGGGGCGTTCCGCCTAATCTGGGTCCATGGAGTCCTACACCATCGGCCAGGCGGCGACGCTGCTCGGCGTCAGTTCCGATACCGCCCGGCGCTGGGCGGACGCCGAGCGCTTTCCCACCCGCCGCGTGGGCACCCGCCGGATCGTCGACGGCCCGGACCTCGCCGCGTTCTGCGTCGAGGTCGCCCAGGAGGCCGCCGCCGACGAGGAGCCGGCGTACACCTCGGCCCGCAATTCCTTCGCGGGCATCGTGACCGCCGTGCGGCTCGGCGAGGTCTCGGCGCAAGTGGAGATCCAGGCCGGCCCGCACCGGCTGGTGTCCCTGCTGACCCGGGAGGCGGTCGAGGAGCTGGGGCTGGACGTCGGCGTGCGGGCCACAGCGCGGGTGAAGTCCACCAGCGTCCACGTCGACCGCGCCTGACACCCGGGCCCGTGGACGCACCCCTCCGCGGCGCCTGGCTGCGCGCGGGAATCAGCCGTGACGGCGGCCCGCTCCGGGAGACCGGGCACGTCGTGTGGCTCCAGACCGGCACCCTGTACGCGGACAGCCGCGGCTTCGCCGGAAGGACCTCCTACGACGGCGGGCGGGTCACCTTCCACCACGAGGTCGGCGTCCCGGGCCACGATGTCGGGGTCCTGCGCCCCGAGGGCGACCACATGATCGAGACCGGCACCAACCTCGACGGCAGCACCTTCCTGGAGGTCTGGCTCCCGCTGCCCGGCTCCGAGGGCCCCGTGGGGTCCTGGACGGCGGCGGGCACCCAGACCGTCCGGGTGGGCGGCCACGTGGTGCACGTCGACGCCGCCGGTCACGGCACGCACCATCTGCTGCCGACCGGCGACGACCGGCCGCCGGGTCAGCCGGGCTGACCCGCCCCGGTGTCCGCGGCCCCAGCCCCGGCCCTGGTACCGGCCCCTGCCGTACGGGCCTGCCCGCGGCCGAGCAGTTCCGCCAGGCCCCGTCTGGTGGCGGCCACGACCACGCGGTCCTGCGGCCGCAGGACGTAGCCGGGGTGCAGGTCCCACACCAGGGCGGGCCGCCTGACGGCGTCGTAGCCGGGCTCGGTCGTGAGGCCGGGGCGGCGGGTCCCCCGGACGGCCCGGTCCAGGGCGATCACCCGCCAGGCTCCGGGCCGGAACGATTCCCCGACCGTGCGGCCCTCCAGCTGGCGGCAGCCCGTCACGTCCAGCGCCGCGAACACGAGCACCCTGCGCTCCACCGGGATCGCGCCGAGCACCTGGCGGCCCATCATCGCCGCGGCGAAGGCGGGGGCGGCCAGATGGGAGACGCTGCGGCTGCGGGTGAGGGCCGTCGGGTGGGCCTCGCGCAGGGTGCGGTAGACGGCGGTGGCGAACTCGTTGTCGTACAGCCGCATCACCACCCGTACGTCGGGTTTCACCGAGCGGGCGTACAGGGCGGCCTCCAGGTTGGTGGTGTCCGAACTGGTCACCGCCAGGAGCGCGTGGGCGCGGTGGATCCGGGCGGCTTCCAGCACCCCCTCGTCGGTGACGTCGCCCACCACCACGGGCACGTGCAGCCGGCGCGCGAGGGCGACACCGCGGGCCAGCGGATCGGACTCCACGCACACCACCGCGATTCCCAGCTCCCGCAGCCGTGCGAGCACCCGGGCGCCGACCTTGCCGAGGCCGAGCAGCACGACGTGGCCGGACAGTCCGCGCGGCGGCCTGCGCAGCACCGTGGCGGTGCGGAAGGCGCCCAGCGCTTCGAGGGCCGCCGCGACCAGGACGGGCAGCAGGAGCAGGCCGACGAACCCGGCCAGGATCTGCAGGACTTGCTGCTCGCGCGGCTGGTCGAGGGCGGGGTCGTTGATCGCGAAGATGTCGAGCAGGGTCAGGTAGGCGGCGTGCAGCGGGGTGTCCCCCGTGACCATGGAGGAAGCCACCGCCAGGGCGCCGACGGCGGCCGTGATCCCGGCCAGTGACCAGCGGAGCCTGCGCGAGAACAGCGAACCCACGGGCAGGGAGACCTGGTTCAGCCGCCGGCCCTCCGGCGCCGGCGCCACCTGGGAGATGGCCTCCAGCGCGATGATCCCCCGGCCGGTCGCGGCGGCGACGGCCCGGTCGTCGGGGAGCAGTTGGGGCCCCCGGTCCCCGCCGAGCTCCGATCCGTCGGCGCCCGCCGGGTCGACGGCGGTCGCGGACAGCAGGGCCAGCGTGCACAGCCCCGGGTCGGCCACCTCCCCCGGGCCCGGTGGTGTGCGTTCCACCGCGCGCAGGAGCAGTCCGTCAGCCTGGATCACCTTGCTGGTGCCCGCGACGGCGGAGGCGGCGAGTGCGGGGGCGGCGGTGTCGGCGTCCGAGAGCACGGTGGTGGCGGAGTCCAGCCCGCGCAGGTCCATGCCGGGCTCGGCCACCAGTGCCGCCTGGTCGAGCAGTTCCTCCAGGTGCTGCCCGAGCCTGCGGTTGTAGAGCCGGATGACGAGCCGCAGCCTGGGGTTGAGCCGCCGTGCCACCAGGGCGGCCCGTACGTTCGTCTCGTCGTCCTCGTAGACCAGTGCCAGCGCGGCCGCCCCGGCCACCCCTGCGGCGGCCAGCGCCTCCTCGTCGGGCACGGGAGCCTCCAGTACGCGCAGTTCCCGTACGGCGGACTCCCGTGCGGCGGCCCGGTCCCCGGCGGCCGTACGGTTCCGCGCGGTCGGGAGCCGCCCCAGCAGCCCGCGGCCCGCACCGGACCGCGGCCGCCCCGGGGCGGGCCGCACCTCGCGGAGGGCCGGCACGACGAGGGTCACCCGCTCCTCGTACACGTCGCGGAGCTCGGCGGCCAGCCGGTGGGCGAGGCCGTCGTCACCGCACACGACCATCAGGTCGGCGGAGTCGGGCTGTTGGGGGCGCGCGGAAGGAGAGGACACCGCACCAGCATGCCGTGCCGGAGGGCGGGCCGGCGTGGCGCTCGCGGCGGCGGACCCGTGCGGGAGCCGACCGGGTCAGTGGATGACCCTGAAGCTGCGCCAGGGCAGGCTCTCGGGGGCCGTCACGTTCGAGAGCGTCGTGCCGACGTAGATGCCGTCGACCTTGTCGGCCTTGCGGCAGTCCTCCGTGCGGTACAGGACGATGTCCACGAGGGTGTTGTTCTCCACGTGCGTCGCCCCCTTCGGGATGGCGATCTTGTGGCAGCCCTTGACCAGGGTGTTGGAGTAGCTCAGTTCGACCGGCGAGTCGTGGCCGCGGAACTGGAGCATCCCTACGGTGCTCCGGCCCAGGCCGGAGCAGGCAGTGGCCGTCAGCAGCAGCGCTGCCGACCCCGCGATGATGGCGATACGCCGGCTGTGCGACATGGCGCGGTCCTCGTCTGTGCGGTGGTGGCGGTCCTGTGCACAGCCTGCCCCGGCGCGGCGCGGCTGGCTTCCGCTGCTCGGCCGACCGGATGACGGGGCCCCCGGCGAAACCGCCCGCGGGGTCCGGGCCGGCCGCCGTTCTCGGCAGGCCGGCCCGGACCCCGCGGCCGTCATGATCAGACGAGGTCGAACCGGTCCAGGTTCATGACCTTGTCCCAGGCGGCGACGAAGGCCTTGACGAACTTCCCCTTCGCGTCGTCGCTCGCGTAGACCTCCGCGAGCGCCCGCAGCTCGGAGTTCGACCCGAAGACGAGGTCGGCCCGGCTGCCGGTCCACTTGACCTTGCCCGTGGCGGCGTCGCGGCCCTCGAACGTGGTCGCGTCCCCGGCCGTCGCCTTCCAGATCGTGCCCTGGTCGAGCAGGTTGACGAAGAAGTCGTTGGTCAGGGTGCCGGGGGTGGTGGTGAGCACGCCGAGGGGCGACTGCTGGTGGTTCGCCCCGAGGACGCGCAGACCGCCCACGAGGACGGTCATCTCGGGGGCGCTGAGGGTCAGCAGGTTCGCCCGGTCGAGCAGCAGGTACTCGGCCGGCAGGCGGCTGCCCTTGCCCACGTAGTTGCGGAACCCGTCGGCGGCCGGCTCGAGCGCGGCGAACGCCTCCACGTCGGTCTGCTCCTGCGACGCGTCCGCGCGGCCCGGCGCGAAGGGCACCTCGACCTCGACTCCGGCGTCCTTCGCGGCCTGCTCCACGCCCGCGCCGCCGGCGAGCACGATCAGGTCGGCCAGCGAGATCTGCTTGCCATCGCCCCGGTCCGAGTTGAAGGACTCCCGGATCCCCTCCAGCGTGCGCAGTACCGTGGCCAGCTCGTCGGGGTCGTTCACCTCCCAGCCGCTCTGCGGCTGGAGGCGGATGCGCCCGCCGTTGGCGCCGCCGCGCTTGTCGCTGCCGCGGAAGGACGAGGCCGCCGCCCACGCCGCGGACACCAGCTGGGAGACGGTGAGGTCCGAGGCGAGGACCCGCTCCTTGAGGGCGGCCACGTCCGCGTCGTCGACGAGCGGGTGGGTCACCGCGGGGATGGGGTCCTGCCACAGCAGCGTCTCGGCCGGTACCTCCGGCCCGAGGTAGCGCACGACGGGGCCCATGTCGCGGTGGGTCAGCTTGAACCACGCGCGGGCGAAGGCGTCCGCGAACTCGGCCGGGTTCTCGTGGAAGCGCCGCGAGATCTGCTCGTAGGCCGGGTCGATCCGCAGCGAGAGGTCGGTCGTGAGCATCGTCGGGGCGTGGGTCTTCGACGGGTCGTGGGCGTCGGGTACGGTGCCGGCCCCGGCGCCGCCCTTGGGCCGCCACTGGTGTGCTCCGGCCGGGCTCTTGAACAGCTCCCACTCGTAGCCGAACAGGATGTCGAAGAAGGTGTTGTCCCAGGTGATCGGGGTGTTCGTCCAGATCCCCTCGAGACCGCTGGTGATCGCGTCCCCGCCCTTGCCGGTGCCGAAGGAGTTGGCCCAGCCGAAGCCCTGCGCCTCGATCGGGGCGGCCTCGGGGTCGTCGCCCACGCTCTCCGCCGGGCCCGCTCCGTGGGTCTTGCCGAAGGTGTGGCCGCCGGCGATGAGCGCGACGGTCTCCTCGTCGTTCATCGCCATCCGGCGGAACGTCTCGCGGATGTCGCGGGCCGCGGCGAGCGGGTCCGGGGTGCCGTTCGGGCCCTCCGGGTTGACGTAGATGAGGCCCATCTGGACCGCTCCGAGGGGGTTCTCCAGCTCGCGGTCCCCGGTGTAGCGCTCGTCGTCGAGCCAGGTGGTCTCAGGACCCCAGTAGACGTCCTCGTCGGGCTCCCAGACGTCCGCGCGGCCGCCGCCGAAGCCGAAGGTCTCGAAGCCCATCGTCTCGAGGGCCACGTTTCCGGTGAGGATCATGAGGTCGGCCCAGGAGAGGCTCTGGCCGTACTTCTTCTTGACCGGCCACAGCAGGCGGCGGGCCTTGTCGAGGTTGCCGTTGTCCGGCCAGCTGTTGAGCGGCGCGAAGCGCTGCTGGCCGGCCCCGGCGCCGCCGCGGCCGTCGCTGATGCGGTAGGTGCCCGCGCTGTGCCACGCCATGCGGATCATGAGCGGCCCGTAGTGGCCGAAGTCGGCGGGCCACCAGTCCTGCGAGGTGGTGAGCACCTGCGCGATGTCCCGCTTCACGGCCGGGAGGTCGAGCGTGCGGAACGCCGCGGCGTAGTCGAACTCCTCGCCGAGGGGGTTGGCCACGGCGGGGTTCTTGGCAAGGATCTTCAGGTTGAGGCGTTCCGGCCACCACTGGCGGTTTCCGCCGCCCTGGGTCGGGTGCGGGGCGCGGTCGTGCGCTACCGGGCAGCCACCGCCGCCCTCCCCCTTCGCGTCCGTGACGATTGCATCATGGTTCTCAGACATGGGAATCCTTCCGGACCGGACCATGTGGTCACGGTGATCAGGAACTGCATGCGATGGAACATCTGGGGTGCAGGGGCCCGGTGGCGGGCCCCGGTTTCGTGGGTCGTCCTGACGCCGGGGCGGTCACCGTCCCGGACGGTCTCCAGTCCAGTCTCGCGCTGCTCCGGACCGTTCCTGTCCCTTGGCTATCAGCGCAACCGATCCTACGATGGACGCAATCCAAGTCAAGAAGGACACCAAGGCCATATCCCGTCGGATCCCGGACGCCAGCCTGTACATTCCGGGCTCCCGGGTGTTCCGCCCAACCTGAAAAGGTGAGCCGATATGAGTGACCTGCTGGAGCGCCTGCGTGGACGCGGCTGGCGGATGACCTCCCAGCGGCGCGTGGTCGCGGAGGTCCTCGACGGCGATCACGTGCACCTCACCGCCGACGAGGTGCACGCCCTCGCGGTGCAGCGGCTGCCCGAGATCTCCCGGGCCACCGTGTACAACGCCCTGGGCGAGCTGGTCTCCCTCGGCGAGGTCATGGAGGTCGCCACCGACGGCCGGGCCAAACGGTACGACCCCAACGCGCACCACCCGCACCAGCACCTGGTGTGCTCCGGCTGCGGTCTGATCCGCGACGTCCACCCGAGCGGCGACCCGCTGGCCCAGCTCCCGGCCGAACAGCGGTTCGGCTTCACGGTCTCGGGGGCCGAGGTCACCTACCGCGGCCTGTGCGCCTCCTGCGCCTAGGCCGTCTCTTTCGGATCTTGCCGGGCCCGCGACGCCTGGCACCCGCCGGGTCAGCCCGGCGCAACGTAGCGCCGCCGGGTCAGCCCGGCACAACGTAGCGCCGCCGGGTCAGCCCGGCGGCACCTGGCGCCATGGGGTCAGCCGGCCACACGGCGGCGCCGCCCGTCAGCCCAGCGGTACGCCGGAGTCCGGCTGGGCGACCTTGAACAGCGCCCGCGCGATCACCACGGCGTCCGCCTCGGTGAGGTGCGCGGAGAAGTGCTTCTGGATGCTGCGCATGTACACGGGCGCCGTCGCGCGCAGTGCGTCGGCCCCCTTCGGGGTGATCACGGCCCAGGACGCCCGCTTGTCGTGCGGGTCGGGCAGCTTGTCCACCAGGCCGTCGCGCACCATCTCGTCGACCAGGCGGCTGACCCTGGTCCGGCTGAGGACCACCCGGTTGGCGACTTCCTGCATGCGCAGCCCGTGCTCTCCGGCCGCCTTGAGTTCGAGCAGTACGTCGTACCACGTCAAGGGGATCCGGCCGTCGCGCTGCACGTCGCTCTCGATGGCGCGCACGGCGGTGTTGTGCGCGAGCAGCATCGCGCGCCAGGCCTCAAGTCGGTCGTCCTGTCCGGTCACGCCTCGATCCTACCCCTATTGCGTGCGCCCGCACATACTTGTTAAGGTGCGTGCGTACGCACTTATTGATCCTTGATTTTCGGAGGCTGGCTACATGGCGGTTCAGAACCTCTCCCGCGACGAGGTCAAGCAGAAGCTCGACGGCGGCAAGGCCGCGGTCGTCGAGGCCCTGCCGGAGCAGTACTACAAGGAGGCGCACCTGCCGGGCGCCCTGCTCCTCCCGGTCGACGACGTCGACGCGCTGGCCCCCGGCCTGCTGCCCGACAAGGACGCCGAGGTGATCGTCTACTGCACCGGCACGACCTGCTCCAACTCCGGCATCGCGGCCGCGCGGCTCGCGGAGCTCGGCTACTCGAACGTCTACACCTACAAGGACGGCAAGGAGGACTGGATCGGGGGCGGTCTCCCGACCGAGTCCGGCGCCTGAGCACCGGCGTCCGCACACAAGGAAAAGGAAGAGGAACGGACGATGACCAGTAGCGCAACATCGCCGACCCGCACCGTGGACGGGGTCGAGCTCCCGGCCGTGGGCGACTGGAAGGTCGACCCGGGGCACGCGGAGGTCGGCTTCCTCGGCCGGCACTTCATGCTGACGAAGGTCCGCGGCCGCTTCACCGGCGTGGACGCCACCGTCCACATCGGCGAGCGCCCCGAGGACAGCAAGGTCACCGCGGTGATCGACATGGCCACCGTCGACAGCGGTGACACCACCCGGGACGACCACCTGCGCTCCGGCGACTTCTTCGACGTGGCCGAGCACCCCCGCGCGACGTTCACCTCGACGTCGGTGAGCTGGGACGGCAAGGGCGGCACCCTCGCCGGCGATCTCACGATCAAGGGCCTGACCCGCCCGGTCGAGCTCGAGGTCGACTACCTCGGCCACGCCAGGGACCCGTGGGGCAACGACCGTACGGTCTTCTCGGCGCGCGGCAAGATCAACCGTGAGGACTGGGGCCTGACCTGGAACATGGCCCTGGAAGCCGGCGGGATCCTGGTCTCCAAGGAGATCGAGCTCTCGCTGGAGATCGAGGCGATCAGGGAGGTCTGACGCCCGTCGCGCCGACCTGCCGGTCCCGGCACGGCCACCGCCGTGCCGGGACCACCCGTGCGCCGCGCCGGGACCGCCGCTGCCCGTGCCGGGACCACCCGCGCCCGCGTCCGCGCGCCCGGCTCAGGCCTCCAGCACCCGCCGGACCATCTCGCGCAGTGCGCCCCGGATGCGTCCGGGGGTGAACTCGCCGCCGCGCAGGGCCTGCTGGAGGTCGGCGTCGACCATGGCCAGCAGGAGGTGCGAGGTGCTCTGCGCGTCCAGTTCCGGCCGCGCCTCGGCCAGCAGCACCGAAAGGTGTCGCTGCCACAGGCAGTACGAGCCGATCTGGTAGCGGACGCCCGGCGCGGTGGTCTCCGAGAGCCGCACCAGTTCCAGGTTCGCGTCGAGCAGGTCCAGGTACGTGTCGAAGAAGGCGGTGATCCGCGCGCTCGCATCACATCCGGGCCCCAGGGGCGGCGGCCCGAACAGCATCCTGCTCTGGAACTCGGTCTCCTGGGCGTCGAGCAGGGCCACGGCGAGCCCGGACTTGCTTCCGAACCGGCGGAACAGCGTGCCCTTGCCCACGCCCGCGCGCGCCGCGATGGCGTCGAGGGAGACGTTGTCGACGCCGTGCTCCCTGAAGAGTTCGGCGGCGACCGCCAGGATGCGGCTGCGGTTGCGTGCGGCGTCCGCCCGCTCGCGAACCGGCTGCTGGATGAGTTCGGTCACTTCAGGTGACCCGCCGGTCATGTTGTGTCTTCGTCCGTGACTTCGTAGGTACGTGGGATGTCGCGAGTGTACACATCTCGGACATCACGCATGCCTGGTGGGCAAGGGCCACACCTAACCCCCAACTCCCGTTCTTCGCCGTTCATTTGCTTGCCCACGTGAACACGATGTGTCAGGGTCATGCTGAAACGGACCGCAGTCCGCTTACGGGGGATCACCATGACACAGCTCACGGGCCGCCGCACCGCTTTCCCCTCAGGAGCCGGCCACCCCCGGGGAAGTCCCGCCCGCCCGAGCGGCAGCTGATCCCGCCCACCGCGGCAGCGAAGCGCCCGAGCGCGCACCTCTCCCCTGGCACGTCCGCCCTCGACCGGAGGAACCATGACCTCGCACAGCAGCCCGACCGGTTCGGCCCAGGAACTCCTCGACCTGACCCAGCACGAGATCCAGGCCCTGCGCACCAGGTTCAACCTCGCCGACGCCCACACCCACCAGCAGCAGTCGGACAGCCAGCGCGAGATCGTCGCCCGGCTGCCCGAGCTCTGGTACGAGGCCGAGCGGGGCCTGCAGGCGACGGCCGAAGAGCGCTTCACCGAGGCGTTCTTCACCCTGCACCGCCAGCCCACGGCCCTGGCCAAGAACAAGACCCTGCTCTCGTACGCCGCCTCGATCTCGACGATGGTCGCCGGCATGTACCTCAAGCAGCAGCGCAAGTCGGTCACGCTGGTCGAGCCCTGCTTCGACAACCTCTACGACGTCCTGAACAACATGGGCGTACCGCTGTACCCGATCGACGAGTCCGCGCTCCACGACCCGGACCGGATCTACGACGAGCTCCGGCGCCGGGTCCGCACCGACGCGCTGTTCCTCGTCGACCCCAACAACCCCACCGGCTTCACGCTGCTCCAGCACGGCCGCAAGGGGTTCGAAGAGGTCGTCCGCTTCTGCAAGGACCACAACAAGCTGCTGGTCGTCGACTTCTGCTTCGCCTCGTTCACGCTCTACGACGAGAAGCTCGCCCGCTTCGACGTCTACGAGCTCCTCGAGAGCTCTGGCATCTCCTACCTGGCCATCGAGGACACGGGCAAGACCTGGCCCGTCCAGGACGCGAAGGCCGCCATGATCACGGCCAGCGACGACATCCGCGAGGACGTGTACAACCTGCACACCAGCGTGCTGCTCAACGTCTCGCCCTTCGTCCTGAACATGCTCACCCAGTACGTCGAGGACTCCACCCGCGACCAGCTCGGGTCCGTCCGCGAGGTCCTCACCCAGAACCGCGAGGCGATACGCAAGGCGATCGACGGCACGATCCTGGAGTACCAGGAGCCCGTCGCCGGCGTCAGCGTCGCGTGGGCCCGGATCAACCACCCCGAGCTGACGGCGACCGAACTGCAGCGGCTCCTGGCCGAGTCGGAGGTCTACGTCCTGCCCGGCCGGTTCTTCTACTGGAGCCAGCCCGACCGCGGCGAGGCCTTCGTGCGCTTCGCCCTCGCCCGCGACCCGCAGGTGTTCGCCGACGCCATGGTCCGGATGCGCGAGGTGCTCGACCGCCATGCAGTCTGAAACCACCGCGTCCGGCAAGGGCGCAGCCGGCGAGGTCGCACCCGATGGGGCCGCACCCGATGAGTACGGCGACGCCGCGCTCTTCCTCGGCATGAACAGTGCGGACGAGGACGTACGCCGCGCCTGCAAGGCCTTCTTCGTGGACCGGCTCGACGGCCGGCTCGTCATGAGCCTGGAGCAGGTGGGCCGCTGCGACGACATCATCTGGGGCTACTCCCGCGAACTCCAGGACGCCTACTACCCGTTCATGGACAACCTGCACACCGTCATGGACATCCGCCGCCTCGGCTACGACGAGGCCGACATCCGGCGCGCCGGCGATCCCGACCTGCCCCGGACGCTCCCGATGCACGAGCGGCTCCTCCTCGGCATGGTCCTGGTCCGCCGGGGCCTGCTGCGCACGGCCAGCCCGCGGCTCACCGCCACGACCGGGTTCGCGCTGCCCGTGGCCGCTGCCGACGACGGGCCGGAAGCGCGCTTCCCGGAGCCGCTGGAGCAGCTCTACCAGCAGTCGCTCGCCCTGCGCGTACCCGCCGAAGCCCTGTGACGGAGGACCGATGATCACCGGAATGACCGCAGCCCTCGTCACCCCCGTCGACGGAGCGGGAGAGATCGACGAGAAGAGCATCGCCCGCCTGATCGCCTCCGTACGCCCGTACGCGGACGCCCTGCTGCCCGCCCTCAGCACCGGGGAGGGAGGCAGCCTGTCGGACCGGCAGTGGCGGGAGGTGGTCGCCGCCGCGGTCCGGCACTCCGGCGGATTGCCCGTACTGGCCGGCGTCCTGCGGCCCACGACGGCCGAATCCCTCGCCCGGGCCCGCGAGGCGGACGGCCTCGGCGCGGCGGCGGTCGTGGTCACCACCCCGCACGGACCGGAGGTGACCCAGGAGGAGATGTACCGCCACGTCGAAACCGTGGCCGGGGCCGGACTGCCGGTCGTCGTCTACCACGAGTCGGCCGTCTCCGGGAACACCCTCGAACTCGCCACCCTGCTGCGCGTCTGCGCGCTGCCCGGGGTCGCCGGGGTCAAGGACTCAGCCGGCGACACCGGCTTCACCCGGGCGCTGATCGCGGCCGGCCCGGGCGTACCCGTCGTCCAGGGACTCGAACACCTCCTGCTGGAGTCCGGCCCCGTGGACGGCTGGGTCGTCGCGCTGGCCAACGTCGAACCGGAGCTCTGCCGGGCCCTGCTGACCGACCGCGGCGATGAGCGGGCGGAGCAGCTGCGCGCCGCGTGCGAGCGGTACGGCCTGGAACGGGACGACTGGTACCGCTCGCTGAAGACCGAGCTGCTGCGGCGCTCCGTGATCGAGACCGACCGGGAGGTCCCGTGCTGAACGTGACACCGAAGCCCACCGACAGCCCGCACAAACGGCTGTTCATCCTCAACCGCACGCTCCAGACGTCCACGGTCCTCGCCCGGATCGAGGAGACCGAAGCGGCGTGGATCGATCCCCTGGTCACCGGCCTCGCGCAGCGCACCGCGCCGCTCGCCGACCGCGCCGAGTGGAAGCTGCGCCTCGACGGGCTGCTGGCCCTGGAACGCGGGGGCAGCCCGGCCGGCGACTACCTGGCCGAGAAGGCCACCCGGGAGCAGTTCGCCCACGTGGTGCGGGAGTTCGCGCTCGACGGACTGACCGAGGCGCAGAACTTCTTCCCGGCGGTACCCCGGCTGCCGATGCGTGCGCAGATGGCCGTGATGCGCGTCCTCATCGACGAGTTCGGCTGCGGCAACCTCCAGCAGACCCACTCCCAGCTCTACCTCGACCTGCTCGCCGAGCTGGGACTCCCCCAGGAGCTGGAGAGCTTCCTGGACACCACGGGCGACGAGACGTACGCGTTCCTCAACGTCTTCTACTGGCTCACCCTGCGCGCCACCCACGTCGAGTACTTCCTCGGCGCACTGGCCTACCTGGAGGCGAGCATCCCGGACGCCTTCACCGTGCAGGCCCGGGCCTGCGCCCGGCTCGGCCTGACGCGGGGCAAGTACTACACCGAGCACCTGCACATCGACACCTTCCACATGCGCGAGATGCAGACCGCGATCAAGGAGTACGAGGCCTCGTGCGGCCTCGACGCGACGAAGCTCTGGATCGGGGCGCAGCTGCTGTCCCGGCTGATCGGCGGCGCCTTCGACGCGGCCGTCGAGCGGGCGCGGGAGGCGGCATGAGCGACGCCGTACTGGAGGAACTGCCGGGCGACCGGGTCCGGGTGCGCGTCGAGGGCCGTGAGTTCGTGATCGACGCCGCGTGCACGCACCGGCTCGGCCGTCTGGTGCACGGTCATGTCAATCCTCGTACCCTGCGCATCACTTGCCCCCTGCACAGCACGAGCTTCGACCTCACCACCGGCTGCCCGGTGGCGGGACCCTCCGCGCAGGCGCTGACCGTGCACCACACGGGCGTGCTGGGGCAGCTCTACGAGCCGCAGGACGTGTGGCTGCCGGCCTCCGAGCGGCTCCTCGAATGGGACGACGGCTTCCACGACCTCATGCTGGGCGACCGGCTGCGGATGGCCGCGTACAAGGCGGCGATCACCGAGGCGGTGCGGCCGGGCGGAGTCGTCCTCGACCTGGGCACCGGTACCGGCATCCTGGCGCAGTGGGCGCTGGAGGCGGGAGCGGCCCGCGTCTACGGCATCGACCTCAACGAGAAGATCCTGCGGACCGCCACCGAGCGGCTCACCGAGGCCGGATTCGGGGACCGGTTCCACCCGCTCTCCGGGTTCTCCTTCGACATCGAGCTGCCCGAGCGGGTGGACCTGATCATCTCCGAGATCATGGGGAACCTCGCCGACAACGAGAACTGCGTCGCGATCCTCGACGACGCCCGCAGCCGCTTCCTGCGGCCGGGCGGCGCCATGCTCCCGGTGGCCGTGGAGAGCTATCTCGTGCCGGTCACGGCGGAGCTGGCCCACGGCCGGGTGCTCGACGGGGTCCCGCAGGACGCCGGGAGCCCGGCCGCCTTCGCCGAGCTGCTGAGGGCGCGCGGGGCGCGGGACGCCTTCGACCTCTACTACGACGCGATCATCCCGGTCGGCGGCCAGCTCGCGGCGCCGCGGCTCGCGCGCCGGTACGCCTTCGAGGGGACGCACGGGGCGCACGAGACCTCGTACGAGGTGCCGCTCGTGTACACCGTCCAGCGGGACGGTCTGTTCACCGGGTTCAAGGGCTACTTCGTGGCCACCCTGTCGGACACCGTGGCCCTGGACATCTCCGGCGACGAAGTCTCGGCCGGCGATCCGGAGGCCCGTACGACCTCGGACAGCTGGAAGCACGCCTACCTGCCGGTCCGGGACGCCGTCCCGGTGCGGCGCGGCGACCGGATCGCGCTCACCTTCTCCCGGCGGCGCCCGTCGGCGACCGGGTCCGGATCCTTCGGGCAGGTCTACGGCTGGGAAGGGGCGGTCGTCTCCGGAGACGTCACCGTCGCCCGGTTCGCGCACAGCACCCGGCCCGACGAAGAAGGCGGTACCCCGTGAGCACGACCACCGCGACCACCGCGACGAGCACGGCGAGCACGGTCACCCCGGCGACGGGGCCCGTCACGGACCCGCGGCTGCCCGCGGCGCCCGACACGATCAGCGTCTACACCGACCTGAACTGCTCCTTCGCCCACGTGGCCGTGCACCGGCTGCACGAGACCCGGCGCAAGCTGGGCCTGGAGGGCCGGATCTGGTTCGACTTCCGGGCCTTCCCGCTGGAACTGTTCAACCGCGAGGTCAACGCCCGCCCCGGCGTCGACTCCGAGATCGCGGTGCTCGGCGCGATCGAGCCGGAAGCCGGCTGGCGGCTGTGGCAGGGGCCCGACTGGTCCTACCCGGTCACGACCCTGCCCGCGCTCGAGGCGGTGCACGCGGCCAAGTCCCAGTCGCTGGACGCCAGCGAGCGGCTCGACCGCGCGCTGCGCCGCGCCTTCTGGGCCGAGGGCCGCTGCATCTCGATGCGCCACGTCATCCTCGACGTGGCCGCCGGGACGGGAGCCGTCGACGTGGACGCGCTCGCGGCGGCCCTGGACACGGGCTCGGCCAGGTCCGCCGTGACGGCGCAGTACGAATCGGCGCGCGGGGGCCGGGTCAACTGCAGCCCGCACGTGTTCCTGCACGACGGCACCGACATGGCCAACCCCGGTGTCGAGGCGCACTGGCTGAACGGCGATTTCGGCCAGGGGTACCCCGTCATCGACCGGGACCGCCCCGAGGTGTACGAGGAACTGCTCGCGCACGCGGCGCGGCTGGCCGCCTGAGACCCCGGGGGGCCGGGTCCGCCGGGAGGCGGGCCCGGGCCCCCGGCCGTCGGCCGGTGCCGGTCAAGCCGTCAGGCGGAGCGCCGGTCAGACGCGGTCGGCCGCGATCAGGACGTACTGGAAGGAGCCGTCCTTGTAGGAGTTGATGAAGGCCTCCTCGATGCCGGTGACCAGCGGGGACGTGGCCCGCAGCTCCCAGTACGGCAGGGTGTCGGGGGTCAGGTCGATGACGGCCTGCGGGACGAGCCGGTTGTCGGCCATGGCGCGCAGGTATTCCCGGCGGGAGTGGATGTTGCACTCGAAGTGCGCGTTGATCTGGGAGACCCACTTCGAGGGCTGGCCGTAACGCGGGTTCCAGCAGCCGGTGATGGTCACGTAGCGGCCGCCGACCCCGAGGATCCGCGAGTGCTCGGCGAAGAGGTCGTCGAGGTCGACGTACATGCTCGACTCGTTGTTCCACGAGGCCGCGGCCCGCCCGGTCTCGAAGGGCGTGCTGAGCATGTTGCAGACGCGGGCGCGCACGTGCTCCTCGATCCCGAGTTCGCCGGCGCGCTGGTTGGCGAAGTCGGCCTGCTTGGCCGACAGGGTGACGCCCTCGACCTTGCATCCGAAGCGCTGGTGGGCCATGACCATCGAGCCGCCGCGGCCGCAGCCGGCGTCCACGAGCGTATCGGTGCGCCCGATGGGGCCGAGGTGGTCCAGGAGGACTTTGGCCTGCGCCGACTCCAGCCGGTGGAGCTCCTCGACCAGATTCTTGTCGTAGGCGCTGTCGTCGGCGTCCCCGAGGGCGGCGTGGTCGACGTCCCCGATGCCGTAGTGGTGGTGGTAGAGGCCGTCCACGTCGCCGAGGCGCAGGTTCACGGGCCTGGCCTCGTTGTTCCAGTAGCGGGCGATGTCTCCCTGATAGGGCGTCGCCTGGCCGGGAATGGCCGCGGGGGCGGAGGTGGTCGCAGTGGTGAGATCGGTACCAGTCACGGATAAGTCCATCCTTACCAGAAGTCGGGCAGGCTGTAGCGGTAGGTGTTGGTCTGGTGCCAGTAGTGGTTGCCGTCGACCCAGGCGGCCACTCCGCGCAGGAAGCGCAGCATCACCGGGGCGGGGCAGGCGACGGCCAGGGCGGCGGCCTCGGCTTCGAAGTCGTGCATGAGGTCGTTGTGGACCTCGACCGCCTTCAGGTAGGCCTCCCGGTCGGAGGTGCCCTCGCGTTCGGCGATCACCACGGGCAGGTTCAGGTGCCGTCCGGGGGCGACGAGTTCCTTGGTGTACGAGTACAGGTCGTTGACGATGGTGGTGGCGTTGCCGGCGAGCGCGATGACCCGCTGGGCGTCGGGCCGGGCCTGGAGGTCCGCCGGGAGTTCGTAGCCGCCGATGGTGTCGGTGATGGTGGGGCAGGGGCGGAAGTTGTTGAACTGGCGCATCGCCAGGTACTCCCACACCTCCGGGACGTACTCCGTCTGGGCCCAGGCCGCTTCGGCGAGGTACCCCAGGTGCAGCCGGGCCATGTCGTGCCGGTACCGGTCGGCCTGGGAGGGCCCGGCCGCCCGGAGGAAGTACTCCATGGCGGACCGGTAGGCGCGCCGGGGGGCGTCGGAGAGGAGCGAAGCCTCCCACGCCGGTTGGTACTCCTTCGTCGTGTGCAGCGGGTCCAGAGCGGTGTGCGCCAGCAGGAGGCGTCCGCCGAGACCGACGGGCGAGCCGCCGTGGTCCTCGCAGTAGCAGTCGTCCACCGCGTTCTCGGCGACCATCAGGCGGGTGGCGATCATCACGTGCTCGACGGTGGGGGCGTCCGGATGGCAGGCCACCATGTAGCGCCCGACGGAGAAGCCGTCGAACTGGTCCTCCCACTCCTCGGGGTACAGCTCGACCTCGTCCAGGGCCCATGCCTTGATCCGGCGGCTGACCTCCTCCACCCGCACCGGGTCGGGCTCCGGCACCGGGTGGTGGTAGAGGCCGGGGATCGGATTGCCCACCACCGGCGCCGCGGGCGCCGCGGGCTCCGCGGCTGCCGCAGGCTCTTCCTGATGCGTCAGGTACAGGCCCGCAGTGCCCAGACCACTGGGACCGCGCAGGATCCGTCGCAGGGCGGGGCCCGGGGAGGGCGGGTCGCTCGGGACGGTGGGAGGAGGGGGATCGGGCAGGCCGGGCCCGGCGGGAAGGCCTCCGTGGGCACGGGCGTGGGCGGCGGCGAAGACGTGGGCCCCGAAGCGGGCCGCAGCGCCGGGCAGGCTCGACTGCAGGGGGGAAGGCCCGGGATCGGGCATCCGTGGCTCCTTGGTGACGTGGGTGGGCTGTTGCGGATCCCGGGCGTGCGGGTCCTGCGGCCGCTCAGTCGCTCCTGCGGGCGATCTGCACGTTCTCCAGCACGCCGAGCGCGTCGGGCACCAGGATGGCGGCGGAGTAGTAGGTGGTGACCAGGTAGGAGATGATCGACCGCTCGTCGATGCCCATGAAGCGCACCGACAGGCCCGGCTCGTACTCCTCCGGCAGTCCGGTCTGGCGCAGCCCGACGACGCCCTGGTTGTCCTCGCCGGTTCGCATGGCGAGGATCGAGCTGGTGTTCTCCTTGGTGATCGGGATCTTGTTGCAGGGCAGGATCGGGACCCCGCGCCAGGCCGGGACCTGCTGCCCGCCGACGTCGACGTGGTCCGGGTAGAGCCCGCGGGCGTTCATCTCGCGCCCGATCGCCGCGATGGTGCGGGGATGGGCGAGGAAGAGTTTGGTGCCGCGGCGGCGGCAGAGCAGCTCGTCGAGGTCGTCCGGGGTGGGCGGGCCGGAGTGGGTCTGGATGCGCTGCTTGAAGGCGGCGTTGTGGAGCAGGCCGAACTCCCGGTTGTTGACCAGCTCGTGCTCCTGGCGCTCGCGCAGCGCCTCGATGGTGAGCCTGAGCTGCTCCTCCGTCTGGTTCATCGGCCCGTTGTAGAGGTCGGCGACCCTGGTGTGGATGCGCAGGACGGTCTGCGCGATGGAGAGCTCGTACTCCCGCGGCTTGAGTTCGTAGTCCACGAAGGCACCGGGCAGCTCGGCCTCGCCGGTGTGGCCGGCCGACATGGCGATCTCGGCCTCGCCGTGCCGGTTCTGCCGCTGCAGGGGGAGGGAGCTGAACCGCTGGATGTGCTCCTGGAGGTGCGGTGCGGCCGACACCACGGCGGCGACGTCGGCGCGCGACAGCGTGAGCAGGGTGCCGGCGGTCTCCGCGGTGGCGGTGTAGTCCCACCGGGCGTCGGCGTCCAGCAGGGCGTTCTCGCCGAACTGGTCGCCGTCGGCGAGCACCGCGACGGCGATCTCGTCGCCGTACTTGCCGGCGGTGGTCTGGCTGATCCGGCCGTGGGCGATCAGGTGGATCTGCTCGGCGGGGCTGCCGCGCTCGACCAGTACCTCGCCGGCCCGGAAATCGCGCTGGACGCACCGGCCCGCGATCGTCGCGAGCACCTCCTCGTCCTCGAAGCCGCGCAGCAGGGCCAGCTCGCCGAGCTCGCGGGGGATCACCTGGACGCGGGCGCCGTCCTGGACGAACTCGATGGCCCCGTCGCCGACGGTGTAGCTCAGCCGGCGGTTCACCCGGTAGGCACCGCCCTTGGTCTCCACCCAGGGAAGCATCCGCAGCAGCCAGCGGGAGGTGATCTCCTGCATCTGCGGGGCGGACTTGGTCGTGGTGGCAAGGTTGCGGGCGGCCGAAGTGCCCAGGCTGGACTGCCGGGACTGATCCAGCTGCGCTTCCGGGCTGGTGTCAACGGTCATCAGGAGCGTTCTCCTTCGTAAAGGCGGCGATCGGCGGGAACGCTAACGGCTGGTGCGGCCCGTTGCCCGTGAAAAAACGTCGGCATTGGCTCGATCCGGTGATCTTGTCCCGCCCCGGGTTTGCCTGGGTGAACAGCGATATCCAGCCGCCCCCGGTCACGCCCCCAGCCGATGAACCGGCTCCTGTCAAGTGACGAACAGCCGGGGCTACGCCCCCGGCCCGCCTCCGGGCACGGTGGAATCCGAACCCTCCCGCACCAGAGCGGGACGGACCCCCACCTGGATCGGAGCCCCCGATGTACCGTCGCGCAGGGGTCTTCGTGACCCGTCGGCCCCGGCTCGTCCTCCTCGCCGCCCTCCTGTTCCTCCTGGTGTCCGTCGCCTTCGGCGCCGGAGCGGCCGGCCGGCTCAAGACCGGCGGCTACGACGATCCGCAGTCCGGATCCAGCCGCGCCGCCCGGGTGGCGGCCGCGCACCTGGGGGCCTCCCCCAACCTGGTCCTCGTGGCACGGGCGGCCGGCGGTTCCGTGGACGACCCGGCGGCCCGGACCGCGGGCGAGGGCCTGACCGGCCGGCTCGCCGCCCAGCCGCACGTGACCGGCGTGACCTCGTACTGGACCGGCCGGGCGGCCGAGCTGCGCGGCCGCGACGGCCGTACGGCCATGCTGCTCGCGCACGTGGACGGGGAGGGCGAGCAGCTCGCGGCGCGCGTCCGGCGGCTGGGCGGGGAGCTGACCGCCCCCACCGGCCCGGCCCCGGCCCTGACGGTGCGCGCTGGAGGGACGGCGCTCACCGACGCCGAGCTCCAGGAGATCGCGGAGTCCGACCTGAAGCGGGCCGAGTACGTCGTCCTGCCCGGAACCCTGATCCTGCTGGTGCTGGTCTTCGGCAGCGTGGTGGCCGCCGCCCTGCCCCTGCTGATCGGGGTCCTGGCCATCGCCGGGACCCTGCTGGTCCTGAGCGTCCTCGGCTCCGTCACCGATGTGTCCGTGTTCGCGCTGAACCTCACCACCGCGCTCGGCCTGGGGCTGGGCATCGACTACGGGCTGCTGATCGTCTCGCGGTTCCGTGAGGAGCTCGCGGCCGGTTACCGGCCGCGCAACGCCGCCGTGCGGACCGTGCGCACCGCCGGGCACACGATCGGCTTCAGCGCGGCGACGGTCTGCGCCGCGCTCGCGACGCTGCTGGTCTTCCCGCCGTACTTCCTGCGGTCCTTCGCCTACGCCGGCATCGCGGTGGTGGTGATCGCCGCGGTGAGCGCCGTGACCGTCCTGCCGGCCCTGCTCACACTGCTCGGACAGCGGGTGAACGCCTGGCCCGTGCCGTGGCGCCACCGGGTCCGGACCGGGTCCCGGTCGCCCTTCTGGGAGGGGCTGGCGCGGATCGTCGTACGCCGCCCGCTGGTCGCGGCGCTGCCGGTCATCGGCCTGCTGCTGGTGCTCGCCGCGCCGTTCGCCCACGCCGGTTTCGCCACCCCCGACGACCGGGCCCTGCCGGTGGGCGCGGCCAGCCGGCAGACCGGTGACCTGGTGCGCGGCGCGTTCGACATGAAGGGCTCCGGCGCGCTCAGCGTGGTCATGACGGGTACGGCGCCCCGGCAGGCACGGGAGGAGTACGCCCGCCGGCTGTCCGCGCTCCCCCAGGTGGCCCGGGTCGTGGGACCCGTCGGCGACGACCCGGCCCAGATCTCCGTGGTGCCGCTGGCCGACCCCGCCTCGCGCGCCGCCCAGCAGCTCGTACGGGAGATCCGCGGGACTCCTGCCCCGGTGGGCACCGGCGTCCTCGTCGGGGGGCCGAGTGCGGTGCTCGTCGACGCCAAGGACACGGTGGGGGACCGGATTCCGACGGCCCTCGCCCTGATCGCCCTCACCACCTTCGTGCTGCTGCTCGGCTTCACGCGCAGCCTGCTGCTGCCGCTCAAGGCGATCGCGCTGAACGCCCTGAGCCTCACGGCCGTCCTCGGAGCCATGGTGTGGATCTTCCAGACCGGCCATCTGAGCCACCTGCTGGGTTTCACCCCCGGCCCGCTCAGCACGACCATGCCGGTGCTGCTGTTCTGCATCGTCTTCGGGCTCTCGGTGGACTACGAGGTCTTCGTCCTGGCGCGGATCAAGGAGGCGCACGACGCCGGGCAGGACACCGCGGCCTCGATCGTCTCGGGCGTCGCCCGCACGGGCGGCATCGTGACCACCGCCGGAGCCCTGCTCGCGTTCACCCTCCTGAGCTTCGGCACCTCCCGGGTCTCCCTCCTGCAGTTCTTCGGGATCGGCGCGGGCCTCGGCGTCCTCCTCGACGCCACTCTCGTACGGGGTGTCCTCGTACCGGCGCTGATGCGCCTGGCGGGCGGCCTCAACTGGTGGGCACCGCGGCCGCTGAGGCGCCGGGAGCCCGTCCCGGCCCCGCGGCCTCCTCCGGCCGCCGCCGGGCGGTGCGCCCCGGGCCGCTGCAATCCGGCCCGTACCGCCGTCCGCGTCCACGCCCCCGCGCGGCGCTGAGCACCGGATCCGCCCTCGTCCCCGTCCCCGTCCCGCCCGTACCCGTCCCAGCCGCCCCCGGTCGCCGATCGCCCGGGTGCTGCGACAAGAACGACAAGGAAGCCCCCTCATGAACGACATCGCCATCGTCGGACTCGGCTGCCGCTTCCCCGGCGCCCTCGACATCCGCGCCTACTGGAAGCTCCTGCTGAGCGCGGAGCGGCAGTTCGCCCCCGTGCCCCGGAAGCGCTGGAACCACGGGGCCTTCCACGAACCCGGCACCCGGTCCGGCCCGAACGCCGCGTACACCGACCAGGTCGCCTTCCTGGACGACGTCGACCGCTTCGACGCGATGCACTACGGGGTTCCCCCGGCCCGCGCCCGGGCCATGGACCCGCAGCACCGGCTGATGCTCGACGTCAGCCGCGAGGCCCTCGAGGACGCCGGGATGGGGCGCGGCGACTTCGACCGGGAGCACACCGGGGTCTTCTTCGGACTGTCGGTCTCCGACTACAAGGACCTGATGACGGCCCCCCTCCGGGTCATCGCCGAGGCCGACGAGTCGTACGCGGCCGGCGAGTCGGACGCGGCGGACGACCGGAGCGGCCTGGACGCCGTCAAGGAGCGGGCGCGCGAGCTCGGTACCGTGGACTCCTTCACCCTCCCCGGGAGCCTCCTCAACATGGCGGCCGGGAGCGTCAGCCGGCAGTTCGACCTCGGTGGCCCCAGCTTCGCCGTCGACGCCGCCTGCTCCGGGTCGCTGGTCGCCCTCGACCAGGCGATGGCCCACCTGCGCCAGGGGACCTGCCGGATCGCGATCGTCGGCGGGGTGTACCTCAACCTCACCCCCGACAGCCTGGTCGGCTTCTCCAGGCTCCGCGCGCTGTCCGCCGCCGGGGTGTGCCGCCCGTTCGACGAGGAGGCCGACGGGTTCGTCCTCGGCGAAGGCGCGGGCGCCGTCGTGCTGCGGCCGCTCGAGGACGCCCTCACGGACGGCGACCGCGTCTACGCGGTGATCAAGGGCATCGGCTCGGCCAACGACGGGGCGTCCCCCGGACCGCTGGTCCCCACCGCCGAGGGCCAGCTGCGCGCCATGCTCCGGGCCTACGACGACGCGGGGGTCGCCCCCTCGTCGGTGGGCTTCCTGGAGGCCCACGGCACCGGCACCGCCGCCGGCGACCGTGCCGAGACGGAGGCGCTGCGCCGGCTGCGCACCGAGTTCCCCGACGACGACCCCGGTCTGTGCTACCTCGGCGCGGGCAAGGCCCTCATCGGGCACTCGCTGTCGGCGGCGGGCATCGCCGGACTGATCAAGACGGCCCTGGTCGTCCACCACCGCACGATCGTGCCGCAGCCGCACACCACCCCCCACCCGGAGCTGGGCATCGGTGCCGCGGGCCTGCGCTTCGCCGACACGGCGCGGCCCTTTCCGGGCGGCGGCGCCCCGCGGCGTGCCGCCGTCAGCTCCTTCGGCTTCGGCGGTACGAACGTCCACGCGGTGCTGGAGGAGCACCGGCCCGCCCCGGCCCCCGGCCCCCTCCCGGAACGCGCCGACGCCCCCCGACCCCAGCTCCTCCTCCTCTCGGCCGGCAGCCCCGAGCTGCTGGACCAGCACATCGGAGAGGTGCTCGACGCACTCGACGCGCCGGACCCCGCCCCGCTGGCTGCCGTGGCCCACACCCTGGGCGCGCGCCAGCTGCTGACGGCCCGGCTCGCGATCGTGGCCACCGGCACGCAGGGGTTCGTGGAGCGGCTGCGCCACGCACGTGAGCAGCTCATCGCCGGGACCCGTGGCGACCTCGGCGACGGCGCCTTCGCCGCCGACTCCCCGCTCCCGGCCGCCCAGCGCCGCGTCGCCTTCCTCTTCCCCGGTCAGGGCAGCCAGCGGCCCGGCATGCTGCGGGACCTCCACGAACGGTTCACCGGATTCCGGTCGGCCGTGGGTGTCCTGAGCGCCGTGGCCCGCGGGGACATCGGCTTCGACCTCGCCGATCTGCTGTACGGGGAAGCCGCGGCGGCCCAGGGCGACACCGGGGAACTGCGGCAGCGGCTCGCCGCCACCGACGTGTGCCAGCCGCTGCTCGGCACCGTCCAGATCGCCACCACCCGGGTGCTCGCCGACTGCGGCGTCACTCCCGACCTCGCCCTCGGTCACAGTGCGGGCGAGTTCGCCGCGGCCGCGGCGGCCGGGGCCCTCACCCACGTGGACACGATCCGGCTGCTGGTCCACCGGGGTGCGGCGCTGCGGCGGGCCGAGTCCGGCTTCCGGGGCGGGATGCTCGCCGTCCAGACCGACAGGGAGAGCTGCCGCCGGCTCATGGACGGCATCGACGACGTGTGGCTCGCCTGCTTCAACCAGCCGCGCCAGGTCGTGGTCAGCGGGACCCCGCACGGGATCGCCGCCCTGCGGGAGGCCTGCGCCACGGCCGGGGTCGTCACGGCGGCGCTCGACGTGTCCAACGCCTTCCACTCGCCGCGGCTGGCCGCGGTGGAGGAGGAGGTCCGCTCGGCCCTCGCGGCCCGGCCCGTCAGCAGTCCCGTCCTGCCGTTCGTCTCGACCGTGAACGCGGAGGTCTGCACGGAGCCCGACCGGCTGCGCGAGCTGTGGGCCCGTCACGCGGCCACGCCGGTGCACTTCGGCGAGGCCGTGGGCACCGCCTACGACCAGGGGGCCCGGATCTTCCTCCAGGTGACCGGCGGCAGCTCGCTCCTCACCTCGGTCCGCCGCAACCTCACCGGCCACGGCGACGTCCATGTCGTCCCCGTCGAAGGGGCGGCGCCGGACGGCGGGCACACCCTGGCCCTGGCCCTCGCCCGGCTCGCGGTCCTGGGCGTCCCCGTCGACCCGCGCGCCCTGGTTCCCCGGGAGGAACGCCGGCAGCTGGACCTGCCGGTGGCGCGGCTCGACACCCGGTCCTACTGGCTGTCGGCCAGGCGTTCCGCGAAGCAGGACGCGGCCGCTTCGCCGCCGGTCAGGCCCGCGCGGCCGGTGGAGCCGGTCGAGTCCGTGGAGCCCGTACAGCGCGTGGAGTCCGCACAGCGCGTACAGCCCGTACAGCCCGTACAGCCCGAGGAGGTTTCGATGAACGACCCGATGAACGAACTGCGCGAGCTGGTTCAGCAGCAGGTGGCGCTGCTCGGCCGCCTCGCCGAGGCGGCCGAGCGGCGGATCACCGCCCCCGCGACCGCGGCGGCCCCCGCCGATTCCCCCGCCCCTCCTGCCGCGGTGGCCGAAGAGCCCGCGCCGGCCGACGGGGGCATCGACGAGGTCACCGGTTCCGTGCTCGCGCACGTGGCGCGGATCAGCGCCTTCCCGGTGGGTCAGCTGCGGGGCGACCAGCTGCTGGTCGACGAGCTCGGTTTCGACTCGCTGATGCTGACGGACCTGTTCACCTCCCTCAGCCGGCAGTGGCCCCGCTGGACGTTCGACGAACGGGCCGCCGAGCTGCCCACCGCCGACCGGATCGCCGCGCTGATCGCGGGCGGCTCCACGGACACCGCGCCGGCTGCCGTCCCCGAACAGCGCACCGGCCAGGACGCCGAAGCCCCTCGGCCGCCGCCCGCCGACCCGACCGCGGCCCCGCTGCCCGAAGAGCACACGCGGATCGAGTGCTTCCCGGAGGTCACCACCCACGGCGAGCGCGTCGCCACGCTCACCCGGACCGGGCTGGCCAATCCGTACTTCCTCGTCCACGAAGGCGGCATGACGGACACGACGGTCGTCGACGGCCGCGAACTCCTCTCGTTCTCCAGCTACAACTACCTGGGCATGGCGACGGACCCCCGGGTGAACGAGGCCGCCAAGGAGGCGATCGAACGCTGCGGCACCTCGGTGTCGGCGAGCCGGCTGCTCTCCGGGAGCCGTCCGCTCCACCTGGAGCTCGAATCGGAACTCGCCGGCCTGCTCGGCTGCGAGGCCGCTCTCGCCCTGGCCAACGGGCACGCCACCAACGTCACCGTGATCGGACACCTCGTCGGACCGGGGGACCTCGTCATCCACGACGCCCTCGCCCACGACAGCATCCTGCAGGGATGCAAGCTGTCCGGCGCGACCCGGCGACCGTTCCCCCACAACGACGCGACCGCCCTCGACGCCGTCCTGCGGCAGGTCCGCCACCAGTACCGGCGGGTGCTCATCGTCGTCGAGGGCGTGTACAGCATGGACGGCGACATGGCCGATCTGCCCGCCCTCGTCGAGGTCAAGCGCCGGCACGGCGCGCTGCTGATGATCGACGAGGCGCACAGCATCGGAACGATCGGCGCGACGGGCGGCGGCATCGGCGAGTACTTCGGCATCGACCGCCCGGACGTGGAGCTGTGGTCCGGCACCCTGTCCAAGGCACTGGGCAGCTGCGGCGGCTACGTCGCCGGGAACCGGGCGGTCGTCGAGTACCTGCGCTACACCGTGCCGGGTTTCGTCTACAGCGCCGGCCTGACCCCGGCCGACACCGCCGCCTCCCTGACCGCCCTGCGGATCCTGCGCGAGGAGCCGCAGCGCGTGACCAGGCTCTCGGAGAATGCCGCGCTGTTCACCCGGCTCGCCCGCGCTGCGGGGATCGACATCGGGGACAGTCACGGCACGGCGGTCGTCCCGTGCATCGTCGGGGACTCGCTGAAGGCCCTGCGTCTCGCGGAGGCCTTGTTCCAGCAGGGCATCAGCGTCAATCCCATCCTCTACCCGGCCGTACCCGAGGAGATGGCCCGGCTGCGCTTCTTCATCACCTGTGACCACACGCCCGAGCAGATCCGGCAGGCCGTGAGCGCGCTGGAGCGCGAGCTGCGACAGCTGGACACCGTTCCGGCGGCGGCCGCGGCCGCCGCCGCCTGACCCCCGCCGTCATGAACTCCGTGTTCCCGTCGATCGCGCCGGGACAGGTCCACCGGTGGGGCGGAGCGGTCCTCATCGTGGCCCGGCGCTCCGGCAGCCTCGGTGGCTTCCCCTCCGGCTCTTTGCGGGCACCGTTCCTCTCCCCGGCCGAACAGCGCGTGGTCCACGCGCTCCCGGCCTGGCGGCAGGCCGAATGGACCGCGGGCCGGCTGCTGGCCAAGCGCCTGGTCGGCGAGCTCGTCCCCGTACCGGAGACGGAGGCGGAGGCGGGCGTGGAGATCCTCCCGCGCGCGGACGGCAGCCCCCACGTGCTCGTCGGCGGTGTCCCGCTGCCCGGCCTGCACCTCTCCATCAGTCACACCGCCCGGCACGTCGCGGCGGCCCTCGCACCGGAACCGGTCGGGGTGGACCTGTGCGGGACGGAGTCGGCCGGCGCCGTACGGCGCGCCGCGGACCACGTCCTGTCCCCCGGGGAGCTCTGCCTCATCGGTGCGGACCGGCCGGAGGCCATGGCCGGCGCCTGGGCCCTGAAGGAAGCCGCGGTCAAGGCCGACCGGACCGGAATCTTCGGCCCCGCCGCGCGCCGCATTCCGCTCCTCGGCCTCCGGCCGCCCCTCCTCGGCGGACGGCGCCGCGCGATGGCCTGGCGGACGGGGGACACGGTCCTCGCCCTCGTCCTCGCGCGGGCGGCCGCGCACTGCGTTGGTGCTCCTTGCCCCGCCGGATGATGCTTGTCAGTGGAGCCCCTGGCCGTGCGGGTGCCGCGGGACGGCGGCGAAGGATCTAGCGAGGGCGAGATGAGCGGCGATGGAGCAAGTTCCCACCTCTCCTGATGAGCGGCCGCACGCCACGAGCGCCGTCCACGAGCCGGCGTACACCGCCTCGGCCACCATCAGTGAGCAGGGCCTGGTGACCGAGTGGAGCGACGATGCCCGTCGGCTGCTCGGGTACGGGCCCGCCGAGGTCGTGGGGCTGCCCGCCGCGCGCCTGCTCGCCGATACCGCCGACGACGAGGTGCACCGGATCCCGCCCGGGCAGGAGCGGTGGAGCGGCACGGTGGCGCTGCGGCACCGGGACGGCCGCCGGGTGGAACTGGGACTGCTCGCGCACCGTTGGACCTCCACCGGGGGGAACACCAGGTGGACGGTGGTGTCGGCCGTCACCGGCGAGACCGGCACGCCCCTGGACGAAACGCTGAAGGAATGGGCCTTCGCCCAGTCCCCGTGCCTGCTGGCGATCTTCGACGCGGAACTGCGGCTGGTGCGGGCGAACGCCGGCATGAAGCACGCGCTCTCCCTCACCGAGGGCGAGATGCGCGGGCTGCGGCTGCCGGAGATCGCGCCGGGTCCGGTGAGCGACGCGGCCGAGCGCGGGATGCGCCTGGCGCTGGAGACCGGTGAGACTCAGTACGTGGCCGGCTTCGTCGGCCCGACGGGCACGGGCGCGGGCGCCGACGCGGACAAGGGCGCGGGCACGGGCACGGCCACCGGTGACGGGTGGACGACCTCGCTGGCCCCGCTGCGGGACGGGGACGGCCGGGTCCGGGCCGTGTACCTGGCGGCGCACGGCAAGGCCGCAGCCGCGGGCGAGCGGCCGCCCGCGCTCACGCCGGATCTCGCGGACGCCCGCGTCGCCGCCACCCCGGACGGTGCCCGCCCCGTGCAGGAGCCGGCCGAAGCGGCCGTCCCCCGGGCGGCTCGCGAGCACACCTCCACGATGACGCTCCAGCGCAGCCTGCTCCCGCACACGCTGCCCAGTCATTCGGCGCTCGACATCGCCTCCCGCTACCTGCCCGCCGGGGGCGAGGCCGGGGTGGGCGGCGACTGGTTCGACGTGATCCCGCTGTCCGGCGCGCGGGTGGCCCTGGTCGTGGGCGATGTCGTCGGTCACGGGATGCGCGCCTCCGCCACCATGGGCCGACTGCGGACCGCGGTGCGCACCCTGGCCGATGTGGACCTGCCGCCCGACGAGCTGCTCACCCACCTCGACGACCTCATCATCCATCTGGGCGCCGACGAGACCGAGGGGGAGACCGGCGGGGGCATCGGCACCACCTGCCTGTACGTGGTCTACGACCCGGTCACCCGCCGCTGCACCGCGGCCCGGGCCGGCCACCCCCCGCCCGCGGTGGTCTCCCCCGAAGGCTCCGCCTACCTCCTCGACGTCCCGGCCGGCCCGCCGCTGGGCCTGGGCGGGCTGCCCTTCGAGACCATCGAGGTGGAGCTTGCCGAGGGCAGCGTCCTGGCCCTCTACACCGATGGCCTGCTCCAGGCCCGCGACCACGACATCGACGAGGCCCTGGACAGCATGCTCGCGGCCCTGGTCCGCCCCTCCTCCACCCTGGAAACGGCCTGCGACCGGGTGCTGACGGCGCTGCTGACCCACCCTCCGGATGACGACGTCGCCCTGCTCATCGCCCGGACCCGGGCCCTGCACGCCGACAAGGTCGCCGTCTGGGACCTGCCCTCGGACCCCTCCTTCGTCTCCCAGGCCCGCCGCGACGCCACCGACCAGCTGACGGCCTGGGGGCTGGAGGACGCCGCGTTCGTCACGGAGCTCGTGGTCAGCGAGCTGGTCACCAACGCCATCCGCTACGGCGAGCCGCCCATCGAGCTGCGCCTGATCCACGAGGGCTCCACCCTGATCTGCGAGGTCTCCGACGCGAGCAGTACCGCCCCGCACATGCGGCGGGCCCGGATCTTCGACGAGGGAGGGCGGGGCCTGCTGCTGGTGGCCCAGCTCGCGCAGCGTTGGGGGACCCGGCACACGACCGTCGGCAAGACCATCTGGTCCGAGCAGTCCCTCACCGAGTTTTGAGGGAGCCGCGGCCTGAGGGAGCCGCGGCCTGAGGGAGCCGCGGCCTGAGGGAGCCGCGGCCTGGGGGCCCGCGGTCTGAGGGCCCGCGGCCCCGCCCCGTTCGTCCTGCGGCTCTGCCCCGCCCGTGCCCGTCCCACGCGTGCCGGCGTCCCCTGTGACACGCCTGTGACAGTCGCCGGACACCCTCATGAACTCCCACCGACAGGCTCTTTATCACGGACATACACCCACATTCGTGGATATGTCTTCTGCTTCCAAGGGTGTGAGCAGCGATGACCGAGCCGATGTGTCGGAGGGAATCCCATGAGTCTCACACTCGTCACCCCGCACGCCGAAGCCCCCGCCCTCGCCCCGCGCGAGCAGGAGGCACTGCGACACATCGCCGCAGGACGCACCTACGTGCAGACGGCCACCTCCATGGGACTGTCCAAGCACACGGTCGACGCCTACCTGCGCCGCATCCGGGCCAAGCTGGGCATCCACACCACGGCGGAACTGACCCGGATGGCCATCGCCCTGGGAATGTGACCCCCCGCGCCGCTCAAGCTCCGCCGGCCGGGCCGCGGAAGACCGGCCTGGCCCATGCCGGAGGCTCCCGCGGGGGCACCGGCACCCCCGCGGTCCAGGCGGGCCGGGCAACGACCAGCGTCGGCGGATGACCTCGCCGGACCGCTCCGGTCCCGGTGGCCGCGCGCAGGGCGGCCACGAATTCCAGGCAGGACTCGTAGCGGTCCTCGGGCACCTTCGCCAGAGCCCTTCCCAGAACCCCGTCCACCTCGGGCGCCGTGATGTCCGGCCGCCTCTCCGTCAGGAGGGGCGGCCGGTCGTATTGGTGCGCCCAGAGCAGGGCCGGGGCGTCGTCCCGTTCGAAGGGCGGCCCGCCGGCGAGGGACTCGTAGACCACGCAGGCGAGGCTGTAGACATCGCACCTGCCGTCCACCGGGCGGCCCGAGATCTGCTCCGGCGCCATGTAGTCGATCGTGCCGACGAACTCGCCCGCGGTGGTGAACCCGGTGAGCGCCAGGGCCTTCTTCGTCAGGCCGAAGTCCGTGAGGTAGGCGTGTTCGGGATGCTCGCTGTCGGTACCGTCGGCGACCAGGATGTTGGCGGGCTTCACGTCCCGGTGCACCAGGTCGTGCGCATGGGCCGCGTCGAGCGCCGAGGCCACCTGGGCGGCGATCCGCAGCGCGGTGGCGACCGGGAGCGGACCCTCCCGCTCCAGCAGGACCCGCAGGTCCGGGCCGGAGACGTAGCGCATGGCGATGTACAGGATGCCGTCGGTCTCACCGGCTTCGAAGATCGGCACGATGTGCGGGTGGTCGATCCGCGCGGCCACCCGTGACTCGTGGGTGAAGCGGCGCCTGAAGACCTCGTCGCGGGCCCGTTCCGGGGCGATCAGTTTGAGGGCGACCGTGCGGTCCAGGCGCAGGTCCCTGGCGCAGTAGACGACGGCCATGCCACCGCGGCCGATCATGCGCTCGACGCGGTAGCCCGCGATCTGCTTCCCGATCAGGCCGGAGGGCCGGCTGTAGAGGCCCCGGTTCGATGCCGTGCCCATCAGGAGGCCCCCTCACCCGGCCGGCCCGACGGCGGACTCCCCGTGGACGCGGCAGGCCGCTCTTCCATGTCTTGGAGTCTAGCCAGGGACCAGTAGGCGTGCGCGTCCGTCCGGACCCCGCGCACCAAAGTGGCCGGCCCCCTGGGGACCGGCCACCTCGTGTGCTCTCCGGCGCGGTTCTCCGCGCGGCGGGGGTCAGCCTTCGCCACCGGCACCACCGTTGCCGCCCCGGCCACTGGTCTCGCAGCCGGTGCCGAAGCAGATCCCGCCGACACCGCCGCGGCCGCCGGTGCCGCCGTCGCCGGTGCCGGGCCACGCGGCCCCGCCGTTGCCGCCGTTGCCTCCGTTGGCGCTGCTTCCGCAGACCCCGACGCAGACCCCGCCCTTGCCGCCGTTCGTACCGTTGCCTCCGCCCGGACTGCCGGTGGTGCCGTTGCCGCCGTTGGCGCTGCCGACGCACAGTCCGGCGCAGACTCCGCCGCTGCCGCCGTTGGTGCCGTTCACCGTTCCGTTGCAGTTGCCGGCGCACACCTTGTCGCCCACGCGGACGCTGCCGTTGCCCACTTTCACGGAGCCGCTGCCGAACCGGGCCACTCCCGGCCTGCTGTCGCCGCCGGATCCGGAGCCGTGGTGCTGAACGGCGGATGCCGGAACCGCCAGGCCCGGCGCCGAAGCCGGGGCCGGGGCCGCCATGGCGACGGAAGTCATCGAACCGGCGCCGAGCAGAACCGACGAAACAACGAGACCGAGACGGAATTTCCAAGAACGCATAAGCATGATTTTCTCCCTTGCCGCCTTGCTGCCTTGCCGAGAAATGCTTTCCGTGACGCGGGCTCCCGGGGGGGACCGGCCGCCTGGACAGGTGGGGCCCGGCCGGCCAGCTGCCGGACGGGCCCGTGTGTTCTTCCCTGCGCCTCGCCTTTCCCCGCTCACCCGCCCTCGTGCCTCACGGGGAGACTGCGAGGTTGCCTCCCATCAGGGCGAACCAGTCGCCGTCCTCGTACTGCTTCTTCCAGGTGTCGAGCTGCTCCTCCGAGATCTTGTACTTCTTGGCGATCTTCTCCTTCGTCGCGTCGGAGTCGTCCGCCAGCAGGGTCACCACGATGCGGACCCTGTCCACCACCGTCAGCTCCGACTTCGTCTTGTCGGGCAGGTCCTCGAACCGGAAGCACCCTGCCCGGCCGGGCTGGCCGGGTTCGCCCGGCTGACCGGGCTGCCCGCCCTTGCCACCTTCGCCGCCCTTGCCGCCTTCGCCGCCCTTGCCACCGCAGCTCGAGGACAGGTCCGTCAGAACCGAGGAGCTGGCGGAGGCCGGGGTGTGGGACTGGGACGCCTGCGCGGCGCATGCCGTTCCGGTGACGAGGGCCAGCGAAGCCGCAGCCAGGATGAGCGGACGCTGCCAGGGGCTTGTAAACATGGGGTTCTCCGTTTCCGTGAACACGGGTTTCGCTTGGATGAGGACGAGGGGTCGAGAGGGGGGTGCAGGGGGTGGAGGCCCTAGGACCTCCACCCCGTCAAGCCGGGTACCGCGATCAGTGGTGCCGGGTGCAGCGATCAGAAGATGCTGCCGCCTCCGGCGCCACCGCCGCCGGCGAGGCCACCGAGGAGACCGCCGAAGCCGCCCTTGCCACCCTTGCCGCCGCCTCCACCCTGGAGGATGCCGAAGCCGCCGTTCCCGCCGTTGCCGCCCTTGCCGCCGACCAGGATGCCGCTGCCGCCGCCGCCACCGTTGCCGGCGGTGCCACCGAAGAGGCCGCCGCCACCGTTGCCGCCCTTGCCGCCGTTGCCGCCGATCACGCCGTCACCGCCGCCACCGCCGCCACCGCCGCCGCCACCGGAGAGGACACCCTCGCCGCCCTTGCCGCCGTTGCCGCCGTCGCCGCCGACCCCGAGGACGCTGCCCCCGCCGGAGCCGCCGGAGCCGCCGCCGCCCCCGATGAGACCCCCTCCGCCTTCACCGCCGTCCCCACCGGCACCGCCGGCCGAGGGAAGGGCGACAGCGGCCACGTGAGCGGGCATCGAGGCCGCCGAGGCCATGGACGCCGGGATGAGGATCCCTCCGGAGATCATTGCGGCCGAGGCCACCAGAGTCGCGATGTGGAACCCGCGACGGTTGGGGCGGACAGCGTTGTTGGTGCGAGCCTTGAAGTTCATGACCTTCTCCTACCGGTTCAGATGCAGATGATTGATGGGGTCGACCCGGAATCCGGGGCGGTGCGGATATTCCCTCGTTTCCTTTTCGGTGAGGTCCTTTCCGCTCCACCAGTAAGCCCCGGCGGGCACACCCGGGTCATGTTCCGCATATTCGGGACTTGACACGCTCGTGGACTCCGGTTAAAAGCTGCGCGACCCCCGGGGCGGTGCGACGCTGGGAGGACGGCGCGGCCGGCGGGGAGCGGGGTACGGGCCGGGGTGCGGGCGTCACCGCGAACCGCGAGGAGACGCCCATGACGACCCCCAGGACGGGCACGGCACCGAGGGGCGGGCTCCGGGGAGGCGCGGCCGGGAACCCGTTCGGCCCATCCCCCTCCCCCTCCCACTGGCTCGCGGCGGCCGCCGTGGCCTGCGGACTGCTGCTGGCCGCGGGCCCGGGCGCCGGGGCGGCGGCGCGGGAGCCGGACGTACGGCAGGGGGCCGACGCCTCCTGCACGAGCGGGCAGCTCGTCGCGGGCGGCGCGCAGCGGTTCGGCGGCACCCAGGTGCGGATCACCGTGGTCAACGGCGGTCCGGGGGCGTGCGTCCTGGAGGGATTCCCCGCCGTGGCACTCGCCGGGCAGGGCTCACCGGACCGCAACGAACCCCTGAACGTGGTCACCCGGGGCGAGGCACAGGCCGTACGGCTCGCGGTCGGCGACCGGGCCTCGACCCGGCTGACCTTCACCCCGGTGCTCGGCGAGGCGGGCGGGTACTGCGTCTCCGGCGCAGAGCCGACGGCCGCGCCCTCGATCGTGCTGGGCGTGGGCGGGGGCGGACTCCAGCTGGCTCCCGACGACGGCGGGCTGTTCGCGCTCTGCGGCACCACCGTCGAAGCCACGGCCTTCGCCCCGGCCGGTCCCTGACGACCGCCTGCCGCGGGCGGGCTCAGTCCTGGTAGACGGTGGTCGCGATCCGGACGAACGAGCGGATCAGCGGATTCGTGTCGCGGGCGTTCCAGGCCGCGACCACGGGGCTCGGCGGCATGTCGCGCAGAGGCACCACGGTGAGGCCCTCCCCCGGTTCGTGGTCCAGGAGGGTCATGCCGACCGTGCCGTTCCAGAGAACGGCCTGCCGGCATTCCTGCACGGCGCGCACGACCGGGCCCTCGCGCGGTTCCCCTCCGCTCCAGTAGGACTGCCAGGCGGGGTCGGTGCCCGGCGGGAACCGGAACCAGTGGCGCCCGGCCAGGTCGGCCAGCTCCAGGCTGCCGTGCCGGGCCAGCGGGTCGTCGGCGCGCAGCAGTGCCCCCACCGGGTCGGCGCGCAGCGCGCGTACGGTCAGGCCGGTCCCGTCGAACGGGGCGCGGGTCAGGGCCACGTCGACCAGTCCGGCACGCAGTCCGCAGGTGGGGTCGGTCAGGTCGGTCCCGCGCACGCGGACCTCGACCCGCGGGTGCCGCCGGCGGTAGGCGGCGGCGAGTCGGGTCACGTCCGGGTCGGCGCTGTCCCCCAGGATGCCGACGGTGAGGGTCGCGGCGCCGGCCGCCCCGGCCACGCGCACCCGGACCCGCTCGGCCTGGTCGAGCAGGGCGCGCGCTTCCTCGAGGAGCACCGCCCCGACCGCGGTGAGCGCGACACCGGCCGGTGACCGGTCGAAGAGCAGGGCCCCGACCTCGGTCTCCAGCTGCTTGATCGCCCGGCTCAGTGGCGGCTGGCTCATGTGCAGCCGGGAGGCGGCCCGGCCGAAGTGGAGTTCCTCGGCGACCGCCACGAAGTAGCGCAGCGTACGTAGCTCCATGGCGTCACGATACCCGTACGGTATCGGCTCGGCGGAAGGAGTCTTGGACGGCCGCCGTGCTCAGGCGGTGGAATCGGAGCGTGCCCGGAGTACCGGGGACCACCGCGACCGTGGATGGGAATCGTGAACCTCGCGTACTGGATCGTTGCCGGCCTCCTCGCCCTGTTCTACCTCTACGGGGGCGGGGTGAAGCTGGTCCGCGGCCGGGAGCGGCTCCGCCCGATGATGGCCTGGGTGGACAGCACGCCGATGCCCGCCGTCAGGGCCATCGGAACGGTCGAGGTGCTCGGCGCTACCGGGCTGGTGCTGCCGCCGCTGACCGGCATCGCGCCCTGGCTGGCCGTGGCCGCGGCCATCGGGTTCGTGGTCCTGCAGATCGGCGCGACCGGGGTGCACCTGGCCCGCGGGGACCGCAAGGTCGCCCTCAACGTCTCGCTCCTGCTCGCCGCCGCCGTGACCGTCCCGCTCGCGACGACCTGGATATGACCCCGGTCGGGGCCGGCGGCCGGCGGCCGGGGCACCGCGCACGACGCCGACGGCCCTGCGCAACACTCCCCGCGTTGCCCGCCGGAACCCGCGACGGCTGATGGAATGCCTTCCACGGCGGCCGACGGCGGCATGCGGTGGGCGAGGGAGGCACGTGTCGGAACACGAGGGGCTGCAGGCACGGCTGCACTCCATGGAGGAGGCCCTGGAGCGGATCGGAACGTCCTTCGACGAACGCGAGACCTGCCGGGAGCTGGCCGGATTCCTCTTCCGTACGCTGTCCGACGCCGCGGCGGTGGACCTGGTCGGCCACGGACCCCGGGCCCGCGAGGAGCGCGTGGCCGTGGCCGGGGCGGCGGGTCTCCTGGAGGCGGCCGTCGATCAGAGCGCGCCGGTGGTCCGGGCCCTGGACCGCGGCCATCCCCTGGAGACGTGGACCGGCCGGGTCGCGGGGGCCCGCGCGCACCTCGCCTCCGTACCGCTGACCGGTCCGGACGAGGTCTACGGCAGGCTCCTCGTCAGCCGCACCAGGGGGGATTTCAGCGACCACGAGCTGGCCGCGCTGCACTTCGCGGCCCGGCTGACCGCCGTCCACCTGAGGAACGCCCGGCGGCTCGCGGCGACGGAGCGGACCGCACTCGATCTGCAGCGCGCGCTCGTCGCCGAACCGGGCCGGCCGCACCCGAACCTGGAGGTCGCCAGCCGCTACCTGCCCGTGGGACCGCGGGCCCTGGTCGGTGGCGACTGGTTCGAGACGATCCGCCTGCACTTCGGCCGCACGCTCCTGGCGATCGGGGACGTGATGGGCCACGGCCTCGACGCCGCCGTGGACATGAACGCGTACCGCTCCGTCCTGCGCGAGGTGGCCTCCACCGATCTCGCCCCGCACCGGGTGCTGCGCCAGCTGGACGCCCTGTCCGCGGCGGACGAGAGCCGCAGGCCCGCCACCTGTCTGCTCGTGCGGATCGACCCCGCCCGCGCCATGGCCGTCTACTCCAGCGCCGGGCACCTGCCGCCCGCCGTCTTCACCCGCGACGGCGTCGGCGAGCTCCTGGACGTACCCGTGGGCCCGCCGCTGGGCACGGGCCTGGGCGGGTACGAGGCCCTCGCCCGGCCGCTCTCCGCGGACCAGACGCTGCTGCTCTACACGGACGGACTGGTGGAGCGGCGCAGCGAGGACATCGACACCTCGCTGGCCAGGCTCGCCGCCCTCCGGCTGGGCACCCGGTCGAGCCTCTCGGAGGTGGTGGACGCGGTCTGCGCCGGACTCGACGCGCAGCACGCCGAGGACGACGTCGCCGTCCTGGCCGCTCGGCTCCGTCCCCGGTGAGGCGGACCGGAGTGCCCGCGTCCTGGCATCCCAACCCCATCCGTCGCACCGGCATCAACACCGGCGTTTCGGCCATCACCGCCGGACGGCGGAACCCCCGCGCCTCAAGGGTCGGTGCACCCTGCAGCTGAGGCCTTGCGCGCTCCCGTACGGAATCCGCTTCGGCTCAAACACGTGCGTTCGACCGCAGGTCCGGCGTCGTTGATCCCCGCAGCGCCTGCCGACCACCAACGCCCTTCCGGAGAATGACAGTTGACCTCCCCACGGCCACGGCGACCGGATCGCGCACACCGCTGCCCCGACGTCGAGAGGTACGCGCATGACGCCCGCGCAGAACCGGGACCAGAACCGGAAGCAGCAGCAGAAGCAGGAGCCCAACCGGGAGGAGGGCCCGGAGAAGGGCCGGGAGCCGTCCGGCGGCCCGGACGTATCGGAGTCGGAACGACTGCTGTTCGGCGGCGAGTTGGCCTACGACATCGGATGGGAGCGGCATGAAGGCGCCTGGCTGAAGCTCGATCTGTGGACCATGGCCAAGGGCCTCCCCCGCACGGTCGGGATGGGCGTGCGGCTCGCGCACCTGGCCGACGCCCGCTCCCTGCGCCTGGTACTGGGCGCCGAGCTCGGACGCGGCATCACGCAGGCCGTCGGGCTCGTCGCGGTCAACGGCGTGCTCGGCCACGTCCTGGCCGGCGGCCCGACGAACGAGCGGCTGGCCCGGGCACTGCCCGCCCTCGTGGTGGTTGCGGTCGCGGCACTGTTCGGCTCGCTGCTCCGGTCCGCCTCGACGGCGGCGACCGGGGCGCTGGAGCCGAAGGTCCAACGGGTGGCCACGGAAAGGTATTTGGACCTTGTCCACCAGGTGGAGCTCGCGGCGATCGAGGACGACGAGTTCCACCGGCTGCTGGACGCCGCCCGCTACGGAGCCGATTCGGCCCGCCGGATGATCCGCTACTGCACCAACACCCTGAACTCCGGGATCTCCCTGATCGCGGCGGCGGGCGTACTGACCGTGCTGCACATCGCCCTCCTGCCCCTGCTGGTCCTGATGACGCTGCCCAGCGCGTGGAGCTCGCTGACGATCTCCAAGCAGCGCTACATCTCCTTCCACACCTTCGTCCAGCACGCCCGCGCCGGCCTCCTGCTGGGGCAGTTGCTGACCCAGCAGGAGGCCGCCGCGGAGGTACGCGTCCACGCGGTCGGCCCGTTCCTCCTCGCGCACTTCCGCAACATGGCCGAGACCAGCGAACGCGAGCAGACCCGCCTGGCCCGCAACGCGGCCCGGATCGGCCTGAAGGCCGACGGGGCCGGCGGGCTCGCGACGCTCCTCACCTACGGGGCGCTCGGACTGCTGCTGTGGAGCGGGGCGATGGACCTCGCCGTCGCCGGCACCGCCGTCCTGGCCATCCGGACCGGCGCGGCCAGCCTGGACAGCCTCGTCCTGCAGATCACCGAGCTCCACCAGGAGTCCCTGTTCGTCGCCGACTACGAACGGCTCTGCGAGGAGGCCGCGGCCCGCGCCATCCCCACCACGGGAGAGTCCCTCCCGGAACACCTGCGGGAGGTCCGCTTCGAGAAGGTGACCTTCACCTACCCGGCCGGGGCCGGGGAGACGGCGGAACCGACGCTGCGCGAGGTGTCGCTCTCCTTCCCCATCGGGAAGGTCATCGCGATCGTCGGGGAGAACGGCTCGGGCAAGTCCACCCTGATCAAGCTCCTGGCCGGCCTGTACCTGCCCGACGAGGGCGGCGGCACGATCTGGTGGGACGGGGTGGACGCCGCCAAGGCCGACCGCAGGCAGATCTTCGCCCGGGTCGCGCTCATGTCCCAGTCCTTCCAGCACTGGCCGTTCACCCTGCGCGTCAACGTGGGGATCGGCCGCCCCACGCGCCCGATCGACGACGGCGCGGTCGAGGAGGCGGCGGCCTTCGCGGGCGCCGGCGAGTTCCTCGCCGGGCTGCCCCAGGGTCTCGACACCCTCCTCGCCCGCGGCTACAAGCGCGGACGCCAGGCCTCGGGCGGCGAATGGCAGAAGATCGGGATCGCCCGCGCGTGGTACCGGCACGGTCAGATCATGGTCGTCGACGAGCCCACCAGCGCCCTGGACGCGGTCGCCGAACAGCGCTTCTTCGACCGGCTGCGCAAGCTCGCGGCGACCGGGCAGACCGTCGTCCTCATCACCCACCGGCTGCACTCCGTACGCCACGCCGATGTCATCCACGTCCTGAAGGCCGGGCGGGTCGCCGAGTCGGGCACGTTCGGCGAGCTCATGGACGAGGAGAACACCGGCAGCACCTCGGGGGACTTCCGCAACGCCTACCTGGTCCAGGCCGCCACCTTCGCCCAGACCCTGCCCACCCAGCGCGGCCGCACCTCCGGGGCCGGGACCGGTGACCTCCCCTGAGCACTCCGGGACGGGGTGGGCGCGGCCGGCCGGCTCAGCCGGAGAAGGAGCCGTGGCGGCCGGCGCCGCCCGCGAACCGGTCGGCGCCGGACCGGGTCTCCCCCGCTTCGAGGGGGACGAGGCCGTGCCGGTACTCGGCGGCCAGGGCTTCCCGCTCGTCCAGGCCGTGCTGCTCCCGTACGGAGAGCCGGTCGTGCCGCAGGCACAGCTGGGGGAAACCGGCGATCTCACGGGCGAGTCGCTCTGCCGCCCGGCGGGCTTCCCCGGGAGCCACGAGGCGGTTGACTAGGCCGATCCCGTACGCCTCCGCGGCGGTCACGGGCCGGCCGGTGAGGATCAGGTCCATCGCGCGGCTCTCGCCGATCAGGCGGGGCAGCCGCACCGTCCCGCCGTCGATCAGCGGGACGCCCCAGCGACGGCAGAACACGCCGAACGTCGCGTCCTCCTCGGCCACCCGCAGATCGCACCACAGGGCCAGTTCGAGCCCGCCCGCCACGGCGTGCCCGCTGACCGCCGCGATCACCGGTTTGGTCAGCCGCATCCGCGTGGGACCCATCGGGCCGTCGCCCTCGGCCCGTACCCGGTTGCCGTGTTCGGTGCCGACGGCCTTGAGGTCGGCGCCCGCGCAGAACGTGCCGCCCTCGCCCCACAGGACGGCGACGGAAGCGTCCTCGTCCTCCTCGAACACCCGGAAGGCATCGGCGAGTCGGGCTGCCGTCGGGCCGTCGACCGCGTTGCGGACGCCGGGGCGGCTCAGGATCACCGTGAGGACGGGACCGTCGCGTTCGATGCGGACGGCGGACGCGTCCGCGGACTTCGTCCCGGGTGCTTCAGAGGTCGTGGCCACAGCGGAACTCCATGGGTCCAGTGGTGCTGCCGGATGCACGGAAGGTGCGGACGACCACTCTGCGGCAATGACGGAGGCGACGCGAGGGGGGGGTAGGCCGAGGTGTGGGGACGGCGAAGAACCCGTAGCCGTCCCCACACTTCCCCCGGCCCGGAGGACGCCCCCTCGCCCCCTCCGGCCCCCTCGCCTCCGGTGCTCCCCCGTAGCACCGGGACGAGGGGCCCGACACCCTCTGGCGTCCCGATCACCCGGGCACCGGACGTACCGGCCCTCGGCGTACCGGCCCTCGGCGTACCGGCCTTCGACGCGCCGGACGTCAGCGGCGGCTCGCGTCACCGCCCTCCCGACGCCTGCGGCCGCGTCGGCCGAGGGCACCGGCCAAACCGATCAGGCCGCCCGTGATCGCACCGCCTACGAGGAGGCGCAGCAGGTCTTCCATCGAACACTCCCCTCCGGACCGGGCCCGCGGCCCGGAGTTCCCTGGGGCCGGGTACCTGATCAACTGCGAACGGGGGGACACTATCGGTGTCCGGACGGCCTGGCTTGGATAAATTTGACCTCGCGCCTCACAGCGCGAGGGCTCCCTCCGCCACCCGGGCGGCGGCCATCAGGCCGGGGGTGGTGCCGCTCAGGGCGCGGAACTCGCGGTTGAGGTGTGCCTGGTCGTAGAAGCCGCAGGCAGCGGTCACTTCGGCGAGGTTGGCACCCTCGCGGGTGAGCAGTCCCACGGCCCGGTGGAAGCGCAGCACCCGGGCGGACGTCTTGGGCGTCAGGCCGATCTGTTCGGTGAACCGGCGCACCAAGTGGCCCTGGCTCCAGCCCACTTCGGCCGCGATCCGGCCGACCGGGATCGCCCCGCCGGCGCGGGACAGCAGTCGCCAGGCATGGCCCACCTCGGGCGCGGGACTCGGGCCGCGCTCGAGCCGGGCCGACAGCTCGGCGTCCAGCAGGTCGAACCGGGCGCCCCAGTCGCCGGTGGCCGCCAGCCGTTCCACCAGTTCCCCGGCCGCGGGTCCGAGGACGTCTCGGAGCTCGACCACCGTGTTGGTCAGCTCGCTCATCGGCACGGCGAACAGCCGAAACGCTCCGAGCGGGGTCAGCTCGAGCCGGATCGCCTCCTGGCCGCCGGGATGGTCACAGGTCCGGGGCCCGTCCTCCAGCCCCGTGACCAGCGATCCGGTCACCAGGCTGCTGGGGCCCGTATCGCCCAGCCGGCGGATCTGGGCGAACGGCTCGCCCAGACTGATCACCACGACGGCCCGGCCCGTGGGAACCAGCCGCACCCGGTAGGGCGAGGCCGCCGCCTCCCAGTAGCCGGCGTAGCTGTGCACGAACGGGCGCAGCTGCGCGGGCCACGGCCGGGTGACCCGCCACCGGCCACCGACCCTGGTCGCCTCGACCCCCCGACCGGTCACGCGTGCGCTCCCGGTCAGCGGCATGTCCGCGGCCCCCCTCCTGGAAGTACGACCCCACATCGTAGACACGGACGTCGGCGCGGGTGTAGGCGTCCCGAGGCCAATCCGGCCCGCGTGGGTGGCCGATCGTCAGCGGGGGCGGTAGACCGTGAGGGCGTTGGGGAGCTCGTCGAGCACCAGGTCGGAGGGGGCCTTCGCGTACTCGCCGTCGTAGGCGAGCGGAGTACCCGCCGGGATCTCCCCGATGCGCAGGCTGCGCAGCCGGGTCGCGACGTGGACCGGGGAGCGGGACAGCGGCCCCGTGAAGGCGGCGGCCAGCAGACGGGGCCCGGGGCGGCCGCCGCCGTGGACGAGACGGACGTCGAGGAGGCCTTCGCCGAGGCTGTCCCGGCGGCGGGGGGTGGGGCCGGTGCCGTGGTAGGTGCCGTTGCCCGCGAAGAGGAGCCACACGCTGCGGCGCCGCCCGGCCAGCCGCAGCCGCACGGGCCGCTCCGCCCTCAGCACCTTCCAGGCCGCCAGCAGGGCTGCGGGCCCGCCGCCGATGCGCGGGCCCCAGTGCAGGCGGTGGCGCAGCAGCTCCGGGTAGGCGCCGATGCTGAAGTTGTTCAGGAAGTAGCCGGCCTCGCCCTGCGGCCCGGGGGTGAAGCGGCCCACCGCGATGTGCACGGCCTGGCCGGCGGCCACGGCGCGGCAGGTGTCCTCGGCTCCGGCCAGGCCGAGGTCCAGCGCGAAGTGGTTGAGGGTGCCGCCGGGGAAGACCGCCAGCGGCACCCCGGCGCGCAGCGCGGCGGTCGCGGCGGCGTTGATCGTGCCGTCGCCTCCGCAGACCCCGAGCACGGTCGCCCGCGAGGCCGCCGCCGCCAGCTCCGCGGGCAGGTCCCCGCCCTCGCACCGGATCACCTCGGCCTTGGGCAGCCGGGAGCGCAGCAGGTCGAGCCCCGCGTCGGTGGCCGTGCCCGAGCCGGTGTTGACCACCACCGTGAGCCCTTCCCCGTCGGGCAGCGCGGGCGCCCCGGCGGCCGGCCGCTCACCGCCCGGCACGACCCGGGCCTCCTGCGCCCCGCGCGCGAGGTTGCGTACGACGACCCCCGCGGCCACGCCGAGAGCCGCCCCGGCCACCACGTCGGAGGGGTAGTGCATCCCGGTGTACACCCGGGAGAAGGCCACGGACGCGGCCACCGGGGCCAGCACCGCGCCCCAGCCCGGGGACTCCAGGGCCACCCCGGCGGTGAAGGCGAAGGCCGATGCCGAGTGCCCGGAGGGGAAGGAGGTGGTCCGCGGCGGAGTCGCCGCCTGCCGCACGGCGGGTACGCCTTCCAGGAGGGGGCGTGGACGGCGTACGGACCACTTGACCACGGTGTTGACGGCCGTGGAGGCCAGTGCCAGTGAGGCGGCCCCCCGCACGGCCGCCTTGCGGGCCCGGGGCGATCCGACGACGGCGATCGCCGCGGCGGCCCCGCCCCACAGCAGCCCGTGGTTCGCGGCGCGCCCGATGCCGGGGAGCAACCGGTCGGCCCCGTGCCAGTGCCGACGGGCCACCGCGTCGAACAGCCTGCGGTCCCAGTGGGCAACCGCTCCGTGCCAGGTCAGCGGTGATTCCGTGTGTACTGTGCGCTTCGCCATGGGGAGCGTGTACCCAGCTGGGCTCCCACCAGCCACTTCGCGGACCGAAATCACTCCCGCCCCGGAATCCGCGCTCGCTGCCGAGGCGGCTCGCTCCTCCGGGCGGTGCTCCGGGTGCGGCGCGAGCCGCGGGTCGCGGGCCGCGGGCCGTGCGGTTCAGTCGCCCGCTTCCCGGGTGCCCCGCGACTGCCGGGCCGTGTGGCGGCTCCGCGCCCACAGGGGCAGGGCGAACCAGCACAGGACGTACCAGGCGAAGACTCCGGCGACCAGCCACGGCACGAGGGCGTGGCCGGCGGCCACCCGCAGGATGAGGAACAGTGCCGAGACGAGGGTCGCCAGCAGCAGGACGATCCCGGTGAAGGTCAGCCGGGAGGCCCAGACCACCGCCTGCGGTTTGATCCGCCGCCCGGAGACGAGCCGGTGGAAGGAGACGGGGCCGATGAGCGCACCGGTCGCCAGGGAGCCGAGGATCACCGTGATGACGTAGACCGTCCGGTCCGGTTGTTCCAGCTCCACGAACCGGGGCGTGAAGGCGACGGTGAGCAGGAATCCGAGCAGGATCTGCACGCCGGTCTGGACGACCCGGATCTCCTGCATCAAATCCTGCCAGTTGCGGTCCGCACGCTCCTCCACCGTCTCTTTCCGGCCCTGGTCCCGGGCCGACGGGGCACTTCCGCCGCTTGCGTCCATTCGCTCTCCCCATCTCGTGCGCGGGACGACCGTCCGCCCGTGTGAGCGTGCCCCATGGCGCCGGGGATCCACGGCCGCGAAGCGTACGGCGCGCCGGAGCGGGAGACCGTGCGAAAGCCGTACGGAGGAAGCGCGCCGGCCCCGGTCAGGTGGACGCCGGGTTCCGCCGTCCGAACGACCGCCACCGGTGGGGCTCCGTGGCGCGCAGATGTGCCAGGTAGGCGTCCGGGTCGGTGCCGTGTGCCAGGTCCTGGGCTCCTTGCCGGATCTGGGTCAGGTCCCCGGCCGCGTCCATGCGCAGCATGGTGGTGGCCGCGTGCGGGGTACCGGGGCGGCGCAGGGCGTCGGCGTCGACGACCGGAACTCCGGGTCCGAACATCGCCGTTGCCCGGTCCGCGGTGTCCGCCGGCGGCATCCCGGTCCGGTTGGCGCTGCTGACGTAGAGGCGGGGGAAGCGCGCCAGGAGCGTCGACACCGGCCTCCAGTGCGCGCCGAACAGCAGCAGGTGGCCGTCGCGCAGGGCAGGGGCGGTCCAGACCGTGGCGGGGGCGTCGGCGCGCACGGGGACCAGGAGGGTGACGAGTTGCTCGCGCAGCAGGGTGAACGCGACCTCGAGCGCGACCGGTTCGAGGTCGAGGAGGGTGGTGAGGTCCCGCCACGTGGCGTCGTCGTGGACCCACAGGGCGACTTCCTGCCCGGCCGGGCGGCCCTTCGCCTCGTTGACGGCCCGGGGCGTGGTGGCGGTGACCACGTAGGTGAGCGGGCTGGGGTTGGGGAGGATGACCGCCCCTCCGGCGTGCAGGGCACGGGCGGCGGCGCGGATGTCGGGGGCGGGGGCCGTCTCGGGGGCGGGGGCCATCTCGAGGCCGGGGGCAGGGGAGGAGCCGGGGGCAGGGGAGGAGCCGGGGAATCGGGTGTCCGACATGCGGGGGGGGTTCCGTTCAGCGTGCGGGTGTGGCGGCGGTCAGGCCTTCGAGGTAGCCGGCGAAGTCGGCGTCGGCGACGAGGGCCTGGTTCTGGCGGTAGGCGCGGTTCTTGACCCAGGCCAGGGCCTTGCCGGTCTGGTCCGGATCCAGCTGGTGGCCCAGGCGTGCGGCGACCGCGCGCAGCACGCGCCTGCTGGCCAGGTGGGTCAGCACCACGGTCGGTTCGAGGCCCAGGTGCTGCTGGGGATCGTAGGGCTGGAAGGTCCGCGGGTGCGTGAAGGGGGTTCCGGTGGAGATGGTGGCGACCCCTGTTCCCACGATGGGGGTGGTGACGGTGAGCGGCACCCCGGTCTCCTCGGACACCATCCGGGCGATGCCCGGCAGCCTGGTCAGGTCGGGCCTCGTCCACCACGGCTCGCAGTCGGGCCCCAGTACCCGCGCGGCCTTGGCCCGGTCGTGCGCGAGGAGGAAGAGCAGCTGTTCGGTGGCGACCATTCCGCTGCGCTCGGCCATGCCCAGCCAGGAGCAGGCCGCGACCCGTGCTCCGCTCTCCAGGGCGGCCAGGGTGTTGGCGAGGCCGAGGCCGAGGTCGTTGTGGAGGTGCGAAACCAGCACCGTCTCCGGCCCCGCCCCGGCGGCGACGCGCCGGAACAGCGCTTCGGTCTGGCCGGGAAGCAGGTCGCCGACCGTGTCGGCCAGCACGATCGTGGCAGCCCCGTGCGCCGTCATCCGACCCGCGTACTCGGCGACCAGGGCGGGGTCGGCGCGGGGCGCGTCCACCAGGCACACGTCCACGGCGATGCCGTCCGCGAGGTCCACGGCTCCCTTGAGCACGTCCAGGCCACGGCCCAGGGACGTGCGGGCGTCGCTGTGCACCAGTGCCCGGGCGGTGGCTTCCGAGGCGGCCACGATCACCATGATCCGCCCGTGCGCCGCACCCCGTACCGCGCTCAGGGCCAGCCGTACGTCCTCGGCCGTGCCCCGGCAGACGGCGGACGGGCTCACCGACTCCTGCGCCTCCAGCGCGACTTGCCGGGTGGCCTCGAACTCCTGCCCGCACACGGAGGGGAATCCCGCCGCGAACACCACGTGCCGCGGGCCGTCCGGCCCGAAGAGCGCCCCTTGCTCGCGGGCCAGCCGGACCCGGAAGGCGGCGCTCATCATCGTCTTCGCCTGCGCGCCGTCCCGGGCGGACTCCTCGAAGAACACGACTCTTCCGGCCGCGGCCGACTCCCGTACCACGTCCACAACGGACAACGCCGAGCTCCTAGTTCTGGCGCGGCACCCAGGACCGCGAACCGTGCAGTTCCACCTCGACGGATCGTACGGCGACACGAAGCGGCACGGATCCGGAACACCCGGGCGGGGCGGTCCGCGGCCCCGGGTGGACCCCGAGGTCCACCCGGGGCCGGGGCGGGCAGGTCAGAGGGCTCGAACCTGGTCGGCCTGCGGACCGCGCTGTCCCTGGGTTATCTCGAACTCCACGCGCTGGTTCTCCTCCAGGTTCCGGAACCCGGAACCCTGGATCGCGCTGAAGTGCACGAAGACGTCCGCGCCGCCCTCGTCCGGCGAGATGAAACCGAAGCCCTTCTCCCCGTTGAACCACTTCACAGTCCCCTGAGCCATGCCCAACCCCTCGCGTGACGACGCCGCGCACGTGACCCGTGCCCGACTGCAGGCACATCCTCCCCAGCCGCCGACGGACGAAACAGCCGGTTCCGGCCGGGCCGCGGAACCTGGTTCACCTGCCGTTCCGGTGACTCATTCGAACTGTTGGCCGTCCTGCAACAAATGGTCTATACCTCTGACGCTAAAGTGGCACCTGAAACGGTCGCATAACCAGCCGTGGGGAGCTTTATGACCATTCATCATCTTCCACAACCACCTTCCGACGAAGAGCTCTACTGGTACTTCGGCCCGCAACGCCGCTGGGTCCTGATCAGCACCTCTCTCGCCTTCGTCTTCACCGCCGCGACCATGTTCACGTTCGCGCTGCGCACCCCGGCGCTGTGGGCCTTCCTCGCCGTCCTCGGGCTCAACGTCGTCGCCCTCGCCCTCTCCTCGGTCAACAGCCTGCGCCAGCGCCGGCTGACCCGGCCCTCGCACGAAATCCTCGTGCACGCCTGGCAGCCCGCCCGACTGCCCGGCGTGGACCTGTACTTGCCGACCTGCGGCGAACCGCTCCCCGTCCTGGAGAACGCCTACCGCGCCGTCGCGGCCGTCGACTGGCCCGGCGCGCTGACCACTTGGGTCCTGGACGACGCCGACCGGCCCGAAGTCGCCGCGCTGGCGGCCTCGTACGGCTACGAGTACGTCGTACGTCCGGACCGGGGGCACCTGAAGAAGGCGGGCAACCTCAATCACGCGCTGACGCTGAGCGGCGCGGAGTTCATCGCCATCCTCGACGCCGACTTCGCGCCCCGCGCGGACTTCCTGCGCCATCTCGTCCCCTACCTGGCCGATCCCGCCGTCGGCATCGTGCAGAGCCCGCAGTGCTTCGACACCGACGAGACCATGGACTGGATCCAGCGGGCCGCGGGCTCCGCCCAGGAATGGTTCTTCCGCTGGATCCAGCCGTCCCGGGACGCGAGCGACGCCGCCATCTGCTGCGGCAGCAACGCCGTCTACCGGCGCAGCGCCATCGACCTGGCCGGAGGCTTCGCCCGCCTCGACCACAGCGAGGACCTGTACACCGGCCTCGCCCTCCACGAACGGGGCTTCCGCACCCTGTACGTACCGGTGCTGGTCGCCAAGGGCACCTCCCCCGACCGGGTCACCTCCTTCGTCAACCAGCAGTACCGGTGGGCGATGGGCAACCTCCACCTGCTCAGCACCCCCGTGCTGCGCCGGATGGGCGCACCCTGGCGGATGAGGCTGTGCTTCTACGAGGGCGTCGTCGGCTACCTGGCCGCCGCCGTGAACACGTTCGCCGCGCCACTGCCGCCGCTGGTGATGATGTTCTGGTACCCGGACCACATCCGGCCCTGGCACGTCCTGCCGCTGCTCGCCCCGCTGTGGCTCTGGCACGTGCTCCTGCCCCGGATCAGCCGGACCCGCTGGCGGATCGAGGTGATCCGGGCCAACGTCCTGACGAGCGTCGCCGCCGCCACCGCCTTCCTGCACACCCTGCGCGGCCGCAGCGCCGACTGGGTGCCCACCGGCACCCGCGGCTCCGGCTCCTCCGGCGGGATGGCCCGCCGGGTGGTGGGCGCCTCGCTGCTCTGGCTCGTCCTCTCCAACGGCGCGGCCGCCGCGGGGCTCGCGCTGGCCGTGGCCCGCAACGGCTGGGAGCCCAACTGGGGTCTGCTGCTCTACTTCCTGGTGCAGTGCCAGATCAACGGCCCGCTGGTCCGCGACCTGTTCACCGAGCTGCGTCCGGCCAGGGCCTCCGTGCGCCCGGACACCGCCGACGGCTCCGGGCCGGCTCCGGCGACCGCCCGCCCGCGCGGCCTCGTACGGGCCCTCCCACTCCCCCGGACCGGCGTACTGCCCCGCCGCTGGCCCGAGACCCTCGCCGCCTCCGCGGTCCTCCTGCTCACTGGCCTGCTGGCATCCGGGTGGGTCAACCCGATGCTTCCCTGGCTGAGTTGAAAGGCTTCACCACCATGCAGTTCCCCCTGGCACCCGGCGCGCACCGCGACCGCCGGCCCGCCTCCACCCCGCCGCCCGGCCCCCCGGCGACCCCGGCGCGCTCCGGCGGCGAGTCCGGTCCCAGCCCGCACCGGTCGGCCTTCCGGCCCGACATCGAAGGGCTGCGCGCCGTCGCCGTCCTCGCGGTACTCGCCTTCCACGCCGGGGTTCCGGGGCTCGCGGGCGGGTTCGTCGGAGTGGACGTGTTCTTCGTCGTCTCCGGCTACCTCATCACCGGCCTCCTCGTCCGGGAGGCGGTCACCACCGGCCGGATCCGGCTCCTGGACTTCTTCTCCCGGCGGGCGCGAAGGCTCCTGCCGTCCGCCGCCGTCGTACTGGGCGCGGTGGCCCTGGCCGGAGCCTGGCTGACGGTCCCCCTGCGCCGGGCCGACCTGGAGCACGACGTGGTCGCGGCGGCGCTCTCCGCCGCCAACTGGCGGTTCGTCGCCCAGCAGACCGACTACCTGGCCGCCGGGCACGACCAGAGCCCGCTGCTGCACTTCTGGTCCCTCGCCGTCGAGGAGCAGTTCTACCTCCTGTGGGCGCCGCTGCTCGCCCTGGCCGTGCTCGGTGCGGCCCGGGCGGTGCGCCGCGGGCGCGCAGTGCGCGCCGTCGTGGCCCTCGCCGCCGTACCCCTGGTCCTCGTCTCGTTCGCGCTGTCCCTGCACTGGACGGAGCGCTCCGCCTCGCTCGCCTACCTCGCCACGCCCTCGCGCGTCTGGCAGTTCGGCGCGGGCGCGCTGCTCGCCCTGCTCCCCTGGCACCTCATGCGCGGCCCCCGGCCGCTGCGGCTGCTGTGCGGCTGGGCCGGGGGCGCGGCGATCGTCTGGTGCGTGGTCTCGTACGACGCCTCCACCCCCTACCCCGGTCGTGCGGCCCTCGTGCCGACCCTGGCCACCGCCGCCGTCATCCTCGCGGCGATCCCCGGCCGGGGCGAGCGCACCGCGATGGGTACCTACGGAGTCGGCCGGCTGCTGGCGGGCCGGGCACCCCGGGCGGTGGGACGGCTGTCCTACAACCTGTACTTGTGGCACTGGCCGGTACTCGTCCTCGCGGAGGCCCGCTTCGGCGGCCTGGGCTGGCCGGTGAAGTGCGCGCTCACCCTGGCCGCCGCACTGCCCGCCTACGCCACCATGCGCTGGGTCGAGCGGCCGCTGCGCCGCAGCCGCACCGTCTCGGAGTTCCCGCGCCGTGGGCTGTCCGTGGGTGTCACGGCCGTCGTACTGCCCGTGGTGCTCGCGCTCGTGGTCGGCACCACGACGCTCAACCTGCTCGGCCCGGCCGCACCCGTCGAGCTGAGCGGACTGCCCCCGGGCGCCGTCTCCGGTCCCCATCTGCTGGCCCGGACCGCCGGTGCGCCGCTGACGGGCGGCCCCGTGGTCCCGGCGCCCGCCCAGGCGCGCAAGGACTTCCCGCCGGACGGGGCCTGCGAGGTCGCCCCGGCCGTGACCCGCAGCCCGGACTGCCTGTTCGGCGCGGTGGACAGCCCGGACCGCATCGTGCTCCTCGGCGACTCGCACGCCGGTCAGTGGTTCTCCTCGATGCTGGCCATCGCCTCGCAACGGGGCTGGGCGCTCCAGGAGTTCGTCAAGCAGGGCTGCCCGCTGCCGCAGCTGGCGGTGGACAGCCCGCAGCTCGGCCGCGCCTACCGGGAGTGCGACACCTGGCGGGCCGACACCCTGGAGCGGCTGCGGCAGCAGCCGAAGCCCCGCCTCATCGTGATCGCCTCGCTCAACCGGTACACGGCGGACCCCCGGCTGCTGGCCGAGGGCTGGGAGAAGACCCTCGAACCCCTGCGGGCGACCGGCGCGCCGATCGTCTACCTCGAGGACACCCCCGTGCCCGGCACGGACGTCCCCGCGTGCGTGTCCGGCAGCCCGGGGACCCCGGCCGCCTGCGCGTTCAGCCGCGCCGATGCCCAGCAGACCGATCCGCTGGCGCGCCGGATCGCCTCCGGCGCGCTGCCCGGCGTACTCGGCGTGAGCGTGAACCCGGTCCTGTGCCCGGGCGACGGACCGACCTGCCCGGCCGTGCTGGACCGCATCCTGCTCTACCGGGACGACTCCCACCTGACCAATGTGGCGGCCGTCGTCCTGACCCCCCGGCTCGAACGGCTGCTCACCGAATCCGGGGCGCTGCCCGCGGTGGCCGCGTCAGGCACGTCCGGCGCGTCCGGCACGTCCGGCACGGTGGGCTCGGCGGGGGCAGCCGGGGCGGCCGGGTGGACACAGCTCCTGCGGGACGACTTCGACGGTCCTGCGGGCAGCCGCCCGTCGGACATCAACTGGCTCCACGACACCGGGACTTGCTATCCTGGATGCCCTGCGGCCCAGTGGGGCACCGGCGAGGTCGAGACCATGACCGACTCGACCGACAACGTCCGCCTCGACGGCAAGGGCGCGCTGGAGATCGTCCCCACCCGCACGGACGGCCGGTGGAGTTCGGGACGCGTCGAGACCAGGCGCTCCGACTTCGCGCCGCCGCCCGGCGGAACCCTGCGCATCGAGGCCTCCATCGCCCTGCCCGACGTGACGGGCGCGAAGGCGGCGGGCTACTGGCCGGCCTTCTGGACGCTGGGGGCGCCGCTGCGCGACGGGTACACGGGCTGGCCGGGGATCGGCGAACTCGACGTCATGGAGTCGGTCAACGGGCGTGACAGCGTCTTCGCGACCATGCACTGCGGAATCCTCGAAGGCGGCCCGTGCCAGGAACCGGCGGGCCTGAGCTCGGGCCCGCAGCCCTGCGACGGATGCCGGTCGGGGTTCCACTCGTACGCCGTCGAGGTCGATCTCGCGCCCGGCGCCGAGGAGGTGCGCTGGTACCTCGACGGCCGCGTGCACCACCGCGTGGCCGCGTCCCGGATGGACCCGGAGACCTGGAAGCGGGCGGTGGACCACGGGCTGTTCCTGATCCTCAACGTGGCCGTCGGCGGCAGCCTCCCCCTCGCCGACGGCGCGCGACCCGGTCCGGACACCGAACCGGGCCACCCCATGCGGGTGGACCACGTCACCGTCTCCAGCCGGGCCCCGGCCTCCCGGTGACATCCGCGACCCACCACAGGAACCCAAAGCGACACTTATGGGTGTGCGCGGATTGACGACATTCCCTTATGGTTGAGTGAGGCGGTGACACCGAGGAGCAGGAGCGGGAGCGTGGGCACGAGCATGAGGACGATCGGGCTGATCGGCGGCATGAGCTGGGAGTCGACGGCCGAGTACTACCGGATCCTCAACGAGCGGACGCGCGAACGCCTCGGCGGGCTCCACTCCGCCCGCTGCGTGCTCTTCTCCGTGGACTTCGCCTTGATCGAGGAGCTCCAGGTCCGGGGCCGATGGGCGGAGGCGGGCGAGGTGCTGGCCGGCGCCGCCCGGGCGCTGGAGGCGGCCGGTGCGGACCTGCTGCTCATCTGCACCAACACCATGCACAAGGTCGCGGACCAGGTCGAGGCCGCGACCTCCCTCCCGCTGCTGCACCTCGCGGACACCACGGCGGCCGCCGTCCGGGCCGCGGGGCTGCGGCGGGTGGGGCTGCTGGGCACGGCGTTCACCATGGAGCAGGAGTTCTACCGGGGCCGCCTCGCGGCGGGCGGGCTCGACGTGATCGTCCCGGACGCCGCGGGACGCGCGCTCGTGCACCGGGTGATCTACGAGGAACTCTGCCTCGGAGTCGTGAACGACCGGTCGCGCGCGGCGTACCGCGAGGTCGTCGAAGACCTCGTCGCCCGGGGCGCGGAGGGCGTCGTTCTCGGGTGCACCGAGATCGAGCTCCTCATCGGCCCCGCCGACAGCCCCGTACCGCTCTTCCCCACGGCCCGCCTGCACGCCGAGGCGGCGGTCGACGCGGCCCTGGCCGGAGGAGCCCACTGAGGGGACCGGTCCTGACGGGTCCCGTCCCGGTCACTCCCGGCCCGGCCCCCACACGGGACGGAGCCGCTCGGCGGTGGCGGGCGCCTGGGCGAGGCCCGCCCGGTACGCCGGCCGCCAGTGAGCGGGCTCCGGCGGCCAGGTCCGCGTTCGGGCCCGCGCGCAGGGCGCCGTCCATGTACCGCTGCCCCTGGACGCCGACGGGCGGCTCCGCCCCGGGGAAGGCGCTGCTGGCGGCCACCGCGTGGACCAGCGGCACGCCGCTCGTATGGTCCCACACCACGGGCTCACCCGTGGCCGCGTCCACCGCGGTGATCAGCAACTGCCGTTCCGGCCAGGCCTTCGCGCCGATCAGGGCGGCCCGCCCGGCGACCAGCGCCCGCTCGGCCTCGGAGTCGGAGCCGGAGCCGGCGTGGTCGAGGGCGATCCGGCCGACGCGGCGCCGGGCCCCCCGGTTCCAGCCCCGCTTCCCCGAGCACGGCGAACACGGCGCCCATCACCGCCCCGGCCGACGTACCGACCGTCAGGTCGGCTTCGCCCAGATCGATGCCGCCGCGGCGCAGTCCCGCGGCCAGTCCGGCCATCCATGCGGTGCCGACCGGACCTCCCGGGCCCAGTACCAGTGCCCGGTCGAACGTTGCTCCGGTGTCGAGACCCACGAGCGTCTCCTGCCGTCGGATGACGATGTCGCCGAGTGGCGATCAACATGATCGACACGGTCGACAGCAGGACCTCGACCGGACTTCAGGTCAACCGGTCACGGCAGCGGCATCCGGACGGAGATCAGGCTCCGGGCGCGGTGTCCGGGAGGTCCGGGAGCTCCGCGCGCACCAGGCGGGCAGCTTCGACGAGGTGCTCCAGGGAGGCCCTGGTCTCGGGCCAGCCACGGGTCTTCAGGCCGCAGTCGGGGTTGACCCAGAGCCGTTCGGCGGGGATCGCCTCCAGCCCCTTGCGCAGGAGGGCCGCCGCCTCCGCGGCGGAGGGGACACGGGGAGAGTGGATGTCCCAGACGCCCGGCCCGACCTCGCGCGGATAGCCGGCGCCGGCGAGCTCGTCGGCGACCTGCATGTGGGAGCGGGCGGCCTCCAGGCTGATGACGTCGGCGTCGAGGTCCTCGATGGCTTCGACGATGTCGCCGAACTCCGCGTAGCACATGTGGGTGTGGATCTGGGTGTCCGGGCGGACGCCGCTGGTGGTGAGGCGGAAGGATTCGGTGGCCCAGTCCAGGTAGCCGGCGTGGTCGGCGGCGCGAAGCGGAAGCGTTTCGCGCAGGGCGGGCTCGTCGACCTGGATGACGCGGGTGCCCGCCGCCTCCAGGTCGTTCACCTCGTCCCGCAGGGCGAGGGCGACCTGGCGGGCCGTCTCGCCGAGGGGCTGGTCGTCCCGTACGAAGGACCAGGCCAGCATGGTGACCGGGCCCGTCAGCATGCCCTTGACCGGCTTGGCGGTCTGCGACTGGGCGTACGCGGTCCAGCGGACGGTCATCGGGTCGGGCCGGGAGACGTCCCCGGCCAGGACCGGCGGGCGCACGTACCGGGTGCCGTAGGACTGGACCCAGCCGTGCTGGGTGGCGAGGTAGCCGGTGAGCTGCTCGGCGAAGTACTGGACCATGTCGTTGCGTTCGGGCTCGCCGTGCACCAGGACGTCGATCCCCGCCTTCTCCTGGAAGGAGAGGACCTCGCGGATCTCGGCCTCGATCCGCTCCTCGTAGCCGTCGGTGCCGATGCGTCCGGCCCGCAGGGCGGCGCGGGCCAGGCGCAGTTCGCCGGTCTGCGGGAAGGAGCCGATGGTCGTGGTGGGCAGCAGCGGCAGGCCCAGGAGGGCTCGCTGGGCGGCGGCGCGCTCGGCGTAGGGCTGGGCGCGGCGCCCGTCCGCGTCGGTGATCGTCCCGGTACGGGCCCGGACTGCGGGGTCGTGGGTGATGGCGGAGGTGGCGCGGGAGGCCAGGTCGGCCCGGTTGGCGGCGAGTTCGGCGGTGATCGAGCCGGTGCCCCCGGCCAGTCCCCGGGCCAGCGTGGTGATCTCGGTGGTCTTCTGGCGGGCGAAGGCGAGCCAGCGGCGGATCTGCGGGTCGATGTCGCGCTCGGCGTCGGCGTCGAGCGGGACGTGCAGCAGGGAGCAGGATGCCGCGACGTCGACCCGGCCGGCGAGACCGAGGAGCGTTCCGAGGGTGGTCAGCGACTTCTGGTGGTCGTTGATCCAGATGTTGCGGCCGTCGACCACGCCGGCGACCAGTCGCTTGCCGGGGAGGCCGCCGACCGCGGCGAGATCGCGCAGGTTGGCTTCGGCCGCGCCGGTGAAGTCGAGGGCGAGGCCCTCCACGGGGGCCTTCGCCAGTACGGGCAGGGCTTCCCCGAGCCGGTCGAAGTACGAGGCGACGAGCAGCTTGGGGCGCTCGGTCAGGGCACCGAGCTCCCGGTAGGTGCGGGCGGCGGCGTTCAGTTCGGCCGGGGTGCGGTCCTGGACCAGTGCCGGCTCGTCCAGCTGGACCCATGCGGCGCCCGCGGCGCGCAGGTCCGCGAGGACCTGGGCGTAGACCGGCAGCAGCCGGTCGAGGAGGGTCAGCGGCTCGAAGTCGGCGGCGACGCCCGGTGCGGGCTTGGCGAGGAGCAGGTACGTCAGCGGGCCGACCAGGACCGGCCGGGCGGTGTGGCCGAGGGCCAGGGCTTCCTTCAGTTCGGCGACCTGCTTGGCGGAGTCGGCCGTGAAGACGGTGTCGGGGCCCAGTTCGGGGACGAGGTAGTGGTAGTTGGTGTCGAACCACTTGGTCATTTCGAGGGGGGCCACGTCCTGTGTGCCGCGCGCCATCGCGAAGTACCCGTCCAGGGCCCCTGCCCGGGCTGCCGCCCGGTGGCGGGCGGGTACCGCGCCGACCATGACCGTGGTGTCGAGTACGTGGTCGTAGTAGGAGAAGTCGCCGGTCGGAACCTCGGTGATGCCGGCCTCGGCGAGCTGCCGCCAGTTGGTGCGGCGCAGTTCGCGGGCGGTGTTCCGGAGGGCTTCGGCGGTGACGCGGCCCTTCCAGTAGCCCTCGACGGCCTTCTTCAGTTCGCGGTTCTGGCCCTGGCGGGGGTAGCCGTACACGGTGGCCCGTACTGGCGCGGCTGTGGACTCGGTGGTCACGGAACTCTCCTTCGCGAGCGTGTCTCCATGGACCCGGTGACGGGCCGAGGGTGCGAAGGGGTGCCGGAACGGGAGGACCGCCGGGATCGCGTACGTCTGGGTACGCGACGGGAGGATCCGCCCGCATTGCACGCCGACCCGCCCACGAGGTCACCGGGAAACCGTGCGCGGTCGATCGCGCACGGGCAACGGGCAGGTCTTCGGACTCGCGGGCACGCCTGCCGGTCTCCCGGCGGGCTCCTACTGGCCGTCGCTTCCCAGGACCGGTTCCGGTCCCAGTGCGTATGACGGCGGTCGTTCCCGCTCACCGCTGCGGGGCAGTCCCGGATTTCCACCGGGTTCCCTCTTACGACGCATCCCGCCTGGCGGACGGGGCGAACCAGCTGCGGGGCCCACCCTAGGCCGCCGGACTCGAGAATGGACACAGCGGTCCGGTGGGCGGACGGTGAAATGGGACACGGCGGGGGTGCGGCGACACCACTCGCCGCGCCCCCACCGCTCTTGCGCGCCTCCGGCGCACCCTCTGCCCGGAGACCTGCCGGGACCCTCAGGCCCGGCCGTACATGTGGAACCCGCGGCCGCTCTTGCGGCCCAGCAGCCCCGCCTGCACCATCCGCTGGAGCAGCGGGGGCGGGGCGAACAGGGGTTCCTTGAACTCCTCGTAGAGCGACTCGGCGATGGCCGCGACCGTGTCCAGGCCGATCAGGTCGGCGAGCTTGAGCGGCCCCATGGGGTGGGCGCAGCCCAGCTCCATCCCGGCGTCCACGTCGGCGGCGCTGGCGTACCCGGATTCGGCCATCCGAATGGCCGAGAGGAGGTAGGGGACGAGCAGCGCGTTGACGACGAAGCCGGCCCGGTCCTGGGAGCGGACCATGGTCTTGCCCAGGGCGTCGCGGGCGAAGGACTCCACGGTGGCGACGGTGTCCGCCGAGGTGTGCAGGGAGGAGACGACCTCGACCAGCGGCAGGACGGGTACGGGGTTGAAGAAGTGCAGGCCCACCACCCGGTCCGCGCGGCCGGTGGCCATGCCCAGCCGCATGATCGGGATGGCCGAGGTGTTCGTGGCGAGGACGGCCTCCCGGTCCTCGACGATCTTGTCGAGGGCGGTGAAGACCTCCGCCTTGGCGTCCGGGTTCTCGGTGACGGCCTCGATGACCAGCTGCCGGTCGGCGAGGTCTTCCAGGTCGCCCGTGAACACGAGCCGGGCCAGGGCGTCCTCGGCGGAGATCCGGTCCAGCTTGCCGCGCTGGACGGCGCGTTCCAGGGATACGGCGACGCGTTCGCCGGCGGCGCGGGCGGCGGCCGCGTCCGACTCGGCGACGACGGTGTCGATTCCGGCGCGGGCGCACACCTCGGCGATGCCGGCGCCCATTTGCCCGCCGCCGACGACTCCGACGCGCTGGATGCGGGACGCGCCCGCGGTGGCGCTCACGCGGTCACCCGCGCGCCGGTACGGCGGACGAGGTGGCGGGTGTAGGCCTCGGGGGTGAAGAAGGCGGGCAGGTGGACCGAGAGTGCGGTGTCCACGAAGATCTCCCTGGCTTCGAGGGCGAGTGCCCGCGGGTCCTCGGACTCCAGGGCAGCGCATTCGGCGTCGAGGAGGTCGGTGACCGTCGCCCGGTCCACCCGGTCGTGGCGCAGCCATTGCCAGATCTGCACGCGGGCGATCTCGGCGGTGGCGGCGTCCTCCATCAGCCCGTTCAGTGCGACGGCGCCGCTGCCGCGCAGCCAGGCGTCGAAGTAGCGCAGTGCCACGGCCACGTTGGAGCGGATGCCCTCCTGGGTGGGCGGGGCGGCGATGCGGCGGACGGACAGCAGGTCGGCGGCCGTGACCTCGACGTCCTCGCGCGTCCTCGCCAGCTGGTTCGGCCGCTCTCCCAGCACTCCGTCGAAGACCTCGCGGCAGCCGGGGACGAGCCCGGGGTGGGCGACCCAGGAACCGTCGGAGCCGGCCTCGGCCTCGTACTCCTTGTCCAGGCGCACCTTGGCGAGGGCCGCGGCGTTGGCTTCGGCGTCCCGGCTCGGGACGTGGGCCGCCATGCCGCCGATGGCGTGGGCACCGCGCCGGTGGCAGGTGCGCACGAGGAGTTCGGTGTACGCCCGCATGAACGGGGCGGTCATCGTGACCTTCGCCCGGTCGGGGAGCTGGAAGTCGGTCCGGTGGCCGAAGGTCTTGATCAGGCTGAACAGGTAGTCCCAGCGGCCCGCGTTGAGTCCCGCGCTGTGCTCGCGCAGCTCGTAGAGGATCTCCTCCATCTCGAAGGCGGCCGTGATCGTCTCGATGAGGACGGTGGCGCGGACGCTGCCGCGGGGGATCCCTAGGAGTTCCTGGGCGAGCAGGAAGACGTCGTTCCACAGCCGCGCCTCGTACCGGTTCTCCAGCTTGGGGAGGTAGAAGTACGGTCCGTGCCCGGCGTCGATCTGGCGCCGGGCGCAGTGGAAGAAGTACAGGCCGAAGTCGACGAGCGAGGCGGCGACGGGCCGGCCGTCGATCTCCAGGTGCTCCTCGGTCAGGTGCCAGCCGCGCGGGCGGACCATGATGGTCGCGAGGTCCGCGCCGAGGCGGTACTCCTTGCCCTCAGGGGTGGTGAAGTCGATGCGCCGCCCGATGGCGTCGAGCAGGTTGAGCTGGCCGCCGATGACGTTGTTCCAGGTCGGGGCGGTGGCGTCCTCGAAGTCGGCCATCCAGACCCGGGCGCCGGAGTTGAGGGCGTTGACCGTCATCCGGCGCTCCGGCGGGCCGGTGATCTCGACCCGGCGGTCGGTCAGACCGGGGGCGGGCGGGGCCACGCGCCAGCCGGGGTCGGCGCGGACGGCGGCGGTGGCACGGGGGAAGTCCAGGGGGGACCCGGAGATCAGGTGGGCGGACCGGCGGCGGCGCTCCTTGAGGAGCTCCAGGCGCCGGTCCGCGAATGCGGCGTCGAGCCGGCCTATGAACTCCAGCGCCTCGGGCGTGAGGATCTCCTCGTGGCGCTCGGCCGGTGCGCCGATAACCCGGACGCTGCTGGTCAGGGGCGTGGGTGACATGCGGTTCTGCTCCTCGGCGTGGTGGGGCGGCGGGGCCTGCTCAGTGGAACTGCTCCTCCTCGGTGGAGCCGGCGAGCGCGGTGGTGGAGGAGGCGGGGTTGACGGCGGTGGAGACCAGGTCGAAGTAGCCGGTGCCGACCTCGCGCTGGTGCCTGACGGCGGTGAACCCCTGCGCCTGCGCGGCGAACTCCCGCTCCTGCAGGTCGACGTACGCGCTCATGCCGTGCTCGGCGTAGCCGCGGGCGAGGTCGAACATGCCGTGGTTGAGGGAGTGGAAGCCGGCCAGGGTGATGAACTGGAAGCGGTAGCCCATGGCGCCCAGCTCCCGCTGGAACTTGGCGATCTGGTCGTCGTCCAGGGCGGCCTTCCAGTTGAAGGAGGGCGAGCAGTTGTAGGCGAGCATCTGGTCCGGGTACCGGGCGTGGATGGCCTCGGCGAACTCGCGGGCCTGCTCCAGGTCGGGGGTGCCGGTCTCGACCCAGATCAGGTCCGCGTACGGGGCGTAGGCGAGACCGCGGGCGATGACCGGGGCCATGCCGTTCCGGACCTGGTAGAAGCCCTCGGCGGTGCGCTCGCCGGTGCAGAACTCGGCGTCGCGTTCGTCGACGTCGCTGGTCAGCAGGGTGGCGGCGAGGGCGTCCGTGCGGGCGATGATCAGGGTGGGGGTGTCGGCGATGTCGGCTGCCAGGCGGGCCGCGTTGAGGGTGCGGATGTGCTGGGCCGTGGGGACGAGGACCTTGCCGCCGAGGTGGCCGCACTTCTTCTCCGAGGCGAGCTGGTCCTCGTAGTGGATCCCGGCCGCGCCCGCCGCGATCATCGCCTTGGTCAGTTCGAAGGCGTTCAGCGGGCCGCCGAACCCGGCCTCGGCGTCCGCGACGATCGGGGCGAGCCAGTCGGTCGTGTCCCTGCCGCCCTCGGCGGTGGCGATCTGGTCGGCGCGCAGCAGCGCGTTGTTGATCCGGCGGACCACCTGCGGAACGGAGTTGACCGGGTACAGGCTCTGGTCGGGGTAGGTGTGGCCGGCCTGGTTCGCGTCGGCCGCCACCTGCCAGCCCGAGAGGTAGATCGCCTGGAGGCCGGCCCGCACCTGCTGCACCGCCTGGCCGCCGGTCAGCGCGCCCAGCGCGTGGATGTAGTCCTGCTCGTGCAGCCGGCGCCAGAGCCGTTCGGCGCCCCGGCGGGCGAGCGTGTGCTCCTCGCGGACACTGCCCGAGAGCCGCACCACGTCCGCGGCGCCGTACGTCCGCTCGATCCCGGCCCATCGCGGGTCGGACGCCCAGCGCTGCTCCAGCTGCTGGGCCGCCGCTGCCGTCTTCGTGTTCGCCTCTGCCATGACCGTCACCGCTTCCGTGATCGCTGGGTCTGCGAATGCTCCGAGCCATCGCTCAGCGCATTGGCACCCTGTGCCTGAGTGGGAGATCACGGCCGCCGGCCCCACCCGCGGGCCGAGCTGAGCAATGTTGCCGGGCTGCCGGGGAAAGATGGCCGGATTACCGATATCAGGGCGTGAATCGGGTCCGGACCAGCCGCCTCGGCCACCGGGTCCGGCGGGCCGCACCACAGACTCTGGCAGTGGCACCGAGTGCCCTCAAGAAGGGACGGGTGCCAAGTTCTGCGAATCTTCGACGGCTGTTTTGCCAAGCTTGCGAAGGGTTGGCGGCAGCACTGTTCCGCGTAGGCTCGCCCGAAGGTGTGTCCCACGGGGGAGGAATGCGGTGAGCAAGACGTACGCCGGAACCAGGCTGCGGCGGCTGCGCGAGGAACGGCGGATGAGCCAGGCCGAGTTGGCCCGGGTCCTGGGGATCTCGCCGAGCTACCTCAACCAGATGGAACACGACTCCCGCCCCCTGACCGTTCCCGTCCTGCTGAGGCTGACCGAGGCCTTCGGCGTCGACCCCGGCTTCTTCTCGGAGCGCGACACCAGCCGTCTGGTGGCCGACCTGCGCGAGGCGCTGGCCGGGGAGGTCGCCGAGGCCCGGGTCTCCCCCTCGGACCTCGCCGAGCTCGCCACCCGCATGCCCGCCGTCGCCGCCGTCCTGCTCGACCTCGGACGGCGCGGGCAGCTGCTGACCGAACGGCTCGCCGAGGCTGCCGACGGCAGGGACGGGGGCCCGGTCGACGCCCCCCGCTCGCCCCACGAGGAGATCCGCGAGTTCTTCTACCGGCGCCAGAACTACCTGCCCGACACCGACCTCGCCGCCGAAAACCTGGCCCGCGAGATCGGGATCCGCCCCGGGGACGTCATCCGCGCCCTGTCCCGCCGCCTCGCCGACCGGCACGGGGTCAGGATCGCCGCGGACTGCGACCGGCTGCACCGCTACGACGCCGCGAGCCGGGTCCTGCACCTGTCGAACCGGCTCCGGCCGGGCCAGCAGGCGTTCCGGATGGCCACCCAGCTGGCCCTGCTCGAGTACGGTGACGAGCTCGACCGGCTCGCGTCGGAGGACTTCGCGCCGGACGCCCCCGCCCACGCCCTGGCCCGGATCGGCATCGCCAACTACTTCGCCGCCGCGCTGGTCCTGCCGTACGGCGCCTTCCACACCGCCGCCGAGGAGTACCGGTACGACATCGAACGCCTCACCGATCACTTCGGCCTGGGGTACGAGACCGTCTGCCACCGCCTGAGCACCTTGCAGCGCCCGCGCCTGCGCGGGGTCCCGTTCTCCTTCGTCCGGGTGGACCGGGCGGGCAACATGTCCAAGCGGCAGTCCGCGACCGGGTTCCACTTCTCCCGCGCGGGCGGCACCTGCCCGCTGTGGAACGTCTACGAGGCCTTCGCGGCGCCCGGCCGCATCCACGTCCAGGTCGCCGCCATGCCCGACGGACAGCGCCACCTGTGGACCGCCCGCGCGCTCACCCGCCACCGCGGCGGCTGGGGCGAACCCGGCAAGACCTTCGCCATCGGCCTCGGCTGCGAGATCCGGCACGCCTCGCGTCTCGTCTACTCCGACGGGCTCGACCTGGACAACACCGCCGCCGCCACGCCGATCGGCATGGGCTGCCGCCTCTGCGAGCGCCTCGACTGCCCCCAGCGCGCCGTCCCGCCCCTGGGCCGGGCCCTCGCGGTCGACGAGAACAGCAGCACCTTCATCCCCTACCCGGTCAGCGGGCACTGACCCGCTCCCGGGGGCCCGCCCGTCGGGGCAGCCCCGGGGCCCCTCCCGTCGGGCACCGCCGGTGGAGGCTGCCGCCCGGGCCGGGCGGGAGGAGGATGAGTAGAGGGCCGGGGGCCGAGAGACGAGAGGCGAGGGCCGCGGGGCGGGTCAGGGACCGGATCGCCAGGTCCACGGCCCGCCTCAGTGGGTGACTGAAGCGGGTGGAGGAGGGAAGGAGGCGGTCGTGGTCGCGTCCGGGACGTTCCGTGCCGCGCCCGGCTCAGTGGGAGTGGTCCCCTCCGAACCGGGCGGTCTGCTCGACGTCCTGAGCGTGGCCGCGGTGGTCCTGGACGCGGGGGGTCGGATCACCCTGTGGAGCCCGCAGGCCCAGGAGCTGTTCGGCTGGTCGGCCAAGGAGGCGCTCGGCAGCTACGCGGCCGAGTTGCTGGTGGCCGATGAGTACGTCGACCTGGTCCTCGAGCTGTTCGCCAAGGTCATGGCCGGTGGCGGCGCCTGGGCGGGCGTCTTCCCCGTGCGGCACAAGGACGGCTCCACGCGGCTGGTGGAGTTCCGCAACATGCGGCTGGAGGACGAGCAAGGGAGTGTCTACGCCCTGGGGATCGCCTGTGACGAGGCCGTTCTGCGCGGCGTGGAACGCGACCTGGCACTGTCGGTCCCGCTGGTGGCGCAGTCCCCGCTCGGGCTGGCGGTGCTGGACACCGACCTGCGGTACGTCCTGGTCAACCCGACGCTGGAGCGGATCAACGGCCTGCCCGCCGGGGAGCACCTCGGCCGTACCGTCCGCGAGGCGCTGCCGTTCCTGGACACCGAGGTGATCGAGCGCTCGATGCGCCAGGTCCTGGACACCGGCGTACCGCTGCTGGACCAGTACGCCGTCGGGCGCACTCCCGCCGATCCGGGCCGGGACCACGCCTGGTCGGGCTCGTACTACCGGCTGGAGGATCCCGGCGGCCGGGTGATCGGTGTCGCCCTGATGGTGGTGGACGTCACCGACAGCTACCGCGCGGCCAAAGAGGCCACCGAAGCCCGCAGGCGCCTGGACCTCATCGCCCGGGCCTCGGTCAGCGTCGGGACCACCCTCGACCTGGAGCGCACGGCCCGCGAACTCGCCGGACTCGTCGTGGCCGATCTGGCCGACATCGCCTCGGTCGACGTCCTCGACTCCGTCCTGGAGGGCAACGTGGCCACGGTGACCGGCCACGGGACGGGGCAGGCCCTCTTCATGGCCCTGGCGGTGGCGGCGTCCTACGAGACGGCCTCGGTCCGCGCCTCCGACCCGGTGGGTGAGCGCACCACGTACCCGGCCGAGCGCCTGGTCACCCGCTGCGTGAGCACCGGGCGGCCCGTCCTGGTTTCGCACATCACCGGCCCGGACCTGGCGCACATCGCGCGCGACGAGGCCGCCGCGGACCTCCTCGCCCGGGAGGGCGCGCACTCCTACCTGGCCGTGCCGCTGACCGCCCGCGGCCAGGTGCTCGGCGTCCTCGGCCTCCTGCGCACCCGCAATCCGCTTCCCTTCGACGAAGACGACGTCACCCTGGCCGGCGAGCTGGCCACCCGCGCCGCCATCGCCGTCGACAACGCCCGCTGGTACCAGCACGCCACCGAGACCGCCCTGACCCTTCAGCGCCACCTCCTCCCCCATCCCCCGCCCCGGGCGGCCGGCCTGCAGATCGCCTACCGCTACCAGCCCGCGGCAGCGGCCAGCGGCATCGGCGGCGACTGGTTCGACGCGATCCCCCAGTCCAAGGACAAGACGGCTCTCGTGGTCGGCGACGTCATGGGCCACGGGGTCCACGCCGCCGCCACCATGGGACAACTCCGCACGGCCACCCGCACCCTGGCCGACCTCGGCCTCGATCCGGCCCGGGTCCTGCGCCACCTCGACCACATCACCAGCGAACTGGACCAGACCATCGCGACCTGCGTCTACGCCACTTGGGATCCGCACCGCTACCGCTGCCGCGTCGCCCTCGCCGGACATCCGCCGCCCGTGGTCATCCGGTCGGGACGGGCCCCCGAACTCCTGGACCTGCCCGCCGGCGTGCCGCTCGGCACGGGCGGCCTCGGGGGCGCCGATTTCGAGACCACCCTCCTCGACCTGGTCCCCGGGGACCGGCTGATCCTGTACACCGACGGCCTCGTCGAAACCCGTGACGACCCCCTGGACGACCGGCTCGACCTCCTCCTGCGCCTCCTCGCCGATCCCGGCCTCTCCCCGGAGGCGACCTGCGACCGGCTCCTGTCGGCACTACGGCACCCCGACGCCGCCGACGACGTGGCCCTCGTCATCGCCCGGGTGCACCACCACCCGCCCAAGGGGGCTGCGGACACGCTGACTTGAGCGGGACGGAGCAGTCCACCGGCGAGGAGGGCGTGCGCCTCAGTGGCGGCGTGCGCAGGTCCAGGCGCCCATGCCCTGGGTCTTGGCGAGTCTCCTCGCGGTCGCGATCTGCTCCGCCTTCGTGGCGAGGTCGGCGCGCGGCGCGTACCTGCGGCCCCCCGCCGCGTCCCAGCTCGACTGGGTGAACTGCAGGCCGCCGTAGTGGCCGTTCCCGGTGTTCGCCCGCCAATTCCCGCTGGATTCGCACCGGGCGACGGCGTCCCAGTCGGGGCTCCGTTTGGAGTGGACAGCGGCGGCATGAGCCCCGGTGATGTCCAGCAGGATGACGGTCAACAAGACGGCACAGGCCAGCAGTTGGCCGATGACGCTTCCGCTGCACCGATCCTTCCGGTGACGCGACATCACTTCTCCTTCGCTGTTGGGGCCGTACCTGCCACGAACAGCGGGCGGGCCCGCGAACGACCGTCATCCGGCCGTGGCCACAGCACAGCACGGACAGACGTGTCTCCAGCGGCACTTGCGTCACCCGAGCGTTGACGCCACCCGAACGGACGCGCTACAGCCCCCCGTAAGGCGGCCACCGGCCCGGTTCCGCGCACGGGGCGCGGGAGATCGGACCGCGGACGGGGCCGTTGGGCGCGTCCGGCAACGCGTGGCCGCCGAAGACGCGGTCGGAGTAAAGCTGTTGATCCACGGGCCGGCATCGTCGAGGGTGCACTCGGACCAGTTGAAGCGGATGGTGCGGTTCGGGTCGGAAGGGTTCTGACCGGAAGGCCGCACCAGGCCGCCGGCGACCGTCCCGATCACGATCAAGAACAGCTCGGGACGCGGCATCACGATGTTCGGGCGTGCGGGTACCCGCCGGGCGCGGCGCCGGACCGCCCCGTCGGCTACGCGGGCGAGCCCCGCGGCCGCGCGGAAGAATGGGCGCATGACCGACATGAGCCCGGGGGCCGCAAAGCGGCCGCACGAGGTGGTGATCCACTACGTGGAGCACGGGACCGGTCGCCCCGTGCTGGTCCTCCACGGCGCAGGCGTCGACCACCGCGAGGCCGAGGCGTGCTTCGAGCCGCTCCTCCACGGCACCGCGGGGCTGCGGCGGATCTACCCGGACCTCCCCGGAACGGGCCGGACCGCCGCTCCGGAGACGCTGCGCAGCGCCGACGACGTCCTCGACGCGCTGCTCGCCTTCGCGGACGAGGCCACCGGCGGGACCGGCGGGACCGGCGGGACCGGGTACCTCCTCATCGGCCACTCGGCCGGCGCGTACTTCGCGCAGGCGATGGCCGCGAGGCGCCCGGCGCAGGTCGCCGGTCTCGCGCTCGTCTGCCCGCTGCTGCCGGGGCTGCGCGAGGTGCCGGAACACCGCGCCGCCATCGGAGCGGGTGGCACCGGCGGCACCGGTGGCATCGGCGACGAAGTCTTCCGGAGCTACTTCGTGATCCAGACCCCGGAGATGCTCGACCGGTACGAGCGCTACGTGGCCCCGGCCGCGGCGCTCGTCGACGAGTCGGCGCTCGAGCGGATCGGCGAGCGGTGGGAACTGACCCCCGGTCACGCGCCGCCCTATGCGGGTCCGGTCGCGATCGTGGCGGGGCGGCTGGACTCGACGGTCGGGTACGCCGCCGCCGTCGACCTCCTCGGCCACTACCCGCACGCCTCGCTCACCGTGGCCGACGACGCGGGACACGCCCTTCCCCACGAGCAACCGGAACTCCTGCGCGCCCTCCTCGTCGAGTGGCTCGCCCGCGTCGGGCGCTCCGGCTGACGCACGCCCGGACCCGCGCCCCGCACACCGCACACCGCACGCCGAGGAAGGTTGCGCGGATCCGAAACTGTAGCCGTTGCACTTAATTACCCAGTGTGCTTTTCTGGAACGGCGGCAGCATGATCCCCCGCACGACCGAAAGGAGTGATCAGCCATGTCCACCTCCACACCCACTCCCGCTCCCCGCATCGCGATCATCGGCGCCGGACCCGGCGGACTGACCTGCGCCCGCATCCTCCAGCGGCACGGCATCCACGCCACCGTCTACGACCGCGAACCCGGCCCGGATGCCCGCGACCAGGGCGGCACGCTCGACCTGCACGAGGACAACGGCCAGATCGCCCTGCGCGAAGCCGGGCTCCTGGAGGAGTTCTTCCGCCTCTCCCGGCCCGAGGGGCAGGAGATGCGCCAGCTGGACCCGGCCGGCACGATCCTCTTCCACCACACCCCCGCGGAAGGCGAACGCTTCAAGCCCGAGATCGACCGCGGCGTGCTCCGCGACCTCCTCCTGGGCTCGCTCCGGCCCGGCACCGTCCGCTGGGGCCACACCCTCGACTCCCTCGGCGGCCCTGCCGAAGGCCCCCGGCAACTGCGCTTCGCCGACGGCAACACCGTCGAAGCCGACCTCGTCATCGGCGCCGACGGCGCCTGGTCCAGGGTCCGCCGCGCCATCTCCCCGGCCACCCCCCGGTACAGCGGCGTCAGCTTCCTCGAAGCCTGGTTCCACGAGGTCGAAACCCGGCACCCCGACATCGCCGCACTCGTCGGTCGGGGCAGCGCCGCCGCGGCCGACGGCGAGCGCGGACTGTTCGCCCAGCGCAACAGCGGCGACCACATCCGCGTCTACCTCATCCAGCGCGTCCCCGCCGACTGGATCACCGCGAGCGGCCTGACCATCCAGGACACCGACGCCATCCGGGCGTTCCTCGTGGACCAGTACCGCGAGTGGTCACCGGCCCTGCGCCGGCTGATCACCGACAACGACGGCCGCTACGTCGACCGCCCCATCAACGCCCTGCCCGTCCCCCACACCTGGGAACACGACCCCACCGTCACCTTGCTGGGCGACGCCGCCCACCTCATGCCCCCGCTCGGCGTCGGCGTCAACCTCGCCATGCTGGACGCCTGCGAACTCGCCCTCGCCCTCACGAACGGCAACACCGTCGGCGAAGCCGTCCGCACCTACGAGAAGACGATGCTGCCCCGCTCGAACGAGATGCAGCGGCTCCTCGACCGCGGAGCCGAGCAGCTGCTCGCCACCGAACTGCCCGACTTCGCCACTGGTGGCAGCCACTGAACCACCCGCCCGGATCAGTCCCGGACGGGATCTGGAACCGCGCCTGCTGGCCGCCCGACAGCTTGTCGAAGTGCTGGTCGCCCTGGCGTTCCAGCTCGTACCGCCGCAGCGCCGACATCGCCCCGCCCCGGTCCCCGGCGTGCTCCGTCCAGAGGATCCCGACCAGGGTGCGCCCCACCAGCTCGGGGTGGGCGTGCGTCCGGGCGAAGTGGCCCGGCACCACCCGCGCGCCGAGCTTCCACTCGCCCCGGTGCCTGACGCCCTCACCCGCCAGCAGCCGGAGGAAGTGCGACTTCCCCGAGCCGTTCGAGCCGAGCACCGCGACGCGCTCCCCGTAGAAGACCTCCATGGAGAACGGCTTCATCAGGCCCGTGAGTTCCAAGTCCGCGCACACCACGGCCCGTACGCCGGTCCGGCCGCCCTGCAGGCGCATCCGGACGTCCTGCTTGCGCGGCGGCTCCGGCGGCGGACCAGCCTCCTCGAACTTGCGCAGCCGGGTCTTGGCCGCCTGGTAGCGCGAAGCCATGTCGTCACTGCGCGCGGCGTACTGCTGGAGGTCCTGCACCAGCCGCTTCAGCTGGGCCCGCTTCTCGTCCCAGCGCCGGCGCAGTTCGTCGAAGCGCGCGAACCGCTCCTCCCGCGCCTCGTGGAAGGTCCCGAAGCCCCTGCCGTGCACCCACACGTCCGATCCGGCCGGGCCGGGCTCGACCGCGACGATCCGCCGTGCGGCCCGGGCCAGCAGCTCCCGATCGTGCGAGATGAAGAGCACCGTCTTGCGGGTCTCCGCCAGCCGCTCCTCGAGCCACCGCTTGCCGGGGACGTCCAGGTGCTCGGCCGCGTCCACGGCGGCCGCGGCTTCCCGGATCCGCGGCTGCGACACCGACACCGGCAGGTCGCGCACCGTGCGGTCGTCGCGCACCGAGCCGACGAACCGGTCCGTGATCCCGATGCCGCCGCTGGAGGTGACGCTCCCGCCGTGCGGCTGCGGTTCCCCGGAGATCAGCCGCAGCAGCGTCGTCTTGCCGGCGCCGTTGGCGCCGACCAGGGCCGCAGCGTCCCGTCCAAGGTGCTGTGACCTGCGACTCGTTGCCGGGCGTCCCCCGAAGCCGTCCCGGCGGCCCGCTCCGCGAGCGGCCCCGCGCACGGCCCGACGGGTCGAGTTGGCGTGATTGTCCGACTCATCCGCGTTTGGATCCTGCGGGCTTCCTTAGGGGATCCTGAAGAACCCTTACAGTGCGCTCTCTTCCCTGGTCACGGGCCTAGGCTCGGACGGCACCCCCTCCCCCTCTCCAGTGAGGTGTTACCGGCATGAGCCGCAGCCGAACTCCCGGAACCCTGTCCCGCGCCGAGGCGCGCCGGAAGAAGACGGCGCGCACCCGCATCGTGCTGTCCGTCACCGCGGCCGCCGCGGCCGTGGCGGTCGGGGTCGCGGTGGCCGACTCCAGCGGTGACGACCGTACGGACCGGCGGGCCGGCGGCGCGGCGGCCACGGCGTCCGCCGCGGGATCGGCGACGCCGGCGGTGGCCCCCGATGACACGGCCTCGCCGGGTACCGCCGGGGCCTCGGCCCCGACGAGCGCGAGCCCGTCCGGGACGCCCGACGCCGGCGCCACGGCATCGGCCCCTCCGGCCGGTCCCCCGACGCCGGCGAGCAGCGCTCCGGCCAAGGCGCCGGCGTCCCAGCCGACGCACAAGCCCTCCCCCACGAAGGGCGGCGGTTCGGGCGGTTCCGGCGGTTCGGGCGGTTCGGGCGGTTCGGGAACCGTCAACGCCGACGCCGAGTCCGCGGTCCTCGCCCTGGTCAACAAGGAGCGGGCGACGGCCGGGTGCGGCCCCCTGGCGATCAACGCGAAGCTGAGCACCGCCGCGCGGACGTACAGCGACACGATGGCCCGTAGCGGCGTCATGTCGCACACCGGACCCGACGGGTCCACCATGACCAGCCGGGTGGAGGCGACCGGATACAAGTGGTCCGGCCTCGGCGAGAACATAGCCCGCGGGCAGGACAACGCCGATTCGGTCATGGAGTCCTGGATGAACAGCTCCGGGCACCGGGCCAACATCCTCAACTGCGCCTTCCGGGACATCGGCATAGGCGTCCACCAGGGCGACGGCGGGCCTTGGTGGACGCAGGACTTCGGCACCGGCAAGTAGCGGGGCTCCCCGGCCCGCCGACCGGCCCGACGCGGCCCGCCCCCGGCCGCCGGGCGGCTCCGGCACGTCCCCCGACCCCTCCGCGGGGATCCGGGGGACGCCGGCGTTTTCCGGGCCGTCCGCGGGTACGCCCACCGGGCGGCCGCGGACATTCGGGGGGAGCGGGTGCCCGGCCGCCCGGCGCGTCGGCCACTATGGGGCGGTGCCCCGAATTCCGCGCTACCTGCTCATATGGCTGTCGTGCACGGCGGCCAGCGTGACCGCCGTGCTCGGCACGGTCCAGTTCGTGGTCGGGTCGACCAGGCATACGCCCCCGGTCGCGCGCTCCGCCCCGGTGGTCATCGACACGCCCCCCGCCTGGCAGGCGGGCAGCGCGGCGCCGGAGCAGCCCTCCCCGACCGCGACCCCCTCCACGAGCCCTTCCGCCACGGTGACGCAGCCGGCCTCCTCCCTGCCCGTCACCCCCTCCCGCGCGAAGGCCTCGTCGAGCGCCCCCGGGAACAGCGCGCCGAAGAGCGGTGTCGATTGCAAGCAGGGCGGGGCGGGGCTCTACACCGTCCCCTCGCAGGGCGGCAAGGTCACGGTCCGGTACGGGAGCCGGGGCGTGTGCCTGATCTCGGCGGTCCCGAGCCCGGGCTTCAAGACGACCACCTCGCAGACCGCTGACGACACCCTCACGGTCACGTTCACCAGCGGCGACCACCGGTCGGTGATCACGGCGACGGTCGTCCCGGGGGCCAAGGCCAGCGTCCGCGAGTCCTCGTTCTGAAGCCGGTCACGGCAGCCGATCCGCACCGACTCGGGCCGCTCCAGCCCCTTTTGCAAGGTTTCGCGGCCCTGTGTGCGCTCATGCACCGGGTTCCGCCGAAGCGGAAGATGAGCTGTTCCTTAGGGCAACCTCAAGATCGCACCGACACGGTTCCGCAGGCCCCGGGCGGTCCTATGCTCGCGTCAACCGAGCGGCCTCGGGCATCCGGGCACCAGCCCGGTGAGCCCCCGGCCCCCGGTTTCATCGAGCCGGGGTGCGCTCAGCCCATCCCGCAGTCCGAACCTTGCCTTGGGGTGTCTCCGCCATGAGTTCTCGCATGCTCCGATCCGTCCGCACCGATCGCGGTACGACGTCTCCCCGCCCCTCCACACCTTTCGGGAAGCGCCTGCCGCTGGTGGCCGCGGCCGTGGTGGCGGCCGGGCTCACCGCCGCGTGCGGGCCCTCCACCGAGCCCGTCGGCTCCTCCGCCCCGGCCGGCGCCGCGCAGTCCTCGACGGCGTCCCCCACCGGGACGACGTCGGCCGGCACCTCCCCCGAGGCCTCCCCGTCCGCGTCGGCCTCGCCGTCCGCCTCCGCCGTCCCGGCCGGCTCCTCGCCGAGCCCCTCCCGTACGAGCACCGGGTCCGGGTCCGGATCCGGCGGGTCGTCGGCCGGGAAGCCCTCCAAGGCGCCCCGGACCTCCGCCGCTCCCGCGCCGGCCCGCGTACCCGGATCCGGCTACGACAGTTCGGCCGACGCGCAGAAGCTGATCGACGACGCCCTGCGCGCGGCCAAGTCCGACGGGCGGACGGTGCTGCTCGACTTCGGCGCGAACTGGTGCGGCAACTGCAAGGCCGCAGACAAGGTGTTCGCCCAGTCGCAGACCTCGGCGATCCTCGGGGCCTCGTACCACCTCGTCAAGGTGGACATCGGCGGCGACAGCTCCGCCAACTCCGCGCTCCTGCGCAAGTACAGCCCTTCGGGCGGGACGTACACGATGCCCGTCCTGGTGGCCGTCTCGCCGTCCGGCACGGTGCGTACCGACACCCATGTCACGGGCAACCCGCCCCTGACCGCGGAGGGCATCAACTCCTTCCTGCACAAGTGGGCTCCGTGAGAAGACGGGTCCGGGCGGCCGCCGTCCCTGCCGGGGCGGGCCTCGCGGTGGCGGCGCTCCTGCTCCTGACCGGTGCCTGGACGGACCACGGCGGGGCGCCGGCCGGCGGGGCGGGCGGGGCCGGGGCTCCGGTCAGGACCACGGTCAGGGCCGCGGCCGGGGCCACCGTTGTGGACCGGGACGCCCGCGAGGAGACCCCCGCGCTGGCCGGCGAGGACCTGGACGGGAAGCAGGTCTCCCTCGCCGGGTTCCGCGGCCAGGTGGTCGTCCTCAACGTCTGGGGCTCCTGGTGCGCTCCCTGCCGCGCGGAGGCCGACGATCTGGAGCGGCTCAGCCGGCAGACCCGGGACGAGGGGGTCCGGTTCCTCGGGATCAACACCCGGGACCGCGACCGGGCCGCGGCGCAGTCCTTCGTACGCGCGCACGGCCTGAGCTTTCCCAGCCTCCACGACCCCACCGGCGAGCTCCTGCTCCGGTTCCCTCCCGCGGTGCTCAATCCGCAGGCCATGCCCTCGACCCTCGTGATCGACCGCCGCGGAAGGATCGCCGTCGCCATCGGCGGCGCCGTCACCGCGGAGCAACTGCGGCCCCTGCTCGCCCGCGTGGTGGAGGAGGGATGACGACCTTCGCCCACTGGCCGCTCGCCGCAGCCGCGGACACCTCCTCCCTCGTCAACGGAACGGTCCTGGTGGCGGCCCCGGTGGCCTTCGTCGCGGGGCTCGTCTCCTTCCTCTCGCCGTGCGTGCTGCCGCTCGTACCCGGCTACCTCAGCTACGTGACCAGCCTGTCGGTCGCCGATCTGGCGGACGCGCGCGGCGGGCGCCGCAGCCGCATGGCGGCCGGCGCGGTCCTGTTCGTCCTGGGCTTCACCGCGGTCCTCGTGTCCGGAGGCGCCCTGTTCGGGTACTTCGGCCGCACCCTGCTGGCCCACCAGGAGGCGGTCAGCCAGGTGCTCGGCGTCCTCACCGTGCTCATGGGACTGTCCTTCATGGGCTTCCTGCCGGGCTTCACGCAGCGGGAGTTCCGCAGCCACCGGCGGCCCGCCCTGGGCCTCGCCGGAGCGCCCGTGCTGGGGGCGGTCTTCGCGGTCGGCTGGACCCCGTGCATCGGCCCGACCCTGGCCGCCGTCCAGGCGCTCGCCTGGACCGAGGCGAGCGCGGCCCGCGGAGCCCTGCTGATGGCCGTCTACTGCCTCGGGCTGGGGCTGCCGTTCGTCCTGGCCGCACTGGCCTTCCGCCGCGCTCTGGGCGCGTTCGGACTGGTCAAGCGCCACTACCCGTGGGTCCTGCGGATCGGCGGGGGGATGCTCGTGCTCGTCGGAGTGCTGCTGGCCACCGGCGCGTGGAACGACCTCGTCTACCGGATGCAGGTGTGGAGCGCGAACTTCACCACGGCCCTGTAGGGCCCGGGCCCTGCCCTGCGGGGCCCTGCAACCGATCCGGCACACGAACGGCATGCAGACGGCACGAGCCCGGCACTCACCGCTCGACACACACGACACACATGACACACACGACGCAGAGGCACACACATGAACGTTTCCGCACTGGTGAGGCACTCCCGGAGGGCCCGCATGGTGGCCGCCCTCGTCCCCCTGGCCGCGCTCGTGGCCTGCGGCGGGGCACCCTCCAAAGGGGCCGGCGCCCCCGCCGCCCCCGCCCCCACGACGCACTTCTCCGAGAACGGGGTCACCGTCACGCTCTCGCTCTCCGCCTGGCACGACTCGAAGGGAACCATCACCGCGGTCTTCACACCCGAGGCCGAGGGGTTCCACCTCTACAGCACCGATCTGCCGCCCACCGGCATCGACGGCGTGGGCCGGCCCACCACGGTGGCCGTCACCGGCGTCCTCGGGGCGGAGGGCAAGCTGCGGGCCGCCCCGGAGGTACGGTCGATCGAGGTCCCCGGGGTCGACTCCCGCGTCCCCGTCTACCCGGACGGCCCGGTCAGCACGACGCTGGCCGTCCGCGCCACGGGCAGCGGGGAGGCGACCGTACTCCTCGGCTACGCGAGCTGCAGCACCCGGGACGGCTGCACCATCCCGGTGTCCGACCGCCCCGTACGCCTGCGCGTCACGGACGACGGCCCGACGTTCGTCGCCCCCTGAGCCCTACCTTCGGATCCTGCCGGGCGGCCGGGGCGGAGACCCGTCCTCGTCCCCGCCCGGCCAAGCCCCTATGGTGTCCGCATGCCGAGCGTCCTGGTCGTGGAAGACGACCCCAGCATCCGCCAGTCCCTCATCGAGGTCCTGACGGAGCACGGGTATGCCGTACGAAGCGCAGCCGACGGGTTCGGCGCATTGCGCGAGGTCACGCAGTCGCCCGTCGACGCGGTGGTCCTCGACCTCGGACTGCCCGACCTCGACGGAGGGGACGCCCTGCGCATGATCCGCGGGATCTCCTCCGTGCCCGTACTGGTGGCCACCGCCCGCGACGACGAGGCGGAGATCATCAACCTCCTGAACGCGGGCGCCGACGACTACCTGGTCAAACCCTTCTCCGGGGGACAGCTCCTCGCCCGCCTCTCCGCCGTCCTGCGGCGCACCAGCAGCGCGCCCCCGGGCGGCGGTGCGGCCGGACCGGCGGTCGCGGCGGCCGCCGAGCCGCTGCGCCCCACCATCGTGGGCGAGCTGGCGGTGGACCCGGGCGCGCGGACCGCGTACCTGGCCGGCCGGGAGCTGCGCCTGACCCGCCGGGAGTTCGACCTGCTGGCGTTCCTCGCCCACCACACGGGTCAGGTCGTCTCCAAACGGCGGCTGCTGACCGAGGTCTGGCGCGAGCCGTACGTGGACGACCAGACGGTCGACGTGCACCTGTCTTCCCTGCGCCGCAAGCTCGGCGAACGCGCGTCGGCCCCGCACTACCTGCTGACCGTCCGCGGCGTCGGCATAAAGCTGGTGGCACCGAGGTGAGACGCTCACTGGCCGGAGTGGCCCTCGCCGTGACCTCCATGATCGCCCTCTCCTTCCTCGTACCGCTGGCCGCCCTGGTGATGTCGCTGGTCAAGGAACAGGGCGTCACCGCCGCCGAACAGCGTGCCGCCGCCCTGGCCCCGGTCCTCACCCTGACCACGGATCCGGACGCCCTGCGGGAGTCCGCGGCGAGCCTGGACGCGTCGGAGCACCTGGTCGTCCATCTGCCGGGGGCGGGAGCCCTGGGCACGTCCAGGGCACCCGCGGCCCTGCTCGAGCGGGCGCAGCGGGGGCGCGAATCGATCTCGCAGGAGGTCCCGGGCGGCTGGATCTGCCTGCAGCCGGTGGTGCTGCCGGGCGACGAGGTCGCCGTCATCGAGAACTTCGTGCCCGAGGCGGAGCTCACCCGTGGGGTGACGGAGTCCTGGGCGGTGATGGCCTTCCTCGCCGTGGGGCTGATCGCGGGCTCCGTCCTGGTCGCCGACCGGCTCGGCTCGAAGGTCGTCCGCTCCTCGAAGAGGCTCGCGCAGGCGTCGCAGGCGCTCGGCCGGGGCGACCTGGACACCCGTGTGGACCCCATGGGCCCCAGGGAACTGCGGGACGCGGGCGTCGCCTTCAATGCGATGGCCCACCGGATGAACGAGCTGCTCGCCGTCGAACGCGAACTCGTCGCCGACCTCTCCCACCGGCTGCGCACCCCGCTGACCGCCCTGCACCTGGCGTCGGAGCGGATGGCCGGCACACCGGAGTCGGCCAGGGTCGAGGCGGCGATCGGCGCGCTGGAGGCGGAGCTCCAGTCCATCATCGCCACGGCGCGCACCCCGCTCGCGGTGGGCCCCATGGGCCAGGGCATGCTCGGTGTGCAACAGGGCGCGGAACGGAGGACGGGCCAGGGCGCGGGACAGGGTGCGGGGCAGCGGTCAGGCGCGGCGAAGCCGTCCGGCTCCCACTGCGAGTTCGCCGAGGTCGTCGGTCGCCGGACCGCCTTCTGGACGGTGCTGGCGGGGCAGCAGGACCGGGACTGCTCCCTCGACCTCACCCAGGAGCCGACGCCCGTCGGCCTCTCCGACGACGACGTCGCCGCCGTGGTGGACGCGCTGATCGGGAACGTCTTCCGCCACACCCCCGCCGGGACCCCGTTCGCAGTCCGCGTCGTCCGCTTGCCCCAGGCCGTGGCACTGGTCGTGGAGGACGGCGGACCGGGCATCCCGGATCCGCACCAGGCCCTCTCCCGCGGGAGCAGCACCGGTTCCACGGGGCTGGGTCTGGACATCGTGTCCCGGGCCGCGGTCGCAACGGGCGGCACGATGCGCATCGTCCGCAGTCCGCTCGGAGGGGCGCACATCACGGTGGTGTTCGTCCTGGCCGCGCCCGCCCCGTCCGGACACCGCTCCCGCATCTCCCGGCGCCGCAAACGGTAGGCCGTCCCCCCTCGGCTCCTACGTGGGGACGCTGCCGAGCCAGAGCAGGTCGCGAGCGCGGGTCATCGCCACGAAGAGCTGGCTGCGCCACAGCTCCTCGCGCTCCCGGGCCGTCGCCTGCGTCTCCGTACCGGCCGCCGCTCCGCCCGCCGGGCCGCCCGCCCGTTCGGCCTGCGTCCCGTTCGCGAGCACCGCATCGTGCCGGGGCAGGAAGACGTTCTTGAACTCCAGGCCCTTGGCCCTGCGATAGGTGCCCAGCTTCACCGCGTCGACGGGACGGCCGTCGTAGTGCTCCAGCTGGCAGACCGGGATGCCCGCCTGGGCGAGCAGCCGCTGGTAGTGGCCGATGGCGCGCACGGAGGGGCACAGGAGGGCGGTGTCGGCGAGCGCTCCGTCGGGCAGGGAGCGCAGGGCGTCCAGGAGTTCCCCGTCGTGGGCGTCGACCGTGGGCCGGGTGACGCGTACGACGTCCCCGTCGTGGTAGGTGAGGTCGACCTCGCGGCGGCCCGGGGTGCGCGTGCCGTCGAGGTCCTCGAAGGCATCGTCGGCCACGACGGTGAGGGCCGCGTCCAGGATCTGCTTGCTGTTGCGGTAGTTGGTCCGCAGCACCTGTCCGCGGTCGCCCCGGATGTCGATGCCCGCGTCGGTGAGCCGGAAGCCGCCCGGATAGACGGTCTGCTGGCCGTCGCCGACGAGCAGCAGGCCGTTGGGCACGTCACCGACGAGCGCGTGCAGGAGACGTACGCCGACGAGCGTGAGGTCCTGGACCTCGTCCACGATGACGGCCGCGTACCGGGGCCGCCCGGGCCGGCTTTCCGCTTCGGCCAGGGCGAGGGAGAGGACGTCGTTGAAGTCGTGGACGCCGCGCTCGCCGCGCAGCGATTCGTACGCCTCGTAGAGCTCCCACACCGACTGGCGGTGCGTAAGGTGGAGGCTCGCCTTCCGCCGTCGCCTGGGGACGGTCGCGTACTCCTCGAAGCGGGTGAGGCCCCGCCCCTTGATGACGTAGTCGATCTCTTCGCGCCAGTAGGCGGGGGCCGGGTCGAGCCCGGCCAGCCGGCTCTCGCGGCCGACGTGCTTCCAGGCGAGGCTGAAGGCGGTCTCGGCCTTGTCCCCGTGCAGCCGTACCGGTACGCCCCGCTCCTGCAGGAACTCCTGTGCCCAGGAGTGGAGGCTGCGGAAGTCCACCCGGTCGGCGACGGCCGGGGCCATGGTCCTGAGGAAGGTGCTCTGCACACGGGGCAGGTTGTTGGCGAAGGTGACGTACAGGATGCGGCCGGTCGTCCGCCTGGCCAGGTGGACCGCACGGTGCAGGGCGACGACCGTCTTTCCGGTACCCGCCGGTCCGCTGATGCGTGCGGGGCCCGACCAGTTGCGGCGCACCAGTGCCACCTGATCGGGGTGGAGGAAGGTCATCCACTGCTCGATCGGAGCCCGCATCGCCCCCTGCAGGGCCGCGTCACGCAGCCCCTCGAGGTCGAACAGTCCGTCCGAGGGGCTTTCCCCGCGGGGGTCGGGCGCTGACGGCGCCTGCCTGTCGTCGGCCGCCGGGTCCGTGTGGTCCGGGAAGACCCGCCCGAGATGATCGGCGATCGCCCGGACCGACTCCACCCGCAGCCGGTGCCGCTGCGACAGCAGTACGGGGCCGATCTCGTGCTCGCCGAGCAGCCGTGTCCGGCCGAGGCTCCCGTCCAGGCTCCGACCGGCGAACACCATGAGCGGCTGGACCGCCACCGGTGACATGCCGAGTGACGCCACTGCGCTCTCGGCCGCCTTCGTGGCGGCGAGCAGCCCGGCCGCGGCCTCGTCCCCCGGCTCGCCGCCGGCCTTGACCTCGATGACGAAGACACCGCCGGGCCCGACCAGGAGCACGTCCGCCGGGAGCGCGCCCGCACCGGCGGTCCGCGTCCCGGCCCATCGCCGGTCGACGAGCAACCGCCACCCGCGCGCGGCCAGTACCAGCAGCTGGGCGAGCACCCGCTGCTCGCCCTCGCCGGCTGCTTCCCACCGCACGGCCTGCTCCCGGGCGGCCCGCCACTGTTCCCGGAGTAACCGCTCCTGCCGCCGCGCGTCCTGCGCCTGCCGCGACACCGCCCCGCCTGCCCCCATACCAGCCCCCTCGTACGCGGAGTGGCGATCATAGGACGGAAAGCGACCGGAGCGGCAGGGCGCATCCGCTGACGACCTACCTGCCACTGCGCACGACCGGCCCGGGCCTGAGGGTCTGGGCGCACCACTGCTCGAAGCCGGTGCGGGCGGCGGTGTCCGGGGTACGGGTGACGCCGGTGTCCAGGCCCTGATCCTTGGCCCGCTTCATGTCCACGACGCCCTGGACGAATGCCTCGTTGAGGCCGTGGCCGAGGAGGGCGGTGCGCAGCTCGTCGAGCGACTGGCGTTCGTAGCGGACGGGGCGGCCCAGCTGTTCGGTCATCATGCGGGCCAGGTCGTTGGGGGACAGGTCCTGCGGCCCGAGGACCGGGACGCTGCCGGTGCCGGTCCACGAGCGGTCCAGCAGCAGGCCGGCGGCGACGGCCGCGATGTCGGCGGTGGCGATGTCGGCGGTGGCGACGAAGGGGGCCTTGCGGTCGGCTTCGGCGGCGTCGGTGAAGACGCCCTCGTCGCGGATCGAGTCGGACTCCTCCAGGAGGTTCTCGAAGAAGGACGGGTTGGCCAGGGCCCGGTAGGCGACGCCGCTGCCGGCGATCAGGTCGTCCATGGCGAGGGAGGCGGTGACGAGGCCCGCGTGGTCGGCGAGCGGGGTACCGCGGCCGAGCGCGGAGACTCCGACGACATGGCCGACGCCGTGGGCGGCGAGCGCCTTCACGGCGGGTCCGCTGAAGCCGCTGTAGGCGTCCTGCGGGGTCAGGGCGGCGTCCGGGGGGACGAGCCAGAAGACGGCGTCCGCACCCTCGAAGGCCCGGTCGACGACCTCGGCGTCGCCGTGCGAGCCGGTGATCACCTCGACGTGTCCGCGCACCGCGTCCGGAAGCCGGGCGGGATCGCGCACGATCACGCGCAGTTCCTCGCCCGCGGCGGGGCCGGAATCCAGGAGCCGGGAGAGCAGGGGACGGCCGATGTTCCCGGTGGGAGCGGTAATGACGATCATGAAAACCCCTCAGGTCGTGCTGGTCGGTACGCCCCTCACCCTGCCGAGGATCCCAGTGCTGCCACAATGGGAACTCCGGCACGGAATCATTGACTGAAATGGAATGATGCTGGTGAACAGCCCGGATTCGGCCCTCGACGCCAATCTCGCCATCGCGTTGGACGCCCTGCTGGCCGAGCAGAGCGTCACCCGGGCCGCCGCCCGCCTGCACACCTCGCCCGCCGCCATGAGCCGCACGCTCGCCCGCCTGCGCCGCACCCTGCAGGATCCGCTGCTGGTCCGGGCCGGGCAGACCATGGTCCCCACCCCTCGGGCCCTGGCCCTGCGCGAGGAAGCCGCGGCCGTGGTGCAGCGCCTCGGGGCCCTGCTCAGCCCCGGCACGGGCGTCGACCCCGCCGCCCTGCGCGGCACCTTCACCCTCCAGACCGCCGACCTGGTCGGCGCGGCGCTGGCTCCCGGACTGCTGCGCCTGGCCGGGCGGGAGGCGCCGGGGGTCTCGTTCCGGCTCCGGGCCGAGGAGTGGGAGGCCGGTCCCGCCCTGCGCGACGGCCGGATCGACCTGGAGGTCGGGGCCATCGACCACGTGGACCCCGAAACCCAGGTCGAGGAACTGGTCAGCCTCCGCATGGTGGCGGCCGTCCGGCCGGGCCACCCCCTCACGGCAGGACCCCTGACCCCGGCCCGGCTCGCCGCCGCCCAGCACGTCGCGGTCAGCCGCCGGGGCCGGTTCACAGGCCCCCTCGACTCCGCCCTGGCCGAGCAGAACCTGCGCCGACGGGTCAGCATCGTCCTCCCCGGCCACCTGGCCGCCATGGCCCTCGCCGCTCGCAGCGACGTCGTCTGCCTCGTCCCCGCCGCACTGCCCGGAGCCGCCCCCTCCCCCCTCACCGACGACGCCGTGGCGCTCGGCCTGCACCTCCTGGACATTCCCCTGCCCGTGCCGCCCGTGACCATCGGCATGGCCTGGCACCCCCGCCACGCAGCCGACAGAGCCCACCGCTGGCTCCGCGACGCCGTCCGCCGAACCCTGCGGCCCGGGGCTTGCGGCGGCACCGGCGGGAGTGGCGGAGCGGGGATCGGGGGGCCGTCGTAGCCCTCCGTACACCGCCGAGGAGCAGGGCTTCCCTTGATCGAGTCGCTGGGGTCGGGGCGGCGCCGCTAGCATCGGAGCGGTTCGAGCCGCGTGGGGGAATCCGTTCCAGACGGGAGTCCAACGTGAGGGTCACACCGCGCCGTACCGCCCGGGCGTTCGCCGCCGGCGTCCTGTCCGTGGCACTGCTGACCGCCGGGGGTTTCGCGACCACCGCGTCCGCCGCCACCGAGGCCACCACACCACCGGGTCCGCCCGTCTCGACGGCGATCGGGGAGATCACCTTCAAGGCCACCCCGACCGAGGTGAAGGCCGGCGAGAAGGTCACCTTCACCGGCCGCAGCAAGGGCCTGCCGATCGGCACCAAGGTCGTCCTGCAGCACAAGTACGGCAGCAAGTGGACCACCCTGCACGCGAGCACCCTGATCAAGCAGGGCTCCAGCTACCAGTTCGACAACGCCTTCAGGAACAAGGGCAGGGAAGAGCTGCGCCTCGCGGCCGGTGACGTCTTCTCGCCCACCGTCACCGTCACCGTGAGGTAGCGCGGGGCGGGGCCGCAGGGCGGCGGCCCCGCGGGGTCAGGCCGGGCCCGACGAGGGGGCGGGCCCGGCAGGGGCGGTCCCGGCAGCGCCCGGCGGGGTCAGGCCGCGCCCGGCGGGGTCAGGCCGCGCCCGGCGACAGGCGCCGCAGGAGCTCCAGGCGTTCGCGGGTCTCCTGGTCCATCGGCAGGTACGCCACCAGCCGCGGGCCCGCCGCGGGGCCCAGCCACAGGTTGGTCTGCTCCACGTGCAGCAGCCCCACCTGCGCGTTGCGGATGAACTTCGTCTTGCCGGCCGGGCCGACCACCTCGTGCCGCGCCCACAGCTCCCGGAACTCCGGTGACCCGGCTTCCAGCCGCGCGAGGAGCGCCTTCCACGCAGGCTCGGCCAGGTGCTCCGCCATCGACGCCCGGAACTTCGCCGCCAGCGTCCGGTTCATCTCCGCCATGTCGACCACGGCCGAGCGCCACTCGGCGTTCGTGAACGCCAGCCACACGCAGTTGCGGTCCTCCCGGGGCAGCGCGTCCAGATCGCACAGCAGCCGACCGTATGTCTCGTTGTACGCGAGGATGTCGTACCGGCTGTTCTGGATGCAGGCCGGTACGGGTCCCATCTGGTCCAGCAGCGCCCGCAGCGCCGGGGTGATGGCCGGACAGTCCGTGTGCGGTGCCGGGTCGGGCATGGCGGCCAGGGCGAACAGGTGCGTACGCTCGCTGGCGTCCAGCAGCAGGGCCCGCGCCAGGGCGTCCAGGACCTGCTGGGACACCTGGATCTCCCGCGCCTGCTCCAGCCAGGTGTACCAGGTCACCCCGACCGCCGAGAGCTGCGCGACCTCCTCGCGGCGCAGCCCCGGGGTGCGCCTGCGCGGACCGCGCGGCAGCCCGACCTGTTCGGGGGTGATCCGCTCGCGTCGGCTGCGCAGGAAGTCCGCCAGCTCGTGCCGGCGTACGTCGCTCTCCGGTGCCACAGTGGTCATGACGCCAGGATGCCGCACTCCTCATCCCCTTGCCAGGTAGTCCTGGTACCAGGATGAGGAGACTCTGGTACCAGGCTGAGCGCCGGAGGATCGTACGCTGCATGAGCGAAACCACGGTCCGCCGAAACCGCACGTCCCCAGCCGTCCCGAGGGTCCCTGCCGCCGGCCCGCAGCCGGTGACCGCCGTGCTGGGGCCGCTCGGCCTGTTCACCGTCCTGCTGGGCGCCGCCCTGCCCCTGATCGACTTCTTCATCGTCAACGTCGCGCTGCCCGCCATCGACGCCGACCTGGCCGCCGGACCCGCCCTGCTGGAGCTGGTCGTCGCCGGTTACGGGGTCACCTACGCGGTGCTCCTGGTCCTCGGCGGCCGGCTCGGCGACACGGCCGGACGGCGCCGGCTCTTCCTGATCGGCATGGCCGCCTTCGGCCTGACCTCGCTCGCCTGCGGGCTGGCCCCCACCGCCTGGACCCTGGTCGGGGCCCGCGTCGCGCAGGGTGCCGCTGCCGCGCTGATGCTGCCGCAGGTGCTCGCCACCATCCAGGCCACCACACAGGGACCGCGCCGGGCCCGCGCGATGAGCCTTTACGGGGCCACCGCCGGGCTGTCCATGGTCGCCGGGCAGATCCTGGGAGGCGTCCTCGTCGCCGCGGACGTGGCCGGGTCGGGCTGGCGCGCGGTGTTCCTGGTGAACGTCCCCGTGGTGATCCTCGGTCTGGTGCTCGCGGTACGGGCCGTCCCGGCCACCCGCTCGGACCGTCCGGCCTCGCTCGACGTACCCGGGACCCTGCTGCTCGCCGTCACGCTGACCTCCCTGCTGCTGCCGCTGACCGAGGGCCGGTCGGCGGGCTGGCCGCTGTGGACCTGGGTCTCGCTCACCGTCTTCCCCTTCGCGGCCGTGGCCTTCTACCTCACCGAACGCCGCGCGGACCGGCTGGGGCGCACCCCGCTGGTGCCGCCGAGCCTGCTGCGGCTGGACTCGCTGCGCCGCGGCCTCGTGATGATCGTGCCGTTCTCGATCGGCTTCAGCGGGTTCATGTTCGTGATCGCGGTGGTGCTCCAGCAGGGGCTGCACATGGGTCCGGTCCAGGCCGGGCTGGCGCTGGTGCCGATGGCGCTCGCCTTCTTCGCGGCCTCTCTCGCCGGGCCCCGGCTGGTCGGCCGCTTCGGCAGCCGGGTGGTCACGGCGGGCGGCGTGCTCCAGGCCGTGGGCATCGCGACGCTGCTGGTGACGGTCAGGAGCGACTGGTCGGGCCTCGGCCTCGCCGAGATCGCGCCGGGCGTCGCCGTCGCCGGACTCGGGCAGGGACTGCAACTCCCGGTGCTGATGCGGATGATGCTCTCGGACGTCCCCGCCGACCGGGCCGGCGTGGGCGGCGGGGTCATGGTCACCACGCAGCAGTCCGCGCTCGCCCTGGGCGTCGCCACGCTCGGCAGCCTCTTCCTCGCGCTGAGCCCCTCCACGGGCGTACGGGACGCGCTCGTGGTCACCCTGCTCGTCCAGCTGGGCCTGATCGTCCTGACCGCCCTGCTGAGCCTGCGCCTGCCGCGCGTGCTGCGGTGACTTCCGGCTGCGCTCCCCCGAGGCAGCCGCCCCTCCCCACCCGTCACACGGATCGCGGTCGGCACCGCCCCGATTGCCCGCGTCCTTTCGTACCGCGGGGGCAGCCGTCATCCTGGCTGGCGTACGGCCGGCACCTACGACCAACGGAGAGCTCATGGCGGGGAACGGATCGGCCAAGGTCGACGTCAGGCCGTCGGCGGGGCACATCGGGGCCGAGATCACGGGCGTCGACCTGGCCGGGGACCTGAGCGACGCGGTGGTCGCGGAGATCCGCGCCGCGGTGCTGCGCTGGAAGGTGGTGTTCTTCCACGGCCAGGTCCTCGACCACGCCGCCCACGTGGCCTTCGCCCGGCGCTTCGGCGACCCGGTCCGCCTCGGCTCGCGCGGCAGCGCGTCACCCGCCGGCTTCCCCGAGGTGGAGACCACGGCCGACCGGCTGGAACTCGGCGGCCGGTACGGCATGGACCACGCCGAGTGGCTGCACCGGCGGCGTCACACGCTGCTGCGCGGCTGGCACTGCGACCACGGCGCCCGGATCGACCCGCCGGCCGCCACCATCCTGCGCGCCGAGACCGTACCGCCCTACGGCGGCGACACCACCTGGTCGAACCTGGCCGCCGCCTACGCGGGACTGTCCCTGCCGATGCGGCAGTTCGCCGACCGGCTGCGCGCCGAACACCGGCTGGGCGTCGGCTACCAGGCCCGGGCGGGCGACGACGCGTACCTCCGGCATCTGCTGGACCACCAGACCGCCTCGCACCACCCCCTGGTGCGGGTGCACCCGGAGACGGGCGAGCGGCTGCTGTCCGTCAACGGCTACTACATCGAGCAGATCCTGGGCCTGTCCCGCACCGAGAGCAGCGCGGTCCTCCGGCTGCTGCTGGAAGAGGCGACCCGGCCCGAGTACACCGTACGGCTGCGCTGGGAGCCCGGCAGCGTGGCCTTCTGGGACAACCGCGCCACCATCCACCTGGCGCCCTCCGACACCGCCCACCTCGAAGCCCCCCGGATCATGCACCGCGTCATGCTGGCCGGCGACGTCCCGGCGGGCGTGGACGGCGGGCCCTCGACCCCGGTCGAGGGCCCCGGTCCGGGCGTTTGGTGAACCGCCGGTACGCATGAGGCCGTTGGTGCGACGGGTTTCCGCGGGTTCGGCGGGTTCCGCGGGTTCCGCGGGTTCCGCGCGTTCAACGGGCGAAGGCACGCTGGACGCGCGGCGGCTGCTGCCGGACGGTCATCCGTACTGGATGACCACTGCTCCGTCGTTCCCCTTCTCGCCCGTGCCACCGCGTGCGCCGTTGCCGCCGTCGGCGCCGTCCGCTCCTGCGGACTGGCCGCCGCGGCCGCCGTCGCCGCCCTTTCCGCCGGTGCCTCCGTTGCCGCCCTTGCCGTATCCGGCACTGCCGGAGGGACTGGCCCCGCCCTGGCCGCCGGCGCCTCCCTTGCCGCCGGACTCGCCGATCGCGTAGTCGTTGCTCCCGGTACGGCCCGCGGACCCGACGCTGCCGTCGCTGCCGCCGGATCCGTGGCCGGTGCTCTCGGCCTTGTGCCCCTTGCCCTGGCAGCTGGGCGCGGTACGCGTGGTGGAGCCCCCGTGTCCGCCCTTGCCCGCGGCTGCGCCACCGCCTCCGTTGCCCCCGCCGATTCCGAGGAGCTTTCCGCCGCCGCCCCACTGGCCGCCGTGGGGGGAGCCCACTGCTCCCTTGTAGACCATGACGCCGCCCCCGTCCGCCTTGGCCGCGACACCGCGGGCGGAGAACTTGCTGCCCCCGCCGACATGGCCGCTCCCGGTGGTGGACTCGGCGGCGTTGGGCGCGCTGGTGCCTCCGCTGCCACCGAAGGACCCGTACTCGCCGCCCTTGCCCGCGGGCGTGCCTGCGGTGCCGGAACTGCCGGAGCCGCCCTTGCCGACCGTCACCTTGAAGCTCAGGCCCGGAGTGACGTTCAGCGTGCACTGGATGAACTTGCCGCCGGCCCCACCACCGCCACCGGTACCCCCGCCGCCACCGCCGCCCGCACCGCCCGAACCGATCCCGGTCGCACTCTGCCCACCAGCACCGCCGCCACCACCGCCGCCCGCACCTCCGGTACCGCCCGACCCGCCGGTCCCGGCACCCCACACACTGACCGTGATCTGCGTGACGCCCGCGGGCACCGTCCAATTGTGCGCACCGGGCTGGTCGAACGTCACCGTGCTCGAGGCGACGCCGCGCGCGGGCGGGGTGGTGAACGCCCCGGCGCCGGCCACGGCCGCGACCGCCACCGCGACGCCGAGCAGACGCCGGCGGCTGGAGCCCTTCAGCTGTGTCTTCATACCGGCCAAACGATCTTCCGCAACGGGGGTCACGCCTGGGTACGCCGACCGGTGCCGGCACCGGCACCGGCACCGCAAGGAGCCCCAGGGTCGAAGAGTCGAGCCTGAAGCGGCTCGCTCTGCAGCCCTGGGGCTTCGGTCCGTCGCACGGCCGGCGTCTCAAGCCGTACGTGTCCTGCGGGGTCAGGTCGGCAGGGTCCAGATCTGGCCGGACGGGTTGGTGGGGGTGGCCTTCTTGTAGCCGCAGTCCTCGAGTCCGACCTTGGTGCCGTTCGCGGGGTTGTTGCCCTCCGCACCGAGGCAGAGGCCGTTCACGCCGATGGCGAGGTAGCCGAGGGTGTTGTAGGTCCACTTCTGGTTGGGGTTCTTGGTGCAGGGCCACAACTGTTGCTGGGTGCCCGCGCCGTTGCCGTAGAAGTCGTCGAGGCAGTAGTTGCCCATGTGCAGGCTGCCGTCTCCGGGTGCCGTCCAGACCTGGGCACTGCTGCCCTGGCAGGCGCTGCTGACGACCTTGGTGCCGGCGGCGATGGGGCCGTTGGCGGTCAGGCAGTTCACGACCGCCTGGGTCCTCAGGTCCGCGGGGGTCGTCAGGACGTGGATCTCGCCGGTGGCCTGGGAAACGGGCAGCTGGGCGACCTGGTTCACCTGGCCGGAGGCGCAGGTCCAAGTGTCGAACCAGGTGCCGCTCAGACCGCCGTAGACGTCCAGGCAAAGGCCGTTGCCGGCGTTGGTCAGATTTCCGGTCTTGCTTTACGTCCACTTCTGGCCGGCGGAAGCGTCACAGGCGGCCAGCTTCACGGCGGCTCCCTCGCGGCCGGTGGAGGCGAGGCAGGAGGAGCCGTTGCGGATGGTGCCGTCGCCGGGCAGCGTCAGGCGCTGGCCGGCTGCGCCGGTGCAGGCGCCGACGGTGGCGGCGGTACCCGGCTTGCTGTCGGCCACCGTCACGCAGCCGGCCTTGGTGTTGATCGGTCCGGTGATGGGGATGGTGGCCGTGGTGGTACCGCAGCCGTAGGAGGCGCTGACGCGGTAGATCGCGGTGGCGTTGGCCGGCAGCGTGGCGCTGATGGCGGTCTTGGCGTTGTAGGTGGCGCTGGTGCCGGCCCACAGGTCCTTGACCGTGAAGGAGCAGCGGGACTGGGTGGTGTAGCCGAGCTGCGCGAGGGTGGTGGAGAGGGTCTGCTGGCTGCCGGAGTTGTTGAAGAGGGCGACGGCACGGTCGCCGTTGGCGAGCGGGCGGGAGAGCACGTCGGCGGTGGGGGTGCGCTTGACGACGGAGGCCGCGGCGCCGAGCCGGTCCTGGTCGATGGCGATGATGTCGGTGTTGCCCAGGATCGAGACGGTGGTGCTGTCCGTGAGCTTGTTCGCGTCGTTTGAGATGATCAGCGGGGAGGCCATCATCGACCAGAGGGCGAACTGGGTCTTCTGCTGGTCGAGAGTGAGGCTGTTGTCGCCCGCGAGCAGGAAGTCGGGGTCGTTCCAGGAGTTGGCCTGGGAGTATCGGGCCAGCGGCCAGTTGTAGTTGTAGTTGGTCTGCACGAAGCCCCAGCCGTCGCCCTCGCGGGTCCTGGGCGTCCACACGTAGCCGTCGTCGCCCTCGCGCCAGAGCTGGCCGGTCTGCTGGGAGTGCAGCAGGGCGCTGTACCAGTCGCTCTTGTTCTCGACCCCGATGTACACGTAGCCCGGCTCGGACTGGGAGTGGACCATCGGCCGTCCGGTGTCGGCGAGGGCCTTGCTCATCGCCGTATAGGCATCGACGTAGGCCTGCAGACGGGTCTTTCCCGCGGGGACGGTGACGTTGCAGCCGTCCATCTTGACGTAGTCCACGCCGTAGCGGGCGAAGAGCTTGGCGTCGGCGGCGAAGTGGCCCTCGCTGCCGGACTGGCCGGCGCAGGTGGCGAAGCCGGCATCGTTGTAGATGCCGTACTTGAGGCCCTTTGCGTGGATGTAGTCGCCCAGGGCCTTCATGCCGCTGGGGAACAGGTCCGTGTTGGTGCTCAGATCACCCTTGCTGTCACGCTTGTTGGTCATCCAGCAGTCGTCGATGTTGACGGACTTGTAGCCCTTGGCGGCCAGACCGCCGGAGACCAGGTTGTCCGCCACGGTACGGAAGAGCTGCTCGGATACGCCTTCGTGACCCGCGTAGGGATTGTCGGTCTTACAGCCGTAGTGCGCCCAGTTGTTCCAGCCCATGGGCGGGGTCCTGGCGAGGTCGGCGCCGTTCATCGCGGGCGGGAGCTGCGCGGGCGGCAGGCCGGGGGCCCAGGTGAGCGGCTCGGGCACGGTGCCCGCGGCGGCGAATCCACCAGCCGATGCGGCGGCAGCGGGACTCGTCGGGACAATCCCCTCCTCCGCCGCCGCGGGGCCGCCGGTAAGAACTGGCGTCACTCCGCAAACCGCGAGTGCAGCGGACGAAAGGAGAAGAGCCGATTTCCTCGCAACCATCCGCGGCGGTTGACCAGGTAGAATTTTTTTGGGCATGCTCTATGTCCTTCCAGCCCAGTGCATTACCGCGAAGGCTAACGAGTCCATCAACCCAGGCCGTATGGGACACGCCATTGGGCCCACTGGAACTGCCGAAAACATCCCTGGCCCGCCTGCCTATATGAACTGATCACAGCAGAGGCGGACCCCGTCGCCCGCACCGCCCTCGCCTCACTCGTTCGGCTCGATGTTGTTGACGATCACCGGGGTAATGAACTAAAGAATGATCCCGGCTCGTAATTCCGGGCGAATTTTCCACTAGTCGAAAGTGGGTACTGCTGCTGTGGAAAGTGCACGGGTGTTGGGGGCGATCATGCGCGCGGGGGTGTGCGCGGCTTTCGCCGGGGCCGTGAGCCTTGGCGGGCTGGCAGTCTCACCTTCGAATGCTGCGGCTACGCAGATTACGGCGGAAGCGAAAGCGGCGGCCGGGGCGCACACGATGGATGAGCACGGGGCGTCTGCGGGGCGAGAGCAGCGAGTCGTCGCCGGCGGCATGGCCTCGATTTCCCGATCGTGGCCGAGCAAGGAAGGCGGCTACGACGACTTCGAGACCTCCATCACGATTACCAAGAGCCCCGGCTACAACGGCCGTACGTACTGGGCACACCAGTGGGACTATTCCGGTGGTGGCGAGGGTGGCTACGTCGGACTGCAAAGCTTGAACGGCGACGACCATGCCATCAATTTCTCCATTTGGGGAGCCTCGGGCTGGAGCGACGCCGGCAGCAAGACCAACTGTGCCTTCTTCGGCCACGAAGGCAGCGGTGTGCAGTGTCAGGCCAGCTATGCCTGGCGAGAAGGCGTCACATACCGGATCAAGATTGCCAGGTCCGGTACCAACGGCTGGCAGGCGTCCGTCAGGGACACCCGTACCGGCATCTCCACCACCGTGGCGACCATCGTGCTCCCGGAAGATCGCGGCGGGCTTCAGGGTCTGTCGGAGTGGGTGGAGAACTTCGCCCAGGGAAGCGATCAGCCGACCAGTTGTACACAAGTGCCCCCGGCGACCGCGGTCTACGGCCAGCCTACGGCGAACGGCGGCACGGTCAGGACGAGCAGCAGCTCGGCCTATACGTACGGGGACTGCGCCTCGATCGCCAAGTCCGTCTGCACGACGGATCAAGTGTGCACGCTCACCGTGAATCAAGGTGCGCTGCCGAAACGGCGGAAGCTGCTGAACCTCCACAGCGGCTACTGCCTGGATCTGCTGGGCGGTGGAGCCAACGCCGGACTCTGGCACTGCACCAGCAACCCGAATCAGATCCTCACCCAGGATGTCAACTATCGGTTGACCATTGCCGACAAGGCCGGCCTGTGCCTCATGGCTGCCACCGGTGACTCGGTGAAATCCGCCACCTGCAACAACAGCGCCACCCAGCAGTGGATGTACATGCCGCAGAGTCACGCATACTTCAACGCCGGGACAGGCAAATGCCTGGACCCGCTCCGGAACGCCGCGTTGAGTGCGCCCCTCCGGGTCTACAACTGCCTGGGCAACGGTTTCCAGCAGTGGCAAGCCATCCCCTGATGGGAGTGCGGGTCGCAGCACGAGCGGGACTCTGAAGATCCGCCGCCTGATTTCCCCCGCACCACGTCTGAGGGCCCCGCACCGACAGGTGCGGGGCCCTCAGACGTGGTGGAGCCGCCGGGCCGAGCGGTCATCGGGCAATGCGGCCCGGGGTCACACCAGGTCGAGGAGTTGTGTGAACGAGCCGCCGAAACCGCTGTAGTCGTCGACCAGGCGTATCTCCAGGATCCAGTGCGCCCTCCACCCGCCTTCGGCGGTGCGACGGAGCGGCTCGTCGTTGTCCGGACCGATGAAGGAACAGGGCTCCGGGTCGGATCCGCCCACAGCCGGGGCCTGCCCGCACAGCCGGCCCACCTGCCACGTGCCCAGGCTCCATCCCGCCTTGCCGGCCAGGGCCCGCACCTCGGCGTGCAGCTGCCTGCCGGTGATGTCGTCCTGTCCGAGAAACGTTTCGCGGGCCGCCGCGCCCACCTTGGCCAGGTCCTCGACGAGCCGGCGCCTGCCCGGGTCGTCGCCGAGGACGACCGTGCGGGCGAAATCCGTCTCGTGCCCGGCGAAGAGCGGGCCGAGATCGACCACGACGATGTCGTCCACCCCGATCACGCGGTCCGGTGGTCCCTGACCGTACGGAAGCACGGTGTGCGGCCCCGAGCGGACAAGACGGTCAGGCCAACCCACGGCGGTGCCGAAGACCTCCCCCGCCACGTCCCAGATCCGGTCGTCCACCTCGCACTCCGTGCTACCGGGCACGATCAGACCGCCCTCGACCACCTCGGCCAGCACGGCCTGAGCCATCCGCTGCCCCTCCACCAGCCTCAAGGCCCGCAGACGCTCGTCCATCCGGTCGGGTACCGCCATCGTGCCGCTCCTCTTCCTGCCGCTCTCTTCGGGCGAAGGCGCACGGCCCCGTGCTCCCGCAGCCCTCACCCGCATGCGCCGACGGGACGGAACCCAACGCGGCGCGCTGGAACAACGGAGAGCCAGCAGCAGTCAACACGCCGGGCCCCGGAAAGCGCAGTGGTTGCCCCACCAGTTCCCACGCCCGGAAAGGGACCACGACCTGGTGATACCTATGAACCCGTCGGCGTCGGCTTGATCGGCTCGACGATCGGCGCGCCGTCCACGTCGGTCATGAAGTCGCGGTGGGCCGGCTTCTTGTCCGCCGGCCCGGGGAGGTTCGGGCACGCGATGCCGTCGCCGTCCCGGTCGAGTCCGTTCGGGTCGAGTGCGTCCGCCCGCAGCACCGCTTGCGCGTCGGCCTGGGCCTTGAACGCGTCGCAGTCGACCACATGCCCCTTGCGCACGTACGGAGCGACGTCGAACGTGCGCTCCGGGGGTTCACTTCCGGCACAGGCGGTCAGCATGATCGCCGCGATCACACCGACCGCCGCGACGGAGGTACGACGACCCGGTCGCAGCCGGTGATCCCGGCCCTTGTGGATGTTGCGTGACTGGTCTGGCATGGTCCTAGACCGATCCTGTCCGGAACACCGCGACCTTTTTGTTCGCCGGGTCGACCGCGTACAACTTCGCCGTGGTGTTGTTCACGGCCAGCGCGGCGAAGTGGCTGGGCGTGCCGAGCTGAGCTTGCGTCAGCATCGTGGTGCCGTCGGCCACCGCGAGGCCGCCCGGCGTGGTGGCCGCGCCGGTTTTGGGGTCGCTCTTGAACAGTTGTGCGACGAAGACCCTGTTGAAGTTCTTCAGCACGGCGACCTTGTGCGCTGTGTTCCCGGTGGCATTCGACATTGTGCAGACTGATGCCTGCGCCGTGACCGTCGTCCCGACGATTCGGCTGATGCGGCCCGGCGAACTGCCGCATTGCGCTGCGGCTCCACCGTTGGAGAGGACGTAGACCGACGCTGCCGCGGCGTTGTAGACCGCGGACTGGGGAATGTAGGCCGGTCCCGCCGGGTCGTCGATCGCCGTTGAAACATCGTTGCTGGGGTCGATGGCGATCGTTGTCGCGACGGCTTTCCATTCGTCCTCGGGCCTCGCCGGGTCCGGCGCGCACCTCCTGGCAAGGAGGTAGACGAGGTTGCGGTTCGGATCGATGACGGTGCTGCCACGGACGCTGTTGGCCTGGAGGGCGTTTCCGGGGGTGAAGCAGTCTGATTTCGTCGGGAAGTCCACTACGAGCCTGGCCTTGTGGGTCTGCGACGAGATGGCGAACAGACCGATGTTGGGGCTCGTGCTGGTACCCAGTTTTGCGAGGTACACCGCGTGGCGCGCGGGGTCAAAGGAGAAGTCCATGCCGTTGGTCGCGCTCACGATTCCCGCAGCGGGCAGTGGGATCTGCGTCGCCGACGAGCTGCCGGCCGCGATGTAGGCGACCATCGAGGTGTTTCCAGCACCGCCACCGACGTAGACGTCGCCGTTCTCGGGAGAGACGGCCAGGCCGGCGACGGTGGTCGTGAAGTCGTTGACGTAGGTCACTTGATTGCCGTTGGCCGTGTCGATGATCGCGACGCCGCCCGTACCCCCGACGTAGACCTGCCCCGTGCCGGGGTTGACCGCGATCCGGGTCGGGTTCGACACAGCGCTGGGGACGTTGATCGGAGTACCGATCGGTTCGTCGGTCTTGCCGTCGATCACGGTCACGCCAAGGCTGGACACGACGTACACGCGATTGGCCTTCTCATCGACCGCGAGGTCGGTCGGATTCGCGCCCACCGGGATCGCGGCCGCCGCGCGCTCCGTTGGTGAGGTGTCATACAGCGTGAACGACGATTTTTCGCCTCGGCCGCACTTGTTCTCCTCGCCGACCGCCACCATGTTGTAGACCGGTTCGCCGGCCAGCAGCCCGTCAGCTTTCAGATCATCGACTGTCCCATAGTGTCCGTGCTTCGCGCAGTAGGACTCTTCCGCTGTTCGCAGGGTCGCCGCGTCCGCGGCGACCGCGCTCTTGCGGCCCTTGTCGCCGACGCCCCTGACCGAGAACACCACGATGGCGGCGAGGACGCCCAGGATCACGATGACCACGAGCAACTCGATGAGCGTGAAGCCGTCCTGGCGTCTGGCACGCAAGGGGAACGGGCGATGATGCGGTGTCATGACAGTCGGGGCTTCCTTCGATCGATGGGTCACGTCCAGCCCGAGCGCACGCGCGAGCCCTTGCCGCGTCACGGTGTTCCCCGTCGCACGGGCTTGACGTCCTTGGGTCCCGGCAGGTCCGGGCACGCGATGCCCTTCCCACCGCCGTCAAGGTGGTTCGGGTCGGCCGGCGCGAAGCGCAGGACGGCCTGCGCGTCCGCTTGGCTGGCGAAGTCCGGGCAGTCGTAGGCGTCATTGCCGTAGCGCAGGAAGTAGCGAACGTCGAAGGCTCGATCCGGCTGCGGGCAGATCGCGCTACGGGTTTCGCCAGGACCGCACTTGAACTGCCGTGCGATCTCGGCAACCGGTTTCGTGTCGCGCGGTTCCGGCAATCCGCGACAGGCGACGCCGCCTCCGTCATCAAGGCGATTCGGATCGCCGGGGTCGGCCCGCAGCACCGCCTGGGCATCCGCCTGACTGGCGAAGTTGATGCACTTGAAGGCGTCGCCGTGAGTGGCGTATCCCTTTGCGTCGAACGCCTTGTTGTTCGGGCAGAGCGCGGTGCGCGGGGTGCCCGGCGTGCACCACTCGCGGTCTGGCCTCTGGGCTCGGGCGGCCGTATCCGACCCGCCGCGTACGAACACCACAACGACCAGCGCCACCGCAACCAGCGCGAGAACCAGCACACCCCGCCTGATCGCGCGCGAGCGCGACGGTCTGCTCAACACTGCCATTCCACGCCTCTGCCCATCGTGCCGCCGACCCCTTTCCTGCGTCCTGCAGTGGACCGACGGCACTCTCCCGGCAGGCCAGTTGCAGTTTGGATACGTGCATTAGATCCACGGCAAGCACGGTTGTCAATCATTGACTACTGGGTTCTCGCATGAGCACCATCTAGGCGCGTGCGGCACATTCATGCCAGAAACCTGGCAGATGCCCAGGTGTTCCCGACAATTACCTGGCCTCGCCAGCAGGGCGCCCGTCCGGCGGCCGCCGCCTATCAGATCGACTAGGAGTAGCAGATGCAAATTAGGTTCAGCCGCGCTCGAGGCGGTCCGCACTCCGGCCGCACCGCGATGCGCCGGGTACGGAACGTGTTCGCGGCGGGTGCCCTCGCCACGGCACTGATCGCCGCCGCGGCACCGGCAGCGTTCGCGACGACGGGTTCGCAGGTCGGCATCGCGAACAACATGTATCCCGCCCTGAAGGACATGAAGGGCTCGATCGAGTCGCTTGAGTCGTTCACACCGTTCACGGCGAACGCCGCATCGCAGATCGGCGGGTTCTGGAACAAGCCGGCGATCGATACGTCGACGATGCGGGGCATCACTTCGGGAAGCCTGCGCCAGCAGTTGAAGAGCGCCGGCCCCTACACCACATGCAATCCCTCCTCTTCGAACAACTGCGTCAACGGGCCGTTGCACATCGACGCGTTCCTGTCGGCGGACGAGGCCAACGTGGACGCCGTCATCCCGACCTCGGATGGCGGGACGTGCACGGCGAGCGGGAGCGTCGAGTGCAACGGCGACTACCTGAGCAAGTACCCGGTGGCGATCGGGCGCCTGGCGATCTACAGCTGTAACGGCAGCTGGGCGGGCTCGACCAAGGGTGATGACCCGTCCAACGCCGGAAGTCCGCCGCTGGCGTTCGGCGCGGACGCCAACGGCAGCGGTAACGGCAAGGCTCAGTCGCCCCGCTGTGACGCATCACCGATCTCCGGCGGCGCGCCCACGACGATCTCGGGAGTGGTGAGCTGGCTGGCGACGAGTGGGCGCCGGATCGCGGTCGCCGACCCGGCTTCCGCGCCGTTCGGTGCGGCGTCCAAGCAGGCGCTGGTACAGAACGGGTTCACTTGGACCGACAGCGGGGCCGGCCAGAACGTGTTCCGGGGAAGCGCGTGCGACAGCGCGGGTACGGCGTGCAAGGTGCGCCTGGAATCAGGGATCAGCCAGGTACGTGGCGCGGTGACGGCGAACGCCGGCGGGAACACCCAGCTCGGTCTTGTCGCGAAGTCGAACATCGCGAACGTGAGCTGGACGTCGAGTTCGCTGAACGGCACCACGGCCAATGATCCGAACACCTGGACCGATGTCAATCCGAGCACGTACTCCGGCTACGGACCCATCAAGCAGTTCGGCGTCGCACTGAACGGCGGCAACACCGGCGCAGCCGCCGCCTGGAACGACCTGTTCAACAACCAGTGGGACATCGACGGAAACATCCAGTCGACCCTCTCCGCCTACGGCTACTAGGCGATCCGGAACGCTGGGCAACGGACCGTCGGCCGGGCGAACATCGCCCGGCCGACGGTCCCGGCTCGACGACCCTCGTCGGCGGCTCCACTGCCCATCGACGGCAGAACCGCCGGAACACGCGTCCCGGCGGGCCGCATGACGCGCATCGCGTACGCCGCCCGAGTCGTCAATGGCCGAAGCCTGCCACCCATTCCTCTTCATCAGGCCCTTAGGAGGGTCCTCACCCATGCACAGATCACCACGTCCGCACCTCACGCCGGACGGCCACTCGGTCGCGGTCACGCGCCGTCGGCGACTGCGAGTTCCGATGCTCGTCTTCGCGGTGGCGACCGTCATGATGGCCGCCACCCCGGCCTCGGCGACCGGCACCAACACGACCGGCTTCGGGACCGCGACGAACCTCGACGACAACGGCCGGGGCAGCTCCGCCGTCGCGATCGGCGATCTCAACGACGACGGGACGCCGGACCTCGTGACGGCGATCCGCACCGAGGGCCTCGGCGTGTTCCTCGGTTCGGGCGGCGGCAGCTTCGGCGCCGTGACGAAGTACTCTGCGCCGCTCACCGGGACGAGCCTCTTTCTCAACTCGGCGGAGATCCGCGACGTCAACGGCGACGGCCACAAGGACGTCATCAGCCAGGACGCACGCGGCAACGTCGCCCTGGTCTGGCTCGGCGACGGCTCCGGCGCTCTCGGCGCCGGAGCGGCGGTGCAACTCAACCCGACGCCCGGGTGCGACACCACGGGCGACAACCCGTGTGTCGTACGCTTCCCGACCGGCGTCACCGTGGGCGACTTCGACGAGGACGGCAAGCCGGATCTCGCGACGTCCAACGCGAACACGAACAACGTCGCGGTCGTGCTCGGCAACGGGGACGGCACGTTCGGCGCGGTGACGCGCTTCGGACTGAACGGCGGTACCGGCCCGCAGGGCATCGGAGCCGCCGATCTCAACGGCGACGGCCATCTGGATCTCGTCACGTCGAACTCGTCGACCGGCACGCTCTCCGCCCTGCTGGGCGACGGACACGGGGGCTTCGGCACGGCGTCGAGCGTCTCGGCCGGTGTGACATTTCCGTCCAAGCTCAAGCTCGCCGACGTCAACGAGGACGGCAAGCAGGACGCCGTCATCGTGGCGCCCGGCACGCCGGGGCGCGTCGCCGTCCTGCTCGGCGATGGCGCGGGCGGCTTCGGCACCGCCAGCCTCCTGTCCGGGGGGTCGAACCTCACCTCCGCGTCGGTGTCCGACCTGAACGGCGACGGCCACGTCGACCTGGTCGTCTCCAGCTCCGGCTCGAGCGAGGTCGTCGTGTTCGAGGGCGATGGCACGGGTCTGTTCGGCAGTCCGCTCGCCTTCGGGCTGGGCGGCGGTAGCAACCCGTACGCCGCAGCGGTGGCCGACCTCAACGGCGACGGTCGTCCCGATGTCGTCACGGCCAACAGCAACAGCTCGGCGACGTTCGTCAAGGACGCGTCGGTGCTGCTCAACGCGACGAACCGGACGCCGACGGCCGCGAACGACCCGTACGGCCACGTCGGAGCGGACACCCCGCTCGTCGTCGGCGCTCCCGGTGTCCTCGGCAACGACACGGATCCCGACGGCAACACGCTGACGGCGTCGCTCGTCACCGGGCCGACGCACGGCACCCTCACGCTCGACACCGACGGCTCGTTCAGCTACCAGCCCGCCGGCGCCTACGTCGGGAGCGACAGCTTCACGTACAAGGCGACTGACGGCACGGTCGACTCGAACGTCGCGACCGTGACCATCAGCGTCTCGGCCGGCTGCCACGGTCTCGGCGCCACGATCACCGGCAACGGGATCGTCAACGGCACGAGCGGCTCCGACGTGATCGTGACCGGCAACGGGAACGACGCTGTCAGCGGCAACGGCGGCGACGACACGATCTGCACGTTCGGTGGAAACGACGCCGTGTCGGGCGGCAGCGGCAACGACTACGTCGACGGCGGTGACGGCAACGACGCCATCAGCGGCGGCAGCGGCAACGACGTCGTCCAGGGCGGGGCCGGCGACGACGCGCTCTCCGGTGGCTCCGGCAACGACACCGTGGTCGGTGGCGCCGGCAGCGACACCCTCTCCGGCGGCAGTGACACGGACGTCTGCGCCGGCGACGCCAACGGCGGTGCGACGCTCCCGGGCACGGATGCGATCGCGTCCGGCGGCTCCTGCGAGACCGTCGTCGAGGTGCCGTAGGCGACGAGCCGTTTCCGGCGGCCTTCCATGAGACGTTGACGTGCGAGGCGGGCTCGGCGATCGCGATGATGCGATCGCCGAGCCCGTCTCGCCGGCACAGGCGCATCGTTGGGACCCGTGGATACCGAGGGGTGGATGACCACGAGCGTGACGTCAGCCGGTCTTGACGGCCGGTCGCGTCGAGTCGACGTCCACGGCGTCGAGGAACCGGCGTGCGGCGCGGACGTGTTCCAGCCGCCAGGCGTAGATCGCGCGGGGAAGGTAGTCACCGACGTGCTCCTTGGCGCGCAGCGACTCCTCGATCTCGTCGATGACGACCCGCTGACGCTCGACCAGGCGAGCCGGGCTGGTATCGCGGCGCCGGAGCAGCAGAAGCTTGCACGTGAGATCGGCGCGGACATCGAACAGGCCGGTCACGGGTTCGCTGAGCCACCGGCTGACCGTCGTCTTCGCAGAGCGGGTGGCGGCGTAGATCATGCGCTGCGGTCCGCGGTTGCCTTCCTCGGCGCCGACCGCCGTGATCAGTCCGCGCTCGACCAGCCGCGTGATCGACCGGTAGACCATGGGTCGCGAGATGTACCAGAACTCACCGATTTCCGCGCCCTCCGCGGTGAGGGTTGCGATGGCGAAGCCGTGGCTGGGTCGTTCGGCCATGACTGCGAGCACAATCCACTCGGCCAGCGGCAGATCAAGATCAGGTTGCTTCATGGTGACTAGGGTAAGGAGCGTCGATGGTATTTGCGATGCCGACCAAGCCCGGAGCAAAAAAGGCCGGCACAGGGACGGGATGCCGGGAGAACACGGCGATCGGTCCGGCAGGCGGTCGCGCGATGGAACAGTCTGCGGTGCCCCGGCGGCTCGTGGCGCCGTAGGCCCGGAAGCGGCGTTGCGGGTCCGCCGACGACCGGCCCGCGACTGGCGTCCGGCCCGGGTGGTGATGGGTCAGTGGCGGACCGCTGTGAGCGGCGCACCCATCGCGTACGGGTCACTCACGCCCTCGTACCAGTGGACGACCGGAGCGCCGACGAGGATGGCGGCGATGGCGCCGGCGGCGAGGAACACGCCGAAGGGCAGGCGGGTATGGCGGGTCGCTCGCCCCGCCGCCATGAGCGCGATGGCCACCAGCAACCCGGCGACGCAGCCGGCGAGCAGCGCGAAGACGAGATACCACGGACCGAGCCAGCCCAGCCCGGTGCCGAGCAAGCCGGCCAGGCGTACGTCGCCGAATCCGAGCCAGGCCGGCCGCACCCAGTGCAGGGCGAAGAAGACGGCGAAGCCGCCCACTCCGCATGCCGCGGTCACGCCGAGCCGGTGCCACTGGCCGGTGGCCGCCGCGGCCGCGAGCAGACAAGCGGCGGTGAGCCCGAGAGTCGGGTAGATGAGCCGCCGAGGCAGCAGGAACAGTTCGGCATCGCAGGTGGCCAGGGCCAGCAGCCCCGCGGTGAAGACCAGTGCGGCCGGTAGCACTTCCGACCAGCCGAAGCGCAGGGCCTCGGCGACGAACAGGAGCGCGGTGAGCGCCTCGATGAGCGGGTAACGCGCGGGGATCGGAACCCGGCAGGCGCGGCAGCGCCGGCCCAGCAGGAGCCAGGACACGATGGGGATGTTGTCCCGGGCCGCGATCGGCGTGGCGCATCGCGGGCAGGCGGAGCGGGGCCGCACGACCGATTGGCCGGCCGGCACTCGGGAAACGGCGACGTTGAGGAACGACCCCACCGCGAGCCCCAGCAAACCGATAATCACGATAAATGTGGATGGCATGGCCGCAATGGTGCCGTACCCTGCGAGCCTGTCGATACCGGCACGATCCGGGTGGTCCAGACCGGCACTCCAGGGTTCTGCGACCCTCACCGCGACCGACCTCACCGTCCGCAAGGCGGCTCAGGCCTACGGCAATTCCGGCGATGCCGGCGATGCCGGCGATGCCGCAGGCCGGAGGCCGGAGGCCGGAGGCCGCCGGCCGTGGTTCGCCAGGTGGCGCTCCCGATGCCACCTGGCCAACTCGACCGCTGACGACCGCCCGCCGGCGACGTCCGGTGAGACTCCCCCTATATCGCGGCGCAGGGGTTTGCCGGGCTGCCCACAGGTGCGTCGATCGCCTTGATGGTGTACGTGGTGGCGGTCGCGGTGACCTCGTACCAGATGGAGCGGGTGGACAGGAAGCCGGCGGTCACCAGCTCGTCCACGGTGCCGTACTTGTTGCCCCCGGCGAAGTACGCCTCTTCCGCAGTCTGGATCGTGGACTTGTCGGTCTTACACGCCGACCCCTGGCCCTTGTCGTTGATGCCGCGGACGGAGAAGACGACGATGGCGGACAGGATGCCGAGGATCACGATGACCACGAGAAGCTCGATGAGCGTGAAGCCGGCTTCCGCCGTCTCGTTCATCGCACGCATTCGCTGGCGCGACTTGCCTTGCAGGTATGTGAACATCTTTCTCCATCTACGGCGACCGGTTCAGCAGAACCGAGCACTAGTAACAGCCTGATTAATCAGCGGCAGACTACTGAGCAGGCACTGGACTTACAAGGGGCGACTCCGGCGAGCGCAGCCAATCCGGGCAGGTCGGATGTCGGTACATGGAGTGCTGTAGTATCCGGCTGACTAATCAGCGGCTGACAGTACTGCGGATGCACTCGCGGCGAATGATCGACCGCTCTTTCTGGATGCGCGAAAGGGGTGGGTTCCTTGGCGAATCGCTGGCTTCTCCAGCGCCGCGCGGCGACGACTAGCCCTGCGGGCGAGGACGGCACCCTGCCCGCGGGAGCGGGGGGCCCGGCGCCGTCTCCGGTCCCGGCGGGCGACCAGGTCCCGGCGGACGAACCGGTCCGGGACGCGACGTCCGGCGTGCGGCGGTCGTCGCCCGCAGGACGGAAGCGGCCGCGCATCGGGGAACTGCTGGTGCAGCGCGGGCTGCTCGCCCCGGGGCAGGTGGACGAGGCACTCCTGCAGCAGTCGGCCTCGGGCAAGCGACTCGGCGCCCTGCTGGTGGAACTCGGCATGGTCGACGAGCGGTCACTGATCGAGGCGCTGTCGGTTCAACTCGGTGTCCCCGTCGCCGACCTGCGCCAGAGCGAACCCGATCCCGAGGCGGCCGCCCGGGTGCCGGAGGCGCTGGCCCGCTCGCTGGGCGTCGTCGCGGTACGGCGGGCCGAAGGCACGCTGCTGATCGCGGCGGGCGACCCGGGTGACCCGCGCGTGCTCGAGGAGGTCGGCCGGGCCGTCGCGCCGGATCGGGTGCAGTTGGCGATCGCGGTTCCCTCGGACATCCGGCGATCGATCGACAGCGCCTACCGGGCGTTGGCCGGCGCCGGCAGCCTGGTCGAGGCCTTCGAGGCGACCGAGACCGGCCGGGGCGCCACCTCCGGGGCCAGGGTGGTGAGCGAGGACGCACCGGTCGTGCACCTGGTCAACCTCATGCTGACCCAGGGCCTGCGCGACCGGGCTTCGGACATCCACATCGAACCGCATGCCGACCGGGTCCGGGTCCGGTACCGCATCGACGGCGCGCTGCATGACGTGCTGAGCCTGCCGGAGAGCATGGGCCCGTCCGTGGTCAGCCGGATCAAGATCATGGCCAACATGAACATCGTCGACCGGCGGCGCCCGCAGGACGGGCAGATCGCCACTGAGATCGACGGCAGGTCGGTCGACATCCGGGTCGCGACCACTTCCACCATCTGGGGCGAGAAGGCGGTACTGCGGCTGCTCGACAGCAACCGCACACTGTTGCGGCTGGCCGAGCTCGGCATGCCCGCCGCGACCCACGAACGGTTCTCGTCCCTGCTGCGCTCCCCGTACGGCATGGTCGCTTGCGGGGGACCGACCGGCAGCGGCAAGACGACCACCCTGTACGCCACGCTCGGTGAACTGAACCAGAGCGAGCGCAACATCACCACCATCGAAGACCCGGTGGAGTACGTGGTCCCGTCGGTCAACCAGATCCAGATCAACGAACAGGCGGGCGTCTCGTTCGCGACCGGGCTGCGCTCGATCCTCCGGCAGGACCCCGACGTGATCCTGGTCGGCGAGATCCGGGACGCCGAGACGGCGCGGATCGCGGTCGAGTCCGCTCTCACCGGCCACTTCGTGCTGTCGTCCATCCACGCCGCCGACGCCTGCTCCGCGCTGCACCGGTTCGTCGACATGGGCATCGAGCCGTTCCTGATCACCTCCACGGTCGCCGGGGTGGTCAGCCAGCGACTGGTGCGGCGGATCTGCGATCAGTGCCGCGAGCCCTACCGGCCGGGGTTGGACGAACTGGCCTTCTTCGCGCAGGCCGGCGGATCGACCGACACCGGGTTCTGGCAGGGCCGGGGCTGCAACTTCTGCTCCCGGACCGGCTACCAGGAGCGGATCGGCGTCTTCGAACTGCTCGTGATGACCGACGCGGTCAAGCGGCTGCTCGTCGAGAAGGCTCCGATGAACAGCCTGCGTAAGGCCGCCCGCGAGCAGCACATGGACAGCCTCCTGGACGGAGGCGTCCGTCTGGTGGAGGAGGGGGTCACGACCATCGCCGAGATCATGTCCAGCGTGTACGTGGTCTAGGCCGTCTCTTCCGGATCTTGCCGGACCCGCCGGATGCCGCACCCGAACACTGACGACGCGAACCTCTGACACCGGAAACCAGGAGTGCATCGGCATGGCCACCTTCAAGTACGTCGCGGTCGGCCCGGACGGGAATCGGGCCACCGGCGTGCTCACGGGCTCCAGTGTCGACGGCGTGACCGACAGCCTGACCCGGCAGGGATACGCCGTGCAGTCGGTCAAGGCCGCGGGCCGCAATCTGCTGCAGCTCGAACTGACCGCGGAAAAGGTCGATCTGGTCGAGCTGAGCAACTTCTCCCGCCAGATGGCCGCCTTCATCAAGGCCGGAGTCCCCATCCTGGACTCCCTGGAGATCATCCGCGCCGAGACCAAGGACAAGAAGCTGGGCAAGGTTCTCGTCGACGTCATGGACTCGCTGCGATTCGGCGAAAGCTTCGCCGAATCGATGGCCGTCCACACCAAGGCTCTCCCGCCGTTCTACGTCTCCGTCCTCCGCTCGGCCGAGGCGACCGGTGAACTCGACGTGGTGATGGCCCAGTTGGCCCGCTACATCGAGCGCGACGTCGAGGCCCGGCGCAGTATCCGCTCCTCCCTGACCTATCCGATCCTGGTGATGGGTCTGGCCCTCGCCGTCGTTCTCGTCCTCGTCCTCTTCGTGCTGCCCCGTTTCAAGGTGTTCTTCGAGTCCTTCAACGCGGAACTGCCGCTGCCGACCCGGATCCTGCTGGGTTTCACCGACTTCGTCACGGCCTGGTATCCGGTCATCGCCGGCGTGCTCGTCGCGCTCGTCGCGGCACTGATCGCCGGTTTGCGGACCGAGCGGGGACGGGTACTGCGCGACCGCTTCCTGCTGGCGCTGCCGGTGGTCGGCGACGTGGTCCGCTTCATGGTCATCGAACGGTTCTGCCGCATCCTGACCTCGATGATCAAGGCCGGCGTGCCCGTCCCGGAGGCGCTCGGCCTGGCCGGCTCGGGCGCCAACAACCTGGTGTACGAACGGTCCATCGGGACGGCCCGGACGGAGATGCTCGAAGGTGGCGGCATCTCCCGGCCGATCGCCCGCACCAAGCTGTTCCCCGGGGCGGTCACCCAGATGATGCGCGTGGGGGAAGAGACCGGAACTCTCGACGACCAGCTCGGACACGTGTCGGAGTTCTACGAGAAGGAACTGCAGCACAAGCTCAAGCGGCTGACCAGCCTGTTCGAACCGGCCGTGGTGATCATGGTCGGGGTCGTCGTGGGGTTCGTGGCCGTCGCCCTCCTCTCGGCGATCTACGGCGTCTACAACCAGGTCAACGTCCAATGACCGGCCCGGCACGCCGCCCGCGGCGCCGCCGCGGCGAAGAGGGCGAGACCCTGATCGAGGTCCTCGTCGCCGTGGTGCTCATGGGCGTCGCCTTCGTGGCCATCCTCGGGGGCATGGGCACCGCGATCGTCAGCTCGGTTGCGCAGCAGAAGGTGACCACCGCCGACTCGGTCATCCGCAGCGCCGCCGAGAAGGTCGTCAGCGACCCGTACGTGTCCTGCGCCATTGGTTACGGGACTCCGACACCGCCGGCCGGGTACACCGTGACCGTCGAGATCGAGTACTGGGACGGGGTGGGTTCGTTCGGCCGGTCCTGCCCATCGGCCGATACCGGAGTCCAGAGGGTGACGCTCACCGTGCGCTCGACCGGCCCACACCCCGTCAGGGACGCGACCCTCGAGGTGGTCAAACGGGAGTCGATGCTGTCATGACGACCCAACGACCCACCGGTCGCCCGGAGTCGGGGTTCACCCTGACCGAGTTGCTGGTCACGATCGTCATCGTGGGCATCATCGGGACACTGCTGCCCACGGCGCTCGTCCTCGGACTGCGGTTCACAGCGGGCACCGGGAAGCGGGTGGCCGCCACCAGCGCGGCGGGCACGCTGGGCCGCTACTTCTACGGCGACGTGCACAGCGCGGACAGAGTAACGACCGCCCCCGCATGCGGCGTTGCCGACGTGATCGTCCACCTGAGCCGGCCCGGCACCGACGTCGTCTACACCTACGACCAGCCGACCGGTGCCCTCAACCGGGTGAAGTGCACCGACGGAGGCGTCGTCACCACGTTGCTGGGCCGGTTCGACAACGCCACATCAACCCATCCGGTGACTCTGAGCTGCGGTGCCGAGACCTCGTGCACCTCGCCCATGGAGGTAACGCTGACCGTGCAGAGCGACCCCGCCGCGCCCCCGACGGCCCTCACCGCCGTCCGGCGATCGAGCTCGTCATGACCGGCCGCCGCAATCCGCGCCGCCTGAATCCGGGCCGGCCGAAACCGGGCCGCATGGATCCGGGCCGCATGGATCCGCGCCGCCCGCGCGACGACGAACAGGGCGCGACACTGGTCCTCGCGCTGGCCTTCATCTTCGTCTTCAGCCTGGTCACCGTGTCGGTCCTGTCCTTCGCCGGCACGGGACTGAAAGCCGCGGGCGTGTACGTCGACCAGGGCAAGCGGGACTACAGCGCGGACGGTGCCACGCAGCTCGCGATCAAGAACTTCTCGCAGGGCAACCCGTGCGCCGACTACATCGCCCCGCCGATCAACGGCCGGCAGATGACCGTCCACTGCGACCCCCTCAACACGTCTCCCGCGGCCACGCGCGCGACCCAACCGCAGGACGCGCTGCGCAGCCTGGGCCGGGCGGCGAAGGACGGCATCAACGTGACCACGCCCGGTCTGCGCGTGCAGGGCAGCGTGTTCTCCCACTCGAACATCACCACCGGCGCCGGCGCCTCGATGGTGGTGTCGGGCGACGTGTCCGCCGTCGGCGACTGCTCCAGTGCCGTGTCACAGCCCCAGCTGCCCCCGGCCCAGGCCCCGTACGTGCACGACTGCGCCAACGACACCCCGCCGGCGCCCGCCGACGAGGTCGTGGGCGCCGACCCGGACTACACCCCGCCCGCCACGACCGTCCCGGTCCGGCGGACGGTGCCCGCGTGCCCCGCCCCCGGTTCCTGGCTGGTGCGGTTGCAGCCCGGCTACTACGACGACGCCCGCGCCCTCACCCGCCTCACCGGTGGCGGTTGCCCCAACCTCGTCGTGTGGCTGCGGCCGGGCATCTACTACTTCGACTTCACCTTCACCGGCGCCGCCGCGATCTGGACGGTCGACGACCCCACGGTCAGCGTCGTCGGCGGCACGCAGGCAGGCTGGGATCCCGGGTCCCCCACCCGCCCGGTCATCCCCAACCCGGACGGTTGCGATAGCACGCGGCCCGAAGGCGTCGAGGTCATGATGGGCGGCGGCAGCCAGTTCCAGGTCGACCGTGGACACGCCGAACTGTGTGCCCCGGTGACCCCGGACGCGCAGCGGGTGGCGGTGTACGGGGTCCAGCCGCCGAAGCCGTCACACACGCTGAAGCCGACAGCGGTGGTCACGAACACCGGCTTCGCCGACCCGGTCCATGCCCTGACCAGTGGCGAACGGCCGACCCCGCCCGGGTGTTCGCAGCCGACGGGCACCGCGGGCTGCACGGCCGACGCCGTCCTCGACCCGACGAAACGTCAGTCGGCCACGATGCAGCTCGCCGGCTTCACCCCGCAGGTGCCGCCCGGCTCGGTCATCACCAGCGCGACGCTGCATGTCGAGCACGAGGACGACGGCGATCTGACCGCCCCCGGCGCGGTGAAGGTCACGACCGCCGTCGGAGCGGACACCTGCCGCACCGACGACCTGCCCCGGCACGCGGCGCTCGCCGTGGATCCCCCGATCGACCTGCTGGGCGCGTGCGGGCTCACCGACCCGGCTCGGCTCACCGGCCTGACAGTGACCTACGCCGCCTCCCTGGACACCGGCGGCACCACCGCCACGGAACGCCTGGACGGCATCCGGCTGGAGGTCGCCTACCGCACGCCGACCAATTTCAAGCCGACCGCCGTGACCGCATCGACCGGGTTCACCGCTACCGGCACCGATCCCCACAACGCCCTGGAGATCGGCGAGCAGCCGACATCGCTGGCGGCCGGCGCCGATCTGACCACGGCAGCCCCGTCCGCGTCGATCACCCTGGCCGGATTCGGCCAGCCGCCCGTGCCGCCGGGGTCGACGATCGATTCTGCCGTGCTGCGGGTGGCCCATCAGGAGACCGGCGACGCGGCGGCGCCCAGGATCAGCGTCACCCCCGCGGGCGGCGGTGGCAGTTGTACCAACCTGCCGCTCAACGCGCGGGCCGGCCTGGGCGACGACCGCGTCGACCTGAAGGCATGCGGCATCACCGACCCCGCACGGCTGACCGGCCTGACCGCGACCTACGCCGCCGGACTGAAGGCGGGCGGCACCGCGGGCACCCATTCCCTGGATGGCATGTGGCTCGAAATCGTCTACGACCCGCCGCCGCCCCGGGCCGCGACGAGCGCATCGTCGACGACGTTCATCCACGCGGCCAACGCCCAGGCGATCGACGGCGCCAGCACGGCCCGCGCCACACTCGACTCGGTCACCACGCCGACCGCCGGCATCGACCTCGGCGGCTACGACGCCCCTGCGGTGGCGCCCGGCTCGGTCCTGGACGGGGCCCTGCTGCACGTCGCGCATCGCGACGATCCCGGGGCGTCCGGAGGACCGCCGCCGACGGTGGCGGTCACCCTGACCGGGCCCGGCATACCCCGCTCCTGCACCACCTCGCAGAAGCTCGCCGCACACCAGGACGCCCTGGCCACCGACACCCTGGACCTGGTCGCCACCTGCGGGCTGACCGACCCCGCCCAGCTGACCGGCCTGGTCGTCACCTACACCGCCACCCTCGGCGCCGGCAGCACCGCCGCCACCGATCAGCTCGACGGCATCGCCCTCGAACTGGCCTACCGACCCCCGGTCTCGGTACGGCCGACCACGGCGATCAGCACCGCTACGCCCACCGCCGCGGCGTTCCTCGACCCGAAGAACGCGCAGGCGATGGACACCACCGCCTCGACCGCGAGGCTCGCCACGGCCACCCCGTCGGCGTCGATCCGGCTCGGTGCGTTCGCGATGCTGCCCCTGCCGGCGGGGGCGGTGATCGACAAGGTCGTGCTGCGCGTATCGCACCAGGACGACGACACCACCCCGGCGCCGCCATCACCGACGGCACCGCCCTCACCGACGGAGCCACCCACGGCCGCCTTGACCGTTTCCGGCACCGGTACCGCCTGCGACGCGAACCACGCCCTGACCGCCCATGAAGGGGCACTCGGTGTCGACGTGGTCGACCTCGGCGCCTGCGGGGTCACGCAGGAAGACCAGTTGTCCAAGCTCGCTGTCGACTATGCGGCGAGGTTGGGCACGGGCAGTACCCAAGCCGCCGACCAGCTCGACGGCGTCGAGCTCGACATCGTGTACCGGGCCCCGTCCATCAGGGCCCTGTCCGGCTGCCTCACCGCGGGCGGCCGTTGCGCGGTGCTGAAGTCGACCGACGACGCCGACACGGCCAGCGATCACAGCCGACTGGTGATCAACGGCACCGTCTACGCGCCGACCGCTGCCGTCGACCTGTCGATGAGCCAGGTCGGCTCGCAGGTCGTCACCCGCGGCATCATCGCCCGGACCATCGATCTCGGCATCAGCCCGACCGCCAGGTACCTCCGCCCGGTGATCGGAGTCCCACCGGAGCCGGTGCTGTTCACGACGTATCCGGCCGTGATGGCGAAACCGGCGTCGGTCACCGCGATCACCGGGTTCACGCCTCCGGCTCCCGGCGCACCCGTCGACGTCACGGACGCCACCATCCCCGGCAGCGGCCGGGCGTCCCTCACGTTCGGCGGCTACGCCCCGCCGGCACCGGCCACGACCGGACCGCTCGACCACGTCTTCCTGCAGGTGGCGCACCATGAAGACGGTGACGTGGAGTCAGTGAGGATGTCGGTGGACTTCACCGGCAGCACCTGCACCGGCGTCGACAACGCACTGGACGTGCCGGTCCGTCCCGGCACGGGCGGCCCGGTGACCGACCGGGTCGACCTGGCACCGTGTGGCCTGACCACAGCCTCCCAGTTGGCCGGGCTGACCGTGACCTACACCGTCACCGCCGGGAGCGGCGGCGCGACCGAGCACCTGGGCGGCACCCGGATCGACCTGCTGTCCGGCCCCCTCGTCCGGGCCGCCGTGTCCTTCGACGGCCACGCCGGCACCGTGAAGCAGTGGACGGTCCTGCCATGAGTACGCACACCACCTTGGAGACCACCATGCCCGGGCCGAGTTCCGCGATCATCGACCACCTGCTCGGCGAGCTGTGGGAACGGGGCGGCAGCGACCTGCTGCTCACCACCGGATCGGCGCCGTTCCTCCGCGTCGACGGCGCCCTGCGACCGGTCGAGGGGGCCGCGCTGACCGAGCCGGAGGCCGATCGCCTGGTGACCGGGGTGCTGGGCAAGGAACTCACGGAGCGGTTCCGCCGGGAGAAGCAGGTCGATTTCGCGTTCAGCTGGGGGGAGAAGGCCAGGTTGCGCGGGAACGCCTTCGTGCAGCGCGGCGCGTCGGCGCTGGCGCTGCGGATCATCCCGTTCGACGTGCCGTCGTCCGAGCAGCTCGGGCTCCCCCCGGCCGTCATGGGGTGGGCGGGCATGCCGCGCGGGTTGGTGCTGGTCACCGGGCCGACCGGGTCGGGGAAGTCGACGAGCCTGGCGGCGCTCCTCGACTACGTCAACACGCACCGGTCGGTGCACATCCTCACCATCGAGGACCCGATCGAGTACCTCCACCAGCACAAGCGCTCCGCGGTCAACCAGCGTGAGATCGGCACCGACACCGACTCGTTCCACGCCGCGCTGCGCGCGGCCCTGCGCGAGGATCCCGACGTCCTGCTCCTCGGCGAGATGCGCGACCCGGAGAGCATCTCCGCAGCCCTGACCATCGCCGAGACCGGACACCTGGTGTTCGCCACCCTGCACACCAACGACACGTCGCAGACGCTGGACCGGATCGTCGACGTGTTCCCGGCCGAGCAACAGCCGCAGATCCGGCTGCAATTGGCGCACACCCTGGTCGGCATCCTCAACCAGACGCTCATCCCCCGGACCGGCGGGGGCCGGGTGGCCGCCTTCGAGGTGCTGGCAGGAACGTCGGCGATCCGCAACCTGATCCGCGAGGGCAAGACCCGCCAGATCCGCAACATGGTCGCGACCGGCCACCGTGACGGCATGCAGACCCTCGAAACCAGCATCAACGCCCTCGTCGCGGCGGGCACCATCGCCTACGAGGAGGCCGTGCTGCACACGGCCTACCCGGAGGACATCCGGCGGCCCCACGTCCCGATCGGCCACACCTGACCGTCCGCCCGTCCGCCCGTCCGCCCGTCCGCTCGGCGGTGCGGGCGATGTTGCGGGCCATGCCGCCGAAGACGATGGCGCGGAAGGGAGGAATACTCCACCAGTGGGCGCGGCCGAGCAGTCCGTGCGGGTGGAACAGGGCCCGCTGCCCGATGAGGCAGTGCCGTGCACTGGACCAAGTACGGCTCGGCTGCGGTGCCGACGGGATTCGAACCCGCGGACAGATGGGAGCAGGCCCGCCCCGTCTCCGTCAGTCGCCGTGAGAGGGGCCTCCCCCACGTCGATCGCTATGGGCCGCTCTGCCACGGCACCGCAACCTGCGGGAAGGCGCGCCGTCCCGTTCGGATCAGAGTAGAGACATCGTTCTCTGGGGACCAGTCCTTATCGGGGACACGCCAACCTCTGCCAGAGAAGACCGGCGAGGTTGTGCGAGATCCCCAGTCACATGCCGAAGGCGCCGCCCTCGATGAGGACACGACAGGTCTCACCGGGAGGGATCGGCATCCCCGGCGTGGGAGACGAGGGAGGAGAGCATCTCCAGCCGGAACGTATCTGGAAGCCGGTCCGAGTCTCGATCGCAGGGATGTCGAGGAAGGGCAGAGCATGCGGAGTGGCGATGACCCCGACGTCCCAGTTCCGTTCCTGGGCCGCCGTGATCAGCTTGCCGACGTCGTCGGCGATCCCGGCAGCACAGACGACGACGTACAGGAACGGCTTACGCTGCGAGTCCGTCACGAAAGTCCTCCTCAGCGCCAGTAGTCCGCGAGCATCTCCGCCGGCCGGCTCGGTTCGCCGGCCTCGCCCCGCCGGCTCAATCTACAGCGAACGACGCTGCCCCTGCCGCGCTTCCAACGGCCATCGGTGGGGCGCACGTTGATGCACCCGGATCGGCAGGCGCGGGTCTCGGAGCTGCGCCAGGACCCGGGCGTACAGGGGGGTGTGGCCGGCTGGGCGGCGATTTCGTTGCGGCCGTGCTCGACGAGGCGGCGCCCGGCCTCCCGTTCGGTGAGCCCGCGGGGCCTGCGTGAGGTGGCGGGTGCTCGGCCGGCCGCGGGTGCGGACATCAGGTCCCTTGCGCGAGGGGGACGGTGATGACCGGGCAGTGGGCCCGGTGCAGCAGTCCGTGGACGACGGAGCCGAGCCGCATGCCCGTGTAACCCCCGTTTCCGCGGCGGCCCAGGATCAGGGCCAGGGCGTGTTCGGCCGCCTTCGCGAGCTCCTCGACCGGGTGGCCTGCCAGCACTTCGTGGGTGAGCGCGACGTCCGGGTACTTCTCCGACCAGCCGGCGACGGTCTCGTACAGCATGCGGCGCTGCTCCTGGAGACCCTCGTTCCTGTCCTGGAACGAGAGCAGGGGCTGGTGCCACACCGAGATGGCCCGCAGGGTGCATCCGCGCACGCTCGCTTCCTCGAAGGCCACGGCGAGCGCCGCCTTCGACGACTCGCTGCCGTCGACCGCGACGACCATGTACGGCGACAGTTGGCTGACGTGCTCCGCATCGCCGACGACCACGACCGGACAGTACGCCTGTGCGACGACGGGCACCACCAGTGAACCGGCACTGAGGAACTCCTCGGTGCGGCTGAGGTGTCGCGAGCCGAGCACCAGCAGGGGGGCCTGCAAGGAAAGCCGGCCGAGTACGGGGGCCGGAAGCCCGTCGAACAGGTGGGTGGACGGTTCGAGATCCGGGTGCCGCGAGCGCGTCCACACCGCGGCCGCTTCGAGGGTTTCCGCTCCGGTCCGGCGCAGGTCGATGCGGTGCGTGCTCCCGTCGGCGTGCTGGGTGTCGTGTTGCGGTGGCACCACCAGTGCGAGACCCAGTCCGAGTGCCCGGCGGTGCGCCTCGTCGGCGGCCCAGGCCAGGGCCATGTGCCAGTCCCTGACCGGGTCGATTCCGACGACGATCTCACGGTCCGTCATGTTCTTCATCACGACTGGCTCCCCTGGTCGTTGCCGTGCCGCGGGATGAGCAGCACGGGACATCGCGCGTGGTGCAGGAGGCTGTGGGTCACGTGCCCCAGCGTGCGGCCGATGTACCCCGGCGAGCGCCTCCCGCCGACGACCAGCAGGTCCGCGTCCTGTGAGGCCTCGGCCAGTACACCGGCCACCGAGAAGCTCTTCTCCAGGTCGGCGTGCACGGTCAGATCCGGGAACTCCTCGCGGATCAGGGCGGCCATGCCCGTCAGGCGCTCCGCGTGCCGGCCGCTGATCTCCTCGACGTCGTCGAGCATGCTCACGACGTTGCCCACGGAGTGCAGCAGGTTCCATACGTGCAGCAGCCGCAGCGACGCCTTGCGCAGCCCGGCTTCGCACGCCGCGTACCGGACGCAGTCGAGGTCGTGTTCGTCGTGGACACCGGCCAGTACGCTGCCCGTCTCGACCCGCGGGTCCGTACCCCGCACCACGGCCAAGGGGGTGATGGCACTCGCGGCGGCCTTGAGTCCGACGGAGCCGAGCATCAGCGAGGTGAACCCGCCGAGACCGCGGTTGCCGACGACGATCGTGCCGTGGACGCCGGCGGCCCGGTGGAGGCTGGGTACGGGTGCGTTGCGGCTGAACTCCGTGGTGACGTACAGATCGGGATGGAGTTCCGCTACGGCCGCGGCGGTGTCATCGAGTAGTTCGCGCCCTGCCGTGCGGACCCGTTCGATGGTTTCCACCGATGCGTAGGCGGCTCTGCTGTCCGTGTCGGCGGCGTGGACGATGTGCAGGGTGCTCCCCCGCCGTGCGGCTTCGGCCGCGGCCCACAGGGCTGCCCCGCGTGCGGGGTCCGACCCGTCGACGCCGACGATGACCGTCCCGAGTTCCGGACCGGCAGTGATGCCTTCCATGGTTTCTCCTGATCGAGGGGCCATCGTGCTTGCCCTCCCACGCTGGCATCGCGGGTGCGGGGCCGGCGAGGGCCATAGGGGCCAGGGCAAGGGCCGACCGGTCCCTCCCGGGCTCCCCTCCCCGGCTCCCGGAATCGGCGTACGCCCCCGTGGTCGGACCCGGTCGGCCCCCGTACAGGACCGTTCGGCCCTCGATACGGACGCCGGCGGGGCGGATGGTGGCCGGTACGGGTGGTGCACACCAGCCCTCTGCGCCCCTGCATGACGACGTACAGGAGGTCCGGTCGTGAAGCACACCCAGGTCGGCGAGGTGATGACGGCAGATGTCGTCTCGGTGGACCGTTCGACGACGTTCCGGGAGATCGCCAAGCTCCTCGCCGACTACGACATCACCGGACTGCCCGTCGTGGACGAGGACGACCGGGTGGTCGGCGTCGTCTCCGAGAGCGATCTGCTCGCCCGCAGGGCCCTGACGGCCGCGGACATCATGTCGGCTCCCGCTGTCACGGTCCGCACGCAGGAAGGCGTCTCGGAGGCGGGGCAGCTCATGACGCGCCTGGGTCTGCAACGTCTTCCGGTCACCGACGAGGAAGAACGCCTCGTCGGCATCGTCACCCGGCGTGACCTCCTGCGCGTCTTCCTGCGCCCCGATGCCGAGATACGGCGGCACGTGAGCGAGGACGTGCTGTCGAGCAGCATCGGGGCGCCCACCGGGGCGGTGGACATCCACGTCCTGGACGGTGTCGTGACCCTCGCGGGCCGGCTGGAACGGCAGAGCCAGATCCCCCTCGCCCTGCGGCTCACCGCACGACTGGACGGTGTCGTCGCCGTGGTGGACGAGCTCACCGCCCGCACGGACGACTCCCGTCTGATCCCGCCGGAGCGCGGGGCGCAACCCATCACCTGGTGACAGCGGAACACTCCGCGCAGCCTGAGGAGGCCACCGTCATGAACCACCACGTAACCGTCGGCGTCGACGGCACCCCCCAGAGCCTCTCCGCAGCCCGCTGGGCAGCCCGCGAGGCCGCGCTCCGGCAGGCCCCCCTGCGGATCGTCCACGCCGAGGACTGGTCCTCCGGCACGCTGATACCCGAACTGGACCCCGGGACGCGCGACCGCTGGGCCGACGAGGTCCTGGCCTCCGCCACCGACGAGCTGAAGCGGGCCTATCCCCGCCTGGAGATCTCCACCCGTCGCCTCTCGGGCAGGCCTTCCACGGCTCTGGCGGCAGAGGCCGAGAGCGCCGGCCTCCTGGTCCTCGGCTCCCGCGGGCTCGGCAGTGTGGTGGGCTTCATCGTCGGCTCCGTGAGCCTGTCCACCCTCACGGCCACCGAGACACCCGTCGTCCTCGTACGGGCGGAGGAGGACGGCGGGGAGAACGGGGCCGGCACCCCGTACGGCGAGATCGTCGTGGGCGTCGACATCCATCAGGCCTGCGACAGGGTCCTGGCCTTCGCCTTCGAGGAAGCCTCGCGCCGCGACTGCGCGTTGCGGGCGGTGCACGGCTGGAAGCTCCCTCCCGCGTCCGGCTACTCGCCCGTCCTCAATCCCTCGGTCGCACGCGAGGTCGACCGCACCGTCGCCCAGATGCTCGACGACATGCTCATGCCGTGGCGGCTGAAGTTCCCGGACGTGCGACTCGAGGAGAAGACGTTCATCGGATCGGCGGGACGGGAGCTGGTCCAGGCCACCACGGGCGCGGACCTCGTCGTCATCGGACGCCGCATCCGCCGCTCGCCCATGGGCACGCACCTCGGCCCGATCGCGCACGCCGTGCTGCACCACACGGCCGCGCCGGTCGCCGTACTCGCCCACGACTGACCACCCGCCAGAGCCGCACCGGTACCGCACCATGCCCGGCAGCCCTGCCCGCCCGCTCTCCTCCTCGCCCGGTAAGGGCCGGTCGGCTCCACAACGGGCCCCTCGGCCCCTCCTGGAAGCGGTGGCCGGGGCGGAGTCTGGAACTCACACGTCAACCAAGGGAGATGGGCACCATGGCCAACCTTGTGACCGCCGGCCTCGACGGCTCGCGCGAAAGTGTCGCGGCGGCCCGATGGGCCGCGCACGAAGCGGACCTCCGAGGGGTGCCCCTGGCCCTGGTCCACGTGGAGGAGTGGCTGGAGCGGCCCCCTCTCGCCGTCGCGACCACCGAAGTCCAGCGCCAGTGGGCACAGGCCCTGCTCCGCGAGGCCTCCGAGGAGATCAAGGGGCTGTACCCGGAGCTGGAGATCACCGCCCGCCGGCTGTCGGGGATCCCGGCCACGGCCCTCGCCCACGCGGCCGGCTCTTCGGACATGCTGGTGCTGGGTTCCCGAGGGCTCGGCGCCATCGCCGGATTCATCCTCGGGTCCATCGGCGCGGGGACCATCGGCGCAACCGATCAGCCGGTCGTCCTCGTCCGGGCACCGCACGATGGGGCGACGCCCGCCGAGGGGCCCGGTACCGACGGCCCGATCGTGACGGGAGTGGACATCGGGCGCCCCTGTGACGCGCTGCTCTCCTTCGCCTTCGACGAGGCAGCACGCCGCGGGTGCGCCCTGCGGGTGCTCCACTCCTGGGCACCGCCGCCGGTCGTCGGCTACGGCCCCGGTCTCGACCCCGGTGTCCAGGAGGAGATCGGTCGGGGGATCGCCACCGCCGTGGACGAGATGATCCGCCCCTGGTGCGAGAAGTACCCTTCGGTGCCAGTCGCCCCCGAGGTGTTCATCGGCCAGTCCGCGATCCAGCTCGTGGACGCCTCCAAGGGTGCCGCGCTGGTCGTGGTCGGCAGGCGCATCCGACGCTCCGCCTACGGCACCCACATCGGCGCGGTCGCGCACGCGGTCCTGCACCACGCCGCCGCGCCCGTCGCCGTCGTCGCCCACGAGTGAACCCACCGGTGTTGCCCTGCTCGTGTCAGGTGTGCGCGGGCTTACGGGTGCGCCGCCTGAGGCGGCGCAGTTCGTCGGTGCCCCAGACCAGGACGGGGAAGACCGCGATGAGGGCGACCACGTCGAGGGGCAGGGCCGCGGTGCCGAAGAGGCCTTGCAGGAGCGGCACGTAGACCAGGGCCGCCGTGAAGACGAGTTCGAAGGCCATGCCGGCCAGGAGCAGCGGGTTGGTGAAGAACCCGATGGCGCGCAGTGACGCGTGGTCGGTGCGGGCGGCCACCGCCGTGCCGACCTGGCAGGTGACGATGCCGGCGAAGGTTGCGGTCGTCGCGGTGACGTACGCGTGGTGCAGCGGGGTTCCAGGGCCGGTCGGGTCCCCGGGGTGCCAGCCGGCCCGCCACAGCACGTAGAAGAACGCGGTCATGACCAGGGCGGCGGAGACGGTGCCGAGGTAGCCCCAGCTGCGGATGAGCATGTCCTTGGAGATGACGCCCTGGGAGCTCGGCCTGGGCGGCCGGCTCATGCTGCCCGGCTCCGCGCGTTCGCGGCCCAGGGCCAGAGCCGGGAGGGTCTCGGTTCCGAGGTCGATGGCCAGGATCTGCAGGACGGTGAGGGGAAGCGGGATGGAGCCGCCCGAGAGTGCGAAGACCAGGAAGGGGATTACCTCGGGGGTGAGGTGGGCGAAAATGTAGACGATGAACTTCCGTACGTTGTCATAGACTTGGCGGCCGGATTCGATCGCGGTGACGATGGTGGCGAAATTGTCGTCGGTCAGCACCATCGTGGACGCCTCGCGGGCGACGTCGGTGCCGGAGAGCCCCATCGCCACGCCGATGTGGGCGCGGTGCAGTGCGGGGGCGTCGTTGACGCCGTCGCCGGTCATCGCGACGATCAGCCCGTGGGCCCGTAGGGCGTCCGCCACCCTCAGTTTCGTCTCCGGTGACGAGCGGGCGAAGACGATCTCGGCGTCGCCGTCCGCGAGGAGCCGGTCGAGGTCGTCGTCGCCGATCGACTCCGACTCCGGCACCACGACGAGGCGGGGCGCCCCGATGCCGACCTCCCGGGCCACAGCTGCGGCGGTCGCTCCGTTGTCGCCGGTCACGATGTGCACGAGGAGCCCTGCTTCGTGGCAGCGACGTACCGCGGCGGCGACCTCGGGGCGCGGGGGATCGTAGAGGCCCACGAGGCCCAGCAGCGTCAGCTCCGTCTCTGCGTTCTCTCGGCGGGTCACCTGCACGTCGCCGGCCAGTTCGCGGGTGGCGACGGCGAGTACGCGCATGCCGCGGCCGGAGAGTTCTTCGGCCGCAGCATGCGCCGCGGCGTTCTGGGCGTGGTCCAGGGTGCGGGCCAGGACCGATTCCGGGGCCCCTTTGACGATCAGCCGCATGCCGCCGCCGCCCGCCGGATCCCGCTGGACGACGGACATCAGGCGCAGGCGGGGGTCGAAGCGGAAGACGGTGTGGCGGTCCGTGTCGCGCACGTCGATGTCGAGCGGGGCGCCTCGATCGGCGGCGCCGGTCACCAGCGCGATCTCCGTGGGGTCGCCGTGGAGTTCACCGTCTGCGTCCCTGGTGACGGTGGTGCACAGGGCGGCGGTAGCAGTGAGCCGTACGGCCTCGGGGCCGGGGTTCGTGCGGGCGGCGGGCGTCCAGGTGCTCTGGAGCCGCATCTTGTTCTGGGTGAGGGTGCCGGTCTTGTCGGTGCAGATGACGTTGGTGGATCCCAGGGTCTCCACGGCGCTGAGTCGCTTGATGACCGCGCCCTGGCGTGCCAGGAGGCGCACTCCGACAGCGAGGGCGAGGGTGATGGTCGGCAGCAGTCCTTCGGGCACGTTGGCGACGAGCAGTCCGATGGCGAACATCAGCGCGTCGGTCAGCGGCAGCCCCACGGCGACGCCCAGGACCAGGAACAGCGCGCCCATCGCGACCGCGACAGCGGCGATGAGCCAGGCGACCTTCTTGACCTGCTGCTCCAACGGGCTCGGGTCCCGTCGAGTGTGCTGGCTGAGGGCGGCGATGCGGCCGAGTTCGGTGCGGTCGCCGGTGGCGAAGACCATCGCCCGGGCCTGGCCGGCGGTGCAGGTCGTGCCGCTGAACACGAGGTTGGGTTCCTGCAGGAGTGTAGAGCCCGCGGTCCCCGGCCCGGCGATGCGCTGGGCCGGGGTGGACTCCCCCGTCAGCATGGACAGGTCGACTTCGAGGCCTCCGTCGACGAGTCGGACGTCGGCGGGTACTTTGTCGCCCTCGTCGAGGGCGATGATGTCGCCCGGGACCAGAGTGCGGGCCTCCGTCTGCCGGGACTTCCCGTCGCGAATCACCATGGCGTGTTCGGGGAGGTACTTGGCGAGGGTTTCCACCGCCTGCTCGGCCTGCCGCTCCTGCACCAGGGCGAAGGCGGCGTTGACGAGGACGATGGCGACGATCGCGATCCCGAGCACGCGAATGTCGGCGACGAACGCCATGACCGCCGCGGCCCACAGCAACAGGGCCAGCGGGTGCACCAGTTGACGCACCAGCTCGCGTCCCAGAGAGGTGTGGCCCTTGCGCCGGACCTCGTTGGGTCCGTAGACGGCGAGCCGGCGTTCGGCCTCCCGCGTGGACAGCCCGTCCGCTCCGGTGCCGAGCTCCCGGCGCAGCAAAGGCAGCGGCTCGCTCGGATCACGCGGTGTGGGTGGCACTTCTCCCTGGGAAGGGAGATGGCCGGTGAGCGCCTCACTCATCGTCGACTCCAGATTGAGTGGGCAGTCGGCCCGACCAGCCGGGTTCCACGCGCCGCCAGTCCCGTTCCCACATGGACAGGCTGCGCGCCTCGACGGTCCGAAGCCTCAGGTGGACGACGCCCGCGGCTGTCAGCGCGATCAGGGCGGCGACAGTGGCGCCGACGGTCATCGCGGCGAAGGCCCGCTCGCCCGCAGACGGGGGCACCTGGACCGTACGGCCCGTGTCGTCCACCCAGATCACGACGGAACTGCCCGCGGGGGTTTTGGGCTGGACCTTTACGAGGCCTGTGTGCCGGGCGGCCGAAGGGAACTGCCAGGCAGCCTGCGCTACGGATGCGGCGACACCGCCGCTCCAGGAGTCGGGTGCGAGTTCGGCGGCCCCGAGCGTCGTGGCCGTGATCCGGTGCACGTGCTCGGCCTCTTCCCGCGCGGTGCGGCTGTCGACGTTCCACACGGCCAGCCCGACGCCCACTCCGCAGAGTGCGGCGACGAGAGCCGACAGGGCGAAGGCGAGGAGCCACCGGGTGCGCGTGCGGTCAGCCGTCCGCCGCAGCGGATTGGGCGATGTTCCGTGAAGCATGGCGGGCCTCCGGCACCGGGAGTCTTCTCATGAAGCGGGTGAGGCGGCAGCGGTGAGCTCGGCGCCGATGTGATGGGCCCAGGCCTGGATGCGCTCGGGGTTGCGGAAGTCCCCGCCCTTGCCCTGGCGTACGAGGGTGCGGGCGAGCAGGCCGGGCGTACCTTCCGTGATGCTGCCGCCGAAGGTGATGTGGTCGCGGGCGCCGAGCCGTCGCATCTGCCGGGCGACGGCCCGTACCGGCGGGATGTCGCTGCGTTCGGCGGAGGAGTCGACCGGTCCGCTGCTGAACAGCCAGACGGGACGGTGCTTCAGGTACCGGGCGTTGCGCTTCGCGCAGCGCCGGGCCCGGCCGTTCCACCGCCCCGCGTACAGGGAGCCGCCCAGCACCACCCCGTCGTAACCGCGGACGTCCGCGACCTCGCCGGCCGGGACCACCAACACGTCGATCCCGTCCTCGCGCAGCGACGTTCCGATCTGCTCCGCGATCCCGGCAGTCGCACCGTGCTTGCTTCCGTAGGCGACCAGAACCCGTTTCGCACTCATGCGTCTCCTCCTTCGGTCGTTCCCGTGAGCCCGTACGCGATATGCCGTGGCGCTTCCTCCACTGTCCACTCGGGGACGCGGGGCCAGCAGGGGCCCACCGGGGGCCGGGTGGGGGCCGTTCGGCCCTCTCGGGGCCGGGTCCGGCCACGAGGGCAGCGGGTCTAGTCCCCGGGAAGAGGGCAGCGGGGCTGGTCCCCGGGAAGAGGGCCGTGGGTCTGCTCCCCGGGAAGCCGGAACCAGTGCTCGTCGCCGGCCGCCACCACGACGGCCTGTTCCCCGGGCAGCATGAGGGCCAGGGGACCTTGGCAGGATTCCGGCACGGTGATGCCGAACCTGCCGGGAAGCAGTCGTACGCGGACGCCACGGTGTCCCCGGTGGCAGAGCGTGAATGCGACGGGCTCGATCTCCCGCAGGGGGACGGGGTCGACGTACAGGCCTTCGGGGCCGGTCTCCAGGCCCGTGACTCCGCGCTCCGCGAGGTCGAGGGTGCCGGCCATGGCGCCCAGGTGGACGCCCTCGCCGGTGGTCCCGCCCTGGATGTCCGTGACGTCACCGAGCAGCACCTCCTCGCAGTACTTCCAGGCGTCCGGATCCTTCTGCCGGGCCAGCACCCAGCCGTGCACGAGACTGCTGAGCGTCGATCCGTGGCTGGTGCGCGGCAGGTAGTACGCGACGGTCGCCCGCCACACCGCGTCGTCGAGCCGGTAGCCGAGCCGGGCGAAGAGGCCGTACAGCTCGGCGGGCCGGAAGAGGTGGCCGAGCATGACCACGTCGGCCTGTTTCGACGCCTGGTAGCGGTTGACCGTGTTCCCTTCGGCTTCCAGGATGCGGTCGAGCCGGCGGACGTCGCCGTACCGGGCTCGGTAGGCCGCCCAGTCCAGCTCGGCCAGGTCTCCGTACCCCTCGAACTGGCTGATGACGCCCCGGTGGAAAGGGACGTACAGGCGGCGGGACACTTCCTCCCAGCGCTCGAGCGCTCCGCGGTCCAGGGCGAGCCGTTCGGACAGCTCCGTTCGGCGGGCGGGCGGCAGCTCGTCGAGCAGTTCGAGCCCCTGCTGGATCACCCAGGCGGCCATCACGTTGGTGTAGGCGTTGTCGTCGATCCCGGGATCCGCCGCCTCGGGGTAGGCGTCGTGGTACTCGTCCGGGCCCAGCACACCGCGGATGCGGTACCGCCCTCGCCCGGGGTCGTAGGCGGCGGCTCCGGCCCAGAAGTCCGCGATCTCCAGGAGGAGTTCCGCGCCCGGGCCGTGCAGGAAGCCGGTGTCCCCGGTGGCCCGCCCGTACCGGCAGACGTTCAGGGCTATCGCGGAGCCGACGTGGCGCTGCAGGTGCGAGTGGTCGGGCAGCCAGCGGCCCGAGCGGGGATTGAGGTGCAGGGCCTGGCTCTCCTCCTGTCCCGAACTCCCGCTCTGCCAGGGGAACATGGCCCCGTGCTGCCCTGCTTGCCGGGCGGCGTCCCGGGCGGCCGGGAGCCGCCGGTGGCGGTACATGAGCAGGGCTCGCGCGACTTCGGGGAAGTGCAGGGTGATGTAGGGCAGGACGAAGAGTTCGTCCCAGAAGACGTGGCCGCGGTAGGCCTCGCCGTGCAGGCCCCGCGCGGGGACGCCCACGTCCAGCTCCGCGGTGTGCGGGGAGAGCGTCTGCAGCACGTGGAAGGCATGGAGGCGCAGGATCCGGCCCGCCTCACCCGAGACGGTCAACTCCCCTTGCTCCCAGAGCCGTTCCCAGGCCGAGTGCTGCGCCGTGAGCAGCTCCGGGAATTCCGGGGCCCTCGAGGCGTGCTCGATCGCGCGCGGCAGGAGGTCTCCGGCCGGCCGGTCGAGGGAGGTGTACAGGGCCGCGGTCTTGACCACCGTCGCGGATCGCCTGGGGGCCACGGGCAGTGTGAACGTCTGCACCGTCCCGGCCGCGGTACGGCCGGTCACGGCGGGTGCGTCGGGGCGGGCGACCGTCCGGACGGCAAGGGCGATCTCCGTGTGCGAGGTGGTGGTGCGGCAGGTGATCCACCCGACTCCGTGCGGTGCGAAGCCCGTCCGGTGGTCCGTGAGGTGGTGGCCGTCGAGCCCGCCGTAGCGTTCCACTCCCGCGTTGGCCACGTCTCCGTCGAGCCCTGACTCCACTTCGACCAGGCCGCTCCAGCCGTACGCGTGGAACGTGGTCCGCTGAGCCGCGAGGTATGGGTCCCCCATGTGCACGATGCGGACGTGGGTGACGCCGAGGCGGCCGCCGTGGCCGTTCCGGAAGAGCATGTGCCGGGTGAGCGTTCCCCGGCGCAGGTCGAGCACCACCTTGTGGTGCAGCAGGCCGGGGTCGTCGGGCGTCAGCCAGTCGCCCGGGAGTCCGTCGTCGGTGATGCAGCGGTACCGCAGGGCCGTCCAGTTGGGCAGGTTGACCATGTCCTCGTTGTCGACCCGCTGTCCGGCCACGTGCGAGGTGAGCCGGTTGTAGCAGCCGGCGGCGTAGGTGGCGGGATAGTGCACGGGGCCCGCCGGGGTCTCGGGGGCCGCACCGCGCGTGGCGAACCTGCCGTTGCCCAGCGTGCACAGGGCTTCGACGAGTCGCTCCGTCTTGGGGTCGTAGTGGCCGTACTCCCACGTCCACGGGGCGGTCACGGCCCTGCCCCGCAGACGGTGTCGGCCACGGCGTGGAGCTCGGCCGCGACCAGGTCCGCCCCGTGTTCCCGTAGCGCCCGCGCGGTGGCGGGGCTCGCCGTCCGGTCGAGACCGATGACGAGGCCGAACCGGCCGCGCCGGCCTGCTTCGACCCCCGCGAGGGCGTCCTCCACCACCGCGGACCGGGCGGGGTCCACTCCGAGCCGTACGGCCGCTTCGAGGAACAGGGCGGGGTCCGGCTTGCCGGCCAGCCCCAGTTCGGCGGCGTCCGTACCGTCCACCACCGCGTCGAAGTAGCCCAGGAGGGAGGCTGCTGCGAGAAGTGGCCGGGCGTGCCGGGAGGCCGATACGGCGGCGCGGCGCACGCCGTGCGCCCGCAGCCGGGCGAGCGCCGGGGCGACGTCGGCGAAGGCCTCCACGGCCCCGGCTTCCAGCGTGCGTACGAACGCCGCCTCCTTGCGCGCGGCGACCGCCCAGACCGTGTCGTCCCCCGGTGCGCTGTCGGGGCTCCCGGTCGGCAGGTCGATGCCACGGGAGGTCAGGAAGGAGTTCGCCCCGTCCAGCCGGGGCTTGCCGTCGACCCACTGGCGGTACTCACGGTCCGCGTCGAAGGGCGGCTGCCTCCCGGTCCCGGCCGCGGCCCAGGCGGCCAGACAGCTGTCGAAGGCGGTCTTCCAGGCCGCGGCGTGCAGCCGCGCCGAGTCGAGCAGTACCCCGTCGGTGTCGAACACGACGGCAAGCGGGGCGCTCACCCGGATCCCACATGCCGGCCGGTGACCCTGGTCGGGGTCACGGTCATCCAGTGCGTACGGGGTCCGCCGGCCCAGGGCAGCGAGCGGGCGACGGAGTACAGGTGGCTGACCCGCTCACCGTCCGTGACGCCGGACAGCTCGCCGACGGCCATGATGCTCCAGCCTTCTCGCATCGCGTCGTCGATGTGGTCCACCTCGAAGGCGACCTCGGTCCCCGATGCCCCGGCGAGCCGGGAGTCGGCCGCCGTGCGGAAGGCGATCTCGTTTCCCACGACGACGTAGTTGACGGGGAAGACGGCAAGTCCTTCCAGGCCGGAGAACCCGACCCGGCCGATGCCGTGGGTGGAGAGCAGCCGGTGGCACTCGGCCTCGTTCAGCACCGTCGACTCGGAACCGCGCATCGAGGTCCCCATGCCGGGGGGACTGTCGGTCGTTCTCCCGGTCAGCTCGGCAACGGTGGTCTCCAGACCGTCCGCGAGACCCACGAGCATGCCCATGCTGGGCGCCGCCGCCCGCTCCTCCACGTAGGCGATGTACGACGCCGCGGCCCCGCAACGCTCCCCGAGCTCCTCACGGGTGATCCCCAGCTCTTCGCGGCGGGCGGTCACGCGTCGCCCGAGGTCGCCCCGGGCAGCCGGAACCTTGATCGAAGACGCGTCTGCCGTGGTCTCTCCCATGATCGTCACACCCTTGCGGTTCGTAGCGGGTACAGGAACTTTGACGCCGCACCGGGCGTCAATCCCAGGCTGTACCCGCCACCGGTGCCCGCCACAGGGCCGGACGGTCCCCTACCGGGGCCCGTCCGGGCCATGCGGCCCTCGCCTCGGGCCGGGGCAGGCCTCTTCTACCGCGCGGGAGGCCCGCCATCGCCGTCCCCTTCGGGAACCAGTCGGCGGTGGAGTTCCGTGGTCATCGCGTGGATGGCACGGGTCAGTTCCGTGTTGGTCTTGAGTTCCAGCTCCTGCTCGACGAAGTCGTGGTCGGCCTTCTCCTGCTGGAACGCCGCCTGCCGGTTCTGGCCGATCATCACGAACGTCGACAGGAAGATCGCCTCCAGGGAGACGACGAGCGTGAGCATCGGCCAGGGATTGGCCTCCACGAACAGCATCCAGAGAGCGAAGCCGATCGCGTGGAGGTAGACGAACGGCATGGAGCCGGCGAACTTCGTGATCGCGTCGGCGACGCGCAGCTGGACGTCGGCGGCCCGGTTCGTGCGGTGTGCGATGACGACCGGATGATGCCGCGCCTCGCCCTCGGCCTCGGTTCTCTCCATCTGCCTGCCTCCTCGGGACGAGCACCCTGACGCGGTCCTGCGCCCCGCATCGTCTCAAACCGTCCGCCGTTCCCGGCGTACCGCCGAGGCCTGCCGTCCGCCGGGAGCGACGTGATCCGCCAACGATCCGACTGCCCACACTCCACGCCCGGCCGAGGGTGCAGAAGGGGCCGACCGGCCCCCACGCAGGGGCCGGTCCTGCCCTTCCCCGCTCCGGTCCCGCGGGAGCACGGTTCGACCATCGGCTCAAGCATCGGCTCAACCGACGCATGCCCCGGCCTGCGGTTCGAAGGAGTCTCAATGACGAAGTCAAGCCGTCTGCGTGACCGGCGGAGCGGAGGTGAACTCCCTTCCATCACGCAGCAGCGCCCACAGCACGCTCGCTCTGCGGCGGGCCAGGGCGATGACGGCTTGGACGTGCTTGCAGCCCTCGCCGCGCTTCTTGAGGTAGAAGTCCCGGTTCGGGCCATCGCAGATGATGCTGGTCTGCGCGGACATGTAGAACACCCGTCGCAGACGGCGGCTGTAGCGCTTGGGCCGGTGCAAGTTGCCCGTCCGGCGGCCGGAATCCCGGGGAACCGGTACCAGCCCGGCCGCCGACGCGAGGTGACCGGCGTCCGCGTAGGCGGTCAGGTCTCCCGCGGCGACGACCAGCTCGGCGCCGAGTATCGGGCCTATGCCGGGCATCGACTCGATGATCCCGGCCTGCGGATGGGTACGGAACGTCTCGCGGATCTGCTTGTCGACGCGCTTGAGGCGATCGTCCAGCGCCAGGATCTGCCCGGCCAGGTCGGCGGTGATCTGTCCTGCAACGTCCTCGCCGGGCAGCACTGTGTACTGGGCTCCGGCCGCCTCCAGAGCGGTGGTTGCGACGGTATCGGCGTTACGGACGCCGCGTTTGGCCAGCCATGCCGTGAGCCTGGTCTGCCCACGCCGACGCAGGGCGGCCGGGGTCTGGAAGCCGGTCAGCAGCACCAGTGCACCCCTGTGGTTGCTGTAGTCGAAACCACGTTCCAACGAGGGGAAGATGCCGGTCAGCACGTCACGGAGCCGGTTGATCATCCGAACCCGGTCGGCCACCAGGTCCGAGCGATGCGCCGTCAGCAGTGCGAGGTCGGCTGCCAGCTGGGCAGGCACGTCAATCACGGCGAAGTCCCGCCGCTGACGGGCTGTCTCGGCGATGACGTAGGCGTCCCGGGCGTCGGTCTTGGCCTCGCCCCGGTAGGCACCGGACATGCGGTTGACGGTCCGTCCGGGCACGTAGACGGCCTGCTGGCCGTGCGCGGCGAGCAACGCCAGCAGCAGCGCGGAGGACGTTCCGGAGATGTCCACCGCCCAGCGGACCTCGTCGGCCAGGTCGAGGATCTCCCCGAGTGCGGTCAGGATCGCCGCCTCGTCGTTGTCGATCTTCTTCGACCACAGGGTGGTGCCGGATTCGTCGACCACTGCCACCCAGTGGTGTCCCTTGCCCGCGTCGATGCCGGCCCAGAGCCGGGCTCGTCGCTCGTTCATCTACCCCTCCTCGTTCCACACGGCTTGCCGTCGGCCCGAGGGACACCCCGCTGTCATCTCCGTAATCAGCGACCGAAGCGCACATCTCAATCAGCAGCCAGGGCGCCCAAGAGAGCCGGGCGGCCACTCCTTCGAAGCCACTGAAGGCAGAGCCTCATCAGCCACACCCGGCCCTCTCGGGCCGCCTAACAACTTACGGAGCACTCATGACGACCACGTACCGGATCGCGGAGCTGGACGCGCACTGGCGCGCCGCGAACTTTCTGGCAGCCGGCCAGATCTACCTCATGGACAACCCGCTGCTCGCCGAGCCGCTGCGGCCGGAGCACATCAAGCCGCGGCTGCTCGGCCACTGGGGCACCGCCCCCGGCCTGAACCTCGTCCACACCCACCTGAACCGGGTGATCAGGGAACGTTCGTTGGAAGCCCTGTGCGTCTGGGGACCCGGCCACGGCGGTGCGGCCGTCCTCGCCAACTCCTGGCTGGAGGGCACGTACAGCGAGACCTACCCGGACATCGGCCGGGACGAGGACGGGATGCGCAAGCTGTTCCGCCAGTTCTCCTTCCCCGGCGGCGTACCGAGTCACGTGGCGCCGGAAACACCGGGCTCCGTCCACGAGGGCGGTGAGCTCGGCTACTCACTGGCCCACGCCTACGGGGCCGCCTTCGACCATCCCGGCCTGCTGGTGGCCTGCGTCATCGGCGACGGCGAAGCCGAGACGGGGCCGCTGGCCGCCTCCTGGCACTCGAACAAGTTCCTGGACCCGGTCCACGACGGCGCCGTACTGCCGATCCTCCACCTCAACGGATACAAGATCGCCAACCCGACGGTGCTGTCCCGCATCCCCGAGGCCGAGCTCGACGCGCTGCTGCGCGGCTACGGCCACGACCCCCTCTACGTCTCCGGCCACGACCCCGCCCTCGTCCACCCGGCCATGGCCAGAGCGATGGACCAGGCACTCGACCGCATTCACGCCATCCAGCGGGAAGCACGGGCCGCAGGCACCGATCGGGGCGGCGAGCGCGCCGGCTGGCCCATGATCGTCCTACGGACCCCCAAGGGCTGGACCGGTCCCGCGACCGTCGACGGCCAACCCGTCGAGGGCACCTGGCGCGCGCACCAGGTGCCGCTCGCGGGGGTCCGCGAGAACCCCGAGCACCTGAAGCAGCTGGAGAGCTGGATGCGCTCCTACCGGCCCGAGGAGCTCTTCGACACCCAGGGCGGTCCGACGCCCGCCGTACTGGCCTCTGTCCCGGAGGGCGAGCGCCGCCTGGGCGCGAGCCCGTACGCCAACGGCGGCCGGCTGCTGCGCTCGCTACCCCTGCCCGGGCTCGACGCCTGGGCCGTGCCCGTGGAGAAGCCCGGGAGCACCCTGAACGAGCCGACCCGCGTCCTGGGCCGCTACCTCGCGCAAGTCATGAGGGACACGGCGGGACGGCGGGACTTCCGGGTCGTCGGCCCGGACGAGACGGCGAGCAACCACCTCGACGACCTGTACGACGTGACGGGCAAGGCCTGGCAGGGCATGACCGAGCCCACCGACGAGAACCTGTCCCGCGACGGCCGGGTCATGGAGATCCTCTCCGAGCACGTCTGCCAGGGCTGGCTGGAGGGCTACCTCCTCACCGGCAGGCACGGCCTGTTCTCCACCTACGAGGCCTTCGCCCACATCGTCGACTCCATGGTCGGCCAGCACATCAAATGGCTCAAGAGCGCCCGCGAACTGAGCTGGCGCGCGCCCGTCGCCTCCCTCAACTACCTGCTCACCTCGCACGTCTGGCGCCAGGACAGCAACGGCTTCTCCCACCAGGACCCCGGTTTCGTCGACCACGTCCTCAACAAGAGCCCCGAGGTCGTACGGGTCTACCTGCCGCCGGACGCCAACACCCTGCTCGCCGTGGCCGATCACGCCCTGCGCAGCCGCGACCGCGTGAACGTGATCGTCGCGGGCAAGCAACCCTGCTTCGACTGGCTGCCCATCGGGGAGGCCCGCGCGCACGTGGCTCGCGGTGCGGGCGTCTGGGAGTGGGCGGGGACCGACGACGGCTGCCGCGAGCCGGACGTCGTGCTCGGCTGCGCCGGGGACGTGCCCACCATGGAGGTCCTGGCCGCCTCGGCCCTGCTCCGCGAGCACCTCCCCTCGCTGGCCGTCCGGGTCGTCAACGTCGTGGACATCGCCCGGCTGATGCCCCACGAGGAGCACCCGCACGGCATGACCGACACCGAGTACGACGCCCTCTTCACCACCGACAAGCCGGTGGTCTTCGCTTACCACGGCTATCCGTGGCTGATCCACCGCCTCGCCTACCGCCGGACCGGCCATCCGAACCTGCACGTGCGCGGCTACAAGGAGTCCGGCACCACCACCACGCCCTTCGACATGGTCGTGCGCAACGACCTCGACCGCTACCGGCTCGTCATGGACGTGATCGACCGCGTCCCCGGCCTCGCCGGCCGCGCGACGACCCTGCGCCAGAGCATGGAGGACCGGCGGATCCGCCACCACGACTGGATCCGCGCCCACGGAACCGACATGCCCGAGGTCACCGACTGGTCCTGGCCCTACTGACCGGCCGCCCGGCGCAGAACACGGGCCCCGGGTCCGGGAGGGTACCGAACGGCCCTTCCCGGGCCTGCCGCCTACGGCGGAGGGTTGGACGGACTCGAAAGGAGAACGGCAATGAGCACCCCTTCCTTCCAGCGGCTCACCTCCTCCCCCGACCGCTTCACCCGCGCGCTGTCACCGGAGCACCGCGGCAGCCTGCTGGCCCTGGCCCACGAGGCGAACTTCCCGGCCGGTGCACGCCTGTTCAACCAGGACGGGCACACCGACCGGTTCTGGGTCGTCCGAACGGGCAGAGTCGGCATGGACGTGCACGTGCCCGGCCGGCAGGCGGCCGTGGTCGAGACGGTCGGCCCCGGCGAGCTGGTCGGCTGGTCGTGGCTGTTCCGTCCCTACACCTGGCATTTCGGTGCCGAGGCCATGACTCCGGTGCGTACGGACGAGTTCGACGCCGCCGCGGTGCGGACGCTCATGGACTCGAACCCCGCGCTCGCCTCCGCGATGTGGCAATGGGTGGGTCAGGTGCTCGCCCACCGGCTCGTCTCCGCCCAGGTCCGACTGCTCGACCTGTACGCGCCCTACGGCAGCGGAAGCGGTATCTGAGACCCCGCCGGGTCCTCCCGCAACGGGGAGCCGGTCCCGTGGCTCCTACAGCGTGAGGGGAATCAGTCCGCCGTCCTTGATGCGGAACCTCTGGGTTTTGGCGCCCGTCGGTGCGGGCTTCCCCGCGTCCCAGCGCAGGAGCCGTGCGGGCTCGGCGTGACGAATTTCGAGTACGTCCCCGTTCTGGTACTCGATTCCGTCGAGGGCCTTCACGAGTGCGGCACTCGTTTCGTTGCCGGCCATCGTCTCGTCCGCGAGCACGGTGCCCCCGGCGGTGATGTAGCGCGCCGCCGCGTACTCCTCGTCTCCGAAATAGGTGTGGGCCTGGTTGGAGGACTTCACGATCGCGCGGATGCGCCCCGCGACCGTGTCCATGGCGATGACCGCAAGCTCGGTGTCGCCGAGCCCTCGTACGGAGAAGTCCGAGCCGTGCACCACGTCCACCGCCGCGTAGACCGCGTTCGGAGTCCCGTCCGGTCCGACGACGCGCTGCAGGACGGTGCCTGCCGCCGTACCGATGCTGAGGGCCTGGACGAGCGCCGGATCCGACGAGGCGCCTCCCACGACGCACACCGTCGGCGTCAGGCCCTTCCCGGGAGCGCGTACGCCGAGAGTCGCCGCCCCGGAAACCGTCAGCGTCACTGCCGGGGGCTGGTAGGTGACCTTCCGCTCGATCACGGCTTTGGTACTGTCGAGGGTTTCCCAGATGTGGTTCCGCAAGGCCGGGAGCGCCGCCATACGTTCACCGGTGTCCGCGGTGAGGGCGAAGCCCCAGGCGGCGAAGAACGGGCGGAGATCACGCTGCGCGGTCTGGGCCGCGAGCGTGGCGAACCGCTGCGTCATGGCGCTGGGGCCCGACGCGATGGGCGTCCCGGACCGCGCCTCGACGCGGTCCGTCTGTGCCATGCGGGCGTAGAAGTCGTTCCCGAACGCCAGCGTGAGCTGGTCGAACATGCGAAGGCGCACCCAGACGTCGCCACTGTCGAACTGGCGCTCGGCATCGGGTTTCGCGAGGAAGTTCTTGGCCGCGGTGACCATGCCGGTGCCGTCGAGGCGACTGCGCTGCCCCAGCTCCCTCTGCACCGAGAGCGAGGTCAGGTTCACCGTGACCTCACCGAGCCCCGACCAATTCACCAAGCCGGGCTGGTAGGTGTGGCCGATCTCGTGCCACAGACCCCACTGGCTGGTGACCGGGTTCTTGAACAGGTCCGCCGCCGCACCGGTGTTGAGCTGGAACGTGACCCGGTCGTGCGTGGCGCTGGCATATCCGGACCCGGTGTCCGGACTCGTGATCCGCACCCGCTGGTCCGCCCGCTTCGTGAGGCCGGAGCCTTCGCGCGAGAGACCCCATGTGCGGTCCGCGATTTCGACCACTCGGTCGATCGAGGCGGCCCGGTTCCCGATGTCTCCCTTCGCGAGACTGTTCGAGATCGAGGGGCGCTGCATCTCCGCGATGAACCGGTCGCCGATGATGACGGCGAAGGGAGCCGTCGAAGCCGCCACCTGGGCGTCGAAGGCTGCGGGCGTGGTGGTGCCGAGCACGAAGGTGGGTACCGCCTGGCCTCCGGTGACGACCACGTGCGTGGTCCGGGTACCGGCCGCGGAGCCGTCCGTGAGGTTGACCAGACCGTCCTGTGCGGCGGTGACGGTGTTGGTCCCCGGCTGAAGGGTCTGCACCACCGGGGTCTTCGCGACACCGCCGTTCAGGTTCTTGTAGACACCGTCGACGCCGACGCGTACCGAGAGGCCGGTGACACCCGCAGGAACGGTGACGGTGAACTTCTCTCCTTCGGCCACGAACCGGCCGGCGGGCTGGAGGACGGAGTGCCGCAGCGAGCGGCGCTCGACCAAACGGGCCGCTTCGGCGCTGCCGAGCGCGCGGACATCGAGCTCCGAACGGTCCTCGGAGACGACCGGCCCGTACGCCGGCCGGGCGGCGGCAGCGGCCACGGCGGCGGGGGCGGCCACTGCGGTGGGGGCGGTGAAACCGCCGAAGGCGCGGGCTTGCACGACCGACACCCCGGGCGCGGTCACGGCCAGCGCAACCGTCACCGCGGCCATCACGAGCCGGCGCGACAGCACTGATTTACCCACCGTCAACTCCTCCGAAAAGCAAACCGACCGCGCGACCGATCCGTCGCATTGGGGAGAGTTAAGCACCGCCCCTTAGTCGAACAATGAATCAACACGGAGGCATTTAATTCCCGCCGGTGGAAGCAATCCGCAGCCGGAACGTACCTCCGCGCGGCTCCGGACAATTCCTCCGCTCGGCCGATCTGCCGTTTCCCATCCGCTGTCAGAATTCCTTCATCGGGCCGACGAATTCGGCGCTCCGGAAACCCGGCGGAGGCCGCCCCGTCGGACCACGACCAGGGCCAACGCGTGCTCGGCCGCCTCGGCGAGGCACTCCACCGGGTGCCCGGTCAGCACCTCGTGGGTGAACTTCACGTCCGGGTACTCCCGCACCCAGCCCGCGGCCTCTTCGAGCGCCTCCGAGCTGGCCCCTGCCGTACGGCATCGTGCTGCGCGGTGTCGTCGACCATGTGCTCGGTGACCATGTGCTCGGTGTCGTGGGGCGAGGGCACGTGCGTGGTGCGTCCCAGGGTGGGCCCGAAGTACCCGGGCGACCGCCGCCCTCCCGTGACGAGCAGGTCCGCACGGCGGGACGCCTCGACCAGGACCGAAGCCACCGACACGGTCTTCTCGGCGTCGGTGTTCACCGTCAATACGGGAAACTCCTCGCGTACGCGGTCGGCGACGGCTTTCAGACCGCGGACCGCCGGGGACCGATCAGGCCCTACACAGGACCGTTCGGCCCTCGCACCGCGGGCGGACACGGCGGATGGTGGCTGGTGAGGGCGCTCCGCAAGGTGCGCTCACCGGCCGAAGCCGACAGGAGGGCCGCAGATGAAGCACGCCAAAGTCGGCTTCCTGATGACCGACGATGTCGTATCGGTCACCGGGCGGACTCCGTCCGCGGAGGTGGCCACGCTGCTCGTCGAGCACGACATCAGCGGCGTACCGGTCGTGGACTCGGACGAACGCGTCGTCGGGGTCGTCTCGCGGGCCGATCTGCTCACCCAAGACCACCTCACCGCCCAGGACTTGATGACCGCGCCCGCCGTCACGATCCACGCCGAACAGACCGTCACCGAGGCCGCCCGCCTCATCACCCGACGGGGCGTGACCCGACTGCCGGTCGTCGACGACGAGGACCGGCTGGTCGGCATCGTGACCCGTCGGGACCTGCTGCGCGTGTTCCTCCGCCCGGACCACGAGATACGCCGCGTGCTGGTCGAGGACGTGCTGGCGGACACGATGGGCATCGGCGCCGACGCCGTGAACGTGCGTGTCGTGGACGGGGTGGTCACCTTGGCCGGCCTCCTGCCCAGGAGCAGCCAGATTCCCGTCGTACTCCGGCTCGCCGGACAGTTGGACGGCGTGGTCGCGGTCATCGACCGGCTCACGGCCCACTCCAACGACACCCGTCCCCGTACGCGCACCGCTCCGCCGGACCGCAGCGCCGAAGACGTACTCCGCTGATCCAGGCTGTGGACCGTTGGCCCCGGGGCCCGGCGGGTCCGGCGGGTCCGGCGGGTCCGGCGGGTCCGGCGGGCCCGGCGCCGAGCCCCCGGGCCAGGGTCCGCACCGTTGGGTTCGGCGCAGCGCTCACCTCCGCCCGTCTGCCCCAGCCCGAATCGATGGCTTGATCAGCGACGAGGTCGGCAGCCGGCCCGCCGCCGGTTCGGAGACAGGGCCGGTTGGTCCCGCACGGGGCCCCGACAGGCCCGTCCGGCCGGGCCGTGAAGGTGTGATGGTGGATGGCGGGGCCTCCATCGCCGGGGTGGAGCCCCGAGCGTCCGGCAGAGCCCGGTGATTTCAACTGCGCCCCATCACGTCAGCTGCGCAGACGGTCCAGAGCACGAACTCTCCCCGAAGGGTCGAGCAGATGATCCAGGCAGCCGACATCCGCGAGTGGCGCAACCACGACGTCACGGACCCGGACGGACACAAGATCGGCGTCCTCGAAGCCGTCTACGTCGACACCAGTACGGACGAGCCGGCCATGGCCACCATCCTCACGGGCCTTCCCACCCGCCGGCGCCTGGTCTTCGTTCCCCTCGACAGAGCCATCGTCGGACCCGGCTACCTCAAGGTGGCCTACATCAAGACGACCGTGCGCAAGTCCCCTGCCATCGGCACGGATTCCGTCCTGCCCGCCGAGGACGAACAAGCGATCTTCGAGCACTACGGCATGCCCTACCAGCCCGGCGCCAACGGCGAACGACAGCTCGCACGCCGCTGACCGACACCGCCGCCACGACCAAGGAGGCGTCCGCCCCATGGCGGTCTTCCTGTTCCTGATCCTGATCGCCGTCGTCCTCGGCCTCATCGGAATCGTTGCCGACGGCCTGGGCTACCTCCTGGTCATCGGCATCGCCCTGCTCACCGCCGACGTGGCCTTCTTCACCGCCCGCTGGGTCCGCCGCTCCCGCGACCGCGCCATCCGCTAGGGCAATGCCACGACCGGCGGGGCGCGGCGACCGTGCCCGTCACCGGGTAACGGAGCGGTTCCTTCGGGACTCTGGTGCCATATGGCGCCAGGGGCGGCCCGTGGGGGGCTACGGATGGCTGCGTGACCGCTCGCGGCATGTCGGGCCGGCCGGTTCGGGCTGAGCGGGGACGCGCGCCGGTCTTCCCGGGTCCGGCGCCGGTGTCTTCCTGGTGAGCGCCGGCCGGGTAGCGCGGGCCCACATCCGACCCACGGACTGGTAGAAGCGGTCCGGGAGGAACACGGCGTCGGCGACGATCATCACGCCTGAGAAGAGCGGCAGTCCCAAGAAGACGGCGATTCCCACGTGCAGGCCCAGGAGCATGGTCAGGACCGGGTACTTGAGCCGCCCGAACAGGACGAACGGGAAGGCGACTTGGAGCAGTACCGTCAGGTAGCCGGCGACGGCGATCAGGATCGGGTGCTGGTCCAGCATGAGGGACAGCGCGGGCCAGGGCCTGAACAGTTCGAGGTTCAGCACGTAGTGGAGGGCGGTCCCGTTGCCCCATGAGCCGCCCTGCACTTTGTACAGGCCCGCGGACCCGTAGAGGAAGCAGACCTGGGCGGCGATGACGAACATGGCGCAGTTGTGCAGCACGGTGCCCGCGCTCCGGCGGAGCTCGTGGAACCGGGGCCGCGGACGGGGCCGGGTCCGGGCCGTTGCCCGGGCCGTTGCCCGGCCCGGCTGTCTGCGCGCGTCCAGGGACCAGTGCCGGCCGCACGCGGTGAAGACGAGGTAGACGGACATGAGGAGGATGAGGTTGTCGCCCCCGTCCGTCATGAAGATCGCCCGGGCGTGGAACGAGGCCACCATGACCGCGAACAGCACGGATACCGCCCTGGTCCGCCATCCCAGCATGAAGAGCACGGAGATGAAGACGGCGGCCGCGTAGCAGGCCTCGAAGTACGCCCGGCTGTCGGACAGGGTGAGGACGCTGGCCCAGCCGGTCTGGCCGAACAGCTGCTCGGCCAGCGCGGGCGTCCAAGGGGAACCCGGCCCCCAGATCTCCTCGCGGTGCGGGAACTCGCGCAGCAGGAAGAGGAGGTGGAGGAGTCCGTACCCGATGCGGAGGACGGCCGCGGCATAGAGGGAGACCGGGCGTTCGATGAGCAGAGTGAGGAGCGAGCCCATGCGGTCGAGCATCTGGGTCCCCGGCGGGCGGGCGGGCGTGCCGGCGGGTGTCTGATCAGTCCGTTCCACGGGGGGCCACCTTCCACCAGGGCAGATTACGGATGTCGACCGGTGCGGCGGCGGGCCCGGGCGGGCGGGTGCCACCTGCCGCGTTCGGGGCGGGGATGCGGAGCGTGGTCACCCGCAGCTGGAGGGAGTCGAACGAGCCGCGCCGGTGGGCGGCGACGCGATCCGCCGCGATGTTGCGCAGGTACGTCCGCATCATCACGGCCCGGTCCGAGCGCGGCTGGTCATCGGCGCCGAATGCTTCGAGGTAGGAGCTCCAGGCCCGGCGCAGCATGTTCTGTGCCGTGTGGCTCGGGAAGGGGTTGTGCTCGATGGCGGACGTGTCCACCGCACTCAGGTCGAACCAGCCGCTGACCTCCACGGTGCCGTCGGGCTTCGTCCGGCTGGTCCTCGCGGAGATCTGCCGGTTGACCGAGTCCGGATCCGGGGCGAAGAGCCGCCAGTTCTGCTCGAACAGGGGATAGACCCATGCGTTGACCGGCCTGCTGTACAGCTGCGAGACCGGGTTCGGCGGTGCCACGTGGAGAAAGACCAGGAGGACATGGACCAGCGCCAGTGCCAGACACAGGACGATGGCGGCCCCGGCTCCTGCGCTCAGCGGGCCGCGCGGGCCCGGATCGCCCCTGTACGCGTGCGGGCCGCCGCCCCGGTCGAGGACCGCCGGCCCGGTCTCGGAGTGCTCCGACTCCTCCACGTCCACTGGCTCGACACCACCCAGCACGGCCTCACCCGGCCTTCCCATCGCGGTTTCCCCTGGCTTGCGTTCTTTCGGCTCCTGCTCGGGCGGCGTACGACGGGCTCGAGGTGTTCCGTCGTACGCCGCCGTCCGCCTCGTGCGGGCGGGCGACCGCTGCGGCAGTCAGTCCGCTGCGGGCCGCGCGGGATCCGCTACCGCGGCCCGTACCGCGGAGCGTGCACTCACTCTGCGCCGCCGTATCCGCCGTATCCGCCGTGCTCTCCGGGCTGGTCGTGCTGGTCGTGCTCGGCGTGGTGGTCGTGCCCGGGCTTGTCCTGCTCGCCCTGGTGGTCGTGCCCGGGCTTGCCGGGCTTTTCGTGACCGGGCTTGCCCGACTGGTGGTGACCGGGCTTGCCGGGAGGCTGGTGGCCGCCTCCCCCTGTTGCGCCGCCCAGTGTTCCGCCCGTGACCGGGCCCGTGGTGCCGCCGGTGGTGGTCCCCGCGACCAGGCCGCCGCCCGTCGCTCCGCCCAGTACGCCGCCGAGCAGGCCGCCGCCCGTCGTCGCTCCGCCGAGCACACCGCCCAGAAGGCCTCCGGTGGTGGTGCCGCCGGTGGCTGTGCCACCCGTCGCGGTGCCGCCCGTCGCGGTGCCGCCCGTACCGCCCGTGGTGCCGGCGATCAGACCGCCGGTGACCAGGCCTCCCACCGTGCCTGCGGTGGTGCCGCCGGTGGTGCCCGCCGCACACGTGGCCCGGGTGATCCGGTTGGTGTCCAGGGTCACGGCCTCGGTGATGGCCAGCGCGCGACCGTCGATGGAAGCACCCGTGGTCACGGTGATGGCCGCCCCGGCCATGATGGTGCCCACGAAGGTGGAGTTGGTGCCGATGGTCGCCGAACTCCCGATCTGCCAGAAGACGTTGCAGGGTGCCGCGCCGTTGACGAGGAGCACCCGACTCGCGGAGGCCGTCGTCAGACCCGAGCCGACCTGGAAGACCCACACCGCGTTGGGGTCACCCTGCGCGTCCAGGGTGAGGGTGCCGGTGAGCCCGAGCGTGGACGAGGCGGTGTAGACGCCGGGCACCAGCGTCAGACCGCCGGCGTCCGGGGGAAGAGCACCGTCCGTGGCCTGGCCGGCGGCGTTGTTGTACGCCGCGACCAGGTCGGTCTTGGCCTGCTGGGCCACGGAGTCCGCGGAGTGCTGGGTGCCGAGCACCCGGCCTGGCGGGAATCCCGAGATGCTCGTTCCGGGGTGCACCCCGAGGTCTCCGGTGACCACGGAGGGGCCGGTGTTGGTGACTGCCGCGCCGGCCAGCACCGCGAAGCTGGTGGCCGTGCCGAGGGGTACGGGGGTGGCGAGCGCGTCCGCCCGGTCCGGCGTCACCGCAACGACCGCGGAGGCGATCACCGTGGCGAGCACCGTCGCGATCCAGATCGGCGTGGTGCGCCGTAGCGCCGCGCCAGAGATGTTCAGCGTCATCGAGGGGCCAACTCCTGTTAGTGGATGGTGGCGTAAATGACGGTCCCGGTCGCACAGGACCGCCTCGCTGTCGCTGGCATATTACGCAGAAATTTTCACCCCGCTGGGATTCGTTCGGACGGTTCCGCGCGATTTGCAATTCATGCGGATCGACAATCACATAAAGGCTTGAGCTGACCTATTAGGCCTTGTAGGGGAAATGATGATTCCTGTGATCCAGCGAATCCCGGTTCCCTGAATTCACGACGTGGCGGCAGGTGGGAACCGGTCGGCGACACCGCTGCGCAGGGCCGCATCCCGCTCACGACACGGCACGGAGGCGGTTCGGACCGCCCCTGGAACATGGCAGTCTGCTCACTGGAAAAAGGATTCTTGAAACGGAGGAAACGCCCCGTGGGCGTCAACACCAATCCCGTCACCAGTCGGCGCCGACTGGGGTCGGAGCTACGCCGGCTGCGCAAGATCAGCGGAATGACGACCCAGCAGGTGGCGGCGTGTCTGCTGATCTCGCAGCCGAAGATCAGCCTCCTGGAAAACGGCCACCGCCTCATCAAGCCGCGCGACGTGCGTGACCTCTGCCGGCTCTACGGAGTCCAGGACGAGCAGCTCCTCGACGACCTGATGCGCCTGGCCGGCGACTCGAGCGTGCAGGGATGGTGGGACGCCTACGGCGACATCCCGTACGGCACCTACATCGGCCTGGAGGCCGAGGCGGCTGGGATCCGGACCTACGAGGCCCTGGTGATCCCGGGCCTCCTCCAGACCCCCGGCTACGCCCGGGCGGTCATCGCAGGAACGGTCCCTCACGCAACGGCCGAGCAGATCGCCACACGGCTCGCAGTGCGACTGCGACGCCAGGACCGACTGAACACCCCGGGCGATCCGCTGCGCCTGCAGGCCGTACTCGACGAATCGGCACTACGGCGTGTCGTGGGCAGCCGCGAGATCATGCGGGAGCAGCTGGAGCACCTCAACCATCTCGGCTCCCAGCCGCACATCACCCTGCAGCTCCTCCCCTACGAGGCCGGGGCGCACCCGGGTGTCTCGGGGCAGTTCTCACTGCTCGATTTCGCCGACAGCACCAATGCGAGCATGGTGTATCTGGAAAGGTTAGCCAGCGACCTCTACCTGGAAAATCGATCCGCCGCGCAGCCCTACAGCGATCTGTACGCGCGATTGCAAGCCGAGGCGCTCTGCCCGGACGACACCCGCCAGTTCATCACCCAAGCTGTCAAGGCATACATCGGCACGGAATTCCTGCCGGACCCCCTCTCCTGAATCTGCCGCGCCGCGCGTACCGGATCGGGCCAAGCATTCGGCGAGGGCAAGGCCGTCGGTGGTCATCGCGCGGCCCCGAGCCGGGCGAGCAGGGTCTGGTTCGAACGTCCCGGTGTAGTGGCCGCGCAGGACGATCCTCGCGGTGATCTTGTCCCCCTTGCCCAGGCAGGCCACGGCTGCCGCCAACGCGATTGCATTCCATGTGTTCCTCACGCCCCCAGGACGCCCGGGAACAGGTGAGGTTGCCGATCCCCGGGCTCGCAGCGTGCCGGTGCACCGGACGCCCGGGGTGCTGCGCAAGAACGCACCGACTTCAGCCTGTTCCTCGCCGCTGAGCCACGACGGCGGGTCGGAGACGACGCGGAACCGGCAGGTCGCGGCGAGGTAGGCGATGACGTGGCGTCAGGGGTCCCCTACGCGACGAGACCCCTGACGGACCTCGTTCCAGGCTCCTTCCCGACGGCCGGAGGCCATGCCGCGAACTGACGAGCCATCACCAAGGCCGGCATTCGGTCAGCGTTGATCCCGGCAAAGCTGACCGCAGGTGATCACACACGGGAGACGCCGGGAGGCCGGCGAGGGCCTCCGGGGGACCTCGCCCCTCCCTCCCGCGCGACGATCTCCGCCGGAGCTCCAGCCTCTCGTTGGCCAGTCCCGACCGATCGACCTGATCAAGAAACACGCAAGTCAGCGCACCCGCCCACGCGCTTTCAGCGGCCCCGGCGGGAGCTGCGGCGCAGGGATCGGGGGGCCGTCGTAGCCCTTTACCTCGCCGTAGCGGGTGCCTTCCATCCAGTCCTTGCGGAACTGGACGATCTCCTCGTTGGAGCGTCCGATCCAGTTCCAGAACATCACGATCTCCTCCTCGAACGGCTCACCGCCCAGCAGCATCAGGCCGGCGTCCGAGAGGGCGCGCAAGGGGAGGTCCCGGCGGCCGCAGCCGAGGTAGAGCATGGAGCCCGGGAGGAGGGGGACGCCGTCCACGTGGGCTTCGCCCGACATCGACAGGACCGCGTACTCGAAGTCCGGGTCCAGCGGGAGCCGGGTTTCCGTGCCGGCCGCCAGGGTCAGGTCCGCGCCGACGATCGGGCTGTACGTGGATCCGGGCGAGGTCGCCGAGTCGAGGGTGCCCAGGATCACGGTCGCCGTCAGGCCCGGGGCGCTGACCTCCGGGAGCTCCGCGTGGTGCTGGAAGTGCGGGTCTACGTCGCGGTGCGCGTCGGGGAGGGCCACCCACAGCTGCGCGCCATGCAGGAGGCGGGCGTGCGGGCGCGGGCTCTCCTCCGAGTGGCTGATTCCGCGGCCGGAGGTCATCAGGCCGAGCTCGCGCGGGCGTACCGTCGCCAGGCTGCCCACGCTGTCGCGGTGCAGCACCTCGCCCTCGTGGAGCCAGCTCACGGTCTGGAGCCCCGAGTGCGGGTGGGGCGCGACCTGCATACCGGGCTCGTCGGCGATGTCGTCCGGGCCGTAGTGGTCGACGAAGCACCAGGCGCCGACCATGCGGCGGCCCAGGTTCGGCAGGAGTCGGCGTACCTCGGTGGACGCACCGAGCTTGACGGTGCGCGGGCTCAGGAGCTCGCGCACAGGCTCGGCCACGACGAAACCGCGGCCGCCGCAGGTGGAGAGAGCGGGCTGGCGATCGAGATTGCTCATACCGCACAACCTAGTCCCGCCGCCGCCTCCGCGGTCATTGGAATGTACGTCCGGATCCACGCGTTGGAGCAGGCGGACGGAACAGCCCGGCGGAACGGTCCGGCGGAGCGAGATGACGGAGCGAGCTGACTGAACGGTCCGGCGGAGCGGCGGACAGCGCCGCTGCCGCGGCAGCCGTGAACAGTCACCCGATTGGCGGAAGGGAACCGATGAACGCGCAGCAGGGCTACCTGGAGCACGGAACCGCGGCCGAGCGCTGGGACCGCGGTCTGCTCTTCTTCGAGGCGAAGGAGTACGCGAACGCCGCCCGGGTCCTGGACGGCGTGGCCGCCTCGGCCCCCGAGCTGCTCGCCCCCCGGCTGCTGCTGGCCCGCGCCTACTACCACTCCGCCCAGCTCTCCCGGGCCGAGCTCGAGCTGCGCGCCATCCTGGACCGCTGGCCCGTCGAGGACTACGCGCAGCTGATGCTCGGGCGGACCCTGGAGCGCCAGGGCAGGGCCGCCGAGGCGGCTCCCTACCTGCGGATCGCCGCCGCGATGGCCGGGGATTTCCCGGAGTAACCGGTCCGGAGCCGGTCCTGGGCCGGTCGGGGGCCGGTCGGGGGCCGGGCCGCGCGGTCCGCTCCCCGGTGCCCGTCCCCACTCTCCCGGACCGCCCCGGCCCCGCCCGTGCGGGACCGGGGCGGTCCCTCGGTTAGCCTGGGGACAATATGAACCGTCTGACCACGCCCTTCGGCTCCTACGAGCTCGCCCGCTTCCCCGAGGACCCGCGCGACCGGCTCTTCGCATGGGACGCCGCCGACGAGTACCTGCTCCGCCACCTCGAATCCGGTACGGGCGAACGCGGCCCGGTGGATCTGGCCGGCGCCGGGCAGATCACCGTGATCGGGGACCGCTGGGGAGCGCTGACGACGGCGCTGGCCGCGCACCACCCCACCCAGATCACCGACTCCATCCTGACCCGCTCCGCCACCGCGGCCAACCTGGACCGCAACGGCATCGGGACCGCCAAGAGCACCGTGACGCTGCTGACGACGCAGGACGCGCCGCCGGAGCGGATCGACGTGCTCCTGGTGCGGGTGCCCAAGAGCCTGGCGCTGCTCGAGGACCAGCTGTACCGGCTGGCCCCGCACGTGCACGCCGGCACCGTCGTCGTCGGCACCGGCATGGTGAAGGAGATCCACACCTCGACGCTGCGGCTCTTCGAGAAGATCCTGGGTCCGACGAAGACCTCGCTGGCCGAGAAGAAGGCCCGCCTGATCTTCTGCACGCCCGGGAACCCCGGAGCCGCTCACCCCAGGACCGACGGGCCGTGGCCGGTGACGTACACCGTCGACCAGCAGGCGGGATCGGGCTCCGGTCTCACCGTCGTGAACCACGCCGGGATCTTCTGCGCGGACCGCCTCGACGTCGGCACCCGCTTCTTCCTCCAGAGCATCCCGACCAATACGGACGGGGCCCGCGTCGTCGACCTGGGCTGCGGCAACGGCATCGTCGGTACGGCGGTCGCGGTGGCCGACCCGGACGCCGAGATCGTCTTCACCGACGAGTCGTACCAGGCGATGGCCTCGGCGCAGGCCACGTACCGCGCCAATGTCCAAGGGCGCCTGGACCGTGCCGAGTTCCTCGTCGGGGACGGCGTCTCGATGCTGCCCCCCGGTTCGGTGGACCTGATCCTCTGCAATCCGCCCTTCCACTCCCACCAGGCGACGACGGACGCGACCGCGCTGCGCATGTTCGCGCAGTCGCGCAAGGCGCTGCGCCCGGGTGGCGAGCTGTGGGTGGTGGCCAACCGCCACATGGGGTACCACACCCATCTCCGCCGCCTCTTCGGCAACAGCGAAGTCGCCGCGAGCGAGCCGAAGTTCGTGGTCCTGCGGGCGGTCAAGCGGCGCGAGCAGCCCCGCGGCGCGTGACCTGCCGGTACGCCCCTTCGGTAACCCGCCGGTAGGTCCGCCGTCACGTCCTACACTCGGCCGCGTGAGCAGTCAGGTGGATCAGGGTGCGAGCGTCGGCGGGCGCTACCGCCGGGAGGACGTGGCCCGCGCGGCCGGGGTCAAGGTGCGCAACCTGCGCTACTACCAGGAGCGCGGGCTGCTCCCGCCGCCGCGCCGTGAGGGCCGGATCGCCTGGTACTCCGACGACCACCTCACCCGACTGCGCCTGATCAGCGACCTGTTGGGGCGCGGCTACACCGTCAACGGCATCGCGGAGCTGCTGGCCGCCTGGGAACAGGGCGGCGGACTGTCCCAACTGCTGGGTCTGGAGCGGGAGATGACCCGCGACTGGGAGCAGGAGGACTCGGTCACCATGTCCCGCGCCGAGCTGCGCGAGCTGTTCGGCCCGACCGCCTCCCCGCAGGACACCCGGCGGGCGGCCGAGCTGGGCTACGTGACGATCGAGGGCGACCTGGTCACGCACCGCAGCCGGCGGCTGCTGGAGGCGACGCTCGCGCTGGTGCGCGCGGGGGTGCCGCTCGGTGAGGTCCTGGACGTGGGGGTCTTCGTACAGGCACAGGCGGCAGCGGTCGCGGACCGGTTCGTCGCGCTGTTCAGCGCGCACGTGATCGGCGCGGAGGGGCTGGAGCAGCTTTCGGCCACGCGCCTGCAAGACATCACGGAGGCGGTGGCGGCGCTGCGTCCGCTGGCGGGCGAGGTCGTGGCCTCCGAGTTCGCCCGGGCGATGGCCCGGCGGGTGGACGCCGAGGTCGCCGGCCTGCTCCGTACTGAGCTGCGCGCGGAGCCTCCCGGGGCGTGACCGCCCAGTAGGACTCGGCCGAAAAGGTACGCCCGAGCGACCTTGCCAACCCCCATTGGCACTCTTACATTCAACTCGTCGGTAACAACGGTGCACAGCCGAACATAAGGGACGATCTCATGGCAGATTCCCCGAAGTTATCCGAGAGCTCACCAGAACCGCCCACCACACGGAGCGACGGAAGAGCGGGCCGTGAGGGCCGGGTCCGCTGGCGCCGCTTCGCCCTCCTGACCGTCCCCGCCGTCGCCGTGACCGCCGGCCTCGGCATCGCCCTCGCGCAGGGCGCGCTCGCCGCCTCCTTCGCCGTATCGGGGCAGCAGTTCAAGGTGTCGGCGAAGAGCCTGCAGGGCGAGGGCTTCGCCCAGTACGGCAGCGTGGACGTCAACGCCCGCCAGGAACTCATCCCGGTGGCGGTCACCGCCATCAGGGAGGCCAAGCTCAACAGCCTGTGCCAGTCGGTGGTCACCACCCTCCCGATCATCGGCGACATCTCGCTCAACCTCACCGCCGGCCAGAAGGCCCCGGTCGAGGCGAGCAACCTCTTCGTCGACGCCACCCAGCTGTCCGGCGACGCGGTATTCACCAATATCGAGATCGGCCGCGACGCCTCCACCCTCGACAAGGGGCCGGCGGAAGCGGTGGGCATGCAGGACCTGTTCGCCCAGCAGGCCGACACCGTCAGCATCACCGATCTCCACCAGACGGCCTGGGCCACCAACGCGGGCACCTTCAAGCTCACCGGGCTCAACATGAACATCAGCAAGGGCAAGAAGGAATGCTTCTGACCCGCTGGCGGCGGTGGCGGCGCGGCCGGCCGTTCTGGGGCGGGCTCTTCGCCGTCCTCGCCGGGGCCGAGATCTGTGCCCTGCCGCTGGCGCCACTGAAGATCATGCTCCAGCAGGGAGTGGCGGGGATCCCGTCCGTCCTGATGGGCATCGTCATGATCGTTCTCGGGCTCACCGCCTGGTTCTCCCCATCCCAGCGCAGCCTGGCCGGCGTCCTCACCACCCTCATCGCCACCGCCGCACTGGTCCTGTCCAACCTCGGCGGGTTCCTGATCGGCACCCTGCTCGGCATCCTCGGCGGCGGCCTGATGTTCGCCTGGCAGCCGTACGGGGCCCAGCCCGCGACCACGCCCCCCACGTCCGCTCCCCCGCAGCACCACGACCCCCAAGGAGCACAGCCATGAGCCGTACGCGCACCACCCTCGCGCTCGCCGCGGCCACCGCGGCCGGAGCCCTGTCCCTCGCCACGGTCTCCGCCACCGCCGCGCCGTTACCCCTGGCCGGGTCGACCACCGTCACCCCGGCCGGGCACGCCTTCAAGGCCACCCTCAGCGGGAAGGCCACTCTCAAAGCCGGTTCGGTCACGGTGACTTGTACGGTCTCCGTGTCCACCGGCACGGTGCCGGCCGCCCCCGGCAACCACAACGCGGCCGGGCCCGTCTCGTCCCCGATCTCGCCGCCCACGTACAGCTCCTGTACCTCCAGCATGCCCGGCGTGACCCCCACGGTCACCACCAGCGGAGCCTGGTCGGTGTCGATGCAGAACGGCTCCCCCATCACCGCGACCATGACCGTGCCGACGGGCGGGCTCGTCGTCCACACGACCGGCCTGGCGGTCTGTACGGTCATCACCGCCCCCTCCGGACCGGCGAGCGTCGCCGGGAGCTGGACGAACGGCGCCCCGCCGAGCCTGACCTTCACCAGCGCCTCGGTGCCGGTCACGGTCACCGGCAGTTTCGGCTGCCCGACGAGCGCGAGCTCGTCCGCCTTCACCGCCGTGTACAAGGTCACCGACACCACCGACCCGGCGCAGCAGATCACCGTCGGACCCTGACCCGCCGGACCACGACGACCCGCCCGCACCCGTACGAGGAGGCCCGCCGCCCCCGGAGCGATCCGGGGCCGGCGGGCCTTCGCACGGGCGCTTCCTCAGCGGTGGGCGGGGAACTCCACCACCTGCTGATAGGTGGGCCTGTTCTGCCAGTTGATCTGCGGGTGGGCCAGGCCGCCCACCGGACGCTGCACGATCGTGTCCGCGCACCACTGGTTGCCCGCGGCGCAGGTCCCGTCCGCCGGATAGACGGCGGCGGGGGTGGCCGCGGCCGCCTGCTTCAGCGTCGCCGTCATGACGTCCCGGCACCCGGCGAGCGAGCCGCCGCCGCAGTAGGACCGGGCCAGCGGACCGGACACCGGGAGGCCGAGCACCGTACGCAGGTCCTTGTCCGCGTAGCTCCACCAGCCGTACTGGAAGGCCGATCCGGCGTGCGAACCGGTGGGCCCGTGGCCCGCGTTGGGTGCCTCGTCGATGGTCAGCGAGGCGCGCAGGGAATCGTAGAGCGGCGCGCCCAGGCCGGGCTTGAACTCGGCCTCGACCAGCGCCGGCCACCAGGCGTCCATGATCCGGATGGCGTCCGCGTGCGCGTAGGTCTTCGAACCGGGCGCGGTCTCCTTGCGCTTGGCGCCCGCCGCCTGCCACGCGGCGAGCTTGTCGATCGCGGCGCCGACCGCCGGATCGGTGGCGGGAGCGCTGCGCAGCACGGCCAGCAGCTCGGGCAGCAGGTTCTCCGCGCGCAGGTCGGTCACCGCCGCGTCCGCCATGGCCTGGGTGAGCTTGGCCCGGGTCACGCCGCCGGCCGCGACGAGCGGTTTGACGCGCTGGTCGAGGAGGTGACCGCGGTGGACGGAGCCCATCCCGAATCCGGCCGCGCCGTAGTCCTTGGCCTGCTTGTTGTTCCAACTGATGTAGTAGTCCTGGCCGATGGACTGCGGGTGCTGGGCGGGCGGGGTGTAGGCGGCGGTGTTGGCGGCCGGGTCGAAGCCCTGCCACTCGTACTGCTGCTTGCCCTGGACGGGCAGCGCCGGGTCGACTCCGGCCGGCCGGACCGGGTTCAACCCGCTGTTGTAGTAGGCCGCTTCGCGCGAGTCGGCGTAGAACCAGTTGAAGGCGTAGCCGATGTGCTGGGCCGCTTCCTGGAAGGTGCGGGCGTCCTTCACGTAGGACGGGTCGTTGAGCATCTGGAAGCCGATGATGGAATCGGCCTCGTGACGGTAGGTGGAGCGCAGCGCGGTGTAGGCCACGGGCTTGCCCGCGATCGTGGCGCGGTGCGTGACGATGCCGTAGTTCGTGCGCCAGACCTGCATCCGGTAGGAACCGTTGGGGGTGGAGTCGGCCACGGACGACTTCCAGGCGTTGGTGTGTTCCAGCTTCTCCATGGGCGTGCAGGTGCCCCGGTAGAGGTACGAGGTGCTCGCCCCGGTGGGGGCGCCGCCGCCCGGCTCGCACAGTTCGACGGCGAAGGTGTCGGTGATGTCCTGGCCGGCGGAGGTGGCGCTCCAAGCGTAGTCCTGCCCGCGGCCGAGCTGTACGTACATGCTGACGCCGGCGAAGGAGGCGCCGCGCGCGCTGATGCCCGGCCCCTGGATCTCCTGGAGCATGAGGAGCTGGGGTGCGAGGTAGCCGGTCTGCGGGCCGAAGACGGCGACCGGGTGACCGCTCGCGGTCTTCGCGCCGGACACGAGCAGGGCGTTGGACATGCTCGGCTTCATCAGCTTGGGCGGACTGGCCGCCGCGGCGCTCGCGGCCGCGCCCGTACGGTCGTACACGAGGGGTTCGGCGGTGACCGAGCCGGCGTCCGGCAGGGCCGTGCCCTGCGGGTTCGCCGGCTTCTGGGCGTACGGGAAGCTCGCGCCGTCGTGCACGGTGAGCACCGCTTCCGGGTCCTCGCGCTCGCGGAAGGACTCCCAGACGCGGGTGCCCTCCTCCACGCCGTACTTCTGCTGCGCTGACAGCAGGGAGAGCGCGGCCTGGACCTCGCCGCCACCGCCGCCGCCGAACAGGCCGCCGACCACGGAGGCGAGGGCGATCAGGTCGGTGAGCTTGAAGGGCTGGATCTCGCCGGCGTTGGTGATGGAGTTGATGTGCCCGGTCAGCACGTACTCGCCGGGGAAGTAGCGGCCGTTCTTGGACTGGACGCGGTAGGCGTTGATGCCGTCGATGTACGCCTGGGCGTCCTCCATCGCGAGCCGTCCGCGCTCGCCCTCGGTGGTCCGGATCCGGTCCACCTGGGCCTGGAGGTCCGCCTCGGTGTACGGGGCCTGCGGCCAGAACTGCTGCTCCAGGCCCTGGTTGGCGAGGGCGCCGCCCGCGAAGGGGGTGAGGTCGCCCCGGCCGACGTGGCGGAAGAGGTCCATCTGCCAGAGGCGGTCCTGGCCGGCCGCGTAGCCGGCACCGAAGGAAGTCCCGTAGCGGGTGGTCCCCTTGATGTGGGGGACGCCGGTCTTCTTGTCCCGGGTGATGGTGACGTCGGAGCGCGGGCTGCTGGTGGACTCCACCTGGTCGCCGGGGACCCCGAAGGAGGCGTCGTTGAAGAAGTCATTGACCTTCGCGTCGGTCAGGCCGGGATACCCGGCCACCAGGGAGTCGTAGCGCGCGAGTTGGTCGGAGGTATGGGCGGGCAGCGTACCGAAGGCCTTGTGCGCCAGGATCTGGGCGAGGGTGGCGTTGCCGCTCTGGCCGGGCGGCAGGATGTCCGCGCACTGCTGTCCGCAGTAGTCGGCGATCGGGAGCGGCACGGGGGCGTCGGCCCCCGCGGCGGCCGCGGCCGGGGTCAGAAGTGCCGCGCCGAGTGCGATGAGCGCGGTGGCGACGGCTGTTCTCGTACGGGCGGTGGGGCGTGGCATACGTGCTCCTCCGTGGGGGGCAGGAACCGGTCACGGGGGAGGGTACTGGCAGGTACTACCACTCAGTAAGATGAACGACCGTCACTTTTTGGGCGAGTGCCGGACCTCGAGACGGGGCCGTCGGCCCGCCCGGGATCCGCCCGGAACTCGTCCCGGAGGCCGGAGCTCGGGCGGGAAAACCGGTTGCCCAGGAAGACTGGGGCGGGCAAAGCTCCATGACATGTCACAAAGCACCGAGCCCCGTACGCAACGCGGCGTCGCCGACCTCTTCACCTCCGCCGGCCGCCTCACGGCCATCCCGCGCAAGGCGGCCCGCCGCGAACAGCTGCTCGTCCACCTCACCGAGACCCTGTTCGCGGTGGACCGCGACTACGCGGAACCCGAGGTCAACGAGTTGCTGCGGACCGTCCACGAGGACTGCGCGGCGCTGCGGCGGTACCTGGTCATCGCCGGGCACCTCACCCGGACCCGCGACGGCTCCGGCTACCGGCGGGCCACGACCACCCGGTAGTGGGTCGTCAGCCGCCCGTCCTCGCCGATGACGTGGAAGGCCACGGCGGGCGGCTCGTCGGCGTGGATGTACTCGCTCTCCCCGGACGCCGCCTCCCACGGGAGCCGGGTCGTGGACACCACGCCCGGCGCCACGAGCAGCGGCCGCCCCGCGAAGGTGGTGGCCGCCCCGGTGTGGGCGTGCCCGCACAGGAACGCGGTCAGGTGCGGGTGCCGCCCGGCGAGCTCGGCCAGCCGCTCCTCGCCGAACTGCCGGATCCCGTCCACGTACGGAATGTGCAGCGGGACGGGCGGGTGGTGGAAGGCGACCAGTACGGGCACCTCGTGCGGGGTGCCGGCGAGCACCCCGTCCAGCCAGGCGATCGTCGAGTCCTCCAAGTACCCCCGGTGTTCACCGGGGACGGAGGAATCGCACACCGCGAGCACGAAGCCGTCGCCGCGCAGCACCTGGTCCACCGGGGCTCCCGTGGGGCGTTCCTCCCCCAGTAGCCCGCGCCGGAAGCCCGCGCGGTCGTCGTGGTTTCCCGGGCAGACCACCAACGGGTGGCGTGAGCCGAGGGCCTTGCGCGCCTCCTCATACTCCCCGGCGGTCGCGTGATCGGTGATGTCCCCGCTGACCAGCACCGCGTCGAGCGCGTACGGGAGCCCCTCCAGGTACTCCATGACGAGGCGGGTCCGCTCGGCGGCCCGGCTTCCGCCGTCGAGGTGGATGTCGCTGAGGTGGGCTATCACGATCACGGGTGGCGGCTCCTTCGGTCCGGAAGCTGGGATTGTATGCGCGATGCACCTCGATGGACGTCGATGGACGTCGATGCACCTGATGGGACTTGATGCAACGCCCCCAGGCTTCCGCGCAGCCGCGGCGCCTCTCTCAGTGCCCGGGCCCAGCCGCCCGGTCCGCGATCGCCACGGGCCGGTCCGGGGTGCTGGCCGCAGAGGTGAGTACGGCTGCGCGGATGAGGTCGTACGCCGCCTCCTCGAGCGGGCCGGGGGCGGTTCCCGGGTCGCCGATTTCGGCGGAGCGGATGCCGGTGACGAAGGCGGCCGCGTCGCGCAGGCCCGTGGCGCAGGCCAGGAGTTCGGCCGGGGCGAGTGCCGCGCGGGCGTGTTCGTAGGGGCGGTGGACGGTGATGAGACCGCGCAGGCGGTCCGCGGCCGCGCACACGTCGTCGAGGTGGGCGAGGAGTCCGGGGTCGGCTCCGCGCCGGGTGGCCAGGCGCGCGCGGGCCGCGCGCAGGTCCGCGGTGGCGTCCTCCGCCCTGCGGATGCGGTACTCGCGCTCCAGCTGGGGCCCGAACTCGACCACCGTCGCGACCCGTTCGGCGAACCGGGCGTGCGCGTCGAGGAGGGTGGCGAGGCGTTCGGGGATCCGGCCTTCCTCGTGCGCGGGCCACAGCAGCAGCATGGTGGTGGCCGCGAGGAACGCGCCGAGGATGTTGTTGCCGAGGCGTTCGACCACGTCCGGCCAGCCGAGGTGGTGGTTGAAGTCGTCGAGCAGGAGCAGCACGGGGGTGCCGAAGATGGGCCAGAAGCCGTAGTTGAAGCCGCGTACGGGGCGGGCGACGGCGGCGAAGGCGATGACGACCAGCCCTTCGGCAAGGGCGTTGCCCGGGGTGAGGACGAGGAGCAGGGCGGTGAGGGCGCAGCCGACGATCATTCCGGTGAGCCGTTTGACGATGCGGCTGTGGGTGGCGCCCCAGGTGGGGCGCAGGGTGGTGAGGATGCCGGTCAGGGCCCAGCTCGCGTGCGGGACGTGGAGCAGGGTCAAGGTGATGTAGGTGAGGGTGAAGCACACGCACAGGCGGACGGCGTACCGGACCTTCGGATCGCCGTACGCGATGGCGCGGCGCAGGGCGTGCCGGGTCGCGGCCGTGCGTCCGCCCCACGGCGGGGTGGGCCCGCGCGGCGGGGCCGGTCGGTAGCGGCCGCCGACGAAGGGGGTCAGCATCATGGCGGTGGTCCACAGGCTGCCGGCGGCGAAGAGCAGGATGTGCTCTCCGAAGCCGATGCCGGGCTGTGGGGTGGTGCCCATCACCATGATGATCAACGGAGTGACGGCCACGCCGGGCAGGGGGACGAGCAGGGCCAGCACCGCGGCGACGGCCGCGGTCGCCCACACGTCCCCCGCGGTGAGCATGCCCAGGGCGTGCACCCCGGTGAGCAGGCCGACGCGGAGCACGAACTGCCGGATCCGCCCGCCCAGCTCCTCCTTCGGAGTGGCGAGGGAGGTGAAGAAGGCGGCGATGGTGAAGATGATGGCCGGGCGCGTGTTCCCGGTGGCCACCCCGGACAGGACCGGTACGCCGACCAGCACGGCGGTACCGAGCGCCAGGCGCCAGTCGAAGCGGGCCGAGGCGTCACGCGAGAGGTACACCTCCCACAGGCCGCGCAGGGAATGCGCGGTGCGCCGTGTCAGTCCGGCCATGGCACCCATGGCAGCCATACACATCCCATCCCTGCTCGCCCGATTCACGCGGTTCGCCCGGATCGCCTGGTTCACCCAATCCAAAATACTAAGTCAGACTTCACAGTAACCCTGTATGTCCGCTATGGTCGTGTCATGGCAGCGGAACAGCAGCTGGACACCCAGCTACGGGAAACGGCCGAGGAGCTCCAGCTGGCGGTCAGCCTCCTGGTGCGCCACATGCGGATGGCCTCCGCCGGCAGCGGGGTGACCCTGTCGCAGATCTCCGTCCTCAAGCGGCTCGACCGCGACGGACCGAGCACGGTGACCGACCTGGCGAAAGCGGAGAAGATCCGTCCGCAGTCACTGAACTCCACCGTGAGCGGCCTGCAGGCCGACGGCTACGTGGAGCGCACTCCGCACCCGACCGACGGCCGCCAGCGGGTGATCACGCTCACCGACCTGGGCCACCGCTTCCTGCGCGAGCGCAAGCAGGCCGGCCACGGGCGCCTCGCCGAGCTCATGGCCCGGCGTCTCACCACGGCCGAACTGCAGATGGTCACCTCCGCCGTCCCACTGCTCCGGCGCCTGGCCGAGAGCTGAGTCGGGAGCCCGAAGTCCGGAGCCGAACCCCGGAGCCCCGGAACCCGAGGTCCGCGGGACACAGACCCCAAGGAAGAAGACGTACCCATGACCGACCTGAGCCTCGACGCGCAGACCGCCCTGGTCCTGATCGATCTCCAGAAGGGCATCCTGGGACTGCCCACCACCAAGCCCGCCGACGAAATCCTCAAGAAGGGCATCCGGCTGGCGGACGCGTTCCGCGCCAAGAGCCTGCCCGTGGTCCTGGTCAGGGTCGCCTGGTCCCCGGACGGCGGCGACCTGCCCACCACGAACGTGGACCGCCCCGGTCCGGCCACCGCCCCGCCGGCCGCGTTCTCCGAGCTCCCGGCCGAGCTGACCGCCGACGGCGACATCATCATCACCAAGCGCCACTGGGGTGCCTTCACCGGCACCGAGCTCGACCTCCAGCTCCGCCGCCGCGGCATCCACCAGATCGTCCTGGCCGGCATCTCCACCAGCGTCGGCGTCGAATCCACCGCGCGCACCGCCTGGGAGCACAGCTACCGGCTCGTCTTCGCCGAGGACGCCACCGCCGACACGGACGCCGACTCCCACGCCCACACCTTCACCAAGATCTTCCCCCGCATCGGCAAGGTCAGCACCACCGACGCGATCATCGAGGCCCTCACCACCTGACGTCCGGCGCGGCCCGCCGGAGCGGCCCCTGCCCACCCGGCCCGGGGCCGTGATGGACAGGAGCCGTGTTGGACAGGAGCCGTGGCGGACAGGGGCCGGAGCGGACAGGAACCCGTTCGCCCGGTCACTCCCCTCAGCGGATCAGCACTCGTACCGTGTCGTGTGCCTGAACGTGGACGTGGCGCCCTGGAACCCGTAAGTCCCGCGGTACGAAGGCGGGTTCTGGTACTCGCCGACGATGGTGACGGAGTCGGCGCACGAGCCCGGCCCCGACCGCTTGGCCTCCAGTCTCAGCTGCTCCCCGAAGGAGCCGCCCGTGATGTCCCACGGAGCGCCGCAGATGCCCGAGGTGATCCGGCCGCCCGTCACTACGTACGGGTAGGTGTTCGGGTTGTACTTCACTTCCAGGTCGAACGTGACCGGCCCGTTGTGGAGTTGGAGCTTCGCGGTGGTCAGGACGGCTTCCGCCGCCACCTCCTGGACCGGCGCGAACGCTTCGTCGCGGGTCTTTACCTCGGCTCCCTGCGAGTTCAGGAAGCGGTGCTCGCGGCCGGCCTGCCGGCCCTTCGACGTCTTCTGTGCGTGAACGGTCATGCGGAGAGTCCTCTCCGGGTTTCTGACGGTGGTCAGGAACCCTTTCCTGTCAGGCGAGTTGCTCGGCGATCTCGACACGCAGCAGGGTCCGGACGTTCTCGATGTGGTTGGCCACGGTGATGACCTGGGAGCCCGCGAAGAGCAGCCCCAGCGCGACACCGTCCTGAGAGGTCACCAGCGAGCCGGAGTCGCCGCCCGCGGAGATGCTGGTCGTCAGGATCTGGTCCTTGAAGCGTGCGATGCCCGCCGCTCCGTAGTTGACGTCGATCGTCGCGTCGACCGAGATGATCCGGCCGAAGGTGACGTTCGTCGTCCTGCCGGTCTTGCGGACGAGGTCGCCCACGGCCACGTTGGCCTTGCGCCGCCAGGCCCGCGGCACGCCGCTGAAGTACTGGTCCCGGGTCGCGTCCTGGAACTCGACCGCGCCCAGCGCCGCGTCCACGATGTTGTGGTGCCGCTCCACCGGGATCTGCGGGGCGAACTGGAGGGTGATGAACCGGTCCAGCGTCCCGATCCGGTCGGCGGGGTCCTGCCCGCCGTCGAAGGTCCCCGGCTGGACGATGGCGCTTCCCGCCGGCGCCTGGTTCGAGTCCGCCAGCACGTGGTTGCTGCTGAGGACGTAGAGCTTCGCCGGCGTACCGAGTCCCGGGCCGGGCGGGTCGGTGGAGGCGCCCGGCAGGAAGTCGTACACCACGCTGCCGAGCGTGCCGGCCGTCACCCGTACGTTTCCGACCGAGAAGCCCGACGGGCACGGCCGCATCCTCCGCCTGAGCAGCTGGGGCTCGAACAAGCCGACGCCGGAGCCCTCTTGGAGCATCGGCTGCGAGAACTGCGCCAGCTGCTCGCGCGCGCTGCCGTCGGCCCGGTAGGCGAAGTCGTCCTGCTCGATCCTCGTCCGGCGCGGCTGCTGGCCGCGCTGGGCGAAGACGTGGCCGACCGCGACCACGTCGGTCGGCGTGCCGTCGTCCATCTGCCGCGGCACGACGTCCCGTTCGGGGAGCATCGACTCGGGAACCTTCTGGTTCACGAAGACCAGCAGCACGGGCTCGCCGGTCGGCTGTCCACCGGTCCACTTCACACCGTGACCGAAGCCGACGACATTGGCCATCGGCGCCTGCGGATGCATGAAATCGGCGAGTGCCTGGCGGCGGGAGCTGTCGCTCACCTGCCCGCCGGTGGGTCCTCGCATCATGTCGGGTCGGCTCATGCCGACCACCCCTTCTCTTGCTCGTACGCGCATCGCGTACGGCCCCCGGGCGGCGCACGGCGGCGTCGGCGCGCCGGTGTCACCGTCCGCGCCTGCGCACCTGCCACGCCTTGATGCCCTCGGGGCCATGTCGTCGGTCCGCTGCCGGCACGGAACTTCCGCTCCACGGGGCCGGGGCGATAGCCCGCCACTCCCCGCGTCCGCGGCGCTCGTGCTCCTCGGCACGGAACCCGACTGATGTGGACCGGTATGCAGACCACCGGTTCCCATGAGGCGACGGACCCGCTGGACCTGAACGATCGCGGCGTCCGCCATCCCCGTCATATGTGCGGTCCGGCGGGTCTCCCCCTCGCCCGGCCGGTACGACAGGTCTATGACCACCGGCCTCGTCAAGTCAATGAGTTCGGCCCATAGTTACGCTTTTCCTGGTGCTTCGCCGACCACCTGCCGTGGCTCGCCGTGGCTTGCCATTGCTTGCCGTCAGGCGCGGATCGTTCCGCCGACGATGACCGGGCTTCCATGACGTGAGCAAGGGTCCGGGTGCCAGCCGCTCAAGTCCGCTTGCGCCCGGGTGGCTGCCTGGAGCGCGGCGCTGACCAGGGTGGCCAGCAGGTCGATGTCCGAGCCGATGTCCAGGCGTACCGTCACCCATTCCGAGCCGGTACGCAGCTGGATGGCGGTGGAAGAGGCGAGGGCCGGCCGGAGTTTCGAGATCATCGCGCGCGTCAGGTGGACGTCGGCCTCGTGCTCCCCGTGGAAGTGGACGATCTCCTGCGCCCCCGCGTTGAAACCGAGTGCCGCACCACAGGTGGGCCGGCCTTCGACGAGCGAGGGCCAACTCATCAGCTGTTCACTGGCATGCCTGGCCGTGTTCATGCATCGAGCCTGCCCGCCCGGAGCATGCGGCCACAAGGCCCATGGCGCAATGACACCGCACCGGTCCCGGCCCGGCCTGGCTCCACGGACACCCGGACACCCGGCTCGGAACGACGAGCCCGGGGACCGCCGGGACCCCGGCGGGCCATTCGCCGTTCCGGACGCCCGGCGGAGGGTTCACGGGGCCAGCTCCCTCGTGTCCAGGGGCAGGTGCCACAGGTTGCGCCGGTGCGCGGCGTCCAGCTCGGCCTCCAGCGGAGACGGCGGGACGACCAGCACCGGGCAGGGGGCGTGCGCCAGGCAGTAGCGGGCCACCGAGGGCCGCAGGAACCGGCGCAGCGGGGAGCGCGATCCGCTGCCCACCACGAGGAGGTCGTCGCAGGCGCGGGCGGCGTCCACGAGGGCCGTACCGGGAGTCGCCCGTACCGTCAGGCCCGCGAGGGTCGTACCGGGGCCCTCCGCGCCGAAGGCCTCGTCCAGGACCTCGCGCAGCCGCTCGACGGCGGCGGTACGGCAGGCGGCCAGCGACGAGACGTTGCAGGCGCTGCGGCTTCCCAGTTCGCCGCCGGGAGCCTGCCAGGCCATGACCACCCACAGTTCCGCGTCGCGCACCCGGGCTTCGGCGGCGCCCCGGTGCAACACGGCCGGATTGCCCAGGGTTCCACTCGCGCCGACCACGACTCTTCGCACAGCTTCTTCCCCCGCTTCTCCGTCCGAGGGAATACATGAAAAGCCCACAGCACGGGGTTCGCGGTGATTGCTGACGGCCCTCTGACGCGGGAGACGGAAAACATGACGGGTTTCTGACGGCGGCCGGCGCCGCCCGTCAGTGATCCGTATGGAGTCGGCCGGTCGCCGTCAAGGTCCCGTCATGGGGTGACCGCGGGCGTACGGATGCGGGGATAGCTTCGGTGTCGTGCCCCGGACTGCCTCCCCGCACCCGGGGCCTCCACCGCCACTCGTGGTTCCTCTGGGAGGGCCCCATGTGTTTGTTCCTGTACGAAGGCGACCCCGAGCCTGAGGAACCTGTTCCGGCCGGGCCCCTGTACGTACCGGCCCGGCCGGGTACCGCGCAGGTGGTGGTACGCCTGTTCCGCACCCCGCTCGGGGCGCGTACCGCCGTCGGCTTCACCAGCGCGGAGCGGCTGGCGGCCACCCTCGGTGTGGAGCAGCCCTGGATCCGGCTCTCCGAGACCGCGCTCCGCGCGATGGCCGAGCCGCTCGGAGCCTCCCTGCTGACCGTCGACCCCACCCTCACCGCTCCCCCGGTCACTCCGGCGGCGGCCACCGGTCCCGTCACTGCTCGGGGCACCGCTCCTGTTCCGCAGGCCCCCGAGACCGTTGCCCGGAGCTCCTGAAGGGGATCACGCCATGACCATCGCCGCCCTCCCGGAGATTGCGGCCGGCGCCGACGACCTGTCCGTATGGCCCGCCTCCACCACCCGGCTCCCGCACGGCGGCCTGGCCGTCGGCGGGGTGGACCTGACGGAGATCGCCGAGCGGTTCGACACCCCGGCCTACGTCCTGGACGAGGGCGAGGTGCGCGGGCGCTGCCGTACCTACCGGGACGCCTTCCCCGACGCCGAAGTCCTCTACGCCGCCAAGGCGTTCCTCTCCCGCGCGATGGTGCGCTGGGTTCAGGAGGAGGGCCTCGGGCTGGACGTCTGCTCCGCCGGGGAGCTGGAACTCGCCGTGACCGCCGGCTTCCCGCCCGGGCGGATCGTGCTGCACGGCAACGCCAAGTCACCCCGGGACATCGCCACCGCCCTGCGGCTCGGGGTGGGACGGATCGTCATCGACAGCCCGTCCGAGATCGCCCGGATCGCGGCCGCCGTCGGCCCCCACGGCCACCAGAGGGTCATGGTGCGCGTCGTGCCGGGCGTCTCGGCCGGCGGCCACGACAAGATCCGCACCGGTACGGACGGGCAGAAATTCGGCCTGTCCCTCACCGACGGGGGCGCTCAGCACGCCATCGCGAAGATCCTGGGCCAGCCACAGCTCGAACTCACCGGCCTGCACTGCCACATCGGCTCCCAGATCACCGACGTGGAGTCCTACCTGGTGGCCCTGCGCCGCATGGCGGGGCTGATGGCCCACATCCGCGACGCGCACGGGATCGTCCTGCCCGAGCTGGACATGGGCGGCGGCCACGGCATCGCCTACCGGCCCGGCGAACCCGCCCTCGACCTCACCCTGCTCGCCCGACGGCTCCGTACCGAGCTGATCGAGAGCTGCGCCGCCGTCGGGCTGACCGCGCCCCGGCTCGCCATCGAACCGGGCCGGGCGATAGCCGGACCGGCGGGAGTCGCGCTGTACCGGGTGCTCGCGGTCAAGCACACCGGCGGGAAGGTCTTCGTCGCCGTGGACGGCGGCATGAGCGACAACCCGCGGCCGGCCCTGTACGGGGTGCGGTACGCGCCCCGGCTGGTGGGGCGCCGCTCCGCGGCAGGATCCCGTACCACCACGGTCGTCGGCCGCCACTGCGAGGCGGGCGACATCCTCGCCGCCGACGTCGAGCTCCCGGGCGACATCCACCCCGGCGACCTGCTCGCCGTACCGGTGGCGGGCGCGTACCAGCTCTCCATGGCCTCCGGGTACAACATGGTCGGCCGCCCCCCGGTCGTCGCGGTCCACGGGGGCGCGGCCCGGGTCCTGGTCAGGCGCGAGACACTGGACGACTTCCGCGGCCGGGACATCGGTGACTAGTGCCGCATCGGGGTTGCAGGTTCACCCATCGAGGCGTGAATCCCCAGCGGGCCAGGTGCTCCAGGTGGGCACCGACCTCGGTGGGCAGCGGCGCCGGCTGCCCGGCGGCGAGCTGGCGCAGGCGTCGTTGCGTTGCCTGCAGGCCATGGATGCGGACGGTGAGTTCGGCGTCGATCTCGCGCAGCGCTGCTTGGAACTCCTCGTCGGCTGCTGATCTCAGGTCCCGGATACGGGCCAGGGGAACACCGGCTTCAGCGAGCGCGTTCGGATCTTGATCAGCTCGATGACGTCGTTCGCACCGTACCGAGGGTATCCGGACGCGTCGCGGTCGGGCTCGGGGAGCAAGGCGGAGTGCGGGGGCGGCCCGGACGGGGGCCGCCCCCGCGAGGGAGCCGGCGAGGTGTGGATCAACGCCGGTGGCCTGGAAGGCCGTGGTCAGGGATGAGGAGGAACCTGCCGGTGGTCGGCACGGCCGGCCGGACTCAGGGTCTCCAACGGTGCCTGAGCGCCGGGAAGTCGGCGTGGTACGCGGTCGGCGACGCCGCGGTGGCCTCGGCACGGCTCCGCCGTGACGGCGACCGGTCGGCATCGCCGCACGTGGCCGCAGCCATCGGAGGCACGCGAGCCGCCCGGCCCCGGTATCCCCCGCCCGGGAGCCGGACGGCTCATGTGGTGTGCGACGGGTGACCGGCACGCGGTCGCATCGGCCCGTACCCCCACGGTGGAACCATGCGCTTCGTCGGCGGTGTTCAGGTCACCGCCCTCCAGCCGCGTGCCGCCGGTCCGTCACCCGGCTCCGTCGCACCACCAGTCTGTGCACGGCCGAGGGCCGCAACAACACTTCCTGACGCGTTCCTTCCGCATGGCCGTCGATCTTTGACGCGGCCCTGACGACGTGCGAACACGGCGGTGATTCCGTCACCCGACGCACGTCAGAAGAGTGTCAAGGACCCGTTCGAGATCTTGTCCGCCCGTCCCGGATCCGCTGGAATGGGGGCATGAACAGCGGTCCGCGCTACGACGATCGGCCACCGAATCCGGTGCAGCCGACGGCGCCCGCTGTCCGCCCGGCCTTCTGACACCGTCTTCCGACACCGGCCGCGCGTCATCCACGTACCTGCCGCCGGCCTCGTGAAGAGAGCCGGGCCGCGCTCCGTACGCATCATCATCACCATCACCATCACCGCATGAGCTGAGCCCTCACCCGCCACGTGCCGGGTCGCCGGGCCCGCCGGCCATGCCCGCTTCCAGGATCCAGGAACCCGACATGCCTTCATCCCTGTCCGGACGTACCGTCCTCGTCACCGGCGCCACCTCCGGCATCGGTTACGAGACCGCCCGCCAGCTCGCCGGACGCGGCGCCGTCGTCCTCCTCCACGGCCGCACCGCCGAGGAGGCCCGGGCCGCCGCCGACCGGCTCATCGCCACCGCCGGAATCGACGGAACCCTCGTGCGCCCGCTCGCCGCCGACTTCGCCCGCCTGGAGGAGGTCGAGAACCTCGCCCACGCCGTCGTACGAGAGCACCCGCGACTCGACGTACTCGTCAACAACGCGGCCATCGCCGCGCCCGAGCGCCACACCCTCACTGCCGACGGCAACGAGATCTCCTTCCAGGTCAACTTCCTCGCCCACTACCTCCTCACCGACCTCCTGGCAGCCGCCCTCACCACCGACCCCGGCGGCCGGGTCGTCAACGTCTCCTCCTCGCTCCACCGCACCGCCGCCATCCAGTGGAACGACCCGCAGCGCATCCGCCGGTACTCGCGCCTCGCCGCCTACGCGCAGTCGCAGCTGGCGCTGACCGTCTTCGCCTCCGACCCGCGCGTGACCGCGGTCTCCGTCCACCCCGGGATCTGCGAGACGGGGCTCCGCCCCCTGTACGGGAACGAGGGCGAGTCCGCCGCCGAGGGTGCGGCCCACGTCGTACGGCTCTGCGACCCGGCCACCGAGATCGTCAACGGCGCCTACTACGACCGCTCCGAGCGCGTCGCCCCGGCCGCCGCCGCCACCGACGACCGCACCGTAAAGCGCCTCAACAAGCTCGCCGACCTCCTCGTCGGCCACACCTCCTGAAGGGATCACCGGACATGTCCAAGCGCGCCCGCAAGAAGAAGGCCCGCCGCAAGAGGGGCTCCAACCACGGCGGCAAACCCAACTGCTGACAAGCGACCCACCCCGTGGGGCGGCCCCCGACCAGGGCCGCCCCACCTCCATGCCCCTGGGAATTGCCGGGGCCCTGACGGCGGCGCCCCGTCGGCTTCGCCGCTCTCACACGTCGAAGCGGTACCCATGCCGGGAGCGGTGATCAGGTGGCGCGGGTGCGCCACCTCCCTGGAGCAGGCGCCGCTGGCTGACGAGCCGGCCGCGGTTGCGGATCAGGACCGCCAGCGGGTGCCGTTCAGTCGGCGTGAGCCTGATGTTCTTCCCGCGGCGCCGGGCCACCAGGACGGGCACCTTCGACCACACGCGCAGCCGCCTGGATCACTGCGCGCAGTCCACGTCGTACTTCTCCGGACTCACGCCGCCTCCGCCCGTCCGCCGGGCCCCGGACGGCGGGCGGGGCCCGTCGCGTAGTGGACGTACTCGCGGGACAGGCGAAACCCGGCCGACCAGGCCAGCAGCCGGCTGGGGCGGTTGTCGCGGGAGCAGGTCCAGCTCGGTGTGCGGCCGCGTGCGGCGATGTCCTCACAGAGGGCGGTGACACAGGCGAGGGCCAGGTGCCGGCGGCGGTGGCCGGGGTCGGCGAGGGCCGCGACGTCCTCGTGCCGGCTGCCGAGGAAGTAGGTGCAGGCCAGCGAGAGGGCGCGGCCCCGGTGGAAGGCGCCCCAGCAGAGACCGGAGGAGGCGAGCCGTTCGGGGCCGCCCCAGGTCTTGTGGATCCAGGCCGCCCCGGGTCCGAGGGCGACGAGAGCCGGCGCGTCCTTGGGGGTCAGCCGGCGCACCGTGATGCCGGGGGCGGGCCGGGCAGTCATGGCGCTCGCCTGGTGTACGTAGACCATGCGCTCCCACGGATCGACGCGCTGGAAGCCGTTGCCGAGGACGGGCAGGAAGCGGGCCGGGGCTTCGACGTAGCTGCCCGCGAACCGTGCGAGGGCATCGGGAGCGAGTGCGCCCGGCTCCCCGCGCAGCAGGACGTGGTCCCCGCTGGAGACCGCGACCGCCCTCGGGTCCACGGGACGGTCCGCCCACCAGCGGCCGCTACCGGTGGTCATGACGTGTTCGGGGAGAGCCGCGACACCGGGAGCCCCGCCGGGAAACCAGCGGGCCAGAGCGGGCAGACGGGAGGGAAGGAGCTCGATCACGACGGACGCCGCCTAGGTCGAAGAGTGAGGAGGGGCGGGGGCGGCCCGGGACAGCGGACCGCCCCCGCGGGGAACCGGCGCCGGTGGGCGTCGGCGCCGGCTGGTGGTGAGGCCGGGATTGGACGTGCGCGGTCGGACGTGCGCGGTCGGACGTGCGCGCGGACCCCGTCAGACGGAGTGGCCGACGAGTTGATCGGCGAGCCTGTTCAACCGCTTGACCGTGCGTTCCTCGGTGGCGCCGGCGGCGGGCTCCATCCGCTCGCTGCGGTCGTAGTAGGCGCCGTTGGCGATCTCGACGGCCGGATCGCACAGCCGCACCACGTGGGCAGCGCCCTCGGCGGGCGTCGCGCCCTCGTGTCCGTACAGCGGCCTCAGCGCGGTCTCGCAGACGCCCGGGTTGACGGACACGGCGGCGACACGCGGGTCAGCGGCGAAGACGGTGAGCGCGAGCCGCGACTGGGCGTAGGCCGCGAGACGCGAGTAACGGCGCGTGCGGTTCGGATCGTTCCACATGATCGACGCGGTGCGGTGCACGGAGGAGGAGACGTTCACGACGCGCCCACCCGGGTCGGTGGTGAGCGCCGGCTCCAGCAGGTGCGTCAGCAGGTAGTGGGCGAGGAAGTTGACCTGGAAGGAGAGCTCGTTGCCGTCGGGGGTGACCGTGTGCTGCTCCGGGGCCGCGACGGCGGCATTGTTGACCAGGACGTCGAGGTGGGGGTGCCCGGTGATGACCCGGTTGGCGAGCCGCTCGACCTCGTCGAGCCGCGTGAAGTCCGCCGCGCACGGACGCAGGAGTTCCGCGTCCACGTCAGCGGTGGCGAGGAGCCGCTTCACGGCCGCCCGGGCCTCGTCCGGGGTGCGGCCGTGGAGAAGGACGGTGGCGCCGCACTCGGCGAGCAGGCGGGCGGTCTCGTAGCCGATGCCGGAGGTGGCACCTGTGACCATGACGGTCCGACCGGACAGGAACGAAGACATGAGTGGATCCAGTGGACGGGCACGGCAGCGGGCGGCCGAGGAGGCCGGGGCGCAGCCGTGCGGTGGAGTGTGATCCCGTATCGCGTACGGGGGTGCGTGCACCTGTGGACGTGCGGTTGGCCGCGGCAGGGCCGAAGACGCTTGCCGCCAGGGTCAACAGGCGCTGTGCAGGCGGGAGTGAACAGGGCGCGTGCCCGGCCGAGCCTGATGCGGCGGCCGGTCGTCGTGGCGCTGACCGATGTTCACGTCATCCATCCAACTCGCCCGGGGATGACGGCTCAAGCTCCCTGATGACCCTCTGATGCGGTCCTGACGGACTTCAGCCGAGCCCGGGGATCGTGGACACCAGCAGGTCGATGAGCTTGATGCCGACGAAGGGCAGGACCAGGCCGCCGAGGCCGTAGACGCCGAGGTTCCGCCGCAGCAGGTCGTGGGCGGAGGCGGGTCGGTAGCGGACGCCGCGCAGGGCGAGCGGGATCAGGGCGACGATGATCAGGGCGTTGAAGATGATCGCCGAGGTGATGGCCGAGGTCGGGCTGCTCAGTCCCATGACGTTGAGGGATTCGAGTCCCGGGTAGGCCGCGGTGAACATGGCCGGGATGATCGCGAAGTACTTGGCCACGTCGTTCGTGATGGAGAAGGTGGTCAGCGCGCCGCGGGTGATGAGGAGTTGCTTGCCGATCTCCACGATGTCGATGAGCTTGGTGGGGTTGGAGTCCAGGTCCACCATGTTCCCGGCCTCCTTGGCGGCCGAGGTGCCGGTGTTCATCGCGACGCCGACGTCGGCCTGGGCGAGGGCCGGGGCGTCGTTCGTACCGTCGCCCGTCATCGCGACGAGTTTCCCGCCCTCCTGTTCCCGCTTGATGAGGGCGAGCTTGTCCTCGGGGGTCGCCTCGGCGAGGTACTCGTCGACTCCGGCCTCGGCGGCGATGGCGCGGGCCGTCAGCTCGTTGTCGCCGGTCACCATGACCGTACGGATCCCCATGCTGCGCAGCTCCGCGAACCGCTCCCGGATGCCGTCCTTGACCACGTCCTTGAGGTGGATGATCCCGAGCACCCGCGGGCCGTCCCAGTCGTGGACCGCCACCAGCAGGGGCGTGCCCCCGGACTCGGACACAGTGGCCGACCATGCGGCGGCTTCCGCCGGCACGGCCCCGCCGCGCAGCGTCACCCACTCGGACACCTGGGCCACGGCACCCTTGCGAATGGCGCAGCCGGCGCCGTTCTCCCAGCTCAGGTTGATTCCGCTCATGCGGGTACGGGCGCTGAACGCCTGGAAGCGCGGGTTGCTCAGGTCCTCCACCCGGGCGGGCTGCAGTCCGTACTGCTGGGCCAGGGCGACGACGGACCGGCCCTCGGGGGTCTCGTCGGACAGTGAGGCCAACTGGGCGGCGTCCGCGAGCTTGACGTGGTCGATTCCGGGGAGCGGGACGAAGGCGGCCGCCTCGCGGTTGCCGAGGGTGATGGTGCCGGTCTTGTCGAGGAGCAGGGTGTTGACGTCGCCGGCGGCCTCGACCGCGCGCCCGCTCATCGCGACGACGTTGCGCTGGACCAGGCGGTCCATGCCGGCGATGCCTATCGCGGAGAGCAGCGCCCCGATGGTGGTGGGGATGAGCGTGACGAGGAGGGCCACGAGGACGGTGGTGGTCTGGGCGGCGCCCGCGTACGCGGCCATCGGCTGGAGCGAGACGACGACCAGGATGAAGATGACGGTGAGTGCGGCCAGCAGGATGTTGAGCGCGATCTCGTTGGGGGTCTTCTGCCGGGACGCGCCCTCGACCAGAGCGATCATCCGGTCCATGAAGCTCTGCCCCGGGCGCGAGGTGACGCGCACGACGATCGAGTCGGACAGCACGGTCGTACCGCCCGTGACCCCGCTGCGATCGCCACCGGCTTCTCGGATCACCGCCGCCGATTCACCGGTGACGGCGGATTCGTCCACGGCCGCGGCGCCGTCGATGACGTCGCCGTCGGCCGGGATCAGTTCGCCCGCCTCCACCAGCACGACGTCCAGGGGCTGTAGCTCGCTCGGGGCCACGGCCTGCGACTCGGCGTTCCGCAGGTTCATGCCGTACGTCCAGTGGCGCAGCCTCAGCGCGACCGTGTCCGTGCGCGCCTTGCGCAGCGACTCGGCCTGGGCCCGGCCCCGCCCTTCGGCGACGGCCTCGGCGAAGTTGGCGAAGATCACCGTGAGCCAGAGCCAGACGCTGATGACCCAGGTGAAGACCGACGGGTGGATGAGTGCCGACAGCGTGGTCAGCGCGGAGCCGACCGCGACCACGAACAGCACCGGCTTTCGGATCAGTTCGCGGGGTTCGAGCTTGCGTACGGCCTCGTGGAAGGAGGCGGCCGGCCGTACCGACTCCAACAGGGGCCCTCGGCCCGGGCGCCTTCGGGGCGGCCGGTTGGGCGGAGCCTGCGGGGACGGGACGGGAGGTACCTGCCGGGTGGCGGCGGGAGGCATGGGGAGACCTTCTGGTCGAATCGGCACAGCAGGAGCGCGGAGTGCACCGCCGGGGATCCGTCCCTTGTGGGACCCCCTCCGGCTCGTCGCGTGACGTTGGGATCCCCGGCGGTGGAACGGGCAGAAAACTACTGCCCGTTCCGGTGGTTCCCGGCATGTGGGCCGGGGATTTGGCACCGTCTTGACGGCGGCGCACGAGACGCGTCAACCCTCCGTCAGACCGCCGTCAAGGGCACGTCAGCGTGCGTCGGTGGTGATCCGGAAGCGCAGTCGGCAGATGACGGCGTCGGTGTCGCGGCGGACCGCGTGGGCGACGACGGATCCGCGCTGGTTCTGGAGCATCCGCTGCCACAGGCGGGCGGGTTCGGTCTCCGGGATGAGCACGGTGACCTGGGTGTCCGGGTGGGTCTGCGCGAGCTTGCGGACGTACGCCGACACCGGGCGGCCGAGCGAGCGGGTGTCCGAGGCGACCTCGATGAGTTCGATGCCGGGATTCCACAACTCCCAGTCCCTGCGCAGTGCTTCGGACGTCGTTCGGTCCTCGGCCGTGGGGTGGGTGACGGTGACGGCGAGGACCTCGTCGCCGAGGGAGCGGGCCGCGGTGAGGGCCTGGCAGGTCAGCTTCGAGAGTCCGGAGACGGGAACCACGACGAGCGACCGGGCACGGTGCGGCGGCTGCGGGACCCGCCCCAGTTCGAGGCGTTCCCCGATCTCCGCGTAGGCACGGTGGACCTTCTCGAAGCCGAGGACGATCAGCGGCAGGGCGAGCACGATCAACCAGGCGCCCTCGGTGAACTTGGTGGCGGTGACTACGACCGCCGAGACGCCGGTCAGCAGCGCGCCGAAGCCGTTGAGGGCGGCTTTGGCCCGCCAGCCCTTGAGGCGCTCGCCGTTCCAGTGCAGGACCATCCCCACCTGGCAGATGGTGAAGCCGACGAAGACTCCGATGGCGAAGAGCGGGACGAGGGTGTTGGTGTCGCCGCCCGAGAAGACGAGCAGGACAGCCGATACGAGTGCCAGCCAGACCACGCCGTGGCGGTGCACCTGCCGGTCGGCCTTGAGGGCGAAGAAGTGCGGCAGGTGGTTGTCGCGGGCCAGCAGGCTCATCAGCACCGGAAGCCCGCCGAAGGAGGTGTTGGCGGCGAGCGCCAGCAGCACCATGGTGGCGAACTGGACCACGTAGAAGGCCGCGTTGTGCCCGAACGACGCGTCCGCGAGCTGGGCGAGGACGGTCACGCCCTCGACGGGCTGGAGGTGGAAGCGGCCGATGAGGATCGACAGGCCGATCAGCATGACGCCGAGCAGGGCGCCGAGCGCGACCTCGGTGCGCTGGGCGCGGCGGGCGGCCGGCGCACGGAAGGACGGCACGGCGTTGGCGACGGCCTCGACGCCGGTCAGTGCCGAGCATCCGGCGGCGAAGGCCTTCAGCAGCAGCAGCGCACCCACGGTCGTGGCCCCCTCGCCGAGCGCGGAGGCGTGTCCGGCGGCGGAGGCGGTGCTGACCGGGCCGTCACGGAAGAGGCCGACGACGATCATCGCGAGGATCGACCCGACGAAGAGCGCGGTCGGTACGAGGAACGCCTTGGCGGAGTCGACGACCCCGCGCAGGTTCACGGCGGTGACCAGGACCAGGACCGCGAGGCAGATCCAGACCCGTTCGCCGTGCAGCCCAGGGAAGGCCGAGGTCAGGGCGGCCACTCCGGCGGTGACGGACACCGCGACGTTGAGGACGTAGTCGAGGATCAGCGAGGCCGCCGCGACCAGGCTCGTACGCCGGCCCAGGTGTCGCTTGGCGACGGCGTACGAGCCGCCACCGTCCGGGAACGCGGCGATCACCTGCCGGTACGAGGCCACCAGCACGGCCAGGAGCGCGGCGATCGCGAGGGTCACGGGGAGGGTGAAGCCCATGCCGTACGCACCGGCGGCGGCCAGCACGAGCACGATCGACTCCGGCCCGTACGCGACGGACGCCATCGCGTCGAGCGACAGCGCGGCAAGGCCCTGGACGGCGGTCAGCCTGTGCCGGTCACCGGCCCCGCGTGCGCCCGTGTCGGGGGGCTCCTCCCGGCCCGGCCCCTGAGCCGTCGTGGTCGGATTCCCTACGCCTGTGGCCATGTCGCCGTTCCCTCCGAATGAGCAAAGTGAGGACAGCGTCGGAGGCGTGCCGGGTGGCCGCCAGCCCTCTTGGCGCGTTCCATATGCCGGGCCGGTCACTCTTCACGCGTTTCATACACACGGGTGGCGGGGGCGTAAGAGGTCCGTCAAGAGGCGCTGTCGCGCGTTGCCCCGGCTCTGCGGAGGGGCAGGCTTGATCTGGGCGACACCAGCCCGACCGGAACGCGTGAGGAGAACCCCGATGGACGCGGAGAACGTGGTCGGCCCGGTCATCGCCCTGGCGCTGCTGGGCTACCTCGTGTTCGCCCCGATCAAGCCCGACAAGTTCTGAACGGCGCTCTGGACCGAGATCGGCTCGTCCGGACGGGAGGCATCACATGTCCGGGTACTGGTTCCGTCTCCGCGACCCCATGGCCCTGGTCGCGGGCCTCGTGGCCCCCTTCCTCGTGGCGCTCGCGCTCGTGCCCTTCCGTACGGACCTCTCGGCGACGAACACCGCGCTGATCCTGGTCGTCGCAGTGGTCGCGGTCGCCTCCACGGGCACGCGGGCCGCCGGGGCGCTGGCCGCACTCTCGGCGGCCGGCTGGTTCGACTTCTTCCTCACCGAGCCCTATCAGCGGTTCTCCATCTCGGACCGCGCGGATGTGGAGACGGCGGTCCTGCTGCTGATCGTCGGCCTGATCGTCTCTCAGTTGTCCGTGCGCGCCCGTCGTCTCCAGGCGGTCGTGGTCACCGGCACCGCGCACCTGTCGAGCCTCCGGGGGACCGCCCGGCTTGCCGAGGACGGCGGCTCACCGGACGCCGTCGTCGAATACGTGCGGCGGGAACTCGTGGGCCTGCTGGGGCTGCGCGGCTGCCGCTTCGAGTACGGGACCCTGATGGGGAACCTGCCCCGGCTCGAGCACGGCGGCGGCCTGTGGCTGCGTCAGGGGACCCGGGTCACGGAGTACGCGGACTGGCCGGAGGGTGAGACCGAGCTGCGTGTCGTCGGCGGCGGCCACTACTACGGCCGCTTCCTCCTCGAACCGTTCCCGGGCCGCCCACTGCCGCCCGAGGAGGCCCGTCTGGTGGCTGTCGCGCTTGCCGCGCAGGCCGGCGGGGCCCTGGACACGGCCGGGCTGCCCCACCAGCGCTGACCGCCCTTGCGCGGCATGCCGCGTAAGGGCGGCGTTAAGGGTTCCCGTCCCGCCGTATGGACCCCGTCAAGGCGTCTTAACACCCGGGTGAAGACACGGTTATCTCGTCATCGGCCATCTGGCCGATTCATCTCTTCCCACTTCACTCAGGAGCTCGCGATGGCCGATCTGGCCTTCGTCGTCACCACGGTCGCGGTTTTCGCGCTGGTGGCTCTCATCGCCCGGGGGGTGACCAAGCTGTGACTGTCGAGAACATCGTCGGCCTCGTCGTGGCCGTCTCCCTGCTCGGATACCTCGTCCTCGCCCTCGTGTACCCGGAGAGGTTCTGAGCACTGCTATGAGCCCCGTAACCGCTGGTGTGCTCCAGCTGCTCGCGCTGATCGGCGCGCTCGCGCTGGCCTACCGTCCCCTCGGCGACTACATGGCCCGGGTCTACTCCTCCGAGAAGCACTACAAGCCGGAGAAGTGGATCTACAAGGCCATCGGCGCCAACCCCTCGGCCGAAATGCGCTGGCCCGCCTACCTGCGCGGCGTACTCGCCTTCTCCGCCGTGAGCGTCCTCTTCCTCTACGCTCTCCAGCGCGCCCAGGGCATCCTGCCCGGCTCGCTCGGCTTCTCCGCGATCGACCCGGACCAGGCCTTCAACACCGCCGCCTCCTTCGTGTCGAACACCAACTGGCAGTCGTACTACGGCGAGCAGGCCATGGGCCACGTCGTCCAGACCGGCGGCCTCGCGGTGCAGAACTTCGTCTCCGCCGCCGTGGGCATCGCCGTCGCCGTGGCACTCGTCCGGGGCTTCACCCGCTCCCGCACCGGTGAACTCGGCAACTTCTGGGCCGACATGGTCCGCGGAGTGGTCCGCATCCTGCTGCCCATCTCGGTGATCGGCGCGCTCGTCCTCGTCGCGTGCGGCGCGATCCAGAACTTCGCCGGCATCCACGAGGTCGGCCAGTTCATGGGCGGCACGCAGCAGTGGAACGGCGGAGCCGTGGCCTCGCAGGAGGTCATCAAGGAGCTGGGTACGAACGGTGGCGGTTACTTCAACGCCAACTCGGCCCACCCCTTCGAGAACCCGGGCCCCTTCTCGAACCTGTTCGAGATCTTCCTGATCCTGGTCATCCCCTTCGCGCTGACCCGCACCTTCGGCCGCATGGTCGGAAACCTGCGCCAGGGCTACGCGATCCTCGCCACGATGGCGACCATCTGGCTCGGTTTCACCGCCCTGATGATGTGGACCGAGTTCGCCCACCACGGCCCGGCCTTCGACGTGGCCGGCGGCGCGATGGAGGGCAAGGAGACGCGTTACGGCATCGCCGCCTCGTCGATCTTCTCGGTCGCCACCACGCTCACCTCGACCGGTGCGGTCAACTCCTTCCACTCCTCCTTCACGGGTCTGGGCGGCGGGATCCAGCTGCTGGGCATGCAGCTCGGCGAGATCGCGCCCGGTGGTACCGGCTCGGGCATGTACGGCATGCTGATCATGGCGATCATCGCGGTGTTCATCGCCGGCCTGATGGTCGGCCGCACCCCCGAGTACCTGGGCAAGAAGATCGGCACCCGCGAGATCAAGTTCGCGGCCTGCTACATCCTCATCACCCCGGCGCTCGTCCTCGCCTTCACGGCCGCGGCGATGGCCCTGCCCACCCCGGTCAACTCGATGACGAACTCCGGGGCGCACGGCTTCTCCGAGATCCTCTACGCCTACACCTCGGGCGCCAACAACAACGGCTCGGCCTTCGCCGGCCTCAACGCCGACACCCAGTGGTTCAACAGCACCATCGGCATCGCCATGCTGCTCGGCCGCTTCCTGCCGATGGTGTTCGTCCTCGCGCTGGCCGGCTCCCTCGCCGAGCAGAAGCCAGTCCCCGAGACGGCAGGAACCCTGCGCACCGACAAGCCGCTCTACGCGGGGCTGCTCGTCGGCACGATCATCATCATCACCGGTCTGACCTACTTCCCGGCCCTGGCGCTGGGTCCGCTCGCCGAAGGGCTCGCATCATGAGCACCGCCACACCCACCAGGGCTCCGCACCAGGACGCGCCCACCGGCCACAAGCCGGACGCCGGGCGAGTGGGCGGCGGCCTCTTCGACCCCAAGCAGCTGCTGAAGTCCTTCCCGGACGCGGTCCGCAAGCTCGACCCCCGCGTCATGATCAAGTCCCCGGTCATGTTCGTCGTCCTGATCGGCTCGGTGGTCACCACCGTCCTCGCGGTCAAGGACCCGACCGACTGGTTCGGGTGGGCGATCACCGCCTGGCTGTGGCTGACCACGATCTTCGCGAACCTCGCGGAGGCGGTGGCCGAGGGCCGCGGCAAGGCCCAGGCCGACACCCTGCGCAAGGCCAAGACCGACACCGTCGCCCGCCGCCTGAACGGCGCAGTGGAGGAGCAGGTCCCGGGCACGGAGCTCCGTATCGGAGACCTCGTCGTCTGCGAGGCCGGGGACATCATCCCCGGCGACGGAGACGTCGTCGAAGGCGTCGCCTCCGTCGACGAATCCGCCATCACCGGCGAATCCGCCCCCGTCATCCGCGAGTCCGGCGGCGACCGCTCCGCCGTCACCGGCGGCACGAAGGTCCTCTCCGACCGGGTGGTCATCAAGATCACGACGAAGCCGGGCGAGACGTTCATCGACCGCATGATCGCGCTCGTCGAGGGCGCGGCCCGGCAGAAGACGCCGAACGAGATCGCGCTGAACATCCTGCTCGCGTCGCTCACGATCATCTTCCTGCTCGCGGTCGTCACCCTCCAGCCCTTCGCGATCTACGCGGACGCCAAGCAGTCCATGATCGTGCTCACCGCGCTCCTGGTCTGCCTGATCCCGACCACCATCGGCGCGCTGCTCTCCGCGATCGGCATCGCGGGCATGGACCGCCTGGTCCAGCGCAACGTCCTGGCCATGTCCGGCCGGGCCGTCGAGGCCGCCGGCGACGTCTCCACCCTGCTGCTCGACAAGACCGGCACCATCACCCTCGGCAACCGCCAGGCCTCCGAGTTCGTCCCGGTCAAGGGCACGACGGAGGCGGAGCTCGCGGATGCCGCCCAGCTCTCCTCCCTCGCGGACGAAACCCCCGAGGGCCGCTCCATCGTCGTCCTGGCGAAGGAGAAGTACGGGCTGCGCGAACGCCACCAGGGCGAGCTGGCCCACGCCGACTGGATCGCGTTCACCGCGCAGACCCGCATGTCGGGCGTGGACGTCGACGGCAAGAAGACCCGTAAGGGCGCGGCAGGTTCGGTCATCACCTGGGTGAAGGAGCAGGGCGGCCGGGTCTCCGACGACACCGACCTCCTCGCCAACCGGATCTCCGAGGCCGGTGGCACTCCCCTCCTGGTGGCCGTCGAGGACGAGAAGGGCGCGCGCGTCCTCGGTGTCATCCACCTCAAGGACGTGGTCAAGGAGGGCATGCGCGAACGCTTCGACGAGCTGCGGCGCATGGGCATCAAGACCATCATGATCACGGGCGACAACCCGCTCACCGCCAAGGCCATCGCCGAAGAGGCGGGCGTGGACGACTTCCTCGCGGAAGCGACGCCCGAGGACAAGATGGCCCTCATCAAGCGGGAACAGGCGGGCGGAAAACTCGTCGCCATGACCGGCGACGGCACCAACGACGCCCCCGCCCTCGCCCAGGCCGACGTCGGCGTGGCCATGAACACCGGAACCTCCGCCGCCAAAGAGGCCGGGAACATGGTGGACCTGGACTCCAACCCCACCAAGCTCATCGAAATCGTCGAGATCGGCAAGCAGTTGCTGATCACCCGCGGCGCACTGACCACCTTCTCCATCGCCAACGACGTCGCCAAGTACTTCGCGATCATCCCGGCCATGTTCGCCGTGGTCTACCCCGGCCTCGACAAGCTCAACGTCATGGGCCTGACCTCGCCGAACTCCGCGATCCTCTCCGCCGTCATCTTCAACGCGCTGGTCATCATCGCCCTCGTCCCGCTCGCCCTCAAGGGCGTCCGGTACCGGCCCACCAGCGCCGACAAGATGCTCCGCCGGAACCTGGGAATCTACGGACTCGGCGGCCTCATCGCCCCGTTCATCGGCATCAAGCTCATCGACATGATCATCACCCTCATCCCCGGAATCGGCTGACCCCAATGAACAACTCTGTAGGCAACACAGTGCGGTTGATCGGGGCGGGCCTGCGGGCCCTGCTGGTCCTCACGGTCATCTGCGGCGTGATCTATCCGCTCGCCGTCACCGGGATCGCCCAGGCGGTCTTCAACGACAAGGCCAACGGCTCCGAGATCAGGGACAAGAGCGGCCAGGTCGTCGGCTCCTCCCTCATCGGCCAGACGTACAACCTCCCCAAGCAGAACCCCGACGACGCGCACCCCAAGCAGAACCCCGACGACGCGCAGGAGGCGGCCAAGCCGGACCTGAAGTGGTTCCAGCCGCGCCCCTCCAACGGCCTCGGCAGCAACAGCGTCAACACGCAGTACTCGCTGATCCTCTCGGGCGCCACCAACCGGTCCGCCGACAACGGCGCCGTCAACGGCAAGTGCACCGACCAGGCGGAGGAGGGCACCCTCTGTGCCCAGGTCATCGCCGCCAAGGACGCCGTCATCGCCGACAACACGACCGCGTCCCACACGGTCAAGCCGCAGGACGTACCGGCTGACGCCGTCACCTCCTCCGGCTCCGGCCTCGACCCCGACATCTCCCCCGAGTACGCCAAGCTCCAGATCCACCGGGTCGCCGAGCAGAACAGGCTCGACGTCAAGCAGGTCGAGAAGCTCGTCGCCGACCACACCACCGGCCGCACCCTCGGCTTCATGGGCGAACCGCGCGTCAACGTCCTCGAACTCAACACCGCCCTCAAGGCACTGACCAAGAGCTGACGTTCCGCACCGCAAGGGTCCGGAGCCGGCGGGTCGCGGAGTTCCCTCCGGCTCTCACTGGAGGGACCCCCGACCTCCCCCCGGCTCCGACCCGTACCCACTGGAAGAGGAAGGCCCCACACCGATGATCAAGGTGCTGGTGGTGGAAGACGACGCCCAGCTCGTCCGCGCGCTCAGGATCAACCTGGAGGCGCGGAAGTTCGCGGTCGAGACGGCTTCCGACGGAAACACCGCCCTGAGGCTCGCAGTCGTCCGCAAGCCGGACGTCATCCTGCTGGACCTCGGCCTGCCGGACATGGACGGCATCGACGTGATCAAGGCCGTACGGGAGGGCAGCGGCGTCCCGATCCTCGTGCTCTCCGCCCGGCACACCTCCGAGGAGAAGATCCGCGCCCTGGACGCGGGAGCCGACGACTACGTCACCAAGCCGTTCAGCATGGACGAGCTGCTCGCCCGGCTGCGGGCCGCCGTCCGCCGCCGGGAGGTTCCGGCGCCCGCAGATGAGATCGCCGTGGTCACGACCGAGGACTTCACCGTCGATCTCGTCGCGAAGAAGGTCGTGCGCAACGATCGCAGCGTGCGTCTGACGCCCACCGAGTGGCACCTGCTGGAGATCCTCATCACCAACCCGGGGCGGCTGATCAGTCAACGCAAGCTCCTGCTCGACGTGTGGGGGCCGACGTACTCCGAGCACACCAACTACCTGCGGGTCTACATGGCCCAGCTGCGCCGCAAACTGGAAGCGGACCCCTCACATCCGAGATACCTGATCACCGAGCCCGGCATGGGCTACCGCTTCGAGGGATGACGTACACACCATGGGACGCGGCAAGTTTCGTATCTACCTGGGCTCGGCCCCCGGCGTCGGCAAGACGTACGCCATGCTCTCGGAGGGCCACCGCAGGGTGGAGCGCGGCACCGACGTCGTCGTCGCCTTCGTCGAGCACCACAACCGTCCGCGCACCGAGGTGATGCTGCACGGACTGGAACAGATCTCACGGCGCGAGCTGGAGTACCGGGGCTCCGCTTTCACCGAGATGGACGTGGACGCGATCCTCGCGCGCCGCCCCGCCGTCGCCCTCGTCGACGAGCTCGCCCACACCAACGTCCCAGGCTCGCGCAACACCAAGCGCTGGCAGGACGTCGAGGAACTCCTCCAGGCCGGCATCGACGTGGTCTCGACCGTCAACATCCAGCACCTCGAATCGCTGGGGGACGTGGTCGAGACGATCACCGGCGTCCGCCAGCGCGAGACCGTCCCCGACGAGGTGGTGCGGCGGGCCGACCAGATCGAGCTCGTCGACATGTCCCCGCAGGCCCTGCGCCGCCGCATGGCCCACGGCAACATCTACAAGTCGGACAAGGTCGACGCGGCCCTCTCCAACTACTTCCGTCCCGGGAATCTGACCGCCCTGCGCGAACTGGCCCTGCTCTGGGTCGCCGACCGCGTCGACGAGTACCTGCGCGAATACCGCGGCGAGCACAACATCCGGGCGACCTGGCAGGCCCGCGAGCGCATCGTCGTCGGCATCACCGGCGGCCCGGAAGGCCGTACGCTCATCCGCCGCGCCGCCCGCCTCGCCGAGAAGGGCTCGGGCGGCGAGGTCCTGGCCGTGTACATCGCCCGCAGCGACGGGCTGACCGCGGCCTCGCCCAAGGAACTCGCCGTCCAGCGCACCCTGGTGGAGGACCTCGGCGGTACCTTCCACCACGTCATCGGCGACAACGTCCCCGACGCGCTCCTCGAGTTCGCCCGCGGGTGCAACGCCACCCAGATCGTCCTCGGGGTCAGCCGCCGACGATCCTGGCAGTCCGTGTTCCGCCCCGGCGTCAGTGCCACCGTCGCCCGCGAATCCGGCCCCGACCTCGACGTCCACATCGTCACCCACGACGAGGCCGCCAAGGGCCGCGGCCTGCCCGTCGCGCGCGGGGCACGGCTGGGCCGGTCCCGCCTCATCTGGGGCTGGTTGGCCGGCGTCGCCGGCCCCGCGCTGCTCACCGTCCTGCTGAACCAGCTCGTGCCCGACCTCGGTCTGGCCAACGACATGCTGCTGTTCCTGACGTTCACCGTGGCGGCAGCGCTCCTCGGCGGGCTCCTCCCCGCCCTCGCTTCGGCAGCCTTCGGCTCACTCCTGCTGAACTACTTCTTCACGCCGCCGCTGCACGAGTTCACCATCTCCGACCCCAAGAACATCGTGGCCATCGCGATCTTCGTGGGCGTGGCCGTGTCCGTGGCCTCCGTCGTCGACCTGGCCGCCCGCCGTACCCACCAGGCCGCCCGGCTGCGCGCCGAATCCGAGATCCTCTCCTTCCTCGCCGGCAGCATCCTGCGCGGCGAAACCGCCCTCGATGCACTGCTGGAGCGGGTGCGCGAAACCTTCGCCATGGAATCGGTCGCGCTCCTGGAACGCGATACCGACGTCGAACCGTGGACGACGGCGGGCAGCACCGGGCGCAACCCCGTCACCCGCCCCGAGGACGCCGCCGTCGACATGCCCATCGGCGAGAACATGTCCCTCGCCCTGACCGGACGGGTCCTGCCCGCCGAGGACCGGCGGGTACTCGGCGCCTTCGCCGCCCAGGCCGCCGTCGTCCTCGACCGGCAGCGGCTCGTGGGCGAAGCGGAGGAGGCCCGCCGCCTCGTCGAGGGCCATCAGATCCGTACGGCCCTGCTGGCCGCCGTCAGCCACGACCTGCGCACCCCGCTCGCCGGCATCAAGGTGTCCGTCACCTCCCTGCGCTCCACCGACGTCGCCTGGTCCGAGGAGGACCGCGCCGAACTCCTGGCAGGCATCGAGGACGGCGCCGACCGCCTCGACCACCTCATCGGCAACCTCCTCGACATGTCCCGCCTCCAGACCGGCACGGTGATCCCGATCGTCCGGGAAACCGACCTCGACGAGGTCGTCCCGATGGCCCTGGCCGGAGTCCCCGACGGCGGCGTGGCCCTCGACATCCCCGAAACCCTGCCCATGGTCGCCGTCGACCGCGGGCTCCTGGAACGGGCGGTCGCCAACATCGTCGAGAACGCCGTCAAGTACAGCCCGCCCGGTCAGACCGTCCTCGTCTCCGCCAGCGCCCTCGCCGAGCGCCTCGAACTGCGTGTCGTCGACCGCGGGCCCGGCGTCCCCGATGAGGCCAAGGACCGGATATTCGAACCCTTCCAACGCTACGGAGACGCGCCTGCCGGCGCCGGAGTCGGTCTCGGCCTCGCCGTCGCCAGAGGGTTCCTCGAAGCGATGAACGGCACCCTCACCGCCGAGGACACCCCCGGCGGCGGACTCACCATGGTCATCACCCTGCCCGCCAGGCAGGGGACTCCCCTGTCCCGCCCCGACCTCCCGACGGACGCCACGACGTGACGAGGTCCTGTCGGTACTACGTACGGGGCCGATCGGGGAGTGCGGGAGCGGCCGGTAGCGACAGGGTCATGGTCAGGCCGCCTCCGGGGGTGTCCTCGGGAGTCAGGGTGCCGCCCATCGCCTCGGCGAGGCCCCGCGATAGGGCGAGGCCGAGGCCGACGCCCGTGGTGTTGTCGGTGTCACCGAGACGCTGGAACGGTACGAAGGCACTCTCGCGGTCCGCCTCCGGGATCCCTGGCCCGCGGTCGACGACCCGGATCTCGACCCGGTCGTCGAGCGCGCTCGCCGTCAGCAGTACGTGCCGTCCCGGCGGAGTGTGCCGGGCTGCGTTGTTCAGCAGGTTGGCGACCACCCGTTCGAGCAGCGGTGGATCGGCCAGCACTGCCGGGGCCCGCTCGAGGGTCCGGGTGTCTACGGCCGGCGCATCGGGGGGCAGTCCGTCCAGCGCGGCGGGCAGCACCTCCAGCAGGTCCGTGGCCCGCAGCTCCAGCTTCAGCGCCCCGGCCTGGAGCCGGCTCATGTCCAGGAGGTTCTCGACGAGCCGGTTCAGCCGGGCCATCGACTCGTCGGCGGTGGCGAGCAGTGCGCCGCGGTCCTCCTCGCTGAACTCCACGTCGCTGGCGCGCAGCGATTCGATGGCGGCCCAGCCCGCGGCGAGCGGGGTCCGCAGATCGTGGCTTACTGCGGCGAGCAGGGCCGTACGCATCCGGTCGGCCGCCTTGACGGGTTCGATCTCGGCAGCCGCCTCCGCCAGCCGGGCCCGCTCCACCGCGACGGTGACGTGCGCGGCGAAGGCCGCCAGGACCCGCCGGTCGGAGGCGGGCAGCGGACGCCCCCGCAGGACGAGGTGCGTGCCGGGCCCGACCCGGACCCGTACGACCGAGGGATCGCCCGCGGCCCGGGCGGCGGAGGGATCACCCGCGGCCCGGGCGGCGGAGGGAGCGCCCGCGGCCCGGTGGGCGGGGGGCTCGCCCGCAGCCCGGGCGGAGGGAGGCTCGCTCGCGGCCGGATCGGCACTCAGTTCGACCGAGTCCATGCCGAAGGTCTCCCGCGTGCGTTCGAGGAGCGCGGGAACGGCCTGGTCCCCCCGCACGATGGACCCGGCCAGCGAGGAGAGCGTCTCCGCCTCCGCCGTCGCCCGGGCGGCCCGGCGCGAGAGCCGCATCGACCGGTCGACGGCCGCGGCGACCGTCCCCGCGACCACGGCGAAGACCACCAGGGCGAGGATGTTGTTCGGCTCGGCGATGGTGAATTCGCCGACCGGTGGGATGAACCAGTAGTTCAGCAGCAGCGACGCGGTCACGGACGCGACCAGGGCCGACACCACTCCGCCCACGCAGGCGACCCCGACCACCGCCAGCAGGAACAGCAGGGCCTCGCTGGTGAGGTTGAGACTGCCCCGGGTGTGGTCGAGGAGGAACGTGAGCGCGAACGGGAGCACCAGGCCCAGGACCGGTCCGGCGATCAGCCGGGAGGTCGGCAGCGTCCGCCGCCTCGAGGGCAACAGTCTTCCACTGCCCGCCCGTTCATGGGTGACCATGTGGACGTCGATGTCCTCGGACATCCCGACGATCGTCTCCCCCGTCCCCCGCCCGGTGAGGAAGCGCTCGACGCGGCCGCGCCGGCTCGTGCCGAGTACCAGCTGCGTGGCGTTCTCCGCGCGGGCGAACTCGGCGAGCGCCGTGGCCACGTCGTCTCCGACGAGGGAGTGGTAGCTGCCACCGAGTCCTTCCACGAGCGCGCGCTGGCGGACCAGTGCGGAGGCCGAGGCTCCCGCCGCCAGGCCGTCGCTGCGCGCTATGTGCACGGCGAGGAGGTCGCCGCCCGCCGAGCGGGCGGCGATCCGGGCCGCCCGCCGGATGAGCGTCTCGCCCTCGGGTCCGCCGGTGATCGCGACGACCACCCGCTCCCGGGTCTCCCACACTCCCCCGATGCCGTGCTCCGCACGGTACTTCTGCAGCGCCTCGTCCACCCGCCCGGCCAGCCACAGCAGGGCCAACTCCCGCAGCGCGGTGAGGTTCCCGATCCGGAAGTAGTTGGACAGCGCCGCGTCAACCTTCTCCGGGGCGTAGATGTTCCCGTGCGCCATCCGCCTCCGCAGTGCCTCGGGCGACAGGTCCACCAGCTCGATCTCATCGGCCCGGCGTACCACTTCGTCCGGGACGGTCTCGTGCTGCGGCACCCTGGTGATCTTCTCGACGACGTCGTTGAGCGATTCCAGGTGCTGGATGTTCACGGCGGTCACCACGTCGATCCCGGCCGCGAGCAGCGCCTCCACCTCCTGCCAGCGCTTGGAGGATCCGCCCCCGGGGACGACGGAGTGGGCCAGTTCGTCGACGAGCGCCACTTCCGGCCGCCGCTCCAGCACCGCTTGCAGGTCCATCTCCTCGAACCGGCTTCCCCGGTAGGTGCGTTCCGCACGCGGAACGATCTCCAGGCCGGCCAGCTTCTCCTCGGTCAGGCGGCGTCCGTGGCACTCGACGAAGGCGGCGACCACGTCCGTCCCCCGGACGGCCCGGCGCCGCCCCTCGTCGAGCATCCGGTACGTCTTGCCCACACCGGGGGCCGCCCCGAGAAAGACCTTCAGCCTTCCGGGTCTGGCAACCGCCTCCGCCACGACACGCGCCTCCTCACGCCAAAGAGCACGCCCCGATCCGTGCAGAGGGCTTTCCCTGGCCGGCAGAGGCACACAAGTGCTACTGGCGATCATCATCGGGTGAAAATCGGCCGGATCGCGGCAGAGGACGAAGACATTGACGCTGCCCTGACACACTCCATGCGGATAGGGTGAAGGAGGTGTGCCGGGAAGTCTGGTCGGCGTGACGGGTCACGTGGCCCCGATCTCGACTCCAGGGGTCCAAGGGGCGGCATGCGCAGCGTCGGTACGATCTTGTTTCTTGTCGTCCTCGCCACTCTCGTGGCGACCGGAGCCCGCCGCTGGCGCATCCCCGCGCCCTCGCTGCTCGTCGTCGCGGGCCTCGCCGTGGCACTGCTGCCCGGCGCCCCGCGGATACACGTCACCCCGGAGCTCATCGGCCTCGTCGTCCTGCCGCCCCTGCTGTACGCCAGCGCCGAGGAGATGTCCTGGCGCGAGCTGCGCGCGGTGTGGAAGCCGGTGTCCGTGCTCGCGGTGGGACTCGTACTGGCTTCGGCCGCCGTGGTGGGGTACGTGGCCTCCGTCCTGACCCCGCTGTCCTGGCAGATGGCGCTGGTGCTGGGGTCGGTGCTCGCGAGCACCGACCCGGTGGCGGTCACCGCGCTCGGCCGGCGCCTCGCACTGCCGCCCCGGGTCCAGGTCATGGTGCAGGCCGAGAGCCTGTTCAACGACGCCACCTCCCTGGTCCTCTTCCGGGTCGCGGTGAGCGTCGCGGTCGCCTCCTCCGCGGTCTCCTGGGGCAGCGCGGGCGGCGAGTTCGCCCTGCTCGCCGGCGGCGGCACCCTGATCGGGGCCGCGGTCGCCGGCGTCGTGGTGCTGATCCGGCGCCGCACCCAGGACCCGGTGCTGGAGACCGTGATCGCGCTCGTCACCCCGTACGCCGCCTACGTCCTGGCCGAGACGGCACACACCTCCGGCGTCACCTCCGTGGTCGTGGCGGGCGTCGTGATGGGCGGCAGCGGCGACCGCCTCACCAGCGCCCGCATCCGCCTCCAACTGCACGCCGTCTACGGCACCGTGGTCTTCCTGCTCGAAAGCGTCGTGTTCAGCCTGATCGGGCTCTCCCTGCCGGGCCTCATCCGCGAGCTGGGCGACGAGAACCGGCTCTGGCCGCTCTACGCGCTCGCCCTGGCCTGCACGCTCGTCGCCGTACGCGTGCTGTGGGTCTTTCCGCTGTCGGCCCTGTTCCAGCGGAAGGCCGGACGGGACAGGACCGACTGGCGGGTGCCCGCCGTCCTGTCGTGGGCGGGCACCCGGGGTGTCATGCCGCTCGCCGCAGCCCTGTCCATCCCCGTCGCCGCCGCCGACGGCACCGCCCTGGCGCAGCGCCCGCTGGTCCTGGTGCTGACCTCCTCCGTCGTGGTCGTCACCCTCGTCGTCCAGGGCTTCACCCTCGCCCCGGTCGTACGCCGCTCGGGGATAGCCCTCGAACCGGACCACACCGAACGCGAGGAGACCGGCGCACGGCTGAGCCTCGCCGAAGCGGGACTGCGCCGCCTGGACGAACTCTCCGGACTCGAAGCCGCGCCCGAGGCGGTCCTCGAACGTCTCCGCCGCGCCCTGCACGCCCGCCGCGACCACGCGCAGGACCGGCTCGGCGACGACGGGGGACCGTACGAGTCCGCCGACCAGGTCTACCGCCAGCTGCGCCGCGACCTGATCGACAAGGAGGCCGCCGAACTCCAGCGCCTCTACGACGACCACCGCATCAGCGACACCACCCGCCGCCGGCTCCAGCGCTCGCTGGACCTGGAGGAAGCCCGGCTCTGCGACCTCTGACGGCCGGTTCCGCAAGGACCCCGTCAACATCGCGTCAGCGGTCCGGGAAAGCGCGTCAAACATGCGTCAGCGCGGGGGACGCCCCCCGGCCGACGGGCATACCTTCGCCGAAGCGCACCCCGGCCGTCCCGCCGGAGCGCCGTCGCACGCTCCCCACCAGGAGGAACACCATGTCTACGACAACACACCCCGAGGACCCCGAGCCTTGCGAACCCTTCCCGGCCGGACCTCTCTACGTCCCCGTCCGGCCGGGACCCGCGCGCTGCTCGGCCCGCTTCTTCCGCACCCCGCCCGGGGAGCGCACGGCCGTCGGCTTCACCTCCGAGAAGCGGCTCACCGCCACCCTGGGCGCCGACCAGGGATGGATCAGGCTCTCCGAGTCCGCGCTGCGGGCCCTCGCCGAACCGCTGGGCGTCCGACGCCTCACGGTCGACCCTCAGTTCTCCGCCCCCGCCCCTGCCCCCGCCCCCGCCCTCGCCGCCAAGCCGCTTCCGGCCTGGCGCGACTGGGATCCGCAGCACGTCGGTGTCCTGCGCGTGACCGGGGCCGCGGCGGTCGTCTCCTGCATGAACCTCCTGATCGGCTGAGGACCCTCCATGTCTGTCACTTCCCTTTCCTCCCCGGCCCAGGTCTCGGATCCGATACCGGCCCCCGACGCCGCCGGGGGGCTCTGCGTCTGGCCCGCCTCGGCCCGCCCGGCCGCCGGAGGCGACGTCACCGTCGCCGGTATCTCCCTCACCGAAGCGGCCGACCGGTTCGGCACCCCGCTGTACGTCCTGGACGAGGGCGAGGTCCGCGACCGCTGCCGCGCCTACCGCACGGCCTTCCCTGACGCGGACGTCGTCTATGCCGCGAAGGCGTTCCTCTGCCGTGCCATGGCCCGCTGGGTCGAGGACGAGGGCCTGGGCCTGGACGTCTGCTCCGTCGGTGAGTTGGGCCTCGCCATGACCGCCGGCTTCCCCGCCGGGCGGATCGTGCTGCACGGCAACGCCAAGAGCCCCGAGGACCTCTACACCGCCGTCCGGCTCGGCGTCGGACGCATCGTCCTCGACAGCACGTCGGAGATCGCCCGACTGGCCGAGATCCTGCCGGAGGGTGAACGCCAGAAGGTCATGATCCGGGTCGTGCCCGGCATCGCGGCCGGCGGTCACACCAAGATCCGCACCGGTACGGAGGACCAGAAGTTCGACCTCTCGATCACGGACGGCTCCGCCCAGCACGCCATCGCCAGGGTCCTCGCCCAGCCGCGCCTCGAACTCGTGGGACTGCACTGCCACATCGGCTCCCAGATCTCCTCGGTCAAGCCGTACGTCGCCGCGGTACGCCGGATGGTCGGCCTCATGGCCCTGATACGGGACCACCACGACCTGGAACTCCCCCAGTTGAACATCGGCGGCGGCCACGGCATCGCCTACCGGCCCGGCGAGGACAGCCTCGACCTCACCGCCCTCGCCAACCGGGTCCGGGCCGAGCTTGCGGACGGCTGCTCCCACGCGAAGCTGCCCGTCCCGCGCCTGACCATCGAACCCGGGCGCGCCCTCGTCGGCCCCGCCGGAGTCGCCGTCTACCGCGTCCTCACCGTCAAGGAGACCTCCGGCCGCACGTTCGTCGCCGTCGACGGCGGGATGAGCGACAACCCGAGGCCCGCCCTGTACGGGGTCCGGTACGCGCCCCGGCTGATCGGGCGCCGCTCCACGGCCGCACCCGCCCCCGTCACGGTGGTGGGCCGGCACTGCGAGGCCGGTGACATCGTGGCGGAGGACGTCGCGCTGCCCGGCGACGTGCGGCCCGGAGACCTCGTCGCCGTACCGGCCGCCGGCGCCTACCACCTGTCCATGGCCTCCGGCTACAACCTCGTCGGCCGCCCGCCCGTGATCGCGGTCCGGGACGGCTCCGCGTGGATGCTCGTACGCCGTGAATCCATGGACGACATGAACCGCCGGGACATCGGCCTGTAGGGCCGCCGGTCAGGGCGTACGGATCGGGTCCGTCGGGCAGGCTCCACGATGCCGAAGACCCAACGGAGAGCGGCTCTCAGCGGCCCTGCCGGGTACGCGGCGGACGCTGGGCACGTGTGCTCAGGACCAAGGCGAAGAGGAGCGCCACGGCGCCCGGCATGGTGACGGCGGACCGGTAGGCGGAGTCGACCACCAAGAGGCCGCCCAGCTGGACGCCGAGCGCGGCGGCGATCGGTACCGCGAGATGGGGAACGCTCAAGCGTCCTCCATAGGATCCGGAGTGTGAATCACGACGACGAGCCGGTCTTCAAGCGAAGCAAGTGGGGAACGAACCGTTACTACTACAACCCGGCCAACCCCCTCGGGCTCGCCCTGATCGTCATCAGCCTGCTCTTCGCCGCGACGATGCTGATCCTCATGGCCAACCGCGTCGGCCCCTTCAAGCCGACGCCTGCCCCCGCCCCATGGAGTCCGCCACCGATCGACCATTCCTGGACGCGGCCTTCAAGCACGCCCTCACCTGGTCCGACGTGGGACACGACCAACACGCCGGGCCCCTGACGGCAGCGGGCCGTGGCCACGAGCGGGGTACTTCGAAACTCGAGTGCCTTCCAAGGCGCCACGGAGTTCACCGGGAAAGTCCGCCGTGGTGGGAGCAAGTGCCCCGCCCGCTGGACCCAGAGATCCATCCGTCGCCACACACAGTGCCGCCAGGACGGTAGGAAGGCAGCGGCAATGGAGTTGGCTGTGACGTGGGAGCCGGCGCCAGGGCGAAGTGGTCGGCCCAGCAGTTGCCGGAGCTGCCGATCCACCACACCTGCGGGCTTCCCGACGGGCAGGTGCCGTAGGGCGTACCCGCCGGGACCAGACCCTTCTGCACGAAGACCCTCATAGCCGCTTCAAGACCGGATCGGCGCACTTCAGCTCACCAGCGAAAGGAGCACCAAGGCCCCGGCCACCGTAGTCCCCAGCGCTCGTTCAGCCTTCCTCATGAGCCCCTCTCCGGCCCGCCGTGACCAACGACAGTCCCGCAGGACGATGGCGTGCCTTCACTCTGCGTTCAAGGGCCTCGACTCGCAGCCTCAGCTGCTGGCCCTCGCGGTAATCGCGGGCGGCCGGTTCGAGCGCCACGCGCGCCGGCTCCTTGGCGGAGTCGGTGGACCGGAGCAATCCTCGCATCCCCCGGGAGATGGGGGCCTGGGCTGAACGCCGTTTACCGCGCTGGTCAGTTGAGGCGTTCCAAGACGGTGGTCATGCCGATGCCGCCGGCGGCGACGATGGAGAAGGGCGGTGGAGGCGCCGTCCTGACAAAGGGGTCGCGGACGGTGGCGACGGTGTCGGGGAGGTCGTCGGTGTGCTCGCGCGGGGGCAGGGACCAGTAGCGGCGCACGGCGGCCCCGCCGGTGGCGTCGATCGTAACCACGCGCCCGGGCGGCACCTCGCTGCGGCCCGGGAAAGCCGTCCGCCCCGGCGAGTTGACCATCGGGGGTGAGGCCAGGATCAGTTCGCGCAGGCCCGGCAGGTCAAGAATCGTTTCCGCCGGCGGGTGGGCCAGGACCGACGATCACCAGCCGGGCGTGCCCCACGGCCGCACCCGGACCAGTCCACGACCCCGGGGCGTCCGGCCCCCGGCAGGCCGGGGACTCCAGGATCGGCTTGAGCTCCGCCCACGGTGGGCACAACTGCACGCGCGGACGAGGTGGCCGACATCCGGGTCGACGCCGCCCAGGTCACGTCCGACCTCGCGAAATGGCTCGAATCGCAGGGCCGGCCGCCCCGCGTCGGCACGGCGGGCACCTGGTCATCGCGCCTCCCCCAACGGGAACGGTCGGTCCTGCGTGGCGATGGCCGACCAGGTCCGCTCCCCGTTGTTCTTCGCCCGCATCCGGGCGTCGACCGGGACCGCGGTCCAGCAGTCGAACTGCCACCCGTTCCGGCACGGCCGCTACCCCCTGTGGGCTTCCAGCAGCCGCAGCCAGACCTCGCTGATCGTCGGAAACGCCGGAACCGCGTGCCACAGCCGGTCGATCGGCACCTGTCCCGCGACCGCGATGGTCGCCGCGTGCAACAGCTCGGCCGCGCCCGGTCCGACGAAGGTGACGCCGAGCAGGATCTCCCGGTCCAGGTCCACCACCATGCGGGCCCGGCCCCGGTATCCGTCGGCGTACAGGCCCGCTCCGGAGACCTTGCCGAGGTCGTAGTCGACGGCCCGGACGCGGTGGCCGGCCCGTTCCGCCTCCGCCAGGGTCAGGCCCACCGACGCGGCCTCCGGGTCGGTGAAGACGGCCTGCGGGAGCGCCTCGGTGTCGGCGGTCGCCGCGTGCGCGCCCCAGGGGCCGGTGTCCAGCGGTACCCCGCCTTCCGCACGGGCGGCGATGACGGCGCCCGCGATCCGGGCCTGGTACTTCCCCTGGTGGGTGAGTAGCGCCCGGTGGTTGACGTCGCCCACCGCGTACAGCCAGTCGATCCCCGGAACGCGGCAGCTGTCGTCCACCGCGATCCACCCGCCCGGCGTGAGCCCGACGGTGTCCAGGCCGATGTCCTCGGTGTGCGGGGAACGTCCCGTCGCCACCAGCAGCTCGTCGCCCTCCACCCGCTCGCCGCCCTCGAGCACCACGGTGACGGGCCCGGTCGGGCCGTCCCGTACGACGGACTCGACGGCCACACCCGTACGGACCACCGCGCCCGCCTCGCGCAACGCATCGGCGACCAGCTCCCCGGCGAACGGCTCCATGCGCGGGAGCAGCCCGGAGCCCCGCACGAGCAGGGTCACCTGGGAGCCGAGCGCCTGCCAGGCCGTGGCCATCTCCGCGGCCACCACCGATCCGCCGACGATCAGCAGCCGGCCCGGCGCCGCCTGCGCGGACGTGGCCTCACGGCTGGTCCACGGCCGGGCGTCCGCCAGGCCCGGCACGTCCGGGATCACGGCCCGGGTACCGGTCGCGACGACCACCGCGTGCCGGGCGGAGAGCACGTGATGCTCCCCCTCGGGGCTGGTGACGGCGACCTTCCGGACGCCGTAGAGCCGCCCGTGGCCCCGGTACACGTGGGCACCGACCGACTCCAGCCAGTCGACCTGGCCGTCGTCCTTCCAGCTGCCGGTCCAGTAGTCCCGGTGCGCGAACACCGCCGCCGCGTCCAGCGGACCGGCCACGGCCCCCGCGAGACCGGGCACCCGCCGCGCGTCGGCCCGGGCCAGCGCCGGGCGCAGCAGCGCCTTGCTGGGCACGCAGGCCCAGTACGAGCACTCGCCGCCCAGCAGCTCGCCCTCGACCACGGCCGTGCTGAGCCCGGCGGCGCGGGTCCGGTCCACGACGTTCTCGCCGGCCGGTCCCCCGCCGAGGACCACTACGTCGTACTCCACCGCTTCAGTCATACGGGCCAGTCTCACCGTCCGACGGGGGCCCGTCACGCATCAGGCGTCCGGCGTGCCGGACTCCTCGGCCGGCGAACCGGCCGCGCCGCCGTTCCTCTCGGCGGCGATCTTCGTGCGCACCTCGTCCATGTCCAGGGCGCGGGCCTGCGCGATGAGGTCCGTCAGGGCGGCCTCCGGCAGCGCGCCAGGCTGGGAGAAGATCGCGACCTGATCCCGGACGATCATGAGGGTCGGGATCGAGCTGATCTGGAAGGCCCCGGCGAGCTCCTGCTGCGCCTCGGTGTCCACCTTGGCGAAGAGCAGGTCGGGATTGGCCTCGGAGGCCTTCTCGTAGACCGGGGCGAACTGCAGGCAGGGACGGCACCAGCCCGCCCAGAAGTCGATCAGTACGAATGAGTTCTCACTCACCGTCCGGTCGAAGTTCTCCTTGGTCAGTTCGACGGTAGCCACGGTATTCCAGACCTCCTGAGTGCTGCTCTGCTTGTTCTCCGTGAACGAACGACCGGCGCGAAGCATTCCTGGTCACGCCATGTGATTCCACCCCCACCGACGGCGGGGGCGCCGGGGCGGGGGCGCCCTAGAACGGGTGTCCGCCCGGGGTGGACCGGAGCGTGGTCCAGCGCAGCTCGGTGAAGGCGTCGAGGTTCGCCTCGCCGCCGAAGCGGGCGCCGGTGCCGGACGCGCCGACGCCGCCGAAGGGAGCCACCGCCTCGTCGTTCACCGTCTGGTCGTTGACGTGCGCGATCCCGACCGGGATCCGCCCCGCCAGGTCCAGCCCGCGCGCCGCGTCGGCGGTCACGATCCCGAGGGACAGCCCGTAGGGACCGGCGGAGGCCAGCTCCACCGCTTCCTCGTCCGTCGCGAAGGACCGTACGGGCGCCACCGGGCCGAAGACCTCCTCGGCGTAGGCCGGGCTGTCGTCGCCGACGCCCGCCAGCACCGTGGGCCGGTAGAAGAGGTCCCGGTGGGTCCCGCCCGCGACGAGCTTGGCACCCCGTGCGGTGCTGGCCTCCACCAGGCCGTGGACCCGCTCCAGTTGAGGCCGGTCGATGAGCGGGCCCAGGTGCACGCGCTCGCGGTACGGGTCACCGACCGCGAGCTCCTCCGCGCGCGCGGCGAGCCGCTCCACGTACTCGTCGTAGAGCGAGGCGTGGACGAGGTGCCGGCCCGCCGTCATGCAGATCTGGCCCTGGTGGAAGAAGGAACCCCACGAGGCCTGCGCCACGGCCGCCTCCACATCGGCGTCGCGGAGCACCACGAGCGCCGAATTCCCGCCCAACTCCAGGTGCACACGCTTGAGGTGACTACCCGCCAGTTCTCCGACCGCCCGCCCGCTCGCAGTGGACCCGGTGAACGACACCACCCGGACCAGGGGATCGGCCACCACCGCCGCCCCCGTATCCGCACCGCCCGGCAGGACGTGCAGCAGCCCGTACGGCAGACCGGCCGCCGCGAAGACGGCGGCGAGTGCGAGGCCTCCGCAGACCGCGGTGCGCGGATCCGGCTTGAGGAGCACCGCGTTGCCCAGGGCGAGCGCGGGCGCGACCGAGCGGATCGAGAGGATCAGCGGGGCGTTGAAGGGCGCCACCACCCCGACCACACCGACCGGTTCGCGGCGGGTGAAGGACAGCCGGGGCGCCTCGCTCGGCAGCACCTGGCCGGCCGGACGCGAGGCCAGCGCCGCCGCCTCGTAGCACTCCTGCGCGGCGACGTGCAGCTCGAAGTCCGCCTTGCCCGGGATCGATCCGGATTCCCGCACCAGCCAGTCCCGCAACTCGTCGGAGTCCGCGGCGAACAGGTCCCCCGCGCGGCGCAGCACGGCCGCCCGCTCCAGGTGGGCGGCCCGCACCCAGTCGCGCTGAGCCGCGCGGGCCCGTACGGCGGCTTCCGCCACGTCGGCCGGGGCGGCCAGGTCGATGGTCGCGAGGGTCTGACCGGTGGCGGGTTCGACCACCGGAGCGGTACCGCCGGTGAGGGTGGGTCCGTCCTGCCAGAGCGTCGGATCGAGGAGCGGCATGGCGCGGGGCCTCCGGATGCGGGCGGGCGTGCCGGGGGGTGGCAGCACGCGCCATGCTGCCATCGCCCCGGACCGGAGGCATCAATTCCCTTCAGTTACTGCGCAGTTGGTCCACCACTATGACCGGAAACGATCGACTGCTCGGGTCGCCGTTTCCCGTTGCCGTTCCCGTCCCCATTGCCGATACCGCTCCCGCTCCCGCTCCCGCCGCTGTTGCCGTAGCGCGGATCAGCGCTCCAGAACGAGGGCGATGCCCTGGCCCACACCGATGCAGAGCGCGGCGACACCGGTACCCGATCCGGCCGCCGCCAGCTGGTGCGCCACCGAACCCGCCAACCGGGCCCCCGACGCGCCGAGCGGGTGCCCGATCGCGATGGCCCCGCCGCGCGGGTTGACCACGGCCGGATCCAGCTCCGGCCATGCGGCGAGACACCCCAACGCCTGCGCGGCGAAGGCCTCGTTGAGCTCGAAGGCGGTCAAGTCCCCGAATCCGCGGCCCGCCTTGGCGAGCGCCCGCTCGACGGCTTCCACCGGTCCCAGGCCGAAGAGCTGGGGCTCGATCCCGGTGACGGCGGAGGCGCTGATCCTGGCCAGCGGCTCCCGCCCGGTCGCGGCGAGGCCCTCCTCGTCCGTCAACAGCAGTGCGGCGGCGCCGTCGTTGAGCGGCGAGGCGTTCCCGGCGGTCACCGTGCCGGTGCCGTCGCTCCGGAAAGCGGGCTTCAGCCGCGCGAGCGCCTCTGGGGTGGAACCCTCGCGGATGCACTCGTCCCGCAGGAGGTCCACACCCGCGTACGGAACGACCTCGGCGTCGTACTGCCCGGCGGCCCAGGCGGCCGCCGCCTTGCGGTGGCTCTCCAGCGCGAAGGCGTCCTGCGCCTCCCGGCTGATGGAGTGCTCGTCGGCGACGAGCTCGGCGCCCTCGCCGAGGGAACCGGTCCACTCGGCGGGCATCCGGGGGTTGGTCATCCGCCAGCCGAGCGTGGTGGACCACATCTGCTGGTGCCCGGCGGGGAAGGTCCGCTCCGGCTTCTGCACCACCCAGGGGGCGCGGGACATCGACTCGACACCGCCCGCGATGGCGACGGAGGCGTCGCCGAGCGCGATGGCGCGGGCCGCCTGGACGACCGCTTCGAGCCCGGAGCCGCAGAGCCGGTTGACGGTGACACCCGGCACGGTCACGGGCAGCCCCGCGAGCAGCACCGCCATGCGGGCCACGTCACGGTTGTCCTCGCCCGCGCCGTTGGCATCGCCGAAGACGACGTCGTCGATGCGGGCCGGATCGAGTGCGGGCGTACGGTCCACGAGCGCGCGCACCACGTGGGCGGCCAGGTCGTCGGGGCGGATCCCGGCGAGGGCGCCGCCGAACTTCCCGATCGGGGTGCGGACGGCGTCGACGACGTACACGTCGCGGACGGTGCGGATGCTCATGGAGTCCCTCCTGGGCGAGCGGCCGGCGGCGCGGCACACCGACACCGCTGTCCGGCCCGGCGCACGCTCCGCCCGCGCCCTGTGGGGCGCGCCCGAAGTCTCCGTCCCGCCGTCCCCGCCTGTCAACGGCCTGCGACGGCGGGCCGCGGCAGGCGCGGCGGGCGCCGCACGGTCCGGTCCCGTGGGCCGTGCACCCCGGTGGTCCGTGCACCATGGCGCTGCGGGCTGCGGGCTGCGGGCTGCGGGCACCCCATGGTCCGGCCCCGTGGTCCGGCCCCACGGTCCCGCGGGCTCCGGGGCTCCGGGGCTCCGGGGCACCGGGCACCGGGCACCGGGCACCGGGCACCGGGCACCGACGTGCTGGTATCCCGATGCGCTGGCACCCCGCCGCCCGGGACCGGGTTAACCGAGCCCCCGGCTCACGTGGACTCGCGCGGCAGCGCCACCGCCGCCATCAGGTCGTACCGCCGGACCACCGCCGAAGGCTCCCGTACGGCCTGGTCCACCAGTCCCGCCAGCCGCTCCCCCGTCGGCATCTCGATCTGCACCGTGCTCAGCCGCGGCCGCAGCAAGCGCCCGATCAGCAGATCGTCCGCCCCGATGACGGCGACGTCCTGCGGCACCCGCAGCCCCGCCTCCTGGAAGGCCCGCATCAGCAGCATCGCGTACTCGTCGTTGTACGCGAACACCGAGTCCAGCCCGAGCGACCCCCAGCGGCCCGCCAGCACCGCCGCCGACTCCTCGGAGTACGCCATCGGCAGGGGCACGACCTCCGACACCGCCACGGACGCCGCCGCGGACCGCGCGCCCTCGAGGCGGGGGGTGGAGAACAGCTCCAGCCCCTCCTCCTCCGGGACGATCACGCCGATCCGCCGCCGGCCGCGCTCCACCAGGTGCGCCGCCGCCCGCGCGCCGACCTCCGCCTGGTCCATGACCAGCGCGTGCGCCCCGGCAACGCTGACCGGGCCCATCGTTATCACCGCACGCGCCCCGGCCCGCTTGAGCGTGGCCACGTTGTGCGCGGACAGGGTGATCTCCCCGAGGGAGATCACCGCGACCGGGCGCAGCTCGGCCCAGGCGCGGGCGGCCTCGTCGCCGGTGAGGCCGAGGCTGCCGTACTGGACCACCGTGTAGTCGAGGCTGCGCAGCGCCCACTGCAACTCGTTGAGGAAGCTGCTGTAGAGCGGTCCGATCGGCACGTGCGAGGTGGGCAGCAGCACGATGCGCGTATGCCCGGCACGCAGGCTGCGGGCGGCCGCGTGGGGGACGTAGCCGAGCTCCTCGGCGGCCTGGCGCACCTTGCGGCGGGTCGGCTCGCTGATGCGTACGGCCTCCGCGTTGTTCAGGACGTACGAGACCGTCGCGCGCGACACTCCGGCGAGGCGGGCCACGTCCGCGCTGGTCGGCACGGGTGGGGGCGGCGCGGGGGCGGGGGCCTCGAGGGTCGCGGCCTCGGGGGTGGCGGGGCCAGTGGGGGCGGTCAGCGCGGCCGTCGTGAGTGACGGCGACTCGGACTGCTTCGGCGGTTTCGATGACTGAGACATTGCCGTGGCATCTTTCCAGACCGGTTGCGCCCAGGGGCTAGCGGATGGCCGGAAACGAATGCTAGACAGTGGTTACACGATTCATTGACACGTGTAACCCAGGCGTCATCCCAGCTTCACGTGTCGGTGCGTGCCCAGCCGTGCCGCCGCCCTGTCGCGTTCCGTCGCACCCCCGCCGTCGTGACAGGGCGGCGCGCACCCTCCCCCTCTTCGTGCCTCTGCTCCCGTACCTCGGCTCCAGTACCGCCCCTCCCGTACCCCTCGTCCCGTACCCCTCGTCCCGTTACCAACTGCCCAGGAGGGCACCGTGGCCCTTTCCTCCCCCGGCACCGGCACCGCCGCCGCCACCACCGACGCCTCTGACGCCTCCGCCGGGTCCGCCGGGTCCGCCCCTGGACGCGGACTGCTTCCCTTGCTCCTCGTCGGCAACGGAGCCATGTACGCGCTGTACATCGGTGTCGCCGGCGTACTCCTCGCCCTCCAGGTCGAACACATCGACGCGGCGAACAAGGTCTCCAACTTCGGCCTGATCGCGGGGGTCGCGGCGATCTTCGCGACGGTCTTCAACCCGGTCGCCGGAGCCCTCTCCGACCGCAGCGGACGGCGCAACCCCTGGATCCTGGGCGGTGGGCTCGCCGCGATACCGGCGATGTTCCTGCTCGGCCTCGCGGACACGATCCTGCTCATCACGATCGCCTGGTGCCTCGGCCAGGCCGTGATGAACATCTACCAGGCCGCCATCACCTCCGTGGTCCCCGACCGGGTGCCGATGACCGCCCGAGGCAAGGCCTCCGCCGCAGTCGGCCTCGGCCTGCCGCTCGGTTCCACCGTCGGCGCCCTGGTCGGCGCGGCCTTCTCGGACGACTACCGCACCGGGTACCTGATCTTCGGCGCGCTCGTCGCCGGCGCCGCCGTGCTGTTCACCGTCTGCACCCGCGAGGAACGACGGCCGGCCAAGGCCGCGATGCCGGTCAAGGCGCAGCTGGCCGCCTTCGCGAGCGCGCTCAAGGACCACGACTTCCGCTGGGCCTTCATCGGGCGGGCGCTGCTCGTCCTCGGCTACTTCGCGGTGAGCGGCTACCAGCTGTACATCCTCCAGGACCACACCGTGCTGCCCGACGGCATGAAGCCGGAGGCGGCCGTGGCCATCATGATGCCGCTGACCAGCGTGGCGATGGTCGTCTCCACCGTCCTCGGCGGATGGCTCTCCGACAAGTACGACCGCCGCAAGCTCTTCGTCGGCGCCTCCGCACTGCTGTCCGCCATCGCCCTGGTGATCCCGGCCCTGTCGACCAGCTGGACGGCGATGCTGGCCTTCGCCGTGATCAACGGCCTCGCGTTCGGCTCCTACATGGCCGTGGACACCGCCCTGGTGACGATGGTGCTCCCCAAGGCGGAGGACGCTGCGCGAGACATGGGCGTACTCAACATCGCCAATGCCGGCCCGCAGATCGTGGCCCCGTTCATCGCCTCGGTGATCGTGTCCGTGAGCGGTGGCTACACGGCCCTGTTCATCGCGGCAGCCGCACTCGCCGTGGCGGGCGCGCTGGCGGTCAAGCCGATCCGCAGCGTTCGGTAGGGGTTCGTAGGGCTCAGTAGGGGTCCGTACGGGTCCGTAGGCGGCGGTAAGGGGCGGTGGATCCGTAGGGATCGGTCCGATTCGTTTCAGCTCCTGACTGGCATGTTCTGTTTCTGTACTCAGCAACCTTGATGTGAAAGGCACTACCGTGCAGCTCCACACCCACACCTGGGGCGAGGGCGACCGCATCGCCCTCCTGATCCACGGGATCATGGCCGACCACCGGACCTGGCGCCGGGTGGGCCCCGCCCTCGCCGACCACGGCTACCGCGTCATCGCCGTGGACCTGCGCGGCCACGGCGCCAGCGGCCGGGGCGAGTACAGCCCGGAGGCCTTCGCCGACGACGTGGTCGAGACCCTCCCGGTCGGCGCCGAGCTCGCCATCGGGCACTCCCTGGGCGGCCTGACCCTTTCCTACGCCGTAGGCCGGCTGAAGCCGAAGCGTGCCGTGTTCTCCGACCCGGCATGGCACCTGGCGGAGCTCGGCGCGGGCTTCGGCCCCGAGCTGTTCGCCCAGTTCAAGGCCGCGCCCAAGGAACAGATCCAGGCGATGAACCCGCGCTGGGAGGAGGCCGACGTGGACATCGAGCTGGCGACCCTGGCAGCGTGGGACGAGGCGACCGCGATGAGCCTGGCCCCGCTGACGGGCACGGACTTGCTGCCGCCCGCGCCGGTGGTCCCGTCCCTCGTGCAGCTGGCCGACCCGAGCTTCCTGATCTCCCCGGAGCGCGCGGCGGTACTCAAGGAGCGCGGCTTCGAGGTCCGTTCGGTCGCGGGGGCTGGGCACACCATCCACCGGGATGACTTCGACGGCTTCATGGCATCGCTGGAGGGGTGGATCTGAGGGGGCGGGCGGGGATCGGGTCGGCGATCTGAGGCTTGCCCGCCAGGCGCTGCGGGTTGGGCGGGGGCGTTGGGGGGAGCCGGGGGAGCCGGGGGAGCCGGGGGAGCCCGGGGGGAGCCCGGGGGGAGCCCGGGGGGAGCCCGGGGGGAGCCCGGGGGGAGCCCGGGGGGAGCCCGGGGGGAGCCCGGCAGTCCAGTGTCCTTTCGGTGCGGGCCGGCCCGTCAAGGGCGCTCCTCCTTCGTCGTCGCGTCGCTACGCGATGGCCTTCGGCCACCCTTGACCGACCGACCCACCCCGAAACGCCACAAGACTTCCGGGATCCCCCCGAGGAACGGCCGGGAGGGACGGATACGGAGGAGCGGCCGCATCAGGGATCTCCGTGCCCCCTTCGGCCGGTGCGACGATCCGCACCCGTCACCTGTCCGTACCGCCCAGCCGGAGGGAATGGACGCCCGGGACAGTCAGAGCATCCAGGCAGGGGCGGTCGGCCACCCTTCCCGAGACTTCGACAGGCCACCATGAGCGTAAGGACGACGAGAAGCGTCGCGCGGTCGGTGGGCGCATCGGATCGCTACACAGTCCCACTCGGCTCAGCGACTACCGACCGTCCGTGGCTGGACGTACGAATCCGCTCAACTGTCTGACGTTTCAGCCCGATACGAGGAGCTTCGCGGCCTGGGTTGCTCCGTCGGTGCGGATCGTGCCGGACAGGGCTTGCGCTCGTGATCGGGTCTCGGGGGTCAGTGCCGTGGTGAGGGCGGTGGACAGGGAGGCGACCGTGGGTGTCGGGTCGGTGTGAGCCGAGCCGATGCCCAGTTCGGCCACCCGGGCGGCCCAGTACGGCTGGTCCGCGATCCGGGGGACCACCACCTGGGGTGCGCCGGCCCGGGCCGCTGTCGTCGTGGTGCCCGCGCCGCCGTGGTGCACGACGGCGGCGACTCGGGGGAACAGCGCCTGCTGGTTGACCTCGCCGACGACGAAGCAGTCGTCGGCGTCGTCCACGGGGGCCAGGTCCGCCCAGCCACGGGCGAGGAGTACGCGCCGGCCCTGGGCGCGGCACGCTTCGATGGCCACCCGGGCGATTCCCTTCGGGGCGTGAGCGGCCATGCTGCCGAAGCCCACGTACACCGGTGGCGTACCCGCGTTCAGGAAGGCCTCCAGCCCTTCCGGGAGCGGACGGTCGTCGGGCAGGATCCACGCGCCGGTCTGCACGATGTCCAGGTCCGTCATGCCCCGCGACGGACACAGCGTCGCGTCTGCCGCCAGCCACGGCTGGTCGGTGAAGACGTGGTCGCGGACGTTGTCCACCGGCGGCAGACCGATTGCCGCCCGATGGGTATTGAGCGCCTCGCCGTACAACCCGTTCACCCTCTGGGCGTCCTGCTCCCACAGCACCCGCTTGTCGGTTTCGCCCTCCGGGGACGGCTTGCCGGGCCTCGAGCCGGGAGCGAAGTGCCGCGACGGCAGTCCGAAGATGTGGAAGCACGCGTACACGTACCGGATGCCCAGCTTCTCGGCCACGTCCCGGGCTCCGGCCGGCATCAGTCCGGTCGCCAGCAGTACGTCACACCCCTCGGCTGCCGCGGTGAGCGTCTCGAACCTCGCGGCAACCAGCGCGGGAGCGAGCCGGAACGCGTCCTCCCCCGTCGGTGGCCTCGTGCCTGCGACCACCGAGTGCACGGTCGGGCCGAGCGGCACCAAGCTCATGCCCACACGCTCCAGCAGCGCCGCGAACTCCTCGTCCGGCGGCGCACACACCCGTACCTCCGCACCGAGCTCACGCAACCCGACCGCCAGTCCCACCAGCGGCTCGACATCCCCGCGCGACCCCCATGCAGTCAGCAACACTCGCATCTCACAGCTCCCATTTCCGCAGGTCCGCGCCTTGGACCGTCGATTCTGCGCTACATACCGGGCCTTGCCGCAAGCCCCCCAGTCAGCTATACGTTGAAGAGGGAGCAGGAGAACCACCCACGTGCCCACGTGCCGCAGTCGCTGAGCCGAGTGGGACTGTGTAGCGATCTGACGCGCCCACCGACCCTGCGAAGGGCTGGTGGTCGTCCTTACGGTCCGGTTGGCCATGGGAACCCTCGGGAAGGGTGTCCGACCGCCCGATCCTGGATGCTCCGACCGTCCCGGGCCTCCATACCGTCCGGCTGGGCGGTCCCGACAGGTGACCGGTCCGGATGATGACCGGCCGAAGGGGGCACGGAGATCCCTGATCCGGCCGCTCCTCCGTATCCGTCCCTCCCGGCCGTTCCTCGGGGGGATCCCGGAAGTCTTGTGGCGTTTCGGGGTGGGTCGGTCGGTCAAGGGTGGCCGAAGGCCATCGCGAAGCGACGCGACGACGAAGGAGGAGCGCCCTTGACGGGCCGGCCCGCACCGAAAGGACACTGGACTGCCGGGCTCCCCCCGGACCCTGTCAACGCCCCGCCCAACCCGCAGCCCAGCCCCACCCCCGACCGCCCCGGACCCGGTAACCTCGCCCGAATGACGGCACTTTCACACCACAGCAACGGCCACCTCGAGCAGCCCGGCCGTGACGGCGCCACCGCGACGGCCGAGGCCGATCCGCATGCCATCGGGCCGGTGCAGACCTCGTACGCCCCCGATCGCGACGGGGATCCCGATCCCGGCGAGATCGTCTGGACCTGGGTCCCCTACGAGGAGAACGACGGGCGCGGCAAGGACCGCCCGGTGCTGGTCGTGGCCCGCGAGGCGGGCGGCACGCTCCTGGCCGTGCAGTTGTCCAGCAAGCGGCACGACCACGACCGGGAGTGGGTCCCCATCGGGACCGGGCCCTGGGACAGCGCCGGCCGCGAGTCCTGGGTGGACGTCGACCGGGTGCTGCGCGTACACGAGGACGGCATGCGGCGCGAGGCCTGCGCGCTGGACCGGGGCCGGTTCCAGCTGGTGGTGGACCGGCTGCGCGAGCGGTACGGCTGGCGGTAGCGGCTGGCGGTAGCCACTCAGGCCGAGGCGCTGCTGGCGGTAGCCACCCAGGCCGAGGTACAGCTGGCGGTAGCCACCCGAGCCGAGGCGCTGCTGGCGGTAACCACCCGAGCCGAGGCGCGGCCGCCGGGGCCGCGCCTCGGCCCGCACCCGCACCCGAACGCAGGGAGCGGAGACGCGCCACGTGCAGGCCCGCGACCCGCGCCCCTCCACGCCCCCCACCCCCTCCGCGGCCCCCTCAGTCCCCCTCAGCCCCCCACAACCCCCGCCAGCACCCGCTCGAAGGTCTCGCGGGTCTCCGGCTTGCGGTCCAGCACCCCGAACACCACGCGTTCGAACACACCCGCGAACCGCTCCGCGAGCAGGCTCCGGAAGGCCTCCGCCACCTGGGCCGGGTCGTTCTGGAAGACCCCGCAGCCCCACGCCCCCAGCACCAGGTCCCGGTACCCGTGCAGCGCCGCCACCTCCAGCACCAGCTCCGCCCGGCGTGCGAGGGCGGCCGGGATCTCGGCCACCCGCTCCGGCTCCTGGCGGCGGATCGTGCCCGCGTTCGGGGCCGGGGAGGTGAGGAAGCCGGCCCGGAAGGGGGTGTCCAGCAGGTCGCCCCGGTCGTCGCGGAAGACGGGGACCCCGGGCGAGTGAATCACCCGGTCGGTGTAGAACGTGCTGACCTCGGCGCGGTGGATCCCGTAGTACTCCGGAGCCTCCAGGAGGGTCTCGTAGAGCGCCGAGGCGCGGCAGAGCGCCTCCTCCTGGGCTTTGGCCCCGCGGACGTAGCCACCCCCGGGATTTCGGGCCGAGGCGAAGTTCAGGACGGCCACCGCGACCTCTCCGGGGTGGTCCGCCGCGAGCCTGCGGGCCGCGACCGTGCTGCTCTCGTCCGTGACCTCGACGGCGGTCCTTCCCGCACCCGACAGGATCTGCTCGCCTGGAATGACCCGGTTTGGCCCATATATCCTGGTTCCTGCCTTGGCTTCCGCCACGGCGGCGGCGAGCACCACCTGCCGCCCCGACCGCGCCCGGTAACCCCCGGTCGCCACGATCTCCGCATTCTCCCTCGCGATCTCGCGCAATCTGCCACTCATGTGGCGATCTTCGACGCTCCAGTGGCGCGTTTCAAGGGATTTGTGCCCCAACGGACGGGTAGGCGGGTTCATGTCACAGCCGACGAAGCGAGACGAGGGCCCCGTCATGCCCCAGGACGCCGCATCTCCTGGCTCAGCCCGCCTCACCCCCCTGACCGAAACCGCCGCCGAGGAGCTGGTCCACGGCATCTGCTTCAAGACCGGTCCGCCCCGTCTGCTCGGGGCCGAACTCGAATGGCTGCTGTTCGACGCCGAGCACCCCGACCGGCCCGTGTCCCACGAGCGGCTGGCCGCCGCGCACGACGCGGCCCGCGCGCTTCCCCTGAGCTCCCGCGTGACCGTCGAGCCCGGCGGCCAGCTGGAGCTGAGCTCCGCCCCCGCCGCTTCCCTCACCGGATGCGTGGACGGCCTCCAGGCCGATCTGGCCGCCGTCAGGGCCGCCCTGCGCGAGCGGGGCCTGGTGCTGCGCGGTCTCGGCCTGGATCCGCGCGGGCCCCTGCGGCGGATGCTCACCAGCCCGCGCTACGAGGCCATGGAGACCTACTTCGACCGCACCGGCCCGGCCGGGCGCTCCATGATGTGCGCCTCCGCCTCCGTCCAGGTCTGCGTGGACGCCGGTCACGAGGAGCCGGGCCCGCTGGGTCACGGCCGCCGCTGGCGCCTGGCCCACCTCCTCGGTGCGGTGCTGGTCGCCGCGTTCGCCAACTCCCCCGCGCGCGAGGGCCCGTACGCCGGCTGGCGGTGTGCCCGCCAGGGGGTCTGGAGTGACATCGACACCCGGCGCTCGCTGGCCCCGCCGCTGGAGGCGGAGCCCCGCGGCGCGTGGACCGCGCAGGCCCTGGACACCGAGGTGATGTGCGTACGGACCGATGGCGGGGGCCGGCCCTGGGCGGTGCCGCGCGGGCTGACCTTCCGCGACTGGCTGCGCTCCGGTGCCCCCCGGCCGGCGACCGCCGAGGACCTGGACTACCACCTGACCACCCTCTTCCCGCCGGTACGGCCCCGCGGCCATCTGGAGCTGCGGATGATCGACGCCCAGCCCGGCGACGACGGCTGGCTGGTTCCGGTGGCCGTCGTGCACGCACTGTTCGACGACCCGGAGGCCGCGGAGACCGCGTACCGGGTGGCGAAGGGTCTGGCCGACTCCTACGGGGCCCAGCCCGCGCCGCGCAATCCGCTGTGGCGCCACGCAGCGCGGCACGCCCTGTCCGATCCGGAGCTGAGGTCCGCCGCCCGCGCCTGCTTCCGGGCGGCCGCCGCGGCGCTGCCCGGGCTGGGAGCGAGCAGCCATGTCACCGACGCGGTGGGCGAGTTCACCGAACGCTACGCGTCCCGCGGCCGCTGCCCCGCCGACGACCGGACCGAGCCGCAGCAGACGGGGCGACCGCAGGCGCGGACCCAGGCGCGGCCCCAGCCACACCCACGTCCTCACCCGCAGACGCAGACGCAGACTCAGACACAGGCACAGGCACATCCCCAGCCGGCCGGCGAGGAGGCACACTCATGACCACCGACCCGGAGCCCCTGCGCGAGCGCGCCGCCGCCGCACTGACCGCGGCGCGGATCCGCACGGCCGGACTCACCGATGCCGTCACCGACCGGGATCTGACCGCCCAGCACTCCCCCCTGATGTCCCCGCTCGTGTGGGACCTCGCGCACATCGGGAACATGGAGGAGCTCTGGCTGCTGCGCAACGTGGCCGGCCGGGAGTCCATGCACCCCGAGATAGACCCGCTCTACGACGCGTTCGAGCATCCCCGCTCTGAGCGCCCGAAGTTGCCGCTGCTGGACCCGGCCGAATCCCGCCGGTACGCCGCCGAAGTGCGCGGGCGGGTCTTCGACCTGCTGGAGCGCACCCCGCTGGAGGGAACGGCGCTGCTGGACGGCGGTTACGCTTTCGGGATGATCGCCCAGCACGAACAGCAGCACGACGAGACGATGCTGATCACCCATCAGCTTCGGCAGGGCGCGCCGGTGCTGACGGCGCCCGATCCGGAGCCCCCGCAAGGACCGCCGCCTCCGGCGGGCGAAGCCCTCGTACCGGCAGGGCCATTCACGATGGGAACCTCCGCCGAGCCGTGGTCGCTGGACAACGAGCGGCCCGCGCACCAGCGGGACACGGAGGCGTACTGGATCGACACGGTGCCGGTTACCAACTCCGCGTACCAGGTGTTCATGGCTGACGGCGGCTACCGGCAGGAGCGGTGGTGGGCCCCGGCCGGCTGGGAGGAGATCCGCGGGCACGGGATCGAGGCCCCGCTGTTCTGGCACCGCGAGGGCGAGGTCTGGCTGCGCCGCCGTTTCGGGGTCACGGAGCCGGTGCCCGGGGACGAGCCGGTGCTGCACGTCAGCTGGTACGAGGCCGACGCCTACGCCCGCTGGGCGGGGCGCAGGCTGCCCACCGAGGCGGAGTGGGAGAAGGCGGCCCGCCACGATCCGGGGACCGGCCGGTCCACCCGCTACCCGTGGGGCGACGAGGACCCCACGCCCGCCCACGCCAATCTCGGCCAGCGCCATCTGCGGCCGGCCCGCGCGGGCGCGTATCCGGCGGGGGCTTCCCCGCTGGGGGTGCGCCAGCTGATCGGCGACGTGTGGGAGTGGACGGCTTCGGACTTCCTGCCGTATCCCGGGTTCCGGGCGTTCCCCTACCGCGAGTACTCGGAGGTGTTCTTCGGCCCGGAGCACAAGGTGCTGCGCGGCGGGTCCTTCGCCGTGGACCCCGTGGCCTGCCGCGGGACCTTCCGGAACTGGGACCTGCCGGTGCGCCGGCAGATCTTCTCCGGGTTCCGGACCGCACGTGACGCGAGCCCCGCGGGGAACGGCTGATGTGCCGTCACCTCGCCTATCTGGGACCGTCCGTGAGTCTCGGCCGCTTGCTGAGCGAGCCCGAGCACTCCCTGGTGCGCCAGTCGTGGGAGCCGCGCCGCCAGCGGCACGGCACCGTCAACGCCGACGGGTTCGGCGTCGGCTGGTACGCGGAGGCCGATCCGGTGCCCGCCCGCTACCGGCGGAGCGGGCCGGTCTGGGGCGACCTGACCTTCAGCGACCTGGCTCGGGTGGTCCGCAGCGAGGCCGTGCTGGCCGCCGTACGGGACGCCACGTGGGCCGGGGCGGACGGGGAGGCCGCGGCCGCACCGTTCACGGAAGGGCCCTGGTTGTTCAGCCACAACGGGACGCTGCGGGACTGGCCGGACTCCGCGGCCCCGGTCGCGGCCGGGCTGGCGCCGCAGGAGCTGCTCTCGCTGGCCGCGCGTACGGATTCGGCGCTGGTCTGGGCGCTGGTCCTGCACCGGCTGCGGGAGGACCCCGACCTCGGTGCGGCGCTCGCCGGTCCGGTACGGGAGCTGGCCGAGGCCGCGCCCGGATCGCGGCTGAACCTGCTGCTGACCGACGGCCGGGCGATCGCGGCGACGGCCTGGGGGGATTCGCTCTGGTACCTGTTCGACGCGGCCGCGCAGCGCACGGTGGTGGCGTCGGAGCCCTACGACGACGATCCGCGCTGGTGCGAGGTGCCGGACCGGACCCTGCTGACCGCCACGCGCACCCGGGTCGACCTGGTCTCCCTCAAGGAGACCCCCACCGGCACCGCACCGCACCAAGGAGACGAAGGCACGTGAACGACTTCCAGCTGACCCGCACCCTCGACGAGCACGCCGCCGAGGCGGCGCTGCGCACGGATGTGCGCAGCGGGCTGACCGGGTCCCCGAAGACTCTGCCGCCCAAGTGGTTCTACGATGCGCGCGGCAGTGAACTCTTCGAGGAGATCACGCGGTTGCCCGAGTACTACCCGACGCGCGCCGAGCGGGAGATCCTGCTGGAGCGGGCGCAGGAGATCGCTTCGGAGAGCGGTGCCCGGACCCTGGTGGAGCTGGGTTCCGGCTCTTCGGAGAAGACCCGGCATCTGATCGAGGCGCTGCCCGCGCTGGACACGTACGTACCGGTGGACGTGAGCGAGAGCGCGCTGACGGGGGCGGCCGAGGCGCTGCTGGCGGATCACCCGGGCCTGCGCGTGCACGCGTTGCTGGCCGATTTCACCCGGGCGCTGCGACTGCCGGACTCCCCCGGGCCCCGGCTGGTGGTGTTCCTGGGCGGCACGATCGGGAACCTGCTGCCGGCGGAGCGGGCCGTGTTCCTGGCGGACGTACGGGCGATGCTGTCGCCCGGGGACGCGTTGCTGATGGGGACGGACCTGGTGAAGGACCCGGCCGTGCTGGTGTCGGCCTACGACGACGTGCAGGGGGTGACGGCCGAGTTCAACAGGAACGTGCTGTCCGTCATCAACCGGGAGTTGGGCGCGGACTTCCACACCGCCGACTTCGCTCACGTGGCGGTGTGGAACCGGGAGCACGAGTGGATCGAGATGCGGCTGCGGGCCCGCAAGCCCGTGGTGGTGAAGGTCCGGGCGCTGGATCTGGAGGTGCCCTTCGAGGCGGGTGAGGAGATCCTGACGGAGATTTCGGCGAAGTTCCGTCAGGAGGGGCTCCGGAAGGAACTGGCATCTGCAGGGCTTGAGTTGACCCACTGGTGGACGGACGCGGCGGGCCGGTTCGCCCTGTCCCTGTCGGTGGCGGACGGCATCGGCACGGATGGCTGGGAGGGGACGCCGGGCAGGAGCGGGCGCACCGGTGCGGTCGACGGATCGGGTTCCCCGAGCACGGCGGCCTGAGCGGCGGCCGCGAGGTCCCGCCGGTCCGCGTGCCGGCCCGGCGGGATCCGCGGCAGCAGCCACACCTCGGCGCGCACCCCGCGGGCCCGCGCGATCCGCCAGAGCGAGGCGGTCAGTGGATCGTCCCCGACGAACGCGGGCGCCCCGGCTGGGCTCCCGTCGTCGAGCAGGTAGGCGATCCGTACGGGCTGTACGGGCACCCGCGCGTCCAGCGCGGCCTGGAACGCGGCCCGGCGGAAGGGCCCTTGGGCGCGCCCGCACCAGGTGGAGCCCTCGGGGTAGACGGTGACGCGGTCGCCGGCGAGCAGGGCCCGGGCGACGGTGTCGACGGTGGCGGGCAGGGCGCGGATCCGGTCGCGCTCGATGTACAGGGTGCCGGCCTGCCGGGAGAGCGGGCCGAGGACGGGCCAGCTCCGGATGTCGCTCTTGGCCAGCATCCGGGAGGGCATGACGGCGGCGACGAGCGGGATGTCGAGCCAGGAGATGTGGTTGGCGACGATCAGGCGGCCGCCGTCCGGGCCCGGGCTGCCGTGGACGGTGATCCGCAGGCCGAAGGCGCCCAGCAGCGCGGCCGCCCAGGCGCGGACGACCAGGTGCCGGGGCCGCTCCGGCAGCAGGCGCAGCGGCGGGGCGCCGAGTATCCCGAGCAGGATCAGGGCGACGGCCGCGGCGAGCCGCAGTACGGCGCGCGGCACGCTCGCGGTGCGGCCCCCGTGGTCGGCGCAGACGACGGGGGTGCAGGGCGAGGTCGGGAGCCAGACGCTCATGCGACCGGGGCGAGCGAGAGGAAGTGCTTGAGGTAGCGGGGGTTGGTGCGGCGCAGGGAGAGCAGGACGTACAGGTCGGCGCAGCCGAACTCGGAGTCGAGGGCGGGTTCGCCGCAGACCCAGGCACCCAGGCGCAGGTAGCCGCGCAGCAGCGGGGGCAGTTCCATCCGGGCGGGGAAGTCGATGCCTTCGGGGCTCCAGGGGAGGTGCGGGGTGACCCGGTACTCGACGGGGGCGAGGCTGCGGGTGAGGACGTTCTCGCGGGTGGCGGCGGCGAGGACCCCGCCGTCGGCGAGCGGTATGGAGCAGCAGCCGGCGAGCCAGTTGTGCCCGGAGCGGTCCATGTAGCGGGCGAGGCCGGCCCAGATGAGGGCGATGACGGCGCCGTTGCGGTGGTCGGGGTGGACGCAGGAGCGGCCGACCTCGACGAGGTCGGGGCGGATGGGCGCGAGGGCGGAGAGGTCGAACTCGCCCTCGGAGTAGAGGCGTCCGGCGACGGCGGCGCGTTCGGGGGGCAGCAGCCGGTAGGTGCCGACCACCTGCTCGGTCTCCTCGTCGACGACCAGGAGGTGGTCGCAGTAGGCGTCGAAGGCGTCGGCGTCCAGGCCCGGCTCCGGGCCTTCGAGCCGGGCGCCGAGCTCGCCGGCGAAGACCAGGTGGCGCAGCCGCTGGGCGGCGCGCACCTCGTCCTCGTCACGGGCCAGGCGTACGGCGTAGCGGGGTGCGGGTGTCTCGACCGCGGGCCGGGCGGGGGCAGGGGCGGGAGCGAGCACAGGGGCAGGGGCAGAGGCGAGCACGGAGGCGGACGGGGACACGGCGGACGGGGACAGGGGGGCGATGGTCATGGCGGCTCCTGGTCCGGCACGGGAGCCAGGCCGGCAGGTGTGCGGCCTGGCTCCTTTACTTCTTCCGTGACCGGCTGGATTCGACATGACCGCTTCGCGGCCCTTGGATGTGCGAACGCTGAACTTGCCGGGCGGGGCCCGCCCCGCCCGGTGGGCCCCGGCCGGTCAGCGGTCGGAGCTGAGGACCTTGCTGATGCTGTCGGAGGCCGTCTTCGCGGCCTCCTCGGGGTCCTGGCCGGTGAGGACCGCCGTCATGAAGGGCTTGATCGGGTTCTTGGCCTCGACCTCGGCCCAGCGGGCGGACTTCGGGGTGGCGCGGCCCTGGGCGGCGCCGGGGGCCATCGCGGTGGCGCCCTCGTTGCCCTGGACCACGTGCGCGAGGGTGGTCTTGTTGGGTACGTAGCTCATCGTGCGGGCGAGCTCGGTCTGCCACTTCTCGCTGACCAGGGCGGTGATGAGCGCGACCGCGTTCTTACGCTGCTTCGTCTTCTCCGGGACGATCAGGTCCGAACCGCCGGTGAAGACGGCGCCCACCTTGTCGGCGGTCTTGCCGGGGATCGGGAAGAATCCGAGCTTGCCCTTGAGCTCGGGGTTCGCGGCCTCGATGGCGGCGGCCTGGCCGGGCGGGGCGATGATCTGGGCGATCCCGCCGCGGGCGAAGACGTCGGACTGCGGGGGTGTCTCCTCGTCGGCGTCCTTGGGGCCGTTGCCGAGGGCCTGGAGCTGCTTGTAGAACTCCATGCCGGCCAGGGCCTTCTCGTCGTCGAGGGTGCCGAGCCACTGGCCGCCGCCTTCGACGGCGAGTTCGCCGCCTTCGTCCCAGACGAAGCCGGCGAGGACGTACCAGTTCTGCCCGGCCAGGTATATGCCCTGCTGGCTGCCCTTGTCGAGCTTCTGGGTGGCCTGGATCCACTCCTGGCGGGTCCTGATCGGTGCCTTGATCCCGGCGTTCGCGAACAGGTCCTTGTTGTAGATCACCACGCGGTTGGCGGCGTACCAGGGGACGCCGAACTGGGCGCCGTTGACGCTGCCGGGGTCGGAGAGACCCTTCAGCCAGTCCTTGCCGTCCCACTCGCGCAGGGCTTCGAGGGTGAGTTCGCTGACGCCGCCGGTCTCGACGTACTGGGCGACCTGGGTGTTGCCGACCTCGATGACGTCGGCGCCCTCCTTGCTCGTCCCGGCGAGCACGGCGTTGACCTTGTCCCCGATGCCCTTCCACTCCTGGATCTTGACGTCGAGGTCGATGGCCGGGTGTTCCCGCTCGAAGGTGCTGGTGAACTGGCTGATGAAATCGTCGGAGGCGCTGCCCTTCATCAACCAGAGCGTCACCTTCTGCGGACCGGCCGCCGATCCGGCCGGACTGCAGCCGGTGAGGGCGGTCGCGGCCACGAGAGCGGTGGACACGGCAAGGAAGCGCATCTTCACGAAAAGTCACCTTCTGGGGATGAATCTCAGATGGCTTGAAAATTGGCATGGACCAATGCGCGGGTCAAGGGGGTATCGCTGTGGATCCTTCGCGCAAAGTTCGCGGACCCGGACTTACTGGGGCACCGTAGAACAAGGCAACAGCCACCCAGTGTCGGGAGACCCCCATGTCCAATCACACGTACCGGGTGACCGAGATCGTGGGCACGTCCAACGAGGGCATCGATAAGGCCATCCGCAACGGCATCGCCCGCGCGGCCGAGACCCTGCACCATCTGGACTGGCTCGAGGTCACGCAGATCCGGGGGCACATCGAGAACGGCGAGGTCGCGCACTACCAGGTGGGCATCAAGGTCGGCTTCCGGCTCGACGGCGAGGCCTGAGGCCCCTCCGGGGCTGCTGAGGTCCCCCGGCTGCCCTAGGTCCCTGCGGGGCTGCCCGAGGTCCCTGCGGGGGCTGCCCGAGGAGTCGCCGCAGAGGCCATCGGGCAGTCCCGGGGATGTCAGGTGCGCCCCTCGCCCTCCTGCGCGTCCTTGAGCTCCGGCGCGTCCGCCGCCCAGTCCGCCAGGACCACGCGGAAGCCCGCCTCGCGCGCCGCCCGGCACACCAGCTCGTCGTCGTCCACGAGCATCCGCACCTCACGGCCCCGCGAGATCCGCGTCAGCACCTCCAGCTTGGTCGTCCGGGCGGGCCGCCGGTCCTGGTTCCCGCGCATCCACAGCCGCCCCTCGGGCAGCCCGTGCCGCGCGAGCCAGTCCACCGTGTCCGCCCGGCACCGCTCCGGGCGGCCGGTGAGGTACGCGACCTCGCAGTCGGCCGCGCTCTCCACCGCGAGCGCGATCCCGCGGGCGAGCGGCGGATCGGCGGGCGCCGCGCCGAAGAATCCGCTCCAGTCGCGCGGCCGGCGCTCCAGGAAGTGCTGGCGGTGACCTGTGTCGGCCAGGGTGTTGTCGATGTCGAAGACGGCCAGGGGCCTGCGGTTCTGAGTCTCGGTCACACCGCCAGCCTAAGCAGCGGCAGGCTCCGGACCACCGCCGGCGGGAGGTCCCGGGAAATGTTGGCGGCCCCAGCGCGTTGACCCCTGTGTGATCAGCAGAATCTCGATACTCGACCGGTCCCGCACCCGTGAGGGGCACCCCGCCGCGCAGGCCCTGCGCGACACCGTGGAGCTGGCACGCGCCGCCGAGCGGCTCGGCTACCACCGGTTCTGGGTCTCCGAGCACCACAGCGTGCCCGGCGTCGCCGGTTCCGCGCCCACCGTGCTGGCCGCCGCCGTCGCCGGGGCGACCGGCCGGATCCGCGTCGGCACCGGCGGGGTGATGCTGCCCAACCACCAGCCGCTGGTCGTCGCGGAGCAGTTCGGGGTGCTGGAGTCGCTCTTCCCCGGCCGCATCGACATGGGACTCGGCCGCTCGGTCGGCTTCACCGGCGGGATCCGCCGCGCGCTCGGCCGGGACACCGGGGACGCCGACCGGTTCGAGGAGCAGCTCGCGGAGCTCCTGGGCTGGCTCGACGGCTCCCAGCGCGCCCACCCCGAGGTGCACGCCCGCCCGGCGGAGGGGCTGCGGATCCCGCCGTACGTGCTGGCCACCGGCGAGGGGGCCGGCATCGCGGCCCGGGCCGGGCTGCCGCTGGTGGTGGGAGACCTGCGGACCCGCGCACGGGTCGCGCAGATCGTCGCGGCGTACCGCGAGGAGTTCCGGCCCTCCCGCTGGGGCGCGGAGCCGTACGTCGTGGTCTCCGGAACGGTCGCGGTGGCCGCCAACGCCGCGGCCGCCCGCCGGATCCTGGTCCCGGAGGCGTGGGCCGTCGCGTACTCCCGCACCCGGGGGAGCTTCCCGCCGCTCCGCCCGGCCGGGGAGATCGACGCCCTCGCCATGACCCCCAAGGAGCGGGAGCTGTACGAGGGCGCCCTCGCGGGGCACGTCCACGGCACGGAGGACCAGGTCGCGGCCGAACTGTCCGCGATCGCGGAGCTGACCGGGGCGGACGAGCTGCTGGTGACCACGTCCACGTACGACCGGACGGCGCTGCTGGACTCCTTCGGCAGGCTCGCCCGGCTGGCCGGCCTGGCGGGGCACGCGGACCTCGCCGGGCAGTCCGCCCTCTCCGGACACTAAACTGGGACCAATGCACCGGCCCGCCGCCCCGTACACCCCACATGCCCCGCACGCCCATGATCCCTACGTCCGCGTCCGCGGCGCCCGGGAGCACAACCTGCGCGGGGTCGACGTGGACATCCCGCGCGACGCGCTGACCGTGTTCACCGGGGTCTCCGGCTCCGGGAAGAGCTCGCTGGCCTTCGGTACGCTCTTCGCCGAGGCCCAGCGGCGGTACTTCGAGTCCGTGGCTCCGTACGCCCGCCGCCTGATCCACCAGATCGGCGCGCCGAAGGTCGACTCCGTCACCGGGCTGCCGCCGGCCGTCTCACTGGAGCAGCGCCGCTCCTCCCCCGGGTCGCGGTCCTCCGTCGGGACGGTGACCATGCTGTCCAACTCCCTGCGGATGCTGTTCTCGCGGGCCGGCGACCATCCCCCCGGCGCCGAGCGGCTGGACTCCGACGCCTTCTCCCCCAACACCGCCGCCGGGGCCTGCCCTTCCTGTCACGGGCTCGGCCGCGTGCACCGCACGAGCGAGGAACTGCTCGTGCCGGACGCCGGGCTGTCGATCCGTCAGGGTGCCATCGCCGCCTGGCCGGGGGCCTGGCAGGGCAAGAACCTCCGCGACATCCTGGACGCGCTGGGCCACGACGTGGACGCGCCCTGGCGGTCGCTCACGGCGGAGGACCGCCAGTGGATCCTGTTCACCGAGGAACAGCCGGTGGTGACCGTGCATCCGGTGCGGGAGGCCGACCGGATCCAACGGCCCTACCAGGGCACGTACATGAGTGCCCACCGGTACGTGATGCGGACGTTCGCCGACAGTCGGAGCGCCACCCTCCGGGCCCGCGCCGAGAAGTTCCTCACCGATTCCCCGTGCCCGGGGTGCGAGGGGCGGCGACTGCGTCCGGAGGCGCTGGCCGTGACCTTCGCGGGCCGCACGATCGCGGAGCTGGCGGCTCTGGCCCTGACCGAGCTGGACGGGGTACTGGCCACCGCGCACGGCGGCGGCGAGGCCGCCCGGGTCCTGACCGAGGACCTGCGCTCCCGGATCGGCCCGGTCACCGAGCTCGGGCTGGGCTACCTGAGCCTGGACCGCGGCGCTCCGACCCTGTCTGCGGGCGAGCTCCAACGGCTGCGGCTGGCCACGCAGTTGCGTTCGGGACTGTTCGGCGTGGTGTACGTACTGGACGAACCGTCGGCAGGGCTGCACCCGGCCGACACCGAGGCGCTGCTCGGGGTACTGGACCGGCTGAAGGAGGCCGGGAACACGGTGTTCGTGGTGGAGCACCACCTGGACGTGGTGCGGCACGCGGACTGGCTGGTGGACGTCGGTCCGCTGGCCGGGGAACACGGCGGGCGGGTGCTGCACAGCGGGCCGCCGGCGGGACTGGCGGCGGTGGCGGAGTCGGCGACGGCGCGGCACTTGTTCGGGACCCTGCGCGCGGACGAGCGGACGGTACGGGCGACGCGGAGGCCGACCGGGTCCGTCCGGCTCAGCGGTGTGGAACGGCACAACCTCCGTGACCTGACGGCCGAGTTCCCGCTCGGGGTGTTCACGGCCGTGACGGGCGTGTCGGGTTCGGGCAAGTCCACCCTGGTGGGCCAGGTGCTCGCCCGGGAGGTCCGCGAGCGGCTGGCGGAGCCGAACTTCCCGGTACGGCGGCTCGTGGAGGTGGACCAGAAGCCGATCGGCCGCACCCCGAGGTCCAACCTCGCCACGTACACGGGTCTGTTCGACGTGGTCCGCCGGCTCTTCACGGCGGCTCCGGAGTCGAAGGCGCGGGGCTGGAAGGCGGGCCGTTTCTCCTTCAACGTGCCGGGTGGGCGCTGCGAATCCTGCCAGGGCGAGGGCTTCGTCTCGGTGGAGCTGCTGTTCCTGCCCAGTACGTACGCCCCGTGCCCGGAGTGCGCCGGTGCGCGGTACAACTCCGAGACCCTGGAGGTCCGTTACTCGGGGCTGAACATCGCGGAGGTGCTCGCCCTGACGGTGGAATCGGCGGCCTCCTTCTTCGCCGGGGTCCCGGCGGCGGCGCGGAGCCTGTCGGCGCTGTCGGACATCGGCCTGGGATACCTGCGCCTGGGACAGCCGGCCACGGAGCTGTCGGGCGGTGAGGCGCAGCGCATCAAGCTGGCGACCGAGCTCCAGCGAACGCGCCGCGACCACACCCTCTACCTGCTGGACGAGCCGACGACCGGGCTCCACCCGGCCGATGTGGCGGTGCTGCTGCGGCAGTTGCACGGGCTGGTGGACGCCGGGCATTCGGTGGTGGTCGTGGAGCACGACATGGCGGTGGTGGCGGGCGCGGACTGGGTCATCGACCTGGGACCGGGTGGCGGCGCGGACGGCGGCCGGGTGGTGGCCTCGGGCACGCCCGCCGAGGTGGCCCGGGCCACCGGCAGCCGCACGGCCGCCTATCTGGAGCGGGCCCTCGCGAGACGGCGGTAGCTCACCCGATCACCCGCTCACGCGTTCACCCGTTTACCCGTTTACCCGTTCACGCGTCGGCGGGTTTGGCGAAGTCCCCGTAGCCCTGCCAGTCGAGGACGACGCACGGTTCCTCACCGATCACCCAGGCATCGTGTCCGGGGTCGATCTGGATGAAGTCCCCGGGCAGCGCCTCGATGCTTTCGCCGTCGTCCATGACGACCTTCATCCGGCCGCTGATGATGTAGCCCACGTGAGCGGCCTCGCAACTGGCGGTTCCCGCGATGGGCTTGATGTGTTCCGACCACTGCCAGCCGGGCTCGAACACGGCCCTGCCGACCGGCCCGTGGTCGGTGTTGAGCAGGTCGAGCCTGCCCTTGCCGTCCTCGAACCGACGCGTCTCGTCGGCGGAATCGAAGCCTCTTCGCACGATTCCAGACATGACCGTCAACCTCCCGGCGCACGACTGCCCCGAGTCCACTTCTCAGCGTACGCCCGTACCGGACCGGCAGGACCGGATCCCCCGGCGGTGTTTCCGGGCTGCTCTACGCGTCGCCCGAGAGCAGGTGCTGCGCGTGCTCCCGGAAGCTCCACACGCCCTGCCGGCGGGTGAACATCCACACCAGGTCGTAGCGGTCGGGCCAGGCGGCGGGCAGTCCCAGTACGTCCTGCGCCCCGAGGGCCCGGATCAGGCGGGGCATGCCCTGGTGCTCCCAGCAGACGAGGACGGGCATCGGCGCGGCCAGCACCGCGCGGGCCAGGGCCGGCTCTGCTCCGACGGCGAATTCCGCACGGACGGGCGTGCGCAGTGCGGTGGCGAGCGTCCCGACCGTCTGGCGGCACCGCTCGGGCGCCCCCTTCTTCCCGCCGGCCGCGAAGACGGCCCCGGGGCGGGGCAGGGCCGCGCCCCGGGCCGGGGAGAAGAGTGCGGGCAGCTCCTGGGCCCTGCGCCATCCCCGGCCGGCGAGGAAGCCGGGGTCCTCGTTGCCCTCGTCGTCCTCGCCGGTGTCCCCGGCGTAGGGCTTCTCCGCGTGCCGGATCAGCATGACCAGCGCGTCCTTGGCGGTCCCGGGGCCGGGGCGCGGGGCCGGGGGGTCTTCTTCCCCGGCGCAGCCTGCCGCCACCAGTGGGGTGAGGGCGGCGGCCAGCACGGTACGGCGGCGCGGGCCGGATCCGGCGGGGGCTTGAGGCATGGGCCCACTGTCACCCATGCCCGGTAGGGCCGCCGGTCACGGCACGACGGGCGCCGCTCCGATCATCCGATCGGCGGACGTCCGGTGGTCCTTCCCGGCGCTCCGGCGCCGCACGACGGCCCGGGCCGGGGCCTCGTACGGGGAGGCGACGGGGAAGTAGGCCTCCAGGAAGGCCTTGAGCGCACGCTGCTGCGCCTCGGGGGACAACTCGCTCTCCGAGTCGTCGGCGAGGCAGAACGCGTCCGTGCCGCGGTCGCGCAGGAGGCCGCCCAGCCGCTGGACTTCCTCGGCCCGGCCGGTGGACACGTAGGCCGTGACCAGGTCCCCTTCCACGGCCCGCCCCTGGGCGAGTGCCAGGTGCAGGGAGAGGGTGACGGGGGCGAGGTCAGCGGCGCTGCGGAAGACGGAGCGGCTGGTCGCGGCGAGTCCGCCGGGCAGCTGCTCCTCGAGACATGCGTAGAGGGAGCGGCTCTGCGGGTACGGGGCGTGCGCCAGGATGCGCGGGTACGTACGGCCCGCGAGCGCCTCCACCTTGCGGCGGGTCACCCGCTGCGAGGCGGTGAAGACGTCGTCGTGGCTGTCCGGAGAGCTGGGCGGGACGGCCCGCGTGTCGTGGAAGACCTTCGGCAGCCCGGAGGGCAGGAAGTAGTTCTGGGGCCGCTGCGGGCGGCCGAGGAAGATGTCGTCGTTGAAGTAGAGGTAGTGCTCCGCGAGGCCGGGGATGCGGTGCAGCTGGGTCTCGATGGCGTGCGAGTTGAAGACGGGCAGGACGCCGGGGTCCTCGAACAGCTCCCGGTGGGGGACCACGGTGAGCCCGGGGTGCTCCACCGCCAGCCAGTCGGGCACCTGGTCGTCGGTGACCAGGAAGACCTGGCGGATCCAGGGCGCGTAGGCGGCGATGGAGCGCAGGCAGTAGCGCAGCTCGCCGCGGTCCCGGAAGCGGTGGTCGGCGCTGTCGGCCTCGGCTTGGGCCCCGGCTCCAGCCCCGGCCCCGGCCCCGGCCCCGGCCCCGGCCTCGACCCCGACCCCGACCCCGGCCCCGGCTCCGCCTTCGGATTCGGCCGGATCCGATCCGGCGGCCGCGCCGGCGTCGGTGGCTCCGGATGCGGATGCCGTGTCCCTGCGGTGGCGCCACTGGGGGTCCGCGCCGTCCACCCAGGTGACCACGGCGTCGACGGGGAAGTCGATGTCCTCGGGGAAACGGCGGTCGAGGGCCGTCATCACCGGATAGTCCCGGTCTCCGATGCGCCGGCTCGCGGTGGCCGCCAGCGAGGGCACCCACCATCCGAAGGGGGTCTCCCTGAGCGAGGCGACCCCGCCCGGACCGTCGGCCGGATTCCAGAACTCCAGGTCACAGCCCTGTTCGGCACCCATGTGGAGCGTGTACCCCGAGGTGACCACGGGGAGGTAGAGCCGGATGCCGGCGACGACGGCGCCGTCGCAGGCCTCGGCCTCCGCCGCGGCGACGGCCTCGGGCAGGTCCTCGGCCAGGGTGGTGCCGAGCGCCGTGCCGTAGCCGAGGAGGTCGGCGTAGACGGGCCGGCCGGCGAAGCCCTCCGCGCAGGCGGCGAGCGCGGCGGCGCGGCTTCCGGGGGCGAGCGCCACCCGGTGGACCAGTTCGCCGTCGGGAACCAGTCCGTACGGCAGTGCGGCCGCCTCCAGTGCCTCGGCGACCGCCCGGAGGTTCAGTTCCGCCAGCTGGGCCGGCAGCAGGTCGTCCCGTACGACGGCCAGCCGGCCCCCGTGTTCGACGACGCTGCCGGATTCGCCGGCGTGGGCCAGGATCCGCTGTTCCCGGGCGGCGGCCAGGGCCGCGCGCGAATCCGCCACGGATTCCGCCGCGGATTGCGCGTCGGGTCCCGGCTCCGGTGCCCGCTTCGGGACCGGCATCCAGCTCCGGGGCTGGAAGGGCATCCAGCTCAGATGCCGACGGATGCCACTCATGATCACCTCAGGGCTCGTGGACGCGCTCAGCGGCCCCGCCTTGTCGGCAGCCCCCGGTGGCCGTAACTCACCTTACGGGCCAGTGCACGAAAGATGAACAGGATCTTCCGGCCCCCACCCCATTCTCATGAAACCCACAGGTCAGATAGGACATAGGGGTCAGCGGGGAGCCTGGCGGACCGCTCTCAGCCATTCCCTGTTCATCGCGGCGATCGACGGCAGCGGGATCCCCTTGGGGCAGGCGGTCGCGCACTCGCCGGTCAGGGTGCAGCCGCCGAATCCCTCGGCGTCCATGGTGGCCACCATGTCCAGGACACGGGTCTCGCGCTCCGGCGAGCCCTGCGGGAGCACGTTCAGGTGATTGACCTTCGCAGAGGTGAAAAGCATCGCGGAGCCGTTGGGACAGGCCGCCACGCAGGCCCCGCAGCCGATGCACTCGGCGTGCTCGAAGGCGAAGTCGGCGTCCGGCTTGGGTACGGCGGTGGCGTGGGCCTCCGGGGCGGCGCCGGTCGGGGCGGTGATGTAGCCGCCGGACTGGATGATCCGGTCGAAGGCACTTCGGTCGACGACCAGGTCCTTCACGACCGGGAAGGCCGACGCCCGCCAGGGTTCGACGTCGATGGTGTCGCCGTCGGTGAAGGAGCGCATGTGGAGCTGGCAGGTGGTGGTGCGCTCCGGCCCGTGGGCGTCGCCGTTGATGACGAGGCTGCACGCACCGCAGATGCCCTCGCGGCAGTCGTGGTCGAAGACGACCGGGTCCTCCCCTCGCAGGATGAGCTCCTCGTTGAGGGTGTCGAGCATTTCGAGGAAGGACATGTCCTTCGAGATCCCGTCGACCTCGTACGAGGCCATGGTGCCGGGGGCGGCGGCGTTCTTCTGGCGCCAGACGCGCAGGGTGAGCTTCATGCGTAGCTCCGCTGGGTGGGGTGGACGTACTCGAAGACGAGGTCTTCCTTGTGCAGGACGGGGGCGGCGCCGGTTCCGGTGTACTGCCAGGCGGCCGCGTACCCGAACTCCTCGTCGCGGCGGGCGGCCTCGCCGTCCGGGGTCTGGGACTCCTCGCGGAAGTGGCCGCCGCAGGACTCGGCGCGGTGGAGGGCGTCGAGGCACATCAGCTCGGCGAGCTCGAGGTAGTCGACGATGCGGTTGGCCTTCTCGAGCGACTGGTTGAACTCCTCGCCGCTGCCCGGCACCTTGATCCGCCGCCAGAACTCGTCCCGGATCTCCGGGATCCGGGCGAGTGCCTTGCGCAGGCCCTCCTCGGTCCGGGCCATCCCGCAGTACTCCCACATCAGTTCGCCGATCTCCCGGTGGAAGGAGTCGGGGGTGCGGTCCCCGTCGACGGCGAGCAGCTTCGCGAGGCAGTCGCGGGTCTCGCGGACGGCGGCCGCGGCCTCGGGGTGGGTGTCGTCCACGGCCTCCTGGTGGGGGTGGCGGGCGAGGTAGTCGTTGATGGTGGAGGGCAGGACGAAGTAGCCGTCGCCGAGGCCCTGCATGAGGGCGGAGGCGCCGAGGCGGTTGGCTCCGTGGTCGGAGAAGTTGGCCTCGCCGATCGCGAACAGGCCGGGGACGGTGGTCTGGAGGTCGTAGTCGACCCATAGTCCGCCCATCGTGTAGTGCACGGCGGGGTAGATCCGCATGGGGACCTCGTACGGGTTCTCCGCGGTGATCCGCTCGTACATCTCGAAGAGGTTGCCGTACTTCTCGGCGACCTTCTCCTTGCCCATGCGGCGGATGGCGTCGGCGAAGTCCAGGTAGACGCCCTGGCCGCCGGGGCCCACGCCGCGGCCCTCGTCGCAGACGTTCTTGGCCGCGCGGGAGGCGATGTCACGGGGCACGAGGTTTCCGAAGGAGGGGTAGATCCGCTCCAGGTAGTAGTCGCGCTCCGCCTCGGGGATGTCGGCGGCGGGGCGGGTGTCCCCCTCGGCCCTGGGCACCCAGATGCGGCCGTCGTTGCGCAGCGACTCGCTCATCAGAGTGAGTTTGGACTGGTGGTCGCCGGTGCGCGGGATGCAGGTGGGGTGGATCTGCGTGAAGCAGGGGTTGGCGAAGTACGCGCCGCGCCGGTGCGCCCGCCAGACGGCGGTCGCGTTGGAGTTCATGGCGTTGGTGGAGAGGTAGAAGACGTTTCCGTAGCCGCCGCTCGCGAGGACGACCGCGTCGGCGTAGTACGTGCCGATCGCGCCGGTGACCAGGTCGCGGGCGACGATGCCGCGGGCCACCCCGTCGACGGTGATCAGGTCGAGCATCTCGGTGCGGGCGTGCATCTCGACGTTTCCGGCGGCGATCTGGCGCGAGAGCGCCTGGTAGGCGCCGAGCAGCAGCTGCTGTCCGGTCTGGCCGCGGGCGTAGAAGGTGCGGGAGACCTGGACTCCGCCGAAGGAACGGGTGTCGAGGAGGCCGCCGTACTCGCGGGCGAAGGGGACGCCCTGGGCCACGCACTGGTCGATGATCTCGACGGAGATCTGGGCGAGGCGGTGGACGTTGGACTCGCGGGCGCGGAAGTCGCCGCCCTTGACGGTGTCGTAGAAGAGGCGGTGCACGGAGTCGCCGTCGTTGCGGTAGTTCTTGGCGGCGTTGATGCCGCCCTGGGCCGCGATGGAGTGGGCTCGCCGCGGGGAGTCGGAGAAGCAGAACTGGACCACGTGGTAGCCCTGTTCGGCGAGGGTCGCGCCGGCCGCTCCGCCGGCCAGTCCGGTGCCGACGACGATGACGGTGTGCTTGCGCCGGTTGGCCGGGTTGACCAGTTTGGCCTCGAAGCGGCGGCGGTCCCAGCGTTCGGCGATGGGGCCTTCGGGGGCCTTGGTGTCGGCGATCGGCTCGCCGGTGGTGTAGTCGGCGTAGGGGACGCCCGTGGTTCCGCTCATGGTCAGCTCACCATTCCGGTCATGACGGCGACGGGTACGGACACGAAACCCGCGAAGAGGACGAGGGCGAGGGCGTTGGCCAGGAACTTCAGCGTCCGGTCCCGTCGGGCGTTGCCCGCGCCGAGGGTCTGGGCGGCGCTCCAGAAGCCGTGGCGGACGTGCAGTCCGAGGGCTGCCATCGCCACGAGGTAGATGGTGTTGCCGTACCAGGTGGAGAAGGTGGCCAGGACGTTCTCGTAGGGATGCCCGGCCCAGGCGCGCTCGTTGACGGTGAGCGTGGTGAGGTCGAGCAGGTGCCAGACGATGAAGAGGGCGAGGATGACGCCGCCCCAGCGCATGGTTCGGGTGGCGTAGCTCGCGCTGCGGCGCTTGTGGGCGTACTTCACCGGGCGCGCCTTGATGTCGCGGCGGCTGAGCCGGTACGCGCACACCCCGTGCGCCACGACGGCGGCGACCAGGGCCACGCGGACGATCCACAGGGCCCACTCGTGGTGCAGGAAGGGCGAGCCGAGGGTGCGCAGCCAGTGCGCGTATCCGTTGAACTCGTCCGCCCCGAAGAAGATCTTGAGGTTGCCGAGCATGTGCACGACCAGGTAGCCGAGCATGATCAGGCCGGAGACGGCCATCACGGACTTCTTGCCGACGGAGGAGTCCCAGAGTGTTCGCGTGGTGGACGGCCGTCGACCCGTCCGCGTTGCCAGTGCCATGCCATCGACCGTAAGGACGAAGGTCCCGAAAGGTCCAAGACATGACGGAGCTGAAGTCGATAGGTGCAGCCTATGCGGGCGCTAGCCTGGGGGCATGCAGTTCCAGCAGCTGGTCTATTTCGTCGCCGTCGCCGAGACCCGGCACTTCACGCGTGCGGCCGAGCGCGAGCACGTGGCCCAGCCTTCGCTGTCGCAGCAGATCAAGGCGCTCGAACGGGAACTGGGCGCCGAGCTGTTCAGCCGGGCGCGCGGGAACATCGCACTCACCGACGCCGGCGAGACCCTGCTGCCGCTGGCCCGCCGGATCCTCGCCGACGCGGACACGGCCCGCCTGGAGGTGCAGGAGCTGGCGCAGCTCCGGCGCGGACGGGTCCGGCTGGGGGCCACTCCGAGCGTGTGCACGGGCCTGCTGCCGGACGTACTGCGGACCTTCCACGCCGCGCATCCGGGGATCGAGCTGCTGATCGAGGAGGGTGGTTCGCTGGACCTCGTACGAGAGCTCGCGCGCGGGTCCCTGGACCTCGCGCTCATCGCCCTGCCGCTGCCCCCCTCGGCTCCGGCGCTGACCACGGTGGAGCTGCTGACGGAGGACCTGGTGGTGATCTCCTCGGCGGCCCTCCCGCCCCCGGCGGGCGGCGGTCCGCTCACGGTGTCCGCGCTGCGCGAAGAGCCGATGGTGATGTTCCGGCACGGCTACGACCTGCGGGACCTGACGGTGGCGGCCTGCCGGGCGGAGGGCTTCGAGCCGGTGTTCACGGTGGAGGGCGGCGAGATGGACGCGGTACTGGGCTTCGTGCGCGCGGGGCTCGGCATCGCGGTGGTCCCGGCCATGGTGGCCGGCCGCGCGGGCTCCGGCCTGCGGACCACACCCCTGGCGGGCTCCCCGCTGCGCCGCACGATCGCCCTGGCCCACCGCACGGACGTGGCACCCCCACGCGCGGCCCGCGAACTGAAGCGCACCCTCCTGACCTGACCCCTGAACCGGCCCGGCAACCTTCCAGCCCCACCGCGACTTTCCAGCCCCGCCTGCGACCTTTCAGCCCGGCCGTCGCCCCCTCCCGGCCCGGCCGGCGCCCCCTTCCAGCCCGGCCGTCGCCCCCTTCCAGCCCGCCCGGGGACTTTTCAGCCCCGCCGGCGTTTGAGGCGCGGGGGTCCGGGGGCTGGCCCCCGGCAACGGCGCCGCACCCGACAGGGGTCCGGGGCGGAGCCCCGGGGAACGGGGGAAGGGCGGGTAGGGGACGGCCCCGCGCAGCGGCACACGCCCGGCGCCCACTTCCGGGTACCGGGTCGCAGGCACCGGGTGCCGGGCGGCGGGTCGCAGGCACCGGGCGCGGCCGCAGGGTCGCAGGCACCGGGTGCCCGGTGCCGGCTGCCGGGCACGGGGGGGGATCCGGTCAGCCCCGACGCACGGGCAGAGCCCCGTCAAGCCCCCCCGCCAAGAGCCCGAACGCCCGCTCCGCATCAGCCACCGCAGCCGAATGCGCCGCATCCGCACTCTGCCCGGCATCGATCCGGCGAAAGTTCTCCCGCCCGAGCTCCCGACGGGCCCCGACCAGATACTCCGCCGAAAGCCGCGCCGTAAGCGGATCGACCGATTCGACTTCGAGCACGGCGGCGAGCAGCTCCACCTCGCGCGAGGTGTAGTGCGTCAGCCGCGACTCCAGGCTGGCGGTGGTGAACAGCAGCCGCTGGAAGGCCAGCACGTTCGGGTGGTCGCACAGCCCGGTGATCGGATCCCGGTCGGCGAGCGCCTCCAGGAAGTGCGCACGCACCGCCGCCACCGGAGTCTGACCCGCGCCGCGGTCCCGCACGAGGCGCGCCACCTCGTCCTGATGGTCGGCGAACCGGTCGAGGACCAGGTCCTCCTTGCTGGCGAAGTAGCGGAACAGCGTGGGCTTGGAGACCTCGGCCGCCGCGGCGACGTCCGCCACCGAGACGGCGTCGAAACCGCGCTCCAGGAAGAGCTCCAGCGCCGTGGCCGCCAGCTGGCGGCGGGTACGGAGCTTCTTGTTCTCGCGCAGACCCGTCGTGTTCTCCATGGGCACAGGATAACACGAATGAGTGACCCGGTTATTTTTGTAACCGGGTTGCATTTCTTTCCTCGAGGCGCTTTCCTTGAGACAACGACGACGAGGGGACACCCGATGACCAACACAACGAACCTGCCGGCCCCGCCGGCCCGGCCGGCCCCGGACGTGCTGGTCGTCGGCTCCGGCCCGACCGGCCTCACGCTCGCCTGCCACCTGGCACAGCAGGGCATCACCGTCCGGATCCTCGACAGCCGCCCGGCTCCGCACCGCGAGTCGCGCGGCAAGGGACTCCGGCCGGCCAGCCTCGAGGTCTTCGGGGAGCTCGGCGTGGCCGATGCCGTGACGGCGAAGGGCCGGGCCAGCGTGGTGCTGCGCAAATACTTCGACGGGACGCACATCAACGACACCACCGTCGACGGAGGCCTGCTCATAGGGCAGTGGCAGGTCGAGGAGGCGCTCCGCGACCGGCTGGCCGAGCTGGGCGTGCGCGTCGAGTACGGGTCCCGGCTCGCCGGAATCACCCAGGACGAGGCCGGCGTCCGTGCGGAGCTGGAGGACGGCACCGTGATCGGAGCCGGGTATCTCGCGGGGTGCGACGGCGGGCACAGCACCACCCGCGGACTCCTCGGGATCCCCTTCGAGGGGAACGGGGAGAAGGAACCGGCGATGGTCCTCGGGGACGTCAGGGCACCGGGGCTCAGCCGCGAGTTCTGGCACCAGTGGTTCACCTCGGAGGGCGGCGGGATACTGCTCTGCCCGATGCCGGGGACGGACACCTTCCAACTGCAGGCCGCGCCCGAGACGGACGAACGGGGCGAGTCGCTGCCGCCCTCGCTGGAGAGCTTCCAGCGGCTCTTCGACCGGCATGCCCGGATGCCGGGGATACGGCTGGCGGAGCCCACCTGGCTCTCCACCTGGCGGGTCAACGTCCGCATGGCCACCCGGATACGCGAGGGCCGGGTCTTCCTCGCGGGGGACGCGGCACACGTGCATCCGATAGCCGGCGGGCTGGGCATGAACACCGGCATCCAGGACGCTGCCGCCCTCGGCCGGGCGCTGGCCGCCACCCTCGCCGGGGCGGCCGGGGAGGAGGCGCTCGACGCGTACCAGGCCGAGCGGCTCCCGGTGGCCGCCGAGCTCCTCGCCGATACGGCCCGGCGCTACGAGCGGGTGCTCGCCGCCGTCCGCGAGCCGGGCCGGGGCACGGAGGCAGGCCTGGAATGACCCGGCCGGGCCCGGACCCGGGACTGGGCAGCCCGGGAATCGCCACCCGCGAGCGGCCAACCCGGGAGGGCCCCGCCCGGGAAGGTCCGAGCTGGGAAGGTCCGACCCGGGAGGCCCCGACCCCCGGGAAGGTCCGACCCGGCAGCGGTCAGAGGGTGGGCACCGCGTCCGACAGGGACAGGGCGTGGATGCGGTCGGGGGCGCCGGGGCGGGCGTAGTACCAGCCCTGGGCCGTATCGCAGCCGAGGGCCCGGAGCTGGGCGGCCTGGGCGCCGGTTTCCACACCCTCGACGGTGACGGCGAGTTCGAGGCTGTGGGCCAGGGCGACTATGCCCTCCACGATCTTGACGTCGACGGGGTTGGCGGGGTGCTGCTGCATTCCCTTGGTGAAGGAGCGGTCCAGCTTCAGGACGCTGACGGGCAGGCGGCGCAGGTTGGCCAGGTTCGAGTAGCCGGTGCCGAAGTCGTCCAGGGCGATGTCCACGCCCAGGGCGGCGAGCCGGCGCAGCGGTTCGAGGAGTTCGTCGTCGGCTCCTATCAGGGCCGATTCGGTGACCTCCAGGCACAGCGAGCCCGGGGCCAGGCCCGAGGACTCCAGGACGCGGATCGTATCGGCGACCAGGCCGGGGTGGTGCAGCTGGGTCGGTGACAGGTTGACGTTGATCCGCAGGGTGGCGCCGCCCTGCTGGTGCTGCCAGTTGCGGGCCTGGCGGACGGACTCCTCCAGGACCCAGCGGCCGAGGGGCACGATCAGCCCGGTACGTTCGGCGAGCGGGATGAAGCGGTCCGGGCCGAGCACCCCGTGCTGCGGGTGCGACCAGCGCACCAGTGCCTCCGCACCGTGCACGCTGCCGTCGTGCATGTGCACCAGCGGCTGGTACTCGATGAAGAACTCTCCGCGTTCCAGCGCCGCCGGCAGGGCGTTGGTCAGGCCGTGCCGGGTGATGGCGCGCGCGTCGGCCGCGGCGTCGGCGAACTCGAAGCGGTTGCCGCCGGCCGCCTTGGCCCGGTACATGGTGATGTCGGCGCTGCGCAGCACCTCCGCGGGAGTCCGCTCGCGCGCGGGACCCTCGACGATGCCGATGCTGCCCCGGACCGTCAGCTCCCGGCCTTCCAGCCGGATCGGGACCGAGAGGGCGGAGAGGATCCGCACGGCGAGCTCGGTGGACTTCTCCTCCGTGTCGGGACCGGTGGTCAGTGCCACGAACTCGTCGCCGCCGAGCCGGGCGACCACCTCTCCCGGACCGGTCGCACAGCTCTGCAGCCGGTCGGCGACCTCCACCAGCAGCCGGTCGCCTGCCGAGTGGCCGAGGCTGTCGTTGACCGCCTTGAAGCCGTCGAGATCGAGGTAGCACAGGCCGAAGCGGGTGGCGCCGGCTCCGCCCAGCGCCTTCTCCAGGCGTTCGAAGAACAGCGTCCGGTTGGGCAGGCCGGTCAGGGCGTCGTGGGTGGCCTCGTAGCGCAGCCGCAGGTTCAGCAGCCGGCGCTCGGTGGTGTCCTCCATCAGCGCCAGCTGGTACTGCGGGACGCCCTCGGCGTCCCGCAGCAGGGATACCGTCAGGTTGGTCCACAGGACGGTTCCGTCGTGCCGGTAGTACGGCTTCTCGACGCGGTAGTTCTCGCGCTCGCCGCGCACGAGTTCGCCGTACATGCGCCAGACGTGCGGGGTGTCGTCGGGGTGTCCCCATTCGCTGACGTTGCGGCCCCGGACGTGCCCGTCCATGCCGCCGAACATGTGCAGCAGCGTGTCGTTGACCTCCAGGACGTTGCCCTCCAGATCGGCGATGCCGATCCCGATGGCGGCGCCCTCGAAGACCGCCCGGAAACGGGCCTCGCTGGCGTGCAGGGCCTGCTGCGCGTCGATGCGGGCGGTCAGGGCGGAGCGGGCTATGGCCTCCTGCTCCCTGAGGGTGCGCTCGCGCAGGGCTCGGGCGAATCCGGCCGCGATGCCGTGCTGGAGCCGGGCGCAGCGGGACCGATACTCCTCGGTCCCCTCGACGCTCTCGGCGTCGGGGCCCTCCGGACCGCAGTACAGCACCAGGTAGGACTCGACGACGCCGAGCGTGCCGGCCAGTGCCTCCGGGTCGGTGCAGTGCACTGCGACGAGTTCCGTGCCGACGCGCTGGCCGACGGAGGCGTCGAAGGGCCGTGCGCGCAGGGCCTCGACGAGGGTGCGGGTGAGCGGTACGAGGTGTTGTTCGAACTCGCTCCGGGTGAGCGAGGTCGCCGTGACCGGGAAGATCGCCCGCCCCCAGATGGTCGCGAACCGTGCGATCCGGTCCTCCAGACCGCCCTTCGGCGCGCCCGTGTCGCCCGCCGTCTGTGCCGGCAGTCTCACGTCTTGAGTCCCACGCCCGCGAAGCCGGAGAAGGCGTACGGGTCCTCGTCCGCGGCCTCGCCCTCCGGCCCGTCGGTCCCGTCGGGCCGCCAGTTGGGCATCGGCACCAGGCCGGGCTCGACCAGGCCGAAGCCGTCGAAGAAGCGCTCGATCTGCTCCGCGTCGCGCATGACGAGCGGGTTGCGGATGTCCCGGTAGACCCCGACCGCACCGACCGCGACTTCCTCCGGGAGCGGGATTCCCTGGTAGGAGGCGTGCGTGAGGACCAGGAGGCTGCCGGGGGCCAGTGCGTCGCGCAGCTGGGCGACGGCGGCGTAGGGATCGTCCGCGTCCTCCAGGAAGTGCAGGACGGCGACCAGCAGCAGGGCGACCGGACGGTTCAGGTCGAGCACCTGGCAGGTCTCGGGGGCGGTCAGGATCTCCTCGGGCTTGCGCAGATCGGCGGCGACCACGCCCGTCCGGGCGGTGCCGGCCAGGACGGCCTGGCTGTGGGCGACGGCCACCGGGTCGTGGTCGACGTAGACCACGCGCGCCTCGGGGCTGGCGGCCTGTGCGACCTCGTGGACATTGCCGAAGGTGGGGATGCCGGAGCCGATGTCGAGGAACTGCGTGACGCCCCGGGCGACGGCGTACCGCACGGCACGGCGCATGAATGCCCGGTTGGCCTGCATGATCTTTGGCAGACCCGGCAGGAATTCCATGGCCCGGCGGGCCGCCTGCCTGTCGACCTCGAAATTATGGGAGCCGCCCAGGTAGTAATCGTAGATGCGGGACACGCTCGGCACCGATATGTCGATGCCTGGCGGGGCCCAGGCGGGGCGCTCCATCGGGTCTCCAAGCCTTAGTCCTGCAGCGGTCCGGACGGGTCGGACTCCTGTCCGAGCCGAATGTACTGATCATTGCCCAACGGAGCGAGCGAAAGCGGAAATTGGCGATCCGTTCTTCGTCACACCTCAAAGGCCCGACGAGGTGATGGTCACCGAATGATCGAAACCGACAAATACCTTTTGAGAAAAGGCCGGTGATCGATCGCGCACACCTCAAGACTGGCTCAAACCTCCATAGCCACCGCCTCACCCGTTCAGGCGAACCAAGGTCAACCGCTCCACGCGCGGGCGCGCGCGACCCCATGATCCCGGGGTGAAAAGAGCCTCTTCCAGGCGCCTGCTGACCGTCCCGGTCCTGTTGTGGGCGGCACTGTCCACAACACCGGCCATGGCTGATAGCAGCGCATACGCGACGACCGACGCCGACGGCGGGGCGAGCACCGTCAGACTGGTCGCGTCCCTCGCCGGCGACGCGACCGGGGGCATCCGGGGTGGCGGACATCACGGCGCCCAGGCCGACCGGAGCAGCCGGACCGACCAGATCAAGCAGACCAACAGGGTCAGCCAGATCACCCAGGCCGGCCAGGGCGGTCGTGGTCGCGGCCACGACGAGCACGACCACGACCACGACGGCAACCACGACGGAGGGCACGGAGGGCACGGAGGACACGGAGGGGGTCATCACCACGACCCTCCCTGCCCGCCGCCGCCTCCCCCTCCGTGCCCTCCCAAGCCCACCCCGCCTCCCACCCCGACGCCACCGCCCCCGCCCCCGCCCCCGCCCAAACCGACACCACCGCCCCCGCCGCCCCCGCCCAAACCCGTGCCGAAGCCCCCCGCGCCGGCCCCGCCGCCCGTGCGCGCGGCGCCCGCTCCCCCGGCTCCGAAGCCGGCCCCCAAGCCGTTGCCGAAACCGCCCCCGGCCCCGGTGGTACCCGTGACGGCCCCCGCGCCGCCGCCCCCGCCCGCGCCCAAGAAGCCGGTCGCACGCCCCTCGTACCACGCGGCGGCCCGCAAGCCGGTCGAGCACCACATCTCACCGGTGACCTTCACCTTGATGACCGCGGCCCCCGCGGTGCTCGCGATCATCGCGCTGCGCCCGCGCTAGCGGCCCCGCGACCAACCCCGTAATCGACTTGGAGTCATCTTGTCGGAATGGCTCGTCCTGTCCATCGCGATGGCCGCCGCGTGTGCCGTGGTGCTGTCCATCGCCTTCTTCAACCAGCGCCGGATCGGCGAGGACGACGATCCCAGCGAGACCCCGGACGTCATCGAGTACATGACGATGATGATCGGGGTGATCTACGCGATCGTGCTGGGTCTGGCGATCGCCGGCGTCTGGGAGGGCCGCGGGGCCGCCCAGGAGTACGTGCGCCAGGAATCCCAGGCCCTGCACGAGATCAGCGTCCGCTCGGAGGTCTACCCGGCCGACGTGCGCAAGCGGATCCGGTCCGACGTGGACGCCTACGTGACCTACGTCGTGGACACCGAATGGAAGGAGATGGCCGAGAGCGGCAATCTCACCGACCGCAGCGGGGAACTGCTGGATCGCATCCGTCGCGATGTGACGGACTACGAACCGCGGACCGACCACGAGGGTCAGGCGTACCAGCCGCTCGTGGACCAGGTCGCCGTCGTCGACGACGCGCGCAATGCGCGCGGCCAGAGCGCCGGGGCCACCATGCCCGGGGTGGTCTGGTTCGGCCTGATCGCCGGAGCCCTGGTGACGGTGGGGCTGATCTTCACCTTGCAGATCAGGCGTTCGTTCCGGGAACTGCTGCTGGCGGGCCTGTTCAGCGCACTGATCGCCTTCCTGCTGTTCCTCATCTGGGACTTCGACGCCCCCTTCGGCCGGGGCATCGCCGCCACCGCCGAGCCGTTCCTCGCGCAGTTCCCGCATCTGGGCCTGCACGGCTGAGGCCGCACGACCGACACCGCGCCCGGCCCTGCCGGAGTCCGGCAAACCGGGGACGGGCCTTCCGTCCCCGGTTCGGCCCAGTGTCATGCCCCATTCGCCCGTTCCTGATCGCGGGTTGCGGCGCCCGGACCTAGCGTGGCGGACATCGAGGCGCACGACCCCCCACGTGCGGAAACCGTTCCGCGGCTGCTCCTCGGGGATCCGGAGAATCAACCATGGGCGCGATACGCACCTCCCCCACCGCCCTGTTGGGCGCCGCCGCCGCTGGTGCGGCCCTCGTACTCGGCGCCGCCGCCGCGCCCGCCGTGAGCGCGGCCGAGGCCGTGCCGGCGCCCGCGCCCAAAGTCACCCTCACCCCTTCAACGGTCGCCCCCGGCGGACAGGTGACGCTGACCGTCAGCGGCTGCGACACCGCCTCCGCCACCGTCTCCTCCGGGGTCTTCGACACCGTGAGCATCCAGCGGGGCAAGACCGCACGGGTCACCGTGGACCAGGATGCCCGGCGCGGGGCCCAGTACTCCGTCTCCGTCACCTGCGACGCCGTGAACGGGTCGGCCGCCAGCCTGAACGGCTCGGCCGACCTCACGATCACGGGCGGCATTAGCAGGCCCACGACCAGCTCGACCACCGGAAGCCGTACGGGCACCAGCGCGGGCACCGGTACGACGGGTACGAGGCGGGGTACGAGTGCCGGTACCGGTACCAGCTCCTCCAAGCCCGCCACCCTCGGAGTCCGCGGCGGCCTCGGCGGCAGCGTGGCCCGGCTCAACCCCATGGAGCTCGGCGCCGGCGCGGGCCTCGTCCTGGGCGCGCTGGTGGGTCTGGGATACGCACTGCGCCGCCGCGGCATCCGGCGCGTCCACTGAGCCCCTCCCGGCCCGACCGAACACGCCCCTCTCCCCCAACCGAACAGCCCGCAACCGCCGGTCGCCCCGAGTCCTGGCCAGGACTCGGGGCGACCGGCGGTTGTCCGGGCCGACCGGGGAGGTCGGCCGGTCAGGCCCGGCCGTGGATCGGGCGTCGCCGGCGCATCACGTGGACGCCGGCGCCGAGGGCCGCCGAGCCGACGAGGCCCGCGCCGATGGCGGTCTCGGTGGCGGACGGGCCGAAGGAACCGCCGATGCCGCCCTGGGCACCGTTGCCGTCCAGGATCGTGAAGCGCTGCGTGGCGACGAGGCTGTTGTCGTGGCACTTGACGGACAGCGTGTGGTGTCCGGGCGAAGCGTGATTGAAGATCCGGACGGTCGCGAAGCCGATGGAGCCGGCCGACAGGTTGGCGTCGGGAAAGTTGCCTTGCGAGGAGACGATGCCGCCGTGGCCGCAGCCGGCCGCGCTGACCTGCATCGTGGCACCTTGGTGCACGGAGTACGGGTTGACCGTCGTGTTGCTTGGCCCACCGCCACCCGGCGGATTTGCGACGGCGATCGGTGTGGCGAGTCCGACGGCGGCGAACGCCGCCGCGGTCACGGCGAGGGCGCGAGATGCACGCATGGTGGAACCTCCAGCGGGAAGCGCCCCGGAGCGGTGGCCCGGGCAGATCGACGAGAACGCCTCCCATCACGAACCCTCGGGGCGGTCCGCAACCAGCGCATTTCCGGCTTTGGGCCGCAAGGTTGAGCGACACGCCGAAGCGCGGACGTGTTTGCTGACGGATCCGCAGGTCACGACCCGTCAGGCATTTATGTGACGATTACCTGGATGGGCGCACCCCTTCCGGCCCCACCACCCGTTCGCCCCTCCCCGATCGCCGTCCCGCGCGCACCGCCTTAGCGTGCGTGAAGTAGGGCGTAAAGGGGTGGGACAGGAACGCGGGTCGGGACCCCCGCGTCGGGAAGGGAGAACCATGACCGAGGACGAGAGTGAGAGGCCACCGAGGAGGCGCTCCCCCTGGGGCGCCATCGCATTGGTCATGCTCACCGGCCTCGCCATGATGCGCAACGGAGCCGATGTGGGCGCCGGACCTCCGCAGCCGGCCGCCGCGGCGGCGGTCGGAGCGTCGGCCGGGGCGACGGTGGCGCCGCAGGCGGATCGGACGGCGCCCGTCGAGGCGCCCGTGACGGCTCCGAACGTGGAGGTGCTGGAGCACTCGTCGGTGCAGCGCATCCGCATCCCGTCGATCAGCGTGGACGCGCCGGTGATGACGGTCGGGCTGGACGCGACGGGCTGGATCGACGCACCGCCCCCGCAGGAGAAGAACCTGGCGGGCTGGTACCTCAACGGCATCTCGCCGGGTCAGCAGGGTTCGGCGGTGATCGTGGGCCACGTGGACAACGCGCAGGGCCCCGCGGTCTTCTACGGCCTGGGCTCGGTCCAGAAGGGCAGCCGCATCGAGGTGGCGCGCTACGACGGGCGCACGGCGGTGTTCGAGGTGTACGGCGTGGAGGTGTACGCCAAGAACGCCTTCCCCGGCGCCCGGGTGTACGGGGACACCGGACAACCGGAACTCCGGGTGATCACGTGCGGCGGCGGCTACTCGAAGGCGCGCGGCTACGACGGCAACGTCGTGGTCTTCGCGCGGATGGTGGAGGTCCGCTGACCGGCTGGTGACGCGAGACGCGTCGTACGCGAATGCCGTCGGGCCGGGGGTACGCGCCCCCGGCCCCGACGGCGGCACCACCACGGCACCACCACGGCGTCGCCACCAGCACTACGGCGTCACCGCGCGGGCAGGGCCGGCAGCGTCATCCGGTACCCCCGGGCGAGCAGTTGCGGGAGGTAGGTCGCCACCGCCTGCACGCTCTGCGAACGGTTTCCGCCCGCGTCGTGGTTCAGCACGATGACTCCGGGCGCCGCCCCCTTGAGGACCCGCGACACGATGGTGGTGGTGCCGGGTTCCGTCCAGTCGAGGGTGTCCACGGTCCAGGCGAGCGGCTCCATGCCCAGCTCCGCGCCGATCTCGAAGGCGGCCCGGTTCCATGCTCCGTAGGGCGCCCGGAACCACATCGGGGCCTCTCCGACGGCCTTTTCCACGATCTCGCTGGTGCGGCCGATCTCGGAGGCCATGGCCGGCCGGCTGAGCTGGGTGAGCTGCGGATGGGTCCAGGTGTGGTTGCCGATGAGGTGCCCCTCGGCCTCCATCCGGCGCAGCAGGTCCTGGTTGTCCACGGCCATTTCCCCGCAGACGAAGAACATGGCCCGGACGCCGTGGCGCGCGAGGGTGTCCAGGATGCCCGGGGTGTAGCGGGGGTCCGGGCCGTCGTCGAAGGTGAGCGTCATGGCGCCGGCCGTGCTCGCGTCGGCCGGCAGCTGGAGGATCGGCCGGGTGCGTACGGCGGGTTTCGCCGGATGCGCACGCTCGGGGAACCCCTCGGAGGCCATGGGCTGGAGCCGGTACGCGGATCCGCGCGGGAGCTGCTGCGCGCGCCCGGGGGGTCCGGCGAGGGGGCCCGGCCCCGCGGGGCCGCCGGGGCCGCCGGGCAGGGGTGCGGGCGCGCCCTGGGTTCCGGGCGCCGGAAAGTCGCTCTCGCCGCCCGTCAGCAGTCCGGCGGCCGCGGCGACTCCGAGGAAGACGGCGGAGCGCAGGAGCACGCGTCGCCCTACTGTCGGCTCGTCATTTTTCATTACTACTACGTATCAACGACATCCCCGCAGATGTCGAGAGGCGCGGACGCGCCCCGTTGCACTCACCCGATCAGCGCACGGCTGCGCCGGTCGGCCGCACCGCTCAGCAGTGCCGCTCAGCCGCGCCGCACCAGCGGGAACGGCAGCGTCTCGCGGATCGTGAGGCCCGTGAGGAACATGACCAGCCGGTCCACGCCGATGCCCAGGCCGCCGGTCGGGGGCATCGCGTACTCCAGCGCGTCCAGGAAGTCGTTGTCGAGCTCCATCGCCTCCGGGTCGCCGCCCGCCGCGAGCAGCGACTGGGCGGTGAGCCGGCGCCGCTGCTCCACCGGGTCGGTCAGCTCCGAGTAGGCGGTGCCCAGTTCGGTCCCGAAGGCGACCAGGTCCCAGCGCTCGGCGAGGCGCGGGTCCTTGCGGTGCTGCCGGGTGAGCGGGGAGACGTCGGTGGGGAAGTCCTTGTAGAAGGTGGGGAGCTTGGTCCGCTCCTCCACCAGCCGCTCGTACATCTCCAGGACCACGTCGCCCCGGGTGTTCTCGGGGGTGTGCGGCACGGCCGCGCGGTCGCACAGCCGCCGGAGCACGTGCTCCTCCGTATCGGCGTCGACCTCCTCGCCCAGCGCCTCGCTGATCGCCCCGTACATCGTCTTGACCGGCCAGGCCCCGGAGATGTCGTGGACGACGAGCTTCCCGTCCGGGCCGGCCTTGTGCGCGATCGGCGAGCCGAAGGCGGCCGTCGCCGCGCTCTGGATCAGCTCGCGGGTCAGGTCGAGCATCACGTCGTAGTCGGCGAAGGCCTGGTAGGCCTCCAGCATCGTGAACTCGGGGTTGTGCTTGTAGGAGACGCCCTCGTTGCGGAAGGTGCGGCCCATCTCGAAGACCTTCTCCATGCCGCCCACGCACAGGCGCTTCAGGTACAGCTCGGGGGCGATGCGCAGGTACAGGTCGAGGTCGTAGGCGTTGATGTGGGTGCGGAACGGCCGGGCGTTGGCTCCGCCGTGGATCTGCTGGAGCATCGGGGTCTCGACCTCGAGGTAGCCCCGCTCCAGCAGCCCCTGCCGCAGGGCCTGGACCGCGCTGGACCGGGCCCGTACGACGTCACGTGCCTCGGGGCTGGCGACCAGGTCGAGGTAGCGCCGCCGGACCTTGGCCTCGGGGTCTGCGAGGCCCTTGCGTTTGTCGGGCAGCGGGCGCAGGCATTTGCCGGTGAGCTGCCAGGAGTCGACCACGACGGACAGTTCGCCGCTCCTGCTGGCGCCGACCTCGCCGCTCGCGACGACGTGGTCGCCGAAGTCGACCTGGGAGGTGAAGGTGCCGAGCGCCGCGGCGCCCGCCTCGTCCCGGGTGAGCATCAGCTGGACGTCGCCGGACCAGTCCCGCAGGACGGCGAAGACCACGCCGCCGAGGTCGCGCACGACCATCACGCGGCCGGCGACGGTGACCGGGGATCCGGTCCGGGTGCCGGCGGGGTGGCCGGGGTGGGCGGCTTTCAGTTCGGCGACGGTGTGCGTCCGCTGCCGGATGCCGACGGGGTACGGGTCGGTGCCGGACGCGCGGATCCGCTCCAGCTTCTCGTGGCGGACCCGGACCTGTTCGGGCAGCCGCTCTTCCTGCCCGCCCTCGCCCCCCTCCTCCACGGATTCCAGCCCGAGGGCGTCGATGGGCGGCAGGCCCGCCGTGGTGGCGGGTGCGGTGAGCCCGCGCGGGTGCCCGTTGCCCCACAGGGTGCGCATGCTGGGCACGGAGACGAAGCCTTCGGCGATGCCGGAGGCGAGGCTGACCCGGGCGAGCGAGCCGGCGTCCTGGTAGCAGAGGAACCGCGGGTACCACTCGGGGCCGTACTTGACGTTCGAGCGGTAGAGCGCTTCCAGCTGCCACCACTTGGAGAAGAACAGCAGCAGCTTGCGCCACAGTTTCAGGACGGGTCCGGCGCCGATCCGGCCGCCCTCCTCGAAGGCGGAGCGGAACACGGCGAAGTTGAGGGAGATCCGGCGCACGCCCAGGCCCGGGGCGGCGGCGCAGAGCTCGGCGACCATGAACTCCATGACCCCGTTGGGGGCGGCGCGGTCGCGGCGCATCAGGTCGAGGGAGATGCCGTCCTTGCCCCAGGGCACGAAGGACAGCAGGGCGATCAGCTCGTCCTTGTCGTCGAAGGCCTCCACGAGCAGGCAGTCCCCGTCGGCGGAGTCCCCGAGCCGGTCGAGGGCCATGGAGAATCCGCGTTCGGTCTCGGTGTCGCGCCATTTGTCGGCCCGGTCCACGATCATCTGCATCTCGTCCTCGGAGAGGGCGGAGTGGCGGCGGATGACGGTGGTGGCTCCGGTGCGCCTGACCCGGTTGACGGCCTGGCGGGTCACGCGCATGTCGCGGCCGTCGAGGTCGAAGTGGGCGACGTGCAGGATCGCCTCGTCACCGAGTTGGAGGGCGCCGAGCCCGGAGCGGGCGTAGGCGGTCGCGCCGTCCTCGGAGGCTCCCATGACGGCGGGCTGCCAGCCGTAGCGCCGGGCCACGGTGAGCCAGGCGTCGATGGCGGGGGTCCATGCGGCCGGGTCGCCGACGGGGTCGCCGCTGGCCAGGCAGACTCCGGCCTCGACCCGGTAGGTGACGGCGGCCTTGCCGTTCGGGGCGAAGACGACGGCCTTGTCGCGCCGGGTGGCGAAGTATCCGAGGGAGTCGGCCCGGCCGTAGGCACCGAGCAGGGCCCGGATGCGGGGTTCCTCGTCCCCGTGCAGGGCGGCGGTCAGCCGCTGGGAGCGGAAGAGGGTGGCGGCGGCGTTCAGCAGGGCGAGGGCGCCGAAGAGGCCGAGCAGGAAGTACAGGGGCCTGGGCGGGTGGCCGTCGAACTCGCGGCCCGAGAACAGCCCGCCGATGACCTGCTTGGCGGCCCAGTCCAGCCACTGGCCCTTGGGCAGGGTCCCGGGGAACAGCGCGACCAGGCCCCAACCGAGGAACACGGCCGCGAGCAGGCCGAGGCCGAGCACGAGCATGGCCCGCCACAGGGCTCCGGGGCGGGAGGCGGCGTTGAACTCCTTGCGCGCGACGATCAGGATCACGAGGGCGGCCACGGCGATGGCCATGGAGGAGAAGCCGACCCAGTAGTCCTCGTCCGCGATGATCAGCACGTCGGTCAGGACCAGCAGGGCCAAATAGGTGACGACGATCCACCAGGCGACCTTCTTGCGCATGCCGAGTGCCGCGGCGAGCAGGAAGAGGAAGACGGCGTAGGCGAGGTTCGCGCTGACCGGGACCACGACGGCGTCGAGGAAGCGCACGATGTGCCGCAGCAGCCGCCGCAGCGTCGGGGACAGCGCCAGCAGGGCGCAGAACAGCCCTAGCGTTCCGAAGAACGCCCCGAAGGCATCGGGCACCCGGTTCAGGAAGCGGTTCCGGGTCCCGCGCGTCCCGCGCGTCTCCTCCACGGTGGCACTCATGGTTCGCACTGTAGGGAGGGCCGCGCCCCTTCGCGCGGCGAGCCGGTCAGGCCGTCCCTTTCGGATCTTGTCGGCCGGGCCCGCGGCGTCTGGTGCCGTGCCTGGCATCGCGGGCCCGGCAAGATCCGAAAGAGATGGCCTAGCCTCAGAAGGGTGACAGAGCACGTGGGTACGGGATTCGAGCGCGGTACGGACGGCCCGAAGGTGATCCTCGCCGGGGTGGACGGGTCGGAGTCCTCACTCCGCGCGGCCGCCTACGCGGCGGGGCTGGCCCGGCGGCAGAACGCGCTGCTGGCGCTGGTGTACGTCCAGCCGGTGATGCCGGCCGGGGCTTCGCTGGGCGCGCCGGTGGCCGATGCCACCGAGGAGATCGCCGAGGGCCTGGTGGCGGAGATCCGGGAGTCCGCGGAGCGCCTCAAGGGCGTCTACGACGTCCGCTGGCAGTTCCACACCTTCCGCGGGGATCCGTACGCCGGGCTGGTGAGCGCGGCGGCGGAGCTGACGGCGGACGCGGTGGTGGTCGGGGCCTCGGAGCAGGCCGGGCACCGGATCGTGGGGTCGGTGGCGGTCCGCCTGGTGAAGGCGGGCCGCTGGCCGGTGACCGTGGTGCCTTAGCCGCGGCGGGCGGGGGTGGGGGCGGGGGCCGGGCCGGGTCCAGCTGCGCCGCGCCGGGCCCAGCCGCACCCAGGCCCGCCCAGCCCCGCCCCGCCCCGTAGAGGCCTACTTCGCCATCGTCAGCCCGTCCTTGGCCGCGCCGCGCCCGAGCACGGCCCCGGTGATCTCGTCGCGGGCGTCCTCGTAGTCCTCGCGGCCCGGGTTCTGGGCGAGGGCGGCGGGCAGGTTGACGACCCGGCCCGCCCCGAGGTCCATCATCTGCGGGACGAACTCGGCCTTGGTGACCTGCCAGCGCTGCCCGGGGGCGGCCGGCGGGGCGAAGGTGAAGCGGCCGATGGAGCCGTAGTTGCCGCGCAGGTCCCGGGCGCCGGTGTCGTTGAACATCTCGCCGGCGACCTGGTCGCCCATGCCGTAGACGATCCAGGTCCCGTTGACCTTCTCGTAGGCCTGCGGGATGTGGGCGTGCGTGCCCAGGATCATGTCCACGTCGGGACGGCCGCCGGTCTGCGACGCGGTCAGCGCCTTGCCGAGCGAGAGCTGCTTCTCGTCCGGTTCGGTCTGCCACTCGGTGCCCCAGTGGAGGCTGACGAGGACCACGTCCGCCCCCGCCTTACGGGCGGCCCGCGCGTCCGCGACGATCTTCTCCTCCTCCATCAGGTTGACGGCCCAGGGCTGGCCGTCGGGCATCGGGTAGCCGTTGGTGTCGTAGGTGTACGCGAGGTGCGCGACCTTCGCGGAGCCCGCCGTGTACATCGTCACGGTGTTCGCCTCGGCCGCCGTGCGGGCCGAACCTGCGTGCTTGAGACCGGCCTTGTCGAAGGTGTCGAGGGTGCGCTTCAGGCCTTCGCCGCCCCCGTCGAGGGTGTGGTTCGAGGCGGTGGAGCAGCCGTCGTACCCGGCGTCCTTCAGGCCTTCCGCGACCTCGGGCGGGGACTGGAAGGCGGGATATCCGGTGAACGGACCGCCGTCCGGCCCGTAGACGGTCTCCATGTGGCAGATCGCCAGGTCGGCGGCCGAGACCACCGGCTTGACCCCGGAGAACATCGGCCGGAAGTCGTGGCCCTCGCCGTCCGCGTCGGAGGCCGCGCGCCGGATGACCGACTCGTGCGGCAGGACGTCCCCGCTCGCGACGAGGGTGAAGCCCCTCGCGGCGGGCGCCGTGGTGGCTCCGGGGGCGCCGGACGGGCCCCGCCCCGGCGGGGAGCCCACCAGGCGGGCCGGTGCCGGGCCGTCGCCGGCGGAGCAGCCGGCGACGGCCGAGAGCACCACGGCGGTCAGGAGTGCGAGGGCGTGGCGGGTGCGCGCGGTCATCTGTCCCGGCTCTCCTCAATAAATCCGACTATCTGATCACCTGTCAATTCATAGAAAGAGACGCCCCGAGTCAAGGGACGGCTCCGCCGCCCGGCCGCGCACTCACTCCAATGGCCGTTCGGCGCGCCGTTCGACCGTTCAACGCCCCGCGCGGCCGCCCACCGGATGACCCGGGTGCTTGGGCGCACCACCCGGGCCGGACGGTTCCCGGGCGGCCCGGTGCAGGTCAGGGTGTATTCGTCGACCTCGAACGCAACCCGGACCGACCCCCGGAAGGAGCCTCCCGTGCCCCTCGCCCCCGCCCTCAGCCGCACCGACCCCGAGGCGCTGGCCGAACTCCAGCACGAACACGGACGTGCCCTGTTCGGTTTCCTGCTGGGCCTCACGGCCGGGGACGCCCAGCGCGCGGAGGATCTCGTACAGGAGACCCTGCTACGGCTCTGGCAGCATCCCGAGGTCCTGGCGAGCGGGTACGAATCCCTGCGGCCCTGGCTGTTCACGGTGGCCCGGCGGATCGCCATCGACGCCCGGCGGGCCCGCCTGTCGCGGCCGCAGGAGGTGGATCCGGAGGGGCTGGAGCACGCGGCGGCGCCGGGGGACGCGGTGGCGGGCTCGGTGACGGCCATCGACGTACGACGGGCCGTGGGCTCGCTGGGGCCGGAGCACCGGGAGGTGCTGATGCAGGTCTACTTCCAGGACCGCTCGGTGGCCGAGGCCGCGGCGGAGCTGGGCATTCCGGCGGGGACGGTCAAGTCCCGCACCCACTACGCCCTGCGCGCCCTGCGCAAGGGACTCCAGGGGTACGGTTACGGACTCGGCGCCTGAGGCCCGACGACACGCGGTCAATGCGCCAAAGGCTGGCCCGAACACCCGTGAACCGGACACAAACCGCATCGAATTCAGCACCGGACCGTTCAAGTTGAGTAAACATCCCCCATCGGGTGAGCCCCGCAAGGAAGGCTCGGCGCTGACGGCGGGATGACTCGACGCATGCGGGAGAAGGTGGAACGGTGCAGCCCGAGGGTACGAACGGCACCAGTGACGGTGGGCTCGCGGTGCCCATGGCGTGGCTCTACGCGGAGTACATCGCCGACGAACTGCTGCGCACGGGCCGGTTGATCCCGGTCAGCACCCTGGAGTTCCGTGCCGGACGCGACACGCTCGCGCTGACCATCTACCTCTCCGACGCGGCCGGCGAACTCTCCGGGATCCGGGTCGTCTCCCAGCTCGACGAGTGGATGTCGCTGACGGCGTACGGTCACCCCTGGCGCGACTGGGTCCACACCCGGTTCCTGGCGCTGGGCGAAGAGGCCCGCGAGCGCGGCAGCGGCGAGGACCCGGACCTGGAACTGGCCCGCGCGGCCTGGCGCTGGCTGGACCACACGGAGCTCTTCGCCACCAACCTCGACCCGGGCCGGCACGGCCACGCAGACACCCCGCCGGGCCTCGACGAGAACGCCCGCGTCTGGACGCCCGCCTGGCAGCTGGGCCTCCCCCTGGGGCACCTGGCGATGCACTTGTTCTGACCGGGCGGGGCCGGGCCGGACGGTCACCACCCGGACGGCCATCCCCCGGGCGGCCACCCCGGCCGGCGGCTACCCCGCCCGGCGCGGGCCCGGGGGCTCCGTGTGGTCGGTGACCAGCCCGGTGAAATCGGCCTCGTTGCGCTCGGCCCGGATCACGTACCGCCGGGCGACGCACCACAGCACCGGGTACACCAGGACCCCGAGCACGATCCAGACCAGCGGGCCCGACGCGAAGCACGGGAGCAGGAACAGCAGCGGCAGCAGGGCCACCGGGACGGCGAGCGCGGCCAGGGCGCAGAGTCCGGCGCGGAGCTGGCTGCGCATGAGGGAGCGCACGTAGGTGGCGCCCAGGGTGGTCTGTTCGGAGATCTCGGAGCAGGCCGGCGTGTGCGCGGGCGGCCGGCGGCGGGTGCCCCGCGGGACACCCGTGACGATCTCGCGCCGGGGCGGCTGCTGCGGCTCGGCCATGGGGCGGAGTCTACTGCTCTCCCCGGCCGCGGAAAGGCCCGCGTACGGCCCGTCCGGTCGCCGGCGCGTTGCTACTTGAGGAGCTTCGACAGCCTGCGGTCCGCAAGCGGCTTGCCGCCGGTCTGGCAGGTGGGGCAGTACTGGAGCGAGGAGTCGGCGAAGGAGACCGAGCGGACGGTGTCCCCGCACACCGGGCACGGCTCGCCCGCGCGGCCGTGCACCCGCAGCCCGCTCTTCTTCTCGGCCTTGAGCCGGCCGGCCGCCACCCCGTGCGCCCGCTCGACCGCCGTGCGCAGGGTCTCGCGGACGGCCGCGTACAGGTGGTCCACCTGTGCCCCGTCGAAGGAGGCGGCCAGTTTGAAGGGCGAGACCCCGGCATGGTGGAGGATCTCGTCGCTGTACGCGTTGCCGATGCCCGCGATGACGCTCTGGTCGCGCAACACGCCCTTGATCTGCCGCCGTTCCCCCGCGAGCAGTGCGCCGAAGGCCTCGCGGCCGAAGCCCTCGGCGAGCGGGTCCGGGCCGAGGCGGGCGATGCCCGGGACCTCCTGCGGATCGCGGACCACGTAGACGGCGAGCCGCTTTTGGGTCCCCGCCTCGGTGAGGTCGAAACCGCCGCCGCCCTCCAGTACGACGCGCAGCGCGAGCGGCCCCTTGCCGGGGCGCGGCGGCTGCGCGGGAACGCTGTCGGTCCAGCGCAGCCAGCCGGCCCGGGCGAGGTGGGTGACGAGGTGCAGCTCGCCGATCCGCAGGGCGAGGAACTTGCCGTACCGGGCCGTGGGACCGGCCGGCCGTCCTTCGAGGGCGGTCAGGGGCGGGTCGTAGGTCTTGAGCACGCTCACCGCGAGCGGGAGGACGCGCTCGACCACCCGCCCGGCGAGGTGCTCGTCGAGGAACTCCCGCAGGGCCTCGACCTCGGGCAGCTCGGGCATGCCCCCAGCCTGCCGTGCCCCCGGGCGGAGCGCGAGCCGGGGCGCCGCGGACTCACACCATCGTGAACTCGCACCACACGCACTTGCCGCTTCCCCGGGACTCCACGCCCCAGACGTCGGCCAGCCGATCCACCAGCATCAGGCCGCGCCCCGAGACCCCGGAGTCGCCGGCTTCCCGGCGCCTCGGCAGGGCGCTGGAGCGGTCCTCGACCTCCACCCGGAGCCGGCGCTGGGGGCCGGTCAGGACGCGCAGCGTCACGATGGCCGGGCCGTCGGTGTGCATGAGGGCGTTGACGATGAGTTCGTCCGCGATCAGCTCGATCTCGTCGGCCCGGTCGCGCGCGCCCCACGCCCGGACCGCCGCGCCGATCATGTGGCGGGCCGATACCAGGGCCTCCGGATCGCCGGGGGCCACGTGCTGCTGGAGGCGGCCGCCGCCCTGCGGGACGTCCTCGACCTCGCGGCGCAGCAGGAGGAGCGCCATGTCGTCGTCGCCGCCCCGGTCGTCGACGACCTCGCACAGCCGGTCCGCGAGCCGGGCCAGGTCCGCCGGGCCGGTGCGGACCATGGAGGCGAGGAGCTCGATGCCGTCGTCGAGGTCGGCTCCGGGCTGTTCCACCAGGCCGTCCGTGCACAGCAGAAGCGTTTCCCCGGGGTCCATCTCCACGGTGGTCACCGGATACTCCAGCCGCCCGAACTCCGCCGACAGCCCGAGCGGCATCCCGCCCTCCAGCGCGAGGCGCTCGCAGCCCCCGTCCACGGTGCGCAGCAGGGGGTCGATGTGGCCGGCCCGGACCAGTTGCAGCACTCCGGTCGACAGGTCGGCCTCGACGTAGGTGCAGGTCGCGAAGCGGTCGGTGTCCAGCTCGTGCAGGAAGACGGAGGCGCGGGCCATGACGGTGCCCGGCGAGTGCCCCTCGGCGGCGTAGGCGCGCAGCACGATCCGGAGCTGTCCCATGACGGCCGCCGCGTGCGTGTCGTGGCCCTGGACGTCGCCGATGACCGCGCCGACCCGGCCTCCGGGCAGCGGGATGACGTCGTACCAGTCGCCGCCGATGTCCTGGCCCATCCGGGCCGAGCGGTACCGTACGGCGATCTCGGCGCCCGGCACCGACGGGATCCGGCGCGGCAGCATCGCCTGCTGCAGCCCTTCCGCCAAGTCGTGTTCCTGTTCCAGCAGCATCGCCCGCTGCAGGCTCTGCGCGATGCTGCTGCCGAGCGCGACGAGCAGGTTCCGCTCGTCCTGGGTGAAGCCGTCCTTGTCCTGGTAGAGCAGGCCGATGGCGCCGATCGGGCGGGCCTGGGCGATCAGCGGCAGGTACGCGGCCGCCGAGATGTGCATGGAGGAGATCTTCGACCAGAGCCCGGGATAGCCGGCGGCGAACTCGGCCGCGGAGTCGAGGAAGCGCGGCTGGAGCGAGCGGACGACCTCGCTCATCGGGTACTGCTCGTCGATGCGGGTGTAGCGGGTGCCGGGGACGAAACTGCCCGCCGGGCCCTCGGCGACGAGGTGGATCCGGCCGGCTTCGACCAGGCCCATCACCATGCCCATCGAGCCGAGCCGTTCCATGCCGTGGGCGTCACCGAGCACGTCGATGACGTCCTGGACGGTGCGGGCGTGCGCGAGCGCGGCGGTGGTGCTCTCCACCACGGACGTCTGCCGGCGCCGCTCCTCGTCCAGCCCGAGGCGTTCCGCCGAGTGGCTGAGCTCCTCGGTGGCGTCCCGGACGATGCCGATGATCCGGTACGGGCGCCCGTCCGGGCCGCGCATGACCCGGCCCTGGGTGTGCGTCCAGCGCAGCCGGCCGTCGCGGCAGCGGATGCGGAAGTAGGCGCCGTAACTGTCGACGCCGCTCTTGAGGGCGGAGGAGACCAGGGCGTCGAGCCGGACGCTCTCGGCGGGCGGGACGCGCGGCGAGAGCGACTCGGGCCGTCCGTCGTACTCCTCGGGGGTGGTGTCGAAGACCTCGAGGGCCGCGGAGTCCATGTGCATGAGACCGGTGACCAGGTCCCAGTCGAAACTCCCCATGCGGTTCAGCGAGAGCGACCGGTCCGGGTGTGCGGGCCAGTCGTCCGGCAGCGATACGGCGGTCGGCACCGGTCCACCATGACACACGGGCCGGTCAGGCGCTCTCCAGGTACTGGGTCTCGTTCGGGGCCGGGGGCTGCTGGTCGGGGACGACGTACGGGTTGGTGTACGGGTTGGTGTACGGGTCCGTGTACGGGTCTGTGTACGGCTCCGCGAACGGGTCGTAGGGGGCGTTCGGATCGGTCGGCCACGGCGTCGATCCGTCCGGGCCCACCAGGGTCCCCGGGTCGCCCGGCGTCCGGCCGGGCAGATCGGACGGGAGGTCCGTGGGCACGTCCGTGGGCACGTCGGAGGCGGGCGGCGGGACGGTGGGCGGCCCCGAGGGGGTCCGGGACGAGGGCCTGTCGGGGACCGTGGGGGTGTCCGGGACCGCCGGGGTGTTCGGGACCGCCGGGGTGTTCGGGACCGTCTGCGGGGCGCCCGGCGGGCAGTCGGCCGGCTTCGGTACGGGGCTCTGCCCGGGGCTCGGCTTGCCGGGGACGGGCGGCGAGGTACGGGCGAGGCTGTTGCTGTCCGGGGTCGGGCAGGGATCGGCCGGGGAGGTGCCCGGCGGGGTCACGGGTCCGGCGGGGATGCCGTCGGCCGGGTCGTAGGGCGGGGGCGTCCCGGGGGCGCGGTCCTGGGCTCCGTCGTCGCCGGTCCTGCGCTCGATCCAGGTGTTGTCGGTGATGTTGACGATGACCAGGTTGTTGATCACTTGTGCGGTCGGCTCGATGACCACGACCTGGTTGGGCTGGTAGCCGGTCCACGGGTCGCCCTTGAGCACCGGGGCCCCCTGGGCGGCGCGCGGCGCCAGCAGCGGGTTTCCGCAGGCGCAGCGGACCCGGGGCATTCCGTGGGCGTCCACCAGGACGGCGGTGCCGGCCTGGAGGACGGACTGGAAGGCGTTCGGCTTGCCGCCGGCGAAGCCGTGGTTGGTCACCCGGGCGTCGGCGCGCAGCACGACCGGGGTGAGGCCGCGCAGGAACTCGGGGATCTCCTCCTGCTTCACCTGGGAGGCCTCGGCGAAGGCGCGGGCCTTGCCGTCGTCGGCGGTGAGGGACTGGACCTGCGCTTCCACGTCGCAGCTGCCGATCCGCTGGGTTCCGCCGTACAGGCCGGGGGTGGCGGCGTTGACGGTACGGATGCCCTGGCCGGTCGCGTTGGGCACCGGGGGCTGCACGGGGGCCGATTCGCCCATGGCGGAGGAGCTGGTGAAGGGGTCGGGGCCCGCCGAGGCCACGGGCTGGAGGCGGACCTCCTGGCTCTCGGCGACGGGCCCCTTGGTCTGCGCGCCCCCGTCGGAGGTTCCGCAGGCCGCGGCGAGGAGTCCGAGGGCGGCGAAGAGGGCCGCACGAGCCGGTGCGTGACGACGCGGCGCCTGACGAGGTGTCGGTGCGTGCACGTTTCATCTCCCTTTTTGCCCCGGTTTGTTCCTCTTGTCTGCCGTATGTGCGCCACGGCCGCAACCGGAGGAACGGGGATCCGACCACACCCGGACAGCATCTTGAACATGTTCAAGAGACCGTCTAGGCTCACGATCGTGAGTTGAACGCGTTCAAAGCGTTCGTTCCGTGGAGGGGAGTGCACGGTGACCGTGCTGGTGAATCTGATCGTCACGCTGGGCATGCTCTACGTCGTCCCGACCGGCCTGCGCCTGATCGATCCGGTCCGGTTCGGCCGGACGGCCCGGCTCTGGCCCCTCTTCGCGGCCCCCGGAGCTATATGCCTCTGGATGCCGCGCGGAGCGCCCGCCACGGCCCTCGCCGCACTCTACGCGGCGGCCACCCTGAGCCTCGCGGCGCGGGCCCTGGTCCTCGCGGCTCGGACCCTGACCCCGCGCACACCGGCCCGGCCCGCTTCGGCCCCGCCGGCGCGGAGCGACCCGCCCGGGCGGCGGAGCCCGACCCCCGCCGAGGTGGCCGTCCTCACCGCGCTGGCGGCGCCCTCGGTCGCCGGGACCGCGCTGGTCGCCGAACGCGCCGGATACCGGCTCTTCGGCTTCGACCTCGACATCCTCGCCCTGACCGTGCCGCACTTCCACTTCGCCGGGTTCACCGCCGCCCTGGTCGCCGGCCTGGTGTGCCGGTCGGCCACCACCTCCGGAGCCCTCGCGCGCTGGGCGGCGTACAGCGTCCCGGCCGGGACGCTGCTCGTCCTCCTCGGCTACTTCGTCGACGACTGGGCCGAGCTGGTGGGCGCGGTGACGCTGACCGGCGGCATGTGGGCGGTGGCCCTGCTGACCTGGCGGGACGTCCGCCCCGGGGCCGCCGGTCGGGACCGTGTCACCGGCGCGCTGCTGGGCACCTCGGCGGCCGTCCTGGTGGCCACCATGCTGCTCGCCCTGTGGTGGGCGCTCGGCGAGGCCACCGGGGTCGTGCACCCCACCCTGACCTGGATGGCCGCGACCCACGGTCTCGGCAACGCCCTCGGATTCGCCCTGTGCTCACTGCTGGCCTGGCGCCGCCTGGCCCCCGGGCGGCCCGGCCGAACGGCCCGGGCCGGCCGGGCCGCCCGAACAGACCGAACGGAGATCACGGCATGACCCGCCTCACCAGCGCAGCCCGCAGCACCTTCAACCACCCCGACCGGGGCGCCACGGCCCGGCGGCCGCTGCCCGCCGGCTACGGCATCACCCACCACCGCACCCGCATCGGGTACGGGCGGGCCGTACTCGAAGCCGCCGGCGCCGCCGTCACCACCTTCCGGGCGCACCGGGCCTCGGGGATGCTCGTCACGGCCGGCGGCGAACCCGTCCGGACGGGCGACCGGGTGGTGGTCGGGATCGGCGTGGGACGGCTGCGGATCGACGCCCCGTGCGAGGTGGTCTGGACGGCGTACGAGCCCCGGCGGATCGGTTTCGCCTACGGAACGCTGGCCGGGCATCCCGCGCGCGGCGAGGAGTCCTTCGTGGTGGACATGGAGGCGGACGGCTCGGTGTGGTTCGAGGTGAACGCCTTCAGCCGTCCGGGCAGCTGGTACACCCGCCTGGCGGGCCCGGTCCTCCCCTTCCTCCAGCAGGCCTACGCTTGCCGCCTCGGGCGGTACGTACGGGGACTCGCCACGGGCGCCCGCCCGGCCGGATACTGGACGGGATGGACTGGTTCACGGCGCCCGGATACTGGCTGGGGCGGCTGATCTTCCAGCGGGCCCTGGCCGGCGTCTACCTCGTCGCCTTCACCGGGGCCGCCCTGCAGTTCCGGGCACTGATCGGGACGCACGGCATGCTGCCCGTGCCGCGGTACCTGCGGTACGCGCCCTTCCGCCGCGCCCCGAGCCTGTTCCACCTCCACTACTCCGACCGGTTCTTCGTCGCCTGCGCCTGGGCCGGCGCCGCGCTGGCGGCGGCGCTCGCCGCGGGGGCCGGGGACGCGGTGCCGCTGGGCGCGGCGATGGCGATGTGGGCGCTGCTGTGGGCGCTGTACCTGTCCGTCGTGAACGTGGGACAGACCTGGTACTCCTTCGGCTGGGAGTCGCTGCTGCTGGAGGTCGGCTTCCTGGCCGTCTTCCTCGGGAACGCGGGGGCCGGGCCGCCGGCGGCGGTGCTGTGGCTGCTGCGCTGGGTGGTCTTCCGGGTGGAATTCGGCGCGGGGCTGATCAAGATGCGCGGCGACCCCTGCTGGCGGCGGCTCACGTGCCTCTACTTCCACCACGAGACGCAGCCGATGCCCGGTCCGCTGAGCTGGTTCTTCCACCATCTGCCGAGGCCGCTGCACCGGGCGGAGTGCGCCGCCAACCACGTGACCCAGCTGGTCGTCCCGGTCCTGCTGTTCGCCCCGCAGCCGGTGGCCTCGTACGCCGCCGGGACCATCGTGGCGACCCAGTTGTGGCTGGTGCTGTCGGGGAACTTCGCCTGGCTGAACTGGATCACGATCACGGCGGCGCTGCCGGCCGTGGACTTCAGCGCGTTCGCGGGCGCCCCGCCGCCGGCCGCCTCCCGGGAGGGGCCGCTCTGGTACGTGGCGGCGGTGTGCGCGCTGACCGTGCTGGTGCTGGTGCTCAGCCGGCATCCGGTGGCCAACATGGTCTCGCGCCGCCAGGTGATGAACCGGTCCTTCGACCCCCTCCACCTGGTCAACACCTACGGGGCGTTCGGCACGGTGGGCCGGATCCGCGAGGAGGTGGTGGTGGAGGGCACCGCGGACCGGGTGCCCCGGGAGGACGGCGCGTGGCGGGAGTACGGGTTCAGGGGCAAGCCGGGCGACGTGCGCCGGATCCCCCGCCAGTTCGCCCCGTACCACCTGCGCCTCGACTGGCTCATGTGGTTCGCGGCGCTCTCCCCCGGTTACGCCCGGGACTGGTTCGGTCCGTTCGTGGAACGGCTGCTGGCGGGAGACCGGGACACGCTGCGGCTGATCCGGTACAACCCCTTCCCGGACGCGCCGCCGCGCTACGTCCGGGCGCGGCTGTACCGCTACCGGTTCACGACCTGGCGCGAGCTCCGCGAGACGGGGGCGTGGTGGCACCGCACGCTGGTGCGCGAATACCTCCCGCCGACCCGGCTCGCGGCCCCGTCCCCGTCCCCGTCACCTGGTGCCCGGTCGTCGGAGTCCTACGAGCCCTGAGCGCCGAGGAGTACGGCCTCCTGCTCCGCACTCATCCCGGGGGACAGCCGGTCGGTGCGCTGCGGCGCGACCCCGCCCAGGGTCCCGAGCCAGGCCCACGTGTCGGCGACGGTCTCCTCGACCGGCCGGCACACCAGGCCCGTCGCGAGCGCCTTGGTCACGTCGCCGCCGTACATGAAGTCGTGCTGCTCTCCCTCCGGCAGCCAGACCGGAAGCTCCGTCCAGGGCTGCACGCCCGCTTCCCCGATCCGGGCCGGATCGGTCCAGCGCAGCTCGGCGCCGCCGCCGGTCACCTTCGCGCAGGCTTCCAGGAAGCTGCCCATCGTGGCGTGGCCGACCGGGGAGACCAGGTTGTACGGTCCTTCGCGCCCGGCCTCCGCGGCGTCGAGGGTCCAGCGCGCGAGGTCGCGCACGTCCACGTACTGGAGCGGGAGCTCGCGCGGCCCCGGGGCGGGCAGCGGGCCGCCCCGGGCGGTGCGGTTCAGCCACCAGGGCAGCCGGCCGACGTTCTCGTAGGGGCCGAGGATGAGCCCGGCGCGGACCAGCAGGGCGCGGTCGCCGAAGGCGTCCGCGGCGGCGATCTCACCGCCGCGCTTGTCCTCGGCGTAGGCCACGGCGCCCGCGTCGGGCGAGCCGTCGACCAGCGGGCCGTCCTCGGCCAGTCCCGCCGGGGCGGGGTACCGGTACACGGACCGGCTGGATATGTACGCGTACCGGCCGGCCCGGCCGGCGAGCAGCCGGGCGGTGTCGCGCACGGCGGTGGGGGCGCCGCCCCAGGTGTCGACGACGAGGTCCCACTCCTCCTCGGCGAGGGCGTCCAGGCCGCCGGGGGCGGTGCGGTCCCCGTGCAGGCCCTTGGTGCCGGCGGGGGGCGCGTGGTGCCCGCGGTGGAAGACGGTCACCTCCCAGCCGCGGTCCAGGGCGTCTTCGGTGATCGCGCGCCCGACGAATTCGGTACCATCCAGCATCAGCAGCTTCATGCCGGTCAGCCTGCCCGGGAGCGCGGCCGCCCGTAACCCGTGATCGCCCACAGCGATGACGCCGACGGCGTACCGGTCCCGGGAACTTCCGAGCCCCCGCCGCCGGTCGTCGGCAGCGGGGGCTCGGAACACTCGGGTGGGGCGCCGGCTAGTCGATGCCGGGGAGGATGTGCGGCTCGGCGAGGTCGTCCTCGTAGCCGGCGAGGCGGATCGGGGCTGATCGGGCCCAGACCTCCAGGTTGCCGAGCGTCTCGGGGCGCTTACCGCTTCGCGACCCCGTACGTTCCCTCGTGACCTGGTCGGTCTTCGTCATTTCTGGTGTCACCGCGCACTCCTTTGTGTCGCGTAACCCGGCGGGCGCGGACCGCTCGCCGGTAGCAGGAATAAAGGGTTTCCGGACGCGGTGGCGCCTTGGTGGAGCGAGGGCCCGGGTGGGGCTCTCATGGCGCTCAGAGTACACATATGAGCGCACCCCCGCTCGATGGAAAGGTAAAATCCACACTGGTCCGCTTGTTTTCGCCATGAGTTCATCACCTCGCACGCAGTCACGTCGCACGGGAATGATCTGCTCGACGGCGCCATACGGGTGATGCGCGGTCTGGGCGACGGAGGGAACGACAGTGGCGAAGTACGGAGTGCCGGCGGTCGTCGGAAGCGTCGGGGAACTGATGGACCTGCTGCGGAGCGGGCCCGGTGACGGCCACGGGATGCGGGCGGCGGCGCTGCTGCGCCGCTCGCACCCCTCCGACAAGGAACTCCAGGTCGCGGGGCTGCTGATCGACCAGCCGGCGGAGGTGATCCGTCCGCTGCTGGGCGAGCGGGTGGCCCGGCTGGTACGGCTGCACGTGCCGGGCGCGCCGCCCCACGGGGCCGATCCCGATGTCGACTCCCTGAGCCACGCCGCCGAAGCGGGCCGGGCCGCGGGACTGGACGCGGGCGTACTGGAGGACTGGCGGCCGGTGCTGGAACTGGTCGCGGCCGGGGCCTGCGACCGCACGGCGTGAAACGCCGCGCGCCCCCGGCCCTCTCGTGGGAGGAACCGGGGGCGCGCGGTTGACGTACGGACGCGGCGGGCGCACGTGCGGACCGTCGGCGGGCACGCGTGCGGACTTCGGCGGACGCCGCGACGCGGTCTACCAGTTGGCGGGCGCGTAGTCCTTGAGGAAGACGCCGAACAGGTCCTCGCCGGCCTCGCCGCGGACGATCGGGTCGTAGACCCGGGCCGCGCCGTCGACCAGGTCCAGCGGGGCGTGGAAGCCCTCCTCGGCGAGGCGGATCTTGTCCGGGTGCGGCCGCTCGTCGGTGATCCAGCCGGTGTCGACGGCGGTCATCAGGATCTGGTCCTTCTGGAACATCTCCTGGGCGCTGGTGCGCGTCAGCATGTTCAGCGCGGCCTTGGCCATGTTGGTGTGCGGGTGGCCGGCGCCCTTGTAGCCGCGGCTGAAGACGCCCTCCATGGCCGAGACGTTGACCACGTAGCGGCGGCCGGCCTCGGCGGCGGCCATCGCCGGACGGAGCCTGCTGATCAGGATGAACGGCGCGGTGGAGTTGCACAGCTGCACTTCGAGCAGCTCGATCGGGTCCACCTCGGACACCGTCTGGATCCAGCTGTTGGTGTCGTGCAGGTCGGGGACCAGACCGCCCGCGTCGATCGCGGTGCCGGCGGCGATCCGCTCCAGGGAGGCCGAGCCGGAGACCAGCGCGAGCTCGGTGATGTCCTGGGCGCTGAGCTTCTCGCCCTTGCCGGTGGGCAGCGCGGCGACGCGGTCGACGGTGCCGCTGCCGAAGGTGCCGATGACCTCGGAGGCGGGCAGTTCGCCCGCCGGGAGCGGGGCGCCCTCGGCGGCGACGAGCTCGCTGTAGGCGCCGGGCGAACGGCGCACGGTCTGCGCGGCGTTGTTGATCAGGATGTCGAGCGGGCCCTCGGCGGCGACCGAGTCGGCCAGCGCCACGACCTGGGCCGGGTCGCGCAGGTCGATGCCGACGATCTTCAGGCGGTGCAGCCACTCGGAGCTGTCGGGCATCGCCTTGAAGCGGCGGATCGCGTCACCGGGGAAGCGGGTGGTGATCGTGGTGTGCGCACCGTCGCGCAGCAGTCGCAGCGCGATGTACATCCCGATCTTGGCGCGGCCGCCGGTGAGCAGGGCGCGGCGGCCGGTCAGGTCGGTGCGGGCGTCGCGGCGCGCGTGGTTGAAGGCGGCGCAGTCCTGGCAGAGCTGGTGGTAGAACGCGTCGACCTCGACGTAGCGGGTCTTGCAGACGTAGCAGGAGCGCGGGCGCTGCAGGATTCCGGCGATCGGGCCCTTGGCGGCGGCGGTCAGGGCGTTGCCCTGGGTCTCGTCGTCGATGCGCTCGGCGGAGCCGGTCGCGGTCGCCTCGGTGACGGCCTTGTCGTTGGCGGTCTTGGCGGCGCGGCGGTCCTGGCGGCGGCGCTGCTTGACCGTGCGGTAGAGACCGGCGGTGGCACGGCGCACGGTGATCGCGTCCGGGTGGTCGACGTCGAGCTTGTCCAGCTCGTCGAGCACGCCGAGGCAGAGGGCCAGGCGGTCGGGGTCGATGCCGGGCCCGAAGGCGTGGCCGTGCTCCTGGCTGTCTTCGGTCACCGTCATACCCGCAGTCGTTCCTTGATCACTCGTCCGCATCCGCCGGCTGCGGAAGTCCCCAAAAGGGCTAGTGTACGGATCCCCCCGGCGGGAAGACAAACGCACTGCACCGCTCCGGGCTACTGCGTACGGAGTAGTCCTCAAGCCGTACATGTCCCCGCCTGTAGGTGGAGGAATAGCTCTGCCTGGTCAGGCATTGTGACTTTTATGAGTGCCCTCGCCGTTTCGGTCCTGCTCTGCCTCGTGTCCGCCGTGGCGTACGCGGGCGGGGCGATCGTCCAGGAGCGGGTCGCGTCCCGTACGGCGGGCCGGCCCTACGCCCCCGTGCGCCAGGGCGCCTGGTACGCCGCCGTCGCACTGAACGGCCTGGGCGCGCTGCTGCACGTGATGGCGCTGGCCTACGGGCCGCTGAGCCTGGTGCAGCCGCTCGGGGCGCTCACCATCGTCTTCGCGCTCCCGATGGCGGCCGTGTTCGTACGGCGCCGGGCGCGCGCCGCCGCTTGGCGCGGGGCCGTACTGGCCACGGCCGGGCTGGCCGGGCTGCTGGCCCTGACGGGCGGCGACGGCCGGGACGGGCAGACCCTGACGGGCGGCGAGCAGAGCCTGCTGCTGGCGGTGACCGGGGCCGGGGCGGCCGTGCTGTTCCTGGCCTCCCGGCGGGTACGGCGGGCCGCCGCGCGCAGCGTGCTGCTGGCCTCGGCCGCCGGTGCGGCCTTCGGCATGGCCTCGGTGTTCACGAAGTCGGTGGCCGAGGGCTTCGCCCCGGACGCGCTGGTCCCGCTGTGGCCGGAGCTGACCGCGATCGCCGCGCTGGCGGCGGCGGGGCTGCTGCTGTCGCAGGCGGCCTACCGGGGCGCCGGGCTGACCGCGCCGCTGGCCACCGTGACGGTGACCAACCCGGTGGTCGCGGCGGCGGTCGGCATCGTGCTCTTCGACGAGGGCTTCCGCTACGGGGCGGCCGGAGCCGCCGCCGCGCTGGCGAGCGCGGCCCTGGCGGGGGCCGGGCTCGTCCTGCTCACCGTCTCGCCCCGCGAAGCCCCCGCGCCCGCGCCGTCGGACCCGGCCCGTAGTCCCGTCGTGGTCCCCGACCAGGCTCGGGATGCCGCGGTCCCGGACCGGACCTCAGATGTCGACGCCGCGGCCGCGCAGGTACTTCAGCGGGTCGATGTCGGTGCCGTAGCCGGGTCCCGTGCGCATCTCGAAGTGCAGGTGCGGTCCGGTCGTGTTGCCGGTCGAGCCGGAGCGGCCGATGCGCTGCCCGCCGGAGACCTGCGCACCGGCCTTGACCGAGAGCGCCGACAGGTGCGCGTACTGGGAGTACCGGCCGTCGGCGTGCCGGATGACGACCTGGTACCCGTACGCACCGGCCCACCCCGCTGAGACGACTTGTCCGCTGCCGACGGCCTTGACGGTGGTGCCGGTCGCCACGGGAAAGTCGACACCGGTGTGGTAGCCGCTCGACCAGGAGGCGCCCGCGACGTGGTACGCGGTGCCGAGCCCGGCGTCGACGGGGGCGAAGAAGGCGCCCGACGGGGATTGCGGCTTTTCGGCGGGCTTCTCCGCCGGCTTCTCGGCGGGCTTCGTCTCGGGCGTCCGCGCCACCGGTTCCACGGGCGTGACGGGTTCCGCCGTGCGCGGCGGCTTCTCGGGATTCTGGGCGGGCGGCGCGGGCGGCGCCGCCGTGACGCGCAGGGTGAGCCGCTGTCCGGGGAAGATCAGGTCCGGGTTGCCGCCCACGACGGCCCGGTTGGTCTCGTACAGGGACTGCCAGCCGCCCTGCACGTGCTGGTCGGTGGCGATCGCCGACAGCGAGTCCCCCGGCGCGACCACGTACGGGTTGGGCAGGACGGAGGTCCCGGTCGGGCTGGGCGCCGAGCCCTGCGGGGCGTTCTGCGGCGTGCTCTGCGATGCGGCCTGCGGGGCGTTCTGTGGAGCGGCGGCCTTCGCCTGCTGGACCGGGGCGGCCGGCCTGGGCTGCGTACCGGAGGCGGGCGCCGGGCCGCTGCGGCTGAGTCCGGCCTGCTTCCCGCACACCGGCCAGGCCTGCGGGCCCTGCCCCTTGAGCACCTTCTCCGCCACCGCGATCTGCTGGTCCCTGGTCGCCAGGTCGGCGCGGGCGGCGTACGCGGTACCGCCGAACGCGCGCCACGTGCTCTGACTGAACTGCAGTCCGCCGTAATAGCCGTTGCCGGTGTTGATGTGCCAGTTGCTGGTGGACTCGCAGGCGGCGACCTTGTTCCAGGTGTCCACCGAGGCGGCGTGCGCGGCCCCGGCGCCGATCAGGGGCAGCGCGATGCCGGCGCCGCCCGCGGTGACGACGAGCGAGGCACGGTTGATGCTGCTCGGCTGATACCGGCGGTGCCGGCCCCGTACACCCATGGGAGCCCCCATCGAAGACATCAGGAACCCCGCAACTTAACGCCGCGACCAGAACATGACAAGGCACACAACAAGACACGTTGGAGCGGAAGTTGATTTCGCGCCGAATGTGGGACGCCGCTGATGATCTCCACCGATGTAGCGTCGGTGTTCCTGCATTCCGCCGCACGCCGAATGCACTGTCGAAGCACTCAGGAGCGCACGCAATGAGCAGCAGTACGGCCCAGATCGGCGTCACCGGACTCGCGGTGATGGGTAGCAACCTCGCCCGGAACTTCGCCCGCAACGGCTTCACCGTCGCCGTCCACAACCGCACCACCGCCAAGACCACGGCGCTCGTGGAGGAGTTCGGGCACGAGGGCTCCTTCATCGCCGCCGGGAGCGCGAAGGAGTTCGTGGACGCGCTGGAGCGCCCGCGCCGTCTGATCATCATGGTGAAGGCCGGTGAGCCGACCGACGCGGTGATCCGCGAGTTCGCCCCGCTGCTGGAGCCGGGCGACGTGATCATCGACGGCGGGAACGCCCACTTCGAGGACACCCGCCGCCGCGAGAAGGAGCTGCGCGAGCAGGGCCTGCACTTCGTGGGCGTCGGCATCTCGGGCGGCGAGGAGGGCGCGCTGCTCGGCCCGAGCATCATGCCCGGCGGCTCCGAGGAGTCGTACGCCTCCCTGGGCCCGCTGCTGGAGAAGATCTCCGCGAAGGCCGCCGACGGTACGCCCTGCACGTCCCACGTGGGCCCCGACGGCGCGGGCCACTTCGTCAAGATGGTCCACAACGGCATCGAGTACGCCGACATGCAACTCATCGCCGAGGCCTACCACCTGCTGCGCGAGGTGGCCGGCTACTCCCCCGCGAAGATCGCCGAGACCTTCCGCTCCTGGAACGAGGGCCGGCTGGACTCCTACCTGATCGAGATCACCGCCGAGGTGCTCGCGCACACGGACGCCTCGACCGGCCTGCCGTTCGTGGACGTCGTGGCCGACGCCGCCGAGCAGAAGGGCACCGGCCGCTGGACCGTGCAGATCGCCCTCGACCTGGGCGTGCCGGTGTCGGGCATCGCCGAGGCCGTCTTCGCCCGCGCGGTTTCGGGCCACGGCGACCTGCGTACCGCCGCCCGGGAGCTGGCCGGCCCCAAGGCCGCGCCGCTGTCCGCCGAGGCCGCGGACGCCTTCGCGGCGCAGGTGGAGCAGGCCCTGTACGCCTCGAAGATCGTCTCGTACACGCAGGGCTTCCATCAGATCCAGGCCGGCAGCGAGGAGTACGGCTGGGGCGTGGACCCGGGCGCCGTGGCCTCGCTGTGGCGCGGCGGCTGCATCATCCGGGCCGCGTTCCTGGACCGGATCCGCGCCGCGTACGACGCCCGGCCGGAGCTGCCGAGCCTGCTGGCGGACGCCGGTTTCGCCGGGGAGATCGGCGCGGCGCAGCACGACTGGCGCGAGGTGCTGGTGGCGGCGGTCCGCCAGGGCATTCCGGTACCGGCCTTCGCGGCCTCGCTGGCGTACTACGACGCACTGCGCTCGGAGCGGCTCCCGGCGGCCCTGACCCAGGGCCAGCGCGACTTCTTCGGGGCGCACACCTACCGGCGCACCGACCGCGAGGGCTCGTACCACACCCTGTGGAGCGGTGACCGCTCCGAGGTCCGTACGGTCTGAGGCCGCCGAGGCGGCTGAGGGCGCAGAGGCACCTGAGGCCTCTGAGTCCGCTCAGCTCCAGGGCCCGGGCTGCGGCACGGGCGCGGGCCCCGGAGGCGCCGGCACCGGGTCGGGCTCCGGGAAGGGGACGGGCTCGGGCGGCACGGGGCGCGGGACCGGGTCGGGCTGCGGGACGGGGTCGGGCTGCGGGACCGGAGCGGGTTGCGGGACCGGATCGGGCACCGGGGCCGGGTCGGGTTGCGGAACCGGATCGGGCACCGGGAGCGGCCCGGGTTGCGGGGTCGGCCCGGGGCCGGGGGCCGGGGGCTGGGTCTCTTCTGACTTTCGCACCATGCAGCCCATGTTCCCCCGATTCCGGCGGGCATGCCCCGAAAGAGACGGCCTAGACGCCCTCCAGCAACTCCAGCCCCGCGGCCAGACCGGAGGCCTGGCTGGTCAGGATGGGTATCCGGGTCGTGACGAGCTCCGTGGCCCCGGCCATCGAGCCCTGGGCCAGCACGATGACGTCCGCGTCCGTGACGGCGTCGGCGGCCTGCGCGACGAGGCGGTGGCTGCCGGCGATGTCCCCCGCCCCGAAGCGGTCCCAGGCCCCGGCCACGAGGTGCGTACGGATCTCCACCGAACGGCCCGCGCCCTCCTCGGCCAGCAGTTCCCGCGTCGGGCCGACGGTCGATTCCACCGTGGCCAGCACGACGATCCGCGTGCGGCCGCCGCTACCGCTGCCACCGCGCACCGCGGCCGCAGCCATCGGCCGGTCCGCCCGCAGGACCGGGACTCCGGTGTCCGCGGCCAGGCCCTCCGCGGTCCCCCCGATGGAGGAGCAGGTGACCAGCACGGGCCCGCCCGCGCCCTCGAGCAGCTTCCGCAGTTCCGGGGCCACCGACTGCGGCCCTTCGGCGCGGGCCCGGTCCAGCAGTTCCGGAACCACCAGGTGCCGCAGGACGGCTCCGGGGTGGTTCCGGTCCCGCAGGGCGTCGAAGACCGGGACGTGCACCGGCGAGGTGTGCAGCAGGGTCAGCGGAGTCACCACAGATCGGAGTCCGAGTCGAGCTGCGCCTTGGCGGCGGCCACCACCCCGGCCGGCGCCGCGGGCGCCTGATCGGGGTGTTTGGCGGCCCAGCTCGCGGCATACGGGCACAGGGGCACCACGGGTACGCCCTCCCCGGCCGCGATCCCGTAGAAGGTCTTCACCAGGTTCCCGGCGATCCCGCGGCCCTCGTGCCCCGGTTCGACGACGGTGTGGACCGCCACGAGGGCGTGGGGGGCCTCGGCGAGCACGAAGTAGGCGATGAAACCGACCACCGCCCCGTCCTCGACGGCCAGCAGCCTCCCGGACTTGCGGTCGTCCACGATCTCGATCGGCTCGTTCTGCGGCATGGTCCCGACTCCCCTCAGACAGCCACCGCGTGGGGGCTGCGCTCCTGATCCGTTCCCGGCACCGGGGCGGACGGGTCCGCGCCCAGCTCGACGATGCGGTTGTCCGCGTCGACGTGCACGACGCGCGGCTGGAACACCCGCGCCTCGGCGTCGTCCACCTGTGCGTAGCTGATGAGGATGACCAGGTCACCGGGGTGCACGAGGTGCGCGGCGGCCCCGTTGATCCCGATGACGCCCGAACCGCGCTCACCCTCGATGACGTACGTCTCGAGCCGCGCCCCGTTGGTGATGTCGACGATGTGCACGAGCTCGCCGGGCAGCAGGTCCGCCGCGTCCAGCAGATCGGCGTCGATGGTCACGGACCCGACGTAGTGCAGGTCGGCCTGGGTGACAGTGGCGCGGTGGATCTTGGACTTGAACATGGTGCGAAACATGAGGAAGCTCCCGAGGTGTCTGCTCCCTGCCCGCGTACGCAGGTCAAGGGCGTTGCCGCACTCTAACCCCGTCCGTTACGCGGAGGCCATGCCGCGTCCCGTGGGGTCGCCCGCCGTGGGCGGGTACGGGGGCATCGACGGGGTCGGCCGGAGGGTCCGGTTCGGGGGCAGGGGCGGGAGCGAGGGCTCGTGGAGCCAGGCCGAGAGCAGCTCGTCCACCGGCTCGAGCGCGTAGCGGGCCACGTGGGCGGTGAAGCCGGCGGTGGTCACCACGCCGTGGCGGTGCGCGGAGGTCCACTCGCGCAGCATGCGGAAGAAGGCTCCGTCGCCCAGGGCGCAGCGGACGGCGTGCACGGCGAGGCCCCCGCGCTGGTACAGGCGGTCGTCGAACATCAGCTTGCGGCCCGGGTCGGCCAGCCGCAGGTCCTGGGGCTGCGCGGACAGCAGGCGGTGTGCGGCGGCGGCCAGGTCGTGCGCGGTGCGGCCGCCGGAGCGCTCCGACCAGAGCCATTCGGCGTACTTCGCGAAGCCCTCGTTGAGCCAGATGTGCCGCCAGTCGGCGATGGTCACGCTGTTGCCGAACCACTGGTGCGCGAGCTCGTGGGCGATCAGGCGCTCGGAACCGCGTACGCCGTCCACGTGGTTGGCACCGAACAGGGAGAGGCCCTGGGCCTCCACCGGTACGTCCAGTTCCTCGTCGGCCACGACGACCGCGTACTCCCCGAAGGGGTAGGGGCCGAAGAGTTCCTCGAACAGCCGCATCATGGCGGGCTGCCGGGCGAAGTCGCGGGAGAAGCGGGGCAGCAGGTGCGCCGGTACGTGGGCGCTCTGCGGGACCCCGCCGAGGCCGGGGTCGCCCAGCAGGACCGTCTGGTACATGCCGATGGACAGGCCCACCAGGTAGCTGGAGGTCGGCGCGGACTGCTCGTACACCCAGGTGGTCGTGCTGGCCTTCGTCGTCCTGGTGAGGAGGCGGCCGCCGGCCACCACCGTGTAGGCGGACGGCGTGTTGACCGAGAGGTGGTACGAGGCCTTGTCGGCGGGCCGGTCGTTGCAGGGGTACCAGGAGGGTGCGCCGACGGGCTGGCTGGCCACGAGCGCGCCGTCCGTCAGTTCCTCCCAGCCGAGACCGCCCCAGGGGCTGCGCACCGGCTTGGGGTTGCCCGCCCAGTGGACCTCCACGGTGAAGGCGGCACCGGCGGGCAGCGGCTTGGGCGGCAGGATCCGCAGCTTGCCGGCCCGGTGGCTGTAGTGCGGGGCCCGGCCGTTCAGCAGGACCCGGCCCACTTTGAACTCGGCCAGGTTCAGGTGGAACTCGGTGAGCGGCGCCCGCCCGGCGATCGCGCTGAGCCGGGCCGTCCCGGCCAGCCGGTTGGGGCCGGGACGGTACTCCAGAGCGAGTTCGTACCGGTGCACGCGGTAACGGGGGTCGCCGTTGGCCGGAAAGTACGGGTCCGATGCCGCTGTCTTCTGGCCGCTCACTGCCGCTTCCGTTCTGGCCCCTTCAGGACCGCCACGCCTCGATCGGATTGCCCAGCCAGCGGGTGTCGGCGGGGACGGATTCCCCGGCCATCACGAGGGAGGCGGGACCCAGTGTGCTGCGGGCACCGACCGTGCTCCCGGGCAGGACGATTCCGCCCGGGCCCAGGGTGGCGCCCTCACGGAGGACCACAGTATCCGTCCTCAAGATCCGGTCGTGGAAGAGGTGTGTCTGCAGCACACAGCCACGGTTCACGCTGACCGCGTCACCCAGGACGACCAGGTCCGTCTCGGGCAGCCAGTAGCTCTCGCACCATACGCCCCGGCCGATCCTGGCCCCCAGCCCGCGCAGCCAGAGGGCCAGCAGCGGGGTGCCGGGCACCGAGCCGACCAGCCAGGGCACGGCCAGTACCTCGACGAAGGTGTCGGCGAGCTCGTTGCGCCACACGAAGCCGCTCCACAGCGGGTGCGCTCCCACCCGGTGTCGGCCCACCAGCAGCCATTTCGCGGCCATCGTGACCACACAGGCGGCCGTTCCGGCGGCCAGCAGGGTCGCTCCCGACAGCAGCGCGGCGCCCCAGACGCCCAGGCCGTCCGTCCGCGTCAGCGCGCAGAGCGCCGCCACGGTCAGGACGGCCAGCGCGGCCGAGCAGAACACCGGGACGAGCCGGCACAGCTCCACCAGCCCGCGCGCCCACAGCAGCCGCGCGGGCGGGTCGTAGGTGCGGCTCTGGTCGGCGTCGGCGGCGGACCGCGGCAGCCGGATCGGCGGCAGGCCCAGGTACGAGCTGCCCTTCTTGGCCTTCTTCGGGGTGGCGGACAGCACGCCGACCAGCCCGTCGTCCGGCACGTTGCGGCCGGGCGCGGTCATGCCGGAGTTGCCGAGGAACGCCCGGCGGCCGATCTCGGAGTGCCCGATCCGCACCCAGCCGCCGCCCAGCTCGCAGGGGGCGGTCAGGGTGTCGTCGGCGAGGAACGCGCCCTCGCCCACGGTGGTGAGGCTCGGCAGCGCCAGCACGGTGGACACCTCCGCACCCCGGCCGATCTTCATGCCGAGCAGCCGCAGCCACACGGGGGTGATCAGCCCGGCGTACAGCGGGAAGAGCGTCTCCCGGGCCAGGTCCATCAGCTGGGTGACCGTCCAGACCTGCCAGCCGACCCGGCTGTGCGTCGGATGGACTCCCGGACGCAGCCCCAGGCTGAGCAGCCGTACGGAGACCAGCAGGAGGGCCGCGTACGCGAATCCGAAGGCGAGGGCTCCGGGCACGACGGCGAGCAGTGCTCCGCGCAGTGCCGGGGCGAACCCCGCGTCGGGGGAGACGAACCGGCTCACCACGAGCAGGGCGGGCAGGGTGGCGAGCACGGGCAGGGCGGTGAGGTAGAAGCCGGTGGCCCCGTACATCGCGCGCCAGCGGACCGCGCGCGGCGGGCGCTCCTTGGGCCAGTTGTGCTTGGCCTTGCCGAGTTTGACGGCGGGGGCTCCGGCCCAGCGCTGGCCGGTCGGGACCTGGCCGGTGACGGCGGAGCCGGGGGCCACCTCGGCGCGCTTGCCGACCCGGGCGCCGGGGAAGAGCATGCTCCGGGTGCCGACCACGGCGCCCGCACCGACCTTGACCGGGCCGATCACGAGCCGGTCCCCGTCCAGCCAGTGCCCGCGCAGGTCCACCTCGGACTCCACGGCGCAGCCGCGGCCGAGCTTGAGCATGCCCGTGACCGGGGGCAGCGAGTGCAGGTCCACCTCGGGGCCGATCCTGGCGCCGAGGGCCCGCGCGTAGCGCTCCAGCCAGGAGCCGGTGAGCGAGGTGGCGCCGGCGTACTCGGCCAGCCGCTCGGCGGTCCACAGCCGCAGGTGTACGCTCCCGCCGCGCGGGTGGCGGCCCGCCTTCACCCCGCGCAGCAGCAGGCGGGCGCCGCCGGCCGCGATCGCGAGGCGGCCCGGCGGGCTGAAGAGCAGCACGGCGCCGGCGGCGACGAGCCACCAGGAGGCGGCCGGTGCCCACGGGTAGGACCCGAACAGGTGCAATACGTTGCCCAGCGCCAGCAGCGCCACCGTCCAGCGCAGGCCGACCAGGGTGAACAGCGGGAGGAGCAGCAGCGACTGCACCACCTTGGTCCGCAGCGGTACGGGGGCGACGGTCCGGGTCGCGCCGTCGTCCTGTGCGGACTTCTCCAGGTGCCGGGCCAGCTTGCGCAGGGTGGGCTGCTGGTAGATGTCGAGCACGGCCGCGCTGGGGTAGCGGGTGCGCAGCCGGGTGGTGAGCTGGGCGGCGGCCAGGCTGCTGCCGCCGATCGCGAAGAAGTCGTCGGCGGCGCCGGTCACGGTCACGCCGAGGGTCTCGCTCCACTGCTCGGCGAGCCAGGCCTCGGTGCCGTACAGCTGCTCGACGGGTCCGGCGCCCTCCAGCTCGGGCAGCGGCCAGGGCAGCGCGGCCCGGTCCACCTTGCCGGAGGTGCGGGTCGGCAGCTCGTCGACCGGCGCGAGCAGCGGTACGAGCGCCGCGGGCAGCTCGGCGCGCAGCCGCGTCACCGCCGACGCGTGGTCCCAGCCCTCCTGGGTGACCAGGTAGCCGACGAGCAGCTGGTTTCCGCTGCGCGCGGTGCGTACGGCGGCGGCCGCGCCGGCGACGCCGGGCAGGGCCTGGAGGGCCGCGTCGACCTCGCCGAGCTCGATCCGGCGGCCGCCGAGCTTGATCTGCTCGTCGCCGCGGCCGAGGAAGACCAGCCCTTCCGGTTCGGCGCGGACGAGGTCGCCGCTGCGGTAGGCGCGCTCCCAGCCGAGGGATTCCAGCGGGGCGTACTTCTCGGCGTCCTTCTCGGGGTCGAGGTAGCGGGCCAGGCCGACGCCGCCGATGACGAGCTGGCCGCTGCCGCCCATGGGCACCGGCTCACCGGACTCGTCGACGACGGCCAGTTCCCAGCCGTTCAGCGGGAGGCCGATCCGGATGGGTTCCTCGCCGGTCAGGAGGGAGGCGCAGGCGACGACGGTGGCCTCGGTGGGGCCGTACGTGTTCCAGACCTCGCGCCCCTCGGTGACCAGGCGCTGGGTCAGCTCGGGCGGGCAGGCCTCGCCGCCGAAGATCAGCAGCCGGACCTCGCCGAGGGTCTCGGGCTCCCAGAGCGCGGCCAGGGTCGGCACCGTGGAGACCACCGAGATCTCCTGTTCCACCAGCCAGGGGCCGAGGTCGGCTCCGCTGCGCACCTGGGCGCGGGGCACGGGCACGAGGCAGGCACCGTAGCGCCAGGCCAGCCACATCTCCTCGCAGGAGGCGTCGAAGGCCACGGACAGTCCGGCCATGACCCGGTCGCCGGGTCCGATCGGCTCCTCGGTGAGGAACAGCGCGGCCTCGGCGTCCACGAAGGCGGCGGCGCTGCGGTGGCTGACGGCGACGCCCTTGGGCTTGCCGGTGGAGCCGGAGGTGAAGATGATCCACGCGTCGTGCCCGGGCCCCGGACGCGCCGCGCGGGCGCCGGGTTCCGCGAGGCCGGTGACCTCGATGCGCTGCCCGCCGCCGAGCACCGCGCGCACCCCGGCCTCGCCGAACACCAGCTCGGCGCGCTCGTCCGGGTCCTCGGCGTCGACCGGTACGTAGGCGGCGCCGGCGGCGAGCACCGCGAGGATGGCCGCGTACAGCTCGTTGGTCCCGGACGGGACCCGGACGCCGACCCGGTCCCCGAGCCCCACTCCGGCGGCCGCGAGGGCGCGCCGGCGGCGCTCGACCTCGGCGGCCAGCGCCCGGTAGGTCAGCCGGACGGTGCCGTCGTCGAGGGCGAGTTCGTCGGGGTACGCCCGTACGGAGGCCTCGAAGACGTCGACGAGGGTCCGTGCCGGTGCGGCGGGTCCGGCGGAGAACCGGGCGGACTTGCCGGAGTCCTCGCGCGTGTCCCCGGTGTCGAGCAGGGTGAGTTCACCGTGCTCAGGTGTGGCTGCCATCGGCCCTCGCGTTTCGTTCCCGGCGACGTCTCCCGGGTCGCCGGCGGAGCCCAGGTTTGCCCGGGTTGTTCCGTTCCAGCGCCAAACAACCCGCCAGTCTAGTGTCTCTGCGGAGTCTTTCCCGCTGATGGCTTGCGCGTGGCCGGGAAGGTATGCATCGGGAAACGGCGTTCTGCGGACTGCCGTGAACCTTCCTAGTCGCCGATGCGGGCGACCAGGAGCGCCACGTCGTCGTCGGCCGCGGCCGGTACGAGGTGGGTGATCAGCGAGTCGCACAGGTGGTCCAGCTGGCGGTGCGGATCCGCGAGGTGCCGGGTCAGCTCGGCGAGCCGTTCGTCGAGGTCGTAGCCGCGGGCTTCGATCAGCCCGTCGGTGTAGAGCACGAGCAGGCTGCCGGGGGGCACGTCGATCTCGGTGGGTGTGAAGGCGACTCCCCCGACCCCCAGGGGGACGCCGGGCGGGGTGTCCACGAGCCGGACCGTGCCGTCGGGGAGCACGAGGGCGGGCGGCGGGTGCCCGGCCCGGGTGACGGTGCAGTGGCCGGTGGCCGGGTCGCAGACGATGTACAGGAACGTGGCCAGCATCGGCTCGGTGAGGTCGCCGAGTACGGCTTCCAGCTGGTGCAGCAGCCGGACCGGCGGGAGGTCCAGGCGCGCGAGGGCCCGTACGGAGGCGGACAGCCGCCCCATGACCGCGGCCGCGGCGATGCCGTGCCCCATCACGTCGCCGATGAGCAGGGCCGCCTTGCCGCCGGCCAGGGGCAGGACGTCGTACCAGTCGCCGCCGATCTCGTTGACGTCGCTGGCGGGGAGGTAGCGGTGGCTGACCGTGATGCCGGGCGGCGGGGTGACGTGCTGGGGGAGCATGCTCCGCTGGAGGATGACGGCGGTCTCGTGCTCGCGGTGGTAGAGCCTGGCGTTGTCGATGCTGAGCGCGGCGCGGGCGGCGAGTTCGCCGGCGAGGGTGACGTCCTCGGCCCCGAAGGGTCCGATCGGGCGGGTTCGGTAGAAGGTGGCGACGCCGATCACCGTCTCCCGGGCCACCAGGGGCGCCATCACGAAGGAGTGCACCCCCACCCCGACCAGCCGGGCGGGTTTGGCCGAATGCCGCGCGGCGGGGGCCACCGACTGCTCGTCGAGGCGGGCGATCAGGAAGGGCTGGCGGGCCGCGAGGGCCTGGGTGTAGGGGGCGTTCGGGGGGAAGACGAGCGTCCTGCCGAGGGGGGCGAGGATGTCGGTCACCCTGGATCCGGACAGCGGGGCCTTGCCGAGGCGCCGCAGGGAGGCCCCGCCGGTCAGCCCCATGCCGGGCTCGTCCCCGCTCGCCAGCACGTCCAGGACGTCCACGGTCACGGCGTCGGCGAGGCGCGGCACGGCGAGGTCGGCGAGTTCCTGCGCGGTGCGCTCCAGGTCGAGACTGGAGCCGACGCGCATGCTGGCCTCGCTGAGCAGGGCTAGCCGGCGCCGTCCCGCTTCGGCTTCGACGTGGTCGCGCTGCTGCTCGGTGATGTCGACGAGGGAGGCGATCACCCCGATGGGCAGGTGGGCGGGGTCCTCCACCCGGACGTAGGAGCAGGACCACACCCGGTCGTGGTCCGGTTCGGCCGGTGTCCGTCCGACCCGGCGGCGGTCGAGGACCGGATGCCCGGTCTCCAGCACCTCCCGCATCGCCTCCTCCATCTCGCGGGCGTTCACCTCCGGGAGGAGCTCGGCCAGCCGGCGTCCCACATGGGCCGATTCCGGCAGGCCGTTCATGGCTTCCAGTGCGGCGTTGACCTGCAGGAACCGCAGCTGTGTGTCGAGGACGGCGATGCCGACCGGGGAGCGGGCGAACAGGCCGTCCCACACAGCCGACGACCCGCGGATGCGCCGCGCCGCGTGCGCGTCGGCGGCGAAGACCAGCACCGACGCCGCGCCCTGCTGGCGGTCGGACACCGGGGAGGCCCAGATCTCCACCTCCAGCGGGTGTCCGTCGCGGTGCCACGCGGTCACGGTGCCCATCACGCCCCGCCCGGTGGCCGTGGCTTCCCACAGGGAGCGGCCCAGGCTGCGGTCGGATCCCGGATGCAGGAGGTCCGCGATGTTGTGGCCGAGCATCTGCGGCGGGGTGTACCCCAGCAGTTCCTGTGCCACTTGGTTCCAGCGCACGACCGTTCCGTCGGCGCTGGTGGCCAGCAGGGCGATCGGCAGCGCGCCCAGCCAGCCGCCGGCGGCCTGTGCGGCGCCGCTGATCAGCTCCTCGACCGGGATGTGCTCGTTCATCCGGCACCCGTACCCGTCTCCACGCCTCCATCCTCTGCCCAATCCGCGTGCCACCGCCTGCCGAGGCCGCTCCGGGGCGCCGATTCCGGTCGGCCCGGCGGCGTTCGTGCCGGTCCCGCCGGGTCAGTCCACTCCCAGCAGCCTCCTGCGGTCCTCGGGGCGGGAGGCGAACTGCGCGCACGGTGCGCGGTGGACGATGCGGCCCTTCTGCATGACGGCCACCTCCTGCGCGACGGAGAGGGCCAGTGCGAGGTTCTGCTCGACGAGGACCACCGACATGCCCTGCGCGCCGACCTCGCGGATCACCTCGCCCACCTGGGCGACGATCGCGGGAGCGAGGCCGTCGGACGGCTCGTCGAGCAGGAGGAGGCGCGGGTTGCCCAGCAGGGCCCGGGCGATCGCCAGCATCTGCTGTTCCCCGCCGGAGAGCTGGTCACCGCGGTGTCCGAGCCGTTCTCCCAGCCTCGGCAGGAGGTCCAGGACGCGGGCCCGGGTCCACGGCCCCCGGGTGCGCCGCCGGGTGGCGATGGACAGGTGTTCTGCCACGGTGAGCGGTGCGAAGACACGGCGGCCCTGCGGCACGACCCCCACCCCGGCCCGGGCGATCGCGTCGACGCGGGCCCCGGCGATCTCCCGGCCGTCGAGCGTGACGCTGCCCGCGTACGGCCGGACCAGTCCCATGACGGTCGAGATGAGGGTGGTCTTGCCGACCCCGTTGCGCCCGAGGACGGCGACCGTCCCGCCGGCGTCGAGATCCAGATCGACGCCGCCCAGGACCACGCCCCCGGCATAGCCCGAGCTCAGTCCGCGCACGCTGAAGAACGGTTTCACGAGGAGACCTCCGTGGTGCCGAGGTAGGCGCTCTGGACTTCGGCGGCGGCCCGCACCTCGTCCGGGGAGCCGGTCTTGAGGTGTCTGCCGAGGTGGAGGACCGTCACCGTGTCGGCGAGCTCGAAGACCATGTCGAGGTCGTGTTCGACGAGGAGTACGGTCACCTCCCCCGGCAGGGCCCCGATCAGTTCGGTGAGGCGCGCGGTCTCCGCCGGTGACATGCCGGCGGCCGGCTCGTCGAGGAGCAGCAGCCGGGGATCGGTGCCCAGGGCCACGGCGACCTCCAGCTGGCGGCGTTCCCCGTGCGAGAGCTCGCCGGCCGTGAGCTCGTGCCGGCCGGGCAGGCCCACCTGGTCGAGGAGTTCGCGGGCCTGCGCGATCGCGACGCCGCGGGCACCGGCCCTCCGCCGGCGTCCGGGCCCGGGCCCTGCCCCGGCCGCGGCCCCTGCCCCGGCCCAGGCCCGGCGCTCCACGGCGAGCAGCACGTTCTCCAGTACGGTCTCGCGCAGGAAGAGGCTGGAGTGCTGGAACGTGGCCGCGACCCCGAGGCCGACCCGGCGGTCCACGGACAGCCGGGTCACGTCCTGGCCGTCGACGAGGATCGTCCCGGCGGTGGCGGCCAGTGTTCCCGAAATCAGGCCGAACAGCGTGGACTTGCCCGCGCCGTTCGGGCCGATGACCGCGTGCCGGGCCCCCGCCCGCACGGTGAGGTCGACGCCGTCCAGGGCCCGGAAGGAGCCGAAGTGCCTTGACACTCCGAGCAGTTGCAGTAGTGCTGTCACGCCGTCCTCTTCCGGGTGAAGGTGGCTTGGATCCGTACGCCGGCCAGTCCGCGGGGCAGCGTGTAGACGGCGACGACGAAGAGCAGTCCGAGCAGCAGCGGCCCCCGTCCGGCGACGGCTTCGAGGTTGCCGAGGTAGTCGCGGGTGAGCCAGACGAGGGCGGCTCCGGAGCAGGCTCCCCACAGGGAGCCGGAGCCGCCGATGACGACGGCCAGCAGCGCCAGCGCGGCGATCTCGAAGCCGGCGTCGCCGGGCGAGACGAACCGCTGCACCGAGACCCACAGGGCTCCGGCGGCGCCGGCCAGTGCCGCGGCCCCGCAGTAGACGGTGAGGGCGTACCTCTGGGTGGGATAGCCGATCGCGCGCATGCGGGGCTCGTTGTCGCGGATGCCGCGCAGGGCGAGCGCGAACGGGGTCCGGCCCAGGCGGGAGAGCGCCGCGAAGAGCAGCAGGAACACGGCCAGGACGTAGAAGTAGACCAGCCCGTCGAGCTCCAGGGCGGGCAGGCCCGGCAGCGGTACGACGGGCGGGATGCCCGCCATCCCGTCGGAACCGTTCGTCAGGGACTTCCAGTTGACGGCGGCGCTGTAGGCGATCTCCCCGATGGCCAGCGTCAGCATCAGGAAGACCACGCGCCTGGCCCGTACCGCGAGCCAGCCGGCCGGCACGGCCACGAGTGCGGAGACGGCTGCGGCGATGAGGAGTTGGAGCACCCCGATGTCGGTGAGCCCGGTCGCCACGACGGCCGCCGTGTAGGCGCCGACCCCGAAGTGGGCCGACTGGCCGAGGGTGGGCAGTCCGGTCAGGCCGGTGAGCAGGTGCACGCTCATGGCGAGGAGTGCGAACACGAGGATCCGCGACAGGGTGCCGATGGCGTACGGGCCGAGGGCGAAGGGGGCCAGGGCGAGGGCGCCGACGACTGTGGCCGCCGTCAGCCGCCGCGCCGTCGGGCCCGCGGTGGTGGACGGGTTCATGCGCGCACCGCCGACGGGACGAGGCCGTGCGGGCGGACCACGAGGACGAGCAGCATGGTGCCGAAGAGGAGGAAGGGGGCGTACTGCGGGAGCAGCGCCACCCCGAGCGTCTGCACCTGGCCGATGAGGAGCGCTCCGGCGAGTGCGCCGCGTACCGATCCGAGGCCGCCCACGACCACGACCACGAGCGACAGGACGAGTACGGTCTCGTCCACGCCCGGCCCGGGCCCCAGGATCGGGGCGCCGAGGACCCCGCCGGCCACGGCCAGGGCCGCGCCGGAGGCGAAGACCCCGTAGAGCACCTTGCGGATGTCGACGCCGAGTGCGCGGACCATGTCCCGGTCCGCGACGGTGGCCCGCACCAGTGCTCCGAGCGAGCTGCGTTCGAAGACGAGGTACACCACGAGCGCGAGGCCGGCCGCGACGGCGATGAACACGAGCCGGTAGACCGGATAGGCGTGGCCGAAGAGGTCCACCGTCCCGCGCAGCGAGGCCGGAGGGTCGGTGGGCAGCACCTCCCCGCCGAAGGAAGCGGCCAGCAGATCGGCGACGACGAAGGTGATCCCGAGCGTCAGCAGGGCCTGGTCCAGGTGGCCGCGCCGGGCGAGCGGCTGGGTGAGGAACGTCAGTGCCGCGCCGCCCATGACGCCCACCAGGACGCCGGCCGCCAGCGCGAGGAGCAGGCCCCACAGGGTTCCGTCGGACAGTGCGTAGGCGACGTAGGCGCCGGCGAGGTAGAGCGTTCCGTGAGCCAGGTTGAGCACGTCCATCATGCCGAAGACCAGGGACAGGCCGACCGCGATCGTGAACAGCAGCAGACCGAAGGCGACTCCGTCGACGACGCTGACGAGGTTGCCGTCAAACCATCCGTACATGTCAGCCGCCCAGTCTTCCCAGCTCGGAACTGACGGTGTTGGCGCCCTGCTTGACCTCGCGCAGGTACCAGGGCTGGACGGGGGTGCCCCCGCTGTTGAACCGCCAGGTGCCGCGCGGGCTGTCGATGTCCCCCACTGCGGCGATGGCGGTGTTGACCGTCTCGGAGGTCACCGTGGAACCGGCCGCCCCGATCGCCTTGTCGAGGACCTGCGCCGCGTCCCAGGACGCCATCGCGTACGTGGTCGGGGCCGTACCGTAGGCGGACGCGTAGGCCGGGGCGAAGCGCTTGTTGGCCGCGTTGTCCAGGTCCGCGCTGTAGTTGAGCGCGGTGCGGATGCCGGTGGCCGCGTCGCCCTGGCCCTTGAGGACTCCGCCTTCGGTGAGGAAGCCGGGTGCGTAGAGCGGGATCCTGCCCGCCAGCCCGAAGTCCCGGTACTGCTTGACGAAGTCGACGGCCGCGCCGCCGGCGTAGAAGCAGTACACGGACTTCGCACCGGACTTCTCGATCTGCGCGAGGTACGGCTGGAAGTTCTTGGTGCCGGGGAACGGCGTGTAGACCTCCTCCCCCGCGATCTTGCCTCCGGCGGGGAGGAAGGTGGACTTGAAGCCCTCCACCTCGTCCTTGCCCGCCTGGTAGCCGGCCGCGATCAGGAAGACGGGGCCCCCGGCCTGCTCGGCCACGTGCTTGCCCAGCGCCTTGCCGGGCTCGTCGTTGACGTACGAGGTCCGCCAGATGTACTTGGCCCCGGTCAGTGTCGTGGGTGAGGCGTTCGAGCCGACGAGCGGGACCTTGGCGGTCTCGAACAGGTCCTTGACCCCGTTGATGGTGGCGGAGCTGACCACGCCGCTCACCGCCAGCACCCGGTCCTGCTTGACCAGTTTCTCCGCCGCCGCCTTGCCCGAATCGGCCGTCTCCCCCTCATCGGCGATGACGATCTCCACGTCACGGCCGCCGAGTTTGCCGCCGTGCTGCGCGACGTAGAGCTCGAAGCCCTGCTTCATGTCGTCGCCCAGGGCCTTGTAGGTCCCCGACTGCGGGAGGAGGAGTCCGATCTTCACGGGCCCGCTCTGCTTGTCCGCGCCGGTCCCGAGGCTGGCACCACCACATGCCGTGGCCAGCAAGAGGGCCGTCGATACGGCGACCAGACCAACGGGACGAAACCGACCTGTCATGGGAACTCCGTACGTCGTCAACCGGCCCTGGGGGACGGGAAGTTGTTCACCCGCCGGGCGTCGTGAACTGAGGTGGGGTGAAGTGAGGTGACACGTGTCTATCGCGCTTTTACGACGCCCGTCAAGACTACGCAAGATAGATGCCGGGACCGGGCCCCGACCCCTTGACCCCGACCCGGGATATATCGCAATACTGACCCTCGCCACTTTCCCGCCATACCGATTCGGGTGACGGGCCCCCGATCAGTCAGGGAGTGAAGCACCATGACCGACGACCCATCGCGACGCAGAGTCCTCCGGAACAGCGGCGTGCTGACGGGCGCCGCACTGCTCTCCGGACTCGCGGGCGGGCGGGCCGCGCAGGCCGCCCCGAGCGCGGACGGCCCCTCTCCCGTCGTGGACCTGCCCTCCGGCGGCCGGCTGCGCGGAGGCACCGAAGGAGGCCTCCACGTCTTCAAGGGCGTCCCCTACGCGGCGCCCCCGGTCGGCGCCCTGCGGTGGCGGCCCGCCCAGCCCCATCCCGGCTGGCGGGGGACGCGCGACGCGATCGCCTTCGGCCCGAGCGCACCACAGCCCTACCGGGAGGGAGGCGACCAGGTGCTCGGCACCCACGGCTCGCCCCCCTTCGACGAGGACTGCCTCACCCTCAACGTCTGGACCCCCGGGGCCGACGGCGCCAAGCGGCCGGTGATGGTGTGGATCCACGGCGGCGGCTTCATCTCCGGGTCCGGATCGCTGCCCAACTACTCCGGCGAGACCTTCTCGCGCGACGGCGACCTCGTGGTCGTCACCATCAACTACCGCCTGGGACCACTGGGTTACCTCTACTTCGGCGAGGACGGCGCCGGGGGAAACTTCTGGCTCACCGACCAGCTCGCCGCGCTGCGCTGGGTGCGCGAGAACATCTCCGCCTTCGGCGGCGACCCGGAAGACATCACCGTCGCCGGCCAGTCCGGTGGCGCGCTGTCGGTCGCGGCACTGGCGGGTGCCCGGCCCAAGGGCCGTCCGCTGTTCCGGCGCGCCATCCTGCAGAGCCCGCCGCTCGGGCTGCAGATCCCCACCCGCGCCGAGTCGCTCGAGCGCACCGCCGCCTTCCTGGACATCGCCGGGGCCGGGAACGTGACGGAGCTGCGGGCCGTGCCCTGGCCCCGCCTGATCGCCGCCACCTACGAGATGTTCGGGCGCACCGGACGGTGGGGCTACTGGTCGACCCCGTTCCTGCCGGTACTGGACGGGGTCACGCTGGACCGGGACCCCGCCGACCTGCTGCTCACCGGTGCCGGGGCGGACATCGACGTACTGATCGGCTGGACCAGGGAGGAGGCCAACTTCGCCTTCGGGCTCAGCGAGCCGTACGCCGCCTCGACCAAGGACCAGGTCCTCGCCCGGGCGCGGGACACCTTCGGGAACCGGGCGGGCCAGGCGTACACGGCGTACGAGGAGGCCCGGCCGGGCGCCCGCCCGGTGGACGTCCTCATGGACCTGATCACCGACGACCTGTTCCGCATGCCCGCCGTGGAGCTGGCCGAGCGGCGGGCGGCCCGCGGACGTCCGGTCTGGGCCTATCAGTTCAACCTCCCGACGCCCGCGCACGACGGCCGGCTCGCGGCCGCGCACTGCCTGGAACTGCCGTTCGTGTTCAACAACTTCGACAAGTGGTCACAGGCGCCCTTCCTCGCGGGACTGGCCCCCAGGATCCGTGACGGTCTCGCCGCGACCATGCACACGGCCTGGATCTCCTTCATCCGCACCGGCGACCCCAACGTCCACCCCGTGCCCCGGTGGGACCGCTACGACCAGGACTCCCGCACGACGATGGCCCTCGACTCCGTCACCACCTCGGTCAGCGACCTCGCGGGCCACTGGCGCCGCCTGCACCACCCCGCAGCCCCGTAACCCCGTGACCCCGCCCGAAAGGAACCACGCATGGGTGTCGTCATCGCGACCTCGACCGGCTCGATCGAAGGCACGACCGAGAACGGACTGTCCGTCTTCAAGGGCATCCCCTACGCCCTCCCGCCGGAAGGGCCGCTGCGGTTCCGGGCACCGGCCCCGGTCCCCGCCTGGGACGGGGTCCGTCCGGCCACGTCCTTCGGCACCGCGCCGCCACAGTTGCCGCTGGTCCCCGGGATGCCCCCGGCCTGGCGGCCCGAGGACGGCATGGACTGCCTCAGCGTGAACGTGTGGACCCCGGGCGGCTCCGGTGACCGGCTGCCGGTCATGGTGTGGATCTACGGCGGCGGGTGGAAGTCGGGCCACTGCGCCGACCCCGGCTACGACGGGGAGGTGCTCGCGCGGGGCGGCGTGGTGATGGTGACGTTCAACTACCGGGTCGGCTTCGAAGGGTTCGGCTTCGTTCCGGGAGCGCCCGCCAACCGGGGCTTCCTGGATCAGGCCGCCGCACTCGTATGGGTGCGGGAGAACATCGCGGCCTTCGGCGGCGACCCGGACAACGTGACCGTCTTCGGGGAATCCGGCGGGGGCGCGTCCGTCGCCGCCCTGCTGTCCGCTCCGGCGGCGCGCGGTCTGTTCCGCCGGGCCATCGTCCAGAGCATGGCCGGGCGCTTCCTGCCCGAGGAGGAGGCCCGGCGGATCGCCACGGAGATCGGGGAAGCGGCCGGCGTGGGCATCGGGGCTCTGGCCTCCCTGCCTCCCGAGGCGCTGCTCGCGGTGCAGGACGCGCCCTTGGCCGCGATGCGGACGGATCCGGGGAGCTGGACGACTCCCGAGGCCATCACCGCCTTCTCCCCCGTCATCGACGGAATCACCGTGGTCGACAAGCCGTGGCTCGCCCTCCGTTCGGGGTGCGCCCGCTCGGTCGACCTGATCTCCGGCTACACCCACGACGAGTTCACCCTGTTCGCCATGGAACGCGGCCTCGTCAGGATCGGGCCCGGTGCGCTGCTCAAGGCCGTGCCCATGATGCTGTCGGCGGCACGCGCGGGATGGCGCGAGCGGGCGCCCGGCGGGCCCGCTCGGTCCCCGGCCAAGCTGCGGGCGCGCGACCTCGATCTCGGAGCCGTCACCGAGGGCTTGGGGCTGGGCCGCCGGGCCGCCGACGAGTACCGCGCCGCGCACCCGGGCCTGACCGACCCCGAGCTGTACGTCACCGCCTTCTCCGACGCGCTGTTCCGGATGCCCGCGACCTGGCTGGCCGAGGCGCACGGCGCCGCGGGCGGCCGGGCCTGGCTCTACGATTTCACCTGGCGCAGCCCGGCGTTCGGCGGAGCCCTCGGCGCCTGTCACGCCATCGACATCCCGGCGACGTTCGGCCATGCGCGCGGGCCCCTGTTCGGCGGCAAGGAGCCGTCCCGGGAGTTCGTCCGCCTGTCCGAACGGCTCCGTGCTTCCTGGATCTCCTTCGCCTCCACCGGAGACCCCGGCTGGGCCCCCTTCACCGGGGAGGAGCCGACGGCCCGCGTCTGGGACACCGAACCGAGGCTCGCCGTGGACCCGCTCCGCGCGTCCCGCCGGATCTGGCGCGAGCGGTCGGGGCTGTGAGGCCGAGCGGGCCGGGCCGGCTCACTCCTCGGTCCGGCCCAGGTCCGGGCGGTCGCGCAGGTCGACCGTGCGGGTGGCCGGGGCGTGCAGTTCGAGGACGGTGATCTCGTTGCGGCCGGTCCTGAGCACCGGGGCCGGGACGTAGAGCGTGCTCTGGGGGCCGCGGGACCAGTACCGGCCCAGGGCGAAGCCGTTGACCCAGACGTTCCCCTTGGTCCAGCCCTCCAGGGCGAGGAAGGTGTCGGCGGGCCGCTCGACCTCGAAGTGCCCGCGGTGGAAGGCGGGGCCCACCGGGGGCGACTGCGGGTCGAAGGCGGTGAAGGTCAGGGGGGTGAGGTCGTCCAGGGGCAGGGCGCGGCTGGACCACTGCGCCGGTTCCCGCCCGTTGACCAGGGTGCGGCCCAGGAGTCCCTTGCGGTCGTGGATGCCCGGTCCGTAGTTGACCCGGCCCTGGTTCTCCACCAGCACGGTCAGCCGGGCTCCGGGGCGGGGGACCTCGAAGGCGAGGGCGTGCTCGTGGCCCTCGCGTTCGAGCACGCCGACCGGCTGCCCGTCCACGAAGACCTGTGCGCGGTCGCGCACGTCCTCGGCCCGCAGGAGGGCGGGGCCCCGGTCCGGCAGCCGGGTCTCGTACAGGACGAAGCCGAAGTCCTGGCCGAGCTGCTCCATGGTGCGCGGACGTTCGGCCCGCACCGGCTTCCCGAGGAGGTCCACGTGGCCGAACAGGGTTGCGCAGTCGGTGAGTTCGACCGGTCCGTGGCCCAGCTTCGGCGCCCGCACGGGCACCGGCTCGTCGGGGACCGGCTCGTACCTCGCGATGACCTCGCGGAAGGCGAGGTACTTGGCCGTGGGGTCGCCGGCCTCGTCCAGCAGCGCGTCGTAGTCGTACGAGGTGACGGTGGACCGGTAGGTGCCCTTGTCGTTCGCCCCGTTGGTGAAGCCGAAGTTCGTGCCGCCGTGGAACATGTAGACGTTCACGGAGGCGCCGGCCGCGAGCAGCCGGTCGAGATCGGCCGCGGCGTCCCCGGCGTCGCGGCCGGCGTGGGCGCCGCCCCAGCGGTCGAACCAGCCGATCCAGAACTCCGAGCACATCAGGGGCCCTTCGGGCTGGAGTGCCCGCAGGTCCTTGAGGCCGGCCTCTACCCGGCTGCCGAAGTTGGCGGTGCGCAGCACGCCGTCCAGGCCGCCGCGTACGAGGTCGGCGGGCTGGTCGCAGGTGAACAGGGGGACGGTGACGCCGTGTTCGCGCAGCAGCGCGGCCAGGTCGGCGAGGTAGCCGCCGTCCTGGCCGTAGGCCCCGTACTCGTTCTCGAGCTGGACGGCGATGACGGGGCCGCCGCTCGTGCCGAGGAGGGGCAGGAGGGGCGGCAGGAGGGCTCCGAGGTACTCGTCCACGGCCCGCAGGAAGCGCGGGTCGCGGCTGCGCAGCTCCATGCCTTCCCCGGCGAGGAGCCAGGAGGGCAGGCCGCCCCCCTCCCATTCGGCGCAGATGTACGGTCCCGGGCGCAGCAGGACGTGCAGGCCCTCGGCGGCGGCGAGCCGGAGGAACCGGGGCAGGTCGAGACCGCCGTCCAGCCGGAACTCCCCGCGCCGGGGGGCGTGGAGGTTCCAGGGGACGTAGGTCTCGACCGTGTTGAGGCCCAGCAGGCGCGCCTTGCGGAGCCGGTCGGCCCACTGCTCCGGGTGGACGCGGAAGTAGTGCAGTGCACCGGAGACGATGCGGAACGGCCGGTCGTCGAGACGGAAGCCGTCTGCGGCGATCTCCAGTCGGGGCATGCCGTGCGCTCCTCGGAGGGTGGGGAGGGGGAAGGGGAGGGGGGCGGTCAGTGCAGGGGGCGGCACAGCAGGGCGTCGGGGACCCCGCCGTGGTTCCACTTCCAGGTGCGGGCGACTCCGGCGACGTATTCGGTGTCGGCGCACTGGCCCTTGTAGTGGCCCGGAGCCCAGTCGCTCGCGTTCGAACCCCCGGTGGCGGGGCGGTTGTCGCCGTGGTCGAACCAGAGCGTGCGGCCGGTGGTGGGCAGGGTGGTGGCGGCGGGCGCGCACAGCAGGGCGGACACCGCGTTGCTGCGGACGCTGTAGCCGACGGCGAAGGTGTTCTGGGGGCACTGCAGCTTGTCGTAGCCGCCGGCCCAGTCCCCCTGGGTGACGTACCGCTCGTCCGTGACGACGGTCCAGTCCGAGCCCGCCTTCAGGGGCTGTCCCGCGTCGGTGCACAGGCCGCGGCTGTCGCTGCGGCTCAGGCCGGTGAGCCGCTGGGTGTCGGGGCAGTTCCCCTTGCGGTTGCCCGGGGACCAGTCGGCCCTGGCCGCCATGGTGACGGAGACGTCGTAGTCGGCGTGGTCGAGGTCGAGCATGTTCCAGTGGCTGACCTGCGGTACCTGGCCGGTCCGGCCGGGGGTGGTGACCAGCTTGTTCCAGTCGTCGGCGCGCCAGTCCCCGCCGTCCCCGATGCCCTGGCGGACGCCGGTCGCGCCGTAGGAGAGCAGGGCCCAGTTGTCCATGGGGGCGCCGGCGGGATCGGTCCAGCCGACCAGGGGCCAGATCGCGAAGTCGGTGTCGTTGGCCACGAGGATGTCGGTGAAGTTGTGCAGCCAGGCCCGTTCCTTGGGGTCGTCGGAGCCGCGGCCGCCGGCCCCGAACTCACTGATCCACACCGGTGCGGTGAAGTGCTGACCGGATTCGGTGACGAACAGGGCCTGGGAGTTGACCACTTGGGCGAGCTGCTGCGGGGTGAAGTCCTGGTAGCGAGGGTCGCTCGTGGAGCCGGGGCCGCTGCCGGCGCCGGTGTTGGCGGGGCCGGTGTAGGCGTAGAAGTGTGCGGCGTAGACGAGCTTGCCCGACTGGATCAGCGTGTGGGAGAGGTTGGCGACCGGTGTCAGCACCGGTCGGCCGTGCGGGAGTCCGGCGAGGGGGATCCCGTACCAGTTGATGCCCTCCATGATGACGAGCATATCGGGGTCGGCCTGCAGGATCCGGTTGCCGGCCTCCTCGAAGGCGGCGTAGGCGTCGTGGCTGTCGTACCAGCCCCAGTTCGGGTCGTCCCAGGTGTCGCGGCGCACTTCGTTGCGCAGGTCCGCGCCCACCACGCGCTTGTCGGCCTTGTAGCGGTTCACCATGAACAGCCAGTCGTCCACCCACTGCTGGGTGCTCTGGCTGCTGTTCCAGCGTTCGTTGCCGTCCAGGCCGCAGCAGAAGCGGGCGGTGGTGGTGTGGTTGTTGAGGATCACCGCGAAGCCGTCGGCGGTGAGCGCCGCGACGACCGCGTCGAAGACCTGCAGCGGGGTCTTGCCCTTCAGCTGCGGGTTGGCGGCGACCGCGGCGTCGGGGACGGGTGTGGTGTCGCGGACGAGCGCGTTGGAGAAGGGCAGCCGGATGCTGTTGAGGCCGAGGCAGTGGAAGTCGGCCAGGATGGCGGCCATGGGGGCCCGGTCCAGGCCGAGCGGCATGCTGTGGGCCGGTTCGCCGTGCATGTGGCTGGCGGGGTCGTTGATGTCTCCGCTGCCGGTCCATGTTCCCTGGGCACCGGCCCAGTTGCCCGCCTTCAGTTTGAAGCGGTTGCCGGCGGCGTCGACGATCCAGCGGCCCCGGGTACTGAGCGGACCGGTCCAGGAAGCGGCCAGTTGCGGACCGGACAGGACCGCGGGCGGGGTCGGTGCGGCGGCCGCGGTGCCCGCCGGGGCGAGGGCCGGCGTCGCCGCGCCGGCGGCCGCAGCCGTGCCCAGGAGCAGCGCGGACAGCACGGCGAGTGCCGCGGTCGCGCGTCGGAGCAGTGGTTTGCCTGTCACGTGGGCTCCTTCTGAGGAGGGGATGTGCCGTGCTCTTGACGTGCGTCGCGGCGTCGGTGGCGCTCGCCCCGGTCAGCCCTTGAGGCCACTGGTGGCGATGCCCTCGACGATGTGGCGCTGGGCGACCAGGAACATGACGACCAGGGGGAGGATCGTCACGACGGCTCCGGCGAACAGGCCGGGCAGGTTGATGGTCTGCGAGGTGAGGAAGGTGGACAGGGCGATCTGGGCCGTCCAGGCGGACGGGTCCTGGCCGATGACCAGGGGCCACAGGAAGGAGTTCCAGCTGTCGATGAAGGCCAGTGCGCCGAGCGAGGCGAGCATCGCCCCCGAGTTCGGCAGGGCGATCCGGCGGTACAGGCCGAACCAGCCCAGCCCGTCGAGCCGTCCGGCCTCCTCGATCTCGGCCGGGAAGCGGAGGTAGAAGTTGCGGAACAGCAGGACGGCGAAGGGGTTGAACAGGCCCGGCGCGATGATGCCCCACAGCGTGTTCACCCCGCCCATGGACCCGACCACGACGAAGGTCGGCACGAAGGTCACCGAGCCGGGGATCATCAGGGTGCCGACCACCAGGGCCAGCAGGATCCCGCGGCCCCGTACCGGTATCCGCGCGAAGGCGTAGCCGGCGGCGGAGGCCAGGAGCGTGGAGACGGGGGCCGTGATGACGGCGATCAGGGCCGAGTTGGCCAGCGCCCTGCCCATGGACAGGGCCGGGTCGTCGAAGAGCGCGGTGAAGTTCTCGAAGTGCGCCGTCGACGGCCACCACGTCCAGTGCGGGGACGTCAGGCCCCGGGCGTCCATCAGGGAGCCGCGCAGCAGCAGGTAGAAGGGGGTCAGGAAGACCGTGGTCAGCAGGCCGACCAGCAGTCCGCGCCCGGAGAGGCGCAGGGCCCGGGAGATTCCCGGCACGGTGCTCATGGACGGCTCACCCTTCCTTCCGGCCGAATCCCGTGAAGCGCCCCTGGATCAGGGTCACTCCGACGATGAGCGCGGTGAGCACGAAGGCCCCGGCCGATCCGAGGCCGTAGTCCTGGCTGCCCATCGCGGTGTTGTACAGGTAGACCAGCGGGGTCTGGACGGGGGCCGAACCGGTGCCGGAGAGACCGCTGTTGAAGAGGTTGTAGAACTCGTCGAAGGCCTGGAAGGCGGAGATGAGGAGCAGCATCAGCACGGCGACGGAGGTGTTGCGCAGCATCGGCAGCGTGATCCCGCGCAGCAGTCGCAGGCCGGTCGCCCCGTCGAGGGCGGCGGCCTCGTAGAGCTCTTCGGGGATGCCCTGGAGTCCGGCGAGGAAGAGCACCATGTAGAAGCCGACCTGGAGCCAGAGCCGGAGGCTGACGAGGACGATCCAGTACAGCGGTGGTGAGGTGGTCTGGAGCCAGGGGACCGGGTCCATGCCGAACCAGCCGGTGACGGTGTTGGCGATGCCGGCCGGGAGACCGCTGAACAGGCTCATCTTCCACAGGAGCGAGGCGGCCACGTAGGAGACGGCCGCCGGGACGAGGAAGGTGGTGCGCAGCGCCGCCCGCCCCCGCCGGATGCGGTGCACCAGCAGGGCGAGCCCGAGGGCGGCGGCGAAGGTGACCGGCACGATGAAGGCGGTGAACAGCAGGATCTGGAGCAGGGAGTCCCGGAACGCCCGGTCGGAGAGCAGCACGCGGTAGTTGTCCAGGCCGACCCAGTGGCTGGGGGTGATGGTGCCGCGTGCGTCGCTCAGGCTGAGCAGGAAGCTCCAGCCGATCGCGACGTACTTGAAGACGCCGAGCCCGATCAGCATCGGCGCGGTGAGCAGCGCGAAGGCGAACCGGGCCGAGCGGCCCGCGCGGGGCCGGGCCCCCGTCGCGGCGACCATCAGCCGCGCTGCTTGTCGACGGCGGTCTGGGCCTGGCGCACCGCGTCCGCCAGGAGTCCGGCGGGGTCGCCCTGGCCGCCGGTGATCTTCGCGGCGGCCGCGGTGAAGGCGGTGCTGACCGCGGTGTCCCAGGTGCCCGGGTTGTACTTGCCGTACTTGGCGGCCAGTTCCACGGTCTCCTTGGCCACGCCGGCGGAGAGCTTGTCGGCCCCCGCCGCGACCGTCTTGCGGGGCGGCACGTGGAACCCGTAGCTCTCGGCCCAGTCCTTCTGCAGGCCGCTCTCCTGGATCCACAGCCACTGGACGAACCGCTTTGCGGCGTCCACGTTCCGGCCCTTGGCGTTGACGCAGCTGGTCCAGCCGCCGACGCGCACGACGGGAGAGCCACCGGCCTTGAAGGCGGGCCACGGCAGGACGCCGAAGTCCTCGCCGAGCGCGGCCTTGACGGCGGGCATCGCCCACAGGCCGCACCACTGCATCGGTACGACGCCCTGGGTGAAGGCGGACGGATCCCACCAGTCGGTGGTGAAGCCGAGCAGCAGGGACCCGTCGTCGCGCAGCCGCTTGAGGCCGGTCAGGGCTTCGAGGGCCTGCGGGGAGCCGAAGGCCACCTTGCCGTCGGTCACCAGATCGGCGCCGTTCGAGCGGACGGCGAGGATCGGGCTGTCGCCCAGGCCGTCGTTGCCGAGGAACAGGCCCTTGCCCGTCTTGGTGGTGAGGGCCCTGGCCGCCGACACGAGCTCGTCGAACGTGGTGGGCGGGGTGATGCCGGCCTTGGACAGCGTGCTCTTGCGGAAGTACAGCACCATGACGTCGTCGATCATCTTGACGCCGTAGAGCTTGTTGTCGACCGTCACGCAGCCGATGGCGTTGTCGTTGAAGTCGGCCCTGGCGCTGCCGTAGAGGTCGTCGAGCGCGGCGATCTGCCCCCGGCGGGCCAGGCTCTCGTTGAAGTCCCCGATCTCGAAGACGTCCGGGGCCGCGTCGGTGAGCAGCGTGGCGTTGAGTTTGCCGGTGTAGTCGCCGGGCACCCAGGTGACCTTGACGGCTGTGTCCGGATGGGCCTTGGTGAAGGCGGTCGCGTAGCGCAGCGCGGCCTGCTGTGCGCCGGCCTCGCCGTAGGCGTGGTACCAGACGTTCAGGGTGGTCCTCGCTCCGGACGGGTCGTCCGCGCCCGGGCTGGTGTCGCAGGCTGTGGTCACGACGCTTCCGGCGACGATCAACAGCGAGCCGCCGAGGAAACGCCGTCGGCTAAGCTCGGTTCTGTGTGCGCTCATGTCGCATCCTTCCGTGAGGGCAGGCGTGATGTGGGTGTGTTCGGCCCGGCCGGTGCCCTTCGTCAGTGCTTGCCGGCAGAGAAGGGCGCCGGGCGGGTGAGCCGTGTGCGCTGCTTGAGACGTTGTGCAGGTTGAGCCGTGCGCGCTGCCTGAGATGTGTGTGGTGCCTGGGACGTGTGCGGCGCCCGGGATGTGTGCGGCGCCCCAGACGTGTGCGGCGCCCGAGAGGTGTGCGGTGCCCCAGACGTGCGTGGCGCTACGGGAACAGGGCCTGTACGGCCACCGCGGCGGCCCCGCGGGCCCACTCCTCCCAGGGGAGCGGGCGCAGCGACAGCGGGCACGTGCCCGCCGCCCCGAAGGTGTGGGCCGCGTAGGCGTCCTTGATGTGCTGTCCGAACAGGTCGTAGGTGCCCGCTCCCTCGCCGCTCACCACGACGCGTTCGGGGCCGATGAGGTTGACGAGCGTGGCGATGCCCACCCCGATCGCGCGACCGGCCCGGGCGAACGCCTCCCGCGCCACGGGGTCACCGTCGCGGGCCATCTCCACGGCCTCCTCGAACGCGAGCCCGCCGAGGCCGGTGCCCCGGCGGACCGCTTCGAGGATCGCGCCGGACGAGGCGATGGCCTCGACGCAGCCGACCGAACCGCAGCGGCAGCGTGGCCCGGCCGGGTCGACGGAGATGTGCCCCATCTCCCCGGCCACACCGTGGGCGCCCGTCACCAGCTGTCCGTTGACGACGAGCGCGGAGCCGATGCCCGCGCCGATGGTGACCAGCGCGAAGTAGCCGGTGCCGACTCCCTCCCCGAACCAGTGCTCGGCGATCGTGAGTGCTTTGACGTCGTTCTCGACGGTGACCGCCAGACCGGTGGACGCGGTCACCATCTCCGCGAGCGGTACGTCGCGCCAGCCGAGGCGGCCTGAGAACCGGACCCGGCCGCCGCCGCGGTCCACGTCCCCCGAGACCGCGATTCCGAGGTGCCGGGTGCGGTCGCGGAACGCGGGTGCGGAGTCGAGCAGTTCGTCGACCAGCTCGGCCAGCAGTGCGCCCACCGACTCGGGTTGGTGGTCGGCCAGGGGCCGGCCGGCCGTGGCCCGCACCCGGGCCCGAAGGTCGCACACCACGCCGAACAGCCGGTCGTCGCTGATCTTCACGCCGACGAAGAACTCCCGGTCCGGGGTGATCGCCAGCGGGTTGACGGGGCGTCCGGCCCCGGGAGCCGTGCGCTCCGGGGCCAGTTCGTGGAGGTACCCGTCGTCGATGAGCGGTCGGGCGGCCTTGGTAATGGCCGTCGAGGACAGCCCCGTCCGGCGCGCGAGCTCGACCCGGCTGAGCGGGCCCTCGGCCAGGAGCAGCGAGAGGACCGCCGTCTCGGCCGGTGCGGTGACCAGTGGTTGGGCCTGGTTTCGAAACACGGGTGCAACGTAGAGCAAATAAATAACTTCGTCCAGTATTGATTTCCGACCCGGCTCCGCCCTAGCCTCTGGCCCAACTCCTCGCCCGTGCAGGTCTCTTCGGCTCCCACGGGCGCACGTCCGCACCACCCTCCGTACGCTCCCGCTCCTTTCCGCACCTCAGGGGACCCCTACGTGCCTGACGCGCTCCCGCCCGCCACCTTCGACCCCGGCCTCGGCCTTGCCGTGCTCCGCACGCCGAACAGCCTGTACGCCCTGCGCATCGGGCCCGACGGCAGTCCCCGGCACCTGTACTGGGGTGCGCCGCTCGACACCGCCGCACTCGCCCGGCTGCCGGACGCCGCCTCACCCGCGGCGAGCAGTTTCGAGGCCGAGGCCGCCGCGGACGAGCTGGCCCCGCAGACCGGGGCGCGGTTCGGTCCGGCCGGGCTCCAGGTCCGGTTCGCCGACGGAACCAGCGGCGCCCAGTGGCGGTTCGACGGACACAGCATCGACGGCGGCGAACTGCGGCTGCGCCTGACCGACCGCCACTACCCACTGCGCGCGGAGCTCTGCTACCGCGTCCGCCCCGGCAGTGACGTCGTCGAGCGCTGGGTGGAACTGACCCACACCGCACCGGCCGGCGACGACGACGCGGCGGCCGCCGGTGCGATCACCGTCGACCGGCTGGACTCCGCCTCCTGGACGGCCCCCGCGCTCGCCGACTACCGGCTCAGCCACCTCACGGGCGGCTGGAACAGCGAGTTCCAGCTGCGCCGCGACCGGCTCCCCGTCGCCGAGACCGTCCTCACCAGCCGCCGGGGCCTCACCGGCCACCACGCCAACCCCTGGCTGGCGATCGACGACGGGACCGCGACCGAGGACCGGGGCGAGGTGTGGAGCACGGCCCTGGCCTGGAGCGGGAGCTGGCGCATCACCCTGCACCGCGACCCGGTCGGGCGCACCACCTGGACCGGCGGGTTCGGCCACGAGGGAGTGCGCTGGATCCTGCGGCCGGGCGAGAGCCTGCGCACCCCCGCCTTCCACGGCCTCTACACCCCGCACGGCTTCGGCGCGGCCAGCCGCGCCTGGCACGGTCACATCCGGGACCACGTGCTCCCGGAGCCGGGCCGGGAGCGGCCGGTCGTCTACAACTCCTGGGAGGCCACCGGCTTCGACGTCGACCAGGCCGGCCAGATCCGGCTGGCCCGCCTGGCCTCCGGGCTCGGCGCCGAGCTCTTCGTCCTGGACGACGGCTGGTTCGGGGCCCGGCGCAACGAGCGGGCGGGGCTGGGCGATTGGACTGCGCACCCCGGCGCCTTCCCCGACGGGCTGCGCCCCCTCGCCGACGAGGTCCACCGCCTCGGCATGGAGTTCGGGCTGTGGGTGGAGCCCGAAATGGTCAACCGTGACAGCGAGTTGTACCGCGCCCACCCCGACTGGGTCATCCACTCCCCCACCCGCGAAGCGACCGAGCTCCGCAGCCAGCTGGTCCTGAACTTCGCCCGCCCCGAGGTGGAGGCCTGGGCCGGCCGAACCCTCGACGGCCTCGTGCGCGAGCACCGGGTGAGCTGGCTCAAGTGGGACGCCAACCGCCCCTTCACCGAGGCCGGCTGGGAGGGCAGCCCCGATCCGGACCGGCTCTGGATCGACCACACCCGGGCCGTCTACCGCGTCATGGACCGGCTCCGCGCCGCCCACCCGGGCCTGCGCATCGAGGCCTGCGCGGGCGGTGGCGCCCGCGCCGACCTGGGCATCCTCGCCCGCACCGACCAGGTGTGGACCTCCGACAACACCGATCCCGTCGACCGGATCGCGATCCAGGACGGCTTCAGCCAGCTCTTTCCCGCCCTGGTGATGGCCGCATGGGTCACCGACAGCCCCAACGTGAGCACCGGGCGGCGCACTCCGCTGCGCTTCCGCTTCCACGTGGCCATGGCCGGAGCGCTCGGCCTGGGCGGAGACCTGACGGGCTGGTCCGGCGAGGAACTCGACGAAGCCGCCGCGCTCGTGGCCCGGTACAAGGAGATCCGCCCACTGGTCCAGTACGGGCTCCAGCACCGTCTCGGGGCCCCGGACGGGGTGACCGCCGTCCACTACGCCGCCGCGGACGGCGGGGAACACGCCGTCCTCGCCTGGCGCCCCTCGGCCCGGTTCGGCCACCAGCCCGCCCCCGTCGCACTGCCCGCGCTCGATCCCGGCGCCCACTACCTGGACCCGGACCTGGGGCGCGTGCACAGCGGCGCCGTGCTGGTCCGGCGCGGAATCGACTTCCGGCTGCCCACGGGCGACTACGCGAGCCGGCTGCTCCGGCTGCGGCGCGTGGCTCCCTGACGCCCCGCGGGACGCCCCGCAGGGCGCCCGACGGGGGCGCCCGACGGGGGCTCCCGACCGGGCCCCATCCACCCATGTATCCACCCACCCGCCCACGGACACCCTGGACCGCGATATGAACAACCGCCACGTTCTGGTCGTCGGCATCGACGGCGTACGCCTCGACCTGCTGCCGCAGCTGGACACCCCGCACCTCGACGAGATCGTCCACGCGGGCTTCCTGGCCCCCGTCGAGATCGACGGGGCCACGCCGACCATGTCCGGCCCCTGCTGGACCACCATCGTCACCGGGGTCTCGGTCGCCAAGCACGGGGTCTGGGGCAATCGCCTCGACGGCAACCGCCTGGACGTCTTCCCCGACTTCACCACGCGCCTGGCCCTCGAACACGGGCTACGGACCTTCGCCGTCGGCGGCTGGGCACCCCTGTTCCTCGCCCAGCAGGGCGGCCCGCTCTTCACCGCCCCCAGCCGGCTGAGCTTCATCGCTCCCCGCGAGGACACCCCGGAAGCCTGGGAGGAGGCCGACGAGGCCGTCACGGCCGAGGCCGCGCACGTCCTGGGCTCCGGGGAGGAGCTCCACGCCTCCTTCGTCTACCTCGGGGCCGTCGACGAGACCGCCCACTTCCTCGGCTGCGGCGCGGAGTACCGCCGGTCGATCGAGACCGCGGACCAGCGCCTGGGGCGGCTGGTCAAAGCCGTGCGCGAGCGCCCCGGCCACGCCGGGGAGCAGTGGACGGTCATCGTGGTGACCGATCACGGCCACCGGGACGAGGGCGGCCACGGCGGCCGCAGCGAGCTGGAGCGCACGGCGTGGGTGGCCGCGTGCGGGCCCGGCCTGCCCGCCGGGGCGGCTCCGCCGGCGGTCCGGCACGCCGACGTCGCCGCCCACGTCTACGCCGCCCTGGGCATCGCCCGGGATCCCCACTGGACCCTGGACGGCGCCGCGTTCACCGTCTGACCCGGAGGGGGGCTACCGCGCCCCGCGCCCCGGCGCGAGGCGGCGGGCGCCCGCGGCCGGGGTGACGGCGAACAGCCGCGGGGGGCGGTGGCCGGCCGCACCGAAGGCGGTCGTCACGGCTCCGCCCACCGCGTCCTGGCGCCCCGTCTCCACCAGTGCGATGACGGAGCCCCCGAAGCCCCCTCCCGTCATCCGGGCGCCGAGCGCCCCGGCGTCCAGTGCGGCGGCGACCGCGAGGTCGGTCTCCGGGCAGGAGACCCGGTAGTCGTCGCGCAGCGAGGCGTGGCCCGCGGTGAGGATCGGCCCGAGGGCCGCCGCGTCCCCCTCCCGCAGCCGGGAGACGGCCTCGGCGACCCGGGCGTTCTCCGTCACCACGTGGCGCACCAGGGGTACGAGTTCGCCCGGCAGGGCGTCCAGGGTCTGCTGCAGGTCTCCGGCGTCCAGGTCGCGCAGGGCGGGCAGTCCGAGCAGCGCGGCCGCTCGTTCACAGCCCGCGCGCAGGGCGGCGTACGCCCCGTCACCGAGGTCGTGGGAGACCCGGGTGTCGATCACCAGCAGCCCCAGCCCCTGCCCCCGGAGGTCGAGGGGCACCTGCCTGTGGTCCTGCGGGGTACGGGCGTCGAGGTGGAGGGCGGCCTCGGGGGTGCAGCAGACCGAGGCCATCTGATCCATGATCCCGCAGGGGACGCCCGCGAAGGCGTTCTCCGCGCGCTGGGCGGTCCGGGCCAGTTCGGGCCCGGGCAGGCCCAGCCCGTACAGCTCGTCGTACGCGACGGCGACGGCGCACTCCAGTGCCGCCGAGGAGGAGAGGCCGGCGCCGGTGGGCACCGTACTGTCGAAGTGGAGGTCGGCGCCCCCGACGGGGTGTCCCGCCCCGGCGAGTGCCCAGACCACGCCGGCCGGGTACGCGGCCCAGCCCGTCACCGCACCGGGGGCCAGCGCGGCCACGGACAGTTCGGTGATCCGGCCGTCGCCCTGCGCGCTGTGCAGGCGCAGCCGTCCGTCCGTACGGGCGCGGGCGGCGAGCAGGGTGTTCTGCGGGAGGGCGATGGGCAGGGCGAACCCGTCGTTGTAGTCGGTGTGTTCGCCGATGAGGTTCACCCGCCCCGGCGCCGCCCAGACCCCGTCCGGGGCCCCTCCGTAGAGCTGCCCGAAGGCTTCCGCGACTCCGCCGGCCCGGCTGTCGTCGCCGGTCCGGCTGCCGTCGGCCCGGCCGTCCTCGTCGTCCCACTGAGCGGTCGGGTTCACGCCAGGGCCTCCCGAAGTCGTCGCGCGGCCGTCTCGGGGGCCACGTCGTTGATGAAGGCTTCCGTCCCGGACTCGGTCCCGGCGAGGAACTTGAGCTTGTCGGGGGTCCGCCGGATGGTGAACAGCTCCAGGTGCAGGGCCAGTTCCTCCCCCCGGGTGCGGGGCGCCTGGTGCCAGGCCGAGACGTACGGCGTGGGGGCCGGCCCCTGCGGCTCCCCCGGTACGGGGAACAGCCGGTCGAAGCGGCGCAGCAGGTCCAGGTAGATCTCCGGGAACTCGGCCCGCTCGGCCTCGCCGAGGCAGGTCAGGTCACGGACCCGGCGGTGCGGGTAGAGGTGCACCTCGTACGGCCAGCGGGCGGCGTAGGGCACGAAGGCGGTCCAGTGCTCCCCGGCCGTCACCACCCGCCCGGTGGCTGCGCGGGCGGCCGAGAGCAGGTCCTCGAAGAGGTTGCGTCCGGTGGCGGCCCGGTGCGCGGCCGCGGCGGCCGTCATCTTGGCGGTGCGCGGCGTGACGAAGGGGAAGGCGTAGATCTGGCCGTGCGGGTGGGCGAGCGTCACCCCGATCTCGGCCCCGCGGTTCTCGAAGCAGTACACCTGCTCGACTCCCGGCAGGGCCGAGAGCTCCGCGGTGCGGTCGGTCCAGGCGTCCAGGACCAGGCGGGCGGCGGCCGGAGTGAGGTCGGCGAAACCGGCCTCGTGCTCCGGGGTGAAGCAGACGACCTCGCAGCGTCCGGCCTCGCCCGCGAGGGAGGGGAAGCGGTTCTCGAAGACGGCCACCTCGTAGTCGGCGGCGGGGATCTCGCTGAGCCGGCCGTCCCGGGAGGGGCAGAGCGGGCATTCGCCGGCGGGCGGGTGGTAGGTGCGGTCCTGCCGGTGGGAGGCGATCGTGATCCAGTCACCGGTCGCCTCGTCCCGCCGCGGTTCCGGGTGGCTGGCCACCCGGTCCATCGGACGCAGATCGGGCGCATCGCGCACGGCACCTTCGTCCGTGTCGAAGTAGATCAGTTCGCGGCCGTCCGCGAGTTTCGCGAGGGTCTTCTTCACCTGCCAAGACTAAACCGACTTCAAACCAAATCAACAGCCTGACGTCCACATTCCTACAGAATCAAACAGAACAGCCATGCTACCTTGTTGCTTTCTGACCGGTTTTCCCCGCTACCCGGGAGTGATCTCGTGGCCGAGCAGGCTGCTCAGCTGGCCCACCAGCGACGCGCGTTCATCCTCGACACGGTCCGGCGCGACGGCACGGTACGGGTCGCGGAGCTGGTCGAACGGCTCGGCGTCTCGGACATGACGGTCCGCCGGGACCTGGAGGCCCTGGCCCGGAGCGGGGCCGTGGAAAAGGTGCACGGCGGGGCCGTCGCCACCACCGGGACCAGCGGACACGAGCCCGGGTTCGACGCCAAGTCCGATCTCGAGGGGGCCGCCAAGGCCGCCATCGCGGACGTGGCCGCGACACTGGTGGAACCGGGCAGCGTGGTGGCGGTCTCCGGCGGCACCACCGCGCACGCCGTCGCCGCCCGGCTGCTCGCCGTCCCACGGCTCACCATCGTCACCAACTCCCTTCCGGTGGCCGAGCTGGTACGGGCCGCCGCCCGGGGTGGCGGGGCCGCGGCCCCCATCCTGCTGCTCACCGGCGGTTCCCCCACCCCCTCGGCGGCGCTGGTCGGCCCGCTCGCCGACCTCGTGATCGGTTCGCTCCACGTCGACCTGCTCGTCCTCGGCGCGCACGGGGTGACGGAGGAGGCCGGGCTGACCACGCCCAACCTCACGGAGGCCCAGACCAACCGGGCCCTGGTCGCCTCGGCCCGGCGGGTCGCCGTCGTCGCCGACCACAGCAAGTGGGGGGTGGTCGGGCTCAGCGGTTTCGCGGCGCTGGGCCGGGCCGACTGGTTCGTGACCGACTCGGGCATGCCCGCCCCCGCCCGCGCCGTCCTCACCGAGACGGTGGGTGAACTCCTCGTCGCGGGCGAGGGCGCGGGCGAGGGCGGGGGCGGGAACGCGGGCGAGGGCCCGGGCGTGGTCGACGGCGCGGAGCACTGACCGGCCTCGCGCGCCGGACCCGCAACACCCCGGTCAGGCTTCGGGACCGCTCTCCGCGGGCGCCGGACCGGTGGTGGCCCGGATGACCAGTTCGGGGTCGAACAGCAGCTCCCCCGTCGGCACGTCCCGGTTGCTCACCAGCGCCAGTACGCTGCGGCCCACCTCCAGCGCCAGCCGGTCGGCGGGCTGCCGCACCGTGGTGAGGGGCGGATCGGTGAACTCGGTGATGGCCGAGCCGTCGTAGCCCACCACCGACACGTCCCCGGGCACCGAGCGGCCGTGCCGGCGGACGCCCCGGATCGCGCCGAGGGCCATGTAGTCGCTGGCCGCGACGATCGCGGTGGCGCCCAGGGCGAGCAGCGGGCCGACGGCGGCCTGGCCGCCCTCCACCGTGTAGGACTGCCGGATCACCCAGCGCTCCGGCTCCTCGATGCCCCGCTTGGCCATGGCGTCGAGGAAGCCCCGCACCCGGCGGTCGGCGGGCTGGTTGCCGGCCGGTCCCGAGGCCATCCCGATCCTGCGGTGACCCAGCCGGTGGAGGTGGTCCACGGCCAGTTCGGCGGCGAGCGCGTCATCGGTGGAGAAGACCGGGGTGGGCACCCCGTCCGCGAACTCCCCGTTGATCCCGACGTACGGGACCCGGCGCTGGCGCAGCAGTTCGTAGGTCTCGGTGTCGGCGCCCTCGACGGTGTTGGACGCGGACAGGAAGACCACGGCCGCGACCCCCTTGTCGACGAGGGCGGAGATGAAGTCCCGCTCCTGCACACCGCCCGGGAAGGCGGGGCACAGGATCGTCTTCAGTCCGTGCGGGGCGAGGGCCGACTCGATGCGCTCGGCCACATCGGCGAAGAACGGATTGGAGACGAACTCGGTTATCACCGCGACCAGTTGGCCCTGGGTCTGCCGTTCGTAGCCGACCTCGGCCATCGCCTGCTCGACCGCGTCCCGGGTCTTCTTCGACACGCCCTGGCGTCGGTTGATCACCCGGCTGACGGTCGCCTCGCTGACCTGAGCCCGTGCTGCGACCTCGGTGATCCCGACCTTCATCGCGGTCCTTCCGTGATCGTGAGCGTTGCCAGACCGCCGCGCGGCACGGCCAGCGAGTGTGCTCCCCGCGGCAGATACGACGGCGGATCGTCCATGATACGTCCGTCCGGCCCGTGGACCACGCCCTGGACACGGGCCCCCGCGCCCACCACCTCGACCATCACCCGGTCCCGGTCCGAGCCGTTGACCACGTGAAAGTGCCGGTACGCGGAGAAGTCCAGCGGGACGACCCGGTCGCCGTGGACGCTCAGCAGGCAGTGCTCCCCGGCGCTCGCCCGCACCAGCGGGTACAGCTCGTCGGGCCGGCCCGGTTCCACCTCCCCGTCCAGCAGCAGCTCGCGGTGCAGGCGCCACCGCGCGAGCCAGAAGCCGACCGCCTCCCGGTGCGCCGCGGGCACCCGGTCCAGCCGTACGGAGATCTGCGGTACCGAGTGCAGGGCCCCGATCAGCTGCCGGGCCACCGTGGTCACGGGCGCGTCCGCGGACCACAGGAGCATGTCGGAGTGGACGGCGCCGCCGACCGCGAGCAGTGCGGTGTCGAGGGTGCGGACCCGGTTCGCGGTCGCGTCCGCCGGACAGTCGAAGGAGCGGAGCATGTTGCCGAAGGGGGCCATGCCGGGTCCCGCGTAGGGCTGGCGCAGTTCCAGCAGCACGCCCGGGCGTACGGATTCCAGGGCCGCGCGCAGCTGCGTCAGCAGGGCCACCATGGCCTGTCCGACGTCCCCCGCGCCGTCGCCCGCGTACACCATGGCCTGGTCGAGGAAGTCGAGCTTGAGCCCGTCGAGCCCGTACGCGCGCACCAGACGGACGCAGACGGCGACGACGTGCTCGCGCACCTCGGGGCTGCGGGGGTCGAGCACGTGCGCGCCCGGCACGGTGGCGGGGGCGGGCGCGCGGGGTGCCCAGAGGTCGTGGCAGTCGGCTCCGGGGCCGAGCAGGAGGGGGGCGACCCAGGCCAGGTAGCGCAGGCCGTGGGCGCGGACCCGGGAGACGTGCCCGGCGAAGTCGGGGAACTTGGCCCGGTCGGGCCGCCAGTCCCCCAGGCCGGCGTATCCGCGTCCGTGGCCCAGCTCCTGCCAGCCGTCGTCGAGGATGAGTGCCCCGCAGCCGAGTCCGGCGGCCAGTTCGGCCTGGGTTTCCACGGCGGTGGCGCTGACGTCCTGGTTGAAGGCGTACCAGGTGGAGTAGACGGGGACGCGGGCCGCGTCGGGCACCGCCGCGGTGGGGGTCGTGGCGGCGAACCACGTGCGCAGGGCCCGCATGGCCCGTGCCACCGACGGTGAGCGGGGGACGAGCAGGATCCGGTGGGGGCGGGCCGAGGCGGGCAGGTGGAGGTGGACGACGTGGGTGTCGTTCTCCTCGGAGACCCCGAAGCGCAGGGTCGCCTCGGGCACCGGGTCGGCGGCGGCGAAGGTCAGCAGGGTGGCGCCGGTGTGGTCGTACAGGCAGCCGGCGGCGTGTCCGTCGACCAGGGACACCCGGGAGCGGCCCTCCCAGTCGGCGAGCAGCGTGCGCTGCCAGGCGCCCTGCGGGTGCCAGTACCCGGCGGCGTCGCCGAGCGGCACGGAGAAGCGGATCTCCACGGGGGCGCCGTCGGCCCGTACCTCCAGCAGGCGGATCCCGCCGGGGAGTTCGTCGGAGGGGTCACCGGGGAGTTCGCCGAGGGTCCACGCGGGGCGGACCCCCTGGGCGTGGGCGAGGACGGCGAGCGAGACCCCGTCGAGCAGCGGCTCGCCGGGGGCGGGCGCCAGCCCCGCCGTGGTCACGGCCTCGGTGCCGTCCGCCGGGGCGGTGGTGGTGTGCACGGTCACTCCTTCACGGCGCCGGCGAGCAGGCCGGACACGAAGTGGCGCTGCAGCGCCAGGAAGACGAGGGCCATGGGGATCGCCGCGGCCGCCGTTCCGGCGAGGATCGCGCCGTAGTCGGTTTCGTCGAGGCCCTGCAGGGAGGCCAGGGCGACCGGAACGGTGAACGAGGCGGCGTCGCGCAGGACGATCAGCGGCCAGATGAAGTCGTTCCACTGGTAGAGGAAGAGGAAGATCGCCAGGGCGGCCAGCGCGGGCCGCATCGGCGGGAGCACCACCTTCCAGAACAGCCGCAGTTCGCCGCAGCCGTCCATGCGGCCCGAGTCGAGCAGCTCGTCGGGGAGCGCGGCCATCGACTGGCGCATCAGGAAGATGCCGAAGGGCAGCGCCAGATTGGGCATGATCACGGCCTGGTAGGTGTTCAGCCAGTGCCACTCGGCCATCATCTGGAACAGCGGTACGAGGGTGACCTGTGCGGGGATCACGAGTCCGAGCATGAGCAGTCCGAACAGCGCCTCGCGGCCCCGGAAGCGGTACTTGGCGAAGCCGTAACCGGCCAGTGCGCAGACGACGCCCGCGCACAGCGTGTAGATCACGGCGATGAGCAGGGAGTTGAGGATCACCCGGCCGAACTGCGCGGTGTCCTGGAGGGTTTCGAGGTTGGCCGCGAGGTGGCCGCCGGGCAGCAGCGGTGGCGGGCTGTCGAAGATCTCCCCGGAGCTGTGCGTGGCGGCGACCACGAGCCAGTAGAAGGGGATCAGCACGGCGGCCAGGGCGACGGCGAGTCCGGAGGTGAGCAGGATGCTCCGGCCGCGGTGGCGGGCGGCGGTCATGACTTCTCCCCCAGGAAGCGGAACTGGATCACTCCGAGGATCCCGATCAGGACGGCCAGGGCGTAGGCGATGGCGGAGGCGTATCCGAAGTCGAAGTACTTGAAGGCGTTCTGGTAGAGGTACACGCCGATGGTCAGGGTGGCGTTGTCCGGGCCGCCGCCGGTGAGCACGTACGGCTCGTCGAAGATCTGCAGGGTGCCGATGGTGGAAAGCACGGTGGTGAGCAGCAGCGCGGGGCGCAGTCCCGGCAGGGTGACGTGGCGGAAGGAGGCCCAGGCTCCGGCCCCGTCCACGGCGGCCGCGTCGTACAGCTCGGCGGGCACGGACTGCAGGCGGGCGAGCAGGATCACCGCGTTGTACCCGGTGTAGTGCCAGGTCAGCGCGAGGCCGAGGGAGACCTTCGCCCACAGGGGGTCGGTCAGCCACGGTACGGGTTCCAGGCCGACGAGCCCGGTCGCCCAGTTGACCAGCCCGTAGTCCTTGCCGAGCAGGACCGAGAAGATGATCCCGTAGGCGACCAGTCCGGTGACCATCGGCAGGAAGAAGCCCAGCCGGAAGACCGCGCGGCCGCGCAGCAGGGTGGAGTTCAGGGCCGCGGCGAGCCCGGTGGCGAGGGCCAGCATGACCGGCACCTGGACGACGAGGATCACCGCGGTGTTCTTCAGGGCGGTCCAGAACAGCGGATCGCCCATCAGGCGGGTGTAGTTGTCGGCGCCGACGAACTGCTCGGTCCCGCCGACCGTCTTGTGGAGGCTGATCACGAAGGACCGGCCGATGGGGTAGAGCTTGAAGACGGCGAAGAGCAGCAGCGCGGGCGTAACGAAGAGGTACGGTGCCACGCGCCGGCGCGGCCGCGGCCGCCGGGCCGTCCCCCGGGAGGGAACGGCCCGGGCGGCGGCGCGGCCGGTGAACGTCGTGGTCATCGGGAGACCTTGCGCCCGGTCTGCCGGCCGAGCTGGTCGGCGGCCTCCTCGAGGACCTTCGCCGGGTCGGCGCCGCTCAGCAGCACCTTGGACTGGGCGTCGGTGACGAGCTTGAGGGCGCGGGCGTAGTCGGCGGTGTAGTTGAAGGCGGGCGAGGGCGCCTTCAGCGCTTCCAGGAAGACCTCGCCCTTCTTCTGGCCGCCGAAGAAGGCGGACGGCTCGTGGAAGACCGCGTCCTCGTAGGCCTTCATCAGGGCGGGGGCGATGCCCTTCCCCCGGTAGATCTGCACCTGGGAGGCGGGGCGGGTGAGGACGAACTCGATGAAGGACCAGGCGGCGGCCTGGTGCTTGCTGCTGCCCGCGACCGCGAGGTGGGTGGAGTTGACCGTGGCCGCGACGGAGCCGCCCCGGCGGACGGCCGGGGGAAGTCTCACCCCCCATTTCCCCGCTTCCTGGGGCACCTGCTCCTCGATGACCCCGCCGAACCAGGTGGGCATGGGCAGTACGGCCGCGGTCCCCTGCTTCAGGGAGCTCATCAGGGTGTTCCAGCCGCCGGCGAGGTCGCTGACCAGGCCCGCGTCGTTCATCGTCTTGATCAGGGTCATGGCCTTCACGGCCTCCGGGGAGTCGAGCGTGATGTCCCCGGCGAGGTTGAAGTAGAAGGAGCCCTGCAGCTGGAGCAGCATCTGGAAGAAGTTGGCGGCGTCGGCCTGCGAGGCGGGCTTGTCGATGCCGAGCAGGTGGGCACCCGTCTTCGCTTTGATCTCCTTGCCGGCCTCGATGGTCTCCTCCCAGCTCTGGAGGGCGCCGACATCGACGCCGGCCTTCTCGAAGAGGTCGGCGCGGTAGTAGAAGCCCGCCGAATTCGCCTCCCAGGGCAGGGCGTTGACACGCTTGCCGTCGGGGGACACGGTCTGCCACATGCCCTGGGCGAAGGAGTCCCGGTGGGTGGCCGCGCCCAGCGGGGCGAGGTCGGCGAGGCCGCCGGGGAACTTCTCCACGTAGCCCGGCAGGTAGTCGACGCCGATGTGCAGGACGTCGGCGAGGCCCTGGCCGCCGGCCGCGAGGCCGGTGGTGATCTTGTCCCAGATGGCGGGGTTGCCGATGTCCTCGACCGCCACCTCGATCTCCGGGTACTTCTTGTTGAACTCCGGGACGAGGGCCTTCATCTGGGCGGCCGGCCCCTGCCAGGACCAGACCGTGATCCGGCCCTTGCCCCGCTCCCCCGCGGCGCCGCCGCCCTGGCCCGCGGCGCCCGTACCGGAGCAGGCGGTCAGACCGGTCAGGCCGGCCCCCGCGGCGATCGCGCCGCCCATCCGCAGCACTCTCCGACGTTCCAGTTCCATGCCTGACCCACCCCTGCTCGCACCGTTGCCGAAGCCGACTGGCCAGGACTGTAGCCACGCGCCCCTCAGACTTGCAAGAGTTCGATGAAATCTTTCAGTTCGATCCGGCAGGGAATTTTGACAAGGTCATTGCAAATCCTCAGGGGGGGTTGCTAGCGTGCCGCCCGCCGCGCTCAGCGCGACCCGGCCGCCCCTCCACACGGCCCACCCCACCCCCTCAGGGAGAACCCGATGACGCGTTCCCGTGTGCCGCTCCTGTCCGCCCTCGCCCTGCTCCTCCCCCTCACCCCGCTGGCCCTCGGCGGTCCGGCCGCGGCGGCCCCGCCGGGCGCGGCCGCCGGGCAGGAGCCGCCCGCCGCGCTCGCCTTCACCAACCCCGGCTTCGAACAGGGCGCCACCGGCTGGCAGTTCACCTCCGGGACCGGGGTCGCCACGAACTACCCGCACGGCGGGGCGCGGCTCGCGTACCTCGACGCGGGCCCCGGGATGAAGGTGTCCCAGACCGTCACGGCCACCGGCCGGGGCGTGTACGACGTATCCGCCTGGATCGCGACGGGCGGGCCGAACGGCCGGTACGTCGCCCGGGTCAACGGTGCGGTCGCCGCCGCCCTCACCCTGCCGAGCGCCTCCAACTACCGGCGCCACACGCTCAGCCGGATCTCCCTCGCCCCCGGCGACACGCTGGAGATCGCCTTCGAGTCGGGGGACGGCTGGGTCAACGCCGACGACCTGATGCCGTCCCCCGCCTCCCCCGCGGACCCGAGGGTCAGCTCCTCCGACCCGAAGATCGTCGAAATGTTCGAATGGTCCAAGCGGAAGGCCAACAGCTGGGTCCACCTCCCGGGCACCCAGGGCCCGCTCAACGCCGACGAGAACCACACCGGCGGCAGCGGCTCCGGCGCGTACGCCGCCTCCTACTGGGCCGGGTACGCCAACCGCAGCGGCTACTACTCGCGCGACATGGCCCACCAGCTGGCCGGGGCGGGGGTCCTCGCCCTGCACGCCGAGAACCGGACGATGCTCCGCTCCTTCGCCGCCTCCGCCACCCCCGAGCACAAGTACTACCCGGCGTGGGCCCTCAACTTCGACGCGAAGACCTACCTCTCGATCGACTACAAGAGCCCCTCGAACTTCGTCCGCGAGGTGCCCGCCACCTTCGAACTGGTGCAGAAGGCCGAAGAGGCGTACCGCTGGAGCGGCGACCGCTCCTACGTCGACGACCCGGTCCTGTGGGACTTCTACCGGCACGCCACCGACGAGTTCGTCACCCTGCACGACGGGCTGAAGAACAACGGGACGGTCAAGGTGGCCGAAGGCACCGGCAAGGGCATCTTCCAGGGCACCGCCAGCTACAACGAGCAGAGCGGCGAACCGCTCGCCGAGGCCGGCGACGCGATCGGCTCCCAGTACCAGGCCTACCTGGCGATGGCCTCGCTCGCCCGCTCCAAGGGCGACTGCGCGCTCGCCGACCGGTACGGGGCCAAGGCCCGGGACCTGAAGGCGTACTTCAACTCGACCTGGAGCGGTACCGGTTCGGGCGCGGCCATGGTGCGCGGCTACACCACGGACGGGCGCGCCCTGACCGGCTGGGGCAAGGAGAACAGCTGGTTCATGCCGATGAAGCAGATCCTCGACCCCGGCCCCCGCCGGGAGGCCTACCTGGACTACATCGACCAGCAGGCCTCGGGCCCCGGCCGGCCCTCCAACATCGAGGCCCTCACCTACCTGCCGGACACCTTCTTCCGCAACAACCGCAACGACACCGGCTGGAAGTGGATGAAGGACGTCTACGACCACAAGGACGTCCAGCACGTGAACACCAAGCAGGGCACCAACGGGGACTATCCCGAGGTCTCCTTCACCCTGCTCGGCCAGACCGTCGAAGGGCTGATGGGCGTCTCCCCCGACGCGCCCGCACACGCCCTGAGCACCGGCTCCCGGCTGCCTTCGGGCATGGACTGGCTGCGCATCGACGACCTGCGGATCGGCGACTCGGCGTTCTCCCTGCGCCACGACGGGGCGAGCAGGTCCTCCCTCACCCACACCTCGGGCAGCGCCGCCTACACCTGGGAGGCCCGCTTCCCCGGTACGTACGCCACGCTGGCGGTCGACGGGGTGGCGCAGCCGGCCCGCACCAAGGTGGTGGACGGGGTGACCTACACCTACGTGACCCCGCTCGTGGCCCCGGGCCGCACGGTCACCGTCCAGGCGGGCTGAGGCCCGGGGCGGGGGTCAGCCCAGCAGGGCGTAGACGGTGGAGGCCTTCGCCGCCGGTTCCAGGGCTCCCTCGGGGGTCATGGTGATGTCGGCGAAGGCCATCCGCTTGCCGAGTTTCGTGATGGCCACGTGGATCAGGACGTCGGCGCCGACCACCGGTCGCTGGAAGCTGGTGGACTGCTGGACCGTGGTCATCGGGCCGTACGCCCCGCGCGCTGCGGAGATCGCGATGACCGTGGCGGTGTCCGCGGCGGCCATCAGGGCCTGGCCGCTGAGGCCTCCTCCGTCCCGGGCGAGGGCGTCGGACCAGGGCAGCCGGAGCACGGCGTGCCGTTCACCCGTCTCCTGGACGGTGAGCCCGAGGGCGAGCACCCACGGGGCGAAGTTGTCGTTGAGGATCTTGTCCGCGTCTGCCGGTGTCAGCGTCGTCACGGGACGATTGTGGCGGCCCGGTACGGACCGCCACAACACCCGTGCTCCGCCCCCGCGGAGCGGTCCGGCTCAGAGGGCGGCGGCCAGCTCCGTGCCCTGCCGGATGGCCCGCTTGGCGTCGAGTTCGGCGGCCACGTCGGCGCCGCCGATCAGGTGCGCCTCGACGCCGGCCGCGCGCAGGGCCTCGTACAGGTCGCGGCGCGGCTCCTGGCCGGTGCAGAGCACCACGGTGTCGGCGGGTACGAGGCGCTGCTCGCCCTCCACCGTGATGTGCAGGCCCTCCGCGTCGATGCGGTCGTACGCGGCGCCCGCGACCGAGACGACCCCGCGGTGCTTGAGCTCCGCGCGGTGGATCCAGCCGGTGGTGGTGCCGAGCCCGGCGCCGACCTTGGTGGTCTTGCGCTGGAGCAGGTGGACCTGGCGCGGCGGCGCGGGGCGCTCGGGGGCGGTGAGCCCGCCGGGGCCGGTGTAGGCGGTGTCCACGCCCCAGTGGCGGAAGTAGACCTCGGGGTCCTGGGAGGCGCCTTCGCCGCTGTCGGTGAGGAACTCGGCGACGTCGAAGCCGATCCCGCCGGCGCCGAGGACGGCGACGCGCTCGCCGACGGGGGCGCCGTCGCGCAGCACGTCGAGGTAGCTGACCACGTTGGGGCCGTCGACGCCCTCGATGTCGGGGGTGCGGGGGGTGACTCCGGTGGCGACGACGACCTCGTCGTAGCCGCGCAGGGTCTCCACGTCGGCGCGGGTGTTCAGCCTGACCTCGACCGCGTGCTCGGTGAGCTGGGTGCCGTAGTAGCGGATGGTCTCCTCGAACTCCTCCTTGCCGGGGATGCGGCGGGCGATGTCGAGCTGGCCGCCGATGTGGCCGGAGGCCTCGTAGAGGGTGACGGCATGGCCGCGGCCGGCCGCCGAGACGGCGCAGGCGAGGCCGGCCGGACCGGCGCCGACGATGGCGACGCGCTTCTTCAGCTTGGTGGGAGACAGGGTGAGTTCGGTCTCGTGGCAGGCGCGCGGGTTGACCAGGCAGCTGGTGATCTTGCCGCTGAAGGTGTGGTCCAGGCAGGCCTGGTTGCAGCCGATGCAGGTGTTGATGGTCTCGGAGCGGCCGGCGGCGGCCTTGGCGACGAAGTCCGCGTCGGCGAGGAAGGGGCGGGCCAGCGAGACCAGGTCGGCCCGGCCGTCGGCGAGCAGTTCCTCGGCGATCTCGGGGGTGTTGATGCGGTTGCTGGTGACGAGGGGGACGGAGACCGCGCCCATCAGCCGCTTGGTGACCCAGGTGTAGGCGCCGCGCGGGACGGAGGTGGCGATGGTGGGGATGCGGGCCTCGTGCCAGCCGATGCCGGTGTTGATGATGGTGGCGCCGGCGGCCTCGACCTCCTTGGCGAGGTGGACGACCTCGTCGAGGGTGGAGCCGCCGGGGATCAGGTCGAGCATCGAGAGGCGGTAGATGAGGATGAAGTCCTCGCCGACGGCCGCGCGGGTGCGCCGGACGATCTCCAGCGGGAAGCGCACGCGGTTCTCGTAGGCGCCGCCCCAGCGGTCGGTTCGCTTGTTGGTGGCCGCGGCGATGAACTCGTTGACCAGGTACCCCTCGGATCCCATGATCTCGACGCCGTCGTAGCCGGCCAGCTTGGCGAGGCGGGCCGCGCGGACGAAGTCCTCGATGGTGCGCTCGACGTCGGCGTCGGTGAGCGCGTTCGGGACGAAGGGGCTGATGGGCGCCTGGAGCGGGCTGGGGGCGACCAGGTCCTTGTGGTAGGCGTAACGGCCGAAGTGGAGGATCTGCATCGCGATCTTCCCGCCCTCGGCGTGCACGGCCCCGGTGATCACCCGGTGCTCGGCTGCCTCCTCCTCCGTGGTGAGGCGGGCACCCCCCTCGAAGGGGCGGCCGGCGTCGTTCGGGGCTATGCCGCCGGTGACGATCAGCCCGGCGCCGCCGCGGGCGCGCTCGGCGTAGAAGGCGGCGAGGCGCTCGAAGCCGCGCTCGTGCTCCTCGAGGCCCGTGTGCATCGAGCCCATGATCACGCGGTTCGGCAGGGTGGTGAAACCGAGGTCCAGCGGGCTCAGCAGGTGCGGGTACCGGCTCTGGGAACTCATGAGGGGGCGCCTCCTCGCGCGGGGGTGATGAACCTGTTCTAGCTGAGCGAGCGCTTATTGTGCAACTAGGTGCATAAACAGGTCCGGGGCTCCGCGGGTTCCGGGGACCCCGCCCGCCCGCCGCGCCCGGGACCCGGGGCCCCGACCACCGGGGCCTGTGGCGGAGCTCACGGGGTCATCGGCGCCTGGCGCCGGGTGGAGGCCGAGGGCCGGCGGGCGGTGCGCCGGGGGCCTTCAAGGCCTGAGGCCGGGTGCGCCCCCGGGGCACACCCGGGCCCGCGGCGGCACGGTTCAGCCGGCCGACTGCATGGCCGACTGCATGGCCGACAGGCGGCGTACGAAGAGGAGGGCCAGGACCGCCGCCACGGCGTAGAGCAGGTCCGAGCCCGCGCTGAGCAGGGCGTTCTCGCGCATCGCGGCCCCGGTCGTGGCGTCGGCGGCGAGCAGGCCCGCACCGCCGCTCGCCAGCATCGCCGCGCCGAAGGCCCCGGCCCAGGCGAAGACGGGGGCCGGTGAGGCGGGCGCGGCCTCGCCGGGCAGCCTCGAAGCGCTGATCGCCCACACCTTCAAGGCGGTCAGACAGGGCAGGACGGTCCAGCCCAGGACCGGGACGAACCAGACCCCGATCGCCCAGCCGGCGCCGACCCGGAACCTCCCCGGCGCGCACATGCCGGCGTTCACCCGGACCCGGTGGAACCAGACGATGAAGACCACCGCCGTCGGGACCATGGCCAGCATGACCAGGCTGATCGCCATCGAGAGCAGGGCCGCGGAATGACCCAGCCCCATGACCTCCGCGAAGCTGTCGAGTGCCCGGTACCGGTAGACCCCGGCGGCCGCGGCGAGCAGCCGGGTCGCGGCGCACAGGCCGAGCAGCACGGTCAGGGCCGCCGCCAGTCCCTTCGGCGGGCGGAGCGCGGAGCGTACTCGCGGCGCGCCGGGGGCGGACGGTCCTGCGGTACCGGCGGACATGACGAGGGACCCCCCACGGGTGCGTTGACATGCGGAAAGCCCGCCGACGGGGGCGGGCAGGCAGAACATACGCCACCGGCGCCGGTCCCTCTCCGGCGGGCCAGCGCCGCAGGGCACCCCGGCCTGTGCGGGCGCCCTGCGGTTCGGGGTCAGGTGCGGTGGAGGCGGAGCGTGACGAGCTGGAACGGGCGCAGGGTGAGGGCCACCGTGCCGTCCGGGGCGGGGGCGGAGACGGCGGTGCCGTGCAGGGGGCGCTCCAGCAGGTCGCTCTCCACCGCCGCCGACAGGGGGAAGCCCGCCGTCAGGGTGGCCCGCGCCCGGCCGCCGCGGGATTCGTAGAGGCGGATCACGACGTCCCCGCTGCGGTCCTCGGCGAGTTTGACCGATTCCACGACCACCGCGTCCGTGTCGACCGTGACGAGCGGGGCGACCGGGCCCGCTCCGGTGACGGTCCGCTCCGGGAGGTTCAGTGCGTGGCCCTCGCGGACCGCGTCGCCGATGCCCGCGCCCGGGGCGAGTGAGAAGCGCAGGGTGTGCGCGCCCTGGTCGGTCTCCGGGTCGGGGTAGCGCGGGGCCCGCAGGAGCGAGAGGCGCACCGTGGTGGTCTGGCCGCCGTCGGGGCGCACGTCGCGGGTCACGTCGTGGCCGTACGTGGAGTCGTTGAGGACCGCCACGCCCCAGCCCGGCTCCTCCGCGTGGATCCAGCGGTGGGCGCAGATCTCGAACTTGGCGGCCTCCCAGGAGGTGTTGGTGTGGGTGGCCCGGTAGACGTGCCCGAACTGGGTCTCCGACGCTGAGCGTTCGGCCTTGACGTCCAGTGGGAAGGCCGCCTTGAGGAACTTCTCCGTCTCGTGCCAGTCCACGTCCGTGACGATGTCCACGGTCCCGGCTCCGGCCCGGAGGGTGACCGACTGGACGACCGAGGAGGAGCCGAAGGAGCGGGCCACCCGCACCGTGCACTGCGAGGCCTCGGCCTCCGTGACCTCCAGCGCGTCCACGTCCACCAGGTCGGTGACCTTGTTGCGGTAGAACTGGTCGATGTCCCACGCGTCCCACATGTTCGGGAAGTCGGGGTGGATCTGGAGCAGGTTCGCGGCGGCCCCCGGTGCGACCGACTCCCGGCCGGCCTCCAGGTCGTAGGCGGACACGAGCAGGCCGCGGCCGTCGATCTCCACGCGCAGCCGGCCGTTGGCGAGGACCTGTCCGCCGCCGTGCCGCGCCTCCACCGTGACCGGCCGCCCGGCGGCCACCGGGAGTCCCGCACCGCCGGCCGGGACCCCGCGCCGGGTGTGCGGGGCGCAGTTGAAGACGAGCTCCTCCTCGCCCTCGCCCGCCAGTGCCGTCTGCGCCTCCAGGGTGATCCCGAGCAGCTCCTCGCGCACCCCGGCGTAGGTCTCGCGCGCCTCGCGGTGCACCCAGGCGATGGAGGAGCCGGGGAGGATGTCGTGGAACTGGTGGAGCAGCACGGTCTTCCAGATCCGCTCCAGGTCCTCGTACGGGTAGGTGTACCCGGGGACCTTCACCGCGGCCGTGGACGCCCACAACTCGGCCTCGCGCAGCAGTGATTCGCTGCGCCGGTTGCCCTGCTTGGTCTTGGCCTGGGAGGTGTAGGTGCCGCGGTGCAGCTCCAGGTAGAGCTCCCCGGCCCACACGGGGGCGTCCCCGTACTCGGCGTGCGCCTTCTCGAAGAAGGCGTCGGGGCGCTCGATCTCCACGCGGGGGGAGCCTTCCAGGTCCCGCTGCCGCTTCGCGCGGGCGAGCTGCTCGCGGGTGGGGCCGCCGCCGCCGTCACCCCACCCGAAGGGGGCGAGCGAGCGCGAACCCCGGCCCTTCTCCTGGTAGTTGCGGGCGGCGTGCGCCAGCTGGGCGCCACCGAGGTCGGAGTTGTAGGTGTCGACGGGCGGGAAGTGCGTGAAGACGCGGGTGCCGTCGATGCCCTCCCACCAGAAGGTGTGGTGGGGGAACTTGTTGACCTGGGACCAGGAGATCTTCTGGGTCAGGAACCACGTGGAGCCGGAGAGCTTGACGATCTGCGGCATCGCGGCGGTGTAGCCGAAGGAGTCGGGCAGCCAGACGTTCTTCGTCTCGATGCCGAACTCGTCCATGAAGAACTTCTTGCCGTACAGGAACTGCCGGGCCATGGCCTCGCCGCCGACCATGTTGGTGTCGGACTCGACCCACATGCCGCCGACCGGGACGAACTGCCCGTCCGCGACCTTCTTCTTGATCCGCTCGAAGAGCTCGGGCCGGTGGGTCTTGATCCAGTCGAACTGCTGGGCCTGCGACATGGCGAAGACGAACTCGGGGTGCCCGTCCATCAGTCCCAGCATGTTGGACGAGGTGCGCGAGACCTTGCGCACGGTCTCGCGCAGCGGCCACAGCCACGCGGAGTCGATGTGGGCGTGGCCGATCGCGCTGATCCGGTGCGCGGAGGCGTTGGCGGGTGCGGCCAGTACGGCCGCGAGCCGTGCGCGGGCGGCGGCGGCCGTGCCGGGGACGTCACAGAGGTCGACCGCGTCGAGGGCGGAGTCGAGGGCGCGCAGGATCTCGTGGCGCCGGGCATCGCCCCCGTCGAGCTGGGTCATCAGGTCGTGGAGCACTTCGAGGTCCTGTACGAGTTCCCAGACCTCGGTCTCGAAGACCGTGAGGTCCATCCGGGCGAGCCGGTAGAGGGGCTGGTCGCCGCTGGTCCGCAGGTCCCCCTCGTAGGTGACCGAGTGGTCGACGAGGACCGGATTGGAGGCGGCTTCGACGTACCACTCGATCCGCTCGCCGCCGGCCGCGCGGTCACTGACGCGCACCCAGTCGTTGTACGGGTTGAGCGCCTTGATCTCCCCGCCGTCGGCTCGGTGGACCAGGCCCTCGCACTGGAAGCCGGGCATCATCCGGTCGAAGCCGAGGTCGAGCACGGCCTCCACCGTGCGGCCCGCCCACGCGGCGGGGACGGTGCCGGTGACCTTGAACCAGGTGGTGCCCCAGGCCGGGCCCCACGGGTCGCCCACGGCGCAGGGTTCGTACGCGGCCGCCAGGCCTTCGGCCACGGGAACGGGCTCACCGGGGGCTTCCCACCGCTCTACGGCCAGCGGGACCGGGCGGGAGTGGACGGCGGGCTTGATGCGCTCCTTGAGGACACGGCGCAGACGGTGTTCGGTGATGCTGCGGTCGTCGTGCATGACGGCTGCTCCAGGTTGGGGGTGAGAGCGGATCCTGAGGTTGGGGGGAAGCAGGGGAGTGCGGGGGCAGGCCCGGGGCGCCGGGTCAGGTCTTCACGGCTCCCTCGCCGACGCCCTTGAAGAAGAACCGCTGGAGCGCGAAGAAGAGGAGCATCATCGGGATCAGCGCGGCCATCGCGCCGGCGGCGATGATCCGCTGGTCGCTGACGGTGGTGGCGCCGGCCAGCGTCTTCAGGCCGAGCTGGAGGGTGTAGTTGTCGCTGTCTGTCAGCACCAGCAGGGGCCAGAGGAAGTCGTCCCACGCACCCATGAAGCTGGTGATGCAGACGACGGCCAGGGCTCCTCTGGCGGCGGGGAGGAAGACCCGGGTGAAGCGGGCCCATTCGCCCGCCCCGTCCAGGACCGCGGCCTCCTCCACCTCCCTGGGGACGGCGAGGAAGGCCGAGCGCATGATCATGATGTTGAGTACGGAGACGGCGCCGGGCAGCCAGACGCCGATGAGGGTGTCGACCAGACCCATCTCACGGACCGTGAGGAACATCGAGATCATCACGGACTCGAAGGGGAACATCAGCGTCGCCACCAGCACGGTGAAGACGGTCCTGCGGCCCTTCCACGCGGCCCGGGAGAGGGCGTAGCCGCCCATGGCCGCGAAGAGCATGTTCGAGGTGATGGCGAGGAGCGCGACCGTCAGCGTGTTCCCGGCGTACTGGAACAGCGGGAACGAGTCCGCGACCCGGAAGTAGTTCCCGAGGGTGGGCCGCGAGGGCAGCACCCCGTCGTACACGTTCTCGGTGCGCCCGCGGATCGAGGTCAGGAACTGCCAGACGATCGGCCCGAGCATGATCACGAGCATCAGGAGGAGCGTGGCGTACCGGCCGACGAGGCCCAGCCGGTACCGCCGGGCATCGGCTCCGACGCGCTTGCCCGCCGTGCTCCCGGAGGAGGGGAGGGTCCTCACCTTTCGTCTCCCTTCGACAGACGGCGGCCCAGCAGGCTGAAGACCAGTGTCAGGAGGAACAGCAGGATGGAGATGGCGGACGCGTATCCGGTCTCGCCGGAGAAGCCGAGGCCGACCTGCCGGATGAGGAAGGGCAGGGTGCGGGCGCCGCCGCCGGGGCCGCCGCTCTCGCCGCCGAGGATGTAGATCTCGGTGAAGACGCGCAGCGCGGAGATCGCGGAGAGGGTCCCGACCAGCAGCATCATCGGCTTCACCTGGGGGACGGTGATGCTGAAGAAGCGGCGTACGGGGCCGGCTCCGTCGATCGCCGCAGCCTCGTAGAGCGAGGCGGAGACGTTTCCGAGGGCCGCCAGGTAGAACACCATGTAGTAGCCGAGGCCCTTCCACACGGTCACGATCATCGCGGACACCAGCAGCATGGTGCTGTCGGTCAGGAACGGGATCGGATCGGAGACGATGCGCAGCTTCCGCAGCAGCGTGTTGACGAGACCGTCGCTGCGCAGCACCCACTGCCAGATGAGGCCGACGACCACGGCCGAGGCGATCACCGGGGTGTAGAACGCCGAGCGGAAGAAGCCGATGCCGGGGATCTTCGTCTGCACGAGGACCGCGAGGGCCAGCGGCAGGAACACCAGGCAGGGGACGACGACCACGAGGTACAGCACGCTGTTGCCGGTGGCCACCCAGAAGTCCGGGTCGGCGAATGCGCGGGTGTAGTTGTCGAAGCCGACGAACCCGCCGCCGCGCAGGATCTGCGCGTCGGTGAAGGAGAGGATCACGGTGTTGACGAACGGCCAGAGGCTGAACATCGTGACCATCACGAGGCCGGGGGCGAGGAAGAGGTACGGGGTCCACCACTTGCGGTGACTCAGTCCCGTCTCGGCCTCCATGGCCTTCCTCGCCTTCCCGGCTTTCCCTGCCCTACCGGCCCCTCCGGCCCTCCCGGCCTTCACTTCCGCGCCGACTTGGCGAGCAGCTCGTTGGCCTCCTCCTGCGCCTTGCGTACCGCCGTCCTGGCGTCCTGCTCGCCGTTGATGACCTTCTGCATCTCGCGCACGACCGCGTCACCGACCTGGTTGGTCCACTGGACGGGGGTGTTGGCGTCGAGCGCGGCGCTCTTCAGCTGCTCGGCGCCGACGGCGCGCGCCAGGGTCTCCGCGTCCTTGCCGTCGCCCTTGTCGGCGAAGTACGGGTCGGCCAGGCCCGCGGCGTTGGACGGGTAGATGGTGGCCTTCTTGGAGAAGGCCACCTGGTTGGGGCCGTTGGTGATCCACTTGGCGAACTCGGTCGCCGCGTCCAGGTGCTTGGTGTCCTTCCTGATGCCGAGCGACTGGGCGTAGATGCCGATGTGGCCGAGTTTTCCGGTGACGGCGGGGCCGACCTGCGTCCTGGCGTAGACCTGCGGGGCGTTCTGCTTGATGTCCCTGACGAAGCCCGGGGAGCCGGGACCGAAGGCGATCTTCCCGCTGCCGTACAGCTGGCTGATGTCGTCGCTCTTGAGCAGGGACTCCTTGGGCATGGCGCCCTTGGCGTACAGGTCCTTCATCCGCTCGGCCCACTCGACGGCCTTGCCGGTGTCGAAGGTGAAGGCGTCCTGCTTCTCGTTGAGGATCGGGACGCCCATCTTCTGCCAGTCCCCGGGCAGCCGCCCCTTGGGGTCGGCCATGAACGCGGAGTACTGGCCACCGGACTTGGCCGCGATCTGCTCGGCGTAGTCGAAGAACTGCTCCACGCTCGTGGGCGGTTTCGCCGGGTCGAGGCCGGCCCTCTCGAAGAGGTCCTTGTTGTAGGTGAGGATCTCCGGGGTCACGTACCAGGGGTACGCGTACACGCCGTCTCCCTTGCCGGGCAGCTTGAACTGCTTCCAGGCGCCGGGGACGTAGTCCTCGGCGACCTCCGGGTCGAGCCTGGCCACATCGGCGAGCATCCCGCGGTCGCCGAGGAGCTGGAAGGAGTCGGTGGAGAGGTTGACCACGTCGGGGAGCGCCCCGGCCTGGGCGTCGGCCACGAGCTTCTCGTTGTAGCCGTCGCCCGGCACGTCCTCCCATGTGACCTCCACGTCCGGGTACCGCTCCTCGAACGCGTCGATGACGCCCTGCACGTACGAGGTGAACACCGGCTTCAGCTGGAGGGTGCGGAACGTGATCCGTCCGGACACCTTTCCGGTCCGCTCCCCCTCCTTCACGTCCCCCGCTCCCCCGCTCATGCCGCACCCGGAGGCCGCCAGGAAGGCACCGGCCACGAGCGTGCTGATGGCCGTACGGGTCACGCGCTTACGGGTCGTCATCGTCGCCGCCTCCAGGGGGAGTTCCAAGGTCCCGCCAATATGACCAATTTCCCGACCGGCAAGCATCCGCGTGTCCCGAATTACGGCAGGGCGTGGGAACACCGTCCGAAAATCACTCCATCACCATGGCGTTTACCTCCACTGATGCGCTTTAGTTCTCATTCGCTTTGGCGTGATGTCGATTCACTGGATAACTTGCACTAATGCGGTTTATCTCGCCCACCGCGAGGTGTCTTTGCCGGCCTTGCGGTCGAGTCGGCGAACCCCATGGACCCGACGGCCCCGTCCGGGGTAGATTCGCGCCACGGCGTGTAGCTCAGCAGCCAGAGCACCGACCTGCACAGTCGGAGGGCGCAGGGGCAGGACCTGCCACGCCGGCGATGAACGAGAAATCCACGTGGCCCGGCTGGGCCCGCTCCGGCGCGGCGCACGCGCGGATACGGCCCTACGAGCGGGAGGCCGCCCGGCTGGCGGGCGTACCGCAGACCCGGCGCGCCCTCTTCGCGCACGGCCTCACCGAACCGGGTCTCGCCGGGCTCGGCTCGCTCCTGGAGCACGGCCGCTACGAGATCCACGCACCCCAGGAGGCCGCGCTGCTGTGCGTGGCGTGGCTCCTGCGCGCCGGGGAGCGGGAAGCCGCCGCCGGACTGACCTCGCTCCTGGAGCCGTTCGCCGATCACCTGCCCTGTACTCCGCGCCCCCGGGTCACCGGCCCCGAGGCGTACGGCCCCGAGGTCACCGGCCCGGCCCGCGAGGCGGCCCGGCTGCTCGCGCGGCGGCGGCCGAACCCCGCCGTCGCCGCGCAGCGCGAGGCGCTGACCGTATGGCGGCCCTTCGAGGACGAGTTGCTCGCGTACTGGCTGCGCGCGTTCGCGCACGACATGTACGCGTACGACTCCCACTCCGCGCGCACGGAGGGCGCCGAACTGCTGAAGCGGTACGGGGCCCTGGCGGCGGCCCACCCCCTGACCGGCCGCCACCGCGACCCCAAGTCGAACCCGGCCATCCTGCGGCGGGCCCTGGAGGAGACGGTCGATGGCCGTGAACTGGGCTCCCGGCAGGCCGGCTTGCTGCGGCACGCCGTCACCTCGATGGTCGCCAGGCGCGGGCGGCCCGGTTCCCCCGAGCACACCCGGCTGCGCCAGGAGCAGGTCCGCCAAGCCGCCCTCCTGCGGGGGCCGTTCGCCCCGGCAGTGCGGCCAGGCGCGGTGCCGGGCGTCGCGGGCCCGGCAAGATCCGAAAGAGACGGCCTGGCCGCCGCCGAGGAGGCGCGGGCGGCGTGGGAGTCCGGGCTCTCCGGGGTCCGCGTGCCGCTGCGCGTCGGGGAGGCCCTCGCCCGGGCGTACCACCCGGGGGTCACCGACACCGCGCTGCGGACCCTGCTGGCGAAGCTCTACCAGGGCAGTGCCCGGTACAACCACGGGCTGTGGAACTTCGCGCACCTCAGGGAGCTCCCCTGGATCCGCGCCGTGGCGGGGCCGCCCTCGCCCGGGCCCGCGCCGCTCGGCCCGGCCCTGCGCCGACTCGCCGCCCTGGCCATGGCTCCGTACACCGGATCCGGGACGGGGACCGGCTCCGGATCCTCCGACTCCGCCGACTCCTCCGACTCCGCCGAGTACCCCGGCTCCTCGGAGTACCCCGGCTCCTCCGACTCCTCGGAATACCCCGGCTCCTCCGAATACTCCGACTGCTCCGCCTCCGTCAGCGACCCGAGCGGACCACTCGTCCGGGGGCTGTCCGAGCTGGCCCGGGCGGCCGGGGTCACCGCGTCGTTCGCGGTGGAGCCGTTCGCCGATTCGTACTCCGGCTGCGTGAACGCGCAGGTGCTGCCCGCCGCACGGGTGGCAGCCGGCCTGCTGCGCGGGACGCCGTACGAGCGCTACTACTCCATCGACTTCGCCGCCGTGCGCGCCATGGCCGACGCGGACGACAGGGAGGCTTTCGCCCGGCTCTGCTCCGTGCGCGCGGGGCACCCCGCCCCCGGAGTCCTGTACCGAGATCCCCGGGGCTCCTCGGAGGTCGCCGGCAATGCCGCCGTGATCGAACAGGTCCGGATCCTCACGGCGTTCAACCTCGCCGCGCTGGTCGTCCAGACCGGCGTCGACCCCCGGCCCGATCCGCGGGAGCTCGCCCGGGCCGCGTTCACCGCCATGCGCAGACGGTCGGCCACACCCCGCACGAGGGCCCGCGCCTGCCGGCACCTGCTGTTCCACCTGTCGCTGTGCGACGCGGACCAGCGGGCGGCCGTCCTCGAAGGGATCGCCGCCGAAACGGCCCGCCTCCCGGCCTGCACGGCCGGCCGGCTCGTGCCCCTGATCGCGGACGTGCGACTCGCGACGGCTCCGTAGAGCCCCGCCCACGCGCCGCCACCACGGACGCGCGCCGAAGGTCCTACTTCAGTCGGTAGTCGGCCTTCTCCGCGAGCTTGCCGTCCTTGAAGCAGAAGCGGAACACCGTGTTGCCGTCACCGGCGCTGGAGAGGTACCAGGCGCACTGGCTGCCCGCGGGCTCGACGGGGCCGCCGTCCTTGAGGGTCGATTTCACGAAGGTCTCCCCCGAGGGCAGCTTCGCACGGACCTCGGACTCGGAGTCGCCGGCCTTGACGGCCTCGTACACCTTGGGGTCGACCAGGGTCTTGTCGGCCACGTCCACCAGTTTGCCGACCCCGAAGAGCAGCACCACGAGCAGTCCGATCCCCGGGACCACCGCCACCAGACAGCCGATCAGACATCCATTGCGTCGTGCCACGTCCCGCTCCTCGTCGTCCGGCGAACGGTTCCCGTTCGTCACCACCCACTCTCGCAAGCGGGGACCTCCCGCGCTGTACTCCAAAGTCTTCGGTCCGCGCAACGATCGTCGTTCGAGGTCAGGCCGGGCGGGGCGTGTATACAGGATGAGAACGATCATTCGGATGAACGTGAGGATTCACCGTGACCCAGAACACCGAGCCCCTGATCGTCGTCGGCGTGGACGGTTCGAGCCACTCGAAGCAGGCCCTGCGCTGGGGGGTCGCCCAGGCGAAGGCCATCGGCGGCCGGGTGCACGCCGTCATGAGCTGGGAGTGGAACACCAACCCCTTCGGCGTGAGCGCGTCAGAGCGGAACGAGCTGGTCACCGCCGAGGAGGCGGCCCGGCAGAAGCTCTCCGACACGGTGGCGGAGGCGGTCGGCACCTCGCCGGGCGTTCCGGTCTTCCGCCGGGTGGAGCAGGGCTCGCCCGCGCAGGTGCTGGTCGACGCCTCGAAGGAAGCCGCCCTCACGGTCGTCGGCACCCGCGGCTACGGCGGCATCAGGGGCGCGCTGCTGGGCTCGGTGAGCCAGCAGGTGGTCCAGTACGCGGCCAGTACGGTCGTCGTGGTCCGTGAGGACGACTCCGCCTGACGGGAGCTACCTCTTGTCGGCCCCGGCGATCCGCGCCGCGATCGGGCCCGCCTGCGAGGTGCCGTCGGTGGGGGAAGACAGGCAGACGGCGACGGCCAGCGGGCGGCCGGACGGGGAACGCGTGGAGGACAGCGCCCAGGAGACCGAAGCCGAGGGAACCCATGCGACGGCCGGGGCGCCGAGCGCCGACCGCAGCTGGTCCGCCGTGCGCTGGGAGACGGCGCGCTGGGCGGGCACGGGTGTCTTCGGGCTGGTGACCGTGCTGGGGTGGACCAGGTTGCCTCCGTTGGCGAGCACGGCCATCACCATGGCCATCTGCACCGGGGTGGCCTTGACCTCGAAGAGGCCGTTGGCCATGAGGGCGAGCTGGGTCGGGTTCCCGGGCTTGCTCGGCCAGGTGCTTTCGAAGGCGCGCACGGGCGTGTCCATCGTGTCGTCGCCGAATCCGAATGCCGTCGCCGTCGAGGCCAGCGCGTCGGCGCCCAGCTCCGAGGCGATGGCGGCGAAGACGTTCGCGCACGCGTACCGCAGGGCCACCCGCAGGCTGGCGTCGGTGCAGTGGGCCGGATCGCCGGAGAACCCGGTCGTGCTCTGCGGGGCGAGGTACACGGCCGGGCTGCGGGTCGGGGTGTCCACGGACGGGAGGAGGCCCTTCTCCAGGGCGGCGGCCGCGACGAGTACGTGGACGGCCGCCCCCGGGTTCTCGACGTCGCGCAGTGCCCGGTTCTTCATGGGGCCGTCGAGGCCCTGGGCCTTCAGCTCGTTCCACGCCCCTTCGTCGGCCTGCGTGTTCCCGCTGAAGGAACCCGGGTCGAACGACGGGGCGCTCACCAGGCCGAGGACGGCTCCGGTCTCCGCGTCGAGGGCGACCGCGGCGCCCTGTCGGCCGCGCAGTGCGTCGAAGGCGGCACGCTGTACCGCGGGGTCGATGGTCGTCGCCACGTCCTTCCCCGCGTCGATGTCGGCCGCCAGTACGCCCTCGAGTCCTCCGGCGGCGCCGAAGGCCAGGGACCGGTAGCCGGTGACCGGTGCGTACAACTCCCCGTCGGTGTACGTACGTTTGAACGGCGCCTTGGGGATTCCGGAGGCCTGCGAACCCGTGACGGGACGTCCTGCGACGAGGATGTCCCCGGGGCTTCCGGCCGGCTTGGGAGCGGGCGGCTTCGCGTCCTGGGCCGTCCCGGTGCCACCCTCGGCACCCGGCCGGCCCCCGGCCGGGTCCCGCTCGTCCCCGGCGCATCCCGACACGCAGGCGGCCAACAGCGTTACGAGCGTGGCGAGTACGAGGGCCGGGCGGCGCGGCGGCAGGAGCATGCGGTCATCCTAGGACCGCCCCGGCGCGGCCCGGGCGGTCATCCCACGACCGCCCCGGCGCGGCCCAGGTCCGACGGGTCCGTGTTCGCTCCGCACAGCACCACGGCGACCCGGTCGCCCAGCGGTCCGGGCGCGGTGCGTACGGCCGCGAGCGCGGTGGCGGCGCCCGACTCGACCACGATGCGGTGCTCCTCCCAGAGCGCGCGCCGGGCCGCGGTGATCGCCGCGTCCGGGACCAGGACCGATGCGGCGTTGTCCGCCCGTACGGCGGCCAGTGCGTCCGCGGAGACCCGGGTCGCTCCGAGCGAGTCGGAGGCCACCGAGTCCACGGGGACGTCCACGGGCCGGCCCGCTTGGAGGGCCGCGTTCAGGGCGCGGCAGTTCTCCGGCTCGGCCGCGACCACCCGTACTCCGTGCTCCCGGGCGGCGGTGGCGATGCCGGCGAACAGCCCGCCGCCGCCCACCGCGACGACGACCGTGTCCAGGCCGGGCAGGGCGGCGCGGATCTCGTCGAGCAGGGTCCCGGCTCCCGCCGCGATCAGCGGATGGTCGTAGGCGTGGCTGCTCAGCGCCCCGCTCCCGGCGGCGAACTCCCGGCACGCGGCCAGCGCTTCGGCGTACCGGTCGCCGACGAGCCGTACGTCGGCCCCGTAGCCGCGCAGCCGTTCCACCTTCACGCGCGGGGCACCGGTCGGCAGGAACACGGTGGCCGGCACCGATTCGGCGCGGGCCGCCCAGGCGCAGGCGAGTCCGGCGTTGCCGCCGGAGGCGATGGTGACCCCGGCGTCCGGAAGGGTGCCGGCGGCGCGGTGGGCCGCGAGGAAGTTGCGGGCACCGCGCGCCTTGAAGGAGCCGGTGTGCTGGAGGTACTCCAGCGCGTACGAGATGCCCCCGCCCGCCGGTATCACCGCGACGGGCCGTACCGCCCCGGCGATCCGGCCGGCGGCCGCGCGCACGGCGGCGTAGTCGAGCTGCTGTTCCATGAACCCACTCCTGTCGTTCGAACCGGTCCGCCGTCAGGCTCCGGCGGGCCGGGCTGCCTCGATCAGCTGGCGCAGCGCGCCGTAGTACACCTCGTGGTCGGTCAGGGCGGGCAGTACGTCGGCCAGCGCGCCCGAGAGCACCGGGAACCCGGCGGGGTCCAGGGCGGCCAGCGCCGCGCGCGAGGCGGCGGTGGCGCCGGCCGGATCCCGGTGGTCCACGAAGGCCGCGCTGCCCAGGGTCAGCAGGTACATCCGCCGGTACACGGTCATCGCCCCGGCGGGGGTCATCCCTGCGGCCACGCTGTCGGCGAGCGCCGGTTCCACCAGCCGGGCCAGCAGCTGCCGCCCGAGCCAGGGACGCCCGCCGCGCAGGGCCGGCAGACCGGGGTGGGCCGTGAGGAGCCGGTAGAGGGCGGTGAACCGCTGTTCGGTGGCCTCGGCCCAGCCGGTGCCCTCCGGGATCTCGGGCAACTGGGCGGCGAGGTGCTCGGTGCAGAGGTCGAGCAGGCCGGCGAGGTCGGTGCAGCGGCGCTGGACGGTGGCGTGCGAGACCTCGAGCCGGTCGGCGAGGGCCCGGAAGCTGAGCGCGCCGGGCCCCTCCTCGTCGAGGATCCGCAGGGCGGCGGCGGCGATCGCGTCGGGTGTCGCGCGGTCCAGGGCGGCTGATTTCCTCGGCATGGGATACATCGTATCAGCCACTGTCACATCCGGCGTCATGGCCAGTGACACAGCCATCGTCACATCCACTGTCACAGCCGCCGTACCGAACCTCGGGTCAACCCCTTCGTGTGACATCAACTGCGCCCATATTGCTGGTCATGAGGCAATATCCATCGACTTATGTTGACAGAGGGTAGTCACACCGCTGCACTGAGCGCTCGACAGCCCCCTCGTCAAGGAGACTCCGTGCCGCCTCGCCTGCGTGCGTCGCTCCCCTGTCTGACCGCGGCCGCCCTGCTCGCCCTCGCACTCTGCCCCGCCCCGGCGACGGCCGAGCCCACCGGGCCCGACGCGACGTCCGCCACCCCGCTCGCGCTCACCCCACCCATGGGCTGGAACAACTGGGCGCACTACATGTGCGACATCGACGAGGCCAAGGTCGTGGCGAACGCCGACGCGCTCGTGTCCACCGGCCTGGCCGCCAAGGGCTACGACACGGTCACCGTCGACGACTGCTGGATGGAGAAGAGCCGCGACGCGGACGGCGCCCTCGTCGTCGACACGGAGAAGTTCCCGCACGGCATGGCCTGGCTCGGCCGGTACCTGCACGCCAGGAAGCTCAAGTTCGGCATCTACGAGGACGCCGGCCACCTCACCTGCGAGCGCTACCCCGGCAGCGGCGCCCCCGAGGGCGGCGGCCCCGACCACTACGCCCGCGACGCCCGGCAGTTCGCCTCCTGGGGGGTGGACTACGTCAAGATGGACGGCTGCAACCTCTGGGTGCCCGAGGGCCGGACCAAGGAGCAGGCCTACCGGGACGCCTACAACTCCGTCGCCAGGGCGCTGCGCGAAAGCGGCCGGGACATGGTGCTGTCGGCTTCCGCGCCCGCCTACTTCCAGCAGGGCGAGTGGGGCGGTTCCGACTGGCACAAGGTGATCGACTGGGTCGGCGAGACCGGCCAGCTGTGGCGCGAGGGCCGGGACATCAAGGTCTACAAGCCGACCGCACCGGACACCTCGCGCTGGAGCTCGGTCATGGGCAACTACGGCTACAACCGCTGGCTCGGCCGGTACGCGGGCCCGGGCAACTGGAACGACCCCGACTTCCTGATCGCGGGCGCACCCGGGCTCACCGCGGCGGAGAGCCGCAGCCAGGTCGGCCTGTGGGCCATGATGGCCGCGCCGTTCATCCTGTCCTCCCAGGTCTCCGAGCTCACCGCGGCCGGGCTCGCCGCCCTCGGAAACACCGACCTGATCGCGCTGGACCAGGACCCGATGGGCCGGCAGGGCGCGGTGGTCTCCTCCAACGCCACCTTCGACATCCTCGTGCGGCCGCTCGCGAACGGGGACCGCGCGGTCGCCGTCCTCAACCGGTCCGGCGCCACCCGCGACATCCGCGTACCGCTCGACGAGATCGGGCTGGGCTCCTGCACCGTCGGCACGAAGGACCTCTGGAAGGGGCAGGTCGACGAGGTGTCCGACGCCCTGACCGGGACGCTGGCCGCGCACGACACCGGTGTCTGGCGGCTCACCCCGCGTGCCGGCTGCGCACCGGCCGTACCGACCGGGCAGATCACCGGACGGGGCACCGGCACGGGCGCCGCGTGCGCCGACGGGGCGAACACCACGGCTGTCGGCGCCGTCGTCATGGGCGCCTGCACGGGTGCGCCCGACCAGCGCTGGACCCTGGACCGGGACGGCGGCCTGCGGCTGGCCGGCGAGTGCCTGTCGGTGGGCGCGGAGCAGCTCGTGGAACTGGCCGACTGCTCCTCCGGCCGGCGGCGCCGGGAGCCGGGGCAGAGCTGGACGCCCCGCCGGGACGGAGCCCTGGTCGAGGACACGAGCGGACTCTGCCTGACGGCGCCCGCCGCCCCGGCGGCCCCCGCCGAGCCGGGCACCCCCGCCGAGCGGCTGCGGCTGGCCCCCTGCGGCGACCACCAGGTCGACCAGGCGTGGGCCCTGCCGGTCTGACGGTCCGCACCCATGGGGAAGCGGACCCGGCCCGGCAGGCCCTCGCCAACCACTCGCGGGTGCTGCTGCCCCGGATCACGGAGGCCTACGAGGCCCAGGACGTGGACCTGTTCCGCGAGCTGACCGCCGAGTGAGCCCGCCGGGAGAAGCAGCTGGACGCGCTCGTCGGCTCGGATCCGAACTTCCTGCCCGGCTCCTGGCTGTCGGCCGCCCGCGCGCACGGCGCGGACCCGGCCGAGGCCGACCGGTACGAGTACGACGCCCGCTCGGTCCTCAGCGTGTGGGGCCCGCAGAGCACCAGTGAGGGCGGCTTCCTGCACGACTACGCGAACCGCGAATGGAACGGCCTGATCAGCGAGTTGTACGCGCCGCGCTGGTCCTCGTACTTCGCCTCGCTGGAGGAGGCGCTGGTGCGCCGGGCGGCGCCGCAGGCCATCGACTGGCACGGCTTCGAGGACGACTGGGCCCGGCTCACCACCCGTCACCCGGACCGGCCGACCGGGGACCCGCACGTCCTGGCGTCCGGGATCGCGGCCACGCTGCCCGAGGCCGAATAACCTACACCAGAGGGGCGGTGGGGATCCCCGGATGACGCGCCGCTCACCCTCCGGGGGGAATCTCCCCACTCTCCCGGGGGACAAGCGGGCCGACTGCCCGTCGGGCGGACGGGGCGCTGGGTTCACTGCCGGAATCTGACGGGATTCGATCAGGGGCGGTCACCGGGACGATCCGGTGACCGCCCCTTGCGACGCCGTCACGACCGCACCGCACCGCACCGCACCACCGCTGCTCATCGCCGCCGCCGTCAGCCACCGCCGGCCGCCTCCAGCCACCGCCGGAAGGACTCCCGCCATGTCCGAGACCGACCCGAACCGGCCCTCCCCGACCCTGGAGCTGCTGGCCCTCCTCACCGGTGGGGCCGCCGGACCCGCCAGACCCGCCGACGGCGGCGACGCCACCGATCCCACCGCCGACCGGTTAGCGCGGTCAGCGGATCCGGGGCTCCGCTCCGACCTGCGGGAACGGCTCACCGACGGGATCGTGGAACTGCGCAAGCGCGGGGGGACCACCAGCCACCGGGCCGTGCTCCCACCGGACGCGGAGAGCGGGTCCGACCACCCCCACGAGTGACCGGAGCGGGTGTTCGGGCGCACGCTGGAAGCCGGGGGGTACCAGTTCCACCGGACCGGGCGGACGGTGACTCCGGATGACGCGTACGAGAACACCGAAGCGGTACGCGCTCGCCGCCCTCGGCGGGCTGCTGGCCGCGTTCGCCGGACTGGTCCTGGCGCAGCTCGTGGCGGTGGCCGTCCGGCCCGAGGCCGCCCCGCTCGCCGCGGTCGGCGGTGCAGTGGTCGACCGCACCCCGGCCGCCGTCAAGGAATGGGCGGTCCGCCAGTTCGGGACGGACGACAAGCTGGTCCTGACCCTCGGCATCGGCGCCGTGCTGGCCGCCGCGGCGGTCGCGGCGGGGCTGCTCGCCGTACACCACCTGCCCTCGGCCGCCTCGCTGGCGGCCGCCTTCGGGGCGCTCGGCGCGGCGGCCGCACTCAGCCGCCCGGAGGCGTCCTGGAAGGACGCGCTGCCCTCCCCGGCGGGCGGAATCACGGCCGCCGGAGTGCTGTACCTGCTGGTCACCGCCTTGAACCGACCCCCGCCGCGGACTCTGCCCGGCGGCTCCGGAAGGATCGGTGCCATGGACCGGCGCGGCTTCGGCCGCCTCGCCCTCGCCACCCTGGTGGTCTCCGTCGGGGCCGGGTACGCCGGGCGGCGGCTCGGCGCCCACGGCTCCGCGGGAGCCACGGCCTCGCGGGCCGGCCTCGTCCTCCCGCGGCCCGCCGTCCCGGCCCCGCCGGTACCGGCCGGGGCGGACCTGCGGATCCCCGGGACCGCCCGCTTCCTCACCCCGGACCAGGAGTTCTACCGCGTGGACACCGCCCTGGTCGTCCCGCGCGTGGACGCGGACTCCTGGCGGCTGGACATCCACGGCGACGGAGTGGCCAGGCCCCTCACCCTGGATCTGCGGGAGCTGCTCTCCCGGCCCCTGGTCGAGCACGACATCACCCTCACGTGCGTGTCCAACGAGGTCGGCGGCCCGTACGCGGGAAACGCGCGCTGGCTCGGCGTACGCCTCGCCGACCTGCTCCGCGAGGCGGGGGTCCGGCCGCCGTCGCAGGGCGGACCCGCCGACCAGCTGGTGGCGCGTTCGGTGGACGGGATGACGCTCGGCACCCCGGTCGAGGCCGTGATGGACGGCCGCGAGGCACTGCTGGCCGTCGGCATGAACGGCGAGCCGCTCTCCTTCCGGCACGGTTTCCCCGTACGGATGGTCGTGCCGGGCCTGTACGGGTACGTCTCCGCCTGCAAATGGCTGCGCGAGCTGCGCCTGACCACCTTCGGCGCGTACGACGCGTACTGGGTGCGCCGCTCCTGGGCCCAGCGGGCTCCGGTCAAGACCCAGTCCCGCATCGACACCCCGCGCGCCTCCGCCGAGCCGGCGGCGGGCCGGGTGGCCGTCGCCGGGGTGGCCTGGGCGCAGCACCGGGGCATCGCGCGGGTCGAGGTACGGGTGGACGCGGGCCCCTGGCGGGAGGCCCGGCTCGCGGAAGCCGACGGGGACGACACCTGGCGCCAGTGGGTGTGGTTCTGGGAGGCGGCTCCCGGCAGGCACGTCCTGGAGGTCCGCGCCACGGACCGTACGGGCGCCGTCCAGACCGGGGAACGCACCGGCACCCTCCCCGACGGGGCGACCGGGTGGCACTCCGTGGCGGTGCGGGTCCGGAGCTGACCCGGCCGACGGGATCCTAGGCGGGGCAGACCATCGCGCCCGGGCCGGCCAGGGCGCGGGCCGGGTGGAGGAGTGCTGGCGGGGTCCCGGCGCTGAGCGTCCAGATGACGGCGCCGCCGGCGGGCGGCTCCGCGACGGCTGCGAACCGGTCCCGCAGGTCGGCTTCGGCGGTCGCCCGGTGCGGGAGGTGCAGGGTCTCGTAGCGCACCGGGGCGGTGTCCACCTGCCGGATCCCGATCCGGTGGCCGGCACCGCCTGGGCCGGATCCGGGGCCGGAGTCCGGGCCGGGGCCCTCGATCAGCAGCTCGGTGAACCCGCGCCCGCCCGGCTCGCCGGGGCCGCGGGCGTGGGTGTTGCCCGGGTACACCGCGAACGCACCGGCGCCGGGGAGGAGCCGGTGGTGGACGTGGCCGAGCGCCCAGTAGTCGTATCCGGCGCGGGCCAGCGTTCGGGGGTCGGTCGGCGCACAGATCCGGCGGCTCCACGCGCCGTGCAGGCTGGTGTGCAGGAGCCCTATGTTCACGGTGCCGGGGACCCGGCCGGGGTATCCGGCGGCCAGGTCGCGGCGTTCGTCGGGCCCCGCCACCGACTGGCCGTGGACGGCGACGCCGAGGTCGGGCCAGACCACCGACTCGGGGGCGTCGGCGCCCAGCCAGCGCACCGACGGCGGGAGCTGCAGCTTCTGCGGCAGCGGGGTCTCCGCGTCGTGGTTGCCCGAGACCACGACGGTGCGCAGGCCCGCTTCGTGGAAGGTGCCGAGCGCGTCCTGGCAGGCGGCCAGCGCGCGGGCGTCGGCGTGGCGGCGGTCGAAGACGTCCCCGGCGACGAGCACCGCCTGGTAGCCGCCCCCGACGATCCGGCGCACGGCCGCGCGCAGGGCCTCGTACGGGGCCTCGTGCGGGTCCACCGCGGGCGCCCCGGGGTAGTCCGCCAGCCCGCGCAGCGCGGACCCTATGTGCAGGTCGGCCAGGTGGGCCACGCGTACCGGAGCAGGGGCCGGACCGGGTATCGGACCGGGTATCGGACCAGCGGTCGGACCGGATATCGGACCGGTCCCGGGCGTGTTCACCGGCCGAGGACCAGGTCGGTCTTGAAGGCGTCCCGCTCCAGCAGCCAGCCTTCCGCGCGGAGCTTGCCCATCAGGTCGGAGCGCAGCTCGACGGCCTCCCGGAGGGTGCGCCCCTTGGCCGTGATCTCGGCGAACCAGGTCAGCTCCCCGGACGCGGTCCGGATCCGGCTGACTTGTGTCTCCATCGCGTGATCCAGCATCCGGCCAGGGTAGTTGGCCTGCCTTACGGGACCGTGGAGACGGGATGAAGCGGTGACCGACTCGGCCCAACCGGCAGGTTTCGCACCCCACTTGGCGAGTTTCCCGGGGAGGCGGTCCAGGACGAGGGCGCGGGAGGCGTCGAGCCCGGGGAGCTCGCCGGGCGCCAGGCCCGGGACCGGCCGGCACTTCTTGTTCGTGAAGTCGAGGGTGGCTCGGGTGTGGCTGAGGTTGACCTGAACCGAGTAGTTCTGGTCGCCGACACCGAAGTTGTATCCGCTCGCCCGGTCCATCACGCGGCGCACCGCGGCCGGGTCCGCGCCGTCGCCGTCGATGTCGAAGCGGGCCTTGTAGGCGAGGCGGATGCGGTTCTCGTCGTCGTGGCGCCGGATGCGGACGATCCAGCCCTGGCCGCCCAGGCTCAGCCCGGCGTCGTCCACGTACTGCGCGACCTCGACGCGGCCGGGCGCGCCGAGCGACAGTGCGGCGGCCGCGGGCTCCGTGGGCAGGCCGTCGGCGTCCAGCACCCGGTCCGGGTCGAGCAGCAGTTTGACCTGATAGCCCGCGCGCGCCGCCGCCATCGGCGACACCCTGGCCCGCGTTCCGGATCGAATCCGTCGATTGGTGATTTTCCGCGTGTTCCGCATATCCCCGTCGATCATGCCGCATACGACACCAGCACGGACAAACCTCCGGAACCGCGCCGGTGAACAGGCGGTGAATCTACCGCAAGGCCGGAGACCTGAGCTGCCGGCAGCGGATATGGGGCGCCTCGCGACCCCCGCATTTGTACCGGTCCGGGCCCGACACGGTGCACGGCACCCTTCCCCGGAGCGGCGGGCACCGTAGATTTGACGTATTGTCCGGAATTCTCCATCACCTCGTCCGCACGTCAGGAGCCGGCGCAGTGGAGCTGACCAGTACGTCGTTCCTCGTGACGCTGATCGCCGTCACCGCACTCGCGATGCTCGCCGCGCTGCTCCTGTGGAACCGGATTCCCGGCCCCGGCTGGGTGCGCTGGCCGGCCCGGCTGGTGATGATCGGGGTCTGCCAGCTCACGGCCATCTGCGTGGTGGCCACCTGGATCAACGGCAGCTACGGCCTCTACTCCTCCTGGGACGACCTGCTGGGCACCGACACCGGGCAGGACCTCTCCGCCATGACCGGGCCGCCGCTCGGGCGGGCCAAGTTCACCCAGGGCGGCGACGGCACCCGTAGCACGTACTTCCGGGGCTCCCACTCGAAGCTCGCCGGCCAGGTGATCGTGTGGACTCCCCCCGAGTACGACGCACCGGGCGCGGACAAGACCCGCTTCCCCGTACTGATGCTGCTGCACGGCTACCCGGGCTCGCCGCGCTCCTGGATCGACATCGGCAGCATGCCGGGCGCCCTGGAGCAGCTGGTTCAGCTGGGCGCGGCGCACCCGTTCATCCTGGTGATCCCCGAGGTGGCCCCCGGAGGGGTGAACACCGACTGCACGAACACTCCCGCGCGCAAGGTGGCCAGCTGGCTCGCGGAGGACGTGCCCGACCTGGTCGCCAAGAACTTCCGCACGCTCCCCGAGCCCAGGGGCTGGGGGCTGATGGGCATCTCGACCGGGGCGTTCTGCGCGGCCAAGCTGCCGCTCCAGTACCCGAAGGCGTTCCGGGCGGGCGCGGCCCTGGACCCGGATCCGCTGACGGGCGACCCGGACGTGCTCGAGGATCCGGTGCTGCGGGAGCGCAACAGCCCGATGTGGCTGATCGAGCACACGAAGAAGGCGGACATCGGGCTGTTCCTCGCCACGTCCGCGCAGGACAAGGACAGCCCGCCGCAGCAGCTCACCGCCTTCACCGCGGCGGCCAAGGACTCCGGGGTCCGGATCAAGACCCTGGTCAGGCCGCAGGGCGGGCACAATTTCCAGACCTGGATCGGGATGTACCCCGAGGCGCTGGGCTGGCTGAGCACGGAGATCTCCCCGCCGGCGGTGGGCCGGTAGGCCCGGGGCCCGCAGACCCCGTAGACCCGCAGACCCGTGGGCCGTCTCACACGTCGCGGCGCCGTACGAGGACCACCGCGAGGGCGACCGCGATCAGCGGCCAGAGGACGTACACGGTCCAGGAGCCGGGGACGGTGGCGTCGTAGGCGAGCGAGTGGGGATCCGGTTCCCAGCTCTGCACCAGGCGCTTCCACGCCGTGGCCGGCATCGAGTGGCTCACGGCGGCGGACCAGCGTGCGCTCTGCGAGAAGACCGGCGGCAGCATCACCAGGACGAAGGCGCTGGTGACCATGGTGGTGGCGCCGTGCCTGATCAGGGCTCCGAAGCCGAGGCCGACCAGGGCGCAGACCGGGCCCAGCAGGGCGGAGGCCACCAGTGCCCGGAACACGCCGGGATGGGTGAGACCGACCCCTGCCCCATGCCCGTCCAGGACGGCCTGGGAGACCAGGAAGGAACCGGTGGAGATCACCGTGCCGACCGCGGTCCACAGCGCGGCGGTGACCACCGCCTTGGCCAGCATCACCGCCCCGCGGGCGGGGACGGCCGCGGTGGTGGTACGGATCAGGCCGCTGCTGTACTCGCTGACGACGGTGAGGGCGCCCATGCTGCCGGCGACGAGCATCAGCGTCATGTAGCCGGCCGGCGGGTAGGCGTCGTAGGGCAGGAATTCGGCGGGTCCGGACGGCACGGACTTGTTCGCCAGGGCGGCCACGGCGGATGAGCCGATGACGAACAGGGTGATGAGTGCGAGGGTCCACGGGGTGGAGCGCAGGGACCGCACCTTGATCCACTCGGCGGCGAGCAGGTCGCCGAACCGGGCGCGCGGCTCGCAGGCGGTCGCGGGGGCGGAGGAGGGGGCAGAGGAGGCGGAGGAGGGGGCAGAGGCGAGTGTGGTCATCGGGGCTGTCCTGCCTGGTATTCGACGCTGTCGGCGGTGAGTTCCATGAAGGCCTCTTCCAGTGAGGCGGTCCGGGTGGTCAGCTCGTTGAGCAGGATCCCGTTCTCGAAGGCGAGCACGGAGATCCGGTCCGCGGGCAGTCCGGTGACGGTGAGCTTCTCGGCGCCCGCCGATCCCTCCGGTTCGACCGACGCGCCCGCCGCGGTCAGTACCGCCGCCAGCTCGGCGGCCTGCCGCGTGCCCACCACGACGCCGGGACCGGCGCCGCGGGCCGCGAACTCCCGTACCGGCTCGGCGGCGATGAGCCGGCCCCGGCCGATGACCACGAGCTGGTCGGCGGTGTTCTCCATCTCCGACATCAGGTGGCTGGAGAGGAAGACCGTGCGGCCCTCGGCCGCGAGGCGGCCGAAGAGGCGGCGCATCCACAACACCCCTTCCGGGTCCATGCCGTTGACCGGTTCGTCGAACATCAGGACCGGCGGGTCGCCGAGCAGGGCGGTGGCCACCCCCAGGCGCTGCTTCATGCCGAGCGAGAAGCCGCCGATGCGGCGGTTCGCCGCCTCGGCCAGTCCCACCTCGTGCAGGACCTCGTCCACGCGGCGCCGGGAGATCCCGTTGCTGCGGGCCAGGGCGGTCAGGTGGGCCGCGGCGGTGCGTCCGCCGTGGACCTGACCCGCGTCGAGGAGGGCGCCGACGTGCCGCAGTCCCCGGGCGTGGCTGCGGAAGGGAACGCCGTTGACGGTGGCGGTGCCCGAGGTGGGCGCTTCCAGGCCGAGGATCATCCTCAGGGTGGTGGACTTGCCGGCTCCGTTGGGCCCGAGGAAGCCGGTGACCTGGCCGGGCCGCACGGTGAAGGACAGGTGGTCGACGGCGGTCTTGCCGCCGTAGTGCTTGGTGAGTTCATTGACTTCGATCACGTGGACAACCCTGCCGGGAGGGGCCCGGCCGGTCATGGGGCCGTGGGAGGCAATCGCGCGCGGCCGTCTTGGCCCGTGGGCGTAAGCCCCCGGGCGGATGCCGCGGGGCCGGCGGCTGGATAACCTCGCGGGATGAACGACATACCGGCCACCCCGTCCACGGGAACGAAGGTCACCGCCTGGTCGGGGGGTGTTCTGTACGTCCTCGCGGTGGGTCTGCTCATCGGGGGCGCCCCGCGGGCTTCGGGCACGGTCCACGGCATCGGGGCACTGCTGGCCGCGAGCCTGCTCGCCGGCGTCCTGCGCCGCGGGCCGGTCCTGGCCCTGGTCCTGGTGCTCCTCGGATCCACCGCCGTGGTGGCGGGCCCCCCGAGCGCCGCGGGCGTGGACCTGTCGGCCTCGTACCAGGGGCAGTTCCTGCCGTTCCTGGCGGTGGACCTGGTCCTGGGCCTCCTCGTCGCCACCCGCACGCGGCGGACCTCGGCCGTCGCCGCGGCCGCCTCCCTCCTCGTCCAGCTCCTGCTCGTCGGCGGCTTCGCCCACGGGGACGGCATGGCCGTCAACCTCGTGATCGCCCTCCTGGCGATGGCCGCGTCCTGCACGGCCGGACTGCTGGTCCGGGAGCGCCGCGAGCACGCGGTGGAGCTGCGCTCGCAGGAGGTGGCCGAGGCCGTGATCGCCGAACGGCTGCGTATCGCACGGGAGTTGCACGACATGGTCGCGCACAGCATCGGCATCATCGCCATCCAGGCCGGGGTGGGGAGCCGGGTCATCCGGACACAGCCCGCGGAGGCCCTGGAGGCGCTGCGGGCCATCGAAACCACCAGCCGGGAAACCCTGTCGGGGCTGCGGCGCACGCTGGTGGCGCTCCGTCAGGCCGACCCCGGCACGGAGGGTTCGGGCCGGGCACCGCTCACGCCTTCGCCCGGACTTGCGGACCTCGAACGGCTGGCGGCGGCAACGGCGGACGCCGGCGTACACGTCGACGTGCGACTCGGCGGCGAACAGCGGCCGCTGCCCGCCGACATCGACCTGTCGGCCTACCGTATCGTCCAGGAGGCGCTGACCAACGTGGTCCGCCACGCGGGCACCGGACACTGCCGGGTGGCCATCGACTACGGGGACGGGGAACTATCCGTGGAAATCGTCGACGACGGGCGCGGCGCCACCGAGGACGGCCCGGCCCACGGCTTCGGGATCGTCGGCATGCGCGAGCGGGTCGCCCTGCTGCAGGGCCGGCTCAGCGCCGGACCACGACCCGGGGGTGGGTTCCGGGTCGCGGCCCGGCTGCCGCTGCCCGCTGCGGCCGGAGTTCCGGTGGAGGCACGATGACCGGCGGTCCCGTACGCGTCCTGCTCGTCGACGACCAGCCACTGGTGCGGTCCGGCCTGCGCGTGATCATGGCCGACCACCCCGACCTGGAGGTCGTCGGCGAGGCGTCCACCGGCGCCGAGGCGGTGCGGCTGGCCGGGGACATCGACCCCGACGTGGTGGTGATGGACATCAGGATGCCCGGCATGGACGGGATCGAGGCCACCCGGCTGATCACCTCGGGTCCGGCGACCGCCCGCGTCCTCGTGCTGACCACCTTCGACGAGGACGACCACGTCTACGGCGCGCTGCGGGCCGGAGCTAGCGGCTTCATGGTCAAGGACATGGCGATCGACGACATCCTCGCGGCGGTCCGTGTGGTCGCCGCCGGCGACGCGCTGATCGCTCCGGGTGTCACGCGCCGCCTGATCGCGGAGTTCGCCGGGCGCCCGGAAGCCGCCCCGGCCCGCTCCCCGAGGCCGATCGAGGGCATCACCGAGCGCGAACGGGAAGTCCTGACGCTGGTCGGACGCGGCCTGTCGAACTCCGAGATCGCCGGGGAGCTCTTCATCTCCGTGGCCACCGCGAAATCGCACGTGTCGCGCCTGCTCACCAAGCTGGGCGCCCGGGACCGGGTCCAGCTGGTGATCACCGCGTACGAGACGGGTCTCGTCACGCTACCCCGCTGAGCCCGGCCGGGGATCGCGGGCCCGGCCGGACTGCGGGGCCGACCGGGCTGCGGGGGCCGCCGGGTTACAGAGGGCCCTGCCCGGCCGTCCCGCTCCGTACCTGCCGTACCGGCCGGACCGGCAGCGACTCGACGCTGTTGCCGATGAAGCTCCGCTGGTGCGGGAGTTCGGGCTCGGGGACGGCCAGGTCCAGGTCCGGGAAGCGGGTGAAGAGGGCTTCCAGGGCGATGGTGGCTTCCAGCCGGGCGAGCGGCGCGCCGACGCAGTAGTGGGCGCCGTGCCCGAAGGAGAGGTTGCGGGCCGCCGTGGGACGGGTCAGGTCGAAGCGGTCGGCGTCCGGTCCGTGGAAGGCCTCGTCACGGCCTGCCGCCGTGTACCCGGCGAGGACCGGGGTGCCCCGCGGGATCACCGTCCCGCCGATGGCCAGGTCGCGGGTCGGGTAGCGGAACGGGAACCAGCTGACCGGGCCGTCGAAGCGCAGCGTCTCGTCGACCACGTCCGACCAGGTGGCCTTCCCCTCCAGGACCAGGGCGAGCTGGTCGCGGTGGGTGCACAGGGCGCGCACCGCGTTGCTGATCAGGTTGAGGGTGGTCTCGTGCCCGGCGACCAGCATCAACCGCATGGTGCCGATGAGTTCGGCCTCGCTGAGCCGGTCGCCGTCGCCGTCGCGGGCGGCGATCAGCGCACTCGTCAGGTCCTCGCCCGGGGCGGCCCTGCGGGTGGCGGCGATGGCCGCGATCAGCTCGACGAGCTCCCGTACGGCCGCCATGACCTCGGCGGGGGTGGTGTCGGTCGCGATGATGACGGTATTGGACAGCTCGTGCAGCCGACCCCGGTGCTCTGGGTCCACGCCGAGCAGTTCACAGATCACGCCCATGGGGAGCGGGAGCGCGAAGTGGGTGCGCAAGTCCGCAACCCCGTCGGGCGATTGGGCCGCCGCTCGCTCCAGGTCGTCCAGCAGACCGGCCGTCAGCTCCTCGATCCGGGGGCGCAGCCGCTCCACCTGGCGGACGGTGAAGGCGTTGCCCACCAGGGAGCGCAGCCGCCGGTGGTCCGCGTCGTCGGCGGTGTGCATGCCCTGGGCGTTGGCGAAGACGCGCAGCGGCCAGTCCGGGGCGATGGTGCCGTCGTGCAGGGCGGGGAAGTGCCGGGCGTCCTTGGCCACATCGGGGTGGGCGAGGAACTCCTTCAGCGCCTCGTGCCCGAGGACGACGGCCCCGGGCACGCCGCCGGGGAGCACCACGTCGGCCACGTCGCCCTGGGCGCGCAGCCGGGCGTTGAGGGCGTGCGGGCAACCGCCCGCGGGGTCGATGACGTACGCGGGTGCGGGTGCCCGGGTCGGTGCCGGTACCGGTGCCGGAGCGGATGCGTGGGCGTCGCGTGCGGGATCGATGGACAAGCGGGTCTCCTGACAATATGGACGGAACTCGGCCAACAGTGCGTCCTGGAGGGCGGGTTGTTCAAGTCCGCCCCGCTCCCGTCTCACGGCGGGTCCGGTCACGGCGGGGCTGGGGTCACCGCAGGGCCCGGGGTCACCCGGGCACGGCCGCGCCGTCCGCGCCGTCCGCGCGTGCGCGTCGTAGGCTCGCGGTCATGACGGAGGAAGCACGCAGGACCCTCGAAGGAAAGGTCGCCCTGGTGGCCGGGGCGACGCGCGGCGCGGGCAGGGGCATCGCCGTCGAACTGGGGGCCCGGGGCGCGACCGTGTACGTGAGCGGGCGCAGCACGCGGGGCCGGCGCTCCGAGTACGACCGGCCGGAGACGATCGAGGAGACGGCCGAGCTGGTCACGGCGGCCGGCGGGCGCGGGATCCCGGTGGTCGCGGACCACCTGGTGCCCGATCAGGTCGCCGCCCTGGTCGGGCGGATCGACGCCGAACAGGGCCGCCTCCACGTCCTGGTGAACGACATCTGGGGCGGCGAGCGGCTCTTCGAGTGGGAGAGCACGGTCTGGGAGCACGACCTGGACAACGGGCTGCGCCTGCTGCGGCTCGCGGTGGAGACCCACGCCGTCACCAGCCACCACGCGCTCCCGCTGCTGCTGCGCGAACCGGGCGGGCTGCTGGTGGAGATGACGGACGGCACGGCGGAGTACAACGCGAGCCGCTACCGGGTCTCCTTCTTCTACGACATCGCCAAGTCGGCGGTAATGCGCATGGCGTTCGCGCTCGGGCACGAGGTCGGTCCGCGCGGAGCGACGGCGGTGGCCCTGACCCCGGGCTGGCTGCGCTCGGAGATGATGCTGGAGACCTTCGGCGTCACCGAAGCGAACTGGCGCGACGCGCTGGAGAAGGTCCCGCACTTCGGGATCTCGGAGACCCCGTCCTACGTCGGCCGCGCGGTCGCGGCGCTGGCCGCGGACCCGGAACTGGCCCGCTGGAACGGGCAGTCGCTCTCCAGCGGGCAGCTCGCCGCGGTCTACGGCTTCACGGACCTCGACGGCAGCCGCCCGGACGCCTGGCGGTACATGGTGGAGGTCCAGGACCCGGACCGCCCGGCGGACACCACCGGATACCGCTGAGCGGCCCCACTCGTCCGCGTGGCCGACCATCATCGGCACCACCCCCTGGCATCGCCCCGGGTGCCGCCCCCGGAACCACCCGCTCGGCGGACCTCAGGCCGTCCGCACCAGCCGGGCGATCCCCTCGAGCACGCGCGGAGCCGGTGGGCGGGCTCAGCCGGCGGGCGGGCTCAGCCGGCGGGCGGGGCGAAGAAGCGGGCCACGTCCTGCCCGGTGACCTCGCCGAGGGTGGCCGGGGACCAGCGCGGGCTGCGGTCCTTGTCGAGGACCTGTGCCCGGATGCCCTCCACCAGGTCGGGCGAGGTCAGCGCATGGCAGGAGACCCGGAACTCCTGCTCCAGCACCGGCTCCAGCCCGCCGAGGGCGGCGGCCCGGCGGACGGCCTCCAGCGTCACCTTCAGCGCGGTCGGGGACTTGGCGAGGATCGTCCCGGCAGCCTCCTTGGCCGCCGGGTCTCCGTACGCGAACAGCCGGTCCACGATCTCCTCGACGGTGGCGGCGGCGTAGCAGTGGTCGATCCAGCCCCGCCAGGCGGCGAGCTGTCCCGGCCCGGGCGTGGCCGCGTACCGCGCCAGCACCTCGTGGGCGGGGGCTCCGGTGAGCTCGGCGGTCAGCGCGGGCAGCCGGCCGGCGGGTACGAAGTGGTCGGCGAGCCCGCACAGCAGCGCGTCGGCGGCCCCCACGGCGGAGCCGGTGAGGGCGAGGTGGGTACCGAGCAGGCCGGGGGCGCGGGCGAGCAGGTGGGTGCCACCGACGTCCGGGACGAAGCCGATGCCGGTTTCGGGCATGGCGACGCGGGAGCGTTCGGTGACCACCCGGACGCTGCCGTGCGCGGAGACGCCGACTCCGCCACCCATCACGATGCCGTCCATGAGGGCGACGTAGGGCTTGGGGTAGCGGGCGATGTGCGCGTTGAGCCGGTACTCGTCGCGCCAGAAGTCCACCGAGGCCCTCGTGCCGGCCTTGGCGTCGTCGTGGATGGCCCGGATGTCCCCGCCCGCGCACAGCCCGCGCTCCCCCGCGCCGCGGATGAGCACCTGGTCCACCGCCGGATCCCGCTCCCAGCCGGTCAGGGCCTCGCTGATGCGCAGCACCATGGGGTGGGTGAGGGCGTTGAGGGCCTTGGGGCGGTTGAGTGTGATCACCCCGGTGCGGCCTTCGACGGCGCACAGCACGCTGTCCTCGCGGGTGTCGCCACTGGTGTCGTGTTCGGTCTTCACACCGGCCAGTATGGCCGCCCGGCCGAAGGCGCCCGGATGGGGTGGCCGCTAGGCGGACAGGGCCTCGAGGTAGCCGGACAGGGCCGCCTCCGTGTCGGCGGGGGCGAAGCGGGCGGCGAGGTAGCCGTCCGGGCGTACGAGGAAACCGGTCGGGCCGTCGGGGCGGTACAGCCGGGCGAACTCCCCGGCGGCGTCCCGGTATCCGGGGACGGCCAGGGCGGCGGCCGAGTCCGCATCGGCCTCGCGGGCGAGTACGGCGACGGTCTCCAGGCCGGGCAGCCGCGACCGGGCGGCCAGGCTCCGCTCGGCGGCCCCGGCCAGGGCGGCGGCCCCGGCCGCGTACAGGAGCATCACGTGAGCGGTACGGCCGCGCAGGACGTCGAGCAGCCGCACGGGGTAGGCGGCGATGGGCAGGGTCAGCCCGGTGCAGTCCGGGGCCCGGTCGCCGGGCTGGGGAGCCCCGGCCGGTCCGTACGGGCTGCCGGCGAGCGGCCCGCCCCGGTAACCGACGAGCAGCTGCGCCTCGCGGAGCAGCACGGTCCCGGGGTCGTCCGTGTCGTCGTGGAAGCCCGGCCCGGACGCGTGCCGCACGGTCCGGCCGACGACCTCTTCGCCGACCGGCCGGCGCTCGGCGTCGTAGCCGGCGAGCAGGGCGGGTCCCGCCGCTCCCCGCAGGACGAGGGCCAGCTTCCAGGCCAGGTTGCAGGCGTCCTGGATGCCGGTGTTCATGCCCTGGGCACCGGTGGGCGGATGGATGTGCGCCGCGTCGCCGGCGACGAAGACCCGGCCGTCGCCGTAGCGGTCGACGATGCGGTGGCTGATCCGGAAGACGGACGACCAGCGCATCGCGGAGAGCCTGGTCGGCGTCGGGGCCAGGCGGTCGACGACGGCCTGGACGTGGGGCAGTTCGGGAACCCGGCCGCCCCTCTCCAGCCCGTGCTCCACACCGTCACCGGGCACCGGGCCCGGCGCGCCGGACCCCGCCCCACCGGGCTCCGCGGAGAGCTCGGGCGGGATCCGCATCGTCATGCGGTAGCGGTTCGCACCGGGCAGCGGTACGCAGACCAGCACGTCGTCGATGGCCCCGTCGGCGCCGTAGTGAGTGGACCGCACGGCGTATCCGTGGGGCAGGTCCCAGTCGGTTTCGACGTCGGCCAGCATGTATCCCTCCGGGAAGGCCCCGCCCTCGAACGCGAGGCCCAGCCCCTTGCGCACCGTACTGTGCGCTCCGTCGCACCCGATGAGGTACCGGGTGCGCAGTTCCTCCTCGGCGCCGGAGGCGGTGCGCAGCCGGCTGGTGACCCCGTCCGCGTCCTGGGTGAACGACAGCAGCTCGGTGCCGCGCTCGATGACGGTGCCCAGGCCGGCCACGTACTCCTCGATGAGGCGCTCGGTTTCGTACTGCGGCAGCGCGGCGAAGCGGTAGGGCACCTCGGGCGGCAGCTCCATCGTGATCCGGGCCTGCTCGCGGCCGTTCACGTAGATCAGCTGTCCGTTCAGCTCGACCGCGGCTTCCAGGACGGTACGGGCCAGGCCCATCCGGTCCCAGATCTCCAGCGTGCGCGGCTGGATGCCGACCGCCTTCGCGTACGGGAGCCGGGCCGGCAGCAGGTCGATCAGCCGGCAGCCCACGCCCTGCCGGCGCAGTTCGGCCGCCGCGCTCAGCCCCACCGGGCCCGCACCCGTGATCAGCACGTCTGTCGTCCGGGTCTGTGCCACGGGTCCTCCCGGTCTCCTGGCCCCGAATCGTCGCCCGGCCCCGAATCCGGTCCTTCCTCCATGCTCACCCGGCGGAACGCGGACGGCGAGGCGGGCCCGGAGCCCGGAGCCTGGATCCCGGATCCCGGATCCCGGATCCCGGATCCCGGATCCCGGAGCCGGCCTCAGTGCCCCTTGGCGTGCGCCCCCGGGGTGTGCCCGAAGGCCCGGCGGAACACGTCGATGAACGCGCTCGCCGAGGACCAGCCGCAGCGGTGCGCGACCGCCGTCACGGGGGTGTCGACGGCCAGCAGCCGCAGCGCGTGGTGCAGCCGCAGCTGGGTCCGCCACTGGGGGAACGTCATGCCCAGCTCCGCGCGGAACAGCCTGCTCAGGGTCCGCTCCCCGGCTCCGGCCCCGGCCTGTGCGGCGAGCTCCGCCAGCCCGCGTGGATCCGCCGGATCGGCGTGCAGCAGCGCGCACACCGCGGCCAGCCGGGGGTCCGCGGGAGCGGGCAGGTGCAGCGGCTGAAGCGGCGAGGCGCGCAGCTGGTCGAGCAGCACCCCCAGCATGCGGCGCCGCTCGGCGCTGTCGTCCTGGGGGGTCCGGGTGTACTCCAGGATCAGCTCGCGCAACAGGGGGCCGACGGCGAGCACGGCGGGGGCGGAGAGCGACAGCGGGTTGAGGCGGGTCGGCAGGCCCACGCAGTGCAGGTCCACCCGGCCGAACGCCCGGTGCTCGTGCACCGTCCCGGCCGGGATCCACAGGGCCCGGGTGGGCGGCGCGACCCACGTACCGGCGTCGGTGGTGACGGCTACCACCCCGGACCCGGCGTAACAGATCTGGTGGTCGTCGTGCCGGTGCGGATCGATGCCGTTGTGGGTGTCGAGCTCGCGGATGCTCGTCGCTGCGCGGGGAGTGTGGCGGATTTTCTGCATCACCCGGCAATTTATCGGAAGCGGGCCGCCCCCGGCCAGAGAGATTCTCAACCGGTGACCTCCACTGGACCTGCACCGACACCTGTTCCGACACCGACACCGACGCTGACACCCGCTCTTGCACCTGCGCCGCCGCCCGCTCCGGCCCCCGCCCGGCTCCGTACCGCCGCCTTCTCCGCCGGCCACTCCTGCGTGGACGTCTACCAGGGCGCCGTCGCCGCGCTCGTCCCCTTCCTGGTCTCCGAGCGCTCCTACGGGTACGCCGCCGCGTCCGGCATCGTGCTGGCCGCCTCGCTGCTCTCCTCGGTGGTCCAGCCGCTGTTCGGAGCGCTCACCGACCGGTGGCCGATGCCCTGGCTGATCCCGCTGGCCACCGCCGCGGCGGGGCTGGGCGTGGCGCTGGTCGGACTCGACGCCGGGTACGCGGCCACGCTCGCCGCCGTCGCCCTGTCCGGGCTGGGCGTCGCCGCCTACCACCCGGCGGCCGCCCGGCTGGTCCGCACGGCGGGCGGCTCCGGGCACGGCGCGATGAGCTGGTTCGCGCTCGGCGGCAACATCGGCTTCGCCTGCGCTCCGCTGCTCGTCGTCGGCGCGCTGGCCCTGCCGGGCCGGGCCGGGTGGTGGCTGCTGGCCGCCCCGGCGGTGCTCGGCGTGTTCCTCAACTGGCCCCCGTCCGCGAAGGGTTCGCCCGCGGGCCGGGCAGGAGTCCCGGCCGCGGCCCGGCGGCCCGGCGACGACTGGCGCGCCTTCCTGCGGCTGTCCCTGGTGGTCGTGGTCCGTTCCGTGGTCTTCATCGGCCTGAGCACCTTCATCGCCCTCTACGTCCGCGAGCGCGGCGGCGGCGAAACGGCCGGAGCCGTCGCCCTGTTCGCCCTCTTCGCGGGGAGCGCCGGCGGCACCCTCCTCGGCGGCCGGCTGGCCACCCGCTGGGGCCGGGTCACCACCGTCCACCGGTCCTACGCGGCCGCGGTACCCGCCGTCGCCGGCGTCCTCTTCCTCCCGCTGCCGCTGGTGTACGTCTGCGCGGCGCTGGCCGCCGCCGCGCTGTACGTGCCGTTCTCCCTCCAGGTCACCCTGGGCCAGGACTACCTGCCGACGCGCATGGGCACGGCGAGCGGGGTCACCCTGGGCCTGACCGTCAGCGTCGGCGGGCTCGCGAGCCCCCTCATCGGCGCCGCGGCCGACGCCACCTCGCTGCGCACCGCCCTGCTCCCGCTGGCCGTGCTCCCGCTGCTGGCCTGGGCCCTGGCCAGGCGCCTCCCGGAGCCGCCGGAGCCGCAGACCGCACCGGCATCCCGCTGAGTCCGCACCGACCCCCGGGAAGCCCGCCGTGTCGGCGCCGCGGCCGGACGGCGCCCGCACCCGCGATGCGGAGTCCCGAGCGCCGCACCCGGCAACTGCCGTCCTGCACCGCCCGGCACCCCGGCCCGGTGCGCGCGCCGAACCGCCGGGGGCACGGGCGGCGGGGCTAAGGTCGGGGCGTTCGTGACGACCAGCCCGCTCGGAGAGCGCCGTGCCGCACCGCCCAGTCCGCGCCCGCGTCCGCACCTTCACCCGTGGCCGCGTCCGCGTCCGAGTCCGCACCCGCGCCCTGGCCGTCCTCGGGCTGCTGTGCGCGCTGACGGCCGCCGCCCCGGCCCCGGATCCCGCCCCGGGCCGGCCCGCCACCACCACCACCGCCACCGCCACCGCGGTGACCACCGTCGCGGCGGCCCCGGGAAGCACGACCCCGCTGTCGGGGTACGCCGTGCAGTCGACCGCCCGGGTCTCCGACACGCCTGCCGCCGTCTCCTCCCCCGGCTACCGGACCAGCGGCTGGTACCCGGCCGGACCGCGCTCGACCGTACTGGCGGCCCTGATCGCGCGCGGAACGTATCCCGACCCCTTCTACTCCACCAACCAACAACGCATCCCCGCCACGGACTTCACCGTCCCGTGGTGGTTCCGGTCCGACTTCGCCGTGGCCGACACCACCGCCCGCACCTTCCTGGACTTCAGCGGGGTGATCTCGGCGGCGGAGGTGTACGTCAACGGCCGGCAGATCGCCGGCGCCTCCGAGGTGACCGGCGCGTACACCCACCACGAGCTCGACATCACCGCTCTCGTGCGGGCGGGCGCGAACACCGTGGCCTTCCGGATCCGGCCGAACAACCCGCACAAGCACCTCACCGCGGGCTGGCTCGACTGGCTGCAGCCGCCGCCCGACGCGAACATGGGCATCGTCCGCGACGTGCTCGTGCGCCGCGGCGGGCCCGTCGCCCTGCGCGACGCCCACGTCGTGACCAGCCTGGCGCTGCCCTCGCTCCGTTCCGCCGAGCTGACCGTCAAGGCCGAGGTGCGCAACGACTCGGCCGCCCCCGTCACCGCCACGGTGTCCGGCCTCATCGACAAGGCGCACGCCGCGTTCCGCCAGGACGTCAGGCTGCGCGCCCACGAGAGGAAGACGGTCAAGTTCACCGCGGCCTCCCACCCCCGACTCCACCTGGAATCCCCCCGCGTGTGGTGGCCCGCCGGCATGGGCGGGCAGGAGCTGTACGGGCTGCGGCTGACGGCGACGGTGGCGGGCACCCTCTCCGACGAGGCCACCCGGAGCTTCGGCATCCGCGAGGTGCTGGCCCCGCTCGACGAGGACGGCGCCCGCCGGTACTCCGTCAACGGGCGCCCCCTGCTCATCCGCGGCGGCGGCTGGTCACCGGACGAGTTCCTGCGCTGGGACCGTGGGTACGTGGAGGACCGGCTGAAGTACGCGCTCGACCTCGGGCTCAACACCCTGCGCCTCGAAGGGCACATCGAGCCCGACGAGTTCTTCGACCTCACCGACCGGTACGGGATCCTGACGCTGCCGGGCTGGCAGTGCTGCGGCAAGTGGGAGGGACAGGTCAACGGCACGGAGGCCGGGGAGCCGTGGGAGGAGGAGGACTATCCGGTGGCCGCAGCCTCCATGGCCGCCGAGGCCGCCCGCCTGCGCGGCCACCCCAGCGTGGCCTCCTTCCTCATCGGCAGCGATTTCGCGCCCGATGCCCGGATCGAGAAGGGGTACGTGAACGCGCTGCGCGCCGCCGACTGGCGCACACCGGTGGTGTCCGCGGCAAGCGCCGCCTCGGCTCCCCTGACCGGGAGTTCGGGAATGCGGATGACCGGTCCCTACGACTGGGTGCCGCCCGGCTACTGGTACGACAAGCGCGAGGGCGGGGCCACCGGATTCAACTCCGAGACCAGCGCGGGACCTTCGATCCCCACCCTCGACACCCTGCGCCGCATGATGTCCCCCGCCGAACTGGACACGCTGTGGCGCGACCCGTCGGCGCGCCAGTACCACCGCTCCCCTTCACGCACCTTCGGCACGCTGAAGCTGTACGGCGAGGCGCTCAGCGCGCGTTACGGTGCTCCGCGTTCGCTGGAGGAGTACGTCCGCACGGCGCAGCTCGCCCAGTACGAGAACGTACGGGCTCAGTTCGAGGCGTACGCCCGCAACGCCAAGGACGCCGAGCGGCCGTCGACCGGGATGGTCTACTGGATGTTCAACAGCGGCTGGACCTCACTCCATTGGCAGCTGCTGGACCGTCACCTCGACCAGGGCGGCTCCTACTTCGGGGCGAAGAAGGCGAACGAGCCGCTGCACGTCCAGTACTCGTACGACGACCGGACCGTGGCCGTCGTCAACCGGCGCCACGCCCCCGCGTCGGGACTGACCGCGCGGGTGACGCTGTTCACCCCCGCCGGGGTGCCCAAGTACGACCGGACCGTGCGCGGCGTCTCGGTCGCCGGGGACGGCGCCAAGAAGACGGCGCTGACCCTGCCCGCCTCCGTGAAGGGGCTGCCCGCCACCTACCTGGCGCGCCTCGTGCTCAGTGACGGCGCCGGCCGGGAGACGAGCCGCAACGTCTACTGGCTCTCCACCCGGCCCGACGTCCTCGACTACGCGGCCACCGACTGGTACCACACTCCCTCCACCGGGTACGCGGACCTCACGGGGCTGCGCTCGATGGCCGCGACCCCGGTGTCCGCCACGGCGGTGACCGCGGACTCCTCGGGGACCTCCACCACCACGGTCACCCTGCGCCACGCGGGTACGGGCAGCACGCCCGCGCTCCTCACCGACGTCCACCTCGTCGACGGCAAGGGCGCGCCCGTCCTGCCCGTCCGCTGGTCCGACAACCAGGTCAGCCTCTGGCCCGGCGAATCCGCGACCCTGACGGCGACCTACCGCACCGCCGATCTCCGGGGATCCGCTCCGCGCGTGCGGATCTCGGGCTGGAACACCCCGGTGGCCACCGTCCCGGCCGCGCCCCGGGATCACCGGGCGGCGGAACTCCCCCGTTCGCGGCCGCGCCGGATGTCGTAGGCGAAGAACCTCGTGACCGCCCCGCCGAGCCCGTCGAGGCCGGAGAAGCCCCGCCGGGCCATCTCCACGTCGGGTGAGGTGCCGCGCCGTTGCCAGTGGCGCAGGAAGAGCTTGGCGCACATCGCCGGAGGCGGGACCACGAGCCGGGGCCGGGCCGCCTCCGTGGCCTCGTCCGCCCGGGCGACGAGCTCGCGCCACTCCTCCCAGCGCGCGGACTCCCGCAGGCGTTCCAGGACGGCCGGCCTCCAGTCGACCGACTGCCATACCGGCCACACCCTCACCATGAGGAGCCGGATCCGGTCCGCTCCGGTGAGCTGCGCCAGTTCCCCTTCCGTGAACCAGCGGGTGAGGGGGTCCGGCAGCGGTGAGCCGGCGTCGAGCCCCAGTTTGGCCGCCGCGTACTCCTCGAGGGTCGCGCCCCGGGCGCCGGACAGCTCCTCCAGCAGGGCGTTCGACACGCTCTCGTGCAGTGCCGGGTAGCCGTCGTCGAACAGCCGGGCCGCGTCCAGCACGTCGAGGTCCGACATCCAGCGGCCGGGGGCGTACTCGCGCCGGGTCCGGCGGACCAGTGACTGGGCGCGGCTGATCCCGGTGAACGGCACGTCGGCCGTGACCGGGGCGGCCGGCACCGTGCCCCGGTCCGCGATCTCGCGGAGCGCCGATACGGCGTCGAGCCGCTTGAGGTCCCAGACGCCCGAGCCGATCATCTCCTCCAGCGTCCGCAGGGCGTCGTGGTCCCGCTCCTCCAGAGCCCGCTCGATGTCCTTCCAGCCCCGGTGGGTGAAGGGCAGGGCCGCGGCGGCCGCGACGATCCGCCGGCCGGCCGCCATCGGAACCAGGTCCGTCTCGGCCCCCTCCTCGCAGCCGTAGCGCAGGTTCACCAGCGCCACGGTCTGCGCCGGGTACCCCATCTCGGCCGGACCGTGCAGCACGCCGACCTCGTCGTCCCCGTCGATCTCGCCCGAGGCGTACATCTCGTGGACGGCGCCCGTGCCCCGCATCCCGCACGGGCCCAGTTCCGCCGCCCGCAGCGCGCCCATGCTCGCGGCGCCGATGACCTCGGCGCCTTCGGTGAGGACCTGGAGGATCTCCTTGTGGCCGACGGAGCGCCGTTCCCGGAAGTAGCCGTCGATGACGACGACCACGTCTCCCGGCTGCCACCGGTCCGCCAGCAGGTCTCCCCGGCCGGCGGGCGGGCGCACCTCCGCCTCCGGCAGCAGCGCGTGCACGTCGGCCGCCGAGATCGTCGGCCCGGCGTAGACGACCACCCTGGTCCCGCTCACTACAGCACCTCCGCGCATACGCGACTGCCCGGCGCCACGACCTTGACGACGGGGACCCCGATCTCGTCCCGCGTCAGGTCGACGACGACCGGCGGGTGGGAAAAGGCGGTGGCCGCCTGCCGGACCACGTACTCCAGATCGCCGACCAGGCTGTCGTGCCGGACGGGCTCCCGGAGCAGGTCCGCGATGTCGGCCGCCGGGGCGGTCCGGGCGCTCTCCAGCCGGGCGGCGTCCACGTGGCCGAAGTCGTCCCGCAGGTCGTCCCTGGCCCCCGAGATGTACGCGAGCCTGGCCTGGGCCGCCTCGGAGACGGCGCGGGTGAGGGCGATGTCGGGGCTGAGGTGGCAGCCGAACCCGTACATTGCCGCCGGGTACTCGAAGGAGGCGACCCAGGCCAGGAAGCACGGCAGACCGGTGGGCGACGGCACCAGGCGGACCTCGAGGGTGACGTCGGCCCGCTCGATCAGCTCGCACAGTTCCCGTGCCTCGGCCGACCCCGACGTCCGGGGGTCGACGCGGACCCCCATCTCCCCGCCCCCGGCGAGCGCCGCCGTCATCGCGTCCCGCTCGATGACCTCGCACAGTGCGTGGATGGCGGCTTCCACCCGGGTGTTCCCGCTGGCCAGCCCGTTCGTCGACTCGAAGAACACCGGCGGGTTCCAGTCGGTGTTCTCCTCCAGCGTCAGCCGGACGGTGTCCACGGGGACGAAGGTCGGCGCGCCGTCGACCAGCGATCTGGCCGCCATCCACTCCAGTGGCAGCCCGTCGTGCAGCAGGCTCGGTACGCAGGGTGCCAGCGCGGAGACCTCGTAGCCGAGCCGCGCGGCGATGTCGCGGGGGGCGGCCGTCAGGGCGGGCTCCACGGGTTGTTCCACGTGCCAGGTCTCGACCGACTCCATCACGGCCGACAGCCGGGCCAGTTCGGGCGTCATCCCCTTGCCCTGGGAGACGGCGAGGGTCCTGGACAACGGCCGGACGGCCTGGAAGGTCGGGATGCCGATGCTGTCGAGCCGGGTGATGTCGGCGACCCGGGTGACGCCCACCTTGGCCGCCGCACGGGTCGCCATCTCCCAGGTGGCGGCGGGAAGCCGGGCCCTGTTCGTCCCCGGCAGGCGGAGTACGGAACGGTCCTGCGGCGAGGCGAGCCAGGACAGGGGTGAATCGTCGGTCTGCACGATGAGGGGCTCCCAGCGAGTCAGAGGTTGCGGGTGCGGCGCAGCAGCGCGCGGCCGGCGACGAAGTTGGCGACGAGGGCGACGGCGGCCAGGACCACCAGGGAGGGCCACGCCTCCCCCAGGCCGAAGATCGCGGCGTCGCGCATCCCGGTGACCGCGTACGACACCGGGTTCACCGTCGAGATCCACCGGAGCACGGTGGGCAGTTGCTGCGAGGTGGACAGCGAGGGAGCGGCGAAGACCAGGACGGGCACCGACACGCTGGTGAGCACCATGAAGGTGCGGTAGTCGCTGATCAGGACCGCCGCGGCGAGGTACAGCCCGTTGAAGGCCACCGACGAGAGCACCAGCGCCAGCAGCAGCCAGATCCAGTGGGAGGCGTGGAAGGGGTAGTCGAAGATGACCGCGGCGACGGCCAGGGCCAGCAGGCTCTGGGCGAGCACGAGCGAGACCCCGGCCAGCAGCTTGCCGGCCAGGAAGCGCGAGCGGCGCAGCGGCCAGCTCCACAGCTGGGTCGACACTCCGCTCATCTCCTCCTGGAACATCGCCATGCCGGTCGTACCGGAGGCGCTGACCACGGACATGGACAGCACCATGGGGAGGAGGAAGACCGAGAACGGAAGTGTTTCACCGCGGTAGGTGATGTTCCCGACGACATTGCCGAGGGAGGTGTTGACCAGCAGCAGGTAGACGAGCATCGGGGTCAGACCGAGGATCAGGTTGACCCTGTTGCGGGCCAGCAGCGCGTATTCGCGGTAGAACACGGCGATGAAGTCGGCCGGCTTTCCCGAGGCGACCGGTGCGGTGTTCTTGAATGCCAAGTCGGACACGGTCTCAGCCCTCGTTCCCGGTCATGCGCAGGAATACCCGCTCCAGCGAGTCGGTGACGGTGGAGATTCCCGAAATCGCGACCCCGGAGTCGTGGCAGTGCCGTGACAACTGCGGCAGTACGTCCCGGACCTGCGCGTTCTCGATGCGTACTTCGGTGTCCTCGGCGGTGGCGGTCAGGCCGGCGGCGGCGGCCCACTCCTTGACGACCTTGGCCGCGACGGCGTCGTCCACCTTCACCAGCAGGTGCGCGCCGCCGAATTCCCGGACCAGCTCGCTGGGCTGGGCGAAGCGGACCACCTTGCCCTTGTTGATGACCAGGACGCGCTGGGCGTTGCGCTCCAGCTCCTGGATGATGTGGCTGGTCCAGATCACGGTCATGCCGTTCTCCTCCCGGAGCCACCGCACGAACCGCTCGATCTGGTGCCGTCCGGCCACGTCCAGTCCGGCCGAGGGCTCGTCGAGGATCAGGAGTTCGGGGATGGTCAGCAGCGCCCGTACGAGCTGCAGGCGCTGACGCTGTCCCCCGGACAGCTGGAAGACGAGCTGGGACAGGGCGTCCTTCAGCCCGAGGTACTCGGCCACCTCCAGCGCCCAGGGCCGGGTGGTGCGCCAGGACAGGCCCTTGAACCGCGTGGCGATCAGCAGGTTGTCCAGAGCCGACAGCATCTCGTCGTAGGGGGCGGACTGGTGCATGGCACCGATGCCGCTCTTGGCGGCGACCGGATCACGGGCCGGATCCACCCCGAACACCCGGATGCTCCCGGTGGTGGGAGGGGTGACGCCGCAGATCATTTTCATCAGGGTGGTCTTCCCGGCACCGTTGGGTCCCAGCAGCCCGATGGTCTCGCCCTTGGCGATCTCGAAGGAGATGCCGTCGACGGCCGGCGTCTCTTTCCCCCGGTATCGTTTGGTCAGCTCTTCGGCGTTCACCACACCGTTCGCCACGGTCCGCCCTCCACAATGTGATTGATGTTTCCCCAGGTATCAGGAATGCCGATCGAGTAGCTGCGGGTGGACGTTACGCCCGTCGGACAGGACGGTCGCGGCGCAGACCCAAGCTGCCTTTGAACTGCCTCTGCTCTGCCCCCCTCCGCACGTCCGCGTTGGCTAGCATTCGCTGCATGAGCCGTTCAGGACATGCGGAAGACCGCGACGGCAAATCCGTCGTGGTTCTTGTTAATTGCGCGGGCGGCCGTGAATTGGAGATCGTTCGCGACGCATTGACGGGACCGCTGGAAACCCCGACGGTTCTGATCCGGCAGGACGAACTCCTCTCGACGCCCATGGCGCTCGACGTGGACACCGGTCTGCTGGACATCGCCGGGCGCCGGGTCAGACCGGCCGTGGTGTGGGTGCGCCATTCCTCGGCCTGTGCGCTGGTGGCGCAGGCGCGGCCGCCGGGCTCGATGACACCGCTGCGGGCGGAGTCCTGGTCCGGATTCCTCCGGCAGGTGGCCTCGGCGGCCACCGTGGCCCTGCCCGGCGGAACCGTCGCCGGCCCCGACCAGCTGGCCCTGGCCCGCGGGTTGGGCGTGCGGACGCCGCGCACCGTCGTCACCAACGACGTCCCGGCGGGCGCGCGCGAGGTGGGGGCCCCGACCCTCGTGGTCAAGACGCCGGACTTCAGGCTGTTCGAGGCCGACCGGCGCAACTGGAAGGCGTACCTGCCCTCGGTCGTGGGCCGGGAGGCGGCAGCGGGGGGACCGACTGGCGCCGCCGCGGCGGCCGGTGACCGTCCGGTCGTGGTCCAGGAGTACGTGGCCCACGCCCGCGAGCTGCGCGTCTACCAACTCGACGGCGGGATCTGCGCCTTCGAGGTCCGCAAGCCCGATCCGTCGAGCCTGATGACGGATCCCGACAGTGTGACCGTGACGCGCGTCGACTGCCCGCGGCCGGTGGCCGAGGCGGTGCGCACCCTGTGCGCCGCGTGGGACCTGCGCTACGGGGCGTTCGACCTGCTGGTGTCGGACACCGGGGAGCCGGTGTTCCTGGAGGCCAACCCGGACGGCGACTGGCTCTGGTTCGAACGCAAGGCGCGCTGGCACGGCGTCTCGTTCATGGCCGCCGTCATGGTCCGCGAGTTGTTCGTACGGAACGCGTCGTGAGGAGCTCGTGCTGATGACGGCGATACAGGGGGCCGAGATATCCGGCCGGGGCCGGGTACTCGTGGCCATGGTGGCGCAGGGGCACACGACCGACCGCGTGGCCCGCGCGCTGCGCCTGAGCAGACACACCGTGGGTGAGGAGATCAGCGTCCTCCTGGACCGGTTCAACTGCCGGAACAGGGCGGAGCTGGTGGCCTACTGCTATGTCAACCGGATCCTGCCGATCGGTATCTGGCCGCCGCCGTGCGGCCCCGTGGAAGAGGTGAGTGACGTGTTCGACCCTCTGACAGCCCTGCGCGAAGCGGGACTTCCCGTCGACCAGCTGAGCACCGCGCAGCGCGAGGTGCTGGCGGCTCTGACCGAGGAGGAGGCCGCCGTCGTCGTATCGGTCCAGCACCGGCTGGTCGAGGCGGACGCCGGGACGGACGCCGACGTGTGGGCGCACGATCTGAAACTGCTCTGACCCCCCGCGACGGCGACGGCACTTGCACCTGCACCTGCCGCGCCGTCCGCAACGGCACCTTTGGCGGCCCGGGGCACCCACCCCGGCACCGACCCGGCACCGACCCGGTCCGCCGGACGGCGGACGACCTTCGAGGAGGACCACGCGTGAGCCGCAGACTGGTGGTCGTCCTCTTCCTCGACCTCGTCGGATGGACACGGCTCGCCGAGCGCGTCGATCCGGAGCAGCTCCAGCAGCTGCTGGAGCAGTACTACGAGATCTGCGGGGCCGCGGTGGAGGAACACGGCGGCGTGGTGGAGAAGTTCATCGGCGACGCCGTGATGGCGGTCTTCGGCGCGGACACCTCCCAGGAGGACGACGCGCTGCGGGCGCTGCGGGCCGCGACGTACATCCGGGCCGAGGTCCGCGGTCTGCGCACCCCGGCCACCGATGCGGCGCCGGTCGAGGTCCACTGCGGCATCGCGGCCGGCGAGGCCCTGGTGACGCGTTCGGCCCGGGCCGGCATCCGGGTCATCGGCGACGTGGTCAACCTCGCCGCCCGGCTGCAGTCGCTGGCGGTGGCCGGGGAGATCATCGTCAACGAGACGGTGGCCCATCTGGCCCGCCCGCACTACACCATGGCCCCCGTGCCGCCGGTGACGCTGAAGGGCAAGGCCGAACCGGTTCCGGTGCTGGTGGTGACCGGTGAGACCGCCGCCGGCCGGGCGGCCGACGGTTCGCCCATGGTGGACCGCAGCGCCGAGCGTCACCGGCTGCGCCAGATCTACCACCGGGTCGCCCGCGACCGGCGCTCCGAGCTGGTGACCGTGCTGGGGCCGCCGGGCATCGGCAAGACCAGGCTGGTCCGGGAGACCGTGGACGACCTGGTGGCGGCCGGGGCCGCTCCCGTGGCCGTGTTCGGCAGCTGCCAGTCCTACGGTACGAACGGCAACTACGCGGCGCTCGTGGAGGTACTGGACGCGCTGACCAGGCAGGCGCCGTCCAGCGCGGAGCTGCTGCGGGCGGACGAGCGCATCGCCGGGGTGCTCACGGGGCTGCGCGACGCCTCCCTGTCCCGCCTTTCCCCCGCCGTGCCTGGGCCGGGCGTGGAGGAGGTGTCCTGGGCGGCGCGCGAGCTGCTCACGGCCGCGGCTTCCAGCCCGCTCGTGGTGGTGTGGGACAACCTCGCGTGGGCGGGAGAGTCGCTGCTGCGGCTCATCGGCGAGCTGGCCGGCAGCTTGCGGGACGTGCCGCTGCTGATGGTCTGCGTGGCCAGGCCGGAACTCGCCGGGGCCCCGGGGGCCGCGGGTCCCGACGGCCCCTTGCTCCGTGGCGAGGACGTGATCGACGTGGGCGCGCTGGTCGAGATCGACAGCGCGCGGCTGGCGATCGCGCTGGCGGGGCGCAGCAGCGGCGAGGAAGTGGAACTGCACGACCTCGACGTGGTCGACCGGGTCGCGCTGTACAGCGCGGGCAATCCGCTGTACATCCGGCTGATGATGGACTGGCTGCGGGACGGCCGGACCGTCGAGGAGGTGCCGCCGACCATCACCGCCATGGTCGGCGCCATGATCGACCGGCTGCCCGGGCCCGCCCGGCGGCTGCTGGGCGCGGCCTCGGTGATCGGCCCCTCCTTCACCCTGGAGCAGCTCGCGCTGCTCGGTGAGGCGGTGCCCGCGGAGCAGGTCGACGCGCTCGCGGGGCAGCGGCTGTTCCAGGGCACGGCGGAGGAGGGGGGATACCGCTTCGTTCAGCAGCCGGTGCACGAAGTGGCGTACGGGCGGCTGGAGAAGGAGCAGCGCATCTCCTGGCACCGGCGCCTCGCCGAGCACGGCTTCAGTCCCGGATTCCACTTCGAGGCCGCCGCCCGGCTCCTCGGGGGCCTGCGCCCCGACGATGCGGAGCTGCCGCGGCTGACGCGGCAGGCGGGTGAGGCGCTGCTGGCCGAGGGCACCGTGGCGCTGCGGCAGCGTGACGTGCCGACCGCGATCGGACTGCTGGGCCGGGCGCTCGCGCTGGCGCGGGGCGGCCCCGACCGCTGCCGGTCGGTGGCTGCCGTCCGGCTCAGCGACGCCCTCATGCTCTCCGGGGACACCCGGCGCGCACTGGAGGTGGTCGCGGAGGCCGCACGGCAGGGCCCCGTCGGCGACGGGGAGCGGGCCTGCCTGATCCAGGTGCAGCGGTACCTGCTGACGGCGCGGCTCGGCGAGGTCACCGCGGTCGACGTCGAGCGGCTGCGGGCCGAACTGGACGGCGACGAGCCCGACCGGTTCGCCTGGTGCCGGTTCGAGCAGCTGCGGATGCTGCTCCACCTGGACCACGGCCGGTTCGGCGCGGCCGAGGAGGCGGCGGTCGCCGCGCTCGCCCACGCCCGGGCCATCGGTGACGCGTACGAGGAGGACCGTCTCCTCGTGGCACTGTGCGAGATCCGGCAGTGGTCGCCGACCCCGATCGGGGAGAAGCTGGCGGGCTGCGCGGAGCTCCTCGAACGGTTCGCCGCCGACCGTTTCCTGGCCCTGCCCGCGCTGGCCGCCCGCGCCCGCTGTCTGGCCCTGACCGGGGACCGGCTCGGCGCCCGCGCGGCGCTGGCCGAGGCCGAGTCCGCCGTCGACCAGCTCCGGCTGACCATCGGCCGGGTGCTGGTCGACCAGGTCGCCGCTCTGGCCGCCTCGCTGGAGGGTGAGCACGAGGAGGCCGAGCGGCGCTTCGGCCGGGCGGCCGACGCCCTCGAACAGGCAGGCTACGTACCGGTCGCGCTGACCATGCGGGTGCAGGCGGCACGCGAGTGCGCCCGGCAGGGCCGGGCGGCCGAGGCCGCCGGCCGGATCGCCGAACTCCTGGGCCGGCGCGCCGAGATGGACGTACGGGGGCGGATCCTGTGCATGTCGGCCGCCGTGCTGACCGCCGCCGGCCGGGGCCGCGAGGATCCGGTGCGCGCCGAGGTGCTGGCCTTGCTGGAGGACATCGACGATCCGTGTCTGCGCGGCGAGGTCCACTTCGACCTGGCCCGGGCCCACCGCGCCCTGGGCGACGCGGCCGGTGCCCGCCGCATGGCCGCTCTGGCCGCCGGGGGTTACGAGGCCGCCGGTGCGACGAAGCCCCTGGGGACGGTGCGGACATGGATGTGAACGGCGCGCCCTGGCGGCGCGAACGGCAGCCGCACCCCTCGGGGATGCCCGCGTGGAGCATGCCGGCCGACGGTGATCCCGGTGAGCCCCTGCGGACGGCCCTGTTCGACGGGCTCGACTCGCGCTGGGCCTGGGAGGGTGCGAGCGGCGAGGGCGTCCGCGTCTGCGTGCTCGACAGCGGCGTCGACGGGACGCATCCGCTGGTCGGTCCGGTCCGGCGGGCGTGGCACGTGGTGACGGCCGAGGGCCGGGCGCCGCGCGTGGAGGAATGCGAGCCGCTGGACGGCGCCGGGCACGGGACCGCGTGCGCGGGGATCATCCGCGGCATCGCGCCGGGGGTCTCGCTCAGTTCGCTCAAGGTGCTGGGCGACGGGAGGTCCGGCAGCGCCTCCGCACTGGTCGCCGGGCTCGCCTTCGCCATCGAGGAGGGGTTCGACGTCATCAGCATGAGCCTGTCGACGAACAGGGCGGAGTTCCGCGACCGCCTGGCGGAGCTGTGCGACCGCGCCTACTTCCGCCGGACGACGGTGGTGGCGGCGGCGCACAACCTGCCCATCGAGAGCTTCCCGTGGAACTTCGCCTCGGTGATCTCGGTCGCCAGCCACGCCGAGCCGGACAGCATGCGCTTCTACTACAACGCCGCGCCGCCGGTCGAGTTCCGTGCCCGGGGGGTGCGCGTGCCGGTGGCGAGCCCGGGCGGCGGCACCGTGCGCAACACCGGCAACAGCTTTGCCGCGCCGCACATGGCGGGGATCGCGGCGCTCGTCCTGAGCAAGCATCCCTGGCTCACGCCGTTCCAGCTCAAGAGCGTCCTGTACCACTGCGCCGCGAACGTGGCCGCGCACCCCACCGCGAACACCTCGGTCCAAGGAGGCGGAGAATGAAGCCCTGGCCACAAGATCTCATGGCCACCGAACGTCAACTGCTGCAGTCCGTCGTCTCGGTGGCCCGCCACATCTACGGGGCGGCCGCCTCGTCGGTGTTCATGGTGAGCCCCGACACCGGTGAGCTGATCTTCGCGGCGGTCGCGGGCGAAGGCGAACAGGGCCTGGTCGGCAAGCGGTTCGAGCCCGGTACCGGCATCGCCGGCTGGGTGGCGGCCAGCGGCCAGCCCCTGATCACGGACGATGTGACCGGCTCCGACCGCTTCGCCCGCGATGCCGCCGCCTCCACCGGGTACGTGCCCGCGAGCATCATGGCCGCCCCGCTCATCGCGGACGGGGAGTGCATCGGCGTGCTCGAGGTGCTGGACCGCCACACCCGCGGGACGAACGCCCCGGGCCGGGAGCTCGACGACATCGAACTGCTGGGGCTGCTGGCCACGCAGGCCGCGCTCAGCCTCGCGCTGCTGCGGCGCGGCGAGCGCGGCGAGCGGGCGCTGCCGCGCGTGGGCGAGCTGGCGGCGCGGCTGTCGCAGCACGCGGTCATGGACTCGTCCGACCCGTTGGCCGTCTCGTTGCTGAGCATCTCCCTGGACCTGCTGGACCGCAGTGCGCACCCCAGTTCGAAGAGGGGCTGACCGCAGACGGAGACGGATCGCAGACGTGCCGGCGACGAACCCGAGACGCGGACGGAACGCGCCCCTCCTACGCTCCTGGCCCATGGTCCACACTGCCGAGGCCGAAGCTCCGTCGTTTCCCGAACTGCTCCGCTTCAAGCGCGTCCAGGCCGGACTGACGCAGCGGACGCTCGCCGATCTGTCGACGATCAGCCCGCGCACGATCCGCGCCCTGGAGTCGGGCCGGGTGAACGCGCGGATGCAGACCGTCCGCCTGCTCGCCGACGCCCTGGGACTCGACGGCCTGACCCGCGAGCTCTTCGTCAACGCGGGCCTGGGCAGCCAGCGTCAGGGGCCGCCCGCGGCCGATCCCTGCCTCGCGGTGCCCCGGTCCGTCAACGCCCTCCTCGGGCGCGACACCGAGGTGCGGGCGATGGTCAGCGCCCTGGAGTCGGACCACCGCCGCATGATCTCCATTTCGGGGCTCCCCGGGGTCGGGAAGTCGCGGGTGGCCGCGGAGGTGGCGGCCCGGCTGAGCGCGCGCCGCGGCTGGCCGGTGCTGTGGATCGGGACCGGGACCGTGGCCCTGGACGGACACGGCACGGCTTTCGGTTCCCTGCTGCAGTCGTTGCGGCTGCTGGTCGAATCGGGGACGGAGGACGTGTCCACGGTCTGCCGCCTCCTCGGCCGCCACGAGGTGCTGCTCGTGCTCGACGGGGTCGCCGACACGAGGAGACCCGTCGGTGTGGAGGAACTGCTGGCGTACTGCCCGGGCATCCGCGTGGTCAGCACCTCGCGCACGCCGTGGCACGTCGCGGGCGTCCAGGGGACCGTGGTGGCCCCGCTCGCCACCCCGGGGGCGGACTGGGACGCGACCAGGTCGCTGGACGCCCTCGCCGGCGTGCCGTCGGTACGGCTGCTCGTGGACCGGCTCGCGGAGGTCCGGCCGGGCTTCGCGCTCGGCCCGGCCGACGCCGGGGCGGTGGTGCGGCTGTGCCGGAGGCTGGACGGGCTGCCCGTCGCGCTGGAGGCGGCGGCCGCGCGGTCCGGGGTGCTCAGTCCGCGCCAGCTCGCGGACGCGCCGACGCCGCACCTGCTCGACCTGCCGGCGGCGACGCGGGCGGCCGGTGCTCCCGAGACGATCGGCGGACTGATCCGGTCCGGCTTCGAGCACCTGGACGCCGCTCACCGCGCGCTCCTCCAGGAGCTGGTCCGCTTCGGCCGGGCACTGACGGCGTCCGAGGCCGCCGAAGCGCTGCACCGGCCGCTGAACCAGGTGGTGGAGGACCTGAACGCACTGATGGGCCGCGGATTCGTCCGGGCCTCCCACGAGGAGGCCCAGACCCGCCTGTACCTGCCGAACCTGGTGCGGGCGGTCCTGTCCCCGCGCTGACGGGACCGCCCGTGCGCGTCACGCCAGGTGCTCGGCCAGGAACCGTTCGACCGCGGCGTAGTAGGTCTGGCGGTTGGCGGGCCTGGCCAGGCCGTGGCCCTCGTCGGGGAAGAGCAGGTACTCGTGGGCGAGCCCCTTGGCCGCCAGCGCCGCGACGATCTGCTCGGCCTCCTCCTGCGGGACCCGGACGTCGTTCGCGCCCTGGACCACCAGGACCGGTATGCGGATGTCGTCGACCCGCGACAGCGGAGAGCGCTCCCACAGCATGTCGCGCTCGGTCTGCGGATCCCCGACGTGGGCGTACATGAAGGACCGCAGCGGGGTCCGGTAGGGCGCCCCGGCGGCGAGCATCGTCAGGAGGTTCGACGGACCGCAGAGGTCTATGGCGCAGGTGAACACGTCCGGGGTGAACGCCGCACCGACCAGCGCGGCGTACCCCCCGTACGAGCAGCCCATGATCGCGACCCGCGAGGCGTCGATCCCCCCGCCGGCGACGAGGTGGCCGACCGCGTCGAGCAGATCGGTCTGCATCGCCGCGCCCCACTGCTTGGCGCCGAGGTTGCGGAAGTGCTTGCCGTAGCCCGTCGAACCGCGGAAGTTGACCTGCACGCAGGCGTAGCCGCGGTTGGCCAGCAGCTGTGCCTCTTCGTCGAAGGCGAAGGTGTGCCGGGCCCAGGGTCCGCCGTGCACGTTGACCACCGCGGGCAGGCCCCGCCGTACGGCGCCGGGCGGCCAGGTCACGTAACCGTGCACCGTGATCCCGTCGCGCGCGGAGAACTCGAAGGGCTCCATCCTCGCCAGCCGGTAGCGCTCCAGCTCGGTCTGGTGGCTGAAGAGGTAGCGCAGCGTACCGTCCGACCGGTCGTAGACGTAGTAGAGGACGGGACCGGCTCCGGTCACCACCGAGACCGTCCACAGCCGTCCCGAGCGGTCGGTGCGGTCGACGTAGAGCTCGCCGTCCACCGAGCGGAGCGCGAGCTCGCCGCGGATCCGCCCGATGTCCTTGCCGAACTCCTCGTCGAGGAAGACCCGTTCGTCGCGGTCCTTGGCGAACAGCACCGCCTGCGGCCTGCGGGTCACCGGGTCCATCTCGACCTGTTTGACGTCGTGGACCGGATCCTCGGCGAGCAGGGTCCGCCGGCCGGTCGCGACGTCCACCTCGAACAGGCGGCTGGCATTGGCCCCGATGGAGGAGAGCAGGTAGCAGGTGGCGCCGTCGCGCGAGAAGCCGATGACCCGCGTGCCCACGGCGTCCTCGTACGGGACGTCCAGCCAGGGCGGCGCCCCGTCCGGCTCCGGATGCCGCTCCTGCTCCTGCTCCTGCTCCTGCTCCTGCTCCTGCGGCGGGTCCAGGAAGACGGCCACGCCGCCGTCGGGCTTCATCGCCGTGCCGCCGCGGACCCGCAGATCGGTGTCGATGATCCAGCTCAGGTACCCGGGGTTCTCGGCGACCTCGGTGAGCCCGCCCGTCACCAGGTCCAGGGCGTACACGTCGTGCAGCTGGGGCCGGTTCCGGTTCAGCCCGATCAGGAGGGTGGTCGGGTGCCACCGGTTGTGCGCCAGCACGCGTGCCTGGACCCCGTCGAAGGGCGTGGCACAGCGCTCCTCGCCGGAGACGAGGTCGACGAGGTGCACCCGCCAGCTCTCGTCGCCGTTCTCGTCGCGCAGGTAGAACAGGGTGCGGTCGTCGTGGCACAGGCCGTACGTCCGGATGCCGCGCCCCCGGTCGTGCGTCACGACCGTGGCCTCCTGCGGCCGGTCCACCGGCGCCGTCCACACGTTCAGCACGCCCTCGTCCGGTGCCAGGTAGAGCAGCCGGGTCCCGTCCGGTGAGATCTCGGGGACGAGGTACGTGGGGTTCCCGAACAGGACGGAGTGCGGGATCAGCGGTACGGATCCCGGCGGTTCGGATCCCGGCGGTTCGGATCCCGACGGATCGGATCCCGACGGATCGGATTCCAGCGGTACGGAGTCAGTCGTCACGGCTCTCTTCCCGGATGGATGGGTGGCTCCGGCCCCCGGAGAACCACCACTCGGCGAGCCCGGGGAACTGCGCGACCGCCTCGTCGGTGCCGGACGGCGGATCGGCGGCGGCGGACGGCCCGCGCGGGAGGGACGGGTCCGCGGGCGCCGCCGAGGGCGGTACGGGGACCAGCGTCTGGGACCGGAAGAGCCGTGTCATCAGCGGCGGGCTGGTGAGCACGGCCCGGGACATCCTGGCCCGCATCCGGTGCGCCGAGGCGGACGCGGGCGGCTGCGTGCCGGGCCGCGCCCGGTCCTGTTCGGTCGCCATCCGCCATGACGTGGAGGCCACTTCCGCCACGGCGGCCTGGAGCGCGGGAAGGGCCGCGGGCCCGGCGCCGTGCCGGGCCAGCTCGAGGTCCAGCCGTACGGCGCTGAGCAGGGCTACGGACATCCCGTGCGAGTAGACCGGATTGACCGCGGTCAGCGCGTCGCCGACGACCAGGAACCCCTCGGGCCGGGGCCCCCGTTCGTAGTACCTCCGGCGGTTCGCGGTGGCCCGGTACGGCCGGACGCCGCCGAGGGGTTTGGCCGCGGCCAGCAGCTCCGCGACGACCGGTGAGCGCAGCGCGTGGGCGCATTCGGTGAATCCCTGCTCGTCGGCCGGCGGCGTGGCGGCGCGCGTACCGGTCAGCGTGACGATCCACCGGCCGTCCTCCACGGGCAGCAGCGTGGCCCCGTACCCCGGCAGTCCGTTCTCCGGGCGCGGGTGCAGCATGATCGCCGGGATCTCGGCGGCGAGCTGGGCGGGCGCCCGGTAGATCCGGGTGGAGTACGCCAGGCCCGGGTCGACCACCTCCTCCGCGACGCCGGCCGCACCGAGCGCGGCCAGCCACCGGCCGGCCCGCGAGCGCCGCCCGGTCGCGTCCACCACGATGTCCGCGCGGATGGTCTCGGCGGCGCCGTCCCGGCCCGCGACCACGACTCCGGTGACCCGCGCGGCGTCCCCGGCGAGTCCGAGGACCCGGGTGCCCTCCCGCACCGACACCGCGCCGTCGGACAGGGCCCGCTGCCGGATGACGTGGTCCATGAGCCAGCGGCTGCACGAGACCAGGAAGGCGCCGGTCTCGTGGCGGCGGAACCAGCCGTCCGCGCTCAGGATCAGGGCGCCGTCCGGCAGGCCCCGGCGGTGCGCGCCCCGGTCCAGGAGCGTGTCCAGGGTGCCCGGGAGCAGCGTCTCCAGGGCTTCGGCGCCGGCGGTCACGAGCACATGGCTGTGGAAGGCCTGCGGCAGCCCCGGCCGGGCCGCGGGGCCCACCGGGTACCGGCCGCCTTCGACCACGGTGACCTCGTCGGCGTGGCCGGCGAGCACCCTGGCCACCAGTACGCCGGCGAAGCCCCCGCCGAGGACGACGGCCTTGGTCATGGGCGCGGGTTTTCCGTCTCCTGGAGCAGATCGGCCTCGACCATGGAGCTGATGAACGCGTCCACTTCCGCGCGGATGCGTGCCGTCAGAACGGCGTTGTGGCCCGCGAAGAGGAGGGACAGGTTCTTGATGACCGTCTCCCGGTCCCCGTCGCTCTCCACGAGCGCCCAGATCTGGGCGGCGGTCGCGTTCAAGGTGCGGAAGTCCCCGGACTCGCTGTGGTAGAGCGAGATGCCGTCCGGGGTCTCCTGCCAGATGACCGCGTCACTGATGTGCAGGGACATCGCCCAGCCTCCTGTTCACCGGCATGATGGGAATCAGTTCACCGACCTTGATCGCGGGCTCGGGCGTGCGGGACCAGGTCTTCCACTGGTCGTGGGCCACGTGCACCTCGCCGGTGGCGACCATGCGGGGGACGGTCATGTCGACGCCGCCCGCGGCCAGTTCCGCGCGGGTCACCCCGGTCTCGGTCCACAGCTGCGTGGTGATGCCGTGGCGCAGGATCCGGCACAGGTGGCGGCTGTTGCGCCGCAGGTCCCCGGACTCCGACATGTGCGCGGCCCGGCAGCCGCCGCCGCAGTTGGCCTTGATGTAGCACTTCTCGCAGTCGGCGTGGAACTCCCCGCCGTACACGGTGCTCTTGCGCATGGAGGTCAGGACCGGGCTGGCGAAGATCTCGGACAGCCGCTGCTTCCTGATGTTGCCGGCGTACTCGCCCTTGCCCGTGACGAGCTTGCACGGGTACATGTCACCGAGGGAGTTGACGTAGATCTCGTTGCCGCCCATGCCGCAGTTGCCCTTGACCGAGCACGGGGTCACCGGCCTCGGCCCGTCCGGCTTGAACTTGCCGGCGACCGGCGAGGTCCAGACGAGCTCCTGCACCCGCAGGTGGTCCTGCCAGCCGAAGTCGTAGTCGTCCCCGGCGCCCCGACCCAGGTCGTTGTGGTTCATCAGGCGGACGCTGTGGATCTCGATCCCGTCGAGGAAGGACGCGAAGTCCTCCAGTTCCTCTACGTTCTCGGAGGTGACGATGTGGTTGATGGCGGGCTTCACGCCGGCCGCGTTGAGCAGCTGGATCGCCTTGCGGGTCTTGGCGAACGCGCCCTTGCCGCGGGTGCGGTCGTGCGTCTCGGCCGTGCCGCCGTCGAGGCTCACCGTGACCATGTTGAACAGCTCGGCGAACCGCTTCGCCGTCGCCTCGGTCCGGATCATCGTCGCGTTGGTGATGATGTTGGACTTCAGGCCGCCGCGATTGGCGTGCTCGACGATCTGGAACAGGTCCTTGCGCAGCATCGGCTCGCCGCCGGTGAAGACGATGGTCTCGCTGCCGAACTCGGCGATCTGCGAGACGAGATCCAGCGACTCGGCGGTGGAGAGCTCGCCCGGAAGGCACTTCTCGGACGAGGCGTAGCAGTAGGGGCAGCGCAGGTTGCAGCCGTCGGTGATGGCGTAGTACGCGATGCGCAGGGGCGGTTCACCGAGCCTGACCTGGGGCCTGTTGCCGTTGAAGTACACGATCCAGTTCAGGATGAGCTTGGCGAGGACGCGCTCCGTCTCCGCGTCCGCCTCCAGGGCCGCCCGCTCCCCCCGGGCCTGCGCGGCCGCCAGGGTCTGGAGGACCCGGAACTCACGTCCGGAAAGGACGCACCGGGCGGCCACCTCCGGGTTGACCACGAGGTGGTCCTCGTCGTGCACAAAGTACGTCAGGTCGTTCGGCACCTCGAACAACGCCAGGTTCCGGACCAGATTCCCGCGCATCCCGCTCCTCTCTGGGCTGGCACAGGCGCGGCCCGACGCGGTGGCTGCCGTCGGACCCCGCCTGTGAACTGTCAGTTCTCGGCCTGGCCGGAGCCCGACCAGAGGCCGCAGGCACAGAGCATGGCGGCGTCGAAGCCCTCCTTGGTGGCCTCGGGCGAGGACCAGTCCTGGGAGTGCGCGACCACGTCGGGGAGGATCGCCGCAAGGCGAGTCTTGGTCGAAATGAGGACCTTGGTCTCCTCGGGGGTCAGGCTGGCGTAGAACTCTTCGAGGGCGGGCGCCATCGTGCCGCCGAGAACGCCGGCGGCACGCAGGGACTCCAGTGCGTTGAAGGTCATGTTTCCACCCTTTCGCTGTCACGATCGATACGGGGACGCCACCGAGACTGCGCGTGCCGGATCGGTGAGACAACCCCACGAATGTGGGTTGCGGCAAGGGAGCGGCGGCGACATACGCGCGCGGGCGACCACGCGTCCGGGCCCGGATCGGGGGGCCAGGAACCTGCTGTCCGCGGGTGGTTGACGATCTCCATACCGTGCCTCACCCTCATTCCACGGCTGTTGTGAAGCTCATGTGAAGCGAACGTGGAAATCGGCAGCGGAGACCCTTGACACGCCCAGCCGGCGGCCGACGGCCCGCCGGACGACCCGAGAGGTGCGATGAATCCCATCGGCTTCGGTCTCGTGCACATATCGCTCCTGCCAGACTTCGTCTGCCGCACGGATCAGAGGGTCGCCGAACTCAGCGACATCCAGCAGCGGCTCGTCGCGGCCCTGGTGCTCAGCGACCGTCCGATGCGGCGCGGCGACCTCGCGGCGCGGCTCTGGCCGGACGTCGCGCCCGATCGTGCCGCGACGCGATTACGCCAGACGCTGTGGCGCCTGAACCAGGCGACGGCCGGCGGGCTGTTGCACGCCTCGCACACCACCGTCTCCCTCGCCGACCACGTCGAGGTGGACTACCGGACGGCGGCGAGGCTGATCTCGACCGTCTCCGGGGCGGGTCCGGCGGCAGTGAGCGACGACCAGCTGCCGCACGCGTGGAGCGTGCTGCGCCACCCCCTGCTGTACGGCTGGGACCACGACTGGCTCGCGCCGTTCCAGGAGAAGTGGGAACTGCAGCGCGTCCAGACGCTGGAGCACCTCGCCGAGAAGTTCCTGCAACGGCGCCAGCACTCCGCGGTCCTGGAACTGGCCGACGCGGCCGCCCAGGCCGACCCGCTGCGGGAGGGACCCCGGCGCATAGCCGTCCAGTCGTGCCTCTGGGTCGGCGAGGTGGCCGATGCGCACCGCCGCTACCGCCGTTACCGGGAGCTGCTGTTCTCGGAACTGGGCGTGGCCCCGAGCGGCGCCATCCCGCAGCTGCTCAGACAGGACCGCGAGCGCCAGCTCGCCATGACGGCGGAGTACTGACCGGGCCCGGTTCAGCGCACGTCGGCCCCCGCGGCGGAGTCGTCGAAGAAGCCGCCCGACTGGTGCTGCCACAGCTTCGCGTAGGCGCCTTCCGCGGCGAGGAGTTGCCGGTGCGTGCCCTGCTCGATGATGTGTCCGCGATCGAGGACGACGAGCTGGTCCATGGTGGCGACCGTACTGAGCCGGTGCGCCACCACGAGCGCCGTCCGCCCGGCCATGAGCCGCCACAGCGCGTCCTGGACCAGGATCTCGCTCTCGGAGTCCAGGGCGCTGGTCGCCTCGTCGAGCAGCAGGATCGGCGCGTCGCGCAGGATCGCCCTGGCGAGGGCGACCCGCTGGCGCTGTCCGCCGGACAGCTTCACCCCGCGCTCGCCCACCATGGTGTCGAAGCCCTCGGCGAGCGCGTCGGCGAACTCCGTGACGTGCGCCGCCTCGGCCGCGCGGCGGATCTCGGCGTCGGTGGCGTCGGGGCGGGCGAACGCGATGTTGTCCCGCAGCGTGCGGTGGAACATCGCCGGGTCCTGAGGCACGTAGGCGATCAGGCTGCGCAGGTCGGCCTGGCTGAGCCTGCTGATGTCCTGCCCGCCGATCAGGATCCGGCCGGCGCCGATGTCCGTCATCCGCAGCAGCAGCCGGGTGAGCGTGGTCTTGCCCCCGCCCGAGCGGCCGACGAGGCCGATCTTCGATCCGCTGGGCACGGACAGGTCCAGGCCGTCGAAGAGCGGGGTCGCGCCCTCGTGGGCGAAGGTCACCCGCTCGAACCGCACGTCGGCGGCGCGCGACCGCAGCGGCTCCGGCTCCACCGGGTCGAGCACGGTCGGCGGGGTCAGCAGCAGTTCGGTGAACTGCGCGGCCTCCGTCATCGAGCTCTCCAGGCGGCGGTAGATCTGGTTGAACTCGAACATGATCCGTGTCGCGTTGGCGTAGTAGGTGAAGGCCACGATGACCGCCTCCACGCCGTGCGCTCCCCCGCCGAGCACGATGGCGAGCATCAGGCCCAGCACGTTGGTCAGTACGGACATCGGCGCGACCAGCGTGTCGATGCGCAGGTTGCCGTAGTCCCACGAACGCAGCGTGAGCCGGCGCGACTCCGCGACGCGGGAGCGGTGTTCGGCGGCCTCGCGCGACTCGGCGGCGAACGCCCTGACCGTGTCCATGTTCATCAGACTGTCCGCCACGTGCCCCGACACCCGGGCGATCGCCTCCTCCCGCTGGGCCACGAGCGCCTGCCGGCGACGGATCAGCGGTGCCACGCACAGCCCCGTGACCGCGATCATCGTCAGGAGCCCCACGACGAGCAGCGGGTCGTACTGCCACAGCACCACCGAGGCGAACACCAGGGGCACGAAGCTGCCCATGACCGAGAAGGTCAGCGTGTCGACGAACTCCTCGAAGCGGGAGGCGAAGCTCAGGACCCGCTTGGTCAGCGATCCGGCGAAGTTGTCGTGGAAGAACGCGGCGTCCTTGGCGAACAGCTCGTCCATGCCGGTCACGTACAGCTGCTCGATGCCGCGGGCGTCGAGGCGGTTGAGGCAGTGCAGTCCGATGCGCCACGCCGTCTCCGCGAGCAGCAGCACCCCGGCGAAGGCGAGGACGTAGGGCATCGTCCAGGCGAGGGCTCCGCCGCCTTCGCCGCCCCCGGCGATCCGGCCGACGAGCTTCGCGACGACCAGCGGCGCGATGTAGTGGATGCCGATGTTGCCCAGCGCGGGGAGCAGCATCGCGGGCGCCGTCAGCCACTTGAGGCGGACCAGCTCCCGTCCGTAGTAGCGGAGCGCGAGGAACACCGGACTCCCGCGCCGTGAACTGTCGTTCGGCGAACTTCCGTTCCGTGGACTGTCATTCGATGAACTGTCGCGCGATTCGGGCGATTCCATCCCAACCCTGCCTTGTCGGACCGTCAGGTCAGGAGACGGAGTGTCCCGCACGGGCGCCCGCACGGTCCAAGGCTTTTCCCCGCACCGTCCAGAACCGGCCGAACCCGGCAGAAATCCGGCTGCCGTTCGACTGGTGTACGCACCGGCGTCACGTCAGGCTCCCTCTCCGGCATCCCGGGCGCGCTGTGCTGGGGGTGCTCCACCACCCCTCAAACGCAGAGGTCGTTCCCGTCATGGCAGAACTCAACCGCCGCCGCTTCCTGCAGCTCGCCGGCGGCACCACCGCCCTCACGATGCTGGGAGAGAGCATCGCGCGCGCCGCCGCCATCCCCGCGCAGGGGGCCACCGGCTCCATCGCCGACGTCGAGCACATCGTGGTGCTCATGCAGGAGAACCGCTCCTTCGACCACTACTTCGGCGCGCTGCGCGGAGTCCGCGGCTTCGGCGACCCGCGCCCGGTGACCCTGCCCAGCGGCAAGTCCGTCTGGCACCAGTCCGACGGCACGAAGGAGATCCTGCCCTTCCGGCCGCCGTCCGAGGACCTCGGCATGGAGTTCCTCCAGGGCCTCAACCACGACTGGGCGGGCGGCCAGAGCGCCTTCAACCAGGGCAGGTACGACAACTGGGTGCCCGCCAAGACGCCCACGACCATGGCCCACCTGACGCGCCAGGACATCCCCTTCCACTACGCCCTGGCCGACGCGTTCACCGTCTGCGACGCCTACCACTGCTCCTTCATCGGCTCCACCGACCCCAACCGCTACTACCTCTGGTCGGGCCACACCGGCAACGACGGCAAGGGCGGCGGTCCGGTCCTCAACAACGCCGAGGCCGGCTACGGCTGGACCACCTACCCCGAGCGCCTGGAGGCCGCCGGAATCTCCTGGAAGGTCTACCAGGACATCGGCGACGGACTCGACGCCGTCGGCTCCTGGGGCTGGATCAACGACGCCTACCGCGGCAACTACGGCGACAACTCCCTCCTCTACTTCGACAGCTACCGCGGCGCGAAGCCCGGCGACCCGCTGTACGACAAGGCCCGCACCGGTACGGACGCCAAGGCCGGCGAGGGGTACTTCGACCGGCTGCGCGCCGACGTCGCCGCGGGCACGCTGCCCCAGGTCTCCTGGATAGCCGCCCCCGAGGCGTTCAGCGAACACGCCAACTGGCCCTCGAACTACGGCGCCTGGTACATCGCCCAGGTGCTGGACGCCCTCACCTCCGACCCCGACGTGTGGGCCCGTACCGCGCTGTTCATCACGTACGACGAGAACGACGGCTTCTTCGACCACGTCGTCCCGCCCTACGCCCCCGCCAGTGCCGCGCAGGGCCTTTCGACCACGCCCACCTCCCTGGACGTCTTCCCCGGCAAGGCCGGATACGTCGCGGGGCCGTACGGGCTGGGCCCGCGCGTGCCGATGCTCGTGGTCTCCCCGTGGAGCACCGGGGGCTACTCCTGCTCGGAGACCTTCGACCACACCTCGGTGATCCGCTTCATGGAGCAGCGGTTCGGCGTGCGGGAGCCCAACATCTCGCCCTGGCGCCGTGCCGTCTGCGGCGACCTCACCTCCGCCTTCGACTTCGCCCGCAAGGACTCCGGCACGGCCCCGCTGCCCGACACCGGCGCCTGGTTCCCGCCGGACCGCGAGCGGCACCCGGACTTCCGGGCCACCCCGCCGGCCAAGGGCGTCATGCCTCGCCAGGAGAAGGGCCTGCGCCAGACCCGTGCGCTGAAGTACGCCCCGTACGTGGACGGCTCGGCGCTGGTCGCGGAGGGCACGTTCCGGCTGACGTTCAGCGGCGGCCCCGCTCTGGGCGCGCAGTTCTACGTCACCTCCGGCAACCGCACCGACGCCCCCTGGACGTACACCACCGAAGCCGGCAAGTCGATCACGGACACCTGGAACACCCGCTACTCTGCCGGGGCCACCGACCTGACCGTGCACGGCCCCAACGGCTTCCTGCGCGGCTTCCGCAACCCCGGCACCACCGCCGGCCCCGAGGTCACCGCCCGCCACAACGCCACCACCGGGAACCTGGACCTCACCCTCACCAACGCCGGAGGGTCCACCGCCGCGCTGACGCTCACCAACGCCTACGGTGGCGGACCGAAGCGCCTGACGGTCGCCAGGGGCGCGACCGTGACGTACAGCGTCCCGCTGAAGAACACGCGGCGCTGGTACGACGTGACGGTCACCGCGTCCGGGACCCCGGGCTTCCTGCGGCGCTTCGCCGGCAAGGTGGAGACGGGCGCGGCCGGCCTGTCGGACCCGGCGATCCTGACGGACCAGTCCTCCTGACGGACGAGGCCTCCTGAGGGACCGGTCCGCCTGAGGGGCCGGTCCTCCTGGGGGCCGGTCGCCCTGACGGAATCCTCCCCGTGCGGCACCCGCATGTTCGGTGACTACCGAGCCACCGGCCCCGGCGGGAGCTCGTGGAGGCGCCCCTCCGCGACGAGGACGACGCTGCCGCCGACGCGCACGGAGCGGATGTCCCGGCCGTGGCCGTCCGCGCTGACGGTCATCTCGCTGGGGCGCCCGGTGAAGCGGCCCTGGTGCAGGAGGGTCCGTTCCCCGGCGCCGATGCGGCCGTGGCGGCGCAGGTAGGCGGCGGCGCAGCCCGCACCGCTGCCGGTGGCCACGTCCTCGACGATTCCGTCGTTGTTCCAGTGCCGGCCCTCCAGGGCGGCGGCGTCGAGGAGGTAGGCGAACCGGGCGCCGAGGCGGGCCAGCGGCTCGTCGAGCGGCGCGGTGATGCGGGCGCGGGCCAGTGCGTCGCCGCGTACGGGGAGCACCAGGTAGCGCAGCCCGGTGGAGACGATCTCCGGGGGCAGGGCGGGGTCCAGGTCGGCCGGTTCGAGGGCGAACAGGGCGGCGAGGCCGTGCGGGTCGGGGCGGCCGAGGAACTCGGCGGCGCCCTGGTCGAGGAGGCTCGCGTACCGGCCCGGGCCGCGGCGTTCTGTGGAGACCTCCACCGTCCGGGCCGGCAGGTGCAGGGTCCAGGCCTCGTGCTCCGCGGTCCCGTGGAGGGCGTGCAGGACGGCGGCGGCGCCGATGAGGGGGTGACCGGCGAAGTCCAGCTCCTCGGTGAGGTCGAAGACCCGCGCCCGCCGGGTGCGTTCCGCCGCGCCGTCGCGGATCAGGAAGACGGATTCGAAGTGCCGCAGTTCCCGGGTGATGGTCTGCATCTGCGCGCCGGTCAGCGCATCGGCTTCGGGGAACACCGCCAGGCTGTTGCCGCTGTAGGGGTGGCCGGTGAAGACGTCGACGTGGTGGTAGCGCATGGGGCCGACGCTACCTGGGGACTTCACGTGCGCTCCGCAGCGGCGAGAGGAGGAGCGGAAGCACGGCGAGGAGTTCGCCCAGGGCCCCGGCCCACAGGGCCGTCCGGGCGCCGAAGCACTCGCCCTGTGGGAACGGCGTGAGGGCGCCGGCGACGGACTGGCGCGTCTGCTGGGCCGCAGCCGGGCGCAGGTCCTCGCCCATACGAGCTTAGGCCGTCTCTTTCGGATCTTGTCGGACGCGGAAGAGGCCCGGATCCATGGGATCCGGGCCTCTTCCAGCAGTAGCGGGGACAGGATTTGAACCTGCGACCTCTGGGTTATGAGCCCAGCGAGCTACCGAGCTGCTCCACCCCGCGTCGGTAAACCTGACTCTACGGCACTCCGGCGCGTGCGATGACCACGGCGTTCACTCGGGCAAGCCCTTCGGGGCCGGTCTCGTGTCAGGTGGGCGCGGCGTTGAGGAGGGTCTCGGCCGCGGCGGTGCGGGTGTAGAGGACGGAGCGGCCGGCGCGGTGGGCGCTGACCAGGCCCGCGTCGCGCAGTGCGGTGAGGTACTGCGAGACCCCGGCGGTGGAGAGCCCGGTGCGCCGGGCCAGCTGTGTGGTGGAGGCCGGCGTCTCCAGTTCGGTCAGCAACAGGGTCCGCGAGCGGCCGAGTACGGCCACGAGGGCGTCGCCCGGGGCGGCGTGCCGCGCCTGCCACAAGGAGCCGACACCGCGCGCCTGATAGGCGAGCTGGGGTGGATCCGGCGGTGTCGTACGGGTGCGCAGGCCCGGGCCGGTGAAGGCCGAGGGGATCAGCAGCAGCCCGGTGCCCGCCGTCTCGCGGGTCAGCGGCTGCTTGCGGTGCGCCATCCGCAGCCCGTTGTCGTCCCAGACCAGCGAGGCGTGCAGATCGTTGAAGAGGCGGCGCGCGCCGTGCTCGGCGACCGTGCGGGCCCGGTGGAAGACGTCGGCGTCCAGCATCGTACGGATCCGCGCCCAGTACGGGGCCAGTGCCAGCTCCCAGTACGTCTCGAGCTCGTCGGTGACCTTGACCATGCGGGTCTGCGGATCGGCGTGCAGCATCCGCAGCCGGGGGCCGAGGCCGCCCTGATGGCGGGCCAGGTGATCGAGGTCCTGGCGCACCCGGTCGGCGGACGAGGCCCGGATCGCCTCCCACTCCGCCTCCGGTGCGGGAGCCGGCCCGGCGGGGGCCGGGTTGAGGAAGTCCGGGACGTATCCGGTGGGCGGGATCAACTCCGAGAGCCAGCCGCGGTCGAGCCCGGCGGCCACCAGCCGCGGACGTACCTGGTCGGCCCAGGACCGGTGGAGCGGATGCGCCGCGGCGGACCGCAGCAGTCGGAAGCCGGGCGCCACCTCCCACATCGGCGATACGGCGAACCGCACCTGCGCCAGATCGCTCGCCGAGAACGCCAGCTCCGCCAAGACGACCGCCCCCAGTGGATTCAGACATGTGTGAATCAATGGCGTGCCAGCCTATCGGGTGGAGATCATCCCGCCATGACCACACAGACGATCGACGCGGCGGCGTCGGGCACCTGGACGCTCGGAGACCGCACCGTCAACCGGATCGGTTTCGGCGCGATGCGCCTCCCCCAGACCGGCGAGGCGTTCGCGGCCGATGCCGTCCCGCGCGACCGCGACCGGGCGGTGGCGGTACTGCGCCGCTCGGTCGAGCTCGGCGTGAACCACATCGACACCGCCGCGTTCTACTTCTCGCCCCTGCGCTCCGCCAACGAGCTGATCAGCCGGGCACTGGCCCCTTACCCGGAAGACCTCGTCATCACCACCAAGGTCGGCCCCGGCCGCGATCCCTCGGGCCAGTGGCTGCCGCACGCCACCCCCGGGCAGCTGCGCGGCCAGGTCGAGGAGAACCTGCGCCAGCTCGGCCGCGACCACCTCGACGTGGTGAACCTGCGCATCGTCGGCACCGACTCGATCGCCGAACGCTTCGGCGCACTCGCCGAACTGCGCGAGGCCGGGCTCATCCGTCACCTGGGCCTGTCCAACGTCCACGCCCACCACCTCGCCGAGGCCCGGACCATCGCACCCGTGGTCTGCGTCCAGAACATGTACGGCATCGGCGCGTCACCGCAGCAGGCGGAGCTCCTGGACCTCTGCGGTGAACAGCGCATCGCGTTCGTGCCGTTCTACTCGATCGCCGGCACCGGACGCACGGCCGGGGCGACCACCGAGGACAGCGGCGAGGTGCACGCCGTCGCCCGCGCCCACGGCGTGAGCGCAGCCCAGATCCGGCTGGCCTGGACCCTGCACCAGGGTCCCCACGTCCTGGCCATCCCCGGCACCGGCGACCCCGGCCACCTCGCCCAGAACGTGGCCGCCGGCTCCCTGCGGCTGTCCGGGGAGGAACTCGCCGCCCTGGACTCCGCCCGTCACGAAGCAGCGTGAACGAGCTCCTCGACGCCGGTCGGGCGAGGGCCGCCCGGGAGTCCCGCTCCCCCGGACCGGCGGTGCGCCTGCGGCGGCCCAGCGGGCCGCCCGGCCGGGCGGGCGCCGGTCAGCAGCAGGGCGTCCTGGCACTCGATCTCCCGCCGGTACCTGCGGTACGAGGGGTCCAGCCGGTCCCGCAGGCCGCGGGGGCCGGGTTCCCCGGGCAGCACCACGTCCGGGTGGAGCGCGGTCAGCCGCCGCCACGCCGGTCCGAGCAGGAGGAAGACCCGCAGGTCGTCGAAGAGCCGCCAGCAGCCCACCGTGATCCGCCAGACGGGGGTGAAGTGCAGGCCGAGCACGCTGGCCAGGACCGCGGCCTCGGTGAAGACGAAGTTCAGCACGCTGTACCAGGTGAACCAGTCGCCTGCCAGACTGGATTGACCGGCCACGAGGAACAGCCGGTTCACACAGGTGACCGCGTAGGCCACCATCCCGACGGCCCCCACCGCGACCCCGACGGCGATGTGGCCGCGCACCATCCGGACGATCCGGGCGCAGGCGATCGCCGAGGCCCCGGAGCACATCAGGAAGAACAGGTTCCCGATCACGTAGACGCCGGCGATCCGCCAGTCCCCGGTGTACTGGTTCTGCAGCGGATCGGTGCGCAGGGACCGCGGGGTCGATGCCATCAGGGCGGCGAGCAGCCCGCTCACCGCCAACGCGGTCAGGAAGAGCCGACCTCGCCACCACGGCACCGGGTCGCCGCGCCGCAGCGGCGTCCACAAGTAGGTGGCCAGCAGGGCCAGGCTCACCGACACGCCGGTGTCCATGATGATGGAGGCGACCCCGGGCACGGTCGCGATCGGGAGCCGCGCGCGGACCGCGGGGATGCCCACGAGCGCGGCGACGGTGAAGCTGCCCAGCGCGGTCAGCAGGAGGGGGGCCTGCGGGGTCGGCCGGGAGCCGAACCGCAGTGCCACCATCTTCGCGAGCAGCGCCAGGCAGAGGAATGCGGACAGCAGGGACTGGAGCCGGGTGACCATGCCCCCTCACGCCCCGCCGAAGTACCGCTGCACGTCCCAGGAAACCTTCGCCTCGGCCCGGTCGTCGATCGCGAACTCGGCGAACGCGGCGGCCAGCAGTTCGGCCTCGCGCTCGGCCGCCGAGCCGTGGACCGAGCGGAACCTGACCACGGCGCCCCCCTCGGGGAGGCCGTCGAGCGCGGACAGTGCCGGTTCGTCGTGCCGGTACCGCTCGCCCTCGTGCTCGCACAGGATGTGGGCGAGTTCGTGCAGCACGATGTGGTCGCGGTGGACGCCGACGGCCAGGTCCTGAACGATCACCACGTCGTCGTCGGTCCGGCAGACCCAGACCCCCATCGGGCCGGGGACCGGCAGCCGCGCCTCGATCACCCGGATCGGCCTGCCGCGTGCCGAGCTGATCTGGTCGCACAGCTCGTGCGCGGAGGAGTACGGATCGAGCCGCAGGGAGCGGACGTACCTGCGGCAGTCGCGCATCGTGCTCAGCCGTCCGGTGGTCACGGGGTCCCTTCCATGGTGTCGAGGATCCCGATGAGCCGGTCCCTCAGCTCGGGCGTCATGCGGCCGGCGCGCAGCGCGATGTGCTGCACCTGCCGGTCCGCGAGCGTGCCGGGCCCCTCGGCCGGTCCGGCCCGGTCGGCCGTGGGCGGGCCGGCCGGTGCACCGGAGGCGGCCGTGGTGGCGCCGGAGGTGAGCCAGTCGACGGTGATCTCCGGATGGCCCTCGACGAGATGGCCGTTGACGAAGCGGACGAGCGCGATCACCACGGCGATCGAGGGATTGGTGTAGCGCCCGGACCGGAGCATGCCCAGGTAGCTGCGGGAGAGCCGGACACCGTAGCGGCCCTCGGAACGGCTGATCAGGTCGGCGACCTCGCCGGTGCCGAACGTCTGCCAGCGGCCGCTGTGGTCGCGGAATCCGGCGATCGAGAAGAGGTGGTTGATCCGGCCGGTGAGGCTCTCGCCGCCGTGCCCGCCCGTGGGGCCGCCGCGTTCACCGGGCCGGCCGCCGTCCGTTCGGTTCGTGGTCATCGCCCGGACCTCGCCCCCAGGACCGACCGGGCGTGGTCGGCCACGGCCGACGCCTCCGCCGGGCCCAGCGGACCCGAACGGGCGGCCGCCGCGTTGGCCAGGAAGTGCTCCGGCCGGGAGGTCGCCGTCAGGACGGTGGTGACCTGGGGGTGGGCGAGCACCCAGCGCAGCAGCGCCTCGGGCCAGCTCGTACAGCCCAGTTCGCGCAGGAAGGCGGCGGGGGGCGGCGCCGCCAGCAGCGCGCCTTCGCCGAACGGCCGCATCACGATCACGCCGATGCCCGCCTCGGCGGCGGCCGGGAGGATGTCCTCGGCCAGGGTGGGCTCCGCCGCGTTCATGTTGACCTGGACGAAGTCCACCAGGTCGGCGGCGATGACCCGGGCGAGGTCGGCCCGGGTGCCGCCCATGCCGAAGGCGTGGTCGAACTGGTAGGTGACGCCGGTGAAGCGGACCCGCCGGGCCGCCTTCTGCCGCTCCAGCCAGGCCAGGTTGGCCTGCCATCCGTTGAGGTTGTGCACCTGGAGGAGGTCGACGCACGTGCGCGCGTAGGCCGCGAGCTGGCCGGCGAAGACGGCTTCGACGGCCTCCGGTTCGGTGTCCCAGATCTTGGTGGCGACGAAGAACGACGGGTCCTCGCGGAGCAGCTTCGCGAGCCGGGGTTCCGCGTCGGAGTAGACCGGGGCGGTGTCCACCAGCCGGGCGCCGACCGTGCGGGCGGCCCCCAGCAGGTCGGCCAGCCGGTCCGGGCCGGCCCGGTCGATCGTCCGCCAGGTGCCCAGTCCGAGGACCGGGAGGTCGACGCCGGCCTTGCGGGCCGGGCGCCGGGGCACGGTCGAGGTCATCGGTGATCCCTTCACTGCGAGAGGCCGGCGCACGGGGGTCGCGCCGGGTGTCAGGGCCCGAGGGGATCGTGTGCGGGGCCGGAAGGTCCCCTCAGGCTGAGGCCGCGCCCACGCCGGCCGGTTCCGCCTCCGGCGCGGGGCTGGTGACCTGCGTGGCGTCGAGGAGCCCGGGGAACCGGGCCTCGAGGTCGTCGCGCCGCAGGGTGATGATCCGGGTCGTGCCCCGGATCTCGGTGTGCATGACACCGGACTCGCGCAGCACCTTCAGGTGGTGCGAGAGCGTCGACTTGGCGATCGGGTAGACGAGCTGGCCGCAGGAGCGGGAGCCCTCCAGGAACATCACGCGCGCGATGTCCCGGCGGATGGGATCGCTGAGCGCGTGCAGCACCCGGTCCAGGGATACCTCGCACCGGTCGGGGTGGTAGAGCGGGCTGCGCATGGGCGACCTTCTTCGTGTGGTGGGCACCAGGGCCGCGCCTTCCCGGCGGCTACCTCCAGGCCCGGCAGATTCAACGTTCTACGATGATAGAAGAATCGAGTCGTCCGGTGGAGGCGCGCTGGGCCCCGGGACCCGCCGGCCGGTGCCGCGGATGCGGCAGCCGGCCCTCGGGGCCCGGTCACGGGTCACGCGTCACGGGTCACGCGTCACGGGGTCACCCGTCACGGGGTCACCCGTCACGGGGTCACCCGTCACGGGGTCACGCGTCACGGGGTCACCCGTCACGGGGTCACCCGTCACGGGGTCACCCGTCACGGGGTCACGCGTCACGGGGTCACGCGTCACGGGGTCACGTGTCACGGGTCACGGGTCACGCGTCACGGAGTCACCCGCCGGGCACCAGCACGATCTTCCCGCCGACGCCTCCCCGCAGGGAGTGCGCCAGTGCCTCGCCGGCCTGCTCCAGCGGGTACCGGGCGGCCACGGGCAGCTCGAACGCGGCCGTGCCCAACAGGTCCAGGGTGCTCGCCAGTTCCAGCGGGAAGTGCTCCAGCAAGGGGATCCCCCGTGCGCGGGCGGCCGCGTCCGGGACGATCGTGACCCGGCGGGCGGCGCCCGCGACGAGCCGGACGGCCGCCGCGGTGGACTCCGGCCCACCCGCGCAGTCGATCGAGGCATGGAACGGCCCGTGTTCCGCGAGGCGTTCCGCCAGCCCTTCCCCGTACCCGACCGGGGTCGCCCCCGCGGCCCGGACCAGGCCGTGGCGGGCGGGCGAGGCCGTGCCGACGACCTCGTCCGCGCCCAGCAGCAGCGCGAGCTGCACCACGGCCAGGCCCACGCCGCCGGAGGCGCCGTGCACCAGCAGCCGGTCCCCCGGCCCAAGCCCCACCCGGCGCAGGGCCGAGTAGGCGGTGCCGGCGGCCACCGGCAGGACGGCGGCCTGTTCGTCGGAGAACCGGTCGGGGCGCAGGGTGAGTTCGTCGGCATGCTGCGAGGCCGCCAGGGCTTCGTACTCCCTGAACGCGCCGGGCCGGCCGTGCCGGACGACGGGGTCCCCGACCCGGAAGCGGCGCACCCCGGCGCCGACCTCCACGACCACGCCCGCCGCCTCGACGCCGAGGCAGCCGCCGGGCAGGTCCATCGGGACGTGCTCGCGGACCTCGCCGGACAGGATCTTCCAGTCGATCGGGTTGACCCCGATCGCGGTGTGCCGGACGACCACCTGGCCGGGCCCGGCCACGGGGTCGGGCACCTCGGCCGGGTACAGGACCCCGGGGCCGCCGTACCGGTCGAAGAGGACGGCGGTGCTCACGCGTCCTCCTGCTTCCTGAAGGCGCCGGCCGCCGCGAACACGCAGAGCGAGACCAGGTAGGCGGCGACGGTGAACCCGGCCACGCCCCAGAACCCCGTGACGTTGCCGAGGAGCACTCCGCCGACGGCTCCGCCGACGGTGGTGCCCACGTACATCGCGGAGTTGGACAGCGAGGAGACGGTGCCCCGGGCGGTGTCGGTCTGCGACTGCAGGATGCTCATGAAGACCGGGAAGACGCATCCACCGGTCATCATCACCAGTGCCAGCAGCGTCAGCGCGACCGCCAGGTTCGGGGCGAGCGGGACCAGGCAGTACAGGGCGGCCATGGTCAGCACGCCGGTCAGCAGGGACCGGTACAGACCCAGGCGCGCGACCAGACGGCTGCCGAACAGGGAGCCGATCACGTTGCCCGCGCCCACGGCCATCATCGCGGTGCCGACGGAGGCGACGTGCAGCCCGAAGTCCTTGGTGAACCAGGATCCGAGGAAGGAGATCGCCTCGAAGTTGCCGGTCTGGAAGACGAGGTAACCCAGCAGGTACCAGCGCAGCCGGCCGGTGCCCAGCACCGTCTTGTACACGCCGAAGACGGCCTTCGCCCCGCTGCCCGCGCCGGGCCGGCCCGGGACCGAGGGGAAGAGGCGGGCGAGCAGCAGCCACAGCGCCACGGAGAGGCCGCCGATGGCCCAGAAGGGCAGGTGCCAGGAGCCCGCGGCGAGCCAGCTGCCGAGCGGGATCCCCGCGAACTGGGCGATGGACAGCCCCGCGGTGGCGAATCCCATGGTCCGGACGATCTCCTGGGGCTTGACCAGCACCGGGATGGAGGCCCAGATCTGCGGGGAGACGAAGGCGGCGCTCACGCCCGCGAGGAACCGGAAGAGGATCATCGTCCAGAACCCCTGCGCGAACCCGCACAGCGCCGTCATGACGATGAACCCGGTCAGCCCGGCCAGCAGCACGCGGCGCCGGTCCCGCCCGTCCGATATCGGACCGGCGATCAGGGCGAAGACGGCGTAGCCCAGGGCGTACGCGCTCACCATCCAGCCCGCGATGTCGGGCGGGACGTCGAAGGCGTCGGTCAGGGTCGGCAGCAGCGGGGCGACGAGGAAGGTGTCCGTCCCGATGACGAACATCGTGGCGAACGCGAGGAAGGCGACGGTCCGCGAGGAGCGGGCGGCCGGGGGCTGCGCCGGCGTCGCGCCGGCCGTGGAGGATACGGGTGAAGTGGTGGTCATGTCATCATCACCGCCCAGGAGCGGTTGAGCTTCCCTTCGAGCATGTGCAGGGCCTGTACCGCGATGAATCCCTCGTCGGTGGTCTCCGAGGGGGCGCCGGGCGTGCGGGAGAACCCTCCGTCGGCACTCTGGCGGACGGAGATCCACCGGATGCAGGCCCCGGTGTCGGCCGGACGCGCGCCCAGCATGTAGAGCCCGCCGATGGCGTGGTACGAGCCGACGAAGCTCTCCGCCCCGTCCGTCCGGTAGCGGAAGCCGCCGGTCCCGGTCTGCAGGCCGCGGAGCCACCGGACGGTCTCCTCGGCGTGCGGCGGGCGCAGGCCGAGCGCGATCAGGGCGCCGACCGCACGGAAGGTCGCGAAGGTGTCGGACGGGGAGCCGGGCCGGTTGCCGTAGCCGCCGTCCGGGTTGCGGCACGCGAGCAGGTGGGCCGTCAGGTCGTCCTCCCGCTCCGGGCGGGCGTCCAGGGCGACGAGGGTCAGGGTGGCGAGGTGGGAGTGCCAGGCGTCGCAGGGGAACCCGGGGGCGTTGCCGAACCCGCCTTCCGGGCGCTGGCAGGAGCGCAGGAAGGCCACGCAGGCGTCCCGGTCGAAGTCGGGGTGGTCCGCCCCTCCCAGTACGACGGCCGTCAGCACCGCGCAGTAGGTGGTGAACACCTCGGACGGCAGGCCGGGTTGTTCGCCGAAACCACCGTCCGGGTTCTGCGTGGCGAAGACACCGGTGAGCACACCGGGGGTGTTCGGCACCGGTTGGTCCAGGGCCAGCAGGTCGGACACCACGTGCAGCACCGAGAAGGTCTGTGCGGTGCGGTCGGAGCGCAGGCCGAGCGGGGACCGGTAGGGGGTGAGTCCGTAGCCCAGGCCTGAGGCGGTGGAGCGCAGCCAGCGCAGGTAGTGACCGGTGTCGATGAGCCCCTCGGACAGCCGCCCGGTGGTGACGTGTCCCAGGTCGTTGTCGAACGGGTCCGGCTCCGGACGCCCGGCCGGCTCCGGCGCGGCGCGGTGGGCGACCACCCGGTCGCCCAGGACGGCCAGGGCCAGTAACTGGGTGCGGGCGTGCTTGGCGTGGAAGGGGACGTACGTGGTGTTGCCGACGGCGAACGAGCCGGTGGTGCGCGGGGGCGCCATGACGTGCCGGGCGAGCGGGACCGTCGGGTCGACGGGGGTGGAGAACCAGCTGCCCTGGCCGTGGAAGACACCGCCCGCCACGGGGTCGGTGTTCCGTTCCAGCTCGGCTTCCGCCTCCTGCGCGAGGGCCTTGAGGACCGGTCCGTCCTGCGCGTCCGGGTCGTCGAGCCCGGCGACGGTCCGCGCCGCCAGGACGAGGAGGGCGTGGTCGGCGACGAACTGCGCGGGGAACGGCGAGTCGGGGCGTCCGTGCAGGGCGGCGACCGCGTCGACGCGCACCACGGAGTCGGCGGAGCTGCGGTCCCAGTAGCCGCCGGTGCCGAGGTGCCGGTGGTGGTCGTGGACGTGGACGAGGACCCGGCGGGCCCGGTCCGCGGCTCCGGCGCGGCCGCGCCGGTGGAGCGCCGCCCAGGCCATGGCCGCCAGGGCGGCCGGGCCGGTGCGGTGGCCGCGGAGCGTGTCCGGCACCCCGCGGGGGGTCAGGCGGTCCCAGACGGCTTCGCCGTGGACGTGGCGCTCGAGCCGGTCGGCCGCCGCGTCGAGGAAGGCCGAACCGGTGCCGGGGGTCAGGGCGTCGGCGGCCAGGACGAGTACGGCGGTCTCCTCCAGCGGGCCCGACTCGTCCAGGACGGTGCTCGCGGAGCGGTCGAGCCGGGCCGGCCAGTCGTGGCCGAGGACGACCTCGACGATGCGCCGCAGGTGGCTCTCGGCCTCGGTGAGCAGGGTGTCGTCACCGGTCAGCGTCCCGGCCCGGTGCAGGGCCCAGGCGGCGAGTGCCTGCACGGAGGGGGTGCGGATGTCGCCGATCGGGTGGGGCGCGCCGGTGACGTCGAGCAGTTCACGGAAGCCCGGCAGGTCCGGGTCGGTGAACTCCCGCAGGGCGCCGAGCAATTGGCGTGCGAGGTCCGTGTCGTCCGGACCGGGGAGGATCAGCAGGGCCAGCGCGGCGTCCTGCAGGGTGCGGTCGGGGGTGATCACGTCGGCGGAGTCGCGGCCGAGGACGGCAGGGATTCGGGCCTCTGCGCCCAGGAGGTGTTCGCGGACGAAGTCGCGGAGAGAAGGAGGACTGGTCATGGGGTTCCTTTGGATCCGGAGCGCGTGGTCGGAGCGCCCGCTCCCAAATTTCGTTATTCGAAGAAGTTCGAACTTTAAGGAGCGTAGCAGAAGACGCGGTGCGACGGCACGGGCAGGAAAGGGAGTTGGGCGAGTGGAAGGAGTCAGGCGAGCGGCGGCGTGCGGCCGGGCCCGTCCTCGGTGGAGATCACCCCGGCGGTGAAGCCGCCGGCGGGGACATCGCCGATGACGACGGAGCCGGGGGCGACGATCGCCCCGTCGCCGAGCCGGCAGGGGCCGACGATCGTCGCCCCCGCGCCGATGGCGACCCCGGCGCCGATCCGGACCGGCCCGCCCTGCCAGGGCAGGGAGCGACGGCCGAGGTCATGACCGCTGGAGACGACCAGGACGCCGTCACCGAGGTCGGCGTCCGGCCCGATGTCGATGCCGCCGGACCCCTCGAGGATCGACCCGGCGCCGATCCGGGCCCGCGCGCCGATCCGTACGCCCCCGTGCGGTGACGGTCCGTCGGGGCGGCCCATCGCGATCACCCCCGCACCCAGGTGCACGCCGGCGCCGCCGGAGAGGGCCGCGTCGAGGAAGCCGTCCCCGTCCGCGGTCCAGTGGGCGGGGGCGGACATCAGTCCGGCGCCGCCACGGGCCCTGACCCGCTCGAGGGTGGCGGTGAACTCGGGCGCCCCGTCCTCCGCCACCTCGCGTCGGCGCAGCACGCGCGCCGGGCGGCCCACGACGATCACATCGGAGTCGACGTCGGCGAGGACGTGCGCCCCGGCAGCGACGACGGCCCCGGGGGCGATGGCGACTCCGGGTTCCACCACGGCCCGCGCACCGATCCAGGCACCGGCCCCGATCGTGACGGGGGCGGCGCCCGGGCGGCCCACGCGAGCCAGCGAGGCGATCTGGCAGCCGCTCGCCACGCGGACCCCGTCCAGCCGGCAGCGGAAGCCGACGAAGACCCCGCCCGCGAGGGAGGATCCGCTCACCGACGTACCGAACCGGATCCAGCTGCCGGACCCGACGGTCGTGCCGGATGCCGTCACGGTGTCGCCCTCCAAGAGCGCCGATGGCGCCAGGGAATGTTTCATGTAGCCGGAAACTAGTGTCCCCCGGCCAGACTCCGCAACCACCGTCCGGGCTTCTGTCCGTTATTTCCGGCGCGCTCGCCCGGAATCAAAAGAGTTCAGATCCGCACCCCTTGGGGGAATGCTGAATTCCGATTTCACTTCCCAAGTGCGAACTTGACGAACCCATTGCCCTTCGCGTGGCCACCGCCACACCCCGCCGACCTCGGCAGTGGTGAGTATAGTGTTGCGCAGCCATGTTCGACGTTCTACGATCTTTGGACATCGCCTCTGAGCCACGACCGCGTCCCGGCTCGGAGTGCACGAGGCAACGAGGGGATCGCCGGATGGGCGATATCGTTCCCCTCCCTCTTCTTTGCGTATTTCCGGACGGCGCCATGCGCTGCGGAATCCGATTGGACACCGTCGAAGGGCGGATGTAATTCATGCACATATTAGTGACCGGTGGCGCTGGTTTCATCGGTGGAAATTATGTGAGAAGACTTCTCGACGGCCGGTCGGACCTCTCGGTCGACCGCGTGACCGTGCTCGACAAGCTGACCTACGCCGGCACCCTCACCAACCTCGCCCCGGTGGCGGACCATCCCGGGCTGCGGTTCGTCGAGGGCGACATCGGTGACCCGGAGCTCGTCCCGAAGCTGCTCGGCGACGTGGACGCGGTGGTCAACTTCGCCGCGGAGACCCATGTGGACCGTTCCATCGACGACCCGGCCGAGTTCGTCCGTACCAATGTCCTCGGCACCCAGAACCTGCTGGACGCCGCACGGGCCGCCGGCCTGCCGAGGTTCGTCCACATCTCCACGGACGAGGTCTACGGATCCATCGACGAGGGCGCCTGGACCGAGGAATGGCCCCTGGCCCCCAACTCGCCCTACGCGGCCGCCAAGGCGGGGGCCGACCTGCTCGCCCTGGCCTACACGCGGACCCACGGGCTGAACCTCTCCATCACACGCTGCAGCAACAACTACGGCCCGCACCAATTCCCCGAGAAGGTCATCCCGCTCTTCGTCACCACCCTCCTGCGGGGCGGATCGGTGCCGCTGTACGGCGACGGCCTCAACGTCCGCGACTGGCTCCACGTCGACGACCACTGCCGGGGCATCGACCTCGTCCTGGCCAAGGGCGAGTCCGGGGAGGTCTACAACATCGGCGGCGGCCGCGAACTGACCAACCGTCGCCTCACCGAACTGATCCTCGACGCCTGCGGCGCCGACTGGTCCGCCGTCCGCCCCGTCGCCGACCGCAAGGGGCACGACCGCCGCTACGCCCTGGACGACTCCAAGCTGCGCGCCCTCGGCTACCGCCCGGAAGTCGCCTTCGAGGACGGCCTCACCAGGACGATCGCCTGGTACCGGGAACACGCCGACTGGTGGCGCCCCCTCCTCTCCGCCGCCCCCGCCGTCCGCACCGTCGACGCGAGCACGGGCGCCGACGTCGGCTGACGGCGGCTCACGCCCTGACGGCTGACGGCTGACGGCTGACGGCTGACGGCTGACGGCTGACGGCTGACGGCTGACGGCCCGAGCCCACCTCACCCGCCCAAGGCCCGGCGCCCGTCGAACCGGCGCCCGGGCCGAGCACCCCGAAGGGGGAACCATGCGCGGCATCATCCTCGCCGGCGGCTCCGGCACCCGCCTGCGCCCGCTCACCAGCGTGCACTCCAAGCAGCTGCTGCCGGTCTACGACAAGCCGATGATCTACTACCCGCTGTCCGTGCTCATGCAGGCCGGGATCACCGAGATCCTGGTCATCTCGGCCCCCGAGCACATCGAGAGCTACCGGGCACTCCTCGGTGACGGCGAACGCCTCGGCGTCTCGCTCACCTACACCGTGCAGCGGAAACCGAGCGGCATCGCCGAAGCCCTCGTCCTCGGCGGCCCGTTCGCCGACGGCCAGGACCTCTGCCTCGTCCTCGGCGACAACATCTTCTACGGGCACCGGCTGCCCGACATGCTGCGCGCCGAAGCCGCGCGCCTCGACGGCTGCACCCTGTTCGGCTACCCGGTCAGCGACCCGGAACGGTACGGGGTGGCCACCGTCGACGAGGCGGGCGCCATCCTCACCCTGGAGGAGAAGCCCACCGCCCCCCGCTCCAACCTCGCCGTCACCGGTCTGTACATGTACGACGCCGACGCGGTGCGCCGGGCCGCCGGGCTCACCCCCTCCGGCCGCGGCGAGCTGGAGATCACCGACCTCAACCTCACCTACGTCCACGAGGACCGGGCCCGCCTGGTCAACCTCGGACGCGGCTCCGCCTGGTTCGACACCGGCACCCACGACAGCCTCCTGGAGGCCGCAATGTTCGTCCAGGTGCTGGAGAAGCGCCAGGGCATCCGCATCGCCTGCCTGGAGGAAGTCGCCTACCGGATGGGCTACATCGACCGCGGGCAGCTGGCACTGCTCGGCAAGGAGCTCTCCGCCTCGTCCGGCTACGGCCAGTACGTCATGGAGCTGGCCGCCGCCTGAGCCGCCGTCCGGCCCGTACCCACCTCGAAAGGTCCCACAGATGAAGGTCCTCCACTTGCCGGCCGAGACCGGCACCGGCCACAACATGCGGGCCCTCGCGGTGGCCGCGAAGGTGCGCACGCTGTTCCCCGGAGCGGAGCAGCACGTGTACCTCGGCTCCAAGAGCGCCCTGTTCACCCCGATGTTCGAGGAGCTCGGCGTGCACGTGCACACCGCCTCCGATCAGCAGGACCACGCCAACACCTCGCAGCTCGCCCGGCGCTTCGACTGGACCTCGTACGTGACCGGCTATCTCAACCGGACGTTCATCAGCGGCGACCGGATGCTCGCCGCGGTCGCGCTGATCGGCTCCGTCCGGCCCGATGTGGTCGTCAGCGACTACAACGTCGCCGCCTGTCTGGCCGCCGAGATATGCGGTGTCCCCTACGTCCTGGTCACCGAGCGCTACGACTTCACCCTCGGCCAGATCGACAACGCCACCCTCCTGGAGGCCGGCTTCGTCCTCGACGACCCCGACGAGGTCGATGCCATCCGGGCCTCGCTCACCACGCTCTTCGGATGGGTGACCCGCCGGGCCCGCGCCGTCCTCACCGACAAGCCCAGCGTTCCCGAACTCGACCGGGGAACCCCGGTGTTCGAAGCCATCGCGGCCGGCAACGGCCACGTGGTCGGCCCGATGGTCCGCGACGAGTGCGCCGCCGACCCGGCACCCCGCGCCTCGATCGATGCCCGATTCGGTCTGCACGGCACCGAGTACGCCATCGTCGGCTTCGGCGGCACCACCATGTTCACCGAGAACAAGGAACGGCTGCTCGCCGAGTACCTCACCGCCTTCGAGAAGCTGCGCACCGACCGCCCCGACGCCCGGCTCGTCGTGATCGGCCGCCAGACGTTCAGCGAGGAGATCGACGGGGTCGTCCTCGTCGACTACGTCTCCGACTGGCACTCCCTGGTCAAGCACGCCAAGGTCATCCTCTCGCCCCCCGGCTGGCTCTCGGTCACCGAGCTGGCCGTGATGGACGCCCCGGTCGCCTACGTGCTCAGCGGCCGGGACGAGTACCACGAACGGGAGGCCATGGCCCGGCTCGACCACCTCGGATACACCACGGCCACCGAGCCCGACGCCGACACGCTGCTCGCCATCCTGCGCGACGCCTTCGACGAACCGGAGGCCTTCCGCGGCCGGGCCGCGCGGGCGTCCCGGGCCATCGCGCCGACGGGCAACGGGGCCGAGGCGGCCGCGAAGCTGATCGGCCAGGTGGTGGCCGAGGCCTCCGCCGGCCGGGAGCCCGCCGAAGCGGCCTGACCCACCGCCCGGTCCGGCCGCACACACCACCACCACGAGTCCACCACCAGCCCACCCCCACACCACGAGTCCACCCCCACACCACGAGACCATCTCCGACCCAAGGGTGTTTCGATTGTCCGCGTACCCCGAATTTGCCGAGCCTCCCGCGCTGCCGTCGGCGACCCGCATGATGCTGCGCAACGAAGGTTCCACGACCGTGCTGCTGCAATCGCTCATGGACTCCCCGCTCTCCGCCGAGGTGCTGCCCGGCCCCGACCCGGACGCCCAGCCGACCTCGGGTCACCTGACCGACGTCTTCGGCGCCGGGCCCCACCCGGACCTGCGGATCCGACGCTCCCGGCTGCGCGACCGCACGGGCGCCGTGGTCAGCGAGAACCTGATCACCTTCCGCCAGGCCGACGCGGCTCACGTGATCCCCCGGGGCGACATCCCCTTCGGCCTGCACACGCGCAGCCTGGGCCTGTACGAACGCCGCCGGATCCTCGCCACCGGCCTCACGGTCGGCCGCTTCGGCCTGATTCCCGCCGGATCCCCCGGCCGCGCCTACGAAATCGCCTTCTCCAACCACGCCACGGTCCTCGTGCACGAGGTCTTCAACCCCCGCTTCGTGACCACCACGAACGAGGCCGGCACCCGGCCTCCCACCGGACTCCCCGACCACCAGCCCCGCTGGCCCGACCCCCGGGAGACGGCCCGCGCCCGGCGGATCCTCGCCCACGCCGACCCGCTCGTCCCGATGCCGGAAGCCCGCGCCCTGCGCACCGAACTCGCCGGCCCGTCCTTCCTCCTCCAGGGCGGCGACTGCGCCGAGACCTTCGCCGACAACACCCCCCTCTCCGTGCGCAACCGTGTCGACCTGCTGCGCGCCATGTCCGAGCGGATCGCCGAAGGCTCCGGGGCCCGGGTCGTCACCGTCGGGCGGATCGCCGGCCAGTACGCCAAGCCGCGCTCGTCATCCGTCGAACGACGCGGCGACACCTCCGTCCCCTCCTACCTGGGTGACGCCGTCAACGCCGCCGCCTTCACCGCGGCCGGCCGGGTCCCCGACCCGAGGAACCTGCTGCGCGCCTACCGGGAGTCGGCCAAGACCCTCTCCTTCCTGGCCGGTTCGGGGATCTACACCTCCCACGAGGCCCTGCTCCTCGACTACGAACTCCCCCAGGTCCGCACCTCACCCGTCGACGGCGCCCGCTGGGCCCACTCCGGTCACATGCTGTGGATCGGTGAGCGCACCCGGTCGCTCAGCGGACCGCACATCGGGTTCGCCGCCGGCATCGCCAACCCGATCGGCGTCAAGATCGGCCCCGGCTGCACTCCTGACGAACTCCTCGCCCTGCACGCGGTCCTCAACCCGGACAACGTCCCCGGCCGGCTCACCTTCGTACTGCGCATGGGCCGGGCGCTGGCCCACGAACGTGCCCGGGAACTGCTCATCGCGGCCTCCACCATGGGCCTGGCCGACCGCTTCGTCAGCGACCCCATGCACGGCAACGGGGTCACCAGCCCCGGTGGGATCAAGACCCGCACCATGCGGGCGATCGAGGAGGAGCTGTGCGGCTTCTTCGCCGCCTGCCGGGAGACCGGCACTCCTCCCGGTGGTGTCCACCTGGAGCTCTCCGGAGACGACGTCACCGAGTGCGTGGACGTTGACATCGACGACGCCTGGCTCTCAGACCGCTACCACACCTCGTGCGACCCGCGCCTGAACCCGTCCCAGTCCCTCCGCCTGGCCGATCTGATCGCCTCCCTCCTCGCCACCACCGCCCCGGCCCTCAGCCTGACCGCGTGAGCATCGCCCCGGCCCCGAGCGGAGAGCAGGCCGACGGCGGCGGACGCCCGGCCTTCTGGGCCGGGGCCGGCGAGAGGCCCGCAACGAGGCCGTGCGGGGCGCCGGGAACGACCAAGGGGCCGTTTCAGATTGCTCTGAAACGGCCCCTGATCTGCGACTTCGAAAAGTCGGGACGACAGGATTTGAACCTGCGACCCCTTGACCCCCAGTCAAGTGCGCTACCAAGCTGCGCCACGTCCCGATGTGCTTCTGATCTGGGGTTTCCCCCGTCCCTGCGGCACATGCAGAACATTACCCCACGACGAGGGGTGTGCATGCACCAGTAATCGGCGGCAGGCAGGATGAGGAGGTGAACGTACGGGATCGGGACGGTGAGGGACGGGCGCGCAGTGCGCGGCCCAGGGACGGGCTGGGGCGGCCCCTGCCCTACGGGGCCGAGGGCGTGGAGCGGCAGCCCGAGGGAGTGGTGCGCACGCCCGCCGGGACCGTTGCCGAGGCGCAGCGGCTGCTGGACGCCGGGATGCCGTTCCACGCGCACGAGGTGTTCGAGGACGCCTGGAAGTCCGGGCCCGAGGCGCAGGCGCCACTGTGGCGGGCGCTCGCGCAGCTGGCGGTCGGGCTGACGCACTCCGCGCGCGGGAACGCGGTGGGCGGGGCGCGCCTGCTGCGCCGCGGAGCCGATGCCCTGGCCGGGCTCTACGGTCCCGGGGGCACTTCCGCCCCGGGAACCGCCCCGGGAACCGCCCCCGGAACCGCCCCCGGGGCGCCGTACGGAATGGACCTGGCCGCGATCGTTCGCTGGGCGCGGGCGCTGGCGGGGCGGGTGGAGGGCGGCGCCGTCGTCGACGCCGCGAGGGAGGCGCCGCGCCTCACGGGCTGAGCAACCGCCCGGTCAGGGGCTACGCCGGCTGGAGGAGGTCCCAGCGGTTGCCGTAGAGGTCCTGGAAGACGGCGACCGAGCCGTACGGTTCGTGGCGCGGCTCCTCCAGGAAGCGGACGCCCTCGGCCGTCATGCGGGCGTGGTCGGCGGCGAAGTCGGCGGTGTGGAGGAAGAAGCCGACGCGGCCGCCCGTCTGGTCGCCGACCCGGGAGCGCTGGTCGTCGTTCTTCGCCAGGGCCAGGAGCAGCGCGGACTCCGCGGCGCCCTTCGGACGGACCACGACCCACCGGGATCCGTCCGGGCGCGCGGTGTCCTCGACGAGGTCGAAGCCGAGGGCGCGGGTGTAGAAGTCGATGGCCTCGTCGTAGTCGTGGACCAGGAGGGCGGTGAGGGCGATGTGTGCGGACATGCCACTCATTGTGCGCCGAGGAGCACGACCTCCAGGGTGCGGGGACCGTGTACGCCCTCCACCCGGTCCAGCTCGATGTCGCTGGTGGCGGAGGGGCCCGAGATCCAGGTCAGGGGCCGGGTGGGGTCCAGCAGGGGCAGCGCCCGCGGGATCGAGTCGACCACCTGGCCGGGGACCCGGACCACGCAGATGTGGTGGTCCGGGATCAGGGTGATCCGGCGCCGCCCCTGCCCGGGGCCGCCGTCGAGGACGATCGTCCCGGTCTCGGCGACCGCCAGGGCGCAGCCGGTCACCACGCTGTCCACCGCGTCCAGTTGGTACGGGGTGGAGGCGGCCCGGTCGTGGATCCGGGTCGGGTCGACGGCCGCCGTCCAGTGCGGCGGCAGCCCGGGCGGCACCAGGACCGACTTGGAGCCCCGCTCGGCGAGGAGCCGCATCAGCAGCATGGTGATGCCGTCCTCGTCGACCCGGTGGACCTTGGCCCGGTACTCCGTGAGGTTCGCGGCGAGGAGGTCGGCGGTCTCGGCCGGGGTGCGGGCGCCGTGGACCTGGAGGTAGTCCCGGGGAATCGCGGAGTCCGGGCGCGGCTCCGGCAGGGCCCGGCGGATGCGGGCCAGGATGAGGTCCCTGGCGCTCACGGGCGTCCCTCCCGTTCCCGCGCCGCCCACCAGTCGCGGAACGAGCGCTCCGGGAGCTCCGGTAGCTCCCGGCTGTCCGTCCAGGCCCGCCCGGGCCCCGGCAGCCGGCGCGGCCGCAGCCGCCGGGCCCGGGCCAGCAGCCGCTCCCCCGCGCGCAGCGCGCCCGGGTGGTCCAGGAGGAGCCGGGCGGCCCGCATCGCGGCCCGTTCGGCGGTGTGGCCGTGCGCCGGGCGGATCCGGACGCGGATGCCCTCGCGGGTCACCGGGCCGCCCTGGGCGACCCGTTCGCGCAGGTGCACGAGTACCTCGGGGATGTCGATGGCGACCGGGCAGACCTCGTAGCAGGCCCCGCAGAGGGTGGAGGCGTAGGGCAGGGTGGCGTCGATCCCGCTCCCGGTGCCCCGGAGCTGGGGGCTGAGGATGGCGCCGATCGGGCCGGGGTAGACGGAGCCGTAGGCGTGGCCGCCCGCGCGCTCGTAGACGGGGCAGACGTTCAGGCAGGCGGAGCAGCGGATGCAGCGCAGGGCCTGGCGGCCGACCTCGTCGGCGAGGGTGTCGGTGCGGCCGTTGTCGAGCAGGACCAGGTGGAAGACGGCCGGCCCGTCGCCGTCGGCCCCTTTCGACGGCCCCAGCCCGGTCCACATCGTGATGTACGGGTTCATCCGCTCGGCCGTCGAGGAGCGCGGCAGCGTCTGGAGGAAGATCTCGAGGTCCCGGAAGGTCGGGATCACCTTCTCGATGCCCACCACCGAGATCAGCGTCTCGGGCAGGGTCAGGCACATCCGGCCGTTGCCCTCGGACTCGAAGACGACCATCGTGCCGGTCTCGGCGACCATGAAGTTGGCGCCGGACACGGCGACTTTGGCGCGCAGGAACTTCTCGCGCAGGTGGAGCCGGGCGGCTTCGGCGAGTTCGCGCGGGTCGTCACCCAGCCCCTCCGGCGCCGGACGGCCCCAACTGCCCATCTCCGCGGCGAAGATGTCCCGGATCTCGCCGCGGTTGCGGTGGATGGCCGGGACCAGGATGTGGGAGGGCCGGTCGTGGCCGAGCTGGACGATGAGCTCGGCGAGATCGGTCTCGTAGGCGGCGATCCCGGCCGCCTCCAGGGCCTCGTTCAGGCCGATCTCCTGGGTGGCCATGGACTTGACCTTGACGACCTCCCGCTCGCCGGTGGCCAGGACCAGCTCCGTGACGATCCGGTTGGCCTCCTCCGCGTCGGCCGCCCAGTGGACGGTGCCGCCGGCGGCGGTGACGGAGGCCTCCAGTTCCAGCAGGTAGCGGTCGAGGTGCGCCAGCGTGTGGTCCTTGACCGCCTTGCCCGCCGCGCGCAGCCGGTCCCAGTCCTCCAGCTCGGCCACGGCCCGCGCCCGCTTGTCGCGGATCGTGTGCGTGGCGTGGCGGAGGTTGACGCGCAGCACCTCGTCCCGGACCGCCTCGCGCGCGGCCTCGGGGAAGGAGGGCATCCCGAGATGCGTGCCCGTCATGACAGGGGTTCCTCCTCGGTCGCGGCCAGGATCTCGGCGAGGTGCAGCGCCCGCAGCGGGGCGCCCTCGCGCCGCAGGATGCCGTCCAGGTGGGCGAGGCAGGAGTTGTCGGCCCCGCACAGCACGTCCGCGCCCGTGGCCACCGCGCCCGCGATCTTGTCGGCGCCCATCGCGGCCGAGACCTCCGGGTTCTTGACGGCGAAGGTCCCGCCGAAGCCGCAGCACTCCTCGGCGCCGGGCAGCTCGCGCAGCTCCAGGCCGCGCACCGCGGCCAGCAGCCGCCGGGGCCGGTCACCGAGCCCGAGGGTCCGCAGACCGTGGCAGGAGGGGTGGTAGGTGACGGTGTGCGGGAAGTGCGCGCCCACGTCGGTCACCCCGAGCACGTCCACCAGGAACTCGGTGAGCTCGTACACCCGCGGTACGAGGCCTTCGGCCAGCACGGCCAGGCCCGCGCCCCGCCCCTCCGCCTCGGCCGAGCGCCCGATCCGGGGGTAGTGGGCGCGGATCATGGCCGCGCAGGAACCCGACGGGGTGACGACGTACTCGTATCCGGCGAAGGCCTCGGCGGTCCGCCGGACCAGCGGTTCGGCCTCCCGCCGGTAGCCGGTGTTGTACTGCGGCTGGCCGCAGCAGCTCTGTGCGGCGGGGAAGTCCACGGTGACCCCGAGCCGCTCCAGCAGGCGGACCACGGCGATGCCGGTGCGCGGGTACAGCGCGTCGTTGACGCAGGTGACGAACAGGGCGACGCGCATGACGGGCAGAATAGCCCGGTGAAGAAGTTCTCAGTGATCGGCATAGGCGCGGGCGACCCTGACCACCTGACCCTCCAGGCGGTCAGGGCGATCGGCGCGGCGGACGCATTCCTCATCCTGGAGAAGGGCGAGGAGAAGGCGGATCTGACCGGGCTGCGGCGGGCGATGCTCGACGCGCACGCCCGCCCCGGACACCGGCTGGTGGAGGGCCGCGACCCCGACCGCGACCGGACCCCCTCCGACTACGCGCCCACGGTGGACGGCTGGCGCAGCGCGCGGGCCGAGATCTTCGAGCGGTTCATCGCCGAGGACCTGGCGGAGGGCGAGACCGGGGCGTTCCTGGTGTGGGGCGATCCCTCGCTCTACGACTCCACGCTCGCGATCCTCGACGAGGTGCTGGAGAAGGGCCGGGTCGCCTTCGACCACGAGGTCGTCCCGGGCATCAGCAGCATCTCCTCGCTGCTGGCCCGGCACCGGACCAACCTCAACCGGGTCGGCCGCCCGGTCCAGATCACCACGGGCCGCCGGCTGGCGGAGGGCTGGCCGGCCGGTGTGGACGACGTGGTGGTGATGCTGGACGCCCGGCACGCCTTCACCGCCCACCTCGACCAGGACCTCTACATCTACTGGGGGGCCTACGTCGGCACCCCCGACGAGATCCTGGTCTCGGGGAAGCTGGCGGAGGTCGCCGGCCGGATCGAGGAGCTGCGCACCGAGGCCCGCGCCCGCAAGGGCTGGATCATGGACACGTACCTGCTCCGGCGCGGGTAGACCGGTTCGCGGCCCGGGCCCGCTCGGCTCGCGGGTGGATCCGCTCGCGGGGCGATCGGTGCCCGGGACCCCTACGGCAGATAGGCGGGCAGGACCTCGGCGAGCCGCTCGTACTCCTCGGCCCGGTTGTAGATCTGCCCGCTGAGCCGGATCCCGCCGCCGCCCGGCCAGGGCCAGATCAGTACCCGGATCCGCTGCTCGGCCGCGAGCCGCTCGCGCAGCTCGCGGGCGTCGGCCGGGGTCGCGGCGACCCCGGGCGGCAGCAGCAGCGTGCGCAGGGCGAGGCCCTCGGTGTACGGGAGCGGGGTGATCCCGGGGATCGCGGCGAGCAGGGCCGCGCCGTAGCCGGCGAGGGCGCTGTTGTGGGCCCGTACCTTGGCCGCGTCGAGCTGCTCCAGGAGGTCGAGCCCGTCCGGGGCGGCGAGCCAGCCCGTGTAGTCGAAGGTGGCGCGGTTCTCGACCGAGCGCGGGAAGCCGTAGTGGTCCTCCCAGGAGGGCACCAGCGGCCGGACCCGCTCGCGGTGGCGCGGAGCGACGGACAGCAGCGCGGTGCCGGAGGGTGCGTAGCCCCACTTGTGGAGGTTGCCGAACCAGAAGTCGGCGCCCCCGCCCAGCGGGTCGGGGATCATGCCGGGGGCGTGGGCGCCGTCCACGATGGTGGTGATGCCCCGCTCCGCGAGTTCGGCGAGCAGCCGGGGCGAGGCGATGAGCCGGGCGGTGGGCGAGCTGATGTGGTCGAGCACGGCGACCCGGGTCCGCGGGGTGACCCCGGCCAGCACGGTTTCCCGTACGGCGTCCTCGTCGGGGAGGTGCGGGTCCAGGGCGACGGTGGTGACCGGGGCCCGGCGGGCGGCGGCCGCCACGACGGTGCCGTAACCGTGGTCGGTGACCAGGATCTCGTCGCCCGGGGCGAACTCCACGGCGTCGAGGGCGACGTTGGCGCCCTCGGTGGCGTTGGAGATGAAGGCCAGTCCTTCCGGGTCGGCGCCGAGCCGGGCGGCGATCCGGGCCCGGGCCGCCACGAGCCGGTCGGGGGCGCCGATGAAGAAGGCGTCGGGGTCGCCGTGCGCCTGCGCCCGGAGGGCCGCGTGCGTCTCCTGGACGGGTACGGGGACCGCGCCGAACGACCCGTGGTTGAGGTGGCTGACGGCGCGGTCGAGCCGGAACAGCGCCCGCCCGCCGGGGAATTCGGCGGGGCGTATGGACCCGCCGGGCGAACCGGCCCCGGCCGGACCGGCGGCCTCGACGCGGTCGGTGCGGTCTGCGCGGTCGGTGCGGTCTGCGCGGTCGATCCGGTCAGTGCGGTCGATCCGGTCAGTGCGGTCGGCGGGCTCTGCGGGCTCTGCTGGCGCGGTCACGTGGACCTCCGTGGGTGCGGCGCGGCTGTCGGGCCGATCATGCCCCGCCGCCGCCCGGAGCGACACCCCCGCCCACGGGCGGCGGGGCCGCGAAGGCGCGTCGGCAGCGCAGGAGCAGCTCCCGTACGGCGGGTCCGCGCGCGTCGCGCCAGACCAGGCAGAGCAGGGCCGGGATCTCCACGTCGTCGATGGTCCTCGCGGTGAGCCGGTCGCGGTAGGACTCGGCCATCGAGGCGCTCAGGACGGCGACCCCCAGCCCGCGCGCGGCGAGGTCGGCCATGGCGTCGGACGCACCGGCCTCCAGTGCGATCGCGGGGTGCAGCCCCTGGGCGGCGCAGGCCCGGTCGAACACCGTACGCAGTCCCGTGCCCGGGGGCATGCAGATCAGCGGGTGGGAGCCGAGGTCGCGGAGGGTGACCCGGTCCGCCCCGGCCAGGGGATGCCCGGGCGGCACCGCCGCGACCAGCCGCTCGCTGACGATGGTCAGCGCCTCCAGCCCGTCCGGGGTGGTGGCGGCGCTGCCGATGAGGGCGAGGTCGAGGGATCCGGCGCGCACCGCCTGCACCAGCCGGTCGGAGTTGTCCTCCAGCAGGGCGATCTCCACGCCGGGGTGGGCGCGGTGGAAGTCCGCGAGGGCGTCGAAGAGCGGGGTGACCGTGCAGCCGACGACCATGCCGACGGTGAGGCGGCCACGGATCAGGTCGGACACCTCCCCCACCGCCTGCGCGAGGGCCCCGGTGGCGGCGAGCGCGGTGCGCGCGTGCTCAAGGGCAGCCTTCCCGGCGACGGTGAGGGTGGCGGTGCGGCCGGAACGGTCGAAGAGCTCGGCGCCCAGTTCCTGTTCGAGGCGGCGGATCTGGGCGCTGACCCCGGACTGGCTGATGTGGACGCGCTCGGCCGCACGGGTGAAGTTCTGCTCCTCCGCGACCGCGACGAAGTATTCGAGCTGCCTGAGTTCCATGACTGGAGATTCTAGCTTCCAGTAGAACCAGCTGTTGGACTTCTGATCTCGTGACCGCGAAGCTTGAAGCACACCCCGGGGAACCCCCTCGACCAGACGGAGGAAGCCATGCCTGACGCAGCGCCGTTCGACTACGCCTCGTACGAGAAGGCCCTTCGGCCCGAGGACATCACCCGGCTGTTCGTCGAGCGGTCCAACGCCGGCGACGCGACCGGGGTCGCCGCCCTGTACGAGGAGGACGCGGTGATGGCCTTCCCGCCCGGCGAGCTGACGGTGGGCCGCGAGGCGATCCGGGCCATGTGGGCGAAGGTGCTGGAGCACCGGCCCCGGTTCACCCCGGAGCCGCCGCTGCCGACGCTGCTGGGCGACGGCATCGCCCTCACCTCCACGCCGCCGAGCGACGGCACCGGGGCCCGCGCCCAGGTCGTACGCCGCCAGCCCGACGGCAGCTGGCTCCGGCTGCTGGACCAGCCGGAGTTCACCCCGGCGCCGACGCCGGCGCCGGCGGACGTGCAGGACACCCCTTAGCGGCCGTCCGCGGGCCGCAGGCGCAGCTCCCGCCGGCGGAAGTTCCGCTCGCCGACGAGCCGCCACATCACGCGGGGCGGGAGCGGCATCTCGCCGAGGATCATCTCCCGCTCCCGCGGATCCGCGTCCTTGAGGATCATCCCGAGGACGGTGAACAGCCCGCTCTTCGGGATGGCCGACCTGGCCGCCTCGCCGACCATCGCCCACGCCTCCCGCGACACGACTCCGGGGACGAGCGGCAGCACCTCCCGCTCCTCCTCGTCGAGGTGCGCCCCGACCGCGCGGGAGACCTCCTCGAACACCGCCGCCAGCTCCTCCCCGCCCGCGCCACTCGGGCCGCCCCCGTCGGGCCCGGCGCCCCCGGCGGCCGCCCAGCGCTCCAGCAGTACGGCGGCCCGGCCCAGCCCTTCCGACAGGCCTTCGTGCTGGCTCTCCATGCGCCGCCACAACTCCCCGCTTTCCGGAAGCCGTTCGGTCAGCGCGGGCCACAACAGCGCGTCCTCGCCGGCGTGGTGGTGGTGCAGGGTCTCCAGCAGCAGCATCAGCCGCCCGGCGACCCGATCGACCTGCGCGCGGCCCCCTTCGGGCGCTGCCCGCACCCGGCCCGCCGCGTCGTGGAACTCGCGCCGGAACATCCGGTGCACCACGACCATGTCATGCGTGAACGGCCTTTCCCGACTCTCCATCTCCCGTGACCCCCGTCTTGGTCGACACAACCCCGGAACCAGGATGACGCAGGCCCGGGCGCACCCGGCAGGGGCGCACGGATGGACCTAGGCGGCGGGCGGGCGCATCGTCTGGCGCAGTGTCGCCCCCGCGCCCAGCCCGGCGAGCCAGTCGTCCAGGTCGGCCATGGCGGGCGGGTCCAGGAGGGACGGGTCCACCGTGGTGCGGAGCTGGTGGGGCACCCCCGAGGCGAGGAGGAGCCGCAGGCTGCGCTCCGCCGATGCGGACGCGTGGCCGATGCCGGTGACCCGTTCGTAGCGGCCGGGCGGGGCTTTGACGTCGAAGCCGACCCAGTCCAGCAGCTCCGCGTCCAGCAGCCGGGCGAGGCGCCGGGGAAAGGCTCCCCCGGTGTGGAGGCCGACCTGGAAACCCAGCGCGCGGGCCTCCCGTACCGCCTGCGGAAGACCGCGCTGGAGCAACGGCTCCCCGCCCGAGAAGACGATCCCGTCGAGCAGCCCCGTACGGCGGACGAGGTGGGCGAGCACCTCGTCCCAGGAGACGGCGGCGGGCCCGCGCGCGGGCAGCAGCCCGGGGTTGTGGCAGTACCCGCACCGCCAGGGGCAGCCCTGGCAGAAGACCGTGGTCACCAGTCGGCCCGGCCAGTCGCAGGTGGACAGCCGGGACCAGCCGCCGATCCGGACCACCTCGGCCGGGACCGCGGCGGACGGCGCCGCGGAGGTCACACCGCCGCCTTGAAGTGGAGGCGCTCCGCGTGCTCGCCCTTCTTGCCGATGTTGAAGGAGGAGACCGGGCGGTGGTAGCCCATGACCCGGGTCCAGACCTCGCACACCGCCCCGCACGTGGGACAGTCGGGCCGCTCCCCCGCCAGGTAGCCGTGGTCCGCGCAGATGGAGAAGGTCGGGGTGACCGTCAGGTACGGGAGCCGGAAGGTCTCCAGCGAGCGCCGGACCAGTGCGCGGCAGGCCTCCGCCGTCGGGATCCGCTCGGGGGTGTACAGGTGCAGGACGGTGCCGCCCGTGTACTTGCCCTGGAGTTCGTCCTGGCGTTCCAGCGCCTCGAAGGGGTCGTCGGTCCAGCCGACGGGCAGCTGTGAGGAGTTGGTGTAGTACGGGTTGGCGTCGGTGCCGGCCTGGAGGATGCCGGGGAAGCGGGCCCGGTCCTCCTTCGCGAAGCGGTAGGTGGTGCCCTCGGCCGGGGTGGCCTCCAGGTTGTAGAGGTGACCGGTGCTCTCCTGGAAGTCCACCATCCGCTCCCGGACCCGGTCGAGGAGCCGGACCGCGAGGGCGTGGCCCTCGGGCGCGGTGATGTCGTACGCGCCCCCGCTGAAGTTGCGGATCATCTCGTTGACGCCGTTGACGCCGATGGTGGAGAAGTGGTTGCGCAGGGTGCCCAGGTACCGCTTGGTGTACGGGAAGAGGCCGCCGTCGATCAGGTCCTGGACGGTGGTCCGCTTCAGTTCGAGGCTGTCCCTGGCCAGCGCGCACAGCCGGTCCACCTCGGCGAGCAGCCCCGCCTCGTCGCCCGCGTGGGTGTGTCCGAGCCGGGCGCAGTTGAGGGTGACCACCCCGAGCGAGCCGGTCTGCTCGGCGCTGCCGAAGAGGCCGTTGCCGCGCTTGAGGAGCTCCGTCAGGTCCAGCTGGAGCCGGCAGCACATGGAGCGGATCATGTTCGGTTCGAGCTCGGAGTTGATGAAGTTCTGGAAGTACGGGAGTCCGTACTTGGCGGTCATCGCGAAGAGCCGTTCGGCGTTCTCGCTCTCCCAGGGGAAGTCCCGGGTGATGTTGTAGGTCGGGATGGGGAAGGTGAACACCCGGCCGGTGGCGTCGCCCTCCGTCATCACCTCGATGTACGCCCGGTTGATCATGTCCATCTCGGCCTGGAGCTCGCCGTAGGTGAAACCGGTCTCCTCCCCCGCGACCACCGGGATCTGCTCGCGCAGGTCCTCGGGGCAGGTCCAGTCGAAGGTGAGGTTGGTGAAGGGGGTCTGGGTGCCCCAGCGCGAGGGCACGTTCAGGTTGTGCACGAGCTCCTGGACGCACTGCCTGACCTGTTCGTACGTCATCGCGTCGAGGCGGACGTAGGGGGCGAGGCAGGTGTCGAAGGAGGAGAAGGCCTGGGCGCCGGCCCATTCGTTCTGCAGGGTGCCGAGGAAGTTCACGATCTGCCCGACGGCCGAGGACAGGTGCCGGGGCGGGGCGGAGTCGATCTGGCCGGGGACTCCGTTGAAGCCCTCGGTCAGCAGGGTGCGCAGGGACCATCCGGCGCAGTAGCCGGAGAGCATGTCCAGGTCGTGGATGTGGAGGTCGCCCTCGCGGTGGGCGCGGGCCACGGCCTCGGGGTAGACCTGCTCCAGCCAGTAGTTCGCGGTGATCTTGCCCGCGGCGTTGAGGATGAGGCCGCCGAGCGAGTACCCCTGGTTGGCATTGGCGTTCACCCGCCAGTCCCGGCGGTCCAGGTATTCGGTCACGGTCTCTACGGCGTCGACGGCAGCAGTCACGGCAGCCCTCCCACGAGGCTTGGCACGGAAGAATGGATCACGTGCCGGCAGGTGTCGGACTCGTCCGCCGGAGCGGACTCACCGTTGCGGGGCAGTCCCGGATTCCCACCGGGTTCCCTGTTGCCTCGGTCGGGGCGCGCATGAGCGGGCCCCGCCGAACCGGCAGGACCAACACTACATATGGATACGACTCGGGCACGCCACCACTACATATGGGGTGACGAAGGTCCTGCGACTCAGGCCCTTCGCCCCGGCTCCGCCCGCCCGTTACCCGCGGCCGCTGGTGGCCGCGTAGTACTGGAGGTCCTGGACCTCCACCGCACGGTCCACCGGGTAGCCCAGCTCCACCCGAACCCCGGTGCTGCCACCGCGCACCACGACCGCCGAGGCCCTGCCCGGCTTCAGTGGCAGCAGTTCGGAGTGCACCCCGACCGGGGCCTCGCGCACGTCCTCGGCCGTCCCGACGGCCGTACGGATGCTCGCGGGCGCGGCCAGGAAGCTCAGCACCTCCACCGTGTCGCGGGCCGCGGCGCTGCCCTTGCGGAGCGACATGACCAGGGACTGGCTGCCGCTCGGGTCGGCGGAGGCGAACTGGGTGCGCGCGGTCAGGTACAGCGTGTCCCGGACGATCTTCGGCCAGCTGCCCGTCTTGAACTTGGTGAGGTAGTACGAGGACAGGTCGAGGTAGGAATAACCGTTGTGCAGCGACGGGGCGAACTGGCTCCCCTCGCTGTAGTCGTTCCAGGTGGTGAGCTGGACCCAGTCGGCCCCGTCCTCGATGGACCGGGTCCATGTGGCGCGCAGGGTCGCGGTGTTGCCGGCCTCGTCGTAGATGCCCTGGTTGGGGCGGGCGTCCTGGACCGACACGGGCTGCATCCAGATCTTGCCCGCGTCGTGGGCCCTGCGCACGTCGCGCGTGGAGCTCTCCTGGCCGACGTAGCTCCGGCTGCCCCATTCGGAGAACCCGTAGCTGATGGACGAGAAATCGCCGCTGTGCGCGCCGAAGTCGAGGAAGAGCGGGACGAACGCGGTGCGGATGCCGTGCCCGGACTTCAGGGCGTCCATGACCTGGGTCCACCAGGCCGCGCTCTTGGCCTCCGCCTTGAAGGGCGAGACGACCAGCCGTCCGTCGGAGAGGCGGTGTGCGGCCGGGGCCGCGGCGAGGTCGGCCAGGGCGTCGGCGAGCACGCGCGGATCATCGGTCCCCAGGGAGGTCATGTCCGGCATCAGCATGACCCTGAAGGCCGGGTCCACCGAACGGGCCGCCTCCATCAGGAGCTTGGAGCGGTCCCAGTTCTTCCCGGAGAGGGAGAGCAGGTCGAGGGTGAATCCGTCGATGCCGGCGGCGCGGGCCGTGCGCACCTCCTGCTGGAGGTTGGCGAGCTCCCAGTTGCCGTCCTTGGGCTGGACGGGCAGCGGCCGGTCGCGCAGCAGGCCGCCGTAGCGTTCGTGCTTGCCGCTCTCGCCCGCCGGGTCCAGGTAGTTGCGGGTGTAGTAGTCGGAGTCGGCCTTCGCGTTGTCGAGGGAGAGCGGGTAGGGCGTGAAGTAGTGGGCGAAGACCAGCTTCTTGCCGGCGTCGCCGGAGCGCAGGGTGGCCGTCTGCGGCAGGTCGAAGGGCAGGGCTCCGGCGGGGCGCACCCCGCTGTCCGTACCGGTCTGCGGGACGCCCTTGTCCGGAGCCTTCGCACCCGGACTCCCGCCGGCGGACGCGGAGGGGCTCGGGCCGGTGGCCGAGGGCGTGGCGACGTCACCGGGGTCACCGGGCACCCGGTCGTCGGCCGGCCCGGCCGCGGAGCGGTCCGACCGTTCGGCGGCCGTCAGGGGATCCCAGGCGATTCCGGTCGCGGTGCAGACGCCGACCAGGAAGAAGGCCGACAGGAAGAGGGCCAGCAGGGACCTACGGCCCCGGAAGCCCGGACGGCGGCGGTGCGATGCAGGTCTCGCACTCCGCTCGGCCCGCCGCTGGTCCCTACTCATTCGTGGCCCCTCCCCGAATATGCCCGCACGTCGGGCTGCACAGCAGTACAGCCGATTCCGGCTCCCCGGACAACTGTTCACTGTGAGCCGGGGCCCGGCACGTACGTCACGGGGACCACGGGGACTACGTCCGGATGGCGGGAGATCCGGCCACTCGGACGCCCTCCGGCCTTGACTGCGGCCTGAGTTCATCTTGACGACACCTCTTCGCAGTGTGGCGAACAGGCCGTGGACAGGCGGTGGACAAAAATATGTGACTTGTACAACTGCGGTGATCACCGGGCGGCACGGGCCTTTCACCGGAATAGGAAATTCCCCTAGCCTTCCCATGAAAGTGGCGCATAATCGTCTTCATGCGGCTCGAAACAACCCTCTTGCCGCGTATGGTCACGCATGCATGGGGGGCATCGTGCCGATGAGGGATTCCAATTCCATGGGCGCCGGTACGATTCCGGCGACGTCCGCCGAGCTGTCCCGGCTGCTCACCGCCGTCCGGCGGGGCAGGGTGCTCACCGTCACCGGACGGTTCCGGGAGCCCCGGAGCCTGCTGGTGCGGGAGATCGGGCAACGGCTCGCGTCCAACTTCTGCGACGGGGTGGCCGTGGTCGCCATGGACCACCGCTTCGGGGTCCGCGATCTGACCGCCGCACTGGGCTGCGTACCGGGCATCCCCTTCCTGCCGTGCGGCACCTCGAACGCGGCGTCATGGCTCGCGGAGCGCGACATGCTGCTCGTCCTCGACGGCTGCGAACACCTGGCGTCCGAAACCCTGGGCTGGCTCCGCGACCTGCTCTCCGTGGCCCCCGGGCTGCGGATCCTGGCCGCCGGGCGCCACCCGCTGCCCTTCGCCCCGGAACGGGTGCACCGGCTCTGACGACCCCGGGCACGGGCCCCGCCCGGGACCGGGCGGGGCCCGTGCCCGTGTTCGGCAGTGCCTACGCGCCCCGCCACTCCTCGACCGGCAGCCCCAGGATCACTTCGTCCACGAAGGCCCCGGTGACCCACGCGGAGCGCCGCAGCGTGCCCTCGATCCGGAACCCCGACCGCTCGGCGGCGCCGATCATGGCGGCGTTGTCGGTCAGGGTCTCCACCTGCAGCCGGTTCAGCCCGCGCACGGTGAACCCGTACCGGCACAGCAGGTGGACGGTCTCCGCGCCGAGACCGCGGCCGCGGCTGCCGGGCCGCAGCGAGATCCCGAGGTGCGCGGAGCGGTTGTGGGCGTCGATGCCCCACAGCACGGCCTCGCCCGCGAGCTCGCCCGAGGCCAGCTCGACCACCGAGAAGAACGCCACGTCATCGGCCGGGCCGGTGGGCGCGTACGGGGAGTGGTCGGCGGTCAGCGGCCGCCAGGGCCTGCTGTCCGCGCGCGAACGCGTCGCCACGTCCTCGTACAGCTCTGCGTGGAGCACGGCCACGTCGTCGGCGTGCCGGGCGCGCAGCCCGGCTGTTCTCCCTTGAATCATGCGCCCTTGATAACCCCCGGACGGCGGTGTACACAACCGGGTTTCCGCCCCGGCCGGCCCCGGGAACGGCTCCGCCCCGGCCGGCGACTGCCGACCGGGGCGGGCCCGTGGAGCGGTGGAGCGGTGGAGCGGTGGAGCTCAGCCGGGGCGCACCTCAGCGGTGCGGCCCGGCAGTGGCGGAGCTCAGCCGAGGAGCGCGAGCGCCTGGTTCAGCGTCGCGGACGGCCGCATGATGGCCGAGGCCTTGGCGGCGTCCGGCTGGTAGTAGCCGCCGATGTCGGCCGGGGAGCCCTGGACGGCGATGAGCTCGCCGACGATCTTCTCCTCGGACTCGGCCAGGCTCTTGGCGAGCGGGTCGAACGCGGCGGCCAGCTTCGGGTCGTCGGTCTGGCGCGACAGCTCCTGCGCCCAGTACAGCGCGAGGTAGAAGTGGCTGCCGCGGTTGTCGATGCCACCCAGCTTGCGGCTCGGCGACTTGTCCTCGTTGAGGAAGGTGCCGGTCGCGCGGTCCAGGGTGTCGGCCAGCACCTGGGCGCGGGCGTTGCCGGTGGTGGTGGCGAGGTGCTCGAAGGAGACGGCCAGCGCGAGGAACTCGCCGAGCGAGTCCCAGCGCAGGTAGTTCTCCTTGACGAGCTGCTGCACGTGCTTCGGGGCGGAGCCGCCGGCGCCGGTCTCGAAGAGGCCGCCGCCGTTCATCAGCGGGACGACCGACAGCATCTTGGCGCTGGTGCCCAGCTCCAAGATCGGGAAGAGGTCGGTCAGGTAGTCGCGCAGGACGTTGCCGGTCACCGAGATGGTGTCCTCGCCGCGGCGGATCCGCTCCAGGGAGTACGCGGTGGCCTCGACCGGCGAGAGGATCTTGATGGTCAGACCGGCGGTGTCGTGGTCCGCGAGGTACGTCTTGACCTTGGTGATCAGCTGCGCGTCGTGCGCGCGGCCCTCGTCGAGCCAGAAGACGGCCGGGACGCCGGTGGCGCGGGCACGGGTGACGGCGAGCTTGACCCAGTCCTGGATCGGCGCGTCCTTGGTCTGGCAGGCGCGGAAGATGTCGCCGGCGGCGACCTCCTGCTCCAGGACCGTGGCACCCGAGGCGTCGACGACGCGGACGGTGCCGGCGGAGGCCAGCTCGAAGGTCTTGTCGTGGCTGCCGTACTCCTCGGCCTTCTGGGCCATGAGGCCGACGTTCGGCACCGAGCCCATCGTGGACGGGTCGTACGCGCCGTGCGCGCGGCAGTCGTCGACGACGACCTGGTAGACGCCGGCGTAGCTGCTGTCCGGGAGGACGGCGAGGGTGTCGGCCTCGGCGCCGTCCGGGCCCCACATGTGGCCGGAGGTGCGGATCATGGCCGGCATCGAGGCGTCGACGATGACGTCGGACGGGACGTGCAGGTTGGTGATGCCCTTGTCCGAGTCGACCATCGCGAGGGCCGGGCCCTCGGCGATCTCGGCGTCGAAGGAGGCCTTGATCGCGTCGGCGTCGGGCAGCGCGCCCAGGCCGTTCAGGATGGTGCCGAGGCCGTCGTTCGGGGACAGGCCGGCGGCGGCCAGGGTCTCGCCGTAGCGGGCGAAGGTCTTCGGGAAGAAGGCGCGGACCACGTGGCCGAAGATGATCGGGTCGGAGACCTTCATCATCGTGGCCTTGAGGTGCACGGAGAACAGGACGCCCTCGGCCTTGGCGCGCTCGATCTGGTCGTTCAGGAAGGTGCGCAGCGCGTCGACGTGCAGGACGGACGCGTCCACGACCTCACCGGCGAGTACCGGTACGGAGTCGCGCAGCACGGTGACGGCGCCGTCGACGGCGACGTGCTCGATCCGGAGCGTGCCCGCCTCGGTGATCACGGCGGACTTCTCGGTGGAGCGGAAGTCGTTCTCGCCCATGGTGGCGACGTTCGTCTTCGACTCGGGGGTCCAGGCGCCCATGCGGTGCGGGTGCGCCTTGGCGTAGTTCTTGACCGAGGCGGGGGCGCGGCGGTCGGAGTTGCCCTCGCGCAGGACCGGGTTGACGGCGCTGCCCTTGATCTTGTCGTAGCGGGCGCGGTTCTCCCGCTCCTCGTCGCTCTTCGGGTCGTCCGGGTAGTCCGGGAGCGCGTAGCCCTGGGCCTGGAGCTCGGCGACCGCGGCCTTGAGCTGCGGGATCGAGGCCGAGACGTTGGGCAGCTTGATGATGTTGGCGCCCGGGGTCTTCGCCAGTTCGCCGAGCTCGGCGAGGGCGTCCGCGATCCGCTGGCCCTCTTCCAGGTACTCCGGGAAGCTGGCGATGATCCGACCTGCCAGGGAGATGTCACGGGTCTCGACATTCACACCGGCCGTCGACGCGTATGCCTGGATCACGGGCAGGAACGAATACGTCGCGAGGGCCGGGGCCTCGTCAGTGTGCGTGTAGATGATGGTCGAGTCAGTCACCGGATGCTCCGCTCCACAGTCTGCGTCTCTCGTCTGCAACATTGCTCGACATCAAGATATCTCGTGATCGGGCCGGTCCGGACAGCGCCCCGGCGCAAGCCCGTGCGAGAGACACGTCACGCTCGGTGCCCGGGGCCGCGGGGACCGGTCGGGGCCGCCGGGAACGGCGAAAGCGCCGCCACCGGCTGTTTCCAGCCAGGGGCGGCGCTTCGGCACTACCGGTTACAGGCCTGCTCAGGCGTGGATCGCCTTGGGGCTCGGGCCGTACTGGTTCGGGTTCGCGTGGCCCTCGGTCGCCATGAGGACGATCAGCCAGATGCCGCCGACGAGCGGGACGAAGGCGATGAGTAGCCACCAGCCCGACTTGCCGGTGTCGTGCAGGCGGCGGACACCGAGGCCCAGACCCGGCAGGAACACGGCCAGCGCGTAGATGCCGTAGAGCAGCGGGTACGTGCCGATGACGTTGTCGACGATGGCGACGATGATCAGCGCGGCCAGGTTGAAGAGGAAGAACATCCAGTACTCCTGGCGGCGCGCGCGGCCGGAGAAGTCGACGTACTTCTTCAGAACATCGGTGTAGTAGTGCATGAGTCCCCCCAAGAGACCGGTTCGCGGCCCGTCCTGATGAAGCAAGCCGGGGCAGAACTTATGCCCCGCTTACGCCGAGGTCAAGCCACTTAGCAAGGCACCAAAAGGGTTACTTTTCCTCGCTCGGGGTCCCAAACACACCAGTAACGGGCGCAACTTGGGACTCACCGGTCCGAAAGGGTCACCCATCGTGACGAAATGAGCTGACGGAAGTCTTACGGTGGGGCGTGGGACCCCCCGCCCGCCCCCAACGGTCCGTAGCGTCCCCGCCATGCGCGTACTCGTCACAGGAGGAGCCGGGTTCATCGGCTCCCACATCGTTACCACTCTGCGTCTTCGCGGCCATGATCCGCTCGTCCTGGACCTCGTCCCCCCGGCGTACGACGCCGAGTTCGTCCGGGCCGACGTACGGGACCCCGGGGCCGTCCGGGCCGCGCTGCACGGGGTGGACTCCGTCTGCCACCAGGCCGCGATGGTCGGCCTCGGCAAGGACTTCACGGACGCCCCGGCCTACGTCTCCCACAACGACCTCGGCACGGCCGTGCTGCTCGCCGCGATGGCGGACTCGGGGGTGCGCGACCTCGTCCTGGCGGGCTCGATGGTGGTCTACGGGGAGGGCCGCTACGAGTGCCCCCGCCACGGTGTCGTCCGCCCGGGCCCGCGCCGGGCCGAGGACCTTGACGCCGGTCGCTTCGAACCGCACTGCCCCGTCTGCGACTCGGAACTGACGCCCGGCCTGGTGGCCGAGGACGCCCCGACCGACCCGCGCAACGTGTACGCCACGACGAAGCTGGCCCAGGAGCACCTGGCGGCCTCGTGGGCGCGGTGCGTGAACGGCCGGGCGGTGGCACTGCGCTACCACAACGTGTACGGCCCGGGGATGCCGCGCGACACCCCGTACGCGGGGGTGGCCTCCTTCTTCCGCTCCTCGCTGGCCCGGGGCGAGGCGCCGCAGGTGTACGAGGACGGCGGCCAGCGGCGGGACTTCGTCCACGTACGGGACGTCGCGGAGGCCAACGCCCTGGCCCTGGAGGCCTCGTCGACGCCGCCCGGCGCGTGCACGCCGTACAACACCGGCAGCGGCACCCCCCACACGGTCGGCGAGATGGCCACCGCCCTCGCCACGGCCCACGGCGGCCCCCTCCCGGTGATCACCGGCGAGTACCGCCTCGGCGACGTCCGCCACATCACGGCCGACTCCCACCGCCTGCGCACCGACCTGGGCTGGCACCCCCGAACGGACTTCACCACAGGCATGACGGAATTCGCCCACGCCCCCCAACGCCCAACAGCCTGAACCCACCGGGTCGCTCGGGCTCATTTCGGCCCCGCCGGCGTTTGAGGCGCGGGGGTCCGGGGGCCGGCCCCCGGCAACGGACCCGCACCGGCACCCCGCACCCGGCCTCAGGCCGGCACCGGCAGCGTCACCTCGAACCGGCACCCCCCGGGAACGTTGTGCACCGCCGCGTGCCCGGCGTGCGCCTCCACGATGCCCCGCACGATCGCCAGCCCGAGCCCCGCCCCCGCCGAAGGCACCGGCGTCCGCGCCGACGTGCCCCGCCAGCCCGTGTCGAAGACCCTCGGCAGGTCCTCCGCCGGAATGCCCCCGCAGCCGTCCGTCACGGACACCACCACCGCGCCCCCGCCCGCCCGGACCGAGGCCGCGATCGCCACCGTCCCGTCCGCCGGCGTGTGCCGGATCGCGTTGATCAGCAGGTTCGCCAGCACCCGCGTCATCTCCTTGCCGTCCACCTCCACCGGCACCCGGTCCACCGCGTCGCCCACCAGCCGGACCCGCTGCTCCCGCGCCAGCGGGTCCACCCCGGACAGCGCGTCGCCCACCAGGTCGTACACGGACATCCGGCTCGGGCTCAGCGCCAGCGCCCCCGCGTGGATGCGGGACAGTTCGAACAGGTCCCCGACCATGGAGTTCAGCCGGTCCACCTCCGTCCGGATCTGCCGGTGGTACCGTCCCGGATCCGCGGCCATGCCGTCCTCCAGCGCCTCGGACATCGCCCGCAGCCCCGCCAGCGGGGTCCGCAGATCGTGCGAGATCCAGGCCACCAGTTCCCGGCGCGACTTCTCCAGTGCCCGCTCCCGCTCCCGGGATGCCGCCAGCTTCTCGCTCGTCGCCGCCAACTCCCGTGACAGCGAAGCCAGTTCCGCCGTCGCCAGGCCCGGAGGCGCCGCGAAGCTGCCCCCGTCGCCGAAGTCCCGTGCGGCCAGGGACAGTTCCCGGCTCCGGGCCACCACCCACCGGCCCAGCAGCAGCGCGGTGGCCAGCGAGACCACCGCCGCCATCGCCACGACCAGCGTGACCACCCCGAGGTCGTGCGGGGAGAGGAACATCGCCCGGGCCACCGCGAGGGTCCCGGCCAGCATGGCGGTGACCGCCACGGCGGCGATCACCGCCAGGGAGACCGCCACCGACCTGTGCCGCACCAGCCTGAGCACGACCGCGCCGAGCGCCCCCGCGCACACGGCCCCGCCGAACGCGAACAGCGCGATGAGCGCCATGTCCTTCATGCCGCGGACACCTCGCCCTCGCCGGGTTCGAAGCGGTAGCCGACGCCCCACACCGTCTGGATCAGCCGCGGCCGCCCGGGGTCCTCCTCGACCTTGGCGCGCAGACGGCGTACGTGCACGGTCACCGTCGACAGGTCCCCGAAGTCCCAGCCCCACACCTCACGCATCAGCTCCTCCCGCCCGTGCGCCTGTCCCGGATGCCGCAGGAAATGCGCCAGCAGATCGAACTCCCGTACCGTCAGGGCCAGTTCGCGGCCGTCCTTCGAGGCCCGGTGGGTGGCCGGGTCCAGTGTGATCCCGGCACCCTCGAGCCGCCCCTCCCGTACGTCTGGACCCGCGGCCCCCGTCCCCGCCGCCGCGGCCGCCCCGCGCCGCAGCACCGAGTTGACCCGCAGGACCAGTTCGCGGGGGCTGAACGGCTTCGTGACGTAGTCGTCGGCGCCCAGTTCCAGCCCCGCGATCCGGTCGTCCTCGTCGCCCCGTGCCGTCAGCATGATCACGGGTACCGGGCCGGTGGCGCGGAGCCTGCGGCACACCTCCAGCCCGTCCAGACCCGGCAGCATGAGGTCCAGTACGACCAGGTCCGGCCGGACCCGGTCGGCGCGGGCGAGGGCCGCCGGGCCGTCGCCGGCCGTCTCCACGGCGTAGCCGGCGCGCCGCAGGTAGCCGGTGACGACCTCCGCCACGGTCGGGTCGTCGTCGACGACCAGGATCCGTGCGGGCGCTGCTTCGGTGCTGCTCATGCCACTCGTGCCGCTCATGCCGCTCATGCCGCTCATGCCGCTCATGCCGCTCATGCCGCTCATGCCGTCCAGCCTCCCACCCGCGCGAGCGGCACGGGACCGGCAGGGACGTCCGCAGGGGTCGATGTCCGCGTTTCGTAAGGAGTCGGTGCCCCTTTTGCGCGGGCCCGGTTCATACGGTGAACCGGTGAGCGAAACCGTGACGGTAGACGTCGTACTTCCCTGTCTGAACGAGGCCGGGGCCCTGCCCTGGGTCCTCGCCCGCATCCCGGCCGGCTGGCGGGCGCTGGTGGTGGACAACGGCTCCACGGACGGCTCCGCCGAGCTCGCGCGGGCGCTCGGAGCCACCGTGGTGACCGAGTCCCGGCGCGGTTTCGGCGCCGCCTGCCACGCCGGGCTGCTGGCCGCCGAGGCGGACGTCGTCTGCTTCTGCGACTGCGACGCCTCCCTGGATCCGGGGCTGCTGGCCGGTTTCGTGGCCGCCGTGGCCGCCGGCGAGGCCGATCTGGTGCTCGGCCGCCGCCGTCCGCAGGGCCCCGGCGCCTGGCCGGCGCACGCGCGGGCCGGGAACCTGGCGCTGGCCCGGCTGCTGCGCCGGCGGACCGGACTTCGGCTGCGGGACCTGGGCCCGATGCGGGCCGCCCGCCGGGAGGGGCTGCTCGGGCTGGATTTGTCCGACCGGCGCTCCGGCTACCCGCTGCAGATGGTGGTCCGGGCGGCGGACGCGGGCTGGCGGATCCGGGAGGTTGACGTGCCGTACCTGCCCCGGTCGGGGAAGTCGAAGGTGACGGGCACCTGGCGGGGCACGTGGCAGGCGGTGCGCGACATGAGCCGGGTCCTCGCGGAACCCTCCGGCGGGGCCGCGGACCGCTCCGGCGCGGGCGCCCCCGCGGGAGATGCCCGATGACGGGGGCGGCGGAGATGGCGGAGACGACGGGAATGACGGGGACCACGCTGCTCGTGATCGCGAAGGAACCGGTCCCGGGCCGGGTCAAGACGCGGCTCACCCCGCCGTTCACCCCGGCCGAGGCGGCCGCGCTGGCCGAGGCCTCGCTCGCCGACACCCTCGCCGCCGTGGCCGCGACCCCGGCGGCGCGCCGGGTCCTGGTCCTGGACGGCCGGCCGGGCCCGTGGCTGCCGCCCGGCATCGAGGTGGTCCCGCAGTGCGCCGGGACCCTGGACCTGCGGCTGGCCGCCGCCTTCGGGGTCTGCACCGGGCCCGCGCTGCTGATCGGCATGGACACCCCGCAGGTCACCCCGGAACTGCTGGAGGTCGACTGGTCGGCGTACGACGCCTGGTTCGGCCCGGCCGCCGACGGCGGGTTCTGGGCGCTCGGACTGGCCGTCCCGGACCCCGCGCTGCTGCGCGGGGTGCCGATGTCGGTCCCCGAGACGGGCGCGGTCCAGTACGAACGCCTGCGCGCGGCCGGGCTCCGGACCGGCCGGCTCCCCGTCCTGCGTGACGTGGACACCGCCGAGGACGCCCGCGCGGTGGCCGCCGGGGCCCCGGCGGGCGCCTTCGCCGCGCGGCTGGCGGGAATCACCGGGCCGGTCTCCCGATGAGCACGCTCACCTCCCCCGGGCCGGGCACGGCCGACTCCCCCCGGCCGGCCGGTGCGCTGCCCGGGGCGGTCCGGCCGGCCCACGCGGCCCCGGCGGCGGGCGGGCCGGTCACCGCCTGGTCCGCCGACCCGTACACGGTGGCCCTGCGCACCGGCCGGGGCCCGCTCTACCTGCGGCGGGACGACGGCTGGCTGCTCCCGCTGGACGTGGAGCGCTGGTGCGAGGCTCCGGACGGCGCCGACCTGACGGTGCTGCGGCGCTGCCGGGGCAGCGTCCTGGACATCGGCTGCGGCCCCGGCCGGCTGGTGTCCGCACTCGCCGCCCGGGGGCACGTGTCCCTGGGCATCGACGTCAGCCCGGAGGCGGTGGCCCGTACGGCCCGTACGGGCGGCGCCGCGTTGCACCGGTCCGTCTTCGACTCCCTTCCGGGCGAGGGGCGTTGGGAAACGGCACTGCTGATCGACGGCAACATCGGCATCGGCGGTGACCCGGCGGCGCTCCTGCGCCGGATGGCCGAGGTGGTGGCGGCGACCGGCTCGCTGATCGTGGAGTGCGCGCAGGCCGAGGCCGATGTGGACGAGCGCTGCGAGGTCCGGGTGGCCGACGGCCGCGGCGCTCTGGGGGCGCCGTTCCCCTGGGCCCGCGTCGGCCCGGCCGCCCTGACCCGGCATGCGAGGGCCGCGGGCTGGACCCCGGCCGCCCACTGGACGGTCGCGGACCGCTGCTTCGCCGTCCTGACCCGCGGGACGGGAACCCCCTGACCCGCCCCCCTCCCCCGCAGCACGCGGCGCCCGCCCCCGGACCCCACGGCGGCGGGCGCCGGCCCGTCGGGGCCCTGCGCCCGCCCTCCCTCCCGGCCTCCCTCCCCCCTCCCTACTGGCCGCCCGCGCATCCCGGCCGCTTCCACTTCGCCGGCCGCCCGCCACCGGGCGGCCGGCGCACCCACCCGCGCCCCTCGGCGCCGCTGCGGACTGCGTCCCCTCAGCGCGGCTCCGGGCCTCCGCTCAGCGCGGCTCCGGGCATCCCATCAGCCCGACTCCGGACGCCCTCGCCCGCGCTGCCGCCGCCACCGCCCGACCAGGGCCACCACCCCGGCGGCCACCGCCACCGCGGCGAGCACGACGGCCAGGTTCCGGCCGTAGGGCAGCGGCAGCGCCGACGGGTTCGGCGGCGCTCCCGGTCGCAGCAGCAGGGGCAGGGTGACCAGTACGAGCGCGCCCGCCGTCAGCAGGGCTCCCCGTACGGGGCCGCGCGCGGGCCCGGCGGCCACCGCGAGTCCGGCCGCCAGGACGAGCGGCGCGATCACCCCGTCGTGCAGCACGAGCGCGCCGCCCAGCCACACCAGGACCCCGGCCGGGTCGGGCAGCACCGACAGCAGCCGCCCGCCGATCGCGATCAACAGCAGCCCGGCGCAGCCCAGTACCCACCGCACGCCCTTCACAGCACCTCCAGCAGGGTGACCCATTTGGTCTGCAGGACTCCGGGCCGGTTCGGCGCGATGACGCGCGCCGGATAGCCGTGGTCGGCGGTCAGAACCTGCCCGTTCAGTTCCAGCGCGAGCAGGGTCAGCGGATCCCCGGCGTAGTCGCGGCCCATCTCCATCACCCGGTACGCGCCTCCCGCCTCCATGGAGGTGACCCGCAGCCCGGCTCCGGCCGGGGCGCCGGCCCGCGCCATCAGGTCGCGGATCCGCACCCCGCTCCAGCGCGCTTCCACGCTCCAGCCCTCCACACAGGCGATCGGCAGTCGCGCCTGTACCCGTGGCAGGGCCCGGAGTTGATCGAGCGTCAGCGTGTACGGGGTGGGACCCCGCACCTCGAGCCGCCAGTCCCGTACCGCCCGCTCCGTGATCCCGGCGGCCGCGGCCGTGCGGTTGACCGGGAGTCCCTGGGGCCCGTGGTCGGGGTGGCGGGGTGCGAGCAGGTCCAGGCGGGCCAGCGGGGTGAAGGACTGCCCGGCCGTGGTGAGGGTGACGGCTCCGACGGCCGCGCCGACACCGAGCAGCAGGGAACGCCGGTCCGGGCCGTCCTGGGAGGGGAGTTGGAGCGTACCGGGCGAGCTGGGGCTCCAATGGGCCTTGATCTCGGGCGCTTTGACGGCGAGGTGCAGGAGCAGTGAGCCGGTCACCACCCAGGCGAGCGCGAAGTGCGTCTGGATGAAGCCGAACGGCCACGGGTACCACTCGGCGATGTTGAGGAGCCCGGTGAAGACCTCCAGGACGGCGGAGGCCACGAGCACCGCGACCGACAGCCGTTCCAGCGCGTGCCGTACGCCGCGCACCGGAGGCCACGCGAAGAGCCGCGGGTAGACCGTCCACAGCTTCGCCAGGAGCAGCACGATCGCGGCGAGCCCGGCGGCGATGTGCAGGCCCTGGCTGAGCCGGTACCCCCAGACCGGCCGGCCGGGCAGCAGGTCCGCGGCCCAGTCGGGCGGGTGCTGGAGGTAGTGGCTGATCAGGCCGGTCACGAAGCAGACGGCGAAGGCCGCGCCGAGCCAGCGGCCGATGGCGGTGGCGGTGCGGGCGTCGTGCAGCCGGCCGGTGAAGGAGGGCGGCCGGAGCGCGAACCGGCGGCCGGGCCCGGACTCCCGCGGGGCGGGCCCGGACGGCGGCGTCGGCCCGGACGGCGGCGGCCCGGACGGCGGCGGCGCGGGAGGCGTGGGCGGTGCGGGCGGAGGTGCAGGGGGATTCATGTCCTCCATCAGAGCGCCGGCGGGCCCCGTTCGGGCGGCCCGACACCTTACGAAACGCGGACACCGGGCCCGGCCGCCCGTCCGGTGGCGGCCATCGCTGCCAGGCTGGCCCGCATGAACCACGTCCGCGTCGGCCCCCGCGAGAACTCCCGCACCCACCCCCGTGCCCGCGCCCGGATCTGCCTCACCGCGGTGCTGCTCGCCGCGCTCGCCGCCGTCCTCGTGCCGGCCGTTCGCGAGGAGGGGTACTTCGCCGACCCGGCGCGGCTGACGTGGTGGTACGCGGCCGCCTGGGCGCTGTTCGGCGCGGCCGCCCGGTCGCTGCGGCGGGTGCCGGGCCGGTACGTGGTCCCGCTCGTGCTGGCGGGTGCGGTGGCCTGCTGCGCGGCGGGTCTGGCGGGGCCGCCCCTGACCAGTACCGATTCCTTCCGCTACGCCTGGGACGGGCGGGTGCAGGCCGCGGGGATCTCCCCGTACGACCACGCCCCCGCCGATCCGGCGCTGCGCGCGCTGCGCGAGGACTGGCTGTTCCCGCGCGGCGGGGCCGCCTGCGCCGGGCCGGACCGGGTGGGGATCGAACCGGGGGTCTGCACGCGGATCAACCGGCCGACCGTGCACACCGTCTACCCGCCCGTCGCCGAGGGCTGGTTCGGGCTGGTCCACGTCCTGTCGCCGACCGGCGTGCGGCACAAGGGCCTGCAGACCGGCGGGGCGCTGCTGGCGCTCGCCGTCACGGGGGCGCTGCTGCTCGTCCAGCGCCGCCGGGGCGCGGAGCTCCGTACGGTCGCGTACTGGGCCTGGTGTCCGGCGGTGGCGGTGGAGGCGGTGAACAACGCGCACGTCGACGTCCTCGCCGTCCTGCTGTCGGTGGCGGCGCTGGGCGCGGTGGTACGCCGACGGCCGCTCGGCGGGGCCCTGTTCGGGCTGGCGGTCGCCGCCAAACTGCTGCCCGCCGTGCTGCTTCCGGGCGCGCTGGCCGGCGTACGCCGCTGGCGGGACGCGGCGGCGCTGCTGGCGCCGGCGGCCGCGGTGACGGGCCTGGCGTACCTGCCGTACGTGCTCGTCTCGCGCGGGTCGGTCTTCGGGTACCTGGGCGGCTACGCGCAGGAGGAGGGGTACGAGGACCCGGGCGCGGGCGGCCGCTACGCGCTGCTGCGCCTGGTGCTCCCGGACTCCTGGTCGGTGCCCGCCGTCGCGGTCGGGATGCTGGCGGTGGTGGCGTACGTCTGGCGGCGCGGGGATCCGGGGCGGCCGTGGAGCGCGGCCCTGCTGGTGACGGGTACGGCGTTCCTGCTGATGACCCCGGGGTACTCCTGGTACGCGCTGCTGCTGATCGCCCTGGTGGCGCTGGACGGCCGTGCGGAGTGGCTGGGGGTGGCGCTCGCGGGGGCGGCCGCGTACGTCTCGGTCCGCGCGTTCGGCGGGGCGACGGTCCCGGTGGCGTACGGACTGGCGGGCGCGGCCGTGCCGGTGGGGTGGTGGCTGCGGCGGCGGGCGGCGGCCCGGGACAGCAGGGGAGTTCGTCCCGGACCGCCGTCGCACGCTCTTCGGAGCCGTCAGCCGATGTGGAACGAGTCCCCGTAGACCTTCCAGTCGAGGGGGGTGTTGAGGTTGAGGTTGCCCTTCTTGACCCACACCCGCTGCGCCGTGTCGACGCGGCTGGTGTCGCTGTGCGCCTCTTCCTGCTTCATCGCCCAGACGCGGGCGTCGAGGAAGGCGTTGAGCCAGGTGGTTTCGCTGCCGCCCTGGGCCGGGGGCTTGGCCTTGGAGAGGGCGCGCTTGCGGATGTTGCGGAAGCTGGTGGAGTCGCCGCCGTCGCCGTGCATGACGATGGCGTCGTAGTAGATGAACTGCCCGAGCACGCCGACCCCGTCGGACTTGCCCTGGTTCACGGCCGGGTTGAAGTAGACGCGGTCGCGCTCGTGGTCCTGGGCCTTCTTGAAGTCGGCGTCGGAGGCCGCCTTCACCCAGTCCTTGGTGAAGTTGGGGTCGAGCCCGGAGTGCGAGTCGCTGCCGTCGACCTTCTTCAGGGCGGGGAGGTACTTGGCCAGCACGTTGCCGGGCTTGATGTCCGTGTAGTACTGCACGAGTTCGAGCATGTCGTGGGTGCCGGAACAGAAGCCGATGATGCCGCCCGTGTAGCCGCGGCCGTCGTCTATGTCCTCGATGTACTTGTACTGCGCCTTCCAGTTCAGCGAGGAGTTCTCGGCGCTGGAGACGATCTGCATGGCGATGTCCTTCTTCACCGGATCGTCGAGTCCGACGGCGGCCGCCGACACCTGCGCGGCCGCCGGCGCCGCGGCGGGGGCGGCGGTCGCGTGGGCGGTGACGGGGACGGCGAGAAGGGCAGAGCCCAACAGAGCGGCGCTGACGGCCAGTCGCTTGCGGTGGGGGGTGAACACGGTACCTCCATAAGGGAGTTGATGCTCGGGCGACTTCGTTAGGAAACTTTACTACCAGAAGTCCCGTCAGCTCAATACCCCGGAACGACCCGGTCGGCCCCGGCCGCATTGGACGCACCGCCTCTGGCATCTGAGAGCCGAATCGAGGCATGCTTACGCATATGCGGCCCATTCCGGCCGCAGGAAGCTCACATGCAAGAGCACGCGCGGGATCGGGTGCGGAGGCATGCGCAAGAAATGGAGGCGCCGATGGCCGTCCTCGTGATCGGAGAAGCACCCACCGCCGCCATCGAGGCGGCCGGTCTGCTGATCCACCCGTGCCGGCCCGACGCCGACGACCCGCTCCCGGCCGGCCTCACCGGGATCGACGCGGTGATCCTCTCCCCCACCGCCACGCCCGCCGCACTCCCCCTCGTCGGACCGGCCCTGGCGGCCGAGGTGCCCGTGCTCGCGCTCGGCGACGGAGCAAGGCTCCTCGCGGAGGCGGCCGGCACCGGCGGCACCGGCGGCGGGGCCACCGACCCGCTGCTCGGCGGGGGCGCCGCACCGCACGGATTCCGCATCGGCGCCAGCGCGTGGGGGCTGCCCGTGCCCGACGAGGCGGACTGCGAACTGCTGCGCCGCTTCGCCGAGCTGGTCGCCGGGCGGGCCGAGACCACCGCCACCCGGGCCTTCTTCACCCCCCGGGCCGCCGCCTGGGAGGAGCGGTTCGCCTATCAGACCCCCGCCTACGAGGCCGCCGTCGCCCGGATGCGGCTGCGCCCCGGGCAGCGCGCGCTCGATCTGGGCTGCGGCAGCGGCCGCGCCCTGCCCGCGCTACGGGCCCTGGTCGGAGCCACCGGCACCGTGATCGGCGTCGACGTCACGCACGCCATGCTCACGGCCGCCGCCCGCGCGGGCCACGGCGGCCCGGCACGGCTGCTGCTGGCCGACTGCGGGCGGCTCCCGCTCCCGGCCGGCGCCGTCCACGGCATCTTCGCCGCCGGGCTGCTGGACCACCTGCCGCATGCCGGTGTCGCGCTGCGCGAATGGGCCCGCGTCACCGCCCCCGGCGGGGAGCTCCTGCTCTTCCACCCCTCCGGCCGTGCGGAGCGCGCCGCCCGCCACGGCCGGGCCGTCAGTCCCGAGGACCCCCTGGCCGAACCGAACCTCCGTCCGGCCCTCGAAGCGGCGGGCTGGCACGTGACCACGTACGAGGACGCCCCCACGCACTTCCTGACCCGCGCGGAACGCTGACCGCGCCCCGGCCGGCCTCGCCCAGGACGGCCGGGGCGGAGTTCCGGGCCGGTGCCGCGCTCAGCCCGCGGAGCGACCCGTCAGGCGGGCCTCCAGGCCGCGCTTCGCGTCCGGCCATTCCGGGCGGGTGATGCTGTACACCGCCGTGTCGCGGATCCAGCCGTCCCGCATGACCATGTGGTGGCGCAGTACGCCCTCTTGGGTCGCGCCGAGCCGGGTGATCGCCGCCCGCGATTTCGCGTTGCGCACGTCCGTGAGCAGCTCGACCCGGTTCATCCCCATCGTCTCGAAGGCGTGCGTCAGCATCAGCAGCTTCGCCTCCGTGTTCGCGCCGGTCCGCTGGGCGGACTCGGCGAGGAAGGTCCAGCCGATCTCCAGCCGCCGGTTCGCGGTGTTGATCACCATCAGCCGGGTCGAGCCGAGTATCCGTCCCGTCGCAGCGTCCACCGTCGCGTACGGGATCTGCGTGCCCTGCGCGCGGGCCGCGACGGCGTCCTCGATGAATCCCCGGACTTCGTCCGGGTGCGGGACGATCGTCACCGCGAGCTCCCATAGGTTCCCGTCGCGGATCGCCTCGCTCAGCCCGTCGTGGTGGTGGAGGTCCAGCGGCTCCAGCCGCACCCGCTCCCCGACCAGCTCCGCCGTCGCGGCCGCCACCGATGTCGCCGTCTTCGTCTCCCGCATCCCCGACCTGCCCGTTCCGTGCTCACCGTGGTGCCGCGCCAACAGGCGGACCCTACCCGGCGGCAGCCGTCGGCCCCACCGGGATTTCCGTCGCACGCTGGCGCCGTGACGGCGCCCGGTGGTCAGAGCCAGCCGTTGCGCCTGAAGCCCCGGTGGATGACGAAGCAGGCGACGGCCATGACCGCGACCACGATGGGATAGCCGTAAGTCCAGTGCAGTTCGGGCATGTTGTCGAAGTTCATGCCGTAGACCCCGCAGACCATCGTCGGGACGGCGACGATGGCCGCCCAGGCGGTGATCTTGCGCATGTCCTCGTTCTGGGCGACGGTCACCTGCGCGAGGTGGGCCTGGAGGATGGAGTCCAGGAGGGCGTCGTACGCGCCGATCTGGTCGGTGGCACGGGTCAGGTGGTCGGCGACGTCGCGGAAGTACGTGCGCATCTCCGGCGGGATGACCGGTATCGGCAGCGTGCTCAGCTGCTGGAGCGGCCGGCTCAGCGGGGCCACCGCCCGCCGCAGCTCCAGCAGTTCGCGCTTGAGCTGGTAGATCCGGCCCGCGTCGCCGCGGCCGCCGTGCTCGCTGAACACCATGGTCTCGACCACGTCTATGTCGTTCTGCACCGCGTCCGTGACGGCCACGTACTCGTCGACCACGTGATCGGCGATCGCGTGCAGGACGGCGACGGGCCCCTTGGCCAGGTGGTCGGGGGTGGCCTCCAGCTCCTCGCGGACCGAGCCGAGGGTGCCGCGGCCGCCGTGCCGGATGGTGATCACGAAATCGTCGCCGGCGAAGGCCATCAGCTCGCCGGTCTCCACGACCTCGCTGGTCGCGGTCAGCTCCTCGTGCTCCACGTAGCGCACGGTCTTGAGCACGGCGAAGAGGGTCTCGTCGTAGCGCTCGATCTTGGGCCGCTGGTGCGCGTGGACGGCGTCCTCGACGGCGAGCGGGTGCAGGCCGAACAGCTCGGCGAGTCCGGCGAGCTCGGCCTGCGAGGGCTCGTGCAGGCCGATCCAGACGAAGCCGTCGCCGGTCTTGCGGACCCTGCGCAGCGCCTCCTCCGCGTCGGCGCAGCCGTCCTGCCGCACGCCGTCGCGGTAGACGATGCAGTTGACGACGGCGCTGCCGAGCGGGGAGCGCGCCGGGTGGCTGAGGTCGACGGCCCGCCGGTAGCCGCGGCTCACGGCCCGGCGCAGGTTGCTGAACATGGACAACGACGTACTCCTCTTCGGCTGATCAGCGGCCAGTGTGCCACCGCACGGGCCGCGGCCCGCCGCCGGTCTCCGGGCGCCACGTCCGCGACCTCCTGCGGAAACGTTTACGCACCCCTCGGACCCGGCCCCTATGCTGCCGCGGTGACCACACCCCCCGGCAGAGCCGCACCCCGCCAATTCCGCGCGCGGGCCACGCTGATCGCGCTCGTCCTGATCGGCCTGCTCCTCGCCACCGGCCTGTCCCTCGTGGCGTGGAAGCACTGGCAGCGCAACCACCCGGGCGACTTCACCGCCGCGCCGCACTCCTGCGAGCTGCTGTCCCCGCAGACCGTCCACCGGCTGGTGCCCACCTCCTACGGCGGCCGCGACGGCGAGGGGTCGTGCAGCTGGTCCGCCCCGCGCGAGGAGGGCCCCAACCGGGCCGGGGTCTTCCTGCAGGCCTTCGTCGTCACCGAGGAACTCGCCGCCGAGGACCTCCGCGAGGACCGCGCGAACACCCTGGGCTGGGAGAAGACCGCCCCGGCGGAGGCCACCGGCATCGGGGACGAGGCGTTCCTCCGCTCCCGTACGACCGCGCCCGAACGCCCCGCCGCCGCCCAGGTCTGCTTCCGGCTGAGCAACATGGTCGTCAACGTCACCTACACCCGCGCCGACACCGACCGCGAGGCCGCCCGCGCCGGAGCACTGGACGCGGCGCGCGAGGCCGCCGACCACCTCGGGGCCTCCGTACGCTGAGCCCGTCCCGGCCGTTGGCCGACGGCGGCGCCTGGCCGAGGGTCGTGAGACCGGCCACCCCGGGGCGGCGCCCCGCCGATCAGGCCGGGCTCACGCGCGGTCGATGAAAACGCTCGTCGACTTCACCCGGGCCGTCGCGCGGGCCCCCACTTCGAGGCCGAGTTCCTCCACCGCCTCCCGGGTCAGCAGCGACACGATGCGGTGCGGTCCGGCCTGGATCTCCACCTGCGCGTCGACCGTGCCCAGCTTCACGCCGGTCACGATGCCGGGGAAGGCGTTGCGCGCCGAGGTGTACGGGGTCTCCTCGCCGTCACCGGCCTCCTGCGCGGCCTCCACGCAGAACGCGGCCAGGTCCGGGCCGTCCACCATCCGCCGCGTGCCCTCCCGGCGCGTCGGGAACCGCTGCGCGTCGGCCCACCGCCGGGCCGTGTCCACGCTGACGCCGAGCAACCGCGCCGCCTGGCCGATCGTGTAGGACTCCATGCCCGCAGCCTATGCCCTGCCCGAGCGGTTCCCGCAGGCCACACCCCCCACGAGCGGCCGCTACCCGGGCTCGGCCGGCTGGCGCAGCGCACCCTCCGCCGCCCGCGCCACGGCGCGCGCCACCATCGACAGCGCGGGCGAGTCCAGCTTCCACTGCTGCCAGTACAGCGGTACGTCCAGCGTCCGACCGGGCGCGATCACCACCAGCTTCCCCGCTTCCAGCAGCGGGCCGGCCTGCGCCTGCGGCACCATCGCCCAGCCCAGTCCGGCGACCGCGGCGTCGCAGAACCCCTCCGAGGTCGGCACGTGGTGGCGCACCTCCGAGGCCCGGGCGCCGGCCTGCCCCGTCACCATCCGCACGAACTCGTCCTGGATCAGGTCCAGCCGGTCGAAGACGACGACGGGCGCCTCCCGCAGGTCCCACTCCAGGTCCCCCCGCAGGTGCCGGGCCTTGAACTCCGGGCTCGCCACCGGCAGGTACCGCGCGAGGCCGAGCCGCCGCACCGTGCACCCGGCGACGGCGACCGGCTGCGAGGTCACCGCCGCCATCACGCGTCCGTCCCGCAGCAGTTCGGTCGCGTGCCCCTCGTCCTCCCGGTGCAGGTCGAAGCAGACCGGCGGGTCCTGTGGCACCCCGGTCAGTGCGGGCAGGAACCAGGTGGCGAGCGAGTCCGCGTTGACCGCGATCGGCAGCCGCACCGGCCCCAGCCCCTCGGCCATGCCGAGCTCGGCCCGCGCGTCGCGCTCCAGCCTGGCCAGCTGCCGCGCGAAGCGGACGACGACCTCCCCGGACTCGGTCGCCCGCACCGGTTTGGTCCGCATCAGCAGCACCCGCCCGGTCCGCTGTTCCAGCGCCTTGATCCGCTGGCTGACGGCGGACGGGGTCACGTGCAGGGCGGCGGCCGCGGCGTCGAAGGTGCCTTCGTCGATCACCGCGAGCAGGGTCCGGACCTGGTCGGCAGGAAGCTCATCCATCACAGCGACTAATGCTAGGTAAGAATCTTTAGCTGTACTACTCGCCCCGCCGCTGCCTACGGTCGAAGACATGACACACGGCATCATCCCGGCGGGCCTCGCGGGCTTCGGCACCGGCCTTTCCCTCATCGTCGCCATCGGCGCCCAGAACGCGTTCGTCCTGCGCCAGGGCGTACGCCGCCACTCGGTCCTCACCGTGGTCGCCATCTGCGCCGTCTCGGACGCGGCCCTCATCGCGCTCGGCGTGGCCGGCGTGGGCGCGTTCGTCACCGCCTGGCCGCCCGCCCTCACCCTGGTCGGCCTCGTCGGCGGCGCCTTCCTGATCTGCTACGGATTCCTCGCCGCCCGCCGGGTGCTGCGCCCCACCCCCGGCGCGGCCCTCACCGCGGAGCACACCGGCACCGGCTCGACCGGCGCCTCCGCCACCGGCGCCTCCGCCTCCCTCTCCACCCGCGGCGCGGTACTGGCCTGCCTGGCCATGACCTGGCTCAACCCGCACGTGTACCTCGACACCGTGCTGCTGCTCGGCTCCCTGGCCGCCGACCGGGGCGACCTGCGCTGGGCGTTCGGCACCGGGGCCGTGCTGGCGAGCCTGACCTGGTTCGGGGCGCTCGGTTACGGTGCCCGGCTGCTCAGCGGCCTGTTCGCCCGGCCCTCCGCCTGGCGGGTGCTGGACGGGCTCGTCGCGGCGACCATGGTCACGATGGGCGGCCTGCTCCTCGCCCGGGCCTGACCTCCGCACCCGCGCCGCCGAAGTCCGCCGGTGTGGCCCGCCGCAGCCGCCGCAGCCGGGCACCGGGGAGCGCCGGCGCGGGCACCGCCAGCACCGGGCACGACTCATCGGACCGGCTCCCGCACGGCTCTGACCAGCCCTTGGAGCCACTCCCGCAGGGCGGGCGGCGCGGCCGGGACCTGGAGTTCGCGGCGCTGCTGGAGGGTGCGCTCGGCGCGGTCGCTGAGGGTGGTGAACTCACTGGACATACGGGTCTCCTTCCGCCGGACACCAGACCAATTCCCGGAGCCGGTCCCCAGTCTGGAACCGGATTGGCCTGCCCAGCAGAGCCAATCCCCGTCATCCGGCCTGGCACCACCGCCACAGGTCCACCCCATGGACACCGTCCGAGTGGGTACGGATGACCATGACCCGCGACTCTCGACTCGCGGCCCCACGAGCCTCACACCGCACCCCCGCACCCCCGCACCCCCAGGAGCACCCGTGCCGGACCAGCCCCCGTACACCGACTCGGTCCGCGCCTACTACGCCGCCCACCCCTCCCCCCTCGTGGCCGCGACCGGGATCGTGCTGGATCCGCGCGGGAGGGTCCTCGTCCTCACCACCTCGTACAAGACGGAGCGGGACCTCCCGGGCGGGGGCGTGGAGGACACCGAGACCCCGGAAGAGGGCCTGGCCCGCGAGCTGAAGGAGGAGCTGGACCTGAGCGTGCCGGTCGGGCGGCTGCTCGCCGTCGATTCGCGCCCGCCGGGGCCGCTCGGCCGCTCCCTCGTCGTCCACCTCCACCTCGTCGGCCCGCTCACGCCCGGGGAGGTCTCCGCGATCTCCTTCCCGGACGGCGAGATCACCGACGCGCACTGGCTCAGCCCGGAGGAGGCCTACGAGGCCCTGCCCGCCCGGAACGCACCCCGACTGCGCGCCGCCCTCGCCGCCCTGTACTCCGGCTCCCTCGCGCACCTGATCGGCGGTGTCCCCCAGCCCGGATCGCCGGCCGGGCTCGACCCGGCGCGCCGGGCGGAGCTGGAACACGCGGGCGCCTTCGACACCGCCGGCCACCGGGCCTCCCGGCCCAAGGCCCTGACGGCGGCCAGCGTGGTGTTCACCGACACCGCGGGCGGGGTACTGCTGGTGCAGCCCGCGTACGGCAACCCGGACCACTGGCACCTGCCCGGCGGCGGCATCGACAGCGACCTCGGCGAGATCCCGCGGGCCGCCGCCCGCCGTGAGGTCCGCGAGGAGCTCGGGATCGACCTCGCCCCCGGCCGCCTGCTCGCCGTCAACTGGTCGCACCGGCCGGGCTATCCGGCCCGGGTCCGCTTCCTCTACGACGGCGGCGTCCTCGACTCCGCCGCCCTGGCCCGGATCCGCCTGCCCGCGACGGAACTCCTCCAGTGGCGGGCGGTGCCCCGGAGCGAACTGCGCCGCTTCGTCAAACCCGCCCTGCGCCGGCAGATCAAGGCCTGCCTCACGGCGCGCACCACGGCCACCGGCCCCCTCGAACTCCACGCCGGCCGCACCGTCCCGGAGCCCTGACCGCGCGGACGCGGAGTGCCCGGATCTGCGGGTCTGGCTGGTTCTGGATGTGCTGGCGATCTTCCGTTTCCTTGACGCCGAGGTCATCGACTTCGATGTCGGGGCCGATCGGGTCGTCCTCCTGGCTGAGCCGCTGGTCATGTGACCGCGGCCGTCGACCGCCGGGCCAGCAGCCTGCGCTGGTCAAGTACCGCTGTCAGTGAGCCGGCCGGACTCGGGACGACCAGTGCGTCCGTGCCGGGGACGGTGGCTGTCTGCTCGTCCAGGGCGGTGAAGATGTCCTCGGCCAGCCCTTCGGCCGTCCTCGGCGCCTTCGGCCGTCACGGCGTGACCAGCCGTCGCCGGCCTGCCCAGCGGATCTGGGCCGGTGAACCGAACCGCTCCGGCAGAGCCAGGACGGCCGGGTGTTGCAACCGCGGCCCCAGCACTCGCTCCAGCGGGGGATGGACCTGGGTCGGCAGGCCGTGGAGCCGGTTGGCGACCCTGGTGGCCTCGCCGTCGATCGCCCGCAGCGTGGGAGGCATGGCGCGGGCCGCGTCCGCGATGATGAACGCATCCTTCGCATCCGTTTTGGCCTCGCCTGGGTGGCGGTCGGCGATCCGCCGCATCGTCAGCCCTGGACGGTAGGCCACAGGACACCCCATGTCCCGGGCCGCGGCCGGCGGCAGGCAATCGATCGAGGCCGGCTGGTCGACCACGACCAGCACCGTTCCGTGCTTGGCCTGCAGCTTGGCGAACAGCTCGCGAAGCTCGGGTCCGGTGTCGGGCCGTCGATGTCGCCGGTACAGCGGTCCGTCGATGCCTCCGGGCCCGGTGACACCACCCTCGGATCATCAACCGCAACAGGGGGGCGCCCTCCCCGGGTTGGGGATCGCGACGGCCAGGCTGCGGATCAGCGGGCCGTTGACGCCCGTGACCGCGTCGGCGCGCCACAACCCTGCGACACGGGGCCGAGGTTGTCGCACCCCGCGTTGGAGCAGCCCGCCGCGTACGAGGTACCGGCCAGCGGAATGAGGGTGGCGGCGACCGCCGCGGCCGACACCATGGCGGTCTTCACCAGGAGGCGCTCATCGCGCAGGCACCCCAGCGACCCGTTCGCCGGACTCGCCTTCCGACCGGCTTCCACCCCACCGCCGGCCAACCCCGAAGCGAGCGTGCGGCCACCGTGCGACCACCAGCATTCCGGGCATGGAAAAGGCCGCCCTCTCATACGCGGGGGATGCGCCATCGCGCACACCGCGTGGTCCCCAACTGATCCCCAGCGAGCGGACTCTGTCCTGCCATCGGGCACTCGTTGCCGCAAGGCGGCATGGACCGACCCACGCACCGCCGCCGCGGGCATGGCGGCCCGCCAATACGGTCAAGCGCGGGTTCCGGACGGTCCTTGCCGATCTGCCGCCCGGCCTCATCGAGGTCCGTGATCTCTACCGCAGGTAGAGATCACGATCAGCACATTCCCCCGGAACTGCGTCACTGGGCCGGGATCGGCTGAGTGAGGTTCACCGGGTTGCCGTCGGGGTCCTGAATGTGGGCGACGCGCTGTCCCCACGGCATGTCGTTGGGGCCGCTGCGGACCGAGCCGCCCAGCACCGCCACCCGGCCGAGCGTCTCGTCGAGGTCATCGACAGCGATGCTGAGCAGGATCCGCGGCGCCGCTCCGGTCCCCGGGTTCGCCTTGGCCACCAGCCCGAGGTCGGTGTCGCCGATGCGCAAGCCGAGGTAGAAGGCCGGGCCTTCCGCCGGTACCCGGAAGATCTCCTCAGCGCCGAACAATTTCGTATAGAAGCCGAGCAGAACGTCCTGGTCGGCAGTCACGATCACTGGCTGGATGGTGGACATGGCACTCCTGTCGAGCTCGGTTGGTGTCGTTGGGTAGACCGTCTGAGGACGGTGAACTCATCGGCGAAAACCACCCCGCCGGACGATCTACGACACAGACTGCCGCCCACAACCAGCACGAGCACCACGCCACCCCGCTGACCAGCTGCTTCAAGTGGCTGTGGGCATGGCCGCCCGGTTCAGCGGACTCGCTTCAATGAAGCTCCGCCTCCGCCGGTCCCGAGAGGCGCCACGGAGGAGCACGCGTAGCAGATGGAGCCGTCCGGAGGAGGGCCTCGAGTGGGAGACTTCTGCCGGCCCGACGGCCTGCCCTTCAAACCCCCCACCGTTCTCGACCGGCTCCACCAGCTCTCCGCCGAGGCCGGTGTACCGCGGGTGACCGTTCACGACCTGCGGCACCCGGAAGCCGACAAGACCGGCCGCCGGACGGACCGGCCCGCGCGGCTGCGACCACACCGCGACCACCAGGACTCCGGGCATGGAAAAGGCCGTCCTCTCGTGTGTGAGAGAACGGCCTCCGACTTGCATGAAGCAAAGTCGGGACGACAGGATTTGAACCTGCGACCCCTTGACCCCCAGTCAAGTGCGCTACCAAGCTGCGCCACGTCCCGATGCCCCTTGACCTGGGGTTTCCCCTGGTTGAAGGCGCAGGAGAACAATACCGCACTTCCGGAGGTGGTCGCGCGCACCCTTTCTTCGGCGGGAGGACCAGGGGTCCTTGACCTCAAGTGCGCTTGAGGTTGCAAGATCGATTCATGACACAGGCAGCCGCCGCGGACACCGGGTTCCGCTACGAAGACCTTGGGCCGCTCATGGCCCTGATGACCGGGGCCGAGAAGCACGGGCCCGCCGCCACCTCCACGCTCGACGCCCTGTGGGTGCTCTACGACCGGATCCTGCGCGTCGGTCCGGGGACGGCCGGGGATCCCGGCCGGGACCGGTTCCTGCTGTCCAAGGGGCACGGGCCCATGGCCTACTACGCCGTCCTCGCCGCCAAGGGGTTCTTCCCCGTCGACTGGCTGAGCGGGTTCGGCGCGTACGACTCGCCCCTCGGGCACCACCCGGACCGCACCCTGATCCCCGGGGTGGAGATCGGCAGCGGCTCGCTCGGGCACGGGCTGCCGCTCGCCGTCGGCAGCGCGCTCGGTCTGCGGGCCCAAGGGCTCACGGACCCGGCCGTGTGGGTGCTGATCGGCGACGCGGAGCTGGACGAGGGAAGCAACCACGAGGCGATCGCCTACGCCGGCCCGGCCGGCCTGGAGCGGCTGCACACGGTCGTGATCGACAACGACTCCGCGACCCACGGCTGGCGCGGCGGCATCGCCTCCCGCTTCGAGGCGGCCGGCTGGTCGACGGCCACCGTGGACGGCCGGGACCACGCGGCCCTGTACGCCGCCTTCACCGCACCGCATCCGGGCCGGCCGCACGCCGTCGTCGCCCGGGTCGAGAAGAAGCACTGACCACACCCAGTCCACGCAAGCGACATTCCAGGGGGAGACATGGACACCATGCGCGAACGGTTCATCTCGGTCACGTCGGACGCACTCGACGGGGATCCCCGGCTGGCCCTCGTGCTCGCCGAGATCACCATGGACGGATTCCGACCGGCCCAGGACCGCCACCCGGACCGGGTCGTCAACGTGGGCATCCGCGAGCAGCTCCTGATCGGCGTGGGCGGCGGACTGGCCCTCACGGGGCTGCGGCCCGTGCTGCACACCTTCGCCAGCTTCCTCGTGGAGCGGCCCTTCGAACAGCTCAAGCTCGACTTCGGGCACCAGGGCACGGGCGGGGTACTGGTCAGCGCGAGCGCCAGCTACGACTGGCCGACCGGCGGCTTCACCCACATGGCGCCGGGCGACGTGGCGCTGCTGGACACCCTGGACGGCTGGACCGTGCACGTCCCGGGCCACCCGGACGAAGCCGAGGCGCTCCTGCGCCACGCCTACGCCGCCGGGGACGACAAGGTCTACGTCCGGCTCTCCGCGCAGTCGAACGCAACGGCCCGCCCCGTCACCGGTCCGGGTTTCCAGACCGTACGCGAAGGGCGTGCGGGGGTCGTCGTCGCCGTCGGCCCGCTGCTCGACAACGTCCTCGCCGCGACCGAGGGCATGGACGTGAGCGTGCTGTACGCGCCGACCGTACGGCCCTTCGACGACGAGGCGGTGCGCGCCGCCGTCGGGCACGGCCCGGCCGAGGTGGTCCTGGTGGAGCCGTATCTCGCCGGTACCTCCACCGGCGCCGCCAACGGGGCGCTGGAAGCGGTTCCGCACCGGGTGCTCGGCCTCGGCGTCGCCCGCGCCGAGCTCCGCCGGTACGGCACGATCGACGAGCACACGGCCGCCCACGGTCTGGACCCGGCGTCACTGCGCGCGCGGATCGCCGCCTTCACCGGTGCCTGACGGGTCCCCTCGGCCGCTCAGCTCCGGGTGGGCCGCGATCAGCCGCTTGGGGGCCGCCTGGAGCCAGGAGTCGGTCAGGATCGAACGCAGCTCCGCCGCGTCCTCCACCGCCGCCAGCCGGACCCTGAGCCACGCGTAGTTGTCGTCGTGGCCGGGTCGTATGAAGAACTTCTCCGGCTCGGCCTCGATCAGCTCCTCGCGGTCCTCCTTGGGGCACTTCACCCCGATCGAGGTGTCGTCGTCGGCGAGCGCGGCGAAGATCTTCCCGCTCTTCCCGCTCTGCCCGTCCGCTCCGCCCACCCGGAAGGTCGGCATGCCCCAGGCGAGCTTCTCGCTGCTGCCCGGAAGCGACAGCGCGATCTTCCGGACGTCCTCCGCCGTCGTGGCCATCCCCGCGACTCCTTTCCAGCCCTCGCCGGCCCTGTTCAGCCCTGTTCAGCCCTCTTCAGTCCTCTTGAGGTGCCGGTGACCCCTCGTCTCCGACCGTAGACCCGACCACTGACAATCACCTCCGAGCCCGAGCCCGAGCCCCCGACCCGAGCCCCGAGCCCCCGGCCCCCGACATCACCCGCACCGGTCCTCCCGCCCGTGCACCAGCTCCACCAGCTCCGCCGCCAGCTCCTTCACCGTCGCCAGCCCCGCCAGCCCCCACCGCCTCGGCACCACGTCCACCGCGCACACCGTCCCCAGCACGATCCCGCGCCGGTCGGTCAGCGGGGCACCCACGTAGGAGCGCACCCCGCTCCCGTCCACGACGGCGTTGCCCGCGAAGCGCGCGAAGTCCCGTACGTCCTCCAGCACCAGCGCGCGCCGCCGCACCACCACGTGCGGGCAGTAGCCGTGGTCCCGGGCGAGCACCCGCGCCGGGTACCCGCTCGCCGGGGCGTCGGGCGCGTGGTGCAGGCCGGCGAAGAACTGCCGTTCCTCACCGATGAAGTTGATCCCCGCGTACGGCGCGTCCAGCGCGCCCGCGACCCGCCGCGCGAAGGCGTCCAGCTCACCGTCCACCCGCTCCCCCAGGCCCAGTTCGCGCAGCCGCACCACGCGCGCGGGCGCCTCCCGGTCCACCGGCGTGAGCAGCAGGTGTCCGGTCGATTCGTAGTAGGTCATGCGCTCTCCCCCCAATCCCGTCGCTCCTCATACGTCGTATACGACGCATGCTTCGGGTCCCTCGAATGCTCCGGATACTTCGGATACTTCGGATACTTCGGATACTTCGGATACTTCGCGTCCAGCAGATGGTGGACGAGGGCTGCCAGTGCCCCCGTTCCGGAGCTCGGCAGCCGTGCGTCGCAGCGCACGACGGGCACCTCCGGCCCGAGCCCCACGGCCTCGCGCACCTCGTCGGCGGCGTAACGGTGCCCGCCGTCGAACTCGTTGACGGCCACGATGAAGCCGATCCCGCGCCGCTCGAAGAAGTCCACGGCGGGGAAGCAGTCGGCGAGGCGGCGCGTGTCGGCGAGCACCACCGCCCCCAGCGCGCCCGCGCACAGCTCCTCCCAGAGGAACCAGAAGCGCTGCTGGCCGGGTGTGCCGAAGAGGTAGAGCACGTGCCGCTCGTCCAGCGTGATCCGGCCGAAGTCCAGTGCCACGGTGGTGGTCGTCTTCGTCTCGACCCCGTCCAGCGGGTCGGCGGCCTCGCTCAGCCCGCTCAGCAGCTCCTCCGTGCTGAGCGGCTCGATCTCGCTCACCGCGCCCACGAAGGTGGTCTTGCCCGCCCCGAACCCGCCCGCGACCAGGATCTTCAAGGTCGCGGAGGATCCGTGGGCGGGCGGCTCAGAGCCGTTTGCGCAGGCCATCGAGCACCGCCCGGAGCAGGGACTGGTCTTCGTCGGCGAACGAGCCGCCACTCGGGAAGCGCGGCGCCCGCACCGTCACGGCCCCGTGTTCCATCAGGTCCGAGAGGAGCACCTTGACCACCACCGCCGGCAGCCGCAGGTGCCCCGCCACCTCGGCGACGGTGACCACCGCCGAGCCGGCGCACAGCCGGAGCGCGAGGGTGTGTTCGGCTCCGAGCGGCGCGCGCGGGCGTACACCGGTCGCCGTCACCAGCGACAGCAGGTCGAGGGCGACGGCCGGTCGGGTCCGCCCGCCGCTCGCGGTGTACGGGCGCATCACCCGGCCCGCCGAATCGTCCAGCCACGGCGTGTCCTGCCGCGCCCCCGGTGCCGCCGCCCCCCTCGCGCGCGCCCTCATCGCTCCGCGTCGGCGACGGGCCGCCTCGGCGGGGCCGCCAGGTACGGGCGCACGCTCTTGACCAGCATCGCCATCTCGTAGCCGAGCACACCCGCGTCGGCCTCCCGGTCGGCCAGCACCGCCAGGCAGGTGCCGGAGCCGGCCGCCGAGACGAAGACGAGGGCGGAGTCGAGCTCGACCACCACCTGCCGGACCTCGGCGCCGTCCGCGAACCGGGATCCGGCGCTGCGCCCCAGCGAGTAGAGGCCGGAGGCGAGCGCCGCCAGGTGGTCGGCGCTGTCGGCGTCGAGCCCGTGCACGCACGTGACGAGCCCGTCGGCGGTCAGCAGTACCGCGCTGCGCGTGTAGGGCACCCGCTGGACCAGGCCGCTGAGCAGCCAGTCCAGGTCCGAGAGCCGACTGGTCGTGGTCGCCACTTCGCCGCCCATGGGGGTGCGCTCCTTAGCTGTCGGGTGTGAGGCCGGGGTCACGTCTGGTGCTCCGACTGGGCGAGGCCGAAGCCCCGCTGGAAGGCGGCCATCAGGCCCGGGTCGTGCACGGGCTGGTCCACACCCGTGGCGCGCGGTGCGGGGGCCTCGCGCAGCTGGGGCGCGAGGTGCTCCTGGGCCCGCCGCCGGGGCAGCGGCGGCCGTTCCTCACCGGCCCGGGCGGCGGGTACGGGCAGCGGCGGCGCGAGCGGCGCCGCCACGGTCCACGCCGGTTCCGGGACCGCCTCCGTCTTACGGGGCACGGTGCCCGGGACTTCGCCGGCCCATCCCGGCACGGCCGGCGGGGCGCAGGAAGGCTCCGCCCCGGGCAGGCCCACGCGCACCGGCTCCAGCGGCGGCGCGCCCGTCCCCTCCCCGGTCCCGCGCGTGGTGGCCCGGGACCCGCCCAGGGCGTCCGCGGTGCCCAGGGTGCCCGCGGTGCCCAGGGCCTCCACGGTGCCCAGGGCCTCCGCAGTGCCCAGGGCCTCCGCCCCGAGCAGTTCCCGGGGCAGGACGAGCACCGCGAGCACGCCACCGTAGATGTTCGACTTGAGTTCGACGGCGATCCCGTGCCGGCGGGCCAGCGCCGAGACCACGAACAGGCCGATCCGCCCGTCCGCCAGCAGCTGCCGGACGCTGATCTGGTCGGGGTCGCCGAGCAGGGCGTTCATCCGCTGCGCTTCCTCGGACGGCATGCCGAGGCCGCGGTCCTCCACCTCGACCGCGATTCCGGCGGTGACCCGTTCGGCCCGCACCACGACATCGGTGTCGGGGGCGGAGAACACGGTGGCGTTCTCGATCAGTTCGGCCAGCAGGTGCACGACGTCGGCGACGGCGTGGCCGCGCACCGCGCCGCCCGCCGGGGGCACCACCTTGACCCGGGTGTACTGCTCGACCTCCGCGACCGAGGAGCGCAGCACCTCGCTCAGGTCGATGGGCCGGGTCCACTGGCGGCGCGAGGCGGCGCCGCCGAGGACCGCGAGGTTCTCGGCGTGGCGGCGGATCCGGGTGGCGAGGTGGTCGACGTGGAAGAGCTCCTTGAGCAGGTCCGGGTCCTCGACCGTGTCCTCCAGGTCGTCCAGCAGCGAGATCTCGCGGTGGACGAGGGACTGCAGGCGGCGTGCGAGGTTGACGAAGACCTCGACCTTGCGGTCGCTGTCGGAGGGCGTGACGGGGCCGCCGAGGCGGACCAGGGTCGCGTGGGCCTGCTCGCGGGCGCCGCGCAGTTCCTGGGAGAGCAGCCAGAACTCGTCCACGCCCGCCGTCCCCGAACCGAAGGACGGCTCGGCCGGTCCGCCGCGCAGCGGCCGGGCGGTCGGCTCGCCGCGCTCCAGCCGGTCGGCGGTGGTGCGCAGCTCCTGGCGGCCGCGGACGCTGGAGCGGCGCAGTGCCTCGCAGCGGTCGCGGACGGTCTTGGCGGCGCGCTGGGCCCCGAGCAGGGCGGCGGCGAACGCGGCGGCGAAGAGCAGGGCGCAGCCGGAGAGCACGGGCCACAGCCGGTCGTCCCGGGCGCCCGCGCCCCCGCCGAGCTGGAGCGTGAAGATCACCGCGGCGGCGCCGCTGAGCCCGGCGGCGAGCGTGGGCAGCAGGGCGGCACGGATCAGCTGAGGCCGTATCTGCCGACCGGGACCGGTGGCGGCATGTCTCGACGGGGAGTGGCGGGCGGCGCGGAGTCCGGACATCTGCGTCCTCGGTCAGTGGGGCCCGGACCCCGGGCGTCCCGGGACCCGGTGTTGATCACCGGATACCCACGCTAGACCGCACGCTCCGTCCCGGGGCGGCCAGTTGGGGAACTTCGCCCGGGTGCTTCCCGCTCCCGATGGAGCGCTCGTACGACAGCCCGAATACGCCGGGAGCGCACACTCCCCGGCACCCGCGGGCGCCCGCCGCCTCCCGCCACCCCCGCCCGCGCCATGCGCCCCTCCCGCCCCACCGGCCCCGGAAGGGGAACGGCGGGACGGGAGGACAGGGACGACGAGACGGGGCGACGAGGCGACGAGGCGACGGCCTAGGAGCCCACCGCCTCCGGCTCCTCGCGGGTCACCGCGGCCGGCCGGCCGGGCGCGGCGGCGGGCCGGGACCCGGTGACGGGCGCGGGCGGGCCCGCGGCCACGAACGGCCTCCACCAGGGCTCGCTCGGTGCGTCCGGCGCGCCCGGCTCGAAGGGCTGTCCCGGTACCGGGAGCGCGATGGCGGCCCCGGCACGCTCCGCCGCGGCCACCGTGCCCTCGCCCGGCTCGTCCCACGGGTGCGGGGCCAGGTTGAAGGTGCCCCAGTGGATCGGGAGCATCGTGCCGTGCGGGGTGCCGCCCTGGAGGTCGAGGTGGGCGCGCATGCCCTCCTCGGGCGTCATGTGGATGTCGGTCCAGAACTCGGAGTACGCCCCGATCTGGATCATCGTGGCGTCGAACGGGCCGTGGGCGGCGCCGATCTCCTTGAAGCCGGGGAAGTAGCCGGTGTCCCCGCTGTGGTAGATCCGGTGCTCGTCCCCCGCGACGACCCAGGACGCCCACAGGGTGAACTGCTGGTTGCGCAGTCCGCGCCCGCAGAAGTGCTGGGCCGGGGTGGCGGTGAGGGAGAGCCCGGCGACCTTGGTGCTCTCGTTCCAGTCGAGCTCGCGCAGCCGGTCCGCCGGGATCCCCCAGCGCTCCAGGTGCGCGCCGACGCCCAGCGGCACGGCGAAGACGGTGTCCGTGCCGGCCAGGGCCTTGATCGTCGGCAGGTCCAGGTGGTCGTAGTGGTCGTGCGAGATCACCACGACGTCGACCTCGCCCAGCGAGGCCAGCGGGACCGGTACCGGGTGCAGCCGCTTGGGGCCGGCGAAGGGGAAGGGGGAGCACCGCTCGCCCCAGACCGGGTCGAAGAGCACCCGGCGCCCGTCGATCTCGGCGAGCACGCTGGAGTGGCCCATCCAGGTCAGGCGCAGACCGCCGGCCGGGGGCTTCGCCAGCTCGGCGAGCGTCGTCGGGTACACCGGGATGGGCGCACCGGGGCTGCGCCGCAGCCGCTGCTCCTTGTGGAAGTAGATCTTGGCGAACTCCGCCATCGACCCGGAGGGCCTGGTCCGGGTGCCGATCGGGTTCTGGAACACTCCGTCGGCGAAGTTCGGCGAGCGCCGGATCCGCTCCAGCCGGGCACCGGACGGGTCCGCGCCGAAGGCTTCGGGCCGCAGCGCGCGCAGCCGTGGACGCAAGGGACGGGAGCCGGTCAAGGCGCCTCCTGTGTGGGGGGATGCGGGCAGGGCGTTCTCATGGTTACCACCATCCCAACGCATGGCACTCCCCAAGGATTCCGCTCCGCGCCCCCGAAGGCGCCCCGAGCCCCGCCCCACCCGCCCCCACCTGCCCCTGTACGGCTCCCCGGCGGGGTCCTACAGCGGCAGCAGGTCCGGCCGCTTGGCCTCCACGTGGTCCCCCGAGGACTCCCCGCGCAGCCGCCGCCCGATCCACGGCACCAGGTACTCCCGCGCCCACTGGATGTTGTCCCGGGTGACGTCCACCGAGCCGCGCGGCCGCATCGGCGGCCACGGCTGGTCCGGATCGGCCGGTGTGTCCAGGCCGAGCACCTGGGCCGCCCGCAGGGCGACCCGCGTGTGCCCCTCGGGCGAGAGGTGCAGCCGGTCGTCGTCCCAGGCCCGCCGGTCCTGTACGGACTTCAGCGACCAGAGGTCGAGCACCGGGCAGTCGTACCGGTCGGCGATGGAGCGGACGTGCGCGCTGAAGGTCGCGATCTTGCCCCGGAGGTGCTTGAGGACCGGCACGTCGCGCGTGTCGAAGCCGGTCGTGATCACGACCAGGCCGACCGATCCGGTGAGGTCGCGCACGGCCGCCTCGTACCGTTCGGCCACGTCGTCCGGGTCGCTGCCCGGCCGGATGATGTCGTTGCCGCCCGCGCAGAAGGTCACCAGGTCGGGGGCGAGCTCCTTGGCCCGCGGGACCTGCTCGGCCACGATCTGGTCCAGCAGGCGGCCCCGTACGGCCAGGTTCGCGTAGCGGAACTCGCCGGGGTCTTCGTGCTCCTCGCATTGATCGGCCAGGAGGACGGCCAGCCGGTCCGCCCAGCCGAGGAACGTGTCCCCGGGTCCCGGGTCCCCCACGCCCTCGGTGAAACTGTCCCCGATCGCCGCGTACGAGCCAATGGTCTTGGTCTTGGATGTCGTCGTCGCTGCCACGGGAGCCCATCCTTCACCCCTGATCATGACCTACGCGACCGTAGCCAGGGACTTACTGACCGTGATCTTCACCACCCGCCGGATGAGGAATAACAGGCGCGTGGGCCGTGACCCCCCTCCGGTCCCGGCCCACGCGCCGCGAACCCCCGGCGGCGCCGATGAAGACGGCGCTCCGGGCGTCCACGCCCTGCCGGACGCGCGGTCCCACCCGCGCGTCCGGCGGTGTCTCAGATGCTGACGCCCTTGGACCGGAGGTACGCCAGCGGGTCGATGTCCGAGCCGTACGAGGGGCCCGTGCGGATCTCGAAGTGCAGGTGCGGTCCGGTCACGTTGCCGGTGGCGCCCGAGAGGCCGATGCGCTGCCCGGCGGTGACGCTCTGGCCCGTCGAGACGGACAGCTGGGAGAGGTGGCCGTACTGGCTGTACTTGCCGTCGGCGTGCCGGATGACGACCTCGTTGCCGTACGCGCCGCCCCATCCGGCGGAGACCACGGTGCCGGCGCCTACCGCCTTGACGGTGGTGCCGGTGCTCGCGATGAAGTCAACACCCGTGTGGTAGCCGCTGGACCACATGGCGCCGGCGGTGCGGTACGCGGTGGACGTGCCGCCGCTGACCGGGGCGACGAAGCCGCCGGAGGTGGCCTGCCGCTCGGCGGGCTCGGCCGGCTTGGGGGCGGGCGCGACCGGGGCCGCGGACTCGCCGGAGGAGCCCTCGTCGGAGGAGTTGGCGGAATCGGCGGAATCGGCAGAACCCGCCGAATCACCTGAATCACCCGAATTATCCGAGTCGTCAGAAGCGGAGGAAGCGGACTTCCCGGCCGGTTCCGGCGTTTCGGCCGGTGCGGACTCGGCGGCCGGTGCCGCCCCCTTCGCGCCGAGCGTCAGCTTGAGGCCCGGGTGGATCAGCGACGGGTCGGTGCCGACGGCCTCGCGGTTGGCCTCGTAGAGCCGCTGCCAGCCACCGGTGAGGTGCTGACGCTCGGCGATCTTCGAGAGGTAGTCGCCCGGCACCACGGTGTAGACGGCGGGGGCGCTCTGCGCGGGGGCGGGCGCGGCCTGGAGCGCGGCCGGGACCTGCGGGGCCTGGACCGGAGCGGCGGCGGGCGCGGCGGCCGGGGCGGCGGCGGCATGGGCGCCGGTGGCTCCGAGCAGCGGCAGTGCGAGGGCCGCGCCACCGGTGCCGGCGACGGCGAAACCGCGCGATATCGAGCTGGACTTGGGACGGCGGTGCTTACCCGTTGCGGGCATGGCGGATTCCTCTCCGACGCCTGCGAGGTGAGCTGTCGGGTTCGGACTGGAGATGTCCGGCCGCCCATCCGCCGGTGAACGGCAGATGAACGGCTTCACCCCAAGCTGTCCGGTTGCAAAGATCCCGAAGGAGATCCGGAACAGCGGCTTACCTGGTTCCCCCGCTCCTGCCGCGCGCGTGAATAGTCGGGTGCGGTTTCCGGTCGGCGGCAGGATTAGGCGGTCCGTCCGGATCGATCGCGAACGTAATCCAGTCCGGCCGCGCGGAACAAGTCATGAATTCCCCAACAGAATCTTGCAGATGACGGGCCGCCGGAATTCCGGTCACCCTCCGTCCATTCCGAGCGCCCAACAACCGCTCCGGCAAGGCAATTCTGCATTCACGATCAGGCACTCACGGTCACCGTATGATCTGGCTCACGGGGAGGTGTCCGATCTCGCCTCTCGCTATGGCAAGTTGGCTGCAAGCAGTGCAATTCGGACACGCACCGGACCGCGCGGGCGACGACGGCCCGACGGCCGCGCGACGATGACGACACGGACGACACGGAGGAGCCCCTGTGACCCAGCCGATACCCCAGAGCCCGCACACGGAGCCGGTACTGACCGGTGTACGCAACTTCCGCGACGTGGGCGGCCTGCCGACCGTGGACGGCCGGAGGGTCAAGTCGGGACGACTGTTTCGAAGCGGACATCTGGCGCATGCCACCGAAACCGACGCGGAGTTCCTCGGCTCGCTCGGCCTGCACACCGTCTTCGACTTCCGCAACGACGCCGACAAGGCGCTGGAGGGTCCGGACGTGGAACTGCCCGGCGTGCGCAACGTCGGCATTCCGCTGTCGGATCCGGCGGCCGGCGGGGAGTTCTGGAAGATGGTCCGGGAGGGGGACCTGGCCCAGCTCCGCGAACTCCTCGGCGAGGGCCGGGCCGCCGCACGGATGTCCCGTTCGTACCGGGAGATGATCAGGACCCGTACCGCCGAGCACGGCCGGGTCGTGCACGCGCTCGCCGAGGACAGCGTCCCGGCCCTCATGCACTGCGCCGCCGGCAAGGACCGGGCCGGCCTGTCGATCGCCGTCACCCTGCTCGCGCTGGGCGTCGAGCGCGAGGCGATCGTCGCGGACTACCTGGAGTCGAACGCTCCGCACAACCGCTACCGGGTCCGGCGGGGCAGCGGGACCCCCGAGGCCCGCCACCCCGAGGCGATGGAGCTGCTCGCCCCGCTCTTCGACGCCCGCGCCCCGTACCTGACCACGGCCTTCGCGACGATCGACGAGGAGTGGGGCGGCGTGGAGCGCTACCTCGCCGAGGGTCTCGGGCTCACGCCCGCGACCCTCGGCCGGCTCCGCGACCGGCTGCTGGACTGACCACCCGCGAGGCGGGCCGTCCGCCCGGCGCCGCCCGCCCGCGCGGGCGGCGCCCCCGCCGCCGGCTCAGCCGTTGGCGACTGCCTGCCTCACCAGCGTCCTGCCGAAGTCCCACATCAGCGCACCGCCTCCGTGCGCCTCGTCCATGACCTCGCGGAAGGCCCCGACGAACCGGTCCACGTCCGCCTCGTCCACGATGAGCGGCGGGATCAGTTTGATCACCTCCAGGTGGTCCCCGGAAACCTGCGTGAGGATCCGGTGCTTCTGCAGCAGCGGCACCACGACCATCTGCGCGAACAGTCCCTTGCGGGCCGCCTGCAGCATGGTCCACCGGCTCCGCAGCCCCAGCGAGGACGGCCGGCCGAACTCGATGCCGATCATCAGCCCGCGTCCCCGTACCTCGTGGAGCAGTTCGTACTCGCCCACGAGTGCGGCGAGCCGCCCCCGCAGCAGGTCGCCCATCGTGCGGGCGTTGTCCACCACCCGCTCGTCCTCCATGACGGAGAGCACCGCCAGTCCGGCCGCCATCGCCTGGGCGTTGGAGCCGAAGCTGGCGGAGTGGACGAGCACCCGGTCCATGGAGGAGTAGACCTTCTTGAAGATCCAGTCCTTGCCCAGGGTCGCGCCGACCGGCACGTAGCCGCCGGACAGGGCCTTGGCCACGCACACCAGGTCCGGTTCCACCCCGGCCTCGTGCTGGTAGGCGTAGAAGTCCCCGGTGCGTCCGAGGCCGGTCTGCACCTCGTCGGCGATCAGCAGCGCCCTGTGCCGGTGCAGCAGCTCCTGCGCGGCGAGCAGGAAGCCGGGGGGTGCGGCGAGCACGCCCTTGCCCTGGATCGGCTCGACGACGAAGGCCGCGACGTCGCCCTTCTTCAGCTCCCGCTCCAGCGCTCCCAGGTCTCCGAGCGCGATCTTCGTATCGGGCAGCAGCGGCGCGAAGCCGTCCCGGAAGCCGTCCTCGCCGTTGACCGAGAGCGAGCCGGTGGTGAGCCCGTGGAAGGCGTGGTCGCAGTAGAGGACCCTGGGCCGCCCGGTGGCGAACCGGGCGAACTTCAGGGCGGTCTCCACCGCCTCGGTGCCGCTGTTGCCGAAGAAGACCCGGTCCAGGTGCGGGCTGTGGGCGAGCAGCTTCTCCGCCAGCAGCCCGGGCAGCGGCTGGCAGTCGAAGCGGGTGAGGTCGGCGAGCTGGGCGTCCAGCACGTCGTGCAGGGCCTGCCTGACCACCGGGTGGTGGCGCCCCAGGCCCATCACCCCGAACCCGGCCAGCATGTCGAGGTAGTCGTTGCCCTCGGCGTCCCAGAAGTGGGCCCCCTCGGCCCGCTCGTAGACCTTGTCGAAGCCGATGGTGTGCAGCATCCGGGGCAGCTGGTGGTTGAGGTGGCGGGCGTGCAGTTCGTACCGCTCGCCGCCGCGCTCGGCCAGCAGGGCGCCGAGGTCGAAGCCCTTGCCCCGGCCGCGCGCGCCCGCCTCCCCCGCCCGGACCGCGTGGCCTTCGCTCATGCCGACTTGTCCCGGTTCCCGCCGATGGTCTCGCGGGCCGCGCGCAGCGTCTCCTTCAGCGAACCCATGGTGGCCAGGACGGCGGTGGGCTCGTACCCGCAGTGCGCCATGCAGTTCGCGCAGCGCGGGTCCTTCCCGCGGCCGTACTTGCTCCAGTCGGTGTCGTTGATCAGTTCCCGGTACGAGGGCACGTATCCGTCGCTCATCAGATAGCAGGGGCGCTGCCAGCCGAAGAGCGAGTAATTCGGAATGGCCCAGGCGGTGCAGGGGAAATCGGCCTTGCCTTCCAGGAAGTCCAGGAAGAGCGGGGAGTGGTTGAGGCGCCAGCGCCTGCGGTTTCCGCCCGAGAAGGCCTTCTTGAAGAGTTCGCGGGTCTGCTCGACACCCAGGAAATGTTCCTGGTCGGGGGCCTTTTCGTAGGCGTAGGCCGGCGAGATCATCATCTCGTCCACCTGGAGATCGTCATTGAGGTAGTTGAGTACCTCGATGATGGTCTGCGGGGTGTCGGTGTTGAAGAAGGTGGAGTTGGTGGTCACCCGGAATCCGCGCTTCTTCGCCTCCTTGATGGCCGCGACCGCCTCGTCGAAGACGCCTTCCTTCGCCACCGACTCGTCGTGGCGCTCGCGCAGTCCGTCGATGTGCACGGCGAAGGCGAAGTAGGGGGAGGGGGTGAACTTCTCGATCTTCTTGCGGAGCAGCATCGCGTTGGTGCAGAGGAATACATACTTCCGCTTCGCCACCAACTGGCGCACGATCTCGTCGATCTGCGGGTGCATCAAGGGCTCGCCGCCCGCGATGGACACCATCGGCGCGCCGGACTCCAGCACGGCGCCGACCGCCTGGGCCACGGGCATGCGCTGCTTGAGCACCCCGGCCGGGTGCTGGATCTTCCCGCACCCCTCGCAGGCCAGGTTGCAGGCGTAGAGCGGTTCCAGCTCGACGATCAGCGGGAACTTCTCACGCTTGCGGAGCTTCTGTTCGAGCAGGTACGTCCCGACCCTGATCGTCTGTCGCAGTGGCATGGCCATCTGGCTCACCTCCGGGGGAGCAACAAAGAACGGTGCCAGTCATAAAACGCGGGCAGTAGTGCGCGCAGTACGCGAAAGGCTGATATTCCTCCGCGAACAGTGCCAATACGGACGAGCTCATGCTCCGGAGCGTCCACGATCACCCGGACGGCCGCAACCGGACGGTCCGCGCCGGCGGCGCCCCCGCCCCGGGCCGCGGTCCACAGGGTGGCCGCCGATTCCATGTCGACCCCGATGGCGCCGGCGGCGCGCAGCTGCGCGCGCTCCTGGCCCCGGACGACGTGGTCGGATCCGGTCAGTGCACCGAGGTGTACGGTCCGGCCGGGTACGGCCCGGGCCAGCGCCTCGGCGAGCAGGGCGGTACCGGCGCAGGCGACCGTGCCGCGCGGGTCCCGGGTCTCCTCGGCGACGATCAGGTCGCCGGGGCTCATGCCGGGCAGCAGCCCGGCGCAGAATCCGGTGGCGAGCACCGCGGCCCCGAGCAGCTGCGGCTGCTCCAGCGCCCGGCCGACGGCGCGCTCGGCCGCGCGCGGGCCCATGCCGGTGCGCAGGACCTCGTACCGTTCGGGCGCGCCCCGGTCGCGGCCGCTGCGCAGGGCCGTCCGCTCGATCCGCAGCGCGCAGGCGATCAGCAGCGGCGGCGGGGTCCCGGCGGGCCCGCTTGCCATCAGGCCTCCCCGGTGGACGGGGCCGGGTTCGGCAGGGCCGCCGGATCGGCGTACCGGCCACCGGGGCCGAACGGTTCTCCGTACAGGTACCGGCCGAGCGCGGTGAGCGGGAAGACCTGCCGGTACAGGTGGTAGTTGATGGAGAAGTCCCAGGGGAAGCCGGTCCCGGTGAAGTACGGCTCGTCCCAGGTGCCGTCCTCGCGCTGGGTGGAGACCAGGTGCGCGATCCCCCGCTCCACGGAGGCCGCCTCGCGCTCCCCCGCCGACAGCAGGGCCATCAGCGCCCAGGCCGTCTGCGAAGGGGTGGAGACCCCCTTCCCGGCCCAGGACGGGTCCTTGTAGGAGCGCTGGTCCTCGCCCCACCCGCCGTCCTCGTTCTGTACGGATTCCAGCCAGGCCACGGCCCGCCGGATCGCGGGGTGCGAGGGGGCGAAGCCGGCGGCCGCCAGCGCCGGGATCACCGAGCCGGTGCCGTAGACGTAGTTGGTGCCCCAGCGGCCGAACCAGCCGCCGCAGTGCTCCTGCTCGGCGAGGAGCCAGGCGATCCCGCGCCGGGTCCGCGCGTCGCCCGCCCGGCCCTCGACGGCGAGCATCTCGATGACGTGGGCGGTGACGTCGGCCGACGGCGGGTCGATGACCTCGCCGAAGTCACAGAAGGGCAGCTTGTTGGGGAAGGGGCTGGTGTTGTCCGCGTCGAAGGCCCCCCAGGCGCCGTTCTTCGACTGCATGCCGAGGTTCCAGGACACCCCCCGGGCGATGGCCCCCTCCAGGCGCACCGGGTCGGGGTGCTTGATCCGGCGCAGGGCGAGGACCACCTCGGCGGTGTCGTCGATGTCGGGGTAGTTGTCGTTGTGGAACTCGAACGCCCAGCCGCCCGGGGCCAGTCCGGGCCGGCGCACGGCCCAGTCCCCGCTGCGCACGATCTCCTCGCCGAGCATCCAGTCGGCGGCCTTGACCAGGGCCGGGTGGTCGGGGCTCAGTCCGGCGTCGGCCAGCGCGATGGCCGCCAGACAGGTGTCCCACACCGGGGACTGGCAGGCCTCGATCATGCGGGCCCCGTCCGCGCGCCACACCGCGAACCGGTCCAGGGACTCCAGTCCGGCGCGCATCACCGGGTGCTGGAGGTCGTAGCCGAGCAGGTGCAGGGCGATGACGGAGTACACGGCGGGCGGCTGGATCCCGCCCCAGCAGCCGTCGTTCTCCTGCCGCTCCACGATCCAGCGGCCCGCGCTCGCCATGGCCGCCCGGCGCAGCCGGCGCGGGGCGAACCGGCGGTAGGCGTGCAGGGCCCGGTCCATCCGCTGGAAGGCACCGTCCCAGGTGGTCACCGGCGCGAGCCGCTTGACCGGGTTCGGCGTCCGGGCGTCCGTGTGGAGCTCGTCCAGGGCGAAGGGGGCCGGGCGCACCGGGCGCAGCGCGGAGACCACGGTGAGGGGGACGATGGTCTGGCGGGCCCAGCAGCCGAAGTCGTAGATGTTCAGCGGCACCCAGGGCGGCAGGAAGACCAGTTCGGGCGGGAGTTCGGGCAGGTGGTCCCAGCTCCACCAGCCGAACAGCGCCAGCCAGATGCGGGTGAAGACGCGGGCACCGGCGATTCCCCCGTGGGCCCGGATCCACGCCGAGGCGCGGGCCATGTGCGGGGCGTCGGGGGCGTCGCCGGCCAGGCGCAGGGCCACGTAGGCCTCGATGGTGGCGGACAGGTCGGAGGGGCCGCCGTGGAAGGTGGCCCAGGTGCCGTCGTCCTGCTGCTCGCCGCGGATGAACAGGGCGGAGGCCCGGGTGGTGGCCTCGTCGCGGATCCCGAGGAACTGGCGCAGCAGCAGGTCCTCGGCGTCCATGGTGACGTTGGTCTCCAGGTCGCCCTTCCACCAGCCGGCCTCGTCCTGCCGGCCCAGCAGGTCCCGGACCGCCCGTTCGGTGGCCTCCCGTACCGCCCGCATCCCGCCGGGTCCGTGGCCCGGTGGCCCCGCGGCCGCGCTGTCGTCCGGATCGGCGCCGCAGGCATTGGCGCCGCCGTCGGTCGTCGCTGTCATGGCTTCCCCTTTGCGTGCAGTGTCCTCTGCTGTCATCCGCTGTACTGGGGGCCGCCGTCGGCCGGTACTACTGGCAGGCAGTACCGGCCGGCGACTCGCGATTCATATGCGCGCGCGGGTGGCGATCACCTCTTGCGCACGACGACGAAGTCGGCGAGCGCCACGAGCTGGTCGCGCACCCGCTGGTCCATGTCCACGTCGTCGAGGGCCCTGATCGCCACCGCGTGCTGGCGGCGCGCCTCGTCGGCGGTCCACTGGCGGCCGCCCGCCGCCTCGATGAGCGCCGCGCGGGCCGCGAACTCCTCCTCGGAGAAGTTCTCGAAGTCGTTGCTCTTGGCGTCGGCGGCGAGCAGCTCGGCGAGTTCCTCGCAGGCCGGTCCGCCGGCCGCGAGGGCGGCGACTACGGGCAGCGACTTCTTTCGCTGGCGCAGGTCGCTCCAGGTCTGCTTGCCGGTGGACTCCGGGTCGCCCCAGATGCCGAGGAGGTCGTCGACGGCCTGGAAGGCGAGGCCGAGGTGGTAGCCGTACTCCTCCAGCTTGTCGGCCGTACGGTCGTCCGCGCCGCCGAGCACGGCGCCGATGGAGACCGCGCAGGCGAGCAGGGCGCCGGTCTTGTTGCCCTCCATCTCCAGGCACTCCTCGACGCTGACGCTCTCGCGGTGCTCGTAGGAGATGTCCTGCGCCTGGCCGTCGATGAGCTTGCGGCTGGCGGTGGTCAGGCGCATGGCGGCGCGGCCGGCCTCGACCGTGCCGAGCTCCAGCAGCACCTCGTTGGCCAGGGCGAACAGCGCGTCGCCGACCAGGATGGCGAGGGCCGGTCCGTGGACCTTCCACACCGTGTCGCGGTGGCGGCGCTGCTCGTCGCCGTCCATCAGGTCGTCGTGCAGCAGTGAGAAGTTGTGCACGAGCTCGACCGCGACGGCTCCCGGGATGCCGACCTCGGCCGCGGCGCCCGCGGCCTCGGCCGAGAGCAGGGCGAGGGCGGGGCGGACGGCCTTGCCGCCGTCCCCGTCCGCCGGGTTGCCCTGTGCGTCGATCCAGCCGAAGTGGTAGGCGGCGACGGTGTCCATGGGCGCGGCGAGCCGGTCCACGGCGGCGCGGAGCACGGGCGTCGAGAGCGTACGGCCGCGTTCGAGGAGGGCGAGCGTGTCCGCCTTCTCCCCGCCGGCCGGGCCCGTGCTGGCGTCCGTGTTCTCGACGGCCGGATTCCCCGGGTTCACTGGCTCTCCTCTGGTTCCTGTACGTACTGCTGTGCGTGGTGCTGCGTTGCCGGTGGTACTGGTACCGGTGGCGCCGATGGCGCTGGTGGTGGTCATGCCGCCTCCTGCAAGGGGTGTTCGCGGTGGCGGCCCAGCGGGGCGAGCGCGGCGTGGGCCGCACTCAGTCCGCTGCGGACGGCGCCCTCCATGGTCGCGGGCCAACCCGTCGCGGTCCACGCACCGGCGAGGTAGAGCCCCGGCGTGTCGGTCCGGGCCCCGGGCCGCAGCCGGCCGACGCCGGGGGTGGGGGCGAAGGTCGCGGTGCGTTCCCGGGTGACGAAGAAGTCCCGTACCTTGGCGCCGCGCGCGGCGGGCAGCAGCCGTTCCAGCTCGGGGAGGTACTTCGCGCGCAGGACCGAGACCGGCTCGTCGATGTCCTCGTGGGCGTCGGACTGGGACAGGGCCAGGTACTGGCCGCCGTCGGGCAGTCCGGAGGAGTCGGTGCGGTCGAAGACCCACTGGACCGGGGATCCGAGGGCCGCGAAGAAGGGCTGCTTGAGGACCTTGCGGTCGTAGACGACGTGCACGTTGAGGATGGGCGCGGTGCCGATGTCGAGGAGCTTGTCGGGGTCGGCGAGCGCGCCGGCGGGGAGCAGGCCGTGCGCCTCGCGCTGCGGGACGGCGAGGACGACGGTGGCGGCGTCCAGCGACTCGCTCGCGGTGGTGACCTGCCAACCGCCCTGCGGCGTACGGGAAATGCCGGTGACCCCGGTGCGCAGTTCGGTGCGCACCCCGGCGGCGTCCAGGGCCTTGCGGGCGAGGGTGTCGTGCAGGTCCCCGAGCGGTACTCGGGCCCAGCCGATGTCGGCGGCGCCGTTCTCGGAGAGCAGGCCGGTCTTGAAGACCATGGCGGCCAGGCCGAGCGAGGACCGGCCGGCGGTGGCGTTGAGGGTGGCGACGCCGACGAGGTCCCACAGCGCCTCGATGGCGCGCGGGGACTGGCCGTACCGGCCGAGCCAGGTCGCGAAGTCCAGGCCGTCGAGCGCCGGGTCGGCGGGGTCGAGGCGGCGCAGCGCGAGGGCGGCGCGCCCGACGCTCGCCCGCTCGGCGAGCGAGAGGTGCGGGTAGCGGGCCAGCGAGCCGGCCAGGTGCAGCGGTGCGGGCAGGGCGCTGCGGCGCAGCCGGCCGAGCCGGGGGCCGCCGGGGTGGGCGACGTCGAGGACCGGGACGTCGAGGCGGTCCTGCAGGGGTGCCAGGTCGGCGCCTTCGACGCGGTCGAGGAACCACCGGTAGGCGGTGCAGCAGCGCAGGTAGACGTGCTGGCCGTTGTCGACGGTCAGGTCGCCGCGCTTGAAGGAGAACGCCAGGCCGCCGAGGCGGGGCCGGTTCTCCAGCAGGGTCACCCGCAGGCCCGCGTCGGCGAGTTCCAGCGCGGCGGTGACACCGGCGAGCCCGCCGCCGACGACCACGGCGTGGTTCGCGCTCATGCGTCCTCCTCTGTCGCCCCGGCAGACGCCGCCGGGCGTCCGGGGGTTGCTCCCGTTCGTTTCGCCGGCTCGGTCCGCCGGCCCGCCGCGGTCAGAGCCGCCTCCTGGCGCTCTGGCGCGAGATGGTCCGCGCGTCGAGGCCGGAGAGGCCGCGGACGGCCACGTACGCCTTCTCGTGCGTCGGCAGCGAGACCCGGCCGCGGAGTACGGCCCCGGGCTCGCGCTCGATGCGGTCCAGGAGGCGCCGGTAGATGCCGGCCATGGCCGCGACGCAGGCGCCGCTGCGCCGGTCGAGCATGGGCAGCAGCCGGTAGCCCTCCACGAACAGGGCGCGGGCGCGGCGGACTTCGTGGTGCACGAGCCCGGCGAAGTCGGAGCCGGGGGGCATCCGCTCGCTCCGGAAGCCTTCGGAACAGCCGAACTTGGCAAGGTCCTCGGCGGGCAGGTAGGTGCGTCCGTTGCCCGCGTCCTCGCGGACGTCCCGCAGGATGTTGGTGAGTTGCAGGGCGAGGCCGAGGGTGTCGGCGTGCTCGCCGGCCCGCGCCGCGTCGTGCGCGCCGGACCCGGCGGAGTCCACGGTGCCGAACACGCCGAGCGAGAGCCGGCCGATGGCTCCGGCCACGCAGCGGCAGTACACCTTGAGGTCGTCCCAGGTCTCGTACGTCTCGCCGCGCACGTCCATCAGGACGCCGTCGATGAGCTCGTCGAGTCCTTCGAGCGGGATCGGGAAGCGGCGCGAGGCGTGCGCGAGGGCGACGGCGACCGGGTCGGTGTCGTCCTCGTCGACCTCCTCGGCGCGGATCCGTCCGAGCAGGGTGCGGGTCTCCTCCAGCCGGGCCAGTTTGACCTCGGGCGGCAGGGTGCCGTCGCCGATGTCGTCGACCCGCCGGGAGAAGGCGTACAGGGCGGACATCGCCTGCCGCTTGTCGGTGGGCAGCAGCCGGATGCCGTAGGCGAAGTTGCGCGCCTGCGAACCGGTGACGGCCTCGCAGTAGCTGTAGGCGGCCGAGATCGGTGCAGACATCGCGGCCGGTGCGGACAGCGCGGCCGGTGAAGACGTCGCGGTCGGTGAAGACGCCGACGCCGGTGCGGACGTCGACGCCGGTGCGGACATCGCTGTGGGCGCGTCCGGTTCGGACGCGTGTGCGGGGCCCTCCACGGTCGGGCTCACCCCTTTCTCGGCGCTGTGCGCAGGACGGCGGCCACCTCGCGGAGCAGGCCGCTCCTGGTGGGCCCGGGCGGGCCGGGCAGTACGTCGAAGCCGGCGGCGGTGACGGCTCGCAGGGCGGCGCGGCCGCCGCCCACGAAGCCCGCGAGCAGCAGTCGCAGCCTTCCGTGGACGCTGCCGACGAGCGGCAGGCCTTCGTTCAGGAGCTCCCGGGCGCGTTCGGCCTCGAAGGCGACCAGGGCGCGTACGGACGCTCCGGCGGACGGGGCCGCGAGGTCGGCCTCCGTCACGTGGAACCGGCGCATGTCCTCGGCCGGCAGGTAGATCCGGTCCCGGCCGAGGTCCTCGGCGACGTCCTGGAGGTGTTCGATGATCTGCAGGGCGGTGCAGACGGCGTCGGAGCGGCGGATCCGCTCGGGGGTGCTGGTGCCGGTCAGCTGGAGCACGAGGCGGCCCACCGGGTTGGCGGAGAGCTCGCAGTAGCCGAGGAGGTCGCCGTACGTCTCGTAGCGCGCGACCCGCTGGTCCTGGCGGTTGGCTCCGATGAGCGCGAGGAACGGCTCGGGGGTGAGCGCGTGGGCGCGTACGACGGGCTGCAGGGCCAGCATCAGGGGGTGGCGCGGGGGCCCGTCGGTCCCGCCGAAGACGCGCCGCAGGTCGGCTTCGAGGGCGTCGAGCATGGCGGGCCGGTCGTCCGCGGCGGCGGGGTCGAGGCCGAGCAGGACGGCGTCGCGGCCGCCCGGGGCGAGGTCGCCGTCGCCGATGTCGTCGACCAGGCGGGCGTATCCGTAGACGGCCATCAGGCCCTCGCGCCAGGCGCGGGGAAGGAAGACGGGGGCGACGGGGAAGTTCTCGGAGCGCGCCTTGCCGAGGGTGGCGCCCGTGTGGGCGAGGGAGGTGGCGGGGGCGTCGGGGAGCTCGTGCGGCCGGTGGCTGATGCCGTGCCCCGGGGTCACCGCCCGCCGCCCGGGGCGGGGACGGCCGTCGTGCCTGGGGGCCGGAGAATTCCCGTAGCCATTGCCGTCACATCTCCCGTTCTACACTGCCAACCCAATACATCCTATTTCGGACACGCCGCCGGGCTTTCACCGGGGCGGCCCAGGCTATTCACCTGCGGGGAATCGTCCCCTCTTGCCCGCGAATGAGGACTGGCCCAGCTTACGCTGTACAACGCCGCGACGGCTCGACGGGTATTCGCTCCGCCACCGAATGTCGCCCGCGTGCCGCCCGCGCGAAAGGGAGGCGCCCGGAGCGCCGGGCTCCGCACGGCATGCCGCGGCCCCCGCCGCCGGACGCGGTGGGGGCCGTCGGTGGGAATCCGTCAGCTGGTCGCCTTCTCGTACGCCGAGACGACTTCCTCGGTGGGGCCGTCCATCAGGAGTTCGCCCCGCTCCAGCCACAGCACCCGGTCACAGGTGTCGCGGATGGACTTGTTGTTGTGGCTCACCAGGAAAACGGTGCCGGCGCTCTTGCGCAGTTCCCGGATGCGCTCCTCGGAACGCACCTGGAACTTCCGGTCACCGGTGGCCAGCGCCTCGTCGATCATCAGGACGTCGTGGTCCTTCGCCGCGGCGATGGAGAAACGCAGACGCGCCGCCATGCCGGAGGAGTACGTGCGCATCGGCAGGGAGATGAAGTCCCCCTTCTCGTTGATGCCCGAGAAATCGACGATGTCCTCGTAGCGCTCCCTGATCTGCTCGCGGCTCATGCCCATCGCGAGACCGCCGAGGACCACGTTGCGCTCACCCGTGAGGTCGTTCATCAGCGCCGCGTTGACGCCCAGCAGCGAGGGCTGGCCGTCGGTGTACACCTTGCCGGACTCGCAGGGCAGCAGACCCGCGATGGCGCGCAGCAGGGTGGACTTGCCGGAACCGTTGGAGCCGATCAGGCCGATGGCCTCGCCCCGGTACGCCGTGAAGGAGACTCCGCGCACGGCGTGGACCCGGCGCACGCCCGGTGCGTCGCCCTTGCCCCGGCGGACTATCTTGCTCAGCGCCGCCGTGGCACTGCCCTTGCCGGAGCTGCCGGTGTTGACGCGGTAGACGATGTGCACGTCGTCGGCGATGACGGTGGGGACGTGCCCCCGGTTGTTCTCAGCCACGGCCGTAACGCTCCTCAGCCTTCCAGAAGTACACGAAGCCGCCGAGGCCGAACAGGACGGCCCAGCCGACGGCGAAGGCCCAGACGTGCGGCGGCAGGTTCTCCCGGCCGTACCCGTCGATCAGCGCGAAGCGGATCAGGTCCATGTAGATCGCGGCCGGATTCCACTGGAGCACCTCCCCGATCCACTGGGGCTTGTCCTTGAGCATCTCGCTGATCGAGAACATGACGCCGGAGGCGTACATCCACGTGCGCGTGACGAACGGCATCAGCTGCGCGAGGTCGGGGGTCTTGGACCCCATCCGCGCGAAGACCAGGGCGAGGCCGGTGTTGAAGGCGAACTGGAGGATCAGCGCCGGGACCACCAGCAGCCAGGACAGGCTGGGGTAGTTCCCGAAGCCGATCGCGACCACGAAGACGACGATCATCGAGAACAGCAGCTGCTGGAGCTGCTGCAGCGAGAAGGAGATCGGCAGCGAGGCGCGCGGGAAGTGCAGGGCGCGGACCAGGCCGATGTTGCCCGGGATCGCTCTGACACCCGCCATCAGCGAGCTCTGGGTGAAGGTGAAGACGAAGACGCCGATCACCAGGAAGGGGATGTAGTCGTGCTTGTGGATCCCCTTGCCGGCGTTCAGGATCAGCCCGAAGATCAGGTAGTAGACCAGCGCGTTCAGCAGTGGGGTCGCCACCTGCCAGATCTGGCCGAGCTTCGCCTCGCTGTACTGGGCTACCAGCTTCGCGCGGGAGAAGGCCAGGATGAAGTGGCGCCGGTCCCAGAGCTGGCGCGTGTACTCGGCCAGTGTGGGCCGGGCTCCGCTGACGGACAGGCCGTACTTCCCGGCGAGCTCCGCGGGGCTCAGCCCCGCGTCTTCGGACGGCGGCTTGCTCGTGGCGAGGGCGCCGTCCTGGGTTGTGTCACTCACAAGATGAAACTTTCCGTCTTCATGATGCGGCAGAAGGTGGCATCGGGCCTGAGTCGATCGGAACGTGATCGCGCCATGGTCTCAGACCCGAACGGGTCAGATGACAGGTGGTCGGCCCAGCCGGGTCAGCCGCCAGACCGTACGCCATCTCATGGGGCGCCGGGGACCGCAGGAGGTGGTCCAGCCCTCCTTGAACCCCCCGAACCAGGCCTTGAGCGCCGGCCCCGAGGGCCTGCGCAGGAGCGTCAGCAGAAGCCAGACGCCCACGTAGACCGGGACCAGCGGGGCGGGCAGGTTGCGGCGGGCGAGCCATACCCGGTTGCGGGCCACCATACGGTGGTAGACCGCGTGGCGGGAGGGGGCCGTGGTGGGGTGCAGGAGCACCATGTCCGCCCGGTAGTCGATCAGCCACCCGGCGTCGAGCGCCCGCCAGGCCAGATCGGTCTCCTCGTGCGCGTAGAAGAACTCCCCCGGTAGGTTTCCCACCTGCTCGAACACCGTCGAGCGGACGGCGTTCGCGCCGCCCAGGAAGGTGGTCACGCGCGAGGAGCGCATCGGGTCGGCGGCCCGCAGCCGGGGCACGTGACGGCGCTGGGTCGCACCGGTCTCGGGGTCGGCGATCCGGAAGCTGATGATCCCGAGCTCCGGGTCCTCGCCGAAGGCCTGCCGGCACAGCTCGGCGGTGTCGGTGCGCTCCAGCAGCCCGTCGTCGTCGAGGAAGAGCAGGGCGTCCACGTCGAAGCCCGCGCCGTCGCCGGAGCGGAACGCCTCGATGCCGACGTTGCGGCCGCCGGGGATGCCCAGGTTCTCGGGCAGTGCCACGGTGCGCACGCCCGCCGCCGGGTCGGCGAGGCCGGTGAGCGGTACGCCCTGGCCCACGACGACCACCTCGACCGGGGCGCCGTCCTGCCGGGCCACCGAGTCGAGGAGCGCCTTGAGCTCGTCGGGGCGGTTGCCCATGGTGATGATGACGGCGCCGAGCCGCAGCGGCGTCGTCACTTGAGCCTGCTGGAGGCGAGGACGGACACCAGGTGCAGCAGCGTCTGGAGCAGCGCGATGCCGGCCAGCACGGCGACGCCGAGCCGGGAGAAGTACAGGTCGCCGCGGACCTGGTCCAGGACCGCCAGCACCAGGATGAGCAGGGACGCCTCGATGCCGAGGATCAGCCGGTGGAACTTGAGCGCCGCGGCGGCCCGGCGGGCGAGCGCCATCCCGGACGAGCGCGGTTCGGACGCGGCTTCCTTGACCGGCTCCTTGCCCACCTGGTGGCGGGCCACGCCGACCAGGTCGGTCTCGGCCTTGATCAGGATCGCGCCGAGCGCCGCCAGGGTGCCCAGGAAAGCCCACAGCCAGTCGATCCGCCCGCTGCCCCACAGGTCCGAGGCGCGCAGGCCGAAGCCGACCAGGACCGCCGCGTCGCACAGGTAGGCGCCGACCCGGTCCAGGTACACGCCGGAGAGCGAGAACTGCTTCTTCCAGCGGGCCACCTCTCCGTCGACGCAGTCGAGCAGCAGGTACATCTGGACCGCCACCACGCCGAGGACGGCGCCCCAGACGCCCGGCACCAGCAGGGCCGGGGCCGCGAGCACGCCGGCGATGGTCATCACGTAGGTCAGCTGGTTCGGCGTGACCTTGGTGGTGACCAGGACCCGGGTGATGCGCAGGGAGATCTCGCGCATGTAGAGGCGTCCGCCCCAGTGCTCGCCACTGCGCCGGTCCTTGACGCCCGGCGGGTGAACGACGGGCCGGAGTTCAGCTACGGATGGTCTTGGCATAGTCGGCGTAAGCGTCCCTGATCTCGGCTGCGGACAAGTTGAGGTGCTCCAGGATCGTGAAACGTCCCGGGCGGGTCTGGGGGGCGTACTCGACGGCCGCGACGAACTCGTCGACGCTGAAGCCGATCTCCTCGGGGAGGACGGGCAGGCCGTGCCGGCTCAGCACCTCGACGAAGAGCCCGGACTGCTCCTGGGCCCCGCGCAGGTGCATGGCGAAGGCGGCGCCGATGCCGACCTGCTCGCCGTGGAGCGCGGAGCGTCCCGGGTAGAGCAGGTCGAAGGCGTGGCTGATCTCGTGGCAGGCGCCCGAGGCGGGGCGGGTGTCACCGCTGATCGACATGGCGATGCCGGTGAGGACGAGTGCCTCGGAGAGCACCGTGAGGAACTCGTCGTCGCCGCATCCGCCGGGGTGGCGCAGTACGGACTGGCCCGCGGTGCGGGCCATCGCGGCCGCCAGGCCGTCCACGGCCTCACCGGTGATCTCGTGCGAGAGCTCCCAGTCGGCGATGGCCGAGATGTTGGAGAGCGCGTCGCCGATGCCCGAGCGGACGAACCGCACCGGGGCGTCGCGGATCACGTCGAGGTCGATCACCATGGCGATCGGCGTGGGGACGCCGTAGGAGCCGCGGCCGTTGTCGTTGTCCAGGGTGGCGACCGGCGAGCAGATCCCGTCGTGCGCCAGGTTGGTGGCGACGGCCACCATGGGCAGCCCGACCCGCGCCGCGGCGTACTTCGCCACGTCGATGATCTTGCCGCCGCCCAGGCCCACGACCGCGTCGTAGCGGCGGCCCTTTATGTCGTCGGCCAGCTTGACCGCCGAGTCGATGGTCCCGTCGACGACGGGGTACCAGTCGGCGTGCGGCAGTACGGGCTCCAGCTTGGCGCGCAGCGCCACGCCGGAGCCTCCGCTGATCGCGATGGCCAGCTTGCCGGAGGCGGAGATCCGCTGGTCGGCCAGGAGGCCGGCCAGGTCGTCCATCGCCCCGCGACTGATGTCGACGACGAGGGGCGAGGGGATCAGCCTCGTCAGTACTGGCATGCGATCGTCCGGCCCTTGGCGAGGTCGTCGTGGTTGTCGATCTCGACCCACTTGACGTCACCGATGGGAGCCACGTCGATGGTGAAGCCGTCGTTGACGAGCTGCTGGTAGCCGTCCTCGTAGTAGAGGTCGGGGTCGCGCTCGAAGGTGGTCTTCAGGGCCTCGGCCAGCGCCTCGGCGGCCTCCGGCTCGATCAGGGTGACACCGATGTACTCGCCGGTGGCGGTGGCCGGGTCCATCAGCTTGGTGATCCGCCGGACGCCCTTCTCACCGTCGACGATGACCTTCATCTCCTCGTCGGCCAGCTGCTTGACCGTGTCGAGGGCGAGGATGATCTGCCGGCCCTCGCCGCGGGCGGCGAGGAGGGTCTTCTCGACCGAGACGGGGTGGACGGTGTCGCCGTTGGCGAGGATCACACCCTGCTTGAGGACCTCACGCGCGCACCACAGGGAGTAGGCGTTGTTCCACTCCTCGGCCTTGTCGTTGTCGATCAGCGTGATCTTGACGCCGTACTTGGCCTCCAGGGCCTCCCGGCGCTCGTACACGGCCTCCTTGCGGTAGCCGACGACGACGGCGACCTCGGTCAGGCCGACCTCGGCGAAGTTGCCGAGCGTCAGGTCGAGGACCGTGATGCTCTCCTCGTCGCCTTCGGGGCCGACGGGCACGAGGGCCTTGGGCAGGGTGTCGGTGTAGGGACGCAGGCGGCGTCCGGCACCGGCAGCGAGGACGAGGCCGATCATGCTGGTTCTCCTTCGTCATGTACGGCGGGTGCCCCGGAGGAAACCCAGAAGCGGATGCTCTCCACGAGCACCACGAGTGCCACGAACACGGCCAGGGCCGTGAGCGCGACGGGGAAGTCTGCGGCGCGCGACGCCAGGATCCGGGCCAGGACCGCGGTCAGCAGCACCCGGCCCTCGTGCCCGCCGGTCGCCCGCACCAGCCAGTGCGGGGGCGCGCCGGTGCCACCGCGGATGCGGTAGACCGTGTCGTAGTGATGGTAGGCGACCGCCGCGACCAGTCCGAATGCCGCCGGAAGGGCTCCGGGGACGTCCGCCTTGACGGCGAGGATCAGCACGGTGGTGTACTCGGCGGCCCGGAACAGCGGCGGGATCAGCCAGTCGAGGGCGCCCTTGAGGGGTGCGGCGACGGCGATGCCGGCGGCCATGACGTAGATCACCGCGACGGGGATCAGCCGCACGTCGCCGAACGGCAGGTACAGGGCGGCGCCGACCAGCAGCAGCGTGCCCAGGGCCGCGACGTACGCGCGGCCCCCGGCTCCGGCGCGGCCGCGCAGCATCCGGGCCTGGAGCTCGGCGAGCGGACCCGAATCGGCGAGGTCGGCGAGGGCCTGGGCGGCCCGGTCGGTACGGGTCGCCTTGCGGGTCAGGGAGCGCAGGACCCGGCCGGCGGTGGTGTAGAGCGCGCCGAAGGCGCAGCCGACGAGCAGGGCGTAGAAGACGATCCGGGGTGTGGTCAGGGCCGTCAGCACCGCGATCATGGCCCAGCGCTCGCCGATCGGGAGGATGATCATCCGACGCACCCAGACCGTCCAGCCGACGCTGTCGAGCTTGTCGGACAGGGCCGCGGTGGGGCTCGTATTGGCCGTGGCGTCGTGGTTGGCCTCGTTGAAGGCGAAGTCCACGACGTGGCGGCAGGTCATCAGGATCATGGAGCCCAGGGCCAGGGCCCAGACGTCGTCCCCGTTCCTGGCCGCGCCGAGCGCGAGGCCCGCGTAGAAGGAGTACTCCTTCGCGCGGTCGAAGGTGGCGTCGAGCCAGGCGCCCATCGTCGAGTACTGGAGCGAGTAGCGGGCGAGCTGCCCGTCCGTGCAGTCCAGTACGAAGGAGACGAGGAGCAGCACACCGGCCGCCACGTAGCCCCAGCGGTCGCCGGTGGCGGCGCAGCCGGCCGCGATCAGCGCGGTGATCAGGGAGGCGGTCGTGACCTGGTTGGGGGTCAGGCCGCGGCGCGCGCACCAGCGGGCGATGTAGCGCGAGTACGGGCTGATGAAGAAGGTGGTGAAGAACCCGTCGCGGGACTTCACGGCGGTGCGCAGGCGTACGGCCTCGTCGTCGACGGCGGCCACCGCCACGACCGCCGTGTCCCGCTCGGCGGCGGTCCGGGGGACCGCGGCCACGAGGGTGCCCAGCTCGGGGCGGTGGACGGGGGTGCCGGCCGCCTCGACGGCGGCGGAGAGCCGGTCGGGGTACGGGCCGCTGCCCGCGGGGGCGGACGCGTCGAGCGCGGCGGCCCGGTCCAGGGCCGCGCGTGCGCCCGGCTGGACGGCGAAGGCCCCGGTGACGGCGCAGGCGTCGAAGCGCGGGTCGGTCAGGGCGAGGCGCAGCGCGTGCACGTGCCCGACGAACTCCCCGTCCACGACGGCCACCCGCTGGTCGGCGGGTACGAGCGCCAGTGCGGCGGCGGTGTCCGACGGGGTGGCGGCGGGGCGGACGTCGAAGCCGAGGGAGCGCAGCTCGTCGGTGAGCGCTGATCCGGGCACCGGCAGGCCGGTAAGGATGACGGTCGGCAGACGAACTCACTCCTTGCACGAACACGGGAAACGCGCACGCCCGATGGGGCGGCGGCACGTCGGCAGAGGCTATCGGATGAACGGAAGCAGGGGTTCACCACCTGTTTACGCCCCGATAAGCCGAAAATCATGAGGCAGTGGGCCCCGTTCCGATCATCATTCACGATGAGAAGGAGCGATCACAAACCGCCCCGGCCTCGGCTGCTGTTAGCCTGGTCGCAGACGCGTACGAGTGCCGTAAAAGCGTCTTAATCGCCCGAATGTCACGGAACAGAGAAAGAGGTGGGGTTGATGACCGTCGCAGGCTTCGCCGCCCAGCGCAGCGAACTCCGGTACATCCCCCTCTCCTTCCGGGCGTCCGGCCGGGCCTGATCGGCCCCGGATCGGCCGGAGCCCCCTCTCAAGGGTTCACGTTGACCGATCACATCGAAAACACGGATATCGCGGGTAACGCGGGTATCGCCGACAACAGCGGCAACTCGCACACCACCGACTTCAGCACGCAGGGCGAGCTGTTCTTCGAGGCGTTCTTCGAGCTGCACCGCGGCCTGCCCCGGCAGTCCCCCGGTTCGGACGCGACCACCCGCCACCTGCTGTCCCTGTGCGGACCGCTGCCCGAGCGGCCGCGCGTCCTGGACCTGGGCTGCGGTCCGGGTCCCTCCGCCCTGCTGCTCGCCGCCGAGGCGGGAAGCCGGGGCGCCGAGGTCACCGCCGTCGATCTGAACGACGGCTTCCTCGACGAGCTCCGTACGGCCGCCGTGGCCCGCGGGCTCGCCGGCCGCGTCCACGCCGTCAAGGCGGACATGGGCGCCCTCCCCTATCAGGATGGTTCCTTCGACCTCGTATGGGCCGAGGGTTCCGCCTACAACATCGGCTTCGCCACCGCGCTCGCACGGTGGAAGCGGCTCCTCGCCCCCGGCGGCACCCTGGTGCTGAGCGAGTGCGAATGGACGGTCGCCGAGCCCTCCGCCGGGGTCCGCGCCTTCTGGGACCCGCACTACGCGCTGCGCTCCACCGCCCGGAACCTGGCCGCCGTCCAGGCCGCCGGGTACCAGGTGCTCGCCGTCCACCGGCAGCCCGACACCGACTGGGCCGCCTACTACGGCCCGCTCGGCGAGCGGGCGGCCCGGGCGCCGGAGCCCTCGGGTCCGCAGGCCGCGGCCGCGCTGGGCTTCGTACGCGAGGAGGTCGCCGTACGGGAGCGGCACGGGCACGAGTACGGGTACACGGCCTACGTCCTGCGCCCGGTGACGGCCGGGGACGGCGGCGCCTGGCCCGTCCGCCCCGAGGGCGCGGGGGACGCGGCCGCCGTGCACGCGCTGAACGCGGCCGCCTTCGGGACCCCGGCCGAAGCGGACCTCGTGGACGCGCTGCGCGACGACGCCTCCTGGCTGCCCGGCCTCTCCTGCGTGGCCGAGGGCCCGGACGGGTCGCTCGCGGCGCACGCCCTGCTGACCCGGTGCGAGGTGGACGGGGCGCCGGCCCTGGCGCTCGCACCGGTGGCCGTTGACCCCGCCGTCCAGCGCTCGGGCGCCGGCAGCGCGGTCGTACGGGCGCTGCTCGCGGCCGCCGCGGAGCGCGGGGAGAAGCTGGTGCTCGTCCTGGGGCATCCCGCGTACTACGCGCGCTTCGGTTTCGCGCCGGCCTCGCATTTCGGGATCCGGGCGCCTTTCGACGTACTCGACGAGGCGATGATGGCGCTGGTCCTCGACGATTCCGCGCCCGTCCCGGCGGGCACCATCAAGTACCCGGCCCCTTTCGGAGTCTGATCGGAGTCCTGCGCGCGCTCGAGCGAGCTCGAGTGAAGTGAAGGAAGCGAAGGACGCGAAGGACGCGAATGGTCTGCCCTCCGCCGCTTATCACGCGGCGGGGGGCAGACATGCGCGGATCACCGAAGTGCGGACAAACCTCTTTTGTACGGCAGACTGAAGGTCGAAGTCCGAAGCGAAGGATGGGTATGCCGACCACACCAGCCACCGCCGCGAACAGCGCGACCACCGGCACCGGTACGCAAGAGCCGATCATGCTCGAACTGGTCGACGAGTCCGGCAACACCATCGGCACGGCGGAGAAGCTCTCCGCCCATCAGGCGCCCGGTCAGCTGCACCGGGCGTTCTCCGTGTTCCTCTTCGACGAGCAGGGCCGGCTGCTGCTCCAGCAGCGCGCCCTCGGGAAGTACCACTCCCCCGGCGTCTGGTCGAACACGTGTTGCGGTCACCCCTATCCCGGGGAGTCGCCGTTCGCGGCCGCGGCCCGGCGGACCCACGAGGAGCTGGGGCTGTCGCCCTCACTGCTCGCGGAGGCGGGGACGGTGCGCTACAACCACCCGGACCCGGCTTCGGGGCTGGTGGAGCAGGAGTACAACCACCTGTTCGTGGGACTCGCGCAGGCGGCGCTGCGGCCGGATCCGGAGGAGATCGCGGACACGGCCTTCGTGACCGCCGAGGAACTGGTGAAGCGGAACGCCGAGGTGCCGTTCTCGGCCTGGTTCATGACCGTGCTGGACGCGGCCCGGCCCGCGATCCGCGAGCTCACGGGTGACGCGGCGGGCTGGTAGCCGGTACGCCGGAAGGTCCACGTGCCGGTGAGGTCCACGTGCCGGGAGGTCCAAGCGCCGGGAGGTCCAAGCGCCTGGCGGGATGCCGCGCACGGGAAGCCGGTACGCCGGCGCGTTCGGGCTCCTCAGACCGCGGAGGTCGGGGTGGCGGCCGGTGAGGTGGCCGCCCCGGTGAGCGGCAGGGCCGCCCAGATCACCTTGCCGCCCGTCGAGGTGTGCTCCACGTCGCAGACCCCGCCGGCCTCGAGCGTGATCTCCCTGACGAGGAGGAGGCCCCGGCCGCCGGTCTGACCGAAATCGGCCTCCAGCGCCTTCGGGCGGTACGGGTGGTTGTCCTCGACCGCCACCCGTACCCACTCCCGGCCGATGGCGACCTCGACCGCGACCTCCGGCGAGAGCACGGCCGCGTGCCGGACCGAGTTCGTCACCAGTTCGGAGACGATCAGCAGCAGGGAGTAGACCAGGTCCCGGTCCGCCGGCACCTCCTGGCGGCCGAGCAGGTCCCGGACCGCACGGCGGGCCTGCGGAACGGATTCTTCTACGGCGGGAGCCGTGAATCGCCACACTCCCTCATAGGCGAGGGGGGCGGCCGCGACCTCCGGCTCGGCCCCCTTGACTGGCGGGACGCTCCCGCTGACATCCATTTCCCGGCCCCCGTCTTCACGCTCGATCGTCTGCACACGTCAAGAGTGGGGACCACAGGGCTCCGGCCCGGACCACTGACCAGAAGTCAGCATCAATCGGACACTTTTTGACCGCTGGCGTATGACAGAGTCAGTTGTTCGACCGTTCCTGATCTTCTGGAGGCCGGTTCCCGGCCGCCTCGCGCGGCTCGGTCACGGCGTCCGCCGTCCCTCCCGGCGTCACCGCAACCTCATCCTCCCTGACCAAGCCCAGGATGCGACGGGCTCCCATGCCCACCGCGATCAGACTCAGACCGTCGAACAGCAGCGCGAGGGAGAAGAACGCTCCGATCACGTACAGACTGCTGCCGGGCCAGTTGGCGAGGATCAGCAGGCCCAGCAGGATGCCGAAGGCGCCCTGGACGAGGGTCAGCCCGAGGTGGGCGCCGCGCACCACGACGGCGCCGGCCAGCCGGAACACCCCGCCGGTGAGGAACAGCAGCGCGGCGAACATGGTCAGCGCCTCGGCGCTCGCCTCGGGGCGGCGCAGGATCACGAAACCCGCCGCGATGTTGATCGCGGCGACGATGACGGCGAGCCAGAAGTAGTTGCTCTTGCGGGACTGGATCGCCTGGAGCAGGCCCACGCATCCGCCGGCCAGCAGGAGCCAGCCGAAGAGGAACATCGTGGTCAGGGTGGCGACGCCGGTGTAGACGAGGCCCACCAGCCCGGCCAGCACCAGGAGCACCCCGAGCAGGGCCATCACCCCGAAGCTGCGGCTGACCTTCTTCTTGTCGTCCTTCATGTCCCGGGGACCGGTACGGTCCGCACGCTCGGCACGGTCTGCGCCCATGGACGCGCCACCTTTCAGCACCCCCCGGACGGACTTCCCGACTGCCGGTCCGCCAACCTGGCGGGTACCGGTTCTTTTGATCATAGGTTTGACCGTCCGGGATAGCATCCGGCGCATGGACGCAGCCCTCCTCTCCTCCGTCGCCGACGGGGTCGCCACCGTCGTGATCTCGCACCCCGCCAAGCGCAACGCCATGACGGCGTCGATGTGGCGCGGCCTGCCGGAGCTGCTGGCCGGGCTCGCGGCCGATCCCGCCGTACGGGTGCTGGTGCTGACGGGAGCCGGCGGGACGTTCTGCGCGGGGGCCGACATCTCCACCCTGACCGGGGACGACGACCCGCAGGCCCTGTCCGTGGCGGCGGAGGAGGCGCTCGCCGCCTTCCCCAAGCCCACGCTCGCCGCGATCCGCGGTTTCTGCGTGGGCGGCGGGAGCCAGCTCGCCGCCGCCTGCGATCTGCGCTTCGCTGAGGAGGGGGCGTCGTTCGGCGTGACCCCGGCGAAGCTGGGCATCGTGTACCCGGCCTCCTCCACCCGGAGACTGGCCTCCCTGGTGGGCCCGTCGGCCGCCAAGTACCTGCTCTTCTCAGCGGAGTTGATCGACGCGGAACGGGCACTGCGCACGGGCCTGCTGGACGAGCTGCTGCCGGTCGGCCAACTGACCAAACGGGTGGCCGAGTTCACGCGGATCCTGGCCACCCGCTCGCAGCTCACCCAGGCCTCCGCTAAGGAGTTCGCGGACGGTCGCACGGACCGGGACGCCCACTGGGCGGCCCAGGCCGCCGGAAGCGGCGACATCGCGGAGGGTGTCGCCGCGTTCCTGGAGCGGCGCGCGCCCGCCTTTACCTGGACTCCGCCGCAGGGGTGAACTCGCGCAGCCGCGCGACGATTTCGGCGGGCGCCTTCTCCGGGGAACCGGCGTCGTAGGGCGGCTGCGGATCGTACTCGGTCATCAGCTGCACGGTCTGCGCGAACTCGTCCCCGGCGATGCGGCCGAGCAGGGCGAGCCCCATGTCGATCCCCGAGGACACCCCGGCCGCCGTCACGTACTTCCCGTCGAAGACCACCCGCTCCCCGGTGGGCTCCGCTCCGTACGGAGGCAGGCGGTCCAGGTACAGCCAGTGACTGGTGGCCCGCCGCCCGTCGAGCAGCCCCGCGGCGGCGAGCAGCGTCGAGCCGGTGCAGACGGAAGTGGTCCAGGTGGTGGTGGCGTCGACGGTGCGCAGCCAGTCGAGGACGACGGGGTTCTTCATCTCCGCGTCGGAGGACGGCCCTCCGGGCACGATGAGGATGTCGGCCCGCGCCACCTCGTCGAGCCCCTTCTCCGCGACGAGCGCGAGCAGCCCGTTGTCGTTGCGCACGGGCCCCGGCCGCTCGGACACGAAGACGATCTCGGCACCCGGAAGCCGGCCGAGGGTGTCGAAGGGTCCGACGGCGTCGAGGGCGGTGAACCCGTCGTAGAGCAGTACGGCGATCTGCATGGCTCCTCCGGAGCGGTTGGCGGGGTGTCGGGCTGTGTGGATGCCGGGCTGCCAGGGTGTTTGGCTGCCGGGGTGTTCGGCTGCCGGGCCGCCGGGCTCGGGACGGTCCGGGACCGGTACCCCGGACGGGGTGCGGGAGCGGTCCTGCGGGACGGAGCCTGGGGGGCGGTCGACGGGGCGGGGCCTCGGGGCGTGCGGCGGCGGGGCGAGCCCGATGAGCGTGTGGTCGGCGGGCGGAGTTGTGGGGCATTTGGTCGGCGGGCTGTCTCAGGAGTGTTCGTGGGGGGTGCCGAAGCGGCGGCGGTATTCGGCTGGGGATTGGCCCAGGGTCTTCACGAACGCCCGGCGCAGGGCCTCCGGGTTGCCGTAGCCGCAGGCCCGGGAGATCTGGGCGACGCCTTCGCCGCCCTCCTCCAGGAGCCGCCGCGCGTGTTCCACCCGGACCCGCTCCACGTACCGCCCCGGTGTCACCCCGGTCTCCGCCTGGAAAGACCGCGCGAAGTGCCGTGGCGACAGCGCGGCCCGCGCCGCCAGCGCGTCCACGCTCAGGTCCTCCCCCGGGTGCTCGGTGATCCAGTGCTGCACGTCCCGCAGCGGCTCCCGCCGCGCCGTCTGCGTCGCGAGCTGCACGCTGAACTGCGCCTGGTTCCCGGGCCGCCGCAGGAAGACCACCAGATGGCGCGCCACGGACAGCGCGAGCTGCCTCCCGTGGTCCTCCTCCACCAGCGCCAGCGCCAGGTCGATGCCGGCCGTGACCCCGGCCGAGGTCGCCACCGGGCCGTCCCGGACGTAGATCGGGTCGGGTTCGACCGTGACGGCCGGGTAGTCCCGGGCCATCCGCTCACACACGTACCAGTGCGTCGTCGCGCGCCGCCCGTCCAGCAGCCCGGCCTCGGCCAGCAGCAAACCTCCGGTGCAGACCGAGACCAGGCGCTCCGCGCGACCCCCGTGCGCCCGGAGCCAGTCGGTGAGCCTCGGCTCGAAGTCCCCCGTGTACCGGCCCCCGGGCACCAGCAGAGTGGTCCCGGCGCCCGGGCGCTCGCTCTCCAGGTCCCCGTCCGTGACCAGCCCCAGCCCGCTGCTCGCACGGACCGGAGCGCCGCCCAGGGAGACGGTCCGCAGGACGTAACGCGCCGGTCCGGGGTGGCGGTCGGCGCCGGAGAACACCTCCATCGGCCCCGTGACATCCAGGCTCTGCACACCGTCGTAGAGGAGGACGAGCACGTTTCGAGGCGACATGACCTCATCGTGTGACACCGCGCCCCATGGCCGCAATGACACGGATCCCTCCTATCCGGCCATTCCGCGGCCCGGATGCCCGACCTCACGCCCGGCACTGCCTCCGGCCTGGCGCCCAGCCCGACGCCCGGCCCACACCCAGCCCACCGGCCGGACTCACATCCGGAACGGTGTCCGTCCCCGCACCCACCACCGTGCCCGACCCCACGCCCAGCACCGTGCCCGACCCGACACCCACCACCATGCCCGACCCCACGCCCAGCGCACTGTCCGGACTCACGCCCGGCCTGGCCTCTGATCCCACGCCCGCCACGGGGTCCAGCGCCACACCCAGCACAGGGCGCGACCTCACCCCCGGCCTGGGCTCCGACCTCGCACGACACAGTGACCGGCCCCGCGTCCGGCACGCACGCCCGGACTCACGTCGGCGCGGTGTCCGGTCCCACGTCCGCCCTGGCGTCCGGCCTCACCTTCCGTGCGTTGTCTGGCCTCATGCCCGGCGTCGTCTCCGCCCCACGTCCGGCCTGGCCTCGGGCCTCACCTCTGACCTGGCCTCAGGCCTCGTGTCCGGCCCGGTGTCCACACTCGTGTCCGGCACCATGACCGCCCCCACGCCGGGTGCAGTGTCCGGCCCCACATCCGGTCTGGCCCCGGTCTCACCGGCCGCACGGTGAGGCCAGAGCGCCCACCGGCACGACGCCTGGCGTACCGCCACCACCACCGTCCTCGCAGCAATGCGCAGCTTGTCACCCCAGCGGTGGGAGGCAGGGACGTCCGCAATGGCCAACCGGCGGCGACTGGGAATATCGCTGTCCGATCACCGGAGCACGGTGATAGACATCCGGCGTGGAAAAGAATCTTGAGTTCCCTGACCTGTTGCGACTGATCGATGAACGGTCGACCGCCTTCCGCGCCGTGGTCGCCGCCGCGCCCGGTCTCGACGCGCAGGTGCCGACCTGCCCCGGGTGGACGCTGTTCGATCTGGTGAAGCACCTGGGTGGGGGAGACCGTTTCTGGGCCGCCATCGTCGGCGCGGGGTCTGCCGACGCTCCCCCGGCCGAGGCCGTCGCCGCGCGCGCCGCGCTGGAAGTGCCGCAGGAGCGTGAGGACCTGCTGGACTGGCTGGACGCGTCGACGCAGCTTCTGCTGGGCGCCCTGCGCGCGGCGGGACCGGAGAGCGGTTGCTGGACGTGGTGGCCCGCGTCGCAGTCACCGCAGACCGCCGGCGGCACCGCCCGGCACCGGGTCCAGGAGACCGCGGTGCACACCTACGACGCCCAGCTCGCCGGGGGCTCCCCGCAGCCGCTGCCGGTCGAGCTGGCACTCGACGGTGTGGAGGAGTTCCTGTTCACCGTCTGCGCAACGCCGAGTGCCTGGCCGCACAAGCCCACGGCCTTCGACTTCCACGCCGCCGAGGGCCGCTCCTGGCGCCTCACCGTCGACGGCGACGGCGCACGCATCACCCGCATCCCCGCGCCCACCGCCGCGCCCGGCGAAGTCTCGGACGCAGCCGGCGCCTCCGTCCACGGCACGGCCGGTGAGCTGGTCCTCTACCTGTACGACCGGATCCAGGCCGACTCCTTGCACGTTGACGGAGACGCAGGGCTGCTCGACCTGCTCCGCGCCTGGGAGCCGGAGGAGAAGTAGGACGTAGCGGGGGCGGTTGGCCGCGCCACGAGCCGGTAGGACACGACTCATGCCCGGCCCGACGCCCGGCCCGGCCCGGCGCCCGGCCCGGCCCGACGCCTGGACCGCGCCCGGCCCGCGGCCATACGTCCTGCACCGTGCGCGACCCCGCCCCCGGTGCGGTGCCCGGGCCGGCGTCTAGCCTGGCGTTCCGCCTCGTGCCGTGGCGCCGCGCCGCGGTGCGCGTGTTCCGGGTCCGGCCTGCCCCGCCCACCCCGCCCCGCCCACCCCGCTCCGGAGCTCGTTCTGAATCCCCTCGCCGCCGCGTCCCTTTCCGCCGCCCTCCTCCTCGGAGTGCTGGCCTTCGCCGTTCTGCGTCCGCGCGGGCTGCCCGAGGCCGCCGCGGCCGTGCCCGCCGCCGGGCTGCTCGTCGTACTCGGTGTCGTACCGCCCGCCGACGCGTGGGCGCAGGTGCGCGAGCTGCTGCCGGTGGTCGGGTTCCTCGCGGTGATCCTGGCGCTGGCCCAGCTCTGCGCCGACGAGGGGCTCTTCCGGGCCGCCGGCGCCGCGGTGGCCCGGCGTGCGGCGGGGCGGGGGCCGGTGGCGCTGCTCGGCGGGGTGTTCGCCGTCGCATCGGTCGTCACGGCCGCGCTGAGCCTCGACGCGACGGTGGTGCTGCTGACCCCGGTGGTGCTGGCCACGGCCTCCCGGCTGGGGGCCCGGCCCCGGCCGCACGTCTACGCCACCGCGCACCTCGCCAACTCGGCCTCGCTCCTCCTGCCGGTCTCCAACCTCACGAACCTGCTCGCCTTCGCCGCGAGCGGCCTGTCCTTCACCCGCTTCGCGGCGCTGATGGCCTTGCCGTGGCTCGCCGCGATCGGGGTGGAGTACGCGGTCTTCCGCCGCTTCTTCCGCCGCGACCTGGCGGCGGCTCCGGAGCACGTCCCGGAGGCCGGGGAGCCCGCGCCGCTGCCCCGGTTCGCGGCCGCTGTGCTCGCGCTGACCCTGGCGGGCTTCGCCCTCGCCTCCTTCGCGGGGGCGAGCCCCGCATGGGCGGCGCTCGCGGGCGTGCTCGTCCTGGCCGTACGGGCGCTGCGGCGGCGCGAGACCACGCCGGTCCGGATCCTGGAGTCGGCCGCGCCGGCCTTCTGCCTGTTCGTGCTGGCGCTGGGGGTGGTGGTGCGGGCGGTCGTGGACCACGGACTCGGGGCCGGGCTGGAGCGGGTGACACCGGCCGGGGGTTCCCTGCCCGCGCTGCTCGCGGTGGCGGCCCTGGCCGCCGTACTGGCCAACCTGATCAACAACCTGCCCGCGGTGCTCGCCCTGCTCCCGGTGGCTTCGGCGGGTGGCGCGGGGCCGGTGCTGGCGGTGCTGATCGGGGTGAACATCGGGCCGAACCTCACCTACGCGGGATCGCTGGCCACGCTGCTGTGGCGGCGGATCCTGCACGCGGACGGGTACGGGGGCGTACGGCTCGGGGACTTCACCCGGCTCGGCCTCCTGACCACGGTCCCGGCACTCACGGCTGCGGTGACGGCCCTGTGGGCGGGCCTCCGCCTCTTCGGCACCTGAGCCCACCGGCCAACGCCAAGAGGGGCGGCCCTTGGGGCCGTCGGTGGGGAGTGACGGTGCCCGGTCGGCGGTTCAGGTGCCGGTCGGGTGCCTGCCCGTCCACGGGGCTCGGCCTATCGGGTCCCGGGGACGGAAGGCTGCTGTGGCGGGCGGGGGCGGGCCTGCTCGCAGGGGCCGGCCCGGGTCCTGTGGGCGGGGAGTGGTGGTGGGTAGGCGCAGCTTCGCCCGCAGGGCTCGGCCTGCGAGCGGGCCTCCGCCTACCTGCCACCCGAGCCCGCAGGCCGGGGCGCCACCACCCCCACCCGCGAGACCCGAAGGTCCAGCCGCCGCCACCCCACCCACGGGATCCGAAAGGCCGGACCCCGACGACGGGACTACGCCCACGCGCCACCCCAGCCCACAGGCTAGGCACACAACCCACCACCCATAGGCCCCGACCGGCCGGCCCCTGCGAGCGGGCCCGCACCCGCCCGCCACCTGGGCCCGTCGGCCAGACACCGCCGCCCCCACCCGCGAGATCCGAAGGCCGGACCCCGTGGACGGGCCCGTGCCCACCCGGCGCCTGAGCGCGCAGGCCGGGCACCACCACTCGCCGGGCGCCGGACTCCAAGGGCCGGACTCCAAGGGCCGGACCCGCCGGGAGGGCCGCCGCCTGCCCGCCGACGCCTCAGGCCGCCAGCCGGACGCCACCCCCCGCCCGCGGGGCCCCAGGGCCCCCGCCCGGCACCTGAGCCCGCCAGTCGGGCAGCGCCGCCCCCGCCCACAGGGCCGGCCCCGGCCCCGTGGGCGGGCCTCCACCGGCCCGGCGTCCGCGCCCGTCCGCCGGGGTGCCGCCGCTGCCCGGCCCCGGGACCCGGAGGGCCGGGGCGCGGATAGGATCGGCAGATCATGACTGCAACCCTCGTCGCCAAGAAGCTCACCGCCGCGCACGGTGAGCGCACGCTCTTCGCCGATCTCGACCTCGTCGTCGCGCCCGGCGACGTCATCGGCCTCGTCGGCGTCAACGGCGCCGGGAAGTCGACCCTGCTGCGGCTGCTCGCCGGGCTGGACGCTCCCGAGACCGGTGAGCTGCGCCTGTCCCCGCCCACCGCCGCCGTCGGGCACCTCCCGCAGGAGCCCGAGCGGCGCCCCGGCGAGTCGATCCGCGAGTTCCTGGCGCGGCGTACCGGCGTGGCGGCGGCGCAGGCCGCGCTCGACGCGGCGACGCAGGGGCTGGTGGACGGCACTCCGGGTGCGGACGACGCGTACGCGGAGACCCTCGACCAGTGGCTGAACCTCGGCGGCGCCGACCTCGACGAGCGGGCCCAGGAGGTCGCCGACGACCTGGGGCTGGCGGTGGGGCTCGACCTGCCGATGACCGCGCTCTCCGGCGGCCAGGCCGCCCGCGCCGGGCTCGCCTCGCTCCTGCTGTCCCGGTACGACGTGTTCCTGCTCGACGAGCCGACCAACGACCTCGACCTCGACGGTCTGGAGCGCCTCGAGCAGTTCGTGAAGGGGCTGCGCGCCGGCACGGTGGTCATCAGCCACGACCGCGAGTTCCTCACGCGCACCGTCACCAAGGTCCTCGAACTGGACCTGGCCCAGCAGCAGATCAACCTCTACGGCGGCGGCTACGACGCCTACCTGGAGGAGCGCGAGCGGGCCCGCAACCACGCCCGTGAGGAGTACGACGAGTACGCCGACAAGCGGTCCTCGCTGGAGGACCGGGCCGCCATGCAGCGCGGCTGGATGGACAAGGGCGTCAAGAACGCCCGCCGCAAGGCCACCGACAACGACAAGATCGGCAAGAAGTTCCGCAGCGAGGCGAGCGAGAAGCAGGCCTCCAAGGCCCGCCAGACGCAGCGCGCGATCGAGCGGCTCGAAGTGGTCGACGAGCCGCGCAAGGAGTGGGAGCTGCGCATGGAGATCGCGGCGGCCCCGCGCTCCGGCTCCGTGGTCGCCACCCTGCGCGAAGCCTCCGTACGGCGCGGGGAGTTCGGCTTCGGCCCGGCCAGCCTGCAGATCGACTGGGCGGACCGGGTCGCCATCACCGGGGCCAACGGCGCCGGGAAGTCCACGCTGCTGGCCGTGCTCCTGGGCCGGCTGGCCCCGGACTCCGGCTCCGCCACCCTCGGTTCGGGGGTACGGGTCGGCGAAGTCGACCAGGCGCGTGGCCTGTTCCTCGGTGACGAGCCGCTCATCGACGCCTTCTGCGCGGCCGTGCCCGACACCGAGCCGGCCGAAGTCCGCACCCTGCTGGCCAAGTTCGGCCTGAAGGCGGCGCACGTGACCCGTCCGGCGGCGACCCTCTCCCCCGGCGAGCGCACCCGGGCGGCCCTGGCGCTGCTCCAGGGGCGCGGGGTGAACCTGCTGGTGCTGGACGAGCCCACCAACCACCTCGACCTTCCGGCGATCGAGCAGCTGGAGTCCGCCCTGGAGGCCTACGAGGGCACCCTGCTGCTGGTCACGCACGACCGCCGGATGCTCGACGCGGTCCACGTGACCCGCCGGCTGCGGGTCGAGGACGGCAAGGTCACCGAGCTCTGATCCCGGTCGGCGGGCGGCCGCCCCCAACCGGCCCGCCGTCCGCCCGTCGACCACGGACCCGGCGCCCCCAAGCCCCCGTTGGCCTTCGTTAAGCTCCCGATCATGGACGATCGGGGGGCGGGATGCGGTGGCACGAGCTCGAAGGGGTGCCGGCGGGGCGGGAAGTGGTTCCGGGCCTGCTGCACGGACTGCTGGTACCGGGTCTGCGGCGCTCCGCCTGGGCGAAGCTGGAGGCGCTGCTCGGGTGGCGGTCCGACGACCCGCTGTTCATCGCGGTCACCCGGCGGCTGTTCGAGCTGCTCCCCCGGCTCGACAGGAACCGCCGGGCCCTGGTGCTCGGGTACCTGGCCCGCCGCGCCCACCTCATCTGCGAGCGCCCCGTCGGCGTGCACCGCCCGGCCTTCCTCGCCTTCACCGGCTCCGGGCACCACGTGCTCCCGCTGGTCGCGGACCGGTCGGCGCAGGTACGGGCGGGCGCGGCCTGGCTGCTGCGCGAGCTGCGCGGTGCGGATCCGGCGGTACTGCAGGCCCTGCGGCGGCAGGCCGCCGAGGAGCGCGACCCGGTGGCACTGGCCGCCCAACTGCTCGCCGTGGGAACACTGTCGGGGTCCGAGGGCTCCGGGGCGACCGTCGAGTGGGTGCGGCCCTGGCTGGACCACCGCAACACCCAGGTCGGGCTGGCGGCCGCGTGGGCCGTGCTGCTGGTGGCCGCTCCCGGCGGTGCGCGGGGTACGGGCCGCCGCCTCGCCGGGGTCTTCGCCGAGACCGGGGACGACTGCCTGCCGGACCTGCCGTGGGGGTACTACCGCTACTCACCGGTCGAGCACTGCACACGGCTGCTCTCGGCCCATCCCCTCGAAGGGGCGGCCCTGGTGGACGGCCTGTCCCGCCACCGGGACCCGGAGCTGCGCGCGCGGGCGGTGACGGTCGCCGGGAGCCAGCTGCGTTCCTGGCGGCGCCGCTCGGCGCACCTGTGGGAGACGGTCGCCGCCGGGCTGGACGACGAGGAGCGGATCGCGGGCAGGGCGCTCGAGGTGTTCGCGCGGGGCGGGACCGCGGCGGCCCCGTACGCGGACCGGCTCGTCCGCTTCGTCGAGGGGTTCGGGCTCACCCCCGCGAACCCGCACACCGACCTCGCGGTACGGGCCCTGGCCGGCCTGGGGGACGACCGGGCGAGGGTCTGGTACCGCGAACGCCTCGGGGAGCGCTGCCCGCGGGTCGAATCACTGCCCGAACGGTGGGCGGCGGATCTGCTCCCGGCCCTGCGGGACCGGCTCGCCGCCGATTCCGGGGCAGGCGCCATCCCCGCGGTGCTGGAGATCCTCACCCGGTGGGGCCCGGCCGCGGCGCCGGCCGTGCCCGAGCTGACCGGACTGCTGGAGTGCGGGCACGCCCGGCCGGCGGCCGAGGCCCTGGGACGGATCGGCCCGGCCGCCGCGCGGGCCGCCGACGCGCTCGCCGCCCTGGCCCGCGGCGACAGGACCCCGTATCCCCTCGGCCCGGCCGGCGGACGCCCTGCGAAACCGTGGCAGGGCGCGCAGACCGCGGCGTGGGCGCACTGGCGGGTCACCGGCGACCCGGAACTGGCGCTGCGGGTCTGCGGATCGGCGGCCCGGGCCGGGCTGAGCCGCCCGGTGCTGCGCTACCTCGCCGACCTCGGCCCGCTCGCCGCACCGTACGCCGACGCCGTGCGGCCCCTGCTCGACGGCCCGGGCGAGTGGACCCGGGTCGGCGCGGCCGAGGCCTGGTGGGGGATCACCGGCGACGCGGCCCCCGCCCTGGCGGCCCTGCTGCCGCAGCTGCGCCCGCTGGCCGGGTACGAGGCGCCCCCGGTGGTGCTGCGGACCGTACGGGCCCTCGGAACGATCGGCCGGCCCGCGGCGGCGGCCCTGCCCGCACTGCGCACGGTGGTCGGCTCTGAGCGCCGCTACGGCGCGGACATCCTCCGGGACGAGGACCTGTACCGGGCCGCGCGGGAGGCACTGGACCGCATCGAAGGCCCCCGGAAGGAGACGGCCTAACCCGCGTCGGCCGGCGGGCGCCGCTTGCGGGCCATCTTCCGGGCCACGAAGGTGCGCGGGAGGTGGCGGGCCGCGAGGGCGTACGCCTGGTAGCGGCGGCCGGTGATGCTCACCGGGCGGCGCCGGGCCAGGTCCTTCAGGGCCTGGGCCACCACCTCGTGCGGCTCCAGCCACACCGCGTCGCGCAGGGCGCTGACGTCCATCCCGGCACGCTCCTGGAACTCGGTGCGGGTGAACCCGGGCACCACGGCCAGCACGCGCACCCCGTACGGCTCCATGTCCACGCGCAGGGACTCGCTGAAGGCCGTGATCCAGGCCTTCGCGGCGCCGTAGGTCCCGGTCGGCAGCAGTCCGGCGACCGAGGAGACGTTGACGACCGCGCCCCGGCGGCGCGCGCGCAGGCCCGGGAGCACCGCGTGGGTGAGCCGGAGCGGGACCTTGACCAGCAGGTCGAGCATCCGTTCCTCGTCCTCGACGGGGCTGTACGGGAACGGCGCGGGCAGTCCGAAGCCGGCGTTGTTGACCAGGATGTCGACGGGCCGGGTGGGGTCGGCGAGCCGCTCCACGACGGTCCCCAGGCTGTCGGGGTCGAGCAGGTCGGCGGGCAACACCTCGCAGACGGTACCGAATTCCCGGCCGAGGTCCGCGGCGACGGCTTCGAGGCGGGCCTTGTCGCGGGCGACGAGGACGAGGTCGCAGCCCTTGGCGGCGAAGCCGCGGGCGAAGGCCGTGCCGAGTCCGGCGCTGGCTCCTGTGATCAGTACGGTGGCGGTCAAGGGAGTTCCATTTCCTGGCGGTCGAGCGATTCGTGCGGATACGGGTACGAGTACGGATGCGGGTGCGCCGCGTCGTGCCGGGGCGGCCGGGGTCTCACGGGGTGAAGCCGGTGGCGGCGGGCGAGGCGTAGGCCTGGGCGACCTCCACGAGGAAGCGGGCCTCGCCTTCCAGGTCTCCTCCCCCGCCCGAGGTCTGCAGGGCGGCGGGCAGCTCCAGCGCGTCACCCTCGCACCGCTGTTGCGGGGTCCCGGCCAGCTTCGCCTGCCGCGCCTCCTTCAGCACGCAGGCCAACGCGGCCGCGCTGCGCCGCGGTTCGGGTACCCCGCTGCCCGCGACGTGGCTGCGCGCGAGCTCCGGCACGCCCGGGGCCACGTACTCCCCCAGGATCAGGATGGCGTCGCGGGTCTCGATGACCTTGCGGTAGACGAGCAGGTTGCGCGGGACCGGCGGCCACAGCAGCTCCAGCAACCGTCCGGCGCGCGGCTCGTTGAGGGCGACGTGCGGGACGGCGTGGACCAGGTCGCGCCAGAGCGGCCACAGCCGCCAGGCGGTGGCGGTGTCGGCGGCCGTGCGGCGGAAGGTGAACAGGGTCGGGACGAGGATCGCGGCGGCGCGCAGCAGGCCGTGCGCGTTCATCAGCAGCGGGTTCACGGGCATCGCCCAGGTGAAGCCGAAGAGCGCCTTGAGCAGGTACACGAACCAGAACGCCCCGGCGAGCGCGGTACCGAGGCCGAAGAGCAGCAGTCCGGCGGCCAGGCCCCGGCTCTCGGTGCGGCGGCTGTAGCGCCAGCAGACGGACACGCAGACGCTGTTGGCGAGGAGGTGCGCGGAGATCAGCACCAGCCAGTAGGCGAGGGAGGGCACCGGATCGCCGGCCGGCGGGATGGTGTGCGTGCCGTGCCCGGGCGCGGCCGCGTCCAGGGCGACGAGGGCGGTCAGCCACAGGACCGTGCCGGCGCCGGAGGCGATCTGGAGCCGGCGGCCCCGGGTGGCGGCGGCCACGAAGTAGAGCACGGCGCCCGCGGAGAGGACGCCGATGAGGTTGCGGACCAGCCCGATGGTGTGGGCGTAGCCCGGGTCGCGGCTCATGGCGTAGGCGACGATGTCGGGCAGGTTCAGGGTCATCGCGGCCGCGGCGGTGGCGACGGCGAGCCACAGGCCCCGCTGGTGCGGGGCGCGCAGGGCGCCGGGTGCGCGGAGCAGGACGGCGAGCCAGAGGCCCACGACGCTGGGCACGGCGAGCGCGTCGCCGAAGGCGGTGAGATCAGCAGCCATGGCGGCCCGGCCCCCGACCCCGCCGCTCGTAGCCCATGGCGGACTCCAGCCGGGCGAGCGTGTCCCGGCCCGGGGCTCCGTGGCCGAGGTGCGGACCGCGCGATCCCGTACGGATGCGGATCATGCTGGCGAGCATTTCCGCCTCCCGCTCCTGGCGGGTGGTGTAGTTGGTGCGCCCGAGCACGGTGGGGACGTCTCCGCCCGCCTCTTCGGCCTCCAGGGAGTGGTGCCCGAAGAGGATGTGGCCGATCTCGTGGAGCACGATGTGCTCCCGGTGCAGCGGGGTGGTCTGGGCCTCGTAGAACACGTAGTCGACGCTGGCGGTGCCGACCCACAGCCCGCACACTCCGGACTCCGCCGCTTCCTTGGGGAGCGGGTGGAGCCGGATGGGGCGGCCCCGCTGCTCGGCTATCCGGTCGCACAGTCCGTCGAGGGAGAAGGGGTGTGGCAGTTCAAGACGGCTGAGAATCGACTCGCACCGTTTGCGCAGGCTGAGTTGCGGGTGGCGCATGTGTTCCCTCTTCGGACCCTTTCTCGGGCAGCGATGATAGGCGTGCGTGGGCAGGGGCATGACGTCCTTTGCCTTCAAGGCGACCTCGGGAGTGCGGTCCTGAGGGGAAACACGGAAGCCCGTTCGCCATTAAACGAACGGGCGTTCCGTCATGCCTACAGATCTTGCAGCGGAGTTGGCAAGGTATGTCCCCTTGTGAGGTGCCTATTCGGCCAATCCGTCACGCACTGCCACGAGTTGCTAGCGCTTGCGGCCGCCCCGCTCGTCGGGGCCGCTGAGACCGGCACGGCGCAGGGCGTCGGCCATCGCGCTGTTGGCGGGTGCCGGAGCGCCGCCGCCCTGACCGCCCTGGCGCTGGCCCTTGCCGCCGTCGCGCGAGCCGCCCCTGGCCGCGTCGCGCGAGCCGCCCTGCCCGCCGCCCTGTCCGCCGCGCTGCTGCGGGGGCTTGCCGCCGCCGCGCCGCTCACCGCGCTCGCCCCGCTCCTCGCGCTGCTTCGGCGCACCGCCGCCGGCGCCGCGCTCCGCCTCGTCCTCCAGCCGCAGTGTCAGCGAGATCCGCTTGCGCGGGATGTCCACGTCCATGACCTTGACGCGGACGACGTCACCCGGCTTGACCACGTCCCGCGGATCCTTGACGAAGGTCTTCGAGAGCGCGGAGACGTGCGCCAGCCCGTCCTGGTGGACTCCGATGTCGATGAAGGCGCCGAAGGCGGCCACGTTGGTGACCACGCCCTCCAGGATCATTCCGGGGGCCAGGTCGCCGAGCTTCTCGACGCCCTCCTTGAAGGTGGCCGTCTTGAACGCGGGACGCGGGTCCCGGCCCGGCTTCTCCAGCTCGCGCAGGATGTCGCTGACCGTCGGCAGGCCGAAGGCCTCGGTGACGAACTGCTCCGGCCGCAGCGAGCGCAGCACGCCGGTGTTGCCGATCAGGGCCGCCACCTCGCTGCCCGCCGTCTTGCCCATGGAGCGCACCACCGGGTACGCCTCGGGGTGCACGCTTGAGGAGTCCAGCGGGTCGTCCCCGCCGCGGATCCGCAGGAAGCCCGCGCACTGCTCGTACGCCTTCGGGCCGAGCCGCGCCACGTCCTTGAGGCCCTTGCGGTTGCGGAAGGGGCCGTTGGCGTCGCGGTGCGCGACGATGTTCTCGGCGAGTCCGCCGCTGATGCCCGACACCCGCGAGAGCAGCGGCGCGGAGGCGGTGTTGACGTCGACGCCGACGCCGTTCACACAGTCCTCGACCACGGCGTCGAGCGAGCGCGAGAGCTTCACCTCGGACAGGTCGTGCTGGTACTGGCCGACGCCGATCGACTTCGGGTCGATCTTCACCAGTTCGGCGAGCGGGTCCTGCAGACGGCGGGCGATGGAGACGGCGCCGCGCAGCGACACGTCCATGTCCGGGAGTTCCTGCGAGGCGAAGGCGGAGGCCGAGTACACGGAGGCGCCGGCCTCCGAGACCATCACCTTGGTGAGCTTCAGCTCGGGGTGGCGGGTGATGAGGTCCGCGGCGAGCTTGTCGGTCTCGCGGGAGGCCGTGCCGTTGCCGATGGCGACGAGCTCGACCTCGTGCTCCTTCGCCAGGCGGGCGAGCTTGGCGAGCGCGTCGTCCCACTTGTTCGCGGGCACGTGCGGGTAGATCACCTCGGTGGCCACGACCTTGCCGGTGGCGTCCACGACGGCGACCTTCACGCCCGTGCGGAAGCCCGGGTCCAGGCCGAGCGTCGCCCGGGTGCCGGCGGGCGCGGCGAGCAGCAGGTCGCGCAGGTTGGACGCGAAGACCCGTACCGCCTCGTCCTCGGCGGCGGCGCGCAGCCGGGTGCGCAGGTCGATGCCGAGGTGCACCTGGATCTTCGTGCGCCAGGCCCAGCGGACGGTGTCGGCGAGCCACTTGTCGGCGGGGCGGCCGCGGTCGTTGATGCCGAAACGGCGGGCGACCATGCCCTCGTACGTGGACGGCCCGGGCGTCGCCGTGTCTTCGCGGTCCTCCGGCTCCAGGGTGAGGTCGAGCACGTCCTCCTTCTCGCCGCGGAGCATGGCGAGCACGCGGTGCGAGGGCAGTGCGGTGAAGGGCTCGGTGAAGTCGAAGTAGTCGGCGAACTTGGCGCCCGCCTCCTCCTTGCCCTCGCGGACCTTCGCGGCGAGCCGGCCGCGGCCCCACATGCGCTCGCGCAGTTCGCCGATGAGGTCGGCGTCCTCGCCGAACTTCTCGGTGAGGATGGAGCGGGCCCCCTCCAGGGCGGCGGCCGGATCGGCGACGCCCTTGTCGGCGTCCACGAACGCGGCGGCCCGGGCGGCCGGTTCCACCGAGGGGTCGGCCAGCAGGCCGTCGGCGAGCGGCTCCAGGCCGGCCTCGCGGGCGATCTGGGCCTTGGTGCGGCGCTTGGTCTTGAAGGGGAGGTAGATGTCCTCCAGCCGGGCCTTGGTGTCGGCCGCGTTGATGCGGGCCTCCAGCTCGGCGTCGAGCTTGCCCTGCTCCCGTACGGCGGTGAGGATCGCCGCGCGCCGGTCCTCCAGCTCGCGCAGGTAGCGCAGCCGTTCCTCCAGGGTGCGCAGCTGGGTGTCGTCGAGCATCTCGGTCGCTTCCTTGCGGTAGCGAGCGATGAACGGCACGGTCGAGCCGCCGTCGAGCAGCTCGACGGCGGACTTGACCTGCCGCTCCCGTACGCCGAGCTCCTCGGCGATCCTGCCTTCGATGGACATGGTCACTGTGCGGTCCCGCCTGCCTTCGTACGTGTACGTGATGCTGCTGCGTGCTGCGTGCTGCGTCGGAAGGCTGCCAATTGTGGCAGGTGGCGGCGCCTGACGTCGGGAGCCCGGACCGGCCCGGGTCTCAGGCCTTGCCGAGGAGGTCCCGGGGGAAGGCCCCGGCGGCGAAGGCCTGCATGGTGAAGCCGCCGCCGATCTCCGCGAGCCGGGCGAGTCCGGCGGCTCCGAGGTGCTCGTACGGAGCCTCGTCCAGGCGGTCGGTCTCCGTCTCCAGCGCTTCGCGCAGGGCCGCGCCCTCGCTGGTGAGCCCGCCCTCGGCGTCGAGCAGGCCGCGGTCGCGCAGCCGGCCGGTGGCCGCGTCCAGGTCGGACTGGTTCCAGCCGCGGATGGACTTGAGGTACTTCGGGGTCATCCCGCGACCGGTGGCCGTGTGGCTGACCAGGGCCTCGACCGGGTCCAGGCCTACGGTGAGCAGGGCGACGAGGTGGCCGTCCCCGCGGTGCTCGCGCAGGAGGGTGGTGGCGTGCCACAGCTTGAGGTGCGGCTCCTCGGGTACGGGGAGGTCCGCGTGGGCCGAGTACAGCGTGCGGGCGTGCCGGGTGCAGGCCTCGGTCGCGCGCATCGCCAGCTCGGCGGCTTCGGCGACCTCGGGGGACTCGATGGTCTCGGGGCCGAGGAGGCGGCGCAGCGTGGTGTCGGCGGCCCGCAGCCGGGCGGCGAGTACCTGCTCGGGGGTCGCGGTCTCCCAGACGGCCGGCAGGTGCCGGGCGACCAGGTCGTGGCGGTAGTTGTAGAAGGTGGCCGTCACGGTGCCCGGGCCGACCGCGCCCATGGCGGCGGACCGGGAGGAGAGGTTGACGGCGGCCCAGTCGGTGATCCCGAGGGCGGAGAACTCCTTGCCGAGGTCGGGCGAGAAGTAGACGGTGGAGTGCAGCGGGTTGATCGCTCCGTGCCAACAGCGGCGGGCGGCGTGCTCGGGAAGGGTCATGCCGGGCAGGCTAACGACTGCTTGGTATGCAGAGAAGAGCGGGGCTCCTGCGGACCGGTAGTGGGAGGGCGCCTTCCGGCCGTGTACCCGGCGGCCCGCCCGGCGGCACACTCTGCGGCCCGCCCGGCGGCACACCCTGCCGCGTGCCCGGCGGCACACCCTGCCGCGTGCCCGGCCGCGCATCCGGCCCGGACCCCGGACCGGCGCCCTGCGGTCCCGTGGCGGACGGCGCGGCCGAGCGCCTCGGCACGCAGGGCGGGGAAAACATCCGGCCGGAAAACGGAAGTCCCCCTCTTCCGCACCGTCTGCGGGAGAGGGGGGCCGGTTGCCGGTGTCGCGGCGCCGGTGTTACTTCAGCTCTGCACCGGTGGCGACGACCACACCGTAGAGCTCGGTGACCGTGGCGAGGGCCGCCTGGTGGATCTGCTGCGCCGTCAGGGCGCCCGCCGGGCTCTCCAGCGCTCGCGTGGCCGAGGCGTCGGCGACGACGGTCGGGGCGTAGCCGCGCAGGAAGGCGCCCTCGGTGGTGAAGAGGGTGCACATGTTGGTCATGAACCCGGCGATGATCAGGTTCTTGCGGCCGGTGGCCTCGATGATCCCGTGGAGATCGGTGTTGTGGAAGCCGTTGGGCACGGACTTGGTGACGACCGCTTCGTTGCCCTGGGGGGCGACGGACGCGTGGATGGTGCCCGGCTCGGTGTCGATGCCGTAGCCGCCGTCACGGATGTGGACGACGGGGGTGCCGGCCTCGCGGGCCCGGGCGAGGAGCTGCGCGGCGGAGGCCAGCGCGGGCTCCCAGCCGTCCAGTTCCATGACGCCGCCGGTGTAGGTGTTCTGGTAGTCGACCAGGACGAGGACCGCGTTCTCGAAGGTCGCGGGGGTCTCGTCGAAGCCGTTGAGCTGACGCAGGGTGGTGGTAGCCATAGGAATGCCGTTCTCAAGAGGGTGGGGTGGCGGCCGGCGTGCGGGGCCACGACGGCAACGCTAGGACCCGGGGAACGCGGCGGCAATGACGGCTGAATTGCAGATACGGACATCGATCGGTGCAGGCCAGGGGCCGGCCGCGAGATTTCCGGCGCCGCCCGGTCCGGTACGGGCGTTTTTCAGACGCATGGCGATCGTGTGACAGCAGGGGCCATGGACATGACGTGGGGTCCCGGGCGTGAATACGGTCGAACGGAAGCCACTCCCCTACCAATTGGAGTTCAAGGTGCACCGCAAAGTCATCGCCCCGAGCGTGCTCGCCGCTTCCCTCCTGCTGGTGATCCCGGCGTCGGCGGCGAGTTCGGGTCCGGGCGCCCCGGGTATCGGCGATCCCTATTACCCGGCCAGCGGCAACGGCGGGTACGAGGTCTCCCATTACGACCTGCGCCTGCAGTACCAGCCGAAGACCGACCTGCTGGAGGGCACCGCCACCCTCCTCACCACCGCGAAGCAGGACCTGTCCCGCTTCAACCTGGACTTCGGCCTGGACGTCAGCGAGATCCGGGTCAACGGCGTCAAGGCGAAGTTCGCCAAGTCCGGCACCCAGGAGCTGGAGATCACCCCGGCCACCCCGCTCCAGCGCGGCCGCCAGTCGAGCGTGGTCGTCAAATACGCGGGCAAGCCTTCGGAGTTCAAGGTCGACGGCTGGTCGGCCTGGCAGCGCACGCCGGACGGCGGCATCGCCGCGCAGGAGCCCGATTCGGCGGTCTGGTGGTTCCCGAGCAACGACCACCCGCTCGACAAGGCCACCTTCGACGTCTCGGTGAACGTGCCCGACGGCACCCAGGCCATCAGCAACGGCGTGCTGCAGTCGCAGAGTTCGCGGCTGGGCTGGACCCGCTACAACTGGCGCTCGAACAAGCCGCAGGCCACGTACCTCGCCACCCTGGCGATCGGCAAGTTCGACATCACCACCGACAAGACCTCGAGCGGGCTGCCGATCCTGAACGCCTACAGCCAGGACCTCGGTGACAACGCGGGCGCGGCGCGGGCGAGCGTGGAGCGCACCGGAGAGGTCGCGGAGTGGCTGGAGGGGGTCTTCGGCCCGTATCCCTTCAACGCGCTGGGCGGCTACGTCCCGAACGTGCCCAGCAGCTTCGCCCTGGAGACGCAGACCCGGCCGTTCTACAGCCCCAAGCAGTTCGCGAACGGCGCGAACGTCTCGGTGGTCGTGCACGAGCTGGCCCACCAGTGGTACGGCGACAGCGTGTCCGTCGACGGCTGGAAGGACATCTGGGTCAACGAGGGCTTCGCCCGCTACAGCCAGTGGCTGTGGTCGGAGAAGGAGGGCGAGGGCACCGCGCAGGAGCTCGCCGACTGGGCGTACCAGCTGCGCACCGCGGAGGACCCGTTCTGGCAGGTGAAGCCGGGCGACCCGGGCCCGGAGAACCAGTTCCACGGGGCCGTCTACGACCGGGGCGCGATCGCCATCCAGGCGCTGCGCAACAAGGTCGGCGACGAGAAGTTCTTCCAGATCCTCAAGGGCTGGCCGACCGAGCGCGCCTACGGCAACGCCAAGGTCGGTGACTTCGTCCGCTACGCGGAGAAGGTCTCCAACCAGCCGCTGGCGCAGCTCTTCGAGACCTGGCTCTACACCCCGGGCAAGCCGGCCCTCTCGGCCCTGAACCCGGCGGCCAAGGCCCCGGGCGCCCGCACGCTCCAGGCCCCGGCGGCGAAGCCGGCGGCGGAGCCGAAGTCCTGGAAGAAGATCGCGGCGACGGACTCGGTCCACGAGGGCCACTGATCCACGGCCGCACGGACACGGCGGCGCCGAGCGGGCCGCACCGTGCAGGCCGCACCGAGCCGGGACCGTACGGAACCAGGGCCGTACGGTCCCTTCGCGCGCCGGTACCCCTCAGGGGGTCCCGGCGCGCCGGCGTGCCCGGGCCGCCCGGGCGATCGGGAGGTAGCGCAGGCGCTCCGGCAGGAGTGGTACGAGGATGCGTACGGCCGTGCTGAAACGGCGCAGGCGGCGCTCCTGGGACGGGGTCCACTCCAGGCCTATGGCGGCGCGGGCCTCGGGCGGCATGTAGCCGACGCTGACGAAGGCCCGGAAGTGCAGGAAGGCGGCCCGCGCCACCGGCCAGGCCAGGCGCAGCAGGATCCGGACGGCCAGTGGGCCGCCCTCGGGGCGGGGCAGCGGCGTGTCGGTGGCGACGAGCTCGCGGGCGACCGCGGTGGACTCGATCTCCTCGGCCAGCATCCGGTGGTAGTAGGGCCAGTACTCCTCGATGCTCCGGGGCATGTCCCGGTCGTGGAGACCGAGGATGCGGCCCACCTGGAGCCACTCGCGGTAGAGCTGGCGCTCCTGGGCGGGCGTGAAGCGGCGCAGCAGGTAGCGCCCGGCGTAGAGGTAGACCGGGAAGCCGGTGGCGTGCACCCAGGCGTAGCAGGCCGGGTCGAGGGAGTGGTAGCGGCGCCCCCGGGTGTCCGTGCCCTGTATCTCCTTGTGCAGCCGGCGCACCCGGCGCCCCTCGGCCGCGGCGTCCGCTCCGCCGTACACCCACAGCTGGACGGAGCGCAGGGAGCGCTCGCCGCGGCCCCAGGGGTCGGTGCGGAAGACGGAGTACTCGTCGACGCCGGCCCCGATCGCGGGGTGCGCGACCTGCATGGTGAAGGCGGCGGGCAGCATGAGCAGCCCGCGGACGTCTCCGGCGATGGTCCAGAGCACTCCACCGGCCGGCGGGGGCTCGGGGTCGGCCCGGCCGCCGCCCGTGCGCCGCGCCGCGGGGTCCGCCGGCTGCGCCGGGTGCTCCGTCGTGCTCATGAGTGCGCCCCCAGGGTGTGGACCTCGCCGTTCTCCCAGTATGACGGTGGTCCCGAGCCTTCCGCCGGGACCCCCTGACGGTGCATCCTGCGGCGATGGACCTGTCCCCTTCGGCCTGGCTGGAGGCCTCGGCCCCCACCCTGCTCGCGATCGCGGCCGTCACGCTGGCCTGCGTCACCGCGGTCGCCCTCGCGGTCTTCGCCCTGCTGCGCTTCGTCCTGCGGCGCCGCAGGCTCCGCGACGGTGCCTGCGCCGCCCCCGAGCAGGGCGGTCTCTCCGGCTTCACCTGGACCTCCACGACGGACTGACCAGCTCCGTTTTTCTGCCGCCCCCACGTTGTCGTGGTCCGGACAGAAAGTCGTGTCATGGGTGTTACCCAGAGGTAACCGTGGCTGCTTGGATGGCGGGGCCGATCTTCCCCCACAGGAACGAGGGAGACCTCCATGCCCCACCTCCAGCCCCGCAAGGCCAGGGCCGCCGCCGCGGTCGTCGCCGCGATCGCCGTCGGTTCGCTCGCCGCGACCACGGCTCCGGCCGCCACCGCCGCGGAGAACGCCGCCGCGCCGCGGCTCAGCGTTCTGACGTACAACACGTTCCTGATGAGCAAGAACCTCTACCCGAACTGGGGCCAGGACATCCGGGCGACGGAGATCCCCAAGGCCTCCTTCTTCCAGGGCCACGACGTGGTCGTGCTCCAGGAGGCCTTCGACAACGGCGCCTCGGACGCGCTGAAGTCCAACGCCTCGGCGCAGTACCCGTACCAGACCCCCGTCGTGGGCCGCAGCAAGAGCGGCTGGGACGCGACGGGCGGCGCCTACTCCTCCACCACCCCGGAGGACGGCGGCGTCACGATCCTCAGCAAGTGGCCGGTCCTGCGCAAGGAACAGGTCGTCTACAAGGACGCCTGCGGCGCCGACTGGTGGTCCAACAAGGGCTTCGCCTACGTCGTGCTGAACGTGAACGGGACCAAGGTCCACGTGGTCGGCACCCACGCCCAGTCCACCGACCCGGGCTGCAGTGCGGGCGAGGCGGCGCAGATGCGCTCCCGCCAGTTCCGGAACATCGACGCGTTCCTGGACGGCAAGAACATCCCCGCGAACGAACAGGTCATCGTGGCGGGCGACATGAACGTCGACTCGCGGACCCCCGAGCTCGCCTCCATGCTGGCCGATGCCGACCTGGCGCCGTCCGACACCCGCACGGGGCACCCGTACTCCTTCGACACCGCGCTGAACTCGATCGCGAACTACCGCTACCCGACCGACCCGCGCGAGGACCTGGACTACGTCCTCTACCGCAAGGGCAACGCGCGCCCCGCGAACTGGGACAACAACGTGGTGAAGGAGCAGTCCGCGCCCTGGACCGTCTCCAGCTGGGGCACCTCGTACACCTACACCAACCTCTCCGACCACTACCCGCTGATCGGCCGCTGACCGGCCGCTGACCGGTCTCCGACCGACCGCCGACCGACCCCTGACCGGTCACCGACCGGTCGCCGCGGGTGCCCGCCGTGATCCGGCGGGCACCCGCGGCCCGGGGGCCGCCGCCGCTAGCCGGCCGCCTTCGCGCGCTCCCACTCGCTCGCGTAGTCCTGGAAGATCTCCCGCAGGTGGTGGCCGATCTTCAGGTAGTCCAGGTCGTCGAGGTTGGCCAGCGAGACGCGCACCGACCACTGCGGGCCGTCGAAGCCGCCGCCGTTGAGCAGGACCACCGAGGTCTGCTCGGCGAGGCGGAACAACGGGTCGACGGGCTCGTAGTTCTTCTCCAGGAAGTCCGCGAAGTCCTTTCCGTGGACCCGCTCCGCCTCGGCCAGCAGATCGAGTTCGATGTAGTACGCGGCCCGCTTGTCGTCCTCGGAGATCTTCATCTGGGCGCCCTCCAGCAGCAGGTCGAGCCTGCGGTGGACGATCTGGCGGATGCGCTCCTTGTACGCCTGCCCCTCCTCCAGCATGTCGAAGAGCGAGAAGAGCGTCATCATCGTCTGCTGCGGCAGCGACAGGCCTGCCGTGTGGTTGAGGGCCACGGACCGGGAGTCCGCGACGAGCCGGTCGATGAAGCGGATCTTCTCCGGCTCCAGGCTGAGCGTGCCGTACCGCTTGGCGAGCCGGTCCTTCCGGTCCCGGGGGAATTCGGCGATCATCCGGTCGATGACGTTGTCGTCGTGCAGGCCGATCACTCCGAGCCGCCAGCCGGTGCAGCCGTAGTGCTTGGAGTACGAGTACACGAGCAGGGTGTTGCGGGGCAGATCGGCGGCGATCGAGCGGAAGCCCGGCACGAAGGTGCCGTACACGTCGTCCGTGACGATCAGCAGGTTCGGGTTGCTGGTGGCGACGATGTCCTTGATCTGGTCCGCCACCCGGTCGCTCAGGGCGAGCGAGGGCGGGTTGCTCGGGTTGACCAGGCAGACGAGCTTCACGGAGGGGTCGGCCAGCTTGGCGACCTCCTCCTCCGGATAGCGCCACTGCCGCACCCCGGTCTCCGCGAACAGGCTCGCGGAGACGTTGACCACCTCGAACTCGAACGTGTCGAGCTCGGGGATCTCGATGTACGGGGTGAACACCGGGGTCATCAGGGCGATCTTGTCGCCCTTCTCCAGGATCCCGTTCTTCATCAGCGAGTCGAAGATGTAGCACATGGCGGCCGTGCCGCCCTCGGTGGCGAACAGCGACAGGTTGTTGCCCTGCGGCGGCTTCTTGTCGAACATCTCGTCGGCGACGTAGCCGCGCACGATCTGCTCCGCGTGCTTCAGCATCCGGTCCGGTACCGGGTAGTTGTCGCCGGTGACGGCGTCGGTCAGCTCGTGCACGAAGGCGTCCTTGTCGAACGGCCAGCGCGAGAGGGCGTACTGGACGCAGGCGGACAGCATCTCCACGCCCGGCAGGTCGGGGTGGCGACGGGCCCAGGAATCGAACCGCTCCCCGATGCCCTTCCTCTCCGGCATTCCGCCGAGGTTGTCGGCGGTCCACACCCGCCGGGACTCCTCCAGCGCGAAGAAGCCCAGCGCGTAGAAGGCCTCGCGCGGCCCGGTGGCGATCCAGTTGGGGTTCCCGCGGCCCGCGTTGAGCATGGCGCGCGCGGTGGTGTCCTTCTGGCCCGGCTTGTCGGCCTGGGCGGCGGTGGCGAGCTGGATGAACTTGTCCTTCAGCTCGAACGGGCTGAGCTGCGCGAAGGACTGGATCTCCTCGCGGCTGAAAGTGGTCTCCGGCACGGTGGTTCGTTCCTTTGCGTCGGGGGGACTGTCGGTCGGTCGGGGGACGTTCAGTGGTTGAGGAGGACGATGACGGCGCCCCAGATGGTCAGCAGCACGTTGCTGATGGCGTAGGGGATCGTGTAACCGAGCGTCGGCACCTGCGATTTGGACGCTTCGTTGACCGCCCCGATCGCCGCCGTGGTGGTCTGGCCGCCGGCCAGTACGCCCATCAGGATCGGGAAGCGGATCTTCTGGACGTGATGGCCCACGAGGAAGCCGACCAGCAGCGGGATCAGCGTGATGACCGCGCCCCAGAGGAGCAGCCCCCAGCCCGCGGTGGCGAGCCCGCTGGTGAAGCTCGGCCCGGCGTTGAGGCCGACGACCGCGACGAAGAGGCACAGCCCGAGGGTGTCCATGAACCACTGGGCACCGGGCGGGACGTTGCCGTACGTCGGGTACCTGCCCCGGATCCAGCCGAAGACGAGGCCCATGATGAGCGCGCCGCCCGAGGTGGACAGCGAGATCGGGACCCCGCCCGCGGTGAGCGCCGGGATCCCGAGGCAGCCGCCGAGGAAGATGCCGAGGCCCACCCAGATCATGTCGGTGGCGAAGCTGGTCGGGACCGGCTTGCCGATGGCCTTGCCCGCCGGGTCCACCAGCCGCTTGGGACCGGAGAGGATCAGGGTGTCGCCGCGCTCCAGCGGGGTGGAGAGCCGGTAGGGGAACTCCGTGCCGGAGCGGAAGAGTTTGTCGATGTAGACCCCGACCATGAAGGGCTCGGCGCGCAGTTCCTCGATGGTCTTTCCCAGCTGCGCCTTCTCCGAGGCGACCACGTGCAGGTTCTCGGTCTGGTAGCCGAGGAGTTCGACGTCGTCGGTCTCGGGGCCGATGTGCGTGCGGGCGTCGAACTCGACCAGGGATCCGCGCAGGGCGCTGACGGCGACCACGTCGCCCTCGGCCAGTGTGGTCCGCTGGGTGTGGTCGATGATCTTCCCGTCCCGCCGGATCCGGGTGAGGTAGATGCGGTGGCCCAGCGCCTTTTGCTGATTCTCGAAGTCGTCGATGGTCCGCCCGACGAGATCGGGCCGCTGGATGGTGTACGCCCGCAGGACGATCTCGTAGTACCCCTCGCGCAGGTCGGGGTTGTCGGCGGGCGCGTCGAGCTCCTGGGCGAGTTCGGCGCTCTCGGCGGCCAGGTTGCGGCGGTAGAGCCTGGGCAGCACGTTGGCGAGGAGCATCGCGCACAGGATGGTGCCGAGCGGGTAGGTGACCGCGTACCCGACCGCGACGAGGTTCTGCTGCTCGGTGACCTGGTCCGGGCTGAGCCCGGGCAGGTTGCCGATCGCGTCCTGTGCGACGCCGATGACGGCGGACTGGGTGAGCGCGCCGCCGAGCAGGCCGGCGCTGAGCCCCGGGCCGTAGCCGAGCATCACGGCGAAGCCCCAGGAGACGAGCAGGCCGGTGACGCAGACGATCACGGCGTTGAGGACCTGCGGCAGGCCGTCCTTCTTCAGGCCGCGGAAGAACTGCGGGCCCACCTTGTAGCCGAGGGCGAAGAGGAACATCGTGAAGAAGAGGTTCTTCACGGTCCCGTCGATGGTGATCTTGAACTGGGCCCCGAAGACCAGACCCACGATGAGACAGCCCGTGACGGCGCCCAGGCCGATGGCCTTCCAGCGGAGCTTCCCGACGAGGAAGCCGAAGGCTACGGTGATGAAGACCAGCAGTTCGGGATGGGGCTTGAAGATGTTCCGGCTGAGGAAGTCGATCATGCGGAAACCCGTCCTGATGGGGGGCAGGGGAGGCAGGGGCGGGGTCAGGCCCCGAGGATCCCGACGAGGATCGGCCCGGTGAGGGGGAGCAGGAAGTTGGAGAGGGCGTAGGTGATCGTGTAGCCCAGCATCGGCACCGAGCTCTGGGCCACCTGCGTCACCGAGGTGATGGCGGGCGTGGAGCACTGCTGTCCGGCGATGGCGCCGATCAGCAGCGGCTTCTCGATCTTCAGGAGCTTGCGCCCGACGGCCAGCGAGAGCGTGGCCGGTACGAGGACCATGGCCATCCCGGCGAACGGCAGCAGGGCCCCGTACTCCTTGAGCAGCGGCCAGGCCTGCGGGCCCGAGGTCAGCCCGGTGCAGGCGATGAAGACCGCGAGCCCCATGTCCTTGATGGTGGTGGCGGCTTGCGGCGGGAACGCGCCGAAGGTCTGCCGGCGGGAGCGGAACCACCCGAAGAGCAGACCGGAGACCAGGCAGCCGCCGCCGGTGCCGAGCGAGAGCGGGACCCCGCCGAGGCGGACCACGAGCTGGCCGATGAGCGAGCCGAGCGCGATGCCGAGGCCGAGGTAGATGAAGTCGGTGGCGTCGTTCCTGGCGACCGTGCCGATCTTCGCGACGATCCGGTCCAGGCCCGCGCGGGCGCCCACGAGGGTGACGACGTCGCCGCGCTGGACGACGGTCTCCGGGGTGGCGGGCAGGTGCTGTTCCCCGCGGAGCACGTCGGTCACGTAGACCCCGCTGCGGGCGAAGTCCGGATACCCGGCGCGGATCTCGTCCAGCGTCTTCCCGGCGACCACCGGATCGGTCATCGCGACCTGGCTGGTGGCGAGCGGGGTGTCCACACCGGGGATGCCGGGGGTCTCGGGGCCGATGGCCCGGCCCGCCGCGATGGCGTCGGAGCGCCGGCCGACGACGAGGACCAGGTCGGAGAGGGTGAGTTCGAGGTCCGGGGTGGGGGTGAGGTTCCTGGAGCCGCGCCTGACGGCCTCCACGGTGACCCCGCCGCCGAAGGCGGATTCCAGGTCCCCGACGGTGCGGCCGTCGGCGAGCGTGACCAGGTGGGTCCGCCCGACCAGGCCGGGCAGCGCCTCGCGCTCATCGCTCTCCAGGGCGCCGCCGCCACCCCCGCGCATCTTCTCCCACAGCGCGCGGGAGGCGTCCCGCAGGTTGATCCGGAGCATCATCGGCATGATCTGGCTGGTGTAGATGACGATGGTGACCAGGCCGAAGAGGTAGCAGACGGTGTACGCGGTGGCCACGTGGCCCTGGTACGTGGAGATCTGGTCCGCGGTCAGGTCCGGGAGCTTGCCGATGGCCTCGGTGGCGGTGCCGACGACGGCGGATTCGGTGGCCGCGCCGGCCAGGATGCCCGATGCGGTGCCGACGTCGAGGTCGAAGGCCTTGGCGAGCAGGTAGGCGAGGCCGAGCACGCTGACGAGCTCGATGAGGCAGAGCGCGAAGAAGCGCATGCTCTTGCGGTTGAGATTGGCGAAGAACTGCGGTCCGGCCATGTAGCCGAGGGCGAAGATGAAGAGCGCGAAGAAGATCGTCTTCACATCGGCGTCGATCTCGATCTCGGCCCAGGCGCCGAGCAACAGCGAGACGATCAGCGTGCCGCAGATGCCGCCGAGGGTGATCGGGCCGACGCGCAGTTTGCCGACGAGGTGGCCGACGGCGAGGCAGAGGAACAGGGCGAGTTCGGGATGGTCACGCAGCACACCCATGTGCGGCTCAGCCCACCGTTCCGGGCGAGGGGACGAATGCGACGCATATGTACATCCCCTCACCCTGTCCCGGTGAGCGCCCTGCCGCTCACCGGGACAGGGCCGTCCGGGTGACGCTCCCCTACGGGGCCTCGTGCGCTTCCGGGTCCGAGGCCCCGTGCGGCTCCTCGTACGACTCCGCGTACAGCCCCTCGATCAGTTCCCCGTACTTCTCCCGGACCACCCGGCGGCGCAGCTTCAGCGAGGGGGTCAGCTCCCCGGTCTCCGGGCCCCATTCCCCGGTCAGCAGCCGGTAGCGCTTGATCTGCTCGGTGCGGTTGAGCCGTGCGTTGGCGGCGCCGACGGCGCGGGCGATCTCTTCCCGCACGGCCGGGTGCGCGGCGAGTTCGGCGGGCGTGCGGGCCGCGATCCCGTGGGCCTCGGCCCAGGCCGGGGCCAGTTCGGGGTCCAGCACGAGGAGGGCGACGAGGTAGGAGCGGCCGTCGCCGTGCACCAGCGCCTGCCCGATCAGCGGGTGCTCCTTGACGGTGTTCTCCACCAGGGCCGGAGAAACGTTCTTGCCGTTCGAGGTGATGATCAGTTCCTTCTTGCGGTCGGTCAGCCACAGGAACCCGTCCCCGTCGACGCGCCCGATGTCCCCGGTCGGGAACCAGCCCTGGCCGTCGGAGGCGCTCTCCACCGACCCGTCCGCCCTCAGGTAGCCGCCGAAGACCGTCTCCCCGCGCGTGAAGATCTCCCCGTCCGCGCCGATCCGCAGCTCCAGCCCCTCGATCGGACGGCCGACCGAGCCCAGCCGGAAACCGTCCGGACTGTTGACCGTGCACACGCCGGAGGTCTCGGTCAGCCCCCACGCGTCCATGATGGTGATCCCCCAGCCGGCCCAGAAGCGGACCACGTCGATCGGCATCGGCGCCGTGGCGCTGGCCGTCCACACCAGCCGGTCCATCCCGGCCAGCGTCAGCAAGGGGTCCAGCACCTGCTCCTTGGCCCGGCCGTACGAGGCTTCGAGCTCCGCCGGGACCTCCTCCCCCCGCTCCCGGTGGCCCGCGCGGTCCCGCGCCAGGCCGTTCGCCGCCTCGATGGCGCGCTGCTGCTCCTGCGGGAGCCGCCCGAGCACCGCCCGTACGGAGGCGGCCAGCTTCTCCCACACCCGGGGCACCCCGAAGAACTGCACAGGGCGCAGCTCGCGCACGGCGGCGGACACGGCGGCCGGGTCGGCGCACAGCCGGACGTGGGCGGCCCGCAGGAGGGGGAGGTAGATGCCGAGGATCCGCTCCGCTATGTGCGCGAAGGGCAGGTAGCAGATGTGCTCGGCGTGCTCGGGCAGCTCGATGTGCCGGTCCAGCCGCAGGGACTGGAGCAGGATGTTGCGGTGGGTCAGGCGGACGCCCTTGGGGTCTCCGGTGGTGCCCGAGGTGTAGACGACGGTCAGCGGGTCCCCGGGCCGCGACTCCCGCCAGGCCTTCTCGAAGGCCTCGGCGCGGTGCAGGTGGACACCGCCGGCGTACAGGGAGGCGTAGGTGGAGTGCGGGCCCGCTTCGGCGGCCTCGGCCACGACGAGCCGTTCCAGCGGGATCCCGGGATCGGCCAGCAGCGGCTCCCACCGGGCCAGTTCCCGGGCTCCCTCGACGACGGCGAGCCGGGCCCGGCTGTGCCGGGCGATGTGGGCGATCTGCTCGGGCGCGGAGGTCCCGTACACGGTGACGGGCACGGCGCCGAGATGGACGAGGGCGAGGTCGGTGAGCCAGTGCTCGGGGCGGTTGCCCATCATCAGCAGGACGTGCTCGCCGCGCTCGACGCCCGCGGCGGCGTAGCCGGCGGCGAGGACGGCCACCCTGCGGCGGACGTCCGACCAGCTGAGGGTGGACCAGCCTTCGCCCTCGCGCCACGAGAGGGCGGGAAGATCACCGTGCTCGGCGGCGTTGCGTGCCAGCAGGGCGGGCAGGGTGAGCTCGTCGGGAGATGCGGGCAGTCGGAGTTTCGTGGTCATGGCAGCTCCTGGCCGTTTCACATCGTTGGTGCGACAGCAATACTGTTGAACACGAGCTGTGTCGATCGAAACAGTGCTGATTCAAGACGTGCTGATCAGTGAGCGAGGCGGAGAGCACATGACCACCCAGGCACCGGAACCGTCGTCGCTCACCGTCGACGAGCTGGCGGCCAGGGCGGGTGTGACCGTCCGCACCGTACGGTTCTACAGCACCCGCGGCCTTTTGCCCCCTCCCGTGATCGGCCCCCGTCGCGTGGGCCACTACGGACCGGAGCACCTGTCCCGGCTCGCGCTGATCGAGGAGTTGCAGCACCAGGGAATGACCCTGTCCGCCATCGAGCGGTACCTCGACGCGCTCCCCGACGACCTGAGCGCCCACGATCTGGCGATCCACCGGGCGCTGGTGGCGACGTGGGCCCCGGACGCGGCGCTGGAGTCCTCGCTCGGGGAGCTGGAGAAGCGGGCCGGCCGGACCCTGACGGAGGGCGACCTGCGGCGGCTGACGGCGATGAACGTGCTGGCACCCACCCCGGAGGGGTTCCGGGTCGACGTCGGGCTGCTGCGGCTCGGGGTCGCGCTGCTCGACGTACCGATCGCCCACGAGACGATCCTGGCCGCGCGCCAGGTGCTGCTGGAACACGCGCGGACGGCGGCGCACCAGCTGACGGCGCTGTTCCGGGACGAGGTGTGGGGACCGTTCACGGAGGGCGAGAGCGATCCGGAGCGGGTGGAGACCATGAAGGCGCTGTCCGCGCACATGCAGCCGATGGTGGTGCAGGCCCTGGTGACCGCCTTCCAGCGCTCGCTGAAGGCGGAGCTCCGGGCCGCGTTCGTCTCGGAGGCCGGGCCCGAACGGTAGGCCGTCCCGCGCGCGGTCCCGGGGCACGCCCGCCCCGGGACCGCGCGGCGGCCGTCAGTCCTCGTACTTCTCTCCGCGTCCGGCCTTCTCCACCAGGGAGGCCGGCGGCTCGAACCGCTCGCCGTACTTCCCGGCGAGCTCCCGGGCGCGGGCGACGAATCCGGCGAGGCCGCCCTCGTAGCCGTTGATGTACTGGATGACGCCACCGGTCCAGGCCGGGAAGCCGATGCCCATGATGGAGCCGATGTTGGCGTCGGCGTACGAGGTCAGGACGCCCTCGTCGAAGCAGCGGACGGTGTCCAGCGCCTCGGAGAAGAGCATCCGCTCCTTCATGTCCCCGAACGGGATCTCATGCCCCGGCTTGGTGAAGTGCTCCCGCAGCCCCGGCCAGATCCCGGCGCGCTTGCCGCTCTCGTCGTACGCGTAGAAACCGCCCCCGCCGCTGCGCCCGGGGCGCCCGAACTCGTCGACCATCCGGTCGATGACGGTGTCGGCGGGGTGCTCGGCCCACGCCCGGCCCTCGGCCTCGAAGGCCTTGCGGGTCTCGTTGCGGATCTTGCGGGGCAGGGTGAGCGTCAGCTCGTCCATCAGGGAGAGCACCTTGGCGGGGTACCCGGCCTGTGCGGCCGCCTGCTCGATGGACGCGGGCTCGATGCCCTCGCCGACCATGGCGACGCCCTCGTTGATGAACTGGCCGATGACGCGCGAGGTGAAGAACCCGCGGGAGTCGTTGACCACGATGGGGGTCTTGCTGATCTGCCGGACGAGGTCGAAGGCGCGGGCGACGGCCTCGTCGCCGGTCCGCTCCCCCTTGATGATCTCGACGAGCGGCATCTTGTCCACGGGCGAGAAGAAGTGCAGCCCGATGAAGTCCGCGGGACGCGAAACCCCTTCCGCGAGGCCCGTGATGGGCAGCGTGGAGGTGTTGGAGCAGAGCAGCGCGTCGGGCGCGAGGAACTCCTGGATCTCCTGGAACACCTTGTGCTTGAGGGCGGTGTCCTCGAAGACGGCCTCGATGACGGCGTCGCAGCCCGCCACGTCGGCGGCCTCGGCGGTCGGGGTGATCCGGGCGAGCAGCTCGGCGCGCTTGGCCTCGGTCGTACGGCCGCGGGACAGCGCCTTGTCGAGCAGCTTCTCGGAGTACGCCTTGCCCTTGGCGGCGGCCTCGGGGGTGACGTCCTTGAGCACCACCTCGATGCCCGCGCGGGCGCAGGAGTAGGCGATGCCCGCGCCCATCATGCCCGCGCCGAGGACGGCGACCTTGGTGACCTTGCGGGGCTCCACGCCCTGCGGCCGGCTGCGGCCGGCGTTGACGGCCTGGAGGTCGAAGAAGAACGCCTGGATCATGTTCTTGGCGGTCTGCCCGGTGACCAGCTCGGTGAAGTAGCGGGCCTCGATGGTCAGCGCGGTCTCGAAGTCCACCTGCGCGCCCTCGACGGCGCAGGCCAGGATGTTGCGCGGCGCCGGGTAAGGGGCCCCGTTCAGCTGCTTCTTGAGGTTGGCCGGGAAGGCCGGGAGGTTGGCGGCGAAGCGCGGGTTGGAGGGCGTGCCGCCCGGGATCCGGTAGCCGGGGACGTCCCACGGCTGCTTCGACTCCGGGTTCGCGTCGATGAAGGCGTGCGCCTTGGCGAGCATCTCCTCGGGCGTGGCGGCCAGTTCGTGGACCAGGCCGTTGTCCAGGGCGTGCTGGGGGTTGTACTGGGTCCCCTGCAGCAGCACCTTGAGCAGCGCGTCGGCGATGCCCATCAGGCGGACGGTGCGGGTGACGCCGCCGCCGGCCGGGAGCAGGCCGAGGGTGACCTCCGGCAGGCCGATCCGGGAGCCGGGCGCGTCGAGGGCCACCCGGTGGTGGGAGGCCAGGCAGATCTCGTAACCGCCGCCGAGGGCGGCGCCGTTGATGGCGGCGACCACGGGCTTGCCGAGGGTCTCGATGCGGCGCAGCGAGCTCTTGATCTGGGTGCCGGTGTCGAAGGCCAGTTGGGCGTCCTCGGGACGCAGCCGGATCATGTCCTTGAGGTCGCCGCCCGCGAAGAAGGTCTTCTTGGCGGAGGTGAAGATGATGCCCCGGATGGAGTCCTTCTCGGCCTCGGCGCGCTCCGCGATGGCGGCGATGGAGTCCTTGAAGGCCTGGTTCATCGTGTTGGCGGACTGGTCGGGGTCGTCGAGGACCAGGGTGACGACGCCGGTCTCGTCCTGTTCCCAGCGGATCGTGGTGGACTCGCTCATGTTCGCTACTTCCGTGTCAGGGGTGGGATCAGGGATCGGAGATCAGGACGGATCAGACGCGTTCGACGATGGTGGCGACGCCCATGCCGCCGCCGACGCACAGGGTGACGAGGCCGTAGCGCTTGTCCTGGCGCTCCAGTTCGTCGACGACCGTGCCGAGGATCATCGCGCCGGTGGCGCCGAGCGGGTGGCCGAGCGCGATGGCGCCGCCGTTGACGTTGACCTTGTCCAGGGAGACGCCCATGTCCTTGACGAAGCGGAGCACGACGCCCGCGAAGGCCTCGTTGATCTCGATCAGGTCGATGTCGTCGATGGTCAGGCCGGCCTTGGCGAGGGCCTTGCGGGTGGCCGGGGCGGGGCCGGTGAGCATGATGGTGGGCTCGGAGCCGGAGACGGCCGCCGAGACGATCCGGGCGCGGGGCGCCAGCCCGTTGCGCTCGCCGGCCTCCCGGGAGCCGATCGCGACGAGCGAGGCTCCGTCGACGATGCCGGAGGAGTTGCCCGCGTGGTGGACGTGGTCGATCTTCTCGACCCAGTGGTACTTCTGCAGCGCGACGGCGTCGAAGCCGCCGAGGTCGCCGATGTCCGCGAAGGAGGGCTTGAGCCGGGCGAGGGTGTCGGCGGTGGTGCCGGGGCGGACGAACTCGTCGTGGTCCAGGACGACCAGGCCGTTGCGGTCGGTGACCGGCACGATCGACTTGGCGAAGCGGCCGTCCTTGATGGCGGCGGCGGCCCGCTCCTGGGACAGGGCCGCGTACTCGTCCACCTCGCGGCGGGAGAATCCCTCGATCGTGGCGATCAGGTCGGCGCCGATGCCCTGCGGGACGAAGTCGGTGTTCCAGCCGGTCATCGGGTCGTTGAACCAGGCTCCGCCGTCCGAGGCCATCGGGACGCGGGACATCGACTCGACGCCGCCCGCGAGGACCAGGTCCTCCCAGCCGGAGCGGACCTTCGCGGCGGCCAGGTTGACGGCTTCCAGACCGGAGGCGCAGAAGCGGTTCTCCTGGAGTCCGGCCACGGTGTCCGGGAGCCCTGCGGCGATCGCCGCGATCCGGGCGATGTCGGAGCCCTGGTCGCCGACCGGGCTGACGACGCCGAGCACGATGTCGTCGATGGTGGCGGGATCCAGCCCGGGGTTGCGCTCGCGCAGGGCGTGGATCAGGCCGACGACCAGGTCGATCGGCTTGGTGCCGTGCAGGGAGCCATTGGCCTTGCCGCGTCCGCGCGGCGTGCGGATCGCGTCGTATACGTACGCTTCGGTGCTCACTGGTCAAGCCTTTCGGGGGTGCGGAGGCGAGGTCGGGGAGGGGTGCTGCGCGGCGGTCAGGCCAGCAGGGAACGGCCGATGATCTCCTTCATGATCTCGGTCGTACCGCCGTAGATGGTCTGGATGCGGCCGTCGGTGAAGGCCCGGGCGACCCGGTACTCGGTCATGTAGCCGTAGCCGCCGTGCAGTTGCAGACAGCGGTCGGCGACCCGCTTCTGGAGTTCGGTGGCCCACCACTTCGCCATGGAGGCGTGGACGTGGTCCAGCTCCCCGTTGGAGTGGTCGGTGATGCAGCGGTCGAGGAAGGTGCGGGTGACCGCGCACTCGGTGGCCATCTCCGCGATCTCGAACCGGATGTGCTGGAGCTTGGAGAGCGGCCGTCCGAAGGCCTCGCGCTCCTTCACGTACTGCGTGGTGATCTCCAGCAGGTACTCGGCGGCGGCGATGCCCGCCATGGCGATGCCCATCCGCTCCTGCGCGAGGTTGGTCATCAGGTGGACGAAGGCGCCGTTCGGTTCGCCGAGGAGGTTCTCCTTGGGCACGCGCACGTCGTTGAAGAACAGCTCGGCGGTGTCCTGGGCCTTCTGGCCGATCTTGTCGAGGTTCCGGCCGCGCTCGAAGCCATCCGTGCCGCGCTCCACGACCAGCAGGGACATGCCGTGCGCCCCGCCCTCGGGGGTGGTCTTCGCGACCACGATCACCAGGTCGGCGAGGATGCCGTTGGAGATGAAGGTCTTGGAGCCATTGAGGACCCAGTGGTCGCCCGCGTCCTCGGCGGTGGTCCGGATGCCCTGCAGGTCGGAGCCCGCGCCCGGCTCGGTCATGGCGATGGCGGTGATGATCTCGCCGGAGCAGAAGCCGGGGAGCCAGCGGCGCTTCTGCTCCTCGGTGGCCAGGGAGGTCAGGTACGGCCCGATGATGTCGTTGTGCAGGCCGATCGCGAGCCCGGCCGCGCCCGCCCGGGTGAATTCCTCGGCGATCACCGCCGCGTACCGGAAGTCGGTGTTCCCGCCGCCGCCGTACTCCTCGGGGACGGCCAGGCCCAGCAGCCCCTGGCGGCCCGCGGCGCGCCAGGCCTCGCGGCTGACGATCCCGTCCTTCTCCCACTGCTCGTAGTGCGGCAGCACCTCCTTGCTGAGGAAGGTGCGCACGGTCTCGCGGAACGCCTCGTGGTCGGCGTCGAAGAGCCGGCGTTTCATTTCGGGGGCCTCCTAGAGCCAGTTCTTGACGGTTTCGAGGAGCCGGGCCGGCTCGGGTCCGACGGGCGTGACGTTGAGCATGGTCACTCCGGCGGCCCGGAAGGCCTCGACCCGCTCGCGCACGTAACCCTCGGGCCCGCACAGCGTGGTGAGCTCGCACAGTTCGTCCGGTACGGCGGCCGCGGCGTCGCGCTTGTGCCCGGAGAGGTAGAGATCCTGGATCCTGCGGGCCGCGTCCCCGTACCCGTAGGCGACGGCCAGGTCGTTGTAGAAGTTCTTGCCGACCGCGCCCATGCCGCCGACGTACAGGGCGATCTGCGGGCGGGCGAGGTCCCGCAGCGCCGCCGCGTCCTCGCCGATGGCCAGCAGTCCGCCCGCCACCGTCCGCAGCGGGCCGAGCCCGGGTGCGCGCAGGGCCGCGCCCGCGGCGAGCGCGCTCCCCCACACCGCGTCGGCCTTCTCCGGCACGAAGAGGGTGGGCAGCCAGCCGTCCGCGATCTCCGCCGTCATCCGTACGTTGGCGGGTCCGAGTGCGGCCACGTAGACGGGGATGTCCGCGCGGACCGGGCGGGTCAGGATCTTCAGCGGCTTGCCGTGCCGGCCGCCCTTGTCCGCCGGCAGCGGCATGTCGGTGATGCCGTGGTGGTCGATGGTCTCGCGGCGCCAGATGCGCCGGCACAGCTCGACGGTCTCGCGGGTCCGGCCGATCGGCTTGTCGTACGGCTTCCCGTGCCAGCCCTCGACCACCTGCGGGCCCGAGGCCCCCAGGCCGAGCAGGGCCCGGCCGCCGGACATCGCGTCCAGGCCCGCGGCGGTCTGGGCGATGAGCGCGGGGGTGCGCGAGTAGACGTTGAGGATGGCCGAGCCGATCTTCATCCGCTCGGTCCGGGCCGCCAGATAGCCCATGATCGTCGGGGCGTCGAAGCCCCAGGCCTCGGCCACCCACACCGCGTCGAGCCCGGCCGCCTCCAGCTCGGCGGCCGCGTCGGCGGCCCTGCGCGGGTCCCCGGCGTAGTCGAGCATCATCGAGAGCTCCATCAGCCCTCCTTGCCCAGCAGCCCCGGTACGCCCCAGTCCGCCGCCACGGACTCCGTGTGCGCACCCGGCAGCGCGGGGGCGCCCACGGCGGTGGCCGGGGTCGCGGAGAAGCGGGGCGCGGGAGCCGGCTGGGTGATCCCGGCGGCCTCCACGAAGGTGCCCCGGGCCGCGAGGTGGGGGTGGTGCGGTGCCTCGCGCAGCGAGAGCACGGGCGCCACGCAGGCGTCGGTCCCCTCGAAGACGGCCGTCCACTCCTCGCGGGTACGGGTCCTGAAGCGCTCGGCGACGGCCTCGCGGAGCTCGCCCCAGCGGGCCAGGTCCTTGCGGGCGGGGGCCCGGTCCTTGATGCCGAGGAGCTCCACGAAGGTGTCGTAGAACTGCTGCTCCAGCGCGCCGACCGCCATGTGGCCGCCGTCGGAGGTCTCGTAGGTGCCGTAGAAGGGGCAGCCGCCGTCGAGGAGGTTGGCCCCGCGGCGGTCCTGCCAGCCGCCGGCCGCGAGCATGCCGTGGATCATCGCCGTGAGGTGGGCGGTCCCGTCGACGATCGCCGCGTCGACGACCTGGCCCGTACCGCCGGGGGTGCGGGCGTGCTGGAGGGCGGCGAGGACGCCGATGACGAGGTAGAGCGAGCCGCCCGCGTAGTCCCCGACCAGGTTGGCGGGGACGGCCGGGGGCTCGTCCGGGTTGCCGATCATCCCGAGGGCGCCGGTGACGGCGATGTACGCGATGTCGTGTCCGGCGGTGTGGGCGAGCGGGCCCTCCTGGCCCCAGCCGGTCATCCGGCCGTAGACGAGCCGCGGATTGCGGGCGTGGCAGTCGGCCGGGCCGACGCCGAGCCGTTCGGCGACCCCGGGACGGAAGCCCTCGATGAGCACGTCGGCGCGCTCGACCAGGTCCAGTACGCGGGCCGGGCCGTCGGCGGACTTCAGGTCGACGAGGACGGAGCGCTTGTTCCGGTTGGTGATGTCGTAGGCCGGGTTCACCGCGAGGCCGCCACCGCCGGGCCGGTCCACGCGGACGACGTCGGCCCCCAGGTCGGCGAGGAGCATGGCGGCGAACGGGCCCGGCCCGATGCCCGCCAGTTCCACGACGCGCACGCCCGCGAGCGGGCCCCCGCCACCACCGGGCACGTTCCCTGTCACTGCCATCGAGCCCCCAGCATCCGGTGGCACCACTGCCGCCACGGTGTGACACAACTGATGTAACACCAGTGATGCTAGGAACCCGTTCCACTCAGCACAAGAGCAAGCGCTTAGGTCGGCGCGTTTCACCCTGCGATGCGCGCGTCCAGTTCCCTGACGTGCCGCTTGAGGGCGACGGTCCGGTAGCTCTCCTCCACCCACTCGCACAGCACCTCCGCGGAGGGCGCGCCCTTCTCCCCCAGCGGCACGGAGACCCAACCGGCCTTCCCCAGCCCGTATCCGGTCGGCTCCGCCCCGGGCGCGGTCATGGCGTGACCGTGCAGGGCCTCGTCCCTGAGCTTCACGGAGATCCGGGGCGGCTGCGGGCCGTCGGCGTTCCCGAGGAAGACGAAGATCTTCTTGTTGACCTTCACCACGCCGTCCTCAGGGCCCCACGGGAACTCCTCCCCGGCCTCGGGCAACCCCCGGGCGAACTCCCGGACGGACTCCCACTTGCGCACCGCAGCCCTCATTCGAACCTCCACTCGCCGCAGGTCGCACCTGCTCGCACGGACAGCCGCCGCTCACGCTAGCCTCAGCCACCACCGAAACCGTCTGGGAGGCGCCCGATGAACGCAGATGTTCGACACGAACCGCGCACCGCGGAGCGGGAGTACGACGTCGTGCTCTTCGGAGCGACCGGCTTCGTGGGGGCGCTGACCGCCGAGTACCTCGCCGCGCACGCCCCCGCGGACTGCCGGTGGGCCCTCGCCGGGCGCGACCTCGCGAAGCTGGAGCGGCTGCGCGAGCGGCTGGCCGCCGCCCACCCGCACTGCGCGGAGCTGCCGCTGCTGCGCGCGGACGCCGAGGACAGCGCGGCGATGCGCCAACTGGCCGCCGCCACCCGGGTACTGGCCACGACCGTGGGCCCGTACGTCTGGTACGGGGCCGGGCTGGTCGCCGCCTGCGCCGAGGCGGGCACCGACTACGTGGACCTCACCGGCGAGCCCGAGTTCGTGGACCGGATGTACGTCGAACACGACGCGCGGGCCCGCGAGACCGGCGCCCGGATCGTCCACGCCTGCGGCTTCGACTCGATCCCGGCCGACCTCGGGGCGTACTTCACGGTGCAGCAGCTGCCGGCCGGGGTGCCGCTGAGCGTGGACGGGTTCGTACGCTCCAACGCGATCTTCTCCGGCGGCACCCTGACCACCGCGCTCACCTCCATGGGCCGCGGCGCGCAGACCCTGGCCGCGGCCCGGGCCCGCCGGCTGCACGAGCCGCGGCTGCTGGGGCGGCGGGCCCGGGGGCCGCTGGGCGCACCGCGCTTCAGCCGCGAGACCGGGACCTGGGCGCTGCCGCTGCCCACCCTGGACGCCGGGGTCGTGGCCCGGTCCGCGGCCGCGCTGGAGCGGTACGGGCCGGACTTCCGCTACCGGCACTACGCCTCCGTGCGGCACCTGCCCGTCGCGGTGGGCGGCACCGCGGCGATCGGCGCGGCGGCGGCGCTGGCGCAGGTCCCGCCGGTGCGGCGGTGGCTGGCGGGCCACTGGGCGCCCGGGCAGGGCCCGGACGCCGAGCGGCGGGCGCGCAGCTGGTTCAGCGTGCGGTTCGTCGGCGAGGGCGGCGGGCGGCGGGTGCTGACCGAGGTCTCCGGCGGGGACCCCGGGTACGGGGAGACCGCGAAGATGGTCGCGGAGTCGGCGCTCAGCCTGGCGTACGACGCCCTGCCCGACCGCTCCGGCCAGCTGACCACCGCCGTGGCGATGGGCGACGCCCTGCTGGACCGGCTGCAGAAGGCGGGCATCCGCTTCCGGGTGGCGGCGACCACGGGCTGAGGGCCGGGCCATGGCCTGGGGCACGGCCATGGCATGGGGCGCGGCCGCCGCCTAGGCGGTGGCTTCGCGCAGGGCGCGCCGGCACAGGGAGTCGGCGTGCCGGGTGGTCTCCGGGATGCGGAAGCGGGGGCTCAGCGCGAGGGCGTGCGCGCAGGCGTTGTCCAGCGACACCCGGTGCCCCACGGACACGTACACGGGCTTGATCCCGTCCTGCGTGCGCAGCGCCCGCCCGACGACCTCGCCGTCGGGCGCGCGCAGCGGGGAGACGTCACCGCGCCGGGCGCCCGGTTCCTCGTAGGTGAAGGTGAACGGGTTCTTCGCGACGCCGATGGCGGGCAGCCCCGTGACCACCCCGAGGTGGCAGGCGAGCCCGAAGCGGCGCGGGTGGGCCAGGCCGTAGCCGTCGCAGACGACGAGACCGGGCGTGACGCTCAGCGCCTCCAGGGCGGCGAGCACCGTCGGCAGCTCGCGGAAGGCGAGCAGTCCGGGCACGTAGGGGAAGCTGACCCGGCCTACGGAGGTGGCCTCCTCCACGACCCGCAGGGTGGCCGCGTCGAGGACCACGGCCGCGGCGGCCACCAGGTCGCGCTCGTCGTCGTAGGCGACGTCCACCCCCGCTATCAGCCCCTCGCCGGGCGGGGGTCCGGTCTCGGTCAGCAGGACGCGCCCGCGCAGTTCGTCCTGTACCGCCCGGGCCTCGGCCTCGTCGGCAGGGGTCTTCGCACTCGTCATAGTGGTGCGAGAGTAGCCTGGCGATCATGTACGTCATGGAGCTCACCTACACCGCGCCCGTCGAAGCCGTCGAAGAGGAGATGCCCGCGCACATCGCCTGGCTGGACGGCTACTACGCGGCCGGCATCTTCCTGGCCTCGGGCCGCAAATTCCCGCGCGACGGGGGCGTGATCCTGGCGGCCGGCGGGGTCTCCCTCGCGGCGATCAAGAAGATCGCGTCGGAGGACCCCTTCACGGTGGCGGGGGTCTGCACCTACCGCATCACGGAGTTCATCGCGACGAGGACCTCGTCGGACCTGGCGACGGTGCGGGAGAGCCCGGTGGCCTGAGGTCGGGCGGGGGCGGGTCCGGCTCGTGCTTGGGCCTGTGGAGTGAGCGGGAACCAGCCGTACTGTGCCCGCGCCGGGAGCCGCGCACGGGGCCTGAATCCTTGCGCCCCCGTCACCCTGTGCGATCACACAGGCGGGTTCAGGCCATCCGGTGACACAGCTCACTCAATCCCGCGTGCACGGATTCACCGAATCGAGCGTCTATCCCGTTGCCGGACCCCACCCCGCAGCCCGGCACGAGATCCGCCGCAAGGGAGCGAGCCTTGATCACTGTCATCGAGCAGGCCGTGCAGGCCCGACTGGTCGCCACCGCACCGAAGGTCGACACCGTCCCCGTCACGCTCTGCTACGACCGGTCGGATCCCTTCGCCGTCCGCATGGCCTTCCCCGCGCCCGCGACCCTGGAGGGCGTCGAGGTCTCCTGGACCTTCTCGCGCGAGCTGCTGGAGGTCGGACTGGACCGCCCGTCCGGTTACGGGGACGTGCGCGTGCGCCCGTACGACGCCGACCGGACCACCGTGGAGTTCCACGCCCCCGAGGGCGTCGCGATCGTGCTGATGGTGACGGCCGAGCTGCACCGCTTCCTGGAGCGGGCCTCGACGGTCGTGCCGCCCGGTCTGGAGCACCTCTACCTCGACATGGACCAGAGCCTGGCCGAGCTGATGCGCGACTCCTGCTGACCGCTCCGTGACGGCCCGCACGGCAGCCGGCGCGGCAGCCCGCCCGCCGGCCGAGGCGTCGGCCCGCCCGGGCGGCTCCCCGTTATTCGTTTGCGGGCGCCCCCTGCCGCCCGTAGCTTCGTAGACGCCCCATCGCCGTCGAAACGGAGCAGGACATTGCTCGTCTGAGGTCCGGACACCGGTCACCGTCATCACTCACGGTCCGCTGTCCCCCCGCGTTGCACTCACCACTCACGCAACCTGGAGGCCTCCATGAGTCCTGCGCCCCCGTTCATCACCTGTTCCGCGCTGTCCTTCGACTGGCCCGACGGAACACCCGTATTCGACGGCTTCCAACTGGCCGTCGGCCCCGGCCGCACCGGCCTGATCGGCCTCAACGGCTGCGGGAAGTCCACCCTCCTCAAGCTCATCGCCGGGGAACTGACGCCACGCGAAGGCCAGTTGACGGTATCGGGCACCATCGGGCACCTCCCGCAGACCGTCACCTACGACACCGCCCTGCGGGTGGACGAGGCCCTCGGCATCCGCACCGCCCGGACCGCCCTGCACGCCATCGAGGCGGGCGAGGCGACCGAGGCGAACTTCGCGGCCGTCGGCGAGGACTGGGACGTGGAGGAGCGGGCCCTGGCCACGCTCGACCAGCTCGGGCTCGCCCGGATCGGGCTGGACCGCACCACCGGCGAACTGTCGGGCGGGGAATGCGTGCTGCTCCGGCTGGCCGCGCTGCTGCTGGCCCGTCCGGACGTCCTGCTGCTGGACGAGCCGACCAACAACCTCGACCTGCGGGCCCGGCGCCGGCTGTACGCGGCCGTCGAATCCTGGTCCGGGGTGATGCTCCTGGTCAGTCACGACCGGGAGCTGCTGGAGCGAGTGGACCAGATCGCCGACCTGCACGACGGCGAAGTCCGCTGGTACGGCGGCAACTTCACGGACTACGAGGAGATGCTCGAGGCCGAGCAGGAGGCGGCCGAGCGGATGGTCCGGGTCGCGGAGGGCGATGTACGGCGCCAGAAGCGCGAGCTGACGGAGGCTCAGGTCAAGCTGGCCCGGCGGAAGCGGTACGGCCAGAAGATGTTCGAGAACAAGCGCGAGCCGAAGATCGTCATGGGGGCCCGCAAGCGCGCGGCCCAGGAGTCGGCGGGCAAGCACCGCACCCTGCACGCCGAGAGGCTCGCGCAGGCCAGGGAGCGCCTGGACCAAGCGGCGCTGGCGGTGCGCGACGACGCCGGGATCCGGATCGAACTCCCCGCCACCCAGGTCCCACCGGGCCGCCGCGTGCTCACGCTGGGCCCCCTGTGCCTGGCCCACGGCGCCGAGGTGGCGCAGGAGTGGGAGCTGCGCGGTCCGGAACGGATCGCGCTGGTGGGCCGCAACGGCTCGGGCAAGACGACCCTGCTGCGGACGATCGCGGGGGAACTCGCCCCGCCGGCCGGCGAGTCGGTGACGCACGTGCCGACCCGGTTCCTGCCGCAGCGCCTCGACCTCCTGGACGACGACCGCTCGGTCGTGGAGAACGTGGCGCGGTTCGCCCCGCACGCGACGGACAACCTGATCCGGGCGCGGCTCGCGCACTTCCTGTTCCGGGGCGCGCGGGCGGACCGGCCGGCCGGCACCCTGTCGGGCGGCGAGCGGTTCCGGGCGGCGCTGGCGGCGCTGCTGCTCGCGGAGCCCGCTCCGCAGCTGCTCCTGCTGGACGAGCCGACGAACAACCTGGACCTGGCGAGCGCGGGCCAGCTGACCGCCGCGCTGGAGGCGTACGAGGGGGCGCTCGTGGTGGCAAGCCATGACGTGCCGTTCCTGGAATCGATCGGGATCACCCGGTGGCTGCTGCTCGACGGCGGGCTGCGGCCCACCACGGCCGAGGAGGTCCGGGAGTCGCTGTGGCACGAGTGACGCGGGCACCGGGGCGGGGCCGGGCACCGGGGACGGCCCTCAGCCCGGCGGCGGGACCGGGAGCGGCAGAGGGAGTGGCAGTAAGGCCCAGGACTTGGTGCCGCCCATCGGGGTGAGGACGGGGGTGAGCCCCCAGTCCCCGCCGCAGGCCTCCACCACCGCCGCGAGCAGCCACATCCCGCGGCTGCGCCGATGCCTGCACTCCTCGCTCCGCCCGGGCGAGGAGTGCGTCGGGTGCTGGTCGTAGACGACGATGCGCAACGCGTCGAACTGCCACCGGACTTTGAGCATCATCTCCTTGTCCGGCGTGAACCGGTAGGCACAGGCCACCAGTTCGGAGACGGCGAGGGCCGCGGTGTCGCACAGGTCGGGCAGCCCGTGCCGGGTCAGCAGGGACCGCAGGGCGCCGCGGGCACTGCCGGCGCAATGGGCGCTGCCCGGCAGACCTATGGAGTAGCTCAGCTTCTCCGCTTCCAGCGGGGCCTGCCGGAACTCGTGGACCGACCGCAGGCCACGGAGGGTGCCCGTCATCGTGCTGCTCCAAGGTGTCATCGCCGTGTGGTCATACAAGGCCCCGAGGTCGCCCCGTGTGAGACTTGCGCTACCGACCGTAGCGCAACGTGGTGCACAGTGCTACTACTTGTACGACGACTTGATGATTTCTCATGGCATTTCCGGACTTGCGGGGCACGCCCGCACGCCCCGGCCGCAGGAGAGGGGGCCACGTGCCACCGAGGAGCACACCGACCGCACGCCAGCAGCGCCTGGGTTCCGAGCTGCGCAGACTCCGCGAGCAGTCGGGAACGACGGTCCAGCAGGCCGCGGCGCTCATGGGCGTGGACCGCACCCGGATCCCGAACATCGAATCCGGCCGGATCGGCATCAGCGCCGAGCGTGTCCGCACCCTCGCCTTCAACTACGACTGTCCCGACACGGGGCTGGTCGACCTGCTCGCCTCGATGGCGCAGGAGCGGGACAAGGGGTGGTGGGAGCAGCACCGGGGAATGCTGCCGCCCGCCCTCCTGGACATCTGCGAACTGGAGCACCACTCCACCGAGTTGCACACGGCCGTGACCACGCACATACCCGGCCTGCTGCAGACCGAGGCGCACGCGCGGGCCGTCTTCGACACCGCCGACCCGCCGCTGCCGGAGCCCGATCTCCGGGCGCGGCTCGCCCTGCGGATGCACCGCCGGCAGGTGTTCGCGCGGGAGGCGCCGCCGCTGTACGAGGCGGTCGTGCACGAGGCGGCGCTGCGCATGCAGTTCGGCGGACCCAAGGTGGCGCGGGCCCAGCTCGAACACGTACTGGAGCAGTCGGAGCGGCCGCTCACGACCGTGCGGGTGATTCCGTTCACCGCCGGCGGCTTCCCCGGCGCCGGCCAGTCCTTCACGTACGCCGTTGCCGAGATCGGCGAACTGGACACCGTACAGCTCGACAGTTCGCACGGTTCGATGTTGCTGGATTCGCAGATGAAGCTGCTCCGGTACCGGGGGCTGCTGGAGCGGCTGCGCTCACTGGCGCTGCCGGCCGGCGACTCCCGCGATTTCATCCGCGCCATCGCCCGGACCCTCTGACCGGGCCGACCCGGCCGACCGGCTGACCGGCTGACTGACCACCTGACCGGATCCGACGAGGAGACGAGAGAACGACATGGGCACCACGACCTCGAACGCGACCCCACCCGTGACCCCGCCGGCGACGGCCGGGATCACCTGGGGCGAGGCCTTCTGCAGCGAGGGGGCGAACTGTTTCCGCTTCGGGCGCGACGCCGAGGGGAGGGCCTACATCGGCACCACCGGCTCAGCCGCCTACGTGACCGACTCGATCGACGCACTCCGTGCGCTGATCTCAGCCGTCAAGGCGGGAGACGCGGACCACCTGCTGGCGTGACTTTAAGCCCCTTCAAGCCACGCCGGACCCTCCTCAAACTGCATAGATAACGGGATGTAACCGGACAGGCTCCCCTGTGGGGCTTGGCTGGTCTTGATGTCGCGCTTAACCTACGACTCCGTAGGCTACGGAACCGTAGGTAATTCGCTTTGCACTCAGGAGTACCCGTGACGATCACCTCTCCCCACCTCGGCAGCTCGGAGGCGTGGACCGACGCCAAGCTGCTGTTCGCGCTGGAAGAGGTGGTCGAGAAGGAACTCAACCGCCATCTGAAGGTCACCAAGGACTGGATGCCCCACGAGTACGTCCCGTGGAGCGACGGCCGCAACTTCCCCGGCCTCTTCGAGGACGGCGAAGCCTGGGACCCGGCGCAGTCCAAGGTCACCGAGATCGGCAAGATCGCGCTCGTCGTGAACCTGCTGACCGAGGACAACCTCCCCAGCTACCACCACGAGATCGCCTCGCTTTTCGGCCGCAACGGCGCGTGGGGCACCTGGGTGCACCGCTGGACCGCGGAGGAGGGCCGCCACGGCATCGTGATGCGCGACTACCTGCTGGCCTCGCGCGCCGTGGACCCGGACAAGCTGGAAGCATTCCGGATGCAGCACATGTCGGAGGGGTTCGAGTCCGACAACCGCCACTCGATGCTGCACTCCGTGGCCTACGTGGCCTTCCAGGAGCTCGCGACCCGCATCTCGCACCGCAACACCGGCCACCAGTCCGGTGACCCGGTCTGCGACCGCATGCTGGCCCGCATCGCGCAGGACGAGAACCTGCACATGATCTTCTACCGCAACCTGCTGGGCGCGGCCTTCGAGCTCGCCCCGGACATGACGATGCAGGCCGTGCGCGACGTCGTGTGCGACTTCCGGATGCCCGGACACGGCATGCCCGGCTTCGAGCGGATGGCCGCGCAGATGGCGATCGGCGGGGTCTACAACCTGCGGATCCACCACGACGACGTCCTGAGCCCCGTGATCCGCTTCCTGAAGATCATGGACATCGACGGCCTCGGCCCGGAGGGCCAGAAGGCCCAGGAGGAGCTCGGGCTCTTCATGAACGGCCTCGACTCCGAGGCACGCAAGTTCGACGAGCGCCTGGCCGCCCGCGCGGCGCGCATCGCGGCCCGCAAGGCCTGACCGGTTTCCGCTCCCTCGGGCGGGTGACGACGATTGCCCTGGCAGAGCCCCGCTCTGCCAGGGTTTCGCGTCATGACGCCGCTCGAAGTCGAGATCGACCAGCTGACCCGCCTCACCAACGCCCTTGACACCTCCCTGGCCGCCCTGCGCGAGGCCCGGCGGGAGCTGGGACACGTGCGGGCCGACCAGCTGGGCACGGCGGACCTCGACACGGCGTGCGACGGCTTCCAGGAGAGATGGGGCCACGGCACCAAGGAGCTCGCCCGGCGGATCAAGACCGTGCGCGAGGGCGTGCGCCGCAGCGCCGCCGAGTACGCGGAACTCGAAGAGGCCGTCCGCGCGGCCTTCCGCCAGGCGGCGCCCGCTCATGACTGACTCCCCCGCCGCCCCGGGGTCTCCGGCCTCTCCCGGCTCCCCCGGCTCCCCGGCCTCTCACGGCTCCCCCGGGCTCGGCTTCGACCCGGCCCCGGGCAACCCGGCCGCGGTCCGGGCCCTGGCGAAGAAGCTCGGCTCCTCGGCGGAATCCCTCGCGGAGACCGCCCGGGTCATCGACGCCCTGGTCTCCCACAGCTCGGCCTGGCAGGGCGAGGCCGCCACCGCCTTCCGCGCCTCGCTGTCGCGGGAGCTCCCCCGCCACCTCCACGCGGCCCACACCTCCCTGGCGGAGGCGGCGCGCCGGCTGGCCGGCTGGCACGACACCCTGGTCTCCCACCGCGAGCTGGCCTCCCGGTACGAGGCCCGGGCCGCGGCGGCCACCACGGACGAGGCACTCACCGACACCCTCCGGCTGGCCCGGGAGCTGGCCTCGGACCACTCGGCGGCGGCCCGCCGCGTGGCGGGCACCCTGACCGCCACGGCGCAGCGCCTGGCGCCGAAGGAGCCGGGGGTGCTGGAATCGGCCTGGCACAAGATCGTCGCCGATCCGGCCGACGCGCTGTCGAACGCGTCGGCCGTCCTGGGGGCGGCCGGTGCGGCCCTCGCCGTCTTCTTCCCGCCGGCCGGCATGGCCGTCATGCTGGTCGCGGGCGGGCTCTCGCTGGCGGCCCTGGCCACGCACCTGGCCGACCCCGGGTTCCGGGCACCCCTGAAGGACGGCTTCACCCGGGGCAAGTTCGACGCCGCCTTCTGGAAGAACGGCGTGACGCTGCTCGGCGACGGCCTCGGCGCGGTCCCGGGCGTGGCCGCGGTCGCCTCGGGCGCGAAGGCCGGTACGGTCGCGGCCCGCGCGGCCATGGCCGTACCGGAAGCGGGCGCCCTCGCGGGGTTCTCGACGGGGGCGGGCGCGTTCGCCCGGACCGCGTGGAGCACCGCGGACGAGCTGCGCAAGGTGGAGAGCCCGCTCGCCGCGTGGGCGCTGCGGTCCTCGACGCCCGAGGTCAGGGAAGGCGTGGGCGTGGCGGTGGCGGCAACGGGAGCGGCCACGGCCGTCGCCGACTACGCCACCGAGGAGACGGCGGCCGAGCGCGCCTCCACGGCGGTGGACGGTACCCGCGTCGTCCTCGACGACGGTCCGTCCACGGTCGCCAGGTCGGCCCGCCTCTGGACGCTGGTGCAGCCGTGACGGACCCGGTCCCGCCCGTCTGGTTCCGGCTGCCGCCCGGGTTCCACGACATCGGCCCCCGTGACCGGCGCGCGCTGGAGGAGGTGGCCGAAGCCCTGGGCGGCCCCGCTGCCCGGGCGCAGCTGGGCCCACTGATGGACGCCCTCGACGAGCTCGCCGGACAGCCCGGACAGCGGCTGGTCCACACCTCGATCGGCCTCCACCCCGACGGCCCGGAGGCCGTCTCCACCTCGCTGTTCTCCCTCACCGTCCGGCCCGCCGGCGACGCGGGCCCCCGGATCGCCGTGGCCCGGGCGGCCCTCGCCGTCGCCGGCTCCCCGCTCTGGAACGGCTCGGCGCGCCGGTTCGTCGACCTGGCCTCGCACCTGCCGTGCGCCATGGTCTCCGGGTCGGTCTGCGTCCCCGGGACCGACCGGGGACTGTTCCAGGCCCGGGCCGTCACGGTGGATCCGGAGGGGCGCCACCTCCTCGTCCTCGATCTGACCAGCGCGGCCACCGAGCACGCGGACGCGTACACGAACATCCTGGAGGCGGTCACGCACACGCTCGGCTTCCACGATCCCCGCCCCCGGCCCCGCCCGGCGGGTGCCGGCGGGACCTCGCGGATCCTGGAGGTGCTGGGGTGATGCCCGCGGGATGCGGGTGGTCAGGAGCGGCGGGTGGTCAGGGGCGGCGGGAGCGCAGGGCCTGGCGTTCGGATTCGGAGAGGCCGCCCCAGACGCCGAAGCGCTCGTCGTTGGCCAGGGCGTAGTCCAGGCAGGCCTTCCGGCCCTCGCACGCCCCGCACAGCCGCTTCGCGTCGCGCAGCGAGGAGCCGGGCTCCGGGAAGAAGAACCCCGGGCCCGTCTGCGCGCAGAGGGCGAGCTCGTACCAGGCGGGTGCGGTGGTGGTGGTATGGGTTGCGGTGGTGTTCATCGACATGCCGCAGAGCCTGTCCGCAGCCGATGGACGTCCGATCAACGCCTGATCAACATCCGTTCACGGGGGCGGCTGTGCCGGGGTGGGTGCCCATTGGGTGTACGACCGTGCGTTCGATGAATTCGGTACCATGGGAGACATGGCAGACGGACGCGTGGAGCGCGGGAACCAGACGCGGCGGGCGGTCCTGGAACGGACCATGGGCGTCGCCTCGGTGGACGGCCTGGAGGGCCTGTCCCTGGGGAGGATCGCCACGGATCTGGGGCTGAGCAAGAGCGGTGTGTTCGCCCTCTTCGGCTCCAAGGAGGACCTCCAGCTCGCCACCGTGCGGGCCGCGCGGTCGGTCTTCGCCGACCAGGTCGTGCGGCCGGTACGGGACGAGCCCGCGGGCATCGCCAAGGTGTGGCGGCTGTGCGAGAGCTGGCTGCGCTACTCCGGACGCCGGGTCTTCCCCGGCGGCTGCTTCTTCTACTCCGCCGCCGCCGAGTTCGACTCGCGCCCCGGGCCCGTCCACGACGAGATCGCCGGGATCCGCGGCGAGTGGACCCGTTACATCGAGCGGCTGCTGGACGAGGCCCGACTGGCGGGCGGGTTCCGCGAGCCCGCCGGCTCCGTGGACGTGCGGCAGCTCGCCTTCGAGATCTCGGCGATGATGGAGCTGGCCAACGCGCACTCCGTGCTGCACGAGGAGACCACGGCCTACGACCGGGCCGCCAGCGGCATCCTCTCCCGGCTGCGCGCGGCGGCGGCCGCCCCGGAAGAACTCCCGGAGCGGCCGCCCGTACTCGAATTCCCGGTCTCCGGCTTCTCCGCCGTCAACGCACCCGCCGTCAGTCTCCCGGCCGCGTCCGACCGCTGAGCCGCATCGTGCAGCCCGCGGCCGCCGCGCCCAGCGAGGTGAGCGCGATCAGCAGGAAGACCCCGCGCCAGTGCTCACCGGCCCCGGCGCCGGCGCCGGTGAGCAGGGCCGCCGTACCGGCGACGCCCAGTGCGCCGCCGAGCTGGCGGGCCGTCATCAGCAGTCCGGTGCCCGCCGCGAAGCGCTGCGGCGGGAGACCGGCCGAGGCCGTCGTGGAGAGCGCGGTCACGACGGTGCCGATGCCGAGGCCGCCGAGCAGTCCGGCGGGCAGGAAGATCTGGGCGTACGAGGCCGAGTCGTCGACCCAGCCCCACAGCAGCAGGGCGTTGGCGGCGAAGAACAGCGAGCCGACGGTGACGGCCGCCCATTGGAAGCGGGCCGGGACCCGGCGGCCGACGACGAGCGCGCCGGCCATGGCGAGGACCGCGCCCGGTGTGACGCCGAAGCCCGCTTGCAGGACCGAGTAGTTCCAGCGGCCGATGAGGTAGGACGGGCCGCTCAGCAGCCACGCGTACATGGCGGCGCCGAAGAGCACGGCGCCGATGTTGGCCCGGGCGAAGAGCGGGTCGCGCCACAGGTCCCGGTCGACCGCCGGGGCGGGATGGCTGCGCGAGCGGTGCAGGGCGAGGGCGCCCGCCAGAGCGCCGCCGAGGACCAGGGCGAGCACCTTCGGGTCGGTCCAGCCCCAGTCGGCGCCCTGGGAGAGCCCGGCCACCACTCCCCCGATGCCGAAGGCGAGCGCGGCCGTACCGACGGGGTCGGGGAGCCGGCGGCCGGTGCGCGGCTCCCGGGGGACGACGCGGGCCGCGGCCCAGGCGACCGCCAGGCCGAGCGGGACGTTGACGAGGAAGATCGCGCGCCAGTCCCACCACTCGACGAGCAGTCCGCCGATGCTGGGCCCGACGGCCGCCGCGAGGCCGCCCGCCGCCGACCACGCGCCGAGGGCCGCGGCCCTGCGGGCGGGCGGGGTGTGGGTGAGTACGAGGCCCAGTGCCGCCGGGATCATCCCGGCGGCGGCCGCTCCCTGGAGGGCACGGGCCAGGATCAGCAGGTCGGCGCTGGGAGCCGCGCTGGCCGCGAGCGAGGTCAGGGTGAAGGCGAGGGTGGAGCCGAGGAAGAGGGCGCGGCGGCCCAGGGTGTCCGCGAGGCGGCCGGCCGCGGCGAGCAGGGCGGCGAACAGTACGGCGTAGGCGCTGACGACCCAGGTCAGACGGGCCAGTGACACCTCCGGGAAGGCCCTGCGCAGGTCGGGGAAGGCGACGTTGACGACGGTGGCGTCGAGGAAGGCCAGGAAGGTGACGGCACTGGCCAGCCCGAGAACCCGCCCGGCACCGGGGCCGGCGGCGGGGGTGCGGGCAGGCGGGGAGGTGGGCAGGTCGGAACCCGCGCCTGCGCCCACGTCGCCCCGGGCGGAGGCGGGTTCGGGCCGGACGCCGGTCATCGCGCCGCCCCCGAAACCACGGCCGGATCCGAGGAGGGCGCGGCGGTGGCGGACGGCGCACCGGTGGCGGCCGGGGCCGGGCCGAGGAACGCGACGGCGGCCTCGATGATCTCCGGGGCGGCCAGGATGCGGCGGTGGCCGAGTCCGCGGGTCTCGATCAGCCGGGCCCGCTCCCCGTAGGCCGCCGCGATCGCCCGGGACTGGCTGGGGGGCGAGGTGTCGTCGTCGGCGTCGTGCACGAGCAGGATCTCCGAGGGGACCTCCTCGGGGTGGTGGCAGACGTCGAACCGGGGCCAGACACCGGGCTCGTCCGGGAAGAGGCGGCGCTGGACATGGCCGCGCATGGCGTCCTCGACGGCCCGGTTCACCCCTGCCAGGCCGCGGAACCGCTCGGCGAGGTAGTCGAAGTCGGCGATGGCTCCGATGCCGACGATCCGTTCTGCCCGGAGCCCGTCCCGCAGGGAGAAGAAGGTGGACAGCACCCCGAAGGAGTGGGCCACCACGTCCGAGAAGCCCCCGTGCAGGGCGTGCAGTCGGCGGATGATCTCGCGCTGGCGAAGGATGGTGGTGGCCCGCCCCCCGGACTCGCCGTGGCCGGGTGCGTCGAAGGAGACGACGGTCCGCCCCTGGGCGCGCAGTGCCTCGACGAAGCCCGCGAAGCGCGAGGCGCGCGAGCTCCAGCCGTGCACGATGAGGACGGGGCGCCCGCCGTCGCCCCAGCGGTACGTGGTCACGGGTATCCCGTCCACGACGAGCCGGCCGGTCACGGCCCGGGCCATGACCTCCGCTTCGCCCGGCCGCACCTTCGGCCGCCCGAGCGGCCGCACGAACAGCGCGAACGCCACCCGCCCGACCGGGCCCGGGGCCAACCGGGCCGTGAGGTTGAGGGTCGTGCTCAGGAGTGAAGCCATGGGGTGCATGCCCGGTTCTCCGGATCTCCTCAGAGTGGCCAGCTTGCTGGCATGATCAGAACAATGAGAAGACATTAGCACGACCGTTCGTGTTCTTTCAGGCGGTCTGCGGTGCGAACAGCGCCTGGATGGTGTCGGCGGCCAGATCGCGCAGCCACGTGTGGGCGCGATCGTTGTCGTAGCGCCGATGCCACAGCAGGTACAGGGGGACGCCGGGCAACTGGAGGGGCGGCTGCAGCGCGACCAGGCCGAGTCGGTCCCGGGCCGCGCGGGTGACCGCGTCCGGGAGGGTGACGACTAGGTCGGTGTCGAGCGCGAGTTGCAGGGCGAAGGCGGCGGTGGGCCCGGCGGCGACGACGCGTCGCTCGAGGCCGCGTGTGGCCAGGGCGTCGTCGATCGGGTCGCGCAGGCTTCCGCGCCGGGAGACGGTCAGGTGTTCGGCGGCCGCGTAGCGCTCGGGGCTCAGCGGGGCTTCGGTGAGCGGGTGGCCCGGCCGGACGGCGAGGATCAGCCGGTCCGTGCCGACGAGGCGGTGGCGGATGTCGGGCAGCGTCGGAATGCCGGAGCTCGATTCGAGGTCGACCTCACCACGGCGCAGTTCGGCGTCGTCGGTCCCGGGCTCGGCCGACAGGCGCAGCCGGACTCCGGGGGCCTCGCCGTGGACGGCGGTGATCAGGGCGGTGCCGCAGGCGGCGGTCAGGGCGTCGTGCCAGCGCACGGTGAACACCCGGTCCAGAGCCGCCAGGTCGAGTTCCTGCTGCGCGGAGAGAAGCTGGTGGGCCTGCTGCACGAGGGCGTGGACCTGGGAGCGCATGGCCAGCGCGCGGGTGGTGGGGACCATGCTGCGGCCGGTGCGGACCAGGATCTGGTCACCGGTGGCCTTGCGGATGCGGCCCAGGGAGCGGCTCATCGCCGGTGCGGTGACGTGGAGGCGGGCTGCCGCGCCGGCGACACTGCCCTCTTCCAGCAGGGCGTCCAGGGCCGTGAGCAGATTCAGATCCAGTTGCATGGCAGTAACTCTACAAGTGACAAGCATGCACTTGTTGTTAACGATCGGGGCGGCCTACCTTCGAAGTGCGGGGGCGAGACGACCGCCCCGCTTCCACCGATCACCCAGGGAGCCCACCATGAGCACAGCCATGCCTTTCGACGCTGACGCGACGCTCCTGTCCGACGTGACCGCCGCAGTGAAGGCCGCCGGCGCGACGCTGCGCGACCGCTACACCCCGCACGCGAGGGGCGTCGGTCTGGACGAGATCGTCGGCGAGATCCACGCGAACGACGACGCGGTGCTGGACGTGCTGCGGGAACCGCTGCTGCGGGCCCGGCAAGGGTCGCGGTGGGCCGAGGACGAGCTGGCCGGCGGCGCGCTCCCGGCCGGTGAATGGTGGGTCGTCGACCCCGCCGAGGGGAACATCAACCACGTCCACGGCATGGACGACTGGGCCGTCACCGCCACCCTGGTCCGCGACAACCGGCCGGTACTCACCGTCGTCCACCTGCCGCTGACCGGCGACACCTACACCGCGGTCGCCGGCGGCGGTGCCCGCCTCAACGGCCGCCCGCTGAAGGTGTCCGCCAAGACCGACCTGGGCGCCGCGCTCATCGGCACCGGCCAGGCGAAGCCCGGCGAGGACGAGCGCACCTTCCGGCGGATCGGCGACTCCGTCACCGCCATGCTGGTCAACGGCCTGGTCGTGCGCGTGTCCGTGCCCGCCACGATGCAGCTCATCCACGTCGCCGCCGGCCGCATGGACGCGTTCTGGCAGTTCTCCGACGTCCGCTCCGGCCTGGTCGCCGGCGCCCTGCTGGTCTCCGAAGCCGGAGGCACCGTCACCGACCTGGCGGGCGAACCCTGGAACACCGGCAGCCGCGACTTCCTGGCCGCCGCCCCCGGCATCCACGCCACCGCCCTCAAGGTCCTGGCCCCGATCGTCTGACCGGGCGCCTCCGCTCTTCCCGTCCGCCACCACAAGGAGCATCACCCCATGACCAGCATCGGCATCCTGGGCGCAGGCCGCGTCGGCACCAACCTCGCCGGCAAGCTCTCCGCCGCCGGACACCACGTCACCCTCGGCAGCCGGAACCCCGAAGACGCCGCCACCCGCACCATGGGGCCCGCCCCGCGGATCGCCTTCGCCGACCAGCGCACCACCGCCCGCACCACGGACATCGTGATCAACGCGACGCCCGGCGACAGCTCCCTGGAGCGCCTCACGGAACTGCGCACCGAACTCGCCGGCAAGATCCTCATCGACGTCTCCAATGCCGCCCGCGACGCCGCTGACGGCCTGCCGGACGACCTGTGCTACCCCGGCAGCAGCCTCGCCGAGAAGCTCCAGGCCGCGCTCCCCGACACCCGTGTGGTCAAGACCCTCAACACCATGCTCTTCATGGTCATGACCGCCCCCGAAACCCTGGCCACCCCGCCGACCGCCTACCTCTCGGGCGACGACGAGAACGCGAAGGAGACCGTCACCGGCCTGCTCGGCGACCTGGGCTGGCATCCCGAACGGATCGAGAACCTGGGCGACATCACCACGGCCCGCGCTACCGAGGCCATGATCCTGATCGTGCCGCACATCCTGCGCCGCCACGGCTTCAAGCCCTTCGCCGTCTCCCTCGCCCGCTGACCGGTCGGGATCAGTCGGGATCAGGGGGGATCAGGGGGGATCAGTGGGCCCACGGCAGTCGTACGGCCCCGACCTCCGTGTCGTCGAGGAGGGCCCCGCCGAGCGGGGCGGGGCCGGTTGCTTGAGAGCGGTGGGCACTTCCTGGTCTTCGAGGGGGTGCCAGGTGTTGCCGGCCTGGGCCGTGAGCAAGATCAGGGCCGCCAGGAAGGCGAGGGAGGCCAGCACGAAGGCACCCCCCACGACGTCGGGGTCGGTGGGGGCGGAGCGGCGCAGGAGGAGGAAGACGTGGACGGCGGGGGCCGCCGCGCCGAGGCCGTAGGACCAGAGGGCCACGTCCCTGCTCGTGGTGCTCAAGTGGTGGCGGGTGGCCGGGGCGTGGGCGAAGAGTTCGTTCAGATGGGTCCGGACGGCGGCCTGGAATCCGTGGTCGCGGCCGATGTCGCCGAGGCGTGGGAGGCCGTGGACGGCCCGGTACCGGCCGATGACGCGGAACGCGGCCGCGGTGACCGGGTGGGCGGGCTCGGTCGCGGTCTCCGCCAACTCCATGCCGTGCTCGTCGAGCAGGCCTTCCTCACGCATCAGGCGGACGGCCACTTCGGCCGCGCGGTGGGAGTTGCGCTCCAGTCGGTCGGGTTGGTGGCCGGCCGAGCACAACGGTTCGGCAGCGCTGAGAAGTTCAGCGTGATAGGCGTCGAGACCCGGCCAGGCCCGCACCTGCCGGACCATCCGGGCCTCCACCGACCGGCGCCACAGCCGGTCCAGCCCCAGGGCGAGGTTCACACCGGCCAGCGAGACCAGACAGGTCATCAGCATTCCCATGGAGCCGACGATCGACGACGAGCTGCCCGGCTCGCAAGGCCCGGGTGGCTGCCGGCGCCCCTACGGCCGGGGGTGTCCGGCGGCGGCGCTGTCGGCGAGGATCGCGGAGCGGGCGTTGAGCGCGGCCTTCAGCAGGGTCTCGTCCAGCATCATCTCTCCGTCCCGCGTGGAGGCCAGAGTGGGGATGCGCGTACGCCGTTCGATCATCGCCGTCACGGCCGGCAGCGCGGGCAGGGCTTGTCCGCCCATCCCGGCGAGCCCTTCGAGGTAGAACTCGCCGATCGCGTAGTCGTCCAGGTACGGGGTCATGAGACCGAGGAGCCGCGGCAGGGCCGGGGGGCCCGCGTGCCGGAGCCAGAGCGGGGCGCACACGCCCTGCGTGTGGCCCGGCCGTTCGAAGGTGAGGCCGTACAGCTGCGCGGCCTGCCGGAAGGTCAGCGGACCCGCGTCCAGCAGGGCCCCGAAGATCTGCGGGGCGCCACGGAGCCTGGACAGCCCCATGGCCTTGGCCGCCAGGAGTTCGGCGGCGGACGCCGCGTCGTACACGGTGGTACCGCGGCCCCGGCCCCTCGGCCTCGGGGCGGGGGTGAAACCGATCCGGGCCAGCAGGTCGCCGTGCGCGCTCACCGCCAGATCCGACACCGAAGCCGTGGTGAGGGCCTCGTCCATGGCGCGGCTGGTGTCCCGGCCGCGGTACCGGACGAACAGGGGCAGCAACTCCACCGCGGCCGCCCGCCAGGTCTGGCACGCCGCACGGCCGAGTCCGGCGCCGAGGTCCCGGGTCGCGGGGTCGGCCAGCAGGCGTCCCACGATGCCGTACGTGTCCTGCTCGCGGCCCAGCTCCGACAGCACCCGCTCCCAGCGTTCCCCGGCGTCCGCGAGGTGGCGCGCGGCTTCCCCGGCGTCCTGGAACAGCGCCGCGTCGAGCTCCGGACGGCATGGGGCAGGGGCCGTCCGCAGCGTCTCCAGACAGGCCAGGAAGCGCGCGGCCCGGTCTGCGGGCCCGGCCCGGTCGGGCCGCTTCACGGTGCGGGGCGGTGGTCGCTCTCGCACGCGGAGGATGAGGACGCGGTCATGCGGCCGATCATGTCACGGCCCGTGGACCCGCGCCCCCGCCTTTCCGTCTCCGAGCGGCCGGCCGTCGTCAGCCATTCAGCCATTAGGCCAGTCAGTCAGTCCTCGTGCTTCGCGCGGCTCGGCTGTACGCGCTTCGGCTCGCCCGGCATCTTCGGGTAGTCCGGGGGGTACGGCATGTCGCCGAGTCCGTGGTCGTGTTCGTGGCGGTCCGCCAGTTCCAGCGCGGCGTCCAGGCTGAAGGCGTGCTCGTCCATGTCCGCGTGCAGATCGCCCAGTTCCGCGAACCGGGCCGGCATCGTCACGATGTCGAAGTCGCGCGGCTCCGCCGCGTCCAGCTCGTCCCAGCGCAGCGGCGCGGAGACCGGGGCGTGCGGGTGCGGGCGGACGGAGTAGGCCGAGGCGATGGTGCGGTCGCGCGCCGTCTGGTTGTAGTCGACGAAGATCCGCTCGCCCCGCTCCTCCTTCCACCAGGCGGTGGTGACCTTCCCCGGCATCCGGCGCTCCAGGTCCCGGCCGATCGCGATGGCGCACCGGCGGACCTCCGTGAAGGTCCAGCGCGGCGCGATCGGGACGAAGACGTGCAGGCCCCGGCCGCCCGAGGTCTTGGGCCAGCCGCGCAGGCCCAGCTCCTCCAGCAGGACGCGCAGTTCGTGGGCGACCGCGACCGCGTGGTGGTAGTCGGTGCCCGGCTGCGGGTCCAGGTCGATGCGCAGCTCGTCGGGACGGTCGGTGTCCTCGCGGCGCACCGGCCAGGGGTGGAAGGTGAGGCAGCCGAGGTTGGCGGCCCACAGGACGGCGGCCGGCTCGGTCGGGCAGATCTCGTCGGCGGTGCGCCCGCTCGGGAAGGCGATGTGGGCGGTGGGGATCCAGTCGGGCAGGTTCTTGGGGGCCCGCTTCTGGAAGAAGGACTCGCCCTCCACCCCGTCGGGGAACCGTTCCAGGGTCGTGGGCCGGTTGCGCAGGGCGCGGGTGATTCCGTCCGCGACCGCGAGGTAGTAGGCGGCCACGTCCCCCTTGGTGAGGCCGCGCTCCGGGAAGTACACCTTGTCCGGGCTGGACAGCCGGACGGTCCGGCCGCCGGCCTCCAGCTCGATCGCGTTGCCCGCTGCACCCATGTCCGCCACGGTAGGCGGGCCCGGGCGGGACCGCACACCGAGCGGGTCCGGGCGTACCACCGCAGAATCGGAGACATGGATCTGCCGGTGATGCCACCCGTGAAGCCGATGCTCGCCAAGTCCGTGGCCAGGATCCCGCCGGGCATGCAATACGAGGCCAAGTGGGACGGCTTCCGCGCGATCGTCCACCGGGACGGGGCCGAGATCGAGCTCGGCAGCCGCACCGGCAAGAGCCTGACCAGGTACTTTCCCGAGCTGGTGGAGGCGCTGAAGGCCAATCTGCCGGAGCGCTGCGTCGTAGACGGCGAGATCGTCGTCGTCCACGACGGCCGCCTCGATTTCGACCGGCTCAGCGAGCGGATCCATCCCGCCGCTTCCCGCGTGAAGCTGCTCGCCGGGACCACGCCCGCCGCGTTCGTCGCCTTCGATCTGCTGGCGCTCGGCGACGAGTCCCTCCTCGACACACCCCTCGTCGACCGCCGCACCGCCCTGACCCGCATGCTCTCCACCGCTCGGCCCCCCGTGCACCTCGCGCCCGCGACCACCGACCCCGCCCTCGCGCAGGAGTGGTTCGAGCGATTCGAGGGCGCCGGGCTCGACGGGGTCGTCGCCAAACCCCTCGATCTCCCCTACCGGCCCGATGCCCGCCTCATGTTCAAGATCAAGCACGAGCGTACGGCCGACGCCGTCATCGCGGGATTCCGTTTCCACAAGAGCGGTCCGATTGTCGGATCGCTGCTCCTGGGCCTGTACGACGCCCACGGCGTCCTCCAGCACGTGGGCGTCTGCGCCGCCTTCCCGATGAAGCGCCGCGCGGAGCTGATCGACGAGCTCGAACCGTTCCGGATGCCCGATCCCGCAGGCCACCCCTGGGCCGCCTGGACCGAGGAGGCCGCCCACGAGACCGCCCGACTGCCCGGAGCCCAGAGCCGCTGGACCGGAAAGAAGGACCTGTCCTGGGTACCGCTGCGCCCCGAGCGGGTCTGCGAGGTGGCGTACGACACCCTTACCAACAGGGTGGACGGGGGCGAAGGAGGGAGGTTCCGGCACACGGCCCGGTGGCGCCGCTGGCGCCCCGACCGGACCCCCGAGAGCTGCACCTACGACCAGCTTGAGGAAGTGGTGGGCTACGACCTGGACGAGGTACTGGGCATCAAGGGCACCTAGACAGGCCCGCCTTCCCGTTCTCTCAACCGTGATCGCTTGACCCCGGGCTCTCGGGCTCGGGAGCATCGAACGCGGCACTCGCCGAACGGGAGAGGGGAACCGGAAACCATGAAGGTGACCAAGGTGACCATCGCCGATGGCCTCATCTAGCGCCCTCGCCGAACTCTTCGAGCGGTTCCAGCACGAAGCCTTCCGCCTCCGTCGGGCACCCCGCTTCGGCATCCGCCGGTCGGTCGGCCGAGGGGGTCGAGCGCTCAGCCCGTCGTCAGTTTCTCCCACTCCGCCCGGCTCGGGCCGGCCGTGTTCGGGGCGTGGTCGGGCCGGGCCGCCAGCCATCGGGAGACCCGCGCCCGGATCTCCGGGTCGGCGTACGCCCGCTCCGGCGGATCGGCCAGATGCCGGACCCTCGCCCGCGCGCGCATGACCTCCGGGTCCTCCAGCGCGCACTCGAAGAGCGCCGCCACCTCGCGGGCCGGCCCCGTGCGCCCGGCCCGGGTCGCGAACCGCTCCCCGATGGCGCCGTCCGCGACGACCTGGAAGTCGAACCACGGTTTGAGGGTGCGCACCGCCCACACGTGGTACTCGGCGGCGAACCGCACCGATCCCGGGTCACGGTGTGCCGTACGGGCCACCCTGCGCGCGGCCCACAGGGTCAGCGAAGTGCCCTGTCCGAGCGTCGGGTTGGTGTGGGTGACGGCGTCCCCGATGGGCACGAACCCGCTCACCACCGGCCCCCGTTCGTCCACGAGGGCACTCCAGCGGTTGTCCAGCCCGGCCGTGGCCAGTACCCCGGACAGCGGCTCGGCGCCCAGGCCCAGCCAGGCCGCGCCGGGCGGGAAGGACCGTGCGGCGGCGTCGAAGACGGCGGGATCGCGCAGCGCGGAGCGCGTGGGGTCCCCGGTGTGCACGAACAGCGTCACGGCGAACAGCCCGTTGTCGGCGGGGAAGACGGCGCACCCGGCGAAGCTGCCCCCGGTCACCGTCCAGGGGCGGCGCGGGCCCTCGTCCATGCCCTCGGGCAGCCGGTACCAGCGGCAGAAGTAGGCGAGGCCGGTGCGGTGCCGCTCCACGACGCCCGGCCGGCAGCCGGCCGCCGCGAGCCACCGTTCGGAGCCGCCGCGCCGGCCGCCCGCGTCCACGACGAGGTCCCCCTCGTACATGCCCGCCCCTGTGGTCACTCCCGTCACACGGACCCCGGAAGCTCCCTCCACCGCGGTCAGCCCGCTCACCGGCTCGCCGTACCGCACGACCACCCCGGGCTCGGCGCGCAGCGCCGTGGCCAGCGCGCTCTCCAGCACGATGCGCCGGGCCTGGAGCATCACGAGGTCCTCGTCGCCCGGCCGGGCCGGCGGGCGCACCTCGAACCAGTCCAGTTCGTGCCGCTCCCGTGCTCCCAGCCGGAGCATCTCGGCGTGTACGTCGGGCAGTTCCTCGCGCAACAGGTTCCGCGCGGCGCCGAGCAGCACGTGCGGCTGGTTGGCCTGCGGTACCGCCGGCCGGCGCCAGCCGAAGAAGTCCCGGTCGAGCGCGGTGCCGGGGGATCTCGTATCGCGCTCGAAGAGCTCGGCGGTGTGTCCGTGACGTGCCGCGAGCAGGGCGGTGGCCAGCCCGCCCACGCCTCCGCCGACAACCAGCACATGTGCCATTGCGCCCCCTGAGCCGATGGGTGGTACGACGATCACATCGCCGGAAGCCTGCGCGGGCCGGGCCTGGCCGAAACCCGCGCCGTTGCCCCATTCGAAGGGTCGGAGCCAGGCACCGGCAGCTGCGACCACCCGGCGCTCCCCCACCTCCCCGGCAGCGCCCCGCCCGGCCCCCGCTCCGGCTCCGGTTGACAAAGGACGGCCCCGAACCGGCCAATGGATCCATGTCCATCGAGCACCACACGCAACCAGCCGGGCCACCCGACGGGCCCGAGCACCGCCGGCGCGCCGTCCCCCGCCCCAACGCCGTCGTCGGAGTCGGCGTGGTCGTGGTCGGCCGCGACGGACGGGTGCTGCTCGGCCAGGCGCACGACGGGCGCTGGGAGCTGCCCGGCGGCAAGGTCGACCCCGGGGAGGGCTTCGAGCGGGCCGCCGCCCGCGAGCTGGCCGAGGAGACCGCGCTGCGGGCCGACCCCGGGGACATCCGGATCCTGTCGGTCCAGATCGACCCCACGGCCGGGGTGACCCAGCTGACCGCGGCGGCCGTCACCTCCGCCGCCGAGGGCACCGCCACGGTCACCGAGCCCCACAAGATCGCCCGCTGGTCGTGGTTCGCCCCGGCCGAGATCCCGGCCGCCCTCTACGCCCCGTCCGTGGCGGTCCTGCGCGCCTGGCGGCCCGATCTCACGCCGGCCCTCCCGCACGCGCCCTCGTACGACTACCCGACGACCACCGCCCCTTGACCCGAAGGCCCCGGTCAACCCGAAGGCCCCGACCCGGCCGACCCGCCCGGTCCACCCTCCAGACGGCCTAGCCCGACGCCGCCGCCCCCGCGGCCGTCGCCACGGTGATCGCGGCCATCGCCAACCGCATGTCGCGGATCGCGCCGCGGATGCTCTCGGCCGCCCACTGCCCGTCGGCTATCTCCGCCGTGCGCGCCACGATCTCCTTGCGCGGGTGGCCCGGGAAGGCCGGCCCGTGCAGCGCCGCCGCGTGGATCACCGCGATGAGGCCGGCGGTGCGCCCGTCCGGCTCGGCACCCTTGAGGACGGCGGACACGAGCCGCTCGCGCACCGCGCGCTCGACCGAGCCGTCCGCCTCGGGGTAGCGCCGCACCGGGAACACGCCGAGCGCCTTGCGCCGCTCCTCCACGACCACGCCCCGCACGGTCAGCCGCTCCACGGCCGCGCCGATCGCCCTGGCCTGGTCCTTCGTCAGCCAGTCGGTCACCCGGCGCTTGCTCCGGCCCCGCATCCAGGTTTCCATCAACCCGATCCGGCCGTCGAGCAGTGCCTCCCCGGTGGGCGAGGTGTCCACCAGCTCCAGGTACTTGCCCGACACCAGCACCCGCTCCGCGAGGACCAGTTCGAGCAGGATCGCGCCCGCCACCGCCCAGCCCACCGACTGCCGCTGCTTGACCGACCCGGACTCGTCGTCCAGCGACAGCAGCGTGATCTCCTCCGCCAGAGTGATCGTCATGCCCGGCACCCCCCTAGACCCGTCCGCCTTCTCCTGCTCAGACGTCCGCACCCACCCGGAAGTTCCCCGGACCTGCCGGGTTCACCCTGGTTCACCCGGCTGAACCCGGCTCCGCCACCGGCCCGCTACGGCCTTCCCGCCATCGCGCGGGGCGCGAAGTTGCCGTCTCCCAGGTCCTCCGCCAGCAGCCGCTTCGCGATCGCGTCGGCCGCCGCCCGCAGTTCGGCGCTGCGCGGGCGGCCGCGGTCCTTCTCCAGCTGGTCGCCCAGCCACTGCGCCCAGGCGTCCGAGATGACTCCCGCCTCGCGCTCCCCGGCCGCGGTGTGCGTGTAGAAGCCGTTCTGCCGCGTCAGGTAGCCCTCCTCCACCATCCGCTCGAAGACCGGCAGCAGCACCTCCGGAGGCAGGTGGCGCCTTGACGCCATGAAGCCGAGGCTGGCGTGGCCGACCGTGCGGGTCATCAGGTCCACCTGCATCACCGCCCACGCGCCCGCCATGTCCAGCCGGGTGTCCGAGGCCGCCACGATCCCGCGCGCCGTGTCCGCCCCCATGCTCCGCACCAGCTTGCCGACCGCCAGTTCCAGCAGCTTCGCCGAGTCCCCGGACGCCGTGGCCGGCGAGCCGAACCCGTCGCCCATGTCCGTGGAGCCGGCCCGGGCGCTGTCGCGCAGCTTGACCTGCTTGAGGAACAGCGCGACGACGAAGCCCACCACCGCCACCGGCACGGTCCACAGGAACACCGTGTGCAGGGTGTCGGCATAGGCGCCGATGATCGGTCCGGCCGCCGCCGGATCGAGGGCGTTCACGCCCTGCGGGCTCTGCACCGCCTTGCCGAGCTGCACCGGGTCCTGCCCGGTGAGGCGCGCGGCCTCCGCGACCGCCTTCGTCAGCGCGGGTCCCAGGGTGTTGGCGTAGATCGTGCCGAAGACCGCGGTCCCGAAGGCGCTGCCGAGGGTGCGGAAGAACGTGACGCCCGAGGTCGCGGTGCCGAGGTCGGCGTAGTCCACGGTGTTCTGCACGGCGATGGTCAGTACCTGCATGCACAGGCCGATGCCGACGCCGAGGACGAACATGTACAGCGATTCCAGCCAGGCCCCGGTCCCCGGGCCCATCCGCGACAGCAGGTAGAGCCCGACTCCCATCACGGCGCAGCCCACGATCGGGAAGATCCGGTAATGGCCGGTCTTGCTCGTGACGTTGCCGCTGAAGACCGAGGCGATGAGCAGGCCGATGACCAGCGGCAGCGTCCGTACGCCCGAGACCGTGGCCGAATCCCCGTCCACGTACTGCAAGTACGTCGGCAGGAAAGTCATCGCCCCGAGCATCGCGAAGCCGACGACGAAGCTGAGGACCGAGCAGACCGAGAAGACGGGGTTGCGGAACAGCCGCATCGGCAGCATCGGCTGGGCGGCCCGGGTCTCGGCCAGGCAGAAGAGCGCCAGGGCCAGCACGCCGCCCGCGAAGAGCCCGACGATGAGCGGCGAGCCCCAGGCGTACTCGTTGCCGCCCAGGCTCGTGGCCAGGATCAGCGCACTGGCGCCGGCCGCGACCAGCGCGATGCCCAGGTAGTCGATGACGGGCTTCCCGGCGGCCCGCACGGACGGGATGGTCCGGGCGGCCGCCACGACGACCGCGATGGCGATCGGGACGTTGACGTAGAAGGCCCAGCGCCAGGTCAGGTGGTCGGTGAACAGTCCGCCGAGCAGCGGGCCGATCACCGTCGCGACGCCGAAGACGGCGCCGATCGCGCCCTGGTACTTGCCCCGTTCGCGCAGCGGGACCACGTCGGCGATCAGGGCCATCGCGGTGACCATGAGGCCGCCGGCGCCGATGCCCTGCACGCCCCGCCACACGATGAGCAGGGTCATGTTGTTCGCCAGTCCGCACAGGAACGAACCGGTGATGAAGACGATGGCGGAGACCTGGAAGACCAGTTTCCGGCCGAAGAGGTCGCCGAACTTGCCGACGAGCACCGTCGCGACCGTCTCCGTGAGGAGGTACGAGGTCACGACCCACGACATGTGGTCCCCGCCGCCGAGGTCCGCCACGATCGTGGGCAGGGCGGTGCCCACGATCGTCTGGTCGAGTGCCGCCAGCAGCACGCCCAGCATGATCGTGACGAAGATGACGTTGCGCCTGCGCCGGTCGAGGACGGGCGGGGCCGTGGCGGGTATGGCGGAGGCTGTGGTCACATCTCGCACTCTCACAGCGCACCCGGCCGGCCGCATGCGGCACTGGTCCGTCCGTGTGCACCGCCGGCGCCGACCCGAGCAGCCCAGGACCGCCCCCGGCCCCGGCCCCGCCCCAGGCCCGCCCCCGGCCTCAGCGCAGGTAGCCCAGCCCCGGATGCTCCGCCGCGTACCCCTCCAGCAGCCGCCGGGCCACCCCGACCGAGTCCACCAGCGGGTGCAGCGCGAAGGCCTTGACGGCGTCCGCCCGCGATCCGCTCGCCGCGGCCGCCAGCACCTCCCGTTCGGCGACCTTGACCGAGGTCACCAGGCCCACCGCGTGCAGCGGCAGCGGATCGACGGCCACCGGGTGGGCCCCGTTGGCGTCGACCAGGCACGGCACCTCGATGACGGCCCCGGCGTCGAGCACCGACAGCGTCCCGCGGTTGCGCACGTTCAGGATCAAGGTGGCGCGCTCGTCCCGGGCGATGGCCCGCATCAGGGCGAGGGCCACCTTCTCGTACCCGCCCGACTCCAGGTCGCTCTCCTCGCGCTCACCGACCCCCGCGACCTCGCGGTTCTCGGCCATGTACGTCGCCTCGCGCTCGGCCCGCGTCCGGTCCCAGGCGGCCAGCGCCGCCCCGGGGGCCTGCTCCGGCCGCCCGGCCTCGGCGTAGAAACCCCGCTGCTGGTCGCGCAGGAACGCCCCGCGCGTCTGCTTGGCCTCCTGGTACGCCCGTACCGTGTCACGGTTGAAGTAGTAGTAGTGCAGGTACTCGTTCGGGATCGCCCCGAGCGAGCGCAGCCAGTCGGCCCCGAACAGCCGGCCCTCCTCGAAGGACTCCAGTGCCGCGGCGTCGGCCAGCAGCCGCGGCAGCTCGTCGCGGCCGCCGATCCGCAGCCCGCGCACCCAGCCCAGGTGGTTGAGGCCGACGTAGTCGATCCAGGCCTCCTCCGGCCGCGCGCCGAGCAGCCGGGCGATCCGCCGCCCGAGCCCGACCGGTGAATCGCAGATGCCGATGACCCGGTCCCCGAGCTCCTCGGCCATGGCCTCGGTGACCACCCCGGCCGGGTTGGTGAAGTTGATGACCCACGCCCCGGGAGCGTTGCGGGCCACCCTGCGTGCGATCTCGCGGGCCACCGGCACGGTCCGCAGGCCGTACGCGATCCCGCCCGCGCCCACCGTCTCCTGGCCCAGCACCCCCTCGGCCAGGGCGATCCGCTCGTCGGCGGCGCGCCCCTCCAGCCCGCCCACGCGAATGGCCGAAAACACGAAGTCGGCGCCGCGCAGGGCCTCGTCGAGATCGGTGGTGGCCGTCACGGCCGGCGCGCCCGCGATCCCGCCGACGGAGGCGGCGGCCTGGTCCGCGAGCACCCGCGCCATGGCACCGAGCCGGCCGGAGTCCTCGTCGTACAGGGTCACGTGCGACACCCTGCCCTCGCCCCGGTCGCCGAGCAGGGCTCCGTAGACGAGCGGTACCCGGAAACCGCCCCCGCCGAGGATCGTCAGCCGCACGCCCTTACCGCCCTTCGCAGTGCCCGAGCCGGCGCCCGTGGCGTACCGGTGCCGGTGCCCGGGCCCGTCCCAATGCCACGTTCCGTGGCACCAGTCTCTCCCGCCGGGTCAGTCCACCGGCGACGGCACGGCCCGCAGCCGCGGTGTCGGGCGCGCCGCCGCGCCCGGACCGCCCGGTACCGGTCCCGTCGGCAGGCCCTGCGGCGCCGAGAGGATCAGTGTCATCCGGGTCAGCCCCATGGCATCGAGCATCGGACCGGATTCGGCCACCATCCGGCACCGCACCAGGCCCCAGACCGGATCGGGGTGGCGCACGGTGCGCACGGCCCCGTCCTGCTCGGCGGCTTCGGCCCCGTGGGTCGTCAGCCAGTGCGGCACCCCGTACCGGTAGGCGGCCTCCATGAACGGGTCACGGGCCACCTCCTGACGGATGCTGCGCAGCCCCTCGTCCTCCGGGGCCGCGGCCAGGGCGGTCGCGAACCGGGCCAGCAGCGGTACGCACCAGGCCGGTTCGTGGTCCTCCAGCACGGCCGCCGCGTCCGGGTGGAACAGCACGAAGCGCAGGAAGTTGTCGTCCGGCAGGGCGGTCGGATGCGGGCGCACCGACTGGAAGAGCCGGTCGAACGCCGAGTTGGTGAGGGCCACGTCCCAGCGGTGGTCCACGAGGAAGCTCGGGTAGGGCACGGCCTCCATGAGGGCCGCGTAGTCGCACAGGTAGTCGCGCTGCGCCGGGTCCTCGGGCAGCCGGTTCTCCTCGGCCGCGCGCCAGGTGGGCGGCGGGTCGCGGTCGACCATGACCCGGAAGAGCCAGAAGCACTGCCGCTCGCCCATCTCCAGCGCCTCGGCCAGGGCGAGCAGTTTGCGGTCCGTCCACTCCTTGACCAGGCCGCGTTCCCAGTTTCCGTACGCGCGCACGCTGATGCGCAGCCGGGCCGCCATGTCCTCCTGGCTCAGCCCCAGCTCCTCCCGACGCTGGCGCAAAATCTCCTTGCGTCGCTCCGACCGCACGGCGCCGCGTGCGGACTCCTCGCCCGCGAGGCGCTCTCCACCGATGTGGGCGAGGCCATCGGACGGGCCCACCGCTGCGAGATGTGGCACCGAGAGCTCCCCCTCTTTATTACGGTCTGGATCTTCATTTCCGTGTGGCGATCCTGCTACCGACTTCATTCGAGTGTCAACTATTGTGGCAATTCCAGCCTCTTGACAGCTCATTCCCGCCACAGCTGTGGCAAGTTCTAGCCCTACGGAGAGAGACCGGATAGATTCCAGGAGCCGACCACGTGCCCGTACCCCGACCTCGTGCGATCTAGGAGAACCACTGGTGACAGACGGCTTCCCGGCTCCCGTCGCGGTGGCCAACACGCTCCTGGCAGCCACCGTCACGCGCGTCGCAGAACTCGCGGGCAAGATGGGCCGCGACCTGAGCCAGGTCTTCGACCTGCGCCGCCTCTCCGAGGCCTCGGGCGTCCCCGCAGACGTGGTGCGGAACCTGCTGGACGGCAGACCCGCCGGCGAGCCCGATCTCCAGACCCGGTTCCTCCAGCGGCTCGACCTGCTGCGGCGCACGCGCGTCAAGCCCAACGGTCGCCGCTACACACAGCAGGAGATCGCCGACGGCGCCGCCATGTCGCGCCAGCAGGCCGGTGCGCTCATCAACGGCGACCGCAGGCCTACCATGGAGCACTGCGACGCGATCCAGCGCTTCTTCGGGGTACACGCAGGCTTCCTCACCGCCCACGACGCGGACGCCCTCACGGACGCGCTGCAGCGGACCGAGCAGCAGCTGCTCCAGGACTTCGCGGGACGCGCCCGGGAAACCGCCTCCGCTCCGGCCGCTTCGGCGGGCGATCCGCTGGCAAGACTTCTTCAGAACCACGGCGTACGGGGCATCGCCTGGCGAGCCGCCCAACTGCCCAGCGACAAGCACCGGGACAAGGTGACCGAATGGCTGGACATGCTTCTCGAAAGCGTCAAACCGAACGAATCCTGACCCAGTCGAAAGTCTGGGTCTGATCCTTGAGTCCTGATCCGGATCCGCGCCGACGGGGAGAACGGTGAGCATAGGCAGAGAGCAGCGGCGGTTGTGCGGGGAGCTGGTGGCAGGCATCAACCTGACCGCGCCCGTGGAGCCTGTGGACCTCTACGCCGCCCTCTGCGAGGGCATGAGCAAGCACCGCGGCCGCCGGGTGGAGTTCCGGATGGCCTCGTTCCCACCGGGGACGGCCAGCGGCCTGTGGCTCGACATGGCGGACCGCGATCTGGTGGTCATCGAGGAACGGACCGCACCCGACCACCAGCTGGTGATCCTGGGTCACGAGCTGTGGCACATGAAGGCCGGCCACTGCAGCCACCACGTCGACGGCGCCGCCGTCGCCGCCCGGCTGCTGTCGGACGAGGCCGACATCGGCGAGACCGTACGGAGCGTCGCCGCGCGCACGCGCGCCGACGTCCAGGAGGAGACCGAAGCGGAAACCTTCGGTTTACTGCTGGGCAGCAGGTGTAGGACCTGGCTCGCCGGTTCGGCGAGCCATCGTGCACCGGCGCAGAGAGATCAGCTGGCGGGCCGCATCGAGGCATCGCTCGGATACCGGGGGCACAGGAACGACCGTTGAACGGCAAGGATTACTACATACCGGCCGCGGCACTGGCGATCGCACTCGCCTTCAAGCTGCCGGCTCTGAGGCACAACTGGCGTGACCCGCTCCTGCGATCGGTCTGCGCCCTGCTCACCCTGGCCGGTGCGGTCTTCACCTTCGCCGCCCCGCCCACCATCGAGGCCGTCAACCGCTGGACCGGCATCACCAACTTCTCGGCCCCGCTCGTCTACTGCCTGATCAGTGCTTTCAGCGCTTCCTGCCTGGTCCTGATCGTCAACTGGCGCGGTGGTCCGCCCGAGCAGACCCGGCGCATCTCACGCCGGTGGATCCTCGGTTACGGCACGGTCATCCTGACCCTGATGACGCTCTTCCTCCTCGGTGCGGCGCCCGTCGAGCGGCTGCGCGACTTCGACACCTTCTACGCCAACACCCCGTACATGGGGCAGATGATCGGCCTCTACCTGCTCGCGCACAACGTGGCCGCCTTCGTCATGGTCGCCATGTGCTGGCGCTGGTCCCTGCAGGTGCGCGGCTGGCTGCGGACCGGTCTGATGATCATCGTGGTCGGCTACGCCTTCAACCTCAGCTACGACGCCGCCAAGATGAGCGCCGTCATCGGCCGCTGGATCGGGCTCGGCCCCCGGCTCGACGACCTGAGCACCTACGTCGCCCCGCCGCTCGCCGCCCTCGGAGCCCTCATCAGCGCGGTGGGGTTCGTGCTGCCGCTGCTCTGTCAGCGCCTCTCGGACAGCTGGCACCACTGGTCCACGTACCGGCGGCTCGGCCCGCTGTGGCACGAGGTCCGGATCTCCGCGCCGGACACCCCGGTCGGGGTCCAGATGTCCTGGTGGTCCGCCGCCGACATCCGGGTGATCCAGCGCGAGTCGGACATCCACGACGGCTTCCTGCACCTCGGACCGTACTTCGACCAGGCCTACCGGGACACGGCCCTGGCCCGGGCCTTCGCCGCTGGCGCGGACGAGGAGACCGCGCGGGCCGTCGCCGACGCGGCCATGGTCGCGGCCGCCGTGCGCGCCCGGGCGGCCGACCCCGAGGGGCGGGTCATCGGGGCCAGCGAGGAGGGGGCCCCGCCGGCCGCCGCCGGTCCGCGCGACCTCGTACGGATCTCCCACGCCCTGCGGAACTCCCCCGTGGTGGCCGAATGCCGGCGCCAGGCGTCCCTCCTGCCGGGGAGCTGAGCCCCGCCCGTCAGCCCTCGCCCGTCGGCGCTCGCCCGTCGGCGCTCGCCCGTCCGCACCCTCCCGTCCGCGTCCGCCCGTCCGCACCCCCGTCAGCGTCCGGCGGGGATCAGCGCCCCGCCGCCATGGAAACCGCCGGGAACAGGTCCTGGAACGGCCCCGCCGAATCGATCCCGTCCCGCCCGAAGGGCGCGTCGAAGCTCCACACCATGAACAGCAGGAACACGATCAGCGCGCTGAACAGCCCGGCCAGCAGCAGCTCCCGTCCGGACCGCCGGATCTGCAGGGTGAAGATCAGCCCGACCGTGACCAGACCGCCCGCCACCAGCCCCAGCCACACCACACCCGGCAGCGTCGACTCGTCACTCTGCGTCCGCTCGTGGCGGGCGTCGTCGGCGGCGGCGATGTGGTCCAGCAGCGGCTGGTAGGCCTGCGCCTGCAGCTCGTTGCCCGGGCTCTGGTGGGTGACGTCGCTGCGCAGCTTGCCGAGCAGTTCGCCGCCCTCCGGCGAGGCGGGCGCCCCCGAGGTCAGCCTCGGCCAGTCCACGCTGACGGTGTGCGACACGTACGCGTCGACCTCGCCACGGATCCGGTCGCGGACGGGGGCCGGGTAGACGTCGGCCCGCTGGGTGACCTCGTACAGCGACTGGGCCTCGCGGCGCACGCTGTCCTCGGCGGCGCCGCGCGCCTCCCAGACGCCCGCGATGGCCAGGCCGAGCACGATCGCGTAGACCACACCGACCATCATCACCATGTACTCGATGACGTCGGGGGTTTCGCTGGTGTCCTCGTCCGCCGCGACCCGGCGGTGCCGGATCGCGGTGAAGGTGAGGACGAGGGCGCAGACGAGCGCCATGGCGATGGCCAGGACCAGCCATTCGGACACGAGGGTTCTCCGTAGGTTGAATGGAACGGACTGAACGGTCAGCGGCGACTCTTGGAACGGGGCCGCAGCGCGACGGCCGCGAGCACCGCCGGGGTCGTGACGACGACCATGAGCATCAGGGTGGACATGCCGTCCGGGCCGCGCCGCGCCAGTGCCGAGGAGTGGTACGGGCGCACGTGGAAGCGGCTCACGCGCGCGGCCACCGCTGCGCCCCGGTGCGGAGCCACCGCTCCGCCGGGCGCCGCCTCCGCACCCCCGGCCCCGTCCTCCGCGGCCGCCCGCGGCTGCGCCGCCCCGGCCCCTGCCTCCGCCGTCGGCCCCGGGGCGGGCTCCGCCACCGCACCCGGCCACGAAGCCGCGGGAGACGCCGGCGGCACGAGGGGCGCGAGGGGGCCCCGGCCCGGGTGGCGCACCGTCGGCCCCGCCAGGCCGGGCAGGGTCACCCGCGGCCGGCCGGGCGGTACCGCCGCCGTCCCCGGGGAGGGCCGTACCGCGGGCCGCGCCGGCTTCGGCCCGGCCGGGACGCACAGGTCGACCCGGGCACCGCGCCCGTGGCCGTCCCCGGCGACCTCCACATGACCGTGCAGCGGGCAGAGCGCCGCCACCAGGCCGGCCCCGGCGAAGTACTGCCAAGCGGTCACCGCGCGTTCTCCCGATTCCGCAGCAGGGATGAGGACTACATCTGAAGAAACGATCACGGCGGTGCTTCGATACGCGGCAGACAGGTCAAGATCCATGCCCGGGAGCCGACTTCGAGCCGCACCGCCGGCCCCGGCCCGTCCCGCGCGGGTCGCCGTTCACCCGCCGGGCCCTTCTCCCCCGGGCCGCCGCTCACCCGCCGGGCCCGTCCCGCGCGGGCCGCCACTCACCCGCCGGGCCCTTCTCCCCCGGGCCGCCGTTCACCCGCCCGGCCCATTCCGCCACGGCACCGGCCGCTCCGCCCGCCGATGATCGGAGGACCCGATCCCGCAGCTCAGCGGGGTCGCCCGGCGAGCACAGGGACGGTGGCAGGTGGACGCGGACGGCTCGCAGACCCTCGAAGGACAGGTCGACGCCCTGATGGACGGCCTGCGGGCCGATCTGGAACGGCTGGCGGCCATCCCCTCGGTGTCCTTCCCCGGGTACCCGCCGGAGCCCGTCGAGGAGGCGCACGACCTGCTCGTCGGGCTGCTGCGCGAGGCGGGCGTCCCCACCATCGAGCGGATCGACCTCCCGGACACCGCCCCGGTCATCTACGGAGAGATCCCGCCACCGCACCCGGACGCCCCGACCGTCCTGCTCTACGGGCACTACGACGTGCAGCCCGCCGGCAATCCGACCCTGTGGCTCTCCCCGCCCTTCGAGCCGACCCCCGTCCCCGGCGTCCCGGGCGCCCTGCGGGCGCGCGGGATCGCCGACGACAAGTCCAACGTGATCGCGCACCTGGGCATGCTGCGGCTCTACGGCGGCCGCCCGCCCGTCGGGATCAAGATCGTGATCGAGGGGCAGGAGGAGTACGGCAGCCCCTTCGACGACTACCCGCCCACCGATCCGGACCGGTTCGCGTGCGACGCGATGGTCATCGCCGACCTCGGCAACCTGCGCCCGGGCACCCCCACCCTGACCACCGGCCTGCGCGGAGCGTGCGAGGTCGTGGTCGAGGTGCGCACCCTGGCGGAGGCCCGGCACAGCGGGGAGTTCGGCGGCGCCGCCCCCGACGCCCTGCTGGTCCTGCTCCGGGCGCTGGCCACCCTGCACGACGAACACGGGGACGTGGCGGTCCCCGGGCTGCGCCGCGATCCCTGGGAGGGAACGACCTACACCGAGGAGGAGTTCCGCGACCTCGCCTCGGTGCAGGACGGCCTGCCGCTGATCGGCACCGGCTCGCTGGGCGAACGCCTGTGGAGCGGGCCCGCCGTCACCGTCATCGGGCTGGACGCGCCCGACGTGGCGGGCGCGGCCTCCGCGGTGGTCCCGTACGCGCGGGCCAAGCTGAACCTGCGCTTCCATCCCCTCCAGGACCCGCGGGAGGCCCGCGCCGCACTGGTGGAACACCTGCGCGCGCAGCGCCCCTTCGGCATCGCGCTCAAGGTCACCCCGGGCGACACCGGCCCCGGCTTCGAGGCGCGCACGGGCGGGCCCGCGTACCGGGCGGCGCTGACCGCGCTCAAGGAGGCCTGGGGCACGGCGGCCTCGTACGTGGCCACGGGCGGCTCCATCCCCCTGGTGAACGGCCTCGCGAAGGCGGCTCCGGGCGCGGAGGTGCTGCTGTTCGGCGCGCAGGACAGCATGTGCAACCTGCACGCGCCGAACGAGCGGGTGCTGCTGTCGGAGGTGCGCAACACGGTGGTGGCGATGGCCGCCTTCGTACGGGAGTACGCGGCGGACTTCCGCGCCGACCGCTCGCCGGGCGCGGCCGAGGGCGCCTCCGGAGGCGCCCGGTGACCACCGCGACCCCGCCCCCGACCCCTCCCCCGCCTCCGGCACCGGCGGTGCCGGCTCCGCAGCAGGAGCCCCCGCCCCCGCGGAAGTTCGCCTTCCCCAGCGCGCTGACCATCCTGGCCATCGTCACCGTCGCCGTCTGGCTCCTGGCCTTCCTCGTCCCGGCCGGCCAGTACGACCGCAGCGACAGCGGCGCCCCGGTCTCCGGCACCTACCACCGGGTCGACGGCGCGCGGAGCTTCACCGACCGCCTGAACGACCTGTTCCTCTCCCCCGTCAACGGCCTCTACGGCCTCCAGGACCCCAAGACCGGCCAGGTCGGCCCCACCTTCAGCGGTGACCTGTACGGCAGCGCGGGGGTCTTCCTCTTCGTGCTCGCCATCGGCGCGTTCATCACCGTCGTGTTCGCGACCGGCGCCCTGGACCGCGGCATCGCCCGCCTCGCCCACCGGCTGCGCGAACGCGGGGGGCTGCTGATCGCCGCGGTGATGGTGGTCTTCTCCGTGCTCGGCACGGTGGAGGGCTTCGCCGAGGAGACCCTCGGCTTCTACGGCCTGCTGGTGCCGATGATGCTGGCCCTGGGCTACGACCGCCTCGTCGCCGTCGGCGCCGCCATCCTCGGCGCGGGCGTCGGCGTGCTCTGCTCCACCGTGAACCCGTTCGCGACCGGTGTGGCCTCCTCCGCGGCCGACATCTCGCTCGGTGACGGGATCGGGCTGCGGTTCCTCATGTGGATCGTGCTGACGGCCGTGACCGTCCTCTACGTCATCCGGTACGCGCGGCGGGTCCAGAGGGATCCCTCGAAGTCCATCTGCGGGTTCCTGCCCGGGGACCGGGAGCAGAAGGCCACCGGCGCCGAGGACGCGGAACCGGAGCTGACGGGGCTGCACAAGACGGTGCTGGTCCTGCTGGTCCTCGTCTTCGCCTTCATGATCTTCTCGGTGGTGCCCTGGTCGAGCGCGCTCACCGGCAAGGCGGATGCGGCCCCGTACTCCTGGGAACTGGACTGGTCCTTCGCACAGTTGGCGGCGCTCTTCATCTGCGCGGCCGTACTGATCGGCCTGGTGGCCCGGATGGGCGAGGCCAAGCTCAGCTCCACGATCATCCAGGGCGCCGCCGACTTCATCTCCCCGGCCCTGGTCATCATGCTGGCGCGCGGGGTCACGGTCATCATGAACAACTCGAAGATCACCGACACCGTGCTCCACTCGATCGAGGGCGTGGTCAAGGGAACCTCTTCGGGGGTCTTCGCGATCCTCGTCTTCCTCGTCAACCTCCCCCTCGCCTTCCTGATCCCCTCCACCTCCGGCCACGCCACCCTGACCATGCCGATCCTGGCCCCGCTGGCCGATTTCGCGGGCGTCTCCCGCGCGCTGATGGTGACGGCCTGGCAGGCGGCGAGCGGCTGGATGAACCTCTGGGTCCCGACCACCGCCGTGACCATCGGCGGCGTCGCGCTGGCCAAGGTCGGCTACGACAAGTACCTGCGCTTCGTCTGGCCGCTGCTCGGCATCCTGCTCGTGCTGATCTGCGGCTTCCTGGCGCTCGGCGCGGCGATGTAGCCGGCGGCCCCGGCCCTGGGCCGTCTCTTTCGGATCTTGCCGGCCCGGCAAGATCCGAAGTGACGGCCTAGGGTGGACGGATGGCCGACTCCCCCGCCCCCCAGGACCCCGGCCCGCCCGTCTCCGCATGGGCCGCGATGCGGCGGCCGGGCCGCTTCCTGGTCCGCTCCTGGTGGCCCTGGCGGTGCTGGGGCTACCTCGGCAGCGGCTTCCTGATCGGCTACCCGGTGCTGGTCGCCCTGGCCGTCCTGGCCGGGCTCGGGGTCCTGACGGCCGTGGCCGGGATCGGGCTGCTGATGCTGCTCGGGACCGTGTCCGCGGCGGTGCCGCTCGGGCGCCTCGAACGGCGCCGGCTGCGCTTCGTGGAGCCCCTGCCCGTGACCGATCCGCACACCTCGCTGGCCGGGGCCGGGGCGGCCGCGTGGCTGCGGACCCGGCTCCGGGAGCGGGCCACGTGGCGGGAGCTCGGCTACGCGGCCCTGCTGGGAGCGGTCTTCGCCCCGGCCGGCTTCGGGGTCGTCTCGCTGCTCGCCCTCTCCCTGATCCTCGTCGCGACGCCCGCCATCGCCTGGGCCATCGCCCCCGACCGGGTGATGCTGATCCCCGGCGAGGCCGTCTCCGGCCCGCTGGAGGCCCTGGGCGGCACCGTCGCGGGCCTGGCCGGGCTCGCCGTCACCGCGTACGCGGGAGCCCTCCTCGCCGGAGCCCAGGTGAAGACCGCCAGGCTCCTGCTCGGCCCGCGCGAGGAGGACACCCGGGTCCTGGAGCTGACCCGCTCGCGGATCCGGCTGGTCGACGCCTTCGAAGCCGAACGGCGCCGCATCGAGCGGGACTTGCACGACGGGGCGCAGCAGCAGCTGGTGGCCCTGAGCATGACCCTGGGCCTGGCCGAGATGGAGCTGCGCAGGGTGCCGGAGGCGGCCTCCGCGGCAGAGCTGGTGGCCCGGGGCCGCGGCGAGGCGAAGCTGGCACTGAGCCAACTGCGGGACCTGGTACGGGGGATCCACCCCCAGGTGCTGACCGACCACGGACTCGCGGCGGCCGTCGCGGAGGTGGCGCTGCGCCATCCGGTGCCGGTGACCGTGGACCTCGACGTGCCCCGGCTGGCCGGCTCCGTGGAGACCACGGCGTACTTCACGGTCACGGAGGCGCTGGCGAACGCCGCCAAGCACAGCGGCGCTTCGCACGTCGCCGTCGCCGGTAGGGTCGAAGGGGACCGGCTCACCCTCACCATCACCGACGACGGCCGCGGCGGGGCCGATCCCGGCGCGGGGGCGGGCCTGGCGGGTCTCGCGGACAGGGTGGCGATGTTGAAGGGCAGGCTGGTGGTCTCCAGTCCGGCGGGCGGACCGACCGAGCTCCGCGTGGAGGTGCCGTGCTCCGGCTGATCCTCGCCGAGGACTCGGTCCTGCTGCGCGCCGGGCTGACGGAACTGCTCACGCGCAGCGGCCACGAGGTCCTCGCGGCGGTCGGCGACGCCGGCGAACTGCTCGGCGCGGTGGCGGAACAGCGGCCCGACGCGGTCGTCACCGATGTCCGGATGCCGCCGGACTTCCGCGACGAGGGCCTGCGGGCCGCGCTCGAACTGCGCCGCCGCGACCCCTCGCTGCCCGTACTGGTCCTCTCCCAGTACGTGGCCACGGCCTACGCGACCCAGCTGCTCACCGCCGCCGCCCCGGCCGGCGGCTCCGGCGGGCTCGGGTACCTGCTCAAGGACCGGGTCGGTGAGGTGGCGGAGTTCCTGGACGCCCTCCTGCGCGTCGCGGACGGCCAGACGGTCATCGACCCGGAGGTGGTCCGCGTCCTGCTGAGCTCCCGGGCGGCCGGCGAACCGCTGGCCCGACTGACCCCGCGCGAGCGGGAGGTGCTGGCCCTGATGGCGGAAGGCCTGAACAACCAGGCCCTGGCAGCGCGGCTGTTCGTCACGGAGGCGGCCGTCGTCAAGCACGCGAGCAGCATCTTCATGAAGCTCGACCTGGACCCGACCGAGGGCAACCGCCGCGTCCTGGCGGTCCTGGCCCACCTGCGCGGCACGGAGAACCAGGGCGCGCGGAACTAGGCCGTCTCTTTCGGATCTTGCCGGGCCCGCGACGCCCGGCACCGTGACCGGAAGGGTTCACCGGGTCGCGCCGCCCGGCAGTGCCGGACGGAGGGTTCCCGGCCGCCGCGGGCCCGCCACGATCCGGGAGACCCCCGGGACCGCGCAGGAGCGGGCCCAGACGCAGAGCAGCACCGGCAGCGCGAGGTAGCCGAAGCGGCCCGCCGGGGCCAGGGCGAAGGCCAGGGTCAGACCGATGGCGAGCCGGTCGGCGGCCGCCACCACCGTGCGCGGCGGCCGCACCAGCAGGGACGCCGCGATCGCGAGGCCGCCCACCGCGAGCAGGCCCACCGTCAGGTACCAACCCCACGGCGCGAGTTCGGCCAGCAGGTGCCCCGGCAGCGGGCTGCTCGCCGGGGTGGGCACCTCGGCCCGGCCCGTCGGGAACGCGAACACCTGCCGCCACAGCTCCGCCGGCTGGAGCAGCGCGCCCGGCAGGATCAGCGCGGCCGAGCCGCCCACCGCCACCAGGGCGCAGCGCACCGCCGCGGCGCGGCCCCGGCGGACCGCGAGGAGGGCGACCACCACCGCCACCGCGGGCAGCGCCGTCCACTTCAGCGCGCACGCCCCCGCGAGCGCCGCCCCGGCCAGGACCGGCCGCCCGGCCCCCGCGGCCGCCAGGGCCAGGCAGAGCAGCCCCGCCAGCGGGAGGTCTACCCCGCTGACCACCAGCGGCAGGGCCACCACCGGTGAGGCCACCAGCAGCGGCACCCGGCCGGCGTGCTCCCCGCCGAGCAGCCGCCGCCCGGCCCGCAGACCGCCGAACAGCGCCGCCGCGCACCAGAGCCGGGCATCGCCGAACGGGCCGCCCAGGACGGCGTGCGGGATGCCGAAGAGGGCCGTGCCGGGCAGGTAGGGCGTGTACTCCTCGACCCCGGCCGGGTGGTCCACGTAGAGCCGGCCGGACTCCAGCAGGAGCCGGCCGGAGCGTTCGATGACCATCACCTCGGACTGGCCCTGTCCGCTCAGCACGAGCCACAGCAGTGGCACGGCCACCGCTCCCGTCAGGGCCGCGGCGAGGGCGGCACCCGGCCGGCGCGCGGTGAGGGCCGCGGCGGCCAGGTAGCCGACGGCCGCGCAGCCGCCCCACAGCCGGTGCGGGCCGAGGGTGGAGAAGAGCGGGAAGGACAGCGCCCACGCGGCGGCCAGCAGCCAGCCGGCGGTCCACCGGGAGGCCGCGGACGTACGGAAGGCACGGGAAGCACGGGAAGCACGGGAAGCACGGAAGGCACTGGAGGTGCGGGAAGGGGGCATGCCTCCATTCCAGCCGCGCGGACCGGCCCGGTCTGCACACCCAAGTGGACTGTCCGGAGTGGGGTTTTCCCTACCCCCCGTCCGGACGTGCCGCGGCGGCGCGCCCGGGAACGCCGCAGGGGCGCCACCCCAACGGGTGCCGCCCCTGCGTCAGTTGACGGGGCCGACCGGGTCGACGGGGTCGACCGGCCGGAAGGCTCAGGCCTCCGGGTTGCCGCCGAACCGCTCGCGGTACGACTCCAGGTCCTCTTCGGTGATCTTCGCGAAGAGCACCGGCGGCACGGTGAACGGCGTTCCCGCCGGCACCGCGTCGAGGGCCGCGGCCTGCTCCGGGGTGATCCACGCCGCCGTGTCGTCGGCGAGCGTGAACGCGGAGCGCATGGCGCGCGCCGAGGCCGGGATGAACGGCTCGGAGACCACCGAGTAGAGGTGGATGAGGTTCATCGCGGTGCGCAGCGTGAGCGCGGCGCCCTCGGGGTCGGTCTTGATCTCCAGCCAGGGGGCCTTCTCCTCCAGGTAGGAGTTTCCGGCCGACCACAGGGCGCGCAGCGCGGCGGCCGCCTTGCGGTACTGGAGGGTGTCCATGTGGCCCTCGTACTCGGCCAGCAGCTCGGCGATCTGCGTGCCGAGCTTGACCTCGGCCTCGCCCGCGGCGTTGCCCGCCGGGACCTCGTCGCCGAAGCGCTTGCGCGAGAAGGAGAGCACGCGGTTGACGAAGTTGCCGAGGGTGTCGGCGAGGTCCTTGTTCACCGTGGTGGTGAAGTGCTCCCACGTGAAGGAGGAGTCGTCGGACTCGGGCGCGTTGGCGATGAGGAAGTAGCGCCAGTAGTCGGCCGGCAGGATGTCGAGGGCCTGGTCGGTGAAGACGCCGCGCTTCTGCGAGGTGGAGAACTTGCCGCCGTAGTACGTCAGCCAGTTGAAGGCCTTGACGTAGTCGACCTTCTTCCAGGACTCGCGGGTGCCGAGCTCGGTGGCCGGGAACATCACCGTGTGGAACGGGACGTTGTCCTTGGCCATGAACTGCGTGTAGCGGACGTCCTCGGCCTCGTACCACCAGGCCTTGTAGTCGCGGTTGGCCGGGTCGGCGTCCGACCACTCCTTGGTGGCGGCGATGTACTCGATCGGGGCGTCGAACCAGACGTAGAAGACCTTGCCGTCGGCGGCCAGCTCGGGCCAGGTGTCGGCCGGGACCGGGACGCCCCACTCCAGGTCACGCGTGATGGCGCGGTCGTGCAGGCCCTCGGTCAGCCACTTGCGGGCGATGGAGGACGCCAGCTGCGGCCACTCCTCTTCGTGCTCCGCGACCCAGGCCTCGACCTCGTGCTGCAGCGCGGACTGGAGGAGGAAGAGGTGCTTGGTCTCGCGGACCTCCAGCTCGGTGGAGCCGGAGATGGCCGAGCGGGGCTCGATCAGGTCCGTGGGGTCCAGGACGCGGGTGCAGTTCTCGCACTGGTCGCCGCGGGCCTTGTCGTAACCGCAGTGCGGGCAGGTGCCCTCGACGTAGCGGTCCGGCAGGAAGCGGCCGTCGACCGGCGAGTACACCTGACGGATCGCGCGCTCCTCGATGAAGCCGTTCTCCTGGAGCTTGCGCGCGAAGTGCTGGGTGATCTCGGCGTTCTGCGCGGACGAGCTGCGGCCGAAGTAGTCGAAGGACAGCTCGAAGCCGTCGTAGACCGCCTTCTGGGCGTCGTGCGCCTGCGCGCAGAACTCGGCGACCGAGATCCCGGCTTCCTTCGCGGCGAGCTCGGCGGGGGTGCCGTGCTCGTCGGTGGCGCAGATGTAGAGGACGTCGTGGCCGCGCTGGCGGAGGTACCGGGAGTACACATCCGCCGGAAGCATCGACCCGACCATGTTGCCCAGGTGCTTGATCCCGTTGATGTAGGGAAGCGCGCTGGTGATCAGGTGTCGAGCCATCCTCGGATGCTCCATTTCATATATGCCGGTACAACGTGACGTGCGGTTCATCGTATCGAACCGCCGAAACGCCACGCGCCGCATTTCTTCGGGGTGGACGTGAGTGGGTGCAACGCAAAAGCGAGGGCTGTGACCACTGCGTCACGGCCCTCGCGCTGCGGCCATGGTACAGCGGGGGAAGCGGCCACCGGACCGCCGTCCGCGCCTCCGTCCGCGCCGCCGCCGCGCTGTCGGCGACGGCTCCTCGCCTCCGCCGGCGGTCAGTCGCGGCCGCCCGGGCCGCCGTCGAGCGCGGTGATCCGGGCGCCGCTCGCCAGCCGGCCCGTCAGGGCGGGCGCCGGGCCCTGCGGTCCGGCGACGGGTACGGCCAGGGTCCGGCCGGCCGCCTCCGCACGGACGGCGCCGTCCGCCGTGATGCCCGCGACCTCGCGGCTGCCCGCCGCCAGCAGGTACCAGCGGCCGGCCGGCGAACGCCACCGGGTGCCCGCCAGCACGTGCTGGCCGAAGCGCCCGCACGCCGCGGTCGACCGGGACCGTGCCACGTCCTGCGGGGGCCCGGCGGGCGGGCGCAGCTGGACGAGTACGTCGCCCGGGCCGGACCAGCCGGAGGCCCGGGTGCAGGTCCAGACGGCCCGGCCCGCGCCGTCGGGGAGTTCGGAGTCGGCGAAGTCCCAGATGTTGACGGCCCGTACCGAGCCGTCGCGGTACTCCCGCAGCCGGCAGGCCACCGGCGCCCACGCGGCCCGCGCGGCGGGGCCGGTTGCCTCGCGCGGCTGGCGCGCGGCGACGGCGGCCGGACCGTCGGGCAGCGGCGTGTAGGTCAGGTGTACGGGGGTCAGCGCGCCCAGGTCGGCGAGGACGAAGGCGTGCTTCTCCACGATGCGGGCGGAGGAGGTCAGTTCCAGTACCGGCCAGGTCCCGCACGTTCCGCCGGGGCCGCCGGGGCCGCCGGAGCCGTCCGCGGGGGGCACCGTGGTCCGGGGCACCGCGGTCTCCGCCGTGACCCCGTCGGCGGAGACGGACAGGGGCCGGGCCGTGTCCCCCGCCCGGAGCAGGTCGCGGGTGCCCGCCCGCGCGATCCACGGTGCGAGCAGGTACCGGGCCCGGCCCCCGGCTCCGCCCGCACCACCGGCTCCGGCCGACCGGGTCAGCGTCAGCGCGGCGGCGGTGGTCACGTTCGCCTCGTCGGTACGGGCGAACGCGAGCTCCCGCCCGCGCGGCCCGTCGGCGGCTTCGCCGTAGCGCACCACCCGGTCCCCGTCGCTCAGCAGCACCACCGCCCGCCCCGCGACGTCCCCCGCGTACAGGAGCTGCGGGGCGCGCAGCGGGGCGTCGGTCGCCGTCCCCGGCGCGGCCGTGACCTCCACCTCGCGGGGGCGCGCGGCCCAGGCCCCGAGGGCGCGGGCGAGCAGCCCCCGGTCGGCGGTACGGGCGCCGCGCGCGGGCCAGGCGGTGAAGTCGACCCGGGCGGTGTCGGCCCAGGCCCCGGCGGGAACACGGACGAGCCGGGCGGGGTCCAGCACCCCGGCGGCGGCCGGTCCGGCGAGCGGCGAGGCGTCGGGGCGCGGCGACCCGTCGGCGGCGAGGAAGACGGCGGCCAGGGCCAGCGCTACCGCGGCGGTCCAGCCCGCGCGGGTCCGGCGGCGCCGGCGCAGCAGGTCGGTGGGGCGGGCGCTGACCACGGTGGCGTCGAACCCGGGTCCGCGCACGGCGTGCAGGAGCGTTTCGCCGATGGGGTCCCCGCCGGGGACGCCACCTGTCGTTGCGAAGGCTCCGGTGGTTGCGACGACTCCGGTGGTTGTGAAAGGTCCGGTCGTTTCGCAGGATCCGGTCGTTGCGAAAGGTCCGGTCGTTGCGAAAGGTCCGGTCGTTGCGAAGGGTCCGGTCGTTGCGAAGGCTCCGGCGAACCCCTCCACCCCCGGCCCGGCCCCGGCCCCGCTCCCGGGCGGCGAGACCCCGGCCGTCTCCGCCGCCGCCGCCGTTTCCGCCGCACCGGCACCGACACCCGCACCCGCACCCGCCGCGGAGCCTCCCTGCTCCGGAGCCCCGCCCCCGCCCGCCCCGCCCGTCCAGTGGATCCGCGCGGCCAGCGCCACCGCGTCCCCGGGATCCCCCACCCCGGCCGCGGCGAGCAGCCGGACCACCGCCTCCTCGGGCAGTCCGTCGATGCCGTGCAGCACGAACGCGGCCCGGACCGGTCCCGGTGCCCCGCCCAGCGACCGGGCGAGCTCGTCGATCCCGCCCGCCGGGGGCCACAGCCGCAGCCCCCACACGAAGGGCGGCACCGGCGGCCACCCGAGTCCGGCCGCGGCGGTGCGGGCCCGGCCGGACGGAGCCAGGCTCGCGCGCAGGACCCGTACGCGCACCTCGGTCAGCGGGGCGCCCGGGCCGTCGGGACCGGCCGGGGCCTGAGTGGTGCCGCGCCCGCCGCGCGGGAGCGCCCGCTGGACCGCCTTGTGCGCGAGGAGCACCCGGGCATGACGGCCCAGGGTGACCGGGAGCGTCACGTAGGCGAGCCGCACCAGTCGGGGGTACTGCTCGACGAGGACGGCCTCGGCCTGCTCCACGGCAGTGGATCCGAATCGCTGTGTTGTGCCCACGCTCCGGCAAACGAGTGAATCTTGGGATGGTCACACGCCGTGCACCCCGACGGAGCGCGGAACGGGAGGCACAACGGAGGGGCATATGCGTTTGTGCTGGTTGAGCGCGCGTGTGGTCGACATCGATCAGCACACGGACATCACTGAACGTAATTCCTCCAGGTTTCGTCTCTGCGCCCTCTGGATGCGCCCGCGCTGATTTCCTTGCCGCGCACACGGGATGGGGTGGAGCGGTGAGCGATGGCAGCGGGCCGGAGGAGTCCGGTGGCGGGGCCGTGGGTCTGCCGAGCCGGCGACGGCGGCCGACTCCCATGACCCAGTGGGATTCGACGGCACGCCTGTCGTACTGGGCCTTCCACGCCGACCGGCGCCCGGCCTACATGCGGTTCGCGTACCTGCAGCTGGGCTCGGACGCCGCGGCCGAGGAGGCGGTCGACGCCGCCTTCGACTCGATCATGTGCGAATGGCTGCGGATGCTGCACATGGACCGCCTCGACGCCTACGCGTGGACCGTCCTCAAACAGCGGCTGGTCGACCGCCAGTACCGCCGCAGCCCCTGGCCGGATCCGATGGACACCAGTGCCTTCGAGGCAGCGCTCAAGGAGGCCCACGCGGACGCCGACCAGTACGAGGTGCTCACCGACACCATCCGCTTCTACTCCGCCGTCTCCCGGCTCGCCGAACGCCAGCGCGACACCGTGCTGCTGCGGTACGGGCTCCAGTGCACCCCCGGCGAGGCCGCCTCCATCATGGGTGTCGACGAGGCGACGGTCCGCTCGCAGCTCGGCCAGGCCCAGCGGCGGCTCGCCCGGCTGCTCGACACGTCCGCCGAATCATGAGCCGCAACACGAGCCGGGGCACCAGGCGCGAGGACGGCGGACTCCCGCGCTCCCTGGAGCAGTTCCTGGCCCGGGCCAGTGTGCGCGACCGCTATCCGCACTACGACCTGGGCGCGGCGGAGGCCCGGCTGCTGCGGGGCGCCGGCTCCCCGGCACCGCGTCCGGTTCCGGGGCCGGTTCCGGGGCCGAAGCCCGGGGCCGCGCCGGTTCCCCGGCGCGGTTCGGCCCACGGCCGGCGCCGCACGCTGGGCTGGAGCGATCCCGCGCGGGACCTGCCGCTGGACTCCGAACGGGCCGGGCGCGACCTCAAGGCCGCCTGTCTGGCCTCCGTCTGCGCCACGGGGGCCCGGGAGCGGCTCGACGCGTTCGAGAGCGGCGGCCACGCCGACCTGCCCGGAGCCGTCGTCTTCGGCTGCCTGCTGCACCTGGCCGGCCTGCGCGAAGGGGCCCGGTTCTGGTGGCAGTTCGCCGCCGGGTCCGGGCGCACCCGGACCACGCACGCCGCGTACTGCCTCTTCCTCGACCACTCCCGGCGCGGCGAGCACCACGACGCCCGGGTCTGGGCCCTGGAGCTGAGCAGGCGCCGCTTCCGGCCGCACGGACACCGGGATCTGCGCGAGGTGCGGCTGTGCGCGCAGGCGGCCGTCCTGCGCTACGTCGACCAGCTCCACGATCCCGACCTGGGCCCGGTGCCGCTGCCCAGACCGGGGGTCTCCCTGGCGCTCGACGCGTTCCGGCCGGCCACCGCCCCGGCGCGGCCGCCCCGGCTGGGGGCCGGCCCACTGCGCCACCCCTCGCTGACGGCGGCGGCCCGCGGGACCGTCGTCCAGCCCGGCGGGGGCGAGGCCCTGGCTGCGGCGCGCCGCGCCCTGGCCGTCGTACGGGTCCTGGAGCGGCGGCCGCTCGGAGTGCGGGCCGGACCGCTCGGACGGGAGGCGGGCCTGGCCGAGGCGGAGCTCGGGCCGGTGCTGTCGATGCTCTGCGAGGAGGGGTACGCGTACCGGTCCGGCGTCGGGGTGTACGCCCCGGGGCCGGCCCTCGACCGGCTCGCGGCCCCGGGCGGCCGGGGCCTCGCGGGCCAGCTGCAGCGCACCCTGGCCCTGGCCCGGGACAGCGCGGGCGCGGCCGTGTACCTGAGCCGGTACGTGGACGGGGAGGTCCGGATCACCCAGATGGCGGACGGTCCCGGGGCCCCGCCCGTGCGGGAGTGGGTGGACTTCCGGGACGCCGCGCACGCGAGCGCGGTGGGCAAGTGCCTGCTGAGCCAGCTCGACCACGACGGCCGTGCCGACCACGTGGCCCGGCACCGGACCGCCCGGCTCACCGAGCGGACCATCACCGACAGCCGGGCCCTGTTCACGGCGCTGGACGCGGTGGCCCCCGGGGCGCCCGTCTTCGACCTGCGCGAATACGCCCCCGGCGTGGTGTGCGCGGCGGTACCCCTCACGATCGGGGACGCGGCCGGCAGCCTCGCGCTGTCGCTGCCCGGCGGGCACGCGCACCGGCTGGAGCGGGCCACCGGGGCGCTTCGGCGCAAAGCGGTGCCGGTACTGCTGGCGCTGCTGCTGGCCGGGGCGATCCCGCCGGATCCCGCGGACGACCCGACCGTCCTGGACGCCCTGGACCCTGCGGATCCCGCCGGATCCACGGACCCCGGGGCCGCGCCGGACGGCTCGGACCGCTCGGACGGCCACCGGACCCCGGAGGACCCGGATGCCGTTCCGGGTCCGGTGCCGGTCACGGCGGAGACCCTGCGGCACCTGCGCAGCCTCTTCCGGACGCCGCTTCCGCGGGGCTCGGGCGGGGGCGGGGGCGGGGCCGGGGGGCCGCATCTGGTCAGCGACAGCGCCTCGGAGGCGGCGTACCTCTTCGACGCACCGCAGGCCGGCGGGGCCCCGGGGCTGGTGCTCCCGCACACGTTCGCACCGCTGGTGCCGGGCAGTCTGCGCACGGCCGACGGGCTGGTGGTGCTGCGGACCTGAGGACGGTCAGGGAGTCACGGGGCCCGGGGTGCCGGGGACGAAGGTGGCCAGGGCGGTGTCGAAGTGGCGCCTGGCCTCGGCGAGTTTGCCGACGGGCGCGGAGACCCAGATGTCGTACATCCGGCCGTTCTCGTCCCAGCACAGGTCGTAGCTGTGCCGGGCTCCCTCGGACGCCGAGAAGCCGTCCCAGGTGAACTCCCAGAGGGCGGCCGGGAGTTTGCCGTGTTTCGTCGAGACGACCGAGCCGGCGCGGTAGCCGGGGTTGGTGTCCGGGCCGTTCGCATGGGCCTGCCGCATCACGCCGAGCGGGCCGCCGGGCACCGGCATCTTCACCCGGATCCCGATCCGGAAGGCGCCGTCCGGCGAGATGTAGAAGACCCGCTGGTCGTCGGTGGCCCGCTGGTAGTCCTCGGGTACGGCGATGCCGAAGCCCTGGGGATCGGCGAAGGTCCGGTACCCGGCTGGCAGCTCGCCTGACCTCCCGCCCACCGGAGTCGGAGTCGGGCTCGGGGGCGCAGGGGAGGCCGGGGACACGGGAGTTCCGGAGGCCCCGGCCACGGGCGCGCTCCGCGACGCCTGCCCCTGGCCCGCCCCCTGGCCCGCCCCCTGACCCTGGCCCTGACCCTGACCCTGACCCTGGCCCTGCGCCTTCTCCCCGCCGCCGAGCAGCGAGGCGCCGGCCACCGCTCCGGCCGCCACCAGGACGACGGAGGCCGCGACCAGCCCGAGGCGCAGGCCCGGCCGGGTGGCGACGAGCTGCCTGGCCGTCGGGCGCGGAGCCACGGCAGGCGCCGTCAACCCCTCGGAATCCGGCGCCGACTGGGGTCCGTACCCCAGTGCCGCCGCCGGCGCCGGTACGGGTACGGGCATCCGGTCGGCGGGCTCCATGGCGCCGCCGGCCAGGTACGCCGACAGCAGCCGGTCCGCCTCGGCCGCCGTCATCCTGCGCTCCGGGTCGCGCTCCAGCAGGCCCCGGATGACCGGCAGCAGCGGACCCGCCTGCGCGGGCGGGCGGATCTCGGCGGAGACGACGGCGTGCAGGATGCCGCCCAGCGAATCGCGCCGGAAGGGCGACTCCCCGGTCAGCACGGCACACATCAGCGTGCCCAGCGACCACAGGTCGGCGGCCGGACCGGCCTCGGCGCCCTGCATCCGCTCGGGAGCGGTGTACTCGGGCGAACCGACGAACGCGCCCGTCTGACTGATGGTGGTGGCTCCGGAGAGCCTGGCGATGCCGAAGTCGGTCAGGACCACCCGGCCGGTGCCCGCCTCCATGAGGACGTTGGCCGGTTTGACGTCCCGGTGGAGCACTCCCCTGCTGTGCGCGGCGGTCAGGGCGCCGAGCAGCGCGAGCCCGGTCCTGGCCGCCTCCACCGGGGTGAGGGTCTTCCCGGTGGAGATCAGGTCGGCGAGCGAACCGCCGTCGACCAGTTCCATGACGATGCAGGGGCGCCCGTCGTGTTCGACCACGTCGTGGACGACGACGACATGGGGGTGGCGCACGTGTGCCACCGCACGCGCCTCGCGCAGTGCCCCGGCGGCCACTCCGGCCCCGTCGCCCTCGCCTATGTGGAGTTCCTTGACGGCGACCGGCCGGCCGAGGAGTTCGTCGGTGGCCCGCCAGACGGTCCCCATCCCGCCCCGGCCCAGCCGCTCTTCCAGGCGGTACCGCCCGGCCACCACGACACTGCCGCGCACCTCGTCCTGCGCCACTGCGCTCCCCCTCACCTGGTCCCGGGCCCATGATGCCGCAGCCTGCACGCCTCCCGGTTCCCCGCGCCGAAGCCCCGTCGGCGTTCCCCGTCAGCGCCCCGCCGGCGCACCCCGCCGCACCCTAGAATCGCGGTGGCACCGGTCACAGCTCTACGGGGGGGGCACACGTGGAACCCACAGCCATCGGGCTCCGGCTGGCTTCGGCCGTGGTCGGACCGCTCGTCCGGAAGTTCTTCGTCGCCGAAGCCCCCGGGGCGGGCCTGGTCGACAAGCCGGTCCGGCTCTCCGGATACGTCTCGTTCAAGGGCGAGAAACGCACCCTCACCGAGTCCGACGTGCACGACCTGGCCGCCACTCTGGTCCGGCAGGCACAGCGCACGGGCGAACGCCGCGTACCGGCGGACGAGGAGGAGGCCGTCACCGACGCCCTCGCCACGACACTGCACGCCCTCGGCGACCTCACGATCACCGATGTCGACGCCGTTCGCCTCGGCCCGGAGGCCTTCGCCCGCGAGCTGCGCCGCGCGGGCGACCATCCGGAGCGCCGTCTCTCCGCCGACGCCGCGCACTTCTACGAGGCCCTGCTCGGCGTCGCCGCCCTGCACATCCTGGAGTTCTTCACCCAGCGCAAGACGTTCACGGCCCACGCACTGGTCAGCCAGACCCGCGCGGTCGGCGAACTGACGGCGAAGACGGACGAGTTGATCCGGCGCAGCCCGCTGCCCGACGCGGCCGACGCCGCGTTCGAGGCGGCGTACCTCCCCTACGTGGCGAAGAGGCACGCCAGGCTCACCATCTACGGGATCGACCTGAGCCGTTCGCCGGCCCGGTGGCCGCTGGACGTGGCGTACCTGAGTCTGGAGGCGGCGCCGCCGCGGGCGCCGGAGCCGTCCTTCGACGCGTACGAGAGTGCGGACGACCACCGCGAGGCCCGGCGGGCCGGGCTGCGGCACCTCGCCGAGTCCCGGCCCGCGGACCAGGCGCTGGCCCGCAGCCCGCGCGTCCTGCTGCGGGGCGAGGCCGGTTCGGGCAAGACCACGCTGGTCCAGTGGCTGGCCGTCACCGCGGCGCAGCAGGACCGCGCGGACCGGCCCGCGCACCTCCGCGACCGGGTTCCCTTCGTCCTCCCCCTGCGCACGCTCACGCGCCACGGCGAACGGCTGCCCGCGCCCAAGGACTTCCTCGGTGCGACCGGCTGTCCCCTGGCGGGCTCCCAGCCGCCCGGCTGGGAGCACCGGGTCCTCTCCGCCGGGCGGGGCCTGGTCCTGGTGGACGGCATCGACGAGGTCCCGGAGCCCGAACGGGAGCGGACGCGCCGCTGGCTGCGGGACCTGATCGACACGTACGACGGCGACAACCGCTGGCTGGTCACCTCCCGCCCGTCGGCCGTCGGCCAGGACTGGCTCTCGGAGGACGGATTCGGCGAGCTGGCGCTGTCCGCCATGGGGCCCTCCGACACCGCCACCTTCATCAGGCGCTGGCACGCAGCTGCCCGCGGCGAGGCCGGCGACGCTCCCGAACTCGACGGCTACGAGGCGCAGCTCCTCACCGCCGTCCGCACCAAGGGCGACCTCGGCAGGCTGGCCACGAACCCGCTGATGTGCGGGCTGATCTGCGCGCTGCACCGTGACCGGCGGGGCTATCTCCCGCACGGGCGCAAGGACTTGTACGAGGCCGCGCTGTCGATGCTGATCAGCCGCCGGGACCGGGAGCGGGACATGAAGGTCCCCGACCTCCGGGAGGAGCCGCAGCTCGACCTGCTCCAGCGGCTCGCGTACTGGCTGATCAAGAACGGCCGTACGGAGATGGACCGTTCGCGGGCCGAGGACATCATCGGCCGGGCCCTGCCCGCCGTCCCCGAGGCGGCTGCCCTGGGTGATGCGCGGACCGTCTTCGAGCACTTCCTCCAGCGCAGCGGGCTGCTGCGCGAACCGGCTCCGGGGACCGTGGACTTCGTCCACCGCACCTTCCAGGACTTCCTGGGTGCGCGGGCCGCGGTGGAGGAGGGCGACTTCGGCCTGCTCGCCTCGCACGCCGCCGACGACCAGTGGGAGGACGTCATCCGGATGGCGGTCGCCCTGGCCCGGCCGCGCGAGCGGGTGGCGTTCTTCGGGGACCTGCTGGCCATCGGCGACCACGCCGGCGATCAGCGCACCGGGTTCCGCGTCTACCTGCTCGCCGCCGCCTGCCTGGAACACGCCACGACTCTGGAGCCTTCCGTCCGGGCGGCCGTGGAGGCCCGCACCCGGCACGTGATTCCGCCACGCGGCGACATCGAGGCCCGCGCCCTGAGCGAAGTGGGCCCGCTGGTCCTGGACCTCCTGCCCGGCCCCGAGGGCCTCAGCGAGATGGAGGCGTCCTGGACGGTGGTCGCGGCCTCCCGGATCACCTCCGATGCCGCCCTGCCCTTCCTGGCCGGGTACGCCGGGCACCCCTCCCTCGCCGTGCGCAGTCAGCTCGTTTGGGCCTGGTCGCGCTACGACACGGTTCGGTACGCGGAGGAGGTCATCGCGCGGCTGGACCCGGACGGACTCCACTACACCGTCACCTCCGACGAACAGCTGCACGAGCTGGAACGCCTGACGGTGCGGGTGGATTCGCTGGACGTCAGGGCCGCCGTGTCCGTGGAAGCCCTCGACTCGTACCTCTCCCGGCACACCCTGACGGGGCTGCGGCTCATGGAGCACCCGGTCCGGGATCTGGGACCCCTTTCCGGGCACACCGGCCTCGGCGTGTTCGTGGCCGCCGACTGCCCGGGTCTCGTCGATCTGTCCCCCCTCCGCGGGCTCCCGCTCCGGGACGTGCACATCGAGACCACGACGGCCGTGGACCTGCGCCCGCTGGAGAGCCTGGCGGCCCTCACCCACCTGCGGATCAGGAGCTCGGCCGCCCTGGGCTGGTCCCTGGACCGCCTCCATCCGCAGGCGCCCCTGCAGCAGCTGCACGTGGCGGGCGAGGCCCTTCCCGAGCGGGGGCTCGCAGGACTGCACCGGTTCACCGGGCTCACCTCCCTCAATGCCCCGGGACCGCTGTCCGCCGGGGACTGGCAGGAGATCTCCGCTCTGCCCTCCCTCACGTACCTCGCCGTGGACGCGCTCTCGTTCACGACCCTTCCCACCGGCACGGTCCTGCCGCACGTCATCGATCTGCACCTGCGGGACCACGACGGCGTGCACGTCGCCCAGCAGGTGATCGACCGGCTGCCGCACGTCTTCCCCGGCCTCCTCGTCTGCCGCTTCAGGGGGAAGCCGGCCGCCGGGGGCGAGATCGACGTCTCCCCGCTGGCGTCGATGCCCGATCTGACGGGATTCCACATCGACCTGCCGTCCGACCAGCTCCGGGGCGGGTCCGCGCTCCCCGATCAGCTGGGGGTCTTCGCCCTGGACGACTGACCCGGCCGACCCCGCCGGCCGCCACCCGGGCCCTGATCCGATCCGCCACGCTCCGGGTAAGGTGTCGGACCGTGGCTGATCGTCGAACGGCAATCATGGAAGGCGCCGCGCGGGTCATCGCCCGGCGCGGCGTCCGCGGCCTGCGCGTGGAGGAGCTCGCTTCGGAGGCGGGTGTGTCCACGGCGTTGATCTACTACCACTTCAAGGACCGCGCGGGCATTCTGCGCGCGACCCTGGAGTTCATCAATGACCGCGCGGAGCGGTACACGACCGAGCGGGATCCGGCCGGGCCGCCGCTCGACGCCCGGGGCGAGCTGGAGCAGACGCTCCTGCTGGAGTTCCAGGACGCCCCCGGGGTGCGGGAGAACAGCACGGCCTGGGGAGAGCTGCGGGCCAGCGCGGTCTTCGACCCCGACCTGCGGGAAGAGCTCGCCGGCGCCACCCGCGTATGGATCCAGGAAGTGACCGAGCTGCTCGGCCGGGTCGAGCCCACCGCCGGTCCCGCGCCGCTCACCGGCGCCGCCGAGCGGCTGACGGCCCTGGTGGAGGGGCTGAGCGCGCGCTGGCTCAGCGGCAGCCTGCCCCTGGCGCACGCCCGCGAGCTGATGGTGTCGGCCATCGCCGCCGAGCTGGACCGCCTCGCCCGCGCCTGACCCCGCACCACTGGTCCCACCAGTCCAGCCCGCATCACTACACCCACCGGTCATCTCAGGGGATCACGCACGTCTCACATCTTGACTGAATTTTCAGTCAGTGACAGAGTTCTGGCCACGGCCAATCTCGGCGCCCGCACCTGATCCGGAGATTCACCGATGCACGGCTCCCCCACCGGTAACCGCTCCCTCTTCGGCCGGCTCTTCGGCTCCTCCCCCTCCCGCAGGCACGTCCTGGGGGCCGCCGGCCTCGGAGCGGCGGGATCCGTGCTCGGCCCGGTGGCGGCGTCCGCAGCCCCGTCGGCGGCCCCGCGGCCGGCGAGTGCGGAGCTGCCGCGCTGGCGGGTGGACCGGGACGACGTCCGCCACGCCCGTACCTGGATGTCCTGGCCGTCGCGCCCGTCCATCTGGGGCGGCCGGGCACTGGGCGGGGTCCAGGAGGACATCGCGCTGATCGCGAAGACCATCGCGCGCTTCGAGCCCGTCGTCATGTGCGCGCCGGACGCCTACACGGCCGCCGCGGCCCGCTCCTCGTGCGGCCCGGCGGTCGAGGTGATCACCTCGGTCGCCACCGACGACCTGTGGATGCGCGACATCGCACCCGTCTTCCGCCGGGACGGCCGCGGCGGGCTCGACGCGATCGGCCTGAACTTCAACGGCTGGGGCAACAAGCAGACCCACTCCTACGACGCCGACGTGGCCGAGACCATCGCGTACGACAACCACCTCGTCTTCACCAGGACGGAGTTCGTCGGCGAGGGCGGGGCGATCGAGACCGACGGCGACGGCACCCTGATGGCCACCGAGAGCAGCCTGGTCAACAAGAACCGCAACCGGGGCATGAGCCGGGCCGAGGTGGAGGAGGCCGTGCTGCGCGCGTACGGCGCGGACAAGATGATCTGGGTCCCCGGCATCAAGGGCAAGGACATCACCGACGACCACATCGACGTGACCTCGCGCTTCGTCCGCCCCGGTGTCGTGATGGTGCAGGTGCCGCCGGCGGACCGCGACGACGTCTGGGCGCGCGACGCCCGCGAGCAGCTGTCGGTCCTCTCCGCCGCCACCGACGCCCGGGGGCGGCGGCTGACCGTCATCCGGGTCGCCGGCCCGGACACGGTGCGCTCGAAGAGCTCCCAGTTCGTCGACTCGTACCTGAACTTCCACGTGGTCAACGGGGCGGTCATCACCGCCCAGTTCGGCGACGCGGCGAAGGACGCCGCGGCCAGGGCCACCCTTGCCGCGGCCTTCCCCGGCCGGACCGTCGTCCAGCTCGACGTCGACCGGCTGATGGCCGGGGGCGGCGGCATCCACTGCTCCACGATGCACGAGCCGCTCCCGTAGCGGACCCCGGACCGGAGCCGCCGACCCCTGCTCCGCCCCTTCCCTTCACAGACGAGGCCGTATGCGATGCGACTGACACCGACCGAGCGGGACCGGCTGCTGATCTTCACGGCGGCCGAACTGGCCCGTACCCGCCGCGCGCGCGGCGTGAAGCTCAACGTCCCCGAGGCGACCGCGCTGATCACCGACACCGTGTGCGAGGCGGCGCGCGACGGCCGCCGGCTGGCCGAGGCGATCGATGCGGGGCGTCACGTACTCGGCGCCGAGGACGTGCTGCCCGGAGTGCCCGACGTGGTCACCTCGATCCAGGTCGAGGCGGTGTTCGACGACGGCACCCGGCTCTGCGTCATCGACGATCCCTTCCGGCAGGCGGGTTCGCTCGGGGCCGACGCTCCCGGCGCCGGACTGCCCGGGGACGGCGAGGGGTACGGGCCCGCCGAACCGACGGTGCGGCTGGCCGTGCGCAACACCTCCGGCGTGCCCATCAGCGTCACCTCGCACTTCCACTTCTTCGAGTCGAACCCGCGCCTCGCCTTCGACCGCGCCGCCGCCTACGGCACCCGGCTTGCCGTACCGGCGGGCTCCTCGGTCCGCTTCGACGTCGGAGCTTCCGTCGTGGTGGACCTGGTGCCCATCGGCGGGGCGCGCGTCGCCATCGGATTCGCCGGTCTGGTCGACGGCCCGCTGGACGCCCCCGGGGCGCGCGAGGCCGCCCTGGCCAAGGCCCGGGCGACGGGGTACCTCACCGAATACCGGCACCAGGAGCAGGAGCAGGCATGAGCGGCAGCATCTTCGACTCCGCGGGCTGTCACGGCCGTCCGGGCGCGGCCCCGGCGGACAGTACCGACCCCCACGACTACATGGCCGTCCACGGGCCGCGGGCGGGCGACCGGGTCCGGCTCGGGGACTCCGGGCTCATCGTCCGGGTGGAGTCCGATGCGCAGCGGCCCGGGGACGAGTTCCTGGCCGGGTTCGGCAAGACGGCCCGTGACGGACTGCACCTCAAGGCCGCGGCCGTCCGTGACACCTGCGACGTGGTGATCAGCAACGTGCTGGTCATCGATGCCGTCCTCGGCGTCCGCAAGGTCTCCATCGGCATCCGCGAGGGCCGCATCCACGCGATCGGCCGGGCCGGCAACCCCGACACCCTGGACGGGGTCGACGTGGTCGTCGGCACCGGCACCTCGATCGTCTCCGGCGAGGGCATGATCGCCACCGCGGGCGCCGTGGACACGCACGTGCACCTGCTCTCCCCGCGGATCATGGAGGCTTCGCTCGCCGCGGGCGTCACCACGATCATCGGCCAGGAGTTCGGCCCGGTCTGGGGTGTGGGCGTCAACTCCCCGTGGGCGCTGAAGCACGCCTTCAACGCCTTCGACGCCTGGCCCGTCAACATCGGCTTCCTGGCCCGCGGTTCCTCCTCGGACCCGGCCCCGCTGATCGAGGCGCTCGCCGAGGGAGGTGCCTCCGGCTTCAAGGTCCACGAGGACATGGGCGCCCACACCCGCGCCCTGGACACCGCCCTGCGCGTGGCCGAGGAGTACGACGTGCAGGTCGCCCTGCACAGCGACGGGTTGAACGAGTGCCTGTCGGTCGAGGACACCCTGCGGGTCCTGGACGGCCGGACCATCCACGCCTTCCACATCGAGGGCTGCGGCGGCGGCCACGTCCCCAACGTCCTGAAGATGGCCGGAGTGCCGAACGTCATCGGCTCCTCCACCAACCCCACCCTGCCCTTCGGCCGCGACGCGGTAGCCGAGCACTACGGCATGATCGTCTCCGTCCACGACCTCAAGCCGGACCTGCCCGGCGACGCCGCCATGGCCCGTGACCGGATCCGCGCGGGCACGATGGGCGCCGAGGACCTCCTGCACGACCTGGGGGTCATCGGCATCACCTCCTCCGACGCCCAGGGCATGGGCCGCGCGGGCGAGACCATCCGCCGCACCTTCGCCATGGCCGCCAAGATGAAGGCCGAGCTCGGTCCGATGGACGGCGAGGGCTCCTACGGGACGGCGCGGAGCGGTGACGACAACGAGCGCGTGCTGCGCTACATGGCCAAGCTGACCATCAACCCGGCCATCGCCCACGGCCTGGCCCACGAGATCGGCTCCATCGAGGTCGGCAAGCTCGCCGACATCGTGCTGTGGCGCCCGCAGTACTTCGGCGCCAAACCGCAGCTGGTCCTCAAGGGCGGATTCCCGGCATACGGGGTCACGGGGGATCCGAACGCCGCCACCGACCGCTGCGAACCGCTGGTGCTCGGACCGCAGTTCGGCTCGTACGGGGCCACCGCAGCCGACATATCCGTGGCGTTCGTCTCCGAAGCGGCTGTGCAGAACGGTGACTTGATGCCCACCCGGCGCCGCCGCGTGGCGGTCCGCGGGACCCGGGGCATCGGGCCGAAGGACATGCTCCGCAACAGCCGGACCGGCAGCGTGGACGTGCACCCCGCAACGGGGCTGGTGTCGCTCGACGGGGAGCCGCTGGTCTCCGAGCCGGCCGACTCCATCTCGCTGAGCCGCCTGTACTTCCTCTAGACGGCGCCCCCTCAGCGGCGCTCCCCCTGGGCTGAGCTTCCCCTAGGCTGAGCTCCCTCCAGACGGCAGCTCCCCCAGGCGGGCCGGCCCGGCGGCCCCGCGGGTGGCGCCGCTCATCTCCGCCTCCATGCCCGGCCTGCCGTCCGCTAGACGGTCAGTTCCCCGTCGATCGCCTCGGCGAGGAGCCGGCGTGCGTGTTCCAGGGGAAGCGAGCCGCTGAGCCACCGGACGCTGAGGCCTTCGAGGAGGGCCGTGAGCCGTTCGGCGGCGGCCGCGTGCTCGGGGGCCGTGCCGGTGGGCCGGGCCTGGGCGAGGAGGTAGGAGATCTCGTGGACCCAGCTGTGGGTGGCCTTGGCCACGTCCTCGCGCAGGTCGGCATCGAAGACGGCGCTGGCCCTGAGCTCGCCCCAGGCGGTGCTGTTCTCGCGTACTTCCGGGGTGTCCTGGAGTTCCAGGAGCAGGGTCCGCTTCAGTTCCTCGCGGGGGCTCTCCGGGTCGTCCGGGCCGTCTTCCCGCTCGGCCGTGTAGCGCTCGGCACGGTCGCTGATGAACTCCAGCGTCCGGCGCAGGATCCCCGCGCGGTCGGTGAAGTGGTAGTAGATCAGCGAGGTGGACACGCCCGCTTCGGCGGCCAGCTCTCCCACGCGGAGCCCGCGCACGCCGCGGCGCGCGATCACTCGCGTGGCGGCCCTGAGTATTTCCGATCGACGGTCTGACACGAAGGGTCACTCTACCCGCCGGGCTCGTCACCTGGGGCTTTTCCTGACCGTAACATCAGGGCCCGGTTTCTGGCGGCAATGTCGCGATCAGGCCCCTTTGAACCACTGCCCGCACACCCTTCGACACGCGGTGTGGCCAGTTCCGCAACAGCTTGGCCAGAACCATTGACTGAATTTTCAGTTCGGTGGAGGATGCGGGCACTCCCACACCTACTGACTAAATTTTCAAACAGGAGAGATCATGACCAGTTTCCGGATGCCGGCCGAGTGGACCGAACACGAGGGCTGTCTGATGGCCTGGCCCACCCGGCAGGAACTCTGGGGCGACGTCTTCGACGAGGTCAAGGCCGAGTACGCCCAGGTCGCCGCGGCGATCGCCACTTTCGAGCCGGTCACCATGGTCGCCCTGCCCGGCGCCGGTGACGAGGCCCGTGCACTGTGCGGGCAGGGCGTCGACGTGATCGAGCTCCCGCTGGACGACTCCTGGTTCCGCGATTCCGGCCCGATCTTCGTCCTCAGCCAGGACGGCCGGCGGGCGGGCGTGGACTTCCGCTTCAACGCCTGGGGCGGCAAGCACTTCCCCTACGACACCGATGACAAGATCGCCGCGGCCCTGCTCCAGCACTTCGGTGTGGACCGGATCGACTCCCGGATGATCCTCGAGGGCGGTGCGATCACCGTCGACGGCGAGGGCACCCTGATCACCACCGAGCAGTGCCTGCTGCACCCGAACCGCAACCCGGACATGACCAAGGGGGAGATCGAGGCCGAGCTGATCGCCCGCCTCGGCGTCACCAAGGTGATCTGGCTGCCGTACGGCGGTCTGCTGGACACCGAGACCGACGGCCACGTGGACGGCGTCTGCGCGTTCGTCGCCCCCGCCACGGTGGTCGTGCAGCTGCCGGACGACCCCGCCCACCCCGACTACGAGCGCATGCGCGCCAACCGCGCCGTCCTGGAGGGGGCCACCGACGCCGCCGGCCGCCCCTTCACGATCATCGACCTGCCGCAGAGCTCGTTCGTCGACGTCGACGGCAAGGAGACCGAGGTCGGCTACCTCAACTTCTACATCGCCAACGGCGGGGTCGTCGTCCCGGTCGCGGACACCCCCGAGGACGAGGGCGCGCTCGCCGTCATCGCGTCCGCCCTGCCCGGCCGCAAGGTCGTCGGAGTCCGCTCGCGCGTGATCGCGTACGGCGGCGGCGGCGTGCACTGCATCACCCAGCAGGTCCCCGCCGCGGGCCGCACCGCCTGACCTGCTCGCCCCCTTCGCCGTGCCCGGACCGGCGGCCCGCCCCGAGTCCCGCCACTCGCCTCCGCCGGCCGCCCGGTCCGTACCTCCCCGCCCCGCATGGAAGAGAGAGCACCGATGCCCAGAGCCCTTCCCCTGACCGGAGCCGCCGGGTCCACCCGTCATCGGTCCACCCGCCGCCGGTACGCGCTCCCGGTCGCCGCGCTGGCCGCGGTCAGCCTGCTCGCCGCCTGCGCCGGCCCGCCCAAGGGCGGCGGACCCAAGACGGACACCGCCTTCAAGCTGTCCGCGGGCACCCCCGCCGCCGCCGGTGAACTCGACTCCTTCACCTGGGCCCTGTACGCGGAACCGCCGACGCTGGACTACATCGCGGCCTTCGACTACCCGCAGAACACGATCCTGTCGAACGTCTGCGAGAGCCTCATGCGGTGGACCCCGCAGCTCACCACGGTCCCGGGCCTGGCCGAGAAGGCCACCAACCCCACCCCCCTCACCTGGGTCTACGACCTGCGCGCGGGCGTGCACTTCCACGACGGCTCCGTGATGACCGCCGACGACGTGGTCTTCAGCCTCGGCCGGCAGACGGACCCCGCGAACGGCGCGGCCTGGGCCAGCCAGTTCGAGAACGTCGAGTCCGTCAAGAAGACCGGCCCGCTCCAGGTGACGGTCTCGCTGAAGCAGCCCGACTCGCAGTTCCCGCAGTACATGGCGACCGCCGCGGGCGTGGTGGCCTCCAAGGCGGGCGTGGAGAATGCCGGCGAGAACTACGGCACCTCCGGCAGCCTGGACTGCACCGGCCCCTTCAAACTGGGCACCTGGAACAAGGGCCAGTCGGTCGAGCTCCAGCGCTTCGACGGCTACTGGGGCACCAAGGCCAAGTCGAAGAAGGCGGTCTTCACCTTCCTGACCGACCCCTCCGCCCGCACGAACGCCATGCTGAGCGGCGAGGCCGACGGCGGGTACCTGATCCCCACCGAGAGCTACGCCCGGCTGCGCGCCAGCGGCGCGGGAACGCTCTACTTCGGCGAGGGCCTCAGCACCGTCAACGTCAACGTCACGAGCATGAAGGGCGCCCTGGGCGACGTCCGCGTCCGCCGGGCGCTGTCCCTGGCCCTGGACCGCAGCGGCTTCGTCAAGGCGGGTCTGGGCGGCGCGGGCACCGTGACCACCTCGCTCACCACCAAGGCCGCCTGGGCCGGGGCCCCCGCGAACCTCCGCGACTCCGCCTTCGCCGGCCTGCCCTCGCCCGAGCAGAACATCGACGCGGCCAAGCGGATGGTCGAGGAGGCGGGCGCCACCGGCAAGACGGTGACCATCGCCACCAGCTCGATCGGCCAGGACGTGTCGCTGCTGGCCACCGCCGTCCAGGACGCCGGAACCAAGATCGGCCTGAAGGTCGAGCTCAAGACCATCGCCCCCAACGCCTTCACCTCGCTGTTCACCGACCCCAAGGCGCGCGAGGGCCTGGACATGTTCCCGGAGACGTACTACGACTCCGTCACGGACCCGATGGACCTGCTGAGCAACTTCAAGACCGGGGCCTACCAGAACTACGCCGGCTACAGCGACGAGGCCTACGACGCGCTGACCGACAAGGCCCGGTCCGAGTACGACCCCGCCAAACGCTTCTCGGCGGCCGCCGAACTCCAGAAGAAGGCGGCCGACCAGCTGCTGTGGATCCCGGTCGCCGAATGGCCGACCGCCGTCTTCCTGGGCAAGCGGATCACCGGCGCGCCCACCACCATCTCCTACCTCTACTACCCGTGGGCGGCGGACGTCGGGGCGGCCGCACGATGAGTTTCCTGCGCTTCGCCGTACGACGGCTGGCCGAGATGGCCGCCACCCTGCTCGGCGCCTCCTTCGTCATCTTCGGCGCGCTGTACCTGGCCCCGGGCAACCCGGCGAGCTTCCTGCTCGGCGGCCGCTCCGCCTCCCCGGAGGCCCTGCAGGCGATCAACGAGCACTACCACCTGAACGACCCGTTCGCCGTGCGGTACCTGCGCTGGCTCGGCCAGGTGCTGCACGGGGACTTCGGCCGCTCGATCACGTACCGCACGGACGTGTCGCGGCTGCTGGCCGACCGGCTGCCCAACACCCTGATGCTGATCTCGATGGCGCTCGTACTGGTCCTCGTGCTCGGGCTGCTCCTGGGCTGGATCGGCGCGGTCCGCGGCGGGGCCGCCGACTCGGCGATCCTGGTGACCACCACCTTCGCCATCGGCACCCCGTCGTTCGTCGCGGCCGTCCTGCTGCAGGGACTGTTCGCGGTACGGCTGCACTGGTTCCCCACCGGGGGCGCCGGTGACGGGTTCGGGTCGATGCTGTGGCACCTGACCCTGCCCTCCGTCGCGCTGGCGCTCTACCTGATCGGCATGCTCGCCCGGGTCACCCGCGCCGCGATGCTCGACGTCCTGAGCCAGGAGCACGTCACGGTCGCCCGCAGCCGGGGCGTCCGCGAAAGCCTGGTGATCCGGCGGCACGTCTTCCGCAACGCGCTGGGGACCGTGCTCACCACCGGCGGGCTCATCGTCTCCACCCTGCTGGTCTGCACCGTCCTGGTGGAGTCGGCGTTCAGCGTGGGCGGCATCGGCCAGCTCCTCGAACTGTCCACCACCACCAAGGACTTCCCTACCGTGCAGGCCATCTCCCTCATCATGGTCGCGCTGTTCATGACGGTGAACCTCGTCGTCGACCTGCTCCATCCGCTGGTCGACCCCCGGGTCTCCCTCGGGCCTTCGAAGAAGGCCGCGTGAGCGCCGTCCTGGTGCGCCGGCCGGGCCTCGCCCGGCTCCGGACCTCCCGCGCCCCCCTCTCCCTGCTCTGCGCCGGATTCGTCACCCTCGTCGTCCTCGTCGCGGTGCTGGCCCCCTGGATCACGCCTTACGACCCCAACGCCGTCGACCTCGGCAACGCCCTCGCGGGCCCCTCCGCCGACCACCTCCTCGGGGTCGACTCCTCCGGACGCGACACGTTCTCCCGGCTGGTCCTGGGAGCCCGCACCTCGCTCCTGGGCCCGCTCGGCGTCGTCGTCTTCTCCACCGCGGCCGGCGTGGCGATCGGCACCGCCGCGGCCTGGCGGGGCGGCTGGCTCGACTCGGTGCTCTCCCGCAGCACCGAGCTGGTCTTCGCCTTCCCCGGCATGCTGCTGGCCATCCTGATCGTCTCGGTCTACGGCGAGGGCTTGCTCGCCCCCGTCCTCGCCCTGGCCATCGCCTACCTGCCCTACGTCAGCCGGCTCACCCGCTCCCTCGTCCTGGCCGAACGCTCCCGCCCGTACGTGGAGGCGTACCGGGTGCAGGGCCACTCGGGGACGCAGATCTGCCTGCGCCACGTGGTCCCCGCCGTCATGCCCGTCGTCCTCGCCCAGTCCACGATCAACTTCGGCTACGCCCTGATCGACCTGGCCGGTCTCTCCTTCCTCGGACTGGGCGTGCCCGCCCTGACCCCCGACTGGGGCCGCATGGTCTTCGACGGGAACGCGGCCATCCAGGCCGGCTACCCGCTCTCGGCGGTCGTGCCGTGCGCGGCCATCGTGCTGACCGTCGTCGCCTTCAACGTCGTCGGTGAGCGCTGGGCCGACAAGGTATCCAGGAGGGACCGATGAGACCGCTGAACACCCTTGAGATCCAGGGGCTGCGACTGCACCTGCCGGACACCTCCCGGCCCGTCCTCGACGGGGTCGACCTGACCGTCGGAGCCCGGGAGACCGTGGCACTGGTCGGCGAGTCGGGCTCCGGCAAGAGCCTCACCTCGCGGAGCGTGCTGCGGCTGCTGCCCCGCGGCGCCCGCACGGAGGGCGAGGTCCGGGTGGTCGGCGACGACGTGCTGACGATGTCGTCCGCGCGGCTGCGGGTACTGCGCACCAGCACGGCGGCGATGATCTTCCAGGACCCCCGGGCGGCCGTCAATCCGATGCGCCGGGTCGGCGACTTCCTCACCGAGAGCCTGCGCCTGACCGCCAAGGCCTCCAAGGAGGCCGCCGAGGAGCGGGCGGTGGCGATGCTGGAGGCCGTGGGCCTCACGGCCGCGGCGCTGCGCAAGTACCCCGGGCAGCTCTCCGGCGGCATGCTGCAACGCGTCGTGATCGCGGCCGCGTTGATGGGCGACCCCGCCCTCATCCTCGCCGACGAACCCACCACGGCACTGGACGTCACCTCGCAGGCCGAGGTGGTCGCCCTCCTCGGTGAACTGCGCGAACGCTTCGGCACCGGGCTGCTGTTCGTCACCCACGACCTCGGCCTCGCCGCCGCGATCAGCGACCGGGTCTACGTGATGTACGCGGGCCGGATCGTGGAAACGGGCCCGGCGGACGACCTGTTCGCCCGGCCCCGCCACCCGTACACGGCGGCACTGCTGAACTCCACCCCGCGCCTGGACGCGCCCCGGGGGCGGCTCGCCGCGATCGAGGGCCGGCCGCCGAGCCTGCGCGAGGAAATGACCGGATGCCCCTTCGCCGCACGCTGCGTGCTCGCGACCGACGTGTGCACCCGGGAGGCCCCGGCGCTGCTCCCGGTCGCCGGCGAACCGGGCCGCCTCGCCTCCTGCCACCACGGTGACCTGCTCGTGGAACGCGAACGGGCGGGGACGCAGCGGAAGGAACTCCACCCATGAGGACCGTGAGGATCTTGACGACCGAGCCGAACGAGCCGACCCGGGCAACCCATCCGGGCGCGCCTGCCTCGCCTGCCGCACCTGCCGCGCCGGAGACCGTTCTCGAGGTCGCGGGCCTGCACCGGGCCTACGGCAGCGTCCAGGCCGTGGACGACGTGTCCTTCCGGCTGGCGAAGGGCGGCTCCCTGGGCATCGTCGGCGAATCCGGTTCGGGCAAGACGACCACCGCCCGCATCGTGGTCGGTCTGGAACACGCCGACTCGGGCCGGGTCCTGATCCACGGCCGCGACCGGGGCGAACACCGGCGCGGCAGGGCGGGGCGCCTGGAGCGGGCCCGGGAGATCCAGATGGTCTTCCAGGACCCCTTCCTGTCCCTGGACCCCCGCACCACGGTGGGCGCCGCGATCCGGGAGACCCTCAGACTCCACTTCCCCGGCGCGGACCACACCCGCCGGATCACCGAACTGCTCGACCAGGTCGGGCTCGGCTCCCGCGAGGCGGACGCCCTGCCCCGGCAGCTGTCGGGCGGACAGCGCCAGCGCGTGGCGATCGCCCGCGCGCTGGCCGTCGAGCCCTCCGTCCTCGTCCTCGACGAGGCGGTGGCCGCCCTGGACGTCTCGGTGCAGGCGCAGATCCTGAACCTGCTCTTCGACATCCGCGAACAGACCGGCATCGGCTACCTGTTCATCACCCATGACCTCGGCGTCGTGCGCTGCGTCACCGATGACGTGATCGTCATGCGCAGCGGCCGGATCGTCGAGTCGGGCCCGACGGCGCGGGTACTCGCCGACCCCCAGCACCCTTACACGCGCCTGCTCCTGGAGTCCGTACCCCGCCCGGGGTGGGACCCCCGGAGCATCGCCGCTGCGCGTCGCGCTCTGTGAGGGGGGTGTGGGCGCGGCGGCGCCCACACCCATCGGTTCATCGGATCCACGCATTCGCGCACCCCTCATGACTGATCGGAGATCAGAGATGAACGAGCACGTGGCAAGGAAGTTGGACAGACGAGGGTTCCTCACGGCCGCGGGCCTCACGGCCGCCGGGGCCGCCCTGGCATCGGTCGGCGGGCAGGCCTTCGCGGCCGTCCGTCCGTCGGCCCCGGCCGGGGCCAGGGCCGGGGCCGCGGCCGCGGCCGCGGGCTTCGCCGTACCGATCGACACCGTCCGGCACACCCGGACCTGGATGGCGTGGCCCGACAGCTCCGCCATCTGGGGCAGCAAGCTCTCGGGGGTCCAGGCGAACATAGCGCTCATCGCGAAGACCATCGCGAAGTACGAGCCGGTCGTCATGTGCGCCAACTCCGCGAGCGTCTCGAAGGCGAGGAGCGCCTGCGGTTCGGCCGTCACCGTCATCAGCACGATCCCGGTGGACGACTGCTGGATGCGCGACAGCGGCCCGGTGTTCCGTACCAACGGATCCGGCGGCCTGGACGCGGTCGGCCTGAACTTCAACGGCTGGGGCAACCAGCAGACCCACGCCAAGGACGCCCTGGTCGCCGGCCGGGTCGCCGCCTACGCCGGAGTGCCGTTCAGCACGGCCTCCTTCACCGGCGAGGGCGGCGCGGTGGAGACGGACGGCGCGGGCACCCTGATGGCCACCCGCAGCTCCCTGATCAACCCGGACCGCAACCCCGGGGTGAGCCAGGCCCAGCTGGAAGCGGCCATGTGCGCCGCCTTCGGTGCCTCCAAGGTCGTCTGGTTCAAGGGCGTACTCGGCCGGGACATCACCGACGACCATGTGGACGCGACCTCCCGGTTCCTCGCCGAGGGGTCGGGACTGGTGCAGATGCCGCTCGCGAAGGACACCGACGCCTGGTCGAACGACGCGCGCCAGCAGTACCAGATCCTGTCGACCACGACCAACGCCCAGGGCCACGCGGTCGCGGTGACCAAGCTGCAGGGCCCGGACTACGACAAGATCCGCTCCACCAACCCGGACTTCGTGGGCGCCTACGCCAACTACTACGTGTGCAACGGCGCCGTCATCGCCCCGCAGTTCGGTGACAGCACCGCGGACGCGGCCGCCAAGAAGACCCTCCAGCGGATCTTCCCGGGCCGGGTCGTCGAGCAGCTCAACATCGACAGCCTCGGCGCGGGCGGCGGCGGCATCCACTGCGTCACCCAGCAGCAGCCGGTCGCGTAACCGATCCCCCTGCACCGCAGCACTGGGCCGCCGGACCGCCAGGCCGCCGGCACGGTAAGGACGTACGGCCCCCTGCTGTCCGCAGGGGGCCGTACGGCTTTGCGCTTCGCAGCCCGTGGCCGACCGGCGCAGGGCGCCCGGCGTCCGGCGTCCGGCGTCCGCCTACACGTCGTCCCAGGCCATCGAGCTCATCCGCCAGCCGGCGGGCGTCCGGACGAACTGGGTGGTCTTGCGGCCGGAGCCCTCGAACCACTCGCCGTCGAGGAAACCGGACTTGCCGTACTCGCTGAACCGGTGCGCGATCGACCCGAAGATCTCGGTCCGCTCGGCGACTTCCCATTCGCGGAACTCCGTCAGCGTTCCGTCGGTGAGGATCTTCTCGCGGGGCTCGACGAACGAGTCGAGGTCGTAGACCACGGGCTCGGCTCCGACGTTCTTGATGATCATTCCCTGCGGGATGAACACCTCGCGGACCGCGTCGAGGTTGGGCCGCGCTCCCGCGGTATTGGTGAAGGCGCCGAGGAAGACGCGCATCAGCTCGTCGAGTTCGGCCTTGACTCCGGACACGGGGACCCCTCCCATAGTGGAACGCAAAAGAACCCCACCGAAGTGGGGTTCTCGCTTGTGTCCGAGGGGGGACTTGAACCCCCACGCCCGATAAAGGGCACTAGCACCTCAAGCTAGCGCGTCTGCCATTCCGCCACCCGGACCAGGTGGTCGGCCCCGGTTTCCCGCGGCGACATGGACAACAATAGCAAAGGTTCGGCGGGGTTCCGACCAGGTATTTCGGCCGGGCCGGGTTCGACGCGCCGCGCTGACCTGCGGGCATGCCCGGGGCCGGACCCCACCGGCCGAGGGAGACGCAGCGTCTCGCGACCGGTTGCCCGCGTTGCCGCGCCCCGGCCCCCGGGGACGGGATCTGCGCACCTCCCGGGTCGCACCGCCCCGCGGGCTCCCGGATGCCGATATCCGCTGGACAGCGGCGTTCCGAGCCGATCGGATGGGCGCCGCACGTTTGAGTCCAGGGGGAACCACGTATGGAATCCGAGCATCGCGTCAGCACGCTGGAGCTCTTCTTCGACCTCGTCTTCGTCTTCACCATCACCCAGCTGACGGTGCTGCTCGCGGACGACCTCACCCCGCGCGGCGCCGGGCGGGTGCTGCTGATCTTCACGGTGCTGTTCTGGATGTACGGCGGCTACGCCTACCTGACCAACCAGGTGCCGCCCGACCGGCCCGTGCGCCGGCTGCTCCTCCTGCTCGCCATGGGCGCGTTCCTGGTGTGCGCACTGGCCGTGCCGACGGCCTTCGGGGACGGCGGGGTCGCCTTCGGGCTCGGCTACCTGGTCGTCGTGATCACGCACAGCGCGCTGTACAGCCAGGCCCACGGGCGCGGGGTGCTCTGGTTCGCGCTGCCGAACGCGCTGTCCGCGCTGTCGGTGACGGCCGCCGGGTTCTTCGACGGGGCCGCGGCTCTGGGGCTGTGGGCGCTGGCGCTGCTGTTCCAGTTCGTCACGCCCGCCATCTCGCGGCGGGCGACGGCCCCGGGAGCCGGTCCGGCCGCCGGGACGACCATCGAGGTGCAGCTCGGCGGGATCGGCGCCGCGCACTTCGTGGAGCGGCACGGGCTGCTGCTGATCATCGTGTTCGGTGAATCGGTGATCGCGATCGGCATCGGGGTGGGGTCGCTGCCGCTGACCTTCGGGATCGCCGTGGGCGCCTTCCTGACACTGGCCGTCGGGGCCGCCCTGTGGTGGATGTACTTCGTCCGCGACGAGGGGCGCGCCGAGCACGTCTTCGCGAGCACTCCCCCGGAACGGCGTTTCAAGCTGGCGCTGCGCGCGTACTACTACGCCTTCATCCCGATGCTGCTGGGCATCGCCGCGTTCTCGGCGGGCGTGAAGAAGAGCATCGGGCACCTGGGCGAGCAGCTGCCGGCCGGTCCCGCCCTCGCGCTCGCGGGCGGGGTGGCCTGCTACCTGGCCGGGGACGTCGCCTTCCGGCTGGTGCTGGGGATCCGGCCCGTACGGTTCCGCGCGCTCGCGGTGGTGCCCGTACTGGCGACCGCCGCGGCCGGCATGCGGCTCGGGGCCGCCTGGCAGCTGGGCGGGCTCGTCCTGGTGCTCGTGACCGCGCTGGCGGCGGAGGTCCGGGGCACGCGGCCGGCGGCCGGGGCGCCCGGGGCCGCCGGGTCCGCGGCGGCCGGGGCCGGGGCCGGGGCTACGGGCAGCGGATGACCTGGCCGGCGTAGGAGAGGTTGCCGCCGAAGCCGAAGAGGAGGACGGGCGCCCCGGAGGGGATCTCCCCGCGCTCCACCAGCTTGGACAGGGCCATCGGGATGGAGCCGGCCGAGGTGTTGCCGGAGTCGACGACATCGCGGGCGACGACGGCGTTGACGGCGCCGATCTTGGCGGCGAGCGGCTCGATGATCCGCAGGTTCGCCTGGTGGAGGACGACCGCGGCCAGCTCCTCGGGGGTGACCCCGGCCTTCTCGCAGACCTTGCGGGCGAGCGGGGGGAGCTGGCTGGTGGTCCAGCGGTAGACGGACTGGCCCTCCTGGGCGAAGACCGGCGGCGAGCCCTCGATGCGGACCGCGTGGCCCATCTCGGGCACCGAACCCCACAGGACCGGGCCGATGCCCGGCTCCTCGCAGGCCTCGACGACGGCCGCGCCGGCGCCGTCGCCGGTCAGGACGCAGGTGGTGCGGTCGGTCCAGTCGGTGATCGCGGTCATCTTGTCGGCGCCGATGACCAGGGCCCGGGTGGCGGCGCCGGCCCGGATCGCGTGGTCGGCGGTGGCCAGGGCGTGGGTGAAGCCCGAGCAGACGACGTTGATGTCCATGACGGCGGGATGCCCGCCCATGCCGAGCTTGGCCGCGACGCGGGCGGCCATGTTGGGGGAACGGTCGATCGCGGTCGAGGTGGCGACGAGGACGAGATCGATGTCGTCGGGGGTCAGACCGGCGCTCGCGAGGGCCTTGCCCGCGGCCTGGTAGGCCAGCTCGTCGACCGGCTCCTCGGGGCCCGCGATGTGGCGGGTCTTGATCCCGACGCGGGACCGGATCCACTCGTCGTTGGTGTCCACCATGGCCGCGAGGTCCTCGTTGGTGAGCACTTTCGCGGGCTGGTAGTGCCCTAGCGCCACCACGCGTGAACCGGTCATGGGCGGGGTCCCCCCTTGTAAGGCAGTCAGGATTTACCAGCTTTGCCTGCTACTGACGGGTACAGGGGCGCGTGACCCGACAGGATTAGGTGCCCTGAATTTGGAGCTTCCCGAGGATCTTCCAGCCGGGGAAGGTGCCGGAAGCGGATCCGGGAGAATGGGTCACCCAGGCGTATGACAAGGACAGAACAGGTGGGCTGATCACATGGGACGGGTCACCGAACGCCGTCGCGTCGTCCGTATCCGGAATGGCGTGGTGGGCTCCCGGGCGGACACCCTGGTGGCCGAAGAGCCGCTGGAGATACGGCTGAACGGCAAGCCGCTGGCCATCACGATGCGCACGCCGGGTGACGATTTCGCGCTCGCCGTCGGCTTCCTGGTCAGCGAGGGCGTGCTCGGCTCGGCCTCCGACGTCCGGGCGGTGACCTACTGCGAGGGCGCCGCCGAGGACGGGACCAACACCTACAACGTGGTGAATGTACAACTGGCCCCGGGAGTTCCGGTGCCGGACATCACGCTGGAGCGGAACGTCTACACCACGTCCTCGTGCGGCCTGTGCGGGAAGGCCAGTCTGGACGCCGTGCGCACGGCGACCCTGTTCCCGGGGCTCGCGGACGATCCGGTACGGGTGAGCGCGCGGGTCCTCGGGGAGCTGCCGGACCGGCTGCGCGCCGAGCAGAAGGTCTTCGACCGCACGGGCGCGCTGCACGGCGCCGGGCTGTTCTCCGCGGAGGGCGGGCTGATCGACGTACGGGAGGACGTGGGGCGGCACAACGCGGTGGACAAGCTCGTCGGGCGGGCGCTGCGGCACGGGCGGCTGCCGCTGGCGGGCACGGTCCTGCTGGTGTCGGGCCGGGCCTCCTTCGAGCTGGCGCAGAAGGCCGTGATGGCGGGCATCCCGGTCCTCGCGGCCGTGTCCGCGCCGTCCTCGCTCGCGGTGGACCTGGCGCTGGAGTCGGGGCTGACGCTCGTAGGTTTCCTGCGGGGCGGGGACATGAACATCTACGCGGGCGAGGAGCGGATCCTCCTGCCGGCGTGAGGCCGCCGCGGGGCGGGGGCCGCCGGTGCCGGGCCCCCCGCGCGCCGCGATGGACTACTTCTGCTTCTCGGCCAGGACCCCGGCGCCGGTGTGCGCGGTACCCGGCTTCGCCTCGACGGTCTGGCTGTACGGGTTGTCCTTGGAGGCGGGCTCGATCTTCTTGGCGGCCGCGTGCTCGGTGCCCGGGGCGGCCTCGACCGTCTTCTGCGGCGCGGCCTTTCCGCCGCCGTCCGCGGCGTTGGCGACGCCGCCGAGCGCGAGGGTGCCGAGCAGGACGGCGGCCGAGGTGGCGGCGATGCGCTTGCTGAACTTCATGGGGGGGGCTCCTTGCCGTGGGGGGTTCGGGTTCGACTGACACCCCGAAGCTAGAAGAAGGCGACATTTCGCCGCTCTAACGCTTCCGGCTCCCGGACCCCCTCCGCGCTTACGGTGCCCCGACCGGGGTGCGGTCGCGGCTCCCCGGGTGCGGTCGCGGCTCCCGGGGCCCCCGGCCGCGCTTCAGCGCCCCCGGCGGCCGCGGCGGGAGCCCGGTGCGGCCGGCTTCGGGGCCGGGGGGTCTATGCGATGGAGGTCGAGGGTCGGCGGGACGGGGGTGGCTCCGGGGCCGCCGGATTCGGCCCAGGCGATGATCTCGTCGGTGGCGGTGTCGTCCAGGGCCCAGCCGAACCAGGCCGCGCGGGCGCCCCGGCGGCGGGCCTCGGTGGTGGGCTGCACCACGATGACGTTGGCCTGCGCGCAGAGGCCGAGGCAGTCGGTCGTACGGACGGCCAGGCGCCCGCCGGAGGCCGCGGCGGCCTCGCGCAGCCGGGCCAGCTGGCCCGCGTGGTCGGTGCCGGGGTTCTTGCTGGGGTCACCGCAGCAGCAGCCCCGGCAGACCACCAGGGTGCAGGGGCGCGGGGCGTGGGCGGAGAGCGGGCGTATCCAGGTCACCGCCGCACGTTACCGGGCCCGCGGGACGGGGTGTTGGGGGGTGCGCGAGACCTCCGCCACATGTCCGGCGGAGGGTCCGGGCGGTTACGCGGCCGGTGTGGGCTGGGTGGTTGGTGCGGCCTGGGTGGGCTGCGCGGTCTGCACGGCCGGTGTGGGCTGCGCGGCTGGTGCGGTCTGCACGGCCGGTATGGGCTGCGCGGCCGGTGTGGGCTGCGAGGGCTGCGCGGCCGGTGAGGGCTGCACGGCCTGCGGGGGCTGCGTGGATTCCGTGGCCCGCGCCGCTTCCCCGGCTTCCGGGTCCTGCGACCGGCGGCGCGCCAGGACCGCGCAGACCATCAGCTGCATCTGGTGGAAGAGCATCAGCGGCAGCACGGCGAGGCTCGCCTGCGCGCCGAACAGCACGCTGGCCATGGGGAGTCCGGCGGCCAGGCTCTTCTTCGACCCCGCGAACTGGATGGCGATCCGGTCCTCGCGGCTGAATCCCAGGCGCTTCGCCCCGTACCAGGTGACCAGCAGCATCACGGCCAGGATCACGGCCTCCACCGCCATCAGCACGCCGAGTCGCGGGACGCTGACCTGGTGCCAGATCCCGGCGACCATGCCCGCGCCGAAGGCGGAGTAGACGACGAGCAGGATCGAGCCGCGGTCCACGTAGCCGAGGACCTTCTTGTTGCGGACGAGGAAGCCGCCCACCCAGGGCCGCAGGGCCTGGCCGAGGAGGAACGGCAGGAGCAGCTGGAGGACGATCTTCAGCAGCGAGTCGAGGGAGAAGCCGCCCGCGCTGTTGCCGAGCAGGCCGGCGGCGAGGAGGGGGGTGAGGAAGATGCCGATGAGGCTGGAGAACGAGCCCGCGCAGATGGCGGCGGGGACGTTGCCGCGGGCGATCGAGGTGAAGGCGATGGAGGACTGGATGGTGGAGGGGACCAGACAGAGGAAGAGCAGGCCGCCGTAGAGCGGGCGCGTGAGGAGGGTGGGGACCAGCGCGTGGGCGGCGAGGCCGAGGAGGGGGAAGAGGACGAAGGTGCAGGCGAGGACGGTGAGGTGGAGCCGCCAGTGCCGCACGCCGTCGAGGGCCTCGCGGGTGGAGAGCCGGGCGCCGTAGAGGAAGAAGAGCAGGGCCACGGCCGCGGTGGAGGCACCCTGCGCGACGGGGGCGGCCGCCCCGCGGGCGGGCAGCAGGGCGGCGACGCCGACGGTGGCGAGCAGGCCCATGATGAACGGGTCCACGGGGAACCGGGCGGGGAGGTGCGGGCGGCGCATGGGGATGCTCACTTGCTCGGGGCGGGGGCGGGCGGGGCGGGCGGGGCGGGCGGGGCGGGCCTTCCTTCCATTCATCCTCGGGGGTGGGGTGGTGATCGGGAAACCCGTACACCGCTCTGACTGTCATCACGAGCCGTGATGAGCGGGAGTAGGATGCACAGCCATGTACGACCCGGTTCAGCTGCGCACCTTCCTCACCGTCGCCCAGACACTGAGCTTCACGCAGGCCGCCGCCCGGCTCGGCGTCCGCCAGTCCACGGTCAGCCAGCACGTGCGGCGGCTGGAGGAGGCCACGGGCCGGCCGCTCTTCCTCCGTGACACGCACAGCGTGGAACTCACCGAGGACGGCGAAGCCCTGCTCGGCTTCGCCCGCTCGATCCTGGAGGCGCACGAGCGCGCGACGGCCTTCTTCGCGGGAACCCGGATCCGGGGCCGGCTGCGCTTCGGGGCCTCGGAGGACTTCGTGCTGACCCGGCTGCCGGAGATCCTGGAGGCCTTCCGGCACGAACACCCCGAGGTGGAGCTGGAACTGTCCGTGGAGCTGTCGGGGACCCTGCACGAACGGCTGGACGCGGGGCGCCTCGACCTCGTGCTCGCCAAGCGGCGCGGGGACGGGGACGAGCGGGGGCGGCTGGTGTGGCGGGACCGGATGGTGTGGATCGGGGCGGATGGGCTGCGGGTGGACCCGGACCGGCCGGTTCCGCTGATCGTCTTCCCGCCGCCGGGGATCACCCGGGCGCGGGCGCTGGACGTACTGCAGGCGGACGGGCGGCCGTGGCGGATCGCGTGTACGAGCGGCAGCCTGAGCGGTCTGATCGCGGCGGCGCGGGCGGGGCTGGGCGTGATGGCCCACACCCGGGGACTGATCCCGCCGGGGCTGGTCCGGGTGGGCGGGCTGCCGGACCTCGGCTCGGTGGAGTTCGCCCTCCTGCGCGGCCCCCGGGTCTCCCCCGCCGCGGAAGCCCTGGCCGCGGCGATCCTCTCGGGAGCGGACCGGCTCACGCGCGCCGCGTAGCGGCGTCCACGAACCCGGCGCCGGAGGCGCCCCGCACGACCAAGACCCGGCGGTGCGCCGAGGGGCCCGGCCTGCTCCCGCTGGGGCTCCGCACCCGGGCTGGGGACGCGGCTCTGCCGGAACGACCGGTACGGGACCGGACCGGGACCGGCTGCGGGGTGCCGCTGCCCTGCGGGGCTCTCCCCATACCCGCCCTTCCACCGTTCCCCGGGCGGAGCCCGGCCCCTTGGACCCGGGCTCCGCCCGAGGCCCCTGGGGCTCCACCCCGGACCCCGCGCCTCAAACGCCGGCGGGGCCGGAATTGCCCTGCGGGCAATCCAGCCCGCCTCGCTGCACGCACGTGCAGACCTGCACCGGCCAAAACCAAGCCCCGCCGGCGATTGAGGCGCGGGGGCCGGGGCCGGGCACCGGTGGTGGGGTGGTCGGGATCGTTACCCGGCCACGGCCGGAATGTGCTGCCGGGCGGGACCCCGTACGCCTAGGGTCGCCCTACGCCAACCGGCCCGCACCGGGCGGCGATTCGTACGGAACGGGACATCGGGAAACGGGGACGGGCGCACATGAGGATCGCAGTACTCGGGACCGGCGAAGTCGGCCGGCAGCTGGCCGGGAAGCTCGTCGCGGTCGGACACCAGGTCACGATGGGATCCCGGACGGCGGACAACGCCGATGCCCGGAAGTGGGCCGATGAGACCGGCGGCGCCCACGGGACCTTCGCCGACGCCGCCGCCGGCGCCGAGCTCGTCGTGAACGCCACCGGCGGGCTGGTCTCCCTCGCCGTGCTGGAGGCCGCCGGCGCCGCCAACCTCGAGGGGAAGACCATCGTCGACGTCTCCAACGCGCTGGACTTCTCCGAGGGGTTTCCCCCCAGGGTCGTCACCCCGGACGGCCACAGCATCGCCGAGCAGCTCCAGAAGGCGTTCCCCGGGGCCCGGGTCGTCAAGACCCTCAACACCATGAACAACGCGGTCATGGTCGAGCCCGGCCGCGTGCCCGGCCACCACAACGTGTTCGTCAGCGGCGACGACGCCGACGCGAAGGCCGAGACCGCCGCGCTGCTGCGCTCCTTCGGGTGGGGCCCCTCCCAGATCATCGATCTCGGCGACCTGTCGAGCGCCCGCGCCACCGAGGCGCTGATGGCGTTGTGGCTTCGCCTCTACGGGGTGCTCGGCCCGGTGGACTTCAACCTTTCCGTGGTCACGGCCTAGACGCGCCGCTGGGGAGGTCTTGTGGAGGTCTCCCTTCCGTGATCACTTGCGGGTAGGCGTGGGATAGCGTCGCCGCGCCGCACGGAGAGGAGCGGGGCCTTGCACGAGATCACCGTCCCACCGGCCGTCACGGGCTCGCCCGTCGGCGGTCTGGCCGATGTCGTCTTCCTGCACGCCCGCGAGGACCCCGGCCGGGTCGTGCTGGGCCGCAAGAGCGGCGGGGTCTGGCGGGACGTGACCTCCGGCGAACTGGCCTCGGAGGTCGTCGCGCTGGCCAAGGGGCTGCTGGCGCACGGCATCCGCTTCGGGGACCGGGTCGCGATCATGTCCCGTACCCGGTACGAGTGGACGCTCTTCGACTTCGCCCTGTGGGCGATCGGCGCCCAGCCCGTCCCCGTCTATCCCAGCTCCTCCGCCGAGCAGGTCCACTGGATCCTGTACGACTCCGAGTGCACGGCCTGCATAGTCGAGGACGAGGACCAGGCCATGACCGTCGGGTCGGTCATCGAGCGATTGCCGCGGCTGCGCAGGCTGTGGCAGCTGGACGCGGGCGCGGTGGACGGGCTGGTCCAGGACGGCCTCCAGGTGGCCGAGGACGTGGTGCACCGCCACCGGGGCGCCGTGACCCCCGACGCGACGGCCACCGTCATCTACACCTCGGGGACCACCGGGCGCCCCAAGGGCTGTGTGCTGACCCACGGCAACTTCATGTTCGAGGCCGACACGATGGTGACCCGCTGGGAGTCCGTCTTCCGGGCCGGGCCGGGCGAACAGCCCTCCACCCTGCTGTTCCTGCCGCTCGCCCACGTCTTCGGGCGGATGGTGGAGGTGGCGGCCGTCCGTGCCCGGGTGAAGCTCGGACACCAGCCGGTGCTGGCGGCGGCCGAGTTGCTGCCGGACCTCGCCGCGTTCCGGCCGACGTTCGTGCTCGGGGTCCCGTACGTCTTCGAGAAGGTCTTCGCCGCCGCCCGCCGCAAGGCCGAGGCGGAGGGCCGGACCGGCCCCTTCGACCGGGCGGTGGACACGGCCGTGCGGTACGCGGAGGCGCGCGAGCAGAAGGCGTTCGGGCTCGGGCCCGGCCCCTCGGCGAAGCTGCGCATGGAGCACCAGCTGTTCGAGAAGCTGGTGTACGGGAAGGTCCGCGACGCGCTGGGCGGCCGGGTCCGGCACGCCATGTCGGGCGGCTCCGCGATGTCGCGCCGGCTCGGGCTGTTCTTCGACGGCGCCGGGGTCACGGTCTTCGAGGGGTACGGGCTGACGGAGTCCTGCGCGGCGGCCACCGCGAACCCGCCCGGGGCCACGAAGTACGGCACCGTCGGCCGGCCGATCCCCGGCAGTACGGTGCACATCGCCGAGGACGGGGAGATCTGGCTGCACGGCCGCCACGTCTTCGCCGGGTACCTGAACGACCCGCGCGCCACCGAGGAGGTGCTGCGCGACGGGTGGCTGGCCACCGGGGACCTGGGGCGTCTCGACGCGGACGGGTACCTGACGATCACCGGGCGCAAGAAGGAGATCCTGGTGACCTCCAACGGCAAGAGCGTGGCACCCACGGCCCTGGAGGAGCGGGTCCGCTCGCATCCGCTCGTCTCGCAGTGCGTACTGGTGGGCAACGACCGGCCGTTCATCGCGGCCCTGCTCACCCTGGACATGGAGGGGGTCGCGCACTGGATGGCGATGCGCGGCCGCCCGCAGCTGCCGGCGGCGGACCTGGTGCTCGACCCCGATCTGACGGTGGAGGTGCGCCGGGCGGTGGTGGCGGCCAACACCCTGGTCTCGCAGGCCGAGTCGATCCGTACGTTCCGTGTCCTGGCCGAGCAGTTCTCGGAGGAACGCGGGCTGCTGACCCCCTCGTTGAAGCTGAAGCGGCGGGCGATCGAGAAGGCCTACGCGAAGGAGGTGGCGGCCCTCTACCAGTCCTGACGGGCGCGGGAAGCGACCGTCCCACCGGTCCGAAACCGTTACCTGACGGGCCGTCACTTTACTTGTCATTGATATTGACGATGCGTCAGGTCGCGCACAGAATGCGGGGATTCCGACGGAGGGGATCCACACATGTTGCGACCGATCCGCACCCTGGCCGCCGCGGCGGCGACGCTCGCGCTCGTATCCGCCTGCAACTCCGCCTCCAACAGCTCCTCCCCGGGCAAGCCGGGAGCCTCCGGCACCTCCCGCGGGGTGAGCGCCGACTCGATCAAGGTCGGCGGCATCGTGTCGATGACCAGCGCCAGCGGCTACAGCAAGAAGGACACCGACCTCGGGGCGAAGGCCCGCTACCTGAGGGCCAACGCCGAGGGCGGGGTCAACGGCCGCAAGATCGACTACATCGGCGCCGAGGACGACGGGCAGGACCCCGCCAAGAACCTGGCCGCGGCCCGCAAACTCGTCCAGCAGGACAAGGTGTTCGCGGTCTCCCCGATGAGCTCGGTGACCTTCTCCGGCGCCGACTTCCTGGAACAGGAGAAGGTCCCCACCTTCGGCTGGGGCACGCTCCCCTCCTTCTGCGGCCCCAAGTACATCTACGGATTCAACGGCTGCCTCGTCCCCACCCCCGGCGGAACCATCAACCAGACCTGGCCCGAGGGCATCGGCAAGGTGCTCGGCGGGGCCCAGGGCAAGTCCGTGGCGATCATCGCCAACGACAGCGACGCCGGGAAGTTCGGCGTGCGCACCTTCCAGCAGGGCTTCGCCAGCGCCGGGTTCAAGGTGGCCTACGCCAAGGCCTCGGTGCCCGGCACCGCCGTGCCGAGCGACTGGTCGGCGTACGTCAAGGAGATCCTCCAGAGCAACGACGGCAAGGCCCCGGACGCCGTCGTCTCGGTCATGCAGACCCCCAACAACATCGGGCTGTTCACCTCGCTCAAGCGCAGCGGGTACAAGGGGCTGCTCTCCGACCCGACCGACTACGACCCGGGCCTGCTCGCCAAGGACGCCACCAAGCAGGCCCTCGACGGCGTGCACGTCCTGCTGCAGTTCGAGCCGTTCGAGTCGACGGACCCGAAGATGGCCCAGTTCAAGGCCGACATCAAGGCCGCCTCGGGCGGACAGGACGTACCGCTCAACATGCACATGATGACCGGCTACATGTCCGCCGACCTGTTCCTGTCCATCGCGCAGAAGGCCGGCAAGGACCTGACCGTCGAGTCCTTCCAGGCCGCCGCGCAGGGCTTCACCGACTCCGCCACCCTCGTGGGCGACCGCTCGGAGCCCAAGGGCCAGAAGGACAGCTTCGGCTGCGGGGCGCTCGTCCAGCTGAAGAACGGCGCGTACGAGGTCTCCGTACCGTTCAAGTGCTACGAGCCCATCCCCTTCAAGTAGGGGTACGGGAATCCGCATGGGAGATCTGCTCGCCTTCGTACTGAGCGGTCTGGTGTCCGGCGCCCTGTACGCACTGCTCGCCACCGGGCTGGTGCTGTCGTACTCGGCGTCCGGACTGTTCAACTTCGCGCACGGGGCCACCGCCTACCTGTGCGCGCTCGCCTTCTACGAACTCCACTCCGGGCTGGGCTGGCCGGCCGTCCCGGCGGCGCTGCTGGTGGTCCTCGTCCTGGCGCCCGGCCTCGGCTGGGCGCTGGACCGGCTGATGTTCCGCCGGCTCGCGCAGGTCGGCGAGACGGCGCAGATCGTGGCCACCATCGGCCTGCTGGTGGCCCTGCCGGCGGCCGGGCTGTGGGCGGTGGAGCTGCTGCAGGACGCGGGCGCTCCGCTCAAGCCGGCGGAGAACCAGTTCGGGCTGCCGGGGGTGGGGCCGAGCCCCGCGAAGTCCTGGCAGCTCACCGCCGACGTGGGCATCGACTCCGACCAGCTGATCACCTGGCTGGCCACGGCCGTGGTGGCGGTGGCCCTGTGGGTGCTGATGCGGCACACCCGGCTGGGGCTGCGGCTGCGCGCGGCCGTCGACAACCGCTCGCTGACCGAGCTGCGCGGGATCGACGCCGGCCGGCTGTCCTCGGTGGCGTGGATGATCGCCTCGGGACTGGCCGGGCTGGCGGGGGTGCTGGCGACGCCGCTGCTCGGGCTGTCGGCGCACGATTTCACCCTGTTCCTGTTCGTGTCGGCCACGGCCGCGGTGATCGGGCGGTTCGCCTCCGTACCGCTCGCCTTCGCGGGCGGGCTGGGGCTGGGGGTGCTGCAGAACCTCGTCGTCGGCTACGCCTCGTTCGCCGACTCCATCACCGGGTTCAGGACGGCGGTGCCCTTCCTGATCCTGTTCGGGGGCCTCCTGGTCCTCACCCGGCGGGCCCGGACCGCCGGGACCGCCGCCGTGGACCTGGCCCCGGTGGATCATCTGGCCGGGGCCTCGTGGGGGCGGCGGTGGGGGGTGTGGGCCGGCCTGGCCCTGGCGCTGGCCATCGCGTTCTACACCGTGACCACGCCGTTCTGGAGCGGGCTCCTCGCGCAGGGGCTCGCGCTGGCCCTGGTGTTCATGTCCTTCACCGTGGTCACCGGGCTCGGCGCGATGGTGTCCCTGGCCCAGGGCACCTTCGTGACCGCGGCCGCGCTGGTGGCCGGGCTGCTGATGAGCCACGGCTGGCCGTTCGTGGCGGCGCTGGCGGTCGGGACCTGCGTGGCCGCCGTGCTGGGAGCACTGGTCGCGCTGCCCGCGCTGCGGCTCGGCGGGCGGTCCCTGGCACTGGCCACGCTGGCCCTGGCCTTCCTCGCCGACCAGGTGCTGTTCCAGATGCGGTGGCTGCGCAACGGGGACTCGGGCTGGTCGGTCCCGCGCCCCGTCATCGGCCCCGTGGACCTCTCCGACGACCGGGCGCTGGGGGTGGCCCTGGTGGTCGTGGTCGCCGTGGTCGCGGCCGGGCTCAGCGCGCTGCGGGGCTCCCCCTCGGGCCGGGCGATGCTCGCCGTACGGTCGGCCCCCGCGGCCGCGATGGCCTCCGGGGTGTCCGTGCTGCGGACGAAGCTGCTGCTGTTCACACTGTCGGCGGGGCTGGCGGGGTTCGGGGGCGTGCTGTACGCCTCGTACAACACCCGCATCACGGCTACGGACTTCACCGCGATGACCGGCCTGGTGTGGCTGGCGGTGGTCGTGGCGGCGGGGGTCCGGCGGCCCCAGTACGCGGTGGTCGCGGGGCTGGTCTTCGCCGTCGCTCCGCGGGTGATGGCGGACTACGTGACGGAGTCGGCACACCTGCCGGTCATCCTCTTCGGCCTGGCCGGCCTGGCCCTGGCCAACGACCCGGACGGGTACTGCGCGGCGGTTCCGGTCCGGCTCGCCCGGCGACGGGCTGCGGCTGCGGCCGGAGCCCCCGCCGGGACCGGAGCCGAGGCTGTCGGCGGAGCCGTTCCCGCGGCCCGGGTGGGTGGCGGAGTCGGGGTGGGCCCTGCGGGGCTTTCCCCCACCCCGCCCCTTCCCGAAACCGGGGCTCCGCCCCGGACCCCGGCCCTCAAACGCCGGGCGGGCTGGAATTCAGCCCCGCCGGTGCCATATCCCGCAGGGCCCGCGCCCGCGCTGGAGCTGCGCCGCATAACGGCCGGGTACGACGGCGGGCTCGTGCTGCACGGTGTGGACCTCCTCGTACGGAAGGGGGAGATCCTCGCCGTGCTCGGCCCGAACGGAGCCGGCAAGAGCACCGCCTGCCGGGTGGCGGCCGGCGCGCTGCCCGTCACCGGCGGGACCGTGCACATCGGCGGCCGCGACGCCACCCGCGACGGAGCCGTGGGCCGCTCCCGCGCCGGGGTACTGCTCGCGCCCGAGGGAAGGGGCATCTTCCCCTCCCTCAGCATCGAGGAGAACCTGGCCCTGTACCTGAGGGACCCGGCCGAACGCGACGCCGTCTACGACCGGTTCCCCCGGCTCCGCGAGCGCCGCACCGTCCCCGCCGGGGCGTTGTCCGGCGGGGAGCAGCAGATGCTGGCCCTGGCACCGCTGTTGCAGCGGCCGCCCGGGGTGCTCATCGCGGACGAGCCCTCGCTGGGACTCGCACCGCGCGTGGTGGAGGAGGTGTACGGGCTGCTCACCGAGCTCCGCGCCGCCGGGACCGCGCTGCTGCTGGTGGAGGAGAAGGCGGCCGAGATCCTCGGGATCGCCGACACCGTCGCCTACCTCTCCCAGGGCCGGGTCTCCTGGTGCGGCCCGCGCTCCGAGGTGGAGGCGGACCGGCTGACCGAGGCCTATCTGGGGATGGCGACATGAGCGAGCGCGAACCCGTGCTGGAGGCCCGCGGCATCAGTGTCCGCTTCGGCGGGGTCAGGGCACTGACCGGCGTCGACCTCGGGATCCGGGCCGGCGAGGTGTGCGGGCTGATCGGGCCGAACGGGGCCGGGAAGACCACCCTGTTCGACGTCCTGTCCGGGATCCGCCGACCCGACCAGGGGCGGATGCTGCTCGACGGGGCGGACATCACCCGCCGCTCCCCGGTCTGGCGGGCCCGGCACGGGATGCGCCGGACCTTCCAGCGCCAGCAGCTGTTCGGGCAGCTCAGCGTCGCCGACAACGTCCTCGTCGCGCAGGAGTGGCGGGGCGGGGGCGGGGGGTTCGCCGCCGACCTGGTCGCCTACCCCTCCCGGCGCCGCCGGGAGCGGGAGCGGCGGGAGCGGGCCGCGCGGGTGCTGGGCGACTGCGGGATCGGCGCGCTCGGGGACTCGTACGCCGGCGGGCTGCCGGTGGGGCGGGCCCGGATGGTCGAGCTGGCCCGCGCCGTCGCCGATCCGCCCCGGGTGCTGCTGCTGGACGAGCCCGCCTCGGGGATGTCCGCTCCCGAACGCGAGCAGCTGGCGGTGGTCGTGCGCCGGCTCGCCGGGGAGGAGGGCTGCGCGGTGCTGCTGGTCGAGCACAACGTGGCCTTCGTGATGGACCTCTGCACCCGGGTGGTCGTCCTGGACCTGGGAACCGTGCTCGCCGAGGGCACGGCCGCGGAGGTACGGGCCGACGCGCGGGTGCGGGAGGCGTACCTGGGGGCGTAGGACCGGCCCGGGGGTGCCGGCCTGTTCCCGCCGTACGGATTTCACCCGTGCGGCGGGAATAGGCCGCGCGGGAGTCCGGTTGTCGCCGGTCGTACGAGCCTTCGTACCAGCAGTCAGCCAGCCCCCGTACCAGCGACGACTCGAGGAACGACCGACGTGAACCAGGTCCCCGTCATCAAGCTCAACAACGGCACGCTCATGCCCCAGCTCGGCTACGGCGTCTGGCAGGTCCCGGACGCCGAGGCGGAGCAGGCCGTCGCGACCGCGCTGGAGGCGGGCTACCGCAGTATCGACACGGCCGCCATCTACGGCAACGAGGCGGGCACCGGCAAGGCCATCGCCGCCGCCGGGGTGCCGCGCGAGGAGCTGTTCGTCACCACCAAGCTGTGGAACGGCAAGTCCGAGACCTGGGGCCGGGACGGCGTGCTCCGCGAGTTCGACGCCTCGCTGGCCAAGCTGGGCCTCGACGAGATCGACCTGTACCTGATCCACTGGCCGCGCCCGATGCGCGACGACTTCCTGACCATCTGGAAGACCTTCGAGGAGATCGCCGCGAGCGGCCGCGCCAAGGCCGTCGGCGTGTCGAACTTCCGCCCCGCCGACCTGGAGCGGCTCGGCGCGGAGAGCTCCCTGGTCCCGGCCGTGAACCAGATCGAGCTGCACCCGCTCTTCCCGCAGGACGAGCTGCGCGCCGTGCACGCCCGGCTCGGCATCGCCACCGAGGCCTGGTCCCCGCTCGGCCAGGGCAAGGAGCTCCTCACCCTGCCCGCCGTCACCGCGATCGCCGCCAAGCACGGCCGCTCGGCCGCGCAGGTGGTGCTGCGCTGGCACCTGCAGCTCGGCAACGTCGTGATCCCGAAGTCGGTGACCCCCGCGCGGATCCGGGAGAACCTGGACGTCTTCGGCTTCGAGCTGGACGACGCCGACATCGCCGCGCTGGACGCCCTGGGCGCGGGTGCGGCGGGCCGCCGGATCGGTCCCGACCCGGCCGAGTTCGACTTCTGAGCCCCTCGATGAGCACGTGGACGGCGCCCGACGGCGTGTACCGGGTCCGCAATGCCGCGAGCGGGCTGCTGCTCCAGGTGGAGAGCGGCAACCGGGTGTGCGTCGGGCCGGACGGCGAGCCGGCCGCGGCCCGGCAGTGGGAGATCACGCCGGTCCACAGTGGCGGCGGGATCTTCCACCTGGTCAGCGTGCACAACGGCAAGCGGCTCGACGTGGCGAACGCGTCGACCGAGAGCGGCAGCCGGGTCCAGGTGTGGAAGGCGAACGCCTTCGGGGCGCAGGAGTGGGTCGTCGAGGAACACCTCGACGACCCCGGCGTCGTCTCGCTGATCGCCGCGATCAGCGGACTGCCGCTGGAGGCGGACGCGGAGGGCCGGGCCCGCCAGTTCGAGGACACGGACTCGCCGGCGCAGTGGTGGCGCCTGGAGCCCGCCTAGGCCTTCTCTTTCGGATCTTGCCGGGCCCGCGGCGACCGGCCCCGGTCTGGCCCCACGCCGGCCAGCCGGCCGGTCCGGCCGCCCGGCCGCCCGCCCGTCAGTCCCGTACGAAGGCGCGCAGCCGGTACGTCGGTTCCGCGCGCGGGGTGTCCTGGTCCGGCAGGAGTTCCAGCCGGTCGGCGAGCTCGCGCGGGGCGATCCCGCGCGGGCGGACCCGGGAGGCGTACTGCCCGGCGAGCAGCGCGGCCGCGCTCCGGCGCGGGGTGCGCCCCTGGCCGTGGCCGGTGAAGAGGGCTTCCCCGGCGGGGTGCAGGCCGGCCCGGGCCGCGTGTGCGGTGACGTCCGCCGTGGCGTCGGCGGGGGTCGCGTTGAGGTGCGGTGCCAGCACGGCGTCGATGTCGCTGCCGACGTCGTGGGCGGAGTCCTTGTCGACGGTGGTGACGAACACCCCGCCGGGCCGCAGCACCCGCCCGGCCTCGGCGATCACGGCGGCCACCGCGCCCGGTGCGCGCAGCAGGTGCAGCAGCCAGACCGCGCCGACCGCGTCGAGCGAGCCCGCGCGGAGCGGGAGCCTGGTCCCGGAGGCGAGGACCACCGGGACCCCCCGGGAGAGCGCCATGGCCGCCATCCCCTGCGAGGTGTCCAGCCCGAGGACGCGCAGCCCGGGACGGGCGGCGGCGATGCGGGTGGTGACGATGCCGGTGCCGCAGCCGAGGTCGAGCAGGGTCCCGGTGGCCGGCGGGAGCAGGCCGAGGACCGCGGCGGCGGCGGCCTCGGCGCGCGGGACCCCGCCGCGCGTGGCGTCGTAGGCCTCGGCCTCGGCGTCGTAGTCGAGCAGGGGCCGCGGTACCGGCACCGTCAGTGGCACGGCCTTCGGCATCAGGCGGCGCCGTGGGCGGGTGCGAGGGATTCGACGCGCTCGGCCAGGGCGAAGTCGGCGTCGGTGACGGAGTCCCCGGCGTCGTGGGTGTTCACGGAGACGCGGACGGTGTTGTAGCCGAGGGTGAGGTCGGAGTGGTGGTTCAACTCCTCCTGCACGCTGGCGATGTGGCTGACGAGGGCGCTCGCCGCGAAGTGGCTGACCAGCCGGTAGGTGCGGAAGATCCTGTCGTCCTCGAAGGCCCAGCCGGGGAGTTCCCGCAACCGGTCTTCGATCTCCTTCTGCGAAAGCGGCTCTCGCGACATCCGCAGGCTCCTTCCCCGTGCGCGTACGCGTACGCGACTGCCCTGTTGACCTGACGTGAGGTCAAGGTTCCCACAGCTCGGGCTGGAGGGAAGGTTTCGCGCCATAGTGCGTGCGGGTACTTCCGCGCCTTCCGTGACCACCGCGCCGCCCCTATGCTCCTGCGCCGGACGTGACTGTTACCGCCGGTAATACCGCTGGCGGTGCCGCCGGTACCAAGGGAGCATCATCGTGACGCGCACAGGAAATTCCAGGCGCACGTTCATCGCGGGGGCCGCGGCCACCGCGGGCGCGTTATCCGGCGCCGGGGCCCTGGCCACCCCGGCCGAAGCCGCCGCCGAGGCCGCCGCCGGATCCGCCGGAGCCGGGCGGGCGCGCACCGTGGCCGTCCTCGGCGGCGGGGTCGCCGGCCTCACCGCCGCGCACGAGCTGGCCGAACGCGGCTACGCCGTCACCGTGTACGAGCGCCGGGCGCTCGGCGGCAAGGCCCGCAGCATGAACGTCCCCGACAGCGCGCGGGGCGGGCGCCGTCCGCTCCCCGCCGAGCACGGCTTCCGCTTCATCCCGGGGATCTACCACAACCTGCCCGACACCATGCGGCGCATCCCCTTCCCGGGCAACGCCAACGGCGTCTGGGACAACCTGGTGGCCCCGCGAGAGATGATGTTCGCCCGGGCGGCCGGCCGCGAGGACCTGCGCGCGCCGATCCCCTGGCCCGACCACTCCCCCGCCGAGCTGACCCCCGACGAACTGCGCCGGGCCCTCACCGGGATCCTCCAGTCGCTGGTCCGGCTCCCGCCGCACGAGACGGCGTACTTCGTCGACCGCGTGCTCGTCTTCCTCACCAGCTGCGACGAGCGGCGCGACGAGCAGTGGGAGCGCACCCCGTGGTGGGAGTTCACCCGGGCCGCGCGGATGTCGAGCGAGTACCAGCGCATCCTCGCCATCGGCGTCACGCGCAACATCGTGGCGACCAAGGCCGAGGAGGCGTCCACCCGTACGGTCGGCACGCTGGGTGAGGCCTTCGTCTTCAACCTGCTGGGGCGCGGCGCGGACGGCCCGCCGGACCGGATCCTGAACCTGCCGACCAACGAGGCGTGGATCGACCCGTGGGAGACCCATCTGCGCTCGCTCGGCGTGGAGTTCAGGATCGGCTGGACGGTGCGCGAGGTCCGGTACGGGGACGGCCGCGTGAGCGGGGTCCTCGTCGAGGACCCGGCCGGCGCCGCGAGCACCGTCACCGCCGACCACTACGTCAGCGCACTGCCCGTCGAGCACGCCCGCCGCACGTGGAGCCCGGCGCTGCGGGCCGCCGACCCGATGCTCGGGCGGTGCGACCTGCTGGAGACCGACTGGATGACCGGCATCCAGTTCTACCTCACCGAGCGCGCGCCCCTCGTACACGGACACCTCAACTGCATCGATTCGCCGTGGTCGCTGACGGCGATCCAGCAGGCCGAGCACTGGACCTCGCGGAACTTCCCGGCCGACTACGGGGACGGCGCGGCCGTCGACTGCTTGTCGGTGGACATCTCCGAGTGGGACAAACCCGGCATCCTGTACGGGAAGACGGCCAAGGAGTGCACCCGCGAAGAGGTCGCCCGCGAGGTGTGGGCGCAGCTGAAGGCCTCGCTCAACGACACCGGGAAGACCCTGCTGTCGGACGGGAAGCTGCACTCGTGGTTCCTGGACCCGGGGGTGGACGGGATCGGCACTCCGCACCCGACCAACCAGGACCAGCTGCTGATCCACCCGACCGGTACCTTCCACAACCGGCCGAGCGCGGGGACGCGCATCCCGAACTTCTTCCTCAGCGGGGACTACGTGTCCGTCGACATCGACCTGGCGACGATGGAAGGGGCCAACGCCTCGGCCCGCGCGGCGGTCAACTCGCTCCTGGACCGCGACGGTTCGACGGCCGGGCGGTGCACGGTGAAGCCGCTGTACCGGGCTCCGGAGGTGGAGTCCTTCAAACGGCACGACCTGTGGCGCTACCGGCTCGGCCTGCCGAACGCCTTCGACCTGGGGTGACCCGGCCGGGCTGACGCCGCGGGATGCCGACTGCCGCGCCCGTTGACGGCGAGGCACCCGCGGTCGCCGGGGACCGCACGGTGCGCATCCCCACCTTTTTTGAGGCGGATGGAAGGAAAGGTTGGGGGGCGCCCTGTTCTGCCACGGAACCGGGGGATAGGGTTCACGCAGAGCAACCAGATCGAACCTTCTCTCTACTGACGGAGAAACACCCGGTGCCAGCCGCCCCCCGACCCGACCTCACCGCGGCCTGGGCCCGTGTCGTGGCACTGGCGGAGCGGCGCGGCCAGGACCCGGAGCACGTCCTCGCGGTGGAGCGGCTCAGCCACCTGTCCGGGGTCGATCCGGCCCGCGTCCCCCGGGTGCTGGCCGGCACCGCCGCCGACCTGCCGCTGTGCGAGCGGGTGCACCGGCGGTTCCTGCGGCTGCGCGCCACCCGCCGCGACAAACACGGCCGGGAGTGGTCGCTCGCCGCCATCGCCGAGGACTTCGACGCCCCCGGTGCCTCCCTGGGCCCGCTCAACGCGGGCACCGGACTGCCCCGGCTCGGCCACGCGGCCGGCGTGCAGCGGTTCTTCGGGGTCTACGCCGGCTTCCTGCTCGCCGACAGCAAGAGCGCGGTGGAGCGGGCCCTGGCCACCACCGGCTCCGGTCCCGGGGGCCGGGCGGACGGCGCCGCGGACGACCTCGAACGCCTCTCGTACCTCACCGGCATCACCCCGGAGGGCATCCGGCTCACGCTCGAGGGCAATCCGCCCAGGCTCCCGCTCAAGGAGCAGGTGCGCCGGCGCTTCGAACACCTGCGCCGCACCCGCCCCCGGGAGGACGGGCAGGCCCACTCCCTCTCCGCCATAGCCGGATCCTTCGACGCCTCGGGGCAGTCACTCACCCGCCTCGCCCAGGGAGAGGGCCTCCCCAACCTCGCGGCGGCCGCCGGGATCCAGCGCTTCTACGGAGTCGAGAGCGGGTTCCTGCTCGCCGACGACACCGAGGCGCTGGCCGACGCCCTCACCGGGATCGAACGCGACATGCACGCCGCGGAACGGCCCGCCGAGAACCCGATGCTCGCCGTGATGCGGGCGCACGACGTGCGCAGCATCGTCACCCGGGCGGGACGGCTCTCCCCGCGCGGGTGGAAGTCCCTGGCGGACCACCTGGACGATCTGCTCGCGCGCGAAGGGCAGCTGGGCCCGGGCACCACCGGCCGCGGAGCCGCCACCGAGCACGGAGCGACCGAGCGCAGACCCACCGACGACCGCGGACCCGGCGATGACCGGAGAGCCGCAGATGGCCGCAGACCCGGCGATGACCGGGGAGCCGCCACCGGCCGCGGACCCGGCGACGACCGCGGAGCCGCCACCGGCCGCGGAGTGACCGATGACCGCGGAGCCGCCGATGACCGCAGTGCCGAAGGGGGAGCGCCATGAGGACCACACGGGCCATGCGGAAGCTCGGCGACGATCTGCTGACAGCAGCGCGCCTGGCTCCGAGCACCGACGCCCCCGGCATCATCGGGAGCCTGTGCGCCGCCTACGGACGCGGCCGCGACCGGTCCGTGCTGTTCCGGTTCGCCGCCTTCCCTCCTGACACGGCCAGCGGGCTGTGGCTGGAGATGGAGGACCGCGATCTCCTGGTCATCGAGGAGCGCACCCGGCCCGAGCACCAGCTCGTCATCGCCTGCCACGAGCTGTGGCACCTGGACGAGGGCACCTGCGACCGCCACGGCCAGGGCATGGCGGTGGCCGCCCGGCTGACCGGCCGGGGCGGCGGCCTGGCGGAACTGCTGCACACCGACGACGGGCTGAGCACCGTGGTCCGGCAGGCGGCCGCGCGCGCCGACCGCAGCGATCCCGCGGAGATCCGCGCCGAAACCTTCGGCCTGCACCTCGGAAAGATCCTCAAGACCTTCCTGCCGCCGCCCCGGGAAGAGCAGGTCCCCGAGGCGATCGAGCGCATCAAGACCTCGTTCGGCTGCGGACGTTGAGCGGGCCCCGGCACGCGCCCCCGGCGACTGACCACCGCCTTCCCGCCGACGCACCCACTCCGCCGATGCGCACGCGCACGGCCCTGACAGAGAGCACCACACGATGACCCAGTCTTCTCCGCCCCGCCACGCCGTCGTCATCGGGGGCAGCATGGCCGGCCTCCTGGCGGCCGCCGTCCTCGCCGAGCACGCGTCGGTCACCATCATCGACGCGGACACCCTGCCCGACAGCCCGGCACCCCGGCGCGGACTCCCCCAGGGCCGCCACGTCCACGTCATGTGGTCGGGCGGTGCCCGGGCCATCGAGGACATCCTGCCGGGGATCACCGAGGGCTGGATCGCCGCGGGTGCGATCCGCCGCAGCCTGCCCACCGACCTGGTCACCAAGACCGCCCAGGGCTGGATCCCGCGGTGCGGGGAGAAGCAGTTCAACATCTCCTGCAGCCGCGACCTCCTCGACTCGGTGGTCCGCGCCCGCGTCATCTCCCTGCCCGGGGTCACCACCCTGCAGCGCAGCCGGGTCCGCTCCCTGGAGGGCACGGCCGCGCGCATCACCGGCGTCCGCGTCGACACCCCGGAGGAAGAGGGCAGGCTGATCACCGCCGACCTCGTGGTCGACGCGAGCGGCCGCGGCTCCCGGGCCCGCACCTGGCTCCAGGGGCTGGGCGTGGACGGCATCCGGCAGGCCGAGGTCGACTCCGGTCTGGTCTACGCGACCAGGATCTTCGAGGCACCCGAGGGCGCCCACGAGATCGGCTTTCCCATCGTCAACGTCCAGTCCGACCCCCGGGTTCCGGTCCCCGGCCAGACCGCGACGATCGTGCCCATCGAGAACGGCCAGTGGCAGGCCACGCTCTCCGGGACCCGGGGCGGCCAGCCCACGGGCGACCCCGACGAGTTCATCCCGTTCGCCAAGGGCATCCGCGACCCCATCGTCGGCGAACTCCTCGAGGGCAAGAAGCCGCTGACCGACGTCGCCGTCACCCAGGGCACCGCCAACCGCCGGGTGTACTTCGAGAAGGCCGAGCTCCCCGACGGCTTCTTCGCCGTCGGCGACTCCGTCGCCACCTTCAACCCCCTCTACGGCCAGGGCATGACCGTTGCCGCCCAGGGCCTGCTGGCCGTGCGTGCGCTGCTGCGCGCCAAGGGCCTGGCGCACCCCTCCATCGGCATGGAGGCGCAGCGTGCGCTGGCCCCGCAGGTGGCCACCGCCTGGGAGCTCGCCACCTCGCAGGACATCCTGTACCCGGGGGCCACCGGCATGGAGCCGCGCACCGGCGCCGGCCTGCTCAACTCCTACGTCTCCCGGCTGATGACCGGCGCGACCACCCAGGAGGAGCTGACCTCGGCCTTCCTGGAGGTCATCACCATGAGCAGCCCGCCCACCTACTGGCTGAAGCCGTCGGTGGTCTGGCAGGTGCTGCGCGCCTCTGACCGGGGCGCGCTCAAGGCACCGCCGCTCACCGCCGCCGAGCGGACCGTCGCGGGGCTCGACCAAGAGGCCGACCCCGTCGAAGCCCGCTAGGCGCCCGATGACGCACGGGCTCATCCTCTACGTGCCGGGGTTCGTGATCCTCCTGGCCCTGGCCATCAAGGCTCCGACGCTGCGCCGCGGCTGGGACCAGCCGCTGATGCGCGCCGTGTGCACGCTGCTGGTCGTCGGCTCCATGGCCATGTTCCTGTCCGGTCCGCCGACGATCGCCGCGGTCAACCGGCTGACCGGCGTGGTCAACTTCTCCGCCCCCCTGGTCTACAGCGTGCTCACCGCGTTCTCCGGGTCGTGCATCGTGCTGATCCTGCACTGGGGCGGGGGCCCGACCCGGGGCGTGCTGCGGGCCACCCGGATCACGGTGGTCGCGTACAGCGCCGTCATCGTGACGATCGTCTTCCTGTTCGTGATGGCGGACGCGCCGGTCGAGCGGCTGCGGGACCTGGACACGTACTACGCCAACACCCCGTGGATGCGCGAGATGATCGCCCTCTACCTGACCGCCCACGCCGTGGGCAGCACGGCGCTGACCCTGCTGTGCTGGAAGTGGCTGCGGCGCGTGGACCCGGCGCTGCGGCCGCTGCGCACCGGGCTGGCGCTGCTCATGTTCGGCATGGTGATGGACGTCGGCTACCTCATCGCGAAGTGGGCCGCCGTCGGGGCCCGCTGGTCCGGCCGGGACTGGGACGGCCTGTCCACCTACCTCGCGCCGCCGCTCGCCTCCGCGGCGGCCCTGCTGGTCGGTACCGGGTTCATCGTGCCCCTGGTCGGCGGATCGGCGGCCTGGCAGGAGTTCAGCCAGTACCGCCGGCTGCGTCCGCTGTGGCGGGCCCTGCACGGATTCGCCGCGTCCAGTGTGATGACGGTGCCGCTGACCTGGTGGTCCCCGGTCGGGATCCGGCTGATCCACCGCGAGTCGGTGATCGACGACGGGCTCCTGGCGCTCGCCTCCTGGTTCGACCCCGCGGTGCGGAGCGAGGCCTACGAGGCTGCGCGCGCCCAGGGCCGGGGCGAGCGGGGCGCCGCCCTGGTGGCCGACGCGGCCGTGCTCGCGGCCGCCTGCCAACGCCGGGCGGCTGCGGACCGGGCGGCCGCCGACCGGGCGGCCGCCGACCGGGCCGTCACCGGCCGCGCGGGCACCGACCGTACGGCCGCCGGCCGGACCGCGCCCGCCCCGGGGCTGCCCGCCGTATCCGGCCCCGCGGAGCCCTGCCGTCTGGGTGATGCCCCGCTCACCGAGCTGGCCCGGGAGTTCCACACCTCCCCCATCGTGGCGGAGGCCCGCCGCAGGGCCGCGCACGCGGTCTGAGCCACCCCGGAGCCCGGCGGGCTCACCCCGGGCCGCCGTAGGGGCCGTCAGACCGCCGCGGCCACCGTCTCGCGGCTCCGGGCGGCCCCGGCCGCCTCGCCTGTCAGTACCTTGAGCCGCTTGGTGAACAGGACCATCACCGCGCCGGCCGCGATCACCATGGCGCCCTGCCACAGGAAGTTCCAGCTCTGGCCGATGACCGCGTCGAGCCTGGGCAGCTGCGCGCCGATCGCGTCCCCGGTGGCGGCCGCGAGGAACCAGACGCCCATCATTTGATTGGTGAAGGCGCGCGGGGCGAGCTTGGTGGTGACCGACAGGCCGACCGGGCTCAGGCACATCTCGCCCATCACCTGGATGACGTACACGCCCACCAGCCACATCAACGAGACCTTGACCCCGCTGGAGGCGATGGCCGCGGCGCCCGACATGACCACGAAGGAGGCGCCGGTCAGCAGCAGGGCCAGGCCGAACTTGAACGGGGTGCTCATGTGCTTGCCCCGCCGCACCCAGAAGGCGGCGAAGACCGGGGCCAGGACGATCACGAACAGCGAGGGCAGCGACTGGGTCCAGCTGGCCGGGATGTGCCAGCCCAGGAGGGACAGGTCGGTCTTCTGGGCGGCGAAGAGGTTCAGCTCGTTGCCCATCTGGTCGTAGACCAGCCAGAACAGCGTGGCGGCCAGGAAGAGCCAGACGTAGGCGCGCAGCCGGGTCTTCTCCACCCGGTCGGTCTTGGGGCTGCGGTACATCGAGAGCAGCACCCCGGCCGGGACCACGACGGCGACGATCGTGAGCACGAAGGTGATGTTGTCGATGCTCAGGGCGTGGGAGGCGGCGAGCAGGGTGATCAGGACGGCCGTGAAGACCAGGCCGTACGCGGAGGACCTGCGCACCTTGGCGCGCTCGGCCGGGGTGAGCCCGACCACCGGTTCGGCGCGCAGCTGCTGCGAGAGCCGGCGGCCGCCGAGGACGTACTGGACCAGGCCGATGGCCATGCCGACCGCGGCGGCGCCGAAGCCGAGGTGCCAGTTGACCTCTTCGCCGAGGTAGCCGACGACGAGCGGGGCGATGACGGCACCGAGGTTGATGCCCATGTAGAAGATCGAGTAGCCGGCGTCGCGCCGCTGGTCGTCGTCGGCGGCGTACAGCCGGCCGACGAGGGCGGAGATGTTCGGCTTGAGGAGCCCGGTGCCGATGACGATGAGGACCAGGCCGGGCCAGACGAAGACCGGGTTCGGTACGGCCATGAGGGCGTGGCCCGCCATGATGACCAGGCCGCCCCACAGGACGGCGCGGCGGGCGCCGAGGAACCGGTCGGCGATCCAGCCTCCGGGCAGCGCCAGCAGCGAGATCATGGCCATGTAGACGCCTTCGACGGCCTCGGCCGTGCCCTCGTGGAGGCCCATGCCGCCGTGGCCGCGGGAGGCCGCGAGGAAGTGCACGAGGATGGCGACCATGCCGTAGAGGCTGAAGCGCTCCCACAGCTCGGCGAGGACGAGGGTGGCGAGCCCGCGCGGGTGGCGCTTCGCGCCCACCGCCGCGTCCGGTCCCGAGGTCTTCTGCATATCCATCGATGCGTTCACATATTCATTGCAGCGCTCGTGCCGGTTGCCCGGATCGGTCTTTCGGCCGTTACCGGCGGAAACGGGAACGCCCCGAGCCCAAGGGCCCGGGGCGTTCGCCCTGCGAGGGTGCGGTCAGAGGTCCGCGAGGGCCAGTCCGGCCTGCTCGGCGGCCGCCTGCACGGTCTGCTCCAGCAGCACCGCGATGGTCATCGGGCCGACACCGCCCGGGACGGGGGTGATCAGCGAGGCGCGGGCTGCGGCCGACTCGAAGTGGACGTCGCCGACGTTGCCCTCGTTGTAGCCGGCGTCCAGGACCACGGCGCCCGGCTTGATGTCCTCGCCCCGGATGAACTCGGCCTTGCCGACCGCGGCGACCAGCACGTCCGCCTGGCGCACGATGGACGGCAGGTCCACGGTGCGCGAGTGGCAGTAGGTGACGGTGGCGTTCTGCTCCAGGAGCAGCATCCCGGCCGGCTTGCCCAGGATCGCGCTGCGGCCGACGACCACGGCGTGCTTGCCGGTGAGGTCCACGTCGTAGGCCTCCAGCAGCCGCATGATGCCGCCGGGGGTGCAGGAGACGAAGCCCGGCAGTCCGAAGCCCATGGCGGCGAAGGAGTGCATGGTGACCCCGTCGACGTCCTTGCCGGGGGCGATGGCCTCGAAGGCGGCGCGCTCGTCGATGTGGTGCGGGACCGGGTGCTGGAGCAGGATCCCGCTGATTTCGGGGTCCTCGGAGAGCTCGGTCAGGGTGGCGACGAGCTCCTCGGTGGTCGTCGCGGCGGGCAGCTCGACGTGGCGGGAGGTGATCCCGGCCTTGGCGCAGCGGTTCTGCTTCATCCGTACGTAGGTGACGGACGCGGGGTCCTCGCCGACCAGCACGGTCGCGAGACAGGGCGCGGTGCCCGTGCGCTCGGTGATCTTCGCGGCGTGGTCGGCGGTCCGCTCCGAGATGCGGCGGGCCAGGGCGGTGCCGTCCATCAGCCGGGCGGTCCGTTCTTGAACGGTCTGTTCCTGAACAGCCTGTTCCTGAACGTTCTGGGCAGTCGTCATGGGGTCTCCTGAGCGTCGCTGCGGGATCGCGGTTCGCCCAGGCGCGCGGCAGTCGACGTACGGGAGCACGCCGGGCCGCTCCCCGGTGGTGATCCACCCGAACGCCAGTCACGGCCCGCCGCCCAGTGTAGGCGAACCCCGCCGGCGCCCACCGCCCGGCAATCCGGTGGATGACCGGCGTCCGACCTGGGACGATCGAGACATGACGCGCACATTCGACCATCTCGTCGCGGAAGCCGAGTCCGTCTCCGTGGACGGCTGGGACTTCTCCTGGCTCGACGGCCGCGCCACCGAGCAGCGCCCCTCCTGGGGCTACCAGCGCCTCCTGGGGGAGCGTCTGGCGCAGGTCCGGTCCGTCCTGGACATCCAGACCGGCGGCGGCGAGGTCCTCGCCGGAGCGGGGCCCCTGCCCCCGCTGACGGTGGCCACCGAGTCCTGGCCGCCGAACATCGGCAAGGCGACCCGGCTGCTGCACCCGCTCGGCGCGGTGGTGGTCGCGGACGCCGACGAGCCGCCGCTGCCCTTCGGCGACGAGGCCTTCGACCTCGTCGTCAGCCGGCATCCGGTGACGATCTGGTGGGAGGAGATCGCGCGGGTGCTGCGGCCCGGCGGCAGCTACCTCTCCCAGCAGGTCGGTCCGGCGAGCGTCTTCGAGCTCGTCGAGTACTTCCTGGGCCCGCAGCCGGAGGCGGTCCGGCGCGGCCGGCACCCCGACGACGCGGTCGCCGGGGCCACCGGGGCGGGACTGGAGGTGGTCGAGCTGCGCTCGGAACGGCTGCGGACCGAGTTCAACGACATCGGAGCCGTGATCTACTTTCTACGGAAGGTGATCTGGATGGTGCCGGGCTTCACGGTCGGGCAGCATCGGGACCGGTTGCGCGAGCTGCACGAACAGATCGAGCGCGAGGGCCCGTTCGTCGCGCACACCGCCCGATTCCTGATCGAGGCCCGCAAAACGGGCTGACAAAAAGGGCGGACGCGACCACCACCGATCGGTTGCCCGGTCACAGCGTGGCGCAGGTCACTCAATTCAGCGCGTAACGAATCTACTCGGGCATGCGATGAACCGACAGGTGTCCTCGTGCGGCCCGGAATACAGACCCCCCTCGGGTCTGTTTCCCAAGTTCGCGCGATGATGTCCCGCCACCCCTTTATCTGTTCGCAACGAGAGGCTCCTTGTGTCGCTCAGCCCGTCCCGTACGTTCCCCACGGAGATCGCCGAATCCGAGGCCCTGGTCGCGCTTGTCGAGCGCGGCCGCGAGCAGGGTCACATCAACGGTGATGACGTGCGACAGGCCTTCGAGGCCGGCCGCATCCCGGTGGACCAGTGGAAGCGGGTCCTGCGCAGCCTGAACCAGGTCCTGGACGAGGAGGGCGTCGCGCTGCACGTCAGCGCCGCGCCCGCCACGAAGGCTGCCGCCAAGAAGCCGCGCAAGGCGGCCGCCGCCCCGGCGCGTGCCGTCACCAAGAAGGCTGCCGCCCCGCCGCGCCTCATCGGTGCGCGCAAGACGGCGGCCCCCGCCACCGCCGCGGCGATATCCGACCCGACGGCCTCCGGGACCGAGGAGGAGGTGGCGGCCGAGGCCGCCGCCGCGCCGAAGAAGCGGACGGTCAAGAAGACCGCCGCGAAGAAGACCGCGGTCAAGAAGACCGCCGCCACGAAGAAGACCGCCAAGGACGGCGACGAGGCCGAGCCGCCCGTGGCCGAGGGCGAGGACTGGGCAGCCGAGGACCTCGACGAGGGCGACGAGAAGGAAACGCCCAAGACGGGCGGCAGCGCGGGCTTCGTCCTGTCCGACGACGACGAGGACGACGCCCCGGCGCAGACCGTCATGGTCGCCGGCGCCACCGCCGACCCCGTCAAGGACTACCTCAAGCTCATCGGCAAGGTGCCGCTGCTCAACGCCGAGCAGGAGGTCGAGCTCGCCAAGCGCATCGAGGCCGGTCTCTTCTCCGAGTACAAGCTCGAAGAGGAGGAGGACCACAAGCCCGCGTTCAAGCGCGAGCTGGAGATCCTCGTCGAGGACGGCCGCCGGGCCAAGAACCACCTGCTGGAGGCCAACCTCCGCCTCGTGGTCTCCCTCGCCAAGCGCTACACCGGCCGCGGCATGCTCTTCCTGGACCTGATCCAGGAGGGCAACGTCGGTCTGATCCGCGCGGTGGAGAAGTTCGACTACACCAAGGGCTTCAAGTTCTCCACGTACGCGACCTGGTGGATCCGGCAGGCGATCACGCGTGCCATGGCCGACCAGTCGCGCACCATCCGCATCCCCGTCCACATGGTCGAGATCATCAACAAGCTGGCCCGCGTCCAGCGCCAGATGCTCCAGGACCTCGGCCGGGAGCCCACTCCGGAGGAGCTGGGCAAGGAACTCGACATGACCCCCGAGAAGGTCATCGAGGTCCAGAAGTACGGCCGCGAGCCGATCTCCCTGCACACCCCGCTGGGTGAGGAGGGCGACAGCGAGTTCGGTGACCTCATCGAGGACTCCGAGGCGGTCGTGCCGGCCGACGCGGTCTCCTTCACCTTCCTCCAGGAGCAGCTCCAGTCGATCCTGGGCACGCTCTCGGAGCGCGAGGCGGGCGTGGTCTCCATGCGGTACGGCCTCAACGACGGCCAGCCGAAGACCCTCGACGAGATCGGCCGCGTGTACGGGGTCACCCGTGAGCGCATCCGCCAGATCGAGTCGAAGACCATGTCCAAGCTCCGCCACCCGTCGCGCTCGCAGGTGCTGCGCGACTACCTCGACTAAAAAAGCGGGGAGGCGCCCCTCGGGCCAGTCGGAAGACCGGCCCGAGGGGCGTGAACGGCAGGGAGGCGCCCTGCGGAACCAGGAAGGCGTGCTCGCGCCGGATCCGCAGGGTGTCGATCCACCCGTCCGTGATCACCAGCACCGGGGCCCCGGGCGGGAAGTCCTCCGCCCGGAGCAGCAGGTCGATCCCCGGCTGCAGTACGGTCCCGCCCCGGCCCCGGACCTTCACCCGGCCCGCGATTTCGGCCGGGGGCAGATAGCCCGCGTCGTACGGCGCCGCGTCGCAGAACACGACGCGTGCCGCCGGAACGTCGCGGGCTTCGGTGTAAGAGGCGATGGCGCCGAGCGCCTTGCCGAGCAGGGCGGTGACCATCGACCCCGAGGTGTCGAGCACCACTCCGAAGGTGCAGCGGGCGGTCTCCTCGACCGGGAAGTACCGGCCCGCGCGCGGGATGTCCGGGGTGGATGCCTGGCGGCGGGCCGGCCGCGCGAAGCTGCGTACCGGCTCCGGACGCGGCAGTTCCTTGATCAGGCGCCCCCGGAAGGCTTCGGCCAGGTAGTACAGCAGGTGCCGGTCCTCCGGGCCGCGCGGCCAGCCCGCCTCGCCCTTCATGACCGCCTCGATCCCGAAGGTGTGGCGGACGATCTTGGCGTAGCCGCGGAAGGAGACGGCGTGCGCGGGGGTGAGCGTGCCGTGCGCGAGCACCCCGAGCGTCTGCTCGTCCAGCTCCGGCCCGAAGGAGTGCAGGGCGTCGGAGAGCATGTGCCAGGAGCGCGGCGTGGAGAAGGGCTCCTCCGTCTTGGGCGGCTGCGCCCAGAGATGGTCGGGGCGGTCCGTTTTCCTACGCCGCGGGCCGGACGCCCCCGCGCTGCTTGCGGGCGGACATCACCGCGTACACGAGGACGCCCCCGAACAGGAACAGCACGCCCTGGTAGACGGCCGCGTAACCGGAGCCCGCGACCAGCCACATGGAGAAGGCGAAGGCCGTGCAGGCCAGGACGGCGTCGCGGACCAGCCGGCCCCGGTGGACGCGCCCGGACTGCCCCGAGGCGAGGAAGTAGATCTGCGCGGCGGTGGAGAGCAGGTACGGGACGGTCGCGGTGAAGGTGGTGATCAGGACCAGCACCTCGAAGACCCCGTCCGAGCCGGACGTGTAGTTGTAGAGGGTGAGGCCGGAGGCCAGGATCACGGTGACGATCACGCCGACGACCGGGACCCCGCGCCTCTTCGTCGTGAAGGCCTTCGGGAAGAGGCCGTCCTTCGCGGCGGCGTACGGGGTCTGCGCGCTGAGCAGGGTCCAGCCGTTGAGGGCGCCGACCATCGAGATGACGGCGGCGCAGGCCACGAGCGTGCCGCCCCAGGTTCCGCCGAACATGGCGTCGACCGCGTCGGAGAAGGGGGCGGTGGAGCCGACCAGCTGCTCGTGGGCGACCAGGCCGAAGACGGCGAGGGTGCCGAGCAGGTAGACGACGGCCGCGCCCGCGGTGCCGAGGATGGTGGCCCGGCCGACGTTGCGGGCCGGGTCGCGGACCTCGCCCGCGCTGACGGCGGCCGATTCGACGCCGAGGTAGCTGAAGAGCAGCATCGCGGCGGCGGCGGAGACGGCGCCGATCGGGCTCTGGCCGGTGGCCCGGAACGGGCCGAGGTTGGCGGGGTCGAAGAAGAACAGCCCACCGACGGCGACCAGCAGCAGCGGCGCGAACTTCAGCACGGTGGCGATGAGCTGGACCTGGCCCACGTACCGGGTGCCGGCCAGGTTGGCGAGCGCGGGCAGCCACTGCACGGTGAGGGCGGCCAGGCACATGGACCACTTGTGCGCGCCCACGGCCGGGAAGAGCACGCAGAGGTAGCCGACCGAGGCCACGGCGAGGGCCGCGTTGGAGACCCAGGTGGTGATCCAGTAGCTCCAGGCGGCGAGGAATCCGGCGAAGTCGCCGAAGGCCGCGCGGGCGTAGATGTACGGGCCGCCGGTCTGCGGGTGGCGTTCGGCGAGCCGGCCGAAGACCAGCGCGAGCGCGATCGCGCCGGCGGTGAGGACGGCGAAGGCGACGAGGCTGATGGTGCCGAACGGGGCCACCGAGGCGGGGAGCAGGAAGATGCCGCCGCCGATGATGTTGCCCATGACCAGGCAGGTCGCGATCGGCAGGCCGAACCGGCGGGCGTGCGGGGTCGCTGCCGCTCCGGTGCTCGTGGGGGGTGCTGCGGGGGATATGGCAGGGGTGGTGCTCACGGGTCGCGGGCCTCGGGTGTTTCACATGCTGGACAGGTCGACACATGCTCAGGTATCGCCGGAGCCGCACCAAATCAGTGGTTTTCATCCCGTCCGGGCCGCGTGACGGAGGGAGGTCTTGCGCCGGCAGCCCCCTTCGGCCGGGGATTTTCCGCCCGTGGTGGGAAGGCCGGGGCCGGAGGCAGGGGCAGGGGTTCGGGGCCGGGGCCGGGGTTCAGGGCCGGGGGCCGGGGCCGGGGCCGGGGTTCAGGGCGGGGGCCGGGGCCGGGGCCGGGGTTCAGGGCGGGGGCCGGGGCCGGGGCCGGGGTTCAGGGCGGGGGCCGGGGCCGGGGTTCAGGGCCGGGGGCCGGGGCAGCGGCCCGGGCCGGGGCCAGCCGGGGCCCGGGTGGTCAGGGGGGCGGTGGGGCCTCGGCCTGCGGCGACCGTGGCTGCGGGTCCACCGGGACCTGGGGGCCGTCCGCCTCGCGGAGCCAGCGGTGCAGTACGGCGTGCACGGCCTCCGCGCCCACCAGCTCACCGCCGGGCCGGGACCCCGGCTCGGACAGTTCCGCCGGCCACATCAGGAACGGGTGCCCCTGCTCCCCGCCCAGGCCGCCGTGGGAGCCGATCTGCTCCTCGAAGGCGTGCACCGCGCCCGTCTCCGGGTCGTACGCCGAGTTCACCATCACGTCGGCCACGTGCGGGAAGGTGTCGGTCCGCCGCACCGCCTGCGCCGCGCCCGGCCCGAAGCGGGCCAGCAGCTCCTCCGCCGCGCCCGCCTCGTCCAGCCGCGCCTCGGCCCCGCCCGGCCCCAGCACCACCCCGTCGACCAGCAGGAACCCGACCCCGGGGTGGTTCGCCAGGGTCGCCAGGAGCGCCGGGTGCGCGCGGTCGATCCGCTCCCGCGAGGCCCGGCCGGGCAGGTCCGGGAAGGAGATCAGCCCCAGGTTGCCCGACGCCAGCACCACCGGGTCCGGGCCCGCCGCGGGGTGCGCCTCCCCGGCCTCCTCCTCGACCGGCCGGTGCAGGGCGGCCCGTACGGCGGCACGTGCCTCGGCCCCGCTGTGGGTGCGGCCGGCCCGCCGGGACACCGGCAGCCCGCAGCCCGCGCGGACCAGGTCCTTCAGGGTGAGCCCGTACCGCGCCAGGAAGGTCTCCCCCGGGCTCTGGCCGTGGTCCGAGAGCGGCACGATCCGGTACTCCCGCGGCGCGTGCTCGGCCACCCGTGCGATCAGGGCGAGGCTGCGGTCGAGCCGGGCGAGCACCTGCTCGGTGTCCCGGGCGCGCGGGCCCGAGTGGTGGGCGACCTCGTCGTAGGCGACCAGGTCCGCGTAGACCGCGGCGCGCCCGGCCAGCATGTCGCCGATCACCGCCGCCACCACGACGTCGCGCTCCACCACCGTCGCGAAGGCCCGGATCAGCGGGTAGAGCCCGCCGCGCGCGACGCGCGGCCGGTCCCCGCGCACACGGCTCCGCAGCGACTGGATGATCTCGCGGGCCACTTCGGCGACGAAGGAGAGCGCGGTGCGGACGGCGTTGGCCGGGTCGGAGAAGTACGCGAAGTAGCCGGCGCGGGAGCGGTTGTCCGGGCCCCGCCGGGCGGAGACCGACAGGACCAGGGCCAGTTGGTCGGCGCCGCCGCTGAAGAGGTTGCCGCGGCTGGCTCCGTCGAGGGTGAGCAGGCCGCCGTTCCGGGTGCGTTCGACCGCGCGCCGCTGGAGCTCGGCGGCGCTGGTGGGCCGGTTGCAGACCACCACCTCGCCGGTGTCCTTCTCGTACCAGCGGAAGGCCGGTACGTCGAAGTTGGAGCCGTGCAGGATGCCGAGCTGGCTGGCGCCGGTCTGGCTGGACCAGTCGGTCCGCCAGGAGGTGATGCGGTGGCTGCGGTCGAGCCAGTCGGCCACCGTCGGCATCAGACCGCTGCCCGCCGCGTGCCGCAGCACCTCGTACCCGACCCCGTCGAGCTGCAGGAACACCAGGGCGGGCGCGCATTCGCCGGCGCCGGGCGTCCCTTCGCGGCGCTGGCGGCGCCGGCGGCGGTCGGCCAGCCGGTAGAGCCGGCGCCGGTAGGCCTCGTCGTCCCGTACGGCGAGCGCGGTGGAGGTCGCGGAGGCCACGGCGGACATCACGGCGGCGACGACCACGGCCGTTTCCGGGGCCAACTCGCCGCGGCCGGCCGGGATCAGGCTGAGCGCTATCAGCAGCAGCGAACCGTTGAGGAAGAACACGAGCAGGCCGAGCACCAGGGCCGGTACGAGCAGCAGGGCGCGGACGAGAACCGGCCAGACCAGTGCGCTCAGCAGACCGAACGCCCCGGCGCCGAGAGCGGCCGTCAGCCCGATCTGCGTGATGCTGTCGTCGTCTCCGCCGCCCTGGAGCCGGAAGTCGGGGAGGATGCCGGCCAGGACGAGCATGGTGAGGGTGGAAACCGCCCAGACCAGGACGACCCGCACCAGGGCGCTGCCCGCACTCCGCCACCGGCCTCGCAGCACGCCGAACCCGCCTCACCACCGTGGCCCGCACCGCGCCGACGAGCCCCCGTCCCACGGTCTCCAGGCTCGCACAGGGGCGCCCGGACGGCCGGATGACACGGGTGGCGGATATGCGTACGGAAGGCGGCGGGGTCGGACGCGGGCGGCCGGCGGCCTACGTGCCGTCGTAGCCGGCCGTCGGCATGGAGAGGCGGCGGTGCACCTCGGCCTTCATCGCGGAGGTGTAGCGGGGCTCTTCGAGACCGGCGGTTTCCAGCCGTACCCCGCGCCGCTCGCACTCGGCGGTGAACTCGTCCACGGAGTGCAGCGCGCGGGTCAGCACCCGGTGGTTGGCCGTGACGAACAGGTCGACGCGGCCGGCGTCGATGTCGTTCCAGAGCCCGCAGTGGTCGGCGCGCAGCCCGTAGACGAACAGCTGCCGGGTCACGACGTAGCCCCGGTCGGCGGCCCAGCGGGCGCACATGGCGTGCTGGCTCCGGGTGTCGACGGCGAAGGGATCGGCGTCCAGATCCTCCAGCGGGGCCAGGCTGGTGATCGCGGCCACGCGCAGCTCATCCATGCCGCCCGACCCTACTCCGATCCGCCGCCGGGGAGGAGAGGGCGTCGGGGCCCGGTTCCGGGCGGTTTCGGCGGGCAGCCTTTAGGCTCGACGGGACCGCGCGGGCGCGGGACGAGGGAGGGGATCAGGGGCCGGTGGAGATCACCTGGTGGGGCCACGCCACGTGCACGGTCGAGGACTCCGGTGTCCGGCTGCTGACGGACCCGCTCTTCGCGCGCCGGCTGGCGCACCTGCGGCGGCGGCGCGGGGCGGTGCCCCCGCCGGAGGCGGCGGTGGCCGACGCGGTGCTCGTCTCGCACCTGCACGCCGACCACCTGCACCTGCCCTCGCTGGCGCGGCTCGCGCCCGGGACCCGGCTGCTGCTGCCGCGCGGGGCGCGGGGCGCGGTGCCGGGGCTGGCGCGGATGGTGCGCGCCCGGGGTCTGGAGGCCACGGAGATGGCGCCGGGTGACGTGGCCGGTGCGGGGGACGGCGTACGGGTACGGGCGGTCAGCGCGCGGCACGACGGACGCCGGCTGCCGTTCGGCCCCCAGCGGGCACCCGCGCTCGGGTACGTCATCGAGGGCTCGGCCCGCACCTACTTCGCCGGGGACACCGGGCTGTTCGACGCGATGGCCGGTGAGGTCGGGCCCGTGGACGTGGCGCTGCTGCCGGTGGGCGGCTGGGGACCGTACCTGGGTCCGGGGCACCTGGACCCGGCGGGCGCGGCGCGGGCGCTGGCCCTGCTGGCGCCGGCGGCGGCGGTTCCGGTGCACTGGGGGACGTACTGGCCGATCGGGATGGACGCGGTCCGGCCGCACGAGTTCCACTCGCCGGGCGAGGAGTTCGTGCGGTGCGCGCGCCGGGAGGCGCCGAAGGTGACGGTACGGGTACCCGTACACGGTGAGCGGGTGCGGCTGCCGTGACGATGCCCGCGGCGGCCTCCGCCCTGGTGCGGCTGGCGGAGGCCGCCGCCCAGACCCCGCCCGAATCCACCCAGCAGGCGGTCGGCTATCCGACCCTGTTCGTGCTGGTGGCGCTGGGCGCGCTGGTGCCGGTCATTCCGACGGGCGCGCTGGTCAGTACGGCGTCGGTGGTGGCCTTCCACCAGGAGTCCCTCCCCTTCGGCCTGCTGCTGGTGTTCGGGGTGTCCTCGCTGGCCGCGTTCACCGGGGACCTGGCGCTGTACTGGCTGGGCCGGCGCGGGGTGCGCTCCCGGGGCGGCTCCCGGTGGCTGGAGGCCCTGCGGCGCCGGGCCAGCCCGGAACGCCTCGCCCAGGCGCAGCGGAAGCTGGACGAGCACGGCGTACTGGTCCTGGTGGTCTCCCGCCTGGTGCCGGCCGGCCGCATCCCGGTGATGCTGGCCTGCCTCCTGGCGGAGCTACCGCTGCGCCGCTTCGCCCGCGGCGACGCCCCCGCCTGCCTGGCCTGGGCGGCGACCTACGGCCTGATCGGCATCCTGGGCGGCTCCCTCTTCTCGGACCCCTGGAAGGGCGTGGCCCTGGCGGTGGGCCTCACCCTGGCGATCAGCGGAGCCCCTGCGCTGTGGCGCCGCCGCTGACCTGGCCGGTCGGGAACGGTCCCGGGGCGGCGCCGCTGCCGGGGCCCGGACCCCGGACCCCGCTCCTCAAACGCCGGCGGGGCTGAAAAGATCGCCTCAATCGCCGGCGGGGCTTGATTTTCCAGCCCCTCCGGCGTTTGAGGAGCGGGGGCTACAGCGCGCGGGAGGCCCCGACCGGCAGGTCCCAGAGGCGGTCCCGGGGCAGCCCGGTACGGGCCCACGCCGCCCGGACCCGCTGGAGCGGCTCCATGACGGGCTCCGAGGAGAGCGCGAAGGTCCCCCAGTGCATGGGGGCCATCCGCCGCGCCCCGAGGTCCAGACAGGCCTGCACGGCCTCCTCCGGATCCGCGTGCACGTCCCGCAGCCACCACCGCGGCGCGTACGCGCCGATCGGCAGCAGCGCGAGGTCGATACCGGGATACCGCCGCCCGATCTCCGCGAACCAGTGGCCGTAGCCGGTGTCCCCCGCGAAGTAGACCTGCTTCGGCGCCCCGCCCCGCGCATCGGTGAGGATCCACCCGCCCCACAGCGTGCGGCACGCGTCGAGCAGCGACCGCTTCGACCAGTGGTGCGCGGGCACGAAGTCGAACCGTACGCCGTCCAGTTCGGCCGACTCCCACCAGTCGAGTTCGGTGACCCGGGTGAAGCCCCGGCGCCGGCACCAGCGTGCGAGGCCGGCCGGGACGAAGAGGGGCGTCCGGCGCGGGAGGCGCTTGAGGGTGGGGGCGTCGAGGTGGTCGTAGTGGTTGTGGCTGATCACCACGGCGTCGACGGGCGGCAGTTCCTCCCAGCGCACCCCGACGGGGGTCATCCGCGCGGGCGTGCCGAGGATCCGGCGGGACCAGACGGGGTCGGTGAGTACGGTCAGCCCGCCGGTCCGCAGGATCCAGCTGGCGTGCCCGGCCCAGGTGACGGACACCGTCCCCGGGGCCACCGCGGGCAGCGGGGCGGGCTCGTAGGGCAGGTCCGGGATGCCGCGCAGCCCCGCGGGGTCGGGCCGGAAGGCGCCCTCGCGGGCGAGACGGGCGAACGCCCGGAGCCCCGGCAGCGGGGTGGTCAGCCGGTCCGCGAAGGAGCGCGGCCACAGCCGGTGCTCGCCGAGCGGCCGCACCCCCGCCGGAGCCGCAGCCGACCGCACCGGTGCCCGCCGTACGCCCGCAGCGGCGGGCGCGTCCGGGACGGGGGCTTCGGGGGCGTCCGTCTGGTCCCTCATCGAGAAGTCTCCGTTCACCGGCGCCAGCCGGGTGCGGTTCGGCCGGGTGCGGTTCGGTCGGGTGCGGTTCGGTCGGGGGCGTCAGCCGGGTGCCGGCCGCGGCGTCAGTCGGACAGTCCGGCGAGGACCGACCGGAGCCGGTCCAGCGAGCCCCGTACGTGGGGCAGTTCGAGGGGGTCGCCCGCGGTGAGCGCGGCGAGCCGTTCCTCCGGAGTGGTTCCCAGCAGCGGTCCGGTCGACAGGCGGACCCGCAGCGCGACCGGCTCGTCGGCGAACCGCTGCCCGCCGGGCGTCGGCGCGCCGAGCCGCCCGCCCAGCCAGTCCTCCAGCTCCATGGCGTCGCCGACCCCCTGGCGGGCGAGGCCCGCGCGCAGCGGTGTCAGGTCGGCGTAGAGGTGCCGGCCCGCCTGCGGGGGCCTGGCGAGCGCCCCGACGGCCAGCAGTTCCCGGTGCGCGGCGCCGGCCACCGCACCGTGCAGGGCGGCGGCCGCGGCGGCGCGTGCGGCGACGGCGGGGGGCTCGTCCAGGGCGTGCGCGGCGGCCCCGGCGACGGGGCCCGCGACGGAGCCGCCCGTGGCGGTGAGGACGTCCAGGGTCCGGGCCCGCAGCCACGTGCCGTGCGGGGTGCCGGGGAAGCGGATGACGGCTGCGGGCCAGCCCGCGGGCAGCAGCGCACCGGACAGGTCGAGGAGCACGGCGGTCTCGTCCGGCAGCATCTCGGCGGGACTGAGGACGACGAGGGTGTCGTGCGCGCCACGGGTGTCGCGGGGGTCCTGGAGGGAGTGGGAGCCGCCGGTGTCCTGGAAACCCTGGGAGCCTCGGCCGGGCCGGTGCACGGTGTCGCGCCAGGTCTCGTCGCTGATGACGAACAGCCCGGCCGAAGCCGCGGCCTCGCAGGCCTCCCGCAGCAGCTCGGGCGGCGGGACGGTCGCCGTCGGGTCGTCGGCGACGGACAGCAGCAGCACGCGCGGGTCGCCGCCCTCCGCGCGCACCCGGCGCACGGTCTCCAGCAGGGCGTACGGGTCGGGCACGCCACCGCACTCGGCCGGGGTCGGCACGTGGTAGGCCCGCCGTCCCAGCAGCCGGACCTGCGGGGTCCACCACGCGGGACACGGCCTGGGCAGCATGACGTCGCCGCCGTACGCGCCGAGCAGCGCGAGCAGCAGGGCGGGCGCGCCGGGTCCGGCGGCCACCTGGTCGGGGTCGGTCGGCAGCCCGCGCCGCCCCCAGTGCCGGGCCGCGGCGGCCCGTACGGGCACTCCCCCACCCGGGGGTTCGGGGGCGGAGCGCCAGGCGGCCGACGCGAGGACGGCCGTGAGCTCGGGCAGGACGGGCAGGCCCGGCTGGGGTGCGGGCGGGCCGTAGCGGACCGGGCCGCGGCCCTCGGCCGTCGTGCGCTGGATCCCCGACACCGCGCGCCACCTCTTCCTGCCGTCCCGGCGCTCACCGACCATGCCTTTATACGGTTATTTGCCCCGAGTCGCCCGTTGTCGCCTGCCGCCACCGGCCTGCCGCCACCCCGCGGCGGCCCGACGCGGCCTCAGCCGCTCCTCCCCAGCAGGGCGAGCAGCCTGGTCTGCGCGTTCGCTCCGGCGGGCACCTCCAGCGGGGCGGCGTACATGCCGCTCGCGGCCAGGGTGTCCGCGTAGGGCATGACCTCCTTGATGGAGAACTCGACGAGGCCGTCCGGCAGCCGGTCGTCGGCGCCGATGGCCCGCGCCAGGTCCCAGCTGTGGACGACGCAGTCGGCGGTCAGTTCCGAGCAGTACGCCGAGCCGGACGCGGGCCCGTACGAGAGGCGGACGGTCCGGTCCATCGCCCCGGGGATCTCGAAGGCGGTGTGCGCGGCGGCCGAGGCCTCGTCCCAGGCGGCGCCCGGATCCGCGCCGAGGACGTCGCCGTTGAAGGTGCTGCCGATGTCCTCGACGGTTCGCCCGTCGGTGACCAGGGGCGGTATCCACAGCTGTTCCGCGGTGACGTGGTTGACCAGCTCGCGCACGCTCCATTCGCTGCAGGGCGTCGGCGCGTCCCACTGGGCGTCCGAGACCGCGTGCACGTACTGACCGAAGAGCCGCAGCGCCTCGGCGTGCCGGTCGAGCAGCGGGTCCGGCATGGATCTCACCGTCCTTGGCCAGGGTCGGGTCCTCCCCCGGTTTCACTGTCCTCGCACCCGCTCCGCCCTGCCACCGACCCTTCGAACCCCCTTGGCACACAGGGATGGTGTCCACATGTCAAAACGCATATCTCAAATGACGAACTGATCCCTTACGGTGAAACCAATGCTTCGACGACGAAGGAGCCACTCCCCATGAACGCCTCGCACGCCTCGCACGAGACCGCCGTCTACACCCACGGACACCACGAGTCGGTGCTGCGCTCGCACCGCTGGCGCACCGCCCGCAACTCCGCCGCGTACCTGATCGGCGAGCTGCGCCCGGGAATGGCCGTGCTGGACGTGGGCTGCGGTCCGGGCACCATCACGGCGGACCTGGCGGAGCTGGTGGGGCCGGACGGCCACGTCACGGCGGTGGACGCGGCGCGGGAAGTGATCGAGCAGGCCTCCGCCCACGCGGAGGAACGGGGAGTGACCAACATCCGGTTCGCCACGGCCGACGTCCACGCACTGGACTTCCCGGACGACTCCTTCGACGTGGTCCACGCCCACCAGGTACTGCAGCACGTTGGCGACCCGGTCCAGGCCCTGCGCGAGATGCGCCGCGTGTGCCGCCCGGGCGGCATCGTGGCCGCGCGGGACGCGGACTACGCGGCGATGACCTGGTACCCGCCGACCCCGGGGCTGGAGGAGTGGCTGGACCTGTACCGGCGGGTCGCCCGCGCCAACGGCGGGGAGCCGGACGCCGGACGCCGCCTGCGCGGCTGGGCACGGGCGGCGGGCTTCACCGACACCACCTGTACGGCGAGCTCGTGGTGCTACGCGACCGCGGAGGAGGCGGCGTGGTGGTCAGCACTGTGGGCGGACCGTACGACCGCCTCGGCCTACGCCGGGATCGCGACCGGCGGCGGACACGCGACGGAGGCGGAGCTGGCGGGCATCGCGGACGCGTGGCGCACGTGGGGCGCGGACCCGGACGCCTGGTTCTCGGTACTGAACGGCGAGATCATCGCCCGCGCCTGACTCCCGCGGAACGCTCCGCGCCCGACCCAACGGAACGGCCCGCCCCCGCTAAGGGCTGACGAGGCCGCGGACGGGAAGCAGCTCGGGCCGCTTCGCCGTACGGCCGTCCCCGGAGGAGCGCCCGCGCAGCCGACGGCCGATCCAGGGCCCGGCGAAGCCGACGGCCCACCGGACCTCCCCGGCGACGCCCCGCAGGCCCGTCGGTGCGGCCGGCGGCGGCCCGGGCAGCGGGCGGGTCCAGGAGTCGTCGCTGCCGGGCAGCCCCAGGGCGTGCGCGACACCGGCGGCGATCATCGCGTGGCCGAGCGGGGCGGCGTGCAGCCGGTCCGCGCTCCACATCCGGGGGTCGGTGCACGCCTCGTGCCGGGCGAAGTCGGCGACGGCGACCCCGTGCCGCCCCGCGGCCCGCCGTATCCGGTCGTTGAGCGCGTCCACGCGCGGGGCCGCGCCCCGGGCGAGCGGAACGAGCTTCGCGATGTCGGGGAAGGTGACCGTGGCGACGCGGGCGCCCTGCGCGGTGAGCGCGGCGAACATCGCTTCCAGGTGCCCGGCGACCTCGTCGGCGTCGAACCGGGGCCGCAGCACGTCGTTGACCCCGGCGACGACGGTGGCCAGGTCGGGACGGAGCGCGAGGGCCGGCCCGAGCTGTCCCTCGCGCACGCCGGCCGCGAGCCGGCCCCGTACGGCCAGGTTGGCGTAGCGGACGCCGGGGTCGTACGCCGCCACCAGCTCCGCGAACCGGTCCGCGCAGCCGCGCAGCCCGGTGCGGTCGTCGCCGTCGCCGACGCCCTCGGTCTGGCTGTCGCCGAGGGCCACGTACCGCGTCCCGCGGTCCTGGTCGTGCTCGTCACTCGGCACGGGATGCCCGCCTCTCGCTCAGGATGGTCGTGGTGCGCTCGTACCAGGCCCGGTTGGCCCGCTCGAACTCCAGGCCGCGCAGGCAGGTGAGGTAGGGGCCGATCCCCGCGCCGTGGAGCAGGAACTCCTCCTCGGTGCGCTCGCCGCGCATCGTGCGCAGCAGCGCCTCGAACAGCTCGGCCTTGGCCGCGGCGAAGGCGATCCGCTCCGCGAGCTGCGCGATCAGCACCTGGGTGTCGACGTGGTCGGCGGCCTGGACCTTCACGAGCAGGTCGTCGCGGATGACGGAGGGCTTGGTGGCGGCGGCCGTGAAGCGCTCCAGCTCGGCCAGTCCGGCGTCGGTCACCCGGAACAGCCGCTTGTTGGGGCGGGTGTCCTGGACGACCTCCCGGCCCTCGGTGAGCCCTTCGCGCTCCAGCTTGGCCAGCTCGGTGTAGAGCTGCTGCGGCAGGGCGTGCCAGAAGTTGGCCACGCCCGTGCCGAAGGCCTTGGCCAGCTGGTAGCCGCTCAGCTCCTCGTCGAGCAGCGCCGCCAGTACGGCGTGGCGCAAAGCCATCGGTCCACCTCTTCCGTGCGCGACGGCGTCTTCTCAGGAACGCCCGGCCATGATAGTCAAGAAACTGAGTAATCACATCCATGACTATTCATCGACACCAGGAGCCGTCATGAGCACCGCAGACTCGAGCACCACAGACACGAGCACCGCAGACTCGAGCACCGCGGACATGAGCACCGCGGACCGATTCCGTGCCGCAGTCGCCGGCCACGATCTCGCCGCCCTGGACGCCCTGTTCACCGAGGACGTCCGGCTCAACAGCCCGGTGAAGTCGAAGCCCTTCGAGGGCAAGGCCCCGGTGCTGGCCCTCTTCCGCGTCCTCCTGCGCACCTTCGAGGACTTCCGCTACGTCGGCCGGTTCGAGGGCAGCGTCGAGGACGCCGCCGACGGCACCGAGGGCCCGGCGACGGTCCTCCCGTTCCGGACCGTCGTGAACGGCCGCCAGGTGCACGGCATCGACATGCTGTACCTGGCCCCTGGGGACGCCTCCGCCCCGGGCGGGCGGATCAAGGAGATCACCGTGATGATCCGCCCCCAGACTGCGGTCATCACCGTCGGCGAGGCGGTCCTCGCCGGCCTGATCGCCGACGGGCTGGTGACCGGCTGACGGCGCCCGCGGCGCAGAGCGGGAACCTGGGAACCGGAACCGGACAGTAGACTCGGTGCCTGTGGCGGATACCCAGTACGAAGACCTGTTGAAGCTCGTGCTCACCTCCGGGACGGCGAAGGCCGACCGGACGGGCACCGGCACCCGGAGTGTCTTCGGGCACCAACTGCGCTACGACCTCTCGCAGGGGTTCCCGCTGGTCACCACCAAGAAGGTGCACCTGCGGTCGATCGTGTACGAGCTCCTGTGGTTCCTGCGCGGCGACTCGAACGTCGGGTGGCTGCAGGAGCACGGGGTCTCCATCTGGGACGAGTGGGCCGACGCGGACGGCGATCTCGGGCCGGTCTACGGAGTGCAGTGGCGCTCCTGGCCGACCCCGGACGGCAGCCACATCGACCAGATCAGCGAGATCCTCGACACCCTGCGCCGCGACCCGGACTCCCGCCGGATGATCGTCTCCGCCTGGAACGTCGCCGAGCTGTCCAAGATGGCGCTCGCACCGTGCCACGCGTTCTTCCAGTTCTACGTGGCCGACGGCAAGCTCTCCTGCCAGCTGTACCAGCGCAGCGCGGACCTGTTCCTCGGGGTCCCCTTCAACATCGCCAGCTACGCCCTGCTCACGCACATGGTGGCGCAGCAGGCGGGCCTGGAGCCCGGCGACTTCATCTGGACCGGCGGCGACTGCCACATCTACGACAACCACGTCGAGCAGGTGACCGAGCAGATCTCCCGCACCCCGTTCGAGTTCCCCGAGCTGAAGCTGAACCGGGCCGACTCGCTCTTCGACTACGCCTACTCCGACGTGGAGGTGCTCGACTACCGGCACCACGCGGCCATCAAGGCCCCGGTCGCGGTATGACGAGCGGTACGACGAGCGCTGTGTCCAGCGGCACGGCCAGCGGCACGACCGGCGGCATGAGCATCGGGCTGATCTGGGCGCAGACCACCGACGGCGTGATCGGCGCGGACAACGGGATCCCGTGGCGGCTGCCCGAGGACATGGCGCACTTCAAGGCGACCACCCTCGGCCACCCGGTGGTGATGGGGCGCAGGACCTGGGATTCGCTGCCGCCGCGGTTCCGCCCGCTGTCCGGCCGGCGCAACATCGTGGTGACGCGCGATCCGCTGTGGGCGGCCGAGGGCGCGGAGCGCGCCGGGTCCATCGCCGAGGCGCTGGAGCTCGCGGCGGCGTCGCCCGGGCCGGCCGCCTCAGCCGCGGAGTGCTGGGTGATCGGCGGCGGGGAGGTCTACCGGGCCGCCCTGGCGCATGCCGCGGTGCTCTCGGTGACCGAGGTCGACTCGGCCGTGGCGGGCGACACCCACGCCCCCGTCCCGGACCCGACGTGGAAGGTCGCCGAGGACGGCGGCTGGCAGTCCTCGACGACCGGTCTGCGCTACCGCATCCGCCGGTACACGCACTGACCCAGGTCACGGTCCGCTCCCGACCGCCGGGCCTCAGACCCCCGGCGGGCGCATGCGGAAGTCGTACGGGCCCGGCAGCGGCCGGTCCGTGAGCATCGACCAGACCTCCGAGAGGATCTCCTCGCCCTCCCGGAGGTCGGCCAGTTCGAAGCCCTCCTCGAAGACCCGCCGGGCCGCGCCGACATGCCCCTCCGCCGCCAGCAGCCGGGCCGCCGCCAGCCGGAAGCGGCCCTCCTCGCGCAGGGCGGGGCGCAGCCGGTCCCATACCGAGCGGGCCTGCGGCACCAGCCCGGCCGCCAGCAGGGACGCCAGTGCCTCCCGGCCCAGCGCCGACTCCGCCGCCAGCCAGCCCGCGCCGCCGCGGCTCTCCTGGGTCAGGTCCTCGAAGGCCTCGGCGTACCAGCCGGCCGCCCGGGCCGGGTCACCGGCCAGGTCGTCGGCCACCGCCAGGCACCTCAGCAGCGGCCACCGCGACGGGGCCAGCGCCAGCCCGCGCTCCCAGCTGCGTACCGCCTGGGCGATGTCCCCGGCGTGCCACTGGGCGACCCCGAGGTGGTACTCGGTCAGCGGGTCCGCCCGGGCCGTTTCCAGCATGTCCCGCCAGTGCGGGGCGACCAGGCTCGGGCCGGGCGGCGCGACCCGGCGCGGCGTGGGGAACACGCCGGTGCGCCACAGTTCCAGCCACGGGGCCTGGGCCTCGCCGAGGGTGTCCTCGGTGAAGGGGGTACCGGGCAGCTTGTGGCCGCCGCACAGCACCTCCAGCGCACCCCAGCCGGAACCGGCCGCCAGCCGCTCCCCCGGTTCGGTGTCGGCGCACGCGCGCCAGGCCGCGTGGGCGGCGTCCACGGCCGCCCCCGGCAGCGCGGACTCCAGCGCCGCCCCGGCCGCGGCGCGGGCCGCCGACCAGTCGTCCCCGTGCACGGCCGCCGGGTCCGCGGACAGCGGCCCGTAGACCTCCAGCCAGCTGAACTCCGCCCCGCCCTCGAGCCGGACGTGCTCCAGCTGGGTCCGGGCCAGCCCGGCCTGGATCTCCGCGTAGCCGCCCGTGCCCGGCTCGGTCAGCCATTCCTGCCAGCGCCTGCCGCCGGTGCCCGAGCCCCAGACGAAGAGCTTGCGGCCGCGCAGCCGGGCGGTCGAGGTCTGGACGAGTCCCTGCCCGTCGGCGTCGAGTGAGGCGATCCAGGGCCGGGACCGGCCGTCGACCTCGTAGAAGAAGTCGGCCGGGTACTCGCTGCGCAGCGGGTACGTGCGGTCCGCGCCCTCCCACGCGGGTACGGGGATCCGGCGCAGGGAGCGCTCGTACCCGAAGTGCCAGGCCTCGTCGGCCGGGGCCAGGACGCGGGTGCCGGCGCCCTCGGGCACGGCGGTGTTGGACCACCAGTACACGGGCGCGGGCCGCTCGTGCGGATTGCGCACGCGGACCCCGACGTGGAGGAACTCCGAGTCCGCGGGCAGCCACAGGTCCACCTGGAACGGCAGGTCGCGCAGCCGCTCCCACTCCCACAGCCGCACCATGACGCCTCCGTCGGGCGCCGGTACGAGGGCCGCGTGCAGCGGTGCGCAGGAGAGGGTGGTGTGGCCGGTGGCACCGAGGTTCCACTCGATGCCGCCGGAGAACCAGGCGCCGTTCAGGGCGAAGTTCGCGGGCTGCAGCACCGGGTTGCGGTAGAGCAGTTCGCGTCCGGTGGGGAGGTGGACGAGCGAATGGATCCGGCCGCCGAGTCCGGGCAGCACGGTGACGCGCAGGTGCGCGTTCTCGATGACGATCGTCTCGATGTCCTGCTCGGTGCGCCGGCGTTGGTAGCCGTCCCGGATCCGGACGGGCAGCAGCGAGCGCAGCGGCTCGTACCCGATCTGGCGGGCCATGTCGCGCGGCAGGCCCTCGCGCGAGCGATCGTCCAGCGCGTGCACGCCGTCGGGTGCGCGGAGGCCGGGCAGTGGGTTCTCGGGGCCCAACGGGGCTGCGGGAAGGGTCAGTACGGAGCGGCGGACGGTGGTGGCCATGAGGAAAATGGAACACGCCGAGGCCGCCGCTGCACAGGGATTCGGCGGATCACCACCGGTCAGGATTACGCAAAGCCCGGCCGGGCCGGTCAGTTGGGCCGGTCAGCCGAAGGCTCCCGCCACCAGGTCCGCGAGCAGGGCTCCGGCGCGGCCGTCCGGGTCCAGGTCCGGGTCGTAGATCGTGACGTTGAGTCCGACGCACCGCGGGGAACTGATCAACACCCCGAGCAGTTCGGCGAGTTCGTCGGGGACCAGCCCGCCGGGGTCCGGGCTGTCGACGGCCGGCATCACGGCCGGGTCCAGCACGTCGGCGTCCAGGTGGACCCAGAACCCGGCGGTGGCCGGGGGCTGGAGCCCCGTCAGGGCGGTACGGGCCACCGGCCCGGCGCCGCGGTCGCGGATCGCCCCGACCGTGGCGGCGAAGATCCCGGCCGTGCGCAGCTCGGGGAGGTCCGGGTCACCGTCGCGCAGCCCGAAGATCCGCAGGTCCTCGTCGCGGACGTACGGCGCGAGTCCCTCCAGGTTCGCGAGGTCCGCCTGGCCGCGCCCGGTGGCGAGCGCCAGTTCCTCGCCGCCGGCCGCTCCGACGGGCCCGTTGACGGCCTCGTTTCCGGGGTGACGGAAGTCGGCGGAGCCGTCGATCGCGGCGATCCCGTACCGCCCGAGGCGGCGCATGGCGAGCGAGGCGCCCAGCTGGATGGAGCAGTCGCCGCCGAGCACGACGGGGAACTGGCCGTTGCGCAGGTGGTTCTCGATGCGGTCGGCGAGGGCCACGGTGTACGCGGCGAGCGGCCCGGCGTGGAACACCCCGTCGCCCTCCTTCCAGTCGCCCCGGTCGTAGCGCGGTGGGACGACCACCCCGCCCTCGCGCGCGCCGAGCCGGGCCAGCAGGCCCTGTTCGCGCAGGGCTCCGGCAAGTTTGTAGACGCCGGGTACGGTCCCCGGGGCGGGCGGCCTGAGGCCGAGGTTGGACGGCGCGTCGAGGAGCACGAGGGTTCGCATGGACTCATCCTGGGCGATGCCGGGCCCCTGGACGAGGCATTTCGGCCGTGATCGCCCATCGTTCGTGGTCCCGCCAGGCGCCGTCGACGTGGAGGAAGTCCGGCGACAGGCCCTCCATCCGGAAGCCGAGCCCGCGGACGAGCGCGATCGAAGCGGCGTTGCCCGGCTGGACATTGGCCTCCAGCCGGTGCAGGCCGAGACCGTCCCCGGCGAAGGCGTGGCCGATGACCAGGCCCAGCGCCTCCCGCATGAGCCCCTTGCCCACCGCGTGCGCGAAGGCCCCGTAGCCGAGCGCGCCGCACCGGAACGCGCCCCGCACGATGTTGTTGACGTTGACGAACCCGGCGATGGCGCCGCCGGCCCCGCGCTCGCAGACCAGGAACCCGGCCCGCGCCGGGCCCTCGTCGCCGGGACTCCCGGCGAACCGGGCGGCGTGGGTTCCGTACTCCTCGAGTGTGGCGGGCGGGGACAGCCACGGCCGGTGCAGTTCCCGGCTCTCGCGCACCCGGGCGGTGAACTCGGGTCCGTCGGCGGGCCGGAGGGGTCGCAGGGCCACCCGTTCGCCCTCGACGAGGTACGCGATATATGACATCGCACCAGGCTAGGACCTATGACACGATCCCCGGTGTGATCATCACCCCGAACACCGAAGAACTCCTCCTCGCGGCCGCGTACAACAACGCCGCGTGGTGTGCCGCGGTCAGCCGCGACGGCTCCTTCACCTCCGAGGTCTGGAGCAGTCCGCGCCCGACCCCGCTCTACTATCCCGACGCCGTGACCCTCACCCGGGACACCGACACGGCCGCGCTGCTCGCCGGGATCGACACCGGCTCCCCGCGCGCCTCCGTCAAGGACAGCTTCGCCGCGCTCGACCTGGCTCCGGCCGGCTTCGAAGTCCTCTTCGGCGCCCAGTGGATCCACCGCCCGGCGGGCGCTCCCGGCGCCGCCCCGGCGCTGCAGTGGAGCCGGGTCACCGGCTCCGCCGAGCTGGAGGCCTGGGAGACCGCGTGGGACGGCGAGGAGAGCACCGGCCTGTTCCACCCGGGGCTGCTCTCCGGGGACACGGGCGACTCCGGGCACGACGGGGACATCGCCTTCTTCGCGGGCCGGGACGCCGAAGGCCGGATCCGCGCCGGGGCCGCCGCCAACCGCACCGGCCAAGTCGTCGGAATCTCCAACGTGTTCAGCGCCGAAGGAACCCCGGACGACGAGGCCTGGGCGGGCGCGCTGACCGGGATCGCCGGGATCTGGCCCGGCCTGGCGGTCGTCGGCTACGAGTCCGGGGACGACCTCGACACGGCACTGCGCCACGGCTTCACCGCCATCGGCCCGCTCCGCGTCTGGGTCCACACGGGCTGACCGGGCACCCGGGCGGCTCGGGTCAGCGGTCGCCCAGGTCACCGGTCGCCCAGGTCACCGGGCAGCTCGGGTCAACGGCCCTCAGGGCACCGGGCGCTCAGGTCACCGGTCGATCAGGTCACCGGTCCTCAGGGCACCTCCCGCTCAGCGGCAGCCGGGGGATGTCGGCACGGTCGAAGCCGAACACCTGGGCGTACAGGGACAGTTCCGCCTCCAGTGCCCGGACCATCGTCTCCGCCCGCCGGAAGCCGTGCCCCTCGCCCTCGAAGGTGACGTACGCGTGCGGTACCGACCGCCCGCGCATCGCGGCCACCAGCCGTTCCGCCTGGGCGGGCGGGCAGACCGGGTCGTCCAGGCCCTGGAGCAGGACGAACGGGGCGGTGATCCGGTCGGCCCGGGCCACCGGGGAGCGCTCGCGGCTGATCAGCGCCAGGGTCTGCGGCGGGCCGGCGAGTCCCTGGATGTAGTGGGACTCCAGGTCGTGGGTCTCCTCGGCGAAGCCGGCCAGCTCCAGTACGGGGTAGATGATCGCCGCGCACGCGTACAGCCCGGTGGCGGCCAGCGAGGCCGCCGCCGTCCAGCCGCCCGCGCTGCCGCCCCGGATCGCGAGCCGGTCCGGGTCTGCGGTGCCCTCGGCGGCCAGGGCCCGCGCCACGGACGCGCAGTCCTCGACGTCCACCACGCCCCACTGTTCGCGCAGCCGTTCCCGGTAGGCGCGTCCGTACCCCGTGGAGCCGCCGTAGTTGACCTCGACGACGCCGATGCCGCGCGAGGTGAAGTAGGCGATGTGCAGGTCGAGCACGGGCGGCACGTGGTCGGTGGGGCCGCCGTGCGCCCACACCACGTACGGGGGCAGCTCGACCGCCCGGGCGCGCAGCGTGGGGTGGTGCGGCGGGTAGACGTGGGCGTGGATCTCCCGGCCGCCCCGGCCGGCGAAGGTCCTGCTCAGCGGCTCCGGGTAGTAGGCCGGGTCCACCCGGTCCGCCCCCGACGGGCCGCGCCCGCCCACCGCCCGGGCGTGCCCGGTGACGGTGTCCAGCTCCACGACCTCGTACGCGCTGCGCGGACTGGCCGCGACCCCGTAGACCCGCTCGCCGCAGACCGCGAGCGTCGGCTGCCAGGCCGTCCAGGGTCCCGCCGCGTCGACCAGGTCGCCGCTCTCCGGGTCGAGCACGCCGAGCACAGAAGAGCCCTGACCGTGCAGGACGGCGACCAGCCCGCCGGGCAGGGCCGCGATCCAGCGCAGTCCGGGCTTCCAGAGCGCTCCGCCGAACTCCTCTTCCCGGGGGCACAGGTTGACCGCCTCACCGGTCTCCGGGTCCACCCGGTACGGGTTCCACCAGCCGCCCCGGTCGCTCACCGCGAGGAGGGCTCCGCCGGTGGTCCACTCGACCTGTGCGACGGCCTCCTCGGGTCCGCCGAGCACGGTACGGGGCCGCGCGAGCCGGCCGTCCGGGGTGACCTCGGCGAGCCTGAGCTCGGTGCCGTCCCACGGCATCCGGGGGTGGTCCCACACCAGCCAGGCCGCCTGCCGCCCGTCCGGGGAGAGCCGGGGCCCGGTGGTGAACCGGTACCGGTCGTCGGTCAGCTCCCGTACCCGGGAGCGGTCTTCGGCGGCCGACCCGTCCAGCGGTACGGCGGCCAGGACGCGGCGCACGTCGCCCGGCCCCTCGCCGGTGAACTCCTCGAGCACGCACCAGACTTCACCGCCCCGCAGCACCGGGTCGGCCCAGCGCAGCCCGCCGCCCACCGCCGAGACGGGCGTCAGCGCGCGCGGGCCGGGCCCGCCGGGCGCGTCGGGCTCGTAGGCGTACAGCCGCTGGTCGGCGAAGTGGACGAACACCACCAGCGGCCCGCCCGAGGGTCGCTGCGCGCCCGCCCAGGGCAGGCCGCCGTACTCGGTGACCCGGCTGCGCACGTTCCACGGCGCGGGCAGTACCGGGAGCGCCGGGCCGCCGTCCGCGGGCCGCCGGACCAGGGCCCGGCGGCCGCCCTCGGCCGGCCGGGGTTCGGTCCACCACACCTCGGGGCCGACCGCGCCCACGTACTCGGGCCGCCCGTCGAGGGAGGCGGCGAGCGCGGCGTCGATGGGCGAGGGCCAGCTGCCGTAGGGGGCCGTGCCGACCTCCATCACAGGGCGCGCAGGGCGCGGTCGAGGACGCGGACCCCGAAGTGCAGGGCGTCGACGGGGACCCGCTCGTCCACGCCGTGGAAGAGGGCCCAGTAGTCGAAGCCGGGCGGCAGCTTGAGCGGGGAGAAGCCGTAGCCGGTGATGCCGAGGCGGGAGAACTGCTTGGCGTCGGTGCCGCCCGCCATGCAGAAGGGGACCACGTGGCCCTCGGGGTCGAAGGTCTCCACGGACTCGCGCAGGATCCCGTAGGTCCGCCCGTCCACCGGGGCCTGGAGGGCCACCTCCCGGTGGTGGAACTCCCAGTGCACATCGGGTCCGGTGAGTTCCTCCAGGGTGGCTGCGAACTCCTCCTCACCGCCCGGCACCATCCGGCCGTCCACGTAGGCGGTGGCGGCGCCGGGAATGACGTTGACCTTGTAACCGGCGCTGAACATGGTCGGGTTGGCGCTGTTGCGCACGGTCGCCCCGACGAGGGCGCCGGCCGGGCCGAGCTTGTTGAGGATCGGGTCGAGGGCGAATCCGGGGGCCCGGGGGTCGACCGACAGCCCCTGGAGGGCGGCGAGTTCGGTGATGCAGGCGGTGACGGTGTCCGTGAGGCGGACGGGCCATTCGTACTCGCCGATGCGGGCCACGGCGGCGGCGAGCCGGCTGACCGCGTTGGCCCGGTTGGGCTTGGAGCCGTGCCCGGCGGTACCGGTCGCGGTGAGCTTCAGCCAGGCGGTGCCGCGTTCACCTGCCGCGATCGGGTAGAGGCCTTGGCCGGGGGCGGCGTGCACGGTGAAGGCGCCGGACTCGCTGATGCCCTCGGTACAGCCTTCGAAGAGCTCCGGGTGGCGGTCGGCGAGGAAGCCCGAGCCGTCGATCGCGCTGTCCTCCTCGTCGGCGGTGTAGGCGATCACGATGTCGCGGCGGGGCCTGATCCCTGCCCGCGCCCAGGCCCGTACGACGGCGAGCACCATCGCGTCCATGTTCTTCATGTCGACCGCGCCGCGACCCCAGACCACCCCGTCGCGGACCTCGCCCGAGAAGGGGTCCACGCTCCAGTCGGCGGCCTCGGCCGGGACCACGTCGAGGTGGCCGTGGACGAGCAGGGCGGGGGCGGTGGGGTCGGTGCCCGGAATCCGGGCCACCACGTTGGTACGGCCCGGGGTGCGCTCCAGCAGTGCGGGCTCCAGCCCGATGTCCGCCAGCCGCTCGGCCACGTACTCGGCGGCGGGCCGCTCGCGGCAGTCGCCGCCGCCGCGGTTGGTGGTGTCGATGCGGATCAGCCCGGAGGTGAACTCGACGGCCTCGTCGAGCGCCACCTGGTCGACGGGGGTGCTCCCGCCCGGGTCGGACATGTCAGCCATATTGCTCCTCCACAGCCGCCGAGGCGATCGTCGTGACCGCCTTGAAGGTCCGGATCCCCTCGTACATCGTCTCGCTGGTGTACCCGACCTTACGCTCGCCCGTCCGGCCGACCCCGGGCACCACGGTGGCGGCCATCGCCAGGTGCTCGGCGTCGAACTCGACCTCCACCGCGAACGGACCCCCGCGCACCGGCTCGTGGCGCACGGCCAGGGCGGCGGCCTGCTTGGCGGCGGCCCGGATGTCGGCGGCCGTGCGGGCGGGGGTGCGGCAGACGGCGGCGTAGCGCGAGACGTGGTCCTTGACGGCGACGGTCACCGCGTCCGGGGCGTAGCCGGCGGCGTCGGCGCAGGTCAGGTCGTCTCCGGTGACGAGGACGACGGGGACCCCGTACTCGGCGACCACGTGTGCGTTGAGCAGGCCCTCGCTGGCGCGGATCCCGTTGACCCAGACCCCGGTGATGGAGTTGGCGAGGTAGGTGTGGGCGAGCACGCCCTCGGTCCCCGCACCCGTGTGGTAGCCGACGAAGGCGATGCCGTCGACGTCACCGTGCTGGACGCCCTCGACCATGGAGAGGGACTTGTGGCGGCCGGTGAGCATCTCGACGCGTGCGTCGAGATGCTCCAGCAGCAGGTTGCGCATGGTCCAGTGGGCCTCGTTGACGAGGACCTCGTCGGCGCCGGCGTCGAAGAAGCCGAGGACGGCGGCGTTCACGTCGGAGGTGAACATGGTCCGGCAGCGTTCCCACTGCGGCGTCCCCGGCAGCACGTCGGCGGGCCAGGTGACGCCGGTGGCGCCTTCCATGTCGGCGGAGATGAGGATCTTCATCGGGCCCCCGGGCGGTCGGTAGCGCTCAGGGAGCCAGCGTAACCTTCCGGCCCCCGCCGGACACCGGGGCCACGCCCGCCGCGGCGCGCCCTCGGCGCGGGGTCCGGGCGCGGGTCCGCGCGGCCGGCCCGGCACGGGTCCGGTCGCGGGTCCCGGCGGGCGGCCGGGCGGGTTCGTTTCACCCGATCCGGTGAGGCCCGATCCCCGGCCCCACCGGCGCCGGCCTCACCCCAACGGCCTTGCTCAGCCCTTGACTTCGGTGGCCAGGTTGGCGAGGAGGGTGTCGTAGATCCGGGCCAGGCCCTTGGGCGCGAAGGTGCGCTCGAAGAAGCCCCCGACGCCGCCCGCGCCGTTCCAGACGGTGGTGACGACGGCCTTGGACTTGCCCTCGCCGGCCGGGGTGACCGTCCAGGTGGTGACCATGGAGGAGTTGCGGTCCTTCTCCACGAGCTGGCCGTCCGTGGGCTCGCTGACCTCGAGCAGGCAGTCGCGGACCCGCTTGCTGGTGGCCTGGAGCTTCCAGTGGACGAGGGTGCCCTGGCCGTCGCCGCCCTCGCGCACCTCGTACTCGCTGAAGTGCTCGGGCAGCAGCTTGCCCCGGGTCCCGGTGTAGTCGGCCAGCGCGTCGAACACGGTCTCCGCGTCCGCCCCGATGATGCGTTCCGTGGTGGCCTCGACCTGCGCCATGGCTACTCCTCCAGCAGTGGTTTTCGCTCGTCGCGCCAAGCCAACCACCTCCGGGGCGGGCGCCCAAATCCGGGTCGGACGTGGCAGCGCACGGAGCCGAGCAGGGTGTCGGCGGGAAGTTTGGCGAGATGGGCGGCCGCGCTGCCGCGCTCGCGCCTGTCCGGCGGGGCGTGCGGGCAGGAGGCGGGGTCCTCGCAGGTTCCGTGCAGAGGAGCCTCGCCCCACTCGCACCACCAGCCGTCCAGGGTCAGGACGTTCTCGCACGCGGCGGCCCGGACCGACCCGAAGTGGACGTACGCCTCGCGGCGGCACCCGCCGATCTCCCGGAGCGGGTCCTCGACCTCGCGCAGGAAGGCGTCGAACCCGTCGAGGGCCGGATCGCCGGGCAGCCCGGCGGCCCACTGCCCGAAGGGGGCGGCCGGCGTCTGCGCGAGTACCCGGCGTGGGCCGCAGCGGACTCGGCCTCGAACTCGGACCCCTCCTTCCCGACCGGTCCGGGGCGCGCCGTGAGTCTGCATCCCGCCATGGGGCGCAGCCCCGCGTCCTCCGCACCGCGCTGACCGGCGAATTCCGCACCGCTCTGACCAGCGGGTTCCGTATCCCGCACGATCATGGGAACGTTTGTTCTATTCTCGGCCCAGAGCTACCGAGGGAGGCGCTCATGCGCTGGAACAACCTGACCGACGGCCCCACGGGGCCGGCCGCGCTCTTCGGAGCGGACTCCGTCGTCACCCGCACCTTCGACACCCCCGAGTTCCGGGGGATCACCTTCCACGAGATCCGCGCCCGCTCGATCCTCAACCGGGTCCCCGGAGCCTCCCGGATGCCGTTCGAATGGACCGTGAACCCGTACCGGGGGTGCAGCCACGCCTGCGTCTACTGCTTCGCGCGCAAGACGCACGGCTACCTCGACCTCGACACCGGCATCGGCTTCGACTCCCAGATCGTCGTCAAGACCAACGCCCCCGAGCTGCTGCGCCGCGAGCTCGGCTCGCACCAGTGGAGCGGCGCGCACATCGCGATGGGCACCAACGTCGACTGCTACCAGCGCGCCGAGGGCCGCTACCGGCTCATGCCCGGCATCATCCGGGCGCTGCGGGAGCGCGCCAACCCCTTCTCGATCCTCACCAAGGGCACCCTGATCCTGCGCGACCTCCCCCTCATCCAGGAGGCCGCCGCCGTCGCCGACGTCGGGATCTCCGTCTCCGTCGGCTTCACCGACACCGCCCTGTGGCGCACGGTGGAACCGGGCACCCCCTCCCCCGCCGCCCGGCTGCAGGCCGTCCGCACCCTCACGGACGCGGGCATCGAGTGCGGGGTGCTGATGGCCCCGGTCATCCCCTTCCTCGGGGACTCCCCGGAGCAGCTGCGGGCCACCGTCCGGGCGGTCGCCGAGTCCGGCGCCACCTCCGTGACACCCCTGGTACTCCATCTGCGGCCCGGGGCGCGCGAGTGGTTCACGGCCTGGCTGGGCGAGCGCCATCCGCACCTGGTCCCGCGCTACGAGCGGATGTACGCGGGGGGCTCGTACGCACCCACCTGGCACCAGCGGATGATCACCCGCCAAGTCCACGAGCTCGCCGCCGAATTCGGCATGGGGCCGGGCGGGCGCGGACCGGACCGGCGGATCCCCGTACCGGAACGGCCGGCGGATCCCGCGCCCGCCGGGCCCACCCAGCTGAGCCTGCTCTGAGCACCGGCCCCCGAGCTCCTGTACGACCATACGACTGACTGAAGGGTCATCAGATCGGGCCAATAGCGGGCTCAATCCCCCCTTTCGGGCGCAGGTTCAGGGACGATTCCGCCCAGAACCCTCGGCTGGGAGGCCCCGTGTTGCACCCGATGATCAAGCCCGGTCCCGCTATGAAGCGTGCCGCCGTCCTGGTGGCGGTATCCGCCGTCGCCGCCGCCCTCGCGAGCCCGGTCACGGCCGCGGCCCCGGCCGCGCCGGTCCCCGCAGCCGGACCCGGACCCCTGAGCTGGTCCAATTGCGCGACCTCCCGCTATCCGACGCTCCAGTGCGCCTCCCTTTCGGTGCCCCTCAACCACGACGACCCGGCCGGCCGGCAGATCTCCCTGGCCCTGACCCGGGTCCCCCACACGGCCGCGCGCTCCCAGGGGCCGCTGCTGGTCAATCCCGGCGGGCCCGGCGGCAGCGGCCTCACCCTGGCCGGGTACATCGCCGCCGCGCTGCCCAAGGACGTGGCCGCCCAGTACGACGTGATCGGCTTCGATCCGCGCGGCGTGGGCAAGAGCGAGCCCGTCCTGGACTGCGGCGCGGGCCACTTCACCCCCGTACGGCCCGACTCCGTACCCCTGGACGAGGAGACCGAGCGGGCCAACCTGGAGCGGGTGAAGTCCTTCGCCGAGTCCTGCCAGACCAAGCACGCGGACGTCCTCCCGTACATCGGCACGGTCTCGGCGGCCCGCGACCTGGAGGTGCTGCGCACCGCCCTGAACGCGGACAAGGTCAGCTACTTCGGCTACTCCTACGGCACCTACCTGGGCGCGGTGTACGCCAAGCTCCACCCCGACCGGGTGCACCGCCTGGTCCTGGACTCGGTCGTCGACCCGGCCGGGGTCTGGTACGAGGACAACCTCGCCCAGGACCAGGCCTTCGACGCCCGCCACAAGGCCTTCCTGGCCTGGGTGGCCACGTACGACTCCACCTACCACCTGGGCACCGACCCGGCCGCGGTCGAGGCCCGCTGGTACGACATGCGCACCGCGCTGCGCACTGCCCCGGCGGGCGGCAAGGTGGGCCCGGCCGAGCTGGAGGACACCTTCATGCCGGGCGGCTACTTCAACGGCTACTGGCCCCACCTGGCGGCGGCCTTTTCCGCGTACGCCGTGCAGGCGGACCCCAAGCCGCTGGTCGCCGCGTACGAGAAGTTCGGCGCGGTGGAGCCCTCGGCGGGCAACAGCTACAGCGTGTACACGGCGGTGCAGTGCCGGGACTCGGCCTGGCCGAAGGACTGGAACCGGTGGCGGGCCGACATGTGGCGCACGCACGCCAAGGCGCCCTTCATGACCTGGAACAACGCCTGGTACAACGCCCCGTGCGCGTTCTGGCCGGCGGAGCCGCTGCAGGCCCCCGACGTCACCAACACCGCGCTCCCGCAGGCGCTCCTCCTCCAGGCGACGGAGGACGCGGCGACCCCGTACGAGGGCGCGGTGAGCATGCGGCGCAAGCTGGCGGGCTCGGCGCTGGTGGTCGAGGAGGGCGGTGGCAACCACGGCGTCTCGCTCAGCGGCAACAAGTGCCTGGACGAGAAGCTGTCCTCGTACCTGCTGACGGGCAAGGCCGCCGACGCCGTCTGCCCCGCCCAGCCGGCCCCGACGCCCATCCCCGCGACCCGCGCGGTGCCGCCGTCGGCGGGCGGCGCGGCGCTGCACGGCCTGCTCGGCTTCCGCGGCTAGACCGTCCCTTTCGGATCTTGCCGACCCCGCCGGCCTTGCCGACCTTGGCCATCCCGGCCGGAGCGGGCAGGATCGTGCCATGACCACTTCACAGGACGACCATCTCACCCGGATCCCCGCGCCGGAGGGCGTCGCCCCGGGCACCGGCTACAACCACGTCGTCTGGGGCACCGGGCGGTTCGTCGCCGTGTCCGGGCAGTGCGCCTTCGACGAGAAGGGCGAGGTCGTCGGCGAGGGCGACGCCGCCGCCCAGGCCCGGCAGGTGTTCCAGAACCTGCGCCGGTGCCTGGCGGCGGCCGGGGCGACCTTCGAGGACGTGGTGAAGGTGACGTACTTCGTCACGGACGTGGCCCACCTCCCCGCGGTACGCACGGCCCGTGACGAGGTGTTCGCCCAGGACCGTCTCCCGGCCTCCTCGGCGGTCCAGGTCGTGGCGCTGTTCCGGCCCGAACTGCTGCTGGAGATCGAGGCCTTCGCGATCGTCCCCGAGCGGGATGGGGCCGGGACGAGGTCCGGACACGGGGCCGAGACCGAGACCGGCTTCAGGACCGGTTCCGGGGCCGGTTTCGGGACCGGGTTCAAGACCGGTTTCGCTAGCTGAGCTCCAGCCCCCGCAGGGCCGCGGTCGCCGCCACCGCCAGCCGGGGGTGCGACTGGGCCCGTACGAGGACTTCGCGGGCGCGCCGGTCCGCCAGCGCGCCCAGCCCCTCCACGCAGGCCAGGGCCACCCGCCAGTACGGGTCGTTCGGCGCGAGCAGCCGCGACAGGGTGCGGATCAGCGCGGGGGCGGACTCCGGGGCGCGCAGCGCCGCGAGCAGCCGGACCGGGTGCAGGGCGTAGGCCGTGCGCAGTTCGTTGGTCGCCAGGGCCGCCGCCGCGCGCGCGGTGCGCGGGTCCCCGAGGACGGCCAGCGCCCGCGCGGCGGCCTCACAGCGCGCCGGGTCACGGTGGTTGAGCAGCAGGACCAGCGACTCGAAGGCGCGCCGGTCCCCGGCCAGCCCCAGTCGGTACGCGGCCAGTTCGCGGGCCCACAGGGGCAGTCCGGCGGAGGTCAGGGAGGCCGCGAGGCCGTCCGTGTCCGCCACCAGCAGTGCCTCGTACCGCGCCTCGTCACCCGGCGCCTGCCCCGCTTCCGCCCGCAGGCGCTCCAACACCTCGTTCACCCGGCCACCCTAGGGGGCCGGGAGGGTCGCCGTGCCGGGTTCCCCGACTGTCGTTTGATCGATGATCGATGATCGGTACATTTGGGCGGTACAGGTCACATCTCCCCGCTCTGGCGGACCAGTTACCAACGGGTTACTGTCCCTACAACACGTACGAGGGCGGCCTGGTGACGCAGCCACCTCGTGCCAGTCGGTTCAGCACGACCTCCGTACGCATGGCGTACGACCTCACGGCGCGACCCCGGGACAGGGTTCCGCCGCTTCCGCCCTCCCGGCCGCTTCCCCACGGACACCTCCTCACGGGATCACCGGGCCCGGGCTTCTCCGCACGGCTCTTCCGTACGGCATCCGCGCGCGCCGTGCGCCGCGCGCCCCCTCAGTCGTCACCCTCTTCCACTGGAGTCCCGCGATGGACCTTCCGTCCACGTCCAGTCAGTCCACCCCGTCCGCCCCCTCCGCCGAGCCCGTCCGTCCGGCTCTGCAGACCATCGCCGTCGTCGGTCTCGGCACGATGGGCTCCGGCATCGCCGAGGTCCTCGCCCGGGCCGGCCGCGAGGTCATCGGCATCGACACCAGCGACGCGGCCTCCCGCCGGGCCACCGCTTCCCTCGCGGCGGCCACCGCCCGCTCCGTGGTCAAGGGGCAGCTCACCGAGGAGGAGCGCGAGGGCGTGCTCGCCCGCTTCCGCACCTTCTCCGAGCTGGGCGCCGCCGCCGAGGCCGATCTCGTCATCGAGGTGGTCCCCGAGTCCTACGAGCTCAAGCAGCGGATCTTCCGCGAGCTCGACGCGATCGTCCGGCCCACCGCGATCCTGGCCACCGGCACCAACGCCCTGTCGGTGACGCGGATGGCCGCCGAGTCGCAGCGCCCGGAGCGCGTGGTCGGCCTGCACTTCTTCAACCCGGTCACGGCGATGAAGCTGGTCGAGATCGTCTCCAGCGTGCTGACGGCCCCGCCGGCCGTCGAGGCGGTCACGACGCTGGCCCGCGAGCTCGGCAAGGAGCCCGTCGCGGTCGGCGACCGGCCGGGCTTCGTCGCCGACGGCCTGCTGTTCGGCTACCTGAACCAGGCCGCCGCCATGTACGAGGCGAAGTACGCCTCCCGCGAGGACATCGACGCGGCGATGCGGCTGGGCTGCGGTCTGCCGATGGGCCCGCTCGCGCTGCTCGACCTGATCGGCGTGGACACCGCCCGGACCGTCCTGGAGGCCATGTACGCGGCTTCCGGTGACCGGCTGCACGCCCCGGCCCCGGTCCTGGGCCACCTCGCCGAGGCGGGCCTGACCGGGCAGAAGTCCGGGCGCGGGTTCTACACGTACGAGGGACCGGGCAGCCAGGTCATCGTCCGCGACCTGCAGACCCCGCCCGACGGGGACCTGGTCCGGGCGAGCCGTCCGGTGAACTCGGTCGGCGTGGCCGGTTCGGGGACCATGGCGAGCGGTATCGCGCAGGTCTTCGCGCAGGCCGGCTTCCCGGTGGTGCTCGCGGCCCGCAGCCAGGAGAAGGCGGACGCGGCGAAGGCCGCGATCGGCAAGTCCCTCAAGCGCGCGGTGGACCGGGGCCGGCTGACGGAGGAGGCCGCCGCGGCCACCGTGGACCGGATCACGGCGGCGGGCTCGCTGGACGCCTTCGCCGACGTGGACCTGGCCGTGGAGGCCGTCGCCGAGGACCTGGCGGTGAAGCAGGAGCTGTTCCAGGCGCTGGACAAGGTCTGCAAGCCCGGCGCGGTGCTCGCCACCACGACCTCCTCGCTCCCGGTGATCGCGATCGCCCGCGCGACCTCGCGGCCCGAGGACGTGATCGGCATGCACTTCTTCAACCCGGCCCCTGCGATGAAGCTGGTCGAGGTGGTCCGCACCGTCCTGACCGCCGACGACGTGCACGCCACGGTCCGCGCGGTCTGCGCCCAGGTGCGCAAGCACGCGGTGGACTGCGGGGACCGGGCCGGCTTCATCGTGAACGCGCTGCTGTTCCCGTACCTCAACAACGCGATCAAGATGGTCGAGCAGCACTACGCCGGCATCGACGACATCGACGCGGCGATGAAGCTGGGCGGCGGCTACCCGATGGGGCCCTTCGAGCTCCTCGACGTGGTCGGCCTGGACGTGTCGCTGGCCATCGAGCAGGTCCTGCACAAGGAGTTCCGGGACCCGGGCCTGGCCCCTTCCCCGCTGCTGGAGCACCTGGTCGCCGCGGGCTGCCTGGGCCGGAAGACCGGCCGCGGATTCCGTGAGTACGCCCCCCGCCGGTAAGCGGCGGCAGGCACACGAGCCGGATGCGTGGGGAGGGCTGCTCGGGTCTGCCGGACCCTCACGGCAGGCCGTACCTTCCGAGCCCAGTGCGGGCTCTCCCCCGCATCCTTCCTTGCCCGACCCCCCTCGGGAGCGCTCTCCCGCTCGAATGAAGTACTTTCGCTCTATGTCCCAGCCCGCCAAGACCTCACCCCGCGCCTCCTCGGCCTCCGACGTCCCGGAGACCCCGGCGGGCACCAAGGCGGCCGCGCAGCGGCTCAAGATGCGCCGCGAGCTGGCGGCGGCCGCGATGGAGCTCTTCGCGACCAAGGGGTACGAGGCGACGACGGTCGACGAGATCGCCTCGGTGGCAGGGGTGGCCCGCCGGACCTTCTTCCGGCACTTCCGGTCCAAGGAAGAGGCGATCTTCCCGGACCACGACGACACCCTGACCCGCGCCGAGGCCGTCCTCGACGTGGCCCCGGCGCACGAGCACCCGCTCGACACGGTGTGCCGGGGGATCAAGGAAGTCATGAAGATGTACGCCGCCTCGCCGGCGGTGTCGGTGGAGCGCTACCGGCTCACCCGCGAGGTGCCGGCGCTGCGGGAGCGGGAGATCGCCTCGGTCGCCCGGTACGAGCGGCTGTTCACCCGGTACCTGCTGGCCCACTTCGACGAGCAGGACCACCACGACGGCAACGACGACCCGCTGCTGGCGGAGGTCGCCGCCTCGGCGGTGGTCACGGCCCACAACCACGTGCTGCGGCGCTGGCTGCGGGCGGGCGGGCAGGGCGACGTGGAGGCGCAGCTGGACCACGCCTTCGCGATCGTGCGCAAGACCTTCGGCTCGGGGATCGGCGCGGGGCGCACGCTGAACACGGCGTCCGCGGCGCCGGCCCCCGAGGTGGCCTCGGTGCGCACCCGGGGCGAGGTCCTGGTGGCGGTGGCGCGTACGGACGCCCCGCTGGACGAGGTCATGCGGACCATCGAAGAGGCACTGCGCGGCAAGTAGCGCGCGACAGGCAGTCCGAAAGCAACGCGCGCGACTCTCGTCACACAGGCCGCCCCCGATTCCGGGGGCGGCCTTCTGCGTATGCCCGACTTGCCCCTACTCGCGGGTAACTCTGATCGATCATCGCTCATCCGTGCAGGTCAATCCGCAAATGAGAGAAAGTTTTGGCACGCGGTGCCTTGCTGAGTGACACGGGGTGCCATACGTTGAATCTCGTCCGGATGTCCCCGCGGACCGGCCCACTCGGCACGGAACGCGCCCCGGATGCCTGCGTCACCAGGCCCCCGCACCGCCCCACCACAGGCAACGCGCAGCAGCACCCCAGCCGAATCGACGGCGCCCCACCCTCTTGCTCCACCGCTTCGCCACACCACGCAACCCGTTTCCCTCAGCGCACCCTCATCAGCGCACGGCCGGAGGCAACACCGTGAAGGACATCCTGGACGCGATCCAGTCGCAGGCCGCGACGGCCGCCGACTTCGCTGCCCTGCCGCTCCCCGACTCGTACCGCGCGATCACCGTGCACAAGGACGAGGCGGAGATGTTCGCCGGGCTCACCACCCGCGAGAAGGACCCGCGCAAGTCCCTGCACCTGGACCAGGTCCCGCTGCCGGAACTCGGCCCGGGTGAGGCCCTGGTCGCCGTCATGGCCTCCTCGGTCAACTACAACTCGGTGTGGACCTCGATCTTCGAGCCGGTCTCCACCTTCAGCTTCCTGGAGCGCTACGGGCGCCTCTCGGAGCTCACCAAGCGCCACGACCTCCCGTACCACATCATCGGCTCGGACCTCGCGGGCGTCGTCCTGCGCACCGGCCCCGGTGTGAACGCCTGGAAGCCGGGCGACGAGGTCGTCGCCCACTGCCTCTCGGTCGAGCTGGAGTCCTCGGACGGCCACAACGACACGATGCTCGACCCCGAGCAGCGCATCTGGGGCTTCGAGACCAACTTCGGCGGCCTGGCGGAGATCGCACTGGTCAAGTCCAACCAGCTGATGCCCAAGCCCGACCACCTCAGCTGGGAGGAGGCCGCCTCCCCCGGCCTGGTCAACTCCACCGCCTACCGCCAGCTGGTCTCCCGCAACGGCGCCGGCATGAAGCAGGGCGACAACGTCCTGATCTGGGGCGCGAGCGGCGGACTCGGCTCGTACGCCACCCAGTTCGCGCTGGCCGGCGGCGCCAACCCGATCTGCGTGGTCTCCAGCGAGCAGAAGGCGGACATCTGCCGGGCGATGGGCGCGACCGCGATCATCGACCGCAGCGCCGAGGGCTACAAGTTCTGGAAGGACGAGCACACCCAGGACCAGAAGGAGTGGAAGCGCTTCGGCAAGCGCATCCGTGAGCTCACCGGCGGCGAGGACGTGGACATCGTCTTCGAGCACCCGGGCCGCGAGACCTTCGGCGCCTCGGTCTACGTCACCCGCAAGGGCGGCACCATCGTCACCTGCGCCTCGACCTCGGGCTACAACCACGAGTACGACAACCGCTACCTGTGGATGTCCCTGAAGAAGATCGTCGGCTCCCACTTCGCGAACTACCGCGAGGCCTGGGAGGCCAACCGCCTGGTCGCCAAGGGCAAGATCCACCCCACCCTGTCGCGGGTCTACTCCCTGGAGGAGACCGGCCAGGCCGCCTACGACGTCCACCGCAACCTCCACCAGGGCAAGGTCGGCGTGCTGTGCCTCGCCCCCGAGGAGGGCCTGGGCGTGCGGGACCAAGAGCTGCGCGCCACGCACCTCGACGCCATCAACCGCTTCCGCAACGTCTGATACAGCCTCAAAGGCCAAAGGGACAGCCTGAGATGACAGAGCGCCAGAAGGACCGTCCGTGGCTCATGCGGACGTACGCCGGCCACTCCACGGCCGAGGCGTCCAACGAGCTGTACCGCCGCAACCTCGCCAAGGGCCAGACCGGCCTGTCGGTCGCGTTCGACCTGCCGACGCAGACCGGCTACGACCCCGACCACATCCTCGCCCGCGGCGAGGTGGGCCGGGTCGGGGTCCCGGTCTCCCACCTGGGCGACATGCGGCGGCTGTTCCAGGACATCCCCCTGGAGCAGATGAACACCTCGATGACGATCAACGCCACCGCCATGTGGCTGCTGGCGCTCTACCAGGTGGCCGCCGAGGAGCAGGGCGCGGACATCGCCCAGCTCCAGGGCACCACCCAGAACGACATCGTCAAGGAGTACCTCTCGCGCGGGACGCACGTCTTCCCGCCCGGGCCCTCGCTCCGCCTGACGACGGACATGATCGCGTACACGGTCAACCACATCCCCAAGTGGAACCCGATCAACATCTGCAGCTACCACCTGCAGGAGGCCGGGGCCACGCCCGTCCAGGAGATCTCGTACGCGATGTCCACGGCCATCGCGGTCCTGGACTCGGTCCGCGACTCGGGCCAGGTGCCCGAGGAACGGTTCGGCGAGGTCGTCGCCCGGATCTCCTTCTTCGTGAACGCGGGCGTCCGCTTCATCGAGGAGATGTGCAAGATGCGCGCCTTCGGCCGCATCTGGGACAAGGTGACCCGCGAGCGCTACGGCATCGAGAACGAGAAGCAGCGCCGCTTCCGGTACGGCGTCCAGGTCAACTCCCTGGGTCTGACCGAGGCGCAGCCGGAGAACAACGTCCAGCGCATCGTGCTGGAGATGCTCGCGGTCACCCTCTCCAAGGACGCCCGCGCCCGCGCCGTGCAGTTGCCGGCCTGGAACGAGGCGCTGGGCCTGCCCCGGCCCTGGGACCAGCAGTGGTCGCTGCGCATCCAGCAGGTCCTCGCGCTCGAGAGCGACCTGCTGGAGTACGAGGACATCTTCGCCGGCTCGCACGTCGTCGAGGCCAAGGTCGACTCCCTGGTGGCCGAGTGCCTGGCCGAGATCGACCGGATCCAGGAGATGGGCGGCGCGATGGCGGCCGTCGAATCCGGGTACCTGAAGGGCGAGCTGGTCTCCTCGCACGCCGAGCGGCGGGCCCGGATCGAGGCCGGCGAGGACAAGATCGTCGGCGTCAACTGCTTCCAGCAGACGGAGGAGAACCCGCTCACCTCCGACCTGGACGGCGCCATCATGACGGTGGACGCGGCGGTCGAGGCGCTGACCGTGGAGCGGATCGGCCGCTGGCGGGCCGAGCGGCAGGAGTCCTCGGACCGGCAGGGCGGCAGCGACCCGTTCGTCTTCCCGACGGTCATGCAGGCCCTGGACCGGCTGAAGGAGGCCGCCGCGGGCGACGAGAACCTGATGGAGGCCACCCTGGAGTGCGCCCGCGCGGGTGTCACCACCGGCGAGTGGTCCAACGCCCTGCGCGAGGTGTTCGGCGAGTTCCGGGCCCCGACCGGGGTCTCCTCGGCCCCGGTGGCCGTGACCGCCGAGGAGGGGACCCCCATGGCCCTCGTCCGCGCGAAGGTCTCCCGCACCGCCGACGAGCTGGGCTCCGGCCGGCTGCGCCTGCTGGTCGGCAAGCCCGGCCTGGACGGACACTCCAACGGCGCCGAACAGATCGCCGTGCGGGCCCGCGACGCCGGCTTCGAGGTGGTCTACCAGGGGATCCGGCTGACCCCCGAGGAGATCTCCTCGGCGGCGCTGGCCGAGGACGTGCACTGCGTCGGACTGTCCATCCTGTCCGGATCGCACAGCGCGCTCGTCCCCGACGTACTGGAACGGCTGCGCGCGGCGGGGGCGGGTGACATCCCCGTCGTCCTCGGAGGCATCATTCCCAATGCCGACGCCGTGGCGCTGAAGGCGGCCGGGGTGGCCGCGGTCTTCACCCCGAAGGACTTCGGCATCACGGAGATCATCGGCCGTATCGTCGACGAGATCCGCAAGGCGAACAAGCTCCACCCGATCGGCGACGCCGAAGACACGACCGTTTCCACCGAAATCGCTGCAAGCACGGAGGTCCCCGCATGACCACGCCCTCTTCCCCGGTCAACCGGCTGCGGCCGCGCCGCTCCTGTCTCGCGGTGCCGGGTTCCAACCCCCGGTTCCTGGAGAAGGCCCAGGGCCTGCCGGCCGACCAGGTCTTCCTCGACCTGGAGGACGCCTGCGCGCCGCTCGCCAAGGAGGGCGCCCGCCACACCATCGTGGACGCGCTGAACAACGGCGACTGGACCGGCAAGACCCGGGTGGTGCGCGTCAACGACTGGACCACGCACTGGACGTACCGCGACGTGATCACGGTCGTCGAGGGCGCCGGCCAGAACCTCGACTGCATCATGCTGCCGAAGGTCCAGGACGCCCAGCAGGTCGTCGCGCTCGACCTGCTCCTGACGCAGATCGAGAAGACCATGGGCTTCGAGGTCGGCAAGATCGGCATCGAGGCGCAGATCGAGAACGCCAAGGGCCTGGTCAACGTCGACGAGATCGCCGGCGCCTCCCCGCGACTGGAGACCATCATCTTCGGGCCGGCCGACTTCATGGCCTCGATCAACATGAAGTCCCTGGTCGTGGGCATGCAGCCGCCCGGCTACGGCGCGGACGCCTACCACTACATCCTGATGCGGATCCTGATGGCGGCCCGTATGCACGACCTCCAGGCGATCGACGGCCCCTTCCTCCAGATCAAGAACGTCGACGGCTACCGCGAGGTCGCCGGGCGCGCGGCGGCCCTGGGCTTCGACGGCAAGTGGGTGCTGCACCCCGGCCAGGTCGACGCGGCCAACGAGGTCTTCTCCCCCTCGCAGGAGGACTACGACCACGCAGAGCTGATCCTCGACGCGTACGACTGGTGCACCTCGGAGGCCGGCGGCAAGAAGGGCTCGGCGATGCTCGGCGACGAGATGATCGACGAGGCCAGCCGCAAGATGGCGCTGGTCATCTCGGGCAAGGGCCGCGCCGCGGGCATGCAGCGCACCACCAAGTTCGAGATCCCGGAAGGCTGATCAGCATGCAGTTCGGACGCACCTACGAAGAGTTCGAGATCGGCGCGGTCTACAAGCACTGGCCCGGAAAGACGGTCACCGAGTACGACGACCACCTCTTCTGCCTGCTGACCATGAACCACCACCCGCTCCACATGGACAGCAACTACGCGGAGAACACGACCGACTTCGGCAAGAACGTCGTCGTGGGCAACTACATCTACTCGCTGCTGCTGGGCATGTCCGTACCGGACGTCTCCGGCAAGGCGATCGCCAACCTGGAGATCGAGTCGCTGCGCCACGTGGCGCCGACCTTCCACGGGGACACGATCTACGGCGAGACCACGGTCCTCGACAAGACCCCGTCGAAGTCGAAGAACGACCGCGGCATCGTCTACGTGGAGACCAAGGGCTACAAGCAGGACGGCACCCTCGTCTGCGTCTTCCGGCGCAAGGTGATGGTCCCGACCGAGACGTACATCAAGGAGCGCGGCGGCGAGCAGCCCGGCCGCCCCACGCTGAAGGAACAGGGGAAGTAGAACCATGAGCCGACTTGCCCAGACCGCCGGCCTGACGGACGACCAGAGGGACATCCTCAAGACCGTCCGGGAGTTCGTCGACAAGGAGATCATCCCGGTCGCGACCGAGCTGGAGCACCGGGACGAGTACCCGCAGGCGATCGTCGACGGTCTCAAGGAACTCGGCCTGTTCGGCCTGATGATCCCCGAGGAGTACGGCGGCCTGGGTGAGTCGCTGCTCACCTACGCGCTGTGCGTAGAGGAGATCGCGCGCGGCTGGATGTCCGTCTCGGGCATCATCAACACGCACTTCATCGTGGCGTACATGCTCAAGCAGCACGGCACGCAGGAGCAGAAGGAGTACTTCCTCCCGCGCATGGCGCTGGGCGAGGTGCGCGGCGCGTTCTCGATGTCCGAGCCGGGGCTGGGCTCCGACGTGTCGGCCATCACGTCCAAGGCGGTGAAGGACGGCGACGAGTACGTCCTGAACGGCCAGAAGATGTGGCTGACGAACGGCGGCACGTCCACGCTGGTGGCCGTCCTGGTGCGCAGTGACGAAGGACACCCGGAGGGCACCGCCCCCCACAAGTCGATGACGACCTTCCTGGTGGAGAAGGAGGCCGGCTTCGGTGAGGTCCGGCCGGGCCTGACCATTCCCGGCAAGATCGACAAGATGGGCTACAAGGGGGTCGACACCACCGAGCTCATCATGGACGGACTACGCATTCCGGCCAATCGGGTCCTGGGCGGCGAGACCGGCCGAGGGTTTTACCAAATGATGGACGGGGTCGAGGTCGGCCGCGTCAACGTGGCGGCCCGTGGCTGCGGCGTCGCACAGCGTGCATTCGAGCTGGGTGTCTCATATGCCCAGCAACGTCACACTTTCGGGAAGGCCATCGCCGAGCACCAGGCGATCCAGTTCAAGCTGGCCGAGATGGCTACCAAGGTCGAAGCCGCCCATGCGATGATGGTCAATGCAGCACGCAAAAAGGACTCCGGGGAACGAAACGACCTCGAAGCAGGGATGGCGAAGTACCTCGCCTCCGAGTACTGCAAGGAGGTGGTGGAGGACGCGTTCCGTATCCACGGTGGCTACGGCTTCTCCAAGGAGTACGAGATCGAGCGTCTCTACCGGGAGGCGCCGATGCTGCTCATCGGTGAAGGTACCGCCGAGATCCAGAAAATGATCATCGGGCGACGCCTGCTCGAGGAGTACCGACTCCAGGGCTGAAAGTCCCTTTTGCGGTAAATCATCCAGTGATTTTCCGCGAGAGGGTCACTACCAGTCACTGGCGTGTGGTCATCGACTCGGCTTCTGGCTTGCCCAGTTGTTGTGCGCAACCGATAGCATTCCAGTAAAGCCGCCGTCCCGTCCCCCCGTTTGCGGCGCGGCATCACCCGCTACGAAGGTCATCCATGCCCCACAGCCAAACCTCTGCACCTCGCGTCGGCCTCCTCGGTGGACGCCTCGCGCGCGGAGCATCGCCGTGGCTTCTGCCGACCGTCGCCACCGCCGCTCTCAGCCTCACCCGGGCCCGGAAGTCCGGACGCTGGGCGGCAGTGGCCGTGCCCACCACCGCGCTCGCGGCGGGCATGCTGTGGTTCTTCCGCGACCCCGAGCGTGAGATCACGCAGGGCCGGGTCATCTCCCCCGCCGACGGTGTGGTGCAGAGCATCATGCCGTGGAAGGACGGACGGACCCGGGTCGCGATCTTCATGAGCCCGCTGAACGTCCACGTCAACCGCGCGCCCCTCGCGGGCACGGTGACGTCCGTGGAGCACGTCCCCGGTGGATTCGTTCCGGCGTTCAACAAGGAGAGCGAGAACAACGAGCGCGTTGTCTGGCACTTCGACACCGAGCTCGGCGACATCGAGATGGTGCAGATCGCCGGCGCCGTCGCCCGCCGGATCGTCCCGTACCTGCCGGCCGGCACCAAGGTGGAGCAGGGCGAACGCATCGGTCTGATCCGCTTCGGCTCGCGCGTCGACATCTACCTCCCCGAGGGCGTCGAGGTCGCGGTCGAGGTCGGCCAGGCCACCACCGCGGGGGTGACCCGAATTGACCGTGACTGACCCTGAGACTCCGGCGAACCCGTCGTCGGGATGGGTGCCCGAGGCCTCCGAGGAGGAGTCCGCCGAGGACGACATGCCGCTGTCACTGCGGCTGTCGATAGCGGACACCCTCACCCTCGGCAACGCGACGTGCGGATTCATGGCGGTGTACTTCACCACCACCGGGATCCTCATCCCGCACCTGACCGGCAGCGGCGAGTCGGGCATGGCCCGCAGCAGCGCCGCGACGGCCGTGATACTGATGCTGCTCGCCGCGGTCTTCGACCTCTTCGACGGCATCGTGGCCCGCAAGCTGCGCAGCTCGCCGATGGGCGCGGAGCTGGACAACCTGTCCGACCTGATCAGCTTCGGCCTCGCGCCCGCGTACTTCGTCCTCGTCTGGGGCATGGTCGCCGACGACGCGGTGCAGAAGATGTCGGCGCTGGCGGCGATCGTGGTGCTGCTGGCGGTCGTACTGCGCCTGGCCAGATTCAGCTGCGTGGCGATGAAGGACGGCATGTTCCAGGGCATGCCGAGCCCCTTCGGCGCGCTCACGGTCGTCTCGATCGTGCTGCTGGAGCTGCCGTTCATTCCGACGCTGATGGCGATCGTCGGGGTGGCCTGGCTGATGGTGAGCCGGGTCGAGTACCCCAAGCCGCGGGGCGTCCTCGCGGTGGCGATGCTGAGCTGGATCGTCGCGGCGATGGGTCTGCTGGCGGCGTGGGCGTTCGACGCGCCGGGCGGTGGGCTGCTGCTCCAGACCGGCTGCGCGCTGCAGATCGCTCTGGCGGCGACCATCCCGCTGTTCGCGACGACCCGTCGGGCGAACACGTTCCGCCACAACCGCCGCGAGGCGAGGGCCACGCAGGCCCCGTAACCCGGCTGTACGCACACGAGAGGGCCCCCGGCCGCCACGAGGCGACCGGGGGCCCTCTCCGCGTACGCGGACCGCCTGACGACGGCCGGGGGCCCAAACCGTTGCCGGGTGCGGCACCGTTCCCGGGGGCCAGCCCCCGGACCCCCGCTCCTCAAACGCCGGAGGGGCTGGAATTGCCGCTGCGCGCACCTGCGGGCGGAGCCCCAGGGACCGGGGAAGCAGGGGGCGCCCCGGTAAACTTGGTGTCGGAAAACCGCCAGCCCGGGAGCCCCCCGCCCGGGAGGATGGAAGCCATGTACACCGACACGGAGCGCTGCGTACGGGCCGTCCAGTCCAAGGACGCCCGCTTCGACGGCTGGTTCTTCACCGCCGTCAGGACCACGGGAATCTACTGCCGGCCCAGCTGCCCCGCCGTGCCGCCCAAGGTCGAGAACATGACCTTCCTGCCCAGCGCCGCCGCCTGCCAGCAGAGCGGGTACCGGGCCTGCAAGCGGTGCCGCCCCGACACCTCCCCCGGCTCCCCCGAGTGGAACGCCCGCGCCGACGCCGTCGCCCGCGCCATGCGCCTCATCCAGGACGGGGTCGTCGACCGCGAGGGCGTTCCGGGGCTGGCCGCCCGGCTCGGCTACTCCGCCCGCCAGGTGGAGCGCCAGCTCAACGCCGAGCTCGGCGCCGGACCGCTCGCCCTCGCCCGGGCCCAGCGCGCGCAGACCGCCCGGCTGCTGATCGAGACCTCGGAGCTCCCGATGGGGGACATCGCCTTCGCCGCCGGGTTCTCCTCGATCCGGACCTTCAACGACACCGTCCGCGAGGTCTTCGCCCTGGCCCCGAGCGACCTGCGGACCAGGGCCGGGAAGGGCCCGCTGCACGCCCGGAGCGGGGCGGAGGCGGCCCGGGCCCGGGTGCCCGGCACCATCAGCCTGCGGCTCCCCTTCCGCGCCCCGCTCAACCCCGACAACCTCTTCGGCCACCTCGCCGCGACGGCCGTCCCCGGGGTCGAGGAGTGGCGGGCGGGCGCGTACCGCCGCACGCTCCGGCTCCCGTACGGCACCGGGGTCGTCGCGCTCACCCCGCGGCCCGACCACATCGGCTGCCGGCTCGCCCTCACCGATCTGCGCGACCTCACCATCGCCATCAGCCGCTGCCGCCGGCTGCTGGACCTCGACGCCGATCCCGAGGCCGTCGACGAGCAGCTGCGCGCCGACCCGCTGCTGGCCCCGCTCGTGGACAAGGCCCCCGGGCGCCGGGTGCCGCGGACCGTCGACGCGGAGGAGTTCGCCGTACGGGCGGTCCTCGGGCAGCAGGTGTCCACCGCCGCGGCCCGTACGCACGCGGCCCGGCTGGTGCGCGCCCACGGCGAACCGGTGGCCGACCCCGATCCCGAGGGCGGGCTGACCCACCTCTTCCCGTCCTCGCGGGCGCTGGCCGGGCTCGATCCGGAGTCCCTGGCCCTGCCGCGCAGCCGGCGCACCACCCTCACCACGCTCGTCTCGGCGCTCGCCGACGGTTCGCTGCCGCTCGCCGCGGACAGCGACTGGGAGTCGGCCCGGGCACGGCTGGGCGCACTGCCCGGGTTCGGCCCGTGGACCACCGAGATCATCGCGATGCGGGCGCTGGGCGACCCGGACGCCTTCCTCCCCGCCGACCTGGGGATCCGGCGGGCCGCGAAGGGGCTCGGGCTGCCGTCCACGCCCGCCGCGCTGACGGCCCGCGCGGCGCGCTGGCGGCCCTGGCGCGCGTACGCCGTGCAGTACCTGTGGGCCACCGAGGACCACGCGATCAACGTCCTGCCCGCCTGACTTCCGAGGAGCACGAACCACCATGAGCAGCAGCAACACGAGCAGCACCGCCACGGGCGGCACCAGCACCGGCACGAGCACCGCCAAGCGGCACACCGTCGTCGACAGCCCCTACGGGCCGCTCACCCTCGTCGCCACCGACGGGGTCCTCAGCGGCCTCTACATGACCGGGCAGCGCCACCGCCCGGCCGAGGAGGCCTTCGGGGAGCGCGTGGCGGCGGGCGAGGAGCCCTTCCCGGAGGTGGTGCGGCAGCTGACCGCGTACTTCGCCGGCGAGCTCACCGCGTTCGACCTGCCGGTGCGGCTGGAGGGCACCGAGTTCCAGCGCAGCGTGTGGGAGCAGCTCGTACGGATCCCCTACGGGCAGACCTGGTCGTACGGGGAGCTGGCCGCCAGGCTCGGCAAGCCGAACGCCTCCCGCGCGGTGGGCCTGGCCAACGGGAAGAACCCGGTCAGCATCATCGTGCCGTGCCACCGCGTGATCGGGGCCTCCGGTTCCATGACCGGCTACGGCGGCGGCGTGGACCGCAAGGTGCGCCTGCTGGCCTTCGAGTCGGGAGCGGAGACCCTGTAGATCCTCCGGCCCCCGTAGATCCTCCGGCCCCTCTAGATCACCACGAGCGGCACGAGCAGCGCGAAGGCGGCGCCCGCCTCGACGGCGTAGGCGTAGAGCGAGGGGTGCTGGACGGGGGCCGCCAGCAGGACCACGCTCTGCTGGGCGGCGGCCGCGCCCACCCAGTCCGCGTCGGCGCCGAGGCCGCCCTGGTACCAGCCCTCGCAGGAGCCGGGGCCGGTGACGGCGAGGACGTCGTCCTCGCGGCGGTAGAAGGCCTGCCAGCCGGGGGCCGGGACGGACCAGGCCTCGAAGTCGGTGAACGGGGCCCAGCCGCCGTCGTGGATCGCGGTGTCGAACATCCAGACCGGCACCCCGTCGGGGGTGACCTCGCCGCCGGACTGCTGATCGGTGGTGAAGTGGACGATGGGCAGGGCGTCGGGCCCGTCGGCGGTGCTGGGCCAGGCGTACATCTTGATCATCTTCTGAATTCTGTCCTGCTCGGTGTAGGCACGGAATAACGAGCGGGACGGGCTAAGCAGCCGTCGGCCTGGACCCGTTCTCCAGCTCCGCGGCGCCCTCGCCCGACTGCAGGACCCGGTACGCCTCTTGGGTGCGCCGGCCGAGCGAGCCGGGCAGATATGCCGTCAGTTCGGCGGGCTCGACCAGCCGCCACGAGATCAGCTCCTCTTCCTGCAGCCTGATCGAGGCGAGTTGCGCCGCGTCGAGCACGCCGCCGTCGTAGAGGTACGCGACGAGCGGCGGACGCCCCGCGCCGAGCGACCAGTCGACGGCGAGCAGCCGGCCGAGCGGCAGGTCGATGCCGATCTCCTCGGCGCTCTCGCGCCGGGCGGCCGTCCGCGGGGACTCGCCCTGGTCGGACTCGACGGTGCCGCCCGGCAGGGCCCAGCCCTCGCGGTAGTTGGGCTCGACGAGGAGCACCCGACCCCCGGCGTCCCGGTAGAGCGCGGCCGCACCGGCCAGCACCCGGGGCAGGCTCTCGATGTAGGTGGCGTAGTCATCCGTGGTGGTCACGCCGCAACCCTACCCACCCGCCCCGGTGGGCCGGGTCAGGTGCCCGGGGTGCCCGCGCCGCCCGGTCCGTCCTCGCGGTCGCGGTTCCTCGACTCGGCTACGCGGCGCAGGCGGGGGTGGCGGGCCGGGCCCCGTTCGGTGATGGCGTCGCCGACCATGGCCTTGACCGCGTCCCGCATTCCGTGCAGGGCGTGGTGACGGACGGGTCCGGCGCCGGGGTCGGCCCGCAGCTCCTTCATCAGGGCCCAGCAGAGCAGCAGCATCACGATCACGAACGGCAGCGCGACCAGGATGGTGGCCGTCTGGAGGGACTTCAGGCCGCCCGCGACGAGGAGTACGGCGGCCACCGCGGCCATCAGCACGCCCCAGGTGACGACGAGCCAGGTCGGCGGATGCAGGGCGCCGCGGCTGGTGAGCGAGCCCATCACGAGGGAGGCGGAGTCGGCGCTGGTGACGAAGTACGTCATCACCAGGGCCATCGCGATCCACGAGGTGACCGTCCCCAGCGGAAGCGCGTCGAGCATCGCGAAGAGGGAGGCCTCGGTGCCTTCCTTGAGCTTGGCGGCCATGTCGGCGGCGCCGGTGGAGTCGAGCCGGATCGCGGTGCCGCCCATGACGCAGAACCAGACGACGGTGGCGCCACTGGGCACCAGCAGCACGCCGACGAGGAACTCGCGGATCGTGCGGCCGCGCGAGATGCGGGCGATGAAGGTACCGACGAACGGCGCCCAGGAGAGCCACCACGCCCAGTAGAAGATCGTCCACGCGCCGAGCCACGCGCTGTCGGTGAAGGCGCCGGTACGGGTGGCCATGGGAAGCAGGTCGTGCAGGTAGCTGCCGACGCTCGCCGGGATCACGTCGAGGACGTAGACGGTCGGGCCGAGGACGAAGACGAAGAGCATCAGGGACGCGGCGAGCACGATGTTGATCGTGCTGAGCCATTTGACGCCCTTGTGCAGGCCGGAGAAGGCGGAGAGCACGAAGGCGGCGGAGAGGGACCCGATGATGATCAGCTCGAGGGTCGTCGAGTCCTCGACCCCGGTGGTGATGTTGAGTCCCTTGGCCACCTGGAGCGCGCCGAGGCCCAGGCTGGTGGCGGTGCCGAAGACGGTCGCGAAGACCGCGAGCAGGTCGATGGCCTTGCCGGGCCATCCGTTGGCCCGCTCCTCGCCGATGAGGGGGACGAAGGCGGAGCTCAGGCGGTTGCCGCGGCCCTTGCGGAAGGTCGCGTAGGCGAGGGCGAGGCCCGCGATGCCGTAGATCGCCCAGGGGGTGAGGGTCCAGTGGAAGAAGGAGTAGTCCATGGCGGCCCGGGCGGCGTCCCCGGTGCCGGGGGCGGCGCCGGAGGCGGGGGGCGGGTTCAGGTAGTGGGTGAGCGGCTCCCCCACCCCGTAGAACATCAGGCCGATCCCCATGCCCGCGCTGAACATCATCGCGATCCACGCGAGGTTGGTGAACTCCGGCTCAGAGTCGTCCTTGCCGAGGCGGATCCGGCCGAAGCGGCTGATCGCGAGCACGACGCACATGACGAGGAACACGTCGGCGGCGATCACGAACAGCCACGCGAAGTTGTTCAGGACCCAGGCCAGAGCGGTGCCCGACGCGGAATCGAAGGAGCTCTTGCCCAGCGCCGCCCAGGCGACGACGGCCAGGACCGCGATCACCCCGACGGTGACGACGGTGAGGTCGGGGGTGCCGTCGGGAGTGGCGCCGGGAGTGCCGCCGCCGGGTCCTTCGGAGCCCCCACCTGGGGATTCCGGACGTGGCTGTTCCAGTGAATCCGTGCTCATGCGGCCACACTATGCAGGTGTATATACCTATTTAGGGGCATGCCGCGCCGGGTGTGGCCCAGGCCACCCATGGGCATAGGAGGATCCTCCGGATAGGCTCATGGACGGCGCGACTGCACTGTTCGATAGCAAGGGATTAGCAAGGTGACGGACGGAGCAGTAACTGAGACCGCGCGCGTGCTCATCGCCGCGGACAAATTCAAGGGCTCGCTCACGGCCGTTCAGGTCGCTGAGCGGGTGACGGCCGGCCTTCGCAAGGCCGTACCGGGCGTGGAGATCGAGACCCTCCCCGTCGCGGACGGCGGCGACGGTACGGTCGCGGCCGCCGTGGCGGCCGGTTTCGAACGCCGGGAGGTACGGGTCACCGGACCGCTCGGCGACCAGGTCACGGCCGCTTTCGCGCTGCGCGAGGGCACCGCGGTGGTCGAGATGGCGGAGGCCTCCGGGCTCCAGCTGCTGCCGGCGGGGGTCTTCGCCCCTCTGACGGCGACCACCTACGGCTCCGGCGAACTGCTGAAGGCCGCACTCGACGCGGGAGCGCGCTCGATCGTCTTCGGCGTGGGCGGCAGTGCCACCACCGACGGCGGTGCGGGCATGCTGGCCGCGCTGGGCGCGGTGTTCCTGGATGCGAACGGTGAACCCGTCGGTCCGGGCGGCGGCGCGCTGGCCGGGCTGGCCTCGGCCGACCTGTCGGGAATCGACCCCCGCATCAAGGAGATCGACTTCGTCCTGGCGAGCGACGTGGACAACCCGCTGACGGGTCCGAAGGGCGCTCCGGCGGTCTACGGCCCGCAGAAGGGGGCGTCGCCCGAGGACGTGGCGACGCTGGACGCGGCGCTGGCGCACTTCGCGGTGGTACTGGAGAAGTCGATCGGCTCCCTGGCCGCCGAGGCCGCGCTCTCGCCCGGTGCGGGCGGCGCGGGCGGCATCGGCTACGGGGCCCTGCTGCTCGGAGCCTCGTTCCGCCCCGGCATCGAGCTGATGCTGGAGGTGCTCGGCTTCGCGCCCGCCCTGGAGCGGGCGACGCTGGTCATCACGGGCGAGGGCTCGCTGGACGAGCAGACCCTCCACGGCAAGGCTCCGGCCGGTGTCGCGGCGGCGGCCCGTGCGGCGGGCAAGCCGGTCGTCGCGGTCTGCGGCCGGCTGCTGCTCACGCCGGAGGCCCTCCAGGCGGCGGGCATCCAGCGTGCCTACCCGCTCACGGACATCGAGCCGGACCCGGCGGTGAGCATCCCGAACGCGGGCCCGCTGCTGGAGCGGGTGGCGCAGAACATCGCGGCCGACGTCCTCTGACCGCAGCCCCGCACCACCCGCCGGCCCGGCCCCTTCACCGGGGGCCGGGCCGGCGGCGTTCGCGCGGCGTGCCCGTGGCAGCCCGGCGGGCGCACCCGGCTACGCGTCGGCCCGGACGCGGACCTCTTCGACGAGCTGAGCGGTGGTGACGATCCGGGCGAAGCCGCCGCCCTGCAGGTTGACGGCGGTGGCGGTGGCGAGCTGGTCGGCCGTCAGCCGCGGGGCGTCCGGGCCGGGTCCGGCGGCCAGGTCGAAGGTGTGCGTGGCGTCGAGCGGCACGAGGACGTCGTAGCCGAGGTTCCCCGCCATCCGGGCCGTGGTCTCCACGCACATGTTGGTCTGGATCCCGGCCACGACGAGCTGCCCGATGCCCTGCGCGGTGAGCCAGTCGGCCAGGTCGGGGGTGCCGTAGAAGGAGGAGTTCACCGATTTCACGACGTGCAGGGCGGCCTGCTCCGCGCGCTCGGCGACGAAGTCCTTGAGGGCGTACCCGGGCAGGTCCGGCGCGAGGGCTCCGCCGGGTCGGGAGGCGTGCTGGACGAGCACCAGCGGGCGGCCCGATTCCTGCCAGGCGTCCATCAGTTCGGCGATGTTGGCCTCGGCGGCCGGGTTGTTGCGCGGCCCCCAGAAGGCGGCGTCGTCGAAGCCCTTCTGTACGTCGATGACCAGGAGGGCACTGTTCGCGGCGATCTCGATCTTGTTCGTCATGGCTCCATCCTGGGCGGCCGGCGGCCCCCGTGACAGCGGCGCCGGTGACCCCGACCGATGGGATCCTGCCAGCCTGGCAGCCGGCGCCCCCCGTGACGGGCCCCGACCCTGACGAGGCCGCCTCCGAACGGACCCCGACCGGGCCCGCGGCCATCTTCGAACGGACCCCCCACCGGGCCCGCGGCCGCTCCACGTACCGCGTACAGCCCCTCCGCACCGCCCGCGTCCCGCGCGACGACGCCCCCGCAGCCCGTACGCGACCCCGAGGAGCCCCCAGGGGCCCCCGCAGGCCCCGGACCGACCCTCCGGGCCCACCCCCCTCCACAGCGGCCCGCCATCGCCCCACGAGCCCCCACAGCCCCGCTGCCCGGCGGGGCGGGCGTGGCAGACTCACCGCCATGCACCGCGTCGCGATCGTCGTACAGCCCGGGATCCGCGCCTTCGACCTCGCCGTCATCACCGAGGTCTGGGGTCCCGACCGCAGCGACCTCGGGGTGCCCGCCTTCGAGCTGCGCCGGTGTGCCCTGACCCCCGGCCCGATCCCGCTCCCCGGCGGGCTGTCCCTGACCCCCGACCGGGGGCTCGACTGGCTCGCCGAGGCCGACCTCGTCGTCGTCCCCGCGCTGGCCCGGCCCTGCGATCCGACGCCCGAGCCGGTCCTCGCCGCCCTGCGGGACGCCCACGCCCGGGGCATCGCGGTGGCCGCCCTGTGCGCCGGCGCCTTCATCCTGGCCGAAGCCGGGCTGCTGGCGGGCCGCCGGGCCGTCACACACTGGTCGCTGGCCCCGGCGCTGGCCGGCCGGCACCCCGCCGTGCAGGTCACCGAGGCCCCGCTCTACGTCGAGGACGACGGGGTGTGGACCTCCGCCGGGGTCGCCTCCGGCATCGACCTCTGCCTCCACCTGGTCCGCGAGGCCCACGGTTCCGAGGCCGCCGCCGCCATCGCCCGCTCGATGGTGACGGGCCCCTTCCGCACCGGCGACCACGCCCAGTACCTGGACCGGCCCACCCCGGCCGCCGACCGGACCGCCGAGGCGCTGGCCGCCGTACGGGCGAAGGCGCTGGGGCGGCTGCACGAGGCGCTGGACGTGGCCACCCTGGCCCGGTGGGCCGGCATGTCGCCGCGCTCCTTCGCCCGGCACTTCGCCGCCTCGACGGGCACCACCCCGCACAAATGGCTCCTCGGCCACCGTCTGGACGAAGCCCGCAAACTGCTGGAACGCACCGATCATCCGGTCCCCGAGGTGGCCCGGCGCGCCGGATTCGCCAGTGAGGTCACCTTCCGCCAGCACTTCGCCTCGTACATCGGCACCAGCCCCCGCGCCTACCGTGCGGCGGCCACCGCATCAGGGCCTCCCCCAATCCCCGCGGACAGTGTTAGAAATGGCTCATGACCGGACGTTTTGGCCTGCCCAGGGGCTCTGAAGGGGCGCCCGAGCACGGGCTCCCGTCCGGGCCGGGCCCCGGCCGGTCCGCACTCGTCCGTGCAAGGCGCTCCGCACGCCGGTTCGCGCGCCGGATCGCCCGCCCCGTCTCCGGATTGTTCGCGAACCTCTCGCTCGGTGCGCGCAGCGTCGCCGGCCAGGTCTTCGCGCTCCAGGCCGTCCTCGTGCTGGTGCTGATCACCGCCGCCGCCACGGCCCTGTTCTTCCAGGCCCGGTACGACAGCCAGCGCGACGCCCGCAACCGCTCCCTGGCGGCCGCCGAGGCCTTCGCCCACGCCCCCGGCCTCCCGGCGGCGCTGGAGTCCCCCGACCCCACCGCCCGGCTCCAGCCGCTGGCCGAGGGCGCCCGCCGGGCCTCCGGCGTCGACTTCATCGCCGTGATGAACACCGACGGGATCCGGTACACCGACTCCCGCCCCGAGCTGATCGGCCAGCGCTCCACCGGCGACCTCTCGCGCGCCGTCGCCGGGCACGCCTTCACCGAGACCTTCGAGGGGAAGCCGAGCGACGTGGTGCGCGCCGTGGTGCCCGTACGGGACTCCGCGGGCACGGTGGTCGGCCTGGTCGCCACCGGGATCGAGGTCGCCAACGTCGGCGACGTGGTCGAGGGACAGCTGCCCCTGCTCCTGGGCGCGGCGGCCGGCGCCCTGCTCCTGGGCACCGGCGGCGCCGCGCTCGTCAGCCGCCGGCTGCGGCGCCAGACCCGGGGCCTGGGCGAGGCCGAGATGACCCGGATGAACGAACACCACGAAGCGGTTCTGCACGCCGTCCGCGAGGGCGTCCTGATCATCGACACCGAGGGCCGGGTCGTCCTCGCCAACGACGAGGCCCGCCGCCTCCTAGACCTGCCGGCCGACGCCGAGCAGCGGCACGTCGGCGATCTCGGCCTCGATCCGCGCACGGCCGCGCTGCTGGCGTCCGGGCGGGTGGCCACCGACGAGGTGCACCGCTCGGGTGGCCGGCTCCTCGCCGTCAACGTGCGGCCGACCAAGCCCTACGGGGGCCGCCCCTCGGGCACCGTCACGACCCTGCGCGACTCCACCGAGCTCGCCGCGCTCTCCGGCCGGGCCGCCGTCGCCCGCGACCGCCTGCAGCTGCTCTACGACGCCGGTGTGCGCATCGGGACCACCCTCGACGTGGTGCGCACCGCCGAGGAGCTCTCCGAGGTCGCCGTCCCGCGCTTCGCGGACTTCGTCACCGTGGAGCTGCTGGAGCCGGTGCTGCGCGGCGAGGAGCCCAGCGTCGGCACGCACACCGAGATGCGCCGGGCCGCCATGAGCGGGGTCCGCGTGGACTCGCCCCTGCAGCCCGTCGGCGACACGATCCGCTTCATCGTGCCGACCGCGCCGATGGCGACGGCCCTGGACGCCGGGCGGGCCGTCCTCGCGGCCGACCTGAGCTCCGCGTTCGGCTGGCGGGCCCAGGACCACGACGGCACCCGGGTGGCCCTGGAGTACGGGCTCCACTCGCTGATCTCCGTACCGCTCCAGGCCCGCGGGGTGGTCCTGGGCATGGCCAACTTCTGGCGCGCGGACACCCCCGAGGCCTTCCACGAGGAGGACCTGTCCTTCGCGGAGGAGCTTGCGGCGCGGGCCGCCGTCTCCATCGACAACGCCCGCCGCTTCACGCGCGAGCACGCGGTGGCCGTGACCCTCCAGCGCAGCCTGCTGCCCCGGGTGCTGCCGGACCTGGACTCCGTGGACGTCGCGTTCCGGTACCTGCCCGCGAAGGCGGGGGTGGGCGGGGACTGGTTCGACGTGATCCCGCTCGCCGGCGCCCGGGTCGCGCTGGTGGTCGGGGACGTCGTGGGGCACGGGGTGCACGCGGCCGCCACGATGGGCCGGCTGCGGACCGCCGTGCACAACTTCTCCACGCTCGACCTGCCGCCCGACGAGCTGCTGGGCCATCTGGACGAGCTGATCGACCGGATCGACCAGAACGAGTCCGCCGCGGACGAGGGGTCCGGGGAGGGCGAGTCCTCGGGCGTCACGGGCGCCACCTGCCTCTACGCGGTCTACGACCCGGTGTCCGGCCGCTGCGCCATGGCCAGCGCCGGCCACCCCGGCCCGGCGCTGGTCGGTCCCGACGGGGTGGTCCGGTACCCCGAACTGCCGATCGGGCTGCCGCTGGGCGTCGGCGGGATGCCCTTCGAGGCCGTGGAGCTGGACCTGCCCGAGGCGAGCCGGCTCGTCCTGTTCACCGACGGGCTGCTGGAGGACCGCGACCGGGACTTCGACACCGGGCTCGACCTGCTGACCGAGACCCTGTCCCGGCGGGACCGCAGCCCCGACCAGGCCTGTGCCGACGTACTGGCCGCGCTGCTGTTCCCGACGCCGAGCGACGACATCGCCCTGCTCATCGCCGACACCCGGCGGCTGCCGGCCGACCGGATCGCGGAGTGGGAGGTGCTCTCCGACCCCGCGGACGTCTCGCAGGTGCGCCGCGCGGGCGCCGCGCAGCTGGCCGCGTGGGGGCTGGAGGGCATCTCCTTCACCGCCGAGCTCATCCTCAGCGAGCTGATCACCAACGCCATCCGCTACGGGAGCGCGCCGATCCGGGTCCGGCTGCTCCTGGACCGCGTCCTGATCTGCGAGATCTCCGACGGCAGCAGCACTTCCCCGCACCTGCGCTACGCGGCCACCACCGACGAGGGCGGGCGCGGGCTGTTCCTCGTCGCGCAGTACGCGGAACGCTGGGGCACCCGCTACACGGAGCGGGGCAAGGTGATCTGGGCCGAACTGCCGCTGTCGGGCACGGCCGAGCCGGCGCCCCCGACCCTCCTGGACCTGGACGGCCTGGAGGACCTGGCCTGGTAGCGGCGGCCCCGGCTCAGAGCCGGGCGGCCAGCAGGGCCTTGGCCCGCGGCCATTCGTCGGCCAGCAGGGAGAAGTAGACGCTGTCGCGCCACGTGCCGTCCGGGCGGCGGCGGTGGCGGCGCAGGACGCCTTCGCGCTGGGCGCCGAGGCGGGCGATGGCGGCCTGGGAGCGGGTGTTGAGGTGGTCCGTCTTCAGCTGCACGCGGCCCATGCCGAGGTCCTCGAAGGCGTGGGTGAGCAGGAGCAGCTTCGCCTCGGTGTTGACCGCGGTGCGCCAGTACGCGCGTCCGTACCAGGTCCAGCCGATCTCCAGGCGCTCGTTGGCCGGGCTGATGTCCAGGTACGTGGTCCAGCCGACGGCCCGGCCGCTCTCGAGGTGGATGACCGCGAAGGGCAGGTACGTGCCGCGTTCCGCGTCCGCCAGCACCGAGTCGAGCTTGGCGCCCAGCTCCTCCTGCGAGTGCGGCGTGGGGCCGCCCTGCCACTGCCAGACCTCGTCGTCGCCACCGCCGGCCGCGTACAGGTCGGGGAGGTGACTCCTGGTCAGGGGCTCGAGGCGGACGTGGCGGCCGGTGAGCGTGATGGGCGAAGGCGACTTGGCAGACATGGGAGAAACGATAATCACTCATTGCGCTAGACACAACCAACTATTGCACTAGGGCAATTATCCCGATTCAGCGGGTCCGGGCCAGCAGGACCGCCACGTCGTCCTGCGCCGCCTCCGGCAGCAGGCGCTCCAGGATCGTGTCGCACAAGGCCTCCAGCGGCCGGCCCGCATCCCGCAGCACACCCGCCAGCTCCGCCATCCCCTCGTCCAGATCCCGCTCCCGGGACTCGATCAGACCGTCGGTGTAGAGCGCCAGCAGGCTTCCCGGAGGCAGCAGCACCTCCTCGGTGCGGAACTCCTGCCCGCCCGTGCCGAGCGGGGTTCCCGGCGGGCCCTCCAGGAAGGTCACGACCCCGGACGCCGTGACGACGGCCGGCGGCGGGTGCCCGGCGCGGGCGATGACGCACACGCCCGTCACCGGGTCGTGGACGGCGTACACGCACGTGGCCATCTCGTCCTCGCCGAGGTCGGCCACCACCGCGTCCAGCGAGCGGAGCATCTCCTCCGGGGCCACCTGATGGCGCGCCAGTGTCCGTACGGCCGTGCGCAGTTGGCCCATGACCGCGGCCGCGTGGATGCCGTGGCCCATCACGTCGCCGATCACCAGGCCGGTCCGGCCGTCGGGCAGTTCGATCACGTCGAACCAGTCGCCCCCGACGTCGTGGTCACTGGCCGGCAGGTACCGGCCGGTCAGCTCCAGCCCGGCGACCTCGGGCAGCACGTTGTTGGTGAGGCTGCGCTGCAGGGTCAGGGCCGCCGCGCGCTGGTTGGTGTACATCCGGGCGTTGTCGATGTTGAGGGCCGCCCGCGCGACCACCTCGTCGATCAGTACGCAGTCCTCGTGGTCGAAGGGCTCGCGCCCGCGCATCCGGGTCACCACCACCACCCCGAGCACCCGGCCGCGGGCCACCAGCGGGACCATCCGGGCGCATCCGAGGGTGGCCAGGTAGGCGCGCAGCACGGCCGCGCGCGGGTCCTTGATCAGGGCCGGGATGTCGGCCGTGTAGAGGTTCATGGGCTGGCCCTCGGTGATGACCTGCTCGTACGCGGTGTGCGCCGGGATCTGGAAGGTCTGCCCGGCGGCCAGCCGGGAGGTGGGCGCGCCCGGGTCCGGGAAGGTGGCGGCGAGGCGCCGCAGCACGCCCCGCGTGGAGGCGGCGGCCTCGTCGGGCTCCAGTACCGTTTCCAGGAGCTGTACGTCGGCCGAGTCCGTCAGCTGCGGTACCAGCACCTCCACGAGCTCCTGGGCGGTCTGCCCGAGGTCCAGCGTCGTACCGATGCGGGCGTCGGCCTCGGCCAGCAGGGCGAACCGGCTGCGCGCGCGCTCCGCCTCCTCCTGGGCGCGCTGCCCGTCGGTGATGTCGATGAGCGAGGCGATCAGCCCGAGCCGCCGCCCGGAGCCGTCCAGCAGCGGGGCGTAAGAGCACGACCAGGTCCGGTCGTGCTCGGGATCGGCGGGCGTGCGGCCGGTGCGGCGGACGTCCACGACGGCGGAGCCGCACTCCAGCACCTTGCGCATGAGGCGTTCCAGCGCGGCGGCGTTGACCCCGGGCACGACCTCGGTGAGCCGTTTGCCGATGTGCTCGGCGGCCGGCACCCCGTTCATCCGGGCGAGGGCGTCGTTGACGCGCAGGAAGCGCAGGTCGGGGCCGAGGGTGCCGAGGCCGATGGGCGACTGTGTGAACAGGCTCTGCAGCGCGGCGAGCGAATCGCGCATCCGCAGGACCTCGGAGGTCTCCACCGCGATGAGCATGGCCCCGGTGCGCCCCTGCGGATCGGGGGCGGGCAGGATCCACATCTCCATCGGGACGCGGTGCCCGTCGCGGTGGCGCACGGGCAGCGTGCCGACCACGGTCTCCCCCGCCTGGACCCGGGCGGTCAGCTGGGCGGCGAGCTCGCGGTTGGCGTCGGGGACGAGCACGGAGCTGCCGGACCGGCCGAGGATGTCCTCGGGGCGGTGGCCCAGCAGGTCCTGGGCGGCCAGCGACCACTCGACGACCCGCCCGTCGGCGTCCTCCCGCCACAGGGCGATCGGCAGCAGCTCGCTCAGTACGCCCGCGTACCCGACAGCAGCCACCGGCTGGTCCGGTACCCCGCTCGTCTCCTGGTACGTGTCCAATGCGCCGACCTCACCCCAGGGGGCCCGATTCCTACCGATTCACCCTATCCGAGGCTTCACCGAGCGGCGCTGTGTCGGGCTCCGGCGGGGTGGCCCGCGTCCCGGGTCCCGGTTTCGGCCTGGCTTCGGTCCTGCCCTGGCTTGGACTTCGGCTTCGGCTTCGGCTTCGACTTCGGCCCCGGCCCCGGCTTCGGGTAGAGCCAGGGCAGGACCGCGGTGACCCACAGGAGGACGGAGTAGAGGATCAGGGCTCCCCACCAGCCGCCGAGGGCGGGCTGCCAGTACTGGAGCCCGCCCGCGAGGACCCCGGCGCCCACGGCGTACCCGCACACCGGCCCGTAGCGGTCGGAACCCGCGCAGAGCAGTGCGAAGGCGGCCAGCGCGAACAGGGCGCCGACGACCAGGCCGCCGTCCAGGTGACCGGCCCAGGGCGGGTGGGACGGACCCGCGCGCGGCCGCCACAGGCCGAAAACGACCAGGGCGCCCCCGAGGAGGAGCAGCAGGAACCAGCGCAGCTTGCCGCTGCCGACCCGTTGCCCCAGCAGGGCCTTCAGAGCGATCAGGGCGAAGAGGCAGATCGGGATGTGGCCCAGGAGGGAGGACCAGTTCTCGGTGCTGAGGGCGACCCCGCACCACATCAGGGCGGCGGCCACGAGGGCCTGTACGGGCGCGAACCCGCCGATCACCGGCAGGAGGCAGAACAGGGGCTTCAGCGCCGCCAGCACGGTGCGCGGCAGCCGGGCCCAGGCCAGCCCCGCGGGCTGGAGGGACGGCCAGGCGACGAGACCGGCGCGCACCGCCGCACGGCAGGGGTCCGGGGCCCGGAGCAGCCGGCCGGCCCGTTCGGCCCCGACCTCGCGGAGTGTCCCCAGGGCCTTGTCCAGCGCGCCCGGGGCGTCCAGGTCCAAGTCGGGCACCACCCCGGGGGCGGGGATGTCCCGGACCCGGTTGCCCGCCATGAAGCCCTTGCGGTGCAGGTCGGTGAGGAGCGGCAGCTCCTCTTCGAGGATCTCGTGCTGGCGGACGGCGGTGAGGACGTACCGCACCCGGTCCCAGGGCTCCAGTTCCGGCCGGTTCTCCAGGGACTGGTCCCACAGCCCGGCGAAGCGCGGTCCCGGATCCATCAGATCGGCGACCCGCCGGCGCAGGTCGGGGAGGTTGACGAAGCCCTCGAAGGCGTGCTCGAGGCGTTCGTCGGTGGCGACGACGGAGACGAGCGAGGCGGCCGTGTCGAGCCGGCCCCAGATCCAGTCCCCCAGGCGCCAGCGGACGCTGAGGAAGGCGGCGAAGTTGGCGACCTGGTTCCCGCTGAGCTTGCCCTCGACCATCTCCTGCGGGGTGCGTTCCCTGCCCAGCACCAGATCGGCGGCCCAGCTCCGATTGGCGGCGGAGACGGTGTGGAAGTCGATGTCGGTGGCCTCGGACTGCGGATCGGGGCGCATGGGGCCGAGGAGGACCTCGGCGTCGGTGAGCGCGTCGAGCATCCTGGCGTTGCCGAGGAGCGCGGCGGCTCCCAGGGCCCCGAACCCGGCGGGGGCGGGGTCCAGCCGTTGCCCGATGTGGCGCCCGAGCTCCGCGATCCGGTCCCAGAGGTCCGCGTAGGCCTCCTGGTGGCCGCCCGCGCCCGTGCCCGGTGCGGGCTGGGGCCCGTCCGCGAGCGCGGCGGCCAGGTCCACCGCCCATGCGCGCCACTTCGCCGCCAGCGCCCCGGTCGCCGGTGTCGACGGCAGTCCGGCCGGCATCGACGGAACCGCGAGCGCGGCCCGCAGCCGCGCCGCGGCCCGGGTGCGGGGGGCCAGCGGATCTGCCGGAATCCCGCCGGCGAGGCCCGCCGCGTAGGCGTCGAGCAGCAGCCGGTCCCAGACCGCGATGAGCGTGGAGACGGCGAACCGGTAGGCGTAGAGGAGCTCCCGGCACTCCGCCACGGCCCGGAGACGGCCCTCGTCCCGGCCCTCGTCCCGGCCCCCGTCGTGGCCCTCGTCCCGGCCCCCGTCGTGGCCCCCGTCGTCGCCCTCGTCCCAGCCGCCCTCGCAGGCCGAGACCCAGTCCATGAGCAGCCGTACCGCGCGGGCCAGGGCCAGGGGCGTGGCGCGCGGGGCGGGTGCGAGGGCCTCCGCCTCGTCCCGCAGCCGGGCGAAGAACACCGACGCCTCGCCCCGGCCCGTGTCGAGCGCCTCCAGCGGGCCCGGCCCCGCGGGCACCGGGAGGGGGTCGGGGCCGGTCACCCCGGAGGGGTCCTCGAGCAGCCGGATGAGCCGCTTGGCCTCCGCCGGGCCCACGGCCGCGCTGTACGAGGCCTCGCGCGCCGCCGCCGCGCAGCGCAGGGAGTCGAGGTCCGGGGGCAGTGCGCGGGTGATGCCCCGGGTCAGCTGGGTGGTGTCGGAGGCGGCCCGCAGCGCGAGCGCGTCGTCGTACAGGGACTCGGCGCCCGACTTCACGGCCAGGGACTTCGCGGCGATCCTGACGAGGCGGGTGGCTCCGGGGCCGGTGCCCGTCACGGGCTCGGGCGGGAAGGGCGGCACCGGCTGGAGGAAGAGCAGCCACCGGTCCGCCTTCCTCGTCACCGGGGTTCCGGCGATGGCCCGGACCGCCCAGGCGACGGGGATGTTGTCGAGGAGCCCGCCGTCGATGAACTCGGCGCAGCCGTTCAGCCGTTCATCGGGGTAGCCGGTCTCGCTGCTGATCCCGCGCATGTCCACCCGGGGCGGGTCCTCGGCGGGCCAGGGCGGTTCGTTCCCGACGAACAGCCGGCCCGGCTCGAAGGCCCCGGGGAAGGAGGACGAGGTGCGGGCCGCATAGGCGAGCCGCTCCAGGGCCGCCTTGCGGGCTTCGCCTTCCGCGGGGAAGTCGGTCAGGCCGCCGCGGTGGCGGAAGTGGAAGTACGCGTCCGAGCGGCCGACCAGCAGCGGCTGCCCGAGCGTGGGCCGCACCCGGTCGCTGCGGGGCCGAAGCCGGGTCGCCGTCAGGATCAGCCGGAGCGAGGTGCTGGCCTTGAACCCGCGGGGCGCCTCCCCGATGAGTTTCTCCATGGCCGCGCGGAGTTCCTCGTAGAAGAACTCGTCACCGCGCATCAGCGAGTCGGGCAGGACGAAGAGGGTCCCGCGGCGCAGCAGGGTTTCGAGGCCGCCGAGGGCCGGGCGGCGCAGCAGGTCTTCGAGGTCGCCCAGGCGCAGCCAGACGTCACGGACCCCGTCCCCGAAGGGCATTCCGTACACCAGGTGGCAGGCGAGCAGGACGCCGTTGAGCCCGCCTGCGCTGGTGCCGGCGAGGACGTCGATGTCCACGTTGCGGTACTGGCAGCCCGCCAGCAGCTTGCGGTAGACGGCTGCCCCGGCGACTCCCGGAGATTCCGGGGAGGCATCGCGCAACCGGGAGGTCTCGCAGCAGGCGCCGCCCATCCAGACGGCGAGACTGACCCCGCCCCGCATGGCGAGGGCCAGCCGCAATTCGGAGCTGCGGGGGCCCGACCGGGTACCGGTCATGGCTCCAGCTTGACCCCGGACGAGCCGCCGCGCAGCCGGAGCCTTCCCGGGGCCCCGGCCGGGGCCGCGAGGCCCGGTCGGCCGTTCTCCCGGCCTCCCCCGGGCCCTCCCCCCGGCCTCCCCCCGGCCTCCTCGCGGCCTGATCCCGGCCTACTCCCAGTCGTCCCAGGGCGGGTCGATGTCCTCGTCCTCCGGACCGAAGAGGGACTCCCCCTCCGGCGGGGCCGGAGCCCTGCGCGCCGGTACGGCGACGGGCGGGGCGACCGGCGGGGCCGCGGCCGGGGCGACGACGGACGGAGCGGCCGCAGGGACGGCCGGGGCCGGAGCCGCTGCCGGGGCCGCGCCGGACCCCGCGCCGGTCTCCGCGCCGGACCCCGCGCCGATCTCCGCGCCGGTCTCCGCACCGGTCTCCGCACCGGCCTCGGGCCCGGCCTCCGCCCCGCCCAGGGTCCGCAGGATGCCCTCGGCGTACTTGGCCAGCTTCGCCTCGCCGACCCCGCTGATCGTGCCCAGCTCCGCGACCGTGCCGGGCAGCTGCGTGGCGATCTCCCGCAGCGTCGCGTCGTGGAAGACCACGTACGCCGGTACGCCCTGCTCCCGCGCGGTCTCGGCCCGCCAGGCGCGGAGGGACTCGAACACCGGCAGGGCGGCCGCGGGCAGGTCGACCGGTACCCGCGCGCCCTTCCCGGAGCGCGATCCGGACTCCCTGCGGGAGGAACCGGCGGCCGGAGCCGCCTCCTTGCGCATCGGGACGCTCCGGCGGCCCCCGAGCACCTCGGCGCTGGCCTCCGTCAGCACCAGCGTCCCGTAGTCGCCCTCCACCGCCAGCAGCCCGAGCGCCAGCAACTGCCGTACGACCCCGCGCCATTCCGGAGTGCCCAGATCGGCCCCGATGCCGAACACCGAGAGCCCGTCGTGGTCGAACTGGATGACCTTGGCGGTCTTCTTGCCCTGGAGGATGTCGATGATCTGGCCGGCGCCGAACTTCTGCCGCCGTTCCTTGGCCAGCCGCCACACCGTGGACAGCAGCTTCTGCGCCGGGACCGTCCCGTCCCAGGACTCGGCCGGCGTCAGGCAGGTGTCGCAGTTCCCGCAGTCCGGCGCGCCCGTCTGCCCGAAGTACGCCAGCAGCCGCACCCGGCGGCAGCCGACCGTCTCGCACAGCGCGAGCATCGCTTCGAGGTGCTGGGCCAGTCCGCGGCGGTGCGCTTCGTCGCCCTCGGAGCCCTCGATCATCTTGCGCTGCTGCACCACGTCCTGGAGCCCGTAGGCCAGCCAGGCCGTGGCCGGCTCCCCGTCGCGGCCGGCGCGGCCGGTCTCCTGGTAGTAGCCCTCGACCGACTTCGGCAGGTCCAGGTGTGCCACGAAGCGCACGTCCGGCTTGTCGATGCCCATGCCGAACGCGATCGTGGCCACCACCACGACCCCGTCCTCCCGCAGGAACCGCGACTGGTTCGCCGCGCGGGTGCGGGAGTCCATCCCCGCGTGGTACGGCACGGCGTCGATGCCGTGCTCCACCAGGGAGGCCGCCGTCTTCTCCACCGATGCCCGCGAGAGGCAGTAGACGACCCCGGCGTCCCCGGCGTGCTCGGTCCGGATCAGCTCCAGCAGCTGCTTGACCGGGTTGTTCTTCGAGACGATCCGGTACTGGATGTTCGGCCGGTCGAAGCCGGCCACGAAGTGGCGGGCCTCCTCCAGACCGAGGCGCGCGGCGATCTCGGCGTGCGTGGCCTCGGTGGCCGTCGCGGTCAGTGCGATGCGCGGCACCTTCGGCCAGCGCTCGTGCAGCATGGACAGCGCGAGGTAGTCGGGGCGGAAGTCGTGGCCCCACTGGGCGACGCAGTGCGCCTCGTCGATGGCGAAGAGCGAGACGGTGCCCCGGTCGAGCAGCCGCTGCGTGCCCTCGGTGCGCAGCCGCTCGGGAGCCAGGTACAGCAGATCGAGCTCGCCGCCGATGAAGGCCTGCTCGACGGCTCGCCGCTCGTCGGCGCCCTGCGTCGAATTGAGGAACCCGGCCCGCACCCCGAGCGCGTTCAGTGCGTCCACCTGGTCCTGCATCAGCGCGATCAGCGGGGAGATCACCACTCCGGTACCCGCTCTGACCAGCGCCGGGATCTGGTAGCACAGCGATTTGCCGCCGCCGGTCGGCATCAGCACCAGCGCGTCGCCGCCGCCGGCGACGTGCTCGATGATCTGCTGCTGCTCGCCGCGGAACGAGTCGTACCCGAAGACGCGGTGGAGCACCTGCAGGGCATCGGGGGTCTCGACTGCTGCTTCCGAAGTGGTCATCCGAGAAGCCTAGCGACCTCCTCGGACACATCCGTCCGGATCCCCCGACACTGTGGACAACCCCTCGGGCGGCGCGGCCCCGCGGCACACCGGCCCGGCCGGTGCCAAAGTAGGGCATCCTCCCTCACTCTCCGAGAGGAACGAGCGATGTGGCAGCCCGACGGGTGGGACGTGCGCGTCCGCCTCGGTGTCCTCACCCCGCACGCCGACGTCGGCCCCGAGTCGGAGCTGCGCGCCATGGCCCCCGCCGACGTGGGGCTGCACGCCGCCCGGGTGCCGTTCGGCGCGATGGGGAGCGGCGGTGTGATGGACCCCACCATCCCGCTCGCCCCCGTACGGGCCTTCGCCGAGCCCCCGCACGTGGACGAGGCGGCCGAGCTGCTGGCCGCCGCGCCCCTGGCGGTGATCGCCTACGCCTTCACCAGCTCCGCGTACGTGATCGGCCCCCGTGCGGAGGGGTACATGCTGGACCGGCTGAGCAAGCGCGCCCACGGCCTGCCCGTGGTCGCCACCTGCGCGGCCGCCGTCGAGGCGCTGCGGGCCCTGGGGGCCGGCCGGATCGCCCTCGTGGACCCGCCGTGGTTCGACGAGACCCTGAGCGACCTGGGGCGGGGCTACTACGAGGACTCCGGCTTCGAGGTCCCGTACGCCGCCCCCTGCGAGCTCCCCAGCGGGCAGACCCTCATCGAGCCGCGCGCCCTGCACGACTGGGTGGCCTCCCGGGTCCCGGACACGGCGGAGGCGGTCGTCATCGGCGGCAACGGCTTCCGCGCGGTCGGCGCGATCGCCGCCCTGGAGGCCACCCTGGACCGCCCGGTCCTGACCGCGAACCAGGTCCTCCTCTGGGCGGCCCTCCGCGCGGCCGGCTCCCCCACGTCCACCGTCACGGCCTACGGCAGGCTGTTCTCGACGCCCTAGCCGAGCCGGCTGCCAGCCACCGGCTCAGTCCGTCCCCGGCCCCTCCGCCTCCGCCGCTGCCGCCACCGCCACCACGAAGGCTTCGTGGGCACGCTCGTCGAACAGCACGAACCGCACCTCCTCCACCTCGGTCAGGGCCGCCCGTACGGTCTCCACCGCGATCCGCGCCCCGTCGTCGATGGGCCATCCGTAGATCCCGGTGGAGATCGCCGGGAACGCGACGCTACGGGCTCCCAGCTCATCGGCGACCCGCAGCGACTCCCGGTAGCAGGAGGCCAGCAGTGCCGACCGGTCCTCGTCCCGTGACCAGACCGGCCCGACCGTATGGATCACGTGCCCGGCCGGAAGCCGCCCGGCCGTGGTGGCGACGGCCTGCCCCGTCGCCAGCCCTCTGCCGTAGTGCGAGCGCCGCAAATCCTCACAGGCAGCCAGGATCTCCGGCCCCCCACGCCGATGAACGGCCCCGTCGACCCCACCCCCGCCAAGCAGCGAAGAGTTCGCCGCATTGACCACGGCATCCACCGTCTCCCCGGTGATGTCCCCCCGAACAAGCACGATGCGCACCATCGTGATCCCTTCCTCCGCAGAAGCCGCACGCTACTTCAACCGCGACGCCCCTTCCCGCAGTTGTGGTCCGCACCAACACCGGCTGCACTCCCCTCCGACGCGCTCCGGGACGCCGACACAACCCAACGGGGCGGCCTGCCGCAGCCATCCGTGGCAGATTCGCCTTGCCGACACATGCCGAAAGGCTCCACGGAAATCGCCATGGAGCCCTTCGCTCGTTTCTCACTCAGCATGCAACCCAGAAAGGACTACATAGGAGTTCAATCATTTTCCACCTGATCGAGAATCAGCTCATCGAGCTTATCGACAGAAGTGGAGTCACCCACCTCTTGAGCTGCAGCCATCAGCCGCTGATAGTACGCGGATGTAATAGGGAGTTCATCCTCGTAGATCCACGAACACATGGTGTGAAAAGCCAGCCCCTCTTCTCCTACGCCCAGCAAGTGATGCACATCCTCGATGACCTCCTGCGAGACCAGAGGAGAATCCTCGAGGAGCTGTGCGATCACAGTCCTCACACGCTCACGCTTTTCCATCATCGACACACCCTATTTCGATGTGGGAAATCCAGTAAGAATCCTGCCGGTGAGAGGTTCATATCGCACCTCTATTCGCACACCGCGAACCTCTCCAAAGATAGCCTGAATGGCCGGTTCGCGCTTCCTCGTGAGCCCGGTTCTCTCCGCATATTTCGCAGAGCCGGTCTTCCATGTGTACGTACTCTTCGGGCTAGTAGCCACATCGGCGATGGCATCAAGGATATCATCGTCACTCCAACCTTCAGGGAAATGACTGTTGCCCGGTTCGCCGCCATGCCGGTGCCCGTCGAGGATGTGATCGATTCGATCGTCAGGGACCAGATCACGCCCAGATCCACAGACACTGTTGTGAACGAGTACCGGTGTTGCGCCCGCCAGCACATAGTAGGTGTGGAAGTCCGCCACCGTGAAGTTGTACGTCTTCACACGCTCCGCGAATGCCCTGTTGGCAGTAATCACGACGGCTGCACCGCCTGCGGTCTGCACGGTCATTCCGGGGCGCAGTACGCCTGCGTTGATCCAGGCCTGCTCAGACGGGGACCAGAAGGGGTGATCGCGTGTCGCCGTGATTTCGCCGATTCCGTCAGGGGTGGCAATGGAGAGAGAATTGAGCTCTCGGTCGCCCTCCGCGCGTATCAGCTTTTCGACATACCGGGATTCAGTCTCCCCCGATATCGGGTCGGTTGCGAGAACCGCGTCTCCGACCTCAATGTCCTCGATCTTTTTCTGAGTCCCGTCGGCCATGAGTACGAGCGTTCCGGCGAGGAAGCAGTTCGTCGGAGACTTCTTACCGGTGTTCCCTCGCAACATCGAACGGCCGGCAGCACCGGCCCCGCCCGCTCCCGCTCCCGCGCTCGCTCCGGGAGTGCCATCGTAGCCCATGTACTGAGTCAAGCGCTGAAGCTCGAGGTCGAAGAAGTACCTTCGCACTTCCTCAGGGCAATTCATTGCGTGAGACCCGACGCAGAGATTTACCGCAGTTGCAATGCGATCGTCCTCCGAGTCGTATCCCCTCGCTCTGAAGCCGCTGAGCTCCTTTTCGTACGCCGCACGCCATGCGGCGTATGTTTTGTCGTCCATGTATTCACGGGCGACGTCGGTTATTTCCCTCTCGATCTGATTGACGGCATTCGATATCGAGGCTACATCATTTGCCGTGAGGTCTTCATCCGCATAGTTCCCATTGACGTCACGCCCGTAGGAGTGCGCCCCCGTCTCCTTGTTCTCGGAGTGACCGCTTCCGTCGTCGATCCAGAGGCCGCTGGGATCCCAGAAACTGACGGGGTTGTTGTTCGAGTACGTGTACCCGTGCAGCTGCTGGGCGTCGGTGAGGTCCATGATCGGGTCCACCGAGATGAAGCGGCCGGTCGTGGAGTCGTATTCGCGGGCGCCGAGGTGGGTGAGGCCCGTGTCCGCGTCCTTGGTGCCGCCTACGAAGGCCTTTTCGCCCGCCCAGTTGACGGGCTTGGTGCCGCGGTCCTCGCCGAAGATGCCGGTCTTGCGCCGGGTCACCGTCTGCACGGCGTCGGCGCTCACCTGGGTGGTGCCGGTGTTGTGGTGGTCGGCCAGGGTGAAGCTGAGCTTGCCGCCCGTGCGCATGGCGACGTCGCCGTAGTAGCGGGTGCCGGTGAGCCTGGCCGCCTTGTCGAGCTTGAGCTCGTTGCCGGCGGGGAGGTAGAGCGTGGTGCCCGTCGAGTCCTTGCGCACGAGGCGCTGGCCGGCGCCGTCGTACGTGAACGAGCTGGTGGACGTTCCCTGCTTGATGGTCTTGACGTGGCCTTCGACGTCCCAGTCGAGGTACTGGGTCTCACCGGTGCCGCTCTTGCGGGTCTTGGTGTTGCCCGAGGCGTCGTAGGTGAAGGTCTCGTCGTGCGGGTCGGTGCCGGTCTGGGTGACCTTGGGCAGGTCGTGCTTGCCGGCCGTGGGGGCGGTGTAGGTGCGCAGCGTGTCGGCCGCGGGACCGGAGGCCGTCTTGTGCCTGGTCTCCGTCTTGCGGTTGCCGACCGCGTCGTAGGTGTAGGTGGTCCAGTACGGGTCTTCTCCGCCGATGACCGCCGCGGACGGGGTGGCCGCGCAGGCTTCGCCCTTGTTGGTCCATGCCTGCGTGATGCGGCGCAGGGCGTCCATGCTGACGCACTGGGTGTCGGTGGTGCGGAGGGCGTCCTGGCCGAACGCCGTGGTGATCGACGTCAGGTTGCCCGCGGGGTCATTGGTGTACTTGGTGTCCTCGATCCGCTGCGGCGCGACCTCGCGGTCGGTGTACGCGCGGGCGACGGCTCCGGTGTGCTCGTCGTACTCGGTGGTCCGCCACAGGTGCTGGGCGAAGTCGCCCATCTCCTCGCGCACGGCCCTGCCGTAGTGGTCGTACGTCACGGCCGAGACGAGCGGGACGCTGCCGGCACCCACGGTGTTGAGGAGGCCGGACACCGAGGTGTAGGTGTTGCTGACCTGCTCGGCCGGCAGGTCGCCCACCGCGGGGTGCTTGACCCACATCACCTGGCCGGTGTTGAGGTTGTACGAGGTGATCCACTTGTAGGTGCCCGCCATGGCCCCGGTGTCGGGGGTGGACGGGATGGTGAGCTCGGTGCCCACCGGCTGGTAGAGGCTGTTGTACGACGTGACCGCCGACTCGTACGCCTTGCCGTCGACGAAGCGGGTCGACTTCGAGAGCTGGCCCTTGGCGACCGTGTCGTAGACCTGGGAGGTCAGCGTCGTCGCGCCCTGCTTGGTGGTGACCAGGCGGCCGAGGTCGTCGTAGTCGGAGTGCAGGGTGACGCCGCCGGCGTCGGTCACGTCCGTGACCCGGTTGCCCCCGTCGAAGGCGGTCTTGGTCAGACCCTTGTCCGGGTCGTTCGCCTCGACCTGACGGCCGCGGACGTCGTAGGTGTAGGTCCACTTGGCGTTGCCCGGGTCGGTGACCTGGGACAGCCGGCCGAGCTTGTCGTAGGTGTACGCGGTCGACTGGGAAGTCGTCCGTCCGGCGTTCGTGTACTGCTTCTGCTCGGTGGTGCGTCCCAGCGCGTCGACGACCGTGGTCGTGGCGGTGCCGCCCTGGGGCGGGATGACCGTGGTGGTGTCACCGGTGTAGCTGGTGGTGACGCGCTTGGTCTCCGTGCCGAACTTCTTGGCGATGACCGCGGTGGGCCGTCCGGCACCGTCGAAGACGGTGTCGGTGGAGGCCGGGTAGGTGGTTTCCGTCCCGGTCACCAGCTGAGCCGACGGGGCACCCGTGGCGTAGTAGGTACCGGAGTTGCGCCAGGCCAGGCCCCGGGTGTCGTAGGACGTCTCGGACACCAGGCGGCCGGACAGGTCGGGCGACTGCGTCTGGGTCTGGCGGTCGCGCAGCAGGCCGTCGTAGATGGCGTACGAGGTGGCGTACTGGGAGTCGTGCGTCAGGGTCTTCGAGGTGACGACGTTGGGTGCGTCGTTGGTCACCGTGTACTCGAAGACGCGGTTGGGCGAATCGGGGTAGGTGACCGCCGAGCGCGTGGGCAGCCAGACCTTCGCCACCCGGCCCAGGGCGTCGTACGCCGTCGTGGTGATCTTGCCGTTGGCGTCCGTGACCTTCTTGGGCTGCGAGCGCAGCGGGTCCATCTCGGAGGTGACGGCGTGCCCCAGCGGGTTCGTCACCACCATCGAGGTCAGGGGCTCGCCCGCCGCCGGGGTGTACGCGATCGTCGTGACCTTGCCGTACGGGTCGGCGGAGGCCAGCTGACGGCCGTAGGCGTCGTAGCAGAGCTGGTTCTTGGCGGCACCGCACGTGAGCGGGACCGAGGCCTGGACGTCGTAGCCGTCGCCCTTGCCGTTGATGGAATCGGCCTTGGTGACCAGCCCGGCGCCGGGGACCGTGCCGAGCGTGCCGTTGTCGAAGTAGGTGCGGGTGTCGCTGATGACGTCCGCCGGCCTGGCCGGGGTCGTTCCGCAGGGCACCGCGACCGTCTCGACACGGCTGTGCCGGTCCAGGATCCACGTCGCGGTGTTGCGCGCGTAGGTGGTCGTGGTGCAGGTCTCGTCGCCCGTCTTGGCGGTGTCGCCCGCGGACGATTCCCAGTCGACCATGCCGTAGGCGTCGAAGTGACGGCTCTTCTCGGTCGTGCGGGTTCCGCCCGTGACCGTGGTGCGGACCGACTCCTTCTCGGTGCCGGTCTTGTAGGAGACGAGATCGGGCAGACCGGGGCGGACCCGGGTGGCGCTGCTGGACGGCGAGCGCCACGGGGTGCTCGAGGTGGCGCTGACGAGCTTCTTCGTGTCGTCGCCGTCGTAGACGGCCGACTCCCGCGTCATTCCGGCGAACTCGGGCCGGTCGGTGACCGCGGCGCCCGTGCCGTCCGTGACGGCCTTGCCGTCGAGGCCGCGGAAGTACCGGGTCTCGGAGAGGGTCTTCGGGTCACTGGCCGCGCCGGTGCGGGTCTGGACGAGGCCGTAGCCGCGGGACACGGAGTGGATGCGGTCCTCGGCCTTGATGAACTCGTCGTCGGCCTTGTCCCAGGCCGCGCCGCCCAGGTACGTGTACGAGGTCACCTTGTCGGGCGTGGAGGCGAGGTTGTCACCCTCCACGACCTGCGTGACGACGTAGCTGTTGAACCAGTCGACCTTGGTCACCTCGCCCTCCCACGCCCACTTCACCGGATAGCAGCGCGTGGTGTTCGTCGCGTCGGCGGCGGGCAGGGTGGTGGGGGTGCAGTCGGGCTGTGAGTAGGTGACACCGATGGTGCCGCCCGTCTCCGTGGTCACCTGGTACAGGCGCAGGCGCACGTAGGGCGCCAGACCGTCACCGGTCCTGTCGACGCGGTTCGCCCGCTGCTCACCGGCGAAGGTCACCGGCTTGAGGGGGATGTCCTCGCCCTCGCCGGCCTTCGCGGTGCGGGTGATGGACTTCAGCCACAGGGGTGTGGAGATGCCGTCGCCCGCGGGCGGGAAGTTCTGGTCCAGGGCCCAGGAGTCGACGTCCTGGTACGCGCCGCCGGTGAGGATCTTGGTGTTGATCCCGGTCAGGCGCATCCGCGACCAGAAGGTCGGCGAGGTCTGTCCCTTGCACTCCGTGGAGCCGTCCTTGCAGAACAGGTCGAACGGGGAGTCCGGCCAGTTCTTGGCGTTGGTCTCGTCGAAGGTGCCGCAAGCGGAGAGGCAGCGCTCGGCGACGTCGAACGTGACCTGGCCCATCGCCTTGGCGGTGTAGACCGTGTCGGAGCGCAGGCCGTAGTCGATGTGGTCGAGCCAGCCGCCGCGCACGTACGGGGTGACCGTGCCCTTGCCGGTGGTCGACGAGACGTTGCGCTCGTAGTTGTTGGTCTCGGTCTTCCAGTAGTAGCCCATGGCGTTCCCGCCGGGGTCGACCACGTAGTCGAGCTGCCAGCGCCAGGCCTGCTGGCACCAGGCGCTCGCGAACGAGGCGTTGTAGCAGGGTTCGCCCGCCTGGTTGCCGAAGACCGGCGTGGTCCAGGTGGAGTTGGTCGTCGGAGTGGTGGCGTCCTTCCAGCCGGGAAGGTGGTTCAGGCCGAAGAAGTACTGGGTGCCGTCGGCCGTGGTGACCTTCCAGTGCTCACCCACGCCGTCGACTCCGGCCGTGCCCTTGTCGCCGTTCACGGCGCCGGTGAGCTTCTCGACCTTCTCGCCCGAGTCCGAGGCCGGGTGCCAGCCCTTGCCCGATTCGTAGACCAGCTCCGTCGACTTGCCACCCAGCGAGAGGGTCGCGTTGTCGTTGAACCAGCACTGGTCGCCGACCTTGGTGGTGTTGGTCCCACCGGTCTGGTCGTCGTTGCAGGACTTGTACTTGCGCTCGATGAAGCCGGGCTCCCAGGACCAGCCGTCACCGATCCACGAGGCCTGGCTGTTCGACGCGCCCATGCGTCCGTCGACGGACTGCGAGCTGTAGCCGAGGGAGATCTTCGGGGTCAGACCGCCGGGGACGGTGGGCGTACTGATCCCGTAGGACCAGGAGAACGCTCCCGTCGACCCGCCCGCGTTCCACGACCCGGACGGCTGCAGCGATGTCGCCTTGTAGTCACCCGTGGGACCGGCATCGCCCGCCGTCGCGGCCAGCACCGTCGCCGCGCCGACGGGCGCGGCGGCCGGAGCGGCGGCCGGGGCGGCGGCCGGGGCGGACTTCGGCTGGGCACCGGACGTCTTGCCCGCGGCCGCACCCGGCGTCACGACCTGCGCCGTGAGTTTGCCGGCGCGCGTGTCGTTCCGCGTCAGGAGCGGCTTCTGCGTCCGGCATTCGGCACGCTCGGGAGTCGTCAGCGCGCACGCCGGCAGCTCCACCAGGCGCAGGCGCGCGGCGTAGTCACCGCCGTAGGCTCCGCGGAAGGTGCTGTAGTCAACCGATACGTCCGCGGCCCCCGCCTGCGCTGAACCGTCCGAGCGGCCCACCGACAGCAGCACGCCGTCCACGCCGGCTTTCCGGGCGGCGTCCTTCGCCGCGACGGAAACCGTGACCCTAGACGGGGATTCGGCAGCCTTCCCGGGCGCCGGGGAGACGGTCACCGGCAGCGTGCCCGCCTGTCCCCGGCCCGTGCCGGCGGCCGGCGCCTGGGCCGCGCCGGAGAGGAACGCCTTGGAAACCGGCCCGGAGGCCAGGTCCACTTCGGCCGATCCCGCCGATGGCCAGGAGACCTTCGGCGACTTCCATGGAGTCTCCCCCGCTCCATCGGCCTTCGTCACCCCGCCCGCCTGAACAGGTGACACGGGTACGGCCTTCGGCTGCTTCAGTCCTGGCAGCTTCGGACCGGGTTTGCTGTCTGCCACGGCAATACCGCCGGGCAGCACGCTTGTGAGGACAGCCGCAGCCAATGCCGCAGAAAGTCCTCGCATGCGAAACTTTCTCACACCCCACCCCATACTTCTATAGAAATTTACCATTGCAGATTAACAGCCGCATTCAGCGGTTCTGACACCCCGACAGACGCCCTGAACATCCCTCAACCACGGCAAATCGCGCCTTGTTGATCAAATCCGGACAACGACTTCTGGCGCATCGACGAAAGGCTGAACAGCGGATCCTCCCGCCCGGCAGCACCGCTGCTTTCGTCAATAGATTTGAGGAAGTTCAGAGCTTGGCACTCCTGGGGAAATTCACATCGATAAAAGGTCTCCACGGTAAGCATTGCTCGGGGTACAGTGGCGCCGCCAATTAGGGGAGGAATACCGAAGTGCAGAATGTGTGGCACAGACGGGCAATACCCGTCCTGCTGACGATCGGAATAACGGCCTCCGGAATGGCCGTCCTTCCGTCGTCCGCCGCCGTTGCGGCAGCAGCGGATCCGGTCGCCGACGGATCGATGAGCGCAGAGGACTTCGCCCTGCAGCAGGCGAAGGCGACCGGCCGGCCGTACGAGCTGGTGTCGGCCCGGACGGAGTCCTCGGACACCTGGGCCACGCCGGCCGGCAAGTGGTCGGTGAAGCGGTACGGGACCCCGGTGCGGGTGCTGCGTGCCGGGGTGTGGGTGCCCACGGATCCCACGCTGGTGTTCGGGAGCGACGGGAAGGTCGCCTCCAAGGCCGCCACCGTGTCCGTGTCGTTCTCGGGGGGCGGTACGGGCCCGTTGCTGACGGGTGTGAAGGACGGCCGGACGCTGTCGCTGACGTGGCCCAAGGCGCTGCCGAAGCCGACCCTCGCCGCGAACGTGGCGACGTACGCCGATGTGCTTCCCGACGTGGACCTCCAGGTGAAGGCCGAAGTCGAGGGCTTCTCGCAGCTGCTGGTCGTCAAGACCGCCGCCGCGGCGAAGAACCCGGAACTCGCCGCCCTGAAGTTCAAGGTCGGCACGGTCGGACTGAACGTGTCCACCGATGCGGGGACCGGTGCGATCACCGCCGTCAACCCGGCCGGGCAGACGGTCTTCACCAGCCCGTCCCCGCTGATGTGGGACTCGACGACGGCGGCGGCTCCGGCGGGCGCCCAGTCCGCACCCGCCGCGAAGGCGCTGAAGGCCCCGGCTGCAGGCGCGGCCGCGGGCACGGGCACGGGCACGGGGGAGACGCCCGCACCTTCGGACGCGTTCACTCCGCCGGCCGGCGCCAAGGACGCGCACATGCCGACGACGGTGGCCAACGGCACCCTGGAGATCAAGCCCGACCAGGCACTGCTGACCGGCGCGCAGACCAAGTACCCCGTCTTCATCGACCCCTCGTGGGCCTGGGGCGAGCGGCAGAACTGGACGCGCGTCTACGAGAAGTACAAGAACAACTCGTACTGGAACACCAAGGACGACGTCCGCGTCGGCTACGAGAACGAGACCAACGGCCTGTCCCGCTCCTTCTTCCAGTTCGACACGTCCAACATCAAGGGCACGCAGGTCAGCAAGTCGACCCTGCGGGTCCGCAACACCTGGTCCTGGTCCTGCCAGGCACGCCCGGTGGAGCTGTGGCACGTCGGCGCGATCTCGTCCGACACCACCTGGAACAACCAGCCCGGCAAGATCTCCAAGCTCGCGACGGTCAACGATTCCAAGGGCTGGAGCAGCACCGACTGCGCCGCCGGGAACCTCGAGTTCGACACCACCGGGCTGGCCAGGCAGGCCGCGGCCGGCAACTGGTCCACCGCGACCGTCGGCCTCTACGCCGGGAACGAGTCGGACACCTTCGGCTGGAAGCGCTTCGACCCGAAGACGCTGACGATCGAGACCGAGTACAACAACCCGCCCAAGACGCCTTCGTCGATGGGTACGAGCCCGCGCACCGCGTGCTCGGGCGGCGCGATCGGCAACACCGGCATCTCCCTGTACGCCACGATCGAGGACCCGGACGCCGGCAACCTGACCGCCGAGTTCCAGCTCTTCAAGGCCGGCCAGAGCACCCCGACCGCGACCCAGTCGATCCCGGCCCTCCAGGGAAGGTTCGCGACCTGGACCGTCCCCGACGCCAGCCTCCCCAGCGGCAGTTACACCTGGCGGGTCAGCGCCAGGGACCAGGACAATGCCACCTCGGCGTGGACCGGCACCTGCGCGTTCACCGTCGACCGGGACCGGCCGAGCAAGAAGCCCCGCGTCGCCTCCACCGAGTTCCCCAGCGGTGACACCAGCTGGCCGGCGAACACCGGCAAGGCCCGCACGCCCGGCACCTTCACCTTCGACGCCAACGGCGTGGCCGACGTGGCGGAGTTCATCTACTGGGCGGACAACGACCAGGAGCAGCTCTCCACCACTCCGGGCAAGCCAGTGAAGATCACTCCGCCGAGCTACGGCCCGCACGTCGTCAACGTGCAGAGCGTGGACGCGGCGGGCAACCGCTCGGACACGGCGGTCTACAAGTTCTACGCCAACCGCGGCGCCGCGGGCCGTGACGCCGCCGGAGACCTCAACGGCGACGGGTTCAAGGACATCTGGTCCGCGGACTCCAACGGCATCCTGTCGATGTACGCCGGGATGGGCAACGGCTCCTTCGTCGCGGGCGTCAACGGCGGCGCCGGCGAGACGTTCCGCGGCCAGCAGACCCTGACCAGCGGGGACTGGACGAAGGACGGCTACAACGACCTCGTCTCCTTCGGGTACGACACCGTCGCGAAGAAGAGCCGCCTGTGGGCCTACGCCAACAAGGGTGCCGGGGTGATCGACGAGCGCAGCCGGACCGAACTGACCGTGCCCTGCCCGGTCAAGGACCCTGACTCCGGCTGCGATTTCGGTGACGACTGGACCGGCGACGACCACTGGTACAACGCGGAGCAGGTCATCACTCCCGGCGACCTGAACGGCGACAACCGCCCCGACGTCCTGGTCAAGCAGGGCAAGCAGCTGTGGGCCTACTACAGCGCCACCTACCTGCTGAACGAACCGGTTCTGGTCGGCGAGGGCGACTGGGACAAGTACACCGTCATCGCACCGGGCGACACCAACGGCGACTCGGTGCCCGACCTGTGGCTGCGCGACAACGCCACCGGCGATCTGTTCCGCACCTACGGTGCCAAGGGCGCCGACGGCAATGTCGACCCCACGACCTGGGGGAACAAGGCCGGCCGCGTCTACATCGGCTACGGGGTCAAGCAGGCGGACTACCCGTCCATCGGCTCGGCCGGCGATGTGAACGGCGACGGGAACGCCGACCTGTGGGCCCGCAAGGCCGACAACACGATGATCGCGTGGCTGGGCAAGAAGGTTCCGGCGGGCGAAGTGGCCTACGAGGCGGGCCTGGTCGTCGACGGCAGCATCCGCTTCGACGCCGGTGCGAAGCTGGCCTCCGGCCAGACCTACACCACCCCGTCCGTCAAGCTGGTCATGCAGGCCGACGGCAACCTGGTCCTGTACCACCGCACCGGCGGCGACGGAAAGGGAGGCGCGCTCTGGGCCTCCGGGACCTACGGCAACAACGGCGCGTACGCCGTCGTGCAGAACGACGGCAACTTCGTCATCTACAAGCAGGACGGCGGCGAGGGCAAGGGCGGCGCGCTGTGGGCGACCAACACCCCCGGCAACAGCGGGGCACGCCTCCAGTTCCAGGCCGACGGCAACCTGGTCCTCTACAAGAGCGGCACCACCAACGGCTGGCAGAACAGCCTGTGGTCCTCGAACACCTGGATGCGCAGCCCCAAGCTCCAGGCCGGCCAGGAACTGACGCCGGGTGCCTGGATCCAGGGCAAGCGCAACGCCCTGCTCATGGAGGGTGACGGCCACCTGTCGCTCCGCGACCTGGCCACGGGCAAGGAGCAGTGGGTGACCGCTCCGTGGAGCCCCGGCGCTTACGCCCGCATGCAGGGCGACGGCAACTTCGTCCTTTACGGCAAGGACGGCGGCGAGGGCAAGGGCGGCGCACTGTGGGCGGCAAACACCTTCGGCAATCCGGGCGCCTACATCCAGCTGCAGGACGACGGCAACCTGGTCGTCTACCGCAAGGACGGCGACGGCACGTGGCAGACGGCGCTCTGGCACACCAATACGTGGCGCTGACGAAACTCTAGCCCGTGTCCGCCGGGCACCTGCCCGGTCGGCACCGAACGGCCCGGACCTCCACGGTCCGGGCCGTTCGGCCTTTCGTCACGGGAAAGGGGGAGAGTCCCGGACCGCCGCGCGGAACGCCGGCGGGCAGGCCTTTCGGCATCCCGGGCGGGCCATGGAATTCGGAGCGGAATCCTTTCCGGATTTCCCCGGCGCCCTTCGCTCCCCGTACGTGGCGAGGCCCGGTTCGCTCGTTCCCATCAGCACACCGGAATCCGGCCTCCGGCGATCCCGGCGGATCCGCCGCGCCCGGTGTCCGTCAGCCCTTGCGCCGCAGGTGGCGCCAGACGGCCTTGGCCGCGTTGTGGCCCGACATGCCGTGCACGCCGGGGCCGGGCGGGGTGGCCGAGGAGCAGAGGAACACCGCCGGGTGGGCCGTGCTGTACGGGGACAGGGTGAGCCGGGGGCGCAGCAGGAGCTGCAGGCCCGAGGCCGCACCGCAGGCGATGTCGCCGCCCACGTAGTTCGGGTTGCGGGCGGCGAGCTGCGGCGGGCCCGCCGTGGCGCGGGCGAGCACCAGGTCGCGGAACCCGGGGGCGAAGCGTTCCAGTTGGCGCTCGACCGGCTCGGTGAGGTCGCCGTCCCAGCCCGCCGGGACGTGCCCGTACACCCAGAAGGTGTGCTTCCCTTCGGGCGCCCGGCCCGGGTCGACCAGGCTGGGCTGGGCGGCGATGAGGAAGGGGGTGCGCGGGGCCCGCCCGCCGGAGGCCAGTTGCAGGGCCGCGTCGATGTCGCGGGTGCGCGGACCGATCTGTACGGTGCCGGCCCGGCGCGGCTCCTCGGCGGTCCAGGGGACGGGGCCGTCCAGGGCGTAGTCCAGCTTGAACACGGAGGCGCCGTAGCGGTAGCCGTCGTAGACGCGGCCCAGGCGTGCGATGCGGGCCAGCGCGGTCGGGGAGGTGTCGAAGACGTACGCCCGGGCCGGCGGCAGGTCGTCGAGCCGCTTGACCTCGAACCCGGTGTGCACGGTCCCGCCGAGGTCGCGCAGGTACCCGGTGAGCGCGTCGGAGATGGACTGCGAGCCGCCGCGCGGCATCGGCCAGCCGTTCGCGTGCGCCGCGAGGGCGAAGACCAGGCCGACGGCGCCGGTACCGATCCCGCCGAGCGGGGCGATGACGTGCGCGACGAGCCCGGCGAACAGGGCGCGGGCCCGGTCGTCGCGGAAGCGGCTCAGCAGCCAGGTGGACGGCGGCAGTCCGGCCAGCCCGAAGCGGGCGAGGGTGACCGGGTCGCGGGGCAGCGCGGTGCTCGGCAGGGACATGAAGTCCCGGGCCAGGGTGTCCCATTTGCCGAGGAACGGCTCCACCAGTCGCCGGTACGTGCCCGCGTCCCGGGGCCCGAAGGACGCGGCCGTCTGCGCGACGGAGCGGGCGAGCACGGCCGCCGTGCCGTCGTCGAAGGGGTGCGCCATGGGCAGCGGGGCGTGCAGCCACTCCAGCCCGTAGCGCTTCAGCGGCATCGTCGCGAAGACCGGGGAGCCCGCGCCGAGCGGGTGCACCGCCGAGCAGGGGTCGTGCCGGAAGCCGGGGAGGGTGAGCTCCTCGGTCCGGGCCCCGCCGCCGACCGTGTCGGCGGCTTCGAACACGGACACCGAGAGGCCGCGCCGGGCCAGTTCGACGGCGGCCGTCAGCCCGTTGGGCCCGGCCCCCACGACGACCGCATCAAGGATCGGCGGCACTTGCGACTCCTTCGTCCGGCGGCGGCACCGCCCCCAGGGTATTGCGCCTGTCCAGGGGTACGTCCGCGATCCGCGCCGGATCCGTGCGCCGTGGGCCCGGCCGCCGCCCCCGGCGGGGTCCTCACTCGCCCCGCAGCAGCTCCCGGATCCGTACCGCCGTGGCCTCGTCACGGCCGACCGCGAAGGGCAGCGCGTTGTCCCGGTCCACCCGGAAGGGGACCCGGTCGACGGTGCTCTGCGCGCCGCCGGCCTCGGCGACCAGCAGCAGCCCGGCCGCGTGGTCCCAGGCGGAGGGCCAGTTGAACGCCAGGCCGTCCATCCGGCCCCGGGCCACCTTGAGGTACTCCAGGCCCGCCGAACCGCACGCGCGGGAGGCCACCCCCGGGACGTCGAGCCGCGCCAGGACGCGCCGCTCCTCCTCGGTGGTGTACAGCGGGTGGGCGGTGGCGACCCTCAGCTCGGCGCCCGGCTCCGGGGATCCGCTCAGGATCCGCTCGCCGTTGACGTACGCGCCCTGTCCGCGGACGGCGGTGGCCATTTCCTCCAGCGCCGGGGCGAAGGTCCAGGAGGCGAGTATCTCCCCGTGGTGCGCGAGCGCGACCAGTGTGCAGAACTCCGGATCGCCGTGCACGAACTGCCGGGTCCCGTCGACGGGGTCCACGATCCACACCGGGGCGTCACCGCGCAGCGCCCGGTACACCCCGGGGTCGGCGTGGACGGCTTCCTCCCCGACCACGGCCGAGCCCGGCAGCAGCCGCGTCAGGGCCACGGTGAGGTACTCCTCGGCCTTGCGGTCGGCGTCGGTCACCAGGTCGTGCGGGCCGCTCTTCTGGTCCACCTCGTGGTCGGCGAGCTGGCGGAATCTCGGCATGATCTCGACCGCCGCCGCCTTGCGGACGGCTTCGTCGACGGCGGACAGGTCGCGGGCGAGGAATTCATCGATCATGCCTCCAGCAAAGCACGACCGGCTGACAATCCCCACCGGCAATCCCGGCGGACCGCCGCACTCCGGGTGGACCGCAGGTGAACGGGGCGGCGGGCCGCAGCGGCCCCGGCGGCACCCCCGCGGCGCCCGGCGGCGGACCGGAACCCGGTCGACCTCCTGGTGGCCTCCGCCCGCCCGTGCTAGACCGGCCGGGCCCGCGCCCTCCCCCTTCCCCCCCTTCCCCCCTTCCCTCTCCCCCTCCGCCTTCCTGGGAGCCTTCGTGCGCCGATCCCTGAGACCCCTTCGCCCCGTGCGACCCCTACGGACCTTGCGCCCCCTCCGCCGCGCGGCGGCCCTGCTCGCCACCGCCGCCGCGCTCGTGATCGCCGCGCCCGCGGCCCCCGTGGGCGCGGCGTCCGTGCTCCCCTCGCTGCCCGCGCCCAATGCCGCCGGGCTGACCCTGCAGACCTGGTCCGCCGCCGCCGGCCAGAGCGAGCGCATGGGCGACGCCTCCGTGACCACCGCCGCGATCTTCGCCGCGCACGGCGGGACCCCGTCGATCAATCCGGTCCAGGTCCCGGTGCGGGTACGGATCCTGCTGCCGGAGGACTACCAGCGCGACCCGGCGCACCCCTACCCCGTGCTGTACCTGCTGCACGGCGGCACGGGCGACGTCGAGCAGTGGTCGAAGACCGACGAGGGCAACGTCACCGCGAGCCTGAAGGACTCCGCCTTCAAGGGCATCGTCGTCATGCCGGAGGGCGGCAAGGCCGGCTGGTACAGCGACTGGGCCGGCCACACGGACGGCTTCTTCGCCCCGCAGTGGGAGACCTTCCACATCGACCAGCTGGTCCCGTGGATCGACGCCAACTTCAACACGGTGAAGGCGGCCTCCGGACGGGCCGTGGCGGGCGTCTCCATGGGCGGCTACGGGGCCCTGCGCTACGCCGGCCGCCACCCGGACCTGTTCTCCGCGGTCGGCGCCTTCTCACCCGGTACGGACATCTACGACCCGGGCGCGCAGACCATCATCTCCGACTCCACCTGGCAGGTGGGGGCGTCGATCCTGTGGACCGGCCTGTTCGACGGGAAGTTCCGGGTGACCGGCGACACCCCGTACCGGATGGCCACGGTCTTCGGGCCGCCGAGCACCTGGCCGGGGCAGAACCCGGTCAACCTGGCGCTCGACGGCAAGTACGCCTCGTACGGCGGGAAGATGGCCCTGTACGCCGGCGGCACGGGCGGCACCGGCGAGAAGGAGATCGGCGCCATGACGGCGGCCCTCCACCAGGACCTGAAGGACCGCACGGTCGCCCACCGGTACTGCCGGGGCACCGGCGACCACACGTGGCCCTACTGGGGTCCGGAGCTCAAGGACTTCGTGGCCTACGCCTACGGCACCGCCCCGGCCACCCCGGCCGCCTGCCCCAACGGCTGGGGCGCGGAGAGCCCGTAGTCCGGCCTAGTTCTGAATGTACTGCGGGCCCTGGCTCTGCGGAGCCAGGTGCTCGGACTGGCCGTCGATGGCGGCCACCGCCTGCTGCGGGTCCGCGTGCTGGAAGTTCCCGTCCATGCCCTGCGGTGCGACGCTGCTGTGGTTGTCCGCGAAGGCCGGGCCCGCGCCCAGCGCGGCGAGCGCGAAGGCAGCGGTGGCGGCTATGGCGGCGGCTCTGACGTTCATGACGGTCCCCCCGGGTCCGGCCGGCCCGCGGTCGGACCGGCTCGGGAACCAGGCTGTCAGCAGCGGCAGGTGTCCGGCAACCGGGTCGGGACGATCCGTTCGGCAGCCTCGCTGATCATCGGACGTCCGGACCACCCCCAGCCGGCGCCCTTAGACGGCCTCGTCTCCTTCGCCTCGACCATGGTCGATGTCACCGCCGCCCCCGAGGACGGCCCTCACCTCCTGTACCGTGCGGCCCGGCGCCTGTGCGACAAAACGTCCCTGCTGCACCTGCACCTGCGACTGACCACCGCCACGGGCACCCCACCGGCCGCCTCCCTGGGGCGGTGGGCGGAGATCTGGCACCGCCAGCCCCTCTCCGAACAGGAAACGCAGCGGGTGGCGGGCGAGCTCCCCCTGATGAGCGCCACGGTCGACCGGCTGCGCGGGGGCAAGCCGCTCGCGGGCTTCGCGGTGCTGGTCACCGGGCACTTCCTGACCGACCTGATCCACCTCGTCGGATGCCTCGCCGAACTGGGCGCTCCCCTGGACTCCATGACGGTCCTGCGCAAGGACTACGCCTACCAGTGGCGCCACCGCGTCCACGGCCACCTTGACGAGCTGGGGGTGACCGTCCGCGATTCCACGGATGCCGAAGCCGTCACCCGGCACACCGCCCTGGCCCGGCAACGGGGCCTGCGCTGTCTTGCCCTGGACGACGGCGGATACATCGCACCCACGCTGCTGGACCAGGCTCGGGCCGGGCTCCGGCCGGCCGACGCGGTCGGCCCCTGGGCGGGGGTGGTCGAGCAGACCATGTCCGGGATCTACAAGCTCCGAGGCCGCGAACACGAACTACCGTTCCCGGTCTTCTCCGTCGCCCAGTCCAGGCTCAAGGGCCGCATCGAGTCGTACTGGATCGCCGAGAAGGCCGTCGCGACAGCCCTGGACCTGCTGCCCGCCCTGAAGATCGAGGGCCAGCCCGCTCTGGTCATCGGCTACGGCAGCGTGGGCGCCCAGATCGCCGGCCTCCTGACCCAGCGGCGCATGCGCGTCGCGGTCCACGACTCCGACATCCTCCACCTGATCGACGCCCACGAAAGCGGCTACACCACTGCCCGTGAACTCTGCACGCTCCTCACCGGGCACGCCCCCCTCCTCGTCTTCGGGGCCACCGGCCGTACCAGCATGTCCACCCGCGAGTTCCAGGCCCTGAAGCGGCCCGCCTACCTCGCCAGCGTCAGCAGCCGCGACGTCGAGTTCGACCTGCCCGCACTCGCCGCGCTCGCGACCCAGGGCCCGCACCACTCCGCGGTGGGCCACGCGCCCCGTACCCAACGCCTCCCGGGAGGCGTGGACGTCACGGTTCTGGCCGGGGGCCGGCCCGTGAACTTCCACGGGACCGACAGCATCAGCAACCTCCACTCCGACCTCGTGTACGCGGGGATGCTCACCGGCGCCTGCGCCGTCGCGACCCGGCCCGCCCCGGCGGGGCTGGACCCGGCCTGGGCCGACACCGTCCTGGAGGAGTCCGGACTCCTCCAGGACTACTACGAGCGCTACGGACCGCCCGCCGCCGCGGAGACCACCGTCCCGAGCGGAGCCCGCACCCGATGACTTCTCTTCCCGGGACGGCCCGCATCCTCGGCCTGGAACCCCATCCCGAAGGCGGCTGGTACCGAAGGATCTACACCTCCCCCTTCAGCGTTCCCCACCCCACCGGATCCGGTCAGCGGCCCTCGGCCACCCTCATCCACTACCTGCTGGCACCGGAGGAAAGCTCCCGGTGGCACACGGTGGCCAGCGACGAGATCTGGCTGTGGCGCGCCGGCGGCCCCCTGGTTCTGTGCGTCAGCCCGCCCGGACCGGCCCCGACCACGGTCACCGAGCACCGCCTGGGATCGCACCGCAGCCCCGGCACCGAGCTGGAGGTGTGCGTGCCGGCCGGCTACTGGCAGAGCGCCCGCCCCGCCGAAGACCGTGAGGTTCTGGTGAGCTGCATGGTGACCCCCGGCTTCGACTTCGCCGACTTCACCCTCCTCGCACCGTAGGACGGGGGGCCGGCAGCCGGAACGCCGAGCACTCCGACCGGGTCGAGTGCGTCGCGCGCCTGGGATGGAGCCTGTCCATGCTCTCGATGGAGAGGCGGCGGCGGGGTAAGGCGGCCCGTTCGTCGTGGAGTTCGGTGAGGACGGCGGTGGCCAGGCGGGGTGGTCAGCGGTGGGGGCCCCGATCCCGGTTCACGGCCGTGCGGCGCAGGTCGTCGTCGGCGAGGGGTTGCAGGGCGCCGCTGGTGTCCAGGCGGTAGAGCAGGACCAGCGGCGGTCCGACGAGCACGATCGCGATGACCGTGACCAGGAGCAGCCAGCGCAGTGTCGTCGGTGCTCCGGCCGCCTGGTCCACGGTCAGCGAGGTGGGGATGAGGTAGGGGCGCTGGGCCAGCCCCCAGGCGATGACGACGAGGGCGACGCTCCCGACCGCGGTGATCCTCGCCCAGCCCGTGGCCGTGCGGTGGAGCAGCCCGGCGGTGGCCACGGCGCAGACGGCGGCCGCCAGGACGGAGGCGAGGCCGACGCCGCTGGTGAGGCCGTCGTAGACGTAGCGCGCGTCGTGGTGTGTGACGACGAGGCCGACGGCGGTCAGGACGGCGATCAACCCGAGGGCGTACCAGGCGCGCAGCCGGAAGTAGTGGACGAGGTCGGGGGCGTCGAAGCGGCGGGCGTCGGCGGTGAGGAACACCGCCCCCAGGAAGGCGGTCGCGGCGACGGTGAGCAGGCCGCAGAGCACGGAGGTCCCGTTGGACCACGCGTCCGCGGACGCCTTCGTCCCCGGAGCGACCCGGCCCGTGGCGAGCCCGCCGACGACCGCCCCGAGGAAGAAGGGCACCAGGAGGGAGGAAACGGCGAAGGTGGTGCCGTAGATCCTGCGGTGCGCGAGGCGTGTCATGGGTTTGCGGAGGGCGAAGCCCGCACCGCGCAGGGCGAGCCCCAGGGCCGCGAGCGCCAGAGGCAGCCACATGGCGGTGAAGAGCGTCTGGAACAGGACCGGAAAGCCCGTCCACATGAACACCAGGACGAAGATGAGCCAGACGTTGTTCGTCTCCCAGACGGGCTCCATGGCGTGGTCGATCAGCCACCGGGGCCGCTTGCCCCGTACGGTGCCGCCCGCGAAGAGGTCCCAGAACCCGGCTCCGTAGTCCGTCCCGCCCGCACAGGCGTAGGCGGCGACTGCGGCCAGCAGCACCCAGGCCACGACGTCCTGGATCATCGCCCTCCTCCGTCACCGCGAGCGGAGCCGTGATCGTGATCCGGTGCGGCAGCGACGGTCGCCCGGCGGGGCCCGTAGGGGGCGTCGCCTTCCGGAGTGCCGGCGGCCTGGGCACCGCCCTCTTGTTCGTCCGCGATCCGCCAGCGGGTGCGCATGGTGAGCAGGACCCCCAGGAAGGTGCCGAAGATCAGTGCGTAGACCACGATGACGATGGCGAGCATCGTCCACAACGACGCGGCCCGGGCGTCCGTGACGGCTTCGGACACCCGCATGTTCTCGTACACGATCCAGGGCTGGCGCCCCACCTCGGCGGTGATCCAGCCGCATTCCACCGTCACCAGGCAGGCCACCCCCGCCACGGCGGCGCACCGGAAGAACCACGGGGAACCCGGCAGGTCGCGGCGTCGCAGCCAGCACCAGCCGTACCAGAGCGCGAGCAGGAGGAGCACGCTCCCGATCGACACCATGATGTCGAACGCCCAGTGGGCGATGGTGGCCTGGGTCGCCGTGGGGCGGTCGCTCGCGGGGACCGACGACAGGCCCGTCACCCGGGTGTCCGGGCTGAAACCGGCGAGGATCGAGTCCAGTTGGGGGAACTTGAGCCCGCCGGAGACCGTTCCGTCCTCGTGCAGGCGTCCGAACAGGTACTCCGGTTGGTGGGTGGCGGTCTTCCAGACCAACTCGGTGGCGGCGAACTTCACCGGCTGCTCCTGGAACACCGAGCGGGCGATGGAATCCCCGAGCACGAACTGCACGGGGGTGAGGATCGCGGCGACGGTGAACGGAACGGTGAAGCCGAGCCGGTGGTAGTGGTCACGCCGGCCGCGCAACCAGCCCACCGCGTACACCCCGGCCACGACGTAGCCCGCCGTGAGGACGACACCCGCCACGAAGTGCCAGTACTCGGGGCCGAAGATCGGCGTGAAGATCGCCTTGCGGACGTCGATGTCCACGGGGTTGCCGCCCGCGTCGAGCGAGAAGCCGCGCGGCGTGTTCATCCAGGAGTTCGCGGCGATGATGCCGAACGCGCCCAGCAGTGCCGTCAGCGGCAGGGGCAGAGCCAGCCAGAAGTGCGTCCACGGCTTCAGCCTCCGCCAGCCGTAGAGGTAGATGGCGATGAGGATCGCCTCCAGGAAGAACGCCCACGCCTCGACCCCGAACCCGAGGCCGAAGACATCGCCCCACCGGCCCATGAGGCCCGGCCAGAGCAGGCCGAACTCGAAGGAGAGCACGGTCCCGGTGACGATGCCGATGGCGAACTGCACGGCCATGACCGCCGACCAGCGCCGCGCGAGCAGCAGGGCGACCGGATCGCCCTTGCGCAGCCCGCGGTAGTGCATCAGCAGGGTGATGGCGGGAAGGGCCACGCCGAAGGGAACGAGCAGGATGTGGGAGGCCAGGGTGAAGGCCATGAGTTGGCGGGCCGGGAGCAGCTGCGGAGGGGTGTCCGCCATGATCGCGATCGCGCTGTGCATGTGCGCCTCAGCAGTTCGTGTCGGACGGCTGGAGGACCCGAGGAACAACGAGCGCTCGGCTACGGTCACTGCTGCTGGCTTCCACTGAACCGCTCCCTGGGTGCTGACGGTGACGCGCAATCCGCGCCACCACGACAGCACCACCGCACTGCCATGGCCCCGGTGGCACGACTGCCACTGACCCAATGGGGTGCTCTCCCGAACCGAACGGCTCAACTGGGGCGCGGGAGACCCGGTCGGCGACCAGCTGACCTTACGGCCTCTCAGGCTCCCGGTCCGCTCGACCTCTCGGTGGCGGTGGCGGCGGAGGCGGAGGCGGAGTCCTCGGCGTAGTAGCGCCCCAGGAGCTCCCGCTCGGCGTCCCGGTGCGGGAACATGAAGAAGATCAGCATGGCGCCCAGGGCGATCGCGGCCAGGCCGACGGTGTACGCCCAGTCGTCGCCGTGGAGGAAGGACCGGCGTGCTGCCGCGATGATCTGGTCGGTGTACTGGGGGTGCTGCTGGGCGACCTGCCCGGCGGAGGCGAACGACTTCGTCAGCTCGCTCTGGACCTGGTCCGACACGTCCTTGCTCTCGCGGGAGGCGGCGATCGCCGCGCTGAAGGCCGAGGCGTAGCCGGCGGTGAGGAGCAGCCCCATGATGGACTGCATGACGGCCCCGCCGAGGTCCCGTTGCAGGTCGGCGGTGCCGGAGGCCATGCCGGCCCGCCGCACGGGCACCGATCCGGTCAGCGAGTGGGATGCGGGCGTCCCGGCGAGGCCGGCGCCGATACCGGTGAGCACGTAGGCGAGGCCGATGTGCCAGTAGCGGCTGTGCTCGCCCCAGAACAGCAGCATCCAGGCGAAGGCGAGGAAGAGGAACGCATAGCCGATCAGCAGGGTCGTGCGGGCGCCACGTGTCTCGACCAGCTTCGCGGACCGTGGTGCCACGAGCACCATCATCACGACGAGGGGGAGGATGGCGGCGCCGGCTTCGACGGGGTTGTACCCGAGCACGTTCTGCAGGTACTGCTGGCTGATGAACGCCGATCCCATCATGGAGCCGTACACGATGATTCCCGCGCATGCGGCGACCCAGAACGTGCGCCGTCCGGCGATGCGGAGGTCGTACAACGGGTTGGGGGCCCGGCGCTGACGCCGGAAGAACGCCGCTCCGGCGGCCAGGGCGATCACGGCGAGGCCGACGACCAGTGCTCCCTGGTGGGGGACGGCGGCGAAATTGATCGCCAGTACCAGTCCCGCGATCAGGAGGACGGACAGGATGCCGCCGAGGTTGTCCACCGGTTCGGCCGACTCGTTGGCGTGTGCGGGGACGAACAGCAGGGCCATGACCAGCGCGACCACGGCGAGGGGCAGGGTGATGAGGAACACCGACCCCCAGAAGAAGCGTTCGAGCAGCGCGCCCGCGATCACCGGCCCGAGCATGGAGATGCCGCCGCCCAGGGCTGACCACAGCGCGATCGGCTTCGTCCGCCCGGGCCCCGCCCACAGGGCGGTGATCAGCGCCAGGGTGGTCGGGTAGGCCATGCCGGCCGAGAGCCCGCCGAGGATCCGGGCCATCACCAGGACCGTGTCGTTCGGCGCGGACGCGGCGAGCAGGCAGGCGGGGACGGACAGAGCGGTACCGAGGAGCAGCAGCAGCTTGCGCCCGTGACGGTCGCCGACCGCACCCAGGTAGAGGACCGATGCGGCGAGGCCGAGGGAGTACCCCACGGCGACCAGGTTCAGCGAGGTCTGGGAGGAGTCGAAGGCCTTCCCGATCGCGGGCAGCGCCACGTTGGCCACCGACAGGTTCAGGTTGGCCACCGCGGCAACGATGATCAGGGACGCCAACACGAGCGACGCCCGCGCCGGGGCCTCACTCGGGACGTCGATGCGGGGCGCGCCGCTTTTCGACATGGAACCTCCGGGGCGGTGTTGGGCTCGGCGAGAGTCTTGCCTGATCTACCGTGCCGAACGTCGCCCCGTGGGGATGACACGCCCACCGTCACCGACCCGGTCCGCCCGCCGCTGCGATTCGGAGCCCGTCCAGGTGGGTGTCCTCGGCGGTCGGTGGTGACCGGTCGCACGAGAGCCGCCGGCAACCTGTTGCGGGGCCGACCTCCCGGTCGGCCCCGCGCCCCTCGCGAAAGTCAGCTGAACGACGGGATGACCTCGGAGCCGTACGCGTCGATGGTCGCTTCCCGGGCATCGTGCATGTCGTAGACGGCGAACTGGTCGACGCCCAGGTCGCGCAGGGCGCGGAGCTTCGCGATGTGGGCCTCGGCGGGGCCCAGCAGGCAGAAGCGGTCGACGATCTCGTCGGGGACGAAGTCGGCGGAGGGGTTGCCGGTGCGGCCGTGGTGGCTGTAGTCGTAGCCCTGGCGGGACTTGACGTACTCCGTCAGCTCGTCCGGGACCATCGAGGAGTGCTCGCCGTAGCGGGAGACCAGGTCGGCCACGTGGTTGCCGACCATGCCGCCGAACCAGCGGCACTGGTCGCGGGCGTGGGCCAGGGCCTGCGCCGAGTCGTCGGCCGTGACGTACGCCGGGGCCGCCACGCAGATGGTGATCGCGGCCGGGTCACGGCCGGCCTCCACGGCAGCCTGGCGGACCGCCTTGATCATCCATTCGGTGAGGTAGAGGTCGGCGAGCTGCAGGATGAACCCGTCCGCCTTCTGCCCTGCCAGGGCGAGGGCCTTCGGCCCGTAGGCCGCCATCCAGACCGGAAGTCTCCCGTCCCGGATCCAGGGGATCTTGATCGGGTTCCCGTCCACGACCGCTTCGCGGCCCTCCGCAAGGTCCCGGATGACGTCGATGGCCTCGCCGAGGCGGGCGAGGGTGTTGGGCGCGCGCCCGGCGACCCGCATCGCCGAGTCCCCGCGCCCGATCCCGCAGACCGTGCGGTTGCCGTACATGTCGTTCAGCGTCGCGAAGGTGGAAGCGGTCACCTCCCAGGTGCGGGTGCCCGGGTTGGTGACCATCGGACCGACGTGCATGCGCTGCGTGTTGGCCAGGATCTGGCTGTAGATGACGAACGGCTCCTGCCACAGGACCGCCGAGTCGAAGGTCCAGCCGTAACGGAATCCGTTGCGTTCGGCCCGCTTCATCAGGCTGACGACCTGCGAGGCCGGCGGGTCGGTTTGCAGGACGAGGCCGAAGTCCATGCATGGCTCCTTGCTGCTGCTGCGTGCGGGCTTGCGGCTTACAGGTACTGACAGGTGGAGCGGGGGATGAAGGCGCCGTGGCCGGCGCGGCCGGTGAACTCGCGTCGGTCGATGACGAGTTCGCCCCGGGACAGGACCGTGTCGACGCGTCCGGTGATCCGCTTGCCCTCGTACGCCGAGTAGTCCACGTTCATGTGGTGCGTCTCGGCGGAGATGACCTGCTCGGCGTGCGGATCGTAGAGGACGATGTCGGCGTCGGAGCCCGGCGCGATGGTGCCCTTCTGCGGATAGAGGCCGAACATCCGGGCCGGGGTCGCGCAGGCGATCTCGATCCAGCGGCGGCGGCTGATGTGCCCGTCCAGGACCGCCTGGTGGAGGAGGTCCATGCGGTTCTCCACCCCCGGCAGCCCGTTCGGGATCTTCGAGAAGTCCCCCCGGCCCAGCTCCTTCTGGCCCCGGAAACAGAACGGGCAGTGGTCGGTGGAGACCACCTGGAGGTCGTTCGTGCGCAGGCCCCGCCACAGCGCCGCCTGGTGCTCGCGCGGCCGTAGCGGGGTGGAGCAGACGTACTTCGCGCCCTGGAAGTCGGGCTCTTCGAGGTTGTCGGTGGACAGGAAGAGGTACTGCGGACAGGTCTCGCCGAAGACCGGCAGCCCCTTGTCCCTGGCCAGGGCCAGCTCCGCGACCGCCTCTTCCGCCGAAACGTGGACCACGTAGAGGGGCGCGCCGGCGACCCGGGCCAGCTGGATCGCCCGGTGGGTGGCCTCGGCTTCGAGGAGCACCTTGCGGACCTCCCCGTGGTGGCGGGGATCGGTCTCCCCGCGCGCCAGGGCCTGTTCGACGAGCACGTCGATCGCGATGCCGTTCTCGGCGTGCATCATGATCAGCCCGCCGTTGCCCGACGCCCGCTGCATCGCGCGCAGGATCTGCCCGTCGTCGCTGTAGAAGACCCCTGGGTACGCCATGAACAGCTTCACTACTCTAAGAACCCTCAAAAGACAGGTAATTGAGTTTCATGAGAGTGCCCAGAGCGTCGCAGTGGGGCCTCGGACATCGCAGGCAGAAGCACCACTCGACGCTCAGGGCCAGGGGCCGATCACGCCAAGATGGAGTACCCAGGCACCGAGCGCTATCCCTCAACTACTGTACCTTTCCTCGCACTTCTCACAGTTAACTACTGCCACTAGAAGCCGGACCACTACGCCCGGATACGACGTCGGGTGCCGTTGAACATGACGCGGAGCATGAGGACGAGGGCTCGGGCTGTGGAGAGGTCTGCGTGTACGCCGGGCAGGGCCAGCGTGGTCTGGTTGTCGGCGGCGGCGCGGACCGCGTTTAGGTTGCGGGCTTCGATCGACGGGATTGCCTCGACGAGCGGCATCCGATTTGACCGTCTTGCTTGTTGGCATCGAAGATCGCGAGCGAAACGTGCAGACCAGCACATTCAGTGAGCCACTCGACGATTTCGCCGCGGAAGCCTGCGCGGCGATCTTCCCGATCGGTAGAGTGGCCTGCACTTGGATTCTTTTAGACCCTGAACTCGGGGCCTTGGAGGGCCGATTGCCCCCGAGGAGCCGTTTCCGACCAGAAGCCGATCGGAGCGAACTCGTGACGCTGCGTGGCCGATCAACGTGATCGGGCGCTCCCCCGGGCCAGTCACGGACCGGATTCGAGCCCGGGTCGCGGAAGTCGACACCGCCCGGTCATGAGGCGCGGCCAGTCACACCGCGCGCCGAACCCGGAGGTCCGGTGGATGCCATTCGGGCGCTGGCGGCCTGCCAGGTCGCCTCGCACCGCACTCCGGACCTGACACGCCGTCCTGGCTGGCTGGCCTTGCTGGCAGGCTTCCCGGCACGGACATGGCAGGGCACGCTTCACCGCCCCCGGCCCCGGAGCCCCCGGCGGCCGCACGCATCCTGCAGAGCGCCTCAGCACGACGCGTATCCCCAGATCCGGCCCCTTGGCAACTCAAGATGAGGGGTCCCTCAGGTCTCGGCGAGCCCGTAGCGGCCGTGCAAGCGGGACAGTGGCGCGGGGGCCCACCAGTTGGCCCGGCCGGCCAGGTGCATCAGGGCGGGGGCCAGCAGGATGCGCATCACGGTCACGTCCAGCACGATGGTGAGGACCATGCCGACGCCGACGATCTTCAGCGGGACGACGGGCGAGGACGCCTGGCCGAGGAAGACCACGATGATGAGGACGGCTGCCGAGGTGATCAGGGGTGCCGTGCGCCGTACCGCGGCCTCGATGGCCGCGGAGTTGTCCCCCAGAGCGAGGTAACTCTCGCGGAAGGCGGAGAGGAGGAACACCTCGTAGTCCATCGAGAGCCCGAAGGCGATGGCGATCACCAGGATCGGCATCATGATGTCGGTGGCGGCTACCGGGGTGAACGACCCGACGAGGCCTTGCAGATGGCCTTCCTGAAAGATGAAGACCATGGCTCCGAGGGCTGCGGTCATGCTCAGTCCGGTCAGCAGGATGGCCTTGAGCGGCACCAGCACGCTGCCGGTGAACGCGAACAACAGCACGAACATCGATGCGGCCACCCATACGAGGGCGGCTGGCAGGCGGTCGGCGAGCGCGGTCTTGGTGTCCTGCAGATGGGCGGCATCGCCACCCATCAGTGGTGGTACGGGCGCTGACACGTCACGTACGGCTGCCAGCGCGTCCAGGACCCGGTCGCCGGTCAGCGTGACGTTGAGCCACGTGTCGGAGCCGTTGATGAAGGAGCGCACGGCCGTCGGGGCGGGCGGGTGCCGATCGCCACGGGTGAGAGTGCCGGTCGCGGTGTCGACCTGACGTACGCCTGGGACGCGGGAGAGCGAGCGCGCGTAGTTCTCGGTCCCGGCCCACCCCTGCCGTCCGGCGGCCGCACCGGGCAACACCACGGCGATCCTTGGCGCGAACAGCTGCGGAAAGTCCCGGCGCGCGCTGTCGGAGGCAGCCCTGACCGCGGTTCCGGCGGGGAGCGCCCGGTCGTCCGGGAAGGCGAAGGACACTGCCGGGAACGGGGCGGCCAAGGTCAGCAGGAGGACCGTCACCGCGGCCGCCACCAGCGCCGGGGCTCGCCGGACGAGCCGGGCACTGGCGGACCAGACCCAGCTCGTGGCCCTGTCGACCGAGCGTTTGACGTCGCTCGAACGGGGCGCGGTCCCCGTACGCAGCCGACGGCCCAGCAAGGCGAGGGCGGCCGGCAGGACCACCCAGGTGGCGAGCGCGGACAGCAGCGTTACGAGGATTCCGCCGAAGGCCACGGTCCTCAGGAACATCGTCGGGAATACGAGCAACGCGGCCAGGGACAGCGAGACCGCGACCGCCGAATACGCCACGGTCCGACCCGCCGTGGCCAGCGTCGTCCGCAGTGCCGCAGCCGTGGCCGCACCGGAGTCGAGTTCGCTCCGGAAGCGCGTCACCATGAACAGGCTGTAGTCGACGGCCAGGCCAAAGCCGAGGGCGCTGGCGATGTTGAGTGCGAAGACGCTGACCGGCGTGACCATCGCCAGCGTACCGAGCAGTGCCGAGGTCGTCGTCACGGACAGCACGCCGACGAGGACGGGAAGCAGCGCGGCCAGAAGGCTGCGGAAGACCAGGATCAGCAGCAACAGCACCAGCGGAGCGGTCAGCAACTCGGCGCGGAGCAGGTCACGGTGGCTCTGCTCCTGCAACGCGTCCAGGACCGCGGAGGAGCCGGCAGCCGACACGGTGACCGGGCCCTGCTCGCCGAGGACGGACGGCAACAGGCGTTCCACCGCCTCGCCGACCTCTTTCTCATCACCCCGGTATTTCACGGCGATCACGGCGCTTCGGCCGTCTCGGGCGCGCATCGCCGGATCGCCGTCCCAGAACGAGGAGACGTAGTGGACTGGGGCCGCGCGGCGTGCGGCGCCGGTCAGCGACTTGCCCGCCGCCGCAACGGCCGGCGCGTCAACCGGCTGCCTCGTGTCGCGAGGTTTCACAAGCAGAAGCACGTCGGGGCTGCCCGCACCGAATCTCTCCCCCAAGATGCGCTCCGCCCGAACGGATTCCGCTGACTCCGGATACATCCCACCGGCCGTGAGCCGGTCCGACGTCAGCGCTCCCACCACGGTGGAGAGCAGGACGCAGAGAGCGGCAACGGCAAGAACCACCCGGGGACGGGACCGGGATAATCCGATGATCTGCTTCATTCTGGTTGCGCCATTCCAGGAATTGCGTGCGGGTCACGGAAGGGAAGCTCCCACCTGGCCCGCAAGGGGACGAAGCACGCAAAGAGGGTCGGCACCGTACCACCGATTCCGACAAGGAAATTTCCAGTGGGACCTGTTCGATTCGTGCGGTCCGTTCGGTCTGTTCGGGCCGTTCGTTCTCGATTCGCCGTTGGCCGACCCGCGCCGTGTCCTCCGCCGCGGGCACGCGTTGGTGATCACGACCGATGATCGTGAATCCACTGCGACGAGGAGAGTCCGGACCGTGTCCGCTTCCCTGCCCGAACCGTCCGGTGCCGCCGCCGGGGATTCGGCCCGTTCCGCCCTGCCGCCGCACCATCCCGTAGCGCGGCTGCGCCGGCTCGCGCAGGACAGACCGCACGACATCGCCTACCGGTTCGTCGGCACCCGCGGCGGGACCGTCGATGAACCGCTCACCTGGACGTACGCCGAACTGGACCGCCGGGTCCGCGCCGTCGCCGCCGAACTCCGGTCACGGTGCGCGCCCTTGAGCCGAGCGGCCCTGGTGTGCCCGCAGGGTCCGCAGTACGTCACGGCCTTCCTTGCCTGCCTTTACGCGGGCGTCGTCGCCGTCCCCCTCTGCGAGGCCGACTCGGTCTGGGGCGCCGACCGGCTGTCGTCGGTGCTGCCCCATGCCGGCGTCCGCGTGGTGCTCACCGACGAGGCCGGTGAAGCGGACGTCCGCCGCCTGCTGGCCGACGACCCGCGGCTCGCGGGGTACGAGGTGATCCGGACCGACGAGGTGCCCGATGAGAGGTCCGGCGGCGGGCAGCCCGTCGACCTGCTTCCGGGAACGGTCGCCTACCTCCAGTACACCTCCGGATCGACCTCCGCACCGCGCGGCGTGCAGATCACCCACGGCAACATCGCACGGGCCGTGGCCCAGGTGAACGCCGCCTTCCGGGTCGACCGGTTGAGCGTCGCCGTCAGCTGGCTGCCGCTCTACCACGACCTCGGGTTGATGCTCGGCGTACTGGGACCGCTGGGTGCGGGCGCCACGTGCGTCCTGATGGGGCCGACCGACTTCGTCCGCAGGCCGTTGACCTACCTCAGGGCGATCGACCGGTGGCGCGGCACCATCACGTCCGGACCGTGCTTCAACCTCGACCTGTGCGTGAACCGGGTACGCGGAGCGGACTTGGACGACCTCGACCTGTCCAGTCTGCGGGTCCTGGGCAACGGCGGTGAGCAGGTCCGGGCGTCGACCCTGCGCCGCTTCTCCGAGCACTTCGCCCGGTGCGGCTTCCACCCCGAGGCGCACACACCTTCCTACGGGCTCGCGGAGGCCACCCTCGTGGTCACCGCAGCGCCCGTGGACGAGGAGCCCCGCGTGCTGCCCTGCGACCGGGAGGCGTTGGCCCGCGGACACGCGGTCGCCGCGGACACGTGCACGGCGCCCGAGCAGGTCGTGGAACTGGTCAGCTGCGGCGTGCCCGTGGACCAGCGCGTGTGCGTAACCGACCCGGCCGGCCATGTCCTGCCCGACCGTCGGGTCGGTGAGATCTGGACCTGCGGCGGGAACGTCAGCCCCGGCTACGCCGGAGGCGCCACCGGAACCGGGACCTTCCACGACCGGCCCAGGGATGCGGGCGTCGACTCGGACGGCGCCTGGCTGCGCACCGGCGACCTCGGATTCCTGACGGACGGCCACATGTACGTGACCGGACGGGTCAAGGACGTCGTTATCATCAATGGGCGCAACCACTGGCCCAACGATCTGGAGGCCACCGTCGGGGACGCCGTCCCCGCCTTCCGGCCGAACCGGATCTCCGCTTTCCGGTTCGACGTCACAGGCCGCGAACGCCTGGTCATGGTCGCCGAGGTGGATCCCAGGGCCGTACGCGACGCGGAGTTGACGGACACCAGCGTGGAGCACGCCGTGCGCACGGCATTGATGGTGAAGCACGGCGTGGAACTGCACGAACTGGTTCCCGTACAACCCGGAAGCCTGCCCCTGACCAGCAGTGGCAAGCTGCGCCGAAGCGCGTGCCGAGAAGCATACGAATCGGGCGGGCTGGTGCGGTCGGCCGTTCTCGCCCAGCCCCTTCCCGAACCCCGAACACATCATCGGAGCAGTCAGCAGTGATCGCGCTTTTGTTCCCGGGGCAGGGCTCCCAGCACCGTGGCATGGGCGGGGAGCTCTTCGCGCGGTTCCCGGACCTCACCGCCCGGGCCGATGACATCCTCGGATACTCCATCGCGGGGCTGTGCCTGAGCGACCCGGACGGCCGACTCGACGACACCCTCTACACCCAGCCCGCACTGTACGTCGTCAACTCCCTCGCCCACCGGGACTGGTCGGAGCGGCACGACAACCCGCCCGACTTCCTGGCAGGCCACAGTCTCGGGGAGTACAACGCCCTCGAAGCCGCCGGTGTCTTCGACTTCGAGGGCGGCCTACGACTGGTGCAGAAGCGTGCCGAGCTCATGGCCCTGGCCGCCGGTGGTGGTATGGCCGTGGTCATCGGTCTCGGCGCGGACGGCATCGCCGACGTCCTGGCCCGGTGCGGAGGCGACGACATCGACGTCGCCAACTACAACACCGCCGAACAGCTGGTGATCTCCGGCCCTGCCGAGAGCATCACCCGCGTCGTCCCGCACCTGGTGACGGCCGGCGCCAACTGCCTCCCGCTGCCGGTGAGCGGCGCGTTCCACTCCCGCTACATGGGTGACGCGGCGACGGCGTTCGCCGACTTCGTCACGGGATTCGAACTGGCGCCGCCGCGGATTCCGGTGATCGCCAACACCACCGCCGCGCCCCACGGCCGGGACATCGGCGCCGAATTGGCACGGCAGATCACCGCCCCCGTGCGCTGGACCGATTCGGTGCGCCACCTGCTCGACGCGGGAGTGGACGACTTCCAGCAGGTCGGACCGGGTACGGCGGTCACGGGAATGGTCCGGGCCATTCGAGCGCAGCCGACGCGCCCGCGGCCCGCCCCGGTACGACAGCCGCAGGACGACGAGGCGTACGTACGCCTCCTCGAACGCGACCTCCTGCACGACGTGCGGGAGATGCTGGGGGCCACCGGCCGGGAGAGCGGGGGGAGCACTGCGGTCACCTCGACGGCGGCGCTCGCCGCACTCGGCTTCGGTTCCCTCCAGCTCATCGAGTTCTCCTGTCGGCTCAGCGATCACCTGGGAACCGACGTGGCACCGTCGGTCTTCTTCGAGCACCACACCGTGGGCGCGCTCGCCCGCCACCTGGTGTCCGCACATCGCGACCGGATGCCGCACCTGTACCCGGCCGAGTCGACGGCCGAAGACCCGTCGCCGACCGCCGACGCAGCCGCGCCCGCGCATCCCGTGCCGCCGACCGCCCACGGGCCGGCATCGGCCGTGGCGACGGACGAGCCGATCGCGGTGATCGGCATCAGCGGCGTGTTCCCGGGTGCCGATGATCTCCGCGGGTTCTGGGAGAACCTGATCGCCGGACACGACGCTGTCGGCGAGGTCCCCGCCGACCGCTGGGACTGGCGGTCGCCCGACGGCGGCCCCGCCACTCCTTCTGAGCAGGCGGCACCACGGCGATGGGGTGCCTTCCTCCGCGACGCGGCCGCCTTCGACTGCTCCTTCTTCGACATCTCCCCCGCCGAGGCCCTGCTGATGGACCCTCAGCAACGGCTGTTCCTGCAAACCGTCTGGCACGCGGTGGAGAACGCGGGCTACCGGCCGTCCGCCCTGGCCGGCAGCCGCACCGGGGTCTTCGCCGGCGTCAGCGGCATGGACTACGTCGAGGCGCTGACCGCCGCCGGCACGCCGGTCGAGGCCCTCACGGCGACCGGGCTGGCGCACTCGGTGCTCGCCAACCGCGTCTCGTACCTGTTGGGGCTGCACGGCCCCAGCGAGCCGGTGGACACCGCCTGCTCGTCCTCCTTGGTGGCCGTGCACCGGGCCGTCCGCAGCATCCGACTCGGTGAATGCGACCAGGCCGTCGCCGGAGGGGTCAACGTCCTCGCCGGGCCGAGTGCTTTCGTCTCCTTCGCCCAGGCCGGAATGCTCGCCCCGGACGGCCGCTGCAAGGCCTTCGACGCACGGGCCGACGGATACGTACGCGGTGAAGGCGTCGCCGCCGTGCTCCTCAAGCCGCTCGCCCGGGCCGAAGCCGACGGGGACACAATCCACGCGGTCATCCGGGGCAGCGCCGTCGGGCACGGCGGCCGCACGGCCTCGCTCACCGCCCCGAGCCCGGACCGCCAGGCCGACGTGATCGTCGCGGCCTGGCGGCAGTCCGGTCTGGACCCGTCCACCGCCGGGCTGATCGAGGCCCACGGAACCGGCACCGAGCTCGGTGACCCGGTCGAGATCGAAGGCCTGCGACAAGCGTTCCGCACGCTGTACGACGACTGGGGTCTGGCCGATGCAGACGAGCCGCACTGCGGCATCGGCTCGGTGAAGACCTCCATCGGCCACCTGGAGGCCGCCGCGGGCATGGCGGGCCTGGTCAAGGCGATCCTCGCGGTCCAATGCGGCCGCCTGCCGGCCCTGCGCGGCTTCACCGCACCCAACCCGCACCTCCGGCTGGCCGGTTCCCCCTTCCGCCTCCTGAACCGGACCCGCGCCTGGCCCCGTCCAGTCGGGGCGGAGGGCCGCTCGCTGCCCCGCCGGGCCGGGATCAGCTCGTTCGGCTTCGGCGGCGTCAACGCCCACGTGGTCTTGGAGGAGTACCTTCCGGCGACTCCGGTACCACGGCCACGGCTGGATGGCCGGGCTCACATCGTGCCGTTGTCCGCCCGTTCCGCCGAGCGGCTACGGGCCCAGGCCGAGCAGCTCGCCGCCCGCCTGGGTGACACCCCGGCACCCGACGAAGCCCCGGCGTACGGCCTCCTGGGCCCTGCGGACCTCCCGGACCTCGCGGCCACCCTGCAGACCGGGCGGGAAGCCATGCCGTACCGGCTGGCGGTCGTCGCACGGAACCTCGCGGAACTGCGCGCCGGTCTCGAAAGCTTCTGTCGCGACGACGCCGGGGCCCGGGGCGTCCATACCGGCGTCGCCACGGACGCCCTCGCCGACCTCGGAGCGGACCCGCCGGGTGCCGCCTACCTCGCCGAGCTCGCCGCGGGCGGCGGACTCGACCGACTCGCCCGGTTGTGGACCGCGGGTGTCGCGCTGGACTGGGCCGCGCTGCGACCGGCATGGCCGTACCGCCGGATGCCCCTGCCCGGCTACCCCTTCGAGCCGCGCCGGTTCTGGCCCCGGCAGCAGCTGAGCAGCTCGCCCGCCCTGCCACCACAGGGCCACGCGGCCACGCTGCCGGGCTCGGGTCAGCGCGCCGGCACGGTGGACGCCGTGCCCTCCCCTTCGGCACACACCGAGATCGCCGAGGAGCTGCTCGACGAGTTCGCCGGAGTGCTGAAATGGGACCGGACCGAGATCGGCGTGGACACTCCGTTCGAGCGACTGGGCCTGGACTCCATCACGGTGCTCCAGCTACGCAAGCGCCTGGAGCACCGGTACGGCCCGTTGTCCGCCACGGTCTTCTACACGTACAAGAACCTCCGCGATCTGGCCTCCTACCTGGCCCGGCACTCCGCCCCCGCCCCCATGACGGTCGATACCCCCTCCTCGCGGACCGTGCCGACGGCGACGCGCGGCGAACCGTCCTCGTCGGGCCTCGACATCGCCATCGTCGGCATGAGCGGCCGTTACCCCGGTTCCCGCACCGTCACCGGGTTCTGGCGCAATCTCCTGAACGGCGTCGATTCCGTGGGCGAGATCCCCCTGGACCGTCCGGGCTTCCGCCGGTACGCCGAACTCGCGAGGGAGCGCCACGGCGACGACTGGCCGCGATGGGGCGGCTTCCTGGACGACGTCGACGCCTTCGACGCCACGTTCTTCCACATCGCACCCGTGGAGGCCCGGTTCCTCGATCCACAGCAACGGCTGTTCATCGAGACGGCGTGGGAGTGCGTCGAGGACGCCGGCCACACACCGGCCTCCCTCGCCGATCCCGCGGCGGGTGACCGGCGGGCGCCGGTCGGGGTGTTCTGCGGCCTCACGTACAACAACTACCAGCTCTTCGGCGCCGGGGCGGTCGCCCGCGGGGAGTGGGTGACGGTCGAGTCCCAGACGTTCTCCGCGGCGAACCGGGTGTCCTACCTGATGAACCTCGGCGGTCCCAGCCTCACCGTCGACACCGCCTGCTCCTCGTCCCTGTACGCGGTACACCTCGCTTGCGAGAGCATCCGGCGCGGTGAGTGCGACGCGGCGATCGCCGGAGGGGTCAACCTCTCCCTCCACCCGACGAAGTACATGATGCTCCAGGACGCGGGGTTCCTCGCGAGCGACGGCCGGTGCCGGGCCTTCGGCGCGGGCGGCGACGGCTATGTCCCGGCCGAGGGGGTCGGCGCCGTGCTGCTCAAGCCGCTCCGGCAGGCGCTGATCGACAACGACCACATCTACGCGGTCATCAAGGGTTCGGCGGTCAACAGCGACGGCCGGACCTTCGGCTACAGCGTCCCCAACCCCGTCGCGCAGACCGAAGTGATCCAGGCGGCCCTGAGGTCGGCGGGCATCAGCGCGGACACCATCGGCTACGTCGAGGCCCACGGCACCGGCACCAGCCTCGGCGACCCCATCGAGATGCGCGCGCTCGCCGACGCGTACGCCCCTTCCACCAGGGTCGGTCAGTACTGCGCCGTCGGCTCGGTGAAGTCCAACATCGGCCATGCGGAAGCGGCGGCCGGCATCGCCCAGCTGACCAAGACCGCGCTACAGCTCCGGTACCGCACGCTGGTCCCGACGCTGCTGCACTCGGACCGCACCAACCCCGAGATCCCCTTCGAGGACACTCCTTTCAAGGTCCAGGCAGTACGCGGCCCGTGGGATCCGATGAGCGGGCCGGACGGTACGCCGCTGCCGCACCGGGCCGGCATCAGCTCCTTCGGCGCGGGCGGCGTCAACGTCCATGTCGTACTGGAGGAGGCACCCGAGCAGACGCCCCGGCGTCGGAGCGAGCGCCGCCCCCGCGTCCTCGTGCTGTCCGCCGACGACGAGGCCGCACTGCGGCGGTACGCCGAGCGGCTGCGGGTGTTCCTGGCCGACGGCGGCAACGGTCCCGACGGCGGGAGGGACGAAGCCGACGCTCTCCTCGACCTGGCCTACACCCTGCAGTGCGGACGGAGCGCCCTGCCGCACCGGTTGGCGTTCGTCGCCGCCGACCGGAAGGAAGCGGTCTCCGCCCTCCGCGCCTACCTGGAGGACGGCTCCCCGTCCGACAGCGCCGTCGGACACCCGGTGGTGCACAGGGGGGTCGCACCGCGCGGACCCCGACCGGAAACGGCTTCCGGCGAGCCGGCCCGTCTCGCGGAACTCGGGAAGTGGGACGACATCGCCCGCGCGTGGACGCAGGGCACCTCGTGGGACTGGCACGAGATGTACACGGCGGACGAGAGCCCGCGCCGGACACCCGCTCCGGTCTACCCGTTCAGCCGCGACCGGTACTGGCTCGACGACGCCGGGCCGGACGGCTCGACTGCGACGGAACCCGACGGCGGCCGGGACACCGGCACCCTCGCCGAGCTGGCCGTCCTACCGGAGAGCGAGCGGCGCTCCTTCCTCGTGGAGCGGCTCCGTGGGGAGCTGGGTCGGCTGCTCCAGTACGCCCCGGGAACCCTTCCCGATCCCGACCGCGGTTTCATCGAACTCGGCCTGGAGTCGATCTTCGCCGTCCAGCTCGCCGCCCGGATCGAGGAGGAGCTCGGCGTACCGATGTACGCGACGGTCACGTTCGACTACCCGACCGTCGGGGAACTGGCCGGATTCCTGCTGGAGAAGATCGGCTCGGTCCCCCTTCCCCCTGTGGTGACCACGGCACCCGCCGTGGGGCCGTCCTCCGTCATCGAGAGCCCGGAAGCCGGGTTCGAGAAGATGTTCTACGAGGGGATCTGGGACGCGGATCCCCTGCCGGACCCGGCGGGCGCCCCCGTCGCCTGGCCGACCGGGGCGGTGGTCTTCGACCGGGACGGGACGCTCGCCGCGGCGCTGGCCCGACGGCAGCGGGAGCTGGGCTCGGACACTCCGGTGATCCTGGTCCGGCCGGGCGAGGAGTACGGCCGCACCGGAGACGACGAGTACGTCGTGCGGCCGGGGCAGGACGCGGACTGCGCACGGCTGGTGGCGGACCTCGCCGCCCGACCGGGCGGCGTGCCCAGGGTCTTCGTCCACCGCTGGGCGTCCGGTGCCGGCATGACCGCCCCGACTCCCGACGCACACCCCGACGCACAGCTCGACGCACAGCTCGACGTCGGTATCCGCTCGGTTTTCCCGTTGGCCCGCTCTCTGGCCACTCTCCCCGACCCGGTGCGGCTGCTGCTGCTCGACGAGTACGCCGAAGCCGAGGGACCGCAGCCCCTGGTGGAGGCCTTCGGCGGGTTCGCCCGCTGCGTACGGCACGAAAGCCCCCGGCTGATCTGCCAGTCGTTGGCCGTGGCCGGGGAGACGGCGGATGCGCTGCCCGGACTCGCACGGGTGATCGAGGCGTGCGGCGGCGAGCTCGGTGTGCCGGAACCTCCCGCCGAGGTCCGCCACGCTCCCGGCGGCCGCCTCGTCCGGCGGATGCGGAGGCTTCGCCCGGCGGCCGGTGACCGGCAGGCGGGCCGGCTCGCCCCCAAGGGCACCTACCTGATCACCGGCGGTCACGGGGCACTGGGAATGGCCTTCGCCGAGCACATCGCCCGGCGCGCTCCCGGCTGCACCCTCGTCCTTGCCGCCAGGTCGGCACCCGGGCCCGGCCAGCGGGAGGCGATCGACAGGATCGCCGCGACCGGCGCCACAGTCGAACACATCCGAGCGGACATGGGCCGAGAGGACGACGTACGCCGCCTGCTGGAGCAGGTACGAAGCCGGCACGGCGGACTCGGCGGCGTCATCCATGCGGCAGGACACATCCAGGACGCGCTGTTGTCCGGCAAGACCGCCGAGGACGTGGACGAGGTGCTCGCCGGGAAGCTCGCCGGCGCCGTCCACCTCGATGCCCTCACCCAAGGTGACGAACTGGACTTCTTCATGACCTTCTCGTCGCTCACCTCCCTCACCGGCAACGCCGGGCAGAGCGACTACGGCTACGCCAGCGCCTTCCTCACCGCTTTCGCCCGACGCCGCGAGGAGCTGCGCGCCCGCGGTGAACGCAGCGGCCGCAGCATCGCATTGATCTGGCCGTACATGAGGGACGGCGGGATGCGGGTGGACGCGGCGACCGAGGGATACCTGCTGCGCCGCCACGGCCTGGCCCCCGTGGACACCGACCTGGCCACCGAAGCGTTCGACCTCTCCCTCGCCACCGGCACACCGGAGTTCGGCGTGCTGTACGCGGATCTCGGCAGGCTCGCCCGGACGCTCCCGATCCTGAGCGCCGTGGACGCCGCGGGGCAGGGCGCGACGGAGGAGGGCTTCGGGGACGACCTCGATATCGCGCTGAGCGACGAGCTGAAGGAACTGGGACTGTGACGCAGCGCCAGAACGATCTGCTGGAGCGGTCGTTGACGGCCATCCGCACCCTGCGCGCCGAGCTCGAACAGGAGCGATCGGCCAGACAGCAACCGATCGCCGTCGTGGGCATGGCCTGTCGGCTGCCCGGCGGCGCGGACTCGCCGGAGCGCTTGTGGGAACTGCTGGAACGCGGCGTCGACGCCGTCGGCGACGTCCCCGCCGGCCGATGGCCCACGCAGCTGTACCACTCGGCCGACCCCCAGGCTCCGGGCCGGACGTACACCAGCAGAGGCGGATTCCTGACCGAGGACGTCGACGCCTTCGACGCGGACCTGTTCGGCATCCCGGCACAGGAAGCGGCGCAGATGGATCCGCAGCACCGTCTGCTGCTGGAGACGAGCTGGGAGGCGATGGAAAGAGGCGGGCTCCTCGTCGAAGGGCCGGCGCCGCGGAGAGTCGGCGTGTTCGTCGGGATGTCGGGCTCCGACCACTCCCGGGTGCCCGTCCCGCCCACGGAGGTCGGTCCGTTCACCGCCACCGGCATCGCCCCGAGCATCGCCGCCGGCCGGATCGCCCACACGCTGGGGCTGCGCGGACCGGCACTCGTCATCGACACGGCGTGTTCGTCCTCGCTGGTGGCCGTCCATCTGGCGCTGCGGAGCCTGCGCCTCGGGGAGTGCGACGCCGTCCTCGCCGGCGGGGTCAACCTGCTGCTCGCGCCCGAACCGTACGTCGCTCTGTGCAAGATGGGCGCGTTGTCGCCCACCGGCCGGTGCCGTCCCTTCGACGCCGCCGCCGACGGCTACGTCCGGGCCGAGGGGTGCGGCATGGTCGCGCTCATGCGGCTGTCCGACGCCCGCGCGGTCCGGGCTCCCGTACTGGCCGTGATCCGCGGCTCCGCGGTCAACCACGACGGGAAGTCCGGTGGCGTGACCGTGCCCAGCGAACGTGCTCAGCGGGAGCTGCTGCGCGAGGCGCTGCGGGACGCCGGGGTCGACCCGCACGAGGTGGGATACCTGGAGACCCATGGCACCGGAACACCGCTCGGCGATCCGATCGAGTTCCGCGCCGCCGCCGACGTCCTCTGCCGGGACCGGCCCGCCTCGCATCCCCTGGTCCTCGGCGCGCTGAAGTCCGCCATCGGTCATCTGGAACCGGCCGCCGGTGTCGCGGGGCTGATCAAAGCCGTGCAGGTGCTGCGGCACGGCCGGATCCCGGGCAACCTCCACCTGGAGGAGCCCAACCCACGTCTGGGCGCAGCCGGCCGCGCGGTGATCCTGCCCGACCGGTCGCTGCCCTGGCCGGCAGGCAAGGGCTCGCGGATCGCGGGGGTGAGCTCCTTCGGCTTCAGCGGCACCAATGCCCACGTGGTCCTGGAAGACGCCGAGACCACTGCCCCGGAGCAGCGCGCCGCCGCCCTGCGATCGCCGCACGGGGCACACGTACTGCCGCTGTCCGCAGCCGACCCCGACGCACTGGGCGACCTCGTGCGTCGTCTCGCGGACTGGGTCTGTGCCCACCCCGAGGCGGATCCGGCCGATATCGCCCACACCCTTGGGACCCGCCGCCGACACTTCCCTTACCGGGCTGCGCTGGTGACCACCGCCTCGGGCGTCGAACTCGGCGTAGAACTCCAGGAAATGACGGATCGGCTCGTACCGGACCGGCCGCGCCGCGCCGGTCGGCACACGGCCCTGTTCCTGCACGCCGACCTCGTCCAGGCGGCGGAGCACACCACCGAGCTGTACGCGATGAGCCCGGGTTTCCGCGCCGCGCACGAGGAGTGCCTCACCCGGTTGCAGGCCACCGCGGCCGCAGGGGCCGCCGCGGCATGGGATCCGCGCACGACGGCTGACCGGGACCGGACGTCCCGGCTCGAACCGCTCGTGGCCGACGTGCTCCGCTTCACCTATCAACTCGCGCTTGCCCGCCTCCTTGCCGATCGGTGGGGCATCGTCCCCGCCGCGGTGGGCGGTAGCGGCGTCGGTGCGCTGGCTGCCGCCTGCTTCGCCGGGATCATGGACGTACCGGACGCCGGGGCGTACCTCGCGGCCCGCCGCGGGGCGGGCCCGCGGCCCACGGCCTCCCTCGCACAGCCCAGGCTGCGCTTCATCCCCGGCCCCGGGGCGGCGGCGAACGGCGGACGACCGACCGATCCCGGCTTCTGGCTCTCCGAAGAGGCTCGACCGGGCGCCGGGCCGGACGGGGAGCCGCATGCCGTCCGTGTGGTACTCGCCCCCCTTGCGGACAGCGGTTACGGAACCTTCATCACCGTCGGCCCGGCCGCGGACACGGAGGCGGCCGAGGCGGCCGACACCCTGTGGTGGAGCATCACCCGCGCGACCGCGAGCGACCGGGCCCCGAGTGACGCCGGGAGCGGCCCGAGCCTGTGGACCCGGCTGCTCGAAGGGCTCGCCTCGGCCTATCGGGCGGGGGCCGAGGTGACCTGGGACGGGATCCACGACGGTGAGCGTCCCGCCTGTCTCACGTTGCCCACCTACCCCTTCCGGCGCACCCGACATGCCCCGCCGGTGCCACGGGCCGAGAGTTTCCGAGCCGCCGTCCATCGAACGGACGGTGCCTCCCCTTTGGCGCCGAGTCCGACGGCGCTCACGCTCGTACGGTCCCCACTGCCGAGCCACCAGTTCGAGACCGTTCTCAGTCGGCGGCGGCTGCCCGCGCTCGCCGACACGGCCGGGGTCCTGCACCTGGGCTATTACCACGACATGCTGACCTCGGTCGCCCACGAGCTGGGCGGGGCCCCGGCGTACGAGCTGCGCGACGTGGTGTTCGCACAGGTTCTGCGGTTCGCCGACGAGCGCCGTACGGTGCAGATCGTCGTCGAGGGCGGTGACCGGACCGGTGGGCACGAGCAGGGCGGCTGGCGGTCCTTCACCGTGCACAGCGTCGCCGACGGAGAGTCGCGATGGAGCAGGCACGTGTACGGCGAGTTCCGCACCCGTCCCTCCCTGGTGGGGCCCGAACTGCCCGAGGAGGAGCGCCGGGCGCTGCGCGCACGCCTGCCCGTTCACTCCTCGGGCGACGACTTCTACCGCGGCCTGCGCGGGCGTGGTGTGGCGCTGGGCGGTTCCGTCATGTGCGTCGAGGAAGCCTGGTCGGGCGACGGCGAAGTACTTGCCCGGCTGCGGGGCGCCGGGGCGGACGGGCCCGAGGCGCGACTGAATCCCGGCCTCTTCGACGCCTGCGCCCAGCTGTATGTCCTGGCCGGTGGTGAACGACTCTCCGTCGATGCCGCGTTCATCACCGCCTCTCTGGGCCGGTTCGGTCTCGACAACACCCCCGATGCCGGAGCCGAGCCGCTGTGGGCGCACTTCAAGCTGACCGAGCCGGTGGACGGGCAGAGCCTCGTGGGCGGTTACCGGCTCTTCGACCACGCGGGACGCCTGCTGGCCGAATGCCACGAAGCCGAGGTACGACTCCTGCCCCCTGACGTGGTCGCCGGTCCCCTCGTGAACGAGCAGACACCGCGACGCCCCGATACGGTGCGGCGGCTGCGGCGGGCCACGCCGGACGAAAAGCCTGAAATCCTCCTCGCGTACGTGACCGGCGTACTGCCCGGCCTGATCACCGTGGACGCTCAGGACATGAGCGAGCATTCCCTTTCCGACCTCGGCCTCGACTCGCTCGGCACTCTTCGACTGCGCCAGCTGCTGTTCGCGGATCTCGGCGCCGACGTCCCGCTGGACGTACTGCTGGGTGGCCCCACGGTGGGTGATCTGGCCACCCTGTTGGCAGGCTTGCCGGCCTTCCGGTCGGTTCCCGGATCCGTTGGCCCGGCCGACGCCCGGGACCAGGCGTCCGTCGGGGAACGGCACTCGGTCCCGGTGGCCCGGGACCCGGCCCGGTGGCTTCTGCACCACCGGCTCAGCCGGAGCCCCCGGGTGCGGTTGTTCTGCCTCCCGTACGGCGGACGCGGCGCGTCCGTCTTCCGCACCTGGGCGGACGGGCTGCCGGACGACATCGACGTCTGCCCGGTGCAGCTCCCGGGCCGGGAGAACCGTTGGCAGGAGCACCCGTTGGAGGACTGCGGGGAGGCCGTCGGGCTCCTGGCCGAGGCACTGGCCCCCTACACCGACCGCCCCTTCGCCTTCTACGGCCACAGCATGGGCGCGCTGCTGGCCTACCGGCTCGCCCACGAGTTCGGCACCGTCCGTGGCGGGCCGCTGCGTCATCTCTTCGTCGCGGCGTACACCTCACCCTCACTCGGGCCCAATCCCCTGGCGACCCGGGTCGCGAAGGCCTACGGGTCCCTCGGGTACTCGGCATGGCCGTCCCCCACCGAGCTGCTGGACGCGTTCGGGGGAGATTCCGAGGAACTCGCCCGCGCCGTGCGGGAGTCCCTCGGCGGGGAAGCCGGGCAGCAGCTTCTCGGTGTGCTGGATCCCGTCGGCTGTGCCGACCTTCGCATCGTCCACGGGTACACGCCCTCGACCGCGGATGCGGACCTCGATGCACCCGTCACCGCGCTGCACGGGCTCCGGGACCCGCTGGTCGGCGAGGAGGGCATGAGCGCATGGAAAGAAGTGACCCACGGCGAGTTCCGGCTGGAGACGTTCTCCGGCGACCACTACTTCTGCCATCCGGACCAGCAACGGCCCGCCGTGCTCTCCCTGCTCCGCGAGAGGCTCTCGTGAACCTCGTCTCGCAGGGGAAAGCCGCTTCACCGGGCGCCGGGCTGAACGAGCTTGAACAGCAGCCGGGCAGCGGTCCGTTGAGCCGCGCGCGCCAGGTTCGCCCTGGGCGCCGGGACCGGCGTCGCGCCAAGGCGTGCGAAGAGGGCCTCGGCATTGGTGTGGTTGACGGCCGTCAGGGTCTCCGGTTCGACGGAGGTGTCGAGGCCGGCGGTGAAGTACTGACCGGCGGGGGTGGGGGCAAAGGGCCAGTCGCTGCCGAACAGAACGTGCCCGGGGCGGGCGAAGGCCAGCAGCGTGGGCAAGGCGGCGGGGCTGGACGAGAGCGCGGTGTCGAAGTAGAAGCCGCGGAGGTCGTCCAGAACGTCGAGGGGGCTCCTCCCGGTGTCGTTCGCGATGGCGACCGCCATGCGGTGGGAGGCGTAGGGCACGAAGCCGCCGGCGTGGCCGAGGATGAAACGGATGCCGGGGTAGCGGCGGACGATGCCGTTGCGTACGAGGAGGTACGCGGCCCGGGTGGTGTCCAGGAGGAAGTCCGCGGCGAACGGCGGAATGCCGTCGACGGCCGGAGCCGGGAGGTCGGCCGGGTGGACCAGAACGACGGCGCCCCGCTCGTTCAGGGTGCGCCACAGGGCGCCCTGGCCGTGCACGCCGAGGTAGGTGCCCCGGTTGTTGGCGAGCAGGGTGACACCGTCGGCGCCCAGTTCGTCCAGCGCCCGCTCGGCCTCGGCCGCGGAGGCGGCGGCGTCCGGCATGGGCAGCGTGGCGAACCAGCCGAGGCGGCCGGGGTGGTCGGCGGGGAGCGAAGCGCAGAAGTCGTTGAGCTGACGGGCGAGTTCGGCCGCCTTGTCGGGGTCGAACAGGAAGCCGACGCCCGGTGTGGACACGGACAGGAAGGCGGTGGCGGTGCCCAGCAGATCCATGAGTTCCAAGGCCGCCTCGGGGCTCCAGTCGGGCAGGGCACGACCGCCCGCCTCGGCGATGCCCGCCTTGGCGAGGAGGTCGCGGTAGAAGGGCGGGAGGAGATGCTGGTGGACGTCGACGCGACGGGGTGAACCGGCCATGGTGCTGCCTCCGGTACGAGGGTGGCGGGACGACTGCCGCATACGCGCCAACAGCCGCAAATGCGTTACAAGGCGGGTGAATTCATCTTAGGGGTATCGAATGAGGTGGCCTGGTGAGTGAGGTGAATGCCGAGGACGGCGCGTACGACGTCGCCGTCATCGGGTACGGGCCCACGGGGGTCACGGCCGCGAACCTGCTGGGTGCAATGGGCCTGAGGGTCGTCGTCATCGAGCGCGACGGCGAGGTCTACTCCCGCGCCCGCGCCATCTCCACCGACGAGGAGGTGCTGCGGATCTGGCAGCGTGTCGGACTGGCCGAGCGGCTGAAGCAGGACATGCTCGCCGACCGGCCCGTGGAGTTCGTGGACAGGCGTGGCCGTACCTTCGTCCGCGCCTGCCCCACCCGGCGCGGGCACGGCCATCCGCCGCAGATGTTCCTCTACCAGCCCGCGTTGGAGCGGGTGCTGCGCGAGGGCGTGACGCGCTACCCCGGCGTGAAGGTGCTGCTGCGACACGAGTGCCGGTACGTGCTTCAGGACGCGGAAGGCGTCGACCTGATGGTGGCCTCCGCCGACAACTCCGTACGACGCCTGCGCACCTCCTACGTGATCGCCGCCGACGGCGGCTCCAGCGCCACCCGGGCACAGCTCGAAGTAGGCTACGAGGGGCAGACGTTCGAGGACCGCTGGGTCGTCGTCGACACCGAGATGCTGAAGCCGTGGCCGGACCACGACCGGCTGCGCTTCCGCTGCGACCCGGCCCGGCCGGCGGTGGACTGCCCGACGCCGCTGGGCCACCACCGTTGGGAGTTCCCCGTCCTGCCGGCCGACGACGAGAAGCACCTGACGACGGACCACGCGATCTACGAGCTCGTGTCCCGGTACGGGATCGGCCAGGACAGCATCCGGATCCAGCGGGCCGCCGTGTACAGCCACCACGTCCGCTGCGCCGCCCGTTTCCGGGTGAGCCGGGTCTTCCTGGCCGGTGACGCCGCACACGCGATGCCGCCGTGGATCGGCCAGGGCATGGCCGCTGGGGTGCGCGACGTGGCCAACCTGTGCTGGAAGCTGGACGCCGTGCTGCGGGAACAACTGCCGGAGTCGGTCCTGGACAGCTACGAGGCCGAGCGCAAGCCTCACGTCAAAGAGGTCACCAGGCGAGCGGTGTTCGTCGGCCGGATCATCACGGAACGGCGGCGCCCGGTCACCTGGCTGCGGGACACCGTACTCCCGGTCCTCAACCGCGTGCCGGGCTTCGCCCAGTGGCTGCAGGACTCCCACTGGATTCCCGTCGCCCGCTACGACACCGGGCTCCAGGCCCACCCCCGCACCCCCGCGTCCGGCTGCCAGATCCCGCAGCCTCGGGTGACCGCACCCGACGGGTCGGTCGTACGGCTGGACGACGCGCTCCATGGCGGTTGGCTGCTGCTGCACGCACGGACAGCCGCACCCCAGCCCCAGTGGGACGTCCCCTCCCTGACGATCACACCCGCCGGCTCCCGACCGGCGGAAGGCACCCTCGTCGACAGCGACGACGTCCTGCTGCCCTGGCTCGACCGACGCCGCGCGGCCACCCTCGCCCTGCGGCCCGACGCCTACGTCTATGCCGCCGCCCCGGCGGGCGCCCGCCTCCCACCGCCACCCCCCGGTTTCGCCCCCGCACCACGCACGGCCGCCAAGACCCGTTCGGCGGGGTGACGCGGCGCCGGTCCGGACACATCCGCCTTCCGCTACGGTGCGCAGCGTCGCGCCGGGCAGGGACCAGGCACCAAGATCCGGACCATTCGCGGACCAGGCACTGAGAACTTGGCCCTGCATCGGCCATTCCCGCTGGTCAGCCGCAGGGTGGCTCCTGTACCACCAGCAGACGAAGAACCTGCTGGCAGTCAGTCGACAATGGAGTAGAGCCTTGCCAGCGGTTCGACTGATCCTGATTGTGCCAGCCGATGCACCCCTCCCTATCGGCCCATCGCGGTCCAGCGCCAATGGGTCAGACTTCCGGCATCACAGCGTGAGTCGGTGATGTCATCAAGATCGGATCGAAGGTGCAGGTGATGTCGATATCTGGCCGTACGTACAGCGGCGGCACCGCAGTGCCCGTCATTCGCTGGCTGGCGCTCGCAGCGTAAACGCCGGCCGTTGCCAGGCAGCATTCGAGGGCGCCTGCCGGATCGCGTTCCTTCACCCTCGAAGCGGAGCGCCATGTAGGCCGGAACGCCGAGAGGACAGACGAGCAGGGGCCGCCGTTGAACCTGCAGACCCGGAAGTCGGCGAGCCGACGGTGGACAGATGCCGCTTGGAAGTGGAAACGGTCTGCTGTCCACCGCCAGCAACGGTTGTAAGGGTGAGGCCGAACAGAAGTCTGTTCATCTCCTCGCCAGTCAGCCCCACTTCCGCCGCGACTGTGGAAGGCCGAACACCCTTCGCTCGCAATGCTGCGAAGACCTTGGTCAGCACCTGCGACGTCTCCCGCTGCCCCATGCCCTCGGGTTCGGCAGAACGGAATCCCAACCGACTCAGTTCCGCGCATGTTGACCTGTACTGCCAATCTGTAAGCAGGCCAAGATCGTGCATGCGGTACGTCAGGGCCATGGCAGAAACCTTCCAGATCCGCTTGCCGCGAATGATCTGGTCAACATGCGCGCCCGACGGCATGTGGCCCAGGACGCTCGCCCTGGGCATGAGGAACGCGGATGCGAAGGCGTTTGCCTGCCGTTCGGCATCAGGCCCCGAGCAGGCATGCTCGCTGCCGTGCATCACTAGGTGCCCGAGTTCGTGCGCAGCGTCAAAGCGGCCGCGTTCGGCCGACTTGAGGGTGTTGAGGAACACGAAGGGCACGCCGTCACGCCACACCGCGAACGCGTCGACCTCAGCGTGGTCGGGGTCCAGGGAGAACACTCGCACCCCATGGGCCTCCAGAAGGTGCACCATATTCGGAGCCGGTGCCTCGCCCAGCTCCCAGCGGGTGCGGACCATTCCGGCGGCCGTTTCCGGGTCCGGCTTGCCCAGGGATGGCACGTCCACAACTGGAAGGCGGAAGCTTTCGGCGATCCAGTCGTAGAGCGTCGCACCGAGCGTTCCTGCCGCACGGGCGGCATCCAGCACCCGTGGCGAAGCCTTACTGCGCGCCCGCCACGAAATCCCGTCGGCAGGGAGTTCCTCTAGCGGCGGCCCCTGGAAGAAGGCGGCGGGGAAGTCCAGGGCAGAGGCCAGCTTGTTCAGGGTGCCAGCCCGGGGAGCGGTTCGTCCCGTCTCGTAGTTCGACAGACTTTGCATCGAGACCCCTGCTCGGTCCGACAGCTCGGCCAGGGTCAACCCCCTGCGCTTGCGTGCTAGGGCGATACGGGACGGGGTCACCATGTGGGGGCTGCCTCAGCTATCGGTGGTACTTGGTGGGGGCGGTGGACTCCGCCGCCCCCACCAACGGACTCAGCGGAAATCGACAGGGATGTCGATCTCCCCAGGCCCATCATCGTTCAAGGGTTCGATTCCGTCCATCGTGAGTGCGGGAAGCGGAATCCGACTTCCCCATTCGACCACAAATCCATCCACGAACCCCTTAGGCCGCGACAGTTCGCAGTCGATACGCACCGCGTCTCCGACCTGCGTGCGGTACGACAACAGAAACCACGTTTTCAGCGCACAGGCTTCCTCTTCGCTGAGCGACACACCCCCGGGCCCCGCGCCAGCCACGAACAGAGCGGTCTGGACGTGCGCCGCTCCCTCGCCCTCGTTGGCGCGAGTGACCTGCCCGGTGGCTGCGCCCCGGCGACGCCCGTTCTTCGGGAACAGGCTCGCCTGACCGGTGGCCGCATCACCGACCATGACGCCCACCGCTATCGACCGGTCGGCGTTGCAAACTAGCTCCAGCCGGCCGTGCACGAGTCGCGCCCACCCCTCGTGCTCGATATGCAGCTCCCGGACGGTGCGCACGTGCGCCTCATAGGCTCGCCGCCCCCCGGTCCCCGTTGGGTCGTTGGGGACTGCGGTTCGCCGTGCCGCTTCGCCCGCACGTAGCACTTCATGCAGGTACTCCAACCTGGTCCCCATTCCACCAAGTTGAGCCCGTACATCATCGGACTCCGCAGGGGACGTTGACAGGGAGAATGGCAAGAAGACCTCCGGTAGGCGGCAGTTGAGTTACGGAGACCCTACCGCAAGCGGGGGGCCATTTTTATAAGATACTCGCGATCTCGGACGGAGTCGGCAGCATCAATCCGACTGTGACGGCCTCCACTTGACGCACTCGCTCAACCGTGCGCGACGCCAACGGCTTCCGACGGACGGCCCACCTGTACTAGGCCAGCTCCCAGCCCGAGAGGCGAAACCTAGTGGGGGTGTGTGGCCGCGAGGTCGTTGAGAGCCCCGTTGACGACCCACCATGAGACGTTGAGGGTGTCGCGGTCAGGTTTGTGCTCCTCGCGATACTCGCGGTGAGGGTGGACGAAGTTGCGGTAGTCACGCAAGGTGTGGCTGTAGCTCGTGGTGTCCGCGTCGATCCATCGCGCCTGTGTGCAGATGTCGATCAGCTCCCCCAGGCCGATGCGCTTGAGGTCCCGTCGGGTCAGCAGCGAAGCGTCGCGTTCCTGAATGACTGTAAGGAGAACGCCTTCGAGCAGGGACCCGAGCATGATGACCGCGGCGATGTGGGCTCCGTTGGCGAAGCACGTGCGGGCTTCGTCGAGGCGGTGCTGCAGGAGCTGCGCCATACGCTCATCGGCGATGACATCGGCCATGGTGGCCTTCAGCTCGACGGGGGCCTGCTCCCCGGGGTGTCCGAGTGCGGGGTCGCAGGCAACCAGACGGGGACGTCCACCGGGGTTCTCCAGACGCAGGCCCTCGTGGACGAGGAAGATGTTGACCGCCTGGAGGACCTTGGCCAGTTGGTGGGGTTCCTCGTAGTACTCACGGGCATCGGCGAGGCGCAGCAGGACCTGGTCGATGGCCACGCTGTCGGCGCGGCGTTCGGTGAGACGGTCAAGGGTCCATTCGCTGCGGGACTCACCGTCGAAGTCGAGGACGTTGAGCCAGCCGGCATTCTCGAAGAAGCGTGTCAGGTCGCGCGTACCGCGGTAGTAGAGGTGGTCGTCGCCGCAGATGATGCGCGCCAGCTCCTTGATGGTGTTGGTGTCCAGGGTGCGGGTGCCGTTCTCCGGTGCATAGGTCATGCGCTCTGCTCCAGTTCCTCTGGGTCGTCGTCCCCGCCGTAGCCGGAGAAGTCGCTTAGGTCTGTGGGGCTGCTGATCTGGACGTCCCGCGATGAGGTGCTGTCGGAAACGGCAGGCGGCTCGCCGTAGTCGGCGTCATAGGCTTCGTCGCCGTCGGGTGCCTCGTCCTCCTCGTCGTGATCCGGACCGGATAGGTCGAGGGGGCTCCAGGCGGGCGATTCTTCGGGCGCTGTTGTTGGGAGCGTGTATTCGGCAGGATGGATGTCCAGGCGTTTCAGTTCGGACCACAGCCCAGTGAGCGCCTCGTCCGGGTCGAAGCGGAACTCGCTCTCGGGGATGCGGTAGAACTCCCAGCCCACCCTGCGCAGTTCTCGGTCGCGCTGGTGGTCGCGTTCGATCTGTTCACGGGTGGTGTCGTGGAAGTAGGCGCCGTCGCACTCCACGGCAAGACGTCCGCGGGCGCCGACGACAACGAGGTCGATCTTCTTGGTGCCGGCTGGATACTGCGGCAGGACGTGGTAACCGCGGTCCTTGAGCCGGAGATAGACCTCTTGCTCGAACATCGACTGGAACGGTGCTTGCACGGCATCGGGGGATACGAAGCCGATGTCATGCACGGCGGAGAGGGCAGCCGGCGGGTTGTGCATGTAGGTGATCAGGTTCAGGCGCATGTCGTTGGGCTTGAGGCGGTCCACCGGCACTGAATGGAACAGCCACATCTGGTCCTGGGCGCGGCTGGCGGCCACGTTGTACGCCTGCTGTTCGCTACGGGCGCCGCCTGCGATCTTCGGTGGGTCGGTCACCACCATGGACAGCAGGATGACGTGGCGCTCGTCGCCCTGGAACGAGGCGGCGTTGCCTACCTGGATGCGATGGTGTTGCCGGACAGCGGGGGCGATGCGCTGCTCGATCAAGGCCTGGATGTATTTGGTCTGGCCGTGGCCTTGCAGGACGATCACACCGATCGTCTTGTCGCGGTAGGCCGCATCCTCGGTCATGCTCTCAAGGGTGTCGACGATGGCTTCGGCTTCCCTCGGGTTGTGGATCCGAACCTCGCGGCCGACCGTTGCCGCGTCCTCGACGTAGGTGACACGCAGGGGGTCCAACCGTTCGCCCCCGTACTGGCGGAGCGGCAGAAGGGAGTGGTCGTAGAAGTTGGCCGACGACCAGTTGATGATCTCCGGGACGCAGCGGAAATGTTCATCCAGGCGGATGACTTCTGGGAAGAACGAGCTGAGCAGGCCGTAGAGGTTGGTGTGCGGCATGTACAGCTCGCGGACGCCGGAGGGCATGTCGTGGAGATAGGCGGCGAGTTTGTCGCGGATGGCCTGGTGACGGCCGAAGCCCGTGGATGGTGGTGAGCACTGCTTGTCGTCACCGACGACGATGACGCGCGGCGCGAGCCACAGCAGGAAGAGGGCGTCCATGCTGGCCTGACTTGCTTCGTCGACGATGACGACGTCGAAGCTGTTGTGGCCGGTCTGCACCATTTCGGCGACGTCCGCGATGGGCATGACCCAGGCGGGTACGGCGCCCTGGGCTACCCGCATCCGTTCCTTGGCGGCAGCGCGCAGCCGGTCGGCGCTGCGGCCCGTACCGCGGCCGAGGCTGGACATGTGGGTTTGGTACATCTGCAGGGCCGACCGCTGTTCGGGGGTCATGTTCCTCAGGCAGTGCAGCCGGCCCCAGGTCGCGGCAAGTTCACCGGTGATCTCCTCCAGCAGGCTCTCCTGCTGGCCGAGTTCCGTGTCCAGCCTCTGTTCCAAGCCGGGCGTGCGGCGAATAGCGACGAACTGCGCGGCTCTGGCCCATGCCCAGGCACGCTCGATCTGGGCCAGTTGTTCGTCCCACTGCGGGTCATGGGCTTCTTCCAGCAGGTGGGCGGCGAGCACGGGGTGGGCGGTGCGAATTTGGTCGAGCAGGTGTCGGCAGCGGCTCCGGCGTGCATCGCGTTGATGTGCGGCGTACAGGGCGTCGATGGCTGTGATGTAGCCGGCTGAGTCCTGTTCGCGCAGCGCGGCCGACAGGGCACGTGCCTCTGGGGCTGGCTGTTGTCCGTCCTCGGTAGCACTCAGGTACCGGTCCCAGGAGGCGAGCTGGGCAAGCGCTTCGTCAGCGGCACGCCTGTGGGCAAGGGCGCCTGCCGCGTGCGTGAGGACCTGCCAGGCGGTTCGCGTGGTCAGAGCGAGCCTGACCCTCTGGCCGACGAGGATCCGGTCGATGCTTTCCCTCGCCTGCGCAAAGGCGGAAATGTGCTTCAACTGCTTCTGACGATGGTCCAGTTCCGCAAGGAGAACTTCGAGGTCTCCTTCGGGTAGAGATGCCTTCACCTGCTTCCAGCGCACCGCAACGACGTCCAGGGCGATGTGGGCTCGCAGGTACGCCAGGACGTGCTTCAAGTCATCTACGGTGCGCGGACTCTGACCGTCGATGGTGCAAAGAGTCAGGAGGTCATGGGCGTTCTTCTGCTCGCGTGAGGCGAGCGGCATGAACCGCTCTCGCACATGTGGCTGGCCCTTGGCCTGCAGATGCTTGAGGAGGTCCTGCCCGGAACTAGCCATGCTTCCGGCTTTCTGGACATCGAGGCCGTCGGGCAGGTGCACGCGCCGCACTCCGACCGAGTCGAGTGCGTTGCGCGCCTGGGTGATGTATTCAGCGGTGTCCTCGACTCGTTTCCACAGCAGTGTCTGAGGGTGTGTCAGGCGCTCGGTGAGTGCCTGGCTCTCCCACCAGTCTTCCTCCCAGCGGGACGGGTCCGCTGGAAGACCGAGGTAGTGCAGCGCAGTCGCCGCGCTGTCCAGATGACCTGCGATGTCATCGGTCAACGAGGGGTCCAACCCGGCGAGGACGTCGCGTAACTGCAGGGTCTGTTCGTCCAGGCCGTGCGATGTCAGGCGGCTCGCGGCGAAGGTCTCGTCAACCAGGTCAGAGGACGGCAGCTCCTCGACAGAGGGCAGTACACCGCCGGTACGGGGTTCACCCGCGCCTTCTCGCAGCAGCACCAGCAGTTCCTGAGCCTGCTGAGCCGACAGCGGCGGCTCTTCGGGCACATTGTCGGCCAGGGCGCCGATCCAGCTCAGTGACGGCTTGTGGTCCTGGACTCGCTGCACGATCTCGGCCAGTGTGCCGGCGTAGCCGGGTGCCACCCCTTGGTGGCGGTACTCCTGCTCACGTACCGACAACAGCTGGTCGGTGAGGGTGCCGATGCGGCCCTGGATGTCCAGGCGCCGTCTGGTCAAGTGGGTGATCTCCGCCTGCAGGGTCTCGGCATCCGTGCTGGCCACCTGCTTGGTCAGCGCTGTCACGGTCCGTTCCAGTTCGCTGGTGCCGTTGTTGCTGCGGGTGGAACTCAGCAGCAACACGCACAGGTCCCTGACGGGCTTGGGAAGTTTGTCGCGCAGTACGGCGAGCGGCTGGTCACGGGCGCTGGTGACCAGGACCCGCTGGCCCTCTGCGAGAAGAGCCGACACCAGGTTGGCGATCGTGTGCGTCTTGCCCGTGCCCGGCGGGCCCTGCACGACCACACCGGTGTCCCTCTGCAGACGGCGCAGCACCCTGCGCTGCTGCTCATTCGTCTTGCCTGGAAAGAGCGGATCACCCTGAAAGAGCGGAGCCTGCCGCAGCCCATGGCCGTCCCAGGCCGCGCGCTCCTCGGTGCTCAGGCCGTCCAAGACCATCTGGGCCAGGCCGAGGGGCGCGTACTCCTCCGCTGCGATGGTCTCCGCGATCTTCCCGTACAGGCGCAGCAGGGCGTTCAAATTCCGAGGCCGCATCACCAAGGCGGGTGCGTACGTCACCCGCGAAACGGGCTCGGGCGACCCTGGCGGCTGCCATCGAGCACTGAAGGCGATCCGGTGCTGGTACGCGCGGTCTTGCCACTTGGACAGCAACTCGAGCGCGTCTGGGTCCAGTGGGTGCACAGCACTGGCAGCGATGTCATCGCCCAGGACCGCGGACTGCTCCCGGATCCAGCCGTCCCCGGAGTCCAGGAAGTCCTGATCTTCCAGGCGCATTGCCCCTTCCGCCGACAGCCGCACCGTCACCTCGGCGGTCCCGCGGTGCACTGAGGTCTCCACGCGCTGGACAAGCAGATGCCGGTGTACCGCGTCCGGCCCCGGCTTGTCCCACGTCAGCAGGCCCACCGCCAAGACCAACTCGACCCGGTCGTCCTCCAGCGCGAGCCTCTGATGCCAGGCGTAGACCATGTCGTACAAGGCGCGCAGTGGCTGCTCACGTCGTTCCTTCTGCGCCCACGTCCGCCAGCGGTTCAGCCACGGCCCGTATACGCGCAGCACCTCGGGCGCCTCATCCCGAGCTATAACGGCCGGCTCGTCATCCCGGAGTGTTCCCGCCGGGACCGGCAGCCTGCTGTGGGCCGGCCCTTCGTCGGCCAGCGGAGGGTCTTCTGCGTCGGGGTCCAAGCACGCCAGCGGGTCGATCCAGCCTTCCAGGAGTTCTGGGAGATCCGGCGGCGGCTCCTGCGGAACATGCTTGAGCTGTAGGAGCACGCCGTCCTCACGGACACCGGGCTTACGGATTTGGGCGGGCAGATCCGAGAGCCACAGCCGGTCCTTCCCACGGCTACGGTCATCTCGCTGGCGCTGATGGCTGCTGCGCACCATCTCCTGCAGGAAGTTCACCAGCCCCGTGGTCCTGGTCAGGACATCCGGATCTGCGGCATGACGGCGTAAGGCGTTCATCGTTTCCCCCTCCGTGTGGTGACGAACGTTCCAGGATGAGGTAGCGACCTGCTTACGTACCCGTGCTTCACGCAGGATGACTGAATTCCGATAGCGGACCGTGAATCTTTGATGGCTGAAAGTGACTCACTGTCGGACTCATGGATGCGTAGGCGAGATCCAAGCGTGCACGTGCACACGGCTTCGCCATGCGTGAGGCATGGACCCCGCGCGTGAGGAAGGCGGCTCGATATGGCCTCGGTCAGCCTCTTCCAAGACCGGCGCCGTGACGTGAACTCGCCTACCCAAGAGGCTTGAGGAAGCCTCCAGCCCGGAGGGGACGATTCCGATCTGGACAGACATGCGTGCCGCGGCCTGGTGGGCGCGACAGATCGGCCGACACCCAGCGGTTCCCACGGAAGCCGGCTAAGCAGCTCGGCACCAGCCCCGGCGACCATGAACCCGGATACGGCGGAGCAGCAGGCCCCAGCGTGGGTCACGAAGAGCCCGAATGCCCCCAGTGCGCCATCAGGATCGCATCGAGAGTGCAGGTGATGTCGATGTCCGGCAGTACGTACAACGGCGGCACCGCCGTACCCTCGTAGTCCCCCAACGCGTCCACTGCGCGCTGCCAGTACCCGTCCTTCAGGTAACCCAAGGCTCGCTGATAGACGCCTTGCGGACGCTGCCCCTGCAGGACCCCCACCGGGAGAGCATCCCACTGGATGCCGTGGCGCACCTTGTACAGCGCTGCTTCGAAGGCCACTCGCGGTGGCACCACGCGTGAGCGCTTCCGCGGCACAGGGAAGCACGAGGCCAACGCGGCCCACTGGTCATCAGTCAACGGCCGAGGCACGGCACGTTGACGCTCGTTGAACCAGGCCTCAAACAGGCAACCCGCTGCCCGTACCGCGCCGGGTACTTCCGTGACAGTGCGCACCTCGACATCCAGGAGGTCCACGAGTTCGAGTCGCTGCTCAACATCGAACAGGTCCAGGCGGCGGTGCACGTCCGCACCATCCTTCAGTACCTCTCTAGCCCGGATCTCCTGTTGCTGCGCCGCCGCCATTCGCCCTGCGACGGCCTCTCGCAACTGACCCAGCCGTCGATCCATGCCGACGAAGTCGTCCCCGACCTCGGCAAGGGCCGCCTGCAGCTCCTGTACGAAGGTGGAGTCCTCGTCTCCTGCTGCTGCAACAGCCCCAGCGAGCGCGGCGAGCTTCTTCTTCCTCACGTGCCGGCAGCGTTCGATGCGCGCATCAAGGCCCACAAGGCGTTCACCAAGCGACCTCGCCTGACCAGGGACGACACCGAGCCAGTCCTCAGCCACTACCCGAAGCTGGACGCGGTCGACGAGGAGCTTGACGATCTCGCGCCACACCGCGTCCTCCAGCGGGCCGGCCACAATCTCCCGACAGCTACAGGGCGGGTTGGAGCGTCGCCCCGTACACCGATAGGCGGTACGACCGCGGTCTTCCCGGTGCGCGCCAACGTAGTGATGCCCGCACAGGGAGGCGACCCGGCCCGACAACAGGTACGTCTTCTGTGCCTCTCCAGTCCGGGACCGGCGAGCAAGCGCGGCCCGCACCTGGCGGACACGGCCTGCAGGAAGCGGTATCGGCACAGTAATCCGGACAGCCTCTTCCGGTACCGGCGTCCCATCGCCCTCTTCACGATCGCAGCCGGCCCCGCGATGCCGTGCGAACCGAAAGGCGACGTAGCCATCCAGAGCCGTCTGCCGGAAGACCCTGGCCAGGTTGTCCCCCGTCCACGGGAGGCCCCGTGCCGTCACATACCCCAGCGCGTTGAGGTGCGCCGCCGCCTCGGCGGCGCACAGCTGCTGATCGGCGATCAGCCATGCACCGACATCGAGCAGCTCCACTCCCTGGGCCCGCAGGGTCGGCGCTCCGCAGTCCCCTCTTGCCGGCAGCATCAGCCAGAACGGTGCGACGCCTCCGGGCCAGCCCCCCGCTGCGAGCTTCATCTCCCGGCCTCGCAGGGTCCGCTCCAGGAGCAGGGCGTGCTCCAGCTCTGCCACGTAGGCGAGCAGGCTCAGCTGAATGCCGAACATGGGATGCTCGCTGTCGATGCGGCCGTCCGCCGTCGCCACACGGACGCGTCGCCCCCGACCGGTCTCGATGTCCGTGGTGTCGTAGACCCAGCGATGGATCTCCTTCATCGTGCGGCCGATGCGGTCCAGCTTTCCGAACACGACAACGTCGTAAAGGGATCGCAGCAGATCCGTGTCCAGATCCGTCAAGTCCGGCCGACGGAACGACTTCCCCGACACGGCACCATCGGTATACACGTCATAGGAATACTCCCCCTTACCCACCACAAAATCGAGCCAGGCAAGGCATTCGTTCAGTTGGATATCGACGCCATAGCCGCATAGTTGCCCGACCGTCGAAACCCGGAGATAGACGGCCACACGCATGAGGGTGGATTCGACGTTCACCAATCCCGTTCACTCACCCAGAGTCGAGTCACCTGCACGAGAGAACCCGCCGGTCCGACGCTCCGACGATGAGGTGGATCCCGGAGCAGCTTCAGGCAAGCAGACATCTCGACCAGTATCCGCCCGACCGCCACCGAGGAGGATCACAGCCAGCCGTCGACGCTCCTCTATGTCAAACGGCCTCGACTTCAATACCACGTTGACAACGGGCGGCCTGCAACAGCCCTCAGACAGACACTCCTCGACGCGCATCGAATCGCCGCCCTTGAATACACATAAAGAGACAGGCGGATTCCACTTCACGACTTGCCGCCACTGACATCAGCTTCATGCCCACAGACTTCGGGCGTTACACACACCCACCCTGCGAAGCCGCCCCAAATGGAATCCAGCAAACGCGAAGCGAATTCACTGCTTGATGGAATAGCCATGGCATTTTTGCTTGTCGGCAGGATGCGGTGGACCGGCCCTCGTGGGTGTGACGGCTCAGATAGCCAGCCGCGGGCCGTCGGCGTTGTGGACGCTCCACCCGCGACCGGTACCGCGTACGACGCGACATGCTCCTGGCGCGTCGCCTCAAGTGCCCTGCTCACAGCGGGAAGGCGCAGCCCGCCGCATCGGGACCGGGCAAGGGGACCGCCCCCGGGATCCCCTTGCGTGGTGTCCACCCGAGAACCGCCGCAACCTGCTGTGGGACCAACCTCCTGGTCGGCCCCACAGCACTCGCGAGAATCAGACGAACATCGGGATGATGTCAGAGCCGTACGCATCGATCGTGACTTCACGGGCGTCGTGCATGGCGTAGACGGCGAACTGGTCCACGCCGAGGTCGCGCAGGGCACGCAGCTTCTCGATGTGCGCCTCGGCGGGGCCCAGCAGGCAGAAGCGGTCGACGATCTCGTCCGGGACGAAGTCGGCGGACGGGTTGCCAGTGCGACCGTGGTGGCTGTAATCGTAGCCTTGGCGGGACTTGACGTACTCGGTGAGCTCGTCCGGGACCATCGAGGAGTGCTCGCCGTAGCGGGAGACCAGGTCGGCGACGTGGTTGCCGACCATACCGCCGAACCAACGACACTGGTCACGGGCGTGGGCCAGGGCCTGCGCTGAGTCGTCGGCCGTGACGTACGCCGGAGCCGCCACGCAGATCGTGATCGCGGCCGGGTCCCGGCCAGCCTCCACCGCAGCCTGCCGTACTGCTTTGATCATCCATTCGGTGAGGTAGAGGTCGGCGAGTTGCAGGATGAACCCGTCGGCCTTCTGTCCGGCGAGCGCGAGGGCCTTGGGCCCGTACGCCGCCATCCAGACGGGCAGCTTCCCGTCCCGGATCCACGGAATCCGCAGCGGCTTACCGTCGACCTCGGCCTCACGCCCCTCAGCAAGGTCACGGATGACGTCGACGGCCTCGCCGAGGCGGGCGAGCGTGTTCGGCGCACGCCCAGCGACCCGCATCGCCGAGTCCCCACGGCCGATCCCGCAGACGGTGCGGTTGCCGTACATGTCGTTCAGCGTCGCGAAGGTGGAGGCGGTCACCTCCCAGGTGCGGGTGCCCGGGTTGGTGACCATCGGCCCGACGTGCATGCGCTGCGTGTTGGCCAGGATCTGGCTGTAGATGACGAACGGCTCCTGCCACAGCACGGCGGAGTCGAAGGTCCAGCCGTAGCGGAAGCCGTTGCGCTCGCCGCGCTTCATGAGGCTGACCACCTGGGAGGCGGGCGGGTCGGTCTGCAGGACGAGGCCGAAGTCCATGCATGGCTCCTTGTTGCTGCTGTGTGCGGGCTTGCGGCTTGCTTACAGGTACTGGCAGGTGGAGCGGTGAACGAAGGCCCCGTGGCCGGCGCGGCCGGTGTATTCGCGCCGGTCGATGACGAGCTCGCCCCGGGACAGGACCGTGTCGACGCGCCCGGTGATCCGCTTGCCCTCGTACGCCGAGTAGTCCACGTTCATGTGGTGCGTCTCGGCGGAGATGACCTGCTCGGCGTGCGGATCGTAGAGGACGATGTCGGCGTCGGAACCCGGCGCGATCGTGCCCTTCTGCGGGTAGAGGCCGAACATCCGGGCCGGGGTCGCGCACGCGATCTCGATCCAGCGGCGCCGGCTGATGTGCCCGTCCAGGACGGCCTGGTGCAGGAGGTCCATGCGGTTCTCCACCCCCGGCAGCCCGTTCGGGATCTTCGAGAAATCCCCGCGTCCCAGCTCCTTCTGGCCGCGGAAGCAGAAGGGGCAGTGGTCGGTGGAGACCACCTGAAGGTCGTTCGTCCGCAGACCACGCCACAGCGCCGCCTGATGCTCTCGCGGACGGAGCGGAGTCGAGCAGACGTACTTCGCGCCCTGGAAGTCCGGCTCCTCCAGATTGTCCGTGGACAGGAACAGGTACTGCGGGCACGTTTCACCGAAGACGGGCAGGCCCTTGTCCCGGGCCAGCGCGAGCTCCGCGACCGCCTCCTCCGCCGAGACGTGCACGACGTACAGCGGGGAGCCCGCCACCCGGGCGAGCTGGATGGCGCGGTGGGTCGCCTCGGCTTCGAGGAGCACCTTGCGGACTTCCCCGTGGTGGCGGGGATCGGTCTCCCCGCGCGCCAGGGCCTGTTCGACGAGCACGTCGATCGCGATGCCGTTCTCGGCGTGCATCATGATCAGCCCGCCGTTGCCCGACGCCCGCTGCATCGCGCGCAGGATCTGCCCGTCATCCGAATAGAACACGCCCGGGTATGCCATAAACAATTTGAACGAACTTACGCCTTCTTCGACGAGTCCATCCATTTCCTTCAAGGAGTGCTCATTGACGTCGGACACGATCATGTGGAACGCGTAGTCGATCGCGCATTGCCCGTCGGCCTTCGCGTACCAGGTGTCCAAGCCTTCTCGGAGGGAGTGCCCGGGTGTCTGCACCGCGAAGTCGACGATCGTCGTCGTCCCGCCCCAGGCCGCGGCTCGGGTCCCGGTCTCGAACGTGTCCGACGCGAAGGTGCCACCAAATGGCAGCTCCATGTGCGTGTGCGCATCAACCCCGCCCGGGATCACATATTTCCGCGAGGCGTCGATCACCCGGTCGGCGTTCCACTGCTGGCTGCCTGCTGTCGCCATCGCCACGACACGGCCATCCTCGATCAGGACATCTGCATGCAACTCGTCGGAAGCCGTAATTACAAGGCCACCGGTAATGAGAGTTCTAGTCATACCTGCTAATTCCCTTCGCCTTGCAATTCCGAGCCAAGAGGGCCGCCGAGACGCCGGCGACCCACACCGCCGGACCTCGCGTCGTTCAGCACGAGGCGCCCGGACCCACTACGTCGCCGAGCCGCCGTGAAGATTCCTGGTCACGCGAGCCAACGAAACCCTTGAAGGAGGTGACCCCCTCCCCCACCAGGTGGTCCATCTCCTTCAGGGTCCCCTCGTTGACATCCGAGAGGATCATGTGGAAGGCGTAGTCGACGGCGCACCGGCCGTCGGCCTTGGCGTACCAGGTGTCCAGGCCCTCGCGCAGGGCGTGGCCCGGTGTCTGGACGGCGAAGTCCACGATGGTGGTGGTGCCGCCCCAGGCAGCGGCCCGGGTCCCGGTCTCGAAGGTGTCGGAGGCCGCGGTGCCGCCGAAGGGCAGCTCCATGTGGGTGTGCGCGTCGACCCCGCCGGGGATGACGTACTTCCCGCTCGCGTCGATCGTCCGGTCGGCCGTCCAGGCCCCGGCCGCCGCCGAGCCGTGTGCGGCAAGGGCGGCGACCCGGCCGTCCTCGATGAGGACGTCGGCGTGCAGCTCGTCGGCGGCCGTGATGACGAGACCGCCGCGGATGAGGGTGCGGATGCTCATGTACGTCTCCCCCGTGGCTAGTTGAGGCTTCGCAGGGCCTCGGCGAGGATCTCGGCGCCCTCTTCCGCCTCGGCGACGGTGAGGGAGAGCGGCGGCGCGATGCGCAGCACGCTGGTGTTGTGGGCGCCACCCTTGCCGAGCAGCAGGCCGCCGGCCCGGGCCGCCTCCAGTACGGCGGTGGCCGCGTCCGGGTCGGCCTGGTCGGTGCCGGGCTTCGTCAGCTCCAGCCCGGCCATCAGGCCCCGGCCGCGCACCTCCCGTACGGCGGGCACGGTCACCGCGATGGCCCGCAGCCGTTCCAGCAGCAGGCCGCCCACGCGGCGGGCGTTGCCCTGCAGGTCGTGGTCGAGGAGGTAGGCGAGGTTCGCGTTGCCGGCCGCCATGGTGACCGGTGAACCGCCGAAGGTGGAGATGGAGTTGGCGTCGAGGCAGTTCATCACCTCGGCGCGGGCCACGACTCCGCCGATGGACATGCCGTTGCCGATGCCCTTGGCGAAGGTGACGATGTCCGGCGGGCCGTTCTGGGCGTGGGCCTGCCAGCCCCAGAAGTGCTCGCCGGTGCGGCCCCAGCCGGTCTGCACCTCGTCACTGATCCAGAGGATGCCGTGACGGTCGAGGACCTCGCGGAAGGCTCCGTAGAGCCCGTCGGGCGGTGAGGTGAAACCGCCCACGCCCTGCACCGGTTCGGCGATCAGCGCGGCGATCCCGCCGCGCACCTGGCCGAGTACGTCTTCCAGGTCGGCGACGGCCGCGGCGGTGAAGGCGGTGTCGTCGAGGTGGGCGAAGGGGCCCCGGGTGCGGACCGCGCCGTGGACGTAGTACGTCTGGAGCGGTGAGAGGCTGGTCGGGGACCAGCCACGGTTGCCGGTGATGGAGACGGTGGAGAAGGACCGGCCGTGGTAGCTGTTGCGCATCGCCAGGATCTGGTTGGAGCGGCGGTACGTCGTCGCGAGCAGCAGGGCGGTGTCGTTGGCCTCGGTGCCGGAGGTGGTGAAGAAGACCCGGGCGTCGGGGATTCCCGACAACGCCGAGACGCGTTCGGCCAGTTCGACCATGGGCCGGTTCAGGTACAGGGTGGAGGAGTGGATGATCCGCCCGGCCTGCTCGGCGACGGCCTTGGTGACCTCCGGCAGGGCGTGGGCGGTCATCGTGGTGAGGATGCCGCCGAAGAAGTCGAGGTAGCGGTTGCCGTCGGCGTCCCAGACGTGGCGGCCCTCGCCGTGGGTGAGCTCGATGGGACGGTCGTAGTAGAGCGCGAGCCAGTCGGGCAGGACGGTGCGGTGCCGGCTGTGCAGGGGGATCGGGTTGGTCACGGCTGTACGAGTCCTCCGTAGGCGTCGGGGCGCCGGTCGCGGTAGAAGGCCCACTGGTCGCGGACCTCCTTGATCAGGTCGAAGTCGAGGTCGCGGACGAGGAGTTCCTCCTCCTTGTCGCTGGCGGGCTCGCCGACGAACTGGCCGCGCGGGTCGACGAAGTAGCTGGTGCCGTAGAAGTCGTTGTCGCCGTACTCCTCCTGGCCGACGCGGTTGATCGCGGCGACGAAGTACTCGTTGGCGACGGCGGACGCGGGCTGCTCCAGCTGCCACAGGTACGCGGACAGGCCCCGGGAGGTCGCGGACGGGTTGTAGACCAACTGGGCTCCCGCGAGACCCAGTTCGCGCCAGCCCTCGGGGAAGTGTCGGTCGTAGCAGATGTAGACGCCGATCCGGCCGACGGCGGTGTCGAAGACGGGGAAGCCGAGGTTTCCCGGGCGGAAGTAGTACTTCTCCCAGAAGCCCCTGACCTGGGGGATGTGGTGCTTGCGGTACTTGCCGAGGTAGCTGCCGTCGGCGTCGATGACTGCGGCGGTGTTGTAGTAGAGGCCCTCCGACTCCAGCTCGAAGACCGGTACGACGATCACCATGCCGGTCTCGCGGGCGAGCGTCTGCATGCGCCGGACGGTGGGACCGTCGGGGACGGCTTCGGCCCAGCGGTAGTGCTCTGGCTCCTGGACCTGGCAGAAGTAGGGGGCGTTGAAGACTTCCTGGAAGCCGATGATCTGCGCACCCTGGGCGGCGGCCCGGCGGGCGTGCTCCTCGTGTTTGGCGATCATCGATTCGGCGTCTCCGGTCCAGGTGGCCTGGACCAGTGCGGCGCGGACGACTTGGGCCATGAGCTGCTCCTCGCGACGGGTACGCCGGCTTCTACGCACGTAGAGGTTGTACGACGGCTGCGCGTAGGGAGTTGAAGGTAGGCCTCGGCCCGGCCCGGGGCAAGACCGCCTCGCGCGGTTGGAGTAGTCGATCAGCAAACGCAGGAGTTACGTCGGCACCTGGTCGTTTCCGGTCAGGCGACGGGCAGATTCGCGACTCGAAGGGCGTGCAACAGGTCGCGGTGGTGAGTCCCCGAGAGGGCTTCGGCCGCGCGGAGCAGCCGGGGCGCGAACCACCGGGGGTCCCGGCGGGCGAGACGGGCGGACTCCTCCGCGGTCCGGACCCGGACGAAGGCGGCGAGCAGGGCGTCGGCCTCACGGGTGTGGCCGGCCGTGCCGAGCACGAGGGCGGCCTCGGCGATCTCGGCGGCGGGGCGGGCCGCGCCCTGGCGCAGCAGGGCCTCGCGGTCGGCCGGGCCGAGTGCGGCGGCGGCCGCGGCGAAGCGGGCGGGCGGCAGCGAGGCCGCCTCCCAGAGCAGGGTGGCCCAGTCTGCGGCCAGCCCGGCCCGCACCAGTTCCTCCCCCAGCCAGGGCAGCCGCTCGGCGGGCCAGGCGGCGGCCTCGCAGAGCAGCGCGTGCGCCTCCCCGCTCCGCCCCTGCCCCCGCAACGCGACGAGCCCCTCCACGAACCCCTCCACCGGATCCCCACCCCCCGCGTACGGGGCACCACCGGGTCCGGATCCGGGCCACTGGCCGAAACCACCCGCCGGTCCGCCGCCCCCGCCGGAGCCGGACCACCGGCCCTGCGGGTCGGCGCCGGGGGCGGAGTCGGGCCACTGGTCCTGCGGGGTGCCGCCGGGGGCGGAGTCGGGCCACCGGCTGGATCCGCCCTGCGGGTCGCCGCCGGGGGCGGAGGCCGCCATCGGTCCGGCACTCCCGCCCGAGCCGGACCACCGGCCCTGCGGTTCGCCGCCGGGGGCGGAGTCGGGCCAGGCGTGGGAGGCGCCCCGCGGGTCGGTGTTCGCGGGGCCATCGGCCCACACTCCGGGAGTGCCGCCCTCGCCGGCGTCCTGCGGGGCGTCGGCCCAGGCTCCGGACGCGTTGCGCGGGTGCGGTCCCGGCGCCGGGGCGGTGGCGGCCCCGGGGCCGTCCGGCGCGCTCCAGATCGGTGCCGGGTGCCCGCCCGGGCCCCCTTCCCGGCCGTCGGTGCCGCCCCGGGCCCCCCAGGCCGGCCCGGGGTGCACGGCCCGGCCGGTCGGCGCGTCCCGTTCCGTGAGCGGGCCGCCCGCAGGGACGGGGTCGGCGAGCCGGCGCGCGGGGCGGCCGAAGCGGGCGCCCCGCAACGGCACGTCGGACGACGGATGCCCCGGAGGCAGGGTGAAGGCCTGCCCTTCGGGTACCGCCGCACCCGCGTACCGGGCCCCGCCGGTCCGCCGCGCACCGCGCAGCCACCGCCCCTCCGCCCGCCCGACGGGCCGCTCCTCCGCGACCGGCGCTCCGACCGGGGCTCCGGCCGGTGCTCCGGTCTCCGCCCCGGCCCGTACGCCCGCCGATGTCCCCGCCGATGTCCCCGCCGGTGCCTCCATCGGCGCCCCCGCCCGTGTCCCCGCCGTCGGCCCCGCGGAGCGCTGCGCGGGGACGCCGGTCAAGGGTCCGGGGCCGCCGTGCGCCGCGGCTCCGGGGTGCGCTCCCGGGGCGGGCGGGGCCACCGCCTCCAGGCGGGCCGTCAGGTCGGCGTGCCGGGAGGCCCCGCGCGAGGCGTCGTCGCGGGTCCAGGAGAGTTCCCGGGACAGGGCCGCCGCCTCCGCCGGGTCCGCGGCCTCCACGAGCCGCGCGGACAGCACGCGCAGCGCCGAGGTCGCCTGGGTCCGCTGCGCCGCGACCGACGCCAGCAGGGTGCGCAGCTCCTCCGCTCCGCCCGGCAGCCGGTCCCAGACCCCGACCGCCGCCGCCCGCAGGCCGGCCGCGTACTCCGTCTCCCGCGCGAGCGGCGCCGCGCCCACCGATGAGGCCAAGTCACCGAGCAGCGACTCCAGTACGTCCCACGGCGGCATCGCGGCACCGTCGAGACAGGCCCGCATCCCCTCCGGGTCCCGCCGCAGGAACTCCCCGTACCAGCCCGCCCCTGGATCCAGTCTCTGCGTCAACCCCCGCATGTATCCGGAGAGTTGCCCGATCACCTGTGAAGTCGCGGTCTCCATCCCCGCATTGGATCCCACCCGTGTTACGGGCGGGCTACAGGAGTCTCAAAGCTTGACGGCGGGCGGGGCAAACCTGACCTCGATCGCCGTGTGCGGCCGCTTGCCCCGGCGGAACACCGCGGCCGGGACGTCCACCATCCAGAACTGCCAGGTGTACTTGCGCGACATCAGCTTCCGCACCCGCCGCAGCCCCGCCTCGTCCAGCAGCCGCGCCTCGCCCTCGGTCACCGGAGCCCCCTCGACCACGCGTCCGCGTACGTCGCACGCCGAGACCGTGACCCGCCCGTCGTTGCGGATCCGCTTGACCTTCCACGAATCGCTCCGCGTCCACACGTACAGCTCGGCGCCGTCCGCCACCGCCCACACCGGTGTGGCCACCGGGGTGCCGTCCTTGCGGAAGGTGGTGAGACTGACGTACCGCGCCCTGCCCAGCTCTTCAACCGTCATGCGCCGACCCTACGCCGGAGCGACCGCCACGCCCCGCCCCGCGGCGGTCAGCCGGTCAGCCGACCTGAGCGGGAGGCGCCGCGGCCCGCGCCGCCTCCCCGTGGCTGAGCGTCTCCCACGCCACGAACAGGTCGTCCGTGCCCGCCGGCCGCATCTTCTCGACCAGCCGCCGGGTGTACGGGAGTTCCGCGCCCGTCAGCTCCTCGTAGTGCCGCAGGGCCACCTCCAGGTCCGGGCCCATGGTGCGCTCCACCTTGCCCCCGCACAGCCACTCGGGGGCCTCCTCGCCCAGCTGGTACTTCGCGTGGAACTCCAGCGCCGCCCTGAGCCGCTCGCCCTGCTCCCCGTACAGGTCGACGCCCTGGTGCCAGGCCGTCTCCGCGATGTGCGCGGACGCGGCGAGCGAGTAGCCGACGTGCATGAGGTTGCGGCAGGTCTCCTGGGCGATGCCGTCGACGTACGTCCCCTGGCCGAACCAGTACGACTTGACCTTGTCCGGCGAGTCGATGCCCGTGCCCGGCGGGCCCAGCGGGTGGGCGCCGTCCCGCTTGAGGTAGAAGTACGCCGGGACGCGCTCGCGGAAGCGCTCCAGGGACTCGCGGAAGACGGCCTGGTCCTCCAGGAAGACGGAGATGCTCATGGCGGCGTCCGTCATGGCCAGCTCCCAGTTGCCGTTGTACGACGGCACCTGCGCGCGGACGGCCGGGAGGTAGGCGGTGCGCAGCATCTCCTTGAAGCGGGAGACCTGTGTGTCGCCCCAGTTCGGGTAGTCGGCGTGGACGATCTCGGCGGCCCGCGCCCAGGTGGAGCCGGACCAGGCGGCCTGGAGTCCGGCATTGGCCTCGGCGTGACGTTTCATCACGGCGGACCACCCGTCCATGATCTGGACGGCCTTGCGGGCGTGGGCGGTGCGCCCGTTCACCGACCACAGCAGGGCGTGGGTGTACGCGGCGATCGCGTCCTGCCGTTCGTCGAGGCAGGACTGCGGCCCCGAGTTGAAGGGGCAGGGCACCACGTCGGCCGGGTGTGCCGGGTAGTCGAGGGAGGCGTAGCGGCTCTTCAGGAGCGCCTGGTACGCCGAGTTCCACGGCTCCTTGCCGGCCGCGACCATCTGCTTCGCGTGCTGGAGCCGGGTGTGGCTGACCACGACGCCCGGATGGCGGAAGACCACGTCGCCGGGGGCCTTGGCGTGGGCCCGGCCCTCGGGGGCGGCGCAGGCCGCGAGCAGCAGGCCGCCCGCGAGGAGGGCGCCGACGAGTCCGAGACCGAGTCGCTTGGATGCGGATGCGGATGCGGATGCGTTCATGTCTGGCACGAGTTCACGCTTGCCCCGCGCCCCGCCCGCCCCACCGCCGATTGGGCCGTTCGGCCGCCGGGCCCGCCCGAACGGCAGGCTGAGGAGGCCGATCGGCCGAGGCCGCCGCGCCGGACCGGAGGCGCAGCCGTCCGCCGCACCGCACCGGAGGCGCAGCCCGGCGCCGCGCCGCGCCGTGCCGGATCGGAGGCGCGGCCCCCCGTCAGACCGGCACGAAGGCGCAGCGCCGCATCACGTCGTCCAGCGAGAGCCCCAGCGCCTCGGCGAGGGCCGCCACGGTGAAGAAGGCGGGCGTCGGGGCCCGGCCGGTCTCGATCTTGCGGAGGGTCTCGGCGGAGAGCCCGGCGCTGGCCGCGACCTCGACCATGCTGCGACCGCCGCGGGCCGTGCGCAACAGGGCGCCGAGGCGCTCGCCGCGCTCGCGCTCTTCGGGGGTGAGGGGGGTACGGACCATGGCTCCATCCTACCCCGGTCCCCAATAACTATCCCGTTACAGTTATACCGGTATAGTTATTGGCATGGTGGAACTGAAGTCAGACCGATCGATCGACGAGATGCGCGCCGCCGGCCGCGTCGTCGCGCACGCCCTCACCGCCGTCCGGGACCGGGCCGACGTGGGCGTGTCCCTGCTGGAGCTCGACCGGGTGGCCCGCGAGGTGCTCCGGGAAGTGGGCGCGAGCTCGCCCTTCCTCGGGTACCGGCCGCGGCTCGCGCCGGTGCCCTTCCCCGCCGTCATCTGCGCCTCCGTCAACGACGCCATCGTGCACGGCATCCCCGACGGGTACCTGCTGCGCGACGGCGATCTGGTCAGCATCGACTGCGGGGCCAAACTGGGAGGCTGGGTCGGCGACGCGGCCGTCAGCTTCACCGTCGGCCGGGCCCGCCCCGCCGACCTGCGGCTCATCAGGACCGCCGAGGCCGCCCTCGCGGCGGGCATCGCCGCCGCACGGCCCGGCAATCGCGTCGGCGACATCGCCCACGCCATCGGCACGGTCGGCCGGGCCGCCGGCTACGGCATCCCCGACGGCTTCGGCGGCCACGGCGTCGGGCGCTCCATGCACGAGGAGCCGGGCGTGCCCAACGAGGGCCCGGCCGGGCAGGGTACGAAGCTGCGCGCCGGGATGGTGATCGCCATCGAGCCGATGCTGATCGCGGGCGGCACGGACGACTACCGCTGCGACGCGGACGGCTGGACCCTGCGGACCGTCGACGGCAGCCGCGCCGCGCACGCGGAGCACACGGTCGCGATCACCGCCGACGGCCCGAGGATCCTCACCGCCCCGTAGCGGGCGCCGGCACGAGGGCCCGCCACGGGGTACGAGCACCTGTCACGAGTGCCCGTGATGAGCACTCGTGACGAGCACCCGTTACGAGTGCCCGTTACGAGTGCCCGTGATGAGCACCCGTTACGAGTGCCCCTGCGGGTACACCACCATCGCCGAGCCGCCGCCCCGCCGGGTCTTCTCCGCGGCGGCCAGCCAGCGCCCGTCGGGGAGCCGCTGGACGCCGGTGGCCGCGCCGATCTCCGGGTTCTGCCGGAAGCCCTGGCCGAGGGCCTCCAGCTCGGCGCGGACCGGGCTGTTCCACAGACCGGGCTCCAGCTCGGTGGTGGTCTGGTTGCGCTGGCTGGCGCGCGGCGCGGCGATGGCGTCGACCAGCGGCAGCCCGCGGTCCAGGTGCCCGATCAGGGTCTGGAGCACGGTGGTGATGATGGTCGCGCCGCCCGGCGAGCCCACGGCCAGCACCGGACGCCCGTGCTCGAGCACGATGGTCGGGGACATCGACGAGCGCGGCCGCTTGCCGGGGCCCGGCATGTTCGGGTCCGGTACGCCGGGGGCGGCCGGGGCGAAGGAGAAGTCGGTCAGCTCGTTGTTGAGCAGGAAGCCGCGGCCGGGAACGGTGATGGCGCTGCCGCCGGTCGACTCGATGGTCAGGGTGTACGAGACCACGTTGCCCCAGCGGTCGGCGACCGTCAGGTGCGTGGTGTTCTCCCCTTCGTACGTGGTCGGGGCGGCCTTCCCGGCGCCGCCGCAGGCGGCCGGGTGACGCGGGTCGCCCGGAGCGAGCGGGCTGGTCAGCGTCTTGCCCGGGTCGATGAGGCAGCCGCGCGAGTCGGCGAACCGCTGCGAGAGCAGCTCCCGCGTGGGCACGTCCTCGGCGGCCGGGTCCCCGACCCAGCGACCGCGGTCGGCGAAGGCGATCCGGGAGGCCTCGATGTAGCGGTGCAGGTACTGGGTCTCGGTGAGCGAGCCGAGGTCGGTGCGCTCCAGGATGTTCAGCGCCTCGCCGACGGTGGTGCCGCCGGAGGAGGACGGGGCCATGCTGTAGACGTCCAGACCGCGGTAGCCGATCCGGGTCGGCTCCTGCCGCTTGGTCGCGTACGCGCGCAGGTCGCCGGTGGTCAGATCGCCCGGCCGCACGACGCGGGTGGCGGCCGGGTCCACCGGGGGCTTGCGCACGGCCCGGACGATGTCCTCGGCCAGCGGGCCCCGGTAGAGCGCGCCCACACCCTTGCGGCGGAGCTCGGCGTACGTGGCCGCCAGGTCCGGGTTCTTGAAGGTGGAGCCGACCACGGGAAGGGCGCCGCCCGGCAGGAAGAGCTTCCTGGTGTCCGGGAAGTCCTTGAAGCGGTCCTGGTTGAGCTCGGTCTGCGCCCGGAAGGTGGAGTCCACCTCGAAGCCGTCCCGCGCCAGTTTTTCGGCGGGCTTGAGGAGTTCGCCGAGCGACCGGGTGCCCCAGGCGTCGAGCGCGCTCCGCCAGGTGGCCGGGGTGCCGGGGACGCCGACGCCGCGGCCGCTGGTCTGGCCCTCGGCGAAGGGGATGGGGACGCCGTTCTCCTGGAACAGGGTGGCCGTGGCCGTCGCCGGAGCGGTCTCGCGGCCGTCGATGGTGCGTACCCGGCCGGACCGCGCGTCGTAGTACACGAAGTAGCCGCCCCCGCCGATGCCGGCCGAGTAGGGTTCGGTGACCCCGAGCGCGGCGGCCGTGGCGACGGCGGCGTCCACGGCGTTGCCGCCGGAGCGCAGGACGGCGATGCCGACGGCGCTGGCGTCGGCATCGACGCTGGCCACGGCCCCGCCGTAGCCGGTGGCCACCGGTACCTTCGCCGGGGTCCCGGCGGCGTCCGCCTGCGCGGACGGCGCGGCGGCGCCGGTGGAGACGAGCGCGCCCGCGAGTGCGAGGAGCGCCAACTGACGTGCTGCGGCAGGACGTCGCATCCGTACCTCCAGTCGATGGCCCGACGGCCCTGCTGGCCCAGGCCTGCGGGCACTGTACGCGTCAGCACGAGACCTTGCGGGTTAACATCCCGGCCATGAACGAAGACGTGCGCAACATCGTGCTGGGGGTGGCGGCCACCGCCATCAGCGGCGGCTTCGGCTGGTTCGCCCGGACCTACCTGTGGCGCCGCGCACTCCGCCGCAAGCAGGCCTTCTTCGGGCTGCCGGCCGGCTCCGACTGCCTGTTCGTGGCCAACCGCCAGATGGGCGGCACCGACTCCTCGCTGCACCGCAACGACGCCTTCGCGCTGCTGGAGATATCCGCCCTGATCAAGGACTGCGGGGCGAACGTGCAGATCGTCACGCACGACGGGGCCCGCCAGGGCTTCGGCGAGCGGGCCGAGTTCTGTGTGGGCGGGCCTTCCTCCAACGCCCGGACGACGGCGCACCTGGCCTCGATGCTCCCCGGGGTGCGGATCGTCGTCTCCAGCGAGCCCGTGCCGGACCGCGGGGCGATCACCGTCGGCGGGGAGACGTACCGCTGGGACAAGGGCCTCGTCGAGTACGTGCTGCTGGCGCGGCTGACCGCCGGACAGGGCTCCCGGCCGGTGTTCCTGCTGTGCGGGCAGACCGCCATCAGCAATCAGGCCGCGGCCCGCTACCTGGCCAGGCACCACCGGCGGCTGGCCCACGACTACGGCGGCGACTCCTTCTGCATCCTGCTCAAGGTGATCAACTCGGATGCCTACGGCCCCGACGTGACGGAACTGGTCGCCGACGTCACCGGCCCGGCCCGGACACCCGCAGCGGCAGCCGTGTGATCCCGTTGATGAAGTTCGACACCAGCCGGCGGGGCTCCCCCGCGAGTTCCGGCGCGGGCATGGCCGTGCGCCACTCCTCGTGCAGGACGCGCAGCTGGAGCCGGGCGAAGTGGGCGCCCAGGCAGACGTGCGGGCCGTCGCCGAAGGAGACGTGCGGGTTGGGGGCGCGCCCGAGGTCGAGGCGGTCCGGGTCGGTGAAGGACCGTTCGTCGTGGTTGGCGGAGGCGTGGAAGACGACCACCTTGTCCCCGGCGCGGACCGGCTGACCGGCGAGTTCGGTGTCGGTGGCGGCGGTGCGGCGAAAGCTCAGCACCGGCGGGTGGACGCGCAGGAGTTCCTCGACGGCCCGGTCCACCGGGACCCGCCCGCCGGCGAGCAGGGCGTACGCGTCCGGATCGCGGGCCAGGGCGAGCAGCCCGCCGGGGGCGGCGCTGCGCACGGTGTCGTTGCCCGCGACGGTGAGCAGGAAGAAGAACATCTCCAGCTCCGCCTCCTCCAGTCCGGCGAGCGCGAGGGCGGTCATCACGTCGTCGCCGGGGTGGGCCCGCTTGTACGCGGCCAGTTCGCGGGCGTACGCGAACATCTCGCCCAGCAGGGCCGGGGAGCGCGGGTTCAGCGGCTTTCCGTCCGGACCGAGCGGCGGAGCGGGGGCGTCCTCGGGGTCCTGGTAGCCGATGATCCGTACGGTCCACTCCAGCAGCAGCCCCCGGTCGGCGGCCGGGACGCCCAGCAGGTCGGTGAGGTTCAGCAGCGCGTACTCGTCGGTGACGGCGCGCACCAGATCGGCCGTGCCGTCCTCGGCGCCGTCCCGGGCGGAGCGCAGCAGCGTACGGGCGCGTCCGCGGACGCGGGCGCCGAAGGCGTCCACACGGGCCGGGGTGAAGGCACGGGCCACGGTCCGGCGCAGTTTCCCGTGCTCGGGGGGATCCTGGTTGAGCATGGTGCGCCGTAGGAAGGGCAGGTCGGCCGGGTCGGGGTCGCGGATCTGGGTGGCGCCCAGGTGGGAGGAGTACGTGGTGTGGTCGCGCAGGACCCGGACCACGTCGGCGTGCCGGGTGACGGCCCAGAAGCCGGGGCCGGCGGGCCAGCCGAGGATCTCCGGCTCGCTCTGCCAGGCCACCGGACGGTGGTCGCGCAGCAGGCGGTAGCTCGCGTGCGGGATGCCTTCGGCGTAGAGGCGGGGGTCGAAGACGTCGGGGGTGTCCACCGCTCGCTCCCGGGTGACGGCAGGGCCTGGGTCCATGGGTCACACGGTGACGGTGAGCGGGACCGGCCCGCAAGGGGACGCACGCGCACCGGGTCCGGCACGGCCGCTCGGGCAGCTCAGCCGCCGTCGCCCTCGCAGGTCACCTCTTCCGGTTTCTCGCGTTCCTGCTTCTCGTCGGTGCCGTAGAGGGTGACGGTGGGGGCCGGGCTGATGCGCACCGCCGACAGGGCCGTGCACGCCAGCTGACGACGGGCCAGCGCGGAGAGCGGTTTGACCGGGAAGGCCAGGTAGATGCGCAGGCTCACCCCGTCGGCGCCGATGATCATCGAGGTCTTGTCGACCGTCCCGCCGTCCAGCGGCGGGAGCCGGGTGGTCAGGCCGGCTTTCCGGGCGGTGTCGCTCGGACCCGTCAGCAGCGCCACCAGGGAGTCCCCCCGGGCATGTTTGGCCGAGCCGGGGAGCAGCACCGGAACCAGCCCGCCATCGGGCGAGACGAAGTACAGCAGCTCCGGATCGGGCTCGGTGGCCAGACCCACGGTGCCCGCGCGGCCGCTCTCGACGACCCCGGTGGTGGCGATCCCGCAGCCGGTGGCGAGCAGGATCGGGCCGATCAGCGCGACCGCGGCCAGGGCCTTGCGCACCGGGTTCACGTACGGGCCTCCAGCGGCATGTCGAGGGTGAAGAGCGCCCCTCCGGCGGGGCCGTTGGCCGCGTGCAGGGTTCCGCCGTGCAGCCGGACGTTCTCCAGGGTGATGGCCAGGCCCAGGCCGCTGCCCGTGGAGCGGGTGCGGGCGGCGTCGGCCTTGAAGAAGCGGTCGAAGATGTGCGGCAGCACCTCGGGGGCGATGCCGGGCCCGCTGTCGGCGACCTCGATCAGCAGCCGGTCGTCCCCGGGCCGGGCTTCGGTGCGCACCCTGACCCGGACGGGGGCCCCGCCGTGTCTGAGGGCGTTGCCGACGAGGTTGGCGAGGACCACGTCGAAGCGGCGCGGATCGAGCCGGGCGCGGATGCCCGGGGGCAGGTCGGTGCGGATCCGGCCGTCGGTCCAGTGGCGGCGTTCCAGGGTTTTGGTGACGGCCTCGGCGACGTCGACCTCGTCGAGGTTGAGTTCGGCGGCGCGGGCGTCGAAGCGGGATATCTCCATGAGGTCCTCGACGAGCACGGCGAGCTTGCCGGTCTCGGCGCTGATGAGGTGCAGCGCCTTGGCGGTGTCGGGGTCGAGGTGGAGGTCCTCGGCGCCCTCGTCGAGCACCTCGGTGACGGCGAGCATCCCGGCGAGCGGGGTGCGCAGTTCGTGGGAGACGTCGGCGGCGAAGCGGCGGGCCCGGGCCTCGGCGTCCCGCAGTTCGCTGACCGACTGTTCGAGGGCGCGGGCCGTCTCGTTGAAGGTGCGGGCGAGTCCGGCGAGTTCGTCGGCTCCGCGGACCTCGATCCGGGTGTCGAGCCGGCCGCGTCCCAGGCGCTGGGCGGCCTTGCGCATGTCCCGTACCGGTCGCAGGACGCTGCGCGCCGCGAGCAGGGCGGGGATGACGGCGATCGCCAGGCCCGGGACGGCGCCCTGTCTGGCGGCGCCGACCATGGCGTCCACGGTCATCTGCTCGGTGTCCAGGGGCACCACGGCGTAGAAGACGGCGCCGGTGGTCTCGTGGCCCCCGTTGTACCGGAAGACGGCGGGCATGGCGACGACGAGGCAGGGGTTGCCGCGGCGGTCCTTCACGCGCTGGAAGGCTCCGTGCGGGTTGGTGCTCACCTGCCGGCGGATCTCCGCGCTGACGACCGTGCTCGTGGTGGTGGCCTGGTTCGAGGAGGCGCGCAGGTTTCCGTACTCCCCGTACACGATCCAGGGGTGTGGCTGGCCGCGTTTGCCCAGGTCGGTGGCTATGCGCTGGAGGTCCTGCTGGTCCACGGGCAGCCGGAGCGTCTGGGTTTCGACCAGGTCGCGCAGGGTGCTGACGGCGGTGTCCTGGCTCTGCTTGAGGATCGCGTTGCGGGCCTGCTGGTAGGTGAGCGCGGCCGTGGTCACCGCGGAGATGGCGGCGACCAGCAGGAAGGCGGCGATCAGCCTGGTGCGCAGGCCTAGCGGTGCGAAACGTCTCACCCGGGGCGCCTAGAGCGGGCCGAAGCGGTAGCCGAAGCCGCGCACGGTCTGGACGTAGCGGGGGGCGGTGTCGGGCGCCTCTATCTTGTGGCGCAGCCGGCGCACGCAGGCGTCGACCAGCCTGGCGTCGGCGTGGTAGCTGTGGTCCCACACGTATTCGAGGAGCTGCTGGCGGGAGAAGACCTGCTCGGGCGAGGCCGACAGGTGCATCAGGAGCTTGATCTCGCTGGGGGCCAGCGGGACCCGCTCGCCGTTCTTGGCGACGGTGAGGCCGGAGCGGTCGATGGCCAGCTCTCCGTGGAACTCCACCTCGTGCCGGCCGCCGGCGGGCTCGCTGAGGCGGCGCAGCACGGCCTTGATGCGGGCTTCTATGACCTCGGTGCGGGCGGGTTTGACGATGTAGTCGTCGGCTCCGGCCTCCAGGCCGACGACTATGTCGAAGTCGTCGCCGCGCGCGGTCAGCATGATGATCGGCACCTGACTGGTCTCGCGGATCCTGCGGCAGACCTGGACGCCGTTGATGCCGGGCAGCATGAGGTCGAGCAGGACCAGTTCGGGGTGGAAGGTGGCCATCAGGCCGAGCCCGGCCTCGCCGGTCTCGGCGGCGCTGACCTCGTGGCCTCTGCGGCGCAGGCCGAGGCCCACCCCCTCCCGGATGGAAGGGTCGTCCTCGATCAGCAGTACGCGTGGCATCGGGACAGTATCCCAGGCTCTTCGAGCGCTCTCCTCCCGCCTTCGGCCGATCTGCGGCGGCCGGAGGCGGGACCGGAGTCGGGACCGGGTCAGCGCCCGGACCTGCGCCGTACGGAGTCGAGCAGGTCGGTGATCTCCGTGAGCCGCAGCGGCCGGGCGAGGAGGACGACGCCGAGGAGGATCACCGCGGTGCCCGCCGCGGCGCCGGCCAGGTTCCCGAACCGGTCGGCGGAGCGCGCGGCGGCGTACCCGGCCGCGGCCGCCGGGGCGCAGGCGGCCAGGAGCCGCAGGTGCGTGCGTACCGCCGTGGTGCGCCGCTGCGTCCGGGTCCCGGCGCGCGGGCCGAGCCGCCGGGCGAGGACGTACGCGGTGACGGCCGCTCCCGCGGTGAAGGCGATCGAGCAGGCCGCGGCCATCCCCGTGACCGCCCAGCGCGGCGGCAGCAGCAGGTACGCGGCGGCCGAGAGCCCGGCGTTGAGGGCGGCGATGACCAGGTTGAGGAAGAAGGGGGTCCGGGTGTCCGACAGGGCGTAGAACCCGCGGGAGAGCACGTACTGCGCGGAGTAGGCGATCAGGCCGGGCGCGAAGGCCGCCAGCATGCCGGCCATGACGGCGACGTCCGCGGCGCCGGTGCGCCCGTACTCGAAGACGCTGCCGATCACCCAGGGGGCCAGGGCCGCGAAGAGCGCGGCGGCCGGGACCACGAGGGCGGCGCTGGAGCGCAGCGCGTAGGAGACGTCCGCGCGCACGCGTGCGAGGTCGCCGTCGGTGGCGGCGGCGCTCATCCGGGGCATGAGGGCGGTGACGAGGGAGACGGTGACGATGCCCTGCGGGACCATCCACAGCAGGTAGGCGTTGCTGTAGGCGGTGTAGCCGGCGCCGCCGGCCAGGCCCGCGTCCACGGCGCGCTGTCCGGTGGCGGTGGACAGGCGGGTCACGACCCAGTAGGCGAGCTGGTTGGTCAGGACGAGCAGGACGAGCCAGCCCGCGTTGCGCAGCGGGCGGGCCAGGCCGCTGCCGCGCCAGTCGAAGCGGGGGCGCCAGCGGAAGCGGGCGGCGCGCAGCGAGGGGATCAGGCCGAGGGCCTGGACGACGATGCCGGCGGTGGTGCCGATGCCGAGCAGCCGGGTCTCGGAGTCCGTCAGCGTGCCGCCCGCCCCGTGGGAGACGAGGAGGAAGAGGCCGAAGACGGAGATGACGACGAGGTTGTTGAGGACCGGGGTCCACATCATGGCGCCGAACCGGCCGCGGGCGTTGAGCACCTGCCCGAGCAGGGTGAACAGGCCGTAGAAGAGTATCTGCGGGAGGCAGTACCGGGCCAGGGCCACGGTGGTGGACTCCTGGCCGCCGGTGTAGCCGGTGTACGCCGAGACGATGAGCGGGGCGGCCAGTACGGCGGTGGCGGTGAGCACCAGCAGTGCGGCCGTGCAGACGGTGAGCAGCCGGTCGGTGTACGCGGCCCCGCCGTCCTCGTGCTCCTTGGCGGCGCGGACCAGTTCGGGGACGAAGACGGCGTTGAGGGCGCCGCCGATGAGCAGGATGTACAGGATGTTCGGGACGGTGTTGGCGACGGCGTAGCCGTCTCCGAGCAGCGTGGTGCCGAGGGCGGCGACGATCACGGCGGAGCGGACGAAGCCGGTGGCGCGGGAGACGATCGAGCCGGCGGCCATGACCGCGCCGCTGCGCAGCACCGAGGTCTTCTTCGGCGCCGCGTGCCCGGCGTCGGACTCCGCCCCGGCCCGGTCGGTGGCCGCTCCGGTGTCTGCGAGGGTCACCGGCGGGCCATGTACGCCTGGAACGCCTTGTAGAGGGCCGTGTTGGTGTATCCGTCCATCGAGGTCTCCCACTCGCCGAGGGTTTCGACCACGTGCCCGCCGGTGCCGAGCTTCCAGCGCAGCAGCCCGAAGGACCGTTCGTCGGGGTCGAGGGTGGAGGGTACCCCGCGCATGTCGTATTCGTCCGCTCCGAGTGCATGTGCGTCACACATCATGCGCCACTGCAGGGCGTTGCTGGGGCGGACCTCCCGGCGGTGGTCGGCGGAGGCGCCGGTCTGGTACCAGACCCGGCTGCCGGCCACGATCATGGTGTGGGCTGCGAGGACCTCGCCCTGGTGAACGGCCAGGTAGAGCCGCATGCGGCCGGGTTCCTCGGCGTTGAGGACCTCGTACTGCTGCCGGTAGTACGCGAGTGAGCGGCCGAGTGCGAAGCCGTCGCGCTCCTCGGTGATGCGCAGCAGCCGGTAGAACTCGGGCAGGTCGGCGGCGGTGCCGGTGACCGTCTCGACCCCGGCCTTCGTGGCCTGGCGCACATTGCGCCGCCATTCCTGGTTCAGGCCCGACCACAGGTCGTCGAGGGAGCGTCCGGCGAGCGGGACGCGGAAGACGTGGCGCGGCTGGGCGTCGCCGTCGTCCTCGCCCCCGCAGCGCTTCCAGCCGCGGGTGCGCAGCCGGTCGGCGAGCGCGGCGCCGACCGGGTCCACCTCGGTGGCGAGCACGTCGGAGATCTGCCGGCCCGGGCCGGTGCCCGCCTTGGCGTCGGCCGCGGACCAGCGGCGGTAGGCGGGGGTGGGGCCGATGCGCACGGCGAAGGCGCCGGACGCCCTCAGGTGGTTCCTGAGGGGGGTCAGCCAGCGGTCGATGTGCGGGTCGGCCCAGTCCGCGACGGGACCCTCGGGCAGATAGGCGAAGTATTTTCGGGTGCCGGGGAATTGACGGTAGAGGACCAGGGCGGCGCCCTCGATCTCATCGCCCGGGTAGTGCCATCCGACCCTTTCCGAGCGCCAAAGGTCCTTTACTCCGGCCCAGGACGGGTACTGGAGGAAGCTGGCCCTGCCGTGCCGGGAAATGAAACCCAGATATTCCGGTACGGACAGGGAACGCACGGTGAGCTCCCGCTCCCGAGGTCGGGGCTGGTGCTGCTGGGCGGGGGTAACGAGCAGTGCGCACACGGCGGTTCGGCCTTCCTCTACGTCCGAAGCGGGGTATGCACAGGACTCTCACAGCCGTCCATGACCGATGTGCGCGGCGATTGTGACCGGACGATGACCGTATCGCTGCGGTGCACGTCACAGACGGAATCCTGATCTTTTCCGCATCCCGTGCAACCTAGAGTCGTGTCGTTCGCATCCTCGTTTGCGAACGGTCATTACTTCGGAGGGGTTTTCGTTGAGCCGCACACGCCGGATCAATCGGGTTCGCAGTCGCCATGCCGTGGTGGCGGGTACCGCACTGCTGGCCGCCGCGCTGACCGCCTGCGGCGGTGGCGGCGGCGCGGGCGATGCGGCCAAGTCGGAGATCAAGCAGAAGCCGGACATGGCGGTTTCGGTGAACCTCACCGGCGACCAGGTCAAGGCCGGTGAGCCGGTGACCGTGACGATCGCGGAGGGCAAGCTCGCCTCGGTGAAGGTGACGGACGCCAAGGGCGGGGAGCTGGCCGGGCAGATATCCGCCGACGGCAAGACCTGGAAGTCGGAGCGCAACGCCTCGGCGGGCGCCGACTACAAGGTCGAGGCCCAGAACACCGACAGCCAGAGCGCCACGACGACGTTCAAGACCTCGGCCGCCGACAAGGTGAACAAGGTCTCGATCAACATCGGCAAGGGCAGCACCGTGGGCGTGGGCCTGCCGGTCTCGATCGTCTTCGACAACCCGGTGAAGAACAAGGCCGAGGTCGAGAAGCAGCTGAAGGTCACCACCTCGAACAACACCGAGGGTTCCTGGGGCTGGATCAAGGACTACTCGGGCAAGGACCGGGTGGACTGGCGGCCCAGGGAGTACTGGAAGTCCGGCACCGACGTGAAGGTCGACATGCACCTGAACGGCGTGGACTCCGGCCCGGGCGGCGGCATGTTCGTGAAGGACTACAACACCGAGTTCAAGATCGGCAAGGATCGCCGGATGAAGGTGGACCTCGACACGAGCAAGATGTCGGTCACCGAGAACGGCCAGAACGTCGACACCATCCCGGTCTCGGCCGGCACTCCGGGCGGCCAGAAGGCCTCCTGGAGCGGGAAGATGGTGCTGATGCTCAAGGAGGGCACGATCCGGATGAACTCCGAGACCGTGGGCCTCGGCAATGCCTACAACAAGGACGTCGACTACTCGATCCGGCTGACCTGGTCGGGCATGTACGTGCACGCCGCGCCGTGGAACAACGGCAACTTCGGCCGCGCCAACACCAGTTCGGGCTGCGTGGGCATGAGCGACGCCAACGCCAAGGCCTTTTTCGCGGCGTCCCAGGTCGGCGACCCCCTCGAGGTCGTCGGCGACGGCTCGAAGGGCAACGCGGACATCGGCAACGGCTACGGCGAGTGGAACCTGTCCTGGGAGCAGTGGCAGGGCAAGAGCGCCCAGACCGGGGCCCCGCAGAGCGGCTGACCAAAGTTCAATCGTTACCGGCACGTAACTTACTCACGGGTTACTACCGGTAAGCCCCTCCCGTTACCGTCGGGTCACTTTGACACCCGGCACACGCGAGGAGCGATCGATGGTCCGCACGGTCCGCACCACCAGCACCGCGACCGCCATGGCAGCCGTACTGGCAGCAGCCGCCCTGGGCCTGGCCCCCCATCAGGCCCAGGCGGCCCCTGCCACCACCGCCACAACCACCGCCGCCACGACCACCGCCGGCACCGTCCCGGAAGCCTCTTCGGAGCTCCGGTTCCACGACATCCCCGGCTCCGGCGGCATCACCCTCAAGGGCAACGTCTTCACCCCCTCCGGCGCCCGGCCCGGCGCGAAGTACCCGCTCATCGTGCTGCCCACCAGCTGGGGCCTGCCGCAGATCGAATACATCACCCAGGCCAAGAAGCTCGCCGACTCCGGCTACGTGGTGGTCAGTTACACCTCCCGCGGCTTCTGGCTGTCCGGCGGCGAAATCGAGACCGCCGGCCCGGCGGACACCGCCGACGTCTCCGCCGTCATCGACTGGGCGCTCGCGAACACCGCCGGCGACCCCGCCCACATCGGCCTGGGCGGGGTCTCGTACGGCGCCGGCATCAGCCTGCTCGCCTCCGCGCGCGATCCGCGCATCAAGGCCGTGGTCGCGCTCAGCGGCTGGGCCGACCTCATCGAGTCCATCTACTCCGGCCGCACCCAGCACCTCCAGGCCGCCGGCCTGCTCGGCGGCGCCGGATTCCTCACCGGCCGCCCCGGACCCGAACTCCAGCAGATCCTCGGCGACTTCCTCGGCTCGAAGCTCGACAGGGAACCGCAGATGATCGAGTGGGGCAAGCAGCGGTCCGCCTCCGAGAAGGTGGACCAGATCAACGCCAACGGCGCCGCGATCATGCTCGGCAACGCCTGGGGCGACACCATCTTCCCGCCCAACCAGTACGCGGAGTTCTTCGAGAAGCTGACCGGCCCCAAGCGCCTCGAATTCCGCCCCGGCGACCACGCCACCGCCGAGGCCACCGGCCTCTTCGGACTGCCCAACGACACCTGGACCAACGCCCACCGCTGGTTCGACCGCTACCTCAAGGGCGAACTCAACGGCGTGGACACCGAGGCCCCCGTGCAGATCAAACCCCGCGGCGACGGCGGCTACGAGGGCTACGCCGACTGGAAGTCGGTCGGTTCCGGCGGCACCGAGAAGCTGATGCTCTCCGACAGCGAGCACCTCTTCGCCGGCGTCGACTCCGGCGCCAACGGCGGGGTCGTCCTGCTGTCCAACGTCCTCGACCAGTTCTTCCAGGCGCCCCCGACCGCCTCGATCCCGCTGCTCCCCCGCGCCTTCGCCGCCGTCTGGCAGTCCCCGCGCCAGGACGCGGACCGGCGGGTGCGCGGCACCGTCAGACTGCACACCACCCTCACGCCGACGAAGTCCGACGGCACCTTCGTCGCGTACCTCTACGACGTCGGCCCGCTCGGCTTCGGCAAGCTGATCAGCAACGCCCCGTACACCTTCCACGGCAGGCCGGCCGGCCGGTCCTTCGGCGTGGACCTGGAGCTGTTCTCCACCGCCTACGACGTCCCGGCCGGGCACCGTCTCGCGGTCGTCGTCGACACGGTGGACCCGCTGTACATCGAGCACAACCCGACCGGGGCGCAGCTGACCTTCTCCTCGCCGCGCACCGATCCCTCGTATGTCTCGGTGCCGCTGCGCGAGCAGTGATCCACGGCTGCAACCGGGCCGGGTGTGGCTCTCGGGGGCTCGGCCCTCCGGGTCAGATCCGGCCGGGCGGCGCCGCTCCCGGCCCGGCCACGTCCAGGTCGATGCCGATGTCGACCGCCTTCGTCTTGGGGCTGTGCCGCTCGCGCCGGGCCACCCAGGTGGCGAGCCAGGACAGCAGCATGCACATCCCGATGTAGATCGGCGAGATGATCATCACCACGGGGATGAAGGGCAGGTCGTAGTCGAGGTTGGAGGCGATCAGCTTCCCCGCGTGCAGGAACTCCTCGTAGGTGATCAGGTAGCCGAGCGAGGTGTCCTTCAGGGCGACCACCAGCTGGCTGATGATCGTGGGCAGCATGGCCCGGACCGCCTGCGGGGCCAGGACGTGCGTCATCACCTGGGTCTTGCGCATGCCCAGGGCGTACGCGGCCTCGCGCTGGCCCCTCTCGACCGAGTTGATGCCGGTGCGGAAGACTTCGGCCAGCACCGAGCCGTTGTACAGGGTCAGTCCGGCGACCAGCGCGGGCAGCGGCTGGACCTTCAGCGCGACGAAGATGAAGAAGATCATCACCAGTACCGGCATGGCCCGGAAGAACTCCACGCACAGCGTGGACAGCCAGCGCAGCGGCCGGTGGACCGAGAGCCGGCCCGTCGCGAGCACCGCGCCGAGCACGACCGAGAGCACCGAGGCGTAGGCGAAGGCCTTGAGGGTGTTCCAGAGCCCCTTGAGCAGCAGCTCCTGGATGCCCTTGTACTCGAAGGGGGTCCACTTGGCGGCGGTGAACTGGTCGGTGTCGAAGAGCAGGTGGAGCAGCCAGCCGAGCAGCCCGAGGATGACGGCGGTCGAGGCGATCCCGTAGAGGAAGTGGCGGCGCTGGGCGCGCGGGCCCGGCAGGTCGTAGAGGGCGGTGGACTCCAGGTCCCCGCGGAGCGCGTGCGCGGTCATCGGGCGACTCCGTAGCGCTTTTCGAGCACGTTGAAGAGCGCGCTGATGGACAGGGTGATGATCAGGTAGCCCACCGCGATCCAGATGAAGGTCCAGATGATGCTGTAGCCCAGCTCGTTGAGGGTCTTGTACGTGCCCAGCAGCTCGGTGACGCTGAAGGCGCCGGCGATCGCCGAGTTCTTGGCGAGCGCGATCAGCGTGGAGCCGATGGGCGGGATGACGGAGCGGAAGGCCTGCGGGAGCACGACCGTGCCCAGGGTCTGCCCGAAGGACATGCCCAGGCTGCGGGCCGCCTCGCCCTGGCCCTTGGGCACGGTGTTGATGCCGGAGCGCAGGACCTCGCAGATGAAGGCGGAGGTGTAGCAGCCCAGTGCCAGGACGGCGAAGAGCTGGAAGGGCAGGACGAGGCCGAAGCGCGGCAGGCCGAGCAGGACGGCGAAGAAGAGCAGGGTGAGCGGGGTGTTGCGCAGGATGGCCACCCAGACGGTGCCGAAGACCCGGAAGGAGCCGACGGGGGCGACCCGGAAGGAGGCCATCAGGAATCCGAGGACCAGGGCCACGAGGGAGGCGTAGACCGTGAGTTCCACGGTGCCGAGGAAGCCCTTCCCGTAGAGCGAGAAGTTGTCGGTGAGTACGTCCATGGCTGTGCGCTGTCCCCTCAGCCCGCCGGGTAGCGGTCGATGGCGGGCGGTTTCGGGGCCGGCTCGCCGGACAGGCCGAGCGTGGCCTCGTAGGCCTTCTTCCAGTTGCCGTCCTTCTCGTTCTCGGCGAGGGCGTCGTCGAGGGCGAAGCGCAGCGCGTTGTCGGAGCGCGGGACGCCGATGCCGTAGGGCTCCTCGGAGAAGGGCTTGCCGACCACCTTGAGCTCCTCGGGCACCTTGGCCGCGTAGCCCAGGAGGATGGAGTCGTCGGTGGAGACGGCGTCGACCTGGTAGGTCAGCAGGTTGTCCACGCAGACCGAGTACGTGTCGTAGGCGACGAGGACCGCCCGGGGGAACTCCTTCTGGAGCCGCTGGTAGGGGGTGGAGCCGGCGGCCGAGCAGACCTTCTTGCCCGCGAGGTCCTCGGGGCCCTTGATCGCGGTCTCCCCCTTGCGCACGAGCAGGGACTGGCCGGCGGGGAAGTAGGGGCCCGCGAAGCCGACCTGCTTCTTGCGGTTGTCGTTGATCGTGTAGGTGCCGACGTAGTAGTCGATCTGGCCGTTCTGCAGGGCCGTCTCGCGGTTGGCGGAGGCGATCGTCTTGAACTCGATCGTCTTGGGGTCGAAGCCGAGCGAGGCCGACATCATCTTGGCGATCTCGATGTCGAAGCCGGAGTAGCGGCCGCTCGCGGGGTCCTTCTCCCCCATGTACGGCTGGTCCTCCTTGGCGCCGACCACCAGGTGGCCGCGCCGCCTGGCCTTCTCCCAGGTCGGGGAGGAGGGCAGCTGGAAGCCGGTGGCGACCTGGTAGGCGGGCAGGTCCTCGGGCTGCGGGCCCTTGACCGGCGGGCTGCCGGACTTTCCGCAGCCGGTGACGGCGCCCAGCAGCACGAGGGCGAGGACGAGGACGGGCAGTGGCAGGGCTCCGGCACGCGGGTGTCTCATCGGGCCGCCCCTCAGTGCTTGAGGATCTTGGAGAGGAAGTCCTTGGCCCGGTCGCTCTCGGGGGCGGTGAAGAAGGCCTCCGGGGTCCGGTCCTCGATGATCCTTCCGTCGGCCATGAACACCACGCGGTTGGCGGCGGAGCGGGCGAAGCCCATCTCGTGCGTGACGACCACCATGGTCATCCCCTCGGAGGCGAGCTGCTGCATGACCTCCAGCACCTCGTTGATCATCTCCGGGTCCAGCGCGGAGGTGGGCTCGTCGAAGAGGAGGGCCTTGGGACTCATGGCGAGGGCGCGGGCGATGGCCACGCGCTGCTGCTGGCCGCCGGAGAGCTGGGCGGGGAACTTCTCGGCCTGGTTGGCGAGGCCGACCCGTTCCAGCAGCTCCCGGGAGCGCTTGTCCGCCTCGTCCTTCTTGCGCTTCCTGACCTTGATCTGGGCCAGTGAGACGTTGGCGAGGACCGTCTTGTGCGCGAAGAGGTTGAAGGACTGGAACACCATGCCCACGTCCGCGCGGAGCGCGGCGAGCTCCTTGCCCTCGGCGGGCAACGGCTTCCCGTCGAGGGTGATCGTGCCCGACTCGATGGTTTCCAGCCGGTTGATGGCCCGGCACAGGGTCGATTTCCCGGAGCCGGAGGGGCCGATCACCACCACCACCTCCCCGCGGCCGACGGTGAGGTTGATGTCCTGGAGGACGTGCAGTTGTCCGAAGTGCTTGTTGACGTCCCGCAGCTCGATCAACGGATCGACGGCCATACGCTGCCCTGCCCACTTGTCGGTGTGTCGAGGTCAGCGCAAACTATCCAGCCACGGAAGGGCACTTCACCGCGACACGCCTAAAAGCCGCATAAAGGCCTGCGAGGTCAGTCTTCCGAGGCTTCCGCGTACGCCTGGCTGAGCTCGGGGGAACCGGTCATCGCCCAGGACACCCCCGACTCGACCACGTTCAGCTCGCGGCCCGAGGCCAGCCTGATCATCGGCTGACCGTTGGGCCACACCTGCCATGCGGCGCCCGGGACGGACCGGACGATCACGGTCCCGAGGTAGAAGCCCGCGTCGTTGCCGAGCCACGGGGTGATCTCCGGGTCCCGGCGCCAGCGGGGCATCAGCTGGTCGAGCTCCTCCAACGAGCGCGGATCCTCATTGAGTTCGAGGCCGGCCGACCGCGCGTGGGCGCGCAGCATCTCGCATTCCGCGAACAGCTCGTTGATCCCCTCGGGGTCGTCCGCGAGGCCCGCGGCGAGCCCCGCGCCCTGTTCCTTTTCGTGTCGGTTGATCCAGTTGGCCAGGAAAGGGATGTTCATAAGCCCAGCCTGACACCCGGATCCCCGGCGGGCTACGGGGCGCGCCTGAAGGATCACCTGCCGCGGGGGACATTCCGTGTGCGGCGCGGGCCCGCGGTGCCGGGTGTCGCGGGCCCGGCAAGATCCGGAAGGGCCGGCCTAGACCTCCAGGTCGACGACGACCGGGGCGTGGTCGGAGGCGCCCTTGCCCTTGCGCTCCTCGCGGTCCACGTAGGAGTCGGTGACGGCCTTGGCGAAGGCCGCGTTCCCGTAGACCAGGTCGATGCGCATGCCCTTGTTCTTCGGGAAGGCCAGCATCCGGTAGTCCCAGAAGGTGTACGGCCGGTCGTACTTGAGTGCGCGCGGGAAGACGTCCGAGAGCCCGGCGGCCCGCAGCTGTTCCAGGGCGGCGCGCTCGGCCGGGGTGACGTGGGTGGCGCCCTCGAATACCGACGGGTCGTAGACGTCCTCGTCGGTCGGGGCCACGTTGAAGTCGCCGAGCACAGCGAACGGGCGCGGACCGGCCGCGTCTTCGGCCACGGCGGCGCCCAGGGCCCGGAACCACTCCAGCTTGTAGCCGTAGTGGTCGTGCTCCACCTCGCGCCCGTTGGGCACGTACACCGACCAGACCCGCACCCCGCCGCAGGTGGCGGAGATGGCCCGGGGCTCCTGGACGCCCTCGTACTCGGGCCCGCCGGGCAGGCCCACGACCACGTCCTCCAGGCCCACCTTGGAGAGCAGCGCCACGCCGTTCCACCTGCCGGTGGCGTTGACGGCCGACTCGTACCCCAGCTCGCGCAGCTCCTCGTACGGGAACTGCGCCTCGGAGCACTTGGTCTCCTGGATGCACAGGACGTCGGTGCCGGAGCTCTCCAGCCAGGCCAGCAGGCGCGGCAGCCGGGCGGTGATCGAGTTGACGTTGAACGTGGCGATACGCATGACGTCCAACCTACCGCCCGGCACCGACAGTCACAGGTCTGTGCTGTCCCCGGCGGTGAGTCGGGTGTGCGGGGAGCCCGCGAGCTTCTCCAGGGCGAAGTCGTAGACCGGGCGGGCGATGTCCGCGAGGTAGGCGTCGTGGATGTCGATCGCCACGCGCGGCTTCACCTCGCGGACGTAGTCGATCACCTCGGCGATCTTGTTCCAGGGTGCGTGCACCGGCAGCATCAGGGTGTCCACGGGGGCCTCGGGCACGGTCAGCGCGTCACCGGGGTGGAAGAGGGATCCGTCCACCAGGTAGCCGACGTTGGTGACCCGCGGCATGTCGGGGTGGATCACGGCGTGCAGCTCGCCGTACACCTGCACCTCGAAGCCGGCGGCGCTGAAGGCATCCCCGTGGCCGACGGTGTGCACGCGGCCCGGATAGGCCGGCGCCAGCTTCTCCGCGACGCTGCGCAGCGTCCACAGCCGGGCGTCCGGGTTCGCGTCGAGGGCGGCCCGCAGCCGGCCCTCCTCGAAGTGGTCGGGGTGCTCGTGGGTGACGAGCAGGACATCGGCCCCGAGGCCGGCCTCCGGCTCGCTGAAGGCGCCCGGGTCGATGACGAGGACGCGCCCGTCCTTCTCCAGCTGGACGCAGGAGTGCAGCCGCTTGGTGAGCTTCATGATCCAAGGCTAGCGGGGCGGGCCGGCGGGCCACGGCAGGAAGGCGGAACCGACCGGATTCGAACCGGCGTCCTCGCGATTTTGGAGACCGCGCGCGACGACCTCTGCGCTACGGCTCCGCCCCGCCCCGCACTGTACCCGCGGCAGGCCTACGGCACGGCCGTGGAGACCACGTACACCTTGGGGTACGTCGGTTCGGTGAGGTCGACGGTGATGTCCCGGGTGGGCCGGGGGTTCTCGGCGTCCAGGGTGATCCCGTACCAGGCGTCCTTCGGGCCCCAGCGCCAGCCCGCGGCCGCCGCGTCCTCCGCGGAGATCGAGACCCCGCGGGTCAGAGCGTCCCGGCTGGTGCCGACGTCGGCCAGGAAGGTGTCGAGCTCCTGCGGGGTGACCCCGAACTGGACGTACAGCCGGCTGGTGTGCCAGTTGTTGGTCTCCAGGTACCCGACCCGCGAGGCCGTCATCGGGATCGGGACCTCGTAGACGCTGCGCTGCACCTTCGAGGGCCAGGCCGTGCGCACCTTGGCGGCGCCGATCTTGGCGGCCTTGTCGCGGCCGCTCTGGCGGCTCTGCTGCGCGGAGACGGCGAGGTAGCCCGCCGGGACGCCGACCAGCAGCAGGATGATGATCGCGGTGATCCAGCGGCGCCGCACCACGTGCTTGCGGTCCTCGGCGGGGGCCGGCGCGGTGGGCCGCTCGTCGGGGGACGGGGCCTGGTGGGGCAGGGAAGGCGGTGTCACTGCTTTTCCTGCTCCTCGGGGCCCGTGGTGTCGCGCCGGCCGAACTGCGCGTACCGCTCGTAGCGCTCGACGCGCCGGCGGGTGGCCCGGCGGAAACGCCGGGCGACGAGCCGCGCGAGGTCGGCCGCGCCGACCATGCCGGCCTCGGGGCCCAGCTGCGCCTTGGCGATGCGGGCCTCGGGGCGGTAGCCGCGTCCGGTGAGGTGGCGGCGGAAGGCGTCGCGGGCGGGGCCGATCAGCAGGTCGTCGGCGGCGCTGACGCCGCCGCCGATGACGAAGCAGGAGGGGTCGAGGGCGGCGGCGAGGTTGGCGATGCCGACGCCGAGCCACTGCCCGATGTCCTGGAGGAGCTCGATGCACATGGCATCGCCCTCCCGGGCCAGCTCGGTGATGAGCGGCCCGGTGATCTCCGAGACGTTGCCGCCGACCCTGGCGATGATGTTGTACGCGACCGGGGAGTCGGCGGCGGCCAGCTCGCGGGCCTCGCGGACCAGGGCGTTGCCGGAGCTGTACTGCTCCCAGCAGCCGCGGTTGCCGCAGGGGCAGCGGTGCCCGCCGGGCACGACCTGCATGTGGCCGAACTCGCCGGCGACCCCGTAGCGACCGCGCTTGACCTGGCCGCCTTCGAGGATGGCCCCGCCGATGCCGGTGCCCAGGGTGATCATGACGAGGTGGTCCTCGCCGCGGCCGGCGCCGAAGCGCCATTCGGCCCAGGCGGCGGTGTTGGCATCGTTGTCCACCATGACCGGGACCGCGAGCCGGGACTGCAGGGCGTCGCGCAGCGGCTCGTCGCGCCAGGCCAGGTGGGGGGCGAACAGGACGCGGGAGCGGTCGGCGTCCACCCAGCCGGCGGCGCCGATGCCGACCGCGTGCACGTCGTGCCGGTCGGAGAGGTCGAGGACCAGCTCGACGATGGTGTCCTCGACGACCTTGGGGCTCTTGGACTTGTCCGGGGTCTCGGCCCGGATCTTCTCCAGGATGACCCCGTCGGCGTCGACGACGCCGGCCATCACCTTGGTGCCGCCGATGTCGATGCCGACGGTCGGAACGCGCGGGGCGGTCAGGTGTGACCGGCGCTCACGGGTCCCGATGGTCCGCAGGACGGTGCCTCGCGCCGCCCCCCGGTGGGCGAGCGTGAAGTCCCGGTACGTGCTCATCGAGTCGTGTCGTCCCTCATGGTGCGGTGGTGCCCGGAGTGGGGCCGGATGCGTTGTCAGACCCTGATTCTGCCACTCGCTCCAGTTCGTGGCTCAGTTCGTCGAGCTCGGAGCCGCCCGCCATCTGCCGGGTGAGCTCGTCCAGGGTGATCGAGTCGCGGGTGTGGCTGCCCGCCATGGTGCCGCGCTTGAGCAGCACGAAACGGTCCCCGACCAGGTGGGCGTGGTGCGGGTTGTGGGTGATCAGGACCACCCCGAGGCCGGCGTCACGGGCGGCGGCGACGTACTTGAGGACCACCCCGGACTGTTTGACGCCGAGGGCGGCGGTGGGCTCGTCCAGTACGAGGACCTTCGCGCCGAAGTGGACGGCGCGGGCGATGGCCACGCACTGGCGCTCGCCGCCGGACAGGGTGCCGATGGGCTGGTCCACGTCCCGCAGGTCGATGCCCATGCGCAGGAGCTCGGCGCGGGCGGTCTCCCGCATGAGCTCCACGTCGAGGCGGCGGAAGGGACCGCGCCCCTTGGTGGGCTCGGAGCCGAGGAAGAAGTTGCGCCAGACGGGCATGAGCGGGACCACGGCGAGGTCTTGGTAGACGGTGGCGATCCCGTGGTCGAGGGCGGCGCGCGGGTTGGCGAGCACCGTCTCCTCGCCCTCGATCTCGAAGGTCCCGGCGTCGTGCCGGTGCAGCCCCGCGATGATCTTGATGAGGGTGGACTTGCCGGCGCCGTTGTCGCCGAGGACACAGGTGATCTCGCCCGCGGAGACCTCCAGGGAGACGCCCTGGAGGGCGCGGATGTTGCCGTAGTACTTGCTGACGTCGGTCAGCTTCACCAGGGCGGGGCCACCGGTCGGTGCCGCTTCGGCCGGTGCTGCTTCGGTCGTCTTCACTTCGCCTCCGCCCGCTTGCGGACCCATGCGTTGAGCAGCGTGGCCAGCAGCAGCATGGCGCCGAGGAAGAACTTGAACCAGTCCGGGTTCCACTGCGCGTACACGATGCCGTTGCTGGTCATGCCGAAGATGAAGGCGCCCACGGCGGAGCCGATGGCCGAGCCGTAGCCGCCGGTCATCAGACAGCCGCCGATGACGGCCGCGATGATGTAGAGGAACTCGTTGCCGACGCCTTCTCCCGACTGGACCACGTCGAAGGAGAAGAGGATGTGCTGGCCGGAGATCCAGGCGCACAGCGCGACGCCCATGTACAGGCCGATGCGGGTCTTCACCACGGGGACACCCGTCGCGCGGGCGGCGTCCGCGCCGCCGCCGACGGCGAAGATCCAGTTCCCGGCGCGGGTGCGCAGCAGGATCCAGGTGGCCACGGCGACCAGGACCAGCCACCACAGGATGGTGACCTTGAGTGTGACGGAGCCGAAGCTCCACTGCGAGGCGAAGAGCGCGCGGGCGGAGGCGAAGCCCTCCATGTCGGCGATGGTCTTGGTGGAGACCGAGCCGCTGATCAGTTTGGTGAAGCCGAGGTTCAGGCCGGTCAGCATCAGGAAGGTGCCGAGCGTGATGATGAAGCTCGGCAGTTTCGTGCGGGTCAGCATGAACCCGTTGAAGAATCCGATGGCCAGGGTGACCAGCAGCGATACGAGGACGCCCACCCAGACGTTGGCGGTCATCTGGTAGCTGAACATCGAGCTGAACAGCGCCGAGGTGGTGACCATGACCCCGGCGGACAGATCGAACTCGCCGCCGATCATGAGCAGGGCCACCGGGACGGCCATGATGCCGATGGTGGAGGCCGAGTACAGGATCGTACTCAGGCTCGAGGCCCGCAGGAAGCTGTCCGCGGCGAAGGAGAAGAACACGAAGACGGCCGCCGCGCCGACCACCGCGCCGAGCTCGGGCCGGCCGAGCAGGCGGCGCAGCAGCGAGGTGGGCGCGAGCCGCTCGTCGCCCGGGCCGGGGACGGGTGCGGGGGCCGAGGAGCGGGCCGGGGCGGAGGCGCTCATCGGCTGCCCCGGTTGATGAACTTCTCCAGGGTGGCGGCCTCGTCCGCCGTGACGATCTGCGGCCCGGTGAGCACCGGACGGCCGCCGCCGAGCACGTCGGCGTTGTAGCGGTGGAGCCAGAGCAGGTCGACGGCCTCGTAGCCCTGAAGGTAGGGCTGCTGGTCGACGGCGAATCCGAGGGCGCCGGACTTCAGGTCGCGGGCCACCGAGGCGTTCAGGTCGAAGGTGTCCACCTCGGCCTTGCTGCCCGCCGCCTCCTTGGCCTTGACGGCGGTGGGGGCGAAGGGCGCGCCGAGGGTGACGATGGCGTCGACGGAGGGGTCGGCCTGGAGCTTGGCCTGGAGCGCGGACTGGACGGACGGCATGTTGGTGCCCTCGACGTACAGGTTCTCCATGCTTCCGCCGCCCTCGGCGAACGTCTTCTTCGCTCCGGCGCAGCGCTGCTCGTGGCCGACGTTGCCCTGTTCGTGCAGGACGCAGACGGCCTTCTTCCTGCCCCGCTTGGCCAGCTCCGTGCCGACCGCCTCGCCGGCGATCTCCTCGTCCTGGCCGATGTGGGTGAGCGCCCCGTACGCCGCGGACTGGGCGGATCCGGAGTTGACCGTGATCACCGGGATGCCGGCCTTGGTGGCCTTGGCGAGGACGTCCTTGAGGGCCTCGGGCTTGGCGAGGGACACGATCAGCCCGTCGACCTTCTGGTCGATGGCGTTCTGGACGAACTGGGCCTGCTGCTGAGCCTGGTCGTCGTGGGCGTAGACGAAGTTGATGTTGTCCTTCGCCGCGGCCTCCTTGGCACCCTTCTGGACGATGTCCCAGAAGGTGTCGCCATCGCCCGCGTGGGTGACCATCGCGAAGGTCCAGCGCGGGGTGGAAACGGCGGGCCGGCCCGCCGCCTCGGCCTTCGCGCGGTCCTCGGCGCGCTTGCCGCCCGTACTGCTGCAGCCCACGAGGGAGGCACCCAGTACCGCCGCGAGCACCGCGCCCACGAGGCGTACCCCTGTCCGAACCCTAGCCACGTCTGCCCGTGCCTTTCGCTTGTCCCGCGACCGCCGTCCGCCGCGGCCCCGGTCGTCAAAAACGGTCATTTGTTTCACGCCGCAGCCGCCCAGTATCCGTCACAGTGCACCATGCAAGGCCATCGGGGCCATTGCGGACCGGTCGGGACACAGCCGGGCAGATTGACAGCTCCCCCGGACGGGGCCACGTTGGGTGCATGCGCATCGGGCTCATCGGGACGGGCCGCATCGGCTCCTTCCACGCGGCGGCACTGGCCCGCCAGGCGGACGCGGGCTCGCTGCTGCTCGCCGACGCGGACCCCGCGCGGGCGGCGCGCCTGGCCGCCCGGCTCGGGGCCACCGCCGCGCCCTCCGTCGAGCAGGTCTTCACCTGGGGCGTGGACGCGCTGGTGGTGGCCTGCGCCACCGCGGGGCACGCGGACCTCGTCGTACGGGCGGTGCGCGGCGGGCTGCCGGTGTTCTGCGAGAAGCCGGTCGCCCCGGACCTGGACCGCACCCTGGCGGTGCTGCGCGAGGTGGCGGCGGTCGGCGGGGTGCTCCAGCTGGGGTTCATGCGCCGCTTCGACGCGGGCTACGCGACGGCGCGCGAGCTGGTCCGCTCCGGCGCGCTGGGCCGGCTGCACACCGTACGGACCACGACCGCGGACCCGTCGCCGCCGAGCGCCGAGTACCTCGCGACCTCGGGCGGGATCTACCGGGACTGTCTGGTGCACGACTTCGACATGGTCCGCTGGGTGACCGGGCACGAGGTGGTCGAGGTGTACGCGACCGGGTCGGACGCGGGGCCCGCGCGGTTCCGGGAGGCCGGTGACGTCGATACCGCCTCCGCCGTCCTGACCCTCGACGACGGGACACTGGTCTCCAGTACCGGTACGCGGTGCAACGGCGCCGGCTACGACGTGCGGATGGAGCTGGCCGGGGAGCTGGACCAGGTCTCCACCGGGCTGGACGACCGTACGCCGATCGCCTCGACCGAGCCGCACGGCCCGCCCCCGGCGACCAAGCCGTGGCCCGGGTTCCTGGAGCGCTTCGCCCCCGCCTACGAGGCGGAGCTGGAGGCCTTCGTCCGGCTGGTGCGCGGGGAGGTGCCCAATCCGTGCGACGGCTCCGAGGCGCTCGCCGCGCAGCGGGTGGCGGAGGCCTGCGAGCGCTCGCGCCGGGAACGGCGCCGGGTCGCGCTGGCGGAGCTCCCGGATCTCTGAGGCCCGTGAGCCGGCCCGTGAGCCGGTGCACAAGCCGGCCTGTGAAGCGGCCCGTAAGACTCCTGGCATGCCCGCACCCACCCCCGTCGCCCCGCCCCGCTACCAGCGCACCGGGTGCCGGGTCGTCCCGCGGACCAGGGTTCCGGGCGCCCATTCCAGGACGGCCGGCTCCTCCTGGAGGTCCGGGAAGCGTTCCAGCAGCGACCGGATCGCGATGCGGCCCTCCAGTCGGCCCAGCGGGGCGGCGACGCAGTGGTGGATGCCGTGCCCGAAGGCGATGTGCCCGCCGCGGCCGGGGCGGCGGATGTCGAAGGCGTCGGGGTCCTCGAAGCGGGCGGGGTCCCGGTCCGCCGCGGCGAGGCAGACCAGGACGGGCGAGCCCGCCTCGATGAAGGTGCCGCCGATCTCCAGGTCCGCGCTGGCGTAGCGGAAGGTGGCCGTCTCCACCGGGCCGTCGTAGCGCAGGGCCTCCTCGACGGCGCCGTCGATCAGTCCGTCCGGGTCGGCGCGCAGGGCGGCGAGCTGGTCGGGGTGGGCGAGCAGGGCCCGGATCCCGTTGGAGATCAGGTGCACGGTGGTCTCGTGCCCGCCGACCATCATCAGGAAGGCCATGGCGACCAGCTCCTGCCGGGAGAGCCGGTCCCCCTCGTCCCCCCGGCTCGTGACCCAGTCGCTGAGCAGGTCCTCGCCGGGGTCCGCGATCCTGGCGTCGACGAGCTCGGCCATGTAGGCGGTCATGGTGCGCACGGCCGCGTTCTCGGACTCCAGTCCGGTGGGCGAGACGATCTGGGTGATCCAGCCGCGGAAGACGCCCCGGTCGGCCTCGGGGACCCCGAGGAGCTCGCAGATCAGGGTCATGGGCAGCGGCAGGGCGAAGGACTCGATCAGGTCCGCGCGCCGCTCGGGCAGGGCCTGCATCCCGTCGAGGAGCCCGTCGACGATCTCCTGGATGCGCCCGCGCAGGCCCTCGATGCGGGAGGGGGCGAAGGAGCGGGAGACCAGCCGGCGCAGCCGGGTGTGGTGGGGCGGGTCGGCGCGCATCATGTTGGCGCTGGCCTCGGTCTGCTCCCGGTCGGCGTAGAGCCCGGACGTCAGCCAGTTCTTGGACACGTCGGGGTGGGTGAGGGCCTGGCGGGCCTCCTGGTGACCGACGATCAGCCAGACTTCCTGACCGTCCGCCGCCTTGACGCGGTGGACGGGCCCGTCCTCGCGCAGGCGCGCGTAGTGCGGGTACGGGTTTTCGTTGAAGCCTTCGGCGATCGTACTGAGGTCCAGGACTGGCATGCGGTCACCCTAGACCGGGAGTTGACCTGGGGCGGAGCTGGTTTCGGCCAATCGTTCAGCCAGCCGCGCGCCGCCCCCAGGCGGTGCCCACGAGGACCAGCGCGGCCCCCGCGAGACCGGCCGCGCCGAGCCGTTCGCCGCCGATGGCGATGCCCGCGGCGGCGGCCCACAGGGGTTCGGTGCCGAGCAGCAGGCTGACGCGGGAGGGCGAGGTGCGGCGCACGGCCCACATCTGCACGAAGAAGGCGAAGAGGGTGCAGAAGACGGACAGGAAGGCGAGTCCGGCCCACTGGGCCGCGCCGAAGTCGGCGGCGGCCGCCCAGGGGCTCGCGCCGGTGCCGGGCAGCAGGGCCAGTACGGCGAACACCGCGACCGCGCTCCCCAGTTGAACGGTGGTCAGGGAGAGCGAGTCCGCTTCCTGCACCGCCTTGATCCGGGCCATGAGCAGGACGTGCAGCGTCCGCGCGAGCGCGGCGGCGAGGATGAGCAGGTCGCCGGAGTTCGGAGCGGTGAAGCCGGCGCCCTGGGTGAGCAGCACGACTCCGCCGACCGACAGGGCCGCGGCACCGAGGAAGGCCGCCGAGGGGGCCCGGCGGCGGACGGCGGACTCGGCGAGCGGGGTGAAGATCATGGTCAGGCTGATGATGAGCCCGGCGTTGGTCGCGGAGGTGTGGACGACCCCGTAGGTCTCCAGCAGGAAGATCCCGCCGAGCACGAGTCCCAGCACGCCGGCGCCGCGCAGCTGGGCGGGGGTGAGCGCGCGCAGGCGGCGGTGGCCGGCGACGGCGAGTACGGGCAGCACCAGCGCGAAGCGCAGGACGAGCACCGCGATCACGGTGTGCGAGGTGGTGACGCCCTTGGCGGCCAGGTAGCTGCCGCCCCAGACGAGGGCGACGAGCAGGACCGGCAGGTCCGCGAGCCAGGCTCCGCGACGGGTGGGGGCGGGCACGGGCACGGGGGCGGCGATGGTGGACACCGGGTCTCCAACGGCAGGATGCGGGTGGAGGCTTCGGCGGCTCGCACGGAATGGCTCACGCTACCGGAGGTAGATCACCCCGGTCGAGCGCTTACCGACTTCGGCCTCTGACCTGGAGAAGCACTCGCCGGTTCGTCCACCGGGTCCCTTCGCGGTGTGTCTTGGAATGGCGCCGGTCGGCGGAGGCTCGGATGCTGGCAGTGTGCTCGACGGCCGCGTCCGGGCTCCCTGCGTGAACGATGCGACCGCCTGCGAAGAGGGTCCGGGTCATGGGCTGAGCTGAGCTGACGAGGGAGTGGGCCTCGGTTCGCTTCACCAAGCCGGACGGCGGCCCCTGACCCGCCCGGTCCCCACAGCAAGGAGATATTTGTGGCGTCACTCCTCACGATTTCCCCGGGCAGAGCGGCTCTCCTCGCCTCCCGTCTCCGTGCCCGTACGGTTCTGACCGGTGCCGCCGTCGCCGTGGTCACCGCCTTGCTCCCGGCAGTGGTACCCGCTCAGGCTGCCACCGCCGTCCCCCGGACGGTTCCTGCTCTGCGGCAGTGGACCCCCGCGTCGGGCGGATTCGTCCTCGCCGCCAGTACCCGGGTGCTGGTCGACCCCGCTTACACTGCTTCGCTCGACGACGACGCCCGCCAGTTCGCCGCTGACCTGGGGCTGCTGACCGGCACCACACCGGCTGTGGCCACGGGCACCCCGGCCGGCGCCCTCGCCGGCGACATCGTCCTGACCCTCGGTTCCACCGACAGCCAACTCGGCGACGAGGGCTACAGTCTCACTTCCGGTCCGGCCCTCACGATCAAGGCCCGGACCGACACCGGGGCCTTCTACGGCACTCGGAGCGTTTTGCAACTGCTCCGCCAGAGCCCTTCCGTCCCCGGCGGCACCGCCCGCGACTGGGCAACCAAGAGCGAGCGCGGCCTGATGGTCGATGTCGGCCGCAAGTACTTCACCCTCGACTGGCTCCGTCAGGAGATCCGGGAGATGGCCCACCTCAAGATGAACTACCTGCATCTGCACCTCTCCGACGACAAGGGCTTCCGGATCGAGAGCACCACCCACCCCGAGGTCGTCTCGGCGCAGCGCTACAGCAAGCGGGAGATCGCCGACCTGATCGCGTACGCCGCGCGCTACCACATCATGGTCGTGCCCGAGATCGATGCCCCTGGCCACATGGCCCCGGTGATCACCCCCCACCCCGAACTGCAGCTGAGGAACTCGTCGGGCACCCCGGTGGCCGGCAAGATCGATCTTTCGCTGCCGGCCGCGACCCAGCTGATCGACGACCTGGTCAAGGAGTACCTTCCGCTGTTCCCGGCGCCGTACTGGCACACCGGCGCCGACGAGTACCTCACCGACTACTCCGCCTACCCGCAGCTGTTGACCTATGCCCGGGCGCACTACGGCTCCTCCGCGAAGGCCGTCGACACCTTCTACGGCTTCATCAACCACATCGACGGCCTGGTCCGGGCCGCCGGCAAGACCACTCGCATCTGGACGGACGGCATCAAGGGCGACGGCACCGTCGTCCCGGCCGCCGGCATCATCGCCGAGAAGTGGAACTCCTCCGGCCTGTCCGCTCAGGCTCTGGTCGATGCCGGCCACACGGTGACCAACGAACCCCGTTCCTCGCTGTACTACGTCCTCGGCCGCTACAAGCCGCCGACGGCCCAGCTCTACGAGACCTGGACACCGGACACCTTCGACGACGGCCGCACCGTCACCGACCCCGGCACCAACCGGGGATCCAAGCTGCACGTCTGGTGCGACACCCCCGCCGCGGAATCCGAGGAGCAGGTCGCCGACGGCATCGCCAAACCGCTGGCCGTCCTCGCCCAACAGACCTGGGGATCGCCCAAGCCCGCGGCCACGTTCACGGACTTCTTCCCGATCCTCGGCGCGGTCGGCCACGCGCCGGGCAACAAGTCCGGCACCCAGCCCGGCAACCTCGCCCAGTACGCGATCGCCACCGCCTCCAGCGTCGAACCCGTGATGCGGGCCGACGGAGGGACCACCCTCACCGATTACCTCGCCGCCACCAACGTCACCGACGGCGAGGCGACGACGCGGTGGTCGAGTCTGAGGTCCGATCCGCAGTGGTTGCGGATCGACCTGGGGTCCTCGCAGAACATCGGGCGGGTGAAACTGTCCTGGCAGACGGCGTACGGCAAGGCCTACCAGGTGCAGACCTCGCAGGACGGCACCAGCTGGACGACGATCTACTCCACGACGGTTGGCAACGGTCTGGAGGACGACCTGACAGGGCTGGCAGGAGCGGGGCGCTACCTCCGCCTCAATCTCACCCAGCGCGGCACCCCGTACGGCTACTCGCTGTACGGCGTCGAGGTCTACGGGCAGCCCGACCTCGCGCGGGGCCGGCCCACCACCGCGTCCTCCGTCGAGAACGCGGCGTTCCCCGCGGCCAACGCCACCGACGGCGATCCGAAGACGCGGTGGTCGAGTCTGAGGTCCGATCCGCAGTGGTTGCGGATCGACCTGGGGTCCTCGCAGAACATCGGGCGGGTGAAACTGTCCTGGGAGGCGGCGTACGGCAAGGCCTACCAGGTGCAGACCTCGCAGGACGGCACCAGCTGGACGACGATCTACTCCACGACGAGTGGTGACGGTGGGGTGGACGACCTGACGGGGCTGGCAGGCGTGGGGCGCTATCTCCGCCTCAATCTCACCCAGCGCGGCACCTCGTACGGCTACTCGCTGTTCGGCGTCGAGGTCTACGGCTGACCCACAGGCCGCCGACCCGTCTCAAGAGGCACTGGCCACCGCCGCATCGCAGGGTCTGGACGCCACTCCAGAAGGGTCCGGGCCCTGCGGGGCGCTCTCCCGCTCCCCGGCTTCCCTCCGCCGCGGCGCCCCGCCGGTCACCGGGTCAGAAGCTGCCGAACGTGGCGCGGCCCTTCGGCTTGTAGGTGTGGATGGCCGTGCCCGCCGCAGTGGTGCGGGAGGCCGTCAGGTCGAAGGCGGTCGGCAGCCCGCCCGTCGGGAACAGCCGGCGCCCGGCGCCCAGGAAGACGGGGAAGACCAGCAGGTTCAGCTCGTCCACCAGGTCGCGCACCAGCAGCCACTGCGCCAGCGCGCCGCTGCCGTGCACCTGCAGCTCCCCTTCCATCGCGTCCTTGATCCGCACGATCTCGCTCTGCAGGTGATCCCCGTCGATCACGGTGGTGGGACCCCAGGCCGGTTCCTTCAGCGTGGTCGAGGCCACGTACTTCGGGAGACGGTTGAGCTTGTTCGCGATCGGGTTGGCGGGGTCGTCGTGGTCCGGCCAGTACGAGGCGAAGATCTCGTAGGTCCGGCGCCCGAGCAGGAAGGCCTCCGCCCGCTCGAAGCCCTCGGTGATGAACTCCCCCATGCCCTCGTCGTCGAACGGCACGAGCCAGCCGCCGTACTCGAACCCGCCGCTGGGGTCCTCCTCCGGCCCCCCGGGGGCCTGCATCACTCCGTCGAGGGTCAGGAAGGTGGTGAGGGTCAGCTTTCCCATGGCTCCGCGCTCCTTGGATCGGGGTACATCGGTCCTCTGCTACCCGTTCAGACTCCCGGGCCGCCCGGAACTCATCGGCCCGGCGCGCGCGAACGCGAGGTCCGATTCCCGCCAGCGCTCCCGCCCCGCCTCCGATTTCATTGAACTCGCAACAACCTGACGGTCGGCGGACGACCGAACAAGCGGACACGGGAACACGTGAACACGGGAGGACACCCATGAACGGCACAGTGGCACTGGTGACCGGCGGGAGCAGGGGGATCGGGGCGGCCTGCGCGCTGCGGCTGGCGCAGGAGGGCGCCGATGTCGCGATCACCTACGTCGAGGACGCGGCGGCCGCGGCCTCGGTGACCGGCCGGATCGAGGCCCTCGGGCGGCGCGCCCTGGCCGTACGGGCCGACGCGGGCGGGGCCGCGGACGCGGTCGCGGCGGTGGAGGAGACCGTACGCGGGCTCGGGCGCATCGACGTCCTGGTGAACAACGCCGGGGTGGGCGTGCTCGGCCCGCTCGAAAAGCTCGCCCTCGCGGACGTGGACCGGGTGCTCGCGGTCAACGTACGGGGCGCGTTCCTGAGCGCACAGGCGGCGGCCGGGCGGATGGACCGGGGCGGGCGGATCATCACCATCGGCAGCTGCATGACCCAGCGCGTCCCCGGCCCCGGCGGCACCCTGTACGCGATGAGCAAGGCCGCGCTGACCGGCCTGACCAAGGCCCTGGCCCGGGAGCTCGGCGAGCGAGGGATCACCGCGAACCTCGTCCACCCGGGCCCGGTGGACACCGACATGAACCCGTCGGGCGGCCCCTACGCCGCCCCGCAGTCCGCGCTGACGGCCCTGGGCCGCTTCGGCACCCCCGCGGAGGTGGCCGCGATGGTGTCCTTCCTCGCGGGCCCGGACGCCGCGTACGTCACGGGCGCCGAGTTCGCGGTGGACGGCGGCCACGCGGCGTAGCCGGCCCCGATCCCGCCGGGCACGACCACGGCCGCCGGGCTGCGCCCGGTGGGCGGGGTCCGGCGCGGCGGGGTCCCGCGGAGCGGGGTCCGGCGGGGCGGAAAACCCGCGGGGGCGCACCGTGGAACGGCACGCCCCCGCGGGGTGGTGGGCATGCCCCGGGGGTGTCGGCCCCCGGGGCGGTCACGAAGGTGGCGTCAGCCGCCCAGCTCCTGGTGACGGGCGGTGTGCGCGGCGGTGCCGGCCTCCGTCAGCGCGCCGAAGAGGCGCAGGCGGGAGAAGCCGCCGTCCGGGAAGATGTCGATCCGCACGTGCGTGCCGACCGCCGGGGCGTCGAGCACGAAGCGGTGGTTGGTGTCGGGCTGCAGGCGGGTGCGCGGCAGGAACTCCGTCCACTCGCCCTCCTCGCCCGTCTTGACGGACAGCGAGGCCCAGCCGGCCGAGTTGCCCTTGAGGTACGCGGTGTCGATCTCGACGGCGCGGATCTCGGACTCGGCGACGAGCTGGTAGCGGATCCAGTCGTTGCCGTTGTCGCGGCGGCGCGCGGTCTCCCAGCCGTCGTCCATCTTGCGGGAGCGGCCCGGGTTGATGGTGTTGGTCGGCGGGGAGTAGAAGCGGTTGGAGGCGTCCTGGACGGAGCCGCCGTTCTCCAGCGCCACCACGTCGAAGGAGCCCAGCGCGGCGAGCCACTTCGGGTCGGGCACGACCTCGCCGTACACGCGCAGGCGGGCGATGCCGCCGTCGGGGTGCTGGTTGACGCGCAGGTGCGTGAAGCGCTGCTCCGCGGTGACCTCGAAGCCGTTGGCCGCGTGGCCGCCGACCGGGGTGCGGGCGACGATGGTCGTCCACTTGATGTCTTCGCCCTGGAGCTCAGCCGGGGTCGGCGCGAGGGCGCCTTCCCAGTTGGTGGCCTCGACGGAGACGGCCTGCGGCATGTTGCCGCGGAAGTGGGCGGTGTCGACCACGATGCCGCGGATGACGCCGGGGGCGCCCAGGCGTACGAGCGCCCAGTCGTGGTCCTCGGCGGTCGGCCAGGGCTGGGTGGCGGAGATGCCGCGGCGGCGGCGGGTCTCCCAGCCGTCCATGACCTTGCCCTTGTGACCGAAGTCCTCCGGGTCGAAGTGCGCGGCCTCGGAGATCAGCAGGTTCTCGCGCTGGGCGAAGAACTCGTCGTTGGCTTCGATGACGCCGGCGCCGAGTTCACGGGCGGCGAGGTTCGCGTACTGGGTGAACGGGAAGTCCGCGCTGCGGTAGTCCGCGTACGGGTCGCCGCCTCCGTACGGGTTCGCGTTGCCGGTGAAGGATTCAATCGCCACTGTCAGTTCTGCCTTTCGAGGAGGAGGCCGGTGGGCTCGGTCGGGGTGCCGTGGTCGGCGATCTGCGTACCGCGCAGCCAGGTGGACTTCACGACGCCGTGCAGGGTCTTGCCCGCGTACGCCGTGACCTGGTTGCGGTGGTGCAGGTGGGCCGGGTCCACGGTGAACGTTTCTTCGGGGGCCACGACGGCGAAGTCGGCGTCACGGCCCACCTCGATCGCGCCCTTCTGCGCCAGGCCGGCGAGGGCGGCCGGGGCGGCGGACATCCAGCGGACCACGTCCTCCAGGGTGCGGCCGCGCTTCTTCGCCTCGGTCCAGATGGCCGGCAGGCCCAGCTGGAGGGAGGAGATGCCGCCCCAGGCGGTGGCGAAGTCGCCGGTCTTCAGGTCCGCGGTGGAGGGAGAGTGGTCGGAGACGATGCAGTCGATCGTGCCGTCGGCGAGCGCGTCCCACAGCAGGTCCTGGTTGGCGGACTCGCGGATGGGCGGGCAGCACTTGAACTCGGTGGCGCCGTCCGGGACTTCCTCGGCCGTGAGGGTGAGGAAGTGCGGGCAGGACTCGACCGTGATCTGGACGCCCTCGGCCTTGGCTGCGGCGATCAGCGGCAGCGCGTCGGAGGAGGACAGGTGCAGTACGTGAACGCGCGCGTTCAGCCGCTTCGCCTGGTCGATCAGGTTCTGGATCGCGGTGTTCTCGGCGTCCCTGGGGCGGGAGGCCAGGAAGTCGGCGTACTTGGGGCCCGGGTTCTGCGGCGCGGACTCCAGGTGGTGCGGGTCCTCCGCGTGCACGATCATCAGGCCGCCGAAGCCGGTGATCTCGGCGAGCGAGGAGGCCAGCTGCTCCTGGTCGAGCTCCGGGAACTCCTCGACGCCGGAGGGCGACAGGAAGCACTTGAAGCCGAAGACCCCGGCGTCGTGCAGCGGGCGCAGGTCCTTGACGTTGCCGGGCAGCGCACCGCCCCAGAAGCCGATGTCCACGTGCGCCTTGGTCCGCGCGACCTCCTGCTTGACCACCAGGTTGGCGGTCGTGGTGGTCGGCGGCAGCGAGTTCAGCGGCATGTCGAGGATGGTGGTGATGCCACCGGCCGCGGCGGCGCGGGTGGCCGTCCAGAAGCCTTCCCACTCGGTGCGGCCGGGGTCGTTCACGTGGACGTGGGTGTCGACCAGGCCGGGGAGGAGCACGTCGTCGCCGAAGTCCTCCAGCCGGGCACCGGCCGGTACGTCGGCCTCGTACGGCAGCACGGCCGCGATCTTCCCGCCGGCGACGGCCACCGAAGCGGCGCGCGTCCCCTCGGGGGTGATGACGCGCGTCGAGCGCAGTACCAGTTCCACAGCCAGGTCGGACACCGGAACCTCCCCATCTACTTCCACAGAGCGAAATTCAACGTTCTGTTGACGGAGTCTTCACGTCGATGCGGAACCAGTCAAGAGCGCCCGGACGGACCACTGACAGGCCCGCACCGCAATTGGATGTTTCCACAGGATGGAATTAAGATTTCGCTATGCAGAATGTAGCTACCACCACCAGGGACTGCGCGGGTAACTTCCCGAGGATGTCCGCCACCAGGACAAACCGCCTCTGACCGGCGAGGACGGCAATGCCCCGGCCCTAGGGCCGACGCCGACCGACCGGTAGGCTGCTTTCTTGCCTGCCAGCACCGAAAGGACCGCGCCGTGCCGACGTCCAGCGCCAGCACCACCGACGACTCCACCAAGCCCGCCGCCGCCAGCGGTGGCGTCCAGTCCCTTGAGCGCGCCTTCGATCTGCTCGAACGCATGGCCGACGCGGGGGGCGAGGTCGGTCTCAGTGAGCTCTCCGCCGCCAGCGGTCTGCCGCTGCCCACCATCCATCGCCTCATGCGCACCCTCGTGGCGTGCGGCTACGTCCGGCAGCAGCCCAACCGACGGTACTCCCTCGGCCCCCGGCTGATCCGCCTCGGCGAGTCCGCGTCACGGCTCCTGGGGACCTGGGCCCGCCCCTACCTCGCCCGCCTCGTCGAGGAGACCGGCGAGACGGCGAACATGGCCCTGCTCGACGGCGACGAGATCGTCTACGTCGCCCAGGTGCCGTCCAAGCACTCCATGCGCATGTTCACCGAGGTCGGCCGCCGCGTGCTGCCCCACTCCACCGGCGTGGGCAAGGCGCTGCTCGCCTACACCCCCGCCGACGAGGTGCGGGCCCTGCTGGCGCGCACCGGGATGCCGGCCGCGACCGAGAAGACCATCACCACGCCCGAGGGCTTCCTGGACGCCCTGGAGCAGGTCCGCAAGGTGGGCTACGCCGTCGACGACAACGAGCAGGAGATAGGAGTCCGCTGCCTCGCGGTCTCCGTCCCGAACTCGCCGACCGCCGCCGCGATCTCCATCTCCGGCCCGGCCGGCCGGGTCACCGAGGCGGTCGCCGAGTCCTTCGTGCCGATCCTCCAGGGCGTGGCGGCCGAGCTGTCGGTGGCCCTGCAGAGCCAGAACCCGGCGTAGGCACCCGGCCGTACGCGAAAGGCCCCGGCCGCCCCATCGGGCGGCCGGGGCCTTTCGCGTGGCCCGGGGCTATGCGGCCGGGACGCCCTGCGTCAGGCGGCCGTCCGTCATCGTCGCCGTCGCGTCCATGCGGTCCAGGTGGGCGTGGTCGTGGGTGACCAGCACGGTGGCGGTGGAACGCTCCCGGGTGAGGGTGACCAGCAGGTCCAGGACCGCCGCGCCGCGCTCGTGGTCCAGCGCGCTGGTGGGCTCGTCGACCAGCAGCACCGCGGGCTCGTTCATCAGGGCGCGGGCGATGTTGATCCGCTGGCGCTGCCCCCCGGAGAGCTCGTGCGGCCGCTTGCCCGCCTTGTCGGCCAGGCCCACCGCGTCCAGCAGCTCCAGGGCCCGCCCGCGCACGGCCCGCGCGGGGCGGCCGGACAGGTGCGCCATGACCTGGAGTTGTTCGGCCGCGGTGAGCGAGGCCAGCAGGTTCGGCTGCTGGAAGACGATGCCGATCTTCTCCCGGCGCAGGGCCGACTTCTCGGCCGCCCCGAGCCGCGAGGTGTCCCGCCCCGCCACGACGACCCGTCCCGCATCGGGCGTGACGAGGGTGGCGGCGACCGCGAGCAGGCTGGACTTGCCGGAACCGGAGGGGCCGATGACCGCCGTCAGGGTGCCGGACGGCACCTCCAGGCGGACCGCGTCGAGCGCGGTGAGGCGGCCGTCGCCGTCCGGGTAGGTGAGCGTGACGTCATGGACGAGCAGGGTCATCGGGCGCTCCCGAGAGCGGTCAGGGGGTCTACGGCGGTGATCCGCCGGATGGACAGGGCGGCGCCCAGCGCGCCGAGCGCGATCATCACCAGGGACGGGACCAGCACGGTGGCGGCGTCGAGCACGAAGGGCACGGCGCCGCCGCTGATCAGGGCGCCGAACCCGGCGGCGAGCGCGGTCCCCGCCCCGGTGCCGAGGGTCAGCATCACCACGGCCTGCCCGAGCGCGTCCTTCAGGAGGTACGGGGTGGAGGCACCCAGTGCCTTCAGCACGGCGATGTCCCCGCTGCGCTGGATGGTCCACACCGTGAAGAAGGCCCCTATGACCAGGGCGGAGATGGCGAAGAGGAACCCTCGCATCAGCTGCAGCGAGCCGTTCTCGGAGGTGTAGGAGCCGATCGCGGCGAGGGCCTCGTCGAGGGTCTGCGCCTTGGTGGCGGTGGCCTTGCCGCCGGCCGCCCAGTCGACGCCGTCCTTGCCGTCCAGGGCAACGACGGTGGCGAGGGTGTCGATGGAGGTGCCGGGGTTCCCGACGCGCTGCCAGTCGTTGAGGTCCATCCAGACGACCGGGGTGTGGCTGTAGGCGGCGGTGCCGGAGACCGCGGCCACGACCATCTCGACCTGCCCGATCTTGAGCTTGGCGCCCGCGGTGAGCCCGCCGAGCTCCTTGGCGGCCTTCTCGGTCAGGACCACCTGCCCCTGCGTGAGGCCGCTCCCCCGGGGCGCGAGCGATCCCGCCGGATCCACGCCGAAGACGGACACGGCCGCCGTGCGCTCACCGGAGACCGCGTTGGTGGTGCGGATGCCCAGCGGCTGCGCCGACGTCACCCCCGGCTGCTCGCGCCAGGCCAGCCAGGCCTTCTCGGGCACCTGGGAGCTGGTGAAGGAGACCTTCTGGTCCCCGGTGGGCGCGGCGAACGCGAGGCGGGTGGTCGCGGGCAGGCCGGTGATGGCCGAGATGTTCTCCCGGGCCAGGCCGGCGGTGAGCCCGGACAACAGGCCGACCAGCAGCGTGATCAGCAGTACGACCGAGCCCATCAGGGCGAAGCGGCCCCTGGCGAACCGTAGATCTCTCCATGCGACGAACATGTTCCCCACCTTGGTCTTCCGCGTGGACACAAGGCATCGCGCCACAGTAGGGATCCTCGTGTCGAAGGGCGCACGGACACATCAATCCTTTGGTTGACCGGGGCCACCGGACGCGGACTTACGCTGGTCGGGTCATGACTGCCCTCCCCGCTCCGGCCCCCGGCGGCCGCGCCCTCACCCCCGTCTCCCGCGTCCTGCGGCTGTGCCTGCACGCGCTGCTCTTCGGCCTGCTCGCGCTGGCCGCCGGGCGGGCCGTCACCGACTCGCCGCCGGAGGAGGGCCGGGTGGTCGCCGCCTGCGCGGTGCTGGCCGCCGTGTACCTGGCGGGCGTACTGGCCCCCGTGGTGCACCGCTCGGCGCGCGCCGGGGCGGTGTGGCTGGCCGGGCTGGGCGCGGCCTGGGCGGCGCTGCTGGCGGTCTCCCCCGACGGGCTGTGGATCGCCTTCCCGCTGTACTTCCTGGAGCTGCACCTGCTGCGGCTGCGCTGGGGGGTGACGGCCGTCGCGGTGACGGCCGGCGCCGCGATCGGAGGCTTCCTCGCGCACAGCGGCGCGGTGACCCCGGGGGCCTTCCTCGGGCCGCTGCTGGGCGGGGCCGTGGCGGTGGCGACCGTACTGGGCTACCAGGCGCTGTACCGGGAGAGCGAGCGGCGGCGCGAGCTGATCGAGGAGCTCATCACCACCCGGGCCGAGCTGGCCGCCGCCGAGCGGGGTGCCGGGATCCTCGCGGAGCGGGAGCGGCTCGCCCGGGAGATCCACGACACCCTGGCGCAGGGCCTGTCCTCCATCCAGCTGCTGCTGCGCGCCGCCGAGCGCGGCCTGCCCGCGGACTCGCCGGCCCTGCCTCACATCGGCCGGGCCCGGGAGGCGGCCCAGGAGAACCTCGCCGAGGCGCGTCGGTTCGTACGGGCCCTCACGCCTCCGGACCTGGAGCACGGATCGCTGCCGGCCGCGCTGGAACGGCTCTGCTCGGGGGCGCCGGGCCCCCGGGTCCGGTTCTCCCTGAGCGGCACCCCGCGCCCCCTGCCCACGCCCTACGAGGTGGCGCTGCTGCGGATCGCGCAGTCGGCGCTGGCCAACGTGGTGCGGCACGCGCGGGCCGGGCGCGCCGAGATCACGCTGACCTTCATGGACAGTTCCGTGACCCTGGACATCGTCGACGACGGCCGCGGCTTCGACCCCACCTCCGCCCCCTCCGGCGACGGCGGTTTCGGTCTGCCGGCGATGCGCTCGCGGGCCGAGACCCTCAGCGGCCTGTTCACCGTCGAATCCTCCCCCGGCCAGGGCACCGCCGTGGCCGTCACCCTGCCCTTGCCCGCGGAGGCACTGTCATGACGATCCGGCTGCTCCTGGCCGACGACCACCCGGTGGTCCGGGCCGGGCTGCGCGCGGTGCTGGACACCGAACCGGACTTCGCGGTGGTGGCGGAGGCGGCGACGGCGGAGCAGGCCGTGGAACTGGCCGGCCGGGCCGACGTCGACGTGGTCCTGATGGACCTCCAGTTCGGTCCCGGCCCCGGCATGCACGGTTCCGCGGCCACGGCCCTGATCACGGCCCGGCCCTCGGCACCCCGGGTCCTGGTCCTGACCACGTACGACACGGACGCGGACATCCTGGCGGCGGTGGAGGCCGGAGCCTCGGGCTACCTCCTCAAGGACGCCCCGCCGGAGGAACTCGCGGCGGCGGTGCGCACGGCGGCGGCGGGCCAGTCGGCGCTGGCCCCGGCGGTGGCGCTGCGCCTGATGGACCGCATGCGGACCCCTGCGGAGGCGTTGACCAAACGCGAACTGGAGGTCCTGCAACTGGTCGCGGACGGCCTGTCGAACCAGCAGATCTCCAAACAGCTCTTCCTGAGCCAGGCCACGGTCAAATCCCACCTGGTCCACATCTACGCGAAACTGGGCGTCGACTCCCGCACCTCAGCAGTGGCGGCAGCCGCCACCCGCCGCCTGATCCGCACGCCGTAGCCGTGCCGGCGGTCCGCTGCCGCGGGCCTACGCCACCCAGTACGGCCGGTCCACCCCCGCGGGCAGCGGTACGCCGGAGTGGAACGCCTCCGCCAGCCTCCGCACCCCCTCGTCCAGCCGGTCCGCCGTCAGCGTGTACGGAATCCGCAGCCGGTGCTCGAACGTCCCCGGGTCCACCCCGAACCGCGCGCCCCGCCCGATGTGCACCCCGGCCGCCACCGCCCGCTCCGACAGCGCCGAGCTGACCGGCTCCCCCAGGTCCACCCAGAGCGACAGCCCGCCCGGCGGCAGCCGCCACGACCACTCCGGCGTGTGCCGCTCCAGCGAGGCGACCAGAGCCGCCCGCTGCCCGCGCAGCTGCTCCAGCCGTCCGGGCAGCGACCGTTCCAGCCCTTCCAGCAGCGGGAGTGCCACCAGCTGGTCCAGTACCGAACCGGTCATGTCGGACGCCACCCGTACCGCCGTCAGCTCCGTGATCATCTTGGCGGTGGCCCGGACCCACCCGACCCGCAGGCCGCCCCAGTGGGTCTTGCTCAGCGACCCGATGGTCACCACGTGGTCGGCCCCGCCCCGCGGCGCGAGCGAGGCCGTCGGGGCGGGCGCCGGCACGTCGAGCGCGATGTCCGCGATGGTCTCGTCGACCACCAGCCAGGTCCCGGTCCGCCGCGTGGCCGCCAGCAGCCGCAGCCGCTGCTCCTCCGGCATCAGCGCGCCCGTCGGGTTGTGGAAGTCGGGGATCACGTACGCGAGCCTCGGCACGGTCTGGCGCAGCGTGGACTCGGCGATCTCCAGGTCCCAGCCCGCGTCGGAGACGGCGATCGACCCGGTGCGCAGCCGGGCGTGCCGCAGGGCGTCGAGCGCGTTGGCGTAGGTCGGGTTCTCGGTCATCACCCGGTCCCCGGGCCGGCACAGCAGGCTCACCACCAGCGCGAACGCCTGCTGCGCGCCCGCCGTGACGAGGATCTGCTCCGGGCGGGTCGCGAGCCCGCGCCGGGTGAACCGCTCCGCGATGGCGGTGCGCAGGTCGGGCAGGCCGAAGGGGCGGTAGCCGGGGCTGCGGGCCAGCTCCGGGAGCCTGGGCGCGGCCCAGGCCATCGCTTCGGTGAGGGTGCCTTCGGGGGCGCCCATGGCGGCGATGGCCAGGTCGATGCCGGGGTCGCCGTCGGCGCTGTAGCCGCCGGCGCCGACGAGGGCGTGCGCGCCGACCGGCGCGTGGCCCTCGGGCAGCTCGGTCCAGGTGCCGGAGCCGCGCCGGCTGCGGACGTAGCCGCTCTCGCGCAGCAGGTCGTAGGCGGCGGTGACGGTGGCCCGGCTGGCGCCCACCGCCTCGGCGAGCTCGCGTTCGGCGGGCAGGCGTACGTGCAGGGCGATCCGGCCGTCGAGGATCAGGGTGCGGACGGCGTCGGCGAGGGCCCGGTAGCCGGGGCGGGCCAGGATCTCCGCCGGGAGCAGCGCGGCGAGCTGGCGGCTGCCGATCGTTCTGTCCGCCGTCTGGACCACTCGCCCGTTTGCCATGCCAACCTCCCCTGATTGGCTCTGCCAGCCAGGCCAATCCAGGACCAGACTCGCCGTATTGGCCCCCGATTGGCAAGGAGACTTCACGATGTTGACCGACCGTGACGAGCGGGCCCTGCTCACCGCCACCGAGAACCGGATCGCCGAGCCCCTGCGCGTCAGGGCCGCGCTGGCCGCCGTGGGACGACTGCTGCGGCGCGAGCGAGAATCGGTGTCATGTCACCCCACAGCAGCACGCACGAACAGCCCCGCCACCAGCCCCGCCGCGAGTCCGCAGCGGCAGCGGACGGCTCCGCTCCCCCGGTGATCGCGGGGTTGCTCCTGGCGGCCGGCGGCGGCCGGCGGCTGGGCGGCCGGCCGAAGGCCCTGCTGACCTACCGGGGCCGCCCGCTGGTGGAGAACGCCGTACGGGTCCTGCGCGAGGCGGGCTGCGGCCCGCTGCACGTGGTGCTCGGCGCCTCCGCGGCCGAGGTGCGCGAGCGCGCCGACCTGAGCGGCTGCGTGGTGACCGACAACCCGGACTGGGCCGAGGGCATGGGCTCCTCCCTGCGGGTCGGCCTCGCCTCGCTGGCCGGTACGGGCGCCGGTGCGGCGCTGGTCTCCCTGGTGGACCAGCCGGGCATCGGAGCGGCGGCGGTGGCCCGGGTCCGGGAGGCCTACCGCTCCCCCGCGAGCCTGGTGGCGGCGGCCTACGACGGCGAGCGCGGGCACCCCGTGCTGTTCGGGGCGGAGCGCTGGCCGGACATCGTGGCGACCGCCACGGGCGACAAGGGCGCACGGGTGCACCTGTCGGCGCACGCGGCGGAGCTCACACTGGTGGAGTGCGGGGACATCGCGGAGGCCTTCGACATCGACACCCCGCCCGACCTGGCACGACTGGCCTGAGCGGGCTGTGACCACGATGGCACTGAGGGCCACCGGGAAATGGAATCTGTCGACTCAGAGAATCTCGACATCAACAAACCATTGAACTTCCACCATGAGGAAATTACTATCCACTGGTCAGAAGCGCCCTGAACCCCCAGACGGCGCCCGCGACCGTATCCCGGAACTCTCCACACCCGACGGCACTGCGTGCCGTCCAGCGCGAGCATTCCCCGCGGCCGCCAGGCACCGCCGCTGAAGGAGTGACAGATATGTCCGCACCAGCGCCGTCATCGCTGGCCATCGTCGACGCCGAGCCCCTGCCCCGGCAGGACGAGGTCCTCACCGACGCGGCTCTCGCCTTCGTGGCCGAGCTCCACCGGCGGTTCGCGCCGCGCCGCGCCGAGCTCCTCGCCCGCCGCGCCGTGCGCCGCGCCGAGATCGCCCGCACTTCCACGCTCGACTTCCTCCCGGACACCGCACAGGTCCGCGAGGGCGACTGGAAGGTGGCGCCGGCCCCGGCCGCGCTGAACGACCGCCGTGTGGAGATCACCGGTCCGACGGACCGCAAGATGACCATCAACGCCCTGAACTCGGGCGCCAGGGTCTGGCTCGCCGACTTCGAGGACGCCTCGGCTCCCACCTGGGAGAACGTCGTCCTCGGCCAGCTCAACCTGATCGACGCCTACGAGCGCCGCATCGACTTCACCGACGCCCGCACGGGCAAGGCGTACGCCCTCAAGCCGGCCGCCGAGCTCGCCACCGTCGTGATGCGCCCGCGCGGCTGGCACCTGGAGGAGCGCCACCTGCAGTTCGAGGGCGGCCCGGCCTCCGGCTCGCTCGTCGACTTCGGCCTGTACTTCTTCCACAACGCCAAGCGCCTCATCGCGCTCGGCAAGGGCCCGTACTTCTACCTGCCGAAGACCGAGTCTCACCTCGAGGCGCGCCTCTGGAACGAGATCTTCGTCTTCGCCCAGGACTACGTCGGCATCCCGCAGGGCACGGTCCGCGCGACCGTCCTGATCGAGACCATCACGGCCGCGTACGAGATGGACGAGATCCTCTTCGAGCTGCGCGACCACGCGGCGGGCCTGAACGCCGGCCGCTGGGACTACCTCTTCTCCATCGTCAAGAACTTCCGTGACGGCGGCGAGAAGTTCGTCCTGCCGGACCGCAACGCCGTGACGATGACCGCCCCGTTCATGCGCGCCTACACCGAGCTGCTGGTCAAGACCTGCCACAAGCGCGGCGCGCACGCCATCGGCGGCATGGCGGCCTTCATCCCGTCCCGCAAGGACGCCGAGGTCAACAAGGTCGCCTTCGAGAAGGTCAAGGCCGACAAGGACCGCGAGGCCGGCGACGGCTTCGACGGCTCCTGGGTCGCCCACCCCGACCTGGTCCCGATCGCGATGGCCTCCTTCGACGCGGTCCTCGGCGAGAAGCCGAACCAGAAGGACCGCCTGCGCGAGGACGTCCACGTCGCCCCCGGCGAGCTCATCGCGATCGACTCCCTGGACGCGAAGCCCACCTACGACGGCCTGCGCAACGCCGTCCAGGTCGGCATCCGCTACATCGAGGCCTGGCTGCGCGGCCTCGGCGCCGTCGGCATCTTCGGCCTGATGGAGGACGCGGCCACCGCCGAGATCTCCCGCTCGCAGATCTGGCAGTGGATCAACGCCGGCGTGGTCTTCGAGAACGGCAAGCTCGCCACCGCCGACCTCGCCCGTGAGGTCGCGGCCGCCGAACTCGCCGCGATCCGCACCGAGGTCGGCGAGGAGGCCTTCACCTCCGGCAAGTGGCAGCAGGCCCACGACCTCCTCCTCCAGGTCTCCCTGGACGCCGACTACGCGGACTTCCTCACCCTCCCCGCGTACGACCAGCTCATCGGCTGACACCCCGCTTTCGGCTGAATCGCACAGCAGCCGAACACCACGACAGCGCCCCCGAAGCCTTCCGGCTCCGGGGGCGCCGTCGTGCGCCCGGAGCCGGAAGGCCCCGGTCCGGGCCGAACGAGCGGTCGGTTGTTACTTGTTCGTAACTTGCCTGTACCTAGCGGTAACAACGTGCGGGGTGGCACCTTTCCGATTGCCACCGGCCGGAGGTAACCCCCACTTACCCAGCCATGCACCGGAGTTGTTCCTGGCTCCCGCATGGCCGACCGCAGGAGTTCCGCAGTGATCGGATTCCGCACCGCAAGCAAGGAACGGGCCCGTCGGGTGCGACGACTGGCCGGGATCGGGATGGCGTTGCCGCTCGCCGCCGGGGCGCTGGTGGCCGGAGGGGCCGGGACGGCCGTGGCCGGGCCGGGGAACGGGCCGGGGAGCGGACCCACCGCCGTGGTGTCCCTCGGCGACAGTTACATCTCCGGCGAGGCCGGGCGCTGGAAGGGCAACAGCCTCACCAACACCGGCAACCGGACCGGCACCGACCGGGCGTGGGTGAGCGGCAGCAGCTACGACCCGGGCAAGGTCTACGGGGCGACCGCCGGCGGGTGTCACCGCTCGGACTCCGCCGAGGTGAAGAGCGCCGGGGCCGTCGCCGACGTGGCGATCAACCTGGCCTGCTCCGGGGCGACCTCCCAGAACGTGTTCCGCGCCTCCAACGGCGGCGTCGCCTTCAAGGGCGAGGCCCCGCAGGCCGATCAGCTCGCCGCCGTGGCCGCGAGCAACAACGTCAAGGTCATCGCGCTGTCCATCGGCGGGAACGACCTCGGCTTCGCCGACATCATCAAGGAGTGCGCGTACGACTTCGTGCTCTGGAACTCCTACTGCTACGACGACCAGCAGGCCGGGGTCGACCAGAAGATCGACGGGGTGATGGCCGGCGTCGGGAAGTCGGTCGACGAGGTACGGGCCGTCATGCGCGGCGCCGGATACTCCGACTCCTCCTACCGGATCGTGCTGCAGTCCTACCCGTCGCCGATCCCGCGCGGCGCGGAGAACCGGTACACCCAGAGCGACTGGAGCCGGCTCAACACCGGCGGCTGTCCGTTCTGGAACAAGGACTCGGACTGGGCGCGGGACTCCCTCGTGCCGCAGCTCGCGGGCCGCCTCAAGGGGGTCGCCGCCGCCAAGGGCGTGCAGTTCCTGGACCTGCGGGACATGCTGCAGGGCCGCGAGGTGTGCGCGAAGGCGAGCAAGCTGGTGACCACCTCGGCACCGGCCTCGGCCAAGACCAGCGAGTGGGCCCGCTGGATCGACAGCAGCGAGACCCAGGGGCTCGTCCAGGAGTCCATGCACCCGAACTACTTCGGCCAGCTCGCGGTCGGGCGCTGCCTGGCGCTGGCCGTGGCGCAGCCGGCGAGCAGCGGGTTCGGCTGCAAGAACACCGCCGGGGCCGACCAGAGCGGGATGTACCTGACCCCGGTGTCCTAGTGCGGTGAGCGCCGGGGCGGGTGCCCGGACACGTCACCGTGTCCGGGCACCCGCCATCGTGGTACCGCCGGAAGGTCCTCCCGGCTATCCCGTGTTGCCTCCGCGGTTCTGCCAGGCGCGGACGGCTCCCCCGTCGTAGATGACGACGTAGTCGGCCTTGCCGTCGCCGTCGACGTCGCGGAAGGTGGTCTTGTCGCCCGGGTAGCCGGTTTCGCCGGCGAAGTAGAGCTCCTTGATGAAGCTGCCCGCGCCTCCGCCCCCGTTGTTGATGTAGGCGTGGACCGCTCCGGTACTGCCGACCATCAGGTAGTCGTCCTTGTGGTCGCCGTTGACATCGGCGAGCCGCAGCTTGTCGCGGGTGGCGCCGCGGACCCCGGGGGCGATGACACCGATGGCCTCCCAGCCGGGCCCAGCCTTGCCGGTGTCCTCGTCACCCGAGCCGCAGCCCTTGCCGGTCCCACCCTGGGGGTCCGCCAGCCAGCCGTCGGCCGCCGCCTGGGCGATGCCGTCCAGGAACACATCGGCCATCTTGCGGTACCCGGCGTCGTTGGGGTGTGCGGGCTGGGCGAGGTCGGCGGTGGTCACCGTGCTCATGTCGAGCAGCGCCACGTGCTTGCCGCGGTCGCGGAAGCCGCTGACCACGGACGGCAGCTGGGCGTTGTAGGCATCGATCAGCGGTTGCAGACCGGGCTTGGTGGCCGGGACGAGATCCGCCACGAGAACGGTCGCCTCGGGAACGTCGTCGAGCACCTGGCCGATCAGGCTGCCGAGCCTCGCCGGTGCCGCCGCGACGTCGTGGTTCTGGTTGAGGTCGTTGGTACCCGCGTGCAGGGTGACCACGCTGGGCCGCTGGGAGGGCACGGAACAGTCCGCGGCCCTTGCGATCTGGTCGATGCGCCAGCCGGGACGGCCCTCGTTGTCGCCGTCCGGCATCGTGCCCGTGCGCACCGATCCGACGAAGTCCACCGACTTCGCCGCCCGCTTCAGGTCCTCGTAAAGCGGCGCCCGGTAGCCGGCGCTGGTGGAGCTGCCGACGCCGGAGGTGATGGAGTCGCCCAGCGGCATGACCGTGACGGACCGCTTGCCCAGCTCGGCCAGGCCGCGGGGTGCGTTCGAGGAGCCCGCCCCGGTCCCGCAGATGGCATCGTACGGTTCGGACCACTCGCGGTGGAGCACCCTGGAGGTGTCCATGATCTCGATGCGGTACGGCCTGACGTCACCGCTGCGGAACCAGCCGAGCAACTCCGGACGGCATCCTGACGCCCGCCTCCCGCAGCCGCATCTCCAGGGTCTTGCCGCCGCGCTCCCCCGCGAGCCGCTCGGCCAAGCCCTTGACGCTGTCCTCTTCGCCCGCGCACTTCCCGGTCCTGCCGGTCCAGAAGTAGTTGGTGCTCGGGCCGCTGTCCAGGGCCCGGCTCACCTCCTCCTGGGTCGGGACGTCCGCGGCTGCGGCCTGCGGTGCCAGTGCCAGCAGCGAGGCCAGCATCGCCAGCACGAGCAAGGGGACGGGTAATCTCCGCGCGGTCCCCGCCGGGGCGGTGAGGCCGCGACGGCGTCCGCGCGAGCCTGTCAGAACGGGCATGGGTGGTGATCCTCCCCGGGTTCGAAGTGACGGTCCGTCAACCAGCCGCCGGAGGCGGCTCGTTGGACGCCGTCCACTCCACCCTTCCCGACGCGGCACTGGCCCGCGGGTTGTCTTCGGGCACCGTGAGGAGCGTCACGGCAAGATCACCTAGTGCGGCGGACCCGGCCGAAATCGGGGTGAGCGCGTGCGGTGCCGACTGGCATGCTCCGCGTATGACAGCCAGCACCGCACGTCCCGCCCGGGCCGACCGGCCCAGCCTCTACATCTCCGTCGACGTCGAGGCCGACGGACCCATTCCCGGTCCCTACTCGATGATCAGCTTCGGGGCCGCCGTGGCCGGGCGGCAGGACGGTGCTTCGTATACGGCGGCCGATCCCGAACGGGACACCTTCTACCGGGAGTTGCGTCCGATCAGTGAGGCGTACGTACCCGGGGCGCTCGCCGTGAGCGGACTGGACCGGGACCGGCTGGTCCGCGAGGGCGCCGAACCCGCCACCGCCATGGCGGAGTTCCGGGCCTGGGTGCGGGAGGTCTCCGCCGGGGCGCAGCCGGTGATGTGCGCGTACCCGGCCTCCTTCGACTGGACCTTCCTGTACTGGTACTTGATGAGCTTCGGCGGCGACAGCCCCTTCGGGCACTCGGGCTGCCTGGACATGAAGACCCTCTACGCGGCCAAGGCCCGCGTCCCGCTCCGGGCCGCCGTCAAGGGACGGATGCCGCGCGAGCTGCTCTCGCGCCGCCCGCACACGCATCACGCGCTGGACGACGCGATCGAGCAGGCCGAGCTGATGAGCAACCTGATGGCGTGGCGGCCGGGCCCGCAGGCCCGGTAGCCGTGCCGCCGCCTCAGCCCGGCAGCTCCAGCAGCTCGGGCAGCAGCTCGCGCAGCGGCGTACGGGCCCCGCGTGCGTAGGCCGCGCGGAAGGCCTCCGGGGTGAGGCGGGCGCGGACCGTGCGCTGGGCGCGGGGCTCCGAGGCCGCGCGCGGGCGGGTGCGCGAGACCGCGCCCAGGAGGCGGGCGGCTTCGGCGCAGCGGCCCTGGTCCGCCTCCAGTTCGGCGAGGAGTTCCACCGAGAAGGCCTGCCCGAGCTGGTCGCCCAGCGCGAACTGGGTCCGCAGCCCGCGCAGCAGTTCGGCCCGGGCCAGTGCCGGGCGGCCCTCGCGGCGCTGGACCAGGGCGTGGGCGTAGCTCACCCAGGAGCGGGCCCACAGGTCGGCGGGTGCGTCCGGCGGGCCGTCCTCGACCGGGACGGCCGCCGGGTCCGTGTGGGCGACGGCCAGGGTGTGCGCGGCCCGCAGGGCCTCGCGGCCGGGTCCGAAGCCCGGATCGGCCGTCAGGAGTTCCAGTCCGTCGCGGTACTCCGCCGCGGCGTCCTCGTACCGGTCCTCCCACAGCGCGATCGTGCCGCGTACGTGCGCGAGGTAGGCCAGGCAGCCGTCCTCCCCCTCGTGCACCGCCTCGGTCCACGCCTCCACCAGCAGTGGATCGGCGCCGTCCGACTCGCCGAAGCTCGCCACCAGCCACGCCGCGAGCCACAGCGCCCGGGCGGGCCGCGGCGCGGGGTGCAGGGCCAGGGCCCGTTCCAGGTGCCGCCGCCCCTCCGCCACCATCCCGCACGCGGACCACAGGAACCACAGGGACACCGCGATCTCCAGGGCCTCGCCCGGGCCGCCGGCGGAGAGCGGGTTCATCGCCGCGCGCAGCTCGGGGAGTTCCCGTACGGCGAGGGCGCGCGCCTCCTGCTGCGCGCCGGAGCGCCACAGCTGCGCCGCCCGCTCGGCCAGCACCCGGCAGCGCTCGCGGTGGCGCCGGGCCGTGGTCGGGCCGTCCCCGGCGGGCCCGTGCGCGAGCCGCCGGGCCGCGTACGCCCGTACGGACAGCGGCAGCCGGTAGCGGCCGGGCCCGGCGTCCGCGAGCAGGCCCGGGGCGAGGGCCAGCAGCGCCTCGCCGGCGGTGTCCGGGGTGAGCGCCCCGAAGCCGCACACCTCGGCGGCGGCCGTCCGGTCGAAGGAGCCCGCGAAGACGGAGAGCCGCTCCCAGAGCAGCCGTTCGGCGGGCGAGGCCAGCCGCAGGGAGCGTTCGGCGTCGACCCGGGTGCTGCGCCCGGCGCCGCCGGCCAGGAAGGTCAGCGGGTCGGAGCCCAGTCTGCGGAGCGCCTGCGCGGGCGCGTACTGGTGTGCGCGCCCCGCCGCGAGCTCCAGTGCGCCGGGGATCCCGTCGAGGGCCCGGCACAGCGCGGCCACGGCGCCCGCGTTGCGTTCGGTCAGCTCGAAGAAGGGATCGGCGCCGCGCGCCCGCTCCTCGAAGAGCCGTACGGCCGCGTACCCGGCGACCTCGGCCACCTGGAAGCTCCGCGCCGGGTCCGCCGCTCCGTCGCCCGGGGCCCCCGGCGCGACCGTGGGCACCGAGGGCAGCGACTGCGCGGCGGGGGCGGAGGGCACCGACAGCGGCGGGACCGCGAGCACCGCCTCCCCGGCGAGCCCCAGCCGCCGCTGCGAGGTGGCCAGGATCCGCAGCCCCGGAAGGCGCAGCAGCAGCTGCGCCGCGAGCCCCGGGCCGGCCTCCCCGAGCTGTTCGCAGCCGTCGAGGACGAGCAGGGTCCCGCCGCGGCCCGCGAGCCGGTCGATGAGCTCGTCCTCCAGGTCCGCCCAGCGGCGCTCCGGCAGGGTCGCCAGGTCCGCCCAGACGGTGTCGAGGCCGTTCCTGTCCGTCAGCGTGCGTACGGTGCGCACGGCGAGCCGGGTCTTGCCGATGCCCGCCGGTCCGGTCAGCGTGACCAGCCGCTCCGTGGCCAGCAGTGAGGCGAGGGCGGTGAGCTCGCGCTCCCGCCCGATGAAGCTCGACAACTCTGCGGGTACCGCCTGCCGCATGCCCGAGCCGGCTTCCCCCACGCATCCTCCCGCCATGTCCGACATGTGCGAGCCGCCACTTGGTTAAGAGTCGAACGCACAAAGAGAGATGATCTGCTCATAATCCCGTTGTCCCGCCACCGACCGGGAGAACCGCCAGGGGGAAGGTATGAACTCGGCCATTTCCGCCATCGACGACATGGACCGGGCGCTTGTCCACGCACTCCAGCTCGCACCCCGTGCCAGCTGGGAGCTGCTGGGACCGGTCCTCGGCGCGCGACCGGACACCCTGGCGCGCCGCTGGGAGCGGCTCACCGGGGCCGGCGAGGCATGGCTGACCGGGCTGGGTCTGCGCAGCGGCACCAGAACGCCCTGCATGGCGTGGGTGGAGGTCATGTGCACCGCGGGCACCTCGCCCTCGGTGGGCGACACCCTCGTGGCCGACCCGTACGCCCTGGGCGTCGAGCACACCACCGGGGGCCGCGACCTGCTGACCTTCGTGGCCGTCCCGGACCTGCCCACGCTGTACCGGTACCTGTACTCCCGGGTACAGCTGATCCCGGGCGTGGTCGGCACCCGTACGTCGATGGTGACGGCGGTGCACTACGCCCCCGACCGCTGGCGCCTGGACCAGCTGACCCCGGGCCAGATCGACCTGCTGACCGGACGGAGCCGGCGCTGGGCGCCGTCGGCCGCCCCGGCGCAGCCGGTGGTCACGGCACTGCAGGAGGAGGACCGGCCGCTGGTGCTGGCCCTGGCCCGGGACGCACGGCGCAGCGTGGCCTCGCTGGCGCGGGAGTTCGGGATGAGCGAGTCGACCGTGCGGCGCCGGCTGGTGCGCCTGGAGGCCGGGCAGAGCCTGCGCTACAGCTGTGCGCTGGCGTCGGGGCTGTCGGGCTGGCCGGTGTCGGCCACGCTGTGGGCGGAGGCCTCCGAGTACGAGCTCGCCGACTGCGCGGCCGCGGCCGCGGGGCTGCGCGAGACCCGGACCTGCATGTCCGTCAGCGGGCCCTGGAACTTCATGATCAGCGCCCGGCTGCGCACCGTGGAGGACCTCTCCCGCTACACCGCGGACCTCACCCGGCGGCTGCCGGGCCTGCGCATCCGGGATTCGGCGGTGGCCCTGCAGGTGCGCAAGTCCGAGGCCCAGGAGCTGGACCTGCGCGGGCACCGCCTGCGCACGGTCGTCCCGGACATCTGGTCGGACCCGGACCCGGCGAATTCCAGCCCCTCCGGCGTTTGAGGAGCGGGGTCCGGGGCGGAGCCCCGGGACGGAGCCGCAAATGCGTGCGGCGGCGCGGACGCCAACCCCGCAGTGGGTGACGTACGCACCGCCGCATCCCGCACTCCGGCCGGGCCCGGCCGGATCCGAAAGGGACGGCCCGGGCCCGGTCAGTGCACCGGCACCGGATCCGGGGCGGCGGAGGCCGCGCCCTTCTTGGTGCCGAGGTGGTTGAAGGCCAGGTTCAGCGCGATGGCCACGACGCAGCCCGTGCTGATGCCGGAGTCTAGGACGACCAGCAGGTCCTTCGGGAAGGCGTGGTAGAAGCCGGGGGCGGCGATCGGGATCAGGCCGATGCCGAGCGCGGCGGCGACGATCAGGGCGTTCTCGCCCTTCTCCATGGCCGCGCCGGCCAGGGTCTGGATGCCGCTGGCGGCGACCGAGCCGAAGAGGACGACGCCCGCGCCGCCGAGGACCGGCAGCGGTACGACTCCGATGACGGACGCGGCCATCGGACACAGCCCCAGCAGGATCAGGATGCCGCCGCCGGCCGCGACGACGAACCTGCTGCGCACCTTGGTCATGGCGACCAGGCCGATGTTCTGCGCGAAGGCACTGCACATGAACCCGTTGAACAGCGGGCTGACCGCGCTGCCGAGGGCGTCGGCGCGCAGGCCGCCCTCGATGGTCCTCGAGTCCGCGGGACGGCCGACGATCTTGCCCAGCGCCAGGATGTCGGCCGTGGACTCGGTCATGCACACCAGCATCACGATGCACATGGAGATGATCGCGGCGACCTGGAACTGCGGTGCCCCGAAGTGGAAGGGCGTCGGGAAGCCCACGAGGTCGGCGTTCCTGACGGCGTCGAAGCTGGTCATGCCCAGCGGCAGCGCGATGAGCGTGCCGGCGACCAGGCCGAGGAGGATGGAGATCTGCTGGAGGAAGCCGCGCAGGAACTTGCGCATCAGCAGGACGATCGCGAGGGTGACGGCGGCCATGGCGATGTTCTTCACCGAGCCGTAGTCGGTGGCGGTGCGGTTCCCGCCCTGTGACCAGTTGAAGGCCACCGGGAGCAGCGAGACACCGATCAGGGTGATGACCGTACCGGTGACGACCGGCGGGAAGAACCGCACGAGCCGGCCGAAGTAGGGGGCGGCGAAGAAGCCGAGGATGCCGGCGACGATGATCGCGCCGAAGATGACGGGGATCGCGTTGCCGCCCTCCCCCTTGCCGATGGCGATCATCGGGGTGACGCCGGCGAACGAGACGCCGTTGACGAAGGGGAGTTTGGCGCCGATCTTCCAGAACCCGAGGGTCTGGAGGAGGGTGGCGAGTCCTGCGGTGAAGAGCGAGGCGCCCATCAGGAAGGCGGTCTCGGTGGCGGAGAGACCGACGGCCGGGCCGACGATCATGGGCGGGGCGACGACGCCCGCGTACATGGCGGCCACGTGCTGGAGGCCGCTCGTGAACATTTTCAACGGAGGCAAGGTCTCGTCGACCGGGTGCTTCCCCTCCGGTACTACGACTGCATCTTTGCGAAACCTGGGCGCAGCGGCCACGGCTTCCTCCGGTCGGTTATACACGTCGGCAGGGACGTGGGTGTCATGGAGGTGGTGCGAAAGCGGTGCTAGTCGAGCTGATCGAGCTGATCGAGCTGATCGATCCCTTATTGAGTTGTGGGGTCCTGCGGGTACTTGTCCCAAGGGGTGCGGAAACGATTCGCCCGAGGCGTTTCCACGCGGTGGCGGCGAGGGCCGCCGGTACGAGGGCTGGAGGTGCCGTGACAGTGGCGCGGTACACGGGCTGCGCAGCGAGTGGCACGAGTCACCGGCCCCGGGGCGCCTTCGGAAGAACCTCGGGCGCTACCCGGGAACGGCTGCCGCGGACCCCGCTCGGGTCCACGGCCACCGGCCGGGGGCCGTCCCCCCCGGCCGGACTCCGTGGGATCAGGCCTGCGCGGAGATCCGCGCGAGGCGCTGGGCCTCTTCCCGGGTGGACACGGCGATCGCGTCCTCGTCGGCGAAGAGAAGACGGTTGTTCTCGACGATCTGCTTGCCGTTGACGAACGAAGCCGTCACGGGGGCCGCGGCACCGAAGACCAGCGCGGTGACCGGGTCGGCGATCGAGGAGTGCAGGAGCGTGCTCAGGTTCCACATCACCAGGTCGGCGCACTTGCCGACCTCGAGCGAACCGATGTTGCCGGCGCGGCCGAGGACCTGGGCGCCGCCGTAGGTGCCGAGGCGCAGGGCCTGGCGCGCGTTGAGGGCGCGCTCGCGGTGGACCGGGTTCAGGCGGTTGATGAGGAGCGCGTTGCGCAGCTCGGTGTGCAGCTCGCCGGACTCGTTGGAGGCGGTGCCGTCCACGCCGAGGCCGACCGGGACACCGGCGGCGAGCATGTCCGGGACGCGGGCGATGCCGGCGGCCAGACGAGCGTTGGAGGACGGGCAGTGCGCGACACCGGTCTTGGTACGGGCGAACGCGGCGATGTCGGAGTCGTTCATGTGGACGCTGTGCGCCATCCACACGTCCTCGCCGAGCCAGCCGGTCGACTCGAAGTAGTCGGTCGGGCCCATGCCGAACAGTTCCTTGCAGAACTGCTCTTCCTCGACGGTCTCCGAGCCGTGCGTGTGCATGCGCACACCCAGGCGGCGGGCCATCTCGGCGCCCTGCTTCAGCAGCTCGGTGGAGACCGAGAAGGGGGAGCAGGGGGCGACGGCGACCTGGGTCATCGCGTCGAAGGAGGCGTCGTGGTACTTCTTCACGGTCGCCTCGGTGTCGGCGAGCGCACCCTCGAGGGTCTCGACGGCGTGGTCCGGCGGCAGGCCGCCGTCCTTCTCGCTGCGGTCCATGGAACCGCGGGCGAGGGTGAAGCGGACGCCCATCTCGGACGCGGCGCGGATGATCGAGCCGGAGAGGTCGCCGGAGCCCTTGGGGAACACGTAGTGGTGGTCCATGGCGGTGGTGACGCCGCCCTTGGCCATCGCGGCGAGGGAGCCCTGCGCGGCCGTGTACGTCATCTGCTCGTCGATGCGCGCCCAGGTCGGGTACAGCGCGACGAGCCAGTTGAAGAGGTTGTGGTCGGTGGCCAGACCACGGGTGATCCACTGGTAGAAGTGGTGGTGGGTGTTGACCAGACCCGGGGTGACGAGGTGACCCGTGCCGTCGATGCGGCGGACCACATTGCCGAGGTTCTCGGGGGCCTTGCCCGCACCGATGGCCTCGATCTTGTTGCCTGCGAGGACCACGTAGCCCGAGGCGTACTCGGTGTCGTTCGCATCAACGGTTGCAATCGCACAGTTCTCGATGACGATGCGCTCTACGGCGCTGTCATTGGCTGCCGATGCTGCCATGGGACTTCCTCGTGCTTTCAGTGGCGGTGCGGGCACGGCAAAACCCAGGGGATTTGAGTGCCGGAGCCGGGGGCCTTGACAGCTGACAGTACTGCCGCCCCGTGTGGTGCGTCCGGGTGCCGATTCAGGAAGTTGGGAGTGCTGACTGGTGTCGCGCCGCCCCGGGGCCACTGCGGAGCCCCGGGACGTGCGTGCCACATCAGAGGTTGGTCATGTCCACGGGGATGCGGGCGTCCACGCCGTCGCGGAGGACCGTCGCCTCGATCAGACCGTACGGGCGGTCCGCGGCGAAGTAGACCTCGTTGTCGTTCTTGAGACCGAAGGGCTCGAGGTCGACGAGGAAGTGGTGCTTGTTCGGGAGCGAGAAGCGGACCTCGTCGATCTCCGAACGGTGGTTGATGATGCGCGAACCCATCTGGTACAGGGTCTGCTGGAGCGACAGGGAGTAGGTCTCCGCGAAGGCCTGGAGCATGTGCTTCCGGGTCTCGGCGTAGGACTTCTCCCAGTTCGGCATCCGCTGGTCGTCGTCGGACCAGCTGAAGCGCCAGCGAGCCGAAACCTGGGTCGCCAGGATGCGGTCGTAGGCCTCCTTCAGGGTCGTGTACTTGTCCTTCACGTAACCCCAGAACTCGGAGTTCGTGGAGTTCATGACGACGAGGTCCTTGAGGCCGGAGATGACCTCCCAGTTCTTGCCGTCGTACGTGATCTGGGTGACCCGGGTCTCGCCGCCGTTGCGGACGAAGGAGTGGTTCACCTCGTCGGAGCCGATGAACTTGGAGTTGGCGTCCGAGGTGGCGATCCGGGACCAGGAGTACTCCTCGATCCGGATGCGCGCCTTCTGGATCGGCTCCTGGCTGTTGACGAACCAGCGCGCCAGGTGGATGCCGAACTGCTCGGCGGACTCGATGCCGTACTCCTTGGCGAACGCGTACACCGTGTTCTTGGTGGTGTCCGTCGGCAGGACGTTGGCGTTCGAGCCGGAGTAGTGGACGTCGTCCATGTCGCCCGAGAGGGCGACCGAGACGTTCAGGTCCTTGATGTGATGGGTGTCGCCATCCCGCGTGATCTTGACTACGCGGTTCTCTGCTTTGCCGTACTGGTTCTGGCCGAGAATCGTGGGCATGTCTGCTAGCTCCCTCGGTAAACGGAGTAGCCGAACGGGTTGAGCAGCAGCGGTACGTGATAGTGCTCGCCCGGGTTCACCGCAAAGGTGATGGTGACCTCCGGGAAAAACGCACCGCTGTCCCTTACGCGGGGGGCGTCCTGCTGCGCCTCGGCTTGCTTCTTGGAGAAGTACGTCTCGGTCTCGAAGTCGAGACGCACGTGGGTGGTGCCTTCCGGCAGGGCCGGCAGGTCCTTGCAGCGCCCGTCCGCATCGGTGGCGGAGCCGCGCAGGGCCGCCCACTCGCCGTGGAGACCCGTACGGGCCGACAGGGAGATCGCGACGCCTTCGGCGGGCTTCCCGATGCTGGTGTCCAGGATGTGCGTGGACACCGACGCGGTGGTCTCAGTGCTCATGCTCGGTCTTACTCTCCTTCTGCGGATTCCACGAGACGGGTCAGGCGAATCCGGTTGATCTTGACGAGCTCGCCGCGAGCGGTTTCCCGCTCCTGCTCCGGCGAGTTCTCGATCCGGACCTTGACCGCGTCCCGCATGAACTCACCGGTCGCACCGGTGGCGCAGATGAGGAAGACGTGGCCGAACTTGTCCTGGTAGGCCAGGTTCAGTTCGAGGAGCTCGTTCTTGAGCTCCTCCGAGGCACCGGCCATGCCACGCTGCTCGCGGGCGGAGGTCGGGTCTCCCGGCTTCGGCCGGCCGATCGGCGCGTGGCCTCCCATCGCCTCGGCCAGGTCCCCGGCGGTGAGCTCGGCCATGGCGGCCTCGTTCGCGGAGAACAGGGTTTCGGCGCTGGTGAACGGGCGCTGGGCGAGCAGCTTGCTGCCCCATGCCGAACTGGCGCACACCTCGTGCAGCTCGGCCGTGGCCGCGCTGTCGTCCAAGGCGTTGAACCGGGTGAGACCCGGGGTCGGACTCGAAGTCACGGTAGGCCTCCGTGGCCTGTTGTTGCTTTGACGGGCTGCGCATAGCTAACGCCTTCGACAACACGGCGTCAACACTTTGTTGAAACTTCCCGTACACAAAAGCCGCCGCCCGGGTGAATTGGGCGGCGGCTCGTCACCGTGAGTCAGGAGCGTCTCACTCCTGGTTGGTCTTGGCCGGCCCCCTGGGGGTGCTCGAGTCCCTGTTCAGGTAGTTGTAGACCGTGAAGCGGCTTACGCCCAGGGCTCCGGCCACCGTCTCCACACCGTGCCGGACGGAAAAGGCGCCGCGCGCCTCGAGTATCCGCACGACGTCCTGCTTGGACTTCCGGTCGAGCTGGGACAACGGTACGCCGTGCCGGCGCTCCAGCGCCGCCAGGATGTGGTCCAGCGAGTCCGAGAGCTGCGGAAGCCGTACGGCCAGCAGGTCCTGGCCCTCCCAGGCCAGCACGACGTCGTCGGGCTGGGCCAGGGACGGATCCATCAGCTCGCCGCCCATCGCGTCCACCAGCGGCTTGACCGCGGTGACGAAGGGGTGGTCACGGGGCTCGGTCATGGGGTGTCCTCCCCGATCACGTTGACCTGGAGCGAGACGCGCGTGGCCCCGGCCTCCAGGGCGTCGCGCAGCAGCGAGGTGACCGCGGTCAGCACTTCTCCGGACTCCCCTTCGGCTGTGTTACCGAAGGGGCCGACATCCACCGCGTCCAGCTGGGCCTTCTGGATGACCTCGCGAGCGGCCACGGCATGGGCAGGGGCCTCTTCAAGATCGAAGGGCTCGGTCGTGAACTCCACTCTCAATCGCACGTCGCTCAAGCTACCCGGCAGTCCGGACTTTTCGGCAGTCGGTACTTGACAAGTGAGACACCCGGCTTGCAGTCTTCCATCAGGCAGAAACTAACTTCCGCAATACGGAAGGAGCGCACACCCCTCATGGGATACACGGACCAGCGCTTCGATGTAAATCTTTCGATCCTCTTCACGGAACTCCCGCTCCTGGAGCGTCCCGCGGCTGCTGCCGCAGCGGGCTTCACAGCGGTCGAGCTGTGGTGGCCCTGGATCGAGACCCCCACCCCCGCCCAGGAGGAGCTCGACGCCCTCAAGACGGCTCTTGAGGACGCCGGCACCCAGCTGGTGGGCCTGAACTTCTACGCCGGCCAGCTGCCGGGGCCCGACCGCGGTGCGGTATCGGTTCCCGGTGCGGAGTCGGAGCGCTTCAACGCCAACATCAACGTGGCCGCGGACTTCGCGGCCTCGGTCGGCTGCAAGGCGCTGAACGCCCTCTACGGCAACCGCGTCGAAGGCGTGGACCCGGCCGTACAGGACGAGCTCGCGCTGAAGAACCTGGTCGTGGCGGCCCAGGCCGCGGACCGCGTCGGCGCGATCCTCCTGATCGAGACCCTCAACAAGCCCGAGTCGCCGCTCTACCCGCTGGTGAGCGCCCCGGCCGGCATCGAGGTAGTGGACAAGGTGAACGAGGCCACCGGCCTCGGGAACGCCAAGTTCCTGCTCGACCTGTACCACCTGGCGATGAACGATGAGGACCTCTCCGAGGTCATCGAAAAGTACGCCGCCAAGACCGGACACGTCCAGATTGCGGACAAGCCGGGACGAGGTGCCCCCGGCACCGGCGAGCTGCCCCTCGAAGAGCTGCTCGACCAGCTCGAGAAGGCCGGCTACCAGGGCTTTGTCGGTCTCGAGTACAAGGCCGCCGACGCCGCCGCCTCCTTCGCATGGCTGCCGGCCGAGGCCCGCGCCGCGAAGTAGGCGGAAAAGTCCGGGCGAACAGCCAGGCACCTGACGAACTTTTCGTACGAAGCATTAAGAGAAGGACCCTCACCATGAGCAACCTCCCCAAAATCGCGTGGATCGGCCTCGGCATCATGGGCTCCCCCATGGCCGAGAACCTCCTGAAGGCCGGCTACTCGGTCACCGGCTTCACGCTGGAGCAGGACAAGCTGGACCGCCTGGCCGCGGCCGGTGGCGGTGCCGCCGGTTCGATCGCCGAGGCCGTGGCCGATGCCGACGTCATCATCACGATGGTCCCCGCGTCCCCGCAGGTCGAGGCCATCTCCTACGGTGAGAACGGCATCCTCGAGAACGCCAAGTCCGGCGCGCTGATCATCGACATGTCCTCGATCACCCCGCAGACCTCGATCGACCTGGCGAAGAACGCCGCCGCCAAGGGCATCCGCGTCATCGACGCCCCGGTGTCCGGTGGCGAGGCCGGTGCCATCGAGGCCGTCCTGTCGATCATGGTGGGTGGCGAGCAGGCCGACTTCGACGAGGCCCTCCCGATCCTCGAGGCCCTCGGCAAGGTCATCGTCCTGTGCGGTCCGCACGGCTCCGGCCAGACGGTGAAGGCCGCCAACCAGCTCATCGTCGCGGTGAACATCCAGGCGTGCGCCGAGGCCGTCGTCTTCCTCGAGAAGTCGGGCGTGAACCTCGAAGCGGCTCTCGACGTGCTCAACGGCGGTCTGGCCGGCTCCACGGTCCTGACCCGCAAGAAGGCCAACTTCCTGAACCGCGACTTCAAGCCCGGTTTCCGGATCGACCTGCACCACAAGGACATGGGCATCGTCACCGACGCCGCCCGCAACGTCGGTGCGGCCCTCCCGGTCGGCGCGGTCGTCGCCCAGCTGGTCGCCTCGCTGCGCGCCCAGGGTGACGGCGGCCTGGACCACTCCGCGCTCCTGCGCGCGGTCGAGCGCCTCTCCGGCGCCCAGATCTGAGCTCGGCTCGCTGAGCCCGCTCCGGCCGGCGGCCCTCCCGTAGGGCCGCCGCCCTCCCCGCTCGCGGGGACCTGAGTTTCCGGATGGTGCCGGTGCTGACACCTGTCCTGTCGCGCCCAAGCGCCGGCACCGTCCGGATCACCTCTCCCTCCATCTTTCTTTTCAACAAACTGTTGACGTCGAGTTCATGCCGAAATTAGGCTGTTCCGCATGACGGAAGACGGATTCCGTCAGCAGTTCCCCGTACGGAAGGTCACCATGTCGAAGCGCACGCTGACGACCGAGTCTGGCGCCCCGGTCGCCGACAACCAGAACTCCGCTACCGCCGGCGTCGGTGGCCCCATCCTGGTCCAGGACCAGCAGCTCCTCGAGAAGCTCGCCCGCTTCAACCGTGAGCGCATCCCGGAGCGTGTGGTGCACGCCCGCGGCTCCGCCGCGTACGGCCACTTCGAGGTGACCGACGACGTCACCGCGTACACCAGCGCCGCGTTCCTGAACACGGTCGGCAAGAAGACCGAGACCTTCCTGCGGTTCTCCACCGTGGCCGACTCGCTGGGTGGCGCGGACGCGGTCCGCGACCCGCGCGGCTTCGCGCTGAAGTTCTACACCGAAGAGGGCAACTACGACCTCGTCGGCAACAACACCCCGGTGTTCTTCATCAAGGACCCGATCAAGTTCCCCGACTTCATCCACTCCCAGAAGCGCGACCCCTTCACGGGCAAGCAGGAGCCGGACAACGTCTGGGACTTCTGGGCGCACGCCCCCGAGGCCACGCACCAGATCACCTGGCTGATGGGTGACCGCGGCATCCCGGCCTCGTACCGTCACATGAACGGCTACGGCTCCCACACGTACCAGTGGACCAACGCGCAGGGCGAGGCCTTCTTCGTCAAGTACCACTTCAAGACGAACCAGGGCATCCGCTGCCTGTCCGGTGACCAGGCCGCCGAGCTCGTCGGCAAGGACGGCAACTCGCACCAGACCGACCTGCTCCAGGCGATCGAGCGCGGCGTGAACCCGAGCTGGACCCTCTACGTCCAGATCATGCCCGCCGCCGAGGCCGCGGACTACCGGTTCAACCCGTTCGACATCACCAAGGTGTGGCCGCACACGGACTACCCGCTGCAGCGCGTCGGCCGTCTGGTCCTGGACCGGAACCCCGACAACGTCTTCGCCGAGGTCGAGCAGTCCGCGTTCTCCCCGAACAACTTCGTCCCGGGCATCACCGCCTCGCCGGACAAGATGCTCCAGGGCCGCCTGTTCGCGTACGCCGACGCCCAGCGCTACCGCCTCGGCGTGAACCACACCGTGCTGCCGGTCAACGCCCCGAAGGCGACGAAGGCCGACAACTACGGCCGCGACGGCGTCATGGCGCTGCGCAACGGCTCGCGCCACGACAAGAACTACGAGCCCAACTCGTACCAGGGTCCGGCCGAGACCGGCCTGGCGCTGGGCGCCCCGAAGGCCGTCTCCGGCTACACGGGCACCCACGAGGCCCCGGCCCACACCAAGGACGACGACTTCTTCCAGGCCGGTGAGCTCTACCGACTGATGTCGGAGGCCGAGAAGCAGCGTCTGGTGGCGAACATCGCCGGCGGCCTGTCCCAGGTCACCATCGAGGACGTCATCGAGAAGAACCTGGCTCACTTCCACGCCGCGGACGCCGACTACGGCAAGCGCGTCGAGGAGGCCGTTCGCGCCCTGCGCGACGCCTGAGCCCCAAAGCTGCACCGGGGGCCTGACGGGAGGTCAGGTTCCGGGTGCTGAGCCCACACCGCGGACCCGGATGAGGGGTGGTACGCGGTGAGGGCAGGACGAGGACCGTGGCGAGCGTGCGAGCCAGTGCGGTGGTAATGGGTTCCGAGGCCCGTCTCTTGACCTGAGGGAGACGAAGCCGGAGTTCTCGTCGCCGCCCGCCACGGTCCCAGCCAACCACTCCTCTATATACAGAGGAGCACCTCCCCCACCTTCTCCGCCCGGCGGTGCGAACGTCCTGTCGCGCCAGCCTCGTACCGTCGGGCGGTAACAGCAGCACGCACTCGAAGAGCCGAGTCACGGACGGTCCCGTGACTCGGCTCTTTGTCTTGCCGCCGGCCCCTGACCGCCGCCCCCTCGGCGCCGGCGGTCAGGGCCATGGGAAGACCTGATGAGCCACTGCCGGTTGTCCAGGGTGCTTTGCGTGGGGATGCCGCTGGTGCGGTTCGCGGACCCGCTGATGGCCGTGGGCCCGAGCGCCGCCCCGGCCTTGAAGGGCCAGCTGTCGTCCCACCGGCTGCTCAGCTGAGCCGCTGCCGGGACTTCGCGCTGCGACGGACGTTCAGCAGCTTCGTGTCGGCCTCGGGATCGATCCTGTGCACCGCGTCGAGGAAGGCCGCACGCCGGTCCGGATCGGTGAGGCAGGGGTTGACGGAGCGGTAGTCCGAAGCCATCTCGACCTGGGTGTACACGTCCGCCTGGGCACCCCGCCCCACCCGGGCCGCCGCGTCGGCCACCACCCGCAGCGGCTCCAGTACCTCGCCCTGGCGCTCCGGGCCCATCTCGGCCACCAAGGGGACGCGGCGGGCAACGGACGCCCGAGGAGGTCTCCGGGCGGCGCTCGGAAGTACCTTCGGGGCGCGGGAGGGGCGCACCGGCGCCCGTGCCGACTGGCGGAACGGCTCCGGGACCTGGGACCCGTAGGGAACGCGGAACGGCCCCCGTTCCTCCTGGAGGAGGGACGGGGGCCGCTGCGCGGTGCTAGACCAGCCTGTGTGGAACTAGGCGGACAGCGCGTTGCGGATCGCGGTCGGGGCGTGGCCCGGCTCGGTCGCGAGCTCTTCGAACTCGGTGACGTCGCTCATGTCGACCGTCTTGCTCATCGAGATGTTGGTGATGCGCTCCAGGATGGCCTCGACGACGACCGGAACCTGGTGCTCCTGGGCCCACTTCTTGGCCGTCTCGAAGGCCTCGGCCAGCTTGTCCGGGTCGGTGACGCGGATCGCCTTGACGCCCAGGCCCTCGGCGACCTTGACGTGGTCGACGCCGTAGACGCCGATCTCCGGGGTGTTGATGTTCTCGAACTCGAGGTTGACCTCGAAGTTGATGCCCAGGCCGCCCTGCGCCTGGCGGATCAGACCCAGGTAGGCGTTGTTCACGAGGACGTGGACGTAGGGGACCTTGTGCTGCGCGGCGACCGCGAGCTCCTCGATCATGAACTGGAAGTCGTAGTCGCCGGACAGGGCGACGATCGGGGTCTCGGGGTCCGCGGTGGCGGCACCGATCGCGGCCGGGATGGTCCAGCCGAGCGGGCCGGCCTGGCCGCAGTTGATCCAGTTGCGCGGCTTGTAGACGTGCAGCATCTGCGCACCGGCGATCTGGGACAGACCGATGGTGGTGACGTAGCGGGTCTCCGGGCCGAAGGCCTTGTTCATCTCCTCGTAGACGCGCTGCGGCTTCATGGGGATGTTGTCGAAGTGCGTGCGGCGCAGCAGCGTGGCCTTGCGCTCCTGGGCGGAGGCGGCCCAAGCGCTGAAGTCGGGCAGCTTGCCCTCGGCCTTGAGCTCCTTCGCGATCTCGATGAAGAGCTCCAGGGCCGCCTTGGCGTCCGAGGCGATGCCGAAGTCCGGGGCGAAGATCTTGCCGATCTGGGTCGGCTCGATGTCGACGTGGACGAACTTGCGGCCCTTGGTGTAGGCCTCGAGGTTGTAACCGGTGTGACGGTTGGCCCAGCGGTTGCCGATGCCGAAGACGAAGTCCGACTCGAGGAAGGTCGCGTTGCCGTAGCGGTGCGCGGTCTGCACACCGACCATGCCGGCGGCCAGCTCGTGGTCGTCCGGGATGGTGCCCCAGCCCATGAGGGTGGAGATGACCGGGACGTTCGTCAGCTCGGCGAACTCGACCAGCAGGTCGGAGGCGTCGGCGTTGATGATGCCGCCACCGGCGACGATCAGCGGACGCTCGGACTCCAGCAGGAACTGCAGGGCCTTGGCGGCCTGGGCGCGGGTGGCCTGCGGCTTGTAGACCGGCAGCGGCGCGTAGGTCTCGGGGTCGAACTCGATCTCGGTCAGCTGGACGTCGATCGGGAGGTCGATGAGGACCGGGCCCGGACGGCCGGAGCGCATCAGGTGGAAGGCCTCCTGGAACACGCCCGGAACCTGGGCGGCCTCCAGGACGGTCGTCGCCTTCTTGGTGACCGGCTTGGCGATCGAGGCGATGTCGACGGCCTGGAAGTCCTCCTTGTGGAGCTTCGAGACCGGAGCCTGACCGGTGATGCACAGGATCGGGATCGAGTCCGCGATCGCGGAGTACAGGCCGGTGATCATGTCGGTGCCGGCCGGGCCCGAGGTACCGATGCAGACGCCGATGTTGCCGGCCTTGGCACGGGTGTAGCCCTCGGCCATGTGCGAGGCGCCTTCGACGTGGCGGGCCAGCGTGTGTGCGATGCCGCCCACGTTCTTGAGCTCGCGGTAGAACGGGTTGATCGCAGCACCGGGGACGCCGAACGCTTGTTCGACACCCTCGAGCTTGAGGATCTCCACTGCAGCGGCGGCGGCTGTCATACGAGGCATCGAGTTCTCCTGCGGGTCTGGCGGTCAGGCTTTTCCGTAATCCGGAAGTTTTGTTCTGCTATACGGAACAAGCTAAGCGTCGACTTCGCGCACGTCAAGGCGGTGCGGCACCCCGGAACCCACCAAAAGCCGCGTCTCGGTCGGTGAGTTGTACGAAAAACCAGCTCTCGACTGAAAATCGGGGGTCTGCTCGCCCCTCCCGTGGCAGGTGGTGGACCATGGGCCTACGCACAGCGACGAAGGGGGTCCAGGTCTCATGGCGGATGCGGTACCGGTGCGCTGTCCGGCGTGCCTGCGCGAGAACGGTTACGCCACTCCGGTCTTCCCCTGCGCCTGCGGGAACCCGGTCACCCCGCCTCTGGACCTGACCTCGCCACCCCGGGAGCTGACCCATCGCACCTGGTCGGAGAGCTGGGTGGCGGTGCGGTGCACGGCCTGCGGGCGGGAGAGCGAGTGGCCGCATCCGGAGGTGGGGTGCGGCTCCTGCGGGACGGTGGTGCTGATCCCGGTGCATCCGCTGGAGCCGGTGGCGGGCGGGGACGTACGCACTCCCCCGCGCGCGGGGGCCGCGCCCGGACGGGCGGCCGGGCCCACGGGCCCCGGGGACGGGTCCGCGCAGGTGCCGCCGCCGGCGTCGGCCGCACCTGAAGAGGGGTCGGAACCGGGATCGGGGCAGGGATCAGGGCACGATCCGGCGTACGGGTCCGCGCACACCCAGGCGGCCCCGCCCGCAGACCCGGCGGTGCCGCGGCCCGCGTTCCGCCCGGCGACCATCCGTACCGCCCGGGACGCGGTGGTCACGGCCGCGCTGTACCTGCGCTGGCTCGGCTTCCAGGACGTGCGCCAGCCCGACGGACGACCGATCCCCTCGGCGGCGGTGGACCTGCGGGCCCCCGGGCTGGTCGCGCAGGTGGACCCGACCACGGCGCCGGCCGGGCTGCGCGCGGTGGAGTGCGTCTGGCTGAACGGGCTGACGGCCTGCGCGACCAGCGTCTACTTCTCGCTGGCCGGATACACGGAGGACGCGCGCGCACGCGCGGACGACCTCGGCATACCCCTCTTCGTCATGGACCTCACGGGCATGCCCCAGCCGGTAAACGACCCGGCGGACGACCTGGTCGGTATGGGGGCCTAGGCTCGGAGGCATTCCGTGCTTCTGCCGAGGAGAGCTTGATGAGCCTGTACGACATCCCGCTGACCACCCTGTCCGACGAGCCGACCAGCCTCGCTGCGTACAAGGGCAAGGCGATCCTGCTCGTGAACACCGCCTCCCAGTGCGGTCTCACCCCGCAGTACTCGGGTCTGGCCCGGCTGCAGTTCAAGTACGAGGAGAAGGGCTTCACCGTCATCGGCGTGCCCTGCAACCAGTTCGGCGGGCAGGAGCCGGGCAACGCCGACGACATCCAGACCTTCTGCGCGTCCGGTTTCGGCGTCACCTTCCCGATGCTGGAGAAGTCCGAGGTCAACGGGGAGAACCGGCACCCGCTCTACCAGGAGCTGGTGAAGACCCCGGACGCCGACGGCGAGGCCGGTGACATCACCTGGAACTTCGAGAAGTTCCTGATCTCCCCCGCCGGCGAGGTCGTGGGCCGCTTCCGCCCGCGCACCGAGCCGGAGGCCCCCGAGGTCATCGCGGCGATCGAGGCGCAGCTGCCGGCCTAGTCGGTCGGCGGCCGGATCCGGCCACGGGGGCGGTACGGGGCTGCGCGCGCAGCTCCGTACCGCCCCCGCCGGGTGTGAGGCCGGGTCCGGCTCCGGGTCCGGGTCTGGCTCCGGGTCTGGCTCCGGGTCTGGCTCCGGGTCTGGCTCCGGGTCTGGCTCCGGGTCTGGCTCCGGCTCCGGCTCGGGCGGTCAGTTCACTTCCCGCTCCAGGCCCGACCAGTACGGTTCGCGAAGCTTGAACTTCTGGATCTTGCCGGTGGCCGTGCGCGGGATGGTGTCGCGGAACTCGACCGTCGTCGGAGCCTTGTAGCCCGCCAGCCGCTGCTTGCAGTGGGCGATGATGTCCGCCTCACCCGCGGCCGCCCCCTCGGCGAGGACCACGAGGGCTTTGATCGTCTCGCCCCACTTCTCGTGCGGGACACCGATGACGGCGACCTCCGCGACCGCCGGATGGCTGAAGATCGCGTCCTCCACCTCGATCGAGGACACGTTCTCGCCGCCGGTGATGATCACGTCCTTCTTCCGGTCGGAGATCGTCAGATGGCCGTCGGCCTCGTCGATCGTGCCGCCGTCGCCGGTGTGGAACCAGCCGTCCTCCAGGGCCGCATCGGTCTCCTCCGGCTTGTCCCAGTACCCCTCCAGTACGACGTTCGACCTGGCCAGGACCTCGCCCGTGTCGGAAACCCGCAGCTTGACCCCGAGCGCGGGCAGCCCCGCGCGCGACAGCTTGCGCGCCCGTTCCGCGGCCGGCAGCGCGGCGTCGGCGGGCCGGGTCCGGTTGAAGGTGAGCAGCGGCGAGGTCTCCGTCAGACCGTAGATCTGCGTGAACTCCCAGCCCAGCTCCTCGCCCATGCGCTGGATCGTCCGGCTCGGCGGTGGGGCGCCCGCGCAGACGATGCGTACCTTGTCGCGGCCCGGGATCTCGCCCTCCCAGGTCGCGGCGGCGTCCAGCACCGTGTTCCAGACCGCGGGCGCGCCGCACATCAGCGTGACGCCGTGCTCCTCGACGCGGCGCAGGATCTCCGCGCCGTCGATCTTGCGCAGCACGACCTGCTTGACGCCGAGCCCGGCCATCACGAAGGGCATGCCCCAGCCGTTGCAGTGGAACATCGGCAGCGTGTGCATGTAGACGTCGCGCTCCCAGACCCGGGTGTGGAGGCCGAAGGTCAGCCCGTTCACCCAGATGTTCCGGTGCGTGAGCTGTACGCCCTTGGGCCGGGCCGTGGTCCCCGAGGTGTAGTTGATGGTCGCCGTGGCGTCCTCGTCCGGGTGCGACCAGGGGCGCGGCTCCACGCCGAAGCGCATCAGCTCGAGGTCCGTCTGGTGCCCGAGGACGAAGCGGTGGCGCGCCTTGACGGCGGACAGCGACTCGTCCAGCTCGGGGTCGACCAGCAGGACGGACGCCCCGCTCTGCCGCACCACGTACTCCACCTCTTCGGGCTTGAGGCGGAAGTTCACCGGCACGCAGACGCGTCCGCTCATCGGCACGGCGAACAGCAGCTCCAGGAGCCGCGCGGAATTGTGGCTGACGACGGCCACGCGCTCGCCCTCGCCGACGCCCAGCGCGTCCAGACCCGCCTGCCAGGCCCGCACGCGCTCGCCGAGCCGCCCGTACGTCGAATCGGGGACCGGGGGGCCGGGCTGATCCGGCTCGTCCACCACTCCCGGACTGGACGAGAACCCCAGCTCCGCCCGGTCGAGGAAGTCCGTGACGGTCATGGGAATCCGCATTGCTCTCTCCTTGTGTCCCGAACATGAGCGCTCCGCGAACGAGAACGAGCACGTCGGCGTCCTGGTACCCCGCGTCTGGGCACCCCGGCGTCCCGGCGGCTCGGCATCCCGGTCGTGCCACGCATCGTGCCGTGCCGGGTGTACGGGCCACCAGAGCCCTGTCGGCCTCGTTGGCCTCGTCTGCCTCATGGGCCTCGCTGGTCTCACGGACCCGCCGACGTGCCCGTTCCCCTCTTCCTGGGTCCTCTCCCCTTCTCCCCTTCTCCCCTTCTCCCCTTCTCCCCCTCTTCCCCGGCGCCTCATCAGGCGCGGATCGCCCCGAACCGGACCGAGCCGCTGGAAGCCTTCGCCCCCTCCTCCGCACTCTCCCCGGCCTCCGTCATATCGGCGATGAGCCGCTCCCCCTCGGCCACGATCTCCGCCCTGCTCGCCTTGGAGGCAGCCGAGAACAGCTCGACGGTGAGCGTGGCCGCGTCCAGCTTCCAGAGCCCCGCGAGGAATCCGTCGAGCAGCAGGGTGCAGTGGGCCTGGTTCCCCGACCAGGTGCGGCCCTTGAGCTCGGGGTCGATCACCCGGGTGCGGTCGGCGTGCGAGAGGAGCAGGTTGTCGAACTCGGGGAGGAACCGCGGCGGCGCGGGCTGGTCGGCATCGGGGCGGGGTCCGTCGGGCAGGTCGAAGAGTTCGACTCCGTTCTCGTCCTGGAAGACGGCCAGGCCCGGCCGGAGCCGCTCGAAGACCTCCCGCAGCCGGGTGAGACCGGCCCACGTCTGCATGTCCTTGACGGAGGCGGGCCCGAACGCGCCGAGGTAACGCAGAACAGCCGCGTCCATCCCCCCTGCACCACTGCCCGGGTCAACGTCTCCGACCCACTCGCTCAGGGTGGTGAGCCGCACCTGCCCGCTCTTCCCCCACACCCCGCGCGGGGTGACCTGGACGAGCGGCAGCCGGCAGCGCGCGGCGACGGACAGCGACTGCGGGTCGGCGTCGGGCCACTCCTTCAGCAGCTCTTCCCGTATCTCCCCCATGGTCCGCGGCTCGGTCTCCACGAAGACCCGCGCGAGCTCGGCCAGCCTGTCCAGGTCCACTCCGACCAGGCCCTTGCGGAAGTACCTGACCTCCCGGTCACGGGCGGGCTGGACGAGCGGGCGCAGGACCAGCGCGTCGGCGGCCGTGTGGGTGTGGATGGTGGACCGCATGGTGACGATACGGACCGCCTGCCGGGACTCCATCAGTCCGGCGAGCTCGGCGGGCCGGAATCCGGCGAGGCGGGCGTGGAGCTGGAAGTAGGGCGGCTTCACGTTCTGGGCCTGCAGCCCGAGCAGGTGCCGCGTGGCGTCCGCCGCGGACATCTCGGCTCGCCCCAGCAGCAGCTGGCGGGCGAGCGTGGCTCGGTTCAGCGAACGGGTGTCGAGTACGGGACGCGTCGTCTTGGGGGCCATGACCAGCAACGTAGCGGCCCATGCGGACACCTGCTGTCCGCAACTCCGACCCGGCCGCGCTCCCCGCACCGAGGAGGAATGAACCGGGGGACCATTCACCCGGATATCCTGCACCTTGCCCGTAAACACCCGTTCGACCGGGAGCTGACCTGCGATGTCGGAGCGACCAGACCACCGCCCCTCGCCCCCGAACTCGCCCGCGCCCTCGAAGCGGGCGGGATGGCGCCGCCCGGCCGCCCCTCCCGCAGCTCCCCCGGCCGCACCCCCGCGGGCCCCGAAGCCGGCCCCGCAGGCCCCGAACCCCGCGGACCACCGGAGCGTGATCGACTCCGCGGTCTACCGTGACGGCCTGCGGGTCGCCTCCCCCACCACCCTCGCCGAGACCTTCCGCCGGCTGCGCGAACAGCCCGACGGCATGGCCTGGATCGGCCTGCACCGCCCCACCGAAGCGGAACTGCACTCCCTGGCCGCCGAGTTCAACCTCCACCCGCTCTCCATCGAAGACGCCCTGGAGGCCCACCAGCGGCCCAAGCTGGAACGCTACGGAGACACCCTCTTCGTCGTCCTGCGCGCCGCCCGCTACCTGGACGCCCTGGAGGAGGTCGACTTCGGCGAGCTCCACATCTTCGTCGGCCCCGACTTCCTGATCACGGTCCGCCACGGCGCCGCCCCGGACCTCTCGGCCGTCCGCCGCCGGATGGAGGGGTCCCCGGAACTCCTCTCCCTCGGCCCCGAAGCCGCCCTGTACGCGATCCTCGACGCGGTGGTCGACGGCTACGCCCCCGTCGTCGAGGGAGTCCAGATCGACATGGACGAGATCGAGACCGAAGTCTTCAGCGGCGACCCGGAGGTCTCCCGCCGCATCTACGAACTCTCCCGCGAAATGGTCGAGTTCCAACGCGCCACCCGCCCCCTGGTCGGCATGCTCCACAGCCTGATGGCAGGCTTCGCGAAGTACGGCACGGACGAGGAACTCCAGCGCTACCTCCGCGACGTGGCCGACCACGTGACCCACACCAGCGAACGCGTAGACGGCTTCCGCCAGGCCCTCACCGAAATCCTGACGGTGAACGCCACCCTGGTCTCCCAACAACAGAACGCCGAAATGCGCGCCTTGGCCGAAGCCGGCTTCGAACAGAACGAGGAGATCAAGAAGATCTCCTCGTGGGCCGCCATCCTCTTCGCCCCCACGCTGGTCGGCACGATCTACGGCATGAACTTCGAGGACATGCCCGAACTGAAGTGGGCAGGCGGCTACCCCTTCGCAATCCTGCTGATGGCGGTGGTCTGCGTCAGCCTGTACGTCATCTTCAAGAAGCGCGACTGGCTGTAGACCGCACATCAGCACCGCCGATCCACTCAGCCTCTTGGGAACGCCCAAAAGTGGCCCGCAGGGCCCCTGGGGAGAATCCGGGGAAGATCCACAGCCCGCCCATGCCGGGCGCTCCCCCGCACCCTGGGGCTGGCCCTTCCGCACCGCCGACCACCTTCGACGGCGCGCGGCCGACCCCAGCCGTACGCAAGCCGGGGTCCGTGTGGGCCGAGCTGCCCCAGCCAGCCCAGCCCTTGATGCTGACTCCGCGAGATGAATGATCACTTCGTGCCCGTCCTGGCTTGGGTGCCCACCAACTACCGGTAGGGCCCGTGGGGATGGGCGCCGCGCCAGAGGCCAGTGATCGTCACGGCGGGGGTTGAAGACACCCCGGCAGGCTTCGGGCTGAGTCGGCGCGGCATGGTCTCACCAGGGAATCGGCCCGTCCTCGGCCAAAAGGGCGCCCGTCGGGCCGTCCTCGCCCGCCGTCGCCAGGTCAACCGCCACGGCCGCGCCCTCCTCCGCCGTGCGTATCCCGGTGTGGCGGTTGAGGTCGGTCGCGCAGTAGCCGGGACTCACCGCGTTGACCAGGATCCCTTCGGCGCGCAGCTCATTGGCGTAGAGCACGGTGATCGCGTTCAGCGCGCTCTTCGAGGTGCAGTAAGGGAGGAGGGTCGAGAAGTAGGCGGCCCACGGGCTGCCCGGGTCGGCCAGGTGGGTGAGGGAGCCGAGTTCGCTGGACATGTTGACGATGCGTGCGGCGGCGGAGCGGCGTAGCAGGGGGAGCATGGCGTGGGTCACCGCGATGACTCCGAACACGTTGGTCTCGTAGACCTGCCGGACGGTGGCGGCTGGGGTTTCACTCGGCTCTTGCGGTCCGGCGGCGATCGCGGCGTTGTTGACGAGGATGTCGAGGCGGCCGAACGTGGCGTCGATGTGCTTGGCGGCGGCCTGGACCGAGGTCTCGTCGGTGACGTCCAGCGGAACGAACCGTACGTCGGCGCCGCCCGCGCGAAGCTCCTCGGCCGCCGCCTCGCCACGCTCGGCGTTGCGGGCGCCGATCAGCACGGTGATGCCGAGGGCTGCGAGCCTGCGCGCCGTTTCCTTGCCGATGCCCTTGTTCGCGCCGGTGATCAAAGCAGTCTTCTGCGAAGTCGTCATGGCACCCAGCCTCCCCTCACCCACGGGCGGCAGGGAAAGACCAGAAGACTCTGGATCTATAGTCCACGGATATGAGTGAGCTGGAGGTGCGGGAGCTGAGGTACTTCATCGCGGTCGCCGAGGAACTGAACTTCAGCCGGGCCGCGCAACGCCTGGGGATGGCGCAGCCCCCGCTGTCGAAGGCGATCGCTCAGATGGAGTCCCGGCTCGGGGTACGCCTGCTGGAGCGCACCACCCGGCAGGTGAGGCTGACCACCGCCGGTCAGGTGCTGCTCGACCAGGCCCGGATCGCGGTCGACGCGGTGCACGCGGCGGCCCGGCGAGCACGCCGGGCCGGTCAGCCGACACCCCAGCTCGTCGTGGTGGTCAAACCGGGAGGCGATGCCGGGCTGCTGCGGGAGATCCTCGCCGCCTACCGGGGAACTGGGTCGCATCTGCCGCCGCCTGAAGTCGTCATCGGCGGCAGCGGAGAGCCGATCGCCATGCTGCGGGACGGCCGTGCCGACATAGCGCTGCTGCGCAGCCCGTTCGACGGTCAAGGGCTGGATTCCCAGACGCTCGTGGTCGAGCCGCGACTGGCCGTCCTCCCCGCCGCGCACCGCCTGGCCGGGCGCCGGCGACTGCGGCTGACCGACCTCAGGGGCGAACCGATCCCGCGCTGGAAGGGGGCCGCCCCCTCCTCCATCGCCTACTTCACCGGATACGACGCCGCCGAAGCAGGCGATGGCCACACGGGCTTGGCGGCGGCTGACATTCCTGAGGGGCCGCTCGTGGCCAGCGTCGAGCAACTCCTGGAGGTGGTCGCGCTGGGGCAGGCGGTGGCGTTCCTCTCACGCTCCACCACCGAGCGGCACCAGCGCCCGGACATCGCATACCGGCCGGTCACCGGCCTCAGCCCCAGCGCGGTCATGGTCGCCTGGCCGGAGGCCTCGCGATCCGCAGCCGTCGCCGCCTTCGTCCAAGCCGCCCACGACGTCGCCACCCCACCACCCTGACCACCTGACCGCGCTGGCCTGACCGGCGTACTCAACCACTGGTAGCGCCGACCACGCGCTTCTTCCCCCGCCCCGACTGCCACTGAACCCGGCATCGTCACCCGCACGACCGGCCGGAATCACTGGAGAACCTCGATCGGACACGAGTGATCACCGCCGAAGTCTCCGCCTCGGCACGGTCCCCACGGCAGGGGCATGGGGGTCGCTCAATCAAGTCACCACGCCCTGTGCCGCGTTCGAACATCGCTGCGGCCTCTGACCATGGACCAGGGCCTCAGGTACGCACTCGGGCGCCGTGCCGAGCAGTTCGTCGATGGCCGCGCGACCCTTGCCGCCGGCCTCGGGCATGAAGTGGGCATAGTGGTCCGCAGGGGCCGTGTGCGGATGACCTCGTGTGGTCATTGAGCACGTCCATCGTCGACGCCGCGTTGGCGACGCCTGCAGCGGCGCGTGTCGCATTCCCGCAGTCCTGGTGTACTGCAGTTCACCTCGGTGGTCGCGGTGGTGGAAGGGCCGGTCGTCGTCCGATTGGTGTGGCAGGGTCGGGCCATGCCGTTTGATCACAATGACCGCTACCATCGCCTGCTCCTGCGTCAGATGCCGCGGAGTTGTGGCACGGCGCTGGATGTCGGCTGCGGGACCGGACGGTTCGCCCGCCGACTGGCCGGCCTGAACGTCGAGGTCCGCGCCGTCGACCCCTCGGAGGAGGCCATCGCGGCGGCCCGCGCCTTGTCCGAGGGAATATCCAGCGGGATGGTGCCCAGGTTCGAGCACGGGGACGTGACCGAGCTTGAGCTGCCGAAGGGGCACTACGACTTCATCTCCTGCCTGGCGAGCATCCACCACATGCCGTTCGACACGGTCACCACGCTGCGCGACGCGCTTGGCCCGGGGGGCGTCCTGGTCATCCTTGGCTGCCATCCGGAGAAGACGTGGGTCGACTGGGCCTGGAGCCTGACGGCGGTTCCCGTCAATGCCGTTACCAGGCTGGCGTTTGCGTTGATGGACAAGATCCGCCCCACCTCCGCTGGATCCGGCCGTGACCTGGCCAGGGCACCGGTGGCGCAACCGACCATGCCCCTGTTCCAGATCCGACAGGAAGCCGCGGTGCTGCTGCCCGGGTTCACCCTGCGCCGGCTCCTGTTCTGGCGCTACCTGCTCGTCTTTCGCAACAGCAGCTGACTCGGCTGCTGTTCGGCGTCAACCGCACGAGCCGATCGAGTTTTGACCTCGGTGGCAGGTACTTCTGCCGAGGCCACCGACTGGTTCCAGGCGTGGACCGGGAACAGCGAACTGGACGGCGGCGACTTCCGCGTGTTCGGACAGGACGGCACGGACGGGTACGCGGCGTTCTGGCTGATCCGCCCGAGCCAGCCGCTGGCCGAGCAGCCCGTGGTCTTCCTCGGGCCGGAGGGAGAGACCGGTGTCGTCGCGCGCGATCTGGGCGACTTCCTGTGGCTGCTGGCCGACGGCTTCGGCCCCTGGGAAGCCGCCACCTCGTACGAGCCCGACTGGAAGGCACACCCCAACCCGGAGTTGGCGGCCATCGCTGAAGGATTCGCACCGCACCAGTGCCGGTCAGCCGCGGCCGTGATCGAGCTGGCGGCCCAGGAGTTCCCCGACTTCGACGACACCATCATGAATCTCTGCCGCTGACCCCGCCGGCGTCACCGTCACCGTCACCTGCACGGCTGGGATCACTGGACAAACCCCCGATCCGATGTGAGTGATCATCACCGAATTCGCCGGTTCGGCGCGGGTTCCCGTAGTCCGACACCAAGTCGGCGATCTTCATCGTCAGGGCGTCGACGCGGTGGCGGTCCTCGCGCTGCTCACGCAGTCGGTGGTGGAGCTCCCGGAGGCCGGCCAGGGCGGCCGGGTCCCGGCGCCTCACCTCGTCGAGCAGCGGCGTGGTGAGGCGGTCCAGGCATTCGATGAGCAGGAGCCGGGTGCGCGGCACAGCTCCGTGGTCACCTCCAGACGGAAGTCCCGGGCTTCGTCCGCGCGCAGACCACCCGGGTGGACGAGAGGTGTGGCGGGAACACGCGCCCAGTCCTCGGCGTCAGCGAACCCGACGGCGATCTGGAACGCGGCCCCGACCAGATTCCGGCCGGCCGGATCGAAGTGGAGTTCGTCGGGCGTGTCCCACAGCCACGGATGGCTCCCGAAGGTGTCCAGGAGGAATCGCTCGCGTTCCTCGACGTTCGCGTACGTCGCGATGGACACGCTGAGGTCCCAAAAATCGAAACGCGGGGTGATGCTCAGGGGATCGCCCGTCACCGTCGCGGTCCATTCGTCGCCGATGGTGAGTTTCATGCGAATGCCACCTCGTCTTGCAACCTCATCTGGCCCGCCCCGCGGGGGCCACGTTGCGGAAGCCGCGTTGCGGGAGCCACGTTGTCGTTCCCGGTAGGAATCCTGCCGCGACTTCCAGACTTCGCAACTCCTCGACTCCGTGGCGCCGTGGCGCCGTCCGGGACGGTGAGCCGGGCGAGGTGTCCGTTGGCGTGCGTGCCGGTCCGGTCCGGTCCGGTCCGGTCCGGTTCGGTCCGGTCCGGTTCGGTCCGGTTCGGTCCGGTCCGGTTCGCTCCGGTCCACTCCGGTCCGGTCCAGGGACTCCGACCGCCCGATGCTCGGCCGCGTCCCGTTCAACTCCTGCCGATGGGGCCCGTCCAGGGTTTGGGCAACGGCGCCTCAGATCGATGTGAGGGATTGCCGTCACTCTCGTGAAGAACTGCTTAACGGATCCTTCGCGAGAGGGGTGGCCGATGGCAGATGCGGAGTCATAAGGCCATGTCAACCCGCTGCCACGACAGCTGGGTTGGGTGTATGCGGAGCCATCCCGGAAGTCTGAGAGGTTGAAGATCCGGTGGTAGCATCCCGGCATCTGTGATCTTGATCCATTTTGACGCAGATGCTGATGTGATCGGCGGCGCGCTCTCCTCGTAACCGCAGGTGAACCGTGCCGATCAGCTGTGTTGCGGGGCCTCGCGAGGTGTATCTGCAGCCGTCCGCATGTCATGCGCCGGGAAAGGTTTCCATGAGTCGAGACGCACTTGTGTGGTGCTTGGTTGCGGTGGCGGCGATAGCCGTTGTCGCGGTCGTGGCACTCGTCGCCCGCAACAGAGCGCTGGGGGCGAAGAAGGAGCACACCGAGGCCGAACTGAGGCACCAGCTGCTCACGGCAGACAGCCACCTGCACTCCTCGCACGCCGAGCTGCAGAGGTTCCGTAACGAGCAGGACGCCACGCTCCGCCAGGCCAAGGAAGCGGCGGAGGAGAACACCAAGGCCGTCCTCAAGGGTGCCGCCAGCCTCCTGCAGAGCCTCGCGGCCGAGCAGACGACGCTTCTGGACGGCATCCAGCGCAAGTACGGCGGACACACCGTCCTCAGCGACCTGTTGGACGTCAACCACGCCAACGCCCAGATGGCGCGCAAGGCTCAGGGCATCGCCGTCATGTGCGGTGCGCCGCTCGGCCGTCGCAACAGGCCCGCCAGCGTCTACGACGTGGTGCGCAGCGCCCAGGGCCAGATCCGCAACTTCCACCGGGTCGCCATCATGCAGCAGACCAGCCTGGCCCTGAAGGCGTCCGCGGTCGCGCCCGTCGCCCTCGCCGTGGCGGAGCTGCTTGACAACGCCGCCAGCTTCTCGCAGCACGACGCACCGATCGAGGTGACGTTCCAGCGCGTCCAGAACAACCTGTGCATCGTCATCGACGACGCCGGTGTCAGCATGAACGACGAAGAGCGGCAGCGGGCGACCGCGCTGCTCTCCGGAGAAGTCGCTCCCCGTCTGTCGCAGCTCGGGTCCCAGCCGAAGTTCGGCTTCCCGGTCATCGGCCTGATCGCGCGTCAGCACGGTTTCAGGGTCGACGTCACCGGAGTCTCCCGGTACGGCGGCGTCAGGGCCGTCGTCCTCTTGCCCGAGGAGCTGTGGACCATGGAGGAGATTCCGCCCGTCCAGGAGGCCCCGGTCAGCGATATCCGGCGCGTCGCCGAGGGCCGGCCCCTGGCGGAGAGCCGGACCCTGGCGGAGGGCCGGACCCTGGTCGAGAGCCGCCCCCAGAGCGAGAACCGGCCCCAGAGCGCGATGTCGCGCACGATGCACGGTCTGCCCAAGCGCGGCGCACGCCAGGCGCCCATCGCGAGCGTCCCCGACCCCAAGACCGAGACCGAGACCGGCACCGGCACCGGCACCACCGCTCCGGCGCCGCGGACCCCGGGGGAAACGGGCCGCGCTTCCGGGCGCAGTCTGGGGGCCTTCCAGCGCGGCACGCTCTCCGGCCGCGACCTTGACGCCACCTCGTTCGAAGGGCCCGAAGAGGCATGACCGCAGACCTGTCGTGGATGCTCGAGGACATCGTGCACAACGTTCCCCGGGCACGGCACGCCGTCCTGCTGTCCGCGGACGGCCTTCCTCGTGGCGCGACGGATGGCCTGGCCGAGAAGGACGTGCGCACCATTTCCGCGGCCATGGCGGGGATGCAGTCGCTCAGCCGGGCGACGGCCCACTTCGCCGGAGCGGAGGAGGACCGGCGGTGGAACCAGACCGTCATCGAGTTCTCGCACGGCTGGATCTTCCTGATCGGGGCAGGGCAGGGCTCCTACCTCGCCGCCGCGGCCGAGGCCGATGTGGACATGCAGCAGATCTCCTTCCGCATGCACCGCCTGGTCGCCCGCCTGGGCAACAACCTCACCTCGCCGCCCCGGGTGAGCGCCGAGGACGCCGGCGGTCCGCGCGGGAGCGCCCCCCGGCAGCGGAGCGCCGGTGGCACGGGATTCGCCCTCGGCGAGCTCGACCAGGTGATGTCCGAGGTCAAGGGTGCCCGCCACGCCGTGCTGCTGGGATCGGACGGCCTTCCCCGCGGGGCGACCACCGGGATGAGCCGCGACCTGGCGGACACGATCTCCGCCGCCATGACGGGAATCCACGCCTACAGCCGGGTCACCTCCCAGTTCGCGGGGGTCATCGAGGACGCGCAATGGCGTCAGACCGTCATCGAGTTCCAGCACGGCTGGATCTTCCTGATGGCGGCCGGCCCCGATGCCTTCCTGGCCGCTGCCGCCGAACACAACTGCGACATAGAACAGTTCACCACGCGTCTGCACGAGGTGGTTCCCAGGCTGACCGCGGCGGCGACACCGGGGAAGGGGACAGGCCATGCCTGATCGGCCCGAACAGGATGAAGAGCTGGAACTAACGTCTCCGTTAGTCCCCCTCTTCGTGATCGCGAACGGACGGGCACTGCCCCCGGACCACGAGTACGAGCACACCACGCTCGTGACGGCGGCGGCGGAGAGCGGACAGGTCGCGGCGCGCACGCTGTCCCCGGAAGCGCGTCAGGTCATGGACCTGGTCGCGGACGGCTTCCTTTCCGTGGCCGAGGTGGCAGGGCACACGCACCTGCCCCTGGGCATCGTCCGCATCCTGCTGGCGCAGTTGGAGGAGGACGGCCTCATCCTCGCGAGGACACCGATACCGCGCGCCGAACGTGTCGACAGAGAACTGGTCAGCGCCGTGCTCGAGGGCCTGAAGAATCGATTCGGAGCGTAACGCGTGTACCTGGATCCAGACGTCTCCCACGCGGTGAAGATCCTCATAGTGGGGCACTTCGGGGTCGGCAAGACCACCTGCATCGGGAGTCTCTCCGAGATCGAGCCCCTGCGGACCGAGGAAGAGATCACCGAAGCCAGCGTGGGCTTCGATGACCTGTCGGGCACACCCGACAAGACGACCACCACCGTCGCCATGGACTTCGGCCGGCTCACCCTCAGCGACACCCTGGTGCTCTACCTCTTCGGAACGCCCGGCCAGGAGCGCTTCAAGGAGATGTGGGAGGAGCTCTCCCGGGGCGCTCTGGGCGCGCTGGTCCTCGTCGATCCGGAGCGACTGCACGAGTCCTTCCCCGTCCTGGACCTCGTGGAGCGTTTCGGCCTGACGTACGCCATTGCCGTGAACCACTTCGAGGGCACCACGCACTACCCGCTCGACGAGGTGCGCGAGGCCCTGAACCTCGCCGCCGAGACCCCGGTCGTGGAGTGCGACGTACGGGACGAGAACTCCTCGGCACAGGCCCTCATCACCCTCGTGAAACACCTCATGTCCCAACTCGGCTAGGAGCGCAGGAATGCATCAGCGACTTGACCCGCAGGAGATACCCCCCGGCTGCCCTGCGCACGGGAACGTCCAGATGTACGGCCCGTCGTTCGGAGCCGACCCCGACAGCCACTACGCACAGCTGCGGTCGTTCGGTCTCAGCGCGCCCGTGGACATCGCCCCCGACGTCCAGGCCGAGCTCGTCACGAGCTACGACGCCGCTCTGTACGTCCTGCAGAACCCCGCCTCCTTCGTGCGCGACTCCCGCCGCTGGAACGCCCTCAACGAAGGGCGCATCCCGGCCGACAGCCCGGCACTGCCCATGATGGGCTACCGCCCCAACGCGCTCTTCAGTGACGGTGCGGCACATGCCCGACTGCGCCGGGCCGTCACCGACAGTCTCGCCACGGTCAACGAGCACCAGCTCATCAGGCAGACACAGCAGTCCGCCAACTACCTGATCAGCCAGTTCAGTACCGACATCCGCGGCCAGGCGGAACTGATGGCCGAGTACGCCCAGCCGCTGCCCCTGCTGGTCTTCAGCGACCTGTTCGGCTGCCCGCCCGAGATCGGCGACCGCGTGATCGCCGGCATCAGCGGCATCTTCGAGGGAACCCCCGGGGCCGACGAGGTGCTCGGCGGGGCGCTCACCGAGCTGATCGACCTCAAGCGGCGGCGCCCGACGGACGACCTGACGACGCGTCTGATGGAGCACCCGGCCCAGCTGAGCGACGAGGAGGTGCTGCACCAGCTCGTCACCCTGCTCTCCGGTGGCACGGCGCCGCTGGCCGCGGCCATCGGCACCAGTAGCGCCCTGTACCTCGGAGAGGACTGGCAGGTCGGCCTCCCGGTCGAGGACGCGGTCTCCCAGACCCTCTGGAACTACGCGCCGATCGCCAACTACGCGGCCCACTACCCGACTCACGACGTCGAGCTCGGCGGCAGGGTGGTCCGGGCCAACGACCCGGTCCTCATCTCGTTCGCCGCGGCCAACACCGACCCGAAGCTGACCGAACACCGTGAACAGCTCAGCGCCAAGGCGCACTTGGCGTTCGGAGCGGGCCCGCACGCCTGCCCCGCCAAGGACCCGGCTTTCATGATCGCCGTAACCGCCGTCGAGGTACTGCTCAACCAGCTCCTCGACGTGGAGCTGCGCGTCCCGTTCAAGGCGCTCACCTGGACGCCGAGTCCGTGGAGCCGCTCGCTGGTCACCCTCCCGATCCGCTTCACCCCGAGGGCCGTTCCCCAGGCAGCCGGAGCAGCCGGGACGGCCGGGACGGCCGGATCGAACGGGGGCCACCAGCCGCTCCAGCAGCAGACGGCCGCCTCCGCACCCTCCAAGGCCGGACCCTCGGGGCTCCCGGGGCTCTCGGGGCTCTCGGGATCCTCGGGATCCTCGGGATCCTCGCGTACGAATGCCGCTGCCGCGCCGCAGTCCAAGGGCGGCCTGTTCAGCCGCTTCCTGGCGTGGACCAGGGGCGAGTGAGGCAAGTGTGACGAATGTGATTCTGGTAACCCCCTGAGTACTCAGTGGTAGTGGGTGCCCTAACGATCATGCGGGTATGCATGGCGGCTGATTCTCAGAAAGGAGCCGCCGTTATGGGGGTTACCGCAATTCCGTCGTACGACCGCCGGGAGTCCGCCTCCCTCTTCTCCCGTCTGCGGACGGGAGAAGGGCAGGCCGACCCCTTTCCGATATACGCCGAACTCCTCTTGCGGGGCGATGCGGTCCCCGCCCCCTGGGGCGGCTTCGCCGTGACGGGCTTCGCCGCCTGCGACCAGGTCCTGCGCAGCCGGCAATGGCTGGAGCCGGACAGGCGATGGCGGGAGCGCCAGGGGCCCGGGACGCGCTGGACCGCGCCCTCCTCACGCGAGATGAGCAACACGCTCGCCGCACTCAACCCACCGGACCACACCAGGGTGCGGCGGGCGGCGGGCACCTTCGACCGGGCCTCGGTGGAGCGCATCGGCCGCAATGTGGGCCGGACCGCGGATCAACTCCTCGACGCCTTCACCGAGCGAATACGCACCGGCGAGGCAGACTTCTCGGAGCTCGTCTGCGAGGAGCTGCCGGTGGCCACCATAGGTGACTGGCTCGGGCTGCCGAAGGCCGACTGGCCCACGCTGCGACAACTGACACACGATCAGGTATTCACCCAGGAGCTGTTGCCGTCTGCCAGCCAACTGGCCCTGTCCGACACGGCGACTGCCGAACTCCGCAGTTATTTCACGGACTTGGTACGGGACCGACGCTCCCACCCCGGCGATGACCCCGTCACCCGGTGGATCCGGACGTGGGACGCGATCGAGCCCGACCGGGACAAGGCCGACGAGGCCGTCTACTTCCTGGTGCTGTTCGTCCTGCTGGCCGCCCTGGAGACCACCGCGACCCTCCTCTCGACGATGACGCTCCGGCTCGTCGAAAGCCCGGAACGCTGGGACATGGTCGCCGGCAACCCGGACCTCGTACCCGGTTTCGTGGAGGAGACGCTCCGCTACGACCCGCCCACCCACGTGATCAGCAGGGTCGCATCACAGGACTCCGTGCTGGGCGGCCTCGAGATCCGCCGCGACGAGATGGTCCACCTCATGATCGGAGCGGCGCACCGGGACCCGGCCAGGCACGCCGACGCGGACCGGTTCGACCCCGAACGCACCCCCGACCACCTCGCGTTCAGCGGCGGCATCCACTACTGCCTCGGCGCCCCGCTGGCCCGCCTCGAAGCCCAGACCCTCCTCCGCCGGCTGATCCGGCGCCTTCCCCGCCTGACCCTCGTACGCCCCCCGTCGATGGCGCCCCGTGTGGCGTTCCGGCGCCTGCTGAACCTGGACGTAGCCCTCGCATGACCGACGCGCCCCCCACTCCCATCCCCGCCCCCACCCCCACGCCCACCCCCACCCCCACGCACGCTCTCGCACCCGCCCGGACCGCTCCCAAGGCGATACGCGCAGAGCAGGACGGCCCCGTACTCCATGTCCGCCTCAACCCCTGGGGACAGGAGGACACGTTGGACGCCGCGGTCCTCGACGACCTCACCAACCTGCTCGACGACCTCCACGAGAGACCCGACATCCGGATCCTGACGCTGTCGTCACTGGGTACGGACTTCTGCCTGGGCGCCGACCGCGACGAGTACCAGGAGGCACTGGCCGCCGACCCGTCCGGAGTGGGCCTGCGGCGCATCGCCGACAAGGCGCACCGCCTGTGCCAGGCCCTGGAGAACACCCACGCGGTCACCATCGCCCGGCTGCACGGGCGGGTCATCGGCGCGGGTCTCGCCCTCGCCGCGTTCTGCGATCTGCGCGCCGGTGCCGACACCAGCCGCTTCCGCATGCCAGAGGTCGGCATAGGGCTGCCGCCGGCGTGGGGCGGGGCGATGGGACGCCTGGTCTCCGAGGCCGGCGTCTCCAGAATTCGCGAACTCATGCTCACCTGCGACGTCTTCGACGCCGCCACGGCCCACCGCATCGGCCTGCTCCACCGGACCGCCCCGCTCGACCAGCTGGACAGGGCGATCGATTCCTGGACCAGGCCCCTGGCCCGACGCTCACCCGAAGCCCTCGTCCTGACCAAACGGATGCTGTCCGGCTACGCCCGGGCGGACAGGACGGCAGACGTCTCCCTCCTCGACTCCCACCTCCTGGCAGCCACCCTCCACCAGCACCCAAAACCCTGACCCCTCCCACCCCGACCCGGGCACCCGGCCCGCCACGGACCAGGCCGGGGACGCAGGACGGCCGCAGACTTCGCGAAGCCGTGCGGATCTCGTAGACCTCGGAGGATCACACCGTGACGGACAGCAGTCCGCCGGTCCTCAAGATCGGCGGGGCGGGGGCCGGTGCGCCGGATGGGTGGCTCCGGGTGCGGGTTTGCGTGGGGGTCGCCAGACTGATCGGGAGGCACGGCACCCGTGCGGGTGGACGAACGCGGGCCCGCGGTCAGCGGGGCTCTGCCGCCGGCCGTGGCCCGGGACGCGGGCTGCCATGCCGCGGTCCACCGAGCTCACCGACGAGACGAGCGCGGAGTCGGCGATGATCGAATTCCACGTATTCAGTGAGCTTCGGGAATTCCCCCGGTCCGTGGCCGCTGATGGCTGACCTACTGGCGGAGGGCCGCCGCAGACTGCTGTCGCCGGCCGTCGCGTGGCTGATCGCGAACCTCGTCACCTGGCTGGTCGCGAAGGCGTCCGTGGCCGGTGATGGGTCCAAGGTGGCCTACTGGTCCACCGGCGGACGCCGACGCTGGGATTCCGAGCACTACCTGTCCATCGCCAAGACCGGCTACGAAATGTTCCGGTGCCGGGAGCGGTACCCGGATTTCCGCGATGTCATGTGCGGGAACGTCGCCTGGTTCCCCGGATACCCCATGGCCGTCCGGGCCATTTCCTCCACCGGGTTCTCCTTTGAGATATCCGCCGTCCTCGTCACCGAAGCGTCGTTGTTCGGCATGTTCGCGGTGTTGTGGTGGCTGCTCGGGTCCCGGCTCACCTGGTCCACCGGACTTACCCTCGCCATTGGCGCGGTATTCCCGGGCGGGGTCTATTTCCACGCGATGTTTCCGGTCGCCGCCGGAACCCTGGCGCTGCTCGTCTGCATCGCCGGAGTGAAGCGCGGGTCGTGGGCGATCGCCGGTGCCGGGGGTTTCGTGGCGACCTCCTGTTACCCCGTCGGCGCCGTCGCCGTCGGCATGCTGCTGCTGAGCGCGTTCTTCGCGTGGCAGGGGGACACGTGGCCGGTGCGGTGCGCGAAGGCCATGTCCTCGGCGGCTCTCGCCGGCTGCGGCATGCTCTGGGCCAGATGGCTCATGTGGCAGGCGACGGACCGCTGGAACGCGTACGAGGTCATCCAGCGGGCCAGCTACGGGCAGGGTGACGTGCGGCAGCCGTTCGACGAGATGGTGAAGTCCTACGCCATCCCGTTCAGCGACTGGTACCGGCCCAAGGGCCACCTGCCGTGGCTGGTGGAGCACGCTCTCGCCGCGCACCGGGTCCAGCTCTGGCTGAACGGTGCGTTCGTCCTGCTCGTACTGGCGACCGCCGCGGTCCTGCTCGTCCGGAACCGTCGGCTCGACGTCGCGGAATGGGCCGCCCTGATCCTGACGGTGGCCGTCTTCTTCCTGCCGTTCGTCGCTGGCGCGGAAATGTCGTGGTACCGGAACCACGCGCAGATGTTCGTCGGGCTCGTACTGGTCGGGCGCATGTCCCGATGGGTTCAGGTGCCACTGCTGGCCTGCTGTTCGGCGCAGTACGCGTTGCTGGGGGCGATGTTCTTCTCCGGGGTGCTGGTGTGAGCCACGCCGGTCCCGAATGGTCGGGCCGGTGGCGGCGGGGCACCGTGGAGGCATGGCTGCATCTGCCCGGACGCGCTCCGCGATCCGCCCCGCGACCGGCTCCAAGGGCTCGCGCGTGCGGCACCTCGGCCCGAACTGGTACGCCAGCGTGATGGGTACCGCCATCGTCGCCAACGCCGGCGTGGCACTCCCCTGGCACGTCCCGGGGATGCGCACGGCGTGCGCCGTGGTCTGGGCCCTGTCCGCGGTGATGCTGGCGGTGCTGCTCCTCACCCGGACGGTCCATTGGGCCCGCCACGGCGACCAGGCGCGCGCCCATCTGCTCGACCCGACGATGGCCCCGTTCTACGGATGCCTCTCCATGGCGCTCCTGGCGGTGGGCGGCGGCACGATGCTGGTCGGGAAGGACTGGATCGGCCCGGGCGCCGCCGTGGCCGTGGACACGGCGCTGTTCACCGCCGGGACGGCGGTCGGGCTGCTCGTCGCGGCCGCCATCCCCTTCCTGATGGCGGCGCGCCACGAGCTGAAGCCGGGCAGTGCCTCCCCCGTGTGGATCCTGCCCGTGGTCGCGCCGATGGTCTCCGCCGCACTCGGACCGCTGCTGGTCCCGCACCTGCCGGCCGGCCAGTGGCAGCAGGCGCTGCTCCTGGGCTGCTACGCGATGTTCGGCCTGAGCCTGCTCGCGACGATGTTCCTGCTCCCCATCGTCTTCGCACGGCTGCTGGCGGGCCCGCGGCTGCCCCTCGCCCTGGCGCCCACGCTCTTCCTGGTGCTCGGCCCGCTGGGGCAGTCCACGACGGCGGTGAACAACTTCGCCGATACCGCACCGCACGTGCTCCCGGCCCCCTACGCCGAGGGCTTCAGGATGCTCGCGGTGCTCTACGGAGTGCCGACGATGGGGTTCGCGCTGCTCTGGTTCGCGCTGGCGTGCGCGGTGGTCCTGCGCGCCCGCCAGCAGGGCATGGGGTTCTCGATGACCTGGTGGGCGCTGACCTTCCCCGTCGGCACCTGCGTCACCGGCGCGGCGGGGCTGGCGCGGCACACCGGACTGACCGCCTGCGCCTGGCTGGCCGGCGGGCTGTACGTGTTCCTCGTACTGGCCTGGCTGACGGCCGGGTTCCACACGCTGCGCGGGCTGTTCGCCGGCACCCTCGCCCCGGCGTCGGCCCCCTAGCCGATCCGGACCTGCCGCTTCCCCGCCGGGGCGCTCCCACGCGGCCCCGGTTTGGTAGGTGCGGGGAACCCCAATACGATCCGGCGATGATCACTAGAAGATGGGTGACGGCCGGTGCCTGCGGCCTGCTCGTCACCCTGGCTGCCGGGTTGTTCCCGGCAGGTGCCGCCGCCGGTGAGCCGGTGGCGAAGGAAGCGCCCAAGGTCGAGTTGGTGCTGGACGTCAGCGGCTCGATGCGCGCCACGGACATTGACGGGCAGTCCCGGATGTCGGCCGCGAAACAGGCGTTCAACGAGGTGCTGGACGCGGTGCCCGACGAGGTGCGGCTCGGGATACGCACCCTCGGCGCCAACTACCCGGGCCAGGACAAGAACCTGGGCTGCAAGGACACCAAGCAGCTCTACCCGGTCGGCCCCCTGAACCGGACCGAGGCCAAGACGGCGGTGGCGACGCTCGCCCCCACCGGATGGACGCCCATCGGGCCGGCGCTGCTCGGGGCCGCCGAGGACCTCAAGGGCGGGGACGCCACCCGGCGGATCGTGCTCATCACCGACGGCGAGGACACCTGCGCCCCGCTCGATCCGTGCGAAGTGGCCCGGGACATCGCCGCCCAGGGGATCCACCTGGTCATCGACACGCTCGGGCTCGTCCCCGACGCCAAGACCCGCAACCAGCTGATCTGCATCGCCGAGGCCACGGGCGGCACTTACACCTCCGTGCAGCACACCGCCGAACTCTCGGGCAGAGTACGGCAATTGGTAGACCGGGCAGCCACTCCGGTGGTCAATCCGGTCGCAGCCGAGGGCGCCAAGCAGTGCGCGGGAGCACCGGAGTTGAAGCCGGGTCTCTACAGCGACCGCGAGAGCTTCGGGGAGCACCGCTGGTACCGGGTCTCCGTACCGCCCGGCCGGGAGCTGCGCGCCTCGGTGAGCATCGGGGCCGACCGCGCGGTGAACAACGACTACGGCATCCTGCTGCGCGCCACGACACAGAGCGGGCGGGAGATCGTACGCGGTCAGGAGGCCGGTGACGGGCGTACCGATCTGATCTCGTCCGGGCTGCGCTATCCGAAGGCCGGGAGCGGGGACGACGAGGAGCCCGCGGAGATCGTGTGCCTGCAGGTCAGCAACTCCTTCTCGGCGCCCGCCTCCGTCAAGACCACCCCGGGCATGCCCGTGGAGCTGACCATCGACGTGGTGGAGGGCCCGGACCGGGCCACCGACGTGGCCGCCTTCGGCCTCGGGCGCGGCTGGTGGCTGCTCGGCGTGCTGGTGCTCACCGGTTTCCTGGCCGGTCTGGTGTGGGGCTGGGTCTCCCGCTGGCGTATCGCGGTCTGGAGGACCAACTGATGAGTGCCCTGAGACGTGAACGACGATCCGTACGGCGCCTGCTGACCGCCGCCCTGCTCGTGGGCGGCGGCCTGCTCGGCGTGGCGGCCTCGCCGGCTCCGAGCCCGAGCGGCAGCGCGGGCGCCGGGGGACCGACCGAGGCCGGCACGGCCTTCCGCACCGCCACGCCGGTCCGGTTGGGCCAGGAGGCCACGGCCGACGCCTCCACCGGTGACTACCTCTACTGGGTGCTCCCCCTGGACTCCGGGCAGCGCGCCACCGTCCGGGCCTCGGTCACCCTGCCCGCCGCGACCGGCCGCCATTCCTCCTCCACGTGGCAGCTCGACGTCTACGACGGCCTGCGCCGCCGCCAGCCCTGCACGTACGGGACGCAGACCGGTACGGCCGCCAAGGACGCCGCCACCGTCGACCTGTCCTGCACCCTGCGCCCGGTCCGTTCGGGCGCCGACCAGTGGGCCAACGACCCCCTGCCCGGCGCCTATTACGTCCGGCTCACGGTCACCGACCTGGCGCCGGAGGACCTCGGCCAGCCGGTACGGGCGCGCCTGCGGGCCGAGTCCACGGACGTCGGCGGCGCGTACGCGGCCGACGACGCCCTGGCCGTACCGCTCGTCCCGGCCGCCGGTACGGCCTCCGGCATCGCGCCGGCCGACGGCTGGTCCGGCACTTGGTGGTCCGACCGGTGGCTCTGGACTGCGGCCGGCGGACTGCTCGCCGCTCTCGCGGGCATCGGCGGCCACCGCCTGACCCGCGGTGCGGGACGCCCGGTGCGGGTACCGCCCACCGCCTGACCCCGGCTCTCCTCCCGGGTGCGGGGCCGGCCGGTGGCCGGTCCCGCACCCGGGGGTTCAGGTGGGCGCCGGTTCGCGCGTGCCGCAGTTCGCGTACGCACCAGTTCGTGTATGCGCCAGTTCGTGTATGCACCATGCTCCGGATCCGTTGCTTCCCCCCCGGATCCGTCGAGATGATGCGCCTTGATCCGCATCCGGGATCCGCGTCTGGGGGCTGCGCATGGACAACGGTGAGGTACGGGGCGACCAGTACGACGACGAGTCGGAGGACTACGTCGCCTACTGGCAGGGGCGCGACTACGAACACGCGGCGGAGATAGCCGCGGTCAAACGGCTGATCGCCCGCGGCGACGGCACCCGGTACGGGCTCGTCTGCGAAGTGGGGGGCGGCTTCGGGCGGTTGAGCCCGGTCCTGAAGGAGTACGCGGACCGGGTCATGATGTTCGACCCGAGCGCGAAGCACGTCGGCATCGCCGAGCGGCTGCTGGCCGGTCATCCCGGGGTCACGGCGCACCTCATGCACCCCGGGCACCTGCCGCTGGACGACGGATCGGTCGATCTCGTCTCCATGGTGCGCGTCATGCACCACCTGCCCGACCCCGGCTCCACGCTGCGCGAGATCGCGCGCGTGCTGAAGCCCGGCGCCCGCGCCCTGATCGAAGTGGCCAACTCCGCGCACATGCTGAACAAGCTGCGCTACGCGAAGCGGCTGCGCGGCGTTCCGCGCGGGCCGGTGGACATCCGCTCCGCCGAGAAGGTCGCCGAGGGCAGCATCCCCTTCGTCAACCACCATCCCGACACCGTCGTACGGCAGTTCACCGAAGCCGGGCTGCGCGTCGAGGACAAGCTCTCGGTGTCCAACATGCGCAGCGGCCGGCTGAAGCGGAGCGTGGGCGAGGAACGCCTGCTGGCCGTCGAGCAGCGGGTGCAGAGCCCGCTGGCCGCCCTCAACTTCGGCCCCAGCCTGTTCTTCCTGCTCCGCCGGAGCGGCTGAGCCGCCGGAGCGGCGGGCCGGTCACAGCCCGGGAGCGGCGCCGCTCCCGGCGCCGCCATCGGGCCGGTCCTCGGGCCGGTAGTCGGGCCGGTAGTCGGGTCAGTCTTCGGGCCGGTCCTCGGGTCCGCCCGTACGGAACGTCGCCGCGCCCGACGGCGGCAGCAGCGGCCGCCACGGACCGGGGAGCCCCGCGGGATCCGCGAAGGTCGTGTTCGTGAACTCGCCGTATTCCGCGAAGTCGGCCCCGGCGAAGGTCGCCCGGCCCGCGAAGACCGTCCCCTTGAAGAGTGCCGGGGCGCCGAAGGTGGCGTGGTCGAAGGAGGTCCGGCCCTCGAAGCGGACCTGGTCGAACAGGAGCTCGGCGCCCCATACGGTGGACGCGAAGGAGGCGGGCCCCAGGAAGGTGGTCCACCTCCACTCGCTGCGGCCGTGGAAGACCGCGTGCGAGAGGTCGGCCGCACCCCGCACCCGCATCCGACTCATCCGTGCCCTGTCCCACACTTCGGCCCGGGCCATGTCGAGACCCTGGGCGAACACCGCCTCCGTGAAGCCCGCGTTGCCACCGAAGTCCGCCCTGATGAAACGCGCTTCACGGTCGAACACCCCGCTGTCGAAGGTCGCACCACGCCGGAAGACGGTCCGCCCGAAGGAGGCGCTCCCCTTGAAGTGGACCGCGTCGAACACCGCCTGACCTTCGAAGACGGCCCGGTCGAAGGAGGCGCGGCCCTCGAACTCACCACCCACCGCCGCCCAGTCCTCGGCGAGACGTGCGCGGTCGAACAGCGCGCGCCGCATCCGTACGTGCCCCGTCTGCGGGTCGCGCATCGCCGCCAGCAGGCGTTCGAGCAGCCCGCCGGCGAAGGTGGTGCCCCGCAGGTCCACGTCCGAACCCGGCCGCAGTGTCCCGAGGTACGCCTCCTGGTCCGAAGCCGTCAGATGCGCCAGGCAGCGCCGGCGGTCCGGCAGGCGAATGCCGGTGCACCCGCCCGGCCCCGCCGTCGTGCTCGCGTGGCCGCACCGCGGCCAGTCGACGGCCAGGTCGGCGACCGGGTCGTCGATCCTCAGCTCGGCATCGATCAAGGCCCGCCCGACCTCGACGGCTCCCCCGGCACAGATCCAGCCCTGCGGCTCCCGGTCCCGGTCCTGGTCCCCGCCCCGGTCCGCCTCCTGGCCCTGGTCCGGGCGCGCGTCCTGGCCCTCGTCCTGGTCGGCGTCCTCGTCCTGGTCCAGATCCGCGTCCGCGTACAGGCCCAGGTCCACGTCAGCGTCCGCGTACAGCGGTTCGAGCGCGAGGGATCCCAGCTCGCTGACGTCACCCAGCGAGACGCCCGTCACGGGGAGGACCGCCCCCGGCACTCGGGCCCCGTTCAGCCGCTCGGTGATCTCCGCGCGGCGGACCAGCCCCAGGGCCTCGTCCGCCGCCGGACCGTGCAACCCTTCCCCGTCCACCGTGAACGCGCCCCCGGACACGGCCACCGCCAGGGCGACTTCCCACTCGCCCGCGCCCGCGCGCAGCCGTGACAGGGCGGCGGGAAGCGCGGACAGCAGCAGCCCCGCCTTCCCCAGAGCGCCCGGGTCGGCCAGCACCGCGATGTGCAGGCCTTCCTCGTGCGCGGCCACCACCCCGCTCACCCCGGAGTCCGCCATGGCCTCCATGAGGAGCTCGTCGACCGCCTCTCCCAGGCTCCAGCCGATCGGCCCCGTGAACAGGTGGGGCCGTACCGCCAGGCAGACCCCGGACTCATCGGCGCGCCGGCGTGCGTGCGTGGCCATGACCTCGCGGAAGCCCGGCTGTTCGCGCAGCGCCTGTCCCGTCAGGAACACCATCCGGTCCGTGAGCACCGTGTGCACGATGCCGGCCAGCCGGCCGTCACGGGAGACCGGGGAGCCCGCGTAGAGGGTCCAGACCTCCGGTTCCGCGGAGAGCTGGACGAGCTCCCCGTTGCGCTCCCCGTCGTACGGGAGGACTTCGCCGGTCAGCGCCGTCGGCTCGCCCTGATCGGTGGAACCGTCCACGACGAGGTGCTCCCCCGGTGCGGCGAACCCCTCCGCCCAGTCCGGCTCCGTCCAGTCCGCCGGGTTCACGAGGTCCACCTCGGACACCAGCAGGAGCACCTGGGGCGCCGCCCCGTCCCCCCACGCCGGGTAGCAGAGGTGCTCCTGGTCCCCGACGCGGACCCAGGCGACCGCGTTCGTACGCGGGCTCTGTGCTGCCTCACCGACCGTCAGGACCAGCCGGGGCGACAGCAGTACGCCGACTGCCTGCGACTCCCGCTGCGGCTCGAAGCGCACCCGTACCACCAGATCGGCAAGCCCCCCGCCGGGCCCGGATGACGCGGCGAACGGCATGGCTTCGGGGGGCAGTTCGCGGCGTCCCCCGCCCCGGGGCGTGAGGCGGATCGCCGTGAAGTCCCGGCCGGTGCCGCGGTTGCGGGACATGTACTCCCACACGCGCCGCCGCACCAGCTCCCGTACGGCGGCCACGTCACCGCGCAGCTGCGATCCGAGCAGTGCTTCGCGCACGCCCGGAAGGAACTCGAACTGTGCGTGCTCCGCATCCTGTTCGCCCTCCCAGTTCTCGAACAGGCCGCCCAGCGCCACCTCCGCGAGGTGGCTGTGCTCGGACTCCCGCAGCAGGGAGCGGCGTACCAGGGTCATCACGGGCAGCGTGAGCGGTACGGCCGCCAGGTGGCCGGCCAGGCGCTGGGCGGTCGGGGAGGCGCTCGCCCGGAAGCGCTCCACCACCTCCAGCGGGTCCGGGAAGGGCTTCGGGGCCTCCGGCGTGGCGTACGCCGCTTCGCGCGCCGGCTCCGTGTCCAGGCGCAGGCAGGCCAGACGCCGCCAGCGGCCGTCGCCGGACACCACCCGCACCAGGCGGGCCAGGCTCCCCGAAGCGAGGCCGACGACCGGGATCACCGCCCCGCCCCCGCGCGCCCGCCGGGCCATCGGGACCCGCTGCCAGGAGCGGGTGGCGGCCGCGGGACGGTCCGCGCGCACGGCGAAGGGGACCGGCCGGACCGCGCCGCGCGTCCAGAGCCGTTCGGGCAGGACGTTCAGTACGGCCACGGCGTTGTGCGCCGACCACTGGCGGAGCACCGCGCGCAGGGGTGCTTCGCGCCAGCCGCCGGCCACGGTGTCGGAGAGGACCAGGATCAGCCGGCGGCCCGCCGGGTCGGCCAGCTCGAGGGGGTTGCGGGGCGCGCTGTCCCGGCCCTGCGTGATCAGCGGGGTGGAGCCGGGGCCGGTGCCCGTGAGCCGCCAGGTCCGCACGTCGCGGAAGACCCCGCTGCGGGTGAGGACCCCGCGCACCTCCTCCACCAGATCGGCCCAGAGCAGCATCGAGTGGTGCGCGTCGACGACCAGGGCCACGTCCAGCCAGCGGCTTTCGGCGGGGCGCAGGACCGGGGTGAGCACCATGCGCTCGATGCTGCGTTCCACGGTGAGCTGTTCGTCGAGCTCCTCCCCCGGGCCGCCGATGTTGCGGCGGCCGACGGGGCGCAGGGCGCGCATCAGGGCGAGCGGGTCGTCGAGCGAGGCGGCCCTCGGCAGGCGCAGCGGGGTGCCGCGGCGCCGGGCCGGCGCGGCCCCGGGCGGCGCGGCCCCGCCGGCCCGGGCGGCGGGGTCGGCCTGGTCCGGCGGGCCGCCGGGGTCCCGTCCGGGCGCCGGGAAGTACTGGACGCCCGGCCGCGCACCGGCCCGGCCGGCCCGGCCCTCACCCGGTGACTGCGTTGCGAGGTCGACCGGTTCGGCGCCCGGAGGCGGCTCCGGTGCGGCCGGGGGTGCCCCGGTGGGCTCCTGGAGGTGCTCGCGGCCCGCGTCCACCCGGGTCGCGAGCCACAGGATGTCGGCGATCTCCTCCGCCCCCACTCCGGAGGGCGGACCGCCGTCCTCACCGCCCTCGGCCAGGGCGGCGAGGAGCCGCTCGATCACGCGGAGGGCCCGGTGAGGTGGTGCATGACGGTGGCGAGGAAGCGGTCGCGGTCCCCGGGGGCGGACCAGGCGCCCGCCAGGCGGAGCTGGATGGCGTTGAGCAGCTGGTCGGTGGCGAGGTCCCCGTCTTCGGCGCGTTCGAGGAAGCTCTGGACGAGCTCGCGGTACTCCTCGCTGTTCTCGATGTCCACGCCGAGCCGGCCGCGCACGATGCGGGCGAGCTTGTCGGGGCCGGGCGGGTCCAGGTGGAGGCGGACGCAGCGGCGCAGGAAGGCGGGCGGGAAATCGCGTTCGCCGTTGCTGGTGAGGACGACGATCGGGAAGTACCGGCACTGGACCCGGCCCTGGGAGATCCGGACGACGGCGTCCGTGTCGTCCTCGGTGCCGATGGCGACGGTGGGGGCCTCCTTGGCGAGCCGGGCCAGTTCGGGGATCGCGAAGCCGCCGTCCTCGAACACGGTGAGGAGGTCGCCGGGGAGGTCGATGTCGCTCTTGTCGATCTCGTCGACGAGCAGCACGCGCGGGCGGTCCTGGGGCAGGAGCGCGGTGCCGAGCGGGCCCAGGCGCAGGTAGCGGGCGATGGACGGGTCCTCACCGGCCGCGGCCGCGGCCCCCGGGAGGGCGGCGGCGCCCGGCGCGCCGGGCGTGCGCAGCTGCTCCAGTCCCGCCTCCTGGAGCCGGCCGATCGCGTCGTACAGGTAGAGGCCGTCGCGCAGGACGGTCCGGCTGGTGACCGGCCAGTGCAGTACGGGGCCCAGGTCCAGGTCGGAGGCGATGCTGTAGGCGAGCGTGGATTTGCCGACGCCGGGTTTTCCGGTGATCAGGAGCGGCCTGCGCAGGTGCAGGGCCGTGTTGACCACGTCCTTCTCCGGCTCGTCGGGTACGTAGCCCTCGCCGCGCCGCCAGGTGCGTTCCCAGGCGGGCCCCTCACGGCCGGGAGGGGCGTACCCCGGGTCGGGGGTGCCCATGAAATCGCGCCAGGGCGGTGGCGGTCCGGCCTCCAGCCTGGTCCGGCGCTCGGCGGCCTCGCCGGTCCCGTGGTACAGCCACCAGTCCTTCACCACTGCCTCTGCCTCCATCGTCGGTGTCACGGCCTGCCGCCGTGCTCGGTCGTCGGGATCGGGATCGGGATGGGTGTCGGGACGGGAGTCGGGACGGGAGTCGGAATAGGTGTCGGGATGGATGTCGGGGCCGGTGTCCGGAAGCGGTGTCCGGGGAGCGGGTTCAAGCCAGGGACCGGAGGGTGAGCGTGTCGTCGGGATCGTCCCACAAGAGAACCAACCGGTCTCCCCCCATGGCCTGTTGCCGATTGCCGTCGGGGGCGCCCGCAGCCGCGACGGCGGCCGCCCGGCGCACCTCCCGCACCCGGGCGGGCAGCGCGAGCACGTCGAGTGCGCCGGGGTCGGGTCGCCCGTCGTCACCGGCGGGCGCGAGCAGATCGGCCGGCGCGGGCGGACCTGCCGGTGCGCTCGGACCGGCAGGTGCGGACTCACCAGGCGGCGCGGGCTGACCGGCCGGCCCGCCGGGGCGGCGCCAGACCGCCACCGGTACGCCGCCCTCCAGCACCGCCTCCACCACCGCTCCCGTCCGTGCCCCCGAGCGCGTGTGCGCCAGTACGCACGCGGGCGCCGGCCCCGCGCCCAGTTCCATGCCGAGCCCGTCGCCCACCTCCGCGTCGGCCACCACCCGGACCGCATCGGCGTGCCGTCCGCCCTGGGCCCACAGCCAGCGCCATTTGCCGCGCCATTCCGCGCCGGTGTCCTCGCGTTCCTGCGGGCAGCGCACCACCACCTGGTAGAGCACGCCCAGGGCCCGGGTCCGCCCGCCCGGGCCGCGCGGGACGGGCCATTGGTCGAAGTCCAGGTCCAGCAGCTCGTACGGCACGTGGAACTCGATCCGCTCCACCGCCCCGGACGGCCGCCCGGCCTCCGCTCCGGCCCCCAGCAGTCTTCCCAGCAGCCCGAGTTGGCGGACGAGCTGGTCCCGGATCACCTCCAGCCGCACCGGTTCCCCCTCCGACTCCCAGATGTGCTCGGTGGCCTCCCGGCGCAGCCACATCCGGGCCAGGAATCCCTCTTCCCCGCCCGGCGGCGACTCCAGCCGCACGTGCAGGGCCGTTCTGCGGGGCGGCGGGGGCGGGGGCGGCAGCGCGGGCAGGGCCAGGCGCTCCCGGGTGGCGCGCACCCAGTCGCGCAGCCGGGCCGCCCAGCGCTCCTCGCCCGGCGCGGCCCGCTCTCCGAGGAAGCGTACGAAGGGCACCGCGAGCGGCATCCCGCCCGGGCCGCCGTGCCGCTCGTCGAGGTCCTGGACCACCTCCAGCAGGCTGTCGCCGGGCAGGCCGCCCTGGACGGGCGCCGCGCAGCCGGTGGCCTTGAAGGCCCACAGGTACGCCTCGTAGGCGCATCGCGGCAGGTCGCGGTCCTCGAAGAGCTCTCCGAGTCCGTCCCAGGCGCTCTGGTCGAGGCGGACCGCGCGCGGCGGCAGCGCCCCGGGCAGGTCGTCGTCGAGGAAGGAGGAGGCGTCCCAGTCCCGGTCGACGACGAACTGCGGGAGCTGCCAGCCCTCTCCGCGCTCGCGCAGGTCCCGGAAGGTGCGGTGGATGGAGCGGGCGGTGTCGGCGAGACCGGCGACGGCCTCGCGCACCGAGCGTTCGCCGAGCTCCCCGAGCAGCTCTTCGGTGAAGCGGCCCGCACCGCGCTCGGCGTCGTTCTTCGCGGCCTCGCCCTCGCGGGAGGCGTAGAGCCGGAACTGCCGCCGCCCCGGGACGGCGTTGCCGGCACCGTAGTTGACGGTGCCGAAGTTCCACCGGGCGTCGCGGGGGGCGTCGACCCGGCAGGCGTCCACCAGGGCCGCCTGGAGCGGGAAGCGGCGGTTCTTGACGTAGTCGGTGCGCCACCAGCGCAGCGCGGAGTCGAGGTTGAGGTGGCGGATCTGGCCGGGGTGGGCGTCGGCGCAGGGCAGCATCAGTTCACCGCCGTTCGGCGCCACGTAGCCGTGTCCGGCCCAGAAGATCAGCAGTAAGTCGCCGTCGCAGGCGGGGAGTTCGTTCAGGAGCACTGATTTCACGTTCTCCTCGGTCGCCGGCCGGTGCGTGGCGCGCAGGGCCTCCAGCCCCTCGGAGGCCGACCAGTCGAGCGTGTCCGGATCGTCGAGCGGGGAGAGCAGCAGCCGTACGTGGCCCGGCGGTACCTCTCCGGGGCCGGTCAGCCAGTGGGCGAACCGCAGCGCGTCGCGGGCCGGTCCGCGCAGGTTCCACCGGTGGCTGATGGCATAGCTCTCGACCCCGGCGACGAGCGCGAAGGTGCGCCGGGGCCCCAGGGTCGGGGGCAGGAAGCCGGAGGGACTCACCCGATCTCCGCTTCGGCCACCGCCTGTTCGATGCGTGCGTAGAGGGAGTCCTGTTTCCAGTAGGCGCTGTGGCACGCGGGGAAGGGCTGGCGGCTGCCGATCTCCTGGTCGCTGACGCGCGGATCGCCGGGGAAGACGGGCTCGGCGAGGTACGAGAGCACGTCCTGACGGTCGTAGACGTTGAGCCAGTGCGGAAAGCCGTACGGGAGCTTGGTGCCCGGGGCCATCCCGGCCAGTGCGCCCAGTTCGTGGAGGAAGGGGGCCTGCGAGCCCACGGTGACGAGCAGTTCGACGCCGGGGACGGGCTCGCCGCGCGCGGCCCCGAGCGCGAGGAGGTCCACGAGGGCGATGCCCCCGAGGCTGTGGCCGATGAGTACGGTCGGCCCCGGCTCGGCGGTGATCCGCTCGTGCAGGAACGCGCGGAGTCCGCCGCCCCGGGCCTGGTAGCGCAGGATGTCGCCGAGGGCCGGGGTGGCGCCGACGGTGAGGGAGCCGCGCCAGGCGTTGAGCAGCGGCTGGGTGGTGACGCGCATCGCGAGGCGGCCGAGGACCGCGGCGGCGCGGGCGCCGGGGACCCGGGCCTCGCCGCCGAGGCGGGTGGTGAGCAGTTCGACGAGGCGGTCGCGTTCGGCTCCGGTGCAGTCGGCCTCGGCGCCGGCCGAGGCGAGCGCGGCGGCGGTGACGGCGCGGGCGAGGGCGAGGGCCAGTTCCCGGGCCTGCGGCTGCTCGGTGGCGCGGGCCCCGGCGCGGGCGGCTTCGGCGGAGCGGGCGACGGTTTCCAGGGCGGCGGGGAATCCGGCGGCCAGGCCGGTACCGAGCAGCAGCGCGGCCTGTTCACCGCCGTCGGGGACCCCGGTCACCGCGGCGAGCAGCTCCAGCACCCCGTCCCCGGCGGACCGGACGCCGGGCATGGCGAAGCCGCCGTCGCCGTAGTCGCCGTAGTCCCCGTGGTCACCGTCACCGGACCCGGTGTCCCAGCCGGCTTCCGCCAGTACCCGCAGCTCGCACAGCGGGTCGGCGATCAGCAGTCCCCACTCGGCGGTCCCGTCGTCCTCCGGGCCGGGCCCGTCACCGGAGTCGCCTGCGGGGGTGCGCAGTCCGGGCACCGAACGGCCCTGGGCGCTGAGGGTGGCTCCGTACCGCTCCCCCCAGAAGCAGAAGTCGACGCTCGCGCCGGGAAACCGGTCGGTCAGCCGGTCCCGGACCAGCGCGAAGAGCGTGTCGTGCCGCTCGCGCCGCACCCCCGTGCCGTGCACAAACAGAAATCGCATCGCGGCTCCGCCCCCTCGCACAGTCGTCCCCGCTCGGCACGATAGCGCCGAGCGGCGAACAGGGTCCGTGGAACGTCGAGTTCGGAAGATCCGACTCCTATCAATCACCTGTGACATGTGAAATATTACTCCCGCTCCGACCGGAACTCCCAGAAAGGTCAGCTACCTTGCGCAGACTCGCTGCGGTGGGAGCGGCGATATCCCTCGCCCTCCTCGCCGCCCCCGCGTTCGCCGCCACCGCACCCCCGATCCCGCCCCTCTCCGGGCAGCAGCAGGCCGAGCAGGCGGCCGCCCCGCCGCCCGCACCCCTGGAACTCCAGCGCCAGGCCCTGCGCCGCCAGGCCCTCGAAGAAGTCGCGGCCGGCCGCCCCGACGGCCTGCGGGCCGAGGCCGACGGCACGCTCCCGCGCCTCGCCAAGGTCGGCAAGCGGTATGTCGAGCTGGCCCAGGAGCGCAAGGACAAGGTCTTCGTGATCCTCGCCGAGTTCGGCGACCAGGTGGACAACACCACGGAGTTCGAGGGCAAGCCGCGCTTCGGCGGGACCCCGGGCCCGCTGCACAACACGATCGGCGAGCCGGCCAAGGACGACAACCACACCCTGTGGCGCAAGGACTTCGACCGGGCCTCCTACCAGAAGCAGTTCTTCTCCACCGACCCGCAGTCGGCGTCCATGCGCGCCTACTACCGGCTCCAGTCCTCCGGTCGCTACGACATGGACGGCACGGTGACCGACTGGGTCAAGCTCCCCTGGAACGAAGCCCGTTACGGCACCGACCACTGTTCCGAGTCCGGCCAGTGCCAGACCAACTGGGACATGATCCGCGACGCCACGACCGCCTGGTACGACTCCGAGCGCGCGAAGGGCCGTACGCCCGGGCAGATCAAGGCACAGCTCGCCGAGTACGACGTGTGGGACCGCTACGACGCCGACCACGACGGCAACTTCGACGAGCCGGACGGCTACCTCGACCACCTCGTCGTCGTGCACGCGGGCAAGGACGGGACCTGGGGCGGGGGTGCGCAGGGCAAGGACGCCGTGTGGGCGCACCGCTGGTTCGCCTACTGGAACCAGGCCGGCAGCGCGGGACCCGCCGGCAACAAGGCCGGCGGCACCCCGGTGGGCGACACCGGCATCTGGGCCGGCGACTACCTGACCGGCGGCGAGAACAGCGGAGCGGGCCTCTTCGCACACGAGTTCGGGCACGATCTGGGCCTGCCGGACCTGTACAGCTCGGACGGGGACAACGGCGTCAACTTCTGGTCGCTGATGTCCTCGGCGTCCTACCTCGGCAAGGGCCGCAACTCCACCGGCGAGTTCCCGGGCGACCTGGACCCGTGGAGCAAGCTGCAGCTGGGCTGGCTCCAGTACACGGAGGCCGACGCGGGCCGCACGACGCGGGCGACGCTCGGGGTGTCCGGCTACAACACCGAGGATCCACAAGCCCTGTTGGTGCACCTGCCGCCGTCGGTGACCACGACCGAGCTGGCCGACCCGTACGAGGGCGCCAGTCAGTGGTGGAGCGGTACCGGCGACTTCATGGACAACACGCTGTCCCGCACGCTCGACCTCACGGGGATCCCGGCCGGGACGGACGCCCGGCTGGACGCCCGCGCCTGGTACGACATCGAGCAGGACTTCGACTACCTGACGGTGGAAGCCTCCACGGACGGCGGGGCCGCGTGGACGGCGCTCCCGGGCACCGTGAACGACGCGCCGATCGGGGCGAAGGGGATCACCGGCACCTCGGCGGGCTGGGCGCGGCTGTCGGTTCCGCTGACCCGGTACGCGGGCACCTCGGTCCAGTTGAGGCTGCGCGTCACCTCGGACAGCAACACCCACGGCAAGGGCGTGGCCTTCGACGACATCCGGGTCACGGCCGGCGAGGGTCGGGAGCTGCTGCGCGACGGCGCGGAGCAGGGCGCGAACGGCTGGACGGCGGTCAAGTGGTCGCGCACCGAGGGCCGTACCGGCAGCGAGCAGCACCCGCGCGCGTACTTCGTGGAGAACCGGCGCTACACCGGCTACGGCAGCCTGCTGAAGACCGGCCCGTACAACTTCGGGTTCACGGGCGACAAGGTGGAGTTCTTCCCGTACCAGCAGGGCGTGCTGATCTGGCTCTGGGACACGGCGTACAGCGACAACACCACCAAGGCGCACCCGGGCGGCGGTCTGCTGCTGCCGGTCGATTCCCGGCCGGAGCCGCTGAAGTACGCGGACGGCGGCCTGCTCAACGCCCGCGCGCAGACCTTCGACGCGACCTTCTCGCTCGGGAGGAGCGACCGGGTCGTCCTGCACAAGGCGGGCGCCCCGACGGTGATCCCGGCCCGGCCGGGGGTGGCGGTCTTCGACGACCGCCACGGGTCCTACTGGAACGCGGAGTTGCCGCAGCTCGGGGTCAAGGTGCCGGACACCGGGACCCGGATCGCGGTGGTGAAGGAGGCTTCGGGCGGGGCGGTGACGACGGTGCAGCTGACTCCGTCGAAGTAGACCTCCGTACCTTCCGCACCCTCCGTACCCTCCGCTAGATCCGGGCCGCCGGGTTGAGGGAGGCGTACTCCAGCGGCGCCGACGGGTCGACGGTCAGCTGGTGCGGGGCGGGCTCCACGCCCGCCCGCACCAGCAGGTCGCCGACGGCCGCGATCATCGCCCCGTTGTCGGTGCACAGCGTCATCGGCGGGACCCGCAGCTCGATCCCGGCGGAGGCGCAGCGGCGCTCCGCGAGCTCGCGGACCCGGGAGTTGGCGGCCACCCCGCCGACGACCACCAGGGTCCGGACCCCGTACTCCCGGCAGGCCGCGACGGCCTTGCGGGTGAGCACGTCGGCCACCGCCTCCTGCAGCGAGGCCGCCCCGTCCGCGACGGGCGGCTCCTGGCCGCGCAGGCGGTGGCCCTCGGCCCAGCGGGCGGCGGCCGTCTTCAACCCCGAGAAGGAGAAGGCGTAGGCGTACGGGTCCTGCGCGCGCGGCCCGCCGGTCAGCGGGCGGGGGAAGGTGACGGCCTTGGGGTTGCCGCCGCGGGCGGCGCGGTCGATGGCCGGGCCGCCCGGGTAGGGCAGGCCGAGGACGCGGGCGACCTTGTCGAAGCACTCTCCGGCCGCGTCGTCGAGGGTGTCGCCGAGGTGCAGGATCGGCTCGCGCACGAGGTCGCGCACGAGGAGCAGCGAGGTGTGGCCGCCGGAGACGATCAGCACCACGCAGGGGTCGGGCAGCGGCCCGTGTTCCAGGGTGTCGGCCGCGACGTGACCGGCCAGGTGGTGGACTCCGTAGAGGGGCAGCCCGAGCGCGTAGGCGAGGGTCTTGGCGCCGGCCAGCCCGACCTGGAGGGCGCCCGAGAGGCCGGGGCCGGTGGTGACGGCGATCGCGTCGAGCTGGTCCGCGCGCAGTCCGGCCTGATCGAGGGCCTGGCGGACGACGGGGTTGAAGGAGTGCAGGTGGGCGCGGGCCGCGATCTCCGGGACCACCCCGCCGAAGCGGGCGTGCTCGTCCATGCTGGAGGCGACCACGTGCGCGAGCAGCCGGCCGCCGCTGACGATGCCCGCCCCGGTCTCGTCGCACGAAGACTCGATCCCGAGCACCACCGGAGACCCCGTCACACCGCCACCCCATCCTTATTGCGAACTATTCGCAATAAGGATACGGGCCTGCCGCTGCCCGCCCGCCCCGTCAGTCCCGCACCAGGCAGAAGGGATGCCCCACCGGGTCCGCGTAGACCCGCCAGCCCTCGGCCGTCCGGCTCTCGTCCAGCAGGGTCGCGCCGAGGCCCAGCACCTGCGCGTGGGCCCGGTCCAGGTCGGCGACGGCGAAGTCCAGGTGGGACTGCTGGGGGCGGTCCGGGTCCCGCCAGCGGGGCGGGCGGTGGTCCTCGGCCCGCCGGGACGGAGGTGGCGACGACGAGACCTCGTACAGCTGTTACTTCGACGACGTGACCCGCGCCCTCTGCCGGCGTGCCGTCGGCGGCGCCGTCGCCGCCGGGCCGCCCGGCCCGGACGACCAGGCGACCCGACCGGCCTGACCGGCCTGACCGGCCTGACCAGCCTGACCAGCCGATGGTCGCCGTTTCGCCGCTCCCCGCGATGACATACGCTGCCGAACGGCGCCGCGATCCGCGCGGTGAACCACGAGACCCAGGACACCTGAGCCGATGACGCACCGACGGGACACCGGTCTTCCGGGAGCCACGGACGGCGCGGTGGCAGCGCCCCGGGCGGGCGGCACCTGGGACTCGGCACTGTCCTCAGGGGAGTTCGCGGCGATCAGGAGCGTCGGCTTCGACCCGGTCGGGCAGGTGCTCGGCACGGCCGTCTTCGGCGTCGGGTTCAGCGGCCTCTGGGGCTGCCCGGGCGCCTGGACGGTGACGGACGGCGTCAAGACGCCGTCCTCGGCCTGGACTTCGTCCTTCTCCCAGCTGGTCGGCAACCTGTACGCGGCCCGCCGGCTGGCGCTGGCCCGGGCGGTGGACGAGTGCCGCGCCCTCGGCGGCGACGGGATCGTCGGAGTGGAGCTGCGGGTCAGCGAGTTCACGGCGGAGACGCTGGAGTTCACCGCGCTGGGCACCGCGGTCCGGGCCCGCTCGCGCGTCCGGCCCCACCGGCCCTTCACCTCGCACGTGAGCGGCCAGGACTTCGCCAAGCTCGTGAACGAGGGGTGGGTTCCCACCGGACTCGTCCTCGGCATCGCGCTGGAGACCCGCCACGACGACTTCCGCACCTCCCGGCGGACCCGCTGGACCGCCGGGAACATGGAGGTCGACGGCTACACCCAGCTGATCAGCCATGCCCGCCGGCAGGCCCGCGACCAGCTGGCCCTCGACGCGGCGAAGCACGGCGGCGACGGGGTGGTGGTGGACGAGGTGGAACTGACGCTGCGGGAGAACGAGTGCCCCAACTTCGGTTACGCGCACGACCTCGTCGCGGAGGCGGTCTGCACCGGCACCTCCATCACCCGGTTCAGCCGCTCCGGGCGGCCCGCCGGACCCGGACCACTGACCATCATGAGACTGGAGCGAGAGCACTGACATGACCGAGCGAACGGGGCGGGAACTGGCCGGGGAAGCCGCACGGCCGGCCGCGGAGGAGGGCGTGTCCGAGGACGCGATGCGGCGGCTGGCACGGCTCCAGCCGGGAGAGAAGGGCTCGCTCTTCACCTCGGACCTGACGGTGAACGAGTTCCTGCTGGTCCGCGAGGCCGGCTTCCGCCCGCTGGGCCTGGTCCTCGGCTCCTCGGTCTACCACGTCGGCATCCAGCTCGGCCGGTGGTCGAAGAACCAGGAGCTGACCCGCTGTCGGAGGCCATGTACGAGGCGCGCGAGCTGGCGATGAGCCGGATGGAGGCGGAGGCGAGCGCGCTGGGGGCCGACGGGATCGTCGGGGTGCGCCTCGACATCGAGTTCAAGGAATTCGGCTCGGACATCGCCGAGTTCATCGCGGTCGGCACGGCGGTGAAGGCGGACGGCGCGGACCCGGGACCGGGCGGGACCTGGCTCAACAACAAGGGCAAGCCGTTCACCTCGGACCTGTCCGGCCAGGACTTCTGGACGCTGATCCGGGCCGGGTACGCGCCCCTGGACATGGTCATGGGCTCGTGCGTCTACCACGTGGCGCACCAGCGCTTCACCCAGGCGCTGGGCGCCACGGGCCGCAACGTCGAGATCGAACCGTTCACCCAGGCCCTCTACAACGCGCGCGAGCTGGCGATGAGCCGCATGCGGGCGGAGGGCGAGGCCCTGGAGGCCGAGGGGATCGTGGCCGTCCGGCTGAAGCAGCACTCGCACACCTGGGGATCGCACACCACCGAGTTCTTCGCCATCGGGACCGCCGTGCGCCCGCTGCGCGAGGACCACGTCATCGACCGGCCGGCCCTGGTCCTGAGTCTCGATGCCTGACGCCCCGGTGCCTGACGGCCCGATGCCCGACGCCCCGATGCCCGACATGGAAGTGGAACTGCTGGCCGCGGCGCTGCGCCAGGACAGCTCGGACCTGCACCTCTATGTCAACGTGCTGTCGGTGAGGCTGGCGGACTCGTTGCCGGCCGGCGCCGTACGGATCAGGCGCCGGCGTTCCGTCGCGCAGCGGCTGGCCGGGCGCGAGGGTCCGGTCGCCGAACTGGACGTCACGCTCGGCGACCGGCGGCTCTCGCTGCGGACGGACCGGGGGCGGGTGACCGGGGAGATCTGCCACGAGGTGCGGGGCATCGTGCTCTCACGGCGCGAAGCGGACCTCGACGAGTGGATCGGCGCCCTGGCCCGCGCCCTGGCCGACGCCGCGGCCTCGAACGCCCGGGCCCGCGCGGCCGTCGAGCGCTTCCTGGCCTGACCGGGCCCGGCCGGCCTGACCAGGCCCGACCCGACCCGGCCCGGTCAGGTCAGGCCCGCTCAGGTCAGGCCGGTCAGGCCCGGCCCGGTCAGGCCCGGCCCGGCCGACCGGGTCACTGCCCGGCGGCGGACCGAGGCCGGGTCACTGCCCGGCGGCCGGAGGCCGGCTCTGCGCCCGCTCCGCGCCAACCGCCCGTCCCACCGGCGGGCCGTGGTGCGCCGGGTAGTCGGCGGTGTCCGGAGCGGCTGGCAGCCGCCACTTCGACAGGACCCGGACCATCGTGACGGGGTCGAGCAGCGTGCCCGGCGAGCTGGTCAGCGACAGCACTCCGAAGAAGCGGGCGGCGATGGCCGGATCGGTGTTGGCGCCCGCGATCACCCGGGACATGTAGGACTGCAGGATGCGAGTCGCCCGGTCCGGCGGCGGCCCGTCCGTCTCCGGGTACCGCATGTCCTCGCTGGTGGCGATCTGCCAGGGCACGGCCGCGGCCGCCGTGGTCCTGCGCTGGATCCGCCGGGAGGCGGCGGCGATCTCCTCCGGGCCCAGGGTACGGATCTCCTTCGCCAGGGCCTCCGCGGCGAGCGCGGCGACCGTCATCCCGTGCCCGTACACGGGGTTGAACCGGCAGGCCGCGTCGCCGAGGACCACGAAGCCGGCCGGCCAGCGCTCCATGCGCTCGTAGTGCCGCCATTCGTTGGCCGTGCCCCGGAAGGCGGTGGGGGCGGAGAGCGGGGTCGCGTCGCGGATGGCGTCGTACAGGGCCGGGCTGCGCAGGCTCCGGGCGAACGTGAAGAACTCCTCGTCCCTGACGGGCGGGGCGTGCTCGCCGTTGCCGATGAGGGTCACCAGCCAGCGGTCGCCGTCCTGCGGCATCAGCACCCCGCCGCGCGGGAGGTCGGGACGGCCCTGTACGTACATGCCCTGCCAGCGACGTCCCGGATCCTCGGGGATCGCGAAGTAGCGGCTGGAGTACCCGAGATGGGAATCGTAGCGGGTGACGGCCGGGGCCGGGTGACCGAACTCCGCGAGCCAGGCGGTGGCCTTGGAGGTGCGCCCGGTCGCGTCGACGACGAGGCGCGCGGCCAGCCGCTCGCCGCCGCGCAGCTCCACGCCCGCCACCGAGCGGCCGTCCGGACCGGCCACGAGTCCGGCGGCGGGGGTGCCGGCCCGGACCCGGATGCGCCCGTTGCGCAGCACCTCCCGCCGAACCGTCCGGTCCAGCAACTCCCTGCTCGCGAGGAGGACCCTGGCTCCGGAAACCGGCCGGAACCAGTCGGCCGGGCTCAGCCAGAGGAAGTCGCGCGGCGAGTCGAGGAGGTGGGCCCCGGCGCCCACCAGCTTGCCGGTGATTCCGGGCAGCATCAGTTCGATCAGGTCCACGCCCCGCGACCACAGTACGTGCGCGTGCCGGGATTGCGGCAGCCCGGGCCGGAACGCGGCTTCCCCTTCCGGCAGTTCGTCCCGCTCGACCACGGTGACCCGGGCGAACCGCCGCGCGAGTACCCGCGCGGCCAGCAGGCCGGCCATGCCCGCGCCGAGGACCACGGCATGGTCCCCGGCCTGCGGGTCTTCCTGCGATTCGGCTTGCGGGTCTGCCTGCGGTTCGGTGGTGCGTAGGTGGTTGTCCGTAGCGTCGTCGTCCATGCCGCCGAGTGTGCTGCGGGCGTCCCGTCCGGGTCAGGGCCCGGACGGGGCGCCCGGAGGCTTCCCGGGGGCGGACGGGCTCATACCGGGGCGCGCCCGCCGGAGCGGGCCCGGCGGGCGGCCCCGGCCGGGAGGGATCAGGGGCAGAGGACGGTCCAGGTGACCTTCACGTGCCCGCCGTCGTCCCCGTGGAACTCGCTGGTACGGGTACCGGGCTGGTCGGTGTACGGGTCCCAGGCCACCGTGCCCCGGGCGACCAGGTCGTCGGCCGAGGAGGCGTCGTAGTCCCAGAGGTACACGCCGATCTCGATGGGGCCGGGGCCGTACGTCGCTCCCGAGCCGATCCGCTGGTAGAAGTACGGGTCGGGGTTGCTGCGGTTGCCCTGGTTCGGGAAGGTCGACGGGTCCGAGCCGGAGCGCGACCAGACGGCGGTGCGCGCACCGTCGCCGGTCCGGACCGCGATGTCGCCGTAGAGCGCGGGGCGGGTCGTGCCGTCGTCGAAGTAGGTCAGCTCCGCCTGGTCCACGCGGACCCGGCAGTCGGGGACCCCCTGCACGGGGGTGACGGTGTAGGTGACGGAGGCCTCGCCGCCGTCCACGCCGAGCATCCTCGCGGTGAAGCGGCCGAAGCCGAGGGCCGGGTCCCAGTGGACGCGGCCGGCGGCCATCACGTCGTCGTTGTTCCCGGCGGAGTAGTCGGCGTCGGTGAGGTAGGCGGAGATGGTCGCCTCGCCGCCGAAGACCTGGCTGCGGTTGGCGTCGTCGAGCCCGAACCACGGGTCGTGGTCGGGGAAGGCGGTGGCCCCGGACCGGTCGCGGTGCCACAGGGTGCGGGCGGTCCCGTCGGTGGTGAGGGTGAGGCCGTCGTAGAGCTCGGGGCCGCTCTCACCGGTGGAGGTGAACCGGGCCGAGTCGACGGTGATGCGGAACGGGCCGCCCTTCAGGTCGACTTGGGTGACGGGGTCCTTGGAGAACTCGGCGACGATCTGGCGGCGGACCCAGTCGTTGCCGAGCAGCCCGTAGTGCGAGGGGCAGCCGCTGTCGCCGACCGGCAGGACGTGGTTGACGGCGCCGGCCAGCTCGGTGGAGTGCGGGGCGCGGCTGTCGCCGGGCGGGATCTGCTGGTCGCAGGTGGAGCTGAAGGTGGTGTAGCGGGTGGCGCCCGGGGTTTCGTCGCCCGCGTTCAGGGAGCTCAGGAAGGCGCTGCCGGGGGTCATGTCGGCGAGCGAGGCGGCGTGGATGTCGCAGAAGGTGGCGAAGGGGCCGCAGGGCGCGGCGTCCCCGGCCCCGTGGTTGGGGCCGCCGAGCGAGACCCAGGCGCGGACCCGTGAACTCCCGCCGTCCTTCAGGTACTTGCGGGTGAGCAATGAACCCATGCTGTGCGCGACCACATCGACCGGGCGGCTGCCGAACCTCTCGGTGAGGAAGGAGCCGAAGCGGGCGGCGTTGGAGTCGTTGGTGGCGGCCCAGTCGTAGCCGAACTCGGCGAGGTCGCTGGAGAGCCAGCCCTGGGAGTGCAGATAGTCCTCCAGCCCGTCGAGGGAGGCCGCGGTGTCCCCGTAGCCGTGGACGAGGACGACCGGCGTACGCCGCTCCGCGCGGGCGTCGGCCTGCGCCGCCGGGGCGGTGAGGAGGCCCGCGAAGAGCGCGGCGGTGACGGCGGCGAGCATCGTGAACAGCAGGGGCACGGGCAGGGCGGATCTGCGCATGGCTCTCCCAGGGGATGCGACTCGGCAGCCTGAAGTGACTGGCGAGTAGCAAGCTAGCCCCCGGGGATTCAGCGCGATAGGGATGCGTACGAGACTCCGGTGAGCTTTTCGGAGGCGCCCCAGAGCCGTTCGCCGGACTTGTCGTCCAGGGTCCATTTCGCCCGCCAGGAACGGGAGGGCGCGCCGCGGACGCTGAACCGCGGCCCGATGAACTCGTCCGGCCGGACCCCGGGCGCGGTCGCCGCGTACAGGGCGGGCAGCGCGCCGGAGGCGGCGGACTGGGCGATGACGCCGTTGCCGATGAGGATGCCGAGGCTGTTGGCGGCGACCGCGATGCGCGAGGTGAGGGTGGTGCCCGCCTGCGGGGCCGCGGCGACGTGCAGGTTGGTGGCGGCGTAGCCGGGGTGGGCGGCGGCCGCGACCATCCCGGATCCGGCGGTCGCGAGCCTCCGGGCGAGCTCGTGGGTGAAGAGCAGGTTGGCGGTCTTGGAGCGGCCGTATGCGATCCATCGCCGGTAGTCGCGCTCGCCGTTGAGGTCCTCGTGGTCCACGTCCCCGAACATGTGGAAGCCGCTGGAGAGGCTCACGATCCGGGCTCCGGGCGGAGCGGCGAGGAGGCGGGGCAGGAGCAGGCCGGTGAGGGCGAAGTGGCCGAGGTGGTTGACCCCGAACTGCGTCTCGAACCCGTCGGCGGTCCGCCCGTACGGCAGGGCCATCACGCCTGCGTTGTTGATGAGGAGGTCGAGGCTGTCGTGGCGCCGGGCGTAGGCCTGGGCGAACTCCCGTACGGTGGCCAGGTCCGCGAGGTCCAGTGCCATGAACTCGACGTCTGCGCCGGGGACTTCGGCGCGCAGTCGGATCTCGGCGGCCCGGCCGCGGGATGCGCTGCGGCAGGCGAGCACCACCGCGGCGCCGTGGCGGGCGAGTTCGCGGGCCGCGAAGTAGCCGATCCCGCTGTTCGCGCCGGTGATCACGGCCGTGCGGCCGCTCTGGTCCGGTATGTGCGCAGCCTTCCAGCCCGGCATGCCGGCTCCTCTTCACCCGGCGACCCCCATCGGGCCGCGGCCCCCGCACCCTACTCCCGGGGTCCCCCCGGGACACCCCCGCCCCCGGTCCGGACCCGGGCCGGGACCCTGGTCCGCCCCCGGGCCGGGACCCTGGTCCGGGCCCGGGCCGGGACCCTGGTCCGGGGGCCCATGCCCGGGCCCCCGGGCATCCCGCTGCGCGGGCGAAGTCCCCTACCCGCCCTTCGCCCGTTCCCCGGGCTCCGCCCGGACCCGCCCTGGGGCTCCGCCCCAGACCCCGCTCCTCAAACGCCGGAGGGGCTGGATTTTCCAGACCGCCGGCGACCCCTTCAGCCCCTCCGGCGTTTGAGGAGCGGGGGTCCGGGGGCTGGCCCCCGGCGACGGTGCCGCACGTGGCAACGGGTCCGGGGCGGAGCTCCGGGGAACGGGGGAAGGGCGGGTCGGGGACTTCGCCCGCGCAGCGGGATGCCCCGGGCCCGAGCAGGGGTCCAGGGGTCGCCCCGGCCCGGGGCAGGGGGTCCCAGCCCGGGGGCAGGGGGGTCCCGGCCCGGGGGCAGGGGGTCCCGGCCCGGGGGCAGGGGGTCCCGGCCCGGGGGCAGGGGGTCCCGGCCCGGGGGCACGGGTCCCGGACCGAGGACGGGGGGCCCGGACCGAGGACGGGGAGCCCGGACCGAGGACGGGGAGCCCGGACCGAGGGCGGGGGGCCCGGACCGGGGGCACAGGTCCCGGACCGGGGCCAGGGGGCCCGGGCCGGGGGCGGGGTCCGGGACCAGTAGGCTGCGGGTCCGTCCCCTTCCCGTACCCCGAGGTTCCGCGCAGTGAGCTCCGCACCGCCACCGCCCCCCGTACCCGTGTCGGTCGTCGGCCTCGGCGCCGACGGCTGGGACGGGCTGACCGCCCCCGCCCGGGCCGCGCTGGCCGGGGCCGAGGTGCTGATCGGCGGGCCCCGGCAGCTGGACCTGCTGCCCCGCGGGGAATGCGGCGGGGTCCGGGTGGCCTGGCCCAGCCCGCTGCGCCCGGCCGTGCCGAAGCTGATGGCGGAGCACGCGGGCCGCAGGATCGCGGTGCTGGCCAGCGGCGACCCGATGTTCTACGGGATCGGCCGCGCCCTGTCCGAGGAGCTCGGGCCGGGCTCCCTGCACGTCCTGCCGCACCCCTCCTCCGTGTCCTACGCCTGCGCCCGCCTCGGCTGGCCGGTGGAGGACACCGAGGTGGTGACCGTCGTCGGCCGCCCCGTGGCCCGGCTCGCGGCCGCGCTGTACGAGGGCCGGCGCGTGCTGGTATTGAGCGCCGGAGAGGTGACCCCGAACGAGATCGCTGCTCTGCTTCGAGAGCGGGGCTTCGGCCCCAGCCGGATGCGGGTCCTGGAACAGCTCGGCTCCGAGCACGAGGACGCGTACGAGGGCCTCGCCCACAGCTGGGAGCATCCGCCCGGCGACCCCCTCAACGTGGTCGCCGTCGACTGCCGCCGCGACCCCGGCGCCCCCACGCCCCGGCTGGGTGCCACCCCCGGCCTGCCCGACGCCGCCTACGAGCACGACGGCCAGCTCACCAAGCGCCACGTCCGCGCCGCCACCCTGTGCGCACTGGCCCCCGCCCCCGGTGAACTGCTGTGGGACATCGGCGGCGGCTCCGGCTCCATCGGCATCGAGTGGATGCGTACGCACCCGTCCTGCCGCGCCGTGACCGTGGAGCGGGTGTCCGAGCGGGCCGCGCGGATCATCCGTAACGCCTCGGCGCTCGGCGTCCCCGGTCTGCGCGTGGTCACCGGGGCCGCGCCAGGCGCGCTCGCCGGGCTGCCCGCCCCCGACGCGGTGTTCATCGGCGGCGGCCTGACCGCACCGGGCCTGCTCGACGCGGCCTGGGAGGCGCTGGCCCCCGGTGGCCGGCTCGTGGTCAACACCGTCACCCTGGAGTCGGAGGCGGTGCTCACCGACCGCTACCGGCGCCACGGCGGCGAACTGGTGAAACTGGCCGTCGCGCACGCCGTGCCGGTCGGCGGTTTCACGGGCTGGCGCCAGGCGATGCCCGTCACCCAGTGGTCGGTCACCAAGCCCCACCCCAGAACAGCAGAAGCAGCAGCAGAAGCAGCAGCCGCCCTCCCCGAAATGGTGGATCAGACGATATGACCGTGTACTTCATCGGTGCGGGCCCCGGCGCCGCCGACCTGATCACGGTGCGCGGCGCCCGGACACTGGCCGCGGCACCCGTGTGCCTGTACGCGGGCAGCCTGGTCCCGCGCGAACTCCTCGCCGAGTGCCCGCCGGACGCCCGCCTGATCGACACCGCCCGGCTCAACCTCGACGAGATCATCGAGGAGTGCGTACGCGCGCACGCGGCCGGCCAGGACGTGGCGCGGCTCCACTCGGGCGACCCCTCCATCTTCAGCGCCGTCGCGGAGCAGATGCGGCGGCTCGACGCGGCCGGCATCCCCTACGAGGTCGTCCCCGGCGTCCCCGCCTTCGCCGCGGCCGCCGCGGCGCTGAAGCGGGAGCTGACCGTCCCCACCGTCGGCCAGACCGTGATCCTGACCCGGATCGCCCAGCAGGCCACGCCGATGCCGCCCGGCGAGGACCTCGCCACGCTGGGCCGCAGCGGAGCGCTGCTGGTGCTGCACCTGGCCACCCGCTACGTCGACCGGGTCGTGGACGAGCTGCTGCCGCATTACGGGGCCGGGTGCCCGGTGGCGGTGGTCGCGATGGCCAGCCGCCCCGACGAGCTGATCCTGCGCGGGACGCTGGCCGACATCGCCGCACAGGTGAAGGAGGCCGGGCTGGTCCGCACCGCCGTCATCCTGGTGGGCCGCACCCTGGGCGCCGAGCAGTTCCGCGACAGTCACCTGTACTCCGCCGAGCGAGACCGGCATGCCTGCTGATCCTCCCGGTCCCGGGCACCGTCCCGGCCGTCCGCACGTCCTGATCCTCGGCGGCACCACCGAGGCCCGCCGCCTTGCGCAGGCGCTGAGCGCCGACGCGGACTCCCCGTACCGGGTGACCACCTCGCTGGCCGGCCGGGTCGCCGCCCCGGTGCTCCCGCCGGGCGAGACCCGGATCGGCGGCTTCGGCGGACCGGCCGGGCTCGCGCAGTGGATCGCCGCCCACCGGGTCACGCAGCTGGTCGACGCCACCCACCCGTTCGCGGAGCGGATGAGCTTCAACGCGGCCCGGGCCGCGGCGCTTTCGGGTGTCCCACTGCTCGCGCTGCGCCGCCCCGGCTGGACCCCGGGCCCGGGGGACGCCTGGCACTTCGCGGACTCCCTCGCCGGGGCGGCCGCCCTGCTGCCCGGCCTCGGCTCGCGCGTCTTCCTGACCACCGGCCGGATGGGCCTGCACAGCTTCGCGCACCTCACCGAGCCCTGGTTCCTGGTGCGTTCGGTGGATCCGCCGGACGCCCCCGCCCCTCCCCGGCTCGAAGTACTGCTCGCCCGGGGGCCGTTCACCCTCGATGACGAGCGGGAGCTGCTCGCCCGCCACCGCGTCGACCTCCTGGTGACCAAGGACAGCGGCGGCTCCGCGACCGCACCCAAACTCACCGCCGCCCGCGAGGCCGGCATCCCGGTCCTCGTCGTCCGCCGCCCGCCGGCCCCCGGGGGCGTACCGCACACCGGGTCCGTCGACGGGGTCCTGCGCTGGCTGTCCGACCGGGAAGCGGGCCGGCGCAAGCCGTGAGCACGCCGTCCCCCGCCACCCGGAACGGGGCGGCGGGGGACGGCCCGGCCGGCGGCCCGCGTCTCACTCGCCCGAGTCGACGGACCGCTCCCGCAGCCGCACCTCGGCGGTGTTCTGCTCGTAGGACCGCTCGGAGACCTGGACCATGACCGCTTCCTCGTGGAACTGCCCCAGCGAGGTCGCACCGCAGCTGATCGTGGTGGCGGTCGGCTTCGACCGCGTCAGCTCCACGTTGTCGTACAGGCTGCCCGCGTAGGGTACGAAGCCGTCCACGCCCTCCTCGAAGGCGATCTCGTCGCCCTGCCCGTAGCGGGCGGCGTTCTGGGCACGCCGCGATCCCTCGCCCCAGTACTCCTTGTAGTACTGGCCGTCCACGCGGACCTTGCGCGAGGGGGACTCGTCGAAGCGGGCGAAGTACCGGCCCAGCATGACGAAGTCCGTGCCGATCGCGAAGGCGATGGCCTTGCGCTGGTAGACGCAACAGCCGTCCGACGAGTCGAGGCACAGGACGTCCGCTCCGGCCTCGACCAGGGCGGGGACGCGGTCCTCGAAGTCACGGGAGTTGCTGCCGGCAGCGACCCGGAACCGCTTCTGACCGTCCACGGACGCGTGATGGAACGCGCCTGCGGTCCGGTGCGGCGGATTCGGCAGGCTCTCACGGGCACGGGAAAACGGTGCCGGCCCGCTGCGCGGATCCGGAAGAGCCCGTCCGGAGGATGACCCCGACGACGAGCGCACAGAGGCGGGCCGGTGCCGACGCCGGTGACCGGCCGCCGTGTGGGACCGCCCCCGCGTCAGCACAGGCGCTGACTTCCATCGCGCCATACGCGACCCTGCCGCAGCCCCGCGGGGGCGAACCGCCGCGGGGCCCACGGCGGTTGACGCGCCACGAGCCCCGCGGGGGTTCGACAGCCTCGGGTACTCAGGGGTAGCGGCGCGGGGTCCAGGTCACCCGGGAGCCGTCGCCGCGCTCGGTGACCCGCGTCTGCGAGGAGCCGATCAGCAGCAGCGTCCGCATGTCCACCTCGGCCGGCTCCAGCGTGGCCAGGGTCACGATGCGCACCGACTGCCCGGGGCCGCCCACGTCCCGCGCGATGACCACCGGGGTCTGCGGCGGGCGCATCTCCAGGAGCAGGTCGCGGGCCTTCTCCACCTGCCAGGTGCGGCTGCGCGAGCCCGGGTTGTACAGGGCGAGGACCAGGTCGGCGCGGGCCGCGGCGGTCAGCCGCTCGGCGATGACCTCCCAGGGCTTGAGGCGGTCCGAGAGCGAGATGGTCGCGTAGTCGTGGCCGAGCGGGGCGCCGGCCGCGGCCGCCGCCGCGTTGGCGGCCGTCACTCCGGGCAGCACCCGTACCGGCACATCGCGGTACGGGTCCTGCGCCGCGACCTCCAGGACCGCGGTGGCCATGGCGAAGACCCCGGGGTCACCGCCGGAGACCACGGCCACCCGCCGGCCGCGCCGGGCCAGGTCGAGCGCGAACTCGGCGCGCTCCGACTCCACCTTGTTGTCCGAGCCGTGCCGGATCTGGCCCGGCCTGACCGGGACCCGGTCCAGGTACGTCGTGTACCCGACGAGCACCTCCGCGTCGGCCAGCGCCCGCCGGGTCTCGGCGGTCAGCCACAGCGGCCCGGCCGGACCGGTGCCGACGACGGCGACCTGGCCCGGCCCGGACGGCACGCTGCCCGGGTTGCCGATCCGGCTGGGCACCACGGCGACGGCGAAGTACGGCACGCTGCCGGGGTCGGTGTCGGCCAGCAGACCGGTCCGCTCCCCCGCCATCGTCGCGCGCTCCACGTAGCGCGCCTCGGCGAGCCGGCCGCTGTTCTCCATGGCCCGGCGCACGGTGGGGAAGGTACGGCCGAGCTTCATCACGACCGCCGAGTCGGTGGCGGCGAGGCGGGCCGTGAGCTCCTCCTCGGAGAGGGTGCCGGGCAGGATCGTCAGCACCTCCTCGCCCTCCACGAGCGGGGTGCCGAGCCGCGCGGCGGCGGCGCTCACCGAGGTCACCCCGGGGATCACCTCGGCCTCGTAGCGGTCGGCGAGCCGCTTGTGCATGTGCATGTACGAGCCGTAGAAGAGCGGATCGCCCTCCGCGAGGACGGCGACGGTGCGGCCGGCGTCCAGGTGGACGGCGAGCCGGGCGGCGGAGGCCTCGTAGAACTCCTCCATCGCACCCTGGTAGCCGCCGGGATGGTCGGTGGTCTCGGTGGTGACCGGGTAGACCAGCGGCTCCTCGACGTGGTCCGCGCGCAGGTGCTTCGCGGCGATCGAGCGGGCGATCGAGCGGCCGTGCCGGGCGGAGTGGTACGCGATGACGTCGGCCTCCGCGATGACCTCGACGGCGCGCAGCGTCATCAGCGACGGGTCACCGGGCCCGAGCCCGACTCCGTACAGCTTCCCGGCGGTCCCGGGGGATCCGGCGGATCCGGCGGTCCCGGCCGTTCCGGCGTTCCCGGCGCTCATTCGGCCACGCTCGCGATGGCGTTGACGGCGGCCGCGGCCATGGCGCTGCCACCGCGCCGGCCCCGGACGATCAAGTGGTCCAGCCCGGAGGGGTGTTCGGCGAGGGCGTCCTTGGACTCGGCGGCGCCGATGAAGCCGACGGGGACGCCGATGACGGCGGCGGGCCGCGGCGCGCCCTCCTCGATCATCTCCAGCAGCCTGAAGAGGGCGGTCGGCGCGTTCCCGACGGCGATCACCGAACCCTCCAACAGCCCGCGGTCCCGCCAGACTTCGAGGGCGGCGGCGCTGCGCGTCGTCCCCATCTTCGCGGCGAGCTCCGGGACGGCCGGGTCGGAGAGGGTGCAGATCACCTCGTTGCCGGCGGGCAGCCGCTTGCGGGTGACCCCGCTGGCGACCATCTGCACGTCGCACAGGATCGGCGCGCCGCCCTCCAGGGCGGCGCGCGCCCGCAGCACGACCTCGGGCGTGTAACCCAGGTCCCGCGTCAGGTCGGTCATCCCGCAGGCGTGAATCATGCGCACCGCGACCTGCGCGACCGAGGCGGGCAGCCCGGAGAGGTCCGCCTCGGCGCGGATCGTGGCAAAGGACTGGCGGTAGATCTCGGCGCCGTCCTTCTCGTACTCGAACACGGTGTACTCGCTCATTTCTTCACTGCGTCTTCGGACATGGGGAGTCGGCTGCGCGCGTCGGCCACAGCCACTGCAAGTTCGCGGGGTGCCACCGGGTCGGCGCCGATCGTGTACCCGTCGGGTGTGGCCACCACGTCCACCCAGGCGGTGCCGCGCGGGTGTCCGCAGCGGCGTTCGCAGCCGGACCAGTGCACGGGCAGCGGCCCGCGCGCCCGCTCGGCGACGGCCCGCGCGTCGGCGCGCACGTCGGCGAGGGACTTGGCGCAGCCGGGGCGGCCGGTGCAGGCGGTGACGGACTCCCAGGGGCCGTCGGGCGAGGTGACCAGCCCGGCGGGGCGGACGGTGGTGCCGGTGACGACGATGCTGCGCCAGGGCGTGATCCGCAGCTCTCCGGGCAGCTCCCGCCACTGGGCGGTGGTGAGCCGGCCGAGCGGGACCAGGACGCAGAGCGCGTCCCCGTGCGGGCCGGGTGCGGGCGGCGGGCAGAAGGGGCGCGGCGCCTCGGGCAGGTACCGCGCGGGGATGCCGGACGCGAGCAGCCGGACGGTGAACTCCTGTGCTCCCAGGGCGGATCCGGCGGGCAGTTCGGCGATGCGCCAGGCGCGGGTGCCGGCGTCCGAGGCGGCGTCGAGGAAGTAGTGGGCGGCTTCGAGCGCGGCCGCGGGCGCGTCCGCCGGGGCGACCTCGACCGCGTCCGGCGCGGCCCCGAGCCGGACGAGCACCCGGTCGCCGGGCTGCGCGAGCAGGGTCACGTCGGGGTCGAGTGCGGCGACGTCCCCGCGCCCGTCGTCGACGGCGAACAGGAACCGGCCGGACAGGGCGGCGGCCTTCGGGTCGGCGCAGAGCGCCCGGTCCAGGGCGCGCACCGGGGCGGGGTCCGCGAGCGGGCTGGCGACGATGTTCCGGATCCGCTCGTGCGAGGGCGCGGGCAGCAGTCCGGCCCCGTCCAGCAGCTCCGCGAGCCCGGCGCCGCACCCGTCGGCGAGGCCGCGCAGCTGGACGTTCCCGCGCGAGGTGAGCTCCAGGTGCCCGTCCCCGAACCGGTCGGCGGCGTTCGCCAGCGCGGCGGCCTGCGCGGCGCCGAGCAGTCCACCGGGGATCCGGACCCGGGCCAGGTACCCGTCGTCCGCCGCGTGCAGCCGCAGCGCGCCGGGGCAGGCGTCGCCGCGATCCCGTATGACGGGTTCGTCGCGCGCCGGGACGGCGGAAGGGGGCGTGGGCATGGCGGCGAGCATACCCACGATTCTCCGCCCACCCCTTGTGTCGATCACCACCCCGAACCACCCACGACCAGCCCCGCCTGATCCAGCCCCACCGATCCAATCCTGCCCCGCCTGATCCAGCCCCACCGCTCGCCCCAACCCCGCCGACCCGATCCAGCCCCGCTCACCCCAGCCCGCTCGACCCAACCCCACCGCTCGCCCCAACCACCCCGCTCAACCCAGCCCCGCCGACCCACCCAGCCCCACCCGATCCAGCCCGCCGCTCGACCCAGCCCCACCAACCCAATCCGGCCCCGCATGATCCAGCCCCGCCGGCGTTTGAGGCGCGGGGTCCGGGGCATGGCCCCGGCAACGGCGCCGCACCGGACCCGGCCCACCGGCAACCCGCCCGGCCCGGCACCCCACCCCACCCGGCAGGCCGGGCTCGCCCGGGGCCCGGACACGCGGCCACCCGGCCACAGCCCCACCGCGGGGCCACCGCAACCCCGCCGCACCCGACCACCGGCCCCCGGGCAACGGCCCCCTAAGATGGTTCCTCGGCGGCCAACAGGCCCGCCATCGCCGAGGACGGCGACATGGGAGGAAGCCCGGTGCGATTCCGGCGCGGTCCCGCCACTGTGAATCCGCGCGGCCCCGGCCGCCGGACGAGCCAGGAACTCCCGCCGTCCTCACTGCCCGGGGCGCGGAAACCCCGAGGAAGGCCTGCCGCCGCATGATCCTGCTGCTGTCGACGTCCGACACCGATCTGCTCAGCGCTCGCGCCGCCGCCGACGGCCCCGTCCCGTTCCGGTTCGCGAACCCCTCACGCCTTCCCCTCGACGACCTCCCCGGTCTCCTCGACGGCGTCGGCCTGGTCGTCGTACGCCTCCTCGGGGGCTTGCGCGCCTGGCAGGACGGCCTGGACCTGCTCCTCGCCCCGGACCAGACCCGCCCGGTCGTCGTCCTGACCGGCGAACAGGCTCCCGACGCCCAGCTGATGGAAGCCTCGACGGTCCCGATCGGCATCGCCGCCGAGGCCCACGGCTACCTCGCCCACGGCGGCCCGGCCAACCTGGACCAGCTGGCGCGCTTCCTCTCCGACACCGTGCTGCTGACCGGTCACGGTTTCGAGCCCCCGGCGGCCTCCCCCACCTGGGGCCCGCTGGAGCGGACGGCCGGCCGGACCACCGGCCCGAAGGTCGCCGTGCTGTACTACCGCGCGCACCAGATGAGCGGCAACACCGCCTTCGTCCACACCCTCTGCGAGGCGATCGAGGCCCACGGCGCCCAGCCGCTCCCCCTCTTCGTCTCCTCCCTCCGCACCCCGGAGCCGGAGCTGATCGCGGAGCTGGAGTCGGCCGACGCGGTGGTCACCACCGTCCTCGCCGCAGGCGGCACCAAGCCCGCCACCGCCTCGGCGGGCGGTGACGACGAGTCCTGGGACGCGGGCGCGCTCGCCGGCCTCGGCGTGCCGATCCTCCAGGCCCTGTGCCTGACCGGTTCGCGCAGCACCTGGGAGGAGAACGACGAGGGCCTGTCCCCGCTCGACGCCGCCACCCAGGTCGCCGTACCGGAGTTCGACGGCCGGCTGATCACCGTCCCGTTCTCCTTCAAGGAGCTGGACGAGGACGGGCTGCCCGCCTACGTCGCCGACCCCGAGCGGGCCGCCCGCGTGGCCGGCATCGCCGTGCGTCACGCCCGGCTGCGGCACATCGAGCGCCGCGACAAGAAGATCGCCCTCGTCCTCTCCGCGTACCCCACCAAGCACTCCCGCATCGGCAACGCCGTCGGTCTGGACACCCCGGCCAGCGCCGTGGAACTGCTGCGCACGCTCATCGCGGGCGGCTACGACTTCGGCCCCGTCGAGGACGTCCCCGGCCTGGTCTCCGGTGACGGCGACGAGCTGATCCGCGCCCTGATCGAGGCCGGCGGCCACGACCAGGACTGGCTCACCGAGGAGCAGCTGGCCCGCAACCCCGTCCGGATCCCGGCCGCCGACTACAAGCGCTGGTTCGCCGAGCTCCCCGCCGAGCTGCGGGACAGCGTCGAGCGGCACTGGGGCGAGGCCCCGGGCAACATGTTCGTGGACCGCTCGGCCAACCCCGAGGGCGACATCGTGCTGGCGGCCCTGCGCCGCGGGAACCTCCTCATCCTCATCCAGCCGCCGCGCGGTTTCGGCGAGAACCCGATCGCGATCTACCACGACCCGGACCTGCCGCCCTCGCACCACTACCTGGCCGCGTACCGCTGGATCCAGGCCCGCGCCGAGGACGGCGGTTTCGGTGCCGACGCGATGATCCACCTGGGCAAGCACGGCAACCTGGAGTGGCTGCCGGGCAAGAACGCGGGCCTGTCGGCGGCCTGCGCCCCCGATGCCGCGCTCGGCGACCTGCCGCTGATCTACCCGTTCCTGGTCAACGACCCGGGCGAGGGCACCCAGGCCAAGCGCCGCGTGCACGCCACCCTGGTCGACCACCTGGTGCCGCCGATGGCGCGCGCGGAGTCGTACGGCGACATCGCGCGCCTGGAGCAGCACCTGGACGAGTACGCCCAGATCTCGGCGATGGACCCGGCGAAGCTGCCGGCGATCCGCGCGCAGATCTGGACGCTGATCCAGGCGGCGAAGCTGGACCACGACCTGGGTCTGGAGCAGCGCCCCGACGACGACGGCTTCGACGACTTCCTGCTGCACGTCGACGGCTGGCTGTGCGAGATCAAGGACGCCCAGATCCGCGACGGTCTGCACGTCCTGGGCGGCGCCCCGACCGGCGACTCCCGCGTCAACCTGGTCCTCGCGATCCTGCGCGCCCGCCAGATCTGGGGCGGTACGACCGCGCTCCCGGGCCTGCGCGAGGCGCTCGGCCTCGACGAGTCCGCGGCCACCCGCACCACCGCCGACGAGGCGGAGGAGACGGCGCGCGCTCTGGTGCAGGCGATGGAGGACGCGAACTGGGCCCCGGAGGCGGTGGCTTCGGTCGCCGCCGGCCACTCCACCGACGTGGCGGCCGTACTGGACTTCGCGGCCCGCGAGGTCGTCCCGCGCCTGGCCGGCACGACCGACGAGATCGCCCACGTCGTCAGCGCCCTGGACGGCGCCTTCGTTCCGGCGGGCCCCTCCGGCTCCCCGCTGCGCGGCCTGGTCAACGTCCTGCCGACCGGCCGCAACTTCTACTCGGTCGACCCGAAGGCCGTTCCCTCCCGCCTCGCGTGGGAGACCGGTCAGGCGCTGGCCGACTCGCTGCTGAACCGCTACCGCACGGACAACGGCGAATGGCCCGCGTCCGTCGGCCTGTCCCTGTGGGGCACGAGCGCGATGCGCACCTCGGGCGACGACGTGGCCGAGGCCATGGCGCTGCTCGGTGTCCGCCCGGTATGGGACGAGGCCTCGCGCCGCGTCACCGGCCTGGAGCCGATCCCGCTCGCCGAGCTCGGCCGCCCGCGCATCGATGTGACCCTGCGCATCTCGGGCTTCTTCCGCGACGCGTTCCCGCACGTCATCGGCCTGCTGGACGATGCGGTGCGGCTGGCGGCCTCGCTGGAGGAGCCGGCGGAGGACAATTTCGTACGCGCCCACGCGCAGGCGGACCTGGCCGTGCACGGTGACGAGCGCCGGGCGACCACCCGTATCTTCGGCTCGCGCCCGGGCACGTACGGCGCGGGCATCCTGCAGCTGATCGACTCCCGCGACTGGCGCACCGACGCCGACCTCGCGGAGGTCTACACGGTGTGGGGCGGGTACGCGTACGGCCGGGGCCTCGAAGGGCGCCCGGCGCGCGAGGAGATGGAGACCGCCTACAAGCGGATCACCGTCGCGGCGAAGAACACGGACACCCGCGAGCACGACATCGCCGACTCCGACGACTACTTCCAGTACCACGGCGGCATGGTGGCCACCGTCCGCGCGCTGCGCGGCACGGCCCCCGAGGCGTACATCGGTGACTCGACCCGTCCCGAGACGGTCAAGACGCGCACGCTGGTCGAGGAGACCTCCCGCGTCTTCCGCGCCCGCGTCGTGAACCCGAAGTGGATCGAGGCGATGCGCCGCCACGGTTACAAGGGGGCGTTCGAGCTGGCCGCCACCGTCGACTACCTCTTCGGCTACGACGCCACGACCGGCGTGGTGGCCGACTGGATGTACGACAAGCTGACCGAAACGTACGTCCTGGACCCGGAGAACCGCGCCTTCCTGGAGGAGGCCAACCCCTGGGCCCTGCACGGGATCGCGGAGCGGCTGCTGGAGGCGGAGTCGCGCGGCATGTGGGAGAAGCCGGACCCGCAGGTGCTGGAGGCGCTGCGCCAGGTGTACCTGGACACGGAGGGCAACCTCGAAGGCGAAAGCGAGTAACCGGTCCGTGCCTGGATCACACTGGCCGCATGTGCCACTACTGCGGCTGCCGTGAGATCCCCCTGATCAAGGAGTTCATCGCCGAGCACGAGGCGGTGACGGACGCGGCGGGCGATGCCCTGCGCGCCCTGGACTCCGGGGACCTTGCGAGGGCGAGCGCCCTCGTGGCGGACATGACGGCCGTCCTCCTCGCCCACTGGAAGGGCGAGGAGGACGGCCTCTTCGCGGTCATGGAGCAGGACCCGGAGTACGCGCCGTACATCGCGGCCCTGGTGGAGGAGCACCGCGAACTGGCGGCTTTCCTCGCCCGCGCGGACCTGGCGGACCCGGCGTACGTGGCGGAGCTGCGCCGTGCCGTCGACGAGCTGCACCACCACATCGCGAAGGAGGAGGACGGCCTCTTCCCCGCTTCACTCACCGCCCTGACGGGCGACGACTGGGACCTTTCCATCAAGGCCTGGCGGACGGCCCACCCCGGCGGGGACCTGAGGCCCGCCGGGTAGCCGGGGCGCACACCTGCCGGCCGGGGCGCCCGCCGGGTGGCCGGGGGCGCCCGCCGGCGGCTCCTACTGCTTGACGGTCTGGTTCAGCGCGACGAGCGCCTGCGCCCAGCGCGCGTACTTCAGCTGGCCGAAGTCGGCGATGTTCTTGACGCCGAAGGCCTCATGCAGCAGCTCGCCGTCCCTGTCGGTGACGCCCTTGAGCGCGGAGACGGGGGCCGCGAGCACCTCCGCGAGCGGCTTTTCGGCCCACGCCTTGTCCAGCACCTTGTCGAGGTCGATCGCCATGAGTGTCCCTCCCGGAACGCCGAAGTATGTACCGATGACCCAAACCTAGAACAATCGGACAAACATCCCAGGCTGCGACACCAGCACCTTCGGGGGCGGCGGACCCGCGCCCACCCTCCCGACCAAGGGGCGGTCGACCCCCCTCCCCCTTACCGATTCCGCGTATAATCCGCCCCGTTCACCATGTGATTCGCTTCGGATATCAGAATCGAAAAGGCTGTGACCAGGAAATGAATTCAATGCGGGCGCTTCTCGACGGCGGGATTCCGCTGGTGGCCGTCAGCTTCGACGACAGCGAAACCGAGCCGCGCGCACACGCCGCGAAAGCCGCCGGCGTCGATGTGGCGGAGCTCCGGGTCGACCGGTACGCGAAGACCGACGCGGCCCATGTCCTGGCACAGGTGGACGCGTTCAAGGTGCTGCCGGTCCTGGCCACGATCCGGTCCACCCGCGAGGGCGGCGAATGGCGGGGCACCGAAGCGGAGCGGCTTGAACTGTTTCGCGCACTCGCCCCTCAGGTCCAGGCCGTGGACATCGAGCTTTCGTCCGGGGAAATCCTGGCGGACGTGATCGAGGCCGCCCACCGGCACGACACGGTGGCGATCGTCTCGTACCACAATTTCGATTTCACCCCCGGCACGGAAGAACTCCAGGCCGTCATCGACGACGCGAAGAGCGCCGGCGCCGACGTGGTCAAGGTGTCCACCATGGTGCAGTCGGAGAGCGACGTACGACGGCTGGCCTCGCTGCTGCTGCACGCCGGGACCGGGGACACCCGGCTGATCGTCATCGCGATGGGCGAGACCGGCGCGGTCTCGCGCGTCTTCTTCCCCGCCCTCGGATCGCGGATCACCTACTCCTTCTTCGGCGCCAGCTCCGCCCCGGGCCAGCTCGACTTCCCCGAGACCTTCGGCCTGCTGCGCACGTTCTACCCGGCCTTCGACCAGCGGAAGTCCGCCGGGGCCTGAGCCCCGGCAACCGGGGACGGGGCCCGGGCCCCCGCACCGGGGAGGGGCACCCCCTCCCCGGCCGCCTCCTGCGCCTCTCTACCCGCCTGCCGCCTCGTGCGCCGCAGAACAAGGCCCGTGTCACCTGATGAAGTGAACTACCCCTTATCCCACCAGCGCCACGGGTAGGGCCCTGCTGATCTCGTGCGGATGGTTCCGCGAGACAGACAGACGAAAGGCCGACCCCGCCGTGACGCAGCCGTTCCAACTGCCGGATTTCTACGTGCCTTATCCGGCGCGACTGAACCCCCACCTGGAGGACGCGAGGGTCCACACCAAGAAGTGGGCCCGCGACTTCGGGATGCTGGAGGGTTCCGGCGTCTGGGAGGAGAAGGACCTCGACTCGCACGACTACGCCCTGCTGTGCGCCTACACCCACCCCGACTGTGACAGCGAGGCGCTGTCCCTGGTCACCGACTGGTACGTGTGGGTGTTCTTCTTCGACGACCACTTCCTGGAGATGTACAAACGCTCCCAGGACCGTGAGGGCGCCAAGGCCTACCTCGACAGGCTCGCCGCCTTCATGCCGATGGACCTCGAAGAGGGCTTCCCCGAGGCCACCAACCCCGTCGAGGCCGGTCTCGCCGACCTGTGGGCCCGTACCGTGCCGGCCATGTCGATGGACTGGCGGGAACGGTTCTCCGAATCCACCAGGAACCTGCTCAACGAGTCCATGTGGGAACTCGCCAACATCAACATCGGGCGGATCGCCAACCCCCTCGAGTACATCGAGATGCGCCGCAAGGTCGGCGGCGCCCCCTGGTCGGCCGGGCTCATCGAGTACGTGTCCGCCGAGGTCCCGGCGCGCGTCGCGCACTCGCGGCCGCTCGGCGTGCTGCGCGACGCCTTCTCCGACGCCGTGCACATCAGGAACGACATCTTCTCCTACCAGCGCGAGGTCGCCGACGAGGGCGAACTCTCCAACGCCATCCTGGTGCTGGAGACCTTCCTCGGCTGCACCACCCAGGAGGCCGCCGAGGCCTCCAACGACCTCCTCACCTCCCGGCTCCAGCAGTTCGAGCAGACCGCGCTGGCCGAACTCCCCCAGCTCTTCGCCGACCAGGCCATGGACCCGGTGGAGATCGCCGCCGTCCTCGCCTACGCCAAGGGCCTCCAGGACTGGCAGTCCGGCGGCCACGAATGGCACATGGTCTCCAGCCGCTACATGAACAAGGAGGCCCGCCCCACCGCACCGCTCACCCTGCCCTTCATGCCCTCGGGCCTCGGCACCACCGCCCTGGACCTGCGCTCGATCCTCGCCCCGCGCGCCCTGGAACTGCGCCGCCGCTCCTTCACCCACGTCCCCTTCGAACGCACCGGCCCGTCCGTCATCCCGGACATCTACATGCCGTTCCCGCTCACCCTCAGCCCGCACCACACCCGCGCGCGCGAGGAGTCCGTGGCCTGGGCCCGGCAGATGGGCCTCCTCGACCCCCAGCCCGGCGATCCCGGCTCGGCCATCTGGAGCGAGGAGAAACTGCGCGGCTACGACTTCGCGCTCTGCTCCGCCGGCCTCGACCCCGACGCCACCCCCGAGGCCCTGACCCTCAACGCCTGCTGGCTCACCTGGGGCACGTACGGGGACGACTACTACCCCGTGGTCTTCGCACAGGCCAAGAACCTCGCGGCCGCCAAGGCCACCACCGCCCGGCTCGTCGCCATGATCCCGGTGGACCACGCCGAACAGGCCCTGCCCGCCACCGCGATGGAGCGTTCCCTCGGCGACCTGTGGGTGCGCACCAGCCGGGACATGGGCACCCGGGTGCGCACGGAGTTCCGGGCCACCCTCGTGGACATGCTGGAGAGCTGGCTGTGGGAGGTGGAGAACCAGATCCAGAACCGCATCCCGGACCCGGTGGACTACGCCGAGATGCGCCGCCGCACCTTCGGCACCTACCTCACCATGTACCTGTGCCGGCTCGGCCAGGCGGGCCGGGGCATCCCCGAGGAGATCTACTCCTCCGGCACCATTCGCTCCCTGGAGAACGCGGCCGCCGACGCCGCCTGCCTGATCAACGACGTCTTCTCGTACCAGAAGGAGGTGGAGGTCGAGGGCGAGGTGCACAACTACGTGCTCGTCACCCGCAACTTCTTCGACATCGGCTACCCGGAGGCCCTGCACATCTGCCACTCCCTGATGACCCAGCGCACCGAGGAGTTCGAGCACGTGGTCGCCAGCCAGCTGCCGCTGCTCTACGAGGACTGGAAACTGAACGCGGAGGCCCGGGCCGGACTCGACACCTATGTCACCGAGTTGCAGGACTGGCTCGCCGGAATCCTCAACTGGCACCAGAAGGTGAAGCGTTACCGCGAGGAGGACCTGCACCGGCTGGGTGACGGCATCTCCACGGGCGTCCTGAGCCCGGGCTTCGGCATGTCGGCCGTGCGGATCTCCCTGCCCGCCCGCTGAGCCGGATCCACGGGGGCCGCGGTGGGCCGGATCAGCCCGCCGCCGGTCCCGTCCAGCCGGCCGGGACGTGCCCGAGGCGGACCCGCTGCGGATGGTCGCCGACGGGTACGGACACCCGCTTGGCGCCGGTGGCGAAGTCGATGGCCGTGACCCGGTCGGCGCCGCTCTCGGAGATCACGCAGCCGGCGCCGTCCCCGTCGACGGTCGCCCAGTAGGGCTTGTCCGCGGGTACGAGCGGCCCCTGCGCGAGGGTGGCCCGGTCCACGACGGTCGCGTAGTCGTCCATGGTCCCCGCGATGCAGAGCCTGGACCCGTCGGGGCTCATGGACATGCCGTGGTGCCTGGAGTCGTTGACCCAGGTGGTGCGGTCGGTGCTGGTGGCGGGGTTCTCGGGGAGGACCTTGATCCGGGTGATCCGGTCGGTGGCCACGTCGTACTCGACGAAGCCGTTGAAGAACGACACCTGGAAGTAGAGCTTCGACTCGTCGGGACTGAAGGACATGGGCCGCACGGCGTCGGACAGGTCGGAGCGGCCGAAGGCGTCGAGGCGGGCCCGCATGTCGATCACCCGGACCGTGCGGAAGGTCTGCGCGTCGACGACGGTGATCTTCCGGTCGCCCTTCGTCCAGTCCAGCCACGGGGCGTCGAGCGCGGAGGTCACGTCACCGATGGAGCTGTTCCACAGGAACCGGCCGCCCTGGGTGAAGGTGTTCTCGTGCGGCTTGTCCCCGGTGGTGAAGGAGCCGACCTGACGGCCGCTCGCGATGTCGAGGACGTGCACGGTGTTCGCGGTGGAGGCCGACACCGCCACCCGGGTGCCGTCCGGGGAGACGGCCATGTGGTCCGCCCGGTAACCGGCGACCGGGAAACGCCAGTTGACCCGGCCTGTGCGGAGGTCGATGGAGACCACGTCGGCGAAGCTGGGCCGGGAGGCGACGACGGCGGAGCCGTCCGGGGTGGTGTACATGTCGTCCACGAACTGGTCGTGGCCCTCACCCGCCGTGGCCCGGATGCCCAGGAAGTAGCCGAGCTTCACGGGGTTGAGGTAGATCTCCCGCAGCCGCTCCTCCTTGTCGGGGACGATGCTGATCCGGCCCACCTTCGCGAGGTCCCCGGTGGAGGCGAGGACGTCCGCGGTGCCCTCCCAGTTGTTCCCCACGAACAGCACCTCGCGCAGGTCCGGGCCGGCGGCCCGCGCACCCGCCGCGGACTGCGCACCCGCCGCGGGTGCGGGACCCGCCACGAGGGCGGCCAGGGCCAGCGCCGCCGTGGCGGCCAGGGCCGGCAGGCCCGCACTGACCCTGCGGTTGCGTAAGGGAATGGCAGACATACGGTCAACTCCGTTGCGGGAAGACGCTGTTACCGGCCGGTAAAATAGACGGAACAGCGAAAGGGCGCAACCCTCGCGGGGGTTGCGCCCTTCCCACACCGTGTTACAGCCCGCTACCTCTTCAAGCGACGGAACCGATCCGGCTGATCACCGTGTTCGAGGTGTCCGGGTGGATCGGGATGTGCGCGCCGGTCAGGGCCGCGCCCGTGCCGCCGCGCCGGTTGGCGACGATCTCGGCGGCGATGGACAGCGCGGTCTCCTCCGGGGAGCGGGCGCCGAGGTCCAGGCCGATCGGGGAGCGCAGCCGGGCCAGTTCGAGCTCGGTGACGCCGACCTCGCGGAGCCGCTTGTTGCGGTCCTCGTGGGTGCGGCGGGAGCCCATGGCGCCGACGTAGGCGACGGGAAGCTTCAGGGCCAGTTCGAGGAGCGGGACGTCGAACTTGGCGTCGTGCGTCAGTACGCACAGGACCGCCCGGCCGTCGACCGCGCCGGCCGAGGACTGCTCCTCCAGGTAGCGGTGCGGCCAGTCGACCACGATCTCGTCCGCCTCCGGGAAGCGCTTCTTCGTGGCGAACACGGGCCGGGCGTCGCACAGCGTCACCCGGTAGCCGAGGAACTTGCCGATCCGCACCAGGGCGGAGGCGAAGTCGATGGCACCGAAGACGATCATCCGGGGCGGCGGGACGCTGGACTCGACCAGGACCTTGAGCGGCTCTCCGCAGAGGCGGCCGTCGGCGCCGATCTCCAGCACTCCGGTCCTGCCGGCGTCGAGCATGGCGCGGGCCTCGTCGGCTATGGCGCGGTCCAGCTCGGGGTGTCCGCCGAAACCGCCCTCGTGGGCGCCTTCGCCGCGGACGAGTACGGCGCGGCCCATCAGCTCGGCCGGGCCCTCGGCGATCCGTGCGACCGCCGCCGCCTCCCCCCGGGCGGCGGCGGCGAGCGCGGCCGCGAACACCTCCCGTGCGGGAGAGCCCACGGGGACCGGGGTCACCAGGATGTCGATGATCCCGCCGCAGGTCAGGCCGACCGCGAAAGCATCGTCGTCGCTGTATCCGAAGCGCTCCTGGACGGTCTCGCCGTCCTCCAGGGCCTGCTGGCACAGCTCGTAGACCGCACCCTCCACGCATCCGCCGGAGACCGAACCGATGGCCGTGCCGTCGCTGTCGACGGCGAGGGCCGCTCCGGGCTGCCTGGGTGCGCTACCGCCCACCGCCACGACTGTGGCGACTGCGAAATCGCGTCCCTGCTCGACCCACCGGTTCAGTTCTTCGGCGATGTCCAGCATTGCGGCCTCCTCGGAGGGGTTCGGTTTCCAGTATCGGATACGTGGAAGGTGCGTTTTCGTACGGACCGGGTCCGTCCGGGATCAGTGGACCCCGAGCCAGCCCTCGATCGGGTGCTCCGCGAAGAAGATCACGAAGATCACCGACAGCACCCACATGAAGGCGCCGATCTCGCGGGCCTTGCCCTGCGCGATCTTGATCGCCACGAAGGAGATCACACCAGCGGCCACACCGGCGGTGATGGAGTACGTGAAGGGCATGATCGCCACGGTCAGGAAGACGGGGATGGCGGTGGCGGCGTCGGCCCAGTCCACGTGGCGGGCGTTCTGCATCATCATCGCGCCGATGACCACGAGGGCCGCGGAGGCGACCTCACCCGGGACGATCTGCGTGATCGGGGTGAAGAAGAGGCAGGCGGCGAAGAGCAGACCGCTGACGACCGAGGCGAGACCCGTACGGGCACCCTCGCCGACGCCCGTGGCGGACTCGACGAAGACCGTCTGGCCGGAGCCACCCGCGATGCCGCCGATGGCGCCACCGGCGCCGTCGATGAACAGCGCCTTGGACAGACCCGGCATGCGGCCCTTGTCGTCGGCCAGCTTGGCCTCGGTGCCGACGCCGATGATGGTGGCCATCGCGTCGAAGAAGCCGGCGAGCACCAGGGTGAAGACGATCATGCCGACCGTCATGACGCCGACGTCGCCCCAGCCGCCGAAGGAGACCTGGCCGAAGAGCGAGAAGTCGGGCATCGAGACCGCGGAGCCGGAGAGCTCCGGAGCGCCGTTCTTCCAGGCCTTCGGGTCGATGTCCACGACGGCGTTGAGGATGGCGGCGAGGACCGTTCCGCCGACGATGCCGATCAGGATCGCGCCGGGGATCTTGCGGGCCTGCAGCATGAAGATGGCGAGCAGGGTCACGCAGAAGATCAGGACCGGCCAGCCGGCCAGCTGACCGACGGAACCGAGCTGCACGGGGGGAGCGAACTCCCCGCCGTTGCCCACGAAGCCGGCCTTCACGAGGCCGATCAGGGCGACGAACATGCCGATGCCCATGGTGATCGCGTGCTTGAGCGCGAGGGGTATCGCGTTCATGATCATCTCGCGGAGGCCGGTGACGACCAGGAGACAGATCACGACGCCGTACATCACGCACATGCCCATGGCCTGCGGCCAGGTCATCTGCGGCGCCACCTGCGAGGACAGCACACCGGACACGGAGAGGCCGGCGGCCAGCGCGAGCGGGACCTTGCCGACGAAGCCCATGAGGAGCGTGGTGAGGGCCGCGGCGAAGGCCGTGGCCGTGATCAGAGCCTTCTGGCTCATCGTGTCGCCGGCCACGTCCTTGCCGGAGAGGATGAGCGGGTTGAGCAGGAGGATGTACGCCATGGCCATGAACGTCGTGACGCCGCCACGGATTTCATTGCCTACGTTGGATCCACGCTTGCTGATGTGAAAGTACCGGTCGAGCCAAGACCGTCCGGCGGGGTTCAGAGAGCCGTCGCCGGCCTCTTCCGCACTGGTCTTGGGCTCCACAGAGGACTGGGTCATGGTGCCTAACTCCCAAGGTTCAAAGGGGCACCCGCAAAAAGATTGGAGACGCGGGATTTGGGAAAACGCGTTTGGCTGCACGACCCGGGGTGACGGCCCGAGGCGACGCAAATCTTGCACTGCGTGTACTGCGGGTACTGCGTGGGTTCTGCGGTACTGCCGGTCGCGCCGGGGGTTGTGGCGCGACCTGCGGGGGGGGGTGCTGCTTGGGTACTGCCGGTGAAACTGACCGCGAGCGGTGCGGTACGGATGACGCCGGACTTCTGTGCTCCGGGCGGTGCGGCTGGAAGTGTGACGTTCCCTTGTCGCACCGCCCGGAAATCTGGGGGGGGTCCGGGGGCCTCGCGGCCCCCGGACCACGCCGTCCTAGAGGGTGCCGGTGAGGGCTTCCGGACGGATCGGTGTCTTGTTGATCTCCAGACCGGTCGCCGCCCGGATCGCCGCGATGACGGCCGGGGTGGACGAGAGGGTCGGGGCCTCGCCCATGCCGCGCAGGCCGTACGGGGCCTTCGGGTCGGCGAGCTCCAGGACGTCGACCGGGATGGTCGGGGTGTCGAGGATGGTGGGGATCAGGTAGTCCGTGAAGGAGGGGTTGCGCACCTTCGCGGTCTTCGGGTCGACGATGATCTCTTCCATGATCGCGACGCCCAGTCCCTGGGTGGTACCACCCTGGATCTGGCCGACCACGGAGAGCATGTTCAGCGCCTTGCCGACGTCCTGGGCGGTCGCGAGCTCGACGACCTTGACGAGGCCGAGCTCGGTGTCCACCTCGACTACCGCGCGGTGCGCGGCGAAGGTGTACTGGACGTGGCCGTTGCCCTGGCCGGTGACCAGGTCGAAGGGCTCGGTCGGGGCGTGGCGGAACTCGAGCTCGATGTCGATCGCGTCCTCGCCCTCCAGGATGTCGGCGATGTCCGCGAGGACCTCTCCGCCGTCCGTGACGACCTTTCCGCCTTCGAGGAGCAGCTCGGCGGTCGCCCACGCGGGGTGGTACGAGCCGTTCTTGCGCCGGCCGATCTCCAGGACCGCCTCGCGGACGGCCTCACAGGTGTTCTTCACGGCGCCACCGGTCATGTACGTCTGCCGCGAGGCGGACGTGGAACCGGCGGAGCCGACCTGCGTGTCGGCCGGGTGGATGGTCACCTGCGTGACACCCAGCTCCGTACGGGCGATCTGGGTGTGGACGGTGATGCCGCCCTGACCGACCTCCGCCATGGCCGTGTGGACCATCGCGACGGCCTCGCCGTTGATGACCTCGAGGGTCACACGGGCGGTGGAGTAGTCGTCGAAGCCCTCGGAGAAGCCGACGTTCTTGATGCCGACCGCGTAGCCGACGCCGCGTACGACGCCCTCGCCGTGGGTGGTGTTGGAGAGGCCACCGGGCAGCGCGCGGACGTCCGCGCCCTCGCCGGCGCTCTCCCACTGGCGCTCCGGCGGCAGCGGGCGGGCCTTGACCCGGCGCAGCAGCTCGGCGACGGGCGCCGGGGCGTCCACGACCTGGCCGGTGGGCATGATCGTGCCCTGCTCCATGGCGTTCAGCTGGCGGAACTCGACCGGGTCCATGCCCAGCTTCGCCGCGAGCTTGTCCATCTGGGCCTCGTAGGCGAAGCAGGCCTGGACGGCGCCGAAGCCGCGCATCGCGCCACAGGGCGGGTTGTTCGTGTAGAGCGCGATCGCCTCGATGTCCACGTCCTCCAGGACGTACGGACCGACCGAGAGCGAGGAGGCGTTGCCCACGACCGCCGGGGAAGCGGACGCGTAGGCGCCGCCGTCCAGGACGATCTTGCACTTCATGTGCGTGAGCTTGCCGTCCTTGGTGGCGCCGTGCTCGTAGTAGAGCTTCGCCGGGTGGCGGTGCACGTGGCCGAAGAAGGACTCGAACCGGTTGTAGACGATCTTGACCGGCTTGTTCGTGGCCAGCGCCAGGAGGCACGCGTGGATCTGCATCGAGATGTCCTCGCGGCCACCGAAGGCACCGCCGACGCCCGAGAGCGTCATGCGGACCTTCTCCGGCGGCAGACCCAGGACCGGGGCGATCTGCTGGAGGTCCGAGTGCAGCCACTGGGTGGCGACGTACAGCTCGACGCCGCCGTCCTCGGACGGCACGGCCAGGCCGGACTCCGGGCCGAGGAAGGCCTGGTCCTGCATGCCGAAGGTGTACTCGCCCTCGACGATGACGTCGGCGCGCTTGCGGGCCTCTTCCACGTTGCCGCGGATGATCGGCTGGCGGTGCACGATGTTCGGGTGCGGGACGTGACCGATGTGGTGGTCGTCACGGCCCTCGTGGATCAGCGGCGCGCCCTCGGCGAGGGCGGAGGCCTCGTCCGTGACCAGCGGCAGCTCACGGTAGTCGATCTTGATCTTGGCGGCCGCGCGGCGGGCGGTCTCCGGGTGGTCGGCGGCCACGAGGGCGACCGGCTCACCGTGGTGGCGCACCCGGCCGTTGGCCAGAACCGGGGTGTCCTGGATCTCCAGGCCGTAGTTCTTCATCTCGGCCGGCAGGTCGTCGTACGTCAGCACCGAGTAGACGCCCGGCATCGCCAGGGCCTCGGAGATGTCGATCGAGACGATCTCGGCGTGGGCCACGGTGCTGCGGAGCGTCTGGCCCCACAGCATGTCCTCGTGCCACATGTCCGAGGAGTACGCGAACTCACCCGTGACCTTGAGGGTGCCGTCCGGGCGCAGAATCGATTCGCCGATCCCGCCCTTGGTGTGGTTCTGCGTGACGTTGGTCGGCGTGCCCGCCGGGACCGTACGCGTGTTCTGGGCCATGGTCAGACCGCCTCAGACTGACGGGCGGCCGCGAGGCGGACCGCGTCGAGGATCTTCTCGTAGCCCGTGCAGCGGCAGAGGTTGCCGGACAGGGCCTCACGGATGTCCTGGTCGGACGGGGAGGAGTTCTCCTCCAGCAGCGCGTCGGCCTGGACCAGCAGACCCGGGGTGCAGAAACCGCACTGGACCGCGCCGGCGTCGATGAAGGCCTGCTGGATCGTGGAGAGCTCCACGCCCTCGCCGGTCTGCGAGTCGCCCGGCTTGGCCTGCCACTGCTTGGCCGCGCCCAGGGTGACGCCGCCCTTGCCGCCGCAGCCACCGCCGGTGCCGCAGGCACCGCCGTGGCCGTGCTCGTCGCGCTGCTTGGCGAACTCCGCCAGGCCCTCGACGGTCACGACGTCGCGGCCCTCGACCTGACCGGCCGCGACCAGACAGGAACAGACCGGCACACCGTCGAGGCGGACGGTGCAGGAACCGCACTCGCCCTGCTCACAGGCGTTCTTCGAACCCGGCAGGCCCAGGCGCTCGCGCAGGACGTAGAGAAGGGACTCGCCCTCCCAGACGTCGTCCGCTTCCTGCTGACGGCCGTTGACAGTGAAATTGACGCGCATGATTACGCAGCCCCTTCAAGCGAGCGGCCGTTGTTCGAACCGCGGTACTGCTCCCACGTCCAGACGAGCTGGCGGCGAGCCATGATGCCGACCGCGTGGCGGCGGTACTTCGCCGTGCCGCGGACGTCGTCGATCGGGTTGGCCGCGCCGGAGGCGAGGTCACCGAACTGCTTGGCGATCGACGGGGTGATGACCTTGCCGGACTCCCAGAAGCCGCCCTCTTCGAGCGCGGCGCCCAGGAACTCCTCGGCGGCCTTCGCCCGGATCGGGGTCGGCGCGGCCGAACCGATGCCGGTACGGACCGTGCGGGTCTCGGGGTGCAGCGCCAGGCCGAACGCGCAGACGGCGATGACCATCGCGTTGCGGGAGCCGACCTTGGAGTACTGCTGGGGGCCGTCCGCCTTCTTCACGTGGACGGTCTTGATGAGCTCGTCGGCGGCCAGCGCGTTGCGCTTGACGCCCGTGTAGAACTCGTCGATCGGGATCAGGCGGGAGCCGCGTACGGACTCCACCTCGACCTCGGCGCCCGCCGCGAGCAGCGCGGGGTGGGAGTCGCCGGCCGGCGAGGCACAACCGAGGTTGCCGCCGACACCGCCGCGGTTGCGGATCTGCGGGGACGCGACCGTGTGCGAGGCGAGCGCGAGTCCCGGAAGCTCCGTGCGGAGGTTCTCCATGATCTGCGTGTACGGGACGGAGGCGCCCAGACGAACCACGTCCTCGCCGACCTCCCACTCCCGCAGGAGACCGATGCGGTTCAGGTCCAGGAGGTACTCCGGCCGACGGTGGTCGAAGTTGATCTCGACCATCACATCGGTGCCACCCGCAATCGGCACAGCTGTGGGGAACTCGGCCTTAGCGGCGAGCGCCTCCTCCCAGCTGGCGGGGCGAAGGAAGTCCATGTGCGGCTCTCTTCTTCTTCTTAATCGGGTCGTTCACTTCAAGCCAGGAGGCCGTTGGGCCCTCGACTGGTCGTTCACGTGCTGTTAACGCGGTGTGGACTCAGTACACCGGCCGCCTATCCCCCGGGTGCAGTCACCGAAACCATGAAGGAGTTGGCTGGGGACCTCCCTCGTCTTGTAGATTCGTATGAAAGGCAGGATGCGACGACCTGCCCGATTTCCAACGGCAACATTCGAGACAGATCGGCGGCGACATCATGCGGCTGCGCGCACTGCTGGAAACCGAGGCGCTGGGGCTGCGGCTGCTGGGCGGCGAGGAAGAACTCGACCGGACGGTCCGCGGGGTCATGACGACCGACCTGAGGGATCCCAGCCGATACCTCTCCGGAGGTGAACTGGTCCTCACTGGCCTGGCATGGAGACGAAATTCGGCCGACTCCGAGCCGTTCGTACGAATCCTCGCGAGCGCCGGGGTGGCCGGCCTCGCCGCCGGCGAGGCCGAGCTGGGTGATATTCCCGACGACCTGGTCACGGCGTGTCTGCGCAACCGGCTGCCCCTGTTCGCTGTGAACGAAGACGTTGCATTCGCCACGATCACCGAGTACGTGGTCCGGCAGGTCTCGGGAGAGCGGGCCGGGGACCTCGCGGCCGTCGTGGACCGCCACCGCCGTCTGATGACCTCCGGTCCGGCCGGTGGGGGCCCCGATGTGGTGCTCGATCTGCTCACCACGGACCTCGATCTGCGGGCCTGGGTGCTCTCGCCCACGGGCCGGCAGATCGCCGGGGCGGGCGAGCCGCTGGCACCGGGCGTCTGCGCGGCACTGGCGAGCGAGCACCTCGCTGCGGTCCGGACGGGCCGCCGGGGCCCGCACCGGATCTCCATCCAGGGTATTACCTACTCCCTGTTCCCGATCAGGGGACACGGCCGGGGTCCGGCCGGTCCGGCCACCCGCGACGTCCGCGAGAGCGTGCTCTCCGACTGGCTGCTGGCCGTCGAGGCCGACGCCGGCGACTGGCCGGCCGAGCGGCTCGACCTGCTCCAGGGCGTCACCCAGCTGATCGCCGTCGAGCGGGACCGCCGCGACGCGGCCCGTACGGTGCGCCGCCGGCTCGCCCAGGAGGTGCTGGAGCTGGTCCAGACGGGCGCCCCGCCCGCCGAGATCGCCGCCCGCCTGCGGGTGGCCGCGCCGGTGCTCCTGCCGGGGCTGGGCACCGCCCCGCACTGGCAGGTCGTCGTGGCCCGGGTGGACTGGGAGGGCGGGGACATCGCGGGCGGACCCGTCGCCCAGTCCCTGCTGGAGGAGATCCTCGTGGATCCCTCGGTCTCCGGGCCGGAGCCCTCGGACCGGATCGCCGTCGCGCACGCCGGGGACGAGGCGATCGCCCTCGTACCGCTGCCCGCGCCCGCCGGGGAGCCCGGCGAGGAGAAGGGCCCCGACACCGCCCTGCACGCGGAGACGCTGCTCGCGGCCGTACGCGACCCCCTCGCGGCCGGCCTCGCCGACGACGGCCGGCTCACGCTGGGCGTCAGCGCGGCCGTGCACTCCGCCGAGGGGCTCCGCGGGGCCCTGGAGGAGGCCCGGCACGCCCGCCGGGTCGCCGCGGCCCGCCCGGGCCGGGTCTGCGCGGCCGGGCACCACGAGCTGGCCTCGCACGTCCTGCTGCTCCCGTTCGTCCCGGACGACGTCCGCCGCGCCTTCACGGCCCGGCTGCTGGACCCGCTGCGGGACTACGACCGCCGCCACCGGGCGGAGCTCATCCCCACGCTCGAGGCCTTCCTGGACTGCGACGGCTCGTGGACCCGCTGCGCGACGCGGCTGCACCTCCACGTCAACACGCTGAGGTACCGGGTCGGGCGAATCGAGCAGTTGACGGCGAGGGATCTTTCCCGGCTGGAGGACAAGCTCGATTTCTTCCTCGCACTGCGGATGAGCTGAGGCGTTCCGCTTCCTGACCGGCCGGGGGGCCGGTCGGGCGCCGCTCCGGCGCCCGACCGATCCGCGCGGGGGCGGCTGATGATCCGTCCGGACTTTGTGAAAGAGTTCACCCGACCCCTTGGCCGAAGCCGCCGATCCGTGCTCTCATTTCGCCCCAGGGCTCAACGACGTGCTGCTTGGTTGCTTTGGGGAGGGCAATGTGGCGGATACCGCCATGTCCGGTGCCGGAACTACCGGGGGAGACGACCCCCTCCAGCGGGCGATATGGCGGCTGCGTTCGCGCGGCTGTTGGACCGACGCGGCGGCCCTGCTGACGCCGCACCTGCACGATGCCGGAGCCGCCGTGCAGCGGACCGGGCTGCTGGTCGAGCGCTGCCTGTTCACGGGGCAGGGCTGGGCCGAGGCGGAGGACGCGCTGCGGGTGGCCGAGGCGGTGGCCCAGGACGACGACGACCGGGGCGCGGCCGCGTGCGAGCGGGGCCACCTGGCGTACGCGGCGACCGTACTGGGCGTACGCGACCGGGCCGACGAGGCCCGCTCGGCGCTCGGCCGGGCGGCGGCGCTGCTGTCCCCGGGGTCCCGGACCAGGCCGCTGCTGGACTTCCGGCGGGGTCTGGTCGCCGAACACCTCGCGGACGCACCGCAGTCGGCGCTGCCGGCGTACCGGCGGGCCCACGCGGGGGCTCTCACCCACGGTGACACCCTCCTCCTGTCCTTCACCTGGCGGCACCTGGCGGCGCTGGCCCTGCGGGACGGGGAGATCGCCGAAGCCCGCAAGGGCTTCGCGGAGTCCCTGCGCATCCGGGAGGACCTGGGCTTCCTGGTCGGCACGGCCCCGGCCCTCGCGGCCCTGGCCGAAGCCGAACCGGAACCGGAGGCCGCCCGCCTCCGCGCGGAGGCCCGCCGCCTGTTCCACCTCCTGGGCGGCATCCCCACCTGGCTGGCGGACCAACTCCACCCGGCGGCCACGCTCTAGGTGTGTTGTCCGGGGAGGTTGGTGACGCGGCTGGCGGGTGTTTGGCCTTGGATGCCGGTGTGGGGTCGGTGGTAGTTGTACCAGTCGATCCAGTCGGTGAACGCGGTCTGGCGTTCGGTGTCTGAGGTGTAGGGCTGCTGGTAGGCCCATTCCTCGAGCAGGGTGCGGTGGAAGCGTTCGACTTTGCCGTTGGTCTGCGGCCGCCAGGGCCTGGTCCAGCGGGGGCTGATGCCCAGATCGCGGCAGGTTTGGCGCCAGGTGTTCCTGCTGTAGGCCCAGGCGTTGTCGGTCAGGACCCGTTCGACGGTGATGCCTCGTTCCGCGAACCAGGCGGTCGCCCGTCGCAGGAAGGCGGCGCATGTGGGGGCCGTCTCGTCGGGGAGGTCTTCGGTGTAGGCGAGGCGGCTGTGGTCGTCGAGGGCGGTGTGGAGGTAGGCCCAGCCGGTGCCGGTCTTGTTGCGGCGGCCTTCGGCTCTGCCGAGGGTTCTGTGGCCGCCGCCGTCGGGGATCCGGCCGAGCTTCTTGACGTCGATGTGGATCAGCTCGCCGGGCCGGGCTCGTTCGTAGCGGCGGATGGGTTCGCCGGTGGCCCGGTCCAGAGCCGTGAGTGGTGGCAGGCCGTGGCGGGTGAGGATGCGGTGGGCGGTCGAGGGCGCGATCCCGCAGCGGGCGGCCAGCCGCAGGGGGCCGATCCGGTGTTCGCGCCGCAGTCGCAGGACCTGTTCCTCCACCTCGGCGGCGGTCCGGGCGGGTTGGTGGTGGGGCCGGCTGGAGCGGTCGCTCATTGCGGCGACGCCGAACTGCCGGTAGCGGGTGGCCCAGCGGGCCGCGGTGGTGTGGCTGACCTGGAAACGCTCCGCCGCCCGCCGCACAGGCCAGCCGTCGTCCACGACACAGCGGGCCAGACGAAGTCGTCCGGTCTCGGTCAGCGGGGCATTACGGTGAACCACGAGGGCCTCCTCGGATCGGTGCAGATGTCGCAATCCACACCGAACCCGGAGGCCCTCACCCATTTCAAGAACCCAGCACGCGTGTCACCAACGTGTCGGGACAGCACATCTAGGGCGTCTCATTCGGATCTTGTCGGCCGAGCCGGCCTAGCGCTGTGACCGGAAAAGTTCACCGGCCCTGCGGGGCTGGGAGGTCCCCTACTCACACTTCGCCCGTTCCCCGGGCTCTGCCCGGACCCCGGTCCTCAAGCGCCCTTCAGCCCCTCCGGCGTTTGAGGAGCGGGGGTCCGGGGGGGCCGGCCCCCGGTAACGGCGCCGGACGGCGGACACGCCGCGCACCTAGCGGGGGGTGAAGTGGGTGCGGATCAGGGGCTCGGCCCGGGCGGGGTCGCCCGCGGTCAGAGCGTCCAGGAGCGCCACGTGCTCCGCCGCATCGGCGACGAGGTCCGCCCGGCGGATCCGCGAGGGCCCCGGCAGGGGCCACTGGGAGCGGCGGTGGAGGTCGTCCGCCACCAGCAGCAGCTGGCCGTTGCCCGCCAGGGCGAGCACCGCCCGGTGGAACGCCCGGTCCGCGTCGGCGTACCGCGCCAGATCACCCGCGGCCGCCGCCTCCGCAGTCTCGGCCGCCACCGGCCCCAGCGCGGCCCAGGCTCCGGGAGCCACCGTACGGGCGAGCCGCAGCATCACGGGGACCTCGAGCAGCGCCCGGACCTCGGCCAGTTCGGCAAGGTCTCCCGGGGTTCGGGTCAGGACCCGGAAGCCCCGGTTCGGGAGGCATTCCACCGCCCCCTCCGCCGCCAGCTGCTGCATCGCCTCGCGCACGGGCGTCGCCGAGACCCCGAACCGCTCCCCCAGCGCCGGGCCGGAGTGGATCTCCCCCGGCGCGAGCTCGCCCTCGAGGAGCGCCGCGCGCAGGGCCTCGAGGATCTGCCCGCGCACCGAATGGCGTACGACCTTCCGCGCCTGCTGTTCGGGTACCCGGGCTCGGGCCGTATCGCGCACTCGGTCCTCCCACGGGTTTCGACCTGCCCAGAGGATAGCCCGGCCTCCCACAGCCCGAAGGGATCAGGTAAGGTAAGGCTTACCTGTTAACGATCACGTGATTCGGTGGTCCCCATGACCGTTATGGCCGTCCCGACCGTCGAGACCGCCCAAGGACACGTCCGGCCCGTACGCACCACCGCCCCGGCCGGCTCCCCGGTGGCGGCCGCCTACGCACGGCTGACGGACGCCTACGGCGGCCTCCGCGTCACCGGGCTCGCCGCGCACGAACCCTCCCCTCGCGGTGTGGGGTGGGTGGGCGCGGACGGGCTCGCGGCGGGCGGTGCGGCCCTGGAGGAGTTCCTCGCCTGGGACGAGGCGCAAGTACGACGTGATTACGGTCACCGGGCGCGGCCCGACGTGGTGGCGGGCTTCGGACTGCACCGGTACGCGTGGCCGGCCTGCCTGCTGATCACCGTTCCGTGGTTCCTGGAGCGGCGGGTGCCCCTGCTGTCCCCGGACTCCGTGTCCTTCCACCGGACCCAGGGCCGGATGGCGGTCCGCGTCGGGTCCTTCGCCTGCCTTCCGGGGGATCCGGCGGCCGCCCTCCCCGGAGCCCGGGTCGTGCCCGACGAGGAAGCGCTGCGCGAGGAGGTGCGGGCCGCGGTGGCCCTGCACCTCGAACCGGTGCTGGAGGGCTTCGGCCCCCGCATGCGGCGCGGAAGGCGGGCCCTGTGGGGCATGGTGACCGACGAGGTCGTCGAGGGCCTCTGGTACGTCGGCAACCTCCTCGGCGCCGCCGAGGAGCGGCGGGCCGTGCGCGAGCTGGAGCTGCTCCTGCCCGGCGCGACGGCTCCCTATACGGGCGGGGCGGCGTTCCGCACGCTCGAAGCCCCGGACGGCCGGGAACTGCCCACCCGCGACCGGGCGAGCTGCTGCTTCTTCTACACGGTCCGCCCCGCGGACACCTGCGTCACCTGCCCCCGCACCTGCGACGCGGACCGCGTCGCCCGCCTGACGGCGGCGGAATCCGGCACACCGGCCTCGTGAACCCCACCAGGAACCCCACCGCGAGCCTCACCGCGAACCCCACCAGGAACCCCACCAGGAACCCCACCGAGAATCCCGACGGGAACACCGCCGCGAACCCCGACGCCGACCCCGGCCCTTCCCCCACCGACTGAACCCACCCGTCCGACTGACCCGGAATCGAACTCAACCCCGCACGTACGAGCGGCAGTTCGAGCTGCAACACCCTATCCGGCGGGCTCCGCCCCCCGATGGCGTCCACTTGCCCCGAAACCCGCGTGTACCACTCACCGGCTGCGCCACTATGGCGCCCGGAAAGCCGCACCGGCCCACGAGCCGAACAGCCGCATACGCGAGGCAAGGGACACCGCATGAGACTGACCGACATATCGCTGGACTGGCTGCTGCCCGGCAGCCTGCTGATCCTGGGCGTGCTTGCGGCAGTTGCGGTACTGGCCCGGGGCAAGCGCGAAGGCGAGAAGGCCGCGGCGGCCGAGGACACCTGGGAGCGCAGCGAGGAACGGCGGCGGCGCAAGGAAGCCGTCTACGGGACCGCCTCCTACGTCCTGCTCTTCTGCTGCGCGGCGGTCGCCGCCGCGCTCTCCTTCCACGGCCTGGTCGGCTTCGGCCGGCAAAACCTCAACCTCTCCGGCGGCTGGGAGTACTTGGTCCCCTTCGGGCTCGACGGCGCCGCCATGTTCTGTTCGGTGCTCGCCGTCCGCGAGGCCAGCCACGGCGACGCCGCCCTCGGCTCGCGCATGCTGGTCTGGCTGTTCGCGGGCGCTGCCGCCTGGTTCAACTGGGTGCACGCCCCGCGCGGCATCGGCCACGACGGGGCTCCGCAGTTCTTCTCCGGCATGTCGCTCTCGGCGGCCGTGCTCTTCGACCGGGCCCTGAAGCAGACCCGCCGGGCCGCACTGCGCGAACAGGGCCTGATCCCCAGGCCGTTGCCGCAGATCCGGATGGTCCGCTGGCTGCGGGCGCCGCGGGAGACCTTCGGCGCGTGGTCGCTGATGCTGCTGGAAGGGGTGCGCACCCTCGACGAGGCCGTGGACGAGGTGCGCGAGGACAAGAAGGAGAAGGAGCAGGACCGGCACCGCAGGCGGGAGCAACACCGCCTGGACCGGGCGCACATCAAGGCGCTCGGCCGGCAGAACCGGGCATTCGGGCGCGTGGCCCGCGCCCGTCAGGTCGATGTGCCGGGGCTGGCCCCCGGAGCGGGCTCCGCGCCGGTCGGCGCGGAGCCGGCCATAGCGGAAACCGGGCAGCTGCCACTACGACGCCGGCCCTCCCTGCAGGCCGTGGGCGGAACCGAACCCGCTGACACGACCGGCGGTCCCCGGACGGTGGACCTCACCGCCGAGGACGACACGCAGACACTCCCGCGACTCGACTCGCTCGAACGCAAACTGAAGGATCTGGAACAGCAGTTCGGCTGATCACGACCCCTTGGAACGATCGCTGGGCCCGCCCGACACCGTCAGGCGGGCCCGGTGCCGTCCGCCCCGTCGAGCTCGAACCACACCACCTTGCCCCCGCCCAGCGCCAGTCCCAGTGCGTCCACGCCCCAGGCGTCGGCGAGCGCCTGCACCAGCACCAGCCCCCTGCCGTGCGTACCGTCGTCGGCGGACGGTACGTGCGGCCGGGGCCGGCGGGCGGCGTAGTCGCGGACCTCCACCCGCAGGCGGTCCGCGTCCAGGGTCGCGGAGACCTCGGCGCCCTGATCGGTATGGACGAGGGCGTTGGTGACGAGCTCGGTGACCAGCAGCTCGGCCACCTCGGCGGCCTCCACCCGGCACCGGTGGCGCATCAACTCCCGTAAGGCCTTGCGGACTTCTCCCACGGCTTTGAGATCGGCCCGGCGCACGCTCCGGGTGATCCCGAGCGCGTCCACGGCCGCCCCGTCCTCGGTCGACGGTTCGCGCGGCACGGGCCGCCCTCTTCTGAACAGCTTCCCCGTCTTCGCCCCCACCCGCACGGCGATGTACCTCCCGTGTGCCCCGCTTCCCGACGGCCCGCCTGTCGAACAGGCCTACGGGATGCATGCCCCCCGGGGGAATCCGCACGCATCCGGGCTCACGGGCGCGGTACGTTGCGGAGGTTGGATCGCGCCATCTGGATCATCCGGCCGACCCCTCCGTCCAGCACGATCTTGCTGGCGGAAAGTGCGAATCCGGTCACCATTTCAGCGCTGATCTTCGGCGGAATGGACAGCGCGTTGGGGTCCGTCACCACGTCCACGAGGGCGGGCCCCTTGTGCTTGAAAGCTTCCTTCAAAGCCGCTGTGAGCTGCTTGGGCTTCTCCACGCGGACCCCGTACGCACCCGCCGCGCGGGCGATCGCCGCGAAGTCGGGGTTCTTGTTCGTCGTTCCGTACGACGGCAGGCCGGAAACCAGCATCTCCAACTCGACCATCCCCAGGGATGAGTTGTTGAAGAGGACCACTTTGACGGGAAGGTCGTACTGCACCAGGGTGAGGAAATCTCCCATCAGCATGGAGAAACCGCCGTCGCCCGACATCGACACCACTTGACGTCCGCGATCGGTGAACTGTGCGCCGATGGCCTGCGGCAGGGCGTTGGCCATGGAGCCGTGGCTGAAGGAGCCGATGATGCGGCGCTTGCCGTTCGGGGAAAGATAGCGCGCCGCCCACACGTTGCACATGCCCGTGTCGACGGTGAAAACGGCGTCCTCGTCGGCGAGTTCGTCGAGGACCGCGGCCACGTACTCGGGGTGGATGGGCGTGTGCTTCTCCACCTTCCGCGTGTACGCCTTCACCACCCCCTCCAGCGCGTCGGCGTGCTTCTTCAGCATCCGATCGAGGAACCGGCGGTCCGTCTTGGCCCGTACCCGGGTGTTCAGCGCGCGCAGGGTCTCCCGTACGTCGCCCCAGACCGCCAGGTCCAGCTTCGAACGCCGTCCGAGGTGTTCGGGCCGGATGTCCACCTGCACGATCTTCACGTCGTCGGGGAGGAAGGCGTTGTACGGGAAGTCCGTGCCGAGCAGGATCAGCAGGTCGCACTCGTGGGTGGCCTCGTAGGCCGCGCCGTAGCCGAGCAGCCCGCTCATGCCGACGTCGTACGGATTGTCGTACTGGATCCACTCCTTGCCGCGCAGGGCGTGTCCGACGGGGGCCTTGACCCGGCCCGCGAACTCCATCACCTCGGCGTGCGCCCCGGCGGTGCCGCTGCCGCAGAACAGGGTGACCCGGTCGGCCTCGTCGACGAGCCGGACGAGCTTGTCGATCTCGCCGTCGCCGGGGCGTACGGTCGGCCGCGCGGTCACCAGCGCGTGCTGGATGCTCTTCTCCGGCGCGGGCAGCGAGGCGATGTCGCCGGGCAGCGAGATCACGCCGACCCCGCTGCGGCCGATCGCGTGCTGGATGGCGCTCTGCAGGACCCGGGGCATCTGCTGCGGGTTGGAGATCAGCTCGCTGTAGTGGCTGCACTCGGTGAACAGCCGGTCGGGGTGGGTCTCCTGGAAGTAGCCGAGGCCGATCTCGCTGGAGGGGATGTGGGAGGCCAGTGCGAGGACCGGGGCCATGGAGCGGTGGGCGTCGTAGAGGCCGTTGATGAGGTGGAGGTTGCCGGGACCGCAGGAGCCCGCGCAGGCGGCGAGGGTGCCGGTGATCTGGGCCTCGGCGCCGGCCGCGAAGGCGGCCGTCTCCTCGTGGCGGACCTGGATCCACTCGATGCCACCCGTTCGGCGGATCGCGTCCACGACGGGGTTGAGGCTGTCGCCGACGACTCCGTACATCCGCCGGACGCCCGCGCGCACGAGGATGTCGACAAACTGCTCCGCCACGTTCTGCTTGGCCATGGAGGGCGCCCTTTCCGGTTCGGCTCTGCCGTGTGCGCCTTCCATCCACGCACGGTTCGCCCCGCTACGCCTCCCAGACCGCGGCGGCCGTCCGGTCGTCGGCGTACCCCTTGAGGCGGAGCTGGGTGTCGGCGAGGAAGGCCGCGAGGCCCGGCGCGGGCTCGTCGGACCAACGGACGCCGAGCTCGGCGGACAGCGGCTCCTCCTCCCGCATCGGCTCCGCGAGCCCGCCGGAGCAGAGCAGCAGCACGTCCCCGGCCCGAGCCACGGAAGCCCGAAACCGAAACCCGGATCCGGGGCCGGATCCGGTTCCGGGGCTGGCTCCGGCTCCGGGGCTGGCTCCGGCTCCGGGGCTGGCTCCGGCTCCGGGGCTGGCTCCGGCTCCGGCCGCCGGGGCGGCTCCGGTCGGCGCAGCCCCTGGTGACGCGGCTCCTTCCGGGCCGTGCCCCCACGGCACGGCACCGGCCGGGGCCGCCCCTCTCGGATCGGCCCCTCCCGGTACGCCGCCCGCCTGGCCGGCTCCCCGCGGCACGGCCCCGGTCGGCGCGGCCCCCGGTGACGCGGCTCCGCCGTGGGCGGCCCCACCCGGCTGGGCTCCCGGCTGGGCGGGCCCCCACGGCACGGCCCCGGCCGGGGCGGTCCCTCCAGGCGTGCTCCCTCGCGGCTCGGCCCACATCGGTGCAGCGCCTGGCGGGGCGCCCCGGGTGGGGTCGGATCCGGTGAGACCGGACCCGGTCGGCACGGACCCGGCGGCCGCGGACCCTGGCGGCGCGGTCTCCTCCAGGTCGCTCCACTGGCCTCCGCGGAGCCGGAACAGCCCGCCCGCGCCCGCGCCGAAGCAGACCCGGGTGCGGCAGCCGGGGTCGACCGGGAGCAGCAGCCCGCGCAGCCCGGCCGTGTAGGACTCCTCCGGGATCCCCAGCTCGGCGGCCCGGTTGCGCAGCCGCCCGTAGCCGCGGTCGGTGAGCCGCTGGAGCCCGGAGCGCAGGGCCTCGCGCCGGCCGGCCCGGATGTCTTCGGACAGCCGCTCCTGGCTCCGCCCGACGGCGCGCGCCACGGACCGGCACAGCTCGGCGGCGGCATCGGCGGCTCCGGGCGCGGCCCGGTCCCCGCCTGCGAGCACGACCAGGACCAGCGCGTCGGGGCCGGTGCCGAAGCGGGCGGTGAGCAGGAAGTCCCGCCGGGCCTCGCCGCGGAACCGGGCGGAGTCCCCGCGCACGGAGGCGGCACGCAGGGTGTAACCGCCGTACTGGGCCCCCTCCAGCACCGTGTCGGGGGTCAGCGCGTCGAGCCCGGCCGGATCGGCGGCGGGCAGCGCGACGGGCTCGGCGGCGTAGGTGGGCGGCCGGTCCCCGAGATGCGCCACCACTGGCCGCGGCACCCCGAATCCCCCACCGCCGGGCCCGGGCCCGTACACCTCGGCCGGGCCGCTTCCATACGCCCCGGCATCAGATCCGGTACCGGTCCCATACCCGTCGGCCACCGCCCCGGCATCCCCACCGGCCCCGTCGCCAGTCCCCGGCCCGTACACCCCGGCGGCCGGGCCGCTTCCATACGCCCCGGCATCAGATCCGCTACGGGTCCCATACCCGTCGGCCACCGCCCCGGCATCCCCACCGGCCCCACCGCCAGTCCCCGGCCCGTACACCCCGGCCGGGCCGCTTCCGTACACCCCGGCACCAGATCCGGTACCGAGCCCGTACGCATCGGCCACCGGCCCGGCACCCGCACCCGCCCCACCGCCGGGCCCCGGCCCGTGCGCCGCGGCCCCCGGCCCGGGCCCGTACGCCTCCGCCCCACTGCTGGACGTGTCGGCCACCGGCCCGCTGCCGTCCGGCCCGGGCCCCAGCCCGGCGCCGTCCGGCCCAGCGCCCTGCCCTGTACCGGTCGTTCCGGCACCGGGCCCGTCCGGGTAAGCCGCGCCCCCGGCCCCTGCCCCGTTCCCACCCGGACCGGTCGGCCCCACGGTCCGGTCCGGACCGGAGTAGGCGGAACGGGCCGGGACGGCGCCCGCACCAGCCCCACTGCCGCTGCGGTCGCCCGGACCCGAGCCTGACCCGAATCCTTGCTCGGCCCCGGAACCAGAACCGAAGCCGAGACCGGAGTCTGGACCGAGACCGGAACCAGAACCGGAGCCCGGGACGAGCCCGTCCCCGCCGCCCGGTGCAGAGCCCGGTGCAGAGTCAAGGCCTGCCCCGTGGCCGCCGCCCGGACCGGCACCCGGGACGGAGCCACCGCCGGAACTAGGGCCGGGACCGCCGCCAGAACCCGGGCCGGAGCCACCACCCGAACCCTGGCCGGGACCACCGTCAGAACCGGAGCCGGAGCCGTCGCCGGATCCCCGGCCGGGTCCCGACCCGGAGCCGGGACCCGGGTCCCATCCGGAGGCGGAGGCGGGGCTGGAGCCGAGGTCGAAGCCAGGACCGTGGCCGGGGTCAGGACGTGAGCCACCGCCGACGGGGCCGGAGGCGGAACCGGGACCCCGGGTGGAACCCGGGCCGCGAGCCGCGCTGAAGTCCGGGGCAGAGCCCTGCCAGGGGACGGGATCAGGACCCGGGCCGGACCCAGGACGTTGCGCGGAACCGGGCCCGGGGTCGACACCCGGCTCAGGGTCGGCACCCGGCCCAGGGCCGACACCCGGCCTGAGGTCAGGACCCGGACCGGACCCCCTCCCCCGGCCGGGAACGGCCGCTGAACCGGTTGCCGCCGTCTCCCCGGGGCCCGGCCGGCCGGCTCCGGGGCGCGGTCCGGAGTCGGCGTCCGGCTCCGGACCACCCCGGTCCCGCTCCGGGGGCGCAGTCGTGGTGGGGGCATCGTCCCGTAGGCCCCAGTACCAGTCGGGCAGCTCCTCCGGCCCGGCGGGCGGCAGCGCGGGCGGGACGGCGACGTCCCCCAGCGCGTACCAGGTCTGCCCGCCCTCCCGGGGATCCCGCGGCGGCGGCAGCACCGAGTACCTGTCCCCGCGGCCCGGCCGGGGCTCCGGCACGGGCGGGGCCTGGGAAGCGGGTGCGGCCTGCGCCCCGGCCCCTCCGCCTCCCGGCCCGCTCTGATCCGGAGCCTCCGGGCGCGCTCCGCCGGCCGCCCCGGCACCGGCCGAAGGGCCAAGGTCCGGCGCCGCCCCCGCAACCGGCCCGGACCCCGGCTCCGGACCGCGCTCCGGCCCCGGTGGCCCCGCCGAGGGGTCCACCGAGGGGTCCGCCGGGGGTCCGTCCTCGTCGTGGCGGGGTCCCGGGAACGCCGGTGGGGCCACCAGGACCGCCGCCGAGCGGAAGCGGTGGTCCAGGGTGTCCCTGGGGTCGGGGTCCGGTCCCGCGTCGGGGTCCTCGTAGAGCTTCTGCCACCAGTCATCCGCGCCCGCGCCCTGCTGACTCATGCCCCTCATTGTCGGGCTCCGGCGCGGCCGGAATCCGGCGAACTCACGAAAAGGGGGGTCCATCGGACCGCCGTCCGATGGACCCCCCTCCCCTCAGTCGTACGACTTAACGAATGTCGTACGCCCGCGCGACCATCTGGGTGACGGTAGCGCCGTTCACGTCGGTCAGCTCGACCTTGAGCATGACCTGCTTGCCCGCGGCTCCGGCGTGGTCCACGGTCGCGGTCCACTGCCCGCCGCGCTCGCTGACCTTCGCCCCGGTCCAGCTCTCTCCGTTGTCGTACGAGTACGACAGCTTCGCGGACTTGAGCGCGCCGGGCGCGTAGCCCGCGTGCCCGCTGACTCCGAGTCCGATCTTCTGGCCGTTGGCCGCGGCCAGCGTCTTCATGCCGTCCAGCGGAGCGGAGATCCTCGGGAAGAGGATCGAGAGGGGCTGCGAGTACTGCGTCGCGTCCAGCTTCGAGCGGAAGGTCCAGGAGGTGACGACCGCCTGGGAGCGCTGCCAGGTCCGGGCCGGCTGCCCGAACTTCTCGATCTGCTGGGTCAGTTCGTACGTGGCCTCCTCGGCCGGGACCTCGAAGGCCCCGGACGGGTACCAGCTGTCGCCGATCTGCTCGCCGTTGCGCTTGAGCACCAGCCCGCCGGCGTCACCGAAGCCGCCCGGCTGGGCGTAGTGCCCGCTGTCGCCCCACATCGCGGAGGAGAAGCCGATCAGGTTGCCCTGCCGCTCGGCGGCCAGCTGCTCCTTGCCGTCCGTGTCGCGGCCCGCCACCGGGCCCATGACCCCGTCGTACCAGTTCTCGGCGCGCTGGGAGCCGGAGCGGTAGGTGCGGTGCTGGTCCGTCATGAACTCGCCCCACGGGAAGCTGCTGGAGACCAGGTGGTCCCAGGCCGTGTCCCCGGCGGAGTAGAACTCGGTGCGCTTGCCCGGCACCGCGACGGTGTCCATGCCGCCGAAGAACACGGCGCTGCCGGTCGGCCGGTAGGCCCCGGTGACGTCGATGAAGTCGGCCGCGACGCCCATCGACTGGTAGGCCGACTCGACGGTGGCGAGGTCGCGGTCGCGCACCCGGTAGGTGCGGTCGCCGTGGATCTGGCCCTTCTCGATCTGGGCGAGGTTGTAGACGTACGGGCTCTTCGCGCTGCCCTTCCAGCTCAGCGTGACGGGGCCCTTGCCCAGCTTGGCCAGCAGGGCCTGGCCCTCGCCCGACTCGACGGACAGGGCCGGGAGCGAGCCGCCCGCGTAGCCGGTGAAGCCCTGCCAGCGGCCGGGGGCGTCGCGGTAGGCGAGCACGGCCTTGGCGCCGGCCGCCTTCGCGGCGTCCGCGACCTCGTAGAGCGCGCCGTCGTCCGTCTTGACCAGCACGATCGCGCCCTCGGCCGCGACGGCCGCGAGCTCCTCGGGGCTGCCCTTGCCCGCGTTGACGAGCGGCGCGCTGCCGGTGCCGTCGAGGTTGTCGCTGCCGGTGGAGGCGGTGAGCGGGTGCAGTACGGGGCCGCCGTTCGCCTTCAGCTCGGAGAGCAGCGGCGCGGCCGCCCGCCAGTAGCTGCCGAACTCGAAGGTGCCGTCCTTCGCCTTGCCGTCGACCGAGGCGTAGTAGCCGCGGATGGTCCGGCCGCCCATGGCGGTGGCCGCGTGCAGCCAGGCCTCGTCCCAGGAGCGGGCGAAGGCGAGCGTGGTGTTGCGGGCCTCGGTGGGCCGGTCGGTCGCGATGTCCAGCCGGGCCGCCTTGCGGGCGTCCAGGACGATCACCGTGTCCTTCTTGACCTCCACCTGCGGGCGGCCGAGGTAGGTGAGCGAGTCGATCATGGTCGCGCCCTCTCCCGCGTCGGGCGTGCCGACGAAGGCGGAGAGGAAGTACGCGCCCGGGCGGACCCGGTAGACCTGGTCGGCGGAGCCCTCGTTGAAGCGGCGCTCACCGGAGGCGTCGTCGGTGCCGATCACGTCCAGGGAGGACGGGCCGGCGGCCGGCTTGCCCGCACGGTCGATGAGCTTCACCCGCAGGGTGACCGTCTCCGGCTCCACGTAGAGGGAGAAGGGGGTGGAGACGTGCACGCCGTTCGCCGTGGCGACCACGCGGCCGGTGACGTCCCCGTACTGGGAACGCTCCAGCTTCGCGGCGGGGTCCAGGGCGAGCGGCACCTTGACGGTGGCGCCGGCCGGGACGGTCACGGTGCGCTGTCCGAGGCGGGCGACCTGGCTGCGGACGGCGGAGCCGTCGTTGCCGGTGACCTTCTCGACGGAGAGGGTCAGCGTGACGGGCTTGCTGCCGGTGTTGGTGTACGGGACCTGCACGCCGGTGCGGTCGCTGCGGTCCTGCGGCCAGTTGTACGCGCCGCCCTGGACGGCGGGCGCGCTGGTGACGGTGGTGTCGATGGCGGCCTTCACGTCGAGGCGGCCACCGCCGGTCTCCCGTACGTCGCCCGGGACCGCGGTGTTGGCGGAGCCGACCAGCGCGGCCTTGATCTGCTGCGGGTTCCAGTCGGGGTGGCGCTGCTTGACGATGGCGGCGGCGCCCGCGACGTGCGGGGTGGCCATCGAGGTGCCGGACATGGACTGGTACGCGTACACCCCGCGGCCGCCCATGTTGGCCGCGGAGATCCCGACGCCGGGGGCGGCGATCTCGGGCTTGAGGGTGTGCTCCAGGCCGGCCGGGCCGCGGCTGGAGAAGGAGGCGGTCTTGTCGTCGCGGTCCACGGCGCCGACGGTCAGCACGCTGGGCGCGCAGCCGGGGGACGACACGGTGTTGTTGCCGGGGCCGGAGTTGCCGGCCGCGATGACGAAGAGGGTGCCGCTGCTCTTGGCCAGGGCCTCGGTGGCGACGGACATCGGGTCGTCACAGGTGAGGCGTGAGGGGTCGCCGAGGCTCATGGAGACCACGTCGGCCTTGCTGTCGACGGCCCACTGCATGCCCGCGATGATCCACGAGTCCAGGCCGTAGCCGGAGTCGTTGAGGACCTTGCCGCTGAGCAGCTGGGTGCCGGGGGCGACGCCCTTCTTCGCTCCGCCGCTCGCCGCGCCGGAGCCGCCGACGGTGGAGATGGTGTGGGTGCCGTGGCCCTGGCGGTCCTCGACCGTGTCCGAGTCGGTGAAGTTCTCCGCCTGGACGACCCGGCCCTTGAGGTCGGGGTGTTCGAGGTCGGTACCGGTGTCGAGGACGGCCACCTTGGTGCCCGTGCCGTCGAATCCGGCGGCCCACGCGGCGGTGGCGTTGATCTGCTTGGTGGACCGCTCCAGGTTCGCCTGGACCTTGCCGTCCAGCCACAGCTTCTTCAGCGGGGCGGAGGCGGCCGAGCGCGCGTGGGGGTTGACGGTGGCGCCGGTGACGTCGGCCCAGAAGTCGGCGGCCTTCTCCTTGTCGGCGGCGAGTGCGACGCCGCCGATGGAGCCGAGGACGAGCGACTGTTCGGCGCCGCGGGGCAGCGGCGGGGCGCTGCGCGCGAGGCTCGCCGCGCCCGTCGAGGTGTCGTACACCGCGATGAGCGGGAGCTTCTTGGCGTGCGCGTCGTCGTAGCCCTGCCGGATCAGGCCGGTGACGTTGAAGAGTTCCTCGTCGGCCTTGCCCGCGGCGAGCGCCATGATCGCGCTCTCCGGGTAGACGTACAGGTCCTTGCCCGACTGGCGGGTCTGCACGAGCGGCTGCGAGCCGTCCTGGCGGGGCATCGCGGTGGCGGCGGTGCGGCCGGCCGCGTCGGTGGAGACCAGGATCCGGTCACCGGTGACCAGGGTCACCGTGACGGGCCCGGTGGGCTGCTTCGCGGCCGCGTCGCTGCCGGTGAGGGGCCTGTTGGCCGCTGTCCCCGCTCCGGGTGCCCCGTCGCTCGGCTGTGCCGTGGACGGACCCACGGCCGTGACGGCCAGGACGGCCGCGATGGCCGCTCCCAGTGCCGTACGCGATATCGGGCGCATCGCTCTCCCCAGGTGAATTCCGGCCAACTACTGCATTGCACGGCGAAACGCCGCGTAAATGGCTTCTGGCCAGCGGATGTTGGTGCTGCGGTGGCGTCACCTTGGCAGAGAGGCGGGTGGTGCGGCGATGATGTCCGCGGCGGGTTTGCGCCGTGGCCGCTTCCCGCCAGGAACGGCGCTGAGAGGGTTGGGTGGACGGGTTGCTGGGAGCGATAGGTCTCGACGAGGGACAGGAGACGGCGTACCGCGCGCTGGTCGCGCTGGGGGCCGCGGAGGTGCCTGACCTCGCGCACCGGCTGACGCTGCCGGTGCAGCAGACCGAACGGACCCTGCGTCACCTGGAGCGCCAGGGGCTCGCGGCCCAGTCCTCCGCCCGGCCCGGCCGGTGGGTGGCGGCCCCGCCCGGGGTGGCGCTCGGCGCGCTGCTCACCCAGCAGCGGCACGAGCTGGAGCAGGCGGAGCTGGCGGCGGCGCTGCTGGCGCAGGAGTACCGGGCGGAGGCCGCCGAGCCCGCGGTGCACGACCTGGTGGAGGTGGTGACGGGTGCGAGCGCGGTGGCCCACCGCTTCCACCAGCTCCAGCTCGGGGCGGCGGAGGAGGTGTGCGCGCTGGTCACCGGCCGGCCCCAGGTGGTGACGGGGACGGAGAACGAGGCGGAGGAACGGGCCTCCGTAAGGGGCGTCGCGTACCGGGTGGTCATCGAACGGGAGGTGCTCACCCGGTCCAGCGGCATCCGCGAGGCGTCCACGGCGCTGGCGCGCGGTGAGCACATCCGGGTGACGGCCGAGGTGCCGACCAAACTGGTGATCGCGGACCGGACCCTGGCGATGGTGCCGCTGACGGCGCGCGGCGCGGAGCCGGCGGCGCTGGTGGTGCACGCTTCGGGGCTGCTGGAGTCCCTGATGGGCCTCTTCGAAGCGGTCTGGCGGGAGTCGCTGCCGCTGCGGCTGGGTTCCTCCGGAGCCCCGGAGGAATCGGACGGCGGACCCGACATCACCGATTTGGAGATCCTCACCCTGCTCCTGGCGGGGATGACGGACGCGAGCGTGGCGAAGCACCTGGAACTGGGCCTGCGCACGGTCCAGCGGCGGGTGAAGGGCCTGATGGAGCTGTCCGGGGTGACCACCCGGCTCCAGCTCGGCTGGCACGCGTACGAGCGGGGCTGGGTGGCCCGATAGCCCCAGGTCAGGCACGCTGAGCAGATGAACCTGCCTCAGCTGCTCCTGGTGGGGCTGGTGCTCGTGCTCGGACTGCTCGGGGTGCTGGTCCCGGGGGTCCCGGGGACCTGGCTGGTCTGGGCCGGAGTGCTCTGGTGGGCGCTGCACGAGCGGTCGCCGGAGGCGTGGGGCCTGCTGGCCGGGGCGACGGCGCTGCTGCTGGTGGTGCAGGTGGTGAAGTGGCAGCTGCCCCCGCGCAGGCTCCGGGGCGTGGGCGTCACCCGCCGGATGGTGGTGTACGCGGGTGCGGGGGCGGTACTGGGCTTCGTGCTGGTGCCGGTGGTGGGGGCGGTCCCCGGCTTCGTGGGCGGCATCTACCTCTGCGAGCGGCAGCGCCTGGGCACGCACGGCGAGGCGTGGGCCTCGGTCCGTGCGGTGATGCGGGCGGTGGGGACGAGCGTGCTGGTGGAGCTGTTCGCGTGCCTGCTGGTGGTGGGGGCGTGGCTGGGGCTGGCGGTGTGGGCTTAGCGGGGTGGGCCTGGCGGGGTGCCTTCCGGGGCCCTTTGCGGTGTGGTCCCGGTCCGGCCGGGCGGGTCTTTCGGCGTAGGCCCGCGTAGGTCCCCGGCCCGATGCGGTGTGCCGCCCGGGCTGGGATCGTCTGCCTCATGACGGAATTCGAGGGTTTCAAGGGTTTCAAGGGTTTCAAGGGTTTCAAGGGTTTCAGCGAGGCCGAACTGGCATACCTGCGCTCGCAGCATCTGGGCCGGCTCGCGACCGTGGACGCGGCCGGGCAGCCGCAGGCGAACCCGGTGGGGTTCTTCCCGCAGGACGACGGGACGGTCCTGGTGGGCGGGCTGGCGATGGGCACGACGAAGAAGTGGCGCAACCTGTCGGTGAACCCCCGGCTGTCGCTGGTCGTGGACGACCTGGTCAGCACCCGCCCGTGGAAGGTCCGCGGCGTGGAGATCCGCGGCCGCGCCACGCTGGAGGTCGGCCCGCACTCCCTGGGCCCGCACTTCAGCCCGGAAGTCATCCGGATCCACCCGGAGCGCGTCCTCGCCTGGGGCCTGGAGGGCTGACGCCGGCGGGGCCGGACGAGCCGGCCCCGCCGACGGGAGCGGGAAGGTCAGGCCCGGCCCGTGCGCTTCGCGGAGTAGTTCGCGCGGCCCTCCGCCGCGCGCAGGCGCCAGTCGCGCCTGATCTCCGACCGGAGCCTCGCGTCCGTCTTCGCGACGATCCGCTGGTTCTCCCGCAGGAGCTTGCGGTAGCTCTCCAGCCGCCGCTCGGGCAGCTCCCCGGAGTCCACCGCCTCCCGTACCGCGCACCCCGGCTCCGCCTCGTGCGCGCAGTCGTGGAAGCGGCACCGCTCCGCGTACTCCTCGATCTCCGAGAAGACCTGCCCGACGCCCGCCTCCGCGTCGAAGAGCCCGACGCCCCGCAGCCCGGGGGTGTCGATCAGCACGCCACCGCCCGGCAGCGCCAGCAGGTTCCGCGTCGTGGTCGTGTGGCGGCCCTTGCCGTCGACGTCGCGCGCCGCCTGGACCTCCATCACGTCAGCCCCGAGCAGGGTGTTGGCCAGCGTGGACTTGCCCGCGCCGGAGATCCCGAGGAGCACGCTCGTACCGCCCCCGACCACCGCGGCGAGCACGTCCGTGCCCTCCCCGGTCACCGAGGACACGGTGAGGACCTGGACGCCGGGCGCCGTGGTCTCGACGTCCTCGACGAGGTGCCCCAGGGTGACCGGGTCCGGGACCAGGTCCGCCTTGGTCAGGACGACGAGCGGCTGTGCCCCCGATTCCCAGGAGTGCGCCGACGTACGCAGCAGCGCGTCACCGCTCGAGCTGGACATCGCAAGCGCGAGGAACCGCTCGATCCGCCCAAGGTCGAGTTCGACCGCGAGCGACACACAGATGATGATGTGATCGATGTTGGTGGCCAGCACCTGGCCTTCGGAACGCTTGGAGGACGTCGACCGCACGAAGGCCGTACGGCGAGGAAGGATCGTGCGCGCGTACCGCGGATCACCGCCCGCGGGATCGACGGCGACCCAGTCCCCCGTGCACACGACCTTCATCGGATCACGGGGAACAACGAACTCGGTGTCGGCACGGATGACGCCGGCAGGGGTGACCACGTCGCACTGACCGCGGTCAACCCGCACGACCCGGCCAGGGACCAGACCCTGCGCGATGTACGGGGCGAACTCCGCTTCCCAGTCTTCGTCCCAGCCGTAGGCGGCGAGGACGTGCTGAGCATCAGAAGTGGAAGACGTGTTGAGCAAAACGTTGAGCAAGGGAAACCCTTCAAAGGGTGGCCCCGGCGGCGCGCTCTGCGCGCGGAAATTGAGTGGGTGTCAGCCGGAGACCACAGGGGTGGAAACGATGAACTCCTGAATGCGGGCAGCGCCCGTCACCATGACAGTCATCAATGTCCTCACCTCCTGCTTCTTCTCAACGAACCAACACCGCGCCCTCGGCAACGACACACAGCCGCGCCTTGGCACGAGCAGAACCATAGCCCCACCCCAGGGCACGGCACCATCGATTAAATTTCGGGACCTCACCTGTACGACCCCGGCAGTCGGCGGACCGGCGTCACGCCGCGAGTCGTACAGCATCCTGGGCGAGGACCTGCGGCCTGCCGACCTCAACGACCGGCCGCCTGCATCGCCTCAACCGCGAGGCACTGCGCCGGGGCCGCTCTTCCCTGACCACATTGAACAATCCTCCAACCGGCAAGGACGTACGGGCCCGCTTCGCGGAGATCCTCGCGGACCAGAACGACCCGCAGGACATGATCGACAAGATGGTCGAGATCATCGGCGTCGAGCACGGGTCGTACCGCAACGTGTGGCCGCGTCCGGGTACCTCGTCACCGAACTGTCAGATGATTCCGGTCCTGGAGCGCGTTCGCCTGCCACGGCCGGGCGGCGGTCGCCCGCGCACCCGGCCCGATCACCGTCAGCGGAGACGAGGCGTGCTCTTCCTGGCCTAACCGCCGCTACCTACGCAGGCGCCAGATCAAGCACACCGTCCCCGAACCGAAGAATCAGCGGGCTAACCGGAAGCGCCGCGGTAGCCGAGGCGGTCGACCCACCGGCTTCGACAGGTCGCTCTACACACGCGGGAACGAAGTCGAGCGAACCATGAATGCCCTGAAGGCCTCGCGGGCTGTGGCGACCATGTACGACAGATAGAGCACATATCTTCCACGGCACCGTCACCCTCGCTGCGATCCGGCTCTGGCTGCGCTCCTGAGGACCGGGCACCCTCACTCGCCGGAATGGCCGTGCCGCCCGAGCAGGCCGAGTGCCGTCAGCACAGTGACGCAAAGCGTCATCCAGCCGATGAACGCGCCGCCGCCGTACAGCACTGCACTAGCTACCGGCGCCCCAGCCTCATGCGAAAGTACCCCCGCCACCACCGCTACAAGCAGCGACGATACGAAGGACAGAAGTGCAAGAAGTACCTGAACGAGAAAAGTCAGCCTCACCAGTCGATCCCTTTCACGAAGGTGATCGACCAGTCGGCGGGCAGCCTCAGCTCGACCACCGCTTACGGATGGCCTGCTGAGGCTCTGCGACGATTAGAGACTCATCGTGCTCATTGCCTGTTGAGATTGAAGCACTGTCCCCCATCGGACACGTCGCCAGTGCTTGTGGCTCTCGAATGAGCAACGCATAGCCTAGCCACAGGTGTTGAAGATCGCCAGCACTCAAGCCTGTGAGGTGGACGGTCGGTCCCACACCCACCAGACACGCCCTAGGCACTGCCTGACGGCTCTTTGGTGAGGGCGCGGAGCCAGTTCACGATGGCTGCTGTGGCCAGGGTGCCGTTGATGATGTAGTCGCGCTTGTCGTACCGGGTTGCGACGGCCCGGTGGTGTTTCAGCTTGCCGATGCAGCGTTCGACGGTGTTGCGCTGGCGGTACTGCTCGCGGTCGAAGTCCGGCGGGCGCCCGGTTCCGGTGCGGGCCACGTTGAGGGCCTGCATGAGGGGGATGAACATCGGGCTGTCGCCGCGCTGGCCGGGTGAGGTCAGCCGGACCAGGGGCCGGCAGCGGTCATCGGCCAGCAGGTGGACCTTGCCCGCAGGATCTTCGACCAGGCGCCGTCGGCCGACCAGCGGCGCTGACGTTCGTAGACGGTCTGCCAGGATCCGTGGCGTTCGGACAGGTAACGCCAGGGAATCCCGGTCCGTGTCCGGTAGAGCACACCGTCGACCACGGTCCGGTGGTCGGCCCACCGCCCACCCGGCCCGCCCGTCTCCGACAGCAGCGGGGCTATCCGATCCCACTGAGCGTTCGTCAGTTCATGCCGACGCACCATGACCGGCTCTTGCCCGGAACGGCAGCAGATCCACCGTCCGGGCGAGAGCCATCAGACACTGCCTGGTGGAATTCCCCTGGCTCCAGAGCCAGTTCACCCATCATGTCGATTACCGACGGTCCATTCCCCACGAACGAAGCCCTTCCGCCGAAGTGGACGGAGCACCGAGACCCGCCCCGTAGGACAAGCCCTTGGATCGTGTCCTACATGGCCAGGGGTGCCGCTACCCTTCGCGCTAATCGAATGGGCAGGAAGGATAGTTCATGCCCCCACTTTCCCTGCTTGGCCGACCATCACGAATGGTCGCGCGGAAGTCGGCTCTTCTCCTGTCATCCGCCGCAATCGCAATGTGCGGGGCGCTCCCGGTCTATACCGGCGCTCCCGCGGCGGCAGCAGCAGATGGAATCATCCCGACGAATCCCGCCGTCGCCACATCGCCTGACGGAACGCTCACGCTGCTCGCGGCGGACGCGAACGGACAGCTCAGCTACCGCGTACGGTCGGGCGGAAACGGGGACTGGGGATCCTGGAAGTCGGGGTTCGACAACGGAACGGGCGGACCCCCTTCGGTCGCCCAGAACCTGGACAAGGGCCAGGTCGTATTCGTCCGGGGCAACAGTGGCAATCTCCGGTACCAGAAGATCCTCACCACCACGGGCGACGTTGCTCCAGGTCCCTGGAATGTCATCGGGCAACCGGCGGGTGTTCCCCTCGTGGGGGACCCCGTGGTCGTCGCCAACAACAACATCTACAGCAAGCCCTCGAACAGCACCACGAAGGTGAGCAACAACGACGGCCGGCTGGAAGTGTTCGTTCGCGGCTCTGACAACGGCCTGTGGTACACGGTCCAGAAGGCCCCCAACGGAGACCTCTGGACCGACTGGAAGCGCCTGGCGGGAGACTGGGACGGGAATCCGGCCGCCATCGTCGAGGGTGACGGACGCATCGGAATCTTCGCCCGCAAAGCCGACGGGCGCATCAGGCACAGCGCGCAGATCGCCCGGTCAACCCAGATGGATCCGCAACCGGACTGGTCGCCCTGGCTCGAACTCGGGGACGGATTCACCGGCGGCGTCGCCGTAGCCGCTAACATCACCGACTCGGGCCAATTGCTGCAGATCTTCGGGAACCGTGCCGGAAACCTGTACACCGCGACCCAGTCGACCCCCGGGACCGTGAGCAATCCGAACGGCACCTGGGCAGCCGGCAGGATTCTGGGCCCCGAGTTCACCACCACTCCCGTGACGGCCAGCTACTCGGACGGGCGGATCGCCGTATTCGGCATCAACGCCGCCGACGGCAAGGTCGCCTACCGTCTACAGACCCAGAGCGCGGACACCGTCGACGTCAACGGCATCTGGCTGGGGAACCGGACCATCCTGGACGGCATCAGGGACGCGGCCACGTCCCTCGCGGTGCAGACCTCAACTTCCAGAGACGTACCCGGTTTCGAAGTCTTCGCCATGGCCAATGGGTCCGTATTCCAGCGCACACAGCTGGCCGCCGGAACGCCCGACGGAAGCAGGACCGACATCTGGCTCAACTGGAAAGACCTCGCCTGGCCCGGGTCGGGACCATGTGAAGCCCCTGGCACGCTGCCTTGCCTTCAGATCTTCAATCCAAACCTTCAGCAGCCGCTCGCCGCGTCCGCCGGGGGATTCCCCACCGGGCAACCCGGATTGCCCACTCTCCAGCAGCAATGGTCACTGTCTCAGCGAAGGGACGCGAACGGAAACGAAACCGGCAGGTTCAACATCAGCAGCAAGTACAACGGCCTTTGCCTCTACTTGGCAAATATTACCGATGTCGAATTGAGCGCGGACCCTTCCCCGGCCTTCAAGGACTGTGGATCGATGGCCGGAAATGAGTATTGGAGTCTCGAACCTGTCGGTTCCAACTCGCTTTCAGAGCCCGCATCCTACCGGCTCCACCACCGCTCTTTCTGCATCGGCATCAATTCATCCAAGAATCTCGAAGTGCACTACTGCAACAACACCACCCCCACCAGCAATGACACCTGGAGACTGGGAAACGCCAGGGAGGCCGTGACTTCCGAGGAAACGGCGGAAGGCGTGGTGGGGCTGGTGGCCAAGTACGCCGCCTACAACTGCAAAGCGCGGCCGTCTGCGGCAAAATGCTCATTCGTGGACGGTTCGGGAAGCTCTGCCTATCGAGCGTCCAAGGGATGTGTCGAAGGCAGTGTCATTTTTAATGCCAGCACCGAAAAGGCCGATCACACCCAAGGTTCAACCAAGTCCAGTGGGTCTACGTGGGGAATCGGAACCGGTATCGCAATCGGGCCACTAGGAGATTTGTTCAAAGCTGCATTTGACGCAAATCACTCCTGGACCGAAAGCACCGACACAACCGACTCAACCACCGTCAGCGTACCCCCCCCAGCAATTCGGATGGATCGAAAGGGCTCCGGTACTTCGCGAGACATCCGGGTCGTGGAGGTTCTCGGACGCAGACTCCGGTCAGAACTGGAACTTCAGCGGGCACAACATCACGTACGCGAGGAGTGTCCTGAATGAAGTCACCGACTTCACCATCGTGAAAACCTCCAAGTTCCCCCCGCTCAGCGGACTCTGCGCCTGAGCAACCGTCAAGCGAAGCCTCCGGCCCCCGGTGTGAGGATCCCACTCAACACCAGGGGCCGGAGGCTTCGTCGTTCCCGGAACGACCGGGGCCGCGACCGAGCGAGTCGTCGAGCGCCTCGTGGCCGTCGCACTCTCCGGCGAGGGCCGCCAGATGCGGGAGGCCGCGCTGCACGCGGTCTGCACTGGCTCCATGCGCTACGAGCTTCCCTACCGGCTGGTGGAGCCGCTCGCGGACGGCGCGGACGGCCTCGAGCCGTTGCTCCTGGAGTACGTCCTGGGCGTCCTGGGCGTCCTGAGCGCGGCCCACGACCCGACCGCGGTTTCGGCCAGGGATCTTGCGTTACGGACCTTGCGGTTGGCCAGCCACTTGGTCAGCCGCGTGGCCCCGGCACGGCCGATCGCGGCTGGGATCTGGTAGACCGTCAGCAGCTTGAGCGGGCCGGCGCTGGTCACGTCCAGGGCCCGTTCCAGGTCCGGGAACATGCCCAGCAGGGTGCCGCGCAGGCGCTTCACCGAGCGGGTGCGGTCCTCGACCAGGTCGGTGCGGCGTCCGGTCAACAGCCGCAGTTCGATGGCGGCTTCGCCGCCGGGGCGGATGGGTCGCAGGTCGCGGCGCATCCTGCCTGGTCGGCGATCACATAGGCGTCGCGGGCGTCGGTCTTGCCCTCGCCGCGGGTAGCCGTCGGATGCCTGGTTGACCAGCAGGCCGGGGAGGTAAAGGACCTCCTGGCCGTGGCTGAACAGCAGGACCAGCAGGACCAGCAGCAGCGCGGGCTCACCGCCGGTCATGTCGACGGCCCAGGTGACCTGACGGCCGTCGGCCAGGGCCAGGACGTCACCGATCAGCTTCAGCAGATCCGGCTCGTTGGCCACCCGCCGCGACAACAGCGTCTTGCCGTCCCCATCCAGCGCGAGGCCGTGATGGTGGCCCTTGCCGCTGATGGAGCGTCGCCTGGGGCGTAACTCCGGGAACTCCTCGATGCCGCCGTCCTCGGACACCTTCGGCCGTCCGGAGAAGAAGCTGCAACGTCCGCACGGGCACACCGCGCCCCCGTCGGTTCGAACCACTCACAGCAGATGAAGCCCGCCAGTTCCTCACTGCCGTCCGCAATGACCGCCTGTTCGCGCTGTACGAACTCGCCCTCCGCACCGGCCTCCGCAAGGGCGAACTCCTCGGCCTTCAGTGGGAAGACCTCGACCTCCAGACAGGCACCGCCAGCATTCGCCGCACCCTCCAGCGCACCCAGACCGGCGGGCTGATCGCCCTACCCACCAAAACCCGAGCCTCCGAACGACGCATCGCCCTCCCCAGCGAGTGCATCCACTCGTTCAAGGAACACCGTGAGGTACAGGAAGGAGAAGTAGGGGCAGCAGCGGACGACTGGAGGGACAACGGCCTCGTCTTCAGCACGCCGGCAGGAGGGCCGATCGATCCCGCGAACCTGAATCGCCACTTCCGCGCCCTCCTCGACCGGGCAGGGCTCCGCCGCATCCGCTTCCACGACCTACGGCACTCCACCGCGACGCTCCTCCTGGAGCAAGGTGTCGAACTCGTCGTGATCAAAGAACTCCTCGGTCACGCCCACATCGGCGTCACCGCCACCGTCTACGCCCACGTCCGACTCCGTCTCCAGCGCAACGCCATCGACCTCCTCGGCCACGCCCTCCGCGACCCCACCCAGCCGCCACCCGACCCGACGACGGCGACGAACCGCCACTTTGTGCAGCACCCGTCAGCTGACGTTGCCGTCAGCTACTTCCGTCAAGGGCATGTTGAAGCCCCCTCCGAGGCAAGCGGGAGGGGGCTGCAACGTGCCCTAAAGCGAGAATTGGAACGCTAATTCCTTACATAGCGATAGAGCGCCTCAAATCTCGCCGAATTTCCCTGTCCGGAAATTCTTCCCGGACCATGGATCATGCTGACCGCCTAATCAAAGCCGCCAATACGAGCTCCACGGTTTCGTCAACAAGAACGATCGCACCCAGCTCGCCAGCTCTCACAGACAGCAAGCCTACCCGGCCATCCGAATCTTCGAGGGCAGGAAAGAAGAGCTCCCATCCGATTCGCGAATCCCGAACTTCACCGATCGAGTCATATCTGTACCGATAGACATCAAGCACCTCCTTGGCTGGCGGGAAGGTGACTTCGACGACGCTGTCAGACTCGGAGGCCAGCGCGGCAACCAACCGATCGACGTCCTCAACGAGAGCCGCAGGCCGGAACGCAGATAGCAGCTCCGCGATGTTCCCAACTTTTACCTGCTTCACGGCATTCCCCTCCACGCCGGATATGCATTCCCTGTCACCGTTCCCTCGATTTGCACCTCAAACTCGCCTCTGAATCCCACCCCAGGCTCGTCATTGCTGTGAACATGCGGCCGCCCGGCAGGAACTTTCGATTTGATCACTACACCAACGCCAGTCGGCCCCTTAGTTGCTGCCCGACGTGCCACTGCCTCACTTGTTGACCAACTGGTGAATGGACTATCGGTGTCACCAAGATGGTGTGACTCCGCCGAAGCATTTCCTCCACGGGGGACGGCCACACCGTCCACCGCCGCATCGAAACCAGGGTGTCCCTCTGGGACGCCACGATAGACGGTCGTCCCACCACCGCAATTGTGGACGAGGACTGGGGTGGCGCCGGCCAGCACATAGTACGTGTGCTGACAGGGACCCTCTCACCTGCATTTACGCAGGTGAGAGGCGGTTCGGGGTTCCATTGGCGTCCGTGGTCGTGCCTGGGAATCCGTGGTTGTTGCCGTCGCTACTGCCGTCAGGTGCCAGGGCTCTCGGCTGGGGCGGGGAGTCGGTGGCCGCGTGATTCGGCGACTCGGAGTGCGTCGGTCAAGGCTTCGGTCAGCCGGCAGGCGAGCCACCGGTACTCGGCGGCCGAGAGCATCTTGGCTCCGGGAGCCACGACTCCGCGGGCGTACTCCAGGAGTTCCTCGCCCATGTCGAGCTGCACCTCTTCGATGCTGTCCGCGAGCGAGGAGAGGTAGCCCCTGCCATCGGTGCTGAGGTAGCAGGGGTTCCCATCCTGGGTAGTCCATGGCAGTAACCGGGGACCGGTCACGCCTGCCGCTGCGTCGTGCAGCTCCCTGCGGCGGATTCGGTCCGCGTCGGTCCTGGATGTGCTCACCGTGCACCCCCACCTGGGTAGACGAATGGAATACGGCGAACGTAGGGGCTCACTGTCCGTCACTCCATCGATGCGGCATACCAGTTGGCGACGGACTGTGCCGGAAGTATTGCGTTGCGTGGTAGCTATCCGACGACGCCCAGGTAATCGGCCATCTCCCGCATCTCCGTCGTGAGGGTGCGCTTGCGCTTGCCCAGGATCTCCTGCATGGTCTCGGCTGCCATGCTCTGGTGCCGCATCCATTCTGGGGCTGCCTCCCGGGCGCGGGTCAGTTCATCCATGGCGGCCGACAGGTCGCCTGTGCGTGTGTGGGCACGGGCCACGTCGAGGGTGAAGCGGTTCCCGTCGTTCGTGCTGGGCCTGCCCAGGCGTTTCCACGCCTTGGGCGACAGCTCCTCCTGTTCCCCGGCATTGCGCACCACGGCGCGTGCGTCGCCTACGACCATGGAGTCTTCGAGAGCCTTCATCGCCGCCGTGACCGGACCGAAGACGGACCAGTGCCGGGAGACGTTGCGGTGCGACGTACCGACGGCGGCTGCCGCCACGCGGGCGGCCTTTCGGTATTCCTTGGCCGCATCGGGGCGGTTGTTGCGGGCGGCTGCGGCTGCGGCCTCCATGGCCAGACCGCCCCACACCGCGTAGTGGTCCGGGGCGGCCCCGGTGATCTTCGGTTCCACCGCGTCCATGCTCTGGGCGGCGATCCGCTCCGCCTCGCCCAGCCGGCCCTGCCGTACCAGCAGCCAGCACATACCGCCGACGCCCGAGCCTGCCGCGAGCATGTCCCCGGCCTGCCTGGCATCCGTGATCGCACCGGCCAGGGCGGTGTAGGCGATGTCGTACTGGCGAACCTGGGTGAGGTAGGTGCCAGCCAGACGCAGCGCCTCGGCGCGGCCCAGTAGTGCCTGCTGGTGCTCCTCTCCGCTGTCGTAGTAGGCAACGGCCCTCATGGCATCACGCAGCAGGTCCGGCAGTTGAGCCGCGACGCTCTTGTAGCTGTCGGAGAAGTACAGGACCCGCGCGTCACGCACCGTCCGGCCGAAGGAGCGCAGGTTCGGTTCTTCGGCTATCACTTCGGCGTCTTGGTCCACGAGCCCGACAGCCGGGGTGAGCACGGCGCGAAGCTGGATCAGGTTGACCCGGTTCGGCTCCTCGGTGCGGCCCACGGGTTCGGGAGCGTCGGACGCCATCAGCTTGGCAGTAGTCACGCCCAGAGCGCGGGCCAGGACGTGAAGGGTTTCCATACGGACCGTTCCGCCCTGCTCTACCTTGCGCACTGTGCCAGGCGAGACGCCTGCGACGTGGGCCAGTTCTTCCTGGCTCATCCCGGACCGACGCCGGTACTTACGGACGTTGTCAGCCAGTTCGGTAGTCATCAGCTCAACACCTCCAGCGCCACGGTACGCCGGAAGGGCGTATCAACCGGGGGCTACTCGGCAGATACCCACCCGGGGCGGTCACCCATGCTGTGTACGGGGTTGGGCTCGCAGTCGGCAGGAGCAGCGCAGGGCCGGCCTCCGGCCAGACCGGGGCTTGAGCGGGAGGGGGGGTCCCTCGTCGGTCGGGCAGCTTCGCCGTACCAGGGTTCTCCGGGGGCCGCCAAGGCTCACACCGTGACGCTTGCGCTCGGCCTTGGCGGCCCCCGGGGGTTCCTGGTACGCCTCCAGTGCCCGGGCGACGAGGGACCCCTCCTGCGACCCGACCACTCATCACCACGACGCAGCCGCACTTGAATTCGGCCCTCCTCCCCCTCGGAGAGAGGGCCGGGGCCTGGGGCAGAGCCCCAGAACAGCGCCTGCTGGTGGTGTTGCGCGCCCGGACCAGCGGGGCAGCCGGCAAGCGGGGCGGAGACAGGAGCGGGCGGCGGCCCCGAGGGGCCGGAGCGCGCGCGGGCCGCGTCAGCGGGCCGCCTTGATCAAGTAAAGAAACTCTGAACAGCTCGACAGCTCTGCTGTCGGCCCCTTCGTTCTGGGCTGGGCTGGGCTCGCGACCCCTTGGAGCCCAACATCGAGCCCGACGGCGACGACGAACCCCCACGTTGTGCAGCACCCGTCCACTGACGTTGCCGTCAACTGCTGCCGTCAAGACGGCCAGAAGTCCCACCGGAGTCATATTCCGGTGGGGCTTCGGCTCATCCAATCTCTACCAGACGGACCCGCTGAGTCCCGGCGGCGGGCCTCGGCTCCTTCGGAAGTCCGATCAGACTGGCCTGATGCGCTTAATTTCGTCTCTACTCGCACGCAGATCCGTCAGCAGTTGCTGATAGTCGCCGCCAGAGGGAGTATTTCCGGAGATCCAGATTTGCTGGTACTTAAGCCATGCCTCCCAGCATTCCTTGAGTACACCTTCTAGAGCAACCGATAGCTCCATAAGGCCCTTGTCCGGAAGGCTTCCTTTTGCGCTGAGCTGGTAAGATACATTGAAGCGTCCATGCTCGGCCAGGAGTTCGCCAATTGATTCATTGATCGGGTTTGACGTATATTCGCTCGAAACTACATGAATCACGAAATTCACAAAGTGAACTCGCGTAGGACCTTTAAGTTCGGGTGGCACGGACCATGCTTCCGGCAGGTCATCCAGCCAGTCAAACTCATCCATTCCTACCTCTTCTCCCCGCAGGATCCCCATTCGATTCACTGGCTCGCACGACGTAGAAAGACTGCCAGCTCCCTGATCGTTCCCTGGGCCGGAACGTTCGGGACTCCACCTGCTTGCAGAACCCTCGCACAGTAATGGAAGCAAGTTTCTGTCGAGGCGTCATAGGTGCCAGTTACTCCTCTCTCGAGAAAGACCTCCTGATAGGCCATAGCGCCACCAGGATTCGGGAGATTGAAAGTCACCGAACGTGCGCTAGGTGAAACTGCTCCTGTGAAGATCTCTGACCTCACTGGCGTAGCAATCGTTTCACCGCCTACCTCCACCAGGCCACCGACCTGGTGCGTGTGAAGAGCCTCCTCGCCCGCACTGACCTCGATCGAAGCATGGCCACCGTCGTAATGGATCGTCGCTGTGCCACCACAATTGTGGACGAGGACCGGTGTGGTACCTGCGAGCACATAGTACGTGTGGACGTCGGCGACGGTCAGGTTGTGGACCGTGGCGAGTTGTTGCGTCCACTGCTTGACGGCCTTGATCTGGACGTGAGTGCCAGCACTGGTCTGGAGCCATTGCCCGGGCTGAAGATCCTTGGCGTCTACCCAGCTGGCCATGTCCGGTACCCAGAAGGGGTGTTTGTCCGTGGCGGTGATGGTGCCCGAGGTCGATCCTGTGTCGGCATCAGTGTCGATCGTGATTTCGACTAGGTTTTTGGACCCATCGCCCCGGATGGTTGCCGTGACGTCCTTTGGTGCGGCCTCGCCCGTCTCCGGGTCTGATGCCTGGACCTTGTCGCCGATCTCTATCTCTTCGATCGGCTTTGCCGTGCCGTCTGCCATCAAGACGAGGCTGCCAGTGGTGAAGCTATTGACGAAGCATTTTGCGCGACTGACTGCCTTGCCGACCGCCTGGCCGACTGCCTTGCCTACGACGGTCTTAGCCAGGGCCTTGGCGCCGGCCTTAAGGGCTAGTCCGGCCCCAACACCTGCCACTCCGCCTGCTGCGCCGAGGCCTGCGCCTATCCCGATGTCCGTGAGGATTCCCATGACGCTGTGGTCGGCGGCTGGGTCCATGAGGTTGGCGACTGCTGCGCCGGCGGCTCCGGCCAGTGCACCGCATCCAGCGGCCAGGGCGAATCCTGCGCCGCCTGTCGCTATGCCCGCGGCGCTGGCGCCTGCCACGCAGGCCGCGCCGACAACGATCTCGGTGGCGATCGAGACGATTGCTACTTTGTTTTCGACGACGAACTTCTTGGCTTTGTTCGCGGCCTTGCAAAGCCAGTTGTCGCAGCCGTTCCCCTTCTTACCGGCGTTGCCGTTGCCGCCATTGCCAGGGCTATCGCCACCGCCAGGGCCGTCGTCACTGTCCGCGGAGTCACCCTTGTGGCCGCCTCCAGGGGTGAAGGGGTTCGTAGGAGACTTGCCGTCGAGCCTTTCGCTGTGGCCTGTGCCGTCGTCAGTTCGCAGACCCGTGGGGTCTGAGTTGCTGACGGGGTTGCCGTTGGCGTAGGTGTACCCGTTCATCTGGAGCGGGTCGGTGATGTCGATGATCGGGTCGACGCTGATGAAGCGGCCCGTGGTCGATTCGTACTCGCGAGCCCCGATGTGGGTGAGGTTGGTGGTGTTGTCGTTGTTGCCGGTTCCGAGGTACGTGCGGCTGCCGGCCCATCCCACCTGTGCGCCGCGGTCGTTTCCGTACGGGTCGAACTTCCGACGGGTGATGTTCTGGGTGGCGTTCTGGTCGATCGAGGTGGTTGCCGTGTTGTGGTGGTCGGTCAGCTGAACGGAGAGTTTGTGGTCTGTGGCCTTGCCCCGGGTGGTGCGGACGGTGTTGCCGTAGTAACGGGCGGCGTCCAGGGGCTGGCCGGCCTTGTTGACGGTGATCTCGGCTTCGCCGAGGTAGAGGGTGCGGCTGCTGCCGGTTTCCTCGATCAGGCGGTTGCCGGAGGCGTCGTAGAGGTAGGTGGTGGTGGTGTCGAAGCTCCACTGCTGGTTGGCGCCACCGTTGCAGGCGAAGACCAGGAGGTTCGTGCCGTCGGCGGTGTTGCCATTGGGTACGTCCACGCAGGCGTTGGCGGCCGCGTTGTAGAGGGTCTTGTCGCCGGGGCGGTAGGTGAACTTCTGTTCGTTGCTGCCGTCGCATGCCGCGAGGACCGCATTGCCGCCTGCGGCTTTGAGGCACTTGCCGAGCGCGCGGACGGTTTCACCGCTCAGGCGCCACTGCTGGGCCTTGGTCTCGTTGCACGGCCAGAGCTGGACCGCGGTTCCGTCAGCGCTGCTTCCGCTCTCGACGTCCAGGCACTTGCCGGCGGGGCCGGTGACGGCGACTGATCCGATGCCGGGGCTGGAGGCGGAGGTGAGCTTGTTGCTCCGGTCCCAGTTCAGGATCTGGGTGTCGCCGCCGATGGTGCGGCGTGTGGTGTTGCCGGCGTTGTCGTAGCCGTAGGTCGACTGCGAGGTGATGGTGGAGCCGGGCTTCTTGATCGTCTCGTCGGTCTTGCCGAGGGCGTGGGGCTGGCTGGTGGTGTCCGGCTGGGTGCCGTTGCCGGTCACCTTGACGCCGTAGGCGTACTTCGTCGTTGTGGTGTTGTCCTGGGCCGGATCGGTCAGGTCGTGGTCGATGAGCTGGGTGCGGTTGCCGATTTTGTCGAAGGAGTACTCCTTCCAGTAACCGGCTCCGTCGATGCCTGGGGTGACGTCGCTCTTGGACGGGCCGGTGCAGGCATCGGTCTTGCCTGTCCAGGCCTTGGTGAGCTGGCCCATCGGGTCGTACGCGTAGCACTGGGTCTCGGCGATGCCGCCGGGCTGGCTGTCGGTGACCGAGGTGATGTTGCCAGCAGGGTCGTAGGCGTACTTGACGTCGCTGATCCGGTTGGGGGCGGTCTGCCGGTCGGCCGTGGACTGGGTCACCTGACCGGTGTTGGGGTCGTACCGGTTGGTCTGCCACACGCGCTGCGGTGCGCTGCCCGAGGTGGTGCGCAGTACCTCGCCGTAGGGGCTGTAGATGGTGTCGGCGGTGTACCAGGCCAGGCCCGAGAGGGTGACCGGGGCGCCGTCGGCGTTGTAGCGGGTGATCAGCTTCTCTGCGGCCAGGCCGCCCGGAGTTGCCGGGACGGTGGTCGACTGGACCTTGCCGGTCGGGGTGTACGTGGTGGTGTAGGCGTAGCTGCCGGCCAGCCCCTTGGTGGCCGGGGTGTCGGGGATGGTGATCTTCGAGCCGGTGGGCCGGTACTCGGTGTCGTAGCCGGTGGCCTCGCTGATGTAGGCCGCCCCGGCGTTGTAGCGGGTGGCTGCGACGGGCTGGCCCTTGGCTCCGGGCAGTGTGTCGAAGGTCCATGCGGCGACCAGCGGGCCGTTGGCGGTGTCGTCGCGGAGTTCGGTGGTGCGTCCGAGGGCGTCGTAGGTCGTGTAACGGGTGCGTCCGGCGGAGTCCTTCGTCCAGGTCTTCTGGTCGAGGTTGTCGTACCCGAACGTGGTCGTACCGACGTCGGGGTCATCGGATCCCGTCATGCGGCCGCGTGCGTCGTAGGTGTATGTCCAGGCGTTGCCGGCCGGGTCGGTGACCTTCGACAGCTTGTTTCGGGCGTCGTAGTCGTAGGTGGTGCTGTTCCAGATGGTCGGGTCGGCGTCGGCCGGCTTGACCGGGTCGATCTTGGAAGTGTCGGTTGTCGTGGCCTGGTTGATTCTGGAGGTGCGGCCCAGCACGTCGGTGAACGTCTTGGAGGCGCGGCTGCCCTTGAGCGGAGTCTTTCCGTCGCCCGACATCGCCGTCCGGGTGAGCGTCCAGTCACCTGCGTACTGGGTCGTTGTCGAGTTCTGCGCCACGTCCGCGTACATGGTGGTGGTGCGGACGGTGCGGCCCAGGCCGTCGTAGGCGAACTCAGTGGAGTTGGGAACCTTGTAGACGCTCTCCGGGACGAAGAACTCCTTGGCCGGCTCGCCTTCGGCGAGGTAGCCGTTGTTCGTCTGTCGGACCGTGCCGTTCTCGCTGTACAGCGTGTCAGTGATCAGACGGCCCCCGCCCAGGCCTTCGGTCTGGGTCTGGCGCGGACGCAGCAGGCCGTCGTAGATGGCCATGGACTGGGCGTAGGTACCGTTGTCCCGCAAGGTGGCGGAGGTGACGACCGGCGTCTTGTCGACGTCGATCTGGTAGGCGAAGGTGTAGGCCGCCTTGTCCGTGGCCGGCTTCTGCGAGGGGGTCCACACCGCGGTCATGCGGCCGAGGGCGTCGTAGGACTTGGTGACCTTGCGGCCGTTGGGGTCGGTGGATTCCAGGGGAACCCCGCGGCCCGGCTCGTTGGTGGTCGTCGTCGTATGCCCCAGCGCGTTGGTGCTGGTGACGGAGAAGACCGGGCCCGTTGCAGGGGCGTAGGACGTGGTCACGGCGTTGTTCGCCGCGTCGATGACCTTGACCGCCCGGCCGAGTGCGTCGTACTCGGTGCGGGCGGTGGTGATCCAGCCGTTGCCGGCCGCGTTGAGGGTGTCGACCTGGTAGGGCAGACCCTTGACGGGCGCGGAGGGTGGAGTGCAAATGAGGTTGGAGGTCAGCCGGAGACCACGGAGGTGACATTGATGGTCTTCTGAGTGCGGGCAGCGCCCTGCGCCATGACAGTCATCAATGAACTCACCTCCGGGTCGTACGCACGTACTGACGAGCGGTCCCACGCCGATCGGCGGGAACGTCCCCACCGCAACAAGCCCGCTCAGGCTCGCGCCACTTCTTTTACGGGCCGCCGTCCGCGTGGGCGGTGGCGGGCATTCGTTTGACCGTCGGTCAGGCACGACGGCAGAAGCCTGCCCTCAAGTCAGGCAAGGCATTAAGCTGTTCTCCATGGAAAGCCGCAGAACCGCAGATTCTGAGACGATTTACGAGACGCAGATCGCTCCCAGCCCGTCGCACAACGCGTCGATTATCGAGACGGCTCCCGACACCCGCAGGCGGATCCTGAGGGTCTCGACGGAACTGTTCGGGGTCCACGGCTTCCACGAGACCTCGCTGCGGGAGATCGCCGAGCGGGTCGGCGTCTCCAAGCCGGCGGTGCTCTACCACTTCCCCGGCAAGGCCGACATCCTCGCCGCCCTCGTCGAGCCGATGCTCCGGGATCTGGCCGCCGCCCTGGCCCGCGCCGCCGCGGCCGACCGGGCCCGGTGGGCCGCGATCGAGGGGGTGCTCGACGTCTGGCTGAACCACCGCCACCTGCTCCGCCTGAACCTCCAGGACACGGCCCTGGCCACCCCCGGCCCGGCCTTCGCGCGGCTGCGCGAGGCCATGCTCCGGGCGAGCGCCCTGGTCGCGGGGCCGGATCCCGGTTTCGCGGAGCGGGTGCGGGCCGCCCAAGCCGTCGCGATGCTCTCCGACCCGGTGGTGCTCTTCGCCGACGCCCCGGTCCCGGAGCTGCGCGAGGCGGTCCTGGACGGCGTACGGCGCCTGCTGGACGGGCCCGCCGGTCCCGCGGCCGTGACGGCGCGGCCCGTACCCGGGGGCCGGCGCGGGCGCCCCGCCGCCATGACCCCGGCCATGACCGAGGCCGCCCGCCGGATGCACGCGGCGGGCAGCGGGGCCACCGCGATCGCCGCCGCGCTCGGCGTCTCCCGGGCCACGGTCTACCGCCATCTCCCGCCGGAGGAGGACACGGACTGACCGGGCGCCCGGTGTCCGATTCGTTCAAGACCGGCGGTCCCCGGCGCCCCTAACCTGACGCCATGACTCCCCGACTCGACATGATCGGCATCGTCGTCTCCGACATGGCCGCATCGCTCGCCTTCTACCGCCGTCTCGGCATCGACGTCCCCGCCGGGGCGGACTCCCAGCCGCACGTCGAGGCCACCCTGCCGGGCGGACTGCGGATCGGCTGGGACACCGAGGAGGTCATCCGCTCCTTCGACCGGTCCTGGACCCGCCCCGCGAGCGACGGCAGGGTGGGGCTCGCATTCCTGTGCGACTCCCCCGCCGGGGTGGACTCGCTGTACGCGGAGCTGACCGACGCCGGCCACACGGGCCACCTGGAGCCCTGGGACGCCTTCTGGGGGCAGCGCTACGCCGTGGTCCTCGACCCGGACGGCTCCGGGGTCTCCCTCTTCGCGGCAGCCGGAGCAGCCGGAGCCGGCGACACGGCAGGCCCGGCCGACCCGGCCTGAGCCACCCCGGCCTGAGTCACCTCCGCCTGAGCCGCCCCCGCCTGAGCCGACCCCGCCGCAGGCCGCGCCGCGTAGGCGCCCGGCGTGGTCCCGGCCAGGGCGCGCACCTCGCGGGTGTAGTGGGCCTGGTCGGCGTATCCGGCCGCCGCCGCGACCGCCGCCTGCGCCAGCCCGCGCCGGGTCAGCGCGAGGGCCCGCTGGAGGCGCAGGATCCGCCCGAGCGTGCGGGGTCCGTACCCGAACGCGTCGAGCGCGCGCCGGTGCAGCTGCCGCTCGCCCAGGCCGACCGCCCCCGCGACGGCGGCGACGCCCTGCCCGGCCCGCAGCCTGGCCGCGACCTCCGTGACCAGGGGGTCCGGGGGCCCGCCGTCGGCCGCGCGGAGCCGGGCCAGCTCCTCCAGCCCCGCGCACGGGTCCTCGTACGAGGCCACCCGCCCGGCGAGGCGCCGTACCTCGGCGGCGGGCCACAGGTCCGCCAGCTCGACCCGCCGGTCGCGCAGGACACGGGCCGGTACGCCGAGCAGCGCGGGCGCCGTGCCGGGGGCCAGCCGGATCCCGGCGAAGCCGGAGCCGGGGACCTCCCCGGCGGGGTGCGCGGCGGTGTCGGGTCCGGCGACCAGGAGCCGGCCGTCCACCCACAGCAGGTCCATGCAGCCGTCGGGCAGCACCACGCCGCCGCTGCCGCCGGCCCGCCAGAGCACGGCGCCGGGCACCACGGGGGACGGCCGCTCCTCGTACACGCCGACCAGGCTACGCGCCGCCCGGCCCGAAACGCCGGGCCCGGCGCCCACCCGGGCGGCCAGTGCTCGCGCAGGCGGTCAGAGCTCACGTAAGCGATCACTGCTCACACACGCGGCCAGTGCTCACGCAAGCGATCACTGCTCACGCAAACGGCCAGCGCTCGCGCAGGAGGTCGGTGCTCACGAAGGCGGCCGGCGCTCACGCAGACGATCAGCGCTCCCGCACGCGGCCGACGCTCACGCAAGCGGCCAGCGCTCACGCAAGCGGCCCGCGCTCCCGCAGGCCCTCAGTGCTTGCGCAGGCGGGAGTGGTAGTCCTCGGGCGGCAGGAACTTCGACCAGCGCTCGGGGAACTCCGAGGGCATGCCCGCGTCCTCGTCGTCCTCCGACTCCCCCTCCGCCAGCGCCCGCCAGGCGGCGGCCCGCGCGACCAGCTGGGCAGCCTCCGCCTCGCGGACCCGCTCGTTCGCCTCGCGCGCCGCCGCCGTGGCCAGCGAGGGCCAGACGCGGTCGATCGCGGCGTTGACGGCCGCTCCGACGAGGACGGCGAACGCCGAGATGCCGATCCACAGCAGGACCGCGACGGGCGCCGCGAGCGATCCGTAGATGGTCGGGCCCTCCACCGTGTTGGTGAGGTAGATCCGCAGCAGGAACGAGCCGAACACCCACATGGCGAGGGCGACCAGCGCGCCGGGCACGTCCTCGATCCAGGGCGACCGGACGGGGACGGAGACGTGGTAGAGCGTGGTCAGGAAAGCGATCGAGAGCAGGGTGACCACGGGCCAGTACAGGACCGCGATCACCTCCGTGCTCCACGGCACCAGGCGCACCACCGCGTCCGGGCCGACCACCATCAGCGGCAGCACGATGGCGCCGATCAGCAGGGCGATGACGTAGAGGACGAAGGCGAGCAGCCGGGTCTTGACGATGCCGCGCTGGCCGTCGAGCCCGTACATGACGGTGATGGTGTCGATGAAGACGTTGACGGCGCGCGAGCCCGACCACAGGGCGAAGGCGAAACCGAGGGAGATCAGGTCGGGGCGGCCCCGGTTGGTGACGTCGTCGAGCATCGGCCGGGCGATGTCGTTGACGCCCCGGTCGGACAGGACGGTGCCGACCGCGCGCAGGATGTTCTCCTCGATGCTGGCGACGGTCGTACCGCCCGACCAGCCGTCCACGTACCCGAGGAGGCCCAGCAGGCCGAGGAAGAGCGGGGGCAGCGAGAGGAGGGTGAAGAAGGCCGCCTCGGCCGCGAGTCCCAGGATCCGGTACTCGATGCACGAGTTCACGGTGTCTTTGAGCAGCAGCCACGCCATCTTGCGCTTGGAGACGTTGCGGTAGAGGGCACGGGCCCGGTGGAGCCGTCCCGGCCGGGCCTGAATCCGCTCAGCTGTTTCTTTTGCGTGCTGCACGTCCTTACGGTATCCGCATGGCAGCCACCACCCACACAGTCAGCAATCAGGCCCCGCTCCTCGTGGGCCACGATGTATACGGCAGCGACCGGGTCCTGAGCGAGGGAGTGGAGCGGCACCTCGCGGGTGCCGCGCCCGAACTCGCCGCGGAGGTACGGGAAGAGCTCACGGACCTCGGGCGCGCGGCCGGGTCCCGGCAGGCACAGGACTGGGGGGCGCAGGCCAACGAGAACCCGCCGAAGCTGAGGACGCACGACCGCTACGGGAACCGGATCGACGAGGTGGAGTTCCACCCCTCGTGGCACCGGCTGCTCGGGCACGCGGTGGGCGCGGGGCTCACCGACGCGTGGGGACGCCCGGCGGGGCATCTGCGGCGCGCGGCCGGGTTCTTCGTGTGGTCGCAGGCGGAGGCGGGGCACGGCTGCCCGGTCTCGATGACGCACGCGGCGGTACCGGCGCTGCGGACCGATCCCGTGCTCGCCGCCGAGTGGGAGCCGCGGCTGACCTCGCACGTGTACGAGGAGGGCCTGCGGCCGGCCGGGCAGAAGGCCGGGGTGCTCTTCGGGATGGGGATGACGGAGAAGCAGGGCGGCAGCGACGTACGGGCTAACACGACGGCGGCGGTGCCGCTGGACGCGTCGGGCGAGTACCTGCTGACGGGGCACAAGTGGTTCTGTTCGGCGCCGATGTGCGACGGGTTCCTGGTGCTGGCGCAGGCGCCGGGCGGGCTGACCTGCTTCCTGGTGCCCCGGGTGCTGCCGGACGGGACGCGCAACGTGTTCGCGATCCAGCGGCTGAAGGACAAGCTGGGCAACCGGTCGAACGCGTCGAGCGAGGTGGAGTTCGACGGGACGTGGGCGCGCCGGGTGGGCGAGGAGGGCCGGGGGGTGCGGACCATCATCGAGATGGTCGCGGCGACCCGGCTGGACTGTGTGATCGGCTCGGCCTCGCTGATGCGCCAGGCGCTCACGCAGGCCGCTCACCACACGGAGCACCGCTCTGCTTTCGGAGCGCCGCTCATCGACCAGCCGCTGATGCGCAACGTGCTCGCCGACCTCGCCCTGGAGTCGGAGGCGGCCACCACCCTCACGCTCCGCCTCGCGGCCGCGTACGACGCCGTCCAGAGCAGGGGCGACGAGCAGGAGCGGGCCTTCCTGCGCATCGCGGTGCCCGCAGCGAAGTACTGGGTGACCAAGCGCTGTACGCCGATGGTGGCGGAGGCACTGGAGTGTCTGGGCGGAAACGGCTACGTAGAGGAGTCGGGACTGCCCAGGCTGCTGCGCGAGTCCCCGCTGAACTCCATCTGGGAGGGATCGGGCAACGTCCAGGCCCTCGACGTGCTGCGCGCCCTGCAGCGCGAGCCGCAGGCCCTGAACGCCTTCCTCCAGGAGGTCGGCCTGGCGCGGGGCGCAGACCACCGGCTGGATTCGGCCATCAAGAACCTGCTGACCGAGCTCGCGGACCTGGAGGGCATCGAGGCGCGGGCCCGGCGGGTGGTGGAGCGGATGGCGCTGGTGCTGCAGGGGTCCCTGCTGGTGCGCTGGGCCCCGCCGGAGGTGGCCGACGCGTTCTGCGCCTCGCGGCTGGGCGGGGACTGGGGCGCGGCCTTCGGCACGCTGCCGCACAGTCTGGACCTGGGGTCCGTGGTGGAACGGGCCCGGATCGCGGGGTAGCACAGGAGGGCCCCAACCCTCCGAGGAGCACTGCGGGCCGCGATCCGGGCCCGTTGACCTGGACCAGGGATGGCGCCGCGCCGACTCGGCACCACCCCTGATCCGAGAAGCCCCGAGGAAGGAGCTGTCACGCCGCTCGGCGACGTCCGCACAGTTTCGATCGGGCGACCGGGACTTGGCGAGAGTTGCATGACGTTGCAACCTTTGACTTGGAACCGCCCCAGGGGCGAGCCGTACGCGCCACGGGAAGCGGCGCGTACCGGACACTCCCGGGCGGGAACCGTCGTACGCACGTTCGACACGGGGAGGTTCCGGTGGCTCACACCACAGGCAGCGCGGTCGATGTGGCACGCATCTCGGCCATGGACGCGCGGGAGGCCGCGCGTCTGCTCAAGGGGGTACGGGCGGCCGCGCTCGCCGGGGACCGGCCGCCGGCCGCACCGCGCCCGGAGATCGCCGAGTCCTGGCGCCGGATGATGGCGGGCGGGGTGCACCCGGACCGCGACAGCCGCTCGCGGATGCTGTCGGCCGCCGAGACCGAGGAGCGGCGCCAGACCTCTCCGCTGCGCGACCTGCTGCCCGTCCTGCGCGAGGGGCTGCTGCCCTCGCTGGACGAGTCCCTGCACATCATGGTCGTCGCCGACGCCGAGGGACGGCTGCTGTGGCGGGAGGGCCACTCCTCGATCCTGCGCAAGGCGGACCGGCTGGGCTTCGGGGTGGGAGCCGACTGGGACGAGGCCGTGGTCGGCACCAACGGGGTCGGTACCGCCCTGGTGGCCCGCAGACCGGTCCAGGTGTTCTCGGCGGAACACTTCGTCTCCAGCCACCACGACTGGACCTGCGCGGGAGCCCCCGTACGGGACCCCCGCGACGGGCAGCTGCTCGGCATCCTCGACGTCAGCGGGCCGCTGGCCACCATGCACCCGGCGACGCTGGCGTGGGTGAGCTCGGTGGCCCGCCTCGCGGAGCGGGAGCTGCGGGTACGGCACCTGGAGTCCCTGGAACGGCTGCGGTCGGTGGCGGCCCCGCTGCTGGCCCGGATGCCGGGGCGGGCGCTGGCCGTCGACTGCCACGGGTGGACGGCGGCCGTCACCGGGCTCGCGCCGGTGGACCGGGTCCCGCTGCCGAAGTCCTTCGGCCCGGGCCGGGTGTGGGTGCCGCAGCTGGGCGACTGCCTGGTGGAGCCGCTGCCGGGCGGCTGGCTGCTGGGCGTCACGCAGGCCCCCACCGGCACCGGGGCGGCCGCCCGCCTGGTCCTCGACCTCAGCCGGCCGGGGGCGTGGTCGGCCACCGTCTACGGCGCCGCGGGCAGCTGGTCGCAGGAGCTGAGCCCGCGCCACGCGGAGCTGCTGTTCCTGCTGGCGGAGGCCCCCCGGGGGCGTTCGGCCGCGGAACTCGCGCAGGAGCTGTTCGGGGACCCGACGCGCACCGTGACGGTCCGCGCGGAGATCTCCCGGATACGCCGGAACCTCGGGGGCGTACTGGCCCACCGCCCGTACCGCTTCGCGCAGGACGTGGAGGTGGAGCTGATCCGCCCCGGGAACCCGGCCGCGCTGCTGCCGCACTCCACCGCCCCGGCGGTGATCGGCGCCCGGCTGGGCCACCGGAGTGCGGGCGTGATTCCCTGACGTCCATGAGCACCATCACGCTGACCACCTGGTCCCTGGAAATGACCTCACCGTCCGACCTCGTCCCGGCGGCCGTCCCGGGGCCGGAGATCCGGATCGAACGCTCCGAGGTCCCCTCCCCCGAGTTCAGCCGCTTCCTCTACGCCTCGGTCGGCGGCGACATCCACTGGACGGACCGGCTGTCGCTGACCCGCGCGCAGTGGGTCGAGCAGCTGGACCGTCCCGGCGTGGAGACCTGGGTGGCGTACGACCGGGGCACGCCGGCCGGGTACGTGGAACTCGACCCGCAGCCGGACGGCGTGGTGGAGATCATGTACTTCGGCCTCCTCCCGGACTTCCGGGGGCGGCGCATCGGCGGGCACCTGCTGTCGGTGGGCATCGAGCGGGCCTGGTCCCTGGCCGGGCGCTGGCCGGAGCTGTCCGAGACGCGGCGCGTCTGGGTCCACACGTGCAGTGAGGACGGGCCGACGGCGATGGCGAACTACCTCCGGCGGGGCTTCAAGGTCTTCCGCGAGGAATCGGAGCAGAAGGAGTCCACCCCGACTCCCGGCCCCTGGCCCGGCGCTTAGGCCCGTCTCTTTCGGATCCTGCCGGGCCCGGGGACCGGCCCTGGACCCCGTGCCTCAACCGCCGCCGACGGTTGAGGCACGGGGTGCACAAAGGGGCTCCTGGGGTGACCCCCGTCACGGGGATCTTGCGATGCGAGACGAGTTCGTCCGGATCGTGGACAGTAGTGGACTCCTCCAATCGCCACATGCCACGCTTCCCCCCATGAACGGAGCTGGAATTGCCTTGGTGAGTCGGCGGCACGTCGACCTCGGCCGCATGTCCAGCGCCATCTGTCCGGCGCGCTGACGCACAGCACCGCCGCGACAGCGCCCCGCACCGCCGCCGCCGCGGACGCGAACACACCGCCCGCCGTCAGCCACCACCGCAGTCCCCTGTAGGCCGATCGCCGCCCGAAACGGCGGCAAATCAGCCACATCCGCTCCACGCGCGCCAGGGGTCACGCCGCTGCTCCCCCTGCCCCTGCCTCGAGCCGCCGAAGAAGGACATACCGCCATGGCCGCCACCCCCGATACGACCGCAGCCGCCGCACCCGGCGCCGCCGCGCGCCGCAAGACCGGCCGTCACCGCGGCGAGGGCCAGTGGGCCGTCGGGCACCACACGCCCCTCAACGGCAACGAGCAGTTCAAAAAGGACGACGACGGTCTCAATGTGCGGACGCGCATCGAGAACATCTACTCCAAGGCGGGCTTCGACTCGATCGACCCCAACGACCTGCGCGGCCGTATGCGCTGGTGGGGCCTTTACACCCAGCGCAAGCCCGGGATCGACGGCGGCAAGACCGCGATCCTGGAGCCGGAGGAGCTGGACGACAAGTACTTCATGCTGCGCGTGCGCATCGACGGCGGCCGGCTGACCACCGACCAGCTGCGCGTCATCGGCGAGATCTCCCAGGAGTTCGCGCGCGGCACCGCCGACCTCACGGACCGGCAGAACGTGCAGTACCACTGGATCCGGATCGAGGACGTCCCGGAGATCTGGCGCCGTCTGGAGGCCGTCGGCCTCTCGACCACCGAGGCCTGCGGTGACACGCCCCGCGTCATCCTCGGCTCGCCCGTCGCCGGCATCGCGCTGGACGAGATCATCGACGGCACCCCCGCCATCGACGAGATCTACCGCCGCATCGTGGGCAACCCGGCCTTCTCCAACCTGCCCCGCAAGTTCAAGTCCGCGATCTCCGGCTCGCCGCTGCTCGACGTGGCGCACGAGATCAACGACATCGCCTTCGTCGGGGTCACCCACCCCGAGCACGGTCCCGGCTTCGACGTCTGGGTCGGCGGCGGCCTGTCCACCAACCCGAAGCTGGGCGTGCGCCTGGGCACCTGGGTCTCCCTCGACGAGGTCCCGGACGTCTACGAGGGCGTCATCTCGATCTTCCGCGACTACGGCTACCGCCGGCTGCGCACCCGCGCCCGCCTGAAGTTCCTCGTCGCCGACTGGGGCCCGGCCAAGTTCCGCCAGGTCCTGGAGGACGAGTACCTGGGGCGCGAGCTGACCGACGGCCCCGCGCCCGAGCAGCCCAGCGGCCAGTGGCGCGACCACGTCGGCGTCCACCAGCAGCAGGACGGCAGGTTCTACGTCGGTTTCGCGCCCCGCGTGGGCCGGGTCGACGGCGCCACGCTGACGAAGATCGCCGACGTCGCCGAGCGGCACGGCTCCGGCCGGCTGCGCACCACCGCCGAGCAGAAGATGATCGTGCTCGACATCGAGGCGGACAAGGTCGACTCGGTCGTCGCGGCCCTGGAGGCGCTGGACCTGCGGGTCAAGCCGTCCCCGTTCCGCCGCGGCACGATGGCCTGCACCGGCATCGAGTTCTGCAAGCTGGCCATCGTCGAGACGAAGGCGCGCGGCGCCTCGCTGATCGACGAGCTGGAGCGCCGCCTGCCGGAGTTCGCCGAGCCGCTGACCATCAACATCAACGGCTGCCCGAACGCCTGCGCCCGCATCCAGGTGGCGGACATCGGTCTCAAGGGCCAGCTGGTCCTGGACGACGCCGGAAACCAGGTCGAGGGCTACCAGGTCCACCTGGGCGGCGCGCTCGGCCTGGAGGCCGGATTCGGCCGCAAGGTCCGCGGTCTCAAGGTCACTTCGGCCGGTCTGCCGGACTACGTCGAGCGGGTCGTCACGCGCTTCCAGGACCAGCGCGAGGACGGCGAGCGCTTCGCCGCCTGGGTCACCCGGGCCAAGGACGAGGATCTGTCGTGAGCGAGCGCGCCGCACCCTTCTACTGCCCGTACTGCGGCGACGAGGACCTGTTCCCGAACGAAACGGGCCACGGCGCCTGGGAATGCAGGGCCTGCAACCGAGCCTTCCAGCTGAAGTACCTCGGGCTGCTGGCCCGGGGTGTTCAGGGTGTTCAGTCCAATGACGCTGGAGGGGACTCGATATGACCACGGTTCAGGACGCCGATCTCAAAACCGGCAGTCTGAAGGCACTGGCCGAGCAGGCGGGCCGGGACCTGGAGGACGCCTCCCCGCTGGAGATCCTCACCTGGGCGGCCTCGACCTTCGGCAAGAGGTTCGCCGTGACCTCCTCCATGGAGGACGCGGTCGTCGCCCACCTCGCCTCCCGCGCCTTCCCCGGCGTGGACGTGGTCTTCCTCGACACGGGCTACCACTTCGAGGAGACCATCGGCACCCGTGACGCGGTCGAGGCCGTGATGGACGTCAACGTCATCACGCTCACCCCGCGCCAGAGCGTCGCCGAGCAGGACGCCGAGTACGGCCCGAAGCTGCACGACCGCGACCCCGACCTGTGCTGCGCGCTGCGCAAGGTCAAGCCCCTCGAAGAGGGCCTGACCGCGTACGACGCGTGGGCGACGGGCCTGCGCCGCGACGAGTCCCCGACCCGGGCGAACACCCCGGTGGTCGGCTGGGACGAGAAGCGGCAGAAGGTCAAGGTCTCGCCGATCGCCCGCTGGACCCAGGACGACGTGGACGCGTACGTCCTGGAGCACGGCGTCCTCACCAACCCGCTGCTGACGGACGGTTACGCCTCCGTCGGCTGCGCCCCGTGCACCCGCCGGGTCGCGGCGGGCGAGGACGCCAGGTCCGGCCGCTGGGCCGGCCTCGGGAAGACCGAGTGCGGACTGCACGGCTGATGGCAGACACCTCTCCTACAGACACCGCTCCTACAGACACAGCCCGTACGGAACCGACGGAGACGAAGCAGATGAGCGTGAGCGACCAGGGCGCCACCGTGTGGCTGACCGGGCTGCCGAGCGCGGGCAAGACCACCATCGCCTACGCGCTGGCCGAGCGGCTGCGCGCCGAGGGCCACCGCGTGGAGGTCCTCGACGGCGACGAGATCCGCGAGTTCCTCTCCGCGGGCCTCGGTTTCACCCGCGAGGACCGGCACACCAACGTGCAGCGGATCGGCTTCGTCGCCGAACTCCTCGCGTCCAACGGCGTGAAGGCGCTCGTCCCGGTGATCGCGCCGTTCGCGGACAGCCGGGAGGCCGTCCGCAAGCGTCACGCGGCCGAGCAGACGAACTACCTCGAAGTGCACGTGGCCACTCCGGTGGAGGTGTGCTCCGAGCGTGATGTGAAGGGCCTGTACGCCAAGCAGGCGGCGGGCGAGATCTCCGGTCTGACCGGGGTCGACGACCCGTACGAAGCGCCGGAGTCCCCGGACCTCCGTATCGAGTCGCACACGCAGTCCGTACAGGAGTCGGCTTCGGCCCTGCACGCGCTGCTCACCGAGAGGGGTCTGGCATGACCGCCACCGTCGCACACGTCCACGAAGGGACGGACGCGCCCTACGCGCTGTCGCACCTCGACGCCCTCGAGTCGGAGGCCGTGCACATCTTCCGCGAGGTCGCGGGCGAGTTCGAGAAGCCGGTGATCCTCTTCTCCGGCGGCAAGGACTCCATCGTCATGCTGCACCTGGCGCTGAAGGCGTTCGCGCCCGCGCCGGTGCCGTTCACCCTGCTCCACGTGGACACCGGCCACAACTTCCCCGAGGTCCTGGACTACCGCGACCGCGCGGTGGCCAAGCACGGGCTGCGCCTGCACGTGGCCTCCGTCCAGGAGTACATCGACGCCGGCAAGCTCCGCGAGCGCCCCGACGGCGTCCGCAACCCGCTGCAGACCGTCCCGCTGACCGAGGCGATCCAGAGCCTCAAGTTCGACGCCGTCTTCGGCGGCGGCCGCCGCGACGAGGAGAAGGCCCGCGCCAAGGAGCGCGTCTTCTCCCTGCGCGACGAGTTCTCCCAGTGGGACCCGCGCCGCCAGCGCCCCGAGCTGTGGCAGCTCTACAACGGCCGCCACGCGCCGGGCGAGCACGTGCGCGTCTTCCCGCTGTCCAACTGGACCGAGCTGGACGTGTGGCAGTACATCGCCCGCGAGGGCATCGAACTGCCGGAGATCTACTTCGCCCACGAGCGCGAGGTCTTCAAGCGCAACGGCATGTGGCTGACGGCCGGCGAGTGGGGCGGCGCGAAGGCGGACGAGACCACCGAGACCCGCCTGATCCGCTACCGCACCGTCGGTGACATGTCCTGCACCGGCGCCGTCGATTCCGACGCCACCACGCTGGACGCCGTGATCACCGAGATCGCCGCCTCCCGGCTCACCGAGCGGGGCGCGACCCGCGCCGACGACAAGATGTCCGAGGCCGCGATGGAAGACCGCAAGCGCGAAGGGTACTTCTAGAAATGACCTCCACCACCGAGCAGTTCGCCGACCTGTCGGCGACCACGCTGCTGCGCTTCGCGACCGCCGGTTCCGTCGACGACGGCAAGTCCACCCTGGTCGGACGCCTGCTGCACGACTCCAAGTCGATCCTCACCGACACCCTCGAAGCGGTCGAGGCCGTGTCCGCCCAGCGCGGTCAGGACACCCCCGACCTGGCGCTGCTCACCGACGGCCTGCGGGCCGAGCGGGAGCAGGGCATCACCATCGACGTGGCCTACCGCTACTTCGCCACCGCCCGGCGCCGGTTCATCCTGGCCGACACCCCCGGGCACGTGCAGTACACGCGGAACATGGTCACCGGCGCCTCCACCGCCGACCTCGCCGTGGTGCTGGTCGACGCCCGCAACGGCGTGATCGAGCAGACCCGCAGGCACGCCGCCGTCGCGGCCCTGCTGCGGGTCCCGCACGTGGTGCTGGCCGTCAACAAGATGGACCTGGTGGGTTACGAGGAGAAGGTCTTCGCCGCGATCGCCGAGGAGTTCACCGCGTACGCCTCCGACCTGGGCGTCCCGGAGATCACCGCGATCCCGATCTCGGCCCTGGCCGGCGACAACGTGGTCGAGCCCTCCGCGCACATGGACTGGTACGGCGGCCCCACGGTGCTGGAGCACCTGGAGACGGTCCCGGTCAGCCACGACCTCACCGCCTGCCCGGCGCGTTTCCCGGTGCAGTACGTGATCCGGCCGCAGACCGCCGAGAACCCGGACTACCGGGGCTACGCGGGCCAGATCGCCTCCGGCGTCCTGCGGGTCGGCGAAGCCGTCACCGTCCTGCCGTCGGGCCGCACCTCGGTCATCGAGGGAATCGACGCGCTCGGTGAGAGCGTCGACATCGCGTGGGCCCCGCAGTCGGTGACCGTGCGCCTCAAGGACGACATCGACATCTCGCGCGGCGACCTGATCGCGCCGTCGGCGAACTCCCCCGCCACCACGCAGGACGTCGAGGCGACGGTCTGCCACGTGGCGGACCAGCCGCTGGCCGTGGGCGCCCGGGTGCTGATCAAGCACACCACGCGCACGGTCAAGGCGATCGTCAAGGAGATCCCCTCGCGGCTGACCCTGGACGACCTGTCCCAGCACCCGAACCCCGGGCAGCTGGTGGCCAATGACATCGGCCGGGTCGTCGTCCGGACCGCCGAGCCGCTCGCGCTCGACTCGTACGCCGACTCGCGCCGCACCGGGTCCTTCCTGCTGATCGACCCGGCGGACGGCACCACCCTGGCGGCCGGCATGGTCGGCGAGTCCTTCGCCTCGAAGGCCGAGACCACCGTTCAGGCCGATGAGGAAGGGTGGGACTTCTGATCATGCTTGCCGACATTTACGCCACCTTCGCGAAGGAGGGCGGCCGGGTGGGCAGCGGCTCCCTCGGCAGCGGCCAGGGAGGGGTGGGGCGATGTGCGTGATGACGTACGCGCACCGCATGCGCGCCCACACCCCCCACGAGCTGTACCCGCCCTTGCTCCACAGACGAAGACGTGCGTCGTGAAACGACGCTACGAGAGGAAGTCCTCCCGTGCCTGCCACCGGTACCACCCGTAAACTGCGCTCTTCCCACAGCCTGCGCCGCAGCATCGTCGCCGCCGCCGCCCTCCCGCTCCTGATCGGCGCCCTCGCCTCGTGCGGCTACGGTTCCGATGCCAAGAAGGACGACGCTCCCGCGAAGGAGAACGTCGCCGCCGACGCCGGCAAGAAGCTGTCCGCCACCGAGGTCCGCATCGGCTACTTCCCGAACCTGACGCACGCCACCGCGCTCGTCGGTCTCCAGGAAGGCCTCATCGCCAAGGAACTCAACGGCACCACGATCAAGCCGCAGTCCTTCAACGCCGGCCCCTCCGAGATCGAAGCCCTCAACGGCGGCTCCCTCGACATCGGCTTCATCGGCCCCTCGCCGTCCATCAACGGCTACGTCAAGTCCAAGGGCTCCAACCTGCGGATCATCTCCGGCTCCGCCTCCGGCGGCGTGAAGCTGGTCGTGAACCCCGACAAGATCAAAACCCTGGACGACCTCAAGGGCAAGAAGATCGCCACCCCCCAGAAGGGGAACACCCAGGACGTCGCGTTCCTCAACTGGATCTCCGAAAAGGGCTGGAACGTCGACCCCGAGTCCGGCAAGGGCGACGTCTCCGTCGTCCGCACCGACAACAAGGTCACCCCCGACGCCTTCAAGCAGGGCTCCATCGACGGCGCCTGGGTCCCCGAACCCACCGCCTCCAAGCTCGTCTCCGACGGCGCCAAGGTCCTCCTCGACGAGACCGACCTGTGGCCCGACAAGAAGTTCGTCATCACGAACATCATCGTGTCGCAGAAGTTCCTCAAGGAACACGCGGACGTCGTCGAAGCCGTCCTGCGCGGCACCGTGAAGACCAACGAGTGGATCAACGCCAACCCCGACAAGGCGAAGGCCTCCGCGAACGCGAAGCTGGCCGCCGAAGGCGGCAAGCCGCTCGACGCCAAGGTCATCGACCCGGCCTGGACCAGCATCCTGGTCACCGACGACCCGCTCGCCGGCACCCTGAAGACCGAATCCGACTGGGCCGTCAAGGCCAAGCTCATCGAGCAGCCCGACCTCACCGGCATCTACGACCTGACGCTCCTGAACAAGGTCCTCAAGGCCGCCGGCAAGCCCGAGGTCTCCGACGCCGGCCTCGGCGTCAAGTAACCCCTCCAGTACCCGTCCCGAATCCCAGGAGGTGACGACCATGGCCACCATGCTTGCCAAGGCTGCCGAGGGCACCGTAGCGGAGCAGACGCACGCCGCTCGCATCGAGCACGTATCGAAGTCCTTCTCCGGCCCGGCCGGATCGCAGCTCGTCCTGGACGACATCAGCCTCGATGTCGCTCCCGGAGAGTTCGTCACCATCCTGGGTGCCTCGGGGTGTGGAAAGTCCACCCTGCTCAACCTGGTCGCGGGGCTCGACAAGCCGACCGCGGGCGTCATCGAGACGCCCGGCGGGCGGCCGGCCCTGATGTTCCAGGAGCACGCCCTCTTCCCGTGGCTGACCGCGGGCAAGAACATCGAACTGGCCCTGCGCCTGCGCGGGGTGGCCAAGGCCGACCGCAAGTCCGAGGCCGAGCGGCTGCTGGAGCTGGTCCGGCTCGGCGGCGCGTACGGCAAGCGGGTCCACGAGCTGTCCGGCGGCATGCGCCAGCGCGTGGCCCTGGCCCGGGCGCTCGCCCAGGACAGCCAGCTCCTGCTGATGGACGAGCCGTTCGCGGCGCTGGACGCCATCACCCGTGACGTGCTGCACGGTGAGCTGACCCGCATCTGGGAAGAGACGAACCTCTCCGTCCTCTTCGTCACGCACAACGTCCGCGAGGCCGTGCGGCTCGCGCAGCGCGTGGTCCTGCTGTCCTCGCGTCCCGGCCGGGTCGCCAAGGAATGGACCGTGGGCATCCCGCAGCCGCGGCGCATCGAGGACGCGGACGTCGCTGAGCTGTCCCTTGAGATCACTGAACACCTGCGTGGGGAGATCCGCCGCCATGGCCAGCACTGACACCACCCCCGAGGCCGGGACCAGGGCCGACGCGAAGGCCAGGGCCAAGACCGACGATCTCGCCGGCCTGGAGGCGGGCCTCGACGCCCTCGACGCCGTCCAGACGCACCGCACGCCGGTCCGTGAGGTCCTGGTCAAGAAGGTCCTGCCGCCGGTCATCGCCGTCGGCCTGGTCCTCCTCGTCTGGCAGATCCTGGTCGCGGCGAAGGTCACCGACGAGACGAAGCTGCCCTCCCTGTCCGCGGTCTGGGACAGCCTGTCCGCCATGTGGCTCAAGGGCACCCTGCTGGAGGTCATCTGGACCAGCGTCTCCCGCGGTCTGCTCGGCTTCCTGCTGGCCCTGGCCATCGGCACCCCGCTCGGACTGCTGGTCGCCCGGGTGAAGTTCGTCCGCGCCGCGATCGGCCCGATCCTCCAGGGCCTGCAATCCCTGCCCTCGGTCGCCTGGGTGCCGCCGGCGGTGCTCTGGTTCGGCCTCAACGACGCGATGATGTACACCGTCATCCTGCTCGGCGCCGTCCCGTCCATCGCCAACGGCCTCGTCTCCGGCATCGACCAGATCCCGCCGCTGTTCCTGCGGGCCGGCCGCACCCTGGGCGCCACCGGCCTGAGCGGCGCCCGGCACGTGATCATGCCGGCCGCGCTGCCCGGGTACCTGGCCGGCCTCAAGCAGGGCTGGGCCTTCTCCTGGCGCTCGCTGATGGCCGCCGAGATCATCGCCAGCTCGCCCGACCTGGGCCTGGGCCTGGGCCAGCTCCTGGAGAACGGCCGCAACAACATCGACCTGCCCGGCGTGTTCCTGGCGATCATCCTGATCCTGGTCGTCGGCATCGCGATCGACCTGCTGATCTTCAGCCCGGTCGAGCGGTGGGTGCTGCGCACCCGCGGCCTGCTGGTCAAGAGCTGATCAGCATGTACGCGCCCGCCACGCACTCCCCCGCCCTGCTGGTCATCGCCCACGGCAGCCGCGACCCGCGGCACGCCGCGACCGTGCACGCCCTCACCCGCCGGGTGCGGGCACTGCGGCCGGGGCTGCGCGTGGAGACGGCCTTCCTGGACTTCGACACCCCGACCGTCGACCAGGCGGTGGCCTCCCTCTACCTGTCGGGCGTACGGGAGGTCGTGGCCCTCCCGCTGCTCCTGACGCGGGCGTTCCACGCGAAGTCCGACATCCCGGCGGTGCTCGCGGGAGCGGCGTCCCACTTGCCGGACCTCTCGGTCCGGATCGCGGACGTGCTCGGTCCGTCCCCGCTGCTGCTGGCGAACCTGGAGCGCCGCCTGTGGGAGGCCGGCCTCACCCCGGCGGACCGCGCCACCACCGCAGTGGTGCTCGCGTCCGCCGGATCCTCAGACCCGGAGGCGATCGCAGTGATCGCTGAAACCGCGCGGGAGTGGCGGCACACCGGTTGGTGCGCCGTGCGGCCTGCGTTCGCCTCCGCTGCTCTCCCCCGTACGGAGGACGCCGTACGGGCCCTGCGCGCGGAGGGCGTCCGCCGGATCGCGGTGGCCCCGTACGTGATCGCCCCCGGCCGGCTCCCCGACCGCATCGCGGCGGGCGCCGAAGCCGCGGGCGCGGACGTGCTCTCCGCCGTCCTGGGCCCCTCCCCTGAACTGGCCCGCCTGCTGCTGCGCCGCTACGAGGCGGCGGCCCTCACCCCGGCCCGAGTCCCGGCGCTGACGGCGTAGCCGCATTCCCTTCCGGCCCGTCCGGCGTTTGAGGACCGGGGGCTGGAGCGGAGCCGCAGGGAACGGTGGAAGGGTGGTTCGGGGGCGGCCCCGCGCAGCGGCGCCTACGCGCGGGCGGCCGCCTCGTCGGCCAGGGCCGTCAGGTCCTCGATGGACATCGCGCCCGGCGGCAGCCCCTCGCGGGCGAAGATGTTCGCCGCGTGCCGCAGCGTGTCGTTGACCGGCGTCGCAACCCCGTGCAGCCGCCCCAGCAGCACGATCTCCCCGTTGAGGTAGTCCGCCTCCACCGACCCCGTCCCCCGCGCCAGACTCTGCCAGGAGGATCCGCCCCGCAGCCCGGCCGGCGCTTCCACCTTGTTCCCGCGGGCCGCCGACTGCTCGTCCTCCGAGGCGTAGGGGATCCCGGCGGCCCCGAAGGCCGCCTTCGCCTCCCGGATCGCCCGCAGCAGCAGCGCCGCCTTCGCGGGGCCCGGTTCGGGTCCGGTAGTCGCCTGGATCGCGTTGCTCAGGTTGCCCAGCAGCTTCGCGTACTTCCACCGCATGACGTCCTCGACGACCGGCGCCTCGAAACCGGCCTTCTCCAGGTCGGCCGCGATCCGCCGGGCCCTGGCGTCCGTGCCCCCGGCCGCGGGCCCCCCGGCGGCCGGGCCGATGTGCAGGATCCCGGTCAGCGGCGTGCACAGCGCGGAGACGGCGCCCGGCTCCAGGAAGGTCGCCGGCAGCCACACGCAGACCCCGTACACGTGCGCGAAGCGCCGTAGGGCCAGGCGTTCGCTCTCCACGCCGTTCTGCGCGCACAGAACCGGCAGCCGCTGCGCCGCCGTCCCGCCGCCCGCGACCTCCGCGTCGGCCCACACGTCGAGCGCGGCGAGCGCGTCCTGGGTCTTGACCGTCAGCAACAGCACGTCGTCCGGGCGCAGTTCGCCGAGATCGGCCGGACCGTCGGCCACGGGCAGCCGGTGCACCCGCTCCCCGTCCGCCGTGGTGAGCCGCAGCCCGTCCGCCCGGAGCGCCAGCGCGTGGGCGCCGCGCGCGACGAGGACGACCTCGCTGCCGGACTCCGCGAGCCGTCCTCCGATGGTCGCGCCGATCGCACCGGCGCCGATGATGATGTAACGCATCCCGTGAGCCTGGCACATCCGGGGCCCTGGGTTACGGTCGGGCCATGCCTGTTGACGCGGTTGAGACGTTCACCCTCGGTGGGGACCTGCCCGTACGCCGTCTCGGGCTCGGTACCGGCGGTCTGGTCGGCGCCGGGTACTGGGGTCCGCGCGCCTCCCGCGCCGAGTCCGTGGCACTGCTGCGCACCGCCGTGGAGCGCGGGGTCACCCTGATCGACACCGCCGACAACTACGGTCCCCACCTGGCGGAGGAACTGGTCGCCGAGGCGCTCCACCCGTACGGGGAGCGGCTCGTGGTCTCCACCAAGGGCGGGGTGGTGCGCACCGGCCCGGACCGGTGGCACGCGGCGGGCCGTCCCGACGAGCTCCGCGCGATGTGCGAGGCGAGCCTGCGCAGGCTCCGGCTGGACCGGATCGACCTGTACCAGCTGCACCGCTTCGACCCCGCCGTCCCGATGGCGGAGCAGCTGGGCACGCTGGGAGAGCTCCGGGCGGAGGGCAAGATCCGCCACATCGGCCTGAACACGGTGACGCCGGCCCAGCTCCTGGAGGCCCTGGCCCTGGTCCCGGTGGCGTCCGTCCAGAACCCGTACAACCTGCTGGACCGTTCCTCGGCGGAGCTCCTGGCCCTGTGCGAGGTCCGCGGCATCGCCTTCCTCCCCTACTACCCGCTGGGCAGCGGCGCCCTGACCCGCGAGAGCGCGGCCGCGCTGACGGCGGTCGCCGCCGAACACGGCGCGTCCACCGGCCAGATCGCCCTGGCCTGGCTCCTGCGCCACTCCCCGGTCCTCTGCCCCGCCCCCGGCACGGGCTCCCCGGCCCACCTGGCGGAGAACCTGGACGCGGCCACGGTCCACCTGACCCCGCGCGAGGTGTCCCTGCTGGACGCGCTGGCGGGGTGACGGGCTGATACGCGGAGGAGCGGTCGCCGATACACGGCGGCCCGGGTCCCGATACGTTCCCCGGTCATCCTGGATGTGCCCAGCCCGCACGAACCTCAGGAGCCCCTCGTGAACGCCTCTGCCACCTCCGCCACCTCCACCTCCGCCACCTCCGCCACCGCTTCGTCCCCTGCCGAGCCGCGCTGGAGCGACGTGGCCTCCCGCACCCAGATCGGCATGTTCCGGGCCGTGTGGGGCGTCGGCGCGCTCGCCGCCATCGCGTCGGCGCTGTTGGTCGTCGGCGGCTTCTCCGCGAACCGGATGGCGGGCGAGTCGGGACAGCCCGCCGCCGTACTCGGCCTGATCGGCCTGTGCCTCAGCGGAACGGTCCTGACCGTCGGCATGCTGGCCCGCTTCGTCGTGCTGAAGACGGCACGCCGCTGAGCCCTTCGCCCGGGTCCGGGTCCAGCCGGCGGCGCCGGCCCCGCACCGGTCCATGAGGGCCGCGTACTCGGCGGGAGGCCGGGCGCCGCGCTCTTCGAAGGGCCGCTCGCCGGTCAGTCGCGGGTGAGCTCGACCAGTTTCGCGACCGTGTTCCAGTTGCGGGTGGTCACGTCCAGGCCCTTGACCACGGCCGGCTTCGCCAGGGCCTCGGCCAGCTTCGAGCGGCCCAGGCCGTTCGGGGCGTAGAGGTAGATGACGCGGTCGCCGACGCGGTACTCCTCCGGGAGGTACGCGGGGCCGTCGATCGGGGCGAAGCGGGACTCGGCAGGCTGCTCGGAGCAGAAGGTGGCGTGGAGCTGCTTGCCTTCCAGGTCGGCGGCCGGGAAGGGGCAGGCGTCGGCGACGGCGCGCAGGTAGGCGCCTTCGACCACCAGGCAGGGGACCCGGAAGCCGAAGTGGGCTTCGATGGCGGCCTCCAGCGCGCGGGCGAGGACGGCCGGGTCCTGCCGCGCGGCGCTGCTGAAGACGGCGTTGCCGCTCTGCAGGTAGGTCTGCGCGTCCTCGTGGCCGATGCCCTGCAGGACCTGGCGCAGTTCGGCCATGGGGACCTTCTTGTTCCCGCCGACGTTGATGCCCCGCAGCAGCGCCGCGTACTTCGTCTTGGTCATCCCCGAACGATAGGGCGCCCCACCGACAAGGCCCCCTCAAACCGTCCGGGCCGGTGTCGACGGCCTGCGGGACCGCGACCATCGGGGTGCCGGTGGCCGGCCCCTCCTGGCTGCCGCCGGCGCCCGCTGTCCTCGTCGATGCCGTTCCCGTGGAGCCAGGCGCGGCCTGGGCGAAGAGGGCGGTGCGGGGTGCGAGACTTGGCTGATCGAGAACGCCCGGCACACCACCGGGCGATCGGACGGACCGCGGAGAACGGCAATGGACGAGGCACAGGCCAGGCAAGCCCTGACGGCGGCGGGTCTGACCACGGCGCGGGCCGGGGCGGGTGCCGGGGCCGGGGCCCCCGAGCTGCTGGCCCTCGGCGAGAACGCCGTCTTCGCACTCGGCGACGGCCTGGTCGCCAAGGTCGGCCGGGAGGCGGCCCTGCTGCCCCGCGCCGAGCTGGAGCTCGCGGTCGCGGGCTGGCTCGCGGACTCCGGCATCCCGGCGGTCCGCGCGGCCGAGCCGGAGCCCCGGCTGGTGGACGGGCACCCGGTGACGCTGTGGCACCGGCTCCCCGACGCGGTCCGCCCGGCCGGCCCCGAGGACCTCGCGGCGCTGCTGCGGCGGATCCACGCCCTGCCCGCGCCCCCCTTCGCACTGCCCCCGCGCGATCTGCTGGGCGGGGTCGAGCGCTGGCTGCGGCTGGCGGGCACGGCGATCGACCCGGCCGACGCGGCGTACCTGCGGGCCCGCCGCGACGGGTACGCCGGCCAGGTCGCCGCCCTCACCCCGCACCTCGCGCCGGGCGCGATCCACGGCGACGCGCTGCCCCGCAACGTCCACGTGGGCCCGGACGGGCCGGTACTGGTCGACCTGGAGACGGTCTCCGCCGACCTGCGCGAGCACGACCTGGTGGTGATGGCGCTCTCCCGCGACCGGTACGGGATGCCCGCCGAGTCCTACGAGGCCTTCGCGACGGCGTACGGCTGGGACGTGCGCGACTGGGAGGGCTGCGCGGTCCTGCGCGGCGCCCGCGAGACGGCCAGCTGCGCCTGGGTCTCCCAGCACGCCCCGACCAACCCGAAGGCCCTGGCCGAGTTCCGGCGCCGGGTGGCCTCCCTGCGCGAGGGCGACCCGGAAATCCGCTGGCACCCGTTCTAGCGGTGGCGTATCAATCTCCGCATATGAAACTGCCCCTCACCATCCACCGCGCCCGGCTCGGTCCGACGGAGTTCAAGGTGATCCGCCCGGCCCGGCCGCCGGCCCGCGCCCTGCTGTCGGACGGCGACTGGTTCCTGGAGGCCCAGGTCGACCAGGAGGCGGCGCAGCTCATCGCCGGGCTGTGGGCGCTGGCCGCCACCTCTCCGCGCTCGCTGGTGCACATCCCGCCGCGGCGCACCGACCCCGGTACGGGGGCACCGGGCCTCGACCTCGTCCTGCTGCACCACTCGCTCCAGTTCGCGCCCTCGCGCTGGAAGGAGCTGCGGGCCCGGCTGGACCCGGGCCGGACGCAGACCGCGAAGCTCCCCGGCCCGGCCCCCCACGACCCCTCGGCCGCCCCCCGACCGCAGCGGGGGCACCAGGAGAACCGGGACCGCTTCCACCAGCACGTCCGCGCCGGAACCCTGTTCATGACGGGGAGCGCCGGGCTGTTCGCCGACACCGCGTGGCTCTTCGCCGACATCGCCCACCGGGCCCCGGGCCATGTCCTCGCCCATCCCGACCGCTCGCACTACTGCACGCGGCTGGGGCACTACGACCGCACGGTCGGGGCCGGCAGGGAGCTCCACGTCGTCTACCGCGACCAGTGGCCGGCGCCCTGAGGACTCCCGAGGGTTCCCGAAGGGCCCCGAGGGCTCCCGAAGGGCCCTGAAGGCTTCCGGGCCCCTTCCCGGTCAGGGCGCGCCGGAGTCCGCCCGGCCCGCCTCCCACGCGCGGCCGATGCCGCGGATCATCGCCGGGTACACCCCCAGGTACCGGAAGGGCTTGATGGCCGCCATGTAGAGCGTGCCGAAGAGGCCGTTCGGCTTCACCAGGACGGCCATGCGGCCGTGGTAGCCGCCCGCTCCGTCCGCGTCCTCGACCCAGCCGATGTGCAGGACCCCGTGCACGGTCCGGTTGGCCATCTCCGCCGCCCACTCGTCGTGCGTCTGGTAGACGGAGGTGAACGGGAACGAGCTGAGGTCCGGCCCGCTCGCGCCCTCACGGAGGTCTTGCGGCAGCCGGTCGCGCAGGGACTCCACCCGCGTGCCGACACCGTCGGCGGGCCCGTCCCAGCCGAGCAGCGCCCCCAGCTTCCAGCGGATCGCGAAGAGCGCCCGCCCCACCGGGGAGGCGACGCGCTCCCCCGTACCGTTCCTGAACTGGTCCACGAGCCGCGCGAGGTCGTCGGGGCCGCCCGGTGTCGGCAGGTCCCACACGTCCTCGACCCTGAAATCGCCGGCGATCTCGTGGATCCGCCAGGGGCGGTCGGTGTGGGCGGTCCTGGGGAGTCTCATGAGCAAGCCCCTATCTATACGATGCCGTATAGAAGAAGGCTAGCACCGATCTATACGCCACCGTATGGATCGGGTCCGTGGGAAGGGAGACACATCGTGGGCGCGACCCGCACCCCGCGCGTCAGCTGGATCGAGGAGGGGCTGCGCGCACTCGCCGCCGGAGGCCCCGACGCCGTCCGGATCGAAGCGCTCGCGCAGTCTCTCGGCGTCAGCAAGGGCGGTTTCTACGGGCACTTCGGCAACCGGGACACCCTGCTGACCGAGATGCTCGACACCTGGGAGCGCGAGGTCGCCGAGGCCGTCATCGAGCAGGTGGAGAACGCCGGCGGGGACCCGCGGGCCAGGCTGAAGCGGCTGTTCGCGATCGCCGCGGCCGCCGACGGGCCGGCGATGGGCGTCGCGGCCGAGCTCACGATCCGCGACTGGGCCCGGCGCGACGAAGCGGTCGCGGAGCGGCTGCGGCGGGTCGACAACCGCCGCATGGACTACCTGCGTTCGCTGTTCGGCGCGTTCTGCCCCGACCAGGACGACGTCGAGGTCCGCTGCATGATCGTCTACTCCATGCGGATCGGGAACTACTTCATCGCGGCCGACCACGGCGCCCGCAGCCGCGCCGAGGTCATGGAACTGACCCGGGACTGGCTGCTGCGCTAGGCCGTCACTTTCGGATCTTGCCGGGCCCCCGACGCCCGGGCACCGCGCCCGGGCACCGCGCCCCGGCACCGCGCTCCAACGCACCCTGGACGCGCTGCCCTCAGACCCGGTACGGCACCACGGGCCAGGCCCGTTCGACTATCGCCTCGGGGTCCGAGGTCCGGCGCAGGTAGCTCTGCAGCGAGGCCGCCTGCTCGGCCGCCGCGCGGACCTGGAGGTCATGGAGGTCCGCCAGCCCGACCGCCCCTATCGCGGCGTGCCTGGCCCCCATCCGCCGCGCCGCGCGGGCCGCCGCCAGCGCGTCCGCGCCCGCGTTGTGCGCCTCGTCGAGGGTCACGCCGTAGTGCTCGCAGAGCGCCTGGAGGGTCCGCCGGCCCTTGCGGTACCGGTCCGCGTGCTTGTCCAGCACCAGGGGATCGATCACCGGGGCCGGCCGGCCCGGCCACCGCTCGCCGAGCGGCTGGATCCCGTGGCGCCGGCATTCGCGGTCCAGCAGGGTCAGGTCGTACCGCGCGTTCATCACCACCAGGGGGGTTCCCGAGCTCAGCGCCTCGAAGAGCGTGCCGGTGATCTCCTCGATCGCGGCAGCGGCCGCCATGCCGTGGACGCGGGCGTGGTCCGTGGAGATGCCGTGGATGGCCGAGGCCTCCTCCGGGATCGCCACCCCCGGGTCGACCAGCCACGTCCGCTCCCGCGCCACCCGCCCGTCCGGCCCGAGCACCACGACCGCCGCCGTCACGATGCGGTCGGACTCGATGTCGGTCCCCGTGGTCTCCAGATCGAAGGCCACCATCGGCCCGCCGTGCCAGTCCCCCATGCCGTGCTCGCCCTCCACCCCGTGCCCCCGTCCCCATCCCTTTGCGTCAACGGCTTTCAGCCTGCCACGGGGCACTGACAGTCATGACACCGGGCGGGAGTCCTGCCAGATCGATTCGAATTCCTCGCGGTAGGTCGGGAACAGCCCGAGCTCCGCGTCGCGGTCCCGCGAGGCGCGTCCGCCGCCGCGCAGGACCAGGACCGGCGTCTCCATGCCCCGGGCCCGGCGCAGGTAGGACTGGACCACGGCGATGCCCGAGGACTCCCCCTCCACCAGGTAGGCCGTGAAGCGCGGGGTCTCGTCGAAGACGTGGATCTCGAAGCCCGAGGCGTCGCGCAGGCCCGCCCGGACCCGCCGCACGTGCAGGATGTTCATCTCCACCGACCGGCTCAGCTCGCCCTTGCGCAGGCCCAGCTCCCGCTCGCGCCGCTTGACGGCGCTGCTCGCCGGGTTCAGGAACAGCAGCCGCACCCGGCAGCCGGCCTCCGCGAGGCGTACGAGTCTTCGGCCCGAGAAGTTCTGGACCAGCAGGTTGAGCCCTATGCCGATGGCGTCCAGCCGGCGCGCACCCCCGAAGAGGTCCTCCGCGGGCAGCTGGCGCTGCAGCCGCACCCGGTCGGGGTGGACGGAGATGACGTCCGCGTACCGGTCGCCGACCAGGTCCTCGACGGCGTCGATGGGCAGCCGGTCCGCGGCCGGTGAGCCCGCGCCGCCGCCCAGTACCTCCAGCAGCCGCGCCGAGGCCCGCTCGGCCTGTTCCAGGACGGGACGCGACAGGGCCCGGTTGCGCGAGACGACGTTGCGCGTGACCTCCAGCTCGTCCAGCGCCTGCTCGATCTCGCGCCGGTCGTCGAAGTAGGGCTCGAAGCAGGGCCAGTGCTGGACCATCAGCTCGCGCAGCTGCGGCAGGGTGAGGAAGCTCAGCACGTTGTCGTCGGCGGAGTCCAGCAGGTAGCCCTTGCGCCGGCTGACCTCCCGTACCGCGACCGCGCGCTGCACCCACTCCTGGCCGGCCGGGCCCGCGGCCGCGACGACCCAGTCGTCCCCGCCGTGCACGGGCTCGTAGACCGGCCGGAGCACCGCTCCGACCACCGACCGCAGCCGCTGCTCGATCAGGTTCAGCCAGATGTACGCACGGCCGGCGCGCTGGGCCCGGGTACGGACCTCGCTCCAGGCGTCCGCGCCCCAGTCCAGCTCGGCCCCGGCTCCCGCCTGCGCCTTCCCGGTCCTCCCGGCCTCCGGCGGGGCCAGTGAGACCGCCCCAGCGGGCATCCCGCCGGGCGCCCCGCCTGCGGTGTCCGCCGGGCCACCCTCGTGACCGCCGTCACCAGGGGGCAGCTCCAGACCTCCCGAGCTCACCCGTGCACCGCCTCCTGCGTCTGGACGCCCGTCTCCAGTGATCACGGAAGGGTACTCCGCGCACACGGCCCACTGCAGCCCGATGAGTCCCCGGGCGGCCCGACGCGCCTTGCGCCGGAAGTGCGTTGACCCATTATCCGATGCGCCGACCATCCGATCTCCCCATGGTCCGCTTGTCCGCCGACCCTCATATCAGCTCTCCGGGTCACCCGGTAGGACCCTCCCAAGTCCCCGCGTGAGGGCCCTCTTTCGGGGAAGATCTGCCAGTGACGTGGTCCACGCCGGATCAACCCGAGACAGAGGGGAAGAGTCGTTCTCTATGCAGGTCTGGCCAGGACAGGCGTACCCGCTCGGTGCCACGTACGACGGCGCCGGCACCAATTTCGCGGTCTACTCGGAGGCCGCCCGACGCATCGAGCTGTGCCTGCTGCACGACGACGGTTCGGAGACCGCGGTCGAACTGCGCGAGACCGACGCGTTCGTACGGCACGCCTACCTCCCGGGCGTGATGCCCGGTCAGCGCTACGGATTTCGCGTGCACGGCCCGTACGAGCCCGAGCGCGGCCGGCGCTGCAACGCGGCGAAGCTGCTCCTGGACCCGTACGCGCGGGCCGTCGCGGGGAGCATCGACTGGGGCGAGGAGGTCTACGGCTACCACTTCGGCCGGCCCGACTCCCGCAACGACCTGGACTCCGCGCCCAAGAGCATGAGTTCGGTGGTGGTGAACCCCTACTTCGACTGGGCCAACGACCGGCCGCCGCGCCACGAGTACCACCACACCGTGCTCTACGAGGCCCACGTGAAGGGCCTGACCATGCGCCATCCCGACCTCCCGGAGGAGCTGCGCGGCACGTACGGGGCGCTCGCGCACCCGGCGGTCATCGGGCACCTGACCAAGCTCGGGGTGACGGCGCTGGAGCTGATGCCGGTCCATCAGTTCGTCAACGACCACCGCCTGGTGGACGACGGGCTCAGCAACTACTGGGGCTACAACACCATCGGCTTCTTCGCCCCGCACAACGGCTACGCCTCGGGCGACCGCGGGCAGCAGGTGCTGGAGTTCAAGTCGGCCGTCCGGGCGCTGCACGAGGCCGGGATCGAGGTGATCCTCGACGTGGTCTACAACCACACCGCGGAGGGGAACCACCTGGGCCCGACCCTGTCCTTCCGGGGGCTGGACAACGCCTCGTACTACCGGCTGGCGGACGATCCGCGGCACTACATGGACACCACGGGCACCGGGAACTCGCTGCTGATGCGCTCCCCGCACGTGCTCCAGCTGATCATGGACTCGCTGCGCTACTGGGTCACCGAGATGCACGTGGACGGCTTCCGCTTCGATCTGGCGGCCACGCTGGCCCGCCAGTTCCACGAGGTGGACCGGCTGTCCTCGTTCTTCGACCTGGTCCAGCAGGATCCGGTGGTCAGCCAGGTCAAGCTGATCGCGGAGCCGTGGGATCTGGGCGAGGGCGGCTACCAGGTGGGCAACTTCCCGCCGCTGTGGACCGAATGGAACGGCAAGTACCGGGACACGGTACGGGACCTCTGGCGCGGGCAGCCGCGCACGCTGGCGGAGTTCGCCGGACGGCTGACGGGCTCCTCCGACCTCTACCAGGACGACGGGCGGCGGCCGCTCGCCTCGATCAACTTCACCACCTGCCACGACGGCTTCACACTGAACGACCTGGTCTCCTACAACGAGAAGCACAACGAGGCCAACCGTGAGGGCAACCGGGACGGCGAGACCCACAACCGGTCCTGGAACTGCGGGGTGGAGGGCCCGACGGAGGACCCGGCGGTCGGCGAGCTGCGCGAACGCCAGATGCGCAACTTCATCGCCACGCTGATGCTTTCGCAGGGCGTGCCGATGATCAGTCACGGTGACGAGTTCGCCCGGTCCCAGGGCGGCAACAACAACGCCTACTGCCAGGACAACGAGCTGTCGTGGGTGGCCTGGCCGGAGCCCGGCAAGCCGGCGCCCGCCCTGCTGGAGTTCACCCGGCGGATGGTGTGGCTGCGGCGCGAGCACCCGGTCTTCCGGCGGCGCCGCTTCTTCCACGGCCGGCCGGTGGAGGGCACGCACGACGAGCTCTCGGACATCGCCTGGTTCACCCCGCACGGCGAGCAGATGCGGGCCCGCGACTGGCAGGCGCAGCACGCGCGGGCGCTGGCGGTGTTCCTGAACGGCGAGGCCATCTCGGAGCCCGGCACCCGCGGGGAGCGGATCACCGACGACTCGTTCCTGCTGATGTTCAACGCGGGCGCCGAGCCCCAGGACTTCACGGTCCCGGCCGGGCACGGGTCGCAGTGGCGCCTGGTCGTGGACACGGCGCGGGCGGACGTACTGGCACCCGGTACCGGGCCGCAGTACGCGGCCGGGGACCGGGTGACGCTGACAGGACGGTGTCTGGTGGTGCTTCAGCGCCCGGCGTAGGCGGCGCCTCCCAGGACGGCGTCCGCGGTGGCCGCCGGGGCGGACGGCCGCGGAGCGTGCGTACGGGACTGCGGCACGCGGGTGACCAGGGCCAGGGTCAGGCACAGGGCGGCCGCCCCGACGGCCACCGCGAAGGCCGCGGAGGGCCCGTACCACTCGGCGAGGCGGCCCGAGACGGCGAGGGAGGCGGCCTGGCCTGCGACGAGCGAGCTGGCGGCGAAGGCCATCGACTCGGCGAGCCGGCACGGCGTCACCGCGCGCTCGGTGATCGCGAAGGCGGTGATCAGGTGCGGGGCGTAGGCGGCCCCGAGGACGGTGACGACCGCGTACAGCGGCCACAGGGTGGAGGTGAAGAGCAGCGGTACGGAGAGCACGAGCGCGGCCGCCGTGGCCACCCGCCAGCGCAGCCGCAGTCCGAAGCGGGCGGGCAGCGCGCCGAGCGAGAGCCCGACGGCGGCGCTGACGACGCCCATGGCGGCGTACACGATGCCGGCCTGGCCGGGGACGCCCAACTGTGCGGTGAGGGCGGCGATTCCGGCCTGGCAGGCGCCGAACATGGCGCCCTGGAGGGCCAGGGAGCCCCGGATCGCGAACACCACGCGCGGCGGCCGGACCTGGGACCGCTCCTTCTCCCGCCGTTCCCCCGCGGGCACCCCGGCCGTGACGGCGGCGGTCGGGTGCAGGGCGTAGACGGTGCCGAAGACGGCGACGAGGGCGGCGGCGCCGCCGAGGGCGACGGCCGGGTGCGCGATGAGCGTGGCGAGGCCGACGAGGGCGGGCCCGAAGACGAAGGAGACCTCGTCCAGCGTGCCTTCGAGCGAGTGGATGGCGCCCACGACGCTCTCGTCCGACTTGGCCCGGTGGGCCAGGGCCACGGAGCGGGTCCGCGCGAGCGGTCCGATCAGCGGGACGGAGGCACCGGTGACGGCGCCGATCGCGGCGAGCGGGACGGTGGCGAGGCCGGAGAGGGCCCCGGCCACCAGTGCGGCGGTGGCCACGGCATTGACCGCCGCGGCGGCCAGGACGACGGGGCGCTGCCCGTGGCGGTCGGCGAGCCGCCCCAGGACGGGTCCGAAGACCACCTGTCCGGCGGAGAGGGTGCCGCCGACGATGCCGGCGGTGGCCAGGGAGCCGCTGGTCTCGGCGACCAGCAGAACGCTGCCGAACTGGGACATCGCGACGGGCAGTCGGGCGAGGAACGATATGAGCGGCAGAAGGGGCCCGGTCAGGGCGATGACTTTTCGATAGGTGTTGACGGTTCCAAACACCTGAGCAACGTTAACCCGGCGCAGTCACCCGGATGCATTGGGTAATGGCACGGAATCCCGCATCCTGGGTACGTACGTTCTCATGAGCCTGCCCCTGCGCAACGGACGCGAATCCAGCCAACCGGAATCTGATGTTCCGTCGGCTGTCACCCCCACGTCGACCTACCGCCTCCAACTGCGCCCCGAGTTCACCTTCGACCGGGCGCGGGCAGCGGTACCGTACCTCGCCTCGCTCGGCGTGTCCCACCTGCACCTCTCCCCCGTCCTGGAGGCGGTGCCCGGCTCGGCCCACGGGTACGACGTCACCGACCACACCCGGGTCCGGGAGGAGCTGGGCGGGGAGCGCGGGCTGCGGGCGCTGGCCGCCGCCGCCCGCGCGCACGGGCTCGCACTGGTGCTCGACATCGTGCCGAACCACATGGCCGTCCCGGCGCCACTGCGCCTCAACCGGCCCCTGTGGGAGGTGGCCCGGGAGGGGCCGGACTCCCCCTACGCGCGCTGGTTCGACATCGACTGGGAGGCGGGCGGGGGCAAGCTGCTGCTGCCGGTGCTCGCGGCGCCCCTGGATCCGACGGAGGTGCGCGTCGCGGCCGGCCCGCGGGGCGAGCGGACCGTACTGCGGGTCGGCGAGCTGGAGTTCCCGCTGCGGGAGGGCACGGACCGGCTGGAGCCGGCCGCGCTGCTCGATGCCCAGTGGTACCGGCCGGCGCACTGGAGGGAGGCCAGGACCGGGCTCAACTACCGCCGCTTCTTCACCATTTCCGAACTGATCGGGGTCCGCGTCGAGGACCCCGAGGTGTTCGCCGCCACCCACGCCAAGGTGCTGGAGCTGGTCCGCGACGGGATCCTCGAAGGGCTGCGGATCGACCACGTGGACGGCCTGGCGGACCCCGGGGGGTACCTGCGGCGGCTGCGGGAGGGCGTCGGCGCGGACTGCTGGGTGGTGGTCGAGAAGATCCTGGCCCGCGGGGAACGGCTGGCCCCCGCCTGGCCGGTGGCCGGGACCACCGGGTACGACGCGCTCCACCGGGTCGACGGGGTGTTCACCGATCCGGCCGGGGCCGCACGGCTCGACGCCCGCTTCCGCGCATCGACCGGACAGCCCCGGTGGGCACAGACGGCCGCGGCGGGCGCCCGGGAGGTGCTGACCGGGGACCTGGCCGCCGAGCTGGCGGCGCTCCAGCGACTGGCCGGGCCGGAACTGGCCGACGCCGTAACGGAATTGCTGATCGCCTATCCCGTCTACCGGCCCTACCCCGGGGATCCGGAGCTCGCACCCGAGGCCCTGGAACGGGCCGCGGCGAGGGCCGGCACCGAGGCGGTGGCAGGCGTACGCGGGCTCGTGCTGCGCGATCCGGCCTTCGCGGCCCGCTTCGCCCAGACCTCGGCGGCCCTGCGCGCCAAGTCCCTGGAGGACAGGGCCTTCTACCGGTACGCGCCGCTGCTCTCGGCCACGGAGGTGGGCGGCGACCCGGGGAACCCGGTGGTCACCGTGGCGGAGTTCCACGCGTACTGCACCGAGCGGGAGCTGCTGTGGCCCCGCTCCGGGACCGTGCTGACCACGCACGACACCAAGCGCAGCGCGGACGTCCGGGCCCGGATCTCGGCGCTCTCCCAGGACCCGGAGTCCGTGCCCGCGCCGGCCGGGGCCGATCCCCAGCTCGCCTGGGTGGCCTGGCAGACGGCCTTCGGGCTCGGGGACGACGGCCCGGAGCGCGCCGCACGGCTGGAGCAGGCCCTGCTGAAGGCCGTCCGCGAGGCCGCCCTGCACACGACGTGGACCGAGCAGGACACGGCGTACGAGGCCACGGTCCCGGGATACGTGCCCGCGGCCGCCCCGGAGCCGGCCGGGCCGCTGGCGGCGGCGGCCCGCGCCAATCTGCTCGGCGCGGCGCTGCTGCACCTGACCGTGCCCGGGGTCCCGGAGGTCTACCAGGGCGCCGAGACGGAGTACCGGGCCCTGGTCGACCCGGACAACCGGCGGCCCGCCGTCTTCCCCCGGGAGGCCCTGGCCCGGCTGGACTCCGGGGCCGCGCCGGACGGCACGGCCGGGGAGAAGCTCGCCCTCACCGCCGCCCTGCTGCGGCTGCGCCGGAGCCGGCCCGGGCTGTTCACCGGCTACGCACCGCTGCCCGCCCGGGGCCCCGCGGCGGAGCACTGCGTGGCCTTCGCCCGGGGCGGCGCCCTGGTGGCGGTGGCCACCCGTCTGTCGCACCGGCTGGCGGGGGCGGGGGGCTGGCGGGACACGGCCCTGACCCTGCCGCCGGGCCGCTGGCGGCGGCTGCCGGTCCTCGGGGCTGAAGCGGGCGGGGCCGCCGGTGCGGGGGCTGCGCTCGAGGGCGAGACCCGGCTCGACGAACTCCTCGGCAACGCTGCGCCCGTCGCCGTCCTGCTCCGCGAGGACCGGGGAGCGGCCCCGGGGCCCGGAGCATGACGAGCGGCCTTCGCCCCCCGTCAGCCGGCTGACGGACCTGCGGCGTCGAGCGTCCGGTCGAGTTGGCGGAGGTGGTCGGCGGCTTCGGACGCGCGGGGGTTGTTGAGCCGGACGAGCGCCTCGTGTGCGGCGGTCAGGGCCGCGCGGGCTTCGTGGTGGCGCGTGAGGTGGCGCAGGACGATGCCGAGGTCGAGGCGGGCCGGTTCGCTCCAGGCGGGCGTCTGCGCTGCCTGGAAGTGGGTGAGGGCGTGGCTCAGGGGGTGTTCTGCTTCGTTCCACCGGTGGAGGGCGGCGAGGTCGTTGCCGATGTGCTGGCGGGTCACGGCGAGGTAGAGGCCGATCAGTTCCCGGGGCTTTCCGGGAATGCCGGCCTGGCAGATGGCTTCGCTGCGTCGGTGGATGGTCAGGGCCTCCTCGGCGCGGCCGGTCTGGCGCAGGTGCTGGCCGAGGGTGTTGAGGACGGTGAGTTCCGCGAGGCGGCTCTGGGGGTCGCTCTGCCCGCTGAGGTGGTCGGCGGCTTCCTGGAGCCGGGTGATGGATTCGCCGGTTCGTCCGAGCCGGTGGAGCGCGCCGGCGGCGTAGCCCAGGGCCCAGCCGACCTGGAGCCGGTCGCCGCATTCGCGCGCCGCGGCCAGGGCGGCCTGTGCGGTGGTCAGGGCCGCGGTGTGGTCGTGGAGGCACATGCTGCAGGCCCAGGCCAGGTAGTTGAGGTGGACGGCCTCGTCGCGTCTGCTGCCCAGGGCGCGGGCGGAGCCGACGGCCCACTGGAAGACCTGTGCCCAGGCTTCCCAGTGCGGGGTGCGGTCGGAGAACCAGTGCATCGCCTCGGCGGTGTCGATGACCTGCTGGTGCAGGCCGCGGGCCTGGGCGCGGCCCAGGGCGGCGAGCCACTGGGCCTTCTCGGCCTCCAGCCAGACCCGTGCCTGTTCGAGGTCGGCGGGTGCGGTGGCGGGATCGGGGTCGGGGGTGATGGGGCCGGTGCCGGGGTCGGGTGCGGTGTCGAAGAGCCGGGCTGCGGCCGTCGCGCGGTGCAGTGTCCAGAGGTCGGCCCGGTTCTGGGCGGCGGTGGTGTGCGCGGGCTCGTCCTCTTCGGCGAGTCGTTCGGCTGCGAAGAGGTGGAGGAGGTCGTGGAAGCGGTAGCGGTCGGCGGTGGGGTGGGGCTGGAGCAGTCCGGCGTCGGTGAGGTCCTGTGCGCATGTGGCGGCCTGGCGCAGGGGCAGTCCTGCCAGGAGGGCGGCGCTCTGGGGGCTGAAGTCGGGGCCGGAGGCGAGCGAGGCGCGGCGGAAGACGGTGCGGGTGGCTGGGGGCAGTTGCCGGTAGGAGAGGGCGAACGCGGCGCGGACCTGCAGTGAGCCGACTTGCAGGATGTCCAGGCGGGTGGTGTCTTCGGCGAGCTGGGTTGCGAGTTTGGTGAGGTGTTCGCCAGGGCGGGCGGCGAGGCGTTGTGCGGCGATGCGGACGGCGAGGGGGAGGTGGCCGCACAGGTCGGCGAGGTCGCGGGCGGCCTGGCTCTCGCGGCCCACCCGTTCGGGGCCGATGACGCGGGTGAGGAGTTCGACGGCTTCCTCGCGGCGCAGCAGCGTGAGTTCGGGGCGGTGGACCGCTTCGAGGCCGGCGAGGGTGCTGCGGCTGGTGACGATGGTGAGGGTGGGGCTGCGGCCGGGTAGCAGGGGGCGGACTTGGTCCTCGTCGGCGGCGTTGTCCAGGAGGAGGAGGATCCGGCGGTCGCGCAGCAGGGAGCGCAGGAGGCCGCTGCGGTCCTCGGTGGTGGCGGGGAGGGCGCCGTCGGCGGTGCCGAGGGCGCGCAGGAGCCGGGCGAGCGCGTCGCGCGGCGGGGTGGGGCGGGGGTCCATGCCGCGCAGGTCGATGGCGTACTGGCCGTGCGGGAAGCGGGGGGCGAGGGTGTGGGCGGCGTGGACGGCGAAGGCGGTCTTGCCCAGGCCGGGCTGTCCGCTGACCACGGCAACGGGCGGATGAGCGGGGTCGAGGTGTTCGGCCAGGGCGCGGAGCCGGTCCAGGGCCGAGCCGCGTGCGGTGAAGTCGCTCAGGTCGCGGGGCAGTTGGAGGGTGTGGTGCGGGACGGTCCGTGACTCTGGCCGGGCGGCGGGCCCGGCTCCGGAGCCGGGCCGGGGGCGGAGGTGGATGCGGCCGAGGTTCGCGGCGTGTGCCAGTTCGGCGGCGGCCGCATCGTCCAGGTCCAGGGCGGTGGCCAGGGCTTGGACGGTACGGCGCTGCGGCCCCCGGGAGCGTCCGCGTTCCAGGTCCGAAACGGCCCGCACGCTCAACCCCGCGGCCTGCGAAAGTTCCTCCTGGGTGAGCCTCGCACCCGTTCGCAGAGCATGCAGGCGCGCGGCGAACCCCTCGTTGCTCATGACTCGAATCCCCTGGTCGGCGTGGTTCCCCCCGAGTCGGCGGGTGCTACCGGCAGAAGTATGCCAAGACGTTGCGTCCACTTCTGCCGGTGGAACTTCGTGGTCCGGCCCCGGGTCCGCCGTGTTGGCTCGAGGTGGCACGGACGGCGGCCGGTCCGCCGGGCATCACGGTGCCCCGGGCCGCCCACACCGCCGTTCGACGACCGGTGCCGCACGCCCGCTCCGGTTCCAGCGACCGTCCCGACCCTGGGGAACCACATGTTTGCAAGAGGCTTCCGCGTGCTGCGAAGGCTGTCCCTGCCCGTCCTTCCGCTGCTCGTCCTGGCCGCGATGCTGCCCGCCCCCACGAGCGCGGCGGCGGCGTCCGGGGACAAGTACGCAGACGCCCGCCTCGACCAGTGGTCCTCGCTGACCACCCACAACTCCTACGCGAACTCCGGGGGGTTGCCGCCGAGGAACCAGTCGCGCAACATCTCCCAGCAGCTCGACGACGGCGTGCGCGGGCTGATGCTCGACACCTACGACGTCGCCGTCGACCAGGAGGGCAACGTCGACCTGATGATGTGCCACTCCACCTTCGCCTGCTTCGAGAGCTTCCGCGGCGGGCTCAGCAGGGTGGTGGACTTCCTCAAGGCCCACCCTGACGAAGTGGTCACGGTCTTCCTGGAGAACTACGCCAGCCGGGCATCGCTCACGCAGGCGGTCACCGACGTGCTGGAGGCCAAGAACGCGAAGAACCTGCTGTTCTCGCCCAACCAGTACGACATCGACAAGCGGAACTGGCCGCGGCTGCGCGACATGGTCTCCGACAACCGCCGCCTGGTGGTGTTCCAGGACAGGTGGGGAGATGACGTCCCGGTCAAGTCCAGCGACGGGAACAAGGAGTACGGGCGCCTCATGTACACCTGGAACCGTACGGTGGAGACGCTCTACGACTACGACGGCCGGCCGAGCGGCTGCGCATCGCGCAACAGCAACCCGGTGGGGCAGAACCCCATGCCCGGTACGGCCCTGACGCCGCTGTTCACCATGAACCAGTTCGACTCGAGCGTGCTGGACCCCGAGGCCAAGGCGCCGGGCGACAACGGCTCGGCCCTGAAGAACCGCATCGACAAGGACTGCCGTCCCGCCGCGGGCCACAACCCCAACTACGTCGCGGTGAACTTCTACGAGAAGAGCAGCACCGGCGGCGTCACCCCGATGTCCGTGGTCAACGAACTCAACCGCAACGCCCACATCTTCTCGCCGCACCCGGCGCTGTGGACCGTCACCTCGAACAAGCAGTTCATCGGGCAGACCTACGCGACCACTGCCCCGAACCGCTGCATGGTGCGCGGCGAGGACTTCCCCGACGGCTCGGGAGGCGTGGTGACACAGCGGGCCTGCGCGAGTCCGGCGCCCAGCAGCCAGCAGTGGACGGGCACCCTGCCGCCCTACGACAGCAAGAACCACTACTGGATCAAGGCGGGCAACGGCTACTGCCTCACCGTCCCGTGGAACCTCGGCGTGCCGCCCGGCAACGGCATGCAGCTGTTCTGGTGGCCGTGCGAGAGCCGGTGGGCCTCGGACAACCAGCTCTGGGAGATCATGCCGGCGGACCAGTACGGCGGGCGGCGCGCCTACTACTTCATCAACCGGTGGACCGGCAAGTGCCTGACCCTGGACCCCGCGACGAACGGCGGCAAGGCCGGCAAGGTCACCCAGGACGTCTGCCCGACCCGCTGACGGAACCCGGCACCGGCCCGGCCGGTCGATCGGCCGGGCTCTCGTCGGTCCGGGGCGACCGGGGAGCCGACTTCCAAAACACGGCCTAGCCCGCACCCCCCACGGGAATGGGACCGTCTGTGACCCTGATCCGTGACATGTGCTACCCCACCCCCCACGAACTGGCCCTGGCCGCGCGCGCCCTGGCCGATGAACATCCCTCCCTGGTCCGGCTCCGGCAGGCCGGCACCTCCCGGGCCGGGGAGCCCCTCTGGGTGCTTTCCGTGGGCCCCTGCGGCACCCCCCACACCGTGCTCGTCGTCGCCGGGGCCCACGCCAACGAGCCCGTGGGCGGTGCGACCGCCCTCGCGCTCGCCCGGACCCTCATCCGGGAGGCCACGGGACCGGACACCCCGGCCGGGCCGGGTACCGGCACCGGTACCCGGCCCGGCGGCGGGACCGGTCCGCGCCCCCGTACCGGCTGGCACTTCCTGCTCTGTGCCGACCCCGACGGAGCGGCCCTGCACCGCACGCCCCGCCCGTACTCCCTGCTCGACTACCACCGGAACTTCTTCCGGCCGCCCGGCCCCGAACAGCCCGAGTGGGCGCCGTCTTTACTGCCCCCGGACCGGCTCCCGCCCGAGACCCTCGTCCTCACCCGCCTCATCGACGAGCTCCGGCCCGCTCTCCAGGTCTCCCTCCACGGCACCGACCTCGGCGGTTCCTGGGTGCAGCTCACCCGGGACATACCCGGCCTCGCCGAGCCCTTCGGCAAATCGGCCGCCGAGCTGCGCATTCCGGTCGAGACCAGCGCCTCCGACGCGGCCGGCTGGCCCTCGCCCGGAGCCGGGATCTTCGTGATGCCCGAGCCGGGGACGGCGGCGGGCGGGGCCTTCCACCCCGAGGACACCCGGCTCAGCACCTGGTACCACGCCCACCGCCACGCCGGAACCACCGCGATCGTCGAAGTCCCCATGTGGGCCTCGGACCTGGTGGACGACCCGGCCCCGCACCCCGACCCGCGCGCCGCCCTGCGCGTACTGGCCGCACGGCTCACCGCCGACGCCGCGCGGGTGGCGGCGCTGCGGGAGGCCGCGGACGCCGGTACGGACCCGGCCGCCGCCCTGCTGCGCGCGGTGGACTGGACGCTCGCGCTGATCCCCCGGATCACCGTCGAGTGGACGGGGGCCGCGGCTCCCGCCGAGGCGACGGCGGCGTACATCGGGAGCATCGACGCCTTCGGCCGGCGGCTCTCGCTGCGCGCCGCCGCGATGCTGCTCCGGGTACTGCTCGCCCAGGGGCATCCGGCGGCGCCGGCCGTGGACCGGCTCGTCACGGGGTGGTGCGAGGAGTTCGCGGCCCGTTTCCAGGCGCGCTGGGTCCCGGTGGCCACACAGGTGGAGCACCAGTCCCGGGTGGTCCTGGCTGCCTACGACCGGCTCGTGGCGGCGGGCCGGTAGCCGGGGCGTGGCCGCGGGCCGGGCCGCGGGCGTGGCCGGGCGGGCGGCGCCGGCCGGGGAGGACGGCCTACTCGACCGGCAGGGCGTACCGGAGCTTCGGCCTGCCGGTCGCCCCGAGCCGGTCGTAGAAGCGGATCGCGCCCTCGTTCCAGTCGGGCGTCTGCCACTCGACGCGGCCGAAGCCGAGCTCGCGGGCGAGGTCGGCCACGCCGTCCATCAGAGCGGCGCCGAGGCCGTGCCCGCGGGCCTCCTCGGCCAGGTAGAGGCAGTCCATGTGGAGGTGGTGGCGGGCGTCCCAGAAGGAGAACTCGGCCGAGCAGGCGGCGTACCCGGCGACCGCGCCCTCAGGGGTCTCGGCCAGCAGCACCCGGAGCCGGGCCCCGTCGGCGAACAGCTGCGGACCGAGCCGGTCGGCGAGATCGGCCGGGCGGGGCGCCGACTTCTCGTACGCCATGTGCTCGCGCATCAGCTCGACCAGGCGGGGCAGGTCCCCGGGGCGCGCGGGCCGGACGACGGGGTCGGCAGACGCGTGTTCCATGGGTGCCATCCTCCGCGCGGACACCACCCGCCGCACAACCGGGTCCCGGGACGCGGGATTCGGGATTCGGGATTCGGGGCCCGGTTGCGGGGCCCGGGCGCCTCAGCCGGCCGACAGCCTGAACGACATCCGTCCGAAGCCGATCTGGTCCCCGTCCCGTACCACCGCCGAGCCCGTCACCCGGCGCCCGTTCACCGTGGTCCCGTTCGTCGAGCCGAGGTCCTTCACCACCCAGACCCCGTCCCGGATGCCCAGTTCGGCATGGGCCCGGGAGACCGTCTCGTGGCTGAGCCGCAGCCCGTTGCCCGGGTCACGGCCGATCCGCAGGGGTCCGGCGCTCGGGTGCGGCAGGAGCAGCGTGGGCAGCTTCTCGACGGCCCAGGCCCGCCGTACGCCCACCGAGACGGCCGAGACCCGCCCCACCCAGCCGAACAGCCGGCGGGTCCAGGGGCTCTCGTCCCCCTCCCGCTCCCCGAGGTCCGCCGTGAGCACCGCGAGGTCCTCGGAACGGCGGGCGACCAGGGCGAGTTCCATGCGGCGCAGGAAGGTGTCGTGGGACAGCTTCCCGAGGGCGGCGCCCTCCCTGAGCTGGCCCAGCGCACGGTCGCGCTCCGCGTCGGAGAGCCGCGGAGCGGGGTATGCGGGGAACTCGAAACTCGACGTCACAGGGTGATTGTCGGCCCGTCGGGGGCAGAGTGTCCAGAACTCCCCCACCGGGCCCGGGATGATGGCCCGGACACGCAGGTTGGGGTACCGCCGCCAGACGAGGGGACCGTCCGTGCAGTTCGAGGTGTGGGCACCGCTGACAGGCCGGGTCGCGCTGCGGCTCGACGGGGCCGCGTACGGGATGACGCCGGATCCGGAGCGGCCGGGCTGGTGGGTCGCCGAGGCCCCGGCGGCCGACGGCTCCCGGTACGGGTTCCAGCTGGGCGGCGGCCCGGACGGCCCCGGGAGCGGTCCGCTGCCCGACGGCCCGGACGGTCCCGGTGGCGGCCCCGGTGGCGGTCCGCCGGGCCCCGTACGCCCGGACGGTCCCGGGGCCGATCCGCTGGGCCCCGTACGCCCGGACCCGCGCGGGCGGCGCCTGCCCGACGGGCCCGACGGGCTCTCCGCGGTGGTGGACCTCGCCGCCCTCACCCCCGGGGAGCCGGCCCCCTCCCCCCGGGTCCCGCTCCAGGACGCCGTCCTGTACGAGCTGCACATCGGCACCTTCACCCCCGAGGGCACCTTCGACGCGGCCGCCGCCCGCCTCGGCCACCTGACCGTCCTCGGCATCACCCACGTCGAGCTGATGCCGGTCTGCTCCTTCCCCGGGCGGCACGGCTGGGGGTACGACGGGGTCGCCCCCTGGTCCGTGCACGAGCCGTACGGGGGCCCGGCCGGGCTGGCCCGGTTCGTGGAGGCCGCGCACGCCGCCGGACTGGGCGTGGTGCTCGACGTGGTCCACAACCACCTCGGCCCCTCCGGCAACCACCTCCCCGCCTTCGGCCCGTACTTCACCGACACCCACCACACCCCCTGGGGCGCGGCGGTGAACCTGGACGCGCCGGGCTCCGACGAGGTGCGCGCGTACCTCCTGGGCAGCGCCCTGGCCTGGCTGCGCGACTACCGGATCGACGGGCTGCGGCTGGACGCGGTCCACGCGCTCGCCGACGACCGGGCGCTGACCTTCCTGGAGGAGCTGTCCGCGGCGGTGGACGAGCTGGCCGCCGAGAGCGGCCGGCCGCTGTTCCTGATCGCCGAGTCCGACCGGTGCGATCCGCGCACGACGACCCCCCGCGGCGCCGGGGGCACCGGCCTGCACGCGCAGTGGAACGACGACTTCCACCACGCCCTGCACTGCGCGCTGACCGGCGAATCCCAGGCGTACTACGCGGACTTCGCCGAGGCTCCGCTCGGCGCCCTCGCCAAGACCATGACCCGGGCGTTCTTCCACGACGGGACCTGGTCCTCCTTCCGGGGCCGCCACCACGGCCGTCCGGTGGACCGCGCCCGCACCCCGGCGCACCGCTTCCTCGGCTACACCCAGACCCACGACCAGATCGGCAACCGGGCCCTGGGCGACCGGCTCGCGGCCTCCCTCTCCCCGGGGCTGCTGGCGTGCGCGGCGACGATGGCGCTGACCGGTCCGTTCGTGCCGATGCTGTTCATGGGCGAGGAGTGGGGCGCGGGCACGCCGTGGCAGTACTTCACCGACCATCCCGACCCGGTACTCGCCGAGGCCGTACGGGCGGGCCGGCGGCGGGAGTTCGCGGAGCACGGCTGGAAGGCGGAGGAGATCCCCGACCCCCAGGACCCGGCCACCCGGGACCGCTCCCGGCTCGACTGGGCGGAGCCGGAAGGGGAACCCCACGCCCGGCTGCTCGACTGGTACCGGACCCTGATCGGGCTCCGGCGCACCCATTCCGATCTGCGCGATCCCGATCTGGCGGCGCTGCGGACCGCCCACGACGAGGAGCGCCGCTGGCTGACGTTCCGCCGGGGTGACGTCCGCGTGGTGGTGAACCTCTCCGCGGAGGCGGTGACCGTGGCCCTCGGCCGCAACGGGGTCCGGGTGCTGGCCGCCTGGCTCCCCGTCGCCCCTCCGGACGCCGACGGGCGGGTCCACGTACCGGCCGAATCGGCGGCGGTCCTGGGCCCGTGAACGCCGCGGCCACCGCCCCCGCCCCCGCCCGCCGGGGACCGGACCCCGACGGGCAGGGGCCGGGACCCTATTCGACGATCGCCAGCTCCCGCGAGGCGTTGTTGAAGCTGCGGCAGCCGCTGTCGGTGACCGTGATGATGTCCTCGATGCGGACGCCGAACCGCCCGGGGAGGTAGATGCCCGGCTCCACGGAGAAGCACATGCCGGGGACGAGGGGCTGCTCCTCGCCCTCGACCATGTACGGCGGCTCGTGCGTGGTGACTCCGATGCCGTGGCCCGTGCGGTGGATGAACCGCTCGCCGTAGCCGAATTCGGTGATCACCGCGCGGGCCGCCCGGTCCACGTCCTGGCAGGCGGCTCCCGGCCGGGCCGCCGCCACGCCCGCCAGCTGTGCCTCGCGGACGATGTCGTGGACGCGCTGCTCCTCCTCCGTGGGCTCGCCGACGTGGACGGTGCGGGAGATGTCCGAGCCGTAGCCGTGCTTGAGGCCGCCGAAGTCGAGCACCACCATGTCCCCGCGCTCGATGACCCGGTCGCCGGCCTCGTGGTGCGGGTTGGCGCCGTTGGGGCCGGAGCCGACGACGGTGAAGTCGACCTGGGAGTGGCCGTGCACGCGCAGCAGCGCGGCCAGGTCGGCGGCGACGTCGCTCTCCCGGCGGCCCGCGAAGGGGACGTGCAGGATCTGCTCGTACGCGGCGTCCGCGGCCTCGCCGGCCGCCGCGAGCCGGGCCAGCTCGCGCTCGTCCTTGACCGCGCGCAGCATCGGCAGCGCGTGGGTCAGCGAGACGTACGAGGTCGCCGGCAACTCCCGCTGCAGGCCGAGCAGGTGCAGCGCCCAGGTGTTGTCGCTGACCCCGAAGCGGCCGGTCACGTCCAGCAGCGGGGAGGTGGCGGTGTACGGGTTCTTCCCGTCGGCCCAGTCCCGCAGCGTGAGCGCGCCCGCGCCGGGGGACTTCGCCGCGTCGGGGGCTTCCAGCGCGGGGACGACGAGGACGGGGTCCTGCCCGGCGGCGAGCACGAGCAGGGTCAGCCGCTCGGTGTCGACGGGACGGTATCCGGTGAGGTGGGCCAGGTCGGGCCCGGGGGCGATCAGCAGGCCCGCCAGGCCCGCATCGGCGGCGGACCGCGCGGCGGCGGCCATCCGGGCGGCGTAGTCGGCGGCCGTGAAGGGATCGGAGTCGTGGTCCATACGCGGATCCTCCCGCGCCCCCGCCCCGGGCGACACCGGCCGCGCCGGTCGAGTCCGCCCGCCGGGATGGCGTCGGGCCTGTCGGGCCCTTCCGGACGAGGACAGAAGGGCCAGATCAGGGGGTCGTCGAATTCACGAAGGGGCCGGGATCGTTCCTGGCCAACCCGGCGGTTCTCGCCGGCGCCGCAGGGCTCATCGCCCAGTTCGCGATGCAGCAGACGATGGACGAGATAACCGACTATCTCGCCACGATCGACGAGAAGCTCGACGACGTGTGCTCGAACTCGACCGGGTGCTGGACTCCTCTCCGGAGGAGCTGGACGGGCACCGCCTCGGACTGATGGCTGCCCGGCAGCGGCGGCGAGGGACAGGGCGCTCGAGACGGGCGCGAAGGGGGTCGGTGCCGCCCGAAGCCTCGGCAGGGAGACCCTGGACCGGGCCGGCTCGGCGCGGGCCAAGCTCTCCAGCGGCATCGCCGAGCGAGCCCGCCGCCTGCGCGGGGACGGGGAGGAACGCCCCGAGAAGGGCTGACCGAGCACCAGCCGTCAGCCGCGCGGGCCCGCCGTCGCCGTTTCCGGCGGCGGGCGATAAGGCGTCGCGGGAGCACCCCGCTGATCAGCTATGCTGTGCTTGCACATCGAACGGGTGGTCCGCCGCCCTTCGTGGTGGGTGTAGCTCAGTTGGTAGAGCACCTGGTTGTGGTCCAGGTGGCCGCGGGTTCAAGTCCCGTCACTCACCCTGCTTGTCCCGTGGGGGGTACGAGGTTTTCCTCGTACCCCCCACGGGCTTTTCCCGACCCCGTCCGCAGAGGGCCATGCGTAGAGAGAGATTCCCCGCGCTGCTGCTGGCAGCGGGCTGCGGGCTCGTCTGGGCCCTCGACTGGATCACCGTGGAGCGGCCGCGGGCCTGGGCCGTCCTCGTCTGCGGCGCCGCCGTCGGCGCGATCGCCCTGCTCCCCGCCCGCGCGCTCCGCCTGCCCCTGGACGGCCGCGCGCTGCTCGCCGCCCCGCTCTCGCTCGCCGTCACCGGCTGGATGCTGCTGCCGGACCGGGGCACCGGCGGCAGCTGGGGGCTCCTGGAGTCCGCCGCGCTGCTGGTGCTGCTGGCCCGGTGCGCCCGGTACACCGACCCGCGCCGGGTGGTGCCACTGGGCCTGCTGCTGTGGGCCGCCGCGGCGGCCGCCCCGCTGCGGATGCCGAGCGACGCGGCCGCCGAGACCGCCGCCTTCGCGCTGACCCTGGCCGCCGCGGCGGCGGCCGGTTTCGGCGGCTACCTGCGGATCCTCGACGAACGCCGGGCCCGCGCCGTCGCGGCCGTACGGGAGCACGAGCGGCACGAACTCGCCCGCGACCTGCACGACTTCGTGGCCCACCACGTCACCGGGATCGTCGTCCAGGCGCAGGCCGCCCAGGCCATCCGGGAGCACGCGCCCGAGCGGCTCGATCCGCTGCTGCGCTCCATCGAGCGGGCCGGAGGCGAGACACTGGACTCCATGCGGCGCCTGGTCCGCGTACTGCGGGAGCAGGACTCGGGGCCGGTGCGGCCGCAGGACCTGCTGGCGGAGCTGGGCCTGCTGGCCGCGGGCCGGCCGGGGGCCGTGCTGGAGCTGGCGGACCCGGTGCGGCGGGTACGGCTGGCTCCCGAGGTGGAGACCTCGGTGCACCGGCTGGTCCAGGAGGCGCTGACCAATGTGACGCGGCACGCTCCGGGCGCACGGTCCACCCGGGTGAGGCTGACCACCGACGGAGTACACCTGACGGTGGAGGTCACCAACTCCCCCGGGGCCGCCCGGCGCGGCCACGCCCCGCCCGGCGGTCGCGGGGGCCTCGGCCTGATCGGGCTGCGCGAACGGGCCCTGGCGGTGGACGGCCGGCTCACCGCCGGCCCGCTGCCGGACGGCGGCTGGCGGGTGACCGGGGTCTTCCCGCTGCTGGACGGCCTGGCAGGATCAAAGGCATGAAAAGCGACATCCGGGTCCTGATCGCCGACGACCAGGAGATGGTCCGCACCGGCTTCGCCCTGATCCTGGACGCCCAGCCGGGCATCGAGGTGGTCGGCGAGGCCGGCGACGGCGCGCAGTGCGTGGAGCTGGCCCGGCGGCTGCGCCCCGACGTGTGCCTGGTCGACGTACGGATGCCCAGACTGGACGGGCTGGAGGTGACCCGGCTGCTGGCCGGCCCCGGGGTGGCCGATCCGCTGCGGGTGGTGATCGTGACCACCTTCGACCAGGACGACTACCTCTACGGTGCGCTGCGCGGCGGCGCCAGCGGCTTCCTGCTCAAGGACGCCGGGCCCGTCCTGCTGGTGGAGGCGGTGCGCGCGGCCGCGCGCGGGGACGCGCTCGTCTCCCCGGCGGTGACCCTGCGGCTGCTGGAGCGGCTCGGTGAGCATCCCGCGGCGGCGCCGGGTGCCGGGCCCGGCGGGCTGCCGGTGTCGGAGCGCGAGCTGGACGTCGTACGGCTGGTCGCGCGGGGGCTGACCAACCAGGAGATCGCCGACGGGCTGTTCATCTCGTTGTCCACGGTCAAGACGCACCTGGTCTCGGTGCAGTCCAAGCTGGGGCTGCGCAACCGGGTGGAGATCGCCGCCTGGGCCTGGGAGAACCGCGCGGTGGCCGCGGCCCCGCGCGGTCCGGTCGGCTGATCCGGGCCCGGCGGCCGTGTCCCCCGCGCTCAGCCTGGCGCAGGAGTTCCCCCTCGGGCCCGTGCTCCCCCCGGCGCAGGCCCCGCCCCTCGCGCTGACCCTCGCCCTCGACGGCGTCCCGGTGCTGCTGCTCGTGGCGGCCGCGGTGTTCGGGGCCACGGTGTGGCTGTGGCCCCGGCTGGCCGGGCCCGGGGTGCGTCCGGTGCTGGGCCGGGCCGGGCTCCAGCTGGCGATCGCCCTGACGGCGCTGGCGCCGCTGCTGCTCGCGGTGAACTCCTCGTACGGCTTCTACGGCTCCTGGCGCGACCTGCTGTCCCTGCGCCGCGAGGACCCGGTGGCGGTGGCCGCGGACGGCCCGGGGCAGGGGGCCCTGCTGGTGCGGGGCACGCACTCGTGGCGGCACGTCGGTTCCGACGACCCGGCGGTGATCGGCCGGATCGAGGCGGTCACCGTGCGCGGGTCGCGCAGCGGGCTGTCGGGGCAGGCGTACGTGTACCTGCCTCCGCAGTACGTGCACGCGACGCCCGGGCGGCGCGCGGAGTTCCCGGTGGTGCTGGCGCTGAGCGGGTTCCCCAGTACGCCGGGGGTGCTGCTCGACCGGCTGCGGTATCCGCAGCTGGCCCTGGACGCGGTCCGGGCGGGCAGGATGCGGCCGGCGGTGCTGGTGCTGATGACTCCTACGGTGGCGCCGCCCCGGGACACGCAGTGCGCGGACGTGCCGGACGGGCCGCGGACGGAGACCTTCTTCGCGCGGGACCTGCGGGCGGCGGTGTCCTCGTACTACGGCCTCACCGAGGATCCCCGGGGGTGGGGTGTGATGGGAAATTCGGTGGGCGGGTACTGCGCGCTGAAGCTGGCCCTGCGCGAGCCGGACGCGTACCGGGCGGCGGCCGGGCTGTCGGCCTCGTACGCGGCGGCGAAGGACGCGGACACCGGCGAGCTGTTCGGCGGCGACGCGGGCCGCAGGCGGGAGAACGACCTGCTGTGGCGGCTGCGGAACCTGTCCCAGCCGCCCGTGTCCCTGCTGGTGACGAGCAGCCGCAAGGGCGAGCACCAGTACCCGGCGACGCTGGAGTTCATCGAGGCGGTACGGCCGCCCGCGCGGGTTTCCTCGATCGTCCTGGGGAGCGGCGGGCACAACTACGAGACCTGGGCGCGCGAGGTGCCGGCGGCGCTGGAGTGGCTGGTGGGGCGGCTGAGTCCGCCCTGAGGCGGAGCCGGGAGCTCGTCCGAAAGATGGAGCCGGCGCAGGACTTCCGTACCTCCGGCCGAGGTCTTGCGGCCCCGGTCCGGGGAGCCTGGAGTGGTTCCGTGACCCGACCTGCCGACGAGAGCCGAGCATGACGACCGCGCCCCCCGCACCCCCCGTACGCCCCCTCGCGTCCGCGCCCGCCGCGGCTCCCCCGCCGGTGACCGTCGGGCACCGCATCGGCGCGGTGATGTTCCTGAGCCGCTGGCTCCAGCTGCCGCTGTACCTGGGTCTGATCGTGGCGCAGATGGTCTACGTGTGGGTCTTCCTCAAGGACGTCGCGCACCTGGTGGGCGACATCGGCTCGCTCACCGAGACCAAGACCATGCTGATGGTCCTGGGCCTGGTGGACGTGGTGATGGTCGCCAACCTGCTGCTGATGGTGATCGTCGGCGGCTATGAGACCTTCGTCGCACGGGTCGACCTCAAGGACCACCCCGACGAACCGGAGTGGCTCAGCCACGTCAACGCGAACGTGCTGAAGGTCAAGCTGGCCACGGCCATCATCGGCATCTCCTCGATCCACCTCCTGAAGTCCTTCATCGAGATCTCCGGCGAGACGTGGACGTGGCAGCAGACGATGTGGCAGGTGATCGTGCACGTCGCCTTCATCGTGTCGGCGATCGCCCTGGCCCTGATCGACCGGCTGCTGCCGAAGTCGCACGGCTGAAGGCGGTCCCGGAGGGAAACGGCCGCCCCGGACGCCCGCCGGGGGCCCGGCCGGCGCCGGGGCGGCGCAAGGGGTGGTGTCCGGGGCCGACGGGACCGGGTAACGTCTTTGTCATGTTCTTCCAGGCGCCGATTTACGAGTGAGAGCGTGATGGGCCCCTGCTGACGTCCTCCGACGTCGCCGCCCGTCCCTCACCGATGAATCCGCAGATCACTTCACATCATTACCGGGAGAACCCGTGACCGTGAGCAAGAACATCAACAACCCCGTGGGCATGGGCGGCGGCCAGCGCAAGAGGCTGTCCCGCGCCGAACGCGCGAACAACGGTCCGCACCGCAACCTCGACCGCCAGGGTGCGGCCGACCAGAAGGCGGAGCTGGTGCGCAAGATGCGCGAGAAGGCGGGCGCGGCCGAGGGCGCCGGACAGACGGGCGACGACGCCGCGCAGAGCTGACGCACGGCCCGCGGGGTCAGCCGGCGGAGTCAGCCCGCCGGGTCGGCCCGCCGGGTCGGCCCGCGGGGTCAGTCGGCGGACAGGAAGGCCTCCAGCTCGGTGGCGAAGGCCACCGGGCTCTCGTGCGGGGCGTAGTGGCCGGCGCCGGGCAGCGGGTGGATGCGGCAGTTCGGGTACCAGACCTGCCAGGTGGCCCGCATGACCTCGGCGGTGAGCGCGAGGTCGTACTCGCCGACGAGGACCAGCACCGGGACGGTGCTGCCCTTCACGGCGGCGGACAGGTCGAGCGGCTGCCAGCTGGCGAGGTACCCGGCGAAGGCCTCCGGCCGGGACACGGCCAGGGAGTGCTCGACCATCCGGTCCAGCCAGTACGGGCTCGCGCGGCGCCCGGTCACGATGTCGAGGATGGCGCGCCGGTTCTCCGCACTGGCGGCGGCCCCGTAGAAGAGCTCGTGGGTGGCGTCGTCCATCTCGTACGGGGCGGCGGGGACCGGGTTGATCCCGATCAGCTTCTCGACCCGCTCGGGGGCGCGGACGAGGACCTGCTGCATGGCCTTGCCGCCCATGGAGTGGCCGAGCAGGGAGAAGGTGTCCCAGCCGAGCTCGTCGGCGAGCGTCAGGACGTCGTCCGCGATCTCCGCGACGGTGTAGCGGCCGGCGACGTCCCTGCGGTCGCCGTAGCCGCGGTAGTCGGGGAAGGCGTAGGAGTAACGGCGCGGGTCCAGGTACTCCAGCACGGAGCCCCAGTTGGCCGAGGTGCCGAACCAGTCGTGCAGCACGATGACGCGGACGGGGCCGGTGCCGATCCTGCGGTGGGCGATGGCCATGCGTTCTCCCTCGGTGACGGGGCTGAATGGACTGCCGCCGTACCTTCTGCCCACCACCCCTACGATCACACCGCGAAGCCCGGCCGGACCCGGTCGGGCTTCGCGGTGTGATCCGCGCCCGCGGGACCGACGCGCGCGTCGGTCCCGCGGGCGGGCACACCTCAGACGGTCGTGATCGCCGGGTCCGAGACTCCGGTCGCGCCCGTCTCCACATGGCCGGCGAAGCGGCGCAGGAAGGTGGTGTCGGCGTCGGAGACGACCTTGACGTCGTACCAGCGGGCCGTGGTGGACAGGGGCACCGTGTGCGCGACCGTGCCGCCCGCCGCGACGCGCAGGACCTGGGCCGCGCCGCCGTAGGCGTTGGTGACTGTCAGGTTGACGGCCGCCGTACCGGAGTTGGTCAGGGACAGGACCAGGTCGCCGGTGGCACCGTCGTGGCGGGCCGTGACCTCGGGACCGGCCTTCTTCGCCGGGCCCTTCCAGGTGCGCAGGAAGCCGTTCGGGCCCCAGACCGTCAGGTTGATCTGGTTGCCGGTGGAGCTGCTGGTGCTCCAGGTGTCCGACAGGGTCTTGCCCGCCTCGACCGTGTAGGGCCACGGGCCGTCCGTACGGTTGCCCGAGGTGCTGTGGAAGTGGGCGCCGAGGGAGGGACCCGAGGAGAAGGTCAGGGTGAACTTGGCGGTGGAGACGGTGGCCTTGCCGTCCACGTACGGGGCGTAGCCCAGCGCGCGGGTCGGCTTGGCACCGGCCTCCTGCTTGGGCAGGGTGCCGGTGGCCGGCGGGACCGGGTGGTAGGACGGGTGGGTGTTGTGGTCCGCCGGGACGTACGCGGCCGTGGACGGCAGGACCGCCTTGGACGCGTCGGCCTTGGTGAAGTCGAAGGCCGAGGTCAGGTCACCGCACACCGCGCGGCGCCACGGCGAGATGTTGGGCTCCTGCACGCCGAACCGCTTCTCCATGAAGCGGATCACCGAGGTGTGGTCGAAGGTCTCGGAGCAGACGTAACCGCCCTTGCTCCACGGCGAGACCACGATCATCGGGACGCGCGGGCCGAGCCCGTACGGACCGGCCGTGTAGCTCGCGTTGCCCGCGAACAGGTCCTTCGTGACGTCGGCGGTCGACAGGCCCCACGCCGCGGAGGTGGGCGGGTACGGCGGCACGACGTGGTCGAAGAAGCCGTCGTTCTCGTCGTAGGTGATGAAGAAGGCCGTCTTCGCCCACACGTCGGGGTTGGCGGTCAGCGCGTCGAGCACCTGCGAGATGTACCAGGCCCCGAAGTTCGTGGGCCAGTTCGGGTGCTCGCTGAACGCCTCCGGCGCCGCGATCCAGGAGATCTGCGGCAGGGTGCCGCCCACCACGTCCGCGCGCAGCTTGTCGAAGTAGCCCTCGCCCGCCTTGGCGTTGGTGCCCGTACGGGCCTTCTCGTACAGGGCGCTGCCCGGCTGGGCGTTGCGGTAGCTGTTGAAGTACAGCAGGGAGTTGTCCCCGTAGTTGCCGCGGAAGGCGTCGCTGATCCAGCCCCAGCCGCCGGCCGCGTTCAGGCCGTCGCCGACGTCCTGGTAGACCTTCCACGACACCCCGGCCGTCTCCAGGCGCTCGGGGTAGGTCTTCCAGCCGTAGCCGGCCTCCTGGTTGCCGAGGACCGGGCCGCCGCCGGTACCGTCGTTGCCCGTGTGACCCGACCACAGGTAGTAGCGGTTGGGGTCGGTGGCTCCGATGAAGGAGCAGTGGTAGGCGTCGCAGACCGTGAAGGCGTCGGCGAGCGCGTAGTGGAACGGGATGTCGTTCCGCGTCATGTACGACATGGTGGTGGCGGTCTTGGCCGGCACCCACTTGTCGTACTTGCCGTTGTTGTACGCCTGGTGGCCGCCGGCCCAGTCGTGGTTCAGGCCCTCGACGAACTGCATGCCGAGGTCGTTGACCTGCGGGTTGAAGGGGAGGATGTCCTTCGTCCCGTTGGACTGGTAGAAGACCGGCTTGCCGTTGTCCTGCAGGACCGGCCGCGGATCGCCGAAGCCCCGTACGCCCTTCATGGAGCCGAAGTACTGGTCGAAGGACCGGTTCTCCTGCATGAGGACGACGATGTGCTCGATGTCCTGGATGGTTCCGGTGCTGCCCTGCGCCGGGATGGCGGCGGCGCGGGCGATGCTCTCGTTCAGCATCGCGACGGCGGCGGTGCCGCCGGCGATCTGCAGGAACCTGCGGCGGTTCAGTTCTGCCATGGCGTGACGACCTCTGCTGGTGAGACGGTGCGGGGGGTGTCGAGGGGCGCCCCAAGAACAGCGGCCCCGGGGTACCGGTCGGCATTGCTTTCGTGACAGTGGGCCGTACACCTGGAGAACGGAAGCCCTCGTCAGCCGGTTCATGCCCCACGGGCCGCTTCCGCGGGCCTCGAACGCACCGGGCCCGCACCCAGGTGTGGGTGCGGGCCCGGTCAGGAGGCGGTCCGGTCAGGTGGCGGGGGTCAGGCGCAGGGAGATGCTGTTGATGCAGTAGCGCTGGTCCGTGGGGGTCGGGTAGCCCTCGCCCTCGAAGACGTGGCCCAGGTGGGAGCCGCACTTCGCGCAGAGCACCTCGGTGCGGACCATGCCGTGGGCGACGTCCGCCTTCAGCTCGACCGCGTCGGAGTCCTTCGGGTCGTAGAAGGACGGCCAGCCGCAGTGCGACTCGAACTTCTCCGTGGAGCGGAACAGCTCGGAGCCGCAGCCGCGACAGGAGTAGACGCCCTCCGTCTTGGTGTCCGTGTACTCACCGCGGAAGGCGGGCTCGGTCCCGGCGAGGCGCAGCACCTGGTACTCGGACGGGGTCAGCTCCGCCTGCCACTGCTCGTCCGTCTTCTCTACCTCGTACGACATGACTACTCTCCCGCTTTCCCGCTCTTCCCAGAGCCGTCAGTTCGACAGACGGGCCAGGATGGCCGGCCCCAGGTCCGTGACATCGCCCGCACCCATGGTGAGAACGAGATCGCCGGGCTTGGCCATTCCCGCGATGACGTCCGCGACGGCCCCCTTGTCGTGCTCGGGGGTGACGTCGGCGCCGGCCGCCCGGGCGGCCGCGATGATGATCTCGCTGGTGACCCCGGGGACCGGGTCCTCGCGGGCGGGGTAGATGTCCAGGACCACGGAGGCGTCGGCGAGGGCCAGGGCCCGGCCCATCTCCGTGCCGAGTTCCTGGGTGCGGGAGAAGAGGTGCGGCTGGAAGACGACCAGGATCCGGGAGTCCCCGGCGGCGCCGCGGATGGCCTCCAGGTCGGCGGTCATCTCGGTGGGGTGGTGCGCGTAGGAGTCGATGACCTGGACCCCGGACGCCTCTCCCTTGAGCTGGAGGCGGCGCTTGACCCCGGTGTACTTGCCGAGCGCGGAGGCCAGGTTGTGCGCCGGGATGCCGAGTGCGACACCGGCGGCGAGGGCCGCGACGGCGTTGTGCGCGTAGTGGCGGCCGGGGACCGAGACGGTGAAGGTGAGCATCCGGCCGTCGATGACGACGGTGACCTCGCTGGTCAGCCCGCGCGGGGTGATCTTCGTGATCCGGACGTCGGCCCCGGGCTCCTCGCCGTACGTGACCACGTTCAGCCCGTCGTTGCCGCGGACCCGGCCGGCGATCTCCGCGGCCCCGGCCTGGCCGTGGGCGATGACCAGGGTGCCGCCGTCGGGGACCTTGCCGACGAAGGTCTCGAAGGACTCGTAGATCTCGTCCATCGACGCGTAGTTCGCGTGGTGGTCGAGCTCGGCGTTGAGGATGATCGCGACCTGCGGCGTGTACTTGTGGAAGCTGCGGTCGCTCTCGTCGGCCTCGGCGACGAAGATGTCGCCCTCGCCGTGGTGGGCGTTGGAGCCGGGGGCGTCCAGGTCGCCGCCGATGGCGTACGAGGGGTCCAGGCCCAGCGCCGAGAGGGAGACGGCCAGCATCGAGGTGGTGGTGGTCTTGCCGTGGGTGCCGGCGACGGCGATCGGCCGCAGGCCGTCCATCAGCCCGGCCAGGGCGTCGGAGCGGTGCACGACGGGGATGCCGAGCTCGGCGGCGCGGGCCAGCTCCGGGTTGTCGGCGCGGATGGCGCTGGAGACGACCACGCAGGTCGCGTCGTCGGCGAGGTGGCCGGCGGCGTGCCCGATGTGGACCGTGGCGCCGTGGGCGCGCAGCGCCTGGGCGGTCTCGGAGTCACGGGAGTCGCTGCCGGCCACCTGCGCGCCGCGCTGCGCGAGGATCTTCGCGATGCCGGACATGCCGGCGCCGCCGATGCCGATGAAGTGGGGCCGTTCCATGGCGGTCGGCAGGCCGGGCTTCATTCAGGTAGCTCCAGGATCGAGGGCGTGCGGGCGGCCGGACGCGGAGGTCCGGCCGCCTCCACCCTATTCCTTGTGGGCGAAGAGCTTGAGCACCGGAACGCCGACCTTGTGGCGCGCCCGGGAGGCCCAGTCCCGGTGGAAGAACTCCTCGACGTAGTGCGGGGCGGTCAGCACGATCACCTCGTCGGCGCCGGTCTCCTCCACCACCGCCTTGAGCTTGTCGAGCGGGTGGTCCTCGATGATCTGCCCGACGGCCTTGGCGCCCTTGGCGCGCAGGGAGGCGAGGGAGTGTTCGAGGGCCGTTTCGGCGGGGCCCCGGGCGGCGTCGCCCTCCGGCTCGTCACCCTCGTGGATGGCCTCGGGAAGCTCACCGAGCGCTACGTCGTCGATGGCGCGCAGCAGGCGGTCCCGGTCGCCCCGGGGCTGCATCAGGACGACGAAGGAGACCGGCTCGTCTCCGTGGAGGGTGGTGACGAAGTCCACGTCGACCGGGGTCAGCGGCTGCTCGATCATCAATACGCTCGTGAACACGGACGCCCTCTCCTTCGTGGGCCGAGGCCGTAGGCCGGCCCCTGCGGAAACCATCCTGCCCCGCTGTCGCACGGGGCCTACGCCGTATACCTGCCCACTTATGTGCCCAGCGGAAGCTAAGCGGAACTACAAATTCCGCCTCTCTTCAGATCCGACGGTAACGCGTGAAGAGAAACCCGGCCTCTTCCAGTACGCAGGCCGGCGCGAGCCGGTGCGGAACCGTGACGGAAGGCCCCCCGGAGATCCGCTGGGCGTCACCCGCCGTGAGCACCGGCGAGATCGTCAGGCACAGCTCGTCCAGCGCGTCGGCGGCCACGAACTGGCCCAGCAGCCGGGGCCCGCCCTCTGTGAGCTGGCGGCGCAGCCCCCGGTCCGCGAGCTCCCGTACGATGCGGGCCGGGTCCACGCCCGCCCCGTCGCCGGCCACCACGACCTCGACCCCCGCCCGGACGGCCTCGGCGACGCGGTCCGCGGGCGCGGCGGCCCCGGTGAGCACCAGGGTCGGCGCCAGCGGGGAGGTGAACAGCGGAGTCGAGAAGTCCAGGTTCAGGCTCGCCGTGACCACGGCGATGACCGCGGCGGGTCCCTGACCTGCCGCGCTACGACGGGCAGCGAAGGCGTCCCGGGCCCGCGCGGGGCCGTAACCCTCCTGGCGAACCGTTTCCGCACCGACGACCACCACATCGGCCAGCGCCCTCAGGGTGCCGAAGATCCGCATGTCGGTCTCGCCCGAGATGGGCTGCGAACGGCCGTCGTGCTGGCCCGCGCCGTCCAGGGTGGACACCATGTTGGCGCGCAGCCAGTGGCCGTCCGGGCCGAGCGGGGGGTACGCGTACGCATCGGCGAGCTCGTCCAGCGACCACTCGCGGTCGCTCTGGTCGATCTGGTCGGTCGGGGCGGTCCGGTCGGCCGGGACCGTCTGGTCGAGGCGGTCGGCCGGGTCGGTCGGGGCGGTCCGGTCTGCTGATGTCTGATCGGTCACAGGGAACAGGCGTCGCATCGGTGCAGTGTGCCACGCCCCGTAGAGTGAAGAGCTGTGTCGACCTCACTCTCGCCCTCAGCGTCAGCCTCCGGGCGACCCCCGATAGCCGACGCGGGACCGCAGTCCCTCTGCGCCCGCGAGCCGCGGGTGCCCGCCGAACGGCTCGTGGCCGAGATGGTGCCGCCGCCCCGCTTCGACTCGGTGCGCTTCGACACCTACGACCCGGACCCGGACCAGCCGAGCCAGTCCGAGGCCGTCACCGTCCTCGCCGGCTTCGCCGCGGGTCTGGGCGGGGCGCACGCCAGCGGCTCCGGCAAGCGGCGGTGGTTCGCGAGGACCCCGGGGAACACGGCCGGCTCCACCGCTCCGCGCGGGGTCTACCTCGACGGCGGCTACGGCGTCGGCAAGACCCACCTCCTCGCCTCCCTCTGGCACGCCACCCCGGCCGAGCCCGCGCTCAAGGCCTTCGGCACCTTCGTGGAGCTGACCAACCTGGTCGGCGCGCTCGGCTTCCAGCAGACCGTGCAGACCCTCGGCGGACACCGCCTCCTGTGCATCGACGAGTTCGAGCTCGACGACCCGGGCGACACCGTCCTCGTCTCCTCCCTGCTCAGCCGCCTGGTCGAGCAGGGCGTGGCGCTGGCCGCCACCTCCAACACCCTGCCCGGCAAGCTCGGCGAGGGCCGCTTCGCCGCCGCCGACTTCCTGCGGGAGATCCAGGGGCTGTCCGCGCACTTCCGGCCGCTGCGCATCGACGGCCAGGACTACCGCCACCGCGGCCTGCCCGAAGCCCCCTCGCCGTTCTCGGAGGAGGAGGTCACCAAGGCCGCGTACGCCACCGAGGGCGCGAGCCTCGACGACTTCCCCGCCCTCCTGGAGCACCTCGCCCGGGTCCACCCCAGCCGCTACGGGGCCCTGACCGACGGCGTGGCGGCCGTCTGCCTCACCGACGTCGGCGCGGTCCCGGACCAGTCGACGGCGCTGCGCCTGGTGGTCCTCGCGGACCGCCTCTACGACCGCGAGATACCGGTCCTGGCGTCGGGCCTCCCCTTCGACAGGCTCTTCAGTGAAGAAATGCTGAACGGCGGCTACCGCAAGAAGTACTTCCGGGCCATCTCACGGCTCACCGCACTGGCGCGCGACGCGAAGCCCCTGGTGTCCCAGTAGGTTTGGGAACGCCGGGCCGTCTCCACGGCCCGGCCGTACCCACCTTCCATGAAGGGATCCACCATGGCCACCAAGCGTTCCTCCCACACCGTCTGGAAAGGCGACCTGCTCCACGGTACGGGCGTCGTCTCCCTCGATTCCTCGGGCCAGGGCTCGTTCGACGTCTCCTGGCCCTCGCGCGCCGAGGCCGCGAACGGGAAGACCAGCCCGGAAGAGCTGATCGCCGCCGCGCACTCCAGCTGCTACTCGATGGCCCTCTCGCACGGCCTGGCCGGCGCCGGCACCCCGCCCACCCGGGTGGAGACCAAGGCCGAGGTGACCTTCCAGCCCGGTGAGGGCATCACCGGCATCCACCTGACCGTGGCTGCGGAGGTCCCGGGCCTGGACGAGGATGGCTTCACCGCGGCCGCCGAGGACGCCAAGAAGAACTGCCCGGTCAGCCAGGCCCTGACGGGTACGACCATCACCCTGACGGCCACCCTGCTCTGATCCCCGCCGGGCCCCGCGCGGTCGGCTCCGGCCGCACCGCGCCGGGGCCGGGGCCGCACCGGGCAACTGCGCCCGGCGGTGGGGGCGTACGCCCGTCAGGGGGTACCCGGCGGCGCGGCGGGCGGGGCCGGACCGGCCCGCGTGGTACCACGGCCCGGTCGTATGTACCGCCCCACCGCCGGGAGTTGCCGATGCCGTCGACGCCAGCGATGCCGCCGGTGTCCCTGAGCCGCCGCAGTCTGCTCGCCGCCGGGTCGGTCGCCTTCACCGGAGCACTCGGCGCGCTCTTCGCCGGAGCCGGACCGGGGGCGGGCGCGGTGCCGGGCTCAATGCCGGGCTCGCTGCCGGGCGCCGGAGCCGCCGCACCGGGCGCCACCCGGGGCTACGGACCGCTCGTGGCCGACCCCGCCGGGCTGCTCGACCTGCCCGCCGGGTTCACGTACCGGGTGCTCTCGCGCGCCGGCGAGCCGCTCCGTTCCGGCGAGGGCGCCGTCCCGGCCAACTGCGACGGCATGGCCGCCTTCGGCGCCGGGAAGGGCCGCGTCCGGCTGGTCCGCAACCACGAGAACCGGACCACCGCGGCCCTGCGCGTGCCTCCCGTCGAGGGGCTCACGTACGACCCGTACGCCCTCGGCGGCTGCACCCTCCTCGGCCTCGACGCCACCGGCCGGGTCACCTCCGAGCGCGTCGCCCTGGCCGGTACCGCCGTCAACTGTGCGGGCGGGCGTACCCCTTGGAACACCTGGCTGTCCTGCGAGGAGACCGAGGACCGGGCGGGCACCGCCGGTTACGCCCGCGACCACGGCTACGTCTTCGAGGTCGACCCCGCCGACCCGCTGCGCTCCGGTGCGGTCCCGCTCACCGCGATGGGCCGCTTCGCGCACGAGGCCGTCGCCGTGGACCCGTACCGCGGCGTGGTCTACGAGACCGAGGACGCCTTCGTCGAACCCTTCGGGCTCTTCTACCGGTTCCTGCCCGCCCGCCCCCTCGGCGGCCCCGGCTCGCTGCGCGCCGGCGGCGCGCTGGAGGCGCTGCGGGTGCCCGGGCTGGCGAACCTGGCGGTGGTGGACGAGCCGGGTGCCGAGTTCCCGGCGGAGTGGGTCCCCGTGCCGGACCCGTCCGCGTCCGGCACCCCGATCCGGCTCCAGGACTTCGGCCCCGGCGGGATCACCCACGCGCAGAAGCTGGAGGGCTGTTACTGGGGAGGCGGCGGCGTCCACTTCGTCTCCAGCTACTCCCGCACCCGCGAGGGCTCCCCCGCCGACCACCACGGCCAGGTGTGGTTCTACGACCCGCTGCGCGCCCGGCTCCGGCTGGACGTGCTGTTCGGCCCGGCCACCGACCCCCGGCTGCCCGGCGACTCCCCCGACAACATCTGCCTGGCCCCCGACGGCGGCCTGATGGTGTGCGAGGACGGCGGCGGCGCGCAGTACGTCTTCGGCGTGACCCGGGGCGGGGAGGTGTACCCGATGGCCCGCAACGCCGACGACATCGGCGGACCGGGGGCGCCGGAGTGGGGCGAGTTCGCCGGGGTCACGTTCTCGCCGGACGCCCGGACGATGTACGTGAACGCGTACGCGCCCGGGACCACCTTCGCGGTGACGGGCCCGTGGCACTGACCTTCGGCCCCCACCCTTCTACCTCCGCCTGCCTCCTTACGGCCCGTCCCCGCTGGTCTTTCGTCACCTCGCGATCCCACCCGATGTGTTGGAAAATCGTAGGGACCCGACGGGATTGAGGTAGGTAGCGGTGGCCAAGAAGGACAGCAGGACCCCGGACGAGGTCTCCGAGCCGGACGGCCCCTCGAAGTCGGCGAAGACGGCGAAGCCCGGGAAGGCCACCGAGCCCGGGAAGCCCGCCAAGGCCGACAAGCCGGGGAAGGCCACGAAGCCCGCCAAGGCGGGGAAGGCCGCCAAGCCCCGGAAGGCCACCGAGGCCGCGAAGCCGGGGAAGCCCGCCAAGGCGGAGGAGCCCGCCGAGGGGGACAAGACGGCCGAGGCCGGGAAGGGCTCCAAGCCGGCCAAGGGGGAGAAGGCGGAGAAGGCCCTCAAGCCCGCCAAGGCCGAGTCGGCGAAGCCCGCCGGGTCGGCGAAGCCCGCCAAGGCGGACAAGCCCGACAAGGCCGCCTCCGCCGCCGAGCCCGGGAGCAAGGCCGGCGCCGAGGCCAAGCCGAAGTCCAAGCCCCTCTCCCTGCGCGAGCTGCTCCGGATCTCCGCCGAGACCCCGAAGGCACCCAAGGGGGCCCGCAAGGGCCGCGGGCACGACGCTCCCCTGAGCCCCCTCCTGCGCGTCCCCTCCGGCGGGCGCGTCGACCTCGGAGCCCTGCACCCCGGCGCCACCCCGGCCGGGCCCACCGACAAGGCGGCCGGCGTGGCGGCCACCGCCCAGATGGCCGAACAGCTCGCCTCCCTCCAGGAGCGGCTCTACGCCGCCAGCACCGCCGGGGACCGCCGCCGCGTGCTGCTCGTCCTGCAGGGCATGGACACCAGCGGCAAGGGCGGCACGGTCAAGCACGTGATCGGCCTGTTCAACCCCTCGGGCTGCCGGATCAAGGCCTTCAAGGCCCCCACGCCCGAGGAGCAGAACCACCCCTTCCTCTGGCGCATCATGAAGGCGCTCCCGCAGCCGGGCGAGATCGGCATCTTCGACCGCTCGCACTACGAGGACGTCCTCATCGCCCGCGTCCGCGACCTGGTGCCGCGCAGTCAGCTGGGCCGCCGCTACGCGCAGATCAACCGGTTCGAGAAGTCCCTCGCCGACGACGGCGTGACCGTGGTGAAGGTCTTCCTCCACATCAGCTACGAGGAGCAGCGCAAGCGGCTCCTGGAGCGGCTCGACAACCCGGACAAGCACTGGAAGTTCAACCCGGGCGACATCGAGGAGCGGGCTGCGTGGCCCGCGTACCAGCAGGCCTACGAACTGGCCCTGGAGCGCTGCTCCACGGATGCCGCGCCCTGGTACGTGGTGCCCTCGGACCGCAAGTGGTACCGCAACTGGGCCATCAGCAAACTGTTGCTGGAGCACCTGGAGGGCATCGCTCCGCAGTATCCGGCGGCCGGCTTCGACCTGGCGGAGTGCCGCGCCCGGCTGCTCAAGACCTGAGGCCCGGCGCAACCCTCCCGCGTGCGCGCCGCGAACATCCGATCGCCACATGGTCATATATTTTGCGACCGTGACCATTTCTGTGCGCAAGGTGGCGGCCGCAGCCGCTCTCGGTGCGGCCCTCGGCAGCGTCCTCGTGGGGTGCGGAGCCGGCGGCGGCACTCCGGAGGCCGGCGGCCGGGCCCGTCTGGGGGCCTCAGCGGACCCCACCGCTCCGCCCTCCGCGTCCGCGTCCCCGCGGACGAGCCCCCAGAGCAGCCGGCCGGGGACCCCGCCGACCATGGCTCCCGGCAAGGCCCCGACCATGGCGCCCGGCCCGAACGGTCTTACCCCGGTCTTCGAGCGGGCGAAGCAGCACACCGACAAGACGGTGGCGCTGACCTTCGACGCCGACATGACCTCCGACCAGGGGCCGCGCGCGGCCGGTGGCGAGCACTTCGACAACCCGCAGCTGATCTCCACGCTGCGCACCCTCAAGGTGCCCTCGACGATCTTCATGACGGGCCGCTGGGCCGAGCAGTACCCGGACCAGGCGAAGGCCGTGGGCAGCGATCCGAACTTCGAGATCGCGAACCACTCGTACAGCCACCACGCCTTCAAGTCCCCCTGCTACGGACTGCCCACCCTCGACGAGGCGGCCGCCCGCGCCGACGTGGACCGGGCCTTCGAGGCCTTCCGCAAGGCGGGCGCCGTCAACACCGTCCCGTACTTCCGCTTCCCCGGCGGCTGCTACGACGACCAGGCGCTGCGGGCCATCTCCACGGCCAAGGTCACGGCCGTGCAGTGGGACGTGGTCAGCGGGGACGCGTTCGCGAAGGATCCCGACGCGGTGGCCGAACAGGTCCTGTCCGGGGTGAAGCCCGGCTCGGTCGTGGTCATGCACTGCACGCGCAGCGCCGCCCCGGTCACCGAGGAGGCCGTCCGGAAGATCGTTCCGGAGCTGCGCAAGCGCGGCTACCGCTTCGTGAAGGTCTCCGAACTCATCGGGAAGTAGCCCGGGGCTCAGCCGGAGCAGGCCGTGCGCTGCGCGTCCTGCCACTCGCACACGGGGCACAGCACGATGCCCGGTGTCGCGACCCCGTACTCGGTGGGCTCGCCGCACTCCACGCAGTCGGCGTAGGGCGGCCCGGCCACCCGTCCGGCGGGGGCGGCGGGGGCGGCGCAGTACGGGGAGTCGGGCGCGCTCTGCTCCATCTGGTCCATGCGTACGAGCCTACTCACCCCGGTCGATGCGCGGCGGCCGCCTCGGTGCTCACCCGGCCGGGACCCCTGCGACATCATCCGCAAGGCGGAGGCTGGCAGACTTGGCCGGATGAGCACCGAGGACACGCGCCACGACACCCGGGTACCCGCCGTCGGGGCGGACAGCCCCTTCCGGCAGGAGCGGATCGCCCGCGACGATGCACCGCAGTTCGTGCTGCCGCTGGTGGTGCGGATCGAGAAGGACGCGCCGCCGGCCCGGACCGACGCCCTGGAGACGGCCGCGCGCGCGGTGCTCGTCCTGCTGACCGACGAGCGGTCGGCCGGCGAGGGCGAGTGGGCCGGGGCGGTCCGGGACTGGCAGGACGCGCGGATCCGCAAGGTGGTGCGCAGGGCGCGCGGCGCGGAGTGGCGCAAGGCCGGTGCCCTGCCGGGGCTCACGGTGCACGGTGCCGCGTCGGAGGTACGGGTCTTCCCGCCGGTCCCGCTCGACGGCTGGCCCAAGGAACTCGCCAAGCTCCAGGTGTCCGGCACCGACCTCGACGACCCGGAACCGGCCGCACCCGCGCCGGCCGGGCTTCCGGTGCTCTGGCTCAACCCGGACCTGGACATGTCGGCCGGCAAGGCGATGGCCCAGGCGGGGCACGCGGCGCAGCTGGCGTGGTGGGAGCTGACCGGCGCCGAGCGCGCCGCGTGGCAGGACTCCGGCTTCCGGCTGGCGGTGCGGACGGCCCCGCGCGAGCGCTGGGCGGAACTGTCCGGGAGCGGGCTGCCGGTGGTACGGGACGCGGGGTTCACGGAGATCGCGCCGGGGTCGTGCACGGTGGTCTCGGACCATCCGGCGCTGCGGGGGCGGCTCCGGGGCTAGGCCGTCTCTTTCGGATCTTGTCGGCCGGGCCCGGCCCGGGAACCTCAAATGTTGCTCTGAACGTCCCCCTTGGCGGTTGGCTCGACTCCGTCGGGGTCATGACATCGGCACACGGACCGATGAGAGGGGGCGAGGGGACATGAAGCCCATGGCACACCTGGGGGTGGGCATCGGCTGGCGGCCGGAGATCGCGCGGGCGGTGGAGGCCCTCCCGGGCTTGGACTGGGTCGAGGTGGTGGCGGAGAACATCTGCCCCGGCCACCTTCCCGAGTCCCTGCTGCGGCTGCTCGAACGCGGGGTCCGCGTGGTGCCGCACGGGGTCTCGCTCGGCCTCGGCGGCGCCGACCGGCCGGACCCGGCGAAGCTGGCCGCGCTCGGGGAGCGCGCGGTGGCGCTGGGGGCTCCGCTGGTCACCGAGCACATCGCCTTCGTACGGACCTCCTCGGTGGCGCCGGGCCCGGCGCTCGAAGCCGGGCACCTGCTGCCCGTGGCGCGGACCCGGGACGCGCTGGACGTGCTCTGCGAGAACGTGCGGATCGCGCAGGACGCGCTGCCCGTGCCGCTCGCGCTGGAGAACATCGCCGCGCTGCTGTCCTGGCCCGGGGAGGAGCTCACCGAGGGGCAGTTCCTGACCGAGCTGGTGGAGCGGACCGGGGTGCGGCTGCTGATCGACGTGGCCAACCTGCACACCAACCGGGTCAACCGGGGGGAGGACCCGGCCGCCGTGCTGGACGGGATCCCGCTGGAGGCGCTGGCGTACGTGCACGTCGCCGGGGGCGTGGAGCGGGGTGGGGTGTGGCACGACACGCACGCGCATCCCGTACCGCGGGTCGTCCTGGACGTGCTGGCGGAGCTCCGGGCCCGGGTGGAGCCGGCCGGGGTGTTGCTGGAGCGGGACGACGACTTTCCGCCGGAGGGCGAGCTGGCGGGGGAACTGGACGCGATCCGGGGGGTGCTGGGCGGCCCTGCGGGGGCTGTCCCCTACCCGCCCTTCCACCGTTCCCCGGGCGCTGCCCGGACCCGCGCCTCAAACGCCGGCGAGGCTGGAATCGGCTCTGCCCCGACCAGCGCCTCAAACGCCGGCGGGGCCGGACCGGACTCTGCCCCGACCAGCGCCCCGGACGCCGGTGGGGCTGGGCCGGACTCTGCCTCGACCCGTGACTCGAACGCCGGTGGGGCCGGGTTGGACTCCGTGCGGACCCGGGTCGGGCTCGGGCAGGCCGCGTTGTTGTCGGCGCTGGTGGCCGGGACCCCCGTGCCCGAGGGGTTCGACCGGCAGCGGGTGCGGATCCAGGCGCGGGCGCTCTCGGCCAAGCGGGCCGGGGTCGTGGCCCGGCTGGCGCCCGAGCTGCCCGGGATCCTGGGCGGGCAGGACGCGTACCGGGAGGCGTTCCTCAGCTATGCCCGGCACCGGCCCATGGCCGCCGGATACCAGCGCGACGCGCTGGACTTCGCCGAGCACCTGCTGATCCGGGACCTGCCCGCCGACCCCGCCGCACGGCGCCGGCTCACCCTCTGGTGGCAGGACCGGGCCGGGGCCCGGCCGCCGCGCCGGGCCGTGCGCTGGGCCCGCGCCCTGGTGGGGAGAGCGGCGTGAACCTCTTCGACTTCATCGCCGTGGCCGTCTGGATCGGCGTCATCACCTCCGGCGTCGTCCTGCTGCGCGGTGTGCGCCGCTCGCGTCCTTCCACCCTCGGCCCGGCTCCGCGCCTGCACGACCTGTCCGAGGCCGCGTTCATGGCGGGCGGTCCCGGCGCGGTCGTCGACGCGGCGCTCGTCTCCCTGCTCTGTGACGGCCGGATGGTGGTCGGCGGGCCCGGCATCGTCCAGCTGCGCCCCGGCGTGCGGGCCGGCGACTTCGCCGAGCGGGCCGTACTGCGGGCCCACGAGGGCGCTCCGTCCGGATGGCTCTACCAGATCCGCTACGCCGCCATGCGTGACCCGGCCGTCCAGGAGACGGGCGACGCCCTGGCCGACCGCGGGCTGATCGCCACGCCCGGAGGCCGCCGGCGGTGGCCGCGCCACGGGCTGGTCCAGGCGCTGGTGTGCGGGATGCTGCTGGTGCTGTCCCTGCCGCTGACCTTCGTCGCCTACGTACTGGAACGCGGGTCCGGCTCGTTCCACGTGCCGTTCATCGCCGAGGTCTTTCCCGTTCTGCTGGGCGGAATCGTCATGGGCGCCATCGGTGCCGCCCGCGCCGGCCGGCGGATCACCCCGGCGGGGGCCGCGGCGCTGCGCGACATCCGCGCCCACTACCGGGCCGACCAGAGCCCGTACGTCCAGACCTCCCTGTTCGGACTGGCCGGACTGCGGGACCCCTATCTGCGCGAGCAGCTGGTCCCGGCGGCCCGCGGTACCCGGCTGGCGGCGGCCCAGTCCCGTCCGCATTCCAGTACCTCGGACTCGTCCTGGGCCTCCGGGGCCGAGGCGATCCCGGTCGTCTGGTGCGCGGGTGCCGACGGCGGCGGGTCGGGCGGATCGAGCTGCGGGTCCGGATCGAGCTGCGGCTCCTCCCCGGGGTCCGGCTGCGGGTCCTCCGGGAGCAGTTGCGGGGGCGGCGGATCGAGCTGTTCCAGCAGTAGTTCGAGTTGTGGCAGTTCGTCCAGTTCCAGTTGTGGCAGCAGCTCCTGACCATCCATCACGGACCCGTCACGAGCTGCTCACACCTCGGCAGATCCCTATGCCCGGTGGTTCCACATCTTGTAGAAAGCGGGAATGTTCTGGGTCCTGTTCCTCCTCCTGGCCTGGGCGGGGGTGCTGATCGCGTCCGCGCGCCTGCTGAGAGCCGCCGGTGAGACCGCGGAGCCCGTCGCCGGGCCCGCCGCCGCGCCGCACCACGACGGGCTGAGCCTGTACGAGGCCGCGTACCTCGCCGGCGGCCCGCAGCGGGTGGCCGAGCTGACCCTGCTGTCGATGCAGCGCGAGCGGCGGCTGCTGCTCGCGCACACCGGCTGGGCCACCGTGCTCGACCCGGTCGGGCGCGATCCGCACGAGCGGTCCGTACTCGGCGCGTTCGGGCCGGACGGGCAGGAAGAGGTGCTGGCCATACGGTCGGCCGTGGAACGGGATCCGGCCGTACGGGACCTCGCGGACCGGCTGGGCGAAGCGGGTCTCGCGCTGGGCCAGGGGTCCGTACGGGAGATCGGCGAGGGCATCCGGTCGGTCCGGCGGGCCACGCTCCTGGTCCTCGGCATGACGGTGGCGGCCCTGTGCGTACCGGCGCCGGGGACCACGACGACGATGATCCTGTGCTGGTTCGCCCTGCCGCTGATCCTGTGCGCGGGCTGCCTGGCCATCGCCCGCGTCGAGGGGCACGCGCACTCGACCTGGGCCTCCCCCGCCGGGCGGAGACTGCTCGTGGAGCTGGGGCGGGAGCGGGGCGGGCAGGGGTCGCTCACGGCGGTGGCGCTGCGGGGGCTCCGCGCGGTCACCGATCCCGAGGTGCGGGCGGCGCTCGCCTGCGGCAATCGGGGTCGGATTCCGCGGCAACGGGGGTATTGAGCGCGACACCGGCGCTCGATCCTGTACAGGGGCCCGCTCCGCGGATCTCATCGGGTCATCCGATGAGACGAGGGCCCTGGCATGCGGACGCAGATGCGGATTCGAACGCGGATTCAGACGCGGATGCGGATGCGTGGTGCACTGGCCGCGGCCTTGCTGGTCCTGCCCCTCGTCCCGGCCGCAGCATGGGCCGCGCCCCCGGCCCCGCCCGCCGCCCCGCCGGCCGCCCCGCCCGGCTCCACGGCCCGGCGGGCCGCCGAGGCCGCCGGGGCCGAGCTCGTGGCGCTGCGCGCAGCGGCGGCCGCGCGGCTCCCCGGCGCCGGAGCGCCGAAGCCGGGCCCGGCCGGCCGGCCCCGCGGAGCGGGCCCCGCCGGAAGCCCCACCGCAGACCCCGCCGGAGCGGGGCTCGACTTCGGGCCGTGCCCCGTCGCCGAGGGGCTCGGCCCGGACGTGCGGTGCGCCACACTGCGGGTGCCCGTCGACTACGCGCGGCCCGACGGACCTCAGACCGGGATCACCGTCAGCCGGATCGCCGCCTCCGGCGGGGTCCCGCGCCAGGGGGCCCTCGTCTACAACCCCGGCGGCCCCGGCGGGAACGGGCTGTTCTTCCCGCTCGTGGCCGGCCTGCCCGAGTGGCGCCGCATCTCCGCCGCCTACGACCTCGTCGGCTACGCCCCGCGCGGAGTCGGCCTGTCCGGGCGGCCACTGTCCTGCCAGGACCCGGCGGACCACTCCCGCGGCCCGTCCCGGGCCCCGGAAGCCCAGCCGGACGCCGCCGCCAAGGAGGCCCGTACGGTGGCCGCGCGAGCCTACGGGCTCGGTTGCGCGCAGCGGGCCGGTGCCGCCCTCGGCTCGTACACCACCCTGAACAACGCCCGTGACCTCCATGTGCTGCGCGCCGCGCTCGGCGAGCCGCGGCTGACCTTCATGGGGGCCTCGTACGGCACCTACCTGGGCGCGGTCTACGCCACGCTCTACCCCGGCCACGTGCGCCGGATGGTCTTCGACTCGGCCGTCGACCCCGACCCCCGCCGCGTCTGGTACCGCAACAACCTCGACCAGGCGACCGGGTTCGAGCGCCGCTGGGCCGACTTCCGCGCCTGGACGGCCCGTCACCACGCGGCGTACGGGCTCGGCGCCACCCCCGAGGCCGTGCAGGCGAGTTACGACCGGGTGCGGGCCGCGCTCGAGCGGGAACCGGCGGGCGGGGTGGTGGGCACCGGGGAGCTGCATTCCGCGTACCTGCAGGCCGCGTACTACGACGAGGTGTGGCCGGGTCGCGCGGCGGCCCTGGCGGCGTTCCTGCGCGGTGATCCGGGCCCGCTCGTCGAGCTCGCCGCCCCGGACCCGGCGACCGCGGCCGAGGACGAGAACGCGACGGCCGTCTACACGGCGACCCTGTGCAACGACGCGCCGTGGCCCGCCGACTGGGAGACCTGGGACCGCGACAACACCGAACTGGCCCGCACGGCCCCCTTCGAGACCTGGGCCAACGCCTTCCTGAACCTGCCCTGCGCCGACTGGCCGGTGCGCGAGCGGCAGCAGCCGGTCGACGTGGGCGAACGCCCTGACGTCCCGCTCCCCCGCACGCTGGTCGTCGCGGCCGAGCGGGACGGCGCCACCCCGTACCCGGGCGCGCTGGAGCTCCAGCGGCGGCTCGGGCCGCGGGCGGCGCTGCTGACGGAGCGGGGGGCCGGCACCCACGGGGTGGTCGGCGGACGCAATGACTGCGTGGACGCCCACGTGGAGCGGTACTTGCTGACGGGTGACACTCCGGGGCGGAGCGTCTCGTGTGCGCCGCATCCGGAGCCCGCACCGGTGTCGCTGGACGACCGGGCAGCCAGCGCCGAGGGGCACCCCAGGGCACTGCTGCCGCCAGTCGTCTGAACTTCCGGGCGGGATCTCCGGCTGCGTCGATTCGGGGGCAAGGCCTCCCGATCCACCGGCAGAACCGCGGTCAGCGGTCCTCCGGTCCTTCCCCCCAGGGGAGGTATCAGGCGAGTCCGGCCACCAGATCGGCGACGGACTTGCGGCGTCCGGTGTAGAAGGGCACCTCTTCACGGACGTGCATACGGGCCTCGGAGGCGCGCAGGTGGCGCATGAGGTCGACGATGCGGTACAGCTCGTCGGCCTCGAAGGCCAGCAGCCACTCGTAGTCGCCGAGCGAGAAGGAGGCGACGGTGTTGGCGCGCACGTCGGGGTAGCCGCGGGCCATCATGCCGTGGTCCTTGAGCATGCGGCGACGGTCCTCGTCGGGCAGCAGGTACCAGTCGTAGCTGCGCACGAAGGGGTAGACGCTGACGTAGTCGCGCGGCGTCTCGTCGGCCAGGAAGGCCGGGATGTGCGACTTGTTGAACTCGGCCGGGCGGTGCAGGGCCATGTTCGACCAGACCGGCTCCAGCGCGCGGCCCAGCTGGGTGCGGCGGAACAGGTTGTACGCGGTCTGCAGCTCGTCGGAGGTCTCCGCGTGCCACCAGATCATGATGTCCGCGTCGGCGCGCAGGCCGGAGACGTCATAGGTGCCGCGGACGGTGATGTCCTTGGCGGCCAGCTGGTCGAACAGCTCCTGGACCTCGTCGGCGAAGCCGACGCGGTTCTCGGGCAGCACGTCCTTCAGCTTGAAGACGGACCACAGGGTGTAGCGGATGACCTCGTTGAGGTCCTTCGCCTTCTTCCCCGCGTTGGGAATCTTCTCTGGTGCAGTCATGTGTCTATTGTCCCGTGTGCTGATCAGTGGTCGGTGCCAGGGGTGCCCCACGGGTGCCCAACGTGGCGATCACCACGTCAGCGGCCTTGCCCGCGCTCGCGATGCAGGCCGGGATGCCGACCCCGTCGTACAGCGCTCCGCACACCGCGAGGCCCGGCAGCGCCGCCACGGCGGTGCGGATCCTGGCCACCCGGCCGAGGTGGCCGACGGGGTACTGGGGCAGGCCACCCTCCCAGCGGGTGACGGTGGAGGCGACCGGGCGGGCGGCGGCCGCGAGGCCCACGGCGTCGCCGAGGTCGGCGCGGGAGACGTCGACCAGTTCCTCGTCGGAGCGCCCCAGATCGGCCTCGTCGGCGTGCCGGCCGACGGAGGTGCGCAGCAGGAAGAGCTCGGGATCGGTCCCCGCCCAGGCCCACTTGTTGCTGGAGAAGGTCGAGGCCTTGATCGTCCGGCCGTCCACGGGCGGTACGAGGAAGCCGCTCGCGCCGCCGTCGGCGATCGCGGCCGGCAGGTCGGAGCGCCGGAAGGCCATCGTGACCAGGGCCATGGAGGCGTACTCGACCCCGCGCAGCTCGGCGGCGGCCGCGGGGGCGAGCCCGTCCAGCAGCCGGGCGGCGGGTCCGGCCGGGGTGGCCAGGACGATGCCGTCGGCCTCGATGACCTCGGCGCCGCCCGGGCTGCCGGGGGTACCGGCGACCACGCGCCACCCGGTGGCGGTACGGGTCAGCTCGTGCGCGGGGGTGTCGGTGAGGAGGCGGGCTCCGGCCGTCCGGCAGGCCTCGGCGACGGCGAGCGGGAGCCGCCCGATGCCGCCGTCGATGCCGGAGAAGACGGGGCCGGTCTGGCCCGCGAGGGCGGCCCGGCGCTGCAGGTCCCGTACGCCCTCGCCCAGGGAGGCGTGCGTGCGGGCGGCCTCGAAGAGCTGGGGGACGGCGGCCCGCATGGAGATGCGGTAGGAGTTGCCGGCGTAGACCCCGCCGAGGAGCGGTTCCACGAGCCGGTCGACGACCTCGCGGCCGAGGCGGGCGGCGACGTACTCGCCGAGGGCCACGTCCTCGCCGATCGCAGCGCTCCCGGCGGGCGCGAGCGTATCCTCGGCCCCGGCCCGGGCCAGGCCCTCGGCGGAGAGCACTCCGGAGGCGGCGAGCGGGCCGAGGTCGCCGGGGACGCCCATGACGTGGCGGCCGGGCATGGGGCGCAGTTCGCCGCGGGTCCACAGGCGGGCGGTGGCGGTGGCGGGCGGCTGCAGGGCGTCGCCGAGGCCGACGGCGCGGGCCAGCGCGAGGGCTTCGGGGCGGCGGGCGAGCACGGATTCGGCGCCGAGGTCGACGCGCAGGCCGGCCAGTTCGCCCGCGAGCAGCTTGCCGCCGAGGCGCGGGCCGGCCTCCAGGAGCGTGACGCGCAGGCCGTCGGCGAGCAGCCGGTGGGCCGCCGCGAGGCCGGCGATGCCGCCGCCGATGACGACGACGTGGCCGGTGGGGGCCGGCCGGTCCGTACGCGTGTCCGCTTCGTGCATGGACACATCGTCTCAGACCGCTCGTCGGGAGATCACCGAGGCCTGACCGTGACCGCTTCGGCATCAGCTCGGGACCGCGCGTACGAAACCCGGGGCGGGGACCGGGGCGTCGAAGGGGCGACATCAGCGCATCCGGCGATTCCCGGGGGTACCCAACGATGCACACCCAGCCCGCCCAGCACACCCAGCCCAGACGTCACGGAGGCCGCGGACGGCGTTCGGCGACGGCCCTGGCCGCGCTCTCCCTGACGGGGGCGCTGGTGCTCACCGGCTGCGCCGCCGGGAGCGACGGCAAGGCGGACGCGGCGGCCCCGCAGCAACAGCAGGAGGCGGCCGGGAAGGGGGCGGCGGCGGCCCCGGCCGCGCCGGGCGCCCCGGCGCCGGCTTCGGACAAGAACCAGCCGCAGGCCCCGGCCGTACGCGCGCAGATCATCCGCACGGCGACGCTGAGCGTGGAGACGGCGGACGCCCAGAAGGCGACGGCCGGGGCCCGGACGGCGGCGGAGGGCGCGGGCGGGTACGTGGGCAACGAGACCACCAAGCGTGACGGCGGCGGGGCGATGACCTCGACCGTGACCCTGCGGGTGCCGGGCGAGCGCTTCGACGCGGTACTGACCGCGATGGAGGGGAGCGGGAAACTGCTCGACCGCAAGGTCGAGGCGCAGGACGTGACGCAGAAGGTCGCGGACGTCGACAGCCGGGTCAAATCGCAGCAGGCGAGCGTGGCGCGGGTGCGCGAGATGATGGAGAAGGCCTCGGGGCTGAGCGAAGTGGTCACGCTGGAGGCCGAGCTCAGCAAGCGCCAGTCCGATCTGGAGTCGCTGCTCGCGCAGCAGACGGCCCTGAAGGACCAGACCGCGCTCGGCACGATCACGCTGACGTTCTCGGAGCCGGCGAAGGCCGAGGAGAAGGCGCCGGAGAAGGCGCCGGGGTTCGCGGACGCCCTGGTCGGCGGCTGGTACGTCTTCGCGACCCTGATCAAGTACCTGCTGATGGCGCTCGCCGCCGCCTCTCCCTTCCTGCTGACGGGCGCGGTGCTGGCGCTCGCTTTCCGGCAGCACCGCAAGTGGCGGCCGGCGAAGCCGAAGACGGGTCCGGCCCCGATGCGGGTTCCGGCGCAGCCCGGTCCGCTGTGGCAGACGGCTCCTGCGGCCGGTGGTCCGGTGACGCCTCCGGCCGGTGGTCCGGCGGCCGGTGCTCCGGCGGACTCGGCGGATCCGGCGGGTCCGCGGCCGGACGTCCGGGACTGAACGCCCGTTCGCCCGTAGCGTTGCCCCGTCGGACGAAGGCTGCGGGGAAGGCGGTAGGGGCGGATGGCGAACAGCAGGGAACGGCTGGTGGTGGTCGGCGGTGACGCGGCGGGGATGTCCGCCGCGTCACAGGCCCGGCGGCTGAAGGGCCCGGCGGAGCTGGAGATCACCGCCTTCGAGCGCGGGCACTTCACCTCGTACTCCGCGTGCGGGATCCCGTACTGGATCGGCGGCCGGGTCGGCGGCCGGGACGAGCTGATCGCCCGGACGCCCGAGGAGCACCGGGCGCGGGACATCGACCTGCGGACCCGGACGGAGGTCGTGGAGCTCGACCTCGCGGGGCAGCGGGTGCGTGCCCGGGATCTGGACTCGGGGTCCGAGTACTGGACGGAGTACGACAAGCTCGTCCTCGCCACGGGTGCCCGCCCGGTCCGGCCCCGGCTGCCGGGCATCGGTGCGCACGGGGTGCACGGGGTGCAGACCCTGGACGACGGGCAGCGCCTGACGGACTCCCTGGAACGGGCCCCGGGCCGCCGGGCGGTCGTGGTCGGCGCGGGCTACATCGGCGTGGAGATGGCGGAGGCCCTGGTCGGGCGGGGCTTCGAGGTCACCGTGCTGCACCGGGGCGAGCAGCCGATGTCCACGCTGGACCCGGACATGGGCGGCCTGGTGCACAGCGCGATGAACGGCATGGGGATCCGTACGGTCGCCCGTGCCGAGGTGACGAAGATCCTCCAGGACGAGGAGGGCCGGGCCCGCGCGGTGGCCACGGCCTCGGGCGAGGAGTACCCGGCGGACGTCGTGGTGCTCGGCATCGGCGTCGAGCCGCGCACGGCGCTGGCCCGCGCGGCGGGCCTCCCGCTCGGCGAGTCCGGCGGTCTGCTGACCGACCTCTCCATGCGGGTGCGGGGACACGGGAACATCTGGTCGGGCGGCGACTGCGTGGAGGTACTGGACCTGGTGGCGGGCCGCATGCGGCACATCCCGCTGGGCACGCACGCGAACAAGCACGGCCAGGTCATCGGCTCGAACGTGGGCGGTGGCTACGCGACCTTCCCCGGTGTGGTGGGCACGGCCGTGAGCAAGGTCTGCGACCTGGAGATCGCCCGTACGGGTCTGCGCGAGCGGGACGCCCTGGCGGTGGGCCTGCGCTTCGTCACCGCCACCATCCGCTCGACGAACACGGCGGGCTACTACCCGGGGGCCGAGGAGATGACGGTCAAGATGCTGGCGGAGCGGCGCACGGGCCGCCTCCTGGGCGTCCAGATCGTCGGCGGCGCGGGTTCCGCAAAGCGGGTGGACATCGCCGCGGTGGCCCTGACGGCCGGTATGACGGTGGAGCAGGTGGTGGCGCTGGACCTGGGCTACGCGCCCCCGTTCTCCCCGGTCTGGGACCCCGTCCTGGTGGCGGCCCGAAAGGCGGTGACCGCGGTTCGCGCGGCGGGGGTGTAGGCGGACCCTTGCGGCCCGGCTGCCGGGGCTCCGGCAGCCGGGCCGCAAGGGGGGGCCGCTAGACCGCCGTCCGCGTGTGGACGTAGTCCACCAGGCGGGTCAGGGCGTCCGGGTTGGTCGTCGGGAGGACGCCGTGGCCCAGGTTGAAGATGTGGCCCTCCAGGCCGGCGGCCGCGGCGAGGACCTCGTCCGTCTTGGCCTCCACCGCCTCCGGGGTGGAGAAGAGGACCGCCGGGTCCAGGTTGCCCTGGAGCGCCTTGCCGGGGCCGACCCGGTGGACGGCCTCGTTCAGCGCGACCCGGTAGTCGACGCCCATGACGTCCGCGCCGGCCTCGCCCATGAGGCCGAGGAGCTCGCCCGTGCCCACGCCGAAGTGGATGCGCGGGACCCCGTAGGAGGCGACGGACTCCAGGACCTTCGCCGACGCGGGCATCACCGAGCGGCGGTAGTCCGCCGGGGCGAGCGCGCCGACCCAGGAGTCGAAGAGCTGGACGGCGGAGGCGCCGGCCTCGATCTGGACCTTGAGGAAGGCCGAGGTGATCTCCGCGAGGCGGTCGAGCAGATCGGCCCAGAGCTCCGGGTCCCCGTACATGAGGGCCTTGGTGTGCTCGTGGTTCTTGGACGGGCCGCCCTCGACCAGGTAGCTCGCGAGGGTGAAAGGCGCACCGGCGAAACCGATCAACGGCGTGGAGCCCAGTTCACCCGTGAGCATGCCGATCGCCTCGGTGACGTAGGAGACGTCCTCCGGGGTGAGGTCGCGCAGCTGTGCGAGGTCCTCGCGGCGGCGGATCGGCTGGGCGACGACCGGGCCGATGCCCGGCTTGATGTCCAGGTCGATGCCGATGGCCTTCAGCGGGACCACGATGTCGGAGAAGAAGATGGCCGCGTCCACGTTGTGGCGGCGGACGGGCTGCAGCGTGATCTCGGTGACCAGGTCGGGCCGCATGCAGGATTCCAGCATCTGCGTGCCCTCGCGCAGCTTGCGGTACTCGGGGAGCGAACGGCCCGCCTGCCGCATGAACCACACCGGGGTGTGCGGCACCGGCTCACGCCGGCACGCCTTCAGGAAGGCGGAATCGTACGTCTGGCTCGGCGTGCCCGTGGGGCGGGTGTTGGCGCTCACGACTCAAATCTTCGCACGTATGAAGAAGTGCCCGGCCCGGCGCGGGTGTCCCTGCGCCGTACGGGCGCTCGTTCCGCCTAGTCTTCCCCGCATGGCTGCGGCTCAGGGACGATTTTCAGATGGCGCTGACGGTACGGACAGCGCGAAGGAGAGCTCCGTCCCGCTCCCGTTCCGGCGGGCGGTCGACGGCTTGAAGAAGGCGAGGCTGCGGCAGGGGATCGAGATCGACCCCACCAAGCCACCACAGAGACTGGCCCCGCACGCGTACGCGCTGGAGGCGGCGGTCGTGGACGGCGAGGAGGACCTGGCCGACGGCCGGCTCATCCTCCTGCACGACCCGGCCGGGCACGACGCCTGGCAGGGAGCCTTCCGGCTGGTGACGCTCGTACGGGCGGAACTGGAGCCGGAGATGGCCGTGGACCCGCTCCTCCCGGAGGTGTGCTGGTCCTGGCTGACGGGGGCGCTGGACGCCCGCGGGCTGACGTACGGGGAGGCGAGCGGGACCGTGACCATGGCCGCCTCGCACTACTTCGGCGGGCTCGGGGAGCGGCGGCCGGCGACCCAGATCGAGATCAGGGCGTCGTGGACGCCGCGCGAGGGCGTGGGCGGGGTGCCGGACACCGCCGCACACCTGTCGGCGTGGTGCGAACTGCTGTGCCAGATCGCGGGGCTGCCGCCGGTCGGTCCGACCGAGACGGTGACCGGCGTGGTCACGCTGCCGCAGCGACGCGGTCCGCACCACCCCCAGGGCTAGCACCGCGGCCCGGTGGACCTCTCCGGCCGCGGCACCGCCGGCCACAGCACTGGCAGCACACGCGGTCGAAGCATGCGACGGATCCCGGACGAATGTCGCAACCGGGCGTCCGTTGCGGGCTTCTGATCACCCGATGATCGATCGTGCGTCCGAATTGCCCGAATTGTTACTCACCAAATCGTGATCATTCCCTAAAGCCGGGCGGGTGACGTGCCGAAGGAGTCAGTGACCATCCGCACGGTTCGCACCGGCTTCCTTCCCCGAGCCGGCCGTCCCGCCACTCCCCCCAGGAGGCCTAGGTGTCCGTTCTTCTCGAGCAGCCCGCAAGCCTGGTCGCCTACCGCCCGAACAAGCCGACGGCCATGGTCGTCGTGGCCGACCCGCGCGTACGCTCCACCGTGACCCGCCATCTGTGGGCCCTCGGAGTACGCGACGTGATCGAGGCTTCGTCCATCGCGGAGGCCCGTCCACGCATCGGCAGCCCGCGCGACATCTGCGTGGCCGACGTGCACCTGCCCGACGGTTCCGGTCTCACCCTGCTCTCCGAGACCCGCGCCGCCGGCTGGCCCAACGGCCTGGCCCTGTCCGCCGCCGACGACATCGGCGCCGTGCGCAACGCCCTCGCGGGCGGAGTGAAGGGCTACGTCGTCACCGGCACCCGGACCAACATCGGGCTCCCGTCCCGGCCCGGCGCCGCCCCCATCGGCGCCGCCGCAGCCCGTATGCACCGCCGCCCCCCGGGTGCCCCGAGCCACCCGGGCGGCTACCGAGAGCTCTCCGGCCGCGAGGTCGAGGTCCTGCGCCTCGTCGCGGAGGGCCAGTCCAACAAGGCCATCGGCGTCTCGATGGGCCTGTCCGCCCTGACCGTCAAGTCCCACCTCGCACGGATCGCCCGCAAGCTGGGCACCGGCGACCGGGCCGGGATGGTCGCCGTCGCCCTGCGCACCGGGATCATCCACTGACCCGGCCGATACCCCCCGGAGGACCCCGGGAGAACTCCCGGAGAACCCGGGGAAACGTCCGTACTTCCCCCTCGCGCCCGTCGCCGGAACGTTCCGGCGACGGGCGCGTCGTATCCACGGATACCCTTGACCGGTGACCGACGCCCAAGAAACCGCAGCAGGCCTGCGCACCACCACCGGGGGCGGCCCCCCGGACGACGAGGTTTCGTCCGACGGGCTGCCCGTTCCCCTGCTCGAACCCCGTGAGGGCATTCCTCCGGTGGTCGCCGACGCCGCCGCGCTCGCCGAGGTGGTCGCGGCCTTCGCCGCGGGCACCGGACCCGTCGCCGTCGACGCGGAGCGCGCCTCCGGCTACCGCTACGGCCAGCGCGCGTACCTCGTGCAGCTGCGCCGCGAGGGCGCCGGCTCCGCACTGATCGACCCGGTGGGCTGCCCCGACCTCTCCGCCCTGGGCGACGCCCTGTCCGGCACCGAGTGGATCCTGCACGCCGCCACCCAGGACCTCCCGTGCCTGCGCGAAATAGGCATGGCGCCCACCTCCCTCTTCGACACCGAGCTGGCGGGCCGCCTCGCCGGCTTCCCGCGGGTCGGGCTCGGCGCGATGGTCGAGGGCGTCCTCGGCTACGTGCTGGAGAAGGGCCACTCCGCCGTCGACTGGTCCACCCGGCCGCTCCCCGAGCCCTGGCTGCGCTACGCGGCGCTCGACGTGGAGCTGCTCGTGGACCTGCGGGACGCGCTGGAGAAGGAGCTGGACCGGCAGGGCAAGCTGGAGTGGGCCCACCAGGAGTTCGACGCCATCGCGGCCGCGCCGCCCGCGCCGCCCCGCAAGGATCCGTGGCGCCGTACGTCCGGCATGCACAAGGTGCGCCGGCGCCGGCAGATGGCCGTCGTACGGGAGCTGTGGGAGTCCCGCGACCGGATCGCGCAGCGCCGTGACGTGTCACCGGGCAAGGTGCTGGGTGACGCCGCGATCGTCGAGGCCGCCCTCGCCCTGCCGCTGAACGTGCACGCGCTCTCCGCCCTGCCCGGCTACGGGCAGCGCATGGGCCGGCGTCAGCTGGACCAGTGGATGGCCGCCGTGGAGCGGGCCAAGGCCCTGCCCGAGAGCGAGCTGCCGCAGCCGGGTGCGACCCCGGCCGGTCCGCCGCCCCCGCGCTCCTGGGCCGACAAGGACCCCGAGGCCGCGGCGCGGCTCGCGGCGGCCCGCACGGCCGTCTCGGCGCTGGCGGAGGGGCTGAACCTGCCGCAGGAGAACCTGATCACCCCCGACACGGTCCGCCGGCTGTGCTGGGAGCCGCCGGAGCGGCTGGAGCCCGACGCGGTGGCCGAGGCCCTGGCCGGCTACGGCGCCCGCCCGTGGCAGATCGAACAGGTGACCAACGCGCTGGTCACGGCCCTGGCCGTGACCGAGGACTGACGCACCGCACGCCCCTGGACAGAGCCCCCCGCCCCTCACGGCCGGGGGGCTCTGCCGCGCCCGCCTCCCGGCCGGTGGCGCGGCTGGTGAGGGGCGGGGTGGGAGTGTGACCTTCGCCGCTCCTTCCGGGAGGGCTGTGCATGCCGGTTACCGGCAAGTAGCATGGATCGGGTGAGCGGGCGCTCAGTAATGGGCACGCCCCCGCGCAGCAGTGCACACCCGCACCTGGAGGAGAGCCAACGTGCCTCGTACCGTCAGGGACGTCGTCTTCGTCGACGGCGTCCGCACCCCGTTCGGCAAGGCGGGCCCGAAGGGCATCTACAACGAGACCCGCGCCGACGATCTCGTCGTCAAGGCGATCCGGGAGCTGCTGCGCCGCAACCCGGACCTGGACCCCGCGAAGATCGACGAGGTCGCCATCGCCGCGACCACGCAGATCGGCGACCAGGGCCTGACGCTGGGCCGCACGGCCGGCATTCTCGCGGGTCTCCCGCAGTCCGTCCCCGGATACTCCATCGACCGCATGTGCGCCGGCGCGCTGACCGCCGTGACCGCCGTCGCGGGCGGTGTGGCCTTCGGTGCGTACGACGTCGCCCTCGCCGGCGGTGTCGAGCACATGGGCCGCCACCCCATGGGCGAGGGCGTCGACCCGAACCCGCGCTTCGTCTCCGAGAAGCTGGTCGACGAGTCCGCCCTGTTCATGGGCATGACCGCCGAGAACCTGCACGACCGGTACCCGACGATCACCAAGCTCCGCGCCGACGAGTACGCCGTGCGCTCGCAGGAGAAGGCCGCCAAGGCGTACGCCGACGGCAAGATCCAGCAGGACCTGGTGCCGATCTCGGTGCGCAACAACAACGAGGCGGCGGGTGAGACGGGCTGGGGCCTGGTCACCGCCGACGAGCCGATGCGTCCGGGGACCACCCTGGAGAACCTGGCCGGCCTCAAGACCCCCTTCCGTACCCACGGCAAGGTCACCGCGGGCAACGCCGCCGGTCTCAACGACGGTGCCACCGCCGCGATCATCGCGTCCGAGGACTTCGCCCGCGAGAACAACCTCCCGGTCAAGATGCGCCTGGTCTCGTACTCCTTCGCGGGCGTCGAGCCCGAGGTCATGGGCTACGGCCCGATCCCGGCCACGGAGAAGGCCCTCGCGCAGGCCGGTCTGACGATCGACGACATCGGCCTCTTCGAGGTCAACGAGGCCTTCGCGGTCCAGGTCCTCGCGTTCCTGGAGCACTACGGCATCGCCGACGACGACGCCCGCGTCAACCAGTACGGCGGCGCCATCGCCTTCGGCCACCCGCTCGCCTCCTCCGGCGTCCGTCTGATGACCCAGCTGGCCCGCCAGTTCGAGGAGCAGCCGGAGGTCCGCTACGGCCTGACCACCATGTGCGTCGGCTTCGGCATGGGCGCCACGGTCGTCTGGGAGAACCCGAACTTCACCGCCGAGGGAGACAGCAAGTGAGCACCACCACCACTGAGCTCCTGAAGGGCGCGGCCGAGCTGTTCCCGGACGAGGTCGTCACGCGCGCGCTCGTCCGCCACCTGGACCTGCCCTTCGGCGCGGGGCGCTTCGCGCTCGTCACGCTGGACAACGGCCTGGACCACACCAAGCCGACCACCTTCGGCCCGCAGTCCCTCGCCAACCTGAACGCGGCGATCGACCAGGTCGAGCAGGAGGCCCTCGCGGGCTCCATCGTCGGCGCGGGCATCACCGGCAAGCCGTTCATCTTCGCGGTCGGCGCCGACCTCAAGGGCGTCGAGCTGCTGAAGAAGCACGACGAGGCGCTCGCCATCGGCAAGGGCGGCCACGACGTCTTCAAGCGCCTGGCCGCGCTGGCCGTCCCCACCTTCGCCTACTACAACGGCGCGGCGATGGGCGGCGGTGTCGAGGTCGGTCTGCACTGCACCTACCGCACCGTCTCGAAGGCCATCCCGGCCTTCTCGCTGCCCGAGGTCTTCCTCGGTCTGGTTCCGGGCTGGGGCGGCTGCGCCCTGCTGCCGAACCTGATCGGCGCGGACCGCGCGGTCTCGGTGATCATCGAGAACTCGCTGAACCAGAACCGTCAGCTCAAGGGCAAGCAGGTCTTCGAGCTCGGCATCGCGGACGCGCTGTTCGAGGGCGCGGACTTCCTGGAGCAGTCGCTCCTGTGGACCGCCCGCGTGCTGAACGGCGAGACCGAGGTCGTACGCGACGAGATCGACCGCGGCGAGGCCTGGGACGCGGCGGTCGCCCGCGGCCGCTTCATCGCGGACTCCAAGGTGCACGGCGCGGCCCCCGCGGCCTACCGCGCGCTGGAGATCATCGAGGCGGCCAAGGACGGCGACCTGCAGAAGGGCTTCGACGCCGAGGACACCGCGCTGGCGGACCTCATCATGGGCGGCGAACTGCGCTCCGGCATCTACGCCTTCAACCTGGTCCAGAAGCGCGCCAAACGCCCGGCCGGTGCCCCGGACAAGTCCCTGGCGCGCCCGGTCACCAAGGTCGGCGTCGTCGGCGCGGGCCTGATGGCCTCGCAGCTGGCGCTGCTGTTCCTGCGCCGCCTGGAGGTGCCGGTGGTCCTCACCGACATCGACCAGGAGCGCGTGGACAAGGGTGTGGGCTACGTCCACGCCGAGATCCAGAAGCTGCTGGGCAAGGGCCGCATCAACCAGGACAAGGCCAACCGCCTGACCGCCCTGGTGACGGGCGTCCTGGACAAGGCCGAGGGCTTCGCGGACGCGGACTTCATCATCGAGGCCGTGTTCGAGGAGATGTCCGTCAAGCAGAAGGTGTTCGCGGAGGTCGAGGCGGTCGCCCCGGCGCACGCGATCCTCGCCACCAACACCTCCTCGCTGTCGGTCTCCGAGATGGCCTCGAAGCTCCAGCACCCGGAGCGCGTGGTCGGCTTCCACTTCTTCAACCCGGTCGCGATCCTCCCGCTGCTGGAGATCGTCCGCGGCGAGCAGACCGACGACGCCTCGCTGGCCACGGCCTTCGGTGTCGCGCGCAAGCTGAAGAAGACCGCGGTCCTCACCAAGGACGCCCCGGCGTTCGTCGTGAACCGCATCCTGACCCGCTTCATGGGCGAGATCCAGAACGTCATCGACGAGGGCACCCCGGTGGTCACCGCCGAGAAGGCCATCGAGCCGCTCGGCCTGCCGATGTCCCCGCTGGTGCTCCTGGAGCTCGTGGGTCCGGCGATCGGTCTGCACGTGTCCGAGACCCTGAACCGCGCCTTCCCGGAGCGCTTCACCGTCTCCGCGAACCTGGCGGCCGTGGTCAAGGCCGGCAAGCGCGGCTTCTACGTCTACGATTCCGGCAAGCCGGAGCTGGACCCCGAGGTCGCCGCCCTCCTCGTCCAGGGCGACACCGTCCTGACCGAGGAGCAGGTCCGCGACCGCGTCCTGGACGCGGTGGCGCAGGAGATCGGCCTGATGCTGGAGGAGGGTGTCGTGGCCGAGGCCCAGGACATCGACCTCTGCCTCATCACGGGCGCCGGCTGGCCCTTCCACCTGGGCGGCGTGACGCCGTACCTGGACCGCGAGGGTGTCTCCGAGCGCGTGAACGGCAAGAAGTTCCTGGCCCCGGGCCTGGCGAGCGTTCCCGCGTAACGCACCGTCCGCACGGACACGGCGAAGGCCCCGCACACCTGGTGTGCGGGGCCTTCCCGTTGTCCCGTCAGCGCCGGATCACTGTCCGCCGCCGTAGGGGTAGTGCTCGCAGGGGCTGTCGTTGCAGGGCTCGCGCGAGACGAGGGCCGACTGCCGGATCCAGTTGTCCGGCGGGACGCCGTGGACCTTCATGGTGACCCGGACGGGCACCGAGTGGATGGCGCTGAAGACCGCCACGAAGTCCAGGGTGTAGGTGCCGGGCTTCCAGACGTGCGGGTGGGTGACCTTCCACTGGCCGTCCGGGGCCACCGCCACGGAGGCTATGAGGCGGCCGTTCTCCAGGATGGCGATCTTCGAGACGCCGGGCTCGGCGGTGCCGGTGAACCGGGGCCTCGTGCTCGTGTAGCCCCCGTCCTTCGGTGAGATCACGACCGGCGGGGCCACCCAGTCCTTGACCGTGAACGGCAGGGAGGCGACCGGGGTGGGGCCGTGGTCGGTGATGCCCACGGCCTGCAGGAGGTGGTCGCCCGCCGTCCAGTTGAGCACCCGCCGCCACAGCCACTTGCCGTCCTGGCTGACGCGCGTACCGCCGACGTAGCCGCCGTTCTCGAAGAACAGCAGGTAGCTCGTGCCGGGGTCGGCCGTGCCCGCGAACTTGCCCATGGCGCTGACGAGCTTGCCCGCCGAGGGCGAGCCGAAGACCGGCGGGTTGCCGTGGCGGTGGTCGGCGTAGAGCGCGAACTCGGGCTTCTCCACGGTGAACTCGGCGGCCGGCGGCGGGAAGTCCGGGGTCATCGCGACGGCCTCGGGGTTGACGAACCCGCGCGGGACGGCCGGGGAGTTGTGCAGGCCGATGGCCACGATGCGGGCGACCTCGCGGGCACCGATCTCGTTGAAGTGCGTCGAGTCGATGAAGCCGTCGGGGTGGTTGGGGTGCTCCCCCGCGTCCACCCAGCGGAAGTACTGGCGGGCCCGCTGCGGACCGAGCTCCTGGAGCATGCGCGTGGTGAAGGCGTGCAGGTCCACCAGCCCGGAGCCGGTCTCGGCCGCGGCCTCGCGCATCAGCTGCGGGTACTCGCCGAGGGTGTCGGCGACATTGCCCTCGCTGTCGAACGTGCAGCGCGACGCGGAGGTCATCAGGACCGGCACGGCGCCCTGGGCCCGGATGGCCTCCACGTACAGGTACATGAATTCCTTGAACTCACGCGGCCCGTGGTAGCGCATCGGGTTGTCGAACCGCTGCTCGACCGTACCGAAGTCGATGAGGACGACGTCGCCCGGCTCCAGCAGTTCGAGGAGCGTGGGCAGCCGCTCCAGGAAGTACGTGCGGGCCGTCATGGCGTCCCGCGCGTAGTTGCGCACCTCGTGATACGGCATCACGAAGTCGGTGAGGAACTGTCCCCAGCCCGCCAGCGGCGCCTCCTCCGGCTTCCGCGACTTGGCCACGGAGTTTCCGACCACGCAGATCTTGCTCATGAATAGTCCTGTCTCCTACAGCGGAAACCCGGGGAGCAGACCGGCGTGGAAGCGCTGGTTCCTCGGTGATCCGAATTCGAATTGGCTGGCGACCGGGAAGTAGCTCGGCAGGAAGCCGGCCAGGATCGCGTCCTGCTCGTCCTCCGAGACGTCGCCGTCGTGATAGTCGTTCAGGCAGAAGGTGTCGTTCGACCGTGCGGTGAGCATCGTGTTCAGCTTCTGGAGCTGTTCGCTGAGGCCGACGTTCACGAAGCCGGCACTCAGTCCGCCCGGCACGCTGCGCTCGGTGTAGTAGCCGAAGTAGTGGTGCAGCGAGGAGGCGGTCGACACGTCGGTGGGGCTGCGCAGCTGGGCGTGGGCGGTGCGCCGCATCGCGTCGGGGAAGTGCGACTCGAGGTCGAACATGATGCTGCGGCGCAGCGGGTGCGGGGCGTGGACGAAGGAGTTCACCAGCGTCCGGCCGAACATCTGCCGGATGAGCTCGCGGTTGTTCTTCGCCGCCATGCGGCTGAACTCGTCGCCTTCGGTGATGGCGCTCATCGGGATGGCGTTCGACGAGGTGAAGTGCTTGGCCTGCCCGTTGCTGAGGTAGAACAGGCTGGGCTGGACCGGGCGCCCCAGGAAGATGTCGTCGTTGAAGTACAGGAAGTGCTCGGCGAGCCCCTCGATGTGGTGCATGCGGCTTTCGATCGCGTGCGAGTTGTACGTGGGGAGGCTGCCCTCCCTGCCGAAGATCTCGCTGTGGTCCACGACGCGCACCCGGGGGTGGCTGGTGTCCAGCCAGGCCGGCACCTGCTGGTCCGTGATCAGGTAGATGTTGCGGATCCAGGGCCCGTACATGTCGATCGAGCGCAGCGAGTAGCGCAGTTCGTCGCGGTTGCGGAAGCGCGCGGCGCTGGTGGCGGCGTCCTCGGTGACGATGCCCATCGCGGACAGGGCGGCGTTCTTGCGCTCCAGCCAGGCCATGTCCGCGCCGTCGACCCAGGTGTAGACGGCGTCGATGGGGAAGGTGAAGTCGTGGTGCAGGGTCTGGGCGTACGGCTCGATGGACGGGTAGGTCCGGCCGCCGAGGACCATGGTCGCCTGGCGCAGGGCGGGGCGGGGGACGCGTGCGCCGATGAGCGTACGGGTCGGGGAGACGAAGAACTCCGGGTCCTCCGGGTCCTCCTCCCAGAAGGAGATGGTGCAGCCGTACGCGGCGCTCAGGCGCAGGGTGCGCGAGGCCGTGACGGCGCTCTGGTAGACCCGCACCCCGGCGAAGGTGGCCCCGATGTGGTCGGTGGCGAGTTCGGCGAGGGTGGTGAGGGTCGGCGAGTCGGCGTCGTTGAGCAGCGCTATGTAGACGGGCGCCCCGGGGTAGGTCTCGGCGAGCACCTTGAGGACTTCGTCGCGGTGCTCCGCGTGGACGGCGACCGAGTGGCGCACCTTCGTGTCGCGCACGGTGAAGTAGGGGATGCGGGCCCGCTCCAGCGCGTCGGCCGTCAGGGAGAGGTTGGTGCAGGAGATCTCGAAGGGCGACTCGGAGTCGATGATCCGGCAGACCTGGCCGCCGTCGCGCACCAGGGAGCGATCGTGCTTGAGGATGCGCTCCTCGGTGGCGCGCAGCCGCTTGGTGCGGGAGGTGCTGGCCGGGGCGGCGGCCGCGGCCCGGGCGGCCCCGTCGTTGCCCGCGTGCAGAGCGTGCGCGGCGAGCCGGGCGGCCTTGAGCTCCGCGCGCGATCCGGAGTCCCGGGCGGCGGCGAGCAGCCGGAAGAGGCCGTCCCAACGGCCGGTGACCTCGGCCGGGTCGAAGCGGACGGCGGCCTCGAAGGCGGCGCTGCCCATGCCGTGGCGCAGCTGGTCGTCCTCGATGAGCCGGGTGAGGACGCCGGCGAGCGCCTCGGTGTCGCCGGGGGTGACCAGGACGCCGGTGCGGCCGTCCTGGACCACGTCCCGGGGGGCGTTGGGGCAGTCGTAGGCGACGACGGGGACGCCGGCCGCCTGCGCCTCCATCATGGACAGGCCGCCGGCCTCGGACTCGGAGGAGCACAGGGCGATGCTGGCCTTGGCCCATTCCTCGGCGAGGAACGGGGCCTCGCTGATGAAGTGCACGCTGCCGTGCAGGCCGAGCTGGTCGCGGCGGCGGCGCAGGAGGCCGATCTGCGGGCCCTCGCCTATGACGCGCAGGGACCAGGTGGGGTGGTTCGGGGCTATGGTCGCCCAGGCCTTGAGGGCGTCGACGACCCCGGCCCGCTCCACCAGGGGGGCGCTGAGCAGGACGATGCGGGTCTGGAGCGTGGAGCGGGGCCGGAAGCCGGCGAGCGGGGCCGGCGGGATCACGTCGAGCTGCGGATTGCCCGCGCCGAAGGTCTCCATGAACCATTCGTAGGACCGCGCGCTCGGGAAGGTGACGGCGTCGAACCGCGGGGTGTGCCTGAGCAGCGGTTCGCCCTCGGGCCCGCCGAGCTCGGGGACCCGCTGTTCGTGGTGGACGGTGAGCACCCCGGTGGGCACGAACGCCGCCGCGTACGCCATGAGCCCCGGCGAGGTGGTCACGAGGAGGTCGGTGTCGGTGTTCTGCAGCGCGTACTCGAGCTCCACGTCCGCGAGCCGGTTGAACCGGTTGTCGCAGCGGCGCTCGACGATCGCGCTGGGTACGGAGGCGAGCGCCGCGGCGCGGGCCTCGTCGAGCCCGGAGTCGCGGACGGGCCGGTGGGTCGCGCCGCCGGCCTCGATGAGGAAGCCGGTGGCCACCCTTCCGTCCGGCGGCACGAAGCGCCGGCGGCGGACCTTGAAGACGCTGAGGACGGACACGTCGTACCCGATGGCGGCCAGTTCAGCCGCCTGGTTGAACACGGCGCGCTCGGCGTCGCTCATCGCGTCTGCCGCAGTCAGCAGAAACGTGACCTTCATACTCTTCCTCACCCGGCCGCGGTACTGCACGTGAACCGGAGGTTCCCGGCTGCCGTGTACCGCGATTCGACCATGATCAAATTCTCTGGACCGGGCGCCACCACGATCCTGCGCGCCGCGAAGACCTGCCGCGGGTCACGCACGTCGTGCAGCTTGCGGGCGACGCGCACGGAGCGGCGGCCCTCGGCGCAGAACAGCACGTCCCAGTGCTCGTTCCGGTCCCCCCCGGGACTCATCTCCGACAGCGGCACGCCCACGCGCCACACGCCGGGCTCCGCCTCGGCCGGCCAGGCGGTGATCCGGCGGCCCGACGCGGCGAACTCGCACCACGCGCCCTCGGCCTGCATGCCGAGGACACGGAAGTCCACCTGGATACCGGAATGCCCGATGTGCAGCTGGACGACCTCCACCCCCGGCTTCGGGGCACTACAGATGATACGTGCCTCGCCGGTGGCGCTGCGGACGATGCGGTGGCGGCGGCCGGTGACGGGCGAGAAGGTCATCGGCCCGGTCGCCCCGCCCTCGTGGACCGCGGGCAGGCTGCTCAGCATCAGCGGCAGGTTGCGCGCGGAGCGGCCGGCTCCGGTCCGCAGCCGCAGCTTCCAGCGGCCCGGGGTGACCGGCACCCCGCCCACCTCGGCGCCGAGCAGCACGGCGGCGTCCATCAGCACGCGGCCCTCGCGGTCGGTGCGGATGCGCGCGGGGACGGCGTGGCGGTTGCGGCCGCTGCCGAGGACGATCTCGGCGCTCTCCGGGATGCCGGCCGAGGCCGGCAGCTCGGCGTGCAGGTTGACCGTCTGCCCGTCGAGCACGGCGGCGTACAGCAGCAGCGCGGAGCGCTTGGCCCGCATCGGGAAGAGGACCGGGACGATCAGGTGCCAGACGCGGCGGGCGGCACTGAGCTTGAGGAGCCTCCTGCGCACGGCGCCGAGACGGCTTCGCAGGGCACTCATGCCTGTACACGTCCCAACTCGTTGACGCGTCGCACCGGAAGGCCGGTCGCGCCCGGTATCTCGTAGGGGCTGGGGACGGGGAAGTACGTCTCCAGGAAGGTGGCGACCATCCGCTCCTGAGCGTCCGGATCGGCGGGGACCACCGTGTCGTTGATGCAGAAGGTGTCGAAGTCGCGGCGTGCGACGAGCCGGTCCAGCCGCTGCTGGGCCAGGCCGTCGCCGATGTCGATGTACGTGTACCGCAGGTCCGCCACCGTCGCCCGGGCCGAGTGGTAGGCGTGGTAGTGGTGCAGCGAGGACGCGATCGGCACGTCGTGCGGGGAGCGGAAGTTCGCGTGCTGGGTGGTCCAGTGGGCCCGCTCGTAGACCTGCTCGATCTCGCCGAGGACGCTGCGCCGCAGGGCGTGCGGCGTGTGCTTCATCTTCTGGGAGATGAAGGTGCCGAACTGCTGGGAGATCAGGCTGCGGCTGTTGCGGCCGGCCGCGTTGACCGGGAGGTCCGCGTCGCCGTTGCGACTGGAGGGGATGAGGGCCTTGGACATGAAGAACTTGGTCAGGCCGTTGGGGTGGAAGAAGTGCCCGGGGTCCACCGGCCGGCCGAAGAACACGTCGTCGTTGAGGTAGAGGAAGTGTTCCGAGAGGCCCTCGATGTGGTGCAGCTGGCTCTCGATGGCGTGCGAGTTGAACGTCGGCAGCGCCGCGGGGTCGGTGAAGATCTCGCGGTGGTCGACCACGCGCAGGCCGGGGTACTCCGTGTTGAGCCAGCCGGGGGCCTGGCCGGCGGTGACCAGGTAGATGTTGCGCACCCAGGGGGCGTACTGGTGGATCGAGCGCAGGGAGTAGCGGAGCTCGTCGCGGCTCTTGAAGCGGGAGTCGTTGGCGGCCTGCTCGTGCAGGGGCGCGCCGGTGCTGCGGCCCGCGGTGCCGCGGGCGGCCTCCTTGGCGGCCCGCCAGACGGGGTCGGAGTCGTCGACCCACGTGTAGACGACGTCCACGGGGTAGAGGTGGTCGCCCGGGAGCGGGGCGGTGAACTCCGTCAGGGTGCGCGTCAGGCCGGTGGCGTAGAGCTGGGGGACGGGGCTGAAGAGCTTCTGCTCGGCCAGCCGGCGTTCGTCGCTGACCCCGGCGCTGGTCACGACGCTGTTGGGGCGCGGAGCCACGTACTCCCCGCCGTCCTGGGACCAGAACTCCAGCTCGACGCCGGACTCGGGCCCGAAGACGAGGTGGCCGGAGGGGTCGCAGACGTTCCACGCCAGGCGCAGCACCTTGGCGTGGCGGACCTTGCGCCAGGCGGCGGCGGTGGAGCCGGAGCGCATGTGGGCGCCGGCTCCCTCGCCGACGTAGCCGGGGTTGTGCCCGAAGCCGATCTGGAGGACCTCTTCCAGGTCATCGCGCCAGACGGAGGGGACGGCCACGCAGGGCAGCCTGTTGGCGGTGCCGCGTATGCAGAAGAAATCGATGTCCGCTTCTTCGAGCATGCTGACCAGCAGGTGCAGGTTGCGTGCGCGGGCGGCCCATTCGGTGGCGCCGGGCACGACGACGGCCCTGACGTGCTTGCCGCCCAGGCGTACGACGCGTATCGCGCCGCGGGCGCTGTGCCGGGCGCCCCGGGCGCGGCCGCCGAGGGCGCGGACCGCGAGGGCGGAGCGCAGCGAGTCGAAGGAGGCCAGGACCGCCATGACGCCCTGCCGCAGGGGGCGCGGCACTTTTCGGACGATCTTGCGGCGGGCTCGCACGGGCAGCAGTGACCGGTAGGACGCGACCAGCGCACTCGCCTCAGGATTCTTGAGGCTCACAGACTTCCGCACCATCCAAGCTCACGAGCACCGCCCACGCCCCTGGTGCCGCTGCCCCCGGGCCGTCCCTGTAAGAACCATGGCTGGAAGATGCCGAACGGTGCTGTCCCGTTCCAGCTGATCCAGCATTACTCAACCTTTACATGGGCCGTTACGAGGCGTCCATCAATGGCCAGTGTTTCCGGGAGGCCGTTACTGACCTGAAATGAACTTGCGGCATACCAGGGGTTTCGGTGTGGAGGCCATCACACTAAAGTCCGCTCCCAACTTCGGAGAAGCATGGGCGAAGAATGATCAACCCGGTCAGACCTGGACCGAGCGGTCCATTGCGAAGCCGCCCCCGGTGCCCTGCCGGGCGATCCGCAGCCCGCCGTCGGCATCGAGGAAGGCGACGACGACCCGCCCGAAGTGGTCGAGCGCGAGGGCCGGAGCCGCGGCGCACCACTCGCCGGTCGGCGCCCACCACACCCCGGCGCCCTCGTTCCCGGTGCCGAAGGCGCCGAGGACGACCTGGCCGTCCAGGCTCCGGTGGGCCAGGACCGTGCAGTCGTATCCGTCGATCGTCGTCCGCAGGGCCGCGATGCGGCCCTCGGCGGCGCTGCCGCCGAGCGGGATCATCCAGCCGCCGTCCCGGTAGGCCTGCAGGCCCGTGGTCGCGGGGTCGGTCCAGTAGTAGGTGGCCCGGCCCGGCGCCGTCTCGATCCCCGTGACGCTCTGCTCGGCCGGCACGACCGGCAGGTCCGGGGTGCGCGCCAGCGCCGCGTCGGCCTCCGGCTGGTAGCAGCGCATCGTCCCGGCCTCGTGGGGCACCAGGACCTCCATCGGCCCCGAAGCGAAGGGCACCGGGGCCATGTCGGACCGCACGCCCAGGCACTTGATGCCCTGCCAGGGGAGCCATTTTCCGGACGCCGACTCGCGGCGCACCGCGAGGGCGCCGGAGGCGTTGGCGAGGAAGACGAACGCCGCACCGTTCGCGGCGACCGAGACGACCGGGTTCCCGATGTACGGGGCGCGGGCCGGGTCGCGGTGCGGATTGCCCAGCGAGTTCCACTCACCGAGCGGCCGGCCGGTCTGGTACTGGATCGCGTGGGCGAGGTCGACGGTGTCGCCGGCCTTGCCCCGCACCGTGCGGCGGCCGACGAAGTGGACGAAGCCGTTCGGCCCCTGGGCCACCGACAGCGAGGCCACGTCCGGGGCGGCGAAGAAGTCCGGCCCCCGCCACTGCGGGCCGCCCGGTGTGATCTCGGTCCAGCGCAGCAGCCCGTCCGGGGTGCGCGCGTAGGCCGAGAGCAGGCCCTCGGGCCCCCGCATCAGCCAGCGGCCGTCGAGGACGGACGCGGGCCCGGCCGGGTCGGTTCCCCGGCCCTGTCCGGCATCTGTCCGCTCGGCGTCCCGCCGCACGCCGGCTCCCGACCTCGACCGCATGACGTTTGCCTCCAGCGTTTCGCGCGGGCCGCCGTCGGCCACACGGTGCGGATTGTAGTTCGAGGAACAGATGTGCCGTTCCTGGACCCGGGACGCACGCCAGTCTCAATATCTGTCTATAGTGCACGGTCAGCGTGGCATGAGCGGGCGTTCACCGACGCGCCCGGGATCCCGCCGCTCCAGCGCCCCGTACACCGCCCACGCCGGCCCCACGATTGAGGACTGAAGCAGGATGAGCCAGGACGTCCAGACACCGGACCGTCGTCAAGCCCCCGACACGACGGCCGGAAGGGGGCGCAAGCGCGTCCGCACCCGCGGCCAGCGCATCAGACGAATCGTCCTGGTGACGCTCCTGGTCCTGCTGCTCGCCGCGGGCGGCGCCGGCTGGTGGGCGTACAGCCACCTCAACGGCAACATCGACAGCGTCGACCTGGACCAGGCGATCGGTACGGACAACCGGCCGGCGAAGGTCCCGGACGGCGGTCAGAACATCCTCGTCCTGGGCTCCGACTCGCGCGCCGGCGCCAACGGCGAACTCGACCACGGCGATGTCAGCGGCTCCCGCTCGGACACCAACATGCTGGTGCACATACCCGAGGGCCGTAAGAAGGCCACCGCGATCAGCATCCCCCGTGACACCCTCGTCACCCGTCCCGACTGCAAGGACGAGAAGGGCAAGACGGTCGCCGGGGCCAAGCGCGTCATGATGAACAGCGTCATCGGGACCGCCGGCCCGGCCTGCGTGGTCAAGACCGTCGAGCAGATGTCCGGCATCCGCGTCGACCACCTGGTCAAGGTGGAGTTCGCCGGCTTCAAGGAGCTGGTTGACGCGCTCGGCGGAGTGACCGTCACCCTCGACAAGCCGATCAAGGGCGGCCTGAACCTGGACGCCGGCACGCACCGCCTGAACGGCACCGACTCCCTCAAGTTCGTTCGCACCCGCCACGGTTACGGCGACGGCAGCGACCTCGGACGCATCGACCTCCAGCAGAAGTTCATGCTGGCCATGCTGTCCGAGGTGAAGAACCAGGACGCCCTCGGCAACCCGGCCCGGCTCTACAAGCTCGCCGACGCCGGCACCAAGGCACTGACGACCGACTCCGAACTCGGCTCCCTCAAGGGCCTGTCGGACTTCGCCCAGAGCATGAAGGGCGTGGACCCCGACACCATGGAGACGATCATGCTGCCGGTCGCCTACGACAAGGTGGACCCCAACCGCGTCATCGCCGCCGAGCCGCAGTCCGGGCAGCTGTGGGAGGCCGTGCGCAACGACAAGCCGATCCCCGCCGCGGCGAAGAAGTCCCCGGCCACCGGCGGCTGACGGCCCCTCGGCACCCGACTCCGCGTCCCGGGGCCGGTCACGGACGGCCCTTCGGCCTCCGCGACCGGCCCCGGTGTCATGAGCGGGCCGGGTGCCATGCCGGTCCCGGTGCCATGGCGGTCCCGGTGCCCACGAGCCGCCGTGACCGGCCCCGTTGCTACGCGTCGGCGCCGTCCCCCAGCACCGCGCGCCAGTCGGAGCTCGCGTGCCACTGCCCCGGCGGGTACTCGAACCGCACCTCGCCGAGGAGCACGAAGCCCGCCGCGCGGCAGACCGCGTTGGACGCCGGGTGGTCCACGCCCGGGAAGGCGTGCAGGTGGCGGCGGGTGCCGTGGACTCCCGCGTGGGCGACGAGCGCCCGCGCCGCCCTGGCCGCGAGCCGCCGGCCCTGGAACTCGGGGAGGATGGCCCAGCCGGTCTCGTAGACCTCCTCCCCCTGCCAGACCCGCTCCCAGAAGCCGATGCTGCCCACGCTCTCGCCGTCGGCGACGACCCGGAACATGCGGCCCGCCGCCGGCTCCCGGGCGCTCAGCGCCAGGTACCGCCGGTGGCGGTCCTCCAGCTTGGCCATCGTCTCCGGCCCGCCGAGATGCTCGGTCATGGCCGGCTCGTTCTTGCGGAGCAGCAGCCAGAAGTCGTCTTCCGTCCAGGGCTCCAGTACCGCGGTGATCTCCATCCCCTCACCGTAGGAGACGGTCAGCGGCCCTCGCGTGCCGGGTTCGGGGTCATGCCCTCGCCCCGCCCCAGCCGGCTGTGCTGCTTCCCGTAGAGGAAGTAGACGAAGAAGCCGATGACCATCCAGATCCCGAAGCGCAGCCAGGTCTCGGCCGGCAGGTTCAGCATCAGCCAGACCGACGCGGCGATCGACAGGACGGGCACGAGCGGCACCCACGGGGTGCGGAAGGCCCGGTGCAGGTCGGGGCGGGTGCGGCGCAGGACCATCACGCCGAGTGCCACGACGACGAAGGCGAAGAGCGTACCGATGTTCACCAGCGTGGCCAGCTCGTTGATGCTGGTGAATCCGGCGACGATCGCGATGATCACGCCGAGCAGGATCGTCGGCCGGTAGGGGGTGCGGAACTTCGGGTGGGTCCGCGAGAAGAACCGCGGCAGCAGTCCGTCGCGGCTCATCGCGAAGAACACCCGGGTCTGGCCCAGCAGCAGGATCATGCACACGGTGGTCAGGCCCACCGCCGCGCCGAAGCTGATGATGCCTCCGTAGACCGGATGGCCGGCGGATTTGAAGGCGTCGGCCAGTGGGGCGCTGGTGGAGAGGTCCTTGTAGTTCTGCATGCCGGTCACCACGATCGAGACCGCCACGTAGAGCACGGTGCAGATGATCAGCGAGCCGAGGATGCCCCGCGGCATGTCCTTCTGCGGCAGCTTGGTCTCCTCGGCAGCGGTGGCCACCACGTCGAAGCCGATGAAGGCGAAGAAGACGACGGAGGCGGCGGTGAAGATGCCCATGACGCCGAAGTCGGTGGGGTCGTAGCCGAACAGCAGCTGGACCAGGGGGGCGTCCAGCCCGGAGCCGGCCTTCTGGGGCTGGGCCGGCGGGATGAACGGGTGGTAGTTGGACTTCGTGATGAAGAACAGGCCCGCGATGATCACGATGAGCACCACGGTGACCTTGATCGCCACGACGACCCCGGTGATCCGCGCGGAGAGCTTCACCCCGACGACCAGGATCACGGTGAGGACGAGGACCAGGACGAAGGCGAGCAGGTCGAAGGTGCCGCCCTGCACGTCGGGCCCCTGGAGGGCGGCCGGCAGGTGGATGCCCGCGTTGTCCATGAGCGAGCGGACGTACCCCGACCAGCCGACCGCGACGACCGCCGTGCCGAGCGCGAACTCCAGCACCAGGTCCCAGCCGATGATCCAGGCGGGCAGCTCGCCGATCGAGGCGTACGAGAAGGTGTACGCGGATCCGGCCACCGGAACGGTCGAGGCGAACTCGGCGTAGCACAGGGCGGCGAGCGCGCACACGATTCCGGCGGCCACGAAGGCGAGGGCGGTGGCGGGACCGGCGGTCTCCTTGGCGACCTTGCCGGTGAGGACGAAGATGCCGGTGCCGATGATGACGCCGACGCCGAAGACGGTCAGGTCCCAGGCCGAGAGCGATTTCTTGAGCGCGTGTTCCGGCTCTTCGGTGTCGAGGATGGACTGCTCGACCGATTTCGTGCGGAAGGGGCTGTTCAGATTCCTGCTCACCGACGCACCTCCCAGGAGAGACCGCATCGAAACGAGACGGGCCGGAAGGCCCACCCTTCAAGGGTGACCCTTCCGGCCCGTGCCGTGCAACCGCAGATGATCAGCCGCCGGGCGGCCGCCGTCAGTCGACGGTGGCGGCCGGCTCGCTGTCGTAGCGCCCGTCCAGTTTGGCCACCAGGCCGGTGACCTGCCGTGCGATGTCCGGGGCGGTCAGGCCGATCTCGGCCATGACCTCCTTGCGCGTGGCGTGGTCCAGGAACCGCTGCGGAATGCCGAAGTCCCGCAGGGGCACGTCGACTCCCGCGTCCCGCAGGGCCTGCGCGACGGCGGAGCCCACGCCGCCCGCTCGGCTGTTGTCCTCGACCGTGACGACCACGCGGTGGCGGTCGGCGAGCGGGGCCAGGGCCTCGTCCACCGGCTTGACCCAGCGGGGGTCGACCACGGTCGTGGAGATGCCCTGCTTGTCGAGGAGGTCGGCGATCTCCAGGCACATCGGGGCGAGCGCGCCGACCGAGACGAGCAGTACGTCCGGACGGGTGACCTCGTCGGCCGGACGGCGCAGTACGTCCATGCCGCCGATCCTGCCGACGGCCGGGACGGCCGGGCCGACGACGCCCTTGGAGAAGCGCACCACGGTGGGGGCGTCCTTGACCAGGACGGCCTCGTTCAGCTGGGCCCGCAGCTGCTCCGCGTCGCGCGGGGCGGCCAGCCGCAGGCCGGGGACGACCTGGAGGATGGACATGTCCCACATGCCGTTGTGGGAGGCGCCGTCGGTGCCGGTGACGCCGGCCCGGTCCAGGACGAAGGTGACTCCGCACTTGTGCAGGGCCACGTCCATCAGGACCTGGTCGAAGGCGCGGTTGAGGAAGGTCGCGTACACCGCGAAGACCGGGTGGGCGCCGCCGGTGGCCAGGCCCGCCGCCGAGGTGGCGCCGTGCTGCTCGGCGATGCCGACGTCGAAGATCCGGTCCGGGAAGGCGTCCGCGAACTTCTTCAGGCCGACGGGCTGGAGCATGGCCGCGGTGATGGCGACGATGTCCTTGCGCTCCTTGCCGAGCTTGACCATCTCGTCGGCGAAGACGGAGGTCCAGCTGGCGGCGTCGGTGGAGACGGGCAGGCCCGTGTCCGGGTGGATGACGCCGACCGCGTGGAAGCGGTCCGCCTCGTCCTGGACGGCCGGCTCGTAGCCCCGGCCCTTCTGGGTGAGGCAGTGCACGATGACCGGACCGCTGAAGCGCTTGGCGCGCTGCAGGGCGGACTCCAGGGCCTCGATGTCGTGGCCGTCGATGGGCCCGATGTACTTCAGGCCCAGGTCCTCGAACATGCCCTGCGGGGCGATGAAGTCCTTCAGGCCCTTCTTGGCGCCGTGCAGGGTCTCGTAGAGCGGCTTCCCGACGACCGGGGTGCGCTCCAGCAGGTCCTTGCCGCGGGCCAGGAAGCGCTCGTAGCCGTCCGTGGTGCGCAGGGTGGCCAGGTGGTTCGCGAGGCCGCCGATGGTGGGGCCGTACGAGCGCTCGTTGTCGTTGACGACGATCACCAGGGGGCGTTCCTTGGCGGCGGCGATGTTGTTCAGCGCCTCCCAGGCCATGCCGCCGGTGAGGGCCCCGTCTCCGATGACCGCGGCGACGTGGTGGTTCTCCTTGCCGAGCACCTCGTTGGCCTTGGCGATGCCGTCGGCCCAGCCCAGCACGGTGGAGGCGTGCGAGTTCTCGATCACGTCGTGCTCGGACTCGGCGCGCGAGGGGTAGCCCGACAGGCCGCCCTTCGTGCGCAGGCCGCCGAAGTCCTGGCGGCCGGTGAGCAGCTTGTGGACGTAGGCCTGGTGGCCGGTGTCGAAGAGGACCTTGTCCTTGGGCGAGTCGAAGACCCGGTGCAGGGCGATCGTGAGCTCGACCACACCGAGGTTGGGGCCGAGGTGCCCGCCGGTCTTGGAGACGGCGTCGACGAGGAAGGACCTGATCTCAGCGGCGAGCTGGTCGAGCTCCTCCTGGCTGAGCCGGTCCAGATCGCGCGGTCCCTTGATGCGGGTCAGCAGCACCCGTGCCTCCTTGCAGTTGCCAGCTGGTCTGTCGAGTCTAATGTTCCGCTCGCGGCGGGCATCATCGGGCGGCCCCGGTCGGGTCACACCTTTGTCATACCTGTACACACTGGTACGAGGTCACACCCACCAAACGGGCGTATACCCGTACAGGTCTACGTACATCTCTACGCACAGGTGCCCGGCGCCACACTGAGTGGCACCGGGCACTGTGACGGTTCTTACCGCCGGATCACGCTCCGAACGCGCCGATCAGGCGCGCCCGGCCGTCTTCTGCGTCTTGCGGGTGACCGAGTCGATCACCACGGTGGCGAGCAGTACGGCGCCGGTGATCATGTACTGGATCGGCGTCGCGATTCCCTCCAGGGCCAGACCGTACTGGATGGAGGTGATGACCATGACGCCGAGGAGGGCGTTCCAGGTCCGGCCGCGGCCGCCGAAGAGGCTGGTGCCGCCGATGACGGCCGCCGCGATCACGTTCATCAGCAGGTCGCCGGCTCCGGCGCTCTGGTTCGCCGCCGCGATCTTGGAGGCCCAGAAGAGGCCGCCGATCGCCGCGAAGGTGCCGGCGATCGCGAAGACCGTGATCCGGACCCGGTTGACGTTGATGCCGGCGCGGCGGGAGGCCTCGACGCTGCCGCCGAGCGCGAAGACCTGGCGGCCGAAGGTGGTGCGCCGCAGGACGAAGTCCGTGGCGACCAGGGCCAGCAGGAAGAGCACGACCGCGAGCGGCAGGCCCTTGTACTGGTTGAACACGACGGCGGGACCGAAGGTGAACACCGCGAGGAGGGCGGTGCGCAGCACGATCTCGCCGACCGGCCGGGAGGGCACCCCGGCGGCCTCGCGGCGCCGGGCGTCGAAGAACGTGGCGAGGAAGTACCCGACCACGGCGACGGCGGCGAGCCCGTAGCCGACGGCCACGTCCGAGAAGAAGTACGTGGTCAGCTTGCCGACCACGCCCTCGGAGTCGAGGTTGATCGTGCCGTTGCTGCCGAGGATCTGCAGCATGGCGCCGGACCAGAAGAGCAGGCCCGACAGGGTGACGGCGAAGGCCGGTGCGCCGATCTTGGCGAAGAAGAAGCCGTGGATGGAGCCGATCAGGGCACCCCCGGCGATCGCCGCGAGGATGGCCAGCCATTCGTTGACGCCGTGGGTGACCGCGAGGACCGCCACGATCGCGCCCGAGACGCCGCTGACAGAGCCGACCGAGAGGTCGATCTCGCCGAGCAGCAGGACGAAGATGATGCCGACCGCGATCATGCCGGTGGCCGTCATCGTGATCGCGATGTTGGTGAGGTTCTCGGGGCCGAGGAAGTTGGAGTTCAGGCTCTGGAAGATGCTCCAGATGATGATCAGGCCGAGGACGACGGGTACGGAACCCAGGTCGCCGGACTTGAGCTTGCGGCCGAACTCGCTCACGTACCCGGACAGCCCCTGCTCGCGCACGAGCAGCCGGGGGTCGACGGCCGGGATGGCGTCGTGCGCCGCGGCCGGGTTGACGGGGTCTATGTGCCCGGTCGGATTCTGGGTGCTCACTTGCGGGCCTCCCCTGTGCGGGCCGCCCGGCGGGTCACGGCGTTGTCCGTGGCCCCGGTGATGGCGGAGATGATCTCTTCCTGCGACGTGTCCTTCACGGAGAAGACGCCGTTGTTGCGGCCCAGCCGCAGGACGGCCACCTTGTCCGCCACGGCCTTCACGTCGGCCATGTTGTGGCTGATGAGGATGACGGCGTGACCGCGCTCGCGCAGCCGCTCGACCAGGTCGAGGACCTGGGCGGTCTGCTCGACGCCGAGGGCGGCGGTGGGCTCGTCGAGGATGACGAGCTTGGGCTCGCCCAGCATCGAGCGGGCGATCGCCACGGTCTGGCGCTGGCCGCCGGAGAGCGAGGCGATGGGAATGCGGACGCTCGGGATCCGGATGGACAGGGTGGTCAGGAGCTCGCGGGCGCGCCGCTCCATCTCCACCTCGTCCAGGGTCCCGCGCCGCTTCAGCTCGCGGCCCAGGAAGAGGTTGCCGACGACATCGATGTTGTCGCACAGCGCGAGGTCCTGGTAGACCGTCGCGATGCCCAGGTTCTGGGCGTCGTGGGGCTTGGTGATCGTGACCGGGCGGCCCTCCCACTCGATGACTCCGTCATCGATGGGGTGCACGCCGGCGATCGTCTTGACCAGCGTGGACTTACCGGCGCCGTTGTCGCCGACGAGGGCGACCACCTCGCCGGAGTGGATCTCGAGTTCTACGTCGGTGAGGGCCTGAACGGCGCCGAACCGCTTCGAGACCCCTCGCAACGCCAGTACGGGCGCAGCGGACACATGAACCATCTCCTTGCCGCCTGACCGGCGGGGATGTCGTGCAAAAGAGCAGGACCACGGGGGTATTGGGAAGAATCGTTTCTGTCCGGCGCCCCGCCGGTGGCGGGATGTGGAGGCGGGAGCGCCGGACAGGATTGGGGGGCCGGCTCGGCGAACCGAGCGGCCGGGGGCCTTACTTCAGGCCGTCGGCCGCGCAGGCGGCCGTGTACTTGTCGGTGCAGATCTCGTTGGCCGAGTACACGTTGTCGCGGATGACGGTGTCCTTGACGTTGTCCTTGGTCAGCGAGACGACCGGGATCAGCAGGGACGGAACCTGCTTGGTGGTGGGGCTGTCGACCTTGGCGGTGGCGACGGTCGCGATCGAGTCGCCCTTGGCGAGGGCCACGGCCATCTTCGCGGCAGCCTCGGCCTCGGGGGCGTACGGCTTGTAGACGCTCATGAACTGCTCGCCCGCGACGATCCGCTGCACACCGGCGAGTTCGGCGTCCTGGCCGGTGACCGGCGGCAGGGGGTTGGCGCCGGCCGCCTTGAGGGCGGTGATGATGCCTCCGGCCATGCCGTCGTTGGCGGAGTAGACGCCGATGACCTTGTCCTTGCCGAGCGCCGAGAGCGCGGCCGCCATGTTGGTGTTGGCGTTCTCCGGCTTCCACTCGACCGTGTCGTACTCCTTGCCGATGTTCACCTTGCCGTCGAGGACGGAGTGGGCGCCCTTCTTGAACAGGGCGGCGTTCGGGTCGGTGACGGACCCGTTCATCATGACGATCTGGCCGTCCTTGGCCTTGTCGCCCAGGGCCTCCAGGAGCGCCTTGCCCTGGACCTTGCCGACCTCTTCGTTGTCGAAGGAGGTGTAGGCGTCGATCGGGCCCTCGGCGAGGCGGTCGTAGGCCACGACGGGGATGCCCGCGTCCTTGGCCTTCTTGACCGAGCCCGCGATGGCCTTGGAGTCCACCGCGTCGATGATCAGGACGTTCACCTTGTTGGTGATCATCGTGTCGACCTGGTTGCTCTGCGTGCCCGCGTCCTGCTTGGCGTTGGCGTAGACGACCTCGCCCTTGCCCGCGGTGAGGTCCTTGACGGCCTTCTCGATGAGCGGCTTGTCGAACTTCTCGTAACGCGCGGTCTGGTTCTCCGGCAGGAGCAGGCCGACCTTGATCGCGTTGCCCTTGACGGCGGCGGTCGAGTCCTTCTTGTCCCCGGACTCCTTCGCACTGCCGCAAGCGGCCAGCGAGACGGCCATGGCGCCGGCGGCAACAGCTACGGCGGCTCTGCGCATCTGCGTGTTCATTACTTGAACCTCCCTGACGAGGCCGCAACGCTGCGGCCGAGGTGGATGTGAGTCAACCCCGGCCGCAAGTTTGCCGTCAAGGAGTGAATCCTTAACGAGATGACAACGGTGCCATCCGTTATCTAACTGAAGACAAGACGGCTGGTGCTCGCACTCCACTGCCATTTTCCGTCAAAAGCGTCGAATCGCCCATCTCACTCAGTACGAGGGCCAGGGCTCCCAGCACCTCGGCGCGCCCGCCCAAGGACCCCGTGAGCACCGACAACTGCCGGGCCGCACTGGGAATCGCGTACCTCCCCACGGATTCACGGATGGGCGCCAGCACCAGTTCACCCGCGTCCGCGAGCGAGCCGCCCAGGACCACCCGGCTCGGGTTCAGGAGGTTGCACAGACTGGCCACGCCGCTGCCGATGTGACGGCCCACGTCGGTGATGACCCGGCGGCAGCCGGGGTCCCCGTCCCGGGCCAGCTCGACCACCCGCTCCATCGTCAACTCCGCTCCGTGGCTGCTCTGCAGGAGCGGCAGCACGTACCGGGCGGCGGCGAAGGTCTCCAGGCAGCCGCGGTTGCCGCAGCGGCAGACCGGGCCCGATTCGTCCAGGGTGATGTGCCCGATCTCGCCGGCCGTGCCGCCGGGTCCCCGGTAGATCTGGCCGTTGATCACGAGCCCGGCGCCCACCCCGCTGGCCACCTTGATGTAGGCCAGATCTTTCACTCCCCGGCCGCTCCCCCAAACGAGTTCACCGAGGGCTCCGAGGTTCGCGTCGTTGTCCACGTACACGGGCACGCCGAGGCGCTGCGAGAGCTCGCGCCGCGGGTTGATCCCCGCCCAGCCCGGCAGGATCGCGGTGGAGCCGAGGGTGCCCGACTCCAGGTCGATGGGGCCGGGGACGCCGAGCCCCACGCCGATGACCTTGTCGCGGCCGACCCCGATGCCCGCGATCAGCCGTCCCACCAGGGCTTCCGCCCGGTCGAAGCCGTCCACCCAGGAGGCGTCCACGTCCAGCGGCTCGGACTCCTCGGCCAGCACCTGGTGCGCGAGGTTGCCGACGGCCACCCGCAGGTGGGTGTGGCCGAAGTCGACGCCGATCACGATGCCCGCGTCACCACTGAGGGAGACGCTGCGGGCCCGCCGGCCGCCGGCCGAGGTGTCCGTGACCTCGACGGTCCCGGCCTCCTTGAGCTCCCGGACGATGTTGGAGACCGTGGCCGCCGACAGTCCGGTGGTCCGGGCGATCTCCGCCTGGGTCAGCGAACCCGCGAGCCGCACCGCCCGTACGACGCGCTCCAGATTCGCGCGATGCAGTGAAGACTGCGATCCGGGAGTCTGCACGACTCATCCACTCCTGCCCATAAGCAACGGCAAGCCGTCGCCCCCCGGCCGGGGCCGTCAGCGGCTGCATGCCCCGACTGACACGAGACCCCGGCGTCTCTCCAACTTGTGAACCTTAAGTCGAGCCTTTGCGCATCCAGACGTCAAGAGGCCGACGCAGTACGAATCGGGCACTACCGGTCATAAGTATGAGAGAAACCTCCATCCACATCGTGCTACGGTCGCCGTGGCGCTGGTCTTCGCGGCCTTCAACGGGCTCGCAAGAGCGGACCGGGCGCCCCCTGTAATGACAGCGCTACGCAAGGAGGTGTTCGGGATGAGTCCCGATCGAAGTCCTTGCAGCGCTCTCTTCGGCTGAGCCCTTCTGAGGTTCCGGCCCTTCTTCGAGTGTGCACGGCCGTGGCCCCGCGTCGCCCCCGTGCGTTCCTGCATTCATCTTCGCAACCCCTTCCGCACGCCCTGACACTTCGGTCGGGCGCGCGTCATCCATGCCCATCGGCGTACCCCGCGGCCGTACGTGCCGTCCCGCGCCGACCCATGATCACTCCACGTGACCGCGCGGCTTCGCGCTGCCCGGACGCCGTGGAGGGAGGTTTTCGTCATGACCATGCTCACCCCCCGTACCCCCACGAAGCTCGCACCGCCGGGCCGGGCCCGCCGCGAGCGCAAGGCCGCCGAGCTGGAGGCCCGCACCCGGACCGTCGGCGAGCGGCTCGCCGGGATCAGTGCCCGCGCGGGCGTCCAGGTCCTCCAGGACGTGGACGCCTCCCGCAACGGGCTCACCCACGCCGAGGCCGCGCTGCGCCTGGAGCGGCACGGCGCCAACGTCATCGCCCAGGAGCGCGCCCCGCGCTGGTACGTCCAGCTGGCGAAGGCGTACTGGAACCCCTTCATCGCGGTCCTGGTCTTCCTGGCCGCCGTCATGTACTGGCAGGAGCCCGGCGACCCGGGCGTCATCATCCTCTCGGTGATGGTCGGGATCAGCGGCCTGCTCCGCTTCTGGCAGGAGTACCGCTCGGGCCGCGCCGCCGACGCGCTCAAGCAGCTCGTCACCACCACCTGCGCGGTGCAGCGCCGGGCAGGCAGCGGCTCGGGGGCCACCACCTTCGAGATCCCGATGGACCAGGTGGTCCCGGGCGACGTGGTCAAGCTCGCCGCCGGCGACCTGATCCCGGCCGACCTGCGGCTGATCACCGCCAAGGACCTGATGGTCAGCCAGGCCGCCCTGTCCGGCGAGTCCCTGCCGGTCGCCAAGGCCGACACCCGGACGGACGACCTCGGCCAGTTCGAGACCACCGACCCCGTCGAGGCCGACAACATCTGCCTGATGGGCACCTCGGTGACCTCCGGCACCGCCACCGGAGTCGTCGTCGCCACGGGCGCCGGCACCTACTTCGGCTCGATGGCCGGCTCCCTGGTCGGCGAGCGCCCCGAGACCAACTTCGACACCGGCGTGCGCAAGGTCAGCTTCCTGCTGATCCGCTTCATGCTGGTGATGGTCCCCGTCGTCTTCATGATCAACGGCTTCACCAAGGGCGACTGGGAAGCCGCCTTCCTCCTCGGCATCGCCGTGGCCGTGGGCCTGACCCCCGAGATGCTCCCGATGGTGGTCTCCGCCAACCTGGCGCGGGGCGCGGTGGCCATGTCCAAGCGCAAGGTGGTCGTCAAGCGGCTCAACGCGATCCAGAACCTGGGCGCGATGGACGTGCTCTGCACGGACAAGACCGGCACCCTCACCGAGGACCGGATCGTCCTGGACCGCTACCTGGACGTGCACGGCGACGACGACAACGAGGTCCTGGAGTACGGCTACCTCAACTCGCACTTCCAGACCGGTCTGAAGAACCTGATGGACCAGGCGGTCATCGACCGCGTGGACGAGGCCGAGGAGGTTGTCGTCGACGCACGGTTCTCGATGGTCGACGAGATCCCCTTCGACTTCGCCCGGCGCCGGATGTCCGTGGTCCTCAACCGCAACGGCATCGTGGGCGGCCCCGGCCGCTCCGAGCACGTCATGATCACCAAGGGTGCCGTGGAGGAAGTCCTCGGCCTGTGCACCCACATGACGGACCGTGGGCAGCGGGTGGAGCTCACCGAGCAGCTGCGGTGGCACGTCAGCCGCATCGCGGAGGACAACAACCGCAAGGGGCTGCGCGTCCTCGCCGTGGCCACCCGCACGATCGCGGCACCGCGCGACACCTACACGGTCGCCGACGAGGACCAGCTGACCCTGGTCGGCTTCCTCGCCTTCCTCGACCCGCCGAAGGCCGACGCCGCCCGGGCCCTGCAGGGCCTCGCGGACAAGGGCATCGCGGTGAAGGTGGTGACCGGCGACAACGAGCTCGTCGCCGCCCGGGTCTGCGCCGACGTCGGCCTCACCGTCGGCCACGTGGTCGGCGGCACCGAGATCGACGCCCTCGACGACGCGGCACTGCGCGAGCTGGCCGCCCGTACGACGGTGTTCGCCAAGGTCAACCCGGTCCAGAAGGCCCGTATCGTGCGGGCCCTGCAGGCCGACGGACACACGGTCGGCTTCCTCGGGGACGGCATCAACGACGCGGCGGCACTGCGCGACGCGGACGTCGGCATCTCGGTCGACACCGCCGTCGACATCGCCAAGGAGTCCGCCGACATCATCCTGCTGGAGAAGGACCTGACCGTCCTGGAGCAGGGCGTGATCCAGGGCCGGACCACCTTCGGCAACACGATCAAGTACATCAAGATGACGGCCAGCTCCAACTTCGGCAACGTCTTCTCGGTGCTGGTGGCGAGCGCCTTCATCCCCTTCCAGCCGATGCTCGCGATCATGCTGCTGGTCCAGAACCTGGTCTACGACATCGCCCAGCTGGCCACGCCGTGGGACCGGATGGACGAGGAGTACCTGCGCAAGCCCCGCAACTGGGACGCCAAGGGCATCGGCCGCTTCATGCTCTGCATCGGCCCGATCAGCTCGATCTTCGACATCGCGATGTTCGTCGTCATGTGGAACGTCTTCGCGGCCAACACCGAGGCGAACCAGGCGCTCTTCCAGTCCGGCTGGTTCATCGAGGGCCTGCTCTCGCAGACCCTGATCGTCCACATGATCCGTACGCGCAAGATCCCCTTCATCCAGTCCCGGGCCTCCTGGCCGGTGATGGTGATGACCGTCCTCGCGGTGCTGACCGGGCTCTTCCTGCCCTTCTCGCCGCTGGCCGCCTCGCTGGGCTTCGTGCCCCTGCCGGCGAGCTACTTCCCGTGGCTGATCGGCGTGCTGCTCGCGTACTGCACGCTCACGCAGCTGCTGAAGACCGTGTACATCCGCAAGTTCGGCACCTGGCTCTGAGAGCCGCCGGAAAGAAGGGAGCGGGCCGATGATGCCCACCGAATGGGTGATGGCCGGGCACCTGGCCGCGGCGCTCGGATTCGGGGCGGCGATCGGCCTGGAACGGCAGTGGCGGGCCCGGATGGCGGGCCTGCGGACCAACGCCCTGGTGGCGGGCGGCGCCGCGCTCTTCGTACTGCTCTCGCAGTACGGGTTCATGAGCGAGGTCTCGGAGGTCGGGTACGACGGCTCGCGGGTCGCCGCCCAGATCGTCTCGGGGATCGGCTTCCTCGGCGCGGGCGTGATCATGCGCGACGGGCTGAGCGTCCGGGGCCTGAACACGGCGGCCACCCTGTGGTGTTCGGCGGCGGTGGGCTGCCTCGCCGGCACCGGGATGTTCCTCCTGGCGGCCTTCGGCACGGCGGGCGTGGTGGGGGCCAACCTCCTGCTGCGCCCGCTGGGCCGGCGCATGGACCGCGAACCGGGGGGCGGGGCCGAAGTGGCCACCGACTTCCACTTCGAGGCCGTGTGCCTGGAGTCGGAGGAGGCCCACATCCGCCACCGGCTGGTCGACGCGCTGGGCCGGCCGGGCTACCAGCTGCGCTCGATCCGCAGCCAGGACGGCCCGGAGGCCGGCCTGGTGACGGTGTCCGCGCTGCTGACCGCCGAGGGCGAGGGGGGCCGGATGCTCGAGGCAGCCGTCAGCAACCTCTCTCTCGACCCCTCCGTCTCGGCGGTCAGCTGGTCGGTGGTCCCCGACCCCTCCGCTTCCGCTACTTGAGCGTCGCGGAGGTCAGGCCGGCCTGGATCTGCCGCTGGAAGGACAGGTAGACCACCAGCATCGGGATCATCGCGATGGTCACGCCGGCGAACAGCACCGGCAGGTCCGTCTCGTAGCCCATCTGGTACTGCAACTGGATCAGGCCCTGGGTGAGCATGTAGCGCTCGGGGTCCGATCCCGTCTGTGGCTGCATCAGCACCGACGGCAGGATGTACTGGTTCCACTGCCCCAGGACATTGAATATCCCGACGCTGATCAGGCCGGGCTTGGCCATCGGCAGCATCACCTGGAAGAAGATCCGGGTGTGCGAGGCGCCGTCGATCACCGCGGCCTCGTGCACGGCCGTCGGCAGCGTCCGGAAGAACGAGTGCATGAAGAAGACGGTGAACGGCATCGAGTACGCCACGTACACCAGGACCAGCCCCTGGTACGTGTTGAGCATGTCCAGCCGCTTCACCATGAAGAACAGCGGGACCAGCGCCAGGAAGACCGGGAACATGGCCCCGCTGACGAAGAAGTAGTAGATCGCCCGGTTGCCCCGGAAGGGGTAGCGGGCCAGGACGTACGCGGCCATCGAGCCGAGCAGCATCGTCAGCGGAACCGAGAACACCATCACGATCAGCGTGTTGGCGAAATAGCTCCCGATGCCCTTGTTCCAGGCGCGCGGGAAGGCGTCGAAGTGCCAGTTGGCCGGCCAGCTCAGGGCCGATTCACCGATCTGCACGTCGGTCTTGAACGAGCCGAGCACCAGCCAGATCAGCGGCAGGACGATCAGTATCCCCCACACGGCGAGGAAGCCGTGCGAGAAGACGTTGAGGACCATGCCGTCGGAACCGCTCTTGCGCTTCCCTCCGGGCTGCCCGGTGGCGGTGGCGCGCTTCTCGGCTGCCGCCTCGCCCGGTGCTTTGATCACTGTGGTCATCGTGGTCTCCCGCTAGAACTCGACGTGCTCGCGGCGAGTGGCCCGCAGCGTGATGGCGGAGAGGATCAGGGTGAGGACGAGCATCACGACCCCCATGGCGCAGGCGTAGCCGGCCTTGCCGAAGTAGAGGAAGTTACGCATCAGCACCGTCGCCATGACCTCGCTGTGGTGGTCCGGTCCGCCGCCGAACTGGCCCGAGGTCATGGTCGACACGAGGACGAACATGTCCATCGCGGCGATGCCCAGATAGACCGCGGAGGTCTGCACAGAATCCCACAGCAGGGGCAGCGTGACCTTGAAGAAGGTCTGGGCGCGCCCCGCGCCGTCGAGGAGTGCGGCTTCGTAGATGTCCCTGGGGACCGACTGCATGGCGGCCGAGAAGAGGACGAGGTAGAAGCCGACCCCGTGCCAGACGACCACGAGCAGCAGGCACCAGAGGACGAAATTGGGCTCGTTGAGCCATTCGATGGGGTGGGCCGGGTCGACCAGGCCCAGTTTGGTGAGGAATCCATTCAGCAGCCCTCCCTCGTCGCTGCGGTACACGGCTCCGAAGAGCACCGCGAGGATCGCGAGGGAGAGGACCTGCGGGAAGAAGTAGATCACCTTGTAGAGGGCGGAACCCGCCACCCCCTGGACTCCGCCGGCCCCGCTGCGCCCACCGGCGTTCAGCATGAAGGCGAAGAACAGGGAGATCAGGATGGTGACCGTCGGGACGAACACCAGGAGCAGCAGGTTGTGCAGCAGCGCGCCGCGGAAGACCTCGTCCTTCAGCAGGGCCGAGTAGTTGTCCAGCCCGACGAAGTCGAAAGTCGGTGACTGACCCGTCCAGTTGGTGAAGGAATAGCCGAACGTCTGAATGTACGGCCAGATGACAAAGGTCAGGTACAACGCGAGGGGCAGGATGAGGAAGCCGGCGATGAAGCCGCCCCGCCCCTTGCTGTTCACTACATGGCTCATGGTGTCCGTCCCTGGTGTTTCCGGGTGACCGGTGGACGCTGTTGTCAGCTGCGCTTGTTGTTCTTGGCGTTCGGGTCCTTGGTCGCCTTGTCTACCGCAGCCTGGGCCCGCTTGATCCATTCCTTGGGCTGGATGCGCTTGGCCATCAGCTCATTGGACGCGTTCTCGAGCTCCGTGCCCATCGCGCTGTACCAGTCCGCGTAGCGGTAGTTGAAGGTATTGTCCCCGGCCGCCTTGAGCGCCGCCACGGCCGACTGGGTGCCCGGGCGGAGCTTGACCGCCGGGTCGACGCCGTCCTTGAGGACGGTGAGGGAGTTGGCCTGCTGCGCGAAGAGGGTCGACCATTCGCGCGACAGCATCGAGCGGAGGAACTCCAGGCCGCCGGCCTTGTTGGCGGCCTTCTCCGGGACGATGAAGGGCTCGCCGGCACCGGCGCGGATGGCCTCGAAGGGCAGCTTGCTCCCGGGCAGCACCGGCATCGGCAGGAACTGCATGTCGAAGTCTTCCGGGGTCTGCTTGAGCTGCTCGTTCTCCAGCCAGGAGCCGGAGGTGATGAAGGCGGCCTTGCCCTGGTTCCACTGGGTCTGGGACTCGGTGTGCGTCAGGCCGTTGGTGCCCGGCATCAGCAGGTCCTTCTCGACGATCTCGTAGATCGCCTCGACGGCCTCCAGCGCCACCGGGTTGTCCGCGAAGGCGTTCGGCTCCAGGTTGTCGATCGCCTTCATGGCATCCAGGCCGCCCTTCTTGGCGATCAGGTCCATGATGGCGACGTTGATGTAGTACGGGTACTTGCCCTGGTGGGCCAGGCCGCCGATGCCGGCCGCCTTGGCCTTCTGACAGATGTCCATGAACTCGGGCCAGGTCTTCGGCGGGGTCCAGCCCTTCTCCTTGAAGAGCTTGCCCGAGTACCACAGGCCCCAGACGGTGTAGACGTACTGCAGGGCGACGAACTTGCCGCCGATCATGCCGCCTTCGACGGTCCCGGGCATCAGCGTGTCGCGGACCTTCTTGCTCGGGTCGTCGAGCGACGGGGCGTCGAGCACCGCGGTGAGGTCGGCCAGCTGGTTGCCGGTGGCGAGCACGTCCAGCTTGATCTGCTGGGCGCCGGAGTCGTCGACGACGTCCGGCGGGTTGCCGCCGTTGAAGCGCGGCTGCAGCTTCGAGGTGATCTCCTGGGTGGAGAGGTGGGAGGAAGCGGTGCCCCACTTCTTGTCGAACGCCGCCTCCCAGGCCTTGGCGTAGTCGTCGCCGTAGCCGCCCTTGAAGACGACCACGTCGAGCTTGCTGCCCTTGGAGACGCCGAACGGGTTTTCCTTGGTGACGGCCGTCTTCGCCTCGTTGCCCTTGGTCGTCTCGTCGGAGCCGGAGGCGCACGCGGACAGGAAGCTCATCGTCGGTACGGCGATCAGGCCGAGTGCCGCGGAGCGCTTGATCAGGTCCCGGCGGCCGAAGCCCTCGCCGTTGCTGTTCTCGCCGTGGGCGGAGGTGGATCCCATGCTCAAGTCCTCGCCTTCGTCAGGAGTGTGAGGGAGGAAGGAAAGTGCGACTGCTGCCGCCCAGCGGACATCACCGCAGGTCCCCGCCGTCCCCCCGTCCGGGGCCGCTCGTTTCGCGGTGATCCGGACGGGCACAGGTATAGTCCACTTCCGCTCCTGTGAGCAAGATCATGTACCGGTATGGGCCCCGGCTTTTCCGAGTTGAGACCTCACCGTCACCTGACCTGGACCGTCGGAGCCGCCCGCAGAAACGGAAGGGCCGTACCCCCTTAACGGAGGTACGGCCCTTTGGTGCCGGTATGTGCTTAGCCGCGGATGAGGTTGCGGAGCACGTACTGCATGATTCCGCCGTTGCGGTAGTAGTCCGCCTCACCCGGGGTGTCGATGCGGACGACCGCGTCGAACTCCACGCCGGTGTCGGTGGTGACCTTGACCGTGCGCGGGGTGGTGCCGTTGTTCAGCTCCTCAACGCCGGTGAAGGAGAAGGTCTCCTCGCCGGTGAGGCCCAGGGAGGCCGCCGTGACGCCCTCGGGGTACTGCAGGGGCAGGACGCCCATGCCGATCAGGTTGGAGCGGTGGATGCGCTCGTAGGACTCCGCGATGACGGCCTTGACGCCGAGCAGCGCGGTGCCCTTGGCCGCCCAGTCGCGGGACGAGCCCGAGCCGTACTCCTTGCCCGCCAGGATCACCAGCGGGATGCCGGCGGCCTGGTAGTTCTGCGAGGCGTCGTAGATGAAGGCGACCGGGGAGCCCTCGACGGTGAAGTCGCGGGTGAAGCCGCCCTCGGTGCCCGCCGCGATCTGGTTGCGGAGGCGAATGTTGGCGAACGTACCGCGGATCATGACCTCGTGGTTGCCGCGGCGGGAACCGTACGAGTTGAAGTCGCGGCGCTCGACGCCGTGCTCCGTGAGGTACTTGCCGGCCGGGGTGTCGGCCTTGATCGCACCGGCCGGGGAGATGTGGTCGGTGGTGACCGAGTCGCCCAGCTTCGCCAGGACGCGCGCGCCGGCGATGTCGGAGACCGGGGTGGTCTCCATCGTCATGCCCTCGAAGTAAGGGGGCTTGCGCACGTAGGTGGACTGCGGGTCCCACTCGAAGGTGTTGCCGGTCGGGATCGGCAGCGCCTGCCACTGGGCGTCGCCCGCGAAGACGTCCTGGTAGGACTTGTTGAACATGTCCTCGCCGATCGCGTTCGCGACGACGTCGTTGACCTCGGCCTCGGTGGGCCAGATGTCCGCGAGGAAGACCGGCTTGCCGTCGGAGTCGGTGGCGATGGCGTCCCGGGTGATGTCCACCTTCATGGAGCCCGCGATGGCGTACGCGACGACCAGCGGCGGGGAGGCCAGGTAGTTCATCTTGACGTCGGGGTTGATGCGGCCCTCGAAGTTGCGGTTGCCCGAGAGCACCGAGGTGACCGCGAGGTCGGCCTCGTTGATCGCCTTCGAGATCTCCTCCTCCAGCGGACCGGAGTTGCCGATGCAGGTGGTGCAGCCGTACCCGACGAGGTTGAAGCCCATCTTGTCGAGGTACGGGGTCAGACCGGCCTTGTCGAAGTAGTCGGTGACGACCTTCGAGCCCGGGGCCAGGGTGGTCTTGACCCACGGCTTGCGGGCGAGGCCCTTCTCGACGGCCTTCTTCGCCACGAGCGCCGCGGCGACCATGACGTAGGGGTTCGAGGTGTTGGTGCACGAGGTGATCGCGGCGACGGTGACGGCGCCGTGGTCGATCTCGAAGGAGGTGCCGTCGGCCAGGGTCACCGGGGTGGGCTTGGTGGGCACGCCGTTGGCGGACGCCGGGGCGTCGGACGCCGGGAAGGACTCCTTGCCGGCCTCCTCGTCGTCGCTGACGTAGTTGCGCACGTCCTGGGCGAACTGCTGCGAGGCGTTCGCGAGGATGATGCGGTCCTGCGGGCGCTTCGGGCCGGCGATGGAGGGAACGACCGTGGAGAGGTCGAGCTCCAGCTTCTCGGAGAAGTCCGGCTCGGCGGCCGGGTCCAGCCACAGGCCCTGGGCCTTGGCGTACGCCTCGACGAGGGCGACCTGCTGGGCGTCGCGGCCGGTGAGGCGCAGGTACTTCAGCGTCTCGTCGTCGATCGGGAAGATCGCGGCGGTGGAGCCGAACTCCGGCGACATGTTGCCGATGGTGGCGCGGTTCGCCAGCGAGGTCGCGGAGACGCCCTGACCGTAGAACTCGACGAACTTGCCGACGACGCCGTGCTTGCGCAGCATCTCGGTGATCGTCAGCACGAGGTCGGTGGCGGTGGTGCCGGCCGGCAGCTCGCCGGTCAGCTTGAAGCCGACGACGCGCGGGATCAGCATGGAGACCGGCTGGCCGAGCATCGCGGCCTCGGCCTCGATGCCGCCGACGCCCCAGCCCAGCACGCCCAGGCCGTTGACCATGGTGGTGTGCGAGTCGGTGCCGACGAGGGTGTCGGGGTACGCCTGGCCGTTACGGACCATGACCGTGCGGGCCAGGTGCTCGATGTTGACCTGGTGGACGATGCCGGTGCCCGGGGGGACGACCTTGAACTCGTCGAAGGCGGTCTGGCCCCAGCGCAGGAACTGGTAGCGCTCCTTGTTGCGGCCGTACTCCAGCTCGACGTTCTGCGCGAACGCCTCGTGGGTGCCGAACTTGTCGGCGATGACGGAGTGGTCGATGACCAGCTCGGCCGGCGCCAGCGGGTTGATCTTGGAGGCGTCGCCGCCGAGGGCCTTCACGGCCTCGCGCATCGTGGCGAGGTCCACGACGCAGGGGACGCCGGTGAAGTCCTGCATGATCACGCGGGCCGGCGTGAACTGGATCTCCTCGCTGGGCTGGGCCTGCGAGTCCCAGTTGCCGAGCGACCGGATGTGGTCGGCGGTGATGTTCGCGCCGTCCTCGGTACGGAGCAGGTTCTCCAGCAGGACCTTCAGGCTGTAGGGAAGGCGGGCGGAGCCCTCGACCTTGTCCAGCTTGAAGATCTCGTACGACTCGTCGCCCACCTGCAGCGTGCTGCGGGCGTCGAAGCTGTTCGCCGACACGACAGTCTCCTTCATGCATGAATTCGCGCGTATTACCGCAATCCTGCCGCGTGGCACTCTGGCCAATCCGCTAAGGTGAGGCTAAGTTAGGTAACCCTTACCAGCGGGACGGCTGCGGAACGCCTTGGGCAGATATCTCGATGTCGAGATAACTCTAGTACATGCGGGAGGGCCGGGACGAGGCACGCACCCTCAGCCCCGCCGGTACGGTCAGCTGACCAGGTGATTCCGCATGTCCGGATTCGACGAGCTTGACCAGCACGGAGACCGCCGTGGCGGCGATCAGGTCCGGATCGAAGGTGACGGTGGTCACGGAGGGTTCGTTCTCGGCGTAGGCCGGGTCCTCGCTGGCGCACACCAGCAGCAGGCCCTCCCGGCCCCCCACCGCCCCCGGCACGGGGATCCCGTGGCGCGCGGCCGCGGCGAGCACCTGCATGCCCCCCGGGTCGTACACGCAGTACACGGCGTCGGGCCGGTCCGGGCCGGCGAAGGCCGGGTCGAAGGCGTGCCCGGCGGCGTCACCCGGGTCGAAGGGGACCACGCGCACGGCCCGACCGCGCTCCGCGCACCAGTGTTCGTAGGCGGAGGTGACGGCCCCGGTGTAGTGCTCCCCGCCGTACCCCGAATGCAGGGCGATCCGCCGGGCGCCGGATTCCGCGAGGTGGTCCAGCACCAGGCGGGTGGTGGCCTCGTGGTCGTTGTCCACCCACACGTCCTGCGGCCGGGGGTCGTGCGGGCGCCCGTCGAAGACCACGGGCAGTCCGCGCGCCCGCAGCGCGCGCAGCACCGGATCGTCGGCCGGACTGTCGAGCAGCAGCATCCCGTCCACCGCGAGCTGGTGCCACAGCGGTTCGGCGCCCCGGTCGGCGGGCAGCGTGGTCAGGGCGTAACCGTGCGCGTGCGCGGCCGAGGTGGCGGCCGTGAGCAGCCGGGAGAAGTAGGCGATCCTCGCGAAGTCCCAGGCGAACCCGGCGTACGTGGTCACAGCGACCCCGAGGCTGCGGTTGTGCGGGCCGCGCCGGGCTCCGTAGCCGAGGGACCCGGCCACCTCGCGCACCCGGCGGCGGGTCGACTCGCCGAGCCGGCCGGTGCCGTTGAGCGCGTGCGAGACGGTCGCCGTGGAGACCTCGGCGGCGCGCGCGATGTCGGCGAGGGTCGGGCCGGGCACGGGGGCGGGGGCCGGCATGGGGGTGGGGGTGGGGGTGGGGACGGGCGTGGGGGTGGGATCGGGCGCTGGCACGCCGTCATCGTACGGATTTCGTCGCCGGAGGCGGCTTCTGGTTAAGCCCTTAATCAAACAGCGTCCTGGCCACACCAACGTTTGGAGTGGGCATGCAGTCTTCTTCCTCCCCCCTGTCTCCCTCGTCTCCCTCATCTCCCTCGTCTCCCCTGTCCCGCCGGGGACTCCTCGCCGCCGCCGGGGCCGCCGGGGCGGCCGGCCTGCTGGGGGCGGGGCCCGCCGCGGCCGACCCCGCTGCCCCTTCCGCCCTCTCCGCACCCTCCGCACCTTCCCGCGGGCGGGGTTCGGCCGCCCTGGTGGTGCGCAACGCCTCGGTGTTCACCGGGACCGGCGGCCGGGGACGGGTGGAGGCCGTCGCGGTCGGCCGGGACGGAAAGATCCTGGCCACCGGGACCGACGCGGCGCTGCGCCGGTACGCGGGCCGGGACACCGAGGTGGTCGACGCCGGCGGCAGCACGGTGATGAGCGGCATCCACGACGGCCACGTCCACCCGCTCGGCGCCGGCGAGCGCTCGCTGAACCCGTCCCTGGACGGCGCGGAGACCACCCCGGAGGAGCTCCGGGGGATCCTGACCGGCTTCCTCGCCGACACCGGCGGCGCCGGCGCCGAACCCGACCGCTGGCTGGTGGTGGAGGACTGGAATCCGGTCGGCCTGCTCCCCGTGGGCACCAACCCGCACCACTCGATGCTGGACCCGCTCCCCACCCGGCGGCCGGTCGTCCTGGTCGGCGGCGACGGGCACAACCTGTGGGCCAACCAGCGCGCCCTGGACATCGCCGGGATCACGGCGGCCACCCCCGACCCGGTCGGCGGCAAGGTGGTCAAGGGCGCCGACGGACGGCCGACGGGCGTGCTCAAGGACGACGCCCAGGCACTGGTGAAGCGGCTGGTGCCCGAGCCCACGCGGGCCGAACTGGTCGCGGCGTGCGCCGGGGTGCTGGGGCTGGCCGCCGCGTCCGGGGTCACCACGATGATGGACGCCCTGGTGGGACCGCACGAGCTGGAGCTGTACCAGGCGCTCTCGGCGGCGGGGAAGCTGCCGCAGCGGATCGTGCCGGCGATCCGGCTGGACGCGGAGCAGGCCAAGGACCCGGCGGGCTCGCTGGCGTACGCGCGGGGACTGCGGCGGGAGTTCGAGGGGGTGCGGGGGCTCCGGTTCGGGATGATCAAGGTGTTCCTGGACGGGGTCATCGAGTACCCGGCGCAGACGGCCGCCCTCCTGGAGCCGTACCTCGACGGGAACGGCAGGCCGACCGCGAACCGGGGCGAGCTCTACACCTCGGCGGCGGACTACGGCCGGCTCAGCGCCGCCTTCAACCGGGCGGGCTGGCAGATGCACGCCCACGGACTCGGGGACCGGGCGGTGCGCACCGCTCTGGACGGATACGCGTACGCCAGGCGGGTGACGGGGCAGCGGGACGCCCGCAACGCGGTGGCGCACCTGCAGCTCGTGGACCCCGCGGACCTGCGGCGCTTCGCGCAGCTGGGGGTCGCGGCGTGCATGCAGCTCCAGTGGGCGGCGCGGGACACCTGGACGATGGAGGCCCTGCTCCCCTACATCGGGCCCGGGCGGCACCGGTGGATGTACCCGGCGCGCAGCCTGGAGAAGGCGGGCGCGCGGCTGACCGGGGGCTCCGACTGGCCCGTGGACCCCCTCCAGGTGTGGAACCAGCTGCGGACGGCGATCGACCGGCGGGGCGCCTCCGGGGAGGGGGAGCTGTACCGGGAGCTCGAGGGGCTGAGCCGGGATTCGGTGCTCCGCATGCACACCTCGGGGACGGCGTGGCAGCTGCGCCAGGAGGAGCTGACCGGCACGGTGGAGCCGGGCAAGGCGGCGGACCTGGTGGTGCTCGACCGGGACGTGACGCGCTGTCCGGTGGCCGACATCAGCGGGACGGGCGTACGGATGACCCTGGTCGGCGGCCGTGTGGTGCACGACGCGGATTCGGCGTCGGGCCGGGCGGCTTCGGCGCGGGTGGCCCGCGCCGCGGCGGCGGGCCCGCGCCCGGCCTCGTACGCGGCTGTCCACGGCGGCGGCACGGGCCGTCACCACGCCTGCGGGCACTGAGGACACGGCGGGGGGGCACGGCGGGGGACGGCGGGGGGGGGGAGACACGCCGAGGGGCACGCCGGGGGGCCGCTGCGACCTGCTCGAGCGGCCCCCCGGCCGGCGGCCGGAACAACTGCCCGCCGTAGCCCGGGAGGAGCTTCTGTCCCTCTTTGTCCATGGAGGGGCGAAAACGACCCACTCCACCGTTCGGACGACCGGCCGCGCACCACTCACGCCCCGCCCCCACCATGGGACCTGACGACCGGTAACACCACCGCCACACCCATTCGCCGCACCGGGCGCGAGCCGCATCTCATATCTGAGATACGGTGCATCCATGGCAGACGACTACCTCGTACGCATCGGCAAGCTCATCCGTGACGCCAGGCAGCACCGCGGCTGGACGCAGAGTCAGCTCGCGGACGCACTCGGCACCAGCCAGAGCGCCGTGAACCGGATCGAGCGCGGCAACCAGAACATCAGCCTTGAGATGATCGCCCGCATCGGGGAAGCCCTCGACAGCGAGATCGTCTCACTCGGCTACGCCGGCCCGATGCACCTGCGCGTGGTCGGCGGCCGCCGCCTGTCCGGCGCGATCGACGTCAAGACGAGCAAGAACGCGTGCGTGGCGCTGCTCTGCGCCTCCCTGCTCAACAAGGGCCGTACGGTGCTCCGCCGGGTCGCCCGCATCGAGGAGGTCTACCGCCTCCTGGAGGTCCTGAACTCCATCGGCGTCCGCACCCGCTGGATCAACGACGGCGTCGACCTGGAACTCGTTCCGCCGGCCCGCCTCGACATGGACGCCATGGACGCGGACGCGGCCCGCCGCACCCGCAGCATCATCATGTTCCTGGGTCCCCTCCTGCACCGGATGGACCACTTCAAGCTGCCCTACGCGGGTGGCTGCGACCTCGGCACCCGCACCATCGAGCCGCACATGATCGCCCTGCGCCGCTTCGGCCTGGACATCACCGCGACCGAGGGCATCTACCACGCCCAGGTCGAGGCCGGGATCTCCCCGGACCGCCCGATCGTGCTGACCGAGCGCGGGGACACCGTCACCGAGAACGCGCTGCTGGCCGCCGCCCGGCACGACGGCACCACGGTCATCCGCAACGCCTCCTCCAACTACATGGTCCAGGACCTGTGCTTCTTCCTGGAGGCGCTCGGCGTCCGGGTCGACGGCGTCGGCACCACGACCCTGACGGTCCACGGCGTCCCGAACATCGACGTGGACGTGGACTACTCCCCCTCCGAGGACCCGGTCGAGGCGATGAGCCTGCTGGCCGCGGCCGTGGTCACCGAGTCCGAGCTCACCATCCGCCGGGTCCCGATCGAGTTCATGGAGATCGAGCTCGCGGTCCTGGAGGAGATGGGCCTCGACCACGACCGCTCCCCCGAGTACACCGCCGACAACGGCCGCACCCGCCTGGTGGACCTCACCGTCCGCCCGTCGAAGCTCGAAGCGCCGATCGACAAGATCCACCCGATGCCCTTCCCCGGGCTGAACATCGACAACGTCCCGTTCTTCGCCGCCATCGCGGCCGTGGCCCAGGGCCAGACCCTGATCCACGACTGGGTGTACGACAACCGGGCCATCTACCTGACGGACCTCAACCGCCTCGGCGGCCGCCTCCAACTCCTGGACCCGCACCGCGTCCTGGTCGAGGGCCCGACCCGCTGGCGCGCGGCGGAAATGATGTGCCCGCCTGCCCTCCGCCCGGCGGTGGTCGTCCTCCTGGCCATGATGGCGGCCGAGGGCACCTCGGTCCTGCGCAACGTCTACGTCATCAACCGCGGCTACGAGGAACTGGCGGAACGCCTCAACTCGGTGGGCGCCCAGATCGAGATCTTCCGCGACATCTAGGGATCGCGTGCAGCGAGTGACTGACGGCTGACCGGTCATCACCTCAGACGAGGCCCCGCCACCCCTTCACACGGGGTGACGGGGCCTCGGTCTTCAGAGCGCAGCGGGCAAGTACGAGGAGACGTTGTGAGCCGGTTGCCTGAGCGGCCCAGGTAAGGGCGTACGAAAGATCCGCGACGAACGGCCGGATCGGCACGCCGTCCCTGGTCGACGTGGGCCGTGGCCTCGGGATGCGGCAGGGCGAGGACTTCGCGTTCGTCCCGGACGGCATCGACTGGGACCGAACCGGCCGTGGCAGGAAGGGATTTCTGCGTACCGATCGGTACGGACTCCAATCGTCTGTACGCTCGCCGGGCCCGCCGCGCGCCGCCCGAAGGACCGCATGTGACCTACCCACCGCCGTACCCGCACCCCCACCCGCCCGTACGGCGCTGGTGGCAACACCCGGCGCTGATCATCACCCTGCTGATCGTCATCCCGCCCGCGGGCATCGCCCTCGCCTGGCTGGGGCAGTGGAACCGGACCGCGAAGATCATCGCGACCGTGGTGGCGGGTCTCTGGTTCCTGACGCCCTTCCTCACCGCGGACCCCCCGAAGAAGCCGGCGGACGACGCCAAGCCGCAGCCCGCCGTCACCCGTACCGTCACCGTCGAGGCCACGCCCCCGGCGAGCGCCTCGCCCACGCCCACACCGACGAAGAGCGCGGACCCCCTGATGCCCGCCGTCGTGGGCAAGTCCTTCGGGGAGGCGGAGAGGGCCGTCGAGGAGCTGGTCGACACCGAGCTCGCCGCGCTCAGCGCCTACGACGACGTGGAACTTCCCGCCGCCCATGCGGACTGGGTCGTCTGTTTCCAGGCTCCTGAGGGAGGCGTGAAGCTGGTTCCGAAGAGCGCGAACACGAGCGTGCACCTCGTCGCCCCCGGCACGGCGTGCCCGGCGGGGAAGAACACCGAGCTCCGCCCGAAGCCCGCGCCCGCTCCTCCGTCCACACCCACGCACGAAGGCGACGACTCCGGCGGATCCGGCGGATCCGGCGGATCCTCGTCCGGTGGGTCAAGTACGGGTGGCTCGGGTGCCGGCACGGTCACCCCGGGTGCGTTCTGCTCCACGCCCGGAACGACCGGCGTCGGCAAGAACGGCGTCGTCTACACCTGCAAGGGGCCCGACCCGGAACGCTGGCGTCGCTGACGCGGACCGCGCGACTCCCGGGCGCTGCCGCGGCCGGCGCTCCAGCGGGACGGGAAATCAACCCGGGTAGTTGGTGCGCCAGGGCTCGTAGTTCGGGTTGTCCACGCACTCGTCCATGATCTCGATCTTCTTCACCGTGTCGACCGGGCAGACCGCCACGATGAACGAGCGCGCGATGCCTCCGGGGAAGGCCACCTCGACCTGGCGGGCGTATTTGTGGGTGTCGCCGATGGTCTGGTTGACGTCGACGCCGCCCGGGGCGTCGACGTAGTAGTTCCAGCCGCTCTTCCAGGACTTGTACAGGTCGTGGTCATAGGTCGTGGAGACGTACGGGGAGGCCTGGTTGACCAGGACGTAGCTCTCGATGTCGTACTGGCCGTTCAGGGTGTCCCTGGGGAGGAAGCCCTCCTCGAAGACCACCGACGGCGGGCGGCCGTCCGAGCGGTAGAGCTGCTTGCAGTTGATCCGCCAGGACGGGGACGGGGTGATGCGCTCCACCTCCACGCGTTCGTCGGCAGCGGCGAAGAGGTGGTTCTGGACCCGGGGGCACGAGTTCGCAGGTGCGGCCGCGTGGGCGGAGGCGGAGGCCGGCGGCAGCAGGGCGGCGGCGAGGGCGGTCGCGAGCGCGGCGGCGCGACGGCGCAGGGCATGGGTGATCATGGGGCCACCCTGGCGTCCCGGCTCCACCCGCCGGGGCATCCTCACCCGTTGGTGAGCGTGTCGGCTCCCGCGGCGGCGCCGGGCCCGACTGCCCTGGATACAGGCGGAGTTGGTGGCGTAACGATCCTTCGGGCCTGGGCCGTTGTCGCCGGACCGGAGTGCGCTCCCAAGCTACGGCGGTCCGGCGGATCCGTGCCGGATGGGCTGGGGGGCATTCCCGCTCGTCGCACCCGGGACCCCCCGCCCGGCCCGGATCGGCGCCGCTCCGGTCAGGCGCGGCCGGCCCGGCTGGGGCAAGCACCCCGAGCGGGACGGCGACGGTGTCGGGTGTCGGCGCGGCGGCGATATTCGGCCGGATGCGGCGGCGGCCCTCGCTCCCGGCCGCCGCCCACCCGCAGAATCGCCCTGTCGGCACAGTTCTGGGGGCGGATCCATGGCAGCAACGGAAGCATCGCAAGCGGCTCGGGCGGGTGGCGGCGCCGGTACGGGGATACCGCGGCTCGAGGGCACGCCCCTGCTCGGTTCGCTCGCCGACCTGAAGGCGGACTCGCTCGGTACGTACCTGCGGGCGCGGCACCGGCACGGCGACGTCGTGCGGATCGCGGCGGGCCCGCCCGGGCTCCGCGCCGAGCTGCACTGCGTGTTCTCGGCGGAGGGGGCGCAGCAGGTGCTCGCCACCCAGGCGGCCAACTTCCGCAAGGACAACGCCTTTTACCAGGAGGTCCGCACCGCCTTCGGCAACGGCCTGCTCACCAGCCAGGACGAGGACTACCTGCGCCAGCGGCGGCTGGTCCAGCCGCTGTTCACCAAGCGCCGGGTGGACGGGTACGCGGACGCCGTCGCGACCGAGACCGCCGCCACCCTCACCGCCTGGGAGCAGGCCCCTGACGGGGTCGTCGACGTCTCGGACGAGATGATGGTCCTGGCGCTGCGCGCGGTCTCCCGGATCCTCTTCGGCACCGACTCGGACGCCACCGCCGCCGTCGTGGACCGGTGTTTTCCGGTCATCACCGAATACGTGCTGCGCCGCGGCTACTCCCCCCTCAACGTCCCCCGCAGCTGGCCCACTCCGGGCAACAAGCGGGCGGCCGCCGCGCTGGAGGAGCTGTACGGGGTCTGCGACGCGATCATCGCCGATCGCCGGAGCGGGGGCCAGGGTGCAGGCGGGGGCGGGGCCAAGGGCGAGGACCTGCTGTCGCTGCTCGCCGCCGCGAGCAGCGCGGACGACGGGGAGTTCGACGCCACCGAACTGCGCGAACAGGTGCTGATCTTCCTGCTGGCCGGGCACGAGACGACCGCCACCTCACTCGCCTTCTCCCTCCATCTGCTGGGCCGCCACCCGGAGTTCCAGGACCGGGCCCGCGCCGAGATCGACGCGGTCCTGGGCGACCGTACGCCCGTGGCCGCCGACCTGGACCGGCTCCCGTACCTCACCCGGATACTCAAGGAGGCCATGCGGCTCTACCCGGCGGCCCCCGTCATGGGGCGCCGCTCGGTCGCCGCCGCGGAGGTGGACGGTCACACCGTCCCGGCCGGCGCCGATGTGATCCTGGCTCCGTGGGTCACCCACCGCCACCCCGGCTACTGGCCGGACCCGGAGCGTTTCGACCCGGACCGGTTCACCCCGGAGGCGGAGGCGGCCCGGCCGCGCTACGCCTGGTTCCCCTTCGGCGGCGGCCCGCGCGCGTGCATCGGACAGCACTTCTCCATGCTGGAGTCGGTGATCGCGCTGGCGATGCTCCTGCGGGCCTACGAGTTCGAGGCCGTGGACACGGAGATCTCGGTCAGCGCCGGGATCACCCTGCGCACCACGAGTCCGGCGCGCTGCCGGATCCGCCGCGTGGGCGCCACCCCCCGGTAGCCGCGGGCCCGACAAGATCCGAAAGAGACGGCCTATGCCGTGGCCGAGGGTTCCGGGGTGTGGTTGCCCTTGAGCCGTTCGATGTCCGAGGGCCGGACCTGGATGACGACGAGCGCGATCAGGGCCGCGATCAGGGCGAACAGGGCCGCCACCACGAAGGCCGCGCTGACGCCCGAGGAGAGGACCTGGTCGGCCCAGGGCTTGGGGAGCTGCTTGGTGCGCGCGAGGAAGATCTTCTGCTCCGGGGTCGCGGTGCGCAGGAAGGAGCCCACCTGGTCCTTGGCCTCGTTGCGGCTGGCCGTGCCGAAGACGGTGACCAGGATCGAGAGGCCCAGCGAGCCGCCCACCTGCTGCATGGCGTTGAGCAGTCCGGAGGCCGCGCCCGACTCCCGGTCGGGGACGTTGGAGAGCGCCATCAGCGTCAGCGACACGAACTGCATGCCCATGCCCAGGCTGAACAGCAGCATCGGTCCGAGGATGCTGCCGAGGTAGGTGGAGTGGACGTCGGTCTGCGTCAGCCACGCGAGGCCCGCCGCCGAGCACAGCGCGCCGGTCACCATGAAGGGTTTCGGTCCGAGTCTGGGCAGCAGTTGCGAGGTGATCCCGGCGCCGACCGCGATCACCGCGCTGACCGGCAGGAAGGCGAGGCCGGCGCGGAGCGGGCTGAAGCCGAGGACGTTCTGCACGAAGAGGGTCAGGAAGAAGAACATGCCGAACATGGCGCACGCGAGGAAGAGCATGATCCCGTAGGTGCCCGCCCGGTTGCGGTCGGCGAACATGTGCAGCGGGGTGATCGGCTGCGGCGAGCGCCGCTCGTTGATGACGAACAGGAACAGCAGGACCACGGCCGCGCCGAACGAGCCCAGTGTGATCGGGTCGCGCCAGCCCTCCTGGGAGGCGCGGATGAATCCGTAGACGAGGGCGACCATGCCGAGCGTGGACAGCAGCGCCCCGGCGAGGTCGAAGTGGCCCGGATGGCGCTTGGATTCGCGGATGGCCCTGGGCGCGGCGAAGGCGATCAGCAGGGCGATCGGGACGTTGACGAAGAGCACCCAGCGCCAGTTGAGCCACTCCACGAGGATGCCGCCGGCGAGCAGGCCGATGGCGCCGCCGCCGGCCGAGACTCCGGCGAACACGCCGAACGCCCGGTTGCGTTCGGGGCCTTCGCGGAAGGTGGTGGTGATCAGCGCGAGCGCGGTGGGCGAGGCGATGGCGCCGCCGACGCCCTGGAGGGCGCGGGCGGCCATCAACTGGGGTGCGTTCTGGGCGAGTCCGCCCAGCAGTGAGGCCAGGCCGAAGAGCAGGACGCCGAAGATGAAGACGCGCCGCCGGCCGAGGATGTCGCCGGTGCGGCCGCCGAGGAGCAGCAGGCCGCCGAAGGTGAGGGTGTAGGCGTTGACGACCCAGGACAGGCTCTCGGTGGAGAAGTTGAGGGCGGTCTGGATGTGCGGCAGCGCGATGTTCACGATGGTGATGTCGAGAACGACCATGAGCTGGCACGACGCGATCACGAGCAGAGCGAGCCCGTGACCACCGCCGTTGCCCTGGACCTTGCCGTCGGTCCCGGTGCTGGTACTGCTCGGCGAAGCGTTCTGGTCCACTTTTTCGACGCTAAACCTGTACCCCGGGGGGCACCACTCGAACGGTCTAGGCTATGTGGCATGTGCTGTGCGATATATAACCTGTAGTATTTCACATGGCACACTGGCTCCATGGATCGCATGGATGACTTCCTCAGGCTCTCCGCGAGCACGGCACGGTTCACCTACGGCGCCCCGCGCGCCTTCGCCTTCGGCGACGAAGGCCGGCTCCTCTGGTTCCTCCGCTCCACCGGCCCCACCGACCCCCTCGACGGCCTGTGGGTCCTGGACACCGCCACCGGGACCGAGACCCGGCTCGCCGACCCCCGCGAGCTGTCCCCCGAACCGGCGCCCCTCCCCGTCGCCGAGCGGCGCCTGCGCGAGCGCACCCGGCTGGTCGCCGCCGGGATCGGCTCGTACGCGCTCTCGGGCGACGGTCGGCGGGCCGTCTTCCCGCTCTACGGGCACCTCTACGAGGTCACCCACGAAGCGGAGGGCGACCCGGGCCGGGCCACCCCGGGCGCGCAGCCCAAGGAGCTCCCGGCCGCCGGGCCCGTCTTCGATCCCCGCCCCGACGCAGACGGCTCGCGCGTCGCCTACGTCAGCGGCGACGCCCTGCACACCGTCCCCGGCGGCCGGGTCAGCCCCGACGACGGAGCCCGCTGGGGAGTCTGCGAGTTCGCCGCCGCCGAGGAGCTCGGCCGCGACCGCGGGCACTGGTGGTCCCCCGACGGGCAGGCCCTGCTCGCCGCCCGCGTCGACGAATCCGCCCTCCAGCGGCGCTGGTTCGCCGACCCGGCGCACCCGGAGCTGCCGGCCGAGGACTTCGCGTACCCCGAGGCCGGGGGCCCCAACGCCGACGTCCAGCTGTGGGTGCTCCGGCCTGGCGGGGACGGGAGCGGGGACGGGAGCGCGGGCCTGGGTGCGGGCGAAGGGGCGCCCGTACGGCTCGACTGGGACGCCGCGACCCACCCGTACGTCTCCGACGCGGGCTGGGAATCGCCCGCCGAGATCCTGCTCACCGTCCAGGACCGCCTCCAGCGGAACGTCCTGCTGCTCAGCGCCGACCCGGCCACCGGACGCACCCGGGAACTGTCGCGCACCACGCACCCCCAGTGGGTGGACCCCCTGCTCCCCGGCACCCCGGCGCGCCTGGCCGACGGCCGGATGCTCACCTGCGCCGACACCCCCGGCGGGGCCGCCCGGGCGCTCGCGCTGGACGGCGTACTGCTCACCGGGGACGGGATCCAGGTCCGCCGCGCGGCCGGCACGCACGGCACCCGGCTGCTGATCGAGGCCGGGCAGCGCGACCCCTCCGAGCAGCAGGTGCTCCTGCTGGACCCGGACAGCGGCGAGCTGACCCCGCTCGCGGACGGGCCCGGCGTGCACTCCGTCCAGGCCTCCTCCGGTGCGCTGCTGCTGACCTCTGCCGACGCCGACGGGATCCGGCGCGTCCTGCGGGCCGCCGACGGGCGGGAGTTCGTCCCCGGGGACCTGTCGCAGCCGCTGCCGTACCGGGTGGTCCCGGTGCTGGAGCGGGTCACCGGGCGCGCGATCCCCACCGCCCTGGTGCTGCCGCGCGGGCACGTCCCCGGCACCCGGCTGCCCGTGCTGCTCGACAGCTACGGCGGCCCGGGCGCGCAGGACGTCAGCGCCGAGCCGCGCCGCTGGCAGCACCGGCAGTGGTGGGCCGACCAGGGCTTCGCCGTGGTCACCATCGACAACCGCGGCACCGCGTACGTCTCCCCGGAGCACACCCACGCCATGTACCGCGGCTTCTCCGAGGTCACCCTGGAGGACCAGGTCGCCGCCCTGCGTGCGCTCGGGGAACGCCACGGCGACCTCGACCTGACCCGGGTCGGCATCCGGGGCTGGTCCTACGGCGGCTACCTCTCCGCGCTCGCGGTGCTGCGCCGGCCGGACGTCTTCCACGCGGCGGCCGCCGGGGCCGCGCCGACCGATTTCCGGCACTACGACACGGCGTACACCGAGCGGTACCTGGGCCTGCCCCAGGAGCACCCGGAGGTCTACGAGCGGGACAGCCTGATCCCCGACGCGGCGGGGCTGAGCCGGCCGCTGCTGCTGGTCACCGGCCTGGCCGACGACAACGTCCACCCCTCCCACACCCTGCGGTTGTCGCAGGCCCTGACCGACGCGGGCCGCCCGCACCAGCTGCTCGCGCTGCCGGGCGTCACCCACATGACGCCGGGCGGGGTGCGGGAGAAGGTCATGGCGCTGGAGCTGGAGTTCTTCCGCAAGGAGCTGGGCCTGCTCTGAGGTCCGCCGCGGGCACGACGGAGGGCCCCGGAGCCGGTGGTGACCGGCTCCGGGGCCCTCCTTCTCCTCCCGGGGTTCCCCGTCAGTCCCCCGGGACCCTTCGCCTACACCAGATGACAGGCCACCTCACGGGAGGCGACCGTCCGCAGCAGCGGTCGTTCGGTGCGGCAGATCTCCTGCGCCACGGGGCACCTGGGGTGGAAGGTGCAGCCCGGAGGCGGTGCGGCCGGGCTCGGCGGGTCACCGAGCAGCACGATCCGCTCGCGCCGCCGCTCCGCCGCCGGGTCGGGCAGCGGCACGGCGGACAACAGCGCCCGGGTGTACGGGTGCTGGGGGTTCTCGTACAGCGACTTCTTGTCGCCGATCTCCACGATCCGGCCGAGGTACATGACGGCGACCCGGTCGCTGACCCGCTTGACGACCGAGAGGTCGTGCGCGATGAACACGTAGGCCAGGCCCAGTTCGGTGCGCAGCCGCTCCATCAGGTTCACGATCTGCGCCTGGACGGAGACGTCGAGCGCCGAGACCGGCTCGTCGGCGATGATCAGCCGGGGGCTGGTGGCCAGCGAGCGGGCGATGCCGATGCGCTGCGCCTGGCCGCCGGAGAACTCGTGCGGATAGCGGTCGATGTGCTCGGGGATCAGCCCGACGAGCTCCATCAGTTCGGCGGCCCGGCGGCGGGCGTCCGCCGCGCCGGAACCCTGGACCAGCAGCGGGTCGGAGATGATCCGGGCCACCGTCTGGCGGGGGTTGAGGGAGGAGTGCGGGTCCTGGAAGACCATCTGGAGGCCCGGGCGCAGTGGGCGCAGGGCCCTCTGGGAGAGCCGGCTGATGTCCCGGCCGTCGAACTCGACGGTTCCGGAGGTCGGTTCGAGCAGCCGGACCAGCATCCGTCCGGTGGTGGACTTGCCGCAGCCCGACTCCCCCACCAGGCCCAGGGTCCGGCCCGCCTCCAGGTCGAAGGAGACCCCGTCGACGGCGCGCACGGGCGCCCCCCGGCGCCCGGTCGCGGTCCGCTTGCCGGGGAAGGTCATCGTGAGGTCGCGCACGCGCAGCAGGGGCGGCGGCTCGGCGCCCCGGGCCGGCGGGAGCGGAGCGGTGCGCGGGCCGGTCCTGTCCAGGGCGGTCATCGGGACACCTCCCGGACGGCTCCCGCGAAGTGGCAGGCCGCCTCGCGGCCGGCGTCGCCGTAGGCCCGCAGCTCGGGCCGCTCGGTGGCGCAGCGTTCCCGTTCCGCGTCACGGGCCGCCGCCGCCACCGCGCAGCGCGGGGCGAACGCGCACCCCGGTGCCGGGGCGAGCAGGGAGGGCGGGGAGCCGGGGATGGCCCGCAGCGGCTCGTCGTCGGAGTCGTCGAGCCGGGGCAGCGAGTCGAGCAGGCCCCGGGTGTAGGGATGTGCGGGGTCGGTGAACAGGTCGTCCACCGGGGCCTGTTCGGCGGCCCGGCCGCCGTACATGACCAGCACCTCGTGGGCGACGCGGGCGACCACGCCCAGATCGTGGGTGATCATGACGACGCCGAGGCCGCGGTCCTGCTGGAGCCGGGCGATCAGTTCCAGGATCTGTGCCTGCACGGTGACGTCGAGGGCGGTGGTCGGCTCGTCGGCGATGAGCAGGTCGGGCTCGCAGGCCAGTGCCATGGCGATCATCGCGCGCTGGCGCATGCCGCCGGAGAACTGGTGCGGGTACTCCCCCGCCCGGCGGGCGGGCTCGGGGATGCCGACCTCGCCGAGCATGTCGACGGCGCGCCTCTTCGCGGCGGCCCGGCCGGCCCTGAAGTGGACCCGGAAGTGCTCGGCGATCTGCTCGCCGACAGTGTAGTAGGGGTGCAGGCTGGAGAGCGGGTCCTGGAAGATCATGGCCATCCGGCGGCCGCGCAGGGTGGAGAGCTCCTTCTCGGACTTGGTGGTCAGCTCCTGTCCGTCGAGGGCGATCGACCCGCCGATCTCGGCGCCCCGGTGCAGGCCCATGACGGCGAGCGAGGTGACGGACTTGCCCGACCCGGATTCGCCGACGATGCCGAGCGTGCGGCCGGCCCGGACGGTGAAGCCGAGGGAGTCGACGGCCCGTACGGAACCCCGTGGGGTGGTGAACGTGACGCGCAGGTCGCGCACTTGGAGCAGGGGGGCTGCCTGAGCGGGAGCCATCAGTACCTCACCCTCGGGTCGATGACGGCGTACAGGAGGTCGACGGCGAGGTTCGCGACGACGATGAAGAAGGCGGCCAGCAGGGTGACCCCGAGCACGACGGGCTGGTCGGAGCTGACCAGCGCCCCGTAGAAGAGCCGTCCGATGCCCGGGAGTCCGAAGATGGACTCGGTGATGACGGCTCCGGCGAGCAGGCCGCCGAGGTCCATGCCGAATATGGTGAGGATCGGGGTCATTCCGGAGCGCAGTCCGTGTTTGACGACGACCGTGCGCTCGGGCATGCCCTTGGCGCGGGCGGTACGGATGTACGGCTCGGCCATCGCCTCGATCATCGAACCGCGGCTCTGCCGGGCGTACATGGCGGCGTAGAGCAGGGCGAGCGCGGTCCAGGGCAGCAGCAGGTTGCTCGCCCAGGCGAGCGGGTTGTCGGTGAAGGCCTGGTAGCTGGGGTAGGGCAGGATCCCGGCGACGCGGATGACTCCGTAGATGAGCATCACGGAGGTGAAGTACACGGGCAGGGAGGCGGCGGCGACCGCGCCGACCATGAGGGCCTTGTCGGTGACGGTGTCCTTGCGCAGCGCGGCGGTGACTCCGGCGCCGAGGCCGAGGAGGAGCCAGAGGGCGGCGGCGCCGACGGCGAGGGAGGCGGAGACCGGGAGGCGGTCCATGAGCAGGTCCCACACGGGCAGGGAGTTCTCGTAGGAGTAGCCCAGGCAGGGGAAGTCGCACTGGACGGCGTACTGGCCGGTGCCGAGGGTGCGTCCGGTGAAGATGCCGGTGAGGAAGTCGAGGAACTGGCGCCACACGGGCCGGTCGAGGCCGAGGTACGCGCGTACGTCGGCCAGCCGCTCGGCGCTGCAGGTCTTGCCGCAGGCGGCCGCGGCCGGGTCGGAGGGGAGCACGTAGAAGATCAGGAAGGTCACGGCGGCGATGGCGAGGAGGACGCCCGCGAGGGCGAGCAGCCGGCGCGCGAGGTAGAGGATCACGTCCGGCCGCCCCTCGGGTCGAGGATGTCGCGCAGGGCGTCGCCGAGCAGGGTGAAGGCGAGGACCGCGAGGAAGAGGAAGAGGCTCGGGATGACGAAGTACATGGGGTCGGTCTCGTAGAAGGCCACGGACTCGGCGATCATCTGGCCCCAGGAGGGGGTGGGCGGGCGGACGCCCACGCCGAGGTAGCTGAGCGCGGCCTCGGTGCTGATCATGCCGGGGATGAGCAGGGTGGTGTAGGCGATGACCGGCCCGGAGACCCCCGGGAGGATGTCGCGGGTCAGGATCCGCCAGGAGCTCGATCCGCCGACGCGGGCGGCGTCCACGTATTCGCGGTGCTTGAGGGAGAGGGCCTGCCCGCGGACGACGCGGGCGACGCCGGGCCAGCCGAAGACCCCGATGACGACGGTCATGAGGACGATGCGGTTGACGTCCTTGGCCACCGAGAGCATCGCGATCATGAAGATGAGGGACGGGAAGGACATCGTCAGGTCCATCAGGCGGGACAGGACGGTGTCGGTGCGGCCGCCGAAGTATCCGGCCGCGATGCCGGCGGCGGTGCCCGCGACGACCACGATGGCGGTGGCGGTGGCGGCGATGAGGAGCGAGACCTGGGCGCCGTTGACCACGCGGGCGAACAGGTCGCGGCCGCTGACGGGCTCCACGCCGAGCCAGTGCTCGGGGCTGATCCCGCCGAAGGAGCCGAGCGGCTGGCCGCCGAGGTAGGGGTCGATGGCGGTCTTGTCGAACTCGTCCGGGGACCAGCCGCCGAGTGCGCCCAGCCAGGGGGCGGTGGCGGCCATCAGGACGAAGAGGAGGACGACGCAGAGGCTGATGCGGACGGCGGGGCGGCGGCGGAGTTCCCGCCGGGCGAGCTGCCAGGGGCTGCTGCCCGGGGGGACCTCCTTGACCGCCGCCGCGTCCGGGGACGTGGCGGCGACGGGGGCGGTCATGTTCAGCCCTGGCCCTGGCTCTTGGCCGGGTCCTTGAGGCCGATGGTGGCGTAGTCGAGCTGGCCGACCCAGACGGGGTGGCCGAAGGCGCCCGCGATGTTGGGGCCGACGAGCAGCGGCTTGCGCTCCAGCAGGACGGGGACGGCCGGGGACTTCTTCATGAGCTCGGCGTCGAGGTCGATCCAGGCCTGGTTGGCCTGCTTGGCGTCGGCCATGGCGTTGATCTCGTCGATCCGCTTCATCGTCGCGTCGTCGCGGAACTGCGAGTAGTTGCCGGAGTTGCCCTTGACCTTGATGGTGCGGCCGTCGAAGACGAAGGGGAGGAAGGTGGACCCGGAGGGGTAGTCGGGGCACCAGCCGCTGAGGACGAGGTCGGGCGCGGTGGTGGTGTCTCCGATGACGTCGTAGTACGCGCCCGGGTCGACGGTGTCGATGACCACCTCGACGCCCGCGCGGGCCAGGCCCTGCTGGACGGCCTCGGCCTTGCCCTTGTCCCCGGTGGAGACGGCGAGGGAGACCTTCAGGGTCTCCTTGCCGGCGGCCTTGAGCAGCTCCTTGGCCTTGGCCGGGTCGCCGGACGGCGCGATCTTCAGGGTGTCGGCCTGCTTGCCGCCGGAGAGGGCCGGGGGCAGGTAGGCGGTGGCGATCTCGTTGAGCGCGGGGCCGCCGCCCGCGGTGACCACGGCCTCCTTGTCTAGGGCGTACTGCATGGCCTCGCGGACCTTCGGGTCGTCGAAGGGGGCGCGGGAGTTGTTCATCTGGAGCATCTCGGTACAGCCCTGGGACTCGGCCAGCAGCCGCTGCTTGATCTCCGGCTTGGGCAGCACCTTGGGGGCGCTCTCGGGCCGCATGTCGGACCACTGGACGGTGGAGGCGTCGGCGCCCTCCCCGGCGATGATCCGGTCGTCGATCTGGCCGCCCTTGAGGCCCATGACCACCACGAACTTGTCCGGATAGGCCTTGCGGACGGTGTCGGTCTTCGCGTCCCAGTGCTCGTTGCGGACCAGGACGAGCTTCTTGTCGCGGTCGTAGGACTCGATCTTGTACGGGCCGGAGGAGAAGGGGCGGGCGTCGTACTGCGTGCCCTTCTCCTGTGCTTCGGGGACCGGGGCGAAGGTGGGGAGGGTCGCGGTCGCGGAGAACTCGGCGACGGGCCGCTTCAGTTCGAAGACGATCGTGCGGTCGTCGGGGGTCTTCACCGAGTCGAGGTGCTTGCCCTGGAGCGGGCCCTTGTATCCGTCGGTGCCGGCGAGGTACTGGGCCGCGTAGTCGGGTCCGCCGGTGAGGTCGGGGGCCATCGAGCGTTCGACGTTGTACTTGATGTCCTGCGCCTTGATGGGCGAGCCGTCCTCGTACTTCACGCCCTCCTTGAGGGTGAAGGTCCAGGTGCGGCCGCCGTTGGAGGGGGTCCCGAGGTCGGTGGCGAGGTCGGGGACCAGCTCGCTGCCGCCCTTGCCCGGCTCGGCCTTGAAGGTGACCAGGGTGCGGTAGAGGAGGCGGGTGCCGAAGTCCATGGTCGGCATGACCCAGTTGCGGGCGGGGTCGAGGTGGGCGAAGTCCTGGTTGGACAGGACGGTGACCGTGCCGCCCTTGACGGGAGCGCCGCCGAGGATCTTCCCGTCGTTGGCGGAGGCGGGGTTGGAGGCGCCCCCGCCCGCGGAGCCCTTCTTGGGGTCGGAGCAGCCCGAGGCGCCGAGTGCGAGTGCGGCCACCAGGGCGGTGGCGAGGGCGAGTTGGGTGCGCTTGGTCATGGGTCACTCCAGTGAAGGGCCGCGCTCTATGATGTGACCGGTAACATAGTAATGTGAAATTGTACTGACAAGGGGTTGGAGCCGCCGTTATCCAGCCGTGTCCAAATGCGCCCGGGCGGCGGGGCGTTGGGCACGCACACCCGGCCGGGCTCGGGCCTGCGTTGGCGGCCCTGGCTCCTGACCGGCCTCTCCCTCTTCTTGATGGGGTTCTTCGCGCTTGCGGGGTACGTGTTCACCCACCTCGCCGACCTGAACGAGGTTCCGTGCGAGGAGGCCGCCCGGTTCGCGATGCCCGAGGTCCCGGAGCGCGCGACGGAGGCACGCTGCGAGTCGTACGGGGTGACGGACACGTCCTGCAGGGGAACCTGGCGGATGCCCCAGGCCGAAGTCGACGCGTGGTTGGACAGCTTCTTCCCCGACCGCCTGAGACCGGGAGACCCAGGCTTCCGCCTGGGTTCCCACTGCGGCGCGAGCCTGTGCGTGACGGTGCTCCGGGAACCCCTCGCGGCGGCCCCAAGGGGGCGCAGGCCATCGGCGCGAACGTGACCCACGAGACCGACGGCACGGCGCTCATCGGCTTCTCGGCCGACAACTACTGAGCCCGCCCCGCACCGCGATCGTCGCGGTGGAGGGCGGTCGTTCGTCAGATCCCCGAGCCCAGCCGGCCCGGGGTGCGGCCCACCGGCTCGTCGCGGCCCTGGGCCCACAGGGAGCGGACGTGGCCCAGGTGGCGGGTCATGCAGGCTTCCGCGGCCTCCGCGTCCCCGGTGAGCATCAGGTCGAGCAGCTCGATGTGCTCCTCGGCGGAGGAGACCAGCTTGCCGGCCTCGTCCAGGCCGGTCAGCCCGTAGAGCCGGGAGCGCTTGCGCAGGTCGCCCACGGTTTCGACCAGGCGGTCGTTGCCGGAGAGGCCGAGGAGGCTGAGGTGGAAGCGGCGGTCCGCCTCCAGGTAGCCGATGAGGTTGTGCTCGCGCGCGCTGGTGACGATCTCCTGCGCGATCGGGCGCAGGGCCTCGAGCTGCTCGGGCGTGGCGATCTTCGTGATCCGGCCGATGGTCGGGACCTCGATCATCGTGCGCAGTTCGGTGTACTGGTCCAGATCCCGCTCGCTGACCTCCGTGATCCGGAAGCCCTTGTTGCGCACCGGTTCCACCAGGCCTTCGCGGGCCAGGTCGAGCATCGCCTCGCGCACCGGGGTGGCCGAGACGCCGAGCTCGGCCGCGAGGCCGGGGGCGGAGTAGACGCTCCCGGGGCGCAGTTCACCCGCTATCAGGGCGGCTCGGAGGGCGTGGCCGACCTGGTCGCGGAGCCGTTCCTGGGCCTTGATGAGACTGTGCTGCTTCAGGTCACCCATTGTATTTCCTCCGAGACCGCTCACACCACCGGCGTGCGGAGGAACAGCGTACAATGTCACGTTGCGCTGTTCTCCCCGGCGGCCTCGAACCAGGCCACCGCCACAGCCAGATCCTCCCAGGCCATGCCCACGCTCTTGAAGAGCTGTGGACAACTTCCCGCCCCGCCACCCGGCATCCGGCCCGCGACCAGGTCGGCCAGGGTGCCGCTGATATGACCGGGTCCGATCGCCCCCTCCGCCTCCGGCACCAGCAGGTCCCCCGCCTCGCGCAGGGCCGCGGCGCGCGACTCCACGTAGACGGCGGCCCGCCGGACCAGGGCCGTGTCGACCTCGCGGGCCTCCGGCTCGTGCGAGCCCACGGCGACGACCGTCGCCTCCGGGCCGATCAACCGCCCGTCGAAGAGGGGCTCGCGCGCCGTCGTGCAGCAGATGACGAGATCGGCGTCGGCCACCTCCGCCGCCACCCCCGGGCGGGCCGGGACCCCCAGATCCCGGGCGTGCGCCGCCAGCTTCCCGGCACCCACCGGGTTGCGGGCCACGACGACCACCTCCGCCAACTGCCGTATCGCCAGCACCGCTTCGAGGTGACCGTACGCCTGCGGACCCGATCCGAACAGCAACAGCCGCAGCGGCCGCCCGGCCGGGAGCAGGTGACGCAGCGCCAGGGCCGAGACGGCCGGGGTGCGCAGCGCGGTCAGCGCCGCCCCGTCGAACAGGGCCAGGGGGCGCAGGGTCGGCCCGTCCAGGAGCAGGTAGGAACCGGTGATCCGGGGCAGCCCGCGCGCCGGATTCCCCGGAGCCACCCCGGCGATCTTCACTCCCGCGTACGCCCCGGCGGCGGCCGGCATGAGCAGCAGCTCCCCGCCGCCCGGTACGGGCAGGGCGCTGCGCGGCGGGCAGGTCTCGGGATCGAGTCCGGCCAGCAGTACGCCGGCCAGCGCGTCCGCGGCGGCGGCCGCGCTCAGCAGCCCGGCCGTCCCGGCGGCCGAGAACTGCGGGATCCCGGGGGGTGGGGTCGCCGCGGACGGGATCCCGGGGAACGGGGTCACCGCGGACGGGATCCCGGCGGCCGGGGGCACCGCGGGCGGCGTGACAGCGGGCCGGGTCACAGCAGGAACCCGGTGGCGAGCGCGTCGTGCGGGTCGGCGCAGAAGGCGTGCTCACCGGTGCGGTAGGCCGCCCCGGTGACCTCGGTGACCAGCCCGGCCGCCGAGGTGGAGGCGACCCGGCCCGTGAACACCGTGCCCACCACCGACTCGTGCAGCAGGTCCTCCCCCGGCCCCAGCCGGCCGTCCTCGGCCAGCAGCGCGAGCCGCGCCGAGGTGCCCGACCCGCAGGGCGAGCGGTCGATCTGCCCGTCGGCGAAGACGGTGACGTTGCGCTGGTGCGGCCCGAAGGGAGTGTCGGGCAGTTCCTCGTACAGGGTCACCCCGTACACCCCGGAGAGCAGCGGCCCGTCCGGGTGCCAGGTCCCGGGGTGGGTGGCGAGGGCGGCCCGGATCTCCCTCCCGGCCCGCACCAGCGAGGGCAGCGCGTCCCGGGTCACCTCCAGGCCGAGGTCCCGGGCCGCCACGGAGGCGTAGCAGGCCCCGGCGTGCGCGATGTCCGCCTCCACCATGCCCAGGGTGGTGGCGACGGGCACCTTGCGGGCGCTGGCACGGGCCGGGACGTTGCGGAAGGTGACCCCGGTGGTGCGGCCCCCGGTGCGGTGCACGGTCGCACCGACCCGGCCCGAGGGCACGTCGATCCGTACCTGCACGTCCCCGTCGTCGGGCGCGGCGACCCGGCCGGTGTCCACGGCCCAGGCGCCCAGCGCCATGGTGCCGTGGCCGCACGCGGTGGAGTAGCCGTCCTTGTGCCAGAACAGCACCCCGAAATGGGCCCCGTCGTCGTCGGGCGGGACCACGAAGCCGCCGTACATCCCGGCGTGCCCGCGCGGCTCCTGCACGAGGAGCCGCCGTACGTCGTCCAGGACTCCCCGCCGGGGGGCCGTCCCGGACCCCCCGGGCCCGATGGCGGTGGCGCACCGCTCGGCGACGGTGTCCCCGGGCACGGGCGGCAGGCCCGGGGCGGTGAGGTCGACGATGCGGAACGGCTCGCCCGCGGTGTGGTAGTCCACGGTCCGTACGAAGTTCACAGCAGGAACCCTCCGGGGAACGGGTCGGACGGGTCGAGGAAGTACTGGGCGGTGCCGGTGATCCAGGCCCGGCCGGTGACGGTGGGCACGAGCGCCGGGAGGCCGCCCACCGTGGTCTCGCCGACGAGCCGGCCCGTGAACTCGGTGCCGATGAACGACTCGTTGGCGAAGTCAGTGTCCAGGGCCAGCAGCCCCCGGGCGTGCAGCTGCGCCATGCGCGCGCTGGTGCCCGTACCGCACGGCGAACGGTCGAACCAGCCCGGGTGGATGGCCATCGCGTGCCGGGAGCGGACGGCGTCGGAGCCGGGGGCGGCCAGGTAGACGTGCTTGACCCCGGCGATGTCGGGGTTCTCCGGGTGGACCGGCCGGTCGCCGGAGGCGTTGATCGCCTCCATGACGGCCAGGCCGGCGGCGAGCAGCTCGTCCCCGTGGGCCCGGTCGAAGGGGAGCCCGAGGGAGTCGAGTTCGACGAAGGCGTAGAAATTGCCGCCGTAGGCGAGGTCGTAGCTGACCGTGCCGTATCCGGGGACGTCCGCCTTGAGGTCGAGACCGACGTTGAAGGAGGGGACGTTGGTGAGGGTGACGGCGGTGGCCGCCCCGTCCTCGACGCGGACGTCGACGCTCACCAGTCCGGCCGGGGTGTCGAGCCGGACGGTGGTGACCGGCTCGACGACCGGTACCATGCCGGTCTCGACGAGGACGGTGGCGACCCCGATGGTGCCGTGCCCGCACATGGGGAGCAGGCCCGACACCTCGATGTAGAGCACGCCGAAGTCGGCGTCCGGGCGGGTCGGGGGCTGCAGGATCGCGCCGCTCATCGCGGAGTGGCCGCGCGGCTCGTACATGAGCAGAGTCCGGATGTGGTCCAGGTGCTCGATGAAGTGGAGCCGCTTCTCGGCCATGGTCGCGCCGGGGATCACCCCGACTCCCCCGGTGATGACCCGGGTGGGCATGCCCTCGGTGTGCGAGTCCACCGCGTGGTAGATGTGGCGTGTGCGCATGGAGTCCCCTGACTGGCCTTGCGGCGTGGTTAGTTGAGTCCCTCGGCGAGGGCCTTCTCGGTGGCGGCGCGGACCGAGGCCTCCGTCTCGCCGGTCAGCGGGAAGCGGGGCGGGCGGGTGGCGCCGCCGGGGCGGCCGGCCAGGTCCATGGAGAGCTTGATGGCCTGGACGAACTCGGTCTTGGAGTCCCAGCGCAGCAGCGAGTGAAGGGACTTGTAGAGCGGCAGGGCGGTGGCGAGGTCTCCCGCGACGGCGGCGCGGTAGAGGGTGGCGCAGGCCTGCGGGAGCGCGTTGGGGTAGCCGGCGATCCAGCCGACGGCGCCGGCCAGGGCCAGTTCGAGCAGGACGTCGTCGGCTCCGATCAGCAGGTCGAGGCCCGGGGCGAGTTCGGCGATCTCGTAGGCGCGCCGCACGTCACCGCTGAACTCCTTGACGGCGACGATGGACCCGTCGGCGTGGAGCCGGGCGAGCAGGGACGGGACCAGGTCCACCTTGGTGTCGATGGGGTTGTTGTACGCGACGACGGGCACGCCCGCGCGGGCGACTTCGGCGTAGTGGGCGCGTACGGCGTCCTCGTCGGCCCGGAAGGCGTTGGGCGGGAGCAGCAGGACCGATCCGGCGCCGGCCTCGGCGGCCTGCTCGGCCCAGCGGCGGGACTCGGCGCTGCCGTAGGCGGCGACTCCGGGCATGACGCGGGCGCCGTCCCCGGCGGCCTCGACGGCGGTGCGGACGACGCGTGCCCGCTCCTCGTCGGTCAGCGTCTGGTACTCGCCGAGGGAGCCGTTGGGGACGACGCCGTCGCAGCCGTTGGCGATCAGCCAGGCCACGTGTTCGGCGTAGGCGTCGTAGTCGACGCTCAGGTCTTCCCGCAGGGGTAGTGCGGTGGCGACCATGATTCCGTGCCAGGGGCGGGTGCGGCTGTCCGTACCGGTGGGCGCGGAGGTGTGCGCGTGGGTCATGAGTGTGCTCCCTAGAGTGATGTGTGACATTTTACTAGTGGGCGTGAGGTGGCCACAAGGGGTGCGGCCCGCCCGATCAGCGGTCCCGTCAGGGAAGTTCGGAAGGAAGGCCGGAGGGAAGGCCGGAGAGAAGGCCCGGGGGGAGGTCCGGGGGAAGGTCCGAGGGGCGGTCGGCCGGGAGGCCTGCGAGGTTGCGCAGCGGGACCGGGCAGGACAGCGGTCTGCGGTCGGGCGCCACGCCCTCGGACGGTGCGGCCGCTCCGGCGAGGGCGGCGACGGCCGGGCCGCACATCCGGCCCTGGCACCAGCCCATGCCCGCCCGGGTGAGGAGTTTGACCGTACGGGCGTCCCGCGCCCCCAGGTCTTCGACGGCCTCCCGGATCCGGCCGGCCGGGACCTCCTCGCAGCGGCACACGTCGGTGTCCTCGCGCAGCCAGCCGGTCCAGCCGGCGCCCGGGCGGTGCGCGCCGGCCATCGCGGCGGCGAAGGCGCGCAGCCGCGTACGCGTCCGGACCAGGCGGGCCGGGACGGGGCGGCCCGCGATGGCGTGGGCGGCGATCTCACCCTCGGCCAGGGCCAGTTGGGCGCCGCCGACGCCGCCGGTCTCCCCGGCGGACCAGATCCCGGGGACGGAGGTGCGCTGCCGGGCGTCCAGCTCCAGGGCCACGGTGCCGTCCGGGCTCGGGCGGGTGGCGCAACCGAGACCGGTGGCCAGCTCCAGCTGCGGCACGAGCCCGTGGCCGACGGCCACCGCGTCGCAGGGGATGCGGCGGGCGGTGCCGGGGAGGGGGCGCCAGTCCCGGTCGAGGCGGGCCACCGTGACGGCTTCGACCCGGTCGGTGCCGTGGGCCTCGGTGACGGCGTGCCGGGTGAGGAGGCGGACGCCGTGGCGGAGCAGGGCACTGCCGTACGTGGCGCCTTCGGCGAGCTTGCCGGGGTTGCGGAGCAGGGCGGGGGCGTGGGCGGCGTAGCCGGTGTAGGCGGCGGCCTCCACGACGGCGGGCACGCGGGCTCCGGCGGCGGCGAGGGAGCCGGCCACGGCGAGCAGCAGCGGCCCGCTCCCGGCGACGACCACGCGCCGGCCGGGGAGCACGAGCCCGCTCTTCAGCATCGCCTGCGCCCCGCCGGCTCCGACGACCCCGGGCAGGGTCCAGCCGGGGAAGGGCAGCTGCCGCTCGTAGGCCCCGGTGGCGAGCAGGACGGCGCGGGCCCGGACGGTCGCGGCGGCCTCGTCGGGGCCGGCCACGGCGTGCACGATCCAGCCCGCTTCGCCGTCGGGGCCACCGTCGGGGCCGCCCCCGGTGTTGGGGTCACCGCCGGGGCCGAGGTGGTCGGCGGGGGCGCCTTGTCCGCCGGGGGCGGTCGGGCCGAAGTCGCCGCCGGGGGCACCCTCACCGACGGAGCCGTCCGGGCGGAGGGCCGGGGCGGCCGGGGCCGGGGCCGGGGCCGGGACGACCGTCCAGACGTGGTGGAAGGGGAGGTAGGTGATCCGGCCGGCCGCCTCGTGGGCGCGCAGGGCGGCTTCGCGCGGGGCGAAGGCGGCCCACCCGTGGTGCAGGGCCTCGGGGTTGGCCGCGCCGAGGGCGGGCGCCGGGTGGCGGTAGTACTGCCCGCCGGGCCGCTCACCCGCGTCGAGGAGGGTGACGCGCAGGCCCAGACCGGCGGCCGTGACGGCGGCCGCGAGGCCGGCGGGGCCCGCGCCGATGACGGCGAGATCAGACGGCGAGGTCGCCATGGCCGGTCCCTTCCTGGGTGGTGACGTGGTCCCCGGGGCGGGCGGGCACGAGGCACGCGCGCTGGTTCGGGCGGCCGTTGACGGTGACGAGGCAGTCGTAGCAGCTTCCGATCCCGCAGAACGCTCCGCGGGGGGCGGCGGTTTCCCGGGTGGTCCGCCAGGCGAGGATGCCGGCGGACCAGAGGGCCGCGGCGATGGTCTGCCCGGTTTGGGCGGGCAGCTCGCGGTCGTCGAAGCGGAGGCTCCACGTTTCCGTGGGGGTTCCGCCGACCAGGTCGCGGGGCGACCTTCGCCGGCCCCTCGTCGCTTCGCTCATCGCTTTCGTCCTCCGTTGCTGCTCTGACCGGGTGCGTTCTGCGTGTCCGTTGCCCTGCGGGGCCCGTCCCCTACCCGCCCTTCCACCGTTCCCGGGGCTCCGCCCTGACCCTCCGGTCCCGGGCTGCGGCCGAGCCCCTGGGGCTCCGCCCCAGACCCCGCTCCTCAAACGCCGGAGGGGCTGAATTTTCCGCCGGGCCCGGGCGTCATCGGGGTGCGTCCGTGAAGCGGGACGGGCTGAAGGGGGTCGGGTCCAGGGCGGGGGTGGTGCCCGTCAGGGTCGAGGCGATCAGGGCGCCCGTGGCGGGGGCCAGGCCGATGCCCGCGCCTTCGTGGCCGCAGGCGTGGAGCAGGCCCGGGACCCGCGGGTCCCGGCCGATCGCCGGAAGGTGGTCCGGCAGGTACGGGCGGAAGCCGTGGTAGGCGCGCAGCACCCGGACGTCCGCGAGGACCGGGAACAGCACGGCCGCCTGCGAAGCCAGCCGCCGCAGCGCCTCCATCGAGAGGGAGCGGTCGAAGCCGACCCGCTCCCGCGTGGCCCCGATCAGCACCGGCCCGGCCGGGGTGCCCTCGACCACCGCCGAGGACTGCAGCGCCGCCGACCCGCTCGCCACGTCCGCGATGTAGTCCGCGGCGTAGACCTTGTGCCGCACCACCCTCGGCAGCGGCTCCGTGACCAGGACGAACCCCCGCCGGGGCAGTACGGGGAGCGTGGCCCCCGCCAGGGCGGCCACCGCCCCGCCCCAGGTTCCGGCCGCGTTCACCACCGCCGGGGCGAGGAGTTCGCGGCGGGCCGTGCGGACCCCCCTGATCTCGCCCGCCGGGCCCCGGAGCAGCTCCGTGACCTCCTCGCCGAGGTGGACCTCCGCCCCCGACGCCGCCAGCAGCCGCGCCGCCGCCTGGGCGGGCTGGACCTGGGCGTCCTGCGGGTAGTGGAAGCCGCCCGCCAGGTCGGGGGCCAGGTGGGGCTCCAGCTCGCGCAGTTCGTCCGGCCCGACCTCGACCGCGTCGACCCCGGCGGCGCGCTGGCCGTCCGCGAAGCCCCGTAGCGCCTTCACGGTGGCCCCGTCGGCCGCGACGACCAATCCGCCCTTGGCCTCGTACTCGATCTCCGGCGGGAGTTCGAGCGCGAGTTCGCGCCACAGGCGCGCCGACAGCAGTGCGAGGTCCAGCTCGGGGCCCGCCTCCTTGTCGGAGACGAGCAGGTTGCCTTCGCCCGCGCCGGTCGTGCCGCCCGCGACCGGGCCGCGGTCGACGACGGCCGCGCGGAGTCCGGCGCGCGCCGCGTAGTACGCGCACGCGGCTCCGACGACACCGGCGCCGATGATCACGACGTCCAGGGAGGTTCTCTTGGCCACGGCAGTAATATGTCACATTCTTTATAGAGGGAACAGAGAGCGGCGCGGGCCGGCCCCGGGACGGGACCGGCCCGCCTCCGGTCAGCTGCGCAGCGGACCCTCACAGCTGTAACTCGAGGTCCCGGCCTTGTGGTTGGTCCAGATCTCCAGCTGGCCGAAGGAACAGTTCATGTCGGCCAGGTTGTTGGAGGCGGCACCCGCCCGGTCGAGGATGAAGTAGTCGACCGTCTCGGACATGTCCTTGAAGTTCTGGTCGTCGTTGCGCCAGCTCTTCAGGTTGGCGGTGATCTTGCCCGTACAGGTGAACCGGCGCTTCCCGGGCTCGCCGTTCTCCACGCAGTCCGGGGTGTTGTACGTGGCCGTCGCGAAGCTGGACTTCACGTCCGCGAGCGCCGCGTCGCGCAGCTGCGCGTTCGCGGTGAAGGCGGTGTTCGGCACGTACAGCTGGTCCACCTTGGCGATCTGGGCGTCCAGGAAGCGGTCGTACTCGCGCTGGAGGTACGCGTCCTGGCCCATCCGGGTGCGCCAGCCGTCGAAGCCCGCCGGGTCGTCGGCGCGCAGGTAGCCGTACATCTCCCGCAGCTTCGAGGGGTGCGAGGTCCACATGAACTCGAAGAAGGTGCCCGCGTAGTTGTAGAAGCGGAATCCGTCGCCGTCGTAGGTGGCGTGCAGCAGCTGGTCCACCGACATGCGCGGGCCGCCGCCGGCCGTGTCGTTGATGATGCCCTTGACCAGGGACTTGCGTACGGCGATGCCGTTGTCGCGGGTCGCCCCGTCGAAGAACTCGGCGGTGCCCTCGTCCATGGCGGTCGTACGGTCGCCCTGGTACCAGGCGCCCTGGCCGAAGGAGCCGGGGACGGCCCAGCGGCCGTTGAGGTAGTGCGTGTACTCGTGGCGGAAGAGCTCCTCGAGGGTGAGCGAGGAGTCCTGCGGGACGCGGCGCTGGTAGGTGTAGAAGGTGGCGCCGTTCTCGATGTAGATGCCGCCGTTGTTGGTGCCGTAGCCGGTGAGGATCGGGTGGTAGTTCACGTAGTCCGCGCGGGAGGCGTAGAGCACGATGTTCAGCGTGGTGTTGGTGTCCCCGGCGATCGGCTGGTCGGTGCCGAGCACGCGGTGGAACTGCGTCTTGACCTGCTTGCTCGCGTAGTAGAGCTGGTCGACGGTGGCCCGGTCCAGGGCGGTGCGGACCTTGATTCCCCCGTTGTCGTAGGTGTAGGTGTTCGGGAAGAGCTGCTTCTCGATGTCCTCCTTGCACACCCCGTACTGCTTGCACGCCTGGTAGTAGTTGAGCCAGGAGACGACCTTCGCCCACTGCTCGCTGCCGTCGCCGAAGGTGGACCTGGCCGGGCCCAGCAGCGCGCCGAGGTCGGCGACGACCCCGTCCCGCAGGCTCGCGATCTGGCCGAAGCGGCCGTACTCGCCCAGCGCGTCGCGCGCCACCCAGGCGTTGGCGGTGCCCTTGAGGTGGGAGTACGTCGCGAAGTTCTTGAAGACGGTGCGGTACGCGGCGTCGCCGGCGGCCGCCGCCTGGAAGGCAGCGTCCTGGTTGTACACGCCCAGGTAGTTGACGGAGAGGGCGGCGAGGGCCGCGCCCGCCCAGGAGGTGTCCAGGTTCGTCGCGGTGTGCGACGGGTCCATGGTGGCCAGGACGTTCTTGATCAGGCCGAGCTGGTACTGGCGCAGGCCGGGGGCACTGGCCGCGTAGAGCGCCTCGCGCAGGGTGCGGGCGTTGGTGGCGGTGGCGTCGAAGGTGCGGGCGGCGCCCCCGAAGTCCGCGACGGCCTGGCGCATCGCGTCGACGGTCGGGGCGTCGGTGACGTCGATCTCGGTGCGCGAGAAGTCGTGGTAGACCACGGCGTGCAGGTAGGTGAACATCTCCTCCAGGTGGGAGGAGTTCCGGCCGTCGTGGGTGGCGGCCAGGCCGGATATCCGGCGGGAGACGGCCTGTACGTGGGCGTCGGACATGACGGGCGCCAGGCGGGCGTCCCAGGTCCAGATGAGGCCCCGCAGGCAGCCGTCGGCGGTGACGGCCGGGTCGGCGAGGAAGTCGGCGAACTGCTCCGGGGCGAGCCCGGTGATCCCGTCGAGGGTGCAGGGGACGCCGGCGGCGCTCGTCGCGGAGGCGGCGAGCCTGCCGCTCTTCACCGCGGTCACGGCGGCGGGCTTGGTGACGGCGCCGGGCACCTTGCCTTCGGCGAGGGCCTTCCCGTCGGTGAGGGCCTTCCCGTCGTTCGTGGCCTTCCCGTCGCTCACGGCCGGGCCGCCCGGGGCCGGGGCGGGCACGGGGGCCGCCTTCTGCGCGTCGGCGAGGTGCTCGACCTCGTCGAAGGGGTTCGCGCCGGCCTCGGCGCCCGGGGCGCCTCCGGTGAAGGTGCCGGAGGCGGTCGAGCCCTGGGCGTTGGCGCGGACGCCGGTCTCGGCGGCCTGGGTCACGGCCTGGCCCGCGGTGGCGAGGAGGGTGACCGCGACGGCGGCGGAGAGGAGGGATGTGCGCACAACTCTGTGCTGGGACACCAAGAACTCCTGGTTGGGAGGGGCGGTGGGGGAAAGTGCGGAACTGCCCTGGTTTGAACTGCCCTGCGTCACGCGGCGTTTGACGGGGATTAATGTGCCGCGGTGTGAGCTGTAACATAGTAATGTGAAATTGCACTGACAAGACCTGTGCGCCCACCAGTTCGCATCTTCTTGAGGGAGCCCCTGTGACCGACACCCCCTCCCGCCCCACCACCGGGCTCAACATCGGCAGCCACGACCTGCCGGTGTCCGCGGAGCTGTCCCGCTTCATGGCGTCGAACTGGGCGGCTTCGCCCCTCCCGGAAGCCGCCCGCATCCCGGCGCACGCCGTCACCCCGGCCCGCCGCGAACGCCTCTCCGCCCGCTTCCCCGGGGAGCGGCTGATCATCCCGGCCGGCGAGCTGAAGGTGCGCAGCCACGACTGCGACCACCGCTTCCGGCCGCACAGCGCGTACGCCTGGCTGACCGGGCTCACCGGTGAGGACCAGGTGGGCCACGTCCTGGTGCTGGAGCCCGCCGGCCCGCACGGGCACGAGGCCGTCCTCTACCTGCGCCCCCGCTCACCGCGCGCGGGCGGCAACGAGGAGTTCTACCGGGACCGCCGCTACGGGGAGTTCTGGGTCGGTCGCCGCCCCGACCTCGCGGAGGCCGAGCGGCTCTCCGGCATCCGCTGCGCCCACCTGGACGAGCTGGGCTCCCCGTCGGGGCGCGACGCCTCCACGGACACGGAGCTGGCCGCCGCCCTCTCCGAGCTGCGCCTGGTCAAGGACGCCTGGGAGGTGGCCCAGCTGCAGCTGGCCGTCGACCACACCACCGCCGGTTTCGAGGACGTCGTACGGGACCTCCCGCGCGCCCTGACCCACCCGCGCGGCGAGCGGTGGATCGAGGGGGTCTTCAACCGCCGCGCCCGCGCGGAGGGCAACGGCACCGGGTACGAGACGATCGCCGCGTCGGGCGCGCACGCGTGCGTACTGCACTGGATCCGCAACGACGGCCGGCTGAACGCGGGCGATCTGCTCCTGCTGGACGCGGGCGTGGAGACCGACAGCCTCTACACGGCCGACGTCACCCGCACCCTCCCGCTGTCGGGCCGCTTCTCCCCCGTCCAGCGGCAGGTGTACGAGCTGGTCCTGGCCGCCCAGGACGCGGGCATCGCGGCGCTGCGGCCGGGCGCGAGCTTCCGCGACTTCCACCGGGCCGGGATGCGGGTGATCGCCGAGGGGCTCGCGGAGTGGGGGGTGCTCAAGAACGCGGAGGGCGACCTGCACCGGCGCTACACCCTGTGCAGCAGCGGGCACATGCTCGGGCTGGACGTCCACGACTGCGCGAAGGCGCGGGCGGACGCGTACCTGGACGGGGTCCTGGAGGAGGGCCAGGTCCTCACCGTGGAGCCGGGGCTCTACCTCCAGCCCGACGACGAGACCCTGCCGCCCGAGCTGCGCGGCATCGGCGTCCGCGTCGAGGACGACCTGGTGATCACGGCCGGGGGCGCCCGGCTGATGTCGGGAGCGCTGCCGCGCACGGTCGCGGGGATCGAGGAGTGGATGGGGAACCTGCTGGAGGGCTAGGTCGCCCAGACCGCCGTCCCCGCCGGGTCCGGCCGGGCCCGGTCGGCAGCGGGCCCCGGCGCGGATGCCGCGCCGGGGCCACACACATGTCCGCGGTCAGCAGTCAGCGGTTCCAGTTGCCGTTGCCGTTGTTCCAACTGCCGTTGTTCCAGTTGTCGTGGTTGTTCCAGTTGTCGTGGTTGTTCCAACTGCCGTCGTGTCGGCCGTCGTTGTTCCAGTTGTCGCGGTTGTTCCAATTGCTGTTCCAACTGTCGTTGTTCCAGTTGCTGTTGTCCCAGTTGCTGTTGTCCCAGCACCAGCTGGGACGGTCGTTGCCGCGCCAGGACTCGCAGCAGTTGCGCCACCAGTCGCTCCCACGCGAATTGTCACCACGCCAGTCGGAACACCAGTGTGTCTGCGGCTGTGTCTGCGGCAGACCCGAGGCGAAGGCACTGCTGACGGGCATCAGACCGAGCGTGATCCCGGCGGCCCCTGCCACCGCTGCCGCAACGAACCCACGGCGCATTGTCATACACCTCCGAGGATGAAGGGTGGATTTCTCCGCTTTTGAGGTATTTCCACCCTCCCCCCTCCCCTGCCGACTGTCAAAGGCACCCACTCCCACCAGCACAAAGGGAAAAATGGGCACCGGCCTACGGCAGCACCGCCAGCCCGTCCATCTCGACCAGCGCCGCCTCGTCCCACAGCCGGACCACCCCCACGACCGCCATCGCCGGGTACTCGCGCCCCGCCAACCGACGCCAGATCCGGCCCAGTTCGGGAGCGCAGGCCCGGTAGTCCGCCACGTCCACGGCGTAGACGGTGACCCGCGCCAGATCCGCCGGGGAGCCACCCGCCTCCGCCAGCGCCGCCAGCAGGTTCCCGAGCGCCCGCTCGAACTGCCCCGGCAGCGTCTCCCCCACCACCTTCCCGGCACCGTCGAGCGCCGTCTGCCCGGCCAGGAACACCAGCCGGCCCCCGCTCGCGACGACGGCGTGCGAGAACCCCGTCGCCGGGGACAGCTCCTGCGGATTGATCCGCTCCAGACTCATGCTTCCCGCACCTCCCGGTAGAGCTCCTTCGCGATGATCGTGCGCTGCACCTCGCTCGCCCCCTCGTAGATCCGCGGGGCCCGCACCTCCCGGTAGAGGTGTTCCAGCAGGTGGCCCCGGCGCAGGGCGACCGCCCCGTGCAGCTGTACCGCGTGGTCGACGACGTACTGGGCCGTCTCCGTGGCCAGCAGTTTCGCCATGGCCGCCCGCCGCGGCACCTGCGCCGAGCCCGCGTCCGCGTCGTAGGCCCCCGCCGCCGCGTACACGAGCAGTCGTGCGGCCTCGGTCCGGGTGGCCATCTCGGCCACCCGGTGGGCGACGGCCTGGAGGTCGCCCAACACCCCGCCGAAGGCGGTACGGGCAGCCGTGTGCGCCACCGTCGCGTCCAGGGCGGCCCTGGCCATCCCGACGGCGAAGGCGCCCACGCTGGGCCGGAAGAGGTTCAGGGTGTCCATGGCCACCTTGAAGCCCCGGCCCGGCTCCCCGAGCAGATCGTCCGGGCCGACCGGGACCCCGTCGAAGGCCAGCGAGCCGATCGGGTGCGGGGAGAGCATGTCGAGGGCCTCCCCCGAGAGGCCCGGCCGGTCCGCCGGGACCAGGAAGGCGCTGATGCCCCTGGCTCCCGGGCCCTCGCCGGTGCGGGCGAAGACGGTGTAGAAATCGGCCTCGGGCGCGTTGGAGATCCAGCACTTCTCGCCGCTGAGCCGCCAGCCACCGCCACCGGAGGCGCCCCCGGAGCCGCCCCCGGGCTCGGGCCGGGCCTCGAGGGCGAGCGCCCCCGCGTCGGACCCGGCCCCCGGCTCGCTCAGCGCGAAGGCCGCCACCGTACGCCCGGCCCGTACGCCCGGCAGCCAGCGCTCGCGCTGGCGGTCACTGCCCGACCGCAGGACCGGGTGCGCGCCCAGCCCCTGGAGGGCGAGGGCGGTCTCGGCCTCCGTACAGCCGTAGGCGAGGGATTCGCGCAGCAGGCACAGCTCCAGCGCGCCCGAGGTGAACAGCCGCTCCAGCAGACCCTCTTCGCCCAATGCGGCCAGCAGCGGCCGGTTGACCCGGCCCGGCTCCCCCTTCTCGGCCAGCGGCCGCAGCCGCCCCGCCGCCAGGGCGCGCAGACGTGCGCACCACTCCTCCTGGTCCGCCCCGAGCGCGAATCCTGCGGATCCCGCGAATCCGGTCATCCGAATGCCCCAGCCTCTATCGCGTCCTGTTGACTGCCGTCACCATGACGATACGCTCGTGCTGCGTCCGCACGGCAGGCTCCACCAATTCCGCACAGTCCATTCGGAGGGTCCGGCCCCCACCCGGGGCACGGACCGTCGCAAGGGGGCGAACCCGCCTTGGAGCTCAAGCCTTCCGCTCACCGAGACACCTTCGCGCGCGACCACCTGCCGCCCGCGCACGCCTGGCCGCAGCTCCTCTTCGAACTCCCCGGGCTGGCCTATCCCGACCGGCTCAACTGCGGCGTGGAGCTGCTCGACGCCACCATCGACCGCCTGGGTCCCGCCCGTCCCGCCTTCCGGGGCGCGGACGGCACGGTGTGGACGTACGGGGAGCTGCACGCCCGCGTGGACCGGCTCGCGCACGTCCTCACCGCCGACCTCGGCGTCGTCCCCGGCAACCGCGTGCTCCTGCGCGGCCCCACCGGCCCCTGGCTCGCCGCGTGCTGGCTGGCGGTGATGAAGGCGGGGGCGGTGGCCGTCACCGTACTGGCCCAGCAGCGCGCCCAGGAGCTGGCCACGGTGTGCTCGATGGCCCGGGTGAGCCATGCCCTGTGCCACGCGGAGGTGGTGGACGACCTGGTGAAGGCCCAAGTGCCGGGTCTGCGGATCACCGCGTACGGCGGCGGGGCCCCGGACGACCTGCTGCGGTTGGCCGAGGCGCACCCGGAGCCCTTCCCGGCGGTCGAGACCTCCGCCGACGACGTGGCGCTGATCGCCTTCACCTCGGGCACCACCGGACGGCCCAAGGGCTGCATGCACTTCCACCGCGATCTCCTCGCGGTCGCCGACACCTTCTCCCGGGAGGTGCTGCGGCCCCGCCCCGAGGACGTCTTCGCGGGCAGTCCGCCGCTCGGTTTCACCTTCGGTCTCGGCGGGCTGGTGGTGTTCCCGCTGCGGGCCGGCGCCTCGGCGCTGCTGCTGGCGGACGGGTCCCCGCGCCGGCTGCTGCCCGCGCTGGCCGAGCACCGTGTGTCGGTGCTGTTCACGGCGCCCACCGCGTACCGGTCGATGCTGGACACGCTGGGCCCGTACGACACCGGCGCCTACGACCTCTCCGCGCTGCGCCGCTGCGTTTCGGCGGGCGAGAACCTGCCGGCCGCCACCTGGCAGGCCTGGTACGAGCGCACGGGCCTGCGGATCATCAACGGGATCGGCGCGACCGAGCTGCTGCACATCTTCATCTCGGCGGCCGACGGGGACATCCGGCCCGGCACGACGGGCCGCGTGGTGCCGGGCTGGCAGGCCCGGGTGGTGGACGGGTCGGGGCTGCCGGTCGCGGACGGGGTGCCGGGGCTGCTGGCCGTACGGGGGCCGGTGGGCTGCCGCTACCTGGCGGACCCTCGGCAGGGCGAGTACGTACGGGACGGCTGGAACGTCACGGGCGACACCTACGTCCGCGACGCGGAGGGCTATTTCCGGTACGTGGCCCGGGCCGACGACATGATCATCTCGGCGGGTTACAACATCGCGGGCCCGGAGGTCGAGGAGGCCCTGCTGCGCCACCCCGACGTGATGGAGGTGGCGGTGGTCGGCCGCCCCGACGACCGGCGCGGACAGGTCGTGGTCGCGTACACGGTCCTCCGGGAGGGCGTGGTCCTCACCGAGGACGACCTGCGCACCTTCATGCGGGGCGAGCTCGCCCCGCACAAGTGCCCGCGCGCCTTCGTCTTCCTGCCCGAGCTCCCCCGCACGGCCACGGGCAAGCTGCAGCGCTTCCGGCTGCGCGACCGGGAACCGGACGACCGGGGCCGGGGGGAGAACACGATCTAGAGTGAACCCGTGGTCGAGCTGCACACCCCGCGATCCCTGATCGTCACGTTCTACGGTGCCTACGGGCGGGCCTTCCGGGGCCCGGTCCCGGTGTCCGCACTGGTCCGCCTGCTGGGCGCGGCCGGCGTGGACGCCCCGTCGGTCCGCTCGTCGGTGTCCCGGCTGAAGCGGCGCGGCTTCCTGCTGCCCGCGCGGGCCGGGGACCGCTCGGCGGCGTACGAGCTCTCGGAGGAGGCGCGCCGGCTCCTGGAGGACGGCGACGGCCGGATCTACGGGCCCCCGCGCCCGCCCGAGTCGCAGGAGTGGCTGCTTGCCGTCTTCTCCGTACCGGAGCAGGAGCGCGCCAAGCGGCACCTGCTGCGCTCCCGGCTCGCCCGGCTCGGCTTCGGCACGGTGGCCCCGGGCGTGTGGATCGCCCCGGCGCACCTGCACGGGGAGACCCGGCGCACCCTGGACCGGCTGCACCTGACGGCGTACGTGGAGCTCTTCCGCGGCGCCCACCTCGGCTTCGCCGCGACGGCGGAGTCGGTGGCCCGCTGGTGGGACCTGGCGGCGCTGGCCAAACAGCACGAGGAGTTCCTCGACCTGCACGAGCCGGCCCTGCGCGCCCTGCAGACGGGTCCGGCCCCCACCCCGGAGGCCGCCTACCGGGGCTACCTGCTCGCCCTGGACACCTGGCGCCGGCTCCCGTACGCCGATCCGGGCCTGCCTCGCGGACTGCTCCCGGCGGACTGGCCGGGCGACCGCTCGGCAGCGGTCTTCGCCGAGCTCCACGACCGGCTGCGGGACATCGGGGCGGGGTTCGTGGAACCGTAGGGCGGGGTTCGCGGACCCGTGGAGCGCGGTCCGTGGAGCGCGGTCCGTGGAGCCGTAGGGCGGGATCCGGGCGGGCGCGGCCCGGACCGTGGCGGAAAACGGGCTGCGTCGCCGGCCGGGCGCGGGTGACCATGGCCCATGACCTGGACCTTCACCGCCGACCTCGCGGCCTATCTGGCCGCGGCGCGTTCGGCCATCGCCGCCGAGCCCGTCGCCAACACCTCGCTGCTGACCGTGATCGACGCCCTGGAGCGGCAGGGCCCGGACGCCTTCGGTTCCGCGGATCCCCTCTTCGGCTGGTGGACCGGTGACGGCGCGACCGTCGCGGGCGCCCTGCTGTGCACCCCGCCGCACCCGCTGCTGATCGGCGCGCTGCCCGCCGAGGCGGTCCGGGAGCTGGGGGCCGCGCTCGCCTCCGAGCCCCTGCTGGCCGGGGTCGACGCGCTGGACGCCCGCCGCGAGGACGCGCGGGTGCTGGGCGCGGCCTGGGGGAGGCCCACCGAGGTCGCCGAGGAGAACCGCCTCTACCGGCTCGCCGGGCTCATCGCCCCGGATCCCGCCCCGGCCGGGCGGGCCCGGCCCGCCACCCGGGACGACCTGCCGCTGCTGCTGGAGTGGGTGACCGCCTTCAAGCAGGAGTCCGGAGAGGGCGGAGCCGCCTCCGAAACGGCCCTGCTCGACCGGATCTCGTACGGGGGCATGCTGCTCTGGGAGGACGCCGGGGTCCCGGTCTCGCTGGCCGGGTTCTTCCGCCCGGTCGGTGCGGTGACCCGGATCGGCCCGGTCTACACCCCGCCCGCCCTCCGCGGCCGCGGCTACGCCGCCGGGATCACGCACGCGGCGACCGGGGCGGCCCGCGCGGCCGGGGCGCAGGAGGTGCTGCTCTTCACGGACCTGGCGAACCCCACCAGCAACGGCGTCTACCGGCGCCTGGGCTACACCCCGGTCGAGGACCGCGTGGAGCTGGTCGCGACCTGAGCGCCCCGGGCCCTACCCCCGCCCCGTCGGCGGTTTGCGGCTGCCTGCCAGGTAGGGGGAGGGCCAGGGCGCGGCCGGGCCCGTGTAGGACTGGTCGGCTGCCGCGTGGAGGGTCCAGTGCGGGTCGTAGAGGTGGGGGCGGCCGAGTGCGCAGAGGTCCGCCCGGCCCGCCAGGAGCAGGGAGTTGACGTCGTCCCAGGAGGAGATCGCGCCGACCGCGATGACCGGGACGCCCACGGCGCCGCGGATCCGGTCGGCGTACGGGGTCTGGTACGCCCGCCCGTACTCGGGGGACTCCTCCGCCACCACCTGGCCCGTCGAGACGTCGATGGCGTCCGCCCCGTGGGCCGCGAAGGCCCCGGCGATGGCCACGGCGTCCTCGGGCGAGGTCCCGCCGGGCGCCCAGTCGGTGGCCGAGAGCCGGACCGTCATCGGCCGGTCCGCGGGCCACACCGCGCGGACCGAGTCGAAGACCTCCAGCGGGAAGCGGAGCCGGTTCTCCAGCGGGCCGCCGTAGGCGTCGGTGCGGTGGTTGGTCAGCGGGGAGAGGAAGCCCGAGAGCAGGTAGCCGTGCGCGCAGTGCAGTTCCAGCAGGTCGAAGCCGCTGTCGGCGGCCCGGACGGCGGCGGCCGCGAAGTCGGAGCGGACGGCGGCGAGGTCGGCGGCGGTCAGGGCGCGGGGCACGGCCGAGACCCCGGGCCGGTACGGCAGCGCGGAGGCGGCCACCAGCGGCCAGTTCCCGTCGGGCAGCGGGGCGTCCATGCCCTCCCACATGACCCGGGTCGAGCCCTTGCGGCCGGAGTGGCCGAGCTGGACGCCCAGGGCGGTTCCGGGCGCGGAGGTGTGCACGAAGTCGGCGATGCGCGCCCAGGCGGCGGCCTGCTCCGCGGTGTACAGCCCCGTGCAGCCCGGGGTGATCCGGCCCTCGGCGCTGACGCAGACCATCTCCGTCATCACCAGGGCGGCCCCGCCCAGCGCCCGCGCCCCGAGGTGGACCAGGTGGAAGTCACCCGGCACGCCTTCGCCGCCGCTCGCCGGGACACCCCCGCTCGCGGAATCCCCACTCGCCGAAGCCCCACCTGCCGAAGCCCCACCTGCCGAAGCCCCACTCGCCGAGTACATGTCCATCGGTGAGACCACGACCCGGTTGCGCAGCGTCAGTCCCCGCAGGGTGAACGGCGTGAACATCGGCGGGGTTCCCGCCCCGTCCGGGCCCTCCTCGGGGCAGCCGAACTCGTGCTCCACCGCCCGGGTGAAGCGCGGATCGCGCAGCCGGAGGTTGCCGTGGGTGACCCGCAGGCTGCGCGTGAGCAGGTTGAAGGCGAACTGCCGGGCCGGCTGATCGACGTACCCGGCGACCTCCTCGAACCACCGCATGCTGGCGGCCGCCGCCCGCTGGGTGGAGGCCACCGCCGGACGCCGCGCGGCCTCGTAGGCGGCCAGCGCGGCCGGAACGTCCGCCTGCGACTCCACCGCCCGCGCCAGGGCGAGCGCGTCCTCCACCGCCAGCTTGGTGCCGGAGCCGATGGAGAAGTGCGCGGTGTGCGCCGCGTCGCCGATCAGCACCACGTTGCCGTGCGACCAGCGCTCGTTGACGACCGTACGGAACGTCGTCCACGCCGAACCGTTCCCGCGCAGCGGGCGTCCCCGCAGCGCCTCGCCGAAGACCTTCGCGCAGCGGGCCGCCGATTCCTCCTCGTCGCAGAGGTCGAAGCCGGCCGACCGCCAGACCTCTTCGCGCATCTCGACGATCACGGTCGAGGAGTCCGCCGAATACGGGTACGCGTGCAGCTGCATCACCCCGTACTCGGTCTCCGCGATCTCGAAGCGGAAGGCCTCGAAGGCGAAGTCGGCGGCCAGCCAGATGTAGCGGCACCGCCCGCCCGTCACGGTGGGCCGGTAGTGCGCGGCCCCGTCCTCCCGGATCCGGCTGTGCACCCCGTCCGCCGCGACCACGAGGTCGTACGAGGCCGCGAGCTCGCCGGGCTCGGGCGCACGGGAGCGGAAGCGGAGCCGGACCCCCAGACCGGCGCAGCGCTCGTGCAGGATCTCCAGCAGCCTGCGCCGGCCCAGGGCGGCGAATCCGTGGCCGCCGGAGGTCAGCGGGCGGCCCCGGTGCACGACGTCGATGTCGTCCCAGCGGACGAATTCCGCGCTCAGGGCCGCGTAGACCACGGCGTCGGCCGCTTCGATGCCGCCGAGCGTCTCGTCGGAGAGGACCACCCCGAAGCCGAAGGTGTCGTCGGGGGCGTTCTTCTCCCAGACCTCCACCGCGTGCCCCTGCCGGGCCAGCAGCGCGGCGGCGTACAGTCCGCCCGGCCCCCCGCCGACTACGGCCACGCTCATCCCACCAGAACCGGCACCTGCACCTGCACCCGCACCCGCACCCGCACCCGCCACGGGGCTACCTGCCCTTCCACTCGGGCGGCCGCTTCCCGGTGAAGGCCGCGTGGAACTCCCGGTAGTCCTCGCCGTTCATCAGCAGCGCCTGCGTGTTCGCGTCGAGCTCCACCGAGGCGGAGAGCGGCATGTCCAGCTCGGCGGTCAGCAGCGCCTTGGTCTGCGCGTACGCCAGGGCGGGCCCGGCGGCGAGGTGCGCGGCCAGTTCGGCGGCCCGCGCCGCGGCCTTGCCCTCCTCGGTGACCTCGCTCAGCAGCCCGATCCGCTCGGCCTCCGGCGCCCTGACCTGCTCCCCCAGCATCAGCAGCCGGGTGGCGTGGCCGAGCCCGACGACCCGGGGCAGCAGGTAGGCGGCGCCCATGTCCCCGCCGGAGAGGCCGACCCGGGTGAAGAGGAAGGCGAAGCGGGCGGTGGGGTCGGCGATGCGGAAGTCGGCGGCCAGCGCGATGACGGCCCCGGCTCCGGCGGCGACCCCGTGGACGGCGGCGATCACCGGGAAGGGGCATTCGCGCAGGGCGCGCACCACCTGGCCGGTCATCCGGTTGAAGTCGAGGAGCTGGGCGGTGTCCATGGCGAGGGTGGCGCCGATGATCTCGTCGACGTCGCCGCCGGAGCAGAAGCCGCGCCCCTCGCCGCCGAGCACGAGGGCGCGCACGGAACGCTCCCTGGACAGTTCGGCGAGGAGGTCGCGCAGGTCGGCGTAGGCGCCGAAGGTGAGCGCGTTGAGCTTCTCGGGGCGGTCGAGGGTGACGGTGGCGACGTCGTCGCGCAGGTCCACCCGCAGGTGGCGCCAGCGTTCGGTCGCTGATGCGGAACCAAGGAAGGGGCTCACCCTCCCGAAGGTATCACCGGATCGTGACCATCGTCATGGAAGCGCGATAAATGAATGTCGGCTGCGGGCCGGGCGCGCCACACACCCCGAAGGTCCCGAGCCGGTGGTGCCGACCGTCCCTTGCGCTCGCGTCGGGGTGCCCTACGGCAGGACATTTCCACTTCGTATCGTTGAAAGCAGGATTTCCCCCGCCGCACGCACTTCGACCCCACGGAACGGACGGTCCCGCCTTGCCCGACGCCTCCGCCTGGCGGATCGCCCTGCCGCACACGACAGCAGCCGTACCGATCGCCCGCGCCCTGGTCCGCACCGCGCTCGCCGACATCGAGGCGCCGGCCGACAGCGACACCGCCGAACTGCTCACCGCCGAGCTGGTCGCCAACGCCGTCGAGCACACGCCCGGCGACGCCCCGATCGAGCTCGTCGTGGAGCTGCTGGCGAACGGCTGCCAGGTCGAGGTCCACGACGGCGACCCGCAGCCCCCCGCCGACCTCACCGCCCCCCGCGCGGGCGACGCCCACCCCGACCCCTGGCAGGAGCACGGCCGCGGCCTGCTCCTGATCCGGACCCTGAGCTCGGCCTGCGGCCACCGCGCCACCGCGCACGGCAAGGCGGTCTGGTTCACCCTGCCGTCGCGGCCGGCCTTCTAGGGCCGTGCCCGGCGGTCGGCCGCATGACTATGCGCCGGGCTCCGCGAGCATCGCGACGAGTACGGCCTTGATGGTGTGCAGCCGGTTCTCCGCCTCGTCGAAGACGACGGAGTGCGCGGACTCGAAGACCTCGTCCGTCACCTCCAGCGACTCCAGCCCGTGCCGCTCGTGGATCTCCCGCGCCACCTTGGTGCCGAGGTCGTGGAAGGCCGGCAGGCAGTGCATGAACTTCACGTCCGGGTTCCCGGTGGCGCGCAGCACGTCCATGGTGACGGCGTACGGGGCCAGGACCGCGATCCGCTCGTCCCAGACCTCCTTGGGCTCCCCCATGGACACCCAGATGTCGGTCAGGACGAAATCGGCCTGGCCGACGCCCTCCGCGACCTCCTCGGTGAGGGTGATCCGCGCGCCGCTGGTCAGTGCCAGCTCGCGCGCCGCGGCCACCACCGGCGCGGCCGGCCAGTACTGCTTCGGCGCGACGATCCGTACGTCCATGCCCAGCAGGGCGCCGGTGACCAGGTAGGAGTTGCCCATGTTGAAACGGGCGTCGCCGAGGTAGGCGAAGGCGATCCGCTCCAGCGGCTTGGCACAGTGCTCGGTCATCGTGAGCACGTCGGCCAGCATCTGGGTGGGGTGCCAGTCGTCGGTGAGGCCGTTGAAGACGGGCACGCCGGCGTGGACGGCGAGCTCCTCGACGGTGTCCTGGGCGTCGCCCCGGTACTCGATGCCGTCGAACATCCGGCCCAGCACCCGCGCGGTGTCCCTGACCGATTCCTTGTGGCCCATCTGGGAGCCCGAGGGATCCAGGTACGTGGTGTGGGCGCCCTGGTCCGCGGCGGCGACCTCGAAGGCGCAGCGGGTGCGCGTGGAGGTCTTCTCGAAGATCAGGGCGATGTTCTTGCCCTGGAGGCGGCGCCGCTCGGTCCCGGCCTTCTTGGCCGCCTTGAGTTCGGCGGCGAGCTCGATCAGGCCGCGGAACTCGTCGGCGGTGAAGTCGAGCTCCTTGAGGAAACTGCGGCCGGCAAGATCGGTGGCCATGAGGGCGCTCCAGAGTCACGGTGACAGGGGATGCTGGAAGTCTATACGATCCACTGCATTGATATACAGGGGTGGTCGTACGGAGCCCTCCCCCGGCCGACCTCCGCGAACCCCCGGATACCGCCCGGCCCCCGCCGGGCCCCGTCCCCGGCCCCGGCCCGCTAGGCCACCGCGTCCCGCTCCACCGGACAGCTCATGCACCGCGGCCCGCCCCGCCCGCGCCCCAGCTCACTGCCCGGGATCTCGATCACCTCGATGCCCTGCTTGCGCAGATGGGTGTTGGTCGTGACGTTCCGCTCGTAGGCGACGACCACGCCCGGCTCCACGGCCAGCACGTTGCAGCCGTCGTCCCACTGCTCGCGCTCCGCGGCGTGCACGTCCTGGGTGGCGGTGAGCACCCGGATGGAATCCAGTCCGAGCGCGGCGGCGATGGCCTCGTGCATGTGCTCCGGCGGGTGGTCGGTCACCTTCAGGTCGCTCAGCCCGGCGCCCGGCTCGATCGTGTAGGAGCGCAGCATGCCCAGGCCCGCGTACTGGGTGAACGTATCTCCGTCGACCATCGTCATCACCGTGTCCAGGTGCATGAACGCCCGCCGCTTGGGCATGTCCAGGGCCACGATCGTCTTCGCCGACCCGGCGGCGAACAGCCCGCGCGCCAGCATCTCCACCGCCTGCGGGGTGGTCCGCTCGCTCATGCCGATCAGCACGGCGCCGTTGCCGATGACCAGGACGTCGCCGCCCTCGATGGTGGAGGGGTAGTCGGCCTGCCCCTGCGACCAGTAGTGGAAGGCTCCGGAGGTGGTGAACAGCGGGTGGTGCTTGTAGATGGCCTCGAAGTGCACGGTCTCGCGCTGCCGGGCCGGCCACCGCATCGCGTTGATGGACACCCCGTCGTAGATCCAGGCCGAGGTGTCCCGGGTGAACAGGTGGTTGGGCAGCGGTCCCAGCAGGAAGCCGTCCAGCTCCAGGGCGTGGAAGCGGACCGACACCGGCTCCGCGTGCCGCTCCAGGAACTCCCTCTTGGTCATCCCGCCGACCAGCGCCTCGGCCAGCTCCGCCGAGGACAGCCCGTCGAAGACGGTGCGCAGGTGGTCGGTGGCGAGCGGGCCGTACTCCTTCTCGTCGAAGACCCGGTCCAGTACGAGGTGCCTGGCCTCCGGGATCTCCAGGGTCTCCACCAGCAGGTCACCGAAGAGGTGGACCTCCACGCCCCGGTCGCGCAGTACGTCGGCGAAACCGTCGTGCTCCTGGCGCGCCCGGCGCACCCACAGCACGTCGTCGAAGAGCAGTGCGTCCTTGTTGCTCGGTGTGAGCCTCTTCAGCTCCAGGTCGGGCCGGTGGAGGATGACGCGGCGCAGCCGCCCGGTCTCGGAATCGACATGGAATCCCATGCCGTACACGTTCGCAGACCGGGCGGCTTTTTGACGTGGCGTCGGCCCAGCGGGTTCGACGCCGTGGCTTCAACTCAGCGCTGGAGGGCCGGTGAGCGCAGGCCGAGGAGGGCCTCCGGTGCTCCCGTGAGCTCCGGGGCGATCACGCCCAGCGCGGGGGCGGTCACGTTCGGCAGGCCGTAGTTGGACCCGTCGGGCATCGACAGCGGGGAGCCGAGGAGCAGTCCCGGGGTGCGGGTGCGCATGGTGGTCGCGGGTGCGTCCAGCGAGCCCTCGCCGTCGGTCTCGGGCCGGCCCGCCAGGTTCGGCACCGGGGAGGTGACGAGGGTGTTCCCGAGCTCGGTGCCGATCGGCACCGACGGGAGCAGCGGGGTCGGCAGCATGTCGCCCGTGTGGTGCACGGGAACCTGGGGGGCGCCGACGACCGGCACCGGGACTCCGGTGGCCAGGTGCGGGACGTCCACGCCGAGCGTGGTCCGCACCGCGTCCAGGGGGACACCCACGGGCACCGCGTCGGCCATGGCCGGGGTGGCCGCGCCGGCCGCTGCCATACAGGTCATGAGTGCCGCAATGCTTCCGCGCGCGGTCATCTTCATAGGTGACGTTCCGTCCTTCCAGGGTCGCGGACATTCCGCTGCCCTGGATGAACGATCCCGCCGGTGGTTTTCCCGGAGTTCTTCGCGAAAGTTCCCCCATACGACCTAATGCGCGGCCGTACGGGGGGTCTTCCTTGACGCGTCAGAGCCGCGGGTCGACCGGCTCCGACTCCAGCGCGAGGACCGCGAAGACCGCCTCGTGGACCCGCCACAGCGGCTCCTCGGCGGCGAGCCGGTCCAGGGCCTCCAGGCCGAGCGCGTACTCGCGCAGGGCGAGCGAGCGCTTGTGCCCGAGGTGGCGCTGGCGCAGCCGCTCCAGGTGGTCCGGACGGGTGTACTCGGGGCCGTAGATGATCCGCAGGTACTCGCGGCCGCGGACCTTGACCCCCGGCTGCACGAGCCGGCCCTTGCCGTCCTTGGCGTACGCCTGGAGCGGTTTGACGACCATGCCCTCGCCGCCGGCGGCGGTCAGCTCCAGCCACCAGTCGGTGCCGGCCCGTACGGAGGCCTCGTCGGCGGTGTCCACCAGGATCCGGCCGGTGCGCCGCAGCAGTCCGGTGCCCGAGGCCTCGTCGGCGGCGACGAGCCGGTCCAGCCAGAACAGCTGCTCGTCGTGGGGTACGGCCGCCAGCGAGCGGCCGGCCGCCGCCAGCAGCTGGAACGGCGCGAACCGTACGCCCTCCAGCCCGTCGGTGGTCCAGCAGTAGCGCCGGTACGCCTCGGTGAACCGCGCCGCGTCGGCGGCCCGCCCGCGCTGGCGCTCCAGGATCTCCCCGGTGTCCACGCCCCTGGCGGCGGCCGCCTCCAGGGCGGCGATGGCGTCCGGGAAGACGGCGCCGGAGGCGGCGCCCACGGCCGCGTACTGGTTGCGCAGCAGACCCCCGGACTTCAGGGACCAGGGCAGCAGTTCGCCGTCGACGAGCAGCCAGTCGGTGGCCAGCTCCTCCCACAGCCCGGCGTCGGTGACCGCCGCGCGGAGCCGGGTGAGGACCTCCTCGGTGACCTCCGGGTCCTTGAAGAAGGGCCGTCCGGTGCGGGTGTACACCGATCCGGTGGGGCCGTCGACCCCGAAGCGCTCCCGGGCCGCGTCGGCGTCCTTGCAGATCAGCACGGTGGCGCGGGAGCCCATGTGCTTCTCCTCGCACACGACCTGGGCGATGCCGTCCTTGCGGTACTGCGCGAACGCCTCGGCCGGGTACTCCAGGTAGCCCTCCTCCGAGGAGGTGGCGGTGGGCGCCATGGTCGGCGGGAGGTACGGCACCAGCCGCGGGTCCACGGCGAAGCGGCTCATGACCTCCAGGGCGGCGGCCGCGTTCTCCTCGCGGACGTTGACGTTGCCCAGGTGCCGGGTCTCGACGATCCGGCGGCCGTGGACGTCGGCGAGGTCGAGCGGACGGCCGTCGTGGCCGCCCGGCGCCTCGGCGACGAGCGGTTTGACCGGCTCGTACCAGACCTTCTCGGCCGGTACGTCGACCAGTTCGCGCTCGGGCCAGCGCAGGGCGGTCATCTTCCCGCCGAAGACGGCCCCGGTGTCGAGGCAGATGGTGTTGTTGATCCAGGCCGTGTTCGGGACCGGGGTGTGGCCGTAGACCACGACGGCCTTGCCGCGGTAGTCCTCGGCCCACGGGTAGCGCACGGGCAGGCCGAACTCGTCGGTCTCGCCCGTGGTCTCCCCGTACAGGGCGTGCGAGCGCACCCGGCCGGAGGTGCGGCCGTGGTACTTCTCGGGCAGCCCGGCGTGGCAGACGACGAGCTTCCCGCCGTCGAGGACGTAGTGGCTGACCAGCCCCCGGATGAAGGCGCGGACCTCCTCGACGAACTCCCCGGGCTCCGCGGCGAGCTGCTCGACGGTCTCGGCGAGGCCGTGGGTCAGCTGGACCTTGGATCCCTTGAGGTGACGGGCGAGCTTGTTCTCGTGGTTGCCGGGCACGCACAGGGCGTTGCCGGAACCGACCATGCCCATCACCCGGCGCAGCACGCCGGGACTGTCCGGGCCGCGGTCGACGAGGTCGCCGACGAAGACGGCGGTCCGGCCCCCGGGGTGGGCGCCGTCCTGGTAGCCGAGCTTGGCGAGCAGGGTCTCCAGCTCGGAGGCACAGCCGTGGATGTCACCGATGATGTCGAAGGGGCCGGTGAGGTGGGTGAGGTCGTTGAATCGCTTCTCCAGGACCACCTCCGCCGACTCCACCTCCTCGGGCGTGCGCAGGACGTGCACCTTGCGGAAGCCCTCGCGCTCCAGTCCGCGCAGCGACCGGCGCAGGTCCCGGCGGTGGCGCTGGATGACGGCGCGGGGCAGCTTGGCCCGCTCCGGGCGGGCCGCGTTGCGCTCGGCGCAGACCTCCTCGGGCAGGTCGAGGACGATCGCGATGGGCAGGACGTCGTACTCGCGGGCGAGCTGGACGAGCTGCCGGCGGGACTCCGCCTGCACGCTGGTGGCGTCGATCACGGTGAGGCGGCCGGCGGCCAGGCGCTTGCCCGCGATGTAGTGCAGGACCTCGAAGGCGTCCTTGCTGGCGCTCTGGTCGTTCTCGTCGTCGGCGACCAGTCCGCGGCAGTAGTCGGAGGAGATGACCTCGGTGGGCTTGAAGTGCTTCCGGGCGAAGGTGGACTTGCCCGATCCGGTGGCCCCCATCAGGACGACGAGGGACAGGTCGGTGACGGGAAGCACGCGGGTGCGGTCGGTACCGGTGGCGGTGATGGTCATGCTGCCTCGCCCTCCTTCGGGGTGTCGGTGGTGGCGCTCTGGGTGAAGGCGGCCATCTGCGTCGGCGGCCCCACCTCGGGGTCCTCGTCCCCGACGGGCACGTACGCGACGGTGTAGCCGTACCGGGAGGCGACCTGGCCGGCCCAGGACCGGAACTCCTCGCGGGTCCACTCGAAGCGGTGGTCGCCGTGCCGGACGTGCCCGGCCGGCAGGGTCTCCCAGCGGACGTTGTACTCGACGTTCGGGGTGGTCACGAGGACCGTGCGGGGACGGGCGGAGCCGAACACCGCGTACTCCAGGGCGGGCAGCCGCTCCAGGTCCAGGTGCTCGATGACCTCGCTGAGCACGGCCGCGTCGTAGCCCGCGAGCCGCTTGTCGGTGTACGCGAGCGAGCCCTGCACCAGGCGGACGCGGGAACTCTGCCGCTCCCCCATCCGCTCCAGCCGCAGGCGCCTCGCGGCGAGGTTCAGTGCCCGCACGGACACGTCGACGCCGACGATCTCGGTGTACGCCGGATCCCCCAGCAGTGCCTGCACCAGCTGGCCCTGGCCGCACCCCAGGTCGAGGACGCGGGCGGCCCCGGCGGCGCGCAGCGCGGCGAGGATCGCCTCGCGGCGCCGCACGGCGAGCGGTACGGGCTGCTCCTCGGTGTCCGCGGACTCGTCCACCGCGTTGTCGAACTCCTCGACCTCGCTGCCGTCGGCCTCGGCGAGGCGGACCAGCTCCAGGCGCTCCAGGGCGTCCCGGGTCAGCCGCTTGTGGCGGGCCAGGTAGCGGGAGGCGATCAGCCCGCTCTCCGGGTGCTCGGCCAGCCAGCCGTCCCCGGCGCGCAGCAGCTTGTCCACCTCGTCGGGGGCGATCCAGTAGTGCTTGGCGTCGTCGAGGACGGGCAGCAGGACGTACAGCCCGCGCAGTGCGTCGGAGAGGCGCAGCTCGCCCTCCAGGACCAGGCGCACGTACCGGGAGTCGCCCCATTCGGGGAAGGTCTCGTCGAGCGCGACCGGTGTGGCCGTGACCGATTCCCAGCCGAGCGGGCCGAACAGCCGGCGCACGAGCTCGGCTCCGCCCCGGGCGGGCAGGACCGGGATCTCGATCCGCAGCGGGCGGACCTCGTCCGGCAGCTCGGGGCGGGCGGCGCACTGGCCCTTCAGCGCGGTGCGGAACACTCCGCTCAGGGCGACGGCCAGCAGCGAGGAAGCCGCGTAGGGACGGTCGTTGACGTACTGCGCGAGCGCCGCGTCAGGGGTGCCGCCCTGGCCCTTGCCCTGGCCGCGCCGCACGAGCGCGACGGGATCCACCTCCAGCAGCAGGCCCGCCGTGCACCGCTCGGCCGTGGCTTCAGGGTAGAAGACGTGGGCGGTGCCGTGGGAGGTGGAGAACGCCTGCGTCTTGCCGGGATGCTTGTGCAGCAGGAAGCCCAGGTCGGTGGCGGGGCGCTCGGGGGAACCGGTGGTGGAGATCGTCAGGAACACACGCCCGATTGTTGCTGGTCACGGCCGCTGGGCGCCTCCTGTTTTCCGCGGGGCCGGCCACCCCCCGCCGGGGGGCCTCGCCATCGCCCGGGCGGCGGTCGCCAGCCGTGCGATGTGGCCGGGGCCGATGCGGCAGCAGCCGCCGATGAGGCGGGCCCCGGCGCGGTGCCAGGCGGCCGTGGGCCAGGGGGCGGGGGCGGCCGGGGAGCGCCAGGTGCGGGTCGGGGCGTCCCAGACCGAGCCGTCGTTGGGGTAGGCCAGCAGCGGTTTTCCGGTGACGGCGGCCGCCGCTTCCAGGGCGGGCAGCACCTCGGCGGGGTCGCAGCAGTTCACGCCGGTCGCGATGACCTGCGGGGAGCCCGCGGCCAGCGCGAAGGCTTCGGCCAGTGGTCCGCCGGCCCGGGTCAGGCCGCCCGCCACCGTGTAGCTCAGCCAGGCGGGGGCGCCCGTCTCCGCGAGCACGGTGAGCAGGGCCTCTGCCTCGGTGGCGTCCGGGATCGTCTCCAGGGCCAGTACGTCGGGGCCTTCGGCGAGCAGCGCCGCGATCCGGGGCCGGTGGAACTCCGCCAGCTCCCGCACGCTCAGGCCGTACCGGCCGCGGTACTCGGAGCCGTCCGCCAGTACCGCCCCGTACGGGCCCACGGACGCGGCGACCCACACCTCGTGGTCCGCCGCCCGGGCCGCCCCGGCGGCCAGCCGCACACTGCGCCGCAGCAGGGCCTCCGTGTGCTCCGGGCCGTGGCCGCGCCGGGCGAGGGCGGCGTACCCCACCTGGTAGCTCGCGGTGATCAGCACCTCGGCGCCGGCCCGCGCGTACGCGGTGTGCGCGGCCGCCACCTGGTCCGGCCGCTCGGCGAGCACGCGGCCGGTCCAGAGGTCTCCGGACAGGTCGCATCCCTGGTCGGCGAGCTGGTTGCTGAGCCCGCCGTCCAGGAGCACGACCCTGCCGGCGGGGCCGGTCAGGGCCTCGGCGAGCGGGCCGGACGCGCGGGGCACGGTGTCCTGCCCCCGTCAGCCGAGCTGGGACAGGACCTGGGCCGAGATCAGCTCCAGGTGGTCCAGGTCGCCGAGGTCGAGCAGCTGGAGGTAGAGGCGGGAGGAACCGACGGCCCCGTACGCTCCGATCCGCTCCACCACCTCGGCCGGGGACCCGGCCAGGCCGTTGGCCTTGAGCTCGTCCACCTCGCGGCCGATGGCGGCGGCCCGCCGGGCCACTTCGGCGTCGTCCTTGCCCACGCAGACGACGAGGGCGTTGGAGTAGACGAGGTCGCCGGGCTTGCGGCCCGCTTCCTCGGCGGCCGCGCGGACCCGGCCGAACTGCCGCTCGCTGTCGGCGATCGAGGCGAACGGCATGTTGAACTCGTCGGCGTACCGCGCGGCCAGGCGCGGGGTGCGCTTCGCACCGTGGCCGCCGATCAGGACGGGGATCTTGTCCTGGGCCGGCTTGGGCAGCGCCGGGGAGTTCTCCACCTGGTAATGGACGCCCGCGTGGTCGAAGGTGGCGCCGGGCGCGGTCGCCCACAGGCCGGTGACGATCGCCAGCTGCTCCTCCAGCCGGGCCAGGCGCTCGGGCGGGAAGGGAATGCCGTACGCCTTGTGCTCCTCCTCGAACCAGCCTGCGCCCAGGCCCAGTTCGATCCGGCCGCCCGACATCTGGTCGACCTGTGCGACCTGGATGGCGAGCACGCCGGGCAGCCGGAAGGTGCCGGCCGTCATCAGCGTGCCCAGCCGGATCCGCTTGGTCTCACGGGCCAGGCCGGCCAGGGTGATCCAGGCGTCGGTGGGTCCGGGCAGGCCGTCGGCCGAGCCCATGCGCAGATAGTGGTCCGAGCGGAAGAAGGCATCGAAACCCAGGTCCTCGGTGGCCTTGGCGACGCGCAGGAGGGTGTCGTAGCTCGCGCCCTGCTGGGGCTCGGTGAAGATACGGAGATCCATGTCTCCATCCTGCCCTTTCGGCCCCGGCCGGGTGAATCTGAGTCAACCGGGCGTTCCGCCGCCGCCCGCGCCAGTGACCAGCCCGGATGGGGATCGTTGCTCGGACGGAGCCGGACCGCCCGGCCCGCGCGCCGGCGGCCTTCGCCGGTGCGTCCACCGCCCCCTTCCGCCTCGGAAGGGCCAGGGCCGAGGAGGCCGCCATGTCCCAGGAGTCCGCGCCGGAGAACCGCCGTCAGGACTGTCAGACCGGGCAGGCAGCGCACGACCACGCACGTCAGGAGTCCGCGGTACCCGCCCAGGGCGGCGCGCCGAAGGGCCTGCTGCAGCAGATGGAAGAGCTGATGGCGGCGCTGAACGCCGACCTCTCGCAGCTCGACGCCGACCTCCAGTCCTCCACCGACCGCAGCCCCGGCACTCCGCTGCCCGAGGGCAACCGCACCCCGGAGAGCGGATACCGTCCGTCCTACCCGTCGTACTGACCGCCCGGGTCCCGTCGCGCGCGGCGGGACCCCACCCGGCACAGCATCCGTCACCTCACCTCGCACAGCACCGGCACAGCATCCGGCACCTCACCTGGCACAGCACCGTCACCCGCCCGGACACCACGCTCGCCCCGCACTTCCCCGGGCCGCGCGCGATCCCCGCGCCCCGCACACTTCCCCGGACCGCACGCGACCCCCGCGCCCCGGACCCTGCCGGCCGGCGCCCGCGATCAGGCCACGCCGGACGCGGAGCCCCGCTCGCGCACGGTCATCCTGCGCAGGATCGCCCGTACCCGGTCGCTCGACTCGTCGGCCGCGTCTATCGACTCTATGCACTGCCAGTACAGACCCTCGTCGTCCGTCCCGCAGGCCACCCCGACCAGTGCTATGCCCACTTCGCCCAGGAGAGCCTGGAGCCCGAGCAGCGCCTGCCGGGCATCCGTCACCTCGGTCAGCTGCGCCGCCCGTGGCGGAAGATCGGGCGCATAGCCCTCTCCGCGCAGCGCCGCCCGGTCGAGCACCCCGCAGCCTCTGCCCCCCGCTTCACCCAGCCCCCGTGCCTCCGATCTCAGCTCCGGCGGTCCGGTGACCGCCAGCCAGCCTCCTATGCCCTGCGCGAGGGCCTGCGCTTGCCAGGCCTCGCCCACGATGTCCCACGCAGCCCCGCTCTGTGCCAGCGCGTGCCGGCCGGCTGCGATGAGCCGTACCGCGTCCATATGCCGTCCCCCGTCCGCACGACATCTCGCCGTTCTCTCCACTACCCAGAGTGAGGGCAACGAGCCGGTAAAGCCAGGGGTATTCGGAAATTGTGGACACAAACATGGTTGTGGATAAGTCCATCACTCCGAAGAGTGACGGTCCGCCAGCGAACTGCCCGGCACGGGGAACCGCAGCTCGTTCCGCTCGATCTTCGCGGCGAGCGCATCCAGCACATCAACCCCGAGGACCTCACAGAACTGCAGCAGATACGCGAGCACATCGGCGACCTCATCGGCCACTCTGTGTGCGGTTTCGGGCTTCTCCATGACCTTGGCCGACTGTTCCGGCGTCAGCCACTGGAAGATCTCGACCAGTTCGGCCGCCTCCACGCTCAGCGCCACCGCCAGGTTCTTGGGCGTGTGGAAGGGCTCCCACCCGCGCGCCGCCGCGAAATCGGCGAGCCGCCGCTGCAGCCGGTCGATCCGCTCGTCGCGCCGCCCGGTGCCGTCCTTCGCTTCCTTCACTTCCTTCGCCTCCCGCTCTTCGCTCATGCGCCCAGGTCTACCACCGAGATGCCCGGCACCCCCCGCGCGGCCTTCGTGCACGCCTCGCCCACCGAGGCCGCCAGCCTGACCTGCCCGCGCCCGCACGCCAGTACGGCCAGTCGCAGCAGTTCGGCGGTCTGCCGACCGTCCAGGTCCCGGTCGAAACCGTCGGCGAGCACGGTCAGCGCCTGCCGGGCGGACAGCAGCTCGGCGGCCGGGTCCATGGCCAGCACCCCCGGCCCGGTCAGCAGCACCAGCGCGAGGGACAGGAAGCGCAGTTCGCCCGCGCCGAGCCGGGCCAGCTCGGTCGGGGGCCGGACGGCGCCGCGGTCCAGCAGGCCGGTGACCGGGCCGCCGCCCGCGGGGACCCGTACGTCCAGCCCGGCCACCGGTCCGGCGCAGCCGTTGCGGGCGGCCTCGGTGAGCAGCCCGTACCGCGTGGCGCACTCCAGCCGGGTCCGGCGCAGCACGTCGGCCAGATTGGCGCAGTCGCCCAGCAGCCGCCCCTCCCCCTGCGCGGCCGGCTCCCGCATCCGCTCCGGGCGGGGGTCGCAGGGGAACACCGAGCGCAGCGCGACCACCACCTGCTCGGCGGCGGCCAGCACCCGCCGCTGCCCCTCGGTGGCCCCGGCCACCCGCAGCGGCAGCAGCGCGGTGCCGAGCCGGTCGTCGGGCAGCGGGGCCCTGGTGTACCCGGTGGCTCCGCCGGTCAGCCAGGCCGCCTGGACGGACCGTCGCCCGGGATCGCGCAGAGCGGTGCCGAGCAGGATCTGCCCGTCCGCCGAGAGCCGTTCACCGACGATCCGCAGCGTGGGCTCCGCCTGGACGGCGAGGTCCAGCCGGACCGGCCCGGCGGGGCCGTCGACCGTGCAGCCGATCCGGAACCCCCGGCGCCGCTCCGCGTCGGGCACGGCCCGGTCGGGAACGCGGGCCCGCGGATCCGGGAACACCTCTTCGAGCGCGGTCCCGGCGCCCAGCGCGGCCAGCGCCCCGTAGGCCTCCAGGGCCTGGGACTTGCCGCTGCCGCTCGGCCCGGCGAAGAGGGTGACGGGCGCCAGCGCGAACCGGGCCCCGCGGTGGGCCCCGTAGGCCGAGAGCCGTAACTCGGTGACGGCGGGCCGCAGGTGCACACCTGCGGCATCCGGGACCGGAACCGGAACCGGACCGGCGGATGCGGCGGCGGCGGCAGAAGGGGCAGCAGGGGCAGCGGAATCAACAGGAGCGAGGGGCGGAGTCATGCGCGGGACGCTACGGCCCGCCGGACCCCCCGTGGGTCCGGCGAACCGTTCCGCCCGCGGGACCTTCCTACGATCGGGGGACGGCCGCGGCCGCGATTCCCTCCACCTCGGTCCCGACGGGCGCCAGCAGGAAGACGTTCCGGTCGACCCGGTGCATCCCGCTGCCCAGCCCGAAGACCACACCGCTGCTGAAGTCCAGGATCCGCTTGGCCACTTCGCCGTCCGCGCCCGTGAGGTCCAGCAGGACCGGGATCTGCGCGATCAGGTACTCCGCGACCTCCCGCGCGTCCGCGAAGACCTGGACCCGGATCACCACGAAGCGCCGCTGCTCCGCCGCGGACGCCCCCGGAACCGTGGGGATCGTGCGGTGATCCACCCGGGAGGGCCACTCGTTGCGGCTGCGCAGGGGCACCACCTGCGCGAGCCCCTCCCACTGTTCGTCGGTGACGTCGTACCTGCTCACCAGGCCGCCTCGGCCTTGCGCTTCATGTGCATCCCCCCATCCTCTCGCGTTTCACCCGTTCAGCCCAACACCGACACGAGGCACCTGAGACCCCCTGCCGACTACCCCCACACCCTCCAGGTAAGTTAGGTTAGGCAACCCTAAGTCAGCAGTACGCCGCCACTCGGGACGACGGAGATCCACATGCACCTGCCCATGCCCACCGACGCCGAGCGGGTCCGGTCCATCCTGGCCGCCGCCCATTCCATGACCGTCGTCACCGACGGACAGTGCACGGAGATCCGCCACCTCGACGGCACCGACCCCCTCGGCCGGCTGCACCTGCACCCCGCCGAACCGGGCGGCCACGCCGAGCACCGCCCCGCGATCCGCATGGAGTTCACCGACATCGCGCCCACTCCGGTACGGGAGCGCGTGCGCGCCCGCGTCACCCTGTTCGGGCACCTGCTCACCCCGTACTCCGACGAGAGCTCCGACTCCACCTGCGTGGAATTCGGTGGGGCCGTCCTCGAAACCCCCGACGGCGGCCGCTCGTACGTCGGCCTCGAAGAGCTGGACGCGGCCCACGCCGACCCGCTCGCCCCGTACGAGGCCGGCATGCTCACGCACCTCCTCGACGACCACGCCGAGCTCGTCACCCTCCTCCTGCGCCTGGTCCAGCCGCAGTCGACCCAGTCACCGCAGGACCCGCACGACCCCCGCGACCCCCGGGACTCCCGGGACTCCCGGGACTCCCGGGACTCCCGGGACTCCCGTGAACAGTCCGCCCTCCTGCGCGCGCTGCCCGTCGCCATGGACCGGTACGGGATCACCCTGCGCCTGGAGGAACAGCGCGGCCACCGCGACGTCAGACTCCCCTTCCCCTCCCCGCTCGACGACGTGGAGCAGTCCGGGGCGCAGATCCAGGCCCTGTTCAGCGCGGCCCGCCGCCGATCGCACCGCAACACCCTGCCCGCCTGATCGGCGGCCGGCGGCACCGGCTCCTTCGGCGTGCAGATCGCCGTCGCGCTCGGCCTGCGCGTCATCGGCACGGCCGGCGCGCACAACCACGACTACCTGCGCTCGCTGGGCGCCGAGCCGGTCCTGTACGGCGAGGGCCTCGCCGACCGGGTCCGCGAGCTGGCCCCCGAAGGCGTGGACGCGGCCCAGGACTTCTTCGGCGACGACGTCATCGCGACCCTCCAGTCCATCCCCTCAGGACGTGATCGGCGGCCCCGCCCCCCGGTCCCCCACCGGGCCGAGGGACGGGCCGACCGCCCGCAGGGCTCCGGGCGTGCGGCCCTCACCCCAGCCGATCTCGCGCCGGTAGCTGCCGAGCAGGCCGCGGCCGACGAGCCCGGCCTCGTCCCGTACGGCCGGGTCCTCGGGCACCGGGCGGGTCAGCGGCGACACGAACAGCGCGTCGGCCGGGCAGTTGGCCTCGCACAGGAAGCAGGTCTGGCAGTCCTCCTGCCGGGCGAGCAGCGGGATCCCCTGCGGCCCGCGCTCGAAGACGTCGGTCGGGCAGACCTCCACGCACTTGTCGCAGGCGATGCACCGCTCGGCCGAAACCAGTTCGATCATGCGGCCGGCACCGCCGTCCGCGTCCACACCCGGTCGAGCCCGCCGGTCAGGATCCGGTGGTGCTGCGCGGGGTCCTGCCCCGGGTGGTCGAGCCGGCGGGCCATCCCGCGGCTCTCGGTACGGGCCAGCGCGGCCGCGTACATCCAGCGGGCGTGCGCCGTCATGGCCGCCGCCTGCCGGGCCTTGACCAGCCCGGCGCCCTCTCCCCGCAGGGAGCCGCGCAGCTGTGCCCAGAGCTCGTCGAGCACGCCGAGCGAGGCCGTGAGGACGGCACCGTGGCGCAGGTAGTTCTTGTCGTACGGCAGCACCTCGTCCTGGACGAGCCGTACGAATTCTCCGCTGTCCCGGCGCCCGTGGACGGGCCCGGCGCTCCCCGTCGGGCGGAGGCCCGCCCCACCGGCCCCGGTGACCGGCCGGGAGGCGGCCCGGCCCGGGCCGAGGGAGCGGGAGTACCGGGCCGCGCCGGCCCCCGCCCAGCTGCCCGAGGACATCGCCCAGGCGGCGTTGTGGCTGCCGCCTCCGGTGAATCCCCCGCAGATCTCCTCGCGGGTGGCCGCGTCCCCGGCGGCGTACAGGCCGGGGACCGCGGTGGCGCAGTCGTCCCCGGTGATCCGGATCCCGCCGGTCCCGCGCACGGTGCCCTCCGCCAGCAGCGTGACGGAGAACCGGTCGGTGAAGGGGTCGATCCCGAGCCGGTCGAAGGTGAGGAAGAAGTTCGGCTGCGCGAGCCGCATCGCGGCCCGCGCGGTGGCGTCGGCCCGGTCGAGGCGGGCGTACACCCTGCCGCCCGCGAGGAGCGCGCGGGCGATGACGGAGCGGCCTCCCTGACTGGCCGCACCCTCCAGGACCTCGCCGTCCTCCCCGTAGAAGGTGGCGAAGGCGTAGAAGGCGGTCTTGGTGACGGAGGTGCCCTCGGGGGCGATCCCGTAGGCGTTGGAGAACTCCATGCCGGACAGCTCGGCCCCGGCCTCGGCGGCGAACAGCGCGCCGTCCCCGGTGTTGGTGTTGGTGCCGAGCGCTCCGCTGAGGAAGGCGCAGCCGCCGGTCGCCAGGACGACGGCGCCGGCCCGGACCCGGTAGTCCTCGCGGGCCTGGCGGCGGTACCCGGCGGCCCCCGCGACGGCGCCGTCCGCATCGGTCAGCAGCTCGGTCACCGGGCTGTGGTCGAGGATGCGCACGCCCGCGCGGCGGATCCGGATGCGCATGCGGCGCATGTACTCGGGCCCCTGGAGGCCGTTGCGCAGGGGCTGCCCGTCCGGGCCGGCCGGGAAGGGGTAACGCCCCTTGGTGGCCAGTTCGTTCATGCGCGCGTACGTCTCGTCGAGGACCCGGGACATCCACCGCCGGTCGGCGAGGTACCCGCCGAGCCCCTCGCGGCTCGCCATGGCGGCCTCCCGGGCGGCCGGCTCGGGCGGGACGTACCAGACGCCGGTCCCCCCGGCGGCCGTCGCCCCGCTGGTGCCGCAGTGGCCCTTGTCGGCGAGGACCACCGAGGCCCCGGCCCGGGCCGCCGCCAGGGCGGCCCAGGTGGCGGCGGGCCCGCCGCCGACGACGAGCACGTCGGTGACGTGCTCGCTCACGTCGCGGCCGGCGCGTAGCGGTTGGCGGGCCGGGCCAGCCCGTAGTTCTCGCGCAGGGTCCGGCCGGTGTACTCGGTGCGGAAGAGGCCGCGGCGCTGGAGGATCGGCACGACCTGGTCGACGAAGTCGGTGAGTCCGGTGGGGAGCACGGGCGCCATGATGTTGAAGCCGTCGGCGGCTCCCCGGGTGAACCACTCCTCCAGCTGGTCGGCGATCTGCTCGGGCGTCCCCGCGAAGACCCGGTGGCCGCGGCCGGCGCCGAGGCGGGCGATCAGCTCGCGCAGGGTGAGGCCGTCGCGGCGGGCGAGCTCGGCGACGAGCGTGAAACGGCTCTTGTTGCCGTTGATGTCCCGCTCCTCGGGCAGCTCGGGCAGCGGGCCGTCCAGCGGCAGGCCGGTGAGGTCGGTGCCGAGCATGCCGGAGAGCTGGGCCAGTCCGTACTCCGGCACCTGGAGGTCGGTGAGCTGCTGCTCCAGGGCCTTGGCCTCGGCCTCGGTGGAACCGATGACGGGGGCGATGCCGGGCAGGACGAGCAGATCGCTCTCGGCGCGGCCGTACCTGGCGAGGCGGGACTTGAGGTCCTTGTAGAAGGTCTGGCCGTCGGCGAGGGTCTGCTGGGCGGTGAAGACGGCCTCGGCGTACTGGGCCGCGAACTCCTTCCCGTCCTCGGAGGAGCCCGCCTGGACCAGGAGCGGGTGGCCCTGGGGGGAGCGGGGGACGTTGAGCGGGCCGGCGACGCCGAAGTACTCGCCCCGGTGGGCCGCGGGGTGGAGCTTGTCGGTGTCGGCGTAGATCCCGCGCTCCTTGTCGAGGACGACCGCGTCGTCCTCCCAGCTGTCCCAGAGCTTGGTGGACACGTCGAGGAACTCGCGGGCGCGCTCGTAGCGCAGGGCGTGCTCCAGGTGCTCTTCCCGGTTGAAGTTGCGGGCCTCGTCGAGGGTTCCGGAGGTGACGATGTTCCAGCCGGCGCGGCCGTTGCTGATGTGGTCGAGGGAGGCGAACTTGCGGGCCAGGTTGTATGGCTCGTTGAAGGTGGTGGAGACGGTGGCGATGAGCCCGACGTGCTCGGTGACGGCGGCGATGGCGGAGAGCAGCGTGAGCGGCTCGAAACCGCCGAGGGCGTTGTACCGGGCCTTGCCCCAGAGGGCGAGCCCGTCGGCGAAGAAGATCGAGTCGAGCCGGCCGCGCTCGGCGGTACGGGCCAGCTCCTGGAAGTAGGCCAGGTCGGTGATCCGCTCGGGGCTGCTGGACGGGTGGCGCCAGGCGGCGTCGTGGTGCCCGGCGTTCATGAGGAAGGCGTTGAGGTGCAGGGTCCGGGGTGCGGTCATTTTCTTGGTCCTCGGTGGAATGTCGAAGGTGGTCGGCGGGGACGGCTCAGGGCCTCAGGGCCTCAGGACGGAACGCGCCACAGGCTCAGCCGGCGTTCGATCGTGACGAGGATCTGGTTGAAGGCCAGGCCGATCGCGGAGATGGTGACGATGCCCGCGTACATCTGCGGGATCGCGAAGTTGAACTGCGAGGCGTTGATCAGGTAGCCGAGGCCCGCCTTCGCGCCGATCATCTCGGCGGCGACCAGGACCAGGATGGAGACGGCCCCCGCCAGCCGGATGCCGGTGAAGATGGCCGGTACCGAGGCCGGCAGGATCACCTTCTGGAACAGCCGCGGGGTGGACAGGTCCATCGAGCGCGCCAGCTTCACGAGGGTCGGATCGGCGTTGCCCACGGCGCTGATGGTGTTCAGCAGGATCGGCCAGACGCAGGCGTACACGACGATCGAGACCTTCGAGGTCTCCCCGATGCCCAGCAGCAGGACGAACACCGGCAGCAGCGCGAGCGCCGCCGTATTGCGGAACACCTCCAGCAGCGGCCCGAGCAGCACCGCCACCGGCCGGTACCAGCCGATCAGCAGCCCGAGCGGGACCGCCACGGCCACCGCGATGCCGAAGCCGCCGAACGAGCGGATCAGGCTGGCCTGGGTGTGCTCGGCGAGCTGCCCGTTGCCCAGGAGCTCCCACCAGGCCACGGCGACCTCGCTGACCGGTGGCAGGAACGTCGCGTCGACCAGCCCGAGCCGCGGCGCCGTCTCCCACAGCGCGAGCAGGGCCACGATCGCCGCCGAGCGCAGCGCCACCGCCCGCAGCCCCCGCAGGACCTTCAGGGCCACGGCCGCGGCGGGGGCCCGTACGGCGGCCCGCGCGGGCTCCCGTACCGCCGGGGGCGCGAGGTCCCGTACCGGCGTCCCCTCCACCTCCGCCAGTTCCACTGTGGTGCTCATACGGTGGCCTCCTCCTTCTCCAGTTGCTGGGCGCGGGCCACCTCGTCGTGGAGCAGGGTCCAGATCTCGTGGCGGTAGCGGGCGAACTCCGGGCTGGAGCGCAGGTCCTCACCGGTGGCCCCGGCGGACCGGTCGCCGAAGGACACGGGGACCACCTGCTTGACCCGGCCGGGGCGGGAGGTGATGACGGCCACCCGCTGCCCGAGGTACACGGCCTCCTCGATGCCGTGCGTGATGAACACGACCGTCTTGCCGGTGCTCTGCCAGATCCGGCGCAGTTCGTCCTGGAGGGACTCGCGGGTCTGCGCGTCGAGCGCGGCGAACGGCTCGTCCATCAGCAGCACGTCCGGGTCGTACGCGAGCGAGCGCGCGATGGCGACCCGCTGGCGCATGCCCCCGGACAGCTCGTGCGGGTGCCGGTCCCCGAATCCGGTGAGGCCGACAAGTTCCAGGAACTCACGGGCCTTCGCGGTGCGTTGGCGGCGCGGGACGCCGGTCGCCTCCAGGCCGAACTCGATGTTGCCGAGCGCGGTGCGCCACGGCAGCAGCGCGTACTGCTGGAAGACGATGCCCCGGTCCAGCCCCGGCCCGGTGACCGGCTCGCCGTCGAGCAGGATCCGGCCGGAGGTCGGCGGGGTCAGACCGCCGAGCAGGTCCAGGAGGGTGGACTTGCCGCAGCCGCTGGGGCCCACGACGACCACGAACTCCCCCGCCCCGATCTCCAGGTCGATCCCGTCGAGAGCGGTGAACTCCTCCTTGCTCCTCCTGTTCTTCCGGTCCTTCGTCGGGAAGGTCTTGGTCACGGACTCGAACACGATCTTCGCCATGGCGGTCGCTCAGCCCTTCCCGAATCCGTTGAACTCGTTGGTGTAGAGGTCGGCCGCCTTGAGCTGGCCCTTCTTGATCTCGCCGCGCTCGCCCAGCCAGTCGATCCACAGCTGGAACTCCTTGTCGGCGATCCGGCCGCCGGGCTCGGCGACCCCGTACGAGTGCCAGTACTGCAGGGTCGAGGTGTCCTCGTTGCGGCCGCGCTTCTTGACGATCTCCGTCATCCGCGCGATGACCTCCTCGCGCGGGGTGGTGCGGGACCACTCGATGGCCTTGGCCACGCCCGTGGTGAAGGTCCGGACGGTGTCCGGGTTCTCCTTGATGAAGCGCTGGGTCATCACGTACGAGCCGGCGCTGAACGAGCCGAGCAGCTCGAAGTCCTTGAACAGCGGGCGGATGCCGCCCGTCGCGAGGGCCTTGTCCCGCAGCACCCCGCTGAGGACGCCGACCTCGATCTGCTTCTGGCGCAGCGCCTGCTCGGTGTTGACGGGCGGCACCACGAGGGCCTCGACCTTGGCCGCCTCCGCCTTGGGGACTCCGTTGCGCTCCAGGTAGATGTCGAGCAGGGCCTGGGCGTGGGCGCCCAGGGTGTTCATGCCGACCTTCTTGCCGATCAGGTCGCGGGCGGAGCGGATCGGGCTGTCCTCCAGGACGTAGTAGCCGAGGTAGGTGTCCTTGTCGGAGCCGTAGTAGGAGGTGACGGCCTTGATCTGGGCCTTGCTCGAAGCGAGTTTGACGATCGCGCCGTTGAAGGCGCCGCCGAAGTGGGTCTGGCCGGTGGCGGCGGACTGGATGTCCTGCGGGCCGCTGATGGTGTTGCCGACCCAGTCCAGGGTGACGTCCCCGAGGTAGCCGAGGTCCGCGGCGAGCTCGGGGAGCGTGACCGCGCCGACGCTGCCCTGGTACTTCAGGGAGGTGATCTGGTCGCCGCGGGCGCCGGTCGCGGTCGCCGTCCCGCAGCTCACCGCGGCCGCCGAGATGCCGAGCAGGGTGAGGAACTGGCGTCGGGAGGTACGGGTCGTGGTGAAGGCTGCGGGCATGACGATTCCTTGTCGATCCGGTCTGGCGGGTCGGGCGGCTGGGGCGGGTGGGACTGACGGGATTGGCCGGTCCGTACGGAGGTCAGTGCGCGGCGGTGAGCGCCACGGCCTCGGCCGCGCGCAGGGCTCCGGCGAACTCGTCGACGGCCTGGAAGAGGTCCAGCTCCGCCTCGGGCCGCAGCCGGTCGGGACCGGCCCCGCGCTCGACGGAGGAGTCCAGGACGAAGCGGCCGGCGGTGACGTGCCGGGCACCGAGCGCGGTGAGGACCGGGCGCAGGGCGTAGTCGATGGTCAGGACATGGGCGAGGCTGCCCCCGGTGGCCAGCGGGAGAACCGTTTTCCCGGCCAGCCCGTCCTGCGGGAGCAGGTCGAGGAAGGCCTTGAGGAGCCCGGTGTACGAGGCCTTGTAGATCGGCGTCGCGATGACGATCCCGTCGGCCTCGGCGACGGCCTCGAGGGCCCGCCTGATCTCCGGCTCGCCGCGGCGGGCGGAGAGCAGGTCGGCGGCGGGGAGCTCCCGGACGGCGAGGTGGGCGGTCTCGAACCCGGCGTGGTTCAGGCGGCGCAGCACGTGATCGGCGACGACGGCGGTACGGGAGTGGACGGACGGGCTGCCGGTGAGGGCGAGCAGCTTGGGCACGGAACGCTCCTTGGCGGGCGGAGGCGGGCGGAGGCGGGGAGGACGGGGAAGGCGGGATCGGTCAGACGGCGGAGGCGGAGGCTCCGGAGGCGATGCCGAAGGCAGGGTCGGGCACCTCTTCCGGGCTGATCAGCCGGGACGGCACCCCGTCCGGGCCGACCGGGACGTCGCCGTCGACCGTCACTCGGCGCAGGGTGCGCTCGTGGTCGTCGGAGTCGTCCACGCCGTAGTGCTGGGTGGCGCGGTTGTCCCAGATCGCGACGTCACCGGCCTGCCACTGCCAGCGGACGGTGTTCTCGGGGAGCTCGATGTGGGCCTGGAAGAGGTCCTGGAGGAGGCGCGAGTCGCGGCCGGTGAGGCCGTTGATCCGCTGGACGAAGTTGCCGAGCAGCAGGGTGCGTTCGCCGGTCTCGGGGTGGACGCGGACCACCGGGTGCTCCGTGAGGAACTTGGTGGAGGTGAACACCTCGCGGTACTGGGCGAGCGCCTCGGGCAGGGCGTCCGGCTTCAGGGCGGCGTAGTCGTACTCGTTGGAGTGCACGGCGCGCAGGCTGTCGGCCAGGGTGCGCAGCGGCTCGGGCAGGCCGGCGTAGGCGGTGGCCGTGTTGGCCCACAGGGTGTCGCCACCGTAGGGCGGGATGGTGACGGCGCGCAGGATCGAGAACGCGGGGTACGCGGGGACGAAGGTGACGTCCGTGTGCCACTGGTTGGCGCGGGCCCCGTGGTGGGAGTCGATGCCGAGCGCGTAACGCCCGTCGGCGGACGGGACGGTGGGGTGCGCGACGGGCGCTCCGAGGAGCTCGGCGAAGGCCTCGTGACCGGCTTCGTCGAGGTGGTCCTGACCGCGGAAGAAGACGACCTTGTGCGCGAGCAGCGCGGCCCGGATCCCGGCGATCTCCTCGGCCCCGAGCTCCCCGCCGAGGCGGACTCCGCCGATCACGGCGCCGATCCGGCCGCCGATCCTGGTGACGGTGAGGTCGGTGCGGGTGGCGGTGGTCATGATGGCTCCTTGTTTATTTCCGGAGAGGAAGAAATGAGGGTGGGGAGAAGCTGACGCGAAGCGGGAAGGGAGGATCCGAGCGCGCGGACCAATGGCGGACGGCGACGCGGGCGCACTCGGGGCGGCGGACGGAAGAGTCGGCGAAGAAGGCGAAGAAGCGCACTGCCGACACCACAGAGACTGCTGCCGGCCGCATCGGAGACGCAGGCGCTGAGACGCCGAAGGCGGCGAAAGCCCGGAAGGCGGCGGACGGCGCTCAGAAACGGCGCGGGGCCGGACAGCGGCCCTGACACTCGCCCGGCGCGGTACAGAGGCCGGGGGTGTGGAGCCGCGGGGCGAGGAACTCGGTCGCGGACATGTCCCGGAGACTGCCAGCGCCCCCACGCCCGGTCAACCCCGGTGGACGCCCCGCCCCCACCACCCCGAAATCCCACCCACACCCACCCCGACCTGCCCTTTCACCGATTCCCGACCCCCCACCAACGGCCGGAAACCATGGCCGGATTTCACGCCCCCGCAACGCATCCGCCACGCCCGGACAAAACCACCCCCGCACCGACGCCCGAACCGCCGAGCCCAATCCAGCCCGGCAGGAGTCCAGGGCGCCAACCAAATCCAGCCCCACAGGCGCCCGAGACCCCGCCCAAATCCAGCCCCGCCAGCGTCCAAGGCGCCAACCAAATCCAGCCCCGCCAGCCTCCGAGACGCCGACCAAAATCAGCCCCGCCGGCGTTTGAGGCGCGGGGTCCGGGGCAGAGCCCCGGCAACGGCGCCGCAGGTGCCCATGACGCCCGCCCCGCGACCTCGGCCCCGACGGGGCCCGGGTCCCGCGGGCCCCGGCAGCGGCCCCGGCAGCGGCTCCGGACCCCGCCCGCCCCACCCAGCGGAGCGCACCGGCATGATCGGGACCACCCCGCCCCGACCCCCGAGGAGCCCGCCCGTGCCCCCCACCCCCGGTGACAGCCGGGCCGCCGCCAACGCCGCCGCCGTGCTGCGCACCGTCCTGACGCAGGGACCCATCGCGCGCAGCGACATCCCGAAGCTCTGCGGGCTCAGCCCCGCCGCGGTGTCCCGGCAGACCACGGCCCTGCTCCGGGCCGGCCTGCTCCGCGAGCTCCGCGAACTCCCCGGGCCCTCCGCCACCGCGGACCCCGGCGCCCCCGGCCGCCCCCGCATCCCCCTCGACCTGCACACCGGCCCCGTCGGCGGCCCCCTCGCCGCCGGTCTGCACGTCGGCGTGCCCAATTCCACCTTCAGCCTCGTGGACCTGCGCGGCCGCGTCCCGGCCCGCCGGGCCTTCCCGCACGCGGGCCGCTCCCCCGACGGGCTCCCCGCCGCCATCGCGGGCGAACTCGCGCGGTTCCTCGAGGAGTTCGACACCGGCCGCCCCCTCCTCGGCCTCGGCGCGGCCCTGGGCGGCTGGGTCCGCCCCGCGGACGGCACCGTCGTGCGCCACGACGCGCTCGGCTGGCACGGGCTGCCCCTCGCCGCCGAGCTCTCCCAGCGCCTCGGACTGCCCGTCTCCGTGGACAACCACGCCCGGGCCATCGCCCACGCCGAGATCCTCTTCGGCCGCCCAGAGGCCCGCTCCAGCCTGCTGCACCTCTTCATCGGCAATGTCGTCGACGCCGCCTTCGGCATCGAGGGCACCGTGCACCAGGGCCCGGGCGCCGCCGCCGGTGACGTCGCGCACCTGCCGGTGCCCGGTTCGCGGACCCCCTGCGCGTGCGGCCGTACGGGTTGCCTGCAGGCCAGCGTCTGCGACTCGGTCACCGGCGCCGAGGCCGTCCGCCGCGGCATCGTCCCCGAGCCCTCCGTCAACCTCCTCGTCGACGCGGCCGCCACCGGCGACCCCCGCGCCGACCGGCTGCTGCGCGAACGCGCCCGTACCGTGGGCCGGGCCGCCGCCCTGCTGCTCGACGTGTTCAACCCGGCCGTGATGGTCGTCAGCGAGCTCTCCAGCATCCTGCAGGACTGCTACCTGGAGGAGATCCGCGACGCGGCCGGTGATCCCGACCGCTACGGGCGGCGGATCGTCGCCCCGCACGCGGGACCCGCCGTACTCCCGGTGGCCGCCGCGACCGTCCTCCTCGCCCCGCTCTTTCGTGACCCCTCCCGTCTCACTTGAGAGGGGGAGATCACATCCAGTGGTTATAGGCGCACCCCGGGTACCCCCCTAACATTCGAGCCATGACGGTCCTGCCTGATGACGGGCTCTCCTTGGCCGCCGAATTCCCTGACGCGACGCATGAGCAGTGGCAGCGCCTTGTAGAGGGCGTCCTGCGCAAGTCGGGCAAGGAAGTTTCCGGCGAGGCAGCGGAAGACGCGTTGTCCACGAAGCTCGAGGACGGGCTCACCACCCGCCCGCTGTACACCGCGCCCGAAACCGCGCCCGACACCGGTTTCCCCGGCTTCGCACCCTTCGTCCGGGGAGGCAGGGCCGAGGGCAACGCCGCCTCGGGCTGGGACGTGCGTCAGCGGATCGCCGGCACCGACCCCGTACGGGTGAACGAGGCGGCCCTGGCCGACCTGGAGAACGGCACCACCTCCCTGTGGCTGGCCGTCGGCGACGCCGGTGTCCCCGCCGAGGGCCTGGCCCGCGCGCTGGACGGGGTCTACCTCGACCTCGCACCCGTCTCCCTCGACGCCGGGGCCCAGTTCCCCGAGGCCGCCGAGGCCCTGCTCGCGCTGTACGCCGAGCGCGGGGTGGCCCCCGGAGCCGCCCACGCCTCCCTGGGCGCCGACCCGCTGGGCCACGAGGCCCGGACGGGGCAGGCCCTGGACCTGGCGGAAGCCGCCGGGCTCGCCGCGCGGACGGCCGCCTGGCCCCACGTACGCGCCCTGACGGTCGACGCCCTGCCGTACCACGAGGCGGGCGGCAGCGCCGCCGAGGAGCTGGGGCTCTCCCTGGCCACCGGCGTCGCATACCTGCGCGCCCTCACCGACGCCGGCCTCAGCAAGACCCCGCTCAGCACGGAAGCGGCCTTCGGCGAGCTGGAGTTCCGCTACGCCGCCACCGCCGACCAGTTCCTCACCATCGCCAAGCTGCGCGCCGCGCGCCGCCTGTGGGCCCGGGTCGCCGAGGCCTGCGGAACCCCGGCGGCCGGTGCCCAGCGCCAGCACGCCGTGACCTCGCCGGTGATGATGACCCGCCGTGACCCCTGGGTGAACATGCTGCGCACCACCATCGCCTGCATGGCGGCGGGCGTGGGCGGCGCGGACGCGGTCACCGTGCTCCCGTTCGACCAGGAGCTCGGCCTGCCCGACGCCTTCGCCCGCCGCATCTCGCGCAACACCTCCACCATCCTGCTCGAGGAGTCCCACCTGGCCCGGGTGATCGACCCGGCCGGCGGCTCGTACTACGTCGAGCGGCTCACGGACGAACTCGCCGGGGCGGCCTGGGAGTTCTTCCAGACCATCGAGAAGGCGGGCGGTCAGGCCGCCGCCCTGCGCTCGGGCCTGGTCGCCGAGCGCCTCGCCACGACCTGGGCCGCGCGTTCGAAGAAGCTGGCCACGCGCCGCGAACCCGTCACCGGGGTCAGCGAGTTCCCGCTGCTCACCGAGAAGCCGGTGGTACGCGAACCCGCGCCGGCCCCGCTCACCGGCGGACTGCCCCGCGTCCGCCGCGACGAGGCCTACGAGGCCCTGCGCGCCCGCAGCGACGCCCACCTGGCGGCGACGGGCGCCCGGCCCACGGTCTTCCTGGCGGCCCTCGGCCCCGCGGCCGCGCACACCGGCCGCGCCACCTTCGCCTCCAACCTCTTCCAGGCGGGCGGCGTCACCCCGGTGCACGACCCGGTGTCGGTGACCCCGGAGACGGCCGCGGCGGCGTACGCCGCGAGCGGTGCGGACGGCATGGCCGTGCTGTGCTCCAGCGACGCGCTGTACGAGGAGCAGGCCGAGGCGGTCGCCGCGGCCCTGCGCTCGGCGGGTGCGACGACCGTGTTCCTCGCGGGCAGGCCCGGTACCGCCGCGGCGGCCGTGGACGAGTACGTCTTCGCCGGCTGCGACGCGGTCGCCGTGCTGTCCTCCGTACTCGACCGGATGGGAGTCGCGTCTTGAGCATCCCCGATTTCTCCGAACTCGCGCTGAGCGGCGCGGCCCCGGCGGCCGGGTCCGAAGACCAGTGGCGCACGGCGCTGAAGGAGTCCACCGGCTCCGACGCCCCCGAACTGCTGTGGGAGACGCCCGAGGGCATCGGCGTGCAGCCGCTGTACACGGGCCGGGACCTGGAGGGCCTGGACTTCCTCCACACCTACCCGGGCGTGGCCCCGTACCTGCGCGGCCCGTATCCGACGATGTACGTCAACCAGCCCTGGACGATCCGGCAGTACGCGGGCTTCTCCACGGCCGAGGAGTCCAACGCCTTCTACCGGCGCAACCTCGCGTCCGGCCAGAAGGGCCTGTCGATCGCCTTCGACCTGCCCACGCACCGCGGCTACGACAGCGACCACCCGCGCGTGACGGGCGACGTGGGCATGGCGGGCGTGGCGATCGACTCGATCTACGACATGCGCCAGCTCTTCGACGGCATCCCGCTGGACAAGATGACGGTGTCGATGACGATGAACGGCGCGGTGCTGCCGGTCCTCGCCCTCTACATCGTGGCGGCGGAGGAGCAGGGCGTCTCGCCCGACAAGCTCGCCGGGACCATCCAGAACGACATCCTCAAAGAGTTCATGGTCCGCAACACCTACATCTACCCGCCGAAGCCCTCGATGCGGATCATCTCCGACATCTTCGCCTTCACCTCGCAGAAGATGCCGCGGTACAACTCCATCTCGATCTCCGGTTACCACATCCAGGAGGCCGGGGCCACGGCCGACCTGGAGCTGGCGTACACCCTCGCCGACGGCGTGGAGTACCTGCGGGCCGGACAGGCCGTCGGGCTCGACGTGGACGCCTTCGCGCCGCGCCTGTCGTTCTTCTGGGCGATCGGCATGAACTTCTTCATGGAGGTCGCGAAGCTGCGCGCGGCCCGCCTGCTGTGGGCGCGCCTGGTCAAGCAGTTCGACCCGAAGAACGCCAAGTCCCTCTCCCTTCGCACCCATTCGCAGACCTCGGGCTGGTCCCTCACGGCGCAGGACGTCTTCAACAACGTCACCCGCACCTGTATCGAGGCGATGGCGGCGACCCAGGGCCACACCCAGTCGCTGCACACCAACGCCCTCGACGAGGCCCTCGCCCTGCCGACGGACTTCTCCGCGCGCATCGCCCGCAACACCCAGCTCCTGCTCCAGCAGGAGTCGGGCACCTGCCGCTCCATCGACCCGTGGGGCGGCAGCGCCTACGTGGAGAAGCTCACCTACGACCTGGCGCGCCGGGCCTGGCAGCACATCCAGGAGGTCGAGGCGGCCGGCGGCATGGCGCAGGCCATCGACGCGGGCATCCCCAAGCTCCGCGTGGAGGAGGCGGCGGCCCGCACGCAGGCCCGCATCGACTCGGGCCGCCAGCCGGTGATCGGCGTCAACAAGTACCGGGTGGCGACGGACGAGCAGATCGACGTCCTGAAGGTGGACAACTCCTCGGTGCGCTCCCAGCAGATCGCCAAGCTGCGGCGGCTGCGCGAGGAGCGCGACGAGGCGGTCACCCAGGACACCCTGCGGGCGCTGACGAACGCGGCGGAGCGCGGCGAGGGCAACCTCCTGGCGCTCGCGGTGGACGCGGCGCGCGCGAAGGCGACGGTCGGTGAGATCTCGGACGCCCTGGAGAAGGTCTACGGGCGGCACGCGAGCCAGATCCGTACGATCTCGGGTGTGTACCGAACCGAGGCAGGCGAGTCCCCGTCCGTGGAGCGCACGCGTGCGCTCGTCGACCGCTTCGAGGAAGTGGAAGGACGACGTCCGCGCATCCTGGTCGCCAAGATGGGCCAGGACGGGCACGACCGCGGCCAGAAGGTGATCGCGACCGCCTTCGCCGACCTGGGCTTCGACGTGGACGTCGGCCCGCTGTTCCAGACCCCGGAGGAAGTGGCCCGCCAGGCCGTCGAGGCCGACGTGCACGTCGTCGGCGTCTCCTCCCTCGCGGCCGGCCACCTGACCCTGGTGCCGGCGCTGCGCGAGCAGCTGGCACTGGAGGGGCGCGAGGACATCATGATCGTCGTGGGCGGTGTCATCCCGCCGGCGGACGTCCCCACCCTGCTCGAGATGGGGGCGACGGCGGTGTTCCCGCCCGGCACCGTGATCCCCGACGCGGCGCACGACCTGGTGACGCGGCTGGCCGCGGACCTGGGCCACGAGCTGTAGGCGGACCCGGGTGCCGAAGATCGACATCGAGAGCTACGTCAAGGGCGTGCTCGGCGGGAAGCGCGCGTTCATCGCGCGCGCCATCACCCTCGTCGAGTCCACCCTGCCCGCTCACCGGGCCCTGGCGCAGCGGTTGCTGACGGAGCTGCTCCCCCACTCGGGGCGGGCGCGCCGCATCGGCATCAGCGGGGTGCCGGGCGTGGGCAAGTCCACGTTCATCGACGCGTTCGGCACGATGCTGACCGGGCTGGGCCACCGGGTGGCGGTCCTCGCGGTCGATCCCTCGTCCACCCGCACGGGCGGCTCCATCCTGGGCGACAAGACCCGGATGGAACGCCTCGCCGTCGACCCGAACGCCTTCGTCCGGCCGTCCCCCTCGGCGGGGACGCTGGGGGGCGTCGCGAAGGCCACCCGCGAGTCGATGATCGTGATGGAGGCGGCGGGCTACGACGTGGTCCTCGTCGAGACGGTCGGCGTGGGCCAGTCGGAGACCACGGTCGCCGGCATGGTCGACTCCTTCCTCCTGCTGTCCCTGGCGCGCACGGGCGACCAGCTCCAGGGCATCAAGAAGGGCGTCCTGGAGCTCGCCGACGTCCTGGCCGTCAACAAGGCGGACGGCCCGCACGAGCGTGAGGCGAAGTCGGCGGCGCGCGAGCTGTCGGGCGCGCTGCGCCTGATGCACCCGGCCGACGCCGCGTGGACCCCGCCGGTCCTGACGTGCAGCGCCCGGGAGTCAACGGGACTGGACGAGGTGTGGAACCGCCTGGAGCAGCACCGCAGGCTGCTGGACGCGGACGGCCGCCTGCAGGCCAAGCGCGCCGCCCAGCAGGTGGAGTGGACCTGGGCGATGGTCCGCGACGAACTGCTGGAGCGCCTGCGCTCCAGCCCGGCCGTGCGCGAGCTCGCACCGGCCCTGGAATCAGCGGTCCGCGAAGGCACCCTGACCCCCACCCTGGCCGCGGACCGCCTGCTGGCGGCGTTCACGGACTGACCCCGGCGAGCGCCTGGTGCCGCGGCCCTTCCGGTCACGGCACCGGGTCAGGCGGAGACCAGTACCGGCCCGCCGGCGGCCAGTGCCTGCTTCAGCACCCGCGCCTGCTCCGCCGCGTCCCCGCCGCCGAGCAGCGCCGCCAGTACGGCGATCCGCGCCTGGGGCGCCCGCAGCGTTCCCGTGGGCACGGCCCCGGCCGCGACCAGGTCCACCGCACCGCCGTGGGTGTAGATCTCCGTCACCGGCCCGGCGGCGACCCGTGTGGTCAGCGCGACGAGCACGCCCTTCGCGATCGCCGCCTCGACCGCTTCCACGATCTCCGGGGTCGCGTTCCCCGCGCCCGTCCCGACCAGGACGATCCCCCGCGCCCCCGCTTCCACGGCGGCGTTCAGCAGCACCGGGTCCCCGCTCGCGTGGTGCATGACGACGTCCACCCGCGGCGGCCCTTCCGGTGCCTCCGGCATGGCCGGCAACGGCAGGGGCTCGGGCCGTACCGGCGTCCGCAGCACGGTGACCTTCCCGAAGCCGACCTTCCCGAGCAGTTCCTTCGACGGGTCGGCGAAGGCGTCCAGCGCCACCGCCTGCGCCTTCACGGTCCCGCGCGCCGCGTGCACCCGTCCCGCGAACGCGATCAGGACACCGAGCCCGCGCGTGGTCGCCGCGGTCAGCAGGGCGTCGTAGAGATTGCCGGGACCGTCCCCGTCCGCCGCCCCCATGGGGCGCTGCGAGCCGGTGAAGACGACCGAACGCGCGTCGTGGTGGTGCAGGTCCACCAGGAACGCCGACTCCTCGAGCGTGTCGGTCCCGTGCGTGACGACGATGCCCTCGACGCCGGGGTCGGCCAGCACCTCGTGCACGGTGCGCAGCAGGGTCAGCTGATGGGCGGTGGTCAGTCGCGGGCTGTTGACGCTGAACAGGTCGACGACCTCGACGGTGACGCCCTCGGGCAGCGGCGCGGTCGCCATGACCTCGGCCCCGTCGGCGTCGGCCGCGAATCCTGAGCCCTGCCAGCGGCTGGCTATCGTCCCACCGGTGCTGATGACGACGACGCGTCCCATGACCACGGCCCTTCCCTCGACGAAGCCCGTAGCGAGCTCGTACAGATTTTCTACAAATCGCAATGGTAGGCCGATCTACGCGCAACACGATTGCTACTTTGACCCCGCACGCAACACTAGGTAGCCGATAATTGCGCAATGGACGCGATTGACAGAGAAATCTTGCGTGAGCTCCAGGCCGACGGCCGGCTCAGCAACCAGGAGCTGGCCCAGCGCGTGGGCCTGACCCCCTCCCCCTGCATGCGCCGGGTGCGCCAGCTCGAGGAGGACGGGGTCATCCAGGGCTACCGCGCGGTGATCGCCCCCGAGGCCGTGGGCCGCGGCTTCGAGGTGCTGGTCTCCGTCGAGGTCCGGCGCGACCGCGAGGCGGTGGAGGCCTTCGAGGCGGCCCTCCAGGACATCCCCGACGTCATCGAGGCCTACCGCCTCTTCGGCAGCCCCGGCTGCCTGCTGCGCATCGCGGTGGCGGACCTGCGCGCGTACGAACGCCTCTGGATCGAGAAACTGACGGCCCTCTCGGGCGTCACGGAGGTCAACTCCCAGATCATCATGAAGCGCATCAAGGAACCGACGGGGCTCCCCGTGTAGGAATGAAAACCGTCCCCAAAGCCAGGAAACAAGAAGGGCTTCGGTCCGGTTCAACGATGAAGGGCGTACTCCGCGTAACGCCCTTTGTATCGACAGTGTAAGCGGCTGACGGATGGATCAATTCAGGCCAGTTGAATTCTGCGTGATACACTAAAATTTGGGTAAACTTGACTGAACGCTAATCCGGGGGGTTACGCGATCTTTCACCGTCAGAGGACTGATACCGATAACGACGCCCGACGACTGCTCCTCGTCGCACCGGCGGACCGTTCGCAATTCCTTGAGGCCGTCACCCTGACCCCCCTGCCGGGTTCCACCTGCAGGGATCCACACACCCGCGATCTCGGCCGCGCCATGCCCGCGCCCGGGGATCCGGAATGAAATCCGATCGTCAAGAATTCGGGGAGAAATTCATGATGCAATTCCGCGTGCTCGGCCCACTGGAAATCATCCGAAACGACGAACGGGCCATTCTGGGTGGCGTGAAACAGCGCGCGCTGCTGGGCCGTCTCCTTCTCGAGCCGAACCAGGTGGTGGCGACCAGCCGGTTAGTCGAATCCCTCTGGCCCGATGACGAACCGCCCGTCACGGCGAGGAAGATCCTGCAGAATTCGGTCTGGTCGCTCAGGTCCATCCTCACCGCACTGCGCGCCCGCGATTCGCTCCCGGTACTCGTCACCCAGTCTCCCGGTTACATGCTGAGCGTCGACCCGGACACGGTCGACATCCACGTCTTCCACCGCAGGCTGGAGCTCGGCCGCAAGCGGATGGCCGAGGGCTTCCCCGCCGATGCCGCCGCGATCCTGCGGGGCGCCCTGGACCTGTGGCGCGGGCAGGTGCTGGCCGATCTCGCGGAGGTCGGGATCGTCTGGCCGGAAGCGAGTGTCGTCGAGAACTCGCGGATCGACGCCCAGGAGCTCTTCTTCGAGGCGGAACTGGAATGCGGTCATCACCGGGAGGTGCTCGCCGGGATCGAGAAGATGGCGGAGACCGAACCCGTGCGGGAGCGAACCCGCGGACTGCTGATGCTGGCCCTGTACCGCTCCGGCCGCCAGACCGAGGCCCTGAACGTCTACAACCGGACCCGCGTCGAACTGGTGGACAATTTCGGCCTGGAGCCCGGGCCGTGGCTGCGGAACCTGCAGCAGCGCATCCTGTCGCACGATCCGGCGCTCAGCGACTTCCACCCGGGAACCGTGGCCGGTGACGGTCCCGAACCGTTCAGGAACACGATCGAACTGAGTCCGCGGATCGTTCCGGACCCGCGGATCGTCGCGGATCTGCGCCGCCCCTTCGAGGCCGAGTTCGCGCCGGACGTACCGGACGTACTGTCCGTGCCCAGCTGGCCCGATGTCGCACCGCCGCCCCCGACGCTCTCGCACCGGCGCGAGGCCAGCGTCATGATGGTGCGCGCGCACGTGGGATCCGGGGCGTGCACGGCGGACCCCGGTGAGGTCGACGAGCTGCTCGAGGGCGTCCACACGTTGGTCAGGATGGGAATCGAGTGCTGCGGCGGAGAAGTCCTCGCGTCCGTGGGTTCCGCGACGATCGCCCTTTTCGACCTCGAGGATTCGAGGGAGAACGCCTCCCGGGCCACGCAGCTCGCGCTGCTGCTGCGCGACAGCCTCGACGTGTCGGAGGAGAACACGCACGGGCTGACCATCAGGGCCATGGTGGCGACCGGCGACATGCAGTGGCATTCCGACTCCTCACCGCAGAAGGGCCAGGTGTCGGTCAACGGAACGCTCCTCGACCAGTGCTGGGAGACGTTTCCGAAGATACCGGTCGGCATGATCTGGGTGTGCGACCGCACCCGGTCCCTGACGGCCGACCAGGCGTCCTACCCGGCGGTGGCCGGTGCGGACCTGCCCTACTGGGTAGCCGAGTCACGCACGGCGGACTATCCGGTCGACACCAAGCCGTTCATGGACCGGGAACACGAGATGGACATTCTCCAGAGGATGTTCGAGCGGGCCGAACAGCACGGCATGCCGCATCTGGTGACCGTCCTCGGCGACCACGGGACGGGCAAGAGCCGGCTCCTGGGAGAGTTCTGCCGGCTGTTCGCGGAGAAGGACCAGCCGGCGCCCGTGATCCTGAGGTACCGGGTGAGCCGGTCGGTGAGCATCGACCCGGACGCGGTGGTCGCCGAGTTGCGGCTGCTCTACCACGAGGTCGGCCCCGTCAGCCGATTCGAGCAGGCCGGGCAGGGCGATCCGGATGGGGAGCAGCGGACCCCCGAACCCGAGGACATCGTCCATGAGTTCGCCCAGAAACACCCGATCATCGTATCGGTCGACGATCTGCACCTGGCCGATGAGGCCACGCTCGCGTTCATCGAGAAACTCGGATCGTGCAGTCAGCCCGGCATGCTCCTCATCGTGGCCTGCGCGAACAAGGATTTCCACCGCAGGTACCCGCAATGGGGCTGGTCCCAGCCGAACAGCACCCGCATTCTGCTCGAACCGCTGTCGGTCGATGCCGTGGCCCGGCTGTTCAAGAATTTGATCGACACCGTGGGCGAATGCATCCCCGAATCGACATGGCGGGTGTTCCACCACGTTTTCGGTTCCCCCGACGTCACGTCCGACAAGCGGGCGCGCTTGCTCCGGGCGTTGCCGCTGGTGGTCGGAACGAACTCCTTTCCCGAGGAACACGCGGCCGGCTAGTGCAGCGTGAAGGTGCTCCGGCGCGGGCGGGTGATCTGCCCGCGCCGGAGCACGTCCTCATGTTTCTCAGTCGAGTTCGTCGATCAGGGCGAACAGTTCCTCATCGGCCGCGTCGGCGAAGTCCTCCTCCGCCTCCTCCGCCCCGTCCCCGGCGACTCCGGCCGCGGCGCCACCGAGGAGCTGCCGGAGCCGTGCGCGCGCTCCCGCGTCGAGTCCCCCTTCGCGCACCAGCGCTTCCAACTGGTCCAGGAGCGGGGCGGCTTGCCTGGCCGCGACGACGGTGCGCAGGTATTCGGCCAAAGTCGACGGGGTCGGATGGTCGAACACCAGCGTGGTCGGCAGGTGTTCACCGGTGACCGCGACCAGCCGGTTGCGCAGTTCCACCGCCGTCAGCGAGTCGAAGCCCAGGTCGGTGAACGGCGCCGTGCTCGCGATCGCGGACACGTCCTCGTGTCCCAGTGCGGTGGCGACCTCACGGCGGACCAGGTCCAGGACGGCGCCCGGCTGCTGCCACTGGAGACCGGCCCGGGACGCGGCCGGCTGGACCCGGCCGGACCGGGGCGCCGCGATCCGTCCGGCACGGGGCACGAGGGCCCGTAGTACCGAGGGCGGGTTCGGGGAGGCGCCGAGGGCGGCCCGGTCGATCCCGGTCACGGCGAACACCGGGTTCCGGTCCCCGGTGTTCGCCGGGGCGGCGATCTCCGAGAGGGCGAGGTCGAAGGCGGCCAGCGCCTCCGGTTCCGCGATCGGACGCAGTCCCAGCCTGGCTATGCGCCTGAGGTCCGCTTCGGACAGTGCGTCTCCCATCCCGGTCTCCCACAGGCCCCAGGCCAGTGAGGCCGTGGGCAGACCGAGCGAGTCGCGGTACTCGGCGAGGCCGTCCAGGAAGGTGTTCGCCGCCGCGTAGTTCGACTGCCCCGCGGTGCCGAGCAGCCCGGCGATCGAGGAGTACAGCACCAGGGGCTTGTCCCCGGCCAGTTCGTGCAGGTTCCAAGCCGCGTCGATCTTGGGCCGGAGCACGGTGTCGACCTGTTCGCCGGTGAGCCCGTCCAGCGTGCCGTCGGCCAGTACCCCGGCGGCGTGGACGAAGGCGACCGGCCGGTGGCGCCGTACGAGTTCGGCCAGTGCCTCGCGGTCGGTGACGTCGCAGGCGGCCGCGATGACCTCGACGTCGTCCGTGACGCCCTCGATCCGCGGAGCGGTTCCGCTCCGGCTCACCAGCAGCAGCGACCGGGCTCCGTGGCGCCGCACCAGGTGCCCGGCCAGCGCCGTGCCCAGCGCCCCGCTCGCACCGGTGATCATGACGGTGCCCCCGTCCCAGGCGATCGCGGTGCTCACCGGCTCCTCCGGGCCCTGCGCTGCCGGACGTTGCGACCGGTGGCCGGCCGCCGGCTCGTACCGGACCAGCCTCGGGACGAGGAGCTCCCCTTCGCGGACCCGTACGTACGGCTCGTCACCGCTGTCGGTCCGGGCCAGGATCTCCCTGACGGCCTCCCGGACGTCGCCGGTGCCGTCCCAGTCCGGCCGGTCCACCAGGACGAACCGCCCGGGGTGTTCCGTCGCGGCGCTGCGCACGAGGCCGCGTACACCGGCATGGGCCAGGTCGGAGCCCACGACGACGGCGAGCTTCCCGGTGGTCGCGGTGTCCAGCCAGTCGCGCAGCACACCGAGGGTGTGGTGTACGGCGTGCCGGGCGCGCCGGGGCAGTTCGCCCGCTCCGGGATCGACCTGGGTCACCTCGTAGGCGGAGTCGTTCACCGGGGCTCCGGCCGGCGCCCCGGGCACGTCCAGCGAGCGCCAGACGGGTGTGTACACCAGGTTCTCGCCGGTCGGAGCGCCGGTCAGGGGACCGGTGAGCGGGCGCAGCACCAGCTCGTCGACTTCGACCAGCACCTGGCCGCCGGCGTCGGTCACCAGCAGGCGCACCGCGTGCGGACCCGTCGGGGTGATCCGGGCGCCCAGCACCGTCCCGCCCGTGGTCGGGGCTCCGGCGTGGAACCGGACCCCGCTCCAGGCGAAGGGCAGGGAGGCGGGCCGGTTTCCGGCCACTTCGGGGAGCAGCGGATGCAGGACCGCGTCCAGCAGTGCCGGGTGCACGGCGAACCCGTCGGCCGATTCGGCCAGTTCGGCGGGCGCCTCGAGCTCCGCGAAGAGCTCCTCGTCGCGCCGCTGGAGGCGGCGCAGCCCCTGGAAGGCGGGACCGTACCGGTAGCCGTGTTCCGCGACCCGCTCGTACACCCCGGTGAGGTCGATCTCCGTGAGGCCGTCCGGCCAGGGATCGGCTTGCGGAGCGTCCCGGTGTTCTGCGGTGTCGAGGGTTCCGGCGGCGTGCCGGGTCCACGGTCCGTCACCGGAGTCGGCGTCCTCGCGCCGGGAGAAGATCGTGATGTCGCTGCCGTCGGACACCACCTGGAGGGTGATCGCGCCGGTGTCCGGCACGACCACCGGTTCGGTGATGGTGAGCTGCGCCGTCGCACCCAGCGAGGCGGCGAGTTCGATCAGCGCGGTGCCGGGCACGATCGCGGTGCCCTGGACCCGGTGATCGGCCAGCCACGGATGGGTGGTCAGGGACAGCCTGCCGGTCAGCACGGTGGTGCGCGACCGCGCCGCACCGTCCGGGGCGAGGTCGACCGCCGCTCCCAGCAGGGGGTGCTCCGCGGCCCGCAGACCGGCGCCGGTCACCTGGGACCGTCCGGTCGGGGAGAGCCAGAACCGCTTGCGCTGGAAGGCGTAGGTGGGCACGTCGACGGGTCCGGCGCCGGGGAGCACCGCGTGCCAGTCGATCTCCGCGCCCCTGGTGAACAGGGTGCCGAGCGCCGTGACGACGGTGTCCGGTTCGGCTTTGCCGGCCCGGGTGAGGGGCACGGCGGCCAGTGGGTCCGCCGTGTCCCCGGCCGGCTCCGCGGGGAAGCCGGCCGCGATCATGCCGGTGAGCACGGCGTCGGGTCCCAGTTCCAGGACCGTGCGCACTCCGCCGTCCCGTGCGGTCAGCACCGCTTCGTGGAACCGGACGGTCGCGCGGACCTGGTTGACCCAGTATTCGGGGTCGGTCCACTCCTCGGCGGGCCGGCCGGTGACGGTGGAGATCGCGGGGATCTTCGGGTCGGCGTAGGCGATGTCCCGGGCGACCGCCCGGAACCCGTCCAGCATGGGTTCCATCAGCGGGGAGTGGAAGGCGTGGCTCACCGTGAGCCGCTTGGTGCGCCTGCCCCGGCCGCTGAACTCCTCCTCCACGAAGGGCAGCAGCGCTTCCTCCACGCCGGAGAGCACGATCGAGGTGGGACCGTTGACCGCGGCGACGCTCACGCCGGCGGGCAGCTCCAGTCCGTCCAGTTCGGTGATGCCCGCCTCGACGGCGACCATCGCCCCGCCCCGGGGCAGGGCCTGCATGAGGCTGCCGCGTGCGGTGACCAGCCTGGCCGCGTCCGGCAGCGACAGCACTCCGGCGACGTGTGCGGCGGCCAGCTCGCCGATGGAATGGCCGAGTACCAGGTCCGGCCGGATCCCCCAGGACTCCATCAGGCGGAACAGTGCCACCTCGACGGCGAACAGCGCGGGCTGCGCCGTGCCGGTTTCGTCCAGCCGGTCCCCGGTGGCGATCGCCTCCCGGACCGAGGAGCCGGTCGAGGCGTCGAAGTGTGCGCAGACCTCGTCGAAGGCCTCGGCGAACACCGGGTACGCGGCGGCCAGTTCGAGGCCCATGCCGGTGCGCTGCGCGCCCTGCCCGGTGAACGCGAAGGCCAGCCGGCCTCCTCGTGCGCGTACCGGAACCGCGTCGCGCAGGGCCGCCAGGGTGCTCGCCGCGATCCGGTACGGCATCGCGGCGCGGGTGGCCAGGGTGAGGGATTCGTCCGCCGTGGACAGGTGGGCCGTGCGTTCGGCCTGCTCGGCGAGGGCCTGCGGGTTGCGGGCGGACAGCACCCACGGGATCGGGTGCGGGGCGGGGGCGGCCGGGGCCGCGGTGACGGGGGCCGGTTCGGCTTCGGCTTCGGCTTCGGCTTCGGCCTCCTCGATGATCACGTGGGCGTTGGTGCCCCCGAACCCGAAGGAGGACACTCCGGCCCGGCGGGGCTGTTCCCCGCGGGGCCACGGACGGGCCCGGGTCAGCAGTTCGACCTCGCCCGCCGACCAGTCGACGTGCTGGGAGGGGGTACCCACGTGCAGGGTGGCCGGGGCGATCCCGTGCCGCATGGCCTGGACGACCTTGATGATCCCGCCGACTCCCGCGGCCGCCTGGGTGTGTCCGATGTTCGACTTCAGGGAACCGAGCATTACCGGGTTCTCCCGGTCGCGTCCGTACGTGGCGAACACGGCCTGCGCCTCGATCGGGTCGCCGAGCCTGGTCCCGGTGCCGTGCGCCTCCACCAGGTCGATGTCGGCCGGGGCCAGTTCCGCGGCGTCCAGCGCGGCCCGGATCACCCGTTCCTGGGCGGGGCCGTTCGGCGCGGTCAGGCCGTTCGAGGCGCCGTCGGAGTTGACCGCGGATCCGCGCAGGACACCGAGGATCCGGTGGCCGTTGCGCTTGGCCGCGGACAGGGTCTCCAGCAGCAGCATGCCGGAGCCCTCGGACCAGCCGGTGCCGTCGGCGTCGTCGGAGAACGACTTGCACCGGCCGTCCTCGGACAGTCCGCGCAGGCGGGAGAACTCCACGAACGCGGTGGGTGTGGACATCACCGTCGCGCCGCCCGCCACCGCGAGCTCGCACTCGCCGCGCCGCAGGGCGGTCGCGGCCAGGTGCACCGCGACCAGCGAGGAGGAGCAGGCGGTGTCCACGGTGAGGGTCGGCCCCTCGAACCCGAAGGTGTAGGCGAGCCGGCCGGAGGCGATGCTGCCCGCGCTGCCGCTGTAGAGGTATCCCTGCGATCCGTCCGCGGGCAGGTCCGGCCGGGAGCCGTAGTCGCTGTACATGACGCCGACGAACACGCCGGTCCTGCTGCCGCGCAGGGTCTGCGGATCCAGGCCCGCGTTCTCCACGGCCTCCCAGGTGGTTTCCAGCAGCTGGCGCTGCTGGGGGTCCACCGCCGAGGCCTCCCTCGGGGACATTCCGAAGAACTCCGCGTCGAAGAGGTCCGCGTCGTGCAGGAATCCGCCCCGCCGGGTGATGGAGGTACCGAGGTGGTCCGGGTCGGGGTGGTGGAGGTCCTCCGGCCAGCCCCGGTTCACGGGGAACTCCGAGGTGGCGTCCCGGCCTTCGGCCACGAGGTTCCACAGATCGAGCGGTGAGGTGACCCCGCCCGGGTACCGGCAGGCCATCCCGACGATCGCTATGGGCTCGTCGTGGCCTTCCCCGGCCTGCGACCGGTTACGGTCCCGCGGCGCGTCCGGGGCGGGCGGCGGCCCGGCGACCGGGACGAGGCCGCGCAGGTGTTCGGTCAGGGAGACGGGGTTGGGGTGGTCGAAGACCACGGTCGAGGACAGCCGCAGGCCCGTCGCGGCGCTCAGCTGGTTGCGCAGTTCGACCGCGGTGAGCGAATCGAAGCCGAGCTCGCTGAAGGAGCGGTCCTCCCGGATCTCGTCCGGATCGCCGTAGCCCAGTACCTCGGCGACGTGCCTGAGGACGATGTCCTGGACGTCGGCCGGGTCGAGCTGCGGTGAGGCCGGTGCGGTGTCCGCTCCCGGCCGGTGGTTCCCACCGTTCGGCGTGGACGTCCTCGCCGTGGCCGCGGCCGGTCCGGCCAGCTCGCGCAGGAGACCGGGAAGGTCGCTGCGGCCGCGCAGGGCGGAGCGGTCGAACCGGGTCAGGGCCAGGACCGCGGAACCGGTCCCGCCGATCGTTTCGAGGGCGGCGTCGAAGAGGTCGAGTGCCTCGGCGGTCTCCAGCGGAAGCAGACCCGAGCGGGTCAGCCGCTGGAGGTCCGCATCGGTCAGCTGCTCGGACATGCCGCTGGTCTGCGCCCACAGACCCCAGGCGAGGGAGACCGAGGGCTTTCCGAGTTCGCGGCGGTGCTCGGCGAGGGCGTCCAGGAAGGTGTTGGCCGCCGCGTAGTTCGCCTGGCCGGCCGTTCCGAGCAGTCCGGTGACCGAGGAGTACAGGACCAGCGGCTTGTCCCCGGCCAGTTCGTGCAGGTGCCAGGCCGCGTCCACCTTCGGACGCAGCACGGTGTCGATCTGTTCGGCGGTCAGTCCCGTCAGGGTGGCGTCGGCGACCGCTCCCGCCGTGTGCACCACGGTGGCCGGCCCGTGTTCGGCGAACACGCGCTCCAGCGCCTGCCGGTCGGTCACGTCGGCGGCCGTCAGGCTCACGGTGGCGCCGAGCGCGACCAGTTCGGCCCGGAGTCCGGCCGCGCCGGGCGCGGCTTCGCCGCGGCGGCTGAGCAGCACCAGGTCGCGTACCCCGTGCTTGACGACCAGGTGCCGGGCCAGGAGCGAGCCGAGGGTTCCGGTCGCCCCGGTGATCAGCACCGGTCCCGCGCTCCAGTCCACTCCGGTCCGCGCGGAGCTCGCCGGATCGGCGGCCGGCCGGGTCAGGCGGGGCGCGAGGATCCTGCCGTCCCGGATCGCCAGTTCCGCTTCCTGCGTGCGCAGGGCGGTGTTCAGCTGCTCCTCGGTGGCCGATCCGTCGGCCTCGATCAGCAGGAACCGGCCCGGGTTCTCCGACTGTGCGGTCCGGATCAGTCCGCGCACCGTGGAGTGCGCCGGATCCGGGGTGATCACGAAGGCGTGCCTGCGCCCGTCGTTCGCGTCGTCCCCGTCGTCCCCGTCGTCCCCGTTGAGGATCTCGCGCAGTCCGGCGAGGACGGAGTGGACCACGGCCTTCGCCGCCGCCGCGACCTCTCGTACGGCGTCCTGCCCCGCGGGGGCGGCCGTCGGTACGCGGTGGAGGACGGCCGGTTCGGCGGAAGCGGCGGGTGCGGGGGCCTCGCGCCACACCACGGTGTGCAGCCCCGCGGGCGCCAGGCTTCCGCCGACGGGCAGCAGCGCCAGTTCCTCCACCGTCAGGACCGCGTTGCCGTGCTGGTCGTGGGCCACCAGCCGCGCCGTGTTCCCGCGCACGGTGACCTTCGCCCGGAGCGCCGTCGCGCCGGTCGCGTGGCGGGTCACCCCGGTCCAGGAGAACGGCAGGACCGGCGTGGCGCCGGGGTCGGCCACTCCGGGGAGCAGCACGTGCAGGACCGCGTCGAGCAGCGCCGGGTGCACCCCGAAGGAACTCGCCTCGGACCGGTGGCGCTGCGGCAGTTCCACCTCGACGTAGTGGTCCTCGCCGTCGCGGTGCACCGACCGCAGGCCCTGGAAGGCGGGGCCGTAGTGGTATCCGTGCTCGCCCAGCCGCCGGTACGCCCCGGTCAGGTCGATCTCCGTGCCGGCCGGCCGGGGTTCGGCCGGGGGCACCCGCTGCCCGGGAACCAGAACGGCACGGGCGTGCTCCGTCCATTCGGCCGCTTCGCCGGATCCGGAGGGGACCGGCCGGGAATGGACCAGTACGGACCGGCTGCCGTCCGGGTCGGGGGCGCCGACCAGGAGCTGGATCGACGTGGGCCCCTCCTCGGACAGGAGCAGGGGCGAGGTGACCGTCAGCTCGGCCACCGCCGGGCAGCCCACCCGGGCCCCGGCATACAGCGTCATGTCCAGCAACGCCGTGCCGGGCAGGACGATTTCACCGCGGATCCGGTGCTCGCCGGTCCATCCGGTGGCGCTGATCCCGCCGGACAGCACGGTCGTGCCGTCGACGAGGTCCACCGCGGAGTCCAGCAGCGGATGCCCGGAGGACGGGGCTTCCAGCCAGTAGCGCCGGTGCTGGAACGGGTACGGCGGCAGCGGGACCCGCCCCGCTGCCGGGAACACCCGCGGCCAGTCCACCGGTACGCCCCGGACGCTCAGGGCGCCGAACGCGGCGAGCACGGCTTCCGCGTCACCGCGCCCGGAGCGCAGCATCGGTACCGAGACGCCCTGGTGCTCGCCGGCCGGGTCGTCCGGGTCGGCCTCGATGGCCTGGGCGGCCATCGCGGTGAGCACGCCGTTCGGGCCGATCTCGAGGAACTCGGTGACGCCGGCCCGCCGCAGGGTGCGTACGCCGTCGTGGAACCGGACCGCTTCGCGGACATGGCTCACCCAGTAGTCCGGTGAGGTCAGCTGCTCGGTGGTGGCGATCTCCCCCGTCACGTCCGAGACGATCGGGATCCGGGGCGCGTGGAAGGTGAGGGACTCCAGTTCGGCCCGGAAGCCGGCCAGCACCCCGTCCATGTGGGGCGAGTGGAAGGCGTGGCTGACGGCGAGCCGCCGGGTCCGCCTGCCCAGGTCCGACCAGAGGCCGGCCAGCGCGGCCACCGCGTCCGCGTCGCCGGAGACCACGACGGACCGGGGACCGTTCACCGCGGCGATCGCCGCACCGGGCACCAGCGCGCCGCGCACCTCTTCCTCGGTGGCCTCCAGCGCGGCCATCGCCCCGTCGTCGCGGGCGGACTGCATCGCGGCCCCCCTGGCGGCGACCAGGCGGCAGGCGTCGGGCAGGTCGAACACCCCGGCCACGTGCGCCGCGGCCACCTCGCCGACGGAATGCCCGAGCAGGTAGTCGGGGACGATGCCGTGGTGCTCGGCGAACCGGTGGAGCGCCACCTCCACGGCGAACAACGCGGCCTGGGTGTAGGCGGTCTGGTCGAGCAGCGCGGAATCCGCGCTGTCGGGCTCGGCGAACAGCACCATGTGCAGCGGCCGCTCGAGTACGGGATCGAGGTGCGCGCAGACCTCGTCGAGGGCGGCCCGGTAGACGGGTGAGCGCTCGTACAGCTCGCGCCCCATGCCGGGCCGTTGCGCGCCCTGTCCGGTGAACAGGAACGCCGTGGCGCCCCGGCCCGTGCCGTTGCCCCGGATCACGCCCGGTCCGCCGGACGCTCCCGTCGCGAGGGCGTCGAGGCCGCGCAGGAGGGTCTCCCGGTCGGCGCCGAGCACGACGGCCCGCTGGTCCAGCCGGGCGCGCCGGGTGGCGAGGGTACCCGCGAGGTCGACGAGGTCGACCTCCGGGTGTTCGTCCAGGTGGGTGCGGAGCTGCGCGGCCCGTGTCCGCAGGGCCTGCTCGTCGCGGGCCGACACCACCAGGGGCAGCACCGGCGGCGCCACCGCCGGGTGAGCGGGGCCGGCCGGGGTGCCCGGGTCTCGCGGGTCTCGCGGGTCTCCCGGGTCTCCCGGGTCTCCCGGGGCGGAGAAGGCGGCCGGGGTCCGGGCGGGGACCGGGAGGTCCTCGGCCTGCTCCAGGATCACGTGGGCATTGGTGCCGCTGATCCCGAACGCGGACACGGCGGCCCGGCGCGGCCGGTCGCGGTCCGGCCAGTCCTGCCGTTCGGCGAGCAGCTCGATCCGTCCCGCGGACCAGTCCACGTGGGGCGAGGGCTCGCCGAGGTGCAGGGTGCGCGGCTGGACGCCGTGGCGCATGGCCTGGATCACCTTGATCACGCCGCCGACCCCGGCGGCGGCCTGGGCGTGTCCGAGGTTCGACTTCAGGGAGCCGAGACGTACGGGTTCCTCGCGGTCCTGCCCGTAGGTGGCCAGCAGGGCCTGCGCCTCGATCGGGTCGCCGAGCCGGGTGCCGGTGCCGTGCGCCTCGATGAGGTCCACGTCCGCGGGAGACAGGCCCGCGTCGGCGAGGGCGGAGCGGATCACCCGTTCCTGGGAGGGCCCGTTCGGGGCGGTCAGTCCGTTCGAGGCACCGTCGGAGTTGACCGCGGAACCGCGGAGCACCGCCAGCACCTGGTGCCCGTTGCGGCGGGCGTCCTCGAGCCGTTCCACCAGCAGCAGCCCGACCCCTTCCGACCAGCCCGTCCCGTCGGCGTCGGCCGAGAAGGACTTGCACCGGCCGTCCACGGACAGCCCGTTCTGCCGGGAGAACTCCACGAACGTGCCGGGTCCGGACATCACCGTGACGCCGCCCGCCAGGGCCAGGTCCACCTCGCCCGAGCGCAGCGCGTTCGCGGCCAGGTGGAGCGCGACCAGCGACGAGGAGCACGCGGTGTCCACGGTGAGGGCCGGACCCTCCAGCCCGTAGGTGTAGGCCAGGCGGCCGGAGATCACGCTGGAGGTGTTGCCCGTCAGCAGGAAGCCCTCCACCTCCCGCGGGGTGACCGGGAGGCGTGAGGCGTAGTCGTCGTACATCACGCCGGTGAACACCCCGGTCCGGCTGCCGCGCAGGCCGGACGGGTCGATCCCGGCGTCCTCGAAGGTCTCCCACGCGGTTTCCAGCAGCAGCCGCTGCTGCGGGTCGGTGGCCAGCGCCTCCCTCGGCGACATGTCGAAGAACGCCGCGTCGAACAGGTCCGCCTCGTGCAGGAATCCGCCGTGTCGGGTGTAGCTGGTGCCGAGGTGGTCCGGGTCGGGGTGGTACAGGCTGCCGAGGTCCCATCCGCGGTTGGTCGGGAACTCGGAGATCACGTCCCGCCCCTCCAGCACCAGCCGCCACAGGTCGTCGGCCGAGCGGACCCCGCCGGGGAAGCGGCAGGCCATGCCGACGATCGCGATCGGTTCGTCGGTCCGGTTCCCCTTCTTCTTGCCCCGCTTCCCCGGGCCGCCGGTCCGCTGCTCACCGGGGGCCGAGTCCGCGTCCTCGGCCAGGAAGGCGGCCAGTGCCTGCGGAGTGGGGTGGTCGAAGACCAGGGTCGCCGGGAGCCGGCGCCCGGTGGCCGCGGTCAGCCGGTTGCGCAGGTCCACGCCCGCCAGCGAGTCGAACCCCTGCTCCCGGAACGCCTTGCTCAGGTCGAGGGTGTTCGGGTTCGGCAGTCCGAGCGCCGCGGCCGCGGTCGCCCGTACGAGGTCCTGGGCGTCCTTCGTGGTCAGTGGCCGTCCCGCCCGCCCGGCCGGCTTGATCGTCCCGGCGGGCTTGGCGCGCCGCCTGACCAGGGACCGCAGGACGGCCGGGACGGGGTCGGCGCCGGAGAGCCGGGACGGCTGCAGGATCGCGGGGACCGGCAGCGCCGCGTCCCCGGCCATCGCCCGGTCGAACAGGCCGAGTCCCTGCGCGGCGGTCAGCGGCGCCACCCCGGAACGGGTCCAGCGGTTGACGTCCGCCTCGTCGAGGCCCTGGCCCATGCCTTCCTGCCACAGCCCCCAGGCCAGAGAGGTCCCGGCCAGGCCGAGGGCACGGCGGTGTGCGGCCAGCGCGTCCAGGTAGGTGTTGGCGGCGGCGTAGTTGGCCTGACCGGCCGTGCCGAGCAGACCGGAGATCGAGGAGAACAGGACGAAGGCGCCGAGCCCGCGGTCCGCGGTCAGTTCGTGCAGGTGCCGCGCGGCGTCGGCCTTGACCGCCATGACGGTGTCGATCCGTTCCGCGGTCAGCGCCGTGATCGTGCTGTCGTCGAGCACCCCGGCGGTGTGGATCACCGCGGTCAGGGGCGCGTCGGCCGGTACCGCGTCGATCAGCCCGGCCAGGGCCGTCCGGTCCGTCACGTCGAGGGCGACCACGCGTGCGCCGTCCAGTTCCGCGATCAGCCCGGCGGCGCCGGGGGCGTCCGGGCCGCGGCGGCTGACCAGCAGCAGGTTCCGTACGCCGTGTTCGTGGTGGAGGTGCCTGGCGATCAGCGCGCCCAGGCCGCCCGTGCCGCCGGTGATCAGGACCGTGCCGTCGGGGTCCCACCCGAATCCGGGCCCGGCGGCTGCGGGGTTGGTGGTGCTGGTGGTGGTGCCGGTGCTTCCGGTGGTGCCGGCCGTTTCCGGGACCGGGGCGGCCCTGGTCAGCCGGGGTACCAGAACCTCGCCGTCGCGCACGGCGATCTGGGGCTCCCCGGTCCGTACCGCCGCGCCGATCGCGGCCGTCACGTCCGCCGGGGCGGTGGCGCCCGGGGTGCCGGCGAAGTCCACCACGACGACCTGGTCGGGGTACTCGCTCTGGGCCGTGCGTACGAGTCCCCACACCGCGGCCGCGGGCAGATCGGTGACCGCTTCGCCCGGCCGTACTGCCACCGCGTTGCGGGTGACCAGCACCAGCCGCTCGTTCGGGCCGTGTTCGGCGGCCACCCAGTCCTGGATCTCTCCCAGGTACCGGGCGACCGCGGTCGCCGGATCGCCGGCCGGGGTGACCTCGATGACGGTGGGATCGAGGTCGGGGGCGTCACCGGCGGTGGTGCCCCTGCCCGCGGTGCCCGGGCCCTGCCAGGTCAGTTCGTACATCGGGACGGCCTCGTCGCGGGCCGCGGCCCGGAAGGCCAGCCCGTCGACGGTGGCCACAGGGGCACCCACCGCGTCGGCGAGCAGCAGCTCGTAGGTGTCGCCGCCGGTCGGGGTGATCCGGGCACGGAACTCGGTCCCCCCGGTGACGCCGGAGTGCGGCCGTACCCCGCTCCAGGCGAACGGCAGGCGCGTCTCCGCGCCGCCGTCGACCAGTCCCAGGACGATCGGATGCAGTACCGCGTCCAGCAGCGCCGGGTCCAGGAGGAACCCGGATTCCGAGCGGAGGTGACCCTCCGGGAAGCGGACCTCGGCGTACACGGTGTCACCGTCGCGGTACACGGACCGCAGTCCGCGGAACAGACCGGTGTAGTCGTAGCCCCGCCCGGCGAGGCGCTCGTAGGCGTCTTCGACCGGCACCGGGTCGCCGCCGGGGGGCCACTCCAGCAGGTCGTCCGGGTCCGGTGCCGCGCCGGATCCGGCGTCCGCGAGCAGCCCGGACGCGTGCCGGGTCCACTCGTGTTCCCCGTCCCGCCGGGAATGGATCACCAGTTGCCGGTCGTCCACGGTGATCTGGATCTGCACCGGGCCGGACCCGGGTGCTCCCGCGTCGGGCAGTGCGAGCGGGCTCTCCAGGGTCAGGTCCGCCACCTCGGGCAGACCCACCCGCTGTCCCGCGAACAGTGCCAGCTCCAGGAACGCCGTCCCGGGCAGCAGGGTCGAGCCGTTGATGACGTGTCCGGAGAGCCATGGGTACTCAGCCAGCGAAAGGGTGCCCGCCAGTACGACTTCGTCCCGGTCGACCAGCTCCACCACCGAGTCGAGCAGCGGATGCCCCGAGGCACCCCGCGCGGAACGCGGCGCCAGCCAGTACCGGTCCCGGCGGAAGGGATGGGTGGGCTCCTCGCCGTTGAGCCTGGCCAGACCCGAGAGGAAGACGTCCGTCTCCGACCCCGTGGACCGGCCGAGCGGGACGGCCCTGGTGATCCCGGCGGACCTGATCAGCGGGGTCAGCGCGGCCGACGGGCCGACCTCGGCGAACACGGCGGCGCCGGCCTCGCGCAGGGCCGACACGGCGTCGTGGAACCGGACCGTGCCGCGGATCTGGGTGACCCAGTGTTCGGCGTACCCGGTCACGTCGGCGGGCAGCGACCGCCCGGTCACCGTGGAGACGACGGGGATCCGCGGCGGCCGGTACTCGATGGATCCGGCCACTTCCCGGAACTCGTCCAGCACGTCGTCCATGTGCGGGGAGTGGAAGGCGTGGCTGACGGTCAGCCGGGTGACCCGGCGGCCGCGCTCCCGCCAGCCGGCGGCCACCCTCTCGGCGGCCTCGTCGTCCCCGGCGATCACCACGGACACCGGACCGTTCACCGCGGCCACCACCACGCCGTCGACCAGGGTCGCGGCGATCTCGGCCTCGGTGGCCTCCACGGCGATCATCGCTCCGCCGGACCGGGCCCGCTGCATCAGCCGGCCCCGGGTGGCGACCAGTTCGGCCGCGTCCGGCAAGGAGAACACCCCGGCCACGTAGGCGGCGGCCAGTTCGCCGATGGAGTGCCCGGCCAGCAGATCGGGGACGAGGCCGTGCTCGGCGGCCAGCCCGGCCAGCGCCACCTCGAAGGCGAACAGCGCGGGCTGGGTGTAGCGGGTCTGGTTCAGTTCCGCACCGGCTTCCGGTCCGGTGGCGAACATCAGCTCCTTCAACGGCCGGTCCAGGTGGGGAGCGAACGCGGCGCACACCTCGTCGAGGGCCCGCGCGAACACCGGGTGCCGCTCGTACAGCTCTCGCCCCATCCCCGGCCGCTGCGCTCCCTGCCCGGTGAACACCAGTGCCGTCGGGGCCCTCTCCCCCTGTTCGAGGATGACGTGGGCGTTGGTGCCACTGATCCCGAACGCGGACACCCCGGCGCGCAGGGGCCGGCCGGCCCGCTGCCACTGCCTGGACCGCGTCAGCACCTCGACCTGCCCGGACGTCCAGTCCACCCGGGGGGTCGGGGTCTGCGCGTGCAGGGTGCGCGGCAGCACCTCGTGCCGCATGGCCTGGACGACCTTGATGACGCCGGCGACTCCGGCCGCCGCCTGGGAGTGGCCGATGTTGGACTTCAGCGAACCCAGGTACAGCGGCTCGTCCCGGTCCTGCCCGTAGGTGGCGAGGATCGCCTCCGCCTCGATCGGGTCGCCGAGCGAGGTGCCGGTGCCGTGCGCTTCCAGCAGGTCCACGTCGGAGGTGGTCAGGTCGGCATCGGCCAGCGCGGTGTTGATCAGGCGCTGCTGGGACAGACCGCTCGGCGCGGTCAGGCCGTTGGAGGCGCCGTCGGAGTTGATGGCGCTGCCCCGGATCACGGCGAGTACCGGGTGGCCGTTGCGCCGGGCGTCCGCGAGTCGTTCGAGGACCAGCATGCCGACGCCCTCGGCCCAGCCGGTGCCGTCGGCGTCGGCCGAGAACGGCTTGCACCGTCCGTCGTCGGCCAGCCCGTGCTGCCGGGAGAACTCCTCGAACATGCCCGGCGTGGCCATGACGGTCACGCCACCCGCGACCGCCGCGGACGCGTCCCCGTCGCGCAGTGCGCGGACCGCCAGGTGCAGCGCGACCAGCGAGGACGAGCACGCCGTGTCAACGGTGAGCGTGGGCCCCACGAACCCGAACTGGTAGGCGATCCGGCCCGACAGGACGCTGGTCGTGGTCCCGGTGAGCACATAGCCCTTGACCTCGTCGTCCGCCTCGTGCATCCGCGGGCCGTAGTCGGAGGCGGTGCCGCCGACGAACACCCCGGTCCGGCTGCCCCGCAGGGACTGCGGGTCGATGCCGGCCCGTTCCAGGGCTTCCCAGGTGGTCTGCAGCAGCAGCCGCTGCTGCGGGTCCATGGCCAGGGCTTCCCTGGGGGAGATCCCGAAGAATGCCGCGTCGAACTCGGCCGCGGTGTCGAGGAATCCGCCGACCCGGGAGTAGCCGTCGCCGGGCTGCCAGCCCCGGTCGGCCGGGAAGGCGCCGATCACGTCCCGTTCCTCGGTGACCACGCGCCACAGGTCCTCCGGCGATTCGATCCCGCCCGGGAAACGGCAGGCCATGCCGACGATCGCGATCGCGTCCTCGTTGTGGTCGCGGTCGCGGTCGTGGTCGTGGCTTGAGGGCTCGCCGTCGCGCCGGGACTGCCCGGGCGCGCGCGGGTCGCTTCCCGCGTCCACCGGTCCGATTCCGGTCCCGGTGAAGTAGGTGATCAGGTCCTGGGGCGTCGGGTAGTCGAACAGCAGACCGCTGGACAACGAGGTCCCGGTGGCGGCGGACAGGTTCTCGATCAGTTCCACGGTCATCAGCGAGGAGAACCCGAGGTCCCGGAAGTTCGTGTCCAGCTCCAGCCCGTCCGGGTCACCGGACTCCAGGGCTGCCGCCACCTGCGCCCTGACGAGGGCTACGGCGTCGGCTCCGGCCTCGTCGGCTCCGGTCGTCCCGGTACCGGCCGTCCCGGTACCGTCGGCACGCGCGGTGGTGCGGTGTTCGCCGGTCCAGAACCGCTCCCGCTGGAAGGGGTAGCCGGGCAGCCGGACCCGCCTGGACCCCGTGCCCGCGTACGCCGCCGTCCAGTCGACTTCGGTGCCCCGGACGTACCCGGCCGCGAGGGCGGCCGGAGCCGTGACGGGCACGTCGGTCTGGTCGGAGGCTGCGTCTGCGTCTGCGTCGGCCGGTGCCCCGGACACCACGTTCGGTGCGGGCTCCCCGTTCGCCACCGCGTCGAGCCCGGTGCGCAGGTCTTCGGCGTTCGAAGCCAGGACGACGGCCCGGTGGCGGAACGCGGTCCTGGTCGTCGCCAGCGAGTACCCGAGGTCCTGCGGTGACAGGTCCGTGTCCCGCAGCAGGGCGGCGTGCGCCCGCAACGCGGCCGGGGTCCGCCCCGACACGGGAACCGGGAGCAGCCGGGCGCCCGGCCCGGCACCGGCCGGGCCGTCGGCAACGGTCCGGCCGGTGCGCGCCTGGCCGGCAACTGCCTGGTCAGCGGCAGCGTGTCCGGTGACCGGCGGTTCGCTCAGCACCACGTGGGCGTTGGTACCGCCCATGCCGAAGGAGGAGACGCCGGCGATCAGCGGCCGGTCCGGGTGCGGCCAGTCGGAGAGATCCGTGTTGACCCGCAGCCCGAGGTCCTCGAGGGGGATGTCCGGGTTGGGCGTGTCGAAGTTCAGGCTCGCGGGAAGCTGCCGGTGCCGGATGCCGAGCACGGTCTTGAGCAGCCCGGTGATCCCCGCGGCGCCCTCGAGGTGCCCGATGTTGGTCTTCACCGACCCCACCGGCAGCGGGTCCGGCTCCCCGGCGCCACCGTTCAACCGGCGCCCCGAGAAGACCGCGCCCAGCGCGGCCGCCTCGACCGGGTCGCCGACCGGGGTTCCGGTCCCGTGCAGTTCCACGTACTGCACCTGGTCCGGGGTGACCTCGGCCCGCCGCAGCGCGGCCCGGATCACCCTCTCCTGTGCGCGGGCGTCGGGCACGGTCAGGGCGGGGGTGGCGCCGTCGTTGTTCGCGGCGCTGCCGCGGACGACCGCGTAGACCTCGTCCCCGTCCGCCAGCGCCGCCGCCAGGGGCTTGAGCACCATGACCACGGCGCCCTCGCCCCGGACGTACCCGTTGGCCCTGGCGTCGAACACGTAGCTGCGTCCGTCCGGCGAGAGGCCGCCGAACCGCTGCGCCCCCAGTGCCCCCTCCGCGAGGAGGTTGAGGTTCACCCCCGCCACGATGGCCACGGGTGATTCGCCCGATCGCACGCTCTGCGCCGCCAGATGGACCGCGACCAGCGAGGAGGACTGCGCCGTGTCCACCACGACGCTCGGGCCGCGCAGGTCCAGGGCGTAGGAGACCCGGTTGGCGATGATCCCCCGGTGCGTGCCGGTGTTCGTGTGCTGGGTGATCGCGGCGTCGCCGCCGCTGAGCACCAGGCTGGTGTAGTCCTCGCGCAGCGACCCGACGAACACCGAGGCCGCCGAGCCGGCCAGATCGGCGGGCACGATCCCGGCGTCCTCCAGCGCCGTCCAGGTCAGCTCCAGTACGAGCCGCTGCTGCGGGTCCATCGCCGCGGCCTCGCGTGCCGAGATTCCGAAGAATCCGGCGTCGAATTCCCCGACTCCGTCCAGGAACGCCCCGAACCGGGTACCGCCGTCGAACCGGACCGAATCCGAGATGCCGCTCCTCCGGTCACCCGGAATTTCGGTCACCGCATCGCGGCCGCCGCTCAAAAGATTCCAGAACTCTGCTATTCCGATCGCCCCGGGCAACCGGCAGGACACTCCGACGATCGCGACCGCCTCGTCACGACCACCCTCGTAACCGTCATGCCATGTCGTCATCTAAATAGCTCTTTCCTTCATGATTTCAGACAGCCGCGATGCTGTTCGACGTCGTTTCCCTCGTGGACTTCGCTCTACCTCATGCGCCGGTTCCTTCTGCCGGGACCGCGGGCAGCAGTGCCGCGCCGTCCTGGTCCCGGAGCACGGCCAGGAGAGCGCGCAGCGCCGACTCCAGCCGGTCGATCTCGGCGTCGGTGATGTGGACGGACGGCTCCAGCCGCAGTGTGTTCGCGGCGCTGGCGGTCGGGAAGATCCTGATGTCGTGCAGGCGCAGCAGGTACCCGGAGAGGACGTAGCCGAACAGTCCCGCGCGGGAGTACCCGGCGATGGACTCCGAGGTGGAATCGGACTGGTCGTGGAATTCAAGGCCGATCATCAGGCCCCTTCCGCGCACGTCCTTGATGACGGTGCCGAATTCTCCGTGCAGTTTCCGCAGCATCCCGGACAGCCGGCTGCCGCGTTCGGCGGCCATTCGATAGACCTCGCCGTTCCCCGCTTCGAGCAGGTCCACCGTGCGGTTGGCGATCCGGGTGGAGAACCCGTCCTTGGCGAAGGTCGAACTGTGGACCAGTTCGAACTCCTTGCGGTAGCGCGAGTTGCGCACCAGCGTCATCGCCGTCTTGGCTACGCCCCCGCCCAGGCTCTTGGCCAGCGTGTAGTAGTCCCCCTGGAGTCCGAGGTGCGAGCTGGCGAAGAAGGCGCCGGTGCGGCCCATGCCGCTCTGCACCTCGTCGACGATGACCGGGCAGTCGATCGCCGCGCACGCCTGCTGGATCCGCTGCACGGTCTCCCGGTCGAACGGCCTGATCCCCGCCTCGCCCTGGACCGGCTCGAGGGCGAACCCGCCGATGACGGGCAGGTCGCGCTCGACGACCCGGACCGTCCGGCCTTCGGCCACGACGTCGAACAGCGTCTTCCGCTCCGCCTCGATGACCTTGTCCAGCGCCCCGGGTTCGTGCACCGGCACGAACCGGCACTGCACGGCCAGCGACTTGAACGGGGTCCGGAAATCGGCGTTGTGCGTGAACTGGACGCTGCCGACCAGCTTCCCGTGGAACGAACCCTCCGGGGCCAGGAAGACGGGCGGGGCCGCCATGCGCTCGCCGTTGACGCTCCGGATCCCGGCGATCACCTCGTCCGGCCCGGAGCCGGCGGCCAGTCCCGCGTCCGCGCTCAGCCGGACATGGATCTCGTCGACCACGATCGAGGCGCCACCGGAAACGGCCGCGCGGGCGCTCTCGATGTTCGCGTCGATTTCCTCCGCCAGCGCGGCCACCTTCATGAGCCGGTCGAATTCGGCGTGCTTGATCGCGATCTCGAACGCCTCGGCGCCGCTGTTGGCGAAGACAGCGGAGTACGTGTCGGAGGTGGCGAACTCCCGCTTGATGACGGAATTGACCTTCTGCGCCAGCTCGTTGGCACACGGATGCTCGGAAAGCTGCGCGTGGATCGGTGTTCCCTGATCGAGCAGGCTCTTCGCATAGGAGACGATCTCGGGATTGTTGTGCCCGATGATCGTCGATCCGTACCCGCCGACCAGGTCGAGCACCGGGACCTCGCGACCGGCGGTGTCGCGGTAGAAGAGGGTGTTTCCCTCCGCTCGGAGGTACTGGACGCCCAGTCCGAGCGAGGCGAGCAGTCCCCCGATATAGGGTTCCGCGAGTTCGAGTTCTGCTATTTCCGGGCTCATCTTTGTTTCCGTTCCCCCACATTCGGCGGTCTACGTTATTCGGAAGCATACTGACCCCCCGTAATCCGCCGCTAATCGGCAAATAAGCCCCCAGTCATCAGCGGGAATTGCCCCAGGAATGAGCGATCGATTACTGCACCCAGACGGCATGAGAGCAACAATGCCGAGGACTGCGATCCGAACGAAGAATTTTTCCGGGAAAGGAAGCTGACGTGCACGGTGGCGAGGAGCCGGCCAGTGCCTCTCCCGAGACGATCCTGGGAGCTGAGAGCACGTGAGTAGTGACGAGAACCAACTCCGCCAGTACCTCAAGCGTGCTGTTGCCGACGCCCAGGCCAGCCGCAGACGCCTGCGCGAGGTCGAGGAGAAGGACCGGGAGCCCATCGCGATCATCGGCATGGCGTGCCGGTACCCCGGCGGCGTGGACTCGCCGGAACGGCTGTGGCAGGTGGTGGCCGACGGCGTCGACGCGGTGACCGCCTTCCCCGAGCACCGCGGCTGGCCCCTGGAGCGGCTGTACCACCCCGACCCGGAGATCGTCGGCACCTCGTACACCGATCAGGGCGGATTCCTGCACGACGCGGACCAGTTCGACCCGGAGTTCTTCGGCATGTCGCCGCGGGAGGCCCTGGCCACCGATCCGCAGCAGCGTCTACTGCTGGAGACGGCGTGGGAGAGCTTCGAGCGGGCCGGCATCCCCGCGGACTCGGTCCGCGGGAGCCGCACGGGCGTGTTCGTGGGGACGATGTACCACGACTACGGATCGCGCCCGCAGTTGCCGCCGGAGGAGTTCGAGGGCTACCTCTACAGCGGGAGCGCGGGCAGCGTCGCCTCGGGCCGACTGTCCTACGTCTTCGGCCTGGAGGGCCCCGCCGTCACCGTCGACACGGCGTGCTCCTCTTCCCTGGTGGCCGTTCACCTCGCGGCCGCCGCGCTGCGCCGCGGGGAATGCGACCTGGCCCTGGCCGGTGGTGTCACCGTGATGTCCACCCCCCAGGCCTTCATCGAGTTCTCCCGGCTGCGCGGCCTGTCGGCCGACGGACGGTGCAAGTCCTTCGCCTCCTCCGCCGACGGAACGGGCTGGGCCGAGGGAGCCGGGCTGCTGCTCGTGGAGCGGCTCTCCGACGCCCGGCGCAACGGCCACAAGGTGCTCGCCGTGGTCAACGGCTCGGCGATCAACCAGGACGGCGCCAGCAACGGGCTGAGCGCGCCCAACGGCCCCGCCCAGGAACGGGTGATCCGCCAGGCGCTCGCCAGCGCGGGACTCTCCCCGGCCGATGTGGACCTGGTGGAGGCGCACGGCACCGGAACGCCCCTCGGCGACCCGATCGAGGCCAACGCCCTGCTCGCCACCTACGGCCGGGAACGGGCCGCCGATCAGCCCCTGTGGCTGGGGTCGCTCAAGTCCAACATCGGGCACACGCAGGCCGCGGCCGGGGTCGGCGGCATCATCAAGATGGTCCAGGCGATCCACCACGGCGTCATGCCGCAGACCCTGCACGCCGAGGAGCCGACCCCGCACGTCGACTGGGGCACCGGCGCGCTGAACCTGCTCACCGAGCGGCGGGACTGGCCGGAACTGGACAGGCCGCGGCGGGCCGCCGTCTCCTCGTTCGGGTTCAGCGGGACCAACGCGCACATCATCATCGAGCAGGCACCGCAGCCGGCGGCGCAGCCGGCCCCGCAGTCGGCCCTGCAGTCGGCCCTGCAGGAGCCCGCCCCGGTCCCGGCGCCTCCCGTAATCGCGCCGCCGGCGCTTCCGTACGTCCTGTCGGCCAAGTCCCCCCGGGCGCTGCGCGTCCAGGCCGGGAGCATCGCCGCGCTCCTCGCCGAAACTCCCGGCCTCGACCCCCTCGACCTGGCCTACTCACTGGCCACCACCCGTTCGGCGCTCCGCCAGCGCGCCGTGGTGGTCGCGGCCGACCGCGAAGAATTGATCAGCGGTCTCGCCTCCCTGGCGGAGGACGGCGGCCACGCGATCCTCGGCGCGAAGGACGAGGGCCGGATCGCGTTCATGTTCACGGGCGGAGGTGCCCAGCGCATCGGGATGGCCTCCGAACTGGTCGCCACCTTCCCGGCGTTCGCCGCGGCCTTCGACGAGGTGTGCGACGCGCTGGACGAGCACCTGCCCCGTCCGCTGCGCGAGGTGATCGAGTCGGGCGACGAGCTGGACCAGATCGACTACACGCTCGCCGGCCTCTTCGCGGTCGGGGTGGCGCTGTTCCGCCTCCTCGAGACGTGGGGGGTGCACCCGGACTACCTGGTGGGCCACTCGACGGGCGAGCTGATCGCCGCGCACCTCTCGGGCGTTCTGTCGCTGCCCGACGCCGCGGTGCTGGTCACCGCCCGTGGCCGGCTGATGCGGGCCCTGCCCGAGGGCGGGGCCATGGTCGCCGTCGAGGCGACCGAGGAGGAGGTGCTCGGGACCCTCACCGACACCGACCGGGCGGTGATCGCCACGATCAACAGCCCCAACGCGGTGGTGATATCCGGCGACGCGGACCCCGTCCACGCCGTCGCGGAGATCTGGAGGGCCCGGGGCCGGTCCACCAAGGTGCTGCCGATCAGCCACGCCTCCCACTCCCCGCGCATGGACCCGATGCTGGAGGAGTTCCGCTCGATCGCCAAGGAACTGACCTTCCACCGGCCGAAGTTCGGAATCGTCTCCACGATGACCGGAAAGGTGGAGCCCGGGGACGGATGGGCCTCCGCCGACTACTGGGTGGACCAGATCCGCAATCCGGTGCGCTTCCTCGACGCGGTGCGCACCCTGGAGGCGGAGGGCGTGACCACGCTGCTGGAGCTGGGCCCCGACGGAGTCCTCTCGGCGATGGCGGCCGCCAGTGCCGAACAGGCCGTCGCGATCGCCTCCATGCGCAAGCGCAAGCCGGAACCGCGCACCCTGGTCAACGCGCTCGGGGTGCTGCACGCCCGGGGGGTGCCCGTCGACTGGCCGGCCTTCTTCGCCGGGACCGGTGCGCGCGCGGCCGAGCTGCCGACCTATCCCTTCCAGCGCGAACGGTTCTGGCTGGAACCCCTCGCGACGGCCGGACCGGACCAGGAACCCGGCGGGCCGGATCCGCTACGGGCCCTCCACCAGGTCAACTGGGTCCCGGAGGCCGTACGGCCCTCCGCCCGGACGGCATCCTGGGCCCGGCTCGGGCAGTTGCCCGGCACGGCGACCGGCGTCCCCTCGTACGAGGACCTGACGGCCTTCGGCCAGGCACTCGAATCCGGGCTCGAGGTCCAGGCCCTCCTCGCTCCGCCGGCGACGACCGGCACCCCGGAGCGGCCGGCCCGGCGTGCGCTGAGCCTGGTCCAGGAGTGGCTGGCCGACGACCGGTTCGCCGGTCTCCGGCTGGTCATCGTCACCAGCGGGGCCGTCGCCACCACGGACACCGAGGCCCCCGATCCGGAGGCCGCAGCGGTGTGGGGACTGGTGCGGTCCGCACAGTCGGAGGCACCCGACCGGATCGTGCTCGTCGACGTGGACGGCGCGGACGGCGCGGACGGCGCCACGGCCGCAGACACGGGCATGGGCACAGGAACGGGAACGGGAACGGGAACGGGAACGGGAACGGACGCAGCCGCGGAGATCATCCCCCCCTCCCTGCTCTCCTTCCTGCTCTCCGCCGACGAACCCCAGGCCGCCGTCCGGGCGGGACAGCTCCGGCTCCCCCGGCTGAACCGGATCCGCTCCTCCGCGGTGCGCAAGGCTTCCGACGGCCCGGTGTGGACCCCCGGGGGCACGGTCCTGATCACCGGCGGCACCGGCGTGCTCGGCGCGGCCGTCGCCCGCCACCTGGTCACCGAGCACGGCGTCACGCACCTGCTGCTGGCCGGCCGTTCGGGCCCGCAGGCTGCGGGGGCCGAGCTCCTGCGGACCGAACTGACCGGGCTCGGCGCGACGGTCCGCATCGCGGCCTGCGACGTCTCCGACCGCGAGGCCCTCGCCGCGCTGCTCGGCGAGATCCCGGCCGGTCAGCCGCTGCGCGGGATCGTCCACGCGGCGGGCGTGCTGGACAACGGCCTGCTCCCGGCGCTGACCGCGCACCAGCTGGACTCCGTACTGGGTCCCAAGGCCGACGCCGCCCGGCACCTGCACGAGCTGACGCGCGACGCGGACCTGTCGGCCTTCGTGCTGTTCTCCTCGACCGTCGGGCTCTTCGGGGGGCCCGGTCAGGCGAACTACGCCGCCGCCAGCGCGTTCCTCGACGGGCTGGCCCAGCACCGGCGCGCGCACGGACTGCCCGCGACCTCGCTCGCCTGGGGGCTGTGGGACGTCGACGGCGGCATCAACGCGGGGCTGGGCGAGATGGACCGCGCCCGGTTCGCCAGGGACGGCTTCGTACCGATCGGTGCGGAGGAGGGGATGGCGGTGTTCGACGCCGCGACGTCCGTGGACCGGCCCGCGGTGACCATCACGCCGTTCGACCAGGAGGCGCTGCGGGCGCTCGACCGCGTCTCCCCGCTGCTGCGGGCGCTGGTCCCCGCGTCGGCGGCGCGCCCCGCGGCGCACGGCGCCGAGGTGTCGCTCTCGCAGCGGATGTCCGAGATGGGCGCCGGCGAACGCGCGGAGTTCGTCCTCGATCTGGTCCGCGGCCGGGTGGCCGCGGTGCTCGGCCGCAGTGATCCGGCCGCGATCGACCCGGAACAGCCCTTCCGCGAGCTCGGTTTCGACTCGCTCACCGCCGTGGAAATGCGCAACAGGCTGAGCACGGTCAGCGGGGTCCCCCTCCCCGCCACCGCGGTGTTCGACCATCCCACTCCGTCGAAGCTGGCCGCGTTCCTGCTCGGCCGGATCGCGTCCGACGACGCGGCTCCCCCGCGATCGGCCGCCCTGGCCGCTCTGGACGAGCTGGAGGACGTACTCACGGCAGGGGCCGGCACCGACGAGGGCGAGGAGCGCGGAGCCATCACCGTCCGGCTGCAGACCCTCCTTTCCAGGTGGCTGGAAGCCGGTTCCGCGCCGGGGGACGGAGCCGGTGCGGAACCGGCCGACCCGCTCGAATCGGCATCGACCGCCGAACTGCTCGAGTTCATCGACAACGAGCTCGGCCGCGCCCAGAACTGATTCCCGCCCGACGTCAAGAACAGGTGAGACATCCCCATGGCGGATGAGAAGAAGCTTGCGGAGTACCTGAAATGGGTCACCTCCGATCTGAAGAAGGCCCGGCAGCGCATCGCGGAACTGGAGTCCGGCCGTACGGAGCCAGTCGCGATCGTGGGCATGGCCTGCCGCTACCCGGGCGGCGTGCGTTCGGCCGACGACCTGTGGCGGCTCGTCGTGGACGGGCGGGACGCGATCACCGAGTTCCCCGCCGACCGCGGCTGGGACGTGGACGCGCTCTACGACCCCGACCCGGACGTACCGGGCACCACCTATACGCGGGAAGGCGGATTCCTGGACGGTGCGACCGAGTTCGACGCCTCCTTCTTCGGGATCTCGCCACGCGAGGCCCTCTCGATGGACCCCCAGCAGCGGGTGCTGCTGGAGACCGCCTGGGAGACCTTCGAGCACGCGGGCATCGACCCGACCCCGCTGAAGGGCACCGACGTCGGTGTCTTCGTCGGCGCCGTGGAGCAGTCCTACCTGGGGCTGTCCGGTCCGCAGGAGCTCGAGGGCTACCTGCTGACGAGCAAGCTCGGCAGCGTCGCGTCCGGCCGGATCTCCTACTCCTTCGGCTTCGAGGGCCCCGCCCTCACCGTGGACACGGCGTGCTCCTCTTCCCTGGTGGCGATGCACCTCGCGGCACAGTCGCTGCGCACCGGTGAATCGAGTCTCGCGCTCGCCGGTGGCGTCACGATCGGCGCAACCCCCGGCGGGTTCGTCGACTTCTCCCGGCAGCGCGGTCTGGCCCCCGACGGCCGGTGCAAGTCCTTCGCCGCCGCCGCCGACGGCACCAGCTGGTCGGAAGGCGCCGGACTGCTCCTGCTCGAACGGCTCGGCGACGCCGTGCGCAACGGGCACCGGGTGCTGGCCGTGCTGCGTTCGTCGGCGGTCAACTCCGACGGCGCCTCCAACGGGCTGACGGCCCCCAGCGGCCCGTCCCAGGAACGGGTGATCCGCACCGCGCTCGCCGAAGCGCGGCTGGACGCCTCCGACGTGGACGCCGTCGAGGCGCACGGCACCGGCACCCGGCTCGGTGACCCCATCGAAGCCCAGGCGCTGCTGGCCACGTACGGCGCCGCGCACACCCCGGAACGCCCGCTGCTGCTGGGCTCGTTGAAGTCCAACATCGGGCACTCGGTCGCCGCCGCCGGAGTGGGCGGCGTCATCAAGATGGTCCAGGCGCTTCGGCACGGGGCGCTGCCGCGGACCCTGCACGTGGACGAGCCGACTCCGCTGGTCGACTGGTCCACGGGAGCGGTCGAGCTGCTCACCGAACAGCGTCCGTGGCCGCGGACGGACCGGCCGCGCCGGGCGGCGGTGTCCGCGTTCGGGGTCAGCGGCACGAACGCCCACGTGATCCTGGAGCAGGCACCCGCGCAGAGCGGGGCCGAAGTCCCCGCGCCAGCCCCGTCGCCGCGGGCGTTCCTGCCGTGGACCCTGTCCGCCAGGAGCCCGCGGGCCCTGCGGGCCCAGGCGGGCAGCCTGGCGGCGTTCGCCGGGGCCGATCCCGGACTGTCCGCCGCGGACATCGCCTACTCGCTGGCGACCACGCGTGCGGACCTCCCGCACCGGACGGTCGTACTCGGTCCCGACCGCGAGGCGTTGATCGCGGCCCTCGGCGCCTTCGCCTCGGGCGGGGCCCGCACCACGACCGCCGGGGCGCCGGACAAGGGCCAGGGCCGGATTCAGGCCCAGGGCAAGGGCAAGCTGGGGTTCCTCTTCACCGGCCAGGGCTCCCAGCGAGCCGCCATGGGCAAGGCACTGTACGAGGAATTCCCGGTGTACGCCGAGGCGTTCGACGCGGTCTGCGCCCAGCTCGACCCGCACCTGGACCGTCCGCTGCGCGAAGTGCTCCAGGACGAACACCTGCTGGCCGGGACGGGATACGCCCAGCCCGCGCTGTTCGCGCTGGAGGTCGCGCTGTTCCGGCTGTTCGAGGCGTGGGGGGTCAGGCCGGACTTCCTCGCCGGTCACTCGATCGGCGAACTGTCCGCCGCGCACGTGGCGGGAGTCCTGTCGCTGCCGGACGCGGCGGCCGTGGTCGCCGCACGGGGCGCGCTCATGCAGGCACTCCCGGAAGGCGGCGCGATGGCGGCGCTGCAGGCCACCGAGGACGAGATCGCACCGCTGCTGGCCCGGTGGGAGGGCGCCGCGGCGATCGCCGCCGTCAACGGTCCGGTGGCGACGGTGGTGTCCGGCGACCGGGACGCCGTCGAGGAGATCACCGGGACCGTACGGTCCTGGGGGCGCCGTACCAAGCGGCTGACGGTCAGCCACGCCTTCCACTCGCCCCTCATGGATCCGATGCTCGAGGAGTTCGGCCGGGTCCTGCGCAAGGTCACCCTGAACGCGCCGGACATCCCCCTCGTGTCGACGGTCACGGGCCGGATCGCCACCGCGGAGGAGCTCCGGGACCCGGAGTACTGGACCGGCCAGGTACGCCGGCCGGTCCGCTTCCTCGACGCGACCCGCACCCTCGCCGACCAGAACGTGACCGTCACCCTGGAACTGGGTCCGGCCGGAGTCCTCTCGGCCCTGGTCGCCGAGAGCGCACCGATCACCCCGGTGGCCGCGGTGCGCACCGGCCGGGCCGAGACGCACGACGTGGTCGCGGCGCTGGGCGGGCTCTGGACCGCCGGGATACCCGTGGACTGGCGGGCCTTCCTCGCCGGAGCCGGAGCCCGGCGGGTGGAACTGCCCAGCTACCCGTTCGAGCGGGAGCGGTACTGGCTGGAGTCCCCCGCGGCCCCGGCCGCCCCGCCGGCGGCCACCGTGCGCGGCCCGCGCGACGCGCTGCTCCGGGTCGACTGGAGCCCGTACGACCCGGCCGGCCGGGTCGCCGCCCCGGACCTGGCGGTGCTGCGCCCGGGCGGCGGCGAGTTCTCCGGTCTGGCGGAACTCCCCGTCGGCGAACGGTTCGGCGACGTGGCGGACGCGCTGGCCGCCCTGCGGTCGGGGGCGTCCTTCGACGCCCTGCTCGTCCCCGCCCAGTTCTCCCCGGGCGGGGACGTTCCCCGGCGTGCCGGGGAAGCCGCGCAGGAGGTGCTGGCGCTGGTCCAGTCCTGGCTGGCGGACGAGCGGACCACCGATGTCCCGCTGGTCGTGCTGACCCGGGGGGCCGTGTCCACCGGCCGTGGCGGTGTGGACGCCTCGGACCTGGTCGCCGCACCCTTGTGGGGGCTGCTGCGTTCGGCGCAGTCGGAGGCGCCCGACCGGATCGTACTGATCGACGTGGACGGGGAGCCCGCGTCGGTGGCGGCCCTGCCCGCGGTACTGGCGTCCGGCCAGCCGCAGGCCGCCGTCCGCTCGGGCCGGGTGCTCGTGCCCGGACTGGCCGGGGTGCCCGCGGACGGTGCGCCCCGGCCCGGCGCTCCGTGGCGTCCGGGTGGCACCGTACTGATCACCGGCGGAACCGGGGCGCTCGGCGGGCTGTTCGCCCGTCACCTGGTCCGCACGCACGGGGTGTCCCGGCTGCTGCTGGTCAGCCGCCGCGGGCCGGCGGCCGACGGTGCGGCGGAGCTGGCCGGTGAACTCACCGGACTCGGCGCCGAGGTGCACGTCGTCGCCTGTGACCTCGCCGACCGGCAGGCGCTCTCCGCGCTGCTGGACACCATCCCGGCCGACCGTCCGCTCACCGGTGTCGTGCACGCCGCCGGAGTGCTCGACGACGGCATGTTCGCCGATCTGACCCCGGACCGGCTGGCCGCCGTACTGCGGTCCAAGGCGCACGCCGCGTGGAACCTGCACGAGCTCACCCTCGGCCACGACCTCGACGCCTTCGTCCTGTTCTCGTCCATCGCCGGAGTCATCGGCGGCTCCGGCCAGGCCAACTACGCGGCGGCCAACACCTTCCTCGACGTACTGGCCGGCCACCGCAGCGGACTGGGGCTGCCCGCGACCTCGCTGGCCTGGGGACTGTGGGCGTACGAGGGCGGCATGAGCGGGCACCTGACCGCGGCCGACCTCAAGCGGATCGCCCGCTCCGGCCTGCTCCCCATCACCGCGGAGACCGGACCGCAGATGCTGGACCTCGCGCTCCAGGCGGGGCGGCCCGAGCTGGTGGTCACCCCGGTCGACCTGGCCGCGCTCCGCTCCCACGCCGGCCGGGCGCCGCTGCTGCTGCGCCGGCTGCTCCCGGCCGCCGCCGATGGTTCCGGGGAAGCTTCCGGGGAGGAGTCCCCTCTCCTGTCCGAGCAGCTGGCGGGGCTGTCACCGGCGCGTCAGCGCGGGCTCGTGTCGGAGTTCGTCCGCCGGGAGGTGGCGCTGGTACTCGGCCACCCCTCGCCGGACGCGATCGACGGGCAGCAGCTCTTCTCCGGCCTGGGCTTCGACTCGCTCCTCTCGGTGGAGCTGCGCAACCGGCTCGCGGACGCCACTGGTCTGAGGCTGCCGCCCTCGCTCGTCTTCGAGCACCCCACACCGGACGGGCTGGTGGAGCACCTGTGCACCGTCCTGGTCACCCCGGCCGGTACGGTCTCCGGGTCCCCCGCCGGTACGGCCCCCGCGGCCGCCGCAGTGGACTTCGCCGCCGAGGTCCGCCTCGACGAGGACATCCGCCCGGCCGGTGAGGTCAGCCGGGTCGCCGCCGACCCCGACGAGATCCTGCTGACCGGCGCCACCGGGTTCCTCGGAGCGTTCCTGCTGCGCGACCTGATGCGGTCGACCACGGCCAGGGTGCACTGCCTGGTACGGGGGGCCGACCAGGCCGACGCACTGCGCCGGCTGCACGAGAACCTGGCGTGGTACCAGGTCGGGGAGGAGATCGACCCGGCCCGGATCTCCGTCGTCGTCGGGGATCTGGGCGCCGTACGACTGGGCCTGACCGAGGCCGAGTTCGACGACCTCGCCCGACGGGTCGACGTGGTGTACCACGCCGGCGCGACCGTCAGCTGGCTGCGGCCCTACACCGAACTCGCGTCGGCGAACGTGGGCGGCACCCGGGAGATCCTGCGGCTGGCGGCGGCGCACCGGACGGTACCGGTGCACTACGTGTCGACGACCGGGGTGTTCCCCGCACCGGGCCCCGGCGCCGCCCCGGCCACGGTGACCGACCCGACCGGTCCCGGACAGCTGCTGCACAACGGGTACCTGCAGAGCAAGTGGGTGGCCGAGCAGACCATCGCGCTCGGCAGGAGCCGGGGACTGCCCGTCTCGGTCTACCGGGTGGACGTCGTGTGCGGCGACCGGGAGACGGGCGCCTGCCAGACCAGGGACTTCATCTGGCTGAGCCTCAAGGGGCTGCTGGAGACCGGAGTGGTGCCCGAGAGTCTGGCGGGTGTCGTCCACATGGTTCCGGTGGACTACGTCAGCGGGGCGATCGTGGCCCTCTCGGCGCGGCAGGACACCGCGAGCCGGACCTTCCACCTCTACAACCGGCAGGACCAGACGTTCACGGAGTTCGTCGATCACCTCAGGTCGTTCGGGTACCGGCTGCCCGAGCTCGACTGGACCGCGTGGTCGGCCCGGGTCCGCTCGGACCGCAGGAACGCCATCGCCCCGCTACTGGATTCGTTCGAGGGAATGAATTCCGGTCACGGCACCGCCACTTATCCGCCGATCGACGTCTCGGACACCGAATACGCACTGCGGGACACCGGAATCGAATGCCCGCCGGTCGGCCGGGAACTGTTCGAGAAGTACGTGAATTTCTTTGTCCGGGCGGGGTACTTCCCGCCCTCGTGACCACGTGATCCCAGGTGGCACGGGCAGGCCGGTCCGCCGGTCTGCCCGTGTCGGCGTATCCACCGAACTACCCGTTGACCAGCGGGAGTTGAAAGGATTTACGTACCGCCGATGATAGAATCCTCTGCCATGGACAAGAACTCCGTCACCCAGTTGGTCGGAAAGTACATCGCGATCTGGAACGCATCGGACGGCCGGGCCCGGCAGGCTTTGATCGACGAGGTCTTCACCCCGGACGCCGCGTACACCGACCCCACTGTCGCCGCCGAGGGTGCCGCGGCAATCGGTACCTATATCGCCGCCGCCCAGCAGAACTTCACCGGGATGCTCTTCACCTTCGACAACGTGCTGACCCACCACGATGCCGTCCACTTCTCGTGGCGGGTGGGCCCCCAGGGCGGGGCACCGGTGGTGAGCGGGTCCGATGTCGCGCTGCTCGAGGGCGGCCGGATCAGCCGGGTCTACGGCTTCTTCAACGGCTTCTGACCTCCGCGGAGCCCCGCACGCGCCCATGAAGGCGCACCCGGCCGGGCCCCGCGCAGGAGCGCGGGCGGCCCGACGGGTGCGGCCGGTCAGAGGGAACGCGAGCGGGGCCCGGTCATGCGATCACGCGGCACTCGGTCACCGCGTGAGCTTCGCCAGGGCGTCGAGGTCCCCGTCGCCGGGTGCGCCCGGGCCCCCGGGCGGCGCCGGCACCCGCAGGGACCCGTAGGTCCCGAGCGCGGCGGCCACCAGGATCAGGCCGGCCACCCCCAGCGTCGCCCCGTCCGGGTGGATCAGCGACTGGCCCCGCAGCGCCTGCCAGAGCAGCAGGACGAACACGGCGGCGTACACCCCCGCGGCGAGCAGGACCAGGCGCAGCCGCACCCGCTCGTCGGCGAGGCGGGCGAACCGCGGTGCGAGCGCGGCCAGCACCAGGACCAGCAGCGGCAGGAGCTGGAGCGCGTGCATGCCGATGAAGTGCGATATCCGCAGATCACCGCCGGTCGTCGACCAGCCGGTCAGCGGCATCGAGGGCCCGCCGTCCGGTACGCCGACGCTGTGCGCGCCGACCACCGTGGAGACGCCCATCTGCTGGCCCGGCGCGGGCTCCGTCATGAGGAATCCGACGGCCGCCCCGGCCAGCGCCTGGACGACGCCGCAGCGCACGGCCCAGGCGGAGGCCCGGTCGGCCATCCGGGCCCGGAGCAGCAGCACGGCGACGGCGAACGTGGCGAGCCACAGGGCTATGACCGTGCCGCCCATCACGTTGTACAACGCCTCGTCGAGGGGCGTTTCGTAGTTGAAGTGGCTGCGCTTCCCGCGCAGCGCCTGCCCCGCGATGATCACGATCTCGACGAAGCTCGCCACCGCGACGACCGTCCCCGCCCACCAGCCCGCGCGCCGGCCGCGCGGGAGGAGCGACAGCATCCAGGCCAGGGAGAGGCAGTACGCCGCGAACGAGACCGAGAACTTGAACGGCTTGAACCAGATCCGCGCACCCCCCAGGACGCGGTCGTCGACGAGGAGCCCCACCGCGCACAGCACCGCGACCGGGACCATCGCCACGCAGAACAGCACCAGTGGCCGGTGCCACGACCGCCAGGGAGCCGACGGCCGCCGCTCCGACTCAGACGGAACCGATGAAGAAATCATGACCCTCCTCAGATGGGGACAGCAGCCGGGCCGGCGGTGCGCCGGGGCACAAATGGACGCCCTGCCCGAAGGCGATGGGTCCGCCGATATCGCAGGCGAAAGCGGGACCGCATTCCCGGGCAATGCCGTGGAATCGGCACGGCCGGCGAACGGGGTGAAGCGGACCAAGCCGATCAGATCGCCGGCACGCGGCGGCCCGTACGCTACCGGCGCGGGTTCCCCCTTCCGGTCTCCTGGCGGTAATCGCGCGCCGGCGTGCGCCGCGCCGGTTGGATTACCGGGGAGAGACCACCTGCCCACGGCCCCTCATCAGGGCGAGCACCACCCTCCGCCCCGTACCGGTGGCGGCTCCCGAGGCCGGGCGCACCCCGCGCCGCTCTCCCCCCGGTAATCGACGGGCGCGCCGCGGGAATGCGCGCGATTACCGGCAGGAGACCGATCCGGGAGTCCGTGTCGGTAGCGTTCTCACAGACCTTTGCCGGGTTCTCATGAGAATACGAATGGAGCGGTTCGCCGTGACCCAGGATCAGCACTTGGTGAGTGACATCAACAAACACCAGGAGGCGTTCGGAGAGGTTTTCAACTCCGGTAACGTGGCCGCGGTCAACGCAATGTACGTTGACGACGCAGTCGGAATTTGGGAGCCGGGAAAGCCGCTGAGCGGCCAGGTCCGCCGCGATTACGTGGCCGAATTCCTGGCGAATCGCAAGCCCTCGGTGGAAGCGACCGTGCGCCAGCAGCTGGTGGTCGGTGACATCGCCATGCTCGTCGTCGAGTGGCAGATGGACACGATCGGCGAGGACGGCGATCCGGAGCCCCTGGAGGGCGTGGCCATCGACGTACTGCGCCGGGGCGAGGACGGCTACTGGCGCTACGTCGTCGACAACCCCTTCGGGGTCAGCGGCCCGTGGGCCGCCGAGGACGAGGGCCGGGCGGCATAGCCGAAGGCTCGAACGGGCGGCGGGGCACGGGAGTCCCGCCGCCACTCGGTCGGACTCGGTCGGACCGAGGAACGATCACCCGCACTCGTCGCGGTGGACGCCGCGCGAGGTACAGAGGAGCGCACATGTCCAACCTTTCGGCCCCCCAGTCGCCGGTCACCGTTGTGGGTCTGGGGCTGATGGGCCACGCGCTGGCCGCGGCCTTCCTGGCGAAGGGGCACCCGACCACCGTCTGGAACCGCTCGGCCGCCAAGGCCGACGATCTCGTCGCCAACGGCGCCACCCTCGCCGACTCGGTCAAGAGCGCGGTCGAGGCGAGTCCCCTCGTCGTCATCTGCGTCTCCGACTACGAAGCCGTGCACGGGCTGCTGGACCCGGTCGGGTCATCGCTGGCGGGCCGCACCCTGGTCAACCTGACCACGGCCAGCTCCGCCCAGGCCCGCGAAACCGCCGAGTGGGCCGCCAAGCTCTCCAGCCCCTACCTCGACGGCGCGATCCTGGCCCTTCCCGCGGCCATCGGCACCGCCGACGCCACCGTGCTGTACTCCGGCCCGAAGGCCGCGTTCGAGGCGCACCAGGACACCCTCCAGGTCCTCAGCGAGACCGGGACCGTGTACCTCGACGAGGACCCCAGCCTGTCGGCCCTGTACGACATGTCGGTCCTGAGCATCATGTGGGGCGTCCTGAACAGCTTCCTGCACGGTGCCGCGCTGCTGGGCACCGCGAACGTCAAGGCGACCACCTTCGCGACCCTGGCCAGCACCGCGATCAACGTGACCTCCGAGTACGTGGCCGCGTACGCCCAGCAGATCGACGAGGGCAAGTACCCGGCCGACGACGCCACCATCGCCGTCCACGTGGGCGGGATGGAGCACCTCGTCCACGAGAGCGAGGCGCTCGGCGTCAACACCGAACTGCCGAACTTCTACCTGGAGATGGCCAGGCGCGCGGTGGCCGACGGCCACGTGGGCGACAGCTACGCCGCGCTGATCAACCAGTTCCGCAAGCGTTCCGCCTGATCCCCTCCCCCCCCATGCCGTAGACGCGGGGCCGGGAGTCCGGGCGAAGCGCCTCGCGACCCGGATTCCCGGCCCTGCTCTTCAGACCGAGATCGGAAACCCGCATGATATCGAGACGAACCGCGCTCAGGACGGGCGGTCTGGCCCTGGCCGGCACCGCGCTGGCCGCGAGCATCCCCGCGGTCGCCGAGGCCACCGAAGGGCCCGTCACCGCCGCCCGCACCTTCGACACGATCGTCGTCGGGGCCGGACTGGCGGGCCTGACCGCGGCCCGTGAACTGCGCAAGCAGGGCCGCCAGGTGCTCCTGCTCGAGGCGCGCGACCGCATCGGCGGACGCACGTGGACCGACACGTTCAACGGGTACGAGATCGAGCGCGGTGGGGCCTGGGTCGACCCGAGGCAGCCGCACGTCTGGCGCGAACTGTCGCGCTACGCCCTGCCGATCATCGCGGACGCGGGCCCGGAGCGCGTGCTCATGCCGACCCTGACCGGGTTCGCGGAGTACGACCCGGTCGAGGCCTACACCCGGCAGGGCGAGCTGTTCACGCCGTTCTTCGAAGGCTCCAGGGACTACTTCCCCAGCCCCTACCAGCCCTTCACGCGCGAGGACCTGCTCGCGCCGCTGGACCGGCTGAGCCTGCGCGACCGGCTCGACCAGCTGGCGTACGCGCCCCAGGACGAGATCCGGATGACCAGCACCACCGCGCTCTACGGTTCGCCGACCAAGCGGGGCGCGATGACCCAGCTGGCCCACTGGTGGGCGCTGGCGGGCTGGAACTACGAGGGGTTCTCCGGGGTAAACACCTACCGCATGGGGAACGGCACCGCCTCGCTGGCCAACGCGATCCTCGCCGACGGCAAGCCGCAGCTCGTGCTCAATTCTCCGGTCGCCTCGGTCACCCAGGTGAACGGCAGGGTGAAGGTGACGACGCGGACGGGGGTGACCTACACCGCGGCCGAGGTGATCATGGCCGTGCCGGTCAACGTCTGGAAGAACATCGCCTTCAGCCCGGCGCTGCCGACCGCCAACCGGACGGCGACGGCCCAGGGTTACGGTGTGCCGCGCCAGAAGAAGCTGTGGCTGGACCTGGCCGACCCGAGCGACCGGTTCATCGCCGAGGCGCCCGAGGGCTACTCCATCACCATCATGGGCCGGATGAACGAGAACGCCCCCGTCGTGGCCTTCAGCGTCAATCCCGCACTCGACGTCACCAGCCACGCGCAGGTCCAGGCCGCCGTGCGCGAGATCATGCCGGGGGCGACCCTGCGCGGCTACACCGTGACGAACTGGGAGGCGGACGAATTCTCACTCGGCGGCCCGGCGTTCCGCCAGCCCTTCCAGCTGACGAAGCTGCACCGGGCGATCAGCCGGCCCCTCGGCCAGGTGAAGTTCTGCGGTGACGACCTCGCCCTCGGCTGGGGCGGGTACATGGACGGCGCCATCGAGTCGGGTCTGCGGGCGGCCGGTTCGCCGACGCTGTCTCCGTCGCCGCAGGCGCCCAACTCCCGTGGCCTGGTGGGACCGGCGGTCAGCCGCAGGACCTACCGCTCCATGATCGGCCTGTGAACCACACGTCAGCGATGGTCCGTTCAGAGGGCAGGCGATACAAGTGACGATCAACTCAGCGACCGAGCCGGTGGATTCGGTGTTCACCTGGTTCCGCGAGATGCACGACCAGAAACCGATCCACCACGACGCCGAATACGGCTGGCAGCTGTTCGACCACGCCGACATCACGCGCGTCCTCACCGACCCGAAGACGTTCTCCTCGGACACGGTGCGGCTGTACAACGAACCACAGCCCGATTTCGACCTGTTCCTCATGGGCAACCTGGTGACGAGCGACCAGCCCCACCACCGCAAGCTGCGCCAGGTCATCAACCGCGTCTTCACCCCGCGCGCCGTCAACGGTCTGGCCGACCGGATCGCGCGCATCACCGACTCCCTGCTCGACGACGTGGCCGGGTCGGACACCTTCGACCTGATGAGCACGGTGGCCTACCCGCTGCCGATGATCGTGATCGCCGAGATGCTCGGCCTGCCGCCCGAGGACGTGCCGCTGTACAAGAGCTGGGGCGAAGCCCTGGGCGCGCTCGACGCGGCGACCCCGCCACCGGAGGTGATGGAGTCCGAAATCGCCCCCGCCATCCGGGAGATGAACGCGTACATCCTCAAGCACGTGGCGTTGCGCCGGGAGAACCCGGTCGACGACGTGATCAGCGGGCTGGCCAACGCCACCATCGACGGCGAACCGCTGCGGGACGGCGACCTGATCGGCCTGATCGGCCTGACCATGTTCGCCGGGCACGCCGCCTCCATGGCCATGGTCGGCAACGCGATCCTCACCCTCGACCGGCACCCCGAGGTGTTCGCCGCCGTGCGGGCGGACCGCGACCTCCTGCCCGGCGCCATCGAGGAGTTGATGCGCCTGTACCCGCCGTTCTCCAGGATGGCGCGCGTCACCACCGTCGAGACCGAGATCGGCGGCCACCGGATCGGCAAGGACGAACTGGTGACGCTGTGGGTCGGCGCGGCCAACCGGGACCCGCAGCGATTCCCGGACCCCGACCGCTTCGACATCCACCGCGACACCGGCGGACACATCGCCTTCGGCCAGGGCATCCACTTCTGCCTCGGCGCTCCGCTGGCCCGGCTGGAGGTCAAGATCGCGCTCAACGCGCTCTTCGACCGCTTCGAGAAGATATCCGTGGACTACGCGGGCGGGGTGGAGTTCGAAGACCCGATGCAGATCATCTGCCCCAGCCGGCTGCCGATACGGGTGTCCGGCTGAGCAGGCCACCGCGAACAGGGGGAACCACCGATGAACCACGCCCTACCACCGTTGAACCACGCCCCGTCACCCTTGAACCGCGCCCAACCGGCGAACCGCGCCCAACCGGATCCCGCTCCCGGCCCCCACCCGCCGCGGCCCGCCGCGGCAGCGGGTGACTGGCTGCGCCGGTTCCATCCGCGTCCGGGGACCCGCCTCGTGTGCTTCCCGCACGCGGGCGGCGCGGCCAGCTTCTTCTTCCCCCTGTCGCAACGGCTCTCCACCGCCGACGTGCTGGCCGTGCAGTACCCGGGCCGGCAGGACCGGCGCGGCGAGGCCCTGATCACCGACATCGGCGAACTCGCCGACCACGTCGTCGCGGTACTGCGGACGCAGGACGCGCGGCCCACCGTCCTCTTCGGCCACAGCATGGGCGCGGTCGTGGCCTTCGAGGTCGCGCGCCGGCTCGACCGGGCCGGTACTGCGCCGCGTGCGCTCGTCGTCTCCGGCAGCCGCGCGCCCTCGATCCCGCGGACGGAGGGCGTCCACCTGCGGGACGACGACGGCATCCTGGCGGCCATCAGGCAGCTCAACGGGACCGACGCGGCGCTCCTGGGCAACGAGGAGCTGACCCGGATGATCCTCCCCGCGGTGCGCGGGGACTACCGGGCGGTCGAAAGCTACCGGTACGAGCCGGGCGCGCCGCTGTCCTGCCCGGTCGTCTCGTTCATCGGTGACGCGGACCCCATGGTCTCGATCGCCGAGGCGGAGGCCTGGCGCGAGCACACCGGCGCCGCTTTCGAACTGCGCGAGTTCAGCGGCGGCCACTTCTACCTGGCCGCACAGCAGGGCGCCGTGCTCGAAGCCCTCGCCGAGACGCTCGCGACACTGCGATGACGTACGAGATCCGCGGCACCCCCTCGCCCCCGGCCGCGCGGCACTCCGGTGCGGCGGCGGGCGGCGGCAAGCTGGTGGCCGTCAGTGACCTGCACATCAGGTACGCGGAGAACCGTGACATCGTCGAGCGGCTGAGGCCCGAGTCGGACGAGGACTGGCTGCTGATCGCGGGTGACATCGGGGAGTTCGCGGCCGATGTCGAATGGGCGCTGCGCGTGCTGAGCGAACGTTTCGCGCAGGTGGTCTGGGCACCGGGCAACCACGAGCTGTGGACTCCGCCCGAGGACCCGGTCCAGCTGCGCGGTGTGCGGCGCTACGAGCACTTCGTGGAAATCTGCCGGGGGCTGGGCGTGCTCACGCCCGAGGACCCCTACCCGGTCTGGGAAGGCCCGGGCGGCCCGTGCGTGATCGCGCCGCTCTTCGTCCTCTACGACTACTCCTTCCGGCCCGCCGGCGCGCACGACAAGGAAGCGGCCCTGGCGCTCGCCGAGAAGGCGGGTGTGGTGTGCACGGACGAGTACTTCCTGCACCCGGACCCCTACCCGACGCGGGACGACTGGTGCCGGGCCCGGCTGGCCTTCACCGAGGCCAGGCTCGCCGCCGTCCCCGCCGGGTTGCCGACGGTGCTCGTGAACCACTTCCCACTGGTGCGCGAGCCCACGCGCGTCCTGCGCTACCCGGAGTTCGCGCTGTGGTGCGGCACGGAGGCCACCGCGGACTGGCCGACCCGGTTCCGTGCCGCCTCCGTGGTCTACGGCCACCTCCACATCCCGCGCCTGATCGAGTGGGAGGGCGTACCGCACCAGGAGGTGTCGCTCGGCTATCCGCGGGAGTGGCGCCGACGCGCCGCCCCGCCCGGCCGGCCCGTGCAGATCCTGCCACCCGCACACCAGCGACAGGGGCCACAGCGATGACCGTACGGCGAACCGGCCCGGTGGACAGCGCCGCCCCGTGGGAGGCGGTATCCCTGATCAGGGAATTGCTCCCCCGCCGGACCGAGGTGGTCGAAACGTTCGGCGACGCCCCTCTCTCCTCCCTCCACCCCGAGGAAGCCGCGGTCGTGGCGGGCGCGGTGGACGCCAGGCGCCGGGAGTTCGCCACCGCCAGGGCCTGCGCCCGGGCGGCCCTCGGCCTGCTGGGCGTACCGCCCGCCCCGCTGCTGCCGGGCCCGCGCGGTGCCCCGCGGTGGCCGGACGGGATCGTCGGCACCATGACGCACTGCACCGGCTACCGCGCGGCGGCCGTGGCGCGCTCGTCCGATCTGCTGAGCATCGGCCTGGACGCCGAACGCAACGAGCCGCTCCCCAACGAGGGCGTCCTCGGCTACGTGACCCTGCCCGCCGAACGCGAGCACCTCGCCCGCCTGGCCGCCGACCGCCCGGAGATCTGCTGGGACCGGCTCGTCTTCAGCGCCAAGGAGAGCGTCTACAAGACCTGGTTCCCCCTGACGCACACCTTCCTGGACTTCCTGGAGTGCGAAATCACCGTCCGCCCGGACACGGGCACCTTCGCCGCCCGCCTCCTGGTCCCGGCCCCCCTCATCGCCGGAACCAGACTCCCCGCCTTCGAGGGAACCTGGCGCGTCACCCACGGCCTCATCCTCACCGCGGTGACCCTGGCGGCGCCCTGAGGCCGGAGCCGGGGCCACGCCCCTCAGGCGTCCTTGGCCACCCGCTCCAGGATCGCGACGCACTCGACGTGGTGCGTCATCGGGAAGGGATGAGAATGAAGCGCGCCAATAAAGCAGCAGGTCAGATGCCATAGCAGGCCGCTTAACGCGGTTCGAGATGGGTCCGAGCGTCAAACGAGCGTCACGGGTTTTCTACGACAGCGTTACAGCGAACTGCACCTGCAGACGTTCCCCAGCGCACCTGGAATCCGTTTACACCCCCGGTTCTCCGTCCTGCTCCTCCAGCTCACCGAGGAGCCGCCACGCGAGCTCCGCCAGGGTGTCCCCCTCGGCAGTAGACCATCGGGTCGTGCCCTGGTTGGACACCGGCCTCTCCTCCCAGCCGGCGAGTTCCCACATGCGGGAGATCAAGCCAGAAGGTGAATACTGCTCGCCGTCTGCAGCCCACAGGACCGGCCTCGTCCGATGGTTTACCCAGGTTGCCCGAGAGCGCTGCTCGTCCTGCGCAAGCCATTCCTTGAGCGCCTCCTGTTCGGGGACGATGTAGGTGTTCAGGGTAAGTACCGCGCCGTCCTTGAGCGCTCCCTGGTCGATGATGACGTGGACCGCGTTGGGGCGCCGCGGCTTACGCTGCTTCTTCTGCCGTCGATACTTCTCAGGAATGGCCTGCTCTACACCTTCGGCAATCCTGTGCCGCACCTCCGCGGTCAGTTCCTTGCACCGTTGCGTATCGGCACACAGATACCTGATCTGCGAGCGCTCTCCGTAGAGGCTATCCATGGCCGCAACCAGCGCCGGCACAACCCGCTCCAGGATCTCGGGCACTCGGGCAACGGCGCCCTGCGCCCAGGAGAGAGTGGGATCGGGTTCGTCCATGGAGTCAGTCCCGAGCTCCTGGAAGACCAGGTGTGCGATCAGGAATGTTCCATGCTCTACCACAGCTGCCCCGCGCCCCTCGAAGCGTGCCCGGAGATCGTGCAGAGTCCGCCGGACAGTCCGCAGAACGAGCACCGCATTCCACAGCTGGTACGCACCGGGCTGCGGGCGGAACAGGACGTCGTAGACGCCCTGACTGCCGCGCTCCCAGAGGACATCCAAGGAACCCGCGATGCGAGCCGCATACTGGCTGTGGGGGTGGGCGCAGGCCAGGGCGCATGCAGCCTCCACGACGGAGCAGCCCGACTCAGCGGGCGGTTCGAGTTCACCGCGCCGGACGCTGTAGTCCAGCCCGAGTTCTGCCTTGATCTCCTCCATCAACGCTGCCTGGACCGGGTCCAGCGCAATGAAGTCCCGCGGCTCAATGCGATTCTGCCGGTTCGTGGCCTGCGTGGTGCGCTTCGCGAACTCCTCGGCCCCACCGGTGACGATGATCCGCACACCGACCTTCGCAAATCCGGCGTCGCTCTGCTCCTTCGCCATCGCATCAGCAATGGAACGTACCGTCTGCGCACCGTTGACGACACTGGCCCCCCGGATCTGCAGAGACAACGGATGCTGCTCCGGTGCAAGCATGGACTGCTGGGTCTTCTGCACGGAGTCACACAGAATGGTGATTCCGTTGTTGAAGTACCAGAAGTGAGCCGGTTCCTGAGTAAGCGTCCCCACAAGATCATTGTTGATGGGGGTCAGACCCAACGGGTTGCGGATGTTGAGATTGAAGAGGTCGGCACCGTGGTTCCTGAGCCATGCAGCGATCTGCTCCGCGGTCACCACTCCCTGGTACGACTCGTACGGTGAGCTGACGCCGAACCAGGGGAAGAGATCCGCGGCCATGTCGACAGGTTTTGCAGCGATGTCGTCCCGGACCTTGGCCCAGACCTCCGATGCTTGAATCACGCGGCGGCCGAGCAAGTCACCGTGCCGGTTGAACTCGTTCTCTCCATTACTGAGCGCCTGCTCCACCTCAGTGGATACAGGTTCGGCTCCCATGAGCACGATGACCTGCGTGACCGACACCGCACCCTGCCCCATGAGGGCCTTGGCTTCCTGGGCAAGCTTCTGACCACGGGGGTTGAACTGGGCGAATTCCTCACTGTCGATGAGTCGTAGCCCGGCCAGTAGCTTGTGTACCGCCTCCGTCTTCGCCCTTGCCGTTCCCTTGCTGCTCCACTTCGCCTGAACAAGGTAAATGTGGGCAGGCTCAGACACTATGGCGATCGCGTCGATCCCCTGGTCGCCGCCTCCGTCGATGACCGTGAGCGCGGCGTCTCGGGCACTCCAGCCCGTGACGATCCGCACCGCATGCGCGGCCAGAGCCCGGGAGCGACGGGCATCCGCACGACGCTCTTCGGAGTGACCGGCGAAGTCGCTCATGTCCAGGAGGTCCGTGTAGGTGTCGTCGAACGCCCGGCGGACCTGACGGACCTGGGCAGGGATGTCCCGTTCTGCGCTGTGGGCCATGGGCATGCGTTCTCCTGTACTTGGGGCCGAGCGGCGAGAGGCCGCGACGGCCTGGGGCCCTGGGCGGTGTGATCGGATCGGTGGTTCGGGTATCCCGGCGCTCGGACGATCTCAGGCCGAGAACCGATGGAGTCGGGCCAGGTACCCGTCGATGTCGGCCAGCTCAGGCGCCTGAGGCCCACGCAGTCGCTGTGTGGCCTGGCGCAGGTCCGCCGCTGCCGTGAGCGCGTCGGCGATCCGTTCCGTAGAGGCGTACAGCCGGGCCAAGGAGGCAAGGGCGTCCAGGTGGCGGTCAACGGCCGCCGCGTCGTCCGGTTCGCGAGAACCGGCGACGTACGCGCGGAAGGCGTCGACGGCGGCCGTCGTCTCACCGAGCTCCATATGGCACTGGGCGGCGAAATAGCGACACAACAGCGCTTGTTCGTCGTCCGCCCCGAAGCGCACGGCGTAGGCGTGTCCTGCGTCTTCGAAGTGTCCGGCCGCTTCACGGTGGGCTCCACCGAGGAACCTCACCTGCGCCAGGGAGAAGAGCAGGTCCTCACGCAGACCGGTGGCGTCGCCCGCGCGCGCGATCGCCTCCGTCAGGAGGTCGGAGGCCTGGGTGAACTGCCCATCCTGGGCGAGTCGCGCCGCCTCGTCCGCAACCTCGTCCGCCTCCTGGTCCGTCAGCGCCGACGTATCGGAAGCCGACTCGTCCAGTACGAGCGCAGCGGGAACCACCTCCGTCGGCGTGTACCTGGGTCGCTGACGTCCGGGGGGTCCCCCGAACGCCTGGTGGAAGGGGTGCCGGGGATCGAGTTCCCTCCCGTCCCGGTACCCGGTGTCTTCGGCATGCACCCAGGGCAGCAGGGCCTCGTACACCGCGGCGGCATCGAGTCGCCTCTCGGGCTCCTTCTCCAGCATCGCCAGCAGCAGCCGCTCCACATCGGCCGGGACATCGGGCCTGCTCCCTCGGACCGGCCGCGGCGGGGTGCGCACGTGGTGCCAGGCGTACGAGCGGTTCCCGTCACCGCGGAACGGGGGCTGCCCGGTGAGGAGTTCGTACAACACACAGCCCAGGGCGTACACGTCGGCCGCCGGGCCGACCGCGTTCGCCAGGCTCTGCTCCGGCGACATATAGGCCGGTGTCCCCACGGTCATGCCTTCCTGCGTGAGTCGCGGATTGCTGCCGGTGCCGAGGAGCGCCGCCACCCCGAAGTCGAGGACCTTCACCACTCCGCCGCGCGTGAGCATGAGGTTGGCCGGTTTGATGTCGCGGTGGACCACGTCGTGCCGGTGCACCTCGTCGAGCACGGAGGCGATCTGCGCCCCGGCGGCGGCAACCCATGAAAGGGGCAGGGGCCCGGACTCGTGGTCCGTGTCGTCGACGACCGCCTGTAGTTCGCGGCCGGTCAACAGCTGCATTACGACGTAGAGCCGGCCGGAGAGGTCGTCGATTCCTGTGTCGTAGACGGCAGGGATCCCCAGGTGCTCAACGGCCGCCGTGGTCCGGACCTCGCGCAGGAAGCGGTCACGACGGGTGCGGAGGACCTCCTGCGACCACGTCCCGGGCGACGCACCGTCCTGTCCGCGCACGTCGGTGAGCATCATCTTCACCGCGACCCGCCGGTCGAGCCGCTCGTCGTAGGCCTGCCACACCTCGCCCATACCGCCGGCCCCGATCGGGCGGTTCAGCCGGTACCGTCCCGCGAGCACACGGGACGGTACGTCGGCGTCCTGGGTCACGGCGTCGTGCAGCACGGGCGGTCCCTCCTGCGCGGAGTGCCGGGCACACGCCGTGCGTCACGTGATCGTTCTTGGTGTGACCAGGTTACGAGGCTGCGGGCGGAGTGTTCCCGGATTGGCCGGATTTGATCGCAGCGGCTCGCTCCGCTGTGGCCCGCCTCTCGGCCTCCCGGCGCACCGGCCGCCGGATGAGGCCGTATGCCTGCTGGGTGGCGACCTGCTTGAACAGCTTGTTGACCAGCGGATCGTCGTAGTACCGCACCAGCAGGGCGTCGTTGGACTGGGCCTGCTCGATGACGACCCGGTCCATATCGCGTTCCACTTCCCGCCGGAAGGTCTCCTCGTCGTTGTGCATCCCGATCGCCTTGAGTTCCGGGTCCTCCGCCACGGCCACCACCAGCTGGCCGAGCAGGATCTGGTCCGTGGTGGACAGTCCGATGCCGTACTCGTCGTTGACCGACTCGATGACCTCGGCCAGAGACTGCTCCGGCACCTCGGTGGGCGTGCCGGCTGCCTGCGGCACCAGGCCGGCCAGCACCTGGGCGCCCTCGGCCCTCAGCTCAAGTTCCGGCGTGCCGGTCTTGCGCACACGCATGTGGCTGGGCGTGACCTCGCCTATGTCGGCGCTCGCGGTGCCCTCCGGGCGTGGCAGTCGGCGCAGCAGGAAGCGTCCGTACTGGTAGAGCCGTTCCAGCTCCTCGCTCTCGAAGCCGATGACGTGCGAGAGCCAGCCGTACGCCTTGACATACGACTCCAGGGCGCGCCGGAACTCCTGGGCGGCGTCCGGCTCGTCCGCGGCCAGCGCCGTGAAGCGGTCCACGCCCGCAGTCGTGTAGCGATGAAGCTTGGAGTGGGCCTTCTCCACGGCCGTGTCGGCGGCGGTGCCTTCCTTGAAGGCCGCGAAGTAGGCGATGACGAACGCGTCCATCTCCGCCACGATCAGCAGCCGGTACGCCATCACCTCGTCGTGCCGCTCGAAGAGCAGATTGGGCTCCGGCGGCTCGGCGACGGACGCCTCGTAGTACGCCTGGAACGCCTCCTCGATCACCTCCGGCTTGTTCGCGAAGTCCAGCACGAACAGGTCCTCGGCGGACTTCAGCCGGTGGGTGCGGTTGAGGCGGGAGAGGGTCTGCACCGCCGCCAGGCCCGCCAGGGGCTTGTCCACGTACATCGTGGTGAGGAACGGCTGGTCAAACCCTGTCTGGTACTTGTCCGCGACGACCAGGATGCGGTACTCGGGGCGGGGGACGGTCGGCGGCCTGGGATCGTCGAGCCGGGTGTACCCGAACTTGTCGGGCAGCTCACTCTCGGTGAAGCCGTTGAGCTTCGCCTCCGTGTACTCGATTCCCTCGTCGAGGGTGAGGGTTCCTGAGAAGGCGACGAGGGCGGCGCAATCTTGGAATCCGCTCTGCTCGACGTAGGACCGGATCGCCTGGTAGAGCCGGACTGCGTGTTCCCGGCCGGGGGTGACAACCATGGCCCTGGCCCGGCCGCCCAGCCGGCCGGCGGAGTGGGACCGGAAGTGGTCGACCATGATCCTGGCCCGTGACGTGAGGGAGGCCTCGGACATCAGGGCGGCCCGCACCATCCGGGAGCGGGCTTTGCGTGGGTCCACCTGCCGCTCCGCCTCGTCGGCGGCGGCCTTCTGGAGCTTGAAGTAGGTTCCGTAGGTGATGTAGGTGCCGAGCACGTCGAGGATGAATTCCTCTTCGATGGCCTGCCGCATCGAGTAGATGTGGAAGGGCTCCATCTGGCCGCTCTCGGGCGACCGGGTGCCGAAGAGGTTGAGGGTCTTCTCCTTGGGCGTCGCGGTGAACGCGAAGAAGGACAGGTTCGGCTGCTTGCCGCGGGCCAGCGCGGCGGCGGTCAGCGGATCACCGTCCTCGTCCACTGCGTCCGAACCGAGCTTGCCCAGCGCCTTCTTGAGCGCGTCGGCGCCCTTGCCGCCCTGGGAGGAGTGCGCCTCGTCGATGACGACGGCGTAGCGGCGGCTGCGTCCGAGGCCGGCGGCCTTGTCCAGGATGAACGGAAACTTCTGGAGCGTGGTGATGACGATTCGGGCGGTGGAGCCGGTAAGGGCCTCCGCGAGCTGCTGGGAGTCGTTGTCGACCCGCAGGACCACACCGGGCGTGTGGTCGAACTGGTAGATCGTGTCCTGGAGCTGCTTGTCCAGTACCCGCCGGTCGGTGATGACGACGACCTTGTCGAAGACGGGCTTGTTGGCGCCGAGCCCCTTGGCAGCTGCCGCGCCCGGATCGATGAGAGCCGGGTCTTCGGGCGTGTGCAGCGAACCCAGCCGGTGCGCGAGCCAGGCGATGGTGTTGGACTTGCCCGAGCCGGCGGAGTGCTGGACCAGGTAGTTCTCCCCAGCCCCGTGCCGGGCCGCGTGCGCGGTCATCCTCCGGACGGCGTCCCACTGGTGGAAGCGCGGAAAGATCAGCGGGTGGGAGTGGGCGGCCCCCGGCCGGTAGCGGGGGGCTTTGCCGGCCTTGGCTGCGGGGTCCTCGACGTGCAGGTAGCGGTGCAGGAGGTCGAGCCAGGCGTCCCGCTGCCAGACCTGCTCCCACAGGTAGGAGGTGGCGTAGTCGACGTCGGCCGACAGCGGCGGGTTGCCCGCGCCTCCGATGGCGCCGGGGCCGCCGGTACCCCTGTTGAACGGCAGAAACCGGGTCTTCGGGCCGGCCAGGCGGGTGGTCAAGAACACGAGGTCAGGATCGACGGCGAAGTGGACGAGGCTGCGGCGCGCGAAGTACAGCTCGCCCGGGTCGCGGCGCCGGTACTGGCGCATGGCGTCCTCGGCCGACTGCCCGGTGAGTGGGTTCTTCAACTCGACGGAGGCGACGGGCAACCCGTTGAGGAAGAGCGCCAGGTCCAGGGACTTGCCAGGGTCGACGGCCGAGAAGTGGAACTGCCGTACGACGGTGAGCCGGTTGGCGTCGTACTCGTCCAGCGCCCCGGCGGCGAGGGTATGGGCGGGCTTGAAGAAGGCAAGGCGGAGCTTGACGTTCCGGTCGACGACGCCGTGCCGCAGTACGTCGAGCAGCCCGCGCCCGTCAATCTGCTTGGCGACGAGCGCGCCGAACCGCTGGATGGCCTGCTCCTCCTCTTCGCCGTAGGCGTCCTGGAGCCGCTGCCACTGGTCGGGTTGGGAGGCGCCGAGGAAGGTACTGAGTTCCGAGGTGTCGATCCCGAGCGCGTGGCTGTAGGTGTTAGCCAGCCCCCGCTCCCACCCGCCCCGCAGCAGCCCGGCCTCGACGGCATCCTCGAAGGCCCCCTCGGTGTGGGCCTGGTGCGCGTGCGCTCGCGCGGGGGCGTCGGTCATCGGGGCTCCTCGGGGCGGGCGGGCATGGGGTGGTGGGCGGGGACTGCGGGGGTCATGCGGCTGCGGCTCGACCGGCGGTGGTTACGTCAAGCTGTCCGGTGACGGCGGCGGTGATGAGGCTCTGGCGCCGCTCGGAGAGCAGGGCCAGCTGACGGTCGATCTTCGTGCGAATCTGGCCGACAGCCTCCCGACTACGCTCCATCTGCTGCACGAACGCACGCTGCTGGGCCGGACTCGCTCGTGGGATGGGCCAGTCTTTGATCTCTTCGAAGCGAAGATTCGCCATGGATTGCGAAGCACCGTTCGACGCGGCGGCGCAGGCGGCCCGTACCCGGCTTCCCCGCGCCACGGCTGCCACATAGTGCGCATCCATGTCCGGGGCTAGACGTACGCGGAAGATCTTGTCCGAGAGTAGGAGTTTGCCCCGAACGCGAGGCACGACCGCAGTGGAACCCACGAGCTGAGGGGTGTTCGCCCGCGTAATCAGCAGGTCACCCTCCCGAACTTCGCTCCGTCGGTCCGGAACCATGTCATCGGGCAGGCGCTTGTTGGCACTTGACTCGAAATGCCCTGGCCGAAGTGCACTGACCTTGAGCACGCCCCACTCGTCTTTGTCTGCCGGTACGGCGTCACATTGAGGGCTCGCCCCCTGGTCAACGCCGACCACGAATCGACGCAACGGCAGGAACCCAACCTGCTCATAGAGAGCGTCAATCCCCAGGTCGAGGGCGGCTACATCGCGTTCCGCCACTCGATCCAGTGCGGCCCGCTGAAGATCCGTCATGCGATCAATGCGGGCCGTCTGTGTGTCGAGGAAGTCCGCGATGCGGCGCTGTTCCTCCATCGACGGCACCTCGATCGGCAGTGCCCGTACCCGCTCCGCGCTGATGTGGTAAATGTTCGCGCCTGTGGCTACCGACGCGAACACCCCGCTCCCGAATGCCGAGCGGGCCCACCACTCCAGAAAGCGTCCGTCGGTCACACCCTCGCGAGGCCGCATCCGGAGCAGCGTGTTCTGGAAGCAGACCGGGCCCTCGATCTCACCGCGCCAGACAGCTGAGGCCCCGACGGAACCCAGGCTCCCACTGCCCTCCGTGACGAGCACGTCGCCAGGGCGCAGCGAGAAGACCCGCCGTTCAGCCGGGGCGAAATTCATCTGCTTTACGTCGCTGAGGTCCAGGAAGCCGTCCTTGACATTGGCTGCCCGTAGGTAGGGAACCATGTGCGGTCCCGAGTCGTGTTGCGGCGAACGCTGTCGACCTAGGGACACCTCCGCGACAGCACGGACAGTAACCGTCCGGCTCATCCCGCCACCTCGCCCAGCAGCTTCTGGATCTCCGTCTCAAGAGTCTTCAGTTCCGCGTCGATCTCGGCGAGCGGCCGGGGCGGCTGGTACACGTAGAAGTGCCGTGTGAACGGGATCTCGTACCCAACCCGGTAGCGCACCATCTCCTTGGTCCTCGGGTCCTTGAACTCCGTGATCCACGCGTCGTCCACGTACGGCTTCACCTCGCGCATGAAGTACGCGTCGATGTCCCCGCGCCTAGGCACGTTCTCAAAGTCGCGCAGATCCGGATCGTGCTCCGGCTGCCCCTTCTTCACGTACTGGACCTCGCCCTCGGGGTCCGGGACCCCGACCGCGTCGCGCATCGCCTTGTCGAAGGGCTTGCCGCTCGGCCACGGGATTCCGCCCTCGGCCAGAGTCGTGCGCAGGGCATCCCACGCCTCCGCCTTCGTGCCCCACCGCGACCCGATCAGCGGCTTCAGCACGCCCGTCAGCTTCTCCACGCCCCCGGCGCCCAGCTCCTTCTCAACAACCTTCGCCACCCGCAGCGCGTCCAGGGTGTCCTCGGTGACCTCGAAGCGCAGCTTCAGCGGGCGGTCAATGGTGATCCGCTTGTAGCCGAAGTCGTCCGCGTCCATGATCTTGACCTTGTCGGGCACGGAGTGCTCCGAACCGTCCCCCGACCGGGTCAGCCGCCGCGCCTCCTCGTACCAGCGGCAGATCTCCTTCCGCTGATCCTCGACGATCTCCTTGCGCTTGTTGCTCAGCGACTTTCGCATCTTGGACCACTGGTCCCGCGCGTCGATCAGGATGATCCGGTTCTTGAGGTTCTTCGGCTTGCGGTTGGTGACGATCCAGAAGTACGTGGAGATGCCGGTGTTGTAGAACAGCTGGTCCGGGAGGCCGACGATCGCCTCCAGGTAGTCGTTCTCGATGATCCAACGGCGGATCTCGGACTCGCCCGACCCCGCGCCGCCTGTGAAGAGCGGAGAGCCGTTGAAGACAATGGCGAGCCGGCTGCCGCCGGTCTCCTCCCCGTTCTCGCCGGTCTTCGGCTGCTTCATCTTGGCGATCATGTGCTGGAGAAAGAGGAATGAGCCGTCGTTGATCCGGGGCAGGCCGGCGCCGAAACGTCCGCCGTGGCCCTGCTCCTCGTACTCGTCCTTGACCTGCTTCTCGACCTTCTTCCACTCGACGCCGAAGGGCGGGTTGGCCAGCATGTAGCTGAACTCCTCCCCCTCATGTCCGTCCTGGGTGAAGGAGTTGCCGAAGTGGATGAGGGAGGCATCCTGACCCTTGAGGAGCATGTCGGAGCGGCAGATCGCGTACGACTCGGCGTTGAGTTCCTGTCCGTACAGGTTGACCCGGGCCCCGGGGTGGAGTTCCTTGATGTGATGCTCGGCCGCCGACAGCATGCCGCCGGTACCGCAGGCGGGGTCGAGGATATCGATCACAGGGGCCTCGTTGAGGCGACCGTCGTCGGGTCCGAGCAGCAGCTCCACCATCAGCTCGATGACCTCGCGCGGGGTGAAATGCTCACCCGCGGTCTCGTTCGAGGCGTCCGCGAACTTGCGGATCAGTTCCTCGAAGATGAAGCCCATGTTGTGGTTGTCCACAGCCTTCAGGCTGAGGTCGATGTCGCGGAACTTCTGCACCACGAGATAGAGGAGGTCGGCCTTGGCCAGTCGCTCGATCTGGAGATGGAAGGCGTAGCTGTCGAGGATCTCGGTGGCCTCGGCGGAGAAGCCGTCGATGTAGTCCTTGAGGTTCTTCTCCACCTTCTGGGTGTCCGGGTCCGCGCCGATGGTGGCGAACGTCTGCTTCGAGGTGTTGTAGAAGTTCCGGCTGGCGGCGACCCGCAGTACGGCTTCCTTGTTGACTCCCGCGTAGGACGCTTCCCGCGCCCACACGTCCTCGCGCGTGTCGGACATCACACAGTCCATCCGGCGCAGCACGGTCATGGGCAGGATGACCTTGCCGTACTCGGAGCGCTTGTAGTCGCCTCGGAGCAGGTCCGCCACCGACCAAATGAAGTCGGCCAGCTCCTGGTTCTTGTCGCTCACTCGCTACCTTTTCGTGGTTCCGTGTCCTGCGCGGTCGCCGCGCCGCGCCCGCGGTATGCCGGGGACGGGCTGGTCAAGCCTACGGAATCCGGAGAGGCCGTACGGCGCCGACCAGAGAACTGATCACGTTGTCGCGATTTCGCCCTCACGAGCTTGGGGCGACAGGGCACACTCCGCCCACACGGTCTTCCCCGGCCCCACCCTGCCCCGCACCCCCCACCGCTCGGCAAGCCTGGCGACCAGGTTTAAGCCACGTCCGCCGTCGCCCTCGGGTCCGAGAGCGGCCCGCTCGGGCAGCTCCGGATGTGTTCGGAGACCTCGACCCTGACGAGGCCGCCGTGGTGCGCGAGGCGCAGTTCGAAGTCGCGGCCCGGAATCCGGCCGTGGATCACGGCGTTGGCGGCGAGTTCTGCGACGACGAGCGTGACAGCGTCATGCGTCCCGGAGCCGTACGGAACGCCCCAGTCGGCGAGCTGCTGAGCGGCCAGGAGGCGGGCGAGCCGCGCGCCTCGCCGGGTGGACGAGAACCGCTGGGTGAACGTACGTACGGTGACAGTGGTCGAGTTGTGGGGTGACGTCATGGAGCCCAGGCTTCCGGGCCGTCACACCTGGTCGGCAGGTCCGCCACTGGTACAGATCCCGCTGCACTGGCTCACGCTCTGGACTGGGTGGGTGACCTTACGTAACTCTGTGAAGTCGGGCGGGAGCGTACGGGCGCGAAGGGGCGGACTGCGATGAGCGTGGACCACAACGGCGGGGCCAACCACGAACCAGAGCTGTCGGACAGTCTCAGGACTTTCGGCGCGGTGCTCAAGGCCCTGCGGGACGAGGCCGGGCTGACTCAGGAGGAGTTCGGTCCCCAGGTCCGGTACTCGGCGCACTACAACGCCAAGATCGAGCAAGGCAAGCGTTTCCCGCCGAAGGACCTCGTCGGGCGGGCGGAGACGGTCCTCGATCCGATCGCCGGGCGGGTACTTGGGGCGGCGACACGAACTCTGACGCGTAAGGCGGGGCTGGCCTCATGGTTCCGGCCGTGGGCCGGTATCGAGGAGGACGCAGTCTCTCTCTACACGTACGAGTGCCGGGCCATTCCCGGGCTGCTGCAACCCGAGCCGTACATCCGAGCCATCTTCGATCGCCGATTGCCGCCACTGTCCGAAGGCCAGATCGAGCAGCAGGTGGCCGCCCGGCTGGAGCGCCAGCAGCTGCTGTCCAACCGTCCGAACACTGCCTTCAGCTTCGTCATCGAGCAGGCACTCCTCGAACGGCGTATGGGCGGCACGGAGGTCACTCGCAGCCTCCTTGACCACTTGCTGGACCAGGGACAGCGCCGCAACGTCGAGATTCAGGTAATGCCTCTCCGCCAGGAAGATCACGCGGGTATTGATGGCCTCATGTACCTGGCGGAGACGCCCCATCACGATTGGTTGGGCTACTCGGAAGGCCAGCAGTCGAGCATTCTCATCACCGACTCGAAAGACGTGAGCGCGATGCTCCAGCGCTATGGCAAGCTGCGCTCGCATGCCCTCGGCCGCGAAGCCACAGTACGCCTGCTTGAGCAGATGCGAGGAGCGCTATGAGCACCACCGAACTGGCTTGATTCAAGAGCAGCTACAGCGGCAGTTCAGGCGACAACTGCGTCGAGGTGGCCCTCCGCCCCGAGGCCGTCCTCGTCCGGGACTCCAAGGACACGGGGCTCGCCCCGCTGCACGTGTCCCCCGGCGCCTGGGCGGCCTTCGCCTTCCACGCCGGAGACTTCCGCCTCTGATACGCCACCACCAGCCCCGCCCACCGGCCCGCCCCGCATACGATGCCTCCGTGGACGACGGAGCCCAACAGCGGAGAGGCGGTTCGGAGAACCCATGAGTGACAGCACGACCGCACCCGAGGCCCGCCTCGTCCAGGACATGATTCCCGTCGAGCTGGACGAGACGGGCTTCAGCACGGACGTGGAGCGGGAGGACATCGGCGAGCGGATCGACAGTCCCTTCGATCCCGATCTGATCGAGGTCCAGACCCGCAATCCCACCGTCGGTCTCCTTCTCAACCGCATCAGACGGGGCACGATCGACCTCGCCCCCGACTTTCAGCGCCGGGCCGGCATCTGGACCCTGAAGGCACAGAGCCGACTGATCGAGTCGCTGCTCCTGCGCATCACGCTGCCGACCCTCTACGCCGCCGAGGGCGAGGACGACACCTGGGCCATCGTGGACGGTGTCCAGCGCCTCTCCACGATCGCGAGGTTCGTCGCGCCCGAGTCCATCGGCGCCGCGCCACTGCGCCTGACGGGGCTGGAGTACCTCACCGAGTTCGAGGGCTGTGAGTTCGCCGACCTGCCCGGCCGCCTCCAGACCCGGATAGAGGAGACCGAACTCGTCGTCCTCCTCATCCGGCGGGGGACACCGGAAAAGGTCAAGTTCAACATCTTCGCCCGGATCAACACAGGGGGGCGTCCGCTCACACGGCAGGAGCTGCGTCATGCTCTGATCCCCGGCCCGGCACGTGGATTCCTTGAGGATCTGGCCGGAACCGACGAGTTCCGGCGGGCGACCGGGGGCAGCGTGTCCTCCGAGCGGATGTCGGACCGGGAAATGTGTCTGCGGCACCTCGCCTTCACTCTCACACCGTTCGACCTGTACGGGAGCGGGGACTTCGACCTCTTCCTCCGTCAAGGTATGCACGAGATCAACGACTTGGACCCCAGTCGTCGGCAGGACATGCGGACACGCTTCATCAGGGCGATGGACGCCAGCCACGCCGTATTCGGTGAGCACGCCTTCCGTAAGCAGTTCCGCGCCACCACCCGCCGCTCACCGGTCAACAAGGCCCTCTTCGAGGCACAGTCGGTCACCCTCTCCGGATACGCCCCACATGAGATCGAGCTGTTGGACGAGCGCCGCACCGCGGTGGAGGAAGGCTTCCTGCGCCTCATGGAGTACCCCGACTACTTCAACGCCGTATCCTCGGGCACCGGCGACGTCAACAAGGTCAAGCTCCGCTTCCGTCTGCTCGACGAGATGTTCCGGGAGGTCCTGAGTGCTTGAGCGCATCGGCATCACCAACTTCAAGGCGTTCGGCCGCCAGGACCTCACACTTGCGCCCTTCACCCTGCTCACCGGCCTGAACTCCTCCGGCAAGAGCACGGTCCTCCAGGCCCTGGCACTGCTGCGCCAGTCGTACGAGGCGGGTGTCCTGGAGGACGGAGGCGAGTCGGGGCTGCTGCTCAACGGTGAGTTCGTCCAGCTGGGTACCGGACAGGACGTACGGCACGAGGCGTATCCGAAGGACGACCCCGACATCGGCCTGACCGTCCTCCCAGTCGGCCTCCCCGACGCGCCCCTCACCTGGCGTGCCGCGTACGGTCCGGAAGACGACCTGCTCAAGCTGGTCGCGGCGCCGCCGACCGGGACCCACCTGGTCCGGGCACTGCCTGAGCTCTTCGGTCCGGGCTTCCAGTACCTCAAGGCCGACCGCATCGTCCCCGACATCAGCTACCCGCGCTCGCACCACGCGGTCGTACGGCGCGGGTTCCTCGGTGCCCGGGGCGAGCACACGGCCAACTACCTGCGCGTCCATCAGGACGAGCCCGTAGGGACCGCGTTGCGGCACCCGTCAACGACCTCCGGCACGCTACTCGCGCAGACCGACGCGTGGATGCAGCAGCTCTGTCCAGGAGTCAATCTCCAGGCCATCGGGATCGACGGCACGGACACCGTGCGGCTCAGCTACGGCTTCGGGTCGGGCGTGAACGCCTCGAACCGGTACCGGCCCACCAACGTCGGCTTCGGCCTGACCTACGCATTGCCCGTCGTCGTTGCCTGCCTCACCGCCCGGCCGGGCTCGCTCATCCTGCTGGAGAACCCGGAGGCGCACCTCCACCCGCAGGGGCAAACCTCGCTGGCCTACCTCGCGACGGCCGCCGTCGCCGCCGGCGCGCAGCTCGTCGTGGAGACGCACTCGGATCACGTCCTCAACGGCCTGCGGATCTCCGTCAAGAACGACCGCATCCCGGCGTCCGCGACCGCCGTGCACTTCTTCCGCCGCAGCGGGCAGCGCGGGGAGGCGGTCAGTCCCCGGATGGGGGACGACGGCATGTTGTCCGAGTGGCCGCGAGGGTTCTTCGACGAGTGGGAGAACTCCCTCGACCAGCTGCTCGACTGAACTCCGCGAGACTCAGACTGACACGGTTCACGATCATCACACCTGGGGGCGGGCGTGCCAATTCTGCTGTTCCTCAACGAGCGGTCCTGCATGTCCGAAGCCTCGCCAGCAGAGGTGGCCGAGGCGATGGACGGGCTGATCAGCGTCCTGCGGGAGACCCGGTCGTGGCGCGAGATCGCCCTCGTCACCCGGACCCCACTGGCTCAGTCCGAGCTGGCCCGGGGGTACTACTACCATCAGTGGGCCGCAGACAACCGGCATCTCAACCAACGCTTGTACATCAAGGCCCTGCGCAACCGGGCCCCGTTCGCCGAGGTCCTCCCCCAGAACATGGCACCCCGCGAGGTCGAGTACGAGTACGCGGGTGAACCCATCGAGGGGGTCGGCGCCGCCCATCTCATGGACGGGCTCTGCGTCAGCCTGCCGGTGTCGACCGCCTGGCACCGGCCGTGGCTGGAGGTCACCGTCCGTACGCTCGTCGAGGACGACCGCGGTGAACTCGTCATGGCGGAGGCAACCGAGTCCGTACGTCACGGCTCACGTCCCGTCGACCTCAAGCCGCACGAGCAGTGGGGGCGGTCCACCGGGCTCGATTCGGTCGACTCGGCGGCGCGGTTGTGGGAGGAGCGGGGCGACTTCTTCCCCTCACTCCGGTTCCTTCCCCGGGCCCGGCAGGATCTGGACGCTCTCCAGCCGCCAGCGTTCGTGCAGGTGCGCGGTCTGCTGGCGCGGCTGGAGGAGTCAGCCGCGCGGTGGGATCCGGCCGAAGCCGCCGCGCCCGCCTGGCAGGGAGCGAAGATCACGCCGGAGCATGAGCAGCGCAAACGCCTGTGCCACTTCACGGACGAGGAGGGGGAGGATCACTGCTACGACTGGCACGGCCGCTTCACCCCGGGTCCCGGGCGCCTGCATTTCCGGCTCCTGCCCGAAGAGGGGGTGTTGGAGATCGCCTACATCGGGCGGAAACTTGGAGCTTAGCGAATGGCCTTCGGCCGCCCTAGCGCGCCCATAAGCACGTAGGCCGCTTCCGTGCCACTCGCCAAGAAGCGCGGCTGAGCCCCGTTAGTCAGTGCCGTAGCACGTGAAAGCTCACCACAATTTTTGTCTCGGCGGAACCAACTCACCTGCAACCCCGACACGGATTCTCCCCCATCGTTCTTGTGTGCGCTGGAATCGACCGAGGACCGTAGTGGTTCACCCTGAGCGACCGCTCGCGCGCATCCTGGCTGTGATCTGCTGAGGTCGCCCGATGCGCCCAGGGCACGGGAGCGGGCAGCACAGGCAGCCGCATCTCAGGCACCGGCTCCCGGCCCCGCCGCGCTGGCCCCTGGCCATGCTGATCGGTGTACGTACCGGCGGATCGTGGGATCACCGCGGGTTCAGCCCGCCGAGCCACCTCTGCGCTCCCTGGTGCGTTCGGCTTGCGTCATGTCGTCGCCAATGAGGGCGGCGAAGACAAGGGAACGCGAGCCGTTGAGGCTGGCTTCGATTTGGTCCCGGATGATCTCGCTCGCCTTGCCGCGCGTGCCGATCCAGCCGTCTTGAACGAGCTGGGTGAAGGTCGTGTTGTCGAAGTAGCGGGGCACCGTGTGATAACCGAACAGCTCTCCCCCTCTCGGGCCCGTGGCGAGGTCGGGCCGTTGGCGAAGCCACTCGACGTGCTCGCGAGCGAGGTACATACCACCGATCAGAGCGTCCCCTCTCGGTGCAGTCTGCTCGGACTTACAGAATTTGATCCAACAAGGCTGAGGAGCAAGACGATAGTCAAGCAGCGGATCCTGATCGAGCCTCGTGCACGCCTCTTCTACCTGCCTCATCCGCTCCAGCTGGTCGTCCAGGTCAGTATCCGGACGATAGCCCCACTCGCTGCGGCCCGCGCCGACCTGCTGCATCTTCTTGTACTGCACAAGGATGAAGCTGTCCCGGTTCACATGGTGGTAGATCAGGTCGATCCCCAGCGTGTCCTCAGCCGGCAGACGGTTGACGTTGGCGATGAAGAGCTTCTGATCACCCTTCTGGAACAGACGCTTCGCGAGGTGCTCCGCATCGCTACCGACCCAGTCCGAGAACCGTTGCGCGTCGTGAAAGACAAGGTGGTCCTCGTGCGCTGGGTGACCTGGAAGAGTGGCTAGAACCGGGACTCTGGACCCGTTCTCATCCGGAAACCGAGCCTCACCGATGATGCTCCGGTCGAATCCGCCCAGCTGAAGCGCCAGCCCTGTGGCATCCCGTTCCTCGACAAAGAGCTCCCGCACCCGGCTGAGAATCCGGAAGCCACCTGTCCGCTCCTGCAACTGGGCGATGACACCGACCAAATCAGCCCGACAAGTGGTGAGTGCATCCAGCAGCTCTTCCCCGGCACGCTTCGACAGCGTTCCCGACACACCAGTGGCGTATCTGTGACGAAGGTGGACTCGATCGGACAACGTCTCAATAGGGACGGGAGGTTCGATGCGATGAAGCTGCGTCACCTCGATCGTCTTACCAAATGTGCCCGCACGTCGGCCGCTCCTGGCGTGCCCGATGTACTCAACAAGCGGCCTACGACTCTCCTGTCCGGTCACAACCAGGACGACGTGGCTACTCTTCCACGCTTCACGTTCCCCTAATGACTCCCAGCCGGCCTCGAACTGTGTCGGCCGCCGGAAGCCGGCAAGGAACTTCTCTTCATCAGGAGTGCACCGCAGGATCGCCACCATGGGTTCACGGTACGTCTAGCTTGATCCAGCCCGCCTTACTGGGGCTCCCTCACAAGGATGCCAGCCCAACTACGCGTCGGCCTGGCGGTCTTATGAAGAGCCGAATGTATCCGGCTCCGGGCTGAACCTAGCCGAGAAGCTGTGCGCATTGCTGCAGCTCGCGCAGGAAGCGTGGGGCCGCGTTCCGGGCGGTCCGGCTTCGATCGCGACCGCCCGCATAGGCCGCTCCCGAACCGCCACACAGCACGCCCAAAAGTCGCCCATTCCTCGCTGACGACCCCTCAGGAGATTCACAAGCGAGCGTCATTCGAGCGTCAAGATTCCGAGTGATCCTGTGGTGCTACCGGCGAACCTCTGGCCCTGGTCACCCAAAGCCGCAGGTCAAGCAGCTCGTGGCAGCCGCGACTGCGACCGTATTCGCTCGACCTGTTGTCCGTCCGGAAACAGGTCAAGCGAACCACCAAAACCGAGAACCTGCAGGTCAGGCGTCCTCGCGGATGGGCTCCAGGATCGCCACGCACTCCACGTGGTGCGTCATCGGGAAGAGGTCGAAGGCGCGCAGGGTGCGGACCTTGTAGCCCGCCTCCTGGAAGTAGGCCAGGTCGCGGGCGAGGGCTGCCGGGTCGCAGGCCACGTAGGCGATGCGGCGGGGGGTGAGGCCGGCCACCTGGCGGACCGTCTGCTTGCCGGCGCCCGCGCGCGGCGGGTCGAGGACGACCAGGTCGCACTCCGTGATGCCGGTCTTCGGGAGGATCTGCTCGACCTTGCCCTGCTCGATGCGGACGCGGGGGAAGTCGGTGAGGTTGTGCCGGGCGTCCTCGACCGCGCGCTTCGTGGACTCGATGCCCAGGACCGCGCCGGTCTCGCCGAGCCGTTCGGCGAGGGCGCCCGCGAAGATGCCGACGCCGCAGTAGAGGTCGAGGGCCATTTCGCCCTTGCGCGGCATCAGGCCCTGCATGACGGCCTTGATCAGGGTGTCCGCGGCCTGGGGGTGGACCTGCCAGAAGCCGCCCATGCCGACGCGGTACGTACGGCCGTCCGCGCGCTCGCGCACGAAGGGGCGGCCGTGGACCCGGTGGACTCCGCCGTCCTTCTCCTCCACGCGCAGGACGGAGACGGGCTTGTCCAGCTCGACCAGGGGGAGACGGCCGCCCGGGCGGGGGGTCAGGACGACCTGGCGGTCGCCGGAGCCGGTGGCGGCGATGGCCTCGACGGTGGCCATCTGGGGCCAGTCCTGCTGCTCGATGCCGAGCTCGCTGACGCCCGGCGCGGCGATCATGCAGTGGTCGATCAGTTCGATGTCGTGGGAGCGGTGCTTGCGCAGCCCCGCGTTGCCGTCCTCGTCGATCGCGAACTGCACGCGGGTGCGCCACTGCGGGACCTGCCCGGCGGGCACCTTGTCGCCCTCGGCGGGCATGACCGTACCGTCCCAGCCGGCCTGCTCCGGGGTGAGTCCGGCGAGCCGCAGCAGTTGCTCGGCGATGACCTCGCCCTTGAGCCGGCGCTGGGCGCCGGGCTTCGCGTGCTGCCAGTCGCAGCCGCCGCACTTGCCGGGGCCGGCGTACGGGCACGGCGCGGGGGCCCGGTCCTTGGAGGGGTCCAGGACGGTGACGGCGTCGGCGCGCAGGAAGCGGGAGTCGGCGTCGCCCTCCGTGACGCGGGCGATGACCTTCTCGCCGGGCAGGGTGTGCCGGACGAACAGGACCCGGCCCTCGGCGGTCCGGGCGATGCAGTGCCCGCCGTGCGCGACGGGACCGACCTCGACCTCGTACTCCTCCCCGACCAGTGACTGCTTCTCGTTCTGCTCGGTCGTCATGGTGGGGAGACTCCAAGGAAGTGATCAAAAAGGAACGGCCGGACGACCGACCCACCAGTTTACGTGGATCTCGTCCGGCCGTTCGCCATCAGCCCTGAGCCGTCAGCCCTGAGCCGTCAGCCCTTGGCCGCCGGGTCCTTCGGCCGCGGGGCGTCCACGGGCCCGCGGCGCACCGCGCCCGGGGCGTTCCATTCGGCCCGCTTCTTGGCCCGCTTCTTCGCGAGCTCCGAGGACTGCAGCTGGTAGGGCACCGAGGTGACCATGACTCCGGGGGTGAAGAGGAGCCGGCCCTTGAGCCGCAGCGCGCTCTGGTTGTGGAGCAGGTGCTCGTACCAGCGCCCGACGACGTACTCGGGGATGTACACGCTGACGGCGTCGCGCGGGTTCTCGCTGCGCAGGCCCTTCACGTACTCGACCACCGGGCGGGTGATCTCCCGGTACGGCGAGTCGAGGATCTTCAGCGGGACGTTGATCCCGCGCCGCTCCCACTCCTCCTTGAGCGCCTTGGTCTCGGCCTCGTCCACGTTGACGCTGAGCGCCTCCAGCCGGTTGGAGTGCAGGAGCTTGGCGTAGGCCAGGGCCCGCAGGGTGGGCTTGTGGAGCTTGGAGACCAGGACGACGGAGTGGACCCGCGAGGGCCGCACGTACTCGTCGGGGCGTTCCTCGGCGGCGGCGATCTCGGTGGAGACCCGGTCGTAGTGCTTACGGATCGCGGTCATCGTGCCGTAGAAGATCACCATGCCGAGCAGGGCGACCCAGGCCCCGTGGGTGAACTTGGTGGCGAGTACGACGACCAGGACCAGGCCCGTGAAGAAGGCGCCGAAGGTGTTGATCGCGCGGGAGCGGATCATGTGGCGGCGCTTTGCGGGGTCCGTCTCGGACTTCAGGTGGCGGTTCCAGTGCCGGACCATGCCGGTCTGGCTGAGCGTGAAGGAGACGAAGACGCCGACGATGTAGAGCTGGATCAGCTTCGTCGAGTCGGCCCCGTAGATCCAGGTGAGCAGCGCGGCGGCGCCGGCGAGGAGCACGATGCCGTTGGAGAAGGCGAGCCGGTCGCCGCGGGTGTGCAGCTGGCGCGGCAGGTAGCGGTCCTGGGCGAGGATCGAGCCGAGCAGCGGGAAGCCGTTGTACGCGGTGTTGGCGGCGAGGAACAGGACGAGCGCGGTGGCGGCGGCCAGCAGGACGAAGAGGAAGGACCCCTTGCCGAAGACCGCCTCGGCCACCTGGGAGATCACCGGGTTCTGGACGTACCCGGCGCCGACGGCCACGCCGTTGTCGAGCAGGTCGAGCGCGGGCTTCTCGGCCATCTTGACGTCGGTGGCCATGGCCAGGCCGATGATGCCGCAGAACATGGTCACGGCCAGCCCGCCCATGAGGGCCAGGGTGGTCGCGGCGTTCTTGCTCTTGGGCTTGCGGAAGGCGGGTACGCCGTTGCTGATGGCCTCGACGCCGGTCAGGGCGGCGCAGCCGGAGGAGAAGGCGCGCAGCAGCAGGAAGACCAGCGCGAAACCGGCGAGGCCCTGGTGCTCGGGTTTGATCTCGAAATCGGCCGTCGGGGCCTTCATGGTGTCGTCGAGGACGAGCCCGCGCCAGGCGCCCCAAGCGATCATGATGAATACGCCCGCGACGAAGATGTAGGTCGGAATCGCGAAGAGCTTTCCGGATTCCTTCATGCCGCGCAGATTCAGCAGGGTGAGCAGCAAGATCGTCCCGACCGCGCAGAGCACCTTGTGCTCCACGACGAAGGGGATGGCCGAGCCGAGGTTCTCCACGCCCGAGGCGATGGACACGGCGACCGTGAGGACGTAGTCGACGAGCAGGGCGCTCGCGACGGTGAGGCCGGCCTTGGGTCCGAGGTTGGTGTTGGCGACCTCGTAGTCACCGCCGCCGCTGGGGTAGGCGTGGACGTTCTGCCGGTAGGAGGCGACCACGGTGAACATCAGCACCACGACCGCGACCGCGATCCAGGGGCTGAAGTGGTACGCCGACACACCCGCGATCGACAGGACCAGCAGGACCTCGCCAGGGGCATATGCCACCGAGGAGAGCGGGTCGGACGCGAAGACAGGAAGGGCGATCCGCTTGGGAAGGAGTGTTTCCCCGAGGCGGTCGCTGCGTAGCGCCCGGCCGATCAGGATCCGTTTGGGCACGTCGGTCAGTTTGGACACGCAGAGGATCGTAAGCGTTCGATATCAGGCTGACGAACCCGCACCCCTCTACACGGCAATACGGCCCCTATATGCCATCCAAACGCGGCGCATACGCCCCGCTGCGCCCCGCCGACTGCCCCTGAAGAGGGCACACTGGTGACCGCCCGTGTGTAGCTTGGGCCATGGTCTGAGACCCTGTTAAGCCAGAGCAGCAATGAGGCTGGAAACCAGCGAGCCGCTGACAGCCGGAAGGACGGCCGTGCACATCGTCATTATGGGCTGCGGAAGAGTGGGCTCCGCCCTCGCGCAGACCCTGGAACAGCAGGGGCATACGGTCGCGGTCATCGACCAGGACCCCACCGCATTCCGCCGGCTGGGGGCGTCCTTCGGCGGCCGCCGCGTGACCGGAGTCGGCTTCGACCAGGACACGCTTCGCGAGGCCGGCATCGAGGACGCGGGTGCCTTCGCGGCGGTCAGCAGTGGTGACAATTCCAACATCATCGCCGCCCGCGTGGCCCGCGAGATGTTCGGCGTCGAGAACGTCGCCGCCCGCATCTACGACCCCAAGCGCGCCGAGGTCTACCAGCGCCTGGGCATCCCCACCGTCGCGACCGTCCGGTGGACCGCCGACCAGATGCTCCGCCGGCTGCTGCCGTCGGGCGCGGAACCGCTGTGGCGCGACCCGAGCGGCGGTGTCCAGCTCGCCGAGGTGCACACCTCCACCGCCTGGGTCGGCCACAAGGTCAGCCAGCTGCAGGAGGAGACCGGCGTCCGCGTCGCCTTCCTCACCCGGCTGGGCGAGGCCATGCTGCCGACATCGGCGACCGTCCTGCAGGAGGGCGACCTCGTCCACGTGATGATGCGCACGGACGAGATCGACAAGGTGGAGGCGTCCTTCGCCGAGGGTCCTGAGGAGGCACACGCATGAGGGTCGCGATCGCCGGAGCCGGCGCGGTGGGACGTTCCATCGCGGGCGAGCTGCTGGAGAACGGCCACGAGGTGCTCCTCGTGGACAAGGCCCCGACCGCCATCTCGGTGGAGCGGGTGCCGCAGGCCGAGTGGCTGCTGGCCGATGCCTGCGAGATCACCTCGCTCGACGAGGCGGCGCTGCAGCGGTGCAACGTGGTCATCGCAGCGACGGGTGACGACAAGGTCAACCTGGTCGTCTCCCTCCTCGCGAAGACCGAGTACGGGGTCCCGCGGGTCGTCGCCCGCGTGAACAACCCGAAGAACGAGTGGCTCTTCAACGAGTCCTGGGGCGTCGACGTCGCCGTCTCCACGCCGCGCCTGATGTCGGCGCTGGTCGAGGAGGCCGTCAGCGTCGGTGACCTGGTGCGCCTGCTGCGCTTCAGCCACGGCGACGCCAACCTGGTCGAGCTGACCCTGCCCGCCGACTCCCAGGTCGCCGGCAAGCAGATCAGTGAGATCACCTGGCCCGAGGACACCTCGCTGGTCACGATCATCCGGGGCAACCGGGTGCTCACCCCGCACGGCGAGGAGACCCTGGAGCCGGGCGACGAGCTCCTCTTCGTGGCCGCCCAGGCCCGCGAGGAGCAGCTGGAGGACCTCCTCCAGGCCGCGGACTAGCCCGCGGCCGGCCCGCGGCCCGCTGGACGTCCGAGGGGCGCCGACCATCGTGGTCGGCGCCCCTCGCTCACATCGTGCACATCGCTCACATCACCGGACGGGCCGGATCTACCGGCCCCGCTCCGCGGCCTTCGCGGCCTTCGCCGCCTTCTCGGCGGCTTCCTCCGCCTCCCACTCCGCGATCACGTTGATCGGCGGCGGCGCCTTCGCAAGGAAGACCCACGTGAAGTACACCGCCAGCACCATCGGCGGCAGCTTCAGCGCGATCAGCACCCAGCCCAGCTGCGTCGCGTCGCCCCACCAGTACAGCGGGAAGAGGATCGCGTACTTCGCGAGGAAGATCAGGCCCCAGGCCAGACTGGCCTTGGTGTACGCCTTCTTGCGCCCGGGGTTGCGCGTGCGCCAGGACAGGTTCTCCTTGAACACCGGGCCCAGGATCACCCCCAGCAGCGGGAAGCCCACCAGCGCGGAGAGCGTGAAGGCCACGCCCAGGCCGGCGCCGTAGATCATGCCGGGCAGGTAGAAGCCCTTCGCGCTCCCCGTGAACAGGGCGAAGGCCACGCCGACTCCCACGCCGAAGACCCCGCTGAAGGCGTGCTTCACCGTGTCCTTGCGCAGCAGCCGCACGATCACCAGCAGGACCGCCACGGCGCCCGCCGCGATGGCGGAGCTCTTCACGTCCTTGTTGATCGTGTAGATCATGACGAAGAGCAGGCCGGGGAGCATCGTCTCCACGGTGCCCCGGATGCCCCCGAAGGCGTCGAAGAGGGCGGCCTGCGTCACGGCCTTCTGGTCCGCCGACGGTTCGGCGGCGGGGTCCACGTCAGGCGTGGCCGGTTTGTCGAGTGACGTCACCGTCAGTGCTCCTGTCCGAGCGGTCGGAGTTCGTACTTCGGGTTGAAGAGCACCCGACGGCCGTGGCTCATCGAGATCCGCCCGGAAGCGATCATGCGACGGCCGGGTTCGATTCCCACGATCGAGCGACGCCCGAGCCATACGACGTCCAGCGCGGCCGAGCCGTCGAACAGCTCGGCCTCCAGCGCGGGGACGCCCGCGCGCGGTCGCAGGGTGACGGTACGCAGGGTCCCGGTCACCTTGACTATCTGACGGTCGTGGCAGTCGCAGATCCGCGTGCAGCCCGCGGCTTCTGCGTCCTCCTGCAGCTCCGCCGAATGCAGCTCCTCCTGCGAGGTGGACAGCCGCTCAATCATCCGGCGGAACCGGCCCGCCGGCCTGGCGGGCTTCGCCGGCTTCGCGGGGATCTCGGGACGCGGTTCAGCACTCATACAGGAAGCGTACCGGCGCCACGCTCACCTCTCGTAGCGGTATCTCACGCTCACCTCTCGAAGCGGTATCCCATGCCCGGTTCGGTGATGAAGTGCCTGGGGTGCGAGGGGTCGGTCTCCAGTTTGCGCCGCAGCTGGGCCATGTAGACCCGCAGGTAGTTGCTCTCGGTCCCGTACGAGGGGCCCCAGACCTCCTGGAGCAGCTGCTTCTGGCTGACCAGCTTGCCGCCGTTGCGGACCAGCACCTCCAGCAGGTGCCATTCGGTGGGCGTGAGGCGTACGTCCCGGCCCGCGCGCACCGCCTTCTTCGCCGCGAGGTCCACCGTGAAGGTCTCGGTCTCCACGGTCACCTCGTCCTCGCCGGCCCCGGCCCCCGGTTCGGCCCGCCGGACGGCGGCCCGCAGCCGGGCGAGCAGCTCGTCCATGCCGAAGGGCTTGGTGACGTAGTCGTCGGCGCCCGCGTCCAGGGCCTCGACCTTCTCGTCGGAGCTGTGCCTGGCGGAGAGGACCAGGATCGGGACCCGGGTCCAGCCGCGCAGCCCCTTGATCACCTCGACGCCGTCCATGTCGGGCAGGCCCAGGTCCAGGACGACGACGTCGGGGTGGCGGGCGGCCGCCATCTCCAGGGCGCTCGCCCCGTCCGCGGCCGCGTCGACCTCGTACTTGCGGGCCTTCAGGTTGATCACGAGGGCTCGGACGATCTGGGGTTCGTCGTCCACCACGAGCACCCGGGTCATTGGGGTCCTGCCTTCTGTCGTATCGAATCAAGATCAGAATCAAGCTCAGCATCCACGCTGCGGCCCTCGCCGTCCACGCTCACGTGGGCCTGCGGCCGACCGTTGGTCACCGCCCGCAGGGTGAGCACCATGGTGAGCCCGCCCCCGGGGGTGTCCTCCGCCGTCAGCGTGCCGTCCATGGCCTCGGCGAAGCCGCGCGCGACCGCCAGCCCCAGCCCCACCCCCGCTCCGCGCGGCGCGTCCCCGTGCCGCTGGAAGGGGGCGAAGATCCGGTCCCTGGCCTCCTCCGGCACGCCCGGCCCGCGGTCCACGACCCGTACCTCGACCCGGTCGCCGAGGAAACTGGCCGCCACCAGCACCCGCTCCCCCGCCGGGCTGTACTTGACCGCGTTCTCCACCACGTTGGCCACGGTCCGCTCCAGCAGCCCGGGGTCCACCGCCACCATGGGCAGCGTCTCCGGGATGTCCAGCAGCACGCTGCCCTCGGGTACGCCGCCCAGCGCCATCGGGACCACCTCGTCGAGGTCGATCTCGCGGATCAGCGGGGTGACGGTGCCGGTCTGGAGCCTCGACATGTCCAGCAGGTTGCCCACGAGGTGGTCGAGCCGGTCGGCGCCCTCCTCGATGCCCGCCAGGAGCTCCGCGCGGTCCTCCTCGGACCATTCCACGTCGTCGGAGCGCAGCGAGCTGACGGAGGCCTTGATGGAGGCCAGCGGGGTACGCAGGTCATGGCTGACGGCGGCCAGCAGCGCGGTCCGGATCCGGTTGCCCTCCGCCATCCGGCGGGCCTCCTCCGCCTCCCCGACCAGCCGCTGCCGGTCGAGCACGACGGCCGCCTGGGCGGCGAAGGCGCCGAGCACGCGGCGGTCCTCGGCGGGCAGCACCCGCCCGGACAGGGCCAGCGCCATGTGGTCGCCGATCGGCATGTCCACATCGGCGTCCTCGGGGCGGGAGACCGGGTTCGGGCCGACGCTGCCGGCCGGCTGCCAGGGCTCCACGTCGCTCTCGCGCTCCAGCAGCGCCACCGACTCCATGGCGAAGGTCTCGCGCACCCGCTCCAGCAGCGCGTCCAGCGTGGTCTCGCCGCGCAGCACGCTGCCGGCGAGGAAGGAGAGGATCTCGGACTCGGCGCGCAGCCTGGCGGCCTGGTGGGTGCGACGGGCGGCCGCGTCCACCACGGAGGCCACGGATCCGGCGACGCCGAAGAAGACGGCGATGGCGACGATGTTCTTCGGGTCGGAGATGGTGAAGCGGTGGATCGGCGGGGCGAAGTAGTAGTTCAGCAGCAGGGAGCCGACGGCCGCGGAGGCCAGCGCCGGGTAGAGCCCGCCGAGCAGCGCGGCGGCCACGGTCAGGGCCAGGAAGAGGAGCATCTCGTTGGCGAGACCGGGGTCGTTGTCCACGTGCGTGAGCAGCGCCGCGAGCAGCAGCGGCAGGATCACCCCGGCGACCCAGCCGGCCACGATCCGGGTCCGGCCGAGCCGCGCCGCCGAGCGGACCACGGGCAGGCCGCGGCCCTTGTTGGCCTGCTCGTGCGTGACGATGTGGACGTCGAGGTCGGGCCCGGAGTCGCGGGCGACGGTGGCGCCGACGCCGGGGCCGAACACGTACCGCCAGGAGCGGTGGCGGCTGGAGCCGAGCACGATCTGGGTGGCGTTGACCCCGCGGGCGAATTCGAGCAGCGCCTCGGGAACGTTGTCGCCGATCACATGGTGAAACGTTCCGCCAAGGTCCTCGACCAGCGTCCGCTGGACCGCGAGCTCCTTCGGCGAGGCGGCGGTCAGCCCGTCGCTGCGGGCGATGTAGACGGCCAGGATCTCGCTGCCCGAGCCCTTCGCCGCCACCCGGGACGCGCGCCGGATCAGGGTGCGCCCCTCCGGGCCGCCGGTGAGGCCGACGACGATGCGCTCGCGGGCCTGCCAGGTGGAGCGGATGTTGTGCTCGCCCCGGTACTGCTGGAGGTACTCGTCGGCCCGGTCGGCGACCCAGAGCAGGGCGAGCTCGCGCAGGGCGGTGAGGTTTCCGGGGCGGAAGTAGTTGGAGAGGGCCGCGTCGACCTTGTCCGATTTGTAGATGTTGCCGTGGGCCATCCGGCGGCGCAGGGCCTGCGGGGACATGTCGACCAGCTCGATCTGGTCCGCGCGGCGCACCACCTCGTCCGGGACGGTCTCGCGCTGCCGCACCCCGGTGATCGACTCCACCACGTCGCCGAGGGACTCCAGGTGCTGGATGTTGACGGTGGAGATCACGTCGATGCCGGCCCGCAGCAGCTCCTCCACGTCCTGCCAGCGCTTGGCGTTGCGCGAACCCGGGACGTTGGTGTGGGCCAGCTCGTCGACCAGGGCGATGGACGGCTTGCGCGCGAGGATCGCGTCCACGTCCATCTCGGTGAAGGCTGCCCCCCGGTACGAGAGCTCCCGGCGCTCCACCTGTTCCAGGCCGTGCAGCATGACCTCGGTGCGCGGCCGCCCGTGGTGCTCGACGAAACCCACGACGCAGTCGGAGCCGCGCTCCACCCGGCGGTGGCCCTCCGAGAGCATGGCGTACGTCTTGCCCACTCCGGGTGCCGAGCCGAGATAGATCCTGAGCTTGCCGCGTCCCATGCGCTCATTCTCCGGGACGTTCGCCCCGTTCACGCGCCGATCAGGGCGTATGCGCCGATCTCTGACGGATCCCTGACACCCCGGGTGACCCCGGTCACGCCGGGTCCGGAGCGGGGGGGCGGGCACCGCTCCGGGCTCCGGGCTCCGGGCTCCGGGCTCCGGGCTCCGGGCTCCGGGCCCGGGGCAGGACCCGGGGCCGGAGCGGGCGCCCCCGGACGCGGCCGTGGGCCGCGCCCCCGGAGGGACGCGGCCCACGGCCGTACGGGTTCGCACCGGGGTCAGCGGACCTCGGTGATCTCCGGGCCGCGCTCCAGCTGGCCCATGCCCCCGCCGAAGCGGGAGCCTTCCTGCTCCTCGGTCTGCACGCCGTCCGGCACCATCTGCGCGTCGTTCGGCAGCTTCAGGACGATCGGGTCGCGGGGGGCCATCGGACCCTCGCCGCGGACCACGACGGTGTCCAGGAAGATCCGCTCCAGCACCCCGGCCGACTCGGGGCGCACCGCGCCCTGGCCGGAGATGACACCGCGCAGGAACCAGCGCGGGCCGTCCACGCCGACGAAGCGGACCAGCTGGGCGCCGGTCTGCCCGTCCGGCAGCGGTACGGGCACCTGCGCGCGCAGCTCCCAGCCCAGCGGACCCTCGACCTCGTCGATGATGCCGCCCTGCTTGGTGATGCCCTCGGCGATCTCCTCGCGGACCTCGCCCCAGATGCCCTCCCTGCGGGGCGCGGCGAAGGCCTGCAGCTGTACGGCACTGTCGCCGAGCACCACGGTCGCGGCGACGATCGCGTCACCGGCGACCTCGACGCGCAGCTCCATGCCCTCGACCCCGGGCACGAAGATGCCGCCGAGGTCCACCCGCCCCTCCTCGGGGTTGCCGGGGACCTCGGAGATGTCCCACGGGCCGTCGGGCCGCGGGGCCGGCGGCAGGTTCACCCTGCGCGGTTGTGCCCCGTCGGTCTCCTCCGTGCCGTCCTGCTCATCGGCACCGACGCCGTCGACGACCTGCTCGGCCGCGCCGCCGTCCTTGACGGAGTCGTTCTTCTTGCGACGTCCGAACACGTCACTGTCCTTCCCGGTCGGATACGACCGAAGCGTAGCCATTCCCACCCTGCTGACCAGCGCCGGATCCGGCCACGGCCGCATGACCGCCGGTGGAGCCGAAACCCCCCTCGGCCCGCGCCGAGTCGGGAAGTTCCGCCACCTCGTGGAAGCGCACCCTCTCGACCCGCTGGACAACCAGCTGGGCAATGCGGTCGAAACGCTCGAACCTGACGCTCTCGCGCGGGTCGAGATTGACCACGATCACCTTGATCTCCCCACGGTACCCGGCATCCACCGTCCCCGGGGCATTCACGAGCGCGAGCCCGCACCGGGCGGCCAGGCCGGAGCGCGGGTGAACGAACGCCGCGTACCCGTCGGGCAGTGCGATGGAGACCCCGGTGGGCAGTACCGCCCGCTCACCCGGCTCCAGTTCGGCGGCCACGGTGGTGACCAGATCGCAGCCGGCGTCACCGGGGTGACCGTAGGCCGGAATCGGCACCTCCGGGTCGACGCGCCTGATCGACACGTCCACGCCGGTGTTGTTCTCAGACATCAGGGGTTCACCTCGAAGGCGCGTGCGCGCCTGACCTGGTCCGGGTCGGCCATCGCCGCCCGGATCTCCTCGGGCCGTCCGTTGTCGGTGAAGTGGTCGACCTTCACCTCGATGAAGAGGGCGTCCGCGCGCAGTGCGACCGGGCCCTCGGGTCCGCCTATTCGGCCGACCGCGCTGGAGTAGATCTTCCGGCCGGCGACGGCCGTGACCTCCGCCTCCAGGTACAGCACCGTGCCCACGGGCACGGGGCGGACGAAGTCCGTCTCCAGCCGGCCGGTGACGGCTATGACGCGCAGCAGCCAGTTCAGGGAGCCGAGGGTCTCGTCGAGCGCGGTGGCCAGGACGCCGCCGTGGGCGAGGCCGGGCGCGCCCTGGTGGGCGGGCTTGACGGTGAACTCGGCGCTGACGCGCACGCCCTCGCCCGCGCGGGCCTCCAGGTGGAGTCCGTGCGGCTGGCCGCCGCCACAGCCGAAACAGTGCTCGTAGTGCGCGCCGAGGAGCTCTCCGGGTGCCGGGGCATCGGGATGCCGCACCGGCGCCGCGGCATCGGCGGGGGGCGTCAACGCTGTGTTTCGTCCACTCACAGCCGCAGACCTTACCCGCGCGGCTACCCGCCGGTCGCCTCGTGGCAGGCTTGGCCGCATGCAGCTCTCCCCCGCGCACCACGACGAACGTCTGACCGCCCCCCGCTCCTGGTGGGGGATCGCCGTACTCACCGGCCTCGCGTGCGCGCTGATGCTGCTGCCGCTCGGGACGCTGCCGCTGCTGGCCGGGCTCGTCGGGGGCACCGCGCTGACGGGGCTGCTGGTGAGTTCGTACGGCTCCCAGCGCGTGCGCGTGGTGGGCGGCGCGCTGGCCGCCGGTGACGCCCGGATCCCGGTGTCGGCCCTGGGCGACCCGGAGGTCCTGGACGCGGAGGAGGCCCGCGCCTGGCGCACGTACAAGGCCGACATGCGCGCCTTCATGCTGATGCGCAGCTACGTGCCGACGGCGGTCCGCGTCGAGGTCACCGACCCGGCGGACCCGACCCCGTACGTCTACGTCTCCACCCGTGAGCCCGAGGCGCTGGCGGCGGCCATCCGCGCGGCGCAGGGCGCGGCCTGAGCCGGGTCTGAGCGCGGTCCGGCCTAGGAGGTGTCGCGGGGGTCGAACGGCCGGCCCTCGATGGCGGCCCTGGCTGCCCCGGGAAGGGGCTCGGCGGGCCGCTCAAGGGGCGGGAGCTGCGGCATCGAGTTCCAGGGCACGGCCCGGGTCCGCAGGTCCGCACGCACCTTCTCGGCGAGTTTGCGGGTGTCGCGGCGGTTCATGACCGCTCCGACTGCGGCGCCGACCATGAACGGCATCAGGTTGGGCAGGTTGCGGAACATCCGCTTCATGATCTGTTGGCGCAGTTCGCGCTTCATCTGACCGCCCAGCGCCGCGTTCAGCGTCGTCGGCTTGGTCAGGTCGACCCCGCGCTCCTCCGTCCACGACGTGAGGTAGGCGAGGCTGCGTTGCTTGAGGTTGCCGGGCGGCCGCAGGCCGTAGACCTCGTGGAGTTCGGCGATGAGCTTCAGCTCGATCGCGGCGACCCCGGTGATCTCGGCGGCCAGCTCGGCCGGCATGGCGGGCGGCACCGGCAGCATGGCCGCGGCGCCGATCCCCGCACCGACGGTGGAGGTGGCGTTCGCGGCGCCGGAGATCAGCTTGTCGGCGAGCTGATCGGGCCCGAGGCCCGGGAACTGCGCGCGCAGGGTCGCGAGGTCCCGAACCGGAACGCGCGGGGCGTTCTCGATGACTCGGTCGGTGAGGTAAAGGGCGGCGGCCCTGGCACTTTCGCCGCCCTTGCGCACACCGTTCTTGACGGCTTGCAGCCGACGGACCCCGGAGCGGCTCCGGGACCCCTCGCCGGCCTCGGAGGCCGACGGCACCGCCTCGGCGGTGTCGGGGAGCACGGCGGGTACGCCGGGGGCTCCAGGGCCCGTGTTCAGGCCCCCGGCTCCCTCGTGCGTCTCCGCCGGATCACCAGCTTTCCGGAAGCGCAGCTTCCGAAATGGTGTCGAGCCAGTCACGGCCGACGCCTCTCAGTCGCATTCGCGACAGATCGGCTGACCGTTCTTCTCGCGTGCCAGCTGGCTGCGGTGGTGCACCAGGAAGCAGCTCGTGCAGGTGAACTCGTCGGCCTGCTTGGGCAGGACCCGAACGGCCAGTTCCTCGTTGGAGAGGTCCGCGCCGGGCAGGTCGAGGCCTTCCGCATTGTCGATTTCGTCCAGGTCGACGTTCGAGGACGACTTCTCGTTGCGACGAGCCTTCAGCTCTTCGATGCTGTCGTTGTCTACGTCGTCGTCGGTCTTGCGCGGGGTGTCGTAGTCCGTTGCCATAGTTCGCTCTCCCCCTCTGGGATTTAGCGGGTGTCTCAGCGCACGTAACGCGCGAGAGGCCGGACTTGTGCCCGACCTGAGGCGGAGATTTTGCCTCACATCAAGGTCTGTTACTCAATCGACACCCAGCCGCACATCAGAAGGAGCGATTGGCTGGGATGACGACCGGGACCGTACACGGTCCGGGGGCCGTCTTGCACAAACGCCACCCCATGTATTTTCCGCCGCTAGGTGGGCCGGAAACCCGGACTTCCCGGGCTTTCCGGCCCACCCGAGGTCACTGAACGCATATGGCCGGACACTCGACACTGTGATCGATCGCACAGAAGTCACTGCCTTCACGAGGCAAGCATTCAGCCAACAGCGAACACGGGGTGGGGGGAATCACAAGGGTAGAGTGACACGCATCACGAGGCCACCGCCTTCCCGCGGTACCGCCTGGATCCTCCCGCCGTGTGCGCGCGCCACGGAGCGCGCGATCGAGAGGCCGAGCCCGACGCCCTTGTCACTGCCCGTGCGCTCCGTACGCAGCCGTCTGAAGGGCTCGAAGAGGTTGTCCACCTCGTACGCGGGAACCACGGGACCCGTGTTCGATACCAGCAGGACCGCCTGGCCGTGCACGGCCTCGGTGGTGACCTCCACCCAGCCGCCCTCCGGCACGTTGTACCGGACGGCGTTCTGCACCAGGTTGAGCGCGATCCGCTCCAGCAGTACGCCGTTGCCCTGTACGACGGCCAGCGCGCGCTCGCCGCGGATCTCGACGCCCTTGGCCTGGGCCTCCGCACGGGCCTGGTCGAGGGCGCGCGAGGCCACCTCCGCCAGGTCCACGGGCTTGCGCTCGATGATCTGGTTGTCGCTGCGGGCCAGCAGCAGCAGGCCCTCGACCAGCTGCTCGCTGCGCTCGTTGGTGGCGAGCAGGGTCTTGCCGAGCTGCTGCAGCTCCACCGGCGCCCCGGGGTCGGAGAGGTGCACCTCCAGCAGCGTCCGGTTGATGGCCAGCGGCGTCCTCAGCTCGTGCGAGGCGTTGGCCACGAACCGCTGTTGCGCCGAGAAGGCCCGCTCCAGCCGGTCGAGCATCTCGTCGAAGGTGTCGGCGAGCTCCTTGAGCTCGTCGTCCGGCCCGTCCAGCTCGATCCGCCGGGTCAGGTCGGAACCGACCACCCGGCGGGCGGTCCGGGTGATCTTGCCCAGCGGCGAGAGCACCCGACCGGCCATCGCATAGCCGAAGGCGAAGGCGATGATGCTCAGTCCCATCAGCGCCATCAGCGACCGGCTCAGCAGGTCGTCCAGCGCGTGCCGCCGCTGTTCGAGGATGCACGTGTTGATCGCGGCGTTGAACTGGTCGGGCATCTGCCCGGTACCGCTCACTCCGGGACAGCTGCTGGTGACCTGGATCGGGCCGCCGCCCACGATGGTGAACGGGAGCGCGTTGCCCTGCCGCAGCGCCTGCGCCGCCAGCAGGTAGATGATCGACAGCAGCAGGATGCCGGCGATCAGGAACATCCCGCCGTACAGCAGCGTGAGGCGTATCCGGATGGTCGGCCGCAGCCAAGGGAAAGGACCCTCGGGCTGGCCGGGGTCCCAGGTCGGTTTCGGTGGCGCCGGTGGTGGCGCCGGGGTCGCTGCCACCCGCGTCAGATCCGGTAGCCGGAACCGGGGACGGTCACGATGACCGGCGGCTCCCCGAGCTTGCGGCGCAGGGTCATCACCGTCACGCGCACCACGTTGGTGAAGGGGTCGGTGTTCTCGTCCCACGCCTTCTCCAGGAGCTGCTCGGCGGACACGACCGTGCCCTCGCTGCGCATGAGGACCTCCAGCACCGCGAACTCCTTCGGCGCCAGCTGCACCTCCTTGCCCTCGCGGAACACCTCGCGCCGGTTCGGGTCCAGCTTGATTCCCGCGCGCTCCAGCACCGGGGGCAGAGCCACGGTGGTGCGGCGCCCGAGGGCCCGTACCCGGGCGGTCAGCTCGGTGAACGCGAAGGGCTTGGGCAGATAGTCGTCCGCCCCGATCTCCAGGCCCTCGACCCGGTCGCTCACGTCCCCGGACGCCGTCAGCATGAGCACGCGGGTGGGCATGCCGAGCTCGACGATCTTCCGGCAGACGTCGTCACCGTGTACGAGCGGGAGGTCCCGGTCGAGCACGACCACGTCGTAGTCGTTCACTCCGACGCGTTCGAGGGCCGCGGCGCCGTCGTACACGACGTCCACGGCCATGGCCTCCCGGCGCAGTCCGGTGGCCACCGCATCGGCGAGCAGCTGCTCGTCCTCGACGACGAGTACGCGCACGTCGTTTCCTTCCTCAGAGCCCGTCAGGGCAGGCGTGTGATGCGTCGTCCATCCTGCCCCTTTCGGCGGTAAACCGGCTGTAAGACGCCGCGCGGGACCTCCCGCGGGCATCCGCGGGGGCGGGACCGGGGGCGTCCGCGCGGGCGTCCGCGGGACCTCGGCGGGGAGGTCCCGGGTCCGTCCCCGCGGACGGACGTGAGGATTCCCTCGCCTTGCGAGGTTTCTGGGGCCAGGGCGGCGGGGAGGACGATTTCACACCCCGAACACTCCCTGACGGCGGGCCGCCACGTGCCGCCGCCGACCCACGAAGAGGGGGCGCACCCATCATGGACGCATTCACCGCGGGTCTCCTGCAGCGCATCAGGAACACGCAGTCGGACCTCAGGCAGGCCCGCGAGACGGGCGACGACTTCCTCGTGGAAGTGGAACAGGCGGAGCTGGAAGACCTCCAGCGCCTCGCCGCCGATCACGGCGTACCGGTCACCGTCTCCGTCTGCTGATCCCACGCCCGACCGACCCAACACACCCTCGAACCCCGGCGGCCGCCACCGGCCTCCGGGGTTCCCTCATATGTGCCGGGCCGATCCGTTCGGTCGCGGCCGATCCGTTCAGGCGCGGCCGCTCAGTCGTGCCAGGCCCCGGCCTCGTCCAGCAGCGGCCGCAGCGAGGCGAACACCGCGGGGGTCGCGGCCAGCGCGAGCTCGCCCGAGGCGCTCTCGCCCGGCCGGCCGCCGGTCAGCGCGCCGGCCTCCCGCGCGATCAGCTCGCCCGCCGCCAGGTCCCAGGGGTTCAGCCCCCGCTCCCAGTACCCGTCCAGCCGCCCGGCGGCCACGTCGCACAGGTCGATCGCCGCCGACCCGCCCCGCCGGATGTCCCGGACCAGCGGGATGATCCGCTGCACCACGTCGGCCTGGTGGGCCCGCCGGGTCTGGACGTACGCGAACCCGGTCCCGATCAGCGCCTGGTCCAGCGGGGCGGCCGGCCGGCACGCGAGCCGGGTCCCGTCCAGCCACGCGCCGCGCCCGAGCACCGCGTGGTAGGTCTCCCCGCGCATCGGCGCCGCCACCACGCCGGCCACGGTCTCGCCCAGGTACTCGGCCGCGATGGACACGCCCCAGGTCGGCAGCCCGTAGAGGTAGTTCACGGTGCCGTCCAGCGGGTCGATGACCCACCGCACGCCGCTGGTCCCGGGCGTGTCGGAGCCCTCCTCGCCCAGCAGCCCGTCCTCGGGCCGCCGCTCGCCGAGGATGCCGGTGATCAGCTTCTCGGCCGCGATGTCCATCTCGGTCACCACGTCGATCGGGCTCGTCTTGGTCGAGGCGACCGCCAGATCGGCCGGCCGGCCGTCCCGCAGCAGCGCCCCCGCCCGGCCGGCCGCCTCCAGGGCCACGTCCAGCAGTTCGGTCTTCAGCTCTTCGGAGATCACGCCCGGCTCCAGTTCTTCCACTCGTACGGACCGTCCGTGCGTACGGCCCGTCTGTGCGTACGGACCCGCTACGCGTACGGACTGTCCACGCCCGCGGCCGCCGGCCGGGGCCCCCGTGCCGGGCAGCAGCCCACGGCACACAGATCATGGCTCGCTCCGAGCAGGCCGAGCGCGCAACGCTCCACGGCCTCCCCGCGTTCCGCCGCGGCCCGCTCCAGCACGAGGTCCCGTACCGCCGCCGCGAACCGCGGGTCGGCGCCCACCGTCGCGGAGCGGGCGATCGGCAGGCCCAGCTCGGCGGCCTTCGCCGTCGCCTCCGTGTCGAGGTCGTACAGCACCTCCATGTGGTCCGAGACGAAGCCGATCGGCACCATGACCACCGCCGGGGCGCCCGCACCGTGCAGGGCCTCCAGGTGGTCGCAGATGTCCGGCTCCAGCCACGGGATGTGCGGGGCTCCGCTGCGCGACTGGTAGACGAGCTCCCAGGGCAGTTCGGTGCCGGTCTCGGCGCGCACCGCGTCGGCGATCACCTTCGCGAGGTCCAGGTGCTGCTTGACGTAGGCCCCGCCCCCGCCGTCCGCGGTGTGGTCCGCGGCCGGGCCGGAGGCGTCCGCGGCCGCGGTCGGGATGGAGTGCGTGGTGAAGGCCAGGTGGGCCCCGGCGCGGACCTCCCCGGGCAGCGACTCCAGTGCGGCCAGCACCCCGTCGATCATGGGCTGCACGAAGCCGGGGTGGTTGAAGTAGTGCCGCAGCTTGTCGACCTTCGGCAGGTCCGCCGCGGCCGTGCCCTCCTCCACGAGCAGGCCGAGCGCGTCGGCGAGGTTCTCGCGGTACTGCCGACAGCCCGAGTACGAGGCGTACGCGCTGGTCGCGAGCACCGCGATGCGCCGGCGCCCGTCGGCCGCCAGCTCGCGCATCACGTCGTTCAGGTACGGGGCCCAGTTGCGGTTGCCCCAGTAGACCGGCAGGTCCAGCCCGTGCTCCGCGAAGTCCTTGCGCAGCGCGTCCAGCAGCTCGCGGTTCTGCCCGTTGATCGGGCTGACGCCGCCGAAGCCGAAGTAGTGCTGCCCGACCTCCTTGAGGCGCTCGCGCGGGATGCCGCGCCCGCGCGTGACGTTCTCCAGGAACGGCACGACGTCTTCGGGCCCCTCGGGACCGCCGAAGGACAGCAGCAGGAGGGCGTCGTAGGGGGCGGCGGGGCCTTCGGCCGGGCCGGCGGCGGGGGCGCGGAGCTGGTCAGACATGCTTCGAATCCTGCCACCCGCGGCCGCCGGCCGGGAAACAGGCCCGGCGTCCGAACCCGCCCCATCGCAGGTAAGGTCACCCTTACTTCCTCTTGCCCTTTCCCCATGCGGGCGCCATGTGTGCGGTCGTAACCTGTATGGGCCAATGACGTCCCTTACGGAGGGCACCTTGCCCAGTCCCTACCGCGCGATCTTCGCCGCACCCGGGAGCCGCGGGTTCAGCGCGGCCGGCCTGATAGGCCGCCTGCCGATCTCCATGGTCGGCGTCGGCATCCTCACGATGATCTCCGAGCTCACCGGCCGCTACTCACTGGCCGGCGCGCTCACCGCCACCCTCGCGCTCTCCGCCGCCGTGGTCGGCCCCCAGGTCTCCCGCCTGGTCGACCAGTACGGCCAGCGGCGCGTCCTGCGTCCCGCGACCCTGCTGGCCGTCGTCGCCGTCGCCGGCCTGCTGCTCTGCGCGGCCAACAACGCGCCCGACTGGACCCTGTTCGTCTTCTCCGCCCTCGCCGGCTGCGTGCCGAGCGTGGGCTCGATGATCCGCGCCCGCTGGACGGCCATCTACCGCGACTCCCCGCGTGAACTGCACACGGCGTACTCCCTGGAGTCGGTCCTCGACGAGGTCTGCTTCATCTTCGGCCCGATCATCGCCATCGGGCTCTCCACCACCTGGTTTCCCGAGGCCGGCCCGCTGGTCGCCGGGGTCTGCCTGCTGGTGGGCGTGTGGTGGCTGACCGCGCAGCGCTCCACCGAGCCGGCCCCGCACCCGCGCGGCGAGGACACCGACAGGACCTCGGCGCTGCGCTCCCCCGGACTCCAGGTGCTGATGGCCACCTTCGTGGCCACCGGGGCCATCTTCGGCTCCATCGACGTGGTCACCCTGGCCTTCGCCGAGGAGCAGGGACACAAGGCCGCCGCCAGCTTCATCCTCGCCATCTGGGCGGTCGGATCCTGCCTCGCGGGGATCGTATTCGGCCTGCTGCCCCTCAAGGGCAAGGCCGAACGCAGGTGGGTGCTGGGCATATGTGCGATGGCCGTGAGTATGATCCCCCTCCTACTGGCCGGGAACCTTCCGTTTCTGGCCGTGGCGCTCTTCGTCTCGGGCCTCGCCATCGCTCCCACGATGATCACCACGATGGCCCTGATCGAGGCGCACGTACCACGCGCGAAGCTGACCGAGGGCATGACCTGGATCAGCACCGGCCTCGCGGTCGGGGTCGCGCTCGGCTCCTCCGTGGCCGGCTGGGTCATCGACGCCGCCGGCGCGAGGACCGGGTACGTCGTCTCCATCTCGGCGGGGACCGCCGCGGCGGCGGTGGCGTTCGCGGGTTACCGCCGGCTGACGAGGTCGGCGCAAGGGGAGGAGCGCGTCAGCGATGGCGACGACGGGGACAGCAGGGAACAGCGGGACACGGACCGCCGCGTGGCATAACTGGGCGGGCAACGTCACTGCCACGCCCGCACGCGTGGTCACCCCGGCATCGGTCGGGGAGCTCCAGGAGGCGGTCCGCCGGGCCGCCGGGGACGGGCTGAAGGTGAAGGCGGTCGGCACCGGCCATTCCTTCACGGCGGCCGCCGCCACCGACGGCGTACTGATCCGCCCGCAAGCGCTGGCCGGGATCCAGGCGATCGACCGGGACGCGGGCACCGTGACGGTGGCGGCGGGCACGGTCCTCAAGGACCTCAACCTGGCCCTCGCCGGGGAGGGCCTGTCGCTCACCAACATGGGCGACATCATGGAGCAGACGGTCTCCGGCGCCACCAGCACCGGGACCCACGGCACCGGCCGCGACTCCGCCTCCATCGCCGCCCAGATCCGCGGCCTGGAGCTGGTCACCGCCGACGGGCGGCTGCTGGCGTGCTCGGAGAAGGAGAATCCCGAGGTCTTCGCAGCGGCCCGGCTGGGCATCGGGGCGCTCGGCATCGTCACCGCGATCACCTTCGCCGTGGAGCCGCTCTTCTTCCTGACCGCCCGTGAGGAGCCGATGGGCTTCGACCGGGTGACCGCCGAGTTCGACCAGCACCACGCGGAGAACGAGCACTTCGAGTTCTACTGGTTCCCGCACACCGGCAACTGCAACACCAAGCGCAACAACCGCAGCCAGGGCCCGGCCGCCCCGCCCGGAGCGGTCTCCGCCTGGGTCGAGGACGAGCTGCTCTCCAACGGCGTCTTCCAGGCCGTCAACTCCGTCGGCCGCGCGGTCCCGGCGGCCATCCCCGCCATCGCCCGGGTCGCGAGCCGCGCCCTGTCGGCGCGTACCTACACGGACATCCCGTACAAGGTGTTCACCAGTCCGCGCCGGGTGCGGTTCGTGGAGATGGAGTACGCCCTTCCGCGCGAGGGCGTCGTCGGGGCGCTGCGGGAGCTGAAGGCCATGGTCGACCGCTCCGACCTGCGGATCAGCTTCCCGGTGGAGGTGCGGACGGCTCCGGCGGACGACATCACCCTGTCCACGGCCTCGGGCCGGGAGAGCGCGTACATCGCGGTCCACATGTACAAGGGCACCCCGTACCAGGCCTACTTCACGGCCGCCGAGCGCATCTTCACGGCGCACGGCGGGCGGCCGCACTGGGGCAAGGTGCACACCCGGGACGCCGAGTACTTCGCCCGGGTGTACCCGCGCTTCGGCGAGTTCACGGCGCTCCGGGACCGGCTGGACCCGGACCGGACCTTCGGCAACGACTACCTGCGGCGCGTGCTGGGGGACTGAGGACGGGGCCGCCTCCGGGGGTCGGCTCAGGGGGCGGCCCAGTCGGTCGGCTCCGGGGTCCGGCTCAGGGGGTCGGCGTGGAGCCGGAGCCGGAGCCGCCCGCGTCGCCGGCGCCCGGCGTCGACTGCCCGGCGCCCGGCGTCGGGGACTTCGAGGGCGTGGTGCTCGGCGAGGGATCGGGCTTCGGCGGGGTCGGGCTGGGGCTGGGGCTGGACGACGGGTCCGGGGACGGCGAGGCGTCCGGGTCGGTCCGGTGGCTCGGGCCCGACTTCGGGCTCGAGGTGCCCGGGGAGCTCCCGGTCTGCGGGGTCTTCCCGCCCGACCCGCCGGTCCCGTCCCGGTCCGGGGCGGTCCTGCCGCTGCCCGCCTTCTGGGTGCCGCCGGAGAACACGGTCCCGCCGCCCTTGCTGACGGAGGTGCCGGCGACGGCCTCGTAGGTCCCTATGCCGCCCAGGGCGATGGCGAACGCCAGGCCGGAGGCGAGCGCCGTGCGCTTCCAGCCCCGTACCCGGCTGCCGTGCACGGTGGCCGCGCCGAACTCCTCCGGGAGCTCCGGGGGCGGGGCCTGGCGCAGCATCATCGTGCCGTCGGGCGCCCGCACCTCGTGGGGCGCCCCGCGCGGCCCCTCCACCGGGACCTGACGGCTCCTCGGGCGGGCGGACTCGCGCAACTGGTCGCCGGTGCGGCGGAAGAAGTGCTGGATGACGGGCCCGCCGGCGGTGGCCACCACGCTCACCACACCGGCGCCGAGGATGGTCCCGTAGACGCCCATCTGCGAGGCGAGCAGGGCAGCCGCGACGGTGGCCAGCGAAGAACCCGCGACCTGAGCCGCACTCAGGTCGAGCTTCTTCTTCTCCTGCTCCTGCTCCGGCCCGGTGTCCTGCGCCGCCTTCTGACCCATCGCCATCCCCTGCGTGTCCTGCCTCTCGCGCTTCTCCGCTTCCTTCAGTTACTGACACATGAGCGAAACGGATAGTTCCATTTCCGGAGATTCTGTGAAGCAAGACACCTGAAAACGGACGCACGCCCAGGTCCGGCCGGATGTGGACCCGATCCGGGGCAGCCCAACTCCCGCCGTCCGGGACAAGTTCGGCGGCGCGGCGGTCCACCCAGGTGGCCCGAATGGAGTACTGTGGCGAGCCCTGGGGCCGTCCTTCCTTACGGATGTCCGGACCCGGGAGAGGGGGCCGGCTGATGGAGAAACGGCACTCGAGACCGGCGATGCCGCGGTATTGCACGGGATCCTGCTGCGCACAGTAACCGTTCGGTCACTGTGCGTGCCCAACAGGTAACCGTGCCATAACAGCGATCAAGGGCGCATGCCCGACACGCCGGTTTAACTCGGCAAGGTAGTGGCAGGCTGCACCCGGGCAGGCCACACTCGACTAGCGGAAGCAGCGACGCACGTGACGTCGGCAGGCACCACCCGGGAGGTCCCCATGCCCGAACTGCGTGTCGTGGCCGTCTCAAATGACGGCACACGACTGGTGCTCAAGGCTGCGGACAGCACGGAGTACACGCTTCCGATCGACGAGCGTCTCCGGGCTGCCGTGCGCAACGACCGTGCGCGCCTGAACCAGATCGAGATCGAGGTGGAGAGCCACCTCCGCCCGCGTGACATCCAGGCCCGCATACGGGCCGGTGCCTCCGCTGAGGAGGTCGCTCAGCTCGCCGGCATCCCCGTCGACCGCGTACGCCGCTTCGAGGGCCCCGTGCTCGCCGAGCGCGCGTTCATGGCGGAGCGGGCCCGCAAGACGCCCGTGCGCCGCCCCGGCGAGAACACCGGACCCCAGCTCGGCGAGGCCGTGCAGGAACGACTCACGCTGCGCGGGGCGGAGAAGGAGTCCGTCCAGTGGGACTCCTGGCGCCGCGACGACGGCACCTGGGAGGTCCTGCTGGTCTACCGGGTGGCGGGTGAGCCGCACTCGGCGAGCTGGACGTACGACCCGCCGCGCCGGCTGGTCGTGGCCGTGGACGACGAGGCCCGTTCGCTGATCGGCGAGTCGGACGACCTGCCGGCGACCCCGGAGCCGAGCTTCCCGTTCGTACCGAGGATCGCGCGGCTGCCGCGCGACCGGCCGCTGGACCGGGCACTCGACCGGCAGATGGAGCGAACCACCAGCCACACGGCCCCTGCTCCCCCGCCGCCGCCGGAGACGGACGCCGAGGAGGAACGGGACACCCTGACGGCCCTGCTGGAGGCGGTACCGAGCTTCCGCGGCGACCTGGTGGTCCCGGAGCCCGTGACGGAGCCGGAGGCGGAGGAGCCGCCCGCGGCCTCGGCCGCCTCCACGGGGGCGGGTTCCGCCTACGCGGACGTGCTGATGCCGCGTACCGTGGCGGGCCACCGGGACCGGCTGACGGGCACGACGGACCGGCAGGCGGAGGCCGACGGCGTCCGCCCCGGGCGCCGGGCGGCGGTCCCGAGCTGGGACGAGATCGTCTTCGGCACCCGCCGCAAGAAGCAGGAGTAACCCCCGGTCCCCGGCGGCGGAGCACACCGCCGCCGGGGCACGTTGGTCAGGGCACGCGGGTCAGGGCACGTGGTCAGAGCACGCGGGTCAGGGAAGCCGGGCCGGGGTCTGCGGGTTGGGGCCCTGCGGGTTGGAGCCCGCGGTCCCGATTCGGCCCCTTCGCGTCTAGCCGGGCAGTTCTCCCACCGCCACCGGCCGCGAACCGTCCGCCGACCATTCCGACCAGCTGCCCGCGTACAGCGCCGCCGGGATCCCCGCCGCCGCGAGCGCGAGCACCTCGTGGGCCCCCGAGACGCCCGAGCCGCAGTACACGCCGACCGGGGCCGTGCCGTCCCCGGGAACGCCCAGGCCCTCGAAGCGCGCCCGCAGCGCGGCGCCGTCCAGGAGCAGGCCCCCGGGACCCACGTTCTGCGTGGTCGGCGCCGACACCGCCCCCGGGATGTGGCCCCCGACCGGGTCGATCGGCTCCACCTCTCCCCGGTACCGCTCACCCGCCCGGGCGTCCAGCAGGACACCCGTCCGGGCCAGCGACGCCGCCGCATCCGCGTCCAGCAGTCCGATGGCACCCGGATTTGGCTTGAAATCACCCTCACTCAGGGGAGTGACCTCGGCCGACAGCGCACCGCCGGCGGCCGTCCACGCGGCCAGTCCCCCGTCCAGGACCCGGACCCGCGCGTGACCCGTCCAGCGCAACAGCCACCACGCGCGGGCCGCCGCCCAGCCCTGTCCGCCGTCGTACACGACCACCGGCATGTCCGCCGAGACCCCGGCCCGCCGCATCACCGCCCCGAACTCCTCCGGATCCGGCAGCGGATGGCGCCCGCCGGAGCCCGCCGGGCCAGCCAGTTCCGCGTCGAGGTCGACGTAGACCGCGTCCGGCAGGTGCGCGGCCTCGTACTCGGCCCGCAGGTTCGGGCCGCCGAGCTGCCAGCGGACGTCCAGGAGCACCGGCGGCCGCGGGCCGGCCAGTTCCTCCTTCAGATCGGCGGCGGAGAGGATCGGAGAAGGGGGCGGGTTCGCAGTCATGCGGGCCATTTTCCTCCCCGCCACGCACCCGGCGTAACAAGGCGGACATCGACGGGCCGTACGGATCCGGTCATCTCTCCCGGGTCGTGCGAAGCCCGGCCGGTCGGGGCGCGCCGAGCCCGCCGGAGTGGAAGCATCAGCTCCGGGAAGGGTCACGAGCGTGACGACGGAGGAGACGGCTGACATGACCGAGGCATCGGAAGCAACGCGGCGCACGCCCGGCACGCCGTGCTGGGCGAGCCTGATGGTGCACGGCCTCGGGACCACCGAGGAGTTCTACGCGGACCTGTTCGGCTGGGAGTACGAGCCCGGCCCCGAGCAGCTGGGCCCGTACGTGCGGGCCATGCTCGACGGGCGGGAGGTCGCGGGCATCGGCGAGATGCCGCCGGACCGCCAACTCCCGGTGGCCTGGACGACGTACCTCGCCACCGACGACGCCGACGCGACGGCCGAGTCCATCCGCTCCTGCGGCGGCACGGTCGCGGTGGGCCCGCTGGACGCCGGGGTCGCGGGGCGGGTGGCGATCTGCTCGGACCCGCTCGGCGCGATCTTCGGGCTCTGGCAGGCCGCGTCCCATCTCGGCACCCGGCTGGCCGGAGGGCCCGGCACCCCGGTCTGGCACGAGCTGGTCACCCAGGACACCTCCACGGTCGGGAAGTTCTACCAGCACGTCTTCGGCCACGAGGCCCGCGCGCACGCCGACGCCAGTGACGACTTCGACTACCTCACGCTGCTGCTCGAGGGCCGGCCGGTGGCCGCCGTGCACGGGGTCGGCCGGTCCCTGCCGCACGACCGGGGGCCGCACTGGATGACGTACTTCGAGGTGGAGGACACCGACGCGGCCGCCGCCCGCGTGCTGCGGCTCGGCGGCCGGATCGTCCAGCCGCCGCGCGAGGGCCTCAGCGGCAGGCTGGCGACGGTCGCGGACCCGGAGGGCGCCGTCTTCACGCTCGTCCGCGGCAGGGGCTGACCCCCGGGTCCGGTCGACCTAGGCGGCCCGCCCACCGGGACCACGGGGCTCCCTGGCGGTGACTAGCAGGCCGCCGGTCAAGGCCGCGAGCAGCAGGGCGCCGAAGCCCCACCAGAGGACGGTGGAGTAGGCGCCCAGCAGCCACCGGGCCGTGTCCTGCGAGGACTCGAGGCGGCTGAGGCCGGCGATGACGACGCCGAGCAGCATGCCGCCGATGGCTTCGCCCAGCTGCTGGGCCGTGGCGATGGCGGCCGAGGCCGCGCCGGCCTGCCGGGGCGGTACGCCGGCGGTCACGGTGGTGAAGAGCGGAACCCAGGCCATGCCCAGGCCGAGGCCGGTGAGGACCATGCTGGGCACCGCCCGGCCCGGGGGGAGGCTCCCGTCCTCCCCGGTCAGGAGCAGCAGCCCGGCGGCCGCGAGCACCAGCCCCGCCGCGATCAGGACCCGGGGCGCGGCACGGTGCAGCAGCCGGGCGGACACCTGGGTGGAGCCGACGGCGATCCCGGCGGGCAGGACCAGGAGGAGCGTCCAGGCCTCGGGCGATGCGTAGCCGCAGAACTGCTGCACGTAGAAGGCCAGGGCCGCGAACAGGGCGAGGGCGCCGGTGCCCGCCAGGAGCAGGGCGAGCAGGGAGCCCGCCCGGCTGCGGTCCGTGAAGACGTACGGGGCGAGGAGCGGGCCGGACGTCCTGATCTGCCACCACAGGAAGGCCGTGAGCAGGACGATGCCGACGGAGATCAGGAGCACCGCCAGGGGGTTGACCGAGCCGCCGGACTCGATCGCGCCGAGACCGTAGGTGAGGGCGGCGAGGCCGCCGGAACCGAGGAGTACTCCGGGCAGGTCGAGGCGGATGCCGGAGGTGCCGGGCCGGTCCTGCGGCAGGGTGAGCGCGCCGATCAGGGCGATCACGGCCAGGGCGAGCGGGGCGTACAGGCACCAGCGCCAGGTCAGGCTTTCGAGGAGCGTCCCGCCCGCGAGCAGCCCGAGCGCCGAACTGCCGCCGGTGAGCGCCACGTAGACCCCGAAGGCCCGGCCCCGCTCCCGGGGGCCGGTGGAGCCGGCGGTGACCAGGGAGAGCGCGGCCGGTGTCAGCAGCGCGGCGGAGGCACCCTGCAGGACCCGGGCCAGGACCAGCGTCACGGGATCGCCGGCCGAGCCGCCGAGCGCGCAGGACGCCGCGAATCCGGCCAGGCCGATGATCAGGGTCCGCCTGCGTCCCACGAGGTCCGCGAGGTGCCCGCCGAGCAGCAGCAGCGCGCCGAAGGAGACCACGTAGGCCGTGAACATCGGGCTCAGTCCGGCGGAGCCGACGTCGAGGTCCGCCTGGACGGACGGCACCGCCATGGTGAAGGCGGTCGCGCTGAGCACCACCATCAGCTGCACCAGGGAGGCCACCGCCAGGCCCCGTCGGCGCCCGCCCCGCGGGGCGGAGTCCTGGGGGGCCGTGGAGTCCTGATGGTCCGCGGACGGCGTCGCGGGCCGGGCGTCGGCGGGTGCGCCCGGGGGCGGTCCGAAGCCCCGCGCGGGACCGGAGTGCGCCGGGGCCGTCGGGGCGTACGCGGGCGGCGGCGGGAGCTGGGGGCGCGGGGAGGGGACCCGGGGGTCCGGCCGCCCGCTGGGGGCCTCGGCGGGGGCCTCTGCGGGGCTCGCGGGGGCGTAGTCCAGCAACTTCGCCGCGTGGCGGCCCAGTTGTGCCAGGACCGCGCCCGGCAGCCACTCCCCCTCGTGGTCCACCGCCGTACGCGCGGCCACCTGCTCGGGGGTGGGCCGCCGGACGGGGTCCTTGTGCAGGCATTCGCGGACGAGCTCGAGGAGCGGCTCCGGGACGCCGGTCAGGTCCGCCTCCTCCTCGGCGATGCGGAACAGGTGGGCGTTGAGGCCCGTGTCCTTCGCGCCGAACAGGAGGCGCCCGGTGGCCGCGTAGACGAGGACGGCCCCGAGGCAGAAGACGTCGCTGGCGGGGGTGAGTTCGAGGCCGCGGACCTGCTCCGGCGACATGAAGCCCGGGGAGCCGATCAGCATCCCGGTGCTGGTGAGCAGGCTGTCCCCGGCGAGGCTGTCCATCGCGCGGGCGATGCCGAAGTCGATGACGCGGGGGCCGTCGACGGTGACGAGGACGTTGGACGGTTTGAGGTCGCGGTGGATCAGGCCCGCCCCGTGCACGGCCCGCAGGGCGAGGGCGAGGCGGTTGGCGAGGGTGTGGACCGAGTGCTCGGGAAGCGGCCCGAAGTCCTTGGCCACCACGGAGTGCAGATCGGGTCCGGGAATGTACTGGGTCGCCACCCAGGGCACGGCGGCCTCGGGGTCGGCATCGAGGACGGCGGCCGTCCAACTCCCGCCCACCCGCCGGGCGGCGGCCACCTCCCGGGCGAACCGCCTGCGGAACTCGGGGTTCCCCGCGTACTCGGCCTGTACGACCTTCACGGCCACGGTGCGCCCGCCCTCGGAGCGGCCGAGATAGACCAGGCCCATGCCCCCCGCGCCCAGCCGGGCGATCAGACGGTACGGGCCGATACGGGGCGGGTCTTCGACGATCAGCTGGTCCACGACAGCAAGATAGTCCAGCTATCCAACGCGGAGGGCCCCATCGGCCGAACTCGCACCCCACCCCCTCCGCCCGGGGCCTCTCACCTCCGTTCAGCCCCGCGCGACGCGCTCCACGAGGCCCGCCGGGAGCGGATACACCCGCTCCCGGGGCAGGAGGGCGGCGGCCGCTTCCAGGTGACCGGAGCGCACTGCGGCGCGGACCTCCTGCGCCAGCGGAGTCACGTCCCTGATGCCGACGGTCCACTCGTCCACGTACTGGTCGACGGCGGGGCCCGACAGTCCGATCTGGATCGCGCGGTACGGCAGTCCGTTCAGGGCCAGGTCCCGCTCGGGATCCCACTGGACACGGACCGGACTGGCCTGCAGGGCGGCCCGCCAGTCCGCCTTGGCCGCGAACCGCGTACGGTCGAAGTGGCTGGGGCAGGCACGGGAGAGGGCCCGCTCGAAGCCCTCCCGCGTGATGTCGATGGCGAGGACGCGCTCCTGATCGACCTTCGCGCCCCACCCGCAGCGATACATCATCCAGAGGAACGACGGTTTGATCCACGTCATCCGGGTGCGCTTGAACGGATCCACGAAGGTGCCCGCTTCCAGGGCCGGTTCGGCGATCCGCGCCGGGTACGCCTGGTAGACCGTGATGGTCTCTTCGCCGAACCGCGCACGGACTTCGTTCGCCGGGCGCGCACCGGCCGGGTCTGCGGTCATGCGGAAGTCTCGCCCTCCCAGACCGCGGGCCGCACCAGCACCGGGTCCGCCACCGAGCGTGCGCCCGCCGCGTGGGCGAGCCACCGCAGGTCCTCCCAGGCGAAGAAGGGCTCGCCCCAGGTGTCCGCCCAGAGCCGCAGCGCACCCTCCGCCCCCGCGGGCGGGCGCGTCAGGTCCCACCAGGCCCAGCCCCGGACTTCCAGGTCGGGATCGAAGCGCGAGAGCCAGTCCTGCAGGTCCCAGGGTGCGCCCCCGGTCCGCTCGGCGTACCGGTCGCGCCCTTCCGCCGCGAAGGGCTCCGGTGAGCCGCCGCCCCGGCAGACACCGGAGAACCACGCGGGCATGGTGCCGACGGGCAGCTCCGCCGCGTCGTCGAAGGACGCCGTGGCGGCGATCGCCAGCGCGGCGTCCAGGGCTCCGCGCAGCCGGCTCGCGTACGCCGCGGGGTCCCCGTCCACGGCCAGTTCGAAATGGGCCAGGACCGGGGGCGCGGATGCGGACTCCGGCCGGCGGGACACCCGGGACCTCTCGGCTCCGAGGTCTTCGATCTCGTGCAGCATGCCACCATCCTCGCCCATGCCCGCCCGCGCACCCTGGCCCACCTGAGCAGGATCCCGCCGACCCCCGCCGACCCAACCCAGCTGACCGCTGCCGGCGAAGGTGACTCCGCCGCCGCTCGCCGCCACGGGTCGCGAGGACGGCACCGTACGCCCGACGGACTGAATTCGATCACCCATTAGTCATAAATGATCAAAGCGACCGCACCCTTTGTGCCTATTTGTGTGAATAGATCACCGCACTGGTCCTCCTTGGGCGAGTCGACTTCCCCGAAGGGCACCCGATGCGACGTGTCTTGAGAAGCCGCGCCGGAGGCCCGTACCGGCCCCGGCGCGCGGTGACCACGTGCTGCGCCGTGGCGGCATGCTGCCTCCTCTCCGCGGCACCCGCCGCCGCGGCATCGGCTCTGATGAAGCCCGGTACCACCGCGTCCCCGTCCCCCGAGGCCCCGGGGGACGGCGCGTCCGCCGTACCCGCGGCACCTGCCGCCGCTGCCGCCCCGCAGGCGCCGGAGAGCGCGGATCTGGCGGTGTCGGGCCTCTCGCTGCGGCCGGCCGCGACCGCCCCCCGGGACAACCGGGAGAACCCCGCCGCGGCCGGGCGGGAGACGTTCGACTACCTCGTGACGGTGACCAACCAGGGACCGTCCGCCGCCCGGCAGGTGCGCGTCACCGACCGGCTGCCGCTCTCCCTGGAGTTCGCCTCGTCCCGCGACGGCTGCACCGCGAGCGGCCGCACGGTGCTGTGCGGGCCGCTGGCCACGCTGGCGGTGGGCACGTCGCACGCCTGGGTGATCACCGTACGGCTGGCGGCCGACTACCGCGGAGACGGTACGGACATCGTCAACGAAGCGGTCGTCGACGCGGCCACCTCGGACCCGGACTCCCGCAACAACGCCTCCTCCCTGACCGGCCTGAAGGTTCCGCCCAGCGCGCGGACCGCGGATCTCTCGATCCGCAAGACGGCGCTGCTCGCTAAGGGGCGGGAGCACGTCAGGCCGGGCGAGAAGTTCACGTACCTGATCACGGTGCGCAACGCGGGCCCCGCGACGGCGCGGCGGCTCCAGGTCACCGACCGGCTGCCGTCCTCGCTGGTCCTGGTCTCCTCACCCGACGACTGCGCGCCCGCGAAGGGCGGGGACCGGCTGGTGGTGTGTCCGCCGCTGGAGCGCCTGGCGGCCGGCGAGAAGGCGGAGTTCCGGATCACGGTCCGTGCCGTCACCGGGGATCGGACGGCCCGGCCTCCGGCGGGCAAGTGCACCCCCATCGAGAACATCGCCCGCGTCACCTCGGCCAGTTTCGACCCCGACCTCTCGGACAACGCCAACGAGCCCGGTACGACCGGGCCGAAGGGCGGCCGGCTGTGCCTGGTGTCCGAAGCGGGCGGGGACCAGCACGGTGGGCACGACGGCCGGGACGAGGGCAGGGAGGACGGCCGGGAGGACGGCCACCACGGCCGCGACGACCAGCACGACGGCCGGGGTGACGGCCGGGGTGACGGCCGGGATGACGGCCGGGATAACGGTCGGGATGACGGTCGGGAGCACCACGAAGGCCGTGAGCAGCACGACGGGCGGGACCACCACGACGGCCGCGAGCAGCACGGCGGCCGCGGCGACCTGGCCGACTCCGGCGCCACGGTCCCGCCCTGGCTGCTGTGGACCTCGACCGCGCTGGTGGCCGGTGGAGCGGCGCTGCGGACGGTCTTCCGGGTGCGCCGCCCGTGACCGGCGGTCCGCCGCGGCACCCGCGGCGGACCACGCGCGCAAGCCCGACCGCCGAGTGGGAAGACGAGGAACGTTCCGGTATGACGATGCCCCGGAGTGCCTGGTGGCGCAGGGCCGCCGCCGCAATGCTGTGCACGACCGCGCTGGTCCTGCCGGCGTCCCTCTCCGCTCCCGCGGCGGCGGCCCCGACCGCCGCGGCCGACCCGGCACATCCGGCCCGTTCGGCCCACCCGGCCGACGGCCCCCGGCCCCGCGCGCTCGCCTTCCCCGTCAACGAGACCTTCGACAGCTCCACCAACCTGGGCAGCACCAGCGGCAACGCGAGCTACCCCGACGGCGGCGGCTGGCTGCGCCTGACCTCCGCGAGCGCCACCCAGGCCGGCACCTGGAAGCTGAAGGACTCCTTCCCCTCCAGCCTCGGCATCATCGCCGAGTTCAGCTACGCCACCTACGGCGGAGCGGCCTTCGAGGGCAAGCGGGGTGACGGGCTGTCGTTCTACCTGGCCGACGGCGCCGCGGCCGACGGGACCGGCCCTGCCGGAGGAGCCCTCGGCTACGCCTGCACGGGCGTGGCGGACCTCTGCGCCGTCTCGGGCGTACCGGGCGCGTACCTCGGCATCGGGCTGGACGAGTTCGGCAACTTCTCCTCCAACGTGGTCGGCAACGGCGGTCCGGGCGCCCAGTCCAACAAGATCGTGGTGCGCGGCGGAGGCAGCGGCAAGACGGGGTACCGCTACGCCACGGCCGTCGACGGACCGGGCAAGACCGTGGAGACCGGCAGCCGCGCCAAGGAACGCACGGTGCGCGTGTCCCTCCTGCCCAGCGGTACGAAGATGCTGCTGTCGGTGTGGTCCGACAGCGGCCCCGGCACGGCCATGACCCAGCTGATCACCGACTTCGACGTCACGGGCATCACCGGCCAGCCGAAGCTTCCGGCCACCCTCAAGGTGGGGTTCTCCGGGAGCACCGGTGGCGCGACGAACGTGCATGAGATCGACGACCTCCAGATCAACGTGCCGGCCGACCTGACCATCGCGAAGACGGGCTCCCCCGCGAGCGTGCCCGCCGGCGGCGGACCGGTGACCTACACCCTGACCGTTTCCAACTCCCAGGCCAACGAAGTGACCGGCGCCGCCGTACGCGACACCGTGCCCGGCCTGACCAACGTGACCTGGACCTGCCGCGCCAACACCGGCGGGACCTGCGGACGGGCCTCGGGCAGCGGGAACGTCCTGGACACGACGGCCGACTTCCAGCGGGGCGGCTCCGTCACCTACACGGTCACCGGTACGGCTCCGGCGCAGCCCGTCACCCTGTCCAACACGGCCACCGTGACCGCCCCGGCGGACCGTACGGACACCAATCCGGCGGACAACAGCTCCACCGCCGCCGCCACGGTGGTGACGGCGCGCGCCGACGTGGCCGCGGAGAAGGAGGGGCTCGGGTCCGGACCGGTGGCCCCGGGCCAGGAGTTCGAGTACCGCATCACCGCACGCAACCTCGGGCCCTCGCACACGAGCGCCGTCCAGCTCTCCGACACCCTTCCCGGGCCGCTGCGGTTCGTCTCCTCCGCCGACGGGTGCACGGCTTCGGGCCAGCAGCTGTCCTGCCCGGTCCGCGATCAGCTGAACGCCGGTACGAGCACCTCGTGGAACGTGCGGGTGCGGCTGGACCCGGCCTACCAGGGTGACGGCTCGGACCTCGGGAACGTGGCGACGCTCCGGCACGCCGTCACCGATCCGCAGCCCGCGAACAACACCAGCGCGGCCGCCGCTCCGCCCGGCGGCGTGGCGCCCGCCCGGGCCGACCTCTCGCTGACGAAGGCCGTGGAGACCCGCTCCCCCGTGGCCCCCGGGGAGACCTTCACGTACACGGTGACCGTGCGCAACGCCGGCCCGTCGGTGGCCCGGAAGGTCACGGTCACCGACCCGCTGCCCACGGCGCTCTCGTTCGTCCCCTCGGCCGGGGGCTGCACCGCCGTCGGCCGGGACGTCACCTGCGGTACGGCGGCCACGCTCGACCCGGGCGGGATCCGGTCGTGGACCTTCACCGTGCGCCTCGACCCGGCGTACACCGGTGACGGGACGGGCCTGCGGAACACCGCGACCGCCCGCGCGGACACCGCCGACCCGAACCCGCTCGACAACAGCGGCTCCGACGGTGTGCCGGGCGGACGCGTCCGCCCGCCGAGCGCCGACATCGAGCTCGCCAAGGACGCGACCGCGGGCTGACAGGGCCCCCGGAGTCCTCCCCCTCGATTCCCGTACAGCAGCTCTCTGTACGGTCCTCCCGCACGAAACGGAAACGATGCGCGATGACGACGACACCAGGCCGGCGGCCGGCGGTGCGGGCTCTGGCCCCACTGCTCTGCGCCGCGGCCCTGTGGGCCGGACCGGGCCCCGCGGCCGCCGCTCTGACCGGCGGAGGGCATACGGTCGAGGTGACGGCGCAGCATGCCAAGGCCCCCGGTGACCTGATCACCTACACCCTGACCGCGCGGAACAAGGGCCCGTCGGTGGCCCGGAAGGTCACCGCGACGGACAAGCTCCCGACCGGGATCTCCTTCGTCGGTTCCTCCGACGGCTGCACCGCCACGGGCCAGACCGTCACCTGCGGGCCCGAACCCCAGCTGGCCGCCGGGCAGAACAAGAGCTGGAGCTTCCAGGCCCGGCTGAGCCCCTCGTACCAGGGCGACGGTTCCGACCTCGGCAACAGCGCCACGGGCAGCTCCGAGGCCACCGATCCCGACCCCGCGAACAACAAGCCGGATCCGGTGCTGCCGCCGGGGCCGTTCGATCCCGTCTCGGACCTGGCCACCGTCAAGACCGCGCTGGGCGCGGGGCCGACGATCCCGGGCCAGGAGTACGAGTACGAGATCCGTACGACCAACAAGGGCCCCTCCGACGCGCGCAACGTCGGGGTGAGCGACGCCCTGCCCGACGGGCTGACCTTCGTGTCCTCGGCCGACCCCTGCGCGGCTTCCGGACGGACCGTCACCTGTGGTCCGCTGGCCCGGCTCGTCCCCGGCGCCGAAGTGGTGTGGACCTTCAAGGTGAAGCTGGACCCCGCCTACGCCGGTGACGGCAGCGACCTGCGCAACACCGCGACCTCCGCCTCCGCGTCCAAGGATCCGGAGCCCGCCGACAACACCTCGCACGCCGTACTGCCGCCGGGCGGGGTCACCGTCCCGCAGGCCGACGTGTGGACGACCAAGCGGCCGGCCAACGACACCCCGATCGCCCCCGGACAGACCTTCGAGTACGTGGTCACCGCGACCACGAAGGCCCGTCCCGCGCCGCGAACACCACGATCACCGACAAGCTGCCCGCGCAACTGGCCTTCGTCTCCTCCCCCGACAACTGCTCGGTGACCGACGGGACGGTCAGCTGCGGCCAGGTGGCCGTACTGGACCCCTCGGCGTCCCGCACCTGGCGGTTCACCGTCCGCCTCGACAGCGGGTACACCGGCAACGGATCCGACATCCGCAACACGGCGACCGCCACCTCGCGGACCAAGGACCCCAAGCCGGAGAACAACACGAGCAGCCCGGCGGGCCTGCCCGGCAGCACCGTCAACAAGCCGACCGCGGACCTGGCGGTGACCAAGGAGGCCGTCGGCACCAAGCCGCCGGTACCGGGTGAGAACTTCGACTACCGGATCCGGGTCACCAACAACGGCCCGTCGGCCGACGCCTTCAACGTCAAGCTCACCGACGCCCTTCCCGAGGGCCTGTCGTACGTGGCCTCCTCCCCCGCCGGATGCACCGTCGCCGGGCACCTGGTGTCGTGCAAGCGCACCGCCCCGCTCAAGGTCGGCGAGACGGTCGAGTACCTGCTCACCGTCAAGGTGGATCCCGCGTACAGCGGCGACGGCAGCGACCTGAAGAACACCGCCCAGGTGACGGCCGACAACATCGACCCGGCGAGCGAGAACGACAAGAGCACCGCGACCGTGCCCGGCGGGCACGTCACGGACCCGGCCGCGGACCTCGCCATCACCAAGAAGCCCGTCCAGAGCGCCGCCGTGGCCCCGGGCGAGACCTTCGACTATGCCCTGACGGTCACCAACAACGGCCCCTCCCAGGCCGAGCAGATCACGGTCTCCGACACCCTGCCGACCGCGCTGAGCTTCATGTCCGGCGACGCCACCTGCACCTCGGGGCGGACCGTCACCTGCGGCCCGCTGCCGCGGCTGGCGCCCGGGGCCTCGATGACCTGGGTGATCAAGGTGAAGCTGGACCCGGAGTACACCGGGAACGGCTCCGACATCCGCAACACCGCCACCGTCGACTCCCTGACCAACGACCCCAAGCCCGCGAACAACACGAGCGCGGCCGCCGGCCCGCCCGGCGGCACGGTCAAGGACCCGACGGCCGACCTGGAGGTCGGCAAGACGACCCCCTGACCCCGCGACCCCGGCGGAAGGCCGGCAGGGCACCCCGCCCTGCCGGCCTTCCGCCGTACCGGGCCGCCGTACGGATTCACCCGAACGGCGGCGCTCCGATGTCCCCGCGCTCCCCCGCCGCGGACGCTGGGCGGGACACCGGACACTCGGCGTCCCGCCCGACGAAGGAGTCTCTCGTGGCACAGACAACGCCCCCCAGCAGGGCCCCCAACGACAGGTACGCCACCGACGGACAGAGCCCGTGGGCGGCGAGCGGCGTCATGTTCGCCGGAGTGCTGATGCTCGTGGAAGGCGTCATCGGCATCCTGAAGGGCATCGTCGGCATCGCGAACGACGACGTCTACGCGAGCGTGGGCGACTACACCTTCAAGTTCGACGTCACGGCGTGGGGCTGGATCCACCTCGTGCTGGGCATCGTGCTCGTGGTCGTCGGCGCGGGCATCCTCAAGGGCGCGGACTGGGCCCGGGTCACGGGCGTGGTGATCGTCGCGCTGGACATCATCCTGAACTTCCTGTGGCTGCCCTACACACCGCTCTGGGGCCTGATCTCGATCGCCATCGGCCTCTTCATCATCTGGGCCCTGTGCACGGACACGCACGGCATCCGCTCCCGCACCACCTGACGCGGACCGCCCCCTGCAGCCGGGTGGCTGCAGGGGGCGGCGGCGTCATGTCTCCCGCGGAGCCGCGCGGGTCACACGACCTTCGGGATGCCGTTCCAGCTCTTGTCACCCCATGCGCTCACGCCGTCCAGGAGGTCGCCCTTGCCGTTGCCCTTGTACAGGTGCACGCTGCCGTCGAACCAGACGACCATCAGGTCGGCGATGCCGTCGCCGGTGAAATCGCCTCCGGACATCTGCTGGACGGTCTTCCACGTGTTGCCACCCATGACGACCGGGCGCTCGAGCTCGATCTGGCCGTCGCCCTTGCCCTTGTAGAAGTGCATGGTGCCGTCGTTCGCGACCGCCATCAGGTCGGCGATGCCGTCACCGTCGAAGTCGCCGGCGGGCAGCTGCTTGACGGTGAACCAGGTGTTGTCGCCGACGATGACGGGGCGCTCGGACTCGATCTGGCCGTCGCCCTTGCCCTTGTAGAGGTGCATGGTGCCGTCGAACCATTCGGCCATCAGGTCGGCGATGCCGTCTCGGGTGAAGTCTCCGGCGACGAGCTGCCTGGTGGTGCCCCACGTGCTGCCGCCCGTGGCGACGGGGACGCTGTCGGTGATGCCGCCCTTGCCGTCACCCTTGTAGAGGTGCATGGTGCCGTCGAACCAGATGGCCATCAGGTCGGCGATGCCGTCACCGTCGAAGTCGCCCTTGGCGAGCTGCTTCGTGGTCTTCCAGGTGGTGCCGCCGAGCAGCTGGGTGGATGTTCCGGCCAGGCCCTTGACCTTGTCGCCGGGGTAGCCGTGCAGCGTGCCGTCGGTCCAGATGGCGGCCAGGTCGGCGATGGCGTCGCCGTTCAGGTCGCTGCGGATGGACGTGTTGCTGGCCCACAGGGACTGGCTCTTGACGTCGTAGACGACGAGGTTGCCCCGCGGCTGGAGGAGTGCGTAGCCGCCGGGGGCGCTGGTCTTGGACTCCCAGAGCCTGGTGGTCCGGTCGGCCTTGTAGACGGCGAGGTTGCCGTCGCTCTGCATCATGGCCACCGCACCGGTGTTGCCGCCGGTGCCGGTGGACCACATGACCTTGCCGGTGCCGGTGGTGACGGCGAGGTTGCCGTCGGCCTGCATGGTCAGCTTGGTCGAGCCGGAGCTGATCGACTGGCCTGAGGCGAGCGTGGTGCCCGCGGGGATGAGGGAGCCGCCGGTGGTGCCGTCGATCAGGAACCTGCCGGCGAAGGACCAGTTGTCGGCGGCCGGGGCCGTGCCGACGAAGCCGTACACGGAGTTGTAGGCGTCCCGGGCCCACAGGTCGGGCAGCCCGTCGCCGGTGACGTCGCCGACGGAGCCCATCGACGGGTAGGCCGCGGCGGAGACACCGCCGCCGATCTTGACGCGGCCGGCGGGGTCGCCCCAGGTGGCGGGGTTGAAGTTGCCGTCCGGGCCCTTCTTGCCGTAGCTGCGCAGGACGTCGCCGCCGGCGTTGTCGCGCAGCCACAGGTCGGGGATGTTGTCGCCGTTGAGGTCGCCCGGGGCGATCACGGTGAACTTGTCCCAGTCGCCGTTGCCGACCAGGACGGGCTCGCGGATCGTGTCGAGCATGTGGGCGGCCCGGTTGCCGTAGTACGCCCAGAGCTGCTTGCCCTGCTTGACCAGCAGGTCGGGCTGGGTGTCGCCGTTCAGGTCACCTGCCGCGACGACCTGTTCGGCGTTCGACCAGTGGTCGTCGCCGTTCCAGTCCGGACCGAAGTCGCAGCCGAGGTCGGGGTCCTTCACCGGGCAGCTGACGGTGAGCTGCGTGGGGGTGTCGGAGATGACGCCCTGGCCGTTGTTCGGGTAGGTCCAGAGCTTCTTCTTCTTGTCGATGCTGTCGTACCGGAGGGCGACGAGGTCGTTGTAGCCGTCCTGGCCCCAGTCGCCGCGGGAGTCGACCTGGTTGCCGTCGAAGGACTTGCCGCCGTTGGTGGCGGTGGAGAACTTGCCGTTGCCCTGGCCTGCGTAGGTGAGCAGGGTGCCGTTGGAGTCGACGGACCAGATGTCGCGGTTGCCGTCGCCGTTGAGGTCACCGGGGCCGTCGCGGTTCAGGGAGCGGCTCGCGTAGTAGACGTACGTGGCGATGTCGGAGCGGTTGCCGGCCTTGTCGACGCTGTAGGCGTACACGAAGTGCGGCCCGTAGCCCGGGGGCGTGATGGCGGCGGAACCGCCGGGCATGACGGACTTGACGACGGGGTCGGAGTCGGTGAAGTAGGCGATCTCCGCGACGTCGGGGATGCCGTTGGGGTTGAAGGAGAAGGTTCCGGCGGTACGGGCCTTGCCGGTGCCGCCGGCGGGCCAGCCGTTCTCGCCGTTCGGGAACTGGGTGGAGCTGATCACCGGGGTCTTGCCGGGCCGGGTGCGGTCGATCGTGAACTTGCAGGTGTCCGACCACTTGGAAGTGGCGCCGTCGGCGTCCTTCGCCTGCACCTTCCAGGTGTAGTTGCCGCTGGGCAGGTCCCCGTCGGGCACGGCCCAGGTGGCGACCCTGCCCTTGGAGGCGGGGATCGACTGGGTCAGTGACGGGTCGGTGGCCCCGGCCTTGAAGACCTGGAACTCGGCGGACAGGTTGCCCGCGTCGGGGTCGTCGATCGTCGCGTAGAGACTGACGCGGGTGTTGCCGATCAGGCCGCCGGACGAGCACGAGGTGCGGGGGTTGGTGCCCGGGTCCTCCGGCCGCTTCGGCGGGTTGTTGTAGGTGGTCTCCAAGGTGGCGGTCTTCGGGTCGAACTTCTTCCACCCGAAGGTGTCGGACTCGTTGGAGGCGTAGAGGCCGAGATTCAGGCTGGCCCAGCTCTTGGACGCGGCCTCGCGCACCTTGGCGGTGGCGTCGAACTCAAGGTTGCCCGCCGCGCAGTCGTTGCTCCAGCCCTTGGCGTCGTTGACGGTGGAGAGCTTGTCGTAGCGGGTGGGCTGGTGTCGCCAGGTCGTCTTGGACGAGATCTCCCCGACGCTCCACAGCTCCACCGGGCGGGACTGGCAGGACCAGGACCAGACGTTCTTGATGCGGAACGTGGACGACTTGACCTGCGCACCGCGGATGTTGCCGGTGTCCATCTGGAAGAAGGACCGGGACAACCCCCTGGTGTCGTTCTCGTACCCGACCCGCACCACGTCCTTGGAGTTCCAGAAGGAGGTGTCGGGATAGCTGGTGTAGACGCGCGTCCAGTTCTGCCGCTCGCCCCAGGCCCAGGTCGGGTCGATGTAGACCGGGTACTTGGTGTCGGTACCGGTCAGCAGGGCCTGGACGGGCTTGATCTCCAGGGTGCCGTTCGACACGGTCGTCGGCATCTGGGCGTCCTTGGCGCCGGGTGCCGGATCGAAGGCGTCCGCGGGCGTCTCCCCCACGCTCGCAGACGCGGCCGGGGCCAGGGACTTCGCCGTCTTGGCCGACTTGGCGGTCTGCGGGGCGGGTGCGGAGGTCGCGGTGGTGGAGTCCCACATCAGCGGGGTCGGGCTGGTGAAGACGGTCTGCCCGGCCGGGTTGACCGCGGTGATGGCGCCGGTCTCGGTGTCGGTGGAGACCTGGAGGCCTACGGTGTCCACCTTGTACTTCAGCGAGGCCAGTTCGGGGTTCTTCGCCGCGTCCGCGGTCTTGACCACGAGCAGCTGCGAGAAGCCCTCCACCTCGGCCTTGAGCTGGAGGTCGACACCGGGCAGTACCTCGGCGTACGTGGCCACGTTGGCGTTCAGCGTGGGCTTGGGCAGGGCCTTGGGCCAGGTCAGGCCGAGGCTGCGGCCGTCCTTGACGCCGGACAGCAGCGGGGCCGTGCCTCCGCCGGAGAACGTCACCGCCACTGAAGCGGCCTTGGGGACCACGCTGCCGTTCGCCGCGAACACCAGCGACGGATCGGTGGCCACCCAGACGCCGTCCCGCAGAACGCGCACCGGAGTCCCGTAGCGCTTCACCGACCACGTGCCGTCCGGCAGCGCCCAGGTGTCCGAGGACTCCGTGCGCGCCGACGTCAACTCGTACGGCTTGCCCGTGGACTTCGCCTGCACCAGCGCGTAGTCCTCCTCTGACTGCGAGCCGTCCTCCACCGGGCTGGAGGTGCCGGCCGAGGCTGTGGTGGCAGGCAATGCGACAATCCCGGACGCAAGAATTCCGGTTATTAGGACTCCGGAAAGCGAGCGCACACGCGCCCGTTCCCCGAGTCGCATTCTACGAGCGGAGCGCAATGCATCCATCCTTAAGTGGGCGATCATTCGAAGCGACCATATACGGCGCGACCTGCAACACCTCTGACCCGGTTACGAATACACCGAAATGGCCACATCCGGCGATCACGGCGATTCCGATACGCACCGGTTGACCAGGGGCCATGCGGTCACCGCAGGCGGGAGAGGGCAGTAGCTGTGCGGAGTGCCGGTTGAGCGATGACGCTCATGCCGGATCGCCGGCCCGCATGGTGGCCTCGCCGATTTCGAGCCCGAAGATCCGCCAGCAGTCTGGTGACGGTCAGAAAGCGGAACGAATTCCACAAACCACCCATCACCGTTCTCGACCGTCAAATACGAAGCCACCGAAGCCCCATCACAACCGACCGCATGCAGCTCCCCTCGCACGTACAACCTTGACCGGCCTGACGACGCGGAGAGGAAAGGCCAACTTCCGGTTCTCGTCACCGACCCGTACACCGTGCTGCGACTGGACGAGGACTGGTCGTCGGCGCCCGTCGGACCGGGTGGCCAGAGGGACGTCCATGTGGAGCGGCCGACACCTCGACTTTCATCTTCCTGGACAGCTCCAGCCAGTCCTCCACGACCCGGGCATCGACCGCCATGGACCGCCGGCCCTGCTGCTTGCGGCAGCTGCTGTGAACACCCTTGCCGCCAAGGGCTGGAACCTGGCCTGGAAGATCAGGGTGACAGAGAGCCGTAGCTTCGGCCGGACGAGCTGGACTGGTGTCTGCGGATTGAATGGCGAAGACCTCAGCGGTCAGGGCGGCTTCGGTGAACGGAGCAGTGGTTGGCAGGTCGACGGTCGCAACTACTGGCGCCAGTGCGGGTGTCTTGCACGAGCAGGACCAGTACATCCAGGGCAGTTTCAAGGTGCTGACGAACTCTGCGTTGGGCAATCCGTACGCGTCGGAGAAGGAGGTCGTCGGCCAGCACTGGGGCGAGGTCGTCTCCGACAATCTTTACACGCAGGTCCGGGACGCTGATTACAGCCGGGAGTCCTTCGATCGAGCCAACGAGAACAGCAGGGAGGCCTGGGCGGGCACGGTGCGGGACTGGACTGCGGGGCGAGGTGGACGGGGCGGTCGACGCCTGGGTCGGTCCGGCGCCGCAGGAGCAACCGCAGTCCAGGGGTGAGCGCTGATGCCCGACTGGAGCGGTCTTCTGGACAAGGGTCTGGAGAAGCTGGACGACGGCTGGGAGTCGACGAAGAAGGTAGTCGGTCAAGGCGTCGACAAGGCCACGGACGGGATCGGTGCGAGTCTTGAGTACGTCGGTGCGGACGACTGGGCGGACAAGGTCGAGGACTGGGGCGACGGTTTCGCCTCAGATCTGGGGGCTTCGGTCAGTGAACAGCAACTGGGCCAGAGCGACCAGGCCAACGAGCTGGTGCACGGCAAGCCGATGTCGATACGGGAGTCGGCCAAGCACCTGAAGGACTTACAGGGTGCGTTCGACCGGGTCGGCGAGGGCATGCGGGCACTGGACTCGGGCCATTGGTAGGGGCAGGCCGCCGAGGCATTCCGCGGGAAGTTCGCGATGCACCCGACAAAGTGGCTGCACGCTGCCGATGCCTGCGAGGCGGCAGCGGGCGCACTGAACCGGTACGCGGAGACGGTGGAGTGGGCGCAGCAGCAGGCGCAGCAGCGCCGCCTGCCCCTGTCCGCCGTCGATCTCGTCCGCGACACGATCACCGTCCGCCGCGGCAGCCACACCCACACCGTGTACCTGGACCCCATCACCATGGAGCTCGCGGCGGACTGGCTGCACGAACGGCGCCGTACCTGGCCCAAGGCGCCCAACCCCCACCTGTTCATCACCAGCCACAGCGCTCACCATCCCGCGCTCATCCCGCTCAGCTACCTGGGACTGCGCGCGGCCTTCGACCAGATCGGCATGACCCCGAGGCAGCTCTGGAGCGACCGGGTACTGGACGAGGCCCGGGTGAGCGCCGACCCCGTCCACCTCATCCGCCTCTTCGGCATCCACCCGTCGACAGCCATGAAATACGTCGCGGCAGCCCACCCGGACAAGGCCTTCCCCAAGATCCGCTGACCGCGGCAACGGCCAGGGCCAGGGCCAGGTCGCGAGTGACCTCGGGTTTTCTCACAACTCAGTTCTCAGAACTCTTGAATGAGAACGGGTTGTGAGAACCGGTCCGGTGCCGGGGTGGCTTCGCGGTGTCAGAGGTGACCCGGGACGGCGTGCGGGTGCGGGGTGAGGGCCCCGTGGTTCAGGCGGCCGGGGTCGGGTCCGACAGGCTGACAATCACCAGGTCGGAGAGCCGGACCTGGTACCAGACGTCCCGGCTGGTGCCGTCCTCCCACCGCTGGGTGATGATGACCTTCATCTCGGTCTCGGTCTTGAGACCGTCCGTCGTCGACCAGGTCTTGGGGATCTTGTTCTCTCGCAGGACCGGGTCTGTCTTGTGTTCGGATCCCCAGACGGTGAGCTCCTTGTCGAGGTCGGCGCTGAGGAACTCCTCACGGACCTGGAACGGGGTCTGCGCGCTCACCTGGTTCACGGCGTCCAGGTACTTCTGGAAGAACTCGGCGACTTCCGCCGTCGCCCGCTCCTCCCTCATCGCGGCGGCCGCGGGTGCCGCCTGCGGGCTTTGTGCCTGCGCGGGAAGAGTGAACAGGCCCGTGCCGACGACCAGCGCCGCGGTGCAGACGCCGATCGCCGCGCCACGCAGCTTCGTACGGTGGAGGTGGAACATGGGCAACTCCTTCGGGGTGGATGATCCGGGTAGACAAAGCACTCAATCAGTACTTTCCTGCCCTGCGGTAGTGGCCCTGCGGGGACATCCCGCCCCTCGCCCGCGCCGGTCCGGGGGAAGGTGCCGTCCCGCCTACGGGAAGAACGGTTTCCGCGCACGCTGGGACAAGCCGCTGACGAAACCGCCCGAACAGCCGGTAGTACAAGACCCCGCCCCACGCGCCCCTGGCAAGAAGAAGGGCCGGCACCCCTCGCCCGCGACCGTCATGCGGATGCTGCGCGAGTATGACGAGAAGTCGGCGGTGACGGCACCGGCCGAAGGCTGACCTCGGCCGTCAGCCGGGCCGGGACCGGAGGTCAAGACGGCCCAGGCCGAGCGCGTCGGGCAACAGCGTCTCGGGGATGCCGGAGCCGATCAGGAACCTGCGGTCCTGATCGAAGTCCTCCAGGCTGCGGCAACGCAAGGTGATGATCCACAGGAGCTGGCGAGCGGTGTCGGCGTCGGTGCGTGCGAGGTCGAAGAACGCCTCGACTGCCTCGTGGAACTGACCCCACGCCGAACCTGGGACCACGGGCGCCCCCGCGGCCTCCGACAGCAGGGACGGGGGTGGTTCGCAGTCATAGACGGGCCGGTACGCCTGACAGGCCAGGAGGACGCCGGGGCCCCGCGCGCGATGATCTCGCCGGTTCGGATGAGGTCCAGTGCGATGGCGGCGGCTTCTTGCATCGCTCCTGCTGCGGCTGACCGAGTCCTTCATAGGGACGCCAGATGTTGAGGCCGGCCCGCGGCGGTCGCCCTGCGACGTGCCAGATCTGGTGGACGGCCGCGGCGGAGGGTGCTCGGAGCACGGGCTGGGCGAGCAGCCAGGGCAACCGGCAGCCGATGCAGTCGGTCCGCCGGGCCACCGTTTCAGATCCTCCGCCGTCGCCGATCTGCTGCCCAACCCGGCGGCCGCCGACCCGGGCGCCCCGGCCCCGGACCCGCCGTTCTCTCTCACATGCCGGGGAGGTCTCGGCTCCGGAACCTGCACGCCGAACGCCGTCAATTGGTAGAGCACGCGCGGGTTCCGGGTGTTCGAGCTCCAGGATTCTGCGAACCTGCGCGCTTCCAGGTTGGAGACACTGAACGTCAGCGAAATCGCTCATGTCCCCTATCGCTAGCACTGTCAGGAACCAGAGATGCTCACGTTGAACGAGGCCGTGGAAGCGGCACGCCCTTACCTTGCGCAGGCATTCGCCCACGAGCCGTGGGCAGTCGTCGTCCAGCCTGGCGCGGACGGTGCGTGCCGAGCCGCGGCAGATGGCCCTGCGATGGTTGCTCACCACCTATCGCGGCTTGGTCGAACTGGCGGGCATCGAACCGGTCGCCGAGGATGCCGGTACGTGGTTGTTCGCGTGTCGGTCGATTGAGCAGCCGGGATATCCCCGGACCCCCATGCTGGCCGCTTCCGTGGTGGTACCCAAGGACCTTGGGGTGCCGTTCCACCCGGCGGCCGATGATCCTTGGAGCGATGCCGCGGCATACACGCAGAACCCGGTGGAACGTGATCCGGAGGAGCAGGCGCGGCGACTTAACTCTCGTGGATGCGTGGTCACGGTGGCCGCGGCCATCGCGGGCCGGCCGTCGTCTCCGCTGTCTTGGCAGCCGGCGCACGAGGCGCCGGGGTGGTGGCAGCTGCTGCTACGGCGCTACTTCCCCACGGCCGAGCAGTTGCACTGCGCCGACTGGGACGAGGTGATCACGCAGGCTGAGAAGTCCGGGCCCGGCACACAGGGCGTGGTGTGGGTGCGGCGGGCGATCGGCGGTACCGAGGTCAGCGGCCACCTCGTGTACGCACACAACAACCACGGAACCGTGGTGTTCCTCGACGGGATGACCGGTGGTCTGGCGCGACTGGACACTGTCGGACTGCGGGAGCTGGTCTTCGCCCGGGTGAAGACCGCGGTTCCCCGGTCAGCCGGTGACCTCGCGGCAGCCCGGATCAAGGGCGAGGAGTGGCTCAGGACCACGTACACGGATCCCGTAGAACTGGTAGCGCCCGACGCCCGAGACGAGACGGCCCGAGGGTGGCTGTTCGCCTGCCAGACCACGGCGGCCTTGCGTAGCCGGGACTGGCGCCACTCGATGCTCGATGCCGCCGTGGTGGTGCCGAAGGGGCCCGAGGAGCCGTTCCTGCTGCCCAACTCCGACCCCAGAGGATTCCTCGACGCCTGGAACCGGGGCGAGACGACGGGACCGACGCCCGCCCCTGGGGACGCCGACTGGTTCGACTCCACGATGGCGAAGCTGGGCCCGGTTCTGGAGGTCAGCGAGTTCTCGACGCTCACGGAGGCCGTCCGGGCCGTCGCCGCGCTGCCGGTCGGCGGGCGGGCGCTCGTATGGGTGCGACGCCAGGACGGCCGCGGGCGCGAATCCACCGGTCTGCTCCTCACCGGACTCCACACTCACGCCGGTCACGTGGGCCTCGTCGACGGATCGGCCGAGGAGCTGCGAAGCCTGGATACGTTCGGGGAGTCCGGGGTGCGCGTGATCCGCTATCGCTGACGCCGGAAAGAGCGTGCCCTGCGGACCACGCCGGGATCCGGGGACGGAACCGCAGTGTCTCAGCCGTGGTTGGTGCTCTTGCTCGGGCATCCGCCATCGTGGGCACCGCACCGCACCGCACCGCACCGCACCGCACCGCGCCCCACCGCACCTCATCCGAGGCTGACACTCCAGATGTCCCCGTGGCCCGGCCAGGCGTCCCGCTCATCCTCACCGTCGACGACCAGTACGGACACCTTGGTGTCCGGGTTTCGGTATTCCAGGTAGTCACCCTGTGCCGTGCACTCCAAGGCTGCCTCGTCCAGACCGGCGGCGGCGATCGCGCCTCTCACATCCGACCATGCCGTGTACGGCTCGAAATCCACGCCCGTCGCCGAGCCCCAGTCGGCCGCGAGGGCGGGATCTCCGGGCAGTCGGTGCAACTCCAGCGAGCCGCCCGTCAGAACCCGGTCGGGCTCTGCATCTCGTCCGGGCCGACGTGGATGCGGGCACCCTTCGTGGCCCAGTCCGGTGGCGGGCCCCTTGCCACGCAGAGGGCCGACACGCCGCGAGAGCGGCTCGGCGATGGCGCTGACCTGCACCGACGTCAGGACTCCCCCTCGGACGCAAGCCCACGGTGCACCCGGCCGGAGGACCGTGCACACTCGTCACCATGCCGAGTACCCCGCACCTTGCCTCCTCCATCGACATACACGCCCACCTCATCGATCAGCTGAACAGCGTCCTGCGCCGGCCTGCGGCCTACGGCGACCTCGACACCGCCATCTGGTTCCTGATGGACCACCTGCTCGTGGCCGAGCAGCGGGATCCCGGAGCCTGGCAGGAGGAGCAGTCCCGCCTCACCGAGGTCGGCGCGTGGTACACGGACGGAGTCCAGGGCGCCTTCCGAAAGCTGCTGCCCCGGGACGCGGCCCGCGACACCCACACCGCTTCGGTCTATGCCGAGTTCGCCCACCGCCGGGGCTGGCTCACCGCAGACCGCCTCTTGTCGAACTCCGAGTACGAGGCGATGCGCGACGCGCTGCCCGGCTGGTGCGCCGTGGACCGGGACTGGCCGGACGTCACCGCCGAGTTCGGCGAACCGTCCGTCGTCATCGGCGGCCCGAACCCCCGGGTCAGCAAGGCTCTCGCCTATGCCACCGCGACACCGGGGGACCCCCTGCTCGTCCTGCACCTCTGGAACGACTACGACTCCGGGCTCTCGCAGCCGGCCCTGCTCGCCGCCCGGGTCGGCGGGGACCTGCTCCCGGAGTCGTTCACGTTCACACCGCTCGGCGGAGCTCCCGACGGGCCCGGCGGAGGTTGAGACCGGCCGATGAGGCGGCGGCGGTCAGTAGAGCTCGTCTCCCGGCTGCTTGTCCCAGTACTTCCTCGCGTTCGCCTTCGTCGAGTTTCCATCGATCTGGAGGGAGCTGTCGAAGTACGAGATGATCTTTCCGGTCGTACGGTCCCTGACGCTGAACTCGTTCGTCGACGGGTCCCACCGGTAGATCTTGTTCTTCAGGATGCTGTCCTTCTCCCGGACGCCTTCCTCCCGCGGGCCGTTCGTGAACCTGTCCGCCTCCAGCGCGTAGTCGTCCTCGTCGTAGATGTTCAGGTCCCGGGCGTGGTCGTCGTAGTGCTGGCGCAGACCGGCCGGGCTGGTCCAGCCGTCGCGTGCCTTCTTGATGTCCGCGTCGAGTTCTTCGCACCCGGGATCCGGCGCCAGGCCCAGCAGGTCGAACCAGGTGAACGGATTGCCGACGTAGGCGACCGGATTCGGCGCCGGCCGCAGGCCCAGCGGGTCGGGGGAGAAGTAGCGGGCCGTTTCCGGGTCGTACGTGCGGAAGTAGTTGTGATGAAGCCCTGATTCCACGTCGAAGTACTGGCCCGGGAAACGCAGCGGCGTGTACGCCGTCGCGTCGCGGTTCCACGTGGTGGCGCCCCAAACCGTCGAGCGGCCGCGCCAGGCGATCTTCCCGTCCTCCCCGACCAGCTCCTTCGGGGTGCCGATCAGATCGGTGACGATCGCGAAGAACCGCTCGTCCACCACCTCCTGCGAGGCGTCGGCGATGCGTTCCGTCTGGGTGAGCGGGTGGTGGCCGTCGTGGTTCCAGGTGAGGATCACCGCCTTGGCGCCAGGGCCGTCGGCGATCGCGGCCTGTTCGCACAGCGTCGTTCCGTCCCAGGTGAAGAGGGTTTCCTCCACGACCTCGGGCACCACACCGGTCGGCGCGAGCCGCTGCTTGGCCGTGCGGCGGCCCAGTGCGTCGTACCGGTAGCGCCAGTGTGTGCCGTCCGGGGTCACGACGGCCGCGAGCCGGCTCTCGGCATCCCACTCGTAGCGCCAGGTGTCCGGCTTGCGGGACAGTCTGGTCCGCTGCTGGAGGACCACCCGGCCCAGCTCGTCGTGCTCGTAGCGCACCCGGCCCGCCCGGGTGATCCGGGTTCCCGTGTACTCGCGTTCGCCGCGCGCCTCTGCTCCGGGATGTCCGTCCGGCCAGGAGGCCGAGGACTGGTTGCCCGTCCCGTCGTAGCCGTAGCGCTCCGACCAGCCGTCCGCTTCCACTGCCGTGACCCGCCCGAGCGCGTCGAGCGTGAAGGTCCGGTCACCGTTCAGGGCGTCCTCGATCCCCGTCAGGAACCCGTCGTCCCGGTAGCCGTAGTCGCGGCGCTGCAGGACGGCTCCGTCCGCGCCGGTCACGTGCTGCTCGGTCACCCGCCCCCGGACGTCGAACCGCTGAGCCACGGTGAGGGCCCGGCCGACGGTACGGCTCACCTCGCGGCCCGCCGCGTCGCGCCCGAAGGCGACGGTCCGCCCGGAGGTGGTGAGCTCACCGCGCCGGCCGTCGGCGGTGAACTTCCACAGGCTCCGCGCCCCCGTGGGGGTCGTTCGTCCCACGCGTCTGCCGAGCTCGTCGTAGGCGTACGAGAGCGTGCGGCCGTCGACCGTCTCCGAGAGCAGCCGCCCGTGCCGGTCCCGCAGCCTGGCCAGCGTGGAACCGTCGGGGGTGGTGGCCGCGGCCAGCTCGTCGAAGACGTCGTACTCGTACGTCGTGACACCGTCCGGGGTCTCCTTGCGGATCACCTGCCCCAGCGCGTTGCGCTCGAAGGCCACCATCTGGCCGGGGCCGTTCGTCCGAGACGAGAGCTGCCCGGAGGCGTCGTAACCGGAGTCGACGGTCCGGCCGTCGAAGTCCGTCTCCGAGACCAGCCGGCCCGCGGCGTCGTACGCGTACGTCCACGCGGAACCGTCCGGGCTCGTCACCCGGACCGGGCGCAGTTCGGCGTCGTAGGCGAACTCGTACCGCAGCCCGTCCGGGGTGGTCCGTGCCGACATCAGGTCGAAGTCGGTGTACTCGTACACCGTCGTTCCACCTGTGGCGTCCGTGTGGGTGAGGCAGTTGCCCTCGCCGTCGTAGGTCCAGGACTGCTCGGTCCCGTCCGGGGCGATCCGCCGGGAAGGCTTCCCTTCCACCGTCCACTCCATGCGGGTGACCGCGCCCAGCGGATCAGTGAATCGCACGACCCGGCCGAAGGCGTCCCGTTCGAAGCGGGTGACCGCGCCCAGCGGGTCCGTCACCCGGTACGGCAGGCCTGCGGCATCGGAGTCGATGCGGACGACGGCCCCCAGCGGATTCGTCTGCGCGACCAGAGAGCCCCGCTCATCGTGCTCCAGCACGGTCGTCGACCCGGTCGGCGAGGTCATCGACGTACGGTTGCCACGCTCGTCGTAGGTCTGCCGGAAGACCCGGCCGTCGGGGTTCACCACCCGCGTCGGAAGACCGAGGCCGTCGTACTCCATCCTCCCCACGCGCCCGTCCGGACGCTCCAGGGCCGTGAGCAGACCGCGCTCGTCGTAGGAGCGCCGGGTGACGCGGCCGAGTGCGTCCGTTTCCATGACCGGCAGGCCGCGCCGATCGAACGCGAGGCGCGTGACGGCGCCGAGGGCGTCGATCGACGCGACGACACGGCAGGAGTCGTCGATCAGATAACGGCGGACGTGCCCCTCACCCGTGGTGGTCGTGGTGACCCGCAGGCCCGTCCCCGGGTCGACCGTGTCGTAGGCGAGGGTGAGGGACAGCTGCCCGTCGGTGCCGCCTTCGGCGACGCACCGGTCCCGGTCGTCGTACGCGTAGGTGAAGCGGCGGTCGTTGGTGTCCGTCCACGAGGTGATGCGGCCGCGCTCGTCGTAGGCGAGGCGCAGCGGGCGGTCCGAGGAGTTGACGACCTCGGTGAGGTTTCCGTCGGTGTAGCCGTACGCGAGGATGCGCGGGCCGCCGGTCAGGTGGAGGGCCGTGACGCGGCCCCCGGCGGTCTCCAGGCGCAGGTGGTAGCCGCCGCTGTGGGCGATGCCCAGCGGGGTGCCCTCGGTGTCGTACTCGAAGGTGATCGTGTTGCCGTTGCGGTCCTCGACGCGGTCGATGACCGCGTGTCCGTACCCGTCACCGTCATCCCCGGTGCCGGCGCCGGCGGGAGCGACGAAGAACCGGGTACGGCCCAGGGCAGGATCGGTGACCGCGTAGTCACCCTCAGGGGTGCGATCCAGCGTCCATCGGGGACCGACGGTGGCGAACACCGGCACCCCGGGGGCGGGGTGCGGGTAAGGGAGGACCAGGCCGTCGGCGGTGACCAGGACGACGCCCTCGGGGTCGATCTCCAGGTGTTCGTCGATGGTGGAGGACCAGGAGGGGCCGAACCAGCGGCCGGCCGTGTAACCGGAATCGGCACGGCGGGTGAAGACCAAGGGCAGGGTCCCGGGCAGGACCACGTCCGTCTGCGGCAGGAACATCCGGCCGGTCGCCAAGTCGACCGGGTCGGTCCCGTCGCACCGCTTGTCGCAGTCCGGCTTCTCCCGCTGGTTCGGACCGTCCTTGTCCAGGCCCTTGCGGCCGGGCCCCTTGAGGTCGTCGAGGTGTTTGGCGGCGGAGCCGACCTTCTTCAGGGCGCCCAGGCCCTTGGAACCGATGAGTTCGGGAATCATCTTGCCGATGCCCTCGGAGGGGTCCTTCATGAACTCGTCGAGCATCTGCTTGCCCGCGCCCAGCGGATCGTTGGCCATCGTGACCAGACCCGCCGCCGTCGAGTTCAGGTTCGTCACGTACTCGGCGGGATGCGTCAGGTTGTACGGGTCCATCGGGTTCAGCGCCCGGGCGAAGTTCAGCATGCCGGCCGTGCCCTTGAGGATCCCGCCCGTCAGATGCGTCTTGGCAAGGTCCAGGTAGTCCATGGCGTCGCCGAGCTGCTCGGCGTACGAGGGCTTCGGCGGGGCCGCGTCGCGCGCCGCGCGCACCGCCGTCCGGACCGTCTCCGCCACGTCGTTGCGCTGCTTGCGGGCCGTGTCGAGCTTGTCCTGCGCCGCCGTCGCCAACGCCTTGCCCGGATCGGTGAACTTCTCCGACGGACGTGCCGGCAGCGGGTCCTTCTTCGCCTTCAACGCGTCGTTGTAGGCGTCCACCAGCTTGTTGTGCGCGTTGCGGGCGTCGGTGGAGGCCTTCTTGGCGTTGTTGTACTCCTCCAACGCCTCCTTCGCCTGGCCCTGCGCCCACTCCACCGTCTCCGCGAACCGGCCCATCGCCTCCGCGGCCTTGCCGAACGCGTCAGCCGCCTTGAACCAGCGCGGGGGCTCCTTCGCCACCGCCTCCCGGAACGAATCGGCCGCCTTGCCCTTCAGCCCGTCCGGCTCCCCCATCCCCTTCAGGCCGTTGCCGACCTTGTCGAAGGAAGCCTTGAAATCGTTCAGATGGGAAACCTGCGCCCGGATCTTCGAGACACTGCCGTAGACCAGCTTCTTCGGGTCCTCGGTCTGACCCAGCTCGAGCTCCGCCACGTCCGCGCCGAGCTGGTTGGCGGCCGAGCGGCTCTTGTCGCGGATCCAGTCACCGGCGTCGTCCAGACCGACGTCCTCGGCGAGATCTGCCGTCTTGTCGCCGGCCCACTCGATCGCGTCGCCGACCTTCTCCGCACCCTCCTCGACAACGTCCTCGACCACGTCCGGAACGAAATCCCGCCACCCCATCAGCGACCGCCCCCGTCACGCTTGGCCTGCTCCAGCAGGTCCTTCAACGAACCGATCTTCCCGCTGGACGTCAGCTGCTCCCCCGTGTCCGACCAGGTCTTCTTGATGTCCTCGCCGCTCTTCTCGAAGGACTCCGCGCTGTAATCGGGCATGTAGGTGTCAGCGGAGAAGATGTCCCCCCAGGACTTCTGCTCGATCTCGTCCTCGGACGCGTGCGGATTGCCGAACGCGGCAGCGTTCGCGACCACCTTGAACGAGCCCTGGAGGTACTGCTCCTCCTCCCACACCGTGCCCGCCGCGATCCCCAACGACTGTGCGAGGGTGCTCGCGTTCTGGATCAGACTGCGCACACCCCACTCCCAGCGCTCGCAGAAATCCTCGAAATCCGTCGCCAGACCCGCGTGCCCGGCCTCCATCCCCGTCATCGACAGGTTCTCGAACCCCGCACCCTGCGAAGCACCGGCCGCATCCCCCGACTCCCGCAGCTCACCGATCGCCGCCCGCAAACCGTCCTGGACGTTCTTGACCGCCGCCGGCGAAACCTCAAGATCCCCGTCACCCGCCATCAGGCCGCCTCCCCGTCACCGGCAAGATCCACCGCACTGCCATCCGGCACGATCCCCGCGACCGGTGGGAAGAACATCGACCCGTCCGCATCCGCGACGTTCACCGCCACACCCGCAGGACCGTCCGCCATCGGAACCACCACGTCGACGAGACGGGCGCCCAGCACCGAGAGGTACTCCCACTCCCGGCCGGCTTCCGCCTCACCGCGCGCCGCCGCGAACCGCGCCAGCGCCTCCTCGTCCGTGAACGCGTAGACCCACCGGATGCCCCCCGACACCGCCGACATCAGACCGCCATCGGGGCCGTCGGCGAGCGGAACCAACAGGGCGGCCCGCCGGAACTCCCCCAGCAGACGGCCCGGATCCCCCGACCCGTCCCGCATCGCCGCGATCTCTGCGGTCAGTTCCATGGGCTGCATCCCCTCCAGCGCCGGTCAGCGTCCTAGCTGAACACACTATCGAGGACCCCGCCGGTTCCGTCGGGCCCATTGTGAGGGCCCTGTCAGGCGTGGTTGACCGGGAGGACGTCCGGGCAAAGGGCGCCGGCGTGGGCCGCGGCGGAGGTCATGCGCCTGCGGTGGTGGCGGCGGCAGAGGACCTCGTACTGGGTCTCGTCCACGATCACGTAGTCCGCCTTCGCCGCCTTTGGTGAGCTGGGCGACCACGTACGCGTACAGGTCCATGCCCTCCGGCGCCTCCACCGCCTCCGTGACCAGACCCAGCCGGGAGGACAGCTTGCCCTCGCCCGCACGGTCGTCGCGCGTGAAGATCACACCCTGCAGGCCGCGCGCATCGCGGTTGCGGGCGATCTGGAGAGCCAGGGTCCATTCGCTCGGACATCCACCAACTCGCGCTGTGGCCGCATGGCCACTGCCGGTGTGCACGGTGCGTTCATACCTCTGAGTGAGGTCGGTGGGGTTCACACGGGGGCGGGGGCGAATTTCTGCCTAGGGTGACTCCTGGCGGTATGCAGCCGCTCCGACCGGCACGTCGACTCATGTACAGGAGCTTGTGTGGCGCAGCAGCACACGACGTCACTCCGGCTCCGTCTCCGGTATCGCTTCGACCATCTGCTCTCGGGCGGAACGACCGCGCTCATCGGCTGGCTCGCCCTGGCCTGCCTCGCCGTCGTCGTTCCGGCCAGCGCGGTCCTCGTCTGGTCCGACCGGGCCGCCCCGGCCACGCTCTCCGGCCGGCTCACCGCCGTGTGGGTCAGCGTCGGCCAGACCCTGAAGATCGGGGGTGCGGTCGGCTCCCCGCTGTACGTACTGGCCTCCGTATCGCTCGCGCTCGTGGCGCTGCTCTTCGTGTCGACCCTGGTCAGTCTGATCACCACGGGCATCAACCGGCGCATCATGTCGCTGCGCCGAGGTCACTCCACCGTGTTGGAGACCCGGCACACCGTCGTACTGGGGTGGTCGGACCAAGTGTTCCCCGTGATCGGGGAACTGGTGGCCGCCAACGCCAACCAGCGCCGCTCCGCCATCGCCGTGCTCGCCCCGCAGGACAAGGTGTGGATGGAGGAGGAGATCTCCGCCCGCGTCGGCGACAGCGGCAGGACGCGGATCATCTGCCGCAACGGAAGCACCACCGACCCGTCCGAGCTGCGCCGGGTGAGTCCGCGCACGGCCAGGGCGGTCCTGGTACTGCCTCCCACCGGGGACACGGGTGACGCCCACGTGGTGAAGACACTGCTCGCCCTCGACGCGGCCGTCCACGGCTCCGGGGAGGCGGAGGGAGAGGCGAAGGCGGAGGCGGTGGTGGTCGCCGCCGTCCGTGACTCCCGCAACCACCTGACCGCCAGGCTGGCCGCCGGGCCCACGGGACACGTCCTGTGCGTGGACGGCATCGTCGCCCGGCTCCTCGTCTCGACGGCCCGACAGCCCGGTCTCTCGCTGGTCTACTCGGAGTTGCTGGACTTCGACGGCGACGAGTTCTACCCGGTGGCCCCCGGGGACCTCGTGGGGCGTACGTTCGGCGAGGCGCTGCTGTCGTTCGACACGTCCTCGGCGGTCGGCCTGTTGCACGGCGGCGGGAGCGTCACCCTCAATCCGGACCCGGAGGCGACGATCGGCCCGGCCGACCGGATCATCGTCATCTCTCGGGACGACGACACGGCCGTGCGTGCGGACGTGGCCGCCCATGTCGAGGACGACGCGATCGTGACGGCCGCACCCGCGACCGCCCGGGCCGAACGCCTCCTCCTGCTCGGCTGGAACCGCCGCGCCCCGCTCGTCATCGAGCAGCTCGACCAGTACGTGGGCCCGGGAACCACCCTGGACGTCGTGGCGCTCGGTGTGCGTGCGGCCACGGGCGGCGCCCGAGGCGTCACGGCCGCGCGGTCCCGCCTCGAAGTCTCCTTCCACGACGGTGACATCACCGACCCGCTCACCCTGGCCAAGCTGGACGTGCCCTCGTACGACGGCGTGATCGTGATCGGTGAGACGGAGCCCGAGGCCTTGGACGCGCCCATGGCCTCCCTCGTTCCGGTGACGGATCCGCAGGCGCGGGCGGACGACAGGACGCTGGTCACCCTGCTGCACCTGCGGGCCATCGGGGACACCGCGCGGCGGGACATCGCGCTCACCACCGAGATGTCCGACGACGGCAACCGGCTCCTCGCACCGGCACAGGACGGCGCCGACTTCATCGTGAGCGGCAGGCTGATCAGCCTGCTGATGACCCAGATCTCCGAGAGCCCGTACCTCGCCGCGGTCTTCGAGGAGCTGTTCGACGCGGAGGGCCACGAGTTCCACCTCAAGCCGGCCACGCACTACGTACGGGCCGGTCATGAGGTGTCGTTCGCCACCGCCGTCGAGGCGGCACGGCGGCGCGGGGAGTGCGCGGTCGGCTACCGGCTGCGCGCGCGGAGCGCCACGGGCCCGGACTACGGGGTGCGGATCAACCCCGACAAGCGGCGGCGGGTCACGTTCTCCGAGGAGGACTGGCTGATCGTGCTCGCCGAGAGCTGACAGCCGAGCCGCCGCCGGGTCCGCCGCTACGCCGTGTGCACTTCCAGGGCGGTCCGCACCGCGGATTCCAGGGCTCCTTCGATCCATGCGGGCTTGATGGAGGTGTGGCAGCCGGCGAAGTGCAGGTTGCCCTCGGCCTTGCGGACATGGGGGAAGAGCTCGGTGTGCTGGCCGGGCAGGAGGACGGAGGCCTCTCCGTAGGCGTACGGGTCGCGCATCCAGGACTGGCTGCGGCCGACGCCGGTGTAGAACACCTCGACGCGCTGCCCGAACACCTCCTGGACGCCCGCGAGGGCGCGCGGGTAGCGCTCCTCGTCGTCCAGGGAGTCCCACTTCAGAGCGTCGTCCGACCAGCTGTAGGAGGCGAGGAGGACTCCGCCGGCGCTGCCTTCGACGGGGTAGGAGGGCTGGAACATGAAGCGGTTGGGGTTGTCGGTCACCGAGCCGCCGCCGATGACGCCGGCCGCCTCGGGCTGGTCGCGGCTGACCACACGGCTGGCGGCGTAGTGGGAGCGCTGGCCCGCGGAGATGTGGCCCTCGGGTACGGAGGAGTGGGCGCCCATCAGGGTTCCGTTCGCCGGGCTCTGCCCGGTCTGGTACTTGCGGTACAAGCCGGGCTGTACGGCCTCGAGCTCGCGCTTCCAGTCGGCCTCGTCGAACTCCCACCAGCGGCGGCTGAATTCGAGCAGGACCTTGGTGGCGGCGTCGTAGTGCAGCTCGGTGATCGCGCGCCGCTTGCCGTACGAGAGCGCCGGGGTGACGGGGATGTGACGCAGCCCCGAGAAGGGGACGGTGATGATGGCGGTGTCGGCGGTGAAGGTCTCGCGCCGCACGGGGCTGCCGCCGCGGCCCTCGGAGACGGTCTCGACCGTGACCTTGCCGTCGCCGTGGATGATGCGGGTCGCCCGGCGGTCGAGGCGTACGAGGTCCTTGACGCGCGCGTACATCGCGTCGGCCAGGGTGGCGGTGCCGTCGGGCAGTTCGTAGAAGGCGGTGTCGGGGCTGATCAGCGAGGCACCGATGAAGCTGTGTACGAAGGCGAGGTGCAGGCGGGAGGTGAGGTTCTCGACGGTTCCGATCAGGTCGATGGTCCGCTCGTCGAGCTTGGCCTCCTCCGTCAGGAAGCGGTACATCGACATGTGGCCGTAGCGCTGGATGACGCGTGCCCAGCCCTCGACGAGTTCCCTGTCCTTCTTGCCCTCGATCTCCGCCCGCACGGGGGCGAAGGCCTCGCGGACGATCTGCGAGGCGGGCACGGACTCGTACGCCTGCGGCACTCCGAAGGAACGATTGAGCGCCTGCGGGGCGCGCGCGTAGTCGGCGCGGCGGACGCGGATGCCGTTGACGTAGATCCACGTCCGGTACGCGGGACGGCCGGTCGCGTCCACGTCGACCAGGTGGAAGCGCCTGCGCTTGAGGCCGAGACCGTCCATCAGGCCGGTGACCAGCGGGTGGCTGTCGGGGATGCGCATCGCGCCGGCCTCGGCGTACTGCTTCGGGTCGGCGAAGGGCTGGGCGGCGTTCTCGTGGCCGCCGGTGCGGAAGGTCTTGATGCGGCCGCCCACCCGGTTGCCGTTCGCCTCGATGACGGTGACCTGGTGGCCGGCTCCGCGCAGGAGGTGCGCTGCGGTGAGGCCGGCCGGCCCGGCGCCGACGATCAGCACCTTCTTCCCGGGTCGGCGCGAGCGGGGCAGGCCGTTCTTCAGCAGGATGTCGGCGTAGCGCGGTACGAGCGGCTGGTCCTCCTCGTCCCGTACGAGGATGGCCCGCGCGATCGTCAGGCAGGTGCCCCAGTCGGCGACGGCGGCGCCGGGGACGGCCTGCGAGGTCTCGGCGGAGGTGACGGCGACCGTCAGCCCGCCGGCCGCGGCGACGGCGGCCGCGCCGGCGATGACGGTCCGGCGGGAGGGCCGACGGGAGGGCGCCGGCGCGGGCTCGCCGGAGGCTCCGGAAGCTTCGGGGGTTTCGGAGTTGGCATCGGGATCCATGATCATGAACCAACTCTTGCCGCCCGCCCGGGCCGAAAAGGCCAGAATGCGCCCGCGCGGGCAGAGACCACCCGGACGTGCGAAACGCTCCGCCTCGCGCTGACGAACTGGGTTTCGTACGAGCGGCCTTGGGGCCGTCAGCCGTGGTTGACCGGGAGGACGTCCGGGGAGAGGGCGCCGGCGTGGGCCGCGGCGGAGGTCATGCGCCTGCGGTGGTGGCGGCGGCACAGAACCTCGTAGCCGATCTCCTCCGCCGGGCGGTTCACGTCACCGACCACGACCTGCGCGCCCTCGACCACCATCTCCCCGCCCACCGTGCGGGCGTTGTGCGTGGCGCGGGCGCCGCACCAGCACAGGGCCTCCACCTGGAGCTGCTCCAGGCGGTCCGCCAGCTCGATCAGGCGCTGCGAGCCCGGGAAGAGCTTGGTGCGGAAGTCCGTCGTGATGCCGAAGGCGAACACGTCCATGTCCAGATCGTCGACGATCCGGGCCAGCTGGTCGATCTGCTCGGGCGCCAGGAACTGGGCCTCGTCCACGATCACGTAGTCCGCCTTGCCGCCTTTGGTGAGCTGGGCGACCACGTACGCGTACAGGTCCATGCCCTCCGGCGCCTCCACCGCCTCCGTGACCAGACCCAGCCGGGAGGACAGCTTGCCCTCGCCCGCACGGTCGTCGCGCGTGAAGATCACACCCTGCAGGCCGCGCGCATCGCGGTTGTGGGCGATCTGGAGAGCCAGGGTGCTCTTTCCGCAGTCCATCGTTCCGGAGAAGAACACCAGCTCGGGCATGGGGAACAGGGCCTTTCAGTGGGTGCGGAGGTGCGGGGGCGGCAGCGGCGGGGTGCCGGTGGCGTCAGGAGCGGATTTCGAGCAGCGGGACGAGCTGCTCGGCCGGGGTCATGGAGCCGTGCATTCCGGCGAGCGCCGACTCGTTGGGCTCGGCCCTCGAGGCAGTGATCGCCACGTCCGCGTGGGCGGCGGCGATGACGTCGCCGATGCGGCCCAGGACCCGCTCGTCGCATTCGCCCGGCGTCCCGAACCAGCCCAGTTCCAGGGCTTCCTCGCGGCTCGCGACCCAGAACCGGTCCCCGAGCACCTCGCGCCAGACGGTCAGGACGTCGGCCTCGGCCCCCGGTACCGCGTACACGTGCCGGGCCCGGCCCTCGCCGCCCAGCAGGGCCACGCCCGCGCCGAGTTCCCAGTCGTCGTCGTAGTCGATCCGGGAGTCCTCGTCGAAGGGGATGTCCACCATGCCGTGGTCGGCGGTCACGTACAGCGCGGTGCGCGGCGGCAGCTGCTCGGCGAGCCGCTGGACCAGCCGGTCGACGTACATCAGCTGGCCGCGCCAGGCGTCGGAGTCGACGCCGTGCCGGTGGCCTGCCCCGTCGAGCTCGCTGTAGTACGTGTACACGAGCGAGCGGTCGCCGGCCCCGAGGCGCTCGGCCGCGAGGTCCATGCGTTCCTCGCCGGTCATCCGGCCGAGGAAGGTGCCGCCGCTCAGCGCGACCTTGGTGAGCGGGGTGGTCTGGAAGGCGGGCGAGGAGACCTGCGCGGTGGCCACCCCGGCCGCGTCCGCCTGCTGGAAGACGGTCGGGTACGGCTGCCAGGGCTTGGGTGAGGTCCAGGGGTGCCAGCGGAGCTGGTTCATCAGTTCGCCGGTGGCCGGATTGCGCACGGTGTAGCCGGGCAGGCCGTGGCGCGCGGGCGGCAGGCCGGTGCCGACGGAGGCCAGCGAGGTGGCGGTGGTCGCCGGGAAGCCCGCGGTGACCGGGCGGCCGGTGCCGCCGCGCGAGGTGGCGAGGAGGGAGGTGAGGTACGGGGCCTCGTCCGGGTGGGCCTTGATCTGCTCCCAGCCCATGCCGTCGACCAGGAACACGCAGTTCCGGTCGGCCGGGGTCAGCTCGGCGATCGAGGCCTCGAACCCGGGGACGCCCTGGCCGGCCACGAGCGTGGGCAGCAGGTCGGCGAGGGAGCCGGTGCCGTACTCCGGGACGGGGGCCCCGGCGAGGTCCAGCGGTTCCGGCTCGTCCTGCCAGCTCTGCGCGGCCGAGTACGCCATCAGCGGGCGGTGGTGGAGGACGTGGCCGCGGTGGCTTCGGAGAGCGCCTGCGCGAACAGCAGGGTCTGGCGGACCGCCTCCGGGCCGTCGCCGGCCTCGCTGACGCGCAGGCTGAGGTCATCGGCGGTGGAGTTGCCGGTGTAGCCGTGGTCGGCGTCGCAGTTCTGGTCGCCGCAGGCGGCGGGCTCCAGGTCGATGCGCGAGACCGCGCCCCAGCCGATGGTCAGGACGACCTCGCGGGGCAGGGTGCCGGGGGTGTAGGACTCCGGGTTGGCGACGACGCGGCTGAGCACCACGGAGGAGATGCTGGCCAGCTTGACCGATTCGGTGGAGGTGGTCGCGTACGGCGACGGGGACCCGGCGTCGGCGGCCTGCTCGTCGGTGTGGCTGACGATGAAGCGGTTGCCGGTCAGGACCAGCACGGTGACGTGCCTGCGCACCTCGTTGGCGTCGAAGGTCGTCTCCTGGTGGACCAGGTACGACGAAATCGGCTCGCCGCCCACCGCGGCCTCCACGGCCTCGGCCACGAGGGCCGGGTAGTAGCCGCTGCGCTCGATCGCCGTGCGCAGCCCCTGGGTCGTCGTACCGGATTTCGCCATGAGGTCCATCCTAAGGCCCGTACGGGGTACCCCGGCCGCCTCCGGACCTCAGTAGCTGGGCAAGGTCCGCGGGCCGAGGTCGCCGCGGGCGGGCGGGTGCGCGACGCGGACGCTCGCGGCGAGCACGGACAGGCCCTCGGTGGCGACGACGACGGGCTCCAGCGCGACCCCGACCACCTCGGGGTGGTCGTCGACGAGACGGGACAGCCGCAGGAGCAGCTCCTCCAGTGCGGGGGTGTCGACGGGGTCGCTGCCGCGCCAGCCGAAGAGCAGCGGGGCGGTGCGGATGGAGCGGATCAGGCCGGCCGCGTCCTTGTCGGTGGCGGGGACGAGCCGGTGGGCGGTGTCGCCGAGCAGTTCGGAGGCGACTCCGGAGAGTCCGAAGGAGAGGACGGCTCCGGCGGCGGGGTCGATGACGGAGCGGATGACGGTGTCCACTCCCCGGGGGACCATCGCCTGGACCACGGGGAGCAGCTCGTGCGGTTTGCCGAGCGCCTGGGTGAGCTCCTCGTAGGAGCGGCGCAGCTCGGCCTCCGTGGTGAGGTCGAGGCGGACGCCGCCGAGGTCGGCGCGGTGGCGCAGGTGCGGGGCGGTGGTCTTCAGCGCGACGGGGTAGCCGAGGACCCGGGCGGCGCGGGCCGCGGCCTCCGCGCTGGGGGCGGGGAGGGTGGGGAGCACCCGGATCCCGTACCGGGCGAGCAGTTCGCGGGCGTCGGCATCGGCCAGGGTCGCCGCCTCGTGCTCCCCTACGCCGGCCAGCAGGCGGGAGAGCTGCCCGGCGGCCCCGCTCTCGTCGATGTCCTCGTACTCGGGGACCTGCCCGGCCTCGGCGTTGCCCCGGCGCCACTGCCCGTACCGCACGGCCTCGGCGACGGCCTTGACGGCCCGCTCGGCGGCGGGGTAGCTGGGGATCCGCCCGGGGCCGGCGGCGGCATCGGGCACGGGGCCGGGCGCGGGTGCGGGGCCGGAGGCAGGCGCGGGGCCGGGGGCAGGCTCCGGCGCGGGCCGGGGAGCGGCCGGGCGGGAGGTGGCGGCCGCCGGGGCGGTCGCGGCGGAGAGGGCTTCGGCCAGCGCGCCCAGCTCCACGTGCACGACCGCCACCGGCTTGCCGGGGTGCGCGGCGGCCGCCGTCCGCAGGGCCTCCGCCAGGTCGTCCGCCAGGGTCTCCTCGCTCACCCACGGGATCGCGGTCACGACGACGGCGTCGTTGTCCGGCGAGGCCAGCGCCGCCGCGACGGCCGCGCGGAAGTCCTCCGGCGAGGCGGCCGTCGTCAGGTCCAGCGGCGCCAGCGGCCGCAGCCCTTCCGTCAGGCAGGCGTCGTAGGTGAGCACCCCGAGGGACTCCGAATTGCCGAGGATCGCGACCCGCGGACCGGCGGGGACGGGCTGCGATGCCAGCAGCAGGCCGACGTCCACGAGCTCGGTCACCGTGTCGACCCGGATCACGCCCGCCTGCCCCAGCAGCTCCGACACGGTCGCCTCGGGCAGCCGGGTGCCGGTGACCACGTGTCCCGCCGGGGTGTGCCGGCCGCCCTTGGCGACGACCACCGGTTTGACGGCCGCGGTGCGCCGGGCGAGCCGGGTGAACTTCCTCGGGTTGCCGAGCGTCTCCAGGTACATGAGCGCGACGTCGGTCGCCTCGTCGTCGTACCAGTACTGGAGGATGTCGTTGCCGGAGACGTCCGCCCGGTTCCCGGCGGAGATGAAGGAGGACAGTCCCTCCCCGCGCCGCAGCAGCCCCGAGAGCAGCGCGATGCCGATCGCCCCGGACTGGGTGAACAGGCCGACCCGTCCCCGCGCGGGGGCCGGAGCGGGGGCGAGGGAGGCGTTCAGCTCCACCTCGGGCGCCGTGTTGATCACCCCGAAGGCGTTCGGTCCGATCAGCCGCATCCCGTACGAGCGCGCTTGACGCACCAGCTCGCGCTGGCGGGCCAGGCCCTCGGCCCCGCTCTCCCCGTAGCCGGCGGACAGCACCACCAGCCCCTGCACCCCGTGTTCCCCGCAGGCCGCGACCGCCTCCGGGACCCGGTCCGCCGGGACCGCGACCACCGCAAGGTCGACCGGGGCGCCGATATCGCCGACCGCGCGGTAGGCCCGTACGCCGTCCAGCAGGTCGGCCGTGGTGGCCTCGTTGACGGCGTAGAGGTGGCCGTGGAAGCCGCTGTCCCGCAGGTTGCGCAGGGCCGCCGCGCCCACTCCCCCGCCGGAGCGGCTGACTCCGATCACCGCCACCGATCCCGGGGACAGCAGCCGCTGCACGGAGCGGGCCTCGGCGCGCTGTTCGCGGGCGCGCTGGACGGCGAGGGATTCGGCGGTGGGTTCGAGGTCGAGGGTCAGGTGGACGGAGCCGTCCTCGAAGCTGCGCTTCTGCTGGTAGCCGGCGTCCGTGAACACCTTGATCATCTTGCCGTTGGCGGGCAGCACCTCGGCGGCGAAGCGGCGGATGCCGCGTTCCCGGGCCACCGCGCCGATGTGTTCGAGCAGGGCCGAGGCGACCCCGCGCCCCTGGTGGGCGTCCTGGACCAGGAAGGCGACCTCGGCCTCGTCGGAGGGGCCGGTGGCGGAGCGCCCGTCGGCGCCGATCCGGTCGAAGCGGACGGTGGCGATGAACTCGCCGCCGATCGTCGCGGCGAGGCCGACCCGGTCCACGTAGTCGTGGTGCGTGAAGCGGTGCACGTCACGGTCGGAGAGCCGGGGGTAGGGAGCGAAGAAGCGGTAATACTTGGACTCGTCCGAGACCTGCTCGTAGAAGCTGACCAGCCGGCCCGCGTCGTCGGTGGTGATGGGGCGGATCCGGGCGGTCCCGCCGTCGCGCAGGACGACGTCCGCTTCCCAGTGGTCCGGGTACGAGGGGTCCGGCTCGGTGGTCATGGGGCCACCCTAAGGCTCGATCGGGTCGAGTGGCCCGGGCGCGGCGCATCGGGCAAGCTGACCCGAATCAAGGCAAGCTGGGACAGGTCGAACGGCGGCGATTTTCGGGCCCAAGGTCGGTCCGACCATTCCGGACGCCGTGAGAGACTGGTCTAGACAACCGTAAGAACCTGAAGGGCATCACCATGGCAGAGCGCCGCGTCAACGTCGGCTGGGCCGAGGGCCTGCACGCTCGTCCCGCCTCGATCTTCGTCCGCGCGACGACCGCTTCCGGCGTCCCGGTGACCATCGCGAAGGCCGGCGGCGACCCCGTCAACGCCGCCTCCATGCTGGCGGTTCTGGGCCTGGGCGCCCAGGGCGGCGAGGAGATCGTCCTCGCGTCCGACGCCAAGGGTTCCGAGGCCGCGCTGGACCGCCTCGCGAAGCTGGTCGCCGAGGGCCTCGAGGAGCTCCCCGAGACCGTCTGACCCTTCGGGTTCGACCCGCGGGACACTCGCAGTACTTGCACGGCGGAGCCCGTTGCCCCCGACCACGGCCGGAGGCGACGGGCTCCGTCGCGTCTCGGCCCCTGGAGCCGGGCCTCAGCCTCTGGAGCCGGGCCTCAGCCGTGAAGCCGGGCCTCAGCCATGAAGCCGGGCCTCAGCCCTGGAAGCGCACCCCGGCCCTGGACCAGGACACACGGGCACGCGGGCACGCGGGCACACGGGCACGCGGGCACGCGGGCCGGAAACGCCCGCATCGAATTCCGGCGGACCCAATTCGGCCGGAACGACGCACGGGCACGAATTGCCCGGCCACGGACGACCGACCCGATCCCCACCGAAAAATCCCGGCCAAAATCCCGGCCGAAAAGCAACCGAAAAGCCCGGCCGAATCACCTCGGGCCGACCCCGATATCCCACCTTTGTATACGGGGTTTGTTAATGCGGAGCGCTTGCCGTGTTTACGGCAGGTTGCAAAGTCCTCACCCGCATCCGGTGCGCCCCCGCCGCCCGGTCCACGTGGGCCGCGGTCAGCGCCCGGGCCCGCTCGGCGTCGCCCCGGGCCACCGCGTCCACGATCGCGCCGTGCTCCGCCCAGGACTCCACGGGCCGCACCGGCGCCTCCACCACGTACATCCAGGCCACCTTGTGGCGCATCTGGGTGAGCAGGGCGATCAGCCCGGGGCTGCCCGAGGACTGCGCGAGCGTCTCGTGGAACCAGCCGCCCAGGGAGCGCAGGTCCTCCCCCTGCCCCCTCCTGGCCCGTTCCTGGCCCAGCCTGACCAGGCCCCGCAACACCCTGAGGTGGGCCTCGGTGCGCCGCCGGGCCGCCCGGGCCGCGGCGAGGGGCTCCAGCAGCATCCGCAGCTCCAGGAGGTCGGCGGCCTCCTGCTCGGTCGGCTCGGCCACGCAGGCGCCCGCGTGCCGGCGGGTGGTCACGAACCCCTCGGACTCCAGCGTGCGCAGCGCCTCGCGCACCGGAACGCGCGAGACTCCGTACCGGCGGGCCAGCACCTCCTCGGTCAGCCGGCCACCGGGTCCGAACACCCCGGAGACGATGTCGTCGCGGATTGCTGTGCATACCGTGTGCGCGGGAATTCGCAAGACCGGACCTCCGCCTTTTTCGTATGGCTGTGCGTGTTGCGACTCTATTGCAACACACGATAATTTCCGAGGACGGCCTGGAATGCGAAACATTCACACAACGCGAAGGCCCCGGCTCGAAGAGAGCCGGGGCCTTCGCGGAAGACGTGCGGTGCGGTGCGTTCGTCAGACGTTGACGCCGTGCGTACGCAGGTACGCGACCGGGTCGATGTCCGAGCCGTAGTCGGGGCCTGTGCGGGCCTCGAAGTGCAGGTGCGGGCCGCTGGAGTTGCCGGTGGAGCCCGACAGGCCGATCTGCTGGCCCGGGGTGACCTGCTGGCCCACGGAGACGCCGAGCTTCGACATGTGGCCGTACTGGGTGTAGGTGCCGTCGGCGTGCTTGATGACGACGTTGTTGCCGTACGCGCCGCCCCAGCCCGCCTCGACCACGGTGCCCAGGCCGACGGCGTGGACGGGGGTGCCCGAGCCGGCGTGGAAGTCGATGCCGGTGTGGCTGCCGGAGGACCACATGCCGCCGCCCGCGTGCCACTGGGTGCTGACGTAGGAGTTGTCGATCGGGGCGACGAAGGTGTTGAGGCGCTTGCGCTCCTCTTCGCGGGCGGCGCGCTCGGCGGCCTCGCGCTCGGCCTTGGCCCGGGCTTCGGCCTTCGACTTGGCCTCGGCGGCCCGCTGCTTGGCGTCGGCCTCGGCCTGCGCCTTGGCGGCGGCGGCCTCGGCGGACCGCTGCTGGGACTGGGCCTGGGCCTCGATCTCGTCCGCGAGTCCGTCGGCCACCACGATGGTGTTGAGGCCGGTGTCCTCGGCGGAATGGGCCTGGTCCGCGGCGAACGCGGGGCCGGCCAGGGAGCTGACGACGCCAGTGGTGGCGAGGGCGGCTATACCGGCGTAGCCGGCGGTCTTGCGGCTCAGACGGCTGGAACCGCGGTGCTTGCCGGAGCCGGCGGGACGACTGCCAAACGCCATGAAGGGGCTGATCCTTTCCTTCCCTCTCGCCTACCGGGTTAGCTGACGGGTTCGGAGCAGGAAGGTCTCCTACGGGCCCCCTCTCGCGAGGCGGTCCGATTCACCCCAGGGACACAAGTGGGTCCCCGGCTCCCCAGGCTCGCGCCTGACGGGGACTCGGCGATCGCTGCCCGGTGCCGCGGACGCGGCGGTTACAACTGACGGACAGCACCGCCGACGCTAGGCGGATCTTCGGACAATCACCAAACAGACACGCCCTTTTGTTGCGTACGCCACACCCCATACGGGCAACCATCGCCCCAAAGGGACAAGTAGAACAAAGGGGGCTCCGGCGGACAAGCCGCCGGAGCCCCCTTGTAGGGCCGGTCAGTTGGGCGACCGGCCTGCGATCAGTTGGTCACCACGGTCACTTCACCGATCCCGAGGGCCCGCACCGACTCCTCGATCTGCGAGGCGTCGCCCACCAGGACCGTGACCAGGCGGTCCACCGGGAAGGCGCTGACGACGGCCGAAGTGGCCTCCACCGTCCCGGTTTCGGCGAGCCGCGCGTACAACTGCGCCTGGTAGTCGTCCGGGAGCTCCTGCTCGACCTGGTCGGCGAGGGTGCCCGCGACGGAGGCGGCCGTCTCGAACTTCAGCGGGGCCACGCCCACCAGGTTCTGCACCGCCACGTCCCGTTCGGCGTCGGTCAGGCCGCCCTCCGCGAGGGTGCGCAGCACCGTCCAGAGGTCCTCCAGCGCCGGGCCGGTGTTCGGGGTGTCCACCGAGCCGCTGATGGCCAGCATCGAGGCGCCCTTGCCGTCCGCGGTGGAGCGCACCACCTGGGCGAAGGCGCGCACGCCGTACGTGTACCCCTTCTCCTCGCGCAGCACCTTGTCCAGGCGGGAGGTCAGGGTGCCGCCCAGGCAGTACGTGCCGAGCACCTGGGGCGCCCAGACCCGGTCGTGCCGGTCCGGCCCGATGCGGCCGATCAGCAGCTGCGTCTGGACCGCGCCGGGCCGGTCCACGATGACCACGCGGCCCGTGTCGTCGGCGGTGATCGGCGGGGCCGGGCGCGGCTCGGTGGTGTCACCGGTCCAGGCGCCCAGGGTGTCGGCCAGGACGGCGTCCAGGTCGATGCCGGTCAGGTCGCCGACGACCACCGCGGTGGCGGTCGCGGGGCGCACGTGGGCCTCGTAGAAGGCGCGTACGGAGGCGGAGTCGATGCGGGCGACCGTCTCCTCGGTGCCCTGGCGCGGGCGGGAGATCCGCAGGGAGGCCGGGAAGAGCTCCTTCGAGAGCTCCTTGGCGGCGCGGCGCTGCGGGTTGGCGCTCTCGTGCGGGATCTCGTCGAGCCGGTTGCGCACCAGGCGGTCGACCTCGGCGTCGCCGAAGGCCGGCGCGCGCAGGGCCTCTGCGACCAGGCCCAGTGCCTTGTGCAGCCGGGAGGCCGGGACCTCCAGGGAGACCCGCAGACCCGGGTGGTCGGCGTGCGCGTCGAGGCTGGCGCCGCAGCGCTCGACCTCGGCGGCGAACTCCTCCGCGGTGTGCTTGTCGGTGCCCTCGGACAGCGCGCGGACCATGATCGTGGCCACGCCGTCGAGGCCTGCGGGCTCCGCGTCCATCGGGGCGGCGAGGTTGATCTCGACCGCCACCACCTGCTGGCCCGGGCGGTGGCAGCGCAGCAGGGTGAGGCCGTTGGCCAGGACCGCGCGCTCGGGGGCCGGGAAGGCCCACGGCTGCGGCTCGCCGGCCTCGGGGCGCGGGTGGAAGGTCATCGTGACGGCTGCGGTGTCGCTCACTGCTCCGCCCCCTCGTTCTCGTCGCTGTTCTCGTCGCCCGCGCCGGTGTCGCCGGGCGCGTCGGCGTCGGTGGACTCGTCGGCCGCGATCGGCTCGTACACGAGCACCGCGCGGTTGTCCGGGCGCAGTCGGGCCGCGGCCACGGCCTGCACCTCCTCGGCGGTGATGTCGAGGACCCGCTGGACGGCGGTCAGCGCCAGCTGCGGGTCGCCGAACAGCACCGCGAAGCGGCACAGTTCGTCCGCGCGGCCGGCCACCGTGCTCAGCCGGTCCAGCCACTCGCGCTCCAGCTGGGCCTGCGCGCGCTCCATCTCCTCGGCCGTCGGGCCCTCGGCGGCGAACCGCGCGAGCTCCTCGTCGACGGCCGCCTCGATGTCGGGCACCTCGACCCCGCTGGAGGTCTTGACGTCCAGCCAGCCCATCGAGGGCGCGCCGGCGAGGCGCAGCATGCCGAAGCCCGCCGCGACGGCGGTCTGGTCGTGGCGCACCAGTCGGTTGTGCAGCCGGCAGGACTCGCCGCCGCCCAGGACGGTCAGCGCCACGTCGGCGGCGTCGCACTCGCGCGTGCCGTCGGGCGGGAGCCGGTAGGCGGCCATCAGCGCGCGGGCCGGAACCTCCTCGACGACCTCCTCGCGCAGCTGCCCGCCCATGATCTCGGGCAGCGAGCCGTCGCGCGGCGGCTGCTTGCCGTCGTGGCCGGGGATGGTGCCGAAGTACTTCTCGACCCAGGCCAGGGTCTTCTCGGGGTCGATGTCGCCGACGACCGAGAGCACCGCGTTGTTGGGCGCGTAGTACGTACGGAAGAACGCGTGCGCGTCCTCCAGGGACGCGGCGTCCAGGTCGGCCATGGAGCCGATCGGCGTGTGGTGGTACGGGTGGCCCTCGGGGTAGGCCAGGGCGGTCAGCTTCTCGAAGGCCGTGCCGTACGGGACGTTGTCGTACCGCTGGCGGCGCTCGTTCTTGACGACGTCGCGCTGGTTCTCCATGGACTCGTCGTCCAGGGCGGCCAGCAGCGAGCCCATCCGGTCCGCCTCCAGCCACAGCGCGAGCTCCAGCTGGTGGGTCGGCATCGTCTCGAAGTAGTTGGTCCGCTCGAAGCTGGTGGTGCCGTTGAGGGAGCCTCCGGCTCCCTGGACCAGCTCGAAGTGCCCGTTGCCGGACACGTTCTGCGAGCCCTGGAACATCAGGTGCTCGAAGAGGTGAGCCAGGCCGGTACGTCCCTTGACTTCGTGGCGCGAGCCGACGTCGTACCAGAGGCAGACCGCGGCGACCGGGGTCAGGTGGTCCTCGGACAGCACCACGCGCAGGCCGTTGGCCAGCCGGTGCTCGGTTGCTGTGAGGCCGCCGGAGCCGGCCTGAGCTGTGGCCGTGTGACCCATGGGCATGTGGTCCCTTCGATCGCGATGCAGAGATTCCTGTCAGACCTGCCACTGTATGCAAGCGTGTCGGCGACCGGAGAAGTTCCCGGCCCAGTCCTGGGTCGGAGTCGGCGTTGTCGGTGCCTCGGGCCACAATGGTGCGCGGCACCCCCTGTCCGAAACCCGGCCCGACCCGGTCCCACCCGCACCACCACCCTCAGTGCCGCCCGCACCACCACACCCAGCACCGCCCGTGTAAGAAGACCAGCCCCCACCCCGTGAGAGCTGAGCTCATCCCGATTCTTGGTTAAGGAGCCGCGCAGCGATGGCCCGCCGCAGCACGAAGACCCCGCCGCCGGAGGATTTCGAGGAGAAGATCCTCGACATCGACGTCGTCGACGAAATGCAGGGCTCCTTCCTCGAGTACGCGTACTCGGTGATCTACTCCCGCGCCCTGCCCGACGCCCGCGACGGCATGAAGCCGGTGCACCGGCGCATCGTCTACCAGATGAACGAGATGGGCCTGCGCCCCGACCGCGGCTACGTGAAGTGCGCCCGCGTCGTCGGCGAGGTCATGGGCAAGCTGCACCCGCACGGCGACGCGTCGATCTACGACGCCCTCGTGCGCATGGCGCAGCCCTTCTCCATGCGGCTCCCGCTGGTCGACGGCCACGGCAACTTCGGCTCGCTCGGCAACGACGACCCGCCGGCCGCGATGCGTTACACCGAGTCCAAGATGGCCGACGCCGCTTCGCTGATGACGGACGGGATCGACGAGAACACCGTCGACTTCGCCGCGAACTACGACGGCCAGGAGCGCGAGCCGGTCGTCCTGCCGGCCGCGTACCCGAACCTGCTGGTCAACGGCGCGTCCGGGATCGCGGTGGGCATGGCCACCAACATGGCCCCGCACAACCTCGGCGAGGTCATCGCGGCCGCCCGCCACCTGATCCGCTACCCGGAGGCGGACCTGGAGGCGCTGATGCGCTTCGTGCCGGGTCCCGACCTGCCCACCGGCGGCCGGATCGTGGGCCTCGCGGGCATCAAGGACGCCTACGAGAACGGGCGCGGCACCTTCCGGATCCGTGCCACGGTGGCACTGGAGGACGTGACCCCGCGGCGCAAGGGCCTGGTCGTCACCGAACTGCCCTTCACGGTCGGCCCCGAGAAGGTCATCGCGAAGATCAAGGACCTGGTCGGCTCGAAGAAGCTCCAGGGCATCGCGGACGTCAAGGACCTCACCGACCGCTCGCACGGCCTGCGTCTGGTCATCGAGATCAAGAACGGCTTCCACCCCGAGGCCGTGCTGGAGCAGCTGTACAAGCTGACGCCGATGGAGGAGACCTTCGGCATCAACAACGTCGCACTGGTCGACGGGCAGCCGCTGACGCTGGGCCTCAAGGAGCTGCTGGAGGTCTACCTCGACCACCGCTTCGAGGTCGTGCGACGGCGCAGCGAGTTCCGCCGGGGCAAGCGGCGCGACCGCCTGCACCTGGTCGAGGGCCTGCTGGTGGCGCTGGTCGACATCGACGAGGTCATCCGGATCATCCGGGACAGCGACAACTCCGCGCAGGCCAAGGAGCGCCTGATGGAGCGCTTCTCGCTGAGCGAGATCCAGACCCAGTACATCCTGGACACCCCGCTGCGCCGCCTCACCCGCTTCGACCGGATCGAGCTGGAGTCCGAGCGCGACCGGCTGGCGGGCGAGATCGACGAACTGACCGGGATCCTGGACTCCGACAGCGAGCTGCGCAAGCTCGTCTCGGCGGAACTGGCCGCGGTATCGAAGAAGTTCGGCACGGAGCGCCGTACGGTGCTGCTGGAGTCGGCGGGGACGCCGGTCGCGGCGGTCCCGCTGGAGGTCGCGGACACCCCGTGCCGGGTGCTGCTGTCCTCCACCGGCCTGCTCGCCCGCACCGCGAACGCCGAGCCGCTTGCCGAGGAGGAGGGCGGCGGCCGCGCCAGGCACGACCTGATCGTCTCGCAGGTCGCGGCGACCGCGCGGGCCGACATCGGCGTGGTCACCTCGTACGGGCGTCTCCTGCGGCTGTCGGTGATCGACCTGCCGCAGCTGCCCGACACCCACGCCGCGCCGAACCTCGCGGGCGGGGCCCCGGTCTCGGAGTTCCTCTCCGGGCTGGAGGCGGACGAGCAGGTGATCTGCCTGACCTCGCTGGACGAGTCCGGGCAGGGCCTGGCGCTGGGCACCGAGCAGGGAGTGGTCAAGCGGGTCGTGCCGGACTACCCGGCCAACAAGGACGAGCTGGAGGTCATCACCCTCAAGGATGGCGACCGGATCATCGGCGCGGTCGAGCTGCGCACGGGCGAGGAGGACCTGGTCTTCATCACTGACGACGCCCAGCTGCTGCGCTATCCGGCGGCCCAGGTGCGCCCGCAGGGCCGACCGGCGGGCGGTATGGCCGGCATCAAACTGGCGGACGGTGCCAAGGTGATCCACTTCTCCGCCGTGGACCCGGCGCGCGACGCCGTGGTCTTCACGGTGGCGGGCTCGCACGGGACGCTGGACGACTCGATGCAGTCCGGGAAGCTGACCCCGTTCGACCAGTACCCGCGCAAGGGCCGGGCCACCGGCGGCGTGCGCTGCCAGCGCTTCCTGAAGGGCGAGGACGTACTGCTCCTGGCCTGGGCGGGCGGTTCCCCGGTCCGCGCGGCCGCGGCGAACGGCACCCCGGCCGAGCTGCCTTCGGCCGACCCGCGCCGGGACGGCTCGGGCACGGCGCTGCCGGCCGTGGTCGCGGCGCTGGCGGGGGCCGCGCTGTAGGAGGTAGGAGGCCATTCGGGTGGTACGTCCGGGGGACGTACCACCCGAACGGCGACTAGTGTTTTCCCGTTGGTGCTTGCGGTGGGGGCGGGGGAAAGCTGATGAGCCGTCGGTCGAGCGGAATGATCGGGGACTGGGCCGAGGACCAGCGCAGGCAGCAGCGGACGCAGGTGATCCAGCAGCGAGAGGCCGAGCGCCGCCGCCGAGCATGGGACCGGGACGTCGCCCGGGGCGAACGCGAGCAGCAGGCCGCCTACCGGCAGCACCGTGAGGTCGAGGCACGACGGCGTACGGAGAGCATCGAGGCTGAAGTCTCCGCACTGCGGAACCTGTTGGCGGCAGGCTGCCGGGCGCCGGCGTTCCGAATGGCCTCGCTGGTCCGCAGCGAGCGGCTCGACCCATTCGATCCGGGGCCCCTGGCATACCCCGTGGCAATACCCCGGATCGAACAGTTCCAGCAGCAGAGCAGCGGCATGGCACTCGGTTCCTACCGGCGGGCCCAGGCGGAGCACGAGGCGCACGCCCAGTACACGCGTGCCTCGCAGAAGGCACGTGCGGCTGAGACCCGGCGCCAGGAGCGGCTGTTCGAGCAGCGGGAGCAGTACGACCGGTGGGCGGCCGAGCGGCTCGCGGGCATCCGCGCGCACAACGCCGGGCTGAGCGAGCTGGCCGGGAGGCTGCGCGCGGGCGAGGCCGAAGCCGCGGTGGAGTACTTCTCGGCCGCCCTGTACGCCTCCACGGCCTGGTCGGAGGAACTGCCGAGGCAGGTGTCGGCAGCGTACGACCGGACGGTGCGGCAGCTGGTGCTCGACTGGGAGCTGCCTCGCTACGAGGTGGTACCGGAAGCCAAGTCGGTGCGGTATCTGCCCAGTACGGACCAGGACAAGGAGACGGCCCGCCCGGCCGCGCAGCGGCGGGCACTCTACCGGGGCCTGCTGGCGCAGTGCCTGCTGCTGGTGGTGCACGAGCTGTACGCGGCGGACGAGTTCGGCATGCTGGACTCGGTGGTGGTCAACGGCTTCGTGGACGCCCACGATCCGGTGACGGGGCTGGAGGCGCAGCTCGTTCTCGCCACGGTGTCGGCAGCACGGTCCGCCTTCACCGGGCTGCGACTCGAGCAGGTCAGCGCAGTGGACTGCCTGGTGGAGGGGTTGCGGGGACAGTTGTCGCCGCGGCCGGACCAGCTCGCCGCGGTCCGCCCGGACCGCAGGCCCGGGGACATGGGCGGTGTCGTCAGCCACGGCGGGCACGCGGACGGTGACGACGAGGAGCCGGACCTCTTCGCGATGGACCCGATCGCCTTCGAGAACCTGGTCGCGGAGCTGTTCCGGGCGATGGGCATGGAGGCGGTGACCACGCAGCGGTCGGGCGACGGCGGCGTGGACGTCGAGGCGCTGGACCCGGCTCCGATCCGGGGCGGGCGGATCGTGGTGCAGGTCAAGCGCTACCGGAACACGGTCCCGCCAACGGCCGTGCGGGACCTGTACGGCACGGTTCAGGACCGGGGGGCGAACAAGGGGGTGCTGGTCACCACCGCGACCTTCGGACCCGGGTCGTACACCTTTGCCAACGGCAAGCCGCTGGAGTTGGTTCCCGGGGCCGCGCTCGTGGACCTGCTGCACCAGCACGGACTGCGCGGGCGCCTCGGCGGCGGCACGGCGGCCCGGCGGACGACGGAGCCGGAGTCGGAGTCGGAGTCGGAGTCGGCCGCGGAGCGGAACGTGCTCGGCATGTCCTGGGCGGGACCGGTGGCGCTGGACGTGTGCGCGCTGGTCTGCGAGGGCGGCCGGGTGCTGAGCGAGGACCACTTCGTGTTCTTCAACAACCCCAGCACCCCGGACGGTTCGGTACGGGCCCACACACACTCGGCGCCCGACAAGGCGGCGCTCGCGGTCTTCTTCGACGCCCTGCCGCAGCGCGCCGACCGGCTGGTCCTGGTCGCCGCGATCGATCCGGAAGTCGATCCGCGCGCCGACCTGGCGGGCTTCACCGACGCCCGGATCCGGCTGCTGGGTCCGGGCGGCGAGGAGCTGGGCCGGCTCATGGTCTCCGACGGCCGCGCCGGCGAGACGGCCCTGGTCCTGGGCTCCTTCCGGCGCCGCGCGGGCGGCGACTGGGACTTCGTCGTCGGCGGAAAGGGGTACCCGGGCGGGCTGGAACCCCTGCTCGGCGACTTCGGCGTCGAGGTCGCCTGAGCCGGTTTCGGGTCCTTCAGTACCCGGAACCCCTCGGGTCCCTCAGTACCCGAAACCGGGGTCGGACTCTGTGTCGGCCCCGGGGTCGGCCCCGGCGTCGGGATCCGGATCGAAGTCGGGATCGAGGTCGGCTTCGAAGTCGGCCCCGGGAGCGGGATCGATGTCCGGGTCGCCGGAACCCCGTTCCCGCTCCGGCGCCGCCGGGCGGTGTACGTAGCGCAGTACCCCCCACATGCTCTCCGGGCCGGCCCGCCACGGCTCGGCTTCGCGGCAGCCCTCCAGCTCGCGGAGCAGGGCCGGGCCGTCGGTGCCCGAGCCGATCAGGACGAGCTGCGTCAGGCGCGGCTCGCCCCGCCCCCAGGGCTGCGGGGCGAAGCGCAGGAAGCGGCCGACCGCCTGGACCTCGTAGCGCTCATCGTGGCCGGGGACGCCGAAGTACGCGTAGCCCTTGATCCGGTAGAGCCCGGCCGGACGGCGGTCGAGGAAGTCGATGAACCGGCGTGGGCTGAGTGCCTGTTCGGACACGAACTCGGTGCTCTCGTAGGCCGTGTGCGCGTGTCCCGCGTGGTCGCCGTCGTGGTCGTGCGCCTGGGCCAGCAGGTCCTCGAAGGACAGCTGCCCGCGCGTCTCGGTCCACGGGCGGCGGTCGAAGAGGAGCTCCGGGTCGATCCGCCCGTGGTCCGCGCCGACGACCGGGATGCCGGGTGCGCAGAGCGTGCCGAGCACGCCCTCGATCCGGGCCCGCTCGGCGGCGTCGACGCGGTCGGTCTTGTTGAGCACCACCAGGTCCGCGACGGCGAGGTGGCGGTCGGTCCCGGGGTGCAGGGCCCGGGTCGCGTCGAACTCCGCCGCGTCGACGATCTGCACCATTCCGCCGTAGCGGACGGCCGGGTTCTCATTGGCGACGAGCATCCGGACCATCTCCTGCGGCTCCGCCAGCCCGCTCGCCTCGATGACGATCACGTCGATGCGGTGGACGGGGTCGGCGAGCTTGTCCAGGTACGCGTCCAGTTCGCTGCCGTCCACGGCGCAGCACAGGCAGCCGCCGCCGAGGGAGACCATCGAGTCGCCGACCTGGCCGGCCACCGACATCGCGTCGACCTCGATGGAGCCGAAGTCGTTGACGACGACCCCGATCCGGGTGCCCCCGCGGTTGCCGAGGAGGTGGTTGAGGACGGTCGTCTTGCCCGATCCGAGGAATCCGGAGAGGACGACGACGGGGATGCTGTTCACCCGGTCGATCGTAGCCAGCGTCAGCCGAGGGCGGGGACCGGCTGCGGCGGGGTGGGGCCGGTGTAGCGGGCGGCCGGACGGATGATCTTCGAGTCGGCGGCCTGTTCGAGGACGTTCGCGCTCCAGCCGACCACGCGGGCCGCGCAGAAGGTCGGCGTGAACATCTCGCGCGGCAGCCCGCACAGCTCCATGACCACGCCCGCGTAGAACTCCACGTTGGTGTGCAGTTCGCGGCCGGGCTTGAGCTCGGCGAGGATCTCCTCGACGTGCCGCTCGACCTCCACGGCGAAGTCCACGAGCGGGCCGCCGAACTGCCGGGCGATCTCGCGCAGCATCCGTGAGCGCGGGTCCTCCGTGCGGTACACGGGGTGCCCGAAGCCCATGATCCGGTCGCCGGCGAGGACACGCTCGCGGATCCACGGGTCGATCCGGTCCGCCGTGCCGATGGCGTCGAGCGTGTCCAGGGCCCGGCTGGGGGCGCCGCCGTGCAGCGGGCCGGAAAGCGCGCCGATCGCCCCGGTGAGGCAGGCCGCGACGTCGGCGCCGGTGGAGGCGATCACCCGGGCGGTGAAGGTGGAGGCGTTGAAACCGTGGTCGACGGTGGAGATCAGGTACCGCTCGACCGCGCGGGCCCTGACCGGATCGGGCTCCTGCCCGGTCAGCATCCAGAGGTAGTTGGCGGCGTACGGGAGGTCCTCGCGCGGCTCCACCGGTTCCAGCCCCTGCCCGAGCCGGTGCAGGGCGGTGAGCAGGGTCGGTACCGCGGCGCAGGCGGCCATCGCGTCGGCGGCCCGGCGCTCGGGGCCGAGGTCGTAGACCGGGCGGAACCCGGCGGAGGCGCCGAGCAGTGAGAGCGCCGTGCGCAGACCGGCGAGCGGGCCGGACAGGGCGGTGGCGCGGGCCAGTGCGGGCAGGGCGTCCCGCACTTCGGCGGGGAGCCGGCGCAGCGGGGCGATCTCGGCGGCGAAAGCGGCGCGTTCGGCGGCGTCCGCGGGCAGCTCGCCGCGGAACATCAGGTGCCACACGTCCTCGAAGGTGCGGCTCCCGGCGAGCTCGACGGCCGAGTACTGGCGGTAGTGGTAGAAGCCCTCCTGGCCTCGGACGTCACCGAGACGGGTCTCGGTGACCACGACTCCCGCGAGTCCGCGGGGGATTTCGGCAGGTGCGACGGTGGTGTTCATGGATTGACCATCCATGATGGACTCAATCACTGTCAATATTGATTGCGTCAACATATGTAGGGTGTGCGTCATGAACGACGAGTCCGGTGAGCGCAGGCTCAGCACCCAGGAAGCGGCCCGCCTGCTGGGGGTGAAGCCCGCGACCGTGTATGCGTACGTCAGCCGCGGCCAGCTCACGAGCCGCCGCGACCCGGTCGGGCGCTCCAGCAGCTTCGACGCCCGCGAGGTGGCGGCCCTGGCCCTGCGCAGCCGGCGCGAGGCGGCGGGACCCTCCGGAGCGGCCGGTTCGGCCGGGGAGCTCTCCGTACGCACCGCGCTGACCCTCATCGAGCCCGGCCGGTACTACTTCCGGGGCGTGGACGCCGTGGAGCTGGCCTCGCGGTACCGGTACGAGGAGGTCACCGAGTGGCTCTGGACCGGGACCCTGGTGCCCGGGGCCCGGTTCACCGCTCCCCCGGAGGCCCTCGCCGCCGCCCGGCGGGCGGTCGCGGCGCTGCCCGAGCACAGCGGCCCGCTCGACCGGCTGCGGGTGGCCGTCGCCGCCGCGGCGGTCGCGGATCCGCTGCGCTTCGACCTGTCCGAGGCATCCGTACTGGGCTCCGCACGCGCCCTGATCCCCACCATGGTCGGCGCCCTGCCCGAGGTCGGCCCGGCCCAGTGGGGCGGGGACGGCCGCCTCGCCCGGCAGCTGTGGCCGCGGCTCTCCGCCCTCGACCCCGATCCGGACGCGCTGGCCGTACTGGACCTGGCCCTGGCGCTGCTCACCGACCACGATCTGGCCGCCTCGACCCTGGCCGTACGGGTGGCCGCGTCGGCGCGCGCACACCCGTACGCGGTGGTTTCGGCCGGGCTCGGCGCACTCGAGGGCCCGCTGCACGGCGCGGCCGGGCGCCTGGCGCACCGGATGCTGGTGGAGGTGCTGGAGCGGGGCGGCGCGGCGCCGGTGGTGGCCGAGTACCTGCGGGCCGGACGCCGGGTGCCCGGGCTCGGGCACCGGCTGTACGAGGGCCAGGACCCCCGGGCCACGGCGCTGTTCGCGCGGCTGGAGGGGCTGGCGCAGGCCGGTCCGGCGCTGGCCGCGGCGCGCGAGGTGGCCGGGGTGATGGCCCGGCACGGCGGCGGGCTCTACCCCAACGTGGACCTGGCGCTGGCGGTGCTGACGGTGTCGTGCGCGATGGCCGCGGAGGCCGGGGAGACCGTCTTCGCCGTGGCCCGCACGGCCGGCTGGATCGCACACGCGCTGGAGGAGTACCAGGAACGCCCGCTGCGGATGCGGCCGAGCGGGCAGTACCACGGCCCCCGCCCGCCACAGCCGATGCCGTGACGGGCGGGGGGATCGCGGGGAGGCGGCCATGCCGGTCGGGTGTCAGCCGGTGTAGGCCTCCAGCTCGCTGAGCTGCCCGGCCGGCCAGCCGGTGTTGCCGGTGAAGGCGAGCCGCAGGTGGCGCAGGTTCGTACCGGCCGGGAGGGTGATGGTGACCCCGTTCCCGCTCGCCGGGTCGAAGACGTAGCCCTGCGGGGCGGCGACGGTGGTGAAGGCGGAGCCGTCGGTGCTGCCGAGGACGGACAGGGTCTGGGTCCTGGCCCCCCAGGCGGCCGGCGGCGGCAGCTTCAGGACCAGGCGCTTGACGGCGGTGGTGGCCCCCAGGTCGACCGTCACCGACTGCGGGAAGGCGTTGTTGACGCTCTCCCAGTAGCTGTTCGGGTCACCGTCGACGGCCTTGGCGGCGTCGTACCCCTGGGTGTGGGAGGACTCGGAGACGGGCCGCCCCCGCGCGAGGTTCCGGGTGGGGTCGGGTGTCGACGTAGGAGTCGGGGTCGGGGTCGGCGTGGGAGACGGGGTCGGTGTAGGAGTGGGGGTCGGCGTAGGGCTGGGAGTCGGCGTCGGGCTGGGCGTGGGGTCCGGTCCCGGCTGGTCCGCGGCCGGCGGGAACGGTCCGCAGTAGGTGTTCGGGAGCTTGGTGTTCCATCCCGAGTTCCCGCTGCCCTGCGTCAGCTTCAGCTGTGCGCCCAGGCAGCTGTAGACCGGTTCGGAGAAACCGATCCGGGTGGCCCTGACGTTGCTCATGGACAGCTCGGCCGGATCGTTGAACTGGAGCGCGAAGGTCCCCGTCCTGTCGATGTCGATGTTGTCGAAGTGGACGCCCTTGGTGCTGCCGGACACGAAGTGGATGGCCGCGTACGAGCTGTCCAGGATGGCGCTGTCGGTCACGTTGATCGTGGCCTTGTCGATGGAGCTCGACCGGCTGTCGAACCACACGGCGCCGATCGGGAAGTTCCACCCGTAGTCGGTGTTCCCGGTCCGGATCAGGGTGTTGCGCGACAGCGTGAAGGTGCCCGAGACGTCCGTTCCCTGCCCGGGCGTGACCCCCGGGTACCGGTTGCCGACGTGCAGGCCGCCACCGTTGGACAGGGTCTCCGCGGCCACGTTGTCGGTGACGCTGATGTCCTTGCCGCCGTAGACCGCGATGTTGTTGGCGAGGATCGGCAGGACGACGGTGTTGTGGCTGAAGGAGTTGGCGACGTTGTTCTTGGTGTCCGCCCACATGGCGAGGCCGTCGTCGCCGAGGTTGCGCAGGAAGGTGTTCTCGACGGAGGAGTTGGTGACGCCCCAGTGGAAGTTCACCCCGTCCGCCGTCTGGTCGAGGATCCGGCTGTTCCTGATGCGGAAGTTGTCCATCGGGCCGTCCATCCAGGCCCCGACCTTGGTCCGCTGCATCCAGACGTTGTCCACGACGGAGTCGCTCATCGCGCCGCCGATGGCGTTGACCTGGTCGTCGTCGATCCGGTCGGCGATCTCACCGATGATCGCGAAGTCCTTCAGCGTGACGTTGCGGCTCGGCCCGCCGCTCTCGTACGGGCGTATCCGGCCGCCGTACCCGCCGCCCTGTACGTACTTCCCGTAGATCCCGGCCGCGCGGTTGCGGTCGGTGGGGTGGCGCCCGGTGAGGACGGAGTACCAGGGTCCGGCCCCGCGCAGCGTCACCTTGTCGACCACCACGTGATCGGTCAGTTTGAAGGTGCCCTGCGGGATCCACACCTCCTTCGCCTGCGCCGCGCCCGCGTCCACGGCCTGCTGGAAGGCCGCCGTGGAGTCGGCGGAACCGTTCGGGTCCGCGCCGAAGTCGGTCACCGACAGCGAACCGGACGGCCTGTTCCCGGGCGGTGCGACCTCCTCGAAGTCCGCCAGGTCCACGATCGCCCACGGGGTGGCCGCGAGCGAGGCGAGCGTGAGGCGGACCTTGGAGCCGGCCGGGAGGGTCTTCCCGAAGAGGGTGCGGGTCTCCTCGTAGAAGTGGTGCGGCTTGTCGCCGTTCGGCTGGTTGGTGAAGGGGTAGCTGCCGTAGAACCAGCTGTACTTGGAGGTGAAGTCCAGGTCCTTCAGCCTGGTCCCGTCCAGCTTCAGCTCCACGGGCGCGCTGATGCCCGTACCGGCCGCGTTGTCCGGTACGGAGTAGCGCACGCTCATCGCGTTCGCGGGTTTGGCCAGCGTGAACTCGACGTACTCCCCCGCCGCGTCCAGCCGTACGGCGCTGCGCCCGGAGGCCTCGGCGGGCAGGCTGGTGTAGGTCCGGTCGGGCCCGATGACCGAACCGTTGGTGGCCGCCCGCTCCGCCTCCTGCTCGGTGAAGGGCACGGTGGCCCCCCGCCCCTGGACGTCCAGGGGTGACAGGGCCACCGCCGCGGCGGTGGCGGTGGGGGCCGCCACCAGGGGCAGGACGGCCGCCGCCCCGAGGAGGGCGGTGGCGGCCAGCGCGGCGACCAGCGCGTTCGCCGGCCTCCCGCGTGCTGCGATGCGTGCTGCTGCGCTCATGACGGTGGGACCTCTCCATGCGGTGCGGGGGGGGTGTGCACGGGCGGCTCTACGAGGCGTGGCGCGGGGAAGGCGTGGTTCCGGCGGTCTGGCTGCGGCGTCAGGTCCGCAGCCAGACCGCCGTGTCCTGCGGAAGCAGCCCGTTGCCATCCAGGGCGGAGCTGCTCAGCAGGAGGCTCGTGTGGGCCGGCAGGGGGGCCGGCTCCGGCGACAGGTTGGTCACGCAGACCAGCCCGTCGGGGCGGGTGAAGGCCAGTACCCCGGGCGGCGCGTGCAGCCACTCCAGCGATCCGCCGCCGAAGCCGCCAGCGGCGCGGCGCAGTGCGAGGGCCGTCCGGTAGAGGGTGAGCATCGAGTCCGGATCGCCGGCCTGCCGGTCAGCGGCGTAGGCCGGCCAGTCCGCGGGCTGGGGCAGCCATGGGTCGTTCCAGGGCTCGGCGGTCCACGGCAGCGGGACCCTGCACCCGTCCCGGCCCGGGTCGGTGCCGCCGGAGCGGAAGTGCATGGGGTCCTGGATGCGGCCGAGCGGGATGTCGGCCTCCGGAAGCCCCAGTTCCTCGCCCTGGTAGACGTAGACGGCGCCGGGCAGGGCGAGGGTCAGCAGCGCGGCGGCGCGGGCCCGCCGGGTGCCGAGGGCCGGGTCGGTGGGGGTGCCGAAGGCCTTGGTGGCGAAGTCGAAGCCGGTGTCCGCGCGGCCGTAGCGGGTGACGGTACGGGTCACGTCGTGGTTGCACAGCACCCAGGTGGCCGGGGCGCCGACGGGGGCGTGTTCGGCGAGGGTCTCCTCGATGGAGGTGCGCAGCCGGCCGGCGTCCCACGGGCAGCTGAGGAAGGAGAAGTTGAAGGCGGTGTGCAGCTCGTCGGGGCGCAGGTAGCGGGCGAACCGCTCGGAGTCCGGCAGCCAGACCTCGCCGACGAAGATGGCGTCGTACTCGTCGGCGATGGCGCGCCAGGAGCGGTAGATGCCGTGCAGGTCGTCGCGGTCGATGTACGGGTGGATCTCACCGGGCCAGGGCTCGGGCGGGCGGCCGGCCAGGTCGGGCAGCGCCGGGTCCTTGGCGAGCAGGGCCGCGGAGTCGATCCGTACGCCGGACACTCCGCGCTCGAACCAGAACCGCAGGACGTCCTCGTGTTCCCGGCGGACGGCGGGGTGGTCCCAGTTGAGGTCGGGCTGTTGCGGGGTGAACAGGTGCAGGTACCACTCCCCGTCCGGTACCTGCGTCCAGGTGGCGGCGCCGTTGAACTGCGAGGGCCAGTCCCCGGGCGGCAGTTCGCCGTGTTCGCCGCGGCCGGGCCGGAAGTGGAAGAGCTCCCGCTCGGGGCTGCCGGGACCGGCGGCGAGGGCTGCCCTGAACCAGGCGTGCCGGTCGGACACGTGGTTCGGAACGATGTCGACAATGGTGCGGATGCCCAGCTCGCGGGCCTCGGCGATGAGCTTCTCGGCTTCGGCGAGGGTGCCGAAGGCGGGGTCGATGCTGCGGTAGTCGGCGACGTCGTAGCCGCCGTCGGCGAGCGGGGACTGGTACCAGGGCGTGAACCAGAGGGCGTCGACGCCCAGCTCGGCGAGGTAGGGAAGGCGGGCCCGGACGCCCACGAGGTCACCGGTGCCGTCCCCGTCGCCGTCCGCGAAGCTCCGTACGTACACCTGGTAGATGGCGGCCGAGCGCCACCAGTCGGCGGCGTTTTCGGGCAGGGGAAAGTCAGCCACGGAGGGGTCCTTTCACGGCGTTCTTCTCACAGGGGGCGGCCGGGCACGGCGGCGGTGCGGGGTGGTGCTCACCCCTTGAGGGAGCCTGCCGTCAGGCCGCTCATGATGTTGCGCTGGAAGATCAGGAAGATGATGAGCGTGGGTGCCGAGGCCATCGCGAGCGCGGCGACGAGATGGTTCTCGGGCACTCCCCTGGCGAGCGAGTAGATGCCGACGTTGAGCGTCTGCAGGGCCGGGTCGGGGAGGGTGAGCATGGGCCAGAGGAAGTCCTTCCAGACTCCGACGATGGCGAAGATCGACACTACGCCCAGGACCGGCCGGGACATCGGCAGCACGACGGAGCGCAGGGTGCGCAGGGAGGTTGCTCCGTCGATGGCGGCGGCGTCGAGGATCTCGCCGGGGATGGAGTCGAAGAATCGTTTCAGTAGGAAGATGTTGAAGGCGTTCGTGACCGAGGGCAGCCAGATCACCCAGGGCGTGTCGAGCAGGTTCCGCTGGATGATCGGCATGTCCAGGACCGTGAGGTACTGCGGTACGACCAGGACGGTGGCCGGGATCATCAAGGTCGCCAGCATCAGGCCGAGGACGGCCTTGCCGAAGACGGGGCGGAGCTTGGACAGCGAGTAGGCCGCGGCGACGTCGAGGACGAGCTGGAAGGCAAGGGCGCCGAACGCGTAGTAGAGGGTGTTGAACAGCAGCTTGGCGAGGTCCATGACCTTCCAGGCGGCCGAGTAGTTGTCCGGGTGCAGGGAGTCCGGCACCAGGGTCGGCGGGACCTGGGTGAACTCCGCGGTGCTCTTGAGGCCGTTGGCGACCATCCAGTAGAGGGGCCCGAGGAAGACGATCGTGAAACCGGTGACGACTACGGCCAGGACGGTCCAGTAGGCGATCTTGCCCCGGGTGCGGCCCAGTTGGGCCGGCGATATCAGCGTGCGGTCCGACATGTGGGTGCTCCCGTCAGTTCTCGTTGTCGCGGCTCAGCCGGACGTACACGGCGGAGAAGCCGGCGAGCAGGACGAGCAGGCACAGGCCCAGGGCCGCGGCGCCGCCGTACTGGTTGAAGCTGAACGCGTACTGGTAGATGAGGACGACCACGGTGGTGGTCGAGCCTTCGGGTCCGGCGCCGCCCGTCAGCATGAACGGCTCGACGAACACCTGCATCGTCGCGATGACCTGCATGAGCAGCATGAGCGAGAGGATCAGCCTGGTCTGCGGGATCGTGACGTGCCAGATCTTGCGCAGCACCCCGGCTCCGTCGAGCTCGGCCGCCTCGTAGAGCTCCCCGGGGATGCCCTGGAGGGCCGCCAGGTAGATCAGGGTGGCGCCGCCCATGTTCATCCACGTGGAAGCGATGACGACGGAGAGCATCGCGGTATCGGTGGATTGCAGCCAGTCTTGCGCCGGTAGGTGCAGGAATTCCAGAATTCTGTTGAATACGCCGTATCCGGGATCGTAGAAGTACTTGAAGAGCAGGATCGAGGCCACCGGCGGCATCATCACCGGCAGGTAGACCAGCAGGCGCAGGTACCCCTGAGCGTGCCGGAACTCGTTGAGCACGATCGAGACCACGAACGGGACGGCGAAGCCGAGGACCAGCGCGAGCCCGGTGAAGAGCAGGGTGTTGCGCCAGGCCTGCCAGAAGGCCGGGTCGTTGAAGACGTAGCGGAAGTTGTCCCAGCCGACCCAGTGGACGGCTCCGCCCTCGGTCTTCTGGAAGGCCAGCAGGAACTCCCGGACCATCGGATACCAGGAGAAGAAGGAGAAGCAGAGGACGGCGCCGATCAGAAAGCCGTGGGCCGAGAGGTTCCGCTTGAACGCCCGGACGAGTTCCTCGCGTGAGGTACCGGGCAGGGTGGGAGCCGACATCGCCGCTCGCTCCTTGGTGGGTCGTCGCCATCGATTTGCGGGGTACGGGGCCTGCGGGCGGGTCCGGGCCGGGGAGGCCGCCCGGACCTCCCCCGGCCGGGACCGCTACTGGTTGGCCAGCACCTGGTTGACGGCCTTCTCGGCCTCGGCGAGGAGCTGCGCCGAGTCGGCGTCCTTGTTGGTCAGGACGCCCGACATCACCTTGTCGAGGACCTTGTAGACCTCCTGGGCCTTCGCCGGTTCGGCCTTGCCGGGCACCGGGTTGTCCAGGAAGGGCTTGAAGTTGACGACCGGCATGGTGGCGCTGGCGGCCTTCAGCTCGTCGTCCTTGGCCTTGCTGGCGCCGGTGAAGAAGGCGGGCTGCGGAAGGCCGACCGGCAGGCCGTCGGTCTTGGAGCGGTCGTACTCGAACTGCCCCTTGCCGACCGAGAGGAACTTGAAGTTCAGCCAGGCGACGGCGGCCTTGACCTTGTCGGGCGAGCTGCCCTTCTTGATCATGTAGCCGTTGCCGCCGGCCAGTGTGGCGGCGCCGCCGGGGATGGGGCCCATGCCGAAGTTCTCGTACTTGGCCCCGAGCTGCTGGACCATGTAGGTGATGTCGTCGGGCGCGGCGAGGAACATGCCGAGCTTGTCCGAGGCCATCTGCTTCTGCAGGTCACCCCACTTGAGCAGCTGGGTCTTGCCCATGCTCTCGTCTTCCCAGCGCATGGCCTTGAGGTTGTCGGCTATCTGCTTGCCTGTCGGGTTGTTGAAGGCCGCCTTGCCGTCGGCGCCGACGACGTCCCCGCCCAGGCCGTACATCGCGGCGGTGAAGTGCCAGCCGCCGGTGTTCTCGACGCTGTAGTCGCCGTAGCCGGCGGTGCCGTTGCCCAGGGCCGCGATCTTCTTCCCGGCCGCGCGGACCTCGTCCCAGGTGCGCGGGGGCTGGTCGGGGTTGAGGCCCGCCTGCTGGAAGAGCTTGCGGTTGATCAGCAGGCCCATCGTGTAGTTGCTGGTGGGCAGGCCGTAGACCTTGCCGTCCTTCTTGAGGATGTTGACGACGTTCTTGTCGAAGTCGTCCAGGCCCGGCACCGACTTGGCGCTGACGTACGCGGAGATGTCCTCGGCGCCGTCGTTGTCCAGCACCTGCTGGAGGTCGGTGAAGTAGGCGTAGAACACGTCCGGCTGCGACTTGGCCTTGAGCATCGCCGTGAAGCGCGGGGGCTCCAGGCACTGGCCGGGGGTGGAACGGCCTTCGATCGTGACGTTCGGGTAGGTCTTGTTGAACTCCGCCACGTCCTCCTTCCACTGCTTGAGCTCGGCGGCCTTCGCCGCCGGCGGCATGCAGTCCATGGAGAGGGTGACCTTGGTCTTCGGGTCGAGCGGCGCGGAGGCGTCCGTGGAACCGCCGGACGGCTGGTTCTTGTTGCCGTCTCCACTGCTGCTCGTACCGCACGCCGCCAAGGCGGTGACGGCGAGCGCCGAGACGAGGGCGGCCGCGGTGGTGCGGCGGATGTCGGTTCTCATCTGTGGTCCCCTTCGAGCTTCGAACAGGAGGCGTGGGGCGTGTACGGGGGCGAGCGCGGCACACTCAACCACCACCTACAGATGAACGCAATATCTCGCGCAGATTTCGCAAGAGATTGGCAACAGTGCGCTGGACAGGCCGGACAGAGAACGCAAAACAGGGCTCCGAAACGTCAGCGGGACGTTTCGAAGCCCTGTACTCGAGGGGGTGAAGCGGAATGGAGCGTTACGCGGAACGGGGGCGCGGAACCTGCGCCGTGGAGCCCCGCACCACGAGCTCCGGCTCGAAGAGCAGCTCGCCGGGCTGTACGGCGGCCCCCTGGATCTGCGCGGTGAGCAGCTCCACGGCGGCCCGGCCCATGGCCTCGATGGGCTGGCGGACGGTGGTCAGCGGGGGTTCGGTGCAGTTCATGAAGGCCGAGTCGTCGTACCCGACGACGGAGACCTCCCCGGGTACGTCCAGCCCCCGGCGACGGGCCGCCCGGATCGCTCCCAGGGCCAGGGGGTCGCTCGCGCAGATGATGCCGGTGACCCCGCGGTCGAGCAGCCGGGAGGTGGCCGCGTGGCCGCCCTCCAGGGAGAACAGCGCCCTTTCCACGTGTTCGGCGGGCAACTCCGTGCCGGCCGCCGCCGCGACCGTCTGGGCGGCCACCAGCTTGCGCAGGGAGGGGATGTGGTCGGGCGGGCCCAGGACCAGGCCGATGCGCTCGTGACCGAGGGAGGCCAGGTGGCGCCAGGCCTGTTCGACGGCCACGGCGTCGTCGCAGGACACGCACGGGAAGCCGAGGTCCTCTATCGAGGCGTTGATCAGCACCACCGGGACCTTGCGGTCGTGGAGCAGCCGGTAGTGCTCGTGCGGGGCGTCGGCCTGCGCGAAGAGTCCGCCGGCGAAGACCACGCCGGACACCTGCTGCTGGAGCAGGAGCTCGACGTAGTCGGCCTCGGAGACCCCGCCGGTGGTCTGCGTGCAGAGCACCGGGGTCAGCCCCTGCTGGGCCAGCGCGCCGCCGATGACCTCGGCGAAGGCCGGGAAGATCGGGTTCTGCAGTTCCGGCAGGACCAGGCCGACCAGCCGGGCGCGCTCGCCGCGCAGCTGGGTGGGGCGCTCGTAGCCGAGAACGTCGAGGGCGGTGAGTACGGACTGGCGGGTTGTCTCCGAGACGCCCGGCTTGCCGTTGAGCACCCGGCTGACCGTTGCCTCGCTGACCCCCACCTTCTTCGCCACTTGAGCAAGTCGTCGCGTCATGAGCGCAAGAGTAGCGCAAACAATGCAAGTTCCTTGCAGTTCGATTACGGTCAGTTTGGCCCATCGAAATCCGGCACGGAACCCCCTGAGTCCCACCGGACAATAAGGCCCCCGGCCGGCCGGGTGGCACCCGGGACACTGCGGCTCAGCGGCTCCCGGCAGACCGGTTTCGGCCATCTCCCTCCCGGTGGCGGCCCCAGGGGCTGTGCCAGCGTTCCGCGATCGCCTCCGCCCGCGCGAAATGTACGGCGGCCGCGTCCTCCCGTCCCAGCAGGACGGAGAGTTCACCGAGCGTGTAGGCCACCGGGCGCACCGCCACGGTGAATCCCGACGAGGGCGGCGGGGCGTCCGCGTACGGCAGCAGGGCCTCGTACAGCTCCCCCGCGCCCCGCGGCTCGTCCAGGGCCACCAGTGTCATCGCACGGAAGGTCCCGAACACCTTGAAGAGGTAGTTCTCGGGCAGCGGTCCGGCCTGCGCCAGCACCTTCCGGGCCTCCGCCGCCTCCCCCGCCTCGGCCAGTGCGACCGCCAGCAGGTCCGCGGCGGCCGCCCCGAAGCCCTCGTACACCCGCCGGGCCCAGGCCACGGACTCCCCCAGCCGCCCCTGGCTCGCCCGGAGCGTCGCGGTGGCGATCGCCAGGTGCCCGGCGGCGTGCGGTGACCCCTGCCGGGTCATGGCCGCGGCGGCCGCCGCGTACCCGCGTTCGGCGTCCCGCGTACGGCCTTCGATGTGCGCCAGGGTCGCCAGTACCCCCTCGCCGACCATCTCGGGCCCGGGCATCCGGTAGGCCCGTGCGAAGTCCGTGTACCGCGCCACCAGCCGGTGCACCGCGTCCACGTCCCCTTCGGCCGCCGCGGCCGAGGAGCGGACGAAGAGCCCGTACCAGTGGTGGACCGGCAGGTCGTGCGCGGCACCCAGGGCCTCCAGTTCGCGCCCCAGCCGGTCCCGTTCGCGCCCCTCCAGATCGGCGTCGAGCTCGCGCACCAGAGCTGCGAGGGCCGCCGCCCGCAGCGCCGGACCGCCGGCTTCCGCGGCCAGTGCCACGGCTTCCCGGGCCGCCGTGCGCACGGCCGGGATCCGGCTGTCGGAGAGTTCGGCCGTGTAGCCGCAGAGCAGCCGGCACCGCACGCCGGCCCCGAGTCCGGGCCGTTCCAGCAGCCGTTCGAGGAGCGCCACGACCGGCCGGTCGACCGTGCCGTAGGGCCGGGTCTGCCAGGGCGTCGGCTCGGTCCAGGCCGTGAAGGCGCGGATCAGCAGGTCTTCGCGGCCCGCGCCGACCGCGTGGTCGATGGCGGTGCGGCGCACCGTGCGCGCCGCCATGACCGCCCCGGCGCGCACCTGGGCGCGGACCAGCCGTCCCAGCAGATCGGCCCGTTCGGCTTCCCGGTCACCGCCGGACCGGTCGCTGCCGGACCAGTCGCCGCCGGACCACTCGGCGGCCGACCGGTCTGCGGTCGACCCGTCTGCGGTCGACCCGTCGCCGCCGGACCCGGCCGGGATCCGTTCGAAGCTCTCCACCGCCTCGGCCAGCAGCCCGGCGGCCACGTCGTGGGCGTAGCGGTCTTCGGCGAGGTCGGCCGCCCGCAGGCAGTACGCCACGGCCCGCGCCGCCGTGGCCGAGGAGGCGGCCCGTACGAAGTGGTGGGCCAGCGCGGACACGTCGCCCCGGCCGAGCCGCTCCAGCACGGCTCCGATCCGACCGTGCATCCGGGTGGCCCGCAGCCGGCTGAGGTCGGCGAGCAGGGTGTCGCGCACGAGCGCGTGCGCGAACCGGATCCGCCCCGGCCCCGGTTCGGTCAGCAGGCCCGAGAGCAGCCCGGCCTCCAGCGCCCCCAGCACCCCGTCCTCGTCGGTGTCGGCGGCCCCGAGCAGCACCTCGACGTCCGCCTCCCGCCCCGCGACGGCGGCCAGCCGCAGTACGGCGACCACCGGGTCCGGGAGCCGGCCGAGCCGACGGCGCAGCACGTCGCGAACCCCTTCGGGCACCTCGGACAGGGCGACGAGTTCGCCCTCGCCGGCCAGCAGCCGGGCGCTCTCGCGGACGTAGAACGGGTTGCCGCCGGTGCGTTCGACGAGCGCGGCCACCGTCTCCGGGGTCACCTCCGGCCCGGCCACCGCCCGGACCACCTCGGCCACCGCCGCTTCGCCGAGACCGCGCAGGGCGATCCGGGCCGGCGACCGGCGGGCCAGTGCCGCGAGGGTGTCGGCGAGCCGGTCCCCCACCTCGTCGGGCCGGTGGGCACCGACGATCAGCACCCGCGTCCCCGCGGGCAGCTCCCCGGCTCCGGCCAGCAGGGCCAGCGTCTCGGCGTCCGCCCAGTGCAGGTCGTCCAGCACCACCGCGAGGGGCCGCTCCCGGGCCGCCTCCCCGAGCCACTCCCACACGGCCCGGTGCAGCCGGAACCGCCCCGCAGCCGAGTCCTGCCCCGGCAGGAGTACGCCGCCCCGCGCCGGGCCGTCGCCCAGCAGGGGCGCCAGAGCGGCGGCCGCGGCGGGACCGGGCGGGACGGCGGCCGCCACGGTGCGCAGCACCTCGACCCAGGCCCAGGCGGGCGGGGCGCCCTCGGCATCGCTGGTCCGGCCGTGCGCGACGAGCCAGCCGTCCCGGCGCAGCCGGCCGCCGAGCCGGTGGAGCAGCTCGGACTTGCCGAGGCCCGCTTCGCCGGTGACCAGCGCCACGGCGGGACCGCGGTCCAGGGCCCGGCCGGCGGCGCCGTCCAGCAGCGCCGATTCCTCCGCCCGCCCCACGAACGGCACCTCCCCCGCACCGGGCCCGGCCCCCTCCTCCGGCCCGGCCTCCCCCGCCGGATCCGGCCGGGACAGGAGCCCGGGTCCGGAACTGGACAGTCCGGGTGGTGCCGTCGCTGTCGCGGGGCCGGGGGCGAGCGGTGGTCCGGGCGGCCCGGCGGGCACGGAGCCGGACGCCCCGGGCCGCGCGGGCGGCCGGACCGGTGCCGGCCGCGCCGGGGTCGGGCCGCCCGTGGCCGCCCGCAGCAGCCGCTCGTCCTGCGCCAGGACGGCCTTCTCCAGCTCCACCAGGGCTGCGCCGGGGTCCAGCCCCGCCTCCTCGGCCAGGACGGCCCGGGCCCGGCGCAGGGTGGCCAGCGCGTCCGCCTGCCGTCCGGCGGCCCACAGCGCCAGTGCGTGCAGCCGCCAGGCCTCCTCCCGCAACGGCTCGTCACGGCTGAGCAGCGCCGCCTCCGCCACCACCCGCCCCGGGTCGGAGCCGCGCAGCCCCGCGACGATGTCCAGCTCGCGTGCGGCCAGCCTCAGTTCGTCCAGTCTCAGGATCTCCGCATGGCTCCACGGCTCGTCGGCGTTCTCGGCGTACGCCGGGCCCAGCCAGAGGTCCAGCGCCTCCCTGAGCAGGCTCCTGGCGGCTGCGGGGCCTGCCACCGGAAGGTCTGCCCGCGGATCCTGCGCGCCTTGCGGCGGGGCGGCCGCCAGCAGTTCGCGGGCGGATCCCAGCAGCCGTTCGAAGCGCCAGGCGTCCACCGCGTCCCCGGGCAGCCGCAGCGCGTACCCCGGAGGCATGCTCACCAGCAGCGTGGCCGCGGTGCGCGGGGCCCGGCCCGGTTCCAGGAGCCGGCGCAGATTGGACACGTAGGCCTGGAGCGAGGCCACCGCACGGGCGGGGGCCGCCCCCTGCCAGAGGTCATCGATCATCCGGTCGACCGAGACCACCCGGCCGCGCGCGGCCACCAGAAGGCCGAGGACCGAGCGCTGCCGGTGACCGCCGAGGGGGACGGGCTCGCCGTCGCGCTCGGCGGTCAGGGACCCGAGTACGCGTATGTGGACCATGTGGCGCCCAGCGTAGACCGGAAAGGTCAACATCCCCACAGAACAAGCCACTTGGTGCACAGAATCGGGCCACTTGCCCCCTCCCGGGGGTTCCAAGTCCCTTCCAAGAGGCCTCCATGAGCCCGCGGTGACTCTGTTCCCATGAACACGGAGACGGGGAAGAAGGCGCAGCCGGGGAAGGCCCGGACGGACCACGCACCGCCCGGCGCACCCGAGCTGGCGGCCGTCCACCGCGGCCTGCGGCGCGAAGCGCGGCTGCTGGTCGCACTGGTGGCCGCCGCGGCCCCCGGGGACACCGCCCGGGCGCGGGTGCTGGCCGGCCACTTCCGCTCGTACCGGCGCTCGCTGCGCCACTGCCTCGACGCGGAGGAGAGCTGCCTGTGGCCGCCGCTACTGGCCCGGCTCGACCTCGACGCCGACCTCGTACTGCGGAGCACCGAACAGCACGAACACATCGCGGCCACCCTCGCCGCGGCCGCGGCGGCGCTGCCCGCCTGGGAGTCCGGGGCGGGCGAGGCCGACCGGGACGCGCTCACCGCCCTGCTGGCCGAGCACCGTGCGGTCCTGACCGGGCATCTGGCCGAGGAGGCCGGGCTGTTGTTCCCGCTCGCCGTCCGGCACCTGGACCCGTACCAGTGGGAGGCCCTGGGCGCGCACCTGACGGCGGCGGACCTCGGCACGGCCCTGGAGGACGCCCTCCCGGCCGAGCGCCGGGCGCTGCTGGGCCGCCTGTCCCTGCCTGCCCGGCTGCGCTGGTACGCCGCCGGCCGGCTCCGGTACGCCCGCCGGGCCGGTGCCGTCCGGCGCGCTCCCCGCCCGGCCCCGTGAACGAAGCACCTCGGACCGCGCACCACACAGCACACAACACACAGCACCGCCACGCAGTACACGTCACCCGTCACGCGCCACCGCCACGCACCCCACCAGGAGACCGTCATGAAGCTCAAGCACCTCACCACCGCCCTGGCCGCCGTCGGAGCCGCGTTCATCATCTACGTCGGTCTCAGCTACGTGCTCGCCCCGCAGGCCACCGCCGCCGACTTCGGACTCCCGACCTGGCCGCAGCACGAGGGCACCGCCTTCCTCGCCGTCAAGGGCGTACGGGACATCGCGACCGGCCTGGTCATCCTGGCGCTCCTGCTGACCGGGCACCGGCGGGCGCTGGGCTGGGCCATGGCGGCGATCGCGTTCGTACCGCTCGGCGACGCGGTGATCGTCCTGAACAGCGGCGGGAACGCCGCCACCGCCCTCGGAGTACACGGCTCGACGGCCGCGGCCGTACTCCTGACCGCCGTCCTGCTGCTGCGGGAGCGCCGCACCGCCGCCGGACTCCGCGACGGCTCCGGCTCCGGCTCCGGCTCCGCGAACACCCCCGAGGCCGCCGCCGTCTGAACACCCGCCCGCCCCGCCACCCGCCACCAGGAGAAGACCCGATGTCCCTCGTAGTCCCCGCCTTCGACGACTCCGTGATCGTTCGCTCCACCGATGCCGAGACCATCGGCGGCGGCCCGACCACCCTGCGCCTCCTCGCCGACAGCAGTTCTACCGGCGGCGCCCTCTCCACGCAGCACGTGCGCCTGCTGGACGGCGCGGACGGGGCCGCGCCCCACCACCACTCGCGGTCGGCCGAGCTGTTCTACCTCCTCGACGGGACCGCCCAGCTGCTCTCCGGCGACCAGGTCGTGACCGCCGGCCGCGGTGACCTCGTCGTCGTCCCGCCCGGCCTCGACCACGCCTTCGCCGCCGCGCCCGGCGAGAACGCCGACATCCTCATCGTCATCACTCCGGGCGTCGAGCGGTTCGAGTACTTCCGCCACCTGGAGCGGATCGCCTACGGGAAGGTGCCGCCGGAGTCCCTGCTGGACGTGCAGGAGCTCTACGACACCTACTTCACCAGCAGCGAGCGGTGGAGCGCGGCCCGCGGCTGAGCGGCGGACGAACGGAGCGGCGGGGCACCCCGAAGGGATGCCCCGCCGCCCTGCGTTCCGTGTTCCGTGTTCCGCGTTCCGCGTTCCGTGCCTCGCTACGGCAGTTGGTTGATCTTGAACGTCGAGGTCGTGTTCCGTACGTCCACGGCGTTGTCGTTCATCCGCAGGTTCTGGATGGAGACCTCACCCACCGCCGGGCCCTGTCCCGCCTCGGGCATCTCGTTCGCCCAGAGACCGAACCCGGACTTGGCGTCGTAGGCGTCGCCGCTCTTCTTCGCCCCGGTGATGGTGATGTCCTTCAGGACGGTGTCCTTGATGGGATTGACCGGCTGGCCGCCGACGTACTGCGTCTGGAACATGATTCCGCTGTACGTCGGGTCGATGATGTCGACGTTGTTGATCCGGATTCCCTGGAACACCTTGGACGCCGAGAAGATCCAGATTCCGGGGAAGGTCTGCGCCCCCCAGAAGTGGCCTCCGGACCGGACGATCGAGATGTTCTCGAAGGTCGTCGGATCGGTCCCGAATCCGTTCATCGGATACCCGAAGTCCAGGGAGCTGATGGTGATGCCCGAGTAGACCAGGGTGTCGGCGATGTAGACGTTGCGGAAGGTGTTGTTGAAGCCGCCGTAGACGGCGACGCCGGCCGCGCGCCAGGTCAGGATCGTGGTCAGGTTCTCGTAGACGTTGTTCTTCATGTCCGCGCCGCCCGCGTCGATAGCGGAGAACAGCGCGAAACTGTCGTCACCCGTGGAACGCGCCTCGTTGTTGGCCACGAGGTTGTCCGTGCTGCCGTTGGTCATGTTGATGCCGTCGGCGAAGGTGTCGCGGATCCGCGAGTTCTTGATCGTGATCCGGTCGGTGTTGGCCCCCCAGTAGAGGCACACCGTGTGCTCGTCCCAGATGTTGTCGATCGTCATGTCGGTGACGTTCGAGAAGTCGAAGACCTTGCCCGGACCGTCGATGCGCGAGGTGTAGTTGCCGAAGTAGGCGAAGCCCGAGAAGGACGAGCCCTTCGCGGTGCCCTCCGCGCGCCAGCCGATGTCGGTGTTGTCCTGCGAGGCCGGGGCGTGGAAGCGGGTGAACCACGGTCCGGCGCCGACGACCTGGACGGCCTTGCCGTACACCTGGAACTTGCTCGCCGTCTCGTACTCGCCCGGCGGCAGGTAGACGCCCACGAGCTTGCCCGTGGTGTCCATGCGGACCTTGTCCAGGGCGTTCTGCACGTCCTGGTGGGTGAACCCGGCGGGCACGGTGTAGGTCGCCGGGTCGGGGTTGCCGATCACCGTGGCCTGTTCCAGGCTCACGAAGTCGATCGCGTAGGTGGAGGTGTTGGCCGCGTCCTTCTGGAGGCGGATCTTGCTGCCCTGCGGGACGGTCTCACCGAGGAGGATGCCGGCCTCGTCGTAGATGTGCCGCGGGGCGCCCGCGCCCGGCGAGTTGCCGGGTCCGGCCTCCGCGCCGTAGAGCCAGGAGTACTTCGAGGTCAGCGGCAGGGCCTTCTTGAGGACGCCGTTGACGTAGACGTTGATGGTGGAGTCGATGCCGCCGCCGCCCGGGGCGTCCGGGATGGAGAAGCGGGTGACCAGGGTGTTGGTGGCGGCGCGGGTGGTGAACTCGACGTACTCGCCCGTCGCGTCGAGGTTCACGGCCTTGCGGCCCGAGGCCTCGCCCGCGATGTCACCGATGGTGCGGTTGGGGCCCACGACGCCGGCCCCGCCGCCGACCACGCCGTCCTCCGCCTCGTACGTGTCGAAGGGCATGTTCGCCCCGCGGCCGACGAAGAAGGGCTTGGTGGAGGTGTTGTTGCCGCGCTTGACCGGCAGTTCGTTGGTGTCGTCGGCGAGGACCACCTTGACGGTGTACTTGCCGTTGGCCGCCGTCCAGGTGCCGAGCTGGATCGGGGCCGTGGAGACACCGGCCGCGAGCGCGCCGCTGAAGGAGCCGGCCAGGGTACGGACGGTGGCGCCGGCCGCGTCCTGCAGGGTGAGGGTGACGTTGTGCGTGCCCGCGGCGGCGGCCATGGTGCCCTGGTTCTTGACCGTGACGGAGAAGTTCACGGACTGCCCGGCGGACGGGGCGCTCGGCGACCAGTCGACCGAGGAGGCCACCAGGTCCGAGCTGTCGACCGGCCGGATCACCAGCGGGGAGCCGGTGAGGCTGTTGTTGGTCTCGTTCTGCTCGATGACCGTGTTCGCCTCGTCGACCACCGCGCTCAGCGGGTAGGTGCCCGCGTCGCGCGGGCCGATGCCGGCCGTGACGGTCGCCGTGGCGCCGGCGGCGAGCGCGGGCACGTTGGCGGTGGCGACCTTGGAGCCGCCGAGCTGGAAGGAGACCGCGGTCGCGGCCGCCGGGGCCGGACCGGTGTTCTTGACGGTGGCGGACAGGGTGACGGCATCCGACTCGACGGGGGCCGCCGGGCTCGCGCTCACCGCGGTGACCTGGAGGTCCGGGTTGGGTGCCGCGACGCCGATGACCTGGAACTCCGCGATCTGGCCGTTGGAGGAGCCGGTGTTGGAGGTGAAGCGCAGCTGCACGTCCGCGACCCGGGCGCCGACGGGGATGGTGACGGTGTTGGATCCGGCGGCCGGATTGAAGACGTAGTCCTTGGCGGCGACCAGGCTGGTGGTGCCCGGGGCGCTCTGCTCGCGGCCGAGGACCTGGATGTTCTGGGTGCGGGTGCCCCAGCTGCTGTCCGGGTTGAGTTTGAGGACCAGGCGGTCGACGTCGGCGTTGGACCCGAGCTTGACGGTCAGGGTGCTCGGGTAGGCGCCGCCCGCGCCCTCCCAGTAGGTGGAGGTGCTGTTGTCGTTGGCGTTCTCCGCGACGAAGGTGTGGATCACGGAGGAGCCCTCGATGGGCTTGCCGACGGCCAGGTTGGAGCCGCCGCCGCCACTGCCGTTGCGGGTCACGGAGTTGCTGTCGCCGGAGCGGTTGCCCGCCGCGTCCTTGGCCCGGACGAAGTAGCTCACCGTGGCGGTGGCGGGCTGGGTGTCGGTGTAGCTGGTGACGTTGCCCGCGACCGTGGTGACCGGCACGTTGTTGGCGAAGACCTCGTAGCCGGTGACGCCGACGTTGTCGGTGGAGGCGTTCCAGGTGAGCTTGATCTGGCCGGAGGCAGGCTCGGTGAAGGTCAGGGAGCCCGGCGCGGTCGGGGCCTGGGTGTCCCCGGAGTCGCCGGCCCGGGTGACGGTGTTGCTGTTCGCCGACTGGTTGCCGGCCGCGTCCTTGGCGCGGACGTAGTACGTCACGCTCGCGGAGGCCGGCTGGGTGTCGGTGTAGGTGGTGACGTTGCCGGCGACGCTGGTGCGCAGCTGATTGTTGGCGTAGACGTCGTAGCCCGTGACACCGGTGTTGTCGGTGGCGGCGTTCCAGGTGAGCTTGATCTGACCGGTGGCGGGCTCGCTGTAGGCGAGCGCGGTCGGAGGGGTCGGGGCCTGGGTGTCGCCGGTGGTCGGTCCGTAGATCTCCAGCTCGGAGAGCTGTCCGCCGGGCTGCACGGAGTTGAGCGATATCCATACGCGCACGTAGCGGGTGGTGGTCGCGTCGAAGGTGATGGTCACCGCGTTGCCGCCGGCAGCGTTGAAGTCGTAGGACTTGGACGCGGTCAGGTCGGTGTAGTCCGTGCCGTTGGCGCTGCCCTGGATCTTGAGGGTCTGGCTGCGGGCGCCCCAGTTCTCGGGCAGCTTGAGGAGCACGCGGTCCACGCGGACGGAGGTGCCGAGGTCGGCCTGGAGCCACTGGGGCATGGCGTTGTTGAGGCTCTCCCAGTAGCTGGTCGTGTTGCCGTCGTTGGCGTTGCCCGGCACGTAGACCTGGGTGCTGCTGCTCGCGGTGAGCGTCTTGCCCAGGGCCAGGTTGCCGCCGGACTCACCGGGTGCGTGGATCTCCAGCTCGGAGAGCTGGGCGGCCTGCCAGCCGGTGTTGGCGGTGATGTCGATCCGCACGTACCGGGTCTGGGTGGCGGGGAAGCCGATGGTGACCACGTTCCCGCCGCCCTGGCCGAAGGTGTACGTCGCCGAGCTCACCAGGGTGCTGTAGCTGGTGCCGTCGGCGCTGCCCTGGACGGACAGGGTCTGGTTGCGGCTCTCCCAGGAGGCGGGGAGCTTGAGCACCACCTGGTCGACGCGGGTGGTGGCTCCGAGGTCGGTCTGCACCCATTGCGGGAAGGTGCTGCCGGCACTCTCCCAGTACGAGGACTGGTCGCCGTCGGTCACGTTGGCGGCCGTGTAGCCGCCGTTGGTACTGCTCGCCGTGGCGGGCCTGCCCGCCGAGACGCTCGGTCCGCCGGCGGCCACGGCGGTCAGAGCGGGCCAGCCCACCATCAGCAGGGCCGTGCTGATCAGGGCGGCAAGTGTCCGCCATCTCCAGTTGTGTCTTCTCATGTGTCCTCGCCCCTCGACATGAACTTTCTGAACCATGGGAGATAGGAATTTGCAGCGTGCGGTGCGAGAGTTGCAGAGCTTTGGCGAGTCGTCTACATCTCTGACCGCACTTTCATGCCGTCATCTCTTGCGCAAGCTGGGCGCAAATCACGCAAGCCATTTACGTGCATGGTGGAAATTCCGCTTAGCCCCGAACGGACCTACCGTTTCTACTCATGGGGCTCCTCCACATCGGCACCCGACCGAGCACTCGGCGCCTGGGGCTGCCCAGACGGGCCGTCTCCCAGATCCTGCTCACCCAGCTGGCCATCGCCGCCGGGGTCCTCACCCTGGCCACGGGCCTCTTCCTGGCCCCGCTGAGCGCACAGCTCGACGACCAGGCCATGCGGCGCGCACTGGCCATCGCCCAGAGCGCCGCCGCCGATCCCTCGCTGGCCGCCGACCTGCTCGCCTCGGCTCCGTCGCCGGACGGCCCGGTGCAGGCCGCGGCCGAGCGGATCCGCTCGGCCACGGGCGCCGAGTACGTGGTCGTCATGGACCTGAACGGCATCCGCTACTCCCACCCGAGCCCCGACCGCATCGGGCAGCGGGTCTCCACCGATCCCAGCGACGCCCTGGCGGGCCGCGAGGTCATGGAGATCGACCAGGGCACCCTGGGCCGCTCCGCACGGGGCAAGGTCCCGCTGCTCGCCGCCGACGGCGAGATCGTCGGGGCCGTCTCGGTCGGCATCGCCTACGACAGCGTCCAGGGCCGCCTGGTCGGCACCATCCCGGGCCTGCTCGCCTACGCGGGCGGCGCGCTGGCGGCGGGCGCCCTGGCCGCCTACCTGCTCTCGCGCAGGATCCAGCGGCAGACGCGCGACCTGGCCTTCTCCGATATCGCGGGCCTGCTCGCCGAACGCGAGGCCATGCTCCACTCCATCCGCGAAGGCGTGATCGCCCTCGACCCGGCCGGACGGGTCCGGCTGGTCAACGACGAGGCCGCCCGGCTGCTGGGCCTCACGCCCGACGCCGCCGGCGCCGTCGCGGGACGCGCGCTGGACGACGTACTCGGCGCGGGCCGCACCACCGACGTCCTGACCGGCCGCGTGACGGGACTCGACCTGCTCACGGTCCAGGGCTCCCGGGTACTGGTAGCCAACCGGATGCCCACCGACGACGGCGGGGCCGTGGCCACCCTGCGCGACCGCACCGAGCTGGAACACCTGGGCCGCGAGCTCGACTCCACCAAGGGCCTGATCGATGCCCTGCGCGCCCAGGACCACGAGCACGCCAACCGGCTCCACACCGTCCTCGGCCTGCTGGAACTGGGCCTGTACGAGGAGGCGGTGGAGTTCGTGACGGAGGTCGTCGGCGTGCACCGCAGCACCGCCGAGCAGGTCACCGAGAAGGTCCGGGACCCACTGCTCGCCGCCCTGCTGGTGGGCAAGGCCACGGTCGCGGCGGAGCGCGGCGTCCCCCTGCGCCTGGCCGACTCCGCCCTGCTGCCCGACCGTCTCACCGACCCGGGAGGTCTGGTCACCATCCTCGGCAACCTGGTCGACAACGCGCTGGACGCGGCCGTGGGCTCACCGGCGCCCCTGGTCGAGGTCGACCTCCGGACGGAAGGCCGCACCGTGATCCTGCTGGTCCGTGACAGCGGCCCCGGCATCCCGGTGGAGCGCCGCGAGGAGATCTTCACCGAGGGCTGGTCGACCAAGCAGCCCCAGGCCCACACCCACCGCGGGCGCGGTCTCGGTCTCGCACTCGTGCGGCGCCTCGCGGAGCGGCAGGGCGGCACGGTCCGGGCCGGCGGTGCAGCGGACGGAGGGGCGGAATTCTCCGTCGTACTCCCGGAGGCCCTGCGATGAACGCCTCCGACGTGAACGCGCCCGGTGTGGACGTGTGCGACGGGGACGTGTTCGACGTATTGGTCGTCGACGACGACATGCGTGTTGCCCGGATCAACGCGGCGTACGTGGCCAAAGTTCCCGGCTTCCGGGTGTCGGCCCAGGCCCATTCGGCGGCCGAGGCCCTGTCCATCCTCGACACCCACCCCGTGGACCTGATCCTGCTGGACCACTACCTCCCCGACGAGAACGGCCTCGACCTGGTCCGGCGGCTGCGCGAACGCGGCCACCGCACCGACGTGATCATGGTGACCGCCGCCCGCGACCTGGCCACCGTCCAGGCCGCGATGCGCCTGGGCGCCCTCCAGTACCTGGTCAAGCCCTTCACGTTCGCGAGCCTGCGCACCCGCCTGGAGGCCTACGGGGCCCTGCGCCACACCCTGGACACCGGCGGCGAGGCCGAACAGGCGGAGGTCGACCGGATCTTCGGCACCCTCGCCGCGGCCCGCGCCGACGCCCCGAACGACCTCCCCAAGGGCCACTCCGCCCCCACCGCGGAGCTGGTCCGGCGCATCCTGCTCGACGCCGGGGGCCCGCTCTCCACCCAGCAGATCGCCGACCGCGTGGGCATCAGCCGGCAGACCGCCCAGCGCTACCTCAAACTCCTCGACCGCACCGGCCGCGTCACCCTCGCCCTGCGCTACGGCGAAACGGGCCGCCCGGAACACCGCTACTCCTGGCTCCCGCCCGCCACCGGACGCGCCCCGGAGCCCCCGGCGAGCTGATGCCGGCCGCCGTGCGGGCCCTACACCGCCCCGGCTCCCGTCAGGGAACGGACCTCCGTCTCCGCGTGCCGGCGCTCGTCCGGCTCCTCCGCCGAGGTCACCGTGCCCAGCCAGCCCGCCAGGAAGCCCAGCGGGATGGACACGATGCCCGGGTTCTGGAGCGGAAAGTACTGGAAGTCCACACCCGGGAACAGGGATTCGGGACTGCCGGAGACCACCGGGGACAGCGCCACCAGCAGCATCGCCGGAACCAGCCCCCCGTACACCGACCAGACGGCGCCCCGCGTGGTGAACCCGCGCCAGAACAGCGAGTACAGGAGCACCGGCAGATTCGCCGAGGCCGCCACCGCGAAGGCCAGCCCCACCAGGAACGCCACGTTCAGGTCCTGCGCGAGCAGCCCCAGCGCGATCGCCACCGCCCCGATCCCGACCGCCGCAGCCCTGGCCACCGCCACCTCGCTGCGCTGCCGGGCGTGGCGGCGCTTGAGCGAGGCGTACAGATCGTGCGCGACGGAGGCCGACGAGGCGAGGGTGATCCCCGCGACCACCGCGAGGATGGTCGCGAAGGCGATGGCCGCCACGAAGGCGAACAGCACCGCGCCACCGGTCGACTCGGCGCCGCCGCCCAGGAAGGCCGCGAGGAGCGGAACCGCCGTGTTCCCCGATGCGTTGGAGGCCCTGACCTGCTCCGGCCCGAGCAGCGCCGCCGCGCCGAAGCCCAGGACGATGGTCATCAGGTAGAAGCCGCCGATCAGCCCGATCGCCCAGACCACCGACCGGCGGGCAGCCCGCGCCGTCGGCACCGTGTAGAAGCGCGACAGGATGTGCGGCAGTCCGGCCGTCCCCAGGACCAGTGCGAGCCCGAGGCTCATGAAGTCGAAGCGCGCCGTCCAGTCCCCGCCGTACTTGAGCCCCGGGCTCAGGAAGCGGGTCCCGTGCCCGCTGCGCTCCGCGGCGCTGCTGAGCAGCTGGTCGAAGTTCCCGTGGAAGCGCAGCAGCACCAGCACCGTCAGGGTGATCGCCCCGCCCATCAGCAGCACGGCCTTGACGATCTGGATCCAGGTGGTGGCGCGCATGCCGCCGAAGGACACGTAGACCACCATGAGCGCGCCGACCCCGATCACGGTCAGCGTCCGGGCGGTCCGGCCCGAATCGGCGAGCAGCAGGCCCACCAGGCTGCCCGCGCCGACCATCTGCGCGACGAGGTACAGCACGGAGACCACCACCGAGGAGGTCCCGGCGGCGATCCGCACCGGGCGCTCGCTCATCCGCGCGACGACCACGTCGGCGAGCGTGAACCGGCCGCAGTTGCGGACGAGTTCGGCGACGAGGAACAGCACGACCAGCCAGGCGACGAGGAAGCCCACCGAATACAGCAGGCCGTCGTAGCCGAAGAGGGCGATCAGACCGGAGATGCCGAGGAAGGAAGCGGCGGACATGTAGTCGCCGGCGATGGCGAATCCGTTCTCCAGCGGGGAGAAGAGCCGCCCGCCCGCGTAGAACTCCTCGGCCGATCCGTGCCGGTTGCGGCTCACCCACGTCGTGATGCCCAGGGTGACCGCGATGAAGACGCTGAACAGGAGCAGCGCCAGGGTCTGGTGCTCGGTGGTCACCGGCCCGCCCCCCGGGCGCGGTTGCGCTCCCCGGAGTCCGAGCGGCGGACCTGTTCCTGTTCGAAGACCGTCCAGCGCAGGTCCAGGGCCGCGCGGTCGCGCCGCAGCCGCGCGTGCCGGGCGTAGGCCCAGGTCAGCAGAAAGGTGCTGAGGAACTGGCCGAGGCCCGCCAGCAGGGCCACGTTGACGGACCCGACCACCGGCCGGGCCATCACGCCGGGCGCCGTGGTGGCCGCGATCACGTAGGCGACGTACCAGAGGAAGAAGCCGGCGGTCGCGGGGACGACGAACCTTCGGTAGCGGCTGCGGACTTCCTGGAAGGCGGCGCTGCGCTGCACTTCGAGGTAGATGTCGGACGCGCCGTGCGCGTGCGGGCCGCTGGAGGCGGAGCGAGGCGGTGACGTTTCCGCACCCTCACCGGCCGCCCCGGCAGGACCCTCGCCTACGCCGGCACCCGCGCCCTCGCCCCAACCGACGGCCAGCGCGTCGTACCAGGGGTCGTCCAGCCGGATCGTTCCGGCATCACGACCTTCGTGCTTGTCCACCGAACTCTCCTTGTCCGCCGCCGCACTGGCCGCGTGCCCACAAGGATGTGCGGGAGGGATGCTTTCCGGACTGGCGTCCCGGTGCTCTTCACTCCATCAGGTGATGGAGCGGAGAGCACCGGTGTGCCAGTGCGGCGGAAGTGCCGCGGGGGAATCCCCCCGTGGCTCCGGCTGCGGTCAGGCGTCGATCCGCGAGCGGTCGAGGGTGGCGGCGGAGCTGGTGATGAACTCCTTGCGCGGGGCCACCTCGTTGCCCATGAGCAGGTCGAAGACCGACTCGGCCGAGTCCAGGTCGCCGATGTTGATCCGGCGCAGGGTGCGGAAGCGGGGATCCATGGTGGTCTCCGCCAGCTGGTCCGCATCCATCTCGCCGAGGCCCTTGTAGCGCTGGATCGAATCCTTGTACCGGATGTTCTTGCGCTGGTACTCGAGCAGCGTCTGGCGCAGCTCGTTGTCCGAATACGTGTAGACGTACTTGTCCTGGCCCTTCTTCGGCTGGACGAGCTCGATCCGGTGCAGGGGCGGCACGGCGGCGAAGACCCGGCCGGCCTCGACCATCGGGCGCATGTAGCGCTGGAAGAGCGTGAGCAGCAGGCAGCGGATGTGCGCGCCGTCCACGTCGGCGTCGACGAGCAGGACGATCTTGCCGTAGCGGGCGGCGTCGATGTCGAAGGTCCGGCCCGAGCCGGCTCCTATGACCTGGATGATCGCCCCGCACTCGGCGTTCTTGAGCATGTCCGAGACCGAGGACTTCTGGACGTTGAGGATCTTGCCGCGGATGGGCAGCAGCGCCTGGAACTCGGAGTTCCGCGCGAGCTTGGCGGTACCGAGCGCCGAGTCTCCCTCGACGATGAAGAGCTCGCTGCGCTCCACGTCGTCGCTGCGGCAGTCGGCCAGCTTCGCGGGCAGCGAGGAGGACTCCAGCGCGGTCTTGCGGCGCTGCGCCTCCTTGTGCTGGCGGGCCGCGATCCGGGTCCGGGCGGCCGCGACGATCTTCTCCATCACGGAGCGGGCCTGCTGCTTGTCGTCACGCTTGGTGGAGGTCAGGAAGGCCTTGAGCTCCTTGGCGACGACGGCCGCGACGATCCGGGTGGCGGCCGAGGTGCCGAGCACCTCCTTGGTCTGGCCCTCGAACTGCGGCTCGGCGAGCCGGACGGTGACGACCGCCGTCATGCCCTCCATGGCGTCGTCCTTGACCACGTCGTCCTCGGCCACGCGCAGCAGCTTCGCGGAGCGCAGCACCTCGTTCACGGTCTTGGTGACCGAGCGCTCGAAGCCGGAGATGTGGGTGCCGCCCTTGGGGGTGGCGATGATGTTCACGAACGACTTCACGTTCGTCTCGTACCCCGTGCCCCAGCGCAGGGCGATGTCCACGCCGAGCTCGCGGGTGACCTCGGTGGGGGTCATGTGGCCGCGGTCGTCGAGGACCGGGACGGTCTCCTTGAAGGTGCCGGTGCCGGTCAGGCGCAGGACGTCGCAGGCGGCCTTGTCCTGGGCGAGGTACTCGCAGAACTCGCTGATGCCCCCGTCGAAGCGGAAGGTCTCCTCGGTCTTGCCGGCCCCCTCCAGGCCGCGCTCGTCGCGGACGACGATGGTCAGGCCGGGGACGAGGAAGGCGGTCTGGCGGGCGCGCTGGTAGAGCGTGTCCAGCGTGAGCTTGGCGTCCTTGAGGAAGATCTGCCGGTCCGCCCAGTACCGGACCCGGGTGCCGGTCCTGCCCTTGGTGACCCGCTTGCCCTTGCGCAGGCCGTTGGCGGGGTCGAAGGGGCTGTCCGGGCCCTGCTCGGTGAACATCCCGGGGACGCCGCGGCGGAAGCTGATGGCGTGCGTGGAGCCGTTGCGGTCGACCTCGACGTCGAGGCGGGCGGAGAGGGCGTTGACGACGGAGGCGCCGACGCCGTGCAGGCCGCCGGAGGCCGCGTACGACCCGCCGCCGAACTTGCCGCCGGCGTGCAGCTTGGTCATGACGACCTCGACCCCGGAGAGGCCGGTCTTGGGCTCGACGTCCACGGGGATGCCGCGGCCGTTGTCGCGGACCTCCACGGAGGAGTCCTCGTGGAGGATCACCTCGATGTGGTCGCAGTACCCGCCCAGGGCCTCATCGACGGAATTGTCGATGATCTCCCAGAGGCAGTGCATGAGGCCCCGGCTGTCGGTGGACCCGATATACATGCCGGGGCGCTTGCGGACGGCCTCGAGGCCTTCGAGGACGAGCAGGTGCCGCGCGGTGTAGTTGGAGCCGTCCCGGTCTGCTCCGGGCAGCAGTGCGCTGGAAGGCACGGACGTGTCGGCGGTCACGCAGTTCGCTCCTCGCTGAATTTCTTTTCTGGCCCGGTCGGGCACAGTGGTGGCTCGGCTGCCGCTGGAAGGGTACCGAGGCCTGGTAGAGCCGATGTAACGCCACCCCACACCCTCCACCAGCCTAGTGCAGATCCGCACGCGCGTTCGATCCCCCGTGGGAGTGAAGCAAACATCACGTTCCCTTCCACGCATGAACCATTTAGTGTTCGGGCACGTCCTCATGAACAACCGGCACCCAGCCGGAGAGGGCAGAACTGCGACAAGCGAACGACCTGACAACGCGAAACCGTAAAGCAACGCAATACGGCTCCTTCGCCGCCAACCGGCAACAGCCGGCCAGCTTCGGAAGGAAGTTTCGAGGAAAAGCCGCGAGCGGGAACGTTTTCGGCCTGGTTGGATGTTGACCCTGGTACGACAGCTCGTCGAGCTAGAGAAGAGGCGACGTGACTACTGTTCTGACACCCGCGACCCCGCTGACGGCCGCTGACCGATGCGACCGTTGTGGCGCCCAGGCATATCTGCGCGTCGTCCTGCTGAGCGGCGGTGAACTGCTCTTCTGCGCCCACCACGGACGCAAGTTCGAGCCGGAACTCAAGAAGATCGCCGCGGAAATACAGGATGAGACCGAGCGGCTCACGTCCGCTCCGGCGGCGACTGCCGCCGAACCCGAGGACCGCTGACACAAGGCCTACACCTCGCATCCGACGAGCCAGGACCGGCCAGGCCGGTCGACGGGCGGTACCTCTGCGACCCAGAGGAACCGCCCGTCCTCATGCCCGGAGCCATGCGGCTCCGGGCATGGGCGCGGCCCGTCCCGGCGCGACCGCCCGGACCGTCGGCTGCGCCGCGCGAGCCGTCAGCGCCGCCGCGCCGGCCGTCTGCGCCGCCACGTGAGCCGTCAGCGCCGCGGCGTGGACCAGTCCGCCCCCACGCGGCCCCTTCCGGGCCCCTGGACGGGCCGTACGCCGCTCCCCAGGACTCCGCGGACGTCAGGGTGGGCCCGCGCTCCACGGGCCGCCTCCGGGCCACCCGTGAGCCCTGCGATGAAATCGATCAGCGGCGCGATCCGCGTGTACACCCCCGGGCTGTCGGCGCGCCCGCAGCCGCGCCCCCAGGACACCAGGCCGATGAGCCGGCCCTGGGCCACCAGTGGACCCCCGCTGTCGCCCTGGCAGGCGTCCTTGCCGCCCTCGCGGTCCCCCGCGCACACCATGGAGTCGGCCCGGAACTGTCCGTCCGCGTCCCCCGGGTACGCACGGCCGCAGACCTCGTCCGCCAGCACCGTCACCCCGGCGGCCCGCAGCGCGTAGGAGTAGTCCCCGAAGCCGCTCGTGTCGCCCCAGCCGTACACGGCCGCCTCGGTCCCCGCCCCGTACGCCGGATGCCCGAGGCCGGCCATCGGCAGCACGTTCTCCGGGGCCACGGCTTCGTCCAGCTCCAGAACGGCCAGGTCACCCGCGTTGCTGACCGGGTCGTAGCCCGGATTGACCCGGGCGGAACGCACCGCGATCTCCCGGCCCTCGTTCGCACGCAGCTCCGTACGCCCGGTGACCACCCGGAAGTCGCGGACCGAGTCGACCGGGCCGCCCAGGACCTGCCGGCCCAGGCAGTGGGCCGCGGTCACCACCTTGGTCGGGGCGACCAGGACGCCCCCGCAGAACTGCCCGCCGCGCGTACCCCCGAACCGGTCACGGCTCGCGAGGGCGACGACCCAGGGGGCATCGGCCACCTTCACCGGCTTCCCGCCGATCACCACGCTGTCCGCGGCTGCTCGCGGCGCCTGGCTCAGCGGCGCCGCCGCCGCTCCCGCCACCAGGGTCAGCGCGCCCGCCAGGACACGGGCAAAGGGACGACGCATGAGGCCTCCTGACTCCGAGTGTGCATGACTCCACCCAGAGTGGGACGCCCGGTGGCCGAGCGCACCCGCGCGGCCACCGGCGGCGACCTGCGGCGAACGCCCCGCCGGTCGGTCCACCCCGGTCCGGATCAGTCCAGGTAGTCGCGCAGCACCTGGGACCGGGAGGGGTGACGGAGCTTGGACATGGTCTTCGACTCGATCTGGCGGATGCGCTCACGGGTGACCCCGTAGACCTTGCCGATCTCGTCGAGCGTCTTCGGCTGGCCGTCCGTGAGGCCGAAGCGCATCGAGACCACGCCGGCCTCGCGCTCGCTGAGGGTGTCGAGCACCGAGTGCAGCTGCTCCTGCAGGAGGGTGAAGCTCACGGCGTCGGCCGGGACCACGGCCTCGGAGTCCTCGATGAGGTCGCCGAACTCGCTGTCTCCGTCCTCGCCCAGCGGGGTGTGCAGGGAGATCGGCTCGCGGCCGTACTTCTGGACCTCGATGACCTTCTCGGGGGTCATGTCGAGTTCCTTGGCCAGCTCCTCCGGGGTGGGCTCGCGGCCCAGGTCCTGGAGCATCTGGCGCTGGACGCGGGCCAGCTTGTTGATGACCTCGACCATGTGCACCGGGATGCGGATGGTGCGGGCCTGGTCGGCCATGGCGCGCGTGATCGCCTGGCGGATCCACCAGGTGGCGTACGTGGAGAACTTGTAGCCCTTGGTGTAGTCGAACTTCTCCACGGCGCGGATCAGGCCCAGGTTGCCCTCCTGGATCAGGTCCAGGAAGAGCATGCCGCGGCCGGTGTAGCGCTTGGCGAGGGAGACCACGAGGCGGAGGTTGGCCTCCAGCAGGTGGTTCTTGGCCCGGCGGCCGTCCTCGGCGATGATCTCCAGCTCGCGCTTGAGCTTGGGCGCCAGCTTGTCGGAGTTGGCGAGCTTGTCCTCGCCGAAGAGTCCGGCCTCGATGCGCTTGGCGAGCTCGACCTCCTGCTCGGCGTTGAGGAGGGGGACCTTGCCGATCTGCTTGAGGTAGTCCTTGACCGGGTCGGCGGTGGCGCCGGCCACGGCGACCTGCTGGGCCGGGGCGTCGTCCTCGTCGTCCGAGATGACGAAGCCCTTGCTCTCGGCGCCTTCCTCCTCGTCCTCGGACTCGGCCTTGGCCGCGCCGGGGCCGTCTTCCGTGGCTTCCTCGTCGCCGGCCTCGTCGGCGTCCTTCTTGGCGGCGGTCTTCTTCGCCGCCGTCTTCTTGGCCGCGGTCTTCTTGGCGGGCGCCGCCTTCTTGGCCGCCGTCTTCTTCGCCGCGGTCTTCTTGGCGGCGGGTTCGGTCGCGGTCCCCTCCGCGAGGGCCTCCACGGTCTCCGGGTCCGCCACCTCGGTCTCCGGGGCAGGTGCGGCGGGCACCGCCGCCGTCTTCGCCACTGCCTTCTTGGCGACGGGTTCGGTGGCCGTCCGCTTGACGGGGCTCTTCGCTGCGACGCTCTTGCGGGTGGTGCGCTTGGGCGACTCCGCGGCACTGACCATCAGCGTCACACCCTCTTCCTCGAGGATCTGGTTGAGGCTGCGCAGAACATTCTTCCACTGGGTCGCAGGAATCTGGTCAGCCTCGAAGGCCCGACGCACGTCATCGCCGGCGATCTGCCCCTCGGCCTTGCCCCGCTCGATGAGCGCCATCACAGACTCGGAATCGGCGATCTCCGGCGGGAGCGTACGGGATGTGCTGGCCGACACGAACAACCTCTCGGAACGATGGAAACGGCTTCCGACCCCGGGCCTGGTGGTGCTGGACCGGAGCCGACGACCACCGACTGGGGATGGGCCGGCGGCGCGGGCAGGGGCCGGGGAGCTGTACAGCATCCCAAGGGCTGCTGTCTTCCCTCCGTCGGCCATCACCTCTTAGGTCATCGCGTGACCTCGCGGAGCGTTACGCCCAATCTTCGTGGCCCGAGTCACACCACGTTTGATGCCATGCCGGTCATACCGTCATTTGCGTGCGTCCGGTGTGTCTGAACACGCCCCGATTCGGGGGCCGAACGGGGGGCCGGAAAGGGGCCCGGCAGAGGGGCCGGGCTCCGATGCCGCCGGACCCCTCCTCCGGACCCCTCCTCCGGACCCCTCCTCCGGACCCCTCCTCCGGACTCCGTCCGGATGCCGTTCGGGACCCGGCAGCAGGTCGGCGCACCCCCACACACGGGCGGGTGGACCCGTCAGTGCTCGCGCGGGGCGGGGACCACGCGCTCGACTTCCGGATGCACCGTCAGAAGCTGGCGCATGGCGTTCTCCGCGCCGACCGCGTCGCCGGCGGCGAGTGCCTCGACCATGCGCGCGTGGTGCGCGACGCAGGTCTCGCTGGGGCGGTCGCAGGAGGTGACGGGGCTGCCGGACACCTGGAGGGCGGCGGAGACGATGCCGGAGAGGTGCTCGAGCATGCGGTTGGCCGCCACCTGGATGAGCAGCGCGTGGAACTCGTTGTCCGCGCGCGCGAAGGTGATCGCATCACCCTGGCCGAGGGCGTGGCCCATGATCTCGACCATGTCGGCGAGGCGCTGCTGGATCTCCGGGCGGCCGTGGCCGGCGGCGAGGCGGGCGGCGAGCGGTTCGATGGTCCAGCGGAGCTCACCCAGCTCTCGGCGCTGGTCGTCGCGCTGCGGGCCGAAGGCGCGCCATTCGATGATGTCCGGGTCGAGCAGGTTCCAGTCGGCGACCGGGCGGACCCGGGTGCCGACGTTGGGGCGGGCGCTGACGAGGCCCTTGGCCTCGAGGACCCGCAGCGATTCGCGGACGACCGTGCGGGAGACCTCGAAGCGCTGGCCGATCTCCTCGGGAACCAGCGGGCGGTCCGCACCGAGGTCGCCGGAAACGATCATCTGGCCGAGCTGCTGGACGAGTTGACCGTGCAGTCCGCGGCCGCGGCTGCCCGCGGCCCGGCGGCCGACCCGGCTCAGCTCGACGTCGGATCCGTCCCAGTGGGGTACTCCCACCCGGTCGGTCCCGGTGGCCTCGGGGTAGGGGTAGCGGTCGAGTTCGCCCGAGCCGGCGAGGCCGGAGTCGGCATGGCGGGCGGCGGTCATCATGGTGTGCGCAAGGGTACTCACGAATCCTTTGTCGGCCGTGCCTCCATGTCCCTTGAGGTCTTTGGTGAAAAGCACACGAAAGGGTGATCGGTGCCACCCACGCAATTGACGACTTATCGTAAAGAACCGGGCCTTTTGCGGGGACTTGCGATCCGCCGGGTCCGATGTGGACTGCAACGGTCCCGTTGGGGTTCCGTCCGGCATCGGAACGATCACCAACGATCCCTCACAAACGGACCCTGCCGCGCAGTCCTGTGAACCCATAGGCGCACAACAGGACCATCAGCGACAACACCAGTGCGGTGCCGACCGGTTGGGCCATCACCCGCAGGGCTCCGAGGACCAGGCGGTCGGCCTCCGGAGGCCACTGCGCCCAGGCCAGGCCGCGCAGCCGTTCCGCGAGTCCGGTCACCGGGTACGCGGACGGCCCGTCCAGCGCCTTGCGCACCAGCGGTACGACCATCACCGGTACGGCGAGCACCGCGGCCAGGCCGGCGGCGGCGGACCGGAAGACCCCGGAGGCCAGGACGCCGGACCAGGCGCAGCCGATCAGCAGCCCCGCCCAACTCGCCGCCGGGGAGACCCACTCCGCGGGGGTACGGAGCGGGCCGCCGCCGAAGACCAGCGTCAGGGTGGCCGCGTCGGCCGTCACGGCGAGGGCACCGAACAGGAGCGCGAGGGCGGCGCTGACACCGAGCTTCGCGGTGAGCAGTCCGAGCCGGCGCGGGACGGTGCCCCGGTCGGCGGCGAGCGCCGGGTAGCGGTACTCCTCACCGAAGGCCAGCGCTCCGAGCAGCCCGGCGCCCAGGGCAGCGGGCGGCAGCGGGAGGAACTCCGGCCAGGCCGCCAGCAACCGGTTCTGCGCGGTGTGGCCGGCCCGGGCGAGCACCAGCGCCGTGACGACGGAGACGGCGACGACGAAGGCGGCGGTGAGGGCCGGGGTGGAGGTGCCGAAGACCCGGCGCAGCTCGTAGCGCAGGGGCCGCAGCGGACCGCCGAGCCGGCGCGCGACGGATGCGGGCCGACCCGAACGGGGGTGTCGGCGGCGGCCTTCACCGCCCTCTCCGGGTACGGCCGGTGTCCCGTCGGCGCCCGCGCCCGCGTCCCCGGCACCGTCCCCGGCACCGGATTCCGCGCGGGCGCGCGGCAGAGAGGGTGGCGCTCCCGCGTCTCCGGTCTCGTCCGCGAGCTGGTGGACGAGCACCCCGTGCCGGAAGGCCGCTTCGCCGACCTCTGCGCAGTTGCTGCCGTAGACGGACAGGCGGCTGCCGCTCTCCTCGACGATCTCCACCGTGCGCTGGGCCGCCCGCGCCTCGCGGCCCAGTACGTCGGCCAGCCGGGCGGCGTGCGGGGTGCGCACGGCCACCCGCGGCCGCAGCCGGGTCCGGGCGAACTCGGCGGCGTCCTGGTCGGCGACGAGCCGGCCCGCCTCGATGCTGACGACCCGGTCCGCGCTGCGGGCGGCCTCCTTCGCGTCGTCGGTGGTGAAGAGCACCGCTCCGCCGAGGGAGGCGTGGCCGCGCAGCAGCCCGTGCAGCCAGCTGCGTTCGCGGGGCGAGAGTCCGGCGCCGGGCTCGTCGAGGAGCAGCGTGCAGGGGTCGGAGAGGAGCGCGGCGGCCAGCGCGACCCTGCGCTCCATGCCGAGCGAGAGCGACCCGAGCCGCTGGTCGCGCAGCCCGGCGACGCCGACGACCTCCAGCATGGTGTCGGCCCGGGAGGCCGGCACTCCGGCGGCGGCACAGAGCATCCGCAGCTGGCTCCTCACCGTGCGCGACGGGTTTCCGGGGAGGTCCCCGAGGAGCACGCCGACCTCGCGGCCCGGATGCGGGATCCGATGCAGGGGGCGCCCGCGGAAGTAGGTGACTCCGCGGCCGGGTTCGAGTTCGAGCATGAGCCGCAGCGCTGTGGTCTTGCCCGATCCGGGCTCGCCGAGCAGGGCGGTCACGCTCCCGGGGCGAGCCTCGAAGGTGAGGTCGTCCACGAGGGGCGGAAGGTCTCGACGGGGGGTGCTGGTGAGTCCGATGGCCTGGAGCATCGCTTCTCTCGCGGGGGGTGAGACCGCTCTGCGGCATGATGAATACCGCTAACAAGATAACGCGATATGTCCGATTTTCGGCGCACCTTGTGCCGAGTCGCGCCCGTGTCGGCGCCGGGGAAGCTGCCGGGTCGGGCACCGGCCGGCGCATCGGCCGGGGTGCCGGTGCGTCAGACTTCCGGGCGCAGCATCGGCGGATTGAGCAGGGTGGCCCCGCCGGCCCGGAACAGCTGGGCGGGACGGCCGCCCTGACGGGTCGTCGTCCCCCCGGCCGGCACCAGGAACCCTGGGGTGCCGGTGACCTTGCGGTGGAAGTTGCGCGGGTCGAGGGCGACGCCCCAGACCGCCTCGTAGACCCGGCGCAGCTCGCCGACGGTGAACTCGGGCGGGCAGAAGGCGGTGGCCAGGGAGGAGTACTCGATCTTGGAGCGGGCCCGCTCGACCCCGTCGGCGAGGATCTGCTCGTGGTCGAAGGCGAGTCCGGCACCGCTCTGGCCGTCCGCGGACAGCAGCTCGTCGACGGGGGCCCAGCGCGCGCTGTTGGCGTCGCCGCCGGCCCGGGGCGCGGGCAGATCCGGAGCCAGCACCAGATGCGCCACGCTGACCACGCGCATGCGCGGATCCCGCTTCGGATCGCCGTAGGTGGCCAGCTGTTCGAGATGTGCCCCGTTGCCCACGTCGGGAGCGGCCGGGTCGTGGGCGCAGAGGCCGGTCTCCTCGGACAGCTCACGGGCCGCGGCCGCCGACAGGTCCTCGTCTCCGCGCACGAAGCCGCCGGGCAGCGCCCAGCGTCCCTGGAACGGCTGCTCACCCCGCCGGATGACCAGCGCGCAGAGCGCGTGGCGCCGCACGGTGAGCACGACCAGGTCGACGGTGACGGCGAAGGGCGGGAAGGCCGACGGGTCGTAGGGCGACATGCCGCGATCATAGTCGTCTGCCTGACGATAAACAGAGCTTTGGAGATCCTCGGACCGCGGAACCGGAAGCCGGGGCCTCCTTCCGCGGACCGGGCACCACGTCCCGGGCCGCGGTCCCGGGCACGTCCCCGGGACCGCTCAGCCACCCAGTTGCAGCGCATCTGCGGCCTCCTCCACCATGCCCAGGCCGAGCCTGCTGATCCGGACGGCGAAGGGTTCCCCCGAGACCCGGAGCCCCGAGAGGCGGAGCCCGCCGAGCGGGGCCCCGGTGAGCGGGACGAGGGCGACCGTGCCGGCGGGGGCGTCCGGCCGGATCCCCGCCAGGGCGGTCAGTACGTGGATCCCCGCGGCCGCCGCGACCGCCGCCGGACGGCAGGCCGCCGGATGCGGAAGCGGAGCGCTGCCCGCGGTGCGCTGCTCGGCCGCGTACATCTCCGGCAGGCGGTACCCGAAGCCCTCCGCGGCGTCCAGCAGGCCCCGGAGCAGTCCGGTGGCCTCCTTCGCGAAGCCCCCCTGGGCCAGACCCGCCACCGCGACCGCGCTCTCGTACGGCCGCACCGCGCCCGAGCGGTAGCCGAACGGGTTGTGCCCCGGCTCGCGCACCGCCATGCTCCGCAGCCCCCACCCGGAGTCCATGGCGGGGGCTCCGAGCAGCCGCGCCAGCTGTTCGGCACGGACCCGGTCCAGCAGCCCCCGCGCGAGCCGGCCGCCTCCGAGCAGCCCGGTGTCCAGCAGGTGGGCGGCGGCCCCGGTCAGCCGGGGCAGCGGCCGCCCGTCGGGATGCAGGGCCGCCGCGGGCCGGCCGCCGTCCGGGCCGTCGACCCAGAACCGGGCTGCGAACCGCTCCCGCAGGGCGGCCGCCCGCTCCCGCCACTCCTCGGCTCCGGGCCGCCCGCACCCGGCGAGCAGGTCGGCCCCGAGCAGCGCGGCCCGATGGGCATGGGCCTGGGTTTCACAGCGCCGCGGCCCCGGGTCGGGATCGGCCAGGAAGCCGTCCTCCCCGAAGGCGCCCCGCATCCACTCCAGGCACCGCTCGGCGGCGGGGAGCAGCCGGGCCACCTCCTCCTCGGGCATCCCCCAGCGCCGGGCTTCGGCGAGCAGCACGGGGAAGGCGAGCGTCGCCTCGGTCCCGGTGCAGCCCGGAGGCAGCTGCGGCCCCGCCCCGCGCAGCGGCCCCGGGATCTTCCCGGCGTCGCCGCCCCGGCCGCCGGTCTGGGTCCGGGCCAGGATGCGCAGGGTGGCGGCGGCCAGTCCGGTGCCGAGCGGGAGCGCCATGCGGGCGGCCCACAGGGATTCCGCCGGAGCCAGTCCCAGCCGCCAGGGCACTCCGGCCGCCGCATAGCTGTCGGCCGGGTCCTTCGGGTCCCTGAGCAGGAGCGCGCCCAGGTCCTGGAGGCTGGTGCGGAACCACGCCTCGGCCCTCGGGTCGTCGCCCTCGGCGCGGGCCTCCTCGGACAGCGGATTCGCCACCTGCCCGGCGGGGGCCCGCGCTCCGCGGTCCCGGGTGGTCCGCAGCTCGATGGTGCGGGACTCGCCGGGGCGCAGCACGAGCTGCCAGCGCAGCAGGCCCGCCGAGGCCAGCGCGTCGTCCGGGGGCGGCTCGGCCGCGGTGACGGCCTGCGACTCTCCGCTGGTCCAGCGCAGTCCGGCGGCGTGCACCCCCGCGGGCAGTTCCGGACCGGCCCGGCCGGCGGCCACATCGGCCAGCTCCGCCAGATCGGTGCCGAGCGAGACCTCCACGGGGATCCGCAGCGGCCGGGTGGTGAAGCTGCGCAGGGTGATCCGCTCGGTGCCGTCGGCGTGCCGGACCGCTCGACCGCGACGTCGGGGTCGGGGCCGGGCTCGGCTCCGGTCCGCACGGTCGCGGTGAAGGAGGCCCGGTCCGCGCCGATGCTGTGCCCCTGGACCGCGACGGGGTCCCGGCCGCCGACGCGCAGTACGCAGCGGGACAGCAGCCTGCGCCCGGAGCGGTAGATCCCGTCGATCCCCCGGCCGGTGAGCTGGCCGTGCTCGGGCGAGATGACCAGGCACGGCGCGGCGAGGCAGATGACCGCGCCGTGCACGGGCGGCAGGTCGGGCCTGCGGGAGTGGGCTGTGCGGGCGGGGGGTACGGGGTGAGACATGGGTCGCCTTGTCTGCGCTCCGGGTGGATCGGCTGGGCGGCGGCGCGGCCGGGCCCCCACCACCCCCCAGCGCAACGCCCCCACCCCCGCCCGGGTCACGGGCCCCGGTGGGGACTGCGCCCGCCGGAGCAGCGGCGGCCGTGGGGGCCTGCGGCGCCCCAGGACCGCGCGCAGTGCGCGCACCGCCGACCGCCCCCGGCTCACTGCTCGCTCCCCGCGGTGCGCCCGGACTCCCGGCGGGTGGTCCGGATCCGGCGGCCGGGCGGCCTGGTGGTGCCACGGCGCGGCCCGGCCGGCAGGCGTCCCCGGCGCGGTTCCCTCCGCCGCCGCTCCTCCCGCAGGCACTCCCGCAGCCCTTCCGGGTCGATCCCTTCGTTGCAGGCGTGGTGGAGCAGCTGCGCGAAGCGGTACCCGTCGTCCGCCCGCAGGGCCAGCCCCAGGGCGATGCGTGCGGTCGGCTCGTCACCGGTCGACCAGCAGACCCAGCCCGCCAGGGTGAGCGGGGCCGCCGCGTGCTCCCCGTAGGCCCCGACACAGCGGCGGGCCAGGGCCCGCCACAGCCGCAGGGCGGGGGCGGCTTCCTCGCCCTCCATCCACTCGGCGGCGATGTCGCGGATCTCGCGGTCCTGGAGCCCGAGGATCAGCGAGGCGGCCTCGTCGTGGCCGAGCAGCGCGTCGTCCCGGTCGTCGGCGTCCGGTCCGGCCTCGGCCGGCGGGGCGAGGGTCATGCGCTGCATCAGCGCGCGTGCGAGCAGGACGGTCTCCGCGCCCACCTCCTCCCGGGTCGCCCCGTCGAGGATCTTCGGCACGAGCGCGGTGGCCGCCCGGTCCAGGGCACGCTCCATCTCGCCGGCCACCGGTCCGCGCAGCGGGGTCAGCCTGCGCTCGATCTCCCGGAGGGAGCCCCGCACCCGGAGTCCGGCGAAGGTGGCCGCGGCGGCCATCACCGAGGTGCCGGGCACGGTCAGCGCGGTGCCCTCTGCGGGGCAGCAGCGCTGGTCCGGGCAGCAGTAGGACCAGTACCGGCCGGCCGAGAGGCACAGGGCCTCCAGCACGGGGACGTCCAGCGCCCCGCAGGCCAGCCGGATCCGCTGGGCGAGCGGGCGCAGCCTGGTCATCACCCGTTGCGCGCTCTCGCCCCGGCCCGGGTCCTGGCAGAGGAAGACGATGATGCCGTCGGGCTTGGCACCGCGCCGCTCGCTGCCGACGATCAGACAGTCGGCGACCTGCCGTGCGGTGTCCTCCCACTCCTCGGGGGTGGGTGGGATGCCGACCCTGAGCCGGCCGCCGAAGCGGCCGCCCTCCCCGTGGACGGCGACCAGGACGACGGAGTCGGTCGGGTGGAACCCGAACATGTAGGGCAGCGCGTCGGCCAGTTCGGCCGGGCCGCGCAGCGTGATGCGGGATGGATCGGCGTTTCCGGACGGGCCGGTGGACCGGCCGCCGGACGGGGTGTGTGCTTCGTGGTTGCCGGAAGGGGTGTGTGCTTCGTGGTTGCCCGACGGGGTGTGTGCTTCGTGGTTGTTGGTCATGTCCCGAAGGTCCCGTGCCCGATCGGATCCGGAAACCCCTGTGGATAACTCCCGGGCCCGCCCCGGCACCCCGCACCGGATCTCGAACTAACACGCACTTCGCCGTCCACAGGTCCCGAGCGGCATTCGTCCGATGTCCGAGCCATCGGGTTGCATGGGGGCATGAACGCAGACCTGAGGTCCTCGGCCGACTCCGTACTAGCCCGTCTCGTGGGCGATCCCACGGGCACCGCACGGCTGCGTGAGGACCAGTGGCGGGCCATCGAGGCCCTGGTTGCGGACAAGCGGCGGGCGCTCGTGGTGCAGCGCACGGGCTGGGGCAAGTCCGCGGTGTACTTCGTCGCGACCTCCCTGCTGCGCGCGAGCGGCGCGGGTCCCACCGTGATCGTGTCGCCGCTGCTCGCGCTCATGCGCAACCAGGTCGAGGCCGCCGCCCGGGCCGGGATCCATGCCCGCACCATCAATTCTGCCAATCCCGAGGAATGGGAATCGATCCAGGCCGAGATCGCGGCGGGTGAGATCGACGTGCTGCTGGTGAGCCCGGAGCGGCTCAACAATCCGGATTTCCGTGACCAGGTGCTCCCCAAGCTCTCCGCCGCGACCGGTCTGCTCGTCGTGGACGAGGCCCACTGCATCTCGGACTGGGGGCACGATTTCCGCCCCGACTACCGCCGTCTGCGCACCATGCTGGCCGATCTCCCGCCCGGCGTCCCCGTCCTGGCGACGACCGCGACGGCCAACGCCCGTGTGACCGCCGACGTGGCCGAGCAGCTGGGCACCGGGGCCGGTACGGACGCCCTCGTCCTGCGGGGCCCGCTGGACCGGGAGAGCCTGAGTCTGGCCGTGCTGACGCTGCCCGACGCGGCCCACCGGCTGGCCTGGCTCGCCGACCACCTCGACGAGCTCCCCGGCTCGGGGATCATCTACACGCTGACCGTGGCGGCCGCCGAGGAGGTCACCGCGTACCTCCGCCACCGCGGGCACACCGTTTCCTCGTACACCGGCAAGACGGAGAACGCCGACCGCGAGCAGGCCGAGAACGATCTCCAGGCCAACCGCGTGAAGGCCCTGGTGGCCACCTCGGCGCTCGGCATGGGCTTCGACAAGCCCGACCTCGGCTTCGTCGTGCACCTCGGCTCGCCCTCCTCCCCCATCGCCTACTACCAGCAGGTCGGCCGCGCCGGCCGCGGCGTGGAGCACGCCGAGGTGCTGCTGCTGCCGGGCCGCGAGGACGAAGCGATCTGGCAGTACTTCGCCTCCGTCGCCTTCCCGCCGGAGCAGCAGGTGCGCCGCACCCTGGAAGTGCTGGCCGATGCCGGCCGGCCGCTGTCCCTGCCCGCTCTGGAGCCGCTGGTCGATCTGCGCCGCACCAGGCTGGAGACCATGCTCAAGGTCCTCGACGTGGACGGCGCCGTGCACCGGGTCAAGGGCGGCTGGACCTCCACCGGCGAGCCTTGGGTGTACGACGCCGAGCGCTATGCGTGGGTCGCCCGGCAGCGGGCCGCGGAACAGCAGGCCATGCGGGACTACGCGGCCGGCACCGGCTGCCGCATGGAGTTCCTGCGCCGCCAGCTCGACGACGAGGAGGCCGTGCCCTGCGGCCGCTGCGACAACTGCGCCGGGGCCCGGTTCACGGCGGAGGTCTCCTCGACCGCGCTGGACACCGCCCGCGGGGAGCTCGGCCGGCCCGGCGTGGAGCTGGAGCCCCGCAAGATGTGGCCCACGGGTCTCGCGGCGGTCGGCGTGGACCTCAAGGGCCGCATCCCCGCCGGCGAGCAGGCATCCACTGGCCGGGCGCTGGGCCGCCTCTCCGACATCGGCTGGGGCAACCGGCTCCGTCCGATGCTCGCGGCGCAGGCCCCCGACCAGCCGATTCCGGACGATGTGGCGCAGGCCGTGGTGGCGGTTCTGGCCGACTGGGCCCGCGGCCCCGGCGGCTGGGCCTCCGGCGCCGCGGACGCGCCCGCCCGGCCGGTGGGTGTGGTCGCGCTGCCCTCGCGCGGCCGCCCGCAGCTGGTCGGCTCGCTGGCCGCGCGGATCGCGGAGGTCGGGCGGATGCCCCTGCTCGGGACGGTGGCGTACACGGACCAGGCACCGGAGTTCGGCCTGCCCTCCTCGAACAGCGCACAGCGGGTGCGCGGCCTGCACCAGGCACTGACCGTTCCGCCGGAGCTCGCCGCGACGCTGCGGGAGGCGGCGGGACCGGTCCTGCTCGTCGACGACCGCGCCGAGACCGGCTGGACCCTCGCGGTCGCCGCCCGCCTGCTGCGGCGGGCGGGCGCCAAAGAGGTGTTTCCGCTGGTGCTGGCGCTCCAGCCGTAGCCGAATGCGTCATCTTCGGCGTGGCGGGGCAAGGATATGAACGGCATACCGGCGAATTCCGGTCTGCGGCTCCAATTGCTCGTTGCCGCATGCTCACGGGCCACGCGAGAATTGCGTTGCTCCCGCTCGGCTCGACGGCACTCTCCTGGGCCGCGCCGCGGCGCGCCCGCACTCCAGCCGTGCCCGTTCGCGGGCGTGTACCCGAAGGGAGGACCGTGACCTTCGGATTCGCCCCGCCCTCGACCACGTCCCTGACAACGGCCACCGGCGGCGTCAGCCGGCACGGCAGACTGCTCGAACCCTCCGAGTGGACGGCGTCGGGTGTCCCCTTGCTGCGCAATCCGCGTGAAGTCGTCAGCGGACTGCACTCGCGGCACAGCCCCGTACCGTCCACGGCCGTGATCGCGATCCTGGGGCCCGAGGAAAGGCTCGTCGCGAGCGCCTCCTTCGTACAGCGCTCCGTCTCGGCCGACGGCTGGGAGTACCGCAACGCCCTGCTCTCCCGGCTGCGCCGGGTCATCCCCCACGACCTGCGGCGGCGGACCCCGGTGCGGACGGCGGTGCTGCTCTACTGCCGCGACGGCGACGAGCGGTGGACCGAGGAGGACGGGGCCTGGATGTGGGGGCTGCGGGACGCCTGCACCCTGCACGGGCTGCGGTGCGGCGCGTACATCACGCTGACCCGGGGCGGCTGGCAGGTACTGGGCGAAGGCCGTGGCGGCCGCCGCCCCAGCTCGGACTCCCGGCCCGAGCGCCTCGGCGACACGGTGTCCGAGTTCGCCCCGCTCGCCCTGCGCACCGGGGGCGGAGCCGCGGAGGCCCTGCGCCGCACGGCCGCACGCTGAGCCCGTAACCCCCGCCGGCCCCCAGGACCTTGCGGAACCCGCGGATGGACCCGCAGAACCGGTGGACGGACCCCGCGGAACCTGCCGGACGGACCCTGCGGAACCCGATTGCCCGATTGCCCGATTGCCCAAAGCCTCCGGCGCCCACGAAAGCACGCGGGCACGAAAGCACGCGGGCACGACCAATGGCCGTACACCCGGAAACGGGCGTACGGCTGGTCAGGCCTCGGACTTCGGCAGGGCCGGCTGTTAGCCCACCCCGCCCCTCGACCGTGCGGGGGGACGGGACGTCAGACGCCCGCCCCCAGCACGGAGTTGATCTGCTGCGGTTCGCCGCACACGATCAGCAGCGCACCGGCCCGCGCAAGCGCGACCGGCAGGCTTCCGGCAGCCGCGTCGACCGGTCCGCCGTTGGCCGCGAAGACCACGACGGGACGGCCGGCGGCGCGCTGTACCTGCGCCGCGTCCGCGTAGAAGACGTCGTCCCCGGCATCGTGCAGGGCCCAGTACGCGGCCTCGCCGAAGGACAGCTCGTGCGCGGCCCACGGGTGCGGGTCGCCGGTGGTGAGCACCAGGATGTCACCGGGCGCGCGCCCGGTGTCGAGCAGCAGGTCCACGGCCTCTTCGGCCGCGTCCAGCGCGCCCTCGGCGGACGCCGGGATCAGCTGGATCTGCGGTACCGCGGCCGAGACCGAGGGCGCGGCGGCAGCGGTGACGGTGGCCGCGGGAACGGGCCCGGGGGCGGTCTGCGGCGACCGCTGCGCGGGCGGTGCGGGGCTGGGGGCGACTCCCGCGCGGCTTGCCGCCGCGGGAGAGGGGCCGGGGCGTCCGGGCCGGGGCGCGGGCACGGGACGCGGACCAGGTACGGGGCGGGGGGTCTGCGCGGTGCGGCTCGCGGCCGGCGTGACGCGGGGACCCTGGGCACTCTCGTGAATCTGAGGCTCCTCGGGGGTGGGGGTGAGAGGCATGCGTTGACATCTATCAAACACCGGTACGAAACGTACCGGTGGGTGGTACGTGTGTGCGATCAGAAATCGAAGCCGAGTTGGCCTCCGTTTTCCAGCTCCATCGATTCCTCGCTACGGCGCACCTTCTTGAGGTGGCTCCAGCGGGGCAGCGCGTCGAGGTAGGACCACGAGAGCCGGTGATGGGCGGTCGGCCCCAGCTCCTCCAGCGCCGCCCGGTGCACGGGCGAGGGATATCCGGCGTTGGCGGCGAAAGCGAAGTCCTCGATTCCGCCGCCCTGTTCACCGATCTCGGCCATCATCCGGTCGCGCCGGACCTTGGCGATCACCGAGGCCGCGGCTACGGCGACACAGGACTGGTCGCCCTTGATCACCGTCCGGACCTGCCAGGGTGCACCGAGGTAGTCGTGCTTGCCGTCGAGTATCACCGCGTCGGGCCGCACGGGCAGCGCCTCCAGGGCGCGCACCGCGGCGAGGCGCAGGGCTGCGGTCATTCCGAGCGCGTCGATCTCCTCCGGGGAGGAGTGACCCAGGGCGTAGGCGGTGACCCAGTCCTCCAGGACGCCGACGAGCGCGTCGCGTCGCTTGGGGGTGAGCAGTTTGGAGTCGGTGAGTCCCGCGGGCGGCCGGCGCAGACCGGTGATCGCCGCGCATACGGTGACGGGACCGGCCCAGGCCCCTCGTCCGACTTCGTCGACCCCGGCGATGACCTTGGCGCCGGTGGTCGCTCGGAGGGAGCGTTCGACGGTGTGAGTGGGTGCTTCGTACGGCATGGCGCCAGCAAGGTTACGCCGCCTCGGGCCGCCTGCACACCCCGACCCCACCCCGACCCCTCCCCGTCTCACGCCCTGAGCAGCGGCACCATCACCCCGTCGATCATCTCGGCGATTTCCTCGTCCGCCCATTCGCTTCCGCACACCTTCGCGCGGTACATCATCATCGCCGGGATGACGTCGGCGAGAAGCGGACCGGTCGCGTCCGGCCGGACGTCTCCCCGGTCGATTCCCCGTCGCACCAGCTCTCCGATCAGCCCGTGCGCCGGTTCGTGCAGCCCCGACCAGATCAGGCCGCGGAACCGGTCCGCATGACCGTGATCGCACTCGTGAAGCACCGCCCGCAGGGCCTGCCCGGCCCGCGACCGCATGACCTCCCGCATCCGCACGCACAGTGCGTACAGGTCCTCGCGCACCGAGCCGAGGTCCGCGATCCGGCCGAGCGGCGGCAGCGCCGTCCGCAGCGCGTCGGCCACCAGGTCCGCCTTCGAGGGCCAGCGCCGGTACAGCGCCGCCTTGCCGGTGTGCGCGCCCGCGGCCACGCCCTCCATGGTGAGGGAATTCCAGCCAACGGTGCTCAGCTGCTCCAACGCGGCGTCGAGAATCGCCCGTTCGAGTTCGGGTCCACGCCTGCGTCCCGGGGACGCCGCCGACCAGCGTGAACCCACCACTCCCGCACCTCCGACCGGCTCGCGCGTCCCTCGCACGTATCTTCAGCCTTAGTGAACGCTTGCGTTCACTAAGGCTGACTCCCTACCGTGGAATCGCCGTGAACGCACACGTTCACTATTTCACTTGGGGGGATCCACAGTGACAACTCCTCAGCTCTCCAAACTCCGGATACCGGGCGCGGCCCGCCGGGAGGGGCGCCCGGGAGTGGCGCTCGCCGTCATCGCCGCCTGCCAGCTCATGGTCGTCCTCGACGCGACGATCGTGAACATCGCGCTCCCGCACATCCAGACCGACCTGGCCATCTCGACCACCGACCTGTCCTGGGTGATCAGCGCCTACACGCTCGCCTTCGGCGGTCTGCTGCTGCTCGGCGGCCGCGCGGGCGACATCCTCGGCCGGCGCCGGGTCTTCATGACCGGCATCCTGCTCTTCACCCTGGCCTCCCTCCTCGGCGGTTTCGCCCAGGAACCCTGGCAGTTGCTCGCCGCCCGGGCGCTCCAGGGCGTCGGCGGCGCCATCGCCTCGCCGACCTCCCTCGCGCTGATCACCACCACCTTCGCCGAAGGGCCCGAACGCAACCGCGCCTTCGGCGTGTTCGCCGCCGTCTCCGCGGGCGGTGGCGCCATCGGCCTGCTGGCCGGCGGCATGCTCACCGAATGGCTCGACTGGCGCTGGGTCTTCTTCGTCAACGTGCCGATCGGACTGCTCATCGCGTTCCTGGCCCCGCTCTACATCAACGAGTCCGAACGGCACCCGGGCCGCTTCGACATCGCCGGAGCGCTCACCTCCACCGGCGGAATGACGGCGCTCGTCTACGGATTCATCCGCGCTTCCCAGGACGGCTGGCGCGACGGCGTGACCATCGGCTCGTTCACCCTGGCCGTCCTCCTGCTCGCCGCCTTCGTGCTCGTCGAGTCCCGGGCGGCCGATCCGATCATCCCGCTGCGCATGTTCACCGAGCGCAACCGCACCGGCACCTACGTGATCATGCTCAGCCTCGCCGCCGCGATGTTCGGCATGTTCTTCTTCATCGTCCAGTTCGTACAGAACGTACTGGGCTTCTCCCCGATCCAGTCGGGCATCGGCTTCCTGCCCATCACGGCCGCCATCGTCACCGCCGCCGGACTCTCGCAGCGCCTGCTGCCGCGCTTCGGCCCCAAGCCCTTCATGGTCATCGGCGCCGGCCTCACCGGCGCCGGCCTCACCTGGCTGACCTTCATCGAGCCCGGCAGCTCCTACGTCTCCGGGGTACTGGGTCCGATGGTGCTGTTCGGCTTCGGCATGGGCCTGAACTTCGTCACCCTCACCCTCACCGCCGTCTCCGGGGTGGCCCCGCAGGAAGCGGGCGCGGCCTCCGGGCTGCTCAACGCCAGCCAGCAGGTCGGCGGCTCGCTCGGACTGTCCATCCTGGTCACCGTCTTCGGCACGGCCAGCCGCAACGAAGCCCACACCCAGGTACCGGACTTCATGGCGCACGCCGACCAGGGACAGCTGGCCGCCTTCCGGCAGACCGGTCGGCTACCCGACCCCTGGGGGGACTTCGTCCTCACCCAGGGCATCGCCACCGCGTTCATCGCCGCCGTGGCCATGGCGGGCGTCGCGCTCGTCACCGCGCTGGTGGTGATCCGGGTGCGCAAGAGCGACCTGGAAGCCCTGAACGGAGCCGCCGCCGAGGCCGGTCCGGTCGCCTGAGCGAGCGGTCCCGTACGAGGGCCCCGGCGCGGGCAAGCCGACCGCGCCGGGGCCCTCCCGTGGCGGCCTAGTACTCGGTCCGGGCCCTGAAGGTTCCGAGGCGCTTGCACTCCTCGTACGAGGCCTTCACCGGGCGCTCGCGCAGGATCTCCCGGGCCCGGCGCTCCCCCAGGCTCATCGCGTACCAGGGCGTCCTGCCCGCCTTCGCCAGCTCTCCGCCGATCCCGCGCAGGGCGCAGGAACGCTGGGGCTCGGGCAGCCGGTCCAGGCCGGGCACCGCGTCCGCCGACAGGGACTGGAAGTAGGCCAGGTCGATCTTGCCGTCCTGCTCGTACCGCGTCACATTGCCCTCCGCGACCATCCCGTCCGGGGACATCAGCCCGAAGGCCAGTACGGCGGCCATCGCGCTCCCGGCGACCGCGCGCGGCAGCCAGCGCGCGCCGAACAGCCCGCCGGCCATGATCAGTACGATGACCAGCCCGAGCCACAGCTCCACGCCCGCGACCGACACGCGCAGCCTGGTCAGCCCGTACGCGTCCACGTAGAGGTCCATGCGGTGGAGCGCGGAGGCGACCACGACGAGGGTCAGCGTGCACAGCGTGCCGAGCACGCTGCGCACCAGCCTCCGGTCGCCGGCTCCGCCGCGCGGGGCCCAGCGCAGGGCGAGCGCGATGACGGCGAGGGTGAGCAGGGTGGCCCAGAGCAGCTGCCAGAAGCCCTGGCGCGCGTACTCGGCGTAGGTGAGGCCGGTGGCCTCCAGGACCTTGCGGTAGCCGCCGAAGAGGACGGTGAGCTGGACGGCGTTGAATCCGGCGAAGAGCAGGTTCAGCACGACGAGCGGAAGGGCCCACTCCACCCGGGAGCGCGCCTTCCCCGGGCGCACCTGGATGCGGTCCCAGCGCGAGGGCGCGGCGGCGGTGCGGGCGACCGTGATCGCGATGAGGAGGCCCAGCGGGAAGAGCAGCAGGCGGACCGGCCCGTCCACTCCGCTGAAGTCGGGGGTCAGCCCGCTCAGCACGTCCGCGAAGGCGGCGTCGGCGGAGGCGAACAGCGTCCCGAACAGCGCCAGCAGGACCACCGCCACCAGGACGGCCTTCGCCACCGGCAGCCATCGGTGCCTGCTCCCCCGGCCGCGCGAGCGCAGGCCGCTGAAGACCCAGCGCACCCCGAGGACGGCGGAGTCGACGAAGCCGACGGGGCCGAGCAGGATCCCCGGCCAGGTGCGGCTGCCGTGCAGGGCCAGCGCGCCCGTCAGGACGGCGGCGCACAGGGCAAGCGTGGACGGCCAGCCGGAGTCGCGCAGGGCGGGCACGGCGAGCAGCGCGAGGCAGCCGATCGCCCAGAGCGCGGTCCACGGGTGCAGGCCCCGACCGGCCCGGCGGGCTGCCACGCAGGCGGCGACGAGGGCCGGCAGCACCGCGAGGAGCAGGCCGGGACCCAGCCCCTCGCCGAGCAGCAGGGACACCGCGATGCCGGAGGCGAGTACGGCGCCCAGCACCGCGGTCGGCACCGGCGCCACCGCCGCGGGCCGGGCCGCCTCGGCCCAGGCGAGCGGTGCCAGCGACCAGGCGCCGGAGGCGGTGCGCTGCCTGCGCAGTTGGTGGGTCTCCCAGGCCTTGGGATCCCAACCCGGCGGCGCGGACGGTTGCGGTGTCCGTGCGGGCGGAGCGGGCGCGGGCGGAGCGCCTGCCGCTTCGGCCCCCGTGCCTTGCGCGGCAGCCGGGGCCTGCGCGGCTTGCGCGGCTCCCGCGGCCTTCTCGGCTCCCGCGGCGGCCTCGGCCGCCGCAACCCCCTCGGCCTCCGCGGCCTTTTCGTTCGTTCCCTCGGTGTTCTCAGACATCGGCTTCCCCTCCCCTGCCGGCCGCCCCCAGGCATCGTTCGGGGGCGGCGAGCGGCCAGAGTAGGCCGGTGCCATGCAGTTTTGAACAGGATCAAAAGAACCCTGTGGCAGGACCGTGACAAACGGAGGGGTGTGAACCGGCGCGGACCACCGCTACCGCGCCGCCTCCGGCAGCCAGGCCGGCAACGCCTCGGTCCGGGCCAGCCAGGCCTGCGGCAGCGCCTCGTCCCCGCGCGCGCCCAGCACGCCGCCGACGATCGCGCAGGTCGTGTCCACGTCCCCGCCCACCTGCGCGGTGGTCCAGAAGGCCCGCTCGTAGTCGTCCAGGCAGCGCGCCGCCGACCACAGGGCGAACGGCACCGTGTCGTGGGCGCTGGTGCGCCGCCCGCAGCCCAGTACGGCCGCGACGGTCGTCGCGTCCCCGTAGTCCAGCATGTCGCGCGCCCGCCGCACCCCGGCGCCCACCGCGCTGCGCGGCACCAGCGCGATCACGCCGTCCAGCAGGTCGGCGGCGCTCGGCGGCCCGGCCGGATCGGCCGCGAGCGCCGCCGCCGCGGCCACGGCCATCGCCCCGCACACCGCCTCGCGGTGCTGGTGCGTGGTGTAGGCGGAGATCTCCGCCTGGTGGGTGGCCTGCTCCGGGTCGTCGGCGTACCAGGCGCCCAGCGGTGCGACCCGCATGGCGGCGCCGTTGCCCCAGGAGCCCTGCCCGTTGAACAGTTCGGCGGCGAGCGTGCGCCAGTCCGCGCCCTCGCGGATCAGGCGCAGCATCCGGTTCACGGCGGGCCCGTAGCCGCGGTCGAAGTCGTGGTGGCGGGCGAAGGAGGCGGCCAGCGCGTCCTGGTCCACCCGCGCGTGCCCGGCGAGCACGGCCACCACCGAGCAGGCCATCTCGGTGTCGTCGGTCCACTGCCAGGGATCGCTGCCGGCGGGCAGCTCGCGCCGCTTGAGCAGCGGGTAGTTCACGGGGACGAAGTACTGGGAACCCAGTGCGTCACCCAGGGCCAGCCCGCGGAGGCTGGCCATGGCGCGTGCGTAGCGCCTTTCGGGGGAGGAGTCAGAGGTCATCCCGCGTCACTCTAGCCGTCGAGGTCGTAAGGCTCGGGTGTGGTCCACCGCTCAAACGGGCGGTCCATCCGGTAGCGGCCGTCCGGACCCAGCAGCAGGACCCGGTATTCGCCGTTCCCGGGGTTGGAGAGCGCCTCGAATTCGGCCACGGACCAGTGGAACCACCGCATGCAGAACAGTCTCATCGTCAGCCCGTGGGTCACCAGCAGCACGTTCTCCGGATGGTCCGGGGCCTCGAAGCTGCGGTAGAGGCTCTCCAGGAAGGCCCCGACCCGGTCGTACACGTCCGCGCCCGACTCCCCTTGCGCGAAGCGGTAGAAGAAGTGCCCGTACGCGTCCCGGTACGCCTTCTGCAGCCGTACGTCGTCCCGGTCCTGCCAGTTCCCCCAGTCTTGCTCGCGCAGCCTCGGCTCTTCGCGCATCCGCACGCGCGCCGGGTCCAGCTGCAGCTCCCGGAAGGTCTGCAGGGTCCGGCGGTACGGGGACACGTACGCGCTGATGTGCTCGTCCCCGAAGAGCTCGCGCAACCGCACGCCGGCGTCCGCGGCCTGCTCCCGGCCGGTGCGGGTCAGCCTCAGGGCGTGGTCGGGCTCCCGCTCGTACACAGTGTCGTCGGCATTGCCCTCCGATTCCCCGTGCCGGACAAGGACGATGCGCCGTGGTCGTACCATCCCACGACCCTATTCGGCCACCGACGGGCACACCGACCGGGGCACGCCGGTCGAGCGCGCCGGTCGGCGGCCCAGCGGCTGCCCGGTGGTGGCCCGCCGGTCAGCCCGCAGGCCATCCCGCCTGTCAGCCCGCCTGTCAGCCCGTCGTCCGGGTGGTCCTACGGTCATACCGTCCAGGAGGATTCGAGGTCGACGACATCCCCGGTGAGGGCCTCCACGTCGGCCTGGATCTGGGCGCGCAGCGACAGCCGCTCGACGCGCTCCTGGCGGTACTTGCCGTGCTCGGCCGCCGCGTGCCACATCGACAGCACCAGGAACTCCCGGCCGGGAGCTTCGCCGAAGAGGCCGCGGACCATGCCGGGCGAGCCCGCCATGGCCGGATTCCACACCTTTTCCTGCATGAGCGCGAAATGGTCCACGCGACCTTCCCGCACCCGGGTGTGGGCGACCCGGACGACGTCGGCGTCGGTGAACCGGGGTTCGAAGCCGGTCTTCACGTCGAAGCGGTGGTCGAAGAGCGTGACCCGCGCGTCGGTGTAGGTGCCGTTCTGGGAAGCGGCCAGTCTGTCGTGCGACCTGGCCATGAAGGAGTCGTAGAAGGAACGGCTCTCCCAGAACGCGAAGACATGCGCCACCCCCTGCCGGCCCCGGCTCCAGCCGCCACCCTGCCCCCGGAAGCCCGGTTCGCCGGGCAGCCCCGCCCATTTGCGCTGCCCGCGCTCGAACCCGCGTCGGTCCGTCACCGTGCAGCGAATCCACTTGACCAGCACTGCGCCATCGTACGGGCCCGGCGGGGCCCGGGTCAGTCCTCGGCGCGGTACATCCGAAGGAGTTCGTCCGCGTCCCGCCCGGACAGCCGAAGCCCGAACTCCCGCTCGAGCAGGGCGAGCAGTTCCTCCTGCGCGACCTCCCGCCGCTCGAGCCGCCCGTCGGGACGCAGCCGGGAGAGCTCCCGCCCCACGAGTGCCAACCGGTCGGAGCCGCCCGGGTGCTGGACGATGACCCGGCCGACGAAGGCGGAGCGGGGGTGCGAGGAGCTGTAGTGGTTCAGCACGACGTAGTCGACGGGGTGGTAGGGCTGCGGCGAGAAGGCGTACAGGTCCCGCCAGGCGCCTTCGCGCAGGGTGCTCAGCACCAGGACGCCGTCCGCTTCCTCCCGGACGCGGAACACCCATTCCCCCTGCCGGACCTCCGCTCCGGGGCGCGCCAGCGGCACGGGCTCGCGCGGCCCCTGCCAGCCGAACCCGGCGTCGCAGAGCCACGGTTCCCCCTCGACGGTGACGACGAGGACGGCGTGCGTCACCGCGGTCAGGGAGTCCCCCCGGCTGCGGTTGCGGGCGCCGCGTCCGGAGACCTCGAAGCCGATCCGCTCCAGGGCGGCGGCCAGCAGGGTGTTCTGCTCGTAGCAGTAGCCGCCGCGGCGGTCGTGCACGAGCTTGTCCTCGAGCTCCTTGACGTCCAGCCCGACTGGGCGGCCGAACAGCACGTCCAGGCTCTCGAAGGTGATCGCACCGGTGTGGGCCCGGTGTACCGACTTCAACGTCGGGAGGTCCGCGCGGAGTTCCCCGCCCTCCCAGCCGATCCTCGCCAGATAGGCGTCCAGGTCCAGCTCCTCACCGCTCCACATGGTTCCCACGACTCCCACGACTCCCATGGCTCCCCCGCTCGACGCACCGCGATATTCCGGGGCGCCCTGTCGTGGCGCCCCGCACAATGGTCATCATGGCCGCCCTGCACACCAACCCGCTCTTCACCCGCCTGGCTTCGGCCGAGCGGATCCTCGTCGCCGGCGCCGGCGGCGGCTTCGACATCTACTCCGGCCTCCCGATCGCCCTCTCCCTCCTGCACCAGGGCAAGGAGGTCACGCTGGCGAACCTCTCCTTCAGCGCGCTCGAAGGCCTCCCGGCGGACGACTGGGCGGCCCCGGACCTCGCCGCCGTCACCCCCGACTCCGCGCCGCACCAGACGTACTTCCCGGAGCGGACCCTGGCCCAGTGGCTCAAGCTGCACGGGTACCCGTCCACGGTGTACGCCTTCCCGCCGGTCGGAGTGCAACCGCTGCGGGCCGCCTACCGGGCGCTGATCGACCTGCACCGCATCGACGCGGTGGTCCTGGTCGACGGGGGCACCGACATCCTGATGCGGGGTGACGAAGCCGGACTGGGCACGCCCGAGGAGGACCTGACCAGCGTGGCGGCGCTGGCCGCGCTGGACGACGTACCCGAGCGCCTCGTCGTCTCGGTCGGTTTCGGCGTGGACGCCTACCACGGGGTGAGCCATGCGCTGGTGCTCGAGAACATCGCGGCGCTGGAGCGCGACGGGGCCTACCTCGGCGCGTTCTCGGTGCCCCGCTCCACCCGTGAGGGTGCGCTGTACATCGATGCCGTGGCCCACGCCCAGGACCGCACTCCGGACCATCCGAGCATCGTGAACGGCTCGATCGCGGCGGCCGTGCGCGGCTCCTTCGGCGACGTCCGGTTCACCACGCGCACCCGGAACAGCGAGCTGTTCGTGAACCCGCTGATGTCGCTGTGCTTCGCCTTCGAGCTGACCGGCCTGGCCGCCCGCTGCCTGTACCTGGACCGGATCGAGAACACGCACCTGATGCGTCAGGTGAGCTCCGCGATCGCGGTCTTCCGCGACGAAGTGATCACCCGCCCGGCCCGGACCTTCCCGCACTGAAACGGAGGCGGGGACCGGCATGACACCCGGCCCCCGCTCGTTCGTCCGGCCGTCCCTCAGGCCGTCCCTCAGGCCGTCCCTCAGGCCGTCCCTCAGACCGTCCCTCAGACCGTCCCTCAGGCGCGGCAGCGCAGCATCGTCAGCGGCGGGTTGCCGAGGGCGTCCGCCCAGTAGGCCTCGCCGAATTCCTTCACACCGGCCTCGGACACCTCCACCGGGACCCAGGTCAGCTCGCTGAAGCCGGCCGCACGCAGGCAGTTCTCGTAGACCTCGCGGCGCGGGAAGATGCCGAAGATCGAGACCGGCGGGTCGAGCAGCGCCGTGGTCCGCACGCGCTGTCCGGCCTCGACCTCTTCGCCGGTCAGCTCGGTGACGAAGCCGTACTTGGCCAGGGAAGGCCCGTCGAAGTCGTAGTCGGGTGACTGGTTGAACAGGAAGAACTCGGCGCCGGGCGCCAGGTTCCGGTGCACGTTACGGCACATCCGCTCGATGGCGGCGATGTCCTCCGCGTAGTTGAGCAGCTGTACCGCCACCGCGACGTCGAAGCGCTTCCCGAGAGGCCGCAGTCCGGCCACATCGCCCACCTCGTAGCGCACGCCCAGCGGATCGCGCTCCTCCAGCGCCCGTGCCACGTTGACCATTTCACCGGAGATCTCGACACCGAGCACCTCCGCGGCGCCGCGCCGCTTGAACTCCCTGCTGTAGAAGCCGGTGCCGGACGCCAGGTCGAGGACCGACTTGCCGCGCACGTCCCCGACCATGGCGAGGAAGCTGGGCACCTCCCCGTACTTCACCATGGGCAGGCCCTTGAAGCCCTCGAACGCCTCACCGATCTCGTCGTACTGCTGCTGCGTGCTCACGGTTCTCTCCCCCATGCGATGTGACATGCCTCGGCCTGAGCCCCCGTCACCGAGGTGCGCGTCGGCCTCCGTTGGCAGTCTTGCCCGATCACGACAGCCGCCCGTACTGGCAGAACACACGAAGATCCGGACCCCCGCCCGGCCTCCCGTACGGCGGGCGTACGGGCTCCGGGCACGCCGAAGGGGACCGGCCGAGGCCGGTCCCCTTCGTAAAACCGCTGGTCAGCTACGCGCTCGGGCTACATCGGATGTTGCATCCAACGCAATTCCGCCTGGTTTCAGCTGCAGCCGCTGGTGGAGCCGCAGCCCTCGCAGATGTAGCAGGAACCGGCACGCTGCATCTTCGTACCGCAGGAGAAGCAGAGCGGGGCGTCGGCGGAGACGCCGAGCTGCATCTCGACCAGTTCGGCGTTGGAGTGCGCCGTCTTGGGGGCCGGGACCGGGGCGAGCGCGACCGGCTTCGGGACCGGGATGACCGGGACCGCGACCGGCGGGGCCGACTGGGTCAGGGACTCGGTGTCGAGCTCCTCGTCGAGGGGCTCGTAGGAACCGGTGTCCAGGTGACGCTGACGCTCCTCGGCGGAGTGGATGCCGAGGGCCGAGCGGGTCTCGAAGGGCAGGAAGTCGAGCGCCACGCGACGGAAGATGTAGTCGACGATCGACTGCGCCATCCGCACGTCCGGGTCATCCGTCATACCGGCCGGCTCGAAGCGCATGTTCGTGAACTTCGCGACGTACGTCTCCAGCGGGACGCCGTACTGCAGACCGACCGAGACGGCGATCGAGAAGGCGTCCATCATGCCCGCGAGGGTCGAACCCTGCTTGGACATCTTCAGGAAGACCTCACCGAGACCGTCGTCCGGGTAGGAGTTCGCGGTCATGTAGCCCTCGGCGCCACCGACCGTGAAGGAGGTGGTGATCCCCGGGCGGCCCTTCGGGAGGCGCTTGCGGACCGGGCGGTACTCGATGACCTTCTCGACGGCCGTCCGGATGGTGTCCTCCGCCTTGGCGGTGACCTCCTCCTTCTCCTCTTCCTTCTTCTTCGCGGAGAGGGGCTGGCCGACCTTGCAGTTGTCGCGGTAGATCGCGAGCGCCTTGACGCCCAGCTTCCACGCCTCGAAGTAGATCTCCTCGATCTCTTCGACGGTGGCCGTCTCCGGCATGTTGACCGTCTTGGAGATCGCGCCGGAGATCCAGGGCTGGATCGCCGCCATCATGCGGACGTGGCCCATCGCGGAGATGGCACGCTCGCCCATCGCGCAGTCGAAGACCGAGTAGTGCTCCTGCTTCAGGCCCGGGGCGTCGACGACCACGCCGTGCTCGGCGATGTGGGCGACGATCGCCTCGATCTGCTCTTCCTGGTAGCCCATGCGGCGCAGGGCCTGCGGAACGGTGCCGTTGACGATCTGCATCGAGCCGCCGCCGACGAGCTTCTTGAACTTGACCAGGGCCAGGTCCGGCTCGACACCGGTGGTGTCGCAGGACATCGCGAGACCGATGGTGCCGGTCGGCGCGAGGACGGAGGCCTGCGAGTTGCGGAAGCCGTTCTTCTCGCCGAGCCGGATCACGTCCTGCCAGGCCTCGGTGGCCGCGGCCCAGATGATGTTGTCCAGGTCCTCGGTGCGCGGCGCGACGGCGTTGGCGTCGGCGTGCTGCTTCATGACGCGCTTGTGCGACTCGGCGTTGCGGGCGTAGCCGTCGTACGGGCCGACGATCGCGGCCAGCTCGGCGGAGCGCTTGTACGCGGTGCCGGTCATCAGCGAGGTGATCGAGGCGGCGAGGGTGCGGCCGCCGTCGGAGTCGTACGCGTGGCCGGTGGCCATCAGCAGGGCGCCGAGGTTGGCGTAGCCGATGCCCAGCTGGCGGAAGGCGCGGGTGTTCTCGCCGATCTTCTGCGTCGGGAAGTCCGCGAAGCAGATGGAGATGTCCATCGCGGTGATGACCAGCTCGACGACCTTCGCGAAGCGCTCGGCGTCGAAGGACTGGTTGCCCTTGCCGTCGTCGTCGAGGAACTTCATCAGGTTCAGCGAGGCGAGGTTGCAGGACGTGTTGTCCAGGTGCATGTACTCGCTGCACGGGTTGGACGCGGTGATGCGGCCGGACTCGGGGCAGGTGTGCCAGTTGTTGATCACACCGTCGTACTGGATGCCCGGGTCGGCGCAGGCCCACGCGGCCTCGGCGAGCTTGCGGAAGAGCGACTTGGCGTCGACCATCTCGATGACCTCGCCGGTCATGCGGGCGCGCAGGCCGAACTCGGTGCCGTTCTCGACGGCCGTCATGAACTCGTCGTTCACGCGGACGGAGTTGTTGGCGTTCTGGTACTGGACCGACGTGATGTCGTCCCCGCCCAGGTCCATGTCGAAGCCCGCGTCGCGCAGCGCGCGGATCTTCTCCTCTTCCTTCACCTTGGTCGCGATGAAGTCCTCGACGTCCGGGTGGTCCACGTCCAGGACGACCATCTTGGCCGCACGGCGGGTGGCGCCGCCCGACTTGATCGTTCCGGCGGACGCGTCCGCGCCGCGCATGAAGGAGACCGGGCCGGAGGCGTTGCCGCCGGAGGAGAGGAGCTCCTTGGAGGAGCGGATGCGGGAGAGGTTCAGGCCGGCGCCGGAGCCGCCCTTGAAGATCATGCCCTCTTCCTTGTACCAGTCGAGGATCGACTCCATGGAGTCGTCGACGGCCAGGATGAAGCAGGCGGAGACCTGCTGCGGCTGGGGCGTGCCGACGTTGAACCACACCGGCGAGTTGAAGCTGAAGATCTGGTGCAGGAGGGCGTACGTCAGCTCGTGCTCGAAGATCTCCGCGTCGGCGGGCGACGTGAAGTAGTCGAAGTCCTCGCCGGCCTTCGTGTACGTCTTCACGATCCGGTCGATGAGCTGCTTCAGACCGGTCTCGCGCTGCGGGGTGCCGACTGCGCCGCGGAAGTACTTGCTGGTGACGATGTTGACCGCGTTCACCGACCAGAAGTCGGGGAACTCGACGCCACGCTGCTCGAAGTTGACCGAGCCGTCGCGCCAGTTGGTCATGACGACGTCACGGCGCGCCCAGGTCACCTCGTCGTACGGGTGCACGCCCGGGGTGGTGTGGATGCGCTCGATACGCAGGCCGCTCTTGGCAGTCTTGGTCCCCTTGGCGCGGGAACCTCGTGCCGAGCTGCTCGCCGTCTCTGTCATGCCGTCCTCCCAATGCGGGCAAAACGCCCGAAAGTGCCAGCGCTATTCCGCGGCACGGTGCTGTGTCGTGTATCTACGTCTCTTCGCCTGGCTCACCGGCCGCTCCGCGATGCGAGTGGCAGCGCGATACGGGCCGTCCGGTCAGTCGGCGGCGGAGGCGGGCACGGGGACCGGAGCGGTCCCACCGGGCTCGCACTCTTGGGGGTGAGACCGCGGCACGCGGAGTTCCGCGATGGCGGTCTCGAAGTCTTCGAGTGTGTCGAACGCCTTGTAAACGGACGCGAACCGGAGGTACGCGACCAGGTCGAGGTCCTGCAGCGGACCGAGTATGGCCAGACCCACGTCGTGGGTGGTCAGCTCGGCGCTCCCGGTGGCGCGCAACGCCTCCTCGACCCGCTGGCCGAGCTTGGCGAGGGCGTCCTCGGTGACCGGCCGCCCCTGGCACGCCTTGCGCACGCCGGAGATGACCTTGGTACGGCTGAAGGGTTCGGTCACCCCGCTGCGCTTGATCACCATCAGCGAGGCCGTCTCCACCGTCGTGAAGCGACGGGAGCAGTCGGGGCACTGGCGGCGCCGGCGGATCGACGTGCCGTCGTCGGTGGTCCGACTGTCGACGACACGGCTGTCGGGGTGCCTGCAGAAGGGGCAGTGCATGGTTCCCTCACCCTCCTCTTGGCACGACTGAAACGCCGCACGAGACCCCTGAACGGCAGAGTCGAAGCTCTTCCGGGGGGCTCGTGAAGCAGCCACCAGCATATGCGATGTCGGAGACCTCGGGGGACCGAGGACCACAACTTCTGGGTGGCAGCGCTCATCCAACCACTAGATCTTGGGTTGCGGTGGATTTACGGCACTCCGCGTGTCGCGGCATCCGATGGCCGGGAACGGGGCCTCGCGGTGCCACACTGGGCACGCCCCGGACGACAGCCACCCGACCCAAAAGGGTACCGTAAGCAGTGGCTCCGGAGCCGAACCCGCGTTCGGGCCGGATGGCCCTTCGGTCGTCCATCAGTCGCCCATCGATCACCCATACACCGCACGATGTGACCACGGTGGATGATCTGCGATTTTTCACTCGAACGTGTGTTTGGCGCAACCTTTCGAAAGCAACTACCGTTGTCCAGCTAGGGAGAACATTTCGAGAGGGGCCGACGTGACCACCACCGCAGACAGTGCCACCATCACTGCCCAGAACCGCTCCCAGAGCCGACTCGAGCCGGTGCATGCCATGAATGACGCAAGCCTGAACCCGGAAGCGGAACCCGTACGCCCCGCACGCTCGCTGCCAGGGCGGCCTCCAGGCATCCGCGCCGACAGCTCCGGGCTCACGGACCGGCAGCGGAGGGTCATCGAGGTCATCCGCGACTCGGTGCAGCGGCGCGGCTACCCGCCGTCGATGCGGGAGATCGGCCAGGCGGTCGGCCTGTCGAGCACGTCTTCGGTCGCGCACCAGCTGATGGCCCTGGAGCGCAAGGGCTTCCTGCGCCGCGACCCCCACCGCCCCCGGGCGTACGAGGTGCGCGGATCCGACCAGCCCAGCTCGCAGCCCACGGACACCACGGGCAAGCCCGCGGCCTCGTACGTACCGCTGGTCGGCCGGATCGCGGCCGGTGGCCCGATCCTCGCCGAGGAGTCGGTGGAGGACGTGTTCCCGCTCCCCCGCCAGCTGGTCGGCGACGGCGAGCTGTTCTGCCTCAAGGTCGTCGGCGACTCGATGATCGAGGCCGCGATCTGTGACGGCGACTGGGTCACCGTCCGTCGCCAGCCCGTCGCGGAGAACGGCGACATCGTCGCCGCCATGCTCGACGGCGAGGCCACGGTCAAGCGGTTCAAGCGCGAGGACGGCCATGTCTGGCTGCTCCCGCACAACGCCGCCTACCAGCCGATCCCCGGCGACGAGGCCACCATCCTCGGCAAGGTCGTCGCGGTACTGCGCCGGGTCTGACTCCCCCGCGCCACCATCCAGCTCCGGGACCTACTGCGCCGGTCCCGGAGCTGCTTAGTGCCTACTTGCCCTCGGCCTGGGCGGCGGCGTCGATCGCGGCGAGCGAGCGGCGGGCCTGGTTGCGGTCCGTGGTGTACCAGAAGTCCGGCAGCGTGGCCCGCAGGAAGCTCCCGTACCGGGCCGTGGCCAGCCGGGGGTCCAGTACCGCGACCACACCCTTGTCACCGGTTGCCCGTACGAGCCGGCCCGCGCCCTGGGCCATCAGCAGCGCCGCGTGCGTCGCCGCGACGGACATGAAGCCGTTGCCGCCGCGCTCCTCGACCGACTTCTGCCGGGCGCTCATCAGCGGATCGTCGGGGCGCGGGAACGGGATGCGGTCCATGACCACCAGCTGGCAGCTGGGCCCGGGCACGTCCACGCCCTGCCACAGCGACAGGGTGCCGAAGAGACAGGTCTTCGGATCGGCCGCGAAGTTCTTGATCAGCTCGCCCAGCGTCTCCTCGCCCTGGAGCAGGATCGGGTTGTCGAGCCGGCCGCGCAGCTCCTCGGCGGCCGCCTTCGCGCCGCGCATGGAGGAGAACAGTCCGAGGGTGCGGCCGCCGGCCGCTTCGATCAGCTCGGCGAGCTCGTCCATCATGTCGCCGCGGGTGCCCTCCCGGCCCGGGGTGGCCAGGTGCTTGGCGACGTAGAGGATGCCCTGCTTGGGATAGTCGAACGGCGATCCGACGTCCAGGCCCTTCCACTGCGGTACGTCGTCCCCTTCGACGCCCTCGGGGGACAGGCCCATCGACGCGGCGACGCCGTTGAAATCGCCGCCGAGCTTGAGGGTCGCGGAGGTGAGGACCACCGAGCGGTCCTCGAACAGCTTCTCGCGCAGCAGGCCGGACACCGACAGCGGGGCCACCCGGAGCGTGGCGCCGAAGCGGTCGTGGCGTTCGTACCAGACGACGTCGTACTCGGAGCCGATCATGATCCGCTCCGCCACCCCGTGCACGCTCTCCACCGCGGCGAGCGCCTGCTTGCGGACGGCGTCCTCGTCGTGGACGGACTTGTCGCGGGTGTTGCCGATCGCCGAGATCACGTTGCGCGAGGCGTCCCGCAGGGCCATCAGCGCGTAGCCGAGGTCCTCGGGGATCTCCTCCAGCCGGCCGGGGAGGGCCAGCTCCATGACGCGCTCGAAGGTCTCGGACGCCGTCTGCAGGGAGTCCGCGGTCTTCTCGTCGACCAGCTTGGCCGCCCGCTTCACGGCACGGTTGACCTGGCCGGGGGTGAGCTCGCCGGTGGCGACCCCGGTCACCCGGGAGACCAGCTCGTGGGCCTCGTCGACGATCAGCACCTCGTGCTGCGGGAGCACCGGGGCGCCCTCGATGGCGTCGATGGCGAGGAGCGCGTGGTTGGTGACGACCACGTCCGCGAGCTTGGCACGCTCGCGTGCGGCTTCCGCGAAGCACTCGGCCCCGTACGCGCACTTCGTCGCGCCCAGGCATTCGCGGGAGGAGACGGAGATCTGCGACCAGGCCTTGTCGGAGACGCCCGGGGTCAGGTCGTCGCGGTCACCGGTCTCGGTCTCGTCCGCCCAGTCGCGCAGCCGCAGCAGGTCCTGACCCAGCTTGCTGGTGGGCGCCGCCGCCTCGAACTGGTCGAAGAGTCCCTCCTCCTCGTCCTGCGGGGCACCCTCGTGCAGACGGTGCAGGCACAGGTAGTTGGAGCGGCCCTTGAGCATGGCGAACTGCGGGCGGCGGCGGAGCTGCGGATGCAGCGCCTCCACCGTCCGGGGCAGGTCGCGCTCGACGAGCTGGCGCTGGAGGGCCAGCGTGGCCGTGGCCACGACCACGCGCTCGCCGTGTGCGAGGGCCGGCACCAGGTAGCCCAGGGACTTACCGGTGCCGGTGCCCGCCTGGATCAGGCGGTGGGAGTTGTCGTCGATCGCTTCGGCGACGGCTTCGGCCATGGCCACCTGGCCGGGACGCTCCGTGCCGCCGACGGCGGAGACGGCGGCGTGCAGCAGGTCGGGGAGGGAGGGCTTCGTCATAGCAGTACCAACCCTACGGGGCGCCACCGACAGTGACCGCACCGGCGACCGCTCACGAGCGGTACAGAGGGTTGGGCACGGTGCCGTGCAGTACGGCGTGCGGGCGGTCGGGCCGGTCGCGGTAGCCGTCCGCGTAGAGCCGGTTCCGGTTGAGGCAGAGCCTCCCGATGCGTTCGCCGAGCAGGTCGAAGAGCTCGTAGCGCTCCTTGAGCTCCGGGAAGCGTGCCTGGTGGCGCAGGATCTCCGCCCGTACCAGGGACCAGAACGCCTCCTCCGGGACCCCGAGCCGGTCCTCGCAGAGGGCGGAGAGGTAGCGGAAGACTCCCACGAACAGTCCGGAGTGGATGAACTGCGGCAGGAACCCGGCGGGCTCGGTCAGCAGCACCGCGCGGACCTCGTCGGGCATGGTGGCCAGCTCGGGCAGCGGCTCGGCGCTGATGTTGACGTCGTCCACGAAGTCCTTCACCGCGAGCCGGACCGGGACGTCGTGCTCGTCGAAGATCACGACGGCGTTCTCGCCGTGCGGGGAGAAAACGGTGCCGTAGCGGTAGAGGAAGTGGAGCAGCGGGGGCAGCAGGGCCCCGAACAGGCGCTGGAGCCAGACGCTGGGGGCCAGGCCGGAACGGGCGACGAGCTCGGCGGTGAAGGAGCGCCCGCGGGGATCGGTGTGCAGCAGCGAGGCGAGGGTGCGGGCGCGCTCGCCGGGAGCGAGGTGGCCGGCCAGCGGCTCGCGCCAGATCGCGCCGAGGAGCTCCTTGTACTGGTACGGGACTTCGGGGAGCGCGTCGTAGACGGGATGGCGGACCGTGACGGAGGCGACCTCGCCGAGCAGGATCACCCCGCACTCCTCCCGGAGGAAGGGGTCGCCGTCGCGGAGCGAGCGGATCCAGGCGGTGACGGCGGGCGCCGCGAGGGCCAGGTCGGAGGGCAGCCCGCGCCAGACCATGGTGTTGAAGACGGAGAGCGGCAGCTTGACGCTGTGGCGGTCGGGGCGGGTGAGGTTGAGGAAGGTGCGGATCGACTGCTGGGGGAGGCGGAGGTCGGGGTCGGCGGGGAGCGGGACCAGGGTGCCGGCGGCGAGGGCCGGGGCGAAGAGGGGCAGCAGGACCTCGTCCCATTGCCAGGGATGGACGGGGAGGTAGAGGTAGCCGAGCGGGTCGAGGCCCCGGTCGCGCAGGGTCCGGTCGAAGACGTCGCGGGTGACGGGGTCGAGCTCGGCGGAGTAGAGGCGGGCGGGGTCCTCCAGACCTGCGGTGCCCCGGTAGTGCGCGAGGGAGGTGTGGGCGGCCAGCCAGGGCAGGCGCTGTCCTGTCCGGGCCTCGGGCGCCCAGGCGGCGGTGTCGGAGGCGGAGAGCCCGATCCTGCCCTTGTTGAGGACGAGCCAGGGATGGCCGGTCTGGTGGCCTTCGAGGGCGGCGTAATCGAGGTCGGCGAGGACGTCGGCGGTGAGCGCGGTGTGGTCGATGCGCGCGTCGGCGGCGAGGGTGGCGCTGAGCTCGCGGACCAGGTGGCCGAGGGTCGCGCCGTCGATGCCGAGGAGGGTACGGGTTCGGATGAGGAAGGCGTACGGGTCCCCGAAGGCGGTCGGGGGCTCGCTCGAGGCGGGCGGCGGGGTGAGGGTCATAGTGTCGGGTCTGACGTGCCAGCTGCCGTACGCGCGGCGACGGGCCCGGAAGCCGAGGCTGCTGCCGTCGTCGAGGGTCAGCGTCCAGGCGTCGCCGGAGGCGGCCGGGGCGGGAACCGGGCTGATGATCTCCTCGTACGCGAACTCTCCGAGCATCTTGGCGAGCAGGCGACGGGCGGCGAAATCCCAGGTCGGGCGGTTCAGTTCGGGCGGGGTGCACGGGTGCTGGGGGGGACGGCGGTGCGGTGTCCGGGAAGTGCGGGCCTGGGGAGCCGGGGGTTGCGGAGAAATTCTGCACGGGACTCCTCGAAGATCGGGAACTTTGCTGTGTGACGCAGAGTTTTCGAAGTGAGAGGTGTGGAGGTCGCGGTGGCGGTCGCGGTGGGGGTCGCGGTGGAGGTGGAGGCGGGGGTTGAGATGGAGGCAGGGGCAGGGGCAGGGGCAGGGGACGGTGCTCAGAGGAGGTTGCGCAGCGCCCGCTCGCGGATCATCAGGGCGGCGCGCTTGCCGGGCAGGTCGATCTCGGTGGAGCAGCGGAAGCCGGAGTTCAGGAAGGCTGATACGGAGGGGGTGTTGCGGATGTCCGGTTCGGCGACGACGCGCATGCAGCGGGGACGGTTGTCGAGCACCAGGTCGGCGACGGCGCGCAGGAGCGCGGTGCCCAGACCTCGGCCCCGGTTCGTGCCGTCTCCGATGAGCAGGTGGATACCCGTGTCGTGGGGACGCGCCGGGTAGTACGCGGAGAGCGGGTCGAGGTCGGCCCGATAGATCTCCCAGTAGCTCATCGGTGCGCCGTCGAGGAGGCCGAGGCACGGGATGCTGTGGCTGTCCCCGTCCAGCTGTGCCCGCACGTGGGCGGCGGTGACGGTGGCGGGGCCGGCGAGTTCCCAATAGGCCTCCACGTCCAGGTCGTTCATCCAGCCGGTGAGCAGCTCCAGGTCGCGGTCGAGCCGTACGGGTTCGAGGCGCAGGACCCCGGCCCTTGTGGTGATGCCGCCCCAGCCTGCCGGGGAGTCGAGGAGGTCCGCTTCGGCGAGCAGGGGCAGCGACTCGGCGCTGAGCCTCGGTGCGACGGTGCGGGGTGCCCCGGTGTGACGGGGTGCCTCGGTGTGGAGGTCGGTGGAGGGCATCGGGGGTTCGTCTCCGTATCGGTGCTGATGCGTCAATCGTGGAGGGGGTTGGAGATGGTGACGTAGACGGACTGGGTGTCGACGGGGCCGACGAGCTCGTCGAGGCCGCCCAGGCGGGTGAGCAGATTCGCCTTGCAGCGCAGGGTGGGCGAGTCGAGCAGCAGCTCGGGGAGCGGGCCGAGGCCCCTGGTCTTGCCGAGGAAGCGGCGGAAGGCGGCGAGCAGGACACGCTCGTCGGCGAGCCCCTGGGATCCGAAGGCTCCGATGAGACCGAGCACGTTGTTGATGCCGAGGTAGTAGGCGAAGCGTTCGTCGGTGACGGCGTCGGGGACGAAGGTGTCGCTGGTGGTGCCGATACCGGGGAGGCGGCGTTCCAGTTCCGCGCGGCGGGAGGCGCGGAAGTAGTAGCCCTGGTTGTCGCGGTAGCGGCCGCCGACCGGCCAGCCGGCCGGGTCGAGGAGGACCAGCGTGTTCTGCTGGTGCGCTTCGAGGGCGATGCCGGCGAGCGCGTCGAAGGCGAGGACCGGCAGGACGACGTGTTCGAGGTAGCGCAGGAACCACTCGGCGGCGACGGCGGAGGTCGTCCGCCCGGTGGTGGCGGCGAGGCGCGAGACGGTCTCCACGAGCCGGGAGCTCATGGTGGTCCGTCCGGGCCACGGGCGGGGTGCGGTGAGTGCGGCGATGCAGAGGGCGTCGTCGCCCGGACGGAAGGGGTTGTGCCGGAGCAGGACGTCGAGTCCGGGGACGGGGGTGCCGTCCGGGGCGTCCACGGCGACCCAGGCGGGGTCGCGGACGATGTCGAAGCCGGGGTGGGCCGCCTGCCACTGGTCGGCGAGGCCGGTGCGGAGCAGCCGGTGCACCTCGATGCCGCGGTGGAGTTCCTTGCGGAGGTTCTCGCGGCGGGAGTTGGTGATGCGCAGGCCCAGCGACAGCTTGAGCATCGCGGGGGCGCCGGGCCGGTGGACGGTGCGGATGGAGGAGGTCGGGTACCAGGGCTCGCCGTACGGGCCCAGGTCGTGCAGGAGTCCCGCGTCGCGGAGGGCGGTGACCGCGGGGCGCTGGAGCAGGTCGCGGGCCTGCCAGGGGTGAAGGGGAAGGAGGGTGGCGCCGTCGGGCACGGGGAGACCGGGGGCGAGGCGGGCCAGGAGCCGGGCGGCCGAGACCGGGCGGCCGCGTTCGGTCCAGGCCGAGTCGGAGGCGAGTGCGGCGGGTGCGACCGCCACCCAGTGCAGGGGGAAGGAGCCGTGGAGTTCGGGTGAGTAGCGGCGCACTTCGGCTTCGGAGAGTCCTTCGCGGCTCTTCGGGGTCGGGTGCAGCGGGTGACCGAGGAGGAGGGACTGTTCGGCGGTGAGGAAGCGGTCCGCGGCGACGGGGGCCGGTACGCAGGGGCGTTGGCGGCGGTCGGTGATGAACTCCGTGGTCCGGTGCACCGAGTCGGCGACCCGGCCGACGAGGTCGGCGCTGCCACGGGCGGCATCGCCTTCCCTGGAGATCAGCGCGGCCAGCGTGACGGCGTCCACGGCGGGGGCGTCCGCGGGGATGCCTTCGATCCGGGCCGGGCCGAAGCGGTGCCAGCCGGCGGCGGACCAGTACCGGACGGCGACGAGCAGGGCCGTGCCGGAAGCGGGCAGGGGGACGCGGAGGACCGGCCCGGTGGGCTGCCCGAGTCCGGTCTCGCGGACCCAGCACCGCAGCAGGTTCTCCACCGAGGCGGCCTCGGCGGCGATGTGGGGGTCGGGGTGGTCCAGCGGGTCGGCCGCGCCCGCCCGGGGTCTGGTGCCGTCCTTCTGCCGTGGCACGGTCGCGGCGGCCTCGGCGGCGAGCTGCGGCTCGGTCGCCGCCCACGGCATGCCCGCGCCCGGCATGCCCGGCAGGGCTCCGGCGGGACCGGCGGAGCCACGCGTCTCCCCTGCCGGTGACGCGGAAGCTTCGGCCCGCTCCGACGGTGCGGTGTCGCCGGGCTCCGGCGGTTCGGAGCCACGGCTCCGCGGGGCCGCGGCGTCCTCGCCGGACATGGACACCCCGGTGGCACCGGAGACCGCGGGAAGAGCCGCGTACAGCCCCCCGGGCACGGCCGCCTGCCCGGGAAGAGCCCCGGGCAGCCCCCCAGGCACGGCCTGCGCCGAGGTTGCCCCGGGCAGCCCTGCCGAGGTCGGCCCGGCCGGAACACCCGCGCCCGGACCGTCCGAGTACGGCCCGTCCGGAACACCAGCTCCCGTACCCGCCGAGTTCGGCTCGCCCGGAACCGCCGTGCCCCGGCCTTCCGGGTTCGGCCCATCCGGAACGCCTGCCCTTGGACCGGCCAAATTCGGCCCGTACGGAACACCTGCGTCCGGACCGGCCAAGGTCGGCCCAGCCGGAACACCCGTGCCCGGACCGGCCAAGGTCGGCCCAGCCGGAACGCCCGCGCCCGTACCGGTCGAGTTCGGCCCGGCCGGCACCGTCGTGCCCCGACCTGCCGAGTTCGGCCCGGCCGGAACCACCGGAGCCTCTGGGTTGGGCGGTGCCGGGGAGGCTGGACCGGAGCCGGACACATGGGAGCCGGGCCTCGATACCCTGCCCTCCGCCGCGTGCCACCCGGACCGCTCCGCCTCACTGGGGACGGCGTCCGCTCCCACGCCAGAGCCTGCCGTGCGGGCCGGACCGGCCGCCCCGGCAACCTCCAGGGACCGTTCCTCCGCACCCGGACCCACTGGCGCCTCGGGCCCGCCGTCCAAGGGCCCGGAGGCGGGGGACGGCAGAGGCTGAGGCGTGGCACCGGCCAGGGACGGCCACGCGGTGCCACCAGCCGGGGCCCCACCAGCCACATAGGAGGCGTCCCCCGCACCGGGAAGCGACCGCGACGCGGGCCCAACAAGCGAAGACCCGACACCCGAAGGCCCGGAGGGGGCAGACGGCGGAGGCTGAGGCGTGGCACCGGCCAGCGGCGGGCACGCGAAGCCGGAGGGCGAAGCGCCGCCGTCCGAGGGCCCCGAGGGGGTGGGCCGCAGGGGCTGAGGCATGGCATCGGCCAGCGGCGGCCACGCGGTGCCAGAGGGCGAAAAGCCGCTGTTTGAGGGGGCGGACGGCAGGGGGTGAGGTGTGGCACCGGCCAGGGGCGGCCACCCGGTGCCACCTGTTCGGGCCCCGCCGGCCGCGTAGGGAGCGTCCCCCGCAGCGGGAAGCGACCGTGGCACGGCCACAGCAGGCGAAGGTCCGACGCCCCCGGGGGTGGGCGGCAGGGGGTGAGTTGGGCCGCCGGGGGTCGGCGGCCGTACTGCCGTCGCGGGTACGGGCCTGCCGTCGGAAGGCATGGAGGTGGTGGGCCGGGGAGGGCCGGCCGTCGCCTTGGGGGCGGAGACCAAGGAGGTCGGCGTGGACGGCAGCGCCGCTTGGCCGGTCGAGGAGGATCCGGCCGTGGTGGAGGGGTCCGGGCGTAGGCGGGAAGCCGTGGTCCCGGTGTCGGAGGGCTCCCAAGGCCACATCTGCAAGAACCCGGTGGGGGTCGGCAGGGTTTGCGCGGACGGCAGGGGCCAGCCCTCCGAAGGAGGCATCGGCACGGCGCCGAGGGTGAAGGGTGGAGCAGCGTGCGGTGACGCGGGGGCGCCTCCGGCAACGGGCCATGCCTGGAAGCCGGGTGTCATCGATGGCGTCCTCGTGGCGTCGGGCAGGGGCCCCGGGGCAGCCTCAGGCTGGGCGGTGGGCAGCCCGCCGGGGGCAGAGGCCGGTGACACCGGTTGAGCCTCGGAAGCGGACGCCGAGGCTCCGTGGGGCGCGGGCAGAGCGGAGCGGGAGTGCCCTGTCCCAGCGGCGGATGCCAAGCCGGGGGCGGCGGTCTGCGAGTTGGCCGGCGGCGGTACTGGATCGGCTCCTGCCACCCGTGCGACGCCGAGCTCCGTCGGCGCCTGTGTCTGCGTCGGCGGCAGGCCGGTGGGCGCCGACGGGAGTGCCTCAGGCGCGCCGGGAGAGGGGAGCGGCATCGACGGAGAGCCTGCGGAGAGCCCTGCGGGGAGGGCAGCCGCGTCGGGAGCGGACAGCAGCGGAGAGTCGGCGGAGACGCCTGTGCGGAGCCTGGCGTGTGAACCGGAACCTGGCCCGCCACCGGACCGGGATGCGGGCGCGGGCTCCGGCCGGGCAGCGGGCGCGGGCGCGGGCGCGGGCCAGGGAACAGAGCCCGACTCGGACCGGGAAGTGGACCCGGGACCAGATCCGGACTCAGACCGGGAAGCGAGCTCGGGCCGGGGAACAGACCCAGACTCGGACCGGAGAGCGAGCTCGGGCCCAGGACCAGACCCAGACTCGGGACCAGACCCGGACTCCGACCAGGAGGCGAGCTCGGGCCAGGGAACAGACCCAGACTCCGACCGGGAAGCGAGCTCGGGCCCAGGACCAGACCCAGACTCGGAACCAGACCCGGACTCCGACCAGGAGGCGAGCTCGGGCCGGGGAACAGACCCAGACTCCGACCGGGAAGCGAGCTCGGGCCCAGGACCAGACCCGGACTCCGACCAGGAGGCAAGCCCAGGCCCGGGTCCGGGCCCAGACTCGGACCACGGAGCAGAGACGGGACCGGGACCGGACTCTGGACCGGACCAGGCACCAGAACCGGGCCCGGGACCGGACTCAGGCCGGGGGCCAGACCCGGGACTAAAGCCAAAACCGGGACCGGGACCGAGCCCGATGGCTGGACCAAGAACGGGCCCGGGGCCAGGCGTGGGAGCGGGCCAGGTATCTGGAGCGGAGGCGGGACCGGCCCCGGCGCCGGGCTCTGGGTCCGAGGGGTGAGCCGATGGGGACTCCACGGGCAGAGGAGTAGCGGCGGCCGACGGCAGTGGCGGGGTGGCCGAGGCGGGGATGGGCGCCGTTGCTGCGGTGGGCTCGGCGGCCGAGCCGGAACCCGACTGCAGTGGGTAGGCGCCGGTCCCCGGCGTCGGGGTGGCTGCGGGTCGGGCTGGCTCGGGCTCCGCAGCGGGCGGAGTACCGAGGGCCGGGACCGGCGGCGTCGAAGGGGAGCCGTCGACCACCGGCAGGGGCAACCCGGGCACACCCGCCGAGACCGTCAGCGGCACAAGAGGCCCGGGAGGCACGGGCCCACCCGGCGAGACCGGTGACGCCACCAGAGGCCCCAGGGGCACGGGACCACCGGCTGAGACCGGCGACGCCACCAGAGGTACATGAGCCATAACAGGCACGGCACCACCCGCGGAGATCGTCTGTACGGGCGGCACCGGACCACCCGGAGAGGCAGGCGGCGGAGACCCCGCGGTCGGGGGCAAGGGCACGACAGACGTGCTCGGCGGGGCGAGCGCCTCGGACCCACTCGCCAGGAGCAACGGCACGGTGGACCCGCTCAGTGGAGGCAGCGGCGCCCCGGACCCACCCGCCAAGGGCAACGGCGCGGCGAACACGCTCACCTGAGGCAACGGCGCAACAGACCCGCTCAGCGGGGGCAGCGCCCCCGACCCACCCACCAAGGGCAACGGTGCGGCGGGCACGGTGGGCGGCGGCAACGACGCCCCGGACACACCCGCCAAGGGCAGCGACGCGGCGGACCCGCTCAGCGGGGGCAACGGCGCGGCGGACCCACCCACCAAGGGCAGCAGCACGGCGGACCCACTCAGCGGCGGCAGCAGCGCAGCGGGCCCATCCGCCAAAGGCAGCAGCTCGGCGGGCACGGTCGGCGGGGGCAACGGCTCGCCGGACCCACTCCGCGGTGGCAACGGCGCCCCGGACCCACCCGTCAAGGGCAGCGGCGTCGTGGGCCCCGTCGGTGGGGGTGTTGGGGGGAGCGGACCCGTGGGTGGGGAGGTGGGGGTGGGGTGGGTGGGGTTGGGCATCGGGGTCCTTAGCGGCGGGAGGCGGCGGGGATGGCGTCGGCGAGGCGGTCGAGGACGGCCGCGGCCTGTTCGTCGGTCAGGGTCAGCGGGGGAAGGAGGCGCACGACGCTGGAACGGCGGCCTCCGAGTTCGACGATCAGGCCGCGGTCCAGGCAGGCCTCGCGGACGGCCACCGCGAGCTCGGGCGCGGCCGCCCCGGAGTCGGGGTCGATCAGTTCGACGCCGATCATCAGGCCGCGGCCCCGTACGTCCCCCACGCACGCGTGGGCGGGCATCAGCCCGCGCAGGGCGGTGAGCATCCGCGCGCCCAGGGTCCCCGCACGCTCCGCGAGGCCGTTCTCCCGTACGTACGCCAGTGTCGCGGTGCCCGCCGCCATGGCCAGCTGGTTGCCGCGGAAGGTGCCGGCGTGGGCCCCGGGGGTCCACCGGTCCAGCTCCGCCCGGTACACGATCACCGCGAGCGGCAGGCTGCCCCCGATGGCCTTGGACAGCACCATCACGTCGGGTACGACCCCCGCGTGGTCGACGCCCCAGAAGGCCCCGGTCCGCCCGACCCCCGTCTGGACCTCGTCGGCGATCAGCGGGATCCCCCGCGCCGCCGTGAGCTCCCGCATCCCGCGCAGCCAGGCGTCCGGGGCGGGGTGGACGCCGCCCTCGCCCTGGACCGGTTCGACGATCATCCCGGCGGGCGCGGCGACCCCGCTCTTGGGATCGTCCAGCAGGTTCCGCGTCCAGCGGTCCGAGAGCTCCGCGCCCTCGGGCCCGCCGACCCCGAACGGGCAGCGGTAGTCCTGCGGATACGGCAGCCGGGTCACCCGTACGTCCGGCGCCCCGCCCGAGACGGCCAGCGCTCCCGCCGTCATGCCGTGGTAGGCCCCGGTGAACGCGAGCATGCCCGACCGCCCGGTCGCGGTGCGGACAAGCGTGAGCGCGGCTTCCACGGCGTCGGTCCCGGCCGGCCCGCAGAACTGGATGCGGGCGTCCGCTGCCAGCCCCGCCGGCAGGCTGGCGAACAGCTCGGTGGTGAAAGCGTCCTTGACCGGAGTCGCGAGGTCGAGGACGTGGAGCGGGGCCCCGGAGTCGAGGACCCCGCGGATGGCTTCGAGTACCACCGGGTGGTTGTGGCCGAGGGCGAGGGTTCCGGCGCCGGAGAGGCAGTCGAGGTAGCGGCGCCCGTCCGCGCCCTCGATGGTCAATCCCCGTGCGCGTACGGGGACGATGGGCAGGGAGCGCGCGTACGTCCGGGCGGCGGACTCCCGTTGCGCCTGCCGCCGCAGGATGCCCTCCCCCGGGGCCGCACCCGGTCGCGGAACCGGTTCCTCGGAAGTCCCGGGCCCCGGTGCCCGGTTGCTCTGTGGTGGGACGCGTTCCACGGCCGTAGCCTGCTCGCCCGCCAAAGCCACGAGTGTCGCTCCTCCCGCACGGTTGCTCTTCCGGAGTGCGCTTCGAACACCAACGCTGCTCCCCCATCCCCCGTACGTACCAACGACGGTGACGGCGGCGGATCACGGGTGGACCCAAGATCCTTGCCCGTGAGGAGGCGGGCGAGGAAACGGACGGGGGATCGATGGAGAGAGCGACGGGGAGAGCGATTGGGAGAGCGGTGAGGAGAGCGGTGAGAAGGCCCGCGAGGCGGGCTGTGAGGGGCCTGTGCGGAACCGTCCAGGAGTTGGGACCCGGCCCGGGGAACCGGCGCCCCGGGCTGTGCCGTCCCCCACGGCAGCGGCATAGTGGGGGGCTGCAACCCAGGCACCATCCCGAAACACCAGGGGGATTCACGACATGCGACCGATCCGACCGGTCACCGCGATCCTGTGCTCGGCCGCGCTCGCGCTGACCGCCGCGGCCTGTGGACCCGGCGACGGTGACACCGACGCCAAGCCGACCGTCGCGGCGAGCCTTCCGACCAGCCTGGACGGGGTCAAGATCCCGGACGGGCTCAAGGACAAGCTCAAGGAGCACGGCATAGACCTGGAGAAGTGGAAGGGAGGTGCGTGGAAGAACTGGAAGAAGGAGGACTGGCTCCGCGAGGCGGGCGACTACATCAACCCGATCATCGAGGACCTCTGGGACCCGGACCGGATGCGTGACGCCGGCAAGACCCCGCAGCCGCCGGCCGTCGACCCCGACGCGGGCAAGGACCAGGGCGTCACCGACCCGACTCCCGCCGCGGTGGCGGCGAAGGGCGCGAACCCGCCGTACCACCAGAGCGTTCCCGCCTCCGGCAAGGTCTTCTTCGACGGCCCCGAGGGCTCGATGGTCTGCTCGGCGACCGTGATCAAGGACCCGGCGCACCCCGGCAAGTCCAACATGGTCTGGACGGCCGGTCACTGCGTGCACGCGGGCAAGTCCGGCGGCTGGTACCGCAACATCGCCTTCGTTCCGTCGTACAACAACACGGGCAAGGCGGCGGCCGCGCTCAAGGGCGCGCCGCGCGAGCAGGTGGCCCCGTACGGCGTGTGGTGGAGCGACTGGGCGCAGACCTCCGACCAGTGGATCGCGACCGGTGGTCCGACCGGCGGCGCGGGCGCACCGTACGACTTCGCGGTACTGCACGTGACCCCGGAGAAGGGCGGCGGCAAGTCGCTGGAGGAGACGGTCGGTACGGCGCTCCCGGTGGAGTTCAGCGCGCCGGCCGCGCCCAAGATCGCGAACATGACGGCGACCGGTTACCCGGCGGCGGCTCCGTTCGACGGCCAGAAGGCCTTCCAGTGCACCGACAAGCCGGGCCGGCTGTCGCTGAACGCGACCGATCCGGCGATGTACCGCATCGGCTGCACGATGACCGGCGGTTCCTCGGGCGGTGGCTGGATCGCGGCGGGTGCCGACGGCAAGCCCGCGCTGGTGTCCAACACCTCCATAGGCCCGGCCAAGGCGGGCTGGCTGGCCGGACCCCGGCTGGGTCCGGAGGCGAAGGGCATCTTCGACGCCGTGAGCGCCAAGTTCAAGTGACCGGCAGGTCCAAACGACCGGCAGGTCCAAGCGAGCGTCAGGTCCAACTGAGCGCCGAGTTCAAGTGACCGGCACCGCATGACGGAGGGCCCCCGCACCAGCGGGGGCCCTCCGTCATGCGCGCAGCGGCCCGCAGGCCACCGCGTCAGTGCTTCGCGAGCACGTACGGAGCGAACTCCGCCGCCAGTTCCGCGTGCACCCGGGCCTTGAGCAGGGTGCCCTCCGCCGTGTGCTCCTCGGAGATCACCTCGCCCTCGGCGTGCGCCCGGGCGACCAGCGAGCCGCGCGTGTACGGCACCACGGCCTCGACCTCGATCGCCGGCCTCGGCAGCTCGGCGTCGATGAGCGCGAGGAGTTCCTCGATGCCCTGGCCGGTGCGCGCCGAGACGGCGATGGAGCGCTTCTCGATCCGCAGCAGGCGCTGGAGGACCAGCGGGTCGGCCGCGTCCGCCTTGTTGATCACCACGATCTCGGGCACCTTGACGGCGCCGACCTCGCGGATGACCTCGCGGACCGCCGCCAGCTGCTCCTCCGGGGCCGGGTGCGAGCCGTCCACGATGTGCAGGATGAGGTCGGAGTCGCCGACCTCCTCCATCGTGGAGCGGAACGCCTCGACGAGGTGGTGGGGCAGGTGCCGGACGAAGCCGACCGTGTCGGCCAGGGTGTAGACCCGGCCGGACGGCGTCTCGGCCCGGCGCACGGTCGGGTCGAGGGTGGCGAACAGCGCGTTCTCCACCAGGACGCCCGCGCCCGTGAGGCGGTTGAGCAGCGAGGACTTGCCGGCGTTGGTGTATCCGGCGATGGCGACCGAGGGCACCTTGTTGCGGCGCCGTTCCTGCCGCTTGATGTCGCGGCCGGTCTTCATGTCCGCGATCTCCCGGCGCATCTTCGCCATCTTCTCGCGGATCCGGCGCCGGTCCGTCTCGATCTTGGTCTCACCGGGGCCGCGGGTGGCCATGCCGCCACCGCCGCCGCCACCCATCTGCCGGGACAGCGAGGCACCCCAGCCGCGCAGTCGCGGCAGCATGTACTGCATCTGCGCGAGCGCGACCTGCGCCTTGCCCTCACGGGACTTGGCGTGCTGGGCGAAGATGTCGAGGATGAGCGCGGTCCGGTCGACCACCTTCACCTTGACGACGTCTTCGAGGGCGATGAGCTGGCCGGGGCTGAGCTCACCGTCACAGACGACGGTGTCGGCGCCGCTCTCCATCACGATGTCGCGCAGCTCGCGGGCCTTGCCGGAACCGATGAAGGTGGCCGGGTCGGGCTTGTCACGGCGCTGGATGACGCCGTCGAGCACGAGCGCGCCCGCCGTCTCGGCGAGGGCGGCGAGCTCCGCGAGGGAGTTGTCCGCGTCCTGCACCGTGCCGGAGGTCCACACGCCCACGAGTACGACCCGCTCCAGGCGGAGCTGGCGGTACTCGACCTCGGTGACGTCCTCGAGCTCGGTGGAGAGGCCGACCACGCGGCGCAGGGCCGCGCGCTCGGAGCGCTCGAACTGCTCGCCGTCCCGGTCTCCGTCGACCTCGTGGCTCCAGGCGACGTCCTCTTCCATCAGGGCGTCGGCCCGAAGGCTCTCGGTGAAGCTCTGCGGGTCCGCCGCACCCTGTGCGTCGTCCCGCGCGTCCTGGGAAGGGGAAGAAGAGGAGGTCATTGGATCCTTACGTCGTTTTCGAATGCGTCCGCGTCAGACGAAGCGGAGCCAGGGCCAAAGCTACCCCTGCGCGTGACATAACACTGTTACGTCCAACGCGTGACACTCCCCTGAGATTCCCCTCAGCGGAAGCGCCAGTGGCGAGCGGCGAGCGGCCCCGTCGATGGTGGCATGCCCGTTCCGCGCGCGTCACACGCTTTTCGGGGTGCTCCACTCCGGGTGTCCCGGCATCGCCGGCGTCTTCTTCCCGTACAGCCACGGCTCCAGGAAGGCCCCCAGGTCCCGTCCGGCCTCCTGCGAGGCCAGCCGTACGAAGTCCGCCGTACCCGCGATCGCGTCCCGGTTCTCGCCGACCCAGCGCCGCTCCAACCGGTCGAAGGCCTCCGTCCCGATCTCCTGCCGCAGCGCGTAGAGGATCAGCGCGGCCCCGTCGTAGACCGCCGGCCGGAACAGCCCGATCTTCTCGCCCGGGGCCGCCGGCTTCGGTGCGGCCGGGGGGCCGCCGGCCGCGCGCCACTGGTCGGAGCGCTGGTACGCCTCGCGCATGCGCCGCTCCAGGGAGTACTTGCCGAGGCCGTCCGCGTACAGGGCTTCGTACCAGGTGGCGTGGCCCTCGTTGAGCCACAGGTCGGACCACGTGCGCGGGCTCACGCTGTCGCCGAACCACTGGTGGGCCAGCTCGTGGACCATCACGGATTCCACGTACCAATCGGGGTATCCCCCGCTGCCCGCGAAGAGCCCGCTCTCGAACAGCGACAGCGTCTGCGTCTCCAGCTCGAAGCCGGTGCTGGCCTTCGCGATCAGCACCCCGTAGTTCTCGAAGGGATAGCGGCCGACCCGGGCCTCCATCCACTCGATGTGCCCGGCGGTCTTCTTCAGCCAAGGCTCCAGCTTCTCCCGGTCGGCCGCCGGGACCACGTCGCGCAGCGGCAGCCCGTGCGGTCCGGTGCCGTGCAGGACGGCCGATTTCCCGATCGAGACCTGGGCGAGCTCGGTGGCCATCGGGTGCAGGGTCCGGTACGTCCACGTGGTCGCGGCGCCCGCCCGGGGGGCCGGCAGCGCGCCCGGCACACCGTTGGCCACGGCCGTCAGCCCGGCCGGCGCGGTGACGCGGAAGGTGAAGTACGCCTTGTCGGCGGGGTGGTCGTTGCACGGGAAGACCCGGTGGGCGGCGTCGGCCTGGTTGGCCATGGCCAGCCCGTCCTCGGTGACCACCCAGCCGCCGTCGGCGCCGCCGCGCGGATCGCTCGTGTGCCGGACGGTGATGTGCAGGGGCGTGCCCGGCTCCACGGGCCGGGCGGGGGTCAGTACGAGGTCCTCCCCGGCGCTCGCGAACCGCGCCGGCTCCCCGTTGACCTCGGCGGAGGCCGCTTTCCCGTGGGTGAAGTCCAGGTTCACGGTTTCGAGCCGCGTGAGGGTGCGCGCGTCGATGACGGTGACCGCGTCGAGCGGGCTGCGGTTGTCCTTGTAGGCGAAGGACAGGTCGTACGAGAGCACGTCGAAGCCGGGGTTCCCGAGTTCCGGGAACAGCGGGTCGCCGATGCCGAGTGCCGTGGGCGGCGGCACCACGGCGGCGACGAGGGTGAGGGAGGCCGCGGCCAGCAGGGCGGCGCGCAGGCGCGGGGAGGTGAGCTGCATCCCCCACCGCATACCAGCGCCCGTCGAGCGCCCGCGAACGGCGCGCGACGGATCCACCCGAAAGGGGTCGGGTGCGCTACCGGACCGCTCAAGCCCGGCCGGACCGCTCAAGCCCGGCCGGCCGGCTCGAGCCCGGCCGGGACCACTCGAGCGAGGCCGGACCGACCACTCGAGCCCGACCCGGACCGACCACTCGAGCACGGCCGGGCCCCTTGCGCCCGGCCGGACCGCCTACGCCCGGCTGACGTCGTAGACGCCCGGCACGTCCCGCATGGCCCGCATGAGCGCCGGGAGTCCCGCCGCGTCGGGCAGCTGGAGGGTGTAGCTGTGCCGGACCCGCTGTTCGACCGGCGGCTCCACGGTCGCGGAGACCACTTCGACCCCTTCGCGGGCGATGGCCTCGGTCAGATCGGCCAGCAGGTGCGGGCGGCCGAACGATTCGGCGAGCAGGGTGACCCGGCAGTCCGCGGTCGCCCGCCAGTGCACGGCGACGGGGGCCCGGCCCACCGCCCGCATCTGGGCCACCGTCGCGCAGTGGACGCGGTGCACGGTGACGGCACCGCCGCGTACGACGAACCCCTCGACGGCGTCCGGCGGCACCGGCGTGCAGCACCCCGCGAGCCGCACGGTGGCGTCCGGCAGGTCGGCCACGGCGTTGCCGCCGCCGCCGCGGGCCCCGATCACCGACAGCGGCGCCCTGGGAGCGGCCGCGGCGGGCCCGGCGCCGTCGGGATGGGACTCCAGCCAGCTGCTGACGGCGATCCGGGCGGCCGGGGTCTTCGCGTGATCCAGCCAGTCGGCGGCGGGCCCCGAGGAGGCGTCGTGCGCGAGCAGCAGCTGGACGGTGTCCCCGTCCGAGAGCCGGGAGGACAGGGAGGTCAGGCGCCCGTTGACCCGGGCGCCGATACAGCTGTGGGCCGCCTCGCCGTACTGCGCGTAGGCGGCGTCGATACAGCTGGCACCCGCCGGCAGGCCGAGCGTCCCCCCGTCGGCCCGGAACACGGTGATCTCCCGGTCCTGCGCCAGCTCGGAGCGCAGGACGTCCCAGAAGGTGTCGGGGTCGGGCGCCGACTGCTGCCAGTCGAGCAGCCGCGACAGCCAGCCGGGCCGGGTCGGGTCCACCCGCTCCTCGTCGCAGTCGGCCGCCGCGACCTGGTCCGCGGCGGGCGGCGTCGTGTACGGATTGCCGAGCGCCACGACCCCCGCCTCCGCGACCCGGTGCATCTGCCGGGTCCGCACGATCACCTCGGCGACGTACCCCTCGGGCGTGGCGAAGGCGGTGTGCAGGGACTGGTAGAGGTTGAACTTCGGGGAGGCGATGAAGTCCTTGAACTCCGAGATGACCGGGGTGAAGCAGGTGTGCAGCTCCCCGAGCACGGCGTAGCAGTCCGCGTTCTCGCCCACGAGGACCAGCAGGCGGCCGAAGTCGGAGCCGCGCAGTTCCCCGCGCTTGAGGGAGACGCGGTGCACGGAGACGAAGTGCCGGGGCCGCACCACGACCTCGGCGGCGATGCCCGCGTCGCGCAGGACGCTCCGTACGGAGCCGGCGATGGCGGGCAGCGGGTCGCGCTCCCCCGCGTGGGCCGCGATCAGGGCGCGGGTGTGCTCGTACTCCTCGGGGTGCAGGATCGCGAAGACCAGGTCTTCCAGCTCGGTCTTCAGGGCCTGCACGCCGAGCCGTTCGGCGAGCGGGATCAGCACGTCGCGGGTGACCTTGGCGATGCGGGCCTGTTTCTCGGGCCGCATCACGCCGAGGGTGCGCATGTTGTGCAGCCGGTCGGCGAGTTTGATGGACATCACGCGGACGTCGTTGCCGGTGGCGACGAGCATCTTGCGGAAGGTCTCGGGCTCGGCGGCGGCGCCGTAGTCGATCTTCTCGACCTTGGTGACGCCGTCGACGATGAAGCAGACCTCTTCGCCGAACTCCTCGCGCACCTGATCGAGGGTCACCTCGGTGTCCTCGACCGTGTCGTGGAGGAGAGAGGCCGTCAAGGTGGTGGTCTCGGCTCCGAGTTCGGCCAGGATGAGGGTGACGGCGAGCGGATGTGTGATGTACGGCTCACCGCTCTTGCGCATCTGACCGCGGTGCGAGGTCTCGGCGAGCAGGTACGCGCGGCGCAGGACGGACAGGTCCGCGTCCGGGTGGTGGGCGCGGTGCGCCTCGGCGACATGGCCGATGGCGTCGGGCAGGCGGTCCCGGGGCGTGGGCCCGAGCAGCGCAGCACGTCCGAGTCGTCGCAGGTCAAGCCTGGTCCGGCCGCGTCTGCGAAGTTCAGGGAGCGCTTCGGGACGTGCTTCGGGGTTCGTGGCCTCTGCACTCATGGGCACCTCCGACGGCTTCGACCGGCGGTGGTGGGCATGGGGTGAGCCCGCAGGGCCGGTGCCTGATGCTACCGACCCCACCACGTGGCGCAGTCCACCTCTCGCTCAGCGTGAAACGGATCACCCATTAGAGGGAAGCTTTAGACGAAAGCCGTTTCGGTGAGCCAGGCGGGATCGAACTCGCCCTCGGCCACGATCACGGCGGGTCCGGTCATCTCGATCCGGCCGTCGGGGTGTTCGGTGATGACCAGCGTGCCGCCGGGCAGATCGACGGTGTACGTGACGGGCTCGCCGGTGACGGCCGGGTCCGCGCCGTCCCGGCGGATGGCGGCCACGGCGACCGCGCAGGCGCCGGTGCCGCAGGAGCGGGTCTCGCCGGAGCCGCGCTCGTGGACGCGCATGGCGACGTGCCGGGGGCCGCGGTCGACGACGAACTCGACGTTGACACCCGTCGGGTAGGCGGACGCCGGGCTGCACGGGGGCGGGTCCAGCAGCTTCCCGGCGTCGTCCAGGCTGTCAACGAACGCCACCGCGTGCGGGTTCCCCATGTTGACGTTGCGCGCGGGCCAGGAGCGGTCTCCGACGGAGACCGTGACTTCGCCCTCGGGCAGTTCGGCGCGGCCCATGGAGACGGTCACGTCACCGGTCTTGTCGAGGTACACCCGCTTGACTCCGCCGCGGGTGGCGACGGCCAGCTCGCCGGGCTCGGTGTGTCCCGCGTGCTGGAGGTAGCGGGCGAAGACGCGGACGCCGTTGCCGCACATCTCGGCGACGGAGCCGTCGCTGTTGCGGTAGTCCATGAACCACTCGGCCTCGTCGGCCATGTGCGCCGCCTCGGGGTGCGCGGCGGAGCGCACGACGTGCAGCACGCCGTCCGCGCCGATCCCGGCCCGCCGGTCGCACAGCCGCGCGACGGCGCGGGCCGGCAGCTCGATGGCGTTGTCCGGGTCCGGGACGATCACGAAGTCGTTCTCGGTGCCGTGGCCCTTGAGGAAGGAGAGGCTGGTCTGCGTCACCGCCCCATGGTACCGAGCCCGCGGCCACCGCGGCCGGTACCGGATCCGCGGCCACCACAGCCGGTACCGGGCCCGCGGCTACCGCAGCCGGGCCACCCGGTACACCGCGAGGGCTACGAGGCCCAGCGCGAGCAGCGCGTACAGCAGGGCGAGGCGCCAGTCGGGGCGCAGGCCCGAACCGCGGGCCGGGAGCCCCGGCAGGGCGTAGCCCACGCGGCGCGCGGCCATCATGCCCCAGCCGCCCGCGCAGCTCATGAGGAGGAAGCCGAGCATGGCGACGACCGCTCCGCCGTCGCCGAACTCGAAGGCGAGCGGGAAGGCGAACATCAGGGACCCGGCCGCGGCCAGCACGACGATGGGGGCGATCTGCCACAGCCGCAGCCGGCGCTGCGGACGCAGCTCGACCTCGAACTCGGGTGCGGCGGCGGCCTCCACCTCGGTGCGGTCCGGAGCGTCCGGGCCGTCGGGGGTCAGCCGTGCGGGTTCTGCGGGCAGTCCGAGTCCGCCGACGTCCGCGAGGGCGCCGTGAAGCATCGGGTCCGCTTCCGGCCGGGTGTCGTCCCGACCGGTGTCACGAGGGCCGGCCTCCATCGCCACGCGCCCTCCCCACTCGGACTTCGTACGCCGCCGTTCACCGCCGGTGACGGCACCGGCGGAAGTTTGATGATGGCACGCCAGCGACCCCCGGACAGGCGCCCGGGGCGTCCCGATGCCATCACGTGATCAGGCTGTGACCGCTCGTTCGACCAACGACTGCGCGAGTCCGGCGAGTTCCCCACGGTCAGCGACGGCCCCGCTGAGCCAGTGCACCCTCGGGTCGCGGCGGAACCACGAGTCCTGCCGCCGGGCGAAACGCTTGGTGGCGCGGACCGTCTCGGCGCGCGCCTCCTCCTCCGTGCACTGCCCGGCGAGCACGTCCAGCACCTGCTGGTAGCCGAGCGCTCTGGAGGCGGTGATTCCGTCGCGCAGCCCCGCGGCCTCCAGGGCGCGGACCTCGTCCACCAGTCCGGCCTCCCACATCCGGTCCACGCGCAGCGCGATCCGCTCGTCGAGCTCGGGCCGGGCCACGTCCACGCCGATCTGGACCGTGTCGTAGACGGACTCGTGGCCGGGCAGGTTCGCGGTGAACGGCCTCCCGGTGATCTCGATGACCTCCAGCGCGCGCACGATGCGGCGGCCGTTGCTGGGCAGGATGGCCTGGGCGGCGGCCGGGTCGGCGGCGGCGAGGCGGGCGTGCAGGGCGCCGGGGCCGCGCAGGGTGGCCTCGGCCTCCAGCCTGGCCCGGACCTCGGGGTCGGTGCCGGGGAACTCCATGGCGTCGAGCGCGCCGCGCACGTACAGGCCGGAACCGCCGACGAGGACCGGCGTACGGCCCTGGGCGAGCAGCTTGTCGATCTCGGCGCGGGCGAGGCGCTGGTACTCCGCGACGCTCGCCGTCTCGGTGACGTCCCAGATGTCGAGGAGGTGGTGCGGGACCCCTCCGCGCTCCTCGGCCGTCAGTTTGGCGGTGCCGATGTCCATCCCCCGATACAGCTGCATCGAGTCGGCGTTGACGACTTCGCCGTCGAAATGACGGGCCAGGGCCACACCGAGATCCGACTTTCCGGCCGCGGTGGGCCCGACGACGGCGATGACCCGCGGGGCGGGGGCTGCTTTCTTCACCGCACCAGTCTCGCAGCCCCTCGTCAAGGTACCGCCATGTACCCGATCGAGCTACGTGACGTGACCGGATCGGGGTCGTTGCCTTGGCGGGGTTCCGGCCCGGCGTGCGCCCGTCGTACGCCCGGCCCGTGACCGGCGCGGGCCGGTCCGTCCAGGGCGGAACTTCACTCCCACGAGTAACGTTATAGGAGTAGACATGGGCATTTTGGACCGGCTTCTCGGCCGCAAGAGCCAGGCGACGACCGAAGAGGCCGTCACCGAGGACCTGACGGCGGAGTCCGCGACGGCCGACGAGGCCGGGACCGAGGCGACTGTGGCGGAGGAGAGCGCGGTGGAAGCCGTGGAGATCCCGAAGCAGCAGTCGGCGGAGGTCAGCGCGGACAGCGAGGCCGCAGAGGGTGCCCGTTCGTAGTTACCCGCCATTGGAAGGTGACCCATGGGCCTGCTGGACAATCTGAAGGCCAAGCTCGCGCCCGCCAAGGACAAGGTCGGCGACCTCGCTGCACAGCACGAGGGCAAGATCACCCAGAATCTGGAGAAGATGGCCAAGGCCGTCGACTCCAAGACCAAGGGCAAGTACAGCGGCCAGATCTCTAGCGGCGCGGACAAGGCGAAGGACGCCCTGGGCAAGATCGCGCACAAGGACACGCCCGGCGGGCCGACACCGCCGGCCGCCTCCTGACGCGTTCCCGTGATTCCACGGAGGGGCGCGGCACCACCGAGCGTGGTGCCGCGCCCCTCCGTCGTGTCCGGGGGCCGCGGCGTGTCTACGGGGCTACCCGACTACGGGCCACGCGGCCACGCGGCTACGCGGCTACGACCAGGCGGCGACGAAGTACCCGACCCCGTACGGGGCGTCCTCGTACAGCAGCCGCCCTTCGAGCCCGGCGCCCTCCGCGGCCCCGGCGAGCACCTGCCAGGGGGCCCGCCCGGCGGCCTGGAGCTCGGCGGCGAGCCCCGCGTCGAGGGCGGCGAGCGCGGGCAGGTCGGCGGCGGCGAGCGCGCGGGCGGCCTCGGCGTCGAAGGCGGCCGCGCGTTCGTCGAGGTAACCGGGGGCCTTGAGGGAGCGGCAGGCGCTGCCGTCACCCATGACGAGCAGCGCGACCCGGGCTTCGCGGGCGGCGAGCTCCCGGCCGGCCTCCAGGCACTTCTCGGTGTCCTGCGGCCCGGCGACCCCGAACCCCTCCAGGGGCGCGGCGCCCCAGCCCGCCCGGCCGAGCAGCCAGGCACCGACGGAGAGGGAGGTGGGCAGCAGGCGCGGCCCCTCCTCGCCCTCTCCCAGCCGTACGTCGGCCCCGGCCCCGAATCCGCGGAAGGTGCCGCGGGAGCCCTGGGGGTAGGCCCCCTGGTGGTCCGGGTCGGCGGCGCCGACCACGACGAGCAGATCGGGCCGGGAGGCGGCGAGCACGGACAGCGCGTCGGAGCACGCGGTGCGGGCGGCGGCGAGTTCGGTGGCGGCGCCCGTGGCGAGCTCCGGCAGGAGCATCGGCGGGGTGGGGCAGACGGCTGCGGCTACGAGCATGATCCGCAGCGTAGCCGCAGCCACCCACACCCGTCCCACCTCCGCCCGAACCGGCCCCCGGACCCCGGGACGCGGCCCTGCACGCCGGCCGGGCGGGTGTGCCGCTGCGCGGGGCGGGGTCCCCTACCCGCCCTTCCACCGTTCCCTGGGGCTCCGCCCCAGACCCCGCGCCTCAAACGCCGGCGGGGCTTGATCTATCCAGCCTCGCCGGCGTTTGAGGCGCGCGATCAGCCCGTCCGGCGCTTGAGGACCGGCCGTGTCACCGCCGTGCCACCGGCCGGACGGAGTCCGGCGCAGCGGTGCGAGCGGCGCGTCAAAAAAGGGTGCGCGCGTCAGGAAGACGCGGGTGCCGCGCAGCCCGACGTCGTCACCGGGAGCGGCGCCGGGACGCCCAGCGTCGGGATCCCGAGGAGTACGCCCTTCGGCTGCGGCGGGGCCGCGTTGCGCTTCTCCCACGCGTCGCCCGCACGCGTGCGGCGTACCGCCTGGGTCGGCCCCTCCGCCAGGAGGTGGTGCGGAGCCGCGTAAGTGATCTCCACGGTCACCACGTCACCCGGACGGACCTCGGCCTCCGGCTTCGTGAAGTGCACCAGGCGGTTGTCGGGGGCCCGCCCGGACAGGCGGTGCGTGGCTCCGTCCTTGCGGCCCTCGCCCTCCGCGACCATGACCTCCAGCGTGCGGCCGACCTGCTTCTTGTTCTCGTCCCAGGAGATCTCCTCCTGGAGGGCGACCAGGCGCATGTACCGCTCCTGGACGACCTCCTTGGGGATCTGCCCCTCCATGTCGGCGGCCGGGGTCCCGGGGCGCTTGGAGTACTGGAAGGTGAACGCGTTCGCGAAGCGGGCCTCGCGCACGGCGTGCATCGTCTGCTGGAAGTCCTCCTCCGTCTCGCCGGGGAAGCCCACGATGATGTCGGTGGAGATCGCCGCGTGCGGGATGGCCGCGCGGACCTTCTCGATGATGCCGAGGAAGCGCTCCTGGCGGTACGAGCGGCGCATCGCCTTCAGGATGGTGTCCGAGCCCGACTGCATCGGCATGTGCAGCTGCGGCATGACGTTGGGGGTCTCGGCCATCGCCGCGATCACGTCGTCCGTGAAGTCGCGCGGGTGCGGGGAGGTGAAGCGGACCCGCTCCAGGCCTTCGATGGCACCGCAGGCGCGCAGCAGCTTGGAGAAGGCCTCGCGGTCGCCCAGGTCGGAGCCGTAGGCGTTGACGTTCTGGCCGAGCAGGGTGATCTCGGAGACGCCCTCGGCGACGAGCGCCTCGACCTCGGCGAGGATGTCGCCGGGACGGCGGTCCTCCTCCTTGCCGCGCAGCGCCGGGACGATGCAGAAGGTGCAGGTGTTGTTGCAGCCGACGGAGATCGAGACCCAGGCGGCGTACGCGGACTCGCGCCGGGTCGGCAGCGTGGAGGGGAAGGCCTCGAGCGACTCGGCGATCTCGATCTGCGCCTCTTCCTGGATGCGCGCGCGCTCCAGCAGGACGGGCAGTTTGCCGATGTTGTGCGTGCCGAAGACCACGTCGACCCAGGGGGCGCGGTCCACGATCGTGTCGCGGTCCTTCTGCGCGAGGCAGCCGCCGACGGCGATCTGCATCCCGGGGCGCTTGGTCTTCATCGGGGCGAGGCGTCCGAGGTTGCCGTAGAGCTTGTTGTCGGCGTTCTCGCGGACGGCGCAGGTGTTGAACACGACGACGTCGGCGTCACCGTCGGAGCCCTCGGGGGCGCGGACGTACCCGGCGTCCTCCAGCAGGCCGGACAGCCGCTCGGAGTCGTGCACGTTCATCTGACAGCCGTACGTCCGGACCTCGTACGTTTTCACAACAGTCGCCTCGCCCTCAGTGCTCACCCAGCAAGGGTACGGGGCCGTCCGGGCGGCCCGTCCCGGGCGGCCCCCGGTGACCGGGGCGCGCGGGGCCGCCCCGGCGGGCCGTGACAGGAGGGCGAGTCGGTGGCAGGATCGCGGCCATGCCTCTCGTACCGCCCCGGATCAGCAGGCGCCGTGCCCTGCGGGCCCTGGTGGCCGTGCTGGCCGTGCTCTGCGCCCTCCTCTGGTGGCTGCGGCCCTTCGGCCGGCCGGAGCTCACGGGTGAGCTCACCTTCAGCACGGGGGTCCAGACCGGGGTCTACCACCGCTACGGCCAGCTGCTGGAGCAGGCGCTGGCCAAGGACATCCCCGGGGTCAGGGTCCGGCTGCAGACCAGCGAGGGCTCGCAGCAGAACCTGCAGCGGGTGGCCGACGGCGAGGCGGACTTCACGGTGGCGACGGCCGACGCGGTGGCCAAGTACCGCGTCGACGGGAAGCCCGGCGCCGACAGGCTGCGGGGCTGTGCCCGGCTCTACGACGACTACGTGCAGCTGGTGGTGCCCGCCGGGTCGCCGGTCCAGTCGGCGCGGGACCTGCGCGGCAAGCGGGTGGCCGTCGGACAGAACGGTTCGGGGGTGCGGCTGATCTCGGAGCGGATGCTCACGGCCGCGGGCCTGGACCCGGCCCGCGACATCACCCCGGTGTCCATCGGCATCGACACCATGCCGGCGGAGCTGGAGGACGGCTGGATCGACGCGTTCTTCTGGTCGGGCGGACTGCCGACCAATGCCGTGCGCGAGCTCTCGGAGCGGTTCGAGATCCGGCTGGTACAGCTCGGCGACCTGCTGGAGGCCCTCCAGGCCAGTGGCAGCCCCGCGCGCTACTACCGGGCGGCGGTGATGCCCCAGGACGCCTACGCGCGTGCCCGCAACACCTCGACGGTGGCCACCGTGGCGGTGCCGAACCTGCTGGTGACCCGGGAGGACACGGGCGCCGAGCTGACGGAGCAGTTCACCAAGACCGTGATCAACAGCCGGGACGAGATCGGGCGCCAGGTCCACGCGGCGCAGCTGGTGGACCTGCGGACCGCGATCTACACGGATCCGCTGGAGCTGCACACGGGCGCGGCCCGGTACTACCGCTCAGTGAAGCCGTAAGCGAAGCCGTAACCGCAGCCGTGGAGCCGTGGTCCCGAGGTCTCTCGGGCCCCGCCGGGCTCAGGACCGCAGCAGCATCGTCGCCGCCGCGGCCGCGCCGATCAGCCCCGCGTGCGTGCCCAGCGTCGCCGGGACGACCTGGAGCTCCTTGACGAACGACAGGGTCGCGTACGAGGCCAGGTGCGTGCGGACCGGACCGAAGAGGGTCTCTCCGGAGGCGGCCACGCCGCCTCCGATGACGGCGATGTCGGTCTCGACCAGGGTCGCGGTGGCCGCGATGGCGGCGGCCAGCGCCCGGCCCGCGCGGTCGAAGGCGGCCACGGCGACCGGGTCACCCGCGGCCGCGGCGGCGGCCACCCCGGCCGCGGTGGGGTCACCGGACGGAACCCACCCCTGGGCCAGGGCCCAGCGCGAGATCGCGGTGCCGGAGGCGATGGACTCCACGCAGCCGATGCCGCCGCACGCGCACGGCTCCCCGTCGAAGGCGACGCTGATGTGCCCGATGTGGCCCGCGTTCCCGGTGGGACCGGGGTGCAGCTGGTTGTTCAGGACGAGTCCGCCACCGACGCCGGTGGAGACCACCATGCAGAGCGCGTTGGCGTGGCCCCGGGCCGCGCCCAGCCAGTGCTCGGCGGCGGTCATCGCCACCCCGTCACCGGCCAGCACCGTCGGGATCCGCGCCCCGTGCTCCGCGAGTTCCGCCTCCACCCGGGCTTGGACGGGGAAGCCCCGCCAGGCGCCGATGTTGACCGGGCTGACCGTGCCGAGCGCGGTGTCCACAGGGCCCGCGCTGCCGATGCCGCAGCGGACCGCCGAGGACCACAGCGGGGACTTCGCGAGTTCCGCGACGACCTCCGCGACGGCCGCGAAGACCGTGTCCGCGTCCGCGCCGCGGGGGGTCGGGCGGCGGGTGGTGGCCGTCATCGTGCCGTCCGGGTCCACCAGTGCGCCGGCGACCTTCGTACCGCCGATGTCGATCGCGACCGTCGGGCCGGGATCGACCGGCGCGCCGGCGCGGGGGGCGGGGAAGGCGGAGGTGGGAGTGGGGGTGGTCACGGTGGCTCTCCAGGGAGGGGTCGGTTTCAGTATGCGGCCGGCGGCGGGGCCGTACTCTCCCGGGGCTCCAGCCTGGGCCGCTCGCTCTCGCGGCACCTCGGCGGGCTTCCCGCGAGGACGGCGAGGAGTTCCTCCGCGGCGAGCCGGCCGAAGCCCGCGGTGTCGCGCACCAGGGCCGTGAGCCGGGGGTGGGTGACCCGGCAGAGCGCGGAGTCGTCCCAGGCCACGACCGAGAGTCGGCCCGGCACCGGGATGCCCAGCTCGGAGGCGACGGCGACGCCGGCCACGGCCATCACGTCGTTGTCGTAGACGATCGCGGTCGGCGGCCGGTCCTCGGCGAGGAGCCGCCGGGTGGCCGCCGCGCCCTCGGCGTCGGAGTAGTCGGTGGCGACCGAGCGCACCTGCCCGGGGCCGAGCCCGAGCCGCTGCGCCTCGGCGCGCAGCGAGCGGATCCGGCGCTCGGTGTGGGCGAGACCGGGCAGTCCGGCGACGTGCGCGATCCGGCGGTGGCCGAGCCCGTACAGGTGGTCGAGCACCTGCGCCATGGCCCCCGCGTCATCCGCCCGGACGGCGGACAGCCCGAAGGGCGGGCCCCCCGCCCCCGCCGGGCCGGTCCCCCCGGGCAGGCCGGTGTCTCGCGCCGGGCCGGTCCCCCCGGGCAGGCCGGCGTCCCCCTCCGGGCCGGTCCCTCCGGGCAGGCCTCCCGCCATCGGCAGCCCCGGCCCCCCGGACTGACCGCTCACCCCAGGCTCCCCCGGCTGCCCCAGCTGCCCCGGCAGACCCGGCTCCCCCACCGTGACGGCGGGCAGGGCCAGCTGTGCGAGGAGGGCCGGGCGCGGGTCCTCGGTCCTCGGGTCCACGACGACGACCCCGTCCACCCGCCGCTCGGCCCACCACCGGCGGTACACGGCGCATTCGGCGTCGATGTCCTCGACCACCTGGAAGAGCAGGGCGATCCGCCCGGCGGCCAGGACCTCCTGGATGCCGGAGACCAGCTGGAGGAAGAAGGACTCGACCCCGAGGGTGTGCGCGGGCCGGGCCAGCACCAGTCCGACGGCGCCGCACTGTTCGCCGGAGAGGGCGCGGGCGGCGCTGTTGGCCTGCCAGCCGAGTTCTTCGGCGACCCGCCTGATGCGGGCGCGGGTGTCCTGGGAGACCCCCGGCCGGTTGTTGAGCGCGAAGGAGACGGCGCTCTCGGACACCCCGGCCTGCCGGGCGATGTCCTTGATGGTGGGTCTGCGGGCCATGGCCTGTCTCATCCCTCGCTGACGTGGACGGCAATGGCCGGACCGTACGCGATCCTGCCCTGGCAGACCGCCTTGACCACCATCCAGTACTCCCCGGGAACCGCGCCGAGCGGCGGCCGCACCTCGAAGAGGACCTGCGCCTCCCCGTCCGGCGGCACCTCGACCGGCAGCACGGCGGGGGCCGTCATCCCCCAGGTCCCGTACGGGGAGACGGCGTACGCCTGCCCAGTCAGGGCGGTCCGGATGCCGGTGGAGCCGATGCGGACCCGGACGGGGGCCCGCGCACCGGGGGCGACCGTCACCCTGGTCCGCGGTGCCTCCACCCACAGCCCGGCCGGGGGTGCGGCGCCGCCGCCCGGTCCGGGGACCGTGACGGTGAGCACGTCCTCGAAGGCCCCCGCCGGGGTGCGGGCGAGGACCCGGACCAGGTGTTCGCCCGGCTCCGCGCCGGCGGCGGGCTCCACCGTCAGCGGGAGCGAGACGTGCCCGCCCGCCGGGAGTTCGGGCCGCTGCCGGGTCCAGGAGGTCTGCCAGCCCTCCGGCGCCCGGACCTCCAGGGTGACCGGGCCTCCGTCGGCCGCCCCGTGGGCCGCGAGGGTGACCGTGACCGCGGAGGGGATCCCCCCGCACGTCACCGTGTACGGGGCGTCGCCGAGCGGGGCCGTCCCGGTGTTGTGCAGCCAGTACCGGCTGAACACCGGCCCGTGCGCCTCCCCTTCGACCTCCCGCAGCGGCATGCCCGATGCGGCGGGCAGCAGCAGCGTGGTCGTCGCGGCGCCCCGGACCCGCCCCTCGAAGGCGCCGGTCGGCCGGTCCAGCAGATCCGCCTCGGCGGCCGGCTCCGTCGGCCAGAGGATCTCCGTCGTCGCCGGGCGGCCGTGCGTCTCGCGCAGCCGGACCGCGAGGTCGCTCCGGTCGCCGGGGTCGCTCCGGTCGCCGGGGCCCTCGGCCCGTTTGACCGTCTCGATCAGCACCCGGTCGGCCGGCTCCACCCCGAGCAGCGAGCGCGCGGACGGCCGGGGCCCCTCGCCGGGGGTGGCCGTGACGGCGGTCATCGGCTTGTTGAACTCCCGTCCCCGGCGCGCCAGGTCCACCGCCCGCCAGTCGCCGGAGCCCGCGACCAGCGCGTGCTCGAAGACGTGGGTCCAGTGCTGGAGCTGGAAGGAGCTCCCGTCGGGCGCGGTGCGGCGCGGAGGGTCCATCCATTCGCCGCTCGGGCGGCCGGTGCAGGACCGCATCAGGGTGCTGTGCAGCCGTCCGGCGGTGTCGACGGCGAAGCCGGGCGTGCCGCGCACCAGGATCCCGACCGTGCGGTCCGCGTACGCCTCCCCGTGCGGGTACGCCTCCCCGTGCGCGCCCGCTCCGGCCGCCGGAGCGGGCGCTTCGATCCGGCCCGACGCGGCGACGGCCCGGGCGAGTTCCGCCGGGGGCCCGGTGAGGACCAGGACCGGCAGGTCGCGGACCCCGGTCAGGTCGCAGCCCGGGGTCCAGAGCGGGCGGAGCCCCGCGCGGGCCGCCACCCAGACCCGCGCGTGCTCTCGTAGGGCCTGCTCGTGGGCGGGACCGGCCGACTCCAGCAGCGCCGCCGTGAAGGGGTTCTCGCCGGGGCCACCGAGTGCGATGCGGAAGTCGGGCAGGCTGCTGTCCACCGCCAGGTCCCCCCAGCGCGGCCCGCCCGCCCGGGTCGGGGTCGCGGTGACTCCGTACCTGCCGAGCGCGGTGACCAGCTCCCGCAGCCCCTCGGGAGCGCCCGCGTCCGGGAGGACGATCTCCGCCGCGCCCAGGGCCCGCCCGCCCGGCCCGGTCATCGGCGCCGACAGCGCGAACCAGTTCAGGCAGGGGCTGTCCAGGGTCCACGGGGCCCGCGCGCCGTCGGCCCCGGCATCCGCCCCGGGAAAGGCGAACCCGCGCCCCACGGCGGCCGCGGCCGTCTCGGCGACGGGCAGCGCCCCGGGCACGTCGGCCGGGATCCGCAGCCGCAGCAGCTGGTCGGAGCCGTCGAACTCGTGCACCGTCGTGGTGAGTTCCACCCGGTCCAGGCCGTCCCACAGGGTGGTGGTCCGGGTCCAGCGGACGGGGCCGGTCCGCCCGCCGGCCACGATGCGCGAGCCCAGCGGCCCGCGCTCCACGTGGCAGGAGTCGGCGGGCGCGGCGCCCGAACCGGTGCCCGGCCCCTTGGGCAGCAGGTGCCAGGGGCCTTCCCCGAAGTACGGGTGCTCCGCGTACTCCTCCTGCACCACCAGCTCGTCCACTTCGCCCGGGGTGAGGATCTCCTGCCCGGTGCGCCGGTCCAGCAGCCGGGCGAGGCCGCCGCCGCGCGCGGGGTCGGCCTCGGCGCGCAGGAACTCGTTCTGGACGGCGTGCCCCCGGGCCGGCTCCCAGCCGCCGGAGAGCGGGCGGGCGGACGCGGCGAACCACCAGGTGCGGTGGCCGAGCGAGGGGACGTCCCCGGCGAGGAAGACCAGCTCGGCGGTGCCGTCGCCGACGGCCTCGAGGTGGACGGGGGCGCCGAGGCCGGCCTCGTCCAGGACGGTGATCCGGTCGGCGCGGCCCTCGTCCAGGCCCAGGAGCGCGAGGTCGACGCTCGTGCGGACCAGGTCGGTGCGGGTCCAGGACACCGGGTTGTGCACGGTGACGGCGAGGGGTCCGGGACCGCGGGTGTCGGCCTCGGCGGTCAGCGCGCGCAGCGCCTCCTCCCGTACGCCCGCGGCCAGTTCGTGGGCCTCGCGCCAGGTCGGGAGCAGGTCGAGGTAGACCTGGTCGGAGAAGGTCCCGGTGACGGCGTCGTGGTGGGCGGCGTGCAGCAGGTGGCGCCAGGCCCTGGACAGGGTCCGGGCGGGGTGGTCGGCCAGGCCCTCGGCGCAGGCGAGGGCGGCGAAGGTCTCGGCCTGTTCGAGGAGGTTCTCGGCGGCCCGGTGCGCCTGCTTCACGTCGATGTAGGTGACGTCCTTGCCCGTGTAGACCGGCCCCATCTCCCTGGTGACCGGCAGAGGCCGCTCGCCGCGCGCCGCGAACCCGGCGCGCACGGCCTCGAAGTGGGCGCGCGGCCCGGTGTGTTCCATGCGCGGCCAGCAGTAGCGGCGGTTCCAGGCGTGCTGCACGTCCAGGCCCCAGCGGTGCGGCCAGGAGAAGTCGGTGCCCATCGGGATCAGGACGTTCTTCGTCGCGGCGGCGGTGCGCAGCAGCTCGTACAGCCCGAGCAGCTGTTCGGCGGCGGCGTCGGCGTCCGGAGCCCGGTGGGAGGACCAGCCGGCGGAGTAGTGCGCGGGCAGGTAGTGCAGGAGCAGCCCTTCGCCGCCGGGCGCGATCCACTCGTACTCGGCGGGCAGTTGCATGGCCGCGGGCGGGCGCAGTGCGCCGTCCCAGGTGTCCGTCATCGGTCCCCACTGGTGGTGGGGGCCGCGGGCCAGGACGGCGGAGTCGATGCCGGCGCCGGCCATCAGGGCGGGGAAGGACGGGTCGTGGCCGAAGACGTCGAGCTGCCAGGCGGTGCGCGGGTCGGCGCCGAGGGTGCCCCGGTGCAGGGCGAGGCCGTGGACGGCGCTGCGGATGGTGGTCTCGGCGGAGGTGAGGTTGGTGGAGGGCTCGTTGTAGGTGCCGCCGACGATCTCCAGGCGGCCCTCGGCGATCAGCGCGCGCAGCTCGGCGCGCTCGCCGGGGTGGGTGTCCCAGTAGGGCTTGAGGTAGTCGACCTCGGAGAGGACGAAGCGGTACGCCGGGTCCTCGCGCGCCTGCTGGAGGTGGAGCGGGATCAGGGTGAAGGCGGGGACGCCGGTGTACTCCCAGCCGTGCGCGGGCTCGCCGGGCCGCTGGGGGAGGTCCCAGAGGGCGGTGTAGGCGGCCTGGGTGTTCCACCACATGGGGTCGTAGTGGAAGTGCGGCACCAGGCGGACGGTCCAGCCGGGCTCGGCGACGACGAGGCCGAAGGGCAGCTCGGCGAGGGGCCGCCCGTCGGGGGTGGTGACGCGGACGGTGGCGGGCAGGAGGGTTCCGGGGGCGGCGCCGGGGGTGCGGACGGAGACCTCGACGGTGGACTCGACGGACCGCTCGGCGGACGGCTCGGCGGTCCGCTCGATGGGCCACTCGATGGGCCGCTCGACGGGCCGCTCGACGGACTGCCCTGCGGCCCGCCCGGCGGGGTCCTCGAAGGCCTCGGCGGTGTCGGCGCGCACGATGCGGGGGTGCGGGGTGGTGATGCCCTCGCCGTGCACGCGGACGTGCAGCGGGCCGGCCGGGCGCGTTCTGCGGATGCTCACCCGGACGACCTGCGAGGGCGTTTCCGGCGGGCCGCCGAAGAGGGCCGGGGTGGTGGCCGAGGTGACCGTAATTCCGCTGTCCATTTCCGCACACTTCCTTGCGTGATGACATGGGCCAACAAGAACTAAACCGCATTAGCACAACCAGCTTCAAACGGCCTGAAGCCCTCTGTCAACTGGACTGAAGCGCATAAGTATCACGACCCTCCGAGGTCAGGACTTTCACCCCAGCGAGGGAGGATGTTCGGGGTTGATGGCCCTGTTGACTTATCCCCCGCACACGCGGCAGGTTATGGGGCGTCCGGCGAATTCCCCCTGAACTCCAGGACCCTTCATGCACGACGGCACCGCCGCCTCCCAGCCCGCCCGCACCCTGCGCTTCGGCGCCAACTACACGCCGACCCGGGGCTGGTTCCACCACTGGCTCGACTTCGACCTCGACGAGGTCAGGGCCGACCTCGACTCCATCGCGGGCCTCGGCCTGGACCACGTACGGGTCTTCCCGCTGTGGCCGGTGTTCCAGCCGAACCGGACGCTGATCCGGCCGCGCGCCGTCGAGCAGCTCGTCGCGCTCGCCGACGCGGCCGGCGAACGCGGGCTCGACGTCAACGTCGACGGTCTCCAGGGGCACTTGTCGAGCTTCGACTTCCTGCCCGCGTGGACCGGAACCTGGCACCGGCGCAACATCTTCAGCGATCCGCAGGTCGTCGCCGGGCAGCAGGAGTACCTGCGCACGCTGGCCGCCGCCCTCTCGGACCGGCCGAACTTCCTCGGCATGACGGTCGGCAACGAGATCAACCAGTTCTCCGACGACCCGCACCCCTCCCCCGACCGGATCACCCGAGAGCAGGCCGGGCGGTGGCTGGAGCGGATGCTCGCCGCCTGCGAGGAGGGCGCGCCGGGCCGCCTGCACCTGCACGCCGAGTACGACGCCGCCTGGTACCAGGACGGGCACCCCTTCACCGTGGCCCAGGCGGCGCGCCTGGGCGGCGCCACGGCCGTGCACTCCTGGGTGTTCAACGGCACCGCGCAGCGCCACGGCCGGACCGGGACGGCCACCGAGCACCACGCCGCGTACCTGATCGAGCTCTCCAAGGCCTGGGCCCGCGATCCGCACCGCCCGGTCTGGCTCCAGGAGGTGGGCGCGCCCGCGCCGCTGATCGGACCCGAGCACGCGGCCTCCTTCACCGCGGCCACCGTGGCGAACGCCCTGGACTGCCCCGACCTGTGGGGCGTGACCTGGTGGTGCTCGCACGACGTGTCGCGGGAGCTCGCGGACTTCCCGGAGCTGGAGTACGGGCTCGGGCTGCTCACCAACGACCGCCGGACCAAGCCCGCCGGAGCGGTGATCGCCGGGATCGCCGAGGAGTGGCGGGGCCGCGAGCACCGGCCGGCGGTGCGCTCCACCGCGCTCGCCGTGGACGTGGGCGGCGGTGAGGCGGCGCCGCGCCGCTCCGTGTGCGCGCCCGGCGGAGCGTTCTTCGAGGCCTGGGCGGCGCTCACCGCCCAGGGGGTCCGGCCCGCCGTGGTCCTGGCCGAGCTCGCCGGGGACGCGGAGCACCTGGCCGCCCGCGGGATCACCGAGGTACTGCGCGTGCCCGACGTCCCCACCGGGTCCGGAGGTCCCCACCGGGGCTGACCGCCCACCACGAGCCCGCCAAGAGCCCGCCAAGAGCCCACCACGAGCCCGCCACGAGCCCACGGAGGAGATCCCCCATGTCCGAGACCGGCAATGGCATCGACCCCCGCACGGCCCATCTCCCGTCCCCGCGGCCGACCCGGCGCGGGGTCCTCCTCGCCGGCGCCGGGGCCGCCACCCTGGGCCGCGGGGCGGGCACCCGGGCGGCGGCCGCCCCGGCGACCGCAGCCGCATCCCGGGCGGCCCCCGCCGACCTGGCCCCGTACGCCTCCTACTGGTTCCCCGACTCGCTCCCCGCGGGGACCCCGGGCCCCGGGGTCACCTGGCACTCCCTCCTGCGGTGGAGCCCCGGCGCCGACCCCGATCTCGCGTTCAACACCGCCACCGTGCCGCTCGCGCCCCGCTTCACCCCGGTGCCGCCGAACACCACGGCCCGGACCGGCCAGGCCCGTATCGCCTCGCTCGTCTCCTTCGGGAGCACGGCCGCGAATCCGGCCCAGGGTTCCGCGACCGCCGACTACTACGCCCTCAGCCACTGGGCGTACATCGACGAGCTGGTCTTCTGGGGCGGCTCCGCCGGCGAGGGCATCGTGCTGGCCCCGAACGCGCCCGTCACCGACGCCGCGCACCGCAACGGCGTGCGGGTGCTGGGCAACGTGTTCCTGCCTCCCGTCCCCTACGGCGGCGACCTCCGGTGGACCCGCGACCTGGTCCAGCGGGACTCCCTGGGCCGTTTCCCGGTCGCCGCGAAACTGGTCGAGGTGGCGCGGGCGTACGGGTTCGACGGCTGGTTCGTCAACGCCGAGACCGAGGGCGGGGACAGCGGACTCGCCACCCGGATGCGGGAGTTCCTGCACGCCCTGCGCGCCGCCGGCGAACCGTACGGCCTGCGCATCACCTGGTACGACGCCATGAACTGCACCGGCGGGGTCGGCTGGCAGGGCGCGCTGAACGAGCTCAACCAGGAGTTCTTCGAGGACCGCCGGGGCAGGGTCGCGGACACCGTGCTCGTGGACTTCCGCTGGACCCCGGCGACGCTGGCCGCCTCCGGCGCGCTCGCCGACCGGCTGGGGCGCAGCCGCCACGAGCTGTGGGCGGCCGTGGACACGGAGTCCAAGGGCTGGGACACCCCGGTGGACTGGGACGCCATCGTCCCGCGCGACCGGGACCACGTCGTGTCCTACGGCTTCTACCGGCCCGAGTGGACCCTGGGCCACCTGACCGACCGCTCCCCCGGCGCCTTCCACCGCGCCGACGACCGGTTCTGGACGGGCGAGTCCCTGGACCCCGCCCGGCCCGCCCCCGAAGCCACCTGGCGGGCGCCCGCCACCGTGGTCGCGGACCGGTCCACCGTGAGCGCGCTGCCCTTCGGCTGCTCCTTCAACACCGGGCACGGCGAGCGCTGGTACGAGGACGGCGAGGCCGTCTCCGACTCCGGCTGGAACCACCTCGGCCTCCAGGACCGGCTCCCGGGCCGCCGCTGGGCCGTGGACACCACCGGGACCCGCCCCGAGGTCACCCTCGACTTCGCCCGGGCCTGGCGCGGGGGCTCCAGCCTCCTGGTCACCGGCGGGCTCACCGCCCCGGCCGCCGTGGGACTGCACTCCACGCGGCTGCCGCTGACCCGCTCCTGCGTCGTCGAGCTGGTCCACGCCACCGAGTCGGGTCGGGTGGCGCTCGAGCTCGGCGTGGCCGTGCGCGAGCCGTCCGGCCCGGGGCAGGAGGTCCCGTACACCTGGCTGGAGGCACGGGGCCCGGGCAGCGGTCAGGGCTGGCACACGACCCGGGTCCGGCTGTCGGCCCTGGCGGGCACCACCGCCCACGCCCTGGCCGTACGGATCACCCGACTCGGGAAGGAGCCGGTGCGCTGGCGGCTCGGCGCGCTGACGGTACGCGACGCCGCCGCGCGGCCCCGCCCGGGTACTCCGGGCACCCCGGCCGTATCCGCCTCGGCCCAGCACTCCGGCAGGGCGGCCCTGCGGCTGTCCTGGCAGCGGGCAGCCGGGCCGGTGCGCCACTACGAGGTGTCCCGCGTCCTGCCGGACGGCACCCGCCGCTTCCTCGGCGGCACCTGCGGCACCGCCCTCCACCTCCCGGCGGTGCGCCGGTCCGGGCGGGAACGGGCCGCCGTCTTCGAGATCCGGGCCGTCGACGAGCTGTACGCCGCCTCCGCCCCGGCCCGCACCACCCTCACCTGGACCTGAGCCGCCGCCCGCCCGCGGGGGCGACCCCGCGATCCACTCGGGCACGGCCGACCGCTCGGGCACGGCGGTCCGCTCAGGCACGGCGGTCCGCTCAGGAGCTGCCGTCCGCTCAGGCGCAGCGGTTCACTCGGGCGCGGCGGACGGATCGGAGCGCGGGATCGCCACCGTCACCCGCAGCCCGTGCGGCGGGTTCGGCGCGTAGGAGAGGGACCCGCCGCCCGCGGAGAGCAGGGTGCGGGCGATGGACAGGCCGAGTCCGGAGCCCTTCACGTTCTGGTGGAGTCCGCTGCGCCAGAACCGGTCGCCGACGCGGAGCAGCTCCTCCCCGGTGAGGCCGGGGCCCCGGTCGGCGACCACGACCCGCACCTGGTCCCCGACCACGGAGAGGGTCACCTCGACCGCCTCTCCCTCCGGGGTGAACTTGAGCGCGTTGTCGATGACGGCGTCGAGCGCGCTGGAGAGCGCGATCGGGTCGGCCCAGCCGGTGGCGGCGCTGCGCCCCGCACTGGTGAGCCGTACGCCCTTCTCCTCGGCGAAGGGGCGCCAGGCGGTGACCCGCTCGGCGGCCAGACCGGCGATGTCGACGACGCCGATCTCGGCGGTGGCGTGCTCGGCCAGCGCCAGGTCCAGCAGGTCGTCCAGGACCTGGGTCAGCCGCTTGCCCTCGGTCCGGACGGAGGCGATCTCCTGGTTTCCCTCGGGCAGTTCGAGGGCGAGCAGCTCGATCCGCAGGAGCAGCGCCGCGAGCGGGTTGCGCAGCTGGTGGGAGGCGTCGGCGACGAACGCCCGCTGCTGCTCCAGTACGTCTTCGACGTTGTCGGCCATCTCGTTGAACGAGCGGGCCAGGCGTCTGAGTTCCGGCGGGCCGCCGGCCGCCGCGACGCGGGAGTTCATCCGTCCGGTGGCGATGCCGTGGGCGGCGGCGTCCAGGGTCTGCACCGGCTTCAGCACCCAGCTGGTCAGCCGCAGTGCGGCGCCGAAGGCGACGAGCATGGCCGCGCCGAGACCGGCGACGATGAGCAGCCAGCCCCGCAGGATCCGGTCGCGCATCTGATCGGTGGGTGAATCGGTGGCGACGACGGCGACCACGTCCCCGTCGAGGACGACCGGGGAGATGACGAGGAGCCTGCCGCCCGGCTGCCAGGGCCACACCTGGCCGGGGTCGTGGCTGCGCCGTCCGGCGAGGGCGTCCTCGAAGGCGCGGCGCCCCTGGTCCGACTTCGGCAGCTCCCACCAGCCGGGGGCGCGGACCAGGGCGTTGTCGTCGCGGAAGAAGATGCCGACGCGGATGCCGTACAGCTCCTGGTAGCGGTTGAGTTCCTGGCGCAGGGTCTCGCGGCGCTCGTCGGCGCCGCTGGACTTGGAGCCCTCGGCGTCGATGACGAACTGCGCCAGCGCGGCGAAGCGGGCGCTGTCGTCGATCCGGTCGACGACCACCCGCTGCTGCTGCCCGGCGGCCAGGGACACCGCTAGCGGGAAGCCGAGGGCGAGCAGGACGCCCGCCATCAGGACGACGAGCAGGGGGAGCAGACGGGCGCGCACGACGGATCTCCGCTAGAGGGCGGGCGGGGTGGGTGCGGCGGGCGAGGCCGGTGCGGCGGGCGGTACGACGAGCCGGTAACCCACGCCGCGGACGGTCTCGATAAGCGCGGGCATCCGCAGCTTGGAGCGCAGCGAGGCCACGTGCACTTCGAGGGTCCGGCCGGTCCCCTCCCAGCTGGTGCGCCAGACCTCGCTGATGATCTGCTCGCGGCGGAAGACGACGCCGGGGCGCTGCGCGAGCAGGGCCAACAGGTCGAACTCCTTGCGGGTGAGCGGTACGTCGGCCCCGTCCACGCTGACCCGGCGGGTGGACAGCTCGATGCCGACGCCTCCGAGGCTGACGACCCCGGGCGCGCCCACCGCGCCGCCGGCGGCGCTCTCCTCGGAGACCCCGGTACGGCGGGCCACCGCGTGGATGCGGGCGAGGAGTTCGCCGGTGTCGTAGGGCTTGGTGACGTAGTCGTCTGCACCCATGTTGAGGCCGTGGATGCGGGAGCGCACGTCGGCCCGCGCGGTGACCATGATGACGGGCGTGCCGGTGCGCTTGCGGATCTTGCCGCACACCTCGTACCCGTCCTGGTCGGGCAGGCCGAGGTCCAGCAGGATCACCCCGTAGGGCGGGGCGCCGGCCGGCAGCAGGGCCTGCAGGGCCTCCTCGCCGCTGCGGGCATGGGTCACCTTGAAGCCGTGCCGGGCCAGGATCGCGGACAGGGCGGCGGCGACGTGATCGTCGTCCTCGACGAGCAGCAGTCTCATGTCGTCCCCCTCTCCACTTCTTCCTCGTCCGTTGTTCGTCGTTCGTCGTTCTTCCCGTGGCCACCGATGACGGCCATCATGCATCCACGCCGATGCGGACCCCCACGTCAAGGTGGTTCCGGTCGGACGCGGCTTCCGTTACGCACCCGGTACGGCCACGGCCGGTGGAGTACGCCCGCACGCACGGAGCGTATCGGTGCGAGGCCGGATCGTTATGCTCAATTCTCCCTCAGATGTGCTGACGCTGTGCGCGCCACGTCACTACTGTCCTCCCAACCGAGGAGGACGGAGCTAGAAGCCGATGAGCGGAGTATCAGTGACCAAGGACGTGCAGGACGCGTCCGGTGCCGCGGACGACCTGGTCGTGCTGAGCAACGTCAACAAGCACTTCGGCGCGCTGCACGTGCTTCAGGACATCGATCTGAGCATTGCCCGCGGTGAGGTCGTCGTGGTGATCGGCCCTTCGGGGTCGGGCAAGTCCACGCTGTGCAGGACCATCAACCGCCTGGAGACAATCGATTCGGGCACCATTACGGTCGACGGGAAGCAACTCCCCTCCGAGGGACGCGAACTGGCCCGGCTCCGTGCCGACGTGGGCATGGTCTTCCAGTCGTTCAACCTCTTCGCGCACAAGACGGTGCTGCAGAACGTGATGCTGGGCCAGCTCAAGGTCCGCAAGGCGGACCAGGCGGCCGCGCAGGAGAAGGCGAAGTCCCTGCTCGACCGGGTGGGCGTCGGCTCGCAGGCCGACAAGTACCCCGCGCAGCTCTCGGGCGGCCAGCAGCAGCGCGTGGCGATCGCCCGCGCGCTGGCGATGGACCCGAAGGTGATGCTGTTCGACGAGCCCACCTCGGCCCTGGACCCGGAGATGATCAACGAGGTGCTGGAGGTCATGCAGCAGCTCGCCCGGGAGGGGATGACCATGGTCGTCGTCACCCACGAGATGGGTTTCGCCCGCTCTGCGGCCAACCGGGTCGTCTTCATGGCCGACGGGAAGATCGTCGAAGAGGCGACGCCCGAGCAGTTCTTCAGCAACCCGCGGAGCGATCGCGCCCGGGACTTCCTGTCGAAGATCCTGCACCACTGATTTCGCGTCTGGTAGTGATCCGGTGACGGATCGTCGTCCAGTTCGTCTCACTTCACTTCTGTCTCACGTCTCACTCCGAGGGAAGTCCACCATGAAGCTCTCCAAGGTCGGCGCGGCCGCCGCCGTAGCCGTTGCTCTCGCCCTGACCGCGACCGCCTGCGGCGGCGGCAGCGACAAGCCCGCCGGTGACTCCACTTCGACGGCCGGTGCCAAGAAGGACAAGATCGTCATCGGCATCAAGTTCGACCAGCCGGGTATGGGACTGAAGACCCCCGACGGCAAGTTCACGGGCTTCGACGTGGACGTGGCGACGTACGTGGCCAAGGAGCTCGGCTACGCGCCGGAGCAGATCGAGTTCAAGCAGGCCGTCAGCGCCGAGCGCGAGAACCTCATCGCCAACGGCGACGTGAAGCTGGTCGTCGCAAGCTACTCGATCAACGACAAGCGCAAGGAGAAGGTCGCCTTCGCCGGACCGTACTTCCTCGCGCACCAGGACCTGCTGGTCCGCGCCAACGACACCTCGATCACCAAGGCCGAGGACCTCAACGCGAAGAAGCTCTGTTCGGTCACCGGCTCCACCTCGGCGCAGAACGTCAAGACCAAGCTGGCCCCCAAGGCCGACCTGCAGGAGTACCCGGGCTACGCCGACTGCCTGACCGGTCTGGAAAACAAGGTCGTCGACGCGCTGACCACGGACAACTCGATCCTGGCCGGCTACGCCTCGCAGGACAAGAACAAGGGCAAGTTCAAGCTGGTCGGGCTGAGCCTGAGCAACGAGAACTACGGCATCGGTCTGAAGAAGGGCGACACGGACCTCCAGACCAAGGTCAACGCCGCCATCAAGAAGATGGAGACGGACGGCGCCTGGGAAGCGGCCATCCAGAAGAACTTCGGCCCGTCCGGCTACAAGAACGAGCCGGCGCCCGCGATCACCGAAGGCAGCTGATCCGGCGGCCGGTCCGCCGGCCCATCCATCGGTGAGGACTGATCCGTAGGTGAGGGACGGTGCCGCCCTATGCGGGCGGCACCGTGCCCCACCGGCCATCCCGGCCATCCTGGGGAGAGCGCAGGCCATCGTGTTCGATTTTCTTGATTCTGGGCAGTACGACCTGCTCGGAGCCTTCTGGGTGACGGTTCAGCTCACCCTCTACTCGGCCGCCGGGTCCCTGGTCTGGGGCACCGTACTGGCCGGGATGCGGGTCAGCCCGGTCCCGGTGATGCGGGGATTCGCCGCCGCCTACGTCAACGTGGTCCGCAACATCCCGCTGACCGTGCTGATCATCGGCAGCTCGCTGGGCCTGAACCAGACCCTCGGCATCACGCTCGGCGGCAGCACGTTCAAGGACATCGGCTTCCGGCTCGCGGTCCTCGGGTTCACCGCCTACACCGGTACCTTCGTCTGCGAGGCGCTGCGCTCGGGCATCAACACGGTCCCGGTCGGACAGGCCGAGGCCTCCCGCGCGCTGGGCCTGAGCTTCGTGCAGACGCTGACCCTGATCGTGCTCCCCCAGGCCTTCCGGGCGGTCATCGCCCCACTGGCCAACGTGCTGATCGCACTGACCAAGAACACGACGGTGGCGGCTGCCATCGGCGTTGCCGAGGCCTCCCTCCTGATGAAGGAGATGGTCGAGAACGAACCACAGGCGCTCTTCGCCGTCTTCGGGATCTTCGCCCTCGGCTTCGTCCTTCTGACCCTGCCCACCGGTCTCCTGCTCGGCTGGGTTGCCAAGCGAGTGGCGGTGAAGCGATGACCTCCGTGCTGTACGACGCCCCGGGCCCCAAGGCCAAGGCGCGCAACTGGATCTACAGCGGGATCTTCCTCGTCGTGGCCGCCGCCGTCGTGTGGTGGGTGCTGTCCGCCCTGGCGGACAAGAACCAGCTCGAAGCCGACAAGTGGGCTCCCTTCTTCACCGACAGCCGGCTCTGGACCACGTTCCTGCTGCCGGGACTCGGCGAAACCCTGCGGGCCGGTGCCATCGCCATGGTGATCGCCCTGCCCCTGGGCGCCCTGCTCGGCATCGGCCGGCTCTCCGACCACGCGTGGGTGCGCGCCGTCGTGGGCACCTGGGTCGAGTTCTTCCGGGCCGTTCCGGTGCTGATGCTGATGCTCTTCGGCTCCGCGTTCTTCGTGCAGTACACCTCCGTGGGCTCCGAGGTACGGCCGCTGTACGCGGTGATCACCGGCCTGGTCCTGTACAACTCCGCGGTCATCGCCGAGATCGTCCGGGCCGGCGTGCAGTCGCTCCCGCGGGGCCAGACCGACGCCGCGAAGGCGATCGGCATGCGCAAGGGCCAGGTCATGACGTACGTCCTGATCCCGCAGGCGGTCACCGCGATGCTGCCGGCCCTGGTCAGCCAGCTCGTGGTGATCCTCAAAGACACCGCGATCGGCGGCGCGCTGCTGGGCCTGGCCGAGCTGCTGTCGATGAATCGGCCGATCGCCGCGAACTACAGCAACACCATCCCGACCCTCGTGATCATCGCGACGCTGTACGTCGTGGTGAACTTCGGCCTCACCACCTTCGCCGCCTGGCTGGAGGGCCGCCTGCGGAAGTCGAAGCGGACCACCGACGCGATCGTCCCGGCGACCCTCGACGCGGGCGCGAACACGGGCGGCGCCATCTGACCGGAGCCCCGGCAGAACATCGGACATGCGCTCGGACCCGCGTCCGGCACCCGGCCTGACAGCCGGTCAGTACACTGGCGGGAAACGTGTGGTGCGGCGGAACTCATCCGCCGCACCACTCGGCATTGTCCCGCCCGGCGTCACTTGACGCAGGCACCTCCAGTGAGTTGCATACGTTCTGTGATCACATACCGGACACCGGGAGCCACATCATGGACCCGGTGATCGTCGTCGGCGCGGGGCCCGTCGGGCTGTCCATGGCCCTCGCCCTGGCCGGCCAGGGCGTGCCCTGCGTCGTGCTCGACGAAGGATCCGGCAAGGACGAACCCCGCCCGGCCCGCACCGTCGCCCTGCACGCCGACACCGCCGCCATGGTGCACCGGCTGGGCTGTGCGACCCTGCGCGACGAGGGCGCGTACTTCACCGCCTGGCGCACCATGCGACGCGGCCGCGACTCCCAGCGGATCACCTTCGAGGACGGCCCGGCCCCGATCCACCTGCCCCAGCACGCCCTGACCCGCGGGCTGCGCGACGCCGCCACCGCGCACCCCCTGGTCCAACTGGTCACCGAGAGCCGGATCGACGCCCTGGAGCAGGACGGCACCGGGGTCACCGCCCACACCCGGGGCGCCGAGACCACCTGGTGGCGCGGCAGCCACCTGGTCGGCTGCGACGGGGCCCGCTCCACCGTGCGCAAGCTGCTCGGCATCCGCTTCCCCGGCCGCACCGCCGTGGAACGGCACGCCGTCGCCGCCCTGCGCACCGAACTGCCGTGGCCGGGCGAGGCGTTGCTGCACCGCAGCCCGCCCGACGAAGTCACCGCACGGCCGCTGGCCGACGGGGTGTACCGGCTGGACTGGCTGCTCCCGGCGCGCGGGGACCTCGTGACCCCCGATGCGCTGGTCACCCTCATCCGCGACACCCTCGCGCTGTGGTGCGGCGGCACGACTCCCCCGTACGAGCTCCTCGACACCGGGGTCCACACCCTGCACCACCGGCTCGCCCGGCGCTGGCGCGACGGCCGCGTCTTCCTCGCCGGGGACGCGGCGCACCTGCTCGGCGCGCTCGGCACCCAGGGCGTCGAGGAGGGGCTCCGGGACGCCGAGAACCTCGCCTGGAAACTCTCCCTCGCCTGGCACCAGGGCGCCTCCGAGGAACTCCTCGACAGCTACGAGGCCGAGCGCCGCCGGGCGGTCGCCTCCCGGCTGCGCGCCGCCGACCAGGCGATGACCGCGGTGCGCGCCGGGAACGGGCTCCGCACCTACCTGCCCGGAGCTTCGCGCTCCGCCGAACTGCTCCTCACCGACGGCCACCTGGGGCGCGGCCCGCTGGGCGCCGAACCGGTGTACGCCCCGCCCGTGGCCGTCCGCGAGGCCCCGACCGCCACCGAGCCGGGCGGGTCCGTCGAGAACATCCCGGTGACCGCGCCCGACGGCTCGACGGTGCCGCTGCGCGACCAGCTGGGCCGGGGCCGGCTGCTGGTCGTCCTCGTCGCGCCCGGCACCGGGGTCTGGGACCGGCGCCACTGGGTGGGCGCCGGACTGATGCCCCGCCTCGCGGCGGCGGTCGCCGCGCTCCCGGTCCGGGCGGAGCTGCTCGTGGCGGACGGGTACCCGGGGGCGGCGGCGCACACCGTGCTCCTCGTACGACCGGACGGGCACATGGCGGCCACCTTCGACGGGGTCCGCCCGGCGGAGCTGTACGAGGCCGCGGACGCGGTCCGCCACGGCGCGCCCGAACCCGCCGCCTCTTCCGCTCCCCGCGCCGCTCCCGCCATCGCACCGTTGATCGATTGACCCTCCCGCCGAGTCGTGCTTCACTCGCGGACATGACCGGCAACGACGTACGCCTGTGGCGGAGGGTCCATATGGACCTGCTCCGCTACGCGGGCTGCGTGTGTCGCCCTTCCTGCTGATTCGCCTACCTCTGCGCGCCCGAAGTGTGCCGCGCACCCTCGCGAACCCCCAGGACGGTCATCCCCCATGCCTGCCACCACGCACGCCCCCGCTCCGGCCTCCGGGCCGGCGCCCGCCGCCGCCACTTCGGCGGCGGAGCTCCTCGCCTTCACCCTGCGCGTCGCCTCCGACCCCGAGCTGATCGCCTCCCTGCCCCTCGACCCCGAGGGCCGGACGTGGATCCGGCTGGACGGCCCGGGCGGCAGCGAGGCCTGGCTGATCGGCTGGCCCCCCGGCACCGGCACCGGCTGGCACGACCACGCCGAGTCGCGGGGCGCCTTCACCACCGCCCGCGGTCGCCTCACCGAGAACTCCCTGACGGTCCGCCTCCCCTCCGAGGGCTGGCAGTCCCTCTCCCTCGCCCCCGACGTGGACCGCACGCGCGGCCTGGCGGCGGGCGCCGGACGGGCCTTCGGCGAACACCACGTGCACGAGGTGCTGAACGAGTCCGGGACCGAGCACGCGATCTCCGTCCACGCGTACTACCCGCCGCTGCCCCTGATCCGCCGCTACAGCCGCACCGGCCCGGTGCTCACGCTGGAGCAGGTCGAGCGTCCGGCGGACTGGCAGTGAGCGGCATCGACGCACTCATCGACCGGGTGCGGACCACGTACACGCGGGTGGACGCGGCCCAGGCGCACGAGGAGTTCCTGGCCGGGGCGCTCCTGGTCGACATCCGGTACCAGGCCCTGCGTGAGCGGGACGGGCTGATCCCGGGCGCGCTGGTGATCGAGCGCAACGAACTGGAATGGCGCCTCGACCCGGAGGGCTCCCACCGCCTCCCGGAGGCCGTGAACCACGGCATCCGCGTCATCGTCGTCTGCAACGAGGGCTACGCCTCCACCCTCGCGGCGGCGTCCCTCCACGCGCTGGCCCTCCCGGAGGCCACGGACCTCACGGGCGGCTTCCAGGCCTGGAAGGCGGCGGGCCTCCCCGTCACCCCTTTCTGACGCGCCGCTCGCACCGCTCAGCGCTGACGCGCTTTCCGGGCATCGCGCCGCTGCGCCGGACTCCGTCCGTCGGTGCCTGGTCGGGGTCGCGACCACCGCCGCCCCGGCACGGGGCCCGGTGCTCGGTGCGGGTGGTGGGCCCTGCGGGCGCAACTCCCCTACCCACCCTTCCCCCGTTCCCCGGACTCCACCCGGCAAGGCGCGGGGCCGGGCAGGGCCGGGGAAGGGGTAGGGGACGGGCCCCGTCGGGGTCAGGGGTTCGCGGGGGCCGGGGCTGCGGGGTGCGGGCGGAGCGCGATCCGGCCCGCGAGACCGGTCGCGGACAGCGCCAGCAGCCCGGCCCCGGCGACGACGACCCCGTACACCAGCGGGAGCACCACCGGCGCGGCCACCCCCGTCATGCCCACGCTGAAGGCGGTCAGTACCGCCAGCGCGATCCCCGACCCCAGCGCCACCCCCATCAGGAGCACCGCCAGCGCCTCCGCCCGCAGCATCCCCCGCACCTGCCTGCGCGTCGCGCCCGCGAGCCGCAGCATCGCGAACTCCCGCAGCCGCTCCCCCGTGGACATCGCCAGCGTGTTGGCCACCGCGATCCCGGCGAAGGCCAGGACCAGCCCCATCGCCAGCAGGTTGATCTCCGACGCCGCCGACCCGGCCTCCTCGGACCGCCGCTCCGCCTCGGCCGCCGACAGCACGGCCACACCCGGGTACTCCCGTACGGCCGAGGCCAGCGCCTCCCGTACCGCCGGTCCCGCTCCCGCCACTCCCGCCACCAGCACGCGCGAAGCGAGCGGATCGTCCACGTGCGCGGCCACCAGAGCGTGCGGCAGCGTCACGTCCCCGAAGCCCAGCCCCCGCGCGTAGACCGCGGACACCGTCAGGGTGACGGGCGTCCCGTCCCCCAGGGTCAGCGACAGTGCGCTCCCCGGCTCCAGGCCCAACTGGTCCGCGGCCAGTTCGCTCACCGCCGCACTCCTCTCGCCGAACCCCGCCAGGCTCCCGCCCGTCACGCCCGGGTCCCAGGTCCGGTCCAGCCCGGCCGGGGTCACTCCCTGGGCCGCGTACTTCGTCAGCCCCACCCGGACCGACGTGCGCACGATCTCGGTGGCCGCGAGGACCCCGGGCGTCCTGCGGATCCGCTCGGCGGCGGCGCCGGAGAGGCCGGGCCCCGGCCCCTGGAGCACCCACTCGGCCCGCACCCCCTCGCGGGCCTGCGTCCGGGTGGCGTCGCCGAGCGTCGGGGTGATGAAGAGCACGGTGCAGGCCATCCCGATCAGCAGCGTGAGCGGGGTGACGGCGGAGGCCATCCGGGTGGCGTTGCCCCGCAGGTTCGCGGTGGCCAGCCGGCCGCCCGGACCGGCCAGCCGCAGCGGCCCGGCGAGCAGCGCGGTCGCGCCCCTGACGATCAGCGGGCCCAGCAGCGAGACGGCTCCGGCGAGCACCACTACGGCGAGGAAGGTGACCGGCGTCGACGCCGGCTCGGTGCGCAGCGTGCTCAGTACGGCGACCAGCACCACCCCGGCGGCCAGCAGCAGCACCCCGCCGGCGAGCCGTGCCCCTGCGGGCCGGCTCCGCTCGACGGCGGCCTCGGAGAGGGCTTCGGCCGGGCGGATGCGGGCCGTGCGCCGCGCGGTGATCCGGGCCGCGGACCAGGCTCCGAGCAGGCTCGCGCCGACGGCGGCGGCCATCGGGAAGATCCCGGCGGTGCGCTCCAGGGTGACGGGGACGACCCCGGCGCCGACGAACCGCCCGTGCAGCCAGGCGGCGAGCGGCAGCCCGGCGAGGGCCCCGGCGACTCCGGCGGCCAGACCCACGAGCAGCGCCTCGCGGCCGATCATGCGGCGCAGCTGCCGGGGGGTGGCGGCGATGGCGCGGAGCAGGGCGAGTTCGCGGTGGCGCTGCTGGACCGAGAGGGCGAAGGTGCCGACGACCACGAGGATCGCCACGAGGAGCGAGGTGCCGCCCATCGCGCCGCCCATGGAGACCAGCTTGATCCGGGCGCCGGCCGCGTCGAGGAACTCGACGGGGCCCCGCGCGTCCCCGGTGGCGACCTGCGCGGTGGTGCCCCGGAGCGCCTGGCGGATCCGCCCGGCGAGCTCGCCGGGGTCCACGCCCGCCCCGGGCAGGATCCCGATGGCGCTGACCCGGCCGTCGCGGGCGGCGAGCCGCTGTGCCTCGGCGTCGCTGAAGAACAGCGCGCTCTGGTGCGCGAGGCTCCGGCCGGCCGTGGCCGCGATCCCGCTGACGGTGTAGGTCCTGGGCTCGCCGGTGGACTGCACGACGAGTTCGGAGCCGGGCCTCAGGGCCGCGCGGGCCGCGAGTTCCCGGTCGACGACGACCTCGTCACCGCTCCCGGGGGCGCGGCCTTCGGCCAGCGTGAAGGGCGTGAGCGCGGCGGAGCTCCAGGCGTGCCCGTACGAGGGCTTCGCGGGGTCGGCGCCCCTGGCGAGTGCCAGTGCCCGGAACGTGACCTCGGGTACGGCCCGCTCCACGCCGGGCACCGCGCGGACGGTGTCCGCGGTGGCGGCCGGCAGCCAGGCCCGTTCCGCCACGGGTTTGGCCTTGTGCTTCGTCTTGGCCTTCGGTGTGCCGCCCTTCTTCTCCTTGACCGTCGTCTCGTGGACGTTCTGGTCAGCGGAGACGACCACCGGGCTGCCCGCGTAGCGCTCGGTGGCGATCTTTCCGCGGAGGCCCGTCTCCAGGAGGGTTCCGCAGGCGGTCACGAGGGCCGCCGCGCACAGCAGGGCGACGAAGGCACCGAGGAATCCGGCTTTGCGGTCCCTGAGGGTCTGGAGTGCGTAGCGCAGCATCATGCGGGCAACTCTGCCGCCGGGTCCGCGGCGTCACATTGGAGCGCTCCGGCCTCCTGGGACGGGGGTTGGCCCCACCCCCCGGGTCAGCCCCACCCCCGGGTCAGCCCCACCCGCCGGGTCAGCCCCACCCCCGCCCGGTGGTTCCGGGCCGGTGAGCGGGGTCAGCCCCCGGGGTACCCCAGGTCCTCGGCGTCCTCGCCCTCCGCCTCCAGCGCGCGGCGGACCACCCGTAGGGCCATGCCCTCCGGGTACCCCTTGCGGGCGAGCATTCCGGCGAGCCGCCGGATCCGCTTGTCCCGCTCCAGGCCCCGGGTCGCGCGGAGCTTGCGCTCCACGAGCTCCCGGGCGGTCTCCTCCTCCTGGTCGGAGTCCAGCTGTTCCAGGGCCTCCTGGACGAGGGTGGGGGCCACCCCCTTGGTACGGAGTTCCTGCGCGAGCGCCCGGCGGGCCAGACCCCGGCCGCGGTGGCGGGACTCGACCCAGGCCCCGGCGAACGCGGCGTCGTCGATCAGGCCCACCTCCTCGAACCGGGAGAGGACCTGTTCCGACACCTCCTCGGGGATGTCCCGTTTGGCCAGGGCGTCCGCGAGCTGCCGCCGGGTGCGCGGCATCCCGGTGAGCAGGCGCAGGCAGATCGCCCGCGCCTGCTCCTCGGGACTCTGGGGCGGCAGCTCCTGACGGCCTTCCCGGCCCTCGGCGCCCCGGCCCTCCGCGCGACGGCCTTCCCGGCTGCCTTCACGACTGCCGTCCCGACTGCCGTCCCGGCCGCTTTCACGACCACCTTCACGACCGAATGGGCGGCGGCCTTCACGGCCTCCCGCGCGACGGCCTTCCCGGCCGTCTCCGCCGCCACCCCTTTCCTGCTCCCACACGGGTCAGCTCTTGGCGACGGCGGCCTTGGCCGCGGTCTTGGCCTTCGACGCGGGAGCGGGCACGGCCGCGGTCTCGGCGGACGCGTCCGCACCGGCCTCAGCGGTGGCCGTGGCGGTGGCAGCGGCGTCCTTGCGGATACCGACGCCCAGCTTCTCCTTGATCTTCCGCTCGATCTCGTCGGAGAGGGCGGGGTTGTCGCAGAGGAACTTGCGCGCGTTCTCCTTGCCCTGGCCGAGCTGGTCGCCCTCGTACGTGTACCAGGCGCCGGCCTTGCGGACGAAGCCGTGCTCCACGCCCATGTCGATCAGGCCGCCCTCGCGGCTGATGCCGTGGCCGTAGAGGATGTCGAACTCGGCCTGCTTGAAGGGCGGGGCGACCTTGTTCTTGACGACCTTGACGCGGGTGCGGTTGCCGACCGCGTCCGTGCCGTCCTTGAGGGTCTCGATGCGCCGGATGTCGAGGCGCACGGAGGCGTAGAACTTCAGCGCGCGGCCACCGGTGGTGGTCTCCGGCGAGCCGAACATCACACCGATCTTCTCGCGGAGCTGGTTGATGAAGATCGCGGTGGTCTTGGACTGGCTGAGCGCACCGGTGATCTTGCGGAGGGCCTGGCTCATCAGACGGGCCTGGAGACCCACGTGCGAGTCACCCATCTCGCCCTCGATCTCCGCGCGCGGCACGAGCGCCGCCACGGAGTCGATGACGATCAGGTCGAGCGCACCGGAGCGGACCAGCATGTCCACGATCTCCAGCGCCTGCTCGCCGGTGTCCGGCTGGGACAGGATGAGGTTGTCGGTGTCGACGCCGAGGGCCTTGGCGTACTCGGGGTCGAGTGCGTGCTCGGCGTCAACGAAGGCCACGGTGCCGCCGGCCTTCTGCGCGTTGGCCACGGCGTGGAGGGTCAGGGTCGTCTTACCGGAGGACTCCGGTCCGTACACCTCGATCACACGGCCGCGCGGCAGCCCGCCGACGCCGAGGGCGATGTCCAGCGCGGTCGACCCGGTGGGGATGACCTCGATGGGGTCGTTCGGCTTGTCGCCGAGCCGCATCACGGCACCCTTGCCGAACTGCCGTTCAATCTGTGCGAGCGCGGCTTCCAGAGCCTTCTCGCGGTCGTTGCCTGCCATGGGTTCCACCCGATTTGCTTGAGTCGATCGCTTCACGCCATTGACGCTAACGCCTGCCACTGACAACGCGGTCCCGCGTCCGGTTTGACTGTGGATAACCCATGAGAATGCGTGTTCGATTTCCGTGTCAAGCGCACCACGCCGGACCCGCGGCGCCGGGGCCGCCGGCCGGCCGGTGCGGGTACCGCGACGGCCGGAAGACGCCCGCTGCCCCGGTGGCGGGCCGCTGGTAGCGTCCCGGCCCATGGCCACGCCGAACCCGCCCCTGTACGCAGCCGCCGATGTCCACGGCCACCGGTCCGAGTTCCGGGAGGTGCTCCGTGACGCCGCGCTCGTCGACCGCGCGGGCCGGTGGTCCGGGGGTGACGCACGGCTGTGGCTGCTCGGCGACTACGTCGACCGGGGGCCGGACGGCATCGGCGTCATCGAGGACGTCCGGAGACTGGCGGACGAGGCCGCGGCCGCCGGCGGCCGCGTGGGGGCGCTGCTGGGCAACCACGAGGTGCAGCTGCTCGCCGCGCACCGCTTCGGCAGCGCACCCGTCGCGGGCTGGGACGAACCCGACAGGTTCCGGGGCGGCTGGACCCGCTTCGGCGGCTCCGAGGAGGATCTGCGCCGCCTCGCACCGGAGCACATCGACTGGATCCTCGGCCTGCCCGCGGTGGAGCTCGTGGACGGCCACCTCCTGGTCCACTCCGACACCGCCCGCTACCTGGAGTTCGGATCGACGGTCGCGGAGGTCAACGCCGCGGTCGCCGCCGCGCTGAGCTCCCCGGACACCGCCGTGTGGCTGGAGTTGACCCGGCGGATGAGCGCCCGCGGAGCGTTCCGCGGCGCCGGGGCGGCGCACGCCGGTGATCCCGTCTCGGCCGTGCTGGGCACGCTCGGCGGCGACGTGCTGGTGCACGGGCACAGCACGCTCACCAAGCACTTCGGCGTGGCGCCCGCGGACGTCCGGGAGGCGGTGCGCTACGCCGGCGGCCGGGTCGTCGCCATCGACGGCGGGGTGCACGAGGGGGGCCGAATCCTGCTCACCCGCCTCGGCTGATCCGCGGCCCGCGGTCCGCGATCCCCGATCCGCAATCCCCGATCCGCGATCCGCGATCCGCGATCCGCGCCGGAGCGTCTCCGGCAGGCCGACTGACAACCCAAGGTTGACACCCGCTCGACTGTCAACCTAGGGTTGCACCCATGACGAACCCTTCGGTCGAACCCGTCCGCATGACCAATCCGGTACGCCTCGACGACCTCATCGAGGCCATCAAGAAGGTCCACACCGACACCCTGGATCAGCTCAGCGACGCCGTGGTGGCCGCCGAGGCCCTCGGTGACGTCGCCGACCACCTCATCGGCCACTTCGTCGACCAGGCCCGCCGCTCCGGCGCCTCCTGGACCGACATCGGCCGCAGCATGGGCGTCACCCGGCAGGCCGCGCAGAAGCGCTTCGTACCCAAGGCCGACAAGGAGGGCGAGCCCGGACTCGACCCCAGCCAGGGCTTCGGCCGCTTCACCCCCCGCGCCCGCAACGTGGTCGTGACCGCGCAGAACGAGGCCCGCGCCGCCGGCAACACCGAGATCCGCACCGAGCACCTCGTCCTCGGGCTGCTGGCCGAGGACGAGGGCCTCGCGGCCCTCGCCATCGCCGCCCAGGGGGTCTCGGCGGACGACGTGCGCGCCGCCGCGACCGCGGGCCTGCCCCCGGCCGCGGAGGACCTCCCCGCCCTGGTCCCCTTCGACGCCCCGTCGAAGAAGGCCCTGGAGCTCACCTTCCGCGAGGCCCTGCGCCTGGGCCACAACTACGTGGGCACCGAGCACATCCTGCTGGCGCTCCTGGAGCTGGAGAACGGAACGGGTCTGCTCAGCGGCCTCGGTGTGGACAAGGACGCGGCCGAGAGCTGGGTCAACGACGCCCTGGCAGCCGTACTCGCCTCCTCGGACGAGAACGCGAAGTAGAGGCGTCCGCGTCGTCGGTCAGCGCGTACCGCTTCACGTACGCACCGAGGAACGCCTGCATCGTGGCGACGGCCGGGATCGCGATGAGCGCCCCGACCGCGCCCAGCAGGGCGGTGCCCGCGATGACCGACCCGAACGCCACCGCCGGGTGGATGTCCACCGTCTTCGCGGTCAGCTTCGGCTGGAGCACGTAGTTCTCGAACTGCTGGTACACCACCACGAATCCGAGCACGTACAGCGCGTACCAGGGGTTGACCGTGAAGGCGATCAGCATCGGCAGCGCACCCGCCAGATAGGTGCCGATGGTGGGGATGAACTGCGACACCAGCCCCACCCACACCGCGAGCGCGGGCGCGTACGGCACGTCGAGCAGCACGAAGCAGATGTAGTGCGCGACCCCGGAGACCAGCGCCATCAGCCCGCGCGAGTAGAGGTAGCCGCCCGTCTTGGTGACGGCGATCTCCCACGCCCGCAGCACCTCCGCCTGCTTCGCGGGCGGCAGTACGGAGCACAGCGCGCGGCGCAGCCGCGGTCCGTCCGCGGCGAAGTAGAAGGAGAACAGGCCGATCGTCAGCAGCTTGAACAGTCCGCCGAGCACCGCGCCGGACACGTCGAGCACGCCGCTCGCGCTGTTCTGCACGTACTTCTGCAGCCAGTCCGAGTGCAGCAGGCTGTCCTGGATGTCCAGCCGGGACAGGTCCGTGTGGAAGGTGTCGTTGATCGAGCCGATCAGCGAGTCGAGATAGCCCGGGAAGCCTTCCACCAGGTCGACGATCTGCGCGGCCAGGATCGAGCCGAGCAGCGCGACGAATCCGGCCGACGCGACGAACACCCCGAGGAACACCAGGAAGGTGGCGAGCCCGCGGCGCATGCCGCGAGCCGCCATCCGGGCCACGGCCGGTTCGATCGCGAGCGCCAGGAAGAACGCGATCAGGATGTTGACGAGCAGCCCGATCAGCTGGTGGAAGGCCCAGCTGCCGAGCTGGAAACAGGCGACGAGGGCCAGTACGAGGACCACGGCGCGCGGCAGCCAGCGCGGCATCCGCGCGTCCCCCGGGGCCGGTTGACCGGCGGGGTCCTGCGACGGCGGGCGGCCGGGCGGGGAGCCCGGCGTCCCCGGGTCTGCCGCCACGGGGCCTGCGGCCGGGGGGCCCTGCGGCGCCGCCCGGCCGGGCGGCGCCGCGCCCCGGGGGTCTGCGGGCTGGTCGGTCGTCTCATCGCTGGCTGCCACGCCGCCCAGTCTGTCCCACCGGCGCCGCGGACCGCGAAGCGGTCACCGGGCCCGCCCGGCACCACGGCCGGCGACCCGGTCGGCCTAGCGCAGCGAGGCCGGCACGTCCATGGCCGAACACACCGCGCGCCACACGTCCTTGGCCTCCCAGCCCGCGGCCAGCGCCTGGTGGACCGTGCGCCCCCCGAGCTCCGTCATGACGTGGTCCCGCGCGAAGGAGTCCGCGTAGCCCGCACCGAAGTGCTCGGCCATCCGCTCCCAGAAATTCGTCAACCGCATGACCTCAGTATCCCGCCCCGGAGAGTGCACCGGCCCCGTTCCGGCCCCCCGGACGCACCACGGGCCCCTACGTTTCTCGCATGCCTGGAGACGAAGCGTGCGCCCCGGCGGCGCCGACGACGGCGGGTGCGCCGGCCCGCGCCGAGCAGTTCATCTGGCTCACGGCCCGGGTGCTGGAGCAGCGGCGGTTCGCGTTCCACTTCCTCGGCGGGGACGCCGACCCGGTGGACGCCGCCCTCGGCGCCTACCTCGGCGGTGACGGCGGCTACGGCCACGCCCTCGACCCCGATCTGCGCGGCCCGCTGAGCCACCCGCTGCACACCGCCCACGCCCTGCGCGTCCTGGACGGCCTGGGCCGCTGTGCCGGGCAGCGCATCGAGCGGCTCTGCGATCACCTCGCCCGGGTCTCCACCCCCGACGGGGCGCTCCCGGTGACCGGTCCGGTCCACGGCGGATACCCGGCGGCCCCCCACCTCCCGCTGCACGACCACCCGCCGGGCGACCTGCTGACCACCGGCCCGGTCGTCGGGATCCTGCACCGCAACCGGATCTGGCACGCGTGGCTGTTCCGGGCGACGGACTTCTGCTGGGACCGGGTGGAGAACCTGCGCCACGCGCACCCGTACGAGATCCAGAGCGCGGTGGCCTTCCTGGACGGGGTCCCCGACCGGGCCCGTGCCTCGGCGGCCGCCGACCGGCTGGGGCGGCTGGTCCGGGAGCGGCAGCTCGTCGTACTGGATCCCGCGCGGCAGGACGCGTACCCGCCGGTGCCGGGCCACGCCCCGGGCGAGCACCTGTACCCGTACGACTTCGCCCGCCGCCCGCAGTCCCTGGCCCGCGGCTGGTTCACGGACGCGGAGCTGCGCCGCTCGCTGCACTTCCTGGCCGGCCTGCAGCAACCGGACGGCGGCTGGCCGGTGCACCGCGCGGCGTGGGCGCCGGGCAGCTCGCTGGAGCGGCGCCCGATCGCCACGCTGGAGGCCCTGCTGACGCTGCGCGCCCACGGTTTCCTCCCCGGCGGCGCTAGCCTCCCAGGGCCCGCAGCCCCGCGGTGACCAGGACGGCCGCCGCGACCACCACGAGGAACGGCGCCCGCAGCAGCAGGGCGATCCCGGCGGCCACCAGCCCGGCGGCCCGGGCGTCGAGCACCAGCTCGTGGCCGGTGGCGAAGGTCTGCTGCGCGGTGAGCGCGGCGAGCAGCGCGACCGGCAGGAGGGCGGAGAGCTTGCGCACCACCGGCCGCTCCAGGGCTCCGGCGGGGACGAGCAGTCCGGCGAGTTTGACGGCGTAGCAGCCGACGACGGTGAGCCCGATGGCGATCCAGACGTTCACGAGCGGCGTCCCTTCATCCACAGCACGACCGGCGCGGCCAGCGCCGCTATCAGCACGGGCACCCCGGCGGGGAGCACGGGCAGCAGGCCCAGTCCCAGGACGAGGGCGAGGGCGGCGACGGCCCGCTCGGTGCCGGTCTTGAGCATCGGGGCGAGCAGCGCGAGGAAGACGGCGGGCCCGGCGGCGTCCAGCCCCCACGCCCTGGTGTCCCCGATGGCCTCGGCGCCGAGCGCGCCCAGCAGGGTGGTGACGTTCCACAGGACGTACAGGCTCAGCCCGGTCACGGTGAAGCCGATCCGCGCCGACTTCCGGTCGGGCTGGGCGAGGGCCACGGCGGTGGTCTCGTCGATCACCCAGTGCGCGGCGAAGGGCCGGACGCCCTTGGGCAGCGCGAGCAGCTGGGACAGCCGCAGCCCGTAGAAGGCGTTGCGGGTGCCGAGGAAGAAGGCCCCCGCGGCGGCCGTGAACGGGTTCCCGCCGGCGGCCAGTGCTCCGACCAGCGCGAACTGCGAGGCGCCGGTGAAGACGAGCAGGCTCAGCACGCAGGCCTGGAGGGTGCTGACCCCGGATCCGGCGGCCGTCACCCCGAAGGCGAACCCGGACAGCCCGACCGCCACACCGACGCCGAGGGCGTCCCGTACGACGGCGGCACGCGGCTTGGCCGGGACCTCGGATCCGGCCCCGGCTCCTGCTCGGGCCCCGGTCCCGGCTCCGGTCCCGGCTCCGGTCCCCTCGGGTACTTCTCGTATCACCACTTGATGTTCTCCCACGCCCCGAAAATACGGAGGCGGCGGCGCCCCGGTCTTGTACGTTCTTGCACCGTGAACGAAGTGATCAAGGAAATGGCGGTCCGGCTGGCCGAGGTGCCCGGTGTCCGCGGAGTGATGCTCGGCGGCAGCCGGGCCCGCGGCGAACACCGCCCGGAATCGGACTGGGACCTCGGCGTCTACTACCGCGGCGACCTCGACCTGGCCGCGCTGGGCGCGCTGGCCGGACCGGACGTGGAGGTGGCCGGACCGGGCGGCTGGGGCCCCTGGGTCAACGGCGGGGCCTGGCTGCGCGTGGACGGTGTGGCGGTGGACTGGATCCTGCGGGACCTGGACCGGGTCGAGCGGGTGTGGGAGGACTGCCGCGCGGGCCGGTACGAGGTGGGCGTGCAGCCGGGGCACCCGCTCGGCTTCTGGTCCCCCTGCTACCCGGGCGAGGTGGCCCTGGGCCAGGTCCTGGCCGACCCCGCGGGCGAGCTGACGGCGCTGCGCGCCGCGGCCTCGGTGTACCCGGAGCCGCTGCGGGAGGCCCTGGTCGCCGGGGCCTGGGAGGCGGAGTTCCTCGTCGCGGGCGCCGCGAAGGGCGCGGCCCGCGCGGACTCCCTGTACGTCTCGCTCTGCCTGTCCCGGGCCTTCGGCGTCCTCGTCCAGGCCCTGTTCGCGGCGGACCGGCGCTGGTGCCTGAACGAGAAGGGCGCCCTGGCCGCGGCGGAGCTCCTGCCTTCTGCCCCGGCGGGTTTCGGCGAGCGCGTACGGACCCTGCTGGGCGCGCCGGGCACCACGGCGGCCGCCCTGACGGCGACGGTCTCCGCGGCCCGCGCCCTGATCGAGGAGACCCGCGCGGCACTGTCGTCCTAGGGCCTGTCCCGCCCTGATCGAGGAGGCCCGCGCGGCACTGTCGTCCTGGCCTGTCCCGCCCTAACCGGCCGCCCGTCCCCGCCGGTAAGCCCCCGGTGGGACTCCCACGATGCGGGTGAAGTGCCGGTTCAGGTGCGGCTGGTCGGTGAAGCCGACGGTGACGGCGGCCTCCGCCGGCGGGGTGCCCGCGTCGAGCAGCCGGCGCGCCCGCCGGACCCGGGCGTCGGTCAGCCAGGTGTGCGGGGGCATGCCGTACCGGTCCCGGAAGGCCCGCAGCAGCGCGAACGGGCTCGTGCCCAGCTCCGCCGCGAGCTGCTCCAGCGACGGTGGCTCGCCCATCCGCTCCTCCAGTACGGCCCGGGCCCGCTCCGCGTCGGCGGCGCCCGCGCGACGTACCGTACGGGCGGGCAGCGGTCCGGCGTGCCGCTTCAGCATCCGGGCCACCACACCGCGCAGCAGCGTGTCGGCGGCCAGCGCGTTGCCCGCCTCGGCGGCCCGGTGGACCTCGGTGATGACCCGCGAGGCCCGCGGGTCGGTGACCATGTCGGCGGTGAAGCCGGGGGTCCCGCGCAGGGTGCCGATCTCGGCGGCGACCTCGGTGATCAGCGCCCGGGAGGGGTAGAGGGTGGCGTAGGCCCAGCCCTCGGGGACTCCGGCGCGGGCGGTGTGCGGGACCTCGGGGTTGATCAGGACCACGCTGCCGGGTCCGGCGCGGATGGTGTCCCCCGGCAGGCCGACCTCCTCGATGCCGCCGGTGACGGCCGCGATGACGTACCCGTCGTGGGCGTGGCGCGGGAAGGTGTGGCGCACGTAGTGGGCGCGCAGGAGGTCCAGCCCGGGCAGTTCCGCGTACTGCCAGTGCCGTGCCCACTCCCGGCGGCCCTCTTCCGCTCCGCTCCCCGTCCCCATCCCCCCATTCTGCGCCCCGGCCGGCCGGGGCGTCCTCGCAGGTCGGGCCGGTTGTCAGTGGGCGGGTGCACGATGGGGGCATGTCCGGTACCGCGCTCGACTCGTTCTCCCCCGCGACCCGTTCCTGGTTCACGGGGGCCTTCGTCTCGCCCACCGCCGCCCAGGAGGGCGCCTGGCGGGCCATCGGGGCGGGCTCGGACGTGCTGGTGGTGGCCCCCACCGGCTCCGGCAAGACCCTGGCCGCCTTCCTCGCGGCCCTCGACCAGCTCGCGTCGACCCCGCCCCCGGCCGACCCGAAGAAGCGCTGCCGGGTGCTGTACGTATCGCCCCTGAAGGCCCTCGCCGTGGACGTGGAGCGCAATCTGCGCAGCCCGCTGACCGGCATCCGGCAGGAGTCGGTGCGGCTGGGCCTGCCCGAGCCGGAGATCCGGGTCGGGATCCGCTCCGGCGACACCCCGCCCGCCGAGCGGCGGGCGCTGGTGACCCGGCCGCCGGACATCCTGATCACCACGCCCGAGTCGCTGTTCCTGATGCTGACCTCGGCCGCCCGCGACGCCCTGGCCGGGATCGAGACGGTGATCCTGGACGAGGTGCACGCGGTCGCCGGGACCAAGCGCGGCGCCCATCTGGCCCTGTCGCTGGAGCGGTTGGACGAGCTGCTGCCGCGCCCGGCGCGCCGGATCGGGCTGTCGGCCACGGTCCGGCCGGTGGACGAGGTGGCCCGGTACCTCGCGCCGCGCGGCAGGGTGGAGATCGTCCAGCCGCCCTCGACCAAGGAGTTCGACCTGTCGGTGGTCGTCCCCGTCGAGGACATGGGCGAGTTGGGCGGCTCGCCGGCCACCGAGGGCAAGGAGGGCGGCGACAAACCCTCGATCTGGCCGCACGTGGAGGAGCGGATCGCCGATCTGGTCCAGGCCCACCGCTCCACCATCGTCTTCGCCAACTCCCGCCGGCTCGCCGAGCGCCTGTGCAACCGGCTCAACGAGATCGCGTACGAGCGCGCCACGGGCGGCCCGCTGCCGGAGGGTCCGGCCCCGGCCGAGATCATGGCCCAGTCGGGCGCCGCCCTCGGCGCACCGCCGCTGCTGGCCCGCGCCCACCACGGTTCGGTCTCCAAGGAGCAGCGGGCGCTGGTGGAGGAGGACCTGAAGGCGGGCCGGCTGCCCGCCGTGGTCGCCACCTCCAGCCTGGAGCTCGGCATCGACATGGGCGCGGTGGACCTCGTCATCCAGGTGGAGTCCCCGCCCTCGGTGGCCTCCGGGCTCCAGCGGGTCGGCCGGGCCGGGCACCAGGTGGGCGCGGTCTCCACCGGGGTCGTCTTCCCCAAGTACCGGGGCGACCTCGTGCAGGCCGCTGTGGTCACCGAGCGGATGCGCACGGGCTCGATCGAGTCCCTGCGGATCCCCTCCAATCCGCTGGACGTCCTCGCCCAGCAGCTCGTCGCGATGACCGCGATGGACACCTGGCAGCTGGACGACCTGCTCGCCCTGGTGCGGCGGGCGGCGCCCTTCGCGGCGCTGCCGGACTCGGCGTTCACGGCGGTGCTGGACATGCTGGCCGGCCGCTATCCCTCGGACGCGTTCGCCGAGCTCAGGCCCCGGGTCGTGTGGGACCGGGTCGCCGGGACGATCACCGGCCGCCCGGGGGCCCAGCGCCTCGCGGTCACCTCCGGCGGCACCATCCCGGACCGCGGCCTCTTCGGCGTCTTCCTGGCCGGGTCGGATCCGAAGAAGGGCGGCGGCCGGGTCGGCGAGCTCGACGAGGAGATGGTCTACGAGTCCCGCGTCGGCGACGTCTTCACCCTCGGCACCACCTCCTGGCGGATCGTGGACATCACCCGCGACCGCGTCCTGGTCACCCCGGCCCCCGGTGTCCCGGGCCGCCTCCCGTTCTGGAAGGGCGACCAGCTGGGCCGGCCGCTCGAACTGGGCCGCGCGGTCGGCGCGTTCCTGCGCGAGCTCGGCGGTCTCACGGCCGAGGACGCCCGGCTGCGGCTGCTGGCGGCCGGCCTGGACGCCTGGGCCGCCGAGAACGTCCTGGCGTACCTCGCCGAACAGCGCGAGGCCTGCGGCCACGTACCGGACGACCGGACCATCGTCGTCGAGCGGTTCCGCGACGAGCTCGGCGACTGGCGGGTCGTCGTCCACTCCCCCTTCGGCGCCCAGGTGCACGCCCCCTGGGCACTGGCGCTCGGCGCCCGCCTCTCCGAGCGGTACGGGATGGACGCGCAGGTGATGCACGCCGACGACGGCATCGTGCTGCGGCTGCCGGACGCGGACCTGCTGAGCATGGACCTGGACCTGCTGGACCACGACCCGGCCCGGGACCGGTCCTTCGACTTCGACGACGACAAGCCCCCGCTGGGCGCGGCGGACGTGGCCTTCGACCACGGCGACATCCAGCAGATCGTCACCGACCAGGTGGGCGGCTCCGCGCTGTTCGCCTCCCGCTTCCGCGAGTGCGCGGCGCGCGCCCTGCTGCTGCCGCGCCGCGATCCGGGCAAGCGCACCCCCCTGTGGCAGCAGCGCCAGCGCGCCTCCCAGCTGCTCCAGGTGGCCTCGGAGTTCGGCTCGTTCCCGATCGTGCTGGAAGCCGTACGCGAATGCCTGCAGGACGTCTTCGACGTGCCGGGGCTCACCGAGCTCATGGGGGACATCGAGGCCCGCCGGGTCCGCCTCGTCGAGGTCACCACCGTCGAACCCTCCCCCTTCGCCCGCTCGCTGCTCTTCGGGTACGTCGCGCAGTTCCTCTACGAGGGCGACTCGCCCCTGGCCGAGCGCCGGGCGGCCGCGCTCTCGCTGGACTCCCGGCTGCTGGCCGAGCTGCTGGGCCAGGCCGAGCTGCGCGAGCTGCTCGACGCGGAGGTACTGGCGGAGCTGGAGCGGGAGCTCCAGTGGCTGACGGAGGACCGGCGGGCCAAGGACGCCGAGTCCGTGGCCGACCTGCTGCGCCTGCTGGGACCGCTCACCCCCGGGGAACTGGCGGCGCGCGGCGCGGACCCGGCGTGGGCGCAGTCCCTGGCCTCGGCCCGCCGGGCGATCCGGGTCCGGATCGGCGGCGAGGAGCACTGGGCGGCGATCGAGGACGCGGGCCGGCTGCGCGACGCGCTGGGCACGGCGCTCCCGGTGGGCGTCCCGGAGGCGTTCACCGAGCCGGTGAAGGACCCGCTGGGCGACCTCCTGGCCCGGTACGCCCGCACCCACGGCCCGTTCACCACGGTCACCGCCGCCACCCGCTTCGGTCTGGGCCCGGCCGTGACGGACGGCGCGCTGCACCGGCTCGCGGCGGCCGGGCGGGTGGTGCAGGGCGAGTTCCATCCGGCGGGCATCGGCCAGGAGTGGTGCGACGCGACGGTGCTGCGGCGGCTGCGGCGCCGTTCGCTGGCCGCGCTGCGCCAGGAGCTGGAGCCGGTCCCGCCGGCCTCGCTGGCCACCTTCCTCCCCCAGTGGCAGCACCTGGGCGGGGCCCTGCGCGGCATCGACGGACTGGCCCGCGCGATCGAGCAGCTCCAGGGCGCGGCGGTCCCGGCCTCCGCGCTGGAGCGGCTGATCCTCCCGTCCCGCGTGGCGGACTACTCCCCCTCGCTCCTGGACGAGCTCACCACCACGGGCGAGGTGCTCTGGGCCGGCGCGGGCGCCCTGCCGGGCAAGGACGGCTGGATCTCCCTCTACCTCGCGGAGGCGGCCCCGCTCCTCCTCCCCCCGGCGCACCCCCTGGAGCCCACCCCGCTCCACCAGGCCCTCCTGGACGCCCTCTCGGGCGGCTACGGCCTGTTCTTCCGCCAGCTGACGGAGGCGGTGCGCGCCCGGCACCCCGACGCCTCGGACCCGGAGCTCGCCTCCGCGCTGTGGGACCTGGCCTGGTCGGGCCGCCTGACGAACGACACCCTGTCCCCGCTGCGCAACCTCCTCGGCTCGGGCCGCACGGCCGGAGCCACCGCCCACCGCGCCCGGCGTACGATCCCGCGCGGCCGCTACGGCACGCTCACCTCCCCGGTCTCCCGTACGGGCCCGCCCACGGTGTCGGGCCGCTGGTCCCTGCTCCCGGTCCACGCCCCCGACCCGACGCACCGCGCACACGCCCTGGCCCGTACCCTGCTGGACCGCCACGGCGTGGTGACCCGGGGCGCGGTGGCCGCCGAGGGCGTGGAAGGCGGCTTCAGCGCGGTCTACCGCGTCCTCTCCGCCTTCGAGGACAGCGGCCAGGCCCGGCGGGGTTACGTGGTCGAAGGCCTGGGCGCGGCCCAGTTCGCCATGGACGGCGCGGTGGACCGGCTGCGCGCCGCCGAGCGGACCCCGCCCCCACTGGCCGCGACGGTCCTGGCCGCCGCCGACCCGGCCAACGCGTACGGAGCGGCCCTGCCCTGGCCGGAGCCCCCGTCCGGCGCCACCCACAAGCCGGGCCGCAAGGCGGGCTCCCTGGTGGTCCTGGTCGACGGCGAGCTCACCCTCTACCTGGAGCGCGGCGGCAAAACCCTCCTCGCCTGGCCCGACCCCGAAGACCCCCGCCTGACGGCCGCACTCTCCGCCCTGACCACCGCCTCCCACGCAGGCACCCTCCCGCCCCTCACGGTGGAACGCATCAACGCCACCCCGTCCCTCACCTCCCCCTACGCCCCACCCATGGAATCCGCAGGCTTCCACGCCACCCCCAGAGGCCTCCGCCTGCGCTAAGCCGTCTCTTTCGGATCTTGCCGGGCCCGCGACGCCTGGCCGCACTGCCGGGGCAACCGAGTACGTCCCACACGGACGCCCCGACAGCACGGCCAGACACCGCACCAGACGCCGCGGGCTCGACCGACAAGATCCGAAAGAGACGGCCTGGGCGCGGGCCCGGGCGGCACCGAAGCCGGGTGCCAGATCCAGGCTCCGGCACCAGGGCCCACGGGGCCATCCCCAAGCCCCGCGCCCGACTCCGAGGCCACACACACCGAGGCCCGGGGCCAGAGCCGGGGGGCCGGGGCCGTGTCCGCGTCCAGGACGCAGCCCCATACCGAGTGCCAGGGCCAGAGGCCGAGGGCGGGGCCAGAGGCCGCAGGGCCAGCGCCAAGGACCAAAGGCCGTGCCCGGGCCGGGGCCGCAGCCCCACACCGAGGTCCAGGGCCAGGCCAGGGCCGGGCCGAGGCGGGGCGGGGCGGGGCAAGGCCGGGCCCGGGCTGGGCCGGGCTGGGCCGGGCTGGGCCGAGGTCCAGTCGCCAAGCCGGGCCAGGCCCTGGCGCAGCCAGACAGGGACGATCAGGGCCGGGACAGGGGCCGGTCCTGGCCCCGCCGGGCCAGGCATGGCCCGGGCCGGGCCCCATACCGGGGTCCGGGGCAGAGCTCCGGGGAACGGGGGAAGGGCGGGGCGGGGAGCGGCTCCGCGCACCGGGCTGGACGCCGAGGCCCGACGCAGCCTTGCCCGCGCACCCGATCCCGTACCGCCCACCCGGGAACCCGGCTCCGCACTCTCCGCCCGCCCGGCAGCCCGACCCCACACCTTCAGCCCCGCCCAGGAACCGGCCCCGCACCGTCCGCCCCGCCCAGGAACCGGCCCCGCACCCCAGCCCGCCCGGCCCCACACCCTCAGCCCCGGCGAGGAACCCGGCTCCGCTCACCCCGCCCGGGAACCCGACCCCACACCCTCAGCCCGCCCGGGGACCCGGCTCCACACCCTCAGCCCCGCCCAGGGACCCGGCTCCACACCCTCAGCCCCGCCCAGGGACCCGGCTCCGTACCCTCCGCCCGCCCGGGAGGGCGGTCCCGCGCTCCCGTCCAGCCCCGGCCACGGCACCCGCACCCCACCGCCCTCGCGGGACAATGGGGTCATGCCCGAAGGCGACAGCGTCTACCGCACCGCGGCCCGGCTCCGCGAGGTCCTCGCGGGCAAGGTGCTCACCCGGTCCGACCTGCGCGTCCCGCGCTTCGCCACCGCCGATCTCACCGGCCGCACCACCCTCGGGGTCGTCCCCCGCGGCAAGCACCTCCTCATCCGCCTGGGCCCGGCCGCAGACCCCGACGCGCCGTCCCGCGAATCCGATACCCCCCTCACCCTCCACACCCACCTCCGCATGGACGGCGCCTGGCGCATCTTCCCCGCCGCCGCCACCGCAACCACCGCCAACGCCACCGCCATCGCGGCCACGGCCACGGCCACCACCCGCTCGACCCGCCCCGCCGGCCCCGCCGGCCCCGCCCACGAGATCCGCGTCATCCTCGCCACCGCCGACGACACCGCCGTCGGCTACCGCCTCCCCGTCGTCGAGCTGCTCCGTACCACCGACGAGCACCGCGCCGTCGGCCACCTGGGTCCCGATCTCCTCGGCCCCGACTGGAACGCGGCCACCGCCGCCGCGAACCTCCTCGCCACCCCGGCGCGCCCCCTCGGCGAGGCCCTCCTCGACCAGCGCAACCTGGCCGGCATCGGCAACATCTACAAGTCCGAGCTCTGCTTCCTCGCAGCCCTCACCCCCTGGACCCCCGTCGGAGACATCCCGCCGGCCACGCTTCCCCGCATCACCGCCGCCGCGCACCGGCTCCTCGACGCGAACAAGGACCGCCGCCGCAACACCACCGGCAGCTTCCGCCCCGGTCAGGAGCTCTTCGTCTACGGCCGCGCCCACCGCCCCTGCTTCCGCTGCGGCACCCCGGTCCGGGAGGCGGCCCAGGACGGCCGCCCCACGTACTGGTGCCCCCGTTGCCAATCCGGCCCGGCACCATAGTTGACGCTCCGTCAGATGCGGTCGTACCGTCCCCGCATGCCTACACCCACCGCGTACGACCTCACCGGCCGCACCGCCCTGATCACCGGGGCCGCCAGCGGCATAGGCCGCGCCACCGCCGTGCTCCTCGCCGAGGCGGGAGCGGCCGTGCACTGCGCGGACCGCGACGAGCAGGGCCTCCACGAGACCGCCGAACTGGTCACCAAGGCCGGCGGCCGGGCCACCGTCCACCTCCTCGACGTGACCGACCGGGCCGCGGTCAGGGCGGCGGTCGCCCAGGCCGGCCCGCTCGACATCACCGCCGCGATCGCCGGGATCATGCACCGCAGCACCGTCCTGGAGACCTCCGACGAGGACCTCGACCGGGTCCTGGACATCAACTTCAAGGGCGTGCTGCGCACCTGCCAGGAGTCGGCCCGCGCCATGATCGCGGCCGGCCGCCCCGGCTCGATCATCACGATGGCCTCGGGTGCCGTGGACGCCGCCCAGCCGGGCCTGCTCTGCTACAGCGCCGCCAAGGCCGCCGTCGTCCAGCTGACCAAGACCCTCGCCACCGAGGCCGGCCCGCACGGCATCCGCGTCAACGCCGTCGCGCCCGGCTGGATCCGCACCCCGATGACCGACCGCCACAGCCCCGAGGTGCAGCAGCAGACCGAGGCGATGATGACGCGGATGTCCCCGCTGGGCCGTGTGGGCGAGCCCGAGGACATAGCCCGGGCCGTGCTCTACCTCGCCTCGGACGCCTCGTCCTTCATGACGGGCCAGATCCTTCGCCCGAACGGTGGAGTCTCGATGCCCTGGTAGCCGTTCCCCCGGACACGGACTCCACAGCAGCGGCCTCCCCGCCCGCGGACACCCCGCCCACAGACTCCCCCGCCGCAGACACCCCGCCCACAGACTCTCCGCCCACAGACTCCCGGCCCGCGACCTCCCCGCCCGGACCGCCACCACCCCCGTGTACGCCCGCCCTACGCCCCGCACCCGCCGGCCCCGGCACACAGTGCACCGGCAGCAGGCCCAGCCCCCAGCCCCCCACGGCGACCGCACCCTCCAGCGGCCCGGCCTCGGCCGGTGCCAGGGCCAGCCGCAGCACGGCCCACCACCACAGCACGCCCACCGACAGAGTCAGGGCCAGTGCCAGGCCCACAGGTATGCGCAGCAACCCCCGCACGGCCACCTCCAGGGGCCGGAGACCCGGACGGGCCCCATCCTCCCGCACCCCCTCCGCCCCCGCACCCAGAACGGCCGGGAGCCCCGGCCGGTGCCTCAGGCACCGGCCGGGGCTCCGGCCACACTCATACGCTCAGCGCGCAGTCACACGCGCTGACGAATCCATCAAGCGGCTACGACATTCACCGCTTCCACGGGCGCCTTGATGGTCACCCGCTCCGGGCCACCCGTGACCGAGGTCACGGATACCGAATTGAGCATCGGGCGGACCGGTGCGGACACCGGTTCGCTTGCCGCGGCCGACTGTGCCAGCTCGGCGAGCGAGAGCTCGTCGCTGACCTCACGCATCAGCTCTGACATCCGTACGTCAAGCGCGTCGCAGATCGCGGAGAGCAGCTCGGAAGATGCCTCCTTCTGCCCCCGCTCCACCTCGGAGAGATAGCCGAGCGAAACCCGGGCGGACGAGGAGACTTCGCGCAGAGTACGGCCCTGGCGCTGGCGCTGCCGACGCAGCACGTCACCCAGCAGGCGACGGAGCAGAATCATCGGTGGCTCCCTCCTCTGACCGTGTAGCCGTAACCTTCACGCCCCACCGTACCGCCTCGCGCGGCGGCCGTGCGGGGAGCGATGTCGTGTTCACTCAGGGCTGCAAACATCAAATCCCCCCGTCCTGTTCCGTATCCTGCCCCCGCAGATTCTCGCGGAGTTCGCTCGCGAGCAGTTCGAGCACTGTCCGTGCACTCTCCCTACGAATTTCCGCACGGGAGCCTTTCAACCTCAGACGGGCCGTTTTCCTGCTGCCGGGACCCGCCACGGCGATGAAAACGGTGCCCACCGGCTGCCCGTCCTGGGGCTCCGGACCGGCCACCCCGGTGGTCGCGATGCCCCAGGAGGAGCCGAGCACGCGCCGCACTCCGGCCGCCATCTCCTCCGCGACCTGCGCGTTCACCGCACCTTCGGCCGCCAGCAGCTCGGCGTCGACCCCCAGCACCCGGTGCTTCAGCTCGGTCGCGTACGCCGTGACCGAGCCCCGGAAGGACCGGGAGGCACCCGGAACGGCCGTGAGCTCCGCCGCGACCATGCCGCCGGTCAGCGACTCCGCCACAGCGACCGTTCCGTCACTCTCCGCAAGGAGGCGCAGCACATCAGCCGCAACCGTCCCGGTGTCCCCGGCAGCATCTCCGAACTTCAGCACCGCCCCATCCGTCACCGAAGAATCACCCGCCTCTTGCGTTACCGCGCCACGCGCCACGCCGTACACGTCGCCGTCCCCCGCGAGGTTCACCGCGCGGCACGCTCCGCGGCCAGTCCCTTGCGCCGGAGCACGACGGCCTGCCGGATGTAGTCCAGACCGGTGACCACGGTCAGGACTACGGCGACCGCCATCACCCAGAACCGCAGCGTCGCCAGCGGCCCGGTCAGCGCGAGCACGTACATGCCCACCGCCGTGCCCTGGGCCAGGGTCTTCAGCTTGCCGCCCCGGCTCGCGGGGATGACGCCGTACCTGATGACCCAGAAACGCATGAGCGTGATCCCCAGTTCCCGGCCGAGGATCACCCCGGTCACCCACCAGGGAAGGTCACCGAGCCACGACAGACACACCAATGCCGACCCCATGATCGCCTTGTCGGCGATGGGGTCGGCGATCTTCCCGAAGTCCGTGACCAGGTTGTACGTCCGGGCCAGATGCCCGTCGAAGATGTCAGTGATCATGGCGACGGCGAACGCCGCCCACGCCAGCGCCCGCCAGACGGGGTCGTATCCCCCGTCGGCGAGCAGCAGCATCACGAATCCCGGCACCAGGACCAGCCGGATCATCGTCAGGATGTTGGCGATGTTCCACAGGCTGGCCTGGTTGACGGCCGCGGCGCCCAGCTTCGCGCCGGGCGCGGGCCGGCGGCCGGCCCCGCCCGCCGCAGATGCCGGGGCTCCGGTCATCCGGCCGCCTCCTCAAGATCCATGCCCAGGGGCTCCGCCACCAGGTCCACACCCAGGGTGCCGACCACCTTCGCCGTGACGATACGCCCGGGGACCAGCCCCGCGCCGTCCGTGAAGACGACCTGCCCGTCGGTCTCGGGGGCCTGGTGGGCCGCGCGCCCGTAGGCACCCTCGCCGTCCTCCGCCTCGTCGATCGGGACGACCGTCTCGACGAGTACCTCCAGCGTCTCTCCGATCCGCTCCTCCGCGCGCTGCGAGGTGAGCTCCTCGGCGAGGCGCTGCATGTGGGCGAGGCGCTCGGCGATCGTGTCGGCGTCCAGCTTGTTCTCGTAGGTGACGGCCTCGGTGCCGTCCTCGTCGGAGTAACCGAAGACGCCGATGGCGTCGAGCCGCGCGTGGGTGAGGAAGCGCTCCAGCTCGGCGAAGTCCGACTCCTTCTCGCCGGGGAAGCCGACGATGAAGTTGGACCGCACACCGGCCGTGGGCGCCTTGGAGCGGATGGTGTCGAGCAGCTCCAGGAACCGGTCGGTGTCACCGAAGCGGCGCATGGCGCGCAGCACGTCGGGGGCCGAGTGCTGGAAGGAGAGGTCGAAGTACGGGACGACCTTGGGGGTCGAGGTCAGTACGTCGATCAGGCCCGGGCGCATCTCGGCGGGCTGGAGGTAGCTGACGCGGACGCGCTCGATGCCGTCCACCTCGGCCAGCTCGGGCAGCAGGGTCTCCAGCAGGCGGATGTCGCCCAGGTCCTTGCCGTACGAGGTGTTGTTCTCGGAGACCAGCATGATCTCCTTGACGCCCTGCTCGGCGAGCCAGCGCGTCTCGCCCAGCACGTCGCTGGGGCGGCGGGAGATGAAGGAGCCCCGGAAGGACGGGATGGCGCAGAAGGAGCAGCGCCGGTCGCAGCCGGAGGCCAGCTTGACGGAGGCCACCGGGCTCTTGTCCAGGCGGCGGCGCAGCGGCGCGCGCGGCCCGGAGGCGGGCGCGATGCCCTCGGGAAGGTCCGCGGGGGCGGCCTCGCCCGCCGACGGAGTCGGCTCACCGGACGTGGCCTGGGCGTGGCCCGGGAGGGCCACAGCGGTGTCCTGGCGTGCCGCCGGGCTGATCGGCAGCAGCTTGCGCCGGTCGCGCGGGGTGTGGGAAGCGTGGACGCCGCCGTTGAGGATGGTCTGGAGGCGGTCGGAGATGTCGGCGTAGTCGTCGAAGCCGAGCACGCCGTCCGCTTCGGGAAGCGCCTCGGCAAGCTCCTTGCCGTAGCGCTCGGCCATGCAGCCGACGGCCACGACGGCCTGGGTCCTGCCGTGATCCTTGAGATCGTTGGCTTCGAGCAGGGCGTCTACGGAGTCCTTCTTGGCGGCTTCGACGAAGCCGCAGGTGTTGACGACGGCTACGTCCGCGTCGGCGGCGTCCTCGACGAGCTCCCAGCCATCCGCCGCCAAGCGGCCTGCGAGCTCCTCCGAGTCCACCTCGTTACGGGCGCAGCCAAGAGTGACAAGGGCGACGGTACGGCGTTCGGGCATGGACTCAAGACTACTTCGTCCCGGCACCGGCCCCTGCCTCCCGTCCCGGTACGACAAGATCCCCGGAGTGCGGCGTGGCACCCCGGGGATCCGGAACGTTGTATTCCTTGCTGGTCAGCCGTTGATCGACCGCTGCTCAGCCCGCCTGGGCCTGTCCCTGACGCGGATCGTCCTTGGTGTATGTGAGACGTTCCACCTGTCCGGCCTGGAACGCGTCCTTGATCTCCTTGCCGTTCACGAAGAGCTTCACGACCCCGGCATCGCCGAGCACCAGGTCGATGGACTCCTTGTCCGTGAACGTCTTCGACTGCCCCTGCGTGAGCGTGCCGTCGAAGAGGAGCCGTCCGCTGTGGTCCTTGGCCGAGATCCAGCTCTCGCCGTCGTTGGCCGTCAGGACGACCGTGACGAGGTCCTTGGGCGCGGCGGCGATGGCGCTGTCCGAGGGCTCCGGCTTGGGAGCCTTCGGCGCCGGCGGCGCCTGGACGGAGGGCGTGCCGGCGGTCGGGGTGGGTGCGGGCTTGGGGGCGGCGGTACCTTCCGCCACCGGCCGCTTCGCCTTCTCGTCGCCGCCGCCGAAGGCCGTGAAGCCGACGAAGCCGATCACGGCGACGATGGCGGCGACCATGGCGGCGGTCCAGTTGGGCCGCTGCCGTTCGGGACGGATCCGCTCTGCTTCGAACATCGGCGCGGCGGGGGTGGGTGCCGGCCGGCCGCCGTGGGCCGCGTCGTAGCTGTCGATCAGGGGTGCCGGATCGAGCCGCACGGCGCGGGCGAGCGTACGGATGTGGCCACGGGCGTAGACATCGCCGCCGCAGCGCGAGAAATCATCGGATTCGATCGCGTGCACGATCGGAATGCGCACGCGGGTGGTGGAACTGACCTCGTCAACGGTCAGCCCGGCGAGGATCCGGGCCTTCTTGAGGGCCGTCCCGATCGACGGCCCTTCGACGGAACGTTCGACGATGCGGTCCTCGGACCGGTCGTCGGTCGAAGGACGCTCTTCTTCGGGGGAGTTGGCGTTGCCGATGGACACGAGGGCGCCTTTCGAGCGTGTAGCCACCTGCTGGATGTCCAGTCTAGGGGGGTGACGAAAGGGTGGAGCAACCGGAGGGGGGCCTCCCTACGCCATACGAATGGCCAGAGGGCTCCCGCCCGGTGCGGCGGCCGGGAACACGCCGCCACCTCCCTCAACTGGACGCACGCCCGGGGGAAACGGTTGTGCCCGGATCCTTTGCGGTCCGCTCCGAAGCGGTCTGCTCCGATGCGGGCCGGCCCCGTGCGGGCTACTCCGAAGTCTCCCCACGGATCACCGCGAGCACTCCGTCCAGCTCGTCGGCCTTCAGCAGTACGTCGCGCGCCTTCGACCCCTCGCTCGGCCCGACGATCCCCCGCGACTCCATCAGGTCCATCAGCCGCCCGGCCTTCGCGAACCCGACCCGCAGCTTGCGCTGGAGCATCGAGGTGGACCCGAACTGCGTCGAGACGACCAGCTCCGCCGCCTGGCACAGCAGGTCCAGGTCGTCCCCGATCTCCTCGTCGATCTCCTTCTTCTGCTTCTGCCCGACCGTGACGTCGTTGCGGAAGACGGGCGCCATCTGGTCCTTGCAGTGCTGCACGATCCCGGCGATCTCGTCCTCGGTGACGAAGGCGCCCTGCAGCCGGACCGGCTTGTTCGCGCCCATCGGCAGGAACAGCCCGTCCCCCTTGCCGATGAGCTTCTCCGCACCCGGCTGGTCGAGGATGACCCGGCTGTCGGCCAGCGAGGAGGTGGCGAAGGCGAGCCGCGAGGGCACGTTCGCCTTGATCAGACCGGTCACCACGTCCACCGAGGGCCGCTGCGTGGCGAGCACCAGGTGGATGCCGGCCGCACGGGCCAGCTGGGTGATCCGGACGATCGAGTCCTCCACGTCGCGCGGGGCCACCATCATCAGGTCGGCGAGCTCGTCGACGATCACCAGGAGGTACGGGTACGGGCTGAGCTCGCGCTCACTGCCCGGCGGCAGTTTGATCTTGCCGTCGCGGATCGCCTTGTTGAAGTCGTCGATGTGCCGGTACCCGAAGGCCGCCAGGTCGTCGTAGCGCAGGTCCATCTCGCGCACGACCCACTGGAGCGCCTCGGCGGCCCGCTTCGGGTTGGTGATGATCGGCGTGATCAGGTGCGGAATGCCCTCGTACGCCGTCAGCTCCACCCGCTTGGGGTCCACCAGCACCATCCGGACGTCCTCCGGGGTGGCCCGCACCATCACCGAGGTGATCAGGCAGTTGATGCAGGAGGACTTGCCGGAGCCGGTGGCGCCGGCGACCAGCACGTGCGGCATCTTCGCCAGGTTGGCCATGACGTAGCCGCCCTCGACGTCCTTGCCGAGCGCCACCAGCATCGGGTGGTCGTCCTCGGCCGCATCGGCCAGCCTGAGCACGTCCCCCAGGTTGACCATCTCGCGGTCGGTGTTCGGGATCTCGATGCCGACCGCCGACTTGCCCGGGATCGGGCTGATGATGCGCACGTCCGGCGAGGCCACGGCGTAGGCGATGTTCTTCGCCAGCGCCGTGATCCGCTCGACCTTCACGGCCGGTCCCAGCTCCACCTCGTAGCGGGTCACCGTCGGGCCCCGGGTGAAACCGGTGACCTTCGCGTCGACCTTGAACTCCATGAACACGTTCGTCAGCGAGGCCACGACCGCGTCGTTGGCGGCGCTGCGGGTCTTCCCGGGCCCGCCCTTCTCCAGCAGGTCCAGCGAGGGCAGCGCGTACGTGATGTCCCCGCGCAGCTGGAGCTGCTCGGCGCGGGGCGGCAGCGCCTGGGTCTCCGGCGGAGCCTTGGTCAGGTCGGGAACCGACAGCGTCCCGGAGGCCGCCGAAGTGGTGTCGTGCGGCGTGGGCGCGAGCGCGGCCGCTGCTGCGGAAGGGGACTCGGCGGCGGCCGGCGCGGGGGGCTCCTCCTCCCGGGCGGCCGGCACCGGAGCGGTGATCTCCGTGCCCTGGCGCTCCACCGAGATGCCGTGCGTGAGGTCGGCGACCAGCGGGGAGGGCGGCATCCCGCCGTACACCACCCCGTCCAGCGCGGCGGCGGCCGCGGCCGCCACGTCGACGGCGTCCATCCCCCGGTCCATGGCCGGCCGGCCGGTGGCCCGCCGGGGGCGCCGACGCCGGGCGAGCGCCTCCTCCTCGGCGGCCTCCCCCGGGTCACCCGGCCCGGCGCCGGCGGAGCGCGCCCGCCACTGCTCGGCGTCATGCCGGTCCTGCGCCTGGGCGGCCGCTCCCCCGGTCTCCCCGTACCCCTCGTCGTACTCGTTCGGCGCGATGAGACCCAGCCGGATCCCCGCGCTCCGCAGCCGCTGCGGGATCGCGTTGACGGGGGTGGCGGTGACCACCAGCAGCCCGAACACGGTGAGCAGCACCAGCATCGGCACGGCCAGCGGCGCGCCCATCGTGAAGATCAGCGGCTTCGAGGCGCCCCAGCCGATCAGCCCGCCGGCGTTCTGCATGGCGGTGGTGCCCTCGTCGCGCCCGGGAGCTCCGCAGGCGATGTGGACGAGCCCCAGGACCCCGATGACGAGCGCGGAGAGCCCGATGCCGATGCGGCCGTTGGCGTCGGCCTGTTCGGGATGGCGGATGAAACGTACCGCCATGACGCCGAGCAGGACCGGCACGAGCAGATCGAGCCGCCCGAAGGCGCCGGTGACCAGCATGGTCACCAGATCCCCGACGGGTCCGCTCAGGTTGGACCAGGTCCCGGCGGCCACGATCAGCGCGAGCGCGAGCAGCAGCAGGGCGAGGCCGTCCTTGCGGTGGGCCGGGTCGAGGTTCTTCGCGCCCTGCCCGATGCCGCGGAAGACCGCTCCGACCGCGTGCGCGATGCCGAGCCAGAAGGCCCGCACCAGCCGCAGCACGCCCCCGGTGGGGGACGGCGCGGGTTTGGGCGCGACCTTCTTGACCGGGGCGCGCCTGGTGGCCGCCGGCTTCTTGGCGGGCGGCTTGCGAGCGGGGGCAGTCTTCTTCGCCGGCGCCGTCGTACGGCCGGTGCGGCCCTTCGCGTTGCCCGCAGTGCTCTGGGAACCCTTACCGGACGTACTTGAGGCCATGGGCCCGAGGTTACCGGTGCGCGCGCCGGTGGACACGCGTGCCCACCCCTTCACCCGTTCGTGTCGCCCCCGTCCGCGTGGGCTGACGCCCCGCGCCCGTGGCCCGCCCTGACGCTCCGCCAGACCTGACGGACCACCAAGCGGGCTCACGGCGAGACGTGTGCGACCCTCAGCCCTGAGCCCTCAGCCCCGCGCACTCACCCCTGCGCCGGCAGCACGGGAGTGGCGCCGCCGGTCCCCGGCTCCAGCGCGTCGAGCGCCCGCCGCAGACCGGTGAGCTTGCGCTCCAGATGGGCCGCGGTGGCCACCACCGAAGGATCGGCCGCTTCCTCGCCGAGCTGCTTGGTGAGCGCCTCCGCCTGCTCCTCCACCGCGGCGAGCCGCGCGGAGAGCTCGGCCAGCAGGCCGGCCGTCTCCTTGGACCCGTCCACCGCGCCGTTGGTGCTGCCGCCCTCCAGCTGGAGCCTCAGCAGCGCCGCCTGCTCGCGCAGTTGGCAGTTCTTCGTGTACAGCTCCACGAACACCGAGACCTTGGCCCGCAGCACCCACGGGTCGAAGGGCTTGGAGATGTAGTCCACCGCGCCCGCCGCGTACCCGCGGAAGGTGTGGTGCGGACCGTGGTTGATCGCCGTGAGGAAGATGATCGGGATGTCCCGGGTCCGTTCCCGCCGCTTGATGTGCGCGGCCGTCTCGAAACCGTCCATTCCCGGCATCTGCACGTCAAGCAGAATGACCGCGAAATCGTCCGTCAGCAGCGCTTTGAGCGCTTCCTCCCCCGACGACGCCCGGACCAGTGTCTGATCGAGCGCGGAGAGGATGGCCTCCAGCGCCAGCAGATTCTCCGGCCGGTCGTCGACCAGGAGGATCTTGGCCTTCTGCACCATGCCCTGTCCTCCTCGCCCCGGCATGGGGCCTCCCCGGCTCCTGGCACCGGCCTGTGCGCCGGGCCCCGCCCCAGAGGACGGCATCCTTGCGCCGTCCGTCCTTGTGCCGGTCATCGTAGCCCCAGTCCCGAGATCGCCACACCCTGTCACCAAGATGTCACTGTGCACGGATCGGAAACGTGGCGGGAGGGCAGAAGGTTCCCTCGCGAGTCCCTCCCCGCCCGCCCGTCCACGTCTCACTTGCCCCGCATATGCCCTTCCATGACCGACAGTAGGTAATCGGGCTCGACCGGCTTGGTCACGTAGTCCGAGGCTCCGGACTCGATCGCCTTCTCCCGGTCCCCCTTCATCGCCTTCGCCGTCAGCGCGATGATCGGCAGCCCCTCGAACTGCGGCATCCGCCGGATCGCCGAGGTCGTCGCGTACCCGTCCATCTCCGGCATCATGATGTCCATCAGCACGAGCGCCACGTCGTCGTGCTGCTCCAGGACCTCGATGCCCTCCCGGCCGTTCTCCGCGTACAGCACCGCCAGCCCGTGCTGTTCCAGCACGCTGGTCAGCGCGAAGACGTTGCGTACGTCGTCGTCCACGATCAGCACCCGCTCGCCGTGGAAGTCGTACGAGCGCGGCACCACCGGCAACGGCTCGTCGACGGCCCACGCCTCCGCGTCGCCCTGCCCCGGCACCTCCGCCCGCAGCGCCGGCTCGCTCATCGCCTTGCGGCGCCGCCGGAACAGCGCGGAGGACCCCTGCCCGGCCGGCTCCCCGGCACGCGGCAGCGCCATCGGCTGCGCGGGCCCTACGGGGCCCTGCTGGGCCGGGGCCGCCGGCAGCGCGGGCCGCGCCTCCTCGGCCGCCGGGCGGCGGTACAGCTCGGCCCGCGCGCCCCCGGGCGTCGGCGGCGCGTACCCCTGCGGGGGCAGCTCGCTCGGGTGCAGCGGCAGGTACAGCGTGAAGGTCGACCCGCGGCCGGGCTCGCTCGCCGCGTGGATCTCCCCGCCCAGCAGCCGGGCGATCTCGCGGCTGATGGAGAGCCCGAGGCCGGTGCCGCCGTACTTGCGGCTGGTGGTCCCGTCGGCCTGCTTGAACGCCTCGAAGATCACCAGCATCTTGCTCGCGGCGATCCCGATCCCGGTGTCGGTCACCGAGAAGGCGATCAGATCGGCGTCCGCCTCGCGCAGCGAACCGGCCTCCAGCAGCTGCTCGCGGATCGCGATCGGCACGTCGGCCCCGGCGGGCCGGATCACCAGCTCCACCGCCCCGGTGTCGGTGAACTTCACCGCGTTCGACAGCAGGTTGCGCAGCACCTGCAGCAGCCGCTGCTCGTCGGTGTGCAGGGTCGCCGGGAGCTCCGGGGAGACCCGTACCGAGAAGTCGAGCCCCTTCTCCGCCGTCAGCGGCCGGAAGGTGGCCTCCACGTAGTCGACGAGCTGGACCAGCGCGATCCGGGTCGGGGAGACGTCCATCTTCCCCGCCTCCACCTTCGACAGGTCGAGGATGTCGTTGATCAGCTGGAGCAGGTCGGAACCGGCCCCGTGGATGGTCTCGGCGAACTCCACCTGCTTGGGCGAGAGGTTCCCGTCCGCGTTGTCGGCGAGCAGCTTGGCCAGGATCAGCAGCGAGTTGAGCGGGGTCCGCAGCTCGTGCGACATGTTCGCCAGGAACTCCGACTTGTAGCGCATCGAGACCGCGAGCTGCTCGGCGCGCTCCTCCAGGACCTGCCGGGCCTCCTCGATCTCGGTGTTCTTCACCTCGATGTCCCGGTTCTGCTGCGCCAGCAGCTCGGCCTTCTCCTCCAGCTCGGCGTTGGCGGCCTGGAGGGCCTTCTGCCGGTTCTCCAGCTCGTCGGAGCGCTCGCGCAGCTGCTCGGTCATCTCCTGCGACTGCTTGAGGAGCATCTCCGTCTTGGAGTTGACGGAGATGGTGTTGACGCTCGTGCCGATCATCTCGGCGATCTGGCTGAGGAAGTCCTTCTGGATCTGCGTGAACGGCTGGAAGGAGGCCAGCTCGATGACACCGAGCACCGTGCCCTCGAAGAGCACCGGCAGCACGATCACGTGCGCCGGCGGGGCCTCGCCGAGCCCCGAGGAGATCTTCAGGTAGCCGGGCGGGGTGTTCTCGATCAGGATCATGCGCTTCTCTTCGGCGACCGTCCCGATCAGCCCCTCCCCCGGCCGGAAGGAGATGGGCATCTGGCCGCCCGCGTACGCGTAACTCCCGCGCATCCGCAGCTCGTACGGACCGTCCGCGCCCCCCTCCGCCCCGATATCGGCGGGACCGCCGGCCGGCAGCGCCAGGAAGAACGCGCCGTGCTGCGCCGAGACCACCGGGGTCAGCTCGCTCATGATCAGCGAGGCCACGTCGTCCAGCTCGCGGCGGCCCTGCATCAGGGCGGAGATGCGGGCGAGGTTGCCCTTGAGCCAGTCCTGCTCCTTGTTGGCCAAGGTGGTGTCGCGCAGGTTGGCGATCATCGTGTTGAGGTTGTCCTGGAGGACCTGGATCTCCCCGGCCGCGTCCACGTCGATCTTGAGGTTGAGGTCGCCGCGGGTCACCGCGGTGGCCACGGCCGCGATGGCGCGCACCTGCCGGGTGAGGTTCCCGGCCATCTCGTTCACGGACTCGGTCAGGTCCCGCCAGGTGCCGTCGACGTCCCGGACCCGGGCCTGGCCGCCGAGGATGCCCTCCGTACCCACCTCGCGGGCCACCCTGGTCACCTGGTCGGCGAAGGAGGACAGCTGGTCGACCATCGTGTTGATCGTGGTCTTGAGCTCCAGGATCTCACCGCGCGCGTCGATGTCGATCTTCTTGGTCATGTCGCCCTTGGCGATGGCGGTCGTGACCATGGCGATCTGCCGCACCTGGCCGGTGAGGTTGGAGGCCATGAAGTTCACCGAGTCGGTGAGGTCCTTCCACGTCCCGGAGACCCCCGGCACGTGCGCCTGGCCGCCCAGGCGGCCCTCCGTACCCACCTCGCGGGCCACCCGCGTGACCTCGTCGGCGAACGACGACAGGGTCTTGACCATGGTGTTGACGGTGTCGGCGAGCTGCGCGACCTCGCCGCGCGCCTCGACCGTGACCGTCTTGGTCAGGTCGCCGTTGGCCACCGCGGTCGAGACCTGCGCGATCCCGCGCACCTGGGCCGTCAGATTGCCGGCCATGGTGTTGACGTTGTCGCTGAGGTCCTTCCAGATGCCGGTCACCCCGCGCACCCGGGCCTGGCCGCCGAGGATGCCCTCGGTGCCCACCTCGCGGGCCACCCGCGTCACCTGCTCGGCGAACGAGGACAGCTGGTCCACCATCGTGTTCACGGTGGTGACCAGCTCGAGGATCTCGCCCTTCGCGTCGACCGTGATCTTCTTGGAGAGGTCGCCCATGGCGACCGCCGTGGTCACCTCGGCGATGTTGCGCACCTGCGAGGTCAGGTTGTTCGCCATGAAGTTGACGGACTGGGTGAGGTCCTTCCAGGTGCCGGAGACGCCCTTCACCTCCGCCTGGCCGCCCAGGATGCCCTCGGTGCCCACCTCCCGGGCCACCCGCGTCACCTGCTCCGCGAAGTTCGAGAGCTGGTCCACCATCGTGTTGAGGGTGTTCTTCAGCTCCAGGATCTCGCCCCGGGCGTCCACCTCGATCTTCTGCGACAGGTCACCGCGGGCCACCGCGGTGGCCACCTGCGCGATGTTGCGCACCTGCGAAGTCAGGTTCCCGGCCATGCCGTTCACCGAGTCCGTCAGGTCCCGCCACACGCCGGCCACACCGGGCACCTGCGCCTGACCGCCGAGCCGGCCCTCCGTACCCACGTCGCGGGCCACCCTGGTGACCTGCTCGGCGAAGGCCGAGAGCTGGTCGACCATGGTGTTGATGGTGTTCTTCAGCTCCAGGATCTCGCCGCGCGCGTCCACGTCGATCTTCTGGGAGAGGTCGCCGCGGGCCACCGCCGTGGTCACCTGGGCGATCTGGCGCACCTGGGAGGTCAGGTTGCCGGCCATGAAGTTGACCGAGTCGGTGAGCTCCTTCCACGTGCCGGACACCCCCTCGACCCGGGCCTGGCCGCCGAGCCGGCCCTCGGTGCCCACGTCCCGGGCCATCCGCGTGACCTGGTCGGCGAAGGAGGACAGCTGGTCCACCATCGTGTTCACGGTGTTCTTCAGCTGGAGCATCTCGCCGGAGACGTCGACCGTGACCTTCTGGGACAGGTCGCCGTTGGCCACCGCCGTGGTCACCTGCGCGATGTTGCGGACCTGTCCGGTGAGGTTGCGGAAGGCGGTGTTCACCGAGTCGGTGAGGTCCTTCCACGTCCCGGCCGCCCCCGGCACCTGCGCCTGACCGCCCAGTTCGCCCTCGACGCCGACCTCACGGGCCACTCGCGTCACTTCGGCACCGAAGGACTGGAGCTGGTCCACCATCGTGTTGACGGTGTTCTTCAGCTCCAGCATCTCGCCGGCCACGTTCACGGTGACCTTCTGCGACAGGTCGCCGTTGGCCACCGCCGTGGTCACCTGCGCGATGTCGCGCACCTGTGTGGTGAGGTTGCGGAAGACCGTGTTCACCGAGTCGGTGAGGTCCTTCCACGTCCCGGCCGCCCCCGGCACCTGCGCCTGACCGCCGAGCAGACCCTTCGCCCCGACCTCGCTCGCCACGCGCGTGACCTCGTCCGCGAAGGTCCGTAGCGTCTCGGTCATCTGGTTGATCGTTTCGGCCAGTTGCGCGACCTCGCCGCGCGCGCTGACCCGGACCTTCTGCGACAGGTCACCGTTGGCCACGGCCGTCGTCACCTGCGCGATGCCGCGCACCTGGGCGGTCAGGTTGCCCGCCATCGTGTTGACGGAGTCGGTCAGGTCCTTCCACACGCCCGCGACCCCGGGCACCTTCGCCTGACCGCCGAGCTCACCCTCCGTACCCACCTCCCGGGCCACCCGGGTCACCTCGGAGGAGAACGAGGACAGCTGGTCCACCATCGTGTTCACGGTGTTCTTCAGCTGGAGCATCTCGCCGGCCACGTGCACCGTGACCTTGCGCGACAGGTCGCCCTTGGCCACCGCCGTCGTCACGAGAGCAATGTCACGCACCTGGGCGGTGAGCCGGTACGCCATCGTGTTGACGGAGTCGGTCAGATCCTTCCAGGACCCGGACATTCCGCGCACCTGTGCCTGGCCACCGAGCTTGCCCTCGGTACCCACCTCCAGCGCCACCCGCGTCACCTCGTCGGTGAACGCGGAGAGCTGGTCGACCAGGTTGTTGACCGTCCGCCCGACCTTCAGGAACTCACCGCGCAGGGGATGCCCGGCACCCTCCGCCGCCTGCGTCCGCAGGTCCATCCGCTGGTCGAGATCACCCTCGGCGACCGCCGACAGCACCCGGCCCACCTCGGACACCGGCCGGGCCAGATCGTCGACCAGCTGGTTCGAGGCGTCGATCGCGGCCGCCCAGGAACCCTCACAGGCACCCGTTTCCAGCCGTTCGCTGAGCTTGCCCTCGCGGCCCACCATGCGCCGCACCCGGGAGAGCTCCCCGGTCAGGTGGAGATTGCGGTCGGCGACCTCGTTGTAGACGGCGGCGATTTCCGCCATCACGCCCTCGCCGGACACCGTCAGCCGCTTGCGGAAGTTCCCGTCCCGCATCGACACCAGGGCCGTGAGCAGCCTGTTCAGGGCCGCGGCATCGACTTCCGTCGTACCGCTCCGCCGGGAGCGTCCTCCCTTCGGGCGCGTTCCCGTACGCCGCACTGCCGCGCCAGCCTCCACCGTGTCCCTCCCGAAAGGGTCGACCGCTGTTCCACCGGGCATCTTGTTCATCTACCCGACTCCAAGCCTGCCCAGTGTTTCACCCCGGCCGAACCCGGCCATAACACTCCGGCACCATCGCACACCGGCCGCACCCTGCGGGTGGATTCCCCGACGAGGGCACCATGGCGAGCGCGAAGGTAAGTAACCTGGCATCCGTTGTCCACCGCGTCGAAGGAGACTTGTGATCACGGCACGGGCGGCTGCCACGTTCGATCCCCAAGGGCGCTCGGTCGCCGCTGCCCGCGCATTCGTCCGCGACACCCTCCAGGGCTGGGGCTTCGCGGACATCGTCGACGACGCCGTGGTCCTCACCAGCGAACTCGTCACCAATGCCGTGGTCCACGCCGGCACCCGCGCCGAAGTCCTGTGCCTGCGCACCGAGGACGGCGTACGGGTCGAGGTCGCCGACCGGTACCCGGAGCGCGAGCTCCCCCTCCAGCACCCCGGCGACCGCCCCTACGCCGACCCCGACCGCGAGAACGGCCGCGGGCTCATGCTCTGCGCCGCCCTCGCCACCCGCTGGGGCGTCGAGTACACGGCCACGCACAAACACGTGTGGTTCCGGCTCGACATGCCGGACCGGCCGGTCGGTACCCGCTCCGCGGGCCCCGTCGTCCCCGACCAGCTGCTCCCCCTCGCCGACAGCCGGGTCCGCGTCGCCGTCCTGCAGATCGACGCCACCGACACCGTCTCCGCCTGGAACGAGGACGCCGAGATCATCTTCGGCCACCCCGCGGAGAAGGCCGTCGGCCGCCCGCTGGCCGAGCTCGCCGCCTGGCCACAGACCCCCGGCACCGGAACCGGCATCGCCGAGGCCCTGCGCCTGTCCCGCTGGGAGGGCAGCTACGGCATCCGCGGCGCCGACGGCCGCGTCATCCCCATCTACGCCTCCCACCTGCGGGTCCGCGATGCCCACGGCGAGCCCTCGATCGTCTGCCTGCTCGTCCACGACGACGAGCGTGCCCTGCTCCAGAGCCCCGTACGCGTCCCCGTCGACGGCGGCCACCTCGCCGAATCCCGCCCGGTGGACCCCTTCGAGATCTTCATCGGCTCCCCCGCCCCCGACGACCTCGACGGCCTCCTCCAGCGCACCGTGGAACGCGCCCGCGACCTCCTCGACGCGGACTCCGCCTTCCTCCTCCTCGCCACCGACGACGAGACCGAGCTGGAGGTCCGCGCCACCACCGGCCTGCCCTCCACCCGCCAGCGCTTCGCCCGCGTCCCCGTCGAAGCGGGCACCAACCGGTACGGCAGCGCCCGCATGCCCGCCGTCCACGAGGACCTCGTCGTCGTCCCCGGAGCCGTACCCCTCCTGGAATCCACCGGCATGCGCTCCGCCATCACGGTCCCCCTCAAGGTCGAGGGCCGCCTCACCGGCTCGCTCGGCGTCGCCGCCGAGAACCCCGGCCGCTACTCCAACGACGACGCCCTGCGCCTGCAGTTCGCCGCCGACCGCATCGCCCTCGCCGTCGAATCCGCCCGCCTCGGCGAGCTGGAACGGCTGCGCCGCGGCTCCCTCTCCTTCCTCGTCGAGGCCTCCGACCTGCTCGCAGGCACCCTCGACCGGGACCAGACACTGGCCCTCATGGCCCAGATGACCGTCCCCACCCTCGCCACCTGGTGCGCCGTCTACACCATCGCCGACCAGGCCTCCGACCCGTTCCTCTCCTACGTCCTGCACGAGGACGAGGAACGCATCGACGGCCTCAAGGCCCTGCTCTCCCAGGTCAGTCCGCCCGAGCCGGTCCGCGAGGCCGGCGCCCGGCCCTGGCCCGCGACGACCCTGGCGGTCGGCGGCGAGACTGTGGTCCTCCCGCTCCTGGCCCGCAACCGCGTCATCGGCATGCTGACCCTCGGCAAACCCTCCGAGGAGCACTTCCGGCAGGAGATCCTCGAGCTCGCCGAGGACCTCTCCCGGCGCGCCGCCCTCGCCCTGGACAACGCCCGTCTGTACTCCGAGCGCACCGCCATCAGCCGCTCCCTCCAGCGCAGCCTGCTGCCGCCCGGCTCCCCCGCCATCCCCGGCATCGAGGTGGAGGTCATCTACCGCGCCGCCGGCGAGGGCAACGAGGTGGGCGGCGACTTCTACGACGTCTTCCCGATCCGCCCCGGCGTCTACGGGTTCGCCATCGGTGACGTCTGCGGTACGGGCCCGGAGGCGGCCGCCGTCACCGGCCTGGCCAGGCACGCCCTGCGCCTCCTGGCCCGCGAGGGTCTCGGCGGCCCGGCCGTGCTGGAACGCCTCAACGCGGCGATCCTCGACGAGGGCGACCGCAGCCGCTTCCTCACGCTCCTCTACGGCGAGCTCCACCCCCAGCCCGACGGCAGCGCCCACATGAAGGTCGTCTGCGCCGGCCACCCGCTCCCCCTGCGCCTGCGCCCGAACGGCGAGGTCGTCCCCGCCGCGGATCCGCAGCCGCTCCTGGGCGTCCTCGACGACCTCGAACTGTACGAGCAGAACCTCACCCTGGATCCGGGCGACGTCCTGCTCTGCGTCACGGACGGCATCACCGAACGCCGCGAGGGCACCCGCATGCTCGGCGACGACGGCCTCGCCGAAGTCCTCACCACCTGTACGGGCCTCACCGCCGGAGCCGTCGCCTCCCGCGTCCTGCGCGCGGTGGAACGCTTCGCGGCGGAGCCGGCCTCGGACGACATGGCCATCCTCGCCTTCCGCATCCCGCAGCAGCGCGACGGCGACTGAAGTCGCCGCCGCGCCCGCTCCTGCTACCGCCGGGACTGCGCCAGCAGGATCATGAAGGACGGGGCCGCCATCTCCCCGGTCCACGGCGTGCTGCCCGTGGCGATGACCACGTCACGGCCGTCCGAGTCCTGAGGGACGTCCATGGCGGACGGAGGGGACGAAGCGAAGACGTCGACGGCGGCCGGGGCCGTCGTGAACGCGCGGACGAGGTGTCGGATCCGGTCGATGCTCATGAGAGGTCCTTCCGCGGGTCGGGGGCTGGGTGTGCTGACTCCTGATCCCATTGCGCCCCGAGCGCCGGCCCCGGTCACGGCCCGAAGATTCGGGACTTGACAACGAGTCCCGAACTCCTTAAACGCAGAAAGGCCCCCGCCAATAGGCGGAGGCCTTTCTGTACTGAGCCCTTTAACGGAATCGAACCGTTGACCTTCTCCTTACCATGGAGACGCTCTACCGACTGAGCTAAAAGGGCGGGTTGTTCGGCGGCGTCCTACTCTCCCACAGGGTCCCCCCTGCAGTACCATCGGCGCTGAAAGGCTTAGCTTCCGGGTTCGGAATGTAAACCGGGCGTTTCCCTAACGCTATGACCACCGAAACACTATGAAGTTAACCAACCGGATATGACACAGTTCGTTACTTCAGAACTAACACAGTGGACGCGAGCAACTGAGGACAAGCCCTCGGCCTATTAGTACCAGTCAGCTCCACCCGTTACCGGGCTTCCACATCTGGCCTATCAACCCAGTCGTCTACTGGGAGCCTTACCCTCTCAAGGAGGTGGGAATACTCATCTTGAAGCAGGCTTCCCGCTTAGATGCTTTCAGCGGTTATCCCTCCCGAACGTAGCCAACCAGCCATGCCCTTGGCAGGACAACTGGCACACCAGAGGTTCGTCCGTCCCGGTCCTCTCGTACTAGGGACAGCCCTTCTCAATATTCCTACGCGCACAGCGGATAGGGACCGAACTGTCTCACGACGTTCTAAACCCAGCTCGCGTACCGCTTTAATGGGCGAACAGCCCAACCCTTGGGACCGACTCCAGCCCCAGGATGCGACGAGCCGACATCGAGGTGCCAAACCATCCCGTCGATATGGACTCTTGGGGAAGATCAGCCTGTTATCCCCGGGGTACCTTTTATCCGTTGAGCGACGGCGCTTCCACAAGCCACCGCCGGATCACTAGTCCCGACTTTCGTCCCTGCTCGACCCGTCGGTCTCACAGTCAAGCTCCCTTGTGCACTTACACTCAACACCTGATTGCCAACCAGGCTGAGGGAACCTTTGGGCGCCTCCGTTACTTTTTGGGAGGCAACCGCCCCAGTTAAACTACCCATCAGACACTGTCCCTGATCCGGATCACGGACCGAGGTTAGACATCCAGCACGACCAGAGTGGTATTTCAACGACGACTCCACCCCAACTGGCGTTGGGGTTTCAAAGTCTCCCACCTATCCTACACAAGCCGAACCGAACACCAATATCAAACTATAGTAAAGGTCCCGGGGTCTTTCCGTCCTGCTGCGCGAAACGAGCATCTTTACTCGTAGTGCAATTTCACCGGGCCTATGGTTGAGACAGTCGAGAAGTCGTTACGCCATTCGTGCAGGTCGGAACTTACCCGACAAGGAATTTCGCTACCTTAGGATGGTTATAGTTACCACCGCCGTTTACTGGCGCTTAAGTTCTCAGCTTCGCCACACCGAAATGTGACTAACCGGTCCCCTTAACGTTCCAGCACCGGGCAGGCGTCAGTCCGTATACATCGCCTTACGGCTTCGCACGGACCTGTGTTTTTAGTAAACAGTCGCTTCTCGCTGGTCTCTGCGGCCACCCCCAGCTCACGGAGTAAATCCGATCACCAGTGATGGCCCCCCTTCTCCCGAAGTTACGGGGGCATTTTGCCGAGTTCCTTAACCATAGTTCACCCGAACGCCTCGGTATTCTCTACCTGACCACCTGAGTCGGTTTAGGGTACGGGCCGCCATGAAACTCGCTAGAGGCTTTTCTCGACAGCATAGGATCATCCACTTCACCACAATCGGCTCGGCATCAGGTCTCAGCCTTATATGAGGGACGGATTTGCCTACCCCTCGGCCTACACCCTTACCCCGGGACTACCACCGCCCGGGCTGGACTACCTTCCTGCGTCACCCCATCGCTTACCTACTACAAGTCTGGTCCGCCGGCTCCACCACTTTCCATTCCCCGAAGGGTCCGGAACGGCTTCACGGGCTTAGCATCGCCTGATTCGATATTGGGCGTTTCAAAGCGGGTACCGGAATATCAACCGGTTGTCCATCGACTACGCCTGTCGGCCTCGCCTTAGGTCCCGACTTACCCTGGGCAGATCAGCTTGACCCAGGAACCCTTAGTCAATCGGCGCACACGTTTCTCACGTGTGTATCGCTACTCATGCCTGCATTCTCACTCGTGAACCGTCCACAACTAGCTTCCGCTGCTGCTTCACCCGGCACACGACGCTCCCCTACCCATCACAGCGGGCGTTGGCCCTATAGCTGCAATGACACGACTTCGGCGGTACGCTTGAGCCCCGCTACATTGTCGGCGCGGAATCACTTGACCAGTGAGCTATTACGCACTCTTTCAAGGGTGGCTGCTTCTAAGCCAACCTCCTGGTTGTCTCTGCGACTCCACATCCTTTCCCACTTAGCGTACGCTTAGGGGCCTTAGTCGATGCTCTGGGCTGTTTCCCTCTCGACCATGGAGCTTATCCCCCACAGTCTCACTGCCACGCTCTCACTTACCGGCATTCGGAGTTTGGCTAAGGTCAGTAACCCGGTAGGGCCCATCGCCTATCCAGTGCTCTACCTCCGGCAAGAAACACGTGACGCTGCACCTAAATGCATTTCGGGGAGAACCAGCTATCACGGAGTTTGATTGGCCTTTCACCCCTAACCACAGGTCATCCCCCAGGTTTTCAACCCTGGTGGGTTCGGTCCTCCACGAAGTCTTACCTCCGCTTCAACCTGCCCATGGCTAGATCACTCCGCTTCGGGTCTAGAGCGTGCAACTCAATCGCCCTATTCGGACTCGCTTTCGCTACGGCTTCCCCACACGGGTTAACCTCGCTACACACCGCTAACTCGCAGGCTCATTCTTCAAAAGGCACGCAGTCACGACGCATTGAGTAAACTCAATGCGCGACGCTCCCACGGCTTGTAGGCACACGGTTTCAGGTACTATTTCACTCCGCTCCCGCGGTACTTTTCACCATTCCCTCACGGTACTATCCGCTATCGGTCACCAGGGAATATTTAGGCTTAGCGGGTGGTCCCGCCAGATTCACACGGGATTTCTCGGGCCCCGTGCTACTTGGGAGATTCTTAAGCAAGCCGCTGATGTTTCGTCTACGGGGGTCTTACCCTCTACGCCGGACCTTTCGCATGTCCTTCGACTACATCAACGGTTTCTGACTCGCCGACCGGCCGGCAGACCGATCAAAAGAATTCCCACAACCCCGCATGCGCAACCCCTGCCGGGTATCACACGCATACGGTTTGGCCTCATCCGGTTTCGCTCGCCACTACTCCCGGAATCACGGTTGTTTTCTCTTCCTGCGGGTACTGAGATGTTTCACTTCCCCGCGTTCCCTCCACACTGCCTATGTGTTCAGCAGTGGGTGACAGCCCATGACGACTGCCGGGTTTCCCCATTCGGACACCCCCGGATCAAAGCTCAGTTGGCAGCTCCCCGGGGCCTATCGCGGCCTCTCACGTCCTTCATCGGTTCCTGGTGCCAAGGCATCCACCGTGCGCCCTTAAAAACTTGGCCTACAGATGCTCGCGTCCACTGTGTAGTTCTCAAGCAACGACCAGCCACCCATCACCCCACCAGACAAGCTGGCGAGTTCACTGGGGCCGGCATCACAGAAGGCATGACCTCACGGCCGTACCCTCAGATACCCAACAACGTGCCAAGCACGATCCCCCATCAGTGAGTCACTTTCCACGCCGAAGCAGTACTCGTGATCCATCAAGGAAACCGTGCCAACTAATCAACGTTCCACCCATGAGCTGACCGTGCAGAACATTTGTCTGCAATCGGTACTGTGCTCCTTAGAAAGGAGGTGATCCAGCCGCACCTTCCGGTACGGCTACCTTGTTACGACTTCGTCCCAATCGCCAGTCCCACCTTCGACAGCTCCCTCCCTTACGGGTTGGGCCACCGGCTTCGGGTGTTACCGACTTTCGTGACGTGACGGGCGGTGTGTACAAGGCCCGGGAACGTATTCACCGCAGCAATGCTGATCTGCGATTACTAGCAACTCCGACTTCATGGGGTCGAGTTGCAGACCCCAATCCGAACTGAGACCGGCTTTTTGAGATTCGCTCCACCTCACGGTATCGCAGCTCATTGTACCGGCCATTGTAGCACGTGTGCAGCCCAAGACATAAGGGGCATGATGACTTGACGTCGTCCCCACCTTCCTCCGAGTTGACCCCGGCGGTCTCCTGTGAGTCCCCATCACCCCGAAGGGCATGCTGGCAACACAGGACAAGGGTTGCGCTCGTTGCGGGACTTAACCCAACATCTCACGACACGAGCTGACGACAGCCATGCACCACCTGTATACCGACCACAAGGGGGGCACTATCTCTAATGCTTTCCGGTATATGTCAAGCCTTGGTAAGGTTCTTCGCGTTGCGTCGAATTAAGCCACATGCTCCGCTGCTTGTGCGGGCCCCCGTCAATTCCTTTGAGTTTTAGCCTTGCGGCCGTACTCCCCAGGCGGGGAACTTAATGCGTTAGCTGCGGCACCGACGACGTGGAATGTCGCCAACACCTAGTTCCCAACGTTTACGGCGTGGACTACCAGGGTATCTAATCCTGTTCGCTCCCCACGCTTTCGCTCCTCAGCGTCAGTAATGGCCCAGAGATCCGCCTTCGCCACCGGTGTTCCTCCTGATATCTGCGCATTTCACCGCTACACCAGGAATTCCGATCTCCCCTACCACACTCTAGCTAGCCCGTATCGAATGCAGACCCGAGGTTAAGCCTCGGGCTTTCACATCCGACGTGACAAGCCGCCTACGAGCTCTTTACGCCCAATAATTCCGGACAACGCTTGCGCCCTACGTATTACCGCGGCTGCTGGCACGTAGTTAGCCGGCGCTTCTTCTGCAGGTACCGTCACTTTCGCTTCTTCCCTGCTGAAAGAGGTTTACAACCCGAAGGCCGTCATCCCTCACGCGGCGTCGCTGCATCAGGCTTTCGCCCATTGTGCAATATTCCCCACTGCTGCCTCCCGTAGGAGTCTGGGCCGTGTCTCAGTCCCAGTGTGGCCGGTCGCCCTCTCAGGCCGGCTACCCGTCGTCGCCTTGGTGGGCCATTACCCCACCAACAAGCTGATAGGCCGCGGGCTCATCCTTCACCGCCGGAGCTTTTAACCCCCGCCCATGCAGGCAGGAGTGTTATCCGGTATTAGACCCCGTTTCCAGGGCTTGTCCCAGAGTGAAGGGCAGATTGCCCACGTGTTACTCACCCGTTCGCCACTAATCCACCCCGAAGGGCTTCATCGTTCGACTTGCATGTGTTAAGCACGCCGCCAGCGTTCGTCCTGAGCCAGGATCAAACTCTCCATGAATGTTTACCCGGCTGTGCTTAATTAAAAGCTGCCCGGTTGCACACGCACTTAGAGCGGGACAGTCATGTCGGAATAAGACCGACCGTCCACTGCGTCCTCGCTGTGTAATTGCCTGCAAGCATCACAGCCGAAGCCGCGACCTCACAGGTCTTTTTCAAAGGAACCTCATCCACCGAAATGGACGGGGTATCAACTTTTGGCGTTGATTTTTGGCACGCTGTTGAGTTCTCAAGGAACGGACGCTTCCTTTGTACTCACCCTCAGTAACACTTACTGGGGTTTTCCTCCGGGCGCTTCCTTCGTTCTTGTGTCTCCGACTCTATCAGACTCTTTCGTGTCCGATTCCCGGTCGAAGCGGGTTTCGCTTTCCAGTTCTTCGCTTTCGCGTTTCCCTTTCCGGCGATTCCAACTCTACCAGATCATTTCCTTGCCGTTCCCGGCTTGGATTTGAATTGGATGGCCATTGGAGAGCCATTCCCTTTCGGGCGAGCCAGACTTTATCAGGTTTCCCCGGTCTGGAATCCCACCCGCCCGCATCGGACTGTCCGGGCACACGTGTGTGCGCAGGTGCCGTGCGAGGTGGAGACGTAAACGTACTGGAGCGGGGCCCCCGGATGCAAATCCGGTTGCCCCGCTCCGGTGAGGTCGCTACGGCGAGGGTCAGACCTCGACGACGACCGGGAGGATCATCGGGCGGCGGCGGTAGCCGTCCGAGACCCACTTGCCCATCGTCCGGCGGATGAGCTGCTGGATCTGGTGCGGCTCCGCGACGCCGTCGGCGGCGGCGCGGGCGATGGCTTCCTCGATCTTCGGCAGGACGGCGGAGAACGCCGAGTCGTCGATGCCGGAGCCGCGGGCCTGGATGTTCGGGCCGCTGACGATCTTGCCGGTGGTGCTGTCCACCACGACGTAGACCGAGATGATGCCCTCGTCGCCCAGGATCTTGCGGTCCTTGAGGTGGACCTCCGTGACGTCGCCGACCGAGAGGCCGTCCACGTACACGTAGCCGGCCTGGACCTTGCCGGAGATCCGGGCCTTGCCGTCGATGAGGTCGACGACCACGCCGTCCTCCGCGATGACGATGCGGTCCTTCGGTACGCCCGTCAGGGCGCCGAGCTCGGCGTTGGCGCGCAGGTGGCGCCATTCGCCGTGGACCGGCATCAGGTTCCGCGGCTTGCAGATGTTGTAGAAGTACAGCAGCTCGCCGGCGGAGGCGTGGCCGGAGACGTGCACCTTGGCGTTGCCCTTGTGCACGACGTTGGCACCCCACCGGGTCAGGCCGTTGATCACGCGGTAGACCGCGTTCTCGTTGCCCGGGATGAGGGACGACGCCAGGATGACCGTGTCGCCGGGGACGATCCGGATCTGGTGGTCGCGGTTGGCCATGCGGGACAGGGCCGCCATCGGCTCGCCCTGCGAACCCGTGCAGACCAGGACGACCTCGTGGGCCGGCAGGTCGTCGAGGGTCTTGACGTCCACGACCAGACCGGCCGGAACCTTCAGGTAGCCCAGGTCGCGCGCGATGCCCATGTTGCGGACCATCGAGCGGCCGACGAAGGCGACCCTGCGGCCGTACTCGTGGGCGGCGTCGAGGATCTGCTGGATGCGGTGCACGTGGCTGGCGAAGCTGGCCACGATGATCCGGTTGTTGGCGTTGGCGAACACCGTGCGCAGGACGTTGGAGATCTCGCGCTCGGGCGGGACGAAGCCCGGGACCTCTGCGTTCGTCGAGTCCGAGAGGAGGAGGTCGATGCCCTCTTCGCTCAGGCGCGCGAAGGCGTGCAGGTCCGTGAGGCGACCGTCCAGCGGCAGCTGGTCCATCTTGAAGTCACCGGTGGCCACGACCATGCCGGCGCCGGTGCGGATGGCCACGGCCAGGGCGTCCGGGATGGAGTGGTTGACGGCGATGAACTCGCAGTCGAAGGGGCCGAGGTTCTCGCGCTCGCCTTCCTTCACCTCGAGGGTGTAGGGGCGGATGCGGTGCTCCTGGAGCTTCGCCTCGATGAGGGCCAGCGTCAGCTTGGAGCCGATCAGCGGGATGTCCGGCTTCTCCCGGAGGAGGTACGGGACGGCGCCGATGTGGTCTTCGTGGCCGTGCGTGAGGACGATGCCCTCGATGTCGTCGAGGCGGTCCCGGATGGACGAGAAGTCCGGCAGGATCAGGTCGATGCCGGGCTGCTCCTCTTCGGGGAAGAGGACACCGCAGTCGACGATGAGCAGGCGGCCGTCGAACTCGAAGACGGTCATGTTGCGGCCGATCTCACCGAGACCGCCCAGGGGGGTGACCCGAAGGCCGCCCTTGGGGAGCTTCGGCGGCGGACCGAGTTCAGGATGCGGATGGCTCAAAAGGTTCTCCTTCACCACGCGCGGCCACGTACCGGTCGAGGCACGTGGCGCGCATGTCATTCGTGCACTTGCTGTTGTCTTGTTGTGGTTCCGCTTATTCAGTTGTGAAGTCTGGTGTCAGAGCTGTACCCCGCCGGCGGCAAGATCGATCTTGAGCTGTGCCGTCTCTTCGGCGGTCAGCTCGACCAGCGGGAGCCGTAGCGGGCCCGCGGGCAGTCCCTGCAGGTTCAGTGCGCCCTTGGTGGTGATCACACCCTGGGTGCGGAACATGCCGGTGAAAACGGGGAGCAACTTCTGGTGGATCTCGGTGGCCTTCTGGACGTCGCCGCCCAGGTGGGCCTCGAGCATCTCGCGGAGCTCGGGGCTGACCACGTGGCCGACCACGGAGACGAAGCCGACCGCGCCGACCGAGAGGAGCGGCAGGTTCAGCATGTCGTCACCGGAGTACCAGGCCAGGCCGCTCTGTGCGATGGCCCAGCTGGCACGGCCGAGGTCACCCTTGGCGTCCTTGTTGGCAACGATACGGGGATGCTCGGCCAGCCGGACGAGGGTTTCGGTGTTGATCGGGACACCACTGCGGCCGGGGATGTCGTAGAGCATCACCGGGAGCTCGGTGGCGTCGGCGATCGCCGTGAAGTGCCGGAAGAGGCCCTCCTGCGGCGGCTTGCTGTAGTACGGGGTCACCGCGAGCAGGCCGTGGGCGCCGGTGCGCTCGGCCTGGCGGGCGAGCTCGAGGGTGTGACGGGTGTCGTTGGTGCCGATGCCTGCGACCACGTGGGCCCGGTCTCCGACTGCTTCGAGTACGGCTCGTACGAGGTCGTTTTTCTCCGCGTCAGTGGTGGTCGGCGACTCACCGGTGGTGCCGTTGATGATCAGGCCGTCGTTGCCTGCGTCCACCAGGTGGACGGCGAGCTGCTGCGCGCCGTCGAGGTCAAGTGCGCCATCCGCCGTAAACGGCGTGATCATGGCGGTGAGGACCCGCCCGAAGGGGGTCTGCGGAGTCGAGATCGGAGCCATGGGTAACACGCTACTCGCTGCCATGCTCGCGGTGTCCCCTCGGGGGACGTGATGAGGGTGTTGGAGCCCGGCACTGCCTGCTCGGGGGTTCAAGCAGTGCCGGGTCCGTTTGATCAGCCTAGATGAACTTTACGAAACGTGGCAATACGGACACTTCGGACTTGACCCGTACATCCGTACGGAACGGGGGATCCAGCCTTACGGGGCAACGCGGACGACGCCGCCGGAGATCGCGCGCCCGAGCGGCCGGACGGGTCCCGGCGGGGGTCCGCTCGGGCTCCGAAGCGGTCCCGCGCAGGCTACGTGCAGGCTCCTCGGTGGCTCCGCGGCGAGCCGGCTCGTCTGACGCGATGCCATGAATTCTGGATCAATGTCCCGAAATTCGGCACCGATCCGGTCTTTTGTACGTCCTAAAGAGGAGAAGACCCGCCCAACTCACCGATCGCGAGGAGAGTCGTTTCCATGTTCCGCCGGCGCGAACCCGTCCCGTTCGCCTTCGTCGCCGAGGCCGACCGATTCCGCAGCAACGTCACTCCGCCGCCGCGCGAGAGTCTGAGCAAGACCCAGATCGCCGCCCGTAGTCTGATCGGACTGACCGTGGTGGCGGGACTCGTCGGGTCACTGCTCTTCGGCATACCCGCACTGCAGCCGAGCCACGCACCGGCGAAGTCGCAGCAGTCGGAGGCCTCCGAGGGGCGGTAGCCTCACGGGCACAGCCCAACCGAACGTGCATGTGAGTGAGGTCCTGCCGTGCCCCTGCCCTTCCTGACGGCCGACGGCGCATTCGACGCGCACGACGACGGGGAGACCCTCCCCTACGAAGACCCCGACCGCTGGCGCCGCCCCTACCGTCCGGGGCCCTGGCGGATCGCCATCGCCGCGCTGCTGCTCCTGCTCGGCGCGTTCATGCTGTTCGCCACGGTGATCATCGTGGCCGCCGGCACCTGGACCGGAGCCCTGGGCGGCCTGCTCGCCTCGCTCGCCGTGGTCGGCTCCGCACTGCGGATGCTGCGCACGGGTGTCTGGGTGAGCCCCAAGGGGCTGCGCCGGGTGGGGTTCTTCACCACCCGCTCGATCCCGTGGAGCCAGGTCGGCGAGGTCCGCACGGTGCAGCAGCCCGTGCGCTGGCTCGGACTGCCGAGGACCGTTCAGGGCCAGGCCCTGACCGTGGCCGGGCACGGCGGCGCGGCGCTGCCGGTCCTGCTGACCGACCACAGCGCCGACTTCCTGGCGCGCACCGAGGCCTTCGACCGGGCCGCCGACTCGGTCGAGGCCTGGGCCGACGAATACCGGGCGGTGCCCGCCTGAGGACGGCCGCCTGAGGCGGCGTCGGACGCACGGGAAGCCCGTACAGGACTCAGGTCCGTACGGGCTTCCCCTCGTGCAGGGAGATCGCCCGCTGCATGGCCTTGCGGGCCCGCGGGGTGTCACGGGCGTCGTGGTACGCGACGGCGAGGCGGAACCAGCTGCGCCAGTCCCCCGGCGCGTCCTCGGTCTCGGCCTTGCGGCGCGCGAAGACCTCGTCGGCGGAATCCCGCAGGATCCGGCCGTACTTGTCCCGCTCCAGCTCGTCCACGGGCAGTCCGCCCTCGGCCTCCAGCTCGGTCGCGAGCTGGTTGGCCCTGGTGACGAACTGCGTGTTCTTCCAGAGGAACCACACGCCGATGACGGGCAGGATCAGCACCGCCACGCCGAAGGTGACCGTGAGCCAGGTCCCGTGCCGGATCAGCATCAGGCCCCGGCTGCCGACCAGGACGAAGTACACGACCAGGACGGCGGCCGTGATGAAGTAGATGATCTTCGCGCGCATGGTGTCGTCGCCTGCTCGTCAGCCGAGTTCGAGGAAGTTTTCCAGGCCGAAGGTGAGGCCCGGGGTCTGCGTCACGCGGCGCGCGCCGAGCAGGATGCCCGGCATGAAGCTGCTGTGGTGCAGGGAGTCGTGACGGATGGTCAGGGTTTCGCCCTCTCCGCCCAGGAGCACCTCCTGGTGGGCCAGCAGGCCCCGCAGGCGGATCGCGTGCACCGGTACGCCGTCCACGTCCGCGCCGCGCGCGCCGTCGAGCGCGGCGGTGGTGGCGTCGGGCTGCGCGCCGAGGCCGGCCTCGGCGCGGGCGGCCGCGATGAGCTGCGCCGTACGGGTCGCCGTGCCGGAGGGGGCGTCGACCTTGTTGGGGTGGTGCAGTTCGACGACCTCGACGGACTCGAAGTAGCGGGCGGCCTGGGCGGCGAACTTCATGGTGAGGACGGCGCCGATGGAGAAGTTCGGCGCGATGAGCACACCGGTCCGCGGGGATGCCGCGAGCCAGGTGTTGAGCTGAGCGAGGCGGTCCTCGTTCCAGCCGGTGGTGCCGACCACTCCGTGGATGCCGTGGCGGATGAGGAACTCCAGGTTCTCCATCACCGAGGCGGGGGTGGTCAGCTCGACCGCGACCTGGGCGCCGGCGTCGGCCAGCGTCTCCAGCTTGTCGCCGCGTCCGAGGGCGGCCACCAGCTCCATGTCCCCGGCGGCCTCGACGGCCTTGACCGCCTCGGAGCCGATGCGGCCCTGGGCGCCGAGAACTGCCACGCGCAGCTTGCTCATGTCACATCCTTCACGTGCGTGCAGCCTCGAATGCGTGCGGACTGCGTGGGTACGGACCCGGGCCCTGTCCTCGGGCCCGGGTGACGCGCTTGCGGGAGGGGCTCCCTAGGCGACGGCCTCGTCGAGACGGGCCGCCTGCTTCTCCTTCAGCGGGCCGATCACCGCGAGCGAGGGCCGCTGGGCCAGGATGTCGTGCGCGACCGAGCGCACCTCGTCGGGGGTGACGGCCGCGATACGGGCCAGCATGTCGTCGACCGACATCTGGTCGCCCCAGCACAGCTCGCTCTTGCCGATGCGGTTCATGATCGCGCCGGTGTCCTCCAGGCCGAGGACGGTGGAGCCGGACAGCTGGCCCACGGCCCGCCGGATCTCCTCGTCGGTGAGACCGTCGGCGGCGACCTTGTCCAGCTCGTCCCGGCAGATCCGCAGTACGTCGTGGACCTGGTTGGGGCGACAGCCGGCGTAGACCCCGAAGAGGCCGGTGTCGGCGAAGCCCGAGGTGTACGAGTACACGCTGTAGGCGAGACCGCGCTTCTCCCGGACCTCCTGGAACAGGCGGGAGGACATGCCTCCGCCCAGCGCGGTGTTCAGTACGCCCAGCGCCCAGCGGCGCTCGTCGGTGCGGGCCAGGGCCGGCATGCCGAGGACCACGTGGGCCTGCTCGGTCTTGCGGTTGACCAGCTCGACGCGCCCCGCGGTGCGGATCCGCTTGGTGCCGGAGCGCGGGCCCACCGGTTCGGCGTCGGTGCGGGTCAGGGCGCCGGCCTTCTCGAAGGCAGCGCGGACCTGGCGCACGACCTTGTTGTGGTCGACGTTGCCCGCGGCCGCCACGACCAGGTGGGTGGGGTCGTAGTGCTTCTTGTAGAAGCGGCGGATGCGGTCGGCGGTCAGCGCGTTGATCGTGTCGACCGTGCCGAGGACGGGGCGCCCGAGCGGGGTGTCCCCGTACATGGTCTGGGCGAACAGGTCGTGGACCATGTCGCCCGGGTCGTCCTCGGTCATCGCGATCTCTTCGAGGATGACGCCGCGCTCGGCGTCGACATCGGATTCGAGGATCAGCGAGCCGGTGAGCATGTCGCACACGACGTCGATGGCCAGCGGCAGGTCGGTGTCGAGCACCCGCGCGTAATAGCAGGTGTACTCCTTCGCCGTGAAGGCGTTCATCTCGCCGCCGACCGCGTCGATCGCGGAGGAGATGTCCAGGGCGCTGCGCTTGTCGGTGCCCTTGAAGAGGAGGTGCTCCAGGTAGTGCGTGGCGCCGTTGAGCGAGGGCGTCTCGTCCCGGGAGCCGACGTTGGCCCAGATCCCGAAGGTGGCGGAGCGGACGGACGGCAGGGTCTCGGTGACCACGCGCAGTCCGCCGGGGAGGACCGTGCGCCGGACGGTGCCGATGCCGCCTGCGCCCTTGAGCAGTGTTTGGGTACGGGCGACGGCCCGCCCCTCCGAAGAGGGGCGGGCCGTCACACGGGAACTACGCGACGTCACTTGTCGGAGTCGTCCTTGTCAGCGTCGTCGCCGGCGGCCTCGCCGTCGATCACGGGGACCAGGGAGAGCTTGCCGCGGGAGTCGATCTCGGCGATCTCGACCTGGACCTTGGTGCCGACCGCGAGCACGTCCTCGACGTTCTCCACGCGCTTGCCACCGGCGAGCTTGCGGATCTGCGAGATGTGCAGCAGGCCGTCCTTGCCGGGCATGAGGGAGACGAAGGCACCGAAGGTGGTGGTCTTGACGACCGTACCCAGGTAGCGCTCGCCGACCTCCGGCATGGTCGGGTTGGCGATCTGGTTGATCGTGGCACGGGCGGCCTCGGCGGCCGGGCCGTCGGAGGCACCGATGTAGATGGTGCCGTCGTCCTCGATCGTGATCTCGGCGCCGGTGTCCTCCTGGATCTGGTTGATCATCTTGCCCTTGGGGCCGATGACCTCACCGATCTTGTCCACCGGGATCTTGACGGTGATGATCCGGGGGGCGAACGGGGACATGGCGTCCGGCGTGTCGATCGCTTCCATCATCACGTCGAGGATGTGGAGGCGGGCGTCGCGGGCCTGCTTGAGGGCGGCGGCCAGAACGGAGGCCGGGATGCCGTCGAGCTTGGTGTCCAGCTGGAGCGCGGTGACGAACTCCTTGGTGCCGGCGACCTTGAAGTCCATGTCGCCGAAGGCGTCCTCCGCACCGAGGATGTCGGTGAGGGCGACGTAGTGGGTCTTGCCGTCGATCTCCTGCGAGATCAGGCCCATGGCGATGCCGGCGACGGGGGCCTTGAGGGGCACACCGGCGTTCAGCAGCGACATGGTGGAGGCGCAGACCGAGCCCATGGACGTCGAGCCGTTGGAGCCCAGAGCCTCGGACACCTGGCGGATCGCGTAGGGGAACTCCTCGCGCGTCGGCAGGACCGGCACGATCGCGCGCTCGGCGAGCGCGCCGTGGCCGATCTCGCGGCGCTTCGGCGAACCGACGCGGCCGGTCTCGCCGACCGAGTACGGCGGGAAGTTGTAGTTGTGCATGTAGCGCTTGCGGGTCACCGGGGAAAGGGTGTCCAGCTGCTGCTCCATACGGAGCATGTTCAGGGTGGTGACGCCCAGGATCTGGGTCTCGCCACGCTCGAACAGCGCCGAGCCGTGCACGCGCGGGATGGCCTCGACCTCGGCGGCGAGGGTACGGATGTCCGTGATCCCGCGGCCGTCGATGCGGACCTTGTCCTTGATGACGCGCTCGCGGACCAGGGCCTTGGTCAGGCTGCGGTACGCGGCGGAGATCTCCTTCTCGCGGCCTTCGAAGGCCGGGAGGAGCTTCTCGGCGGCGATCTCCTTGACGCGGTCCAGCTCGGCCTCGCGGTCCTGCTTGCCCGCGATGGTCAGCGCCTGGGAGAGCTCGCCCTTGACGGCGGCCGCGAGGGCCTCGTACACGTCGTCCTGGTAGTCCAGGAAGACCGGGAACTCGCCCTCGGGCTTGGCGGCCTTGGCGGCCAGGTCGGCCTGGGCCTTGCAGAGGACCTTGATGAAGGGCTTCGAGGCGTCGAGACCGGCGGCCACGACCTCCTCGGTCGGCGCCTCGGCGCCGCCCTTGACCAGGGCGATGGTCTTCTCGGTGGCCTCGGCCTCGACCATCATGATCGCGACGTCGCCGTCCTCGAGCACGCGGCCCGCGACGACCATGTCGAAGACGGCGTCCTCGAGCTCGGTGTGCGTCGGGAAGGCGACCCACTGGCCGCGGATCAGCGCGACGCGGACGCCGCCGATCGGGCCGGAGAAGGGCAGGCCGGCCAGCTGGGTGGACGCGGAGGCGGCGTTGATCGCCACGACGTCGTACAGGTGGTCGGGGTTGAGCGCCATGATCGTCGCGACGACCTGGATCTCGTTGCGCAGGCCCTTCTTGAAGGACGGGCGCAGCGGGCGGTCGATCAGGCGACAGGTGAGGATCGCGTCCTCGGAGGGGCGGCCCTCGCGGCGGAAGAAGGAGCCGGGGATCTTGCCGGCCGCGTACTGCCGCTCCTCGACGTCGACCGTCAGGGGGAAGAAGTCGAGCTGGTCCTTGGGCTTCTTCGACGCGGTGGTGGCGGAAAGCACCATCGTGTCGTCGTCCAGGTAGGCAACGGCGGAGCCGGCGGCCTGGCGGGCCAGACGGCCCGTCTCGAAGCGGATGGTGCGGGTGCCGAAGGAACCGTTGTCAATGACGGCCTCGGCGTAGTGGGTCTCGTTCTCCACTAGCGTTTTCTCCATTTTCGTCGTCTCCGTCCGCCACCCGTGTGGTGGTGGACGGTTGCGGAGAAGCGCTCCTGGCGTGCGGGCCGGTCTTCGATCGAAGCAGCCGGGCGAAGGCCCGTGCGGGGCTTTCCGGATGCCACTACCGAGGACCGGCGGCGTAGGGAGGGCGCTCCTCCTCTTCAGTTGTGCGCGCGTTGTCCGTGCACGCTTTCCAGACTACAAAGCGTGCGGCACGTCGCGCACGTACAGCAAAGGGAGCGGCCCCCTCAATGTGGGAACCGCTCCCTTCACAGCGTCTTTACTTGGCGCCGGCCGCACCGCGGCGGATGCCGAGGCGCTCGACCAGCGTACGGAAGCGCTGGATGTCCTTCTTGGCCAGGTACTGCAGAAGGCGGCGGCGCTGGCCGACCAGGATCAGCAGACCACGACGGGAGTGGTGGTCGTGCTTGTGGGCCTTCAGGTGCTCGGTCAGGTCCGAGATGCGGCGGGACAGCATCGCGACCTGGACCTCGGGGGAACCGGTGTCGCCCTCCTTGGCACCAAACTCTGCGATGAGCTGCTTCTTGACTGCGGCGTCGAGCGGCACGCGTACTCCTCGTAATAGGTCTTCGTTGCCACCGAGTGCCCCAGGTCGAATTCTCTGGGGATCTTCCGTAACTCGGGAGGCGGGGTCCGCTGAGCGCAGCCCCCAGAGGACTCCGGGAGCGCGTACACAAACGGCCGTCACACAGCGTACCAGGCTGCCGCTCCACCCCGTCTCAGCTGGTGAGAGCGCGGGCCCGGGCGTAGACGTCGAGCACGGCCAGGGTCAGCGGGACCAGGCTGAGCAGCACCGCGGCCTCGGTGAGGTCGAGCAGGCGCCCCCAGAAGGGTGACAGACCCTTGCGGGGAATGACCAGCGCAATTCCGACGAGGAGGGCCGCGCCGGCGGCCACGGCCGCGGAGAGCCAGAGCGTACGGAGCTCCAGGCCGCCGTGGTCCCCGTACAGCGCGAGCTCGCGGAGCAGGGCGGCCGGCGGGTGCATGGCGAGGCCGAGGACGAGCAGACCGAGGGCGGCGAAGCCGGCCACCAGGGTGCAGGCGACCTGGGAGGTGTAGCGGAAGAGCCGGGCGCGCAGCAGCATCGCGAGCCCGGTGGCCAGGGCGAGGAGCCGGGCCCAGGTGTTGTCGGAGAAGCCGAGGACGGCGGCGGCGCCGACGGCGACCGCGGCGCAGCCGCCGACGAGGCCGAGGAGCATCTCGTGGCCGCGGCGGGCCTGGGCGGCGATGGCCTCGGCGTCGAGCGGGGCCCCGGAGTCGTGCTGGTCGGCGGCGGAGCGCTCACCGTACGGCTCCGTCTCGTAACGGTCCGGGGTCTCGTACTCGGCCACGGCGCTCTGCGGCGCGGCGTAGCCGATGGGGAGCCGGGCGAAGCGGGCGGAGAAGCCGGGGAGGAAGGCGACGAGGCCGATGGCGGCGGGGGCGCAGACGGCCGCCGCGGAGGTGGCGCCGGTGTCGGCGGCGATGGCGGCGAACGTGGCCAGGGTCCCGGTCGCGGCGAGGAAGGTGGCCGCGACGAAGGGGGCGTCGCCGTCCGGGGTGAGGGCGACGAGGGCGACGGAGGCGACGAGCACGCAGAGGCAGCCGAGGAGGAACTGGAGCCGGCCCGGTCCCTGGCCCGCGGCGGGGGCGACGATGCCGGCGCCGGCGAGCAGCAGGTGCGGTACGGCGGCGAGGCCGAGCGCGACGGCGGAGCCGCGGTCGCGGTAGACCCGGGCGCGGACGCCGGCGGCCGCGGTCAGGAGCACGCCGACGGAACCGGCGACGATGCCGGGCAGGCCGTGCATGTCGTGCAGGACGGGGTCGGCGTACCAGAGGACGAAGCCGAGGAGGACGAAGAGGACGGCCGCGCCGGCCAGGCCCGCGCCGCGCAGCATGTCGTCGGTCCAGCGGTGGCGGTCGCACACCACGGCGGAGGCGACGGCGTCGGAGACGTCGTCGAAGACGGCGGGCGGCAGCGACTCGGCGAAGGGGCGCAGGCTCAGCACCTCGCCGTCGAGGACCTGCTGGGCCGCGAGGGTGCGGGCGCCGTCGAGGACGGTGCCGGAGCGCAGGACCAGGTGGAAGCCGGTGGGTGCGCCGACGGCCTGGGTCTGGCCGGTGAGGCGCAGCAGTTCGGGGTAGATGTCGGCGACGGCGATGTCCTCGGGGAGGGCGACGTCTATGCGGCTGTCGGGAGCCACGACGGTGACCCTGCGGAAGCCGGTCGCCTCGGCGGTGTTCACCTGGTGTCCCCCGGTTGGTGTGTGCGTGGGTGTACGGCGTGCGTTGGCGTGCCCTGCGGTGCGGCGCGGCGCCGCGGCCGCGTGGTCCGGCCGGCCGGTGCGCGGCCGATTCGCGGATGCGCATGCCGCGCGCGCCACCCTACCGGGAGTGCGGATGACTGTCGGCAAGTAGGATCACCTCCCTGCGGAGGAGACCCCCTTCGCGCCCGGGACTTGAGGGCGCCCGTTGCGACGTCCCGTCTGTTTTCGAGGGATTGATGCTCCGGTGAGCCAGATCGTCGTCAAACGTCCGCCCCGGTCGCTGCCGCCCGAAGTGCCTTCGGACGAACTGAGGCTGGAGGCTCCGCCGGAGCTTCCGCGGGGTCAGCAGGAGGGCGTGCTGATGCAGCTCCTCCCGATGCTCGGGATGGGTTCGTCGGCCGTCTTCTTCTTCATGCCGGGCGCCGCGCCGTTCATGCGCATCATGGGCGTGCTGATGATGGTGTCGACGGTGGGCATGCTCGTCGCCCAGCTGGTGCGCCACCGGCGCGGTACGCAAGGGCAAATGGGCGACACGCGGCGGGACTACCTCAAGTACCTGGCGCAGACCAGGCGTCAGGTGCGCAGGACCGCGCGGGCCCAGCGTGACGCCCAGCTGTACCTGCACCCGGCTCCGGAGCAGTTGTGGTCGGTGGTGGCCGAGGGCTCCCGGCTCTGGGAGCGGCGGGTCGGCGACGCGGACTTCGGGCAGGCCCGGCTGGGGCTGGGCGCGCAGCGGCTGGCGACGGCGCTGGTGGCGCCGGACACGGCGCCGGTGGACGAGCTGGAGCCGCTCACGGCGGGTGCCATGCAGCGGTTCCTGAAGGTGCACTCCACCCTGGACGGGCTGCCGGTGGCGGTGTCGTTGCGGGCGTTCTACCACGTGACGGTGTCCGGGGAGCCGGAGTCGGCGCGCGGGACGGCGCGGGCGCTGGTGGCGCAGCTGGCGACGCTGCACTCCCCCGAGGACCTGATGGTGGCCGTGGTGGCCGCGCCGGGTGCGGTGGCGGAGTGGGACTGGGTGAAGTGGCTGCCGCACACCCAGGTGCCGGGTCAGATCGACGGGGCCGGCACGAAGCGGCTGTTCGGCGACGACCTCGGTGAGCTGGAGGGGCTGCTGGGTTCCCGGCTGGAGGGGCGGCCCAGGTTCAGCCGGGAGGGGTCCCCGGTGCTGGACCAGCCGCACGTGGTCCTCGTACTGGACTCGGGTTCCCGTGGTGGTCTGGTGCCGCCGGACTCGGTGTTCGCGGCGCCCGAGGGGCTCCAGGGGGTCACCGTCGTCGAGGTGGTGGCGGGCGAGCTGGACGAGGCGCGCGGCGGGCTGTCGGTCGTGGTGCGGCCGGGCCGGCTGCGGCTGGAGTCGGGCGCGGGCGTCGCCTACGAGGGCGTGCCGGACACCTTGTCGCTGCCGGCTGCGGAGGCGCTGGCCCGGCAGCTGGCGCCGCTGCGGACGGGTGGCGGTGACGAGGACGAGCCGCTGCTGGCCAATCTGGACTTCACGGACCTGCTGAACCTGGGCGACGCCGCCGCCGTGGACGTGGCCCGGACCTGGCGGCCGCGCTCGGCCGGCGAGCGGTTGCGCGTGCCGATCGGCGTCGGCGAGGACGGCTCTCCGGTGATGCTGGACCTGAAGGAGGCCGCGCAGGAGGGGATGGGCCCGCACGGGCTGTGCGTGGGCGCGACCGGTTCGGGCAAGTCGGAGCTGCTGCGCACGCTGGTGCTGGGGCTGGCGGTCACGCACACCTCGGAGACGCTGAACTTCGTACTGGCCGACTTCAAGGGTGGTGCGACCTTCACCGGGATGGGGCAGATGCCGCACGTGGCGGCGGTCATCACCAACCTGGCGGACGACCTGACGCTCGTGGACCGCATGGGCGACTCGATCCGCGGCGAGCTGCAGCGCCGCCAGGAGCTGCTGCGTTCGGCGGGCAACTACGCGAACATCCACGACTACGAGAAGGCCCGCGCGGCCGGCGCCCCGCTGGAGCCGCTGGCCTCGCTGGTGCTGGTCATCGACGAGTTCTCCGAACTGCTGACCGCGAAGCCGGACTTCATCGACATGTTCATCCAGATCGGCCGCATCGGCCGGTCGCTGGGCGTGCACCTGCTGCTGGCCTCGCAGCGGCTGGAGGAGGGCAAGCTGCGCGGGCTGGACACCTACCTGTCGTACCGGATCGGTCTGCGGACGTTCTCGGCGGCGGAGTCGCGGACCGCGATCGGCGTACCGGACGCCTACCACCTGCCGTCGGTGCCCGGTTCGGGCTACCTGAAGTTCGGTACGGACGAGATGACGCGCTTCAAGGCGGCGTACGTCTCGGGGACCTACCGCTCGGGCGGGCCGGACCTGTCGGTCGGACTGTTCCCGGTGGAGCGGCGGCCGGTGCTGTTCACGGCGGCGCCGGTGCCGGTGGTGTACGCGGCTCCGGACCCGGCGTACCTGACGGCGCGGGCGGAGCAGGAGGCGCGGGCCGGGCAGGGGGACGACGCGCTGGCGGACACGGTGCTCGACGTGATCGTGGGACGGCTGGAGGGGCAGGGGGTGCCGGCGCACCAGGTGTGGCTGCCGCCGCTCGACCAGGCTCCGCCGCTGGACCAGTTGCTGCCGGCGCTGGCGCCCTCGGCGGAGCGCGGGCTGCACGCGGAGGGGTACACGCGGCCGGGCGGGCTGGTCGTACCGCTCGGGCTCATCGACAAGCCGTTCGAGCAGCGGCGCGAGGTGCTGTACCGGGACTTCTCGGGTGCGGCGGGCCACATGATGGTGGTCGGCGGTCCGCAGTCGGGCAAGTCGACGCTGATGCGGACGCTGATCTCCTCGTTCGCCCTGACGCACACCCCGCGCGAGGTGCAGTTCTACGGGCTGGACTTCGGCGGCGGGGGCCTGTCCTCGCTCTCGGAGCTGCCGCACGTGGGCGGGATCGCGTCCCGGCTGGACCCGGAGCGGGTGCGGCGCACGGTCGCGGAGGTGGTCGGCGTGCTGCGCCGGCGCGAGGAGTTCTTCCGCGCGAACGGCATCGACTCGATCGGCACCTACCGGCGCCGGCGCGCGGCGGGCGAGCTGCCCGGCGAGGCCTGGGGGGACGTCTTCCTCGTCGTCGACGGCTGGGGCGCCTTCCGGGGCGAGTACGAGGCCCTGGAGCAGGTCGTCACGGACATCGCGGCCCGGGGGCTGGGGTACGGCATCCACGTGGTGCTCACGGTCGCCCGGTACATGGAGGTGCGGGCCGCGCTGAAGGACCAGATCCTCGGCCGGCTGGAGCTGCGCCTCGGTGACGTCATGGACTCCGAGTTCGACCGCAAGGTCGCGGCGAACGTCCCGACGGGGATGCCGGGCCGCGGCCAGGTCGCCGAGAAGCTGCACTTCCTGGGCGCGCTGCCGCGGATCGACGGCTCGCACGCGGCGGAGGACCTGTCGGAGGCCACGGCCGCCTTCGTGGCGGCGGTGCAGCAGAACTGGGCGGGCCAGGCGGCCCCCGGCGTACGGCTGCTGCCGCGGCTGCTCCACGCCGACCAGCTGCCGAAGGGCGGGGAGTACCCGGAGCGCGGGATCTCGATCGGCATCGACGAGACCGAGCTGGAGCCGGTGTTCATCGACTTCGAGACCGACCCCTTCCTCCTGGTGTTCGGCGAGAGCGAGTCGGGCAAGACGAACCTGCTGCGGCTCATCGCGCAGCGGATCGCGGAGCGCTACGGCCCGGACCGGGCGCGGCTCGTGGTCGGGGACTACCGGCGCGGCCTGCTCGGGGCGCTGCCGGAGGAGCACTTGCTGGAGTACGCGCCGATGGCGAGCTCGCTGCAGATGCACATGGAGGCGCTGGGCGGGGTGTTCGCCCGCCGGCAGCCGCCGCAGGACGTCACACCGCAGCAGTTGCGCGACCGCAGCTGGTGGACGGGCCCGGACGTGTTCATCATCATCGACGACTTCGACCTGGTGGCCACGAGCCAGGGCAATCCGCTGGCGCAGCTGGTGGAGTTCCTGCCGTTCGCCCGCGACACGGGCGTCCGCTTCGTCATCGCGCGCAGTTCGGCGGGTGCCTCGCGGGCGCTGTACGAGCCGTTCATGCAGCGGATCAAGGAGCTGGGGGCGCAGGGCGTGGTGCTGTCCGGCGATCCGTCCGAGGGAGATCTGGTGGGCAATGTCCGGCCGCGTCCCATGCCTCCGGGCCGGGCGTCCTTCGTCTCGCGCAAGCGCGGCACCTCGCTGGTGCAGATCGGCCGGATGCCGGGGATGTAGGGCGGGGCGTGCGGGAGGGTTCGGGGAGGGTTCCGCAAAGCCTCCCGCGCGCGGCTGGTCACCACCGATAATCGGCATCGACCGCACCACCGAAGGAGAGGCCGCACATGGGCACTCAGCAGGAGAAGGACGAGCTGTACGCGCTCGACATCAGCGGCGTCGCGTGGGAGGGCCCGCCCGGGACCTCGCCGGACGAGGAGCGGGTCGAGATCGCCAGGCTGCCCGAGGGAGCGGTGGCGATGCGGTCCTCGCTGGACCGGGACACCGTGCTGCGTTACACGGCGGCCGAGTGGGAGGCGTTCGTGCTCGGGGCCAGGGACGGGGAGTTCGACCTGGACCGCGGTCCGCGGGAGTCGGCGTAGACGGTCGCCCCGCCGGGGCACGAGGAAGGGGCGCGCCCGGTGCGGGCGCGCCCCTTCCTCGTACCTCTTGCGGCGTGGTGCGCCGCCGGGCTCAGTAGGCCTCGGTGAACAGCCGCGAGGCCTTCACGTCGGTGGCGCGGTAGTCGTTCTTGCCGCGCTCGATGAGGTCGGCGACCTGGCGCAGCTGGGCGCGCATGTGGTCGGCCTTGCCGTTGTACTTGCGCTGGAGCTCGATGTACTGGGCGTGCGCCTCGCCGTCCCAGGTGTCGGTGACGACCGTCAGGGCCGCACCCATCTCGTCCAGGTCCTTCTTGATGTTGTCCGAGACGATGCGGATGCGGTCCGCCATCACCTGGACGCTCTCGTACCGGACCTTCGTGTGCCCGTCGTTCGCGGTCATGCTCTTCTCCTTCGCACGGGGCGGGGCAGGTGGTTGGGGAAGTGGGTCAGATCCCGTTGAGGGCGGAGGTGTTGCCACCGCCGCTGGCGGACTTGACCGCCTGGAACGCCGAGACCACGTCGTCGTCCTGCGCGTTGCTCAGGTTCTTGGTCTGGGAGACCGCGTTGTGCAGGACGCCGAGCAGCCGGCGGATCTCGTCGTGGTCCTCGTTGACGACCGTCTGCGCGGAGGTGAACCCCGATGCGCCCACACCGGTCCAGCCGGCGCTGACGGTGGCAAGGATGTCCGCAAGCTCACGGGACTGCCGCGTCACGCTTTCGGCGGTCTCCGAGATCTTGTTCATCGCTTGCTTTACCGGGTCATCAGCGAGTCCGAAATTAGTGGTCATCCGAAGCTCCTCATTTCTCAATTCGCCAGAACAGGACCGGCGGATCGCGCAGCGGAGCGGTCGTTCGGGGCGCGGTTTCAGCCACGTGCCCCGGATTCCCCCTCCGCCCCACGCGCCATCCGCGATCACAGTCGTGAAGCCTCCGATCACTGTAGTCAGTTGATCGGCCTTACCCAACACAGCTCTTTGGGATCTGTTGATGAACCGTGACCGTTCACTGCAAACGGCGCCTTCTGCTCCGGGCGTCCCGGACCACCGTCGCGCTCCCGGCGATCACCGCGATGAGCACGCCGCCGATCCCCAGCGCGTACGTGCCGAGCCGCTCGTCGCGTTCGCGCGCCGTCTCGCTCGTCCGCATCGCTGCCGGTTCCGGGGCCGCCGCGGGGGGCGGCCCGGGGTCGGGGACGGGGGCCTTGGGGGGCTCGTGATCCTGGGTGAGCGCGCGGAGCGGGTCGACGACGCCCCAGCCGACGTAGTCGTCGTGGCCGTTGACGGAGCGCTCCGCGGTGTTCTCGAGCTGCCAGACCACTTCCTGCGCGCTCCACTGCGGATGCTTGGCGCGCAGCAGGGCCGCGACCCCGGCGACGTAGGGCGCGGAGAAGCTGGTGCCGTTGTCCACGCACTGGCCGAAGCCGGGGACCGTGGAGACCATGTCCACCCCGGGGGCGGCGATCCCGACGAAGGAGCCGGGCTGGGAGAAGGCGGCGCGCTCGTTGTTCCGGTCCGAGGAGCCGACGGCCAGGACGCCGGGGAAGGCCGCCGGATAGGTGGGGCGCTTCTGGCCGGTGAGGCCGTCGTTGCCCGCCGAGGCGACGAGGACGACGTTGGCCTCGACGGCCTTCTTGACGGACTGGCCGAGTTTGGAGTCCGCGGTCAGCGGCGCGTCGGTGTCCTGCGAGATGTTGATGACCTGCGCGCCCTTGGCCACCGCGTGGTCGATGGCCTCGCTCAGGGTCTGGGCGTTGCCGTTGCCCTGCCCGTCGTTCTGCCGGATCGGGATGATCGTGGCCTCGGGCGCGAGCCCGACGAAGCCGGTGCCGGGCTTGGGGCGGGCCGCGATCAGCCCGGCGACCTTGGTCCCGTGCCCGACGGTGTCGCCGGTGCCGTCGCCCTTGGCATCGAGGAAGTCCCGGCCCGCCCCGATGTCGAGGGCGTCGCTGAGCTGCGGGTTCACCCGGTCGACCCCGGTGTCGATGACGGCGACGCGCACGCTCTTCCCGTCCGGGGAGCGGCCCTTGGTGTCCGCCCAGAGCTCGTCGAGCAGCAGCCGCTGGAGCGCCCAGGGGCGGTCCTCTATCTGCTTCTTCATGGGGAAGGTGCACTCGCCGGCGCCGTCGAGCCCCAAGGGGTACGCGGCCTGGTGCGCCTCCTCGTACGAGGACTGCGGCGCGGCCCCCAGCGCGAGGGCGGCGGCGGCCAGCAGGGCCGCGAGGGCGGGCTTCGGGGCGGCGGGCTTCCGGGGGGCGCGCTTCGGGGTGGTGGGCATCGGGGTGGTGGGCATCGGGGTGGCGCGCATCGGGGTGGCGCGCATCACGAACCCTGGGGCTGGCGGGCGGAGTTGCTGTCCAGGCGCGGCCCCTTGGAGAGGAACTCCGACCATGCGATGGGCACCGTCACCGGGACCACGCTCCCGTATCCGAGCCGGGCCTGGGCCTGGCTGGGCGCGGGGCGGCCGTCGGAGGTGGTCGGGCCGGACGGCCCGCCGGTCCCGCTCGCACCGCTCGCTCCGGGCGACGGCTGGGCGGCGTCGCTGTCGCCGTTGGCCTGGACCGCGTACCGCAGGCCGGTGTCGGTGAGCAGGAAGAGCGCGCCGCCGGCGGTGGTCTGGCGGCCCTGCGTCTGGGTGTAGAGCAGGCCCGTGCCCGGGGTGACGTAGGCGCTCGTACCGCTGGCGGTGATGTCCACGGGGAAGCCGGTGCCGGCCCAGGTGCTCAGCGTCTGGTCGCCCTGGGCGCCGACCGAGCGCAGGACCCCGCAGACGGTGTCGCGGCTGTCGTCCGTGCCGGTTGCGGGGGCACCGGCGGGGCGGACCTCGTTGACCCGGTCGGTCTTCTTCTGCGGCCACTTCGCGTCGCCCTTGAAGGGGACGGGATCCGGGTTGATGGACTGGAGGTCCACCTCGTGGGGTTTGCCGTGCATGTCGAGACCGTCGGTCGCGGGCGAGGAGATCATCAGCCAGGCGACGAAGTCGGAGACGGGGACGACCTTGCCGGGCAGCACCAGGTAGTGCTGCGCACCGGAACCGGTCACCGCCTCGAGCACCATGCCCACCTTGTCGTCCGGGCTGGCCAGGCCCTTGACCCCGGCGGGGGCCCCGGCCTTCCCGCCCGGCAGGGGCGGGAAGGCCAGGTCGTCGCCGGCGCCGAGGGTGGCCAGCCAGTCCTCGGTGACCTGCTGCGGGACGGCGCTGCCACCGACGAGGGCGTTGGTCATGGTGCGGGCGTCCGCGGTGCCCTCGGGGAAGCGGTACTTCGTGCCCGCCGCGTCGATCAGGTACCTGCTCTTGGAGGGGCCCGTGCTCTGGACGTACAGGGCCTGGGCGTCGGAGAGCCGGCGCCCGTCGTCCATCAGCTTCGCCTCGCGGTCGGCGAGGACGAAGGTGGCGGTCTGCACGCCGCGGCCGTTGCCGCCGGGCTGCTGGCAGACCACCCAGCGCTTGGCCTTCCCCGCGTCCGAAGGGGCGGGCAGCCGGTCGGGGGCGTACGGGATGCCGATGATGGGGCCGCGCGGCAGCTTGCCCGCGTCCAGCACCTTGTCGTCGACCTGCACGACCTTTGCCTTGGCGGGGTCGAGCAGCAGCCGGGCGGAGGCGAGGTTCAGCACGGGGTGCAGCCGGGTCTGCTCCTTGCCGTCGACCTTGGTCGTCAGCACGACGTACCGGGTCGTCGACTGCTTGCCGACGATGACCTGGGCACCGGGGGTGTCCCAGCCCTTGGGGGCCGTTGGCTTGAACATGCCCCAGGCTCCGAAACCCGCGAGGACGAGCGCCGCGGTCACCACACTGGGCAGGACGGCGCGCAGCGGCCGCGGGGCGCCCTCTTCGGACCCGGTCGCGGAAGGCTGAAGGAACGCGGCCACCGTGCGTCGCTTCGCAAAGGTGTACGCGTTGAGCTCGTCACGTCGTGATGCCATGGCCGCCTGATTCTCCCCGCACGGCCCGGTCGGTGGGTACGGTCTCCGGGCCTCGATTATCCGACCGGCCACCTACTATGCCTCCTGACGGAGGGGGGGCGGGGGTCCGGGTAGGGTGAGGCAGCCGCTCCACGCCTTCCGGGCCGGGGGAGACAAGGGGTGTTGGGGCGGATTGGGGAGATTCCCGGGTCGAGCGGCCGGCTGTCGCGCATGATGCCGGAGCTCTGGGGCCCGAGCCCTCGAAAGGGGAGGCGCGCGAGTGATGGCCACTGCAGTGAGGCCGCGGACCGGGGCGTCCGCACCCGCGCGGCCCGGAGTGACACCGCATCCGAAGTCCGGTCCGGGGCGTTTCGGGCCGTTCCGATTGCAACAGCTCGTACTCCTCCAGGTCGCCGCGGCAGCCCTGTTGGCGGCCTGGGTGGTGGAACCACTGCTGCTGGCGCCGGCCGGTGTGCTCGCCCTGGTCCTCGTGCCGCTCGCCCTGGTACGCCGCCACCGGCGCTCCCTGCCGGAGTGGATCGGCGGCGCGCTGGCGCTGCGCGCACGCCGCCGCCGGGCCGCCGCCACGTCCGTCGCGGCCGGCACCGAGCCGGGGCTGGCGCCGCTCGTCGAGGCCGATCCGGCGCTGCGGACACTGACGTTCAGCGAGCGGGACCGGGACCGCGACCGTGACAGGCGGCCCGTCGGGATGGTCGGTGACGGCACCTTCCTGACCGCGGTCGTCCAGGTCGACATGGACGCCACCGCGCTGCGGGCCGACCGGACGGCGCGGCCGCTGCCGCTGGCCCTCGTACGGGACGTCCTCGAAGTCGACGGCATCCGGCTGGAATCCGCACAGCTGGTGCAGCACACCCAGCCGGCGCCGGCGCCGCACCTGCCGGCCCAGTCGATGGCCACGCGCAACTACGCCCCGCTCCAGGCCATGACGGGCAGCCCGGCGGTGCGCCTCACGTGGATCGCGCTCAAGCTGGATCCGGAGCTGTGCCCCGACGCGGTGACCGCTCGCGGGGGCGGGCTGCCGGGTGCGCAGCGGTGCCTGGTGCGGGTCGCCGACCAGTTGGCGAGCCGGCTCGCCGGGGCCGGGTTCCGCGCGACCGTGCTGACGGAGCAGGAGCTGACGGGCGCGCTGGCGACCTCCTCGTGCGCGAACCCGATGGCGATCACCCAGGCCGGGCGCTCGGCCGCGACGGGACGGCGTACCGAGGAGACCCCGCGGACCTGGCGCTGCGACGACCGGCGGCACACCACGTACTGGATCAACCGCTGGCCGCAGCTGGGCGGCGACGGGGCGGGACTGCCGCAGTTCGTGGCGCTGTTGACCTCGCTGCCCGCCCTGGCCACGAACTTCAGCCTGACGATGACCCCGGCCGCGCGGCACGAGGTCACGCTGACCGGACACGTGCGGGTCACCGGGCGCAGCGACGAGGAACTGGTCGCCGCGCGGCGCGGACTGGAGCAGACGGCGCGGGGCGTCAGGGCCGGGCTGGTGCGCCTGGACCGGGAGCAGGTGCCGGGGCTGCTGGCCTCGCTGCCGCTGGGAGGAGCGCGATGAAGGTCTCGGCGAGAGGCGGCTTCGGCCTGGTCGGCCCGCGCAGGGAGCGGCACGTGGTGCAGGCCGCGGACCTGGACGTGCTGGCGCTGCCCGTCGGTGACGACGGGGTGGTCATCGGCGTGGACGCGCAGGGCCGCCCGGCGGTCCTCGGCGTCAACCGGCCCACGCCGTACGAGATCACGCTGATCGGCGGCCTGTGGACGGCGCAGGTCCTGGCGCTGCGGGCGGCGGCCACCGGTGCGCGGGTGACGGTGGAGACCGGGCGGGGCCAGGTGTGGTCCGGCCTGGCGCAGGCGGCGGGCGGCGGCCAGCAGTGCGTGACCCTGCACGACGTCGGCCGGGTGCCGCCGCAGGGCGCGTCGGCGGGCAGCCCGGTGCTGGTGATCCGCGACTGCGGAATGCGCCCGCCCCGGGGCCGCGTCGCGGCGGGACCCTGGCAGTCGGTACTGACCCTGCTGCCGTACCTGAGCCCGACGGCCCCCCGGCTCGTGCGCAACTCCTCGCTGGTGGGCGTCCAGCGGGTCTCCCCGGACGAGGCGGACCAGATCGGCCGCCTCATGCGGCTGCCCGCGGGGGCGGTCGAATCGCTGCCTACGCTGGGCGACGGGGTCACGCTGTGGTGCACGGAGCAGGACCGCCAGTTCGTGATGACCCAGCCGACGGACACGGAGACGGGCCTGCTGGGTCCGGCACGGCGGATCGACTGACCCCTGCCGGGGCGGTGGCGCCGGTGGGCGGGACGGCTGGATCCGGCGGAGCCGGTGGGCGGGCGGCGGAGCTGGTGGGTGGGGGCACGCAGGGCGACTACTCCCGGCGGAGCCGGCGGGCGAGGGCGTGGAGTGACTACTCCCGGCACAGCCGGCGGGCGAGGCACGCAGGCGTCGCGTTCGGCTGGTTCATCCGGACGGGGGACGCGGTGAGGTGGGCCGTCGGCCCTCGGAGGCGGTGCGAGGCGACCGGGGCGGCTTCTGCGGACAGCGAGTATCCGGACACGGCTGGAGCGGCCGGGCCGCGCACGCCCCGTAGGCACGCGGTACGGATCCTTGCGGGACCGCTCTGTGCGGGACCCGGCTGGACGGGGCGGTCACGGACCGGCAGGCCGTGAAGACCGCCGGCAGGCAACCGGCCGGGCTACGAACTGGCGGGAAGCGAGTGGCCAGGCCATGGGCGGCAAGGCGCGAGCGGCCGGTCCGCAGTCGGCACGCAGCGATCCGGCAGGCTGCGAACGGCCGGGCCGGGACTCGGCGGCGCCGGGAACAGGCACGCTGCGAACGGCCGGGCTGGCAATCGGCACGGCCGCGAACCGGCACGCTGCGAACCAGCCGGGCCAGAACTCGGCGGCGCCGCGAACGGGCAGCAGGCAACCGGCCGGAAGCGAGAGGCCGCGCCAAAAGGTCGGCAGAGCATGAGCGGCCGGGCCGACGACGGCAAGCCACGAACCGGCAGGCTGCGAACGATCAGGCCGGGACTCAGCAAGGCCGCGACCAGGCACGCTACGAACGGCCGGGCCGGCAATCGGCACGCCCGCGAACCGGCACGCTGCGAACGGCCCAGCTGGAACTCGGCGCCGCCGCGAACGGGCACGCTGAGAACAACCGGGCTGAACTCGGCGCTGCCGCAAACCGGTAGGCCGTGAGCGGCGCGGCTGGGAGTCGCCAGGCCGTGACGGGGCAAGCTGGGCCGCAGTCGGCGAGCCGCGAACCGGCAGGCTGCGAACGATCGGGCCGGGGCTCGCCGAGGGCCGCGACCAGGCACGCTACGAACGGCCGGGCTGAACTCGGCGCCGCGCGAACGGGTAGCAGGCAACCGGCCGGAAGCGAGTGGCCGCGCCAAGAGGTCGGCAAGGCATGAGCGGCCGGGCCGACGGCGGCAAGCCGTGAACCGGCACGCTGCGAACCAGCCGGGCCTGGACTCGACGGGGCCGCGAACCGGCAGGCCGTTAGCGGCTCAGCTGGGAGTCGGCGGGGCCGTGAAGGGCCAAGCCCGGACGAAGTCGGCGGGACGTGGGCGGAGCGGACACGAACTACCGGGGTGGAAGTCCGCGGGCCGCGAACGGGCAGGGCCCGAACGGCGCCGCGGGAGTCGGCCGGCTGTGGACGGATGCGGCGCGAACGGGCGGTCGGGGAGTCAACCGGCCTTGAAACTGCCGGAGCGGCAGGCCGTTGGGCGCGAACGGACGGGGCGGGAGCGGCCGGGGTGGGAGTCGGGCGGGCGGGGCGGGAGCGGTTGGTCGTGCGGCAGGACGGGACGGTGATTGGCCCGGGGCACGGCCGTGTGGGCAGGATGTAGGCGGCTCGCGTTCCGTTGCCGACCTCGCGGACGGGCCGACGGGGGCGGATACCGGCTTCGGCGCGCGCGATTAGGCTGGGCGCCGGCGTGGCGCGGTGGGACGCCAGACCAGTGTTCGACAGATCAGGAGGACCAGTGAGCGGCGATCGGAACGAGAGGCGCGGCGGGACGTGGGACGTCCCGACGGACGATCAGTCCGACGCGGAGCCCGAACTGACGGGCGAGTTCACCATCGACTACACCCCACCGGCCTGGTACACGCAGGGCGCGGTACCGGCGGCCAATCCGATCCCGGAGCTGCCCCAGGGCAGCGGCTTCGAGCCCCACCGGCCGTCGGACCCGGCGACCCCTCCGCCAATGCGAACGGCTCCTCCGGCACCGCGCTCGGCATCTGACGGAACGACGCCGTACGCGGGCACCCCTGAGGCTCCGGCCGCACCGGTCACGGACGCCCCGACCGGCACCCCGTACTCCCCGGCAACGCCCTACGCGGCTGACGCTCCGGCCGCACCGGTCGCGGACGTCCCGACCAGCACCCCTTACACCCCGGCAGCGCCCTACGCGGCCGCCCCGGCCGCCCCGCACGCGTCGACGCCGGGCAGTGCGGGGAGCGCCACCACGCCGTCCCCGGAGCCCGCGTACCCCGGCGTGTCCTCCGACGCGCCGTACGCGCAGGACCCGGCCGGTCCGGCGGGGACCGGGCAGCACACTGCGCCCGCGCAGGCGCCCCTCAGCGACCCGTACGCGCCCGCGCCACCCGGCACGGAGCACGCCGCCACGCCCCCGCAGCCGAGCACCGCTCAGCCCGCGCCCGCGAGCGACCCGTACGCGCCCGTACCCGTACCCGCACCGACCGGTGCGGACAGCGCTCCCCCGGCCCAGCACCACGCAGCGCACCCGACCGGCACGGAGCACGCCGCCACGCCCCCGCAGCCGAGCACCGCTCAGCCCGCGCCCGCGAGCGACCCGTACGCGCCCGTACCCGTACCCGCACCGACCGGTGCGGAGGGCGGCGTCGCGGCCGGCGTCGCCCCGCCGCGGTTCCCGAGCGCACCGCCGGTCGACGTGGTGCCGGCTCCGGTCCTCCTGGTGGCGCCGCCCTCGGCCCCGGAGCAGCCGAGCGGCCTCCAGGCCGACGCGGCCCTGGGCACCGGCCACCCCGGCGAAGCCCCGGCCGAACCGGCACACGCCGTCGCCGCTTCCCTCGGGCAGGACTCCGCCTACCCGGCCCCGGCCCCGGCCCCGTCCACCCCCGGCACCGGCCACCCCGGCGAGACCCCGGCCGAACCGGCACGCGCGGTCGCCGCCCCCCACGGGCCCGACTCCGCCCACCCCGGCGCCGGTCCCCTCGGTGCCGGACCCGCCGCTGCCCCGCGTACGCCCACTCCTCCCGAGGGGACGGTCATTCCGGCGCCGCGCGCGGAGGACACGTTCGGGGGATCCGCCGGCCCGGTCGCGGAGCCCGGAGGCGAACTGGCGCCGCTGCCGTTCGGGTTCCCCCCGTCCGCGACCCCCCAGGCCGGGTACGGGTTCCCGCCGCCCGCGCAGCAGTACGCGCCGCAGCCCCCGCAGCCCGACGACGGGTACCCGGTCTCCCCGCCCGCTCCGCCCGCTCCGCCCGCGCAGCAGTACGCCGATCCCCGCACCGGCGGCCAGTGGGCGCAGGGACCCCAGGGGCCGCACGGGCACGACCCCCGTTACCCCGCCGCCCAGTCCGCCGGAGGCAACGGCGGCGCCCCGCTCGGCTACACCGCCGCCGTAGAGCTGTCCTCCGACCGCCTGCTCCGCGGCAAGCAGAAGCCGAAGAGCGGCAACAACGCCTCCGCCGGCAGCCGCTTCCGCTTCGGCGGCAAGGCGGCCGAAGCGGAGCGCCTGCGCAAGCTGGAGCTGATCCGCACGCCGGTCATGTCCTGCTACCGCATCGCCGTCATCAGCCTGAAGGGCGGCGTCGGCAAGACCACGACCACCACCGCCCTCGGCGCCACCCTCGCCACCGAGCGCCAGGACAAGATCCTGGCCATCGACGCGAACCCCGACGCCGGAACCCTCGGTCGCCGCGTGCGCCGCGAGACCGGGGCCACGATCCGGGACCTGGTCCAGGCGATCCCGTACCTGAACTCGTACATGGACATCCGGCGGTTCACCTCCCAGGCCCCCTCCGGTCTGGAGATCATCGCCAACGACGTGGACCCGGCCGTCTCGACGACCTTCAACGACGAGGACTACCGCCGCGTCATAGAGACGCTGGGCCGTCAGTACCCGATCATCCTCACCGACTCGGGCACCGGCCTCCTCTACTCCGCGATGCGCGGCGTCCTGGACCTGGCCGATCAGCTGATCATCATCTCGACGCCGTCCGTGGACGGCGCGAGCAGCGCCAGCACCACCCTCGACTGGCTCTCCGCGCACGGGTACGCCGACCTCGTCTCGCGCTCCCTCACCGTGATCTCAGGGGTCCGCGAGACCGCCAAGATGATCAAGGTGGAGGACATCGTGCGGCACTTCGAGACCCGCTGCCGCGGTGTCGTCGTGGTCCCGTTCGACGACCACCTGGCGGCCGGCGCCGAGGTCGACCTCGACCTCCTGCGGCCCAAGACGCGCGAGGCCTACTTCAACCTCTCCGCCCTGGTCGCCGAGGACTTCGTCCGCGCCCAGCAGCAGGTCCCGCAGAACCACTGGGGCCAGCAGCCCCCGCCCCAGCAGCACCTCCAGCCCGGCCAGCACCCGCAGCACCCCGGCCAGCCCGGCGCGCCCGCCCCGCAGTACAGCCAGCCCCCGCAGCCGTACGCCCAGCAGCCCTACCCGACCCCCGGCCAGCCCTGGCAGCAGCAACCCCCGCAGGCGCCTCAGACACCGCAGGCACCGCAGCAGCACCCGCAGCAGCCCGGCCCGCCGCCGCGCGACCCGCGCCTCGGCTGACGGAGCCCCCGCACGCACGAAGGGCCCGTACCGCTCTGGAATCCAGACCGGTACGGGCCCTCGCGCACACCGCGGGGCGGCAGGCTCAGAGCGCGGCGGCGTCCGCGTCGTAGGACTCCGTCAGCACCCGCGCCCGCTTCACGTCGTCGGCGATCGCCTCCAACAGCCCGTCCAGCGACTCGAACTTCGCCATCCCCCGCACGTAGGCGAGGAAGTCGACGGTCACGTGCATGCCGTAGAGGTCCAGCCCGACCCGGTCGATGGCGTACGCCTCCACGGTCCGCTCGGTCGCGTCGAACTGCAGGTTCGTCCCCACCGAGATCGCCGCCGGCATCCGCTCGCCGTCCGCCGTCAGCCAGCCCGCGTACACCCCGTCGGCCGGGATCGCGGTGTGCGGCTGCGTCTCGACGTTCGCCGTCGGGTAGCCGAGCTCGCGCCCGCGCTGCGCACCGCGCACCACGACGCCCTCGACCCGGTGCGGGCGCCCCAGGATCTCGGCCGCGCCGTCCATGTCGCCCTCCGCCACCAGCCTGCGCGCGAGCGTGGAGGAGAACGGCACGCCGCCGCCCGCCTCGCCGCGCTCCACCAGGTCGACGACCTCGACCTCGTAGTCGTAGGTGGTGCCCAACTGCCGCAGGAACTCGACGTTTCCGGCGGCCTTGTGGCCGAAGCGGAAGTTCGGGCCCTCGATCACCGCACACGCGTGCAGCTTGTCGACGAGCACCTTCACGATGAAGTCGGCCGGGGACAGCTGCGAGAACTCCGCCGTGAAGGGCAGGATCAGCAGCGCGTCCACGCCCAGTGCCGCCATCAGCTCGGCGCGCCGGTCGTACGGGGCCAGGATCGGCGGGTGGCTGCCGGGGCGGACGACCTCGCTCGGGTGCGGGCTGAAGGTGACGACGACGGAGGGGACGCCGAGCTCGCGGGCCCTGGCCACGGCCCGTCCGATGATCAGCTGATGACCCCGGTGGACGCCGTCGTAGGAGCCGATGGTGACGACGCCGCGTCCCCAGTCCTGGGGGATGTCCTCCAAGCCACGCCAGCGCTGCACTGTGACCGCTCCTCGCCCGAACCCTGTAGGCCCTGTACCGATTGCCGATTGCAGGTCTAAGACTGCCATGCCGGTGGCCGGTGCCCATCATCGGCGTCGGCCGCGCCGCACGCGCTGTGACCGAGGGTCTCCACGCTCCGGCGCGCGCTCGGCCCCAGCAGCGCCGCCGCCTCCTGCGGCGCCCGTGCCAGCCAGCGGGCCACGAGCGCGCCGAAGGCCGGTTCGGCCCGCGCCAGCTCGACCGTGCGCCGTTCGAAGACCGCCGGCCCGCCCGGTGCCCGCAGCAGCTGCCGGCCGGTACGCCTCAGCAGCTCCCGCGTACGGTCCTGCGCACCGGCGGCGTCACCGGCCGCCCCCGCCGCGAGCGCGCCGAGGAAGGCGTCGAGCACCGCCGGGTCGAGCTCCTCGCCGAGCAGTACGCCGGCCAGCTCGCCCCGGAGCGTGTACGAGGGCTCGGTACCCGGCGCGGCCAGTACGGCGGCCAGCGCCGCCCGCACCTGCGGCGGGCCGGAGCCCAGCAGTTCCAGGACGAGCGGGCGGAGCACGGGGGCGGCGGCCAGGCCCTGTTCGAGCCGCCGGTCCACGAACTCGGCGGCGTGCGCGGCGTCCTGCGGGTGCCGAGCCAGGTGGTCCCGTACGAGGTCGGCCGCGCGGCGCGCCAGACCCGGCGTCGTCAGCGCGGCCAGCGCGCGCACCACCTCCCCGTCGGCCCGCTCCCGCAGGGCGGCGAACACCGCGTCCGGGTCGGGCAGCACGGGCAGCGCCGCGACCAGCGCGGAGGCGGGCAGCCGCGTACCGCTTCCGGGGTCGAGGAAGCAGGCGAGGGCGTCGGGGAGGTAGCGGGCCCGCACCTGGGGGTCGCGGAGCAGGATCCCCAGGGCACTGCCGTGCAGGGAGGCGTCGCCGGGGCGGGCGAGCAGCGCCTGCGCGGCGTAGCGCAGCAGCTCGCGGTCGGCGGGGGTCCGCACGTGCGGAGCGGTGACCGGCCCGTACGCGGCGGCCGCGACCCGGCGGGAGGGCCGCTCGTCGTGCGCCCAGCGGTCCACGGCCCGGCAGAGCGCGGAGGGCTCGTCCTCGGCGAGCACGGCGAGCAGCTCGTCGCCACGGGGGTGCGCGGCGGCGACCAGCGCCTCGGTGAGGTCGTCGACGGCCAACCGCCGATGGGTGTGGAGCAGCGCCTGTGCGGCGGTGGCGACGGTGGCCCCGGGCCGCCCGAGCAGCCGCCGCTCATCGCCGAACCAGCCGCAGAGCAGCGGCTGCACCTGCCGCGGCGCCCGGACCAGCCGCCGGGCGGCGGCATCGAGGTACCGGTGATCACGGGGAACCAGCCGCCGCAGCAGATCGAAGCGGTCCTCCTCGGCCAACCGGAGCCGGTTCCAGAACCACCCCCCGAACTCGCCCTCACCCGACCGGGGCGGCCGGCCGGCTCCCGGGGTCCCGGCCGGGACGGCTCCCGCCCAGCCCGTCGTGGCGGCGGGACCGGTGTCCCCCAGCGCCCCCGCGTACGCGGCGGAGCCGGCCGGGCTCGGGCGCTCCGGCGCCCCGACCGCTCGCGGACCGTCCGCCGGGGCCGGTGGCCGCGGTCGGCCGGGCCGCGCCAGGTGCCCGGCGAGGGCGTGCAGGACCGGGAGGTACGGGGTGGCGTCGGGCAAGCACAGGAGGGTCTCCCGAACCAGCCGGGCGGCCCACCAGCGGGCTTCGGGGCCGGGGTCGGCGCCACAGGCACGCGCGCGGGGGCTGCCGTTGCCGCGGTCACCGCCACCCTCACGGGCGCGGTCGCGGTCGCCACCCCGGGCACGTGCACCGCTACCGCCAGCGCCAGCGCCAGCGCCACGGTCACGGTCACGGTCACGGCCGCCGTCGCGGTAGGCACGGTCACCGTCGCGGGCGCTGCCGGTGTCACGATCACCGCCACCAACGCGGTCGCGCGCGTGGCGAGGGCGAGCACGGTCGCCGTCGCGGTCACCGTCGCGGGCGCTGCTGGTGTCGCGGTCACCGGCACCGTCGCGGGCGTGGCGAGCACGGTCGCCGTCGCGGGCCCCGCCACGGGCACGGGCACCACCACCGTCGCCGGCGCTGCCGGTGTCGGTGTCGCCGGCGCTGCCGGTGTCGGTGTCGCCGGCGCTGCCGGTGTCGGTGTCGCCGGCGCTGCCGGTGTCGGTGTCGCCGGCGCTGCCGGTGTTGCCGGTGTTGCGGTCACCGTCACCACCGCGGGCGCGGTCACGGGCGCGGTCGCCACCACGGGCATGTGCACCGTCACGGGCACGGTCGCCATCACCGGCACCGTCGCGGTCACGGTCGCCGTCACCGTCGCGGTCACGGTCGTAGTCGTAGTCGTAGTCGTAGTCGTAGTCGTAGTCGCGGTCACGGTCGCAGTCGCGGTCGCAGGCGCAGGCGCTGTCCCCGGCGCGGCCGGACTCACGGTCGCAGCCGGAGGCGCGGGCACGGTCCCCGTCACGGGCGCGGCCGGTGTCGCGGTCCCCGTTGCCGTCGCCGTCGCCGTCGCCGTCGCCGTCGAGCAGGGTCACCAGCCGCGCCAGTGTCGCTTCCCGCTCGGCGGGCGGAAGGAGGCGCAGGGCCTCCTGCACGGGCCCGATGCGGTGGCGGGGGACGTCCCGGCCCAGGGTGTCCAGGGCGGCTGGGAGGTCAAGGTGCGCGGCCTGGACCCAGTCGGAGAGTTCCTCGTGCGCGAAGCGGTAGCCCTCGCCGGCGGGCACCAGCAGCCCCTCGGTGAGCACGGCGGAGGCCCAGCCGGTGCGCCACGGGAACAGTTCCTCGAAGGAGGCCCGGTCCAGCTGCCCCTGCCCCGGCCCCAGACACCGCCGCGCGGCCTCGTGCACCCGCCCGGCCACGCGCGCGGCCAGCCTCCCGGCCCCGGGGCCGTGCACCCCGGCCTGCTCCTCCCCGCCCGCGCGGCCCGGCTCCGCAGCCCCGGAAGGTCTGCCGGGCTGCGGGAACGCGGCGGACACCCGGACGGCCACCCGCAGGCACAGCAGGTCCAGGTGTGCGGCGAAGACCTCGTCACGGGACGGACGGCCGGCGCTGACCCCGGCGGCGCGGACGTCCGCGAGCAGCCGCAGCGTGAGCGGGTGCCGGGCATCGGCTCCCGCGACCGCGTCGGCCGGAATCCCGAGGCGGCCGCGGACGAGTTCCGCCTCGTCCGGGGTGAGATCACCGATCGGGAGGGCGGGCGGCAGCCGCCGGGCCGGCCGGGCCGGGGTGTGGAGCATGCGCGGCGGGTACAGCCTCCCGGCCTGCTCCCAGTGTTCGGGCCGGGCGGCCACGACCAGCCGGGCGCCGGTCGCGTCCAGCCACGCGGCGGTGGCTCCGGTCCACGGCCCGAGCCGGTGCGCGAGCCGCGGCGGCATCTCCTCCGGCCCGTCCAGGACGACGAGGAGCGCCCGCCCGGCCGAAGCCACGACCGAGGCCAGACCCGAGGCCGAAACCCGGGCCGGGGGCGCCCCCGGAACCGCCCCCGGGACGGCGCCCGAGGCCCCGGCCGGAGGCCACGCCGGCGCTGCTCCCGCGACCCCCGCCGGGGTCACCCCCCGGACAGCTCCCACGCCCCCGCCCGAGGACCACGCCGAGCCCCCTCCCGAGACAGCCCCCGCACCCCCGGCCGGGGTCGGCTCCGGGACGGCTCCCCCGACCCCGGCCGAGCTCGACCCCGGGACAGCTCCGACCGCCCCGGCTCCCGGCACCTCCAGGATCCGTCCCGCCTCCGCCAGTGCCCGCGTCACCGCGTCGGCCAGCGAGGTGTCGTCGGCCCGCAGGTCGGCGCCGCGCAGCCAGAGCGTCGGGGCCGGCCGCGGACCACGGGCCCGCCGGACCGCCAGGGCGGCGAGTGCAGCCGTACGCCCGGTACCGGGCCGCCCGACCAGTGCCAGAACCCGCCCGCCACCGGCACCGGCGGCGCCGCCGGAGGCAGCCGCATCGGCGGCACCAAAGACGCCGCCACCGGCAGAAGCCGAGCCACAGGCCGTGCCAGAGGCGGAGCCACAGGCGACACCGGAACCACAGCCACAGGCCGAGGCGCCGCCAACGGCACGACCCGCGGCACAGGAGGCATCGACGGCAAAGGCCAAGCCAGTGACGCAGGCGCAGGCGGCACCGGAAGCACAGCCACAGGCCGGGATGACGCCACAACCGCAACCAACGCCGGAGGCACAGACCGAGCCGGGGGCGTTGGCGGAGACGGAGCCACTTACGGCCCCGAAGACAGCATCAGAGGCCGAGGCAAGACCCGAGCCACAGCCACAGGCCGAGGCCACTCCGGAGCCACAGGAGGCATCGGCAGCAACGACCGAGGCAGGGCCACTGGCCGAGGCAGAGCCACAGGCTCCGCCGGAGACATCGGCAGAGACCGAGGCGACGCCGGAACCGCAGCCACAGGCCGAGGCGACGCCGGAGCCAAAGCCAGAGGCCGAGGCCACTCCGGAGCCACAAGCCGAGGCCGTGGCGGAGCCACAAGCCGGGCCGCCGTCGAAGGCGCAGCCCGTGGCGAAGGCCGAGGCGGTGCCGACACCGACACCGAGACCCGCAGCGGCACCGGTACAGGCACAAGCGCCCGCAGCGGCACCCGCACCAGCCCCCGCACCCACCACGCCCCCACCCGCAAAAGCGTCCAGTTCCGCCGCGATCGCGGGCCTGTCCACCGGCTCCGGGTCCCGTGCCGCGAGGGCCGTGCCCAGGGTGGTGCCCGTGAGCTGGAGGGCTCCGGCGAGGTTCAGGTCGGGGCCGTAGCCCGGCACGGTGGCGGCGTTGCGTTCCAGCAGCTCGGCGAGCGGCCCGCCCGGATCGGCGGCGGCCGCCGACGCGAGGGGTACCGCGAAGCCTCCGGAGCGGTGCTCCGCCTGCAGAGCGGTGCCCAGAACCGCGAGCACCGCTCCGGTTCCCGCGTCCAGCACCGGGCCCCCGCACGCCTCGCCGCCCAGCCTCAGCGCGTCCTGGCCATCGGTCCCGATGGCCAGCTCCAGCGCCGCCGGGAGCAGGTGGAAGCGGTCCGTCGCCGTGTACGTGGCCTCGGCCCCGCCCAGCACCCGCGCCTGCCGCCATCCCCGCGCGGCCAGCCGTACGTACGTCCCCGGAGCGATCACCCCGCGCGGCGCGACCGGCAGCGGCCGGACCCCGAGCCCGTCGCTCCGTACGAGCGCCAGTCCCAGCTCCGGCAGGGCCGTCACGTCCGAGACCCCCGCCAGCCAGGTCCGCCCTCCCGACGGCGGCCCGTGCAGGACCACCCGGGCCAGTCCGTCCACGGCCTCGTGGCTGGTCACCACCGTCCCGCGGTCGTCCGCGACGAAGCCGCTCCCCCGCGGCCGCCCGGCGAGATCGAAGATCCTGATCAGTTCCGCCGTCACCGCACCACTCCCCGCCGCGCGCGCCCCGTATGGACGACGGTAGGCAGGTGAAGATCAGCGGGAAAAGCACGCGAGGCGAAAGCGCCCCCTTTCGCTCCCTCCATTCACTCCGAGCGCCTGCTCGGACGGGTGAATAAAGGGGTCCGGGTGGATAGAGACCTACCCGAGGGGGGTCGTGGAGCGGTGAGCAGCAGTCGATGTGCGCTCACCGCTCCACGTCGGTCGTCGGTCGTCGGTCGACCGTCAGCCGTCGGTCAGACGAAGACCGCCAGCGACTTCGCCTTGCCGCCCTTGCTCTCCACGAGCCCGAGCAGCTGACCGCCCGGCCCGTAGACCGCCACCGCCTTGCCGGGCTCGTACTCCTCCGGCATGTCCAGGCGTACGCCGTTCGCCAGCAGCGACGCCCGCCGGGCGTCCAGCTCCCAGCGCGGGAACGCGGCGGCCGCCGCGTCGCCGATCGGCATGACGGTCAGCTCCTCCTGGAGCTGGTCGAGCGTGCGCGCCCGGTCGATCTTGTACGGGCCCACCCGGGTGCGCCGGAGCGCCGTGAGGTGCCCGCCGACGCCGAGGTCGGCGCCCAGGTCACGGGCGAGCGCGCGGATGTAGGTCCCGCTGGAGCAGACGACGGAGACGATGAGGTCGACGACCTTGGTGCCGTCCTCGGCCTCCGCCTCGCGCATGTCGTACACCTGGAACGAGGAGACGGTCACCGGCCGGGCCGGGATCTCGAACTCCTCGCCGTCGCGGGCGCGCTTGTAGGAGCGCACGCCCTTGATCTTGATGGCGCTGACCTTGGACGGGACCTGCATGATGTCGCCGGACAGCTTGGCGATGCCCTCGTCCACGGCCTCCCGGGTGACCCCGGCGGCGTCGGCCGAGGAGATGATCTCGCCCTCGGCGTCGTCGGTCAGGGTGTTCTGGCCCAGGCGGATGGTGCCGAGGTACTCCTTCTCCGTGAGCGCGAGGTGGCCGAGGAGCTTGGTGGCCTTCTCGACGCCCAGGACCAGCACGCCCGTCGCCATCGGGTCGAGCGTGCCGGCGTGGCCGACGCGGCGGGTCTTGGCGATCCCCCGCATCTTGGCGACCACGTCGTGCGAAGTGAAGCCGGACGGCTTGTCGACGATGACCAGGCCGTCCGGCGTCTTCCCTGCGTTGGTGCTCATTCCGCGGCTGCGTCCTCGTCGGAGTCGTCGTCCTCGTCCGGCTTCTTGTACGGGTCGGCGTCGCCGGCGTACTGGGCGCCGGAGGACACCTCACGGACCTGGGCGTCGGAGGTGCGCGCCTTTTCGAGGAGGTCCTCGATGGTCTTCGCGTTCTCCGGGAGGGCGTCCGCCACGAAGGTCAGGGTGGGCGTGAACTTGGTGCCCGCCGCCCGGCCGACCGCGGAGCGCAGTACGCCCTTGGCGCTCTCCAGGCCCGCCGCCGCACTGGCCCGGTCCTCGTCGTCGCCGTAGACCGTGTAGAAGACCGTGGCCTCCCGCAGATCGCCGGTCACCCGGGTGTCCGTGATGGTCACGTGCGTACCGAGGCGGGGGTCCTTGACACCGCGCTGCAGCTTCTCGGCCACCACCTCCCGGATGAGGTCCGCCAGCTTCTTCGCCCGCGCATTGTCGGCCACTGGTGCGTCTCCTTCTTCGTCTTGCAGTCAGTCTTCATCACCGTGGAGCCGCCGTCGTACCGACAGCAGCTCCACTTCCGGACGTGCCGCGACCAGCCGCTCGCAGCGGTCCAGTACATCCGAGAGGAACCCCGTGTCCCCACTCACCAGAGCGACCCCTATACGGGCCCTGCGGTGCAGGTCCTGGTCGCCCACTTCGGCCGCGCTCACAGAGAACTTGCGCTGGAGCTCGGCCACGATGGGCCGGACGACGGAGCGTTTCTCCTTCAGCGAGTGAACATCGCCGAGGAGCAGATCGAAGGACAGAGTCCCCACGTACATGCAGTTCCGGATATCCCGCCGGTGCGGGTTCGGTGGCCTGCCGGCCGTCGCGCGGCAGGGTCATCAGAACCGTACACGCAACGGCCGGGGCCGATCGACGGATATTCCGCCGACCGGCCCCGGTGTTACAGCTGCCTACGACACGGTGCGAACCGCCTCGCGCTTACGCGCGGGGCTTCTCGCGCATCTCGTACGTCGCGATGACGTCGTCGATCTTGATGTCGTTGTAGGAACCGAGGTTGATACCGCCCTCGAAGCCTTCGCGGATCTCGGTGACGTCGTCCTTGAAGCGGCGCAGACCGGAGATGGTGAGGCTCTCGGCGATGACCTTGCCATCGCGCAGGAGCCGCGCCTTGGTGTTGCGCTTGACCTCGCCGGAGCGGATGAGAACACCCGCGATGTTGCCCAGCTTGGACGAGCGGAAGACCTCGCGGACCTCCGCCGTACCGAGCTCGACCTCTTCGTACTCCGGCTTGAGGAGACCCTTCAGGGCCGCCTCGATCTCCTCGATGGCCTGGTAGATCACCGAGTAGTAGCGGACGTCGACGCCCTCGCGGTCCGCCATCTGCGCGGCACGGCCGGCCGCACGGACGTTGTAACCGATGACGATGGCGTCGGAGCCCATCGCCAGCGAGATGTCGGACTCGGTGACCGCACCCACACCACGGTGCAGGACGCGGATGTCGACCTCTTCGCCGACGTCGAGCTGGAGCAGCGAGGACTCGAGGGCCTCCACCGCACCGGACGCGTCGCCCTTGATGATGAGGTTGAGTTCCTGGACGAGACCGGCCTTGAGGACCGAGTCGAGGTCTTCCAGGGACACCCGGCGGACGCGCTTGGCGAAGTTGGCGTTGCGCTCACGCGCAGCACGCTTCTCGGCGATCTGACGGGCGGTGCGGTCCTCGTCGACGACGAGGAAGTTGTCGCCGGCGCCGGGGACGTTGGTGAGACCCAGGACCAGGACGGGGGTCGACGGACCCGCTTCCTCGACGTTGTTGCCCTTGTCGTCGAGCATGGCGCGCACTCGGCCGTAGGCGTCGCCCACGACCATCGTGTCGCCGACGCGGAGGGTACCGCGCTGGACGAGGACGGTGGCAACGGCACCGCGGCCGCGGTCGAGGTGGGACTCGATCGCAATACCCTGAGCGTCCTGCTCCGGGTTGGCGCGCAGGTCGAGCGAGGCGTCGGCGGTGAGGACGACGGCCTCGAGCAGGGAGTCGATGTGCAGACCCTGCTTGGCGGAGATGTCGACGAACATCGTGTCGCCGCCGTACTCCTCGGCGACCAGACCGAACTCGGTGAGCTGACCGCGCACCTTGACCGGGTCGGCACCCTCGACGTCGATCTTGTTGACCGCGACGACGATCGGGACGCCGGCGGCCTTGGCGTGGTTGAGCGCCTCGATCGTCTGCGGCATCACGCCGTCGTTGGCCGCGACCACGAGGATCGCGATGTCGGTCGACTTGGCACCACGGGCACGCATGGCGGTGAACGCCTCGTGACCGGGGGTGTCGATGAAGGTGATCTTGCGCTCTTCACCGTTGACCTCGGTACCGACCTGGTACGCACCGATGTGCTGCGTGATGCCACCGGCCTCGCCCGCAACGACGTTCGTCTTGCGGATGGCGTCGAGCAGTCGGGTCTTACCGTGGTCGACGTGACCCATGACGGTCACGACCGGCGGACGCGGCATGAGGAATTCCTCGCCGCCCTCGTCCTCGCCGAACTCGATGTCGAAGCCCTCGAGGAGCTCGCGGTCCTCTTCCTCCGGGCTGACGATCTGAACGACGTAGTTCATCTCGCCGGCCAGCATTTCGAGGGTCTCGTCGGAGACGGACTGCGTGGCAGTGACCATCTCGCCGAGGTTCATCATCACGGCGACGAGCGACGCCGGGTTGGCGTTGATCTTCTCCGCGAAGTCGGTGAGGGACGCACCGCGCGACAGGCGAACGGTCTCGCCGTGGCCGCGGGGCAGCATCACGCCGCCGACCGACGGGGCCTGCATGGCCTCGTACTCCTGGCGACGCTGGCGCTTGGACTTGCGACCACGACGGGCCGGACCACCCGGACGGCCGAAGGCACCCTGCGTGCCACCACGGGCACCGGGACCACCGGGACGCCCGCCGAAGCCGGGACGACCGCCGCCGCCGGCACCAGCCGGACCGCCGCCGAAGCCGCCACCACCGGGACGGGGACCGCCGAAGCCGCCACCGCCGCCGGGACGCGAGCCCGGACCGGCCGGACGACCGGCGAAGCCGCCGCCCGCGGGACGACCGGCGCCACCGGCACCGCCGGGACGGGGACCGCCCGCACCGGGACCGCGGCCACCGGGGCCACCACCGGGACGGGGACCGGGACCACCGGCAGCGGGACGCTGCGGCATCATGCCCGGGTTCGGACGGTTACCACCGGGGGCACCACCCGGACGCGGGGCGCCGCCCTGCGGACGGGGCATGCCGCCGGGGGTCGGGCGACCGGCGCCCTGGCCCTGCGGACGCGGGGCGCCGCCGGGGCCGCCCTGCGGACGGGGAGCGCCACCCTGGCGGTCACCGGCGCCGGGGGCACCGGGACGGGGAGCGCCGGCCGGACGGGGCGCCTGCGGGCGCGCCATGCCGGTGGAGCCACCAGAGGTGAACGGGTTGTTGCCCGGACGGGGACCGGCCGGACGGGCGCCCTGGGGACGCGGAGCCTGGGCACCGGGACCTGCGGGACGCTCGGCACGCGCCGGAGCGGCACCGGCCGGACGCGGGGCGCCGGGACGGGCGCCGGCCTGGCCGCCCTGACCCTGCGCCGGACGCTGCTGCGCCGGACGGGGGCCGGGGGTGGCGCCGGGACCGGCGGGACGCTCGGTGCGCGCCGGGGCAGCGGCGGCCGGAGCCGCCGGAGGCGCGGAGAACTCGGTCGCCACGGGAGCCGCCGGAGCGGGCTTCGGGGCGGCCGGAGCCTTGGGGCCGGGACGCGGGCCACCTGCGGCGGGGGCCGGGGTCACCGGGGCGGGCGCAACGGCGGCCGGGGCCTCCGCGACGACCGGCTTGGGGGCCGGGGCGCCGGGCTTCGGCGCCGCGGGACGTGCACCCGGGGTGGGAGCCCCGGGCTTGGCGGGGGCGGCCTTGCGGGGCTCGCCCGGCTTCGCAGCGGGCTTGCCGGCGTTGCCGCCCGGCCCCTGCAATGCATCGGTCAACTTGCGTACAACCGGCGCCTCGATCGTCGAGGACGCCGAACGGACGAACTCACCGAGTTCCTGGAGCTTGGCCATGACGACCTTGCTCTCAACTCCGAACTCCTTGGCGAGTTCGTATACCCGGACCTTAGCCACTTCGCTCCTTTTAGGTCCGGGTTACGCCGGACCGTCTCTACTTCATGCTCGTACTCATCGCGTACTCATCGAGGGGTGCTCATCGCAATCTCGACCTACTTCCAACTCGCGAGGTACCTGACCGCACGGTGATCCGTGCCGTACTACTTGCTTACGGTGTCGCCCCGGCCTCATCGGCCACGGCGTTGCGCAGTCCTGCCGTGTCGAGCGGCCCTGCGGACCTGAAGGCCCGGGGGAACGCCCTGCGGCGGACCGCCTGGTCGAGGCAGACCACGGCGGGGTGCACGTAGGCACCCCGGCCGGGCAGCGTACCGCGAGGATCGGAGACGCATTGGTCACCGATCGCCACGATGCGCAGCAGATCGCTCTTGGCCGCTCGCTCCCGACACCCCACACAGGTGCGTTCGGGGCATGCGCGGGCTTGCGTCCGGCCAGACACGCTTAAGTCTACCTCCCCGCACCGACCTCACCCCTTCGGGCGAAAAATCGAACGGATGTTGTCGTGATCCTCGACGCCGGGCCCCGCCGCCGAAACCTCGGCGGCGGGCAGTCACGAACGTCGGATCAAGTCTTCATGTTTCCTGTCTACCGCCCGGACAGCTCCGGGCGATACCGGTTTTATTCCCCGCGCCGGTCGTCGCGACGGTCGTCACGGCGATCTTCGCGACGGTCATCGCGCCGGTCGTCACCGCGGTCGTCACGGCGCTCGCCGCGGCCCTGGTCGTCGCCGTCCGACGGCTGCTCGGTGTCGGGACGGATGTCGATGCGCCAGCCGGTGAGGCGCGCGGCGAGGCGGGCGTTCTGGCCCTCCTTGCCGATGGCCAGCGACAGCTGGTAGTCGGGCACGGTGACCCGCGCGGAGCGGGTGTCCCAGTCGACGACCTCGACCTTGCTCACCCGGGCGGGTGACAGGGCGTTCGCGACCATCTCCGCCGGGTCGTCCGACCAGTCGACGATGTCGATCTTCTCACCGTGCAGTTCGGCCATCACGTTGCGCACGCGGCTGCCCATCGGGCCGATGCAGGCGCCCTTCGGGTTGAGGCCGGAGCGGGTGGACCGTACGGCGATCTTGGTGCGGTGACCGGCCTCACGGGCGATCGCGCAGATCTCGACGCTGCCGTCGGCGATCTCCGGGACCTCCAGCGCGAACAGCTTCTTCACCAGGTTCGGGTGGGTGCGCGACAGCGTCACGGACGGACCGCGGACGCCCTTCGCCACCCGCACGACGTACGCCTTGATGCGCAGTCCGTGCGTGTACTCCTCACCGGGCACCTGCTCCTGCACCGGCAGGATGGCTTCCAGCTTGCCGATGTCGATGAGGACGTTCTTCGGGTCCTTGCCCTGCTGCACCACGCCGGTGATGACATCACCCTCGCGGCCCAGGAACTCGCCGAAGGTCAGGTCGTCCTCGGCGTCGCGCAGACGCTGGAGGATCACCTGCTTGGCGGTCGTCGCGGCGATGCGGCCGAAGTCCGACGGGGTGTCGTCGAACTCCTTGGCCTCCTGGCCCTCTTCCAGGTCCCTCGGGTCCTCGGTCGCCCACACGATCACGTGACCGTTGGTGCGGTCGAGCACGACGCGTGCGCGCCGGAAGCTTCCCTCGGTGCGGTGGTACGCGATGAGGAGGGCCGACTCGATCGCTTCGACGAGCAGGTCGAAGGAAATCTCCTTCTCCCGGACCAGACCCCGTAGGGCACTCATGTCGATGTCCACGACTACGCCTCCTCTTCCTTCTTGTCCTTGCGGTTGAACTCGATCTCGACACGCGCCTTGGCGATGTCGGTGAAAGCGATGCGGCGGGCGGTCGCCTTGCGGCCCTTCACGCCCGGGACTTCCAGGTCCATGCCCTCGTCGTCGACGTCGAGGATGCGGGCGATCAGTTCCCCGCCGTCCGACGTCTGGAACTTCACGAGGCGGCCGATCGCCCGGATGTAGTGACGGTGCTCGGTCAGCGGGCGGTCAGCGCCCGGCGAGCTCACCTCGAGGACGTACTCGTCCTCGCCCATCGTGTCGGTCTCGTCCAGCAGGTCCGAGACCTCACGGCTCAGCTCGGCGCACGCGTCCAGCTCCACGCCGTCCTCGGAGTCCACGACGATGCGCAGCATCCGGCGCTTGCCCGCCTTGGACGTCTCGATCTCCTCGAGGTCCAGGCCCTTGGCGGCGACGAGCGGCTCCAGCAATGCGCGCAGCCTGTCGCTCTGGGTGGTGCTCATCCGGGTGACTCCTCGGCCGCGTGTGCTGTTGTGGTTTCCGTCGTGCGTCAGGTCAAAGGGTATCCGGTCGCGGGGGGTGTTGCCGTCCGCGCTGTGGACAGGGCCCCGGGTACCGTGATCACACCCTGCCCGACATCACCCCGAGGACGTCTCCGTGCCCACGATCCTGCCGTCGCGAAGAAGCCTGCTCGCCGGTGCCGCGGGCATCGCCGGCGCCGCGCTGCTCAGCGGTTGCTCCGACGGGAGCTCGCCCGCCGCTGACCCTGAGATTCCACTCGATCGGCGGATGCGCGAGACGGCCGTTCGTGAGAGCGAGCGGCTGCTGGAACGTTACGACGCCACGGCCGCCGCCCATCCGGCCCTGGCGGAGCGCCTCGCGCCGTTGCGCGCCTCGGTCGCGGCCCACACGGCGGCCCTGGCCGGCGAGCGGGCCCCCGCTCCGTCCCGGTCCGCCCCCCGGCCGGCCGCGCCCTCCCCGTCCGGCTCCGCGGCGGCCGCCGCGCCCCCCGCCCCCAGCGCCGATCCGGTGTCCCCGAAGCCCGACGAGGCGCTGACCGCCCTCGCGGACGCCGAGCGGAGCCTGGCCGAGGCCCGGACGATCTCCCTGGCGGGTGCCCCCGGGGAGCTGGCCCGGATGCTGGCCTCGGTGGCCGCCTGCGGACACGTACACGCGTACCTGCTGACCTCGACCCCCGGAGCCTCCTCGTGACCCCCGAACCGTCCTCCGCCGGCCGGATCCTGGAGGCCGCGCAGTCCGCGCTCGCCGCCGAGCACGCGGCCGCGTACGGCTACGGCGTGATCGGCGCCCGGGCCTCGGCCGCCCGTTCCGCCGAGGCCCGCGAGGCGTACGCCGGCCACCTCGCGCGCCGTGACGCGCTCGCCCGCACCGTGCGTGACCTGGGCGGTTCCCCCCGCCCTTCGGAGGCCGCGTACACCCTGCCGTTCGCCGTGCGCACGCCCACCGACGCCGAGCGGCTGGCCGCCGGGATCGAGGACCGGGTGGCCGGCGCGTACTCCGATCTGGTGCGCGCCGCCGAGGGGCAGCTGCGCCGCGAGGCGGCCGACGCGCTGAGCGGCGCGGCCGTGCGCGCGGCACGCTGGCGTGGTGTCGGCGTAGCCTTCCCAGGGCTCACGGAACGCGCGGACGCACCGCGGAACTAGCGCGCAAGCATGCGCGACGAGTCCGGGTACAGCTGAAAGGGACCACGCACGCATGGCTTTCGAACCGCCGCAGCGGCTCGTACGGGCGCTCGGCGAGATGCCGGAACCGGCGCACGTCTCCGACTGGCTGGGGCAGCTGCCCCGGCTGGCGGAGAGTGCGCTGGCACGGCGTGAGGTACAGGCGCAGCGGGTGCAGGCCCCCGGTGGCCGCACCAGTCTGGTCGTCCTCGTCCGGTACGCCGACGGGACCCCGGCCGCGCTGAAGCTGGCCCCGCCGGCGGTCAGGCCCGACCGGGAGCTGGCCGCGCTGGCGCACTGGGGCGGGTTCGGGGCGGTACGGGTCCTCGACACGCGCCATCACGAGGAGGACGGGGCGCTGCTGCTGGAGCGGCTGCACCCCGAGGTGTCGCTGCGCTCGCTGCCGGAGGCGAAGGCGCTGCTGGAGGCCTGCGGGACGCTGCGCAGGCTCTGGGTGGCCCCGCCGGCCGGGCACGGCTGGGAGACGGTCGCCGAGCGGACGGCCGGGCAGGCCGAGGAGCTCCGCAAGGCTCCCCCGGAGGCGGCGGAGCTGGCCTCGGCGGCGCTCGCGGCCCGCGAGGAGCTGACGGCCGCGCCGGCCGAGGAGCTGCTGCTGCACGGGAACTTCCGGCAGGGCAAGGTGCTGGCCGGCGAGCGGGCTCCGTGGCTGGCGGTGGGCCCGGACCCGATGGTGGGTGAGCGGGCGTACGACCTGGCGCGCCTGGTGCGGGACCGGCTGGAGGACCAGATGGCCTCCTCGGCGGGGGCCTCCGGGGCCCGGCGCCGGGTGAACAAGCTGGCCGACGCGCTGGAGGTGGACCGGGACCGGCTGCGGGGCTGGACGCTGTTCCGCGCGGTCGAGTCGGGCAACCGGGCGCTGGCCGCCGGACGGCGGCGCGACGCGGAGCTGCTGCTGGAGTTCGCGGGCTGGTTGTAGGGCGGGGCGCGGGGCATACCGTAAGGGGGAAGGTGTGCCCGGCAGGAGGCCGTCATGGTCCAGGAACTGCTGACAGCGGGGATCGCCGCGAGCGTCGGTGCCGTGGTCTGGATGGGGGCCGCCGCCCGGGTGGTGAAACAGTACGAGCGGGGTCTGGTCTTCCGCTTCGGCAGGCTGCGCGAGAGCGTCCGCGGTCCCGGCTTCACGATGATCGTCCCGGGTGTCGACCGGCTCCGCAAGGTGAACATGCAGATCGTGACGATGCCGGTGCCGGCCCAGGAGGGCATCACGCGGGACAACGTCACCGTGCGGGTGGACGCGGTCGTGTACTTCAAGGTGGTCGACCCGGCCAACGCGGTCGTGGCGGTGGAGGACTACCGCTTCGCCGTCTCGCAGATGGCGCAGACCTCCTTGCGGTCGATCATCGGCAAATCGGACCTGGACGACCTGCTGTCCAACCGGGAGATGCTCAACCAGGGCCTGGAGCTGATGATCGACAGCCCGGCGGTGGGGTGGGGCGTCCAGATCGACCGGGTGGAGATCAAGGACGTGTCCCTGCCGGAGACGATGAAGCGGTCGATGGCCCGGCAGGCGGAGGCCGACCGGGAGCGCCGGGCGCGGGTGATCAACGCGGATGCGGAGCTCCAGGCTTCGCACAAGCTGGCGGAGGCGGCGGCGGTGATGTCTGATCAGCCGGCGGCGCTGCAGCTGCGTCTGCTCCAGACGGTGGTGGCCGTGGCCGCGGAGAAGAACTCCACGCTGGTGCTCCCGTTCCCGGTGGAACTCCTCCGCTTCCTGGAACGTGCGGCCCCGGCCCCGGGCTCTGCCCCGTCCCCGGCGGCGCCGGGCGCAGCCCTGGCCGTCGCACCGGGCGGAGCCCGGGCCCCCGCGGTATCGGGCGGAGCCCCGGCCCCGGCAGCTGTGCCGGGCGGAGCTCCCTCCACGGCGCCGGCCGCCGTGCCAGGCGGGGATCCGGCTCCCGCGGTATCGGGCGGAGCCCCGGCCCCGGCAGCTGTGCCGGGCGGAGCTCCCTCCACGGCGCCGGCCGCCGTGCCAGGCGGAGGTCCGGCTCCCGCGGTATCGGGCGGAGCCCCGGCCCCGGCGGCTGTGCCGGGCGGAGCTCCCTCCACGGCGCCGCCCGCCGTGCCAGGCGGGGATCCGGCTCCCGCCGTATCGGGCGGAGCCCCGGCCCCGGCCGCCGCTGTTCCGGGTGGGGCCCCGGCTCCCCAGGCCGTCGGCGGGCCGGCTGCCCCGGAGCTCCCGGCCATCGGCCCGGCCGCGGACGGGTCGCCGCCGGACGAGCCGCCGGGGTAGCCGCTGCGCGGGCGGAGTCCCCTACCCGCCCTTCGCCCGTTCCCCGGGCTGCGCCCGGACCCCTCCTGGGGCTCCGCCCCAGACCCCGCTCCTCAAACGCCGGAGGGGCTGGATATTCCGAACCGCAGCCGTCACGGGCTGGCCGACGGCGGCCAAAATCAAGCCCCGCCGGCGATTGAGGCGATCTTCCCAGCCCGGCCGATGGTGGAGGCCACCCTTCAGCCCCGCCGATGGTTGAGGCGACCCCTCAGCCCGGCCGACGTTTGAGGCCACCCTCCAGCCCCGCCGGCGTTTGAGGCGACCCCCCAGCCCCCGCCGGCGTTTGAGGCGACCCCCCAGCCCCCGCCGGCGTTTGAGGCGACCCCCCAGCCCCCGCCGGCGTTTGAGGCCACCCTCCAGCCCCGCCGGCGCTTGAGGCGGGGGCGGGGGCCGGGCCCCGGGAGGGGTGCCGTGTGGTGGTGGCAACCGGGCCCGGCGGTGGTTGAGGGGGCCTGTTATGTCAGGCGGGTCAGGGCTTGCGCCAGGGGGAGTTCCTCGCGGGTGCCCGTGGTGCGGTTCTGGAGTTCCACCACCCCGTCCGCGGACCGGCGGCCCGCCACCAGGATCCACGGGACACCGATCAGCTCCGCGTCGGTGAGCTTCACCCCGGGTGAGAGGCCGGGCCTGTCGTCCAGGAGGACCCGGAGCCCCGCCGCGGCCAGCGCTTCGGCCGCCGACTCCGCCAGCGCCAGCGGCACCGCCTTGCCGGCCGCCACCACGTGCACGTCCGCCGGAGCCACCGCGGCGGGCCAGCACAGGCCCCGCTCGTCCGCCGTCTGTTCGGCCAGCGCCGCCACCGCCCGGGAGACCCCGATGCCGTAGGAGCCCATCGTGACCCGGACCGGCTTGCCCTGCGGGCCGAGGACGTCCAGGCCGAAGGCGTCCGCGTACTTGCGGCCCAGCTGGAAGATGTGCCCGATCTCGATCGCCCGGTCCAGGCGGAGCCCGGCTCCGCAGGACGGGCACGGGTCGCCCTCCTCGACGACCACCACGTCCAGGTACCGGTCCACCTCGAAGTCCCGCCCGCAGACCACGTTCCGGGCGTGCGTATCGGGCTTGTTGGCCCCGGTCACCCAGGAACTGCCCGGCGCGATACGGGGGTCGGCGAGGTAGCGGACCTTCTCCAGGCCCTGCGGACCCACGTAGCCGCGTACCAGATCGGGCCGGCCGGTGAAGTCCTCCGCCGTCACCAACTCCACGACGGCCGGGGCCAGATGCTCCCCGAGCTTGCCGAGGTCGACCTCGCGGTCCCCCGGTACGCCGACGGCCGTGATCTCCCCGTCCACCTTGACGAGCAGGTTCTTCAGCGTCGCCGACGCGGGGACGCCCAGGTGCGCCGCCAGGCTCTCGATGGTGGGGGTGTCGGGGGTCGGGATCTCCTCCAGCGGACCGTGCTCTCCCCCGGCCGGGGTCAGGGCGAAGGTCACCGCCTCCGTGTTCGCGGCGTAGTCGCAGGACGGGCAGTCCGCGAAGGTGTCCTCGCCCGCCGCGGCCGGTGCCAGGAACTCCTCGGACGCCGAGCCGCCCATCGCGCCGGACACCGCCGACACGATCCGGTGGTCGAGGCCGAGCCGCTCGAAGATGCGTACGTAGGCCTCGCGGTGGAGCCGGTAGGACTCGGCCAGCCCCTCGTCGGACACGTCGAAGGAGTACGAGTCCTTCATCTGGAACTCGCGGCCGCGCAGGACGCCCGAGCGGGGCCTCGCCTCGTCCCGGTACTTGGTCTGGATCTGGTACAGCATGACCGGCAGGTCCTTGTAGGACGTGCACTGGTCCTTGACCGTCAGGGTGAAGATCTCCTCGTGGGTGGGGCCGAGCAGATAGTCCGCGCCCTTGCGGTCCTTGAGCCGGAACAGCAGGTCACCGTATTCCGACCAGCGCCCGCTGATCTCGTACGGCTCCTTGGGCAGCAGCGCCGGGAGCAGCACCTCCTGCGCCCCGATCCCGTCCATCTCCTCACGGACGATGCGCGAGACGTTGTCCAGGACCCGCTTGCCGAGCGGCAGCCAGCTCCACACGCCGGCGGAGCTGCGCCGGACGTAGCCGGCCCGCACCAGGAGGCGGTGGCTGAGGGTCTCGGCGTCGGCCGGGTCCTCGCGGAGGGTCTTGGCCATGAGGCGGGACATGCGCTGCACGTGTTGCGTTGACATGACGCGAGGCTATCGGGGGCTCCGGCCGGGGCGGAAACGGTTTCAGGGCCTGCGCAGGGGCAGCGGGGCGCCCATGACGGCGTACGGGAGGCTCGCGCTCGGGAAGTGGACCTGACGGGCGAGGTCCGTGTAGCCGAGGGCGTGGTAGAGCCCCCGGGCGGGGCTGTCGATGTCGATCGCGGAGAGGATCGAGCGGGGTTCGGCGGCGGTGTCGGTGATCTTGGTGATGAGCCCGCGGCCGACGCCCTTGCCCTGGAACCCGGGGTGCACGTGGAGCTCGGTGATCACGAAGGAGCCGTCGAGCCAGCCTTCGTGACCGCCGGCCCGCAGGTAGGGCTCGACGATTCCGGACCACCAGTGCGCGCGGTCGTTGGGCATGCCGTAGACGAACCCGGCGAGCGCCCCGTCCCCGGTGAACGCGCCGAGTGCGCGGGCTCCGGCGCAGGTCATGTGGCGCTGGACGATGTAGCGCCGGATGCCGACCTCCTCCTCGCTGAGCCCGAAGGCCAGGGCCTGCACGCGCAGGGCCTCGTCGACCCGGTCGGCGAGGTCGAGGTGCCCGATCCGTAGTCCGGCGGGCCGGTCGGGGTCTTCGCCCGCGGGGGTTGGCAGCATGCGGTGACCTTACTGGCCGACCGCGCGGTCCAGAACAGGGCGCCCAGATCAGGTCGCCCGGAACGGGACGCTCAGAACAGCACGCTCATGAACGCGCCGACCTCGCGGAAGCCGACCCGCCGGTAGGAGGCGCGCGCGGCGGTGTTGAAGTCGTTGACGTACAGGCTGACCACGGGGGCCACGTCGCGCAGCGCGTACTCGACGACGGCGGCCATCCCGGTCTCGGAGTGACCGCGGCCGCGGAATTCGGGGGCCACCCACACGCCCTGGATCTGGCAGGCCCGGGAGGTCGCGGCGCCGATCTCGGCCTTGAAGACGACCTTGCCGTCCTCGACGCGGGCGAAGGAGCGGCCGGTGGCGACCAGCTCGGCGACGCGGGCCTGGTAGAGCAGGCCGCCGTCGCCGGCCATCGGGGAGATGCCGACCTCCTCGGTGAACATGGCCACGCAGGCGGGCATGATCAGCTCCATCTCGTCCTTGCGGATCCGGCGGACCATCCGGTCCGCGGCGACGTCCGTGGACGGCTGCTCCATGACCATGAGCGGCTGGTGGGAGCGGACGTCGCGGGCCGGGCCCCAGCTGGGCTCCAGGATCCGCCACAGCAGGCTCGTGGCCTCGACGGGGCCGACGATCGAGGAGCAGCGGCGGCCTGTGCGGCGGGCCCGGTCGGCGAAGGCCCGTACGGCGTCGGGACCGGCGCAGACGGGGACCAGGTTGGCGCCCGCGTAGCAGAGCGAGCGGAGCTCGCCGTCGGCGTACCAGCCCCACATCTCGCCGCCCAGGCGCCACGGGTCGAGCCCGGCGATCTGGACGCGGGAGGTGACGAAGGCGTTCTCGACCGGCTCGCGGCCGAGGATTTCGAGCGCGGCGTCAAGATCACTGGGCTCAAGGACCCGGGTGGTGGTCTGCGTCAACACTGGGGCCTCACCATGCAAGTCTGCTGATCTCCGCACTGTACCCGGCGCGGCTGCGAGATGCCTCCGAGCCCCCTCCGGCCGCCCTGCGGACCGCCCCGGCCGGTCCCGGAGCCTCCGGGACCGGGCGGGTCCGCACAGGCCGACGGGCCCGGGGCCGCCTTCGCGGCCCCGGGCCCGTCATCGTTCGCCCGGCGGAGCTACACGCCGATGGCGACCGTCGGCTCGCCCGACATCACGCCGTCCTTCTCCATCTGCTCGGCGATCTTCAGCGCCTCCTCGATGAGGGTCTCCACGATCTTCGACTCCGGCACGGTCTTGATGACCTCGCCCTTCACGAAGATCTGGCCCTTGCCGTTGCCGGAGGCGACGCCCAGGTCGGCCTCGCGGGCCTCGCCGGGGCCGTTCACGACGCAGCCCATGACCGCGACGCGCAGCGGGACCTCCATGCCCTCCAGGCCGGCCGTGACCTGCTCGGCCAGCTTGTAGACGTCCACCTGCGCGCGCCCGCACGAGGGGCAGGACACGATCTCCAGGCGGCGCGGCTTGAGGTTCAGCGACTCCAGGATCTGGCGGCCGACCTTGATCTCCTCCACCGGCGGGGCCGACAGGGAGACGCGGATGGTGTCGCCGATGCCCTCGGAGAGCAGGGCGCCGAAGGCGACGGCCGACTTGATGGTGCCCTGGAAGGCGGGGCCGGCCTCGGTGACGCCGAGGTGCAGCGGGTACTCGCACTGTGCGGCCAGCTGGCGGTAGGCGTTGACCATGACGACCGGGTCGTTGTGCTTGACCGAGATCTTGATGTCGCTGAAGCCGTGCTCCTCGAAGAGGGAGGCCTCCCACAGCGCGGACTCGACGAGCGCCTCGGGGGTGGCCTTGCCGTACTTCTTCAGCAGTCGCGCGTCGAGGGAGCCGGCGTTCACGCCGATCCGGATCGGGGTGCCCGCGTCCTTGGCGGCCCGCGCGATCTCCTTGACCTTGTCGTCGAACTGCTTGATGTTGCCCGGGTTCACGCGGACGGCGGCGCAGCCGGCGTCGATCGCGGCGAACACGTACTTCGGCTGGAAGTGGATGTCGGCGATGACCGGGATGTTCGACTTCTTCGCGATCACGGCGAGCGCGTCGGCGTCGTCCTGCGTGGGGCAGGCCACGCGCACGATGTCGCAGCCGGAGGCGGTCAGCTCCGCGATCTGCTGGAGCGTGGCGCCGATGTCGGAGGTCCTGGTGGTGGTCATCGACTGGACCGAGATCTGCGAGTCGCCGCCGACGGCCACCGAACCGACCTGGATCTTGCGGCTGACCCTGCGGTCGGCAAGCTTCGTCGGCACGGCCGGCATTCCGAGAGAGATGGCAGTCATCTGCTGTGCAACCCCAAGGTGTGGATCAAGGTGGGCCAGGGTCCCGGGATCGGCGGGCTCCAGCCTTCGAGATTACGCCAACCAGCGCGTGCCCCGCGCATCGCAGGGGGTGTGCCACCCGAACGTAGGGAGCCGGGCACGAAGCGTGCCCGGCTCCCGTGCGGGTGGTGTACGAACTGTTCGTACGACAAGCCGCTGGTCGTTCTGCCGGTCCGGCTGCCGGTCCGCTGCTGATCCGGCTGCCGGCCCGGCTGCCGATCCGGCTCAGGTGATCTTGATCGGGTTCACCACGTCGGCGGCCAGCACCAGCAGCGTGAAGCAGAGGAAGACCCCGGCCACCACGTACGCGGCGGGCATCAGCTTCGCCACGTCGAACGGGCCCGGATCGGCGCGCCGGAAGACCCTCGCGAAGCCGCGCCGCACGGACTCCCACAGGGCGCCCGCGATGTGCCCGCCGTCCAGCGGCAGCAGGGGCAGCATGTTGAACAGGAAGAGGGAGAGGTTGAACATGCCGAGGACGTTCAGCATGATCGACATCCGCTGCTCGCTCGGGATGTCCAGGGCGGCGATCTCGCCGTTGATCCGGGCGGCGCCGACGATGCCCATCGGGGAGTCGGGCTCGCGCTCGGCGCCGTTGAACACGGAGTTCCACAGCGCCGGGATCTTGCCCGGGAGCTGGGCCAGGCCCTGCACGCTGCCCTCGACGACCTCCCCGACCCGGTCCGCGGACTGGGTGAAGGTGAGCGGTGCGATCACGGACTTGGGGCCGATGCCGAGATAGCCGGCCGACACGTACTCGCCCTTGACGTACCCGCCGTGCCCGTCGGTCTTGCCCACGCGGTTCTCCACGAGGTTCGCGTGGAGGTCCGCCTGCCGGCCGTCGCGCAGGACGGTGATGGTGGCGGCTCCGATGGTGTTGCGGATGGACTTCTGGAGTGCGTCCCAGTCCTCGATCCGCTTGCCGTCGAAAGCCACGATCTTGTCGCCGGCCTGCAGTCCCGCGGCCTTGCCCGGGGCCACCGGGTCGCCGTCCTTGCAGACCTCGCGCTTCTCGCTCTGCTTGAGGACGCACTCGGAGACGGTCTGGACCTGCGTGGTCGTCTGCTGCACCCCGAAGGTCATCCAGACGCCGAAGAAGATCGCCATCGCCAGGACCAGGTTCATGAACGGTCCCGCGAACATCACGATCACGCGCTTCCACGGCTTGCGCGTGTAGAAGAGCCGCGACTCGTCGCCCGGCTGCAGCTCCTCGTACGCCGCCGAGCGCGCGTCCTCGATCATCGAGCGGAACGGCGACGTGGAACGGGCGGTGACCTTGCCGTCCTCGCCGGGCGGGAACATCCCGATCATGCGGATGTAGCCGCCCATCGGGATGGCCTTGAGGCCGTACTCGGTGTCGCCCTTCTTGCGCGACCAGACGGTCCGGCCGAAGCCGACCATGTACTGGGGCACGCGGATGCCGAAGAGCTTGGCCGTCGAAAGGTGGCCGAGCTCGTGCCAGGCGATGGAGATGAGCAGCCCGAACACGAAGACGAGCACGCCGATCAAGGTCAGCAGTATGGTCATGCGCGCGCCTCCACTGCGGCCCGTGCCGCCTTTTCCTGTGCCCGGGCCCTGGCCCAGGTCTCCGCTTCAAGGACGTCCGCGACCGTGAGGGAAGTTCCCGGGGCGGGAGACCCGTGCTCATCGACCACGGCAGAGACCGTATCCATGATTGCTGTGAACGGCAGCCGACCGGCCAGGAACGCCGCTACGCACTCCTCGTTCGCCGCATTGAACACGGCGGGCGCGGTGCCGCCCACGGTGCCCACGTGCCGGGCCAGGCCCACCGCGGGGAAGGCCTCGGTGTCCAGCGGGAAGAACTCCCAGGACGAGGCCTTGGTCCAGTCGAAGGCGGGGGCCGCGTCCGGGATCCGCTCGGGCCAGCCGAGGCCGATCGCGATCGGTCCGCGCATGTCCGGCGGGGTGGCCTGGGCGAGCGTGGAGCCGTCCGTGAACTCCACCATCGAGTGGACGTAGGACTGCGGGTGGACCACGACCTCGATGCGGTCGAAGGGGATGTCGTAGAGCAGGTGCGCCTCGATGACCTCCAGGCCCTTGTTGACCAGGGTCGCCGAGTTGACGGTGATCACCGGTCCCATGGCCCAGGTGGGGTGCGCGAGGGCCTCCTCGACGGTGACCCCGGCCAGCTCGGCGCGGGTCCGGCCGCGGAAGGGCCCGCCCGAGGCGGTGACCACGAGCTTGCGCACGTCGGCCCGGGTGCCGGCGGCGAGCGCCTGGAAGAGCGCCGCGTGCTCGGAGTCGACCGGGATGATCTGGCCGGGCTTCGCGAGGGCCTTCACCAGCGGGCCGCCGACGATCAGCGACTCCTTGTTGGCGAGGGCCAGGGTCCGGCCGGCCCGCAGCGCGGCGAGGGTGGGCGCGAGGCCGATGGAACCGGTGATGCCGTTGAGGACGGTGTGGCACTCGGAGGCGGCGAGCTCGGTCGCGGCGTCCGGGCCGGCGAGGATCTCGGGCAGCGGCTCACCGGCGCCGTACTGGGCGTCGAGCGCCTCCTTCAGGGCCGGTACGACGTCTTCGCGCGCGACGGCCACGGTGTGCACGCGCAGCAGCCGGGCCTGCTCGGCCAGCAGGGCGACCCGCCCGCCGGCGGCGGACAGCCCGGTCACCCGGAACCGGTCCGGGTTGCGCAGGGCGAGGTCGATGGCCTGGGTCCCGATGGACCCGGTGGAGCCGAGGATGACGATGTCCCTCCGGCCGGCCGCGGGGTCGAAGAGGAGGTGCGGATCGGCGAGGGGGGCGGGGCGGTCGCTCATGAGCCCATTGTTGCCGCAACTCAGGGGCGTCCGGACACTGAGCCCCCTTCCGTGACCCGCAGGAGCAGGTGCGGCAGCGTTCCGGCGAAGTCCGGGAGGGTGGTGACGACCCGCCACCAGGCATCCGGATCGGCGCCCAGGGCCAGGGCGAACAGCCGGTCGGCCTCGGCCCGCGAGGCGAGCACCGGCGCGGGCCAGTCGTGCCGGTCGGGGTGGCTCACACCGCCCAGCCAGTGGTCTTCGTCCAGGGCCCAGCAGGCCGGTGCCTTGTGCCGGATCACGTCCTCCCCGGTGAGCAGCCCGCGGGCGAGGCAGTCGCGCACCCACCGGATGTCCTCCTGGACGGACTCCATGGGCACCGCGAGGCTCGCGAGGGCCAGCTCGCGGTCCACGCCTCCGGCGGGCTCGGCGGCCTTCGGGGCCAGGGAGCGCACCGCGTCGGCGACCGCGAGCGCGAGGGCGTCAGCGCGGTCGGCGGCCGCATGGTCGGTGTCGGCCCGGTCGACGTTCGCCCGGTCGACGTCCGCCCGGTCCGCATCCGGCCCCGCGGCGGGCTCCTCCCGCAGGGTGCCGCGCACGATCCTGGCCACGAGGACCGGCAGGGTGCCGCGGAAGGCCGGGGCGTGGCGGAGCAGCTCCGCCCGGAGCCGGGGGTCGTCCCGCAGGGGGCGCAGCGCCCGGGCCACGGCCGTGCGCATCCCCGTCCGCTCGGGCAGGGACCAGCGCAGGCCGGAGGCCGCGGGGAGGTCCACGAGCAGCAGGGTCCGGCGCGCGGGGGCCACGTGGGCGGCGAGCTCGTCGCAGGTGAGCAGGCCCATCCGGACGGCCCGCACGGCCGGCCGGTACCACCGGTCCCCGTCCGTGTCCCGCGCGCCCTCGTCGAGGAGGGCCCGGCAGACCTCCCGGGGCAGGGCGCCGGCCAGCAGCAGGGCCTCGACCGCACCGGGCGGCAGCGGTTCCCGGGCGTGCTCGGCCAGCAGGACGGCGGGGTCGAGGGGCTCGTGCGGCATCCGCAGCAGGGTCAGGGGGATCCTCGGCCGGCGGCCGTGCCGGCGCAGCAGCGCGATGAGCCCGCCGGTGGTGAACGGCCCGGGGCCGACCTCCCGCAGCAGCTCCGGCGACGGCCCGGGGCGGGCCGCGTACCGTGCCGGGCCGGGCAGCCCGGGCAGGGGCCGTCCGACCACGTGCGGGTTGCGGGCGACGTACTGCCGGTCCTCCTGGCTGCCGTGGCGCAGCAGCAGGGTGACGGTCGAGGCCGACAGCCACTCGTCGCGGCACAGGTATTTGCGGGCCGGCCCGTCTAGCCGGCCGATCAGGTCGGCGACGACGTGGTCCGGTGCGTGGCGCAGTACGTGCGCCGCGCACCGGGCCAGCCGTCGGCTGGCCCGGTCCTCCTCAGCCGTCGGCATCGCTCTCTACCGCCTTGCCCGTGCTCGTCCCTGTGCGGGTACGCGTACCCACGCGCGCCCGCACCCATCCTCGTACGCCTGTCCGGCGTCCGGAGATGATCGCAGGTCAGCGCAGTGGGCGGTGCACGTTTTTGTGCGTCGACGGGCCGGGGGTGGCGTCGGCGATCCACGGACCGTCCCCGGACGGGTCGAGGATCCCCTCCTCCAGCCAGGTGTAGGTGCCGGACAGGACCCCGGCGACGACCTTGCGGTCCAGGTCGTCGGTGTTGTCCCAGAGCCGGCCGAAGAGCTCCTCCACCCGCAGCCGGGACTGCCGGCAGAAGGCGTCGGCCAGCTGGTAGGCCTCGCGGCCGTGGTCGCCGGTGGCCCGCAGGTGTTCGGCGCGCACGCAGGCCGCGCTCATCGCGAAGAGCTCGGCGCCGATGTCGACGATCCGGCCGAGGAAGCCCTGTTTGGTCTCCATACGGCCCTGCCAGCGGGACATGGCGTAGAAGGTCGACCGGGCGAGTTTGCGCGAGCCGCGCTCGACGTAGCGCAGGTGGGTGGCGAGGTCGGGGTGGCCCGTGGGGTGGAAGGCGCGGTAGGTGCCGGGGACCTGCCCGGCACCGGTGGCGAGCTTGGGCAGCCAGCGGGCGTAGAACCCGGCCGCGCGGGCGCCCGCCTTCGCCTTGTCGCCCAGCGCCTTCTCCGGGTCGATGAGGTCGCCGGCCACCGACAGGTGGGCGTCCACGGCCTCGCGGGCGATCAGCAGGTGCATGATCTCGGTGGAGCCCTCGAAGATCCGGTTGATCCGCAGGTCACGGAGCATCTGTTCGGCCGGGACGGCCCGCTCCCCGCGCGCGGCCAGCGATTCGGCCGTCTCGAACCCGCGCCCGCCGCGGATCTGGACCAGCTCGTCGGCCATCAGGCAGGCCATCTCGGAGCCGTAGAGCTTGGCGAGGGCGGCCTCGATCCGGATGTCGTTGCGGTCCTCGTCGGCCATCTGGGAGGCCAGGTCGACGACGGCCTCCAGGGCGAAGGTGGTGGCGGCGATGAAGGAGATCTTGGCGCCGACGGCCTCGTGCTTCGCGACCGGCCGCCCCCACTGCTCGCGTACGCCGGACCATTCGCGGGCGATCTTCAGGCACCACTTGCCGGCGCCCACGCACATGGCGGGCAGCGAGAGCCGGCCGGTGTTCAGCGTGGTCAGGGCGATCTTCAGCCCGGCTCCCTCGGCGCCGATGCGCTGGGCGGCGGGGACCCTGACCTGGTGGAAGCGGGTGACGCCGTTCTCCAGGCCGCGCAGGCCCATGAAGGCGTTGCGGTGCTCGACGGTGATGCCCGGCGAGTCGGCCTCGACGACGAAGGCGGTGATCCCGCCCCTGTGGTTCTCGCTCCGGGGGACGCGGGCCATGACGACGAGCAGGTCGGCGACGACCCCGTTGGTGGTCCAGAGCTTCACGCCGTCCAGGACGTAGGTGTCCTCCCCGTCCGGGACCGCCGTGGTGGCCAGGCGCGCCGGGTCGGAGCCCACGTCGGGCTCGGTGAGGAGGAAGGCGCTGATGGCGGTGGTCGCGCAGCGCGGCAGGTAGGCGTCCTTCTGTTCCTGCGTGCCGAACATCTTCAGCGGCTGGGGCACGCCGATCGACTGGTGGGCCGAGAGCAGGGCGCCGATGGCCGGGCTGACGGAGCCGACGAGGGCGAGCGCCTTGTTGTAGTACACCTGGGTGAGGCCCAGGCCCCCGTACTTGGGGTCGATCTTCATGCCGAGCGCGCCGAGCTCTTTGAGCCCGCGCACGGTCTCGTCGGGGATCTTCGCCTCGCGCTCGATGCGCGCCCCGTCGACGGAGGTCTCGCAGAAGGCCCGCAGCCGGGCCAGGAAGGCCTCGCCGCGCCGGACGTCCTCCTCGGCGGGGAGCGGGTGGGGATGGATCAGGTCGAGCCGGAACCGTCCCAGGAACAGCTCCTTGGCGAAGCTGGGCCGCTTCCAGTCCTGTTCCCGGGCCGCTTCCGCGACCTGTCGTGCCTCGCGCTCGGTCACCTTGGGCTGTGCGGGCGGTACAGGCTGTGCGGGCTGTGTGGGCTGTGTTGCGGACATGAGGGGGCTCACCTCGCCGCCGAGAGTGGGAGTGCTTACCGGTGGGTGCTACCAGTGAGTCGTACCCGTTTCGGGCGGCGGGGAAGCGGCGGTAAAAGAGGGACGGCCGGAGCCCCCGCACAGCGGACTCCGGCCGGGGCACCCGGCATCCCGCGGCGACGGTACGGTCCGGCGCCGCGCGGTGGCTCAGCCCTGGGTCCCGGAGTCCCACGAGTGCGCCGGACGGCGCCGGAGCAGGATCACCAGTACGGCACGGGCGTCGCGGCGGCGGGCCGGCGTAGGTGCGAACACCGCGACCGCGGCGGTCACGCCGACCGTCGTGCCGTAGAGGATCCCGCCCGCGCCCAGGGCGGTCACGCCGGTGAGAACGGTGTCGATGGTGCTGCTGTTCATGTGCTGCTCCTCCGGTGACTGTGGGCCTCGCGTCGCCTTGTCTCGGCTCGGCCCGGCTCCGATTCAGGCACCGGCCGTGAGGAGAACGGATTCCGGTTTCGGCAATCCCCTGGGACGGCCCAGGTGAGGCGCCCTAGGCTGGCCTTTCCGGTCAGGACCGGACCGGAACGGCTCGGTGACGGGAGAACGGTGGGCGCGCGACGGAACTTCGCCGCCAGACTGGCGGAGCTGCACGAGGCGGTGGGACGGCCTCCGCTCAAGCACGTGGTCTCGGAGGCGAACCGGCGACTGGCGCCGAAGGGCCAGCGGGTCACGCTCAACCGCGTCAGCGCCTGGAAGAACGGCGACAACGTCCCGCAGTCGCAAGCACAACTGCTCGCCGTGGTGGGCTCCCTGATCAGGGAGGCGAGCGGCCGCACCGCCCCGGACGACGCCACGCGCGGGCTGTACGACGAGGCCTGCTGGGTGGCCTGGTGGCGCAAGGCCCGCGACGAGCCCGCGTCCCCCGCGGCGACGCCCGGCGCGGCGGACGGCGAACGGCCGCGGCACTGGCTGCCGGAGCCGGTACGCGGCGTCCTGGAGCGCCAGCGCGAAGCCGCCGAGGAACTCCCCTACCTGCTGCGCCCCGAGGGACGCCCGCGCCGCCTGACCACCGTGTACGTACGCCAGTTGCTGGACGCTTCGGGAGCGGAGCACGAACGCCGTGAAGGTCCGGCGCGACCGATCGAGGGCGTGCTCGGTGCGGGCGGGGGCGGCCACCTGCTGGTGCAGGCCGAACCCGGCGGCGGGAAGTCCACGCTGCTGCACCGGTGCGCCCTCGACCTGGGGAACGCCGCGCAGGGCTCGGCAGAACCCGACGGCCTGGTGCCGCTGCTGGTCACCGCGGCGCAGATCGCCGGCGCCGGGCCCGGCTTCGAGGCCGCCGTGGCCCGGGCCACCGGGCTCGGTACGGGAGGACTTCCGGAACTCCCCCGCGGGGCCCGCTGGCTGATCCTCGTCGACGCCCTCGACGAGGTGGACCGGGAGCACCGCGGCCGCCTGATCAACCTGCTCGCCGGCCGCCCCGGGGACGGACCCCGGCTGCTGCTCACCACCCGGCCCGATCCCGAAGGGACACCGGTCCTCGCGCGGGCGGGTTTCGAGGCGTACGAGCTGGAGCCCTTCGACCAGGTGGGTCTGGAGGCATTCGCACGGGCCTGGCTCGAGGACTCCGGGCGGGCGGATCTCGCCGACAGCTTTCTGCGGCAGGTCGACGAGGCGGAGCTGGGCACTCTGCTGCACAACCCCCTGCTGGCCACGGTCGCGGTGCTCGTGTTCGAGGACGACCCCGATCGCCCGCTCCCCGACAGCCGCTGGAAGCTGTACGAGGAGGCCAGGGCGCACCTGAGGGCGGCGAAACAGGACAAGGTCCGCCGCTTCTGGGAGGAGCTGGAGGCACGGGCCCAACTGACGGCCCGGGGCACGGCAGCGGTGGCGTACCTGCGCCGGCATCTCGACGACCTGGTCATGCATCTGGCCCACCGCCAGGTGGCACGGGGCACGGCGGACCTCGCCGAGGAGGCACGCCGCTGGTGGGAGGAGAACGCCGCCGACGGGCACGGCCGCTTCGGCGCGCTGTCCCCGCTCGACGGCTGGGACGGATCGGTCACCGAGGCCCTGCTGGGCACCGGTCTCCTGGTGCGCACGGGGGCCGGTCTGCGGTTCCTGCACGCCACCTTCGCCGAACACCTGGCGGCCGAGCTCCTGGCCGACGCCCTGCCCGAGGAGTTCGACCCGGAGTCGAACGCTTGGCGCGATGCGCTGCGCCGTGCCTTCGGGGACCGCTGGGCCTTCGGAGCACTGGTGGAAGTCCAGGTCGGAGCACTGGTCCACTACAGCCACCGGCATCGCAGGGGCGGTACGGCGCTGTTGGACTGGCTCCAGGAGGGCCCGTTCCGGGACCAGTTGTCGGCCGGCCGCCTCCTGGCCGAGCGGTGCCCCGCGCAGGACCGGCACATCGAGCGGTTCCTTGCAGCGGCCGCCGGATCACCGTACGCGGACATCGTCGGCGATCGCTGGAATCTGCTGAGCCGCATCCCCCACGACCTGGTCGGGAAGTACCTGCACGACACCGCGCACGACGAGGACTCTCCGTACTGGGTGCACGCGGCGCAGGCGCTTGCGGCGCGGGATCACGCGGCCGCCTGCCGGGCGCTGCTGCGGGCGGTCGCGGATCCGGCGGCGAAGTTGCGGGGCCGGGCGGCGCGAGCACTGGCGTCCATCGACCCCACGCATGCCCCGGAGGGTGTCCAGGCGTTGCGGGCCGTCGCGCTCGACCCTCGAGCCCATCTCATCGAGCGGTGGGGAGCCGTGACCGCGCTGGCCGCCCAGGCACGGTACTGCGAGGGCGCGGTCGCCCGGGCCCTCCTCGAGATCTTCGACGCGCCCGGCGTCGACGCCCACACCCGGTGGACTGCTGCCGACGCCCTGGCCGGGTTGGGCGGGACACACGTGGAAGAAGCGGCGGAGGCCTTCCGAAGGGTGATGTCCGAAGGTCAGGACGTGCGGCACCGGCAGGTCGCGGCTCGCCACCTGGCCGCCCTGGGCGAGGCCCACGTGGCGGAGGCGGCGGAAGTCTTCCGGGAGGTGATCGCGGACGGCAGCCAGGATCCGGTCGAGCGGCGCTTCGGGGCACACATGCTGGCCTGGCTGGGAGGGACGTACGTGGGGCAGGCGGGGGAGGCCCTGCGGGCCATGGCGGAAGGGAGCGGAGGACAGGAACGGCTGAAGGCGGCGAAGGCACTGGCGGGGCTGGACGGGACGTACGTGGAGGCGGCGGCGCGGATCCTGCACGACGCGACCGGGGACCGGAGCGCACCCTGGTCCGACCGGATGGAAGCGGCCGAGGAACTGGCGGGCCTGGGCGGGACCCGTGTCGAGGAGGCGGCGCAATGCCTCCGGGTGATGGCCGCAGACCCGCGTACCCCTTGGACCGGCCGGTGGCGGGCGTGGCGGGTCCTGCGTGAGCCCGGCGGACCGTACCGGCAGGACGCCGGACACCTGCTGGCCGTGATCGGTGATCATCGGACGGCTCCGCACGACAGGCGGCGCGCCGTGGCGGCCCTGAAGTCATCCGACGAGCACATGCCGCAGGCTGCCAAGGCCCTGGAGGACCTGCTCGCCGGTGGTGACGCGAGTGCGCGGGTGCGTAGGGACGCCGCGCGGCTGCTGCTCCTCGAGGCGCCGAGCAGGGACTGGCGTGGGGACGTGCCGATCCTGCGATCCCTGCTGGCCGACCGGAGATCGAGTACGAAGCTCCGGACCAAGATCGTGCACGTTCTGGCGGAACAGGGCAGGCTGCGCACGGCGGGAGCCGTCGAGGCCCTGGAAGCACTGGCCGCCGGGGGGCGGGGATGGAAGAAGCAGAACACGGAGATCCGGGGGACGGCGGCCCGCAAGCTCCTTGCGTTGGACAGGCGCTTCGAGTCGGTCACCATCCCGGTCCTGCGGGAGGTGGTCGTCGATCGGAACATCAGCCCGGAGGAGAGGCTCGCGGCGGCCGAGGAGCTGCTCGCCCTGGGTGGTCCGGACGTGGCGCTCGCCGCGGAAGGGATTCGGGCCGTGGTGGCCGACCTGCAGACGCCGTTCTACACGCGGGATGTGGCGGTACCGGCGCTGCTCGCCCTGGGCGGCCCGCATGTGGCGGCTGCGGCGGAAGCTCTGCGTGCCGTGGTGGCCGCGCCTGACGTGTTCGAGTACAACCGCGAGTCTGCGGCGAAAACGCTGGTCGACTTGGGCGAGCCGTACGGGAAGTGGGCGGTCGAGGCCCTGGTTCAGGCGCTGGGCGATCGCAGGACGGACGGAATCGGAGAGGTGGCGAAGATGCTCGCCGTCCTCGGTCCCGCGCACACGGACGACGCCGCGCAGGCGCTGCGGGAAAGGATCAGGGCCTTCCAGGCCGACGAGTACGAGTGGTGCGAGACGGTGGAGGCGCTGGCCGGTCTCGGGAGTCACTGCCGGGACGAGGCCCTGCACATGCTGACCGGCATGCTCACCGCACCCGGATCGAAGCGCCGCGAGATCGACGGTGCGTCGTGGACACTGGCCCGGCTCAGCCCCGGGCACGTGCTGCTCGAGGACGGGTCGGACTGAGCGGTCCCCGTGGGCGCATGCGAAAAGACGGCCGGAGCCCCCGCACAGTAGGCTCCGGCCGTCGGCTTCTCGGCCGAACGAGTTCGGTCAGATGTCGAGGCCGCTGAGGACCAGGACCCGCTCGTAGGTGTAGTCGTCCATCGCGTAGCGCACGCCCTCGCGGCCCACGCCGGACTGCTTGACGCCGCCGTACGGCATCTGGTCGGCGCGGTAGGACGGGACGTCGCCGACGATCACGCCGCCGACCTCCAGCTCGCGGTGGGCACGGAACGCGGTCTGGATGTTCCGCGTGAAGACGCCCGCCTGCAGACCGAACTTCGAGTCGTTGACGGCGGCGAAGGCCTCGTCGGTGTTCTCGACCCGGCGCAGGGTGAGGACCGGTCCGAAGACCTCCTCGGTGGCCAGCGTGACGCCCTCGGGCACCTCGGCGACGACGGTGGGCTCGTACGAGGCGCCCTCGCGCTTGCCGCCCGTGAGCAGCTTGGCTCCGGCGGCCACGGCCTCGTCGACCCAGGACTCGACGCGCTTGGCGGCGTCCTCGGAGACGAGGGGGCCGACGTCGGTGGCGGAGTCGTTGGGGTCCCCGGTGACCTGCTGCTGAACCTTGGCGACGACCTTCTCGACCAGCCGGTCGTAGATGGCGGCGTCGGCGATCACGCGCTGCACGCCGATGCAGGACTGGCCGGCCTGGTAGTTCGAGAAGGTCGCGATGCGGTTCGCGGCCCAGTCGAGGTCGGCCTCCGAGGACCAGTCCTCGAGGACCACGGCCGCGGCGTTGCCGCCGAGCTCCAGGGTGCAGTGCTTGTGGGGCACGGCCTGCTGGATGGCGTAGCCGACCTTGTCGGAACCGGTGAAGGAGATGACGGGCAGGCGCTCGTCCTTGACCAGCTCCGGCATCTTGTCGTTGGCGACGGGGAGCACGGACCAGGAACCGGCCGGCAGGTCGGTCTCGGCGAGCAGCTCACCGAGGATCAGACCGGAGAGCGGGGTGGCCGGGGCCGGCTTCAGGATGATCGGCGCGCCGACGGCGATGGCGGGGGCCACCTTGTGGGCGCACAGGTTCAGCGGGAAGTTGAACGGGGCGATGCCGAGGACGGGACCCTTGACGAAGCGGCGGGTCAGGGCCAGCCGGCCGACGCCACCGGCGTCGGTGTCCAGGCGCTGGGCCTCTCCGCCGTTGAAGCGGCGGGCCTCTTCGGCGGCGAAGCGGAACACGGACACCGCACGGCCGACCTCACCGCGGGCCCACTTGATGGGCTTGCCGTTCTCGGCGGAGATCAGCAGCGCGATCTCCTCGGTGCGCTCGGCGAGCCGGCGCGCCACGTGGGCCAGGGCCTCGGCGCGTACGTGGGCCGGGGTCGCGGAGAACTCCGCCGTCACGGCGTACGCCGCTGCGACGGCCTCTTCGACCTGGGCGTCGGTCGGGACGCTCACGGTACCGACGAGGCGGCCGTCCCACGGGGAGTGGACGTCGAAGCTGTCGTCGCCGGTGGCCTGGCGGCCGGCGAGCCAGAAGGCGTGGGTGGAAGTCATGCTGATCCCGGCCCTTCGGAGTGTGTGCGGTGGGTCCTTGTCCCCTCCACCGTAGGACTCCGTCGCGGTTTCGGCGTTTGTCCGGGGTGGAGTACGGGCGTGGCGCGGCGCGCCGCTTTGTCAGTGTCGGGGCGGGCGCCGAGCGTGCGGGTCCCCTGCGGGGTGCTCGTACGGGTGCCCGCGCGGGGCCGTGCTGGGGCTCCGCCCCAGACCCCGCGCCTCAAACGCCGGCGGGGCTTGATTTCGCCCGGCGGGGCTGGACATGTCCAGCCCCGCCGGGCGTTGAGCAGGGCCCGGGCCCGGGCCCGGGCCCTCTATGTCGTCGGCGTCGTGGCCTTCAGGGCCAGCCAGAGCTCCATGCGGACGTCCGGGTCGTCCAGGGAGCGGCCGAGGATCTCCTCCACCCGCCGCATCCGGTAGCGCAGCGTGTGCCGGTGGACCCCGAGGTCGGCGGCGGCCGCGTCCCACTGCCCGTGGCGGGAGAGCCAGGCCTGGAGCGAGGCCACCAGATCGCCGCGGCCCTTCTCGTCGTGCTCGCGCAGCGCCCGCAGCGTGCCGTCAGCGAAGGCCCGTACCGCGTCGTCGGCGAGCAGCGGGAGGACCGAGCCCGCCGCGAGGTCCTCGTGCTCGACCATGGGGCGGCCGCGCCGCCGGGCCACGGCGAGGGCCTGGACGGCCTGTTTGAAGGCCGCCGCCACGCCGGAGGCCCCCGCCGGCGCGGACAGCCCGAGGACCAGCTCGTCCGGCTCCGGCTCGCCCGTCTCCCGGCCGCGCCGTGATTCCAGCGCCTCCGCGTGGTCGGCGCACGCCTGGACCGCCGAGCCCCCGTCGGCCACCAGGGCGACGAGCCGGCCGGGCTCGGGCACCACCAGCAGCGTCTCCCCTGTGCGCGCCGCCGCCGATTCCACCGCGTCGGCCAGCATGGCCAGGCCCTGCGGCTGCGCGGTGCCCGTCAGGGCCGGCTCCGCCACGAGTATCCGGAACGGCGCCTCGAGCAGGGGCCCGTACAGGTCCCCGGCCACGGCCTGCGCGTGCTCCGCCTGCCCGGCGAGCAGCATGCGCAGCACGGCCGCGCCGAGCCTGGACTCCGCGTCGTGCAGGGAGCGGGAGCGTTCGGTGGTCAGGGTCAGGAGGGCCACCGCCGAGTGGACGGCGTACCGCTCCGCCGTACCGAGCGGGGCTCCGGTGCCGACGGCCAGCGCGCCCCGCGCCCGCCGTCCGGTGCCCAGCGACTGGAGCTCGACCCGGTCCTCGGAGCCGCCGACCACGGCGCTGGCCGGAGCCGGCCGCTCCCGCAGCCGCTCGACGTCGGGGGTCAGGCGGGCCGCCCGGCGCGCGGCCCAGTCGGGCGCGGCGGCGACCACGGCGCCGGAGGTGTCGTAGAGGGCGGCCCAGCCGTGCACGTGCGCCGCCAGCTTCGCCAGCAGTTCGCCGGGGCCGTCTGCGGACAGTGCGGCCCGCGTCAGTTCCCGCTGCGCCTCGAAGCCCGCGGTCACGGCCCGGTACTGGTCGGCGGCGAGGGCGGCGGAGACGGCCTTGCTGATGGCGAGGAAGGGGGTGCGCCGGGGCACCTCCAGCAGCGGCAGGTCCTCGGCCCGGGCGGCTTCGACCAGCGCCTCGGGCACGGCGTCGTAGTTGACGCCGACGGCGAAGCCGATCCCGACGACGCCGGCCGCCGCGAGCCTGCGTACGTAGCGCCGCATCTCCTCGGGGTCCTCGGCGTCCAGCTTCATCGCGGTGATGAGGAGCAGCTCCCCGCCCTCCATGTAGGGGACGGGGTCGGCGAGCTCGCTGACGTGGGCCCATCGCACGGGGGTGTCGAGGCGGCCCTCCCCGGCCCGGACGCTGAGTTTGAGCGCCGAGTGCTGGACGAGCGAGGCGAGGGTGAGCGGCATGGGTACCGGGGCGCCTTAGGGAGGAGGGGTTCGGCGGCGGGGTGCCGACGCAGGATTCTCGCCGTGGACCGCCACCGCGGACTTCGCCGTGTCGTATGAACGGCTCACCTTGATTCTGCCATCCCGTACGGTTCGGCTCAGCTCTGTCCCCCGAGCCTGACCAGCAGCGGTGCGGCCCGCTCCCCGCGGACGGAGGTGAGGGAGAGCACGGCGTGCCCGGGGGGTACGGTGTTGGCGAGGGCGGAGGCGGACCAGCGCTCCCGCTCCACCTTCCGGACCGTGACCGCGTCCGTGGTGACCGCCTTGCCCGTGATCACCTTGCGTACGGCGTGCACGAAACGGGTGAAGGGCTGGTCGGCATAGACCGTCCGGCTCGTGACGTCTCGCGTCTCGACCAGCTCGGTTCCCCATGCGTCGGCGAACCACTTGCCGTCCCAGGTGGTGACCCCGGAGAAGGCCATCCGGCAGCCGACCGCCCCCAGGAGCGGGGTACGCAGCGCTTCGGGTACGTCGTCCAGTGTGCGCAGCGCCAGCAGGACTCCCGCATTGGCCGAGCGGAGCCCTTGTACGCCGCGCACGACCTCGGGGGTGAGGGTGTGCGAGGCGTCGTCGAGGGCAAGGAAGGCGAAGAGGGAGCGGTCGGCACGGGCCGCGGCGGCGGCGTTGAACTGGGCGAGGAGCAGCCTGGCCAGCAGCCGGGAGGCGTCCGGGTGGCCCCGCTCGGGGAGGTCGACGCGAACCCGCACAGGGTGTTCCAGGGCTCGGAGGGAGAAGGGCCGTCCGCCGCCGGTGGTGTCGAAGAAGCCCTGGAACGCCGGCCGGTCGAGCAGTGCCACCCTGTCGGCGAGTACCGGTGCCGGATCGCCGTGGACGTTTTGCTGACGGGCCCGGGCATCGAGCTCGCGCAGCATGGCCTGCTGTCCGGAACCCTCCAGCTCTTGACGCAGCGCCCCGAGAACCGCAGGCAGTTGCTCTAGCAGCGCGCGCAGCTCGGGCACCGTGGGAAAGCGACCGTACGCGGCCCGGAAGGGGCCGAGGAGCTGGGCGAGTGCCGTGGCGGACCGGCGTGCGTCGAGGCCCGGCACGTCGCCCACGAGGGCTTCGGCGAGGAGGGAAGACGCCTCGTCGGGATCCCTGGTACCGCCGTAGAGGTCGAGATCGTGGACGGACGTCGGGTCGCCCAGGCGCACCACGATGTCGTAGGCGTCGGCGGGCCCGAGCCTGGTTCCGGCGGCGCCCACGGCGATCACGGCCGCCTGCCCGGCCAGCGCCTGGAGGGCCAGCGATTCGACGACCGGCCTGACGAGCAGCGCGGTCTTGCCCGAACCCGAGGGCCCGACGGCGAGGATGGACGTGCCCAGCACGCTGGGGTCCAGGGCGAGCCCTGTCCCACGGCGTTCGTCAGGGTTCGGCTCGGCACCGGTGACCCGGCCCAGCCAGACCTGCGCGACGCTCAAGTCGTGCGACGCGACGCGGACGGACAGATCGCGGGCACCCGACGGATGGCCGCAGGCGGCGGCGCCCTTGTCCCGCACGGCCGCCACGAAGGCGGGGCGCCGTGCGGGGTCGACCGTCACGGACTCCCAGGCCCGCCGGATGCGCGAATGGTCGACGTCGTTCATCCGGCCCGCTTCGGCCTCGGCGGCCAGCCGGTCCGCGGACTCCACGAGCCCGGCGGCGCGCAGCTGCGGCCAGGCGGCCGGATCGTCCGGGTCCCCCGGGGTGAGGGTGGGAGCAGTGGGCGGGGCGGGGGCCCGGAGCCCGGTCACCAAGGTGGCCCAGGCTCCGAGGCGGGCGAAGACGAGGAGGACGGGGGCGTAGATCACCACGTAGAGGACATAGGTGATCACCGAGCTGCCCACGTCGCCGAGCTCCGCGTACGGCAGGTGCGCGAAAGCCAACGGGTAGACCGACAGCGTCTGGCTCTGGATCAGCAGCGCCGCGACGAGGGCTCCCGCCACGGCGCCCAGCGCCCGGTACCAGGGGCCTCGATCGGCGATCAGTCGGTCGAAGGCGGTTCGCCAGCCGCCGACCTTCGCGAAGCCGAGGAAGAGGCCCACAGTGGCCAGCAGCTCGTACAACTCCAGGGCTGCCGCGCCGCGGTGGTCGACCGGGCCGTTGATCAGGCCGCCCTCCCACCAACTGTCGGGGGTGAAGTAGTGGAGCGGAGCGCCGAGGAAAGGGAGGTTCCCGTCGAGGAATGCTTGCCAGCACACGAAGAAGACGAGGAACGAGACCACGACCCGCGTGATCAACGACCGGTCGGTGCCGTCGGGCTTCGGAGTGGGCAGGGTGTAGGCGTAGCGCCAGATCCCGGGCTTCGCCTCCGGCCGCGGGACGCCCAGCCAGGTGACGAAAGGGGATCCGGCCGAAGCCGTGGCCGTGACTGGAGCAGGAGCTCCCGGCGCGTACGAGGGCGGTGGAGGGACGGCCTCGACCGGTCGTGGCGGCGAGGGCGGCGGGCCGGCCGGTCGGGGGATCTGCGGGCCGCCGGCCCCCACGTCGGGTGGACCGCCGTACGTGCCGTGGCCGTGCGTGCCGTCGGTGTCCATGAAAACCCTGCCCCCTGCCCGTTACCGCACTGTGCTGCGCGCTCAATCTAGTGGCCGCCGCCGCCCCGCGGCCCGTACCTGGTCATGATCCACAAGACACGCGCCGATTCGTTCCTATGGCCGTCAAGGACAAGGACACGCGGGCACCACTCCCGAACGGAGCATGCAGGACCCCGCCTCCCGGGCCTAGCCTGCGGACAAAGACACAAGTGCGTCCGAAAACACCCCCCCCAGGAGCCCCCTATGACCGCTGTCCCGCAGGAGCGCCGCATCGTCACCGCGATCCCCGGCCCCAAGTCGCAGGAGCTGCAGGCCCGCCGCCTTTCGACGGTGGCCGGCGGCGTGGGCTCCGTGCTCCCCGTCTTCACGGCCCGTGCGGGCGGCGGCATCCTCGAGGACGTCGACGGCAACCGCATGATCGACTTCGGCTCCGGCATCGCCGTGACCTCGGTCGGCGCCTCCGCCGAGGCCGTCGTGCGCCGCGCCTCCGCGCAGCTCGCCGACTTCACCCACACCTGTTTCATGGTGACCCCCTACGAGGGCTACGTGGAGGTCTGCGAGGCCCTCGCCGAGCTCACCCCGGGTGACCACGCCAAGAAGTCGGCCCTGTTCAACTCCGGCGCCGAGGCCGTCGAGAACGCCGTCAAGATCGCCCGTTCGTACACCAAGCGCCAGGCCGTCGTCGTCTTCGACCACGGCTACCACGGCCGTACGAACCTCACGATGGCGCTGACCTCGAAGAACATGCCGTACAAGCAGGGCTTCGGCCCGTTCGCCCCCGAGGTCTACCGCGTCCCGGTCGCCTACGGCTACCGCTGGCCGACCGGCGCCGAGAACTGCGGCCCCGAGGCCGCCGCCCAGGCGATCGACCAGATCAGCAAGCAGATCGGCGCCGAGAACGTCGCCGCGATCATCATCGAGCCGGTCCTCGGCGAGGGCGGCTTCATCGAGCCGGCCAAGGGCTTCCTCCCGGCGATCGTGAAGTTCGCCAACGACAACGGCATCGTCTTCGTCGCCGACGAGATCCAGTCCGGCTTCTGCCGCACCGGCCAGTGGTTCGCGTGCGAGGACGAGGGCATCGTCCCGGACCTCATCACGACCGCCAAGGGCATCGCGGGCGGCCTGCCGCTCGCCGCCGTGACCGGCCGCGCCGAGATGATGGACTCCGTGCACGGCGGCGGCCTGGGCGGCACCTACGGCGGCAACCCGGTGGCCTGCGCCGGTGCGCTCGGCTCCATCGAGACCATGAAGGAGCTCGACCTCAACGCCGCGGCGAAGAAGATCGAGTCCGTCATGAAGGCCCGCCTGACGGCCATGCAGGAGAAGTACGAGATCATCGGCGACATCCGCGGCCGCGGCGCCATGATCGCGATCGAGCTGGTCAAGGACCCCGCGTCCAAGACCCCGAACCCGGAGGCGGCCGGTGCGCTCGCCAAGGCCTGCCACGCCGAGGGCGTGCTCGTCCTCACCTGCGGCACGTACGGCAACGTGCTCCGCTTCCTGCCGCCGCTCGTGATCGGCGAGCACCTGCTGAAGGAGGGCCTGGACGTGATCGAGGCCGCGTTCGCGACCGTCGCCGCGTCGGTCTGATCGAACGTGCGGCGCGTTCGGTAGAACGCGCGCACAGAATGCTCGATCAGCGCTCGATCACTACCGCCGGTAACGGTCGGGCGCTGTGAAGAAGGTGTGGGGGGCCCATGGCGGGAGCGTTTTCCTGCTGTCGGTCCCCCTTCCGCTGCCGTACGGTTTCTGCAGATGAGTGAGACAGCCCGCTCCGGGGAAACCGGGGGCGATACCAGTACCGGGCTTCCCCAGCGCCGTACTGGGCATGCGTTCGCGCACACTCCTCACCGATCGGACGGCCGCCCGCCCCAAACCCCCCGGGGCGCGCGGCAAGCCGGTCCGGGCGGCCGCCCCGGAACCACCCCCCCTGTTCCGGGGCGGCCGGCCACTCTCCTCTCCGCGCTCTGCGCCGCGCTCTTCGCGCTGATCACCTGGCAGGTCCTCGTATCGGGCCCGCTGCTGACCCCGGACGCCCTCCTCAGCCGCGCGCTCGTGCGCACCGTCCCGGACGCGGTCACCCAGCGCCTCTCGGATCTCGGCAACGTCCCGGTCGCGGTGCCCGTCCTGCTCCTCGCGGTCCTCTACGCCGTCCGGCGCGGCAACCGCCGGGGCGCGGCGGCCGCGGCGCTGGCCATGGCCCTGGTGCCGGCCCTGATCGTCCCGCTGAAGGAATGGACCGCCCGGCCGGGACCGCTGGAGCCCTGGGCCACCGGCTACTACCCCTCGGGCCACACGGCCACCGCGTACGTGGCCTACACGGCCGCGGCCCTGCTCGTGGCCCCGTACACCCGCCGGCGCTGGCCCCTCCCCCTCGCGGCCGCCCTCACCGCCCTGACGGCGGCGGGCCTGATCCTGCGCGGCTACCACTGGCCCCTGGACGTCCTGGCCAGCTTCCTGATGTGCACGCCGCTCCTGCTGGGCGTGCACCGGTGGGCCTCACGCCCTGTCTGACCCTGGGTCTAGGATTCTGCCGATCTTGGGATTCTTCTCCACGAAGGGCGGGGGCGCGCCATGGGTGCCAGCGGTTGGGACTACGTGACGGTGTACGAGGGGGATGTGCAGGCGTCACTGGACGCCCTGCACGAGCGGGTGTTCGTCGAGGAGTTCGGCGAGACCGGGGACTACCCCGATCTGGCCGCGCTGTGGGCCGACGGCGAGTTCATGGGGACGGGGGGCACGCACACGATCCTGGACGTCCCGACGGCCGCCTCCGGGCCCGGGGGGCCGGCGGCGGGCACGCTGCGGCCGCTGCCCGCCGATCGCCTGCTGCACCACTTCGGCGCGGCGCGGCCGACGGTGGCCCGGTACGAGGAGCTGCTGGCCGCGGCCGGGCGGGCGATGAGCCACCGGGAGTACGAGCAGAGCCTGCTGGGCGAGGAGTTCCCACGCTGGAGCGGGCTGTACGTCCTCCTGTACGGGGAGGGCGAAGGCGGCGAAGCGGGCGAAGGCGGCGAGCCGACCCACGTCGCGTTCTTCGGCTGCTCCGGGGACTAGGACCCTCGGCCGGACCGGAGCCCCGTGGGGGTCCGGTCCGGCCCGCGGCGGTGCCGGCGGGGGGGGCTGGGCGGGTCAGCCGCCGAAGTAGGCGTCGAAGTTCTTCGAGAACTCCCAGGCCCCGAAGCGGTCCCAGTTGATCGACCAGGTCATCAGGCCGCGCAGGGCGGGCCAGGTGCCGTGGGTCTGGTAGGTCCCGCAGTTCGTCTTCTTCGTCAGGCAGTCCAGGGCCTTGGTCACCTCCGCCGGGGAGGTGTGGCCGTTGCCCGCGTTGGTCGTGGCCGGCAGACCGATGGCGACCTGGTCCGGGCGCAGCGGCGGGAAGACGCGGGCGGTGTTGCCCGCGACCGGGAAGCCGGTGAGCAGCATGTCGGTCATGGCGATGTGGAAGTCGGCGCCGCCCATGGAGTGGTACTGGTTGTCGAGGCCCATGATCGAGCCGGAGTTGTAGTCCTGGACGTGGAGCAGGGTGAGGTCGTCGCGCAGGGCGTGGATGACCGGGAGGTACGCGCCGGCGCGCGGGTCCTGGCCGCCCCAGGGGCCGGATCCGTAGTACTGGTAGCCCAGCTGGACGAAGAAGGTCTCGGGGGCCATGGTCAGGACGAAGTCCGGGCCGTACTTGGCCTTGAGGGTCTTCACGGCCGATATGAGGTTGACGATCACCGGGGTGGTCGGGGCGCGGAAGTCGGTGTCGCCCGTCGCCAGGGAGAGGGAGTGGCCCTCGAAGTCGATGTCGAGGCCGTTGAGCCCGTACTCGTCGATGATCTTGCTGACGGAGGAGACGAAGGTGTCGCGGGCCGCCGTGGTGGACAGCTGGACCTGGCCGTTCTGGCCGCCGATCGAGATCAGGACCTTCTTGCCCGCGGCCTGCTTGGCCTTGACGGCCGCCTTGAACTCCGCGGCCGATTCGACGTTCGGGCACTCGCTCACCGGGCAGAGCTGGAAGCGGATGTCGCCCGAGGTCACCGAGGTGGGCTCGCCGAAGGCCAGGTTGATGACGTCCCAGGAGGCGGGTACGTCGGCCATCCGGACGTAGCCGGAGCCGTTGGCGAAGCCGGTGTGCAGGTAGCCGACCAGGGCGTGGGCGGGCAGGCCCGGGTTGCCCGGGTTGCCGCCGCCGGGCGTGGTCACCGGTACGGCGGCGCTCTTCGGGGATTCCCCGGCCGCGTTGACCGCGCTGACCTGGAAGGAGTACGTCGTGGCGGGGGTGAGGCCGGTGACCGTGGCCGAAGCGGCGGTGACGGTGGCCGGGTTCGCGCCGTCCCGGTAGACCTTGTACGAGGTGGCGCCGGCCGAGGCCGACCAGGATAGGCCGGCGGAGGTCGCGGAGGAGGCGGACGCGGTGAGGCCGGTGGGGGCGGCCGGGGGCTGGGGCTGGCCGGGTCCGGAGCCGCCGGGGTCCGGGCCGACGAGGGTGACGTCGTCGGTGAACTGCGGCGGCTGGCCGTACCAGCCCTGCGTGTACACGGTCACCGAGGTGGTGGCCGCGCCGGTACGGAAGCTCGTGCTCAGCTGCTTCCACGCGCCCGGGGTCTGCGTCCAGGTCTGCGGGTCCGTGGTCCCGGTGCCGGTGGCGCCGAGGTAGACGTACGCGCCCTGCACCCAGGCGCTCAGCGTGTACGCGGAGTCGGGCTTGACGGTGACGGTCTGCGAGCAGCGGGCGTTGTCCTGCCCGGCCGGGGTGCCCTTGAGGGCGGAACTCCCGCCGTGGACGGGGGTGCTGACGGTGGCTCCGCCGGCGGCCGAACAGCTCCAGCCGTCGAGCCCGGCTTCGAACCCGCCGTTGCGGATGAGGTCGGTGTCGGCCGCCGCGGCAGGCTGCCCGGCGGCGAGGAGGCCGGCCGCCGCGAGGGCGGCGACGGTAAGGAGGGCCAGGGCGGAGCGCCTGAAGGTGCTCCCGGTGGACCTGGCGGGGCCGGCAGGCCTGGAGGGGCGGACGGCTCTGGCGGGGCTGGCAGGGCTGGCGGCTCTGGCGGGGCTGTTCGGGCGCACGACTGCCTCCGGTGCGTGGGGGGATGGAGCCGGGCCGCCGGTGGGGAGGCGGCGGGGGAAGGCGCAGCGGCGCCCAAGATGGTCCAGACCAATACCGTTGTCAAGACTTCCCACCTGCCCGGCCCACGACGAGCGCCGCCGCCTCGTGCATCGCGAGCTCCAGGACCGCCGGATCGGTGAGCGTGCCCCGCCCGTCCGGGACCACCAGCCAGCGGACTCCGCCCGTGGCCCGGCCGGGATACGGCACCACGATCCAGGTCCCGCGCCCCGCTCCCCGTACGCCCGTCCCGATCCAGCGGGACGCGGTCCCCGGGGGCACGAAGAAGCCCAGCCTGGAGTCGCCGAAATCGGCGAGCACCGGGCCGGGCCGGTCCAGCAGCGCGTCCAGTACTTCGAGGGTGGTGTGCCCCAGCTCCCCCGGCAGGATCAGCACGTCCCACCGGCGGCCGGCGGGCAGCAGTGCGACCCCGAGGGGGTTGCGCTCCCACTCCCACCGGCAGGCCTCGGGATCGGGTGCCACCGAGACCAGCCACTCCACTGCCGTCTTGTCCCCCGGGATCGCCATCGCCCGGCCTCCGCTCTCTCGTTGGTGAGGTGAAGCGTTCTCACCAGGGAGAGCGGGGCCGGGCTCAGGTATGACGCGGGTTTCGTTACTCCATGGTAGTGAAGCGGGTCACACGTTCCGCGGTGGTGTGCGCCCGGGGCGTGCGGACGTCTCTTACCCGATCAGCACACCACCGGGGCGTCGGCCGGCGCGAGGCCGGCCGGCGCAGTCCGCGTCAGCTGTCGAAGCCGAGACCGAAGCGGTCCAGCGTCTTCAGCCAGAGGTTGCGGTGGCCGCCCAGCCGGTCCGCCCGGGCCAGCGACCACTTCGTCAGCGTGATCCCGGTCCATGCGAAGGGCTCCGGCGGGAAGGGCATCGGCTTGGAGCGGACCATCTCCAGCTCCGTGCGCTCGGTGCGCTCCCCCGCCAGCAGGTCCAGCATCACGTCGGCGCCGAAGCGGGTGGCCCCGACGCCCAGCCCGGTGAAGCCGGCGGCGTAGGCCACCTTGCCCGCGTGCGCCGTGCCGAAGAAGGCCGAGAAGCGGGAGCAGGTGTCGATCGCCCCGCCCCAGGCGTGGCTGAACTTCAGCCCTTCCAGCTGCGGGAAGCACGTGAAGAAGTGCTCGGCGAGCTTGAGGTACGTCTCGGGCCGGTGGTCGTACTCGGCGTCGAGCTTGCCGCCGTACGGGTAGATGGCGTCGTAGCCGCCCCACAGGATCCGCCGGTCGGGGGTGATCCGGAAGTAGTGGAACTGGTTGGCGCTGTCACCGAGGCCCTGCCGGTTCTTCCAGCCGATCGAGGCCAGCTGCTCCTCGGTGAGCTCCTCGGTCATCAGCGCGTAGTCGTAGACCGGGACGGTCAGCGGGCGCACCCGCTTGACCAGCGAGGGGAAGATGTTGGTGCCCAGCGCCACCCGGCGGGCGAAGACCCGGCCGTACGGGGTGCGCACGGCCATCCCGGCCCCCGAGCCGGCCAGGTCCAGGCCGCGCGTGTTCTCGTAGATCCGCACGCCCAGTTCCAGGCAGGCCCGCTTCAGGCCCCAGGCGAGCTTCGCCGGGTTGAGCATGGCGACGCCGTCGCGGTCCCAGATCCCGCCGAGGAAGGTCGGGGAGTCGACTTCGGCGCGCAGGGCGTCCTGGTCGAGCCACTGGGATCCGCCCGCGAGGCCCAGCTTCCCGGCCTCCGCGTGGAGCTCGCGGAGCTCGGCGACCTGGTGCGGCTCGGTGGCCACGTCGATCTCGCCGCTGCGCTCGAAGTCGCAGTCGATGCCGTAGCGGGCGACGGCGGCCTCGATGGCGTCGAGGTTGGCGGCGCCCAGCTCCTCCAGCTTCGCCAGCTCCTGCGGCCAGCGGGCCATGCCGTTGGCGAGGCCGTGGGTGAGCGAGGCGGCGCAGAACCCGCCGTTGCGGCCCGAGGCGGCCCAGCCCGCCTCGTGCCCCTCGATCAGTACGACGTCCCGGGCGGGGTCGCGCTCCTTGGCGAGCAGCGCGGTCCACAGGCCGCTGTAGCCGCCGCCGATGACGAGCAGGTCGCAGTGCTCGTCGCCGGTGAGGGCGGGTTCGGCGGCGGGCTTGCCGGGGTCGTCCAGCCAGTACGAGACCGGCTTGGCTTCGGAAAGGGATCGTGCAGCGGTGCGCATGGCGTCTGGGGCCATGTCTTCCAACTCCCTACAGGTCTTGCGAGGTGTTACTGCTTGCGGGGTCTTACTGCTTGCGGGGTGTCACTTGGGCTGTGCCTTCTTGCGGCGGTTGCCGACCATCTGGCCGGCCAGCACCACCAGGACCGCGATGACGAACATCGCCGTGCCGATGACGTTGATCTGTACAGGCGTACCGCGCTGGGCCGATCCCCACACGAACATGGGGAAGGTGACGGTGTTGCCCGAGTTGAAGTTGGTGATGATGAAGTCGTCGAACGAGAGCGCGAAGGAGAGCAGCGCGCCCGCCGCGATTCCGGGGGCCGCGATCGGCAGGGTGACCCGCAGGAAGGTCTGCGCGGGACCGGCGTAGAGATCGCGGGCCGCTTCCTCCAGGCGGGGGTCCATGGAGAGCACCCGGGCCTTGACGGCGGCGACGACGAAGCTGAGGCAGAACATGACGTGGGCGATCAGGATCGTCCAGAAGCCCAGCTGGATGCCCATGTTGAGGAAGAGGGCGAGCAGCGAGGCCGCCATCACGATCTCGGGCATGGCCATCGGCAGGAAGATCAGCGAGTTGACCGCGGCGCGACCCCGGAAGCGGTAGCGGACCATCGCGAAGGCGATCGCGGTTCCCAGTACGGTCGCGCCGATGGTGGCCCACAGGGCGATCTGGAGGGAGAGCGAGAGGGAGGCGCACATGTCGGCGACTCCGCACGGGTCCTTCCACGCGTCGAGGGAGAACTCCTGCCAGGCGTAGTTGAACCGTCCGGTGGGGTTGTTGAAGGAGAAGACCGTGACGACGACGTTCGGCAGGATCATGTACGCGAGCGTGCCGAGCCCCGCGATCACGACGAGATTGCGGCGCAGCCAGGTGGTGGCGCTCTTCATCAGACCAGGTCCTCCGTCCCCGCTCGGCGGATGTAGATGGTGACCATGACGAGCACGATGGCCATGAGGATGAAGGACAGCGCGGCGGCCGTCGGATAGTCGAGGATCCGCAGGTACTGCGACTGGATGACGTTGCCGATCATCCGGGTGTCCGTGGAGCCGAGCAGTTCGGCGTTGACGTAGTCGCCGCTCGCCGGGATGAAGGTGAGCAGGGTCCCGGAGACCACGCCCGGCATGGACAGCGGGAAGGTCACCTTGCGGAAGACGGTGGCGGGGCGGGCGTACAGGTCCCCGGCCGCCTCGTGGAGGCGGGTGTCGATGCGCTCCAGCGAGGTGTAGAGCGGCAGGATCATGAAGGGCAGGAAGTTGTACGTCAGACCGCAGACGACCGCGAGCGGCGTGGCGAGGACGCGGTCGCCCTCGGTCATGCCGAGCCAGCTGGTGACGTCCAGGAAACCGATCTTGTTGAGGACGCCGACCACCGGGCCGCCGTCGGCCAGGATCGTCTTCCAGGCGAGGGTGCGGATCAGGAAGCTGGTGAAGAACGGTGCGATGACCAGCACCAGCAGCAGGTTGCGCCAGCGGCCCGCCTTGAAGGCGATCAGGTAGGCCAGCGGGTACCCCAGCAGCAGGCACAGCGCGGTCGCGGTGCCCGCGTAGAGCAGGGAGCGCAGGAACTGCGGGTAGTACTCGGTGAAGGCGTCCCAGTACGTCTGGAAGTGCCAGGTGACCTTGAAGCCCTCTTCGAGGGAGCCGGTCTGCACCGAGGTCGAGGCCTGGTAGATCATCGGCAGCACGAAGAAGACGAGCAGCCACAGGATGCCCGGGAGCAGCAGCCAGTACGGGATCAGGCGCTTCTTCAGGGACGGCTTGTGGACCGGGGGCTCGGCCGGAGCGGGCGCCTGGGGCGGCGCTGTGTCGGTAACGGGGCCGGTCATGCGGACTCCTCGACCGTCTCGATGCCCGCGTCGATGTCCTGGGCGGCGTCGAGGCCGAAGGTGTGGTCCGGGTTCCAGTGCAGGATCACGTCGGCGCCGGGGACCAGCCGGGCGTCGCGCTCGATGTTCTGGACGTACACCTCCAGCTCGGGGCAGACCCGGCTGTCGATGACGTACTGGGTGGAGACGCCGATGAAGGAGGAGTCGGCGATCTTGCCCGCGACCTTGTTGCGGCCGGCGGCGATGGTGCCCTCCTCGTCCGCGTGGACCAGGGAGATCTTCTCCGGGCGCACCCCGACCAGCAGCTTTCCGCCGGTGCGGGGTGTGGTCGAACATCGTGCGGCCGGGACGCGGAGCTTCGTGCCGGCCGAGCTGACCACGATGTCGGCCGCGCCTGCCTCCAGGACCTCGGCCTCGATGAGGTTGGAGGTGCCGAGGAAGTTCGCCACGAAGGTCGTCTTCGGGTTCTCGTACAGCTCGGCGGGGGCGCCCAGCTGCTCGACGCGGCCGCCGTTCATCACGGCGACCGTGTCGGCCATGGTCATGGCCTCCTCCTGGTCGTGCGTGACGTGCACGAAGGTGATGCCGACCTCGGTCTGGATCCGCTTGAGCTCCAGCTGCATCTGGCGGCGCAGCTTGAGGTCGAGGGCGCCGAGCGGCTCGTCGAGGAGCAGCACCTGCGGGTGGTTGATGAGCGCGCGGGCCACGGCGACGCGCTGCTGCTGGCCGCCGGAGAGCTGGTGCGGCTTGCGCTGGGCGAACTGGCCGAGCTGGACCAGCTCCAGCATGTCGTCGACCTGCTTCTTGACGGACTTGATGCCGCGGCGGCGCAGCCCGAAGGCGATGTTCTCCGTGACGTCGAGGTGCGGGAAGAGCGCGTAGCTCTGGAAGACCGTGTTGACCGGGCGCTTGTACGGCGGCAGGTTCGTGACCTCGCGCTCGCCGAGGCTGACGGTCCCGGTGGAGGGCTCCTCCAGACCGGCGATCATGCGCAGGGTGGTGGTCTTCCCGCAGCCCGAGGCGCCGAGCAGGGCGAAGAAGGAGCCCTGGGGGATGGTGAGATCGAGCGGGTGCACGGCGGTGAAGGATCCGTAGTGCTTGCTGATCCCTGCGAGGCGGACGTCGCCGCCCGCGGTCTTGTCAGTCATGGGCCTGGGCCTTCGGTGGTGTGTCGTGGAAGGGGCAGGTGCCGGTACGGGTGTCTGTTGCCGGCGGGGGGACGGCGGCGGGACCCGTCAGGCTCCGATGAGCTTGGCGAACTTCTCCTCGTACGCCGTCTCTTCCTCACTGGTGAGGGAGCGGAAGGCGTGCGACTTGGCGGACATCGCCTTGTCCGGGACGATCAGGACGTTGTCCGCGAGCGCCGGATCGATCTTGGCCAGCTCGTCCTTGACGCCCTCGACGGGGCAGACGTAGCTGATGAACGCGGCCAGCTGGGCGGCCACCGCGGGCTCGTAGTAGTAGTCGATGAGCTTCTCCGCGTTGGCCTTGTGCCGGGCCTTCACGGGGACCAGCAGGTTGTCGCTGGAGGTGATGTAGCCGGCCGCCGGGATCGAGTACTGGATGTCCGGGTTGCCGGCCTGGAGCTGGATGACGTCGCCGGCCCAGGCCAGGCAGGCTGCGAGGTCGCCCTTGTCGAGGTCCGCGGTGTAGTCGTTGCCGGTGAAGCGGCGGATCTGCTTCTTGTCCACGCCCTTCTGGAGCCGGCCGATCGCCTCGTCGTAGTCGGCGTCGGTGAAGTTCGCCGGGTCCTTGCCCAGGTCGAGGAGGGTCATCCCGACGCTGTCGCGCATCTCGGTCAGGAAGCCGACGCGGCCCTTGAGGGAGGGGTCGTCGAGCAGCTGGGTGACGGAGTCGACCTTCTTGCCGCCGGTCGCCTTGGTGTTGTAGGCGATGACGGTGTCGATGCCGGTCCACGGGTAGCTGTGCGCGCGGCCCGGGTCCCAGTCGGGGTTGCGGAACTGGGGGATCAGGTTGGCGTAGGCGTGCGGGAGGTTGGAGGGGTCCAGCTTCTGCGCCCAGCCGAGCCGGATGATCCGCGAGGCGAGCCAGTCGGTGACGACGATCAGGTCGCGGCCGGTGTCCTGGCCGGCCGCGAGCTGGGGCTTGATCTTGCCGAAGAACTCGACGTTGTCGTTGATGTCCTCGGTGTACTTGACCTTGATCCCGGTCCGCTTGGTGAACGCCTCCAGCGTGGGACGGGACTTCTCGTCCTCGCTGGTGTCCATGTACTCGGTCCAGTTGGAGAAGTTGAGCTCCTTCTCCTGGGCCGAGTGGTCGTCGGAGGCCACGGCCGTGCCCTCCGTGCGTTTGGCGGGCGGGATGCCGCAGCCGGCGAGCGTGGTCAGCCCGCCGATCGTGAGCGCTCCGACTCCGGAGGCGCGCAGCAGCGACCGGCGGGTGAGGGCGCCGCGTCCGCTGTCAAGGCTGCGTCGCATCGCGGCGAGTTGCGCCGCCGAGAGACGGCCGGGCTCGAACTGCTCCATGGGAGGTGCCCTTTCGGGATGGGTGCGCCGCTGGTCGAGCGGCTGACGGCTATCGGTCCCCGAAGATCGTGCGGTGCCAGTCCTTCGCGGCCACCGCGGTGTTGTCGTACATCACGTGCTTGACCTGCGTGTACTCCTCGAAGGAGTAGGTGCTCATGTCCTTTCCGAAGCCACTGGCCTTGTAGCCCCCGTGCGGCATCTCGCTGATGATCGGGATGTGGTCGTTGACCCAGACGCAGCCCGCCTTGATCTCGCGGGTGGCGCGGTTCGCCCGGTACACGTCGCGGCTCCAGGCGGAGGCGGCGAGACCGTACGGGGTGTCGTTGGCCAGCGCGATGCCCTCGTCGTCGGTGTCGAAGGGCAGGACCACCAGGACCGGCCCGAAGATCTCGGACTGGACCACCTCGCTGTCCTGGGTGGCGCCGGAGATGAGGGTGGGCCGGTAGTAGGCGCCGTCCGTCAAGTCGCCGCCGGGGATCTCGCCCCCGGTGACGACGGTGGCGTACGCGCGGGCGCGCTCGACGAAACCGGCGACCCGGTCGCGCTGGGCGTGCGAGACCAGCGGGCCGAGGTCCGTGGCCGGGTCGAAGGGGTCGCCGACGCGGACGGTCTCCATCAGCTCGGCGACCCGGGCGACGAAGGCGTCGTGGAGCGGGCGCTGGACGTAAGCACGGGTGGCGGCCGTGCAGTCCTGGCCGGTGTTGATCAGGGAGGCGGCCACGGCGCCGTTGGCCGCGGCCTCCAGGTCGGCGTCGTCGAAGACCAGGAAGGGGGCCTTGCCGCCGAGCTCCAGGTGGAGCCGCTTGACGGTGGCGGTGGCGATCTCGGCGACCCGCTTGCCGATGGCGGTGGAGCCGGTGAAGGAGGTCATCACCACGTCAGGGTGGCCGACCAGGTGCTCCCCCGCGTCCCGGCCGGCGCCGGTCACGATGTTGATCACCCCGTCGGGCAGGCCCGCGTCCTTGGCAGCCTGGGCGAACATCAGCGAGGTCAGCGGGGTGAGCTCGGCCGGCTTGAGGACGATGGTGTTGCCCGCGGCGATCGCCGGAAGGATCTTCCAGGCGGCCATCTGCAGCGGATAGTTCCACGGCGCGATCGAGCCGACCACCCCGATGGCCTCGCGGCGCACGTAGGAGGTGTGGTCCCCGGAGTACTCGCCGGCGGCCTGCCCCTGGAGGTGGCGCGCGGCGCCTGCGAAGAACGCGGTGTTGTCCACGGTCCCCGGCACGTCGAACTCCGTCGACAGCTTGACCGGCTTCCCGCACTGCAGGGACTCGGCGAGGGCGAAGTCCTCCGCCCGCTCGGCCAGTACGCCGGCCAGCCGGTGCAGCGCGTCGGAGCGCTCGCCGGGGGTGGCGCCGGACCAGCCGGGGAAGGCTCGCTTGGCGGCGGCGACGGCCGCGTCCACGTCGGCGGTGGAGGCCAGCTCGTAGGTGAGCACCTCCTCGCCCGTCGCGGGGTCGACCACGGTGTGTGACCGGCCCGAGGTGCCGGGCCGCAGCTGCCCGTCGATGTACTGCGCGCCTGCGGCGAATCGGTCCTTGACCTGGACCTTGACCTGGAAGCGGTTGCCCATCACGCTCTCACGCTCTCCGTAGCTACAGTTCGAGCTACAGCTCGAATTGAGTGCCGATCCTGACAGAGGTGTACCCCTCGGCCAAGTGATTCCGTTGTTGCCTTTTGATTACGCGACGGAATCGGTCGACCATGTGTCGAGGCGCGCCCGAAATCCCGTACGAAGTGTCCGTGGCTCCTGCGAGACTCGCATGCATGGAGATGATCGAGAAACTGATCGGGCAGGTCAGCCGGGGTGAACGCGTGAAGTACCTGCCCTTCTGGGGACACCGTCCGCGACCCGACGGAACGCTCGGTCCGAGCTGCCTCAGCCAGTGGTGGCCGTCCGCCTTCACCGTGCGTGACGTGCGGTACGCCACCGCCGAGCACTGGATGATGGCCGGAAAGGCGCGGCTGTTCGAGGACGCCGAGGCGGAGCGCGCGGCCCTGGAGGCGAAGAGTCCGGCAGCCGCGAAGAAGGCCGGGCGGCTCGTGCGCGGCTTCGACGACGCGGTGTGGCAGCGGGAGCGGTTCGCGCTGGTGGTGGAGGGCAGCGTGCACAAGTTCGGCTCCGCCCCGGCGCTGAAGTCTTACCTGCTGTCCACGGGCCGCCGGGTGCTGGTGGAAGCCAGCCCGATGGACCGGATCTGGGGCATAGGACTGGCGGCCGACGACGAGCGCGCGCTGGACCCGGCGCGCTGGCGCGGCCTGAACCTGCTGGGCTTCGCGCTCATGGAGGCGCGGGAGCGGCTGCGGGCCGAGGGGTAGCGGGCGGAGGGGTGGCGGGCGGAGGGGGCGGGCGGACGGGTGACGGGCAGAGGGGTGGCGTCGGAGGGGTGGCTGTCCCCCTCGGCTTCCGGTGCGTTAATCGATCGCGCCCCGCGGGGGCGGGCGGCTAGCGTGGTCCTCGTCCAGGTGCGAAGGCGAGACCTACTTCGACTCATAATCGGGCGGCCGCGGGTTCGAGTCCCGTCATCGGCTTCGGGCCGGTGTAGCTCAGCTGGTAGAGCACCTTGTGGTTTCGCCGGCTTCGATCTCTGGACACCTACGTCACGCACCTCCCGGTGCGCCTGGCTGCGGCTACTTCTTGCAGAAATCACGCCGCCGCCGCTTCTGATCTCGGGAGGCACGCGTGCGGAACGCCCGGTGCGCAGGCAGCGGTTACTTCGGATCGACTGGTCGCGGGTTCGAGTCCCGCCCGGCTCCGGCCGGTAGCTCAGCGGTTAGAGCGGTCGACATCATCCGCCGCCGACTTCGATCTCGGGCGTTCCGCACCTCGGACCTCCCCCTCTTTCCACTGAATTCGGGGGGATTCACATGGCTCGTTTCAACCTGCGCCCGTCCAGGGACGCGGCGCCCGCTGCACCCGCCTCGCCCGTATCGCCCGTCCGCTCGAGCGGCGCCCGGCGCCGCAACCACCACGGAAGCCCCGGCTTCGTCCGCGATCCGCGTTCCGAGCTGTTCCTGCTCGCCGTCGCCAACTTCGTGACGCAGCGGACCGCCTACGAGGACGGCCCGGCCCGCGACGACCGCTTCGCCGCGCTGGTGCGCACCCTCGCCGTCGAGGACCCCGAGTGGACGGCCGGCCTGCTCGGCTGGCTGCGCCGCGACGGCGGCATGCGTACGGCCTCGCTCGTCGGCGCCGCCGAGTACGTCAGGGCGCGGCTCGACGCCGGAGCCGCCGGCGGGCCGTCGAACCGGCGGGTCGTGGACTCCGTACTGCTGCGCGCGGACGAGCCCGGTGAGCTGCTCGCCTACTGGACGGCCGCGTACGGGCGGGCCGTGCCCAAGCCCGTCAAGCGCGGGATCGCCGACGCGGTGCGCCGGCTCTACGACGCGAAGTCCCTCCTGAAGTACGACACCGCCTCCGCCCGACGGGGATTCCGCTTCGGCGACGTCCTCAACCTCGTGCACGCCTCCCCCGACCCGGCCAAGCCCTGGCAGGGCGAGCTGTTCCGGTACGCCCTCGACCGCCGGCACAACCCGGAGAGCGCCGAGGTGCCGGCGACGAGCCGCACCCTCCTCGCGCACCGGGCCCTGATGGAGCTGCCCGTGGAGGAGCGCCGGTCCGTGGTCACCGCCGCGGGCGGCGCCGAGCGGCTCGCCGCGGCGGGCATGACCTGGGAGGCGCTGGCCGGCTGGCTGCAGGGGCCGATGGACGCGGCCGCCTGGGAGGCGGTCATCCCGTCCATGGGGGCGATGGCGCTGGTGCGCAACCTGCGCAACTTCGACCAGGCGGGGGTCTCGGACGAGGTCGCCGGGCGAGTCGCGGCGAAGATCTCCGACCCGGAGTCCGTCGCCCGATCGCGGCAGTTCCCCTTCCGGTACCTGGCCGCGTACCAGCACGCGCCCTCGCTGCGCTGGGCGTACCCGCTGGAGCGGGCGCTCGGCCACTCGCTGGGCAACGTACCGGCGCTGCCCGGGCGGACGCTGATCCTGGTGGACCGCTCCGGATCGATGTGGTCCCCGCTGTCGGACCGCTCGCAGCTGAACCGGGCCGACGCGGCCGCGATCTTCGGGACGGCGCTGGCGCTGCGCGCCGAGGACGCGGACCTGGTGCAGTTCGGCACCGGCAGCAAGGAAGTCGCCTACGACCGGGGCGAGTCGGTGCTGAAGGTGCTGGAGAGGTTCGAGAACCTCGGCGGTACCTACACGGCCGAGGCCGTGCGCACGCACTACGCGGGGCACGACCGGGTACTGATCGTCACGGACGAGCAGGCCGGCTACGCCTACGGCGGGGACCCGACCTCCCTGGTGCCGGACACGGTCCCGGTGTACACGTGGAACCTGGCCGGATACCGGGTGGGCCACGCGCCCTCCGGGTCCGCGAACCGGCACGCCTTCGGCGGGCTCACCGACGCGGCCTTCCGCATGGTCTCCCTCATCGAGGGCGGCCGGGACGCCACGTGGCCGTGGGCGGCCCCGGCCGGGGCCGCGGCCGTCTGACGGTGTGACGGCGTGACGGCGTGACGGCGTGACGGCGTGACGGCGTGACGGCGTGACGGCGTGACGGCGTGATGGTGTGACGGCGTGATGGTGTGACGGCGTGATGGTGTGACGGAGGGCCGGGCGGGGACACATCGTGTCCCCGCCCGGCCCTCCCGCCGTACGGTCCGACGCGCGGCTCAGCCCCGGTAGAGGACCTGGGTGTTCTGGTACGGGGTCGAGTACCCCGAGTCGGAGTCGGACTCCGAGTCGCTGAGCAGCACACCGGCGATGGCCAGCGCGATGAACAGGCAGCTGATCACGATGCCGACCGCGCCGGTGATGATGCCGGCCAGGGCCATGCCGTCGTTGTCGGCCTCTCCGCGCCTGGCCTTGCCTCGGCCCAGCACGCCGAAGATGACGGCCGGTATGCCGAACAGGAGGCCGAGGTAGCAGCTGACCACGGCGATGATCCCGAGCACGAGCGCCGTGACCCCGAAGCCGTTGCTCTTGGGCGCGTAGGGCGCGTATCCGCCGCTGCCCGGGTATCCGCCGGCCGGGTATCCGAGGTCCCCCGGATATCCAGGATGGCCCCCGTACCCCGGGTACGGGGGCTGCTGGGCCGGAGGCTGGGCGGCGGGATGGCCGTACCCGGCGGGATCCGGCTGGGCCGGGTACCCGTAGGCGGGGGTCGGCCCGGGCTGGGGGGCGGGGGTCGGGGCGTACGCCGGCGCGGGCCCGGCCGCCGGGGACTGCCCCGGTACCGGCGCGCCCGGGGGTATGCCGGCCCCCGGCATACCCGCGACGGTCTGCTGGTCGTGCACCCCCGGCGCACCCGGCCCGTCCTGCTGCTTCCCCAGTCCGACCGCGGGCCGCTCCAGCGGTGCCCAGGGGTCTCGCGACTCGGGGCTCTGATCGGTCATACGGCGCCCCCCTCTCGTACAGCCATGCTATGCGCTCCCTCCGACAGCCCCGGCCCTGCCTACGATGAAGTCCGATCCGTCCGCACCACGTCCTCCGGAGGCACCCTCATGCCCGACCTGCACCCCTTCATCGCGGGGCTGCCCAAGGCCGAACTGCACGTCCACCACGTCGGCTCGGCCTCCCCCCGCATCGTGGCCGAACTCGCCTCCCGGCACCCCGACTCGAAGGTGCCCACCGACCCCGAGGCCCTCGCCGACTACTTCACCTTCACCGACTTCGCCCACTTCATCGACGTGTACCTCTCCGTCGTCGACCTGGTCCGGACCCCCGCCGACGTACGCACCCTCACCTTCGAGGTTGCCCGCGACATGGCCCGCCAGAACATCCGGTACGCCGAGCTCACCGTCACCCCGTACTCCTCCACCCGGCGCGGCATCGACGAGAAGGCCTTCATGGAGGCCATCGAGGACGCCCGCAAGGCCGCCGAGGACGAGCTCGGCGTCATCCTGCGCTGGTGCTTCGACATCCCCGGCGAAGCCGGTCCGGAGGCCGCCTCCGAGACCGCCCGCCTCGCCGTCGACCTGCGCCCCGAGGGCCTGGTCTCCTTCGGCCTGGGCGGTCCGGAGATCGGCGTGCCGCGCCCGCAGTTCAAGCCGTACTTCGACGCCGCCCGCGCCGCCGGGCTGCACAGCGTGCCGCACGCCGGCGAGACCACCGGCCCGGAGACCATCTGGGACGCCATCCGCGACCTGGGCGCCGAGCGCATCGGCCACGGCACCAGCGCCACCCAGGACCCGGAGCTGCTCGCCTACCTCGCCGAGCACCGCATCGCGCTGGAGGTCTGCCCGACCTCCAACATCGCCACCCGCGCGGTAGCCGACCTCGACCTGCACCCCGTCAGGGAGATGGTGGCGGCCGGTGTGCTCGTCACCATCAACAGCGACGACCCGCCGATGTTCGGCTCGGACCTCAACAACGAGTACGCGGTGGCCGCCCGGCTGCTGGACCTGGACGAACTGGGTCTCGCGCAGCTCGCGAAGAACGCCGTCGAGGCCTCTTTCCTGGACCCGGCCGGCAAGGCGAAGATCACCGCCGAGATCGACACGTACACCTCCGCCTGGCTGGCCTCCTGACGGCTGCGCAGAATGGGTGCATGCGCACCCTGACTGCCGTAGGCCACCGCGGAGATCCCTACCGCGTCCGCGAGAACACCCTGCCCTCGATCCGCTCCGCCTTCGCCCGCGGGGCGGACGCGGTGGAGATCGACGTACGGATGACCCGCGACGGGGTCCCCGTACTGCTCCACGACGAGAGCCTCCAGCGGCTGTGGGGCCACGGCGTCCGGCTCGAGGACGTCACGGCCCCGCAGCTGGCGGAGCTCACGGACGGCGGGATCCCGACCCTGCGCGAGGCCCTGATGGCCGCCGGAGCGGGCCGGGTCATGGTCGATCTGCCGGGTGCGACGGCGCAGGCGGTACGGACCGTCGTCGGTCAGGTCCGCGAGTGCGGGGCGCGCGACCGTACGTACTACTGCGCGGGTCCGTCCACCATGCTGGCGGTGCGCGCCGCCGATCCGGGCGCCGAGATCGCGTTGACCTGGACCACGCTGGCGCCGCCGCGCCGGGTGCTGATCGAGGCGGTGGCGCCGACCTGGCTCAACTACCGCTTCGGGCTGGTCACCCGGGAGCTGGTGGACGCCCTGCACCGGGACGGCCTGCTGGTGTCGGCCTGGACTCCGGACACCAAGCGCTCGATGCGCGGGCTCATCAACGCAGGGGTCGACTCCATCACGACGAACCGGGTGGACGTACTGGGATCCGTACGGGCCGGCCTCGGCCGGTGATACGGGCCTGGGGGGAGCTCGGCGCGCGGATCCGGGGGGCCGATCCGCGCCGGCAGGACCTGGGGCTGGCGCTGCTGGTGCAACTGGCCGTCACGATGCCGTTCGTGGTGCCCCGCTCCGCCGACGTACCGCCCGCGGACTGGGTCTCGTACGCGATGACCACGCTCGGCGTGCTCCCGCTGGTCTGGCGGCGACGGGCTCCGGTGGCGGTGCTCGTCGCGATCCTGGTGGCCGGCGGCGCGTACAAGCTGGCGGTCGACGGTCCCGGGCAGCCGCTTCCGTACCCGGGGCTGATCGCCTTCTACACGGTCGCGCTGCTGTGCCCGGCCCGGGTCCGGCTGGCGGTGGGCGGGCTCACCGTCCTCGCGGTCGCCCTGTCGGTGGGCTGGAACACCGGGAGCGCGCGCGAACTGCTCTTCACCCTCTTCGTCTCGGGCGCGGCGTACGCGCTGGGCCGCCTCCAGCACACGCGGCAGGCCTACCTGAGCGCCGTGGAGGACCGGGCGGAGCAGCTGGAGCGGGCCAACCGGATCGAGGCGGAACAGGCGGCCGCCCGCGAACGGGCCCGGATCGCCCGGGAGATGCACGACATCCTCTCGCACGCGGTCAGCATCATGATCGTGCAGGCGGAAGCCGGACCGGTGGCGGTGCGCAGGGCCCCCGAACGGGCCGAGGCCGCGTTCGAGGCCATCGCCGAGACGGGCCGGGACGCGATGGCGCAGCTGCGCACGATGCTGGGGGTGCTGCGGACGGAGGAGGCCGCGCCGCGCCGGCCGCAGCCCGGCATCGAGGAGCTGGCCGGGCTGCTGGAGCGGGTCCGGGGCAGCGGGCTGGAGGTGGGTTACGAGCGCACGGGCCCGGTGCGCGCCCTGCCGGCGGCTTTGGAGGCGACCGTGCACCGGGTGGTGCAGGAGGCGCTGACCAATGTGGTCAAGCACGCCGGGGCTTCGGCGGTGGACGTGCGCCTGGAGTACGCGGAGCGGGAGCTCACGGTGACGGTCACGGACGACGGGCGGGGACCGGGTGCGGTCTCCGTGCCGGGGGCGCTCGCGGGTGCCCGACCGGGCGGGGGCCCGGGTGCCCGCCCCGGCGGGCACGGCCTGATCGGGATCCGGGAGCGGGCGGCCGCGCACGGCGGGACGGCCCGGTCGGGCCCCGGCCCGGGCGGCGCCGGGTTCGAGCTGAGCGTCGTCCTTGTAACGTCGGGTCCGGAGGTGGGGAATTGACGATCCGTGTGGTGGTGGCCGACGACCAGGAGCTGGTGCGCAGCGGCTTCGCGATGATCCTGGACGTCCAGGAGGACATCGAGGTGGTGGCGGAGGTCGGGGACGGCGCGGCGGCGGTCGCGGCGGTGCGGGAACTGGCGCCCGATGTCGCCCTGCTGGACGTCCGGATGCCGGTGCTGGACGGGATCGAGGCCTGCCGGGCGATCTCGGGGACGAGCTCCTGCCGCACGGTGATGCTGACGACCTTCGACTCGGACGAGTACGTGTACGAGGCGCTGCACGCGGGGGCCAGCGGGTTCCTGCTCAAGGACGTGCGGCGGGACGATCTGGTGCACGCCGTACGGGTGGTGGCGGCGGGCGAGTCCCTGCTGGCGCCCTCGGTGGCCCGGCGGCTGATCTCGCAGTACACGGCGGCCACGGCCCGGTCCGCGGCCGGTGGGGCGCTGTCCGCGGAGCGGCTGGGGGTGCTGACGGCGCGGGAGCGGGAGACGCTGCTGCACCTGGGGCGGGGGCTGTCGAACGCGGAGCTCGCGGCGGAGCTGATGGTGAGCGAGCACACGGTCAAGTCGCACGTGGGGAACGTGCTGTCGAAGCTGGGGCTGCGGGACCGGATCCAGGCGGTGATCTGCGCGTACGAGACGGGGCTGGTCTCGGCCGGGGCGGTGGCCGGCGCGGGGGCCGGTCCGGGGGCCGGTCCGGGGGCCGGTCCGGGGGCCGGTCCGGGGGCTGGCTCTCCGGTATCTCCCTCCCGGGAGTGAGAGGCCGGGTGCCTGCTCCCTCTCGGTGGTGAGTTGTCGTACCGGTAAAGACCCCTCTTGGTGGTGATCCGCAACTGCCCCTCTGACCAGCAGCATTGAGGTCATCGGGGCGGAAGTCGCCCGGAGAGCCGACAGGGGGATCCCACCATGAACGCAACGACCCGCACGCTGATCGCCACCGCCCTGCTCCTGGGCGTCGCGGCCGAACCGGCCGTCGCCCAGACCGCTCCGGCACGGGCACAAGCACAGGTGGTGCCGGTGACGGCTTCGGTTCCGGCACGGGAGCCGGGACCGCTGGTCTCGACCCCGCCGAATGCCGCGGCGCTGCGGAAGGCGATCGCGGGGCTCGGGGCCCGGCACGGGGAGGCGACGGCCGCGCTGGTGCGGGTGGGCGGTACGAGCGGCAGCTGGCAAGGCAGTTCGGGTGTCGCGGACATCCGCAGCGGGCGCGACGCGATCGAGGACGCCCGGTTCCGGGCCGGGTCGGTGACGAAGACCTTCACCGCGGCGGTGGTGCTCCAGCTCGCCGCCGAAGGCAGGGTGGATCTGGACCGGCCGGTCCGCCGGTACCTCCCCGGGCCCGTCCCCGAGGCGTACGGCGCGGTCACCGTCCGGCAGCTGCTCGACCACACCAGCGGGATACCGGCGGCGGACGGGCCGGGCGACTCATTCGAGGCGCAGTGGGAGCACCGCTTCGACGTGACCGATCCACACGACCAGATCGCGGAGGCCGTGGCCAAGAGCCCCGAGTTCGCTCCGGGCACGGCCCAGCACTACCTGAACATCAACTACACGGTGCTGGGCGTGCTGATCGAGAAGGTGACGGGCACGACGTACGAGAAGGCGGTCGCGGCGCGGGTCCTGAAGCCGCTGGGGCTGAGGGACACCTCGTTCCCTGGCCGTTTCCAGACCCGCATACCGGGTCCGCACAACCACGGCTACCAAGCGGTGGCACGGGCCGACGGTTCGACCGGGCTGCGGGACGTGACCGAGTGGAACTCCTCGGACCGGTGGGCGGCGGGCGACATCATCTCGACCACGGCAGATCTGGAGCGGTTCACCGTCGCCCTGTTCAGCGGGCGCCTCGTACCGAAGGCGCAGCTGGAGGAGATGTTCACGGTCCCCTCGGTGAAGGACTTCGCCACGGGCAAGGACGCGACGCTGACGGCGGGGATGTCGCGGATCGTGCTGCCCGACGGCACGGTGGCCTGGGGCAAGACGGGTGGCCGGTACGGGTACAACACGGCGATAGGCGGCACCCGGGACCTGTCCCGCACCCTGGTGTACTCGGTCAACTCGACCGATGCCAAGGGCCAGGACATGAACCCGGTGGCCCTCGGCATCGTGATGGCGGCCTTCGCGAAGTAGTGCGGGCTCAGCTCCGGGCCTCGGCCGCGACCGGGACCGGGGCGACCGGGACCGGGGCGGCAGTCGGGGCCGGCGGCATGGCCTCCAGGCGCTTGATCATTCGGCGCAGGATCAGCAGGGGGATCACCCCGAAGACGCCGAACGACATGTCGATCAGCGACCACCAGACGGGGATGCCGCGGATGGGGGCGCAGATCAGGGCCAGCGGGACGATGCCGGCACAGGCGATCATGCCGGCCTCGACGATCCAGACGTTGCGGACCGGGTCGCGGTGGACGCCGTAGAAGAAGACGGCGATCACCAGGTGGGCGAAGGCGAGCCAGTCGGTGCCGTAGAGGAGGAAGGGGTATTCGGAGTCCGCCCGCTCCAGCCCGTCGCCGACGCGTCGCAACCACTCGTTGTCCACCAGGGCATTGGCCCAGTGCAGCTCGCCCACCAGGGGGAAGGCGGTGAGTCCACTCAGCACGAGGCAGACGAGGAACAGGACAAGCCAGGCACGGATCCGCCGCTGAAGGGCGCTTCTCTCGCTCATGGAAGGAAGCCTACGCAGGTTTCTGAACATGTTCAGCAGAATTGCTGAACATGTCCAGTTCCGTGGCCGGACCGTGATCGTGCCCTCGCAGACCGCTCACAGACCGCTCACAGACCGACGATGGAGTTCCAGCGCTTGGCGAAGGACACCCGCTCGGCCGAGGAGATGTCACGGGACACGACGAGCCGCTTGCGCATGTCCTCGTCGGGGAAGATCAGCGGGTTCTCGGCGAGTTCGGCGGTCTCCTTGTCCTCGGAGGCGGCCAGGACCTCGCGGGCGGCCGGAACCGGGCAGACGTAGTTGACGGAGGCCGCGAGCAGCGCGGCCACCTCCGGGTCGTAGTAGAAGTCGATCAGGGCTTCCGCGTTGGCCTTGTGCCGGGCGAGGTTGGGGACGAGCAGGCTCTCCGCCCAGAGCTCGCCGCCCTCCTCGGGGACCACGAACTCGATGTCGGGATTGTCGGCCTGCAGCTGGATCGCGTCCCCGGAGTAGGCCTGGCAGGCCAGGACGTCGCCCTTGCTGAGATCGGAGGTGTAGTCGTTGCCGGTGAAGCGGCGGATGTGCTTCTTCTTCACCATGCTCTCCACCTGGTCGCACATCCGGTGGAAGTCGGACTCGGTCCACTTGGTCACGTCGACGCCGTTGCCCTGCATCAGCAGGGAGAAGGACTCGTCGAGCCCGGAGAACAGGGTGACCTTGCCGGCCAGGTCCGGGTGCCACAGGTCCTTGACCGACTTGAGCTCCCGGCCGAGCGCCTTGCGGTTGTAGGCGATGCCGGTGATCCCCGACTGCCAGGGGACGGTGTGCAGCCGACCCTCGTCGAAGGCGGGCGAGCGCAGCTGGGGATCGAGGTACTTCGTCACGTTCGCCTGCGCCGAGCGGTCCATCTTCTGGGCCCAGCCCAGGCGGACGAAGCGGGCGGCCATCCAGTCGCTGACCACGACCACGTCGTGACCGGTCTGCTGGTGGTTCATCAGCGCCGGGCTGATCTTGCCGAAGAACTCGTCGTTGTCGTTGATCTCCTCGGTGTACCGGACCTCGATGCCGGTCTTCTCCGAGAAGGCGTCCAGCGTCGGACGCCGGTTCTCGTCCTCGTCGTCGGTGTCGATGTAGAGCGGCCAGTTGGAGAAGGAGACGCTCCGGTCACCCCCGGAACGGTCCTGCCCCTCCCGCCGGTTCTCGGGGACGTACGCGGCGGGGACACCACAGCCGGTGAGGGCGGCCAGCAGGCCCGCGGAACCGAGGCCGCGCAGCGCCGCGCGGCGGGAGAAGGCGAGTTCAGGCATGGGCAAAGCCTCGGGGAACGCGAAGGGGCGGGCAATAGACATGTTGTCTACTACCCGCCCCTTCAAGGCTGTGACCTGGTCGATGCGGCGGCCGGTCGGCCGCCCGCCGGGACCGGGGTCAGCCGTCGAGCGAGGTCATGACGTGCTTGATGCGGGTGTAGTCCTCGAAGCCGTAGGCGGAGAGGTCCTTGCCGTAGCCGGACTTCTTGTATCCGCCGTGCGGCATCTCGGCGACGAGCGGGATGTGGGTGTTGATCCACACGCAGCCGAAGTCGAGGTTCTTGGACATCCGCATCGCGCGGCCGTGGTCCTTGGTCCACACCGAGGAGGCGAGGGCGAACTCGACGTCGTTCGCGTACTGCAGGGCCTGGGCCTCGTCCGTGAAGGACTGGACGGTGATGACGGGGCCGAAGACCTCGTTCTGGATGATCTCGTCGTCCTGCTTGAGGCCGGAGACCACGGTCGGGGCGTAGAAGTAGCCCTTCTCGCCGACCTGGTGGCCACCCGCTTCGACCTTGGCGTGGGCGGGGAGGCGCTCGATGAAGCCCGCGACCTGCTTGAGCTGGTTCGGGTTGTTCAGCGCGCCGTAGAGCACGTCCTCGTCGTCCGGCTGGCCGGTCTTGGTGTCGGCCGCGTTCTTGGCCAGCGCCGCGACGAACTCGTCATGGATCGACTCGTGGACCAGTACGCGGCAGGCCGCCGTACAGTCCTGGCCGGCGTTGAAGAAGCCCGCCACCGCGATGTCCTCGGCGGCCTTGGCGATGTCGGCGTCCTCGAAGACCACGACGGGGGCCTTGCCGCCGAGCTCCAGGTGGACGCGCTTGACGTCCTTGGAGGCGCTCTCGGCGACCTGCATGCCCGCGCGCACCGAGCCGGTGATGGAGGCCATCGCCGGAGTGCGGTGCTCGACCATGGCCCGGCCGGTCTCCCGGTCGCCGCAGACGACGTTGAAGACGCCCGCGGGCAGGATCTCGCCGATGATCTCGGCCATCAGGACGGTGGAGGCCGGGGTGGTGTCCGAGGGCTTGAGGACCACGGTGTTGCCCGCGGCCAGGGCCGGGGCGAACTTCCAGACGGCCATCATCATCGGGTAGTTCCACGGAGCGACCTGGGCGCAGACGCCGACCGGCTCACGGCGGACGATCGAGGTCATCCCCTCCATGTACTCGCCGGCCGAGCGGCCCTCCAGCAGGCGCGCGGCGCCCGCGAAGAAGCGGATCTGGTCCACCATCGGCGGCAGCTCCTCGCTGGCCGTGAGGCCGAGCGGCTTGCCGGTGTTCTCCGATTCAGTGGCGACGAGCTCCTCCGCGCGGGCCTCGAGGGCGTCCGCGATCTTCAGCAGGGCCTTCTGGCGCTCGGAGGGGGTCGCGTCGCGCCAGGCCGGGAAGGCGGCCGCGGCGGCGGCCATGGCGGCGTCGACGTCCGCCTGGCCGGAGAGGGGAGCGGTCGCGTACGCCTCGCCCGTGGCGGGGTTGACCACCTCGGTGGTCCGCCCGTCGGCGGCGTCCTTGAACTCCCCGCCGATGTAGTTGCGCAGACGACGCAGTTCGGTGGTCACTACAGCCACACTCCTGTGATCACATGTCCAATGGTTGAGACAGCTACTCAGCCTAGCCCCTCAGGCCCCGTTTTCGACAGGCCCACCCACCACGAACTACGGAATCAGTGAGATCTGACTCCCGAAACAACGAATTACATCGTTCTCGCCTTGCGGAACAGACGACTCCTCGTGCACAGTGAGGACGTGGTCAGTCGAAGCGCAGATTCCAGGAACAGACAACCGTCCCCTTCGGTAGATGCTGTGTCCCTGGCGATCATCGAGCAACTGCAGGAGGACGGCCGGCGCCCCTACGCGGCGATCGGAAAGGCCGTGGGCCTGTCCGAAGCTGCGGTGCGCCAGCGGGTTCAGAAGTTGCTCGACCAGGGCGTCATGCAGATCGTCGCCGTCACCGACCCCCTCACCGTGGGGCTCCGGCGCCAGGCGATGGTCGGCATCAACGTCGAGGGAGACCTCGACCCGGTGGCGGACGCACTGACCGCTATGGCCGAGTGCGAGTACGTGGTCATGACCGCGGGCTCGTTCGACCTGATGGTCGAAATCGTCTGTGAGGACGACGACCACCTGCTCGAAACGATCAACAAGAAGATCCGCGCGCTCCCCGGCGTGCGATCAACCGAAAGCTTCGTTTACCTGAAGCTGAAGAAGCAGACCTACATGTGGGGAACGCGATAGCCGTGAGCCAGGACCTCTCCAAGACCGCCTACGACCACCTGTGGATGCACTTCACCCGCATGTCGTCGTACGAGAACTCGCCCGTACCCACCATCGTGCGGGGCGAGGGCACCTACATCTTCGACGACAAGGGCAAGCGCTACCTCGACGGTCTCGCCGGACTGTTCGTGGTCAACGCCGGTCACGGCCGCAAGGAACTGGCCGAGGTCGCGTACAAGCAGGCCCAGGAACTCGCGTTCTTCCCCATCTGGTCGTACGCGCACCCCAAGGCCGTCGAGCTCGCCGAGCGCCTCGCGCACTACGCCCCGGGCGACCTGAACAAGGTCTTCTTCACCACCGGTGGCGGCGAGGCCGTCGAGACCGCCTGGAAGCTGGCCAAGCAGTACTTCAAGCTGCAGGGCAAGCACACCAAGTACAAGGTCATCTCCCGCGCGGTGGCCTACCACGGCACCCCGCAGGGCGCCCTGTCCATCACCGGTCTGCCGGCCCTGAAGGCCCCCTTCGAGCCGCTGGTCCCCGGCGCGCACAAGGTGGTCAACACCAACATCTACCGCGCCCCGATCTACGGTGACGACCCCGAGGCCTACGGCCGCTGGTGCGCCGACCAGATCGAGCAGGAGATCCTGTTCGAGGGCGCCGACACCGTCGCCGCCGTCTTCCTGGAGCCGGTGCAGAACGCCGGTGGCTGCTTCCCGCCGCCGCCCGGGTACTTCCAGCGGGTCCGCGAGATCTGCGACGAGTACGACGTGCTGCTCGTCTCCGACGAGACGATCTGCGCCTTCGGCCGTCTGGGCACGATGTTCGCCTGTGACAAGTTCGGCTACGTGCCGGACATGATCACCTGCGCGAAGGGCATGACCTCGGGCTACTCCCCGATCGGTGCCTGCATCATCTCGGACAAGCTCGCCGAGCCCTTCTACAAGGGTGACAACACCTTCCTGCACGGCTACACCTTCGGCGGACACCCGGTGTCCTCCGCGGTGGCGCTCGCCAACCTCGACATCTTCGACAAGGAAGGCCTCAACCAGCACGTGCTGGACCACGAGGACGCCTTCCGCTCGACGCTGGAGAAGCTGCACGACCTGCCGATCGTCGGCGACGTCCGCGGCAACGGCTACTTCTACGGCATCGAGCTCGTCAAGGACAAGGTCACCAAGGAGTCCTTCACGGACGAGGAGACGGAGCGCGTGCTCTACGGCTTCCTCTCCAAGGCACTCTTCGAGAACGGCCTGTACTGCCGTGCCGACGACCGCGGCGACCCGGTCATCCAGCTGGCCCCGCCGCTCACCGCCCACCAGGGCACCTTCGACGAGATCGAAGGCATCCTGCGCCGCGTGCTGACCGAGGCCTGGACCAAGCTCTAAAGTCCGACCACACGGCCCGGATACCCCGTTCGAGTGAGAACACGGGTGTCCGGGCCGTGTGCTGTCACCATCCAAGACGTTCATCTCTTTACATCTCATTGCGGCGCCAGTGACCAAGCGGGCTCCGCTTCGTTCCCCCGGACGGAGGTGTACGCCATGGTGGCTTCGCCGGACAACGCCCCACCGGATAATGACGTCCTCTGGGCACGGTCCCTTCACTACTCCCACAGCGGTTCGCCGGGCCTCATCGGGGTCTCCGTCGGCGTCCGCGCGGGTGAGATCCTCGCCGTCACCGGCCCCCGCGGCAGCGGCAAGACCACCCTGCTGCGCTGCCTGTCGGGACAGCTGCTGCCCGAGCAGGGCGAGGTCTGGTTCAACAGCGTCCCCGTGCACGCCATGGGAGCCCTGGCCCGCGAGCGGCTGCGCCGCGACCGGTTCGGCTGGATCGGCCCCGAGCCCCGGCTGCTGGACGAGCTCCGGGTCTGGGAGAACGCGGCCCTGCCGCTGCTGATCACGGGCGCCACCCACCGCGCCGCCAAACGGGCCGCCTGCGAATGGCTGGACCGCCTCGACATCGGCGGCTACGCCCGCAAGTACCCCGGCGCACTCAACCGGGCCGAATCCCAGCGCGTCGCCCTGGCCCGCGCCCTCGCGAGCGAACCCGCCGTGGTCTTCGCCGACGAGCCCACGGCCCCGCTGCACCGCGCCGAACGCTCCCTGCTGCTGCGCGCCCTCACCACGGCGGCCCGGTCCCACGGCATCACCGTGCTGCTGGCCACCCACGACGAGGAGACCGCGGCCGCCGCCGACCGGCACGTCCCCCTGCTCGACGGCCGCCCGGCGGCCGCCGCCGCGGCCGCCGCCGCATCCCCGCAGAGCTCCTTCCCCCATCCCCCGGAGGACCAGGCCGCGTGCTCGCTCTCCGCCTAGCCCGCGGCTCCCGGCCGCTGGTCCAGCTGCGCCGGCTGCTGGTCGCCACCGCCTCGGCCGCCAGCGGCTTCCTGCTGCTGTACGTACTCGCGCAGGCGACGGCCCGGTCCGCCGGATCGTTCCCTCAGCTGGTGTGGGCCCTGGTCCCCCTCGCCGTCACCGTCCAGTTCGCCGTCGCCGTGGCCCGCAGCGACCCGGCGACGCGGCCCCGCGAGGGGCTGGACGCCGCCGGGCTGGGACCCGTACGGCTCACTCTGGTCGCCACGATCTCCACCGCCGTCGCCTGCGCCCTGGGCAGCGCCGTGGCCCTGGCCGTCTTCCTCCACCTGCGCGGGGACGTGTCCGGGCTGCCCTTCGACGGGGCCGGGGCGGAGCTGCTCCACACCGAGCAGCCGCTGCCCGTGGCGGCCGCCCTCACCCTGCTGGCCCTGCTCCCGCTGGCCGCGTCCGTGGCCACCGCCCTCGCCCTGCGCCCCCACTCCCGGCCCGCGCCGCAGACCGTACTGCCCTGGGGCATCGCCCTCACCGCGTGCGGACTCGCCTCCCTGGCCTACGCCGGACCCGGCGGAGCGGGCCTGCCCGTCGGCTGGACGCTGACCGCCGTCGGGCTCGCCCTCGCCGGTCCGGGCCTGGCCTACGCCTGCGGAACGCTGGTCCAGGCCGTACGCCCGGGCGCGCTCCGGCTGCTGGCCGGGCGGGCCCTCCAGGAGGAGGCCCCGCGGCTCGGCGCGCCCCTCGGCGTCCTGTGCGCGGTCGGCGCGGGCGCCCTCAGCGCCGCGGCCCTGCGCGATCACGGCGGCCTCCAGGTCCCGCTCGGCCCGCTCACCGCGCCCGCCGCCGCGCTGGTGGTGCTGTGCACGGCAGCGACCCTGGTCACATCCGCGGTCGAGGTCCACCAGGACCGGGCCGCCACCCGCGAGACGCTGACCGGCATCGGCGCCCCGGCCAAGGTCCTGCGTACGGCCGCGACCGTACGGGCCGGCGCACTGCTGGCCGTGTGCCTGCCGCTCAGCTGGGGTGTGTCACAGCTGACGTCACTGGCATTGACCCGCTGAGGCAGGCAGCCCTTAGGGTGGGCCGAATGGTCAACGCAGAGATCGAGATCGAGACGCTCGCCGAATTCGACCGGGTCGTGGCCCGCGGCTCGCTCAGCGGTTACCGGATCCAGTCGGTCAACCTCCTGGAGCGGACCTTCGCCCTGCTGTCCGCCGACACCTCGACGGCCGTGTTCCTGGGCTGCGCGATGGAGCCGGACGCCTCGGTCAAGGTCCGCGCGGACGGCGCCCTGGTCTTCCCGCCCGTCCCCGACCTGCCCTTCAACCCCTACCGCGGCCTGCTCTACACGGCCGAGGAGCTGTTCGCGGGCCTGGCCGCCGGTTACGAGGCCACCCCGGACGCCGAGTCGTACGCCTGGTTCCAGGAGACCAAGGCCGACGGGGACATCTACTCCTCGATGCTCCGCTCCATCCACGACGACGCCATCTCCGACGCCCTCGACGAACACCTCGTCGGCGCCCGCGTGGTCGGCGTGATGGGCGGCCACGCCATGGCCCGCGGCGGTGACGCCTACCGGGGCGCGGCCGAGCTCGGCCGGACCCTGACCCGCTCCGGGCTGACCGTGGCCACCGGCGGCGGCCCCGGCGCGATGGAGGCCGCCAACCTGGGCGCGTACCTCGCCCCGGCACCCGACGAGGCCCTGCCCGAAGCCCTTCGGATCCTGGCCGGGTCCCCGTCCTTCACGCCGTCGGTCACCGATTGGGCGCGGGCGGCCTTCGCCGTGCGCGAGCGCTGGCCGGCCGTCGCGGGCGGCGACTCCGTGGGCATCCCGACCTGGTTCTACGGACACGAGCCGCCGAACGCCTTCGCCGGCCACATCGCGAAGTACTTCGCGAACGCCACCCGGGAGGACGGGCTGCTCGCCCGGTCCAACGCGGGCGTGGTGTTCCTGCCGGGCGCGGCGGGCACGGTCCAGGAGATCTTCGACAACGCGACGCCCAACCACTACGAGTCCCGGGGCGAGCCGACCCCGATGATCCTGGTCAACCGCGCCCACTGGACCGAGCGGCTGCCCGCCTGGCCGCTGCTGCAGGCCCTGGCCCGCGGCCGGGCGATGGAATCGCGGATCGCGCTGGTCGACTCGGTGGACGAGGTCCCGGCGGTCCTCGCCTCGATGAAATAGCCGGGCCGTCCGTACGGGCTGTACAGCCCGTACCGCCCATACAGCCGAAAAATGGCCCGGCCAGGCAACTTCCCGTCCCTTTTGCACGTCTGCAAGAGGTACGCACAACGCAAAACCTGCCAGACGTGAACGGAGCCCCCGGGTGCTCATAGGCCTGCTGACCGCTGTCGCGGCGTCCATCTGCTACGGCACGGGATCCGTCCTGCAAGCCGTCGGCTCCCGGCGGGCGGCCCGTACGTCGCCCGCCGACTCGGGGGTCACGCAGCACGGCGGCCCGAACCTCTCCTCCACCGCGAAGGCCGCGATGACCTGGGAGTTCATCGTCGGCACGATCCTGGACTTCGTGGGCTTCGGCCTCGGCGCCCTGGCCGCCCGCCTCCTGCCCCTCTTCCTCTCCCAGACGGTCATCAGCGCCAACCTGGTGATCACGGCCGTGCTGAGCGTGAAGATGCTGGGGATCCGGCTGACCCGCAGGGAATGGACCTCGATCGGGGTCGTCTGCACCGCTCTGGTCCTGCTGGCGACGGCGGCGGGCCACGAAGGCGGCCACCACGCCCCGGCCGCCACGCACTGGTGGCTCCTGGCGGTGACCGTACTGATCATTGCGGGGGGCACGGTGGCGGTACGGTTCCTCGGCGACCGGGCCGCGATCCTGGCGGGCCTGCTGTCGGGTCTGGCGTTCGGCGCGCTGGGCGTCGGGGTCCGCATCCTGAACGGCGTGGAGCCGTTCTCCTTCCCGGCGCTCCTGTCCGACCCGGCCCTCTACGCCATCGTCCTGGCGGGGGTCGGCGGCATGTACCTCCACACCGTGGCGCTCCAGATCGGCTCCGTGAACGGTGCCACCGCCGCCCTGGTGGTCGGTGAAACCGTCCTCCCCGGCGCGATCGGCGTGCTCTGGCTCGGCGACGCCTCCCGCCCGGGCATGGCCTGGCTGGCGGTCCTCGGCTTCGTCCTGGCGGTGACCGGCGCGGTCGCGGTCGCCTGGTTCGGCAACCACGACGGCGCCGCGGAACCCGCGGAGCTCAGCCCCGCCGGCGTCTGAGGCGCGGGGCCCGGGGCCGAGCGAGCCCCGGCGTCCCGCGCAGCGGCCGGCCCTACTCCCCCGGCAGGACGACCACCTCGGCCGGGGCGAAACCCACCGCGACCCGGTCCCCCACCGAAGGGGCCCCGGCCAGCCCGCACTCGGCCTCCAGCACCGGCCCCGCCTCCGGCCGCAGCCGCAGCGCGACGTGCGTCCCGCGGAAGGTCCGCGACACCACCTCGCAGCCCAGCCCCTCGGGAGACAGCACGACCCCGGCCGGCCGGATCAGCACCTTCCGCTCCCCCTCCGGGGACCCGTCCGGCACCGCGACCTTCCCCCACGGGGTCACGGCCGCGCCGCCCGCGACCACCGCCGTCGCCACGTTCTCGAAGCCCAGGAACCGCGCCACGAACTCCGACGCCGGACGCTCCCACACCTCCAGCGGGGACCCGGCCTGGGCGATCCGCCCGTCCCGCATCACCACCACCCGGTCGGCGAGTGCGAACGCCTCGCCCTGGTCGTGCGTGACGGCCAGCACCGTCGTGCCCAGGCCCGAGAACAGCCCCCGCAGCTCCACGACGAGCCGCTCGCGCAGCCCGCGGTCCAGCTGCCCGAGCGGCTCGTCGAGCATCAGCAGCCTCGGTGACGGCGCCAGCGCCCGCGCCAGCGCGACCCGCTGCTGCTCGCCGCCGGACAGCGAGGCCACCGCCCGGCGCCGCGCCCCGGGAAGCCCGACCAGCTCCAGGAGCTCCGCGACCCGGGCCTCGTAGGCCTGCTTCGAGCCGCGCCCGCCGCCCCGCATCCGCAGTCCGAACGCGACGTTCCCGCCCACGTCCCGGTGCGGGAACAGCTGGTGGTCCTGGAACATCAGGCCCACGCCCCGCCGGTGCACGGGCACCGCGGCCTGGTCGGCGCCGCCCAGCAGCACCCGCCCGGCCGAGACGCCCTGGAGTCCGGCCACGACCCGGAGCAGGGTGGACTTCCCGCTCCCGCTCGGCCCGAGCACGCAGACGATCTCGTGCTCGGCGACCGCGAGGTCCACCCGGTCCAGGGCGCACGCGTCCGCCCGCTCACCGAAGCGGACCGACACCCCTTCCAGCTGAAGCAGTGTCATCAGAACTCTCCGGAGGTCTTGTCGGGTCGCAGCCGCTCCAGCGCCAGCAGGGACACCGCGCAGACCAGCATCAGGATCGTGCTCAGGGCCATCGCCTGCCCGTAGTTCATCTCTCCGGCCCGGCCCAGCAGCCGCGCCACCGCGACCGGCAGCGTCGGATGGTCCGGCCGCGCGATGAAGACGGTCGCCCCGAACTCCCCCAGGGACACGGCGAAGGCGAACCCGGCCGCGATCATCAGGGCCCGCCGCACCATCGGCAGGTCCACCTCCCGCCAGGCCCGCAGCGGCGAGGCGCCGAGCACGGCGGCGGCCTCCCGCAGCCGGCCGTCCACCGCGCGCAGTACGGGCAGCATGGTCCGTACGACGAAGGGCACGCCCACCAGGGCCTGCGCCAGCGGCACCAGGATCCACGAGGTCCGCAGGTCCAGCGGCGGCTCGTCGAGGGTGATGAGGAAGCCGAAGCCGACGGTCACGGCCGACACCCCCAGCGGGAGCATCAGCAGCGCGTCGAAGCCCCGCACGAAGCGGCCCTCCCGGCGGGTCAGCGCCGCGGCCGCGAGCCCGCCGACGAGCAGCGCGATGGCGGTGGCGGCGAGCGCGTACTGCAGGGAGTTCCAGATGGCCTCCAGCGGCGGCACCAGGAACGTTCCGCCGCCGGCGCCCACCTCCTGCAACGCCCGGTAGAAGCCGAACCCGTATCCGCCGGGGGCGTCCAGGGAGCGTTCCACGAGCACGCCGAGCGGGAGCGCGATCAGCAGCGCCACCGTCAGCAGCACCCCGCCGAGCAGGCTCCGCTGGGCCCAGCCGCGCGGCCGGTGCGCGGTGCGGGCCGGGTCCACGAGCCGCAGCGCCGCCTCCCGCTTGCGCACGGTCCAGGAGTGCACGCCGAGGATCGCGCCGATCGCCACGAACTGCACCATCGTCAGCACGGCGGCCGTCGGCAGGTCCAGGAGCTGGGCGGTCTGCCGGTAGACCTCCACCTCCAGGGTGGAGTACGCGGGCCCGCCCAGGATCTGCACGACGCCGAAGGAGGAGAAGGTGAACAGGAACACCATCAGCGAGGCGGCGGCCACCGCCGGGACCAGCGCGGGCAGCGTCACCCGCCGCCAGGCGGCGAACCGCCCGGCGCCCAGCACCCGGGCGGCCTCCTCCTGGCGCGGGTCCAGCTGCGCCCACAGCCCGCCGACCGTGCGGATGACGACGGCGTAGTTGAAGAAGACGTGCGCGAGCAGGATCGCCCAGACGGTCGTGTCGAGGCGGATCCCCCACACCTCGTCCAGCAGACCGCCGCGCCCTACGAGTGCCAGGAAGGCGGTGCCGACCACGACGGTCGGCAGCACGAACGGCACCGTCACGAGCGCCCGCAGCAGCTGTTTGCCGGGGAACTCGAAGCGCGCGAAGACGTACGCGCCGGGGAGTGCGATCAGGAGCGTGAGCGCCGTCGACGCGAGCGCCTGCCAGGTGGTGAACCAGAGCACCTCGCGGATGTCGGGCCGGGCCAGTACCTCGCCGATCCGGCCGAACTGCCAGCCGGTGTCGGTCTTGAGCCCGCGCCCGACGATCGCGGCGACGGGGTAGGCGAAGAACAGCCCGAAGAAGGCGAGCGGTACGGCCATCAGACCGAGCCTGACCACCGTGGCCCGCCCGCGCTCCTTCGAAACCTTGCCCACCGGTGCTACTTGACGACGAGCGTCGACCACGCCTTGACCCACTGGTCACGGTTCTTGGCGATGGCCTCCGGGGCGACCGTCTCCGGCTTCTCGATCACCACGCCGTGCTTGGTGAACAGCTCCGGCAGCTTCGCGTCCTTGGTCACGGGGTTCACGAACATCTGGAGCGGCATGTCCTCCTGGAACTTCTTGGAGATCAGGAAGTCCAGGAGCGCCTTGCCGCCCTCCTCGTTCTTCGCGCCCTTGAGCAGACCCGCGAACTCGGTCTGGCGGAAGCAGGTACCGGTCGCGACGCCCGTCGGGGCCTCGGCCGGCTGCGGCTCGCCGTAGAGCACCTCGACCGGCGGGCTGGAGGCGTAGGAGACGACCAGCGGGCGGTCGCCCTTGGCCTTCTTGCCGCCCGCCGAGCCGGAGAAGCGCTCGTTGTAGGCCTGCTCCCAGCCGTCGACGACCTCGACGCCGTTGGCCTTGAGCTTGCTCCAGTAGTCCTTCCAGCCGTCGTCGCCGTACTTGCCGACGGAGGCGAGGAGGAAGCCGAGGCCGGGCGAGGAGGTCGCGGCGTTCTCGGTGACCAGCAGGTTCTTGTACTCCGGCTTGATCAGGTCGTCCAGCGTCTGCGGCGGGGCGATCTTCTTGTCGGCGAAGTAGGCCTTGTCGTAGTTGACGCAGATGTCGCCGGAGTCGACCGGGGTGACCCGGTGCTCCTTGTCGAGGACGAACTCGGGCTTCACGTCGGCCAGCCCCTTGGCCTCGTACGGCGTGAAGATGCCGTTGTCGAGGGCACGGGAGAGGAGCGTGTTGTCCACGCCGAAGAAGACGTCGCCGCGCGGGGAGCCCTTGGTGAGGATCTCCTGGTTCAGCGCCGCGCCCGCGTCGCCCGACTTCAGGACCTTGACGGTGTAGCCGCTCTGCTGCTCGAACTCCTTGAGGACCGCGTCGGTCACGTTGAAGGAGTCGTGCGAGACGAGGGTGATCGTCTTGGACTTCGGGGCGTCGCTCGCGCCCGCGGACTTGTCCTTGGCGTCGCCGCCGCCGCAAGCACTGAGCGTGGTGACGCCGAGTGCGGCCGCGAGCGCGACGCCCGCCAGCTTCTTGGTGGTGCTCATTGGTGCATTCCTCCTGGGATGTCCAGGAGAAGACGCGGCCCCGCCCGGCGCTCTGCGGAGCGGACGCCGGGCAGGGCGCAACAGCTTGAGTGGTGACCGAACTTCCTACCCCGAATGACCGGGGCGAGGTTCAGAGGGTCTGCGGTGACGGATACCGCACTCTCAGCGCTGTGGCGCTCCCCTGTCGGAAATATGAAATTGGTTCGGCCACAGGGTACCCCGTGGCCGATTGTGAACCTCAACTGGCGAAAATCAGCGCTCCGAGGCGGCGAGCTGGCCGCACGCGCCGTCGATCTCCTGACCACGGGTGTCGCGTACGGTCACCGGCACGCCGTGGCGGGCGATGGCGTCCACGAACGCCTTCTCGTCCTCGGGCCGCGAAGCGGTCCACTTCGAGCCCGGCGTCGGGTTCAGCGGGATCAGGTTGACGTGTACGCGCTTGCCCTTGAGCAGCTTGCCGAGCAGGTCACCGCGCCAGGCCTGGTCGTTGATGTCGCGGATCAGGGCGTACTCGATGGAGATGCGGCGGCCCGACTTCTCCGCGTACTCCCAGGCCGCGCCGAGCACCTCGCGGACGTTCCAGCGGGTGTTCACGGGGACCAGGGTGTCGCGCAGCTCGTCGTCCGGCGCGTGCAGCGAGACCGCGAGACGGCACTTGAAGCCCTCGTCGGCGAAGCGCAGCATGGCCGGGACCAGGCCGACGGTGGAGACGGTGATCCCGCGCTGGGACAGGCCCAGGCCGTCGGGCTCCGGGTCGGTGAGGCGGCGGATGGCGCCGACGACGCGGTTGTAGTTGGCGAGCGGCTCGCCCATGCCCATGAAGACGATGTTCGAGAGCCGGGCCGGCCCGCCCGGGACCTCGCCGTCGCGCAGGGCGCGCATGCCGTCGACGATCTGGTGCACGATCTCGGCGGTGGACAGGTTGCGGTCGAGACCCGCCTGGCCGGTGGCGCAGAACGGGCAGTTCATGCCGCAGCCGGCCTGTGAGGAGATGCACATCGTGACCCGGTCGGGGTAGCGCATCAGCACGGACTCGACGAGCGTGCCGTCGTGCAGCTTCCACAGGGTCTTGCGGGTGGTGTCGTCGTCGCACGAGATGTGGCGGATGACGTTCATCAGGTCAGGCAGCAGCTCGTCGCGGAGCTTCTCGCGGGAGCCTGCCGGGATGTCGGTCCACTCGGCCGGGTCGTGCGCGTACCGGGCGAAGTAGTGCTGCGAGAGCTGCTTGGCCCGGAACGGCTTCTCACCGATCGCGGCGACGGCCTCCCGGCGCTCCTCGGGGGTGAGGTCGGCGAGGTGCCGGGGCGGCTTCTTCGCTCCACGGGGGGCGACGAAAGTGAGCTCTCCCGGAACAGGGCGGGCCATGGCAGGTACTCCTTGTAAGACGAAAGGCGCGCCGCAGAAGCAGCGCGCCCTTCAAGAGTAACCGCCCCGGCCGGACCGGGGCCTTTCGTCGTACGCCGCCCACCCGGACGGGACCGTCCCGATGAGAAGCCGGCCGGCCGGCGGCTGCGCCCGGCCGTGTCAGCCGGTGCCGACGAACGCGGCGAGCAGCAGCCAGACCACCGGGGCCGTCGGAAGCAGCGAGTCCAGCCGGTCCATGATGCCGCCGTGGCCCGGCAGCAGGGTGCCCATGTCCTTGATCCCGAGGTCGCGCTTGATCATGGACTCCCCGAGGTCACCGAGGGTGGCGCTGACCGCGACGGCGAAGCCGAGCACCAGGCCCTGCCACCAGACGCCCCCGTCGATCAGGAACTCCATGCACAGCGCGCCGGCGCCCATCGCGAAGGCCACCGCCCCGAAGAGCCCCTCACGGGTCTTCCCGGGGCTGATGCGCGGGGCGAGCTTGGTCTTGCCGAAGCGCCAGCCCACCGCGTAGGCCCCGGTATCGCTGACCACGGTCAGGACCAGGAAGGTGACCACCCGCTGCGGACCGTCGTCCGCGGTGAGCAGCATCGTGACGAACGTGGCCAGGAACGGCACGTAGAACGCCGCGAAGACACCGGCCGTGACGTCCTTGAGGTAGTCCTCGGGCGGTTCCGTCATCCGCCAGACCAGGACCGCGAGGGCCGTCAGGGCCATCGCCACCCAGGTGCCCTCGGCCCCGCGGACGTACCCGGCGATGACCATCGCCGCGCCGCCGATCGCGAGCGGGACCAGCGGGGCCTTGATGCCCTTCTTCTCCTGGAGCCGGGAGGTGAGCTCCCACAGGCCCACGACGACCGCCACGACGACGACGCCGACGAAGACCGCCTTGACGATGAACAGCGAGGCGAAGATCACCGCGCCGAGGCCCACGCCCACCCCTATTGCGGCACGCAGATCCCGCCCCGCACGCTTCTTCTGCGGCGGGGGCGAGGCGTCCTGCGGTGCCTGTGAAGGCGGGGTCGGCGGGGGGCTGGGCATGGGCTCCTGCGGCGGCGTATCGGCGCGGAAGAGGGAGCCGCCGTCAGCGGCGGCCCCCCGATCGCGTGCTTCCCGGTCGTCGAAGTCACGGCCGGCGGCATCGGGCACGATGGGCATGGGCCGAGTGTGCGGGCCCACCTGCGCATCGTATGCGGGACCCGCCGGAACCGGCTCCGGCTGCCAGGAAGAGTCGTTCATCAGACTTCGAGGAGCTCGGCTTCCTTGTGCTTGAGCAGCTCGTCCACCTGAGCGACGTACTTCGCGGTGGTGTCGTCGAGCTCCTTCTCGGCACGGCGCACCTCGTCCTCGCCGGCTTCCTTGTCCTTGACGAGCTTGTCGAGGGCGTCCTTCGCCTTGCGGCGGATGGCGCGGATCGACACCTTGGAGTCCTCGGCCTTGGTGCGCGCGACCTTGATGTACTCCTTGCGGCGGTCCTGCGTCAGCTCGGGGAAGGTCACCCGGATGATGCTGCCGTCGTTGCTGGGGTTGACGCCCAGGTCCGAGTCGCGGATGGCCGTCTCGATGTTGCGCAGGGCGCTCTTGTCGAACGGGGTCACGATCGCCATGCGCGGCTCGGGCACCGAGAACGAGGCGAGCTGGTTGATGGGCGTGATGGCGCCGTAGTACTCCGCCACGATCTTGTTGAACATCGCCGGGTGCGCACGACCGGTGCGAATCGCGGCGAAGTCTTCCTTGGCGACGACGACGGCCTTTTCCATCTTCTCCTCGGCCTCGAGGAGGATCTCTTCGGTCACCACGTGCTCCTGCATGTCAGAAATGGATGGTTCAGGCGGACGGGGCCTGCTCAGGCCCGGGTGCCCTGGTCGCTCACGAGCGTGCCGATCTTCTCACCCTTGACGGCGCGGGCGATATTGCCCTCGGCGAGCAACTCGAAGACCAGGATCGGCAGCTTGTTGTCGCGGCACAGCGTGATGGCGGTGGCGTCGGCGACCTTGAGGTCGCGGGACAGCACCTCGCTGTACTCCAGCGCGTCGAACTTCACCGCGTCCGGGTTCTTCTTCGGGTCGGAGTCGTAGACCCCGTCGACGCCGTTCTTGCCCATGAGCAGGGCTTCCGCGTCGATCTCCAGGGCACGCTGGGCGGCCGTGGTGTCGGTGGAGAAGTAGGGCATGCCCATGCCGGCGCCGAAGATGACGACGCGGCCCTTCTCCAGGTGCCGCACGGCGCGCAGCGGGATGTACGGCTCGGCGACCTGGCCCATGGTGATGGCCGTCTGGACGCGGGAGTCGATGCCTTCCTTCTCCAGGAAGTCCTGGAGGGCGAGGCAGTTCATGACGGTGCCGAGCATGCCCATGTAGTCGGACCGGGCCCGGTCCATGCCGCGCTGCTGGAGTTCGGCGCCGCGGAAGAAGTTGCCACCGCCGATCACCACGGCGATCTCCGCGCCGTCGCGGACCACCGCCGCGATCTCGCGCGCGATGGCGTGGACCACGTCGGGGTCGACGCCCAGTCCTCCGCCACCGGAGAAGGCTTCGCCCGACAGCTTCAGCATGAAGCGGCGGCCCTTCTTGTCCTGGTCGCTCTTGTCGTCGGAAGCGGTGTGGGTGTCCACGCCCTGATTCATGGAGATCTCCTCGTGCACATACGAAGAAGGCCATTGCCGGTGGGTCCTTGCGGTTCCCTCTACGGCAATGGCCTCCTCGTCAGATCTGCGGTCGCCCTGCGCGAACGCGGGCGACTGCTTCAGACCCTACCGGGGTCCGGTGTCCGTCGCGTACGGACGGACTCAGATGCCGACCTTGATGCGCGAGAAGCGCACCAGGGTGACACCGGCCTCGTCCAGAACCTTCTGGACGGACTTCTTGGCGTCCAGGGCGTAGGCCTGGCCAAGCAGGGTGTTGTCGCGGAAGAAGCCGTTGACGCGACCCTCGACGATCTTCGGCAGGGCGGCCTCGGGCTTGCCCTCGGCGCGGGTGACCTCTTCGGCCACACGGCGCTCGGACTCGACGACCTCGGCCGGCACGTCCTCGGCGGAGAGCCACTTCGGCGCGAACGCGGCGATGTGCTGCGCGACGCCGCGGGCGACCTCGGCGTTCTCCTTGTCGAGCTCGACCAGGACGCCGATCTGGAACGGCAGGTCGGGCATCGTGCGGTGCATGTACGCCGAGACGTAACCGCCGGTGAACTGCGCGAAGCGGTCCAGGACGATCTTCTCGCCGAGGTTGGCGTTGGCCTCGTCGACGAACGCCTGCACGGTCTTGCCGGGGGCGATCTCGGACGCGAGGAGCGCCTCGGTGTCGGCCGGGGAGGTCGCGGCGATGTGGTTGGCCAGCTCGTTGGTGACCGCGAGGAACTTGTCGCCCTTGGCGACGAAGTCCGTCTCGCACTTCAGCTCGACGAGGACACCGGAGGTGTTGTCGTCGGAGATGACGGAGACGACGGCACCGTTCTCGGCAGAACGGCCTTCGCGCTTGGCGACGCCCTTCTGACCCTTGATACGGAGTGCCTCGACGGCCTTGTCGACGTCACCGTCGGCCTCAACCAGCGCGTTCTTGCAGTCCAGCATGCCGACGCCGGTGAGCTCGCGGAGCTTCTTGACGTCAGCGGCGGTGTAGTTCGCCATGAGTCTGTGATTCTCTCTCGAAGTCGTGGATCTACGGGTGAACGGCGGAGGAGCGCGCTCGTGGCGCGGCTCCCCCGCCGTCATCGTCCGTTCTTCGAGTGCCCGGCGGATGATCGCCGGGCGCTCTCAGTGGGTCAGGCCTGCTCGGCGTCGGCGGCCGGAGCCTCGACGACGGCCTCGGCGACGACCTCAGCCTCGGCGGCCGGGGCAGCCTCGGCCTCGACGGCGGGGGTCTCGACAGCGGCCTCGACCGGAGCGGCCTCAGCGTCGTCGGCCTTCTTCTCACCCTCGAGCAGGTCGCGCTCCCACTCGGCGAGCGGCTCGGCGGCGGCCTTCTCGCCCGGCTTCGAGTCGCCAGTGGCGGCACCGGAACGGGCGATGAGGCCCTCGGCGACGGCGTCGGCGATCACGCGGGTGAGCAGGGTGACGGAGCGGATCGCGTCGTCGTTGCCCGGGATCTTGTAGTCGACCTCGTCGGGGTCGCAGTTGGTGTCGAGGATCGCGACGACCGGGATGTGGAGCTTGCGCGCCTCACCGACGGCGATGTGCTCCTTCTTGGTGTCGACGATCCAGACGGCGCTGGGGACCTTCGACATCTCGCGGATACCACCGAGGGTCTTCTCCAGCTTGATCTTCTCGCGAGAGAGGACCAGGAGCTCCTTCTTGGTGAGACCCGACGCCGCGACGTCGTCGAAGTCGATCGCCTCAAGCTCCTTCAGACGCTGAAGGCGCTTGTAGACGGTGGAGAAGTTGGTGAGCATGCCACCCAGCCACCGCTGGTTGACGTAGGGCATACCAACGCGCGTCGCCTGCTCGGCGATGGCCTCCTGGGCCTGCTTCTTGGTACCGACGAACATGATGGAACCGCCGTGGGCGACGGTCTCCTTCACGAACTCGTAGGCGCGGTCGATGTACGACAGCGACTGCAGCAGGTCGATGATGTAGATGCCGTTGCGCTCCGTGAAGATGAAGCGCTTCATCTTCGGGTTCCAGCGGCGGGTCTGGTGACCGAAGTGGACGCCGCTTTCCAGCAGCTCCCGCATCGTTACGACGGCCATGGCCATCTCCTTGTTTTCTCGGTTTGGTTCCTGACGCCCCCGCCGCGTCCTGCCCCCGCAGAGGGGACCGAGAGACGCTGTCACCTGGCTCTTTCGGGCTGGTGCTGGGGCGTGCGAAGTCGACCCGGTGACCCGGATCGCCACAAGAAGTGTACGGGACCCGGCGGTATGCCGGGTGACGCGGTTTTCCACACCGCCCGGCCCCTCCACAGCACGGCCGCCGCCCCGCGCCCGAGCGGGACCCTGAGCCCATGACGAAGCTCCTGCTGCCCCTGCTGCTGACCCTGGCCCTGGCCCTGCCACTGCCCCCGACTCCGCCGCTGGCTCCGGCTCCGGCTCCGGCCCCGGGTCCAGACGCGGATCCGGGTCCAGACGCGGGTCCGGGTCCAGACGCGGGTCCGGCCCGGACGGAGACCACCGCCGGCCGCCCGCTCCCGGCTCCGCTGACGGTGCTCCGGTGGTGGGACCCGCCCCCGACCCCGTACGCGGCGGGGCACCGCGGGGTGGACCTGGCGGCCCCGGTGGGCGCGGAGGTGCGCGCGGTGGGGCCGGGCCGGGTCCACTACGCCGGTCCGGTCGCGGGCCGCGGAGTCCTCTCGCTGACCCTCCCGGGCGGCCTGCGCACGACCTACGAACCCGTCCGCCCGCTGGTGGCGGAGGGCGCCGAGGTGACGGCGGGCCAGGTGGTCGCCCTGCTCACGGCCGGTTCCCACTGCCCCGGCCCGTGTCTGCACTGGGGCCTCCTGGAGTCGGAGGCCTACCTCAACCCGCTGGCCCTCCTGCCCCGCCCGACGCCCCGGCTGCTCCCCCTAGCCCCCCACGCCCCGCAGGGCCATGGCCACGGCCGCGTCGGTGACCACGGCCGGGTCCTCTCCGGAGCCCGCCTCGATCCGCCGTACCGCTGCGTCCACGACTCCCTGGAGCAGCATCGCGGCGAGCCTCGGCTCCGTCTGGCCCAGTGCCGCCAGCGCCTCCACGATCATCGCGATCAGCCCGCCGTGCGCCGCGCGGATCTTCTCGCGGGCGCCGGCGTCCAGCTCGCTCGCCGAGATGGCCACCACGGCGCGGTGGCGCTGGTCCCCGACCAGCCCCAACTGGCTCCGCACGTAGGCCTCGATCTTCGCCTCCGGCTCCTGCGCCCCGGACATGGCCGCCTCGATCTCGGCCGCCCACACGGGGAAGTCCACCGCACACAGCTCTTCGACGACGGCCGCACGGGAGCGGAAGTACTCGTACACCGAGGACCGGGCGAGGCCGGTCCGCTCGGCGAGGGCGGGGAAGGTCAGCGCTTCCGTCCCCCCTTCTGACAGCAGGGAACGCGCGGCGTCCAACAGGGCGCCGCGCTGCATCGACCGGTGCTCGGCCACGGAGGCCGCTCGAATCCTGGGCACGAGTCCACTCTACGGATGTACCGCAAGGCCGTCGCGCCCCCTTCGGCCCCCGGTGCCGAAGAGGGCGCCCCACGCCTCGGGGGACGAAGGCTCAGCGCCCGACGTCCGCCAGCTTCGCCCGCAGCTGCAGGACCGACTTGGTGTGGATCTGGCTGACGCGGCTCTCGGTGACCCCGAGGACGTTGCCGATCTCGGCGAGCGTGAGCCCCTCGTAGTAGTAGAGGGTCACCACCGTCTTCTCCCGCTCGGGCAGCGTGTTGATGGCCCGCGCCAGCAGGCGCCGCAGTTCCCGGTCCTCCGCGACCTCCACCGGGTTGTCGGCGGCGGTGTCCTCCAGCGTGTCCATCAGGGAGAGGCGGTCACCCTCTCCGCCGACGTGCAGCAGCTCTTCCAGGGCGACCACGTTGGCGAGCGACAACTGGCTGAAGACCGCGTGCAGGTCCTCCACCCCGATGCCCATCTCGCCGGCGACCTCGTGCTCGGTCGGGGTGCGCCGCAGCTGGGCCTCCAGCGTGGCGTAGGCCCGCTCGACGGCCCGCGCCTTCTGCCGCACCGAGCGCGGGATCCAGTCCAGCGCCCGGAGCTCGTCGATCATCGCGCCCCGGATCCGGGTGATCGCGTACGTCTCGAACTTGATGGACCGCTCGATGTCGAACTTCTCGATGGCGTCGATCAGTCCGAAGACCCCGGAGGAGACGAAGTCGGCCTGTTCCACATTGGGCGGCAGGCCGACGCTGACCCGCCCGGCCACGTACTTCACGAGGGGCGAGTAGTGCAGGATCAGCTGCTCCCGCAGCCGCTCGTCACCCGACTCCTTGTACGAGCGCCACAGGACCTCCAGGGACGTGGGCGCGGTGGACCGCTCGCTGCCGCGCGCAGCGGGGGGCACCGCAGCGCGGTCAGACCCTGAGGTGTGCTGGGGCATGCTTCGCCTTTGCCGGAGCCGGATTCCTTGGGAGCGTAGCGTGACGGAAGTGTCGCGGTGCGCGAAGAGTACGGGATCGCGCGGGCCCGCAAGGGCGCCCCGACTCGCGCGGGCGGCCCGGGACCGGCGCCTCGCGCACGGTCCCGGCGGCTGCCACCGGGAAGACCGCGTCTCTCATCGGCTTCACTCTTTCACCGGAACGCCCCAGGTCAACGACCGCCTCGCCGGGCAGCTCCGGTTTGTATGCCTCCTTCCGGCCATCGCGGGGTCAACTGCCAGCCGTCGCCCTGCCGTTCGACAAACCCCAGAGAGTGAAGTTCGTACAGTCTGCCGATGACTTCATCGGTGCCGGTGCCCGCCGCGAGGGCCACCTCCTCCAGGTCGGCGGGCCGCCCGGCCGGCAGCGCTTCGAGCACCCGGACCGCGCCGGGATCCAGCAGGTCCCGGGCGATCACGGGGCCGCGCCGTTCGGGAGCGAGCTCGCCCATCCCTCCGACCAGCTCGATGACCTCCGCCGCGTCGGTGACCAGAGAGGCCTCGCCGCGCAGCAGCTCGTGCACTCCGGCCGAGAGTCCGCTCGTGGCCGGGCCGGGGATGCCCATGGTGAACCTCCCGAGGGCCTGGGCCCGCCGGGCGGTGACCAGGGACCCGCTGCGGTGCGCGGCCTCCACGACGACCGTGCCCCGGGTCAGGGCCGCGATGACGCGGTTGCGCAGGACGAAACGGCTCGGCGTGGGGTGCGCGCCGGGCGGCAGCTCGCCGAGCAGCAGCCCCTGGGCGGCGATCCGGCCGAGCAGTCCGGCGTGCCCGCGCGGGTAGGGCACGTCCACCCCGCAGGCCAGCACGGCCGCCGTGGCTCCGCCCGCGGCGAGGGCGCCGCGATGGGCGGCCCCGTCGATCCCGTAGGCGGCCCCCGAGACGACCACCCAGCCGCGCTCGGTGAGCCCGGCGGCGAGGCTCTGCGCCATGTGGGCCCCGTACGGGGTGCACGCGCGGGCCCCGACCACCGCCACCGAGCGCAGCGCCCAGGTGCGCAGGCTCGGCCGGCCCCGGACCCACAGCCCGACCGGCCGGGCGTCGCCGAGGTCGTCCAGCTGGCTGGGCCACTCCGCCGATCCGGGGCAGACGAACCGGCCCCCCGTACCGGCGGCGGCCGCCAGGTCCCGCTCGGGGTCGGCCAGGGCGGCCCGGCGGCGGTATCCGGCGAGCCGCTCGGCGCCGACCCCGGCCGGCACCCCGGGCTCCGGATCCGGCCCGGTCAGCAGCCGTATCAGGCCGACGGCCCCGTACCTGCGCAGCCAGCGCCCGCCGTGTTCCTCCCCGGGCTCCAGCACCCGGGTCAGCGCGGCCCGCGCGAGCACCTCGGCCCGCGCGTCGGGCCCGGTCATGACGCCCCTCCCATCGACGCCACCGCTCCCCGGGCGATTCCGGTCCGCAGTTCCAGGGCGATGGCCGCGTCCAGGGCGTCGGGGCGGTCCCGGCCCCGGAGGTCGGCCACCGTCCAGGCGACCCGGAGCACCCGGTCGAGACCGCGCGCGGTGAGCAGGCCGCGCTCCAGGTCCTGCTCGGCCTGGGCCAGCGCCCCCGGGGCGGCCGGCCAGCGGGTCCGCAGCTCGTGGCCCGGGACCTCCGCGTTGAGCCGCCAGGGCGTCCCCGAGAGACGGGCCGCCGCCCGGTCGCGGGCCCCGCGGACCCGGTCGGCGACCGCCGCCGTGGCTTCGCCGCGGCCCCCGCGCCCCAGCAGGTCGGAGCGGGTCACCGGCTCGACCTCCACCCGCAGGTCCACCCGGTCCAGCAGCGGCCCGGACAGCCGGGCCTGGTAGCGCCGGATCACCGAGGCCGGGCAGTCGCAGCCGGCCCCGTGCAGGGTGTGCCGCCCGCACGGGCAGGGGTTGGCGGCGAGCACCATCAGGAACCTGGCCGGCAGCCGTACCACCCCGGCGGCCCGGGCGATGACCACGTGCCCGGCCTCAAGGGGCTGGCGCAGGGCGTCCAGGGCCTTGGTGCTGAACTCCGCGGCCTCGTCGAGGAACAGCACCCCCCGGTGGGCCAGGGACACCGCTCCGGGCCTGGCCACCCCGGCTCCGCCCCCGACGAGGGACTGCATGGTCGCGGAGTGGTGCGGGGCGCAGTACGGGGGCCGCGCCACGAGCGGTTCGCCCGGCGGCAGGATTCCCGCGACCGAGTGCACGGCCGTGACCTCCAGGGAGTCCTGCCGGGTGAGCGGGGGCAGGATCCAGGGGATCCGCTCGGCCAGCATCGTCTTGCCCGCCCCGGGTGGCCCGCTGAGGAAGAGGTGGTGGCCTCCGGCGGCCGCCACCTCCAGGGCCCGGCGCGCGCCGTGCTGTCCGGCGACGTCGGCGAGGTCGGGGAAGTCCCGCCCGTCCCGGTCGCGGGCGACCCCCGTCCCGATTCCGGCTCCGGGCACGATCAGCCCGGCCAGCATCGGGTCGGGACGCCCCGGCGGATCGGGCGGGTCCTCCTCGGGGACCTCCCCGCCGGTCAGCACCGCGATCAGCTGGCGCAGGCTGCGCACGCCGAGCACCGAGAGGTCGGGGACGAGCATGGCCTCGGCCGCGCATTGCTGCGGGACCACGACCTGCCGGTATCCGGCCTCGGCGGCGGCGAGCACCGCCGGCAGGATCCCCCGCACGGGACGCACCCGGCCGTCCAGGCCCAGCTCCCCGATGAGGACGAGATCGGCGATCGCCGCCGGGTCGACCACTTCGGCGGCGCCCAGGACGGCGGCTGCCACGGCGAGGTCGAACCCCGAGCCGGACTTCGGGACGGATGCCGGGCTGAGGCCCACGGTGAGCTTCTTCTGCGGCCAGGCGGCGCCGGAGTTCACCACGGCCGCCCTGACCCGGTCCCGGCTCTCGACCAGGGTCTTGTCGGGCAGCCCCACCAGGGCGAAGGCGGCGATCCCCGGCTCCAGGTCGGCCTGGACCTCCACCACCACGCCGTCGACGCCCACGAGGGCGACCGAGCAGGCTCGCGCGAACCCCATCAGGCCGCCCCCCTGATGTGCTCCACCACGGGCCCGCCGCGCCGCGGCAGCAGGACTCCGACCAGGTCGATGCGCACCCCGCCCGGGGGCGGTCCCCCGTGGTCGGCGAGCCAGCGCCCGGCGAGCCTGCGCAGGCGCTCCGCCTTGCCGGGCCGCAGGGCGGCCATCGGGTGCTCGAACTCCCCCGCCCGCCGGGTCTTGACCTCGCACACGACGAGGGCGTCCCCGTCCCGGGCGACGATGTCGATCTCCCCACCGCGACAGCGCCAGTTCCGCGCGATCACGGTCATCCCGGCCTCGGTGAGCCTGCGCGTCGCGAGGTCCTCGCCGTACCGCCCCAATGCCTGCTGTGCCACGCCCTTCGCGTTCATCCGGCACCACCTCCGGCACCGACGATCCCGCGTCCCCGCCCACCCATTGGATCTTGGTGGACAGCCGGGGCGTTGTGGACGACACCGTCACCCCGGCGGGGGAATCCCCGCGCTCAGCCGCGGGGAAATCCTCTCGATCAGCTGCCCGGAAGTTCGAGATCGCTCTTGTTGAGCTCCTCGATGTTCACGTCCTTGAAGGTCAGCACCCGCACCTGCTTGACGAAGCGGGCCGGCCGGTACATGTCCCAGACCCACGCGTCCGCCATCGACACTTCGAAGAAGACCTCCCCCTGGACCGAGTGCACCTGCATCTCGTAGTCGTTGGTGAGGTAGAAACGGCGTTCCGTCTCGATCACGTACTTGAACAGCCCGACGACGTCGCGGTACTCGCGATAGAGCTTCAGCTCCATCTCGGTCTCGTACTTCTCGAGGTCCTCGGCACTCATGGCATGTTCCCCTTCAGCCGTGCGTCCCCCTATTGTGCGCCAGGCCCCCGCGCCCCTAAACGATTTCCGGAGCCAGGTTCACGGGCGCACCCGGAGGACCGTCGTCGAGCAGCGTGCGGAGCAGCTCTGCGAGTCTGGTCGGGTACACCGTCTCATGGGCCGCCAGCAGTTCCTCGGAGGTCCACCACCTGGCACCGGAGACGCTGCGCCGCTCCAGCTCGGTGAGCCCGCCCATCTCGGTCGCCGTCTGGGCGGTACGTGCCAGGAAGTACCACTCGTCCTGCTCCCAGCGGCGCCCGTCGAAGGGGAACGAGCAGTAGCGGTGCCACAGCACCGGCCCCAGTTCCACCGCGGTGATCCCGGTCTCCTCCGCCAGCTCTCGCAGCGCGGCCTGCTCGCGGGTCTCGGCCCCTTCGAGGCCGCCGCCCGGGGTGAACCACCAGTCGTCCGTCGGATCCGCGGGCTCGAAGCCGTGCAGCAGCAGGATCCGGTCCTCGGGGTCCAGCAGGATCAACCGCGCCACCTTGCGCGGCCCGCCCTCCCCGGCCGTCCCTCCGCCCGTTGCGGCTCCCGCACCGGCACCCGGACCCGGACCCGCCGTCGCGTCAGCGGGCACCGGCCCGCTCCCGCCTCCGCCCGCGCCCCAGAACCCGTACGACCGGCCCGTACGCGGCTCCGAGCACCACCAGGGCGGCTCCGGCCACCACCGCCGCGACCTGGAGGCGCAGCGGCCCCGGCTTCGAGATCCCGCCGGGCAGGGCCGCGTAGGTCCCGGGCCGCTCCAGCATCGACATGGAGGGCCACGCGAGGGCGTCGACCCGGGCGTTCACCGCCGAACGGGGCACCGTCCCCTGGCCGGCCTCCTCCAGGTGGGCCCGGGAATCCAGCGAGGCGCCGCGCCGGTCACCCAGCAGGAAGAGGTTGCCCTCCGGCACCGTCACCTCGAACGGGGTCCGGGAGGCGGACCCGCCGGGGGCGCCCGTCACGTCGAGCTTCTCCGCCTCGATGTACGGCTCGTCCAGCTCCTTGCCGTTCACCGTGAGCCGTCCGCCGTCTCCGCAGCACTTGACGGTGTCACCGCCGATGCCGACGACGCGCTTGACCATCGGCGAATCGCTCCACTGGGCGTCCTTGAAGATGACCACGTCCCCGCGGCGCACCTCACCGCCGTCGATGCGCTGCGCCAGCACCCGGTCACCGGGCTGCACCGTCGGCACCATCGAGTCGGTCGGCACCGTGTACGGCTGGTACACGACTGCTCCCCACACGAACCCGCCCAGGAAGAGCACAAAGCCGATGGCCACGGCGATTCCCGACAACATGTTGCCGAGTCCGCCGCGGCCACCGCCGTCACCTGCTCGTATTGCTTGTGTTCCGCCCATTGCAAGCGCCCCCACACTCGGAGATCGTCGACCTGGGCGGCACCCTACCTGCCGGTACGCCCCTCGGTCAGCTTCCGCCTGCGCCACAGGACCACCGGGACCGCGCCGGCGAAGCCGAGGGCGGCCGGGCCGAGCCCGACCGGAGCCAGTCCGGCCGCGCCCAGACCGAGCGCGGTGGCCTTGGTCTGCGTGCCGATGCCGGGCTGGTCGAAGGTGTCCGGGATCGGCAGGGTGGACCAGCGGGTGATCGGCCACGCGACCACGACGGCCCGCCCGACGACCTCGTCCACGGGCACGAAGCCGTGGGTGGGGTCCTGCTGGTGGAACCGGGAGTCCAGGGAGTTCTGGCGGTGGTCGCCCATCACCCAGATCTTGCCCTTGGGCACGGTCAGCGGACCGAAGGGGAAGTCGTCGCACGGGGTGTTGCCCGGGAAGATGTACGGCTCGTCGAGCTCCTTGCCGTTGACGATGACCGGTCCCCCCTTCTTGCACTCGACCGTGTCACCGCCGATGGCGATCGTCCGCTTGATCAGGTCCTTCTCCTCCGCGGACGGCATGAGGCCGATGAAGCTGAGGACCTTCTGCGCGATGTTGGGATCCGGGGTGGGCTCCCCGCTCAGCCAGTTCGACGGGTCGTGGAAGACCACGACCTCACCGCGCTCGGGCTCGGATCCGAACCACGGCGTCAGCTTGTCCACGAGCACCCGGTCGCCGCGCTGCAGGGTGTTCTGCATCGAGTCGGAGGGGATCGAGAACGCCTGCACCAGGAAGGTCTTGATCAGCAGAGCCAGCAGCAGGGCGATGCCCACCAGCAGCGGCAGTTCCTTCCAGAAGGAACGGTGCGGTCGTGCCGCGGCCCCGTCCTTCGCGTCACTGTCGTTCTTGACGGCATCGTGCTCGACGGCGTCGTCCGGCTGCTCGCCACCCTCGTCCCGTCCGGACCGTGCACCAACCGCCACGTCCCCCACATCCACTCCTCGTTCGGAATCGCCGCCCGGCCGGATCAGGCGCGGGCCCTCCCCTCCCTTAACGAGCGGGAGTTCCCGAAGGCGCGGGAGACCAAGGACACACTATGCGAACGAGGCGCCCCGCCGGGGGCGACGGGGCGCACGGCGGCCGCGGCGCGCCTGGTCGGGCACCATCCGGAAGGTGGCGGGCTGTTCCAGCCGGCGCCAGTGCCCGAAGGGCCAGGCGATGACCACGGCCCGGCCGACCACGTTCCCCTCGGGAATCGTGCCCTGGAAGGCCTCGTCGAGGTGGTAGCGGGAATCGGCCGAATTGGCCCGGTGGTCGCCCATGACGAAGAGCCGCCCGGCGGGGACCTTCACCTCGAACCGGATCTCCGAGGGCGCGTTGCCCGGGTTGATGTACGGCTCGTCGAGCGGCGAGCCGTTGACGGTGACCCGGCCTTGGGCGTCGCAGCACTTGACGGTGTCCCCGCCGACGCCGATGACCCGTTTGATCAGGTCCTGTTCGTTGGCCGAGGGCAGCAGGCCGATGAAGGTGAGGGTCTGTTTGATCTGCTTGACCCCCACCGGGTCCTGGGCCGGGCGCGCGCTCTCACCGCTGAGCCAGCCGCCGGGGTCCTTGAAGACGACGACCTCGCCGCGCTCGACCTCGGCGCCGAACCACGGCGTCAGCTTGTCCACGAGCACCCGGTCGCCGATCCGGATCGTCTCCTCCATGGAGCCCGAGGGGATGAAGAAGGCCTGCACCAGGAAGGTCTTGAGGATCAGGGCGATGCACAGCGCCACCACCACCAGCAGGGGCAGCTCCCCCACCCGGCGGGTGCGCCTCCTGCGCCGGACCCGGCGGGCGGTCCGGCGCCGCTCGGCGCGGCCGCCCGGCTCCGGCGCGGCTCCGGCGCCCTGCCCCGGTCGGGGGTCCTGCCCCGGTCGGGGGTCCTCCCCCGGTCGGGGGTCCTGCCCCGATCCGGGGTTCCGCCCGGCTCCGGGGTCCTGCCCGCGGCTACCCACGGCCGCCGCCCACGGACCGTACGCCGCCCCAGCGCGACACCGGCCAGCCGATCCAGTCGGCCCGCCCGATCACCTTCTCCACAGGCACCATCCCCCCGCCAGGTTCCCCCAGGTGGTCCCGGGAGTCCCGGGACTGGGAACGATGGTCGCCCATGACCCACAGGGTCCCAAGCGGCACGACGATCCGGAAGGGCACTTTCGATCCCGAGTCGCCCGGGTAGAGGTACGGCTCGTCGAGCACCACCCCGTTGACCTTGATCCGGCCGTTCTCGTCGCAGACCACGTCGTCGCCGCCGACGCCGACGACCCGTTTCACGAAGTCGGTGTCCGAGGGCTCGGCGAGCCCGAGGGCAGAGGCCGCCCCGTGCACGGCGTCAGCGATCGGATTCCCGTCCGGGCCCTCCGGTACGAAGGAGCCCGTGCCGTCGAAGACCACGACGTCCCCGCGCTCGGGCTGGTTGCCGAAACGGTACGCCAGCTTGTTGACCAGTACCCGGTCCCCGACCGCCAGCGTGGGCTCCATCGAGCGGCTCGGGATCAGGAAGGGCTGGAGCACGAAATTGCTCAGGAGCAGCAGGAAGACGGTGCAGACCACGCCCAGCAGCCCGGCCCGCCGCCAGGTCAGCCACCCCGCCCGGCCGGAACCGGAACCGGAAGGGGGAGAGGAAGACCCGGAATCGGATCCGGATCCGGAGCCGGAAAACGCGAAACGCGACCGCCCCTCCCCCTCGTCGGGGGAAGAGTGGCCGCGCTGCGTGTGAGGTGCTTCGGTGTCCATCGGGGGCGAGCCTATCCGGCCGACCGCTGAACCCCGAGAGCAGATCAGCGGTCGCGCTTCTCCTTGATCTTCGCGGCCTTGCCGCGGAGCTCACGGAGGAAGTACAGCTTGGCGCGACGCACGTCACCGCGGGTGACGAGCTCGATCTTCTCGAAGATCGGGGAGTGGACCGGGAAGGTACGCTCCACGCCGACGCTGAAGGAGACCTTGCGGACCGTGAAGGTCTCGGAGACGCCCGAGCCCTGGCGGCGGATGACGACACCCTTGAACTGCTGGATGCGGGAGCGGCTGCCCTCGATCACGCGGACGTGAACGTTGACCGTGTCACCGGGGCGGAAGGCCGGCAGGTCCGAGCGCAGGGTGGCGGCGTTGACGCCATCGAGCAGGTGAGTCATGAAGTTCTTCTGCTTTCTTCGCATGACGCCACAGGCCGCCGATGCGGGGTTTCCGTAGAGAATTCGGGAGCTGCGGGACTCGGCGGACGACTGTCCCCCTGTGGCAGGGGCGCACGCGAGCACACAGCAGCCGCCTATTCTTCCACGCTCTGCGGCCTGCGCCAAAATCGGCCGTCGGAGGAGGGCTTCCAGCCGAGGATGCTCAGCAGCTCGCGGTCCTTCTTGTCGAAGGCGGAGGCCTCGCAGCGCTCGATCAGATCCGGGCGGTTGCTCGCCGTGCGGCGGAAGGCCTCGTCGCGGCGCCAGCGCGCGATCTTGCCGTGGTGGCCGCTGACCAGCACGTCCGGGATCCCGTGGCCGCGCCACTGGGGGGGCTTCGTGTAGACGGGCCCTTCCAGCAGGTTGGCCATGTCCCCGGGCGCGAAGGAATCGTCGCGGTGCGATTCGGCGTTGCCCAGCACCCCGGGCAGCAGCCGGGCCACGGCCTCGGTGACGACCAGGACGGCCGCCTCGCCGCCCGCCAGGACGTAGTCCCCGATGGAGACCTCGTAGACCGGGACGCGCGTGGCGTACTCGTCCATGACCCGGCGGTCGATGCCCTCGTACCGGGCCGGGGTGAAGATCAGCCACGGACGCTCGGAGAGCTCGACGGCGAGTTCCTGGGTGAAGGGCCGGCCGCTGGGGGTGGGGACGACGATGACGGGGCCGTGCGCGCCCGCCTCGTAGCCGTCGGCCAGCGCCGCGTCCAGGGCCTCGCCCCAGGGCTCGGTCTTCATGACCATGCCGGGACCGCCGCCGTACGGGGTGTCGTCCACCGTGTTGTGCCGGTCGTACGTCCACTCCCGCAGGTCGTGGACGTGTACGTCGAGCTGCCCGCGCGCCCGCGCCTTGCCGACCAGGGAGACGTTGAGCGGCTCCAGGTACTCGGGGAAGATCGTGACGACGTCGAGACGCATCAGGCGCCTTCCCCTTCCCCGTCCTCGTCCTCGTCCTCGTTCGCGTCCTCGTTCGCGTCCCCGTCCCCGTCGCGGGTCGAGACGACGATCGCCTCGCGCTCGTCGATCAGGCCGGGCGGCGGGGTGATGACGCAGCGCTGCTCGTCGAGGTCGATCCCGGCGACGATCTCCTCGACGAAGGGGATCATCACCTCGGTGCCGTCGGGCCGCTCGACGATGAACAGGTCCTGCGAGGGCAGGTGGGAGATCTCGGTGATCCGGCCGATCACCGTGCCGTCCTCGAGGACCACGTCGAGGTCCATCAGCTGGTGGTCGTAGTACTCGTCGTCCTCGGCCGGCAGCTCCGCCGGGTCCACGTCGGCGATGAGCAGGATGTTGCGCAACGCCTCGGCGCCGGTGCGGTCCTTGACCCCCGCGAAGCGCAGCATCAGCCTTCCGCTGTGCACCCGGCCCGTCTCGACCGTCAGCGGGCCCGCCGACGCCGGTTCGGTCCGGAGCACGGCGCCGGGACTCAGCCGCAGTTCCGGCTCGTCGGTGCGCACCTCGACGGTGACCTCACCCTTGATCCCGTGGGCGCGGCCGATCCGCGCGACTACCAGCTCCACTGTGTGTCTCTCCTGTTCAGACGACGACGGGCCGGGGCGGGCGCAATGCCCTCCCCGGCCCGTGCCGGTGACTCAACTACTTCTCAGCGGACCTGGTCCACGTCGACGAGGTCGACGCGGATCCCCCGGCCGCCGATGGCGCCCACGACGGTACGCAGGGCACGTGCGGTGCGGCCGTTGCGGCCGATCACCTTGCCGAGGTCGTCGGGGTGGACCCGGACCTCCAGCACCTGCCCGCGGCGCAGGTTGCGCGAGGCGACCTGCACTTCGTCGGGGTTGTCCACGATGCCCTTCACGAGGTGCTCAAGAGCCTCCTCGAGCATGCTCAGGCCTCGGTCGACTCGGCGGTCTCGGCCTCAGCCTCGTCCGCCTTCTTGTCGGCCTTCTTCGCCTTCTGCGTGATGGCTTCGCCCTTGCCCTCGCCGATGCCCTCGAGGGCCTTGGCGAACTCGTCGAAGGAGCGACGCTTGTTCTCCTTCGTCGCCGGCTGGAGCAGCGGCGCGGGGGCCGGGAGGCCCTTGTGCGCCTGCCAGTCACCGGTGAGCTTCAGGATGGCGAGCACAGCCTCGGTGGGCTGGGCGCCGACCGACAGCCAGTACTGCGCACGCTCGGCGTTGACCTCGATGCGCGACGGGTTGTACGTCGGGTGGTAGATACCGATCTCTTCGATCGCGCGACCGTCCCGACGGGTACGGGCGTCGGCGACGACGATGCGGTAGTGCGGCTGGCGAATCTTGCCGAGGCGCTTGAGCTTGATCTTGACTGCCACTGGAGTGGTGTCTCCTGAACTTGACGTGGTTGGGCACATGAGATGCCACGTGGGGTTGCGGTACTCGGGTGCCCGATGGACGCGTCAGCCGGAGGAGAGAGGGGTCCTATGCGACTGTCGAGTACAGCTGTCCATTGTGCCACACGCCCGGGGCACCCCGTCCGCCCCGGTCAGGAAGCAGCGGCCGACACCGCGACCTCGGGAATGCGGAACGGCTTCATGCAGCCTCCGCACACGATCGGGGCCTGGGCCAGCACGGAGGGGACGACCCGGACGTTGCGCCCGCAGTCGCAGACCGCCTTGACCCGGACACCTCCGCCGGAGGACCCGTGCCGGGCGGCCGGACCCCGGAAACTGCGCTTCGTGTCGGCCGCCGTGGCGACCGTGTGCGCCTTCAGCGCGCGCTGGAGGCGCTCCATGGTGGGCCGGTAGCGCTTCTTCGCCTCGGGATTGAGCGAGACCAGGGAGAAGCCGCTGCTCGCGTGCGGCTCGTCACTGTGGTCCAGCCCCATCTCCTCGGCGATCGCGAGGAACCTGCGGTTGTGGTAGCGGCCGGCACGCGAGGTGTCACGCACTCCGCGGGCTGCGGCGATGCCGTGGACTGCCTCGTGCAGCAGTCGCTCGAAGGAGAGCTCGGCGCCGCAGGCGGACGAGGACTCTCCGATCAGGGACTCGGGCGCGGCAAGGTCAGGCAGCTCGGGGTGGTACCGCTGAATATCGGCCCACGCCTGCGCCAGCTCTGCGGCGAGAACAGGGGGTGTCGTGCTCACGTCGTGACAACGAGCCGGGGTGCCCAGGTGTTCCGATTCCGGGCCATTCCAAATTTTTTGCACGTACCAGTCAGTTCAGTCTCATGCGTCCCGACGAGGACGGGTGCGCAGATCTCAGGAGGAGTCGGTACGTAACGACGACTACACCCCGGCGCGCGGCGCGAGCCGCACGCCGGGGCGTGAGAGCCGTCAGCCGGCCCCGCTAGTACGAGCGCGCGACGATCGCGAGGTTACCCGGGGCGTCGTCCGCCTGCGGAACCGACCCGTCCGCGGCGATCAGGCAGCGTACGGAGACGGCCTGCTCTGCGAGCTTCGCCTCGCCCTCGGGGCCCAGGTCGGCCCACGGGATCCGCGCCCAGCCACCGGCGATGGCGGCCTCGGCGGCCTCCTCGATGGTCGCGACGTCGGAGGTGCGGGCCAGCCGGCGCTCGCGGGACTCGCGCAGCAGCTGCTCCTGGTCCTCCTCGAGCACCTTGGGCAGCAGGGCGGCGAGGTCGGCGATCTGCACGGCCTCCTTGCCGCCCGGGATCCGGCGGGCCAGCATCGCGGTGCCGGCCTCCAGGTCGCGGGGACCGATCTCGACGCGGACCGGTACGCCCTTGAGCTCCCAGTCCACGGCGCGGCGGCCGAACGGGGTGTCGACGCGGTCGTCGACGAACACCCGCAGTCCCGCGGCCTTGAGCTGGGCGCCCAGCTCGCGGACCTTCGTCACGGCCTCGTCGCCCTTGATCGCCATGACGACGACCTGGACGTGCGCGAGGCGCGGCGGGACCCGCAGGCCGTTGTCGTCGCCGTGCGACATGATCAGGCCGCCGACCATGCGGGTCGAAACGCCCCACGAGGTCTGCCAGACGAGCTCCTGCTTGCCTTCCTTCGACAGGTACTGCGTGTTGAAGGCCTTGGCGAAGTTGGTGCCCAGCTCGTGGCTCGTGCCCAGCTGCAGGGCCTTGCCGTCGCCCATCATGCCCTCGAGGGTGAGGGTGTTGATGGCGCCGGCGAAGCGCTCCTTGGCGGTCTTGCGGCCGAGCACCACGTCGATGCCGAGCACGTTGGTCATGAAGTCGCCGTACACGTCCGTGTGGATGCGGGCGGCGTAGTCGCGGGCGTCCTCGTACGTGGCGTGGGCGGTGTGGCCCTCCTGCCAGAGGAACTCACTCGTACGGAGGAAGATGCGCGGGCGCATCTCCCAGCGGACCACGTTCGCCCACTGGTTGATCAGCAGGGGCAGGTCGCGGTAGCTCTGGACCCACTTGGAGAAGTAGTCGTTGATGATCGTCTCGGAGGTGGGCCGCACGACGATCGGCTCGTCGAGCTCCTTGCCGCCGCCGTGCGTGACGACCGCGAGCTCGGGGGCGAAGCCCTCGACGTGCTCGGCTTCCTTCGTCAGGTACGACTGCGGGATGAACAGCGGGAAGTACGCGTTCTGGGCGCCCGCGTCCTTGATGCGCGCGTCCATCTCCTGCTGCATCCGCTCCCACAGGCCGTAGCCGTACGGCCGGATGACCATCGTGCCGCGGACCGGACCGTTGTCGGCCAGCTCGGCCTTGTTGATCAGATCCTGGTACCAGCGGGGAAAATCCTCCGCCTGGGGGGTGAGAACGGGTGCCTTTGCCATGGCGCGAATGGTACGGCGCCCGGAGTGCCGAGTGTGAATCGGGTGGCGCGCTCCTCTGGACGCGGGGGCGAATCGGGAGTTCTCTGGCAACGGGGGCAAGGGGGCGACACGGAATCAGGAGCGCTCTTTCGATGACACCGACGCCGACGGCGACGCTTGTCGCCCGGGACTGGGCGGAGATCCAGGAACGGATGCTGGTACCGCTGTACGAGGCGGTCTACGACCGGCTGGAGGTCGGGCCGGGCGACCGGCTGCTGGGCCTCGACTGCGGGGCCGGACTGGCCCTGCTGCTGGCCTCGGGGCGGGGAGCCCTGGCCACGGGTGTGGAGGCGGATCCGGCGCGCCGGACGCTGGCCCGGGAGCGGCTCCTGGAGGTGCTGGCGGCCCCACCCGCGCCCGCGGTGCCCTACGACGTCCTGCTGGCCTTCTCGCCCACCCCTGGCGCCCTGGCCGCGGCCCTGCCTGCGCTGCGCCGGCACGGAGGCGCGGTGGTGCTGGCCGACTGGGGTCCGGCGGAACGGTGCACGGTGCCGTCGGTGCTGGGCGGCGGTCCGGTGGCGCGCGACCTGGACGCGCTCGTGGCCGCCGCCGGGCTGGTGCCGGACGGATCGGGGCGGGTGTTCTGCCCCTTCGGGTACGCCGACGTGGACAGCGCGGTGCGCGGGCTGCTGTCGACCGGGCTGTACGAATGCTCCGACCCGGTACAGGTGGAGAAGGAGCTGGCCGAGGCCCTTCACCCGTATGAACGAGCCGACGGGGCCGTCTGGCTGCCGAACATCTTCCGCTACGTCATCGCCCGTACGGCGTAACCGCCGCCGCGGCGCGGGGCCGGTGACCGGCCCCGCGCGGCCCTCACTTGTGGAGGCGGGGAATGCCGGCGGCGGCGTAGGCGGCGGGTTCGTCCAGGGTCTCGTTCGCCAACAGGGCCTCGGCGAGGGCGTCCAGCTTGTCGCGGTTGTCGCGCAGCAGGCGGCGGGCCTTCTCGTAGCACTCGTCGACGATCCGCCGCATCTCGTGGTCCACCGCGTCGAGGGTGGCCGGGGCCGCGAGGAGGCCGTAGGGGCTCTGTGCGTCCGAGGGGATCGCGGTGAGCGGGCCGATGCGTGCGCTCATTCCCCAGCGGCCGACCATGCCCCGGACGATGTTGGTGACCTGCTCGAGGTCGTTCTCCGCGCCCGTGGTGATGACGTCGTAGACGATCTGCTCGGCCGCCATGCCCCCGAGCGCCCCGATGATGCGGCCGCGCAGGTACTCCTCGGTGTACGCGTACCGGTCCGCCTCGGGGGTGGAGAGGGTGACGCCGAGCGCCCGTCCGCGCGGCACGATGGTGATCTTGCGGACCGGGTCGGCGCCGGGCTGGAGCATGCCCAGCAGGGCGTGCCCGCCCTCGTGGTACGCGGTGCGGCGGCGCTCCTCCTCCGGCATGACCAGCGGCCGTTCCGCGCCGAGCTGGACCTTCTCCAGCGCGTCGGAGAGGTCCGACTGGGTGACCTGCGTCTGCTGGCGCTTGACGGCGAGCAGGGCCGCTTCGTTGGCGAGGTTGGCCAGTTCGGCTCCGGTCATGCCCGGGGTCGTGCGGGCCACTTGCGCGAGGTCGACGCCCTGGGCGAGCGGGATGTCCCGGGTGTGGATGCGCAGGATGGCCTCCCGGCCGGCCTTGTCGGGCGGGGAGACGACGACGGTGCGGTCGAAGCGGCCCGGCCGGGTCAGCGCCGGGTCCAGCACGTCGGCCCGGTTGGTCGCGGCCAGGACGATCACGCCTTCGGAGCCGGAGAAGCCGTCCATCTCGGTGAGGATCTGGTTCAGGGTCTGCTCGCGCTCGTCGTGGCCGCCCATGCCCGCGCCGCCGCCGCGCGCCCGCCCGATGGTGTCGATCTCGTCGATGAAGACGATGGCGGGGGCCACCTTGCGGGCCTCGGAGAAGAGTTCGCGCACCCGGGAGGCGCCGACTCCGACGATCATCTCGATGAACTCGGAGGCGGAGGCGGAGAAGAAGGGCACCCCCGCCTCGCCCGCGACGGCGCGCGCGAGCAGGGTCTTGCCGGTGCCGGGCGGGCCGGCGAGCAGGACCCCGCCGGGCATGCGGGCGCCCATCTTGCGGTACTCGTCGGGGTTCTTGAGGAAGTCCACGACGTCGTTGAGTTCGCCCTCGACCTCGTCGATGCCGGCCACGTCCTCGAAGGTGGTGCGCTTGGCGCCCTCCAGCTCCACGGGTTTGGGCGGCGCCTTGCGGCCGAGTCCGCCCATGCCCCCGCCCATTCCGGCACTCATCCTGCGGGCGATGAACACCCACAGCAGGACCAGGAGCAGCATCGGGGCGAGGGAGAGCAGCAGGTTGGCGAGGAAGCTGCGCTGTTCGACGACCGGGGAGGCGGTGACGACGACGTTGTGCTTGGTGAGGTTGGCCCACAGGTCGTCGTCGGCGAAGGCGGGGCGCTGGGAGACGAATTTGGTGTAGTCGCCCTTGCCCCCGTCCGGCTTGGGCTGTTCGGCCTTCAGCTGACCCTGGATGGCGTCGCCCTTGGCGTAGATCTTCGAGACGTTGCCGTTGGCGACCTGCTTGCTGAACTCGGTGTACGAGATGGTCGGCTCGTCGCCCTCGTTGAAGAACGAGAGCACCAGGTTGGTGATCAGGTAGACGATCAGGGCGGTGAGGATCAGGCCCCGCCAGCCGCCGGGCATCTTCTTCTTGGGCGGCGGGGCGGGCGGTGCGCCCTCGGAGCGCCAGGGTGTATCGGCCCGGTCGCGGGGCGGTACGGGGGTGGGGCTGGGCACGTGGCCTCCTTCTGCCGTCCTCCCGGCCGACCATAAGCGACAAACCGGATCATCGCCCCTGGCGGGAGCCGACACGGCGAAGCCCCGGCCGGAGAGGTCCGGCCGGGGCTCCTGCGGCTCCGTACTGCTACTTCATGAACTTCTTGAACTCATCCGGGAGGTCGAAGTCCTGCCCGGGCTGCGCGCCTCCGGCAGGAAGCCCGAACGGGTTGCCGCCGGCGGCGGGCGGGGCGTCCTGCGGACCGGCCTCGCGGCGCGCGGCGGCCGCGGCCTCTTCTTCCCTGCGCTTCATCGGGTTGCCGCTCTTGCGCTTGCCCTTGGCCTGCTTGACCTGCTTCTTCTGCCGGCCGGGGCCGCCGCCCATCCCGGGGATGCCGGGCATCCCCGGCATGCCGCCGCCCTGGGCCATGCGGGACATCATCTTGCGGGCGTCGAAGAACCGCTCGACGAGCGACTTCACGGCGCTGACCTCGACACCGGAGCCCTTGGCGATGCGGGCGCGGCGCGAGCCGTTGATGATGTGCGGGTCCTGGCGCTCGGCCGGGGTCATCGACTTGATGATCGCGGCGGTGCGGTCGACGTCGCGCTCGTCGATGTTGTTGATCTGGTCCTTGATCTGCCCCATGCCGGGGAGCATGCCGAGCAGCTTGGAGATGGAGCCCATCTTGCGGACCTGCTCCATCTGGGCCAGGAAGTCGTCGAGCGTGAACTCCTTGGGGCCCTTGGCGAGCTTGGCCGCCATCTTCTCGGCCTCGGCCTGCGAGAAGGTCTTCTCGGCCTGCTCGATGAGGGTGAGCATGTCACCCATGTCGAGGATCCGGCCCGCCATGCGGTCCGGGTGGAAGGCGTCGAACTCGTCGAGCTTCTCGCCGTTCGAGGCGAAGATGATCTGCTTGCCGGTGACGTGCGCGATGGAGAGCGCGGCACCACCGCGGGCGTCGCCGTCGAGCTTGGAGAGCACGACGCCGTCGAAGCCCACGCCGTCGCGGAAGGCCTCGGCGGTGTTGACCGCGTCCTGGCCGATCATGGCGTCGACGACGAAGAGGATCTCGTCCGGGCTGACGGCGTCGCGGATGTCCGCGGCCTGCTGCATCAGCTCCTGGTCGATGCCGAGGCGGCCGGCGGTGTCGACGATCACCACGTCGTACTGCTTGGTGCGCGCGTACTCGATGGAGTCCTTGGCGACCTGGACCGGGTCACCGACGCCGTTGCCGGGCGCCGGGGCGTAGACGGCGACGCCGGCGCGGTCGGCGACGACCGAGAGCTGGTTGACGGCGTTGGGGCGCTGGAGGTCGCAGGCGACGAGGAGCGGGGTGTGGCCCTGCCCCTTCAGCCACAGGCCGAGCTTTCCGGCGAGGGTGGTCTTACCGGCGCCCTGGAGGCCGGCGAGCATGATCACGGTGGGCGCGGTCTTGGCGAAGCGCAGCCGCCGGGTCTCGCCGCCGAGGATGGAGACCAGCTCGTCGTTGACGATCTTGAGGACCTGCTGGCCCGGGTTCAGGGCCTTGGAGACCTCTTCGCCGCGGGCGCGCTCCTTGACGTTCGCGATGAAGGAGCGGACGACCGGGAGGGCGACGTCGGCCTCGAGGAGGGCGATACGGATTTCCCGCGCCGCAGCGTCGATGTCCTGCTCGGAGAGGCGGCCTTTGCCCCGGAGGGACTTGAAGGTCGCGCTGAGGCGGTCGGAAAGCGTATCGAACACGGTGGTCGCGATTCCTCGGGTCGGGGGCGTGTGGTCGTCCCCCAGGGTATCGGTCCCCGCCACCGGCCCGGCCCTGCGGGCGACTTTCCCCCGCACCGCCCCTTCACCGTTTCCCGGGGCGGAGCCCCGGAGCGCACGTCCGGGGTCCGGGGCGGCGCTCCGGTTTCGGGAAGGGGCGGGGTGGGGTGAGTCTCCGCGCAGCGGCCGCCCGGCTACGCCAGGGCCGCCTGGACGGCCCCCGCCAGGGCTGCCGCCGCCGGGCCGGCGAGGGGTTTGCCGTCTCCGTCGACCACGTACACCGTGTCCACCGCGTTCGCGCCGAGCGTCGAGACGTGCGCGCTGCGGACCCGGACGCCGGCGGTTTCCAGCGCCCGCCCGATCCGGTGCAGCAGCCCCACCGCGTCGGGCGCGCGCACCTCCAGCACGGTGGCCAGGGAGGAGACCTCCGGGACCACCGCGACCCGGGGCGGCGGCGGGATCACCCCGCGGCGGCGCGGGTACGCCGCCTCGCGGTCCGCCAGCTTCGCCGGGACGTCCAGCGAACCGTCCAGGGCCCGCACCAGGTCGGTGCGCAGCCGCGCGGCCTGCGGCAGGGCCCCGTACTCCGCGGCCACCCGCCACCGCAGCACCAGTACCTCGCCCAGCTGGTCCGGGAGCTCCAGCGAGCGCAGGTCGGCCGCCCGCACCGTGAGCCGGTGCAGCGCCAGTACGCCGGCCACCGCCGGCAGCACCCCCGGCTGGTCGGGCACGGCCACCACCAGCTCCACTCCGACCGCGTCCTCCTCCTGGCGGGCGTGCAGGGCCAGCACCGGCTCCCGGGTGCGCAGCGCCTCCACCGCCAGCCGTTCCTGCTCGGTGGTGGGGATCTCCAGTTCCGTCGGCTGCGGCGCCGCCCCGCGCAGCAGGGCGGCGACCCGCGCCACCAGGTCCGCCACGAGCGAGCCGCGCCACGCGCTCCACGCCGCCGGGCCGGTGGCCAGCGCGTCGGCCTCCGTCAGCGCGTGCAGGATCTCCAGCGTGCCGGGCGACCCGACCGCGTCCGCGACCGCCTTCACCGTCGCCGGATCGTCCAGGTCCCGGCGCGTGGCGGTGTCGATCAGCAGCAGGTGGTGGCGTACCAGGGTGCCCAGCACGGCGATGTCCTCCGCGTCGAAGCCCACCCGCAGCGCCATGTCGCGCGCGATCGTCTCCCCCGCCACCGAGTGGTCCCCGGGCCAGCCCTTGCCGATGTCGTGCAGCAGAGCGGCCATGAGGAGGAGGTCGGGGCGGCCGACCCGGCGGGTGAGCGCCGAGGCCCGGACCGCCGTCTCGACGAGGTGCCGGTCCACGGTCCAGGTGTGCACCGGGTTGCGCTGCGGCCGGCACCGCACCCGCTCCCAGTCGGGCAGCAGTCTGGTGATGATCCCCTCGGCCTCCAGCGCCTCCCACACGGCCACCGTGGGCTCCCCCGCTCCCAGCAGGGTCAGCAGCTGCTCCCGGGCCTCCGCGGGCCACGGCACCGGCAGCGGCTTGGCCTGCGCCGCGAGCCTGCGTACGGCGTGCAGCGAGACGGGCAGTCCCGCCTGGGCGGCGGCCGCGCCGAACCTCAGGGGCAGCACCGGGTCCCGGTCCGGGCGCGCGGCCAGGGCCAGTACGGCCTCGCCGTCGGACTCCACGACGCCCTCGGCGAGCGGCGCCCGCTCGGGCACGGCGCCCCGGGTGCCGAGCAGTCCGCGCAGCCTGGGCCGGGCGGCCCGCGCCCGGAGCACGCGGCCGACCTCGCGCCAGGTCACGTCACCGGCGTACGAGACCACGCGCGCGGCCTCGTACACCTCCCTCAGCAGGGCGTCGGCGTCGAGCAGACCGAGCTGCGCGGCGACCGGGGTCTGTTCCTGGAGGGAGAGCCGGTCGGTGGCGCGGCCGGTCACCAGGTGCAGCGCGTCGCGTGCGTCGAGGAGCCGGCGCCGGGCTTCGGCCAGGCCCTCGCGCGGGGCGTCGGCGAGCCAGGACGCGGCGACGGCCCGCAGCGCGGTGACGTCGCGCAGCCCCCCGCGGGCCTCCTTGAGGTCGGGCTCGAGCAGGAACCGGAGCTCCCCGGCGCGCTCGGCCCGTTCGCGGCACAGGGAGTGCAGCTGCGGCAGCCGCTTGGCGGCCTGGTTGCGCCAGTCCGCGAGGACGGAGGTGCGCAGCCCAGTGAGCAGCCCGACGTCGCCGGCGACGGGCCGGGCGTCGAGCAGTCCGAGGTGCACCTTGAGGTCTTCGGCGGCGGTCTTGCGGGCTTCGCCGGGGGTGCGGACCGAGTGGTCGAGGGCGAGGCCCAGGTCCCAGACGGGGTACCAGAGGCGGTCGGCCAGTGCGCTGAGCGCGCGCGGCTCGGCCTTGCCGTCGTGCAGCAGGACCAGGTCGAGGTCGCTGCGGGGGGAGAGTTCGGCGCGTCCGTAGCCGCCGACGGCGACGAGGGCGGCGCCGCGCACGCCCGTCTCCCGTACGGCCGTGGCGAACAGCGCCTTCAGCCAGTCGTCGGTCAGGGCGGCCAGGGCGGAACGCCGGGAGGGCCCGGACCGCGACTCCTCCTGGAGGAGTCGCAGCCGGGCCGCGGCGTAGCCGCTGGGTCCCGAGTCGGCCGTGTTGTCGTCCGTGGTCTCTTCGACGCTCGTCAACCCGGGAGCTCCCGTCGGTCAGGGCCAGTCCTACAGGGCGTCGGCGCCGCGTTCGCCGGTCCGGACGCGGATGACCGAGTCCACGGGGATGCTCCACACCTTGCCGTCGCCGATCTTGCCGGTCTGGGCGGCGTCGACGACGATCCGCATCACGTCCTCGGCGTCGCCGTCCTCGACGAGTACCTCTATGCGGATCTTCGGGACGAGGTCCACGGTGTACTCGGCGCCCCGGTAGACCTCGGTGTGGCCGCGCTGGCGGCCGTATCCGCTGGCCTCGGAGACGGTCAGGCCCTGGACTCCGAAGCGGTGCAGGGCTTCCTTGATCTCGTCGAGCCGGTGCGGCTTCACGATCGCGGTGATGAGCTTCATGCGTCAACCTTCTTGCTCGCGGCGGCAACGGGGGCGGTCACGGCGGTGCTCCGGGAGGAGGAGCCGCCGCCCGCTCCGCTGAAGTCGTAGGCGGTCTCGGCGTGTTCGACCTGGTCGATGCCGGAGACCTCGTCGTCCTCGGTGACGCGCATTCCGATCGTCTTGTCGAGGAGGAAGGCGAGTACCGCGGATGCCACGAGAGAGTAGAGGAGGACGGAGAAGACTCCCACTGCCTGCTTGCCGAGCTGCTCCAGGCCGCCGCCGTAGAAGAGGCCGGCCGCGTCGGACTGGACCCCTCCGGTGGCGAAGAAGCCGATGAGCAGGGAGCCGATGACACCGCCGACGAGGTGGACGCCGACGACGTCGAGGGAGTCGTCGTAGCCGAACTTGTACTTCAGGCCGACGGCCATGGCGCACACCACACCGGCGATGGCGCCGATGGCGATCGCGCCGAGCGGGGAGCAGGATCCGCCGGAGGGGGTGATGGCGACGAGGCCCGCGACGGCGCCGGAGGCGGCGCCCAGGGTGGTGAAGGAGCCGTGGCGCAGCTTCTCGTAGCCGAGCCAGGCGAGCATGGCGGCGGCGGTGGCGACCTGGGTGTTGACGAACATGACCGCGCCGACGCCGTCGTCGTTGCCGAGCCAGGATCCGGCGTTGAAGCCGAACCAGCCGAACCACAGGAGGCCGGCGCCGAGCATCACGAGCGGGAGGCTGTGGGGGCGCATCGGGTCCTTCTTGAAGCCGACGCGCTTGCCGATCACCAGGATCACGCCGAGGGCCGCGGCGCCGGCGTTGATGTGGACGGCGGTGCCGCCGGCGAAGTCGATGACGCCGAGTTCGAAGAGCCAGCCGCCGGCGCCCCACACCCAGTGGGCGACGGGGAAGTAGACGACGGTGACCCAGAGGGTGATGAACAGGGCCCACGCGCTGAACTTCACCCGGTCGGCCAGCGCACCGCTTATCAGCGCCGGGGTGATGATCGCGAACATCAGCTGGAAGACGGCGAAGACGTAGACGGGGATGGTGTAGCCGTCCCACAGCTCGGTGATGCCGATGCCGCTGAGTCCCACGTAGTCGGAGGTCCAGCCGATGACCGAGCCGGCGTCCGCGCCGAAAGCGAGGCTGAATCCGTAGAGGACCCAGAGGATCGTGACGATCCCGAGGCTGATGAAGCTCATCATCAGCATGTTGAGGCTGCTCTTGACGCGGACCATGCCTCCGTAGAAGAAGGCGAGTCCCGGGGTCATCAGCATGACCAGGGCGGAGCAGATGAGCATGAACCCGGTGTTCGCGGAAGACAGCGTGGGGGCGTCTGCCGCGAGGGTCGTGATGGCGGATGCCATCGGCGTCTCCTCGTCGTCGGTACGTTCGCGTGCGGGCGACCGTGAAAACCTGAGCGGCACTGGTTTTTGAATCAGGCCTGAGGGGCCCGGCCTGGGAGCTGGCCGGTTAATGGCCCTGAGATTCGCGCAGGCCGGTTTCCGGCGGCGCCGCTGGGTGTTTCGCGTCGATGACGAAGAGGTCCGGCGTGTTACGCGTCCATGAACGAGTGGTTCATGGACGGGCCGGTTCTGGGCCCGGCCGCGGCGATGACCCGGGGAACCTGGCTGGGGGAGCCTGATCGGGTTTCACGGGGTGACTGCCGCGGCCGGGAGCCTTGGGGCGGCCGGGAGGGCCGTCAGACGGCCTCCGCCGCTTCGGGGAGCCGGGAGGCGAGGTGGTCGGTCAGGCGCACCACGTCGGCGACGTCGCCGTACTCACGGGCGGCGCTGTCGACGGTCTTGCGCAGCCGGGTGTTGACCCTTTCCGACCGCACCTTTCCCGCCACGTCGAGGGCCCGTCCGACGAGGACGGTGGCCTGCTCTGGCTCGCGCTGGAGCAGGTGCACGGTGGCCATGCCGATGAGGTTGAGGGCGTACGAGCGCTGGTGCTCCTCGTCCTTCTCGAACAGCTCGACGGCCCGTTCCATGACCGGTTCGGCGAGGGAGGCGTACATGGGGCTGCGGCCCGCGACGTAGGCCAGGTCGCGGTACGAGTGGGAGTTCTCGCCGTTGAGCTCGGCCTCGGAGAAGAAGCGGATCCAGTCGGGTTCGGGCTCGCCACCGAAGCCGACGTCGGAGAAGGTGTCCTCGGCCATCCGCACGGCCCGCTTGCAGCGGCTGGGCTGGCCCATGTTGGCGTAGGCGCGGGCCTCCATCGCATACAGCATGGCCTGGGTACGGGGCCCCGCGCAGTCGCGGCTGCCGTACTGGGCCAGGTGGATGAGCTCCAGGGCGTCCTCGGGGCGGCCCAGGTGGATCATCTGGCGGCTCATGCTGGAGAGGATGTACGAGCCCAGCGGCTTGTCCCCGCCCTCCTTGGCGGCGTGCAGCGCGAGGACGAAGTACTTCTGCGCGGTGGGGTGCAGGCCTATGTCGTAGCTCATCCAGCCGGCGAGTTCGGCGAGCTCGGCGGCGACCTTGAAGAGCCGCTTCATGACCGGGGCCGGGTGGTTCTCCTGGAGCAGGTCCGTCACCTCGTGGAGCTGGCCCACGACGGCCTTGCGGCGCAGTCCCCCGCCGCACTGGGCGTCCCACTGGCGGAACATCACGGTGGTGGCTTCGAGGAGGTCCACCTCGGGCCCGGAGAGCCGGGGCGGCCGGTGGCCGCCGAGTGCGCCCGCCGGCCCCGCCTCCCGGGGTCCCGGGTCGGCGGCCGGGACCGGTACGAGCCAGCGCTGCATGGGCTCGATGAGGGCGGGGCCGGCGGACAGGGCGAGCGAGGTCCCGAGGAAGCCGCGGCGGGCCAGCATCAGGTCGCTGCGGGAGAACTCGCCTAGCAGCTCGATGGTCTGCGGTCCGGCCCAGGGCAGGTCGACGCCGGAGACGGAGGGGGTCTGGTGGGCGGTGCGCAGGCCGAGGTGCTCGATGGCGACCACGGAGCCGAAGCGTTCGGAGAAGAGCTCGGAGAGGATCCGCGGGACGGGTTCGCGGGGCTGTTCGCCGTCGAGCCAGCGGCGGACCCGGGAGGTGTCCGTGCTGATGTGGTGGGCGCCCATCTGCCGGGCGCGGCGGTTGACCTGGCGGGCGAGCTCGCCCTTGGACCAGCCGCTGCGGACGAACCACGACGTCAGCTGCTCGTTGCGGGCGGCCGGATCCCGCTCGGACTCCTCCGCGGACGACACGTCGGACTCCGCACCCGTCGGCTCCGCACCCGTTCCGCTTGCGCCGTTGCCGCTCACTGGAACGCCCCCATCCGTCAGCTCTCTTCTCCACGAAACCCTGCCACCGGTTCGCGGTCCCGCGCTCGGGAACCGGTCTTCACAGGTCCTTCACGCCATGCCTCCGGCATACCCGCGAACGCGTCCGGCTTCGCGCTTCGTGCACCGAAAGTAATCCTACGATCACCCCTTCGGCGAGGTCGATCCCGGAAACGCCACCATTCGCCACCCCTTCGAATGAACTCGCCACCCGCCAGGCGCGATTCACTTGACACGAAGGCAGAACCGATCGGTTGGACGGAAGTGCGCTCGGGGCGTGCGCGGCGAGGAGTGCGCCGGGCATCCCGTTGCGCCGACGTCGTAACCACCGGCACGTCCGACCCGTTGGAGGGGGCATGGGCATGGGCTTCACGATCGGCGGCAGCCGCGGCACCAAGGAGTTCCGCTCCGGCGTCCGGCGCCGCGGCAGGACGTCGGAGTGTACGGCGGTGGCGGAGTACACCGGACTGTGGGGCTGGGACGTGGTTCCCGGCGCCCGGGCCGCGGCACCCGGCCGCGATTGCTCCTGCGGTCATACGAATTGCGGTGCGCCGGGGGCGCATCCGCTGGCCCTCGCGCCGACGGTCCCGGCCGGCGCCACCCTCGACGAGGTCACCGCGAGCTGGACCGGCTACCCGGGCGCCGCGGTGCTGCTCCCCGTCGGCCGCTCCTTCGACGTCATCGAGGTGGCCGAGGAGGCCGGGCGGCGGGCGCTGGTCCGCCTGGAGCGGATGGGCCTGCCGCTCGGCCCGGTCACCGCGACCCCGGACGGCCGGGCCCAGTTCTTCGTCGCCCCGGGGGCCGCGGCCGGGCTGCCGCAGCTGCTGTACCGGATGGGCTGGGACGACGCCGGACTCGATCTGCGCGCGCTGGGCCAGGGTGCCTACGTCACGGCTCCCCCCTCCGACTTCGCGGGGCGCGGACCGATGAGCTGGCTGCGCCCGCCGGCGCTGGACTCGGCCGGGGACCCGCCCCAGGCCCGCCTGCTGCTCGGCACCCTGGCCTACCTGTGCCACCGGCTGCGCCGGGGCTAGGCCGGCCGCGCCGGAGGCGGGGCCGCGCTGCGCGGCCGGCCCGGATCGGCCCCCGGCCCCGCCGCGCTCCGCGCCACCGGCCGGGCCCGGCCGGGCTCCGCACGCGGCAGTGCCCCCGGGTCCGTGGGACCGCGGGGGCACTGGCCGGCGTAGGAACGTCTCCCGGGGCTTCGCTCAGTCGCCGATCAGGGCGTCGACGAAGGCCTCCGGCTCGAAGGGCGCCAGGTCGTCCGCGCCCTCACCGAGGCCGATGAGCTTGACCGGGACGCCCAGCTCGCGCTGGACGGCGATGACGATCCCGCCCTTGGCGGTGCCGTCGAGCTTGGTCAGCACGATGCCTGTGATGTCCACGACCTCCGCGAAGACCCGGGCCTGGGTCAGGCCGTTCTGGCCGGTGGTGGCGTCCAGGACCAGCAGGATCTCGTCGAGCGGCCCGTGCTTCTCCACGACGCGCTTGACCTTGCCGAGCTCGTCCATCAGGCCGGTCTTGGTGTGCAGCCGGCCGGCGGTGTCGATGAGCACCACGTCGGCGCCCTCGGCGATGCCCTCCTTGACCGCGTCGTAGGCGATCGAGGCCGGGTCCCCGCCCTCGGGTCCGCGCACCGTGCGCGCGCCGACCCGGTCGCCCCAGGTCTGGAGCTGGTCGGCGGCGGCGGCGCGGAAGGTGTCGGCCGCGCCGAGCACGACGCTGCGCCCGTCGGCGACGAGCACGCGGGCGAGCTTGCCGGTGGTGGTGGTCTTGCCGGTGCCGTTCACGCCGACGACCATGATGACGGCGGGGGTGTCCACGCCGCTCTCGGTCTTCACGGCGCGGTCGAAGTCGGTGCCCAGGAGCGCGACCAGCTCCTCCTTCAGCAGTGCGCGCAGGTCGGCGGGGGTGCGGGTGCCGAGCACCCGGACCCGCTCGCGCAGGCGGTCCACCAGTTCCTGGGTCGGCGCGACGCCGACGTCGGCGATGAGGAGGGTCTCCTCGATCTCCTCCCAGGTGTCCTCGTCGAGGTGCTCGCGGGAGAGCAGCGTGAGCAGCCCCTTGCCGAGCGTGTTCTGCGAGCGCGCGAGGCGGGCGCGGAGCCGGACCAGGCGGCCGGCGGTGGGCTCGGGCACCTCGATCCGGGGCGTGGCGGGAGCCTCGGGCTCGGGCGCGACCTCGGGCTCCGCGACGGGGGCCTGCGCGTCGGGAAGGGCGACCTCCTCGATCGTGCGGCGCGGCTCTTCCGCCGTCGGTGCGGCGTCCTCCCCCACCTGCGGCTCGGCGGGCGGGGCAGTGATGGTCGGCGTGCTCGACGGCGCCGTGGGCGGCAGCTGCTTCTTCTTGCGGCTGCTGACCACGAGCCCGCTGATCGCACCGACCGCGACCAGGGCGATGACTACGGCAAGGATGAGGATTTCCATAACGCTCCCCAGTATCGGCCACGCGCACGCCGGGGCGGGGACCTTGGAGCTTCGCACTAGGACGTAAGCCTCTGTTTGTGCTTTTTGCGGCGAATCTACGATGATGAGGAGTCCCCCCACGCCCCACCTCCCCCACGGAGTACACCTATGTCTGCCGAGACCGCCGTCGAGTCACGCGGCCTGGAGCCGGTCCCGGACTCCGAGCGCCGCGGCCGGGTCCGCGAGCTCGTTCCGACCTGGGTCGCCGCCAACATCAGCGTGCTGCTCCTGACCATGGGCGCCGGCCTGGTCATCCTCAACAAGCTGAACATCTGGCAGGTGCTCGTCGTCGCGATCGCGGCGCCCGTGGTCTCCTACGGGATCGTGGGGCTCATATCCATCGCGGGCAAGCGCGGCGGCGCCCCCGGCATGGCGCTCTCCCGCGCCGTCTTCGGCCAGCGCGGCAACCTCTTCCCCGGCGCCCTGATCTGGGTCGCCCGCTGGGGCTGGGAGACCATCAACGCGGTCAGCGGCGCCTACGCCGTCCTGACCGTCCTCGACCTGGTCTTCGGCGTGAAGAAGAACACCGCCCTGATCGTGGTCACCCTCCTCTTCTTCGTCGGCTGCACCTTCCTGGTCTCCGGCCTCGGCATCAACGCGCTGCGCGTCTGCTCCAAGTGGTCCACGTACCTCTTCGGCGCCTTCAGCGTGCTGGTGCTCGGCTACCTGATCGCCGAGACCGACTGGTCGGCCGTCTTCGGCAAGCCCGCCGGTTCCACCGCGATGATGGTCGCGGGCATCGGCACCATCGCGGCCGGCGGCATCAGCTGGGTCCCCTCCGGCCCCGACTTCACCCGCTACCTGCCCCGTACCGCATCCGCCAGGGGCATGGTCGGCGCGACCATCGGCGGCGCGGCCGTCGTCGTGATCCCGATGGTGCTCATGGGCGCGGTGATGGCGGTCGGCACACCCGACCTGGCCACCGCCCAGGACCCGGTCTCCTTCATCGGGGAGCTGCTGCCGATCTGGATCGCGGTCCCGTACCTGCTGATCGCGCTCGTCGGCATGCTGCTCATCAACTCGATGTCCATGTACTCGGCCGGCTTCACCGCGCAGACCCTCGGCATCAAGGTCCCGCGCGCGGCGGCGGTCAGCGTCAACGCCGTCATCAGCCTGGTCTTCGGCTTCCTGCTGATGGTGGTCGCGACCAGCTTCTTCGGCTCGTTCATCTCGTTCCTGACCCTGCTGGCCGTGGCCTTCTCCGCGTGGATCGGCGTCTTCGGCGTGGACATGCTGCGCCGCACCTCCTACGACGGCGCAGCGCTGCTGGACACCACGCGGACCAGCGCCTACTGGTACAAGGGCGGATTCGCCTGGCAGGCCATGACCGCCTGGGGGCTGGCCCTGGTGGTGGGCCTGCTGTTCACGAAGGTCGAGTGGTTCAGCGGCCCGCTGGCCACCACCTGGATCGGGCAGAACGGCCTGGGCTGGGCGGCGGGCATCGTCACCTCGGCGGCCTTGTACGGGGCCCTGCCGCGCACGGCCCCGCCCGCGCGGGCACCGGAGCCGGCGGCGGACGAGCCGGTCCGCGCCGGATCCCTGTCTAACTGACGCCACGTCAGCTAACGTCCCCCTTCGCCCGCCCACCCATCCGGCGAAGGGGGACTTCTCCATGCCCATCACCGTGGCCCGGTTCAATCTCATCGACCCGAACGGCACCCCGGAAACCCTCTCCGCCCGGTACAAGGCCGCGCTGGAGATGGCCAAGTACGCGGACGACCTCGGGATCGACACCATCCAGACCGAGGAGCACCACGGCACCGACAACAACTGGCTGCCCTCCCCCTTCGCCTTCGCGGGCGCGGTCTTCGGCGCCACCCGCCGGATCGCGGTCACCGTCTCGGCGATCATCGGCCCGCTGTACGACCCGCTGAAGGTCGCCGAGGACATCGCGGTCCTGGACTTGCTCAGCGGCGGCCGCCTCGTCACGGTGGCCGGCATCGGCTACCGGCCCGAGGAGTACGAGCAGCACGGCGTGGAGTGGGGCCGGCGCGGCAGGCTCCAGGACGAGTTGCTGGAGACCCTGCTGAAGGCGTGGACCGGCGAACCGTTCGAGTTCCGGGGCCGTACCGTACGGGTCACCCCGCGGCCGTTCACCCAGCCGCACCCGCTCCTCCTGGTCGGCGGCAGCTCCGAGGCGGCGGCCCGCCGCGCGGCGCGCCTGGGGCTGCCGTTCTTCCCGAGCGCGCACCTGCCCGAGCTGGAGGCGTACTACAACGCGAAGCTCGCGGAGTACGGCACGGAGGGCTTCTGCATGATGCCGGCCGCCGAGACCCCGCTGCTGCACATCTCCGAGGACCCGGACCGGACGTGGGCCGAGCACGGCGAGCGCTTCCTGCACGAGGCCGGGATGTACGCGTCCTGGCAGTCCAAGGACATCCGCAGCGCCGTACGGTCGGGCGCGCACACGGTCGCGGAGCTGCGCGCGGAGGGCGTGTACCGCATCCTCACCCCGGACGAGGCGGTCGCGTACGCCCGGGGCGCCGGTGAGGCGGGGAACCTGGTGCTGCACCCGCTGTGCGGCGGGATGCCCCTGGACGAGGGCTGGCGGAGCCTGCAGCTGCTGTGCGAACGGGTACTGCCCCGGCTCAAGGAGTGAGGCGCCCGGGGCAGTACCCGTTGTGAGGGGAGGAGGGCAGTTGGCGGGGGTGGTCAGCCCATCTCCTCCAACGCCTTGCCCTTGGTCTCCGGCACCCACTTGAGGATGAACGGGATCGAGAGCACGGCGAAGACCGCGTAGATGACGTACGCGCCGGACAGGTTCCAGTCCGAGAGCGTGGGGAACGAGACGGTGATGACCCAGTTGGCGATCCACTGGGCGGCGGCCGCCACGCCGAGGGCCGCGGCGCGGATGCGGCCCGGGAACATCTCGCCGAGCAGGACCCAGACCACCACGCCCCAGGACAGGGCGAAGAAGAGCACGAAGCAGTTGGCCGCGATGAGGGCCGTGAGCCCCTGGGCGTGCGGCAGGGCGATGTCGCCGCCGCTGGTGTCCTTGTAGGAGAAGGCCCACGCGGCGAGCCCGAGGGAGATCGCCATGCCCACGGACCCGATGAGCGCGAGGGGTTTGCGGCCGATGCGGTCCACGAAGACCATCGCGATCACCGTACCGACGATGTTCACGACCGAGGTCTCGAAGGAGTACAGGAACGAGGAGCTCGGATCGATGCCGACCGACTGCCACAGCGAGGAGCTGTAGTAGAAGATCACGTTGATGCCGACGAGCTGCTGGAAGACGGAGAGGCCGATACCGATCCAGACGATGGGCAGGAAGCCGAAGCGGCCTCCCAGGAGGTCCTTGAAAGTGGACCTCTGTTCCGAATGGATGGCGCTGTCGATCTCGCGGACGCGGGCGTCCGCGTCGATTCCCTCGCCCTCGACCTCGCGCAGGACCGTCTTGGCCTTCTCCATCCGGCCGACCGAGACGAGGAAGCGCGGGGACTCGGGGATGGCGAAGGAGAGCAGGCCGTAGAGGACGGCCGGGACGACCATGACGCCGAGCATCCACTGCCAGGCTTCCAGGCCGCCGACCTTCCCGCGCTGGTCGCCGTCCGCGAGGTTCAGGATCCCCCAGTTGACGAGCTGGGAGATGGCGATGCCGGTGACGATCGCGGCCTGCTGGAAGGAGGCCAGCCGGCCGCGGTACGCGGGCGGGGACACCTCGGCGATGTAGGCCGGGCCGATCACCGAGGCCATGCCGATGCCGAAGCCGCCGATGACCCGCCACACGGCCAGGTCCCAGAGGGCGAAGGGCAGGGCCGAGCCGATGGCGCTCGCCGTGAAGAGGACGGCGGCGATCTGCATGCAGCGGATGCGGCCGATCCGGTCGGCGATGCGGCCGGCGGTGGCCGCGCCGAGGGCGCAGCCGATCAGTGCGGCGGCGATCACCTGGGCGAGGGTGGCCGAGCCGACGTCGAAACGCTCCCGGATGGCCTCGACGGCGCCGTTGATGACGGAGCTGTCGTAGCCGAAGAGGAATCCGCCCATGGCGGCGGCCGCGGTGATGAAGATGACGTGCCCGAGGTGATCGGGCTGCGATGCCGGGCCGCCGCCCGAGTTCTGGGGCCTCGTCGTGCTGCTGCTCAAGGTCGCTCCTGCGTGCCGGCTGCGGTGGCGGGCTGTGGGTGTGATCCCTCCCAGTGGCGCACAGGTCAAGATCGGCCACCACCCGGAAGGGCCATCGGGGTGCGTGTGCCCCGAATCGGCCTGGCCACCCTGTCACCCGTCACCCGTGACCCGTAATCCACCAGCCGTCATCCACCACCTGTCATCCACCAGCCGTCATCCACCACCCGTCATCCACCACCCGTCATCCACCAGCCGTCATCCACCTCCCGCCACCCGTCACCCGTCACCGCAGACGCTGGCTGATGACCTTCGAGACCCCGTCGCCCTGCATCGAGACCCCGTAGAGGGCGTCGGCGACCTCCATCGTCCGCTTCTGGTGCGTGATCACGATCAGCTGCGAGCTCTCCTGCAGCTCCTCCATGATCCGGATCAGCCGCTGCAGGTTGGTGTCGTCGAGGGCCGCCTCGACCTCGTCCATGACGTAGAACGGACTGGGCCTCGCCTTGAAGATGGAGACCAGCAGCGCCACGGCGGTCAGCGAGCGCTCCCCGCCCGAGAGCAGCGACAGCCGCTTGACCTTCTTGCCCGGCGGGCGGGCCTCGACATCGACGCCGGTGGTCAGCATGTTGTCCGGATCCGTGAGGATCAGCCGGCCCTCGCCGCCGGGGAACAGCCGCGAGAAGACCCCCTCGAACTGCCGGGCCGTGTCCTGGTAGGCCTCCGTGAAGACCTGCTCGACCCGCTCGTCGACCTCCTTCACCACCTGAAGGAGGTCGGCCCTGGTCTTGCGCAGGTCTTCCAGCTGTTCGCTGAGGAACTTGTGCCGCTCCTCCAGCGCCGCGAACTCCTCCAGTGCCAGCGGATTGACCTTGCCGAGCTGCTGGTAGGCGCGCTCGGCGGCCTTCAGCCGCTTCTCCTGCTGTGCGCGTACGAAGGGCCCCGGCCCGGCCTCCTCGTCCGGCGCCTCCCCGTCCGCCGGCGGGCTCGGCGGCACCGGCTGATCGGGCCCGTACTCGGCGACGAGCCCCGCCCCGGCCATCCCGAACTCCTCCAGCGCCCGCGCCTCCACCTGCTCGATCCGCATGCGCTTCTCGGCGCCGAGCACCTCGCCGCGGTGCACGGAGTCCGTGAGCTTGTCGAGCTCCCCCTTCAGGCCGCGGCCCAGGCCCCGGGCCGCGTCGAGCTCCCGCTCGCGCAGGCCCTTGGCGTACTCGGCCGCCGTGCGCTCCCCGGCGGCGCGGGTCAGCGACACCTCGATGTGCGCGAGCAGCTGGCGGGCCCCGTCGGCGACGGCCGCGGCCACCGCGGCCTCGTACCGCAGCCGCTCCCGGCGGCGCTCGGCCCGGGCGCGGGCCTCCCGCTCGGCCCGGGCCCCGCGGTCGAGGGAGTCGGCCCGTCCGGCCAGCCCCTTGACCCGCTCCTCATGGGTCCTGAGCTGCAGCCGGGCCTCCATCTCGGTCTGCCGCGCGTTCGCCCCGTCGGCCGCGAGCCGGTCCCTGCGGGAGGTGTCCGGCTCCTCCTCCACCGGCATCTCCTCGGCGACGGCCAGCCGCTCGGCGCACTCCTCCACGTCGGCCAGGGCCTGCTCCAGCGCGTCCTGCGCCGTGGCCGCGGCCGCGGCGGCGCGCTCGGCTTCGCCCAGTGCCCCCTTCGCCTGCCCGGCGAGCCGTCCGAGCTGCTGCGCGACCCCGGCCCGTGCCCGCTCGGCGGCCCGGCGGAGCTCCCCGAGCTCCTCGACCCGGGCGCCGGCCAGCGACCGGTGCCGCTCGGCGGCCTCCTTCTCCCCGGCCAGCGCGAGGCACTCCCCGTCGAGCCGGTGCCGCTCGGCATCGGCCTCGTCGACGGCACCCCGCACCTCGATGAGGCTGGGCACCCCGGCGGAGCCACCGTGCGCGAGGTGCGCCCCGAGGACGTCCCCCTCGGCGGTCACGGCCACCAGCTCGGGCCGCTCGGCAACCAGCGCCTCGGCCTCGTCGAGCCCCGGGACGACCACGAAGTCCCGCAACACCCGGGCCAGCGCCCGCACCAGCGAGGCGTCCCCGCGCACGAGCTCCCTGGCCGCAATCCCCCCGCCGACCGCAGCCACCTCCCCCACCACGGCCGTACGGGGCGCCACATCCAGCCCCTCCGGCGTTTGAGGAGCGGGGTCTGGGGCGGAGCCCCAGTCTCGGGAAGGGGCGGGGTGGGGAAGAACAGGCTTCGGCGGAACCCCGCCAACCGCCCCGGCACCCACCCACGCACCCGCCCCGGCACCGGCACCGGCACCGGCACCCGCACCCCCCTGCCCAGGCACCGCAACTCCACCCGGCGCGATCAGGAACGCCGCCCGCCCGGCATCGGCGGCCCTCAGGTGCCGGATCGCCCCGACGGCGGCGGCGGCCGAGTCCACGGCCACCGCATCCGCCACTACGCCCAGCGCCGCCGCCACGGCGACCTCGTACCCCGGGGTCACTGACAACCGCTGCGCCGCCGGGCCCAGCAGCCCCTCCAGCCGCGCCGCGAGCAGCTCCGCGGTGCCGTCCTTGCGGCGCAGCCCCATCGCCAGGGCGTCCCGCCGCGCGGCCACCGCCGCCCGCGAGCGCTCCGCCGCCGCCAACGCGTCCCGGGCCGCGCCGAGCCCGGCCTCCGCCTCCGTCAGCGCGGCCCGCGCGGCCTCGTACTCCCCCTGCGCGGCCGCCGGGGAGTCGTCCTCCCCGACCTCCTCGGCCAGTGCCTCGTACTCCTCGCGCGCCTCCACCGCCCGCGCCCGCGCCTCGTCCCGCGCCGCCACCAGCCGGTCGATCTCCGACTGGGCCGCGCCCGCACGGGAGCGCGCCGCGCCGAGCCGGCCCGTCAGCCGGGCCAGCCCCTCGCGCCGGTCGGCGATGGCCCGCGCCGCGTCCCGCAGCCGCCGCTCCTCCTCGGCCAGCGACCGCTCCAGCTCGGCCCGGTGGGCGACGGTGTCCTCCAGCGCCCGCGCGGCCGCCTCCACCGCGGCCGTCAGTTCCGCCTCCTGCTCGCGGACCCGCGCGGCCTCCTTCTCCATGTCCTCCGGATCCCGGCCCCGCCGCTCCTCCTCGGCCGGAGCCGAGGCCGATGTGACCCGGGCGTCGGCCAGCGAGGCGGTCCCCCGTACCCGCTCGGCCAGCTGCGAGAGCTCGTACCAGGTCTGCTGCGCCCGCTGGAGCCGCGGCGCGAGCTCCCGTACCGCTTCCTCGAGTTCGGATTCGCGCCGCACCGCCGCCGTGAGCTGCGCCTCGGCCGCCTCCTTGCGCTCCTTCAGGGCCGCCTCGTCCGCGATCTCCGCGTCGAGCGCGCCCCTGAGCGTCACGAGGTCGTCGGCGAGCAGCCGCAGCCGCGCATCGCGCAGGTCCGCCTGGATCACGGCGGCCCGCCGGGCCACCGCCGCCTGCCGGCCGAGCGGTTTGAGCTGGCGGCGCAGCTCGTCGCCCAGGTCCTGGACGCGTGCGAGGTTCGCCTGCATCGCGTCGAGTTTGCGCAGCGCCTTCTCTTTGCGTTTGCGGTGCTTGAGCACCCCGGCCGCTTCCTCGATGAAGGCGCGGCGGCCCATCGGATCGGCGTGCAGGACGGAGTCCAGCTGGCCCTGGCCGACGATGACGTGCATCTCCCGGCCGATGCCGGAGTCGGAGAGCAGCTCCTGGATGTCGAGCAGGCGGCAGGTGTCGCCGTTGATCTGGTACTCGCTGCTGCCGCCGCGGAACATGATCCGCGTGATGGTGACTTCGGCGTACTCGATGGGCAGCGCGCCGTCGGAGTTGTCGATGGTCAGCGAGACCTCGGCGCGCCCGAGCGGCGGGCGGCCGGTGGTGCCGGCGAAGATGACGTCTTCCATCTTCCCGCCGCGCAGGGACTTGGCCCCTTGTTCGCCCATGACCCAGGAGAGCGCGTCCACCACGTTGGACTTGCCGGAACCGTTGGGGCCCACGACGCAGGTGATGCCCGGTTCGAAGCGCAGGGTGGTGGCGGAGGCGAAGGATTTGAATCCGCGCAGGGTCAGGGACTTGAGATGCACGCCGCCGGACTCTACCTTTCACGTTCGGTTTCGCCCATGAAGGTGCAGGGCACACCTGACGTTAAAGGAATCGGCCCCTCACCTGGCGCAACGTCGCCCGGCGGCCTCGTGCAGCGGAAAGAAAGAAGGGACGCCGAAGCGTCCCTTGCAGATCATGAGTGACTGTTGGTCGAGCGACGAGGGAGCTCGGATCAGGTGAGCGCAGGCTCCGCCTGGGGTACGTCGAGGTCGATGCTGTCAAGCAGCGAGTCTCCGTGCTGTGCGGCGGCCGCGTTCAGAGCGTCGTTTTCGGACTGGATTCGTCCGAGCTCGGACTCGAGGTCCTGGACGCGCTGCTGAAGCCGTCGCATCTCGGCGAGGAGTCGCGGGTCGGAACCGCCGACGTAACCGAGAAGCGCCTTTGCCATGATGGATGGTCCTCCACACTGAGTGACCGACCGAAGCGGTGTGGGTCGTGAGGGAATCGCACCCGCGGATGTCCGGCAGCGACGAGAAGTCACTGCGCTTACTACTCTCAACGCTGCCAAACAGCTCAGGTGCGCGGGGCTTCCAGCGTCTCACCAAAAAGTTTGACGGTCAACACGATCACGCCCCGTATCGGCGGGCAGCCCGGCCCCCGCAAGGGGCGTGGAGATCATCCTCGTCTCCGAGCCTTCCACGGATCACCCGGCTCGGCAACGCGTCGGCGACGAATGCGCAGATCCGACCAGGTGCGGACCATCCGGAGATCTGTTCAGTACATGATCAGTCGATCGATCACCGGATGGCGAACCCTTCGTAGCCGCCTCGCGGTGTGCCCCAGATCTCCGTCACCCCGTCCACGTTCCCGGGCGTGTCGGTGCCGTGCAGCCATTCCAGGAGCCGGTGGCAATTCTCACGTTGACCTTCGGCCACCACCTGCACCCGACCGTCGTCGAGGTTGAGCGCGAACCCGATCAGGCCGCCGATCTCCATGGCATTGGCCCTGGTGAACCAGCGGAAGCCCACTCCCTGTACCCGACCGCGCACCCAGGCGGTCATCCGCACATCTTCATTCATGCATGAACGCTAACCGGGCAAACGATTCCGGGTCACGGCGCCCCCCGGCCGCCATGGCGTACAGTCGCGCAGCAATGAACTCACCCTTTTGGGTGAGTAAAGGTTGATCTTGAAGCATCGACCTTGCGGTGCCGGTCGTACGGCGCTGCCCCTGAGACCCCCGAGGAAGGCAAGACGCGATGGGACGCCACCGACTTCACGCCGCGCCGATCCGCGGCAGCAAGCGCCGCACCGCCCTGCGGGGCGGCCTGCTCGGCGCTTCCGTGGCCGTGGCCCTCGGCACGGCCGCCGTCACCACGGGCGTCGTCCCGGTCGGCTCCTCCTTCCCCTACGTAGGGGTCGCGGGCGCGAGCTCCGAAGCGAAGGCGAAGACCGCGGACGCCGGGGTCCCGGCCCTGCCGAGCCCCCGGACCTCGCTGGAGCAGCAGGGCGGCCTCTCCGGCCTCACGCCCAGCGGACCGGCGTCCCCCTCCGCGTCCCCTTCCCCCTCGGCGCCGCCGTCCCCGTCGGCCTCCGCTTCCCCTTCCCCGGCCGCCTCGACGGCGGCGGCGAAGACCCCGAAGCCGAGCCCCACCCCGGCCCCGCCGAAGCCGGCCGCCGCCCCGAAGACGGCCGCCCCCAAGCCCCCGGCGGCGCTGGCCACGGCCGGCCACTCCTCCGAGGAGACCGCCGTGCTGAACCTGGTGAACCAGGAGCGCGCGCAGGCCGGCTGCGTTCCGGTCCGGGCCAACCCGCCGCTGGCGGCACTGGCCGGAGCCTTCAGCAAGGACATGGCCGTCCGGGGGTTCTTCGACCACACCGACCCCGACGGCCGCACCCCGTGGGACCGTGCCACCCAGGCCGGCATATCGGGGATGGGCGGCGAGAACATCGCCCGCGGTCAGGGTGACGCGCAGGCCGTGATGAAGGCCTGGATGGACAGCCCGGGCCACAAGGCGAACATCCTCAACTGCGAGTTCCGCACCATGGGCGTCGGTATGTACTCCGCCGCGGGCGGCCCCTGGTGGACCCAGGACTTCGGCTTCTAGGCACGGCGGGGCTTCGGCTTCCGGGAACACCAAGGGGCACGGCCCCGTGCGGCGGATAGACCCGCCGCACGGGGCCGTGCCCCTTCGCGCACCGGGCGGCAGCGCCCGGTGCTCACGCCGTGCGTCAGGCGGCCAGGGCGGCGCGGCCCGCGATGACGATGCGGGTCTGCTCGGTCACGCGGCGGCCGAGGTGCTCGGCGGTGGCGATGTCGGCCTTGTGGACGAACTCCGCGCTCTGGTCACCGTTGGACTGGGCGGCGGCGCCGTCGAAGAAGCCGAGGCGGTTGAGGTCGTTCTCGGAAGCGGTGCTGGAGTTCCAGCCCGGCTTCAGACCCAGGTTGACCCAGCTCATGCCGTGCTGCGAGGCCAGCGTCTGGAAGAAGTCCAGGGTGTTGCCCTTGTCGCCGGACTTGGAGCCCGAGTTGGTGAAGCCCGCGGCGACCTTGTCCTGCCAGCCGGCCGTGAACCAGATCTTGGACGTGGACTCGGCGAAGACGTGGAAGGCGCCCGAGGCGCTGCCCATGTAGGTGGGGGCACCGAAGACGATCGCGTCGGACGCGGTCAGGAGCTCCCACTGCGCGTCGTCGATCTCGTCGACCTTGATCAGGTGGACCGTCGCACCGGCCTCGAGGGCACCGGCCTTGACGGCCTCGGCGATGACGGTGGTGTGGCCGTAGCCGGAGTGGTAGGCGATCGAGACGACAGGGGTGTACGTGATACCGGACAAGACGGGTCTCCCTCGGAAAACACCGTGGTGGGTCACGGCGTTGTGCGGCGTGGTGTAACAGGAAAAAGGAAAGCACTAACTTTTTGAAAGCGCAACCCGAATGGCTGGCGCTGCTCAGTAGTAGGCTGAATCCATGCAGACTCCAGCCTGCGGCGACGCCGAGGACGAGGGCGCCGCCGAACAGACGTTCGGTTCATTCGACGTGTTCGCCCGTGATTGCCCGTCCCGCGAGACGCTGGAACACGTCACGGGTCGCTGGGGCAGCCTCACGGTGGGCGCTCTGCGCAGAGGTCCATGCCGGTTCAACGAGCTGCGCCGCCGGGTGGACGGCATCAGCGAGAAAATGCTGTCCCAGACCCTGCACGCGCTGGAGCGAGACGGCATCGTCAACCGCGAGGCGCAGCCGACGAACCCGCCCAGGGTCGACTACGAGCTGACCCCGTTCGGCGCGGAGGTCGCGGAGCGCGTGGTCGCGCTCATCGGGCTGCTGGAGAGCAGCATGCCGGGGGTGCTCGCCTCCCGGGCCGCCTACGACGAGACGCGCGAAGGCCGCTGGCAGCGCGGGCAGAAGTAGCTCGACCGGTTCATCCACGGCCGGCGCCGCATCGGGGTGCCGCAGCGCCGGCAGGGCTCGTCCTCGCGCCCGTAGGCGTCGAGCGAGCGGTCGAAGTAGCCGGACTCGCCGTTGACGTTGACGTAGAGGCTGTCGAAGCTGGTGCCGCCGACGGCCAGGGCCTCGTTCATGACGTCCCGGGCGTGGCCGAGGAGTTCCACGCTCCGGGGGCGCGTGAGCGTGCTGGTGGGGCGCTCGTAGTGCAGCTTGGCGCGCCACAGCGCCTCATCGGCGTAGATGTTGCCGACGCCACTGATCAGCGACTGGTCGAGCAGTGCCCGCTTCACCGTGGTGCGCTTGGCGCGCAGCGCCAGGTGGTAGGCCGTCTCGTCGAAGAGCGGGTCCAGCGGGTCCCGCGCGATGTGCGCGATGACGTCGGGCAGCCCGTCCGCGCTGCCGGGGACTGTCTCGTGCAGCGACAGGCCGCCGAAGGTCCGCTGGTCGACGAAGCGCAGCTCGGTCCCGGCCCCGTCCCCGAACCGCACCCGGATGCGCAGGTGCTTCTCGTCGGGGGCCGCCTCGGGCTGTACGAGCAGCTGCCCGCTCATCCCGAGGTGCCCGAGCACGGAGAGCTCGCGCTCCTCCAGCGGCAGCCACAGGTACTTGCCGCGCCGCCGCGGCACCCCGAAGGTCTCCCCCGTGAGCCGGGCCGCGAAATCGGCGCCGCCGCCCGCGTGCCGGCGTACGGCCCTCGGATGCAGCACCTCGACGGCCGTCACGGTCCGCCCGGCCACCCAGCGCTCCAGGCCGCGCCGCACCACTTCCACTTCGGGCAGCTCGGGCACGGGTCCTCCGGAAGGGTGCGGTGGTGAACGCTCCCGGCGAGCCTACCGGGCTTCGCGCGGGGCCCGGAAACGGGTCCGCCCGCCCCCGCGATGCGGGGGCGGGCGGGGAAAATCCGGAAGGAGCCGTCAGGCGCCCGGCGCCGGGTCGGCGGGCGTCGGCGCCCCGTCGGCCTCGGCCGGAACGGGCGCGGCCTGCGCCGCGGTCCGCTCGTCCGCCACGGTACTGATACCGCGCCACGCGGATTCCGCCGCCTGCTGTTCCGCTTCCTTCTTGCTGCGTCCGATGCCGGTGCCGTAGGAGGTCCCACCGACGCGCGCGGCGGCGGTGAAGGTCTTCTCGTGGTCCGGACCGGACTCGGTGACCAGGTATTCCGGCACACCGAGGCCTTCGGCCGCCGTGAGTTCCTGGAGACTGGTCTTCCAGTCCAGGCCGGCACCGAGGTTGGAGGACTTCTCGATGAGCGGGTCGAAGAGCCGGTGAACCAGCTCCGAGGCCGCGTCGAGGCCCTGATCGAGGTAGACCGCGCCGATCACCGCTTCAAGGGTGTCGGCGAGGATGGACGCCTTGTCCCGGCCACCCGTGCCCTCTTCGCCCCGGCCGAGCCGGATGAAGAGACCGAGTTCGAGGCCGCGGCTGACCTCCGCAAGTGCACGCGAGTTGACTACCGCGGCCCGCAGTTTGGCCAGTTGGCCTTCCGGCAGGTCGGGGTGGGTCGTGTACAGCGTGTCCGTGACCACCAGGCCCAGCACGGAGTCCCCGAGGAACTCCAGCCGTTCGTTGGTGGGCAGACCGCCGTTCTCGTACGCGTACGAGCGGTGGGTCAGCGCACGCACCAGAAGGGCGGACTCGAGTCGATACCCGAGCCGCCCTTCCAGAAGCACGTGGGACGAGGCCGCGTTGTTACTGTCTGCCTGCTTCTCAGCGTTGGACAGCTCAGACATTGCGCCTCTCACCAGCCGCTCAGACCTCGAGGACCTGGCGCTTGTTGTAGGTGCCGCAGCTCGGGCACGCAATGTGCTGGAGCTTCGGCTCCTGGCAACGCTCACACGAAACCAGGGTGGGGACCGCAGCCTTCCACTGCGACCGGCGGTGGCGCGTGTTGCTGCGCGACATCTTCCGCTTCGGAACAGCCACGGCTACTTCTCCTGCTTCTCGGCGGCGCCCTGAACTCCGTCGGAGGCAGTGCCGCTCATATTGTCCTTCTCGACGCCCTGATCGGTGACGAGTCCCTGCAGTGCCGCCCAACGGATGTCGACGGCGTCATGGTGGTGGTCCGGGTCGTCGTTCAGGCTGAGCCCGCAATCGGGGCACAGTCCGAGACAGTCCTCCCGGCACACCGGCTGCAGCGGCAGTGCGAGCACCACCACATCGCGCAGCACGGGTTCGAGGTCGAACAAGCCGTCCTCGATAAAGAGCGTGTCCTCGTCGTCCTCGGCGTCGTCGGCCGGCTCCGCCTTGGAGCGGTTCCGGTCGTCGGCGTCAGGGTACGAGAACATTTCCTGGAAGTCCGCCTTGAGCTCACGCTCGACGGCCTCCAGACACCTTACGCATTCTCCCACGGCCGATCCACGGGCGGTGCCTGTGACGAGCACCCCTTCCATGACCGACTCCAGGCGGAGCTTGAGGTTCAGCCGGCTGCCTTCCGGCACTCCGATGACACCGGCGAGACCGAGGTCCGCCGGCGCCGCGATCTCACGGGACAGCCGCAGCATCGCACCAGGACGCCGACCCAGCTCGTGCGTGTCGAACACGAGGGGGTTGTGGTGGTCGAGGCGGGTATTCAGGGCCGTTCCTGCTTTCACAAAATCACTGGAGACTGCTGAAGATCAAGATTTCCGCCACTCAAGGGCAGCATGGATCGCGGTGCATACGCGCGACCGAAGAGCCAGGATACCCGCCGCTTCGCCCTGAGCCCAATCCAGGTGCGGAGGGGAGGTCAGCGGCCCTGCTCGTACTGGCGCAGCTGATCCAGGTTGATCATGCTCGTGTCGAAGAAGCTGGTCTCGTCGAGCGCCGCCTGCTGCTCCTGCGTGCCCTGCTGCGGCTGCTGGTAGCCGCCGTACGGGTCGGGCTGCTGGTCGTACGGGACCGCGTACGGGTCGGGCTGCTGCACCTGCTGGTAGCTCCCGTACGGGTCCTGGTACGCGTAGGCGTCCTGCTGGACGGGCTGCTGGTAGGAGTACGCGTCGTACACCGGCTCCGGCTGCGCCTGTGCCTGCGCGGGGATCAGCGGGGCCTGCGGCTCGGCCAGACCCGCCAGGAAGTCGGCGTCGCTGGCCGGGCGGGACTGCTGGAGCCCCGCCGCGTCCTGGGCTGCCATGTGCGCGCCGAGGTCGTCGGTGGCCACGCGGCCGAGGAGCTTCTGGCGGCCCCGGCCGACGGCCTCCAGGGTCTTGGAGAGCACCGCCTCGAAGGTCGCCAGCTTGCTGTCCACGTAGGCGTCCGCCTGCTGCCGCTGGGTCTCCGGGTCGTGGCTGCGTTCGGGCGCCTCGGCGTCCGGGTAGCCCTGGTCGTCGAGTCCCGGCCCCCGGCCCAGCAGCTTCTCGCGGCCGCGGTCCACCGAGCCGATGGTCTTGGTGAGCACGACCTCGAAGTTCGCGAGCTTGCTGTCGACGTAGTCGTCGGCCTCGGCCTTGACCTCGTCCGCCTCCCGGCGGGCGTCCGCCAGGATCCGGTCCGCCTCGTCCTGGGAGCGCCGGGCGACCTCGGTGTCGGAGATCAGCGAACCGCGCTGGGCGTGCGCCGACTCGATGATCCGGTCCGCCTCCCGGCGGGCCTCCTCGACCATCTGCTCCCGGCCGCCGATGAGCTCCTGGGCCTGTGCGAGCGAGCCCGGCAGGGCCCCGCGCACCTCTTCGAGCAGGGCGAGCAGCTCGGCGCGGTTGATCACGCACGAGGCCGACATGGGCATGGACCGGGCGCTGCCGACGGCCGCGACGATCTCGTCGAGCTTCTTCTGCACGTCCATGTGTGCTCGCACTCTCTCGGCCCCGGGCGGTTCCCGAGACGGACGGGAAGACTGTAAGGCCACCGGGCCGGGAGCCGACACCGACTGACAGCACGTCAGGGGCGTGGGAGGCGCCGGGCGCCGGGGGTCAGCGGTTGGCCAGCCGCTCCAGCAGCGCGGCGTGCACGTGTGCGGGCAGCAGGTGGGCGACGTCGCCGCCCCAGGCCGCGACTTCCTTGACCAGGGAGGAGGACAGGAAGCTGTAGGTGGGGTTGGTCGGGACGAACAGCGTCTCGACGCCCGACAGCCCCATGTTCATCTGGGCCATCTGGAGCTCGTAGTCGAAGTCGCTGACGGCACGCAGGCCCTTGACGATGGCCGGGATCTCGCGCTGCTTGCAGAAGTCGACGAGGAGCCCGTGGAAGGACTCGACCTCGATGTTGCCGTAGCCGGCGGTCGCCTCGCGGATCAGCTCGATCCGCTCCTCGACGGTGAAGAGACCCTGCTTGGACTGGTTGATCATCACGGCGACGTGGACCACGTCGTAGAGCCGGGAGGCCCGGCCGATGATGTCGAGGTGTCCGTTGGTGATGGGGTCGAACGACCCCGGACAGACGGCGCGGCGCACGTGCATTCCCTCGCTCCCGGGTGCGGGCTTCATGACTCTTCGCTGGTGAAGGCGGCGCGACCGTACCAAAGGGTGCCCTCGCCGTACTTCCTGGACCGGAGCGGCTCGAAGCCCTCGGGCCACGGGAAGGCGCCGCTCCTCGTCCTGCGCTCCACGGTGACGAGCGCGTCGTCGCTGAGCCAGCCATTGGACCGGAGTGTGAGGAGGATCTCGCACAGTTCGCCGTGCTCCACCTCGTACGGCGGGTCCAGGAAGACCACGTCGTACGGGTCCCCGTGCGCGGGGAGGGCCGCGATCTGCTCGGCCCTGCCCGCCCGGAACTCGGCGCCGGGCAGCCCGACCGACTTGATGTTGTCCCGGATGGCCTTGGCGGCCTTGGCGTCGGGCTCGACCAGCAGCGCGTGGTCCGCGCCGCGGGAGAGCGCCTCCAGGCCGACGGCGCCGGAACCGGCGTAGAGGTCGAGGACGCGGGCCCCCTCGGTCCCGTGCAGCGACTCCCAGGTGGAGAAGAGGCCTTCGCGCATCCGGTCCGAGGTCGGGCGGGTGCCGGTGCCGGGCGGGACGGCGAGGCGTCGCCCGCCGGCGCTTCCGGCGATCACGCGGGTCATCTGGGGTCCTTCGGTGGGGCGAGCAGAGGATGGTGCAGGGCTCCAACGATAGGTCGTACCCGTCAGCCCTTCTCCAGGTACTGCTCGCGCTCGGTGTCCAGCAGGGCCTCCAGGGCGGTCCGCAGGCCCGGCAGGTCCGCCAGCTCGGGGTCGGCGGCGACCACGCGGGTGGCCTCCTCGCGGGCCTGGGTGATGACCTCCTCGTCCTCGATGACCGCGAGCATGCGCAGCGAGGAGCGGACGCCGGACTGGGCCTGGCCGAGCACGTCGCCCTCGCGGCGCTGCTCCAGGTCGATGCGGGAGAGCTCGAAGCCGTCCAGCGTGGCGGCGACGGCCGCGAGCCGGGCGCGGGCGGGGCTGGCCTCGTGCATCTCGCTGACCAGCAGGCACAGCCCCGGGGCGGAGCCGCGGCCGACGCGGCCGCGCAGCTGGTGGAGCTGGGAGACGCCGAAGCGGTCCGCGTCCATGATCACCATGACGGTGGAGTTCGGGACGTTCACACCGACCTCGATGACGGTGGTGGCGACCAGCACCTTCACCTCGCCGGCGGTGAAACGGCGCATGACGTCATCCTTGTCGGCGGGGTCCATCCGCCCGTGCAGCACCTCGACGGAGATTCCGGCGAGGGGACCGCGGGTGAGCTGCTCGGCGATGTCCAGCACCGCGAGCGGGGGCCGCCTGTCGCCGTCCTCCTCGGCCGCCTTCTTCTTGGCGTCCTTGGCCCCCTTGGCGCCCTTGCCGCCCTTGCCGTTCTTCGGGTCGTCCTCCCCGTCGCCGATGCGCGGGCAGACCACGTACGCCTGGTGGCCGTTCTCCACCTCCTCTCGGATCCGCTCCCAGGTCCGGGCCAGGAAGTGCGGTTTGTCCCTGGCCGGCACCACGTGGGTGGCGATCGGGGAACGGCCGGCCGGCAGCTGGTCCAGTACGGAGGTCTCCAGATCGCCGAAGACGGTCATGGCGACCGTGCGCGGGATCGGGGTCGCGGTCATGACGAGCAGGTGCGGGGGCTGCTTGCCCTTGGAGCGCAGGGCGTCGCGCTGTTCCACGCCGAAGCGGTGCTGCTCGTCGACGACGACCAGGCCGAGGTCGTGGAACTGCACCTTGTCCTCGATCAGCGCGTGGGTGCCGATCACGATCCCGGCCTCGCCGGTGATCAGGTCGAGCAGGGCCTGGCGCCGGGCGGGCATCCCCATCGAGCCGGTGAGCAGGACGACCTTGGTGCCCCGGTCGGATCCGCCGAGCATGCCCCCCTCGGCGAGCTCGCCCATCATCTCGGTGACGGAGCGGTGGTGCTGCTGCGCGAGCACCTCGGTGGGCGCGAGCATCGCGGCCTGACCGCCCGAGTCGACGACGGCGAGCATGGCCCGCAGCGCCACGAGCGTCTTGCCGGAGCCGACCTCGCCCTGGAGGAGCCGGTGCATGGGGTGGTCGGTGGCGAGGTCGTCGAAGATCTCCCCGGAGACCGTCCGCTGGCCGTCGGTGAGGGTGAACGGCAGCTTGGCGTCGAAGGATTCGAGCAGGCCGCCGGGGGTGGGGCGGCGGGGCACGGCCGGGAGCTGGGAGTCGGCGTGCCGGCGGCGGGCCAGGGCGACCTGGAGGACGAAGGCCTCGTCCCACTTGAGGCGGGAGCGGGCGTCCTCGATGTCGGCCTTGGTGGCCGGGCGGTGGATCTTCAGCAGCGCCTCGGTGAGCGGGACCAGTGCGCGGTCCTCGCGCAGGGCGGCCGGCAGCGGGTCCACGACCTCCTGCGCCGTGGGGAGCACCGCGTCCACGCACTTGGCGATCTTCCAGGACTCGAGCTTCGCGCAGGCCGGGTAGATGGGGATGAGCTGGTTGGCGAAGGCGGTCGCCGCGTCCCGGTCGGAGGCGTCGGCGCCGAGCGGCTCGTAGGCGGGGTGGGCCAGCTGGAGCTTGTGGTTGAACATCCCGACCTTGCCCGCGAACATCGCGCGGCTTCCGGGGAGCAGTTCCTTGTGCGGTTTGTGGACGCCCGACCCGAAGAAGACGAGCTGGAGCCGCCCGTTGCCGTCGGTGATGGTGACTTCGAGGCGTTTGCCGCCGCCCCGGCTGCCCTGGTACGTCAGCAGCCGTGCGTCGGCGACCTGCGCGACGACCGTGACGTGTTCGTCGATCTGGTCGGCGAGGTCGTCCAGGGAGGTCAGCTCGCCACGCTCCGCGTACCGCCGGGGGTAGTGGTGGAGCAGGTCCAGGGCCGTGTGCAGGCCGAGCTGCTCGGCCAGCACCTTGGCGGTGGCGGGGCCGAGGGTCTTCTTGAGGTCTTCGTCGAGCGCGGGCACGTGTTCCATTGCACACCATGGCGCCGACAACCCGGCTATTCCACCCCGATGAGCAGCGGCGCCGACCAGCGCCCGCCGTGGTAGGTCACGGTGTCGACGGCCAGGTGTCCGTGCTGGACGTACGCCTCCAGCCGCTCGGCCAGTGCGTCCGGCACCTCGGGTCCCAGGACCAGGGTGACCAGTTCGCCGCCGGAGCCGAGCATCCGGGCCAGGACGGCCTCGGCGGTCTCCTCCAGGCGGTTGCCGATGACGACCACGTCGCCGTCGATGAGCCCGAGCACGTCGCCGGCCTGGCAGATGCCGGCCGAGGTGAAGGACTGCCGTTCGGCGACGGCGAGTTCGCCGTAGCGGGTGGCTCCGGCGGCCGCGGTCATGGCGACCACGTCCTCGTCGAAGGTGCCGTCCCCGTCGTGGACGGCCAGCGCGGCCAGGCCCTGGACCTCGGAACGGGTGGGGATCACGGCGACCCGTACGCCCTCGGCGCGGGCCTGTTCGGCGGCGGCGGAGGCGGCGGCCCGCAGTTCCGCGGCGTTCGGGAGCAGCACGACCTCGCGGGCGTGCGCCTCGCGGATGGCGTCGACCAGTTCGGCGACGGCAGGCGGTTCCCCGGGCCGGGCGAGCACGGTGGTGGCTCCGGCGTCTCCGCACAGCACGACCAGCCCCTCGCCCTGGACCACGGCGACCACGGCCCGCCGGGCGCGCTCGCCGCGGGCCCGGCGCCGTTCGTCGCCGAAGTGCGTGATGCGGATCCGGTAGGGCCGCCCGGCGACCACCGCGGCCTCCACGGCCGCGCCGGGGTCGTCGACGTGGACGTGGACGTTCCACAGCCCGTCGCCGCCGACCACCACCAGGGAGTCGCCGAGCGCGTCGAGGCGCGTGCGCAGCTCCCCGACCTCCGTCTCGGCGGCCTCCAGCAGGTAGATCACCTCGTACGCGGGTCCGCCGTGCTCCTCGGCGCAGGGCTCGGGCGGCCGCGGTACGGGCACGGCCCGGCCGCGTACCGGCTCGGCGGCCGGCTCCTGCCCGGACAGCGCCTGCCACAGGGCCCCGAGTACGGCGACCAGCCCGCAGCCCCCGGCGTCGACCACCCCGGCCCGCCCCAGCGCGGCCAGCTGCCCCGGGGTTTCGGCGAGGGCCGCGCGGGCCCCGTCGTAGGCGGCCCGGGCCACGTCGGCGGCGTTCCCGGCGGCGGCCTCGGCGAGGGCGGCGGCCCGGGCGGCCGCGGCGGCGACGGTGAGCATGGTGCCCTCCACCGGGTGCGCGACGGCCCGGTAGGCCTCCTCGGCGGCCCGGGTCAGCGCCTGGGCGAGCAGCCGCGCGGGATCGCGCCCGCCGGGTTCGTCTCCGAGTACGTCGGCCACTCCGCGCAGCAGCTGCGCGAGGATCGTCCCGGAGTTGCCCCGGGCGCCTATCAGGGCGCCGTGCGCGAAGGCCCGTACGGCCTCGGGGAGGGTGGCTCCGGCTGTGCCCTCCGTCACTCCGGCGAGGACCTCACCGAGCTCGCGGTCGGCCGATTCGGCGGTCAGGTAGAGGTTGGTGCCGGTGTCCGCGTCGGCGACGGGATAGACGTTGATCGCGTCGATGTCCTCGCGGGCCCGGCCCAGTGCGGCCAGGGCCAGCGAGCTCCAGGTGCGCACCGCTTCGGCGTCGAGCTCGTCGGGGGGCTGCGGCTGAAGCTCGTGCGCCACCGGGCGTTCCTCCTTGTGCGGGCCAGGGTTCACCGCAGGGTAACGAAGGACTGCCGGTCCGGCGGGACCCCGGGGCGGGGGCGGCCGCGGTCATGGTAGTTTTCTTGGACCGAGGCAGTCGTTGTATGCTGCTCCGGTTGCCCGATGAGAGTCGGGCCATTCCCCCCGGCAAACCACTTCAGATCCCTGATACCGGTGCGCCGGGATTCACTGTAAGTGCATCTGAAGTCTTTGGAGTGACCTGTGGCTGCCAACTGCGACGTTTGCGCCAAGGGGCCGAGCTTCGGCAACAGCATTTCCCACTCGCACCGCCGCACCTCGCGTCGCTGGAACCCGAACATCCAGCGTGTCCGTGCCGTGGTCAATGGGACGCCGAAGCGCCTCAACGCCTGCACCTCGTGCATCAAGGCCGGCAAGGTCTCGCGCTGACGCCTCCCGTCGTAGCGCAGCCCTTTCCGGTTGCTGAGAAGGCCGGTCCACCTGGTGGACCGGCCTCTTGCTTTGCCAGATCGAACCCGTAGGGCCTGCTCCTCCCCGTGAACCCGCGGGGAGGAGCAGGCCCTACGGGCGTTTCAGTGCCACTGCCAGGCGTGGTCCACCGGTCCGATGCCCGCGCCCAGCGCGAACCCGGCCGCGATGGCGCCCGTGACGTACTCCTTGGCCCCGATGACGGCCTCCGGGACGGCCAGGCCCTTCGCCAGGCCCGCGGCGATGGCGCTGGCGAGCGTGCAGCCGGTGCCGTGCGTGTGCCGGTTGTCGTGGCGGGGGGCCCGCAGCCAGCGCACGTCGGCGCCGTCCGTCAGCAGGTCCACGGCCTCGTCCCCGTGCGCGGCGAGGTGACCGCCCTTGATCAGCGCCCACGCGGGTCCGTACGCGAGGACCGCGTCGGCGGCCCGGCGCATGTCGTCCTCGCTCTCCACGACGACGCCGGTGAGCTGGGTCACCTCGTCGAGGTTGGGCGTGGCGACGGTGGCCCGGGGCAGCAGTTCCTTGCGTACGGCGTCCAGCGCCGTGGCCGCGAGCAGCGCGTCCCCGTGCTTGGAGACGCCGACCGGGTCCACGACGGCCGGGGCCCGGGTCCCGGCCAGGAGTTCGGCCACGGTTTCCACGAGCTCCGCGGACGACAGCATCCCCGTCTTGACGGCCTGGACGCCGATGTCGTCCACCACGGCCCTGTACTGGCCCCTGACGGCCTCCGCGGGCAGTTCCCAGACGCCTTTGACGCCGAGGGAGTTCTGCGCGGTCACGGCGGTCACCACGCTCATCCCGTGGACCCCGAGCGCCAGCATGGTCTTGAGGTCGGCCTGGATGCCCGCGCCGCCGCCGGAATCGGATCCGGCGACGGTCAGGCACAGCGGCGGGTGCGGCCGCGGCTGTGCCTGCGGCCGCTGTTGCCGGTGCGGCCGTTCCCCGGGGGAACCGCTCATCGCGGGGATTCCTCCGCGGCCGCGTCGCCGCCGAAGTGGTCCCAGCCGCCGGTGCTGGTCCAGGGGGCGCCGTCGACGGTCACCTGGGGCAGGGCGGAGCGGTTCTGCACCTCGCCGATGACCTTCCAGCGGGCCGGGAGCTTCACGTCGGGCGGGAAGGTGGCCACGATGGCGTGGTCCTCTCCCCCGGTGAGGACCCACTGGAGCGGGTCCACGCCGACGGCCTGCCCGATGTCGTGCATCTGCGTCGGGATGTCGACGGCCGCCGAGCGCAGGTCGATCCGTACCTTGCTGGCCTCGGCGATGTGCCCGAGGTCCGCGATCAGTCCGTCGCTGACGTCGGTCATGGCGGTGGCGCCGAGTCCGGCGGCCGCGGGGCCGGCGTGGTACGGCGGCTCGGGCCGCCGGTGGGCCTCCACGAAGGCCCGCGGCGAACGGAAGCCGCGCGAGAGGACCGCGAACCCGGCCGCGGACCAGCCGAGCCAGCCGGTCACGGCCACCACGTCGCCGGGCTGGGCGCCGGAGCGCAGCACGGGCTCGTGGTTGCGCAGGTCGCCCAGCGCGGTGATGGCCACGGTGATGATGTCGCCGCGGACCACGTCGCCGCCGACCACGGCCGCGCCGGCGACCTGGCACTCGTCGCGGATGCCGTCCATCAGCTCGGTGGGCCAGGTGACCGGGAGCTCGGCGGGTACGACGAGACCGAGCAGGAGCGCGGTCGGCACCGCGCCCATGGCGGCGATGTCGGCGAGGTTCTGCGCGGCGGCCTTGCGGCCGACGTCGTAGGCCGTGGACCAGTCCCGCCTGAAGTGCCGCCCCTCCAGCAGGATGTCCGTGCTCGCCACGACCCGCCGGTCGGGGGCCGACACCACCGCGGCGTCGTCGCCCGGTCCGAGCCGGACCGCCGGGGTGGTGGTGAGCCGTGAGGTGAGCTCCCGAATGAGCCCGAACTCCCCCAGCTCGCCCACAGTGCCCTTCATCGCTGTGCCCCTTCTTGCCCAGTCCGCTTGCGGTCGCGAGCCGTCACAGCTCTGGGTACCGTCAACAGATACGTCAACTTCTGCTCTCCGTACGCCGCGCTGTGCGTGGAGCCGGACCCCCGGGTCTCCCCGCGGCGCTCGGCGACGCGGTACCGTGGCGTCCCTTCTTCCCCGGGCCCACCCGTCATCCCCGGGCCCACCCGAAGGGTAGGGGAAATGATCCTCGTGGCCGCCCTGGAGGTTCCGTGGTACAGGCGTACATCCTCATCCAGACCGAGGTGGGCAAGGCGTCGTCCGTCGCCGAGTCCATCGGGCAGATCCCGGGGGTGATCCAGGCCGAGGACGTGACGGGCCCGTACGACGTGATCGTGCGCGCCCAGGCCGACACCGTGGACGAGCTCGGCCGCATGGTCGTGGCCAACGTCCAGCAGGTGGAGGGGATCACCCGCACCTTGACCTGCCCGGTGGTCCATCTGTAGCCCCCGTCTACTCTTGGCCGGTGATGTCACGACACCGCCGGCCCTTCTCTCTGCTCGCCGCACTGACCGCGCTGGCCGTTCCGGCCGCCGCGGGCTGTTCCCCGGGTGGTTCCGGGGCCCGGGTGGATCCGCCGTCCGCTCCGCCCGCCGCGGTGGCGGGTCTCTGTGCGGCGCTGCACAAGGAGCTTCCCGGGACGGTGGCCTCGCTGGACCGGACCCCGGCGCTGCCGGAGTCGGACCTGACCGCCGCGTGGGGCGGCTCGGCGATCGTACTGCGGTGCGGTATCCCCCGGCCCGCGAAGATGCTGGACGAGAAGCAGGACGGTGTCGAGGTGAACGGCGTCGGCTGGCTCCTGGAGAAGCTGGACGACGGCGGCTTCCGGTTCACCACCGGAATGCGGCTGGCGTACACGGAGGTCCGGGTCGACAAGGAGCATGCCACGGATGCGGGCATGCTGGTGGGCCTGTCGGCCGCGATCGCCAAGACCGTACCCGAGGGCATCTCCTCGTACTGACCGCGCCGGCCCGCCGGACGGGCGGGCCCGCTCGGTGCCCCGCGCTCACGAGGCCCGCCCGCCGGACGTCCCCTTTCGGGGAGCCGGCGGGCGGGCCTCGTCGCGTACGGAACTTCGTACGGGGCTTCGTGCCCGGGTGCTAGCGCAGCCCGGTGGAGCGGCGCAGGGCGGCCTGGATCAGGCGGTCCACCAGCTCCGGGTACTCGATGCCCGACTCCTGCCACATGCGCGGGTACATGGAGATCGGCGTGAAGCCCGGCATCGTGTTGATCTCGTTGATGACGAAGGTGCCGTCCTCGGTGAGGAAGAAGTCGGCGCGCACCAGGCCCTCGCAGGACGCGGCGTCGAAGGCCTCGATCGCGAGCTTCTGGACTTCGGCGGTCTGCTCCGGGGTGAGCGGGGCGGGCACGAGTCCGGAGGCCGCGTCGATGTACTTCGCCTCGAAGTCGTAGAAGTCGTGGCTGGAGACCGGCGGGATCTCGGCGGGCACGCTCGCGCGCGGCCCGTCCTCGAACTCCAGGACCCCGCACTCGATCTCGCGGCCGCGCAGCAGCGCCTCCACGATGATCTTCGGGTCGTGGCGGCGGGCCTCGCGGATCGCGGCGTCCAGCCCGGAGGGGTCGTCGACCTTGGTGATGCCGATCGAGGAACCGGCCCGGGCGGGCTTGACGAACAGGGGCCAGCCGTGTTCGCCGGCGAAGTCCGCGATGCGGGCGAGGGCGCCCTCGCGGTCGTTCTCCCACTCGCGGGGGCGGATGGTCACGTACGGGCCGACGCGCAGCCCGAAGGACGTGAAGACCCGCTTCATGTAGTCCTTGTCCTGGCCGACGGCGGAGGCGAGGACGCCCGAGCCGACGTACGGGATGCCGGAGAGCTCCAGGAGGCCCTGGAGGGTGCCGTCCTCGCCGTACGGGCCGTGCAGGACGGGGAAGACCACGTCCACCTCGCCCAGGGCCTTGGGGACGGCGCCGGGCTCGGTGTAGACGACCTCGCGGCTGGCCGGGTCGACGGAGAGCACGACGGCGCCGTCCTCGGACTCGGCGAGCTGCGCGACGTCGGGGAGCTTGCCGTCGGAGATCGCCATCCGGGCGGGCTCGTCGGAGGTCAGCGCCCACCGGCCGTCCGTGGTGATGCCGATGGGCAGCACCTCGTACTTGGAGCGGTCGATGGACCGCAGGACGGCGCCCGCGGTGACGACCGAGATGGCGTGTTCCGAGCTGCGGCCGCCGAACACGACGGCCACGCGGGGCTTGCGGCCCTGCTGCTCAGGGGTCTGGGGGAGGTTCTCGCTGCTCATATCGCCACGAGGGTACCCGCTCACACGTCCGGAAAGCAGTCAGCGCCGTTCCGGTTTGGCGCTGCGCCCCATGAGTTCCTTGAGTGCGACCAGGGTCGGCTTGCCGTGGTGGACGATGTCGACGACCGTGTCGGTGATCGGCATGTCGACTCCGTGGCGGCGGGCCAGATCGGCCACGGACTGGCAGGACTTGACGCCCTCGGCGGTCTGCCTGGTGACCGCGATGGTCTCCTCCAGGGTCATCCCGCGGCCGAGGTTGGTGCCGAAGGTGTGGTTCCGGGAGAGCGGCGAGGAGCAGGTCGCGACGAGGTCGCCGAGGCCCGCGAGGCCGGAGAAGGTGAGCGGGTCGGCGCCCATCGCCAGGCCCAGGCGGGTGGCCTCGGCGAGGCCGCGGGTGATGAGCGAGCCCTTGGTGTTGTCGCCGAGCCCCATGCCGTCCGCGATGCCGACGGCGAGGCCGATGACGTTCTTGACGGCGCCGCCGAGCTCGCAGCCCACGACGTCGGTGCTGGTGTACGGGCGGAAGTACGGGGTGTGGCAGGCGGCCTGGAGCCGCCGGGCGGCGGCTTCGTCCACGCAGGCGACCACGGAGGCGGCGGGCTGCCGGGCGGCGATCTCGCGGGCCAGGTTGGGGCCGGTGACGACGGCGACCCGGGCCGCGGGGACCTTGGCCACCTCTTCGATGACCTCGCTCATCCGCTTGGCGGTGCCGAGTTCGACGCCCTTCATCAGGGAGACGAGCACCGTGTCGGGGGCCAGCAGCGGGGCCCAGTCCGCGAGGTTGCCGCGCAGGGTCTGGGAGGGGACGGCGAGGACCGTGAAGTCGGCGTCGCGCGCGGCCTCGGCGGCGTCGGTGGTGGCCCGGATGTTCGCGGGCAGTTCCACGCCGGGCAGGTAGTCCGGGTTGGTCCGGCCGGTGTTGATGGCATCGGCCAGCTCCTGGCGGCGGCCCCACAGGACCACCTCGCAGCCGGCGTCGGCGAGCACCATGGCGAAGGCCGTGCCCCAGGAGCCGGTTCCGAATACGGCTGCCTTCACGGGACGTGTCACTTGTTGCCCTCCCCCGCGGCCTTGCGCCGCTGTTCCGCCCTGGCCTTGCGATGGTCGTACGGCTGCGTGGGCGCGCTCTCGCCCCGCAGTTCCTCCAGGAGCCCGGTGATGGCCGCCATGATGACCTCGGTGACCTCCTTGAGCACGGCCGGGGTGGGTTCCCGGTCGTAGTACTCGGAGAGGTCCACGGGCGGTCCGGCGAGGACCTGGAGGGTTTTGCGCGGGAACAGGCTGACCTTGTTCTCCTTGGCGTAGGGCGGCATCGCGAGATTCGCGCCCCACTGGGCCACCGGAATGACGGGGGCCCGGGTGATCAGGGCCACGCGGGCCGCGCCGGTCTTGCCGGCCATCGGCCACATGTCGGGGTCCCGGGTGAGGGTGCCTTCCGGGTAAAAGGCCACGCATTCACCGCGCTCGATCGCGTCCACGGCTGCCCGGAATGCGTCCAGGGCGTTGGTGGACTCCCGGTAGACGGGGATCTGGCCGGAGCCCCGCAGGATCGCGCCGACAATGGGGACCTTGAAGAGGGCCGCCTTGCCGAGCAATCGGGGCACCCGGCCGGTGTTGTACTGGAAGTGCGCGTAGGACAGCGGGTCCAGATACGAGTTGTGATTGACGGCGGTGATAAATCCGCCCTCGGCCGGAATGTGCTCCATTCCCCGCCAGTCCCGCTTGAAGAACACTGTCAGCGGCGGTTTCGCGATGGCCGCCGCAAGGCGGTACCAGAAGCCGATTCTGCGGCGGGACACTCGGACACCTTCCTCTAGGACCGGTGCGCGGCTTGGGCACCCCGGGGCCGGACAAGTCTCGCCCCGGGTCCGGTCTCTGTCGAGAACACCGTACGCCCCGCACGCCCCGACCAGGCCCCGGGTGGCCCGGCCTGAGGTGACAATGGGCCCATGCATGACCAGGCCATGACCCGCACATGGCCCAAACGGCCGCGGAAGCGCGGGCCGGAGGGAAGGGGTCCGTCACGAACGCCGTCTGGAGTCTGGTCGTCCCGCTGAAGCCCTTGGCGGTGGCCAAGAGCCGCCTCGCGGTGGCCGTGGGAGGGTCCCGGCCGGGGCTGGCCCTCGCCTTCGCGCTGGACACCGTCGCAGGGGCGCTGGCCTGCGCGGCGGTCGCGGATGTGGTGGTCGTCACGGACGATTCGGCCGCCGGGGCGGAACTGGCGCGGCTGGGGGCACGGATCGTGCCGGACTCCCCGGCCGCCGGTCTCAACGCGGCGCTCGCCCATGGGGCGCGGGCGGTGAGGGCGGGCCGGCCGGGGGCGGCGGTGGCCGCGATGAACGCGGATCTGCCCGCGCTGCGGCCGCCCGAATTGCTACGCGTGCTCGAAACCGCTTCGGTATTTCCCCGGGCATTTCTGGCGGATGCGGCGGGAATCGGGACGACCTTGCTTTCCGCTGCTCCGGACGTGGAATTGGCGCCCTCGTTCGGCGGTCCCTCACGGGCCCGGCATTCGGCCTCGGGAGCGGTGGAAATGGCACTCGCCGGCGTCGACAGCGTCCGCCGGGACGTGGACACGGCGGCGGATCTGCGCACCGCCCTCACCCTCGGTGTGGGGCGCCATACGGCCCGATACAGTGCCCGTATGCAGGCGACCGCGTACACGTACGACTCCCAGACCCGCAGCGGCAGCGTGCTGCTGGACGACGGCACCCCCGTGCCCTTCGAGGCCCCGGCGTTCGACGCGGGCGGCCTGCGGCTGCTGCGCCCCGGGCAGCGGGTCCGGATCGAGACGGACGGCGAGGGCCCGGTTTTGCGGATCACCCTGGTCACGCTGCAGACCTTCTGACCTCACGGTCTCGCGAACGCACCGCGGGCCGGCTTCCCCACGGTGGGGAAGCCGGCCCGGCGTGTGTGACTCGTGCCCTACTTGGTCTTGCGGGCGGTGGTCTTCTTCGCGGTGGCCTTGCGCGTCGCCGTCTTCTTGGCGGGCGCCTTCGTCGACGCGGTGGCCTTCTTGGCCGCCGGTGCGGTCTTCTTCGCGGTGGCGGTGGCCTTCTTCGCCGTCGCCACGGCCTTCTTGACCGTGGCCTTCTTGGCCGCCGCGGGCGCGGCCTTCTTCGCCACGGCGGTCTTGGCGACCGTCTTCTTGGCGGTGGCCGTGACCTTCTTGGCCGTGGTCTTCTTCGCGACCGTGGTCTTGGCGGCGACTGCGGCCTTCTTGGCGGTGGTGGCCTTCTTCGCCGCGGCCTTCTTCACCGTGGCGGAGGCGGCGGAAGACCCACTCGTGAGGCTGCCCTTGGGCGCCTTCTTCACCGATACCTCGCCGCCCCTGGGCAGCTTCTTGGTGCCGCTGACCAGGTCCTTGAAGCCCTGGCCCGCACGGAAACGGGGAACCGAGGTCTTCTTGACCCGGACGCGCTCACCCGTCTGCGGGTTGCGGGCGTAGCGGGCCGGGCGGTCCACCTTCTCGAACGAGCCGAAGCCCGTGACCGAGACCCGGTCGCCCGCGACGGTCGCGCGGACGATGGCGTCCAGTACCGCGTCGACAGCGTCCGCGGCCTGCTGACGGCCGCCCAGCTTGTCGGCAATCGCTTCTACGAGCTGCGCCTTGTTCAACGTCTTCCCCTTCGGAGACTTCGCCAGAACGAATGTGTTCAAGCTTATTTCGCACGTTAGGCGGATATATACCGCAAATCAAACACGAAACGGGCTTATCACCCTAGTGCCGCAACGTTGTAGGCCGTTACGGAGTTCCTTCGCATCAGTCGCCTTCAGGGAATCGACCCTCGTCGAGGTCCTTCATCAACCTGTCCAGGCGCACTGCGGCATCGGCGAGATCGTGCTTCGCCGCAGCAGTGACGACCAACAGCTTCCGGGTCAGCGCCATCCTTACGCCCTCCGGGACTTGCAGTGAGCGAACCCGTGTGTGTGCTTCTTTCAATCGGTCCCCGACAAGTCCGTAGAGCTCAAGTTGACTGTCGCGTTCCATGCACAGATTGTGCCATCTGGGGCGAGTTGTCGCCTCACGGGGCCTCAACACACGACTGTGCCCCCTGCCGGAAGGCAGGGGGCACAGTGTTGCCTATGTGATCACCCGAAGGCGAATAAGCGCTGATCAGGCAGGAATCACGCCTGAATCGTGCGCGGCTTGAAGGTGGGTCGAACGCTTTCGTAGGTCGCGATGTCCCCTTCGTTCTGAAGGGTGAGCGAGATGTCGTCCAGCCCCTCCAGCAGCCTCCACCGGGCGTTGTCGTCGAGCTCGAACTCCGCGACGACACCTTCGGCTCGGACCTGGCGGTCGACCAGGTCGACGGTGATCTCGGCGGTGGGGTCGGCCTCGGTCAGCTTCCACAGCTGCTCGACGGTCTCCTGCGGCAGGACGACGGTCAGCAGACCGTTCTTCAGCGAGTTGCCGCGGAAGATGTCGGCGAAGCGGGAGGAGATGACCGTCTTGAAGCCGAAGTTCTGCAGGGCCCATACGGCGTGCTCGCGCGAGGAACCGGTGCCGAAGTCGGGGCCGGCGACCAGCACGGTCGCCCCCTCGCGCTCGGGACGGTTCGTGATGAACTCCGGGTCCTTGCGCCAGGCCTCGAAAAGCCCGTCCTCGAACCCGTCGCGGGTGATCTTCTTCAGCCAGTGGGCGGGGATGATCTGGTCGGTGTCGACGTTGCTGCGGCGCAGCGGGACGGCCCGGCCGGTGTGGGTGGTGAAGGCTTCCATCGTTCTCAGACTCCGGCGGTCGCGGTGGCGTCGGACAGGTCGGCGGGTGAGGCCAGATGGCCCAGCACCGCGGTGGCGGCGGCCACCTGCGGGGAGACCAGGTGGGTGCGCCCGCCCTTGCCCTGCCGGCCCTCGAAGTTGCGGTTGGAGGTGGACGCGGAGCGCTCACCGGGCGCCAACTGGTCCGGGTTCATGCCCAGACACATCGAACAGCCCGCGTGCCGCCATTCGGCGCCGGCCTCCTTGAAGACCTTGTCCAGGCCCTCGGCGACTGCCTGGAGCGCGACGCGCACCGAGCCGGGGACGACCAGCATCCGTACGCCGTCGGCGACTTTGCGGCCCTCGACGATGCCGGCGACGGCGCGCAGGTCCTCGATGCGGCCGTTGGTGCAGGAACCTACGAAGACGGTGTCGACCTTGATGTCGCGCAGCGGCTGTCCGGCGGTCAACCCCATGTATTCCAGGGCCTTTTCGGCGGCGAAGCGCTCCGAAGCGTCCTCGTACGAAGCAGGGTCGGGGACGTTGGCCGACAGGGGCGCGCCCTGGCCGGGGTTGGTGCCCCAGGTGACGAACGGCGACAGCGTGGTGCCGTCGATGACGACCTCGGCGTCGAAGGCGGCGTCCTCGTCCGTGCGCAGGGTCTTCCAGTACGCGACCGCCGCGTCCCAGTCCTCGCCCGTCGGGGCGTGGTCGCGGCCCTCGAGGTAGTCGAAGGTGGTCTGGTCGGGGGCGATCATGCCCGCGCGGGCGCCGGCCTCGATCGACATGTTGCAGATGGTCATGCGGGCTTCCATCGACAGCTGCTCGATGGCCTCGCCCCGGTACTCCAGGATGTAGCCCTGGCCGCCGCCGGTGCCGATCTTGGCGATGATCGCCAAGATCAGGTCCTTGGCGGTGACGCCGTCGGCCAGCGCGCCGGTGACGGTGATCGCCATCGTCTTGGGGCGGGCCAGCGGCAGCGTCTGGGTCGCCAGCACGTGCTCGACCTGGCTGGTGCCGATGCCGAAGGCCAGCGCGCCGAAGGCGCCGTGCGTGGAGGTGTGCGAGTCCCCGCAGACCACGGTGGTGCCCGGCTGGGTCAGGCCCAGCTGCGGTCCCACCACGTGGACGACGCCCTGCTCGACATCGCCCAGCGAGTGCAGTCGCACGCCGAACTCGGCGCAGTTCTTGCGCAGCGTCTCCAGCTGGGCCCGGGAGACCGGGTCCGCGATCGGCTTGTCGATGTCGATCGTGGGGGTGTTGTGGTCCTCGGTCGCGATGGTGAGGTCGAGGCGTCGGACCTTGCGGCCGGCCTGGCGCAGACCCTCGAAGGCCTGCGGGCTGGTCACCTCGTGCAGCAGGTGCAGATCAATGAAGAGGAGGTCGGGCTCACCTTCGGCGCGCCTGACGACATGGTCGTCCCAGACCTTCTCCGCGAGTGTCCTACCCATCGCTTTCCCTCCGGCCGGCCGGTTGTGCCGGCGCTTGATAGAGATCTTGTGCGCCTGATCGTCCGTACCCCACGTCCCGGACGACGGCTCGGACCCAGTGGTTCGTGGACCCGCACATACAGACTCGCTGGTTCTTGGAAAAATTGAACTTGCGTTTCACAGTGTGAGACGCGAATATCGTTTCATGGACAACTCTAGCGGCGTCGGCGTTCTCGACAAGGCAGCTCTGGTACTGAGCGCACTGGAGTCCGGTCCGGCCACCCTCGCCGGGCTGGTCGCGGCGACAGGGCTCGCACGACCCACGGCACATCGCCTTGCCGTGGCACTGGAACACCACCGGATGGTGGCGAGGGACATGCAGGGCCGGTTCATCCTCGGACCGCGGCTGGCGGAGCTCGCCGCCGCGGCCGGCGAGGACCGCCTGCTGGCCACGGCCGGACCGGTGCTCACCCACCTCCGGGACGTGACGGGAGAGAGCGCGCAGCTCTACCGGCGTCAGGGCGACATGCGCATCTGCGTTGCGGCCGCGGAGCGGCTGTCGGGCCTGCGGGACACCGTCCCGGTGGGCTCCACGCTCCCGATGAAGGCCGGTTCGGCCGCGCAGATCCTGATGGCCTGGGAGGAGCCCGAGCGGCTCCACCGCGGCCTGCAGGGCGCGCGCTTCACGGCGACGGCGCTCTCGGGCGTACGGCGCCGCGGCTGGGCGCAGTCGATCGGCGAGCGGGAGCCCGGCGTGGCCTCCGTCTCGGCGCCGGTGCGCGGCCCCTCGAACCGCGTGGTGGCCTCGGTGTCGGTCTCCGGGCCGATCGAGCGCCTGACCCGGCACCCGGGGCGCATGCACGCCCAGGCCGTCATCGACGCGGCCGCCCGTCTGACGGAGGCCCTGCGCCGATCCAGCTGACCCTTCCGACCTCCCACCACTCCCCCGGGCCCGGGGGCGCGCACGACGCCGCACACGTCCGAACGCGCGCCTCCGGGCCCATACTTGCGTCCGCGCCCGGAAACGAGGAAGAGGCCCTCCGCGATGAACGCGGAGGGCCTCTTCTGTGCGTACCCCCGACCGGATTCGAACCGGCGCTACCGCCTTGAGAGGGCGGCGTGCTAGGCCGCTACACAACGGGGGCTAGCTGTTACTGCGGTGCTGCGCTGGGCTACCAGGACTCGAACCTAGAATAAGAGAACCAGAAACTCTCGTGTTGCCAATTACACTATAGCCCAAAGGTCTAGACCAGCTAGACACAGTACCCCCGACCGGATTCGAACCGGCGCTACCGCCTTGAGAGGGCGGCGTGCTAGGCCGCTACACAACGGGGGCCCTAGCGATCCTGCATCAAAACATCCGGGTGCGACCCTGGAGATCTCGCGGGAAGGATCTGTACCCCCGACCGGATTCGAACCGGCGCTACCGCCTTGAGAGGGCGGCGTGCTAGGCCGCTACACAACGGGGGCAAGCACTGCGTTACTACTGCACTGCGCTGGGCTACCAGGACTCGAACCTAGAATAAGGGAACCAGAAACCCTCGTGTTGCCAATTACACTATAGCCCACCAAAACTCAAGACCCTGAGGGGCTTTCGTTCGGTTAGCGCCTCCGGCCCGGCCTTTCGGCCCGCTCGGGCGGCGCAGAAAGAACATTACCGGATGCCTGACCGTGCTCCAAAACGGGTATCCCCGGCCAGCACCTCCGGGAGCCGTTCGAGACCGGCGATCCTGTGCACGCCGTCGGGCCCCGGCCCGCGCAGGCCGTCGCGGTCGAGCCAGACCGCCGTCAGCCCGGCGTCACGGGCGCCGCGCGCGTCGATCTCCGGCTGGTCTCCCACGTAGACCACCTCCCCGGGCTCCAGCCCCATCTCGTCGCACGCCGCGAGGAAGGCGCCCGCCTCCGGCTTGCTGACCCCCAGCTCAACGGCGCACACGAGGACCTCGAAGCGGTCGCGCAGGCCGAGGCTGCGCAGCTTGGGGTCCTGGTTGACGACGGAGGAGTTGGAGAGCACGCCGTGCCGGTAGCCGGCCGCGAGGACGTCCAGTACGGGCACCACGTCGGGGAACAGCTCCCAGGCGGCCGTGTAGTGCTCGACGTACCGCCCGAACCAGCCGTCGGCCTGCGCGTCGCTCATCGCGGGCTCCCCGAGGAACTCGCGCACCCGGTCCCGGCGCTGCCCCTGGAAGGTCCCCTCCCCGGCCGCGAAGCGCTCCCAGTACCGGTCGGTGATCCGCCGCCACAGCGCGAGCGCCTCGCCCGGTGCCCCGTACCGCTCCGCGATCCCCTCGTCGGCCAGATGCGCCGCGAGCCCGGCCCGGTCGGCTCCGGTGTAGTCGAACAGGGTGTCGTCGATGTCCCACAGGACGGCACGAATCGGCATACGGCCGACCCTACGCCCGCGCCCGCGGCTCCGGAGGGGCTTTCTAGGCCTTCCCGATGTCGACGGCCCAGACCCCCGTACCGTCGTACGCCTCGGGCGTCGCGGTCAGCACCTGCCCCTCCACCGCACCGGCCGCGGCCGCGCCCGCGAAGTCGAGCGGCAGGAACTCCAGACCGGGCAACGCCCCCACGTGCGCGGCGGTGCCCGCCAGCTCCATGCCGGCGGCGACCAGGCACAGGGCGGGTACGTGGGCCCGCCGGGACGGATCGTCCACTTCGACGACGGCAATGGCGGACGGCAGCCGGTGGCCGCGGCACAGCGCCAGGACCGCCGTGTGGTCAAGGACGATCACCTGCGGCTCCCGATTTCACGCGCGGCGATCGCCTCGCGATCTCGCGACACCCTCCGCACAACGCCGCAGGGGCGGCAGCCGGGTCGGCTGCCGCCCCTGCGGGGAGGGCGGGTCAGGCGGTCAGCTTCGCCAGGGTCGCGTCGATGCGGGACAGGGAGCGGCCCTTGCCCAGGATCTCCAGGGACTCGAAGAGCGGGAGGCCGATCGTGCGGCCGGTGACCGCCACGCGGACCGGGGCCTGCGCCTTGCCGAGCTTGAGGCCGTGGGCCTCGCCGGCGGTCAGGACGGCCTGCTTGAGGGACTCCGGGTCCGACCAGTCCGCCGCGGCCAGGTTCTCGCGGGCCGTGGTGAGGAGGGCCGCCGGCTCGCCCTTCATCGCCTTGTCCCACGAGGCCTCGTCCTCCACCGGCTCCTTCAGGAACAGGAAGTCGACGTTGGCGGTGATGTCGGAGAGGACCGTGACGCGGGTCTGGGCGTGCGGCGCGATGCGCTCCCAGGCGGCGGCGTCGAAGTCCTCGGGCGCCCAGTTGGCGTGCGGGGCCGTGAGCCACGGGGCGCAGGCGTCCGCGAAGGCCTTCGGGTCGAGCAGGCGGATGTGGTCGCCGTTGATCGACTCGGCCTTCTTCAGGTCGAAGCGCGCCGGGTTGGCGTTGACGTCCGGGATGTCGAACTTCTCCACCATCTGCTCGATCGAGAAGATGTCCTGGTCCTTGGAGAAGGACCAGCCCAGCAGCGAGAGGTAGTTCAGCAGGCCCTCGGGGAGGAAGCCGCGCTCGCGGTACAGGTTGAGCGAGGCCTCGGGGTCGCGCTTGGAGAGCTTCTTGTTGCCCTCGCCCATCACGTACGGCAGGTGGCCGAAGGCCGGCACCGCCTTGGCGATGCCGAGCTCGATCAGGGCCCCGTAGAGCGCGATCTGGCGCGGGGTGGAGGACAGCAGGTCCTCGCCGCGCAGGACGTGGGTGATCTCCATCAGCGCGTCGTCGACCGGGTTGACGAGCGTGTACAGCGGGGCGCCGTTGGCGCGGACGATGCCGAAGTCCGGCACGTTCTCCGGGCTGAAGGACAGCTCGCCGCGGACCAGGTCCGTGAAGGTGATCGTCTCGTCGGGCATCCGGAACCGGACGATCGAGGAGCGGCCCTCGGCCTCGTACGCGGCCTTCTGGTCGTCCGAGAGGTCGCGGCAGGTGCCGTCGTAGCCCGACGGCTTGCCGGCGGCGCGGGCGGCGTCGCGGCGGGCGTCCAGCTCCTCGGTGGTGCAGTAGCAGTGGTAGGCGTAGCCGCCGTCCTGGAGCTTCTGCGCGACGTCCCGGTAGATGTCCATCCGCTCGGACTGGCGGTACGGGGCGTGCGGGCCGCCCACCTCGGGACCCTCGTCCCAGGTGAAGCCGAGCCAGCGCAGCGAGTCGAGCAGCTGGTCGTACGACTCCTCGGAGTCGCGGGCCGCGTCGGTGTCCTCGATGCGGAAGACGAACGTACCGCCGTGGTGGCGGGCGAACGCCCAGTTGAAGAGGGCGGTGCGGACCAGGCCCACGTGGGGGTTGCCGGTCGGGGACGGACAGAAACGTACGCGGGGGGTCGCGTTAGCCACGCTTGATCACCTTGTTGGTGAGAGTGCCGATGCCTTCGATGGTGACGGCGACCTCGTCGCCGACGTTGAGGGGGCCGACTCCGGCCGGGGTCCCCGTGAGGATGACGTCGCCCGGGAGCAGCGTCATGGCCTCGGTGATGTGCACGATCAGGTCCTCGATGGAGCGGACCATCTGGCTGGTGCGCCCGAGCTGGCGCTGTTCGCCGTTGACGGTGCACTGGATGGTCAGGTCGCCCGGGTCCAGATCGGTCTCGATCCAGGGGCCGAGGGGGCAGGAGCTGTCGAAGCCCTTGGCCCGGGCCCACTGCTTCTCGCGCTGCTGGACGTCGCGCGCGGTGACGTCGTTGGCGCAGGTGTAGCCGAGGATGACGTCCTTGACCCGCTCGCGCGGGACCTCGCGGCACATGCGGCCGATGACCACGGCGAGCTCCGCCTCGTGGTGCAGGTCCTGGGAGAAGGAGGGGTACGTGATCGGGTCGCCCGGGCCGACCACCGAGGTGGAGGGCTTGAAGAACGTGATCGGGAAATCCGGGACCTCGTTGCCGAGCTCCGCCGCGTGCTCCGCGTAGTTGCGGCCGATGGCCACGATCTTGCTCGGGAGCACGGGCGGAAGCAGCCGGACCTTGCTCAGCGGGACCTTCGTGCCGGAGAGCTCGAAGTCCGCGAACGGGATCCCCTTGATGATGTCGAGGACGAGCTCACCTTCGGACGCCGCGAGGGCAGTGCTGCCCTCGACCGCGCCGAACGCGACATTGCCGTCGATCGAGAACCTGGCGATGCGCACGTGTTGCGTCTGCCCCTCTGTATTTCCGCTGGCTGGAGTCTGCGGACTCCAGGCTAACGCGGTGGGGGCCGACGCTTCGCGCGGCTTTCGCCGGACACCCCTACAGCGCGGCGGCGGCGACCGGTGCGTCCATGAGGATGGTGCGGCGCGGGTTCGCGGTCTGGGCCGGCAGCTCGACGGTGTGCTCCGGGGCCGGCACGGCCTGCAGCTCCTCGGCGTCCTTGAGGTGGGCGAGGGTGGTGCGGCGCGGGTTGGCTATGTTGCGGAACATCATCGTCGTCTTCATCGGAGTGCGGGGCCCTCGGCTCGTCGGGTCGAATGGTGGCGGCGGGTGCCGCCCGGGATGTCTGCGCAGTGCCGCTTGTCGCATGCGGCAAGCCTGTAAAGCTCAAGGCTAAACATCTGAATCCCCCGCGGAACCGGGAAGTAATGGCCACAGCTATGTGAGTTTGCTCACCCGGGACCAGGCATTACGGGCATTGCGGACAGTCGACCCCACCCGAAAAAACGGACATTGCGCCACTGAATGCGCCATTCCGCTCCCGATCATCGCGACTGGGACAGCTTGCCAGGCACGGGGTTTGGACGATGTAAGTCCGATTCCATATGAATTGGCACCCACGACGGGTAGTGCGCGCGTCACAAGCCGTGACCGACTCTCCGGGCGGAGACTCGCACCTTGTTGGAGATCCGCCTCTGTGCTGGAATTCGCGGGACCGCCGCGGGAATCAGTCGGCGCGCAGGTGGCGCGAGACAGCGCCGGGCGCGGTGGCACGGAGAGGGAGACGCGCCGGTCACCGACGACCACCATGGGGCGCACCGCCCCAAGACTCGACACCGTCCCACCGGTCGCCCGGCGGGACGCCTGGTCCAGAGGTTGCGACGCTAGTGCAGGGACGATCTAAGAGGGACGACAAGGGGTCTCCCCAGGCCCGTCAGGGCCGCGGGGATGCTGCGCCTGAGCAGGACCCGCGTGGCGGGACCGACCGTGGCTCCTCGCCCCAGCACGCCCAGAACCGCGGGCCGGCTGTCGAGGGCGCGGGCCCCGATGCCTCCGCCGCGGTGAAGGCCAAGGGCCGTGCCAAGCCCAAGGGCGCATCCAAGGCCAACGACGAGTCGGGCGGCCGCGACACGGCGATACCGAAGGCCCCCAGTGGGTCCGGTTCCCGTCTGGCCATGCAGAACTGGCGCATCAGCACGCGACTGGTGTCGCTGCTGACCCTGCCGGTCGTCGCCGCCACCACGCTCGGTGGCTTCCGCATCAACGACTCGCTCAACGACATCTCGCAGCTGGAGCACATGCAGCTGCTGACGACGATGACCCGGCAGGCCACCAACCTGGCCGCCATGCTGCAGGCCGAGCGTGACAACTCCGCCGGCCCGCTGTCCGTCGCCAGGCAGTCCGCCGACCCGGGCAAGCCCAACAGCCTCGTCCAGGGCGTCCGCGACCAGACCGACTCCGCCGCCAGGGCCTTCGCCGCCGCGACCGACAAGGTCGACAACGCGGAGGACAAGGACGAGACGCTCAAGTCGATCCGCAACAACATCCTGCAGATCGGCCGCGGGCTCACCAACCTCGAGGAAATCCGCAAGAAGGCGTACCAGAACGGCGCCCAGCAGACCGTCACCGAGTACAACGCGCTGATCGTCTCGCTGCTCTCGCTCTCGCAGGACATGGCCCAGGCCACCTCGAACCCCGAGATGATCAAGCGCACCCGCGCCCTGGCGGCGTTCTCGTCCGCCAAGGAGTACGCCTCGATCCAGCGCGCGATCATCGCGGCCGCGCTCCCCGAGGACCCCGCCAAGGGCGGCGTCCTCTCCGAGAACGACCGGCTGTACGCCCTCTCCGCGCAGCGCGGAGAGGAGCAGTCGAAGAAGACCTTCGAGCTCGTCTACCAGGGCAAGCCCGAAGAGCTCCTCTCGGTGCTCGGCGACGGCAACCAGGAGATCGGCACCGCCGACCACTACGCCCGCCGCGTCCTGAACACCAAGGACCAGTTCGCCAAGGAGAAGAACCGCTCCTGGATGGACTGGTACGACGCGGACGACACCAAGCTCCAGGCCATGAAGGTCATCGAGCTCACCCTGCTCGAGGACATGGAGCAGAAGGCCCGCGAGCTCAAGAACGAGTCGCAGCGCGACGCCATCATCAACGGTGCGCTGATCCTCCTCGTCCTCGGTGTCTCCCTCGTCGGCGCCTTCGTCATGGCCCGCTCGATGATCCGCTCGCTGCGCCGCCTCCAGGACACCGCGACCCGCGTGGCCCAGGACCGGCTGCCCGAGCTCGTCAAGCAGCTGTCCGAGTCGGACCCGCAGGACGTGGACACGACGGTGGAGTCCGTCGGTCTGCACACCCGCGACGAGATCGGCCAGGTCGCCGCGGCCTTCGACGACGTGCACCGCGAGGCCGTCCGCCTCGCCGCCGAGCAGGCCCTCCTGCGAGGCAACGTCAACGCGATGTTCACCAACCTCTCGCGCCGCTCGCAGGGCCTCATCCAGCGCCAGCTCTCGCTCATCTCCGAGCTGGAGTCGCGCGAGGCCGACCCGGACCAGCTGTCCTCGCTCTTCAAGCTCGACCACCTCGCGACCCGCATGCGCCGTAACGGCGAAAACCTCCTCGTCCTCGCGGGCGAGGAGCCGGGCCGCCGGTGGACCCGCCCCGTCCCGCTCGTCGACGTGCTCCGCGCCGCCGCGTCCGAGGTGGAGCAGTACGAGCGCATCGAACTCTCGTCGGTGCCCGGCACCGACGTGGCCGGCCGCGTCGTCAACGACCTCGTGCACCTGCTCGCCGAGCTGCTGGAGAACGCCACCTCGTTCTCCTCCCCGCAGACCAAGGTCAAGGTCACCGGTCACGCGCTGCCCGACGGCCGGGTGCTCGTCGAGATCCACGACACCGGCATCGGCCTCTCCCCGGAGGACCTCGCCGCGATCAACGAGCGACTCGCGTCGCCGCCGACCGTGGACGTCTCCGTCTCGCGCCGCATGGGCCTGTTCGTGGTCGGCCGCCTGTCCCTGCGACACGGCATCCGCATCCAGCTGCGCCCCTCCGACTCGGGCGGTACGACGGCCCTCGTCATGCTGCCGGTGGACGTCGCCCAGGGCGGCAAGAAGCCGGCTCCGATGCCCGGCCAGGGCGGTCCCGGTGCTCCCGGTGGCCCCGGTCAGGGCGGTCCCGGTGCTCCCGGTGGCCCCGGTCAGGGCGGTCCCGGTGCCCAGGGCTCCGTTCCCGGTGCGGGCGCACGTCCCCCCGTGGGCGCGGCCCCGCAGCGCGGCCAGGTTTCCGCCGCCGGTCAGCGCGCGGCCCTGCCGGGCCGTGACGGCGGTCCCGGCGGCCAGCCCCAGGGCCCCGGCCCGCAGGGCGGCCGGCCCCAGCAGGGTGGCCCCGGCGGCCAGACCCAGAGCGCCTTCGGCTCGGGTGCGCCGCTGCCGGGCCGCGGTCCGGTCTCCTCCGGACCCGGTGCTCCCGGCGGCTTCGGTGGTCCGCAGGCCCGTCCGGTCGGCGCCCCCACGGCGTCGGGCGGCTTCCCGCAGGGCAACGGCTTCGAGCGCCCGCAGGCTCCGCAGCCCCCGCAGCCCTCGCCGCTGCAGGGCGGAGCCCCCGGGGCCCCGGCCCCGCGCGGTGCCCGGCCGCAGCTGCCGCCGCGCGGTGGCGCGCCCCGCCCGGAGCTCCCGGGTGCGGGTGGCGGACCCGCCGCGATGCCGCAGACCACCAGCTGGGGCTCCGGCCAGCGCGGGCTCGACGTACCGCGCGGCCACGACGAGCTGTCCGGCCCCGGTTCCACCTCCGAGTTCCCCCGCCCCGATTTCAACGCCCCGGCCCCGCAGGCCGGCGGCAACCCCGGCGGCAACCCCGGCGGGCACGTCGACAACAGCTCCACGGGCCAGTTCGCCCGCCCGGAGTTCGGTGACCCGGCCGCCACGGGCCAGTTCCCCCGCCCCGAGTTCGGCGACCCCGCCGCCACGGGCCAGTTCCCCCGCCCCGAGTTCGGCGACCCGGCCTCCACCGGCCAGTTCGCCCGCCCGGACTTCCATGCCCCGCGGCCCGGCGGCCCCGGTGTCGGCGGCTACGCCCAGCCCGGTCAGGCCCCGCAGCCCCAGGGCGGCTACTCCCCCGTACCGCCCGCGCGCGCCGAGGCTCCGCGGCTGCCGCACGCTTCCCGGCCCGAGGCGCTGCCCCCGGCCGGTCCGGGTGCCGGTGAGGGCCGCAGCCCGATCTTCGACACGCTGGAGTCGAACTGGTTCCGCCAGGAGGGCGCCCAGCCCCCCACGCAGGGACCGGCGGGAGCCATACCGCAGCAGAGCCAGCAGGCGCAGCAGTCCGCTCCGGCGGCCCCCGCTCCGATCGCGGCCGCCCCGCAGCGCCCGCAGCCGCCCCAGCTGCCGCAGCGCGGCCAGGAGCAGGCTCCGGTTCCGGCGCCCGCCGCGGCCGAGTCCCCCCTGACGCAGACCGGTGCGGTGCCGACCGTCAGCTGGCGTTCCTCGCCGAACGACGAGCTGGGGCGGCAGGCGGAGCGCGTGCGCCAGCCCGCCGCCGGCGGAATCACCACATCGGGTCTGCCCCGCCGGGTCCCGCGGGCGAACCTCGTGGCCGGCACCGCGCAGCAGCAGGCCGAAGCACAGGCCGGCCCCCAGGTATCGCGAGCTCCGGACGACGTCCGCGGCCGTCTCACCAACCTCCGTCGCGGTATCCAGCAGGGACGGCAGGCCGGCACCACCGGACCGGCCACCGGCAGCTACCACGTCGACCCCACTTACCAGCAGGAGCGATAGTTGAGTTCGATGAGCCAGGCGGCACAGAACCTGAACTGGTTGATCACCAACTTCGTGGACAACACCCCCGGGGTGTCCCACACGGTGGTGGTCTCCGCCGACGGCCTCCTTCTGGCGATGTCCGAAGGCTTCCCCCGCGACCGGGCCGACCAGCTCGCCGCGGTGGCCTCCGGGCTGACCTCGCTGACCGCCGGTGCCTCCCGCATCTTCGAGGGTGGCGCCGTCAACCAGACCGTGGTCGAGATGGACCGGGGATTCCTCTTCCTCATGTCCGTCTCCGACGGATCCTCGCTGGCCGTACTGGCGCACCCCGAGTGCGACATCGGCCTCGTGGGCTACGAGATGGCCCTCCTCGTGGACCGCGCCGGCAGCGTCCTCACCCCGGACCTGCGCGCGGAACTGCAGGGAAGCCTGCTCATCTGACTGCCGCCCTCCCGGCCGGACGGTACTTCCGGTCGGGGGACCGGGGCCCCGGCCCCGGAACCCAGTACCACCGCCAGGCCGTCATACCGTCCCCCCACCGGCCGCCCCGTCAGACGGCACGCTGACCATTGCTGTCCAGCCCGGAGGATCAATGACCCCGCCCCCCGCCTATTCCGATCAGTACGGAGACTCGTACTCGGATGGCGACCAGCCGCTGGTTCGTCCGTACGCGATGACCGGCGGCCGGACCCGACCGCGCTACCAGCTCGCCATCGAGGCCCTGGTCAGCACCACGGCCGATCCGATGCACCTGTCCGGGCTGCTCCCGGAGCACCAGCGCATCTGCACCCTCTGCCGTGAGGTCAAGTCGGTCGCGGAGGTCTCCGCACTGCTGTCGATGCCGCTCGGCGTCGCCCGGATCCTCGTCGCCGACCTGGCGGAGGCCGGCATGGTGGCCATCCACCAGCCGGGCAATGGAGAGGCCGGCGGAACGCCGGATGTAACGCTGCTCGAGAGGGTTCTCAGTGGACTTCGCAAGCTCTAACGGCGGAGCGGCTCCTCGCTCCACCACCTCCGCGAAGATCGTGGTGGCGGGTGGCTTCGGCGTGGGCAAGACCACGTTCGTCGGCGCCGTCTCCGAGATCAACCCGCTGCGCACCGAGGCCGTCATGACGTCCGCGAGCGCGGGCATCGACGACCTGACCCACACCGGGGACAAGACGACCACCACGGTCGCCATGGACTTCGGCCGCATCACCCTGGACCAGGACCTGATCCTGTACCTCTTCGGTACCCCCGGTCAGGACCGCTTCTGGTTCATGTGGGACGACCTGGTCCGCGGCGCGATCGGCGCCGTCGTCCTCGTCGACACCCGCCGTCTCGCCGACTGCTTCCCCGCCGTCGACTACTTCGAGAACAGCGGCCTGCCGTTCGTCATCGCCCTCAACGGCTTCGACGGGCACCAGCCGTACACCCCGGAGGAAGTCCGCGAGGCCCTGCAGATCGGCCCGGACGCCCCCATCATCACCACCGACGCCCGCCACCGCGCGGACGCCAAGAGCGCGCTCATCACCCTCGTCGAGCACGCCCTCATGGCACGGCTCAAGTAGGGATCCGCGCAACAAGAGTTCCACCGGCTGGTTTGGGGGGCGGGCTGTGTCATAGGACACGGCCCGCCCTCTTCGTTCATAACGTTTCGACAGAGAATTGCCGGTAGTTGGCGACACGGTGCGTTCGTCCGGTCTCACTGCGCTCACAACCGGCCCCGCTTTTGCCGCAGGACGCTCTTTATGTCCGATTTATGTGGGACATAAGTCTCTAGGAATGGCCGATTTCAACTGTTTGGAACACGGCCGTTAACCGTGCTGGAATTCAACGAACTAGCTAGTAGCACCGCCGAGAGGTTGTTGGTCGAGTGAGGCGAAGCAACTCGAGCCCCGCGGATGAACCCGCGCGCGGCAACTTCACCCCGCCGCCGCGCGCGGCCGCGTCACCCGTCGACGTACCCGTGGACCCGCCCACGAGCGGCGGCAGCACCAGCAGGTTCTCGCCCCGCAACTGGCGCGTGCCGACCCGTCTGAACGCCATCCTGCTCGTCCCGGTCCTCGTCGGACTGGTGATGGGCGGCTTCCAGGTGAAGGGCTCGATCGACACCTGGAACGAGGCCAAGGACGCCGAGAAGACGGCCCGCATCGTCCAGGCGGCGGCCGAGTACGGCCAGGCCCTGCTCAATGAGCGCGACCTGACCGCCGAACCGCTGCTCAGGGGCCAGCGGGACTCCGATCCCGTGATGAAGGCGTACGCCGCCACCGACGCGGCCAAGGCGAAGTTCGCCGAAGCCGTGAAGGACCTGCCCGAGGGTCAGGGCATGGAGCGCCGCCTGGAGCTCTTCCGCCAGGAGGAGCCCAAGCTGGAGCAGGTCCGCAAGACGGCCTACCTCGCTCAGCTGGAGACGCCGAAGAAGGCGCTCCCCAAGGCGATGGGCCCGATTCCGACCGAAGAGGGCTATGTGCTGGTCCAGCACTACCTCATGCAGTTCTCCAACGAGCTGGGCCTCGGCACCGGCAACGTGACCTCGTACGGCCGCATGGTCTACGCGCTCGAGCTGGCCAAGGCCGCGAACTCGCTGCAGCGCTCGGTGGGCACGCACCTGCTGGTCCGGCCGAACGACAACGAGGACGTCCGCAAGGCCCAGCTGGTCGCCTTCTCCTCGTACGCGTACCTCGAAGAGATCGCCATCGGCGAGTACGTCGCCGCCGGCACCGACGAGGACACCGCGCGCCTCAAAGACGTGATGGGCAAGAAGTCCCAGGAGGGTGCCGCCAAGCTCGCCGCCGCCAAGCAGCAGGCGGAGCAGGCCGGCACCGTCTTCCGGGCGCCTCCCGTGGTCAACGACTCCGCGCTCACCGGGATGACCGAGGCGATCGAGAGCGGCGAGAAGCCCGCCAAGCTCGCCCTGGGCGGCACCACCCCGCAGGCCTGGCAGGCCGCGGCCACCGCCAAGTTCGACGGTTACGCCGAGATCGAGAAGGAAGTCCTCGACAAGGCCGCCAGGGACACCGTCGTCGTCTCCGACGAGGCCCGCAACGACGCCATCATCACCGGCGCCATCGTGGTCGTGGCCCTGCTCGCCGCGTTCATCCTGGCCGGCCTCATGGCCCGCCAGATGGGCCGCGCGATGCGCCGTCTGCGCAACGCCGCCTTCGACGTCGCCGAGCAGCGCCTGCCGACGCTGGTCGACCAGCTGTCGCGGACCGACCCGGGCAAGGTCGACACCCGGGTGGTGCCGATCCCGATCGACTCCCAGGACGAGATCGGCGAGGTCGCCCGCGCCTTCGACCAGGTCCACCGGGAGGCCGTCCGGCTCGCCGCCGAGCAGGCCCTCCTGCGGGGCAACGTCAACGCGATCTTCACGAACCTCTCCATGCGCAACCAGTCGCTGATCGAGGGCCAGCTGAGCCTCATCACCGAGCTGGAGAACAACGAGGCCGACCCGGACCAGCTGGAGAACCTCTTCCGGCTGGACCACCTGGCCACCCGTATGCGCCGCAACGGCGAGAACCTCCTCATCCTCGCGGGTGAGGAACCGGGCCGCCGCTGGGACCAGCCGGTCCCCCTCGTCGACGTCCTGCGCGCCGCCTCCTCCGAGGTGGAGCAGTACGAGCGCGTCGAGCTGTCGGGCGTCTCCGAGGCCGAGATCCACGGCCAGGCCGTGACCGACCTCGTGCACCTGCTCGCCGAGCTGCTGGAGAACGCCACCACGTTCTCCTCCCCGCAGACCAAGGTCCGGGTCAACGCGACGCGTCTGCCCGACGGCCGCGTGATGGTCGAGATCCACGACAAGGGAATCGGCCTCACCGCCGAGGACTTCGCGGACATCAACCACAAGCTGGCCAACCCGCCGACCGTGGACGCCGCGATCTCGCAGCGCATGGGCCTGTTCGTGGTCGGCCGGCTGGCCGACCGGCACGGCATCCGCGTCCAGCTGCGCCCCTCGGGTGAGGCCGCCGGCACCACCTCGCTGGTCATGCTCCCGGACGTCATCACCCACGGTGGTGGCGGCGAGGGCATACCCGACGACGACTTCACCGTCTCCTCGATGATCCCGCGCCAGCAGTCCCAGCAGCCCGCCCCGCTGCGCACGGCCGCCGAGCTCGGCTTCGACGACTCCCGCTACGAGGTCCACCGGGCCGACCAGCCGGGTTACGAGGAGCCCGCCGCCGACCCGGTCGGCCGCTCCCTGGGCCGTGAGGAACGCCGGGCCGCGCTGGAGGCCCAGGTGGGCTACCCGCAGGCGCAGCCCGAGTACAGCGAGCCCGCGGCGGACTATCCGGAACCCCAGCCGGAGCACGCGTACCAGCCGTACCAGGGCTACGAGCAGCAGCCTGGGCAGGGCTACGAGCAGCAGCCCGGGCAGGGCTACGACCCCGGTTACGAATCCCCCCAGGGCGGGCAGGCATACGAGGCGTACCCCCAGCAGGAGTACACGTATCCGGAAGCCGACTACACGGATCAGCGACAGGATGTCCCGGCCTACGACGCCGGGTACGATTCCCGTTCCACACAGGCCGAGTGGCCCGTGCAGAACACCTACTCGGGCTCCTACCAGCAGGATTACGGGACCGAATCGGAATCACCGGCCGCTCCCGAACCGGCCCCGGAACGCGTAGGCTTCGACCGTCCGGGCGCCACTGCCGACGCCGGCCACCAAGTGACCGGAGCGGGCCTGCCGCGACGCGGCAGCCCGCAGCAGCGGCCGGGACAGCAGGAAGCGGAGTCCACCGGATCCCTCTTCGAACAGCGGCCGCAGCGTCAGCAGCGGCCCGCTGAACCGGAGCAGGCCCCGGAGGAAACGGAAGGCCCCGCCGACTGGCGTTCGAACAACGACGAGCGCTGGCAGCAGGCCGCCAAACTCCGTGAGCCGAAGGCCGGCGGGATCACCCCGTCCGGACTCCCTCGGCGGGTGCCCAAGGCCAACCTGGTCGAGGGCGCTGCGGAGACGACGCCGCAGGGAGGCCCCCAAGTCTCCCGGGCCCCGGAGGACGTCCGTGGCAGGTTGAGCAACCTGCGACGCGGTGTCCAGCAGGGCCGCAACGCGGGATCCGAGCAGTCCAGTAACAGCTATGACCAGGAGCGTTAGTGTGAGCGCGATGAGCCAGGCGGCGCAGAACCTGAACTGGTTGATCACCAACTTCGTGGACAACACCCCCGGGGTGTCCCACACGGTGGTGGTGTCCGCCGACGGCCTCCTTCTGGCCATGTCGGACGGATTCCCGCGCGACCGCGCCGACCAGCTGGCGGCCGTGGCCTCCGGGCTGACGTCGCTGACCGCCGGGGCCTCCCGCATCTTCGAGGGCGGCGCCGTCAACCAGACCGTGGTCGAGATGGACCGCGGCTTCCTCTTCCTCATGTCCGTCTCCGACGGATCCTCCCTCGCGGTCCTCGCGCACCCCGAGTGCGACATCGGCCTCGTGGGCTACGAGATGGCGCTCCTGGTGGATCGCGCGGGCACTGTCCTCACCCCGGACCTGCGCGCCGAACTGCAGGGAAGCCTTCTCAACTAGCAGACAGGCAGTGCGTTTCGCGCCATCGCACCATAAGGTGCGGTGGCGCGGTTCCACAGGGAGTACTGCGTACTTGGAGTCGGAGGAGGAGACGTGACAACACCCGGAGGACATCCCTATGGCGGCGCGCAGCAGCCGCAGGGTGGGCACGACCAGAACCGCTTCAACTTCCCTTCCGCTCCCAGCAACCGGCCTTCGCCCGAGCACGACCCGGCGGGGCAGCCGTACCAGCGGCAGCCCTACCAGCAGCCGCAGTACGGCCGGCCGCAGCAGCCGGGGCAGCCTTACCGGTCCTCGCAGCAGCAGCCCCCGCGTTCCCAGCGCCCGCAGGCGCACAACCCGCTGGTTCGTCCGTACGCGATGACCGGCGGCCGGACCCGGCCGCGCTACCAGCTCGCCATCGAGGCCCTGGTCAGCACCACGGCCGATCCCGCGCGTCTGCAAGGGCAGTTGCCCGAGCACCAGCGCATCTGCCTCCTGTGCCAGGAGATCAAATCCGTCGCGGAGATCTCGGCACTTCTCTCCATTCCTCTTGGCGTCGCCCGGATCCTCGTCGCCGACCTGGCGGAGGCCGGCCTCGTAGCCATCCACCAGCCCGGCGGCGACGAGTCCGCCGGCGGCCAGCCAGATGTGACACTGCTCGAAAGGGTGCTCAGTGGACTTCGCAAGCTCTAACGGCGGAGCGGCTCCTCGCTCCACCACCTCCGCGAAGATCGTGGTGGCGGGTGGCTTCGGCGTGGGCAAGACCACGTTCGTCGGCGCCGTCTCCGAGATCAACCCGCTGCGCACCGAAGCCGTCATGACGAGCGCCTCCGCCGGCATCGACGACCTCACCCACACCGGGGACAAGACGACCACCACGGTCGCCATGGACTTCGGCCGCATCACCCTGGACCAGGACCTGATCCTGTACCTCTTCGGTACCCCCGGTCAGGACCGCTTCTGGTTCATGTGGGACGACCTGGTCCGCGGCGCGATCGGCGCCGTCGTCCTCGTCGACACCCGCCGTCTCGCCGACTGCTTCCCCGCCGTCGACTACTTCGAGAACAGCGGCCTGCCGTTCGTCATCGCCCTCAACGGCTTCGACGGGCACCAGCCGTACACCCCGGAGGAAGTCCGCGAGGCCCTGCAGATCGGCCCGGACGCCCCCATCATCACCACCGACGCCCGCCACCGCGCGGACGCCAAGAGCGCGCTCATCACCCTCGTCGAGCACGCCCTCATGGCACGCCTGCGGTAGTCGCTGCCGGTCGTACGCGAAAAGCCCCCCGCGCTCCGAGGAGTGCGGGGGGCTTTTCGCTGGTGCCGTTCGGGGTACTAGCCCTGCCAGCTGTGCGGCGCGCGGAAGCCGGGGGTGCGCTCCAGGCGGCGCCAGCCCGCCTGGGTGCGGGCGGTGCCGGCCGAGGCCTCCTCGGGGGTGGCGGCGGCGCGGGCGAGCAGGATCGCGGTGATCGCGGCCAGCTCCTCGGGCTCGGCGTGACCCTTCTCGACGCGCAGCAGGGTGTTGGCGTTGCTCATCGGTGGCAGTTCTCCTTCGACGTCTACTGCGGCGGGTTGCCGTGCTTGCGGGACGGCAGGTCGGCGTGCTTGTTGCGGAGCATGGAGAGGGCTGAGATGAGGGTCTCGCGGGTTTCGGCGGGGTCGATGACGTCGTCGACGAGGCCGCGTTCGGCCGCGTAGTACGGGTGCATCAGTTCGGCCTTGTACTCCTTGACCATGCGCGCGCGCATCGCCTCGGGGTCTTCGGCGTCCGCGATCTGCTTGCGGAAGATGACGTTGGCCGCGCCCTCGGCGCCCATCACGGCGATCTCGTTGGTGGGCCAGGCGTAGGTGAGGTCGGCGCCGATGGACTGGGAGTCCATGACGATGTAGGCGCCGCCGTAAGCCTTGCGCAGGATCAGCGAGATCCGCGGCACCGTCGCGTTGCAGTACGCGTACAGCAGCTTGGCGCCGTGGCGGATGATCCCGCCGTGCTCCTGGTCGACGCCGGGCAGGAAGCCGGGGACGTCCAGGAGGGTGATGATGGGGATGTTGAAGGCGTCGCAGAGCTGGACGAAGCGCGCCGCCTTCTCGGAGGCGTGGATGTCCAGGACTCCGGCGAGGTGCCCGGGCTGGTTGGCGACGATGCCCACGACCTGGCCGTCCATCCGCGCCAGCGCGCAGATGATGTTGCGGGCCCAGCGCTCATGGATCTCCAGGACGTCGCCTTCGTCGACGAGCTCCTCGATGACCTTGAGCATGTCGTACGGGCGGTTGCCGTCGGCGGGCACCAGGTCCAGCAGGACCTCCGAGCGGCGGTCGGCGGGGTCGTCGGTCTGGTGGACCGGCGGGTTCTCGCGGTTGTTGGAGGGGAGCATCGTGATGAGGTAGCGGACCTCGGAGATGCAGGTTTCCTCGTCGTCGTAGGCGAAGTGCGCGACGCCGGAGGTCTCGGCGTGGACGTCCGCGCCGCCGAGGCCGTTCTGGGTGATCTCCTCGCCGGTCACGGCGCGGACCACGTCCGGGCCGGTGATGAACATCTGCGAGGTCTCACGGACCATGAACACGAAGTCGGTGAGGGCGGGGCTGTACGCGGCGCCGCCGGCGCAGGGGCCGAGCATCACGCTGATCTGCGGGATGACGCCGGAGGCCTTGGTGTTGCGCTGGAAGATGCCGCCGTAGCCGGCGAGGGCGGAGACGCCCTCCTGGATACGGGCGCCTGCGCCGTCGTTGAGGGAGACCAGCGGGGCACCGGCCGCGATGGCCATGTCCATGATCTTGTGGATCTTCGTGGCGTGGGCCTCGCCCAGCGCGCCGCCGAAGATCCGGAAGTCGTGCGCGTACACGAAGACCGTGCGGCCCTCGACCGTGCCCCAGCCGGTGATGACGCCATCGGTGTAGGGCTTCTTGGCCTCCAGGCCGAACCCGGTCGCACGGTGGCGGCGGAGCTGTTCGACCTCCTTGAAGGAACCTTCGTCGAGCAGCAGCGCGATGCGCTCACGGGCGGTGAGCTTGCCCTTGGCGTGCTGCGCTTCGGTCGCCCGGTCGCTCGGTCCGCGCCGGGCCTGCTCGCGCAGGTCGTGCAGCTCGGCCACGCGCCCGCGGGCGTCCGTCGGCTCGCTCGGAATCTGGTCCACAACGGTCATGTATCGACCTTACGAAGCGGGACCCGCAAAACCCTCCGTCGAATCCACACAGTGTCGGGTGTCTTCCGCTGTCCGGCCCGGACAGAACCACGGAAGGACCAGCCGACACCACCAGTCGGGACCTTCGTCCTTTGTGGGCATCCCACAAACCCATCGGAAGAAGTTGAAATTTGAACGGAATGGGTCTAGCGTCGTTCTTGTTGAAAGTTCAACGAGTGCCGGACCTAGCGGCACCCAACCGAGGAGCAAGTCATGGGTCTCTTCACCCGCCGCAGCCAGGACGCATCCGCCGTCACCACCGCCGTCGCCACGCTCGAAGTGGACCCGGCCCTCGCGGCACTCACCGGTGACTACGTCATCGACGCCGCCCACAGCAGCATCGGATTCACCGTCCGCCACGCGATGGTCACCAACGTCCGCGGCACCTTCAGCGAGCACGAGGGCACGCTGCACCTCGACGGCGGCGACCCCTCGCGTTCCACCGCCTCCATCGACGTGCAGATCGCTTCCGTCGACACCGGCATCGGCGACCGCGACGGCCACCTGCGTTCCGGTGACTTCTTCGACGCCGAAGCCTTCCCGCTGATGACCTTCCGCTCCGCCTCGGCGGAGCAGCTCGGCGGCGACAAGTACCGCATCGCCGGCGAGCTGACCATCAAGGACGTCACCCGCCCGCTCTCCATCGACCTCGAGTTCAACGGTTCGGCCACCGACGTCTACGGCAACGAGCGGGTCGGCTTCGAGGGCTCCGCCGAGATCCTGCGCTCCGACTGGGGCCTGACCTGGAACGCGGCCCTGGAGACCGGCGGTGTGATGGTCAGCGACAAGGTGAAGCTGACCTTCGACATCTCGGCCATCAAGCAGGCCTGACCCTCCGGGACCGGGGGCGGCTCAGAAGTCGCCCCCACCGAAGCCGCCGCCTCCGTCGAAGCCCCCTCCGCCGCCGAAGTCCCCGCCACCGAAGCCACCGCCGTCGAAGTCGGACGGGTTGAAGTCGGCTCCGGAGACGTCGCCCCCGCCGAAGCCGCCGCCGTCGAATCCGTTGCCGCCGCCGAAGTCGGAGGCGTAGGCCGGACTGGACATCATCGAACCGAGCATCGTGCCCATGAGCAGACCGGGCAGCATGCCGCCGCCGAAGTAGCCGCCGGCCCAGGGACCGTACGCCGGGCCGGCGTCGTAGTAGGGGCGCGGACCGTGCTCGGTGTCGACCGTACGGACCGCCGGGTCCTGGCCGTCGCGCAGCCGTACGGCGTCCGCCGCGCAGACCGGGACGGTACGCGCGGCGCCGCCCGCCGGGGCCCAGGCCGCGTCCTCGGTGCTCGGCCCGTGGCGCGGGTCGAAGAAACAGGGAGCGCGGCGCTCGGGCAGCGGCCGGCCCTGCCGGCGCGCGTCCAGGCACGCCAGGGCGTACCGGCCGTCCTCCAGCGCCTGGGTGACCCCCTTGACCTCCTCGGGGTGCTGTACGGAGGCCATGATCTGCTTGGCCTTCTCGTACGAGTCGAGGCCCTGCTCGTAGTCCGTCCGCATCGCGTCGTCCGCGCCGGGCTCGCCCGGGTGGAAGTCGAGCCGCTCCAGCTCCTCGCCGAAGGCCGTGATGTCCTCGTCGACGACCACGCTCAGCCGGGCGATGGACTCCCGGCGGAGCTCCTCCTTCTTCTTGCGGTTGCGCTTGACCAGCGCGTAGGCACCGCCACCGCCGACGACGGCCACCGCACCGAGGCCGATCAGCGCCCCGACCGGAGCGCCGCTGTCGGCCGCCGCCCCGCCCCAGGAGGCCGGGGCCTTGCCCTTGGCCTGGGCGAGCGCCTGGTCCACGAAGCTGTTGAGCTCGGCGTTCGCGTCGACCGGGCCGCCCGCCTTCACGGCGTCGACCAGGTTGCGCACCGCGTTGCTCGGCATGACCGCCCGGTCGGCGCCGGCGTTGAAGCCGTCGCCGAGCCGGATCGCGTAGAGCCCGGTGATGCCGGTCTCCGTGCGGATCGTCTTGAGCACGCTCGCGGCGGGGAACTCGGCGGTGGCCGGCAGCACGGCCACGAACACCGGCTTCCCGGCGTCCCTGATCTTCTTCGCGAGTGCCTCCGCCTGCGCGGGCGGCAGCTGCGCCTCGGCGCGGGGATCGACGTAGACCGGGCCCTTCTTGAGGGCCTCCGCCACGGTGGTGGTCCCGGTGGCCGCCGATGCCTGCGGGGCGACCAGGAGTGCGGTCGCGGACAGGGCCAGCAGCAGACCGGCCAGCAGTGATCCAAATGGTGCGGATGTCAGCCTGGTCCTCATGCTGACGACGCTACCCGAACGGGGCCAATCCTGTGTGAGCGGGACATAAGGACCATCAACCTCCACCGGTCAGACGCCATGAGCCACGAGCGCTTCCGCGAGTACGTGAAATCAGAGTGCTGCCGCGGAGGCACTCGCGGCCACGGCCACGGAACTACTCCGCCGGCTCCACGCCCGCGTGCAGCAGGCCGAAGGTGAAGGCGTCCTCCAGGGCCTGCCAGGACGCCGCGATCACGTTCGGGGCGACGCCGACCGTGTTCCATTCGCGGGTGCCGTCCGTCGTGGTGACCAGCACGCGGGTCGTGGACTCCGTACCGTGCTTGCCCTCCAGGATGCGGACCTTGTAGTCGATCAGCTCGAACTTCGCCAGCTGGGGGTAGAACCGCTCCAGCGCCACCCGCAGCGCCCGGTCCAGCGCGTTGACCGGTCCGTTGCCCTCCGCCGTCGCGACGATCCGCTCGCCCTTGGCCCACAGCTTCACCGTGGCCTCGTTGGCGTGCGTGCCGTCGGGGCGGTCCTCGACGATGGCCCGCCAGGACTCGGTACGGAAGTACTTGCGGGCCCGGCCCTCCGCCTCGGCCCGCAGCAGCAGCTCGAAGGAGGCGTCGGCGGCCTCGTACGTGTAGCCCTGGAGCTCCCGCTCCTTGACCCGCTCCACCACCCGCGAGACCAGCGCGCGGTCCCCGCCGAGGTCGACGCCTAGCTCCTTGCCCTTGAGCTCGATGGAGGCCCGGCCGGCCATGTCGGAGACCAGCATCCGCATGGTGTTGCCGACCCGCTCGGGGTCGATGTGCTGGTAGAGGTCCGGGTCGACCTTGATGGCCGAGGCGTGCAGACCCGCCTTGTGCGCGAAGGCGGAGACGCCGACGTAGGGCTGGTGCGTGGAGGGGGTGAGGTTGACGACCTCCGCGATGGCGTGCGAGATCCGGGTCATCTCGGCGAGGGCACCCGCCGGGAGGACCGTACGGCCGTACTTGATCTCCAGCGCGGCGACGACCGGGAAGAGGTTGGCGTTGCCGACCCGCTCGCCGTAGCCGTTCGCGGTGCACTGGACGTGGGTGGCGCCCGCGTCCACGGCGGCCAGGGTGTTGGCGACGGCGCAGCCGGTGTCGTCCTGGGCGTGGATGCCCAGCCGGGCACCGGTGTCGGCGAGCACGGTCGCCACGGTCGCGGTGATCTGCGCGGGCAGCATGCCGCCGTTGGTGTCGCAGAGGACGACGACGTCGGCGCCGGCCTCGTGGGCGGTGCGGACGACGGACTTCGCGTACTCGGCGTTGGCGCGGTAGCCGTCGAAGAAGTGCTCGCAGTCGACGAAGACCCGGCGGCCCTGGGCGACCAGGTGGGCGACGGTGTCGCGGACCATCTCCAGGTTCTCGTCCAGGGTGGTGCGCAGCGCGAGCTCGACGTGCCGGTCGTGGGACTTGGCGACGAGCGTGATCACCGGGGCGCCGGATTCCAGCAGCGCGCGGACCTGCGGGTCGGTGGCGGCCGAGCCGCCCGCCCTGCGGGTCGCGCCGAAGGCGACGAGCTGGGCGTGCTTGAAGTCGATCTCCCCGCGGGCCCGGGAGAAGAACTCCGTGTCGCGGGGGTTGGCGCCGGGCCAGCCGCCCTCGATGAACCCCACCCCGAAGTCGTCCAGGTGCCGGGCGATCGTCAGCTTGTCCGCGACCGTGAGGTTGATGCCCTCGCGCTGGGCGCCGTCGCGCAGGGTCGTGTCGAAAACGTGGAAGCCGTCGTCGGGGCCCGGAGCCGGCGCAGTCGGATCGGTCGCCTCTGTCGTCGTCATGCTGATCTGGCTCCTGTCGGATGAGTGGATTCCGGATACCCGCCCAAGGGCTGGCCGCCGCCACTGCCCCCATCATCGCGCGCTGCCCGCTCCCGGCAGGATGGGGCCGGAAAACGAAAAAACCTCTCGCGGGTGCGAGAGGTCTGCGCGCGGGTCTGGGGCACGGTGGCCGCCTCCGCGAAGTTCTTCCGCGGCTCAGCGGCCACTGGGGACCGGCGCGCTGCTGTCCATAATCATGAGCTGAGCAGGCACGCTGGCAGTGTGCCACAGGCGACCGCACACGTGGACGCATGTCTCACGATACGAGCGCCTCGTCGAGGAATTCCGAGACGTGGGCCAGGATGTCGCCCCGTCCTATCCCGGGCAGGCCGACGGCGACCTGGATGCTGAACCCGTCGAGCAGGGCGCGCAGCCGGGCCGCGAAGCGGTCCGGGTCGACGGCGCGGAACTCTCCGCGCGAGATGCCTTCGGCGAGCAGGGCCACCAGGTCGCGGTGCCAGGCGCCTTCGATGGCCCCCTGGCGGTCCCGCTCCCCCGGTCCGGCGTTCTGCGAGCGGTTCCAGACCTCCAGCCACAGCGTCCAGTGCGGGTCCCGGGCGCCCTCGGGCACGTACAGGTCCACGTACGCCCCCAGGCGCTCGCGCGCCGGGCCACGGCGGGACAGCAGGGCCCGGCGCCGGGTGCCCAGTGCCGCCTCGCTCCATTCCAGGGTCTGCAGCAGGAGCTCGTCCTTGGTGCCGAAGTAGTAGAGGAGGTGGCCGCTGCTCATGCCGACCTGGCGGCCCAGGCCGGCCATGGTGAGGCCGTCGAGGCCGCGTTCGGCGATGGTGGCCATGGCGGCGACCAGTACGTCCTCGCGCGGCGGCGCGTTCTTGCGCGCGGCACGTACCTCACCCGCCACCATGGCCCACTCCTCGTTCGGGTCCGAGCTCTGTCCTGGAGGTCAGACCTTCGGCTGCTGCTGGGTGATGCAGTGGATACCGCCACCCCCGGCGAAAATCGTACGTGCGTCGACGAGCGTCACGGTCCGCTCGGGGAAGAGACCCCGGAAGATCTCCGCGGCCTCCTCGTCGCGCGGGTCGTCGAAGGCGCACAGGACCACGCCGCCGTTGCACAGGTAGTGGTTGATGTAGGAGTAGTCGACCCACTCCCCGTCCTCTTCCAGCACGGTCGGCGCCGGGATCTCCACGACCTCCAGCTGCCGGCCCCGCGCGTCCGTGGACGCGCGCAGGATGGCGGCGATGGTCTTGCCGCGCTCGTGGTCCGGGTGGGCCGGGTCGGGCTGGCTGTGGACCATGACCACGCCGGGGCGGGCGAAGGCCGCGACGATGTCCACGTGGCCCTGGGTGCCGTAGGTCCCGTAGTCGCCGGCCAGGCCGTACGGGAGCCAGATCGCCTTCGTGGTGCCCAGGTGGGCGTGGATCTCGGCCTCGACCTGCTCGCGGGTCCAGTCGGGGTTGCGGCCCTTGCCCAGCTGCACGGTGTCGGTGAGGAGCACGGTGCCCTCGCCGTCGACGTGGATGGCGCCGCCCTCGTTGACCAGCGGGGTGCTGTACGTACGGGTCCCGGCGAGGTCCGAGACGGCGCGGGCGATCTTCGAGTCGTGGTCCCAGCGGGCCCACTCCTGGGCGCCCCAGCCGTTGAAGGTCCAGTCGACGGCGGCCAGCTCGCCGGCGTCGTTGGTGACGAAGGTCGGGCCGATGTCGCGCATCCAGGCGTCGTCGAGTGCGCGCTCGACGAGCTCGACGTCCTCGCCCACGACCGCCCGGGCGCTCTCGGCGTCACCGGGCGAGACGACGAGGGTCACGGGCTCGTAGGTGCGCACCGCGCGGGCCACGGCGCCCCAGGCCTCGCGGGCCTCGGCGAGCTCCTGCTCGTTGGTGAAGGTGGGGTTCGGGCTGGGCCAGGCCATCCAGGTGCGCTCGTGGGGGGTCCACTCGGCAGGCATCCGGAATCCGTCGTTCACGGGCTTCGCAGTCATGGCAGGAGGTCCTTAGAGGATGTGCTGACTTACAGGAAGTACAGGCGGTTGAGGGAGACCGAGTCGGCGGCTTCGGAGCGCAGCGGTTCCCCGTCGAGGGAGACGAGGCCGCTGCGCGCGTCCACATCGACCGCGCCCACCCGGGAGTTGAGCAGGAGGTTCCCGGGCCCGATGCCCCGGGTGCCGCGGACGGCGACCCGGCGCCTGCGCGTCGGCATCTCGTCGCTGCCCAGTGCCGCCGCGGCGGCCGAGACGAAGGCGACGGAGATGTCGGCCGCGGTGGCCCCGTACGAGCCGAACTGCGGTCCGAGGACCAGCGGCTCGCAGGTGTCGGTGGCGGCGTTGGGGTCGCCGGTGACCCCGTAGGCCGGGAAGCCCGACTTCAGGACCAGCTGCGGTTTGGCGCCGAAGAACTGCGGGCGCCACAGCACGATGTCGGCGAGCTTGCCGACCTCGATGGAGCCGATCTCGTGGGCCAGGCCGTGGGCGATGGCCGGGTTGATGGTCAGCTTGGCCATGTAGCGCAGCACGCGGGCGTTGTCGTCGCCCTCGCCGTCGCCGTCCAGCGGGCCCAGCTCGCCCTTCATCTTGGCGGCCATGGCGAAGGTGCGGCGGATGGTCTCGCCCGCGCGGCCCATGCCCTGGGCGTCGGAGGAGGTGATGCCGATCGCGCCCAGGTCGTGCAGCACGTCCTCGGCGCCCATCGTGCCCGCGCGGATCCGGTCACGGGCCATGGCGGCGTCGCCGGGCAGGTCGACCTTGAGGTCGTGGACGGAGACGATCATGCCGTAGTGCTCGGCTACCGCGTCGCGGCCGAAGGGCAGGGTGGGGTTGGTGGAGGAGCCGATGACGTTCGGCACTCCGGCCATCTTCAGGACGTTGGGGACGTGGCCGCCGCCGCAGCCCTCGATGTGGAAGGCGTGGATGGTCCGGCCGTCCAGGACCCGCAGGGTGTCCTCGACCGACAGGCACTCGTTCAACCCGTCGCTGTGCAGGGCGACCTGCACGTCGTACTCCTCGGCCACGCGCAGGGCGGTGTCCAGGGCGCGGGTGTGGGCGCCCATGTCCTCGTGGACCTTGAAGCCGGAGGCACCTCCCTCGGCGAGCGCCTCGATCAGCGGGGCCGGGTCCGAGGAGGAACCGCGGGCCAGGAAGCCGATGTTGACGGGCCAGGCGTCGAAGGCGTTGAAGGCGTGCTTCAGCGCCCACGGGGAGTTGACGCCCACACCCCAGACCGGGCCGAACTCCTGGCCGATGATCGTGGTGACGCCCGCGGCGAGCGAGGCCTCCATGATCCGCGGGGAGAGCAGGTGCACGTGCGTGTCCACGGCGCCCGCGGTGGCGATCATGCCCTCGCCGGAGACGATCGAGGTGCCGGTGCCGACGACCACGTCGACCCCGTCCAGGGTGTCGGGGTTGCCGGCCCGGCCGATCGCGTGGATGCGGCCCTCGCGGATGCCGATGGAGACCTTGCGGACGCCGAGGACGGCATCGATGACCAGCACGTTGCTGATCACCACGTCGCAGGTGTCACGGACGGCCGCGGCCTTGAGGTGCAGTCCGTCACGGGCCGTCTTGCCGAACCCGGCCAGGAACTCGTCCCCGGGCCGCTGCGCATCGGACTCCACCCGGACCGTCAGGCCGGAGTCCCCGAGGCGGACCCGGTCCCCGGCGCGGGGGCCGAAGACGGAGGCGTACTCGTGCGGGTCGATGTGCCGGCTGCCGGGGGCGCAGTGCGCGCTGTGGTCGGTGTGGGGGGTCTGCCGGCTCATGCGGTCGTCCCTTCCGGGCGGTCGTCGGCATCGGCCTGGGCGGCCGGGCCGGCGGGGGTGATCGGGGAGGCCGGGGTGATCGGGGAGGCCGCGCCCGCCGGGGTGATCGGGGAGGCCTGGGCCGCCGGGGAGGCCGGCGAGGCCTGGGCCGCCGGGGAGGCCGGAGCCCCGCCGTCCCGGGCGGCGCCCAGGTAGCCGCAGGCCGCCGCCCGCTCCAGCGCGAGGGACTTGGCGCCGGGGGCGTCCAGCGGTCCGTCCACGAGCCCCGCGAAGCCGATCGCGATGCGGTCCCCGCCGATGGGGACGAGGCCGACCTCGCCCTCGCCGTGCGGATCGAACCGTACGGACGAGCCCGCCGGTACGCACAGCCGCATGCCGTAGGCCGCGGCGCGGTCGAAGTCGAGGCGCGGGTTGGCCTCGAAGAAGTGGAAGTGGGAGGTGACGCTGACCGGCACGGGGGCGGTGTTGCGCACGTGCAGGTGGACGGTGGGCTCCGGCTGGGGGGCGCCGGGTCCGGGCACGACCGCGCCCGGGGCGTGCTCGCCCAGGCCCACGGCCCCCCGGATCGGGGAGGAGACCACCGCGAGGCGGGATCCGTCGTCGAAGACGGCCTCCACGTGGACCTCGGTGACCACGTCACTGACGCCCGCCAGGACGTCGTCGGGGCCCAGCACGGAGCGGGCCTCCTCGATGGCCTCCGCCAGCCGCTTGCCGTCGCGCGCGGCCTCGCAGACCGTGTCCGCGATGAGCGCGGTGGCCTCCGGGACGTTGAGCTTGAGTCCGCGGGCCCGCCGGGCCCTGGCCAGTTCCGCAGCGCTGCGGAGCAGCAGCCGGTCGCGCTCCGTAGGGGTCAGCCGCACGCCGATCCACCACCCTTTGAGTCGATGGGTTAGAGCATCACTCTAACTCTTCATTTCACTGCAATGAAGCATTGACCTGAGACCTGGGCTTAGGTCACATTGAGTGTCGCTCAAACATTGCATCGCCACCCGCCGCCCTGCCAAGGGAGTCCCCCCATGCCCATCGAACAGCGCGGAGTCGACACCATCCCGGAGGAGGAGCGGACGAGCGGTCCCCGTGACCTGATCTCGATCCTCCTCGGCTCCAACCTCTGCCTCGGTGTGATCGTCTTCGGCTGGCTGCCCCCGTCCTTCGGACTGGGGCTGTGGCCGTCGGTCACCGCCATCGTGACCGGCACCGTCGTCGGCATCGCCTTCACCGCGCCGCTCGCGCTCGTGTCCCTGCGCACGGCCACCAACCTCTCCACCTCCAGCGGCGCCCAGTTCGGCGTGCGCGGCCGGCTCGTCGGCTCGGTGGTCGGCCTGCTGCTCTCCCTCGGCTACACCGCGCTGACCCTGTGGATAGGCGGCGACGTGATGGTCGGCGCCCTGTCCCGGCTCACCGGGCTGCCCGACACGGGCCACTCCCGGGCCGTGATGTACGGCGTGCTCGCCGCGTGTACCGTCGTCGCGGCCGTCTTCGGCTACCGGCTGCTGCTGCGCATGAGCAAGCTGCTCTCCATCGGCATGGTGGTCCTGCTGGCGATCGGCGTGCTCGCCTACGCCCCCGACTTCACCACCGCCGCCCCGCCGGAGACCGCGTACCTGCTGGGCTCCTTCTGGCCGACCTGGCTGCTCGCCGCCGTCGCCGCCGGACTCAGCGGCCCCGTCGCCTTCATCACCCTGCTCGGGGACTACACCCGCTACATCTCCCCCCACCGGCACAGCCCCCGCAAGGTGCTCCGCTCCACCGGGCTCGGCCTGCTCATCGGGCTGCTGATCCCGCAGCTCTTCGGCACCTACACGGCGCTCGCCGCCCGGGCCGGAGCCGAGTACGCCGGACCGCTGGTCGACGCCGCGCCGTTCTGGTACCTGGTCCCGCTGCTCGCCGCCGCGGCCGCCGGCTCGGTCGGCAACGCCGGGCTGATGCTCTATTCCATGGGCCTCGACCTCGACGCCATCGTCCCCAAGGCCACCCGCACCACCGCCACCGTGATCGCCGCGGTCGTGGCCACCGCCTTCGTGTTCGTCGGCTCCTTCGAGTGGGACGTGCAGTCCGCGATGACCTCGTTCGTCCTGCTGCTGACCGCGATCGGCACCCCGTGGGCCGTGATCACCCTGATCGGCTACGTCCGCTGCCGCGGCCACTACGACGCCGACGCGCTCCAGGTGTTCAACCGCCGCTCCAGGGGCGGGGTCTACTGGTACCGCGGCGGCTGGAACCTCCGCGCCACCCTCTCCTGGGCCGTCGGCGCGGGCGTCGGCCTGCTCGCCGTGACCACCCCCTTCTACGAGGGCCCGCTGCTGGCCCTGACCGGCGGAGTGGACTGCTCCTTCGTCCTCTCCGGCCTGGCCGGCGGCCTGGTCTACACGGCCCTGACCGCCCGCACCGCCCCGGCCACGGCGCCCGCCGCCGGCGCTGCCGCCGCCGAGGAGCCGGTGGCCGCGTAGCCCCGTAGGCCCCCCCGTACGTACGAAGGCCCGCGCCCCCCGTGATCCGGGGGCGCGGGCCTTCGTACGAACGGCCTGCGGGCTCTAGCCGAGCGGGTGCATCCAGCCGTGGGTGTCGGCGGTGTGGCCGGTCTGGAGCTCCAGGAGGGCCTTGCGGAGCTTCATGGTGACCTCGCCGGGCTCGCCGTCGCCCTGGGTCCAGTTGGCGCGCTCGGACTTGACCGAGCCGACCGGGGTGATCACGGCGGCGGTGCCGCAGGCGAAGACCTCGGTCAGGGTGCCGTTCTCGTTGTCGCGCTTCCAGTCCTCGGTGGTGATCCGGCCCTCTTCGGCGGTGTAGCCGAGGTCGCGGGCGATGGTGAGGAGGGAGTCGCGGGTGATGCCGGGGAGGAGCGAGCCGGTGAGCTCGGGGGTGACGATGCGGTCGCCGTACACGAAGTACAGGTTCATCCCGCCCATCTCCTCGATCCAGCGGTGCTCGACCGCGTCGAGCCAGACCACCTGGTCGCAGCCGTGCGCGGCGGCCTGGGCCTGCGCGACGAGCGAGGCGGCGTAGTTGCCGCCGGTCTTGGCGGCGCCGGTGCCGCCCTTGGCCGCGCGGACGTACTCCTCGGAGAGCCACACGGAGACGGGCTTGACGCCACCGGGGAAGTAGGCGCCGGCCGGGGAGGCGATGACGATGAAGAGGAACTCGTTGGCCGGGCGGACGCCGAGACCGACCTCGGTGGCGAACATGAACGGCCGCAGGTAGAGCGAGGCCTCGCCGGAGTCAGGAACCCAGGCGCGGTCCTGCTTGATCAGGGCGTCGCAGGCGGCGATGAACAGCTCGGCCGGCAGCTCCGGCATCGCCATGCGGCGGGCGGAGGACTGGAAGCGCTCGGCGTTCGCCTGCGGGCGGAAGGTGGCGACGGTGCCGTCGGGCTGCTTGTAGGCCTTGAGGCCCTCGAAGATCGTCTGCGCGTAGTGCAGGGTCATGTTCGCCGGGTCCATCGACAGCGGCGCGTAAGGGACCAGCTCCGCGTCGTGCCAGCCGCGGCCCTCGGTCCACTTGACCGTCACCATGTGGTCGGTGAAGTGGCGGCCGAAGCCGGGGCTCGCCAGGATCGCGTCGCGCTCCGCGGCGGACAGGGGGTTCGAGGAGGGCTTCAGCTCGATCGTGGGCGTCGTCGTCATGAGTGCTTGTCCTTCACCGGTTGTGTATGGCGGACCGCGCTCACGGCGTACTAGGACGTCCGAGCTTCCCCGTATTCCGCGGCCTCGCGTTCGATTATCGCGCGGGAGGAGGCTTCGGTGAAACGGGGTGAAATGCGGCCCAGGGGAGATGGTGGCACCCGGGGGCCGCACAGGAAAAGCCGCCGGGTGCGGTGGTCGCGACCCGGCGGCTTCCTGGAAGTGGGGGCTACCGGGTCAGCCGGCTACTCGAGCGGCGAGTGCGTCGCCGATCGCGTCGGTGGAGCGGAAGGTGCCGTCGCGCTCGGCGAGGTCGGCGGAGACCGCGTCCTCGATGCGGACGGCCTGGTCCTCGTAGCCGAGGTGGCGCAGCAGGAGGGCGACCGAGAGGATCGTCGCGGTCGGGTCCGCCTTGCCGGTGCCGGCGATGTCCGGGGCCGAGCCGTGGACGGGCTCGAACATGGACGGGAAGGCGCCGGTCGGGTTGATGTTCCCGGAGGCGGCCAGGCCGATTCCGCCGGTCACGGCGGCGGCCAGGTCGGTGAGGATGTCACCGAAGAGGTTGTCCGTGACGATGACGTCGAAGCGCTCGGGCTGGGTGACGAAGAAGATCGTCGCGGCGTCGACGTGCAGGTAGTCGGTGGTGACCTCGGGGTACTCCCGGCCGACCTTGTCGAAGGTGTTCTTCCACAGGTGGCCGGCGTAGACGAGGACGTTGTTCTTGTGGACCAGGGTCAGCTTCTTGCGCGGGCGGGCGTTGGCCCGCTCGAAGGCGTCACGAACCACTCGCTCGACGCCGTACGCCGTGTTGACGCTGACCTCGGTGGCCACCTCGGCCGGGGTGCCGGTGCGCAGGCTGCCGCCGTTGCCGGTGTACGGGCCTTCGGTGCCCTCGCGGACCACGACGAAGTCGATCTCCGGACGGCCGGCGAGCGGGGTGGCCGTGTTGGGGAAGAGCTTCGAGGGGCGCAGGTTGATGAAGTGGTCGAAGGCGAAGCGGAGCTTCAGCAGCAGACCGCGCTCCAGGACGCCCGACGGGACCGAGGGGTCGCCGATGGCGCCCAGCAGGATCGCGTCGTGGTGCTTGAGGGCTTCGAGCTCCGCTTCCGGGAGGGTTTCACCGGTGCGGTGCCAGCGCTGGGCGCCGAGGTCGTATTCCTTGGTCTCCAGCTTCACATCCTGGGGCAGGACCGCGGTAAGGACCTTGAGGCCCTGAGCCACGACTTCCTGGCCGATGCCATCACCGGGGATCACTGCGAGATTGATGCTGGTCGACATGGTGGAACCGTACTCCCTGTCCCACCCCTCAGACATATTGCGTCCATCATGTGGACGCAATATGTCCGGGGCCGGGCTCGTGCTCAGTGGCCGGTCGAGCCGCCGTTGTCACGGCGGTCCAGGGCTCGCTGCAGGGCGGCGGCGGCGTTCTTGCGGTCCGCGTCGGCGGCGGAGGAGCGGCGGGGCCGGCGGGTGGAGTTGGTGGGGGTGTGCGTCATGGTGATCGACTCCTTGAGATCACGGCGTGGCGGGGCCACGGATGAGGGGTTCCTTCAAGGCGCCGGAAGAGGCGGGGAGCGGTGCGCGGCAAGGGTTGCCTGCCATGGGGCGCGCGCTCTCGACCGCCATTCGCCGGATCGGCGAGACGTTCGGCTTCTACAAAGTAGGCCAGCTCCCGCTGTATGTCTCCGCAATTACTCGGACTTCCTACTATCTGAGACGCACAAGCCCTCGAACGAGCCCTGCGCAGGGTTCCGTTTTATGCCGTGGCGGAACGAAGTTCCCTGATCAGAGCCCTGACCATCAGGGTGGCAGCTGATTCCGGTGTGGTGACGTATCCCACCTGTCTCACCGGCCCCGCCAGACCCAGACCGGTGATGTCGACGGCCCCGTCCGCCTCCCGCAGCGACAGCTCCGGCAGGATCGCCATGCCGAGCCCGCGGCCGACCATGGTCAGCACCATCCCGTCGTCCTCCGCCTTGACGGTGGCCCGCGGGATCCAGTCCTGCTCCTGCCACCAGGCCCGGGTGTAGGAGCCGCAGTTCTCGTCCCAGTCCAGCAGCGGCAGCGCCCTCGGGTCCGGATGCCCGGCCGGGTGCACCAGGGCGTACGCCTCCTCCAGCAGCACCCCGGCGAGCAGGCCGGGCGGCAGGTCCTGGCCGCCGCCCAGGGTCGCGATGCCGAGGTCCGCGCGGCCCGCGGCGACCTCCCCGGCCGTGCCCGCGCCGAGCTCGCGCACCACCCGCACCTCCGGGCGGACGCCGGGGTGACGGGCGGTGAGCCGCTCCAGGGCGGGTGGCAGCAGATGCAGGGCCGCGCTGCGGAACGCGGCGATCCGCAGTACGCCGTCCAGCGTCGCCGGGTCGCCGGCCCGGCCCGCGCCGCGCGCCTCCGCGCCCATCACCTCGTGGAGCCGCAGGATCCGGCGGGCGTGGCCGACGGCCCGCTCCCCCGCCGGGGTGGGCGAGGCGCCGGTGCGGCCGCGCTCGAAGAGCACCGCTCCGAGCTTGGCCTCGCTGCCGCGCACCGCGTGCGAGACCGCGGACTGGGTGAGGCCGAGGACGGCGGCCGCGGCGGTGAACCCGCCGGCCTCGGCGACGGCGACCAGGATCCGCAGTTCCTGCGGGAGCAGCTCGGCCACGGGGGCCCTCACCTCGTTCTATGAGCGCGATTCATGGATGTGCGGGTTCCATGAACCCAACCCCCTGCCCGGGCCGGCGATTCCCTCCTAGCGTCCTCGCCATGACCGAGAACACCGCTCACGCCGTCCACCAGATCGCCCGCCCGACCGGCTTCCCCGCCGCCTCCGACTTCACCTACGTCGAAACCTCCGTCCCGCGGCCGCGCCCCGGCACCGCCCTGGTGGAGAACCTGCTGCTCTCCGTGGACCCGTACCACCGCGGGCTGATGGACGGCGGCGAGGGCGGCTTCGAGCTCGGCACCCCGCTGGAGGGCCGCTCGGTGGGCCGGGTCACCGCCTCCCGCGACCCCGGCCTCGCGGAGGGCGACCTGGTCTTCCACCGCGCGGGCTGGCGCACCCACGCGCTGGTCACCCTGGGCGTCGACGGCACCCGCAAGCTCCGCGGCCACGAGGGCGTCCCGCTGGAGGCGTACCTCTCCATCCTCGGCGGCACCGGCCTGACCGCGTACGCCGCCCTGACCCGGACCGCGGCCCTGCGCGAGGGCGAGGACCTCTTCGTCTCGGCCGCGGCGGGCGGGGTCGGCACGGCCACCGGCCACATCGCCCGGCTGCTCGGCGCCCGCCGGATCATCGGCAGCGCCGGTTCGGCGGCGAAGGTGCGCCACCTCACCGGGGTCCTCGGCTTCGACGCGGCCTTCGACTACCACGACGGGCCGGTCGGCGAACAGCTCGCCGAAGCCGCCCCCGACGGCATCGACGTCTACGTGGACAACGTCGGCGGGGACCACCTGGAGGGCGCCATCGACGTGCTGCGCGAGTACGGGCGGATCGCCTGGGTCGGCGGGATCTCGATGTACAACGGCGACCGCTCCCCCGCCGCGCCCCGCAACCTCTTCGAGGTCGTACACAAGTCGCTTCGCCTGGAAGGGGTATTGGTTCGCAATCACACCAATCTGCAGGACGAGCTGGAGGACCTCCTCGTCCCGTCCCTGCGAAGTGGCCGGATAAGTACCGACACCACCGTTGTCCAGGGATTCGATCACACGGTGGATGCCTTCCGGGGCATGCTCCGAGGAGACAATCTGGGCAAGATGCTCGTACGGGTCGACCACTGAATCCAGCCACCCGGATGTTCACCGAGTTCTTACCGCACGGATGTAGACCTTTGGCGCGGCTACCGCCACTCTTGCCGTCAATGTGCCAGCGGGGCACTTGAGTTGGAGGCGAGTAGCCAGTGACACCGATCAGCCGCAGAGGATTCGTGGGAATCGGCGCCGGGCTGATGGCAGGCGCCGCCCTGCCCGCGATCGCGCCGACCTCGGCGGCCGCCGCCGCGGCGTCCGGCACGATCACCGACGTGAAGCACGTGGTGATCCTGATGCAGGAGAACCGCAGCTTCGACCACTACTTCGGCAGGCTGAAGGGTGTCCGCGGTTTCAGCGACCGCGCCGCCGGCAACATCCCGGGCGGCTGGGGCACCTTCAACCAGCCCAACTGGGGCGGCCGCCAGTACCCGTGGAAGCTCAGCTCCACCCCCGCGGTCGGCGGCGTGGACGGCGAGACCCTGGCCCAGTGCAACGGGGACCTCCCGCACAGCTGGACCTCGCAGCACGCGGCCTGGAACAAGGGCCGCATGGACAACTTCGTCACCGGCGTCGGCAACACCCGCACCCTCGGCTACCTCGACCGCGGCGACATCCCCTTCCACTACGGCCTCGCCGACAACTACACCATCTGCGACGCCTACTTCTGCTCGACGCTGAGCGCGACCGGCCCCAACCGCACCTTCCTGTGGAGCGGCAAGGTGGACGCGGGCAGCAAGGACGGCGGCGACGAGTCCGGCCTGACCTGGGAGACGTACGCGGAGGCCCTCCAGCGGGCCGGGATGAGCTGGAAGGTCTACCAGAACGCCCAGGACAACTACGGGGACAACGGGCTCGCCTACTTCAAGAAGTTCACGGACGCCGCCCCCGGCAACCCCCTGTGGGACCGGGGCATGGGCTCCGTGCCGAAGGTCACCGGCTCCACCCCGGACGACATCGCCGCGGCCATCCGCGCGGACGTGGTCGCCGGCACCCTCCCGCAGGTCTCCTGGGTCGTGGCGAACGAGGCCTTCTCCGAGCACCCGTACGCCCCGCCCGGCGACGGCGCGCACTTCGTGGACCTGGTCTACCGCGCGCTCTCGGCCAACCCGGAGGTCTTCGACTCCACCGTCCTCTTCCTCAACTACGACGAGAACGACGGCTTCTTCGACCACGTCCCGCCGCCGATCGCCCCGCCCGGCACCCCCGGCGAGTACATCGACGGCACCCCGATCGGGCTCGGCTTCCGCGTCCCGATGATCGTGATGTCCCCGTGGACCCGCGGCGGCTGGGTGAGCTCGGAGGTCTTCGACCACACCTCCGTGCTGCGCTTCATGGAGACGTGGACGGCCGCCCTGGGCACCCCGGCCACCTGTCCGAACATCAGCGCGTGGCGCCGCAAGGTCACGGGCGACCTGACGGGCGTCTTCGACTTCGCGCACCCGGTCTACGGGGTCCCCGCGGGTCTCCCCTCCACCGCCAAGGTCATCGGCCAGGCGACCTGCGGCCCGCTGACCAACCCGGCGCCGCAGGACAACGCGCAGCCGGTGCAGGAGGCCGGTACGCGGCCCGCGCGGGCCGTTCCGTACCAGGTCAACGGGAACCTGGACCGCTTCGAGTTCGGGGCGGCCGGCAAGATCCTGGCCTGGTTCTCGATGACGAACGCGGGCGCGGAGGCGAAGCAGGCGGCGCACTTCTCGATCCACCCGCACCAGTACCGGGACACGGCCGCCTGGCAGTACACGGTGGACGTCGGCGCCACCTCGACGGACTACTTCAACATCGGCACCGGCAGCGGCTCCGGCAAGTACGACATCTCGATGTACGGGCCCAACCGCTTCCTGCGCCGCTTCATCGGCGACGCCTCGAAGGCCGGCAAGTCGATCGAGGTCGCGGCCCGTTTCGCGGTGGAGCCGGGCACCGGCAAGACGGCCGTCTACTTCAAGATGACCAACTCCTCCGCCTCGCCGGTCAGCTTCACCATCCGCCCGAACGCCTACCGCACGGACGGCCCGTGGACGTACACCGTCCCGGCGAACTCCTCGCGCGAGGACTACTTCAACGCGGTGGCCTACAGCAACGGCTGGTACGACTTCACGGTGCTCGCCGACTCCGACGGCACCTGGTCGCGCCGCTACACGGGCCACATCGAGTCGGGCGCGCCGAGCATCTCGGGCTCCTAGCCACCAGGGCCCGTCGGCCACGGCGCCGGAGCACAGGAGCACAGGAGCACAGGAGCTCCGGAGCCCTAGAGCCGTGGAGCCGTGGCCGACGGGCCCTAGAGCCCTAGAGCACGTCACCGTCCCGCCAGTCGAAGCGGAGCGGCCCGGCGGTGGGGTCGAGCAGCACCCCACCGCCCGGCGGGACCCACACGTACGTGGACCCCTCCTCGTCGGCGAGCCGCTCGGGCCCCCCGGGTCCGAGCACCCCGATCTCCCCGCCCCACACCTGCCAGCCGCGCCCGGCGTACAGCGCGGCCCCGGCGGCGGAGGCACTGAGCGCCCCGAGCACGTAGGCCCGCGCGACGACTCCCTCCAGCGCGTCCATCACCCGCCCGCCGAGCCCGCACCGCCGCCGGTCGCCCCGCACGGCCACGGCCTCGACGTACCCGGTGCGCAGTGCCCGCCCGGCGTGCACGACCCGCCGCTGCACGACGCTCCCGTGCGCGACGAGCTCCCCGCCCTCGTGGACCAGCGCGTGCATCCCGCCGAGCGCGTGCTCGAAGTCCTCCTCCGAGAAGTCCCCGCCGAAGGCCCCGTCGAGCAGCTCTCGCACCCGGCGGAGCTCGCCGTCCGCGAGCTGCGAGGTGTGCCGCAGCAAGGTCCCCCGTACCGCCTCCGCGTCCCAGTCAGCCATGCCGGGACCGTACCAAGCGGGCTCCGTCCGGCGCCGTCTCCGGTATGCGGACGTGCGGTGGCGCTCACCGGCCGGATTCGGCCGACGCGGGTCTGGCGGTCTGGACCACTGCCTCGGCAGACTCGCCGCATGTCTCCCGATACCCAGCAGTGGACCCCGATCCACGGCCAGCCGTACCGCCCCGCCCCCTACCGGCCCGAGCGGATGCCGGCCCGGGAATCCCTCGCGCGTGCCGCCGAGTTGCGCTCGCGGATGGACGAGCGCAGGACCGTACGCCACTTCTCCCCCGACCCGGTGCCCGAGCAGGTGGTGCGGGACGCCATCGCGTGCGCCGCGACCGCGCCCTCGGGGGCGCACCAGCAGCCGTGGACCTTCGTCCTCGTCAAGGACCCTGCCGTACGGCGGCAGATCCGTGCGGCCGCCGAGCAGGAGGAACAGCTGTCCTACGACGGCCGCCTCGGCGACGAGTGGCTCGCGGCCCTGCGCCCCATCGGCACGGACGCCGTCAAGACCCACCTCACCGACGCCCCGGCGCTGATCGTGGTCTTCCAGCAGCGGTACTGGCTCGGCGAGGACGGTACGAAGCACAAGCACTACTACGTGGACGAGTCGGTCGGCATCGCGGTCGGCATGCTCCTGTCCGCCCTCCACCTGTCCGGCCTGGCCGCCCTGATCCACACGCCGAGCCCGATGCGCTTCCTCTCCCACGTCCTCGACCGCCCCGGGAACGAGAAGGCCTTCGCGGTCATCCCGGTCGGCTACCCCGCCGACGACTGCGAGGTCCCGGACCTGGTCCGCAAGTCCCTGGACCAGGTCATCGTGGAGGTCTAGCGAGCCGTCGGGGCTCGGTTACCGTGGGGCCTCGCGCAAGATCAACAACGGGAGGTCCACTTGCTCCGCATCCGCTACGAGGTCAACGGCGGCCCCGAAGTCCTCTTCGCCGAGGACGTCGCGGTACCCGCTCCGGGACCCGGTGAGCTGCTCGTGCGGACCGAGGCCGTCGGGGTGACCCTGCCCACCGTCCGCAAGGTCCGCGAGGGCAGCGGGCCCACGCCGTTCGGCGGCGAGGTCGCCGGACGCGTCGCCGCCACCGGCGAGGGGGTCACCGCCTTCGCCGTCGGCGACCGCGTCACGGGGCTGTGCTTCGCCGACGCCTACGCCGAGTTCGCGGTCCTGAACGCCACGATGACCTCCGCGGTCCCGGACGGCGCGAGCGCCGTCGAGGCGGTCGCACTGGTCCGCAGCGGGCTGGTGGCGCGCGGCGCCTACGAGGCCGCGCACGTCCGGCCCGGGGAGTCGGTGCTGGTCACCGCGGCCGCCAGCGCCGTGGGAACGCTCGCCCTCCAATTCGCCAGGGCCGGCGGGGCGGGCCGCGTCGTCGCCGCCGTCAGCAGCGCCGACAAGGCGGGGTTCGTACGCGGCCTCGGCGCCGACGAGGTCGTCCTGTACGGGGACCCCGAGTGGGGAGCGCCGTACGACGTGATCCTCGACGGCGTCGGCGGCGACCTGCTCGGCCCCGCCGTACGGGCCCTGGCGACCGGCGGCCGGCTGGTGGCCTTCGGCTCCGGCGGCGGCACGGTGGAGGCGTACGAGCTGCTGCTGCGCGGCGCCTCGGTGATCGGCTTCCAGATGCGGGCCGTGGCCACCGGCCGGCCCGAGCTGTACGAGCGCTGGCGGCGCGAGCTGTGGGAACTGCGCGGGGCGGGCACCCTGCGCACCGCCGTGCACGAGGAGATCCCCCTCGCCGAGGCGGCCCGGGCGCACGCGGTGATCGAGCAGCGCCGCAACCTGGGCAAGGTCGTGCTGGTCCCGTAGGACCGGGAACAGCCGGAAACGGCCGGGAACCGGGACCGCCCCCGCTCCGGACTTGGGGGTACCGGAACGGGGGCGGGGTTCAGCGGGGCGCGGTTCAGCCCATGTGGGGGTAGCCGTACTCGGTCGGCGCGACCAGGGTCTCCTTGATGGAGCGGGTCGAGGTCCAGCGCATCAGGTTCGAAGCGGCGCCGGCCTTGTCGTTGGTGCCCGAGGCGCGGCCGCCGCCGAAGGGCTGCTGGCCGACGACGGCGCCGGTCGACTTGTCGTTGATGTAGAAGTTGCCCGCCGCGAAGCGGAGCTTCTCCATCGCGTCGGCGGCCGCGTAACGGTCGGCGGCGATGATCGAGCCGGTCAGGGCGTAGGCCGAGACGGACTCCATCTGCGCGAGCATCGCGTCGAATTCGGCGTCCTCGTACACGTGGATCGCCAGGACCGGACCGAAGTACTCGGTCGTGAAGACCTCGTTCTCCGGGTCGGTGCACGCGATGACGGTCGGGCGGACGAAGTAGCCCTCCGAGTCGTCGTACGTGCCGCCCGCGACGATCTCGCAGGTCGGGTCCGCGGCGGCACGGTCGATCGCGGCCTTGTTCTTCGCGAAGGACCGCTCGTCGATGACGGCGCCGATGAAGTTCGTCAGATCGCGGACGTCACCCATGGAGATGCCGTCGACCTCGGCCGCGAAGGCCTCCTTGAAGCCGTCGTTCCAGATCGAGGCCGGAACGTAGGCGCGCGAGGACGCCGAACACTTCTGGCCCTGGTACTCGAAGGAGCCACGGGTCAGGGCGGTCTTCAGGATCGCGCGGTCCGCGGACGGGTGCGCGACGACGAAGTCCTTGCCGCCGGTCTCGCCGACCAGGCGCGGGTAGGACTTGTACGTCTCGATGTTGGTGCCGACCGTCTTCCACAGGTACTGGAAGGTCTTGGTCGAACCCGTGAAGTGGATGCCCGCGAGATCGGGGTGGGTCAGCGCCACGTCGGAGACGGCGATGCCGTCGCCCGTCACCAGGTTGATGACGCCCTTCGGCAGGCCGGCCTCCTCCAGGAGCTCCATGAGGAGGACCGCGGAGTGGGTCTGCGTCGGGGACGGCTTCCACACGACCACGTTGCCCATCAGCGCGGGGGCGGTCGGCAGGTTGCCGGCGATGGCCGTGAAGTTGAACGGCGTGATCGCGTAGACGAAGCCCTCGAGCGGGCGGTGGTCGCTGCGGTTCCACACGCCGGCGGAGTTCGCGACCGGCTGCTCGGCCAGGATCTGGCGGGCGAAGTGGACGTTGAAGCGCCAGAAGTCGACGAGCTCGCACGGGGTGTCGATCTCGGCCTGCTGCGCGGTCTTCGACTGGCCCAGCATGGTGGACGCGGCCAGCTTCTCGCGCCACGGGCCGGACAGCAGCTCGGCGGCGCGCAGGATGATCGCGGCGCGGTCGTCGAAGGACATCGAGCGCCAGGCCGGGGCGGCGGCGAGGGCGGCGTCGACGGCCTCCTGGGCGTCGTCCCGGGTGGCGTTGGCGTAGGTGCCGATGACCGACTTGTGGTCGTGCGGCTGCACGACGTCGAAGCGCTCGCCGCCGCCCATCCGCTTGACGCCGTTGATCGTCATCGGGAGGTCGATCGGGTTCTCGGACAGCTGCTTCAGCTGCGTCTCGAGGCGCGCGCGCTCCGGGGTGCCGGGGGCGTACGAGTGGACCGGCTCGTTGACCGGCACGGGGACCTGGGTTACGGCGTCCATGGGGCTGGAACTCCTTGAGCTGGGGGATGGGCCTTGAGCTAGCGGGAGGGGCTAGTTCTTGGTGATCATCGAGCGGAGGAAGAAGAGGAGGTTGGCCGGCTTCTCCGCGAGGCGCCGCATGAAGTAGCCGTACCAGTCGGTCCCGTACGCCGTGTAGACGCGCATCCGGTGGCCCTCGGCGGCCAGCCGCAGGTGCTCCTCGCTGCGGATGCCGTACAGCATCTGGAACTCGTACTCGTCGAGCTTGCGTCCCGCCTGCCGGGCGAGCTCCTGGCCGATGGCGATCAGGCGCGGGTCGTGGGACCCGATCATCGGGTAGCCCTCGCCCTCCATCAGGATCTTCATGATGCGGACGTACGCCTTGTCGATCTCGGCCTTGTCCAGGTACGCGACCTCGGCGGGCTCCTTGTAGGCGCCCTTCACGATGCGCACGCGGCTGCCGGCGGCGGCCAGGCGCCGGGCATCGGCCTCGGTGCGGAAGAGGTACGCCTGGATCACGCAGCCGGTCTGCGGGAACTCGCGGCGCAGCTCCTCGTGGATGGCGAACATCGAGTCGAGGGTGGTGTGGTCCTCGGCGTCCAGGGTCACGGTGGTGCCGATGGCCGCGGCGGCCTCGACGACCGGGCGGACGTTGGCGAGGGCGAGCTCGTGGCCGCCCTCCAGCGCCTGGCCGAACATCGACAGCTTCACCGACATCTCGACGGTCTCGCCGAGGCCCAGGTGGGCGAGCTGCTCGACCAGCTGGAGGTACGCGTCGCGCGCGGCGTGGGACTGCTCCACGGTGGTGATGTCCTCGCCGACGACGTCGAGGGTCACCTCCAGGCCCTTGCTCGTGAGGTCCTCGACGATCGGGATGACCTGGTCGACCGTCTCACCGGGGATGAACCGGGTCACCACGGGCTTGGTCACCGGGGCGGCAGAGACGATTCGGCGCATCTTGTCGCTGCGCGAGGCGGCGAGGATCGCGGGACCCAGCACGGGGGACCTCCAACGGGTGGCTGGCAGAAGCAGACATACGGCCCACGCCGGGACGGCGAAGGCCATAAGGAAAACGCAAGTAAAACCACCGTGAAACCTAGGGATCTCCACGATCCTCTGCCATCGACAGCTGTCACGCATCCGTGGCCGGGATCTCATACATCTGTCTGAAGAGCCGGTCCGGGGGTGGGAGAATGTGCGCGTGAAGGGCGATTACCAGGACCTGGTGGACGAGATCTCGGCGCTGCTCGGCGCTCCGGCGACGCTGGAGAACCGGGACTTCCGCCTCATCGCCTTCGGCGCGCACGACAGCGACGACGATCTGGCGATGGATCCGGTACGGACCCGCTCGATCCTGACCCGCCAGTCGACGGCCGCCGTCCGCTCCTGGTTCGAAGGCTTCGGCATCGCCCGCGCCACCGGACCGGTCCGGATCCCGGCGGCCCCGGACGCCGGGGTCTTCCGGGGCCGGATCTGCCTGCCGGTGCGCTACCGGGGGATCGTCCAGGGCTACGTGTGGCTCCTCGACCAGGAGCCCGGCCCCGACGCGGGGGCGCTGGCCGCGGCCATGGAGGTGGCCCAGCGGATCGGGCTGCTGCTCGCGGAGGAGGCCCGGGCGGGGGCCGACCTGTCGCGCGAGTTCCTCGCCGTTCTCACCGCCGGGCGCGGCTGGCAGCAGGACATGGCGGTGGCCGCGCTGCGCGTGGCGCTCGGCCCCGGCGCCGACGGACCCCACGCGGCGGTCTGCGTGAGCCCGTGGCCCGGGGAGGCCCCGGCTTCGGTCCCGGGGGCGGCGGCCGTGTGCGTGGCCCCCTGGCGGGGAGCCGGCGAGGAGGAGAGCGACCCCGCGGCGCGGGACCCCGACGGGCCGGCCGGCCCGGGGCGCCAGGTGCTGGCGGTCCTGATCCGGCTGCGCGGCACGGACCCGCTGGCTCCGGCCCTGACGGCGATCTCCCGGCTGATGCCCCGCGCGGCCGGGGCGGGCACGGCGGGCCCCGGGGCGGGCACGGCCAGGCCCGGGGTGGGCGGCCCGGGCTCCGGAGCGGGCGGCACGGGATCCGGGGTCGGCACGGGCTCCGGGGTCGGCACGACCAAGCCCGGGGTGGGCGGCGCGGCCGCCGTGGCGGGCACGACCAAGCCCGGGGCGGGCGGCGCGGGCTCCGCGGTGGGCGGCGCGGGCTCCGGCTGGACGGCGGCCGGAACAGGTGCCGGGACGGCGGCCGGGGCTCCCGCCGGGACGACCGCCGGGGTGTCGGATCCCGTGCGGGCGCTCTCGGGACTCCCCGCGGCCTGGCGGCAGGCCGCCTCCGCCGCGCGGGCCGCCGCCGCGCAGCCCCGGCTCGGGCCGGTCGCGCAGTGGTCCGCGATCGGGCCGTACCGGATGCTGGCCTCCGTGGCCGGGGAAGCCCTGCACGACCCGGTGGCCCGCGCCCTGCTCGGCCCGGCCAACCCGGAACTGGCCCGGACCGCCGAGGTGTTCCTGGACTGTGCCGGCCAGGCGGGCCGCGCGGCGGCGGCCCTGGGCATCCACCGCCAGACCCTGTATTACCGCATCTCCCGCGTGGAGCAGCTGACCGGCCTCGACCTGGACGAGGGCGAGGACCGCCTGCTCCTCCACATGGCCCTCAAGGCGGCCCGGCTCCACGGCTGACCGGTCCGCGGCCCGGGAACCGCCCCGCCGGGGCCGCCGGCCGGCTGCCCGGTCCGCCCGCGCCGGTCCGGGGGTCACTCCGTGATCCGACCGCCCGCGCCGGTCCGGGGGTCACCCCGTCATCCGACCGCCCGCACCGGCCGGGGCTCACCCCGTGATGCGGCCGCCCGCCACGTCCAGGGTGATGCCGCTGAGCCAGGACGCGCCGTCCGAAGCGAGGAAGAGCGCGCAGGCGGCCACGTCCCGCGGGAGGCCGAGGCGGCCCAGCGGGTGGGCCCGCGCCAGCTGTTCGCGTACCCCGGCCGGGATCTGGACGGCCGACCGCTCGGTCAGGATCACCGAAGGCGCCAGGCAGTTGACCCGGACCCCGCGCGGGCCGGCCTCGGTCGCCAGGTGCCGGGTCAGCATCACCAGGCCCGCGCTGGCGACCCCGTAGGCGAGGTTCGCCCCACTGGGCTGGCGCCCCGCCGCCGAGGACATGGTGATCACGCTGCCGCCGCCGCGCTCCAGCATGCCGGGCAGGAAGGTCCGTACGGTCAGGAAGGCGGAGGTGAGGTCCGCGTCCAGGACCTCGCGCCAGCGCTCCTCCGTGAGTTCGGCGCTCGGCACGGGCCGGCCCTGACCGCCCGCGAAGGCGGCCAGTACGTCCACCGGGCCCAGCCGTCGCCCGCTCTCCTCGGCGACCCGGGCCAGGGCCGCGGAGTCGGTGACGTCGGCGGCCACGGACATCGCCGTACCGCCCTCGGCGGTGATCGCGCCGACCACTGCGGCCAGGGCCGCCTCGTCCCGCCCGACGACGCAGACCCGGGCCCCCTCGGCGGCGAAGGCGTGGGCGGTGGCGGCGCCGATGCCCCGGCTGCCGCCGGTGACGACGACCGTACGGCCGTGCAGTTCGGGGTAGCGCGTCATCTCAGCGCACCCCCGCCCGGCCGAGGCCGTGCCGGGTCCGCGGGAGCTTCACCGCGGCCCACACCAGCCAGACCAGCCCGCCGAAGCGCACCACGGGCAGCAGGTACTGGAACCCGTCCACCACCAGCCCGAGCAGGGCCAGCATCCCCGCGGCGGCCAGCACCAGCCCGGCCCAGGCCAGGGGCCGGGGCAGCAGACCGGCGATCAGCCCGGGTACGGCGACCCCGGCCAGCAGGAGGGCGAACATGGCGGCGTACGCGGGCCCGCCGGCGAAGAAGGCCAGGTCGGCCAGGGCCCGCGCGAGATCGGGTCCGGCGCCCTGCCCGAGCCGGGCCCCCGCCCAGCCGGACATGGCGCTCAGCATCAGCGCCGCCGCGGCCAGCACCCCGCCGGCCAGGGTGATCGCCGATCCGGGAGCGGTGATGCCGAGCGCGCGCAGCCGCCGGTAGAGGACGGCCGCGACCAGGGCCATCGGAACCGCCGAGCCGAGGAGCAGGAAGGCACCGAGCTCGGCGGTGGTCCGGTGTCCGGTGGCGTACCGCAGGACCTCCAGGCCGGTGGCGTCGGGGTGCGGGGTGGCCCGGTTGAGGACCACGTAGGCGATGGTCAGGCCGGTGAGGGCCAGTACGGGCGCCAGCAGGGGCGGCCCGGCCTGGGGGCCCCGGCCGGGGCGGTCGGGGCGTTCGGCCGGGTCAGCGGGGGTGGGTGCGGTGGTCATGGCGTTCTCGTCTCCTCGCCCGTCCAGTCCGTTCCCTTCCAGAATGATTACAGGTTGAAACGATTGTCAAGCTGTTACGGTTCCCCCATGGGAACGACTGATGACGGTGGCGGTGGCCCCGCCGCGGGCCCGGGTCCGCGCCCGCCCGGCGGCGTGGCCTTCCTGCTGGCCCAGCTCGGCGCGCACGCCGCCGAGCGCTTCGCCGAGCGGGTCTCCGCGCTCGGACTGACCCCCGCCCAGGCAGGACTGCTGCGCCTGCTGGCCCGCACTCCCGGCCGCAGCCAGCGCGAACTGGCCGATGTGCTCGGCATGCCCCCGAGCCGCTTCGTGGCCTTCGCCGACGACCTGGAGGCGCGCGGACTCATCGAGCGCCGCCGCAATCCGGAGGACCGGCGGCTGTACGCACTGTTCCTCTCCGACGCCGGGACGGCCCTGCTGGCCGGCCTGCGCGAGGTCGCGACGGCGCACGAACAGCAGGTCTGCGAGCCCCTGTCGGCGCAGGAGCGGGGCCAACTCGCGGCCCTGCTGGGCCGGCTGGCCGAGGCGCAGGGCCTGACCCCGGGCGTCCACCCGGGCTACCGCTCGGTGCGTCAGCGCAAGGGGCCGCCGGAGTAGCCGAGCGCCGCCCCCGAGACCGCGTCGATAAGGACCCGGTTCCCGAGCGGCCGGGTCAGCGTCACCGGGACCGACGCCTTGAGCATGACCGCGGCGCACACCGCGCCCTCCGGAAGCTTCTTGCCGGGCAGGACGCGGCCGCCGAGGACCACCGTGTCGACCCCCTCCAGGACCTCGACGGCGACCCCGCCGTCACATGCCCCGTGCCCGGCTTCAACGGAGAAGGCGGTCACGGCGGGGTCCGCGGCCCCGTGCCCGAACAGTTCGGCGGCGCCCCCGGCGAACGGCCGCACGGGTCCGATCGGCGGCCGGGCGGGCCCGGCGTCCGCGAGGGCGACCCGGGCGAGCGGCTCCGCGTATCCCTCCAGGTCGAAGAACCACACCGGGACCCGGGCGGGGCCGCGGCTGGTCTTCATGGTCAGCTCGCCGGAGCGGACACCCGTGACGGTCAACGGGTGTTCGCGGGCGGGCACCCCACCCGTGGGCATCCCACCCCTGGGCTCCCCACCCGCGAGCGCCCCACCCGTGAGCGCCCCACCGGTGAGCGCCTCGTACGTCGCGCCCACGCTCAGCGTCGTGACGTCGAGGGCGGCCCCGTCGGCCCAGCTGATCCGGCCGGACCGCCCGGGCTGCGCGGCCAGTTTGCCGCGCAGGGTGAAGTTGCGCTCTTCATAGGCGATCTTGTCGTACCCGTCACGGAAGGCGCCCGACGGCAGCCGCACGGGGTCCTCCAGCAGGTGGAACCCCTCGCGCCACTCCTTCAGCGCCGGCGAGCCCTCCCAGGCCCGCGCCACCTCCGCCATCCGGGGGCGGAGGTCGGACGTCGCGCCGCTCCGGGGCGCCCCGGAGCCCTCGCATCCCGCCGCCGCGAACACCGCGAGGAACACCGACACCGCCATCACCGTACGTCTCACAACTCCCCCTCCGGCCGGTCCGATCCGATCCGGGGGTGGGACGGGGGCGCCGCGGCGGCGGTTCCGAGTCCGCTCAGCCCTGGGCGTCGGCCCCGGCATCGACCTCGGCATCGGCCCCGGCATCGGCCCCGGCGTCAGCCCCGGCCGCCGTTCCCGCCATCGCCCCGACCGCCCGCCGCATCCCCTCGGTCAGGTCCGCCGGGGTCGCGGCCGACGCGGGGTCGAAGAGCCACTGGAGCATGAACCCGTTCAGCAGGGCCTGGTAGAACGCGCCGGTGGTCCGCAGGTCCTCCTCGGACACGCCCTCCTCGGGCACGCCCGTGAACATCGAGACCAGCCCCTTGCGCCCCTCCCCCTGCGAGGCGGCGAGCATCTCGCGCAGTTCCGGCATCCGGTCGGGGGTCAGCGCGATCTCCATGCTGGCCGCCCAGATCGGGCCGGAATCCTCGCGCCCGGAGTGCACCCCGTCCCAGACCGACCGGAAGCGCTCGAGGGAGCCGCCCTCCCCCTTCACCCCGGCTGTGAACTGGTCACCCCACTCCTGGATGACGGCGATGAACGCCTCCGTCATGAGTGCGTCCTTGGAGCCGTAGTGGTAGCCGATCGAGGCCAGGTTCGCACCCGAGGCCTTGACGATGTCGCGTGCCGTCGTACGCACGAAACCCTTCTCGACCAGGCACTTCTTGGCGCCTTCCAGCAAGTCTTCGCGATGTCCCATGCCCTCACGGTAACCAAGACGTCCGTCCAAGACAAACGTTCCACACAATCGTTTCATACGGCCGTACTAGACAGGCGTTTATGACGCTTGTACATTGCTGCTCATGACGAACCCCGCAGCACGTCTCGCCGGTCGCCGGGAATGGATCGCCTTCACCGTTCTCCTGCTCCCCCTGCTCCTGGTCTCGATGGACGTCTCCGTCCTCTACTTCGCCATCCCGGCCATCACCCGGGAGCTCGACCCCAGCGCCACCCAGCAGCTCTGGATCTTCGACAGCTACGCCTTCGCCCTGGCCGGCCTGCTGATCACGATGGGCTCGCTCGGCGACCGGATCGGCCGCCGCAAGCTGCTGCTGATCGGCGCGACCGCCTTCGGGCTCGCCTCCGTCACCGCGGCCTACGCCTCCAGCGCCGAGCTGCTCATCGCGGCCCGCGCCCTGCTCGGCATCGGCGGCGCGACCCTGATGCCGTCCACGCTGGCCCTCATCCGCAACCTCTTCCAGGACGACAGGCGGCGCGGAAAGGCCATCGCCATCTGGTCCGGCGCCATGACCGGCGGCATCGCACTGGGTTCGGTGATGAGCGGGGTGATGCTGAACCACTTCTGGTGGGGCTCCGTCTTCCTGATCAACGTGCCCGCGATGCTTCTCCTGCTCGCCCTGGTCCCGGTACTGGTTCCGGAGTTCAAGGACCCGGCCCCGGGCCGCTTCGACCTGCTGAGCGTGCCGCTGTCCATGGCCGCCGTACTGCCGGTGGTCTACGGCCTCAAGGAGATCGCCGCCGAGGGCTTCAGCCCGCTCCACGCCGCCTGCCTCGTCGTCGGACTGGCCTTCGGGTACGTCTTCGTCCGCCGCCAGCGCACCCGTGACGACGCCATGGTCTCCCGGGCCCTCTTCCGGGGCCGCGGCTTCGGCGCCGGCATCGGCCTGAACACCCTGGCCGCCTTCGCCATGATGGGCTCGGCCTACTTCACCACCCAGTACCTGCAGTCGGTGCTCGGCATGGGCACCCTGGAAGCCGCCCTCTGGAGCCTGGCCCCCTCGGTCCTCATCGGCGCCGCCGCCCCGGTCAGCGCGGCCCTCGCCCAGAAGACCGACCGGGCCTACGTCATCGCCGGCGGCTTCGTCCTCGCCGCCGCCGGGTTCGGCCTGATCGGCCTGGTCGGAACCGACTCGCTGTGGTTGCTGCTGACCGGCGCCGGGGTCCTCGCCTGCGGCATCGTCACCGTGATGTCCCTGGTCTCCGACATGGCGCTGGGCGCCGCCCCCGCCGAGAAGGCCGGCTCGGCCGCCTCCCTGCTGGAGACCGGCCAGGAGTTCGGCGGCGCCCTCGGGATGGCCGTCCTGGGCAGCCTCGGCACGGCGGTCTACCGCTCCGACCTGGCCGGCTCCGAGCCGGCCGTACGGGAGACCCTCGGCGGAGCCGTGGCGACCGCGCAGCAGCTCGGCGGCGAAGCGGGCGGACAGGTCCTGGCGGCGGCCCGGGAGGCCTTCGTCCACGGAATGCAGTACGCGGCCTGGGGCGGTACGGTCCTGCTGCTCGCGGCGGCGGTGCTCGCCGCGGCCCTGCTCCGGGGTCGCGGAGCCCAGGCCCCGGCTCCGGCGGAGCGGGCAGAGGCCGGCGGAGCCCTCGCGCGCTGAGCGGCGTAGGAACGTCCGAAGCGGCGGGGAACACGAAAGGGCCCGGGGTCTCCCCCGGGCCCTTCGCGCATGTCCGCTGCCGAAACCTCAGCCGAGGGTGACCGTGCGGGCCGAGACGGCGCCGATCTCGGTGGCGATGTCCGCGAGGACGTTCACCGGGGCTTCGGCGTCGACCGTGAGGACCGCGAGGGCCTCGCCGCCCTCCTCGGCGCGGGCCACCTGCATGCCCGCGATGTTCAGGCCGGCCTCACCGAGGATGCGGCCGACGGCGCCGACCACGCCCGGGCGGTCGGCGTAGCGCAGGACGACCATGTGGTCGGCGAGCGCCAGGTCCACGTCGTACTCGCCGATGCCGACGATCTTCTGCAGGTGCTTCGGACCCACGAGGGTGCCGGAGACCGACACCTCCTGGCCGTCCGACAGGGTGCCGCGGACGGTCACCACGTTGCGGTGGTCCGGGGACTCCGAGGAGGTGGTCAGGCGGACCTCGACCCCGCGCTCCTGCGCGAAGAGGGGGGCGTTGACGTAGGAGACCGTCTCGTCGACGACGTCCTCGAACACGCCCTTGAGGGCGGACAGTTCGAGCACCTTCACGTCGTGCTGGGTGATCTCGCCGCAGACCTCGACGTCGAGGCGGACCGCGACCTCGCCCGCGAGGGCGGTGAAGATGCGGCCGAGCTTCTCGGCGAGCGGCAGGCCGGGACGGACGTCCTCGGCGATGACGCCGCCCTGGACGTTGACCGCGTCCGGCACGAGCTCGCCGGCCAGCGCGAGGCGCACCGACTTGGCGACCGAGACACCGGCCTTCTCCTGGGCCTCGTCCGTGGACGCGCCGAGGTGCGGGGTGCAGACGACCTGGTCGAGCTCGAAGAGCGGGGAGTCCGTGCAGGGCTCCTTCGCGTACACGTCGAGGCCGGCGCCGGCGACGCGGCCCTCCTTGATGGCCGAGTACAGCGCGGCCTCGTCGACGATCCCGCCGCGGGCGGCGTTGACGATGCGGACGGACGGCTTGACCTTGTGCAGGGCCTCGTCCCCGATGAGACCGAGGGTCTCGGGGGTCTTGGGCAGGTGCACCGTGATGAAGTCGGCGACCTCGAGCAGCTCGTCGAGCGTCAGCATCTTGACGCCCATCTGGGCGGCGCGCGCGGGCTGCACGTAGGGGTCGTACGCGACGATCTTCATGCCGAAGGCCGACATGCGCTGGGCGACCAGGACGCCGATCCGGCCGAGGCCGACGACGCCGAGGGTCTTCTCGCTGAGCTCGACACCCGTGTACTTGTTCCGCTTCCACTCACCGTTCTTCAGAGCGGTGTTGGCCTGCGGGATGTTGCGGGCGGTCGCGACGAGGAGGCCACAGGCCAGCTCGGCGGCGGTGACGATGTTGGAGGTCGGGGCGTTCACGACCATCACGCCGGCCTTGGTGGCGGCGGAGACATCGACGTTGTCGAGACCGACACCCGCGCGGGCGACGACCCTCAGCTTCTTGGCGGCGGCGATGGCCTCGGCGTCGACCTTGGTCGCGGAGCGGACCAGGATCGCGTCGACGTCGACGATCGCGGGGAGCAGCTCCGCACGGTCGGCACCGTTGACGTGCCGGATCTCGAAGTCTGGGCCGAGCGCGTCCACGGTGGCGGGCGACAGCTCTTCGGCAATGAGTACGACAGGTTTCGAGCTCACGTGGGTCCTCACAAGTCCAGTGCGGACGGCCGTCCCGACGGCCGCAGGCGGTGGAGGGGGTAGCCGCGTGGAAGACGCACGACACTGTGGGCCTGACGCGTTGTGTTGAGCAGTGTAGTGGCGGATCCGATCCGGCATTCCGCCTGTACGGAAGGATCACCCGTCCGTGATTGGCCGGGGTGGACAAGCGGGACTCGGGGAGCCCCGTTTTCCGGGTTCCGGCGCCGGTGGGCGGCGGGGCCGGGACGATTCGCCCCGGCCCCGCCGCGCACTGGATCAGCTCTCGTCGTTGTCGACCCAGCTCATCAGCTTGCGGAGCTTCTTGCCGGTGGTCTCCAGCAGGTGGGCCTCGTCCGCGCTCTTGTACGCGTTGTACTTGGGCAGACCCGCCTTGTACTCGGCCATCCAGGTGTTGGCGAACTCGCCGCTCTGGATCTCCGCGAGGACCTTCTTCATCTCGGCCTTCGTGGCATCCGTGATGATGCGCGGACCGGTGATGTAGTCACCCCACTCGGCGGTCTCCGAGACCGACCAGCGCATCTTCTCCAGACCACCCTCGTACATCAGGTCCACGATCAGCTTCAGCTCGTGCAGGCACTCGAAGTACGCGATCTCCGGCTGGTAACCCGCCTCGGTCAGCGTCTCGAAACCAGCCTTCACCAGCGCCGAAGCACCACCACACAGAACGGCCTGCTCACCGAACAGGTCGGTCTCGGTCTCCTCCGTGAACGTGGTCTTGATGACACCGGCACGCGTACCACCGATACCCGCCGCGTACGACAGCGCCAGCTGGAACGCGGAACCGGTGAAGTCCTGCTCCACGGCCGCGATGCAGGGCACACCACGACCCTCCTCGTACTGGCGGCGCACCAGGTGACCCGGACCCTTCGGCGCGACCAGCGCCACGTCCACGTTGGCCGGGGGCTTGATGAACCCGTAACGGACGTTGAAGCCGTGACCGAAGAAGAGCGCGTCCCCCTCCTCCAGGTGCGACTCGATCGAAGCCGCGTAGATCTCGGCCTGCAGCGGGTCCGGGGTCAGGATCATGATCACGTTCGCCCAGGCCGCGGCCTCCGCGACCGGGAGCACCTTCAGGCCCTGCTCCTCGGCCTTCGCCTTGGACTTCGAACCCTCGTGCAGGCCGACGACGACGTCGACGCCGGAGTCACGCAGCGACAGCGCGTGGGCGTGGCCCTGGCTGCCGTAACCGATGACCGCGACCTTACGGCCCTGGATGATGAACAGGTCGGCGTCGTTCTCGTAGAACAGCTCGGCCACTGGAAACTCTCCTTGGTGCGCTGGTGTTGCTCCCACCGTACGGCGGGGAACGGAATACGTGGTTCTCGGTCTCGCCATACGAGCGAGCGAGGGACGAACGGGCGGTGCGCGACCGGGCCGGTGTCACCGGCCCGGCCGGCTCAGGCGCTGCGGTCGAGCGCGCGCAGGCTGCGGTCCGTGATGGACCGGCCGCCGCGCCCTATGGCGATCGTGCCGGACTGGACGAGCTCCTTGATGCCGAAGGGCTCCAGCATCTTGAGCATCGCGCCCAGCTTGTCGGTGCCGCCGGTGGCCTCGATGGTGACGGCCTCCGGGGAGACGTCGACGGTCTTGGCGCGGAACAGCTGGACGATCTCGACGATCTGCGAGCGCGTCTCGTTGTCGGCGCGGACCTTCACCAGAACGAGTTCGCGCTCGATGGCGTTGTGCTGCTCCAGCTCGACGATCTTGAGCACGTTGACCAGCTTGTTCAGCTGCTTGGTCACCTGCTCCAGCGGGAGGTCCTCGACGTTCACGACGATGGTGATGCGCGAGATGTCGGGGTGCTCGGTGACACCGACCGCGAGGGAGTCGATGTTGAAGCCGCGGCGGGAGAACAGCGCGGCGATCCGGGCGAGGATGCCGGGCGTGTTCTCGACCAGGACGGAGAGCGTGTGCTTGGACATGTGAGTCGTTCTCTCTCTCAGGCTCTCTCGGCTCAGTCGTCTTCGTTGTCGCCGAAGTCGGGGCGGACGCCCCGGGCGGCCATGACCTCGTCGTTCGAGGTGCCGGCGGCGACCATCGGCCACACCATCGCGTCCTCGTGGACGATGAAGTCGACGACGACCGGGCGGTCGTTGATCGCGTTCGCCTCGGCGATGACCTTGTCCAGGTCGGCCGGGTCCTCGCAGCGCAGCGCCACGCAGCCCATGGCCTCGGACAGCTTGACGAAGTCCGGGACGCGGGTGCCCTTGCGGGGGGCGATGGACTCGCCGAGCTGGGAGCCGACGGTGTCGTGGCCCGTCTCGTCCGCGTGCAGCACGGTGTTGGAGTACCGCTGGTTGTAGAACAGGGTCTGCCACTGGCGGACCATGCCCAGCGCGCCGTTGTTGATGATCGCGACCTTGATCGGGATGTTGTTCAGCGCGCAGGTGGTCAGTTCCTGATTGGTCATCTGGAAGCAGCCGTCGCCGTCGATCGCCCAGACCGTGCGGTCCGGCATGCCGACCTTGGCGCCCATCGCGGCCGGGACCGCGTAGCCCATGGTTCCGGCGCCGCCGGAGTTCAGCCAGGTGCGGGGCTCTTCGTAGTTGACGAAGTGCGAGGCCCACATCTGGTGCTGGCCGACGCCGGCCGCGTAGATGGTGTGCTCGGGCGCCATCTGGCCGATCCGCTGGATGACCTGCTGCGGGGACAGCATGTCCTCGGAGGGCTTCTCGTAGCCCAGCGGGTAGGTCTCGCGCCAGCGGCTGAGGTCCTTCCACCAGGCGGAGTAGTCGCCGGCGTGGCCCTCGGTGTGCTCGGCCTGGACCGCCTGGATCAGGTCGGCGATGACCTCGCGGGCGTCCCCGACGATCGGGACGTCGACGACGCGGTTCTTGCCGATCTCGGCGGGGTCGATGTCCGCGTGGATGACCTTGGCGAACGGGGCGAAGCTGTCCAGCTTGCCCGTGACGCGGTCGTCGAAGCGGGTGCCCAGCGCGATCAGCAGGTCCGACTTCTGCAGCGCCGTGACCGCCGTGACCGCGCCGTGCATGCCCGGCATGCCCACGTGCAGCGGGTGACTGTCGGGGAAGGAACCCAGCGCCATCAGCGTGGTGGTGACCGGGACCCCGGTCAGCTCGGCCAGGACCTTCAGCTCCGCGGTCGCACCGGACTTCATCACGCCGCCGCCGACGTACAGGACCGGACGCTTCGCCTGGCAGATCAGCTTGGCGGCCTCGCGGATCTGCTTGGCGTGCGGCTTGGTGACCGGGCGGTAGCCGGGGAGGTCCTGGGTGGGCGGCCACGAGAAGGTGGTCTTCGCCTGCAGGGCGTCCTTGGCGATGTCGACCAGGACCGGGCCCGGGCGGCCGGTCGAGGCGATGTGGAAGGCCTCGGCGATCGTCCGCGGAATGTCCTCGGCCCTGGTCACCAGGAAGTTGTGCTTGGTGATCGGCATCGTGATGCCGACGATGTCCGCCTCCTGGAAGGCGTCGGTGCCGATCGCCTTGGAGGAGACCTGGCCGGTGATCGCGACGAGCGGGACGGAGTCCATGTGCGCGTCGGCGATCGGGGTGACCAGGTTGGTGGCGCCCGGACCGGAGGTCGCCATACAGACGCCGACCTTGCCCGTGGCCTGCGCGTAACCGGTGGCGGCGTGACCGGCCCCCTGCTCGTGCCGGACCAGGATGTGACGGACCTTCTCCGAGTCCATCATCGGGTCGTACGCCGGGAGTATGGCCCCGCCCGGAATGCCGAAGACGGTGTCGCACCCCACCTCTTCGAGAGAGCGGATGAGGGACTGCGCACCCGTGACGTGCTCAACTGCGGCGGTCTGGTGTCCGCCGGTACGGGCCCGCGGCTGCGGATGGTGGGCCCCGGTGGCCTGCTCGGTCATCGGCATTCTCTTCTCGAAGCTGAGGGTTTTACGAGGAGGGTTTTACGAGATTCGACGTTGCCAGTGCAACAAAAAACCCCTCGTGCCGGGAGGCAAGCGAGGGGAGCGCGTCGGGTGCGTTGAGCGGGGACATGCTGGTCCCAGCTTCAGCCGACGCGCTTTCCAAGTACGAGAATTCGGGTGCGCATGGCATTGACCCTCCCTCCGGCGGGAGGGTGATGTCAAGCGGGTGGGACGGGCGTCTCATTATGTGAGCCTCTGTGGATGGCCATCGAGCCCCCTGGGGAACCACCGGCCAACGCTGGTTGGGCCGCGCCGCCCGGTACTGGGAACGTACCGCGCACGAGCGCTCGCCGCAGCCTGTACTCGTCGAGAGGGCCGGAGAAGGCCATTCCCTGTCCATGGGAGCAGCCCATCGCGCGCAGCGCCATCACCTGTTCGGGCAGGTCCACGCCCTCCGCCACCGACTGCATGCCGAGGTCGTTTGCGATCCGCAACAAACCCGCCGTGATCTTGTGGAGCCGGGGGGATTCCACGACCCCCTCGACCAGGCCGCGGTCCAGCTTGAGCATGTCCACCGGGAGCCGCCGGAGGGCGCTGATGGCCGCGTAACCGCTGCCGAAGCCGTCCAGGGCGATCAGGACCCCGAGCCGGCGCAGGGCCGCCAGGCGCCGCTCCAGGTCGTCGAAGGGCACCCTGGGGTCGGAGACGGCGAGCTCCAGGACGAGCCCGCCGGACGGCAGCCCGTTGCGCGTCAGCAGGGCCTCCACGGAGCCCAGCGGCATCGACCGGTCCAGCAGCCGCTGCGCGGTCATCCGTACGGCCACGGGTACGTCGTGCCCGGCCCGGTGCCGCTCGGCGGCCTGCCCGACGGCCTCCTCCAGCAGCCAGCGCCCCAGCTCGGCGGCGCGCGAGGCGTCCGGCAGGGCCGGGTGGCCCGGGTGACCGCCCTCGCTGTACTCGGCGACCCGCAGGAATTCGGCGGGCGTGAAGAGGATCCCCTGGGCGGAACGCCACCGGGCCTGCGCCACCACGGCCGAGATCTCGCCCGTGGCCAGGGAGACCACGGGCTGGTGCAGCAGCGCGAACTCGCCCTCGTGCAGCGCGGTGCGCAGCCGCCCCGCCAGCTCCGCCCTGCGGACGACCTCGGCCTGCATCTGCGGCGCGTACATCTCGACCCGGTCCTTGCCGCCCGCCTTCGCCCGGTACATCGCGAGATCCGCGTTGCGCATCAGGTCCGAAGGGGTGATGCCGGGATCCGCGAAGGCCACGCCGATGCTGGCCGCGACCCGGACCTCGCTCCCGGAGATCCGGTAGGGCTGGGAGAGGGTGGTGCGCAGCCGGTCGGCGATCTCGTGGACCTGGTACTCGCGGGCGCTGCGGTCGCGGCTGCCGTCGCCCAGGATCAGCGCGGCGAACTCGTCGCCGCCGAGGCGGGCCGCGGTGTCCCCCGCCCGGACCGAGTCCTGGAGCCGGCGGGCGGCCTCGATGAGCAGTTCGTCGCCGGCCTGGTGGCCGATGGTGTCGTTGACCGCCTTGAAACCGTCGAGGTCGATGAAGAGCACGGCGGTGCTGTGGTCCCCGGCCCGGCGGCCGGTGAGGGCCTGGCGGACCCGCCGGGTGAACAGGGCCCGGTTGGGGAGGTCGGTGAGCGGGTCGTGCTCGGCGCTGTGCTGGAGCTGCGCCTGGAGCCGGACCCGCTCGGTGACGTCGCGGCTGTTCAGGATGAGCCCGCCCTGGTGGCGGTTGACGGTGGACTCCACGTTGAGCCATTCACCGTCGCCCGACTTGAACCGGCACTCGATGCGGGTGGTCGGCTCCTCGGCGGGCGGCGCGGCCAGGAAGCGGCGCACCTCGTGGACGACGCGGCCGAGGTCCTCGGGGTGGATCAGGGTGGCCAGCTCGGTGCCGACCAGCTCCTCCGCCTCGCGGCCGTAGACCCCGGCGGCGGCCGGGCTGACGTAGCGCAGGGTCCCGGTGGGCGCGGCGATCATGATGACGTCGCTGGAGCCCTGGACCAGCGAGCGGAAGTGGTTCTCCTTCTGGGCCAGCTCCTGGGTCAGCGCGATGTTGTCGAGGAGCATGATCCCCTGCCGGATGACCAGGGCGAGGACGACCGTGCAGCCGGTGAAGACGACGACCCGGTCGACCTTCCGGCCGTCCACGACGTTGTAGAGGATGCCGAGGGTGCAGACGGCGGCCGCGAGGTACGGGGTGAGGGCGGGCAGGGAGCCGGTGATGGGACGGCTGTGGGGCCGCTCGGCGGCGCGGGCCCGGTCGGCGGCGTCGGGGCCCGGGTGGGTCCGGTGGGCGCCCCAGGGCGCGTACGCGAGGAGGAGCGAGCCGGCGAACCAGCCGGCGTCGAGGAGCTGGCCGGACTGGTACTCCGCGCTGAGCAGCGGCGAGGTGAACAGCGCGTCGCTGAGCACGGTCAGGGAGAGGGCCGCGATGGCGGTGTTGACGGCGGAGCGGTTGGTCTCGGAGCGGCGGAAGTGCAGCACCAGCACCATGGAGACGAGCGCGATGTCCAGGAGCGGATAGGCCAGTGAGAGGGCCGCTCGCGGGACACTGCCGGGGGCCCCGGTCTGGGCGGTGCGCGCCGCGTGCGCGAGGGCCAGGCTCCAGGAGAGGGTGAGCAGGGAGCCGCCGATGAGCCAGGAGTCGAGCCCGAGGCAGACCCAGCCGGCTCTGGTGACCGGGCGTTTGGCGAGGACGAGCAGGCCCACGATGGCGGGCGGTGCGAAGCAGAGGAAGGCGAAGTCTGCGATGGAGGGCTTCGGCACCGCTTCGCCGAGGATCACCTCGTGCCAGCCCCAGACGGCGTTGCCGAAGCCGCCCATGAGCGAGGAGAACGCGAACAGGAGCCAGGCCGGGCGCTCACGGCTGTCGATGGCCCGCGCGTAGGTGAAACAGGAGACGGCGGCCAGTAGCCCGGCGGCGCTGAGACCGAAGTCGCCCATGAAGTCGGCGATTTCCTCGGAACCCCAGCCGAGGGCCGCGCCCACGCCGTACCCGCTGCTGACCACCGCGAGGAGGAGCTGCATCACCAGGCTCTTGCCGCCGCCGGCGAGGGGCTGGCGGGTCAGCAGCGCCGCCCCCGGGGCGCTCACCGGTCCACCTCGCTGGCTGGTTTCGGCGCACCCCAGTCCCGGCAGCGTCGCCTCCGGCGGCTTCGCCGCATCGGATCCTTCGTCCATTGGCCGTACATCGCCCGTCGCCCCCCAAAGTGTCCGATCACTCCCCAGCGCCAGACGTTCGTGGCGCAGCCCCTTCTTCCGACGATACACCACTTTCGTCACTCAGGGACATAGCTTCTCTACGCTCCGTCACCAAGCGGGGAGTTGTGCCCACGGACCGCATCCGGGTGAACGCGGAGCGTGCGCACCGCTCGTCACTCCGTGATCAACACCGTGTTCTCCACGGGCTCTCCGGCGGCGAACCGGCGGAGCTGACGGGCCACCAGGCGCTTCGCCCGGGGCTCGAACGCCGAGCTGCTGCCGCCCACATGGGGGGTGATCAGGACACCCGGAGCATGCCAGAGCGGATGGCCTGAAGGCAGCGGTTCCGGATCGGTGACGTCCAGCGCGGCGCGCAGCCGGCCCGATTCCACCTCCGCCAGCAGGGACTTGGTGTCGACGACGGGGCCGCGGGCCACGTTCACGAGCAGTGCGCCGTCCTTCATGCGGCCGAGGAACCCGGCGCCCACGAGCCCGCGCGTCTCCTCGGTGAGCGGCACGGAGAGGATCACCACGTCCGCCCCGGGCAGGAGTTGGGGCAGCTCGGCGAGGGCGTGCACCGGCCCGCGCGCCGTGGTGCGCGCCGTCCGCGCGACCCGGACGATCCGCTCGCACTCGAAGGGCGCGAGCCGGTCCTCGACGGCCGCGCCGACCGCCCCGTAGCCGATGATCAGTACGGACTTGTCCGCGAGGGCCTCGTAGAACCCGAAGCGCCACTCCTCGCGGTCCTGGCCGCGCACCATGCCGGGGATCCCGCGCAGGGAGGCCAGGGTCAGGGTGAGCGCGAGCTCCGCGGTGCTCGCGTCGTGGACCCCCTTGGCGTTGCACAGCCGTACGCCGGGGGCCAGGACGCCGAGACCGCCGAGGACGTGATCGATGCCGGCGGTCAGCGTCTGGACGATCCGCAGGCGGGGCATCGCGGGCAGCGGGCGCAGGGTGACGGCCGGGGACTTCATGTAGGGGGTGACGTAGAAGACGCAGGCGGCCGGATCGCCCGGGAAGGCCTCTTCGCCGTCCCACTGCCGGTACCGGAAGGAATCGGGCAGCCCCTCGACCTCCTCGGCGGGGAAGGGGAGCCAGACGTCCGGGATCTCAGTCTCTGCAGTCATGATCACGAGGCTATGCCAGGGGATCGGGTTCGAGCCGTTAGTTTGTGTGCCGGACCGGGAGGGGGACGCACGGGTGGAGCGCAGGGCGATCGGGTCGGGGGCGCTGACGGTGGGCGCCATAGGGCTCGGATGCATGCCGATGAGCGGGGCGTACGCGCCCTCGCGCAAACGGCGCGAGGACTCGCTGCACACCGTGCACACGGCGCTGGACCTGGGCGCGAACCTGCTGGACACCGCCGATCTCTACGGCCCCTACATCAATGAGCTGCTGCTCGGGCGGGTACTGCGCGAGCGCCGGGCGGACGCCTTCGTGTCCGCGAAGGCGGGACTGCGGGCGGACGGGCCGCACGTGGTGGCCGACGGGCGCCCCGGGTACCTGCGGCGGGCCTGTGACGCCTCGCTGCGGCGGCTGCGCACGGACGTCATAGACCTGTACCAGCTGCACCGGGTGGACCCGGACGTCCCGGTCGAGGAGACGTGGGGCGCGATGGCGGAGCTGGTGGGCGCGGGGAAGGTGCGGGCGCTCGGCTTCTGCGCACTGGGCGCGGGGACCGGGCCGGGCGCGGGGCGGCGCGGGGACCGGGCGTACGGGGCGACCGTGCGGCACCTGGAGCGGGCGCAGCAGGTGTTCCCGGTGAGCGCGGTGCAGGCGGAGCTGTCGGTGTGGTCGCCGCAGGCGGCGTGGGGGCTGCTGCCGTGGTGCGCGGTGCGCGGGGTGGGCTTCCTGGCGGCGATGCCGCTGGGGAGCGGGTTCCTGACCGGGACGCTGACTCCGGGCGAGGGGTTCGAGCCGCAGGACGTGCGGGCCATGCATCCGCGGTTCACGGCGTACGCGATGGCGGCGAACCAGGTGCTGGTGGCGGGGCTGCGGCGGGTCGCCCGGCGGCACGGGGACGGGGTCACGGCGGCGCAGGTGGCGCTGGCGTGGGTGCTGGCGCAGGGTCCGCAGGTGGTGCCGGTGCCGGGGGCCGGGCAGGCGCGCTGGGCGGCGGAGAACGCGCGGGCGGCGGAGGTCCGGCTGACCTCCGCGGACCTGGTGGAGCTGTCGGAGCTGCCGGCGCCGGTGGGGGCCTGAGGCGGGTTTCCGGGCCGGCTCCGCAACCACTCGATCGAGTGTACGAGTGGCGGAACTTGGGGCATGGTCGTGGCTGTTGAGTCTGGTGAAGGCACGATCGGAGGACCGGAGGGGAGCACGGCGATGCGATACGGACACGGACACGAGCAGGGGCAGGGGCGGGGCCGGGGCGGGGCACGGGGCCGGGCGCAGGGGCCCGGGCCGGAACAGGGCCAGGGCCAGGAGCGGGGGCGGGCACGGGTACCGATGTCGTACGTCGGCCCGCGCGCCCGGACCCGTGGAGTGCTGGCGGCGTTCGCCCTGGCGGGGTGCGGGGCGCTGCTGGCGGCGGGGTGCTCGCCGCCGGGCGGCGCGGCGGCCCGGCCGGGCGGATCACCACCGGGCCCGGCGTCCAGCCCGCCACCACCGGGGGCTTCCGGCGGGCCGTCCGCCTCCCCGTCGGCCTCCGGGCCGCCGGCCAAGGGCCAGGTGACGGTGACCGGGGTGGTCGCCAAGGACCTGGAGGCCCCGTGGGGGGTGGCTCCGCTGCCCGACGGGAACCTGCTGGTCGCCTCGCGGGACAAGGGGACGATCAGCCGGGTCGACGTGGGCACGGGCACGGTGACCCCGGTCGGCAAGGTGCCCGGGGTGGCCCCGGGCGGCGAGGGCGGGCTGCTGGGGCTGGCGCTGTCCCCCTCCTTCGCCTCGGACCGCATGGTCTACGCGTACTTCACGACCGAGTCCGACAACCGCATCGCCCGGCTGCGCTATGACGAGAAGAGAACGGCTGGTGATCAACTGGGCGCGCCCGACACGGTGTTCAGGGGGATCCCCAAGGGCCTGATCCACAACGGCGGGCGCATCGCCTTCGGCCCGGACAAGATGCTCTACGCCGGGACGGGAGAGACCGGGGAGACCGGGCTGGCCCAGGACAAGAAGTCGCTGGGCGGGAAGATCCTGCGGATGACCCCGGACGGGCAGCCGGTGCACGGGAATCCCGAGGCCGATTCGGTCGTCTATTCCTATGGGCACCGCAATGTGCAGGGCCTGGCCTGGGACAAGGACAAGCGACTGTGGGCGGCCGAGTTCGGCCAGAACACCTGGGACGAGCTGAATCTGATCGAGCCCGGCGGGAACTACGGCTGGCCGGAGGCGGAGGGCAAGGCCGGAAAGCCGGGGCTGCGCGATCCGGTGGCGGTGTGGAAGACCGACGAGGCCTCACCGAGCGGGATCGCCTGGGCCGCGGGCTCGGTCTGGATGGCGGGGCTGAAGGGAGAGCGGCTCTGGCGGATTCCGCTGGCCGGGGCGGAGCCGGTGGCGGAGCCCGAGGCCTTCCTGCAGGGTGAGTACGGCCGACTGCGCACCGTGGTGGCCCTCGGTGGGGACAGATTGCTGCTGGTCACGAGCGAGACGGACGGGCGCGGGTCGCCGGAAGCCGGCGACGACAGGATCCTGACACTGACAGTGCGATGACCGGCGGGCCCCGGACCGGGGGACGAAAGGCACGGTGGGCACGATGTTCAACATGATCGAGGAGCTCTTCAGCCCCGGACGCAAGCACACGGACGACGAGAAGAAGCGGCTGGAGCTTTCCCGGATCGACGTGAATGACGGCGACCCGGGAAAGGGTCCGATAGACCTGGAGTCCGGCCGGGTGCTCATACGCCCCAAGGACCACCCGACGGCCTAGGACGGCCAGGACGGCCCAGGGCGCCCAGGACGGCCAGGACGGCCAGGACGGCCAGGACGGCCCAGGATGGCCTAACCCGTCCGGACGGCCTTCGGGGAGCCTGATCCGAAGAGCCGCAGCCGGTGGGCCAGGGCGGCGGCCTCACCGCGGCCCGCGACGCCGAGCTTCGCCAGGATGTTGGAGACGTGCACGCTGGCCGTCTTCGGGGAGATGAAGAGCTCCTCGGCGATCTGGCGGTTGGTGTGCCCCACCGCGACCAGGCGCAGCACGTCCCGTTCACGGCTGGTCAGGCCCAGCGCCTCCACCGGGTCGGTGTCCGGCGCCGGCAGGGCCTTGGGGGTGTCCAGGGGGGTGAGCGGGAGCCGGGCGCGCTGCGCGAGCAGGGCCAGGTCCTCCCGGAGCCGGCGGGCGCCGAGCCGCTCGGCGGTGGCGTGCGCCTGGTGGAGCAGACCGGTTGCGGCCTCGCGGTCGCCGCCGCCCGCCAGCAGGGCCTCCACGAGCCGGTGCCGGGCCCTGGCCAGCAGGTACGGGCGCTCCAGCGGGCGTACGGCCCCTTCCACGGCCGTCCAGTCGGCGACGGTGTCCCGGGCTTCGGCCCGCAGCAGCTCCGCCCTGAGGTACTCGGAGTGGGCGCTCCACACCGGGACCGGGGTGGCCAGGGCCCGGGCGGCGGTGCGCAGCACCGTCAGCGCTTCCTCCCGGCCGGCCTCGGCGACCGGCAGGCCCCGGGCGTCGGCTTCGGCCGAGGCGGCGGCGAGCAGCAGCGGCCAGGCGTAGCGGTGGTTGCCGAGCGGGAAGCCGTAGTCGACGGCCGTGGTCACTTCGGTGCGGACGTCGGCTATCCGGCCCTCCCCCGCGGCCACCCCGATCGCGAGGCGGAACAGCGGGATCCGGTGCTGGGGCTGGCCGTTGTGGGAGCCGAAGTGGGCGCGGGCGGCGGCGAGCTGGGTGGCGGCCTCGGCGAGTTCGCCGCGGGCCAGGGCCAGGTAGGACAGCCGTGCGGCGGCGGCGGCGCGCGGAGCGGCGCTGCTGACGAGGGCCAGGCCGCGCCGGGCCTCCGTCGCGGACTCGTCCCACCGGCCGAGGCTGTAGAGGCTCTCCGCCATGTTCCCGCGCACCCAGGCCTCGGAGTCCATCAGATGGAACTTCTTGGCCAGTGCGACACCTTGTTCCGCCAGTTCCACGGCTTCGCGGGACCGGCCCATGCTTTCCAGATGAGAGGTCAGGTTGATATGAGCACGTCCCGCCAGCATGCCGAGTCCGAGTTCGGCGGCCCGGTCCTTGACGGCGTACATCTCGGCGAGGCCGCGCTCGGATTCGCCACAGTCGACGAGCAGGCTGCCGACGGTGATCCGGGCGTTGAGTTCCGTGTCCTCGGCTCCGACCATCCGCGCGTACTCCACGGCGCGTTCGGCGGCGACCAGGTTGTCGGGGCCGGGCTGGTGGAGCATGCCCCAGCTCGCGGCCCGGACCAGGACGTCGGCGTGCACCTGGGACGGGGGCAGCCCGCGGACGAGTTCCTGGGCCCTGGCCAGCTCCGCCCAGCCGTCGCCGCGGGCGAGGGCGGTGATCAGCCGGGATCGTTCCGTCCAGAACCAGGCGGCGCGCAGCGGGTCGTGACCGTCGTCCAGCGTCCGCAGGGCCGTCTTGGTGAGCTTCAGGGCGCGCTCGCGCTCACCGCCGAAGCGGGCCGCGACGGTGGCTTCGGCCAGCAGGTCGAGGCGTTGCAGCGGGGTGGTCGCCGGGTCGCAGCCGCAGGGCGGGTACACCTCGGTGTAGTCCGCCGGGCGCAGCGCGCCGCGCACTTCCTCCGGTACGGCCTCCCACAGTTCCATGGCCCGTTCCAGCAGCCGCAGCTGCTCGGAGTAGGCGTGCCGGCGCCGGGCGGCCACCGAGGCGGCGAGTACGGCGGGCAGCGCCTTGACCGCGTCGTTGGCGTGGTACCAGTAGGTGGCGAGCCGGATGGTCCGCTCCTCGGTGCGGATCAGCGAGTCGTCCTCCTCCAGCGCCTCGGCGTAGCGGCGGTTGACCCGGGCGCGCTCGCCGGGCAGCAGGTCGTCGGAGACGGCTTCGCGGACCAGGGAGTGGCGGAAGCGGTAGCCGTCGCCGTCGGAGGTGGCGATGAGGATGTTGGCGCCGACCGCCGACCGCAGGGCCTCGATCAGTTCGTCCTCGGTGAGCCGGGTGACGGCGCGCAGCAGTTCGTACTCCACCGTGGAGCCGCCCTCGGCGACGATGCGCACGACGCGCTGCGCGGCGTCCGGGAGGACTTCGACGCGCACGAGGAGGAGGTCGCGCAGGGATTCGGTGAGGCCGGTGACACAGCCGCTGGCGCGGGAGGCGACGAGTTCCTCGACGAAGAAGGCGTTGCCGTCGGAGCGGTCGAAGACCGATTCGACGAAGTCCTCGTCGGGCTGCGAGGCGAGGATGCCGGCGAGCTGGCGGCGCACCTCGGCCCGGTTGAAGCGCGGCAGTTCGATGCGCTGGACGGTGCGCAGCCGGTCGAGTTCGGCGAGGAGCGGGCGCAGCGGGTGGCGGCGGTGCACGTCGTCGGCGCGGTAGGTGGCGACCACCACGAGCCGGCCGCTGCCCAGGGCGCGCAGGAGGTACGAGAGCAGGTGCCGGGTGGAGGCGTCCGCCCAGTGGAGGTCTTCCAGGACGAGGACGACGGTGCGGTCGGCGGCGAGCCGCTCGAGCATCCGGGCCGTCAGCTCGAAGAGCCGGGCGGTGCTCTCCTCGTCGTGCGGGCCGCGCGGGGTCTCGCCGAGTTCGGGGAGGATGCGGGCGAGTTCGTCTTCCTGGCCGACGGCCGCGGCGGCCAGTTCGGCGGGGAGCAGGCGGTGCAGGGTGCGCAGGGCGGTCGAGAACGGGGCGAAGGGAAGTCCCTCCGCCCCGATCTCCACACAACCGCCGACGGCGACGACCGCGCCGCGGCGGTCGGCCTCGCAGAGGAACTCCTCGGTGAGGCGGGTCTTTCCGACCCCGGCCTCGCCCCCGATGAGCAGTGCCTGCGGCTCCTGGCCGGCGGCGCGCGTCAGGGCGTCGGTGAGTACGGCCAGTTCGTCGGCTCGGCCGACGAACACCGGGCTGACAGATCTGGTTTCCACGCCGCCGAGCATCGCACAGAGGCCCTGGTCATCGGCACTTGTTATTGGTGCGCTTCTCATCACGTGCCGGTTCACACGGTTGCGTGTGGGGGTTACGCGGCTCGGGCGAAGCGGCTGCGGTGCCCTCTCACCGACCCCTCCGGTTCCTGGTTCCGGGAGAAGAGGCGACGGCTCTTCTTCGCCTCCTGGACCAGGCGGTACGCGTCGGCCTCGCGGATGAGGTCGTCGTGGCGGGCGGTGGCGATCTCGTACTGGAACATCTCGTACTCCCTGGTGGTGTTTCTCGGGCACCTCGTTCGGTGTGATCCAAGAATCGCTTCCCAGGGGGTACCGGCACATCGGGAGCATGCCGCATCTGTACGGGCCGGGGTGCCTTAGGCCCGGGCCTAAGGAGCCTGAGGTGGCCTAAGGCAGTGCCTAGGCGGGGTACCGGGCGGCGGCGATCGGCCTAGGCGGGGCGCGTCGGCTGGCCGTCCTCGGGACCACCTGGCCCCTGTGGGTCGGGGCTCTCGGAACCGCGGCGACCGCCGCGATGACCGCTACGGCCAAAGCGGGCCAGGCGACGGGAAGCTTCGTGATCCCGATCGTCCTGGGCGTGCTCACCATGGGCGGGGTGGCCGTCCACGCGGCCAGGGCGGCGGCCTCCTCCGCGGCCAAGGCGGGCGAGTTCGCGTCGGAGGCGGCGGACTACCTGTTCCACAGGGCCGGAACCGTCGGAGCCGGACCGGAGCAGCTCTTCGAGGCACGGGTCCGCCCGGTGCTGACAGCCCTCTCCGAGCGAAACGGCAGAGCCGATGCCCTTCTCTCCGGGCCGGCTCCGGTGGTGCGGACCCTGCGCGGCGCGGCCCGCACGAGTCTGGTTCTCGCGCTCGCCGTCCTCGCGGTCAGCCTGTTCGTCTTCGCGATCGGTTTCGCGGACGCCTTTGACGACGTCACCTGCGTCCCGAACCCGCGGACCGCCCAGTACTGCCCGTACTGAGAATGAGCCCCATGACCGACGATCCCAGGTAGCCGATCAGCCCAGGGGCCGAATGCCGGTGGTGACGGTGAACTCAAGGTGGCGGCCCGTCTCGACACCTCGGTCCCTGGTCAGGGACGCACAGGAGGGTGGCACCACCGGTCGAACCGGTGGTGTCACCCTCCACTTGGTGTCCGCGCTGCGACCGCCGGTCGCGGTGTTACGCGGCGCTGGGGGCCACGGGGAGGGAGAGGACGTACATGAAGGCGAAGGCGATCAGGCCGATGGCGGCGACGACCACGGCGGCCCAGGACACGGAGCGGACCCAGGTCGGGAGGGTGCGGCCGGGGGCGCCGAAGGCCGGGCGGGCCAGCACGAACACGGCGATGAGCAGCGCGATCGTCGACAGCACACCGTTGACCAGGGCGGTCATGTGCCAGGCGTTGCCGTACAGGGCCTCGATCTTGGCCTCGGTGCTGGTGGCGTTGGCCGAGCTGATCTGGCCCTTGAGCGTCTCGCGCTCGGCCAGGACGCGCGAGGTCCAGCTACCGCTGAGGGCGATCAGGCCGAGACCGGCGGCGACGATGGCGGAGGCTCCGGCGGCGACACCACTGTTCTGCTGCTCGTCGTCCGACGAGTCGAGCTCGCCGTCGAGGTCGGCGTCGAGCTCCTCGTCGAGGAGCTCCTCGGTGGCAGCGTTGTCCGCGGCGACCGGGGTGGCCGTCTCGTCGGTGGCCTTGGTCAGGTCGGCCGGGGAGTCCGCCTCGGGAGCGGTCGTGTCGGCGGTCTTCGTGGTGTCCATGCGGGGCACCGTAGGCGGCTTTTCTGAGAGGTTCCTGAGAATCCGGCCGGACCGTCACCACTGCCCCGCGTCCGGCCTAGTCCGCGGCGGATACGGAGCGGGGCGGAGACGGGGGCGGGGTGTGCGCGACCGGGGTGCGCTTACGCGGACGGCGCCTGCGCCGGGGACCACTCGTGGGCGAGGATCGCCCAGATCTCGGTGTCCTGGCGGACTCCGCGGTGCAGGTGGTTCTGGCGCATGACGCCTTCGCGGGTCATGCCGAGGCGCTCGGCGACGGCGAGGCTCTTCTTGTTTCCGGTGGCGGCGTGCCATTCGACGCGGTGCATGCCGCGCTCGCCGAAGGCGTAGTCGATCAGGACGTTGCAGGCCTTGGTGACCAGGCCGCGGCCGGCCGCGGCGGGCTCCAGCCAGCAGCCGATCTCGCAGTTGCCGCTCTGGGCGTCGAACGCCGGGAAGAGCACACCGCCCACGAGGGTGCCGTCGAGCCGGATCCCGAAGAACCGGGCGCCGTCCTCCCCCGCGGTGAGCGCGTACTTGGCCAGCAGCGCGCGGGCGGACTCGAGGTCGGAGGACCGGTCCGGGAAGCCGACGTACTGGCCGATGAACTCGCGTCCGCGTTCGATGTGCGCGAAGAACTCCTCCGCGTGCCGGGCTTCCAGGGGGAACATCTGGGCGTCGTCGGCGAGGTCTATCGAGAACATGCGCGTTCTTCCTTGGGTGTGTGGCGGCGGGTGGCCTGGTCACCGGGGGCTGGTGGCGGGCTCGGCTCCGTCCTCGCTCGTGGCGGGGTCCGTGCCGGGCCGCTGCAGGGGAAGTTTCGCATGCGGGCGGCACTCCGGGGGCTCGATGCTGATCTTCGGCAGCCTGCGGTCCAGCCAGGCCGGCAGCCACCAGTTGGCTCCGCCGAGCATGTACATCAGGGCCGGGACGAGGAGGGTCCGCAGGACGAAGGCGTCGAGGGCGACGGCCACGGCCAGCGCGATGCCGAACATGGCGATGAGCCGGTCGCCGCTGAGTACGAAGGCCAGGAAGACGGAGATCATGATGACGGCCGCCGAGTTGATCACCCGGCTGGTCTCGGCGAGGCCGACGCGCACGGCCCTCTTGTTGTCCCCGGTCTCCAGCCACTCCTCGTACATCCGGCTCACGAGGAAGACCTGGTAGTCCATGGACAGTCCGAAGAGCACCGAGACCATGATCACCGGCAGGAAGGGTTCGATCGGTCCCGCGCTGCCCAGGCCCAGCGGTTCGCTGCCCCAGCCCCACTGGAAGACCGCGACGACGACGCCGAAGGAGGAGGCGACGGCGGCGACGTTCATGGCGGCCGCCTTGACCGGGATGCCGATGGAGCGGAAGGCCAGCAGCAGGAGCACGCAGCCCAGGGCGATGACCACCCCGACGAACAGCGGCAGTTTGCCGACGATGACCTCGGCGAAGTCGTCGTACCCGGCGGTCACCCCGCCGACGTGGGCCTGCATGGTGTTGCCGTGCGCGGCGCGCGGGATGACGTCCTCGCGCAAGGTGCCGACCAGCGCGCTCGTGTCCCGGGACTGCGGCGAGGAGTCCGGCACCACGGTGATGACGGCGGTGTCCCCGCTCCGGTTGAAGACCGCCGGCCCGGCGGAGGCCACGCCCGCGGTCGTACGGAGCGACTCGGCCAGCCCGTCCACGGCGACCCGGTCACCGGCGCCGCCGAGGCGCGCGACCACGGTCAGCGGGCCGTTCATCCCCGGGCCGAAGCCCTCCGCGAGCAGGTCGTAGGCCTTGCGGGTGGTGGCGGTGGCCGGATTGTTGCCCTGGTCGGAGGTGCCGAGGTGGAGGGAGAACGTGGGCAGCGCCAGCACCACCATGACCACCGTGGCGAGCAGCCCCAGCAGCTTCGGGTGACGCTCGACGAAGGCCGACCAGCGGGCGGCGAAGCCGGTGACCGACCCGGCCCGCGGACCCTCGTCCGCCAGCCTGCGCCGCTCGCGGCGGGAGAGCGCGCGCGGACCGATGTACGAGAGGAGGGCGGGCAGCAGCGTCACCGAGGCGGCGACGGTCAGCACCACGGTGAGGGAGGCTGCGATCGCGACGCCATTAAGGAAGTTCAGCCGCAGCACCAGCATGCCGAGCAGCGCGATGCAGACGGTGGCCCCGGCGAAGACGACGGCCCGGCCGGTGGTGGCGACGGCGTTCTCGGCGGCCTCCGCGACCGCGAGCCCGCGCTGGAGTCCCTTGCGGTGGCGGGTGACGATGAACAGCGCGTAGTCGATGCCGACGCCGAGGCCCACGAGCGTGCCGAGCATCGGGGCGAAGTCGGCGACCGGCATCGCGTGCCCGAGGAGGGTGATGCCGAAGTAGGCGGTGCCCACGCTGACCAGGGCCGTCGCGATGGGCAGCAGGCTGGCGGCCAGCGACCCGAAGGCCAGGAACAGCACCACGGCGGCGATGGCCACGCCGATGACCTCGGCGAGGTGCGCACTGGGGGCTTCGGTGAGACCGATGGCGCGGCCGCCGAGCTCGACCCGGAGGCCGTCGGCCTGGGTCTCCGGGTTCTTCGCGGCGTCGACGACGGCCTTGGCCTCGCCCTTGGGCACGGAGTCGGCCTGCCGGTCGAAGGTGACCACGGCGTAGGCGGTGCGCCCGTCGGAGCTGATCCGGGCGGCGGCCCCGGGTTCGGAACCGTAGGGACCGGCCACCGATCCGACGCCGGGCAGCCGGGCTATCGAGTCCAGCGCCCGCGTCATGCGCTGCTCGACGGCGGGCGTACGGACGCTCTGGTGGTCGGGGGCCCGCCACACGATGGTGTCGGTGTCGCCACCCTGACCGTGGAAGCCCTCGCGGAGCAGGGCGTGCGCCTTGCTGGACTCGGTCCCGGGGACCTCGTAGTCGTTGGAGAACGCCGCTCCGGCACCGACGGCGGCCGCGGCGGTCCCGAGGAACGCGAGGAGCCAGATCAAGACGGCAACGAGTCGGTGTCGCATGCACCAGCGTGCGATGGCTGCCAACGGACGAGCTCCCTGGTGGTTCGGATCTTCACCGGGGGACGGCCCGTCGCAAAGAACGCTTGAACACTGAATGGCTGAACGTCTTGTAACTACACGTCTTGTAACTGCACGTCGTCTTGTAACTACACGTCTTGTAACTACACGTCTTGTAACTACACGTCTTGTAACTGCACGCCTTGTAACTGCACGTCTTGTAACTAGTGGTCTACACCTTCACGATCTCAGCGTTCCGTGATCGTTGGCGGCCTTCGTGGGCATCGTCACAGGCTGCCGGACAGGTGCGGGACCATGGTCACACGGACTTCGGAACGGAGGTCCGGCCGGACTGGTCATCAGGGCCGTCGGCCCGGTAACCCGGCAGCGAGGGCCAGCGCACGGTGAGCACCACCGAGTCCTCCTCCGCGTACCAGGAATGGTCGACACCGCGCCCCCACACGACGTAGTCCCCCTGCTCGGCGAGGACGACGCTGCGGCCGGGGAACTCCAGCCGGAACCGTCCGCTGATCAGCACCTGCAACGCCGTACGCGATTCGCCGCGCACCCACTGCGCCCGCTCGTCACCCTTGGGGTGGACGCCCCACTTGATCTCCACGTCCTCGCTGTGGCGGGGGTCGCCGGGCTCCTTGAAGTGCCCCAGCAGCCAGCCCCGGTCGAGCGCGGCGTCGGGGGTGGCCTTGCCGGTGTGGATGGAGGGGTGGGGGGAGGGGTGGGGTGACGGGTGGGTGGGGCGGGGGGAATCGGGGTGCACGGGGTGCGTGGGGTCGCTCACCGGGGTGAGGTTAATGCAGTTGTCGGAGTGGTCGGCGGCTGGTGAGCTGGCCGGATGACGACGGATCGAGATGCCCTGCTGAAGGTGCGCGCCGAGTTCGACTCCGCGATGCGCCGCAACGCCCAGCCCGACACCAGTGACGCGCGTGTGGAACGGGTGGGACCGGTCGTACGGCAGATCGTGCCCGGAGCCGGCGGGAGCACGGTGCTCTGGTCCGACCTCGACGAGAGCACGGCGGACGCGGCGATCACGGAGCAGGTGCAGTTCTTCACGGAACTGGCAGCACGGGGCGAGGTCCCCGACGCGGAGTTCGAATGGAAGCTCTACGACTACGACCGCCCCGCCGACCTGGGCGAGCGGCTGCGCACGGCGGGCTTCGTGGCGGAGCCCGCGGAGACGCTGCTGGTGGGGCGCGCGGCGGACCTCGCCGCCCTGTCGGTGGAGCCGCCGGAAGGCATCACGTTGCGGGTGGTGACCGATGAGGAGGGCGTTGACCTGATGATGGAGGCCCACCGCCGCGCCTTCGGCTCGGACCGGCCGCGCATCAGGGAGCTGATGCTGAACCTGCTGAGGGACGAGCCGGACACCATCGAAGCGGTCGTCGCGATGGCGGGCGACACCCCGGTCAGCGCGGCCCGGATGGAGATGCGCCCGGGGACCCCCTTCGCGGGCCTGTGGGGCGGCGGCACGGTCCCGGAGTGGCGGGGCCGCGGCATCTACCGCCTCCTGGTCGCCCACCGCGCCCGCATCGCGGCGGAGCGGGGCATCCCCTACCTCCAGGTCGACGCCTCGGAGGACAGCCGCCCGATCCTGCAACGGCTTGGCTTCGAAGTCCTGGGGGTGACGGTGCCTTGGGTTTGGGAGGGGTAGGGGGTGGGGGGTGGGTGGGGTGGGGGGTGGGTTGGGCGGTGACTTCGACAGGGTCCGGTGGGAGCCCGGCAGTCCAGTGTCCTTTCGGTGCGGGCCGGCCCGTCAAGGGCGCTCACTTCGTTCGCGTCGCTTCGCGATGGCCTTCGGCCACCCTTGACCGACCGACCCACCCCGAAACGCCACAAGACTTCCGGGATCCCCCCGAGGAACGGCCGGGAGGGACGGATACGGAGGAGCGGCCGCATCAGGGATGCCCATCCCCCCTCCGGCCGGTGCGATCCGCACCCGTCACCTGTCAGCACCGCAGAAGGGGGAGGGAATGGACGCCCGGGACGGTCAGAGCATCCAGGACCGGGCGGTCGGACACCCTTCCCGAGACTTCGACACGGCCGCCATGAGCGTAAGGACGACCACCACCCCTTCGCAGGGTCGGTGGGCGCGTCGGATCGCTACACACTCCCACTCGGCTAAGCGACTAACGACCTTCCGTGGCCGAGGAATCGAAACGATCAGTTCTCGGAGTCTGAGGACGAGAAGACCGTCACCAGGTGGCCTTGGCGGACAGGGTGCAGGACGGGGCGGGTCAGGAATTGGTGTTGAGGAAGCCGATGGTTACTGCGCCCCACCAGCAGAGCTGGGAGATGACGGCGGTGGCTCCGCCCCACAGCAGCAGGCGGGGGGTGACGGCGGGTGCGGTCGTGAGGCGGTGACCGAGGAGGCCGGCCTGGAGGCCGTTGAGGGTGAGGAGGGCGACCAGCCCGAGCTTCGCGAGGGTGAGCGGCGAGTCGAGATTGGGTGCCAGCATCATCCCGCTCACGACGAGACCCCCGAGTCCGGCCCAGATGGGTATGTGGAGCCTGGAGGTGGCACCGACCACCTCGGTGAGCGAGCAACGCCCCATGGCCCACAGGAGACCGTAGTAGTCAGCGGTCAGAACCGCGCCGAAGCCGACGACGAGCGACGCGAGGTGGGCGAACAGCGCGGCCGTGTGCAGCGCCGGGTCGGTTTCCACGTGAACGGACACCCATAGACCGACCGTCAGAACGATCATCGCCCCAAGCCCAGCTGCCACCACCGTCCACCAGGAGTCGTACAGGCGGACAGGGCGGGAAGGCAGATCAGCGGCAGTGGACGACATGAGAATGAGCTCCGAAGGCAGGATCATCGCGAGTGCGATTCAGGCAAGGTAAGGCTTACCTAAGTGATTCGTGAGGTCAAAGCCTGTCCACAACCCAAGACGGACAGCCTCAGGCGCGATCTTGATCTTGATCCCATTGACCGCCCCCATCACCCCCATCACCCCCATCGCCCACGGACGGTCGTTAGTCGCTTAGCCGAGTGGGAGTGTGTAGCGATCTGATGCGCCCACCGACCCTGCGAGGGGGTGGTGGTCGTCCTTACGGTCGGGTTGGCCGTGCGAAGTCTCGGGAAGGGTGTCCGACCGCCCGGCCCTGGGTGTTCTGACTGTCCCGGGCAGCCGTACCCTCCAGCTGGCCGGTCCTGACCGTTCGACGGTCCAGATCGCACCGGCCGCAGTGGGCATGGACATCCCTGATGCGGCCGCTCCTCCGCATCCGTCCCTCCCGGCCGTTCCCCGGGGGGAACCCGGAAGTCTTGTGGCGTTTCGGGGTGGGTCGGTCGGTCAAGGGTGGCCGAAGGCCATCGCGAAGCGACGCGACGAAGGAGCGCCCTTGAGGGACCGGCCCGCACCGAAAGGACACTGGACTGCCGGGCTCCCACCGGACCCTGTCAACGCCCCCGCCCAACCCGCAGCACAGCCCCACCCCCACCCCGCAGGAACTTGTGGATCCTATGGGCTATATGGGGACGACTCGGCGGCATATGTTCAGTTTAAGAACAAAAGATGCACGCCGGGCCGGGCCGAACGCCTTCCACCCCCGGGATCAACGGGGCAAGATCGTTGCCATGGCTGCAACAGGAACAGAACCCACACCCCGCATCGGCCCGCCCCTCACCGGGGGCGAGCGCGAAATGCTCCGCGCGTACCTCGACTTCCACCGGGCCACCCTCGCCTGGAAGTGCGACGGACTCACCGACGAGGAGCTGCGCCGGCAGTCGTCCCCGCCCTCCACCCTGTCCCTGCTCGGGCTGGTCCGGCACATGGCGGAGGTCGAGCGGCACTGGTTCCGCCGCACCCTGGGCGGGGCGGACGTCCCGCACCTGTGGTCGGACAAGCACGACTTCCAGGCCGCCTACGACGTCTCCGGCTCGACCCGCGCCGAGGCCTTCGCGGCCTGGGAGGCGGAGGTCGAGCACTCGCGCGCGGTGGAGGAGGCCGCCGAGTCCCTCGACGTGACGGCGCACGTCGAGAAGTGGGAGGAGGACGCCTCGCTCCGCATGCTCATGCTGCACATGATCCACGAGTACGCCCGCCACAACGGCCACGCGGACTTCCTCCGCGAGGCCGTCGACGGCGTCACGGGCGCCTAAGGCGCGAGCACCCGACGCCCGAGCACCCGACGCCCGCGCACCCGATGCCCGGCCCGCACCCACACCCACCCCCAGGCCAAGCCCTCAAGGCCGCCAGTACCCCAGCCCGTTGACCCGCCCCTTCGGGATCGCCAGGTCCTTGCGGAGCCAGCCCGTCAGGGTGCGGGTGGTGGTGGTGTCGCAGGCCAGCCAGACGTACGCCGACCCCGCCTCCCCGAGGAGGGGCGGGAGTTCGGCGCGGACGCGCTCGGTCAGCGCCGTGCCTCCGCCCGCGCCCCGCTCGACCCGGCGTACGTCGTGGCGGTCCGCGTGCACTCGTAGGGGCAGTGCGGCGTCCGCCGCGTGCTGGGTCTCGAACCAGACCGTCGCCGGGGTGTCCGGGAAGGCGTCCAGCAGGGAGTTGATCGCGGGCAGCGAAGCCGGGTCGCCTATCACCAGGAGCCGCTCGGGTGCCGGCTCCGGGGTCGTGAAGCCCGTCCCCTGGATGGTCGCCTCGATGGTGTCGCCCGCGGCCGCGCTCCGCGCCCAGTCGCTCGCGACCCCGTCGTGCAGGGCGAACTCCAGCGAGAAGGTGCCGGCGGCCGGGTCCGGGTCGACCAGTGTGTAGGCCCGCTGGTGCGGTTTGCCGTCGGCCGCCGCGAACCAGAGCCGGACCCACATCGTCGGGTGCAGCGACTCCCCCGCCGCCGCGAGCAGTCCGCCGTCCGACAGGTGTACGCGCCGGAAGTGCTCGGTGACCTGTTCGGCCCCGGTGACCGTGAACGTGAAGTCCTTGGCCCGCATGAGTTTGAGGACGACGCCCTCCCAGCCCTTGGCCGTCTTCCCCGCCCCGCTCGCGACGCTCATTGCATCCCTACCTTCCCCTTATAGTTAGGGCAGCCTAACCTAAATGCACTTGGGGAAGAGTGTGGAGAGTGTGAGCCTTGTGAGCAGCACGGACGACGAGTACGCGGACCACGACAGGTCCGAGGGTCACGACAGGTACCAGGGTCACGGCAGGTCCGAGGGTCACGGCAGGTACGAGGGTCACGGCAGGTACGAGGACACCGAGCTCTACCGGGACAGTTGGGGCATACCGCACCTCCGCGCCTCGGATCCGCTCCGTCTCTCCTACGCCCAGGGCCGCACCACAGCCCTCGACCGCGCCTGGCAGCTGGAGGTGGAACGCCTGCGCGCCGAGGGCGCGAGCGCCTCCCTCCTCGGCCCCGACTCCGTCGCCTGGGACCGCTTCGCCCGCCGGAGCCGCCTCGCCGACACCGCGCGCCGCTGCTACGAGGCACTCGACCCGGAAACCTCCGCCTGGGTCCGCGCCTACGTCGGCGGGGTCAACGACGGGCTCGCCGCCGGGGCCGCCCGCGACGAGCGCTTCGGGCACGCCCCCGAGCCCTGGGAGCCCTGGGTCCCCCTCGCCATCTGGATCTCGACCCACATCCTCTTCGCCGGCTTCGCCACCAAGCTGTGGCGCGAGCGCGCGGCCCACGCCCTCGGCGACGAGGCCGCCACCCTGTTCGCCACCGACGGCCCCGGCACCGCCGGCAGCAACGGCTGGCTGGTGCCGGGCGACCGGACCGCGACGGGCGCGGCGATCATCGCGGGCGACCCGCACCGGTTCATCGAGGACCCGGGCGTGTACCAGCAGATACGTCTCGCCTGCCCGGAGTACGACGTACTCGGCCTCGCCGTTCCCGGTGTCCCCGGCCTCGCCCACTTCGGGCACACCGGCACCGCCGCCTGGGCCATCACCAACGCCATGGCCGACTATCAGGACCTGTACTCCGAGCAGTTGCGCCACCTGGAGGACGGCCGGACCGAGGCCCTGGGCCCCGACGGCGTCTGGGAGCCCGTCGCCCGCCACACCGAGACGATCACGGTCGCCGGAGCGGACCCGGTCGAGGTGGAGGTACTGGAGACCGCGCGCGGCCCGGTGATCATCCGAGCGGAGGACGAAGCGGGCCCCACGGGCGGCAACGCCCAGACCCTCTCCCTGCGCTACCCGCCCCGAGTCCGCCGCGACCTGGGCTTCGCCGCCCTCCCCGCGCTCCTGCGGGCCCGCACCGTCGCCGACATCGACGCCGCGCTCGACGGCTGGGCCGAGCCCGTCAACGTGGTCCACGCCGCCGACACCGAGGGCGGCCTGCTGCACCGCGTCGCCGGAGCCGTCCCGCTGCGCGACCCCGAGAACCGGCTGCGCCCCGTCCCCGCCACGGACGCCCGCCACGCCTGGCAGGGCTGGGCGGAGACCCCCGCCGAACCGGTGCAGGGCTTCGCCGTGATGGCGAACGCGCGCGGGATCGCCTCGCCGCTCGGCGTGGAGTTCGCGCCCCCGCACCGCGCCAACCGCATCCGCGAGCTGCTGTCCGGCTCGGCGGACTGGACCCCGAAGGCGATGGCCGACGTACACGCGGACACGCACCTGGCCTCCGCCGCGCCGCTGCTCGCCCTGCTCCCCGCGTTCGAGGACCTCTCCCCCGCCGCCGGTGCGCTGCGGGCCCGGCTGCTCGGCTGGGACCGGCACATGGACGCGGGCAGCACCGACGCCACCGTGTTCTCGGCCTTCCGGGCGGCGACCGTACGCCGCTTCGCCGCCGATCCGGTCTTCGCCGGCCTCGCCGACGCCCCGGCCGGCCCGGAGGTGTTCCACCCCTGGCTGTACCTGCTCCCCCGCATCGGCTACGCCCTGGAGGGGCTGCTCACCACCTCCCTCCTGCCCGCGCTGGACCGGGCCGGGCACGTCCGGGCCGCGCTGGAGGAGACGGCGGCCGCGGGCGGGCCCGACACGCCCTGGTCGGAGGTCCACCGGCTGGCCCCCTGGTCCGCGCTGCCGGATCCGGACGCCGAGTGGCCGGGGCTCGGCGGCGACCACGACTGCGTCAACGCCACCTCCACCGTCCCCGGTTACACCGACCTCACCGCCCGCGCCTCTGCGGCCCGATACGTCTGGGACCTGGCCCGCCGCGAGGACAGCCTCTGGGCGGTCCCGCTCGGCGCGGACGGGGTCACCGGCAGCCCGCACCACCGCGACCAGCTCCCGCTCTGGGCTCGTTGCGAACTCGTCCCGGTCGTCACCGACTGGTCCCGCCTCACCAAGGAATCCGAATGACCAGCTCCCCCGGCACCGCCGCCCCCGACACCGCCGTCCCCGACACCGCCGCCCCCGTCACCACGCGGCAGCCCGTGCACACCCATGTCGTCGAGGGCTTCGGCACCGTCACCCTGACCCCCCTCGACCCGGCCGTCGACTCCGTGCTGGTCCACGCCTGGGTCACCGAGGAGCGGGCCTCCTTCTGGGGCATGGGCGGAGCCAGCCGCGAGCTGGTGCAGGAGATCTACGAGGACGTGGACCGCCGCACCACCCACCACGCGTACCTCGCGCGGCGCGAGGGGCAGCCGGTCGCGCTGTTCCAGACGTACGACTGCGCGGAGGACCGGGTCAGCGAGTGCTACGAGGTCCAGCCCGGGGACATCGGCGTGCACCTGCTGATCGGCCCGGACCGCGGCGGCGCCGAACAGGGCTTCACCGCAGCCCTGTTGAACGTCTTCCTGGCCTACCTCCTGTCCGACCCGTCGGTCCGCCGTGTCGTGGCCGAGCCCGACGCCCGCAACGAGAAGGCCATAGCCCGGCTCCAGCGGACCGGTTTCGCGCTCGGCCCGGAGGTGGAGCTCCCGGAGATCGACCTGCCCGAGGTCCACCTCCCGGCCAAGCAGGCCCGGCTGCTCACCCTCGACGTGTCGGGAGCCGTGCCGCAGATCCGCTGACCGGCGCCGCCCGGTGGGCAGTTCGGCCCACCGGGCACCGGGCAGTACACCGGTCGGGCCGCCCACGCCGCCGCCGTACACGTGCGCGATTCCAAGGTCGCCGAAGGCCCCGTCCCGACCGTGGCCCCCGCAGCCTGGGACGCATTCGTGACCGCCTCCGCTTGACCATCCACCTCCCGCGCCGGGAAGCTGATCCCCACTCAAATACTCGGCGCTGGGGGGAAATTGACCAGCCAGAATCTGCACATCGGTCCGGACGCGGCGGCAGACCGCTACCGACTGCTCCGGTCCATCGGGCGCGGCGGTGAGGCCGTGCTCTACCTCGCGGAGATAGAGCTCGCGGGTGGGTCCGAGCCCGTGGTCGTGAAGGTGCTCGACTCCAAGACCACGATCACCCCGGACGTGTTCGACCGCATCAGCCAGAAGTGGAACGAACAGGCCGAGCTGCTGCGCTTCGTCCACCGGCCGGGCGTCGTGGGTGTACGGGAACACTTCGAGGGGCCGCCGATCCACCGGCCCGGGGAATCCGGGACGCTGACCGGGCGGGCCCTCGTCCTGGTCATGAACCACGTCGACGGGCTCGACCTGCGGGACTGGCGGGCCGAGCGGACGCTCTCCACCGCCGGCGAGCGGCGCGAGGTGATGCGCACGCTGGAGCAGCTGGCCGACGTGCTGGACTGGCTGCATTCGGGGAAGGCCACCCCGTCGGGGCGCCAGGTCATCCACGGTGACCTGTCTCCGGGAAACGTCATGGTCGACGCCCACGGGCAGGCGACCCTGGTGGACTTCGGCCTCAGCAAGCTGACCGCCGACCACCAGACGGCCGAGGTGTGGTTCACCCCGGGCTACGCGGCTCCCGAGGTCTTCGACGGGAAGCGGACCCCGGGTGCGGACCGGTACGCCTTCGGGGCCATCGCGTACTTCCTGCTGAGCGGGGAATCGCCGCCCGCGACTCCGGAACTGCTGGCGCAGTCCCTCGTGCGGCTGCCGCAGTTCGCGGTGCTGGACGCGGAGCAGCGGGCCCGGATCGCCTCCGTCTTCGCCTCCGATCCGCTGAAGCGTCCGGTGAACCTGGCGGGCTGGATGAAGGACATCCGCCGCGCGGTGGTGTCCACCACCACGTCCACCTCGCAGCGGGTGGTGCAGGACGTGCCCCCGGTCCCGGTGGCGGCCCCGCCCAAGCCCGTGGCCCCGCCGCCGCAGCAGCGGCCGACGCCCCCGGTGGCCTCCCCGGTGCTCCCGGCGGCGCCCCCGCCGCAACCCGTGTACACCCCGCCACCCACCGAACCGGTGTTCACCCCGCCGCCGCAGGCGAGCGTGCCGCAGGGGTACGGTCCCGCGCCCGCGGCCGTGTCCCCCACGGAGCCGCTGCCCACGGCCCCGCCCCCGCGCAGGAAGCGGCGTACCGGGCTGGTGCTCGGGGCGGTGCTCGCCGTGCTGGTGGTGGCGGCCGGTGCGGTGGTCGGCGTAAGGCTGCTCGGGGACAAGAAGGACGCCGCCGGCTCGAACACCGCGGCCGGCGGGGACAAGGCGGGCTCGTCCTCCCCGGCCCCCGAGAGCCCGACCCCCACCCCGACACCCAGCCCGTCCGCGTCCGCGGCCGTGTCCGATGACCCGACGACCCAGCCCACGGCGACGGGTTCGCAGCCCGCGTCAGGGGTGGCTCCGGGGGTCAACGCCGCCGATCTGACCGTGATCAACCCCGTATCGGGACTGGGCGAGTTCACCGTCGGGGCGGCGAAGATCAACACCAAGCAGTACGGTGCGGCGTTCATCGCCGACCTGGGCTGCAACGGTGACGCGATCGCGGAGTTCGACCTGAACCGGGAGTGGAAGTACCTGGACTTCACCGCCGGTATCGACGACGGTTCCGTCAACGAGAAGGGCCGGGTCACCATCACGCTCGACGGCCAGCCCGCCGCCTTCTCCGAGCTGGTGGCGCTGGGCAAACCCATCACCAAGCGGGTGGAGGTGAGCGGCGCCCTGCGGCTGCGCCTCAAGGTGGACGCGGGCTGCGACATGGGCAAGGTGGTCATCGCCGGCCCGCAGCTGACGCGCTGAACGGCGAACGGCCCCGCACCGGAGAACCGGTGCGGGGCCGTCGTGTACGTACCCGCGCACGCGCGGGAGCGACCGCGCCGACTACTCGGAGACGCCCAGGCGCTCCAGGATGAGCTCCTTGACGCGTGCCGCGTCGGCCTGGCCGCGGGTGGTCTTCATGACCGCTCCGACCAGCGCGCCGACGGCGGCGATCTTGCCGCCGCGGATCTTGTCGGCGATGCCCGCGTTGCCCGCGATGGCCTCGTCCACGGCCGCGCCGAGCGCGCCCTCGTCCGAGACGACCTTCAGGCCGCGCTTCTCGACGACCTCGTCCGGGGTGCCCTCGCCGGCGAGGACGCCCTCGAGGACCTGGCGGGCCAGCTTGTCGTTGAGCTCACCGGCCGCCACCAGGGCCGCGACGCGCGCGACCTGGACGGGGGTGATGGGCAGCTCGTCGACGACGACGCCCTGCTCGTTGGCGTTGCGCGCCAGCTCGCCCATCCACCACTTGCGGGCGGCCGTCGAGTCCGCGCCGGCCTCGATGGTGGCGACGATGGAGTCCACCGCGCCCGCGTTGAGGATCGACTGCATGTCGTGCTCGGTGACGCCCCACTCTTCGAGGAGGCGGTTGCGGCGCACGCGCGGCATCTCGGGCAGACCGGAGCGCAGCTCCTCGACCCAGGTGCGGGCCGGGGCGATGGGGACCAGGTCGGGCTCCGGGAAGTACCGGTAGTCCTCGGCGTTGTCCTTGATGCGGCCGGCCGTGGTGGAGCCGTCCTCCTCGTGGAAGTGCCGGGTCTCCTGCACGATCGAGCCGCCGGAGGAGAGCACCGCCGCGTGGCGCTGGATCTCGAAGCGGGCGGCGCGCTCGACGGAGCGCAGCGAGTTGACGTTCTTCGTCTCGCTGCGGGTGCCGAACTCGGACTCGGGGGTGGGGCGCAGCGACAGGTTGACGTCGCAGCGCATCTGGCCCTTGTCCATGCGGGCCTCGGAGACGCCGAGGGCCTTGATGACCTCGCGCAGCTCGGCGACGTACGCCTTGGCGACCTCGGGGGCCCGTACGCCCGCGCCCTCGATCGGCTTGGTGACGATCTCGATGAGGGGGATGCCGGCGCGGTTGTAGTCCAGCAGGGAGTGGGACGCGCCGTGGATGCGGCCGGTGGCGCCGCCGACGTGCAGCGACTTGCCGGTGTCCTCCTCCATGTGGGCGCGCTCGATCTCCACGCGGAAGATCTCGCCGTCCTCCAGCTGGACGTCGAGGAAGCCGTTGAAGGCGATCGGCTCGTCGTACTGGGAGGTCTGGAAGTTCTTCGGCATGTCCGGATAGAAGTAGTTCTTCCGGGCGAAGCGGCACCACTCGGCGATCTCGCAGTTGAGCGCGAGACCGATCTTGATGGCGGACTCGATGCCGATCTCGTTGACGACGGGCAGCGCGCCGGGCAGGCCCAGACAGACCGGGCAGGTCTGCGAGTTGGGCTCGGCGCCCAGCTCGGTCGAGCAGCCGCAGAACATCTTGGTCTTCGTGCCGAGCTCGACGTGGACCTCGAGGCCCATGACGGGGTCGTACGACGCGAGGGCGTCCTCGTACGACAGCAGTTCGGTGACAGTCACAGTGGAAATTCCCTCTCAGCCCAGCAGGACGTCGTCGTCGCCGAGACGCTTCAGTTCGCGGTACAGGATCGCGAGGCCGGTGACGATGGCGGCGGCGGACACGACGGCGTCGATCAGCTTCAGCGTGTCGTGCTCGGTGCGGGCCTTCCTGGCCTGCTTGACCACGCTGAGGGCACCGAAGGCGGTGGTGCCGATCGACAGGTACGTGCCGGACTTGGACTTCCTGAAGCCCTTGGCCTTGGACAGCGCACTCGTACTGGTACTCGTACTCGAACTCACAGCGACGGAGCCTCCTCAAGCAGCGGGTGGCCCCAGCGCTCGACGAAGGCAGCCTCTACGGCGGCGCCGACCTTGTACAGCCGGTCGTCCTTCATCGCCGGGGCGATGATCTGCAGTCCGACCGGGAGACCGTCCTCCGGGGCCAGGCCGCAGGGCAGCGACATGGCGGAGTTGCCGGCCAGGTTGGTCGGGATGGTGCACAGGTCCGCGAGGTACATCGCCAGCGGGTCGTCGGTGCGCTCACCGATCGGGAAGGCGGTGGTGGGCGTGGTCGGGGAGACGATCACGTCGACCTGCTCGAAGGACTTCTCGAAGTCCTGCGTGATGAGCGTGCGGACCTTCTGGGCGGAGCCGTAGTACGCGTCGTAGTAGCCGGAGCTGAGCGCGTACGTACCGAGGATGATGCGGCGCTTGACCTCGTCGCCGAAACCGGCTTCGCGGGTCAGGGCGGTGACGTCCTCGGCGGACTTGGTGCCGTCGTCGCCGACGCGCAGGCCGTAGCGCATGGCGTCGAAGCGGGCCAGGTTGGAGGAGCACTCGGACGGCGCGATGAGGTAGTACGCGGCCATCGCGAGGTCGAAGGACGGGCAGTCCAGCTCGACGATCTCGGCGCCGAGCTCCTTGAGGAGCTCCACCGACTCGTTGAAGCGCTGGACGACGCCGGCCTGGTAGCCCTCGCCGGCGAACTGCTTGACCACGCCGACGCGCATGCCGGCGACGGAGCCGTTGCGGGCCGCCTCGACGACCGGCGGGACCGGGGCGTCGATGGAGGTGGAGTCGAGCGGGTCGTGCCCGGCGATGACCTCGTGGAGCAGGGCCGTGTCGAGCACGGTGCGACCGCAGGGGCCGCCCTGGTCGAGGCTGGACGAGAAGGCGACCATGCCGTAGCGGGAGACCGCACCGTAGGTGGGCTTGACGCCGACGGTGCCGGTGACGGCGGCGGGCTGGCGGATGGAACCACCGGTGTCCGTGCCGATCGCGAGCGGCGCCTGGAAGGCGGCCAGTGCGGCCGCGGAGCCGCCGCCGGAGCCGCCGGGGATCCGGGTGAGGTCCCAGGGGTTGCCGGTGGGGCCGTAGGCGCTGTTCTCGGTGGAGGACCCCATGGCGAACTCGTCCATGTTGGTCTTGCCGAGGATCACCACGTCGGCTTCCTTCAGCTTGCGCGTCAGGGTGGCGTCGTAGGGCGGGATCCAGCCTTCGAGGATCTTCGAACCGACGGTGGTCGGAACCCCGACGGTGGTGAAGATGTCCTTGAGGGCGAGCGGTACGCCGGCCAGCGGGCCGAGCTTCTCGCCGGCTTCGCGCTTGGCGTCGACGGCGCGGGCCTGCGCGAGGGCGCCCTCGCGGTCGACGTGCAGGAAGGCGTGGACCTTCTCGTCGGTCGCCTCGATGCGGGCCAGGTGGGCCTCGGTGACCTCGACGGCCGTGAGGACGCCGGAAGCGATCTTCTCGGCGGTCTCGGCGGCGGTGAGCCTGATGATGCTGTGCGTGTCGGTCATGTTGTTAGTCCTCCCCCAGGATCTGCGGCACCTTGAAACGCTGCTGCTCCTGGGCGGGAGCGCCGGAAAGCGCCTGCTCGGGGGTGAGCGACGGACGGACCTCGTCCGCGCGCATGACGTTCGTCAGCGGCAGCGGGTGGGAGGTCGGCGGGACGTCTTGGTCGGCGACCTCGGAAACGCGGGCGACCGCGCCGATGATGTCGTCGAGCTGTCCAGCGAAGTGGTCGAGCTCTTCGCTCTTCAGCTCCAGACGTGCCAGCCGAGCGAGGTGGGCGACCTCCTCGCGCGTGATGCCAGGCATGCAGCGATCCTCTGGGGGTGGTGAGTGTGTAGGTTTCGGTCCCAATCCTATGGGGCCCGGCCCCCACCCGGCGCAACGGTTTCCCCAGGGGGGCCTGCGAACCCCCCGCGGGGGCCCGATTCGGCCGCTCCCCGCAGGGCGGCCCTCAGGCCAGCGCCGCCAGCTGGGTCCGGGCCTCGGCCAGGGTTTCGGCGAGGGTTCCGTGGACCTTGAGGCCCGGGCGGACCAGGGAGAGCTGGGTGCGGACGTCCGCGGCACGGGGGTAGCCGGGGTCGGCCCCGACGACGAGGCGGCGCCCCGGGGCGGCCGCGGCCGCGCCGAGTTCGTACAGGGTGATCGGCTGGACCGTCAGGGACGCTTCGCACTCCGGGAACCAGAACAGCGTCACGTCGGCCAGCAGCAGGTGCCGGTACTCCCACGCGATCTGGACGTCCGTCTGCGTGGGGTCGGACACGTCGAAGTCGGTCCGGCGCGGGTTGAGGACGACGAACTCGTCCAGCGCCCGCGCCGCCGGCGACTGCCACGGCGGGCAGTGCGTGATCCCGCCCGCCAGGAAGACCGACGGCGGATCGCCGGGCGCGGGCCGGTGGACCGCCGGTGCTTCGATGTACCTCGGGCTCACTGGGTCGAGGCCGCCGCGGCCGCGGCGGACGCCGCGGAGGCTGCCGCCGCCTCCGCGGCCAGCTCCGCCGTGATGTCCGCGGGCCGCCGCCAGCCCCGCTCGCCGCGGGCCAGCAGCCAGGCCGTGGCCTCCTGCGGGGGCATCGCGGCGGCGACCAGCCAGCCCTGGACGGCGTCGCAGCCGAGGTCGCGCAGGCGCTCCCACGTCTCGTCGTCCTCGACGCCCTCCGCGACGACCAGCAGGCCGAGCGAGTGGGCCAGGTCGACCGTGCAGCGGACGATCTCGGCGTCCTGCGCGTCCACCGCCAGCCGGGCCACGAACGAGCGGTCGATCTTCAGTTCGCTGACCGGCAGCCGCCGCAGGTGGACCAGGGAGGAGTAGCCGGTGCCGAAGTCGTCCAGGGACATCTTCACGCCGTGGCCGGTCAGCCCGGCCATGGTGTCGGCGGCCCGCTGCGGGTCCTCCAGCAGCACGTGTTCCGTTATCTCCAGCTGGAGGCCGCTCGCCGGTACGCCGTGCCGGGCGAGCCGGGCGGCCACCGCTCCCGCGAAGCCGGGGGTGTGGACGTCGCGCGGCGAGACGTTGACGGCGACGGGGACCTTGAGGCCCTGGGCCCGCCACCGGGCGACCTGCGCGAGCGCGGTCTCCAGTACGTACTCCGTCAGGTGCGGCATCAGCCCGGAGGTTTCCGCGATGGCGATGAACTCGTCCGGCGAGACCCGCCCGCGCTCCGGGTGCACCCACCGTACGAGTGCTTCGAGCCCGGCCACCTGGCCGTCGAAGCGGACCTTCGGCTGGTAGTGCAGTTCCACCTCGCCGGCGTCCAGCGCGCGGCGCAGGTCCCCCAGCAGGCCGAGCCGGTCGGGGGTGTTGCTGTCGCGCTTGGACTCGTAGACCTCGACGCCCGTCCGGTCCCGCTTCGCCTGGTACATGGCGACGTCGGCGCGGCGCAGCAGTCCCTCCGCGTCCAGTGCGTGGTCGGGGAAGACGGCGAGGCCGGCGCTGGCCTCCAGGACCAGGGTCAGGCCGTCCAGGTCGAGGGGGGAGCTGAGCTCGGCGACCAGGTTGCGGGCCACCCGCTGGGCGCTGGTGGTGGAGTCGGCGACGGGCAGCAGGACGGCGAACTCGTCGCCGCCGAGCCGGGCCGCCTCGGCGTCCGGGGGCAGGGCCTGGCGCAGCCGGTCCGCTATCTGCAGGAGCAGCCGGTCGCCGGCGAGGTGGCCGAGGGTGTCGTTGACCGCGCGGAAGCGGTCCAGGTCGATCAGCACCAGCGCGGAGCGGGTGCCCGAACGTTCAGCCTGGTCGAGTGCGCTCCAGGCGCGCTCCAGCAGCCACTGCCGGTTCGGCAGTCCGGTGAGCGGGTCGCGCAGTTGTTCCTCGGCGCGGGCGCGGGCGATCCACAGCGTGGAGTCCAGGGCGATCAGCGGTACGGCGAACAGCGGCAGCAGCACCGGCAGCGATTCGGCGACCACGCAGATCAGCGGTGCGATGCCGAGGAGGGCCACGGCGACCAGGGCCTGGCGCAGCAGCGCGGTGCGGGCGACGGTGGGCAGTCCCCCGCCGGTCGGGGCGAGCGCGAGCCAGAGCAGGACGCGGGTGACGAGCAGGTAGGCGAGGGCGACGAGGATGACTTCGGGGACGGCGTCGAGCCCCCATCCGGTGGGCCTCCAGGGGCGTTCGACGGAGGGCGCCTCGCCGAACGCGGCGAGTACGAGGGCGCCTGCGCCGATGCCGAGGATGTCGGTGGCTCCGTGCAGCAGCCCCTGGCGCCAGCGGTGCCGGCGGGCGGCTCCGACGAGGGAGACCACGGCGAGCGAGACGAGCCCGGCGGGGACCCATCCGAAGAGGATGAGGACGCCGAGGGTGAGGGCCGCGCCCGATCCGGTGCCGCCCCACCAGCGGTCGCGGCCGAGGGCGACGAGGTGGCCGACGATGATGCCGGTGAGCAGGGCGAGGGCCCAGCCGACCGAGCCGCCGGGGAACAGGGCGTGACGGCTGGTCAGTGCGGCGACGATGCCGATCACGAGCACGACGGCGGCGGTCCCCACGACGACGAAGGGCAGCGCGAGGCGCCGCCGTTCCGGTCCGCCCGCGCCCGCTCCGGTGTCGAGCGGTCGCGCTTGCGGTGCCCTGGTGCCCAGGACACCGAGTCGGCCCGTCCGCCGCATGGACGGGAACTCCCCGCCGAAATCTGGTGACGGGTCGGCGCTTTCGGTGGGTTTCATGCCCGTCCCTCTCACAGCCGGCGATGCCGATGCCACGCAATGGCCCCGATGTCATGCCATCACGACTGGAAGCGCATCAAGCAGCCGTGCACGACTGGCGCACCCCTCAACAGTAGGACGCTGGAGGCACCCAGGGGCAGCGGTCGGCGGCGGTTGCCCGAATACGACCCAGCCATCCTCATCAGTACGGTATCCGCCGAACGGGTGAGTTTGGACCAGGACCCTCCGGTCACCCATCCGATGATCCGACAGGTCCCGGGCCCACGACCAGCCTTGTACCGGCCTCAACCGTGTTCAGTACCGGCCGTTCGCGGACGGGTGCCACCGCCGGCCGCGCCTGGCGTGCGCCCGCTCGTACGGCCGCACGCCACGCATCCGTTCGCCTTCGCCACTCCTGTCAGGGAGTCACTACTCGGCTTCGGCTTGGCCGTCCACCGGGAGCGCGGCCTCGCGCGCCGCGTCCGGGCCGTCCGCCAGCAGGACGGCGAACCCGGCGTCGTCCAGGATGGAGAGCTTCAACTGCACGGCCTTGTCGTACTTCGAGCCGGGGTTGTCGCCGACCACGACGAAGGAGGTCTTCTTGGAGACGGATCCGGTGACCTTGGCGCCGCGGCTCTGCAGGGCCTCCTTCGCACCGTCCCGGGTGTGGTTCTGCAAAGTACCGGTGACGACGACGGTCAGCCCCTCGAGCGGGCGCGGGCCCTCCTCCTCACCGGAACCCTCCTCCTCCATCCGGACGCCGGCCGCCCGCCACTTGCGCAGGATCTCCTCGTGCCACGGCTCGGCGAACCACTCCTTGAGGGAGGCGGCGATGATGGCGCCGACGCCCTCGGCCGCCGTCAGTTCCTCCACGGTGGCGCCCCGGATCGCGTCGATCGACCGGAACTGGCGGGCGAGGGCCTCCGCCGCGACCGGGCCGACGTGACGGATCGACAGGCCGTTGATGATGCGGGCGAGCGGGCGGTCCTTGGCTGCCGCGATGTTCTCCAGCATCGACAGGGCGTTCTTCTTCGGTTCGCCCTTCTGGTTGGCGAAGACCGTGACGATCTTCTCCTCGCCCGTCTTCGGGTCCCGCTTGGGCAGCCCGCTGTCCGGGTCCAGGACGTAGGCCTTGATGGGCAGGAGCTGCTCGATGGTCAGGTCGAAGAGGTCGCCCTCGTCGAGGAGCGGCGGGACGGCCGGCTCCAGCGGTCCGGTCATGGCCGCCGCCGCGACCATGCCGAAGTTCTCGATGTCCAGGCTCTGACGGCCGGCCAGATAGAAGATCCGCTCGCGCAACTGGGCGGGGCAGGACTGCGCGTTGGGGCACCGGACGTCGATGTCCCCCTCCTTCATCGGCCGCAGCTCCGTCCCGCACGCGGGGCAGCCGGCGGGCATCACGAACTCCCGCTCGGTGCCGTCCCGCAGGTCGACCACCGGCCCGAGGATCTCCGGGATGACGTCGCCCGCCTTGCGCAGCACGACGGTGTCCCCGATGAGCACGCCCTTGGCCTTGACGACCTCCTGGTTGTGCAGGGTCGCGAACTCGACCTCGGAGCCCGCCACCGTCACCGGCTCCACCTGGGCGTACGGGGTCACGCGCCCGGTGCGGCCCACGCCGACCTTGATGTCGATCAGCTTGGTGTTGACCTCTTCGGGGGCGTACTTCCAGGCGATGGCCCAGCGCGGAGCGCGCGCGGTGGAGCCGAGGCGGCCCTGGAGGGCGATCTCGTCGAGCTTGACGACGACGCCGTCGATCTCGTGCTCCACCGAGTGCCGGTTCTCGCCGAAGTCCGCGATGAACTCGCGGACCTCGGCGAGCGTGGAGACCACCTTGTTGTGCTTGGCGGTGGGCATGCCCCACTCGTGGAGCAGCTCGTACGCCTGCGACTGGCGCTCGATCTCGAAGCCCTCGCGGGCGCCGATGCCGTGCACCACCATGTGCAGCGGGCGGCTCGCGGTGACCTTGGGGTCCTTCTGGCGCAGCGAACCGGCCGCCGCGTTGCGCGGGTTGGCGAAGGGCTTTCCCTCGGCCTCGACCAGGCGGGCGTTGAGCTCCTCGAACTTCTCCATCGGGAAGAAGACCTCGCCGCGGATCTCGACGAGGGCCGGGATCCGCTCGCCCCCCAGCCGGTCGGGGATGTCGGCGATGGTGCGGACGTTCGGCGTGATGTCCTCGCCCGTGCGGCCGTCGCCGCGGGTGGCGGCGCGGGTCAGGCGGCCGTTCTCGTAGGTGAGGTTGACGGCGAGGCCGTCCACCTTCAGCTCGCACAGGTAGTGGTAGTCGGAGGTGTTGGCGTCCCGGGCCACGCGCTCGGCCCAGGCTGCCAGTTCCTCGTCGTCGAAGGCGTTGTCGAGGGAGAGCATGCGCTCGCGGTGCTCGACGGAGGCGAAGTCCGTCTCGTACGCCCCGGCCACCTTCTGGGTGGGCGAATCGGGCGTGCGCAGCTCCGGATACTGCTCCTCCAGTACCTCCAGTGAGCGCAGCAGCTTGTCGAACTCGGCGTCACTGACGACCGGCTGGTCGTTCACGTAGTACCGGAAGCGGTGCTCCTCGACCTGCTCGGCGATCAGCGCGTGCTGCTCGCGCGATGCCACCGGTACGGCCGTGTCGGTGCCCTGCTTCTGTTCGGCTGCCATGCCGTGTCCTCCCGTGACCCGTCTCAGTCCATCACTCAGGGTTGTCGGCGAGCGACCTCGCCGCCCTGACGCAGTGCGCTTGGACCGCGCGCGCGTACGCGGGCGAAGCGCCCGCCAGTCCGCACGAGGGAGTGACCACGACGGACTCCGCCAGAGTCCCCGGGGTCAGCCCCAGCCTGCGCCAAAGCTTCCTGACACCCATGACGCTACCGCCCGGGTCTGACAACGGGCCGTCGGTGCCGGGCACCACTCCGGCGAAGAGTTTCGTGCCGCCTTCGACGGCTTCGCCGATGGCGTCGTCCTCGCGCTCGGTGAGCAGCGAGAAATCGAACGACACGCCCGAGACCCCGGCGCGCCGCAGCAGGCCGAAGGGGACCTCGGGAGCGCAGGAGTGCACGATGACCTCCCCGTCGTGGACGGCGAACAGCTCGCGCAGCGTCCCCTCGACGACCTGGCGGTCCACGGCGCGGTAGGTGCGGTAGCCGCTGGCGGAGCGCACCCGGCCGAGCAGCACCGCGGTGAGCGAGGGCTCGTCGTACTGGAGCACGACCTGGGCCCCGGGGATGCGCTTGCGTACGTCGGCCAGGTGCTCGCGGACGCCTTCGGCGAGGGACCCGGCCAGGTCCCGGCAGGCGCCGGGGTCCTGGAGCATGGACTCGCCGCCGTGCATCTCCAGGGAGGCGGCCAGCGTCCACGGCCCGACGGCCTGGACCTTGAGCCTGCCCTCGTACCCCTGGGTGAACTCCTCCAGGGCGTCGAGGTCCTCGCCGAGCCAGGAGCGGGCCCGCTTGCTGTCGCGGCCGGGGCGGTCGCTGATCCGCCAGCCGCTCGGCTCTACGTGGGCGTACATGTCGACGAGCAGCCCGAGGGAACGGCCGATCATGTCGGCGCCGGGGCCCCGGGCGGGCAGCTCGGGGAGGTACGGGAACTCCTCGAAGGAACCGGTGACGGTCTTGGCGGCTTCGCGTGCGTCGCCGCCGGGGAGCGAACCGATGCCGGTGGCTCCGCCGGCGGGGCCCTCGCTCATCGGCCGGGCCTGACGGTGAGGTCGGAGACCACGGCGTCGCGGGGCAGGTCGACGGCCATCACGATGGTGGTCGCGACGGACTCGGCGTCGATCCAGTCGGCGGCGTCGTAGGACTCCCCCTCCTGGGAGCGGACCTTGGCCTGCATGGGGGTGGCGGTGCGGCCGGGGAAGACGGAGGTGACGCGGATGCCGTTCTCCTTCTCCTCCTCCCGCAGCGAGTCGGCGAGGGCCTTCAGCCCGTGCTTGGAGGCGGCGTACGCGCTCCAGTCGGCGTGGGCGGTGAGGCCCGCGCCGGAGTTCACGAAGACGATGGTGGTGTGGGAGGCGCGCAGGGTGGGGAGCAGCAGGCGGGTCACCTCGGCGGGGGCGATGAGGTTGACGTTGAGCTGCTGGTGCCAGGTCTTGGGGCGCAGCTCGCCGACGGGGCCGAGGTCCACGATCCCGGCGATGTGCAGGAGGGAGTCGATCCGCTCGGGGATGGCCTGCTTGGAGAAGGCCCAGGACAGCCGGTCGGGGTCGGCGAGGTCCCCGACGAGTGCGCGGGATCCGGGGTAGCGGTCGGTGAGCTGCTTGGCGCGGGCGGCGTCGCGGGCGAGGAGTACGAGGTCGTCGCCGCGGGCGTGCAGGCGGGCCGCGACGGCAGCGCCGATGCCGGAGCCGGCGCCGGTGATCAGGTGAGTAGGCATGCCGCCCATGCTCGCACCCCACCCGCACCCTCCGACCTCACCTGCCCGGGTCCCGGCCAGGGCCCCGGGCGGGGTTGGCTCGTCTCTTTCGATCTTGCTGGGCGCGACGGACCCGACGGCCCCGAAAGAGTCCGACCGACCGGACGGTTCACAGGGTCGCGCCGAGGTGGGTGGCGCGCTCCGCCATCGTCAGAGGCCGGCCGCGGCGCGCAGGGCGGCCGCCGTCTTGGAGGCGTCGTAGTCGGCGGGGACCCCGTCGACGAGGATGACGTCCCCGGCGATGTGGTCGGCGCGCAGCGGGATGAGGGCCTGGTAGGCGGGGGACCCGTACCAGGCCCGGGTCCGCTCGATGTCGGGGAAGGCGATCATGACGATGGTGCCGGGCCAGGTGCCCTCCACGACCTCCACCTCCCGGCCGTGGACGATGAAGCGCCCGCCGAAGGGGTCCATGGTGGCCTGGATCTCCTCGATGTAGCGCAGGACGTCCTCGTTCATGGTCCGGGGGCGTATGTGGGCGATGGCGTAGGCGGTCATGTCGGGCCTCGTCTTCCCTGCGGGATCGGCTTGTCGGTCCGATCCTGCCCGCTGCCGGGCCCGGTGGCGATTGCCTCCGGGGTAACGAGCGCCCCTCGCGGACGGGTCAGAAAGGGAGCGGCTCCCGCCAGTTCCCGGGAGGCATCAGGGTCACCTCTCCCGCAGTGGCTCCTCTGCGGGGCTGCCGTGTCGGTGAAAGAAGATCGGATAGCCGATGTCACGTCTGGTCGTGGATCTCAACCGAAACATGAGCATCTTGGCCGCCCAGCACTTCCACGAGAGCGGCATTGAGCATGTGAATTGCGGTCTGGTCCAGAGTATGGTCCGCGATGCCGAAATTCAGCTCTCCGGTGCGTGCAATCTTTCCGCGGTAACAGTCGGAATGATAGCTCAGATAAGTAGCGGTGTCGGTGAAGATTTCGTCCACATTTCCGACCCTGGGATCTTTTACTAGCGTTCCGTTGTTAAATTCAAAGCCGAGGATCAGCCGTCCGTTGTAGAGCCAAAAATTAATCTGTTCAGCGTTTACGTTTCTCAGGATCTCGAGATTCTTAGCATCAACCGGCTGCTTAAGTGAGGGTGAATTCCAATTTGCATCGAAGTAGATTTTCAGGCGCTGCCACCATTCAAGTTCTGGATGCAAGTCATAATACTCCGGCAGCTTCGCCGGGGAGCGCGGTGAATCACCTCCTGAGGAGTAGTTGTCAGAGTCCTCAAAGGAATCCGATGAGGAGACGGAAGGACCTGTCTCATTTTCGCCCCTTGGTCCTGATTTCGCCTGCCTATTAGTCAGCCTTCTCTCCTTCACTCTCAGCTCTTCGAGCTGGTATTTTTTCTCCCTCTCCCCTGCGGCATGCCACATCCGGAACGATGCGTTGTGCTTCATGAGGGCTATGCGCTCCTCTGGTTCCAGTTTGTACCAGCCCCAACATTTCTTGATGATCTGTGTCGGAAACGATGCGAAGGAGCCAAGGTCACCGTTCGTCTCCTGAGATACCAACTGCCGGAAGGCCGCGCTCCCCAGGTAGTGCCGCATCAGAGCCGCACCCGCTTCCTCCCCTTTCTCACTCAGGTCGTATACGTTCATCAGGTCGCCGCCTGCCTGCTGGAAAACGCGCTCCGCTCGCCGCGCAGTAATGGCTTTGCCGACGATATCCGGCTTTCTGCTGCGCAGAATATCCTGACTACGAGCCGGAAGCCTGTCGTACCGATCGAAGAAGGCAGTCTTGTTGAGTTCGAACGCCATCTTGATCAGACGGTCCGCCGCCTCGTGGGTGGAGAGGTAGATGTGATCGCTGCCGCCCGGCACTTCTGCGACGATCTTGTCGGCTAGAGGGGATCCGTCGTGCGTTCCTCGACAATAGACGAGGTAAATCCGTCCGGATCTGTCCCAGCTGTCATAGATCTGTCGCAGCAGGCCGTAGCACCTGTGCACCCCGTTGGCGCACAAGTCCGAACCTGCCGGCGCTTCGCACAGTCGAATGGGTTCCTGCAGGCCGTCCTGCCCCGGCGTGTAGGCGACACCACCTAGACCTTCCCCCACGGCCCGCTTCACCCTCTCGAACTCCACTTTGGAGAGTGCGGTGAGTTCTCTGTTCTCGATCCCCGCGGGCCCCACCAGGGCGGCTCTGTTGCTGGCTGCCCCAGCCTCTGCGAGAAGGGTCATGGACATGAGGGAGGCGGATTGATCCAACTTGAAGTCGAGGTCATTGAAAAGAGTGACCGACATTCCAGCAGGTATGAACGTTTGTGGATAGTTTTGCGACTTGCCGTGGGCGACGAGAAAGATATCCATCGGATGGCCTGCCTCTTCCTTCCCTGCGGGGTTATCTTAATAGAGCTAACTCAGGATACGGTGTGCGAATGTCAGGCGAGAATGTACGCACGCGCAAAAAAAGGGGCGAACGTCCGGTACTACAGCCGTGATGGCTGTTGGGCCGGTGTCGCGTTGTTCCGTTCATTCAGGCGGAGCGTGCGGTGCGGGTGTGGTCGGACCGGGCATGCGTCGCCGGAGCGGGTGTAGTGGTTCCTGGCCCGTTCCACCTGGCTCGCCGATCAGCGCCGGGACCGTGTGCGCTCGTTCGTGGTGCAGCATCTCCGCAGGCCGGACGGGGTGTTGGTGCTGGACGAGGCGGCGTTCCTGAAGAAGGGCCGGATGTCGGCGGGGGTGGCACGGCGAGGAGTTCGACGCCTCCAACCGACCCTGGCCGCACGTGGCGTGCTGGTCGGCTGGGGCCGCACCAGGACCGGTGCGGCCCACCGGCGTGCACGACAGGTGCCAGATGGACAACGAGCGGGCACCGGCTCGTAAGGGCAGCCAATGGTGAGGACTCCATCTACTGGGACAAGTCCAAGAACCAGTACATCGGGGCGGTCTCCCTCGGCTTCACTCCTGCGGGCAAGCGCAAGCGGCTCAAGGTGTCGGGGAAGGCCAAGACCGTACAGAGCCGACGGTCACTGGCCGTGCCCCTTCAGGTCGCTCAGGTCGCTCAGGTCATGAGGGACTACCGCCGTGCCCAGCAGGAGGAGTGCAAGGCCGCGGGGAAGGGCTGGAGCACCGACGGGCTCGTTTTCCCCGACGACAGCGGGAAGCAGCGAACCTCGACCAGCGTCCTGCGCGACTTCCGCTCGCTGCTTCGCGAGGCCGGCGTGGGGAGTCCGGAGAGGTGGACGACCCGGCTGCTCCGCACGAGCTGCGTCTCGCTGCTCTCCGCTCACGGAATCCCGGTCGAGGTGATCGCCCTCCTGGTCGGGCGGAAGGAGCTCAGGCCATGGACGAGATCTTCGGGCCGGGAAGATCGGGCTTCGCCCTGAGTCGCCTCCGGTGGCTCCCCTCCGGAGGCCCCGTGCGTCTCGCGTGTTTCAGCGGGTCAGGTGACGGGGTTCGGTCGCGCCGTCTGACGGTGCTCACCGGGCACCCTGACGGCGGCGGCCCAGCAGGGAGCTGCCTGCGAGTACCAGGCCGACGGCGAGGACCTTGGCGGCCTGGTAGTAGCCGGTCGCCGGGATTTCCGGGGTGCCGGGCAGCCGGAGGAAGATCCACGCTGCCCAGAGGACCCCGAAGACGATCAATCCGACGGCTCCCCACGTCCCGAGCCCCGCCCACCAGGGCCCCGGGCCGTCACCCCGCTCGTCGGTCCGCTCAATGTCCTTGTCAGTCAACGGCCTGTTCTCCTGCGCGTGTAGGGACGATCGAACGAGAAGACGCAGGCTCGGTACGGGAGGTTCACCGGGCCGAGTGTTCCCAGCTGGGAGCAGACATCCTGCCATCCGGCGAAACCCCCTGGCCGATACCCACCTTTGAGCATGCCCGGTGATCCTGGGGGTGCCCTTCATGGCCGTCGAGTGGGTTCGGCTCAAGCTCGACCTGGATGTGTTCGACGAATCCCGATTCGAGCCCCGGGTGGTGTCAGGGCGGCCGGCCCGGCAAGTACTCCGAGCGCCCGAACCGCGGCGTCGTTCATTTTCAGCGACAGCATGCTGTGCACGATCGCAGTCGGCGCGCACCGATGCCGCGGCTAGCGGTACTCGATGATGACGAATGCGCAGGTTCCGGAACTCTCGGCCTTCGGTTCGACCTGGGCCGTACTGTCTGCCGGTCACAACCTCCGGGGCCGCCACGGACCGTCACGGACCGTCACGGGTCAGGGCCGCGCCGCCGCCGCGTCGGGCTGGAAGGTGCGGCGGTAGGCGATCGGGGAGACGCCCAGTGCCGTCCGCATGTGCTGGCGCAGCGAGTTGGCGGAGCCGAAGCCCGAGCGGTGGGCGACCAGGTCGACGGGCAGGTCGCTGGACTCCAGCAAGTGGCGGGCCACTTCGAGGCGTTGGCCGGTGAGCCACTGCACCGGGGTCATGCCCACCTCGTCGCGGAACCGCCGGGTGAAGGTGCGCAGGCTCATCCGCGCGTGGGCGGCGAGCTCGGCGAGCGCGATCGGCTCGGCGAGCCGCTCCAGGGCCCAGGCGCGGGTGGCGGTGGTGGTGGCGAGCGTGGGTTCCGGGACGGGCCGGTCGATGTACTGGGCCTGTCCCCCGTCGCGCCACGGCGGTACCACGCACAGCCGCGCGGCCCGGTTCGCCACGGCCGTGCCGTGGTCGCCGCGGATCAGGTACAGGCAGAGGTCGACCCCGGCCGCGACGCCCGCCGAGGTGAGGATGTCCCCGTCGTCGACGAAGAGCACCTCCTCGTCGAGCTTGACGAGCGGGAAGGCCCGCTGGAACTCGGGCGCGTGCACCCAGTGCGTGGTCGCGCGCCGCCCGTCGAGCATCCCGGCGGCGGCGAGGACGGTGGAGCCGGTGCAGATGGAGACGATGCGGGTGCCGGGGCGGATCCCGGCCAGGGCGTCCCTGAGCTCCGGCGGCAGCGGGGCGCCGCGCATCAGCCCGTCCATGGCGTGGGTGGGCGGGACGACCACCGTGTCGGCGGCGGCCAGCGCCTCGGCGCCGGCCCGGACCCCGATGGTGAAGCCGGCGTCGCTGGTCACGGGCGCGCCGTCGGCGGTGCAGACGGTCACTTCGTAGAGCGGCTTCCCGGCCTCGTCGAAGGCGTTTCCGAAGACCCGGGAGGGGATGCCGAGCTCGAACGGGGGAACCCCTTCGAGGGCGAGTACGGCGATGCGGTGCACAGGGGTCATGGCCAGATTCTGTCACATAGTGGCCGTACGGCCAGTTCCACGCGGGGGCACGGGACGTCAGGCTGAGGGCACCGAGCGGAGGAATCCGCCGGGACCTGCACAGACTCCTGCGAAGCGGCAGGAAATCGATCAGAGGAGACATCCATGCGTGCCGTCGTCGTCAGCCAGTGGGGCGGACCGGAAGTACTCACCGAGACCGAGCTGGACCGGCCGGAGCCGGGCCCCGGCGAGATCCTGGTGCGGGTGCACGCGGCGGGCGTGAACCCGGTCGACTGGAAGACCCGCGCCACCGGCGGCCTGATCTCCTGGGGCCCCGTCCCGGCCGTCGGCTGGGACGTGTCCGGCACGGTCGAGGCGGCCGGCCCGGGGGTGACCCTGTTCCAGCCGGGCGACGAGGTCTTCGGCATGCCGCGCTTCCCGCACCAGGCGAGCGCGTACGCCGAGTACGTGACGGCCCCGGCCCGGCACTTCGTCCGCAAGCCCGCGAACATCGACCACACCGGCGCGGCCGCGCTGCCGCTGGCGGCCCTGACCGCCTACCAGGCGCTGCTCGACACGGCGGGGCTCACCGCCGGGCAGCGGGTGCTGATCCACGCGGCGGCGGGCGGCGTGGGCCACCTCGCGGTGCAGATCGCCAAGGCGTACGGGGCGTACGTGATCGGCACCGCCAGCGCCGGCAAGCACGAGCTGCTGCGCTCGCTGGGCGCCGACGAGCTGATCGACTACCGCTCCGCGGACTTCGCCGAGGCGGTCGGCGCGGACGTGGACATCGTGCTGGACTCCGTCGGCGGGGACTACGGGCAGCGCTCGCTGGCCGTCCTCAAGCCCGGCGGGCACCTGGTGACGCTGCCGAGCCCGGACGACGTACCGGCCGAGGCGCCCGGGGTGCACACCGGCTGGACGCTGGTGGAGCCGGACTACGCGGGCCTCAAGGCCGTGGCCGCACTGGTGGCGGACGGCCGGCTGCGGCCGGTCGTCGACACGGTGCTGCCGCTCGCCGAGGCGGCGAAGGCCCACGAGATCGGCGAGCGCGGGCGCACCACCGGCAAGATCGTGCTGACGGTGGCCTGAGCCCCGGCTCAGACCGCGGCTGCCGCAGCCCGGGTGGTCGTCGCGATCGTGGCGGAGCCGACCACGCGGGTGCCGTCGTAGAGGACGATCGCCTGGCCGGGGGCGACGCCGCGGACCGCCTCGGTGAAGCGGACGCTGAGCTCGCCCTCCACCAGCTCGGCGAAGACCTCGGTCTCGCCGCCGTGGGCGCGCAGCTGTGCGGTGTACGTCCCCGGGGCGGCGGCGGTGGAGCCGCACCAGCGGGGGCGGATCGCGGTGAGGGCGGTGACGTCGAGGGCCTCGACGGGGCCGACGGTGACGGTGTTGTTCACCGGGGAGATGTCGAGGACGTAGCGCGGCTTGCCGTCGGGGGCCGGGTGGCCGATCCGCAGGCCCTTGCGCTGGCCGATGGTGAAGCCGAAGGCGCCCTCGTGGGTGCCGACCTTCTCACCGGTGGCCTCGTCGACGATGTCGCCCTCGGCCTTGCCCAGGCGGTTCGCGAGGAAGCCCTGGGTGTCCCCGTCGGCGATGAAGCAGATGTCGTGGCTGTCGGGCTTCTTCGCGACGGCCAGGCCGCGCTCTTCGGCCTCGGCGCGGATCTCTTCCTTGGTGGTGAGGGTGTCACCGAGCGGGAAGAGCGCGTGGGCGAGCTGCTTCTCGTCGAGGACGCCGAGGACGTAGGACTGGTCCTTGGCCATGTCCGAGGCGCGGTGCAGCTCGCGGGAGCCGTCCTCGTTCAGCACGACGGTGGCGTAGTGGCCGGTGCACACGGCGTCGAAGCCGAGGGCAAGGGCCTTGTCGAGCAGCGCCGCGAACTTGATCTTCTCGTTGCAGCGCAGGCACGGGTTCGGGGTGCGCCCGGCCTCGTACTCGGCGATGAAGTCCTCGACGACGTCCTCGCGGAAGCGCTCGGCGAGGTCCCAGACGTAGAAGGGGATGCCGATGACGTCGGCGGCGCGACGGGCGTCGCGGGAGTCCTCGATCGTGCAGCAGCCGCGGGCACCGGTCCGGAAGGACTGCGGGTTCGCGGAGAGGGCGAGGTGGACACCGGTCACGTCGTGTCCGGCCGCGACCGCGCGGGCGGCGGCGACGGCGGAGTCCACGCCGCCGGACATGGCGGCCAGGACGCGAAGGGGGCGGGGACCGCTCGGCAGGTTCTCAGTCATAGCACCGTCCAGAGTACGGGGGAACCGCGCCGGGTCACAGCGCGTTGTCGGGTGCAGGGGGTGGATCACCATGGGGAGCAAGGGCGACAAGGGCGGTACGGGCAGGTCGGGCGGCTCGGGTGGCAAGGGCGGCAGGGGCGGTACGGGCAGCTCGGGCGGCAAGGGCGGTACGGGCGCCGGGCGGCCGCGGCGGACCCGCAGGGCGGTGCTGTTCGGCGGGCTGGGGGTCTTCGCGGTGGCGGCGGTCGCCGGGCGCGACGAGCTCGGGCGGGCCTGGTGGCTGCTGCCGGGGGTGTCCAAGCCGCGGCAGGAGGGTGCGCTGGACCACGCGGGGGCGACGTGGACGGCCGCCTCTCCGGCGAACTGGCGGCTGGCGGACCGGCCCGCCGACTACCGGGTGGACCGGATCGTCGTCCATGTCACACAGGGCAGCTTCGAATCGTCGGTGGACGCCTTCAGGAACCCCTTCCACAGGGCTTCGGCGCACTACATAGTCGGCCAGGACGGCCACGTGGAGCAGATGGTGCGCGAGCTCGACGTCGCCTTCCACTCGGGCAGCCGCTCGATGAACGAGCGCAGCGTCGGCATCGAGCACGTCGGGTTCGTGGACCGGCCGCAGGACTTCACGGACGCGATGTACGGGGCTTCGGCGCGGCTCGCCGCCGACATCTGCCGGAGGTACGGCATACCCGCCGACCGCAAACACGTCCTCGGGCACTCCGAGGTGCCGGGCGCCGACCACACGGACCCCGGGCCCCACTGGGACTGGAGCCGGTACATCCGCATGATCGGCGAAGAGCTGGCCCGGGCCGCTAGCTGAGTCCGGCCGTACGGGCCCGGGCCACGGCGGGCCCGATGGCGGCGGCGACCGCTTCCACATCGGCCTTCGTGGAGGTGTGGCCGAGGGAGAAGCGCAGGGTGCCCCGGGCCAGGCGCGGGTCGGTGCCGGTGGCCAGCAGGACATGGCTGGGCTGCGCCACGCCCGCCGTGCAGGCGGAGCCGGTGGAGCACTCGATGCCCTGGGCGTCGAGCAGGAGCAGCAGGGAGTCCCCCTCGCAGCCGGGGAAGCTGAAGTGGGCGTTGGCGGGAAGCCGGCCGGCGGGGTCGCCGCCCAGGACCGCGTCGGGGACCTCGCGGAGCACGGCAGTGACGAGTGCGTCGCGCAGGGCGCCGATCTCGGTGGCGAACCGTTCGCGCCGCTCGGCGGCGAGTACGGCGGCCACCGCGAAGGCGGCGATGGCCGGGACGTCGAGGGTGCCCGAGCGGACGTGCCGCTCCTGGCCGCCGCCGTGCAGGACGGGTACGGGGGTCTGGTCGCGGCCGAGCAGCAGCGCGCCGATCCCGTACGGTCCGCCGACCTTGTGGCCGCTGACGGTCATGGCGGCGAGGCCGCTGTCGCCGAAGCGGACGTCGAGCTGGCCGAAGGCCTGGACGGCGTCGGAGTGCAGCGGGATGCCGGACTCGCGGGCGATGGCGGCCAGTTCGGCGATCGGCATGACGGTGCCGATCTCGTTGTTGGCCCACATGACGGTGGCGAGGGCGACGTCGTCGGGGTTGCGCTCGATCGCCTCGCGGAAGGCCTCCGGGTGCACACGGCCGTAGGCGTCCACGGGGAGGTACTCGACCTGGGCGCCCTCGTGCTCGGCGAGCCAGTGCACGGCGTCGAGGACGGCGTGGTGCTCGACGGGGCTCGCGAGGACGCGGGTCCGGGCGGGATCGGCGTCGCGGCGGGCCCAGTAGAGCCCCTTGACGGCGAGGTTGTCGGCCTCCGTGCCACCGGCGGTGAAGACCACCTCGCTCGGACGGGCCCCGAGGGCGTCGGCGAGGGCCTCGCGGGCCTCCTCGACGGTGCGGCGGGCGCGGCGGCCGGCGGCATGCAGGGAGGAGGCGTTGCCGGTGACGGCGAACTGCGCGGTCATCGCCGCAGCGGCCTCCGGGAGCATCGGAGTGGTGGCGGCGTGGTCGAGGTAGGCCATGATCCCCCGATTCTACGAGTCCCCCGTGCCGCCGATCCCCCCGCCGCCGCCTTACGCCCCGCCGAGGGAACCCGGACCCCACCGCCCCGGGCCGATCCGGGCGGGGCCCCGCGGCCGGTACCGGCCGATCGGAGTGGAATCGTGCTGCCGGTGCACCCGCACCGGCACCGCCGATCCGGGTGGAACCCCGCTCCCGATGCGCCCGTACCGACGCCGCCCGATCCGCGTGGAACCCCGCTCCCGGTGCACCCGCATCGGCACCGCCCGATCCGCGCGGAACCCCGCTCCCCGTGCGCCCGTACCGACGCCGGCCGATCCGAGTGGAACCGCGCTCCCGATGCGTCCGTACCGGCGCCGGCCGATCCGGGTCCCGGGCGGGACCCTCGGCCCCGCGCCGGGCCCGGGCGCAGGCTGCGGACGTCGCGCTGCGCGGGGCTTCATCCCCTATCCGCCCTTCGCCCGTTCCCCGGAGCTCCGCCCCGGACCCGATGCCATGTGCGGCACCGCTCCGGGGGCCAGCCCCCGCACCCCCGCGCCTCAAACGCCGGCGGGGCTGGATTTTCCAGCCCCGCCGGCGTTTGAGGCGACCCTCCAGCCCGTCCGGCGTTTGAGGACCGGGTCCGGGCAGCGCCCGGGGAACGGGCGAAGGGCGGGTAGGGGAACTCCGCCCCGCAGGGCAGACCAGCCGCACCCGCCAACGGACCTCGCACCGGCACAGCCGGAGCCGCGCCCGGGCATCGGGCCCCGTGCCAGGACGGCCGGAGCCGCGCCCGGGCTTCGGACCCCGTGCCAGGACGGCCGGAGCCGCGCTCGGGCTTCGGACCCCGTGCCAGGACGGCTGCGGCCACACCCGCGCATCGGGCCCCGCGCCAGGACGGCCGGGGCCGCGCCCGGGCATCGGGGTGGGGCGGTGGGGGCGCGAGTGTGAGCAGGATCGGCGGGCGGAGTCGGGCGGAGCGGTTCGAAGCCCGGGAGGCGCGCCAGGGTCGAGCGGCGCGTTACGAGGAAGTCGCGCGCGGGGCGCGAGCCAGCTGGCGGGACTGGGCCACCAGGCGGTCCGCCGAGTCCCAGACCTCCGCGTCCTCCTCCAGGAAGCCCCCCGCCAGGTTCCGGGTGGTGATCGAGACCCGGAGCGGGCCGGGAGCCGGACGGTGGCGGATGTGGGTGGTGAGTTCCACCGTCGGGGTCCAGCCGAGCAGGCCGAGGTCGAAGGAGGTCGGCGGGAGCGCGTCCACCGCGAGGAGGAGGGAGAAGGGGTCCGCGTCGCGCCCGTCGGCGAGCTCGAACCAGGACCGCATCTCGCCCTTGCGCGACGGCTGCCCGACCGCCCAGCCGGCCGTCGCCGGGTCCAGTCGCAGCCGGAGCCGGTCGACGATCGCCGAGCTGCCGGGGATCGGGGCCGGGCCGGCCTCGGGGCCGAGGCAGTCCTCGTAGGCGGGGATGACGGGCGGGAGGGCCGTGGTGTGGACGGCGTCCGGGAGCGCCGCGAGCTCCCCGTACGAGGCCAGGACGCGGATCCGCTCGATCTCGGCGCCGTTCTCGTCGTACTGGAAGAGCGAGGCCTGGCCGGTGGAGAGCGTGCGGCCGACGCGGACGACCTCGGTGCGGATCACGGCGGGGCCGGGCACGGAGGAGGTCAGGTAGTGCGCGGAGACCGTGAAGGGATCCGGGTGCGGCAGGGCCGCCGACAGGGCGCGGCCCACGAGGGCCAGCAGGTAGCCGCCGTTGACGGCGGTGATGATCGTCCACCCGGCGGAGAGGTTCGCGTCGTACACCCCGGGCTCGCCCGCGCGGGCGCTGATGGCGGTGTCGCGGTCGAACTCGCTGTCGCCGATGGAGGCCTTGGCAGCTGCGTGTGACATGGAACGACGGTACACCGGCTACCTACTAAGCGGTAGCTTTTTCTGCTAGGGCTCCTCCGCCACCGACGAGCGGCGGTTCCACGCGAGCGGGGCCCGCCAGTGGTAGCGGATCGCCAGGAGCCGCAGCACGAAGGTGGTGATGATCGCCAGGCCGGTGGTGAGGCCGTTCAGGGCATCGAAGCTGATGAAGAGCGCCACCATCGAGGCGCCGATGACGGCCGGCACGGCGTACATCTCCCGGTCGCGCAGCAGCGACGGCACCTCGTTGACGAGCACGTCGCGCAGGACGCCGCCGCCGACGGCCGTCGCCAGGCCGAGCGCGGCGGACGCGGTGAGGCCGAGGCCGTACTCGTACGCCTTGGTCGTGCCCGTCACGCAGAACAGCCCGAGGCCGGCCGCGTCGAAGACGTTGATGGCGCGGTTGATGCGCTGGACCTCGGGGTGCAGGAAGAAGACGAGCGCGGCGGCGATCAGGGGCGTGACGAAGAAGCCGAGGTCGCCGAAGGCCGCGGCGGGGGTGGCACCGATGACCAGGTCGCGGAAGAGGCCGCCGCCGAGGGCGGTGACCAGCGCGAGGACGGCGATGCCGAAGACGTCGAAGTTCTTGCGTACGGCGAGGAGGGCGCCGGCCGTGGCGAAGACGAAGATGCCCGCGAGGTCCAGGGCGTGCTGGATTCCGGGCGGGAAGAGGTCGTGGAGCACGGGGTCATTCTGCCGGTCGCCTGGCGGCGGGCTGGTACGGGTGGGGCTCGGGCCCCCGCCCGGGGTGTTGCCGGGCCCCGGGCCGGCCCGCGGCGACACCCCTGTGGGGGCGGATCAGGGCCGGGTGCGGCGCCGTTGCCGGGGGCTCCGCCCCCGAACCCCCGCGCCTCAATCGCCGGCGGGGCTGATCTTTGCCCGGCGGGGTCGTGGCCCCGCCGGGCACGGGGTCAGGGTGTCGGGGTTGTGGTTGCCGCGTCCGTGCCCGGGAGGGACGGGTCGCCCGGGGCCTGGTCCGGGGCGTTTTCCGGGTGGTGGCAGGCCACCTGGTGGCCGGTCTTCAGGGCGACCAGCGGGGGCTCCTGTGTCGTGCAGATCTGGGTCGCCTTCCAGCACCGGGTGTGGAACCGGCAGCCGGAGGGAGGGGAGATCGGCGAAGGGACGTCGCCCTTGAGCAGGATGCGGCCGCTCTTGACCCCGCGCCGCCGCGGGTCCGGCACCGGCACCGCCGACATCAGGGCCGTGGTGTACGGGTGCATCGGGGCCGTGTAGAGCGACTTGTTGTCGGCCAGCTCGACGATCTTGCCGAGGTACATGACGGCGATGCGGTCCGACACGTGCCGGATGACCGACAGGTCGTGCGCGATGATCACGTACGTGAGGCCGAGCTCCTCCTGGAGGTCGTCCAGCAGGTTGACCACCTGGGCCTGGATCGAGACGTCGAGGGCCGAGACCGGCTCGTCGGCCACGACCAGCTTCGGCTTCAGGGCCAGGGCGCGCGCGATGCCGATGCGCTGGCGCTGGCCGCCGGAGAACTCGTGCGGGTAGCGGTTGTAGTGCTCCGGGTTGAGGCCCACCAGGGAGAGGAGGCGCTGCACCTCCGCCTTCAGGCCGCCTTCGGGCTGGACGCCCTGGAGCTTGAAGGGGGCGCCGACGATGGTGCCCACCGTGTGCCGCGGGTTCAGCGAGCCGTACGGGTCCTGGAAGATCATCTGCACGTCACGGCGGAGCGGGCGCATGCCCGCGACGCTCAGGTGCGTGATGTCCTTGCCCTCGAACTCGATCTTCCCGCTGGTCGGTTCGAGCAGCCGCATGAGCAGCCGGCCCATCGTGGACTTGCCGCAGCCGGACTCGCCGACGATGCCGAGGGTCTCACCGCGCCGGACGTCGAAGTCGATGCCGTCGACGGCCTTCACGGCCCCGGCCTGGCGGCGCAGCAGCCCCTTGGAGATGGGGAAGTGCTTGACCAGTCCGGTCACCCTCAGCAGCGGCTCCGGGGAGTCCACCGCCTGTGCGGGGAGCACGACGCCGGTGGATTCCGACGTCTCGGCGTTGTCGGGCACGTCGTTGTCGGGCACGTCGTTGTTGGGCACGTCGTTGTTGGGCACGTCGTTGTTGGGCACAGCCATTTCGGTCACAGCTTCGGCGCAATCTCTTCGGTCCAGATCCGGTCCCGCTGCTCCGGGGAGAGGTGACAGGCGGCCCAGTGGCGGCCGGCGCCCTCCGCCGATCGGTCGACCAGGGCCAGTTCGGGCCGCACGGTGCGCGTGACGTCGTCCTTGGGCAGGTCGGCGTAGGGGCACCGGGGGTTGAAGGCGCAGCCGCTCGGGATGTTGATGAGGCTGGGCGGCGAGCCCTTGACCGGGATGAGGCGCTCGGTCTGGTCCCGGTCGATGCGCGGCATGGAGCCGAGCAGTCCCCAGGTGTACGGGTGGCGGGGTTCGTAGAACACCTTCTCGGCGCTGCCCCGCTCCACGCAGCGGCCGCCGTACATCACGAGGAGGTCGTCGGCCATCTCGGCGACCACGCCGAGGTCGTGCGTGATCATGATGACCGCGGAGCCGAACTCCTTCTGCAGGTCACGGATCAGGTCGAGGATCTGCGCCTGGACGGTGACGTCGAGGGCGGTGGTCGGCTCGTCCGCGATGAGCAGGTCGGGGTTGTTGACCAGCGCCATCGCGATCATCGCGCGCTGGCGCATGCCGCCGGAGAACTCGTGCGGGTAGCTGTCGACCCGCTTGTGCGGTTCGGGGATGCCCACGCGGTCCAGGAGGTCGACGGCCCGCTTGCGGGCGGTCTTCTTGTCGGCCTTGTTGTGGACCCGGTAGGCCTCGGCGATCTGCTTTCCGACGGTGAAGTACGGGTGCATCGCCGACAGCGGGTCCTGGAAGATCATCGCGATCTCCTTGCCGCGGAGCTTGCGCACCTCGTCCTCGGGGCTGGACAGCAGTTCCTTGCCGTCGAGCCAGATCTCGCCGGAGATCCGGGCCCGCTGGCGGCCGTACTGGCCCACCCGGTGCAGTCCCATGATGCCCAGCGAGGTCACCGATTTGCCGGAGCCGGACTCGCCGACGATGCCGAGGGTCTTGCCCTTCTCCAGCGTGAAGGAGAGCCCGTCGACCGACTTGACCAGGCCGTCTTCCGTGGGGAAGTGCACCTTGAGGTCGCGTACGTCGAGGAACGCGGTGGCCGGTGCGCCGGAGGCGACGGGCTCGTTCGGTGCGCCCGTCACGGCGGGCGTCGTCGAATCGGTCATGACAGCCTCACTCGGGGGTCGATCACCGCGTACAGGAGGTCGACGACGAGGTTGGCGGCGACGACGAAGAAGGCGGCGATCAGGGTGATGCCGAGAATGACCGGCAGATCGTGATCGCTGATGGCGCGGACGGCGTTGTAGCCGAGGCCGTGCAGCGAGAAGGTGCTCTCGGTCAGGACCGCACCGCCCACCAGGGCGCCCAGGTCGAGGCCCAGGACGGTCAGGATCGGGGTCATGGTCGAGCGCATCGCGTGCTTGCCGATGACGACGGGTTCCGTCAGCCCCTTGGCGCGCGCGGTGCGGATGTAGTCCTCGTTGAGGACCTCGAGCATGGTCGCGCGGGTGAGTCGCGCGTACATCGCCGCGTAGAGGAAGGCGAGCGAGATCCACGGCAGCATCATGCCGTTGAACCACGCCCCCGGATCCTCGGCGAAGGTCTTGCTCGGCCTCTCGAACCAGCCGAGCTGGTCGGAGAAGACGGCGATGGCGAGCATGCCGGTGAAGTAGATCGGCAGGGAGACGCCGGCGAGGGCCAGGCCCATCGCCGAACGGTCCAGGACCGTACCGCGCTTGAGGGCGGAGATGATGCCGGTGGCGACACCGCCGATCACCCAGAGCACGACGGCGCCGGCGGCGAGCGAGAGGGTGACGGGCAGCCAGTCGGTCAGCAGCGGCCACACCTCCTGCTCGGTCTTGAAGGAGTAGCCGAAGCAGGGCGCGGCGCATTGCGTGACGTCGTTGCCGTTGGCGTACGTACGACCCGCCACCAGCCCGACGACGAACTTGCCGAACTGGACGAGGATCGGGTCGTCGAGACCCATCTTCTGCCGGATGCCCTCGATGGCGGCGGGGTCGGACTGCTTGCCGACGAAGTACAGGGCAGGGTCCGTCCCGATCAGCTTCGGGAAGAGGAAGAAGATTCCGAAGGTCACCAGCGTGATGACCAACAGCATGACGATGACGGCGAAGATCCGCCGGATGAGATATGCAAGCACTGCGCTCGGCCTGGCTGCGGCCCGGGGGCGCCCCCTTCTGGAGAGCGTCCCCGAGCCGCCACCGCGGCCATCACCTGCCCTTCGTGCCTAGCGGGTGTGGCACTGGAACTGAATCGGACGGTTTGTCTACTGGACGCCGAGCGAGGCGTAGTCGTACCGGCCGTTGTACGCGTCGGTGGTGTAGACGTTGGTCAGGCGGCTGGAGCGCCACGAGATCGTCTTGTCGTAGACGAAGGGCAGGTAGACCGCGGCCTCGGAGACCTTCTGGTTCATCTGCTTGTAGATGTCACCGGCCTTGGCCGGGTCGGTCTCCGCGATGGCCTTGTCGAACAGGGCGTTGATCGCCGGGTCGTTCAGCTCGGAGAAGTTGTTGTTGCCGCTCTGCAGGATGAAGCGACCGTCGACCAGCGGCTGGGAGAAGCCCTGACCGGTCGGGAAGTCGGCGCCCCAGCCCATGATGATGATGCCGTAGCCCTTCTCCTTGACGACCTTCGGCGAACCGATGATGCCGGAGGTCTGGGCGCCGTCGAACTGGTCGACGTCGGCCTCGATGCCGACCTGCTTCAGGGCGTTCTGCAGGGAGACGGCCGTGGCGACCTCGACCGGCTTGTTGTTGCGGACCGCGATGGTGGTCTTGAAGCCGCTCTCCTTGCCACAGGCCTTCAGGGCGGCCTTGGCCTTCTCGGTGTCCGGCTTGCCGTCGTTCGTCAGGACGCCGTACGGGTCGTACTTGGCGTCGGAGCCCTTGATGCCGAGCGGCAGCATGTTGGGGGCGATGTCACCACCGGCCTGCGGGCCGCCGCGGGCGGTCTGCAGGGACTTGTGGTCGGCCGCGTAGATGACGGCCTTGCGGCACTCGATGTTGTCGAACGGCGCGACGGTCTGCGGCATGACGGCGTACCGGATGAAGCCGGTCTGGCCGTTGTCCAGGTTGTCCTTGTGCTCCTTCAGCGCGGTGGCGCGGGCCGCCTGGCCGATGCCGGTCGCGTTGATGTCCAGGTCGAACTCGCCGTTCATCAGGCGCTTGTCCATGTCGTCGGCGTTCGCCATGAACGTGACCGAGATGGAGTCCGGGAGCGCCGTGCGGATCTTGTCCGACTCGGGCTTCCAGTTCGCGTTGCGCGAGAGCTTCATGCTCTTGTTGGGCTCGTACGTGTCGATCTTGTACGGGCCGCTGGAGAAGGGCTTGAGACCGTACTTGGCCGCGGTGTCCTTGTCCTGCTTGACCGGGCTGGCGGCCGGCATGGCCAGCATCTGCTCGAAGTCGCCGTTGGGCGCGGGGAGCTTGAAGACGATGGTCTTCGCGTCCGGGGTCTCGATCGCCTTGAGGCCGAGCTTGTCCGGGCTGGTGTCCTTGTACGGACCCGGGTACTCGGTCTTCGGGTCGAGGACCTGCATCAGGTAGACCGGGCCGCCGGAGATGACGTCCTGGGCCCAGGTGCGCTCGATGCCGTACTTGATGTCCTGGGCGGTGATGGGGGTGCCATCCTCCCAGGTCACGTTGTCCTTGAGGGTGTACTTGTAGGTCTTGCCGCCGTCGCTGATCTCCGCGTTCGCGGTGGCCAGGTCGGGGACCAGCTCGGTGCTCTTGGAGCCCGGCTCCGCCTTGAAGCTGATCAGCTGGCGGGTGTAGTAGCGCGAGAAGTCCCACATGAAGCCGTAGTAACCGCGCTGCGGGTCCCACGAGTCGGCTTCCTGGGTGCCGACGAACTTGAGCTCGCCGCCCTTCTTGGTCCCGGCGTTGGCGACCTTGCCTATGGCGGCGTTGAAGCCGGCCGACGCGGACGGCTTCTCGTCCTTCTTGCCGCCGTCGCTGCCGCCACAGGCGGTCGCGGCCAGCATCGTCGCGAGCACGAGCGCCGTGCCGGCGGCAAGCTTGCGCTTGGACATGCGATGGGTAGTCACGATGCTCGCAACCCTCCGTTGTGATTCCGGTTTCGAAGCCGGGTCCGGTGTGCCGTGTGGTTCTGACCTGCGGGTGACCTGCGGGATGCCCTGCGGGGTCGGCTAACGGGAGCCCTTCGGGTCGAGGGCGTCGCGGACGCCGTCGCCGAAGAGGTTGAAGGCCAGTACGGTGATGAAGATCGCCGTACCGGGGAAGATCATGAAGAGCGGATCGTCCTCGTAGGTCCGCACGGCCGTCGACAGGGTCTCGCCCCAGGACGGCGTGGGCGGCTTGACGCCGACGCCCAGGAAGCTGAGCGCCGCCTCGGTCAGCACGTTGGTGGGGATCATCAGCGTCGTGTAGACGGTGATCGGCGCCACCAGGTTCGGGAGCAGCTCGCGGAAGAGGATGTACGCCCGTCCCGCGCCCAGGCTGCGCGCGGCCTCGACGTACTCCCGCTCGCGCAGCGACAGGGTCTGCCCGCGGACGATGCGGCCGATGTAGGGCCACCCGAAGAAGCCGATGACCAGGATCAGGACCCACATCCGCAGGTTCGAACCCTCCACGCCCCAGAGGCTGTTGGGGACGACCGAGACGAGGGCGATGATGAAGAGCAGCTGCGGGAAGGCCAGCAGCAGGTCCATCACGCGGCTGATGATCGTGTCGACCCAGCCGCCGAAGTAGCCGGAGACGACGCCGAACAGGGTGCCGAGCCCGACCGCCACGGCGGCGGACAGGAAGGCGACCAGCAGGGAGATGCGGGCGCCGTAGACGATCCGGCTGAACACGTCGCGGCCGTTGACCGGCTCGATGCCGAGCAGGAAGTCGCCGCTCATTCCGCCGCGGGGGCCGGCCGGCAGGCCGAGCAGCGGGTCGAGGAGATCCTCGTGCGGCTCCTCCGGCGGGTGGCCGAGGACCGAGACGATCAGCGGCGCGAAGACTGCGACGAGGATCAGCAGGAGCACGACGACACCGCCGGCCAGCGCGACCTTGTCGCGCTTGAGCCGCGTCCAGGCGATGCGGCCGGGCGAGCGGCCTTCGATGGCCTTGGCGGGGACGTCGGCTACGGACACGGGTGCGGGTGTCTCCGCGCTCATGTCGTGCAGTGGTGCCGTCATCGTGGTGGGGACCCCTCTCGGCCGACGGGTGGGCCGGCCCATGCCCGCCGCTGTGGCGGCGTTGGTGCGGAGTGGCGCTCGGAGTGCGAGGTGCTGCAGGTACTGCAGGTACTGCGAGTACTGCGAGGTACTGCGGGGTACTGCTCGCGGATTTCCTGTGGCGGAGTCGCTCTCGGAGGACTGACCCCGCTCTTGGGTGGGGAGTCTTCATCGGGCGCTCGATCAGCCGCCAGACCCGCAGGTGAATGGATGCGCAACCGTGATCTGAGGGTCGAGTTCCCGTTATCCGGACTTCACTCCCAGCTCAGCGGAGCAAGACCGTCTGTTCGGTACGGAATCGGACATGGCGCCCAACTCGGCGTACTAGCATGCCTATTGGGCGTACATCAGTGTCGAAATCAGGACAACGCAAAGGCCGCACGGAACGACTGTTCCGTACGGCCTCGGGCTGACTTGGCTGCGATGTCTCAGTAGGCGGGCGCCTGTCCCTCACGGTCGTAGAAGGGCCTGGTTTGCGCCCTCAGCCACATCGCCACCGGATCGTGCTCGTCCGCGAGCGCGACCGTGCACACGGGCACGCCCTCGGGGACCGCGCCGACCGACTGGCGCATCATCTCGCGTACGGATTCCAGCGCGTGCGCGGAGGCGTCGTACAGGTCGAGCCCGACGGCGAGGTACGGGGATCCCAGCGCGGGCTGCACCCAGGCGCGGCGCAGCGAGCGCACGGCGGGGGTGCGGTGCGCGTGCTGCGTGAGCAGCCCGTAGAACTGCGGGAGCTCGATGGCGGGTTCGGACAGCCGCAGCGGGCCGGCCGGCATCCGGTCCAGGCCGGTGGCGATCCGGCGCAGGTCGGCCCAGGGGATGCCGACGCCGCCGCCCTGGGCGTGCGGATTGAGCCACAGCCCCCAGCGGTCGGGGTACAGGGCGCGGGCGATGTCCCGGCCGGTGACCACCTCGTACCCGCGGTTCCAGCCGCTGACGGCCAGCTCCTGCGGGGAGGTCGCGCAGGGCGCGTACCCGAGGCCCTCGACCTCCATGCCGCCGTACTGGGCGTCCGGGGAGCCGGGCCGCCCCTGCCAGAGCAGCATCCACAGCCGTCCCTCGGCCAGGGCGTGCAGAAGGGACTCGTAGCTCTCGTAGCGCCCGGGAGTCACCTGGCGCAGCATGTGCTCGACCTGCCCGACCGCGGCCGTGCCTGACGCACTCACCCGGTACCCCTCTTCGTTTCTTCGTCCGCCCGTCGTCCACGCGTGTCGGCCACCAGCTTAAGCGTGCCTACGACAGGTAGAAGGGGCGTACGCGCTCACGAATAAAGTCGACGACCGGGTCCTCGGCGGCGTCCAGCAGGATCAACTGCACCGGCCAGGGCGGTGGGACGCGGGTCAGGGCCCGGCCCAGCGCGTCCATCGGGGCATTTCGCATACCGGGCTCCCATCCCACCAGGTGGACACCGACGTACAGCTCCGGCGCCCCCGCCTCGACGCTGGCGAGGCAGCGGTACGCGGCCGCGACCACTCCGGTGGCGCGGAACTCCTCGGCGGCGGCGGTCAGGAAGTCGACCGGGTCCTCCTGCCAGTCGGGCTCGAAGAGCCGGACCCGGCCACCGGTGGCCGGCCCGTCGAGCGGGCCGCGACCGGCCCGGCAGAGCTCCGCGACGGCGGGCGGGGGCAGCGGCACGCCGACGGCCCCTTCGGGGTTGATCGCGATGCCGAGCTGCGGGGGCAGGCCCCGGGCGAACTCCACGGCGGGGGCGACGGCGAAGTCCATACCGGGTCCGGCGCAGCCGCGGAACTGCTCCTCGGAGCTGTACACGGGTACGTACGCGTCTCCGTTGATCTCCATGGTGGGCAGGTCCAGGCTGCCCACCCCGCCGGGCAGCGGGATCCAGACCTGGCTGCGCCCGAGCACCTCGAGGATCCGCCCCCCCGCGCCGGGCTGCCCGAGCGCCGCCCCGAGCACCTGCTCCAGCTCGTTCCCCGGCCACATGTACGCCTCCGCTTGCTCGCTCCTGGTCTCGCCCGAGGTTAACGGGCGTCCCCGACGGCCCCGCCGGGGGCTCGGGTGCCCCCGGCCCCGGCCCCGGCCACGGCCCCCGGCCCGTGGCCCGTGGCCGCCGCCCTCAGTGGAAGCCGATCTCCGTCAGCCGGGACGCCGCCGGGCGGTCCAGCAGGGTCACCGAGGCGCAGCCGGCCGGCGGGCGGCCGGACTCGGCCTCGCGCAGCAGCCGGGCCACCGCGCCCCGGTGCCGGGCGAAGGCGTACGCCGAGACGCCCCGGCCCCGCGCCGCCTGCCCGGCCCGGGCCTCCTCGGGGGTGGTGTCCAGCAGCACCAGGTGCAGTGCGCGGCCGCGCCGCCGGGCGGCCCTGGCGAGCAGGGCCCGTACCCAGCTCTGCGTACCGCAGTCGTGGACGACGGCCGGGGCGCCGGAGCGGAGCACCCGCCACAGTCCCCAGTAGTGCGCGATCCGGACGGCCGGCCGGTACACCGCGTACGGCAGGGCGGCCGGCATGCGGCGCTCCCAGCGCTCGCGCGCGTCCTGGGAGTCGATGCCGCCGCCGTCCGCGGCCCGCCTGATCAGAGTGCTCTTGCCGCCGCCGGGCAGTCCGGACACGACCACGATGTCCCCGTCCGCGAACCGCAGCCACCGCGGGCCGCCGGGTCCGCGCAGGTCCCGTACCACCGGGGCGGGCCGGCGGCCGGAGGCCGCGGCCGCCCCCGCAGCGCCCTGCGCCCGTACGGCTCCGCGCTGCGTCGGCACGCCCGCCACCGCGCCCTCGCCGGTGGCCGTACCCGTAATCGCCAGTACTCCGAATCTCCGCACAGTGATCGCCTCCCCCGCGCCGGGTCACCAGGACCCGGTCCCCCTGAGTGTAAAGAGACGGTAATCCGGGACCTCCGGTTCCGCTCCGGTTCGCTCCGCTTCCGGACCCCCTCCCCCATTCGGCCGCACGCCGTGCAATGATGTGCGCCATCTGGACACCAACTGCATACCGGCCGCTTGAATCCGCGCGGGAGAGTCCCGGCACGCCGCAAGGCGGTGCCCGGGCGCCGAAGGAGCAAGTACCTCCCTTGAATCTCTCAGGCCCCGTACCGCGTGGATGAGGCAGATCTGAAAAGCGAGCCGCGTCACCGCCCGTGAGGGCACCGGCGTCGGCTCCACCCAAGGTGCAAGTCGAAGACCTTCCCCTGGAAGCGGGGAACTCTCGGCGAACCTCTCAGGTTCCGATGACAGATGGGGAGGAACTCCTCCTCGTCATGTCATGCCCTGGGACCCGGGAGCCACACCCATGAGCACTGCCCCCCGCCTGACCGCCCTCGATGCGCTGCACCGTTCCCTCGGTGCGACCATGACCGATTTCGCGGGCTGGGACATGCCCCTGCGGTACGCGAGCGAGCGCGACGAGCACAACGCCGTCCGCACCAAGGCCGGTCTGTTCGACCTCTCCCACATGGGCGAGATCACCCTGACCGGCCCCGAGGCCGTCAAGGTCCTGGACTACGCGCTGGTCGGCAACATCTCCACCGTCGGCGTCGGCCGCGCCCGCTACACGCACATCTGCCAGGAGGACGGCGGGATCCTCGACGACCTGATCGTCTACCGCCTGGGCGAGACCGAGTACATGGTCGTCGCGAACGCCTCCAACGCCCAGGTCGTCCTCGACGCGATCACCGAGCGCGCCGCCGGCTTCGACGCCGAGGTCCGCGACGACCGCGACGCGTACGCGCTGCTCGCGGTGCAGGGTCCGGAGTCCCCCGGCATCCTCGCCTCGCTCACGGACGCCGACCTGGACGGTCTGAAGTACTACGCCGGCCTGCCCGGCACGGTGGCCGGGGTGCCCGCGCTGATCGCGCGTACCGGCTACACCGGCGAGGACGGCTTCGAGCTGTTCGTCGCCCCCGAGCACGCCGTGGAGCTGTGGCAGGCGCTGACCAAGGCGGGCGAGGGCGTCGGCCTGGTCCCGGCCGGTCTGTCCTGCCGCGACACCCTGCGCCTGGAGGCGGGCATGCCGCTGTACGGGCACGAGCTGACCACCTCCCTCACCCCGTTCGACGCGGGGCTGGGCCGGGTCGTGAAGTTCGAGAAGGAGGGTGACTTCGTCGGCCGCGCCGCGCTGGAGGCCGCCGCCGAGCGTTCCGCCGCCAATCCGCCGCGCAAGCTGGTGGGCCTGATCGCCGAGGGCCGCCGCGTCCCGCGCGCGGGCTTCTCCGTGACCTTCGACGGCCAGGTCGTCGGCGAGGTCACCTCGGGCGCCCCGTCCCCGACGCTGGGCAAGCCGATCGCGATGGCCTATGTCGACGCGGCACACGCCGCGCCCGGCACCTCCGGCGTCGGCGTGGACATTCGCGGTACGCATGAGGCGTACGAGGTCGTGGCCCTGCCGTTCTACAAGCGGCAGAAGTAACACTTCCCCTCACCTCGGCACCTGCGCCGCACGCAAGACCACCGTTCACATCCACTCCACCGCATCCAGGAGAATCAGGTCATGAGCAACCCCCAGCAGCTGCGTTTCAGCAAGGAGCACGAGTGGCTGTCGGCCGCCGTGGACGGCGTCGCGACGGTCGGCATCACGGAGTTCGCGGCCAACGCGCTCGGTGACGTCGTCTACGCCCAGCTTCCCGAGGTGGGTGACACCGTGACCGCGGGCGAGACCTGTGGCGAGCTGGAGTCGACCAAGTCGGTCAGCGACCTGTACTCCCCCGTCACCGGCGAGGTCGTCGAGGCCAACCAGGACGTCGTCGACGACCCGTCCCTGGTGAACTCGGCTCCGTTCGAGGGCGGCTGGCTCTTCACGGTGCGCGTCGCGGAGGAGCCGGGCGACCTGCTCTCCGCCGACGAGTACGCCGCGCTCACCCACTCCGACAACTGATCCCCGGGGACTCCTGATGTCCGTACTGAACACTCCCCTCCACGAGCTCGACCCGGACGTCGCCGCCGCCGTCGACGCCGAACTCGTGCGCCAGCAGTCGACCCTGGAAATGATCGCGTCGGAGAACTTCGCTCCGGTCGCCGTCATGGAGGCCCAGGGCTCGGTCCTGACCAACAAGTACGCCGAGGGTTACCCCGGCCGCCGCTACTACGGCGGCTGCGAGCACGTCGACGTCGTCGAGCAGATCGCGATCGACCGCATCAAGGCGCTCTTCGGTGCCGAGGCCGCGAACGTGCAGCCCCACTCGGGTGCGCAGGCCAACGCGGCCGCGATGTTCGCGCTGATCAAGCCGGGCGACACGATCATGGGCCTGAACCTGGCCCACGGCGGTCACCTGACCCACGGCATGAAGATCAACTTCTCCGGCAAGCTCTACAACGTGGTCCCGTACCACGTCGACGAGACCGGCGAGGTCGACATGGCCGAGGTCGAGCGCCTGGCCAAGGAGTCCAAGCCGCAGCTGATCGTCGCCGGCTGGTCCGCCTACCCGCGCCAGCTGGACTTCGCCGCCTTCCGCCGCATCGCGGACGAGGTCGGCGCGTACCTGATGGTCGACATGGCGCACTTCGCCGGCCTGGTCGCCGCGGGTCTGCACCCGAACCCGGTGCCGCACGCCCACGTCGTCACCACCACCACGCACAAGACCCTCGGCGGTCCGCGCGGCGGTGTCATCCTGTCGACGCAGGAGCTGGCCAAGAAGATCAACTCCGCGGTCTTCCCGGGTCAGCAGGGCGGCCCGCTGGAGCACGTGATCGCGGCCAAGGCGGTCTCCTTCCTGGTCGCGGCCTCGCCCGAGTTCAAGGAGCGCCAGGAGCGCACCCTGGAGGGCGCGAAGATCCTCGCCGCCCGTCTGGTCCAGGACGACGTCAAGGCCGTGGGCGTGGACGTCCTCACCGGCGGCACCGACGTGCACCTGGTCCTGGTCGACCTGCGCAACTCCGAGCTGGACGGTCAGCAGGCCGAGGACCGCCTCCACGAGGTCGGCATCACGGTCAACCGCAACGCCATCCCGAACGACCCGCGGCCGCCGATGGTCACCTCGGGTCTGCGGATCGGTACGCCGGCGCTGGCCACCCGCGGTTTCGACGCAGAGGCCTTCACCGAGGTCGCCGAGATCATCGCGCAGGCGCTGAAGCCCGCCTACGACGCGGACGACCTGAAGGCGCGCGTCTCTGCGCTCGCCGCGAAGTTCCCGCTGTACCCGACGCTCTAGGCACCGGCCTGGGGAGGGCCCGGCACTGTTTTGCACAGGGCCGGGCCCTTCTCATGACCAAAGCCCCCGGTGGGTGCGGCCCATTGCCACTGAATAACCCAAAAAACGGCAAATAGGCTCCGAATAAAGGAAGCACCGCACCCCCAGGCAGGACGGACAGCACACCTCATGGACATGAGCGCGGCCAACAGGAAGGGGCTCAGCCTCTTCGCCCTGATCATGATCGGGCTCGGCTCGATCTTCGGCTCCGGGTGGCTCTTCGGCGCGGGCCAGGCGGCCGCGGTCGCCGGGCCGGCGGCCATCGTCGCCTGGGTGATCGGCGCCGTCTTCATCGGCATGATCGCCATGTCGTACGCGGAGGTGGGCGCCGCCTATCCGCTGCCCGGCTCGATGGCCCGCTTCGGCACCATCTCGCACGGGCCGGTGCTGGGCTTCATCACCGGCTGGGCGGTCTGGATCGCCATCGCCGCGCTGATCCCGATCGAGTCCATCGCCGGTACGCAGTACATGTCGTCCTGGAACTTCGGCTGGGCCAAGGGGCTGGTCGAGAACGGCGGCCTGACCACCTCCGGCATGGCGATGGCCCTGTTCCTGACCGTGGCGCTGTGGCTGGCCTGCTACTGGTCGGTGGCGCTGCTCGCCAAGGCGAACAACCTGCTCACCCTGGTCAAGTTCGCCATCCCGGTGCTCGCCGTGATCGCCCTGATCGCCTCCGGCTTCCACACCGGGAACTTCACCGACCACGGCGGCTTCGCCCCCAACGGCTGGTCCGCGGTCATGACCGCCGTCACCACCTCCGGTGTCGTCTTCGCCTTCAACGGCTTCCAGGCCGTCGTCAACCTCGGCGGCGCCGCCAAGAACCCCGGCCGCGCCATCCCGCTGGCCCTGGTCGGCGCGCTCTCCCTCGGCCTGGTCATCTACCTGGCCCTGCAGATCGCCTTCATCGGCGGCGTCCCGCCGGAGAAGCTGGCCGAGGCCGGCGGCTGGAGCGGCATCAACTTCTCCTCGCCGTTCGCCGACCTCGCCAAGATGCTGATGCTGCACTGGGTCGTCACGATGCTCCAGTTCGGCGCCTTCATCTCGCCGTCCGGCGCCAACATCGGCAACGTCGCCTCCGCCTCCTACATGGCGCAGAACCTCGCGGACACCGGCTTCTTCCCGAAGAAGATCCGCGAGGTCCACCCCAAGTACGGCACCGCCCGTCCCGCGATGTGGCTGAACCTCGGCTTCTCGATCCTGCTGCTGGTCACCGTCGGCCACAGCTGGGAGGCCCTGGCCAGCGTGGTCTCCGCCGCGATGGTGGTCTCGTACCTGATCGGCCCGATCGCGGTCGGCGTCTTCCGCCAGACCAAGCCCGGGCTGCCGCGCCCCTTCCGCCTCCCTGCTGCCAAGATCCTCTGCCCGGTCACCTTCGCCTTCGCCGCCTGCGCCCTGTACTGGTCCAAGTGGCCCGACACCGGCAAGGTGGTGCTCCTCACCCTGGTCGCCGCCCCGATCGCGGCCGTCGTGCTCAAGCGCAAGGGCGAGAAGAACCTGGCCGGGCAGTTCGCCCCGGCCTGGTGGATGATCGCCTTCCTGCTGTGGCTGGGCACGCTGTCGGCGCTCGGCAGCAAGGAATTCGGCGGCCACGGCCTCATCCCGGGCGGCGTGGACATCGCCGTCGTGGGCCTCTCGGCCCTGGGCTTCTACTTCTGGGCCGTACGGTCCGGGGTCAAGGCCCACCACGCGGGCCTGCCGGGCCCGGACCCGGTCCTGGACGCCGCCCACGCCGGGGAGGCCGGCACGGCCGGTACACCGGAGCGCGAACTGACCCACGCCTGATCCCCTCCCGCACGATGCGTCCGGCAGCAGAGCTGTTCACCTCACCGCGTTAAGCTCGTCTGCCGGACAAAATCCGCAGATCCACCCCTCCTGCCCCGCTTTCCACCCACGAGCAGACATAGGAGTCCGCAACCGTGGCCATCTCCGTCTTCGATCTCTTCTCGATCGGCATCGGTCCCTCTTCCTCCCACACCGTCGGACCGATGCGCGCCGCGCGCATGTTCGTGACCCGGCTCAAGAAGGACGGCGTCCTCGCCCAGACCGCCTCGGTGCGTGCCGAGCTCTTCGGCTCGCTGGGCGCGACCGGACACGGTCACGGCACCCCCAAGGCGGTGCTGCTGGGCCTGGAGGGCCACTCCCCCCGCACCGTGGACGTGGAGAACGCCGACGCCGAGGTCGAGCGCATCCGCAAGAGCGGCCGCCTGCGCCTGCTCGGCGCGGAGATAGGCGATGGCCACGAGATCCCCTTCGACGAGCCGAACCAGCTGATCCTGCACCGCCGGCGCTCGCTCCCGTACCACGCGAACGGCATGACGCTCTTCGCGTACGACGAGGCGGGCACCCCGCTGCTGGAGAAGACGTACTACTCGGTCGGCGGCGGGTTCGTCGTGGACGAGGACGCGGTCGGCGAGGACCGGATCAAGCTCGACGACACCCCGCTGAAGTACCCCTTCCGCAGCGGCGACGAAATGCTCCGCCTCGCGAACGAGACCGGCCTGTCGATCTCCTCGATGATGCTGGAGAACGAGAAGGCCTGGCGCACCGAGGACGAGATCCGCGAGGGCCTGCTGGAGATCTGGCGGGTCATGCAGGCCTGCGTCTCGCGCGGCATGTCCCGCGAGGGCATCCTCCCGGGCGGCCTGCGGGTCAAGCGCCGGGCCGCCTCCACGGCGCGCCAGCTGCGCACCGAGGGCGACCCGATGATGCACCGCAGCGAGTGGGCGACGATCTACGCGATGGCCGTCAACGAGGAGAACGCGGCCGGCGGCCGCGTCGTGACCGCCCCGACGAACGGCGCGGCGGGCGTCCTGCCGGCGGTCCTGCACTACTACATGAACTTCGTGCCGGGCGCCGACGAGGACGGCGTGGTCCGCTTCCTGCTGGCCGCGGGCGCGATCGGCATGCTCTTCAAGGAGAACGCCTCGATCTCCGGCGCCGAGGTCGGCTGCCAGGGCGAGGTCGGCTCGGCCTGCTCGATGGCGGCCGGCGCGCTGGCCGAGGTCCTGGGCGGCACCCCGGAGCAGGTCGAGAACGCGGCCGAGATCGGCATGGAGCACAACCTCGGCCTGACCTGCGACCCGGTCGGCGGGCTCGTCCAGATCCCCTGCATCGAGCGCAACGGCATGGCGGCGGTCAAGGCCGTCACCGCGGCCAAGATGGCGATGCGCGGCGACGGCAGCCACAAGGTCTCCCTCGACAAGGTCATCAAGACCATGAAGGAGACCGGCGCCGACATGAAGGTCAAGTACAAGGAGACCGCCCGCGGCGGCCTCGCGGTCAACGTCATCGAGTGCTGACGCCTTCCGGCTGATCGCATGCGGGCCCCGGCGCTTGGCGCCGGGGCCCGCGTCGTTCCCCGCCCCGGGCAAGTGGGTGGACGGGTGGGGACACGACGTCGCGTCCACACCCCCGGAGGGCGGGCTCGGCCGCGTTGCGCGAAAACGGGTCGAGCGGCCCCGCCGGATGGGACCTTTGGCCGCCGGAAGCGTGCCGGGGGTGGGCTAGCTTGCCCGAGTGGGCGTGCCACGCGTCCACCGACGAGGCCCCACCCCGAGAGAGAGGCCCCCGCATGACCGGCACCGAGCACCGCGTCCTCCCGCTGCGACTGGAGGCCGCACCGGCCCCCATCCCGGTACGCGGCGTCTTCGTGTACCGCACCGCACGGCCCTACGAGATCTCCCTCGACTTCGAGGGGGCCGGCATGCACCTGGCGCACTGGGTGTTCTCGCGGGAGCTGCTGCTCGACGGCCAGGTCTGCGCCACCGGTGAGGGCGACATACAGGTGTGGCCGCGCTGGAAGGGCACCGAGCCGCGGGTCTTCCTGGCCTTCAGCAACGGCGAGCAGTCCTGCGTGGTGTCCGCCCGTGCCAAGGACGTACGGGAGCTGTGCCGGCGGCTGACCGAAATGGTGCCGCGGGGCCAGGAGCAGCGGCACTACGACCTCGACGCCGAGCTCAGCGCGCTGCTGCCGGGCTGAGTCCGGAGCGACTCGCCCGGTGGGCTGCGTCCGCGGGCCGAATCCGGTGCAACCACGGACGTACCGGGAGCGTCTTCAGCGGTGACACCGGTCCCCGTCTCTCGAGAATCGAGGGGACGCCATGAACCGTCCACGCCGCCGGCAGGCCACCGCACTGGGGGCGGGCGCGCTGCTCGCCGCCACCCTCGCCTTCGCCGCACCGGCATCCGCCGCCACCGCCTCCGCATCCGCGCCGACCGCCTCCGCCTCCGCAACCCCGCTCGTCGTCAACGCCCGCTGGGGCGGGCACTGCACGTACGACCGCGTGGTCGTCGACCTGCAGGGATACGTCCCCGCCGTCACCGTCACCCCCGTCGCGCACCTGGTCTACGACGGGTCCGGCAAGCCGGTCCCGCTGGCCGGCCGGTACTTCCTGGAGATCCGCCTGCACCCGGCGGCCGGACACGACGAGGCGGGCCACAACGTCTACCTCGGTCCCAAGCTCCTCAGGACCTACCTGCCCAAGCTGAAGGGCATCGCCCTGACCGGCGACTACGAGGGGTACGTGACCTTCGGCGCCGCCTTCGACACCCAGCCCGCCTACACCTCGTCCACGCTGCACTCCCCGGAGCGCTTCGTGCTGGACATCGCGCACCCGAACGTGTGCTGAGCACGGGGGCGGGGCCCGGCGTCGCACGCGCCGGGCCCCGCCCCCGCCCCCTCCTGCGGGCCCCAGGTCGCCGCACTAGGCCGGGCGGATCCGCATCTGGCCGGGGTCCCCGTTGCCGAACCAGTCCTGCGTGCACTCGTACCGGCCGGCCGCGGCGGCGCTCACCAGGCCCAGGCAGGCGCCCATCGCCCGCTGGCCGTAGGCGTTGGGGTGCATGGACTCCTCCAGCGTGCCCTGGGTGTTCGTGTAGTCCAGGAACCGGAACCACTCGTGCTCACGCGGGTCCGGCCCGCCCGGGCCCACCTGCTCCGTGCCGAGCGCGCACACCTCGTGCCCGGCCAGCGCGTCCTTCAGGTCCATGAAGTCGGTGCCCTTGCCGACGGCCACCGATTTGACCATGGCGCCGATCTGCGGGACCAGCGTGTACGCCGCCCAGTCCGCGTCGCGGTCGTTGAAGGGGCAGCCGTCCTTGAACATCCGGTCCGAGTCGTTCTGCGAGAGCCGGAAGGACTCCCCGCCCGTGATCGGTGACGGGTAGGACTGGAGCACGAGCCGGTAGTCGCCGTCCGCGTACCCGGCGGTCCGCATGGTGGCGCGGATGTCGTCGACGACCGCCGCCACCTTGGCCTTCACCCCGGGCAGCTTCTGCTCCACCACCGGCGCCTGCTTCTTCCAGCACAGCCGCCTGAAGTACCAGTCGTACGCGCAGTCGCCGATGATCTGGCCGAAGCCGAGGTCGTTCCCGCCGATCGAGAGCGCGATGACCTTGACCCGCTTCGTCCTGGCGAGCGCCGCCAGCTGGTCGGTCTGCGGGGCCTCGCCGTTGTAGGGCTGCCCGCCCTTCGCGGCGCTGAGCACGTTGACGGTCTCGGCTCCGGAGCAGGCGAGGTTGATCCGCTGGTCGATGCCGGGCAGCGGGGCGCCCGTGATCTCCGAGACGTCGGAGCGGTGGCAGCCGCCGACCGCGCCGGTGGCCCCGTAGACCTTGGCGGGGTCGTACTTCGAACCGCCGGTCCAGGCCCGGTCGGTGCCGTTGCGGCCGGCGTCGTAGCGGTCCGTGTTGCCGAGCCAGCGGCCGGCCTCGCCGGAGATGAAGCTGTCGCCCATCGCCACGGCGACCGCCGGGCCGGCGGGCGGGGACGCGGCGGAGCCCGTGACCCGTGCGGGGGCCTGGGCCGGGGCCTGGGCCGTGGCCTGGGGAACGGTGAGACCGGCCAGGCCGAGCACGGCGGCGGTCAGCAGCGCGGCGGTGCGCGTGCGGGAACGCATCGGGCATGTCCTCTCGGAGCGGTGGGCGGGGGCGGGAGCGCCGGAGCGCCGGAGCGCCGGGGCGCGGAGACGTGGGGGCTGCGCCCCGGCGCTCCCCGGCCGGAGCGGAATGTGTGGCACCCCTGCTCCGGCCGGGTGGGCAGACGCTACGATCTCGGCCCACCGGCCGCCCATCCGTCGGCCATCCGTCCTGGACGCGGTGTCAGGGAGTGCGCGATGCCCCTCGTCTTCTCACTGCTCGGTCCCGTCGCCATCACCCTGGACGGCGGCCGGCCCCTGCCCGGCGGACCGCGCGGCCGGCGGGTGCTGGCGGCACTGGCGCTGGAGGCGGGGCGGGTGGTCCCGGCCGCCGGGCTGGCGGCGGCGGTGTGGGGCGACCCGCCGGCGACGTGGCACGAGCAACTGCAGAACGTGGCGGGGGTGTTGCGGCGTGCGGGGGTGCCGGTGGCGCGCACGGAGGCGGGATTCACCCTGTCCGTGGACCCGGTGGACCCGATGGACCCTGCGGACCCGGCGGGCGCGGTAGGCACGGCGGGTGCGGTAGGCACGGCGGGTGCGGTAGGCACGGCGGGTGCGGTAGGCACGGCGGGTGCGGTAGGCACGGCGGGTGCGGCGGATCCCGCCGTCGCGGCGGAGCTGGACGTACGGGACTTCGCGCTCCTGCGCCGCGCCGCCGAGGCCCGCCCGGACCCGGGCGAGGTCCGCCGACTCCTGCACCGGGCACTGGAGTTGTGGCGGGGTCCGGTGGCCCTGGCGGGACTTCGCGGGCGGGTCTTCGAAGCCGCGTCGGCCCGGCTGGCCGAGGACCGGCTCGACTGCGTGGAGCGGGCGCTGACCGCGGACCTCGCGCTCGGCCGGCACGCCCTGGTCTGCGCGGAGCTGGCCGGCCTGTCCGCCGAACACCCCTTGCGGGAACGGCTGGTGGAGCTCCACATGCTGGCCCTGCACCGCTCGGGGCGGCGCGGCGAAGCCCTGGCGGCGTACACCGCGGCCCGGCGCCGGCTGGCGGAGCAGGCGGGCCTGGACCCGGGGGCGGACCTCACCGCCCTGCAGGCGGCGATCCTCATCGACGCCCCCGCCCTGCGCCTCCCGGACCCGGCCGACCGGACCCCGCCCGCGCACGGCGCCCCCGCCGGGCCGGACCCGGCCTCGATCGGGCGGCCCGCGCAGCGGCGGCCCCGGCCGGCACGGGGACGAGCCCACCACACGGAGCCAGGGGCGAACCGGAACCGGCCCCGGACGGACGCACCGGACCCGGTGCGGGCCGGAGCCGCCGGGGCCCGGCGGGCCCGGCCCGGGACGGGCACGCCGGGCCCGGGCCGGGCCGAGCGGGACGGGGGCGGGTGGGGGCCGCCCGCGCAGTTGCCCATCGGGCCCGGGGGGTTCGCCGGGCGGGAGGGGGAGGTGGAGGTGTTGCGGCGCGGGCTGGTTGGGGGCGGCGGGGTCTGTCTGGTCACCGGGGCTCCCGGGATCGGGAAGACCGCGCTCGCGCTGCGGGTGGCGCACGGGCTGCGCGGGGAGTTCCCCGACGGGCAGCTCCACGTGGACCTGCGCGGCGCCGATCCGGCCGGCGCGGCGGATCCGGCCGAGGTGCTGGCCGGGTTCCTGCGCGCCCTCGGCGTGGACGGTCCGGCGGTGCCCGCGGATCCGCAGGAGCGCGCGGCCCTGTACCGGAGCCTGCTGGCGGACCGGCGGGTGCTGGTGGTGCTCGACAACGCGGCGGGAGCCGGGCAGGTGCGGCCCCTGCTGCCGGGGACGGGCGGTCCGGGCGTGCTGGTCACCAGCCGGTACCGGCTCGGCGGGCTGGAGCGGAGGGTCGCCCTCTCGCTCCCCCTCCTCGACGAGCCGGCCGCCCTCGCCCTCCTCTCACTGGCCGCCGGCCCCGAACGGATCGCCGCCGAGGCGGAGGCGGCCCGTGAGCTGGTCCGGCTGTGCGGGCGGCTGCCGCTCGCGCTGCGCGTGGTCGGCGCCGAGCTGGCCGCGCTCCCGCACCGGGGGCCGGCCCACCTGGTGGCGCGGCTGGAGGACGAGCGGGCCCGGCTGGACGTGCTCGACGGGGTGCGGGCCGGGCTGCGGCTCAGCTACCGCGCACTGCCCCCCGACGCGCGGGCGCTCCTGCGCGGACTCGCGCTGCTCGACGCCCCCGACTGCGCGGCCTGGACGGCGGCGGCGGTCCTGGACCGGCCCCTGCCCGCTGCGGAGGAGGCGCTCGACGCCCTGACGGCGGCCCACCTGCTGGAGGTGTCCGGCCCGGACGGCACCGGCCGGCCGCGCTACCGCATGCACGACCTGGTCCGCGCCTTCGGCCGGGAGCTGGCCCGGCAGGACGGAGCGGTGGTGCGCCGGGTGCTCGCCTGCTGGGTGGCGCTCGTACGGGAGGGCCGGCGCGCCCACCAGGGCCTGGACTACCCCGGGCTGGGCGGCCGCACGGCCGCCCGGGTCCCCGACCCGGCGGTCCTCGCCGGGCCGCGCGCCGATCCGGTGCGCTGGCTCGGCGCGGAACGGGACGCGCTGGTCGCCACCGTGCGGCAGGCCGCGCGGGTGGACCCGTACGCCTGCTGGGAGCTCGCGGCGGGCGGCGAGTACCTCTTCGACCTGCGCAGCGACCTGGCCGGCTGGCAGGCCGTCCAGGAGGCGGGGCTCGGGGCGGCCCGCGCGGTGGGCGACCGCACGGGCGAGGCGGTGCTGCTGGTCGGGCTGGGCAGGCTGCGGACCTGCCGCGAGGAGTGGGGTCCGGCCCGGGCGATGCTGAGCGCGGGCGAGGCGTTGTTCGAGGAGCTGGGGGACGCGCACGGGGCGGCGTACGCGGGCTGGCTGCTCTCCTACCTCGCCCGGATCCAGGGCCGGCTCGACGAGGCGGCCCGGCGCTGCCGGCGCATCGCGCCCGTCTTCGAGGCGGCCGGGGACCGCTACGGCCAGGCGCACGCCCTGCGCGGGACCGGTCAGGTGCTGCTCGCGCGCGGCGAGCCGGAACGCGCCCTGGAGGTGCTGCGCGAGGCCCTGGCCGTGGCGGTGCTGGGCGGCGCGGCCTGGCCCCGGATGTGCGTGCTGCGCTGGGTCGCCGACGCGCAACGGCTGCTGGGCCGGCTGGACGAGGCGGAGGCCGGCTTCGGGGAGGTGCTGGCCTTCACCCTGGGTTCCGGCGATCTGGCCGGGCAGAGCGCGGCCCGGATCGGGCTGGGCAGGATCGCCCAGGACCGCGGGGACACGGCGGGGGCCCTGCGCCACCTGCGGGAGGCCGACGCGCTGGGCCGCCGGTCGGGGCAGAGCCTGGTGCGGGCGTTGGCGGCGCCCCCGCTGGCCCGTGCGCTGCTGGCCTCGGGGGACGCGCCGGCGGCCCGGGCGGTGCTGGAGGAGACCCTGTCGAGCTGCCGCAGGATGAACGCGCGGCCACTGCTGGCGCAGCTGGAGTCGGCGCTGGCCGACGTACCGGGGTAGGGGGCGTCCCCTACCGGTGCTCGGGGTTCGGGAAGTCGAAGCGGCAGCCCGCGTCCCACAGGGAGCGCTGGTTGCCGTGCGCGGGCATCCCGCCGTTGCGCTTGAGCAGCGCGGCGAGGTGCATGAGGTTCCAGCTCATGAAGGCCGTGTTCCGGTTGGTGAAGTCGTTCTCGGGGCCGCCGGATCCGGGGTCCATGTACGAGGGTCCCGGCCCGGCCTCGCCGATCCAGCCGGCGTCGGCCTGCGGCGGGATCGCGTAGCCGAGGTGCTGGAGGCTGTAGAGGACGTTCATCGCGCAGTGCTTGACGCCGTCCTCGTTGCCGGTGATCAGGGCCCCGCCCGCGCGCCCGTAGTAGGCGTACTGGCCCTGCTCGTTCAGGATCGAGGAGCAGGCGTAGAGCCGCTCGATGACCTGCTTCATCACCGAGCTGTTGTCCCCGAGCCAGATCGGGCCGCAGAGCACGAGGATGTCGGCGTCCATGATCTGGCTGTAGAGGACCGGCCACTGGTCGCTCTCCCAGCCGTGGTCGGTCATATCGGGCCAGACACCGGTCGCGATGTCGTGGTCGACGGCCCGGATGAGCGAGGTCCGCACCCCCGCGGCCTCCATCACCGTACGGCTCCTGCCGATCAGGCCCTCGGTGTTGCTGGGCTCGGGTGATCGCTTGAGCGTGCAGTTGACGTAGACGGCGGTCAGGTCGGAGTAGTCGAACGGGTTCGCGGTATCGGTATCGGTGTCGGCAGCCACGCCACCAGCCTCGGCGCCGCCGGGCTCGGCCGCCACCGGGCCGCACCCGTCCGGGCCCGGGGCGGGTTGGTACCGGTCCGTGCGGCCGACTAGGGTCAGCGGGCCTTGGTGTTCGGGAAACCGGTGGGAAACCGGTGCGGCCCTCGCCACTGTGATCGGGAAGTCCGGCTCCACTCCTGCGGGAAGGCCACTGGGCTGCGCGGGGGTTTCCGTGCTGCCCGGGAAGGCGGGGCCGGGACGGCAGCACCCGTGAGCCAGGAGACCGGCCGGGGCGCGTTGTCCATCCACGAGGTGCTGGAGAGGTCTCCCCACTCATGCATATAGCCGAGGGGTTCCTGCCCCCTTTGCACGCGGCCGCCTGGGGCGCCGCGTCCGCTCCCTTCGTCGTCCACGGCGTCCGCTCGCTCACCCGCGAGGTGAAGGCCAACCCGGAGAGCACCCTGCTGCTGGGTGCGTCCGGCGCGTTCACCTTCGTCCTTTCCGCGCTGAAGATCCCGTCGGTGACGGGCAGTTGCTCGCACCCCACCGGCACCGGGCTCGGGGCGATCCTGTTCCGGCCGCCGGTCATGGCGGTGCTCGGCACGATCACCCTGCTCTTCCAGGCCCTGCTGCTGGCCCACGGCGGGCTCACCACCCTCGGCGCCAACGTCTTCTCGATGGCGATCGCCGGCCCCTGGGCCGGTTACGCCGTCTACCGGCTGCTGCGCCGGTTCGACCTCCCGCTGATGGTGACCGTCTTCTTCGGCGCCTTCTTCGCGGACCTGGTCACCTACTGCGTCACCAGCGTGCAGCTCGCGCTGGCCTTCCCGGACCCGGCCACCGGGTTCCCGGGCGCGCTCGCGAAGTTCGGGGCGATCTTCGCGGTCACGCAGATCCCGCTGGCCGTGAGCGAGGGCCTGCTGACCGTGCTGGTGATGCGGCTGCTGATGCAGGCCAGCAAGTCGGACCTGGTCCGGCTCGGGGTCGCGAAGCTGACGCCCGCCCGCCCCGGGGAGACCGAAGCGGAGGTGGCGGCCCGATGAGCGGGATGTCCCGGAACACGAAGATCAACGGCCTGCTGCTGCTCCTGGTGGCGGCGCTGGCTGTCCTCCCGATCGCGCTGGGGATGGGCGAGGGCAAGGAGGAGCCCTTCGCGGGCGCCGACGCGCAGGCGGAGTCGGCGATCACGGAGCTCAAGCCGGACTACGAGCCGTGGTTCTCGCCGCTGTACGAACCCCCCTCCGGGGAGGTGGAGTCCGCACTGTTCGCGTTGCAGGCCGCCCTCGGCGCGGGTGTGCTCGCCTACTACTTCGGCGTCCGCAAGGGCCGCCGCCAGGGCGCAGCCGCCGCGGCCGCGGCCGCAGCCGCTCCGTCCGCCTTCCCCGCCGCGGCCGCCGCCCCCGCCACCTCCGCCGCCTCCGCCGCGGCCCCCTCCCCTGCCGCCGCGGAGCCCTCCGCCCCGGCGCGCGCGGAGTCGTAGGCGGTGCTGCCGATCGACGTGGCGGCGCACTCCAGCCGCTGGCGCGGCCGTCACCCGCTGGAGAAGGCCCTGCTGGGTATCGGGCTGACGGTCACCGCCGTCTGCCTGCCGCCCTGGCCGGGCGGGCCGCTCGTGGCCGCCGCCACCCTCACCGTGCTGCTGGGCCCGGCGGGGGTCGCCGGGCGGCAGCTGTGGCGGGCCTTCCGGCTCCCGCTCGGCTTCTGCTTCACGGGGGCGCTGCCGCTGCTGTTCGCGGTCGGCGGCCCGGCGGGTCCGCTCGCCCTGGCCCCCGACGGCCCGCGGCACGCCGCCGAACTGCTCCTGCGGACCTCGGCGGCCTCGCTGGGGCTGCTGCTGTTCGCTTTCACCACCCCGGTCTCCGACGTGCTGCCCCGGCTGGTCCGGGCCGGGGTGCCGGCCCCGGTGGTGGACGTGGCCCTGGTCATGTACCGGATCGGCTTCCTGCTCCTCGACTCCACGGCCCAGGTCCGCCGGGCCCAGGCGGCCCGCCTGGGGCACACCGGGCGGGCGGCGGTGTGGCGGTCCCTGGCCGGGCTCGCCGCGACCTCCTTCGTACGGGCCTTCGACCGCGCGGCCAGGCTCCAGGCGGGGCTGGCCGGGCGCGGCTACGACGGCGCGCTGCGGGTGCTCGTACCGGAGGCGGCGCTGTCGTGGCGGTTCCTCGCGGCCTCGGCGGCCCTGCTGGCGGCCCTGATCACCCTGACCCTCACCCTGAAGGGGCTCTACCTGTGAACCCGTTGGCGACCCCCTTGGTGACCCCTCTGGTGGAACTGGCCGGGGCGGGCTACGCCTACGAGGACGGCCCGGCGGTCCTTTCCGGCGTCGACTTCGCCATCGCGCCGGGCCGGGCGCTGGCCCTGCTGGGCCGCAACGGCAGCGGCAAGACCACGCTGATGCGGCTGCTGAGCGGTGGCCTGCGGCCCGGCTCGGGCGCGCTGCGGCTCGATGGCACGGAGGTCTCGTACGGCCGGGCCGGGCTGACCCGGCTGCGCACCTCCGTGCAGCTGGTGGTGCAGGATCCCGACGACCAGCTGTTCGCGGCCTCCGTCGAACAGGACGTGTCCTTCGGCCCGATGAACCTGGGGCTGCCCACGATGGAGGTCCGCTCCCGGGTGGACTCGGCGCTGGCCGCCCTGGACATCACCGCGCTCCGGGACCGCCCCACCCACCTCCTGTCCTACGGCCAGCGCAAGCGCGCGGCGATCGCGGGGGCGGTGGCGATGGCGCCGCGCGTGCTGATCCTGGACGAGCCGACGGCCGGGCTCGACCCGGACGGCCAGGAGCGGCTGCTGGCCGTCCTCGCCGGGCTCCGGGCCTCCGGCACGACGGTGGTGATGGCCACGCACGACGTGGACCTGGCGGTCCGCTGGGCCGACGACGCGGCGGTCCTGACCCCGTCGGGCATCCGCTTCGGCGCGGCCGGCGCCCTCCTCTCGGACCCGGACCTGCTCGCCTCGGCGGGCCTGCGCGCGGCCTGGTCCCCGGCGGTCACGGCCCTGCTGCGCGCGCACGGCCTGCTGGCGCCGGACGCTCCCGGGCCCCGGAGTCCGGAGGCGCTGGCCGCCTGGCGGTAGGCAGGGTGATGCCCGGCCTAAAACCTAGGATGGCCGCATGTCGCTGCCGCACGCCATCCTCACCGCCCTGCTCGAAAAGCCCTCGTCGGGGCTGGAGCTGACCCGGCGGTTCGACAAGTCGATCGGGTACTTCTGGTCCGCGACGCACCAGCAGATCTACCGCGAGCTCGGCCGCCTCGAGGACGCCGGGCTGATCCGGGCGCTGCCCGGTGAGGTGCCCGTACGGGGGCGGAAGAAGGAGTACGAGGTGCTGCCCGCCGGGAGCGGCGAGCTGGCCCGGTGGGTCGGGGAGAGCCAGGATCCCAAGCCGGTACGGGATCCCCTGCTGCTGCGGATCCGGGCGGCCGCGGTGGTCGGGCCGCAGGGTCTGGCGGCCGAGCTGCGGCGCCACCTGGAGCTGCACCGCGCCCAGTTGGCGGTGTACGAGTCCATCGAGGAGAAGGACTTCCCGGCCGGCCGGGACGCCGCGCAGGACCGGTTGCGGCGTGTCGTGCTGCACGCGGGAACCGGGCTGGAGACCTTCTGGCTGCGCTGGCTGGAGGAGGCCCTCGCCGAGGTGGAGGGCATGTCCGGGCCGCAGCCGCGGGCCTGACGCGCGCACCCCGGCCCGGCAGGGGGCCGGGGGCGGCGCGGGGGGCTTACTTGTTCAGGGAGGCCCAGAACTCGTCGAAGCTGAGCAGGCCGTCGTTGTTCGTGTCCTTGGCGGCGATCACGGCCTCCGCGACCGGGCCGGTGACGAACGGGTCACCCATCTCCGCCATCGCCGAACGGAACTCGTCGGCCGTCACGAAGCCGTCACCGTTCACGTCGAACTTGCCGAACGTCGTCCGTGCGCTGTCGATGTCCGCCACTGGGTCCACCCCTTCTTGGTGCTTGTTGACCGGCTCAGGGTAGCGGCACGCGGCGCCCCCGGACGCCCCGGGTCCCGTTCGAGCGGCAGAAAGAAATTCAATTACTCTTCCGTAGTGCGGAAGCGATAATTCCAGCCAACAATTCAAGCCCCCACTTGTCACCCTCCGGGGCCACGGCATAACGTAGCGACATTGCCGCCACACCGGGAGCGCAGGGCTCCCAGGGACAAGCGGCAACAAGGGCGATCAAACAGGTGACGATCACAGCTGACGCATCATTCGAAGTTCTGCCCTTCACCCGCACTTGCCGCCACATCTGGGAAGACGGCGACCATGTGCTCATCGGAGTGAGTCCTGGAAACAGCTACTTCAGCTCCGAGCGCATCTCAAGCCTCGCCCGATGGGCCACGACCCGCTTCGCGCAGGTCGACTTCGTCTACGCAGACCTCCACGTGGACCGGATGTTCGCCGCCTTCGGCTACACCCAGGAACACGCGGAGAAGCGCGCGACGAAGGAAATCAAGGCGGTCCGGCGACGGATTCTCAAGGGCGTGGAGGAATCAGGGCCTCCGCACGCCGAGATCCGAGTGAGGGCACTTTCGGAGTTCCAGACGAACCCCGTCTACCAACTTCTGCACAGGCGCGTACTCCATTTCCTGGAGACCGATGACGAATTCCGCAAGGGCTGCGAGGAAATGGCCTTGCATTTTGTCGGCTCCAAGTTGCCGGAAGGTGAATCCATCACCGACGCGCAGTTGCAGGTGTGTTTCGATTACATGGCAGCCGAGCTGCCCTTCTTCGTGGACACCCCGAGCATTCTCGACGTCCCGTCCTCCGTGGCGGCCTACCACGTCAAGATGCCGATGACCGATGTCCTCTTCGCGCGCGGTGGGGGACTGCGCGCGACCAGGAACCAGGCCTATGCCGTCGTGAGGCCCGAGGTGGCCGATATGGCTCAGAGCGACCCGAACCACCCGAACCACCCGAACGTGAACACGCACACGCACACCGCACCAACCGAAGGGACCGTCGATGAGCGTCGAGCAGCTTGAGGCGCACCATTCCCGTGAGACGGGCGGGCGGACCGATGAGGCCCTCCTCGACTTCCCGCTCTCGCGGCGCGGAGACGTGCTCCCCGAGGAGTGCACCTGGCTGCGCGAGAAGGCGCCCGTCGCGAAGGTCCGTACCCTCACCGGGGACCCGGCCTGGCTGGTGAGCAGCTACGCGCTGGCCAAGCAGGTGCTGGAGGACGAGCGCTTCAGCCTCAAGGACACGGCGAACGCCGGGGTCCCCCGCCAGTACGCGCTGACGATCCCGCCCGAGGTCGTCAACAACATGGGCAACATCAACAGTGCCGGACTGCGCAACGCGGTCATGAAGGCGCTCAACCCGCGCCAGAAGGGTCTGCAGGACTGGCTGCGCGCGAAGGCCGGCGAGCTCGTCGACCGGCTCCTCGCCGAGGGCGGGCCCGCGGACCTGCGGGCCGGCTTCGCCGATCCGTTCTCGGCGGCCATGCACTGCCAGGTGCTGGGCGTGCCGTTCGAGGACTGGCGGCGGCTGATGTCGGGTCTGGACGTCGCGTTCATGACCGCGCGCGAGCCGTTCGCCGACTCGGCGCTCAACTGGTACAAGGACGTCGGCTACTTCGAGGACCGGCTGAAGGCGCAGCTCGCGCTTCCCGCCGAGGAGCGTACGGGGCTCCTCGGCAAGTTCGCCGAGCTGAAGGAGGCGGACCCGGAGTCGGCGCACCTGACCGACGACATGTTCGCCACCGTCGCCGTGTCGCTGTTCGGCGCGGGCGCGGTCTCCACGTCCGCGTTCCTGACCCTCGCGGTCCTGGCGCTGCTGCAGAAGCCCGAGCTCATCGGGTATCTGCGCAAACACCCGGAGCGCATGGGCAAGGCCGTGGACGAGCTGCTGCGCTGGAACCTGTCCGTCGGTGACGGCCTGCCGCGCATCGCGATGGCGGACATCCAGGTCGGGGACGTGCTGATCAGGGAGGGCGAGCTCGTCCTCGTCCTGCTGGAGGGCGCCAACTTCGACCCGGAGGCCTTCGAGAACCCCGACGAGCTGGACCTCGAGCGCGAGGGCTCCAACGCCAACCTCGCCTTCGGCGCCGGCCGGCACTTCTGCCCGGCCTCCGCGCTGGGCCGGGCACACGCCGAGATCGCGCTGGAGGTGCTGGTCGAGCGGCTGCCCGAGCTGCGCCTCGCGGTGCCGGCGGAGAACCTCGTCTGGCGGACCGGCTTCATCAAGCGGCTTCCGGAGCGGCTCCCCGTCTCCTGGTGACGTCCGGCGCGTGAGAGTGCCCCGGGAGCTGTGCGGGCTCCCGGGGCACTCTCACGTCGTCAAGCCTTCACGTCGCGACGCCTGCGCGCCTGCGCGCCTGCGCGCCTGTACGCCTGTACGCCCGTGCGCCCGTGCGCCCGTGCGCCTACCGGAAGATGCCGGTGTGGCCGAGCGAGTAGCGGCCGGGCTGCGGGTAGACGGCGAGGCCGTGCGGGCCGCTGCCCACCGCGACCTTGGCGATCTGCTTCCCGGTGGTGGTGTCGATGGCGTAGACCTCGGAGTTGTAGCGGCCCGAGAGCCACAGCACCTTGCCGTCGGCGGAGACGCCGCCCATGTCGGGGCTGCCGCCCTGGGGCAGCTCCCACTTCTTCGTCAGCTTGTTCTGCGTGAAGTCGTAGACGGAGACGGATCCTTCGCCCCGGTTGGAGACGTACATCTCCTTGGAGTCGCGGCTGACGTACAGGCCGTGGCAGCCCTTTCCGGTGGGCAGCAGCTTGGGGGTGTCGAACGTGTCGCCGCTGAGGACCCACATGCCGTGCGCCATCATGTCCGCGACGTAGAAGGTCTTTCCGTCCGGCGAGACCTTGACGTCCTGCGGCATCGCGCCCTCGAACGGCAGTTTCTGCTGGCCGATGACCTCCATCTTCTCGGTGTCGACCTTGAGCAGTTCACCGGAGAACTCGCAGCTCACGATGAAGTAGCGGCCGTCGGCGGAGAAGTCCGCGTGGTTGACGCCGAAACAGGTCACCGGGACGGTTTTCACGCGGTCCATGGTGTGCGGATCGCGGAACACCAGTTCCTTGTCCATCGACGCCATGACCACCGCGTACTTGCCGTTGGGCGTGAAGTACAGGTTGTACGGGTCGTGCACCTCGACGGGCTTGCCGGCCTCGCCGGTGGCCGGGTTGATCGGGGTGAGCGTGTGGCCCCGGTTGTTGTTGACCCAGAGGGTCTTCATGTCCCAGGAGGGGACCACGTGCTGGGGCTGGACGCCGACGGGGATGGTGTCGATGACCTTGTACGTCACCGGGTCGATGACGGACACCGTGTTGGAGTTGGTGTTCGGCACGTAAACCCGGGACGGGAAGTCCTTGACCACCGGGGAGAGCCTGTTCGGCCGGTCGGCCGCGTACACGTCGTTCGGATCGAGGAGCGGCGGCATTCCGGCCAGGCCCGGCGGCGCGGCCGGTACGGCCTTGGCGGGCACGGCGGGCCCCTTGGTGCTGAGCGCCTCGGCGGGGCCCTTGTCGGCCGCTCCGCAGCCGGTCAGGGCGGCGAGGACCAGACCGGCCAGCAGCGCGGTGGCCTTCCGGGGAAGGCGGGTGGTCGTCATGGGGTCAGCAGCTCCGTGGTGGTCACCGCGCGCAGCTTGCGGCGCGCGAGTTCTTCGAGGAGGGGCGGCATCGCGTCGACCGTGTCCGCGTAGCCGAAGTGCAGGCTCACCACCGATCCGCCTTGGATCGTGCCGATGACGGTGCGGACCACGGCCGCGGCACCGGGCGAGGTGAAGTCGAGGGAGTCCACGTCGTACGAGAGGACGTGCGGGTAGCCGGCCCGCTGGGCGAGTTTTCGCACCAGCGGGGTGGCGTACTGGGTCTGGGACGGGCGGAACCAGGTGCCGATGGACCCGGTGAGCCGCTTGAGCCGGTCGGCGCAGCCGGTGATCTCCGCGTACGCCTGCGCTTCGGGCATGGTGTTGACCGCGAGGTGGTGCTGGGTGTGGTTGCCGAGCTCGTGCCCGCCGTCCAGGACCCGGCGGGCCATGTCCGGGTGGGCGTCGAGCCAGGCGCCGATGGCCAGTACGGTGACCCGCGCGCCCGCCCGCTCCGCTTCGGCGAGCACCGCCCTGGCGATGGCGGGGTCTCCGTTGCCGTGGAAGGTGAGCGCGACGGCGGGACGGTCGCGCGGGCCGTGCCCGATCTCCACGGGCTGCCCGGCGAACCGGCGCGGGGCGGGGGCCGCCTTGGCCGCGGCCGCCCGTCTGTCCGGAGCGGCCTTGGCGGGGGGCGCGGCGGACGCGGACGGCCCGGGGGCGGTGTGGGCATCCGTGCCGCAGGCGGCGGCGAGGGCCCCGGCGGCGACCGCCGCGCCGGCACGAAGAGCGGATCGGCGGTCCGGGTAGCAGAGCACTCGCCCATTTAAGGGGTGGATGCCCGTGTAGGTATTGATTGACCCAATTCGGGACCTTCGACCAAACCGGCCCCACGGGGAACCTGTCCGCTATGTGATCAACGATTCACTCACAGCGGTTGATACTTATGCACTAATTACGAGGCCAGTGGTCCATCTCACCTAAGATTTAGGTGGAAAGTCTTAGGATATGCACACTTATGTCCAACTTGGGACTTTTGGCATTTGATCCCTCGTCTGCCATAGTCGGAACCACGGCTTCCCGTTGACCCGAGCGAAGTCCCCCGCCGAGGATCACACCCCCTTCGATCCTCGGCACACCCATGAAACCCCCGCAGCGCCCCACAACGGCGACAGGGGGTTTCTGCGTTTCCGGGGCCCGGCGCTCCGGCTCAGCGGTCCGCCACCCGCATCTCGAACCAGGTGATCTTGCCGCGCGGCAACAGGTCCGCGCCCCAGCGGTCCGAGAGCTTGTCGACGAGGAACAGCCCCCGCCCGGTGGTGTCCATCTCGTGCACCGGCATCAGGCAGGGCAGCCCCCGCGAGGGGTCGCGCACCTCCACCCGGATCCAGCCGCGCCGCCTGAGCATCCGTAAACCGAAGGACCGGGCCCCGGTGTGCCGGACGGCGTTGCCGACGAGCTCCGAGACCAGCAGCACCGCGTGCTCGGCGATCTGCGGCGACAGGCCCCAGAGGCGTACGACCACGCACTGGGTGAGCCGGCGGGCGGTGCTCGCCGACTCGGGCATGGACGGCAGTGTCACTTCCGCCTCGGCCGGATTCCCGTACAACTCCAGCGCCTTGAGGCCCTGTTCGTCCTCAAGGGCCGCCGTGAGCCGTACGGCGGGAGCGCTGCTGCGCTGCCGCGGCTGTTCCACACCCTCCAGACCCGCCATGCCCCCATCATGGACGGCCCGTACGGCAGTCCGGGCGGTTCCGCAGGAAAAGACCCCTCGGAATCATTGGCTCCGAAGGGTCTTCCCGGCATATGCGAATGGCAATCCGGGGGCCGCCGAACCCACCCTGACCTGCGGTGACGCACCGCAAAACGGCGGTCACCCTCAGTGGATCAACGTTTCGCCTTAAGACTCCCTTAAGGCCCGGCTAATCCACCCACAGGGAGGACCGGGGCCCCGCCTACAGGAACTTGGCCTTCCCCGGCCCCTCCTCGACGAAGCTGCGCATCCCGCGCTCACGGTCCTCGGTGGCGAACAGGCCCGCGAACCAGCCCCGTTCGATGGTCAGCCCGGTGTCGATGTCGGTCTCCAGCCCCGCGTCCACGCACTCCTTGGCGGCGCGCAGCGCGAGGGCCGGGCCCTGCGCCAGCTTCGCGGCCCACGCGTGCGCCTGCTCGTACACCTCGGCCGCCGGTACGACGCGGTCCACGAGGCCGAGGGCCAGTGCCTCGTCGGCCTTGACCATGCGGCCGGTGAAGATGAGGTCCTTGGCCTTGGAGGGGCCGATCAGCCGGGACAGCCGCTGGGTGCCGCCCGCGCCGGGGATCAGGCCCAGCAGGATCTCGGGCTGGCCGAGCTTCGCGTTGTCGGCGGCGATCCGGTAGTCCGCGCACAGTGCCAGCTCGCAGCCGCCGCCCAGGGCGTAGCCGGTGACGGCCGCGACGACCGGCTTGGGGATCCGGGCCACCGCGGTGAAGGCGTCCTGCAGTCCGCGGGACCGGGCCACCATGCCCGCGTGGTCCATGGTCTGCATCTCCTTGATGTCCGCGCCGGCCGCGAACACCTTCTCGCCGCCGTAGATGACGACCGTGCGGACATCGGCGCGATCGGTCGCCTCCACCGCGAGCTCGCGCAGCCGGTCCTGGGTGGCGATGTCCAGGGCGTTCATGGGCGGCCGGTCCAGACGGATGACGCCGACGCCTTCGGAGACTTCGAGAGAGATGGTCATACGGGGAAGGTTAGCGCCGGTTAACGCGAGGTGGCCCGGTGCTGTGGGTCACAGCACCGGGCCACCTCGACTACGCGGGGCGTGGGACTACTTGATCCACTCGGCCCAGTCCATGTTCCAGCCGTTGAGGCCGTTGTCGGGGGCGACCTGCTTGTCCTTGGAGTTCTTCACGATGACCACGTCGCCGATCAGCGACTCGTTGAAGAACCAGGCGGCGGGCTGGCTGCCGTCACCGGCGCCGCGGACGTCCTTGAGGCCCACGCAGCCGTGGCTGACGTTCTCGGAACCGAAAGTGCTCGACGAGGCCCAGTAGTTGCCGTGGACGAAGGTGCCGGAGTTCGTCAGCCGCATCGCGTGCGGGACGTCGGAGATGTCGTACTCGCCGCCGAAGCCGACGGTGGCTCCGTTCATCCGGGTCACCTTGTACTTCTCGCTGATGACCATCTGCCCGTTGTACGTGGTGTTCGAGGGGGCGCCGGCCGTGATCGGGATGTTCTTGATCTCCGTGCCGTCACGGACGACGTGCATCTCGTGCTCGGCGGCGTCGACGGTGGTGACCTGGGAGCGGCCGACGGTGAAGGTGACCGTACGGGTCTGCTTGCCGTAGACCCCCGGGCGGCCTTCGACCCCGTCGAGCGCGAGCTTCAGGGTGACCTTGGTGCCGGCGGCCCAGTACTTCTCGGGGCGGAAGTCGAGGCGGTCGTTGCCGAACCAGTGGCCCTCGACCGGGACGGACGGCTCGGCCGTCACCGTGATGGCCTTCTCGACGGCCTCGGGGTTGGTGATGCCGCGGGAGAAGTTGATGGAGACCGGCATGCCCACGCCGACGGTCGTACCGTCCTCGGGCGTGTACTGGCCGATGAAGGTGTTGGCGGGCGTGAGGGTCGTGAAGGTGCTGTCCTTCGCCGACTCGCGGCCGGCCTCGTCCTTGGCGACCGCGTGCACCTTGTACTCGGTGGCGGCGGCGAGGTTGCGGGCGGGCTCCCAGCTCGCGCCGTCCTCGGCGAGCTTGCCCTCGACCGCGTTGCCCTTGCTGTCGGCGACGGTCACCGTGGTGAGCTTGCCGCCGGTGGTGGATATCTTCAGGACGCCGTTGGTGGCGACCTCCTTGGCCCCGTCATCGGGCTTGACGCTCACGACGGCCTTCGACGCCTCGGTGCCGGTCGTACCGGTACCCCCGTCTCCGCCGCCGCTCCCGCCGGCGCCACCGCCGTTGCCCCCCGCGCTGCACGCGCTGGTGAACAGCAGGGCCGCACCCAGCAGGAGGGCCGGCAGGCCGGTGCGGGCGCGGCCGCGTATCGGCTGCAGGTTCACTCTTGTTCTCCCCATGTCCCCCGCGCGCGGACAGTCGCGCGCTTCTCGCCAGGAAATCACACGGGGGATCACGAGACAGTACGGCCTTGTCACCGTTCCGTCCCAAGAGTGGTGCCACGCCGGGAGTCAGTCCTCCGTACCGGGCTTGGCGCCCCAGACGTAGACGGCGTCGCCCTCGGTCAGCAGGTCCCACAGCCGCCGCGCGTCGGGGACGGAGAGGTTGACGCAGCCGGCGGAGCCGCCGTGGGCGTACAGGTCTCCGGGGCGGCCGTGGAGGGCCTGGCCCTCGTCGAAGAACTGGGCGTAGGGCATGGGGGCGTCTTCGTAGAGCGTGGACTTGTGGTCCTCGCTGCGCCAGTAGACCTCATGCCAGCCGGGGCGGGTCTCCTCGTCGTCGCGGCCGGTGCGCACGGGCACGGGCGGGAAGACGACCGCGCTGTCGCGCTGCACCCAGAGCAGCTGCCGCTCCAGGTCCACGCAGGTCACCCGGTGCGGGCGGACGGGGCAGCCGCCGCGGGCGTTGGGGTTCGCGCGGGCGGCGACCGCGACCATGGTCCGGAAGGTGACCAGCCCGGCGTACCCGTCGGCCGGCCGGATCGCGTTGCTCCGCTGGAACCCGCGGATCGCCTCGCAGTCCGCGGCGTCCTGCACCCCGTCGACCCGGCGCCGCAGGTGCCCTTCCAGCTCCCGCTGGTAGGGCCCGGTCCCGGCGGTGCACGCGGCCGCGGTCCCGGGCGGGGTCCCGGCCGCGGTCCCGGCCGCGGGTGTGTCCGGGGCCTCGGCCGTGGTGCCGGGTGCGGCACCGGCCGTGGTCGCGGTCGCGGTCGCCGGGAGCGGCGGGCCGAGGGCGCCCGTCGCGAGGATCGCGGCCGTGGCGGCCGCCCTGCCTATCGCCCCTATCGCCCCTGCCGCGCCGCCTGTGCTCATACGGGCCTCCTCGCGCCCGCCGGCCGGGCCGCTGGCCCCGATCCAACCGGACCCGCCCGGACCCGGCGCGCCGGGTGGGCCGGCAGGGTCACCGGCCCACCCGGGCGGCCCATCCGCGCGCCCTATCCGGCCCGGGGCGGCTTCGGGCCCTTGTCCTTGCCCTTGCCGTGGTCGTCACGCTTGTTGTGCAGGGTGATCACCCGGCGGTGGTCCGGGGTCTTCGCGTCCAGGCGGAGCGGGCCCGTCACCCGGTTCGGCGGGAGGACGTAACCCTCCGGGACGGCCGTTTCGACCACGTAGTACGAGCCCTCCCGAAGCCCCGGGAACTCGCACGTCCCGCCCCGGTCCGTCGCGCAGCCCGGCGTCACCTTCCGGTCGGCGTTGATCCCGCGCGTCTGCAGGCCCGCGGTGTTGTTGGTCTCCTTCCACACCTCGAAGACCGCCCCGCGCAGCGGGCGCTTCGTCTTCGCGTCCTTCTTCAGGACCTTGATCGACCCCGTGTACTCGGGATCCTTCGTCCGCTCGTCGGTGATCTTGACGACCAGGCCCGTCCGCACGTCGCCCTCATCGAGATCGAACGCGGTGACCGGGTCCGCGGGCAGGTCGTAGCCGGCCGGTGCCTGCGTCTCGCGCCAGTAGTGCCGCTCGCCGACCGGCAGGTGGACCGTGCAGCTGCCCTTCGCGTCGGTGGTGCAGGTACCGGGGAGCCGCTCGTCCGGGTCCATCCCGGCGGTCTGCAGGCCCGCGCGGTGGTTGGTCTCGCGCCACAGCTCGAACCGGGCGCCGGGCAGGAGCGCCCCGCCGTCCTTGTCGGACTTGCGCAGCACCACCTCGGCGTCGGCCGGGCGCTTCCTGTTGGCCATGCGGGCCCTGACGCCGGCGGAGGCGTTCTGCCGCGTCAGTGTCAGTTCGGCCACGGGGTCCTGCGCGAGCTCGTACCCGGCCGGCGCCTTCGTCTCGCGCCAGTGGTACGTGCCGACCGGGACGGTGTGGGAGCAGATGCCGCTCGCCGGGGTGACGCAGTCGGCGACCTTGGTGTCGCCGCCGGGGTTGGTGAACTGGGCTCCGCTCTTGCCGTTGGTCTCACGCCACAGCTCGTACGTGGCTCCGGGCAGCGGCTTGTCCGCGTCGTGCTTGAAGACGGAGACCTGGCCCCTCACCGGTGCGACGTTCTCGCAGTCGGGCAGGCTGCCGTTGAACGGGTACGCGTGGAGCTCCTGGCCGCCGCCTCCGCCCTGGATGCCGGTGTGGGTGAGGTCGCCGGTGGTGAAGAAGCGCCCGTTCATACCGGGCAGGGTGACCGTGGTGGACGAGGCCGGCTCGGCGACCAGCACGCTGCCCTGGAACTGGCCGCTGCCGTTCAGGTTGAGGGTGGTGGCGTCCGGGAAGTTCCACAGCAGCCGGTCGCGGTAGGGGTTGAACCCGTTGGCGCTGTCGGTGATGTCGCCGCTGAAGGTGTTGATGGTCCGGTTCGTGCCGTAGACGTTGACCAGTACGGTGGCGCCCGCCGGGATCCGGTCGAAGCGGATGCCGATGGCCCCGCCGCCCCGGCCGACCATGTCGGCCTCGACCTCGAAGACCTGGAGCGCGGCGGTGTTGTCACCGGTGAAGACGAAGGTGCCGTCCTGGTTGCGGACGGTGCCGGTGGTCGGACGGTGCTGCCCGTCGGTGCGCGCGTAGCACTTGCTCGCCGCGGTGAGCCTGGGGCTCAGCGGGGTGTACTGGGTGGCGGCCCCCAGATCCGGCACCAGCGTGCCCGTGACGGTGCCGGGGCCGGGGGCGGTGCCCGCGTGGCGGACCAGGCCGCCGTCGGAGATCAGCCGCTCGCCGGCGGCGATGTGCACGTTCCCGCCGGTGGTGAGGAAGTCCGCCCCGTCCGGCGGCGGGACGAGGGAGCCGGCGCCGACGATGCCGATGTTGTAGACGCTGCTGGCCCCGGCGACCTTGTCCTGGTCGAAGGTGCCGAGGACCACGACCCGGCCCTCGGCCTCGGCGGCGCGCTCGCGGACCCGGAAGTCGCCGCCGACGAAGATGTTGATGCCGTTGTCACGGCCCTTGGGGATCCCGTCGAACCCGATCGGCGGGTGCGGGTTGGGGCACCGCCCCGGTACGCACGGACCGAGCCCGCCGGGCAGGGGGGCCCGCCGTGCGGCCGCCGCCGGCCGTTCGGCGGTGGACCCGCCGGGGCCCCCGGACCCGCCGGGGCCCGCGGCCAGGGCCGTGGGCGCCCCGGCGGCCAGTACGGCCCCGATCGCTACGCCGAGGGTCCAGTTCCTTGCTGACATGACGCTCCGTCCGTTACCTGCGTTGCTGGCCCGTACAGGCTGGCTGCGGGTCATGGCGCGTCGGACGGAGGACACTCCCCCGCTACGGCATTCCGGTCCGACAATCACTCGACTGGGGCGTCAGGTGACGCAGTGTCGGGCGCCGGGGCAGCGGTGGAGGTCCGCGTGCGGCAGAGGTCAGCCGATGGCGGAACCCGCGACCCAGGCCGGCCAGGACAGGTTCCAGCCGCCCAGCCCGTTGTCCGCGGCGACCGTCTTGTCCTGCGAGTTCACGACCTCCACCACGTCCCCGACCAGGGTCCGGTCGAAGAACCAGCCGGCCGGGGTGTCCGAGCCGCCGCCCTTGTTGTCGCGCAGCCCGATGCAGCCGTGGCTGGCGTTGGTGGAGCCGAAGGTGTCGGGGCTGGCCCAGTAGTTGCCGTGCAGGAAGGTCCCGGAGCGGGTGAGGCGCATGGCGTGCGGGACGTCGGGGATGTCGTACTCGCCGCCGAAGCCCACGGTCTGCCCGTTCATCCGGGTGACGTCGAAGAGCTCCATCACCACCATCTTGCCGTTGTAGGTGGTGTTCTTGGGCGCCCCGGCGGTGATCGGCACGGTGGACAGCAGCTCGCCGTCGCGCCGGACCTCCATGGTGTGCGCGGCCGCGTCGACGGTGGAGACCTGGGAGCGGCCGACGGTGAAGCGCAGGGTCTTGTCCTGGATGCCGTAGGTGCCGGGTGCGCCCTGGACGTCCCGCAGGTTCATCTTGACCGTGACCTCGGTGCCGGGCTTCCAGTACGCCTTGGGCCGGAAGTCGAGGCGTTCGTTGCCGAACCAGTGGCCCGCCACCTCCACGGCCGGGTCGGAGGTGATCGTGATGGCCCGCTCCACGTCGGCGCGCCGTTCGATGGCCTGGCTGAAGTTGAAGGAGATGATCATGCCGGTGCCGACGGTGGAACGGTTCTCGGGCTTGAAGTAGCCGATGAACCGCTCTTCGGGAACGTAGGTGGTGAAGGTGGTGTGCCGGGCCTGGCGGCGGTCGTGCCCGTCGAGGGCGACCGCGTCGACGGTGTACTTGGCCGCGAGCGCGAGCCGGCCCGCCGCCGGGTCGGGACTCCAGCTGAGCCCGTCCACGGCGATGGCGCCGGGCACCTTCTCCTCCTGGGCGTCCTCCACCTTGGTGACCACGACCCGCTCCAGGCGGCCCTCGGGCACGGTGACCGTCAGGGGTCCCTCGGCCGGCACCCCCTTGGCGTTGTCGGCGGGAGTGATCCTGATCGCCTCGTCCGGTGACCGGGGTTTCCCGGGCAGCTGGATCTCGATCGGGGAGCCACCGTTCGCGGTGCATCCGGCCAGGCCTCCGAGGAGGCCCGCCCATGCCGCCACGGCGGCCAAGCCCGCCCCTGCCCGCCTCGTCAGAAGAGTCACGTTCCTCCAACGACCGGGCCCCTCCGGGGGAAACGTGGGCGCGGCCCACGTTCCAGGCAGAACAGTCCGGGCAGAACAGTGGGAAGGACCAGACGGGGGCGGGCCCTGGCCGGGACGCCGGGGCCGCACTTCCCCTGCCCCTGCCGGTACCGAGAGCCGTGGAGGCGGGCAGTGTCGAGCGCAGCCGAGCAAGAGGCGGTGGAAGCCGTCGCGGGTGAGGTACGGAGCGGCCCGGCAGCCGCGCCCGTACCGCACGCCGCCGAGCACCCGAACGGGGCCGGGCACCCGAACGGGACGGGGACCAGAACCGGGAACGGGAGCGGCAACGGGAACGGGAGCAGCAACGGAATCGGCAACGGTCACGGGCAGCTGACCGGCCAGCTCAGGGACCACGCGGCAGCGGCGCGGACCCGCCCGGGACCGCCGGTGTGGCCCGGGTCCTCCCATCCGCTGGGAGCCCGTTTCCACCAGGGGCCCGGCGGGACGGCCGGGACCAACTTCGCGCTGTGGGCCCAGGGCGCCGAGGCGGTGGAGGTGTGCCTGTTCACGGAGGACGGGGCCGAGACCCGGTGCGCCCTGACGGAGCTCACCCACGAGATCTGGCACGGCTTCCTGCCGGGCGTGGCGCCCGGCCAGCGGTACGGATTCCGGGTGCACGGCCGCTGGGACCCGTGGACGGGGGCCCGCCACAATCCGGCGAAGCTGCTCCTGGACCCGTACGCGCGGGCCGTGGACGGGGACTTCCTGCTCCCGCCGGAGGTCTACGGGCACGTGCGCGACTGGCCGCAGCAGTACATCGCGGACACCGTGCGCGACGACCGGGACTCGGCCCCGCACGTGCCCAAGGGGGTCGTGGTCCACGATGACGACGACTGGGCGGACGACGTCCGGCCGAAGACCCCGTGGGCCGATTCGGTCATCTACGAACTGCACGTGCGCGGGTTCACGATGCGCCATCCGGGTATCCCCGAGCACCTGCGCGGTACGTACGCGGGCCTCGCGCACCCGGCGGCGATCGAGCACCTGACCGGGCTCGGGGTGACGGCGGTGGAGCTGCTGCCGGTCCATCAGTTCGCGCACGAGGACCACCTGCTGCGCCGGGGCCTGCGCAACTACTGGGGCTACAACTCGATCGGCTACTTCGCCCCGCACGCGGGCTATTCCTCGAGCGGTACGGCCGGTCAGCAGGTCGGCGAGTTCAAGCGGATGGTCAAGGCGCTGCACGCCGCCGGGATCGAGGTCATCCTCGACGTGGTCTACAACCACACGGCGGAGGCCGGCGAGCTGGGCCCGACGCTGTCGCTGCGCGGGATCGACAACCGGGCCTACTACCGGCTCCAGTCGGACCAGCGCCGGTACGCGGACTACACGGGCTGCGGGAACACCCTGCACGCCGGGCGCCCGCACGTGCTGCGCCTGATCACCGACTCGCTGCGGTACTGGGTCACCGAGATGGGGGTGGACGGCTTCCGCTTCGACCTGGCGGCGGCGCTGGCCCGCTCGATGCACGACGTGGACATGCTCTCGCCGTTCCTCGCGGTGATCGCCCAGGATCCGGTGCTGCGGCGGGTGAAGCTGATCGCCGAGCCGTGGGACGTGGGCTCGGGCGGGTACCAGGTGGGGGCGTTCCCGCCGCTGTGGACCGAGTGGAACGACCGCTACCGCGACGCGGTACGGGACTTCTGGCGCGGGGCGCTGCCCGACGTGCGGGACCTGGGGTACCGGCTGTCGGGGTCGAGCGACCTGTACGCGTGGGGCGGGCGGCGGCCGTACGCCTCGGTCAACTTCATCACCGCGCACGACGGTTTCACCCTGCGCGACCTGGTGTCGTACGAGTCCAAGCACAACGAGGAGAACGGCGAGGCGGGCCGGGACGGCACCAATGACAACCGGTCGTGGAACTGCGGGGTCGAGGGCGAGCCCCCGGAAGGGACGGAACCGCGGATCGCGGCGCTGCGCCGGCGCCAGCTGCGCAACCTGCTGACCACGCTGCTGCTGTCGACCGGGGTGCCGATGCTGGTGGCGGGCGACGAGTTCGGCCGGACGCAGGGCGGCAACAACAACGCGTACTGCCAGGACAACGGGACGAGCTGGGTGGACTGGTCGCTGCTGGACGATCCGTCCTGGCAGGCGCTGCTGGCGCTGACCCGGCGGCTGCTGGCGCTGCGCCGGGCCCACCCGGTGCTGCGGCGGCGGGCGTTCTTCTCGGGCAGTTCGCAGGGGGCGGACGGGCTGCGGGACCTGGCCTGGTTCACCCCGGCGGGGGCGGAGATGACCGAGCGGGACTGGTACGACCCGGCCGCCGCGGTGGGCCTGTACCTGTCGGGCCGGGACATCCCGGGCCGCGACGAGCGCGGGCGGCAGGTGACGGACGACAGCTTCCTGGCGCTGCTGCACGCCGGGGACCGGCCCGTGGCGTGGGTGCTGCCGGGGGCTCCGTGGGCCCGGGCGTACGAACTGGTCCTGGACACCTCGCGGGAGGACCAGTCGGCCGCGCCCGCCACCCGCCACCGCGGGGGCGAGCGCGTGACGGTCCCGGCCCGCGCCGTGCTGCTGCTGAAGGTGGTGGACTGAGGCGGGGCCCGGGGCGGCGGGAGCCCGGGTGACGGGAGGTTGGGTGACGGGAGCTTGGGTGACGGGAGCTTGGGTGACGGGAACCTGGAGCGCGGGAGAACTCTCGTCCACCCTGCGATGATGTGGCCCTTCGTACGCACGCACGCGTATGCCCGATGACGGATGTTCGAGGGGTTGCATCGATGGCGAGTGTCGGTACCGCGCTGCGGGAGCTGCGCGGGGCGCAGAAGTCGGCGAAGGGGGTGTCGCTCTATTCACGGTTCGTCAACCGGCCGGTCGGGCGGTACCTGGCCGCCGGGTCGTACGCGCTGGGGCTCACCCCGAACCAGGTGACGCTGATCAGCGCCGCCCTCAGCTTCGCGGGGGCGGCCGCCGTCGCGCTGGCCGCGCCCTCGTGGGGGCTGGGGATCACGGTGTGGGCCCTGCTGGCCGTCGGCTTCGCCTTCGACTCCGCCGACGGGCAGCTGGCCCGGCTGCGCGGGGGCGGCAGCGCGTCGGGCGAGTGGCTGGACCACGTCGTGGACTGCGCGAAGCTCACCTCGCTGCACACCTGCGTGCTGATCGCCTTCTACCGCTTCCCGGAGGCGTACGGGATCCCGGCCGGGACGGGCGGGGAGGCCTGGCTGCTGGTGCCGCTGGGCTTCCAGTTCGCCGCGGTCGTGACCTTCTTCGGGGGGCTGCTGACCGAGAAGCTCAAGCCGAAGCCGGCGCCGGGGAGCCAGGTCGCCGCGCCCTCGGCCGTCCGTGCGGTGGCGTTGCTGCCGGTGGACTACGGGGTCTTCTGCCTGGTGTTCCTGCTCCTCGGCGGCGGCGGGGTGTTCCGCTGGGCGTACGCCGGGATGGGCGCGGTCGCCGCGCTGTTCCTGCTGGCGTTCCTCGCGAAGTGGTACCGGGAGCTCAGCGCCGTACCCAGGTGATCGGGCGCCGTCCTGACGTGTCCAGGCGCCGTGCCGACGTGACCAGCCCCGTCCCGACATGACCGGCGCCCTACCCAGGTGATCTGGCGCCGCACCGACATGACCGGGCTCCGTGCCGACCTAACCGGCCCCGTCCCGACGTGACCAGCCCCGTCCCGACGTGACCGACGCCATACCGAGACGACCGGCGCCGTCCCGGTGGCGGGCGCCGCTGCGGGTAACCGCGGCGCCCGTGCGGCGGCTCAGCCCCGCTGTTCCACGGCGAGCGGCTCCGAGAGCACGTCCAGGGCCCGGCGCAGCTGGGTGCTGGACGTGTGGACCGTGTACGGGAAGTAGACGACGTCCACGCCGTGCACGGCGAAGTCCTTTTCCAGCCGGTCCCCCTTGGAGGTGCCGCGCCAGTCGTCACCCTTGAAAATCACATCGAACCGGACCTGCTTCCAGGTTTCCACCTTGTCCGGGACGGTCTCGACAAACGCGGCGTCCACATAGCGGACGCTGCGGACGATCTCCAGGCGCTCGACGAGCGGGATCATCGGGCGGCGGCCCTTGGCCATTTCCGCCATTTCGTCCGACACGACCCCGGCCACCAGGTAGTCGCACTGACTCCGGGCGTGCCGGAGGATGTTGAGGTGCCCGATATGGAACAGATCGTAGGCGCCTGGTGCGTAGCCGATTCGGTACGGTCTGTGCGCGGGCGCAACAAATTCGGACATATCCTGCTCCGTCACGTAATACCCCCCAAAGCCACACTCCCTGGTGTGGTGGATTAGCAGACAATAGCGTGCGCGTTACCTACCTTGCCGGTGAACTAATAGGGTGACGAGCGCATCATCCTGGTGAGAGGGGGACGTCCCGTGTCGAAATCCGGCCACCGACGCCTACTGCTGGTTTCTACGAATTACGCCCCCGAGCACACGGGCATCGGCCCGTACGCCACCCAGATCGCGGAGCACTGGGCGGATCTCGGTCACGAGACCCACGTGCTGGCGGGCATGCCCCACTACCCGGCCTGGTCCGTCGAGCCGGAGTACCAGGGGGCGCTCCGGCGCACGGAACAGCGCGCGGGAGTCACCGTGCACCGGCGCGCGCACACCGTGCCGCCGCGCCAGACCGCCGTACGGCGGGCGCTTTTTGAAGGATCGATTCTGCTGCACGGCTCCGTGGCCCCGCCCCGGATGCCGAAGCCGGACGCGGTCCTCGCCCAGATGCCGAGCCTGGCCGGCGGCCTGCTGGCCGCCCGCCTCGCGGCGCGCTGGAAGGTCCCCTACGTCCCCGTGGTCCAGGACCTGATGGGCGCCGCCGCCGCGCAGAGCGGGATCAGCGGCGGCGACAAGGCGGCCGCCTTCGCCGGGCGCGCGGAGGCCTACGCCCTCAAGCGCGCCACCCTCGTCGGTGTGATACACGAGACATTCGTGGACCGGGTCGTCGCCATGGGTGTGGACCCCGGGCGGATCCGTCTCGTCCCCAACTGGTCCCATGTGGCGTTGCCCACCAAGCCGCGCGGCCGCACCCGCAGCCACCTCGGCTGGGCCCCCGGCCAGACGGTCGTCCTGCACTCCGGGAACATGGGGCTCAAGCAGGGCCTGGAGGTCCTCGTGGGCGCCGCCCGGCTGGATCCGAGCGTCCGTTTCGTCCTGATGGGTGACGGCAGCCAGCGCTCCGCCCTGGCCGACCTCGCGGCCGATGTGCCGAATCTCGACATCATTCCCCCTGCCGCCGACGGCGAGTTCCCGGATATCCTCGCCGCGGCGGACGTGCTCGCGGTCACGCAGCACGCCGCCGTGATGGACATGAGCGTGCCGTCCAAACTGACTTCCTACTTCCAGGCCGGCCGTCCCGTCGTCGCTTCCGTGGCGGCGCTGGGCGGTACCGCCCAGGAAGTGGAGCGTTCGGGCGCGGGGGTGCTCGTACCGCCGGAGAACCCCGAGGCCCTGCTCAAGGCCGTACGGGCCCTCGCCGAGGACCCCGCGGGCGCGGACGCGCTCGGTGCGGCCGGACCGCGCCACGTGGCGGCGCACCTGAGCCGTGAGGCGGGCCTGGCCCGTATCGACGCACTGATGGACGAAGCACTTGGGGGTCCCCGGCCGTGATCGAGACCAACCGACCGGCAGCGGCTCCGGCCGAGGACGAACCGGACCTCCTCCGGGACCAGTTCCGCCAGCTCCTGCGCTACCGCCGGCTCATCGGCGCGGGCGTGGGCATCGGCCTGCTCGGCGGGGTCTACCTCGGCGTCTCCACGGCGGACACCTACGTGGCCACCGCCGACATCGTGCTGCGCGCGCCCACCGACGACCCCTTCAACCCGAGCCTCGCCCCCGACAAGGCGATCAACATCGGCTCGGAGCGCCAGGTCGCGCTCTCCAGCTCCATAGCCGACGAGGCCGCGAAGAAGCTCGGGGTCTCCGCGTCCGACTTCTCGGCCCTGCGCGCCGGTCTGCAGGTGACCAACCCGCCCCAGACGATGGTGCTGCGCTTCACCTACACCGCGGGCTCCCCCGCCGAGGCCGCCCGCCGGGCCAACGCGATGACCGAGGCGTACCTGCTCAAGCGGCAGGAGGCCCTCGACGTCACCCGCGACAAGATGGTCAAGGGGTACCAGGACCAGCGCGACCCGGTGGCCAAGCAGCTCGAAGAGCTCGTCAAGCAGATCAACGGCATGCCGGCCGGTCCCGCGCGCGACGCCGCGTACTCCTCCAAGACCGACCAGCAGAGCAAGGTCAACACCCTCAACAGCAACATCGCCAAGCTCCAGGCCCTGGACATGACCCCGGGCCGGGTCACCAGCGCCGCCGTCCCGCCGCACGGGGCCGACGGCCCCGGCCTGCCCATGTCGCTCGCGCTCGGCGCGGCCGTGGGTCTCGCGCTCGGCCTGCTGGGCGCCTGGGTACGGCTCGTCTTCGACCCGGCGCCGCGCTCCGAGGGCGACGTGGCCCGGGCCCTGCGCGCGCCGGTGCTGGGCTCCCTGCCCCGGGGCAAGGCCGACGGCGGTCCGCTGCTCGCGGCGGGCGAGGAGGACCCCCGGCTGGCCGAGGAGTACCGCTCGGTGGCCTTCCGGCTCGCCTACGACTCCCGCTTCGCCGACCGGCGCCGGCTCCTGGTGGTCGCCCCGCGCGGCAGCAGCGAGATCGCCGCGGCCGTGGCGGTGAACCTGGCCGCCTCCTTCGCCGAGACCGGCAAGGACGTGCTGCTCATCGAGGCCGACCTGCGCACCCCGGTACTGGCCAGCCAGCTGCCGACCGACTCGGCCGGCCGGCCGCGCTGGAGCCAGAGCCAGGGCGGAGCGCAGGTCGGGGACACCGAGTGGCCCGACGGGCGCCAGCTCGTCGTGGACGCCGGGGAGTCGGGCTCCTTCGACCTGATCCCGGGCGAGCGGGTGCGCAACGTGCCCCGCGCGCTGACCTCCTCGCGCGCCACCCGGCTGGTCTCCGAGGCCGACTCCCCCAACTCCACCGTCGTGGTGCTCGCCCCGCCCGTGCTCTCGTACGCCGACGCCCTCGCCCTCGTGGACCGCGTCGACGGGGTCCTGGTGGTCTGTGACCCCGGTGCGGTGCGCCGTACCGACCTCTCCCGCATCCGCGAGCTGATCAGCGGCGCCGGCGGCACGGTGCTCGGCGCGGTGCTGCACGCCCCGCTGCCCGGCGAGAAGAAGCGCGGCCGGGGCAAGGACGGCACGACCGCCGGCCCCGAGCCCAGGCCGGCCCCGAGTCCGGGGCCCTCGCCCCGCTCGCGGGAGCCGCAGCCGATCCCCTACGAGGTGGCGGCCGCCGACGCCTCGCAGCACATCCCGGGTGACGGGACCGACACGGTCGCCCTGCGCACGGTCCGCACGGGCCGGCGGTGAGCAGGCGCGGCCTCGCGGCGGTCGCCTCGGTACTCGACCAGGCCGCGTCCAGCGCCACGAACATCCTGGTGCTGGTGCTGGCCGCCCGGCTGTCCTCGGCGGCCGGCTTCGCCGACTTCTCGATGGTCTACGTCACCTTCACGGTGCTGCTCGGCCTGAACATGGCCTACGTCGGCCAGACCACGGTGCTGGAGAAGGGCGAGGGGCTCGGCGCGGTGTGCCGCGCGGGCCTCGCCTTCACCGCGGCGGCCTCCGCCGCGGCCGGGGCCGTCCTGGTCCTCGTGGGGCTGCTGCTGCCCGGGGCCACCGGGTGGGCGTTCCTCGCGCTGGGACTCGTCCTGCCCCTGGTGCTGCTCCAGGACGGGCTGCGCTACTGCTTCTCCGCCCTGCGGGTGCCCGGGCGGGCGCTGGCCGCCGACGCGCTGCGCCTCGCGTGCGTGGTGTCCGCGCTGCTGCTCCAGCCCGAAGGCGCCCCGGCGGGCCGGCTGGTGCTGGTGTGGGGGGTCTCGGCGCTGCCCGCGCTCGCGCTGGGCCTGTGGCTGCTGTGGCCGTGGGTGCGCGGGGCGAGCGCGGGCGAGCTGCTCCGGGACGTGCGGCCGTACCTGCGGCGCGGGCACCTGGGGCAGCGGTTCGTGGTCGAGTTCGCCGTGGGCAACGGCTCCAGCCAGCTCGCCGTACTGGGCCTCGGCGTCTTCGCGACCCCGCTGGCCGTCGGTGCGCTGCGCGGTGCCACCACCCTCTTCGGGCCGCTGAACGTGCTCTTCAACTCCGCGAACTCCTTCGGCCCGCCGATCGTCGGCCGGGCCTCCGGCAAGCGGGGCGTGGTCCGGCTGACCGCCCTGATGGGCGGCGGGCTCGCGCTGACCGGCGCCGCGTGGGGGGCCGTGCTGTACGCCCTGCCCGACCGGCTCGGCCGGGAGCTGCTCGGCGACACCTGGACGGCGGCGGCCGCGCTGCTGCCCGCCTCGGGCGCCCAGTACGCGGTCATGGGGCTCGGTACCTGCGCGCTGCTGACCCTGCGGGTGCTGAACCCGAAGGCCACCCTCTCGCTCCAGATCGTCTTCTCGCTGCTCTCGGTCGCCCTGCTGCTGGCCGGGTACGCCCTGTGGGGCGCGGCCGGCGCCGCCTGGGGGCTGGCCCTCGGCTCCGCCGCGAAGGCGGCCGCGGGCTGGCTGCGGGTGGCCCGGCTGAAGGTCGCCGAACCGGTGGCCGAGGCCGGGGAACCGGTCCGGGTGGCCTGATCGCGGGGCCGGCCCGGCAAGGCCTGCTCGGTCAGGCCTGCTCGGTCAGGCCCGCGCGGTCAGGACGGGGTGTCCCCGAAGCCCGTTTCGATCAGGGCGAACAGCTCCCGCATGGCCTGCTGCTGGTCCGCCTGGCCGCGGATCAGGCTCGTGGTGTCCATCACGAAGCGGGCCAGCGCGGCGGACCTGAGGTCGCCCGCGGGGGCGCCGGCCTCCTCCGCGATGGCGGCGGCGAGCGCGAACTCGTGGCGCCGCCACATCCGGTCCCAGTACTCCAGCAGTTCCGGCGTCTCCCGGACCAGGGTGAGGTGCGCGATCACCGCCGGGTCGTCGATCCGCCGGGCCGCCCGGGTCACCACCAGGTGCTCGCGCAGGGAGTGCAGGACGGACTGCCCGGGCGCGCGGTCCCGTACCGCGGAGACGAGCGCGGCCTCGATGTCCTCGTCCTCGTCGAAGACCAGCGCCTCCTTGCTCGGGAAGTGCTTGAACAGCGTGGTCACGGAGACGTCGGCCGCCTCCGCCACGTCACGGACGCCGACCTTGTCGTACCCGCGCTCCTGGAAGAGGCGCAGCGCGGCATCGGCCAGGGCCTTGCGGGTCTGGGCCTTCTTGCGCTCACGGCGCCCCACGGTCTCGGTCATGGCACCACTCTAGCGGCGTGGTGTATCCGGTGCAGAAGTTGAACCGCTGCACCCACAGATGGCCGCACCTACCGCAGGGTGGTGCCCTCGTCCTGCCGGTACGTGGCCACGAGCGCGAGGCAGATCCCGGCGATGGCGATGCGCCCCGAGGCCTGGAGCAGCGGGCCGCGCAGCAGGATGAAGGAGTAGCCGGCGACCAGCGGGACCACCGTGGAGATCAGACTGCCCGGGGGCGAGCGGCGGGTGGCGCGCTTGGCGTAGCGGCGGTCGACGCGGGCGGCGGCGTACCCCATGCCCAGCAGCCCCGCGCCCATGCCCAGCGGCCCGAAGTCGATCCACAGCTCCGCCCAGATCGGGGAGGAGAGGTTGGTGTTGACCGTGCCCATCCACTGGCCGACCATCACGCCGGTGTCGCGCGGCTTGCCGGGCCACATCGTGCGCGGCACCGCGAAGAAGACGGATCCCGCGAGCTGGCGGCCGTAGAAATGGCCCGGGCCGGAGTTCGAGAAGGTGATCGTGTTCGCGAACATGCCGATCTGGTCGTAGTCCTTGAGCGCCATCGGCTCCAGGAACGAGGTCGTCTCGACCGGCTTGTAGTTCTTCTCGTCGTACCGGAAGCGGTCCGCGAACGGGAAGACCAGCAGGGCGATCACCACGGCCATCGACAGCGCCACCCGGTACATCGCGGCGCTCACCGGGAAGACCGTGAAGAGCAGCGAGAACATGACCGTGAGGAACCAGTAGCGCGGGTTCGAGATCGGGTTGTTGACGATCAGGTTGAGGACCACGAGCGCGGACCAGGTGACGATGATCGACACCTTGCGGCGGGCGAACTTCGAGGTGATCAGCCAGCGCGTGTACAGCAGCAGGGCGAGCAGCGCCGGGACCGTGCCGAAGCCGCGCAGCAGGGCCTGGCCCGCCTGGCCGTCCTGGGAGACTCCCGCCTCCTCGATGCCGGCGATGATCTCCTGGCGGCTGGAGAAGAAGACCGCCGGGCCGCCGAGCTTCATGATCAGGGCCGCGCTGCCCAGGAACGCCAGGACGGTCAGCAGCTGGAGCCGCCTCCGGTGCGCCATGACCGGCCGCGGCTCCTTCTGCGAACCGCCCGCGCGGCCCGTCGGCCGGTGCCGGGCGAGCAGGACGCCCACGTCGAAGAGGGCGCAGCCGAGCAGCACCAGGCCGATGGCGGCGGTGAGGTCGGTGCGCGGGCCGACGACGGGGGTCGGGACCTGGCCGAGGACGGCCTGGGCGAGGGGTGCCACGCCCATGGCCATGTAGACGAAGAGCCAGAAGGAGCCCTGGAGCAGCTTGCGGCGGCTGGTCAGCACCATCGCGGACAGCCGGGCACCCGCGTACATGGTGAGCAGGAGCTGGAGCCAGAAGGCCGCGTCTCGCTGGCCGGCCCCGGACTGGACGGCGACGAAGAGGGGCAGGAAGACGGTGAATCCGAGGGCCAGCGGGACCGAGAGCGCCCGGGAGAGCAGCGTCCGCGGGGTGGTGACCCGCCCCCAGCTCTTCTCGTCCTCGGGGTTCGGCGGGGCGGCCCGGACGGCGCTCTCGCGTATGTCTGCTGCCACGCTTGCCCCCACCCGGTGTGCCTGATTCCGGCGCAGTCTAGTCTGAGCGGTCGGTGCCCGGGGAGGCACCTAATCCGGATTACGGGGCTGTGGACTAGGGGTAGCTGTGCGTGATCTTCCTGCCTTCACGCTGGCCGGATACGAGAAGGGGCGCGGGCGGCTGACGCAGGCGCTCTGGTTCACCGTGATGAACACGCTCTTCATGAGCTGGTTCTGTCCGGCCCGGCTCCGGGTCTCGCTGCTGCGCGCCTTCGGGGCGCAGATCGGCGAGGGCGTGCTGATCCGGCACAAGGTGCGGGTGCTGTGGCCCTGGAAGCTGACCGTGGGGGACCACGCGTGGATCGGCGAGGGCGCCTGGGTGCTGAACCTGGAGCCGGTGACGATCGGCGCGCACGCCTGCGTCTCGCAGGAGGCGCTGCTGTGCACCGGCTCGCACGACCACCGGGCCGCAGACTTCCGCTACCGCAACGCCCCGATCGTCGTCGAAGATGGCGCCTGGGTCGCGGTACGGGCCACCGTGCTGGCGGGCGTGACGGTCGGCCGGTGCGCGGTGGCGGGCGCCGGGTCCGTGGTCCACAAGGACCTTCCCGCGCTGACCCTGCAGACCCAGGACGGGCGCCGCCGGCCCGTCGAGGAGCCCAAGTGAGAGTCCTGCACGCCGTCACCCTGCACTCGCCCACGCACGCCTTCGGCGGGCCGGTCCGGGTCGCGCTGAACCTGGCCAAGGGGCTGCGGGCGCGCGGCCACGAGGCGAGCCTGCTGGCGCTCGGCGAGGGCTTCGACCCGTGGCCCGACGCGGTGGAGGGGGTACCGGCCCGGCTGTTCCCGGCCCGGCGCCTGCTGCCGCTCGGCTTCAGCGGGATGACCTCGCCGGCCCTGCTGGCCTCGGCGGGCCGCCTGGTGCGGGGCGCGGACGTGGTCCACGTCCACCTGGCGCGCGACCTGGTCACGCTGCCCGTCGCCCTGGCGGCGCTGCGGGCCGGCAAACCGCTGGTCCTGCAGACCCACGGGATGGTCGACCCGAGCGGGAAGCTGCTGGCCAAGGTGCTGGACGCGGTGGCGGTACGCCGGCTGCTGCGCGGCGCCGACGCGGTGCTGTACCTGACCCCGCACGAGCGGGAGGGCCTCGACGCGGTCGTCGGCGGCCCCCTGCCCCGGTCGGTCCGCCTGGTGAACGGCACCCCGGCCCAGGAGGAGCGCCCGGCCCTCGCCGGACCTCCCCGGATCCTGTACTCGGCCCGCCTGCAGGCCCGTAAGCGCCCGGTGGACTTCGTGGACGCGGCGCCGGCCGTCCTGGCGGCGCACCCGGACGCGGAGTTCGTGGTGGCCGGCCCGGACGAGGGCGAGCTCGCCGCGGTCCGCGCCCGCATCACCGCCCTCGGCCTCTCCGCCCGCTTCACGGTCCCGGGCGCCCTGTCGAGCGCCGAGGTCCTGACGGAGCTGCGCCGGGCCCACGTCTACGTGCTCCCCTCGGTGGACGAGCCGTTCCCGATGTCGGTCCTGGAGGCCCTGTCGGTGGGCGTCCCGTCGGTGGTGACCCACTCCAACGGCCTGGCCCGCGACATCGCCGCGGCGGGAGCGGGCGCGGCCGTCGACCCGGGCCCGGCGGGCGTGGCCGCGGCGGTCCTGGCCCTCCTGGACCCGTCGGCCAACGCCACGGCCTCGAAGGCGGCCCGCGAACTGGCCGCCTCGTCCTTCTCGATGGACGCGGTCCTGGACGCCCTGCTGGACGTCTACGCGGGCGCCTCCCGCTGAGGTTCCGCGGGAAACACCGGGTTCCCGTCCTCACCCGTGAACGGCGGACGGGACGGCAAGTGCCCCAGCGCTTGCCAGACGGCGTGGGCGGCGGCGAACTTCACATCGCCCGGACCGGTGTCCGCGGGAGCGACGGCGATCTCGGTGATCTCCACCAGCCAGCCTCCGGAGCCGGCGGGCAGTTCCCCCAGCGCGTACCGGACCCCGTCCCGTGCTTCCGCTTCGGTGCCCGCGTCATCGACGACTGCCGGGTGATGCCGGCCGAACACGTCCGCACGGACACGGACCACGATGCCGGCACCCGCCGCCGGGACCACCCGCACACTGACACCGGCGAAACGCGCCCAGCGGTTCGTCTGCCGCAGCAGTCGATGACTCCCGTCCATGACAGGAGTGTCCCGTACCGCCCAGGCCCCGACCACCACTTCCGTGACAGGCCCCGGCAGGGCGGGGCCGGGGCTTCGGCCGTTGTCCCGTCAGAGGCCGCGGCGGGGTGACTCGGCCACCGGGAGGACCGCCGTGCGGCGGCGTTTGGCCACGCTCGCGTAGACGGCGAGGCCGATGACTCCGGCCACCATCATGATCACGCCGACCAGGTCCAGGTTCACGCTGCGCAGCTGCCAGTCGCTCGCGAAGGTGAGGATCGCCCCCACCACGATCAGGCCTATGCAACCGCCGATGCCCCTCATGGAATCCGCCTTCGCAGTCGTGGACGGGGTGCAACCCCGTCGTGTGGAAGCGCGGATGCCCCCGATCCGGGGACGGAAACGCCCCCGCCCGCCCGGGGGTCCGGGCGGGCGGGGGCGTGTGGTGCGTGTGGTGCGAGGGGTGCCTCAGGAAGCGGGGATCCAGGCGTAGCAGCCCGTCGAGACGAACTGGGCGGTGCCCGCGGGGATGGTGGCGGTGACCTTGTCCCCGGCCTTCGCGACGGTTCCCATGCCCGAGGCGAGGGAGGAGCCGTCCTTGCCCTTGGCCTCCCAGGTGCACGCGGTGCCCTGGGTCACCGCGCGGTAGGTGCCCGGCGCCGGGGACTCCTTCGTACCGTCCGGGAAACCCTTCTCGGCGACCGCGAGGACGGGCTTCTGGTCCGGGCAGAGGTAGTTGATCGCGTCCTTCACGCCCGGGATCTCCCCGGCCACGATGGAGCCCGCCGCCGCGTCCTTGTCGTGCTTCGCGGTGCGCTGCACCCGCTGGCAGGCCTCCTGGCCGCCCTGGAGGACGGCCGCGGGGTCCATCTTCTCCGGAACCCGGCCGCTCAGGTACTTCTTCTCCGTGGGGGTGAAGCTGCCCGTCTTCGGGGTGAGCTTCGCGTCCGGCAGGACGGGCCCCGTCGGCTTCGCGTCCACCGGGGGCGTCGCCGGGGCGTCCGCCGGATCGGCGACCGAGGACGCGGCCGGCGGCTTGGGCTTCGCGGCCGAGGAGTCGGCCTTGCCGTCCCCGCCCGAACTGCAGGCGGTCAGCGTCAGGGCAGCGGTCAGCAGGGCAGCGGCCGCCGCGGAGCGTCGGTACATGAGGTGGCTCCCGTACGTATGAGATGGGCGTGCGGGGCCCGGCCGCACGGGCGGCCGGGCCCCGCACTCCCTCAAGCGGTTACTTCGCGCCGAAGGTGAGGATCAGCTGCGGCACGGCGTCCGCGGCCGTCGACTCCGAGGACCAGATCCACAGCGGGTCGGTGCCCGTGCTCGTCAGGGCCAGGCTGTAGCTGCTGCCCAGCACCGCGGAGACCGCGGCGGTGTCCAGCGGCGTGCTCTGGATCGCCGATCCGTCCGGGACTCCCGCGAAGGAGCCGAGCGGAGTGGTGCCGAGCGTGGGCTTGGTCTTGAAGGTCGTGCCCGCACCGCTCCAGCTGCCGGTGACCGGGACCACGGAAACGGTGTCGGCCGTGCCGGCACCCGCCGCCGTCGAGGTCTTGACCTGCAGCGAGGCGGACTTCAGCACCTGGCCGGCCGGGGCGGCCGGGATGTCGAAGCGCAGGTACGTCTCGTAGGCCGCGGTCCCGCGCACGGCGAGCGAGGTGGCCGTGCCGTTGGCGGTGCTCGGGGCACCCTGGTTGATGTAGGTGTCCTCGGTCGCGCTGACCTTGGAGACCGTGTCGGTGGGGGCCTTGGCCAGGTTGAAGTGGTTCTTCACCTGGGCCTCGGTCAGCACCTTCGGGTAGATGGCCGTCTCGTCCATCTGGCCGGCCCAGTAGTTGGACGTGGGCCTGCTCGGCCAGCCGGCGAGGTTGTCACCGCCGACGTGCCAGAAACCCTCGTACTGCTGGGAACCGGTGACGTTGAGGGTGCCCTTGTTCTGGCCGTCCAGGTACAGCGCCATGCCGGCGGGACCCTGGGTGGCGACCACGTGGTGCCACTTGTTGTCGTTGTACGTGTCGAACAGGCCGGTGGAGACGGTCTTCGTCGAGCCCGGGTTGACCCCGAAGAAGATCCGGCCGTTGTTGGTCATGTACAGCTGCTTGTCGTACACACCGCTGTTGCGGTCCTGGTTGCTGCCGAAGCCGACCAGCTTGCCGCCGCGCGTGGTGTTCGTCTTGAACCACGTCTCGATGGTGTAGCTGCTGCCCACCGTCTGGCGGTGGTCGCCGTACACCTGGTTGGTGGTGCCGTTGAAGCCCATGGCCGTGCTGGCACCGCTGACCGCGCCCGGGGTCTGGCGCAGCGCCGGGGCGTTGAACTGGATGCCGCTGGTGTTGCCGGCGACCGAGGAGTCGGCGACGTACGGGCTGACCGTGTCGTCGTAGCGCCAGTACAGGTTGGCGCCGTCCTCACGGACCTGGTTGGGGTACGAGAGGACCGAGTTCGGGACCGACACCGAGGTGCTGGCCGACAGGGCGCTGGTGTTGCCCGCCGCGTCGGTCGCGCTCACCCGGTAGCTGTAGGACTGGCCGGCCTTGGCCGTCGCGTCCGTCCAGGAGGCCTGCTGGCGCACCCAGGACAGGGACTCCGCGCTGACGGTGGCGATCGGGGTCGCGGAACCGTTGCGGTAGATGCGGTAGGTCAGCTTGCTGTCGTCCTGGTCGTAGCTGGTGCGCCAGCGGACCTGGACCTCGCCGGGCTTGACGCTGTCGACACTGGAGACCGGGGTGGTCGGGGCGCCGACGTCGCCGGTGGAGGCGAAGCGGGTCAGACCCTGCTGGGCCTTGCCGTTGATGAGGGTGAACTCACCGCCGACCCACATGTACTTGACGCTGCTCTTCTCCGCGATGGCCATCACGCGCGGGCCGATGCCCTCGCCCAGGCCGTCGTTGGCGTCGGGGTGCCAGCCGAGCTTCGCGGGGCTGCGCACGAACCCGTCGACGGGCGCGGGAGCGGCGCCCGGCCAGTCGGTCAGCTGCGCGTTGAAGAAGTTGCGCTTGCCGTCGGGGAACTGGCCCTCCAGCTCGCAGTTGTGCGCGTGCGAGGAGCTGTAGAGGACTCCGTCGTACGGCAGCACGGCCTGGGTGGCGCCCAGGCAGCGGTCGCGCCACTTCTCGTTGAAGTCGGTGGCGAGACCGATGCGGCCGTCGAAGACGCCGCCGCCGGAGCCCTCGTTGCCGGTGTAGTAGCCCGTGGGGTCGGCCGCGATGGTCTTGACGACCGAGTTCGACGGGATGTTGCCGTACGTCTTGACGACGGCGCCGGTGGTGGCGTTCACGACGGCCAGCGCGTGGCTGTTGGAGCCGTTGACCGTGAAGAAGTCACCGCCCAGCAGGACGTTCTTGCCGTCGTTGCTGAGCGCGACGGCGCGGCCGGGCTCGTCCACGTTGGCGACGAAGGGCTTGAGCGCACCGGAGCCGGCGTCGACCGCGGCGAACCGCTCGCGGGTCTGGCCCTCGACGGTGCTGAAGTCTCCGGCGGCGTACAGGGTGTCGCCGGTGACCGCGAGCGCCCGTACGGTGGCCGGGAAGTTCGGGTGGAACGAGGCCTTGGGGGTGCAGGATTCGATGTCGATGGCGGCGACGCTGGAGACCGGGGTGCCGTTGACGGCACCGAAGTAGCCGGCCGCGTACAGGGTCTTCTTGTCCTTCGAGACGGTGAGGGCGCGCACGGTCGCGCTGCCGTCGCCGACGGTGAAGGAGAGCTTGCAGGAGCTCGGGGCACCCGTCGCCGCGTCGAGCGCGACGAAGTTCACGGCTTCCTGCTCGGCACCGGCCGCGCCGTCGGGCGGGCGGACGGCGGAGAAGGTGCCGCCCGCGAAGACCGTGCCGTTGGCCTGGTCCATCGCCCACACGATGCCGTTCGGCTGCCACGTCGGCAGGTTGTCGGCGGTGAAGGCGACCGGCTGCGTGATGGCAGACGCCTCGGGTATCAGCACCAGGCCGGCGGCGGTGCCGGCACCGGCCAGTGACAGGACGAGGGCAGCAGTCAGCCCTCTGGATCTACGCATGAGCCCCCCAGGGCAATTGCCCGGTTTGAATGGCTGGAACAATCCGAACAGCCATATGTACTGGCGCAGACTAGGGCTCTAGCGGGGGCCCGGTCACCACGCTTGACTCATTGCATACCAACTTGGAATGAACGGGTCCGGCACGGAGGGTGCAGTACGGACATATGGCAGGTTTAGCCCGGCCACACCCGCCAATAGCTGCAGGAATGACCGGGACACGGCAAATCGTAGGCGAAATATAAGGCCTCAGCGGTCGATGCGGACGCTCACGCCCGCCAGCTGGTCCTCGACCTGCCGGATGTCTGCGTCGACCATGATCCGGGCCAATTCGGCGACCAGGACCGTCGGCTTCCAGCCGAGCAGGTCATGCGCCTTCGAGGCGTCGCCGATCAGCGCGTCGACCTCGCTGGGGCGCTCGTACTTGGGGTCGTAGCGCACGTGCTCGTTCCAGTCGAGACCGGCGTGGGCGAAGGAGGCCTCGACGAACTCGCGGACGGTGGCGGCGACGCCGGTGGCCACGACGTAGTCGGTCGGCTCGTCCTGCTGGAGCATCCGCCACATGGCGTCCACGTACTCCGGGGCGTAGCCCCAGTCGCGGACGGCGTCGAGGTTTCCGAGGTAGAGCCTGTCCTGGAGGCCCGCCTTGATCCGGGCGACCGCGCGGGTGATCTTGCGGGTCACGAAGGTCTCGCCGCGGCGCGGGGACTCGTGGTTGAAGAGGATCCCGTTGACGGCGAACATTCCGTACGCCTCGCGGTAGTTCACCGTCGTCCAGTACGCGAAGACCTTCGCGGCGCCGTACGGGCTGCGCGGGTGGAACGGGGTGGCCTCGTTCTGCGGGGGCGGGGTCGCCCCGAACATCTCGGAGGACGAGGCCTGGTAGATGCGGGTGTCCACGCCGCTGGCCCGGATCGCCTCCAGCAGGCGCAGCGCGCCGAGGCCGGTCACGTCGCCGGTGTACAGCGGGGCGTCGAAGGAGACGCGGACGTGCGACTGGGCGCCGAGGTTGTAGACCTCGTCGGGGCGTATGTCACGGAGCAGGTTCACCAGGGCGACGCCGTCCGAGAGGTCGGCGTGGTGCAGGACGAAGGAACGATTCGCCGTCTGCGGGTCCTGGTAGACGTGGTCGATCCGCTCCGTGTTGAAGCTGGAGGACCGCCGCACGAGCCCGTGCACCGTGTAGCCCTTGGAGAGCAGAAGTTCGGCGAGGTACGAGCCGTCCTGCCCGGTGACGCCGGTGATCAGCGCGGTCTTGCCCATTGGGTCCCCCTGGGGATCGTTGCGGTCTTGTTGTACTGGGGCTGCGGCCCTGCCACTGAGCGGCCGGCACAGCAGGTGTCCCCACCCCGAGAGGACTGGATGGGTACCGTACACGGGGCTCATCCGGAACGGGTACCGCCACATCCGCGGTGGGGATGCGGCGGCCGCTGCCGCCGGTCGTGCTGGCCGCCCGGTGGCGGCCCTGGGGCGGCCTTGCGGCCGGAGCGGCGGCGGGAGCCGTGACTCCTGCGTGAACCCACTCTCGCCGGACTGGCATCATCGGCGGTATGACAAGTTCGCCGTTCCTGCCTCCGAACGCCCGCGTCTTCGTCGCCGGCCACCGCGGTCTCGTGGGGTCCGCGGTCGTCCGCCGGCTCACCGCCGACGGATACGAGGTGCTCACCCGGGGCCGTGCCGACCTCGATCTGCGCGATGCCGCCGCGACCGCCGCGTACCTGCGCGACGTCCGGCCCGACGCCGTCGTCCTGGCTGCCGCCAAGGTCGGCGGGATCATGGCCAACAGCACGTTCCCGGTGGAGTTCCTGGAGGACAACCTCAAGATCCAGCTGAGCGTCATCGCCGGCGCGCACGCCGCCGACGTCGGCCGGCTGCTGTTCCTGGGGTCCTCCTGCATCTATCCCAAGCTGGCCCCGCAGCCCATCAGCGAGGACTCCCTGCTGACCGGCCCGCTGGAGCCCACCAACGAGGCGTACGCCCTGGCGAAGATCGCCGGCATCGTCCAGGTCCAGTCGTACCGCAAGCAGTACGGGGCCTCGTACATCTCCGCCATGCCCACGAACCTCTACGGCCCGGGCGACAACTTCGACCTCGAGTCCTCGCACGTCCTGCCCGCCCTCGTCCGCCGCTTCCACGAGGCCACGGCCGAGGGGCGCGAGGAGGTCACCCTGTGGGGTTCGGGAACGCCCCGCCGGGAGTTCCTGCACGTGGACGACCTGGCGGCCGCCTGCGCCCTCCTGCTGCGCGAGTACGACGGCGCCGAGCCGGTCAACATCGGCTGCGGCGAGGACCTGACCATCAGGGCCCTCGCCGAAACCGTCGCCGAGGTGACCGGCTTCCGCGGCCGGCTCGCGTGGGACACGTCCAAGCCCGACGGCACGCCCCGCAAGCTGCTGGACGTGACCCGGCTGCGCGCGCTCGGCTGGAAGCCCGCGGTCCCGCTGCGCGACGGCATCGCCGCCACGTACGCGTGGTGGCTGGAGCAGAATCGCGAGCAGGTCCGCGGGCAGGGCTGATCTCAACTCGGGGCGCCTCGGTGCCTCAGTACGCTCCGCGACCGTCGACCACGGCGCGGAGCGTGCGGCCCATCACGTCGACATCACTGGTGAAGGACCAGTTGTCCACGTACTGCAGGTCGAGCTGGATCGTTTCGTCCCAGGACAGGTCGGACCGCCCGCTGATCTGCCACAGCCCGGTCATCCCCGGCCGCACCGTGAGCCGGCGCAGTTCGGTCTCGTCGTACTGGGCCACCTCCTCCGGCAGCGGCGGGCGCGGGCCAACCAGTGACATGTCACCGGTCATCACATTGATCAGCTGCGGCAGCTCGTCCATGGACGTGCGGCGCAGCAGCCGGCCCACCCGGGTCACCCGGGGATCGCGGCGCATCTTGAACATCAGGCCGTCGTTCTCGTTGGCCCCGGACAGCTCGGCCTTGCGCGCGTCGGCGTCCACGACCATCGTGCGGAACTTCCACATGACGAACGGCACCCCGTCGCGGCCTATGCGCCGCTGCCGGTAGAAGGCCGGGCCGCGCGAGCCCAGGCGGATCGCCAGGACCGTCCCGAGGAAGGCCGGCGACAGCAGGACGAGCCCGATCGCCGCGGCCACCCGGTCCAGGACCGACTTCAGCACCGTCTGCATGCCCCGGCTCACCGGCGGCGCCACCCGCAGTACGGCCAGGCCGCCCGCGCTCAGCGTCTCCAGGCGCTTGACGGAGACCTCCACCAGACCGGGGAAGACCGCCAGTTCCAGCCCGGCGTCGTGCAGGGCCCAGGAGATCCGCCGAAGCCGCTCCCCCGCGAGCCGGGCCCCCGGGGCGACGAGCACCAGGTCGGCCCGCTGGGCGGCGACGGCGCCGAGCACGGCGGCGGTGTCCCCGTTCGGGGCCGGAGCCATCTGGGAGCCGAGCCGCGCGGCCACGGGCACGCCGCTGTCCGGCCCGCCGGGACCGACCGGGACCACGCCGACGACGACGTACGGATGGTCCGTGCGCGCGGCCAGGTGCCCGATGACCGACTCGGCGGCCGCGGGTTCTCCGATGACCAGCACCCGGCTGACCGCCTGCGCCTCGCGCCGGGCGGCGGAGAGGTGGCGGTAGGTCAGCTTGTGGCAGGCGATGGTGACGAGCAGAGCGGGCAGCAGGGCTCCGAGCGCGGACAGCCGGGGGGTGTTCTCACCCGTGACCACGCGGGCCACGGCGAGTACGCCGATCAGAATCAGCCAGTCGTGTAGGACCGGCAGGACTCCCCGGGATTCACCCAGCGCACGGACCGCGTACCGCCGCCGCAGCAGCTGCACCCCCGTCCAGGACAGGGCGGCGCCGAGCGCGCAGTAGACGGGTCTGGCCTGCTGCGCAGCCTCGAAGACCAGCCCGACGGGTACGCCGGCACCGACGAAGTCCGCGGCTAGCGCAGCGGGAAGGTACCAGCGGGCCTTGTCGCCGAGCCCCCGGACCGGCATCGCCGACCCGAGCGCCCCTCTGGCCACTCTTTGCACAGGTATATGGACATGCCTCATAGGGCCCCCCTGGCACGTGGTCTCTGACAGTGGCGCTGGTCCGCGGCTTCCCCTGGCAGCGAACAACAGGCGCACCGGGAAACAGTACGACAAACGCCCGTACGGTAAATGCCGAAACTCCGAACCGGACATTTTGTTGCCCAAGCGTTAGCGGTCGGAATGCCGCATTCCGGATATTGATCGCTTCTTTCCCGCACCAAAGTGAATGTTCCGGATACCGGATACGTCTCTTCGGACAACGAACTGTTTCCAGCCAACCTTTTGACGCGGCCCTGACATCACAGCGCTCAAGTGGCACTCTTCGACCGTTCATCGCACCAGCCCGATCTGCCCGGAGGCCCACCCAGCCATCCGGAACCCCCCTTGCAGAAGGAGTCTGCGTTGAGTCCCACCCCCCAGCGGCGTGCCACCACGGCCGGCGCGCTTGTTGCCGCGGCCGCTCTCCTCGCCGTAGGCATCCAGACCGGAACCGCCAGTGCCGACGCCACCGCGTCGCAGGCCGGCTCGGTCGTCCAGGCCAACCCGGGCGCGGCCAACCGCGCACTCAGCGCTTCGGAGCGTGCGACGCTCCTGGCCGAGGCAAACTCCACCACTGTGCAGGCGGCCAAGGCCCTCGGCCTCGCCGGCTCGGAGAAGCTGATCGTCCGCGACGTGGTCAAGGACGCGGACGGCACCACGCACACCACGTACGAGCGGACCTACAACGGCATACCGGTGCTCGGCGGTGACCTGACCGTCCACGCCAAGGACGGCGTCACCAAGAGCGTCACCAAGGCCACCAACGCGGACATCAAGGTCGCGGACACCAACGCCACCGTCACCCCGGCCTCGGCCGAGGGCGCGGCGATCTCCTCCGCCAACTCGGCGGGCGCCAAGGACGCCAAGGCCGACAAGGGCGCCCGCAAGGTGATCTGGGCCGCCACCGGCGCCCCGGTCCTCGCCTTCGAGACCGTCGTCGGCGGGCTCCAGCACGACGGCACCCCGAGCGCGCTGCACGTGGTCACCAACGCCAAGACCGGCGAGAAGATCACCGAGTGGCAGGCCATCGAGACCGGCATCGGCAACACGATGTACAGCGGTCAGGTCACCCTGGGCACCTCGCAGTCGGGCAGCAACTTCACGCTGACCGACGCCGGCCGCGGTTCCCACAAGACCTACGACCTGAACGGCGGCACGGGCTCCGGCACCGGCACGCTGTTCTCCGCCACCAGCGACACCTGGGGCACCGGCGCCGCCTCCAACCGGGCCACCGCCGCTGCCGACGCGCACTACGGTGCCGCGCTGACGTGGGACTACTACAAGAACGTGCACGGCCGCAACGGCCTGCGCAACGACGGCGTGGCCCCGTACAGCCGGGTCCACTACGGCAACGCGTACGTCAACGCGTTCTGGGACGACTCCTGCTTCTGCATGACGTACGGCGACGGCACCAGCAACACGCACCCGCTGACGTCCATCGACGTGGCCGCGCACGAGATGACCCACGGTCTGACCTCGGTCACCGGCAACATGACCTACTCGGGCGAGCCCGGCGGCCTGAACGAGGCGACCTCCGACATCATGGCGTCGGCCGTCGAGTTCAACGCCAACAACCCGACCGACGTCGGTGACTACCTCGTCGGCGAGAAGATCAACATCAACGGCGACGGCACGCCGCTGCGCTACATGGACAAGCCGAGCAAGGACGGCGGCTCCAAGGACGCGTGGTACTCGGGCATCGGCTCCATCGACGTCCACTACTCCTCGGGCCCGGCCAACCACGTCTTCTACCTGATGTCCGAGGGCTCCGGCGCCAAGGTCATCAACGGCGTCAGCTACAACTCGCCCACCTCGGACAACCTCCCGGTCACCGCGATCGGCCGCGACGCCGCCGCGAAGATCTGGTTCCGTGCGCTGACGGTCGGCTACTTCAAGTCGAACACCAACTACGCGGACGCCCGCGTCCAGACGCTGAAGGCCGCCGGCGACCTGTACGGAGTGGGCTCGACCACGTACAACAACGTGGCCAACGCCTGGGCCGGCATCAACGTCGGTCCCCGGATCGTCGCCGGTGTCTCGGTCACCAACCCCGGTAACCAGAGCACCACCACGGGCAGCGCCGTCAGCCTCCAGGTCCAGGCCACCAGCACCAACGCCGGTGCCCTGAGCTACGCGGCCACGGGTCTGCCGACCGGGCTGTCTATCAACTCCTCGACCGGTCTGATCTCCGGTACCGCTTCCACCGCCGGTACGTACAACACCACGATCACGGTGACGGACTCGGCGAACCAGACCGGTACGGCCGCCCTCGTCTGGACGGTCGGCACCTCGCAGCAGACGGTCTTCGAGAACACGACCGACTACGCGATCGCGGACAACTCCACGGTGGAGTCCCCGATCACCGTGAACCGCACGGGCAACGCCCCGAGCACCCTCAAGGTGGACGTCAACATCCTCCACACCTACGTCGGTGACCTGAAGGTCGACCTCGTCGCCCCCGACGGCACCGTCTACAACCTGCGCAACCGCACCGGCGGCAGCGCGGACAACATCGTCCAGCAGTTCACGGTCAACGCCTCCTCCGAGGTCGCGGCCGGAACCTGGAAGCTGCGGGTCGCCGACCTGGCCAGCCTGGACACCGGCAAGATCGACAGCTGGAAGCTCACCTTCTGATCCCCACGAGGGAGCAGGTGTGAGCGAGAGCTGAACCGCCAGATCACGGGGCCGCCCGGGAGCAGACCTCCCCGGGCGGCCCTGTTCCATTCCCGGGTTCCGTTCCCGGGTTCCGCCCGCGGGTCCCGCCCGCGGGTCCCGTTCGCCCCCGCCAGGCAGGGTCCAGTGCCCCTGCGGGCCGGGACCTTCGGCGCCGTCCGGCGGTCCGCACCGGGGTCATAGTGGAAATCAGCGAACCTACGGAACCGTAGGTTCGGGTGATCCCGAGGACGTGACCCATGCCGCAGACCCCCACGACCGCCCCCGCCGCACAGCACCCCTGGCTGATCCAGGGCGGCATGGGCGTCGGCGTCTCCGGCTGGCGGCTGGCGTCGGCCGTCGCCCGCGAGGGCCAGCTGGGCGTGGTCTCCGGGACGGCACTGGACGTCGTACTGGCCCGCGTGCTGCAGACCGGCGACCCCGGTAGCCACGCCCGCCGGGCCCTGGCCGCCTTCCCGCTCCCGGAGCTCGCGCAGGGCGCCCTGGACCTCTACTTCCGCGAGGACGGCCTGGCGGAAGGCGTGCCGATGCGCACGACCCCGCGGCTGCGGGCCACCGGCGGGTCGCAGGCCGAGATCCTCACCGTCCTCGGTAACTTCGTCGAGGTCTGGCTCGCCAAGGAGGGACATGAAGGTGTCATCGGCATCAACTACTTGGAGAAGATCCAGCTCGCCACCGCCCCCGCGATGTTCGGCGCGGTCCTGGCAGGCGTCGACTACGTGCTCGTGGGCGCGGGAGTCCCCGGTCAGATCCCTGCCCTCGCCTCGCGGCTGGCGCGCTACGAACGCTGTGTGAGCAAGATCCGCGTGGAGGGCGACGAGGAGCCCCTGGAGCACCTCTTCGACCCGCGGGCCCTGCTCGCCGGGCACCTGCCCGGCCCGCTGCGCCGCCCCCACGTGCTGGCCATCGTCTCGCTCCCGGTGCTGGCCGCCTACCTGGCCCGGGACGAGATCACCCGCCCCGACGGCTTCGTGATCGAGACCAGCCAGGCCGGCGGACACAGTGCGCCGCCGCGCGGGCCGATGAAGCTCGACGGGGCGGGCGAGCCGGTCTACGGCCCGCGCGACAACCCGGATCTCGCCAAAATGGCGGCGCTGGGGCTGCCGTTCTGGCTCGCCGGCGGCCAGGCGAGCCCCGAGGCGGTGGCCGGAGCCCTCGCCGAGGGGGCGGCCGGAGTCCAGATCGGGAGTGCCTTCGCGCTGTGCGAGGAGTCCGGGATGGCCCGCCACCTGCGCGAGGAGCTGCTGGACCGGGCCCACACCGGCACCCTCTCGGTCCGCAACGACCCCGAGGCCTCGCCGACGGCGTTCCCCTTCAAGGTCGCGGACCTGCCCGGGACCGTCTCCGAGCCGGAGGTGGCCGGGGACCGGCGCCGGGTCTGCGACCTCGGGTTCCTGCGCACTCCCGTACGGGGCCCCCGCGGGCTGGTCTACCGGTGCGCGGCCGAGCCGGTGGCCGCCTACGTCCGCAAGGGCGGCGAGGCCTCCGACACCAAGGGCCGCCACTGCCTGTGCAACGGCCTGCTGGCCACGATCGGACTGGCGCAGCGGCGGCCGCACGGCCGGGTCGAGCCCCCGCTGGTGACGATCGGCAAGGACCTCTCGTTCCTGCCGCGGCTCGCCCCCGACGCCGAGCCGTACACGGCGGCCGACGTGGTGCACTGGCTGGCGGACGGAGCGGACCGGCCCGCCACCGCCACAGCCACCGCCACCGGCTGACGCGCGGCACACGGCACACGGCACACGGCACACGGCAAGCGAAGGGCCCGGCACCCCCAGGGATGCCGGACCCTTCGGGCTTCGGGTCAGCCGATGGAACGGAAGACGTGGTCGAGGATGTCCGACGTCCGCTCGACCGGGGCCTCGGGCGGGGCCATGGTGACGCGGTCGCCGTGGCTGCGGTCCTCGTCGTCGCGCCACTGGTCGCGGCGGTCGTCGTCGCGGCGGTCGTCGTCACGGCGGTCGTCGTCACGGCGGTCGTCGTCGTGGCGGCCGTCGTGGCGGCCCTCCTCGTGACGGCCGTCGTGGCGGCCCTCGTGGCGGTCGTCGTCGACCGGCTTGAAGTAGACGGAGCGCACCGCCGTGTCCCAAAGCTGGTCGCCCGGCTCCACCTCCGCCTCCGGCACCCCGCCGCAGCTGCGGTTGCTGTAGACCACCGCGAGGGACTTCGTCTGGTTGTCCACCTCGGAGGCGCGGCGGCCCAGCCGGTAGCAGGTGTCGTTGTCCGCCGGGCGGATCTTCCCGTCGCGACGGGCGCCGTCCTCGTTGGTGTACCGGTAGTGCAGCGTGCCGAGGTGCTCGCGGTCGTCGTCGTGGCCGTTGGCGTACGACAGCCCGCCGGTCGGCAGGACGAGCGCGAGGGCGCCGACGAGTGCGGCGGCGGTGGTGCGAAGACGCATTGGGGAGTCCGTTTCTCGGGTTCCTCGGATGCCGGGTCCGGTTGGCATCCGCGGGCAGCGTAGGAGCGGATCGTCCCGCTGAAACGATTCGGCACGGAGACGCGTTCGAAGGTTCACCCTCCCGGTCTCCCCCGCGGCGCGCAGGTCGCCCGTGTGCCCCGGACCCGCTCGGGGTCCGGGGCACACGGGCGCGTACGGCCGCCGGGGCGGCTCAGACGGCGGTGCGTTCGCCCGCCGCACCCGGCGCACCCGCCGGGGCCGGCTGGCCCGGCCGCGCCTGCGGGACCGGCATGTTCTGCGGAGTCTGCGGGTCCTGCGGGGCCCGGTCGACCGCCGGGGCCGGCTTCCCCGCCGGGGCCTGCGCCGCCGTGGGCCGCCGGACCAGGAGCACCAGGATCAGCGCGCCCGCCAGGCCCATCGCGCCCGAGACCCAGAAGGTGTCGCGCAGTCCGCTCGCGAAGGCCGCCTCCACCCAGTGCCGGGCTCCCGGAGCCGCGTGCAGCAGCTGTCCCGCGCCGCCGCCGGCCAGCGCCTCGGCCGTGCCGTGCGGCTGGCCGGAGCCGGCCAGACCGTCCTCCAGGCCGGACTGGAACACCGCGCCGAGCACCGCGATGCCCAGGGCCATGCCCAGCTGGCGAGCGGTGTTGAGGGCGCCGCCCGCCATCCCGGCGCGGGCCGGGGGAACGGCCCCCATCGCGGCGGCCGCGAGGGCCGGGGAGATCATGCCGACGCCCACGCCGGTGACGGCCAGACCGGCGACCAGTGCCGTCCAGCCGTCCCCGGCGTCCAGCATCCAGCCCTGGAGCAGGGCGCCCGCGCCGATCAGGAACAGCCCGCCGCCGATGCTGAGCCGGGCCGGGGCCCCGTGCATCAGCTTGCCGGTCACGGCGGCGACCACGAATGCGGCCAGGCTCATCGGCAGCATCGTCAGACCGGCGGCGACCGGGCCCATGCCCTCGGCGCTCTGGAGCCACAGGGACACGTACATCAGGTACCCGAAGGCGGCGCCGGACATCAGCAGCGCGGCGGCCATGACGGCCACGAAGGTCGGGCTGCGGAACAGCGAGAGGTCCAGCATCGGGCGGGAGCTGCGCAGTTCGACGAGGACGAAGACCGCGAAGGCGGCGGCGCTCAGGGCGAACAGGGCCAGGGTGGTCGCGGAGGTCCAGCCGTTCTCGCCGACCCGGATCAGGGCGTAGGTGACGGCCGCGGCGCCGGTGGTGAAGGTGAGCATGCCGGGCAGGTCCAGCCCCTTGGCGTGCGGGTCGCGGGACTCGGTGACGGCCTTGAGGGTGACGTACACGGCCAGGGCGCAGACCGGGAGGTTGATGAAGAAGATCCAGCGCCAGCCGAACTGCTCGGTGAGCAGCCCGCCGATGATCGGACCGGCCGCGGCGGCGGCTCCGTTGACCGCGCCCCACACGCCGAAGGCGATGCCCCGGTCGCGGCCCTGGTAGGCGGAGCTGAGCAGGGCCATGGTGGTGGCGAACATCGCGGCGCCGCCGACGCCCTGGACGGCGCGGAAGGCGATGAGCGCGGCCGGGCCGTCGGCCAGGCCGCAGGCGAGGGAGGCAGCGGCGAAGAGGCCGAGCCCGCCGAGGTAGACGCGGCGCCGGCCGATCCGGTCGGCGAGCGAACCGGCGCCGAGCAGCAGGGCGGCCAGGGCGAGGGCGTAGACGTCCATCACCCACTGGAGCGCGGAGAAGCCGGTGTGCATGTCGGCCGCCATGTCGGGCAGCGCGACGGTCACGATCGTGACGTCGACCAGGAGCATGAAGGCCCCGAGACACACCGCCGTCAACGGCAGCCATTTACGCATGGGAGGTTCTCCTCGGATCACGGAGGGGGCGGAGGCCCGGGGGGGCGGTCCCCGATGGACCCAAGGTCCCAGAACCTCCTCCCCTTCCCCCACCCAGCGGCCTGGTTCTGGCAGATTTCACTCATGGACGGCCCTGTCATGATGGAAATCATGAACACCACGGAGCTGGACGCACTCGACCGATGCCTGATCCAGGCCCTCACGATCGACGGCCGGGCCCCCTTCAGCCGGCTCGCCGAGGTGCTGGAGGTCTCCGACCAGACCGTCGTACGCCGCTACCGGCACCTGCGGACCACCGGCCTGATCCGGGTCGTCGGGCTGCCGCTGGGCAGCCGCGTCGGGCTGTTCGAGTCCTGGCTGCGCGTGCAGTGCGCCCCCGACGCGGCGCTCCCGGTGGCCGAGGCGCTCGCCCGGCGCCCGGACATCGCGTGGGTGAACCTGAACTCGGGCGGCACCGAGGTCCATTGCATGACCCGGGCCCGTACCCGCAAGGACCGGGACACCCTGCTCCTGGAGAAGCTGCCGCGCACCCGGCGGGTGACCGGGATCAGCGCCCACACCATCCTGCGGAAGTTCTTCGGCGGGCCCGACGCCTGGGCCGGCCTGGACCTGCTGCGCCCCGACCAGATCGCCGCCCTGGAACGGCCTCCCGTCGAGCCGCGGCCGGCGGCGGACCCGCCGTACGCCCTGGACCCGGCGGAGCTCGCGCTGCTGGCCGTGCTGGGCCGGGACGGGCGCGCGGGGTATCCGGAGCTGGCGCGCGCGGGAGGGCTGTCGGAGTCCACCGCCCGGCGCCGGCTGGAGCGGCTGCGCGATCTCGGGGCGGTCTTCTTCGACGTGGAGTTCGTCCCCTCACTGCTCGGCTACGAGGCGGAGGCGACGCTGGTGCTGAGCGTCCCGCCGGCCCGGCTGGCGCAGGTCGGGGCGGCCCTGGCGAGCCACCGCGAGGTCGCGTTCGCGGCGGCCGTGACCGGGTCGGCCTCGCTGATGGCGGTGGTGGTGTGCCGGGACACCGAGGCGCTGTACACCTACCTGACCGAGCGGATCGGCGCGGTCGAGGGCGTGGGGCAGGTGGAGGTGATCCCGAGCCTGCGCACCATCAAGCGGGCCGGGATGCTGGTGGAGGACGGGCGGCTGGTGGACCCGCCGCCCGCCCCGTGACCGCCCGCCCGTGCCCGCCCGCCCCGTGACCGCTCCCGCTACCGCAGCAGCACCCCGCCCCCCGCCTCCGTGTCCACCGGCCCGGCGACCAGCCCCAGTTCGGCCGGGGTCGCCAGCAGCGGGTGCGCGGGCAGGATCCGTACGGTGTAGCCGAAGGGCCCCGTACGGTCGAGGGCCAGGGGGCCCTCGTACACCCAGCGTCCCTCCAGGTCCGGTCCGCCCGCGGGCTTGAGCGGGAAGGTCCGGCCGCCCTGGATCACGTCCTGCGCGTCGACCCGGCCCGCGACGGCCTGCACCTCCACGTCCTCGGGTGCGAGGGCGTCGAGCGAGACCTGCACGCGCAGGGTCAGGGTGGCCCCGAGTTCGGCGGTGCCGCCGACCGGGCCCGCCGTCAGCGCCTCCACGTGCTCGACGGTGAGCTGCGGCCAGGCCGCGCGGACCCGGCCCTTCCACCAGGCGAGGTCCCGCGCCGCGTCCGGGGTCAGGGCGCGGTGGGAGAGCGCGGCGGGCGCGTAGAGCCGCTCCACGTACTCCCGCACCATGCGTCCCGCCAGCACCTTGGGCCCCAGCGAGACGAGGGTGCGCCGCACCATCTCGATCCACCGCACCGGCAGCCCGCCGTGCGCGGCCCGGTCGTAGAACCGGGGTGCGACCCGGCCCTCGATCAGGTCGTAGAGGGCGCCCGCCTCCAGGGCGTCGCGGCGGTCCTCGTCCGCGCCGAGGCCGTCGGCGGTCGGGATGGCCCAGCCGAAGTCCGGCTCGAACCACTCGTCCCACCAGCCGTCCAGGACGGAGAGGTTGAGGCAGCCGTTGAGGGCCGCCTTCATCCCGCTGGTGCCGCAGGCCTCCAGCGGGCGCAGCGGGTTGTTCAGCCAGACGTCGCAGCCCGGGTAGAGCTTCTGGGCCATGGCCATGCCGTAGTCGGGCAGGAAGACGATCCGGTGGCGCACGCGCGGGTCGTCGGCGAACCGCACCAGCTCCTGCACGAGCCGCTTGCCGCCGTCGTCGGCCGGGTGCGCCTTGCCCGCGACCACGATCTGCACGGGCCGGTCCGGGTCCAGCAGCAGGCGGCGCAGGCGGTCGGGGTCGCGCAGCATCAGCGTGAGCCGCTTGTACGAGGGCACCCGGCGGGCGAACCCGATGGTCAGCACGTCCGGGTCGAGGACGGAATCCACCCAGCCCAGCTCGGCGTCGGCGGCCCCGCGCTGGCGCCAGGAGGCGCGCAGGCGGTCCCGTACCTCCTGGACCAGCTGCTCCCTGAGCACCCGGCGCAGGTCCCAGACGTCCTGGTCGGGGATGTCGGCGACGGCGTCCCAGCGCTGGGAGCCGCCGACCGAGAGCGCGTCCTCGGTGCGCCCGGCGCCGATCTGCCTCGCGCCGAGCTTCACGACCTCGGGCGCCACCCAGGTCGGTGCGTGCACCCCGTTCGTGACGGAGGTGATGGGCACGTCGGAGGGGTCGAAGCCCGGCCAGAGCCCGGCGAACATCTCCCGGCTGACGGCGCCGTGCAGGGTGGAGACCCCGTTCGCCCGCTGGGCGAGGCGCAGCCCCATGACGGCCATGTTGAACACCCCGGGGTCGCCGCCGGGGTAGGTCTCGGCGCCCAGCGCCAGGATCCGGTCGACGGGTACGCCGGGCAGTTCGCCGCCCTCGCCGAAGTGGCGGGCGACCAGGGTCCGGTCGAAGCGGTCGATGCCGGCGGGGACGGGCGTGTGCGTGGTGAACACGGTACCCGCCCGGACGGCTTCGACGGCGGCGTCGAAGCCGAGGCCCTGCTGCCCCTCCAGTTCCCTTATGCGCTCCAGGCCCAGGAACCCGGCGTGTCCCTCGTTGGTGTGGAAGACCTCGGGGCCGGGATGCCCGGTGATCCGGCAGTAGGACCGGACGGCCCGCACGCCGCCGATGCCGAGGAGCATCTCCTGGAGCAGCCGGTGATCGCTCCCGCCGCCGTAGAGCCGGTCGGTCACCTCGCGGGCCACGGCGTCGTTGTCCTCGACGTCGGAGTCGAGGAGCAGCAGCGGCACCCGGCCGACGCGGGCCTGCCAGATGTGCGCGTGCAGGGCACGGCCGCCGGGCAGGCTCAGGGAGACCCGCGCCGGGGCTCCGTCCTCCTCCCGGACGAGGGCGACGGGCAGTTCGTTGGGGTCGAGCACCGGATAGTGCTCCTGCTGCCAGCCGTCCCGGGACAGGGACTGCCGGAAGTAGCCGTGCCGGTAGAGCAGTCCGACCCCGATCAGGGGTACGCCGAGGTCGCTGGCGGCCTTGAGGTGGTCCCCGGCGAGGATCCCGAGCCCGCCGGAGTACTGGGGCAGGGCGGCGGTGATCCCGAACTCGGGCGAGAAGTAGGCGATGGCGGCGGGGAGCTCGGCCGCGGCCTCGTGGCTCTGGTACCACCTCCCGCCGTGGACGTAGTCATCGAGGTCGGCGGCGACGACGGCGAGCCGCCGCAGGAACCGCCGGTCGGCGGCGAGCTCGGCGATCCGCGCGGCGGACACTGCGCCGAGCAGCCGGACGGGATCCCCGCCGGCGGCCTGCCAGCCCTCGGGATCGACGGATTGGAAGAGTTCGCGGGTCTCGGCGTGCCAGGACCAGCGCAGGTTGCGCGCGAGGTCGGCGAGCGGCGAGAGGGTCTCGGGGAGGACGGGGCGCACGGTGAATCGACGGATAGCCTTCACGCGTTCCACCTTCGCAGGGGATTACGGATCGATGCGGGCGCACCACGCTGTGCACCGCGAGCGTCACCCTCGGAAGGCTAGCGCCGACGGCCCCGCCGGACCATGGCGCGTCCCGGCGGCCCTCCACAGACCGCGCCTTGCCGCGCCCTTGAGGGGGAACAGCCCAGGCTCAGGACTCAGTCGAGCGGGAGCGCCTGGTGCGCGGCGACGATGGCGTCGATCCGCTGTGCGAGGTCGAAGTCGGCGAGGGTCAGGACGTGGCCCGCGTCGTGCGTGGTGATCGCGGCGCGCAGGCTGTCGATGCGCAGGTCGAGGTCCGCGTGGTGCTGGATCCGGCGGGACCGGTCCGCGATGGTCACGATGGCCGCCACGGCCGCGTGGTAGCGGATCTCGTAAGTGCGGGTGATCTCGTCACCCTCCCGTGTCCAGCCCGGCAGCTCGGCCAGTGCGGCCGCGATCTCTTCGTCGGTCAACGCCCGTGGAACTCCCACGTCATACCCCCTCGGTGACGGGTGCCAGGATCTCGGCCAAGTCCCGGCCTACCGGGGAATCCTGCCACGGCCGCATGGTCCGTTCCAGTGTGGCCAACTCCCGTGCCATGCGCACGGACCGGGTTTCCACGGCGATCTCCGCGGCGGACCGCGCGATCTCGACTGCCTGGTCCGGTTGCCGGGCGGCAGCGGCTGCGGTGGCGTGCCGGGCGAGGTACACGCCCCGGTCGCGGCGCGCGGTCGACGGCACCGCTTTCAGCACTTGCGACCACAGGGCTTCCGCCTCACCACCGAGCCCGAGGCGGCCGTAGCAGGTTGCCCGCTGCACCTCCAGGTACCCCGGCGTGCGCCGGCAGGCGTTGCCCCAGGGAAGGTCGTCGTCGATACGGTGGAGGAGGCCGGCGGCGCCGTCGATCAGCTGGTCCACCGTGGCCCGGTCCCCAGTGAGACTGGCTCCGTGGGCCTGCTGCTGCAAGGCCATCACCCGAACCTTGGGGAACAGGCCCGCTGCGTCACCCAGGGCCGCCTCGCACAGGTCGATGACACCGTGGCCGTCGCCGAGGTCCGTACGGACCTGGGCCTGATTGACGAGGGAGTACCCGATCAGATGCGGGTCCCGGGACCGCACGGCGATCTCCTGCGTCACCCCGCGCCAGAAGGTGGCCGCGCCGAGGTCGCCCGCGTCCTGGTACAGCCAGCCCACGAGGGCAGCGTACGCGGCTCCAACGCGCAGGAGGCCGCGCCGGGTCTCACCACGCGCGGACCGGACCAGTTTGTCGATGAGCTGGTACTGCGCGCTGACCGTGCCGATCAGGTCGTGCGGGCCGAGCAGCATGTCCGCCCTGTAGTGCCCTTCCAGCTGTTCTTGGAAGTAGGTGATGAGGGCGGGGTCCACGTGCTGGTGGGGTGTCGGCCCCGGCACGAGAGCAGCGGCCGTGACGGAGATGAAGGTACGGCGTTCCACTTGGTCCTCATGGTGCCTCTCGGGGCGGATCCAGCCGGTGGGGGGCGTGAAGCCGAGGTCTCCGGCCACAGCCCGAACGCGTCGTGGAGCACGTCTGCCGTCTCCTGTGGAGGCCAGCCCGGTCGGTCGCCCTCCCAGCGGCGCCATGTCCTCGGCGACACGGTGAAGTGTCTGTCGTCCAGGAACGACTGACCCTTCCAGGTGAGTGCTGCGGCGGCCTTCTCCACGGTGCGCCATCCCGCTCGTAACCGGGCCGCCCGAAGTGCGTCGTTGCGCTGACTCATTTGCCCAGTCTGAGGTGTCATCGCGCGCCGCCCCGGCCGTGGCCGCGACATGGCCGGGGGTGGCCACGCGACGGCCTGTCTGTTCATCAGAGTGCCAGCCCATCATCCACCCATGACGACAACGAACGCAGACGAACAGGTCGATACCGGCTTCCGGGACGAGGCCGTTCGTACGGCCGAGGCACTGGCCTCCCAGCCCCTCGGGCCGTACACCGACCGCCCGTCCAGGGAGACCGTGAACGCCCTGGTCACCAGCCTCATCCGCCACGGAACTCCCCTGACCACGTGGATCGCCGCGATTCCGCAGGACGACCGGTCTCCGCAAGCCGACAACGGGCTGACGGATTGGGGCTACCTCATCGACCGCGGCCCCCCTGACGGCCTCGATCACGACCACGCCCAGTGGAACCACGCCCGCGGTATCGCACGCGTCATCGAGAACCTCGCGGAGGCACTCCGCGAGGCCAGGCCTGTGAGCGCGGGATGACGCGCGAGGGCATCCACTTCTGCGTGTACTGCGACCGGGTGATCGTGGGCCCGGCGGACAGGATCTCCTTCGAATCGGCGTCGTCCGGAAGGCCTGATCTGTACGCGCACCCCGGCTGCCCGCAGCGGGCCCACACCGGCCGAACAGCCTCACCTCCCCGGCGGCCCGAGGGAACGAACCCGTACGGCAGGCCCTCTACACCGTCATCGCGTTCTGTGTCCTCGGCACCATCGTCCTCGCTACCCGCTGACTCCCGCCCCGGTCGTCGTCACGCCGCCCGGGGCCTCTCCCGTTCATCAGCCCGGGGAGGTCGCGAGTGAAGACGATCTCACCTGAGGACGGCCTCGGGCAGGTGCGGTGCGTACGGTCCGCTCCCCGGGGAAGGCGCGTGGGGACGCGGCGCGTTCCGCGGGTCCCGCGTGGCATGGAGGGGCGGGGCCGGACATCCGTTAGTACTTTTCGAGTTGACGGAGCATCGGCGACTGTCGAGCCGTGGCGCCGGAACGGCCGTACGACTACGTACGAGTAGTTAACCGAGCACCCGGGTTGGGCCGGGCTGGAGTGGGAAGGGCTCCCCGGGTACGCGCACGGCGCACCCTCCCCCGAACCTCTCCCGCCACCCGAGTGAACGCGGACAGGAGCGGCCATGCCCGCAGCCCAGCCGTCTTCCGAGCGGCTAGAAACAGAGCGAACAGAGCGTGCACTACCAGCCGTAATGCCGGCTGGCCTGTTGTCACCGAGCCCTGCGAACTGCCCCCAGGTGATCCCATCATGATCGGTCGCATTCCCGTGCTGGACGTCCGCCCCGCCGTCGACTGCGGCGTCAGACCCGCCAAGGCGGTCGTGGACGAGGTATTCGAGATTTCCGCCACCGTGTTCCGCGAGGGGCACGACGCCGTGGCGGCCCACGTCGTGCTCCGAGATCCCAGCGGGCGGCTGCGGCCCCCCGTGCCGCTCGCCGAGCTCGCTCCCGGTACCGACCGGTGGGGGGCGCGGGTGTCCGCCGAGGTCGAGGGGAGGTGGACCTACACCGTCGAGGCGTGGAGCGATCCGGTGGCCACCTGGCGGGCGCATGCGGCGATCAAGATCCCGGCCGGGATCGACACGGGGCTGGTGCTCCTGGAGGGCGCCGAGCTGTACGAGCGGGCCGCCGCGAAGGTGCCCAAGCGGGACGGGCGCGAGTGCGTGCTGGCCGCCGCCGACGCGATGCGCGACGAGGACCGGGCGGTCGCCGTGCGGTACGCCGCCGCCCTGGCGCCGGAGGCCGTGGCGGCGCTCGCGAGGCGCCCGCTGCGGGAGCTGGTGACCGCCTCCAAGCCGCTGCCGCTGCTGGTCGAGCGCAAGCGGGCCCTCTTCGGCTCCTGGTACGAGATGTTCCCCCGGTCGGAGGGGGCGGTGCTGGAGCCGGGCGAGGCCCCGGTCAGCGGGACCTTCCTGACCGCCGCCGAGCGGCTGCCCGCCATTGCCGCGATGGGCTTCGACGTGGTGTACCTGCCGCCCATCCACCCGATCGGGAGCACCTTCCGCAAGGGACCCAACAACACGCTGTCGGCGGGCAGTTGGGATCCGGGTGTGCCCTGGGCCATCGGTTCCACCGAGGGCGGCCACGAGGCCGTCCACCCCGAGCTCGGCACCCTGGAGGACTTCGACGCCTTCGTCGCCAAGGCCCGCGAGCTGCGCATCGAGGTGGCGCTGGACTTCGCCCTGCAGTGCTCCCCGGACCACCCGTGGGTGGAGAAGCACCCGGAGTGGTTCCGCCACCGCGCCGACGGGACCATCGCGTACGCCGAGAACCCGCCGAAGAAGTACCAGGACATCGTCCCGATCCACTTCGACGCCGACATGGCCGGCATCGTGGAGGAGACGGTGCGGATCCTGCGGCACTGGATGGACCACGGGGTGCGCATCTTCCGGGTGGACAATCCGCACACCAAGCCGGTGGTCTTCTGGCAGCGGGTGATCGCGGACATCAACAAGTCCGACCCCGACGTGATCTTCCTGGCCGAGGCCTTCACCCGGCCCGCGATGATGCGGGCGCTGGCCGCCATCGGTTTCCAGCAGTCCTACACGTACTTCACCTGGCGCAACACCAAGGACGAGCTGACCGAGTACGTGACCGAGCTCGCGGACACCCGCTCCGCCTCCGTCATGCGCCCGAATTTCTTCGTCAACACCCCGGACATCCTCCACGCCTACCTTCAGCAGGGGGGCCGCCCCGCCTTCGAGGTCCGCGCGGTCCTCGCCGCCACCCTCTCCCCCACCTGGGGGGTCTACGCCGGTTACGAGCTCTGCGAGAACGCCGCCGTCAAGGAGGGCAGCGAGGAGTACCTGGACTCGGAGAAGTACGAGCTGCGTCCGCGCGACTGGGCCGCCGCCGACCGCGAGGGCCGCACGATCGCCCCGCTGATCACCGCCCTGAACCGGATGCGCCGCCGCAACCCCGCGCTCCAGCAGCTGCGCGACATCCATTTCCATCCGACCGACAACGAACAGGTGATCGCCTATTCGAAGCACGCGAGTGGCAATTCCGTACTGGTGGTCGTCAACCTCGATCCGCACCACACCCAGGAGGCGACGGTCTCGTTGGACATGCCGGTACTCGGCCTCGACTGGCACGGGTCCCTCGCGGTGCGCGACGAGCTCACCGGCGAGACCTATCACTGGGGCAGGGCCAACTACGTGCGCCTGGAACCGGGCCGCACGCCCGCGCACGTACTGGCGGCCCTGCGACCGTCCCCGCCCACCGGAGGGTCACCCACCTCATGATGATCAACGATCCCGTCCACGACACCTTCGAGGACACCCCCGTCAAGGACCGCGACCCCGACTGGTTCAAGCGGGCGGTCTTCTACGAGGTCCTCGTCCGCTCCTTCCACGACAGCAACGGCGACGGCGTGGGTGACCTCAAGGGGCTCACCGCCAAGCTGGACTACCTCCAGTGGCTCGGCGTCGACTGCCTCTGGCTCCCGCCCTTCTTCGCCTCGCCCCTGCGCGACGGGGGCTATGACGTCTCCGACTACACCTCAGTGCTGCCCGAATTCGGCGACCTGGCCGACTTCGTGGAGTTCGTGGACGCGGCGCACACCCGCGGCATGCGGGTGATCATCGACTTCGTGATGAACCACACGAGCGATCAGCACGAGTGGTTCCAGCAGTCCCGCAAGGACCCCGAAGGGCCCTACGGCGACTACTACATGTGGGCCGACAACGACAAGCAGTACCAGGACGCCCGCATCATCTTCGTCGACACCGAGACCTCGAACTGGACGTACGACCCGGTCCGCAAGCAGTACTACTGGCACCGGTTCTTCTCCCACCAGCCGGACCTCAACTACGAGAACCCGGCCGTCGTGGAGGAGATCGTCTCCTCGCTCCGCTTCTGGCTCGACCTCGGCATCGACGGCTTCCGCCTCGACGCCGTGCCCTACCTCTACGCCGAGGAGGGCACCAACTGCGAGAACCTGCCGCGCACCCACACCCTCCTCAAGCGGGTCCGGGCCGAGATCGACGCGCACTACCCGGACACCGTGCTGCTCGCCGAGGCCAACCAGTGGCCCGAGGACGTCGTCGACTACTTCGGCGACTTCGAGAAGGGCGGGGACGAATGCCACATGGCCTTCCACTTCCCCGTCATGCCGCGCATCTTCATGGCCGTACGAAGAGAGTCCCGCTACCCGGTCTCCGAAATCCTGGCCAAGACCCCGGCGATCCCGGACCGCTGCCAGTGGGGCATCTTCCTGCGCAACCACGACGAGCTCACCCTCGAAATGGTCACGGACGAAGAGCGCGACTACATGTACGCCGAGTACGCCAAGGACCCGCGCATGCGGGCCAACATCGGCATCCGCCGCCGGCTCGCCCCGCTGCTGGACAACGACCGGAACCAGATGGAGCTGTTCACGGCCCTGCTGCTGTCGCTGCCCGGTTCGCCGGTGCTGTACTACGGCGACGAGATCGGCATGGGCGACAACATCTGGCTCGGCGACCGCGACGGCGTGCGCACGCCGATGCAGTGGACGCCTGACCGCAACGCCGGTTTCTCCTCGTGCGATCCGGGCAGGCTGAACCTGCCGGTCATCATGGACCCGGTCCACGGGTACCAGGTGACCAATGTCGAAGCCGCGATGGCATCACCCTCGTCGCTGCTGCACTGGACCCGCCGGATGATCGAGGTCCGCAAGGCGAACCCCGCCTTCGGACTCGGCTCGTACACCGAACTGCCCTCGTCCAACCCGGCGGTACTGGCCTTCCTGCGCGAGTACGGGGACGACCTGGTGCTGTGCGTGCACAACTTCTCGCGCTTCGCGCAGCCCACCGAGCTGGATCTGCGGTCGTTCAACGGGCGGGTGCCGGTGGAACTCACCGGTGACGTCCGCTTCCCGCCGATCGGCGAATGGCCGTACCTGCTGACCCTGGCGGGGCACGGCTTCTACTGGTTCCGCCTGCGCGCTGAATAGAACGCCCCGCGTAGAGGCGCACGAAGGGCGGGCGAATGGGTCAATCGCCCGCCCCTGTACGGATCATCCTGACCCGACACTCGCTCACACCGGAGAAGCAACCAGCGCGATCCGGGACACTCTGCGCATTCTTTGACGGCCCGGGGAAAGGACGCGACGCCATGTCGGAGGCTGCATCCGCCCGGGACCGGCTCACCGCCGACCGGCTCACCGCCGACCGGGCCACCGGGCTCGGTCCACTGGAGCCGATGCTGCGGGCCTGGCTGCCCGCGCAGCGCTGGTTCGCGGGCAAGGGCCGTGCCATCGGGCGGCTCAGAGCGGTCTCGGCGGCCGAGCTGCTGCCGCCCGGAGCCACCCCCGGGCTGCTGCACCTGCTGCTCGACGTGGACGGGGACTGCTACCAGCTGCTGCTCGGCATCCGCCCGAGCCCGCTGCCGCCGGCCCTCGCGCCCGCGCTGATCGGCCGGGCCGAGCAGGGCCCGTACGCCGGCCAGTCGGTCTACGAGGGCCTGGGCGATCCGCGGCTCGCCGCCCTGCTGCTGGAGCGGCTGCGCTCCCCCGGCACGCTCGGCCCGCTCCGCTTCGACCGGGATCCGGGAGCCGTGATCCCCGAAGCCCCCACCCCCCGGCCGCTGTCCGGGGAGCAGACCAACTCCTCGCTGATCTACGGGGATTCGTACATCCTGAAGATCTTCAGGCGGGTCGGCCCCGGGGTCAATCCGGACCTGGAACTGCCCCGGGCCCTGGCCGCCGCCGGCTGCTCCCGGGTACCCGCGCCGGTCGCCTGGTACGAGGCCGAGCTGCCCGGATCCGAACCGCTGACCCTGGGCGTGCTCCAGCCGTACCTGCGCGGCTCCGACGACGGCTGGCAGCTCGCGCTCGGCCGGCTGCGGGCCGGGGCCGACTTCACCGCCGAGGCGCACGCCCTGGGCCGGGCCACCGCCGAGGTGCACAGCGCGCTGGCCGCGGCGCTGCCGACCATCGCGCTGGGTCCCGAGCAGACGGCCCGGCTGGCCGCCGGGATGACCGCGCGACTGGCCGCCACCGCCCGCGAGGTGCCCGCCCTGCGCCCCTACGAGGCGGGGCTGCGCGGCGCCTTCGACGCACTGGCCGCCTCCCGCGGGGCCGGTGTGCCCGCCCAGCGGATCCACGGGGACCTGCACCTGGGCCAGACCCTGCGCACCGCCGACGGCAGCTGGGCGCTGATCGACTTCGAGGGGGAGCCGGCCCGGCCGCTGGCCGACCGGCGCCGCCCCGAGCCGGCGGTGCGGGACATCGCCGGGATACTGCGCTCCTTCGACTACGCCGCCCGCTCGCACCGGCCGTTCGCCCCCGCCTGGGCGGACGCCTGCCGGGCCGCCTTCTGCGAGGGCTACGCCCGCACCACCGGGCGGGACCCGCGCGAGGATCCCGTACTCCTGCGCGCCTACGAGACCGACAAGGCCGTGTACGAGGCCCGCTACGAGTCCCGGCACCGCCCCGACTGGCTGCACGTGCCGATGGCGGCGATCCGGCGGCTGTCCGAGCCGCAGCGTCCCCCCGCTCACCGCACCCATCCCCCCACCCCCGGATCCACCACCCCCCGATCCACCACTCCCCACCCGAAGCCCCCGAGGAGGCCGCTCGCGTGAGCGCCGCACGACAGCCGTCACCGACCGTCCGCGACGAAGCCAAGCCCGTTGCCGGCCCCGTCACGGGCCCCGCCACCGCCGCCTCCGATCCGGGTGCGAAGAAGGCCAGGGCACCGCGGGCCCGGCGGGCCGCCCCGCCGCACGGGGTCCGGCCGGCACCGGCGCTCGGCGCGGAGGAACGGGCCCGGCTGCTGGAGGGCCGCCACCACGATCCGCACGGGGTGCTCGGCACCCGCACCCAGCGGGGCGGGGTGTCCTTCCGGGTGCTGCGCCCGTACGCGAAGGCGGTCACCATCGTCGCCAAGGGGCTGCGGGCCGAGCTCTTCGACGACGGGGACGGGCTGTTCTCGGGGCTGATGCCGCTGACCGGGGTGCCGGACTACCGGCTGCTGGTGACGTACGACAGCGACGAGGTGGAGGTCCACGACCCCTACCGGTTCCTGCCCGCGCTCGGCGAGCTCGACCTGCACCTGATCGGTGAGGGCCGCCACGAGGAGTTGTGGACGGCGCTCGGCGCGGAGCCGATGGAGCACCAGGGCGTGGCCGGCACCCGGTTCACCGTATGGGCTCCGAACGCGCTGGGGGTGCGGGTCACCGGGGACTTCTCGCACTGGGACTCGGTCGCCTACCCGATGCGCTCGCTCGGTTCGACCGGCGTGTGGGAGCTGTTCCTGCCGGGGGTCGGCGAGGGCGCCCTGTACAAGTACGACATCACGCGCCCGGACGGCTCGCACACCCTGCGCGCCGACCCGATGGCCCGGCACGCCGAGGTCCCGCCGGCCAACGCCTCCGTGGTGACGGCCTCCTCCTACGTCTGGCAGGACGCGGAGTGGATGGCCTCGCGCGGGGCCCGCCCGCCGCACCAGGCCCCCTTCTCGGTGTACGAGCTGCACCTGGCGTCCTGGCGGCCGGGGCTCTCCTACCGGCAGCTGGCCGAGCAGCTGCCCGCGTACGTGACGGAGCTGGGCTTCACCCACGTGGAGCTGATGCCGGTCGCCGAGCACCCCTTCGGCGGCTCCTGGGGCTACCAGGTCACCGGCTTCTACGCGCCGACCTCCCGGATGGGCACCCCGGACGACTTCCGCTTCCTGGTGGACTCGCTGCACCGGGCCGGGATCGGGGTGATCGTCGACTGGGTGCCGGCGCACTTCCCGCGCGACGACTGGGCGCTCGCCGAGTTCGACGGGCGGCCGCTGTACGAGCACCACGACCCGCAGCGGGCCGCGCACCCGGACTGGGGGACGCTGGAGTTCGACTACGGGCGCCGGGAGGTCCGCAACTTCCTCGTCGCCAATGCCGTGTACTGGTGCCAGGAGTTCCACGTGGACGGGCTGCGCGTGGACGCGGTGGCCTCGATGCTGTACCTCGACTACTCGCGCGGCGAGGGCGAGTGGACGCCGAACGAGCACGGCGGCCGGGAGAACATGGACGCGGTGGCGCTGCTCCAGGAGATGAACGCGACCGTCTACCGGCGCTGCCCGGGCGTGGTGACCATCGCGGAGGAGTCCACGGCGTGGCCGGGCGTGACGCGGCCCACCGACGGGGGCGGGCTCGGCTTCGGCCTGAAGTGGAACATGGGCTGGATGCACGACACCCTGCGCTACGCGTCGAAGGAGTCGGTGCACCGCAAGTACCACCACCACGACATGACCTTCGGGATGGTCTACGCGTTCAGCGAGAACTACGTGCTGCCGATCTCGCACGACGAGGTGGTGCACGGCAAGGGTTCGCTGGTGTCGAAGATGCCCGGGGACTGGTGGCAGCAGCGGGCCGCGCACCGGGCGTACCTGGGCTTCATGTGGGCCCACCCCGGCAAGCAACTGCTCTTCATGGGGCAGGAGTTCGCCCAGGGTTCGGAGTGGTCCGAGACGTACGGACCGGACTGGTGGCTGCTGGACTCCTCCTACGCGGCGGCCGGTGACCACCGGGGCGTACGCAGCCTCGTGGGCGACCTGAACCGCACCTACCGGGCGGCGCCCGCCCTGTGGGAGCGGGACACCGTACCGGAGGGCTTCGCGTGGGTGGAGGCGGACGCGGCGGAGGACAACGTCTTCGCGTTCCTGCGGTTCGCGCAGGACGGCTCGCAGCTGCTGTGCGTCTCGAACTTCTCCCCGGTGGTCCGGCACGGGTACCGGATCGGGGTCCCGGAGGAGGTGCCGCAGTGGCGGGAGGTGCTCAACACCGACCTGGAGCCCTACGGCGGCAGCGGTGTGCACCACGCGCGGCCGCTGCGGCCCGAGCCGGTGCCCGCGCAGGGGCGGGCGACGAGCCTGCGGCTGACCCTCCCGCCGCTGGCGACGCTCTGGCTCAGGCCGGCGCCGGTGCGGTAGGTGCGGCCGGGGCGGTGGGCGCGGCCGGGGCGGTGGGCGCGGCCGGGGCCATCACCTCTTCCAGTTCCTGCAGGAGCCTGCGCTTGGCGCGGGCCCCGACCAGCTGCCGGACGGGCTCGCCGTCGCGGAAGACGAGCAGGGTGGGCATGGACAGCACCCCGTAGCGGGCGAGGGTCTCGGGGTTGCTGTCCGCGTCGATCTGGACGACCTTGAGCCGGTCGGCCTCCTCGGCGGCGACGGCGGACAGGACGGGTGCGAGCTGGCGGCACGGGCCGCACCAGTCGGCGGTGAACTCCACCAGGACGGGCCGGCCGCGCTCGGCGAGCACCTGCGTCCCGAAGTCGGCGTCGGTCACTTCGGCCACGCCATGGGCCTTGATCATGTCGTTCCCCTCTCGTGCCGGCCGGCGGACCGCCGGCCGGTCATCCGGTCATCTCGCATCTGGGCCGTGCCGCTTCGGCTTCGGCGAGCTGGCCCGCGACCTGTTCGCGCACGTCGGTGAGGCGGCCGATCAGGCCGTCCAGTTCGGTGAGCTTGCGCCGGTAGACCGCCAGTGAGGCCGGGCAGGAGTCGCCGGCCGGGTGCCCGGCGCGCAGGCATTCCACGAACGGACGGGTCTCCTCCAGGTCGAAGCCGAAGTCCTGGAGCGTGCGGATCTGGCGGAGCAGCCGCAGGTCGTCCTCGTCGTAGGCGCGGTAGCCGTTGGCATCGCGCCGCGCGGGGAGCAGTCCCCGCGATTCGTAGTACCGGAGCGTCCGCGTGCTGGTGCCGGCCCGCTCGGCCAGTTCGCCGATTCGCATGGCCCCGACGCTAATCCCTGACGTCGGCGTCAAGGCAAGGAGGGGAACCGCGGAGGCCCTCGCCACCCCCGTTCGCGAGGGCCTCCGCCCTGGAGTACGGACCGGACGAGTGGCTGGTTCGAGCCGGTCCGGATCCTGTGAGGCGGATCACGCGCAGGGGTATCGCGGGGGACGGCCGGAAACGTACGCTAGGAAGTGGATCACGGCTCAATCCGATTACCGGACAGTCGCAGAGGAAACGGACCAAAGCCCTTTACTTCATAGGACGTTCCTACGAGTTATGGGCTTGTTTGATTGGTCTGTAGTCGCCACCCCTCGGCCACTCCTACGGTGTGCCGTGTGCACTCCAGCCCCCCTTTCAATGCCCCCGCCGCGCGTCGTCTCCGCGCGGCCCTGGGCATGGCTCCCGGTCATGTCGCCTATGGCCTGCGCGCCCAGTACGGAATGCTCGTCACGCCCGAGACCGTGATGGCGTGGGAGCGTGGCGAGATCTCACCCACCGCCGCGGAACTCACGGCCCTCGCCGGCGTGCTCTGGTGCTCCCCCGCCGAGCTGCTCGCCGAGCCCGTCACCTTGCGGGAGCACCGGATCGCCAGGGGGCTGGCCGCCGACGAGCTGGCCCGGCGGCTCGGTGTGGACGCGGGCGCCTACCAGAAGATGGAGGACACCGGCCGCTGGAAGGGCAACGAACGGCAGTCCGCCGCGCTGGCCACCGCGCTGGGACTGACCCTGGCCCAGTTCGTGACGGCGACCGGCAAGCACGAGGAGCTGGCCGAGATGCTGCGCAGCGCGGTGACCACGCGCTGGCAGGCCTACGTGAAGCCGCTGACCAAGCTGCTGCCCGTGCCCAAGGCGCACCTGGAGCGGGTGCTGGAGCAGCTGCACGGCGAGTACCAGTCGCGGATGGTGGCGACCCTGGGCTGGGGAGGCGCGCAGGGCGAGGCAGGCAGCGGGGACTCGGGACGGGAGTTCCTCGCGGACATCGTGGACCGCTTCTGGTCGGTCGCGGGCGGTGCGGCGTAGGACACATTTCCCCGGCGGATCCCCTACGGGAAAGGCCCCGATCGCGTCCACGGGCGGACGGGACCGGGGCCTTTCGGCGCCGGAAGTCAGGACGGAGGTCCCGGCCGGCCGGGACGGTCAGAAGACCGACTCGGCCTCGTACATGCGGTCCTCGGGGACGGTCTTCAGCTCGGTGACGGCGTGGGCCAGCGGGGCCATGACGATCTCGGTGCCGCGCAGGGCCGTCATGTTGCCGAAGTCGCCGCGGTGGACGCCCTCGACCGCGTGCCAGCCGAAGCGGGTCGCGAGGACGCGGTCGTAGGCGGTGGGGGTGCCGCCGCGCTGGACGTGGCCGAGGATGACGGGGCGGGCTTCCTTGCCCAGGCGCCGCTCCAGCTCCACGGCGAGGCGGTTTCCGATGCCGGCGAAGCGCTCGTGACCGTACTGGTCGATCGCACCCTTCTCGTACGGCATGGAGCCCTCGCCCGGGTGCGCGCCTTCGGCCACGCAGATGACGGCGAACTTCTTACCGCGGGCGAATCGTTCCTCCACCATCTTGACCAGGGCGTCCACCTCGAAGGGGCGCTCCGGCAGGCAGATGCCGTGGGCGCCGCCGGCCATGCCGGACTCCAGGGCGATCCAGCCCGCGTGACGGCCCATGACCTCGACGACCATGACGCGCTGGTGCGATTCGGCGGTGGTCTTGAGGCGGTCGATGGCCTCGGTGGCGACCATGACGGCCGTGTCGAAGCCGAAGGTGCGGTCGGTGGAGGAGATGTCGTTGTCGATGGTCTTCGGCACGCCGACCACGGGCATTCCGGCGTCCGACAGCATCCGGGCGGCGGTCAGGGTGCCCTCGCCGCCGATCGGGATCAGGGCGTCGATGCCGTAGCGCCTGGCCAGTTCTGCGGCATTCTCGGCCGCTTCGTGGAGGCGGGCTCGCTCCATGCGCGCCGACCCGAGAATCGTTCCGCCGCGGGCGAGAATGCCGCTGACGGCGTTGATGTCGAGGGGGCGGAAGTTGCCGTCGAGGAGGCCCTTGAAGCCGTCCTCGAAACCGATGACCTCGTCCCCGTGCCCGACCACGGCACGGTGTACGACCGACCGGATGACAGCGTTCAGGCCCGGACAGTCGCCGCCTGCGGTGAGAACTCCGATACGCATCGTGCTGTGTCTCCTGCTCCTGGTCGTACCTGGCCGTTCGCGTGCGGGCGGACAGCCGGCCGGTTGCTCATGTGAAGAGCCGTATGAAGGACTGTATGAGGGGCGTAATGGTGAAGCCTGTCCGATTGTTCCATGGTCAGGGGCGGGGGCGCGCTCCGTGACGCTCCGCCGCCGGGCGCCCGGGAGGCCTTTGGACCCGCCCGGACAGGCCCTTTTTCCGGCGGGCGTCCTATCGACCCGCAGAGGTATTGTCAAGAGGTCAAGCCCATATTTACTGGGACAACCGACTCGTACATCCGCCCCGCCGCAGCCAGAATCGTGGTGGGGCGATCCCGAGATTTCACACGATGGGACGGAGAGCACGCGTGACGCGCAGCGTGTACGTGACCGGTATCGAGCGGGGGGACGGCCGCCAGGTCGTCGAGCTGGGGATCATGGAGCTCCTGACTCGCCAGACGGGCCGGGTGGGCGTCTACCGCCCCCTGCTGCACGACGGGCCCGACCGGCTCTTCGATCTGCTCAAGGGCCGCTACCGGATCGACCAGGACGCCTCCACCGCCTACGGCATGGAGTACCACGAGGCCTCCGCCATCCTGGCCGAGAAGGGCACCGACGAACTGGTCTCCCAGCTCGTCGGCCGCTACCACGAGGTGGCGCGGGACTACGAGGTGATGCTGGTCCTCGGCACCGACTACGCCGACACCAACCTCCCGGACGAACTGGCGCTCAACGCCCGCCTCGCCAACGAGCTGGGCGCGCTGGTCATCCCCGTCGTGGGCGGCACCAAGCACCCCGCCGAGGCCGTGCGCGCCGAGGCCCGCAACGCCTACCGCGCGTACGAGGCCCTGGGCTGCCACGTGGGCGCGATGGTCGTCAACCGGGTGGCCGCCGAGGACCGCGAGGTGATAGCCGAGCGGCTGGCCGCCCGGCTCCCCGTCCCCTGCTACGTCCTGCCGGACGACAAGCACCTGTCGGCCCCGACGGTCGCGCAGATCACCCAGGCGCTCGGCGGCGAGGTGCTCCTCGGCGACGAGGCCGGGCTGGCCCGCGACGCCGTGGACTTCGTCTTCGGCGGAGCCATGCTGCCGAACTTCCTGAACGCCCTGACCCCCGGCTGCCTGGTCGTCACCCCCGGGGACCGCTCCGACCTGGTCATCGGCGCGCTCGCCGCGCACACCTCCGGCACCCCGCCGATCGCCGGTGTGCTGCTGACCCTCAACGAGCGCCCGACCAAGGACATCCTGACGCTGGCCTCGAAGCTCGCGCCGGGCACCCCGGTGGTCTCGGTGGCCGGCAACAGCTTCCCGACGGCCGCCGAACTCTTCTCCCTGCAGAGCCGGCTCAACTCCGCGACCCCGCGCAAGCTGGAGACCGCGCTCGGCCTGTTCGAGCGGCACGTGGACACCGCCGAACTGCGCGAGGTGCTCTCGGTGGCCCGCTCCGAGCGCGTCACCCCGATGATGTTCGAGAACGAGCTGCTGGAGCGGGCCCGCTCCGAGCGCCGCCGCGTGGTGCTCCCCGAGGGCACCGAGGAGCGCGTGCTGCGCGCCGCGGACGTGGTGCTGCGCCGCGGGGTCTGCGACCTCACCCTGCTGGGCGAGGAGCCGGCGATCCTGAAGAAGGCCGCCGATCTCGGCATCGACATCTCGGCCGCCCAGCTCATCGACCCGTCGACCTCCCCGCTGCGGGAACGGTTCGCCGAGTACTACGCCAAGGCCCGCGCCCACAAGGGCATGACGGTCGAGCTGGCCAACGACGTGGTCACCGACGTCAACTACTTCGGCACCCTGATGGTCCAGGAGGGCCTGGCCGACGGCATGGTCTCCGGCGCGGTGCACTCCACCGCCGCCACCATCCGCCCGGCCTTCGAGATCATCAAGACCAAGCCCGACGCCTCCATCGTCTCCTCGGTCTTCTTCATGTGCCTGGCCGACAAGGTCCTCGCGTACGGCGACTGCGCCGTCAACCCGGACCCCAACGCCGAGCAGCTCGCCGACATCGCCGTCCAGTCGGCCACCACCGCGGCCGCGTTCGGCCTGGAGCCGCGGATCGCGATGCTCTCGTACTCGACCGGCACCTCCGGCTCCGGCGCCGACGTGGACAAGGTCCGCAAGGCCACCGAGATCGTCCGCGAGCTGCGCCCCGACCTGCTGATCGAGGGACCGATCCAGTACGACGCCGCCGTGGAGCCCTCGGTCGCCGCCACCAAGCTGCCGGAGTCCGACGTGGCCGGCCGCGCGACGGTGCTGATCTTCCCGGACCTCAACACCGGCAACAACACGTACAAGGCCGTGCAGCGCTCGGCCGGCGCCGTGGCGGTCGGCCCGGTGCTGCAGGGTCTGCGCAAGCCGGTCAACGACCTCTCGCGCGGCGCCCTGGTCCAGGACATCGTCACCACGGTGGCCATCACCGCGATCCAGGCGCAGTCCCAGCCCGTGGCCGGCTGACCGCCGCCCCTCCCGCCCGAGCCCCCACCAGAAGGAAAGACCCCCATCGTGACCGCATCGCGCGTACTCGTCCTCAACTCCGGCTCCTCGTCGGTGAAGTACCAGCTGCTCGACATGGCGGACTCCTCCCGCCTGGCGGTCGGTCTGGTGGAGCGCATCGGCGAGGAGACCTCCCGGCTCGTGCACGAGCCGCTGACCGGACCGGGCGCCGAGGGCGGCAAGCGCGAGCGGACCGGCCCGATCGCGGACCACGAGGCCGCGCTGAAGGCCGTCGCGGCGGAGCTCGCCGCCGACGGGCTGGGCCTGGACTCGCCCGAACTGGCCGCCGTGGGCCACCGGGTGGTGCACGGCGGGACCAAGTTCACCCACCCCACCCTGATCGACGACGCGGTCCTGGCCGAGATCCGCGCCCTGATCCCGCTCGCCCCGCTGCACAACCCGGCGAACGTGACCGGCATCGAGGTGGCGCGCACCCTGCGCCCGGACCTGCCGCAGGTCGCCGTCTTCGACACGGCCTTCCACTCGACGATGCCGGAGCACGTGGCCCGGTACGCGATCGACACCGCGACGGCCGACAAGTACTCCATCCGGCGGTACGGGTTCCACGGCACCTCCCACGCCTACGTCGCCCGGGCGACGGCCGCGCTGCTCGGCAAGGCCGAGGAGGACGTGAACGTGATCGTGCTGCACCTGGGCAACGGCGCCTCCGCCTCGGCCGTCCACGGCGGGGTCTGCGTGGAGACCTCGATGGGCCTGACCCCGCTGGAGGGGCTGGTCATGGGCACCCGTTCGGGCGATCTGGACCCGGCGGTCGTCTTCCACCTGGCCCGGGTCGGCGGCATGTCCGTGGACGAGATCGACTCGCTGCTCAACAAGAAGAGCGGTCTGCTGGGTCTGTGCGGCGACAACGACATGCGCGAGGTGCAGCGGCGGGCACAGGAGGGCGACGCCTCGGCGCGACTGGCCCTGGCCTCGTACATCCACCGCCTGAAGAAGTACATCGGCGCCTACTCGGCGGTCCTCGGCCGGGTCGACGCGGTCGCCTTCACGGCGGGCGTCGGCGAGAACTCCTCCTCCATCCGGGAAATGGCCCTGGCCGGACTGGAGGAGCTGGGCCTCGCGCTCGACCTGGAAGCCAACGCGGTGCGGTCCCCCGAGCCGCGCCTGGTCTCCGCGGAGTACGCGCGGGTGGCCGTGGCCGTGGTCCCCACGGACGAGGAACTGGAGATCGCCAGCCAGACGTACGCGCTGGTTACCGGCTAGTCACTTTGGACTTTCCACCAGACGGAATATTCCGCTACGAAACAAACCGATAGGATCGCCTTCATGCGCCGTTCCAAAATCGTCTGCACGCTGGGCCCCGCCGTCGACTCGTATGAGCAGCTGAAAGCGCTCGTCGAGGCCGGTATGAACGTGGCCCGATTCAACTTCAGCCACGGATCCCAGGCAGAGCACCAGGAGCGGTACGACCGCGTCCGCAAGGTCTCCGAGGACACCGGGCGTGCCGTCGGCGTCCTCGCCGACCTCCAGGGTCCGAAGATCCGTCTGGAAACCTTCGCCGAGGGTCCCGTCGAGCTCGTCCGCGGTGACGAGTTCACCATCACCACCGAGGACGTCCCGGGCGACAAGTCCATCTGCGGCACGACCTACAAAGGTCTGCCGGGCGACGTCTCCAAGGGCGACCAGGTCCTGATCAACGACGGCAACGTCGAGCTCCGCGTGACCGAGGTCGAGGGCCCCCGGGTCCGGACCATCGTCATCGAGGGCGGTGTCATCTCGGACCACAAGGGCATCAACCTGCCGGGTGCCGCCGTCAACGTCCCCGCCCTGTCGGAGAAGGACGTCGACGACCTCCGCTTCGCCCTGCGGATGGGCTGCGACATGGTCGCCCTCTCCTTCGTGCGTGACGCCAACGACGTCAAGGACGTCCACAAGGTCATGGACGAGGAGGGCCGCCGGGTCCCCGTCATCGCCAAGGTCGAGAAGCCCCAGGCCGTCGCCAACATGGAGGGCGTCGTCGCGGCCTTCGACGCGGTCATGGTCGCCCGTGGCGACCTCGCCGTCGAGTACCCGCTCGAAAAGGTCCCGATGGTGCAGAAGCGCCTCGTGGAGATGTGCCGCCGCAACGCCAAGCCGGTGATCGTCGCGACCCAGATGATGGAGTCGATGATCACCAACTCGCGCCCGACGCGCGCGGAGGCCTCCGACGTCGCCAATGCGATCCTCGACGGCGCGGACGCGGTCATGCTGTCCGCCGAGTCCTCGGTCGGCGCCTACCCGATCGAGACCGTCAAGACGATGTCGAAGATCGTCGAGGCGGCCGAGGAGGAGCTCCTGTCCAAGGGCCTCCAGCCGCTGGTCCCGGGCAAGAAGCCCCGTACCCAGGGCGGCTCCGTCGCCCGCGCGGCCTGCGAGATCGCGGACTTCCTGGACGGCAAGGCCCTGGTCGCCTTCACCCACTCCGGTGACACCGCCCGCCGCCTGTCGCGCTACCGCGCGATCCAGCCGATCCTGGCCTTCACCACCGACGCCGGCACCCGCAACCAGCTCACGCTGAGCTGGGGCGTCGAGTCCTACGTCGTCCCGCACGTGGACAACACCGACTCCATGGTCGACCTCGTGGACGCGGAACTGCTCAAACTGGGCCGCTACAACAACGGCGACACCATGATCGTCACCGCGGGCTCGCCCCCCGGCGTCCCGGGCACGACCAACATGGTCCGCGTCCACCACCTGGGCGGCGGCGCCCGCGACTGACCTCGCACCCGCCGGCCCGACCCTGCCGCACAGAGACCGAGGGCGGCACCCCGATCCCAAGGAGGATCCGGGGTGCCGCCCTCAGTGCGTGCGGCCGCGCGAGACCGTACGCGTCTACTCCGCCGGGCCGATGTAGTTCTTGAGGCCCGGCACGGTCAGGTTGCCGCCGAACTGGCCGGCCTGGACGACCTTGGCGTTCGTGAAGAACGCGAACGGGACGTTCAGGGGCGGCGGGCTCTGCGGGCTGAACTCGATCGGGATCAGGCCGAAGAGGTTGCCCTTGAGGCTCTCGGTGTACATCGTCACCTTGGCCCCGCGGATCTTCGACGTGGAACCCGGACGGGACTTCAGGTGGGCGACCTGCCCGCCCTTGCCGACCGTCTGGTAGAGGTCCTTGATGTCCAGCGAGTCCGCCGTGAACTTCAGGACCGTCTTGGTCTTGCCGCTCGCCGTCTTCACCTCGACGATGCCCTCGTAGTCGAGGCCGTAGAGGGTCAGCAGCGAGCTGTCGAGGTACCAGGGCTCGTCCGGGAGCAGCGGGATGCCCTGCTCCACTTCGGCGTCGGCCAGGGCCTTGGCGTCGTAGGTCGGGCAGGGGAAGGGCTTCTTCCCGTCCTCGGCCTTGTCCCCGGCCTTGTCCCCGGCCCTGTCTTCAGCCTTGTCCCCGGGCTTCTCGGTCTCCTTCTTGCCCTGGCCCTTGCCCGCCGCGGCGCCCGTCTCGTCCTTCGGGGTGGCCGTGGTGCCCTTGACCTCCTCGGAGAGCTCCGAGACCTGGGCGCCGGCCGTCTTGGCGGCGTCGCGGATCGCGGCCGCCGCCGGGTCGGGAGCGGGCGTGGTGGTCGCGGGCTTCGGCGCCTGCGGGGCGGTGGTGGCCGGCGGGTTCGCCAGCGGCCGGCCCAGCTCGTCGAGGAGGCCCTTGATCGCGTCGCCGACACCCAGCGGGTCCAGCGGGTTCGAGACCTTGGCCCCCGCGGCGGGAACCGCCGCCGGCTTGACCGCGGGCTTCTCGGCCGGCTTGGCGGCGGGCTTCTGCACCGGCTTGGACGCCGACGGGCTCGTGCTCGGCGAAGGCACCGCGGTGGGCGACTTGCCCGCCGAGGGCGTCGTCTGCGGAGACTTCGAAGGGGTCTTGGAAGGCGTCTTCGACGGCGACGGGGAGGCGGACTCCGCGGGCTCGTCGGACCGCGTCACGCACGGTCCGGGCGCGAAGGGGATCTCCTTGTCGTCGGCCACGGCCAACTTCGGCGCCATGCTCATGCCGACGAAGACCGCGGTCGGCATGGCGGCCAGCGCCATCGTCTTGCCGACGGGTATCTGGATCTTGGTCAGGAGCGACTTCCTGGGCGCCGCGTGGCGCGGGCCCTTCCTCTCACGGGACTCCGCACCCGGAGCCTCGCTCCGTTGCGTTTCGTCACCCCGCACTGTTCCTCCCGCCATCGGCGTGGGCAGTCGTCTCGGTCGCGTATGCCGTTTCCGTCGCGCGGGGACCCGGGACGTTCGGGGGGCCCGCCATCGCCTGCGCCTTGCCCAGGTCCACGGCCTGCGCCGGGTTCCTGGTGTCCGCCGCGTCCTCCGGGTCCGCCGGCTTGCCCGGCGCCCAGGCCAGCGCCATGCCGCCGCCGACCATGGAGAGGATGAGCCCGATGCCGAAGCCGCCGAGGTTCGACACCGGCAGGGACACCAGCCCCAGCAGCATCGCCGCGACCCCCGCGAAGATCCGTACGCCCTGCTGGAGCCAGAGCGTCAGCCCCAGCGTCACCAGGAGGAGGCCGATGATCAGCGAACCGGCACCGGCCGTCGTGGCCATCGCGATGGTGATGTTGCCGAGCCGGACGTCCGCGTAGGGGAAGTACGCGATCGGAACACCGCTGAGGATGATGATCAGACCCGCCCAGAAGGGGCGGCGCCCACTCCACGCGTGGACGTGGTAGTACACCGCGGTGAGCCAGGCGTCGTCTTCGGCGCGCACGTAAACCGGGGCCTGGGGGTTCATGGACAACAGCTCCCTGGAAACGGGTGGTACTGAGAACTATGTGGAGCCCGGACGGGCGGGCGACGGCGACGACTGCCGGCATCGCCCGCCCGTCCGGTTAACGCACCGGGAGCGGTTACTGCCCGTCCGCGTAGCAGGGCTGGTCGCCACCGAGGAGGCGCAGCTTGAGGTCAGGCAGCTTGAAGGTGCCCGCCGTCGTCGCCCACGCCTTCTGGCGCACGTTCGACAGCACCGCCTTGTCCGCGCGCTGCGAGAACAGGTACGGGCTGGCGACCGTGCCGGCCTGCGGCTTGGTCTTGTGGCCCGCGTCGCCCACGGCGACACCGATGTCCAGGTTGGTGAACTCGGCGTCCGTGTCGAGCTCGGCAACATCGAGGTAGATGTTGTCGGCCACGGCCGGCTTGCCCGGCTTGGTGCCCGTCTGCAGCTTCATCGTGATGTTGCCGAGCGGCGTCGGCGTCACCAGCGACTGGCACATGTTGTAGATCTCGGCGTGGCTGAACCCGGAGATGGTGACCGGGTGGTGCGCCGCGTTGCCCTTGAGGTCGTGACCCTCGGCGACGCTGCCGTACTGGATCAGGTTCGTGCCTTCGAGCTTGTCGGCCGAAACCTTGAAGTCCTGGCCCGAGACGGCGAAGGAAGCCGCGAGGGCACCCTGCGCCAGACCCACACCGACCACGGCCGTGGCCGCGATGCTCGGCACCATGACGAGCGCGAAGCGCTTCCATCTGGTCCCGCCACGAATCTGAGAACTCATTTTGTTCCTCCTTCTCGGACGTACATCTCCGGTCCGGGCCGTACCCGTCCTGGGATGGGAGAAGTGCTACGTCCTCGGGAAGGAGCGCAAGCGGCCGGGCGCGGCACAACCGCGTTCCGGTACACCGGCGTTCACCCCCGAGCGACAACCACTTGGCCACGCGTTCGCGCAACCTGGAGGACAGGCTCCGCCGTACGGCGGAGACCCCCCTGTCCCGCGGCCGGTGCCACTGCCACCGGCCGGCCCGGTGGGGACCCTTCACCGCGGCTCCGGATGAGCGGCTCTGCGGGAAGGACCGAGCGTCGCCGATCGTGGTCCATTCGCGGCCGGGGCACAAGGGGGTTCGTTACTGGCGGGTAACGGCCAGATAACCGGAGGAAGACCTGGGACTGTCGGGCGGCAACACAGGGTGTTACCCAGGGCCACGACAGATCGGAGGAAGAGTGAACACACCGGACAGTTCACGGGGTTCGATTTACTGCGAGTAACAGCGGCCGCAATTGCCAAGTTTTGGCAAAGTGCGGCCGCTGTTTATCTCTGTGTCAACAAATCGTCGGTGCCGGACCGATGTCGAACCGGCGCCGGACCGGCGCCGGACCGCTGCTAGAACAGCACCCGGGCGAGCGCCGTACGGGCGGACGTGACGAGCGGGTTGTCGGGACCGACGACTTCGAACATCTCCAGCAGTCGCACGCGCACCGCGTCCCGGTCGTCACCGAACGTCACCTTGACGGTGTCCACCAGACGCCCGAAGGCGTCGGCCACGTGACCGCCGGCCAGATCCAGGTCGGCCGCCGCGATCTGCGCCGCGGGATCGCGCGGGTCGTCGGCCGCGGCGGCGCGCACCGCCTGCGGGTTCATGTCCTTGACCCGGACGAAGAGCTCGGTCTGCGCGAGACCCAGCTTGGCGTCGGTGTTGGCCGGATCGGCCGCCAGGACGTTCTTGTACGCGCGCACCGCCCCGTCCAGGTCGTCGGCGTCCAGCGCCGCGATCGCCTCGTCCAGCAGCGCGTCGTACGGGCCGGCCGGCTCCTCGGCGGGCACCGCGCCCGGACCCGGGGCGGCGCCCCCGGCCGCGGGATCCACCGGGAGGCCGATGATCCCGAAGCGCTCCTCGGCGATCTGGACCAGCTGGGCCAGGACCGCGCGGACCTCGGCCTCGGGCGCGAAGTCCTGGAACAGCGGCATCGCCTGGCCCGCGACCACCGCGAAGACGGCAGGAAGGGCCTGGACGCGGAACTCGCGGATCAGGTTCTGGCTGGCCGCCACGTCGAGCGCGGCCAGCGCCAGGCGGCCGTTCGCCTCGACCGTGAGCCGCTCCAGCAGCAGGCTCAGCTCGCGGCCCTGCTCGAAGCCGTCGGCGCGGAAGTCGAGGATGACCGGAACCTCGGCCGAGAGCGGGACGACATGGCTCTCGAAGCGGGTCTCGTCGGTGTCGAAGACGAGCGCGGACGGCGCAACGGCCCCGGCGGAGGAGGGCGCACCGCCCTGAGCGGCCTTACGGGCCGCCTCGGCGCGAGCCTGCTCGGCCTTCGCCTTGGCCTCGCCGGCCGCCTTCACCGCGGCGAGGTCGACGACGCCGCTCATGGACATGTTTCTGGGCTGCATGCGTACATCCTCCCCCGTGTGCGCGCGCCGACGAAAAAGATCGGCCGAAACGAACCGATCGCGGTACCCGCCGTGCGGTACCGCCCTGCTCACCGTGCTTGCCGTGCTGTGCTTGCCGTGTTGTGGCGCCGGGTCCCCACCTGGCGCCGGTAGCTCTTCGCGTGGTTGTCGCTCTTACGCTACGAGTCGTAGCGTAACTCGCCGCGCCCGTCCGCGGGCCGTGATCTGAACCACACGTACGGGGGGCCGAGCGGCTCCCCTACCGGCGGGTATGGTCTCGGCCATGCGCAACCCCAGCTCAGAGCCCTCCTCCCCGCCCGGCCGCACCGGCCGCCCGCGCAGCGCCGCGGCGGATGCCGCGATCCTCGCCGCGACACGGGACGCGCTGGTGGAGCTGGGCTGGTCGAAGCTGACGATGGGGGACGTCTCGGCGCGGGCCGGGGTCGCCAAGACCACCCTCTACCGGCGCTGGGCGGGCAAGAGCGAACTGGTCGTGGACGCCGTTGCGGAGCTCTTCGACTCCCTCGAACTCCCCGACCGCGGCTCGCTCGAAGCCGACATCGAGTACGTGGTACTCCAGTTCGCCGCGCTGCTGCGGCGCCCGGAGGCCCGTACCGCCCTGATGGCGGTCGTCGCCGAGTCCACCCGGGACGAGGCCCTGCGGGACCGGATCCGGTCGGCGATCGTGGACCGGCAGAAACGTCTCGTCGTACTGGGCCGCGAACGGGCCCAGGCCCGGGGCGAACTCCCCTACGAGGAGGACCAGTCCCTCGCCGGCCACACCACGGACCTGATCTTCGACGTGATCGCGGGCACGGTCGTGCACCGTGCGCTGGTCAGCTCCGAGCCGGTGGACGAGCTGTGGGTGACCACCTTCACCGCCCTGCTCATGCACGGCCTCCGGGGCCCCGGCGCCGGCCCTTCCGGCGCCGCTCCGGCGGTGTGACCACCGCGGGCCGGCCGCCGTCCGACAGGGGCAGGAAGTCCGCGCACCAGGCCGGGGCCGAAGCCACCAGCGCGTCCGAGCGCGGGTTGTGGCCCGGCCAGGGCCTCGGGCGGCCGGGCCAGTCGGCCCAGCGCAGGCTGTCCGCCTCCTCCGGCGGGAGCAGCCCGCAGGCCACGAGCGCCGCCCGGCCCGCATCCAGCCCGGCGAGCCGGTAGCCGTACTCCGAGGAGTCCGTCTCGTGGAACCCGGCGTCGGTGAGCAGCACCGAGGCCGCCACACCGTCCAGTCCGCGCACGATGCCCGCCCGCACGCAGGACACGTACCGCGCGGGCAGCCGGGCGTCCGGCACGGCGTTCAGGACCTCCGTCTGCCCGCCCCGGCCGGGCGGCTCGAAGTCGGCGGCGACGTACGCGTACGGCCCGCGGCCGGTCTGCATGACCACGCGGGCGCTCACCCCGTACACGGGAACGGGAAGGTGGCGGCCGGTCATGGCCGCCACCTTAGGGGCTCCGGGGGGTCGTTGGGTCCGGGCGGGCGTCAGAAGCCCGGCGGCTCCGTGTAGGTGCCCCACTCGTCGCGCAGCAGGTTGCAGATCTCGCCCATCGTGGCCTCGGCGCGCGCCGCGTCCAGCATGGCCGGGATCATGTTCGACCCGTCCCGGGCGGCGGCCAGCATGGCGTCCAGCGCCGCCGTCACCCTGGCCTCGTCCCGGCCTGCCTTGCGCTCCGCGAGTTCCCGTACCTGTACGCGCTCCACCTCGTGGCTGACCCGCAGGATCTCCAGGTCCCCGGTGACCGAGCCGTGGTGGACGTTGACTCCGACGACCCGCTTGTCGCCCTTCTCCACCGAGCGCTGGTACTGGAACGCCGACTCGGCGATCTCCCCGGTGAACCAGCCGTCCTCGATGCCGCGCAGGATGCCCGAGGTGATCGGGCCGATCGGGTGCTGCCCGTTCGGGTGGGCGCGCAGCCCGCGCTCCTTGATCTGCTCGAAGATCTTCTCGGCTTCGGCCTCGATGCGGTCGGTGAGCTGCTCGACGAACCAGGAACCGCCCAGCGGGTCGGCCACGTTGGCCACGCCCGTCTCCTCCATCAGCACCTGCTGCGTGCGCAGAGCGATCTCGGCGGCCTGCTCGCTCGGCAGCGCGAGGGTTTCGTCGAGGGCGTTGGTGTGGAGCGAGTTGGTGCCGCCGAGGACGGCCGCGAGGGCTTCCACGGCGGTGCGCACGACGTTGTTGTACGGCTGCTGGGCGGTGAGGGAGACCCCGGCCGTCTGGGTGTGGAAGCGCAGCCACATCGCCTTGTCGGACTTCGCCCCGTACACCTCCTTCATCCAGCGGGCCCAGATCCGGCGGGCGGCGCGGAACTTGGCGATCTCCTCGAAGAAGTCGAGGTGCGCGTCGAAGAAGAAGGAGAGCCCGGACGCGAAGTGGTCCACGTCCAGCCCGCGCGAGAGGCCGAGCTCCACGTACCCGAAACCGTCGGCGAGGGTGTACGCGAGCTCCTGCGCGGCCGTGGCCCCGGCCTCGCGGATGTGGTAGCCGGAGACGGAGAGCGGCTTGTAGGCGGGGATGCCGTCCGCGCAGTACTCCATGAGGTCGCCGATGAGGCGCAGGTGCGGCTCGGGCTCGAAGAGCCACTCCTTCTGGGCGATGTACTCCTTGAAGATGTCGGTCTGGAGCGTCCCGTTGAGGACGGCCGGGTCGACGCCCTGCCGCTCGGCGGCCACGAGGTACATGCAGAAGGCGGGGACGGCGGGCCCGCTGATGGTCATGGAGGTGGTCACGTCGCCGAGCGGGATGTCCTTGAAGAGGACCTCCATGTCGGCGGCGGAGTCGATGGCGACCCCGCAGTGGCCGACCTCGCCCAGCGCGCGCGGGTCGTCGGAGTCCCGCCCCATGAGGGTGGGCATGTCGAAGGCGACCGAGAGCCCGCCGCCGCCGGCGGCCAGGATCATCTTGTAGCGCTCGTTGGTCTGTTCGGCGTTCCCGAACCCGGCGAACTGCCGGATGGTCCAGGTCCGCCCCCGGTAGCCGGTGGCGTGCAGGCCCCGGGTGTACGGGTACTCCCCCGGCCAGCCGATGCGCTCGAAGCCCTCGTACGAGTCGCCGGGCCGGGGTCCGTAGACGGGATCGACGGCGTCGCCGGAGAGCGTGGTGAAATCGGCCTCGCGCTTGCGGGCCTTGTCGTACCGGGCCTGCCAGCGACGGCGGCCCTCCTCAATGGCGTCAGCGTCCATACCCATGAATTTACTAGGACGTCCTAGTAAATGTCGATGGCCGACCCCCGGGGAGTCGTCCCGGGGGTGGGGGGGTGATCGCTCGAGGTCAGGCGCGGGCGGTGGCCACGCCACCCTCGACCAGGGGCTCGACCTCGGCGCGGACCTTGCGCTCGACGAAGAACGCGGCGAGCGGGATGGTGCCGGAGACCAGGACCCACAGGAGCTTGCCGAAGGGCCACTTGGCCTTGGAGCCCAGGTCGAAGGCGAACACCAGGTAGATCATGAACAGCACACCGTGCGCCTGCGAGACCGCGAAGGTCAGGTCGGCACCGGTGTCGAAGCCGTACTTCGCCACCATGCAGGAGCAGAGGATCAGGAGCATGACCGCGGTCACGTAGGCCATGACGCGGTAGCGGGTCAGCACGCTTCGTTTCATGCCGTCGAGCCTAGCCGTCCGGTTTGCACGATCTTGACGGGGGCCGACGTGACGGCCGCTACGCCCCGACCGCGCCCGTCCGCTCCTCGTACTTCCCGGCTGCTCCCCGGCTGCTCCCGGGCTGCTTCCGACTACTTCTCGTCGAAGTCCGCCGCGGCCACCCGCAGCGGGCGCAGCAGCGCGAAGATCTCCTCGCACTCCTCCGCGTCGTACACGCCCAGCCCGAAGTCGATCTCCATCAGCGCCCTGGTCGCCGCCTCGACCACCTCGCGCCCCTTGTCCGTGATCGACGCGAGCGTGCCGCGCCCGTCGTTCGGGTTCGGGCGCCGGGCGACGAGGCCGGACTTCACCAGCCGGTCCACCGTGTTCGTCACCGAGGTCGGGTGGACCATCAGCCGCTCGCCGATCTTCGACATCGGCAGTTCCCCGGCCTTGGAGAAGGTCAGCAGCACCAGCGCCTCGTAGCGCGCGAAGGTCAGGCCGTACGGCTTGACGACCGCGTCGACCTCTCCGAGCAGGATCTGCTGCGCCCGCATGATCGAGGTGATCGCGGCCATCGAGGGCACCGGACCCCAGCGCCGCTGCCACAGTTCGTCGGCGCGGGCGATGGGGTCGAAGGGAAGGCTGAGCGGCTTGGGCACGCACCAGACCCTACCCGGCGGTCATTTGCGAGTGGCACCCGTCTCACTCCTCGGCCCGTCCGTCCGGCGCACCCCGGCGAGCAGCAGCAGGACGGCCCCGGTGCCGAGGACCGCGGCCCCAGTGACCACCGCGTGGACGGGCAGGAACTCCGCCGCGACCCCGGCGAGCGCCATCCCGACGCCCTGAAGGGTCATCAACCCGGTGCTCAGCAGGGTCATCGCACGGCCTCGCAGCTCCTCGGGCACGGCCTCGACGTACCACTGGTCGAGGCCGAGGGTGTACGCGTGGGCCAGCCCGGCCAGGACGAGCGTGCCCAGCAGGAGCGGCACGCCGGGCCGGCCGGCGTAGCCGAGCAGCGGGAGCAGCGAGACGGCCGCGAGCGGGGTCACGAGCCGCGAACGCGTTCGGGCGGTGAGCGCGGAGCCCGCCCACAGCTCCCCCGCGATGGCTCCGGCCGGCATCGCGCACATCAGCAGCCCGAGCGCGGCCGTGGAGGCTCCGAGGCCCGCGGCGTACGGGGTGAGCAGCGCCTCGGGCACCACCACGAAGAGCGGCGGCAGCCAGCACAGGAGGGTGAGCGCCCGCAGCCTGCGGTGCCCCAGGACGGCGCGCAGTCCGGCGAGCGGGGAGACCCGCGGGCCCTCGCCGCCCGGGCCCGCGCTCCGGGCGGGCCGGGCCCGGGTGCCCAGGCGCAGCAGGGTCGCGGAGCCGAGGAAGCCCGCGGCCGTGAGCAGGATGGCGCCGCGCGGGGCCAGGACCGTGAGCAGCAGTCCGCCGAGGCCGAAGCCGATGAGCTGCGCGCTCTGGGCGACCATGCGCAGCAGCGAGCGGCCCAGGACGTACGCGTCGCCGGTGCCGAGGACATCGGTGAGGGAGGCGCTGCGGGCGCCCTGGAACAGCGGCGCGACGAAGGCCATCGCGCAGCGCAGGACGAGGAGCAGCGCCACCGGGATGCCGGGCACGGCCATGGCCGCCGCGCAGGCCGCGCAGACGAGGTCGCAGCCGACGAGCACGCGGCGGGCGGGGAGCCGGTCGGCGAGCGGGGCGAGGAGGGTCCCGCCGAGGGCGTAGGGCAGGAATCCGAGGGCGAAGGTGAGGGCGCTCATCAGGGGGGAGCCGGTGGCCCGGTACACGAGCACGGTGAGGGAGATCTCGGCGACGACCACACCGAGCACGGACAGCAGGTGCGCGGCGAAGACGGGCCGGAACTCCCGGACGCGGAACACGGCGCGGTAGCCGCCGGATTCCTCGGCGGGGGCGGGGGCGGCGGGGCTCGGGCCCACGGCGGATTCCTCCGCAGGGGCGGTACGGGGTTCGGCGGCGGGCACGCCCGGATCGACGGTGGTCATGCGGACCACGCTGCGGGCGCCTAGGCTGCGGGGACAGAGATTCGCCCTGGCCCGAATCACTGGGCGGGGGCGGCCCCGGGGACCCGGGGCGGGCCCGGCGGGCCACCCGGCGGGCCTGGCGGGCCCGGCAGGCCCAGCAGGCCTGGGCGGGCCCAGCAGGCCTGGGCGGGCCCAGCAGGCCTGGGCGGGCCCGACAGGCCCGGCAGGCCCGGCGGGCCATCCGCACAGGCCCGGCAGGCTCGGCAGGCCCGGCGGGCCATCCGCACAGGCCCGGCGGGCCCGAGCAGGCCTGGGCAGGCTGGGGCAAGGCCCCGGCAGATCCTCACCGTCCACCCGGAGGGCAGCGTGCCGTTCCACTTTCGCTTCGGGCCCGCCGACCTGCTGCGGTGCCGGTTCTCGATCTCCCCGCGCTGGGAGACGCAGGAGGCGATCCGGGTCCTGCGCGAACCGCGGCGGCAGTCCTACCACCTGCCCTGGCTCCGCCAGATCCACGCGGCGGCGGCCGGGCTGGACCTGCGGACCCTGTGGCTGCTGATGCCGCTCGCCGGCGGGCACAACCCGGACTTCCTCAGCCCTCCCCCCACGGGCCCGTCGGTCACCTTCGAGGAGGAGCTGGCGCGGGTCCGGGCCGCCGATCCCGAAGCGGCGCGGGAGGACCTGCGGCGGAGCCTGGTGTGCACCCCGGGCGCGCTGGAGAGCGGGGCCGGGCAGCGGATGCTGGCGGATCCCGCGCGGGCGGTCCGGGAGCTGGCCGATCTCTACGAACAGGCCTGGCACGCGCTGGTGGCCCCGCACTGGCCCAGGCTGCGGGCCCTGCTGGAGGCGGACATCCTGTTCCACTCCCGGCGGCTGGCGGCGGGCGGACTGGAGGCGTTGTTCGACGGCCTCCACCCGGATCTGCGGTGGTCGGGCAACACCCTGACCATCGACCGCCGCAACCACCACGACCGCTCGCTGGACGGCCAGGGGCTCCTCCTCATGCCGAGCGCCTTCGTCTGGCCGGAGGTGGTCGGCGGCTACGACCCTCCGTGGCAGCCGACCCTGGTCTACCCGGCCCGGGGCATCGGCGCACTGTGGACCGCCCCGGCGGGCCCGGCCCCCCTGGCCCTGGCGCGCCTCCTGGGGCGGGCCCGCGCCGACGTCCTCTGTGCCCTGACCGAACCCGCCTCGACCACGACTCTGGCCCACCGCCTGTCCCTGGCCCCCTCCACGGTCTCCTCCCACCTGAAGACCCTCCAGGGCGCGGGCCTCCTCATCCCCTCCCGCCACGGCCACCAAATCCTCTACGAACGCACCCCCCTGGCCATCGCCCTCACCAGCCCGACCACCGCGTGAATCCCCCAAATAAATCCATCCCCACCGGCACCCATCCACCCCTCGGGCACGCATGTCCAACCCCACGGCACACGTCCAACCCCACCGGGCCACACATCCAGCCCCACCAACGCCCATACCCAGCCCCACCGGCGCGCCCAGCCCCACCGGCGCGCGCGCCCAGCCCCACCGACGCCCATATCCAGCCCCTCCGGCGTTTGAGGAGCAGGGTCCGGGGCCGAGCCCCAGGAGGTCCGGCCGCAGCCACACCAAGCCCCTCCGGCGTTTGAGGAGCGGGGTCTGGGGCGGAGCCCCAGGAGGGGTCCGGGCACGGCCCGGGGAACGGTGGAAGGGCGGGTAGGGGACTCCGCCCCGCGCAGCGGCACCCCCGCCCCCGGGGCCACACCGCCACCCGGCCGCACACGAAGGTGTCGCAGACCACCCCATCTGCCCCTTATGTCACGATGTCCCGGTCCACCGATCACCCCCCCTTCCCCCGAGGAACCCGGATGCCAGGCCGCCCCCGCAGACGCCCCGTCACCCTCCTCGCCCTAGCCCTGGCCCTGGCCGCCACCACCGCCGCCACCACCACCGCCTGCACCCCCACCCCCACCCCCCACCCGGAATCCGCACCCCCCCACCACCCGACGGGAGTCGGCCTCGTCGACAGCTCCCCCTTCTGGGTGGACCCGCAGAGCGCCGCCGCCCGCCAGGTCGCCACCTGGGAAGCACAGGGCCGCAACAGCGACGCCCAGGTGCTCCGGCGCATCGCCGACCGGCCAATGGCCCTGTGGGGTCCGGGCGACGACCCCGGCCCCGAGATCCGCCGGGCCGGGGCGAGCGCCCGCGCGGCCGGCCGCACCCTGGTCCTCGTCGCGTACAACATCCCGTACCGGGACTGCGGCCAGCACTCCGCCGGCGGCGCCCGCGACGCCGCCGCCTACCGCAGCTGGATCGGCGCCTTCGCCGACAACATCGCCGACACGAAGGCCCTGGTCGTCCTGGAGCCCGACGCGATCGCGCACCTCGTCGACGGGTGCACCCGGGCCGACCACCACGACGAACGCCTGCGGCTGCTCTCCGAGGCCGTCGACCGGCTCAAGCGCAACAAGAACACCCGGGTCTACCTGGACGCCGGCAACCCGGCCTGGATCCCGGACCCGGCGAAACTGGTCGGCCCCCTCCACGAGGCCGGGCTCGACCACGCCGACGGCTTCTCCCTCAACGTCTCGAACTTCCAGCCCAGCGCGGCCGGCCAGAAGTACGGCGCCACCCTCTCCAAGGCCACCAAGGGCAAGCACTTCGTCATCGACACCAGCCGCAACGGCGACGGCCCCCTCCGGGGCAACCGCGAGCAGGCCTGGTGCAACCCGCCGGGCCGCGCCCTCGGCACGCCGCCGACCGCCGGGACCGGCGACCCGCTCGTGGACGCGTACCTCTGGATCAAGCGGCCCGGCGAATCCGACGGCACCTGCCGCGGCGGCCCGCCGGCCGGCACCTGGTGGCCCGACTACGCACTGGGCCTGGCCCGCCGCTCCACGGACTAGGCCCGGTCCGCCGGCGGCTCGGTCCGCGAACTCCTGCGCCCGCTCCCGCGAACCCCACAGGGGGTGGGTGCGGGCGCGGGGCCCCGTGGTGCGGGTCCCCTCCAGGGCGGTGAGCAGGGCCGGGCTGTAGACGCCCTTCACCCGGAAGTTCTCCAGGTGGCGGGAGTGCACCACGACCGAGAGGTAGCTCCACCGGTCCTTGCGGCGACGGCCCGTCACCCGCATCCGCTCCCCGCCGTCGCCCCACATCGGAGGGGTCGCCCAGACCAGCGCGCCGGGCGAGCAGTGCCGCGGTCCGTCGCGGATCTCCAGGCCGCCGTCGCCATGGGCCGTCTCCCGCGCGACGTTGGCCACCAGGCACCAGCCCATCGGCTCCTCCCCGTCAGCCGGTGCTTCAGCCGGTGCTTCAGCCGGTGCTTCACCGGCCAGGCCGGTCCGTCCAGCCAGACCGGCTGCCCGGGGACGGCCTAGTCCAGCCAGCCGTCTCCGTGTTCCTGCGGAGCGACCGGAGCCACGGCCGGAGGAACGGCCGGAGGAACAGTCGGCCGGTCCGGCCGCACCCGGAGCCACTTCGCCACCGACGGGGTTCCGTCCGCGTCCGTCACGAAGAGCATGTACCAGCCGGGCGGCACCAGCGTCGGGTCCGCCGGCACGGTGACCGTCACCGTGCCGGCGGTCTTCTCCAGGCCCAGCTCGACCGACCGCTGTTCCACGTCGGTGGTGTGCGTGACCGCGCTCGGCCGCATCAGCCGGGCCCGCTGGATCCGCTCCGCCCGCGGCGCCCGGAAGGTGGCCCGGGCGCCGGGCGCGAGCTCCGCCGGGCCCTCCCCCAGGACCGGCCGCCGCGCCGCGTCCCGGTACAGGTAGGGCGGGCTGTACACCTCCAGCCGGTGCTCGAACTTCCCCAGCCTGGTGTTGTCCTTGTCGGCGAAGAGCGGGTCGGAGCCGAAGGTCGCCACCCGCCCGTCGGGCAGCAGCAGCGCCTCGGAGTGGTAGTTGCGCCCCACCGTCGGGGAGGCGGCGGCCACGAAGATGTCGGTGCGCGGGTAGTAGAACTGCGCCTTGCGGATGTCGCTGGCGCCCCGGCCCCGGTAGTCGGCCGAGCCGCCCGTGGTGAAGACGGAGTCGTCGGGCAGCAGCACGCTGCTGAGGTAGCGCACGCCCTGCGGCAGCCGGGCCGTCGGGCGGAAGACCGGCTCGGCCTCCTTGAGGTCCACGACCGCCGTCCGGGCGGTGGACAGCCGGGACTCGCCGACCCCGCCGCCGCCGAGCACCATCACCTTCTGGTCCTGGGCCGGGGGGAGCAGGACCGAGGAGGAGGTCTCCAGCCGGTCCGGGTCGGCCAGTCCGCCGACCTTGCGGAACCGGTTGGTCGCCAGGTCCCACACCCCCGGCTCGCGCCCCTTGTCCTTGGGGCCGTAGCCCGCGTTGGAGCCGGTGTAGAGCAGCTTCCCGCCCTGGGCGAGGAAGAGGGAGGGGTAGGTCGGGAAGTAGCGGAAGGGCCCCTCGGACCACTTCTTCGTCCGCGGGTCGTAGTACTCGTTGTCGCCGGGCACGACGTCGCCCACGTCGTTGAGCCCGGACACGGCGAGGACCCGCCCGTCCTGGAGCCCCACCAGGGTCGGGTACCAGCGGGCGTCCCTCATCGGGTCGACCGGGACGTACTTCTCCGCCACCGGGTCGAACTCGTAGGCCGACTTGATGCCCTGGAAGTCCTGCTTGTCGGCACTGAGCCGCTCCGCGAGCCCGTAGACGTCGTGGGCGTCCCTGCCGGTGAGCCCGGCCACCGCGTACTGCGCGGCCTGGGTCGTCAGCCCCCCGGCGCCCTCCCGGACCGCCTCGACGAAGACCCGCGCCTCCGCCGCGACCACCACGGTCTTCCACGGCATCATCCGCCCGCCCTGCCCGTACGGGATCTCGAACCGGCGGGTGGCCTTCGGCACGGTGACGTCGAACTTCGACACGTACTCGACCCCGGAGGGGGAGCGGAAGACGGTGCCCTTCGCCAGCCTGACCTCCTTGTCGGGGCTCTCGTTCTTGACCCGCATGCCGCCACCCGCGCGGGTGACCTTCCCGCCGAGCACCTCGTAGCGCGCGGTCCCGCCGGCCACCAGCAGCTGTCCGTCGGGCAGCTGGCTGTGGCCCGAGCAGAAGAAGTCCTCCGGGGTCGGGATCTTCCTGAAGGTGTCGTCCTTCGGGTCCCACAGGACGGTGGAGAAGGTGCCCTTGTCGAAGTTGCGCTGGTTGTTGCCGGAGCCGGCGATCAGCAGCACCTTGCCGGTGTGCAGCAGCGCCGCGTGCATGGCGTTGATCCGGTACTCGGCGGGCAGGTCGATCAGCCCCCACGAGCCGTACTGGATGCGGTAGCTGTACCGGCCGATCTTGTACGAGTGGTACGTGTCCCCGGCGAAGGAGAGCGCGGCGGGCGCGTTGAGCGCGAGCAGCAGGGCGGCGGCCCCGGCTCCCAGGGCGGTCTTCTTGAACTGCTTCGAAGGGCGGTACGCCATGGCTCAGTTCCCTCCCGTGGTCGTCGCGAACGCGGGCTCCGGCTCCTCCCCCGGCCCAGGTCCGCCACCCGGCCCAGGTCCACCACCCGGCCCGGCTCCACCACCCGGCCCGCCCTCCCCGCCGGGCACGGTCGCCCGCACCCGGCCGCGGCGCCCGCACCGGCTCCGCAGCGCCGTCACCCCCCACACGGCCACCGGCGCGAGGGCGACGGCCAGCGCCAGCACCGCCCACAGGCGCATGGCCGCGTGGGTGTGGCCGTAGCGCACGGAGGCGGCGAGGGAGACGAGCAGGACGGCGGCCCACAGGAGGTGGATCCGGAAGGTCGCGGGCCGGTCGGGGCTGGCGACGCCGCCCTTGGGGGTGACGACGAACCGGCCCCGCGTGCGCAGCACCGCCGAGCCGAGCGACTTGAGGTAGACCGGCGCGCAGATCGCGGACATGGCCATGCCGGCGAGCCCGCCGGAGCCGGCGGGCTCGTGCGGGGAGACGTTGTGACGGCGGTTCCACAGGTACAGGCCGACCTGGAGGGCGGCCGCGTCGGTCCAGAGCATCAGCCAGACCTCGGAGGAGACCTGGGTTCCCGAGGCGCCGAACCACAGGAACAGGACGCAGCTGAGGACCCCGAGCAGCCAGTTGACGGCCGTCATGGGGTAGTAGACGAGCATCAGCGTGTAGTTGAGCCAGCGGCCCGGGGGCATCCGGAAGCAGCCGCGCCAGTACTGCCGCAGGAGGGTCTCGTACGTCCCCCTCGACCAGCGCAGCTGCTGCGTGAAGAAGTCGGTCCAGGTGCTCGGCCCCTCCCCCACCGCGAGCACGTCGGGGGTGTAGACGGAGCGCCAGAACCGCCCGGTGGCGGGGTTGCGGCGGCGGTGCAGTTCGAAGCCGGTGGCCATGTCCTCGGTGACGGAGTCGCAGAGCCCGCCGACCTGCACGAGGGCGCTGATCCGCACCGCGTTGTTGGTGCCGACGAACATGGGGGCGCCGTAGCGGTTTCCCGCGCGCTGGATCAGTGCGTGGAAGAGGTACTGCTGGGACTCGGCGGCCTTGGTGACCGCGGTGGTGTAGTTCCCGTAGACCTGCGGGCCGACGACGAAGGCGGTGTCGGGGTCGCGGAAGAAGCCGAGCATCCGCTCCAGGTACTGCGGCAGCGGTACGTGATCGGTGTCGACGGAGGCGAAGTAGTCGTAGTCCCCGCCGTGCCGGGCCAGCCAGGAATTGTAGTTGCCGTGCTTGGTGCGTGCCCGGTGGGCACCCGCGGCGGTGTTCCACTCGGCGACGCCCTTGCGGGTGAAGTGGTGCACGCCGAGCTCCGCGCACAGCGCCCTGGCCCCCGGGTCGTCGCCCTCGTCGAGGAGCCAGACGTCGAGCGGCCCGTCGTGGCGCACGCGCACCGCCCCGCGCAGGGTGGCGGCCGCCATGGCGAGGGGCTCCTTGCCGGGCACGTAGGTGGTGAGGAAGGCGACGCGGGTCCCGGGTTCGGCGGTGACCGGCACGGGGTCCCGGGCGGCCATCGTGGCGTGGGCGATCGACACCACGTTGACCAGCATGAAGAGCATGATCAGGGCGATGGAGCCGAGCATGACGGCATCGCACCGCACCAGCCAGCGCTCGCCGCCCTCCCGGACCGTCCAGTGCGTGGGCCAGACGAGGTAGAGGAGCAGCCCGGCGGCGGCGAGGGGGGCCAGGGTCATGAGCGCGAGGGCCCGTATTCGGGTCCGCAGGTCCTCGCCCGCGAGCAGGGAACGGTACGTCACCCGGTAGGCGGCGGCAGGATCGGGCTCCTCGAGGGGACCGGCGAGCCGGCTGTGGGTCTCGTAGTCGAAGGATTCCTGCCGCACGGTTCCTCCAGGGATCGAAACCGAGGTGGATACCCCAACGAAAGGGGAGATACCTGGGCATGTCGAACTGGATTCGGCCGAGCGGGCGGTTCCGCTTCGTGTCCTCGCGCGGGGGCCGTACGGGTGTCCGCACGGGATCAGCCCTGGGCGGGACGGGTGTCCGCGCGGGATCAGCCCTGGGCGGGGTGGCGTTCCACCGTCTCCACCTTGGAGGTGATGCCGTCCTTGACCCCGGGACGGATGTCGGCCTTGAGGATGAAGGAGACCCGGGGTGCACGCGCCTCCACGGCCTGCACCGCGCGCTTCACCACGTCCATCACCTCGTCCCACTCTCCCGAAAGCGCGCACCCCTGAGCGCGCACCCTGGCCCCTGTTTCCGCCCGGACACCACGGGGTGAGCCGGGCTTGGCGGAGCGTAATACGCGTCATACACTTTGACTGTGGCCAAGACCAGGATCAGTATCAGCCTTGAGCAGGACCAGGCCGAGCGCATCAGGCGGCATGCCGAGCGAGCCGGCTTGGACGTCTCCGCCTACCTCGTACACGCCGCGACGCGGCAGATGGCGGAGACCGAAACCATTGAGGCGCAGTTCGCGGACGTGGACGCCTTGATCGCTGCGGCTGAAGCCGAGGCTGCGGGCGCGCCGCAGGACGACACGGCCCTCGGGGCACTGACGGAGCAGGAGCGGCGGGAGGTCGAGGCGGCCCTCGATCTCGTCTACGGGGCAGATCGGCCCGGTGCGCGTTCCGGAAAAGCCGCGTGAGCGCGGGGAGGGTGCCCGTCTACGACACCGGGATGCTCATCGCTCTCGCCGATCGCAAGGCCAAAGCGGTTCACCTGCACGAAGCCCTGAAGGAGACCCCGCACCGGGCCCTTGTCCTCGGGCCGGTGCTGGCTCAAGTGTGGCGCCCCAACCCGGCGCTGGTACATGCGCTGGCCACGACGCTCAAGGACTGTTCCGTGCCACAGGCAAGAACTTCGGCCCCGCCGATGCGCGAGACGAAGGCAGGCCGTCCGGAGTGCATCTCCTGCGCGATGGGCTTCGACCTGACGGACTGGCGCAGAATCGGTACCGCCCTCGGGGAGGCCGAACTGCCTCCGAAGAAGCGGCCGGACGCCGTTGACGCCTGCGTGGCCCTGGCCGCCGCCAAGCACGGCAGCGCGGTGATCTTCACCAGTGATCCGGAGGACATCACCGCGTATCTGTCAGTGCTTCGGCCGCCCGATGTGCACGTCCATTCCGTGTGACACGTCCGCGCCGTGCGAGCGGGCAGCGGGCGGGGCTCAGCCCCCGGCGAGGTGGCGTTCCACCGTCTCCACCTTGGAGGTGATGCCGTCCTTGACCCCGGGACGGATATCGGCCTTGAGGATGAAGGAGACCCGCGGTGCACGCGCCTCCACGGCCTGCACCGCGCGCTTCACCACGTCCATCACCTCGTCCCACTCCCCCTCGATGGTGGTGAACATGGCGTCCGTGCGGTTGGGCAGGCCGGATTCCCGGACGACGCGGACGGCGTCGGCGACGTACTCGCCGACCTCTTCGCCCACGCCCAGCGGGGTCACCGAGAAGGCGATCATCATGCGCGGGCCGCCTCACGGGCGCGGGCGGCGAGCACGCCGGCCGACTCCTCGCGCTTGAGGACGCGGTCGCCGTAGAGCCCGCCGAAGGGGACCAGGGCCAGCAGGAAGAACAGGGCGACCTTCTTCAGGGGCCACTTGGCCTTGTTCCAGACATCCAGCAGGAACACCGCGTAGATGACGAACAGGATCCCGTGGAGGATGCCGAGCGGCATCATCAGGTAGTCGATGTCCGAGATCCGGCTCAGCACCGAGCCGAAGATCAGCAGCGCCGGGAACGACAGTGCCTCCGGTACGGAGATGAGGCGCAGCCGGTGCAGGGCGGAAGCGGTCTTGATGTCCACGTGGAACCTTCGGGGTGGATGCCGGGGGTCCGTCCCAGTGTCTCAGCCGCCCCGGAAGATCTTGGCGCGGGGCCCGGTCGCGGCCGATCGGAGCCGATATCGGCCAACGGGCCCTGTTCGGTCCCGCCCTCTGCCGATAACGTCTTCCCGTGGCTCAGTTCCGACTCCAAGGCAGCAAGGTGCTCGCCGTCGACCTGACCGGTGACGCCGTGAAAGCGAAGAACGGCGCCATGGTCGCGTACGACGGCCAGATGGCCTTCAAAAAGATGACCGGCGGTGGCGAAGGCCTCCGCGGAATGGTGACCCGGCGGCTCACCGGCGAACAGATGACCGTGATGGAAGTGCAGGGTCACGGCACCTGCTTCTTCGCCGACCGGGCGAGTGAGATCAATCTGGTCAATCTGCGCGGCGAGAAGCTTTACGTAGAGTCCAGCAACCTGCTGTGCACCGATGCCGGCCTACGCACCGGCACCACCTTCACCGGCCTGCGCGGCGGGGTGACGGGCAACGGCCTGTTCACCACGACCGTCGAGGGCAACGGGCAGGCGGCGATCATGTCCGACGGCCCGGCGGTGGTGCTGCGCGTCAGCGCCCAGTACCCGCTCTCCGTCGACCCGGGGGCGTACATCGCGCACACCGGCAACCTCCAGCAGTCCTTCCAGTCCGGTGTGACCTTCCGCACGCTGATCGGCGAGGGCTCCGGCGAGGCGTTCCAGATCCGCTTCGAGGGCGAGGGCCTGGTGTACGTACAGCCGAGCGAGCGCAACACCATCGGGGGCGACATCTGATGCCGTTCCGCGAGATCAATTCCAAGATGGTCGAGGCCCAGGTCGTACCGGGGCAGAAGATGTACAGCCAGCGCGGCGCGATGCTCGCGTACCGCGGCGAGGTCTCCTTCACCCCGAGCCTGACCGGCGGCCAGGGCGGGGTGATGGGCATGATCGGCCGCCGCGTGGCGAACGAGCAGACCCCGCTGATGGAGGTCGAGGGCAGCGGCACCGTGATGTTCGGCCACGGTGGCCACCACATCCAGGTGATCAACCTGACCGGGGAGACCCTGTACGTGGAGGCGGACCGGCTGCTCGCCTTCGACGGCACCCTGCAGCAGGGGACGATGTTCATGGGCTCGCAGGGCGGGGTCATGGGCATGGTGCGCGGCCAGGTGAGCGGCCAGGGCCTGTTCACCACCACCCTCAAGGGTCACGGCTCGGTGGCCGTGATGGCCCACGGCGGGGTCATCGAACTGCCGATCACCCCGCAGCGGCCCGTCCACGTGGACCCGCAGGCCTACGTCGCCCACCACGGCGAGGTCCGCAACAAGCTGTCCACGGCGCTGGGCTGGCGCGACATGGTCGGGCGCGGCTCGGGCGAGGCCTTCCAGCTGGAGCTGTCCGGGCAGGGCGCGGTGTACGTACAGGCCTCGGAGGAGAAGCTGTGAACTTTGGTCCTGTGACCGGTGGACCGGGAGGGCCGACGGTCTTCGACCCGTACACCCTGCCGTCCGACGACAACGTCAACGCCTACACCTTCTGCGTGGAGCTCAAAGGGAGCCAGTGGTTCCTGCAGAAGGGCAAGATGATCGCCTACTACGGGCGGATCGATTTCAACGGCATCGGCCACGGCCGCTTCGACCGACTGCTGCGCACCAGCTTCCACTCGCCGCTGCACGCGAGCGACTGGGTGGTGGCCGAGGGCCAGGGCAAGATGCTGCTCGCCGACCGGGCCTTCGACGTGAACTCGTACGATCTGGACAACGGCAACCTGACCATCCGGTCGGGCAATCTGCTGGCCTACCAGCCCTCGCTCGCGCTGAAGCAGTCGATCGTCCCCGGTTTCCTCACCTTGATCGGAACCGGGAAGTTCGTGGCCGCGTCCAATGGACCGGTGGTGTTCATGGAACCGCCGCTGCGCGTGGACCCGCAGGCGCTGGTGGGGTGGGCGGACTGCCCCTCCCCCTGCCACCACTACGACCACGGATACATGTCGGGCGTGATCGGCGGCCTGCGCTCACTGACGGGCATCGGCGGTTCCTCGGGCGAGGAGCACCAGTTCGAGTTCGTGGGGGCCGGTACGGTGCTGCTCCAGTCGTCGGAGATGCTGATGGCGGAGCAGGCGATCGGGGCCGTGGGCGCCGGTGCGGCCACCGGCAACGCGCAGGGCGTCCCCGGGGCCGCGCAGGGGCCGCTCGGGCAGCTGGGCGTTCCGCGGATGCCCGGGCAGCTGGGTGATCTCCAGCGCCGCTTCGGGCTGTAGCCGCACCACCCCTCCCACCCGGGATTTTTGTACGCAATTCAACTTCTTAGGTAGAGTTCTTTCATGGAGACCATCGAGACCGAGACGGCCACCCCCTGGCTGAACGACGCCGAGCAGTGTGCCTGGCGCACCCACCTGGACGTCAGCAGACTGCTGATGCACCAGCTGGAAAAGGATCTCCAGCCCTTCGGGCTCACCAACAACGACTACGAGATCCTCGTGAACCTCTCCGAATCCGATGAACACCGGATGCGGATGAGCGATCTCGCGACGTCGACCCTCCAGTCCAAGAGCCGGCTCTCGCACCAGATCACCCGCATGGAATCGGCGGGCCTGGTCCGCCGCATGAACTGCGAGTCCGACCGCCGCGGGCTCTACGCCGTGCTCACCCCCGAGGGCATGGAGACGATGCGCAAGGTCGCCCCGCACCACGTGGCGTCCGTCCGCCGGCACTTCATCGACCTGCTCCCGCCGGACGCGCTCGCAGCTCTACGCGCGTCCCTCAGCCCGGTTGCCGAGCACCTGCGCGCGGGGCGCGGCAAGGCCTGAGCCCCGGACCCGGGAGTCCCGGGCGGCGCTCCTCGGCCCGAGGCCGGAGAATGGGCGGTAACGCTCGCTCGCCGGCCGCCGCCGAGCAACCGTAAGCGCCATGGCCGGCCTGAGGAGGTCAAGCCATGAAGCGCACCCTGTACGTCTCGTCGGCCGCGGCCGCCGCGGTCCTGCTCGTCGCGGGACCGGTGGCGGCCGCCGCCGCGTCCACCGCCGCGGCGGCCACCGGCTCCGCGCCGGTCTCCGCGCCCCTGCGCGCGTCGGTCGACGCCGACGGGGCCGCCACCGCGGCCCTCAAGGACCACCCCGGAGTCATCAAGTCCATCGGCAAGGACGGGCCGATCTGGCACGTGAACGTGATCGGCAAGGACGGCAGCACCACGGAGGTGCGCGTCAACGTGGTCAGCGGAAAGGCAGCCGTCATGGACGACGGCCAGAACGACGACCAGAACGACGAGGGCAACGAGTACGCCGCCCTGATCGCCGCGAAGGTCACCGCCCAGCAGGCCATGAAGGCCGCCCTCGCGGGCCGTCAGGGCAGCCAGGTCTATTCGGTGGAGTGGGACGACGACGACAACGCCAAGAACGTCGCCTACTGGAACGTGGAGATCAAGTCCAACGGCAGGACGACGAACGTCCACGTCGACCCCACGTCCGGCAAGGCCACCGTCTCCCACGACAACGACAAGAACGACGACAACGGATAGGTCCCGGTACCCGGGCGAACAGGTCCCGGCATGAGGGCCAGGTCCCCGCATACGGAAGCCGCACCCCGATGACGGGGTGCGGCTTCCGTATGCGGTCAATTCCCCACGGTCAGGAGTTGGGGCGCTTGCCGTGGTTGGCCTTCTTCTTCTTGCGGGCTCGCTTCTTGTTGCCGCGCTTCGCCATGAAACCTCCCTGCGTTGGGGCATTCCGGGCGTTCGCCAGTCTATGACCGGCCCGCGGGCTCCGCATCCGGTTCCGTCAGAGTCGCCAGCAGCGCGTCCGAGGCGGCGTAGGGGTCCAGCTCGCCCCCGGCCACCCGGGCGGCCAGCGCCTCCAGCCGGGTGTCGCCGTGCAGGTCGGCCAGGCGGGCCCGCAGCGCGGTGATCGCGATCGTCTCTACCTCGCGGGCGGCCCGGGCCGTACGGCGCTGCGCCAGCACCCCGCGCTCGTCCATCCACGCCCGGTGCTTCTCCAGTGCCTCGACCAGCTCGTCGATGCCCGTGCCCCGGGCCGCGACCGTCTTCACGATCGGCGGCCGCCAGTCGCCCTTGCCGCGGGACTCCCCGAGGCTCAGCATGTGGTTCAGCTCCCGGGCCGTGGCGTCCGCGCCGTCCCGGTCGGCCTTGTTCACCACGTAGACGTCGCCGATCTCCAGGATGCCCGCCTTCGCGGCCTGGATCCCGTCCCCCATGCCGGGAGCCAGCAGCACCACCGAGGTGTCGGCCTGCGCGGCGATCTCCACCTCCGACTGCCCGACCCCGACCGTCTCGACCAGGATCACCTCGCAGCCGGCCGCGTCCAGCACCCGGATCGCCTGCGGCGCGGCCCAGGCGAGACCGCCCAGGTGGCCGCGGGTGGCCATGGAGCGGATGTAGACCCCCGGGTCGGAGGCGTGGTCCGACATCCGCACCCGGTCGCCGAGCAGCGCGCCCCCGCTGAACGGCGAGGACGGGTCGACGGCCAGCACGCCGACCCGCTTGCCGGCCTGCCGGTACGCGGAGACCAGCGCCGAGGTGGTCGTGGACTTGCCGACCCCCGGGGAGCCCGTGAGGCCCACCACGTACGCGTTGCCCGTGAGCGGCGCCAGCGCCGCCATCACCTCGCGCAGCTGCGGGGACGCCCCCTCGACCAGCGAGATCAGCCGGGCGACCGCTCGCGGCCTGCCCTCACGGGCCTGTGCCACCAGCTGGGGGACGTCCACCGCCGTCATACGTGTGCGCTCCTCGGTTCTCGTACGGGTCGTGCTCTGGGCGGCCGGCTGCGGGCGGCCCGCTACGGCACGCGGACGATCAGGGCGTCGCCCTGCCCGCCGCCACCGCACAGGGCGGCCGCGCCGACGCCGCCGCCGCGGCGCTTGAGCTCCAGCGCCAGGTGCAGCACCACACGGGCACCGGACATGCCGATCGGGTGACCCAGGGCGATGGCGCCGCCGTTGACGTTCACCTTTTCCGGGGTCACTCCGAGGTCCTTCATCGACTGCACGGCGACCGCCGCGAAGGCCTCGTTGATCTCGATCAGGTCCAGGTCGGCGACCTCCAGGCCGTCCTTCTTCAGGGCGTGCAGGATCGCGTTGGAGGGCTGCGACTGGAGCGAGTTGTCCGGGCCGGCCACGTTGCCGTGGGCGCCGATCTCGGCGAGCCACTCCAGGCCCAGCTCCTCGGCCTTGGCCTTGCTCATCACGACCACGGCGGCCGCGCCGTCGCTGATCTGCGAGGAGGTGCCGGCGGTGATGGTGCCGTCCTTGGCGAAGGCCGGGCGCAGCTTGCCGAGGGACTCGGCGGTGGTCTCGGGACGGATGCCCTCGTCCTGCGAGAAGATCACCGGGTCGCCCTTGCGCTGCGGGATCTCGACCGGGGTGATCTCGGCCTCGAAGACGCCGTTCTTCTGCGCGGCGGCGGCCCGCTGGTGGGAGGTGGCCGCGAAGGCGTCCTGCGGGGCGCGCTCGATGCCCAGACGGGTGTTGTGCTTCTCGGTGGACTCGCCCATCGCGATGTTCTCGAAGGCGTCGGTGAGGCCGTCGTAGGCCATCGCGTCGAGCATCTCGATGGCACCGTACTTGTAGCCCTCGCGGGACTTCGGCAGCAGGTGCGGGGCGTTGGTCATGGACTCCTGGCCGCCCGCGACCACGATGTCGAACTCCCCGGCGCGGATGAGCTGGTCGGCCAGGGCGATGGCGTCGAGGCCCGACAGGCACACCTTGTTGATGGTGAGCGCGGGCACGTTCATCGGGATCCCGCCCTTGACGGCGGCCTGGCGGGCGGGAATCTGGCCCGCACCGGCCTGGAGCACCTGGCCCATGATCACGTACTGGACCTGGTCGCCGGAGATCCCGGCCCGCTCCAGCGCGGACTTGATGGCGAAGCCGCCGAGGTCGGCGCCCGAGAAGGACTTCAGCGAGCCCAGCAGCCGTCCCATGGGCGTGCGGGCCCCGGCGACGATCACTGACGTGGTGTTGTTCGTTCCGGACATGGAGCACAGCCCCTTGATGATGAGGAGTGAACGAGGGTTTACCCGAATGTACTGAGCGGTACCCGTGGCGTCACCGGCGCGCCAGTGTGATCGCGCGCACGTTGCGTAACCACCACCCGGAGCGCTGCACTGTGTCCATGCTGACAAGAATCGACCACATCGGGATCGCCTGCTTCGACCTGGACAAGACGGTTGAGTTCTACCGTGCCACCTACGGCTTCGAGGTGTTCCACTCCGAGGTCAACGAGGAGCAGGGCGTCCGCGAGGCCATGCTCAAGATCAACGAGACCTCCGACGGCGGCGCCTCCTACCTCCAGCTCCTGGAGCCCACCCGCGAGGACTCCGCGGTCGGCAAGTGGCTGGCCAAGAACGGCGAGGGCGTCCACCACATCGCCTTCGGCACCGAGGACGTCCAGGGCGACTCGGAGGCCATCCGCGGCAAGGGCGTCCGCGTCCTCTACGACCAGCCCCGCACCGGCTCGATGGACTCCTCGATCACCTTCCTGCACCCCAAGGACTGCCACGGCGTCCTGACCGAACTGGTCACGAGCAACCCCGAGCACTGATGTCCCGTTTCCCCGGCCGGTAGAGTGGCTCTGGCTCGGCCGGGGTTCGGTGCGGACGGGGGTCGGGGCCTGTGAGCCCTCCCCTGGATCTGACACCATTCCCCGGGGGCGTCGTTCAGCGGGCGGACGGTGCTCATTTGGGAATGAGCTTGCGACCAGGGGACGGATGGGACCGCGCTGTGCGGGGCTACGAAAGCCAGGAGAGCCAACAGGCCGAGGCCGACCATCTCTCGCGCTTCGAAGCCGAGATGGAGCGGCTGAAGAAGGAGCGTGGGAAGGCCGTCCAGCACGCCGATGACCTGGGGTACCAGGTCGAGGTGCTGCGCGCCAAGCTCCACGAGGTACGCCGCAATCTGGCGTCCCGCCCCGCCTACGACGGCGCGGACATGGGCTACCAGGCGGAGCAGCTGCTCCGTAATGCCCAGATCCAGGCCGACCAGATGCGTTCCGACGCCGAGCGCGAGCTGCGCGACGTACGGGCGCAGACCCAGCGCATCCTCCAGGAGCACGCCGAGCACCAGGCGCGGCTCCAGGCCGAACTGCACGCCGAGGCCGTCAACCGCCGCCAGCGCCTGGACCAGGAGCTGGCCGAGCGCCGCCAGACGGTGGAAGCCCACGTCAACGAGAACGTGGCCTGGGCCGAGCAGTTGCGCGCCCGCACCGAATCGCAGGCCCGCCGGCTCATGGACGAGTCCCGCGCCGAGGCCGACCAGACCCTCAACGTCGCGCGCGCCGAGGCCGCCCGGGTCACCTCCGAGGCCACCCGCCGGCTCGCCTCCGAGAACGAATCCGCCCGCGCCGAGGCCGAATCCACGCTGCTGCGCGCCCGCAAGGAGGCCGAGCGGCTGCTGACCGCCGCCTCCGCGCAGGCCCAGGAGGCCACCGAGCACGCGGAGCGGCTGCGCTCCAGCACCTCCGCCGAGGCCGAGCAGACCCGCCAGCAGACGATGGACCTGGGCCGGGTCGCCGAGCAGCGCGCCCAGGAGGCCGACGGGGCCCTACGGGAGGCACGCGCGGCCGCGGAGAAGCTGCTGGCGGAGGCCAAGGAGAGCGCCGCACGGCAGCTCGCCTCGGCGGAATCCGTCAACGAGCAGCGCACCCGCACCGCCAAGGAGCAGGTGGCCCGCCTGGTCGGCGAGGCCACCAAGGAAGCCGAGATCCTCAAGGGCGAGGCCGAGCAGGCGCTGGCCGATGCCCGCGCGGACGCGGACCGGCTGCGCGGCGAGGCGGGCGAGCAGGCCCGTACCGCGGCCGCCGAGGACGCCGCGGCCCAGCTGGCCAGGGCGGCCCGCACCGCCGAGGAAGTCCTGGACAAGGCCTCGGAGGACGCCCGCGCCACCACCCGGGCGGCGTCCGAGGAGGCCGAACGGATCCGCGGCGAGGCCGAGGCGGAGGCCTTGCGCCTGCAGGCCCAGGCCGCGGCCTCGGCCGACGAGCTCAAGGGCGCCGCGAAGGACGACACCGAGGAGTACCGGGCCCGTACGGTCGAGCTCCAGGAGGAGGCCCGCCGGCTGCGCGGCGAGGCCGAGCAGCTGCGCGCGGAGGCCGTCGCCGAAGGCGAGCGGATCCGCGGCGAGGCCCGCCGCGAGGCGGTCCAGCAGATCGAGGAGGCGGCCCGCACCGCCGAGGAGCTGCTGGGCAAGGCCCGCTCCGACGCCGACGAGGTGCGCACCGGGGCGAACGCCGAGAGCGAGCGCGTCCGCGGCGAAGCCGTCGAGCGGGCCACCACCCTGCGCAAGCAGGCCGAGGAGACCCTGGAGCGGACCCGCGCCGAGGCCGAGCGGCTGCGCGCGGAGGCCGAGGGGCAGGCGGAATCCGTCCGGGCCGAGGCGGACGCCGCGGCGGCCCTGCGGCGCGAGGAGACCGAGCAGGCCCTGTCCGCGAAGCGGGCGGAGGCCGACGAAGAGCTCGTCCGGCTGCACACCGACGCCGAGGGACGCCTGGCCGGCGCCGAGCAGACCCTGCGCGACGCCCGGGAGGCCGCCGAGAACATCCGCAAGGAGACCACCGAGGAGAGCGACCGGCTGCGCGCCGAGTCCGCGGAGCGCATCCGCACCCTGCAGACGCAGTCGGAGGCGGAGGCCGACCAGCTGCGCACCGACGCCGCCGAGGACGCCGGCCGGGTCCGCGCCGAGGCCGAGCAGAGCGCGGTACGGCTGACCGGCGAGGCCGAGGCCGAGGCGGAGCGGCTGCGCTCCGAGGCGCAGGAGACCGCCGACCGGCTGCGCGCGGAGGCCAAGGCCGCCGCCGAGCGGGTCGCGCAGGAGGCCGCCGAGGCGCTGGCCGCCGCCCAGGAGGAGGCCGCCCGGCGCCGCCGGGAGTCCGAGGAGACCCTGGCTTCGGCGCGCACGGACGCGGAGAGCGAGCGGGCGCAGGCCCGGGAGCAGAGCGAGGAGCTCCTCGCCCAGGCCCGCAAGCGTTCCGAGGAGGCCCAGGCAGAAGCGGTCTGGCTCACCGAGGAGGCCGAGCGGCGCGCGTCCGAGGTGGTCGCGGCGGCCGAGGCCACCGCCCAGCAGGTACGCGATTCCGTGGCCGGGCTGCACGAGCAGGCCGAGGAAGAGGTCGCGGGGCTGCGCAGCGCGGCCGAGCACGCGGCACAGCGCACGCGGACCGAGGCGGAGGAAGAGGCCGACCGGGTCCGCTCCGACGCCTACGCGGAGCGGGAGCGGGCCACCGAGGACGCCAACCGGATCCGCAGCGAGGCGCGCACCGAGACGGACGCGGCGAAGGCGCTGGCCGAGCGGACGGTCGGCGACGCGATCGCCGAGGCCGAGCAGCTGCGCAGCGACACCGCGGAGTACGCGCAGCGGGTGCGCACGGAGGCCACGGACGCGCTGGCCGCGTCCGAGCGCGACGCGGCCCGTACGAAGGCCGACGCCCGGGACGACGCGAACCGGATCCGCGGCGAGGCCGCGGAGTCCCTGGAGTCCGCGCGCGCCGAGGGCGGCCGGATCGTGGCGGAGGCCACGGCCGAGGCCGAGCGGCTCACCGGGGAGACACGCGCGGCCAACGACGTCACCGTCGGCGAGGCCGCCGCGGAGGCGGAGCGGCTCACGGCACAGGCCCTGGCGGCCGCCGAGGCGACCCGCGCCGAGGCCGCGGGCGCGCTGGACGAGGGCCGCGCCGAGGCGAACCGGCTGCGCACGGAGGCGGCGGAGCATGCGGACCGCCTGATCTCCGAGGCCACCGCGGAGGCCGACCGGCACACGGAGGAGACCCGCGCGGCCAACGCGCTGACCGTCGGCGCGGCCGAGACCGCGGCCGGGGAACTGCGGGCGGAGGCGGCCGCCGCCCTGGACGGGGCGCGGGCGGAGGCGGAGCGGCTCACGGCCCAGGCGGCCGCGACGCTGGCCGGCGCCGAGCGGGACGCGACGGGGATCCTCGTCGACGCCCGCACCGAGGGCGACCGGCTCGTCGACGAGACGCGCAAGGCCAACGAGGCGACCGTCGGGGAGGCCGCGGCGGAGGCCGACCGGCTGCGGACCGAGGCGGCGCGCACCCTGGACGACGCCCGCGCGGAGGGCGGCCGGATCATCGGCGAGGCCACCGCGGAGGCGGACCGCGTCACGGTCGCGGCGAACGAGACGCTGGCGGGCGCCGAGCGGGAGTCCGAGCAGGCCCTGGACGAGGCGCGCACCGAGGCGGGACGGATCCGTACCGATGCCGCCGAGCAGGCCGACCAGCTGATCGGCGAGGCGGTCGCGGAAGCGGACCGGCTCACCGAGCAGACCCGCAAGGACAACGAGCGCACGGTCGGTGAGGCGGCGAACGAGGCCGAGCGGCTGCGCGCGGAGGCGTCCGAGGCCCTGTCCTCGGCGCAGGAGCACGCGACCCGCACCCGGTCCGAGGCCGAGCGGGTCAAGGCGGAGGCGGCGACCGAGGCGGAGCGGATCCGCGGCGAGGCCCGCGCCGAGTCGGAGCGGATGCTGGACGAGGCCCGCGAGGAGGCCAACAAGCGCCGCAGCGAGGCCGCGACGCAGGTCGACCGGCTCATCACGGAGGCCTCCTCGGAGGCCGAGAAGCTCACCGGGGACGCGCAGAAGCAGGCCCTGGCCGCCACGACGGCGGCCGAGGAGCAGGCGGACGCGATGGTCGACGCGGCGCGCAAGGAAGCCGCGCGGATCAGTTCCGAGGCGACCGTCGAGGGCAACTCCCTGGTGGAGAAGGCCCGTACCGACGCCGACGAACTGCTGGTGGGGGCGCGCAGCGACGCGTCGGCCATAAGGGAACGGGCGGAGGAGCTGCGCGGCCGCGTCGAGGCGGAGGTCGAGGAGCTGCACGAGCGGGCCCGCCGGGAGTCGGCCGAGCAGATGAAGTCGGCCGGCGAGCGCGTGGACAAGCTGGTGCGGGCGGCGACCGAGCAGAGCGTCGAGTCCGAGGCGAAGGCCAAGGAGCTGGTGTCGGACGCGAGCAGCGAGGCGAGCAAGGTCCGTATCGCCGCGGTGCGCAAGGCGGAGGCGCTGCTCAAGGAGGCCGAGCAGAAGAAGGCCGAGCTGGTGCGGCTGGCAGAGGGCCGTCTGGCGGAAGCGACCGCGGAGGCCGAGCGGCTCGTCGATGAGGGCCGGCGCGAGCTGGCGGTCCTGGTGCGCAGGCGCGAGGACATTCAGGCGGAGATCTCCCGTGTCCAGGACGTTCTTGAGGCGTTGGAATCATTCGAGGCGCCTTCGGGTGGCGGAAAGCCCGGGGGCGGCGGCCAGGGCGCGGGGGGCGTGAAGGCCGGTGCCACAGCGGGTTCCACTCGTTCGGGTGGCAAGACGTCAGAAGGCTAGTCAGTGCGCAGGACCGTGTGCTCCTGATGGAGGTTCAGGCGAACGAGTGACAAGCATTCTGTCGCCTTGCCACTCAAAAGGGGTGTCATTGTCCAGATCAAACGCAGATTGACTCGATGACACGCCGTCCTGGCGCCTAGGATTCCCCTTAACACCTAACACCTCGCGTAGTACCTCATCGGTCTCATTCGACAGGAACCCCATGAGCGACACTTCCTCCCCCTTCGGCTTCGAGCTCGTGCGGCGTGGTTACGACCGCGGTCAGGTGGACGACCGCATCACCAAGCTGGTCTCCGACCGCGACAGCGCCCTTGGACGTATCAACTCTCTGGAAAAGCGGATCGAGGAGTTGCACCTCGAGACGCAGAACGCCCAGGCCCAGGTGAACGACGCCGAGCCGTCGTACGCCGGCCTCGGCGCCCGGGTCGAGAAGATCCTGCGCCTGGCCGAGGAGGAGGCGAAGGACCTGCGCGAGGAGGCCCGTCGCGCGGCCGAGCAGCACCGTGAGCTGGCCGAGTCGGCCGCCCAGCAGGTGCGCAACGACGCCGAGTCGTTCGCCGCCGACCGGAAGTCGACCGCCGAGGACGAGGGTGTCCGGATCGTCGAGAAGGCCAAGGGCGACGCCGCCTCGCTGCGCACCGAGGCCCAGAAGGACGCGGCCTCCAAGCGCGAGGAGGCCGACGCGCTCTTCGAGGAGACCCGTGCGAAGGCCGCCCAGGCCGCCGCGGACTTCGAGACCAACCTCGCCAAGCGCCGCGAGCAGTCCGAGCGCGACCTGGCCGGCCGTCAGGCCAAGGCCGAGAAGCGCCTCGCGGAGATCGAGCACCGCGCGGAGCAGCTGCGCCTGGAGGCCGAGAAGCTCCGTACGGACGCCGAGCGCCGCGCCCGCCAGACCGTGGAGACCGCGCAGCGCCAGGCCGAGGACATCGTGGCCGACGCCAACGCCAAGGCCGACCGGATCCGCAGCGAGTCCGAGCGCGAGCTGGCGGCGCTCACCAACCGCCGCGACTCGATCAACGCGCAGCTCACCAACGTCCGCGAGATGCTGGCGACGCTGACGGGTGCCGCGGTCGCCGCCGCCGCTTCCCCGATCGACGACGAGCCGGTCACCCGCGGCGTTCCGGCGCAGCAGAGCCGCTAGTCGCCCGCCAGCCGCCGGAAGCCAACGCTCCGCTTCAACACCGAGGGTCCTGTGTCACCTGTTAGAGGTGGCGCAGGACCCTCGGGCGTTCTAGCGTGGCTGAATGATCGAGCTCGAGGGACTCACGAAACGATTCGGCGCGAAGACCGCCGTGGACAACCTCAGCTTCCAGGTCAAACCGGGGGTGGTCACCGGCTTCCTCGGCCCCAACGGGGCCGGGAAGTCCACGACCATGCGCATGATGCTCGACCTCGACAATCCGACCAGCGGTACGGTCCGGATCGACGGGGTTCACTACCGGGACCTGCCGGAGCCACTGAAGTACATCGGGGCGCTGCTGGACGCGAAGGCGATGAACGGCGGGCGCAGCGCGTACAACAACCTGCTCTGCCTCGCCCAGTCCAACCGGATCCCGCGCAGCCGCGTGTCGGAGGTCCTGGACCTGGTCGGCCTGACCGCCGTGGCGAAGAAGAAGTCGAAAGGATTTTCGCTGGGCATGGGCCAACGGCTCGGAATCGCCTCCGCGCTGCTCGGTGACCCGGAGATCCTGATGTTCGACGAACCCGTCAACGGTCTGGACCCCGAGGGAATTCTCTGGATCCGCAATCTCATGAAGGGGCTCGCGGCAGAGGGAAGGACGATCTTCGTTTCCTCCCACCTGATGAGCGAAATGGCACTGACCGCAGAGCATTTGGTCGTCATCGGACAGGGAAAACTCCTCGCCGACCTGTCCATGGCCGATTTCATCCAGCAGAACTCCCGCAGTTACGTCCGCATGCGCTCTCCGCAGCAGGAACGGCTCAAGGACGTCCTGCACGAAGCCGGGATCGACGCGATCAGCGTCCCGGCGACCGGCACGCTGGAGATCGACGGCGTGGAGGCGGAGCGGCTCGGCGAGCTGGCCGCCCAGCACCAGATCGTGCTGCACGAACTCAGCCCGCAGCGGGCTTCACTGGAGGAAGCGTTCATGCGCATGACGGCGGACTCCGTCGAATACCACGCCCACGCACCGGGGGCCCCGGGGTTCCCGGCGGGTCCGGGCGCGGCCACCGACAATCCGGCCCGGCCGGCCGACGTCCCCGCGTGGGGCGCCGGCTTCGAGGCGACGCGCAAGGGCGGTAAGTGAGCATGGCACTGCCCGCAGTCCTCGAGTCCGAGTGGACCAAGATCCGTACGGTCGCCTCCACGAGCTGGACCCTCGCCATCGCGTTCCTCGCCACCGTCGGGTTCAGCACCGGCCTGTCCGCCCTGATCAACGCGAGCTTCGACAGCATGAAGCCGGAGGAGAAGGCCACGTTCGACCCCACCCTGCTGAGCTTCACCGGGATGCAGTTCGGCCAGCTGGCGATGATCGTCTTCGGTGTGCTCGTCGTCAGCACCGAGTACAGCTCGGGCATGATCCGCACCTCGCTGGCCGCCGTCCCCCGGCGCGGGAGCTTCCTGCTGGGCAAGCTCACCGTGGCCACGGCGCTGGCCCTGGTGGTCGGGCTGCTGACCAGCTTCGTCTCGTTCTTCCTCGTCCAGGCGATCCTGGGCGACCGCGCCAGCGGCATCGGCGAGGAGCACGTCCTGCGCGCGGTCGTCGGCGCCGGCCTGTACATGGCGCTCCTGGCCCTGTTCTCCATGGGCGTGGCCGCCATGCTGCGCAGCTCGGTCGCCTCGATCAGCGTGCTGATCCCGTTCTTCCTGATCGTCTCGAACCTCCTCAGCGGCTTCGAGTCGACCCGCAAGTACGGCCAGTACCTGCCCGACAAGGCGGGATCGAAGATCATGCAGATCGTGCCGGACGCCATGGGCAGCCCGGAGACTCCCTACGGTCCCTACGGCGGCCTCGGGATCATGCTCCTGTGGGTGGCCGCCTCGGTGCTCGGGGGCTACCTCGTCCTCAAGAACAGGGACGCCTGACGTAAAGAGCGTCAAAGGGCAGGGACGCCTGACGTCCTACGGGAGATCCCCGGGTCGGCCTCAGGGGCGGGTCAGGGTCGGGTCAGGCTCGGGGACGAGGCGGAACCGTAGGAGACTGGATATCCTCTTAACCCTTACAGGGCGAACGTCGTCCCCGCCGGGCAAGGGGCAGAGCACATGATCGAGGCCGTCGGCCTGACCAAGCGCTTCGGCGCGAAGACCGCCGTCGACGACCTCTCCTTCCAGGTCAGGCCGGGTCACGTGACGGGATTCCTGGGGCCCAACGGCTCCGGGAAGTCCACCACGATGCGCATGATCGTCGGCCTGGACCGCCCCACCTCCGGCCGCGTCACGATCAACGGCCGGCCCTTCCGCGATCTCCCGAACGCCCAGCGCCACGTCGGCGCCCTGCTCGACGCCAAGGCCGTGCACGGCGGCCGCAGGGCCCGCACCCACCTCCTGTCGGTCGCCCAGCTCTCCGGGATCCCCGAGAAGCGGGTGGACGAGGTCCTGGGCGTCGTGGGCCTCCAGGACGTGGCCCGGCAGCGCACGAAGGGCTTCTCCCTCGGCATGGGCCAGCGGCTCGGCATCGCGACCGCCCTGCTCGGCGACCCCCAGGTGCTGCTCTTCGACGAGCCGGTCAACGGCCTCGACCCGGAGGGCATCCTCTGGGTCCGAAACCTGATGCGTCACCTCGCCTCCGAGGGCCGCACCGTCTTCGTCTCCTCCCACCTGATGAGCGAGATGGCGCTGACCGCCGACCACCTGATCGTGATCGGCCGGGGCCGGCTGCTCGCCGACATGAGCACCCAGGATTTCATCACCCACAACTCGGCCGGATTCGCCCGGGTCCGCACGGCCGACACCGACCCGGCCGGCTGGGACACGCTGGGTTCCGTCCTCACCAAGGCGGGCGCCCGGGTGCTCAGGGAGCCCGACGGGGCACTGCGCGTGACCGGCCTGGAGCTGCCGCGGATCTCGGACCTCGCGCACGCGGCCGGCGTACGGCTGTGGGAGCTGTCGCCGCACCGGGCCTCGCTGGAGGAGGCGTACATGCGGATGACCCAGTCCTCCGTCGAGTACACCTCCACCGAGGACCCGCGCGCCGGGCTGTGGGAGCCCGAACCGCTGAGCGTCCCGAAGTGGGAGGACGAGGAGCCCGCCGAGGCCCTGCGGGTCCCGCAGGCGGGATTCTTCGCGCCCCCGCCGCCCGGGGCGGACGGGCAGCCGTTCCTGATGCCCGCCACCGCGGGCGAGCTCGCCGCCCCCGCCGCCGCGCACTCCCCCGACCCCGACCCCGTCCACGCCCCCGCGCAGAAGCCCGAGGACAGCAGATGAGCGCCCCGACGACCGCGACCGCCGGGGAGCGGGGCCCGAAGGGCTACAGCTCGCCCCTGCCGACCCCCCGGCCGCACCTGGGGCACGCGCTGGCCTCGGAGTGGACGAAGCTGACCTCGGTGCGCTCCACGATGTGGACGCTCGGCTCGATGGTGCTGCTCGTCACCGGCATCGGCGGCGCGGTGATCGTGCAGACCAGGTCCCTGGACTACGAGCAGATGCCCTTCGTCGCCCCCGCGCTGTTCGGACTGCTGGTCGGGCAGCTCTCGGTGATGGTGCTCGGGGTGCTGACGATCACCTCCGAGTACGGCACCGGCCTGGTCCGCACCACCTTCACGGCGGCCCCCGACCGGTACCGGGTGCTCACCGCGAAGTACCTCGTCTTCGGCATCACCGCGTTCCTCGCCACGGCCGGGTCGGTCAGCCTGGTCGGGCTCACCGCGTCGATCCTGCACGACGGCCCGGGCTCCGGGGTGCACACGGCCTCGGAGTGGGCCTCCGGGCTCCTCGGCAGCCTCTACGTGACCCTGCTCGGCGTGCTGGCCATGGCGGTCGGGGCGCTGGTGCGGCACTCCGCCGGCGCGATCGCCGTGATGCTCGGCCTCGTCACGCTGCCGCCGGTCATAGGGGCGGTGGTCACCAGCTGGGAGGCGCTCGCCCCCTTCGGCCGCGCCCTGCTCCAGTACAACTCGCCGGTGGCGCTGATGGAGCTCTTCGGGCTGCCCACCGGTAGTGACGACCCGGACCCGGCCGCGGACGGCCTCGGGTCCCCGAGCAGCCTGAGCCACATGCTGCTGATCCTGCTGCTGACGGGCACGATGGTGGCCGCCTCGTACGTGGTGACCGGGCGCCGGGACGTGTAGGCCGGGCCGCCGCGGCTGGGCCGTCTCTTTCGGATCTTGCCGGGCCCGCGACGCCTGGCAAGATCCGAAGGAGCCGACCTAGTACTTGGGAGCGTTGCGGGACCGCTGCACCTTGGAGGTGCGGCGGTCCTTCGCGTTCCAGCAGGCCTTGTGCCAGTGCCGGCGGTCGTCGACGCCGCCGTACTCCGGCCAGGCCACCAGGTGCGGGGTGCCGGAGGGGATCTCCTGGTCGCAGCCGGGGCAGCGGTACCGCTTGCCCGCCGCGCTCGCACCCGCGACGTGCCGGACCTTCCACTCCTCGCCCTGGTACTCCTCCGTGCGCTCCAGGCCGTACCGGTCGAGGCCGCCGCCAGGGCCCGAGCCCTGGTCCGAACGATCGGCTGGATTCTCGCCGCCCCGGGGGCGGTTGTGGCGCGGAGACACGTATACCTCACGGATGGGCGGACGGCAGTGACTTTCTCCCAGACTACGCGCAGCGAGAGCGGGTACCCGCAGGGTGGCCGAAGGACGACCACCAGGCCCACCATCCGAAAAGCGCGCGACTGGCCCGACAATCCCAATAACTTTCCTGTCAGGCCGTGCCTTTGGCACGTGTCAGACGTTGTTGCCGGTAAGGAAACCGGTCCGCCTGGGGGAGGCCGCGTCAGCCGCGAGGAGGCTAAAGGCGATGCGCGTAGGAGCGTTTGTACTGGCGGCCCAGTTCCCTGGCCAGGGACCGGGAGAGGCACTGCACCGGGCGGTGCGGACGGCCGAGGTGGCCGAGGAGGCCGGACTCGACTCGGTCTGGGTCGCCGAGCACCACTTCGTCCCGTACGGGGTCTGCCCGTCGGCGGTGACCCTGGCGGCCCTGATGCTGGGCCGCACCCGGCGGCTGCGCGTGGGCACCGCGGTGAGCGTGCTGCCGAGCGCCCACCCCGTGGCCCTGGGGGAACAGGCGGCCCTGCTGCACCTGACCTCGGAGGGACGGTTCTCCCTGGGGGTGGGGCGGGGCGGGCCCTGGGTGGACCTGGAGGTCTTCGGCGGCGGGCTCGACGCGTACGAGAACCGCTTCCCGGAGGACCTGGACCTGCTCCGCCGCTGGCTCGCCGAACCACGGGTGGGGGTGGCGGGGGCGGAGGCCGGGGCCCGGTACGGGTTCCGCGAGGTGGCCGTCGTACCGCGTCCGTCGGAGGCGCTGCACGGGGACGGGACGGGGCCGGAACTGATCGTCGCGTGCACCTCCCCCGCCTCCGTACGGCTGGCCGCGGAGCGCGGACTGCCGATGCTGCTCGGCATGCACTGCGGGGACGAGGACAAGGCGGCGATGGTCGAGCTGTGGCGGCGTACGGCGCGGGCCGCGGGCCGCTGCCCGGAGGCGGGCCACGTGTCGGCCGGGGTCTGCCAGCTGGCGGACCGGACGGCGGACGCCCGGGAAACGCTGCTGAAGGCGATGCCGGGCTGGCTCAAGCAGGGCCTGGACGCGCACGTCACGGTGGACGGCCGCGTGCGCGCGATGCGGGACCCGGTCGCGTACACCGAACTGCTCTGCGATCTGCACCCCGTGGGCACACCGGAGCTGGCGGCCGACCGGCTGGCGGTCACGTCGGAACGTACGGGCATCACGCGGTTCGCCCTGCTGACGGAAGGTTCGGGTGACCTCGCCGCGACGGAGGAGAACCTCCGGCGCCTCGGCGCCGAAGTGGTGCCCCGGCTCGGCTGAGACCAGGGCTGCCGCTCCGTTGGCACCGGAGCGGCAGCGCGATACGGGTCGTGCGGTCTGACGTCGTGCGGAGGTGCGGTCGTACGGAGGTGCGGTCGTACGGTCGTCCTGCTAACAGTCGCGCAGCTCGGGCGACTGGTTGAGCAGCTGACCACGGATCGAAGTGAACTTGGCCAGCCGGTCGTCCACCGAGGAGTCGAGCGGGAACACCGCTAGCCGGTGGCAGTTCTGGAATGCCAGGCGCACTCCGAAGTGGCGCTGCAGCGCACCCCGTATCGCGTCACTCGCGAGGGCGCGCAGCAGCTGACCACGCGCCTGCTCGTCCGGCGGCGGCGTCTGGTTGTCGGCGAACTGTCCGCCGTCCACCTTCAGCTGGGCCACCAGCGAGCTGACCATCTCCCATGCGTAGGGCAGGGAGGTCCGGACGCAGTCGACGAAAGCGGCTTCGTCGACCTCGCCTCGCTCGGCCTGTTCGAGTAGGGCCGGTGAGACGTCGAGCGACATGGGTTCTCCTCTCGCGACTCCGGCCGTTTGGGTTGCCGGAGCCTTACGGGCAGGGAAGGAGATCGCGACGCAGTGTGCACGCTTCGCAACCTCCCGCTCACCACGGTAGGCGCCCCGTGGGTACCGCACCAGGAGAATGCGCATACAACGCGCCATCCACGAAGGGGGCTTTCGGGGGCGAATCGCGTGCAGGCCCGTCGGTCGAGTAGCGTTGCCGACCATGCGTCTCGTCATTGCCCGCTGCTCCGTCGATTACGCGGGCCGGCTCACCGCCCATCTGCCCTCGGCACCCCGTCTGATCCTCGTGAAGGCCGACGGCAGTGTCTCGATCCACGCGGACGACCGAGCGTACAAACCGCTCAACTGGATGTCGCCGCCGTGCACCCTCAAGGAGGGGAGTGGGGACGAGGCCGGTGTCTGGACGGTCGTCAACAAGGCGGGCGAGAAGCTCATCATCACCATGGAGGAAGTCCTCCACGACTCCTCGCACGAGCTGGGCACCGACCCGGGTCTGATCAAGGACGGAGTCGAGGCCCACCTCCAGGAGCTCCTGGCCGACCGGATCGACACCCTCGGCGAGGGGTACACGCTGATCCGCCGCGAGTACATGACGGCGATCGGCCCGGTCGACATCCTGTGCCGGGACGCCTCCGGCGCGACGGTCGCGGTGGAGATCAAGCGGCGCGGCGAGATCGACGGCGTCGAGCAGCTCACGCGCTACCTGGAGCTCCTGAACCGCGACCCGCACCTGGCGCCGGTCAAGGGCATCTTCGCGGCCCAGGAGATCAAGCCCCAGGCCCGCGTCCTGGCGAACGACCGCGGCATGGACTGCGTGATCCTCGACTACAACGCCATGCGCGGCATCGAGGACGACAAGCTCCGCCTGTTCTAGCCCCCTGGCTTCCCCCTGGCTTCCCCCTGGCTCCCTCTGCGCGCCGCCCGCCGCTGATCGCGGTGGCGGCGCGCAGCCGTGTGCGCGGCCCGTCTCAGGGCGTACGGGCCCGTCTCAGGGCGTCGTCGTGCTTGCCGGCGCGCCCGTCGTGGCCGTCGGGGTCGGCGCGGGCGGGGTCGTCGGCGCGGTCGGTTCCGGCGGCTTGGTCGGCGTGGGCGTCGGATCGGCCGGGCTCGACGCCGGCGGGGTCGGGCCCACCGGGCTCGAAGACTGCGGGGTCGGCGACGGCTTGTGCGAGGAGGACCTCCGCGGCGTCGGCGTCGTGCCCGGCGCCTGCGCTTCCGGGGACGAGGCCTCCGGCGCCGGTGAAGGATCGTTCCCGCTCGTACCCGGCGCACTCGGCTGCGTCTGTGACTCCTCCGTGGTCGGGATCGTGGAGACGCCCGGCCCCTGGGCCGGCGGCGGGGTCTGCTCCTCGCCGGACATCGCCAGCGCCACCACCGTGCCCAGCACCACCACCGTCAGTGCCCCGGCCGCGGCCAGCAGGAGCGGCTTGCGCCCGGACAGCGGCTTCGGCCGCGGCTCGGGCAGCGGCCTCGGCGCGGGCGCGGGCTCCGGGTTGAGCGGGAAGGCGTCCTCGAACACCTCCGCCAGGGTCACGGGCGCCACGGAACCGGCCGGCGCCACCGCGGGCACCACCGTCGTGACGGCTTCCGCGTCCTGCGGCTCCAGGGCGGCGGCCAGGGGTGCGGGCGCGGGCTTCACGGTGGACACCGGAGCCACCCCGGCCGGGGGCGAGAACCCCCTCGGCGCGGGCCCCGCGGGCAGCCCCGCGGCCGGACCGGCGGGCGGCAGGGCCGCCGGAGCGGGAGAGGCCGCCGGCGGGGCCAGCCGCAGCGGCGGCGACACCTGGACCCCGGCCGCCTCCCGGTCGGTGACCAGGGCCAGCGCCCGCCGTCCCGCCACGGTCCCCCGCTTGTCGGCGAGCGCGCCGCGCAGCCCGATCGAGGCCTCCAGCTCCGCCCTCGCCCGGTCGAGCCGGCCCTCGCACAGGGCCAGTACGCCCAGCTCGTGGTGGAAGTACGCCTGTTCCGCGACCTCCCCGGCCTTGCGCGCGGCCTCCGCGCCCGAGCGCAGCACCCGCTCCCAGGCCTCCCAGTGCAGCGAGGCCGCGAAGGCCGGGGCCGCCGTGCGCGCGAGCAGTACCGCGGCCACCACATCGGCCCCGGCCAGCGCAGCGAGCACCGCGTCGGCCTCCGACGCGATGCGCTCCGGGCTCACCGAGGTGTGCCCGGTCCACCAGGCGTAGTGCCGGGCGGCCGTCCGGGCCTCCTCGGCCGTGGTGTCCCCGTACCCGATCTCCTCCAGCTGCCGCGCGACCCCCGCGGCCAGCCGGTAGCGCGGCCCGACGGGGCTCAGCAGCCCGCAGTCGATCAGTTCCGCGACCGCCGTGTCGGCGTGGGTGTCCCCGACCAGCGCGGGCAGGTGCGCGTGGTGGGGCAGCTCCCCGCCCAGTGCGCAGGCGATCCGCAGCGCGGCCCGGGCCGATTCGCTGACCCGCGAGGCCAGCAGCTCCGCCGGGGCGGCGCCCTCGGCCAGGGTCGGCAGCGGCACGAAGACGGTGTCGCGCGGCCGCTCCTCGAAGACGCCGGGCTCCTCGTCCTCGTCGTCGGGGTCGGTCCGGTTGAGCTCGTCGCGCTGCCGCAGCAGGGCGGCGGCCTGTACGAAGCGCAGCGGCAGCCCCTCGGAGGCGAAGCGCAGGTCTCCCGCCCAGGCCGTCTCGGCCTCGGTCAGGGCCCGTCCGGTGCCCGCTTCGAGCAGGGCCACGCAGTCGGCGCGGGCCAGCCCGCCGAGGAAGACCTCTTCGAGGTGCGAGTCGTCGGAGGGGGCCCGGGTGTCGGGGGTGGCGGCCAGCAGGTAGGCGCACTCCGGGGTGGCCCGCAGCAGTTCGTCGAGGGCGGGGCCGCCCATGTCGAGGTCGTCGAGGAGGACGACCGCGCCGATCTCCCGCACGCGGGCGAGGAGCCCGGCCCGGTCGGGCCGCTCGGCCGGAGCCTCGTAGACGGTGGCGTACAGCGCGTGGAGCAGCTCGGCCGGCTGCTGGTGCCCGTGCGCGGAGAGCCGTACGACCCCGTCGGGGGCCATGTCCGCGCAGGCTTCGGCCACGGAGTCGAGCAGTGCGGTGCGCCCGGAGCCGGGCGGGCCGGTCAGCCGTACGGAGCGGCCGCGCGCGAGGAGCCGTACGAGGCGCTCGTGCTCCTCCTCGCGGCCCAGCAGCGGCCGGGTGCCGGCCGGGGCGCCCGGCGGTACGGGGGGCCGCGCGGCGGCCGCCCTGGAGGCGCGGGCGGCGGGGGTGCGCTTGGCGGGGATGCCGGCGGGTTCACCGCCGGGGCGGTGGGTCGGCTCGATCTCGCTGCCGTCGACCGGGTTCACGGTGAGGGTGAAGTCCCCGGCGGTCAGCGTCACCACCCGTGCGGGCTGCTGGGCCGGATCGGCCTGCCCTTGAGTGCGGTCCATGACCGAGTCCTCCGATCGCGCCGTGCGCCGTCGTACCGCCCGGCCTTCGCACACGCCGCTGTCGCTACTGGTCCGGTTTCCGCCCGAACCCTAGACCGTGCCCGGCCCCGCAGGAACCGCAGGGGTGCCTTCACCACCGGACCGTTACGTTCGCGCGGTGCGTTCGCGCGGCCCGTTCGCGCCGCTCACGCGGTCGCGGGCGTCACGCGCGGGGCAGCGACTCCGCTTCCAGTCCGCCCTCGATCGCGAGGATCCGGTGCAGCCGGGTGGCGACGAGCAGCCGCTGCATCTGCGGCGGCACCCCGCGCAGCACGAGCCGCCGGCCGGTCCGGCCGGCCCGGCGGTGGGCGCCCATGATCACGCCGAGGCCCGTCGCGTCCCAGGAGTCGAGCCCGGTGAGGTCCAGCACGAGGTCGCCGTGACCGTCGTCGAGGGCGGTGTGCAGGACCGTACGGGCGTCCGCCGCGCTGCGCACGTCGAGGCGACCCCCGACTGCGAGTTCGGCGTGGTCGCCCCTGATGTGCATGTGTGCTCCCGGCAGTGCGGTACTGCGTACGAATGGTCCGACTGGTCCGTGGTCGGCAACTCTCACTGCAACTGACTGCCTCAGGGGCGGGGAAGTTGCCGACCGTGAGCGAACCGATACCTAATTCACTCCGGGGGGTGAAGGACTCGTTCGAACGCCCCCCTGTCCCCGCCTCAGTGCTTGTAGAAGCCCTGACCGCTCTTGCGGCCGATGTCGCCCGCGTCCACCATGCGGCGCATCAGCTCCGGCGGCGCGAACTTCTCGTCCTGCGACTCGGTGTAGATGTTGCTGGTGGCGTGCAGCAGGATGTCGACGCCGGTGAGGTCCGCGGTGGCCAGCGGGCCCATCGCGTGCCCGAAGCCCAGCTTGCAGGCGATGTCGATGTCCTCCGCCGAAGCGACGCCCGATTCGTACAGTTTGGCGGCTTCGACGACCAGCGCGGAGATCAGACGGGTCGTCACGAAACCGGCGACGTCGCGGTTGACGACGATGCAGGTCTTGCCGACGGACTCGGCGAACGCCCGGGTGGTGGCGAGGGTTTCGTCGCTCGTCTTGTAGCCGCGCACGAGCTCGCACAGCTGCATCATCGGGACGGGCGAGAAGAAGTGCGCGCCGACGACCCGCTCCGGACGCTCCGTCACGGCCGCGATCTTGGTGATCGGGATGGCCGAGGTGTTGGAGGCGAGGATCGCGTCCTCGCGCACCAGCTTGTCGAGCGCGCGGAAGATCTCGTGCTTGACCTCGAGCTTCTCGAAGACGGCCTCGACGACGATGTCGGCGTCGGAGACCGCTTCGAGGTCGGTGGTCGTCGTGATGCGGGCGAGGGCGGCCTCCGCGTCCTCGGCCGTCAGCTTGCCCTTGGAGACGAACCTGTCGTACGAGGCCTTGATCCCGTCGGTACCGCGCGTCAGAGCGGCATCGGTGACGTCGCGCAGCACGACGTCCCAACCCGCCTGAGCGGAGACCTGCGCGATTCCGGAACCCATCAGTCCGGCACCGATGACGGCGAGCTTCCCAGCCACTGCACACCCCTAGCTGTCGTTCGTTCTCCGGCGGAGACTAGCGCCCGGGAGGGGCGCATTGACCGTGAAGTAACACGCGTCACGTCTCAGATGACGGACATCACACCGGGACGGCTCAGCAGTGCGACAGGGGGCCGCAGTTGGCCCGCACTAGGCTGACGGCATGGTGAACCTCACGCGCATCTACACCCGCACCGGCGACAAGGGCACGACCGCGCTCGGCGACATGAGCCGCACGGCCAAGACCGATGTGCGGATCTCGGCGTACGCCGACACCAACGAGGCCAACGCGGCCATCGGGACGGCCATCGCGCTCGGCGCGCTGCCCGACGATGTCGTGAAGGTCCTGGTCCGGGTGCAGAACGACCTGTTCGACGTCGGCGCGGACCTGTGCACTCCCGTCGCCGAGAACCCCGAATACCCGCCGCTGCGCGTCGAGCAGTTCTACGTCGACAAGCTGGAGGCGGACTGCGACGCCTTCAACGGCGAGCTGGAGAAGCTCCGCAGCTTCATCCTCCCCGGCGGCACCCCCGGCGCGGCCCTCCTGCACCAGGCCTGCACGGTGGTCCGGCGCGCCGAGCGCTCCACGTGGGCGGCGCTGGAGGAGCACGGCGAGGTGATGAACCCCCTGACGGCCACCTACCTCAACCGCCTCTCCGACCTGCTCTTCATCCTGGCCCGCACGGCCAACAAGGAGCTCGGCGACGTCCTGTGGGTCCCGGGCGGCGAGCGCTAGCCGGGTTGGCCCGACCGGCCTGCCTGGCCCGACCGGCCGACCCGGTCGCGCGGTCCGGCGTCCGCGGGGGCTTTTTTCGGCCATAGCGTGTACGTGGCGGCGATCAGCGCGTGGATGCCGGTCATCCGCAGTGCCGTGAGCTGCCAGCCCCGCAGCGAACCGGTGTCCCCCGAGCCGCCGACGTACCAGACGGCGATCTGGAGCAGGCCGATCGCGACCGCCGCCGCGAGGGCGGTGCGGCCGGCCAGCCGCCACTCGTGGAGGGCCCGCGCCTTCCCGTACCCGGCCCCGGCCGGCTTGGGGCCCCCGGCCAGGCGGTGCGCGGCGTGGCCGTCGAGCCACTTCACGGTGTAGTGCCCGTAGGCGACGGTGTAGCCGAGGTAGAGCGCGGCCACCCCGTGCTTCCAGTCGGGCTCGGCGCCGCCGCGCAGGTCCAGGGTGGTGGCCACCAGCAGGGTCAGTTCCAGCAGGGGCTCGCAGAGCAGGACCGCCGCGCCGGGCTTCGGCTTCTTCGCGAGGTACCGCAGGGCCAGGCCGCCGGTCAGCAGGACCCAGAAGCCGACCTCGCAGGCGATGATCAGGGTGACGAGCACGGGCCGCTCCGTTCCGGCGGTGGTGGGGGACGGATCCAGCCTCCCGCCCCGCGCGCCCCGATTCCTCGTCGCCGCTGACGAAAGCCGCGCGGGCCCGCTGCATCCTTCGATGTACGGGCCCTCGGCCCTGACGGCGATGCCCGCCGCCCGCCGCACCCTGTTGGATGGGACCCATGCCCCGGAAGATCCCGCCCCCGCACCGCGACGACGTCCTCCTCGCCGTGGTCAGCATCGCCGCGGGGCTGCTCCTGTGGTCGCTCGGGGTGTACAGCTCCCCCTCCCGCCACCTGCTCCCCGACTGGGCCGCGCTGGTGCCCCTGGTCATCCTCGGCGCGCTGGAGCTGCTGCGCCGCAGCGCGCCCCGGGTGACCCTGGCCGTCGGCACCGCCGGGCTGGTCGCCGACCAGTTCACCGTGGGCAGCCTGGCCACCGTCGTGATCTTCACGGACCTGATGTACGCGGCCGTCGTCTACGGCAAACCCGCCATGGCCCGCCGCCTCCCGGTCTCCACGGGCCTGATCACCGTGGCCGTCACCATCGCCTCGGTGGCCTGGCTGCGCACCCCGCAGGCCCTGCTGATCGGCGTGATCACCGGCATCGTGAGCTTCGCCCCGGCGCTGACCGGCGCCACCCTGCGCAACCACCGCGAGGCCGCCGTGGCCGCCCGGCTGCGCGCCGAGCAGACCGCGCTGCTGGCCGAGATGGACCGCAGCCAGGCCGTCGTCGCCGAGCGGGCGCGGATGGCCCGGGAGCTGCACGACATGGTGGCCAACCACCTGTCCGCGATCGCCATCCACTCCACGGCCGCGCTCTCCATCGACTCCCCCGCCACCAGCCGCGAGGCGCTCGGGGTGATCCGGGAGAACAGCGTCCAGGGCCTGGCCGAGATGCGCCGGCTGATCGGGCTGCTCCGGGACGCGGGCGCCGGACAGGAGGCCGTCGCGATGCCCTCCCTGGACGGGCTGGAGGCACTGCTGGAGCAGGCCCGGACGAACGGAGCCGGCAGCGGGATGGACTTCGTACTCCTCGACGAGCGGCCCGCGGCGCCCTCGAAGCCCGGCGAGCCGCCGCTGCCGGCCCCGGTGGAGCTGGCGGCGTACCGGATCGTCCAGGAGTCGCTGACCAACGCCCTCAAGCACGCCGCCCCGGGCAAGGTCACCGTCCGCCTGACCCGGGACCGCGACGGCGGTGCGGGCCCGAGTGCGGGTACGGGCACGGGCACGGGCACGGGCGAGATGCTCCGCGTGGCGGTCGACTCCCCCTACGGTCAGCGCCCCGGCCCCCGCGCACCCGGCTCCGGGGCCGGGCTGATCGGCATGCGGGAGCGGGCGGAACTGCTCGGCGGGGAGTTCGAGGCGGGCCGCGCGGGAGCGGTCTGGCGGGTCCGGGCGGCGCTGCCCGCACACGAGGAGGCGGTACGGACATGACGATCAGGGTCGTGGTGGCGGAGGACCAGAGCGCGGTACGCGCCGGGCTGGTCCTGATCCTGCGCAGCGCGGGCGACATCGAGGTGGTGGGCGAGGCCCCGGACGGGGAGGAGGCCGTGCGCCTGGCCCGCGAGCTGCGGCCCGACCTGGTGCTCATGGACGTGCAGATGCCGCGCCTGGACGGGGTCTCGGCGACCCGCCGGGTGGTCGCGGAGGGTCTGGCGGACGTCCTGGTGCTCACCACCTTCGACCTGGACGAGTACGTCTTCGGGGCGCTGCGCGCGGGGGCGTCCGGTTTCCTGCTGAAGGACGCGGACGCGGCGGAGCTGATCGGGGCGGTACGGACGGTCGCGCGCGGGGAGGGTCTGATCGCCCCGGCGGTGACCCGCCGGCTGATCGCGGAGTTCGCGGCCCCGCGGCCGGTACGGGCGCCCGTACCGGCGGCGGTGGAATCCCTGACCCCGCGGGAGCGGGAGGTGCTGGGGTGCCTGGGGAAGGGCCTGTCGAACGCGGAGATCGCGGTGCGCCTGGAGATGGCGGAGGCCACGGCGAAGACCCACGTCAGCCGGCTGCTGGGGAAGCTGGAGCTGCGCAGCCGGGTCCAAGCCGCCGTGCTGGCACAGGAGTTGGGGCTGTAGTCGGATCCGACCGGAAATGCGCTCAAGGCTTCCGCGAGGAGGTCTGGACCTCTTGACGCTTGGTCCAGACCTTTCTACTCTCACGCACAACTGTGGTGAGCGTGCCATGACAAATGGTCAGCGGGCACCCTCACGGGCGGCGCAGGTCCCACCCCCATGCCGCGGCCGGCCCCACGGCCGCGACGGACCTCGGAGGAGCACCCTTGAGCACAGCACCCCCACGACGCGCACCGCTGCTGCGCAGAGTCGCGGCCGCCCTGGCCGTACTCACCCTGCCCCTCGCCGGGCTCGTGGCCATCGCCGGACCCGCCGAGGCCGCCGCCTCGGCCTCCGCGACGTACACCAAGGTCTCCGACTGGGGCTCCGGCTTCGAGGGCAAGTGGACGGTGAAGAACACCGGCACGACCACCCTCAGCAGCTGGACCGTGGAGTGGGACTACCCGTCCGGCACAGCCGTCACCTCCGCCTGGGACGCCACCGTCACCAGCTCCGGCACCCACTGGACCGGCAAGAACGTCGGCTGGAACGGCTCCCTCGCCCCCGGCGCCACCGTCAGCTTCGGCTTCAACGGCACCGGCTCCGGCGCCCCCACCGGCTGCAAGGTCAACGGCGGCAGCTGCGACGGCACCACCACCCCCACCGACAACCCGCCCGGCGCCCCCGGCACCCCCACGGCCAGCGGCGTCACCGACACGGGCCTGACCCTCGGCTGGGCCGCGGCCACCGACGACAAGGGCGTCAAGAACTACGACGTCTACCGCGGCGGCGCCAAGATAGCCACCGTCACGACCCCCTCGTACACCGACTCGGGCCTGACCAAGGGCACGACGTACGGCTACACGGTCACCGCCCGCGACACCATCGACCAGACCGGCCCCTCCTCCGGCGCCCTCTCGGTGACCACCACCGGCGGCACCACCACCCCGCCCGACCCGGACCCCGGCAACCCCGGATCCGCCGTCAAGCTCGGCTACTTCACGGACTGGGGCGTCTACCAGCGCAACTACCACGTGAAGAACCTGGTCACCTCCGGCAGCGCCGCCAAGATCACGCACATCAACTACGCCTTCGGCAACGTCCAGGGCGGCAAGTGCACGATCGGTGACGCCTACGCCGACTACCAGAAGACCTACGACGCCTCCTCCAGCGTCTCCGGCACCGCCGACACCTGGGACCAGCCGGTCGCGGGCAACTTCAACCAGCTGCGCCAGCTGAAGAAGAAGTACCCGAACATCAAGGTCCTGTACTCCTTCGGCGGCTGGACCTGGTCCGGCGGCTTCGGCCAGGCCGCCGCGAACCCGGCCGCCTTCGCCCAGTCCTGCTACGACCTGGTCGAGGACCCGCGCTGGGCCGACGTCTTCGACGGCATCGACATCGACTGGGAGTACCCGAACGCCTGCGGCCTGTCCTGCGACACCAGTGGGGCCGCCTCCCTGAAGAACGTGCTCTCGGCGCTGCGCACGAAGTTCGGCAGCAGCAACCTGGTCACCGCCGCGATCTCCGCCGACGGCTCCAACGGCGGCAAGCTCGACCTCGCCGACTACGCGGGCGCGGCCCAGTACGTCGACTTCTACAACGTCATGACCTACGACTTCTTCGGCGCGTGGGACGCCAAGGGCCCGACCGCCCCGCACTCCCCGCTCACCTCGTACACCGGCATCCCGATCTCCGGCTTCAACTCCGAGGCCGCCATCACCAAGCTCAAGGGCAAGGGCATAGCCGGCTCCAAGCTCAACCTCGGCATCGGCTTCTACGGCCGCGGCTGGACCGGCGTCACCCAGGCCGCCCCCGGCGGCACCGCCACCGGCCCGGCCCCGGGCACCTACGAGCAGGGCATCGAGGACTACAAGGTCCTGAAGAACACCTGCCCCGCGACCGGCACCATCGCCGGCACCGCCTACGCCAAGTGCGGCAGCAACTGGTGGAGCTACGACACCCCCGCCACCATCGCCGGGAAGACGGCCTGGGTGAAGCAGCAGGGCCTCAGGGGCGCCTTCTTCTGGGAGTTCAGCGGAGACACCACGAACGGCGAACTGGCCTCCGCGGTCCACGCCGGCCTTCAGTAGCCCCCACGCTCTGAACCGGTGAACGAAGAAGCCGGGGAGACGGGTCCGCCCCCGTCTCCCCGGCTTCCGTCACGTCCGGGGCCACTCAGGCCACGTTGACCCGCTGGCCCGGAGGCGCCGCCTCGAGCCACGCCAGGAAACCGGTCAGCGCGTCCTCGCTCATCGCCAGCTCCAGGCGGGTGCCGCGGTGGACACAGCCGAGCACGACGGCGTCGGAGAGCAGGGCCAGCTCCTCCTCGCCCTCGGGGGCGCGGCGGGCGATGACCTCGATGGAGGACCGCTCCAGCAGCCGGCGCGGCCGGGGGGAGTAACTGAAGACGCGGAACCAGTCGATGCGGTCACCGCTGTAGCGCGCGACCCCGTACACCCAGCCCTTGCCGGAGATGTCGGGTTCCTCGGCCACACCCCAGCGCAGGCTGCAGTCGAAGGTGCCGCCGGAGCGCTGGATCAGTCTGCGGCGCAGCCCGAAGACAAACAGCCCGATCACCACCAGGGCTACTACGACCAGGCCGCTCACAAGCAGAGCGAGGAGCATCTTTCACCGACCTCCTCGCTCATCGAATACCCAAAACGAAAAACGGACCCGCATCGCCTCAGCCGCGACCCGGTCCGGAAAATTCCGGAACAGGCCGCGGCTGAGGTTTGAAACTCTTACCGGTACCGGGGCTCAGCGCCCCGAAACCGCGCGCAGCCGGACATCGGCGCGACGCTCGGAGACCGAATCGGTCTCCGCCTTCGCGCGCTCCAGTGCCCGCTCCGCCCGCTCGACGTCGATCTCGTCGGCAAGCTCGGCGATCTCGGCCAGCAGCGACAACTTGTTGTCCGCGAACGAGATGAATCCGCCGTGCACCGCGGCGACAACAGTGTTGCCCTCCGTGGTGCGGATGGTCACCGGGCCCGATTCCAGCACACCGAGAAGCGGCTGGTGACCGGGCATGACGCCGATGTCGCCGGAGGCGGTGCGGGCGACAACCAGGGTGGCCTTGCCGGACCAGACACTCCGGTCCGCCGCGACCAGCTCGATGTGCAGCTCAGCAGCCAAGGTGGCTCCTCGGGTCACCACCCGGCGGGAAAGCCGGGTGTTGGGTCAAATTCTAATGGGCGTGGGGAGAGGGACGGGACACCCCCGCCCCTCTCCGTCAGTCAGCTGTGCTCACGCGGAGCCCGGCTTCAGGAGACGCCCAGCTCCTTGGCGTTGGCCTTGAGGTCCTCAATGCCACCGCACAGGAAGAACGCCTGCTCGGGGAAGTGGTCGTAGTCGCCGTCGCAGATCGCGTTGAAGGCCACGATCGACTCCTCGAGCGGAACGTCCGAACCGTCGACGCCGGTGAACTGCTTGGCGACGTGCGTGTTCTGCGACAGGAAGCGCTCGACACGACGGGCACGGTGGACAACGAGCTTGTCCTCCTCGCCCAGCTCGTCGATACCGAGGATCGCGATGATGTCCTGGAGGTCCTTGTACTTCTGCAGGATCCCCTTGACGCGCATCGCCGTGGCGTAGTGGTCCGCCGCGATGTACCGCGGGTCGAGGATGCGGGACGTCGAGTCCAGCGGGTCCACGGCCGGGTAGATGCCCTTCTCGGAGATCGGACGGGAAAGAACCGTCGTCGCGTCGAGGTGGGCGAAGGTGGTGGCCGGCGCCGGGTCGGTCAGGTCGTCCGCGGGGACGTAGATCGCCTGCATCGAGGTGATCGAGTGACCGCGGGTCGAGGTGATGCGCTCCTGCAGCAGACCCATCTCGTCAGCCAGGTTCGGCTGGTAACCCACGGCGGACGGCATGCGGCCCAGAAGGGTCGACACCTCCGAACCGGCCTGGGTGTAACGGAAGATGTTGTCGATGAAGAAGAGCACGTCCTGCTTCTGCACATCGCGGAAGTACTCCGCCATGGTCAGACCGGCCAGCGCGACGCGAAGACGCGTGCCCGGCGGCTCGTCCATCTGGCCGAAGACGAGGGCCGTCTTGTCGATGACGCCCGAGTCGGCCATTTCCTCGATGAGGTCGTTGCCCTCACGGGTACGCTCACCGACGCCCGCGAAGACCGACACACCGTCGTGGTTGTTGGCGACGCGGTAGATCATTTCCTGGATCAGAACGGTCTTGCCGACACCGGCACCACCGAACAGACCGATCTTTCCACCCTTGACGTACGGGGTGAGAAGGTCGATGACCTTGACGCCGGTCTCGAACATCTCGGTCTTCGACTCGAGCTCGTCGAATCGGGGCGCCTTGCGGTGGATCGGCCAGCGCTCGGTGACGTTGGCGTTCTCCTCCGGGTAGTTCAGCACCTCACCGAGGGTGTTGAACACCTTGCCCTTGGTGAAGTCACCGACGGGGACGGTGATGCCCTCGCCCGTGTTGGTCACCGGGGCCTGGCGGACCAGACCGTCGGTCGGCTGCATCGAGATGGTGCGGACGACGCCGTCACCCAGGTGCTGCGCGACCTCGAGGGTCAGGGTCTTGAGCGCACCGTCCTGGGCCGGGTCGGCCACCTGGACCTTCAGCGCGTTGTAGATCTCGGGCATGGCGTCGACGGGGAACTCCACGTCGACGACCGGGCCGATGACCCGGGCGACGCGGCCCGTGGCGGCGGCCGTCTCAACAGTGGTCGTCATTACTTGTCACTCCCCGCGGTCGCGTCAGCCATGGCGCTCGCGCCACCGACGATCTCGCTGATTTCCTGGGTGATTTCGGCCTGGCGGGCCGCGTTGGCAAGCCGGGAGAGGCTCTTGATGAGATCCCCGGCGTTGTCGGTGGCCGACTTCATCGCGCGGCGGCGGGCGGCGTGCTCGGAAGCGGCCGACTGCAGCAGTGCGTTGTAGATGCGGCTCTCGACGTAGCGCGGCAGAAGGGCGTCGAGGACGTCCTCCGCCGACGGCTCGAAGTCGAACAGCGGAAGGATCTCGCCCTTCGCGCCGGTCTCCTCCGCGGCCTGGTCAAGGCTGAGCGGCAGCATCCGGCCGTCCACCGCGTTCTGCGTCATCATCGACACGAATTCCGTGTAGACGATGTGCAGCTCGTCGACGCCACCCTCGGCCGTAACCGTCTGGATGGCCTCGATCAGCGGCGCCGCGACGCGCTTGGCGTCGGCGTAGGCCGGGCTGTCCGTGAAGCCGGTCCACGAGTCCGCGACCTTGCGCTCACGGAACCCGTAGTAGGCGACGCCCTTGCGGCCGACGATGAACGTGTCGACCTCCTTGCCCTCGCCGCGCAGCCGCTCGGTGAGCCGCTCCGCCTGCTTGATGGCGTTCGAGGAGTAGCCGCCGGCCAGACCGCGGTCGCTCGTGATGAGCAGGACCGCGGCACGCGTCGGCGCCTCGACCTCGGTGGTCAGGGCGTGCTTGGTGTTCGAACCGGTCGCCACCGCGGTCACCGCACGGGTGAGCTCGGTCGCGTACGGCATCGATGCCGCCACCTTGCGCTGCGCCTTGACGATGCGCGAGGCGGCGATCATTTCCATCGCCTTGGTGATCTTCTTGGTCGCCGTGACGGCACGGATGCGACGCTTGTAGACCCGGAGCTGCGCTCCCATGAGTCAGGTCCCTTCCGTCGTCACTTGGAGACGTTGACGGCCGGCGCGTCCTCGCCGAGGAGCTTGCCGTCCGAGGTCTCGAACTGCCGCTTGAAGGCGGCAATGGCGTCCGCGATGGAGGACAGGGTGTCGTCCGACATCTTGCCGCCGTCCGCGATGGAGGTCAGGAGCTCCTTGCGCTCGAGGCGCAGGTGGTCCAGCAGCTCCGACTCGAAGCGACGGATGTCGTTGACCGGGACGTCGTCCATCTTGCCGGTGGTGCCGGCCCAGACGGAGACGACCTGCTCCTCGACGGGCATCGGCTGGTACTGGCCCTGCTTCAGCAGCTCGACCAGACGCTTGCCGCGCTCCAGCGAGGCCTTCGACGCGGCGTCCAGGTCGGAACCGAAGGCGGCGAACGCCTCCAGCTCGCGGTACTGGGCCAGGTCCAGGCGCAGACGGCCGGAAACCTGCTTCATGGCCTTGTGCTGGGCCGAGCCACCGACGCGGGAGACCGAGATGCCGACGTTCAGCGCCGGGCGCTGGCCCGCGTTGAACAGGTCGGACTCCAGGAAGCACTGACCGTCGGTGATGGAGATGACGTTGGTCGGGATGAACGCCGACACGTCGTTCGCCTTGGTCTCGACGATCGGCAGACCGGTCATCGAACCGGCACCCATGTCGTCGGAGAGCTTCGCGCAGCGCTCCAGCAGACGGGAGTGCAGGTAGAAGACGTCGCCCGGGTAGGCCTCGCGGCCCGGCGGGCGGCGCAGCAGCAGCGAGACGGCGCGGTAGGCGTCGGCCTGCTTCGACAGGTCGTCGAAGATGATCAGGACGTGCTTGCCGGCGTACATCCAGTGCTGGCCGATGGCGGAACCGGTGTACGGCGCCAGGTACTTGAAGCCGGCCGGGTCGGACGCCGGGGCCGCGACGATCGTCGTGTACTCGAGCGCGCCGGCGTCTTCCAGGGCGCCGCGAACGGACGCGATGGTCGAGCCCTTCTGGCCGATGGCGACGTAGATGCAGCGAACCTGCTTGTTCACGTCGCCCGAGCGCCAGTTGTCGCGCTGGTTGATGATCGTGTCGACGGCCAGAGCGGTCTTGCCGGTCTGACGGTCACCGATGATCAGCTGACGCTGACCACGGCCGACCGGCACCATCGCGTCGATGGCCTTGTAGCCGGTCTGCATCGGCTCGTGGACCGACTTGCGGACCATGACGCCGGGGGCCTGCAGCTCGAGGGCGCGGCGGCCCTCGGTCGCGATCTCGCCGAGGCCGTCGATCGGGTTGCCGAGCGGGTCGACAACGCGGCCGAGGTAACCCTCGCCGACGCCGACGGAGAGCACCTCACCGGTGCGCTGCACCGGCTGGCCCTCCTCGATACCGCTGAACTCGCCGAGGACGACCGCACCGATCTCGCGCTCGTCGAGGTTGAGGGCGAGACCGAGGGTTCCGTCCTCGAACTTCAGCAGCTCGTTCGCCATGGCGGAGGGCAGGCCCTCCACCTTCGCGATGCCGTCGCCGGCAACGCTGACCGTACCGACCTCCTCGCGCGAGGCCGCGTCCGGCTGGTACGACTGGACAAAGTTCTCCAGTGCGTCCCGGATCTCCTCCGGCCGGATCGTGAGCTCCGCCATCTGGGTTCCCTGCTCTCCTTGTTGGGCCTGAAGCTTCTTTAGGGGTCTGGGGGCGACCCCCAGGAATCTTCTGCAAGTTCTGCACGGCCCAACCGGGCCGCTAGGAATGCTTTGTTCTGAATTTGGTGGCTGGTCAGCCGGCCATGCGACGGGACGCCTCTGCGATGCGGTCCGCGATGGTGCCGTCGATGACCTCGTCGCCGACCCGCACCGAGATCCCGCCGAGGACCGTGGGGTCCACGTCGAGGTTCAGGTGCATCTGGCGGCCGTACAGCTTGGCCAGCACCGCGCCGAGACGCTGCTTCTGGACGTCGCTGAGCGGAACCGCGGTGGTCACGGTGGCGACCATGCGGTCACGGCGCTCGGCGGCGACCTTGGAAAGGGACTCGAGGCCCGCTTCCAGGCTACGTCCACGCGGGTGCGTGACGAGACGCGTGACCAGACGCTCGGTGACGGCGTTCGCCTTGCCGCCGAGCAGGCTGCGCAGCAGCTGGCTCTTGGCGGCGGCAGTCGCGGACCGGTCGGTCAGTGCGGCACGCAGCTCCGTGCTTCCGGAGACGATCCGGCCGAACCGGAACAGCTCGTCCTCGACGTCGTCGAGGCCGCCGCTGTTCTGGGCCGCCGTGAGGTCGGCGGTGGCCGCCAGTACCTCGAGCGAATCCACCAGGTCACGGGACTGCGACCAGCGGGACCGGACCATGCCGGACACCAGGTCGAGGGTTTCCCCGCCGACCTGACCACCGAGCAGACGACCGGCCAGCTCGGCCTTGGCCTCGCCGGACTGCGACGGGTCCGTGATGACCCGTCGCAGCGAGACCTCACGGTCGAGCAGCGCGGTGACGGCCGCCAGCTCACCGGCGAGCTTCGCCGCGTCGACGGACGTGTTGTCCGTCAGCGCGTCGAGACGCTCGCGGGCGGTGGCCAGCGCGTCGCGGCTCGCTCCGTTCATCGGGCGGCCTCGGCCTTCTCCTCGAGCTCGCTGAGGAAGCGGTCGATCGTGCGGCTCTGCCGGGCGTGGTCCTCGAGGGACTCGCCGACGAGCTTTCCGGCCAGGTCGGTGGCGAGCTTGCCCACGTCCTGACGGAGCGCAGAAGAGGCGGCCTTGCGGTCGGCCTCGATCTGGGCGTGACCGGCAGCGATGATCTCCTCACGCTGCCGCTGGCCCTCTGCGCGCAGTTCTTCCTTGAGCGCAGTGCCGTGCTCCAGGGCGTCCTGGCGCAGGCGAGCGGCCTCGTGCCGGGCTTCGGCGAGCTGGGCCTTGTACTGCTCCAGCACGCTCTGAGCCTCGGTCTGAGCGGCCTCAGCCTTTTCGATACCGCCTTCGATGGCCTCGCGGCGCTCGTCCAGAACCTTGTTGATGTTCGGGAGGAGCTTCTTCGCGAGGAAACCGAAGACGATGACGAAGGCGATCAGACCGATGACGAGCTCGGGGATCGGCGGGATGAGGGGGTTTTCCCCGCCCTCAGCCGCGAGAACCAGGAGGTTCACTTCAGTGCCTTTCGTCTAGGTGGTGGTCGTGGATCCGAGGATCACGGGCCGTAGACGAACGGCATGACCAGACCGATGAGGGCGAGCGCCTCACAGAAGGCGAAGCCGAGGATCTGGTTGGCGCGGATCAGGCCGGCAGCCTCGGGCTGACGAGCGAGGGCCTGGGTACCGTTACCGAAGATGATGCCGACGCCGACGCCGGGGCCGATGGCCGCAAGGCCGTAACCGATGGAGCCGAGGGAGCCGGTGACGCCTTCGGCGGCGATGGTCTGGAGAGCGGACATGCCGGTTCTTCCTTCTCTTTCACGGACCCGGTGGGGGTTGGCCACCGGACGACATAGTGGTTTGGGGGAGGGCTTGACTCAGTGGTGCTCTGCGAGCGCGCCCTGAATGAAGCTGCAAGCCAGGAGGACGAAGACGTACGCCTGGACAGCCTGGATGAAGAGCTCGAAGGCGGTCATCACCAGGACCATGACGAACGAGACGCCCGCGTAGGCGATCCCGATGCCGTTCAGCAGGTACCAGCTGGCGATCGTGAAGAGCAGCAGCAGGGTGTGACCGGCGAACATGTTCGCGAACAGTCGGACCGCGTGGGTGAACGGGCGCACCAGGACGTTCGAGAAGAACTCGATGACCATGACCATCGGCAGAACCGGGCCGAGCGACTTGTCGTAGCCGGTCAGGTTCTTGAAGCCGCCGACGAAGCCGTGACGCTTGAAGGTCACGCTCATCCAGATCACGTAGACGATGGCCGCGAGGGCCGCCGGGTACGAAATGATCGACGTCACCGGGAACTGGGCCAGCGGGACGATCGACCAGACGTTCAGGATCCAGACGAAGAAGAACAGCGAGACCATCAGGGGGACGTACTTCTCGCCCTCCTTCTTGCCCAGCGTCTCGTAGACGATGCCGCGGCGTACGAAGTCGTAGCCGGCCTCGGCGACCATCTGCAGCTTGCCCGGGACGACCTTCGGCTTGCGGAAGGCGGCCCAGAAGAAGCCGACGATGACGACGGTACCGAGCAGCGCCAGCAGCATCGTCTTGTTGAAGTAGAGGCTGCTGTCACCGTCCCCGAAGATCGGCTGGAACAGGAACGAGTGCAGGCCGGGAGCCGGGAATCCACAACCGTCGAAGATGTGGCAATCGGTCTCGAAGGCGAGCACCGTCGTCGGGTCAGCACTCACCGCGGGCTCCTTCAGCGTGGCGCATAGGTACGGCAACCTCGTTGTGTCGGCGCGGCGCACAGCCGCTGTTCGGCACTGGACTGGTGTTTCGGATTGGGGGGCGGCGGTCAGGCATCGAGCCTCGCGATGGAACAGGCGTCAGCTCGGATGCCCGCGTCCGCATCGCCGCAGTTGGAACCGGACGATAGCAGCATCCCGAACGCGGACTTATCCCGCCCCTACCCCTCACGGCTTCGGTCCCGAATTTCCGGGCTTGTCGCCCTTCATCGATTCCGGTTCGACGTAGAGGATCTTGGCCTTCATATGAGCACGCGCCTGCGCGCCGATCCACACGAGGGTGGTGATGGCGAGCGTGATCGCGAAGGCCTTGGGGTGGAACAGCGTCGTGTTCTTGAACACGGCGAGAAAGACGAAGAGCAGCAGGATCTGGACCGTGTAGAGCAAGAGCCCCATGGCCTGGAACAGGTGCGGAAGCGATTTCGCCGTGCGCTGCAGCACGAGGAATCCGATGCCCATGAACAGCATCACCACCACCGTCGCGACGACGGCGCCCACGGCCCCCTTGCCACCGACCGCGATGCCACTGATGACGGCGGCGAGTGCGCCGACGACAGCGGTGGGTACGGCGGATTGCAGGAGGGATCGGACGTCATCTGACCGCATGGCGGTTTGCTCCGCGTGGTGGTGGGGGCACAGGGACTCGTACTGGACGAGCGTAAGCCCGGTCCGAGGGAGAGCCTCAGGCCAATGGACCGTCGCACTACGGTCCTTCGGCTCTGGCGCCGGGTTTAGTGAACGGTATCACAAAGTATTTGATGAGAGCTTTACCCGTGGGGTGTGCCGACTGTCACACATGAGAGTGACCCTGCGCGTGTGTGCGCGACAGCCAAGTGTCTTGTCTGGTAAAGGGCGTTCATGTCCGACATGCGCCCACTGTGTCAGCGGGACGACTCCGCCTTACGCCGGTCGGGGAAGCGCGAACGGGGGCCTACCGCGGTCGCCCCGTTGACGCCGGACACACCCGCCGCGATCGGCCGCGCCGGCTCCGGCTCCACCGCCGAGGCGTCCTGCACGGCTGCCTCCGCGGCCCGTTCGGCGTGCCGGTAGCGCGGCGGGACGAGACGCTCCGCCCACTGCGGGGTCCGCGGGGTGAAGCGCGGCAGCAGGAGCAGGAGGAGTCCCAGGGCGCTCAGCGCGGAGATCACCAGCACGATCCACATCGAGGCGGAATGCACCGAGTACGCCACGGTGCCGAAGGCGATCAGCCCCGACCAGAAGTACATGATGAGCACCGCGCGGCTGTGCGAATGCCCGAGCTCCAGCAGCCGGTGGTGCAGGTGCCCGCGGTCCGCCGCGAACGGCGACTGGCCCTTCCAGGTGCGGCGCACGATGGCCAGGATCAGGTCAGCCATCGGGATCGCGATGATCGTGAGCGGCAGGATCAGCGGGATGAAGACCGGCAGCATCGCGTGGGTCGCGTTGCGCTCGCCGTCCAGCCACAGCGCCATCGCGTCCGGGTCCACCTGTCCGGTGATGGAGATGGCGCCGGCGGCCAGCACGAGGCCGATGAGCATCGAGCCGGAGTCCCCCATGAAGATCCGGGCGGGATGCATGTTGTGCGGCAGGAAGCCGAGGCACATGCCCATCAGGATGGCGGCGAAGAGCGTCGCGGGCGCGGCCGCCTCGATCCCGTAGCCGAACCAGATCCGGTAGGCGTAGAGGAAGAACGCGCAGGCCGCGATGCAGACCATGCCGGCCGCGAGGCCGTCGAGGCCGTCCACGAAGTTCACCGCGTTGATGGTGACCACGACGAGGGCCACGGTGAGCAGGTTGCCCTGCCACGGAGTGAGTATGACCGTCCCGATCCACGGGACCGGGATCCACAGGATGGTCAGGCCCTGCATGCACATCACACCGGCGGAGATCATCTGTGCGCCGAGCTTGACCAGGGCGTCGAGTTCGAACTTGTCGTCAAGGACGCCGACCAGCCAGATCAGGGCCGCTCCGGAGAGCAGGGCCCGCGGCTCGTTCGACAGCGCGAAGACGCCGTTGAGGTTCTGCAGGTGGTCCGCGACGAGCAGTCCGGCGCACAGTCCGCCGAACATCGCGATGCCGCCGAGCCGCGGAGTGGGCTCGCGGTGCACGTCACGGGCGCGGATCTCCGGCATCGCGCCCACGGCGATCGCGAACTTCCGCACGGGCCCGGTGAGTAGATACGTCACCGCGACCGTGACGCAAAGCGTCAGCAGATATTCACGCACGGGCTGCCCCAGATGTATCGCCGGCCATCTCAGCCCCACACACTAGCTGCGATGTACTCACTGTCGGGGACGCGCGGTGGCCGTATCCCGGTTGCGGTACGCCGCCCTTGTCCCTTTTAAACCCCATACGGCGGAAAACTGACCACCATCTCGTTGACTTCCCTGCGGATCTTCGCGGGCTCCTCTCCGGCCAGCGCGGCCGTGAACAGTTCGGCGATCCGGACCATCTCCGCCTCCCCCATGCCCTGCGTGGTCACTGCCGCGGTGCCGAGGCGGATCCCGCGCTGGTCACCGTAGGGCAGGGCGCAGGTGTCCAGCACCATCCCGGCGGCGGCCAGCCGGCCCCGGGCCCCCACGCCGTCGAGGCCCAGCGGTGCCGGGTCCGCGGTGATCAGGTGGGTGTCGGTCCCGCCGGTCGTGATCGCGAACCCGCGGGCGGCGAGGGCGTCCGCCAGGGCGCGCGCGTTGGCGACCACGCGGTGGGCGTACGAGGTGAACGCGGGCCCGGCGGCCTCGCCGAAGGCCACCGCCTTGGCGGCGATGGTGTGCATCTGGGCGCCGCCCTGGGTGAAGGGGAACACCGCCCGGTCGATCCGCTCGGCGAACTCGGCCCCGCACAGGATCATCCCGCCGCGCGGGCCGCGGAGCACCTTGTGCGTGGTGGCGCAGACGATGTCGGCGTACGGCACCGGACTGGGCGCGGCCCCGCCGGCCACGAGCCCGATGGGATGGGCGGCGTCCACGATCAGGAACGCGCCGACCTCGTCGGCGATCTCCCGGAAGACGGAGTACTCGGGATGCCTCGGGTACGAGATCGACCCGCACACGATGGCCTTGGGCCGGTGCGCGTGCGCGAGCTCCTGCACCTGGGCGTAGTCGATGAGCCCGGTCCCGGCGTCCACCCCGTAGCCGACGAAGTCGAACCACCGCCCGGAGAAGTTGGCCGGCGACCCGTGCGTGAGGTGCCCCCCGGCGGGGAGCCCCATGGCCAGCACGGTGTCCCCGGGCCGCAGCAGCGCGGCGTACGCGGCGAGCACGGCGGCGGAGCCGGAGTGCGGCTGCACGTTCGCGTGCTCGGCCCCGAAGAGGGCGCGGGCCCGCTCCACGGCGATCCGCTCGGCGAGGTCGGCGTACTCGCAGCCGCCGTGGTGGCGGGCGCCGGGGTACCCCTCGGCGTACTTGTTGGCCAGCGCCGACCCGAGCGCGCCGAGCACGGCGGGCGAGGTGAAGTTCTCGGCGGCGATCAGCTGCAGGGAGCCCGCCTGCCGCTGCGCCTCGCCGGCGAGCACGTCGGCCATCTGGGGATCCTGCCGGCGCAGCAGGTCCATCGGCATCGGCTCGGTGATGACGCTCATGGCAGGACTCCAGGGAGGTACCGGGTACCAGCCACTGTAGGCCGGGGCCGCGCATCGCGCTCTACGACGAACCCTCCGGGCAAATCCGACCCCGGCGGCATCTCGGCCCTGGCGGCATCTCAGCCCCGCCGGCGTTTGAGGCGCGGGGTCCTGGGCGGAGCCCCGGTCTTTCAGCCCCGCCGGCGATTGAGGCGCGGGGGTCCGGGGGCGGCGCCCCCGGCGACGGCGCCGCAGGTCAGCGGGAAGCGGTGACGCCGGTCAGGGCGGTGACCACGGGGTCCAGCGCCTGGTTGATCTCGTCGCCGATCGAGCGGAAGAAGGTGATCGGCGCCCCGTACGGGTCGTACACCTCATCCGCGTCCGGCGAAGGGGCCAGCAACCACCCCCGAAGGGCAGCCGCGGCCCGTACCAGCGCACGCGCCCGCTCCACCATCCCGTCCTCGAGCGGCGGCAGCGTCGCCGGGTCTATCGCCCGGACCAGCCGCGTGAACTCCTTCAGCGTGAAGGTCCGCAATCCCGCCGAGTGCCCCATGGAGATGACCTGCGCCCGGTGGTCCCGGGTGGCGGTCAGCACCAGGTCGGCCCGTATGACGTGCTCGTCCAGCAGCTCCCGCCCGGTGAACCCGGTGGCATCCGCCCCGAAGTCCGCCAGCACGGCGGCCGCGTTGGCCTCCATGGGCGCGCCCTCGTGGCCCCAGGTGCCCGCGCTCTCCACGATCAGGTCGCCCGTGACGAGCCCCCCGAGCCGGTGGGACAGCGCATGCCGCGTCAGCCGCTCGGTGATGGGCGAGCGGCACACGTTGCCCGTGCTGACGTGGAGTATGCGGAAGGTGCTGTCCCCGGCTATGCCACGCCCCTCAGGGCTCACGGGGCCACCTCAAGGTCGGGTACGACCTCACGCAGCTGCTCGGCGGTCAGCGCCCCCTCGCGCAGCAGGACGGGAACCTTTCCGGTGACGTCGACGATCGACGACGGCAGGGTGCTCGGGGTCGGCCCGCCGTCGAGGTACACGGAGACGGAGTCGCCCAGCATCTCGCGGGCCGCGTCGCAGTCCTCCGGGGCCGGGTGCCCGGTCAGGTTCGCCGAGGAGACCGCCATCGGGCCGACCTCGGTCAGCAGCTCGATCGCGACGGGGTGCAGGGGCATGCGTACGGCCACGGTCCCGCGGGTCTCCCCCAGGTCCCACGCCAGCGAGGGCTGGTGCTTGGCCACGAGGGTCAGCCCGCCCGGCCAGAACGCGTCGACGAGCTCCCACGCCTGCTCGGAGAAGTCCGTGACCAGGCCGTGCAGGGTGTTCGGGGAGCCGATGAGGACGGGGGTGGGCATGTTTCGGCCGCGCCCCTTGGCGGCGAGCAGGTCGCCGACGGCCTCCGCGCTGAAGGCGTCCGCGCCGATCCCGTACAGGGTGTCGGTGGGCAGCACGACGAGCTCGCCGCGGCGCACGGCGGAGGCGGCTTCGCGCAGGCCCGTCTTGCGGTCCGTCGCGTCGTTGCAGTCGTATCGCCGGGCCATCAGCGGGACTCCTCGTGCAGCAGGGGGGTGGCGGGAATGCTCGCGTCGGCCACGCCGGCCGGGCCGGTCACGGCAGGGCCTTGCGGGCGGTGGCGAAGCGCGGGCGCTTGTTGAGGTCGGGGTGGTCGGCGGCGTCGGCCCAGCCCCGCTCCTCGGCGAAGATCCACGGGACCTGTCCGCCCTGGGTGTCGGCGTGCTCGATGACGACGATGCCGCCGGGGCGCAGCAGACGGTGGGCGGTGCGCTCGATGCCGCGGATGGTGTCGAGGCCGTCCTCACCGGAGAACAGCGCCATCTCGGGGTCGTGGTCGCGGGCCTCGGGGGCGACGTACTCCCACTCGGTGAGCGGGATGTACGGCGGGTTGGAGATGACCAGGTCGACCTGTCCGTCCAGCTCGGGCAGGGCGCTGAGTGCGTCGCCCTGGTGGACGGTGACCCGGGAGCCCTCGGCGTTCTTGCGGGTCCACTGGAGGGCGTCCTCGGACAGCTCGACGGCGTGCACGCGCGAGCGCGGCACCTCCTGCGCCATGGCGAGCGCGATGGCGCCGGAGCCGGTGCACAGGTCCACGATCAGCGGTTCGACGACGTCCATCGCCCGGACGGCCTGTATGGCCCAGTCCACGACCGACTCGGTCTCGGGCCGGGGCACGAAGACCCCGGGCCCGACCTGGAGCTCCAGGTACCGGAAGAAGGCGCGGCCGGTGATGTGCTGGAGCGGCTCGCGCGCCTCGCGGCGGGCGATGGTCTCCCAGTACCGGGCGTCGAAGTCCGCGTCCTTGACGTGGTGCAGTTCCCCCCGTTTGACGCCGTGCACGAAGGCCGCGAGCTCCTCCGCGTCGAAACGCGGTGAGGGCACGCCGGCGGCGGCCAGCCGCTGGGTGGCCTGGGCCACCTCGGCAAGCAGCAAGTTCACGCTGGTCCTCCGGGCTGCTGTCGTACGGGGGGTGGTGCGGGGATCCTGCGGGGTGGTGCGGGGTCCTGCGGGGGGAATCAGTGCGCGGACGCGAGCTTGGCGGCGGAGTCCGTGTCGACACAGGCCTGGATGACCGGGTCGAGGTCTCCGTCGAGCACCTGGTCCAAGTTGTACGCCTTGAAGCCCGTCCGGTGGTCCGAGATCCGGTTTTCCGGGTAGTTGTACGTACGGATCTTCTCGGAGCGGTCCACGGAGCGCACCTGGCTGCGGCGCACGTCGGAGGCCTCCTGCTCGGCGGCTTCCTGGGCTGCGGCCAGCAGGCGCGAGCGCAGGATGCGCATCGCCTGCTCCTTGTTCTGGAGCTGGCTCTTCTCGTTCTGGCAGGAGGCGACCACACCGGTCGGGATGTGCGTGATGCGCACGGCCGAGTCGGTGGTGTTGACGGACTGGCCGCCGGGGCCCGAGGAGCGGTACACGTCGATGCGGAGGTCGTTCATGTTGACCTCGACCTCCACCTCCTCGGCTTCCGGGGTGACGAGCACGCCGGCGGCGGAGGTGTGGATGCGGCCCTGGGACTCGGTGGCCGGAACGCGCTGGACGCGGTGCACGCCGCCCTCGTACTTCAGGCGGGCCCAGACGCCCTGGCCGGGCTCGGTCGCGCCGTTGCCGCCCTTGGTGCGGACGGAGACCTGGACGTCCTTGTAGCCGCCGAGCTCGGACTCGGTGGCGTCGATGATCTCGGTCTTCCAGCCCACGCGCTCGGCGTAGCGCAGGTACATGCGCAGCAGGTCTCCGGCGAACAGGGCCGACTCGTCGCCGCCCGCGCCCGCCTTGACCTCGAGGAGCACGTCCTTGTCGTCGCTGGGGTCGCGCGGGACGAGCAGCAGGCGGAGCTTCTCGGTGAGCTCTTCGCGCTGGGCGCTCAGTTCCTTGACCTCGGCCACGAAGTCGGGGTCGTCGGCCGCGAACTCCTTGGCCGTCTCGATGTCCTCGGCGGACTGCTTCCAGGCACGGAAGGTCGCGACGATCGGGGTCAGCTCCGCGTAGCGCTTGTTCAGCTTGCGCGCGTTGGCCTGATCCGAGTGGACCGAAGGGTCGGCGAGCTTCTTCTCAAGATCGGCGTGCTCGCCGATCAGTTCCTCGACCGCCTCGAACATCGGGGGCTCCTGATGGTGAAAGTGAAAAAAGGGGCTGCGGGACGCGAAAGGCGCCGGTCCGGCTGCCCCCGTAGCAACAGGGTGCAGCCGGAATCCGGCGCCGGAGGCTCGCTACTTCTGCGCAGCCTTGCCGAAGCGGGCCTCGAAGCGGGCCACACGGCCACCGGTGTCGAGGATCTTCTGCTTGCCCGTGTAGAACGGGTGGCACTCGGAGCAGACCTCGGCACGGATGGTGCCTTCGGTCAGGGTGCTACGGGTGGTGAACGACGCGCCACAGGTGCAGCTGACCTGGGTCTCGACGTACGTGGGGTGAACATCGCGCTTCAAGGTGTCTCCTAGATTCGGGAGGGCGCCGGGTCGCAGGAGCCGAATTGCGCGCTGCGTGAACCGGGGCCGACAGACCAGTCTGCCAGGACCGGGCTGCCTGTCAAAATTCTGAGGACGCCTCCCTCAACGGAGGGGGGTCGCCATCTATTCCGCCGCCGCCCGGCCTACTGCACGACCGTGCCCGCCGTGCCCTTGTCCCCGGCGGAATTCGCGGTGGCCTCGGCCGGGATCGGCCGGTCCGCCAGGAGGGCCTCCCACACCATCTTGGACTCCTGGGTGAGCGGGACGACCCGGTTGGGGTCACGGGTGTCCCCGACCACGGGCAGGGTGATCATCTGCATGTTCTCCGGGCTGATGCCCTGGAGGCCCTGGGCGAAGCCCATGAGGGATTTCACGTCGCCGAGCGGCTTGTCGGTGGTGAGCGCCTTGGTGGCGGTGTCGGCGAGGTCGAGCAGCCGCTTCGGGTTGTCGAAGACGCCGATGCTCTTGACCTGCTTGATCAGCGCCTTGATGAAGGCCTGCTGCAGCTGTATTCGGCCGAGGTCGCCGCCGTCGCCCACGCCGTGGCGGGTGCGGACCAGGCCGAGGGCCTGCTCCCCGTTGAGCTTGTGGGTGCCGGCGGGCAGGTCGAGGTGGCTGTACGGGTCCTTGATCGGCTTGGTGGTCGTCACCTCGACCCCGCCGAGGTTGTCGATGATCCCCTTGAAGCCGGTGAAGTCGACCTCCAGGTAGTGATCCATGCGGATCCCCGACATCTTCTCCACGGTGGCGACCGCGCAGGCCGCCCCGCCGACGGTGTAGGACTCGTTGAACATCTTGCGCGGGCCGCCCGGGTCCGTCCTGCCGTTCGGCTCCTTGCACGAGGGCCGGGTCACCAGGGTGTCGCGGGGTATCGATACGACGCTGGCCTTGGTGTGGCCCTCGTTCAGGTGGACGATCATCGCGGTGTCGGAGCGGGCGGAGCCGCCGTCGTCCTGCCCGTACTCGCCGTTCGCCCCGCCGCGGGAGTCGGACCCGAGGACGAGGATGTCCATCGAGCCGTTGTCCACGTTCTGCGGGCGGTCCTTGCCGAGGGCCGCGTCGATGTCGACCGTCTTGAGGTTGCCGTTGAGCTTGAAGTAGAAGTAGCCGAGCCCCGCCCCGCCCAGGAGGACGACGCCGGCAGCGGTCCACGCGGCGATGACGAAGGCCCTGCGGCGCGCGGCCGGTTTCTGCCGGCGCCGGCCTGCGGCGGCCCTTCGGCCGCGACCCCTGTTGTCCTGGCTCATGCTCTCCTCTGCCCGTCTGCTCTGTCCGCTGTCCGTCCGCGTCCCGGTCCGGGCCGGCTCCCCGCTCCCTCTGACACAGACGGGCGGACGTCCCCCAGGGTTCCACGGCCACCGGTGTGTCCGGAATGGGCCGGCTCTCCGGACGAACCGGGATGAACAGCGCGCAAGGAAGCGCCTACCTGCGGTTTCGCGCGGGACACGCGGTGACTCCCGGGGGTTGACCGGGGTACGGAGTGTGGCAAAGGTCGCACTTGACCCGAAAGCCCCCGTCGCGGATGCGGCGGGGGCTTTCGTGGTCAGGCAGGTGCTACGGGGAGACGTCAGTCGTCGTTCTTGCCCGACGGGGTCGTCTTCGCGATCTGCATGAGGAACTCGGCGTTCGACTTCGTCTGCTTCATCTTGTCGAGGAGCAGCTCGATGGCCTGCTGCGAGTCGAGCGCGTGCAGCACCCGGCGCAGCTTCCAGACGATGGCGAGCTCCTCGCTGTTGAGGAGGATCTCCTCCTTGCGGGTGCCCGAGGGGTCCACGTCCACGGCCGGGAAGATGCGCTTGTCGGCGAGCTTCCGGTCGAGCTTGAGCTCCATGTTGCCGGTGCCCTTGAACTCCTCGAAGATCACCTCGTCCATGCGCGAGCCGGTGTCGACCAGCGCGGTGGCCAGGATGGTCAGCGAGCCGCCGTCCTCGATGTTGCGCGCGGCACCGAAGAAGCGCTTCGGCGGGTACAGCGCGGTCGAGTCGACACCACCGGACAGGATGCGGCCGGAGGCGGGGGCGGCGAGGTTGTACGCGCGGCCCAGACGGGTGATGGAGTCAAGCAGGACGACCACGTCGTGGCCGAGCTCGACGAGACGCTTGGCGCGCTCGATGGCCAGCTCGGCGACGGTGGTGTGGTCCTCGGCCGGGCGGTCGAAGGTCGAGGAGATGACCTCGCCCTTCACCGACCGCTGCATGTCCGTGACCTCTTCCGGACGCTCGTCGACCAGGACGACCATCAGGTGGCACTCGGGGTTGTTGACCGTGATCGCGTTGGCGATCGCCTGCATGATCATGGTCTTGCCGGTCTTCGGCGGGGCCACGATCAGACCGCGCTGGCCCTTGCCGATCGGCGACACGAGGTCGATGATCCGGGTGGTCAGCACGCCCGGGTCGGTCTCCAGACGGAGCCGGTCCTGGGGGTACAGGGGGGTCAGCTTCTGGAACTCCGGGCGGCCGCGGCCGGATTCGGGCGCCATGCCGTTGACGGAGTCCAGGCGGACGAGCGCGTTGAACTTCTCGCGGCGCTCGCCGTCCTTGGGCTGGCGGACCGCACCGGTGGTGTGGTCGCCCTTGCGGAGCCCCGCCTTGCGGACCTGGGCCAGCGAGACGTACACGTCGTTCGGGCCGGGCAGGTAGCCCGAGGTCCGGATGAACGCGTAGTTGTCGAGGATGTCGAGGATGCCCGCGACGGGGATCAGGACGTCGTCGTCGGCGACCTGCGGCTCGGCCGGAGCGAACTCGTCGCGGCCGCGACGGCCACGGCGGTCGCGGTAACGGCCACGGCGGCCGCGGCGGCCGTCCTCGTCGAAGTCGTCCTGCGGGCCGTTGTCCTGACGGTCCCGGTCCTGCCGGCCGCCCTGCTGGCCCTGACCCTGGTTCTGGCCCTGGTTCTGGCCCTGGCCGCGGCCGCCCTGCTGGCGGTCCTGACGGTCGGTCCGGTCCTGACGGCCGCCCTGCTGGCCCTGGCCCTGACCCTGGTTCTGGCCCTGACCCTGACCACCCTGACCGGCCTGGCCCTGGCCCTGACCCTGGGCGCCCTGGCCCTGGTCATCGGCCTTGGCACCGCGGTCACGGCGCTCGCGACGGCCGTCGGTGCGCTCGCTGCCCCGCTCGCGGCGGTCGCGGCGGCCGCGGCCCTCGCCGTCCTGGCCCTGAGCCTGACCGGAAGCGGCGGTGGCCGCCTCGGTCTTCGTCTCGGCCTGCGCGGCCGGGGCGGCGGCCTCGGCCTTGGCCTCGACCTGCACGGCGGCGGGAGCCGAACCCTCGGGGCTGCCGGAGGGGGCGGTGGCCCGGCGGCGGCGGCGCTCGCCGACCGGGGCGTCCTCGCTGGCCGGCTGGCCGGGGATGTCGATCTGCGCCTGCGTAGCGGTCTTCTCGGCGGGCGCCTCGGCGGCGGCCTCGCCCGTACGGGCCTTGCTGGTGACGCGGCGCTTCGGCTTCGTCTCGGCGCTGTCGGCGGAGGCGGCGGGCGCGGAGGCCGCGGCCTTGGGGGCGCTGCTTCCCGCCTGCGTCTCCTTGATGACCTCGATCAGCTGGCCCTTGCGCATCCGCGCGGTGCCCCTGATGCCGAGGCCCGACGCGACCTGCTGGAGCTCGGCCAGGACCATGCCATCAAGGCCGGTGCCGGAGCGGCGACGCTTGGTCGCGGCGCCCGCGGCGGGGGCACTGGTGTCGACGTTGGTGTCGGCAGCGCCCATCAGATCGGTGGTGTCGCTCACGAAGGGTCCTTCCCTGGAGCGGACGTCGGCCTGTCTGGCTCGGCGACCGGTTGTGCTGTCCGACGGCAGTCCGTGACTTGATGAGGCATGGACTGCAGCCGGGGCGGTGGTCCGCCGATAGAAATACGGCGGAGAGAAACGTGCATGTGCATGTGCATGGGTGGTTCCGGCGAGAAGCCCCCGAGCTGGAAGCGTGGGAATGTCACGCCGATTCCGGAGCGTGCTCGAAACTGCTGGCAGCGATCAAAGCAGTCGGGGAGGCTCCCGGAAGAAAGGTGGTCCCTGATAGGGACACTGAGCACCAAGCCATGGCGGCTTCGGATGCGCACTTGAGACTAACACTACCGGATCCAACAGACATTCCCCCTCTCAATCACCGGCAATCGAGCCCTTCCGCGCGGGCGGCCTGCCCTGGCCGCCCGCCCCTGGCCGGCTGTCTGCCCCACGGCAGGATTCAGCCGCCCTGGGTACCCAGCGGAAGTACGCTCGCGCCCGCGGCGTCGAGTGCGAGCCGGTTGGCCGCCCACCCCTCGCCCGCGAGCCGCGCGACCTTGTCGGCCGCACCGTTGTCGACCAGCGCGAGGACCGTGGGGCCCGCGCCGGAGATCACCGCGGGGATGCCGTCCGCCCGCAGTCGGGCCACGAGAGCCAGGCTCTCGGGCATCGCCGGGGACCGGTAGTCCTGGTGGAGACGGTCCTCGGTGGCCGGCAGCAGGAACTCGGGACGCCTGGTCAGGGCCTCCACGAGCAGACCCGCGCGGCCCGCGTTGACGGCCGCGTCCACGTGCGGGACGGTGCGCGGCAGCAGGCCGCGCGCGGTCTCCGTCAGCACCGGCTTGGAGGGGACGAAGACCACCGGAACGATGGAATCGGCGGGCTCCATGCGGATCGCCTTGGCGCTGCCGCCGTCCATCCACGCGAGGGTGAAACCGCCGAGCAGACAGGCGGCGACGTTGTCGGGGTGGCCCTCGATCTCGGTGGCCAGTTCCAGCAGGGCCACGTCGTCGAGCTTGGCCTCTCCGCCTATGGTCACGGCGCGGGCGGCGACGATGCCCGCGCAGATGGCGGCGGAGGAGGAGCCGAGGCCGCGACCGTGCGGGATGCGGTTGGCGCAGACCACTTCGAGCCCGCGCGGCTGCCCGCCCAGCAGGTCGAAGGCGGTGCGCATGGAACGTACGAGGAGGTGACTCTCGTCCCGCGGGAGGGTGTCCGCACCTTCGCCCGCGATGTCGATGTTCAGGCCGGAATCGGCCACACGGACGACGACGTCGTCATAGAGCCCCAGGGCCAGGCCGAAGGCGTCGAAGCCCGGGCCGAGGTTGGCACTGCTGGCGGGAACGCGCACCCGTACGGCGGCGGCGCGGAACGCTGGACCGGCCATCGTCCGATGACACTCCTTGTGACTGTGCGAGACGAGATGTTCGCTGGCTCGCTTGCTCGCTGTGAATGTACTGGAGAACGTACGACACCCGAAGGCCCTGTGGGCAGCACCGCGGTCATATGCGCGGCGGCGGATGTAAGTACAGCCTATCGAAGGAAGGTTCTTCTCCGACATAGGGCGCACAGCAGGCGCACGATGCGTGTCGCGGGCTCCTGCCGAATTCTGCCCGGCCTCCGCCCGGTTTCCACCGGGTTTCCGCTGGGGTTTGGTGCCGTACGGACCGAGTTGCCGGATTTCTCGGCCTTCGAAAGACTTCCGGAATCCGGCAACTCGGTTACTGCCGTACTTCTGGCCGGAACTCCCGGTCAGACGAGACCGAGGCGCACGGCGGCGGCCTCGGCGTCGACCGGAATGGTGACCGGCTGCGGAGCGCCGGCGACCGCCCAGTCGGGGTCCTTCAGGCCGTTGCCGGTGACCGTGCACACGATCTTCTGGCCGGGGTCGACCAGGCCGAGCTCGGCGGCCTTGAGCAGACCGGCCACGGACGCGGCCGAGGCGGGCTCGACGAAGACGCCCTCCTGCGCGGCCAACAGGCGGTAGGCCGCGAGGATCTGGCGGTCCGTCACCTCGTCGATGAAGCCGCCCGACTCGTCCCGGGCCTGCAGGGCGTAGTCCCACGAGGCCGGGTTGCCGATGCGGATCGCGGTGGCGATGGTGTGCGGCTCCTTGACGATCTCCCCGCGCACGATGGGCGCGGAACCGGAGGCCTGGAAACCCCACACGCGGGGCGTACGGGAGGCCAGGCCGTCGGCCTTGTACTCCTTGAAGCCCTTCCAGTACGCGGTGATGTTGCCGGCGTTGCCGACGGGCAGCACGTGGATGTCGGGGGCGTCGCCGAGCGCGTCCACGATCTCGAACGCGGCCGTCTTCTGGCCCTCGATGCGTACCGGATTGACGGAATTGACCAGCGCCACCGGGTAGTTGTCGGACAGCGCGCGGGCGAGGTCCAGGCAGTCGTCGAAGTTGCCGTCCACCTGCAGGATCTTGGCACCGTGGACCAGGGCCTGGCCCATCTTGCCCAGCGCGATCTTGCCGCGGGGCACGAGGACGGCGCAGACCATCCCGGCGCGCACCGCGTAGGCGGCGGCGGAGGCCGAGGTGTTGCCCGTGGAGGCGCAGATGACGGCCTTGGCGCCGTCCTCCTTGGCCTTGGTGATCGCCATGGTCATGCCGCGGTCCTTGAAGGAGCCCGTGGGGTTGGCCCCCTCGACCTTCAGGTGCACCTCGCAGCCGGTGCGCTCGGAGAGCACCTGCGCGGGCACGAGGGGAGTTCCACCCTCGCGGAGCGTGACCACGGGAGTCGCGGCCGTCACCGGCAGACGGTCCCGGTACTCCTCGATGATGCCGCGCCACTGGTGGGTGCGATTGCTGCTCATGGGTCCTTACTCCCCTTCAACACGCATGATGCTGGCCACACCGCGGACGGTGTCCAGCTTCCGCAGCGCCTCGACGGTCCCGGAGAGGGCGGCGTCGGGTGCCCGGTGAGTGACGACGACGAGGGAGGCCTCGCCGTCCTTTCCCTGCTGGCGGACGGTGTCGATCGACACCCCGTGCTCGGCGAAGGTGGTCGCCACCTGGGCGAGTACGCCCGGCTTGTCCGCCACATCGAGGCTGATGTGGTAGCGGGTGACGACCTCGCCCATGGCACTGACCGGCAGCTGGGCGTACGCGGACTCGCCCGGCCCCTTTGCCTCGGCGAGCTTGTTGCGGCAGACGGCGACCAGGTCGCCGAGGACCGCCGACGCGGTCGGAGAACCGCCCGCGCCGGGCCCGTAGAACATGAGCCGCCCGGCGGCCTCCGCCTCGACGAAGACGGCGTTGTAGGCCTCGCGGACGGAAGCCAGCGGGTGGGTCAGCGGGATCATCGCCGGGTGGACGCGCGCGGTGACGGACTCGCCGTCGGCGGCGCGCTCCAGGATGGCGAGGAGCTTGATGGTGCAGCCCATCCGCTTGGCGGACGCGAAGTCGGCGGCGCTGACCTCGGTCATGCCCTCGCGGTAGACGTCGTCGAGGCGGACCCGGGTGTGGAAGGCGATGCCGGCCAGGATCGCGGCCTTGGCGGCGGCGTCGTAGCCCTCCACGTCGGCGGTGGGGTCGGCCTCGGCGTACCCGAGGGCGGTGGCCTCGTCGAGGGCCTCCTGGTACCCGGCGCCGGTCGAGTCCATCTTGTCGAGGATGAAGTTCGTCGTGCCGTTGACGATGCCCATCACCCGGTTGATCTTGTCGCCCGCGAGGGACTCGCGCATCGGGCGGACCAGCGGGATGGCACCGGCGACGGCGGCCTCGTAGTACAGGTCCAGCCCGTGCTGCTCGGCCGCGGCGTGCAGGGCGGCGCCGTCCTGGGCGAGCAGCGCCTTGTTCGCCGAGACGACGGAGATGCCGTGCTCGAAGGCGGTGGTGATCAGGGTGCGGGCCGGCTCGATGCCGCCGATGACCTCGATGGCCACGTCGATGTCGCCGCGTTTGAGCAGCGCGGTCGCATCGGTGGTGATGAGGGCCGGGTCGATGCCTTCGCGCACCTTGGAGGGGCGGCGTACGGCCACGCCGGCGAGCTCGACGGGCGCGCCGATCCTGGCCGTCAGATCGTCGGCGTGCGTCGTCATGATGCGCGCCACCTCTGAGCCGACCACTCCACAGCCCAGCAGCGCCACCTTCAGCGGACGCGTACGCATCATTCGACCTACGCCTTTCGATCTTCACAGCAGTACCTGGTGAGCGGTTTGCATCCCAGGTGTGAACCAGTCTCACTCAATGGACAACAGTTTCCACCCTCGGTCCATTGAGTGAGACACCTATTTCAGGGTCTGGGGGGCTTCCCCCAGAAGAATGCGGATCATCCGAGGTCGAGGCGCAGGAGATCCTCCTCCGTCTCCCGGCGGACGATGACACGGGCCCCGCCGTCGCGCACGGCGACGACGGGCGGCCGGAGCGCGTGGTTGTAGTTGCTGGCCATCGAGCGGCAGTAGGCGCCGGTGGCCGGGACCGCGAGGAGGTCCCCGGGAGCGAGATCGGCGGGCAGGAACGCGTCCTTGACCACGATGTCACCGCTCTCGCAGTGCTTGCCCACGACGCGCACGAGCATGGGCTCGGCGTCGGAGGTGCGGGAGACCAGGGTGACGGCGTACTCGGCGTCGTAGAGGGCGGTGCGGATGTTGTCGGACATGCCGCCGTCGACGGACACGTACGTCCGCAGTCCTTCGAGGGGCTTGATCGTCCCGACCTCGTAGAGGGTGAAGGCCGTCGGACCGACGATGGCCCGTCCGGGTTCCACGGAGATCCGCGGGGCGCGCAGACCGGAGGCCTCGCACTCGCGGGCGACGATCTCGTGCAGGGCCTTGGCGATCTCCTGCGGCTCGCGGGGATCGTCGGCGGAGGTGTAGGCGATGCCGAGCCCGCCGCCGAGGTCGATCTCGGGCAGCTCGACCCCGTGCTCGTCGCGCACGGCGGCCAGCAGGCGCACGACGCGCTTGGCGGAGACCTCGAAGCCGGCCATGTCGAAGATCTGCGAGCCGATGTGGGAGTGGACGCCGAGCAGCTCCAGGCTGTCGTGCCCCAGCGCCCGGCGCACCGCCTCGGCGGCGGAGCCGTCGGCCACGGCGATGCCGAACTTCTGGTCCTCGTGCGCGGTGGCGATGAACTCGTGGGTGTGCGCCTCCACGCCGACGGTGACGCGGATCTGCACGGGCTGGCGTACGCCGAGCTCGCGGGCGACGTGCGCGACGCGGGCGATCTCCTGGAAGGAGTCGAGCACGATCCGCCCCACGCCGGCCTCGACTGCACGGGTGATCTCGGCGGTGGACTTGTTGTTGCCGTGGAAGGCGATCCGGTCGGCGGGCATGCCGGCCGCGAGCGCGGTGGCGAGCTCGCCGCCGGAACACACGTCCACGTTGAGCCCCTCCTCGCGCAGCCACTTCACGACGGCCTTGGAGAGGAAGGCCTTGCCTGCGTAGAAGACGTCCGCGTCCGGCCCGAAGGCGTGCGCCCAGGCGCGGCACCTCGCGCGGAAGTCCTCCTCGTCGAGGAAGTAGGCGGGCGTCCCGAACTCCTCGGCGAGCTTGGTGACTTCGATCCCGCCCACGGTCACGACACCGTCGGCGTTGCGGGCGACCGTCCGCGCCCAGACCTTCTCGTCGAGCGCGTTGAGATCGGCGGCCGGCGGGGAGTAGTGGCCCTCGGGCAGCACGTCGGCGTGGCGGGGGCCGGCGGGGTGTGCGGAACGGCTCATCGAAACTCTCTCTTCACAATCATCCGGAGCATCCGGACCGCAGGTGAATCACATCGGATCACGTGCGCATCCGCATCACAGGTGGTCGGGCGCGTCTATACCGAGGAGGGTCAGGCCGCCGGCCAGCACCGTCCCGGCGGCTTCGGCAAGGGCCAGCCGGGCGCGGTGGGCGGCCGAGGGTTTCTCGTCCCCCTTGGGCAGAACGGCGTACTGGAAGTCGAGCAGGGCGTCGGCCAGCACGACGAGATGCCGGACGAGCCGCTCGGGCGCACGGTGGTGCGCGGCGGCCTCGAGCACGAGGGGGTGGTCGGCGAGGGCACGGATGAGGGGGGCGCCGCGGGGGGGCTCTTCCGGGGGATGGCGGCGGGGGGTCTTGCCGCCGGGGGTCTCTTCCGGGGCCTCGCCGCGGGGGGTCTCTTCCGGGGTCTCGCCGGGCTCGGCGCGGAACCCGAGCTGCTCGGCGTTACGGGTCAGGGCCCGGACCCGGGCGTGGGCGTACCGCACCCGGAAGAACTCACTGGACTCGTCCTGCACCAGCAGCCACGCAGGAAACATGGGGGTCTCGTGTCCGGGCACGCAGAGCATCGCCCAGGCGGCGGCATCGGCCCCGTAGGCGGCGCACACGTCCCCGTCCCGCTTGGCGACGGGGGCGACGGGGGCGACGGGGGTGACGCGGGCGGCGTCGAGGGGCCCGGTCCGCTCCCCGGCCCCACCCTGACTCCGCCCGATCCGCAGCACGGCCCGGCCTACGACCCGCTCACGCAGGTGGGCGGTATCGAGGAGGCCCTGGTCTTCGGGGACGTCGCTGGTGGCGCCGGCGGCGAACCCGTACCGAAGCCCTTGCTCACGAACGCTCCGTACGAGCTCTCCCACCGGACTCGGGGCGAGTACGAAGTTCAGGAACCCGGCGCCGGTGACTTCCACGCGCTCGATCCCGGAAAGGTCCGCCAGCCGCGGGGCCAGCACCTCGGCCACTCCACGGGGTGCGACCCCGGCGCCCTTGGCCACCCCGAACGCGACGGGTGAGGCGTAGTCCCCCACTCCCCCGGGCCGGGTCCGCTCGACGACGACGCGCTCGGGTACGACCACACCCGCGGGCAGCTCCCCGTCCTCGACGGCGCGGCGCACGGCGCGCACGACGGAACGGGAGAGGTCAGCGGGGGTCACGTGGCCAGCCTAGGGGAGAAGGCCCCACGTCACGCGAACGGTTTCGCCATGTGAACAGAGGGGTCGCCGGGCAGCAAAGCCGGCACGCTCCCGGAGGACGGAAATCATCCCCTCCCCCTCCCTGCGGGAGCCCCTTTCCGCTCCCTGCGGTCACGGCGCTCGATGAGCCGGCGCACGACCCGCACCAGCTCGGCGGGCTCGAAGGGCTTGGCGAGGAACGCGTCCACCCCGGCGGCGATCCCGGCCTCGACCTCGTTCTGCGTACAGGCACTCACGATCGCAACGGGCAGGTCCCGCGTCCGGGGATCGGCCCGCAATTGCGCGGCCGCCCCGAAACCGTCCAGACGGGGCATGACCACATCAAGAGTGATCACATCCGGCCGCACGTGATGCACGACGTCCAGGCATTCGGCACCATCGTTCGCGGTCACGACCTCGAAGCCCTCCAGCTCGAGATTGACCTTGATCAGCTGCCGGATGACCTTGTTGTCGTCGACAACAAGCACCCGGCCCGAGGCGCCTGACACAACTCGAGAGTAGGTCGACCCGGGCCCCCGCGTCCGGGTTTTTGCCACTTCCACCCCCTCCGGGCGACCCACTCCCCCCTCCCCCTCAATCCGTTGCTGATCACCGTCCGGAAGCTGGTAGTGTTCAACCCGTCGCCGCAACACCAGCGACAGCGCCCCCGTAGCTCAGGGGATAGAGCAACGGCCTCCGGAGCCGTGTGCGCAGGTTCGAATCCTGCCGGGGGCACTCCTGCTGGACCAGCGTGAAACACCCGCTGATCTGCACGAGTGCCAAGCATGAAGACCTGGACCCAGTCCCACTGAGTCCAGGTCTTTGTCGTTGTTACGCACTGCTCGCGATAGACCTGCGATAGAGGACGGGCTCGGTCAGGCGCTAGGGCTGTGGAGATCACTCTGGATGGCAGATGAGCCCTGCGTCGCCTCCATGACCTTGGCCCGTGAGAGGCGCAACCGCCGACGCCACACGAACTTCGACCGCTGGGGATGCCACAGCACATCCTGTACAAGCTCCGCAGCACTGGCGTAGGCATCGAGATGGGCCCCGGCTACACCGCCGGCGTACGGGTGCCCCGGGTCCTCCGTCCAGTTCCTTCGACTCTCGCCGAAGGTCGCTAGGGTCGTCCTTCCGTACCATTGCGAAACTTCCCGAGGGACTCCCGCGATGAGGGCAGCAGACTCGAAACTGTGCACAGCCTTCCGGAGCTCCCCCATTCGCCCTCGGCACTCTGATACCAACGCCTCTGTTCTAGCGCGGCCATCGACTCGCGGGCTGCCGCTCGCGACTGACGCCTTTCGGGAGCCGCAGTCACGTACTGAGAGACGACGGCTCCGGCACTTCCTGCTCCGAGCAACTGCAGAAGCGACATGAAATCAACCATCTGCCGAAAGTAGCCACGTATCCAGGTACCCGACACCCACGCTGAGACCGTGTCCTATGTGGTGAGGCGGACGAGGCGTTTGTAGCAGCAGATGGCGGCGGCGCGGCCGAGAAAGGCCAGGTAGTTGCGGGGGGTGCCGTTCGTAGCGGTGGTTGAGGCGGCGGTAGCCGGTGAGCCAGGACACGGTCCGCTCGATCACCCACCGGCGCCGACCGAGTCGTTCCGATGACTCGATGCCCTTGTGCGCAATGCGGACCAACCTCCGTTCCCCACGCAGCCATTTTCGCAGGTGGGGAACGTCGTAGGCCTTGTCGGCGTGGAGGCGTTGGAGTTTGAAGTGGCGACCGCGGTGGGGGTCGTGTCTCGTTTGGCGACCCATGATCATGGGCTTCAGGGCGAGGCTGTCGTGGGTGTTGGCGGCGGCGACGCAGACAAGGAGGGGCAGTCCGTTCGCGTCCGACAGGACGTGGGGATCACGTCGGTCCCCCGCCCGTCGACCGTGCCAGCGATTCGGGGCCTGCGAGGACGCCCACGCCGCAAGCCCCGGCGTCTGTATGCCGGTCGGGGCTACGACTTCGACAAGTACGGCCCACCCCATCCGCCGAGCGCTCCGTAGAGCATCAGGCCTGCTGCCAAGTTGGCCGGGCCGTACAGCCACAGCCGTGAAGAGACCCAGTGACGATCCAGAGAAGGGCTGTCCAGACAGTGCTGAAGTCCAGGAAGAACATGATCAGCCAAGCGGCGGTGTCCGGCGTCGCCTGCGCAAGTTCCTCGTGCCCCCGGAGGAGGACGGTCGCGGAGTGCATCATGCTTCCCAGGCCCACACGCCGCACTGACAGCGCTGTTGGGTAACGGCGCCGCCCAGCACGCGCCTTACCCGGTCCCGGTGATCGTCACCGCCAGGTTTCGGGCACTGGAAGGGACACCCAGACCTTGTTGTTCGCCGTAGGGGGGGTGGGCCTGGTCGAGGGACGGGAGGAGGCTCGGTGCGCGGTCGGTGGGGGCACGGTCCAGGACCGTGGTGCCCGTTTCGGCTTCCTGGGTGGGGGCGTAGCCGGCCGTGCGGAGGGCTGACAGCGTCTCCTCCGGCGGGGCCGTGGAGATCAGGACCGTGGGGGCGATGCGGCGCAGGCCCAGTTTGGTGAGGCCGCGGGACTGGGCCACCTCGGCGATCAGGGCGGTGTCGTCGGAGCGGATGCAGCAGGCGGAGCGGACGACCTTGAGTTGGCCGTGGGTGCGGGCGGTGTCCTTGATCGTGTAGGCCAGTGGTTGGGGGAGGGGGGTGTCGCGCTCGCTTGCCGCCGTGAGGCGGTCGAGGAGTTCGTCCGCGCTCCAGCCGGCGTCCAGGGCCCGGCGGATGGAGGTTGCCGTGATGCGCCAGACCACCGCGTGCCCCTCGGACTCGATGTCGCCGACGGCGGAGAGCAGGTCGGCGAGGGCGGGCGCGGGCGCGCCGGTGACCGTGGCGGTCAGGTCGCTCTGGAACCGGGCCTTGTCGCTGGGCTCGGGCAGCGCTGCGTACAGCTCCTCGCGGAGGGTGGTCACCGCCTTCGCCAGGGTGGGGCGGAGGGCGAGGTCTTCGCCCAGGCCCTCCGAGCCGCGGGCGGACGGGTCGGCGCCCGCGCCGGGCACTGCCGGATAGTGGTGGGCGGCTCCCGCCTCCAGCAGCCGGCACAGGGCCCGCCCGGCAGGGGTGAGCGCGCCGTGGGCCACCACACCGAGCAGGGCCGCCTCTGTCAGGGTGGCCGCCATGCGGTCGAGGACTTCGTCCAGGCCGGTCAGCTCCCCCGTGGCGTCTGTGGCCAGGTGAGCGCGCAGGGCGGGCTGGAACCATGCGGCCAGGGAGAGCAGTTCGGTGTATCCGCGCGCGTTCGCCGTCAGCCCGTGTCCGTCGGGGAGGACGGCGAGCGCTCGCAGGACCCCGGTGCGGAGGGTCACGGCGTCCTCGTCCTGCGGACTGATGAGCGCGACCGGGGTCTCGTCGGGGTCCGGCCAGTGGCTGAGTACTGCGGGGACCACGGCCCAGGCGGCCAGGAGCGACAGCAGTTTGCCCGCGGGCGGGGCGGCGGCCCAGGCGTCGTAGCGGTCGCTCGGCAACAGCCGGGCGGAGGGCTTGGGGCCCTTAGGGTTCCGGCGGCCGCGGGAAGCGGGGGCCGGTTCGTCGTCCCGGGGCGCGGCCAGTCCGGCGTTCACCGCGAGGTCCAGCCACAGCCGGGTGTCCGCCTCATCGGCCCCGGCCGCTTTGGCCAGCCGCCGGGTGTCCCGTACGGCGATCCCGCCCGCCTTGCGGATCGCGACCGGCTGGGCGGCCAGCGCCCGCAGGACCAGTTCGGCCCGCCAGGCGGCCGCCGCGGCGGCCGTGCCGCCCTCGCCCTTCCAGCCGGACGGCAGCGGCGCGGTGGCGGTGAACGGCTCCGGCTCCAGCCGGGGGCTGGGCGCCGCGCCCGCATCGCGGAGCGCACGGGCGACCTCGTACGGAAGTTCCACCAGGTCGAGGCCGGAGGGGATAAGCAGTCCGCGCCCGGCCAGCCAGTCGGTGCCCTCGTCGCCACTGCCGCCCTCCCGGAAGACGTACTTGGCGTCCGGGCCCGCGTACTGCCCCCCGTACCGGCCGACGAAGCAGTGGGTCCGCAGCAGCGGCGGGCCGGGTACCAGGTGGTCCAGCAGCTCCAGCGCCCGGACCGGGGCGTCCGCCACCAGCGCCCGCACCCGGGCGGGATCGGCGAGCAGAGCGGTGATCAGCTCCTGGGCCTGGTCGCGGGTACGGGCCGCCCCCTCGCCGAAGAGGTTGGCGGCGATCCGCTTGACCTCAGGGGCGTTGTAGGCGGTGGTCAGCAGCCGGTCGGCCGTACGCCCGTAACCGTCGAACCTGGCGGCGCGAACGTGCAGCAGTGGGGGGAGCGCCAGTCGGCCCTTGGGCGCGGGGAGCAACAGCGCGCGCTCCCGCAGTCGGGTGAGTGTGTGTTCCGCCCGCTGCCGCTTCTCCCCCGGTTCGAACCAGGACAGTACGTCCCGCTCAGGCACCAATCGGTCCGCGGGTTCCACGGGGGCAACGGGCTTCCGCTGTTGCCAGGGATACCGGGGCCCGTCCTCGGCCTCGCCGTCGGCTACGGGGCCGTGCCGCTCCAGAGCAAGGGCGGCGATGGAAGCGAGCAATTCCAGTTCTCCGGCGGTGCCCGCCATCAGGCCCTGACCCACCGACTCGTCGGTGAGCAGGTGTTCGGCGAGCTCGCGGAGGGTCGTGATCCGTCGGTACCCGGCGGCGAGCGGCAGATCACGCTCCTCCAGCAACGCGGTCAGCCGCTCGGGTTCCAGGGTGCCCAGCCATTTCGCGAGGGTGGTACGCGCATTCACCCGGCCAGGCTAGCGCCGTCAGGTCACCCCGCGGGGGTGAACCGGGCCCGTCACCTCGCCGCCGCGCAGACGGGCTTCGATGTCCGAAAGGTTCTGAGAATACGGTCGATGCCTCCGCCACTGGGCGCCCGGGGCAGGTACATCACCATGACCGTGCCTGGCGCTTTCCCCGGCTACCGCCAGGCACGGACAAGGTCCTCCGGACCCCAATGCGCCGCCAGAGGGAGATCGTCCTCGACACCGCAACGGGACACCGCAATCAGCGCCGTGTCCGACTCGGCGCCGGGCACGGCGAGCATGTCCCGCACCAGGGCGTCGTACTCACGACGGCCGAACGGCTGCGACTCCAGCCACTTCACCGAGCCGATGAAATGAACCTGCCCGGCGACGGGTTCACGGTCGGCTCCGATCAGGTCGATCTCCGGGTTGTTCTGCCGGTTCCACCAGCCCCCGACCGCCTCCGTCTGCGGCCACATCTCGTCGGGCAGCAGCCGCAGCAGCGACTCCCGGACGACCGGCTCGACGGCCCGGCCCCGCCATGTCGTCCACGACCGCTCGATGCGCTCCAGCGCCAGATCACCGCGACCGCGCTCGATGAGCGGGATCCCGCGTTGCAGGAAAGCCAGCCAGAACCGCAGGTACGGATCGGCGATGCGATAGCGCTTGTTCTTGCTGTCCGCCTTGACCGAGAGCGGCAGGTCAGCGGCCAGGACCCGTTTGGCCAGCAGCGTGTTCAGCAGCGGAGACAGCGTGCCCGAGGGCAGCGCGCCCGCACCGCCGGCCTGTGCGGCAATGGTGGAGAAGGTCCGCTCGCCGCTGCCGACCGCTTCCAGGATCGCGCGCGAGTGGGACGCCTCGGGAAACTCCCCCAGCAGCGACAGTTCGCCCGCCACCAACAGCGGGGCAAGTGGGTTGGACACAGCCTCGCGCAGAAAGTCCTGGCGGCCCATCCCCGGCCGCCAGGACTGAACGATCTCCGGGAACCCTCCGGTGATCAGCAGCGCGTCCACGGCTTCCGCCGCGTCAAGGCCGGTCATCGCCTGCACATCGGCCAGATGCAGCGGCTGTACGGTCATCTTGGCCGCCCGGCCGAAGAAGGGGCGGCCATAGGACTGGAGCGCCTCCATCACCGACATGTCACTGCCGACCAGGATCAACAGGACGGGCTTGGCGGACAAGTGTCGGTCCCAGACCGTCTGCAGCGCCCCCTCGAACTCCCCGTCCTGTTCGACCAGCCACGGCACCTCGTCGACCACCGCAATGCTCGGTGCATCGTCCGGAATCGCGACCGCCAGGGAACGCAGTGCCTGGTTCCAGTCGGCGGCCTGCAGCCCGGCCACCAGCTCGGCCCCGGGAAGAGGGGAATGCGCCAGCGTCGCGGCGAAGTCCGCCCGCTCGGCCACCGCGTTGCGTCCCCGGGTCGCCTGGAAGACCACGTAAGGAAGCCCGGAACGGTCGCAGAACTCCTGGACCAGACGAGACTTGCCCACCCGGCGCCGGCCCGTCACGGTCACGGCCTGACCGCGAGTGGCCCCCGTACCGCCTACCACCAGCCCCAGCTGCCGAGCCAGCTGATCCAGGTCGGCAGACCTGCCCTTGAACTCCATCGGCGCCCATCCCTAGCATTCGTTAAACATAGATTCGATATTACGTAGATTGAATCTTACTTAGATCCTAGCTCGCTTCCAACGCCTCGCCGACAGCCCCGCCGAGGCGGAGGGGAGATGAAGTCGCGTGCCTCCACGCGATTCCGCCGACGCGGCTGCCTCTCGTCGTTCCGCGCCCCTTCGGGCGGAGTGCCGACGTAGAGGAGATCACGTCCGCGTGGACGGTCCGCAGGGGCCGCTCGATCCGGCGTACTTGGACGGCCGCGTCCCCGCTGTGGCCGCGTTGTTCGCGTCAGCCGGGTCCCGGTGACCACCCACAGGGCCCCGTAGGCGCGATCGTCCCGTGACCATCTTTTGGAAGGTTGGCCGGCGGGCCAGGGTGCGTGCCAGGTGGGCCCGGACTGTTCCGGTGGTCCGTACGAAGGAAGTGGGGCTGGATCTGTGGGTTTTGGGGGGTGGGGGTGGGGGGCTGGGGTGCGTAGGTTGGGGTGGAGGCCACTTTGCGCCGCTGACCTGGTGCTTTGTGGCGTGCTCTGACGGTGAGGATGGGGCTGCGCGGATGCGTGACTTGGTGGAGACGGCTCAGCGGTGGGTGGCCGAGGGGCGGGTCGGGTTTCTGGCGCGGCCCGTGACCGAGCAGGGGTTCGGGCCGCGGGATCCGGCCGGGGCCCTGCTCGTGGATGCGCGCGGGGAGTGTGCCGGGGCCCTGTACCGGGGGGTGTTCGACGCCGAGCTCGTGGCGGAGGCCGCGGCGATGGGGGTCGGGGAGACCGCGCGGGTGTGCGAGGTGTCCGTGGGGGCCGGCGAGGCCGTCGAGGCGAAGCTGACGTGCGGTGGGCAGGCCGAGGTGCTGCTGCAGCCGCTGAGCGCGATTCCCGCCGAGTGGTGGGAGCTGCTCGGGCAGGGGGTCGGGGTCGCGCTCGTGACCCGGTTGAGCGAGCGGGCGGATCGGGCCGTCAGTGTCGTGGTGCGGGGTGCGGACGTCCCGGGGAACGACTCCGAGCGGCGGGCCGGGGAGCTGCTGAGGAGCCGGCGGCCGGGGCGGGACGCGCTGTACGGGGGTTCCGGGCTGGTGCTCGTGGAGGCGTACCCGTCGGCCCCGTACGTGGTCATCGGTGGTACCGGGGAGCTCGCCGAGGTCATCGAGGCGCAGGCCCGGCTGCTCGGGTGGGAAGTGAGTGTCGTGGCTTCCGTCTCCGAGGCGGAGAAGGTGCTCGAGGCGCGGAGGGACGCCGCGTGTCTCGCCATGCTCAGTCATGATCCGGAGTTCGACGTGCCGACGCTGCGGACCGCGCTCGCGCTCGGGATTCCGTACGTCGGCGCGCTCGGCTCCCGCAAGACGACCGCGCGGCGGAGCGAGGGGCTGCTCGCCGCCGGTGTGAGCGAGGAGCGGCTGCGGACGGTGCACGGGCCGATCGGGCTGGATCTGGGCGGCCAGACCCCGGCGGAGACGGCGCTGGCGATCTGCGCCGAGATCCTGGCGGTGCTCGGGGGCCGGGAGGTCCGCGGGGTGCGCGACGCGGACCGGCCGCTCAAGGGGTGAGTCCCCCGTCTCGACGGACGGGGGGGGGACGGAGGACGGAGGACGGGGGAAGGGGGACGGGGGACGGAGGGACGGAGGGACGGAGGGACGGGGACGGGGACGGGGACGGGGACGGGGACGGGGACGGGGACGGGGACGGGGACGGGGACGGGGACGGGGGCGGAGCGACGGAGGGGCGGGCGGTTCGTTCCGCCGGGCCATTCCCGGCGGGTCCGCTCCGCCGGGCCATTCCCGCCCGGTCCCATCCCGCCCGGTCCGATACCGCCGGGCCCGATCCCGCCGGGCCCGTTCCCGCCGGGCCGATACCGGCCGGTCCATTTCCGCCAGTCGGGTGGAAATTGGGCTGATGCGGGAAACTGGGAAGTATGGACACGACTCTGACCTTCCTCGCGTTGGACAGAACACTGACCAACATCGCGTGGTTCCTGGTCGTCGGGCTCATCGTGGTCGGCTTCCTGCTCGGCGGTTTCATGCTGGGCAAGCGGGTCCGGGCACAGGAACCCGCACCGCCCACTCCCGAGAGCCAGCCGCACCTGCCCGACGGCGGTGCGGTGTACGAGGTCTCCGAGGAGCGGGAGTACGTCGAATTCCCCGAGAACGGACTGCGCCCGCACGAGATGCAGGGTTACGGGAACTTCGGCTCCCGGACCCACAGCCATCAGGACGAGGCGCGGGCGGAGCGGGAATCCGGGTACGAGCACCCCAATCCGCCACCCCGGAAGCAGCCTCCGACCGTGCCGCCGCTGGGCGGCGTCAAGCCCGCCTGACCGACCACGACCCGTGACCCGCGGCCATCCCGCCGCGGGTCACAGGTCCGTCCGCAGCCGCAGCACCTCCGGCGGCGGGTGGCGGGCCGAGGTGTGGCGGACCTCGGCGGTCAGGGGTGGGTCCAGGGGGTGGAAGGGGACCTCGCCGAGGCCGATCGCCGTGACCGTGGCTCCCCCGGCCCCTGACCCTGCCCCCGCCCCCGCCCCCGGGGCCCCGGTGGCCACCGCCGCCGCCACCTCGGTCCGTAGCGCTGCCGTCAGCGGGCTCGACACCAGCGGGGTCCCGTCCCCGACCGGCAGCACCAGGACGAGGGCGAGCGGGCGCCGGGCGGTGCCCGTGTAGCCGACCACCGCCGCGTCGCGGACGTTGGTGTGGCGGAGCTTGCGCCAGGCCCGGCGCCCGGCCGGGTAGGCCTCGTCCAGCCGCTTGACGACCAGGCCCTCGATGCCGCTGGCGGGCAGGGTCTCGTACCAGGTCTCCGCCAGCTCCGGGTCGGTCGTCATCGGCACCGGCTGGAGCGGTGGGCCCAGCGGCAGCAGCAGGTCGACGAGGAGCGCGCGCCGGCGTTCGTACGGCCGGGCGCGCAGGTCCAGCCCGGCGAGCTCGAGGACGTCGAAGGCCGCGTACGAGGCCGGCAGGCTCTGTGCCAGTACGGCGGCCCGCGCGGCCGTGGCGGCCGCCGCCCGGCGCTGTACGAGGGCGAACTCGGTGCGGCCCGCGTGCCAGACGACCACCTCACCGTCGAGGACCGTCCCGGCCGGGAGCCGGCGTGCGGCCGCGGCGAGGTCGGGGAAGGCGCCGGTGACGATGCGGCCGGACCGGGCCTGGAGGGTCACCCCCTCCAGGGTGCGCAGGACGAGGAGGCGGTGACCGTCGAACTTCGGCTCGTACGCGAGACCGGGCGCGCGCGGCAGGGTCCGTACGGCGGCGGCGAGCGCGACGGTGATCACGGGATCCGCCCGGCCAGTCCGGGGTCGAGCAGGGGGGCGAAGAGATCGCCGTCGCGAGCCAGCCGGGGTGCGATGTCGTCGGCGAGGAAGACCAGGTCGGAAGGGGTCCGGCAGGCCTCGACCTCCGCCCAGGAGACCGGGGCGGAGACGGTGGGCAGGGCGCGGGCGCGCAGCGTGTAGGGGGCCGCCGTGGTCTTGGCGGCGGCGTTCTGGCTGTGGTCGACGAAGACCTTGCCGGGGCGCAGCGCCTTGGTCATCCGGTGCACGACGAGGTCGGGGAGCTCGCGCTCGGCCTCCTGGGCGAGGGTCTTCGCGTACGCCGACACGTGCTCGGAGGGGGTCGGTTCGAGGGGTACTGCCAGGTGGAGACCCTTGGACCCGGAGGTCTTGGGGCAGGCGCGCAGGCCATCGGCGGCGAGGCGGTCGCGGAGCCAGAGGGCGGCGGCGCAGCATTCGACGGCGGTGGCGGGCGGGCCGGGGTCGAGGTCGAGGATCAGGCGGTCGGCGAGGGCCGGGGCGCCGGCCGGCCACTGGGGGGTGTGGAACTCCACGACGAGGTTGGCGGCCCACATGAGGGTGGGCAGGTCGGCGATGACCACCTGTTCGGCCCGGGGGTCCTCGGAGCGCGGGACCGGGGTGGTCTTCACCCAGGCGGGGGTACCGGGCGGCGGGTTCTTGGTGAAGAAGAGCTGGCCGTCCGGGCCGTCGGGGTAGCGGAGGAAGGACACCGGCCGGTTGGCGATGTGGGCGAGCAGGGAGTCCGCGACCGTGGCGTAGTAGTGGAGTACCTCGCCCTTGGTGAAGCCGGTCTCGGGGTAGAGGACCTTGTCGAGGTTGCTGAGCGCGATGCGACGGCCCTCCACCATGGTGATCGGCGTCATACGATGAGATTGCCACGAAACAGGAGGAACCGTGCGATCCATATGGAACGGGGCAATCTCCTTCGGCTTGGTCAGCATTCCGATCAAGCTCGTGAACGCCACCGAGAGCCACTCGATCTCCTTCCGCCAGATCCATGTGAGCGATGGCGGGCGGGTCCGCTACCGCAAGGTCTGCGAGCTGGACGGGGAGGAGGTGTCGACCGCCGAGATCGGCAAGGGGTACGAGGAAGCGGACGGGTCCATCATCCCGATCACGGACGAGGACCTTGCGCAGCTGCCGATCGCCACCGCCAAGACCATCGAGATCGTTTCCTTCGTGCCCGCGGATCAGATCGATCCGCTGCAGATGGACGCGGCGTACTACCTGGCGGCGAGCGGGGCGACGGCGGCCAAGCCGTACACGCTGCTGCGGGAGGCGCTGAAGCGGAGCCGGAAGGTCGCCATCGCGAAGTACGCGCTGCGGGGGCGGGAGCGGCTGGCCATGCTGCGGGTCGTCGGCGACGTGATCGCGATGCACGGGCTGCTGTGGCCGGACGAGATCCGGGCGCCGGAGGGCGTCGCGCCGGAGGGGACGGTGTCGGTGCGCGAGGCCGAACTGGACCTGGCGGATGCGCTGATGGCGACGCTGGGGGAAGTGGAGATGGACTCGCTGCACGACGACTACCGCGAGGCGGTGGAGGCGATGGTCGCGGCGAAGGCGGGCGGGGAGGACGGGGCGGTGGCCGTGCCGGCGGCTTCGGAGGAGGCCGGGGGGCAGGTCATCGACCTGATGGCGGCGTTGGAGAACAGCGTGCGGGTGGCGAAGGCGGCTCGGGCGGGGGCGGATTCCGATTCGGAGGCGGTGGCTGCGGAGGTTACGCCGATTCGGCGGAAGCGGGCGGCCGGTGCAGGGGCTGCGCCCAAGGCGGGGGGTGGGAAGAAGTCGACGGCGGCGGGGGTCCGTGGGGGTGGGGCCGGTGCCGGTGCTGGGGCTGGGGCCGGGGCCGGGGCCGGGGCCGGGAAGAAGTCGACGGCTGCGCCGGCTGCGAAGAAGAAGCCGGCGGCTGGGGCTGCGGCAGCGTCTGCGGCTGCGGCTGCGGCTGCGGCTGCGAAGAAGTCGGCCTCGGCCAAGTCCGCGGGGGCGGGGACGAGGGCGAAGGGGGCTGCCGCTTCCGCTTCCGCTGCTTCGAAGAAGGCCGCGACGCCGCGCAAGCGGTCCTCCGCCTGAGGGGGCGGTCCGCCTTGCGGATCGGCCGCCCTGTAGGTCCGCCCTGCCGATCGGCCCGCCCTGCGGGGCTGTCCCCTACCCGCCCTTCCCCCGTTCCCCGGGCTCCGCCCGGACCCGCCAAGCCCGGGCTCCGCCCGAGGCCCCTGGGGCTCCGCCCCAGACCCCGGTCCTCAAACGCCGGACGGGCTGGGGGTGGGTCCCCGAGCGCCGGGCCGCTGGGGGCCGGTCCCCCAACGCCAGATGAGCTGAGGGCCGGTCCACACACGCCGGACGACCGAGGGGCGGACCCCGAACACCGGACGGCTGAAGGCCAGTCCCCACATGCCCGACGGCCGGGGGCGGACCCCCGGGCACCGGACGGCCGGGGGCGGACCCCCGGATACCGGACGGCTGGGGCGGTCCCCGGATGTCGGTGGCTGGAGGGGGCCCTTGATGGCTACTGCCAGGTGCGGTGGTCCCTTGCCGTGGCGTAGAGGGCTTCTACGTCCGGGGGTTTGAGGGTGGTGGGGGCGTTCGTCAGGAACGGGGTCGTGGTCGACGGGGTGAGGACTCTGAGGTCGCGGAGGGTGGGGGTCACCTCCAGGCGGGTGGCGTCCACCACCGCCAGGACCGGGGTCACCGTGGCCGACAGGGCGCGGGTCGCGTACGCCGCCGCGCGGCGGGCCGTGCGCGGGGCCGGGGCGGGCTCTGTGCGGCCCACCGCGATGAGGAGGTCACCGACCACCGCGCGCTGGCGGCGGCCCTGCACCGTGAGGAGGCAGAAGACCCCCGGCGGGCCGATGACCAGGTGGTCCGCGATGCCGGCGATGGAGTGCAGGACCCGCCAGTCCTCGGCCTCCGCCAGCGCGTCCAGCACCTCCCCCATCCGCTGCCGCGCCGTGAGCTCCTGGCGGAGCCGGTGACGGGCACGGGTGCCTGCGGAGCCGTGGGCGAGCTCGCCCAGGAGCTCCTCCCCCGCACGGTTCGGGGCCAGGTCCTCGTCGGGCGGGAGTGCCAGACGGAGCAGGTCCGCGGCGGTGGGGACGGGCGGCGGGCCGATCGAGACGGTCCCGTTCAGGTACGGGCGTAACGCGGCCAGGATCTCCTCGCGGCGCTCGTCCGCCAGCACGCTGATCCGGTTGGCCCGCCGGTCGTACCAGGCGACCGCCCGGCCGTCGGGCAGGTTCACGTACAGCCGACCGCGGCCCGGCCGGCCGCTCGGCAGCACCTTCAGTCCCCGCGAAGCCATTGGCCTCACCCCCGTCGTCCATGGGAGCAGCCCGGACGCCCGGCGGCAATCCCCCGGATGTGTCCTGTCCCGGGCAGCCGCGCCGGGTGGGGTGTGGGTTGGGTACGTCCTGGTGCGCGCACGGGGTCTGCCGGGCGCGGCCCCGGTGCCAGTGGCAGGTGGTGGTTGCAGGGGGAGGTGCCGGGCACAGAGCGGGGGAGCTGCCGGGCCCCTCGGGGGGCGTGTGGGGCGCGAGGCAGGGACCCTGGCAGAGCCCGGGGCCGGAGCCGGGGCCCGCTGCCGGAGCCCGTGCCGGAGCCGGGGCCCTGGCAGAACCCCCTGGCGAAGCCCGTTCGGAGCGTGCGGAGCGTGTTGCAGGGGCCGTGCCGGAGGCCTAGGTGGGGTGCACGGCGGGGGCGTTCCGAGGCGAGTGGCCGGCTCGTGGCAGCGGGCGTGCCAAGTACGCGTGCCGGGGCGCCTGGTGGGTGCTCGCCGGGGCCGGGGCGCGGGGCGGTGGCCTGCTCCGTGCATGGGACCGGTGGCCGCCGGTCCATGCACGGCGCGCGCCGCGCCCTGAGCCGGAACTCGAAATGGGTGCAAGGCAAGGGCCCAGCCACAGGCCCATGCCGGGACGCGGGGCGTCGGCCTGCTCCGTGCACGGGACCGGTGGCCGCCGGTCCATGCACGGCGCGCGCCGCGCCCTGAGCCGGAACTCGAAATGGGTGCAAGGCAAGGGCCCAGCCACAGGCCCATGCCGGGACGCGGGGCGTCGGCCTGCTCCGTGCACGGGACCGGTGGCCCCGCCGGTCCATGCACGGCGCGCGCCGCGCCCTGAGCCGGAACTCGAAACGGGTGCAAGGCAAGGGCCCAGCCACAAGCCCATGCCGGGACGCGGGGGGTCGGCCTACTCCGTGCACGGGACCCGTGGCCCCGCCGGTCCTTGCACGGCGCGCGCCGTGCCCTGGGCCGGATGGCTGCTGGTGCTCGACTGGCGACTGCCCGGCGAACGCCACGACCCGGGGCGAGCAGTTGTCGGCGCGTGTCCGGCACCGGTCTGGTCGTTGCCGCGACCCCGGGCGAGTGGCTTGGCGGCGAGCGCCCGCCGCCACGACCCGGGGCGAGCGGCTGCCGGCGCGTGTACGGCCCGCTGCTTGGTGGCTGCCCCGCCCCCGGGCGAACGGCCGGTGTGAGTGCCCGGCCGCCGGGACCCGGGGCGAGCGGGTGGCGGTGGGTGTCCGGCATGTTCGCGGTGGCTGCCGTGGCCTGGGGTGGGTGGCTCGCGGGGCGTGCCGGGTACTGGGGTGGGTCCGTGTAACGGCCCGTGTAACGGCCCGTGTAACGACTCCGTCGGGTCGCTGAGGCGTGGCTGTTACAGAAGCAACGCGTTACCGCAACGGCCGGTGCATACGTTTATCCCACCTGGACGCACCAGGGCCTGACCAGCACCGAAGGACGCCCCGTGAACACCGTGAGCCGCAGCCGCCGCACTCTCGTACGCGCCGCCGCCGTGGCCGTGTGCGCCGGGACCCTGCTGGCGTTCCCGGCGGCCGCCGCGCTCGCCGACGGGGTGCCGGCGGCTTCCTCGGCGCACGCCGCTTCCTCTGGGCACGCCGCGACTCCTCAGCGCACGCTGGTCCAGACCCTCTCCCTCGCCGACGGCGTCTCCACCGCGAGGGTGTACCGCGTCGCCAAGGACGCCTACCAGGCCGAGGTCCTCAACCCCGACGGCTCCAGGGCCGCCACGCTGACCAGCCGCGACGGCAGTACCGGCCTCGGTGACGCCGGGAAGCTGCACCTTGCGCTCCGGGCCGACGGCCGGCTCAGCTCCTGGGTCGGGGACGCCGGGAGCGGCGCGACCGGCACCGGTGAGCACGGGCACAAGACCGCGAGCCGGGACGGCCAGGTCGTCCCCGCCGTCGCGCCCCTGCGCTCCGGCACGGGAGCCGCCGAGGCACTGGGCCTGCACACCCTGGCCGACGGCCCGGGCGACGGCATGCTGCTGCTCGCCGCCGGGGGCGGCATCGCGGCGATCGGCGCCGCCGGTCTGGGCTTCGCCATGCTGCGCCGCGGGCGCACGGACGCGTAGGCAGCCCGCCAAGGAAGGCAGAGGGAGTCCCTCGGAACCTCCGGAGGGCATCGGGCGAGGCATCGGGCGAGGTGTCAGGCGAGGTGTCGGGCGAGGTGTCGGGCGAGGTGTCGGGCGAGGTGTCGGGCGAACTCTAGGAAGTCCGCGGGAGCTTCACGGAAGTCCGCAGTATGCGGGGGCGTCCAGGGGTGTCCCGGGGGAGCCCCCGGAAGGCTCACGGGATCCGGAGGGAAGTCCGAAGGAGCCCGAGGAACGGCCGCAGAAGCCCGGCGAAAGTCCGCCCGAACCCAAGCCGGGCCCGCAGGAGCCCCCCCCTCCGTCCCCTCGGCGCCGCCCCGCCCGGGCCGCACGTACGGGCAGAAACGATGCGGCTCTGCTTACTGTGGATCTGCACAGGGTTACGGGAGAGGAGGGCGTAAGGGTGATGAGCTCCCCCTCCGGCGCCCACCCGGGCCGTCGTGCCGCCACGGGGCTGCTGACCGTGCTGCTGCTGCCGCTGACCGGCGCCTGCGGTGACACCGGAGGGCTGGTTTCCGCCGGGGTGACGCCGACCGCGAGCGGGCCCGTGCATCTGTGGCCGGGGCGCGCGGGGGCCGTCGTACCGCCCGCCGATCCGGGGGGTGCGCCGCCCGAGTACGTCCCCGGGATCGCGCCCGTGCCGGACCAGAACGTGCACGTGATCGACCCGGTGGCCCTCGTCCAGGCGGAGCTGCGGGACCACCCGAACGTCCAGACCGGTCCCGACGGGATGCCCGGGGAGACCTCCGCCGCGATCAGGGCCTGCGGGGCGGAAGGAGCCGATCCACGGAAGTGCCCGGTGCTGACTCCGTACTACCGGGACCTCACCGGCAACGGCAAGGACGAGCTCATCGTCGGCATCGAGTACCCCGAGCAGCAGATGTCCGTACGCGTGTACACGGCGGACGCCGAGGGCCGGCTCAACCGGATCATGGCGACCACCGACACCGTCATCAGCGTCGAGCTCGCCGGCCGGGACGTGATCGTGCGGGTCCCGAGCGGCAACGCGGGCTACGAGGTGAACACCACCTGGTCCTGGGACGCGACGCAGCGCTCGATGCTGCCGACGCGGGAGCAGATCGTACGGGTGCCCGGGCAGGGGTCGGGGCCTGGACCGAGCTCGGGGTCGAGGCCGGGACCGAGCTCGGGGTCGGGGTCTGGGCCGATTCCGAGTCCCGGACCGGCCGGAGCGGCGCGGTGAGACCCCGGCTGCCCTCGTGGACGGCCACGCTGACCTGGAAGTCGGCCTGTTTCATCGTGGTGATGTGCTGCTCGCTGGCCGCGGTGCTGGGCGTGCTGGTGCACGTGGAGGTGACCCGGCAGACCGTCGCGACGGCCCGGGAGAAGGCCCTCGGCAAACTGCACGAAGCCTCGCGCGCCTACGAGGCCGGCGAGACCCTGCCGCCCGAGTCCGGGCTGGATCCGCCCGGGCTGCCGGACCGGCTGCGGGCGCTGGCCCTGTCCGGGCAGCGCGGGACGCTCGTGGCGGACTACGAGGGCCGGCAGCTGATGTGGGCGGCGGCCCCGGCCGACGGGAAGGCGCTGGCCACCGCGGTCGACTACGGGCAGAGCGCGCGGACGATCAGCGGCCTGGACAACGCGATCATCGGATCCTCGGTACTGGCCATCGGCGGGACGCTGCTGGTCGGCGCCTTCGCCGTGACGCGGGTGACCAGGCGACTGCACCAGACGGCGACGGTGGCCCGGCGGATCACCCAGGGCGACCTGGACGCGCGGGTCGGGGACCCGCGGACGAAGGATCCCTCCCGCCACCAGGACGAGGTGGCGACGGTGGCGGGCGCCCTGGACACGATGGCGGGCAGCCTGCAGGCCAAACTGCAGAGCGAGCAACGGTTCACGGCGGACGTCGCGCACGAGCTGCGCACTCCGCTCACGGGCCTGCAGGCGGCGTCGGAACTGCTGCCGGAGGGGCGGGCGACGGAGCTGGTGCAGGAACGTGTCCGCACGATGCGGCAGCTGACGGAGGACCTGCTGGAGATCTCCCGGCTCGACTCGGGCAGCGGCGTGGTGGAGACGGACCTGCACCAGCTGGGGCGGCTGGCGAACCGGGTGGTGCGGGCGTCGGGGACGGTCACGGAGGTGGTCGTCCTGCGGGACGCGCACGTGGAGACGGACCGGCGGCGGCTGGAGCGGGTGCTGGGGAACCTGGTCGCCAATGCCGACAAGCACGGCCGGGCGCCGGTGGTGGTGACGGTGGACGGGCCGGTGGTGACGGTACGGGACCACGGGGACGGGTATCCCGAGTACCTCGTGTCGCACGGGCCCCAGCGGTTCCGGACCGGGGGCGGGGGCAAGGGACACGGACTGGGGTTGACGATCGCGGTGGGGCAGGCGGAGGTCATCGGCGCGGAGCTGGTGTTCCGGCAGGCGGTGGATGCGGGCGGTGGGGCGGAGGCGGTGCTGACGCTGGTCGAGACCCGGGTGGAGTGAGCGCGGCCCCCGCCGTCCTCGGCGGGGCCGGCCGGGCCCGCGCCGGGATCCGTGGCCGCCGCCGTCCGCTGGCGCGGCGCCGCGGCCGCGCCTCGAACTCCCCCGGCCGCCGCTTGGAGGGGCCTCCTGGTGGCTCTGGGATCCGGCGCGCCGGCCGCCGCTGTCTGTGGTGCGGGTGGGCCGGGCCCGGGTCGTGGCCCCGACCACTTTCCGCTGCCGCACCGTGACCGCGCCTCAAACGCCGGCGGGGCTGGGATCGCCGCCCGCGGAGGCGGCGAGCTGGGATGAGCCGTCCTGCGGTGCGGGGTGGCCTGCCGTTGGTCAGGGGGACTTCAGGACATCGGCGGAGGGGTCGGCTTCGTCCAGGGCCAGCGGAGCTTCGGTTTGCGGGCGTCGGGGACGTAGGCGTACTTCCAGCCCTTCTGGAGTCCCAGGCGCTTCGAGTAGCCCGCCGGGACCCGCTCGTAGAGCAGCACCTCGGGGGCGCCGCCGTCCGGGTCGGGGACCGGGATCTCGTACCACTTCGGCGGGTGGCCGGTCGGGCCGAGGAGGACCGGGAGGGTACGGCCGTCCATCGGGCCGCCCTCGAAGGAGGTGGGTTGGCTTCTCACCCCTCCAGTCTCACAGCAGGTGGGCCGCCTCGGAGACCACCGGGATGACGCGACGGGCCAGCACCCCGACGGGACCCTCCGCCGATTCGAGCGCCAGGGCGGCGCGGGCCGCCTCTGCCGTCTCCGGGTCGGTGGCGGCCGTCGCCGTCAGGAGCGCGATGAACTGGTCCACCAGCCAGTCCCGGAGCGAGTCGACCTCCGGCTGCTTGCCCTCGTCGATCCAGATCAGCGAGGCCGCCTCGACCGCCGTGATCCACGTCCGCACCATCATCCGCAGGCGCGGCCCGGGGGCCGGTACGCCGAGGTGGAAGAGGATCGCCTCGGCCGCCGCCCGGCGGATGCCGTCGACGGTGGCGGTGGTGCGGGAGGTCTCGACCACGCTGCCGCCCTGGAGGAGCGCGGAGAAGCCGGCGTCGTGTTCGTCGACGAAGGCGAGGTAGCGGTCCAGAACCCGGGAGAGCCGCTGGGTCAGCGGTCCCGCCTGAGGTTCGGCGAAGCAGAGCCGCAGGGCGTCGGCCGCCGAGCGCAGGGCGGCCTCGTAGAGCTGTTGCTTCCCGCCGGCGAAGTAGCGGTAGACGAGGGGGCGCGAGACACCGGCGGCCTCGGCGACGTCGTCCAGCGAGACGTCCTCCGGCGCCCGGTGCGCGAACAACGTCAGGGCCGCGTCGAGGAGCTGGGCCCGCCGCTCGTCGACGCTCATCCTGCGGTACGCCCGTACGGCTGTCATGTCCGCAGGGTAACCCCACTGAACGGTCTTGAGGTGCGGGGTCTTCGGTCCAGGAGCCCCCCGACCGCGAAGTCCCCGTCGGGGAACCCCCTCCCGAAGGGCCTCGACCGAGGAGTCCTCAGATGCGGAAAACCCGGGAGCGTAGCCTCCCGGTGCGGAAACCTCAGGTGCGGAAACCCCCGGGCACGCAGCCCTCACATACGCCCCCCCCGGAGCCCTCAAGCCAGCAGCCCCGAGCGCTTCCACAGCTTGCGGCCGACCCCGCGCATGACGCCGATGTCGTCGAGGAAGTCGGTGAGCCGCTTCGCCCCGGCCTGCATGACCTCCCGGCGGTGGCCGCTCGCCTTGACCTGGGCCAGTGCCTCGCGCCGGTCGAGGCCGACGTTGTCGTAGACCGCCGGGTTCACGAAGGCCTGCGAGAACACGCGGGCCGCCTGGCCGCAGCTGACGCGGGTCAGCTCCTGCTCCCAGCGCGGGGCCGTGAGCATCTGGCGGCGCAGCTCCTCGCGGGCGTAGCGGACGTGGCGGGCCTCCTCGATGACGTGGATGCGGGTGACTCCGCGCACGAGGGGCTGGATGCGCTCGTCCGGGAAGGTCAGGCGCTGCATCCAGTCGAGGATCTCCTCGCCGAGGAGGGTGCAGGCGAAGGAACCGGGGGTGGTGGAGACGGTCTTCAGCACGCGGGCGAGGTTGTGGTTGGTGCGGGAGACCGGGTACTCGGGGGCGCCGCCCGTCTTGATCATGCGGGCGAACATCATCGAGTGGCGGCACTCGTCGGCTATCTCGGTGAGCGCGTACCGGACGTGATTGCTGGTCAGCGGCTTGTCGTAGATGTGCCGGGTGAGCAGCTGCATGAGGATGATCTCGAACCAGATGCCGAGCGAGCCGAGCGCCGCCGCCTCGTGGCGGGAGAGTTCGATGCGCTGCTCCTCGCCCATCTTCTTCCACAGCGGGGTGTCGAAGAGGGAGAGCAACTCCGGCGGCCAGTAGTACTTGCCGTCGATGGGCGGGGCGTCCCAGTCGAGTTCCCTGTCCGGGTCGAAGGAGTGCTTCGCCGAGGATTCGAGCAGCCGCTCGGCGATCTGCTCGCGGTCCTTGAGCAGGCCGAGGGCGTCGCGGAGCTCGGCTCGTTCGGTCACGGTGGTCATGGCTTCGGACACCTCGTCGTCGAGTTACCGGCGGTCACTTCTTATGAGACTGCCTGTCAGCAAGACCGTCAATCCCTCACGCACGACTTGTTGACCGCGCGTCTACCAACGTGTGACGCTGCCAACTGTCCGGTCCGGTCCTGTACGGAAGTAGTACACGGCTACGCGAGACATGGGGGGCGTCAGTGTCAACGCACGAGCTCTACACCAGTGACCCGGGTGGAACCGTCTGGTCGGTCCCCGCGTCCGGCAGTGCCCGCTTCAGCTGGGAGTACGCGGAGGGCCGCGAACGGCTGCTCGCGCTCTACCAGAAGGGCAAGGACAAGCAGTGGGACGGCGCCAAGCGCATCGACTGGGACATGGAGGTGGACCCGTACGATCCGCTGGGCACCCCGGACGAGGCGCTGCCGCTGCACGGCACCCGGCACTGGGCCAAGCTCACGGAACGGGACCGGGGCGAGCTGCGCCGGCACTACAGCGCATGGAACTTCAGCCAGTTCCTGCACGGCGAGCAGGGCGCGATGGTGTGCGCGGCGCGCATCGTCGAATCGGTGCCGGACCTGGACGCGAAGTTCTACTCCGCCACCCAGACCATGGACGAGGCACGGCACGCGGAGATCTTCGGGCGGTTCCTGCACGAGAAGATCGGGATGCTCTACCCGATCAACGACAGCCTGCAGGGCCTGCTCGGCGACACCTTGCGCGACTCCCGCTGGGACATGCCGTACCTGGGCATGCAGGTGCTCATCGAGGGGCTGGCGCTGGCAGCGTTCGGCATGATCCGCGACACCACCAACAAGCCGCTGCCCAAGCAGATCCTGGCCTACGTGATGCAGGACGAGGCACGGCACGTGGCGTTCGGGCGGATGGCGCTGCGCGACTACTACAAGCAGCTGTCGGACGCCGAACTGCGCGAGCGCGAGGAGTTCGTGATCGAGGGCTGCTACCTGATGCGGGACCGGCTGCGCGGGGTGGAGGTGCTGGAGAACTTCGGCATCCCCCGCAAGGAGGCGGAGGACTTCAGCGAGCGCTCCGAGTTCCTGGCGCTCTTCCGCAAGCTGCTGTTCAGCCGGATCGTGCCCTGCGTGAAGGACATCGGGCTGTGGGGCGAGCGGCTGCAGAAGGCGTACCTGGACATGGGCGTCTTCGAGATGGGCAACTCCAACCTGGACCTGCTGATGCGCCAGGACGAGGAGATCGCCGAGGCACTCGACCGCGAGCGGTTCGCGGCCGAGGAGGAGCAGCGGGTGGCGGAGGTGGCCGGGACCATCGCCGAGGGATCGGCCGGCTAATGCGGTGAGGCGAGGTGAGGTGACGTGTGAGGTGAGGTGAGGTGACCGGCGGGAACGGCCGCAGCCGGTCCCACTCGCCGTCACTCCGCATCACCGGTTTCAGGGGGTCGACAGCGCCGCCTCCATCACCGCCCGGGCGATCGGCGCGGCCGCGCCGTTGCCGCTGATGTCCCCGCGGACGGCCGAGGCGTCCTCCACGACCACTGCGACCGCGACCGCCGGTGGCCGCCCGCCCCCGGGTCCGGCCCAGGAGATGAACCAGGCGTACGGGGTGCCCGCGTTGCCGACCCCGTGCTGGGCGGTGCCGGTCTTGCCGCCGACCACCGCGCCCGGGATCGCCGCGTTGCGGCCCGTGCCGTTCTCCACCACCTTCACCATCAGCTCCTGCATCCGCATCGCGGTCACCGGGGTCATCGCCCGGCCGAGGCTGCGCTGGTCGGTGCGGCGGACCGGATCCCCGTCGTCCTGTGTCGTGCGGTCCACCAGGTAGGGCGCCTTGAGCTCCCCGTCGTTGGCGACGGCCGCCGCCACCATCGCCATCTGCAGCGGCGTGGCCCTGGTGTTGAACTGGCCGATCGAGGACAGGGCCAGCTGGTCCGGGCTCATGTCGGTGTCGAAGTTCGACCGCGACACCCAGGAGGGCACCCGCAGTCCGCCGTCGTTGAACCCGAACCTGCGCGCCGCCTCCGTCATCCCGCGCAGCCCGACCTGAACGCCGATCTTCGCCATCACCGTGTTGCACGACCACTGGATCGCGTCCGCCATCGAGGCGTCGGCGCAGCCCGTGCCCGCGTTCGGCAGCAGGGTGCTGGTGCCGGGCAGCGGGTACGGGTCCGGGGTCTGGGTCGGCGCGTCCACGTCGGTGACCACGCCCGCGTCGAGGGCGGCCGCAGCCGTCACGATCTTGAAGGTGGAGCCGGGCGGGTACGTCTCGCGCAGTGCGCGGTTGAGCATCGGCTTGGCGGGGTCCGCGTTGAGCCTCGCCCAGGCCGCCTTGACCTGCGCCCCGGTACCGGAGAGCACCGCCGGGTCGTAGGAGGGGCTGCTGACCAGCGCGAGGATCCTGCCCGTGGCGGGCTCGATCGCGGCGACCGCGCCCCGCTTGCCCGCGAGCCCGGTGTACGCGGCCAGCTGCATGTTCGCCCGGATGGTGGTGGCGGCGACGCCGCCGCCCGGACGCCCGCGCGAGAGCTCGTACCAGAGCGGGAAGGCCGAGAGCCCGGGGTCGGTGCCGGAGAGGACCGGGTCCTCGGCGCGCTCCAGGAAGCTGGTCCCGTAGGTCTGGGAGGAGAAGCCGGTGACCGGCGCGTAGAGCGGGCCGTTCTTGTACGTCCGCTCGTAGCGCAGCAGCTGGCGGCTGTCCCGGGAGCCGGTGACGGGACGGCCTTCGACGGTGATCTCGCCGCGCGGTTCGGCGTAGCGCTCGATGGCGGGGCGCTTGTTGGCCGGGTTCGCGCCGTAGCCGGCGGACTCCCAGACCTGCACGCGGGCGACGTTGACCAGCAGGGCGACGAGCAGCAGGGCGCAGAAGTACGCGCACCAGCGGATGTAGCGGATCACGCTTCGGCCTCCTCGGCCGGCCGGGGTCTGCGGGCGCTGTCGCTGAGCCGGGCCAGGACGGCGACGATGATCCAGTTGGTGACGACGGAGGAGCCGCCCTGGGCGAGGAAGGGCATCGCCATCCCGGTCAGCGGGATCAGCCCGGTGACTCCGCCGGCGATGACGAACACCTGGAGCGCGACGATCGAGGCGAGTCCGGTGGCCAGGAGGCGGCCGAAGGGGTCGCGCAGGGCGAGCCCGGCGCGGAAGCCGCGGGCGACGAGGAGCCCGTAGAGGAGCAGGATCGCGGTGAGGCCGACCAGGCCGAGCTCCTCGCCTGCCGTGGCGAGGATGAAGTCCGATTTGGCGGCGAAGCCGATGAGGAAGGACTGGCCGTGGCCGAGTCCGGCGCCGAGGAGTCCGCCGGCCCCGAAGGCGAAGAGGGACTGGGCCAGCTGGCCGGGGCCGTCTCCGCGTTCGATGGAGGCGAAAGGATTCAGCCAGTCGTCCACGCGGCTGTTCACGTGCGGCTCGAACGTCCCGACGGCGTACGCGCCCACGGCGGCCAGCAGCAGCCCGATGGCGATCCAGCCGATCCGGCCGGTGGCGGTGAACAGCATGATGACGAAGAGCCCGAAGAAGAGCAGCGAGGTCCCCAGGTCCCGTTCCAGGACAAGCACCCCGACGGAGAGCAGCCAGATGGCGAGGATCGGGCCGAGGACCCTGCCGGGCAGCAGCTTCAGTTTCCAGAAGAGGGTGCGGCCGGTGAGGGCCAGGGCGGTGCGGTTCGCCGCGAGGTAGGCGGCGAAGAAGACGGCGAGCAGGATCTTGGCGAACTCCCCCGGCTGGAAGGAGAGTCCGGCGAACCGGATCCAGATGTGGGCGCCGTTCACCGCCGGGAAGAAGACCGGTACGAGCATCAGAGCGAGCGCGGCGGCCACGGAGAGGTACGCGTACTTCTGCAGCACCCGGTGGTCGCGCAGCAGCGCGACCGCGAGCACGAAGAGCGCCACCCCGAGGGCGGACCAGCGCAGTTGCTCGTCGGCGGTGGCGTTGCCGGGGGTGGTGGCGTCGAGGCGCTGGATGAGGACCAGGCCGAGGCCGTTGAGCAGGACGGCGATCGGGAGCAGCAGCGGATCGGCGTACGGGGCGAACAGCCGGACGGCGAGGTGGGCGACGAGCGCCGCGACGGCGAGTCCGGCGGCGTAGTGGGCGGCCGGGCGGGGGACGTGGCCGGTGGTGGTGAGGCCCACGTAGAGGTGGCCGAGTACGGCGATCAGGACGGCGCCGCAGAGCAGCGACAGCTCGACTCCGCGGCGCTTGGGAGCGCGGGCATCGGGTGGCGGTGGCGGAGCGGGCTCCGCCACCTTTGCCGTCAGAGCGGTCATACGGGGAAACGTAGCAAGGAGCCTGGTTGTATGTCCGCTTATGTCATAGTGTGCCGAAGAGTCGTCAGAACCGGTCGGAAGCGAAGTAGCGGAGCGGATCGGATCGGATCGTCCGGTCAGCAGATCAGCGGATCAGGAGCCTCTCCCCATGGGACCTGCGGAGTTCATCGTCCTGGCCTTTCCGGAAGAACAGCTGCGGGTCGCGGCGGTCGAGGCGGTGATGGGGCTGCGCAAGGCCGGGGTGGTACGGCTGATCGACGGCCTGGTCGCCACCAAGACCGCGGCCGGCGAGGTGCTGTCGGCGGAGTTCGACGAGTTCGTCGAACTCCGGGGCCTGCTCGCCCACCGCGAGGCCGCCCCGCTGATCGGCCCGGAGGACGTACGGGAATCGGCCGGGCTGATGGCCCGCGGCAGCTGCGCCCTGCTCCTGGTCGTCGAACACGTATGGGCCGAGGACGCCGCGATCGCCGTACGGGCGGCGGGCGGCCGGATCGCCGGAGCGGTACGCCTCCCGGCCGACCGGCTGGGGGCGGCCTGATGTTCATCCGCCCCATCGGATCCGTCGTGAACCCCTCCCGGCGCCCCTCGGGAAGCCCGCTGCTGCGCGGGATCCTGGCCGGCGGGGCCTACGTCTGGGACACGGCCCGGCAGCAGGACCCCCGCCCCCCGCAGGACACCGGCAGCGGCCCGGCCGCCCCCGCCGAGCCCGGACCCGGCCCGGCCGCCACGGCCCCTACGACCCCCGCGGCCGGCCCCCCGGACCGGCCGGTGGCGGACGGAACCGACCTCACCGAGCGCCTGACCCGGCTGTCGGCCCTGGCCCGCGAAGGACTGCTGACCCCGGAGGAGTTCACGGCGGCCAAGGCCCGGCTGCTCCGGGACTGACGGCACGGGCGGGCGGAGGGTCGCCGAGCGGGGAAGGCGGCTCCCGGCCGGCTGCCGGTCCGGATATGCCCGGCCGCGGGCCCGGGAGAACGTGACGACGACCCGGCGGGGGCCGCCGAGCCGGGAAGGCGGCTCCCGGTCAGCCGCCGGGCCGGGCCCGGCCGCGGGCTCCCGCGAGGGCGGCGGCCGGGAGGGGGCCGACCGGGTGACCCCGGCGCGACCGGCCGACACCGTTGGGCGATTTGTCATACCGGGCGTGGCAGCATCGGCCGCCTGGAGGTGACCACATGTCACGTCGACATCGGCGTCGGCTGCTTCGCGCCGCCTGCCTCGCCGCAGCCCTCGTCACGGCTGGCCCGCTCCCCGGCGCCCACGCCGAGCCGGCCGCACCGGTGGTGCCCGGAGCAGCCGAAACAGCGGGGGCAGCCGGGGCACCCGAAGCACCTGAAGCACCCGAAGCGCCCGCGGAGCCAAATGCACCCGCGGAGCCAAACGCCCCCGCCGAGCCCGTCGGCGTTCTCCTCACCCGGCTCCAAGGCCTCTACCAGCGGGCGGAGCAGGCCACCGAGGCCTACAACGCCGCCGAGACCGCCCTCACCGCCCGCCAGGGCGAGGAGCGCCGGCTCAGCACCGAGCTCGGCAAGGCCCGTACCGCGGTCAACGGCGCCCAGGCCACCGCCGGCCGGCTGGCGCGCGAGCAGTACAAGGGGGCCCGCGGGTTCTCCCCCTACGCCCGGATGCTGTTCGCCGGGGACCCCCAGGGGGCCCTGGACCAGCGCCGGATCGCGGAGCGCGAGGGCACCCGGCGGGCGGCCGCGCTGGACCGGCTCGCCCGGGGCGAGCAGCAGGCCGACGTCCTCGCGGCCGCCGCCCGCAAGGCCCTGGACTCCGAGCAGAAGCTGGCCGCCGACACGAAGAAGCGCAAGGACGAGGCCGCCGCGCAGTTGGGGGAGGTCGAGCGCATGATCGCCTCCCTCACCCCCGCCCAGCTCACCGAGCTGGGGACGCGCGAGGCCGAGGTCACCGCCACCGCGCAGCGGGAGCTGGTCGAGTCGGGGAAGCTCGGCGCGCAGTCCCGTAACCCCACCGCGGCCGGCGGCACGGCCCTCACGTACGCGACCGCCCAGATCGGGAAGCCGTACGTCTGGGGCGCCGAGGGGCCGGCCTCCTTCGACTGCTCCGGGCTCACCTCGCAGGCCTGGGCGCACGCGGGCCGCACGATCCCCCGGACCAGTCAGGAGCAGTGGGCCCAGCTGCCCAGGGTGCCCCTGGACGAGCTCCGGCCCGGGGACCTGGTGGTGTACTTCCCGACCGCCACGCACGTGGCCCTGTACGTGGGCGACGGCAAGGTGATCCAGGCGCCCCGGCCGGGCGCGAAGGTCAAGGTCTCGCCGATCGCCGCGAATCCGCTGCTCGGCGCGGTACGGCCGGACCCCGACGGGGCGCCGCTCACCGCCTTCAGCCCGCCGCCGCTGCCCGAGTCCGGGACGTCGGCGGCGGGGACGGGGACGGGGACGGCGGCAGGGGACGACACGGGCTACTCGGAGGCCGAGGCTCCCGCGACCTCCGACAGGTAGTCCGCCGCGTCCTCGGGGTCGTAGAAGTACGCGTCGAAGTCGGCCGGGTTGTCGAAGCCGTTGGCGAAACGATCCGCCACCGGCTGGAGCTGCCCGGCCGCGCCGATCAGGTTCAGCACGTGCTCCGGCGGGACGCCGAGCATGGCGTTCGTCCACTGGGTGGTCGGCTTGCCGCTGGTGAACCAGTACTTGTCGAAGGTGGCCTTCATCCACGCCTCGTCGAACGGGTTGTCCCCGTGCATGAGGATCGACGAGAGGTACGAGGCCGCGCACTTGGCCGCGGAGTTCGAGCCCTGCCCGGTGATCGGGTCGTTGGTGACGACCACGTCCGCGACGCCCAGCACCAGACCGCCGCCGGGCAGCCGGCCGATGGGGCCCCGCACGACGGGCGCGTAACGGCCGGCGAGCGTGGCGCCCGCGTCCGTCAGCTCCACCTTCGTCGCCCGCGCGTACTCCCAGGGCGTGAACTTCTCCATCAGTTCCAGCGTCAGCGCGAGATGGTCCGCCGGGTCCTGCACGCCCGCGAAGACGTCCAGCGGTCCGCCCGGGACGCCCTCCCAGAACAGGATGTCGGCCCGGCCGGAGGTGGTCAGCGTCGGCATCACGAACAGCTCGCCGACTCCGGGGACCAGGTTGCAGCGCACGGCCTCGGTCTCCGGGTGCTCGGGGCGCGGACCGAGCCCGTGCACGTACGACACCGCGAGCGCGCGCTGCGGGGCGTCGTACGGGGAGCGGGCCGCGTCCCGGCCGAACAGCGAGACCAGCTCGCCCTTGCCGGCCGCGACCAGCACCAGGTCGTAGGTGCGGGAGAAGTAGTCGAGGTCGGAGACGGACGCTCCGTGGATGACCAGCTGGCCGCCGCGCTGCGCGAAGGTGTCGAGCCAGCCGGCCATCTTCACGCGCTGGTCGACGGACTGGGCGTGGCCCTTCAGCCTGCCGAGCCAGTCGACGGCTCGGCTGGTGTCGGGGGCGGCGACGGAAACGCCCAGGCCCTCGATCTTCGGGGCCTGCTGCTCCCAGAAGTTCAGCCCGAGGTCCCGCTCGTGCTGGAGCGCGGTGTCGAACATGACCTGCGTGGACATGACCCGGCCGGTGCGGACCTCGTCCGCCGTCCGGTTGGACATGAGGGTGACCTCGTACCCCTTCGCCTGGAGTCCGAGGGCGAGCTGGAGGCCGGACTGGCCGGCACCGACGACGAGTATCTTGCGCATGTGCACGTTCTCTATTCGGGAGTCGAGTCGAGGGCGTGGCCCACGAGGGTCAGCAGGGATTCCACCACCGTGACCCGGCGCCTCGCGTCCATGATCACGACGGGTACGCCGGCCGGTATGGTCAGCGCCTCCCGCACGTCGTCCGGTTCGTACGACGGTGTGCCCTCGAAGTGGTTGACGGCGACGGCGTACGGCAGCCCGCAGCTCTCGAAGTAGTCGAGCGCCGGGAAGCAGTCGCGCAGCCGGCGGGTGTCGGCGAGCACGATCCCGCCGATGGCGCCCCGCACCAGGTCGTCCCACATGAACCAGAAGCGTTCCTGGCCGGGCGTCCCGTACACGTACAGGACGAGGTCGTCGTCGAGCGTGACGCGGCCGAAGTCCATGGCGACGGTGGTGGTGTGCTTGTCCGGAGTCGCGGACAGGTCGTCGGTCGGAGCGGCGGCCGCGGTCATCAAGGCCTCGGTGCGCAGCGGCTCGATCTCGGAGACGGAACCGACGAACGTGGTCTTGCCCACGCCGAACCCGCCCGCCACCAGCACCTTGACGGCGACGGGCGCGCGCGAGCGGTCGTACTGCCAGGGCTGTACGGGCTCGTCCGCGCGCGGGGCGGGATTCGGGGCCGGGTTCTGGGCCGGGCGCGGGTTCGGGCGCAGGTTCGGGCGCGGGTTCGGGTCCTGGACGCGGAGCCCGGTTTCAGAGACGGCGGAGCCCACTGAGCACCCTTTCGAGCAGCGCGCGGTCGGGACGGCCGCTGCCGTGCCCGGTCCCGTAGACGCGGATCCTGCCCTGGTCGGCGAGGTCGCTGACCAGGACGCGGACCACGCCGAGCGGCAGCTGCAGCAGCGCGGCGATCTCGGCGATCGTGCGCATGCGGCGGCAGACCTCGACGATCGCCGGCATCTCCGGCATCCGGTCGGGCTTCCGCGGCTCGGACAGCTTGGTGTCGAGGGCCGCGACGAAGGTCTCGACGTGCAGGACCTGCGTGAAGCGGGTGCGGCCGCCCGTGAGGGAGTACGGGCGCACGCGGGCGGGACGGCGGTCGGCGCCGCGTATCGGCAGCCGGTCGGAGGCCGGACTCCTCAAGGGGTGTTCTCCATCGACTGGCGCAGCTCACTGCGGACTTCGGGGGTCAGGACGTGGCCGGCACGGCCCACGAACAAGGCCATGTGGTAGGCGACGACGCTCATGTCGCAGTCCGGCGTGGCGTGCACTCCGAGGAGCGAGCCGTCGCTGATGGACATGACGAAGACGGAGCCGTGCTCCATCGCCACCATCGTCTGCTTGACCGGGCCGCCGTCCATCAGGGCGGCCGCGCCCGTGGTGAGCGAGCCGAGGCCGGAGACGATGGTCGCGAGATCGGCGGACGCGCCGCGCGGGCCCTTGGGGCGGGCGGCGGCGGGCGTTTCGGGCGCCGCCGGATCCGAGGACAGCAGCAGGAGCCCGTCCGAGGACACGACGGCCACGGAGTTGACCCCGGGGACCTCCTCGACGAGGTCGGTCAGCAGCCACTGAAGGTTGCGGGCCTGGGTGCTCAGTCCGTACGTACTGGGCGCGTTCATGTGCGTGCCTCCTGTGCGGTGTCCCCCCGGTCGGTCTGCCCCTGATCGGTCTGCCCGTAGTCGGTCTGCCCGTAGTCGGTCTGCCCGTAGTCGGCCCGCCCATGGTCCTGGCGCTGGTCCTGCCGTGCGTCCCGCCGCGGGTCCTGCTGCCGATCCTGCGCCAGCTCGGCCTCCACCACGCGCCGCCCGTCCTGGGCGCCCCGGTAGAACCCGCCGAGCCTGCGGCGCAGCTCACCGGCGTCCACGCGGCCCGGCGCGGGGCGCGCGTCCTGCGCCGGGCCGGTGGCCACCACGCGGGGGGTCCGCTTGGGCAGGCCCTTGTCGGTGAGGGGTTCCGCCACGGGGATCCCGGCAGGTGCGGGTGCCCCGGCGGGTGCGGGTGCCTCGGCGGGTGCCCCTACGGTGAACAGCTGCTCGGCGGGCACCTCCGCCTGCGGCGGCACGCGGAACACCCGCTCCGCGGGCACCTCGGCCGGAGCCTGGACCCGGAACACCTGCTCCGTGGGCGGCAGCTGACCGGCCGGGGGCGCGAACGCCGACGGAGCGGGCTCCGCGGCCACCGTCCTGACGGGCAGCTCAGCAGCTGGCGCCGTCGCGGTCTCGTGCGCCGGCTCGGGCTCGGGGAACGGCCCGGGGAACGCTTCCGGGAACGCCTCCGGACCCGGGGCCGGCTCGGAGGTCACGGCGGGCCCGGTGCCGGCGGCGTCCATGAAGAGCTCCGGGGTCGACACGGGCTCCGGGGCCGCGGCCGGCTCCGGGTACCCGAGGGGCTCGGCAGCGGCGGCGTGCTCGGCGGCGACGGCCCGTTCCGGGATCGCGGCCGGTCCGGCGGCCACCGCCGGCTCCGCCGGGAGCGGTGCCTCCGCGGCGCCAAGGCCCCGTACCCGTGCGGGCAGCGTGTTCTCGTTGGCCTCCGCGATCACCCCGGGCAGGTGCAGCGCGGGTGCCCCCGGCGCGCTCAGGGTGTGGACCGGTGACACCGGCGGGGTGGCGGGGAGCAGCGCCGCCGGTACGACGACCAGGGCCTCCGTGCCACCGTGCCGCGAGGTGCGCAGCTCCGCGCCCACGCCGTGCCGGGCCGAGAGCCGCCCGGCCACGTACAGGCCGAGGCCCAGGCCGTGCTCCGATTCGGGTTCCTCGTCGTAGGCCTCGGGGGTGGCCAGCCGCTCGTTCAGCGTGCCCAGCCGGTCCCCGGTGATCCCGATGCCCTCGTCCAGGACGGACAGCACCACGTCACCGGAGTCCAGCAGCCATCCGGACACCTTCACCCTGGCGTCCGGCGGCGAGAAGGTCGTCGCGTTCTCCAGCAGCTCCGCGAGCACGTGCGAGATGTCGTCGGCGGCGTGCCCGGCGACCTGCGTGTACGAGGGCAGCACGCCGAGTTCGACGCGCTCGTAGCGCTCGATCTCGCTGACCGCCGCCCGCATGACGTCGACGAGCGGCACCGGCAGGCTCTGCCCGTGGCCGTGTTCCTGGCCGGCGAGGACGAGCAGGTTCTCGTTGTGGCGGCGCATCACGGTCGCCAGGTGGTCCAGCTTGAAGAGGGTGGAGAGCCGTTCCGGGTCCTGCTCCTCGGACTCCAGCTCCTCGATGACGGCGAGTTGCCGCTCGACGAGCCCCAGGGTCCGCAGGGACAGCGACACGGACGTGGTCGACATGATGCGCCGGTGCTCCTCCAGCCCCGCCCGCAGCTGCGCGAGTTCGTCCTCCAGGGCCTCGCGGCCCGAGGCGAGCGCCTCGGTGCGGCCGATGAGGCGGCGCCGGTCGGCGTCGAGTCCGGCGATCCGGGTGTGCAGGGAGACCGTCTGGTCGCGCACCGCGTTGAGGTGGCGCACGACCTCGGCGAACTCGTCGTTGCGGCCGGTGAACCGGACCGGCTCCACCGAGCCCTCCGGCGTCGCCAGCCGCGCCGCGCCGCGCCGCAGCACCGACAGCGGGCGGGTCAGGGAGCGGGCGATGGCGGTGGAGATGCCGAGGGTGAGCAGGAACAGCACGCCGAGGAAGGCCAGCAGGCTTTCCAGCGCGGTCACGTCGTCGTCCCGCAGCGCCGCGAGGGCGGTGGCGCGCTGGGAGGCGAGGGTGGCCTCGACCGAGCGCATCCGGTCCACGCGGGCGGTGAGGGCGGGTCCCACGGTGCCGGGGTCGAGTTTGCGGTCGGCGCTGGAGAGGGTCGGCCGGTCGGTGAGCCGCTTGAGGTAGTCGTCGGCCGTTTTGACCTCGGGTCCGGTGACGGTGGCGGCGAGGGTCTGGCGTACGTCGGGACGCGCGGCCCGGGCGAAATCCTCGAGCGCGCCCTGCTCCCTTACGCGCGCCCGCTGGGCGGCGGTGGTGAGTTCGTCGACGGCGGCGGCGCCCGGGGACTGTTCGCCGCGGGGGACGGCGAGCGCGGCGAGCAGCAGCCCCCGGGTGGCGGAGGCCTGTTCGACGGCCTGGCCGAGGGGGGCGAGCGGGCGGGTGGTGACGAGGGCGTCCGCGGCGCGCGGAGGGGTCAGTTCGGCGATCCGGGCACCGGGGGCGAGGAGTTCGGCGATGACACCGGAGTAGGCCTGGTGGGCGGCGAGGGCGCCGCCCTTGCCCTGGAGGGCCTCGGTGCGCACGGCGCGGACCCGGCCGAGGGAGCGGGCGAGCTCCTCGTCGGCGTCGGCGTCGGCCCGGACCTCGGCGAGCTGCCGGTCGGTGCCCGCGGTGCGCTCCTGGACCGCGGCCTGCGCGCCGCCGGGGCGGCCCTTGGCCACGTACTCGGTGACGGCGTCGCGCTCGTCTCCGAGCAGGTGGGCGAGGGTGAGGGTCTGCCGGCTCCGGTCGGCGAGGGTGACCAGGTGCTGGGAGTCCTTCAGGTCGGCCGAGGCGGAGATCGCCGCGGGCGCTCCCGCCGCGAGGACGGCGAGCCCGGCCACGGCGACGCCGATGACCAGCCTGCGGCGCACGCGGACGCGGCGGCCCGCGGGAGCGGGCGCGCCGGCCGGGCCGTCGGGGGCCCGCCGGTCGGTGGCTCGCCGGTCGGGTGCGGTGCCGTCGGGTGCGGTGCCGTTCGCGACGGTGCCGTTCTTCCGCGGCCGCTTCTTCTGCACCGGTGCTCGCAATCCTGTTACGTGTGCTGCTCGTGCCCGTCTGCTCGGGTGGCCGAGGTGACGGCCGGCCGGCGAGTGAACGCCCCCTCGCCCCCGTTGTACCGCTGCGCTGTACCGCCGTACCGCCTCAGACCTTCGCAGTGAGTTGGGGGGAGGGCCGCTCATCACCCACCCGGCCACACGAAGGAGTGAACAGCACGGAAGAGTTGGCGACCAACTCGGCGACCGGGTGTCAGGGCGCGGCCGTGGACGGGTGGTTGAAAGATCGATGCGGCTTTTGGCAGGATGCCCGCCCACATACCGGCGGTCACCCCCCTGGCCACAGGGTTCCTTCCCTCCCCACCTGCCCCACTCACCCCACTTTGGTCCGTACCTTTCCCGGATTCTGCCGCCCCAGGGCACCCCGCGCGGGCAGAATGTCCACATGCGCATCGATCTCTCCTCGGCCCCCGGCGACCCGGAACGCCCCAACGAGGACTGGCTGTCGGCCGCGACGCCCGCGTCGGGCGGCGGAGTCCTGGTCGCGCTCGACGGGGTCACCCCGCCGCCCGGCGACGTCGGATGCACGCACGGAGTCCCCTGGTTCGCGGCCCGGCTCGGTGGCCGATTGGCCGAACTGTCCGGATCCCGAAGGGACATGCCCCTGGACCGCGTCCTGGCGGAGGCCATCGGGGCCACCGCCGACGCCCATCGCGCCACCTGTGACCTTTCTCACGTTCGGACGCCGCAGGCGACGGTGGTCGTGGTCCGCTGGGACGGGTCCTGGGTCGAGCACCTGGTGCTCTCGGACTCCGTACTCCTCCTCGAGGCCCCCGGCGGCGAGGTGCGGGCGGTCCTCGACGACCGGCTGGACCGGATCCCGCGCGAGCGGCTGCGTACGGAGGCCTCGGCGGACGAGCTGCGCAACGCCGAGGGCGGCTTCTTCACCGCCGCCGCGGACCCTGCGGTGGCGGCCCGCGCGGTGACGGGGCGGACGCCGCGCGCGGAGGTCCGGGCGCTGGCGGCGCTCACGGACGGGGCGAGCCGCTGGACGGACACGTTCGGGGAGGGCGACTGGGCCGAGTGCCTGGCCGTGCTGCGCAAGGAGGGCGCCCAGTCCCTGATCGACCGCGTCCGCACCCTGGAGTTGGACCCCACCCGCCCGCACACCCGCGGCAAACGCCACGACGACGCGTCGGCGGGGTACGCGGAGTTGTAGGGGGAGTGACGGGTAGGGGAAGTGACGGGTAGGGGAAGTGACGGGTAGGGCCGTGGGGACCGCCCAATCCCCCTACTCCTCTTATTACTCCTCGCCCGCGTTCAACTGGTTCAGCAGCCGCGCCAGTTCCGCCACTTCTCCCCGGTCCCAGTCCGCGAGCTTGCGCATGTACTGCTCGCGGCGGGCGCCCCGGACCCGCAGGAAGCGCTCCCGGCCCTCCTCCGTGAGCCCGACCAGGAAGGCCCGGCCGTCCGCCGGGTCCGGTTCGCGGGCCAGCAGGCCAAGGACCTCAAGGGCCCGCAGCTGCCGGCTCATCGTGGCCTTGCCGACCCCGAAGTACGCCGCGAGCTCGGTGGCCCGCTGCCGGCCGGCCGCCTCCAGGCGTACGAGGAGCCCGTAGGCGGCCGGCTCCAGCTCGGGGTGCAGGGCGCGCGCCATCTCTCCGGACGAGGCGCGGGCGCGCCGGAGGAAGACGGACAGCTCCCGCTCCAGGGCAAGGAACTCCTGGTCTTCGCTCCCGTGCACGTCCCGCTCCTTCGGTGGTGTGTGGGGCACCAGTATTTCGCAGCGGAAACGCCGGGAGCCCGGGACCCCGCCGGAGCGGGATCCCGGGCCCTGTCGTGGTCGGCCCTGGCCGGATGGGTCCGGTCGGGAACGGCCGGAATGGGTCCGGTCGGGAACGGCCGGACGGGTCCGGTCAGGCGACGGCCGTCACCGGGACGGCGTCGGCGGCGAGGGCCAGCTCCAGGACCTGGCGTACGTCCGTCACCGGGTGCACCTCCAGCCCCTCCAGCACCTCTGCCGGGACGTCGTCCAGGTCGGCCTCGTTCCGCTTCGGGATGATGACCGTGGTCAGCCCGGCCCGGTGCGCGGCCAGCAGCTTCTGCTTGACCCCGCCGATCGGCAGTACCCGCCCGGTCAGCGAGACCTCACCGGTCATGGCCACGTCCGTGCGGACCTGCCGACCGGAGAGCAGCGAGGCCAGCGCCGTCGTCATCGTGATGCCCGCGCTCGGGCCGTCCTTCGGCACCGCGCCCGCCGGGAAGTGGATGTGCACGCCCCGGTCCTTCAGGTCGGCGACCGGGAGTTCCAGCTCGGCGCCGTGCGAGCGCAGGAAGCTGAGCGCGATCTGCGCCGACTCCTTCATCACGTCCCCGAGCTGGCCGGTCAGCGTGAGCCCGGCCGCGCCCGTCTCGGGATCGGCCAGCGAGGCCTCGACGAACAGCACGTCACCGCCCGCCCCGGTCACGGCGAGACCGGTGGCCACGCCGGGTACGGCGGTGCGCCGCTCCGCCGGGTCCTGCGCGGACTCCGGTACGTGGTGCGGCCGTCCGATGAGGTCCCGCAGGTCTGCGGCGCCGATCCGGTACGGCAGCTCCCGCTCCCCGAGCTCGTGCTGGGAGGCCACCTTGCGCAGCAGCCGGGCGATGGCCCGCTCCAGGGTGCGTACGCCCGCCTCGCGGGTGTACTCCCCCGCCAGCCTGCGCAGCGCGTCCTCCTCCAGGACCACTTCCTCCGCGCCCAGGCCCGCCCGCTCCAGCTGCCGGGGCAGCAGGTGGTCACGGGCGATGACGACCTTCTCGTCCTCGGTGTAGCCGTCGAGGCGCACCAGCTCCATGCGGTCGGCGAGGGCCTCGGGGATGGCCTCCAGGACATTGGCGGTGGCCAGGAACACCACGTCGCTCAGGTCGAGTTCGACCTCCAGGTAGTGGTCCCGGAAGGTGTGGTTCTGGGCCGGGTCCAGGACCTCCAGCAGGGCGGCCGCCGGGTCGCCCCGGAAGTCGGAGCCGACCTTGTCGATCTCGTCGAGCAGGACGACCGGGTTCATGGACCCCGCCTCCTTGATCGCCCGTACGATCCGGCCGGGCAGCGCGCCCACGTACGTACGCCGGTGGCCGCGGATCTCGGCCTCGTCCCGGACTCCGCCGAGGGCCACGCGGACGAACTTGCGTCCCATGGCATGGGCGACGGACTCCCCCAGGGAAGTCTTGCCCACCCCGGGCGGGCCCACGAGCGCCAGCACGGCGCCGCCCCTGCGACCGCCGACGACCCCCATGCCGCGCTCGGAGCGCCGCTTGCGCACGGCGAGGTACTCGGTGATCCGGTCCTTCACGTCACCGAGCCCGGCGTGCTCGGCGTCCAGGACGGCGCGCGCTCCGCGGATGTCGTACTCGTCCTCGGTCCGCTCGTTCCAGGGCAGTTCGAGGACGGTGTCCAGCCAGGTGCGGATCCAGGACCCCTCGGGGGACTGGTCGCTGGAGCGCTCCAGCTTGTCGACTTCCTTGAGCGCGGCTTCCCGTACCTTCTCGGGCAGGTCGGCGGCCTCGACCCGGGCCCGGTAGTCGTCGGACTCCTCCCCGTCCTTCTCTCCGCTGAGCTCGCGCAGCTCCTTGCGGACGGCTTCCAGCTGACGCTTCAGCAGGAACTCGCGCTGCTGCTTGTCGACGCCGTCCTGCACGTCCTTGGCGATGGACTCGGCGACGTCCTGCTCGGCGAGGTGGTCGCTGAGCGCCTTGACCGCGAGCCGCAGCCGCGCGACCGGGTCCGCCGTCTCCAGCAGCTCGACCTTCTGGGCCGTGGTCAGGAAGGGCGAGTACCCGGAGTTGTCGGCGAGGGCGCCCACGCCCTCGATCTGCTGCACCCGGTCCACGACCTGCCAGGCTCCGCGCTTCTTGAGCCAGCTGGTGGCGAGCGCCTTGTACTCCTTGACGAGCTCGGTGACGGCCCCGGGCAGTGGATCGGGGACGGCCTCGTCCACGGTCTCGCCCTCGACCCAGAGCGCGGCCCCGGGCCCGGTCGTCCCGGCCCCGATACGGACCCGCCCGCGCCCCCGGATCAGCGCCCCGGGATCCCCGTCGGACAGCCGTCCCACCTGCTCGACGGTCCCGAGCACGCCGGTCGCGGCGTACGTCCCGTCGATCCGTGGCACGAGCAGCACCTTCGGCTTGCCCCCGGCCGCGGCGGCCTGCGCGGCCTCGACGGCACCCCGCACCTCGGCATCGGACAGGTCCAGCGGAACGACCATCCCGGGCAGCACGACCTCGTCGTCAAGCGGCAGCACAGGCAGGGTGAGCGTTACGGACGTCGAAGCCATGATCTTCCCTCCGGCAGTGAAGTTGAGCTATGCCGACTCAATGCATGTGCGCGCGCCAATGTTCCCCAACGGCCGTTCGCCGGGGGCGAACAGATGGTGAACACCCGATTCCGGTCTGTTCCGGCGGCTGCATCGGGCTAGGCGAACCCGTGACCACGGCCTACGGCCCGGACTCGCCGCTCCCCCGGCTCTCCGCCGACCTGCGCGACCTCGCCGTCCGGGCCCTCGACCGCGTGGTCACCGAGCCCAGCGAACTCCTGGAGCTCTGGGGCGGGACCGACAGCGCCGGCCCGTGGCGGGAGACCGTCGTCCGGCTCCGGAGCTCCCTCCTCGCCCCCGCACCGGCGGACGGCCGCTCCGCCGCGCGCCCCGCCTGAAGGCCCGCTCGGGGGAGGGTTAGTCTCACCGCATGTACGTGGAAGGTGTGGGGGTCACCGCCGTTCGGGAGTGGGTCATCCGGAACGCGAGGGGCAAGAAGTTCGTCTACGAATCCGCCGCCGAGGCCTTCGGGGAGCTCGACGAGTACGGGCCGGGCGCGGAGGTGCTCACGCGGCGGGTGTACCGGGCGATGTTCCGGACGAAGCCGATCGAGGACTGGCAGGTCGTGGAGGCTCCGTAGCGGCTCCGTGGCGGGCCGTCCATCCGGACTTCTCGGACCGCTCGGACCGCTCGGACCGCTCAGACCGCTCAGACCGCTCAGACCGGGAGCGTCGAGATCCGGATGTCCCCCGACGAGGTCCGCACCGCGAGGCGGGCGGTGGCGGACGGGTCGGCGGGGACGGTGACCTCGCGCGCGCCGGAGTCGGTGGAGACGTCGAGCGCGTACGGGGCCTGCGGGACGCTCACCCGGGCATCGCCCGAGGAGGTCTCCACGGCGACCGAGCCCGGAGCCTTCGCGAAGGCCAGGCGGACGTCACCGGAGTCGGAGCGGGCGTCCGCGCCCGGACCGGCCAGGCCCTCGGCCGTGATCGAGCCCGAGGAGGTACGGATCTTCAGCGGGCCGGAGATCCGGTCGGCCCCGACCGCGCCGGAGGAGGTCGCGATGTCGGCCCCGGCCACTCCCGCCACCGTGATGCGGCCGCTGCTGCCGTCGAGCCGGACGGTGGCGGAGGCCGGGACCTCCAGCCGGTAGTCGATGGCGCACCTCCCGGAGCAACTGCCGTTGGTCAGGGTCAGTACACCGCCGGAGACCCGCTGCGCGGGCTCGGGCACGAGGTCGCCCCGGTAGTGGACCGTACGGCGGACGGTGACGCCCGGGCCGGAACCGGCGATGACCTCGATCGACCCGCTGCGGGCGTCCGCCACCTCGACCGCGGTGACGGCTTCGGCCACCGCGGTGTCGGCGCTCGCCGTCTTCTCCGGACCGCCGCGGGTGACGAGCGACCCGACGGCACACCCGGTCAGCAGCAGCCCCGCGGAGAGGGCCAGGGCGGTGTAGGTGGCGGCGGTGGCCGTCGTGCCGCGCGTACGCGTCTTCGTGGTCATGTTCCCGATCGTGCCGCCGCCGGAGCCCGGGCGGCATGGGGCACGTGCCCGGATCCCCGGTGGGGTTAACCCCCGGCCGCTGTCCGCCCGCTGTCGCCGGCCGGCACGAGCAGGGCCGCGCGGACAGGGCACTACGGGCAGGGCACTACAGGTCGAGCTGGGGACGGTCGGGATCGAGGAGATCGGGGTCCTGGCGAACCAGCGCGTCCTCGAAGGCCTCCCAGCCCTTGTCGCGGATGAAGGCGGTCTCCTCCGCCGTGATGGGGATCAGCCAGACGACGGCCACGGCCGTGCCGTTCTCGACGGTGACCGAGAAGAAGTCCTCGTCGAAGTAGACGGGCAACCCCGCGTAGAGGGACGTCATGGTTCCGCCGGGCAACGGTGCGGGAAGCGGCACCACGTCGCCGCGGAGGATCGCCCCGCCGCTCGCCGTCAGCTGCCCGGCCACGTATTCCAGTACATCGGGGAAGTGACCGTAGCCCTTGGTGCGGCCGGCGTTCTCGCAGGCCAGCAGTTCCAGGTGGAAGTGACTGTCCGAGGTCGGATGCCACAAGGGAGTGCGGGAGAGGCCGACCGTCGCGAACGCCTGCACGCCCGGGATCCGGCCCTCCCGGAAGCACGCCACCTGAGGAGCGCCCTGCGCGGCGCCCGCGGGTGGGGACCAAGCACCGATCATGCGCCCGAGTCGGCGCTCGAGGTGGTCTATGAGCTCCGGCACCCGGGCGCTCCTGTCTGACGTCCGAGCACGTCGGGCCCGGCGATGGCCAATGTCCCCTGGACAGTACCGATCGGGACGAGGCCGGAGTCCGTCAGACCCACCCCGAGGCGGGAGCCGAGGCAAGGGCTGGGGCCGGAGCCGAGGCCGGGGCCGGAGGGGCGGGCCGGAGCCGGGGCCGGAGGGGCGGGCCGGAGCCGGGGCCAAGGGCCGGGCCGGGGAGGTCGGTTGCGGGGGGGGGCGTGGACGCTACGGAGTGCGGACCGACTCCACCGCTTCGCGGACGTCCGGGTGCGGATCGTCGGCGAGGCCGTCCAGCAGATCGGTGACCCCGGGGGTGGACCAGCCGGCGACCGCCCACACCAACTCCTCCCGCACCCCGGGGTCGGGGTGGGCGGCTAGGCGGCCCAACTGGGCGAGCGGGCCCCGGCGGCGCATGGCGAACCAGTGCAGTGCTTCCCGCAGCACGGCCGGGTCCCCGGGCTCACCGGCTGCGGCGACCCGGGCGAGCAGCACCCGGGTGGGCGGCGGCGGACCGTCCAGCGGATGCGGCAACCGCTCGCGCAGGCGCCGCGCCCCGTACCCGCCGCGCACCCGGCACCCGAAACAGGTACAGGGCCGCACCCCGTGCGCGTCCGGCAGGTACCGCCAGCCCGCCACCTGCGGTGCGCCGCGGACCCGGTGCACCTCGTACGGCCGGACCGCCCGGGGTACGAACACCTCCCACCCCCGCGGATCCTCCAGTGCGGCGATCCGCCGCACCGCCTCCGCCGCGGGAACGGTGACCTGTACGCCTCGCGCCCGGTCGCCGTAGCGTCCGACGAGCACGGGCTGGGCGTCGTCCAGCCGTACGTGGACGGCCACGAGCCCGCCCCGGGTACCGAAGCGGGCCAGCTCGCGCAGCCATTGGTGGGTGAGGGTGTACGACGGCAGCACCGGGAAGCAGTAGACCCCGCGCGCGTTGCCCTGCCCGTGGCTGACTGCCCGGATCCCGGACCGCCGGATCCGCGGCGCGTTGGCCGCTGAGGTCAGGTGCACGAACATCGCCATGTGAGGGGATGCTAGGCCACCACGGCCACGGCACTGGGCCCAGGCCGTCTCTTTCGGATCTTGCCGGGCCGACCGACAAGATCCGAAAGAGACGGTCTAGGGGCCCTGGACCACCGGTCGGTCCGGGGAGGGCATGCCCCACTCGCTCCAGGAGCCGTCGTACACCGCGAGGTCCCCGTAGCCGGCGAGATCCGCGCCGAGCGCCAGTACGCACGCCGTGACCCCGGAGCCGCAGCTGAAGTACAGCCGCTCCCGCTCCCCCGCCGCGGCGCCGAAGGCCTCGCGCAGCTCGGTGGCGGGGCGCATCAGGCCGTCGGGGCACTGGAGTTCGCCGAAGGGGAGGCTCACCGCGCCCGGCATGTGGCCGCCGCGCAGGCCCGCTCGGGGCTCCGGGGCGGTACCGGCGAACCGCTCGCGGGTACGGGCGTCGAGCACCGCCGCGGCCGGATCGGCCAGGGCCGCCGCGACGGTGGCGGCGTCCACCAGCAGCCCGGCGCGGGGGCGGGCCGTGAAGGAGCCGCGCGGGCCCTCGTACGCCGGTCCGTGTTCCTCCACCGGCCGTCCGGCGGCGACCCACGCGGGCAGCCCGCCGTCGAGGACGGCGACCCGGTCGAAGCCCATGGCCCGGAGCATCCACCAGGCGCGGGCGCTGGAATAGATCCCGGCGCCGTCGTACGCGACGACCGTGCTGGTGTCTTCGACGCCGAGGGCGCGCATCGCCCCGGCGAAGGCGGCGGCGCCCGGCATGGTGTGCGGGGCGGCGGCCTCGTGGTCGGACAGCGCACCGTCGAGGTCGAAGGGCCGCGCCCCCGGGATGCGCCGGTCCGCGTCGCGGTGCGCCCCGACGGATGCGTCGAAGACGACCAGCCCGGGTGCGCCGAGGCGCTCGGCGAGCCAGTCGCCCCCGACGAGCGGCCCGGGCAGTGCGAGAGAACGGGCAACGGCCATGAGCCACCTCCGGCATTGACGAACGGGCCCCCCACTCACCGGCCCTCGCCCCCATCCTCCTACGCCCCCCCACCTCGCCCCACTCCGCCCGCCACCCATCGACTCCCGGGGGTCGGCACGGTCACGGCGGGGGGCGGATGCCCGGTTCAACCCTGGTGGCCTGGCTGTGAGTCCCCCGGATGGGTGAAGCCGCGCCACCGCACCGCATCGTCTTCGGGGCCTCCGCGGGCCGGGGTTCACCGCGTTTCACGGTTCGGCGGGTGCGTCTCATTTGGTCAAGTCCGCGCCAGGGGTTCCGGCCGGTCGCCCTGCCGGGCCGCCCGGCGGGGCGGCTGCGCAGGGCCAGGGAGCGGATGACGGTGCGCTGCCACTGGCGCAGGTCCCGTGTGTGCTCTTCCCGGTGGATGAGGTGCCGGAGCCTGGGCCAGACGCGGGCCCGGGTCCATTCGGTGAACCGTCTGTGCGCGGTCGGTCCGGACGGCCCAAAAGAGGGCGGGAGCTGGCGCCAGGAACACCCGGAGGTCGTCACGAACACGATGGCGGCCAAGACCTCGCGGTCTCCGTAGCGGCGTCGCCCGCCGCCTTGGCGGCGTTTGGGATGGCAGGGCACGACGCGCTGGAAGAGGTTCCACATCTCATCGGGCACCAGCCGTTCCACGAGATCCACAGCGACCGAGTCCAGTGATTCGAAATGAGACGGCCATACGACCGCGGGGACGGGTGGTACCGGCGGTTGCGGCACCTGATGCTGACCCCATCCGGGCCGGCAGAGCGCCGTTCCCCGGCTCAGAGGAAGGAACCGGTGATGGGCGCCGAGGAGGGAAACACGGACGGAACGCCGTTTCGCGGAATCGGGAGCGGGGTCGGGACCCGGATCGGGATCGGGCCAGGGGCGATCGACGAGGTGCTGCCCCACGACGGAAGCAGCGGAGATTTCAGCACGGTGGCACCCCAAGTCGTACTGCACGGCGCACCGCCGCCCTGTGAACGGGACACCGCCGGTACACCGCTCAGCGTCCCGTGGCTGGCGGTGCTCGTCTGCCGCGACACGGAATCCCGTACCGCGCCGGACCATTGGAGCGACGATGCCTCACCCTGCCGAATACTAGAGATGGCGCGGGAGACCTTCACCGAGGTGATAGCGCCCCTGCACGACCTGCCCGCGCTCATCGAACCCGCCGACGCCTCCGGCGGATTCCGCGTCCGGGCCCACCGCGTGCCGCGCACCGCCGGGAGCTACGTCGCCCACCTGGTCTCGCTGCAGGGCTGCGGCCCGTACTTCGGTCCCGGACACGGCGCGCCGCGCGAGCGGACGGTGCGTCTGGCGTCGCTGCACTCCTGGTCCTTCCGCCACTTGCCGACGGGTGTGGGCGAGGCGCCCTAGGAGAAGCCGCTCTCCGGGGTCCGGCACCGACCGCGGCCGTGCGGGTACGGATCCGTTCGCTCGAGCGGATCCGCCCCCGCAGGTGCCACGGGCTCGGGCGGCTGAGCAGCCGGTGGTCCAGGTGACCGCTACGAATCCGGTGGCGCCCGTGAGCGCGGGCCTCACGTCCCCATTGACGTCGATGGATTCGCCTTCGCCTCCGGCGCCCTGGCTGTCGCTCGGGCCGGGCCCGGGCAGGACCAGCGTGTGCCGGCCCGGCTCCGCGAACACCGCGGGCGGCTCCTGGGCACGCCACGATGCCGCGCCGGTGGTCCGGAGGGGACCGGCCCGGGCGGGACACGCCACGGCGACACCGGCCAGGGCCGCCGCCGCGGCCGTGGCGGTCCTCCGGGTGACTGCGGACACGGGAACTCTCCATCTCCCAGGTGGGGAACAACCCCACGGTCCGGCCCACCACACCTCCGGGAGAATCCCCGGGCACGCGATGTCACCTGGACGGGAACCGCAGAAAGGGTTCGCCGGCAGCAACCGGCCCAACGGCCGCCGCTCCGGATCGGGCGGCCTGCTCCCCGCAGGTGCCCGGCCGGGCGAAGAGGGCCACCCGGGCGCCCCGGACCTCCGTCACCGAGCACAGGTCGAAGGCGGAGACCAGCGTCTGGCGCTTCACCGCCTCCGCCGGGTAGCCGTCCACCGGCTCCCCCGCCGGGTCCAGCAGTACGATCACCCGCCCGACCGCCGGGTCCAGCAGCGCCTCCTGGATCCCCTCCGGACTCCGCTCCACGCCCTGCAGGCTCCGCGAAGCCGCCGGGGTGCGGGACAAAGCCAGGTCGCGCAGGGAGCCGTAGACCTCCGGCGAGGACAGCAGCCATTCCCGCCGCCGCGAGGGGAGGAAGAGCACCGCGTCGCCCGGGCGCGCGAGCTCGTGGACGGCCGCCGCGACGGCCGGGACGTCGTCCTTGCGGCTCTCGGGAGTGCGCAGCCACGCGGACCAGAACCCGAGGGGTACCAGGAGGACTCCGACCAGCAGCCACGGCACCCACCCCCGCACCGCCGCGAGCCGTGCCCCCGCGAGGAGGGCGAGGCCGGCGAGCGAGTAGAGGACGTACCGGTCCACGTACCAGGGGTGCACCAGCGAGACCGTCAGCAGCACCCCCGGCGGCAGCAGCGTCAGCGGCAGCGCGACGCGTAGGAGTTCCCGTGCGACCCCCCGCCGGGCCAGGAGCAGCGCCACGGCCGCGACCACCCCGTACGCCGCCCAGTCCTGCCAGCCCGGCCGCCCGAGCCAGCCCAGCTGCTGCTGCGCCTGCCGCGCGCTGACCAGGGCGAGCGGCAGCAGCCCGGCCACCACGGCCCCGGCGGCGAGCCGCCAGCCGCGCGACCGCCGGGCGGCGAACGCGTGCGCGGGCAGCGCCAGTACGGCGAACTCGTGCAGCCAGCACCCCAGCAGCAGGACCACGGCGTAGGCGACCCACCGCTCGCGCAGCATCAGGTAGGTCGCCCAGACGACGGCCGCGGCGACGAGGGCGTACGAGCGCCCCTCCTGGGCGTACATCTGCACGGGCGGCAACGCGGCGTACCCGAGCCCGGCCAGCAGGGCGACCCGATCCCGGTGGCCGCCCCGCCCGGCCGGATCACGGCCCCGGTCACGGCCCCGGCCATCGCCATCGCCATCGCCATCGCCATCAACCCCACCAGCCTCGTCGTCCCCGCTCCGGTCCCCCGCCAGCCGGTGGGCCACGGCGGCCACCCCGGCGGCGGCCAGGGCGGTGGCGGCCACGGACGGGAGGCGCAGGGCCCACAGGTCGGCGCCGGTGCCGATGCCGCCGCCCGCGCCGCCCGCCGGCCCGAACGCCGCGGACACCGCGAACACCGCGTGCATCAGTGCGTAGTAGAGGCCGTGCACGGCGTCCACCTGGCCGAGCAGTTCCCAGAGCCCGCCGAGCGGCCGGTGCGCGACCTGCCAGGTGACGGACTCGTCGCGCCACGCGGAGCCGCCGCGCGCAAGTCCCCAGAGGCCGAGGGCGACGGCGGCGAGTGGCGGCAGCCAGCGCCAAAGGGCGAAGCGGCGGATGTCGGCCTCCGGGTGCTATCCGTGCGGGTGGTGCTGACTCCATACTCGGGGTTCGAGCGGGATACCTGTGGGGGTGGGACGTGCGAGCACGCGGATGGCGAGTCGGCCTGACGGCGGCGACCGTGGCGCTGGCCGCGGCGGCGGCCCTGGGCGGTTGCTCGTCCGGCGGGGCGAAGCACGGGGCCTCCCCGACGCCCGGGACGACCACGGGCGCGAGTACTCCTTCGGCGACGGGCACGGGCGCGCCGTCCCCCGGGCAGAGCTCCGGTCAGAGCCAGAGCCCCGGCACCGGCGCCACCGCCACCGCCACACAGCCAACGCCTGGCGGTTCGCCCCCCACCTCGGAGGCCACCCTCGTCGCGGTCACCCGCAGCGGCGGCATCACGGGGAAGGCCAGCACCCTGATCATCAGGGAAGACGGATCGTTCCTGCGGCTCGACGCGAAGGCCGCGACGGTCGACCACGACACGCTCCCGGCAGCGTCCCTCGCGAAGCTGCGCACCGCGCTGCAGGAGGCGGACTTCCCCCATCTGCCCCGGATCTCGAAGCCCGACCGGCCCGCCATCGACGCGTTCACGTACGCCTTCCGCCACGCCGGCTACGAGGTCGCGGCCGACCAGACCACGCTGCCGCAGCCACTGCAAAAGGTCCTGGCCGCCCTGCCGCCCTTCGAACCCCGCTGAGCGACCACCCCGACCGCTCCCGACCGCTCCCGACCACCCCGACAGCGGCCCCGGCCCTGGTGCCACCGAACCGGCCCGGGTCCCGCGACCGCGCACGGGCCGCCGGCCCCGACGCCGACCGCGCCGGCAGGCGTCGCCTCCGGAGCCGGCGGGCCCGCCCTGCCCGGTCCGCCCTGTCCGCCCGGTCCGCCCGGTCCGCCCGGTCCCCCCTACAGTCCCGTCCCCGCCACCGTGATCTCCCGTAGCCTCCGGTCCAGGTACGCGCGCAGCAGGACCGCCATGTCCACGCCCTCCGGGTCCAGGACCCACTGGATCTGGAATCCGTCCATCACGGCGAGGATCTCGCGGCCGACGGCCTCGCAGTCCGTCCCCACCCGTACCTCGCCGCGCGCGACCCCCGCCCTCAGCAGGTCGACGCTGTAGCCGAGGACCCGGGCGTAGCGCTGCCGGAAGTAGTCGTGCGCGGGGTGGCCCTGGTTCCCGGACTCCCCGACCAGCGTGTTGTACATCCGCACGAGGCCGGGCCTGCGGGCATTGTCCGCGGCGAGGGCGACGACGGCGGCGAAGTGCGCGGCGACCGAGGGGACCTCCTCGGCGGGCCTGCTGAAGAGCCGCTCCACGTCGTGCTGCTCGCTCTGCGCCAGGACCGACAGCAGCAGGTCCTCCTTGCCGCGGAAGTGGTGGAGCAGCCCGCCCTGGGTGATCCCGCAGTCGGTGGCGATCCGGGACAGCGAGGAGGCGTTGAAGCCCCACTGCGCGAAGTGCTCGACGGCGGTGTCGAGGATCTTCTGGCGACGGGCGTCGCCCACCGCGTACGTGCCCCGGCCGGCGGCTGCCCTGGGGGCCGTGCGGCCCTTGTCCTGTGCCATGGCGCCCACCCTAGGCCGTCCCTTTCCGATCTTGCCGGGCCCGCGGCGCCCGGCACCGCACCCGGCCGCGCCGCCGGGGCGCCCGATTACGTCCAGTGGGCCGGCGTGCCCCTCCGCCTTGGCGTGCGCGGCAAGGCGGGCACCGCGGGCTCGGCCGACAGGACGTGGAGGAGACGGCCGGGCGCAGTCCGTTTCCGCCCGTTTCCGGCCACCCGCAAGGGGTGACCCAGGTCACTCGACGAAAACCTAGTGGGTGCATGGTTTTCACCCCTACGGTGAAAACGCCGGGTCGGCGACGAGGTCGCCCCGGAGACGCTGGAGTCCCCCATGCAGCTCACGCAGGACGCCGGAGGCGTACGCGACGCCCCGGACCGACCGGATCGGGCCACCGCCCCGACCCGGCCCACGGGCACCACCGCCGGCACCACCCCCGCCGGCACCCCGCAGTCCCCACCCCCGCCGGGCTGATCGCCCGCCCGGAGACCGCGGTCAGCGACACGAGGGCAATCGGGACACGGGCGCCCCTGAACCTCGCCGCCGCCCTCTGCCCGCTTGCTCCCCCACCGGCTCTCCCGACCGCTTCCACAGCCACTCGTCCCGACGCCCGCGACATCGCCACCAGCGGAGCGGGACGCCCACCGGGGCGCCTACGGGGCCGACCACAGCGGGAGCGACAAAGCGCCTCCACTTCCCCAGCCCCACCACCCCGGCGACCGACGACACCCCCGACCAACCGGTCCCCCCGAGCCGGAACCACAACGGCACCCCCACCTCCCCACCCCTACCACCGCGGCGACCGACGACACCCCCGTCCAGCCGGTCCGCCCGTCGGTGCCCGCCCGGGCGGCCCTTCGCGCAACCCCGCACCTGGCACCTGACACCGCCGCGCGATCGCCCGTACCCACCCGCACCCCCACCCCCTCGCCCTCGCCCACGCCCACGCCCGCCCCACCCCTCCCAGGAGCCCGGCAATGACCGCGACCCCCGCCGCCCGCCCCCTCCCGTACAAGGACGCCGCCCTCCCCGTCGACGACCGCGTCGAGGACCTGCTCTCCCGGATGACCCTGGAGGAGAAGGCCGGCCAGCTCTTCCACTCCATGCTGATGATGAATCCGGACGGCACCCCGGTCACCGAGACCGACGGCTCGATCCTCCCGTTCACCACCCCCGAGCTGATCGAGGGCCGCTCCCTCACCCACTTCAACCTCCTCGGCAGCTACGGCGCCCGCGAGATGGCCACGTGGCAGAACACCGTCCAGAAGATGGCCGCCGGCACCCGCCTCGGCATCCCGGTGACCCTGTCCACCGACCCCCGGCACTCCTTCACCGACAACGTCGGCGCCTCCTTCAACGCCGGTGCCTTCTCCGCCTGGCCCGAGGCCATCGGCCTCGCCGCGATCGGCGACCCGGAGCTGGTCTTCGAGTTCGCCGACACCGTCCGGCGCGAGTACCTCTCCGTCGGCTTCCGCGTCGCCCTGCACCCGCAGATCGACCTGGCCAGCGAGCCGCGCTGGGCGCGCCAGTCGGGCACCTTCGGCTCGGACGCGAAACTGACGGGCGAGCTCGTCCAGGCCTACGTGCGCGGCCTGCAGGGCGAAACGCCCGGCGCGGGCTCGGTCTCCGCGATGGTCAAGCACTTCCCGGGCGGCGGCCCGCAGAAGGACGGCGAGGACCCGCACTTCGCGCACGGCAAGGAGCAGGTCTACCCGGGCGGGATGCGCGAGCACCACCTGGAGCCGTTCAAGGCGGCCATCGCGGCCGGCTGCGCGCAGATGATGCCGTACTACGGCCAGCCCATCGGCACCGACTGGGAAGAGGTCGGCTTCGGCTTCAACAAGGGCGTCGTCACCGGCCTGCTCCGCGAGGAGCTCGGCTTCCAGGGCATCGTCTGCACCGACTGGGGCCTGCTCACGGACTCGGTGATCTTCGGTGAGGCGCACCCGGCCCGCGCCTGGGGCCTGGAGCACCTGAGCACCGCCGAGCGGGCGGCCCGCTCGCTGGAGGCGGGCTCCGACCAGTTCGGCGGCGAGCAGTGCCCCGAGGTCATCGTGGAGCTGGTCCGCTCGGGCCGGATCCCGGAATCCCGCATCGACGAGTCGGTACGCCGCCTGCTGCGCGAGAAGTTCGTCCTGGGCCTGTTCGAGAACCCGTACGTGGACCCGGACGCGGCTGCGGAGACGGTCGGCCGGGCCGACTTCGCGGCGGCCGGGGCAGCGGCCCAGCGGCGCTCCCTGACGGTGCTCACGAACCCCGCCGGCCTCCTCCCCCTCTCCGGCAGGCCGAAGCTGTACGTCAAGGGCGTGGACGAGGCCGTCGCCGCCGAGTACGGAGAACTGGTGTCCGACCCGGCCGGGGCAGATCTGGCGGTGCTGCGGCTGCGCACGCCGCACGAGCCCCGGAGCAACGTCTTCGAGTCCTTCTTCCACTCGGGCTCGCTGGCCTTCCCGGAGCCGGAGCTCGCGGAGATCCTGGCGCTGCTCTCCACCGTCCCCACCCTGGTCTGCATCAACCTGGAGCGGGCCGCGGTGATCCCCGAGATCGCGGAGCACGCGGGCGCGCTGGTCGCGGACTACGGGGCCTCGGACGCCGCCCTCCTGGACGTGGCCTTCGGCCGGGCCGTCGCCGGGGGGCGGCTGCCCTTCGAGCTCCCGCGCTCGATGGCGGCCGTCGCCGCGTCCCGCCCGGACGTGCCGAACGACACCGCCGACCCCGTCTTCCCGCACGGCCACGGCCTGACCCTTCCCGCGTAACCCCGCACGGTGGCCCCGGGCTGCGCCCGGGGCCCGCACGGTGAACCCGTCATAGCCGGGGGCCGGCCGCTCCTCTACGCTGCACCCCTACCACGCGGGATCTTCAGGGGCGGGACATGGAACAGACGCACACCACCACCCACAACGGCGCCGCGGCCACCCCCGGCGCGCAGCGCCGGGTGCTCGTCGTCGAGGACGACCACACCATCGCCGAGGCGATCGCGGCCCGGCTGCGCGCCGAAGGCTTCCAGGTGCAGACGGCCGCGGACGGTCCGGCGGCCGTCGCCGCCGCCGAGGGCTGGCTGCCGGAGCTGCTCGTGCTGGACGTGATGCTGCCCGGCTTCGACGGCCTGGAGGTCTGCCGCCGGGTCCAGGCGCAGCGGCCGGTTCCGGTGCTGATGCTGACCGCCCGGGACGACGAGACCGACATGCTCGTCGGCCTCGGGGTCGGCGCCGACGACTACATGACGAAGCCCTTCTCGATGCGCGAGCTGGCCGCGCGGGTCCACGTGCTCCTGCGCCGGGTGGAGCGGGCCAACGTGGCCGCGCACGCCCCGCGCGGGGCCACCCTGCGCCTGGGCGATCTGGAGATCGACCACGCGCAGCGCCGGGTCCGGGTGCACGGCGAGGACGTGCACCTGACGCCGACCGAGTTCGACCTGCTGGTGTGCCTGGCCGGCACCCCGCGGGCGGTGCTCTCCCGGGAGCAGCTGCTCGCCGAGGTGTGGGACTGGGCCGACGCGTCCGGGACCCGTACGGTCGACAGCCACATCAAGGCGCTGCGGCGGAAGATCGGCGCCGAGCGGATCCGTACGGTCCACGGCGTCGGGTACGCCCTGGAGACCCCGGCGCAGCCGTGAGCGGCCACCGGTCGCCCGGGCACCGGCCTCCCGGGGTGCTGCGGCCCTTCTCGCCGTTCTCGATCAAGACGAAGCTCGGCACGCTCGTCGTGGTGTCGGTCTTCATCACCACGGGCCTGCTGATGGTGGCGATGCGCACCGCCACGGAGGTCCGCTTCATCACCGTGTTCTCGGTGATCGCCTCGATGCTGATCACGCAGTTCGTGGCGCACAGCCTGACGGCGCCGCTGGACGACATGACCACGGTGGCGCGGGCGATATCCCACGGGGACTACACGCGCCGGGTGCGCGGGGCGGGCCGCCGCGACGAGCTGGGCGACCTGGCCTCCACCATCAATCTGATGGCGGACGACCTGGAGGCGGTGGACCGGCACCGCAAGGAGCTCGTCGCCAACGTCTCGCACGAGCTGCGCACTCCGATCGCGGCCCTGCGGGCGGTACTGGAGAACGTGGTGGACGGGGTCTCGGCCGCCGATCCCGAGACCATGCGCACGGCCCTGAAGCAGACCGAGCGGCTCGGGCGGCTGGTGGAGACGCTGCTGGACCTGTCCCGCGTCGACAACGGGGTGGTGCCGCTGCGGGCCCGCCGCTTCGAGGTGTGGCCGTACCTGTCGGGGGTGCTGAAGGAGTCGGGGCTGGCGGCGGCCGGCCGGCCGGGGCTGACCTCGGGCTCGGGCGGGCACACCCGCAACGACGTCCACCTCCACCTGGACGTGTTCCCGCCGGAGCTGGCGGCGTACGCGGACGCCGAGCGGCTGCACCAGGTGGTGGCGAACCTGATCGACAACGCGGTCAAGCACAGCCCCCCGCACGGCCGGGTCACGGTCAGTGCCCGGGCGGGCGACGCGCCCGGGAGCCTGGAGCTGGAAGTGCGGGACGAAGGTCCCGGAATTCCGGAGGCGGAGCGCCGCCGGGTCTTCGAGCGGTTCAACCGGGGCAGCGCGCGGGGCGGCGACGGCGGTACGGGACTGGGCCTGGCCATCGCCCGCTGGGCCGTCGGGCTGCACGGCGGGCACATCGGTGTGGCCGAATCGTCTCGGGGCTGCCGCATCCTCGTCACACTTCCGGGCAGCTCGCAGGCGCCCGGTTGACGTAGGGTTCGAGTGGGAAGGACATGATCTCGGCCACAGGGGCCGTGGTCCGTCAGGGGTGCGAAGCCAAGGGGGCCGCAACCGCGGTGCCTCCTGCCCGAACCACGCTTGTTTCCCGCCATTCCAGGTGGTGAAACCCGCCGTTCGATGTGACCTACGCGACGTAAGTCCCGCCCGGTCTGCATCTCACGGCCCGGGAGGCGTAGCCTTTATTCCCGCTGTCCATACCTTGTGAAGCGGAAGAGGGCGGTTGCCGCCGTGTCGCCACAGTCCCCCAGTAACTCGAGCACCACGACCGAAGCAGGAGGAGGCGGGAAGAACCCCGCCCCAGGCTTCGGCGCCAATGAGTGGCTCGTCGACGAGATCTATCAGCAGTACCTCCAGGACCCGAACTCGGTCGACCGGGCCTGGTGGGACTTCTTCGCCGACTACAAGCCGGGTGGCGCTGTCGCTCCGGTGAAGGCGGATAAGCCCACGGACCGGCCCACCACCCCCGCCACGACGACGACGGACGGCGCCTCCGCACAGGCCGCCGCCCCCGTCACCGCCGTGGCTCCGCGGGCTTCCGACGCCGCCGCCACGGGGGCGGCGGGCGCCACGCCCGCCACCCCGGTCGCCGCACCCACGACGCCCGTGTCAGCTCCTGCCCCTGTACCTGCCACCCCCTCTGGTGCCCCTGCTGTGACTGTCACCTCCCAGGCCCCGGCCGCCGCCGCACCGGCTGCCCCCGCCTCCCAGGCCCCGGCTCAGGCCGCCGCCCCCTCCTCCGCCTCCGTAGCCCCCCAGAAGGCCGCGCCCGCCACCGAGGCCCCCACGGGCCCCGAACTGGTGACGCTCCGCGGCCCGGCGGCTGCCGTGGTCAAGAACATGAACGCCTCGCTGGAAGTGCCGACGGCCACGTCCGTCCGCGCCGTCCCCGTGAAGCTGCTGTTCGACAACCGCATCGTCATCAACAACCACCTGAAGCGTGCCCGGGGCGGGAAGATCTCCTTCACCCACCTCATCGGCTTCGCGATGGTGCAGGCCATCAAGGCCATGCCGTCGATGAACTACTCCTTCGCGGAGAAGGACGGCAAGCCCACCCTGGTCAAGCCGGAGCACATCAACTTCGGCCTCGCGATCGACCTGGTGAAGCCCAACGGCGACCGCCAGCTCGTCGTCGCCGGCATCAAGAAGGCCGAGACCCTCAACTTCTTCGAGTTCTGGCAGGCCTACGAGGACATCGTCCGCCGGGCCCGCATCGGCAAGCTGACGATGGACGACTTCACCGGCGTCACCGTCTCGCTGACCAACCCCGGCGGCCTGGGCACCGTCCACTCCGTGCCCCGCCTGATGCCCGGACAGTCGGTCATCATGGGCGTCGGCTCCATGGACTACCCGGCCGAGTTCCAGGGCACCTCGCAGGACACCCTGAACAAGCTGGGCATCTCCAAGGTCATGACCCTGACCTCGACCTACGACCACCGGGTCATCCAGGGCGCGGCCTCCGGCGAGTTCCTGCGCGTCGTCGCGAACATGCTGCTCGGCGAGAGCGGCTTCTACGACGACGTCTTCGAGGCGCTGCGCATCCCGTACGAGCCGGTCCGCTGGCTCCGGGACATCGACGCCTCGCACGACGACGACGTCACGAAGGCCGCCCGCGTCTTCGAGCTGATCCACTCCTACCGGGTCCGCGGCCACGTCATGGCCGACACCGACCCGCTGGAGTACAAGCAGCGCAAGCACCCCGACCTCGACATCACCGAGCACGGCCTCACCCTGTGGGACCTGGAGCGCGAGTTCGCGGTCGGCGGCTTCTCCGGCAAGTCGATGATGAAGCTGCGCGACATCCTCGGCGTGCTGCGCGACTCGTACTGCCGCACCACCGGCGTCGAGTTCATGCACATCCAGGACCCGAAGCAGCGCCGCTGGATCCAGGACCGCATCGAGCGCCCGCACTCCAAGCCGGAGCGCGAGGAGCAGCTGCGGATCCTGCGCCGCCTCAACGCGGCGGAGGCCTTCGAGACCTTCCTGCAGACGAAGTACGTCGGCCAGAAGCGCTTCTCCCTGGAGGGCGGCGAGTCCGTCATCCCGCTGCTCGACGCCGTCATCGACTCGGCCGCCGAGGCCCGCCTCGAAGAGGTCGCGATCGGCATGGCCCACCGCGGCCGGCTGAACGTGCTCGCGAACATCGTCGGCAAGTCGTACGCGCAGATCTTCCGCGAGTTCGAGGGCAACCTCGACCCGAAGTCCATGCACGGCTCCGGCGACGTCAAGTACCACCTGGGCGCCAACGGCACCTTCACCGGCCTGGACGGCGAGCAGATCAAGGTCTCGCTCGTCGCCAACCCCTCGCACCTGGAGGCGGTGGACCCGGTCCTGGAGGGCGTGGTCCGCGCCAAGCAGGACATCATCAACAAGGGCGGCACGGACTTCACGGTCCTGCCCGTCGCCCTGCACGGTGACGCGGCCTTCGCCGGCCAGGGTGTGGTCGCCGAGACGCTGAACATGTCGCAGCTGCGCGGCTACCGCACCGGTGGCACCGTGCACGTGGTCATCAACAACCAGGTCGGCTTCACCGCCGCCCCGGAGTCCTCGCGTTCGTCGATGTACGCGACCGACGTGGCCCGCATGATCGAGGCGCCGATCTTCCACGTGAACGGCGACGACCCGGAGGCCGTGGTCCGCATCGCGCGGCTCGCCTTCGAGTTCCGTCAGGCGTTCAACAAGGACGTGGTCATCGACCTCATCTGCTACCGCCGCCGCGGGCACAACGAGTCCGACAACCCGGCGTTCACCCAGCCGCTGATGTACGACCTGATCGACAAGAAGCGCTCGGTGCGCAAGCTGTACACCGAGTCCCTCATCGGTCGCGGCGACATCACCCTGGAAGAGGCGGAGCAGGCGCTCCAGGACTTCCAGGGCCAGCTGGAGAAGGTCTTCGCGGAGGTCCGCGAGGCCGCCACGCAGCCCGCGGTCGCCCCGGTGGCGCCCGCCCAGGTCGCGCAGGAGTTCCCGGTCTTCGTGAACACCGCGATCTCCCAGGAGGTCGTCAAGCGGATCGCCGAGGCCCAGGTCAACATCCCGGACAACGTCACCGTCCACCCGCGTCTGCTGCCGCAGCTGCAGCGCCGCGCGGCGATGATCGACGACGGCACCATCGACTGGGGCATGGGCGAGACCCTGGCCTTCGGTTCGCTGCTGATGGAGGGCACCCCGGTCCGGCTGTCCGGCCAGGACTCCCGCCGCGGCACGTTCGGCCAGCGCCACGCGGTCCTCATCGACCGGGAGACGGGCGAGGACTACACCCCGCTGCTCTACCTCTCGGACGACCAGGCCCGCTACAACGTCTACGACTCGCTGCTCTCCGAGTACGCGGCCATGGGCTTCGAGTACGGCTACTCGCTGGCCCGCCCGGACGCGCTGGTCCTCTGGGAGGCCCAGTTCGGTGACTTCGTCAACGGCGCCCAGACCGTCGTCGACGAGTTCATCTCCTCGGCCGAGCAGAAGTGGGGCCAGACGTCCGGCGTCACGCTCCTGCTGCCGCACGGCTACGAGGGCCAGGGCCCGGACCACTCGTCCGCGCGTCCCGAGCGCTTCCTGCAGATGTGCGCGCAGGACAACATGACGGTCGCGATGCCGACCCTCCCGTCGAACTACTTCCACCTCCTGCGGTGGCAGGTCCACAACCCGCACCACAAGCCGCTCATCGTCTTCACCCCGAAGTCGATGCTGCGTCTGAAGGCGGCGGCGTCCAAGGCGGAGGAGTTCACGACCGGTTCGTTCCGTCCGGTCATCGGTGACTCCACCGTGGACCCGAACGCGGTCCGCAAGGTCGTGTTCTGCGCGGGCAAGGTCTACTACGACCTGGAGGCCGAGCGGGAGAAGCGCGGCATCACGGACACCGCGATCATCCGCATCGAGCGGCTGTACCCGCTGCCGGGTGCGGAGCTCCAGGCGGAGATCGCCAAGTTCCCGAACGCGGCGAAGTACATCTGGGCCCAGGAGGAGCCGGCGAACCAGGGTGCGTGGCCGTTCATCGCGCTGAACCTGATCGACCACCTCGACCTGGCGGTCGGCGCGGACATCCCGGCCGGCGAGCGCCTGCGGCGGATCTCCCGTCCGCACGGCTCGTCCCCGGCGGTCGGCTCGGCCAAGCGCCACCAGGCGGAGCAGCAGCTCCTCCTGACGGAGGTCTTCGAGGCGTAAGCACGGCGCCGGCTCGAACGGCGGAAGGCCCGGCCCCTCGTGGGGCCGGGCCTTCCGGCTGCCCGCTCCGTTCCCGGGGCTCCGGCCCGGACCCCGCAGGCACGCCGGCCCGTCAGCCGCCCGCGTACGGGGCCAGGTTCGGGTGCGCCGCGCACCACGCCGCGCGGTCCCGCTCCACCCCGGCCCGGGCCACCGCGTGCTGACCCCCCGGCGGCGGTACCGCGTCCATGTCCCGCTCGGCCGACACCATCGCGTCCACGAACACCCGCCCCCCGGCGGTGAGTTCCGCGCACCCCTGGAGCACCGGCAGGGCGACCGCCACCTGCGCCCGGATCCGCGCGTGCTGCGCCCACGCCCCCCGGGCCCCGTAGAGCGCCGCGCGCTGCCAGTAGCCCGCCAGCGCCAGATGCGCGTACGCGCCCCGCAGGAGCCCCTCCAGTGGCCGTGGATCGGCCCGCCAGGGGGCCCAGTACCGCGCGGAGCGGTCTGCGGTGTGCAGGGGGATGGCCTGCGCCAGGGCCGCCAGTTTCCCGTGCTGCACCTCGTGCACGAGGGTCGCGGCCAGCGCGGGCGGCGGCTGGGTCCGGGCCAGTACGGAGCCGGCCGCCGCGGGGAGCGTCCCGCCGAAGGCCCGGGAGCTGCCGGACAGCGGGACCACGCAGCGCAGCAGGCAGCCGGCCTCCTCCGCGCGGGCGGTGTCGTAGCGCCGCAGCAGCGTGAGGGCGCCGGACCACTGGGTGTCCCAGCGCTTGTGGCCCTTGTGGGTGAGCCGGCGGGCGGCGTGCACGGCCCCGGAGGCGCGGTACGGATCGAGGTCGTCGAGCGCGGTCCGCCCGTCGGGCAGGGCGTGCAGGGCCAGCGCGACCGGGTTCCCGGGGTCCCAGGAGTCCTCGGTCAGGGCCAGCGGTCCGGACCGGTCGGGGCGCAGCAGTCCGAGGGTGGGCAGTACGAGGCGTCCGTGCGCGGGCCGCAGCGTGAGCTTGAAGCCGATCCCGGCCCGCAGCGCCGCGGCGGCGGCGATCGCCCCGAGGTGTTCCAGGTCGGCGGGCGGTCCGTGGCGCGCGCGCAGCCGGTCCAGCGTCTCCTCGGCCCACACACCGGTGGCCGGATAGTGCAGTACGTCGCCCACCGCGCCGGGGTCGCGGCGCCCGGCCTCCTCCAGCAGCGCCCAGTGCTCGGCGGCCTCCCCGGTGCGGGCGCGGCCGGGCAGCTCCCGCAGTTCGCGCAGCAGCCCCAGCCGCCGTGCCCTGCGTACGCCGCGCACCAGCGCGGTCCCCTCGGCGGACGGCTCGGTGGAACCGAGCGCCCGCAGCACGCCGTCGCTCGGCTCCGGGTGATCCATGCATTCCTCCCGCCGCGGACGCTCCATCCCTGCCCGGGGGACGAGCTCCGCGAACGGCGGAAAGCGGTCAAGTCCGGCCGTGCCCGCCGGGCGGATTATCCTGGCGGGGCACACCCGATCACCCGACCACCGCACGGAGCCCGACTTGTACTTCACCGATCGCGGCATCGAGGAGCTGGAGAAGCGGCGCGGCCAGGAGGAGGTCACCTTCGAGTGGCTCGCCGAGCAGCTGCGCACCTTCGTCGACCTGAACCCGGACTTCGAGGTCCCGGTGGAGCGCCTCGCCACCTGGCTGGCCCGCCTGGACGACGAGGACGACGACGAGGACGCCTAGGACTCGCAGGACGCCCCGCACGCCCGGTGCGATGACGAAGGGGCCCGGCCGCAGGTGCGGCCGGGCCCCTTCGTCATCGTCCCTCGGGACAAGGCCGATCAGGCTGGAAGAGCCGGATCAGGCGGCCTTGGTCTCCCAGAAGATGCGGTCGATCTCGGCGATGAGCTCCAGCGCCTTGGCGCCGGTCGCCGGGTCGTTCGACGCCTTGGCGGCCGAGAGGGCCTTCAGGGTGTCGTTGACCAGGGTGTGCAGCTGCGGGTACTTCTCGAAGTGCGGCGGCTTGAAGTAGTCGCTCCACAGCACGGAGACGTGGTGCTTCGCGAGCTCGGCGCGCTGCTCCTTGATGGTGATGGCGCGCGCGCGGAAGTCGGCGTCGTCGTTGGCCTGGTACTTCTCCTGCACGGCCTTGACGGACTCGGCCTCGATGCGGGCCTGGGCAGGGTCGTACACGCCGCACGGAAGATCGCAGTGGGCGGAGACCTTCGCCTTGGGGGCGAAGAGGCGGGAAAGCATGGAGTTTGTCCTCCTCGTGATCGTCTTCTCAAGGGGGAGATTACTCGGTGAGAAAGGTGATTTCGCGGGCGCCCCCGTGGGCTTGGGACAAAAGTCCAGTGCCGCGCCCGGGGCGGTGAGCGAATGTACGGGAGAGTGCGGCAGCATGCGGGGTGGGACGAGGACCCGGCTGAGCCCGGGCGAGGAGGTCACGGATGGCGGGGAGCACGCGCTCGCGCGGCCGGACGCGGGAGTGGACGTCGCCGTTGAAGCGGATCGGAACCGTCGAGGTGACGGGCCCCTCGATGGCGCCGACGCTGGAGAACGGGGACCAGCTGCTGGTCCGTTACGGGGCCGCCGTGCGGCCGGGCCACGTGGTGGTGCTGCGCCATCCGTTCCAGCAGGACCTGCTGGTCGTGAAGCGGGCGGCGGAGCGGCGGCCGGGCGGCTGGTGGGTGCTGGGTGACAACCCGTACAACGAGACGGGCGACAGCACGGACTACGGGGCGGTCCCCGACGAGCTCGTGCTGGCGACCGCGCTGGTGCGCTTCCGGCCGCGCCCGCGGCCGGAGCACGCGACGGAGGATCACCGCTCGCTGAGGGCGTGGCTCTCCTGGGTCTCCTCGGCGCTGCGGCCGCTGCGGGCGGACTCCTCGGCCTCCAGCCGCTTGCGGGCGCGGTAGGCGGCGACGTTGGCGCGGGTGGCGCACCGGTCGGAGCAGTAGCGCCGGGAGCGGTTGGTGGAGGTGTCGAGGAAGGCGTTGCGGCAGGGCGACGCCTGGCACAGGCCCAGCCGGCCAGGGCCGTGCTCGGTGAGGTGGAAGGCCAGCCCGAAACACGCGATCGCGGCGTAGCCGGCGGAGGCGTTGGAGGGGTGGTCGGCCAGGTGGATGTGCCAGTTGGGGCCGCCGTGCTCGCCGATGGTCTCGTGGCCGGAGACCTGCGGGCTGACCGGGAACTCCATCAGCAGGGAGTTCAGCAGGTCGACGGCGAGGACGTGGTCGCCGCCGTCGGCGGCCTCGAAGACGCCGCGGAGCCGGCCGCGGACGTTGCGGAAGCGGGTGACGTCACCGTCCGTGACGCGGCGGGCCATCTGCACGCTGGTGCCGAAGAGCGCGCGGACCGCGTCCACGGAAGTCAGCAAGTCCTTGTTGCGGGCCGGCTCCTCGGTGTTGACCAGGCGCACGGCGTAGTCCGAGTAATGGGCCAGTTCCACTTGTAGTCCTTACGGCTGCGGATTATTGTCTCCGGTAGCGGCTGAGACAGGTTCGAGGGTATTACGCATGGAGGATTTCGTGGCGGATACGGCGCGCTCTGACACGGCACCGGCCGACTGGCAGGCATGGCAGGACAGCTGGGACCGGCAGCAGGAGTGGTACATGCCCGACCGCGAGGAGCGGTTCCGGGTGATGCTGGACATGGTGGAGGCACTGGTCGGCACCGCCCCCCGGGTGCTGGATCTCGCATGCGGTACTGGAAGTATCACGGACCGCGTCTTCAAGAGGTTCCCGCAATCCACCAGTACGGGCGTCGATCTCGACCCCGCGTTGTTGACGATCGCCCGCGGCCACTTCGCGGGCGACCCCCGCGTCACCTTCGTGACCGCTGACCTCAAGGACCCCGACTGGCGCGCGGCCCTCCCCCACGACTCCTACGACGCGATCCTGACGGCCACCGCGCTCCACTGGCTGCCCAGCGAGGAGCTCGCCGTCCTGTACGGGCAGCTCGCGCCGCTGCTGCGCACCGGCGGGGTGTTCATGAACGCCGACCACATGCCCGACCCCGCCACCCCCCGGATCAACGCCGCCGAGCGCGCCCACCGGCACGGCGGCATGGACCGGGCGAAGGAGGCCGGCGCGCTCGACTGGCGCGAATGGTGGCAGCTCGCGGCCGCCGACCCGGTGCTCGCCGAGCCGACGAGGGCCCGCTTCGAGATCTACGGGGAGCACGCCGACGGCGACACCCCGCCGGACTCCTGGCACGCGGCCACGCTGCGCGCCGCCGGCTTCGCGGAGGCCCGTACGGTCTGGCGCTCGCCGTCGGACGGGCTGGTGCTGGGCCTGAAGTAGGGCCCGCCGGAGAACGCGCGAGGGGCGGTACGGGAATCCGTACCGCCCCTCGCAGCTACAGCCGCAGCTACAGCACCTTGGACAGGAAGGCCTTGGTGCGGTCGTGCTGGGGGTTGCCCAGGACCTCGCGCGGGTGGCCGGACTCGACCACGACACCGCCGTCCATGAAGACGAGGTTGTCGCCGACCTCGCGGGCGAAGCCCATCTCGTGGGTGACCACGATCATGGTCATGCCCGATTCGGCGAGGTCCCGCATGACGTCGAGGACGTCGCCGACGAGCTCGGGGTCGAGCGCCGAGGTGGGCTCGTCGAAGAGCATCAGCTTCGGTTCCATGGCCAGCGCGCGGGCGATGGCCACGCGCTGCTGCTGGCCACCGGAGAGCTGGGTCGGGTAGTTCCCGGCCTTGTCTCCGAGGCCCACCCGGTCCAGGAGCTTGACGGCGCGCGCCCGCGCGACCGCCTTGCTCTCGCCCTTGACCATGACCGGGGCTTCCATGACGTTCTCGATGGCCGTCATGTGCGGGAACAGGTTGAACCGCTGGAAGACCATGCCGATGTCCCGGCGCTGGGCCGCGACCTCGCTGTCCTTCAGCTCGTAGAGCTTGTCGCCCTTCTGGCGGTAGCCCACCAGCTGGCCGTCCACCGAGAGCCGCCCGGAGTTGATCCGCTCCAGGTGGTTGATGCAGCGCAGGAAGGTGGACTTGCCGGAGCCGGACGGGCCGACCAGGCAGAACACCTCGCGCGGGGCGACTTCGAGATCGATGCCCCGGAGGATGTGGGCGGGGCCGTACGACTTGTGGACGGCCTCGGCCTTGACCATCGGCTGGGCGGTCACTTCGCCACCTCCGTACGGCGGAACATGTTCAGGTTCGCCTTCAGCCGCTGGAGCGGCGTGGGCGGCAGGGAGCGCAGCGAACCGCGCGCGTAGCGGCGTTCCAGGTAGTACTGGCCGACGCTGAACACGCTGGTCAGGGCCAGGTACCAGATGGAGGCCACGAACAGCATCTCCATGATGGCGCCGGCCGTGGACCCGATGTTCGAGGAGGCGCGCAGCAGCTCCGTGTACTGGACCGCGGACACCAGGGACGAGGTCTTCAGCATGTTGATGAACTCGTTGCCCGACGGCGGGATGATCACGCGCATCGCCTGCGGGAGGATCACCCGGCGCATGGTCTGCGTCTGCGTCATGCCCAGCGCGTGCGAGGCCTCCGCCTGGCCCTCGTCCACGGACTGGATGCCCGCTCGCACGATCTCCGCCATGTACGCGCCCTCGTTCAGGCCGAGGCCCAGCAGGGCGACCATGAAGGGGGTCATGAGGACGACGGTCTCTTGCTTGTAGATCGGCCCGAGGTCGATGTACTGGAAGATCAGCGAGAGGTTGAACCACACCAGCAGCTGCACGTACACCGGAGTGCCGCGGAAGAACCAGATGTAGAGCCAGGCGACGGAGTTGGTCACCGGGTTCTTGGAGAGCCGCATCACCGCGAAGAGGATGCCGAGGATCAGACCCAGGGCCATGGCGGAGACGCTGATGATCACCGTGTTGCCGAGGCCGCTGATGATCGACGGGTCGAAGAGCTTGTCTCCGACCGTCTTCCAGATGATGTTGCCCTGCGAGAACGCGTAGACGAGCCAGGCGAGCAGTCCGACGACCACCACACCGCTGATCCAGCGGCCGTAGTGCCGGACGGGGATCGCCTTGATGGGCTCGTACGGGGTGCCCGGGGCGCCGGGTCCGGCCGGCGGGTTGTCGGCCGGACCCTTGTCGATCTTGTCAGTCACGATGACTGCCCTTCAGTGGAGCTCAGGACCGGGAACACCGGGCCGCGAGGGGCCCGGACGTCTCCTAGGGTCACTTGCCTGCGTTGACCGTGGCGGCCGTGACCGCGCTGTCCTTGACATTCCACTTCTCCAGGACCTTGGCGTAGGAGCCGTCCTTGATGATCGCGTCGAGCGCCTGCTTCAGGGCGTCGCGCAGCTGGGTGTTCTCCTTGCTGACGCCGATGCCGAAGAGACCGACGTCGCTCTGCGCGCCGCCGACCTCGAAGTCGTTGCCGCCGCCCGAGGTCTTCGCGATGTACGCGGCGACCGGGAAGTCGTTCAGGTCGGCCACGGCGCCGCCGGCCTTGACGCGGGTCTGGGCCTCGGCGTCGGTGTCGAAGGCCTCGATGGTGAGCTTCTTGTCACCGCACTTCGTGGCCTGCGCCTTGAAGGTGTCCTCGTAGATCGTGCCGCGCTGGACGGCGACGGTCTTGCCACACAGGTCGTCCAGGGACTTGATGCCCTCGGGGTTGCCCTTCTTGACGAGGAGCGAGACGCCGGAGGAGAAGTAGTCGACGAAGTCGATCCCCTTGCCGATCTGCTTGCCCGAGTCGTCCAGGCCCTTCTGGCGCTTCTCGTTGTCGGTGACCGAGGACATGATCGCGTCCTGGCGGCCGGTGTAGATCGAGGTGATCAGGCCGTCGAAGGCACCCGCGGTGAACTCGAACTTCACACCGAGCTGCTTGCCCAGCGCATCGGCGATGTCGGGGTCGACGCCGACGATCTTGCCGCCCTCGGTGAACTCCATCGGGGCGTACGCCGCGTCCGTGCCGACCTTGACGACGCCCGCGTCCTGGATCTTCTTCGGCAGGGCCGAGAAGAGCGGGGCGCTGTTGGTCTTCGAGCTGCCGCCGTCGTTCTTCTTGGTCTGGTCACCACAACCGGTGAGGACCAGGGCGCCGGCGACCGCGATGGCGCCGACCGCGGCGATCCGGGACCGGGTGGCGGTCGTACGACGGGTGGTGCTTGCGGTCATGAGCTGATTCCTCCGGCAGTGGGGAAAAACGCGTCCGAGAGCGGTCGAGCACGCACCATCGAGTGTCGCGACCTTGTGTGATTACGGCATCTTGCCATTCGGACTGAGACATTCAGGGTGCCCGTCAGGTCAAAATCGGATAACGGACACCCCCCGGCACCCAACAGCCCTGCGGGGAAGGGCCTTCAAGGCCGCACTAAACGCTGCGACCAGGCGTTTTCACCGTAGTTTTTGCGGCGCGTCTCGCCTATCGGACGCGAAGGTTTGGACTTTTCGCCAAAACCGGGGCAAGCAACCTATGGTCGAAGGGGAATCGACTCGTCTGGGTGAGCGTTCTTCGGGTAGAACAGATCCTTACACCCCTCATCCGGGGCTCAGGGCGCGCGTGCGGCGCGCCCGCGCGTACGAAACCTCCCACTTCGCGGCGACGGGCCAAACCGTCGACGCGGAGTACGGACGCGGTGCCCGCCCACCCCTTAACCAGGAGTGGCCACCCTCAACGATTCAAAGACTTAAGGGGTTAAGACAGTGGCAGCGGAGATCGTCAATCCTCGCAGCGACAGCGTGACGGACAACAACCCCGATGCGGTGTTCGCACTGCACCGGGGCGGCAAGATGGCCATCGTGGCCACCGTGCCGGTCCACAACAAGGACGACCTGTCCCTGGCGTACACGCCCGGCGTTGCGAAGGTCTGCAGCGCCATTGCCGAGCAGCCCGAGCTCGTGAACGAGTACACCTGGAAGTCCAACGTGGTCGCCGTCGTCACCGACGGTACGGCCGTGCTCGGACTCGGTGACATCGGGCCGGAAGCCTCCCTCCCCGTGATGGAGGGCAAGGCCATTCTCTTCAAGCAGTTCGGTGGCGTCGACGCGGTTCCGATCGCGCTCGCCACCAAGGACACGGACGAGATCATCGAGACCGTGATCCGCCTCGCGCCGTCCTTCGGCGGGGTGAACCTGGAGGACATCTCCGCCCCCCGCTGCTTCGAGATCGAGCGGCGCCTCCAGGAAGCCCTGGACATCCCGATCTTCCACGACGACCAGCACGGCACGGCCATCGTGACGCTGGCCGCCATGCGCAACGCCGCGAAGCTCACCGGTCGCACCCTCGCCGACCTCCGTGCCGTGATCTCGGGCGCGGGCGCGGCGGGCATCGCGATCGCCAAGATCCTCGTGGACGCGGGCATCGGCGACGTGTGCGTCACCGACCGCAAGGGCGTCGTCTCCGCCGACCGCTCGGACCTGACGGACGTCAAGGCGGAGATCGCGGGCCTGACGAACAAGACCGGCCAGACCGGTTCCCTGGAGAACGCCCTCGCGGGCGCGGACGTCTTCATCGGCGTCTCCGGCGGTACGGTCCCCGAGGCCGCGGTGGCGACGATGGCGAAGGACTGCTTCGTCTTCGCCATGGCCAACCCGAACCCGGAGGTCCACCCCGACGTCGCGCACAAGTACGCGGCGGTCGTGGCCACGGGCCGCTCGGACTTCCCGAACCAGATCAACAACGTGCTGGCGTTCCCGGGCATCTTCGCGGGTGCCTTCAAGGTCCGGGCCTCCCGGATCACGGAGAACATGAAGATCGCGGCCGCCGACGCCATCGCCGGTGTCGTCGCGGACGACGAGCTCACCGCCGAGTACGTGATCCCGTCGCCGTTCGACACGCGCGTCGCCGAGGCCGTCACGGCCGCGGTCGCCGCGGCGGCGAAGGCCGACGGAGTGGCCCGCCTGGCGTAGCCGCCGCGCGGATCGATACGACAGCGGGGCCCGGCCGGAACCATTCCGGCCGGGCCCCGCTGCCTTCCCAGCCCCGCCGGCGGCACCATCCAGCCCCGCCGGCGTTTGAGGCGCGGGGTCCGGGGCGGAGCCCCGGGGAACGGTGGAAGGGCGGGTAGGGGGCAGCCCCCGCAGGGCCCGACCCCGCAACGCGCCCGTACGGCCGCCCGCTGGGCCGGGCATCCGGACACCCGCCCCCGGGCCGCCGGGCCGCGGCAAGGCCTGGATCCCAGGGCTACCGAGCGGTAGCGTCGCGGCCATGTTCGCTGCCTACGCCGCCCGAATCGACCGTGACCAGCCGCTGAGCGGCCTCGAGCTGGGCGACCGCCCCGCCCCGCAGGCCCGCCCCGGCTGGGTGACCGTGAACGTCAAGGCCGCCTCCCTCAACCACCACGACCTGTGGTCATTGCGCGGAGTCGGCCTCGGCGAGGAGAAACTCCCCATGATCCTCGGCTGCGACGCCGCCGGGATCGACCAGGACGGCAATGAGGTCGTCCTGCACTCCGTCATCGGCCAGACCGGCCACGGGGTCGGACCCGACGAGCCCCGCTCGATCCTGACCGAGCGCTACCAGGGGACCTTCGCCGAGCAGGTCACCGTCCCCGCCTGGAACGTCCTGCGCAAGCCCCCCGAGCTCTCCTTCGAGCAGGCCGCCTGCCTGCCCACCGCGTGGCTCACCGCCTACCGCATGCTCTTCACCAACGCCGGGGTCCGCCCCGGCGACTCCGTCCTGGTCCAGGGCGCCGGCGGCGGAGTCGCCACCGCCGCCATCGCCCTCGGCAAGGCGGCGGGCCTGCGGGTCTTCGCGACCAGCCGGGACGAGGCCAAGCGCAAGCGCGCGGTCGAACTGGGCGCCGTGGAGGCCTACGAGCCCGGCGCGCGGCTCCCCCAGCGGGTCGACGCCGTCATCGAGACGGTCGGCGCGGCCACCTGGTCGCACTCCGTCAAGTCCCTGCGCCCCGGCGGCACCCTGGTCATCTCCGGTGCCACCAGCGGCGACCGCCCGGCGCACGCCGAGCTGACCCGGATCTTCTTCCTCGAGCTCAAGGTGGTCGGCTCGACCATGGGCTCGAAGGACGAGCTGGAGGACCTGCTGTCCTTCTGCGCGGCGACCGGGCTCCGTCCGGTGATCGACGAGACGCTGCCGCTGGACCGGGCCCGTGAAGGATTCGCGAAGCTGGAGTCGGGCGACGTGTTCGGCAAGATCGTCCTCACGACGTAGCCGCCACGGCGCAGCCCTCGCCTCTCAGCCCACCGACCGTCAACCGTCAACCACAGTTGACAACCTCCCGGGCGTCAACCTATATTGACACCCATGACGGAAGCTACCGATCTCGCCGAGCGGGCCGGTGACCGGGACCCGCGCGTGGGGCTGCGTGCCGTGGCCGCCCTCCGGCGGCTGCTGGAGCAGCTGGAGGCCGTGCAGGTACGCGGCGCCCGCGCGCAGGGCTGGTCCTGGCAGGACATCGCGGCCGAGCTGGGCGTCAGCCGGCAGGCCGTACACAAGAAGCACGGGAGGCTCTGATGTTCGAACGCTTCACCCGGGACGCCCGCTCCACCGTGTCCGGCGCGGTCGCCGAGTCCCAGCGAGCCGGGGCCGCGGTGGTAACCGAGGAGCACCTGCTCCTCGCTCTGCTCGCGCTGGGCGTCCTCGACCCCCTGGGCGTGGACCGGAGCGCGATCGCCGCCGGTCTGGAGACGGCCCGCCGCCGGGGAGGCATGTCCAAGGCGGACGAGGAGGCCCTCGCGGACCTCGGCATCGACCTCACGGAGATCGTCTCCCGCATCGAGGAGACCCACGGCGAGGGCGCCATGGCGGCCCCGGCCCCCTCCCCCGGCCGCCGTGCCGGCCGCACCCGCTTCACCCCGGGCGCGAAGAAGGTCCTGGAACAGTCCCTGCGCATCGCGGTGGGCCGCAAGGACCGCCACATCTCCACCCTCCACCTCCTCCTGGCCCTCCTCTCCCGCCCCGGCACGCCCGCCGAGGTCCTCGCCGAGCACGGGGTGACCTACGCCGCGGCCGAGGCGGCCCTGGCCGCCGCCGCCTGAGAAACACCGAACCCCCGCGCGAAGGGCGTGGGGGTTCTGCGGCGTGCCCGGCCGGATGCCCGTACGTACCCGGAGGCCGTACGTACATACGGCCGTACGGCCTAGCCCCGGGGGTCGAGGTCCGTGGCGATGCGGGAGGCCGCGGCCGCCAGGTGCGCACGGGCCTGCGACAGCTGGGCCGCGGTGACGCCCCGGTCGCGGGCCGCGTCGCGGATGTCGTCACGGAAGCGGTCCAGCAGCCGGTCCAGATCACGGGCCGGGTCGCCCGTCGCGGGCACGTCCCGCGCCCAGTCCGGATCGGGCGCCGGAGCCGCGTCGGACGACGGGGCGGAGGGGGCGGAGGCGGAGGACGGGGTCGCGGTGGAGCCGCCGAGCCAGGCCCCGGCCAGGCTGCCCAGGACTCCGCCGGACTTCGCGAACTGCTCCTGGAGCTGCCCGGCGATCCGCTGGACCTCCTCGCGGGCCCGCTCCTGCGCCTCCTTGGCCTGGCGGCGCGCCTGCTGGGCCTCTTCACGGGCCCGGCGGCTCTCGTCCTTCGCCCGGCGCGCCTGTTCCTTCCACTCGGCCTTGGCCTTGCGGAGCTCCTCCTTGGCGGCCTTCCAGCCCTCGTCCTCCACCTGCGTGGCCGACGCACTGGCCGCGGCCCGCAGTTCGCGCCGCAGATCACCCGCAGCGCCGCTCACGTCGGCGCGGATCTCGGCGGCCAGCTCGGAGACCGAGTCGCGGATCTCCAGCTCCAGGTCGGCCAGTTCGCCGCCGCGGTCGGCCAGTTCGGCGCGGCCCGCCTCGGTGATCGAGTACACCTTGCGCCCGCCTTCGGTCGCGTACGTGACCAGGCCCTCGCTCTCCAGCTTGGCGAGGCGGGGGTAGACGGTGCCCGCGGAGGGCGCGTACAGCCCCTGGAAACGCTCCTCCAGCAGCCGGATCACCTCGTACCCGTGGCGCGGGGCCTCGTCGAGCAGCTTGAGGAGGTAGAGCCGGAGGCGGCCGTGGGCGAAGACGGGCGGCATGTCAGAGCACCTTCTTGTCGAGCGCGAGGGGGGCGGCAGGGGCGGCTGCCGGGTCCGCGGCCGGGCGGCGCAGCAGCGCGATGGACCCCGAGACGGTGGTGGCGCGCAGCGTACCGGTGCCGGCGCCCAGGGTGCCGGTGATCCGCTTCGCGCCCAGCTGGCCCGAGACCCGCAGGTCCTCGAAGGCGTTGGAGACGCCGCCGGTGGCGGTGTTGGCCTCGACGCGGGCATCGGCCGGGTGCGGGAGGCGGATGGCTACCTGCCCGGAGACGGAGTTGAGGAAGATGTCGACCGGGCGCGGCTCGGGCCGCTCGTCCAGGGCCAGGTCGATGAGCATGTCGCCGCTGACGGAGTCGGCCCGGACGTTGCCGACCGCGCCGTCGACCACCGTCAGGCCGCCGGAAACGGAGTGGAAGCCGAGCTCCCCGGTCACGGACTGGGCCTCGACGGCGCCGGAGACCGTGTGCGCCTTGACCCTGCCGGAGAGGCCGACGAGCGTGGCGTCGCCGGAGACCCCGTGGATGTCGGTGCCGCCGCCGATGCCGGAGACGAAGACGGCGGCGCTGACGCTGGCCAGCTGCACGTGGGTGGCGGCGGGGACGGTGAGGGTCACGCTCGCGCTGCGCTCCCATGCCTTGCGGCCGGAGTCGGAGGCGGACCAGGCCTTCCAGGGCTTGCCCTCGAACCACTTCTTGAACCCCTGGGAGCCGTTCCAGGGAAGGTCCTCGTAGGAGACCGTGAGGGTGCCGCCCTCCTGCACCACGTGCAGGGGCGGTCCGTCGACCTCGGACACCTCGAGGCGGGCCGGGCCGTCGTCGGCGGCGACGACATTGACCGTGCCGCCGGCCACGCGCACGCGGACCTCGGTCACCGGCTCCTCGAAGGTGAGCTTCTGCGGTCCGGCGACCGACCACGTCTTCTGCGCTGCCTCTGCCATGGTGCTGACCCTCCTCGGCGTACGTGCACGCAACATATCGCGTCTTCTCAGAACACGATATATCGCGGTTGTGGGAAGTCAAGGGCGTTAGGAAGATCCCAAATCCTCCGTTTGGGACGATTTGGCTTAGCGTGTGGGCATGCCGATCTCCCAGACCACGGCGGGCGGACTGCTGCTCTGCCACGCCGGGCCCGCCGACGCCCGCCCCGCCGCGCACATCCTGCGCGAACGCCTGCTGCTGGCCCCGGCCGGTGAGTGGAGCGTGCTGGTACCCGAGGCCAAGCCCTGGCTGAGGCACGGGGAAACCGTGGCCGAAGTCCTGGCGGGATGGGGCTCTGCGGTCGCGCTGAGCTCCAACTGGCCGGTGCTGAGCCTGTGGTGGGAGGACGGCCGGACCGGCTTCGTCCTCTCCTCGGGTTTCCGCCGCTCGGCCGCCTACGAGTGGGACGCGGCGGGCCGACCGCACGGCGGGCCGGACCCCGCTGCCATGCGGGTGCTGGCGGCGCGGCTCGGGCTGGACCCCGTACTGGACCTGGAGGAACTGGAACGCCTCACCCGCCCCGACGAAGCGGCGGACGGGGACTCCCGGCTGCTCGGCGTCGTCGCACTGCTGGCCCGCGCGGGCCTGGCGCTGCCCTCCGGCCTGACCCCGGGTGAACCGGCCGACCGGCTGCGGGAGGCGGCCCGGGTCGCGCCGGGGGCGGAGCCGGTGGAGTGGTCGGGCTGGCGCGACACGGTGCGGGCGGAGCTCGCGGTGGTCGAGGACAGCCCCCTGGGCCCATGGCTCCGGGGCCCCAAGGCGCGCCTCGCGGGCGCGGCCCAACTGGCGGCCGGAGCCCCCCTGATGCTGTGGGCGGCCCGCCGCCGCAGCCCGGGCTGGCTGGCCGCCGGCACCCTCCTGGTGGCCCACGGCGCGGCCGCCCTGGCCTACGACCGGGCCCGCCGGGGCGAGTAGGCCGTCCGGCCGGAGCCGGAGCTACGCCGCCAGCAGCGGGCTCGCGTGGCGGTGCAGCCAGGCCCGGTACGGCGGGGTCCGCAGCGCCGCTTCGCGGTAGGCCGCGCGGAGGTCCTCGTACAGCCCCTCGTGGGACCGCGCGTGCGTCGACGGCCGGGTCGCGAGGAGGAGGCGTACGGCGAGCGGGTCCCCCGAGAGCGGCCTGATGGCCATGTCCTCGCGCGGCCCGGAGGTGGGCTGACAGGGGGCGACGGCCTCACCGGAGACGATCAGCGAGGTCGCCGTGTGGTAATCGGCGTGCAGCAGGGGCGGGTCCAGCCCGGCGACCGCGAACACCCTGCGCAGGCCGTCCCATTCGCCGTCCACCGAGGGGTCCACGGTCCACCGGTCGGCGGCCAGGTCCCGCAGCTCGACCACGGGCCGCGCCGCCGCCGGATGGTCCCGGGACATGGACACGAACTGCGGCTCCCGCTCCATCAGCACGCGTAACTCCAGACCGGCCGGCACCCGCAGCGGACTGCCCTCCACCTCGTGCACGAACGCCACGTCGAGCTGGCCCGAAGCCGTCATCCGCAGCAGCGCGTTGGCGGAGACGTCGACCACCAGGTCCGTCTCCGTGTCGGGCAGCCGCCGGTGCAGCCGCCGCAGCCAGCCGGGCAGGGCGCGGCTGGCCGTCGAGCCGATCCGCAGCCGGGGCCCGTGGGACAGCGCCCGCGCCTCCGCGACGAGGGCGGCCATCTCGGCCAGGAGCGGGCGCGCCCGGCCGAGCACCGTGCGGCCGAAAGGAGTCGGTCGACATCCGGTCCGTTCGCGCAGGAACAGCTCCCCGTCCAGGGCGCGTTCGATGCGCCGCAGCTGGGTCGTGAGCGAGGGCTGGCTCACGCCGAGCTGCCGGGCCGCCTTGTGCAGGCTTCCGGCGTCGGCGATGGCGCACAGGGCGCGCAGGTGCCTGACCTCAAGCTCCATGCCCCAGAGGGTAGGCCGGGCCGAGCTGAACACACCAGTAACAGGTATCCCATCGAATCCCGCCATTCTCACGGGAGTCGGCCTTCCGAAAACCCCCCGATAGCCCGGCGTTATCGGGTCCTGACATCATCCGCCGGCCGCTCCCGCTCCCGCAGACTCCGGTACCGAACGATCCCCCCCCACCGCACCGGACGAGCAGGAGTTCCCCACATGCGTCACTCCCGCAGGACCACCACCCTGTCCGCCTTCGGCCTCGGCGTCGCCGCCGTTCTCGGCGCCGTCGTCCCCGGCACGAGCGCCTCCGCCGCGCCCGCCGCCGGCAACCCGGGCACGTACGCCGCGTACGAGCGCTCGCAGGAGAACCAGGCCGCCAACCGCGCCTTCTTCGAGGCCGTACAGCGCTCGGTCGCCGAGCAGCGCGCCGCCAACCCGGGCCTGGCCGCCGTGACCGTCACGTACAACACCCGCAACGCGCCGAGCTTCCGCAGCCAGATATCCCGCTCCACACAGATCTGGAACAGCTCGGTGACCAGCGTCAAACTGCAGGAGGTGTCCTCGGGCGGGAACTTCTCGTACTACGAGGGCAGCGACTCGCGCGGTTCCTACGCGAGCACGGACGGCCACGGCCGCGGCTACATCTTCCTCGACTACCAGCAGAACCAGCAGTACAACTCCACCCGCGTGACGGCGCACGAGACCGGCCACGTGCTGGGCCTGCCGGACCACTACTCGGGTCCGTGCAGCGAGCTGATGTCGGGCGGCGGCCCCGGCACCTCCTGCCAGAACACCAACCCGAACTCCGCCGAGCGGGCGCGCGTGAACCAGCTGTGGGCCAACGGCCTCGTCGCGTCGGGGCTGGACGCGAAGGGCTAGGCCTCCCGGGGGACGCCCTCCGGGCACTCCGGGTTCCGGCAGGGACCCGCAGTCCACTCCGGAACGAAGATCCCCAGGGACTTGCGCCGTCCGACCATCGTGTCGACGGGGCTCCCGCAGGCCGGGCACGAGCGCTGCTCGTGCCCGGCCCGCGGGGCGACCGTCGCTTGCTCGCGTCGTTCCCGCTGTTCACCGGCCATACCTCCACGGTAGGCCGGTTTCGCCGCTTCGGCGGGGTCAGCACGTGACGGCGTACGAGGTGACGACCTGACCGCCGCCGAGGGCCTTGACCCCGGTGGGTTCCAGGGGGCGCACCCCGAAGCCTGCGCGCGACATCGGCACGGCAAGGATCACGGGCCTTCCGGGGGATCACCGACGCCGAAGGATCACCGCGCCTTGCGCCACATCGGCCACATCAGCGGCCCGTCCGGCAGCCGCACCGCCTCGCCCGTGAACTCCCAGCCCAGCCGCTCGTACAGCCCCTTGCTCCGCTCGCTGCTCGCCTCCAGGTACGCCGGCACCCCCTCGCGGTCACACCGCTCCAGCACCGGCCGGATCAGCTCGGTGCCCAGCCCCTCGCCCTGCCGGCCCGGGGCGACCGCGATCATCAGCAGGTACTCGTGCTCCTCCGCCGTCGGGTGCACCTCACCCGTGAGCCGGCCCACCAGCTCGCACCGCTCGTTGTCGGGGTCGGCGACGGCCCGCATCTTCGCCGGGACCTCGTCCTCGCCCTCCGGCTCGCCCGCCGGGATCCGCAGCCACAGCGCCGCCGCCGAGCCGTCCACCGCGTAGTCGATCCGGCCCTCGGCCAGGGCGACGTCCACGAAGACGCCCAGGAACTTCCCGTGCACCGCGGCCCGGTGCCCCGGATCCGGGAAGACCCAGCTGCTCACCGGATCCGTACGGAAGGCCTCGTCGAGCAGCCGCGCCACCGCGTCCCGGTCCGACTGGTCCGCCTGACGTATCTCCAGTCCCACTGGTCACACCCTTCGCTCGGTCGTCAACAACCCCGAGCGATCCTAGAGTTGGGCCACTACGGCGGAAAGGCCCGTTCCGGCACCATGCCGATGCCGGAACAGGCCTTGCGCACCCCGCGCTACGGGGTCACATCGTCCGGCGCGTCACGAACTCCGCCAGCGCCAGCAGCCCGCCCGCCGCCCCGAGGTCCGGAACGGCCCGCGCCAGCTGCTGGACCGCCCGCCCCATCCGGTCGGCGGCATGGGCCTGCGCCCAGTCCCGCCCGCCGGCCCGCTCCACCGCGGCGGCCGCCCTGCGCACGTCGTCCCCGGTCATGGGGCCCGCGTACAGCTCGGCCAGCTCCTTCCCCGCCGCGGTGCCCGAGGTGAGGGCGGCCACGACCGGGAGGGACTTCTTGCGGGCGAGCAGATCGGCCCCGGCGGGCTTCCCGGTGTGGCCGGGGTCCCCCCAGATGCCGATCAGGTCGTCGATGAGCTGGAAGGCCAGCCCGGCCTCCCGCCCGAAGGCGTCCATGGCGTCCACCTCGTCCGGGCCGGCCCCCGCGTACAGCGCACCGAGCGCGCACGCGCAGCCCAGCAGGGCCCCGGTCTTGGCCGTGGCCATGGTCAGGCACTCGTCGAGCGGGACGTACGGCCGCTGCTCGAAGGCGCAGTCCGCCTGCTGGCCCGCGCACAGCTCGACGATGCAGGCCGCGAGCCGGGCCGAGGCCGCCGCCGAGGCCGGGTGCGGGTCCTCGGCGAGCAGCCGCAGCGCGAGCGCCATCATGGCGTCGCCGGTGATGATCGCGTCCGGTATCCCGAAGACCGTCCAGGCCGTGGGCCGTCCGCGCCTGCGCACGTCCTTGTCGATGACGTCGTCGTGCAGCAGCGTGAAGTTGTGCGCCAGCTCCACGGCCACCGCCGGCCGTACGGCGTCCCCCGTCGCGCCGTTCCCCCGCAGGGCCTGTGCGGCGGCGAGCACCAGGGCGGGCCGGATGGCCTTCCCGGTGCTGCCCGCCGCCGGGCTGCCGTCCTCCTGCTCCCATCCGAAGTGGTACATCGCCACGCGCCGCATCGAGCCGGGCAGGCTCTCGACGGTCCGGCGCAGTTCCGGGTTGACCGTTTCTCTTGTCCGTTCCAGCAGGGCCGCGGCCTCCTGCCCCTCGCTGGTGGTGATCGCCTCAGTGGTCGACATGGCGTGTCCGTCCGTCCCGTCCTGTCCTGTCCCGTGCCCGGTGCTCTGGTACGACCGGCTCAGCGCCAGCGGGCGATCTCGACGTTCTCCAGGACACCGAGCGCGTCCGGCACCAGTACGGCGGCGGAGAAGTAGGCGGTGACCAGGTACGAGATGATCGCCTGCTCGCTGATCCCCATGAACCGCACCGAGGTGCTCGGCTCGATCTCGTCGGGGATCCCGGGCTGGTGCAGGCCGATCACGCCCGACTCGTCCTCGCCGGTGCGCATGCAGAGGATGGAGGTCGTACGGGCGTCACTGATCGGGATCTTGTTGGACGGGAACATCGGGACCCCGCGCCAGGACGGCACGCGGTGCCCGCCGATCTCGACCGACTCCGGGTACAGCCCGCGCTTGTTGCACTCGCGGCCGAAGGCGGCGATGGCCTTGGGGTGCGCGAGGAAGAACTTGGAACCGCGCCGCATGCTCAGCAGCTGGTCCATGTCGTCGGGGCTGGGCGCGCCGTCGTGGGGCTGGATGCGCTGGTCGTAGTCGGCGTTGTGCAGGAGCCCGAAGTCGCGGTTGTTGAGCATCTCGTGCTCCTGGCGCTCGCGCAGCGCCTCGACCGTGAGCCGCAACTGCTGCTCGGTCTGGTTCATCGGCTGGTTGTACAGGTCGGCGACGCGGGTGTGGACGCGCAGAACCGTTTGCGCGATGGAGAGTTCGTACTCGCGCGGGCGGGCCTCGTAGTCCACGAAGGTGCCCGGCAGTACGGCCTCGCCCTGGTGGCCGGCGGAGAGCTCGATCGCCGCCTCGCCGTACTTGTTGGTGTGCTGCTCGGGCAGGTCCCGTAGGGAGTTCACGTGGGCCCGCAGCGATTCGACCCGGTCGGCGAGGATCTGGAAGTCCTGGCGGGAGAGGACGAGTGCGGTGCCGGCGGTGGCGGCGCGGGCGGTGTACTCCCAGATGGCCTCCTCGTTGACGAGGGAGTCCTCGCCGAAGTAGGCACCGTCCGCGACGGTCTGCAGGACGGCGTCGTCACCGTACGGGCCGGTGCCGATCTGGTCGATGCGCCCGTGGGCGAGCAGGAACACCTTGTCGGCGGGGTTGCCGAAGGAGGTGAGCTCCTGGCCCGCTTCGAAGTCGACCTGGTGGCAGCGGGCGGCGAGTTCGGTCAGGACCTCGATGTCGTCGTAGTCGCGCAGCAGCGGGAGCTCACCCAGCTCCGCCGGGATCACCTGCACCTGCGTGCCGGTCTTGATGAACTCCACGCGTCCGTCGCCGACCGAGTAGCTGAGCCGCCGGTTGACCCGGTACGTACCGCCCTGGACGGACACCCACGGGAGCATCTTCAGGAGCCACCGCGAGGTGATCTCCTGCATCTGCGGCGCGGACTTGGTCGTGGTTGCCAAGTTCCGCGCGGCCGAAGTCCCCAGACTGCGCTGCGGTGCCTGGGTCTCGGATCCGGAACCTGCCTGGACCGACATGTGCTTCCCCTTCGATCACTCCATGAATCTGCGGGATGGAAGCCTTCCAGTACGGAGCGTGGTGAGACCATTACACAAAAGGGTGGGACTACTCCGTCCGTGAGTGGGCACCCTTCAGAGTCACTCCTTTCTCAGGACGTGACCCGAACCCCACCTCTTTCAGCCACGAGGCGCCACGCCGGGTCTTTAAATTTGCACGGAACATGCAAGTTTTCTACGGTGGACCCATGCGGCTGACCCGATTCACCGACCTGGCGCTGCGCGTCCTGATGCGCCTAGCCGTCGAGGAGACGGACCTCCCCACCACGCGCGACGTGGCGGCGACCATGGAGGTCCCGTACACGCACACCGCCAAAGTGGTCGCCAAGCTGCAGCATCTCGGCCTGGTCGAGGCCCGCCGCGGACGCGGGGGCGGGCTCACCCTGACCGCCGCCGGGCGCGGCGCCTCGGTGGGCGGACTGATCCGCGAGCTGGAGGGCGCCGGTGACGTCGTGGACTGCGACGGCGCCGTCCCGTGCCCGCTGCGCGGCGCGTGCGTCCTGCGCGGGGCGCTGCGCCGGGCCCAGGAGGCCTTCTTCGCCTCGCTCGACCCCCTGACGGTGAACGACCTGGTCGCAGCGCCGACCGGGCCGCTCCTGCTGGGCATTTCGGGCGGGTCACCGGGGGCCGGAAGACCCTGACGACGGGGGCCGGATGGCCGGTTCGCACCGGCGGCCGGCCCGCATAGCCTGATCCGGACGGGGCCTTCGAACAGAAGTCCGCACCGCGGCGGACCCCTGCACGCCCGTCATTAAAAACATGTATCTCACATGCCAGTTTTACGAGCCACCCCTACGCGAGGAGTCCCCCCGATGCTTTCCGAGAAGTCGACCGCGACCGTTCGAGCCACCCTGCCCGCCGTGGGCGCGGCGATCGGTGACATCACGGAGCTCTTCTACGGGAAGCTGTTCACGGCCCACCCCGAGCTGATCCGGGACCTGTTCAACCGCGGCAACCAGAACGCCGGCCTGCAGAAGCAGGCCCTCGCCGGCTCCATCGCCGCCTTCGCGACCCACCTGGTCACGCACCCCGACACCCGCCCCGACGTGATGCTGGGCCGCATCGCCCACAAACACGCCTCCCTCGGCGTCACCCGCGAGCAGTACCCGATCGTCCACAAGTACCTCTTCGAAGCCATCGCGGAGATCCTCGGCGACGCCCTCACCCCCGAGGTCGCCGAAGCCTGGGACGAGGTCTACTGGCTGATGGCGGGCGCCCTCACCACCATCGAGGAACGCCTCTACGCCGAGCAGCAGGTCACGGCCGCAGACGTCTGGCGCCCCTGGACGGTCGCCGCCCGCGTGGAGGAGACCGCGGACTGCACCACCTTCCACCTCACCCCCGCCGACGGCTCCCCCATGCCCGCCTTCAAGCCCGGCCAGTACGTCTCCGTCCAGGTCGAACTCCCCGACGGCGCCCGCCAGATCCGCCAGTACAGCCTCTCCAGCGCCCCCGGCTCCCCCATCCGCTCCATCACCGTCAAACGCGTCCACGGCCCCGCCGCCACCGGCCCCGACGGCGAAGTCTCCAACCACCTCCACACCGAAGTCCGCACCGGCGACACCCTCAACGTCTCCACCCCCTACGGCGACCTGACCCTCCAGGACACCACCGCGCCCCTCATCCTCGCCTCCGCCGGCATCGGCTGCACCCCCATCCTCTCCATGCTGGAACACCTCGCCGACACCGCACACACCGCCCCCGTCACCGTCCTGCACGCCGACCGCTCCCCCGCCGACCACCCCCTGCGCACCGACCACCGCGCCCTCACCCACAAACTCCCCGACGCCACCGCCCACTTCTGGTACGAAACCAACACCGAACCCGGCGACCGGGAGGGCCGCCTGGACCTGACGGACATCCCCGTCGCCCCCGGCACCCACGCCTACCTCTGCGGCCCCCTCCCCTTCATGCGCGCCGCACGCGAACAACTCATCACCAAGGGCATCACCCCCGCCGACATCCACTACGAGGTCTTCGGCCCCGACCTGTGGCTCGCCTCGGCGTAACCCCCTGCGCCCCGCCCTGCTCCCCCTGCGCCCTTGCGGCGGAATGGCCACCTCCACTACACGTTTGGTAATCAACCAGTCACCCAACGTGAAGGAGGCGGCCATGTCCGCACCCATGTCCGCGGACCGGTTCATCGGGGCCCTGCGGGCCGAGGGCCTGACGGTCGTCGAGGTGGGCGCCTGGCGCACCCACAACCGCAACCACAAGGGGCCCTGGGGCCCGGTGAACGGGGTGATGATCCACCACACCGTCACGCAGGGGACCGCGTACACCGTCCAGCTCTGCCGCGACGGCGACGCGGCCCTGCCCGGCCCCCTCTGCCACGGCGTGATCACCAAGGACGGGCGGGTCCACCTGGTCGGCTACGGCCGCGCCAACCACGCGGGCGCGGGCGACTCGGACGTCCTGGCGGCGGTCGTGGCGGAGAAGCGCCTCCCCCCGGACCGCCAGGCCGACACCGACGGCAACCGCCACTTCTACGGCTTCGAGTGCGAGAACCTCGGCGACGGTGAAGACCCCTGGCCGCCGGCCCAGCTCGACGCGATGGCCCGCGCCTCGGCCGCCCTGTGCCGGGTCCACGGCTGGACCTCCCGCTCGGTCATCGGCCACCTCGAATGGCAACCGGGCAAGATCGACCCGAAGGGCTTCACGATGGACTCGATGCGCACCCGCGTCGAGGAACGCCTGAAGTAGGCCTCGACCCGACGGCACCCCCGGAACGTGGCGCCGGCGGGCGCGGCACACAATGGGCAGGTGGAACGTCCAGCCGACCCCGACCCCGACTCCGACCCCGACCCCGACTCCGACCCCGATCCGGTCCTGCGGCCCCGGCCGCCCTCGCCGCTCCAGGAGGTCCGCGACGAGCGGTTCGATCGGCACGGCGTGCGGCTGCTGCTGAAGCGGGACGACCTGGTGCACCCGGAGCTTCCCGGGAACAAGTGGCGCAAGCTCGCGCCGAATCTGCGGGCCGCCCTCGCGGGTGGGTACCCGGGGCTCGTGACCTTCGGCGGGGCGTACTCGAACCACCTGCGGGCCACCGCCGCGGCCGGCCGGCTGCTGGGGCTGGAGACCGTCGGGATCGTCCGGGGGGACGAGCTCGCGGGGCAGCCGCTGAACGAGTCGCTGGCCCGGTGCGCGGCGGACGGCATGCGGCTGCACTTCGTGACCCGGTCGGCCTACCGGGACAAGACGGAACTGCCGGCGCGGGCCGGTGCGGGGGACGCGTACGTGGTCCCGGAGGGCGGCAGCAACGCGCTCGCGCTGCACGGCTGCGCCGAGCTGGGGCGCGAGCTTCGCGGCGGCTGCGACGTGGTCGCGGTGGCCTGCGGCACCGGGGGCACGCTGGCCGGGCTGGCGGCGGGACTGGCCCCGGACCAGCGGGCGGTGGGCGTACCCGTGGTCGGCGGCGGCTTCCTGGAGGCGGAGATACGTTCCCTCCAGGCGGCGGCCTTCGGCGGGCCCGCGGGCGACTGGTCCCTGGCCGAGGGCTACGCCCACGGCGGCTACGCCCGGGTCCCCCGCGAGCTGGCGGCCTTCGCGGCGGACTTCGGGTCCCGCCACGGCCTGCCGGTGGAGCGGATCTACGTGGCGAAGCTCCTGTGGGCCCTGCTCGACCTGACCGGCGCCGGAGCCTTCCCCCGGGGCACCACCCTGACGGCGGTGGTCACGGGCCGCCCGTAGCCCGGCGGCCCCGCCGCCCCCGCTACGCCGTTTCCTCCCGGTAGGCCGCCGCTTCCTCCAGGTCCAGGCGGCGCAGCAGGGCGCGGAGCATTTCGTCGTCGATGCGGCGGGCGTCGCGCAGGGAGACGAAGACCTCGCGTTCCGCCGCGATCATCTCCCCCGCCAGGCGGCGGTAGACGTCGTCCGCGGACTCGCCGGTCACCGCGTTGACCTCGCCGAGCCGCTCCCAGACCGCGTTGCGCCTGCGCTCCAGCACCGTCCGCAGCCGGTCCGCGAGCGGGGGCGGGAGGGCGTTCGCCGGGGAGGCCAGCAGCTCCGTGAGCAGGTCCTCCGCCGCCCGCGAGGCCTCGCTCTGGGCCTGGGCCTCCGCCAGGGTCTCCGCGTGCAGGTCCCGGGCGGGCAGCTTGAGGAGCCGGATCAGCGGCGGCAGCGTCAGGCCCTGCACCACCAGCGTGCCGATCACGGTGGTGAAGGTCAGGAACAGGATCAGGTTCCGGTGCGGCACGCCGACCGGCACGGAGAAGGCGATCGCCAGCGAGACCACCCCCCGCATCCCGGCCCAGCCCACGATGACCGGCGCCTTCCAGTTCGTCTCCGGCTCCCGGTCGCGGATCCGCGCGGCGAGCCGCGGCAGGAAGGTCGCCGGGAACACCCATGCGAAGCGGGCCGCCACCACGACGGCGAACACGACCAGCGCGTAGCCCGCCGCGGCCACGCCCTCGTACTCCCCCAGCCCCTTCAGCACCACCGGCAGCTGGAGCCCGATCAGCGCGAAGACCACCGATTCGAGGATGAAGGCGACCACCTTCCAGACCGCCTCCTCCTGGAGCCGGGTCGCGAAGTCGACCTGCCAGTTGCGGTGCCCCAGGTACAGCGCGACCACCACGACCGCGAGGACACCCGAAGCGTGCACCCGTTCGGCCGCCGCGTAGGCCACGAACGGGATCAGCAGCGACAGCGTGTTCTGCAGCAGCGAGTCCCGCAGCCGCCTGCGCAGCACGTGGATCGGGACCATCAGCAGCAGGCCGACCCCGACCCCGCCCACCGAGGCCAGCAGGAACTCCGCGATCCCGCCCGCCCAGCCGGAGCTCGCCCCGACCGCCGCCGCCAGCGCGACCTTGTACGCGGTGATCGCGGTCGCGTCGTTGACGAGGGACTCACCCTGCAGGATGGTCGTGATGCGGTTCGGCAGCCCGAGCTTGCGGGCGATGGCGGTCGCCGCCACCGCGTCGGGCGGGGCGATGACCGCCCCCAGCACCAGCGCCACCGGCAGCGAGAGAGCGGGCACCACCAGGTACGCCACGTACCCGACGACGAGGGTCGCGAAGAGCACGTAGCCCACCGAGAGCAGTGCCACCGGCCGCAGGTTCGCCCGCAGGTCCAGGTACGAGCTGTCGACCGCGGCCGTGTACAGCAGCGGCGGGAGCAGCAGCGGCAGCACGATGTGCGGGTCCAGGCCGTACGCCGGCACGCCCGGCACGTAGGCCGCGGCCAGCCCGGCGGCGACCAGCAGCAGTGGCGCCGGCACCGGGGTGCGGCGGGCCAGGCCCGCGACGACCGCACAGCCGGCGACCAGGGCCACCAGCGGCAATACCTCCATCGAAGATCATCCTCGCTTGGTCGTGTCGTCCCCGGGCGCCCGTACCTCAGTACGCTGGCCATCATGAGCGAGTGCACCCACGTTCCCGAACTGCCGCGCCCCGAGCCCGCCCCGCTTGCCCAGACCTGCCCCGAATGTCTGGCGCTCGGCAGTCACCCCGTCCAGTTGCGCATGTGCCTGTGGTGCGGACACGTCGCCTGCTGCGACTCCTCGCCCCACCGGCACGCCACGGCGCACCACCGGGAGACCGGTCATCCGGTGATGCGCAGCTTCGAACCGGGCGAGACCTGGCGTTGGTGTTTTGTCGACGGTTCGATCGTGTGAGGCGGGGTAGATCAACCCTCCGCCGGTTCCCCTGATTTGGGCCCGCAGACCCCTAGCCACTGTGCGTCCCCATGGGCTTACCATCAGTCACTGGTCGCAGGCACGGCCCTTCGGCCAGCTATGTTCGACGGGGTCCGCGCGCTCCGTCAGGGGTACCGCGACACGATCGCCCGGATCGCGATAGCGTCACCGGCGAACAGAGCTCGTACCACCTTGGAGGTGAGGGTGTCCCAGATCGCAGGCGAGCCCGGGACCCAGGACTTCGTGGAAGTCCGGCTGCCCGCTGCGGGTGCCTACCTGTCCGTGCTGCGGACGGCCACGGCCGGCCTCGCGGCACGTTTGGACTTCACTCTCGACGAGATCGAGGACCTCCGCATCGCGGTGGACGAGGCCTGCGCGATCCTGCTCCAGCAGGCCGTGCCCGGCTCCGTCCTCAGCTGCGTCTTCCGTTTGGTGGAGGATTCGCTGGAGGTGACCGTGTCCGCCCCGACCACCGACGGCCGGGCCCCGGAGCGCGACACGTTCGCGTGGACGGTCCTCTCGGCACTGGCCGGGAAGGTCGAGGCCACGGTCGAGGAGAACAAGACGGTGAGCATCAGCCTCTACAAACAGCGCGGCGCGGGACCAGGCCCGGCGTGAGCGGCGGGGAGGTCCCGGTGCGGGGCGGGGATCGGCCCCGGGCACGACACGAGGTCGACGGCGGCATTCCGGAGCAGCAGCACGCCCGGCCGCACCCGGCTGACACGGATGCGGAAAACGGCTTTTTGGACTCGGCGGAGCGACGGGCGGGCCCTGTGAGCGAGAACCAGCACGACCAAACACTGCCGGTCCAGCCACCGGGGGCCGCTGCCACGGCCCCGGTGGCCCCGGCCGCGGACACCCCACCGGCGGCGGACGCACCAGCAGTGGACACCCCCGGGGTCCTGCCGGCCCCGGTGTTCACCGCGCCGGCGCCGCTTCCGGATCCGCGCGACCGAAGTGGCGCGCGGGCCCTGTTCATCGAGCTCCGGGCGCTGCCCGACGGCTCGCCGGAGAAGGCGGAGCTGCGCAACCGGCTCGTACGGATGCACCTGCCGCTGGTGGAACACCTGGCCCGGCGCTTCCGCAACCGCGGTGAGCCGCTGGACGACCTGACCCAGGTCGCCACCATCGGCCTGATCAAGTCGGTGGACCGCTTCGACCCGGACCGCGGGGTCGAGTTCTCCACGTACGCCACGCCCACCGTGGTCGGCGAGATCAAACGGCATTTCCGCGACAAGGGCTGGGCGGTACGGGTCCCGCGGCGCCTTCAGGAGCTGCGGCTCTCGCTGACCACGGCGACGGCGGAACTGTCCCAGCAGCACGGCCGCTCCCCCACGGTGCACGAACTGGCCGAGCGGCTGGGGATCTCCGAGGAGGAGGTGCTGGAGGGGCTGGAATCGGCCAATGCCTACAGCACGCTCTCGCTGGACGTCCCGGACACCGACGACGAGTCGCCGGCGGTCGCGGACACCCTGGGCTCGGAGGACGAGGCGCTGGAGGGCGTCGAGTACCGCGAGTCCCTCAAGCCGCTGCTGGAGGGGCTGCCGCCGCGGGAGAAGCGGATCCTGCTGCTGCGGTTCTTCGGCAACATGACCCAGTCGCAGATCGCGCAGGAGGTCGGCATCTCCCAGATGCACGTCTCCCGTCTGCTGGCCCGCACCCTGGCCCAGCTCCGCGAGAAGCTCCTGGTCGAGGAGTAGGAGAGGGGAGAGGGGCCCGTACGGGCTATCGGGCCTGTTCCGCGGGCCCGATGCCCAGTGCCTGCGTGGCCGTCGGATTCACCAGGAGCGCCACGACGGCCACCGCGGCCAGGGCCAGGGACACCGCGGCGACGGCCATCGCGCCGCCCGTGGTCCACAGGGTCCAGGCCACCGGCAGCGCCATCAGCTGGGTGATCAGGGCCGGGCCGCGGCTCCACCGGCGGCCCAGGTGCAGTCCGCGCGCCGCGATCAGCGGCAGCGCGGCGAGCACGAGCACCGTGATCCCGCCGGTTTCGGCCTGCCAGGCGGAGTCGTGGGCACCGGCGATGCCCACGTACAGCATCCGGATGCCGAGGCAGGCCAGTGCCAGTCCCTCCAGCGCGGTGAGCGCGGCGGCCGCGGTCAGCCGACGGGGCAGCGGGGCGGGGACGGCGGACTCGGTGGGGGTGGGCTTCGTACTCACCCCAGCAGGGTATCCGCGCGCCCCGGACCCCGTAGGGGACGGGCAGTATGGGCGGCGTCCCTACGGGTCGGTAGGCTGGCGACCATGCGTGCACTTCTCGTGGCCAACCCAGCAGCGACGACCACCAGTGCGCGCACGCGTGACGTCCTGACCCACGCCCTGGCCAGCGAGATGAAGCTGGAGGCGATCACCACCGAGTACCGCGGGCACGCCCGGGACCTGGGCCGCAGGGCCGCCGAGACCGGTATCGACCTGGTGGTGGCGCTGGGCGGTGACGGCACCGTCAACGAAGTGGTCAACGGGCTGCTGCACGAGGGCCCCGATCCGGACCGGCTGCCCGGTCTCGCGGTGGTGCCCGGCGGCTCCACCAATGTCTTCGCCCGCGCGCTCGGCCTGCCCAACGACGCGGTGGAGGCGACCGGCGCCCTGCTCGACGCGCTGCGGGAGCGGCGCGAGCGGACGGTCGGCCTGGGGCTCGCGGCCGGTACGCCGGGCACCGAGGACGAGTCGGTTCCGGCGCGCTGGTTCACCTTCTGCGCGGGCTTCGGCTTCGACGCGGGCGTGGTGGGCCGGGTCGAACAGCAGCGCGAACGGGGCAAGCGTTCGACGCACGCCCTCTATGTACGACAGCTGATGCGCCAGTTCTGGGAAGAGCCCAACCGCCGGCACGGCGCCATGACGCTGGAGCGGCCCGGCGCGGATCCGGTGACGGACCTGGTGCTGTCGATAGTGTGCAACACGTCACCCTGGACATATCTGGGCAACCGGCCGCTCTACGCCTCTCCCGAAGCGTCGTTCGATACCGCACTTGACGTATTGGCACTGGACCGTTTGTCAACTCCGGCGGTCGCTCGCTACGCGACACAGCTCCTGACCTCGACTCCTGAGCGCGGTCCGCACGGCAAGCACGCGGTGTCTCTGCACGATCTGACGGACTTCACCTTGCATTCGAAGGTCCCCCTTCCGTTCCAGATGGACGGAGACCACCTCGGTCTGCGCACCAGCGTTCGGTTCACAGGCGTACGCCGTGCACTGCGTGTGATTGTGTGAGTGGAAGGGCCCAAAGTCCTTTCACTCGAACGTTTACACGCCGGTCCACCCCCACGAAGTAGGGCTGTGACCTAGTAGACACCGACGAATCAAAAAAAACTTTCCGGAAGGGGTTGTATCCCCGTCCGAGGTTTGCGAATCTCTACATGGCGATCGGGACAGCCCGCAGAATCCGGCACCCATACAGACCGCCAGAACCCCTCCACGAATCTCCGGCAACCCAGGGCGAGTTTTTCCCCAAACTGGGCGGTCTCCCTTCCGTCGCGAAGGGATTCGTGAAAGCGTTCACATTCACAAGCAACCTGCCCGCAATACAAGGAGATGGAGCAGCCATGGACTGGCGTCACAACGCCGTTTGTCGTGAGGAAGACCCGGAACTCTTCTTCCCCATCGGCAACACCGGTCCTGCGCTGCTGCAGATCGAGGAAGCCAAGGCCGTCTGCCGCCGTTGCCCCGTCATGGAGCAGTGCCTGCAGTGGGCGCTCGAGTCCGGTCAGGACTCCGGTGTCTGGGGCGGTCTCAGCGAGGACGAGCGCCGCGCAATGAAGCGCCGCGCCGCTCGCAACCGGGCGCGCAACGCCAGCGCCTGATTTCGACTTTCGAGCCTCGAGCCGCAGCGCGTAGTACCCCATATCAGCGCTCAGCAACGTGCTCTTGAACCCCGTACCGAAAACCATTCGGTACGGGGTTCAGTGCTGTCCGGACCCCCAGACGTCACGTTGAGTGACCGCGCCGCCCTATTTCTGCGGGCTCGCCGGTATGTCGAGGACGACCCTGGTGCCGCGCGGCTCGGAGGCGACCATGTCGAAGGTGCCGCCGAGTTCGCCCTCCACCAGAGTCCGTACGATCTGCAGCCCGAGGTTGCCGGCCCGCTGCGGGTCGAACCCCTCGGGCAGACCGCACCCGTCGTCGACCACCGAGATCAGCAGCCGGGCATCGCCGCGGCCGGTGCCCGAGCGGGACGCGGACACCTCCACGGTGCCGCCCTCCCCCTGGGTGAAGGCGTGTTCCAGGGCGTTCTGGAGGATCTCCGTCAGCACCATCGACAGCGGAGTGGCGACCTCCGCGTCCAGGATTCCGAAGCGGCCGGTGCGCCGGCAGGCGACCTTGCCCGGGGAGATCTCGGCGACCATCGCGATCACGCGGTCGGCGATCTCGTCGAACTCGACCCGCTCGTCCAGGTTCTGAGACAGCGTCTCGTGCACGATCGCGATCGAACCGACCCGTCGGACGGCTTCGTTCAGCGCCTCGCGCCCCTGCGGCGAATCCATTCGACGGGCCTGTAGGCGCAAGAGCGCCGCCACGGTCTGCAGGTTGTTCTTGACCCGGTGGTGGATCTCCCGGATGGTCGCGTCCTTGGTGATCAATTCACGTTCGCGACGGCGCAGTTCCGTGACGTCGCGGCACAGGACGAGGGAGCCGATGCGGGTCCCCTTGGGCTTGAGCGGGATGGCGCGCAGTTGGATGACCCCGCCGCTGCCCTCGGCCTCGGTCTCGCGCGGGGCCCAGCCGCTGGCGAGTTTGACCAGCGCCTCGTCCACCGGACCGCGGGAGGGGGCGAGTTCGGAGGTGATGGAGCCCAGGTGCTGGCCGACCAGGTCGGAGGCGAGGCCGAGCCGGTGGTAGGCGGAGAGCGCGTTGGGGGACGCGTACGTCACCACGCCCTCGGCGTCGAGCCGGATCAGGCCGTCCCCGACGCGCGGGGAGGCGTCCATGTCCACCTGCTGGCCGGGGAAGGGGAAGGAGCCGGCCGCGATCATCTGGGCCAGGTCCGAGGCGGACTGGAGGTAGGTGAGCTCCAGCCGGCTGGGTGTACGCACAGTGAGCAGGTTGGTGTTGCGCGCGATCACTCCGAGCACCCGGCCCTCGCGGCGCACGGGGATCGACTCGACGCGGACCGGCACCTCCTCGCGCCACTCCGGGTCCCCCTCGCGCACGATGCGGCCCTCGTCGAGCGCGGCGTCGAGCAGCGGGCGGCGGCCGCGCGGGACCAGGTGGCCGACCATGTCGTCCTGGTAGGAGGTGGGGCCGGTGTTCGGGCGCATCTGCGCGACCGAGACGTAACGGCTGCCGTCGAGGGTGGGAACCCACAGCACGAGGTCGGCGAAGGAGAGGTCGGAGAGCAGCTGCCACTCCGAGACCAGCAGGTGGAGCCACTCCAGGTCGGTTTCACTGAGAGCGGTGTGCTGGCGTACGAGGTCGTTCATGGAGGGCACGTGGCGAGCGTACCCCGGGTACGGGCCACGACTTTCCGCAGCGCGATACTCCGGAGTATCCAGGAGGCCCCTGTTCCGCGTAGGCTTGGAGGAAGTGACGGTAACCCGGGTTGCGTCATTGGATGGACAGAACAGATTGGTCTAGTCCACAATTGCATCAATGCTTCCGCCCTCCCCGCACAGGAGGACGGATCGAGGTAAGCCGCGCGCTCTGCCCTGACCGCGCGTCACCTCCCACCGGCTGACGGGCACCGCACACCCGTCGGCCGTGAGTACTCCGGGCTACGGTGCCGGGCGGGCCGAGGGTCCCGTTCGGCACCGTGGCCCAGAGGACCGCCGCGGCCCGGAGAGTCACTCCCGCCCCGGACGGCCGGTCTGCTCCGGCCAGCCCCGCATCGCGAGCCCCGCCACCGCCTCCAGCTCCTTACGGCCCGCGCCGTCGCGCGACTGCTGGGACATTCCCACGAGCACGGCCATGGCATGGCGGGCCAGCGCCCACGTGTCCGTACCGGCCGGCAGCACGCCCGCGGCGACATCGGCCCGGATCCGGCTCTCGAACGCCACCAGATTGGCCTCGCGCCGCACCCGCAGCGCCTCCGCCACCTCCTCCGAGGTGGTGTTGACGGCCGCGCTGATCACCATGCAGCCCGGCGGGTGGGCCGGGTCGGTGTAGATCTCGGCCGCCTCGCGCAGGACCCGCCCCACGGCCGCGCGGGCGGTGGGCTCCTCGGCCAGCGCCACGGCCGCGAACTCCGCGTACCGGTCGCCGTAGACCACCACGACCTCGTCGAAGAGCTTGCGCTTGTCGCCGAACGCGGCGTAGAGGCTCGGCGCGCCGATGCCGAGCGAGGCGGTCAGCTCGGAGATGGACGTGGCCTCGTACCCGTGCTCCCAGAAGGCCAGCATCGCCTTGCCGAGGGCCGCGTCGCGGTCGAAGGAGCGGGGCCTGCCGCGCTGTCCGGTCACCATGGGGTCATTCTATAGCGGGCGCTACGGAATCTGGTACGGTCCCTTTCTGTAGCGACCACTATTGAAAGGGGGGTGCGCCATGGGCGTGCTCAAGGGGAAGACGGCACTGGTCACGGGCGGCAGCCGGGGCATCGGACGGGCCGTGGCGGAGCGCCTGGCGCGGGACGGGGCGCTGGTCGCGGTCGCCTACGGGAAGAACCGCGCGGCGGCCGAGGAGGTCGTGGGCGCCGTGGAGGCGGCCGGGGGCCGCGCCTTCGCGGTGGGCGCGGAGCTCGGCGTCCCGGGTGACGCGGAGGCGCTCTGGGCGGCGTACGCGGCCCATCCGCTGGCCACCGAGGGGGTCGACATCCTGGTGAACAACGCGGGCGCGGCCACCTTCGCCGGCATTGCCGAGACGGACGAGGAGACGTACGACCGGGTGCACGCGCTCAACGCGAAGGCGCCGTTCTTCGTGATCAAGCACGGCCTCGCACGGCTGCGGGACGGCGGCCGGATCGTGAACGTGACCGGCACCCCCGGCATCGCCCTGCCGGCGATCCTCGCCACGATCGCCGCCAAGGGCGCGGTGAACGCGCTGACGGTCTCGCTGGCCGCCGAGCTGGCGCCGCGGAACATCACGGTGAACTCGGTGGGCCCGGGGATCACCGAGACCGACCTGAACGCCGCCTGGCTCGCGGATCCGGCGGCCCGCGCGCACGCCGCCTCCCGCTCGGTCTTCGACCGCGTCGGCACTCCGGAGGAGGTCGCGGACGTGGTCGCCTTCCTCGCCTCCCCGGACTCCCGCTGGGTCACCGGCCAGCACCTTTCCGTGACGGGCGGGCTCCAGCTCGCGCTGCTGTAGCCGCCCCGGTCCCCAGGAGGCCGGACGCCGGGTCTTCGCCCACCATGGGATGGTGCGAAGACCCGGCGACGGGCCGTCACCTCTGCTAGATTGGTCTATACCACATCGTCACACTCCAGATCGGCAGGCCCCGCGTGGAAGTTGTCATCGTCCCGGACGCCAAGGCAGGCGGCGAGCTCATCGCGGAGGCCATGGCCGCCCTGGTCCGCCGCAAGCCCGAGGCCCTGCTCGGCGTGGCGACCGGCTCTACCCCGCTTCCCATCTACGAGGCCCTCGCCGCCCGGGTCAAGGCCGGCAAGGTCGACGTGGGACGGGCCCGCATCTGCCAGCTCGACGAGTACGTCGGGCTGCCGGCCGGGCACCCCGAGTCCTACCGCGCGGTCGTCCTGCGCGAGGTCGTCGAGCCGCTGGGTCTGTCCGAGGCCTCCTTCATGGGCCCCGACGGCAGCGCCGCCGACATCGTCGGCGCGTGCGACGCCTACGACCGGGCGCTCGCCGAGGCCGGCGGCGTCGACCTCCAGCTGCTCGGCATCGGCACCGACGGACACATCGGCTTCAACGAGCCGTGCTCCTCGCTCGCCTCCCGCACCCGCATCAAGACGCTGACGGAGCAGACCCGCGTGGACAACGCGCGCTTCTTCGACGACGACATAGAGCAGGTGCCCCACCACGTCATCACCCAGGGCATCGGCACCATCCTCGACGCCCGCCACCTGGTCCTGCTGGCCACCGGCGAGGGCAAGGCCGAGGCCGTCGCGCAGACCGTCGAGGGCCCGCTGTCCGCCCTCGTACCGGCCTCCGCGCTCCAGCTGCACCGCCACGCCACGGTGGTCGTGGACGAGGCCGCCGCGTCCAAGCTGAAGCTCGCGGACTACTTCCGCCACACCTTCGCCAACAAGCCCGCGTGGCAGGGGCTGTAAGCGGTACCGGTGGGCAACGAAACGCCGGCGGGGCTGGATTCGTCCAGCCCCGCCGGCGTTTGGGGTGCGGGGTCCGGGGGCGGAGCCCCGGCAGCGGCCGCTAGACCCCCGCGATGATCTCGGCGGCAGCGCGCCCGCACACCCGGGCCGCCCCGTGCGTGGCGATGTGCAGCGCACCCCGCGGCTCGGCCCGCGGCAGGCCCATCTCGACCACGATCGTCTCCGGCCGCGCCGCGACCAGCGCGTCCAGGGCCTCGGTCATCCACGGGTGCCGGTGCGCGTCGCGGACCACCGCGACGACCGTGCGATTGCCCGCGGCCGCCAGGATGCCGGCCGCGGCCGAACCCTGCGGGTACACGCCCGACTCGGTGCCCGGGATCAGCGCGGACAGTTCCCCGGCCACTCCCCACGGGGTCTCGTCGCCCACCGCGATGTTCGCGACCGGGGTGAGCGTGGCGACGTACGGGGCGTTCACCGGGGCGGCCGCGGCGCGCGAACCCGTCACGACCACCGCGCGGCGGGCCGCGGCCAGTCCGATGCCGGGCGCGCTGCTCCCCTCCGGCCGCGCGCCCGGGCGGACGGTACGGGTCCACTCGGCCAGTGAGCGGACCCGGGCGGCGGCCTCCGCGAGCCGCTCCTCCGGCAGCGAGCCGTCCCGTACGGCCTGGACCAGCGCGTCGCGCAGGTTCAGGACGGTGGCCTCGTCGGCGAGCCCGCCGCCGACGCAGATCGCGTCGGCGCCCGCCGCGATGGCCAGTACCGAGCCGCGCTCGATGCCGTACGTCCCGGCGATGGCGTTCATCTCCATGCCGTCGGTGACGATGAGGCCCTCGTAGCCGAGCTCCTTGCGCAGCAGACCGGTCAGGATCTGCGGGCTGAGGGTGGCCGGGCGGGTCGGGTCCAGGGCGGGCACCAGGATGTGCGCGCTCATGACCGCCTTGGTGCCGGCCTCGATCGCCGCGCGGAACGGTACGAGTTCGCGCGCGGCCAGGGTGTCGAGGTCCACGTCGATGCGGGGCAGCGCGTGGTGCGAGTCGACGTTGGTGTCGCCGTGGCCCGGGAAGTGCTTGGTGCAGGCGGCGACGCCGGCGGCCTGCAGGCCCTCGACGTACGCGGCGGTGTGCCGGGCGGCGAGGTGGGTGTCGGCGCCGAAGGACCGTACGCCGATGACCGGGTTGTCCGGGTTGGAGTTGACGTCCGCGGACGGGGCCCAGTTGAGGTTGACCCCGCACTCGGCGAGGCGCCGGCCCAGCTCGCGGGCGACGTCGCGGGTCAGGTCCGCGTCGTCCACGGCGCCGAGCGCCAGGTTGCCGGGGAAGGAGGAGCCGCCCCGGACCTCCAGGCGGGTGACGTCGCCGCCCTCCTCGTCGATGGCGACGAGGACGTCGTCCCGCTCGGTGCGCAGCTGCGCGGTCAGCCCGGCGAGCTGCTCGGGCGAGGTGATGTTGCGGCCGAAGAGGCCGACGGCGGTGAGGCCCTCGGAGACCTGCCGCAGCAGCCAGGCGGGGGCGGTGGTGCCCTCGAAGCCGGGCTGGAGGACCGCGAGCGCGTCCCGGGCCAGGCCGTCGTTGGGATTGGGCACGGTCGAGCGGTGCGCAAGGACAGTCATGGGCCGTTATCCCTTCACGGCGCCGGCGGTCATGCCGCCGACGGCCTTGCGCTGGAGGAAGACGAAGATGAGCAGCACCGGGACCGCGAAGAGCGAGGACGCGGCCATGGTGGCGCCCCAGTCGTTGCCGAAGGCCGTCTGGAACTGGGTCAGCCACAGCGGCAGGGTCTGCGCGGACTTGTCCTTGTTCAGGATCAGGACCATCGCGAACTCGTTCCAGGCCGTGATGAAGCCGAAGAGCGAGGTGGACATCAGGCCGGGGGCCAGCAGCGGGAAGATCACCTTGCGGAAGGCCTGGCCACGGGTGCAGCCGTCGATCTGGGCGGCCTCCTCCAGTGTCACCGGGACGGCGGCGATGAAGCCGCGCAGGGTCCAGATGGTGAAGGGGAGGACCATCACGAAGTAGATCGCGGTCAGCACGGCGAGGTTGTTCAGCAGGTCGGCCTCGCGGACGATCATGTACATCGCGATGACCATGACCTCCCAGGGGGCCATCTGGGCGAGCATCACGGCGAGCACGAGGCCCTTGCGGCCCTTGAACTTCATGCGGGCGATGGCGAAGCTCGCGGCGAGGGCCACGACCAGCGCCAGCAGGACGGCCCCGACGGTGACGAGCAGGCTGTTCGTGACGTACGTCCAGAACATGTCGACGCCGGTGGCCTTGGTGAAGTTGTCCAGCGTCGGGGTGAAGACGAAGACGGGGTCCTTGGAGAGGATCTCGCTGGACGGCTTGAGCGCCGAGGAGAACATCCAGTAGACGGGGAAGACGAAGAGGACTGCCAGGAGCAGGGCGCCGACGTTCTTGGCGACGGCCGCGGGGCGCACCGGCCTGCGGTTGCGCAGCTGCTGGGGCCCGGCCGGCGGCGCGGGCTTCGGGGCGGTGGTGGTGCTCACTGCTCCTCCTCCTGCTTCAGGATCAGACGGAAGTAGAAGGACATGACGATCACGAGCATCACGATCGTCAGGACGGAGATCGCCGCGGCCAGACCGTAGTGGAACTGGCTCTGGCCCTCGACGTAGGCGAAGACGGGCAGGATCTCGGAGGCCCGGTCGGGCCCGCCCGCCTTCATCGCGTAGACCTGGGTGAAGGCCTTGAAGACCCAGATCACCTCGAGGAACGTGGTGACGAGGAAGAACGACTTGAGGTTCGGGAAGACGACCTTCCAGAAGGTCTGCCAGCCGTTGGCGCCGTCCATCCGGGCCGCCTCGTACAGCTCGCCGCTGACGGTGGTCAGACCGGCGTACATGTTGAGGGCGACGAAGGGGATCGAGCCCCAGACCACCAGGACCGTGACGATCACGAGGGTGGAGAAGCCCGTCTCGAACCAGTTGTGCTGGTCGTACCCGGAGAAGCCGAGCGTACGCATCAGCCAGTTCATCACGCCGAACTGCTCGTCGAACAGCCACTGGAAGACGGTCACGGAGGCGACGATGGGCATGGCCCAGGCCATCACCAGTGCCACGGACAGGACCAGGCGCATCCACTTGCCGAGCCTGTTCAGCAGGATGCCGATGAGGCTGCCGAGGACCATGATCAGTACGACGTTGGCCGCGGTGAAGACGAAGCTGCGGACGCCGACGGTCCAGAACTGCGAGTCACCCAGCAGCTGGGTGTAGTTGTCCACGCCGGTGAACGGCGACTTCCGCTGGATGAACTCGATCTTGTCGACCTTCTGGAACGACAGGATGATGTTCTTGATCAGCGGATACAGCAGCAGGGTCGCCATGCTGAGCACGGCCGGCCCGATCAGGAGGTAGGGCCACCACCCTGAAGGGAGCGACTTCCTGCCCCCGCGAGGAGACTTGGGCGCTGCCTTGGCTCCGGTGGGCGGCGGCGTCTTGGCCACCCCGGCGGACTTCTGTGGTGCGTCCTGTGGAGCGGAGGTCGCCGCTCCCTGGGAGTGCACGGTCATGTCTGGCTTCCTCGCGGTTGACTGTGGCGACTCGCACCCGCTTCCCCGGCTCGGCTCGACTCGGCGGAGGAACGGGCGGCGCTTACGTCTGTCAATGCGCGACCGGGGGCACGGCGGGCGCTCCTGGGCGACCGCCGCACCCCCCGGTGCGATCACTGCTGGTACTGCGGGTACTTCAGGTGGTGCGGGTACTGCGCGTACTGCGGGTACTTCGGGTGGCGCGGGTACTTCGGGTGGCGCCGGGTGTTACTTGTTGATGCGCTTCGCGATCTCCGCGTCCGCTTCCGCACCGGCCTTGGCCGCGTCGCCGCCGTTCAGGACCTTGGTCATGAACTCCTTGATCGGGTTGGGCTCGGTCTCGACGTTCGCCCAGCCCGGGGTCACCGGGGTGATCTTGCCGTTGGCGCCGGCCTTGGCCATGGCCTCGGCGAAGGAGCCCGCCGGCGGGGTGAAGTTCGCGCCCGGCTGGTTCGGGAGCAGCGCGCCCTTGGTCTCGGCGGCGTACTTGGTCATCTGGTCCTTGCCTGCGGCGAGGGCCAGCCACTCCTTGGCGAGCTCCTTGTTCTTGGAGCGCTCGGAGATCGCGAGGTTCGAGCCGCCGAGGAAGACGGTGCCCGGCTTGTCCGCGGTCTTGCCCGGGATCGGGAAGTAACCGAAGTCGGCTTCCTTGCCCGCGTCCTTCAGGGCCTTCTCGGCACCGCCGGCCTCCCAGCCGAGACCGATCCAGGACGAGACGCCGCCCTTGGGAACGATGTCGGTGGACTGCTGCGGGGTGGCCTCGTCCTTGTCCTTCGGAGCGGTGGAGAAGGACTGGAGCTTCTTGTAGAAGTCGATCGCGGAGGCGGCCTGGGGGGTGGCGAGGCCACCCTTCCACTTGGCGCCGTCCTTGACGGCGAGGTCGCCGCCCTCGTCCCAGACGAAGCCCGCGAGGACGTACCAGCTCTGGCCGGGCAGGTAGATCGGCTGCGAGGCCGGGTCGGCCGCCTTCAGCTTCTCCAGGCCGGCGATCCACTCGTCGCGGGTGGTCGGCGGGGTCACGCCGGCCTTGGCGTACGCCTTCTTGTCGTAGACGACGACGCGGTTGGCCGCGTACCACGGAGCGGAGTAGAGCTTGCCGTCGATCTCGGACGAGGCGGTCATGCCCTTCGACCAGGCGTCCGCGCCGAGCTTGGCCTTGTCCTTGGTCAGGTCGGCGAGGCCGCCGGTGACGGCGTAACCGGCCGTCTGGGTGTTACCGAGCTCCAGGACGTCCGGAGGGGTGTTCTCGGAGAGGGCCGTGGTGACCTTCTCCTGGATGCCCTTCCACTTCTGCTCCTCGACCTTGACCGTGACACCGGGGTGCTTGGCCGAGAACTCCGCGTTGACCGCGTCTATCCATGCCTTCGGTGCGGAGCCGTCCATCACCCAGACAGTGATCTCCTTGGCGCCACCCGCGTCGGCCTTCGGCTTGTCGTCGCCGTTGCCGCACGCCGCGACTCCGACCATCATGCCCGCGACACTGACCGCCGCGATGAGCTTGCGCTTCACGCCACCCTCCTCAGGGATGCTGCCTGCAACTTCCCTCGCCCGCCGCGGTGACTCAAAAGCGTCAAGTACTGCCCGTGGGGCCGGGATCTGATCCATATTGGTGTAGACCAGTAGCTGGAGCTTGGCCTAGACCTTTAGGGGTGTCAAGGGTCTAATGAGCGGGTGCTCGGTCCGTTATCGGACCGACACCTGGGGGAGGGAGGAGGCCTGCCCTCCCTCCCGTGTCACGATGTGACCGCACATATCGGAGGAGCCGGTGACGGCAACGAAACTGGAGTCGGGAAGGCGGGCGGCGATGGCCACCGAAGGGGCGACCACGGAGCCGGATGGCGGGGCGGCCACCCGCACGGCACGCGTGCCCAAGTACTACCGACTCAAGCGGCACTTGCTCGACATGACCGAAACACTGCCCCCCGGCACACCGGTGCCGCCCGAGCGCACGCTCGCGGCCGAATTCGACACCTCCCGCACCACCGTGCGACAGGCCCTCCAGGAGCTCGTCGTCGAGGGGCGGCTGGAACGGATCCAGGGCAAGGGAACCTTCGTCGCCAAACCGAAGGTCTCCCAGCCGCTCCAACTCTCCTCGTACACCGAGGACATGAGGGCCCAGGGACTGGAACCCACCTCCCAGCTCCTGGACATCGGCTACGTGACGGCCGACGACACCCTCGCCGGCCTGCTCAAGATCTCCACCGGCGGCCGGGTCCTGCGCATCGAACGGCTCCGGCTGGCGAGCGGCGAGCCGATGGCCATCGAGACCACGCACCTCTCCGCCAAGCGCTTCCCCGCGCTGCGCCGTTCGCTGGCCAAGTACACCTCCCTCTACACCGCCCTCGCCGAGGTGTACGACGTACGCCTCGCCGAGGCCGAGGAGACCATCGAGACCTCGCTGGCCACCCCGCGGGAGGCCGGACTGCTCGGCACGGACGTCGGACTGCCGATGCTGATGCTTTCGCGCCATTCGCTGGACGCCGACGGAGAGCCCGTCGAGTGGGTGCGCTCCGTCTACCGAGGCGATCGTTACAAGTTCGTCGCCCGACTCCAGCGCCCCGCCGTCTGATTCGTAGTTGACTCTCGTTCCGCTATACGGACGGGGGCTTACGTCCACCGGGCGGGCCCCCGTAGATTCCCTGCGCTTACGCAGATGATCAACGAGGGGACGACGGATCATGACGGAACCAGAGCCGGAAGCGACACGAGCGGAACGGAACGCGGCGAGTCCGGGCACCACGCCGGGCTCGCCTTCTCCATCAGGGGGCCCGGAGGGCGTTCCCGGCACGCTGGGGGGCATGTCCCCCAAGGCCGTGGCCCTGTGGGTGCTCGTCGGGCTCGTGGGGGCCCTCGGCTGGGGCGTGCTGGCGCTCTCGCGCGGTGAGGAGATCTCGGCCGCCTGGCTGCTCGCCGCCGCGCTGGGCTCGTACGCGATCGGCTACCGCTTCTACGCGCGTTTCATCGCGAACCGGGTCCTGAAGGTGGACAAGACCCGCGCCACCCCCGCCGAACGCCTCGACAACGGCGTCGACTTCCACCCGACCGACCGACGGGTGCTTTTCGGCCACCACTTCGCCGCCATCGCCGGTGCCGGACCGCTCGTGGGTCCCGTGCTCGCCTCGCAGATGGGCTACCTGCCCGGCACCATCTGGATCGTCGCGGGCGTGATCTTCGCGGGCGCGGTCCAGGACATGGTCACGCTCTTCTTCTCCACCCGCCGCAACGGCCGCTCGCTCGGCCAGATGGCCCGGGACGAGATCGGCCCGGTGGGCGGCGCCGCCGCACTGGTCGGCGTGTTCGCCATCATGATCATCCTGCTGGCGGTGCTGGCCCTGGTCATCGTCAACGCCCTGGCGCACTCGCCCTGGGGCGTCTTCTCCATCGGCATGACCATCCCGATCGCCCTCTTCATGGGCTTCTACCTGCGCGTCCTGCGCCCCGGCCGGGTCACCGAGGTCTCCGTCGTCGGTGTCGCCCTGCTGCTGCTCGCCATCGTCGCGGGCGGCTGGGTCGCGGACTCCTCCCTGGCGGGCACCTTCACCCTGGAGAAGGAGACGCTGGTCATCTGGATGGTCGTCTACGGCTTCGTGGCGTCCGTGCTGCCGGTGTGGATGCTGCTCGCCCCGCGCGACTACCTCTCCACATTCATGAAGGTCGGCACCATCGGGCTGCTGGCCGTGGGCGTGGTCGTGGCCATGCCGGTGCTGAAGATGCCCTCGGTCACCGACTTCGCCTCGCGCGGTGACGGCCCGGTCTTCGCGGGCTCGATGTTCCCGTTCGTCTTCATCACCATCGCCTGCGGAGCGCTCTCGGGCTTCCACTCGCTGGTCTCCTCGGGCACCACCCCGAAGATGATCCAGAAGGAGACCCAGGTCAAGGTCATCGGCTACGGCGCCATGCTGACCGAGTCCTTCGTCGCCGTCATGGCGATCATCGCGGCCTGCATCATCGACCCGGGCCTGTACTTCGCGGTCAACTCCCCCGCCGGAGTCGTCGGCGCGACGGTCCAGACCGCCTCGGAGGCGGTGACGAACTTCGGCTTCGCGATCTCCCCCGACGCCCTCGCCCAGGCGGCGAAGGACGTGGAGGAGACCAGCCTGCTGTCCCGTACGGGCGGCGCGCCGACCTTCGCACTCGGAATGTCGGAGATCTTCTCCTCCGTCATCGGCGGCACCGCCATGAAGGCGTTCTGGTACCACTTCGCGATCATGTTCGAGGCCCTGTTCATCCTGACCACGGTCGACGCGGGCACCCGCGTGGGCCGCTTCATGCTCCAGGACACCCTCGGCAACGTGCACAAGTCCTTCAAGGACATCAGCTGGAAGCCGGGCGTCTGGCTCGCGAGCGCGGTCGTCGTCGGCGGCTGGGGCTACTTCCTGTGGGTCGGCGTCAAGGACCCGCTGGGCGGCATCAACCAGCTCTTCCCGCTGTTCGGCATCGCGAACCAGCTGCTCGCGGCGGTCGCCCTGGCCGTCTGCACCACCCTGCTGATCAAGTCGGGCCGGCTCAAGTGGGCCTGGGTGACGGGCGTTCCGCTGGCCTGGGACGTGGCCGTCACGCTCACCGCGAGCTACCAGAAGATCTTCTCCGACAACCCGAAGATCGGCTTCTTCGCGCAGCGCGACGTCTACCAGGACGGCATCGACGCGGGCAAGATCCTCAAGCCCGCCAAGAACATGGACGAGATGCACACCGTGGTCACCAACGCCACGGTCGACGGCGTCCTGTCGGTGTTCTTCGCGGCTCTGATCATCATCGTGCTGCTGGACGCGGCCCGGACCTGCTTCAACGCCGTCCGCAAGCCGGAGTCCGTCACCCTGGCCGAGGTCCCGTGGACCGAGTCCAGGCTCGTCGCCCCGGCCGGGCTGATCCCGACCGCCGAGGAGCGGGCGGAGCTCGCCGCCGCCGGCCTCGACTCGGGCGGGGGCCGCGTGAAGGAACCCGTACAGGAACCCGCGTGAGCGGCCTGCGCCACGTACTGGGCCGGGCCCGGTACTTCGTCCGGGAGTTCTCGGGCGAGGCGGCCTACGAGCGCTACGTCGCCCACGCCCGTACGCACGACCCGGACGCGGAGGTCCAGACCCGCCGGGCCTTCGAACGGGCCCGCACGGACGCCCGCGAGGCCGACCCGCGCGAAGGCTTCCGCTGCTGCTGAACCCGCGGGCACGAAGGGCCGTCACGTCCATGCCGAACCGGCGAAAACGTGGCGGCCCTTCCCCGTGCCCTGTCGCACACTCGGTCCATGGACATCGTCATCAGGGTGGCAGCGGCCGCCGAACACGAAGAGCTCGGCGAGATCACCGCGCGGGCCTACCTCGAGGACGGACTGCTCGACTTCGCCGAGGAGGACCCCTACCTGAGCAGGCTGCGCGACGTCGCCGGCCGCGCCCCCGACGGGGAGGTGCTCGTCGCGGAGCACGAAGGCACCCTGCTCGGCTGTGTGACCTTCGCCCCTCCCGGCAGCCCGCTCTGTGACATCGCCGGCCCCGGCGAGGCGGAGTTCCGGATGCTGGCCGTCTCCCGCGAGGCCCGCGGACGCGGCGCCGGCGAGGCCCTCGTACGGGCCTGCCTGAGCCGGGCCCGGTCCCTGGAGGGCGTGACCCATCTGGTGCTCTCGACCACCGAGAAGATGCTGGGGGCGCACCGGATCTACGAGCGGCTGGGCTTCGTACGGACCCCGGACCGGGACTGGTACCCGGTGCCCGGACTGCCCCTGCTCACCTACCGTATCGAGCTGTAACCGTGCGCCGACTTCAGTGAACGACACAACATGTGGGGGCTACCGCATCAGGTCGCCCCCACATGTATGCTCATGGCTGCTGTCGCCGCAGGGAAATCCGGTGTGAATCCGGAACTGTCCCGCAACGGTATGAAAAGTCCGAGGACCTGCCGGCAGCGCACCCGGGTCGACCGAACCGGGTGCCGATACGTCCGGGCCTCGAGGTTGGGCCGGTGGACGCCGTGCGGTGTACGCGTTCCTGCCACGCCCGCACGCGCCTCCCCGCGCCCGCCCGCCGAAGACCGGGCCGAGCGAGGGAGAGCTCCCGCCGTGACCATCGCGCCTTCCGCACCGCGCGCCGAGTCCATTACTGGCGACAACACCGAGGGCCCGGGGGCCACACTCCTGCGCACGCTCACCGAGCTGACCGCCGACCTGCCCGACACCGACCCCGGCCGGGTCGCCGCCGCCGCCCTGCGCGGCCGCAGCGCCGCCGCGGACGAGGCGGAGCTGCGCACGCTCGCCACCGAGGCCGCCGCCGGGCTGATCTCCGAGGACCCGGCGTACTCCCGCCTCGCCGCCCGCCTGCTGACGCTGGCCGTCCGCGAGGAGGCCGCCGGCCAGGGCTCCACCTCCTTCTCCGCCTCCGTCGCCGTCGGCCACCACGAGGGCCTGATCGCGGACCGCACCGCGGAGTTCGTACGGATCCACGCGAGCCGGCTCGACGCGCTGGTCGGACACGCACTCACCGAGGGCGCCGACGACCGCTTCGGCTTCTTCGGCCTGCGCACCCTGCACAGCCGCTACCTGCTGCGCCACCCGATCACCCGCCAGGTCATCGAGACCCCCCAGTACTTCATGCTGCGCGTGGCCTGCGGCCTCGCCGCCGACGAGAGCGTCCAGGCAGTCGAGGAAGTGGCCTCGCTGTACCGGCTGATGAGCCGCCTCGACTACCTGCCCTCCTCCCCCACGCTCTTCAACTCCGGCACCCGGCACCCGCAGATGTCCTCCTGCTACCTGCTGGACTCCCCGCTGGACGAGCTGGACTCGATCTACGACCGCTACCACCAGGTCGCGCGGCTGTCCAAGCACGCCGGCGGCATCGGCCTCTCGTACTCCCGCATCCGCGCCCGCGGCTCCCTGATCCGCGGCACGAACGGCCACTCCAACGGCATCGTGCCGTTCCTCAAGACCCTCGACGCCTCCGTCGCCGCCGTGAACCAGGGCGGCCGCCGCAAGGGCGCCGCCGCCGTCTACCTGGAGACCTGGCACGCGGACATCGAGGAGTTCCTGGAGCTCCGCGACAACACCGGTGAGGACCAGCGCCGCACCCACAACCTGAACCTGGCGCACTGGGTGCCGGACGAGTTCATGCGCCGCGTGAACGCCGACGCCGACTGGTCGCTGTTCTCCCCGGCCGAGGTCCCCGAGCTGGTGGACCTGTGGGGCGACGAGTTCGACGCCGCGTACCGCAAGGCCGAGGCGGCCGGACTGGCCCGCAAGACCATGCCCGCCCGCGACCTGTACGGCCGGATGATGCGCACCCTCGCGCAGACCGGCCAGGGCTGGATGACCTTCAAGGACGCCTCGAACCGCACGGCGAACCAGACCGCGGAGCCGGGCAGCGTCGTCCACTCCTCGAACCTCTGCACCGAGATCATCGAGGTCACCAACGACGGCGAGACGGCCGTCTGCAACCTCGGCTCGGTCAACCTCGGCGCCTTCGTCGTGGACGGCGAGATCGACTGGGAGCGCCTGGACGAGACCGTCCGCACCGCGGTCACCTTCCTCGACCGCGTCGTGGACATCAACTTCTACCCGACCGAGCAGGCCGGCCGCTCCAACGCGCGCTGGCGCCCGGTGGGCCTGGGCGCGATGGGCCTGCAGGACGTCTTCTTCCAGCTGAAGCTCCCCTTCGACTCCCCCGAGGCGAAGGCGCTGTCCACGAAGCTCTCCGAGCGCATCATGCTCGCGGCGTACGAGGCCTCGTGCGACCTGGCCGAGCGCAGCGGCCCGCTCCCCGCCTGGGAGCAGACCCGTACCGCCCGCGGGGTCCTGCACCCCGACCACTACGACGTGGAACTGAACTGGCCGGAGCGCTGGGACGCGCTGCGCGCCCGCGTCGCGAAGACCGGCATGCGCAACTCCCTGCTCCTCGCCATCGCGCCGACGGCGACCATCGCCTCCATCGCGGGCGTGTACGAGTGCATCGAGCCGCAGGTCTCCAACCTCTTCAAGCGCGAGACCCTCAGCGGCGAGTTCCTCCAGGTCAACGGCTACCTGGTGCAGGAGCTCAAGCGGCTCGGCGTCTGGGACGCCCAGACCCGCGAGGCGCTGCGCGAGTCCAGCGGCTCCGTCCAGGGCTTCGGCTGGATCCCCGCCGAGGTCCGCGAGCTCTACCGCACCGCGTGGGAGATCCCGCAGCGCGGCCTGATCGACATGGCGGCCGCCCGTACGCCGTTCCTCGACCAGTCGCAGTCGCTGAACCTGTTCCTGGAGACGCCGACCATCGGGAAGCTGTCCTCGATGTACGCGTACGCCTGGAAGCAGGGCCTGAAGACCACGTACTACCTGCGCTCGCGCCCCGCGACGAAGATCGCCCGCGCCGCGCAGGCCGCCCCCGCGGCGGCGCTCCCCCTGGTCGACGCCGACGCCGCCGCGGAAGCCGCCGCGGAAGCCGCCGCCGCGGAAGCGCTCGCCTGCTCCCTTGAAAACCCCGAGTCCTGCGAGGCCTGCCAGTAATGAGTTCCACCGACAAGACGAAGAACCTCCTGGACCCGGGCTTCGAACTGACGCTGCGCCCCATGCGCTACCCGGACTTCTACGAGCGCTACCGGGACGCGATCAAGAACACCTGGACCGTCGAGGAGGTCGACCTCCACTCGGACGTCGCGGACCTCGCGAAGCTGACGCCGTCCGAGCAGCACATGATCGGCCGCCTGGTCGCGTTCTTCGCGACGGGTGACTCGATCGTCTCGAACAACCTCGTCCTGACCCTGTACAAGCACATCAACTCCCCGGAGGCGCGCCTGTACCTGTCGCGCCAGCTCTTCGAGGAGGCCGTGCACGTCCAGTTCTACCTGACGCTGCTCGACACCTACCTGCCCGACCCGGACGACCGCGCGGCCGCGTTCGACGCGGTCGAGGAGATCCCGTCGATCCGCGAGAAGGCGCAGTTCTGCTTCAAGTGGATCAACGAGGTCGAGAAGCTGGACCGCCTGGAGACGGCCGCCGACCGCCGCCGCTTCCTGCTGAACCTGATCTGCTTCGCCGCGTGCATCGAGGGCCTGTTCTTCTACGGCGCCTTCGCGTACGTCTACTGGTTCCGCTCGCGCGGCCTCCTGCACGGCCTGGCGACGGGCACCAACTGGGTGTTCCGCGACGAGACCATGCACATGAACTTCGCGTTCGAGGTAGTGGACACGGTCCGCAAGGAGGAGCCCGAGCTCTTCGACGACGAGCTCCAGCAGCAGGTCGTCGACATGCTGAAGGAAGCCGTCGAGGCGGAGCTGCAGTTCGGCCGCGACCTCTGCGGTGACGGCCTGCCGGGCATGAACACCGAGTCGATGCGCGAGTACCTGGAGTGCGTCGCGGACCAGCGCCTGGTCCGCCTCGGGTTCGCGCCGGTGTACGGCTCGCAGAACCCGTTCTCCTTCATGGAGCTCCAGGGTGTCCAGGAGCTGACGAACTTCTTCGAGCGCCGCCCGTCGGCCTACCAGGTGGCGGTCGAGGGCACGGTCGACCTGGACGAGGACTTCTAGGTCCGGGGCGAGCCGAGCCGCTTGCCCGACAGCGTCCCCGCCCACGGGGAGACCGGCCTGGCCGGCCGGTTCCCGGGGCGGGGGCGCTTCGTCGTTCCCGGCACCCGCGCGTTCTGTGCGGCTGTGCGGAGTTGGCGGTTGAGGCGGTGTTCGCGGGTGGCTCCGTAGAGGGCGGGGGTTGCGAGGAGGGCTGCAACGGCGAGGACTACGAGGAGGTCGAGGAACGTGTTCATGACTCCACTCTCGCCAGGACGGGCGAAACCGGACAGTGGCAGGACTGTCATGGAAGAGCGAATTACTGCCACACTGGGGTCATGCTGAAGACTTCCTCGCTGAACAACGTGGCCGTCGCCGTGGTGAACGGGGTCGCCCCCTTCGAGATGGGCATCTTCTGCGAGGTCTTCGGGATCGACCGCAGTGCCATGGGCCTGCCCACCTACGATTTCGCCGTCTGCGCGGTGGAGGAGAACCCCGTCACCGTCGGTGACGGCCACTATCGCCTCACCCTGCCGCACGGGCCCGAGCGGCTGGAGGAGGCCGACCTGATCTGTCTGCCCGCCGACCGCGACGCCCCCGCCCGGGAGTATCCGGAGCCGCTGCTGGCGGCCCTGCGCAGGGCCGCGGACCGCGGTGCGCGGCTGCTGAGCGTGTGCAGCGGTGCCTTCGTGCTGGGCGCGGCCGGCCTGCTCGACGACCGGCGGTGCACCACGCACTGGATGCACGCCGGGACCCTGGCCCGCCGCTTCCCCCGGGCCCGGGTCGACCCGGACGTGCTCTACGTGGACGAGGGATCGGTGATCACCTCGGCCGGCACCGCCTCCGGGATCGACGCCTGCCTGCACCTCGTGCGCCAGGAGCAGGGCGCGGAGGTGGCCAACACCATCGCCCGCCGGATGGTGGTCCCGCCGCACCGGGACGGCGGGCAGGCCCAGTACATCCGGCGTCCGCTGCCCCGCACGTCCTGCGACACGGTGGGCGAGGTGATCGGCTGGATGGCCCGCCACCTGGACGAGGAGATCACCGTCGAACAGCTCGCGGAGCGGGCCCACATGTCCGCGCGGACGTTCGCCCGCCGCTTCCTGCAGGAGACCGGGACGACCCCGTACCAGTGGGTGCTGCGCCAGCGGGTCCTGCTGGCGCAGGAGCTGCTGGAGTCCACCGACGAGACGGTCGACGCGATCGCGGGCCGTTGCGGCTTCGGCAACGCGGCGGCCCTGCGCCACCACTTCCTGCGCGCCCTCGGCACCACCCCGAACTCCTTCCGGCGCACCTTCCGGGGGCCGTGGGCCGCGGCCTGAGAGACCGGAGGGGCCAGAGGGACCTGAGGGGCCTGAGAGACCGGAGGAACAACCCGTACGCGCGAAGGCGCCCCGCTCCGGCCGGGAGCGGGGCGCCTTCGTGTGCCGGGGCCGTACGGCGGGGCTGCTACGCGTTCGGGACCGTCTCGTAGCGGGCGGTGCCCTCTTCCATCTGGCGCAGCGCGTCCTTGCGGTCGCGCTTCGAGAGGCGGTCGATGTACAGGTAGCCGTACAGGTGGTCGGTCTCGTGCTGGAGGCAGCGGGCGAAGTAGCCCGTGCCGCGCACCTTGATCGGGTTGCCCTGCGCGTCCTGGCCGGTGACCTCGGCGTAGTCCGGGCGGGCCAGCGAGGCGTAGGCGGTCGGGACCGACAGGCAGCCCTCGTTCGAGTCGTCCAGGACCCGCGCGGCGGCCGGCAGCTCGACGAGCTTCGGGTTGATCACGACGCCCGTGTGGCGGTTGCCGTCGTCGTCGGGGCAGTCGTAGACGAAGACCTTGGCGTCGACGCCGATCTGGTTCGCGGCCAGGCCCACGCCCTCGGCGGCCTTCTGGCTGGCGAACATGTCGTCGATCAGCTGGGCCAGCTCGTCGCCGAACTCGGTGACGTCCTTGCACTCCCGGTGCAGGACCGGGTTGCCCACCACCGTGATCGGGCGGGCCGTGCCGCGCTCGCGGTGGGCGAGCTCGCGCGCCTCACAGTCCTCGGTGTCGACGACGTATCCGTCGTTCGCTCCATCGAGGGCACCGACAACCTCGTTCTCCTGCTGCGCCATGTCCGCCGTACGCCTTCCGTAAGTCCCGGTCCGCCGAGCACCACGCCACTGGTGTGCGGGTACTGATGTGCCGGTACAGCCTACGGCCCCCGTTCAGCAGACTTCTTCGAGATCCCGCCACTCCCGGGTGTCCGGGCTGTCCGCGACCCATCCGTCGAGCAGTCCGCGCACCAGCCCGGGCGGCGCGGCGATGCCGCATTCTCGTTCGGGCACCCACAGGGACCCGGAGCCCGCCGTACGGTGCCCCAGCGGGCCGGGGTGGCCCGGTTCGCTGTGGTCGTGCGGGTCCAGGTGCTCTCCGTCGCCCTCGCCGCTCGGCATCGCGCTCTCCGAGCAGGTCCGGCACAGCAGCCGCACGGACGAGGACCAGTCCTCGGCGGCGAAGCCGGCGTCGGAGGCCAGCTGCTCCAGGGCGTTGCGGTCGGCCTCGGTGGCCGCTTCCAGGAGCACCACCCAGGTCGGTACCGGGGAGGGCGCCCACAGCTCGATCTCGTCGAAGACGGGGTAGGAGGGCCCGGCCGCCGTGATGCGTTCGCCGTGCGGGACCCCGTCGTGCAGGACGACCTCGCCCCAGCGCCGCCCCGAGGAGGGCAGCGGGATCGACAGGACCTCCATGCGGGCCGGGTCCAGCCGGCGGCCCCAGACCACCTCGGCCTCGCCCTCGGGCGACAGCCGTACGGCCGCGCTGCCGAGCTCCATGCCGACGGGTTCGCCGTGGGCGTGAGCGCCGCCGCCGCCCGCGCCGTGCGGGTCCCCCGGCACCTTCAGCCCGTACGCCTGCCACGCGCGGCGGGCCAGCGGCCAGTCCTGCAGCGCGGTCGCGGCGATCCCGACGTTCCACCAGTCCGGGGCGCCGGTCTCCCGGTCGAGCAGGGCCACGGCGCGCAGCCCGGCGGCCCGCGCCTGCTCCCAGTCGTGGCGGAACTTGTGGAGCAGCGCCAGGTTGAACCAGGACTCGGAGAGCCAGGGCTCCAGGTCCGCGGCTCTGGTCAGGAGCGCACCCGCGTCCTCGTACCGACCGTCGCCGATCAGCGTGAACGCGCGGTCGGTGGCCTGCCGCCACGAGGCGGAGGGTCGATGCCGTACCTTCCCGAAGATCCTCACGATTCCCGCCTGCCGACTGCTGCGGACACTCTTACCGGGTTCACTCTTCCCTGGGACACTCCTGCTGGGAACACTCTCACTGGCATCCAACCATGCCCACTCGGACGGCCGCTCATTACCCATGGGTTACCCAGGTGGGACGGGTACGACTCTGGCACGTCCGCCCCGGGCCAGCACCCTGGCGAGACACTCCACGACTTCCGGCTGGAAATCGTGCCCCGTGCCCAGGCGCAGCCGCTCCAGGGCCTCCAGTGAGCCGCCCGGGTGACGGGCGCCGCCGACGAGGTCGTCGTACGCGTTGACCGTGCGCACGATCCGGGCGGCGACGGGCTGCTCCCGGTACGGGTCCGCCTGCCGCTCCACGACCACCGCGACCTCGGCCGGCACCCCCGTCTGCCGGGCCACCTCCCCGCCCAGACCGGCGATCCGGCGGGCTTCGGCGGCGGGCAGCTCGGCGGTGGCCCCGGCCGGGACCGGGTCGACGAGGGAGAGCTGCCCGATGTCGTGCATCAGGGCGGCGTACTCCAGCACCGTGAGCTCCCGCTCCGAGAGGCCCAGCTCCCGGCCCACGGCGCAGCTGAGGGCGGCGACCCGGCGGGAGTGGCCGGGCCGGGTGTAGCCGGCGATCTCGGTGGCGCGGGCCAGGGAGGTGATGGTCTGGCGGTAGGTGGTGCGGATGGCGGTGATCCGGTGGAAGGACATCTGGGTCAGCAGCAGCGGCACGCTGAACACGGGCACCGCCCACAGCCCGGCTACGGCCACTCCGAGGGCCATGACGACCCCGGTGGCGCAGATCGCCGAGCCGATGCCGAGCTGGGCGCGCAGCTCGTCGCGGAGCAGCGGGCCGTAGGGCCAGCCGGTGCGGGCCGCGGAGAGGAGGGCGGCCAGGACGGCGTCGCACAGGGCGGTGAGGCCGAGCAGGAAGAGCAGGAAGAGCACGAGGTACGGGCCCTGGCCGACCCAGTCCTCGAGCCTGCCGGAGTTGTAGAGCGGCTGGAAGCAGACGGCGGCGAAGGTGACGGTCAGGACCCGGCGGGCCAGGTGGTCCAGGGCGGGGCCGCGGCCCCGGGCGATGTGCGGGACGATGCCGACGAGGGCGGCCGCGACGACGACGGCGACGATCTGCAGGACCCCGTGGTGGGTGGGCTGTCCGGCGTTCTGCCCGAGCAGGGCGTAGGCGAGGGCCCCGGCGGATCCGAGGGGCGCGGGCTGCTGGCGGGCGGCGTCCCCGCGGTCCCGGCGGGCCAGCTCGCCGATGGTGATCAGGGTGCCGAAGGCGAGGGCGATGCCGGGGTCGGCCAGGCCGTTCCACAGGGTGTGCCCGAGCGCGGCCGCGGTCAGCGCCCCGGCGGCCCCGCGCACGATCCCGACGACCCAGCCCCTCACGTCTGCGCCCCCGCGCCGCCCCCGCCGGCTCCGGCGGCCCCACCGTCCACGCCGAGCCCCGCCCGGCCCGGCTGGGGCCCGGCGCCGGGCTCGCCGGCCCGTCCGGCCTGGGCGGGCAGCCCGGCCAGCACCGAAGCGGCCCGGTCCCCGTCCGGCACCGCGGCGGGCCCCGGCCCCTGCCCCGGCGCCGCAGCGGCGGCACCGGCACCGGCACCGGCCGGGATCACTTGGAGGTCCTCCTCCGAGGTCACCTTCGGGCGCCAGCCGTCGCGGCCGATCGAGTCGACCAGCGCCCGCACCATCTCCGGGTCGAACTGCGCCCCCGCACACCGCTCGAGCTCGGCCAGCGCGACCGGAACCGGCCGGGCCCTGCTGTAGGACCGGGTCGAGGTCATCGCGTCGAAGGCGTCGGCGACGGCCACCACCCGGGCCAGCACCGGGATCTGCTCCCCGGTCAGCCCGTAGGGGTAGCCGGAGCCGTCCACCCGCTCGTGGTGGTGCAGGATCGCCGCCCGGGCCTCGCCCAGGAAGCCGATGCCGCGCACCATCTCGTGTCCGTACTCGGGGTGGAGCTCGATGATCCGGCGTTCCTCGGGGGTCAGCGGTCCGTCCTTGCGCAGCAGCCGGGTGGGGACGCCGAGCTTGCCCACGTCGTGCAGGATCCCGGCGATGCGGACGACTTCGAGGCGGTCCTCGCCCATGCCCAGCTCGCGGGCGATCATCGCGGAGGCCTGGCCGACCCGCTCGCTGTGGCCGCGCGTGTAGCGGTCCTTGATGTCGACGGCCTGGACCAGCGCCCGGATGGTGGCCTGGTGGGCGGCGCGCTCGCGGTGGTACTGGGCGAAGACCCAGCAGGAGATGTACATCGGCAGCAGGACGAGCAGTGCGGCGGGCAGTCCGTACGGGCTGCGCCACATGACGGCCATCATCAGCCCGGCGAGGCCGTGCACGCAGTGCGGGGCGAGGGACCGGGTCGGCAGGGCGCGCCAGGCGGTGGCGGCGGGCCGGCGCTCGGCGGCGGCCAGGATGCCGCCGTCGAGGGCGGTGAGCACCAGGCAGAAGGCGACGGCGGCGGCCGCGGCGGGCACCATCACGTACGGGAAGTCCGCGACCCAGGCGGCGGGTCCGTCCGGCCCGCCCCCTCCGCCGGCCCGCACCGGGCCGGTCCCGCCGGAGGAGCCCGCGCCCAGTGCCGCGGGCCCGCCCAGCACTCCGTAGACCTGCCCGGCCGTCCAGGCGGCTATCGCCTGCTGGGCCCCGTGCCAGGTGCGTCGGACCCAGGCGGGGCGGGCGGTGACGGTCCCGGCGAGGCCGCCGGGCAGGGCGACGAGCGCCGCGGCGGCCGGCGGCAGCAGGAACACGGCGGCCAGCACCACGGGGAAGAAGGAGCCGAGGCCCTCGGGCACGCGGCGGCCCATGAGCGGGCAGACCTTGACGAGTTCGCAGCCGAGGTAGAGCACGGCGAGCAGGCCGACGGAGGGCCACGGGGTGGCGGAATCGGCGAGGGCCGGGGCGGCGCACGCGAAGCCCGCGAGGACCGCGCACAGGATGTAGGCGCGCGCCACCGGCGGAAGTACCCGCATGGCGCTCTCCTCCCCCTGTGCCGTGCAAGCCAGGTACCGAATCAAACCAGTACCGAATGGGGAGAATAAGTGGGGCCGGGAGCGAGCTGGGCCACATTTTTGCATTGCGCCATGCGGACGCCCCCGGATTACCACCTTCGAGTGAAGGAACTGCCCTGCCGGGGGCGGCTGTTCGAGATGGTTCAAAAAGCGACTACTTCACCGGCGGACTCGACCCCACCGGTGAACTCGGCTGATTTCAGCCCGTCGCGGATCCCGGCACCGGTTCGGCGGCGGCCGGCTCGACCGGTCCGGCCGTGATGTCGTGATCCGGCACCGCCTGCCCCGAACGGATGAGTTCGATCCGGCCCATCACCTTCGAACGCAGGTCGGTCGGTACGTCGTCCGAGCCGCAGCAGCGCTTGACCAGCTTCTTCACGGCCTGTTCCAGGCCGTACTTCTCGAGACAGGGATTGCACTCGCCGAAGTGCGCCTCGAACTTCGTGCAGTCGCTGTCCGGCATCTCCTGGTCCAGGAACTCATAAAGGTGGTCCAGGACCTCCGAGCACTCCGTCTCGTGCGCATCTCCGCAGCTCATGAGCCCGAGCCTTTCAGGTCGTTCGACTCTCCCGCGCCGGCCGGGACGAGCCCGCGCTCACGGGCGTAGTCCTCAAGCATTCCACGGAGTTGACGGCGGCCACGGTGCAGTCGCGACATGACCGTACCGATGGGTGTACCCATGATGTCCGCGATCTCCTTGTACGCAAAGCCCTCTACGTCGGCAAGATAGACCGCGATGCGGAACTCCTCGGGAATGGCCTGCAGCGCTTCCTTCACATCCGAATCGGGCAGGTGATCGAGAGCCTGCGACTCGGCGGAACGCAGCCCGGTCGACATGTGCGACTCGGCGCGCGCCAGCTGCCAGTCCTCGATCTCCTCCGCCGCGCTGCGCTGGGGTTCGCGCTGCTTCTTGCGGTAGGAGTTGATGAAGGTGTTGGTCAGAATGCGGTACAGCCACGCCTTCAGGTTGGTGCCCTCGCGGAACTGGTGGAACGACGCGTATGCCTTCGCGTACGTCTCCTGGACCAGGTCCTCGGCGTCGGCCGGATTGCGCGTCATGCGCAGCGCGGCCGAGTACATCTGGTCGAGGTAGCCGAGGGCGTCCCTCTCGAAGCGCGCATTGCGCTCCGGGGTCGTCTCCTCCGCGTGGCCTTCGTCGGTCCCGGCGACAGGACCCACCTCCTCCGACTGCGTGGCGACTCCGAAAGCGGACCCGCTCGAATCGGAGAATAGTCGACCATCCCGGTCGCCCGCCGCCCGAACCTTGCCGCGCCCCGGTGCGGGCAGCACTGTCCAGTCCAGGTCAGCGGCCTGCGGGCGGTTCTGGCTGATGACCTGGGTCATGCGTGCCTCTCCTCCGACGTTCCTGTGCGTACCGACATCCGGGACAACAGGCGGCCGGGGCGGCGCATTCCCGGGCGGGGCACGGGTTTCGGACCTACGGCACGGACTTACGTCACACCGCGAGCCGGCCGAGCCACTCGGCCACCGCGCCGGTGATCACCTCCAGGGCCTCCTCCTGGGTCGGCCCCGCCTTCTTGGGCACGGCGAAGCCGTGATCCCCGTACGCCACCTCCACCAGCTCGTACGAGCCTGCGCGCGCTCCCCGCTCCGGGAACTCCTCCGGCCTCCCGAAGGCGTCGCGGCCGCCCTGGACCACCAGCGCCGGACGCCCGGCGCCCAGCAGCTCCTGCGCCCGGGACTTCTCCGGCCGGCCCGGCGGGTGCAGCGGGAAGGCCAGCGCCAGCACCCCGGCCGCGCCCAGCCCGGCGGCGGTCCGGCAGGCCACCCGGGCCCCGGCGCTGCGCCCGCCGGCGACCACCGGCAGCCCGGGCTCCGCGAGCGCGGGCCACAGGGCCTGCCAGCCGGCGTCCAGCACCTTGGGCGCGGCGGCGACCTTCTTCCCCGCGACCCGCCAGGGCTGTTCCACCAGTGCCACGGTGGTCCCCAGGGCGGGCAGGGCGGCCGCGAGGGCCTGGAGGTCGCGGGCCTCGATCCCGCCGCCGGCCCCGTGGCCGAGGGCGAGCACGAGGCGGGCCCGGCCCGCCGGGGCCGGGTGCCAGGTGATGCGGGCCTCGCCCGCCGGGGTGCCGACGCTCTCGGTACGGGTGCTCATGCCCCGATCATGCCGGTCCGGGGCTCCCGCCGGAGGGCCGCCGGGGCGGTCAGAACAGCGTGGCCTCCTCCGGCGCGGCCAGCTCCGCCAGCAGTTCGGGCCCGTTGTTGCGGACGTTGCTCGCGGCCGTGGACACCGGATAGGCGCGCATCAGCCCGCCGGGCGGCGGGGAGAGCAGGGCCTGGAGCTCGTCGGTGTCGGTCCGCGCCGGGTCCAGCCAGGCGTCCCACCGGTCCGGCGTGAGCATCAGCGGCATCCGGGGGTGGATGTCGGCGAGCGAGCGCGGGCCTTCGGCCGGGGCCACGCCCAGCGGTCCGGTCTCGGCCTCCGTGGTGATCACCGAGCAGGTGGCCCACCAGGCCAGGGGGTGCTCGTCGGGCAGGGTCCGGTCGCGCCAGAACTCGTATATCCCGGCCATGGCGAAGACGGCGCCGTCGGAGGGGAGGACGAAGTAGGGCTGCTTGCGGGCCCGCTTCTTCTTGCCCTCGACCTCCAGCAGGCGTTCGTCGTGGGCGGTGACCCACTCGTAGTAGCCGTCCGCCGGGATGATGCAGCGGCGCTGCGCGAAGGGGCGGCGGAAGGAGGGCTTCTCGGCGACGGTCTCGGCCCGGGCGTTGATCATCCGGGCGGCGCCGTCGGGATTCTGTGCCCAGGACGGGACGAGTCCCCATTTCAGGACCCTGAGCTGGCGAACCGGACGCGGGCTCGCGGCGTCTTTCAGTGGACGGTCGAGGATCACGTGGACCTCTTTCGTCGGGGCCACGTTCCAGTCGGGTGCCAGAGCCTCCTCCGGCTCCCACCGCTCCACGCCGAAGACCTCCACCAGGTCCTCCGGCTGACGACTCGCTGCATACCTTCCGCACATGGCTGCCACACTGCCATGGCACCCGACCACCACCGCAAGGAGTCCGCCACCTCATGGACAGCAGCACCACGGCCGGTCTCTGGGACCGGCTCACCGGCATACAGACGGCGCCCGACCAGTGGCTGGTGATCGCGACGGGCCTGGCGGCGCTGGCCGCCGTCGGCCCCCGGCCCGTGTGGCGGCTGTCGCGCAACGCGATCACCATCGCGCACGAGGGCGGGCACGGGCTGCTGGCCCTCCTGACCGGCCGGCGCCTGGACGGGATCCGGCTGCACTCGGACACCAGCGGGGTCACCGTCAGCCGGGGCAAGCCGACCGGCCTCGGGATGGTCCTCACCGCCGCCGCCGGCTACACGGCGCCCTCCCTGCTCGGCCTCGGCGGGGCGGCCCTGCTCTCCGCGCACCGGATCACGCTGCTGCTGTGGGCGGCGACCGCCCTGCTGCTGGCGGTCCTGGTGATGATCCGCAACGCGTACGGGCTGCTGACGGTGGTGGTGACGGGCGCCACCTTCGTGCTGGTCTCCTGGCTGGCCCCGGCCGACGTGCAGGCGGTGTTCGCGTACGCCGTCGTGTGGTTCCTGCTCCTCGGCGGGGTCCGGCCGGTCTTCGAGCTGGGGGCCAAGCGCCGGCACGGCGGAGCGCCCGACTCGGACGCGGACCAGCTCGGACGGCTCACCCACGTGCACCCGGTGGTGTGGCTCCTGCTCTTCCACGTGGTCGCGCTGTGCTCGCTCGTCGGCGGCGGCCGCTGGCTGCTGGCCCTCTGACCGGCCGCCGCCGAAGCAGGCAGGCACCCCGCACCGGCGGGCGTCCGCACGCCGAGACTCCCCCGGTGATCAAGATCTGTGGCCGTGGGAAGACACTAAAGTGGTGGCCATGACCGAGACCCCCGCTCTCCCCGCCCTCTGGCCCGCCCCGCTCGCCGACTCCGCCGTCCAGGCCACCGTCACCGTGCCCGGGTCCAAATCGGTCACCAACCGCGCCCTCGTGCTCGCCGCCCTCGCCTCCGAGCCGGGCTGGGTGCGCCGCCCGCTGCGCTCGCGCGACTCCCAGCTGATGTCCGACGCGCTGCGCGCGCTGGGCGTCGGCATCGAGGAGACCGTCTCCTCCAGCTCCGCGGGCGAGGGCGACAGCGGAGAGGCCTGGCGGATCATCCCGGCCGCGCTGCACGGCCCGGCCACGGTCGACGTCGGCAACGCGGGCACGGTCATGCGCTTCCTGCCGCCCGTCGCCACCCTGGCCGCCGGCGACATCCGCTTCGACGGCGACCCGCGTTCCTACGAGCGCCCCCTCGGTCAGGTCATCACCGCGCTGCGCACGCTCGGCGCCCGCATCGACGACGACGGCCGCGGGGCGCTGCCCCTCACCGTCCAGGGCGGCGGGGCCCTGGAGGGCGGGACCGTCGAGATCGACGCGTCCAACTCCTCGCAGTTCGTCTCCGCGCTGCTGCTCTCCGCCCCGCGCTTCAACCAGGGCGTCGAGGTCCGGCACGTGGGCACCAACCTGCCCTCCATGCCGCACATCCGGATGACGGTGGAGATGCTGCGCGCGGCGGGCGCCCAGGTCGACACCCCGGAGTCCGGCGGCGAGCCGAACGTGTGGCGGGTCGCGCCCAGCGCGCTGCTCGGCCGTGACCTGGTCGTGGAGCCGGACCTGTCCAACGCCCAGCCCTTCCTGGCGGCGGCCATGATCACCGGTGGCACGGTCACCATCCCGGACTGGCCGCGCCGCACCACGCAGCCCGGTGACGCGCTGCGCCGGATCTTCACGGAGATGGGCGGCTCCTGCGAGCTGACCGACGCCGGCCTGGTCTTCACGGGCACCGGCAAGATCCACGGGATCGACGTGGACCTGGGCGAGGTCGGCGAGCTCACCCCGGGCATCGCGGCGGTCGCGGCACTGGCCGACTCCGAGTCGGTGCTGCGCGGTGTCGCGCACCTGCGGCTGCACGAGACGGACCGGCTCGCGGCGCTCACCAAGGAGATCAACGGGCTGGGCGGCGACGTCACGGAGACCGCGGACGGTCTGCGGATCCGGCCGCGCCCGCTGCACGGCGGCACGTTCCACACGTACGACGACCACCGGATGGCCACGGCCGGCGCGGTGATCGGCCTGGCGGTGGAGGGCGTGCTCGTCGAGAACGTGGCGACGACCGCCAAGACCCTTCCGGACTTCCCTAAGATGTGGACGGACATGCTCGCGCGGGCCGAAGCGGCGCCGGCGGGCGTGGGAGCGTAGGGCCGGTCATGCGCAGGTACGGCAAGCACACCGACGAGGACGACATCCGCCAGCGGCCCAACCCCAAGGGCAACCGGCCGCGGACGACCATCCGCCCCAAGCACGAGGACGCGGCCGAGGGATTCGTCCTGACCGTGGACCGCGGCCGGCTCACCTGCCTGGTCGACGACCGCCCGGTGCACGCGATGAAGGCCCGCGAGCTGGGCCGCAAGGCGGCGGTGGTCGGCGACCGGGTCTGGATCGTCGGCGACCTGTCCGGCAAGAAGGACACCCTCGCCCGCATCGTGCGGATCGAGCCGCGCAAGTCGGTGCTGCGGCGCACGGCCGACGACGACGATCCCTACGAGCGCATCGTCGTCGCCAACGCGGACCAGCTGGCCATCGTGACGGCGCTGGCCGACCCCGAGCCGCGGCCCCGGATGATCGACCGCTGCCTGGTGGCGGCGTACGACGCCGGGCTGGAGCCCCTGCTGGTGCTGACGAAGTCCGATCTGACCTCCGCGGACAAGATCCTGGAGATCTACTCGACCTTCGGCCTGAACTACGTGGTCACCAACCGGGAGGAGCTGGCGGCGGGCGACGCGGCCGAGCGGGTGCGCGAGCGCCTGACCGGCCGGATCACGGCCTTCGTCGGCCACTCGGGCGTCGGCAAGACCACCCTGGTCAACTCGCTGGTCGCCGAGGGCCGCCAGCGTGCGACCGGCGTGGTCAACGCGGTGACCGGCCGCGGCCGGCACACCACCACCTCGGCGCTCGCGCTCCCGCTGCCGGGCGGGGACGGCTGGGTCATCGACACCCCGGGCGTTCGCTCCTTCGGCCTGCACCACGTGGACCCGTCCCGGGTCATCCTGGCCTTCCCGGAGCTGGTGCCGGGTACCGAGGGGTGCCCGCGCGCCTGCAGCCACGACGAGCCGGACTGCGCGCTCGACAAGTGGGTGGAGGACGGCCACGCGGATCCCGCGCGGCTCTATTCGCTGCGGCGGCTGCTGGAGACGAGGGAGCGCCGCGAGGGCGACTGATCCATGGCCGATCTTCCGGCGGGGTTTGCCGTACGGGATGTCTGGTAAATGCATAATCGCACCAAGTGGCGCGAGGGCCGATGCCGAGAGCGCGCCGCATGACGCGGGGAGGCATGTGCCATGGCGTGGCTGTTGGTCGTGGTCGCCGGAATCCTGGAAACGGGATTCGCGGTCTGCCTCAAGCTCTCGCACGGCTTCACCCGGCTGTGGCCGACCGTCGCCTTCGCGTGTTTCGCGCTGGGCAGTTTCGGTCTGCTGACGCTGGCCCTGAAGAAGCTGGACGTGGGGCCGGCGTACGCGGTGTGGACCGGCATCGGGGCGGCCGGGACGGCGATCTACGGGATGATCTTCCTCGGTGACCTGGTCTCCACCCTCAAGCTCGTCTCGATCTCGCTGGTGATCCTCGGGGTCATCGGGCTCCAGCTCTCGGGCTCGGCACACTGAGGCCCGTCCCGCCCGAGGGGCCTAGCAGCTGGAGCAGCGCCGCGGAGCCCGGACCGGGCCGGTCTGCCGGGGCGATCAGGTAGGACAGTGCGAGCCGCACGGCCAGCTCGCAGCGGACGGCCCCCTCCCCCGGGGCGAAGGCGGCGTCGGCCCGCTCGCGTACGGCGCGCACCAGCTCGGCGGGCCCGAGGGCGGGCAGCCCCGGCCGGACTCCCCGGCCGGCCGGCACGGGTAAGTTGCCGTTCCAGCACCCCGTCAGCAGGGCCCGTACGAGGGCGCGCTCCCCGGCCGCCCGGCCGGTCCACTCGACGACCGCCGCCAGGCGTTCGGCGGACGCGCCCGTGGAGGCCAGGGCCCGGTCCACTCCGTCGAGGTACCAGGCGGCGTCGCGCCGGACCAGGGCGTGGCCCAGACCCGTCTTGCCCGCGAACTCGTTGTAGAGGGTCTGCCGTGAGACCCCGGCGGCGGCCGCCACGTCGACCATCCGCACGGCCGGCCACGGGCGCGCCGAGAGCGCCGCTCCTGCCGCTTCCAGCAAGGACTCCCGGGCCGTCGGCACCGTCGCCTCCCCCTTTGACGTCTCCGCCAGAGTTGACGGACCGACAGATCCTGTCAAGGGTCCGCGTAGGGCCCCGGCCGGACCGGCGGGCCGCCGGCCCGGCGGTGGACGCACGGTGGACGCCGCTCGCAGGGGTTCGGGCGCCTCGGTAGGGTTCGGGCATGCCCGAGTATGACGATGACCTGCGCCTTGCCCTCGAACTCGCCGACGCGGCGGACGCCGCCACGATGGAGCGGTTCCGCGCCCTCGACCTGAAGGTCGAGACGAAGCCCGACATGACCCCGGTGAGCGAGGCCGACACCGCCACCGAGGAGATCATCCGGGCCGGGATCTCCGCCGCGCGGCCCTCCGACGCGATCCTGGGCGAGGAGTACGGCCTCAAGGGCGACGGCCCGCGCCGCTGGGTCGTGGACCCGATCGACGGTACGAAGAACTACGTGCGCGGGGTTCCGGTCTGGGCGACGCTGATCTCCCTGATGGAGGAGGACGCCCACGGGGTCTTCCGGCCCGTCGTCGGCGTGGTGTCCGCCCCGGCGCTGGGCCGCCGCTGGTGGGCGGCGCGCGGCCAGGGCGCGTACGCGGGGGGCGCGCTCGGGGCGACCACCGCGCTCGGCGTCTCCAAGGTCGCCTCCCTGGGCGACGCCTCCTTCGCCTACTCCTCGCTGAGCGGCTGGGAGGAGCAGGGGCGGCTGCCCGGCTTCCTTGACCTGACCCGCGCGTGCTGGCGTACGCGGGGCTACGGCGACTTCTGGCCGTACATGATGGTCGCCGAGGGCTCGCTCGACCTGTGCGCCGAGCCGGAGCTGAACCTGTGGGACATGGCGGCCCTGGCGGTCGTGGTGGAGGAGGCCGGCGGCCGCTTCACCGCTCTGGACGGAGCGGACGGCGTACACGGCGGCAACGCGGCGGCGTCGAACGGGCTGCTGCACGAGCAGATGCTGGACCTGCTGGACCCGCTGCGCCCGCGCGGCTGACCGGAGCGGCCGGCCCGCGCGGCGGGCCGCGCCGGAGCCGTGCGCCCGTCCGCACCCAGCGCGCCCTCTTGATGACACTCCGTGTCCATGGGAATCTGGGACTCCTCCGCTTGTGCGCTTGTGAAGGGCTTCTCTAAGTGCGGGCCCGCACCGGCGCACCCCACCCGAGCGGAGGGACTCACAGGAGGTGTCTCTCTTCATGCTCGTCCGCGACGCCATGAGCACCGTGATCCTCACCCTCGGACCCACACACACCCTGCGTCAGGCGGCCTGCCTGATGTCCGGCCGGCGCGTCGGCGCGGCCGTCGTCCTCGATCCCGAACACAGCGGCATCGGCATCCTGACCGAGCGCGACATCCTCAACTCCCTCGGCGCGGGACACGATCCCGACCGGGAGTCCGTGGGTGCGCACACCACCAACAACGTGGTGTTCTGCACCCCGGACGCCACCGTGCAGGAAGCCGCCGAGGCAATGGCACACGGCGGCTTCCGTCATCTGATCGTCCTGGAGCACGGCGGCCCCGTGGGCATCGTCTCCGTACGGGACGTCATCCGCTGCTGGGCCCCGGCGCGGCGCGGCGCGGTGCCCGCCACGGCGTAGGAACAGCCGACGGGCCGGCGCCCCCTCACGGGAGCACCGGCCCGTCGGCCCGCTACGGCAAGCCGTCGATCAGCCGCGAAGGGCCTGGACCGCGGCCTCCAGACGCTTGCCGAAGTCGCCGTCCGCCTGGCGGAAGTTGTTGATCGCGCGCTCGACGATGTCGTCGCGGGAAACCTTGGCGATGAAGCCGGACAGGTTCTCGACCAGACGGGTCTTCTCGTCCTCCGAGTACAGGCGGTAGAGGTTGCCCGCCTGGACGAAGTCGTTGTCCTCGGAGTGCGAGGGCGCGGCGTGGTTGCCGGTGCCGCCGGTGACCGCGGAGGAGACCCACAGCGGACGGTCCGTCTGGTACGGGCCGCCGAAGCTGTTGGGCTCGTAGTTCTTCGCGCCCTTGTGGCGGCCGTCGTACAGGTGGCCGTCGCGGGAGTTGGTGCGCGCCTCGGTGGCGTGCGGACGGTTCACCGGCAGGTGGTCGGCGTTGATGCCGACGCGGTAGCGGTGGGCGTCGCCGTAGCCGAAGAGACGGCCCTGGAGCATCTTGTCCGGGGACGGACCGATGCCGGGGACGAAGTGCGCCGGGGAGAAGATCGACTGCTCGACCTCGGCGAAGACGTTCTCCGGGTTGCGGTTGAGCTCCAGCTTGCCGATCTCGATCGGCGGGTAGTCCTCGTGCGGCCACACCTTGGTGAGGTCGAACGGGTTGAAGCGGTACTCGGCCGCCTCGGCCGCCGGCATGATCTGGACCTGGACGGTCCAGGACGGGAACTCGCCGCGCTCGATGGACTCGCGCAGGTCGCGCTGGTGCGAGTCGGGGTCCTCACCGGCGAGCTGGTTGGCCTCGGCCTGGGTGAGGTTCTTGATGCCCTGGTCGGTCTTGAAGTGGTACTTGACCCAGAAGACCTCGCCGGCCTCGTTGTTCCACTGGAACGTGTGCGAGCCGTAGCCGTTCATGTGGCGGTAGGTCGCCGGGATGCCGCGGTCGCCGAACAGCCAGGTCACCTGGTGGGTGGACTCGGGCGACAGACCCCAGAAGTCCCAGACGTTGTCCGCCTCCTGCGAGCCGGTGTACGGGTCGCGCTTCTGGGTGTGGATGAAGTCGGGGAACTTGATGGCGTCCTTGATGAAGAACACCGGGGTGTTGTTGCCGACGAGGTCGTAGTTGCCCTCTTCGGTGTAGAACTTCAGCGCCCAGCCGCGGGGGTCGCGCACCGCGTCGGCGCTGCCGAGGTTGCCCGCGACGGTGGAGAAGCGCAGGAAGGTCTCGGTCTCCTTGCCGACCTCGGACAGGAACTTCGCACGGGTCCACTGCGAGACGTCACGGGTCAGCGTGAACGTGCCGTACGCACCGGCGCCACGGGCGTGCACCACGCGCTCCGGGATGCGCTCACGGTTGAAGTGCGCGAGCTTCTCGAGCAGCAGCTGGTCCTGGACCAGAACGGGTCCGCCGATGCCGGCGGTCTCGCTGTTCTGGTTGTCAGCGACCGGAGCTCCGGCCTCCGTGGTGAGCGGTCCCTGCGTCACGTGCGCCTCCTGCGTAAATTTGCTGCAAATCCTGTCCTGTCCTAACGTAACCGATCCTACGATGGACTTTGTCTAAGTCAAGTAAGCATCCAACTCGACACTGATTCGGGAGTTACACCGAATCCCCTCGCTGTTAGGCTGGCATGCATGAGTGACCTGCTGGAACGACTTCGCGGACGCGGATGGCGCATGACCGCACAGCGGCGCGTCGTGGCCGAGGTGCTCGACGGTGACCACGTTCACCTGACGGCGGACGAGGTGCACGCGCGCGCCGTGGACAGGCTGCCGGAGATCTCCCGCGCGACCGTCTACAACACCCTGGGCGAGCTCGTCAGCCTGGGCGAGGTCCTGGAGGTTTCCACGGACCGGCGCGCCAAGCGGTACGACCCGAACGCCCACCGGCCCCACCAGCACCTGGTGTGCGCCCGGTGCGGGGCGATCCGCGACGTCCACCCGGCGGGCAATCCGCTGGCCGACCTGCCGGACACCGAACGCTTCGGCTTCGTGGTGTCGGCGGTCGAGGTGACGTACCGCGGGGTGTGCCCGAACTGCGCGGGGGCCTGAGCGACGCGCGGGAGCCCGACGAACTGCACGGGAGCCCGACGAACGCGAGAGGGGCCCGGGAGCGATGCTCCCGGGCCCCTCTTCTTTGCGCTCTTGCGACGGAGAACGACCGAAGGCCCGGATCCAGGGGATCCGGGCCTTCGAGCCTTCAGTAGCGGGGACAGGATTTGAACCTGCGACCTCTGGGTTATGAGCCCAGCGAGCTACCGAGCTGCTCCACCCCGCGTCGGTAAACCCGACTCTACGCGAGGCCCGCGAGCAGATGCAAATCAGTTAACCGGCTCCTGGCGCAGCCCTACGCGGACAGCTCCTCGGCCAGCGCCTCGCGCAGCCGCGCCGCCCGCTCCGAGACCTCCGCCGGGCCCAGTTCCATGGCCCGTACGCACCACTTCTGCCCCTCCGTCAGATCTCCCTGCCGGGCCGCGAGCAGGCCCAGCCGCAGCGCCGCGCGGCCGTGCCCGGCCACCGCCGCCCGGGTCCACCACAGGGCCGCCTCGGGCTCGTTCCCCTCGCGCGCCAGCAGCAGTCCCAGGTTGAACGCCCCGTTGCGGGAGCCGGCTTCCGCCGCCTCGCGGTACCACCGCGCGGCGGCCGCCAGCTCGCCCCGCGCGGCGGCCAGCATGCCGACCCGGACCTGCGCCCGCCGGTGCCCCAGCTCCGCGGCCCGCTCGTACCACTCCTCGCTCTCGGTGCGCGCGGCTCCGCCCACCGGCTCGCCCAGCGCCACCGGCTCCGGCGGCGGGGCCAGCGACTCCAGCAGCGCGGCCAGCCGGAAGGCGGCCTCCGCGCTGCCGCCGCCCGCCGCGCACCGCAGGTGGCGTTCGGCCGCCCGCTCCTCGCCGTCCCGGACCAGCGCGATGCCGACCTGGAGCGCCGCGTCGGTGTGTCCCGCCGACGCGGCCCGCTCGTACCACTTCAGCGCGGTGCGGTCCTCGTCCCGGCTGGCGAAGAGGATCCCGAGGTTGAACGCGGCGTCCACGCTCCCGGCCTCGGCCGCCTTGGAGAACCACGGCTCCGCGCCCTCCGCGTCCCCGCCCTGGAGCAGCAGGATGGCCAGCGCGTTGGCCGCCTCGCGGTGTCCCGCGTAGGCGGCGCGCCGGTACCACTGCTCGGCCGGTCCGGTCCGCTCCTGCGCGGCGCACAGCAGCGCGAGGTTGTACGCGCCGTTCTGGTCGCCCGCGTCCATCGCGGCCCGGTACCACTTCTCCGCGGTCTGGGTCTCGCCGCGCGCGGCGTGCAGCGCGCCCAGGGCGTTCGCCGCGTTGCCGTCGCCGTCCTGGGCGGCCCGCAGCCACCACGTGGCCGCGTTCTCCTCGTCGCCGGCGTCGCGCAGCAGGAAGCCGAGCGCGCACGCCGCCCGCGGCTCGCCCTGCTTGGCGGAGGTCAGGTACCAGCGCCCGGCCTCCTTCAGCTCCCCGCGCGCTTCCAGCAGCGCGCCCAGGTGCAGCCCGGCGCGCCGGTGCCCGCGTGCGGCGGCCTGCCGGTACCACTGCTCGGCCTCGGCCGGGTCGCCCTTCCTCAGGTGCCGTGCGAGGCGGTACGCGGCCTCGCGGTGCCCCTGTTCGGCGGCGGCCCGGAACCACCGCTCGACGCCCTTGTCGCCGCGGTGTTCCAGCAGGTCGGCGAGGCCGTAGGCCCCCAGGGCATGGCCTGATTCCGCCGCCTGGCGCATCCAGTACTCGGCGGCGGGCTCGTCGCCCCGCTCGCGGTAGTGGCGGCCCAGGGCGTGGGCCGCCGGGGCCGATCCGGCCACGGCCGCGACGCGCCACCAGCCGGCGGCCTCCTCGGGGTAGCCGCGCTGGTGCAGGAGCACGCCGAGGTTGTTGGCGGCGGCGCGGTCGCCCGCCCCGGTCGCCCCGCGCAGGTACGTCTCGGCGCCCGTGAGGTCGCCGCGGCGCAGCAGGAGCGCCCCGAGCACGCTCATCGCGCCCGGGTCCCCCTTGTCGGCGGCGGCCCGGTGGCGGGCCTCCAGCTCGGCGTCGCTGGCCGCGTCGGTCAGCGCGAAGGCCGCGTCGTCGAACATCGCGTCGGCCGACACGTCCAACACGTCCCGCGTGGTCGGCGCGGCCGCCGGGGTCCGTACCGGCCGCGTGGTCATCGCGGTCTGCACGTCAACAGCCTGAGCCGCCCCATCGGCCTCCGCGTTCGATTCGGACTCCGCCCTCACAAACCGCCCTGTCTCCAGCAGAGTTGACCTGTCCCCCATAAATCCCATCGTCGCATCACCTGCTACCCGCGTACACCTGGTATGTCGCAGTCAGTGAGGTCACTACAGCGTTTTGTCGACATGCCCACAGAGAGACAAGTCAAACACGCCCGCGCCCCAACTCACCCACCCCAGTGACTCGCGTCGGCGAAAACCACAGTTGGTGGGGAAACGCGACCGCCCCGGACATGACGAAGGCCCGGATCCATCGGATCCGGGCCTTCGTCTTCAGTAGCGGGGACAGGATTTGAACCTGCGACCTCTGGGTTATGAGCCCAGCGAGCTACCGAGCTGCTCCACCCCGCGTCGGTAGAACCACAGTAGCACGACACGGGGTGGAGCCATTACCGCCTTACCGCTAGCCGGCCGGCTTGGCCGCCGTCAGCTTCGCCTCGGCGTCACTCGCCCGGTTCAGCGCCGCCTGCAGGTCGCTCTGGGCCTTGCCGTACGCCGCCCAGTCGCCGGCCTTGAGCGCGTTGCCGGCGTCGTCGATCGCCTTCTGGGCGTCGGCGAGCGCCGCCTTGACCGTCGGGTCCTGGCCGGTCGGCGGCGTGGTGGTGCCGTCGCCCGGCGGGGTCGTCGTGGGCGGCGTGGTCGCACCCTCGGCCCCGAACACCACGTTCAGCGCCTTCTCCAGGGTGTCCTCGAAGGCCGTCTGGTCCCCGTAGGTCACCAGGACCTTCTTCAGCAGCGGGTACTTGAGCCCGCCACCGCGCACGTACACCGGCTCGACGTAGAGCATCCCCTTGTCGAGCGGGACCGTGAGCAGGTTGCCGTACTCCACCTGGGAGTCGCCCCGGCTCAGGATGTTGATCTCCTGGGCGATCTCCGGCTTCGAGTTGAATCTCGCCTGGACGAGCTTGGGGCCGTCCACCGGGTTCTGGGTGGGCAGCTTCAGCAGCTGGATCTTGCCGTAGTCCGCGGTGGTGGGATCGGCGTTGACCGCCATGAAGGCGCTCAGGTTGTCACGGCCGTTCGGCGTGAGCGTCGTGGTGAGCGAGAAGGCCTGGTCGGGATCCTTCTGGCCCGGCATCTTCATGGAGAGGTAGTACGGCGGGACCGCCGTCCCCGCCTTGGTGGTCGGGTCGTCCGGAACCGCCCAGACCTCGCTGCCGCTGAGGAAGGTCTGCGGGTCGGTGACGTGGTACCGGGTCAGCAGCTCACGCTGGACCTTGAAGAGGTCCTGCGGGTAGCGCAGGTGCTCCATCAGGGCCGGCGAGATCTCCTTCTTGTCCTTGACCGTCCCGGGGAAGGCCTTCATCCAGGTCTTGAGGACCGGGTCCTTGGTGTCCCACTGGTACAGCTTCACCGTGCCGTCGTAGGCGTCGACGGTGGCCTTGACCGAGTTGCGGATGTAGTTGACCTGGTTCTCCTGCGCCACCACCGCGCGCTGGGAGTTGGTCAGCGAGTCCGCCGTGCTGTCCCCGAGCTGCGTGCGCGAGGCGTAGGGGTAGCCGTTGGTGGTGGTGTAGGCGTCCACGATCCACTGGACCCGGCCGTCGATCACCGCGGGGTACACCGCGCCGTCGATCGTCAGCCACGGGGCGACCGCCTCGACCCGCTCCTTGGGCGTGCGGTTGTAGAGGATCTTCGAACCGTTGCCGATGGCGCCGGAGTAGAGGATCTGCGGCTCGCTGAAGGCCAGGGCGTACGCGGCCCGGTTGACCGGGTTGCCCAGGCTCACCCCGCTGTCGCCCTTGTAGGTGGTCTCCTTCTCGCCCGAGTCGTTGGCGTAGTCGAGCTCCTTCTGCGGTCCGCCGACGATGGAGTACTGCTTCGTCTGCTCGCCGTAGTAGATCCGCTGCTCGTACGTCCCGAGGTCGCCCTGTGCCGGAAGGCCCGACTCGGTGAACACGGGCTGGCCGCCCGGGGCCACCTCGGTGCCCTTGGCCGCGACCACTCCGAACCCGTGGGTGTAACGGAAGTGGTCGTTGATCCAGTTGTTCTTCGGGATGCCCGCGAGGTTGATCTCACGGAGACCGATGACCGTGTCCTGGCCCTTGTACCGGTCGACCGCCAGCGTGGCCGGGAAACCGTAGTAGCCCTTGTTCTGCTGGAGCTGCTGGAAGGCCGGGGACACGATGTTCGGGTCGAGGAGACGGATGCTCGCCGTGGTGTTGGCCTCCTGGCGGAGCACCTTCTTGTCCGCCTTGGGATCCGGCAGACCCGGGTAGTCCGTGACGGAGGCGTCGGCGACCCCGTAGGCGTCGCGCGTCGCCTTGATGTTCTTCTGGACGTACGGGGATTCCTTGGCCTGCTCGTTCGGCTGGACCTGGAACTTCTGCACGATCGCCGGATACAGCCCGCCGATCAGGATCGCCGACAGGACCATCAGGCCGAAGCCGATGACCGGCAGCTGCCAGGTGCGGCGCCACAGCGTCGCGAAGAACAGCAGCGCGCAGATCGCGGCGATGGCCACGAGGATCGTCTTGGCCGGCAGGTACGCGTTGGCGTCGACGTAGCGCAGGCCGGTCCAGTTGTCCGCGGCCTTGAAGTCGCTGGACTTCACGGCGAGGCCGTACCGGTCGAGCCAGTACGCGACCGCCTTGAGCGTGACGAACAGACCGAGCAGCACCGACAGGTGGCCGGTCGCCGCGGCGGTGGCCCGGGCACCCGGGCTGGTGACGCGCAGTCCTCCGTAGAGGTAGTGCACGACGGCGGCGGCGATCACCGAGAGCACGACGGCGGCGAAGCCGAAGCCGAGCAGGAAGCGGTACCAGGGCAGGTCGAAGGTGTAGAACGACACGTCCAGGTTGAACTGGGGGTCCTTCTGCCCGAAGGGCACCCCGTTCACATACATCAGCCAGGTCTTCCACTGGCCCGCCGCCGAAGCGCCCGCGATCAGGCCGACCAGCGCGGCGATGCCCAGCAGCAGCCACTTGCGGTACGGCGCGACGCTCATCCGGTAGCGGTCGAGGCTCTGCTGCTCCATCGACATCGCGCTGAGCGGCGGCCGCAGCCGGTGGGCCAGCCAGATGTTCAGCCCGACGGCACCGGCCATCAGCAGCCCGAAGACGGCGAAGAGGCCGACCTTGGTCCACAGGGTGGTGGTGAAGACGGAGGAGTAGTCGACGGAGCGGAACCAGAGCCAGTCCGTCCAGAAGCCGGCGAACATGATGAACGCCATGGCGAGGACGGCCAGCACGCCCAAGGTCATCAGAAGAGTCCGGGCACGCCGGGACGGGCGGCCGACTCTCATCCGTGGCCCGGAGGGGCCTCCGCCGCGGTCCGGCATCTGGAAAGCCAAGGTGCGCACCTCGAAAGTCGCTGTGTGTAAGTGATGCTGAGATTTCTTCAAAGCATGGGCCCCCGATCGTAGAGCCCACTCATGCAACTTACTGAGGCTTTAGTCAGTTCCCGGTATCCGGTGCAAAGGAGGCAGGATGTTGTCCATGTCCAACCTTTCGCCGTCCCCCGGCACCCCAATGGCGGCAAGCCCGCTGACCCGTGCCGTCCTCGAAATCGACGAGTACGCCTCCACCCTCGGCTGGGACAAGCCCGCCCGCCTCTTCGCCCTGGTCGACACGGCCAGGCTGCGCAAGGAGGCGCCGGGCGTCGCCCGCCAGCTCGGCCTCGACCAGGACGACACGGGCAAGAACCAGCTCACCCCGATCGAGCAGGACGAGGTGCCGGCCGGGACCCCGCTCGACAAGTTCCTGGGAACCATCGCCTGGCCCCCGTCGATCCTGGGCTGCGCGCTGACCGTGGAGCGGCTGATGCTGCCGCCGTCGGCGGAGTCCTCCGTGCCGGACGGGCTGACCGACAAGCAGCTCGCCAAGTGGGTCGCCGGTCACCCGGAGCGCCAGGAGGTACGGCTGACCGTGGGCGTCCTGCGCAACGGCTCGCGGGAGTCCGCCGTACGCCTGCGGGACAAGGACTCGGCGAACGAGGTGCTGACCGGCGCGACCCTGGTACCGGGGCTCGCCGAGGCGCTGGCCGCGACCTTCCTCGACTAGGCGGCGCGGGCGGGCGGGGACTCGGTCAGGGCTTGGCGGTGCACCGCGGCAGCCCGGCCGTGTCCCCCTTGCCGATCTTCTCGAGCGCCTTCACGGCGTCGTCGATGGTGGAGACCTTCACCAGCGTCAGCCCGTCGGGCACGTCGCCCGCGGCGGCGGCGCAGTTCTCGGCGGGGGTCAGGAAGTACTCGGCTCCGGCCTGACGGGCGCCGATCGTCTTCATCTGGATGCCGCCGATCGGGCCGACCTTGCCCGCGTCGTCGATGGTGCCGGTGCCGGCGATGAACTTCCCGCCGGTCAGGCTCTCCGGGGTGAGCTTGTCGACGATGCCGAGGGCGAACATCAGGCCCGCGCTCGGGCCCCCGACGTCGGCGAGCTTGATGTCGACGTTGAACGGGAAGGTGTGGTCGGTACCGGCCCTGATGCCGACGACGGCGTGGCCGTCGCCCTCCGCCTTGCCCGAAACGATCGTGATCTTCGTCGTGCCGGTGGGCTCGCGGTGCGCCTTCTCGGCCTCGGCCGCCTCGGCGGCGGGCACGATGGTGAACTCCACCGGCTCGCCGGCCTTGTGCTTGGTGACGAGCTTGGCCACGTCCTCGGGAGCGTTGACGGGGTCCCCGTCCACGGCCTTGATCACGTCTCCGGCGTGCAGCTTGCCCTCGGAGGGGCTGCCCTTGACCACGGAGGCGACGATCATCTGGGTGGCCACCGGGATGCCGAGCTGCTTGAGGGCGGCCACCTTGGCGCTCTCCTGCGACTGGCTGAACTCCTCGGCGTTCTCCTGCGTGGACTCCTGCTCGGTCTTGCCGTCCGGGTACAGGTTCTCGTGCGGTACGACGATGTTGTCGCCCGCCGCCCAGCCGTACACGGCCTCCAGCAGGTTCATGTCGTAGTCGGCGCCGGTGACGCGGACCGTCGTCATGTTCAGGTGCCCGCTGGTCGGGTACGTCTTGCGCCCCGAGATGTTCAGCACGGGCTCGCCGTGCGAGTCCCCGAGCGTGTTCACCGTCGGGCCCGGACTCATCTCGGAGTACGGGACCTTCATGAACACTCCCGCGCAGAGCAGCGCGAAGAGCATGAGGGTGGAGGCGAGCATCGTCGCAGTGCGGCGTGGCATGGATCGACAGTACGTGACGCCCCTGGCGGGCGGCCCGCGGGGCCGGTCCGTACGGGGCCCGGCGCCGTCAGAGGGAGTCGGCCGTGTCCTTCTCCCGGAGTGCGTCCGCCTTCGCCCCGGTCCGTTCCTCCTGGCCCATGGCCTCCCGGAACCGCGCGTAGCCCGCGAGCTCGGATATGTCACCGGCCGTGCGGTCGCGTGCCGCCCAGCTGCCCCATATCGCCGCTCCGATCGCGGCGAACAGCGGAATCAGCAACCACGCCAAAGACGCCATGGACGTGTCTCCCTACCCCGAATTACGTGTTGTTGGTGGCTCCAACGCTGGTGCCCGGGCGGGGGTTACGCAAATCGAGGGCGTGTTGCGCGTCCGAACGGGGCAATCAGCAGGCCCCGACCCACTCCTCGGTGCCGTCCGAGAACGTCTGGTGCTTCCAGATCGGGACCTCGTGCTTGAGGTCGTCGATCAGCATCCGGCACGCCTCGAAGGCCTCGCCGCGGTGCGGGCAGGACACGGCGACGACGACCGCGAGGTCGCCGACGGCCAGGTCGCCGACGCGGTGGACGGCGGCGAGGGCACGGACCGGGTACTTGGCCACGACCCGCTCGGCGACGCGGCGCATCTCCGCCTCGGCCGAGGGGTGGCAGGAGTAGCCGAGCTGGTCCACGTCCGCCCCGCTGTCGTGGTTGCGCACCGTGCCGACGAAGAGCGTCGTGCCTCCCGTCGCGTCGTCGCCGACGGCCTGGAAGACCTCGTCGATCGAAAGCGGGGTCTCACGGATCTCGAGCAGCCGGATCGGGTCCGAAGCTGCCTGCTCGCCGGGGTGGTCGAAGTGCGGTGCCATGCTTCCATCGTGCCTTAGCCGCCGACCCGGCGGAATAGCCGTTTCGCCAGGGCCGCACCCGCCCCCTTGGGAGCCTCCTACAATCCGGCCCCGCCTGCCTTCTCAGCCCCGCCGGCGTTTGAGGCGAGCTTTCAGCCCCGCCGGCGTTTGAGGCGAGCTTTCAGCCCCGCCGGCGTTTGAGGCGCGGGGGTCCGGGGGCGGCGCCCCCGGCGGCGGCGCCGCGCCGGGACGGCGGCCCCGCCCCCGCCGGGGTCAGATGCCCCGGCGCCGCCGGGCGGCCCGGATCGCGGCGGCGGCACCCAGCAGCGCCACCGTGGCCCCCGCCGCACCGGCCGCCGTGGCGTCCTTGCGCCCCAGCCGGCGGCCCGCGACGGTGTGCCGGCCCGCGACCTCCTGGAGGAGCTCGGCCAGCACCTCCTCGTTGGTCCACCGCGGCCGCCAGCCCGCCGCGTGCAGCCCGCTGACGCTGACCACCCACGGGTGCATCGTGTACGCGAGGTCCCCGGCCGGGGAGGGGGTCAGGCCGATCCGGTGCAGCCGGGCCGCCGCGCCCAGGGCTACGGCGGACGGGAGCTCCATGCGGCGGATGCCGCTGAGCTCCTCGACCTCCTCCTGTTCCAGCCAGCCCTCGCAGCCGACCGCCAGCTCGCCCTCGACCTTCTCCAGCGCCGCGTACTCCAGCGCGCTGACCAGGTCCTCGACGTGGCAGAACTGCCAGGTCGGGCGGGAGCCGGCCACCACGAGCAGGCGCGGCGACTCGAAGTAGCGGGTCAGCGCGGTGTCCGTGCCGCCGACCAGCACCGCGGGGCGGACCACGGTGACGTTGAGGCCGGGGTGCGCCCGCGGGGCCCGGCGGCCCAGCCGCTCGATCTCCAGCAGGTCGCCGACGCCGGTCGCCTCGGCGGTGGCCCGCAGCTCGGCGTCCTCCGAGAGCGGGATGTCGTTGTCCGGCAGGGCCCCGTAGACCATCGCGGAGGTGCAGAGCACGACCCGGTGCACCCCGGCCGCCGCGGCGGCGGTGAGCACGGTCTGGGTCCCGCGCACGTTGTACGCCGTACGGGCCGCGGGGTCCGTCTCCAGGTCGAGGTCGAGCGCCAGGTGCACCACGACGTCCGCGCCGCGCAGCTTCTCCGCGATCGAGGGGTCCCGTACGTCCAGGAGGTGCCACTGCGCGTCCGCGCACTCCCCGCGCCGCTCGTCGATCGCGACGACCTGCTTGACCTCGTCGGAGGCGGCCAGTCTGGTCACCAGGGCCGCCCCGACCCCCGACGCGGCGCCGGTCACGGCGATCACGGGGCCGCGGTTTCGCGGCCGGCGAACGCCCTGGGCGCCGTCGCCGTGCTCAGGGCCGTTTTCGGCTTCGCGCGGCTCGCGGCCGTGCTCGTCAGGGCCCTGCTCGTCCAAAGCGTGCGGATCTGGGGAACTCACCAGGCGTCTCCAGCGGTTGTCTTCAGTAGGGGCGCGCCGTGACGCGCACCTACCAGTTGATGTCCATCCTGCCGCAGCCCAGGAGTCGGCGGAGCACCGAGCCCGGAAGCGGGTCTGGTGTCTACGCTGGGTGGTGTTGTCGAACGCTGTTGTCGGACCAGTTTGTCGAACCACTGTTGTCGAACCATTGCCCGCCGGCCCCCGCCGGCGGCCCTACGAGCCGAGGAAACCCGTGAGCGACACCCCATTCGGATTCGGCCTTCCGCCGGAGGAGCCGGAGAACGGCGACGAAGGCAAGAAGAAGGGCAACCAGGGCGGTCAGAGCGGCCCGAATCCGTTCGGGTTCGGCACGGGCCTGCCGGGCGGCCTGCCGGGCGGCTCCGGCGGCCAGGGGGACGCCGACAACCCCTTCGCGGCGATGTTCGGCTCGATGAACCCGAACGACCTGGGCGCGGCCTTCCAGCAGCTCGGCCAGATGCTGAGCTACGAGGGCGGTCCGGTCAACTGGGACATGGCCAAGGACATCGCCCGCCAGACCGTGGCGCAGGGCACCCCGGACGGGGTGAAGGACGCCAGCGTCGGCATCGCCGAGAAGTCGGCGGTCGAGGAGGCCGTGCGCCTGGCCGACCACTGGCTCGACGACGTCACCTCGCTGCCTTCGGGCGCGGCGACGGCCGTCGCGTGGAGCCGCGCCGAGTGGGTCGAGGCGACCCTGCCGGTGTGGAAGGAGCTCGTCGACCCGGTCGCCGAGCGCGTCGGCGCGGCCATGGGCGGCGTACTGCCCGAGGAGATGCAGGCCATGGCGGGCCCGCTGCTCGGCATGATGCGTTCCATGGGCGGGGCCATGTTCGGCCAGCAGATCGGGCAGGCCGTGGGCACCCTCGCGGGCGAGGTCGTCGGCTCCACCGACATCGGGCTCCCGCTGGGACCGGTCGGCAAGGCCGCGCTGCTGCCGCTGAACATCGAGGGCTTCGGCAAGGACCTGGGCGTCTCCCCGGACGAGGTCCGGCTGTACCTGGCGCTGCGCGAGGCCGCTCACGCCCGTCTCTTCGCCCACGTGCCGTGGCTGCGCTCGCACCTCTTCGGCGCGGTCGAGGCGTACGCGCGGGGCATCAAGGTCGACACCTCGAAGCTGGAGGACGTGGTCGGCCAGCTCGACCCGTCCAACCCTGAGCAGCTGCAGGAAGCCCTTCAGGGCGGCATGTTCCAGCCGCAGGACACCCCCGAGCAGAAGGCCTCGCTGGCCCGCCTGGAGACGGCGCTCGCGCTGGTCGAGGGCTGGGTGGACGCCGTCGTGCACGAGGCCGCCAAGCCCCGTCTGACCTCGGCGGACGCCATGCGCGAGACCATGCGCCGGCGGCGTGCCTCGGGCGGCCCGGCGGAGCAGACCTTCGCGACGCTGATCGGGCTGGAGCTGCGGCCGCGCCGGCTGCGCGACGCCTCGCGGCTGTGGGCCTCGCTCACCGACGCGCGCGGCGTGGACGGGCGCGACGGTCTGTGGGAGCACCCGGACATGCTGCCGACCGCCTCCGACCTGGACGACCCGGACGGGTTCGTGCACCGGGAGCAGCTGGACTTCTCCGAGATCGACAAGATGCTCGGCGAGGCCGCCCGGAAGCGTGAACAGGACGGCTCCGAGCAGGGGCGCCCCGAGCAGGACGGCGACGACAAGAAGTGACTCTGCACGACGACACGGTGCTGGTCCTGAAGTCCTACGAGGACCAGCCCGAACTGCGCGACCTGTACCTGGAGCACCTGGCCGCCCACCCGGACGGGGTCTACAAGCCCTGCCGGGCCGGGCACGTCACCGGCAGCGCGCTGGTGATCGACCCGGAGGGGGGCCGGGTCCTGCTGACCCTGCACAAGAAGCTCGGCCTGTGGCTCCAGATGGGCGGGCACTGCGAGCCCGGTGACACCACGATCGCCGGGGCCGCGCTGCGGGAGGCCGTCGAGGAGTCGGGCATCGCCGACGGGCTGACGCTGCTGGCGGGCGGGCCGGTGCGGCTCGACCGGCATCCGATCCCGGCGCCGTGCAACTGGCACCTGGACGTGCAGTACGCCGCGCTGGCGCCCGCCGGGGCGGTCGAAGCGATCAGCGAGGAATCGCTGGACCTGCGCTGGTTCCCGTACGAGGAGGTGGCGGCGGTGGCCGACACCTCGGTGGTGCGGCTGGTGGAGGCGGCCCGGGCGCGGCTCTGACCCCGGACCCGTACGTGCCGCGAAGGGGCGGCCCCGCATCGGCGGGGCCGCCCCTTCGCGGCGGTGCGTACCCGGATCAGTTCCAGGCGTTGTTCTGGTTCTGCGCGTGGACGCCCTGCTGGCCCATGCCGAACTGTGCGGCCGCGCCCTGCCCGATCTGGGCGTTCTGCGGCGGGAGCACCTCGCTCGGCTGGACCAGTGCGAAACCGGTGCCGAGGAAGCTGAGCTCCCAGCCCTCACCGGTGTTGCCGCGGCGCCGCCAGACGCCGGTGGAGTGCGTCTGGGCCTGCATCTGCACCCGCAGCGAGGTGGACCAGGCGACGATGGCGTCCGCGTCGGCGTTGACGTACTTGTCGGGGGTGACCTGCATCATCAGCGGCTGCCCGGAGGTCATCAGCGCGACCTTGCCGCGGCCGGTGATGTTGAGCTGGTACTTGCCGGTGCCGGAGACCCCGTACTGGCTGTCCACCGCGATGGCCTCGGTGTGCAGGGTGGAGTCCAGGGCCAGTACGTAGCTGCTGTCGACGGTGAGGCCGTCGTTGTCCACGTCCACGACGTGGACGTACTGCGCCAGGTTGGCGAGGTAGACCGTGCCCTGCCCGGAGCAGCGCATCAGGTCGAGGCCCTCGCCGGTGCGGGCGCGGGCGCTGCGCTGGGTGGTGCTCTGGTACTCGCCGTCGAAGTCGATGATCCCCTGGTAGGCGACCATGGCGCCCTTGCGGGCGAGCACGTCGTCGGAGCCGCTCAGGGAGACCCGCAGCAGCTGCGGGTTCTGGACGGCGTACCGCTCCTGGGACTGCGCCTCGGCGTGGGCGAAAAGTGAGCTCTGCATGATGTGCCTTCTCCCCCTCAGCCCCGGGCCCGGAGCCGGTCGGTGCTGTCCTCGCTGGGCTGTACGACGACGATGCCCTGGCCGGAGAAGGCCATCTGGTAGGCCTCCCCGCTGCCCCGGCCGATCAGCGACGAGGCCTTGAAGCTGCTCTTCCCCTTGACCTTGAGGTTCGGGGACCAGGCGACGAGCGCGTCGGGGTCGACGTACGTCTCGTCCTCGCCGCGGCCGCACTCGACCACGATCGGGGTGCCCCGGGAGGTGACGGCGACCCAGCCGGTGCCGGAGACCTGCACGTTGAACAGGCCCTGGCCGGCGAATTTGGCCATGCCCTTGACCCGCTCGACGCCCCACTGGAGGTGGGCGTCGAAGGCCAGCAGGTTGGTGCCGTTCACGGAGAGGGCGTCGTTGTTGAGGTTGATGACGACGACGTTCGCGCCGTAGTCGGCGAGGTAGAGCAGGCCGTCGCCGGTGCACTTCATCAGCGGGGCGCCCTCGCCCGTGAGCCACTGCGAGGCCATCTGGCGGACGGCCGGCGGGTTGGGCTCGTACTGCACGAACCCTTCGTAGGCGACCATCGATCCGGTGCGTGCGAAGAGGTCCTGGCCGCTCTGCATGGCGACCTTGAGCATGGCCGAACCGTGGTTCTCCATGCGGGCCGTGACGGGGGTCGGGGCGTAGCCCGCGAGCTGCTGGTTCATCGAGTTCATGGCATTCATGTGGGGCTCCCTCAGACCTCGTACGGCTGGACGACGATGAAGTTTCCTGGGGCGCCGCGGAACTGGAGGTTCACGGTTTCCCCGCTGTGGCCGGGGTAGGCGTTGCGGCGCAGCCGGACCTGGCTGGAGATGATCACCTGGGAGGCGGCGGACCACGCGACGATGGCGTTGCTGTCCGCGAAGGTGGTCGGGGTGACGGGCAGGACGACGGGGGTGCCGTGCGTCTTGACGATCACCGTGCCGGTGCCCTGGAAGAGCATGGTGAACAGCGCGCCGCCGGGGATGCCGTGGCCCTCGATGCGGCGGACCTCGTGCTGGAGCGACTCGTCGAAGGCGAGGACGCTCTCGGCGGAGACGCAGATCCCGTCGCCCTGGAGCTCGATGGCGTGCAGGTGGGCGCCGTCCTCCGCGAGGAAGACCTGGCCGCGGCCGGTGCAGCGCATCAGCTGCATCTCCTGGCCGGTGGCGTTGCCCACGATGCGGCCGGCGAAGCCCGCGCCCTTGTAGCTGAAGTCGACCTTGCCCTGGTACAGCACCATGCTGCCCTGGCGGGCGAGGACCGCCTGGCCGCCCATCGACAGGTCGACGCGCATGAGCTGCTTGTTCTGCGGGGTCCAGCGGGCGCCGGTCGGGGCTTCCTTGTACGGCTGGAGGGCGGCGGCGAGTCCGGCGCCGGCGGCGGGCGCCGGCTGCGCGGGCTGGCCGTAGCCGGGCTGCTGACCGTAGCCGGGCTGCTGGCCGCCGTACGGGGGCGGCTGCTGGCCGGGGTACTGGCCCGGAGCCTGGCCGGGGACCTGGCCGTACGAGGGCTGCGGCTGCTGCCCGTACGGCGCGGGGGCCGGGCCGGGCGGCGGGACCTGCCCGTAGGAGGGCTGCGGCGGCTGTCCGTACGGCGCGGGGGCCGGCGGGGCCAGGGGGGTGCCCATCGGCGCGGCCATGGTGGGGGCCGCGTGGACGGGCTGCGGGTACGGGGCAGGGGCGGGAGCCGGTGCCGGGGCGGGGACCTGGGCCGGAGCGCCGAAGGAGGGCGCCGGGGCCGGGGGCTGCGCCTGCGCGGGAGCGCCGAAGGAGGGCGCGGGGGCGGCGGCCTGCGGCGGCGGGGCGAAGCCGGGCGCGCCGGCCGGGGCCTGGGCCTGCGGCTCGGGCTGCTCCTCCTCGGCGACCTCGCCGCCGAAGTTCTTGAGCAGCGCGGCGAGCCCGCCGTCGAATCCCTGGCCGACGGCGGCGAAGCGCCACACGTCCTTGAGGTAGAAGTCGCCGATCATCAGCGCGCGCTCGGTGCTGAACTCCGAGCCCGAGAAGGAGTACCGGACGACCTCCTCGCCGCCCGCGACGATCCGGATGTAGCCCGGACCGATCTGCGACATCTGCCCGGCGCCGTCGATCGAGGCCGCGAAGGAGAGCTTGTGGATGTTGGCCGGGATGCGGTCCAGGGTCACCCGGAAGGATTCCGCGTCACCGGCCTGCGGGCCCAGCAGCTGGATGGACTCCTCCGGCGACTTCGGCTGGTTGAAGAAGACGAAGTAGCGGTCGTCCGAGAGCTGTTCGTTCGCGTCGAGGCCGAAGCAGCTGATGTCGATCGCGAGTCCGGGCCCGGCGATCTGGATCCCCACATAGAGGTCCGTGCCCGCCGTCAGATCACTGATCTTGGCCTTGTGACCGCGTTGGAATTCCCTGGCCATACGTAAGACCGTCCCCCATCCCGACTGTGAATGCGTGCCGCTCAGGCTAACGGCATCCTCCGACATCCGGCCAAGTCGGTACCGACCCGGTACATATCACGAGGTGTGACATCGCGGGCCCATAGCGGGCAAATACGGATTATTCCTCGCGGGCGGTCGGGACTTTCGGAAGCCGTTCGGCCGCGACGACCCCTTCGAGGTAACCGCGGGCCCGCTCGGTGCGCGGGTACGCCTCCAGCAGCTCCCAGAAGCGGGGGCCGTGGCCGGGTACGAGGAGGTGGGCCAGCTCGTGCAGCAGCACGTAGTCGACCACGTACTCCGGCATCCCCTGGATGCGGTGCGAGAGCCGGATGCTGCCTTCGGCCGGGGTGCAGGATCCCCAGCGGGTGTTCTGGTTGGTGACCCAGCGGACCGAACGGGGGCGGGCACGGCCACCGAAGTACTGCTCGGACAGACGATCGGCGCGCTCGGTGAGTTCCGCGTCCCCCAGGGTGCGTTTGCTCTCCTGCGCCGCCAGCTTGTCGAGCATGACGCCCACCCAGCGCTGCTCCTCGGCCTCGGACATCCGGGCAGGGATGAGGACGACCGTACGGTCACCCTCGCGGTAGGCGGATACGGTCCTTCGGCGGCGCGCGCTCCGGCGGACTTCGACGGCGCGCTGTGGATCGGCGGACACGCCACGACGGTACCCGCTCGCCCCGGTGGAAGTCCCGCGCCTCCCGGGTTCGAACGTGATCGATTCGTGGACGGTGCTCAGAGAACCTGAATCTTCCATTTCATATACCTAATACCCCTCACCTGTGGACAAAGCTCCGCACGCTTTTCGGCGGACGGGCAATCTTGCGGAAAGCGGCGCGGGGAAACGCGGCGCACGAAGCGAATGAAGTGCACCAGGTCCACGAAGCGCGAGAAGCGCACGGAGCGAGGGAGACCGCGATGTATCCGAAGGTGAAGCCGGCGCTGGCACGGGCCTGGCGGGATCTGCAGACGGTGCAGTTCGGCGTGACGCCCGCCCACGCGGTGGTGCTCGGGCCGGTGGACACGGCGACGGGCGCCTTCCTGGACCTGATCGACGGGACGCGGAGCATGGAGCTGCTGCGCACCCAGGGCAAGGGGATGGGGCTGCCGGACGGCCGGGCCGACGAGGTGGTGCGGCGGCTGGCGGCGGCCGGGCTGCTGGACGACGCCACGGCGGGCGGCCCCCGCGCCCAGGCGGTGCGGACGCGGCCGGAGGCCCTGGCGCGGCTCGGTCCGGACCGGGGCTCGCTGTCCCTGGTCCGTCCCCGGCCGGGCGGGGACTTGGAGGGTGTCGCCGCCCGCCGGGCGATACGGGTTCACGTGCGCGGGAGCGGCCGGGTCGGTGCGGTGATCGCCTCGGTCCTGGCGGGAGCGGGCATCGGCCGGGTCGAGGTGCTCGACGGGGGACGCGCGGAGGCGGCGGACGTGGCGCCGGGCGGGCTGGGTCCGGGCAGCGTGGGCCGGCTGCGTGCCGAGGCCGCCCGGACGGTGGTCCGGGAGGCGGCCCCGGGGCGCGGGCCCCGGAGCGGGGAGAGCGGCGGGCCGGAGCCGGGGCTGGCCCTGGTGGTGGTCGCTCCCCGGGACGGGCTGCAGTCCTGGGCTCCCGATCCGCAGACGGCGGCCGACTGGGTGGCCACCGGCATCCCCCACCTCTACGCGGGGGTGCTGGAGGGGACCGGGCTGGTGGGACCGCTGGTACTGCCCGGAGCCACGGCGTGCGCGGGCTGCATGGAGCGCGACCGGGTGGAGCGCGACCCGGCCTGGCCGCGCATGCTGGTCCAGTGGCGCTCGGCCCACCGCCGCCGGGCCGGGGCCGCCTGCGACCTCGGGCTGTCCACCGCCGTGGCCGGCCTGGCCGCCGCCCACGCCCTGTCCTTCCTCGACGGCGAACTCCCCGCCTCCACATCGACCCGCTGGGAAGCCTCCCTCCCCACCCTCCACTGGCACCCCACGGCGGTCCGCCCCCACCCCGACTGCCCGTGCGAGGCGGCCAGGGTCCCGGCGGGTCAGGAGGTGGGGGCATGAGGGGGCCGCGAGGGCAGCACCGCCGCGAGCCGTTCCTCGAGCAGCCGGCAGAACCCTTCGATCCGGGCCTCGGACGACGGGACCACGGAGATCAGACTGCGGAGGGAGAAGATCAGTTCGCGTACCTCCAGAGGAGACGGCACGGCGTCCAGGAATTCCCCGAGGTGCTGCTCGGCCCGTTCCCAGCGTGGCCGCAGGCAGTGGACGAGCACGAGGGTGCTCGTCTCATCGGCCGACCGCGCCCCGCCCTCGGGAGGGCTCAGTTCCACGGCGCGCGTCAGGTGACCGTCCCGGTCCCGGTGCCGGAGCACGGACATGACGACAGCCGTCTCGTAGTGCGTCCAAGGGTCATCGGGGTCGAGCTCGACGGAACGGGTGAGGTCGGCGAGCGCCTCGGCGTACTGGCCGAGCAGCCGGTGGGTCACCCCCCGGGCGGCGAGCGTACTGGCGTCATCGGGGCGGAGCCCGACCGCGAGCCCGTAGTCGGTCAGGGCCTCCTCGTACGCGCCGAGGCTCACGCGGCAGTCGCCCCTTCTCCGCACCATCCAGCCGTCGCCGGTGCCCAGTTCGTGGGCACGGTCGAAATCGGGGATCGCCCGTTCGAACTGACCGAGTTCCGCCAAGGCCATCCCACGCTGATGGAAGGTCCACGCGTTGTCCTGGTCGTGAGCGATGGCGGAATCGAGATCGGCCAGGGCCTCCTCGTACCTCCTCAGCTGGGTGAGGGTCTCCGCACGACCGGTGAAGATCCAGGCACGGCCCGGGTCGAGCGCGATGGCCCGGGAATAGTCCACCAGCGCGTCTTCGTACCGCCCGGCCGACCGGTGGATTTCGGCACACCAGGCGATGGGACCGGCATCTTCGGGATCCAGATCAGCCGCCTGGGTGAAGTCGGCGAGAGCCTCCTCGTACCGTTCCAGCCGCTGGTGGACGAAACCCCGGTTCAAGAACGCCCAGCCGTAGTCCGGGGAGAGCTCCATGGCCTGCCGGATGTCCCCGAGCGCCTCCTGCTGGCGGCCCATCAAGTGGAAGGTGTTCGCCCGCAACGTCCAGATGTAGGCGTCTTCAGCGCCGAGCGGGGTGGCGAGTGCACGCGCGAAGTCTGGCAGCGCCTCCTCGTACCTGCTGGACCAGTAATACGACGTCCCGCGGTAGAGAAGGCTGTCGAGATCGTCGGGCATGAGCTCGATCGCCTTGGTGTAGTCCGCGATCGCCTCGTCGTAGTTCTTGGTGAGCTGATGGGTACGGGCCCGGCCGAAGAAGGCTCGGTCAGCCTCCGGGTTCAGGGCGAGGGCATGGTTGTAGTCGGCCAGGGCCTGCGCATACTGCTCGGCATTGCGGTGGTCGCGGCCGCGCAGGGTCAGGGCCAGGGAGCGGCCCTCCGGCTCGAGGGTGCCCCGGGACAGGAGCAGGGTCAGGGCCGCGATGCCCGGGGCGGGTTGTTCCAGGGCAGAGCGGAGTTCCTCGGACCACCGGGTCAGGTCCGGGGAGTCCGTGTCCCGGCCGGCCGCGGCCAGGACGCCGATCCAGCGGCGCAGGGTGGTGATCCCGTGGTCGTAGGCGTCGACGAGGTCGCGCAGTACGGCCGGGAGGGCGGCGCGCGGATCGGCGCAGAGCCGGTGGTAGGCCTCCTCCAGGCGGTGGCCGCGCCAGGTCTCGTCCGACCACCATCCCTCGGCCGGGTCAGACGCCTCCTCCAGGTGCTCGCGGCGTTGCCGGAAGGCGTCGGCCAGCCGGGTGTGGAGCTGCTCCCACCGGATCGGGGACTGCCTGCGCTGCAGGCGCAGCATGGCGCCGCGGACCACCTCGTGGTAGCGGCAGTGGCCCGAGCGGTCGGTGACGAAGGGCATCGACCGCAGCCAGCCGAAGAGTTCGGCGGCTTCCTCCTCGACGGCCGCCCGGTAGACGTCCTCGTCCAGTTCCTGCGGGAACGCGCAGGCCAGGGCGGCGGTCCGGCGGGCGGGGTCGGGCTCCCACTTCAGGAACCGCTCGACGGCGGTGCCGCTCGGGTCGCCGATCTCCTCCACCGTGCCCGGCTGGGTCTCGGCCAGGGTGGAGACCAGGACCGGAAGGCGGCCCGAGAGGCGCAGGATCACCTCGACGACCCGCTCGTCGGTGACCCCCTTGCCGGTGAGGAGCCTGCGCGCCTCGGCCTCCGTGAAGACTTCCAGCGGCCAGTCGGTGACCAGGTCGTGCCAGTCCTCCCAGGTGCGGGCGGCCAGCCGGGACTGCCCGGCCAGGGTGACCAGGACGTTCGCGGGGAGCTCTCCGTACCGTTCGGTGCCCAGTACGTCACGCAGCCAGGTGTCGAGCATCGGGCCGGTGCGCTCGTAGGTGTCGAAGAACAGCGCGATCCACGGGTGCCTGCGGGCCACCTCTGCGAGCTCCTCCAGGAACACCGGGGTCAGCGCGTCGAGTGGGGACAGGACCAGTTCGACATCGCCGTGGTTGCGCAGCCGGGTGCTGAGGAGGGCCTTGACCCGGTCCGCGCCGGCGGCGACCTGGTTCGGGTCCACGGCTCCGGTGAAGGCGCCGACTCCCGGGATCATGCCGAGCCCGGCCAGGCCCAGCTGGGAGGCGATCATGCTGGACGGAGACGGGGGCGGGGTGCCTGCGGCCGCCGGGTCGGCCCCGGCGGCCGCGGCGGCGAATCCGGCATCGGCCTCGTGGCGGCGTTGGCGATAGGTGGCCAGGAGTTTGTCGAAGCCCTTCAGCGCGAAGCCCTGCTGGGCGAACTGCGCGCTGACGACTTCCATGGTCTCGACGACGTCCGCGACCGACTCGTCCACGTATGCGGTGACCGCCCCGACCTCGCGGGCGATGGTCTCCAGGTGCCGGACCAGGGTCGACTTGCCGACGCCGGCCGGGCCCCGGACGTGGAAGAGGAACTGCGCCGCCTCCTCCGGGGGCTGGCGCAGGGCATCACGGAAGGCGCTGACCTCGCCCTGTCTGCCGATGAAGCCGACGGAACGGCGTCGTCGGATCAGCTCCTGCCTCGAAGGTCCCCGCCCCGCCATCTCCCAGCCCTTTCACGACCCGTACGCGGCCCGCCATCGCACCGTCCCGCCATGCTGGCCCATGGGGGCGGGCGCCGTCTGCCGACCGGTGGATTCCTGCCACGCTCCGGGCGGGAGACTCGGCCGGGATGGGTCCGGAGGGCCATGACAGGATGCTTTCGGCCGGGAAGGCCTTCGGGGGGTCCCCCGAAGGCGCCGCTTGCGGCTCAGCTGTCTGGGAATTGGAGGGGCTCATGTCTGATCTTCCCCGGAAGGCGGTCACCCGTACCGTCAAGCTGGCCGCGCTGCCGCTCGGCATAGCGGGCCGGGCCACCTGGGGTCTCGGCAAGCGGATCGGGGGCAAGTCGGCGGAGATCGTGGCGCGCGAGCTCCAGCAGCGCACCGCCGAGCAGCTGTTCCGTGTGCTCGGAGAGCTGAAGGGCGGCGCCATGAAGTTCGGCCAGGCGCTGTCGGTCTTCGAGTCGGCCCTGCCCGAGGAGGTCGCCGGGCCCTACCGGGCAGCGCTGACGAAGCTTCAGGAGGCGGCCCCGCCGCTGCCCGCGGCGACGGTGCACCAGGTGCTGTCGGAGCGGCTCGGCGCGGACTGGCGCGAGCTGTTCGAGGAGTTCGAGGACAAGCCGGCCGCGGCGGCCTCGATCGGACAGGTGCACCGGGCGGTGTGGCACGACGGCCGGCAGGTCGCGGTCAAGGTCCAGTACCCGGGAGCGGGCGAGGCCCTGCTGTCGGACCTGAAGCAGCTGGGCCGGTTCGCGGGGCTGCTGGGGCCGCTGATCCCCGGTATGGACATCAAGCCCCTGATCAAGGAGTTGCGCGACCGGGTCTCGGAGGAGCTGGACTACGAGCTGGAGGCCGGGGCGCAGCGGGCGCACGCGGACGCGTTCGACGGCGACGAGGACGTGGTCGTGCCGGACGTCGTGCACCAGGGCGACCAGGTCCTGGTGACGGAGTGGATGGAGGGGACCCCGCTGTCGGAGGTGATAGCCGACGGCACCCAGGAGGAGCGCGACCGCGCGGGGCAGTTGCTGGCCCGTTTCCTCTTCTCCGGCCCCGCGCGCACCGGGCTGCTGCACGCCGATCCGCACCCGGGCAACTTCCGGCTGCTCAGCGGGGCGGACGGCCGGATGCGGCTGGGCGTACTGGACTTCGGGACGGTCGACCGGCTGCCGGGCGGCTGGCCCAAGCCCATCGGCAGGTCGCTGCGGATGACGCTGGACGGTGATGCCGAGGGGGTCTACGGCCATCTGCGTGCGGAGGGGTTCGTGCGCGAGTCCATCGAGCTGGAGGCCGAGGCGGTGCTCGACTACCTGAAGCCGATGCTCGAACCCACCGAGGCCGAGGAGTTCACCTTCACCCGGACGTGGCTGCGCGGCCAGGCCGCGCGGGTCGCCGATCCGCGCTCGCCCGCGCACCAGTTGGGCCGGCAGATCAATCTGCCGCCTTCTTACCTGCTGATCCACCGGGTGACGCTGAGCACCATCGGCGTGCTGTGCCAGCTGGGCGCGACGGTCCGGCTCCGCGAGGAACTGGACTCCTGGCTCCCGGGGTTCCTGCCCGACGAGGACTGAGCAGGTCCGGCACGGCCCGGGGGCGGCACGGCCCGGGGGCGGCACGGCCCGGGGGCGGCACGGCCCGGGGGCGGCACGGCCCGGGGGCGGCACGGCCCGGGGGCGGCACGGCCCGGGGGCGGCACGGCCCGGGGGCGGCACGGCCCGGGGGCGGCACGGCCCGGGGGCGGGCGGTCACCACCAGGCGGAGTCGAGGCGTCCTTCGATGGCGCGGAGGTTGGCCCGCGCGCAGTCCACGCAGAAGTACTGTCTGGTCCCGTTCTCCACGGAGCAGGTCCAGGTGGGCGGGGCGCCGGCCGGGGACTGGGCGCCGCAGCGCGCGCAGACGACGGGCGGGGCCTCGGTTCCCGGCGGGGCCGGGTGGGGAGTCGGCTGGTCCACCTCCAGACGATATCCCCGTGAGGGTGGAGGGCGCCGCGCAACGCACCGGGGGGACCGGTCCGTTCGGACCGGCCCCCCGGGGTGCGCGCCGGATCCGGCGCGCCGAGCTGCCTCAGGCGCTCTTAGTGCATGACGGCCATGGCGAGCGCGCGCCGGGCGCGCAGCGAAACGCGCTCGGCTCGACGCTGCATGCGCCGCGCGGCGACCACGCGCAGGGCGCGACGCTCGGCGTCGACCTCACGCATTCGGTCGTCCATATGGGCACGAGCCATGGCTTCTGGGATGAGTTGCATTTCACGGGTCCTGTTCTGACGCGAGGTGATCGCGCCGGCGGTGATGAAGTCTGCGGTGGCGGCGCCGTGCGGCTGCTCGCTCGTGGTGGCGTGGGGGGACATGAGGGCCTGCTTCAGGGGGTCGTGCGTGAGGGGGCGGTCGATGGTTCCGTTGGCGGTCATGCCGCGACAACCGGGTTCTTGCGCGGACGGCCACGGGGACGCTTGCGGGCGACGACGACACCCTGGACGAAGAGCTCGCCTCCCCAGACACCCCAGGGCTCGCGGCGCTCGACCGCACCGGCGAGGCAGGCCTCGACCAGCGGGCAGGTGGCGCAGAGGGACTTCGCGTACTCGACGTCCGCCGGGGACTCGGCGAAGAAGACCTCGGGGTCGTAGGTACGACAGGCAACGGGTACGCCGAGGTTCTCGATGGCGTCGTCGAGCGCGGTGAGCGCGGTGAGGGGAGTCAAGGCGGAGTCCTCCGGGACTGCGGGCGGGGAGAGGGTCTGGGTCTTCGGTACGGACGGGGCGTGCGCTTCGAGTTGCACGGTGGTTTCTTCCTCGTCTTTGTCGTCTAGTCGTTCCGGCCGGTTGGCCGGGGGCGGCTGGGTCCCAGGGCCCCTTCGCTCCGTCGTCCCCTGTTCGGGGACAAACAGAAGGGCCGCGGATCCCGGGTGGGGTTCCGCGGCCCTGAAGGCGCCGGCCTGATCATGAGATCAGACTGGATCACTCCAGGGTTCGAGCCCGCGGTAGGCCCACATCAGGTGGTGCTGCTTCTTCGTCTGCTTCGTCTTGGCTCCGGCACCGGCTGCGGCCGCAAAGGCATAGGCGCCATGCGCCTGGGCTTCTGCTGCCAGTACTGCCACCGGTGCCAGGGTCGGTCGCTCATTGCGCTCACTGACCAGCAGCGCCGTGGGGGCGCCGGGCAGGACGGGGCTGTCAGCGCAAATCGCGGACAGACCGATGCCCGGAAGACCGGTACCCGTGAGGGCGAGGAGCGTGGAAGAGCCGAGCGCGGAGGAGCCGAGCGTGGTGGAAGCGGCGACCGAGCGATCGGTCATTTTGGTGGTGGTCATGAAGCTGGTCACTGGTCTCGCCTCCTCTCGGCGTCTCGGGGACTCGGCCCGGAGGCCTGGTCCCATGCGTATTCGGATAAGTACAGCACGGATCCGGGGCTTCGGAGAAGCCACCGTTTCCGTTGCTAAGAACCTATGGGGATTCGCTGGGCATGTGCAAACTATTTTTCCGACGAGTTTCGGAGTGTCGTCCATACGAGTGAAGACATGGCCATGACACGCGCATTGTGCCAGGTCAGAGCTGTCCGGACGTCATGACTCCGCTAGATCCGTGACACGCCTGTGAGACGCCCGCCCGACGCTTGGGGCGGGCGGCTCAGGGGACTCGGTCTCTCGCGCGGCCCTCGCCGCCCGTGCTGCTGCCTCGATGGAGGGCAGGAAGATGGCCCGGAGTTCGGCCTTCTCCTCGAGGGTGAGCGGCGGCCTGGCGGCGACGATCCGGGCGATGAAGTCCTCGGTGCTCTCGCCAGGCAGGCAACGGACCGTGATCTCCCCAACCCATGACGCTTCGCTCTTCATGCCGGTGAACCCTAACCAGCTCCGGGCTGCTCCTGAGCCAACCGGCGCGAGCGAGGCTGGTAGCGCCCCAAACGAGTGAGCCCCCGTCTCGGTCGAGACGGGGGCTCAGGTGCGTCCGGGGTCAGTCGAGGTCGTACTCGGCGGACAGCTGGCGGCCAGCACCGTAGTAGTCGACGGCATATTCGGTCGGCTCCCCGTTCTGGTCCCAGTAGTGGTTCGCCATGACGAGCGTGAGCGTGCCGGCGTCGACCTCGAGGAGGGGCGCGATGTCGTCGGGGGCAGGCTGCTGGCTCACCGTGTCTCGGCGACGGACAGCGCGGCGGCCGGTGCGGTCTTCGATGAGGCCGAACGTCATCTTGGGGAGCGGCTCGGGGTCGAGGAACTCGGGTGCCGCCGCGGCGACCGCAGCGGAGACCCACGTGGCGGAGACGACGGAGACGCCCTTGTCATCGATGTAGCGACGTTGCCGGATGGCGACCTGGTCGCCGACGTCGAGGCCGAGCGCGTCCGCGACCTCCTGCGTGGCGGACTGCATCTCGCACTTGAGGATCTCGACCCGCTCGCTATCTCGCAGGCCTGTGCCGCCAGCGCGCAGCAGCTGCAGACGGTCGGCTCCTGCAGTGAGCTCCTTCGGCGAACGCACGAAGCTACCGCGCCCCGGAACGGTGTCGATCCAGCCTTCATCCCGCAGCAGACTCAGAACCCGAGCGGCGGTCGCGCTGCTCATACCCGTGGTCTCCATGAGCTTGCGGGCGGACGGCGCCGACCCTCCGGCCTGCAGGTCTCCGCTCCTGATGCGCTCGATGATCTGGTTCGCCACCTCTCGGTACACCGGCAGGCGCTTCTTTTCTCCAACCATCCAAACTCTCCCGTCTTAAGACACCTTAGGAAGCCTCTTGACATGACAGAGCTTCTTAAGACACCTTAGTGCCATGCCCGCCGGAACGACAGGTCGGGATAAGTCAGACACAGCAAAAGGCCCCGACGGGGTGTCTCGGTGCTACCAACACCGAGCCCGTCAGGGCCTACGCATTCAGGCCCTAGGAGAACCAGATGCAGGAGAACTCTACCCCCGAGGGCCAGCCGGCCCCGCCCTTCAAGGTGAAGGACGTCGCCGCCGTGCTGGGCCTCGACGCCTCCACGGTGTACGTCGCCTGCCGGACGGGCCTGATCGGCTCGTACCGCATCGGCGTTGGCCGCGGCACCATCCGGATCCCCCGGTCTGCCCTGAAGGCTTACGCCGACGAGCGTGGCATCCCCGCCGCGGAACTGGGCGTGGCGCTGTGACCGCCGCCAGCCGCCTCCGCCGCTCCACCCTGCGCCAGCGGGCCGCCGCAGCCCGTACCGCCCGTAAGGCGGCCCGCGCACTCGCCACCGGACAGCCGCAGCCCGCCACGGTCCACCTGATCGGCCGCGGCCTCGACGCCGGGACCGCGAAGCGTTTCGCCGGCGCCTTCTCCCGCGGCGTTGCCCCGACCGCGATGGGCGAGACCGTCATCAAGCTCAAGGGCCGCGCCCGTAAGGCCGTCGCCCTGAAGCTGTACGACCTCGCGACGTTCGCCGCCCGCCTGGCCGTGTACCGGCCCCGCGACCCGCACGCCGCCGCCCAGTTCGCCAGCCTCGCCGCCTGATCGCAGGGAGTCAGCCATGAGCAGCAAGACACAGAACAGCCTGCCGGCCGCCCCGAAGGTGACCGGAGTTCCGAAGCAGCCGACGGCCAGCGAGCGGGAGCAGAACCCGGCCGCGACGCCGGATCGCCTGCACATGACGGCCACGCGGGTCCCCGTCGAGCACAAGACGTTCGACTACATCTTCGAGACCGAGCTGAACACCCTGCTCGCGGAGTACGGCGCGCGGCTCCTGTTCGCCCCGGACGATGTTGACCCCGCCTTCTTCGGGGCCACCGTGGTCCGCGCCAGCAGTATCACCATCCTGCTGTCGCCGAACTTGGGTGACTTTGAGCGGGACTTCTTCCCGCGGTATCTGATCTGCCAGGCCCTCGGCATGGACCTGGAGCCGCTGCCGACCCCGTTCGAGGTTGAGATCAACCCGCTTCTGCCGGGGGTGCCGGCGTGAGCACCTTCGCCTTCTCCCGCTGGGAGTTCCTGACGGACCCGCTTGCGGACGTCCTGGCCGAGTGCAGCGCCACCATCGAGTACGTGGCGGAGCTCGGGGGCTTCATGGGCGGGATCATCGCCGACGGCCAGAAGCTGACGGTGCACCTCGCCGAGGGCCTCGGCCAGATGGAACACGACCTGGTGGTCCGGGGCCTGCTGGCTGCCTGGCACGACGTGGACGTCACCGACTGGCCCGTGCCCATGTTCGTGCAGGGCGGCCAGCAGTGAGCGCCCGCGACCCGCTGGAGAACGTGCCGCCGGAGCTGCTGGACTGGCACAAGGGCGCCCTCGCCGGTGACCCCGTTGTGTGTGCGGCCCCGCAGCCCGGGCAGCCGGAATTCCCCTGCATCCAGAACCAGGCCTTCCACGCGCTCCACAGCGACGTTCTGGGCCGCACCTGGCCGGCGGGCGAGGAAACGCTGCGTGTGGCCCCGCGCACCGTGACCGTGGAAACCCTCGACCACGGGCCGGTCGCCCTCGAGGAGCCTTCGTGGTGCGCCGTCGAACACCCCGCCGGCAACCATCGCTCCGGGATCCGTCACGACGGCGTCGAGCACGCCGCCTCGGTAGACGTCCCCGGTCGCGGCCGGGTGAAGTTCCTGACGGCGAACCTGTGCCAGTTCCCGTTCGCCGAGCACGGCAGCCGGGACGTGACCGTGGTCGTGGAGATCGATGGGGAGCACGCCGAGTTCAACCCGGCCGGTCTCGGTGACCTGGCTGCCGCGATCACCGCGCACGCCCTGTACGGGCTGCTGCCTCTGCGGGACCGCCTGCAGGCCTTGCAGGAGGGGGAGGCGTGATGACGGACTACAGCCCCCTCCGTGAGCCCGGACCTGACGGGCCCGCCTACTCCCTGGACTTCGCCCTTGAGCGGGCCAGGGAGGTGCTTGCAGAACAGCAGGCCGCGAACATTCACGACGCCCGGGCCATGCTCGGGGCCGCGGTCCACCTGGAGATCGTCCTGCGCGACCTGCTGTCCGCCCTCGACCACAGGGAGGCGTGATGGGGACCGCCGTGGTTCGCCGTCCGACTGAGGCCGCCGCGCTGGGCCGTGTGAAGCCTCGCCAGCTCCCGCCCATCCCCAGCCTGTTCGCCGCTCTGCTGGCCGCTCAGGCGACCGGAGACAGGCACGGCGCCAACCTGGCCGGGCACGCCATCGCACGGGCCGCAGGCGCCAAGTGAGCCGCGGCCGGCCAAAGAGCGAGACGCGGACCAGGATCGTTCACAACCTGGTCCGCCGGGACGGCGCCCGCTGCTTCTACTGCCGGCGCCCGTTCGGTCCGGAGATGGTCGGGGCGACCCTCGACCATTACGTGCCGCGGGCCCTCTGGAAGACGTGGCGTCAGCGGAACCTGGTCCTGTCGTGCGGGCCGTGCAACAACGTGAAGGCCGACACGTTGCCGTGGCCGTTCGCAATGCTGCTACTGAGGAACGTGCGGCAGAACCAGCTGTGGCGGGACGCGTGCGGGGCGGCGAGTTAGCCCAGCGTGCGATCCAAATCAAGGCCCCCGAGAGGGGTGCTGGACCGCAGGTCGCGTCCGATCTCCCCCCGCACTTCGGGACCCTCCGAAGCGCACGTCGAATCCCTAATGACCGGGGAGTGGGAGCGGCCGTTCCCGCAGCGTCTTCCACATCTCCCCCCTGGCCCCCGGGAGGCCTGAAGGGCTTGGGGGTAAAGGCCTCCGACCCCTTGGGCGTAAAGGGTCGCAGCCCAATATTCACAGGGCCTCGGAGGCCTCTGCGCCCAAGGGTCCACGGACCAGGCCCCCAGGGTTCCCCGGCCAATCCCCCGTAGGGCTCCGCGCCTTGCACCCCCAGCCCCCCAAGGGCTCGGACGCCTTCTCCGCAAAGAGGAGCGGGCCCTTGGGGGCATTGAGAACCGTCGCTCTGACGGCACCGCCAAAACGATCACCGGATCACTTCGCGGACACCCGCAACGTGATCTTCGCGCTAGCGCGCAAGTGACCACCGCACCACGAGAACGGCCGGCCCGGGAAGCGACCCCGGACCGGCCCACGGTCCAACGCCACAGGAGGCGGAACCATGACCATTCTCTACACCCAGCGCGACGGAACACAGGACCGGCGCCCGACGTACCCGGCGCCGACTGCGCCGACGGAGATCTTCGGCGCGACCGACCCCGGCGAGGACGTCCGTGCGGTCGTCACGGTTCAGGTGGCCATGACGCGAGACATGCTCGCGACGGCGCTGGACCTGGCGGCGGGGAACTGCGAGGAGCACCCCGACAGCTGGTCGGTGCCGTACATCCGGGAGTCCGTCGAGCTGCAGCTGACCTACGAGAACTTCGTCGAACTGGAACGGACGGCCCAGAGCCTCGCCGAGTGGGAGGAGATCGACGAGTCGATCAAGCCGTACATGCAGAGCATCTACCGCGCAGTCGACCGCGCCTACCCGGTGCAGGGGCGGTGACCGCCGTGCAGACCCTCGCCGCCCAGGTGGCATGGCAAATGCCCCTGCCTCCCGTACTGGTCCGCACGACCGCCCCGGGGCGCCCGCTCCAGTGGATCGACCCGACCCCGAAGACGGCCGACGAGAACGGCCACGCGTGGATGTTCAGCGTGGACGAGCCTCTGACCGGACCCGCCTACTGCGTCCTCTGCTGCGAGGACCACGGCAGCATCGACAGCTTCACCCCCTGCTACGAAACGGCCCGCCTCGCCGCGTACAACGCGGAGCGGACCGCCTGGATCGACGCCAACCGCGTGAACCCGGAGGACATCCGATGAAGACGTACACCGGCCCCACCCTCGGCGGCGCCACCGCCACGATCACCTGCCCCGACTGGTGCACCGTGGACCACGCCTACTGGGACGACCAGGTGGACGACTGCTTCCACAAGAGCGAGCTCCTCGAGGTGAACCTGCCGCGGGACCGGGCGAACCATCCGACGCCGGTCGTTCACCCGATGCTGGGCGCCGAGCTCCAGCTGCACTCGACCAGTCCGCAGCCCTCTGCCGCAGCCGTCTGGCTGCAGCTCTCGGAGTACAAGGCCGACGGCCTCGAGCTGGACCTGGTCGGCGTCGACAGCCTGCTCGCCGAGCTGGACCGGTACCGGGTCGGGCTGGCGAAGATGCGCGGCCTGCTCGCGGCCGTCGACTTCGAGCGCCGAACCCGCCGCTGACGCTCCACCATGGCGCCCTGTCACCCGCCCCGACTCCTACCGGGGGCGGTAGGCGGGGCGCCCTTGACGATGGCTCAACGGCTCGGCTCAGTCCATTCACTCCGAGCCCTTGACATCAACGCGCCCTCGCGCGCACGCGCGCACGTGCGCGCATAGGCCGCCTCGGAGTTCACGTGGGGCGGCGAGTGAACGAGTGAATGAACGAGTGAACGCGGCCGGCGAGAGCCCACCTGCCCCGAGGGGTCCGATCCGATCCGGACCCCCACTCGGTTCGGGGTCTCGTCCACCAGGCGGATGGATTTCCTGCGATCGCAGGATGAGACGAGGGGTACCCCGCTCATGGGTACCCTCCGCGGTGTGGAGAGTGGCCGGCGCGCCCGCGTGCTGCAGGGTATGCGTTCAGCGCAGACCCCGTCTACGAGTGGGTGCTGCCGGAGTCTGCGCGACCCCCTCACCTGCGTGGCCATCCGTGGCCACGGCCGTGACCCGGGGTGTGACCGCGCTCTGACCTGCGTGTCCACCGTGACCCGGGGCGTGACCCCCAAATGAGGCGGAACCGGGCCGGACAGTGACCCACTATGCCCCGGAATGCGGGGCGGACAGAGGGTGGACAGGGCCCGGAAAATTCCGCCCACTGTCCGGGGGATGTCCAGGGTAAACCGGACATTGTCCGGGGGATTTCCGGGACATAGGGGACACTGTCCAGGGTGATTCCGGCCTGTTTGTCCCCTGCTCGGGCTCTGCTCGGCCTGCTCTGCCGCAGGTCAGATCCTGCTCGACCCCTGCTCGGGGGCGCTCACCGAAGACCCGCGAGCAAACGCGAGCAGCCTGCGAGCAGAAGCTGACCTGCAAGGGAGCAGGCCGAGCAGGCGGCGAGCAAGGCGGTATCGACTCAGCCAGCCTCGCTTCAACTGCGCACAAGCGGGCTACCGGGGAACGGCCGGGCCCAGCGCCCTTGACTTCCTGGCCGGTTGGCCTTGCACCCTTCGGGCAGCAGCAGGGGATAGTCGACGGGCGCGCGCCGGCCGGTGATGCATCTCAAAGATGCGTTCAAGGTCCTCACGGGTAAAGAGGAGACGGCTGAGGCGGGCATGCGGAAATCCCGAGTGGTTCACACCATCTCGAAGCCACTTCGTGCTGCAGCGAAGAATGGACGCGGCCTCATCGACGGTGAGATACGGTCCGGGCTGCGGGGTGGCCGGCTCGCTGGGCTGCGCGGGTGCCGCTTCGGCGTCAGTCGCCGGCGTGAGCTCAGGCAAGGGCGCTACGGCCGCCATGGCACACATGGTGCGAATGTCCTCCGTACTGAACGAAGCGCTATCGCCCAGCTTGTGATGCGGCACGCTCCGGGCACGGATCCACTCTCGAAGCGTCGTCGCCGATACGGGTAGGAACTCAGCCGCCTCCTCGGGTGTGTAGTGCCGCAAGCTGTCCACGCCGCGCATGCCGCCAGCCTCCATCAGTGCTCCCTTGTCGGCGGATTTCTGGATCACCAGCGTCCGTCCGGCCGAGATCGCGACACGGCAAAACAACGCAATTTTGGCACTATCGGGTTGAATCGCGCGGCATCTCGTTTACCTCCACCGATAGGGCTTAAGGCCCCCGGGTGTGCATGTCAGATTGCGAGTAGCAGCTCTGTGTCGCTGCCGCTTGGGCAATCTGCTGCAACTGGCCCCCGTGCTGGCTCTGCTCACCGCATGCTGGTGGCCCAACCGGCCTGAACGGAGCTCGCCATGACCCTGCGGTTCATTGGGACCACGTCCGAGTACGGCAACTGTCCGACGCTCTATGAGGTCGTCGAGACCGGCGACATCGTCGTCCAGGGCGACATGCTCACCGACCCTGAGCACCTCGCGCAGCTGCGGGACGTCGGCGAGCACGAGACGTTCGTCGTCATCCCGCGCGACCTGCTCACCCGCTTCGCCCCGAAGGAGTGACGGTGCCCGCCCTGGTCCGCTTCGAGGACATCGCCCACCTGTTCGCCGAGTTCCAGCACACCGCGTTCCGACTGGAGACCCGCCGCGGCTACGCCACCGACCGGGCCGGCACCCGGTTCCAGGCGTTCATGCGTGGCGTCGACCCGGCGCCGGAACTCGACAACCCCTGGCACGTCAACGTCCGTGAGAGGGCCGCGCAGGGCGCCCTGTTCTCCCGGGTGCGCATCATTGACGAGCCGCCTACCGACGGCCAGCGGTTCTTGATGGCGTCCGCCACAGCGAACGCGGTGGCTGGCGAGGACATCCGCGTACTCGCCCGCTCGGGGGCCGTGCGCCTGGACCTGCCCGAGTACGACTTCTGGCTGTTCGACTCCCAAACCCTGGTCCGCTTCCACATCGACGAGCAGGACGTCACAACTGGTGTCGAGGTCATCGACGACCCGGCCGAGGTGCTCGCCGCGTGCCGGGCCCGAGACCGGGCCTGGCCTGCCGCTACCCCTACTGCGGAGGTGTGGGCGCAGGTACGTTCAGCGGTGTGAGCACGGACTTTCAGAGCGCCAGGGTGGCCCTCGGCGCGCGCCTACGGGAGCTGCGTGCCGAGGCCGGCGTGAACGGGAAGGACTTCGCCGCCCGCCTCGGCTGGCAGCGCTCCAAGGTGTCCCGCCTGGAGAACGGCAAGCAGACCGCCACCGCCGACGACCTCGCGGCATGGGCTGCCGCCGCCGGGGTACCCGATCAGGCCGGGGACCTCGTGAGCCGTCTCCGGGGCCTGGAGTCTCAGCAGCGGTCATGGCGCCGCCAACTCGCCGCCGGCAACCGGCCTGTGCAGGACCGGTACGTCGTCGAGTACCAGCAGACCGCGACGATGCGCGGCTACGAAGCCACGGTGATCCCGGGTCTGTTCCAGACCCCCGACTACGCCCGCCACCTGTTCGCGAAGAACGCCCTGCTGATGCAGTCCCCGCGTGACACCGAGGCTGCCGTCGCGGCCCGCATGCGCCGCCAGGAGGTGCTGTACGAGGCGGGCAAGCTGTTCCGGGTCCTGGTGTGGGAGGGTGCCCTTCATGCGCTCGTGTGCCCGCGCGCGACCATGATCGGCCAACTCGACCGGCTCGTCGGGCTGATCGGCATGAGCACCGTCGAGCTCGGCATCGTTCCGCTTGGCGCCCCCTTGGAGTTGACCCCGAAGCACGGGTTTTGGATCTTCGATGAGGAGCGCGTCATCGTCGAGACCATCAACACCGAGCTGTCCTTCGACTCGCCCGACGACCTCGCCCTGTACAGGCGGGTGTGGGACGGGCTGAACGAGGCGGCCGCGTATGGGCCGCAGGCTCATCGGCTGATCGCGCGCGCACGGCACCTGCTTGCACCTGTGTGAGCAACTGGCGTCAACGCGGCCAGAGTCCGCGCAATCCGCTGCAATCGGTCGGACGCCCTGCGGTGCGGCTTCCTACGGTGCTGGTCATGGCGACACAAGCGGGCGCCACGGGCGCCGAGACCAGCCCCGTGAATTGGTGCCACTTTCACGTTGGATCATCCGAGACCGCGCGGCCTGTCCGATTTGCCGGCCGCAGCTGCGGGCCGCCGGTGGTGCTGTACGCGTGCGCTCCCTGCCGGGAGCAGCGTGGTCTGCTGCCGCGCTGGCAGTTCGCCGGCCTCCCGCCGCAGGCCTCCTCGTGACGGCTCTGTCGTGCGCCCGGGTGCCCCTGCCCGAGGTGTACGGGCTCACGTGGGAGCAGACGGCCGGCCGTGCCTGCGTGGTGTGCGGCTGCCAGCTCACGACCGGGGCGGTGGCCCGCGGCTGGCTGTACGGGACGCACGGCGCGCACCGCCTCGACGTCGAAGTGTGGAGCTGTCCGAAGCCCGAGGAGGCGGAATGAGAATCTGTGCGCGGTGCGACCGGGCGATCCGAAGCGAGTGGTACGAGACGATCCCCGTCGACTCGGCATCCGCGGCCCGCCCGGAGCAGTACGCCCACGAGTTCGGCGACCGGAAGTGTCGGCCGATCACGTCCAGGGATCCGGCCGACCTCCACTAGCCCCCGGCCTGTCCGTGATCTCGGCGGAGTACGGGCGGGCCGGGTAGCACCAAGCCCCACCGCGACTCCTTTGCGGTGGGGCTCAGTCGTGCCCGGATCTCCCGCCGGTCTCAGGCTGTCGGCAGTGCGTCCATGGCCTTGGTGATCTCTTCTTGCATCTTGTACGACGGGGAGCGGTGCAGGGCTCCGGCGGCCCGGTCGTAGCGGCGGGTGGTGCGCGGGTCGGCGTGGCCCATCGCGTCCTGGACGTCGGCAAGCGGGACGCCTCCGCTCAGCAGTGCCGTGGCGTAGGAGTGCCGCAACGAGTGGGGGGAGAGCTGGCCGGCGTGCGGGATTCCGGCGGCCTTGGCGACGCGGCGCACGGTACGGAAGGCGGCCGGTTCGTCCATCGGCCGGCCCGTGCGGGTGGCGAACAGATACTCGTCAGCGCCTGCCTGGCCGCGGGCGGCAAGGTACGCCTCGACAGACTCCACCGCGAGCGGCACAAGCACGAATCGCTTCTTGTGGTCGCCCTTGGTCGTCAGGTCGATGACTCGGTGGCCCTGGTCGGACCCGATTGAGCCGACCAGAGCGTCGAGGACGGACCCGATGCGGGCGGCGGTGGTCGCGAGCAGCACCAGCAGAGCGTAGGTGCGGGCACTCTCCCGACTGCGGGCGTAAGAGAGGAACTTGGCCAGCTCGGCCGGTGTCATGCCGCGGGTGGGCGAGTCGTCGGCGGACACCGAGGGGCGGTCCATTCCGAGGAACGGATTCCGGTCGGCTGCCTCTGCGCGGACCAGGTAGTCGTACCAGCTCGAGGCGGCGGCAAGCCTGCGGGCACGCGTTGACTTCGCCAGTCCGGACTCACGGAGAGCCACGTCGTACTGGTCGGCGTTGACAGGACGGGCAGCCGACGGGTCAGTTCCTGCGGCAGCGCACCAGGCCAGCCACCAGGACGCGTCTTTGGCGTAGGCGGTGCGGGTGTGTTCCGAGCCCCGGCGCATCAGCCACGTGGCGGTCGCTTCGACGACCGTGGGCTCGGCGCCGGCGCGGGCGAGCAGCTCGAGGAGGGCGGCCGGGGAGGAGGCGGGCGGCGTGCCGCGCAGAGAGAGCGGCACGGCGGTTGTCGGCTCGAGGAAGTCAGGCTGTGCGTGAACTACCGGAAGAGTACCCATGGTTACAGGATAACGGGCATTATTCTGTATCGCCGAATTTCCCTAGGAGAGCACCCGCGAGGCGTGCCGCTGGCGCTCGAGAACAGCGATCGCCTCCTCGACGACGCGCCGGTACTCGACGAACAGGCTTCGCTTCGGCTCCGGGCTGGTCTTGATGAGGACGGCCAGCCGGCGAACCTGCTTCCGCCTCTTCGCGAGCCTCGCCATCCACAACCTCCGGCAGACGGGTGTGCAGAAGCGCTGCGGGTGCCCGCCGTTGTTCCGCGGCAGGAAGTGGTGCGAACACCAGTCGCAGGTACGGAGGCTGGCTGTCAGGTCCACGCGCCGGTCTCCGTCCGGGCCGGATGGTCGCGGCCGACACCAGTGACCGCGGCCGAGAAGAGGATCACGCGCGCGGCCTCGTCTACAGCCAGAGCCGCGGCGATCCGTTCGGCGATCGTCCTGGACGGACACCGCTGGCCGGCTTCCAGCGCGTGCAGGTAGCTGGACGGGATGCCGATACTCCTGGCGGCCTCCCGTAGACCGAGGCCCGCTGCTGCCCGCGCGGCCCTGAGCGTGGGGCCGAAGGCCTCGGGCGGGATTCGGCGTACCGGCACGACGGCCTGCACTATGCCGCCCCGTCGTCGTCTGCCTGCGCCCCCAGGAACTCTCCCATCGTCATGGGGCGGTACTTGGGGGCCATCCGGTCTGCCCAGTACCGGCTCGCGTGCGCCTGCCAGGCGCCGGGCTCCATCTCGTACAGCGGGCCGGCCTCGGCGGCGGCCGGCGCCTCCGGAGAGGGCTGGGGAGCCGACTCGGTCACCTCCGCGTTCCCTGCAAGCAGACCCTGCACGGCAGTTCGTACCGCCTCGGCGATGGTGGCCCTCAGCTCGTCGTCCGAGACCTTCTTCGCGGCTTCCTTGACTGCCAGGCGCGCCGCGTGCCGCTTGGCGGCGTCTGCGTCCATGCGGGCCTGCAGAGCCTTCCAGCTCGCTTCCTTCTCGGCGTGAGTCATATCTACTCCTAGGTCAGGCGGTGTACTTGTCAGCGCTGGTAGGGGGCGTAGGTGGTCGAGTTGCGCATGCCGCGCCTGAGGAACGCGTCTTCGACGTCGCGGGCGATGCCATCAATGGTGGAGACGGAGCCCTGAACGGTGATGTTGATGTTGGTTACCTGAGAGCCGCCCCCTGACCCACCGCCGGCCAGGCCATACCCACTGGTGGCGGAGATGGAGGGAACGCCCATCTTCTGGCCTGCGAGAAGCCCGGACATCGACTGAAGGGACGACACCGCCGTGTGGGCGTTCTCGTCGATGCCCAGGGCGATGCCCTGCGCGATCGGCGCGCCGACCTCCCGGGCAAACCGCTTCGACGGTGAGTGCGAGTCGATGAACCATTTCGCCGCCTTGAGAGCACCGTCCGCCAGCCCCCGCAGCTTGTCGTACAGCGCGCCAGCGGAATCCGAGATGCCGTTGACAATGCCGTGGACGATGGCCGACCCGATATCCCGGAACCAGCTGCCCACGTCTTTGACTCTGTCCCAGGCGCGGTGAAGACCGCTGCTGATCTTGTCGGCAACTTCGCCTATGTAGCGGCTGATCGCGGAGACGGCATCGCTGATCGGCGTGATCATCGATGACTTGATACCAGCCCAGATCGAGGCAGCGGAATGTTTGATCCCTGACCATTTTTCCGACAGCCACGGCGAGATGATGTTCCACGCCGCTTGAAGCCCATGCCAGACCGACATGATCGGGTTGATAATGGCGGACTTGATCCCATCCCAGACCACGCCGGCCACGGCCTTGAGCCCCTCCCAGACCAAATGGAAGAAAGTCTTGATGCCGTCCCAGATGACACGCGCCCCGTCGGCCACGGCCTGGTGGCAGCGATTCCATACGGCGAGCAGGATCGCAATCGGCGTAGCGAAAATCACCAGCAGAAGGGGCCACCACTTCCGGAAGAACGCCGTGATCCCATCCCACACATTGGATGTGACCCTCGTAATCCAGTGCCAGGCGTTGACGATGGGATCCGCAACCGCATGCCAGGCCGACGAGAAGAACGCGGCAACCTTGTCCCAGGCTTCCTTGATGCTGGACGTGATCCCGTTCCAGATCGCCTTGTTCCGGCTGGTGAAGTTGTTCCAGAGGCCGAGGATATAGTCGACGGCAACCTTCGTCACCGACTTGATCCACGCCCACACGGTGTCCCACTTGATGACCAGCAGCACGATGATCGCGATGAGGGCGACTACTCCGAGGACAATCCACGTGATCGGGTTGATGGCCGCCGCAACCGCCATTGCGTAGAGCGACATCGTGAAGGACGTCACGGCGGCCACGAGGATCGTGCCGATGACGATAGCCAGCGCTACAGCTGCAGGCTTGTTCTTCTCGAAGAAGGTGATCGTCTTGACGATGGCCGGGATGAGATGTAGGCCGATGGTGATCGCGGCAGTGGTAACCGCCTCCTTCAGGCGCCCCATCTGAACGTTGAAGGACTGCTGGGTGATTTCCCATCCTTCGACATTCTTGGAAGCATTGTTGAAGGATTCACTGACCTTCCCCACACGCTCCTTGAACCCATCGGTATTCTCGCCGGTCAGCTGGAGAGTGGTGTTCAGACCGATGGCCCCGCCGGTCATCTTCTTGATCGCTTCGGTGTACGTCTGGGCGGCCGGGCCGCCCTTCTTCAGCTCAGCCGAGAACCCGTTCGTCTTGTTCTGAAGCGTGGCGTACTGCGTGAGGAGGTTGGCCTGCTCGGGCGGGAGCGCCTTCAACTCCTTGCGCCAGTCGGCGAGGGAGATCGACCCGGCCGAATAAGAGCGGGCGAGTTCCTGGATGCTGGCGGGCATTGACTTGATCATCGTCTGGGCGTTCTCAGCCGCCTGCTTCGTCTTGTTGAACGAATCCAGGAGAACCGTTCCCGACGGACCCATCTTGGACAGCACGGTCTGCGAGAGCAGATCCAGAGTGCCGGTCAAGCCCCGCTGACCCAGCTTCGTCGCCACGTCCGTCGAGGACAGCCCAAGCCGCTGCATCTCCTGAACTGCGACGTTGTTCGGGGCCGCAAGGCCCCGAATGGTCGAGGCGAGCTCCTGGGTCGCCTCGCGCGCGGAGGTACCGTGCTGCGACAGGGTGGCTATGGCGCCGCCGACCTCAGCGAAGGAGACCTTGTTCGCAGAGGCGATGGGGATGACAGTGGCCAGCGAGGAACTGAATTCCTGCATGGTCATCTTGCCCTCACCCGCGGCCGTCTTGATGGCGTTCATGACGCGGACTGAGTCAGACGCCTCGAGGTGGTACGACGCCATCACCGAGGTCATGGCGTTCGTGACGTCCTTGAGGTCGGCGCCCTCCTCACGCGCACCCTGCGCCGCGGCCTTCAGGACCGTCAGGCCGTCACCGGCCCGGTAGCCGGCCTTCTCGACCTGGTACATGCCCTCGGCCAACTGCTCGGTCGACGTACCGGTCTGCCGGGCGAGGGACAGGACACCATCCGAAACCATCTTCAGCTTCGAAGACGACTCACCACAGGCAGTGACCAGCAGGTTCATCTGCTGCTGGAAATCACCAGCGGCCTTGACGCCGTAAGCAACGAAGGCCACGCCGACGACCGCGGTGGCCTGGCCCACCTTCGTGAGGAGGCCCTGCACGCCACCCATGCGGGCTACGAACGACTCGCCACCGCGGCTGGCCGCTGCCATGCCGGCAGTGAACTGGCTCGTCTCGGCACGGAGCCGGATGAACAGGTCGCCTACCTCGGTCATATCAGCCTGCCGTTCGCGAGGACAGGGAGGGGCGCGGGGCGGGCGCAGGCCGGATCAACACGGCGGAAAAAGGAGGACACCACTCCCCGGCCTTGGTTCCAGCGCGCCCCACCCACGCGGCACGCCCGGTGACGTTGACGCCCACCACGCGCCGCCTCAGGCCCCAGACCGCCGGATCGCGGTCAGGACAGGAGAAAGGTCAATGACGGGCTGAACGGTCTGCGCGCCGCCCACGCCGAACGCGGCCGGCTCAACCCAGCCGGCTTCGACCTCGATCCGGTGGATCGCCTGCCGGAACCCGGTCTCGCGCGCTTCCGCCGCGAACGCCCTGCGGAGGGCAGCGCCGGCTTCCTCGACTGCCTTCTGAGCCGCCTCGAGGTGCTTCTGCGCCTCAGCGTGCGCGTCCCGCTCCCCGGCCATCGCCTCAGCCCTGGCAGCCTCGGCACGCTCCTGCTTCTCCTGCTGAAGCGCGGCGACGTTCTCCCGTTCCACGTGCTCGGTCAGGGCCTTGGCTGCGGCCTCGTATGCCGTTACCTGGGCCTCGGCGAGCAGCACTGCGGGGCGCATGCCGTTGGCTGCCGCCTGGGCGTTCTCCGCCGCACGGTAGTCCTTCGCCTCGATGGCTTGGGCCAGATCGCTCTCAAGGCCGGCCAGCTGGGAGCGAAGCTCTCCGGCCGTCTGGCGGGCCTCGGCCAGTGCCTCAGCGGGATGCGTCTCCGTCTTGGTCGCCACGCCCGGTCCTCCGTCGTCCGTTGCGGTAGGCGCGCACGGTGGAGGGGTCGAGGCGCCAGACGTTCCTGTCTGTCTTCCGGCCCGCGATGATTCCCGCGGCGGCCAGCTGACGGACCCGGCTTTCGGTGATCCCCGCGATGGCGGCGGCCTGCTCAGTCGTGATCTCTTGCGACAACTGTGCGGGGATTTGCGCAGGAGCAAGAAATCTCGGTGCGGCCGCGCTTGCGGCTGCGTTAGCGGCCACGTACTGGGCCTGCTGCGCGGCGACCTGGGCAGCGGCGCGGGCCGCGGACCGCACAGCAACGGCTACAGGCGGGAGTCGGCCCGGCGGGCGGGCCCCTCGAGGGAGCACGCCCCGCACATAGGCTTCGAGGAGGTCGAGTGCGGCGACCAAGTCCGCAGCCAGGGCGCCCGGAACGACGAGACCGTCGTGAATCACCACAGGCGCCGGCCGGTGGTCCGTGTACGGCACGCGGGGCGCCTTGGCTGTGGTCATCACCGGTCGTCGTCTTCTCTGTGCCCGGCCATGGCCAGCATCAGGCCGACCCAGTTGACCGTGGTGGACGCCTCGAGAGGCGTGTTCGGGTCACGGACCGGGGGAAGGTCCCAGGCGGCAAGGAAGAGCCTTTTTGCTGCCTCGCCGGCCTCCCGGCTGGTGGCGATGATCTCGACGTTGCGGGCGTTTCGGATGCCCTGGGCGAAGGCCACGGCGGTCGCCACGTCGGACGGGCCCAGGCCGGCGCCGACGCCGACCCGGACGAACCCGTCGTCCCTCACGGTCGGCATGGGATCAGGGTTGGCGGGGTCGGACAGGTCTGCGGCGGTGCGGTACCGGCCTGCGATACGCGAGGTTGTCACGTTGATCCTCGGCCGGCGCCGCGGCGGCGTGGGGGCGTTCACGCTGCCCCCGTTTCGACCTGTGCGGCCAGGCCGCCGATGTCGCGGAGCATGGGCTTGCCGAGGTCGGGCATCGTGGCGCCCATCGAAGCGGCGGCGATGACGGCCAGGGCGGACAAGGCTTCCTCGGCCGGGGTGTCGCCGAGTACGGCCGCCTGGTCGACGGTCACGTCCCAGATCCGGGCCGTCATGAGGCCGATGGCGGCCTGAAGCCCGCGGACTGTGACGTCAGGGCGGCCGCTCACGACTGCCTCCCGACGACCTTGACGAGGTACCAGCGTCCGCACGGGCTACGCCTCAGCCCGAGCCCGAGGTGCCGGTGCTGCGCCCCGCAGTGCGGGCAGGACACGACAACCTGGGGGGATCCGCAGGTTGCGAGGGTGGTGGGGCTGACTGTCGGCAGTTCGTTCTCGAGGGCCGTGTAGGTGTCGGTCACTGTGATCTCCGGTCTGTGCTGGTTTGTTCCACTTTCGCGTTCTGGGGGGCAGGCACGGCCTCCGTCGTGGAGGCGGCGGGCTGCGCAGGGTCTGCTGCCGGTTCCTGCTGACCCGTTGGCACGTTTCCTGTTGGCGGGTGCAGGTTGCGCAGCTTCTGGGCGTGGCGGCGGGCGAGACCGCGGCGGCGGGCTTCGGCGAGTTCTTCGCGCCGCCGCTTGTTCTCCGCCGCTCTCCACCGGGCCGCGGCTATTCGGGCGGCGACGGCGTTCTCGACGTGGGACTCGGTCACGGCTCGACCACCTCGACGGTGTAGTCCGTACCCATGGCGCCGTACCACTCGCTGACGGTCCAGAGGCGTCCGTTCTCCAGGAAGACGGGCTGCACCGTGGTGCCCATGGCCTTGTCTTCGCTGTTGACGCCCGTGGTGACGACAGCCCACGCGACAATCCGCGACTGGAACTTTCGGCCGTCCGGGCCAGTGTGCTGGACCCACCAGCCGGCCGGAGCCGGGGTGAGCGATACGGGGCAGTGGATCGAGATATTCAAAGTGACTCCTGGTCTGTGGCTGGCGCCGAAAGGCGGCAGCAAGGAGGGATCGGGGCTCAGGTCGGTCCGAAGGCTTCCCGAAGGCTTCGAAGGGATGTCTTCGGGATCCCTTCGGGGGTCTGACCTCGGGTTTCGAAGGGGTCGAAGGGATCGAAGGGATCCGAGGGGGGTCAAGCCCCTATAGGCCATACGAGAGACGTTGCTTTCCTCATATGCGCAAGACCTCATGTACTTCCCTTCGATCCCTTCGAAGTGCAGGTCAAAGCCTTCGAAGAAGCCTTCGGAATCCCTTCGGGGAAGCCTTCGGTTCCCTTCGGGGGTCAGAAGCTGGGCGCCATCTCGAGGCCATGGATCACCGACCTTCGGTTCGTTGGGTGGTTGCCGCGCTTGTAGCCCTTCTCGGCGAGGGCGTCACCGAAGGCGCGGATGCTCATCTCGCGGAGGGAACCGTCCTGGCACCACCGCTTGTAGTTGGCGAAGAGCGTCCCGGTCTCGGTGTAGGTCGTCGGCTCGGCCGGCCTGGTGTACTCGTCGAGCCACATGAGCAGCGGCTCGGACTTGGCCAGGTGCTCCTTCGTCTTCTCGCGGACCGCGGCCGGGACGGCGAGGCCGTTCTTCTGCCAGTCGAGGCAGCCCTGGATCGCCCAGTTCAGGACGCCTGACGATTCGGCGGCAAGGATCTTCTCGTCGTACTTCTTGATGCGCTTTTCGGGCGGGACGATGACGTCCCAGCCGATGTCCTGGAGGCGGCGGGCGATGCCGTGTCCGCCGCCAACGGTGGGCAGGTAGTTCGTGACGAGGTGGATCTTTCCGACGGGCCGGAAGTCGAAGAACTCCTTGTTGAGGAAGCGCGCGCTGACGGTGTCCTCGCCGGTGAGCTGCTTCACGAGCTCGTCGTCGAGCCTCTTGCCGGCCGATGTCTCGGTGGTGGAGAGCAGGCGCTTGCCCATCATCCGGGCGACGTCATTGGGGATCCCTTCGTTCTGCTTGGCCATGAGCGTGGACCGCGGGACGGACTGGGCGTAGTCGCCGAAGATCTCAGTGACGACCCGCATGAAAACGCCCTTGCCGTTCTGGCCGTCCCCGTGATGAATGAACATCACCTGCTCTTCGGTGGAGCCGGTGAGGGTGTAGCCGACGACGCGGGCCAGATAGGCGCGCCGTTCCTCGTCGGGCATGACTGAGGCCAGGAACTGCTCCCACATGGGGGCCTTGGCACCCTGCTCGAAGTGGATGGGCGACTGCTGCATGAGGAACAGGCCGGGGTCGTGGTCCAGCAGTTTGCCGGTCCGCAGATCGACCACACCGTTGCCGACGTTGAGCAGCATCTCGTGCCGGTCGAAGTCGTTCATGAAGCAGTGCAGCGCCGGGTGCCCTTGGGCGATCTCTCGCATGGCGGCGAGTTTGGCCCGCATGCGCTGGGAGCCAGCCCACTGGAGAAACTTCTCTCGGGGGGAGGGCAGCTCTTCGCCTTTGGGCCCAACGGGGGCGATCTTGCTGTACGTCGTGGCCTCGGTAGTGGGCAGCGCGTCGATGGTGCGGATGACGCGCTGCCAGACCCGCGTTGCGCCGCCCTTGAAGCTCCATCGGCCCTCTTCGTAGGTGACCCACTGTTCGGCATCGACGGTGAAGCGGACCTCGGCGCCGTAGTGGTCGACGAGCCGCTCGGCGTTTCCGATGTCGTCGTAGGTGCGGCGCGGATACCTGAGGTCTCGTGTCAGGACTCCGAGGGACTCGTCGGCGGGGGGTTCGAGTAGCTCTTCGTCTTCGGGGCTGTAGTCGTCGACCGGCGCCGGCCGCAGTGGCGCTTCACTCACGCGGCCTCCCTCCTTTCGTCGGTGTAGATGAGGTAGCGGCCGTTGCCGCCAGGGATACGGATGGGCGGCCATCCGGGGGTGGCCTGCAGGACGTGCGGGGGCTTGGGCTTCCGCGCTTCGGCGAGCTCCGAAGCGGTCTTGCCCTCGGCGGTGAACCGGCGGCCGGCGGCGTCGCGGAGCCACTGGAGCAGGGACTCCTCGTCGCCAAATTTCCGCCACTTCTCGGCAGCATCAAGAGCGCCGGCGAGGCGTCGCGGGTCGTCGGGGTGGAGTGCCAGCCAGGCAGGGGATGCGTAGGGCGGGAAGTCGTTGGCGAAGAACAGGCTTTTGGCTTCGGCCCACAGGCCGGCGATGTCGAAGACGTCGGCCTCGGTCACCGCGCCTCCCTCAGCCAGCCGGCGGCCGTGACGATGGCAGCAAGTACGGGTTCGGGGTCATTGCGGTGCAGGTCGCCGAGCCGGGTGACGTATTCGGCGCGGTTGGGGTTGTTGTCCCGCCAGCACAGGGCGCTGATCAGGTTGGTCAGGGCCGTGTGCCCATGTGCCGTGATCTTCTCTTCGGCATGAGCGGGGCCCAGGAGTTCCTGCACGAGGTCGAGGGCGTGCCGGCTGTCGCTCATGCAGCCACCCCCAGCGGGAGCTGTACGGCGAGGCGGGTGCGGACTTCGGCGAGACTCCACCCGCAGCGGATGAGCTGGGCGGCGTGGGCCCGCAGTTCGGCGTCAGTGAGTCCGTAGGTGCCGGGGCCGGCGGTGGCTGCGTCGCAGTCCAGGGGGTCGCGGTGGCCGCACGGCATGGGCGGGCGCCGGTAGGAGGCTGCGCGGCGCTGCCGCAGCTGATGCGCCACGGGGGAGTCCTGGGGTACCGTGAGCGCGGTCGAGCCGCTAGCTGCGGAGACTTTCTGAAGCGCCCCGGGGTCGAGCCGGGGCGTTTCTGCGTTCTCGGTCATGCTGCCCCCTCGGCGCCGGATTCGGCCTCGAGCTGGGCGTGTGTGGGTTCGCCGGAGAGCAGCCGGACCAGGTCTGCGGTGATGACGACGACGCGGGCGCCGAACGGGATCGTCTTGACGGGGCTGTCGCCGCGCTTGATCCGTTGGTGCAGGTGGCTCTTGCTGCAGCCGATGGCCCTGGCTGCCTCGGCGACAGAAACCGTTGCCGCCCAGCTGCGAACTTCAGACAGGGTCGGACGAGTCCTGTTCATGCCGCAGCCTTCCCGCACCGGTCGAGCCACGCGAGGACTACGGCCTTCCGGTACCGCACGCGCCCGGAGCGGCCGTCGCTGAGTTTCCGGTAGGGCGGCCCGATGCCGAGGGAACGCCAGTTGGAGAGCGTCTTCTCGGTCACGCGAAGGATCGGTCCGACTTCGCGTGGCGTGAGCCAGTCGTCGTCACTCAAGGAGCGCGGAAGGATCGAATCGGAGGACACAACTATCCCCTAGGAGTCGGGGAGCGATCGAAATGATCGCTGCACACCTCAAGGCTAACTAGGGAGCTTCCAGGAAACAAGAGGGATTGCCTGCGCATCATTTCGATGCCACCCTTGAGGGGTGACGGATGACAAGAAGAACCCGCTAGGCCCTACCGGCGACCGCGTGAGGGCCAATGTTGAGCGCCTGCGCGTTGCGCGCGGACTGACCAAGAAGGACGTATCTGACAGGGCCCGCGAACTGGGCCGCTCGATTCCACCCCTGGGTATTTCGCGGCTCGAGGCCGGTACCCGACGGGTAGACGCCGACGACCTGGTCACCCTGGCGCTGGTCCTCAACGTCAGCGTGAATACGCTCCTCCTGCCGCCCTCGGCTGGCGACGGTGAGATCGAGCTGGCTTCTGGTCGCGCCGTAACCGCACGGACCGCCTGGCGCTGGAGCCAGGGAGGGGGCCCAGCAATCGACCCGGCCCCGGAATCGGACGGATACCCGATCGGCCCCGGAGGCGATCCTGTTGCCGCCGCAGAGGCTGACGAACGCGAGCAGGATTACCACCGCCAGCGGGCCGAGTACCTCGCGCTTGCTCTCCCGCCTGAGCTGCGGCGGGCCGCGGACCAGTCGGCCGTCAGGGTTGCCCGTCAGTTGGCCGAGCTGGTTGAGGATCTCGTGGCGCAGGCGTCCGCAGAGGACGCGGCGCCCCTGCTCCGCATGGCGCGTAGGCGTCACCAGGCGCTCGGGCTCGAGTTGGAAGAACTTGAGGAGCAGCTCAAGGCCTGATTGCGCCCGCCCGGCCACAGGCGGCGCTCACGAACCGACGGATTGCAGGACTCGACCGGAGGAACGCAATGACGGACTCAGTCAAGAAGATCACTCTGAGGAACGGGACCACCCGCTACCGAACGGTGGTCGACGCCGGCCATGACGAAACCGGCAAACGGATTCAACTCACCATCACCAAGGACACTCAGAAGGAGGTGAAGGAGGAGCGGGCGCGGATCACGCACCAGCGGAAAGCCGGTGACCTGATCGTCCCAAGCAAGCTCACCGTCGCCGAGTGGCTTGACCAGTGGCTGGAGTACAAGCGCCGCGACGTCGAGGAAACATCCATCACGACCTACGAGCTGAACCTGCTGCACCCGCGGGAGCGCCTGGGGCATATCCGCTTGCAGGAGCTGACCGAGGACCACGTGCAGGAGTTCGTCGACGAGCTGGTCGCCAGCGGCCGGCGCAGCGGCGGGAAGCCGGGCACACGCCTGGCGGTCTCGACGTCCGTAGTGGTACTCAACCGTCTGCGGCAGGCACTGGCCAGGGCCGTCATCCGCAAGCACATCTCGACGAACCCCGCCCAGTACGTGCGTGTCTCTCTGGCCGACAAGAAGACTGACAAGCGGGACCGGACGCGGGCGGCGCCCTGGTCGGTCGCCGAAGTACAGCGTTTCGTGAAGGGGATCGAACAGGACCGCCTGTACGCGCCGCTGCTGCTGTCCCTGATGGGCCTCCGTCCGGCTGAGGTCTGCGGCCAGCGGTGGACGGACCTCGACTTGAAGGCGGGTGCCATCGAGATCGCCAACACACGGACGATGATCGGTAACGTCCGTGTCCTCGAGAAGGACACGAAGACGTCGTCTGGGGAGCGGGCCCTACCGCTCCCCCAGGGGCCGCTCGAGGCCTTGAAGCGCTTCAAGGCTCAGCAGGCCCGGGAGAAGCTGGCCGCGGGCGAGGGGTACACGGACACGGGCTACGTAGCGGTCGACGAGCTGGGGCTGCCGATGAACACCCGGCAGCTGCGCGAGTACGCGTACCGGCTCATGGACAGCACCGGACTCCGGCGGGTCCGGCTGTACGACGCCCGCCACTCGTGCCTGACGTACCTGGCAGTGAACGGCGTCCCGGACGTGGTCCTTGCCGCGTGGGCCGGCCACACGAACGCGTCCTTCACGAAGCGTCGGTACGTCCACCCCGGGATCGAGGATCTGCGGTCGGCTGCGACCGCGTGGGACGGCTTCCACGGAGGGGCTCAGAATCCCTCTGTGTGAGAGATTGTGAGAAACGATCTACGATCGCCCCTCTCGCTCCACCCCTGACCTGCGCAGACGTCAGATCACGCAGAAACCCGACGAGTTTCTACGCGTCGTCAGGATCTTCCCGCTCCGGCTCCCCACCTGCGCAGATGGCCAGCACATCGGCTCCGTACCGCTCGAGCTTGCGGACGCCCACGCCGGAGATCATCGCGAGCTCCCCCGCCTCCGCGGGGGTGGCCTCCGCGATGGCCATCAGCGTCTTGTCCGTGAAGACGCAGTAGCCGGGCATGCCCTGCTCCTTCGCCTGGACGGCGCGCCAGTCCCGCAGCCGCTCGTAGAGCCCTTCGTCCATGTCGGACGGGCAGTCCTCGCAGCGCATCAGTTTGAGCTCGCCGGCCTCGGTCAGGGTCTTGCCGCAGACCCGGCACAGCACCGGCCCGCGGCGGCCGCGCTTGCGGGCCCCCGGCTCGGCCACGCCACCCGGCCTGCTTCCCGGGGCCGCGGAGCCCGGCCTCAGGCCGTTCAGGAAGCGGCTGGGCCGTCGGGACCCCCGGCCGCCCGGAGCGCGGGAGAGGGCCCAGGAGAGCGTCAGATGGAGGCGGGCCCGGGTGACGCCGACGTAGAGCAGCCGGCGCTCCTCCTCGACCTGTTCGTCGGTCTTCGCGTACGTGATCGGCATCATGCCGTCGGTCAGGCCGGCGAGGAACACCGCGTCCCACTCCAGGCCCTTCGCCGCGTGCAGCGAGGCGAGGGTGACGCCCTGGACCGTCGGGGCGTGCTGCGCTGCCTTGCGCTCGTCCAGCTCGAGCGTCAGGTCGGCCAGGGTGGCGCCCGGGTGGCTGCGGGCGAAGTCCTCGGCGAGCCGGACCAGCGCGGCCAGCGATTCCCACTGGTCGCGGACGGCGCCGGAGCCGGTGGGCGGTTCGCTGGTCCAGCCGGTGGAGCTGAGCACGGCCCGGACCTGGGAACCGAGCTCGACGACATCGTCGAGGAGCCGGTCGTTCCCGCCGGAGCGGGCGGCTCCGCGCAGCGAGAGGATCGCCTTCTGCACTTCGCCGCGCTCGAAGAAGCGCTCGGCACCGCGCAGCTGGTAGGGGACTCCGGCGTCGGCGAGGGCCTGCTCGTACACCTCGGACTGGGCGTTGATGCGGTAGAGCACGGCGATCTCGCCGGCCGGGACGCCCGCCTTGATGAGGTCACGGATCCGGTGGGCGACGCCCTCGGCCTCGGCGGGCTCGTCGGGGTACTCGGCGTAGACGGGGTCGGGGCCGGTCTCGCGCTGGGAGACCAGCTCCAGGCGGTGCTCGGCGGCCCGTCCCCTGGCCTGGTTCAGCAGGCCGTTGGCGAGGTGGACCACCTGGGGGGTGGAGCGGTAGTCGCGGACCAGCTTGACCACGGTGGCCTGCGGGTACTTGGTGCGGAAGTTCAGCAGGTGGTCGGGGGTGGCACCGGTGAAGGAGTAGATGGTCTGGCTGGCGTCGCCGACCACGCAGAGGCTGTCGCGCTCGCCGAGCCAGAGGTCCAGCAGTCGCTGCTGGAGCGGGCTGACGTCCTGGTACTCGTCGACCACGAAGTGCTGGTACTGGGTGCGGATCTGCTCGGCGATGTCGTGGCGGTCCTGGAGGATGCCGACGGTGAGGAGCAGCACGTCCTCGAAGTCGATCATGCCGCGGTCGCGCTTGAGCTGCTCGTACGTCCCGTAGATCTGCGCGATCTCGGCCAGGTCCCGGGGGGCCTCGCGGCCGGCCTTGAGGGCGGCCGCCGGATAGTCGGCGGGCACCGTCTGGGTGACCTTGGCCCACTCGATCTCGCCGGTGACGTCGCGCAGCTCGCCCCGGTCGAGGCGGATGCGGCAGCGCGCGCCCGCCTCCGCGACGAACTGGATCTTGCGCTCCAGCAGCCGGGGCACGTCGCCGCCGACCGCCTTGGGCCAGAAGTACTGGAGCTGGCGCAGGGCGGCGGAGTGGAAGGTCCGCGCCTGCACCCCGCCGGCCCCCAGCTCGCGCAGGCGGCCGCGCATCTCGCCGGCGGCGCGGTTGGTGAACGTGACGGCCAGCACACTGGCCGGCATCAGCTGGCCGGACCGGACCCCGAAGGCGATGCGGTGGGTGATCGCCCGGGTCTTGCCCGTGCCGGCGCCCGCCAGCACGCACACCGGCCCCCGCAGGGTCGTCGCGACCTCGCGCTGCTCCGGGTCCAGGCCCAGGAGCACCGCGTCGGCCGAGTCCGCGCCGGGCGTGAAGGATGAGGAGTGCGTTGCTGATGTCACCCCGCCATGCTGCCAGGTCCGGTGGGGCGGCCGGGAAATCCGTCCACAGGCACCACGCTTTCGTCCTACGGGAACATCGTCGTACCCCGGCCCCGACCGCTGCCGGAGCGGGGCGGGAGACGGGGCGGGAGACAGGGCGGGAGACAGGGCGGGAATGGCCGCGCGGTCCCGTACGTTCGACTACTCGGACCAACGAGCACCCCACGAATGGAGAGCGCAGCATGCAGGACGCGGGCACGGTCACGATGTACAGCACGACCTGGTGCGGCTACTGCCGTCGGCTGAAGAGCCAGCTGGACCGGGAAGGCATCGCCTACAACGAGATCAACATCGAGCTCGACCCCGAGTCCGCGGCGTTCGTGGAGAAGGCGAACGGCGGCAACCAGACCGTTCCGACCGTCCTCGTGAAGTCCTCCGCGGGCAGCGAGTCGGTCATGACGAACCCCAGCCTGGCCCAGGTCAAGCAGGCCCTCGCCGTCTGATGTTCTTGATGTGCCGAACGCCACCCGTCGGCACGTACAGAAAGGCCCCCGCCGATGGCGGGGGCCTTCTGCCTGTGCGTTCCGCTACGCGGTCGGCTTCGGGAGGGGCTTGCCGTACCAGAGTTCCACCAGACGGGCCGCGATGGAGATCCCCGCCGGCGGGAGCACCTCGCCCGCCTCGATCGCCTTGCGCAGGTCCTCGCGGGAGAACCAGCGGGCCTCCTGGATCTCGTCGCCGTCCACGGTGATCTCGGAGGTGGTGGCGCGCGCCGTGAAGCCCAGCATCAGGCTGTACGGGAACGGCCAGGGCTGGCTGGCGACGTAGTCGACCTCGCCGACCTTGACGCCCGCCTCCTCCCACACCTCGCGGATCACGGACTGCTCGATCGACTCGCCCGGCTCCACGAACCCCGCGAGGGTGGAGAAGCGGCCTTCCGGCCAGTGCACCTGGCGGCCCAGCAGCGCGCGGTCCTGGTCGTCGGTGACCAGCATGATCACGGCCGGGTCGGTGCGCGGGTAGTGTTCGGCGCCGCAGCCCGGGCAGCGGCGGATGTGCCCGGCGGCGGCGACCACCGTGCGCTCGCCGCAGCGGGAGCAGAAGCGGTGCATGCGCTGCCAGTTCTCCAGCGCCACCGCGTGCACCATCAGTCCGGCGTCCCGCGCGGAGAGCAGCATTCCGGCCTCGCGCAGGCCGGCCGGGCGGGCCGACTGGTCCATGCGGCCGGGCAGCGAGTCCTTCTGCAGCGCGAAGTACCGTACGCCGTCCTCGTCGGTACCCAGGAAGTACCGGTGGGTCTCGGTGACCGGGGCCTCGAAGGCCGGGGTCATCACGATGGCGGTGGCGCCGTCGGGGGTGTCGTCGATCAGGACCTGGCCGCCCGAGACCACGAAGACGCGGGTGCTGGGGTGGCTCCAGGCCGCGGCGAGCCAGGCCTCGTCGAGGCGGTGGTGCGCGGCGCGGTCGATTCCGCTGGGCGCGGCGAGCGAGATCGGGCGCTCGGCATCGGTACGGGTGCTCACAGGTACTTCCAACTCCCCCGGTGGTAGGACACAGGCAGGCTCAGCAGAACGGGTGTGCGGCGGGTGCGGCGGGTGCGCGGCGGTGGGTGTCGGCCCGGTGTCCCGGTGTCATCCGGACACCGGCTTCCAGTGGGCGGCCAGGTCGCCCCACAGGTACGCCGCCGTCTCGACTCCCTTGGTCAGCAGGTCGAGCTCCACCTTCTCGTTCGGCGAGTGCCAGCCGTCGGAGGGTACGGAGATCCCGAGGAAGAGGACAGGGGCGTCCAGCACGTCCTGGAGGTCGGCCGCCGGGCCCGAGCCGCCCTCGCGGGTGAACCGGACCTTCTGGCCGAAGGCCCGGCCCATGGCGCGGACGACCGACTGCAGCGCGGGATGGTCCAGCGGGGTCAGGCACGGCCGGGTCGGAGCGCCGAAGGTGATGGAATGCCGGATTCCGGCGGGGACGCGTGCGTCCACCCACCGGGTGACGGCGGTCTCGACCTCGTACGGGTCCTGCCCGGAGACGAGCCGGAACGACAGCTTCACGTGGGCGGAGGCGGGCACGATGGTCTTGCCGCCGGGGCCCTGGTAGCCGCCGCCGATGCCGTTGACCTCGGCGGTCGGGCGGGCCCAGACCCGCTCCAGGGTGGAGTAGCCCGCCTCGCCCGAGGCCGCGTGGGACTTGGCCGTACGCAGCCACTCGCCCTCGTCGAAGGGCAGCTCGGCGATCAGCGCGCGCTCGGCGTCCGTGAGCTCGGCGATGTTGTCGTAGAAGCCGGGGATCGTGACCCGCTCGTCCGCGTCGTGCAGGGCCGCGACGAGGCGGGCGGCGACGGTGGCCGGATTGGGCACGGCGCCGCCGAAGGCGCCGGAGTGGATGTCCTGGTCGGGGCCGTACAGGTCGATCTCGCAGTCGGCCACGCCGCGCATGCCGGTGCAGACGGTGGGGGTGGTCTCGGACCACATGCCGGTGTCGGAGACGATCACGACGTCGGCGGCGAGGCGGGCCGCTTCGCGCTCCACGAGGGCGCGGAAGTGCGGGGAGCCGGACTCCTCCTCGCCCTCGACGATCAGCTTGAGGTGCACGGCGGGGGCGGACGCGCCGGTCGCGGCGAGGTGGGCCCGCACACCGAGGGTGTGGAAGAACACCTGCCCCTTGTCGTCGGCGGCGCCGCGACCGTACATCCGGCCGTCCTTGATCACCGGCTCGAACGGGTCGGTGTGCCAGCCGTCGGCGAGGGCGGCGGGCTGCACGTCGTGGTGCCCGTAGACCAGGACGGTGGGGGCGGCGGGGTCCTCGCTCGGCCACTCGGCGAAGACGGCGGGGGCGCCGGCCGTCCGCCACACCTCGGTGACCGGGAAACCCGTCTCCTTGAGCTTCGCGGCCAGCCAGTCGGCGCTGCGCCGTACGTCGTCCGCGTGCTCGGGCTGGGCCGAGACGGAGGGGATGCGGAGCCAGTCGGCGAGATCGTCGAGGAAGGCCGCGCGGTGCGTGTCGATGTACGTGCGGACGACGCTGTCCGCCGGGGTGTCGCTCATGACCACGAGCCTAGCCGTCTGTTCGAGGGTCGCTTTCCGTGTCCGTTTTGCCTTGGAGGATCCGCTCAAGACGGGCGCGGCCGGGAAGGTTGCGGGGGCGGATGACGCGGCCGCTGCGGACGTGGAGGAACGCGGCGGTGACCTCGGCGAGGGGGGTGTCCGTGGCTTCCGCCCAGGCCAGGCGGTAGACGGCGAGCTGGAGGGGGTCGGCTTCGGTGGTGCGGCCGGTCTTCCAGTCGACGATCTCGTAGCCCCCGTCGGGGTCGCGGTACACCGCGTCGATCCGGCCGCGGATCACCCGGCCGGCGAGGGTCAGCTGGACCGGGACCTCCATGCGGTACGGGGTCCGGTCGGCGTACTCGCTCCGCTCGAAGGCCGCCTTGAGGGAGTCGAGGTCGGCCTCGTCGGCGATGTCCTGGTCGGAACCGTCCTGGCCGAAGCCGGACCCGGGGAGGTCGGCGAGGGGGTCGAGCACGTCCAGGTGGGGCAGCGGGAGCTCGTCGAAGCGGGACTCCACCCAGGCGTGGAACCGGGTGCCCTGGCGTGCCGCGGGCTGCGGGGGCTTGGGCATGGGGCGGGCAAGGTCGCGTACGAAGCCCTGCTCGTCGGCGGCGAGGCGCAGCAGCTGGCTCGCGGAGAGGGCGGAGGGGAGCTCGACATCGCGGACGGCCGCCCTGGCACGGCGGAGCTCGCCCTCCAGGGCGTCGAGGTCCCGGTCCCAGGAGGCGATGGCGCGGGCCTCTTCGGGGCTGAGGCCGGTGGCTCCGCCGGCTGCGGTCCAGTCCCCTTCCTCCGGCCACAGGTCGTCGCCGCTGCCGCTGCGGCTGCGGCTGCCGTCCGCGGCGGGGTACGGCTCGGCCTCCGGCCAGGAGGTATCCGCGACGGAGCCCGGCTCTGCCTCCGGCCAAGGGGCGTCCGCGGCGGGGCGTGGCTCGGCCTCCCGTCGGGGGGTGTTCGCGGCAGCGGGGAGCTCGGGGGGCGGCCAGGGTTCTTCGTCGTAGGCCGGGTCTTCGCAGTCGGGGGGCCAGAGGTAGGGGTCCTCGGGCGGGGTGGGGGGTGGGGGGAGCTCGGGTGGGGAAGCGGGGTGGGGGCGGCCGGGGGGGAGGTAGGACTCGACCAGGGCGGCCGCCGCTCGGCGCAGGGCCAGGGATTCCGGGTCCAGTGGGAGGGGCCAGGAGTGGTCCGGGGTGGAGTCCGTCGCCAGGGCCGGGTTCTCGGCGTCCGGCGCCGGGGTGTCGGCCCAGGCTTCGATCTCACCGTGGCCGGACGCGCAGTGGTCGTGGAGGGCGGTGAGGAAGGCGGAGGGGCCGCGCGGCTTCTTCTGCGTCGGGCCCCACCAGTGGCCCGAGGCCAGCAGGAGGGAGCGCGGGCGGGTGAAGGTGACGTAGCCGAGGCGGAGTTCCTCGACCGCCTTGTGGGACTTCAGGGCCGATTTGAAGGAGCGCAGGCCCGCCGAGGTCCACTCCGGTGCGGCCGGGAGCGTCGGCGCGTCGCCGCGCAGGGCGTACGGGAGGACCTTCGCGTACGAGGTCCAGGCCTCCGGGGCCTTCTCCTTCGGGAAGGAGCCCGCGCACAGGTCGGGGACCACGACCACGTCCCACTCCAGCCCCTTGGACTTGTGGGCCGTGAGGACCTTGACCGTGTTCTCGCCGCCCGGCAGCGCGTGGTCCAGGCCCTTCTCGTACTGGGCCGCCGTGCGCAGGAAGGCGAGGAAGGCCAGCAGGGACGCCTCGCCGTCCAGGGAGGCGAAACCGGCCGCGACGTCCATGAAGCTCGACAGGGTCTCCCGGCGGCGGGCCGCCAGCGCGTGCGGGGACGAGGCCAGCTCCACGTCGAGGCCGGTCGTCGACAGCACCCGGTGCAGTACGTCCATCAGCGGGTCCGAGAGCGAACGCCGCAGGTCGCGCAGTTCCTGGGCCAGGTGCGCGAAGCGGACCCGGGCGGCGGCGGAGAAGGGCAGCCGGTCGGGGACCGACTGTCCCGAGCCGTCCAGGAAGGTTTCGAGCGCGTCGGCCAGCGACACGATCTCCGCCGGGTCCACGCCCTCCACCGCCGCCGCGAGGCGGTCGTCCCCGGCGTCCGGCGCGCGGGCGATCAGCGCGCGGGCCCGCCGGCCCAGCAGCGCCAGGTCGCGTGCGCCGATCCGCCAGCGCGGCCCGATGAGGAGCCGGACGAGCGAGGCGTTGGCCCCGGGGTCCTGGAGGACCTCGCAGACGGCGACGAGGTCCGCGACCTCCGGGAGGTGCAGGAGCCCGGACAGGCCGACCACCTCGACGGGGACGTCCCGTTCGACGAGGACCGCCTGGATCCGCGCGAAGTCCCCGCCCGAGCGGCACAGTACGGCGATCTCGCGCGGCTCGGTGCCCGTGCGGACCAGGTGGGCGACCGAGTCCCCGAGCCAGTCGAGTTCCTGCGCGTGGGTCTCCAGCAGCGCGCAGCGCACCGTGCCGTCGTACTCGGCGCCGGGCGCGGGGCGCAGCGCCTCGACTCCCTCGTGCATCGCGCGGAGCGGGGTGGCGAGCTCGTTGGCCAGGTCCAGGAGGCGGCCGCCGCTGCGCCGGTTCTCGCTGAGGGAGAAGCGGGTGGCGGGGCGGCCGTCGGCGTACGGGAAGTGCTCGGGGAAGTCGTCGAGGTTGGCCACGGAGGCGCCGCGCCAGCCGTAGATGGCCTGGCAGGGGTCGCCGACGGCGGTCACCGCGTGCCCGGTGCCCCCGCCGAACAGCCCGGCGAGCAGCAGCCGCTGCGCGACCGAGGTGTCCTGGTACTCGTCGAGGAGGACGACGCGGAACTCCTCGCGCAGCAGCGCGCCGACCTCGGGCCGGGTGGTGGCGAGCTGCGCCGAGAGGGCTATCTGATCGCCGAAGTCGAGGAGGTCGCGGGAGCGTTTGGCGGCGCGGTAGCGCTCGGTCAGCTCCAGCAGTTCGAGGCGGCCGCGGACGGCTTCGGGGACCTTGCGCAGGTCCTCGTTGCTCAGCTTGGTGTCCGCGAGGACGGACAGGAGCTCCGTGTCGTACGCGCGCAGCCGCTCCGGCGGTACGAGGTGCTCGGAGAGCTCCCCGTCCAGCGCGAGCAGGTCCCCGACCAGGTCGGGGAGGGATTTGGTGAGGGCCGGATACGGCCCGGGGGCCTCGCGGAGCACGCGGGCGGCGAGCTGGAAGCGGGTGGCGTCGGCGAGCAGCCGGGCGCTGGGCTCCAGGCCGATGCGCAGGCCGTGGTCCTTGAGGAGCTGTCCGGCGAAGGCGTGGTACGTCGAGATGCGCGGCTCGCCGCCGGCCGCGGCGGCATCGGCCGGGGAGGGGTCCGGATCGCTGATGCCGGCCCGGGCGAGGGCCCCGCGCACGCGCTCGGCGAGCTCGCCGGCGGCCTTGTTGGTGAAGGTCAGGCCGAGGACCTGTTCGGGCGCGACCGCGCCGGTGCCGACGAGCCAGACCACGCGGGCCGCCATGACGGTGGTCTTGCCGGAACCGGCGCCGGCCACGATGACCTGGGGGGCGGGCGGAGCGGTGACGCAGGCCATCTGTTCGGGCGTGAAGGGGATTCCCAGGAGCTCCTTGAGCTGCTCGGGATCGGTGAGGGCCGGTGCGGCCGGCGGGGACGGGGGCACCGGGGACACCGGGGGAACGGACGGACTCGCGGTCACCTGAAAAGGCTAGCCGCCCGCACCGACAGTCCCCGCCGTCCGGGCCTCCCCGCCGTCCGGGCCACCCCACGGTCCGGGCCTACTCCACCGTCTGGCGGCCCTCCGGGCGGGCGCTGCAGGAGTTGCGGAAGGAGCAGTGGTCGCAGTGCTTGCCGGTGGCGGGCGCGAAGCGCTCGTCGAGGACCCGGCCGGCGGCGGTGGCGAGCAGGTCGCCGACCCACTCGCCGGAAGCACCGCCCTCCAGGGCCTGCTGCGCCTGGATCTTCGGGACCGTGTCGCCGCCGTCGCGCTGGGCGGCGCCCTGGCGCAGCTGCACGAGCTCGGCGCCGCCCGGTTCGGGGCGCAGGCCTTCGAAGACCTCGTCGACGGCGCCCTCGCGGACGGCGAGCTGGTAGACGGCGAGCTGGGGGTGGCGTGCGACCTCGTCCTTGGTCGGCGCCCCCTTGCCGGTCTTGAAGTCGACCACGTACGCGCGCCCCTGCGGGTCCGCCTCGACCCGGTCCATGGAGCCCCGGACCCGGACGGCGTACTCGCCGGCCTCGAGGGTGACGTCGAAGTCGTGCTCGGTGGCCACGGCCGCACGGCCCCCGCGGTCGGTGGTGTGCCAGCGCAGGAAGCGTTCCAGGGCGGCGCGGGCGTTGTCCTTCTCCTGGCGGGACTTCCAGGGGGCGTCGAAGGCGAGGGCGTCCCAGACGGAGTCGAGCCGTTCCATCAGGACGGCGAGGTCGGCGGGGGTGCGGCCGGAGGCGACCTCGTCGGCGAGGACGTGGACGACGTTGCCGAAGCCCTGGGCGGCGGTGGAGGGGGCGTCGGCCTTGACCTCTCGGCCCAGGAACCACTGGAGGGAGCAGGTGTTGGCGAGCTGGTCCAGGGCGGAGCCGGACAGGGCCACCGGATGGTCCCGGTCGCGGAGCGGAACGCTGCTGCGGGTGGGCTCGTACAGCCCCCACCAGCGCTGCGGGTGCGCCGCGGGGACGAGCGGGCGGTCCTCGTCGTCGGTGAGCACGGCGAGGCGGGCCAGGCGCCGGGCGGCGGCGTCGCGCAGGGCGGGCGAGGCCTCGGGGTCGACGGTGGTGGCGCGGAGTTCCGCGACGAGCGCGGGGACGGCGAGGGGTCGGCGGGGGCGTCCGGTGACGTCCTTGACGGGTACGCCGAGCTCGGTGAGGAGGCGGGAGGGCTGGTCCCCGTCCTCGGCGGGTGCCTTGACGGCGGTGACCACGAGGCGGTCGCGGGCGCGGGTGGCGGCGACGTAGAAGAGGCGGCGCTCCTCGGCGAGGAGCGCGCCGGGGGTGAGGGGTTCGGCGAGGCCGTCGCGGCCGATGCGGTCGGCTTCGAGGAGGGAGCCGCGGCGGCGCAGGTCGGGCCAGAGCCCTTCCTGGACCCCGGCCACGACGACGAGGGACCACTCCAGGCCCTTGGAGCGGTGGGCGGTCATCAGCCGGACCGCGCCCTGGCGGGTGGCCCTGGCGGTGAGGGTGTCGCCCGCGATGTCCTCGGCTTCGAGCTGTTCGAGGAAGTTGAGCGCGCCGCGGCCGCCGGTACGTTCCTCCGCGCGGGCGGCGGTGTCGAAGAGCGCGCAGACGGCGTCGAGGTCGCGGTCGGCGTTGCGGCCGGCGGGGCCGCCGCGGCGGGCGCCGCGTTCGAGGCGCTGCGGCCAGGGGGTGCCGTCCCAGAGGGTCCACAGCACCTCTTCGGCGGTGCCGCCGCCGGCGAGGAGCTCACGGGCCTTGCGCAGCAGCAGACCGAGGCGTTGCGCTCCGCGGGCGTAGGCGGGGTCGTGGGCGACGAGCCGCTCCGGCTCCGCGAGGGCGCGGGCGAGCAGGACGTCGGAGGGCGCGGGCGTCTTGACCCCGGCGGCCCGTTCCTCGTCGCGCAGGGCACGGCCGAGGCGGCGCAGATCGGCGGCGTCCATCCCGCCGAGCGGCGAGCAGAGCAGCACGACGGCGGCCTCGACCCCGATCCACCCGACGCCCGCGGCGGGCTCGGCGGCGTCGGCGGCAGCACCTGTGCCGGGCCCGGCGGCGGGGGAGGTTTCCCGCCCGCCCGCCCCACTGTCGCGAGCGAGCTCGCCCACACCGGCGCCCGGGGCGCCGGACACCCCGCCGACTCCGTCGGGCACCCCGGCCTCGGCGGGCTCCGCCTGAGTCTCGCCGGGACCGGTCGGGGCGGGCTCGGCTTCGGTCGCAGCATCAGCCGGGTGCGCGGGGTCGGCGAGAGCGGTCGGGGGCGGCTCGGCTGCGGGTGTCGCGGCCTGCTGTGCCGGGGCCGTCGGGGGGAGGGCCGATTCGGCGAGGGTGCGGAGCGCCGTGAGGAGGGGGGCTATCGCGGGTTCGTGGCGGAGGGGGGTGTCCGTACCGTCCGTTTCGGCGGGGACTCCCGCCGCGATCAGGGCGCGGCGCATCTGCGGCAGGGTGCGGCCGCCCGCGCGTACCAGGACGGCCATGTCCTGCCACGGCACGCCCTCTTCCAGGTGGGCCCGGCGCAGCACGTCGGCGATGTTGTCCAGTTCCGCACCGGCCGTGGGGTAGGTGAACACCTCGACCCGGCCGCCCTCGCGGGTCGACGCGAGCCCGCGGTGGGCCCGTACCGCCGCCGAGGGCAGGCGGGGCACCGGCATGCGGGAGGTGAGCTGCCGGGTGGCGGCCAGGAGCACCGCCGACGAGCGGCGGGAGACCGTCAGGGCCCGGATCTGCGCTCCCGGGAAGGAGGTCTCGAAGTCCAGGACGTTGTTGATGTCCGCGCCCCGGAAGGCGTAGATCGACTGGTCCGGGTCGCCGAAGGCGGTCAGCCGGCCCGCCGGCCCGGCCAGCGCGCGCAGCAGCCGCAGCTGCGAGGCGTCCGTGTCCTGGTACTCGTCCACGTAGATCACGTCGTACAGGGACGACAGCGAGGGGGTGCGCTCCGCCAGGAGGACGGCGCGGTGGAGGAGTTCCGCGTAGTCCAGGGTGCCCTGGAGGTCCAGGACGTCCAGGTACTCGGAGAGGAAGGCCGCCGCAGCCTTCCAGTCCGGCCGGCCCAGCCGGGACGCGAAGTCGGACAGGGCGGCGGGCCCCAGGCCCAGCTCGCGGGCGCGGGCGAGCACCGCGCGGACCTCGTCCGCGAAGCCGCGCGTCGTCAGCGCGGCCCGCAGGTCGTCCGGCCACCGGATGGCGGCGCCGGCGGGCAGCCGGCGCTGGCCCTCCAGCAGGGTGCGGACCATGACGTCCTGCTCCGGACCGGACAGCAGCCGCAGCGGGTCCGCGAACAGGTCGGTGTCCTGGTGGGCGCGGACCAGTCCGTAGCAGAAGGAGTGGAAGGTGGTGGCCTGCGGGGCCCGTGCGCCGCCGAGCCGCAGGGCGGTCCGGTCGCGCAGTTCCACGGCGGCCTTGCGGCTGAAGGTGAGGATCAGGACGCGCGCGGGGTCGGTGCCCGACTCGACGCGGGCGGCGACCGCCTCGACCAGCGTGGTCGTCTTTCCGGTGCCCGGTCCGGCCAGGACCAGCAGCGGGCCGCCGTCGTGGTCAACCACCGCCCGCTGCGCTGCGTCCAGCACAGGGGGATCCACCCGTTCCGCGCCGGTGCGCACCAGGCGGTACGCGTCCGGGGTCCGCGTACGCCGCCGCTCGGTGCGGTGGCCGCCGTCGGAGGAAGAGGTGTTCACGTGGGGTGCCGGTCCTGGTGGGTCTGCCGTCGCAGCGGTTGCTGCCGTTACTGCCGTGGTGCCGGCCCGAGCCTGAGCCGGAGCCGAAGAGGCAACGCTACGGCAAGGCGTGCGGCGCGCGCAGTTCCCCCGGGACCGCCGCCGGGGCCCGCGTCCCGGCTGCCATACGGGCCCACGCGTCCCCCGAACGGGGCTTCGCACGTCCCTTCGACCGCCCCTCCGGACCCCGCATGGCCGAAGCTGTCACATGTGACCTTCGTCCCGCGCTGCGTCCCCGCCGTACCCGTCCCAGCGCGCCCGCCGCATGTCGAGCCGCGGTTCGCCGTCGCCGGTCAGACGCAGCGGGGTGGCCTCCGCCCGGTAGTTCTCCAGCGCGCGCCGCTCGCTGCCGGGCAGCGGGCGGCCGTCCGCCCGCACCACGCGCCACCAGGGCACGGCTCCCCCGTACAGTGCCATGACGCGGCCCACCTGGCGGGGTCCGCCCTCGCCGAGCCACTCCGCGATGTCGCCGTACGTCATCACCCGGCCGGGCGGAATCCGCTCGGCCGCTTCCAGCACCCGCTCCGCGTACGCCGGCAGCTCTTCGCTCATTCGGCCCATGGTGCCGCACGGGACCGACATGCGGATGGAAGCCTGCGTTCCGGACCGGCTCGCACCCTGCTGCCCCGTTCGGCCGCCGGTCCGTGCCACCATCTTCCGGGCGGTGACGCGTGATACGTGATCAAGAAGAGATGGAAGTGACGGAAAAGGAGCAGGGTGTGAGTCCTCCGGACGGCGCGGCGACGGACGGCGGCGCGCGCCCAGACGGCGGCCCCGCGGCGCGCCCCGCGGTGAGCCCCGCGCCGGGCCCCGAGGACGCACCCGGCCCGGAGATCGCACCCGGCCCGGAGGCCACACCCGACCCGGAAAGCACCCCCGGCCCCGAGGCCACGGCAGCCTCCGAGGCCACGGCAGCCCCCGGAGCCACGCCGGGCCCGCGGGCCTCGGCCGCGTCCGGTCCCCCGGACGCGGCCGAGGCCCCGCACGGCCACGCCCCGACGGCCGCCGACCAGGTCGAGGTGGACGAGCCGCTGCTCGCCGCCCGCGTGCACCGCCCCTCCGACCTCGTACGGCTCCTCGTCGGCGTCCTCGGCATCGCCGTCGTCCTCGGCATCGCGGCCTTCGCCCACGGCACCACCGCGGGGCTGGAGGCCGACATCAGCAACGGCACGGGGCAGGCCCCGGACGTGCTGATCAAGGTGGCCGGGCTGGTGTCGAGCATCGCCGTGCTCCTCGTACCGGTCGCCTTCGCCATCGAGCGGCTGATCAAGCGTGACGGACTGCGCATCGCCGACGGCGTGCTCGCCGCCGTCCTCGCGCACGGGGTCACCCTCGCCACCGACCTGTGGGTCTCCCAGGGGGCCTCGGAGACCATCCAGGACGCCCTCACCCGCCCCACCGGAGCCGGCGGGGCGCTCACCGATCCGGTGCACGGCTACCTCGCGCCCGTGATCGCGTACATGACCGCCGTCGGGATGACCCGGCGGCCGCGCTGGCGCGTCGCGCTGTGGGTGGTCCTGCTGCTGGACGCCTTCGCGATGCTGGTCAGCGGCTACACCACGCCCTTCTCGATCATCCTGACCGTGCTGATCGGCTGGAGCGTCGCGTACGGAACGCTGTACGCGGTCGGCTCTCCGAACGTCCGGCCCACCGGGCAGAACCTCCTCGCGGGCCTCCGCCGGGTCGGCTTCCAGCCGGTCAGCGCCATGCGCGCCGAGGCTCCCGAGGGCCCCGACAGCACCGAGGTCAGCGACCGGGGCCGGCGCTACCACGTCACCCTGGAGGACGGCCCGCCGCTCGACGTCACCGTCGTGGACCGCGAGCAGCAGGCCCACGGCTTCTACTACCGGGTCTGGCGCCGCCTCACCCTGCGCGGCATCACCACCCGGCGCAGCCTGCAGTCGTTGCGCCAGGCGCTGGAGCAGGAGGCGCTGCTGGCGTACGCGGCCATCGCCGCCGGGGCCAACGCGCCCAAGCTCATCGCCACGTCCGAGCTGGGCCCGGACGCCGTGATGCTCGTCTACGAACACCTGGGGGGCCGGAGCCTGGACCAGCTGGCCGACGAGGAGATCACCGACGAGCTGAGCCGCAACGCCTGGCAGCAGGTACGGGCCCTGCAGTCCCGGCGGATCGCGCACCGGCGGCTGACCGGGGACGCCCTGGTGGTGGATCGTTCCGGCAGCGCCGCCACCGGCAGCATCACCCTGACCGACCTGCGCGGCGGCGAGATCGCGGCCGGTGACCTGGTGCTGCGCATGGACATCGCGCAGCTGCTCACCACCCTCGGCCTGCGGATCGGCGCCGAGCGGTCGGTGGCCTCGGCGGTGTCGGTGCTCGGCCCGGACGCGGTGGCGGACTGTCTTCCGCTGCTCCAGCCGATCGCGCTGAGCCGCTCCACGCGGGCCACGCTGCGCAAGCTCGCACGGGAGCGCGCGGACCGGGAGCGGGAAGCGGTACTGGAGTCCTCGCGGGCGGCGAAGGCGGCCCGCGAGGCCGACTCCGCGTCGACCACCGCGCGCTCCGCAGCGGAGAAGAAGGCCGAGAAGAGGGCCCTGGACGACGCGCTCGACGGGGCCCGCGAGGAGGATCTGCTGAGCCAGATCCGCCAGCAGGTGCTGCTGATCCGCCCGCAGGCGCCGGTGGAGCCGGCCCGGCTGGAGCGGATCCGGCCGCGCACGCTGGTGTCGTTCATCGCGGGCGCGTTCGGTGCGTACTTCCTGGTCACGCAGATCGCGCACGTCGAGTTCGGCAAGGTCATCGGCGAGGCGCAGTGGGGCTGGGTGGGGGTGGCGCTCGCCTTCTCGGCGCTCACCTATTTCGCGGCGGCGATGAGCCTGCTGGGGTTCGTGCCGGAGCGGGTGCCGTTCCTGCGGACCGTACTGGCCCAGGTCGCCGGATCCTTCGTGAAGCTGGTGGCTCCGGCGGCGGTCGGCGGTGTCGCGCTGAACACCCGGTTCCTGCAGCGGGCGGGCATCCGGCCGGGGCTGGCGGTGGCCAGTGTGGGCGCCTCGCAGCTCTTCGGGCTGGCGAGCCACATCCTGCTGCTGCTGTCCTTCGGCTATCTGACGGGGACCGAGAAGACCCCCGAGATGACTCCGTCGAGGACCGTCATCGCGGGTCTGCTGACCGTGGCCGTGCTGGTGCTGGTGGTCACGGCGGTGCCCTTCCTGCGGAAGTTCGTGGTGACCCGGGTACGGGCCCTGTTCGCCGGGGTCGTCCCGCGCATGCTGGACGTGCTCCAGCGACCGCAGAAACTGCTGACCGGCATCGGCGGGATGCTGCTGCTGACGGGCTGCTTCGTGATGTGCCTGGACGCCTCGATCCGCGCGTTCGGGGGCGGCGAGGCCATCAGCTACGCGAGCATCGCGGTGGTCTTCCTGGCCGGCAACGCGCTCGGCTCGGCGGCGCCGACCCCGGGCGGCATCGGAGCGGTCGAGGGCGCGCTGACGCTGGGTCTGGTCGCGGCGGGGCTGGACGGCCAGGTGGCGTTCTCCGCGGTGCTGCTGTTCCGCGTGGTGACGTTCTGGCTGCCGGTGCTGCCGGGATGGATCTCCTTCAACTTCCTCACCCGCAAGGAAGCGATCTGAGGAATCCGGGCGGGCCGGCGGTCCAGGCGGGCCAACCGATCCAAAAACCCTGGAGCCCTGCCCGTGCCCCTGCCTAGGGTGGGCGGATGAACGGGATACGGATCGTGGCCGACCGGGGCCAGTGGCGGAGCGGGTTCGAAGAGCGGGTACTGGCCGGGTACCGGGCCGCGGGCTGCTCGGAGCCGCTGGCCCGGGCCCTGCGGGAGCGGGCGCTCAAGGGGATCGACGACTGGACGGTGGCCACCGACGGCACCGGCTGGATCGCGGTCGGGGTGTCCGGGGACAACGGGGCGACCGTGGGCCGGATCCACGACCTGACGGCGGCGGGGGCGGCCGGGGTGGCGGCCCGCGAGTGGGCCGAGCGCTGGTGCGCAGGGCGGGGTGCGGAGCGGGTGGAGGTCCGCCTCACCGCCGGAGCCCCCGCGGAGCCCTTCGCCGGCTATCCCGTACGGGGCCAGAACCGGATGCGCACCGCCGCCGAGCACCCCTCCCTGCCGCCGGGCCTCACCGTCCGCCGGCTCACCGAGGAGGAGTACCCGGGCTGGTACGCCGGCGAGGAGGCCGCGTACATCGCGGACATCCTCCGGGCCGGAGCCCTGACCCCGGAGCAGGCCAAGGCCAAGTCCGACGAGGACTTCGCCCGCCACCTCCCCCAGGGCCACCTGACGCCGGGGCACGCCTTCTACGCGCTGGAGGCCGACGGCGGGGTGATCGGCACGGGCTGGGTGAACCACGGCTTCCTGCCGGGCGTGACCTTCGGCTTCTCGCTGGAGGTCTACGAGGAGCACCGCGGCCGGGGCTACGGCCGGGCGGCGATGGCCGTCGGCGAATGGGCCACCCGGCAGGGCGGCGACGAGGTGATGATGTTCAACGTCTTCGGCGGCAACGAGGTGGCGATGGGCCTGTACGACAGCACCGGCTTCGCCGTGCTGGACGAGTTCCGCTCGATCGAGCTCTGAGGGCCGCCCCGCGGCAGGACCGGCAGGACCGGCGAGATCGGCAGGACGGCAGGACCGACAGAACGAACAGGACCGGCAGGACCGACAGGACCGGCAGAGCCCTCAGAAGAGCAGCAGGAGCGAGGCGAGCAGGCCCGCCGAGGCGGCGAGTTCGATCGCCCCGACCACCGGCACCTTGACCCCGCGCCCGGGGAGGGCGGCCGCGCGGGCCAGGCAGGCCGCGAAGGGGATCGCCAGCCAGGGGGACAGCAGGGCCGCCAGGGCGACGGCCGCGGCGTGGTAGGCCACCGAAGCACGGTGGTACGTACGGGAGTTCCGCTCCCTGATCATCGTCTTCACGTACGGGACCGTGCCGCCGAAGTACAGCAGGCAGGCGGCGGCGGGCGCCCACGGCGGTCCGCCGCCGCCCAGCCGCGCGGCGACCAGCAGCATCCCGCACGCCGGGACCACCGCCACCAGCCCGTTGACCAGCGCCCGCTCCCGGTTCCGCGCCGCGTACCAGGTGTTCACCGCCACGAACGGGGCCGCCGCCGCGCCCGCGAGGAGCAGCCAGGGGTGGAGCACGGCCAGGGGGATCCCGGCCAGGGCGGACGCGCCGCCGATGACCACCGCCGGGCGGACGTGCCCCCGCGCCACCGCCGGCCGCCGGGCGGCGACCCGGCGCAGGCGCAGCCACTGCTGGGCGTGGAAGACGGCGGCGTAGCCCAGCAGCCAGGCCGCCAGGAGCAGCGCGTGCGCCCAGCCCGGCCGGGGGGAGAGGAGGGTGCCCGCGAGGAACGGCACCGTCAGCATCGCCCACGCCCCGTGCTGGTCCGGTATCCAGGAGGCGTTCTTCCGCGGCACGTTCCCCGGCCTTTCGTTCAGCGGCATTCGAAACTGGTATTCGGAGCCGTAATTTTCCGGTTCCGCACCGGAGTTGACTTCTTCCAGCGTGACATCCACTCGGCCTGTGAAATACCGGAATTAGGTCATGCCCGTACGGGACCTTTGTCATCGGATTCGCCTCCGCACCGGGCGTAGCGTCGTGTCTGGGTCATCTTGTCCGGACCCGCGCACCGCCTCTTTATTCCGGCCTGGAGGGTCGCCTTGCACGAGCGCCACGGACGTCGAGAACACCAGGACGCCGCCGATTCGCTGATCAAGGCGGGCAGTTTCTTCACACGCGCCGAGGTCTCGGACGACCTGCGGACCGTCCACCGGACCGGTGGCCGCGCCGCGGAGGCGTTCTACCGGGACCGGTGGAGCCACGACAAGGTCGTGTACTCCACGCACGGCGTGAACTGCACCGGTTCCTGCCGGTGGAAGGTCTTCGTCAAGGACGGGATCATCACCTGGGAGACCCAGTCCACCGACTACCCCTCCGTCGGCCCCGACAGCCCCGAGTACGAGCCGCGCGGCTGCCCGCGCGGTGCCTCGTTCTCCTGGTACTCCTACTCCCCCACCCGGGTGCGCTACCCGCACGTGCGCGGCGCCCTCCTGGAGATGTACCGCGAGGCCAAGGCGCGCCTGGGCGACCCGGTCGAGGCCTGGGCCGACATCCAGTCCGACCCGGTGCGCCGGCGTGCGTACCAGCGGGCGCGCGGCAAGGGCGGGCTGGTCCGCGCGACGTGGGAGGAGGCGACGGAGATCGTCGCCGCCGCGCACGTGCACACGATCAAGGAGCACGGCCCGGACCGCGTGGCCGGCTTCTCGCCGATCCCGGCGATGTCGATGGCCTCGCACGCCGCCGGCGCCCGTTTCCACTCGCTCATCGGCGCGCCGATGCTGTCCTTCTACGACTGGTACGCCGATCTGCCGGTCGCTTCCCCGCAGGTCTTCGGCGACCAGACGGACGTGCCGGAGTCGGGCGACTGGTGGGACGCCGCGTACCTGATGATGTGGGGCTCGAACGTCCCCGTGACGCGCACCCCGGACGCCCACTGGATGGCCGAGGCCCGTTATCGCGGCCAGAAGGTCGTCACCGTCTCCCCCGATTACGCGGACAACACGAAGTTCGCCGACGAATGGATGCACCCGCACCCCGGTACGGACGGTGCGCTGGCCCTGGCGATGGGCCACGTCATCCTCAAGGAATTCTTCGTCGACAAGCAGACCCCCTTCTTCACGGATTACGTCCGGAAGTACACGGACCTGCCTTTCCTGGTGTCGCTCCGGCAGACCGATCAGGGTCTGGTTCCGGGCAAGTTCGTCACCGCCGCCGATCTCGGCCAGGACACCGAGAACGCGCGGTGGAAGACCGTGCTGATCGACGACGCGACCGGTGAGGCGGTCGTGCCGAACGGCACCCTCGGGCACCGCTGGGGCAAGAACGAGAAGCCGGAGTGGAACCTCGACCTCGGTGACACGGTCCCGCGCCTGACCCTCCACGGGACGGCCGGCGAGAGCGTGGAGATCACCCTTCCGCGGTTCGAGGACGACGAGCGGGGCGTCGGCCCGGACGGCGAGCCGCGCGGCACGATCCGCCGCGGCGTGCCCGTACGGCGTCTGGTGACCCCCGATGGGGACCGGCTCGTCACGACCGTCTTCGACCTGATGCTGGCCCAGTACGGTGTCGGCCGCGAGGGCCTGCCCGGCGTGTGGCCCACCGGCTACGAGGACGCGAGCGCCCCGGGCACCCCGGGCTGGCAGGAGTCGCTGACCTCGGTCCCCGCCGCCCAGGCGGCGCGCGTGGCGCGGGAGTTCGCGCAGACGGCCGAGCGGTCCGAGGGCCGCTGCATGATCCTGATGGGCGCCGGCACGAACCACTGGTTCCACTCCGAGACCATCTACCGCTCCTTCCTCGCCCTGCTCACCCTCACCGGCTGCCAGGGCCGCAACGGCGGTGGCTGGGGCCACTACGTCGGCCAGGAGAAGTGCCGCCCGGTCACCGGCTGGGCCACCCTGGCCGCCGCCTCCGACTGGTCGCGCCCGCCGCGCCAGATGATCGGCGCGGCCTGGTTCTACCTGCACACCGACCAGTGGCGCTACGACACCCTGCCCGCGGAGGCGCTGGCCTCCCCGCTGGCCACCGGCGCCTTCGAGGGCATGACGGGCTCGGACTGCCTGGCGGCGAGCACCCGGATGGGCTGGATGCCCTCGTACCCGACCTTCGACCGCAACCCGCTGGAGCTGGCGGAGGCCGAGGACCCGGTCGCCGAAACGGTTCGCCAGCTCAAGAGCGGCGAGCTCGGCTTCGCCGGCGAGGACCCGGACGCCCCGCACAACTGGCCGCGCGTGCTCAACGTATGGCGGGCCAACCTGCTGGGCTCCAGCTCCAAGGGCAACGAGTACTTCCTCAAGCACCTCCTGGGCACCCACTCCAACCTCCCCGAGGACGGGCCGCGCTGCACTCCGAAGGACGTGACGTACCGGGAGGAGGACGTGGAGGGCAAGCTCGACCTGCTCATGTCCATGGACTTCCGGATGACGTCGACGACCCTCCTGTCCGACGTGGTCTTCCCGGCCGCCACCTGGTACGAGAAGCACGACCTGTCCTCCACGGACATGCACCCCTTCCTGCACGCCTTCACCCCGGCCGTGGACCCGCCGTGGCAGGCCCGCTCCGACTACGACGCCTTCAAGGGCCTGGCCGAGCGGTTCGGCGAGCTCGCCGGGACCCACCTGGGCGTGCGCAAGGACCTGGTCGCCACCGCGCTGCAGCACGACACCCCGGGCGGCGAGATGGCCCAGCCCGGCGGCGTCGCGCTGGACTGGTCGAAGGGCGAGTGCGAGCCGGTACCCGGCAGGACCATGTACAACCTGACGGTCGTGGAGCGCGACTACGGGGCGGTCGGCGAGAAGTTCGCCGCGCTCGGCCCGCTCGTCGACACGCTCGGCGTGACGACGAAGGCGATCACCTTCGACGTGGGCGAGGAGGTGGCCTACCTCGGTGCGAAGAACGGCACGGTCCGCGGCGGCGCCGCCGACGGCCGGCCCCGGCTCGAGACCGCCCAGCAGGCGTGCGAGGCGATCCTCTCGCTGTCCGGCACCAGCAACGGCCGCCTCGCCACCCAGGGTTTCGAGACCCTGGAGAAGAAGGTCGGCACGCACATGGCCCACCTGGCGGCCGAGGCCGAGGGCAAGCGGATCACCTTCGCCGACACCCAGGCCCGCCCGGTCCCGGTGATCACCTCGCCCGAGTGGTCGGGCTCCGAGGCCGGCGGGCGCCGGTACACGGCCTTCACGGTCAACACCGAACACCTCAAGCCCTGGCACACCCTCACCGGCCGCCAGCACTTCTTCATCGACCACGACTGGCTGCACGAGGTGGGCGAATCCCTGCCCGTCTACAAGCCGCCGCTGAACATGCACACCCTGTACGGGGAGCCCGAGCTCGGCACGGTCGACGAGAAGACCAAGTCGGTGGCCGTCCGGTACCTGACCCCGCACAACAAGTGGGCGATCCACAGCCAGTACCAGGACAACCTCTACATGATGACCCTGGGCCGCGGCGGGCAGACGGTGTGGATGTCCCCGCAGGACGCCGGGGCGATCGGGGTCGCGGACAACGACTGGATCGAGGCGGTCAACCGCAACGGCGTGATCACCGCCCGCGCGATCGTCTCGCACAAGATGCCGCCCGGCACGGTCTACATGAACCACGCGCAGGAGCGCACGGTCGGCGTCCCGAAGACGGAGAAGACCGGCCGCCGCGGCGGCATCCACAACTCGCTGACCCGGGTGATGCTCAAGCCCACCCACCTCATCGGCGGTTACGCCCAGCTGACCTGGGCCTTCAACTACCTCGGCCCGACCGGCAACCAGCGCGACGAGGTGACGGTCATCCGCCGCCGCGACCAGAAGGTGGAGTTCTAAGAGCATGGCCCCTCGCGAAGCGAAAATCGGACGCGTCATGGCACAGGTCGCGATGGTCATGAACCTCGACAAGTGCATCGGCTGCCACACCTGCTCGGTCACCTGCAAGCAGGCGTGGACCAACCGGCAGGGCACCGAGTACGTCTGGTTCAACAACGTCGAAACCCTCCCCGGCCAGGGTTACCCGCGCCGCTGGGAGGACCAGGAGAAGTGGAAGGGCGGCTGGGAGCGCACCCGCTCCGGCAAGCTCCGCCTCCGGGCCGGCGGCCGGCTCGCCAAGCTGGGCAAGATCTTCGCCAACCCGGACCTCCCGGAGATCGACGACTACTACCAGCCCTGGACGTACGAGTACAAGAACCTCACCGAGGCCCCGGCGGGCGACGACATGCCCACCGCCCGGCCCGTCTCGCAGGTCACCGGCGAGCCGATCGACAAGATCGAGTGGGGTCCGAACTGGGACGACAACCTCGGCGGTGCCCCTACGCACGGGCCGAAGGACCCGATCGTCGAGAAGATCCGCGACGAGGTCGGCGAGAAGATCCGCTTCGAGTTCGAGCAGAGCTTCATGTTCTACCTCCCGCGCATCTGCGAGCACTGCCTGAACCCCGCGTGCGTCTCCTCCTGTCCCTCCGGCGCGATGTACAAGCGCGAGGAGGACGGGATCGTCCTGGTCGACCAGGACCAGTGCCGCGGCTGGCGCATGTGCGTGACCGGGTGCCCGTACAAGAAGGTGTACTTCAACCACCAGACCGGCAAGGCCGAGAAGTGCACGTTCTGCTTCCCGCGCATCGAGGTCGGCATGCCGACCGTGTGCTCGGAGACGTGCGTGGGCCGGATGCGCTACCTCGGCGTGATGCTCTACGACGCCGACAAGGTCGCCGAGGCCGCCGCGGTCGAGGACGAGCACGATCTGTACCCCTCCCAGGTCGAGTGCTTCCTGGACCCGAACGACCCGGCCGTGGTCGCCGCCGCCCGCGCGGCCGGCATCACCGACGAGTGGCTCGACGCGGCGCAGCGCTCGCCCGTCTACGACCTGATCGCCACCTACCAGGTCGCCCTCCCGCTCCACCCGGAGTACCGGACGATGCCGATGGTCTGGTACGTCCCGCCGCTCTCCCCCGTCGTCGAGGCGGTCGCCGCCACCGGCAGCGACGGCGAGGACGCCGGCAACCTCTTCGGCGCCATCGACGCCATGCGCATCCCCGTCGAGTACCTCGCCGCGATCCTCACCGCGGGCGACACCGTGCCGGTGGAGGCGGTCCTGCGGCGGATGGCCGCGATGCGCTCCTACATGCGCCGGGTCAACCTGGGCGAGGAGCGGGACGAGTCCATCGCGCGGGCCGTCGGGCTGTCGGGCCAGGAGATGGAGGACATGTTCCGCCTCCTCGCCATCGCCAAGATCGAGGACCGCTTCGTGGTCCCGAGCTCCGCCCGCGCCGAAGCCGACGCGCTCGCCGGTTCCCACCCGCTGGACCCCGTCGACCAGGGCTGCCCGGTGGGCGCACTGCCCGAACCCCGCGTGATGCTCAACCTCGGCACCACGAGGAGGAGTTCGTGAGCGGGTACCCGATGAGCGGCGATGCCCTCGTACGGCTGGTCGCGGGCTGCGTACTGCAGTACCCAGGCGACTACTTCCACGACGAACTCCCCCGGCTCCGTGCGGCCCTCGCCGGGGCGCCCGCCGAACCGGCCGGGCTGCTCGGCGAGTTCCTCGACGAGGCCGGGCGGCAGACCCCGATCGAGCTGTGCGCCCAGTACACCTCGACCTTCGACATCCGCAACCGGCGCTGCCTCTACCTCACCTGGTGGGTGGACGGCGACACCCGCCGGCGGGGGCTGTCCCTGGTCCGGCTGAAGCGGATCTACCGGGACTTCGGGCTGGAGTTCGCGGGCGAGGAGCTGCCCGACTTCCTGCCGGTGGCCCTGGAGTTCGCCGCCCGCGAGGAGGAGGCCGGCACCGAGCTGCTCCAGGAGCACCGGGCCGGGCTGGAGCTGCTGCGGCTCGCGCTCACCGAGTCCGCGTCCCCGTACGCCCGGGTGCTGGAGGCCGTCTGCGCGACGCTGCCCGGTCCTTCCCCCGAGACCAGGGCCGAGGCGAAGGCGCTGGCGAAGAACGGGCCGCCGCAGGAGCTGGTGGGCGCGGGTTCGGCGCTCGAACCCTTCGGGCCGGGCCTCGACATGCCGAGCGACTTCCCCCTCGCGGTCCCGACCGACCTCCCCTGGCCCACGACACCCGAAAGGCTGCCCGCCTGATGGACCTCCTCCTGTGGGGCGTCTTCCCGTACGTCTCGATCGCCCTGCTGATCGCGGGCACGGTCTGGCGGGCCCGCTTCGACAAGTTCGGCTGGACCACGCACTCCTCGCAGCTGCACGAGTCGCGGCTGCTGCGCATCGGCTCCCCGCTCTTCCACTTCGGCATGCTCTTCGTGATCCTGGGCCACGTCGTGGGCCTGCTCGTGCCCAAGAGCTGGACCGACGCGGCGGGCCTGAGCGACCACGCCTACCACCTGATCGCCCTGGCCACCGGCACGGTCGCGGGCGTCGCGGCCGCCGCCGGCATCGGGATCCTGGTCTACCGGCGCTTCAAGGTGCCGGCCGTGCGCAGGGCGACGCTGCGCAGCGACCACATGATGTACGCGTGCCTGCTCGGTGCGATGGTGCTCGGGCTGACGGCCACGATGCTGAACTCGGCCGGGATGATGGACGGGTACAACTACCGCGACGGCATCTCCCTGTGGTTCCGCAGCCTGTTCACCTTCACCCCGGACTACCACCTGATGGCGGGCGCCCCGCTCGCCTTCAAGCTCCACATCGTCTTCGGCTTCGTCCTGTTCTCGCTGATCCCGTACTCGCGCCTGGTGCACATGTTCTCGGTGCCGCTGAAGTACCTGTTCCGGCCGTACGTGGTCTACCGCAGGCGGGATCCGAAGCAGCTCGCCAACCGCCCGAGCAAGCGCGGCTGGGAGCGCGTGTCGTGACCCGGCGTCCCGAACGCACCGTCGTGCGCCGGCCCCGGCACGCGGTGTCCGAGCGGCCCTTCATCGTGATCTGGGAGGCGACCCGGGCCTGCCCGCTGGCCTGCCTGCACTGCCGGGCCGAGGCGCAGACCGCCCGCCACCCCGAGGAGCTCGACGGCGCGGACGCCCGGCGGGTGATGGACCAGATCGCCGCGTTCGGCAAGCCCGGCCCGCTCTTCGTGATCACGGGCGGGGACCCCTTCCAGCGCGCCGACCTCACCGACCTGGTGGCGTACGGGACCTCGCTCGGGCTGCGGGTGGCGGTGTCCCCGTCGGGCACGCCGACGCTGACCCGCGAGAACCTCGTGGCGGTGCGGGAGGCTGGGGCCATCGCTCTCTCGCTCTCCCTGGACGGTTCGACGGGCGGGCGGCACGACGCCTTCCGGGGTGTGCCGGGGGTCTTCGACTGGACGCTGGACGGCTGGCGGGCCGCCCGGGAGCTCGGGCTCAAGGTGCAGATCAACACCACGGTCACGCGTACCGCTCTGGAGGACCTCGCCGATATCGCGGCGCTGGTCAAGCGCGAGGGCGCGATGCTGTGGTCCGGTTTCATCCTGGTCCCGACCGGGCGCGGCGAGCAGCTGGAGTCCCTCACCGCCGCCGAGACCGAGGACGTCCTGCACTTCCTGTACGACTGCGGGGCGGTGATGGCGACCAAGACGACGGAGGGCCACCACTTCCGGCGGGTCGCCCTGCAGCGGACCGTCCTGGACGCGCGCGGCGAGCGGCCCGTGCTGGGCGGGCTCTACGAGCGCCTCTCGGCCCGCGCCCGCGAGCTGGGGGTCTTCGACGGCGAGCGGCGGGCCGTGCGCCGGCCGCCCATGGACGTCTCCTCGGGCCGCGGCTTCGTCTTCATCTCGCACACGGGCGAGGTGCACCCCAGCGGCTTCCTGCCCGTCTCGGCGGGCAACGTGAAGAACCACCCGCTGACGGAGATCTACCGGGGCTCGGCGCTCTTCACCAAGCTCCGCGACCCCTCGCTGCTGCGCGGGAAGTGCGGGGCCTGCGAGTTCAAGACGGTGTGCGGGGGCTCGCGCTCCCGTGCGTACGGCTTCACCCGCGACGTCCTGGAGGCCGACCCGTACTGCGCGTACGAGCCGGGCAGCTTCCCGTACCAGGAGGAGGTCAGGGCTCTGGCCGAAAGCATGAGGCGCTGAATCACCGCGTCCCATATGTTTCATATGGGAACATATCGGCCCAGGGGCCACGGGAGAACACCATGCGTTCAGTGATCGTCATCGGCGGCGGAATCAGCGGTCTGGCCGCCGCGTGGCAGTTGCGCGGCCACGCCGACGTGACCCTTCTGGAGAGCAACGCCAAGGTCGGCGGGAAGCTCCGGACCGGCACCATCGCCGGCATCACCGTCGACGAGGGCGCGGAATCCCTCATGGCCCTGCGCCCCGAGGCCGTGGAGCTGGCCGCCGCCGTCGGACTCGGTGACGCCCTCTGCGACCCGGCCAAGGCCCCCACCACCATCTGGACCAACGGTGGACTGCGCCCGCTGCCCGCCGGCCACGTGATGGGCGTCCCCACCGACCCCTCGGCGCTGATCGGCACCGGACTGCTCTCCCCCGAGGGCATCACGCGCGTCGCCGCCGAGGAGACCCTCCCGGCCACCGCGCTCACCGAGGACTGCTCGGTGAGCGCGTACCTGGCGGCCCGCTTCGGCCAGGAGGCCGTCGACCGCCTCGTCGAACCGATGCTCGGCGGCGTCTACGCCGGCCTCGCCGAACGGCTCTCGCTGCGCGCTGCCATGCCCCGGATCGCGGCCCTCGCGGAACAGGGCACCCCCCTCCTCCCGGCCCTGCGCCGGATGCGCGCGGCCGGCGCCCCGCGCTCGGCGGCCGTGGCCGTCCAGGGCGTGGTCGGCGGCACCGGGCGCTTCCCGGCGGCCGTCGCCGAAGCCTGCGGGGCCCGCATCCTCACCGGTACGACGGCCCGCTCGCTGCAGCAGGTCGCGGGCGGCCGCTGGCGGGTCCAGGCGATGACCGGCGACGGCGCGCTGACCATGGAGGCGGACGCGATCGTCCTCGCCCTGCCCGCCTTCGCGGCGGCCGAGCTGCTGCGCCCCCACTCCCCCCTCGCCGAGGCCGAACTGTCCTCCATCCCGCACGCGTCGACGGCCGTGATCACCATGGCCTTCTCCCGCGCCCAGGCCCACTTCCTCCCCGAGGGCAACGGCTTCCTGGTCCCGCCGGTGGACGGGCACACCCTGAAGGCGGCGTCCTTCCTCTCCAACAAGTGGTCCTGGCTGCGCGACTCGGCCCCCGAGACCTTCGTGCTCCGCGCCTCCATCGGCCGGATCGGCGAGGACGAGCTGCTCAGCCGCCCCGACCGCCACCTGGTCCGCTCGGCCATCGCCGAACTGCACCACGCGGTGGGCCCGATGGGCGAGCCCCTGGCCACCCGCGTCACCCGCTGGGACCGGGGCCTGCCGCAGTACGGCGTCGGCCACCGCGAGCGCGTCGCCCGCATCCGCGAGGCCGCCGGCAAACTCCCGGGGATCGCCCTGTGCGGGGCGGCGTACGAGGGCGTGGGCGTGGCAGCCTGCGTCGCGACGGGGCGCGCGGCGGCGAAGCAGGTCCTGGCACAGCCGTAGGTTTTGTATCGGGCGGGTATCGGGCAGCGCTTGACCAGTCATCTAATCGGTGTGCCAGGCCGTGGCGGACGGGGCTGCGGCCGCCCCTGCCATATCGTTCCTTTCAGGTCGCCGTCCGCCGAACAGGAGTCATCCGCCCGTGTCCTCCCCCACTCCGGTTCCGGCTCCCGCGCGGGCCGTCCGCGTGCTGCTGGTGGAGGACGACGACCTGATGCGCCGGTCCTTCACCGTCGCCCTGGAGCGCTACGGCTACCGGGTCGAGGCCGCCGCCGACGGTCTCACCGGCCTCGAATCCTTCCGTGACAACGCCTTCGACCTGCTGATCCTGGACGTGATGCTGCCCGGCCTCGACGGGATCGGCCTGTGCCGCCGGGTCCGCGAGAGCAGCCTGGTGCCCGTCCTGATGATGTCGGCCCGCGGTGACGGGCTGGACATCGTCGCCGGCCTGGAGGCCGGGGCGGACGACTACGTGGTCAAACCCGTGGACACCAACGTGCTCGTGGCGCGCATCCGCTCGCTGCTGCGGCGCGCGACCTACGCACCCGCCCCGGCGGCCGGACGGGCCGCCGGCGACGGGCCGGGCACGGCCCCGTCCGAGGGCGAGCTCCTGGCCTTCGGCGACCTGACCATCCACACCGGCGGGCTGGAAGTGGCCGTCGCCGGCAGCCCGGTGGCGCTGACCCCGACCGAACTGAAGCTGCTGCTGGAGTTCGCCGCCCACCCCGGCGTCGTGCTGGAACGGCACACCCTGCTGCGCAACGTCTGGGACTACGGCTGGGACGGCGACAGCCGGGTCGTGGACCTGTGCGTGCAGCGGCTGCGCGGCAAGCTCGGCCGGGACCGGATCGAGACGGTCCGCGGCTTCGGCTACAAACTCAGGCGCTGAGAGCGGTGCCCTCCCCCGATCCGCCGCGGCCGCCCCGGGTGACCCTGCGCTGGAAGATCGCCGCGCTGGCCGCGGCCACGGCCTGCCTGGTCGCGCTGGTGGTGGGCCTGCTGGTGCACGGATGGACCGCCCACGACATCCGGCACCGGGCCGAACGGCAGGCCCTCAACGGCGTGACCTCGGCCACGGACGTCTACCGCCGGGCCGGGACCCTCACCAGCGATGCCCGGCTCGATCCGGCCGAACTGCCCTACGCGTTGCGCAACCCCACCGACGGCGAGCCGCACGTGTCCTACGGCGGGAACAGCCCCGGGACCATGGACCCCACCGTCTGGGGTGCCCAGCGGGTCGGCGGCCCGGGCAGCCCCGTGCTGGCCGTCCAGGTCACCATCCACACCGAGTTCCGCGAGCTGTACCGGCTCGACCTGACCATGGCGGTGGCCTCGCTGATCGCCCTCGCGGTCACCACGCCCCTGGCGGCCTACGGAGCCGGGGTGCTCGCCCGCCGACTGCGGCGGGTCTCCGAGACCGCGGTCCGGATCTCCGCCGGGGACCTGGACGCCCGTACCGGACCCACCAGGGGCCGCGACGAGGTGTCCGACATCGCCGCGACCGTCGACCTCATGGCCGACACGCTCAGCCGGCGCCTGCACGACGAGCGCCGGTTCACCGCCGACGTGGCCCACGAACTGCGCACCCCCGTCGGCGGCCTGCTGGCCGCCGCCGACCTGCTGCCGGCCGGCGAGACGGAGGACATGCTCCGGGCCCGGGTGCGCGATCTGCGCGGCCTGGTCGAGGACCTGCTGGAGGTCTCCCGCCTGGACGCGGGTGCCGAGCAGCCGGTCCACGCCCGTGTCCCGCTCGGCGCGGTCGTGGCCGAGGCCGTGACGCGCACCGGCCTGGACGCGGAGGTCACGGTCACCGGCGCGGAGTCCGCGCAGGGCGTGGAGACCGACCCGCGCAGGCTCGAACGGATCGTCGGCAACCTCGTCATCAACGCCCACCGGCACGGGGGCGCCCCGGTGGAAGTCGCCGTCGAGGGCCGCACCGTCGTCGTGCGCGACCACGGACCCGGCTTCCCCGCGCACCTGTTGCGCGACGGCCCGCGCCGCTTCCAGACGGGTGCGGCCGAGCGCGGCTCGGGCCACGGCCTGGGCCTGACCATCGCCCTGGGCCAGGCCCGGCTCCTCGGCGCCGAGCTGCGCTTGACCAACGCCCCGGACGGCGGCGCCGTCGCCACCCTGCGCCTGCCGCACTGAGCGACCTGCCCCTACACAACCGATACGAACGGGAGCGGGCGCCGATACACGGCGGGCCCGGGCCCCGATACGTTCCCCGGACACCCTTCGGAGTGCACCTTCCGCGCCCGAAGAGGAGTCCTCGTGACCGCCGCACCCCTTGCCCCGCACCTGTCGCACGCGCCGACCGGGATCGCGGCCGCCACCACCGAGCTGTCGAAGGTCTACGGCAGCGGGGACACCCGGGTCGTCGCCCTGGACCGGGTCAGCATCTCCTTCCGCGAGGGCGAGTTCACCGCGATCATGGGCCCCTCCGGCTGCGGCAAGTCCACCCTGATGCACTGCGCGGCCGGACTCGACTCCTTCAGCTCGGGCTCCGCCCGCATCGGCACCACCGAACTGGCCTCGCTGAACGACGAGCAGCTCACCCGGCTGCGCCGCGACCGGATCGGCTTCATCTTCCAGGCGTTCAACCTGATGCCGACCCTGACCGCCCTGGAGAACATCACCCTGCCGCTGACCATCGCCGGCCGTAAGCCCGACCGGCAGTGGCTGGACCACGTGGTCTCCCTGACCGGCCTCTCGCAGCGCCTCGGGCACCGCCCCGGGCAGCTCTCCGGCGGGCAGCAGCAGCGCGTGGCGGTGGCCCGGGCCCTGATCGCCCGTCCCTCGATCGTCTTCGGCGACGAGCCCACCGGCAACCTCGACTCCCGCGCCGGGGCCGAGGTCCTCGGCTTCCTGCGCGACTCGGTGCGCGAGCTGGGCCAGACCGTGGTCATGGTCACCCACGACCCCGTCGCCGCCGGCTACGCCGACCGCGTGGTGTTCCTCTCCGACGGCCGGCTGGTCGACGAGATGACCCGGCCCAGCGCGGACCGGGTCCTGGACCGGATGAAGGCGTTCGACGCGCACTCGCGCACGAGCTGACCCGTCCCGGTCCGCTCCCCTCCAGCCGCCCGCTCGCGTCCGCCGAGCCCGCTCCCCAGGATCCGCATCCCATGTTCCGTACCGCCCTGCGCAACGTGCTCGCGCACAAGGCCCGCCTGTTGATGACCGTGTTCGCGGTCATGCTCGGGGTCACCTTCGTCACCGGCAGCCTCGTCTACGGCGACAGTCAGAAACAGGCCGCCACCGACCGGGCGAGCGCCGGCTACGACCAGGTCTCCCTCAACGTCTCGCCCAACACGGTGCCCGGCGCCCCGCCCGCCACCCTCGACGCCCACACCGCGGCCGCCCTGGCCGAGCTCCCCGGCGTCGCCGCCGTCGCGGGCCGGGTCGACGGCTTCGCCGCCGTCGCCGACCGCGAGGGCCGACTGCTGGGCAGCGGCGATTTCCGCAAGGGCGGCAACTTCGTCCCGGGCAGGGACGGCGCGGACCCGGCCTACCGGTTCACCGAGGGCTCCGGCCCGGCCGACGGCCGCTCGATCGCCCTCGACGAGGCCTCCGCCGCCAAGGGCGGCCACCACGTCGGTGACAGCGTGCGCGTCGGCACGAGCACCGGCGCCGAGTCCTACCGGCTCAGCGGCGTCTTCCGCACCGACGCCTCGAAGCTCTCCCCCGGCGGCAGCCGCGTGCTGTTCGACAACGCCACCGCCCAGCGGCTCTACCTCCAGCCCGGCCGGTACACGGACATCGAGGTCACGGCCGCGCCCGACACCGACGTGACGCAGCTCCTCACCCGGGTCGAAGCGGTGATCCCCAAGGACAGCAGCGCGGTCACCGGGGCCCGGCTCGCCCAGATCCAGGCCAACCTCGCCTCCAGCGGCAGCGACACCATGAGCCAGATCATGGTGGGCTTCGCGGCGGTCGCCCTGTTCGTGGCCACCTTCCTCATCTCCAACACCTTCACCATGCTGGTCTCCCGGCGCACCCGGGAGCTGGCCCTGATGCGGGCCGTCGGCGCCACCCGCAAGCAGGTGCGCCGCATCCTGCTGACCGAGTCCGTCCTCGTCGGCCTGATCGCCTCCGTGGCCGGCATCCTGGCCGGCACCAGGGTCGCCGCCCTGCTCCAGACCCTCTTCTCCTCCGCCGACAGCCCGGCCGCCGCGCTGGTCCTCTCCCCGTCCACCGTGATCATCGCGCTGGTGGTCGGCACCGCCCTGCCCGTGATCGCCGCCTGGGTACCGGTCCGCCGGGCCATGGCGATCCCGCCCGTCGCCGCCCTCGGCGCCGCCGAGCCCGCCGCGCCCGCGCGCCTCGGCTCCGTGCGCACCGGAGTCAGCACCGCGCTGGTCGTCACCGGAGTGATCGCGGCCCTGTACGGAGCCCTCACCACCGGCAAGGACGCCCGGGCCGTCATCGGCCTCGGCGCGGCCCTCGCCCTGACCGGCACGATCGGCCTCATCCCGCTCCTGTCCCGGCCCTTCACCAGCCTGGTCCGGCCGCTGCTGGTCCGCCTGAGCCCGGTGCACGGCGACCTCGCCGCCCGCAACACCGTGCGCGACCCGCGGCGTACCGGCGCCACCGCCGCGGCGCTCGCCATCGCCCTCGCGCTCGCCTCGGGCCTGTCCGTCCTCGGCGCCTCCGCCACCCAGTACCTCGACGGCGCGACCACCCGTGACATCACCGCCGACTACCTGGTGCAGGGCACCTCGGGCGGGCAGCGGCTGACCCCCGCCACCGCCGAACCCCTCAAGAAGCTGCCCGGCGCCACCTACAGCCCGCTCAACCAGTCCACCGAGTACCACATCGGCGGCGTCCGCTCCGTCCTGACCGGCGTCGACCCCGCCACCATCGGCCGCCTCCTTCGCTACGAGGTGACCGAGGGCTCCCTCGACAGCCTCGGCCAGGGCAAGATCGCCGTCGCCGACTACAAGGCCGGGGCGAACGGCTGGAAGGTCGGCCAGAGCCTCCCGGTGGAACGCGACGGCAAGCGGGGCGAGGTCACCATCGGCGCCGTCTACCGGGCGGAGGAGCAGAGCAAGGTGCTGCCCAGCATCACCGCGCCCGACTCCCTGGTCGACCGGTACGACTCCACGCCCTCCACCGACTCGATCGTCGTGGCCACCGCGGGCGGACCCGGCCGGGCCGCGCTCGCCGGCGTCGTCAAGGCACTCGGCGACAATCCCGCCCTGTCCGTCCTGGACAAGGACGGCATCCGCGCCGAGGACACCAGCGGCATCGGCGACCAGCTCAACATCTTCTACGCGATGCTCAGCATGGCCCTGGTGATCGCCGCCCTGGGCATCACCAACACCCTGGCCATGTCCGTGCTCGAACGCCGCAAGGAGATCGGCACCCTGCGCGCCCTCGGCCTGGACCGCGCCGGAGTGACCCGGATGATCCGCATCGAGGCCCTGCTCGTCGGCGCCCTCGGCGCGACCGTCGGCACGGTCATGGGCGTCTTCCTGGGCTGGGCGCTCGGCCGTACCCTCCAGGAGAGCGTCGCGGGATACGCCCTGGTCATCCCGTGGGACCGGCTCGCCCTCGGGGTACTGCTGGCCATGGCCGGCGCCCTGCTCGCCTCCCTCTGGCCGGCCCGCAGGGCCGCCCGCGTGGACATCCCCGCGGCGACCGCGGCGCAGTGACCGGCCGCCCCTTCCGCCCCGTGACCCGGATGGGTCAGCGCGCGGGCGGAAGGGGCGGGGCGCGCACAGGATGAAGGCATGCCGACACACGCCCTGCGGGTCGCCGCTGCCACCGCCGTTGCCGCCGCGCTCCTCGCCACCAGTGCCTGTTCCGACGGCGGCGGCAAGGAGAAGAGGGGCAAGGACGGCGCCGCGCAGGGTGCCAGGAAACTGGACTGGGGGGACTGCGAGGCCCCCACCGCGGCCGAGGGCGGCGGGCAGGTGCCCGGTACGGACTGGCAGTGCGCCGTCCTCGACGTGCCCCTCGACTACGCGAAGCCGGAGGGGGAGACGATCGGGCTCGCGCTGATCCGGGCCAAGGCCCGGGACAAGAAGAAGCGGATCGGCTCGCTCGTCTTCAACTTCGGCGGCCCGGGCGGCTCCGGCATCACCAGCCTGCCCGGCGCGGCGAACGAGTACGCGGCCCTGCGCGACCGGTACGACCTGGTCAGCTTCGACCCGCGCGGGGTCGGCCGCAGCGCGCCCGTCCGGTGCGAGGACGACAAGCAGCTGGACGCGTACTACGCCTCCGACTCCAGCCCCGGCACCCCGGAGCAGGAGAAGGACTTCCTCGCCACCAGCGAGAAGTACCGCGACGCCTGCGAGGCGAACTCCGGCAAGGTGCTCCCCCACGTCGGCACGGAGAACGCCGCCCGCGACCTGGACCGGATCCGCCGGGCCCTCGGCGACGAGAAGCTGAACTACTTCGGCATCTCCTACGGCACCGAACTCGGCGGGGTCTACGCCCACCTCTTCCCCAAGAACGTCGGCCGGGCCGTCTTCGACGCCGTCGTCGACCCGACGAAGAACTCCGAGGAGGGCGCCCTCGGCCAGGCCAAGGGCTTCCAGCTCGCGCTCGGCAACTTCGCCCAGGACTGCGTGGACCGCGGCGACGCCTGCCGCCTGCAGGGCAGCACCGCCAAGGAGATCGAGGCGAACATCATCAAGCTCCAGAAGGAGCTGGCGGCCAAGCCGGTCGCCGGCTCGGGCAGCCGACTGCTCACGGAGACCGCCGCGACCAACGGGATCGCCTTCGCCCTGTACTCCAAGGAGGCGTGGCCCCTGCTGGAGCAGGGCCTGGACGAGGCCGAGGGCGGTCAGGGCCAGCTGCTGCTCGCCATGTCCGACGCCCTCAACGGCCGTGACCCGAAGGGCACTTACAGCAACATCGGCGCGGCCAACACCGCCATCAACTGCGCCGACTCCAAGGACCGGTACACCCTGGAGCAGACGAAGGCGAAGCTGCCTGAGTTCCGCGCCGCCTCGCCCGTCTTCGGGGACTTCCTCGGCTGGGCCATGATGAGCTGCACCGACTGGCCCGTCGCCGGCGCCTGGAACACTCCGGACGTCTCCGCCCCCGGCTCGGCGCCCATCCTGGTGATCGGCAACACCGGAGACCCGGCGACCCCCTACGAGGGTGCGCGCAAGATGGTGGAACGGCTCGGCCCCGGCGTCGGCGTGGAGCTCACGTACAAGGGCGAGGGGCACGGCGCGTACAACAGCGGCGACAAGTGCGTGCAGCAGGCGGTCAATTCGTACCTGCTGGACGGAAAGGTCCCCGCGGCCAATGCCGTCTGCACGCCCTCGAAGTCGCCCTCCCCCACGACGACGCCGCCGACGCCCGCCTAGGTCCGGAACATCCGGAGGGGCCGGAGCACGCCGGAGGGGCCGTACCTCGCGCAGGCGAAGTACGGCCCCTCCGGGTGACTGCTAGTAGACCGGCTTCTCGGGCTCGATCTGGTGGACCCAGCCGATGACGCCGCCGCCGACGTGGACCGCGTCGGCGAAGCCCGCGGACTTCAGGACCGCGAGGACCTCCGCACTGCGGACACCCGTCTTGCAGTGCAGGACGATGCGCTTGTCCTGCGGCAGGTCCGCCAGGGCGGTGCCCATCAGGAACTCGCCCTTGGGGATCAGCTTCGCACCGGGGATCGAGACGATCTCGTACTCGTTGATCTCACGGACGTCGATGATCTCGATCGGCTCGTCGTTGTCGATCCACTCCTTGAGCTGCTTGGGAGTGATCGTCGAGCCGAGCGCGGCCTCCTGGGCCTCCTCCGACACGACGCCGCAGAAGGCCTCGTAGTCGATGAGCTCGGTGACGGTCGCGTTCGGACCGCAGACCGCGCAGTCGGGGTCCTTGCGGACCTTGACCTGGCGGTACTGCATCTCCAGGGCGTCGTAGATCATCAGACGGCCGACCAGCGACTCGCCCACGCCCGTGAGGACCTTGATGGCCTCGGTGACCTGGATGGACCCGATGGACGCGCAGAGCACGCCCAGCACGCCGCCCTCGGCGCAGCTCGGGACCATGCCCGGCGGGGGCGGCTCCGGGTAGAGGCAGCGGTAGCACGGGCCGTGCTCGGACCAGAAGACCGAGGCCTGACCGTCGAAGCGGTAGATCGAACCCCATACGTACGGCTTGTTCAGCAGCACGCAGGCGTCGTTCACGAGGTAGCGCGTGGCGAAGTTGTCCGTGCCGTCGACGATGAGGTCGTACTGGCTGAAGATCTCCATCACGTTGTCGGCTTCGAGCCGCTCTTCGTGAAGGACCACGTTGACGTACGGGTTGATGCCCAGCACGCTGTCGCGGGCCGACTCGGCCTTGGACCGGCCGATGTCCGCCTGGCTGTGGATGATCTGGCGCTGCAGGTTCGACTCGTCGACCTCGTCGAACTCCACGATGCCCAGCGTGCCGACGCCGGCCGCGGCCAGGTACATGAGGGCGGGCGAGCCGAGGCCGCCCGCGCCCACGGCGAGCACCTTGGCGTTCTTCAGACGCTTCTGGCCGTCCATCCCGACGTCCGGGATGATCAGGTGCCGCGAGTACCGACGGACCTCGTCAACGGTGAGCTCAGCGGCTGGCTCTACCAGCGGTGGCAGCGACACGGGCACTCCGTAGATGGGAGCATCCCCACGCGGGCGCGGGGAGCAAACTGAATGGCTGTTCTCCCCGTAACACTGCCACGGCCGTCTTCATTCCAAGACACCCGTCCCGATCCGCGAGACGATTTCGTCCCAGTACGCGGGCATCGAGGCCCAGGGGTCCCGGTCCCCGCCCCCGCGCCGGTCGGTGAACCAGATGGTGCCGGCGCCCTGCCAGCGGGCGATCCGGCAGGCTTCCTCCAGGTGCGTGCGCGGCACCCCGTGCACGAGGTGACAGAACCGCTCCGCCGGATGGTCGGCCGTCCACTCCGCCACCTGCGACCAGCGGTAGTCGGCCCAGGTACCGGCGAAGGTGACCAGCTGATCAGCGGTTTCCACGTACCCCTCGCACGGGTGGGTGCCCTGTCCGAGGACGATCCGCAGCCCCTCCCCGAGCCCCCGCAGGGTGTCCGTGACCCGGTGCACGGAGGCCAGCTCCGCCTTCCCGGCGGGGGCGTCCGCGAGGTAGAAACCGCCGACTCCGTACCAGTCGCGGAAGCGGTGGGCGTCGGAGACGAGCTCCCCGAACGACCGCTCCCCGTCCCGCATCGCGAGATGACCGAGGATCACCCCTCCCGCACCGCGCAGCTTCGCGACGGCCTCCGTGCAGTGCGGGTCGGGGCGGCCGCCCGGCCCGTCCGTGACGTTGAGCACGGCCCAGTGCAGCGGGGTCCCCGGCCGGGTCAGCTCGGCCCACTCCACCGGGGCCAGCAGCGGGTGCGCGTAGCCCGGGACGCCCAGTCCGAGGCGGCCGGACCCGGTGGCCGCCCGGCCGGCCACCGAGGGGGTGGTCAGATGCGGCACGCCGCCTCCATCCAGATGTCCGCGAGGGACTCCTCCAGGTTGATCCGGGGCCGCCAGCCGAGCCGGTCCCGGGCGGTACGGACGTCCGCCTGCTGCCAGGCTCCGCACCCGTCCGGGTAGGGGTACGGGGGCTGGGCCGCCGCGGCCAGCTGCTCGGCCGTGGCCTCGGAGCGCGGGGAGCCGATGGCGGCGAGCCCCGCCGGCCGGCCGGGGTGCCCGTGGGCCTGCGGGTGCTGCCCGTGCTGCGGTACGTCGAGCTCGTGCAGGGAGCCCCCGTACCCGGCGACCCGCGCCAGCACGGCGGCCGCGTCGCGCAGCCGGACCGCGCGCCCGGTGCCGATGTTGACGACGCCCTGGGCCGCCGACAGCGAGGCGGCGTGCACCGCCCGCGCCACGTCCCGTACGTCGACGAAGTCGCGCTGGACGCCGAGCCCGCTGAGCTTGAGCTCACCGTCCCCGGACTGCATGGCGCGCCGCATGGCCTCGGCGAGCCGGCCGAGCGGGGATCCGGCCGGGGTGCCGGGGCCGACGGGCGAGAAGACCCGTAGGACGACGGCGTCCAGCCCGGAGCCCAGCACGAGCTCGGTGGCGGCCAGTTTGCTCACTCCGTACGGTCCGCCTGGTCTGGGCACGGCGTCCTCGGCCGTGGAGGACCCGGGCTGGCTGGGCCCGTACTCGGCGGCGCAGCCGAGCTGGACGAGCCGGGCGCCGCAGCCGCTGCGGCGCAGCGACTCGCAGATGGTGGCGACGGCGACGGTGTTGTGCCGGGTCAGTTCCCGGGCTCCACCGCGGGTGGCTCCCGCGCAGTTGATGACGACGCCCGGGTGGACGGCGTCGAGGAACCGGGTGAGCGCGCCGGGACTGCCGGTGGCGAGGTCGAAGCGGACGTCGGCGTCGTCGCCACGGCCGAGCGCGGTGAGCTGGACCGCGGGGTCGGCGAGGAGGCGGTCCGCCACGTAACGCCCGAGGTATCCGTTGGCTCCGATCAGCAGCACCCTCATCGCGCGGCCCCTTGGTTGGTTGGCTGGCCGGTCATGTCCTGTTTCTCCCTTGCTGGATGGGTGGATCGGTACGGGGTACTGGTACGGCGCTTCGGTGTCGGCTTCCGAAGGACTCAGGGCCGCTGCGCGTGCGCGGAGGCCCGCGACAGTGCGAGGACGGCGGGTACGAGGAGCCCCGCCGCGGCGGCGAACGGCGCCGCCGGGACCGGGAGCAGGGCCAGCACGAGGGCCGGGCCCGCCAGGAGGGCCCCGCGCGGGACTCCGTGGCCGAGCAGCAGCCGGGTCAGGAAGAGCAGCACCGCGAGCGGTACGGCCACGGCCGCCGGGGCCCCGGTCAGTGCGGCCGCCCCCGCGGCGGCCGCCGTGAACAGCGCGAGCGTCCCGAGGAGCAGCGGTCGCACCCCGTCGGCGAAGTCCTCCAGGGCCCGGCTCGCGGTGAGCCGGCGCCGGGCGCGGGCCGCGAAGACGGCGCCGGCCAGGTACCCGGGGGCGGCGGCCACGGCCAGGGCCATCCCGAGCGGGGTCCCGTGGCGGTGGACGGCCCAGCCGAGCGCGGCGGCGGCCAGCAGGTACACCGGGGCGGGGAACCGGCCCCCGGCGGCCCGGCCCGGCCGGCCGAGCGCGGCGACGGTGGCGAGCACCGCGACGGCTCCGGTCCAGGGCATCCCGGCGGCGGCCGCGCCCAGGGCCAGGGCGCCGGGCAGCAGCGCGTAGCCGAAGCCGCGCACCGCCTCGGGGCGGACCGGGATCCCGGCCGGCGGGGCCGACGGGGTCCGGTCGCGGGGGGTCCGGGCGTAGAGCTCCTCCGCGAGGGAGAAGACGTCCCGGTGGCGGAAGCGGGCGGCGGTGCGGTCGGTGATGCCGTGGGCCTCCAGCCCGGCGGCGATCTCCAGCGGGTCCACGGCACGCTCGCAGAGCTCCCGGTGCCGGTGGAGGAGCGCCTTGACGGGATCCCCGGCTGCCCGCGGCTGCCTGCGGCGCGGGGACGGGTCGGTGGGGACGGCTTCGTCCAGCGGGACGGTCATACCGGGGCCTCCGAACTCTCGACGGGCACCGCGGCGCGGACCGTGCCCGGGTCGGCGCCGCGCCCGGCGCCCCGCCCCCCGGTCACGGGCACCACGGGCGGGTCGGCGGACGGTTCCGGGGGCACGGCCGGGCCCGGCACCGGGGCGGCGGGGGGTGCGGCCTGGCCCGGCACCGAGGCGGCGGGGGACACGGCCGGACCTGGCACCGGGGCGGCGGGGGGTGTGGAGGCCGCGGACGGCGACGGCGCCCGGTGCTCCCCGGGCGAGGGGATCTGCCCGGTGGCTCCCGCGGGCTCCGGGGTGACCCAGGTCGGGGTGGCCCAGTGGCCCGGGACGCGGGCTTCCGGCGGGTGCTCGAAGGGCACGCCGGCCTGGTCGGGCCGGGCCGGGCCGTGGGCCAGCAGCCTGAGGTAGGACTCCTGGAAGGCGGCCACGTTCTGCTCGACGGTGAACAGTTCGAGGGCCCGTGCCCGGGCGGCCGCCCCCAGCCGCTGGGCCCGTTCGGGGTCGCCGAGCAGCGAGACGCAGGCCTCGGCGAGCGCGCGCGGATTGCGCGGCGGCACCACGAGCCCGGTCCCGCCGATCACCTCGACGACGGCGCCCACGTCGGTGGAGACGGTGGCGCGGCCGCAGAACATCGCCTCGGCCAGGGTGATGGGGAAGCCCTCGATGACGGAGGAGAGCACCACCACCCGCCCGGCGCCGTACGCCTCGGCCGTGGAGGGCGCGTCGGGTCCGCCGATCTCCTCGAAGGTGACCGGGTTCTCGCCGACCGCGTGGGCGTCGGCGGCCTCGTCGGGGAAGAGCTGCGCCGCGAGCGAGCGGCAGTCAGCGAGGTATCCGTGGCCCACCGCGTGGCCGCCCGCCGCCCCGCCCGCTCCCGTGCCGACCGAGGTCGCGAAGATCCGCAGCCGGGCGAGCGGTTGGGCCCTGCGGACCTCGGCGAAGGCGTGCAGCAGGGCGATCAGGTCCTTGGCGGGCTCTATCCGGCCGACCCACACCAGCGTGTGCGGGTCCCCGCACGCCGGGTCCTCCCCGACGGCGGCGAATCGGTCCGCCTCCATCCCGGGGTAGACCGTGCGCAGCCGGTCCTTCGAGGCCCCGCACCGCTCCTGCCAGCGCCGCGCGTGCGCGTTGCCGGGGGTGAGCAGATCGGCCCGGGCGTAGATCTCGCCGGCCAGCCGGGTGTGGAAGGCGGCGAGCAGGGCCCGTACCGCGGGCCGCTCGTCCTGCGCGGAGTGCTCCAGGTAGTGGGCCCGCAGCTGGACTCCGTACTCGGTGACCAGGAGCGGCACTCCGAAGAAGCGTTTGGCCAGGAGGCCGGGCAGCGCCGCCACCCCGCCCGCGGCCGCGTGGCAGACGTCGACCTCGCGGAGGTCCTCGTACCAGTCGAGGGACAACGGCCGCAGCAGCCGCTCCAGTTCGTCCACGAACTCCAGCAGGTCCGCGACCTGCGCCCGCTGTACGGACCTGCTCGCCTCCGGGGCACGGCAGGCGGACTCCACCGCCCGTACGGCCGTCTCGGAACGCAGCGCCGCGCACAGCCCGCCCTGCTCGCGGGCGAGCGCGGCCAGCCCGTACAGCCCGTCCGCGAACCGCCCGGGGTCGGCCCCGCAGATCCCGCGGACCAGTTCCGTGAAGGCGGCGGCGAACCGGCGCCGCTCGCGGCGGCGGTAGCTGCGCCCGTCGTCGTCCGGCGCCCACAGCGGGGCGGTCCGCACGCGGGTGACGTGGGCGGGCAGCGGCACGTGGCCGCGCTCCTCCTGGTCGGCACTGCGGCTCAGGGCGTAGAGCTCGAACTCGTGCTGGGGGAGCCCGCGCACGAGCCGGTCGCACCACAGCCTCGCTTCCCCCGTGGCATACGGATAACCACCTTCCGTGAGCAGTCCGATCCGCACGAGTGCCACCCCCGATCTCCCGTTTCAGGCGGTCTCCGTCTGTCCGGGGACCCGCCGGATACGAACTCAAGCGGATATGCCGAAGGCGCGACGGACGGTTGTCCGTCGCGCCACCGGAAGGGGTGAAGAGTCGTAACTTTCCCGTACGGTTCGCGTTCGAGCACGCTAAGAACTACTGGGAGCCTGTGAGGACTCCGTCCGGAACTGCGGTCCGACTGCTCCGGCCGAGGCGGCGCGCGGCGGCCAGGGCGGGGTCCGGGGACGGGACGGCGGCCAGCAGCTGGCGGGTGTAGGCGTGCGCGGGGCGGTCGTAGACCTCGTCGACCGGCCCCTCCTCCACGATCACTCCGCCCCGCATGACGGCGACCCGGTCGCTCACCTGGCGCACCACCGCGAGGTCGTGCGCGATGAACACCAGCGCGATGCCCAGCTCCCGCTGGAGCTCGGCCAGCAGGGCGGTGACCTGCGCCTGCGTGGTCACGTCGAGGGCCGAGACGGGCTCGTCGCAGACGATCAGCCGGGGCCGGGGCGCGAGTGCGCGGGCGATGCCGACGCGCTGGCGCTGGCCGCCGCTGAACTCGTGCGGATAGCGGTCGTAGTGCCCCGCCTCCAGCCCGACCCGTTCGAGGAGCTCCCCGACCCGGCCGCGGACGGCCCGCGCGTCCTTCTCCCCCGCCGCGCGCAGCGGATCGGCGATGGACTCCCCGATGGAACGGCGCGGATTGAGCGAGGACACCGGGTCCTGGAACACCATCTGGACCCCGGGCACCACCCCGGCGCTCTCCCGCCCACCGCGCCGGACCTGCCCGGAGCCGGGCTCCAGCAGCCCGACGAGCATCCGCCCGAGCGTGCTCTTGCCGCTGCCGCTCTCGCCGACGATCCCCAGCGTCTCCCCGGCGTACACGGCGAGCGACACCCCGCCGACGGCCGCCACCCGCCGCTTCCCCCGCCCGAACTCCTTCCACAACGAGAACGCCTCGACGACGGGTTCACCAGCCAATTCCAGCCCCGCAGGCACACCCGGCCCGGCCATATCCAGCCCCGCCGGCGTTTGAGGCGCGGGGTCCGGGGCGGAGCCCCGATCCTTGGGCCGCGCGGGCACACCCGGCCCGGCCGAATCCAGCCCGGCCGGCGTTTGAGGCGCGGGTGCGGGCAGCGCCCGTACCGCCCCCGGCCGGGGAACCCGCACCGCGTCCAGCCTCGGCACCGCCGCCAGCAGGGCACGGGTGTACTCCTGCGACGGCTCCGCCAGGACCCGCGCCACCGGCCCCCGCTCCACCGCCAGCCCGTCCCTCATGACCAGCAGCTCGTCCACGTTCTCCGCCGCCACCCCCACGTCGTGCGTGACCAGCAGCAGCCCGAGCCCCCGCTCCTCCCGCAGCCCGTGCAGCAGGTCCAGGATCTGCGCCTGCACGGTGACGTCCAGCGCGGTGGTCGGCTCGTCCGCGATCAGCAGCTGCGGCTCGCACGCCAACGCCATGGCGATCAGCGCCCGTTGCCGCATCCCGCCGCTGAACTCGTGCGGCCGCGCCCGCGAGCGCCGCACCGCATCGGGTATGCCGACCCGCTCCAGCACCTCCACCGCCCGCGCCCGCGCCGCCCGCCGCGAGACGGCCGCGTGGACCCGGTGGACCTCGGCGATCTGGTCGCCGATGGAGTAGTACGGGTCGAGGGAGCTGAGCGGGTCCTGGAAGACCATCGCCGCGACGGCGCCCCTGAGCGATCGGAGCTCGGCAGCCGAAGCGGTACCCACGTCGGTGCCACCGACCCGGACCGATCCGCCGAGCCGCGCACCCGTCCCCCGGTGCAGCCCCAGCAGGGCCGCCGCGACGGTCGACTTGCCGCTTCCGGACTCCCCCACGATGCCCAGGGCGCGCCCCGGCTCCAGGGTGAAGGAGATCCCGTCCACGGCCCGCAGGAACTCCCCCGGCCCGCCGACGGGGAACTCGACGGTGAGGTCGGTGACGTCCACCAGCAGTCCGGTCATGTCAGGGCCACCCTTCGGTCCGCGACGGCGTAGAGCAGGTCGGCGACGGCGCCCGCGATGACGACGGCCGCGCCGATGGTGAGGACCACGCCCACCACGACGGGCAGGTCCACCACCCGCACCCCGTCGATGAGGGTCTTGCCGAGCCCGGGGATCCCGAACAGCGACTCGGTCAGCACGGCGCCGCCGATCATCGTGCCGAAGTCCACGGCGCTGAGCGCGATCACCGGGGCCACCGCGCCGCGCACGGCGTGCCGGGTCACGATCGCCCGCTCCCCCACCCCGTAGGCGCGGAAGGTGCGGATGTGGTCCTCGGCGAGCGTCTCCAGGGTGGAACTGCGGGTCAGCCGGGCGTACTTGGCGCTTTCGAAGAAGCCGAGGGTCACCCACGGCAGCAGCATGTTCCAGGCCCACTGCTCGGGATCCTCGCCGAGCGGCACGTAGGTCGGGAACGGCAGCCACTGGAGGTAGGCGCAGACGGCCATGAGCAGCAGCAGTCCGAGGATGAAGACGGGGGTGCCGGTGGCGGCGAGGGTGACCACGGTCAGCGCCCGCTCGGTGAACCCGCCCCGGCGCAGCGCGGACAGCAGTCCGGTGCCGACGCCGATCACGAGCCAGATCACCAGCGCGCCGAGCGCCAGCGAGAGGGTGGCGGGGAGCCGGGCCAGGATCAGCTCGGTGACCTGCTGGTCGTTCTGGTACGAGAATCCGAGGCAGGGCGCGTCGCAGTGCAGTACCAGCCCGGCGCCGCCGGAGTAGTCGCGGCCGGCCACCAGCCCCTGCAGGAAGTGCAGGTACTGCACGACCAGGGAGTCGTTCAGCCCGAGTTGCTGGCGCACCTGGGCCACCTGGGCCGGGTTGCACCGCTCCCCGCAGGCGAGGCGGGCGGGGTCGCCGGGGGCGACGTAGAACAGGGCGTAGACGACGACGGACAGGGCGAGCAGCACCAGGAGCGCCCCGCCGAGCCGTTTGAGCGCGAAGCGGGTCATGCGCTGCGCTCCTTCCTGGTGCCGACGCGCAGGCGCGAGCCCTCGCGCGGGTCGAGGGCCGTGCGGACTCCGTCGCCGAGGACGGTGAAGGCGAGCACGGTGACGAAGAGCAGCCCGGCGGGCAGCAGGACGTAGGTGGGATCGGCGCGGAACCAGGTCTGCGCGCTGGAGAGCATCTGTCCCCAGGACGGGGTGGGCGGCTTCACGCCGACCCCGAGGAAGGAGAGCGAGGCCTCGATCACCATGTTGGTGGGGACCTTGATCGCGGCGAAGGTGATGACGGGCGCGGCCAGCGAGGGCAGCAGTTCGCGGCGGGCGATGCGCAGGGTGCCGTTGCCCGAGAGCCGGGCGGCCTCGACGAAGTCCAGGCCGCGCAGGGTGAGGGTCTGGGCCCGCACCATGCGGGCGGTGCCGCCCCAGTCGAGGAGTCCGATGACCAGGATCAGCAGCAGCGGCCGCGGGAAGTCGGGCGGGACGACGGCGGTCAGCGCGATGGCGAGCACGAGCATGGGCAGCGCGATCATCACGTCGGTGACGCGGCCGATGAACTGTCCGACGAAGCGGTTGCCGAGCGCGGCGAGGAGCCCGGCGGTGATGCCGAGGAAGACCTGGACGACGGTGGCGCCGAGCGCGACGAGCAGCGAGACCCGCGCTCCGTAGAGCAGCCGGGTGAACAGGTCGCGGCCGGTGCCCGGTTCGACGCCGAGCCAGTGTTCGCCCGAGACCCCGCCGAAGGAGCCGAGGGGTACGCCGCCGCGCGCGGAGTCCACGAGCTCGTCGTGGTACGCGTTCGGGTCCTGGCCGGTGAGCTGCGCGAACAGCGGTGCGGTGAGGGCGAGCAGGACGAGGAGCGCCAGAACGGCGGCGGCCGCCACGGCCGAGGGCCGTGCGCGCAGCCGCCGCCAGACCTGCCGCCCGGCACCCGGCCCCGGGGCGGCGACCCCGGGTCCGGACGCCGAAGGGTGGGCGAGGAGCGTCACTTGACCGAGACCTGCGAGATGTCGAGGACGCCGGTCCAGTCGCTGATGACGACGTTCTTGACGTCCTTGCCGACGAGCCGCTTGTAGACCGGGTGGAAGAGCGGCACGTCCAGGGCCTGCTCACCGATCTTCTTGTCGAGGGCTCCCCAGCGCTTGCCGGCCGCCGCGAGGTCGGTCAGCTTGGCGATCTCGTCGATCTCGGTGTTGACCGCCGGGTCGTTGAGCTGCGCGTGGTTGTAGTTGGTGCCGTTGGTGACGATCTGGCGGCCGTCGTAGATCGGTGCGAGGAAGGGCGCGCCGGAGGGCCAGTCGGCGCCCCAGCGGGAGAGGAAGAAGCCGGGGGTGTTCTTGACGTCCCAGCGCTTCTCGTTGAAGGCGTTGTTCTCCAGGCCCTCCAGCTTGACGGTGATCCCGGCGGCGGCGAGCGCCTGCTGCACGGCGGTGGCGACCTCGGGGCTCGTCTGCCGGTTCTGCGCGGTGGAGTGGGTGAGGGTGATGCTCAGCCCGTCCTTGAAGCCCGCTTCGGCCAGCAGTTCCTTGGCCTTGGCCGGGTCGCCGGTCTTGCCCGCCGGGAAGTGGTCGTACTTGGCGAAGCCGAAGGCCTCCTGCTCGGGCAGGAAGGTGGTGGCCGGTTCGGCGAGGGCGGAGCCGCCGGCGGCGTTGATCACGCTGGTGCGGTTGATCGCGTAGGAGATGGCCTGGCGGACCTTCGGGTTGTCGAAGGGGGCGACCTTCGGGTTGAAGGCCAGGTAGTTGACGTAGCCGAAGTGGCCGGTGCCGACCCGCCCGGACAGCTCCTTGTTGTCGCCGATCTGGGCCAGCTCGGCGGGGCCGAGGTTGGTGTCGGTGGTGACGGCGGCCGCGTCGGCGCCGGAGCTGGTGGACAGCCGCTGGTTGATGACCGCCGCGTCGAGCCCGGAGCGGACGTCGATCTTGTCCGGGTAGGCCTTGCGCTCCTCGTCGGTCTTCTCGTCCCAGTTCTCGTTGCGCTCCAGCGTGAGGTGCTCGCCGTCGTTCTCGTTCTTGACGACCTTGTACGGGCCGGAGGAGACGGGGTGCTCCTCGTACTTGACCCCGGTGTCCTTGGCCTTGGGCACGGGCGCGAACTGGGTCTGCGTGGCCAGGAAGGGGAACTCGCCCTCGGGCTTGCGGAGTTTGAAGACGATCGTCTTCGCGTCGGGCACGACGATCGAGTCGAGGCCCTTGCCGCCGTCCTTGTACGGGCCCTCGTACGTCTCCCCGCCGACCAGCCAGTCGCGCAGGTACGGGGCTCCGCCCGACAGCTCGGCGGCGAAGGAGCGCTCGATGCCGTACTTGATGTCGGCGGTGGTGATCGGCGAGCCGTCCTCGTACTTCAGCCCGTCCTTGAGCGTGTACGTCCACTCGGTGGCGTCGGCGTTGGGCTTGCCGAGGTCGGTGGCCAGGTCGGGGACCACCTTGGCGCCGGCCGGACCGGCCTCGCGGTTGCGGGTGGTCAGCGTGCGGAAGACCAGCGAAGGAACGTTTCCGCCGCCGGAGGTGTAGAGGCGGGCGGGGTCGAAGTCGCTCTGCGGCTCGTTGTTGAGGACGCTCAGCGTGCCGCCCTTCTGCGGGGCGCCGGCGGCGCCGCCCGCGCCGGGCTTGTCCGCCGCCTTGCCCGAGCCGTCCTCGGGCCCGCAGGCCGCGGCGCCCCCGGCCAGGACGAGGCTGACGGCGACCGCGGCCACGCGGCGCGATATCTGATGACGGGCAGGCCCGGCGGAAACCATGGGAAGAACGACCTCTCGGCGTGAAACGGAATGGGGAGGAGGCCACGCGAGGGGCAGCGGTCACCGTCGGCGGAGACGGAGAACGAAAAGAAGCCGCGCCTGCGGGCATGGAGCCCCCGGGCGCGGCGGAACAGCGGAAGGAAAAGGCAGTCGCACGCGCTCAGGGAGGCGTCAGCGACAGAAGATGTCGGCCACGCTGTGCGCGGTCACACCAAGCAGCGCCAGCTCAATGGCGGCGCTCGCGGTGGTGGTGTGCAGGTGCGACATGCGGAGAACAATTACCGACCATCGGACAGCTTGTCAACGCGGCGGATCAACTCCCGGGAAACACCCAGGGGTTGGGTTTGCAGTGAATTCCGTTGATGTCCAGGGACTTCGTCTGCTGCTGCATGATCGGGGCGAGCGCGCCCGGCGTCTGGCAGCTCACGTGCCCGTGGCCGAGCCGGTGGCCGACCTCGTGGTTGATCAGCATCTGGCGGTAGGCGAACATCTGGTCCGCGCCGTAGGTCACCGAGCCCTGCGCCCAGCGGTACGCGTTGATCATCACGCGGTCGGTGGACGCGGAGTCGCAGGAGACGTTGTCGACGGTGGTGTCCAGCCCGGACTTGGCGCACCAGACGCCGGTGGTGCCGGGGCTGGCCAGGGTGATCACGAAATCGGCTTCGCCGCCCGGCACCCGCTCGAAGGTCTTCGAACCGCCGTGGCCCCAGCTGCGGTCGTCGTTCAGGGTGCGGTGCACGGCCTCCGCGAACAGCTGCGCGTCCAGGCCGAGCCCCTGCTCGACGTCGACCCGGTAGCGGATCACCTTGCCCTTGCCGGGCGCCCGCGCCACCCCGGGCACCGTGTCGAAGGTGCCCGGCCCCTTCAGCTTCTCGTCGATCGGGAACTGCTGAGCCATCCTCTGTTCGTACGGGAGCTCCGGCACGGCCTGGGCGGCGCCGGAGCCCGCGCCTGCCGGGGTCGGGCGGTCGTCGGAGCGGGAGGCGGCGGAGTTCCCCTGGGCGGTGTGGCTGTTGCCGTCGCCTGCCGCGCGCGCACTGGTCTTGCCGCCGTCGCCCTCGGAGGCCACCTGACCCGCGACGACGACCGCGAGCACGGTGGTGACGGCCGCGGCGGCCATGCCCGCGTACGTGCGGACCTTGAGACCGCGTCCGGTCGTCGCGGGCTCCGGCTCGGCGTCCGGGGCGCTCGGGGCGACCGGCGTACGGGGCGCCGGGATCCGGCCGTGCGGGCCGGTGGAGGTCAGGGGGTCCCCGGGCACGGAGACCCGGCGGTGGGAGCCCGTCGCGGTGAACGCCCCGTCGGCGTCCGGACCGGGTCCGGGCACGGTGATCCGCCGGTGCGAACCGGTGGAGGTGACGGCGGAGCGGGCGGAGTCGGCGGAGTGGGGCGCCGCGACCCGGCGGTGCGTGCCCGTGGAGGTCATCCCGGAGTCCGGGGCGACCTGCGGGAAGCCGGCCGCGGGGGTGCCGAAGGCCGGGGCGTCGAAGGCTCGGGTGTCGAAGGCCCCGGTGTCGAAGGCCCCGGTGTCGAAGGCCGGGGCGTCGAAGGCTCGGGTGTCGAAGGCCCCGGTGTCGAAAGCCGGGGCGTCGAAGGCCCCGGTGTCGAAAGCCCCGGTGTCGCCCTCCGGCACCCACGGCGGCGCCTGTGTGGACGCCGTGGCCGGGCGGGTCCGCGGTGCCCCGCGCCAGTCCCCGTACGCCGTGCCCGTACCGGCACCCGTACCGGAGCGGGCGGTCGCGCCCCAGGCTCCGCCGGGCTCGCGCTGTTCGGGGTGTCCGCCGCGCGCACCGGACACCGGCTCGTGGCGCGGCGGGGGCACCTGCCCCCCGTGGCTGACGGCGGGCTCGGGCCACGCGGCCGGGGCGCCGCCCTGATGTCCGGCCGGGGCGCCGCTCCGGGATCCGGTCGGGGCACTGCTCTGGAACCCGGCCCCGGACACGGCCCGGGACCCGGCCCCGGGTCCGGCCTGGGACCCGGCCCTCACGGCCGGTTCAGGTTGGCCGGGGCCCGGAGCCTGGGGCTCCTTGCGGCTATGTCGTCCCACGCGCTCAGCCCTTGCCGTCCTCGTCGGTTTCCTCGACCCGGTCCGCGACACCGGGGTCCGGACCGGTGCCGTGCCCGCCGCCGGTGTCGTCCAGCAGCTCCCGGAACGCGGCCGCGACCACGTCGGGGTACTCCATCATCGCCACGTGCCCGGCCTCCGGCAGACACAGCAGCCGCGAACCGCGGAAGGCCGCGGCGGCCTTGCGCGCCATACGGTACGAGACGAGCTGGTCCCGGCCACCGTAGACCAGCAGCGTCGGAGCGAGTACCCGCTGCGCCTGGCTCCACAGCCCGTGCTGCCCGCCGAGGGTGTAGGCGTCGACGATGCCGCGCGAGGAACGGGTCATCGCGTCCCAGAAGTACGGTAGCGCGAGGCGCCGTTCCATCTCCTCGACGGCCAGCGCGAACGCCTCGGCCGTCACCCGCGAGGGGTCCCCGTAACAGAGGTCCGTCACCCCCCGGGTGCGCTCTTCGGCACTCAGACCCCGGGTGAGGCGGCCGAAGAGCCCGGCCACGCCGGGTACGGCGAGCAGCGCGGTCGGCACGGCCGACTTCTGCACGCGCAGTTCGGGCAGGGCCGGGGAGACCAGCGTCAGCGTGCGCACCAGGTCGGGCCGGACGGCCGCGACCCGGGTGGAGACCGCCCCGCCGAGGGAGTTGCCGAACAGGTGGACCGGCCCGCGCCCGGCGGCGTCGAGGTGGCGGATGACGGCGCGCGCCAGCCCGGTGACGGAGTAGTCCCGGTCGGCGGGCGGCGGGGACCAGCCGAAGCCGGGCAGGTCGAGGGCCTCGCCGTCGACGGCGGCGGCGAGCCGGCCCATCAGCGCGGACCAGTTCTGCGAGGACCCGCCGAGCCCGTGTACGAATAGCGCGGGCGGCAGGCCGGGGTGCAGCGCCGGCCGGGCCCTCACGGTCATTTCCAGTCCGGGCAGCCGGTCGGTGCGCAGCTGCTCTCCTTCGGCCACGCGTACCGCTCCCACCTGGGAAGACGATGCGGCGGAGGACCGTACACCCGGGAGCTCGGTCGAAGACATGGGGGCAATGTTACGAGAGGATCACGCTCCACTTCTTGTGTTCGCCGTCACAGGTGCATGGCGGACCGCCTGGCGGGGTATCCGCGTTCCTCCTAGGCTCGTAGGTGGAAAGGGGTGTTCCCATGACTGTCGACCCTGCGGAACCGGACACTTTCCAGTCGGAGCAGCGGGAGCCCCTCGACGTGGAGGCCCCCGAGGCGGACGCGGCGGAGCAGCGGACCGAGTTGAATCCGCTGGAGGACGACCCGCTCACGGACGTCGGCCTGCGCGAAGTCTCCGACGGGGACGCCGTCGAGCAGACCCGGGTGGTGACCCTCGACGAGGACGACTACCGCTGAGCCAAGCGCTGACCAGCGTCTCCGGCGGGTAACCGCCGGTCCGTACCGCGAGAAAACTCGGCTTGAACCCTCCAGATTCGGTTACCGAAAAGTACGATGGCGGCGCGGCGCAAGGCGCACTGTGTTCTAGAGAAAGTGGGAGGCGGCGTGACAGCCATCGAGCAGACCGAGGCAGCGCGTCCGCGGGGCACGCGACTTCCGCGCCGGGCCCGGCGCAACCAGCTCCTGGGCGCCGCCCAGGAGGTCTTCGTCGCGCAGGGTTACCATGCCGCGGCCATGGACGACATCGCCGAGCGCGCGGGCGTCAGCAAGCCCGTGCTCTACCAGCACTTCCCGGGGAAGCTCGACCTCTACCTGGCGCTCCTGGACCAGCACTGCGAGGCCCTGCTGCTCGCCGTGCGCACCGCGCTCGCGTCGACGAACGACAACAAGATGCGTGTCGCCGCGACCATGGACGCCTACTTCGCGTACGTCGAGGACGAGGGCGGCGCCTTCCGGCTCGTCTTCGAGTCGGACCTGACCAACGAGCCGGCGGTGCGCGAGCGCGTCGACCGCGTCTCGCTGCAGTGCGCCGAGGCCATCTCCGACGTCATCGCCGAGGACACCGGCCTGTCGAAGGACGAGTCGATGCTGCTGGCCGTGGGGCTGGGCGGGGTGTCGCAGGTCGTGGCCCGTTACTGGCTGTCGAGCGAGAGCCCGGTCGCGCGTGACACCGCGGTGGGGCTGCTGACCTCCCTGGCGTGGCGCGGAATCGCAGGTTTCCCGCTGCACCCGACGGACGTCTGAGCCGCTCGGGCCGGCTGCGGATCAGCTCCGGGCCGGCTCCGGGCGTGTCTGACCGGCGGCTGTTCGCTGCGAGCGTTTCCGCCGCGCGGCGGACACGTCCCCTCTCCGGGCTAATGTGGACCGGGTAACGGCGCGGCTGATCGCGCGAACCGGACCGTCGGAGGGACAAGGCCGTGGAGGTCAAGATCGGCGTGCAGCACGCACCCCGGGAGATCGTGCTCGAGAGCGACCTGAGTGCCGAGGAGCTGGAGAGCATCGTCACCGCCGCCCTGTCCGGCTCGGCGCCGGTGCTGAGCCTCACGGACAACAAGGGCCGCAAGGTCCTGGTGCCGTCCGAGCGCCTGTCGTACGTGGACCTGGGCGAGCCCAACGTGCGCAAGGTCGGTTTCGGCGCGCTCTGACAAGGAGCACGGCGGAGAGACGGTACGCGCTGAGAAGCGCTGAGAACGGCCCGGTGGATGACTCCACCGGGCCGTTTCCGTTTCCTCCGCTTCGGGTAGGACCGCAATAAGACCCGACCCGGTACGCCGTCGCTCCGAGAGGAATCGCCATGCTGTTGATCGAGACGCTCGGCTCCGCTCTGCTGGGCCTCGCCCTGGCCGGTGCGGCCGTCCGCGTGCTCGCCCAGCGACTGCCCTCCGCACGGACGGTCCTGGTGAGCGGGGTGGCGGGTGCGCTCTTCGGGGCCTATCTGACGCACACCGCGCTGGGCCCCGGGCACAACACCCTGTTCGCGACCTTCATCGGAGGGGCGCTGGTCTCCGCGGTGGTCCTGTCGCTGCTGCTGCGGCCGGCCGGCCGCCCGGGCAGGCAGTCCCCCCGGACTCCGTTTTCGGTTCCGACGCGGGGGTGACAGACCCCGCTGACGGACGTACGCCGGCCCCTGCGCGGGAATCCACGCGCAGGGGCCGGCGTACGTGACGGGACGGGTCCGGCGGGGCCGGCGGGGCGGTGACCAGGCCGGCGGCTAGGCCGCGAGGCCGAGGGCCGCCATCCGCTTGGTGTGCGCCTTGGTGATCCGGGTGAACATCTCGCCGACGGCCGCCAGGTCGAAGCCGGCCGCCATCCCGTCGACGCCGCCGACCAGCATGGTGGAGAGCGCGTCGCGCTCGGCGACGACGCGCTGCGCCTGCGACAGCGCCTCGCCCATCAGCCTGCGGGCCCACAGCGCGAGCCGGCCGCCGCAGCGCGGGTCGGCCTCGATCGCGGCGCGCACCTTCTCGACGGCGAAGCCGCCGTGGCCGGTGTCGTCGAGCACGCTCACGACGAGCCCGCGGGTGTCGGTGTCGAGGTGGGTGGCCACCTCGCGGTAGAAGTCGCTGGCGATCGAGTCGCCGACGTACGCCTTGACCAGGCCCTCCAGCCAGTCCGACGGCGCGGTCTGGCGGTGGAAGTCGTCGACGCCCTTCGCGAACGGCTCCATCGCGGCGGTGGCGTCCGCGGCGATCTCGGTGAGCCGGTCGCGCAGCCGCTCGAAGTGGTGGAATTCGGCGGAGGCCATCTTGGCGAGCTCGGCCTTGTCGCCGAGGGTGGGCGCGAGCTTCGCGTCCTCCGCGAGGCGCTCGAAGGCCGCGAGTTCGCCGTACGCGAGCGCCCCGAGCAGGTCCACCACGGCGGCCCGGTACTGCGGCGAGGCGGAGGCCGTGGCCCAGTCCTGGGCGGCGATACCGACCGCCTCGGCGGAGGCGCTTTCGTCGGCGGGCGATGCGTTTTCAACGGTCGACATGCTCCGCACAATAGCTCGCCGAATGGGACCACGAACCACCTGCTCAGTCCACGTAAACACGCCTACCTGGTGAATTCACCCCACACAGCTGCGAGATTCCGGGGTACAGTGGTAATGCGCCTGCCGAACACTCGGCGGGCCATCCGAATGAGGATGCCCGGTCGGTGGCCCGATCGGCTCCACCCGACCGCCCTCGGCGTGACGCGTGCGCTCATGCGTACCGTCCCACGAGGGGCCCCCTCAGCGGCATAAAGCGCCTGAGCGATGGCTCGTGGTCCCGCGCAGCTTGGTACGTACGTCGTAGTACTGCAAGCCCGGCACGGTACGACCCCCTTCGCCGCCTCGCGCCGCGTCTCACAGAAGAGGCAGCACCCTGACTACGTTCCGAGACCTCGGGATCTTTCCCGAGACGGCCGAAGCCCTTGAGGCCGTCGGCATTGTGACCCCCTTCCCGATCCAGGAGATGACCCTCCCCGTCGCCCTTTCCGGCACGGACGTCATCGGCCAGGCCAAGACCGGTACCGGCAAGACGCTCGGTTTCGGCCTCCCCCTGCTGGAGCGCGTCGTCGTCCCCGCCGACGTCGAGGCCGGCCGCTCCACGCCGGAGCAGCTCACCGACGCCCCGCAGGCCCTCGTGGTGGTTCCGACCCGCGAGCTCTGCACCCAGGTCACCAACGACCTCCTCACCGCGGGCAAGGTCCGCAACGTACGCGTCCTCGCCATATACGGCGGCCGCGCGTACGAGCCGCAGGTCGAGGCGCTCAAGAAGGGCGTCGACGTGATCGTCGGCACCCCGGGCCGCCTGCTCGACCTGGCCGGGCAGAAGAAGCTCGACCTCTCCAAGGTCAAGGCCCTCGTCCTGGACGAGGCCGACGAGATGCTCGACCTGGGCTTCCTGCCCGACGTCGAGCGGATCATGAGCTACCTGCCCGCGAAGCGACAGACGATGCTGTTCTCGGCCACCATGCCGGGCGCGGTCATCGGACTGGCCCGCCGGTACATGACCCAGCCGACGCACATCCGCGCCGTCTCGGAGGACGGTGAGGGCGCGACCGTCGCCAACACCACGCAGCACGTCTTCCGTGCGCACAACATGGACAAGCCGGAGCTCGTCTCCCGCATCCTGCAGGCCGAGGGCCGCGGGCTCGCCATGATCTTCTGCCGCACCAAGCGCACGGCGGCCGACATCGCCGAGCAGCTGGAGAAGCGCGGCTTCGCGTCCGGCGCCGTCCACGGCGACCTGGGCCAGGGCGCCCGCGAGCAGGCGCTGCGCGCCTTCCGCAACGGCAAGGTCGACGTGCTGGTCTGCACCGACGTCGCCGCCCGCGGTATCGATGTCGAGGGTGTCACCCACGTCATCAACTACCAGACCCCCGAGGACGAGAAGACCTTCCTGCACCGTGTGGGCCGTACCGGCCGCGCGGGCAAGAAGGGCATCGCCGTCACCCTGGTCGACTGGGACGACATCCCGCGCTGGCAGCTGATCAACAAGGCGCTGGAGCTGGACTTCCACGACCCGGTGGAGACGTACTCCACGTCCCCGCACCTGTACGAGCAGATGAACATCCCGGCCGGCACCAAGGGCATCCTGCCCCGCGCCGAGCGCACGCGGGCCGGCCTGAAGGCCGAGAACGTGGAAGACCTGGGCGAGACCGGCGGCCGCGGTGGCCGTGGCGGTCGCGACGCCGGGCGTGACGGTGGCCGCGACTCCGGTCGTGACCGCGGTCGTGACTCCGGCCGTGACGGTGGCCGTGACTCCGGTCGTGACGGTGGCCGCGGCGCCGCTGCCCCGGCTGCCGAGGAGGCTCCCGCCCGGACCCGTACGCCGCGCCAGCGCCGCCGTACGCGTGGTGGCTCGGAGCACGGTGCCGAGGTCCTGGCCCCGGTGGCCGCCCAGGTCGCCGCCCCCGTCACACCGGTCACCCCGGTCGTCGAGGCCCCGGAGGCTCCGGCCGCCGAGCAGCCGCGCACCCCGCGCCGTCGCCGGACCCGGTCGGCCGCTCCGGCCGCCACCTTCGTCGCCGCCGCCCCCGCGGGCGTGCTGGAGCCCCTGGCGCCGTTCGTCAGGGAGCCGGAGCCGGACTTCCAGATCGCCCCGCCGGTCGAGCCGGTCCGCGCCCCGCGGAGCAGTGCTCCTCGGAGCAGCGCCCCGCGTGCCCGCGCGCCCCGCAAGGCCGCGGCCACTCCGGTCGCCGCCCCGGTGGCCGAGGTCGTCGCCCGGGCCGCCGTGGTCGAGGCCCCGGCCGCCGCCGCGGTGACCGAGGAGGCTCCGGTCAAGCCGAAGCGCACCCGGACCCGCAAGGTCGCCGCCGCCCCGGCCGCCGAGGTCGTCGCCGAGGCCGCCGCCCCGGTCGCGGAGGAGGCTCCGGTCAAGCCGAAGCGCACGCGGACCCGCAAGGTCGCCGCTGCCGCCCCGGAGGCTCCGGCCGCCGAGGCCGCCGCCCCGGTCGCCGAGGAGGCTCCGGTCAAGCCGAAGCGCACCCGGACCCGCAAGGTCGCCGCCGCGGTGGAGACCCCGGAGGCGTAACGCCCTGCCGATGGCCCCGGTCCCCTTTCCCAGGGGGCCGGGGCCATCGGCGTACCCGGACGCGAACAGTGCCGCAACGGCGTCCGAACTGCCGTACGGGCCGGTAACCTCGGGCTCATGAGCAAGCCGCCGACCCTCACCCTGCCGCCCTCGGCCCGCGCGTACCGCCTGAGCACCGCCCGCGGCGAGTTCGCCGTGCACGAGGCCGTGCCCGGCGGCCCGGTGCGCGCCACCGCCCTGCTGGTCCCCGGCTACACCGGCAGCAAGGAGGATTTCATCGGCCTCCTCGGGCCGCTGTCCGCCGCCGGGTACCGGGTGGTCGCCGTCGACGGGCGCGGGCAGCACGAGAGCGGCGGTCCGCGCACGGAGGCCCCGTACGCCCTGGAGGAGCTGGCCCGCGACGTCCTCGCGCAGACGGCCGCGCTGGGCGGGGCCGGCCCGGTGCACCTGCTGGGACATTCGCTGGGCGGGCTGGTCGTACGGGCGGCCGTGGTCCGGGATCCGGCCCCCTGGGCCAGCCTCACGCTGCTGAGCAGCGGTCCGGGCGCGGTCTGCGCGGACCAGCGGGACCGTACGAAGCTGCTCGTCTCCGCCCTGGAGGCGATGGGCGACGACATGCCCGGCATCTGGGCGGCCATGCGCGCCATGGACCCGCGCGATACGCCCCCGGACTCCCCCGAGCTGGCGGCCTTCCTGCGCGAGCGCTGGCTGGGGACCGTACCCGAGCAGCTGATCGTCACCGGCCGGGCGCTGATCGGCGAGCCGGACCGGATCGACGAGCTCGCCGCCGCGGCGCCGGGACTGGCGAAGCTGGTGCTGTCCGGGGAGTCCGACCCGGTGTGGCCGGTGTCGGACATGGACGCCATGGCCCGCCGGCTGGGTGCGGCGCGGGTGGTGGTCCCGGGTACCGAGCACTCGCCGAACGCCGAGGATCCGGCGGCCACGGCGGCGGCGCTGGCGGGGTTCTGGGCCTCCCCTGACGACTCCGATACCCGTTAGTAGTTAGACAAGGAAAAAATTTCCTTAGCGTAGGGAATGTTTGCGGCTTACACTTCGTTAACCCTGTACAAGGAGAAACACCGACGAAGGGAGAAGCCCCATGCGCTTCGAGATTCTGCGCCTGGACGACGTCGACGGATCTGCCGTGGACAGCACCGTCGTGGACGCGGCCTCCGTCAACCGGATCGTGGAGCAGGCCGCGGCCATCGGCCAGCGCATCCTGATCCGACCGGCCGAGACCGTGTCCAACTGACGAACGGCGACCGCCGCCGCGTACGACGAAGGCACGACGCCGACGCCCCCGCACCGATCCCGGTGCGGGGGCGTTCGCATGCGCGGCGGCGGGACGGCGGGGCGCTAGGAGGTGTGGATCACCTGGAGCACGCCGTTGATGATCTGCTGGACGGCGATCGCGGAGAGCATCATGCCCGCCAGGCGCGTCACGAGGACGACGCCGCCGTCCTTGATCACGCGGATGATGACGAGCGAGTAGCGCATCACCACCCACAGCACGACGTGCATCGCGACGATCGCGGACCACACGGAGAGCTGGCCGGTGAGCCCATCGGCCTTCTGCACGGCCAGGATCACCGAGACGATCGCACCGGGCCCGGCGAGCAGCGGCATGCCGAGCGGGACGAGCGCGACGTTCACGTCCTTGGTCTGCTTCGGCTCGTCGTTCTTGCCGGTGAGCAGGTCGAGCGCGATGAGCAGGAGCAGCAGACCGCCAGCGATCATCAGGGCCGGCACGGAGACGTGCAGGTAGTCGAGGATCTGCTGGCCGCAGATGCCGAAGACCGCGATGACGCCGAAAGCGACGCAGACGGCCTGCCAGGCCATGCGGCGCTGCACCTTGGCGGGGCGGCCGGAGGTCAGGGCGAGGAAGATGGGCGTGATCCCCGGGGGGTCCATAATCACAAAAAGCGTGAGAAAGAGGGATCCGAAGACGGCGAAATCGAGCACAGTGATGCCTTGCAGGAGAGGGGTGTTACGGAAAGGGGGCGGAGTGGGAGGGGCGGCGGCAGCGGTCAGCCGCGCGCGCGTCCACCGGCGCCGGGAACCGGGAACGCCCCGGTGGCCCGGCGCGTGATCTCGCCGTAGATCTCGGGGTCGGTCGTGTACTCCCCGAGGCGGCAGGTCTTGCGGCTGCCGTGGTAGTCGCTGGACCCGGTGGTCAGCAGTCCGACGTCGCCGGCCAGGCCGCGCAGGCGCGCGCGGGTGGCCTCGTCGTGGTCCATGTGGTCGACCTCGATGCCGTCCAGGCCGGCCGCCGCCAGGGCGGCTATCGCGTTCTCGGACACGCACTCGCCGCGCTTGACGGCGGCCGGGTGGGCGAAGACGGTGACCCCGCCGGCGGCCTTGACCAGGCGGATCGCGTCGAAGGGGTCGAGCTCGTGCTTCTCGGCGTACGCGCGGCCGCCGTCGGCGAGCCAGGCCGCGGTGAACGCGTCGGACACGGTGGGGACGACGCCGAGCTCGACGAGCGCGGCGGCGATGTGCGGGCGTCCGACGGAGCCCTCACCGGCGATCCGGGCCACCCGCTCCCAGGTGATGTCCACTCCGAGGTCCCGCAACTTGCCGACCATGGCCTGCGCGCGCGGGGTGCGGTCGTCGCGTACGAGTTCCCGCTCGCGGGAGAGCTCGGGCTCCTCGGGGTCGAAGAGGTACGCGAGCAGGTGCATCCCCGTGCCGTCGAGACGGCAGCTCAGCTCGGCGCCCGTGACCAGGGTCAGCCCCGCGGGCAGCGCGTCGATCGCCTCGCGGTATCCGGCGACCGTGTCGTGGTCGGTCAGTGCGACCACGTCGAGCCCCGCGGCGGCGGCATTGCGCACCAGCTCGGCGGGGGTGTCCGTACCGTCCGAGGCCGTGGAGTGCGCGTGCAGATCGATGCGCACAGCGGAGCTCCAGGAGGTGGTGGGTATGACGGGGGACGCTCAAGGATACCCCCGGCCCGGGGACCGGGGGCGCGACCGCCGCGGCCGGGCCGGGCTTGGCCTCGGCCGGAGCGCCGGAGTGCCGGGGCCCCGACCCCGCGCGGCCACCGGCCGGACCGGCGGACGGAGTCCGGCGCAGCGCGCCGAAGCCCGCGAGGCCCGCCAGGGCCGAGCGGTGCGAGGTGCGCGTCAGGAGGAGAACGGCGCGTCAGGAGGACAGAATGCGGGGGCTCAGCGCCCCGCAGGGCAGCAGTTCGACCTCGGATCCCGCGTCGCGCAGGTCGGTCAGGACCAGCTCGTCGTACATCAGCAGCCCCGACTGCTCCGGCCAGACGATGGCCCACAGCCACAGCCCGCGCGCCTCCCCGGCGAAGACGGCCCGGTCGTCCGGGACACCGGTGACGTGCCAGAGCGGCGTCGGGCGCCCGGCGGCGACGACCTTGGCGTGCGGCGGGGCGGAGACGTTCATGAAGGGGGCCGGGTCGGGGGCGTCGAGGCCCGCGAACCGGGCGCCCAGGCCGACGCCCAGCTCCTCGGCGATCAGCAGCAGCTCACCGATGCCGCCGAGCGGGCCGGGACCCGAGCAGGCCACGGCGGTGGCCCGGCCGCCGCTGCGGTCGTCGCCGGCGGAGGCGATCCCGGTGAAGAGCCAGCCGACGGGCAGCGGCCAGGGCATCCAGACCGGCACCTGCGCCCGGTTCACCACCACGCCCAGGCCTTCGACGCTCGGCGGGATCACGGGCTGCAGGGGATGAACGGTGCCGTGCACCGCGCACTGCCAGGAGTCGGCGAAGAGGCCGGGCGCCCTGACCCGGCCACCGCACTTCGGGCAACTCGGTTCGCCCCTCATAAGAAGCCACGCTCCTCCCCGCCGCGCGCCCCGTCAAGACGCGATCACCCGTCCGGGCGGCCGGGCGGCCGGATGGTCAGTCCGGCGGTCAGTCCAGTGCGACCGCCGTACGCAGAGGGTCCCGCAGATCCGTGCCGCGCGCGAGCCAGCGTTCCTGCAGCGCGGCCGCGCCGTGCACCCGCTTCCACGCCGCCTCGTTCGCCGTCATCGGGAGGAGGGGGAAGAAGGAGACCGGGTCCATCGGGTCCTCCAGTACGACGTCCTCCACCAGCCCGCCCGGCTCCGCCACGAGCACGGAGGTGAACGGAGCCCCGTCCCAGAGCGGTTCCCCCACGTCCAGTGAGGCCCCGGGCGCCACGATCAGCCCCTCCACCTGGGGGGCCGCCGCCAGCACGGCCAGCGGTCGCAGCAGTCTGTCGGTGGGCGCGAGACCGCCGCGCACGGTCAGGAGGAGTTCGGCGCGCGGGCCGCGTACCGGATCGGCGACCACCGCCGTCGGGTCGGTCATCGGCTGTGCGGACATGCCGAGGGTCGCGTACCGCACGAGGTCGCCCTCGGTGAAGCGGAGGACCTCGATGCGGTCGGTACCCAGGAAGGTGACGGCGGCGCGGGCGTCGGGTTCGCCGAGCGTGGCGCGCAGCCGGGCTTCCACAAGGGCCAGGATTTCTGCCATGGACCGAGCATAGAACTCGTATCAGGCGGGTAAAGGGCGGGTCTTGACCATCCGTCGGCTGATATCGTTGACCGCTGGTCGGGGACGCTCTCAGAAGAGAAGTTTCAGTGCCCCGGCGACAGGACGTCCCCCACGGGGGACCGGCCGGAGGAGGTGGGGCTGCGGTGCATCGAAGTCGATCGTGCAGTAGTACCAATCGCTCTTCCACTTCACCGACGGGCGTCCCGCGCCCCTTTTGATCCGCACTCCGGGATCGGTTGAAGAGCGACGGCAGAACTGTGTCCTCCCGTCCTCATCCTTCCGCGTGCCCGCCCGGACTGCCGACCGCGGCGACGTGCCCTCCGGAAGGACCTCCCACCCGTACGGTCCGCAGCCGTGCGCGCGAAGGAGCCTGCCATGTCGATGCTGCCCTACCTCCGTGCCGCCGTCCGTCCGGCACTGCGCCGGTCCACCCCCGTCCTGCCCGGCTACGACGCCACCCGCGACCCGTCCGCCAACAGCGCGGTGGTCGACTGCGCCGTCTACCGCGACGGGCGCCGGGCCCTGCGGGCGCACGGAGCCGCCTGCCTGACGCCCCGTGAGGCGATGCGCCAGGTCCGCGAGGACGGCGGTTTCGCGTGGATCGGGCTGCACGAGCCGACCGAGGACGAGTTCGCCGGGATCGCCGCCGTGTTCGGGCTGCACCCGCTCGCCGTGGAGGACGCGGTGCACGCGCACCAGCGGCCGAAGCTGGAGCGGTACGACGACACCCTCTTCACCGTCTTCAAGACGATCCACTACGTCGAGCACGCCGAACTGACCGCCACCAGCGAGGTGGTGGAGACCGGCGAGGTGATGTGCTTCACCGGACCCGACTTCGTCATCACCGTCCGGCACGGCGGCCAGGGCTCCCTCAGGGGACTGCGCCACCGCCTCCAGGACGACCCGGCGCTGCTGGCCAAGGGACCGTCAGCCGTCCTGCACTCCCTGGCCGACCACGTCGTCGACGGCTACATCGCCGTCGCCTCGGCCGTCCAGGACGACATCGACGAGGTGGAGAGCGACGTCTTCGCCGCCCCCGCCAAGGGCAGTGCGCGCGGCGGTGACGCCGGCCGCATCTACCAGCTCAAGCGCGAGGTGCTGGAGTTCAAGCGGGCCGTCTCCCCGCTGCTGCGGCCCATGGAACTGCTCAGCGAGCGGCCGATGCGGCTGGTGGACCCGGACATCCAGAAGTACTTCCGTGACGTCGCCGACCACCTGGCCCGCGTCCACGAGCAGGTCGTCGGCTTCGACGAGTTGCTGAACTCCATCCTCCAGGCCAACCTGGCGCAGGCGACCGTCGCCCAGAACGAGGACATGCGCAAGATCACCTCCTGGGCGGCGATCATCGCCGTGCCGACCATGATCTGCGGCGTGTACGGGATGAACTTCGAGAACATGCCGGAGCTGCACTGGCGCTACGGCTATCCGATGGTGATGGCCGCCATCACCGGGAGCTGCTTCACCATCCACCGGGCGCTGCGCCGGCACGGCTGGCTGTAGCACCCGCCCGCCTGACGGCCTGACGGCCTGACGGCCTGACGGCCTGACTGGCTGACTGGCTGACTGGCTGACTGCGGTGGCGCGCGCCCCGCTGGCTACCCTGTGCGCATGACTCTCAGCGCGCTCGATCTGGCCCTCGTCGAGGAGGCCACCAAGAAGTCCGGCCTCATCTGGGTCCGCGGCTCCGGGGCCGACCGCGGCCTGTGGCACGCCTGGGTGGACGGCGCGGCGCACGTGCTCGGTGACGGGCCCGGCGAGCAGCCGTTCCCGGGGCTCGCGGACGGGGCGGCGGCCGAGGTGACCGTGCGCAGCAAGGACAAGGGCGGCCGGCTCGTCGCGTGGACGGCGACGGTACGGGAGCTCGTGCCCGGCAGCGAGCCGTGGGAAGCCGCGGTGGCCGAGCTGAAGGGCAAGCGGCTGAACGCGCCCGACTCCGCCGAGATGACCGGGCGGTGGGCGCGGGAGTGCCGGCTGCTGCGCCTGGAGCCGGAGTCCGTCCGGGCGGGCCTCCCCGAAGGTTCGCTGGCGGCGGCTCCGCTGGACTCCCCCGCGATCACCCGTGAGCCGGTTCCGGCCGGGCTGCCGAAGCTGCTGCTGAAGCGGAAGAAGGCGGCCCGCTAGGCCGTCGGGCTTGCCGGCGCACGGGCGAAGGCCCCCCCGGGGCCGCGCACGGTAGCCGCCGGTCCTCGGTCCCACGGGGCCGTGCCGCGCCGGAACGGGGTCAGCGTTTGGGGGCCGTGCCCTGGCCGGAGCCCTTGGGCGCGGGGGTGGCGGAGCCGTCCCCCTGCTCCTTGGTCGTGGGCAGCTGGGAACCGTAATCCACTGTCTGGTCCTGCGCGGGCGCCGTGAGCTCGACCGGCTTGCCCCATTCCGCGAGCTCCACCCGGCCGGCTCCGCCCGCGCGTTCCATCAGGAGCGGGTAGGGGGTGCCCTCCAGGGAGACCGACAGCTTGCCGCCCTTGCCCGCGTCCGCCGAGACCTGGACGGCCCGGGTGTGCCCGACCTTGGTGTAGTCGCCCTTGGTGAGCTTGCCGTCGAGCCCGAGCAGCCCGTCCAGCATCACGTGCATGTCGGTGAACCCGCGGAACTGCTTGTAGGAGGGGTCGCCCTCGGGCACCTTGACGAACTTGTCGCCGAGCTTGCCGGCCGCCTCGGACTGGCCCCAGAACTTGGCGCTCGCCTTGAGGTAGAGCTGCTCGCCCACCCGCAGCAGCTGGAAGGTGGTGTCGTCCTGTGATTTCACCTCGCCGGAGCCGCCGTCCGCCCCGAGCCGCATGTCGAGGGTGAAGGACTTGCCGCCGCTGACGAGCGTGCCGGACAGGTGCACCGACTGGGCCCCGGTGACGGCCGCCTTCGCCTTGTCCTCGATCTGGTCGGCGGAGAGCTTGCCGATCCCGTTGGTGCCCTCGTCGGGGTCCGCCCCGCACCCGGTGGCGACCACGGCCAGGCCCGCGCACAGGGCACTGACCAGGGCGGCCCGGCGCAGCCGTGGGGCGGGGAAGTAGGCGGTCACGGGCGGGTGCCCCTCTCGTTGCGTCTGCGAGCAGCTGGCAGCGTACCCGCCCGTAGCCCGGGCCCCCGCGCGGAGCCCGGGTACGGCCGGGGAGGGTGCGCGGACTGCGGGGACGCCCGTGCGGACGCCCGTGCGGACGGCCCCATCAGGAGGTTGTGTGCGGCACGGGCTAACCTGAGGGACGGCAGTACCGGTGATCGACGGATGACGCAGCTCGTAGGAGGCGCTCGGATGGCGGCAGGCGCCCCACGGATCTTCGTCTCGCATCTGTCGGGTGTGCCCGTCTTCGACCCCAACGGCGACCAGGTGGGCCGGGTACGCGACCTCGTCGCGATGCTCCGCGTGGGCGGCCGGCCGCCCCGGCTGCTCGGCCTGGTGGTCGAGGTCGTCAGCCGGCGCCGGATCTTCCTGCCCATGACCCGCGTGACGGGCGTGGAGTCCGGCCAGGTCATCACCACCGGCGTGGTCAACATGCGGCGCTTCGAGCAGCGTCCCACCGAGCGGCTGATCCTCGGCGAACTGCTGGACCGGCGGGTGCGCCTGGTCGCGGACGACGAGGAGGTCACCGTCCTGGACGTGGCCATCCAGCAGCTGCCGGCCCGCCGCGACTGGGAGATCGACCGGATCTTCGTACGGAAGGGCAAGTCGGGTGCGCTGCGGCGGCGCGGCGAGACCCTGACCGTGGAGTGGTCGGCGGTGACGGGGTTCTCGCTGGAGGAGCACGGGCAGGGCGCCGAGAACCTGGTCGCCACCTTCGAGCAGATGCGCCCGGCCGACGTCGCGAACGTCCTGCACCACCTGACGCCCAAGCGGCGCGCGGAGGTGGCCAGCGCCCTCGATGACGACCGGCTCGCGGACGTCATGGAGGAGCTGCCCGAGGACGAGCAGGTGGAGATCCTCGGGAAGCTGAAGGAGGAGCGCGCGGCCGACGTCCTGGAGGCGATGGACCCGGACGACGCGGCCGACCTGCTCTCGGAGCTGCCGGAGGACGACAAGGAGCGCCTGCTGACGCTGATGCGGCCGGACGACGCGGCCGACGTGCGGCGTCTGCTGTCGTACGAGGAGAACACCGCGGGCGGTCTGATGACCACGGAGCCGATCGTGCTGCGGCCCGACGCGACGGTCGCCGACGCGCTGGCCCGGGTACGGCAGTCGGACCTCTCGCCGGCGCTGGCGGCGCAGGTGTACGTGTGCCGGCCGCCTGACGAGACGCCGACGGGCAAGTACCTGGGCACGGTGCACTTCCAGCGGCTGCTGCGCGATCCGCCGTTCACCCTGGTCAGCTCGATCGTGGACACCGGCCTGGCACCGCTGCGGCCCGACTCCTCGCTGCCGGTGGTGACCAGCTACCTGGCCGCGTACAACATGGTCGCGGTGCCGGTGGTCGACGAGAGCGGCTCGCTGCTGGGCGCGGTCACCGTCGACGACGTACTGGACCACCTGCTCCCGGACGACTGGCGGGAGACGGACTTCCATTCGGAGGGTCCCGGCGGACCCGAGGATTCCGAGCGTGCGGAGGGGGCCCTGCGTGACCACTGACCGGGGGCGCGGCGACCAGGGCGCGCGCGAGCGGCGGCGCGAGCAGATCCGGGAGCGGCGCGAACAGGCGCGGCTGCAGGCGCGCGAGCACGGGCTGTCGGCGGAGTCGGCGGAACGTTTCTCCGACGCGCACCGGGAGCGGGCGAAGAGCGGCGGCTCCGGCACCTCCGGGTCCGGGACCGGGTCGAGCGCGCTGACGCGCTCGCGCGCGCGGCTCGACCTGCCGCGCCCGGCGCGCCGGCGGCTGCTGCCCGAATACGACCCGGAGGCGTTCGGACGGCTGTCGGAGCGGGTCGCGCGGTTCCTGGGCACCGGCCGGTTCATCGTCTGGATGACCGTCGTCATCATCATCTGGGTGCTGTGGAACATCTTCGCTCCGGAGCACCTGCGCTTCGACCAGTACCCCTTCATCTTCCTGACCCTGATGCTGTCGCTCCAGGCCTCCTACGCGGCCCCGCTGATCCTGCTCGCGCAGAACCGGCAGGACGACCGGGACCGGGTCAACCTGGAGCAGGACCGCAAGCAGAACGAGCGCTCGCTGGCCGACACCGAGTACCTGACGCGGGAGATCGCCGCCCTGCGCATGGGTCTGGGAGAGGTCGCCACGCGCGACTGGATCCGGTCCGAGTTCCAGGATCTGATCAAGGAGATGGACGAGCGGCGGCTATTCCCGTCCGAGAGTGACGAAGGCGACCGCTAGCGGGCTTTCCTGCGGCGTGCTACCGGGCCGTACCATCGGGGCATGGCTACCGACACAAGCTCCGCCGACGCCGCCGCCGTGCCCGAACAGGATGCGATCCTGGACGCACTGGCGACGGTGAACGACCCCGAGATCCACCGGCCGATCACCGAGCTGGGCATGGTCAAATCGGTGGAGATCGGCGACGGCGGCGAGGTCGCCGTCACGGTGTACCTGACGGTGTCGGGCTGCCCCATGCGCGAGACCATCACCAACCTGGTCACCGAGGCCGTCCAGCAGGTCCCCGGCGTCACCTCGGTCGCCGTCACGCTGGACGTGATGAGCGACGAGCAGCGCAAGGACCTCGCGGCGACCCTGCGCGGCGGCACCGCCGAGCGCGAGGTCCCCTTCGCCCAGCCCGGCTCGCTGACCCGCGTCTACGCGGTCGCCTCCGGCAAGGGCGGCGTCGGCAAGTCCTCGGTCACCGTCAACCTGGCGGCGGCGATGGCGGCGGACGGCCTCAAGGTCGGCGTGGTCGACGCGGACATCTACGGCCACAGCGTGCCGCGCATGCTCGGCGTGGAGGGCCGCCCCACCCAGGTCGAGAACATGATCATGCCGCCGTCGGCGCACGGCGTGAAGGTCATCTCCATCGGCATGTTCACCCCGGGCAACGCGCCCGTGGTGTGGCGCGGGCCGATGCTGCACCGGGCGCTCCAGCAGTTCCTGGCCGACGTGTTCTGGGGCGACCTGGACGTGCTGCTGCTCGACCTGCCGCCGGGTACGGGCGACATCGCGATCTCCGTGGCCCAGCTGGTGCCGAACGCCGAGATCCTCGTGGTGACCACCCCGCAGCAGGCGGCGGCCGAGGTCGCGGAGCGGGCCGGCTCGATCGCCGTGCAGACCCACCAGAAGATCGTCGGCGTCGTCGAGAACATGTCCGGGCTGCCGTGCCCGCACTGCGACGAGATGGTCGACGTGTTCGGCTCGGGCGGTGGCCAGAAGGTCGCCGACGGCCTGACCAAGACGATCGGCGCGAACGTGCCGGTGCTCGGCTCGATCCCGATCGACGTCCGGCTGCGCGAGGGCGGCGACGACGGCACCCCCGTCGTCCTGTCCGACCCCGACTCCCCGGCCGGCGCGGCCCTGCGCGCCATCGCCGGCAAGCTCGGCGGCCGCGCCCGCGGCCTGGCGGGCATGTCCCTGGGCATCACGCCGCGCAACAAGTTCTGATGTGACCGAGGTGTGGGCAGTCGTGCCGCCGGGGCGGCACGACTGCCCACACCGGCACCACAGACTGCCCGCACGGGCCGCGCGGCGTTGAGGGCACCGCCGACCGGCGGTGCCCTTTCCGTTCTCCGGCTACTCGTACGCGCCGAAATCCCCGATCACCGAGAACCCGATCCCGTACGCGCTCATCCCCCGCCCGTACGCACCGAGATGGACCCCGCTCCCGGTGGACCCCGCGAGCACCCAGCCGAACTCCGACTCGCGGTAGTGGAACAACGTCGGCTCCCCGTCCACGGGCAGCGACAGCGTCGACCAGTCCGCGCCCGCGAGGTCGTCGGCCAGTTCCCACGCCGCCTCGGTCTGCTGGTCGAGCCAGTCGTCGCGCAGGCTGTGGTCCATCTGCCCCGGCCAGCTGTAGGCCAGCAGCCCGGAGCCGGCCAGCCAGGCCGCCGAGGAGACCGAGGTGGCCTCCAGGACGCCGGTGCCGTCACCGCTGCGGCGCAGCGGGTTGCTGGCCACGGTGATGACCACCGCGAAGCGTTCCTTCTCCCCGGTGGCGATCTCGCCGCGGGCGGAGGGTTCGTCCCCGTGGCCGGTGGAGCCGTGCTCCACCGTGCCGTCGGCGCCGGCGGCGACCTGCATGAGCCAGCGGGGGCCGGTGAAGGCCCCGTCCAGCCCGTACCAGGGGAAGTCGGCCCGCAGGTAGCCCTCGGCCGCCCGGCGGGCCGCCGGTACGGGCGCCGCGGCCGCGTCCGCGGGCTGCGGATGCTCCTGCGGCACCGTCTGTGGTGGTGCGGGCGTCTCCGCGGGCTGGGTGCCTACCCGGCTACTGCTCGTGGTCTCCATCTGCGCGGCCTCTCGTTCCGTGGGGTCCGGAACGGCCCTCCCCCTCGCTTCGCTGGGGGGACCCCGTCCCTCGGGCGTCCTGGGTCCGGACTCAAGGAGGATAGCCATCCGACCGCGGATAGCCGGGCAGGCGGGCGCGCGAGTGGTATCGGGTGGCTCAGGTGGCGTCGGCGTCGTAGGGCGTGCGCTGCTCCTGCGCCGGGGCGGCGGGCTTCTTCACCATGTCCGGTGCGCCGGACGCGGCGGGCGCGGCGGGCGCGGCGGCGGAGCCGGTCGCCGGAGCCGGGTCGGACTCCTTGCTGTTGACCGCGTCGGTGACGTCGTTGAGTTCCTTGCGGAGATCGAAGCTGCTCCGGATCTCCTTGAGGTCCTCGTTCTCGGTCAGCTGCTTGCGGATGAAGGTCTTCGGGTTCAGGTCCTCGAACTCGAAGTCCTTGAACTCCGGCCCGAGCTCGGAGCGGATGTCCTGCTTCGCGCTGTCGGAGAACGCGCGGATCTTCCGGATGACGCCGGTGACGTCCTGGATGACCTTGGGCAGTTTGTCCGGGCCGAAGATGAGAATGGCCAGCACCACGATCGTGACCAGCTCGAGTGCGCCTATGTCGTTGAACACCTTGCCGCTCCTCGGCTCTCTTCACGTCAGCCCGACACACGGTACCCGGCCGGGTCCACAGGCCAATACACCAGGACCGCATGATTGCCGGACCGGCCACGGTTTCACCCGCCCGTCATGATCCGTTCGCCGATCCGAGCACCACTTCCAGGGTGCGCTCCCCGCCCCCGCGCAGCACGGTGAGGGTAAGCGGATCGCCCGGCCGGTGGGCCCTGATCTTGATGACGAGCTCGTCGCCGCCGTGTACGCGCACCCCGTCGACCTTGGTGATCACGTCGCCCGGTCTGATCCCCGCGCGGGCTCCGGGCCCGTCCGCGGTGACCGCCGGCCTGCCGGCCTCGCCCTTCTCCCCCACGCGGGCCCCGTCGCCGGAGTACTGCATGTCCAGGGTGACGCCGATGACGGGATGGGTCGCGTGGCCGGTGCGCATCAGCTCCTCGGCCACGCGCTTGCCCTGGTTCACCGGGATGGCGAACCCGAGGCCGATGCTGCCGCGCTGCTGTCCGGAGCTGTCCCCGCCGTCGCCCCCGCGGATGGCGCTGTTGATGCCGATGACCTGGGCCTGGGCGTCGAGGAGCGGGCCGCCGGAGTTGCCGGGGTTGATGGGGGCGTCGGTCTGCAGGGCGTCGACGTAGCTGACGTCGCTGCCGTCGCCCTTGTCCCCGCCCGCGGTGATCGGGCGGCCGGTGGCGCTGATGATGCCGGCGGTGACGGTGTTGGAGAGGTCGAAGGGGGCGCCGATCGCCACGACCGGGTCGCCGACCTTGACGTTCTCGGAGTTGCCGAGCGCGAGGGGTCGCAGACCCCGTACGCCGTCGACCTTGACGACGGCCAGGTCGTAGCCGGTGTCTCCGCCGACCAGCTCGGCGTCCACGCTCTCGCCGGTGCTGAAGGTGACGGTTATCGTCCGGGCCCCGTGGACCACGTGGTTGTTGGTGAGGATGTGGCCCTGTGCGTCGAGGACGAAGCCGGTGCCCGTCGAGCTGCTCTCCGCGCCGTTGACGTGCAGGGTGACCACGCCGGGCAGTGCGGTGGCGGCGATCCCGGCGACGCTGCCGGGGGCCCGGCCGCGGTCGGCCGCGGGGGCCGCCTGCGGGAGTTCGAGACGGGTACCGGCCCGCCGCTCGGCGAGGACTCCGGCGTAACCGCCGATGGCGCCCGCCAGCAGCGCGATCCCGACGGCGAGGGCGAGGCCCCGGCGCAGCCGGATGCGGGGGGAGCCCGCCTTGCCCTGGTCCACCGTCTGCAGCGGCCGCGCGCCCCACGGGTCGTAACGCGGCTGCGCGTCCGTCTCCGGGTCCGGCACGGGGCCCGCCTGCGGGACCGCTCCGGGGGCGGTGCGCGGGGCCGGTACGGCCGACCCGTACGCGCCGGCGGACGGCTCGGGCCGGCTCCACCACAGGGGTACGGGGGCGGCGGCGGGGGGTGCCGTCTCCTGCGCGGCGTCCGTGCCCGGGTCCGCGTCCGCGTCCGCGGCCGGGCCGGCATCGGCGGGCGCGGCCGTACGCGGATCCGTGCCCGGGGCCGTCTCCGAGGAGCCCCGCGGGGCCGGTACGGCCGGCTGGTGGGCGCGCGCGGATCCCTCGGGGCGGCTCCACCACCGGGGCAGCGGGGCGGGGACCGGATCCGGCGCCGGATCGGTCTGCTGACTGTCGGACATGGGCGCTCCCCGCCTACCTGTCTGTCTCCGCCGGCCGCCCGGGGCGGCACATCTGGCGGAGATTCAACCAGGTTGCCCGCTCCGCCCGTCCCAGCGGGCCGCAGGGGCGGTCGCGGAGGCGGCACCGGACCCGGGAGGCCATCGCGCCCCGGACGCCGTCACAGCGGCACCTCGGGGCCCGGCAAGGTCCGAAAGGGACGGCCTAGCGGGACAGGGAGACCGGGCGGGCCGACGCGGAGGTCGTGGTGAGGGGCGGGGACGGGGGCACCGCGAGGGGAGCGCCGGGGTGGAAGGTCGGGCCGGTGGCCGGCTTCGGCATCCGGTTCTCCCGCACCACCGCGTCGAACACCGGCACCACGGGGCCCGTCCGCGCGGCGGGGGCCTCGCCCCGGGCGTTGGGCTCGATCGCGTCCATCGGCAGCGATCCGCCCAGCGCGATCGCGGCGAGCGACACCGCCCCGGCGGCCACGAACGCGAAGCGGCGCCGCTGGCGGCCGGCTTCGTGTATCCGGAAGCCCTGCTGCCGCGCCGGGTCGGCGGCGGCCGCGGCCGCGGTCGGCGCGTAGGCGAAGGGGGAGGAGGAGAAGGGGTCGGCGCCCGGCGGCGGGCCGAAGGGGCCGGCCGGACCCGGGGAGCCGTCGGAGCCGCCTCCCGGCAGACCCTGGAGCCGCGCCAGCAGTCCCGCCGACAGCGGCGGCGGCGCGCTCTCCACGAACATGGTCTTCAGGCGCCGCTGCGCATCGGCCTCGGCCTTGCACCTGGGACACGTGGCCAGGTGCGCCAGCACCCGCTCACGCGCGTCGTGCCCCAGCTCCCCGTCCACGAGGGCGGCGAGCCGGTCGCCCAAATGCTGTTCGGCGGAGGACGCCTGTTCAGCGGGCGACGGGGACGGACTGATCCCGCTCACTCGGCTCCGCCCTCTCCCCCGGCGCCGGGAGCGCCCACCGCCACGCCGGCCAGCGCACGCTGCTCCGCGCGGGCCTCGGGAGAACGGTGCTTGAGCGCCTTGCGCAGGTGCGAACGGCCGCGGTGGATACGGCTGCGCACGGTGCCGAGCTTCACGCCGAGCGTCGCGGCGATCTCCTCGTACGACAGGCCCTCGATGTCGCACAGCACCACGGCCGCGCGGAATTCGGGCGCGAGGGTGTCCAGCGCCTGCTGGACGTCCGCGTCGAAGTGGGTGTCGTGCAGTACCTGCTGCGGGGACGGCTCACGGCTCGGGAGCCGCTCGGCGGCGTCGTCGGCCAGGGCGTCGAAGCGGATCCGCTGCTTGCGGCGGACCATGTCCAGGAAGAGGTTCGTGGTGATCCGGTGCAGCCAGCCCTCGAAGGTGCCGGGCGTGTACGTGGACAGCGAGCGGAAGACGCGGACGAAGACTTCCTGCGTCAGGTCCTCGGCGTCGTGCTGGTTACCCGTCAGGCGGTAGGCGAGACGGTAGACCCGCGCGCTGTGGGTGCTGACGATCTCCTCCCACGTGGGAGGGGTCCACGCCTGGGAGCCCGCATCTGCGGCGAAGGTCGCGGTGGTTGCGGTGTCTGCGGTGCGGAAACGGTCAGCGATGTTGGTCACGGATTTCGGCTCGCCAGCCGACCAGAAGAGGCGTCGGAGGACACCCCCACGATCCACAGGCGCAGCCGCACCTCCCCTGTCGGCTCTGGTGGTGTCCAGCGGATTCCCTACCATAGCCACCCCTCCCGTCAGCTCCGGATAAGTGTTTTTGCAGTAACTTTGCACGGGCACCGGGTCCCGGACCGCTCTTGCGTCTCTACTGCTCTCAACGCCCGGTCCCATCTGCGGGTTCCCGACTCCAGCGGATACAGTCACCGTTGCGCCAACTATGGGGACAGGAGAGGGTCATTACCGGCAACCGGCAGACGAGCTGGGCGTTCGCCGACGCGTTTGTCGCCGAGGACGACGCTCTGCGATGGGCCCGCGACCGGTCCAGGGAAGCGGGCCTGCGTTCCGTCTCCCCCGGCACCGGGGCCGCGCTGCGCCTGCTCGCCGCCACGGCGGACGCCAAGGCGGTCGCCGAGATCGGCACCGGAACCGGCGTGTCCGGCATCCACCTCCTGCACGGAATGCGCGCCGACGGGGTCCTGACCACCGTGGATCCCGAGCCGGACCGGCAGGCGTTCGCCCGCCAGGCCTTCCGGGCCGCCGGCTTCGCGGGAAACCGCGCCCGCTTCATCCCGGGCCGCGCCCTCGACGTGCTGCCCCGGCTCGCCGACGGCGGATACGACCTCGTCTTCTGCGACGGGGACCCGTCCGAATCCCTCGACTACCTCGCTGAATCGTTGCGCCTGCTGCGACCCGGCGGCCTGGTGTGCTTCGAGGGGGTCTTCTCCGACGGCCGTACGGTCGACTCCGCGGCCCAGCCGGTGGAGGTGCTCCGCGTCCGCGAGCTGCTGCGCAGCGTCCGCGAGAGCCCGGCCCTGGAGGCCGCCCTGCTCCCGGTGGGCGACGGCCTGCTGTGCGCCGTACGCCGCTGAGGCCCGCGGCCGCGCAGACCCGTCACCCGAAGCCCCGCATCCGGCACGCCGCCCCGGGGGGCGGGCGGGAGCGGGCGGACACAACACTGCCCCGACCGCTGATCGCGGCCGGGGCAGTGCAGAGAATGCGGGGAAAGTACTGTCAGCGTCCCCGGGGGGTCAGCCGACGACCTTCTTCAGGGCGTCACCCAGGGCGTCCGCCTCGTCCGGAGTCAGCTCGACGACGAGCCGACCGCCGCCCTCGAGCGGTACGCGCATGACGATGCCCCGCCCCTCCTTGGTGACCTCGAGCGGGCCGTCGCCCGTCCGCGGCTTCATGGCCGCCATGCTCGTTCCCCTTCCTGAAACCAGTTCATCGTCAGCCGACGGCCCCATTCAGGTGCCTAGTGCCCGGCATCGAACACATTGCTTCCAGGCCATTATCCCGCATGTCAGGACCCGATGACCAACATCGGGTGGGAACGCTTGTGCAACGCGCTCGACCAAAACCACTCATTTCGGGGACCGCCCTGCGATACTTCGCCGCCACACCGCGCGAATGCCCTCCGGTTCGTTTGACGCACATCACATGTGAGACCACGGTCCGGTCCGCCATGCTGGCCCTTGCACCGGCCGGTACCGGCCGGTAGCCAGCCCGCGACGAAGGGGGACCCCCGCCATGGCCGACAGCGTGCTCTACGAAGTGACCGACGGACTCGCGACCATCACGATCAACCGTCCCGACGCCATGAACGCCATGAACACCGAGACCAAGGTCGCCCTGCGCGACGCGGCCTCGGCCGCGGCCGCCGACCCGGCGGTACGGGCGGTGCTGCTCACCGCGGCGGGCAACCGCGCGTTCTGTGTCGGCCAGGACCTCAAGGAGCACGTCGGCAATCTGGCGGCGGACCGCGAGCACGGGTCCTCGCTCACCATGAACACCGTCGCGGAGCACTACAACCCGATCGTCCGGGCGCTGACGCAGATGCCGAAGCCGGTGGTCGCGGGCGTGAACGGCGTCGCGGCGGGCGCGGGCTTCGGTTTCGCGCTGGCGGCGGACTTCCGGGTGGTCGCGGACACCGCCTCCTTCAACACCTCGTTCGCCGGGGTCGCCCTGACCGCCGACTCGGGCGTCTCGTGGACGCTGCCGCGCCTGATCGGCGCCTCGCGCGCCTCCGACCTGCTGCTCTTCCCCCGGTCGGTGAAGGCCGCGGAGGCCCTGGAACTCGGCATCGCGAACCGGGTCGTCCCCTCCGACGAGCTGGCCGCGGAGGCCCTGGCCGTGGCCCGGCGGCTGGCCGAGGGGCCGACGGTCGCGTACGCCGCGCTGAAGGAGTCCCTCGCGTACGGGGCCTCGCGGTCCCTGTCCGAGGCGCTGGACCACGAGGACACCCTCCAGGCCCGTGCGGGTGCCTCCGAGGACCACGCGATCGCCGTCGCGGCCTTCCTCGCGAAGGAGGCTCCGCGCTACCTGGGCCGCTGACCGGGTCCCCTCCGGGTGCCCCGGGGACCGGCCCGCCGACCGGCCCCGGGGGCGGGGGCTTCAGGACGGGTCGCGGGAGACGCAGCGGGCCAGGTGGTCGTTGACCAGGCCGCAGGCCTGCATCAGGGCGTAGGCCGTCGTGGGGCCGACAAAGCGGATGCCCGCCTTCTTCAGGGCCTTGGCCAGGGCCGTCGACTCCGGGGTCACCGCCGGGATCTCCTCCGTGGTCATCGGCGCGGCGCGCCGCCGGCCCGCGGGGGCGTGGGACCAGATCAGGGCGTCCAGCTCCCCCGGCTCCCACCCGGCCAGGGTCTTCGCGTTGGCCACGGTCGCCTCGATCTTGGCCCGGTTGCGGATGATCCCCTCGTCACCGAGGAGCCGCTCCACGTCGGGCGCGCCGAACTCCGCGACCCGCGCGATCTCGAAGCCCGCGAACGCCGCCCGGAACCCCTCGCGCCTGCGCAGGATCGTCAGCCACGAGAGCCCCGACTGGAACGCCTCCAGGCACAGCCGCTCGTAGAGCGCGTCGTCCCCGTGGACCGGGCGCCCCCACTCCGTGTCGTGGTAGGCGACGTAGTCCTCGGTGGCCAGCCCCCACGGGCACCGCAGCCCGCCGTCCGGCCCTGCGACGGGTCCGCTCACTGCCCGGTCCCGGCGTCCTTGGCCAGGTCCACGGAGGGCCCGGCGGGCGTCGTGGCGGGCGCCGCGGCGGCGGTGAGCTCGGCGATCCGCGCGTCCCGTTCCGCCAGCTCGGCCGCCAGGCGCTCCAGTACGTCGTCCACGTCGGCCATCCGGTACCCACGCGGGGCGACGGGCAGGCGCAGCTCGTCGATGTCCTCCCGCACGACGGGACGGTTCTCCGGCAGCGCGTCGGACAGCCGGTCGGGCTCGGCCTCCGGCAGCACGGCCTCGGATCCTCCGCCGGCCACCGCCAGGGTGACGCCGGCGACGACCACGACCAGCGCGATGAGCAAGAACGCGAACACGATCAACTCCCCTGAGAGACTCCGGCCACCAGGTTAAGGTCGCAGGCGAGGCGCAAGGGCCGCCGAAGGAGGAAAGAGCAGGATGCTGCGACTGGGCAGGCGCGAGTTCGACACCCACGAGCCGGTGATCATGGCCATCGTGAACCGGACCCCTGACTCCTTCTACGACCAGGGCGCGACCTTCCGCGACGAGCCGGCCCTGGACCGGGTCGAGCAGGCGGTGGCCGAGGGTGCCGCGATCATCGACATCGGCGGGGTGAAGGCCGGTCCCGGCGAGCACGTGGACGCGGCCGAGGAGGCCCGGCGCACGGTGGGCTTCGTCGCCGAGGTGCGCCGCCGCCACCCGGACGTGGTGATCAGCGTCGACACCTGGCGCCACGAGGTCGGCGAGGCCGTCTGCGAGGCCGGGGCCGATCTGCTGAACGATGCCTGGGGCGGGGTCGATCCGAAGCTCGCGGAGGTCGCCGCGCGCCACGGCGCCGGGATCGTCTGCACCCACGCGGGCGGGGTGGAGCCGCGGACCCGGCCGCACCGGACGGAGTACGAGGACGTGATGGCGGACATCCTGCGGGTCACGGTCGGCCTCGCCGAGCGTGCGGCGGCGCTCGGTGTCCCCCGGGAGTCGATCATGATCGACCCCGGTCACGACTTCGGGAAGAACACCCGCCACTCCCTGGAGGCCACCCGCCGCCTCGCGGAGATGGCGCAGACGGGCTGGCCGGTGCTGGTCTCCCTCTCCAACAAGGACTTCGTCGGCGAGACCCTCGACAAGCCGGTCAAGGAGCGCCTCCTGGGCACCCTGGCCACGACGGCCGTCTCGGCCTGGCTCGGTGCCCAGGTCTACCGCGTCCACGAGGTCGCGGAGACGAAGCAGGTCCTGGAGATGGTCCGCTCGATCCAGGGCCACCGTCCCCCGGCGGTCGCCCGCCGGGGGCTGGCGTAGCGCGCCGGGGACTACCTGGCGACTTCCTTCGTCACGAGCGCGATCGCCTCTTCCACGTCGTCGGTGACGTGGAAGAGGTACAGGTCCTTCTCCGAGGCCTTGCCCTGGGCGATGACCGTGTTCTTCAGCCAGTCCAGGAGCCCGCTCCAGTACGCCGTGCCGAACAGCACGATCGGGAAGCGGGTGATCTTCTGCGTCTGGACCAGGGTCAGGGCCTCGAACAGCTCGTCGAGGGTGCCGAGGCCGCCCGGCAGCACCACGAAGCCCTGGCTGTACTTCACGAACATCGTCTTGCGGACGAAGAAGTAGCGGAAGTTCAGCCCGAGGTCGACGTGCTGGTTGAGCCCCTGCTCGAAGGGCAGCTCGATGCCCAGGCCCACCGAGATGCCGTTGGCCTCACGCGCGCCCTTGTTGGCCGCCTCCATCGCGCCCGGGCCACCGCCCGTGATCACCGCGAAGCCGGCCTCCACGAGCGCGCCGCCGATCCGCACGCCCGCCTCGTACTCCGGCGAGTCCACGGGCGTCCGGGCCGAGCCGAACACGCTGATCGCCGGCGGCAGCTCCGCCAGCGTGCCGAAGCCCTCGATGAACTCCGACTGGATGCGCAGGACCCGCCAGGGATCGGTGTGCACCCACTCGGAGGGCCCGGCCGAATCCAGCAGCCGCTGGTCCGTCGTACTGCCCGCCTGCACCTGGCCCCGCCTCCTCAGCACCGGCCCGAGCTGCTGCTCCTCGGGCCGACGACGAGCGGACCCTTCAGGGTTGCCCATGATGTGCTCCCTCCTGCTGATCGTTGGATCAGGTTAGGCGCACAAAGGTGACGAGAAGCGGAATTCAGGAGGTCAGCCAGGCGCGGAGTCGCTCCTCGCAGTGGAGGATCGCCTTCGTCTCCACCCGTTCGTCGACCTTGTGGGCCAGCAGGGCGTCGCCCGGGCCGTAGTTGACCGCCGGGACGCCCAGCGCGCTGAAGCGGGAGACGTCCGTCCAGCCGAACTTCGGCATGGCGTGGCCGCCGACCGCCTCCATGAAGGCCGCGGCCGCCGGGTGCCCGAGTCCGGGCAGGGCGCCGGGCGAGGAGTCGTCGACGACGAACTCGGAGATGTCGCAGTCCGCGAACACCTCCCGTACGTGCGCGAGCGCCTCCTCCTGGCTGCGGTCGGGCGCGTACCGGAAGTTCACGGTGACCGTGCAGGCGTCCGGGATGACGTTGTTGGCGACGCCGCCCTCGATGCGGACGGCGCTGAGGCCCTCGTGGAACTCCAGGCCGTCGATGACGGGCCTGCGGGGCTCGTAGGCGGCCAGCGTGGCCAGGATCGGACCGGCGGTGTGGATGGCGTTGGAGCCCATCCAGCTGCGCGCGGAGTGGGCGCGCTCGCCGGCCGTGCGGAGCAGGACCCGCAGGGTGCCCTGGCAGCCGCCCTCGACCTCGGCGTTGGAGGGCTCGAGGAGGACGGCGAAGTCGCCGGTCAGCCAGTCGGGGTGGGCTTCGGCGACCTTGCCGAGGCCGTTGAGGTCGGCGGCGACCTCTTCCTGGTCGTAGAAGACGAAGGTGAGGTCGCGGTTGGGTTCCGGGACGGTGGCCGCGATGCGCAGCTGCACGGCCACCCCGGACTTCATGTCCGTCGTGCCGCAGCCCCACAGGACGTCGTTCTCGTCCAGGCGGGAGGGGACGTTGCCGGCGATCGGCACGGTGTCGAGGTGCCCGGCGAGTACGACGCGTTCGGCGCGGCCGAGGTGGGTGCGCGCGACGACGTTGTTGCCGTAGCGGTCCACGGTCAGGTGCGGCAGGCCGCGCAACGCGTGCTCCACGAGGTCGGCGAGGACCTTCTCGTCGCCGCTCACGGAAGGGATGTCGACGAGCCGGGCGGTCAGCTCGGCGGCGTCCAGGGTGAGGTCCAGCTCGGATTCGGACATGGAGCTGACCCTAACCCCCCGGACTGCGGCAAAGCCTTGTCCGTCCGGCCGATGGGACGCGTCGAACGGCTCAAGTACGGTGGGCGGCGTGTCGCAGACCGAGCAGCCCCGACCCCGTCGCCGCCGCCGCCCGCTCCGCTGGGCCGCCGGTTTCCTGGTGCTGGTGGCGGTCGCCGGGTACTTCTTCGTGCAGCGCGCGTCGAACGGCGGAGGGGGCACTCCCTACTGCACGGCCTCGGTCGATCCCATGGACGTCGGCGCCGGTCAGGCCACCGGCCAGTCCTACGAGATGTCCCCGGAGCAGGCGGCGAACGCGGCGACGATAGCCGCCGTCGGGGTTTCCAGGGGGATGCCGGACCGGGCCGTGACGATCGCGCTGGCGACCGCGATGCAGGAGTCGATGCTGCGCAACCTCGACCACGGCGACCGCGACTCGCTCGGGCTGTTCCAGCAGCGGCCCTCGCAGGGCTGGGGCACGCCCGCACAGATCATGGACCCCGTGTACTCGGCCGGGATCTTCTACGAACGGCTGGAAGAGGTCAAGGGGTACTCGCGGATGCCGCTGACGGTGGCCGCGCAGAAGGTGCAGATGAGCGCCTTCCCGCAGGCGTACGCGAAGCACGAGCCGGACGCGACGGTCCTGACCACGGCCTTCACCGGTGGCGGCCACCTGACCTGCACCGGGCCGGCGCCCGCCCGGGCCGGTGATCCGGCGAAGGTCAGGGCGGAGCTGTCCCGGCTGGTCGGCAAGAACGGGCCGCACATGCTGCCGGCGGCGCCGGGCGGAACCGCCGGGGCCCCGGCGGACGGGACGGCCCGGGAGGCCGAGGTGACCCTGGTCGCGAAGGGGGGCGACGGCGAGGCGGCGAGGCGCTCCGGGCAGGCGCTCGCGATGTGGGCGGTGGCCAACTCCCGCGAGCTGGGGATCGCCCGGGTCTCGTACTCCCTGAGCGCGTGGATCGCGGGCGCGGACGGCGACCGGTGGCGGGGCAAGGACGCTGCGGGGGCCAAGGACGGCGCCGGGGACCCCCGCGGCGCGCCCCCGGGGCAGATCCGGATCTTCGTGCGCGCCTGAGTCGCCGGGCCCCGTCCGGGCCGGCCAGGGCCACCCGCCCGGGCCGGTATGGGCCGCCCGTCCGGGCCGGCCAGGGTACTCGCTCGGACGTACGAGCCGTCCTCCGATCGGGGGTGACCCGTACGGCGGACACGGAGGCCCCGGAGGCCGGACAAGTGCAGGTCGGCGCGGCTCCAACCCGGTTGGCACGGAAGCCGATTAAACGATGCGTTACTGATCCTTTACCCATCGGCTCCGCAACTCGCGCCCCCCTCCGAGCGGTTGTAACGGCGTACTCAGCCGCTACCGCTTAGGAGCATCATGTCCCTCCCCCTGACCCGCCGGATCGCCCGTACCGCGCTGCTCCTCGCAGCCGGGGCAGCTCCCGTGGTCGGTGCGGCCGGCGTGGCCAGCGCCGCGGGCCTGGAGTCCGTGCCGCAGCTGGGCGCGCTCACCGCGCCGGACGCGGCGGCCCCCGCCGTGGACGGCACCGCCGCGACCGCCACGGAGACCGCGGGCACCGCGACCAAGACCCTCCCGGCCCTCCCGGCCGCCCCCGCCGACCTGACCGGCACGGCGGGCTCCCTCCTCGGCGGGCTCCCGGCGGGCCTGCCGGGCGGCCTTCCGGGCGGGCTGCCCGGTGGTCTGCCGGGCGGGCTGCCGGGCCTCGGCTAAGCGCCGCCGCAAGAACACCGAGGGGCCCGGGAGCACGAACTCCCGGGCCCCTCGGGCCGTCCGTAGGCGCGTGCGCTACGGCGCCAGCCGCTTGACCGCCGCCGCGACGCGCTCGTCCGTGGCCGTGAAGGCCACCCGGACGAAGCGCGCGCCCGCCTCGCCGTAGAAGTCGCCCGGCGCGACCAGGATGCCCAGCTCCGCGAGGTGGGCGACCGTGTCCCAGCAGGGCTCGTCGCGGGTCACCCACAGGTACAGGCTGGCCTCGCTGTGCTCGACGCGGAAGCCGTGCGCCTCCAGGGCCGTGCGCAGCGCGTCCCGGCGGGCCGCGTAGCGCACCCGCTGCTCCTCCACGTGCGCGTCGTCGCCCAGCGCCGCCACCGTGGCCGCCTGGACCGGGGCCGGGGTCATCATGCCGCCGTGCTTGCGGATCTGGAGCAGCTCGCCGAGGACCTCGGCGTCACCGGCGATGAAGGCCGCCCGGTAGCCGGCCAGGTTGGACCGCTTGGAGAGCGAGTGCACGCTCACGATGCCCTCGTAGGAGCCCCCGCAGACCTCGTCGTGCAGGACGGAGACGGGCTCGGCCTCCCAGCCCAGTTCCAGGTAGCACTCGTCGCTGAAGATCAGCACCCCGTGCTCGCGGGCCCAGGCCACGATCCGGACGAGCTCCTCCTTCGGGAGGACCTTCCCGGTGGGGTTGGAGGGGGAGTTCAGCCACAGCAGCTTCACGCGGGCCGGGTCGAGATCGGTGGTGGGGTCGTCGTAGACCACCGGTTCGGCGCCGCACAGCCGCGCGCCGACCTCGTACGTCGGGTAGGCGAGCCGGGGGTACGCCACCTGGTCGCCGGCGCCGAGGCCCAGCTGGGTCGGCAGCCAGGCCACCAGCTCCTTGGAGCCGACGACCGGCAGGACGTTGCGGTGCCCGGCGGCGCTCGCGCCGAGGCGGCCGCGCACCCAGCCGGTGATCGCGTCGCGCAGGGCGGCGGTGCCCCACACCGTGGGGTAGCCCGGGGAGTCCGCGGCCTCGATCAGGGCACGCTGGACCACTTCCGGCACCGGGTCGACCGGGGTGCCGACGGAGAGGTCGACGATGCCGTCCGCGTGGGCCGCCGCCGTCGCCTTGTACGGCTCCAGCTTGTCCCAGGGGAAGACGGGAAGACGGGCTGAGACTGCGGCCACGATGCGCTCTTTTCGCTTTCCAGGGGTGGTTCGTTGTACCGGTGGACTGCGCCGGTGGACCGCGCCGGCCGCAAACACCTCGGCCCCGTGCGGCTGTGAGCCGTACGGGACCGAGGGACGCGCGTGGGGCGGTACCCGACCGTCAGTGGCTCGGGTTGATGTCCGCGGGAAGCGCTGCGACGAAGGGGTGGTCGCGCTCGATCAGGCCGAGCTTGGAGGCACCACCGGGCGAACCGAGCTCGTCGAAGAACTCGACGTTCGCCTTGTAGTAGTCCTTCCACTCCTCCGGAGTGTCGTCCTCGTAGAAGATGGCCTCGACCGGGCAGACCGGCTCACACGCACCACAGTCGACGCACTCGTCCGGGTGGATGTACAAGGACCGCTGGCCCTCGTAGATGCAGTCGACGGGGCACTCTTCGATGCATGCCTTGTCCTTGACGTCGACACAAGGCTGCGCGATGACGTAGGTCACGCTCTCGTTCCTCCTCGGTAGGGCTTTCCATATCGCGCGGGAGCGCGGCGTCGTCGATGCCCGCCTCTAGTATCTCCGTTCCCGGGCACGATCCGAACAGGAGGGGCGGACAGAGCTGTGGAAATCACTGCCGGTGGACGGCTGGAGATCCGGATTACACCCGCTGACGTGGGTAAACGTGTCTCTGTACGACGGGTGGAGCGCGGCTCGGGCGGGGCCCCCGCGTTCACGGACACGGTAGGGGTTCTCACATCCTGGAACACCGGTGTGGTGACGATCACACGAAAGACCGGCGAGTCCGTCCGAATCGCGGAATCCTCGCTGGTCGCGGGCAAGGTCGTACCGGCCGCGCCGGCCCGGCGCAGGGGCCCGGCGGCCTCCTTCGGGGAACTCGCGCGGACCTCAGCGCGGGCCTGGGTACCGCTGGAGAACGAGCCCCTGGGCGAGTGGACGCTCCGCGCGGCCGGCGGATTCACCCGGCGGGCCAACTCGGTGCTGGCGCTCGGTGATCCCGGGATCCCGCTGGACGATGCACTCGCGCGAGTGACCTCCTGGTATGCGGAAAGAGGACTTCCGGCCTACGTCCAGGCCGCCACGGGGGCCGCGGGCACGCAGGAGATGCTGTGCGCGGAGCTGGAGGCCCGGGGCTGGGCCCGCGAGGTCTCGGCGCAGGTGCGCATCGGCGGGCTGGCGGCGGTCGCGGACCTGGACGTGGACGAGGCCCTGGTCTCGGACGTACGGCTGACCCGTGCCCCGGACGAGGACTGGCTCGGGCGCTACGGGCGGGTGAAGGACCCGGAGACCGCCCGCCGGGTGCTGACGGCCGGGCCGTCGGTGTGGTTCGCGGCGGCGGGCGGCCTGGCGATCGGGCGGCTCGTGGTGGACGGCCGGTGGGCCGGTTTCGCGGCGGTCGAGGTCGATCCGGAACACCGGCGGCGCGGCCTCGCCTCGGCCGTGATGGCGGCGCTGGCGCGGCGGGCGCTGGAGGAGGGCGCGTCGGCGGCCTGGCTCCAGGTGGAGGAGGACAACACCGGGGCGCGGGCGCTGTACGAGGGGATGGGCTTCGCGACCCACCACTCCTACCACCACTACCGCCGGGTGGCGGTGTGACCTCGCCGTGGCGGGAGCGGTTCGCCGAGGAGGCGCGGGCGGAGCGGCCGGACCTGGCCACGCTGTGCCTGCTGCTGGCCGCGGAGGGGGACCCGGAGCTCGACGAGCGGGTCATGGACTGGGCGCAGATCGAGCTGGACCGGATGGCGGGGATGCTGCCGTACGGGCTGCGGGGCGCGGCCGCGTGGGCTTCCGCGGTCAGTGCGCTGCTGGGCGGGCGGATGGGGTTCCACGGGACCCCGGGTGACTACGACCGGCTCTCGTCCTCGTTCCTGCACGACGTGCTGCGGCGGCGCCGGGGGCTGCCGATCCTGCTGTCCGTGGTCTGGCTGGAGGTGGCCCGGCGGGCCGGGGCCCCGGTGTACGGGCTGGCCCTGCCCGGGCACTTCGTGGTGGGCTTCGGCGATCCGGAGGAGGGCGTGGTCGTCGACCCCTTCGCGGGGGGCGCCTCGCTGGGCGCGGGGCCGGCGGAGCTGGCGGCCGGGCCCCGGACCGCGGCGCGGACGCTGGCCATCGTCCTGCGGATCCTGAACAACATCCGGGCCTGGGCCTCGACGCGGCCCGAGCACTCGGGGGTGGCGCTGTGGACGCTGGACCTGGCGCTGCTGCTGCCGTCGCATCCGGCGGCGTTGCGGTACGAGCGGGCGAAGCTGCTCGTGCAGCGGGGGGATTTCGCGCGGGGGGCGGCCGAGCTGGAGTCCTACGCGCAGGTCGTCGACGTGATCGACCCGCCGGTCGCCGACCGCATCCGCGCGGAGGCCGTCTCGGCCAGGGCCTTGCTGAACTAGGCCGTCTCTTTCGGATCTTGTCGGGCCCGCAAGATCCGAAAGAGCCGGCCTAGCCCCCGGGAGCGGCGCAGCAGGGGTTAGAGCCAGCCCTTTTCGCGGGCCACGCGTACCGCTTCGGCGCGGTTGCGGGCCGCCAGTTTCTGGATGGCCGTCGAGAGGTAGTTGCGGACCGTGCCCTGGGACAGGTGGAGGCGGGTGGCCAGTTCCGCGTTGGTCGCGCCCGACTCCGCCTCGCGCAGGACCTCCCGTTCGCGGTCGGTCAGCGGGTTGGCGCCCTCCGCGAGGGCCGCCGCCGCCAGGTTGGGGTCGATGACCCGCTCGCCCGCCAGCACCTTGCGTACCGCCGCGGCGAGTTGCGCGGCCGGCGCGTCCTTGACCAGGAAGGCGGAGGCGCCGGCCTCCATCGCCCCGCGCAGGTAGCCGGGCCGGCCGAAGGTGGTCAGGATGACGATCCGGAGGGAGGGGAGCGCCGAGCGCAGGGCCGCGGCCGCTTCGATGCCCGTCATGCCCGGCATCTCGATGTCGAGGAGGGCGACGTTGACGTCGTGGGCCCGGGCCGCCGCCACCACCTCGTCGCCGCGGGCGACTTGGGCCAGCACCTCGATGTCCGGCTCCAGGCCGAGGAGGGCCGCCAGCGCCTCGCGGACCATGGACTGGTCTTCCGCCAGGAGGATCCGGATCGGGCGTGGGCTCATGACTGCGATCCTATGGGGATGCGGGCCTGGAGCCGGAAGCCGGTCTTCCCCGAAGCTCCTGCGGACAGGGTGCCGCCCACCGCTTCCAGTCGTTCCGTCAGGCCCGTCAGGCCGTTGCCCGGCACGGTGGGGCCGGCCGATCCGTCGTCGGTGACCGTCAGTTCGGCGACCGGGCCCGCCAGGGTCTGGCGGGCGGCGAGGCCGACCGTGCAGCGCTTCGCGCCGCTGTGCCGGACCACGTTCGTGACGGCCTCGCGCAGGGCCCAGGCGAGGGCCGATTCGATCTCTTCCGGGAGTTCCGCGTCGCAGTCCGACGGGAGGTCGGCGAGGATGCCGGCCGCCGTCAACGCGGTGCGTGCGCCGGCCAGTTCCCCGGGCAGCGTCGGCCGCCGGTAGCCGCTCACGGCCTCCCGTACGTCGACCAGCGCCTGCCGGCTGACCTGCTCGATGTCCGCGACCTGGCGGGCGGCCGCCTCGGGCTGGTCCGGGAGCATCCGCCCGGCCAGCTCGCTCTTGAGCGTGATCAGCGACAGCGAGTGGCCCAGCAGGTCGTGCAGGTCGCGGGCCATCCGCAGCCGTTCCTCGTTGGCCGCGAGCTGCGCCACCGTGGCCCGTGCCTGGCGCAGCTCGATGGTGGTGCGGATCATCGCGCGGATGCCGACCATCGCGAACCCGCCCATCAGGGAGGGGATCAGCAGACCGGCCAGGTAGGCCTTGCCGCCCGGCACCGCGAGGGCCGTCGCCGTGAGCAGCGCCGTCGCGCCGGGGACGGTCCAGCGGGAGATCTCCCCGGGCAGGGCCGCTCCGGAGGAGATGGCCACGTAGACGAAGAGCACGAGCCATTCGCGGCCCAGCGCCAGGGAGAGCACGCTGGCCTGGGCGGCGAGCACCGCCACGGAGAACAGGACCCGTCGGGTGTCCATCTGCCGGGCGGTGCGGAAGACGAGGATCAGGTACCAGGCGACGAAGGTCACCAGGCCCAGGCCGCCGAGCAGCCGGGCTCCGGTGCTGTGGCCGCCGCTGATCAGGTCGGTGACGGGGGCGCTGAGGTAGAAGAGCCAGAGGCCGATCCACAGCCCCTTCACGATCTTCTGCCGGCGGTTCTCCGGCGGGACCCCGACCCGGGTCGCGCCCGGTACCCCCGTCGGTTCCCCGGCTTCCGGGCTGCTGGTCACGGCTCTCACGCCTTCAGGGAGTCCTTGCGGTACAGCCAGGCGGCGGCACCAGTGAACAGTACGAAGTACACGGCGAGGATCGCCACGTCCTTGGCGTGCGGCGCGCCGCCCAGCTCGATGGCCTGGCCGAGGCCGGCGTAGGCGTGGGTCGGGAGCCATTCGCAGATGTTGCGCAGCCACTGCGGGAAGTTGGCGGTGGGCATCCACAGGCCGCCGAGGATGGAGAGGCCGAAGTAGAAGAGCATCGTGACGGGTCGGACGGTGTCTCCGCTGGCGAGGTAGCCCAGCGCGACGCCGAGGGCGGCGAAGACCAGGCTGCCGGCCCAGATGGAACCGGTGAGCGCGAGCCACTGCCAGGCTTCGAACCGGACGCCCTTGACGCCCGCGGCCACCGCGAAGACGACGAGGATGGCGGGGAGCGAGAGCACGCCGGCGCTCGCGGTCTTGGCGATGACGTACCCGCGGCCGGGCAGGGAGGTGAGGCGCAGCTGGCGGATCCAGCCGGACTCGCGCTCCTTGGCGATGCGCTCGCTGTTGCCCATCAGGACGGCGGTCAGGGCGCCGAAGGAGGCCATCGCCACCATGTAGAACGCGGGCAGGGGGAGGTCGCTGCCCATGGCCTTCGTCGAGCCGCTCAGCGTGCCGCCCAGCATCAGGAAGAGGGCTGCCGGGTAGAGGACGGTGAAGAACATGTACTTCTTGTTGCGCAGGGCCCGGGTGATCTCGAGCGTGACGAGCTTCGTCGTTCCGGTGTTCATCATGTCGCTCAGGCCTCCTCGGCCTCGGTGAGGGCGATGAAGGCCTGTTCCAGGCCCAGGCCCGCGACCTCCAGGTTGCGGGGGTAGGCCCCCAGGGCGTACACGGCGTGGACGGTCGCGTCGGCGTCGCTGGACTGGAGCCGGACGGTCTCCCCGTGCCGCTCGAAGCCGGTGAGGTGCGGGAGCTCGCGCAGGGCCTGTTCGTCGACCGCGCCCTCGGTGAGGTCGAAGGCGATCCGGCGGGCGCCGGCCCTGGCCTTGATCTCGGCGGCGGTGCCGTCGGCGAGGAGCCGGCCCTTGCTCAGGACCAGGACCCGGTCGGCGATCGCGTCCGCCTCTTCGAGGTAGTGCGTGGCGAACAGGACGGTGCGGCCCTGGGCGGCCTGCTCGCGCATGGTGGCCCAGAAGGCCTGGCGGGCGGTGACGTCCATGCCGGTGGTCGGCTCGTCGAGCACGATCAGGTCGTTGTGACCGGCCGTGGCGAGGGCGAAGCGCACGCGCTGCTCCTGGCCGCCGGAGAGCTTGTTGACCATCCGGCCGGCGATGTCGGAGACACCGGCGAGGCCGAGCACCTGGTCCACGGGGTACGGGCGGGGGTGCAGGGCGCAGGTGAGCGTGACCAGTTCGCGTACGGTCACGTCCTCCATGAGGCCGCCGGTCTGCAGCATCACGCCGACCCGGCCGGCCGCGATGGCCTCGCGGGGGGTGGTGCCGAAGAGCTGGACGGAGCCGGAGTCGGCGGGGCGCAGGCCGAGCATCAGGTCGAGGGTGGAGGACTTGCCGGCGCCGTTGGGGCCGAGGAGCGCGACGGTCTCGCCCGGGTGGAGGTCGAGGGTGAGTCCGTCGACCGCCCGGACCGGGCCGTAGTTCTTGGTCACGTCTCGGAAGCTCACCACGGCCGCGCCGGCGGGGGCATTGCCGCTGCCGGGCTCCGTGGCGGCGCTGGAGTGCGTCGCGGTCGTCGTCTTCATGGCTCAAGACTCGCCCGTACGGGGGTCCGTGCGGCAGTGTCCCGCGTCGTGGGAGCCGCATGACGGATGTCATGCGGCGGGCATGACGCGGATGCGCCGGAGCCCCTCCCCGGCGTCCGGGCAGGGGCTCCGGGCAGGGGCTCAGTTCGCGTTGGTGTCGATGACCGCGGTCCGCTCCGCGGTCGTCTTGCCGCGCAGGGCCTTGCCGAGGGCCACGGCGACGTCCTGCGGGGTGACGGCGGTCTTCTCGCCGGTGCCGCGCGTGATGAGGACGCCGTCGAAGGCGTTCCCGTAGGTCGTCTTGAGCGCTTCCAGGTCGTACTTCTCGACGAGGTGGCCGTCCACGACCTGCATGCTGAGGATCTTCGGCAGGGACTTGGAGCCGAAGGGGAGCGATTTGCCGCCCGCCTTGACGGTGGCGGGCGCCGACATCGCGGGCTCGGCGAACTCCTTCATGGCCCGGTCCAGTTCGTCCTTGCCGACGACCGGGTCCTTGGTGGCGATCGGGAGTTCGACCGGGGCGGCCTTGCCGGAGGCGACCATGTCGCGGAAGGCCTTGTTGACCAGGCCGACGGACCCGTCCACGTCGAGCGTGGAGCCGGGCTTGCCGGGGACGGCCACGGCCTTGCCCGTGTCGAAGGTGATGGTGCCCTCGGTGACTGACCCGGCGGTTCCGGCCAGCTCCTGGAGGGCGACCCGCAGCTTCTCCTCGTCGGTGGGCATGACCGGCTCGGCCCTGCGCTCGCTGCCGAACAGGGAGCCGATGACCGTGACGGGGTTGTAGTCGCTGCCCGCCGCGTTGCGCACGGTGGTCTGGCTGTCCAGGCTCAGGCCGGCCTTCTCGGGCTTCAGCTCGACCGGCTTGCCCCCGACGGTGAACTGGAGCGGGGCGGCCGCACGGTTGCCGAAGGCCGTCTGGAGCTTGGCCACGGCCTCGTCGCGGGTACCGCTGATGTCGACGTCGAGGACGGTGGTGCCCTTGGGGACGTCGGAGTGGTTCAGGAGCAGACCGGCGCCGTAGGCCACGGCGAGCAGCCCGAAGAGGGCGCCGCCGAGCAGGACGAGCTTGTTGCGGCCCTTCTTGGCGGGCCGGGAGGACGCCTTGGACTTCGCCGAGGGCGCCGCCGGGGCGGGCACGCTCTGCCCGGCGGCCCGGGGGACCGGCGCGGGCTGCGGATGCGGGAGTCCGGTGGCGTCCAGCTCGGGGCCGGGCCAGCGGGGCTCCCGCGCATCGCCCACGGGTACGGTCCCCAGCGCGGGCCCGCCGGTGGGCCCGGCCGGGCCGGAGCCGTAGCCGGGCAGGCCGGGGCCGGACGGGGGGCCCGCGAAGCCCATGGTCGGGGTGTCCTGGCCGGCGCCGAAGGCGGGACCGCCGGCCGGACCACCGACCGGACCGCCGGCTCCTGGGCCCCGGGGCACGGGTCCGGGGCCCGAGCCGTACGCGGCACCCGCCCCGGGCTGCGGAACGCCGGGACCGGCGCCGGGAGCCGCACCGGGGCCGACGCCGACGCCGGGACCCCGCCCCAGGCCGGTGCCGGGGCCCGCGGGGGCACCCGGACCCGGACGGGCGGCTCCGGCCTGCGGTGCGGCGAAGCCCGGACCGGCGCCGGTGCCACCCGGGCCGGGGCCCGCCGGCGCACCGGGGCGCGGACCCGCCGGGGGCCGTGCGAAGCCGCCCGGGGGCGTGTCGAAGCGCGGGCCGGCGGGCGGCATCGGAGCCGGGGCGGCGGGCATCCGGCCGGCGGCGGGGCCGGGGCCGCCGGGGCCGGGGCCCGTGGGCGCACCGGGGCGCGGGCCGGCGGGCGGGGGCGGGGCGAAGCCCTGCGCGGGAGTGTCGTGGCGCGGGGCGCCGGGGCCCGCGGGTGCGGTGCCCGCCGCCGGGGCCTGGGCCCGCGGGGGCGCCGCTGCGGCCTTGCGGGGCGCGAACCAGTTGCTGGCCGTCTCCTCGGCCGGGGACGGCTCGGGGGCCGGCTCCGGGGCCGACGCGGCCGCGGGCTCCGGCTCGCCCTCGGGCTCCGGCACGGTCGTGCGTACGACCACGGGCGGAATCGGCCGCGAACCCGGGATGTTGATCCGGATCCGGGTCGTCAGCTGGGTCTCCGTCTTGGGCCCGTCGGAATCCGGCGTGGACGGCTTGGCGGGCGGTGCGGTCACAGAACTCTCCTCCGGGGTGGTAGCCGCGCCCGGTCCGGACGGCACAGTCGTGGACGGATTCTGGCCGGTTCCATACGGCGGCGTACCCGAGGGGTAGGCGGCTCCACCGCGCCCGTTGGGCCCGGAGGACGGACTGTCAGTTTCACGACTCAAGGCAGGTTCTCCCGATCGGCTCCACCGCCCGTCATACCGTGCGCGGGCAGCTCGGCGGCCGGTCCACCATACTGTCCGCCGCCGGAGCGCACCCGACTCCCAGGATCGAAGGCCTCCTCCCGGCCCTCTTCAAGGCCCTTCCGGACACCCCCGGCGCACCCGCCGATCCCCCGTACCGCAGGGCCCGTAGGCCCGGAAGGCCGCCTTCCGGGCCGTTCGTCAAGGAGTGGCGGGTGTCCGGCCCCACGTCACCTGGCGGCCTTGACGGCCGAAAGCGGCCGGTCCCCCGGCCCGTTCATCGTGGCGCACATCACAGCCAGCACCACACCGCCCAAAAGGTAGGCGTACATGCCGATTCCGGACGAACTGAGCAGGAAGTCGCCCTCCGGTCTCGGCAGGCTGAGGAACACGTAGGAGAGGAACCAGCCGGCGGCGCCCGCCCCCACCCCGATGCCGGTTCCCAGGGCGATCCGGCCGCCGAGGAACAGCCCGAAGAGGGCGAGGAGCCCGAGCAGCAGCCCGCCCGGGAGCCACAGGTCCACCACGAGCCAGCCGGCCGTGCCGGTCAGCACGCCCGCCACCAACAGGCCCAGCACGGTGGCGATCCGTCCCGCGGTCCAGGTCCCGGTCATGCCCGCACCCCCGCGAAGAGGTCGCGCTCGCGCTCGCCCGCCGGGGCGCCCGGCCGGCCGGCGGCCAACTCGTAGTACTCGCGGGCGAACAGCGGCTGCGCCAGGTCGTTGGAGAGGGCGAAGAAGGGGCCGTCCACGGCGATCTGGGTCGCGTGCGCCCGCATCGCGGCGGTCTTGGCGGCCACGAAGGCCTCGTCCGCTGCCCCGTCGGCGCCGATCTCGGCGGTGATCCGCCCGTCGGCCACCACGCCCGGCACGTCGTCCGGTTCGGCCAGCCCGGGGAAGGGGGTGCCGCCCCCGGCCGCGCGCAGCCGGGCGAAGCCCTCCTCGACGACCGAGCGCGGGACGCGGTTCCAGTAGAGCTTCTCGATCGCGTGCGGCTCGCCCAGGTCCCGGCGGTACGTGGGATCCGCGGCCAGTTCGGCGCCGCGGGTGGCGACGCGGTGGGCCTGGATGTGGTCGGGGTGGCCGTAGCCGCCGTCCGGGTCGTAGGTGACGAGGACCTGGGGGCGCAGTTCGCGGATCACCTCCACGAGGTACCCCGCGGCCTCGTCCACGTCGGTGGACCAGAAGGCTCCGGGCCGGCGGTTCTGCTCGGCGCCCATCATCCCGGAGTCCCGGAAGCGGCCGGGGCCGCCGAGGAAGCGGTGGTCGGCGACGCCCAGTTCGCGCATCGCGTCGGCGAGCTCGCCGATGCGGTGCGTGCCGAGGGTGTCGTCGCGGTCGGCCGCGAGGTGGGCGAGTCCGGGCGGGATGACCTCGCCCTCCTCGCCGAGGGTGCAGGTCACCAACGCGACATGGGCGCCCTCGGCCGCGTACTTGGCCATGGTGACGCCGTTGTTGATCGACTCGTCGTCCGGGTGCGCGTGCACGAGGAGGAGCCGACGGGCGGGAAGACCGTTCATGGGGCAAGCCTACGAGGCCCGGCGCCCCGGACCCCACGAGGCCGCACCCCCGGCCGCCAGAGCTTCGGGCCGTTGGAGCTTCGGGCCGTCAGAGCTTCAGGCCGCTGATCATGCTCGCCACGTTGGAGGTCAGCTGGGAGAGCGTCGGAGCCATGGTCGAGCTCGCCAGGTAGAAGCCGAGCAGCACGCAGACCGCGGCGTGACCCGCTTTCAGGCCCGAGCGCCGGACCAGCAGGAACACGACGATCGCCAGCAGCACCACGGCCGAGATCGATAGTGCCACGGCGTTTCACCTCCACGTCGAGCGGACATCGGGTTCGCGTACTCGCAACTCGGTGCTCGGCAGAGTCATACCCACCGTGCGCTACGGATCATAACTATCCGTACCAGCACATCGATCGATTCCGGCAGCACGAGGGGCGCACGCCGCGCACCTCCGGGGTCACGGGAGTACCGGCCGGGGAGCCTGTACGCCTCCCCGGCCGGCTGTCGGCACCCGCACGGCCGCACCGGACCCAGGCTGCCGGGCCCAGATCTCGGGGCAGAAACGGTCAAGTTGCCTACATGTAAACCGAGTTGTGGAGGAGTTGTGGTGCCGTTCGCAGCTGTGGCGAGAAATGAGCGGTGGCGGGGGGCCGAAGCTCACTCCTTGGTCAGCGGTCCCGGCGCCGGCGGCGTGTCGGACGGCGGGACCACCTGCCGCTCGGAAGCGAAGTGGCAGGCCGAGGGATGGGCCGCCGGGCCGCCCGGGAGGAAGGCCGGGATCTCCAGGAGCGGGACCTCCGTCGCGCAGCGGGCCTCGGCCTTCCAGCAGCGGGTGCGGAAGCGGCAGCCGGACGGCGGGTTGGCCGGGGAGGGCACGTCGCCGGAGAGGATGATCCGGTCCCGCCCCGTGCGGGCCGCCGGGTCGGGGACCGGGACGGCGGAGAGCAGCGCCTGGGTGTACGGGTGGGTGGGGTGGTCGTAGATCTGCGTGTCGGTGCCGATCTCGACGATCCGGCCCAGGTACATGACGCCGACCCGGTCGGAGATGTGCCGGACGATGGAGAGGTCGTGCGCGATGAACACGTAGGAGAGGTCGAACTCGTTCTGGAGGCGCTCCAGGAGGTTGATCACCTGGGCCTGTACGGAGACGTCGAGCGCGGAGACCGGCTCGTCGGCCACGATGATCTCGGGCTGGAGGGCGAGGCCGCGGGCGATGCCGATGCGCTGGCGCTGGCCGCCGGAGAACTGGTGCGGGTACCGGTTGATGTACTCCGGGTTGAGGCCGACGACGTCCAGGAGCTCCTGCACCTTGCGGCGCCGGTCGCCCTTCGGGGCCACCTCGGGGTGGATCTCGTAGGGCTCGCCGATGATGTCGCCGACCGTCATCCGCGGGTTCAGCGAGGTGTACGGGTCCTGGAAGACCATCTGGATGTTGCGGCGGACGGCTTTGAGGGCCTTGCCGGACAGTTTGGCGAGGTCCTCGCCCTTGTACCGGATGGCCCCCGCCGTGGGGCGTTCCAGGTTGACCAGCATCTTGGCCACGGTGGACTTGCCGCAGCCAGATTCCCCGACGATGCCGAGGGTCTCGCCGGCCCGCAGGTCGAAGGAGACCCCGTCGACGGCCTTGACGGCGCCGACCTGCTTCTTGAAGAGGATGCCCTGGGTCAGCGGGTAGTGCTTGACCAGGTCCCTGACCTCCAGGATGGACTCAGCCACCGAGGCACTCCTTCCAGAAGAAGCAGGCGCTGGCGCGGTCCGGTCCGACCTCGGCCAGCGGCGGCACGTCGGTGCGGCAGACGGCCCGGGCCATCGGGCAGCGCGGGTTGAAGGCGCAGCCGGGCGGGATGGCCAGCAGGTTGGGCGGCAGGCCCTTGATGGCGTAGAGCTCCTGGCCCTTCTGGTCCAGGCGCGGGATCGAGTCGAGCAGGCCGCGGGTGTAGGGGTGGGCGGGGTTCTTGTAGATCTCGTGGACGGGGGCGGTCTCGACGATCCGGCCGGCGTACATGACCGCGATCTTGTCCGCGACGTCGGCGACGACGCCGAGGTCGTGGGTGATCAGGATGAGGCCCATGTTGAGCTCGCGCTGGAGCTCCGCGAGGAGGTCCATGACCTGGGCCTGGACGGTGACGTCCAGGGCCGTGGTCGGCTCGTCGGCGATGATGAGCGAGGGTTCGAGCGCCATCGCCATGGCGATCATGATGCGCTGGCGCATGCCGCCGGAGAACTGGTGCGGGTAGTCCCCCACCCGCTCCCTGGCCGCCGGGATCTTCACCCGGTCCATCAGCTCGACCGCTTTGGCCCTGGCGTCCTTGCGGGACATCCCGCGGTGGACCTCGTACATCTCGCCGAGCTGGGCGCCCACGCTCAGCACGGGGTTGAGGGAGGACAGCGCGTCCTGGAAGATCATGGCCATTCCGGCCCCGCGGATCTTCCTGCGCTCCTCCTCCTTCATCTTCAGCAGGTCCTGGCCCTTGAAGAGGATCTCGCCGCCCGTGATGCGGCCCGGCGGCATGTCCAGGATGCCCATGACGGCTTGTGCGGTGACCGACTTGCCCGAGCCGGACTCGCCGAGCACGGCGAGCGTCTCGCCCTCGGCCACCGAGTAGTCGACTCCGTTGACGGCCTTCGCGACTCCGTCCCGCGTCTTGAATTCCACGTGCAGATCGCGCACTTCGAGCAGCATCTACGGGGCTCCTCAGCGCAGCTTGGGGTCGAGGGCGTCGCGCACCGCGTCGCCGAGCATGATGAACGCGAGCACGGTGATGCTGAGCGCGCCCGCCGGGTAGAGCAGCATGTGCGGGGCGTTGCGGATCTGGGAGGCGGCGTTGGAGATGTCGATGCCCCAGGAGACGGTCGGCGGGCGCAGGCCCACGCCGAGGAAGGACAGGGTGGCTTCCAGGGCGATGTACGTACCGAGCGCGATGGTGGCGACGACGATGACGGGCGCGATCGCGTTGGGTGCGACGTGGCGCAGCAGCATCCGGCCGTTGCCCGCGCCGAGCGCCCGGGCGGCCTGGACGTAGTCGTTCTGTTTGGCGGTGATGACCGAGCCGCGGGCGATGCGGGCCAGTTGCGGCCAGCCCAGCAGCACGATGAAGCCGACGACGGGCCAGACGGTGGTGCTGGTGACCACGGACAGGAAGACCAGGCCGCCGAGGACCACGGGGATGCCGAAGAAGATGTCGGCGACCCGGGAGAGCAGCGAATCGGCCCAGCCGCCGAAGAAACCGGCGAGCCCGCCGAGCGCCGAGCCGAGGAGGGCCGCGCCGAGGGTGGCGCAGATGCCCACGGTGATGGAGGCGCGGGCCCCGTAGACGGTGCGGGTGTACACGTCGCAGCCCTGGGTGTCGTAGCCGAAGGGGTGGCCCGGGGAGGAGCCCTGCTGCGATTTGGACAGGTCGCATCTGAGGGGGTCGCCGCTCGCGATGAGCTGGGGCCAGATCGCGATGACGACGAGGAAGAGGATCAGCAGGCCGGCGAAGATGAAGACGGGGTTGCGGCGCAGTTGGTGCCAGGCGTCGGACCACAGGGAGCGGGCCTTCTCCTGGGGTCCGGCGGGTCCTCCCCCGAGCTCCTTCTCCAGGCTTTCGGCCTCCTCCAGCGCGAGATCCATGGCCCCTCCCTGGCCGGTGGGGGCGATGGCCTCGTGGGCGCCGGCGCTCAGTGGGTCGAAGGCGGGTCGCTCGGGCTCAGGCATAACGGATCCTCGGGTCCAGGACCGCGTAGAGCAGGTCGACGAGCAGGTTCGCCAGCAGGAACACGATGACGAGGATGGTCACGAAGCCGACCACCGTCGGGGAGTTGTTGCGCAGGATGCCCTGGTAGAGCTGGTAGCCCACCCCGTGGATGTTGAAGATCCGCTCGGTGACGATGGCACCGCCCATCAGGGCGCCGATGTCGGTGCCGATGAAGGTGACGACGGGGATCAGCGAGTTGCGCAGCAGGTGGCGGGTGACGACCCGGCGCCGGGGCAGGCCCTTGGCGACGGCGGTGCGGACGTAGTCGGCCTTGACGTTCTCGGCGATGGAGGTCCGGGTGAGCCGGGTGACGTAGGCGAGGGAGACCAGCGCCAGGACGATGCCGGGCAGGATGAGTTCGTTGAAGGGGGCGTCCGGGGAGACGGTGGGCCGTACCCAGCCCCATTTGACGCCGAAGACGAACTGCAGCAGGTAGCCGGTCACGAAGGTCGGCACCGAGATGACCACGAGGGTGAGCACCAGCAGGCTGGTGTCGATGGACTTGCCGCGCTTGAGGCCGCTGATCACGCCGAGGGTGATGCCGACGATGATCTCGATGACGATCGCGACGATGGTCAGGCGCAGGGTCACCGGGAAGGCGGTGGCCATGAGCTCGGTGACCTTCTGGCCGTTGAAGGCAGTGCCGAAGTCGCCCTTGAAGATCTGGCCCATGTAGTGCAGGTACTGCTCCCACAGCGGGCGGTCGAGGTAGAGGTCCTTGCGGATGCGGGCGGCGGTGGCGGGGTCGGGGGCCTTGTCGCCGAAGAGGGCGGCGACGGGGTCACCGAGCGCGTACACCATGAAGAAGATCAGGAACGTGCTGCCGATGAACACGGGGATCATCTGGAGCAGTCGCCGGATCACATAACGTCCCATGGACTGCTCCAGGATCGATCCGTGGACGGGTCAGCTGACCTTGATCTGGTCGTAGACGGGGACGCTGAACTGGTTGAGCTCCACGTCCGAGATCCGCTCCGAGTGGCCGGCGCTGCCGTTCTGGTACCAGAGCGGGATCGACGGCATCTGGGCGGCGAGGATCTTCTCCGCCTCCTGGAACTTGGCCGTCGCCTTGGCCGTGTCGCTCTCCCGGTTGGCCTCGTCGATGAGCTTGTCGAAGTCCGCGTTGCTGAACTTGCCGTAGTTCGAGGAGGCGCCCGTGAAGTACAGCGGCTCGAGGAAGTTCTGGATCAGCGGGTAGTCGGCCTGCCAGCCGGACCGGAAGGGGCCGGCCAGCTTGTAGGAGCTCTGCTGGTTGCGGAAGTCGGCGAACGTTCCGACGGGGTTGACCGTGCAGACCGGGCCTTCGCCCAGCGCGTTGTTGATGCTGTTGCAGACGGCGTCCATCCACTCGCGGTGCGAGCCGGTGTCCACGTTGGACGTCAGCGTGACCTTGCCGCCGGGCAGTCCGACCGAATCGATGAGCTTCTTGGCCTCGGTGGGGTTGAAGGAGCAGGCCTCGCCGCAGGCGGTGGCGGAGAAGCCGCCCTTGTCTCCGAGGGCCTTGGAGGTCCAGTCCTTGGCCGGGGTGCGGGTCTCCTTGAAGATCTGCTTGGTGATCTCGTCGCGGTTGATCGCCATCGAGATGCCGATGCGGACCTTTTCCATGCCCTCCTTGCTCCACTTGGGGTCGTAGAGCGGGAAGGTGAGGGTCTGGATGATCAGGGCGGGCTGGTTGATGTACCGGTCGCCCAGGTCGTTCTTGACGTTCTTGAGCTGCTGCGCCGGGATGTCGTCGACCAGGTCGAGGTTGCCGGAGATCAGGTCGGTGTAGGCGGTGTTGTTGTCGGTGTAGACCTTCAGGTCCACGCCGCCGTTGACCGCCTTGTCCGCGCCCGTGTAGGCGTCCCACTTGCGCAGCTTCATGCCGGTGCCCTTGGTGTACGAGTCCACCGAGTACGGGCCGTTGCCGACGGGCTTCTTCAGCCAGCCGTCGTGGTCGGTGAAGAAGGCCTTGGGCAGCGGGGAGAACGCCTGGTAGCCGAGGGTCTCGGGCCAGGTGGAGAACTTCTCCTTGAGCGCGACCGTGAAGGTCTTGGGGTCCTTGACCACCAGGCCGGACATGGTCTTGGCCTTGGGGTCGCCCGAGGCGGGGTGCACGTCCGAGTAGCCGACGATGTCGGAGAAGAACGGCGAGTTGTTCTGCTTCTTGCTGACGTCCGCGCCGTAGTTCCAGGCGTCCACGAACGACTGCGCGGTGACCGGCTCGTCGTTGCTGAACTTCCAGCCGTCCTTCAGCGTGATCGTGAAGTGCTGGCTGTCGGTGGTCTCGATCTTCTCGGCGAGCATGTTCTTGGCCTCGCCGGTCTTCGGGTCGTACCGCTTCAGACCCCGGAAGATCATGTCGAGGACCTTGCCGCCCTGGACCTCGTTGGTGTTGGCGGGCTCCAGCGGGTTCTGCGGGTCACCCCACGAAGAGCTGATGATTCCCTCGCCACCGCCCCCGCCGCTGTCGCTTCCGCCGCCGCCGCAGGCCGTCGCCGCCAGGACGACGGCCGCCGCGCATGCGGCCCACTTGGCGTGGGTGGCTCCGCGCATGGAGTGCCTCCTACTGGGATCCCAAGACTCACTTAGGGCCCAATGTCACCCTATGTGGGGTCCCGCACACTCCTCGTTGGACCGATTGCACCCTCGCGTCCCCCGCCTGTCACCCCTGCGAGTGCAAAGCGAGCTCCCAGGTGTTCACGGCGTAGTGCATCGTCATGCCGTGCGCCTCGTACAGCGCGAGTGCGCCGGTTTCGTTGCCGGTGTCCACGCCGAGGCCCACCGTGGAGCGGCCGCGCGCCGCGTAGGCGGCGAAGCCGTGGCGCAGCAGGAAGCCGCCGACCCCGCGGCCGCGTGCGGCCCCGACGACGCCGAGGTGACTGAGCCAGCCCATGCTGGTGCGGTCGTCGCGGGTCAGCAGGACCCCTACGTCGCCCAGCGCGGGCAGGCTCGCGATCCAGACCAGTGACCAGTCCAGGCCGCGGCCGTCGATGTGGTCCAGCCAGGGCTCGTACGGGCGCTCCACGTGGCCGAAGTGCTCGGCGAAGCTCTCCTCGATCAGGGCGTGGGCGCGGCGGCGCTCGGCCTCGTCCCCGTCGCAGGGGCGCAGGGTGAGCCCGGCGGGCGGGGCCGGCGCCGCCCGGTCCGGCTCCAGGGCGCGGGTCATCACCTGGTAGCGGCGCACGGTCCGGTAGCCGCGGCCGGGCAGCAGGTCCGCGTCGAGGGTGGGCTCGACGTTGAGCTGGAGCCTCAGCCAGGCGCCGGGTGCGCCGGCGGCGAGTTCGCGGGCCCGGACCTCCATCCGTTCCAGCAGCCGCACGGCGGCCGCGCGGTGCCCGGGCAGTGCGTAGTGCTCGGAGTCGACGCGGCCGGGGCCCGAGTCGGCCCACACCATGGCGTAGGCGACGAGCCGGCCGCCCTCGAAGGCGAGCCAGGAGTCCCTGGCCAGATCGACGTCGGGATGGTGCAGGTCGGCCTCGACGGCGGCGAGGTCGGTCTCGGGGCGGCCGATCTCGACGAGGTCGACGGCGTTGAGGAGACAGCAGATGTCCCCGGCGTCCGAGGGCCCGGCGGGACGTACGGTCAGCTGGTCGCTCATCGGACCACTCTCGGACGGCCGCGGGCCGGACCGCAACCGGCTTTCCCCGCGCGGCGGGTGCGCGGGCGGCGCGCGCCTGCGTCCGCGCACCCCGCGCGGACGCGAAGGCGCCCGGTGCCGGAGAGTTCCGGTACCGGGCGCCTTCGGTGCGTGTCCGCGGGGGTCAGACGGCCAGAACGGCCTTCTCCTCGGCGAAGTGGCAGGCCGACTCGTGCGCGGCCAGGGTCTTGACGCCCTGGAAGCGCTCGGGGATCGCGAGCAGCGGCTCCTCCACGGAGCACTTCTCCTCGGCCTTCCAGCAGCGGGTGCGGAAACGGCAGCCCGACGGCGGGTTGGCCGGCGAGGGCACGTCACCGGTGAGGATGATCCGCTCGCGGTGCGCGCGGGCCTCGGGGTCCGGCACCGGCACCGCGGAGAGCAGCGCCTGGGTGTACGGGTGCGTCGGGTGCTCGTAGATCTGCTCGTCGGTGCCGATCTCGGCCATCTTGCCGAGGTACATGACCCCGACGCGGTCCGAGATGTGCCGGACGATGGAGAGGTCGTGCGCGATGAAGATGTAGGAGAGGTTGAACTCCTCCTGCAGCTTCTCCATCAGGTTGATGACCTGGGCCTGCACCGACACGTCGAGCGCGGAGACCGGCTCGTCGCAGATGATGATCTCCGGGTTGAGCGCGAGGCCGCGGGCGATGCCGATGCGCTGGCGCTGGCCGCCGGAGAACTGGTGCGGGTACCGGTTGATGTACTCCGGGTTGAGGCCGACGACGTCCAGGAGCTCCTGCACCTTGCGGCGCCGGTCGCCCTTGGGGGCCACCTCGGGGTGGATGTCGTAGGTCTCGCCGATGATGTCGCCGACCGTCATGCGCGGGTTCAGCGAGGTGTACGGGTCCTGGAACACCATCTGGATGTTGCGGCGTACGGCCTTCAGGGCGCGGCCGGACAGCTTGGTGATGTCCTGGCCCTTGTAGAAGACCTCGCCGGCGGTGGCGCGCTCCAGGTTCATCAGCAGCTTGGCGACGGTGGACTTGCCACAGCCGGACTCGCCGACGATGCCGAGGGTCTCGCCCTGGTACAGGTCGAAGGAGATCCCGTCGACCGCCTTGACCGCGCCGACCTGCTTCTTGAACAGGATGCCCTGGGTCAGCGGGAAGTGCTTGACCAGGTTGCGGACCTGGAGGATCGGCTCGCGCACGGGGGCGTTCTTGGTGAGCTCAGCCATGGATCTGCTCCTTCCAGAAGTGGCACGCGCTGTGACGGCCGGCCAGTTCGGTGCCGTCCTGCTCGCTGACGGGCTGGAGCACGGGGATCTCCGACCGGCAGATGTCCTGCGCGGCGACGCAGCGCGGGCTGAACGAGCAGCCCGTGGGCAGGCGCAGCAGGTTCGGCGGCAGGCCCTTGATCGCGAAGAGCTCCTGGCCCTTCTGGTCCAGGCGCGGGATCGAGTCGAGCAGGCCGCGGGTGTACGGGTGCGCCGGGCGCTTGTAGATCTCGTGGACCGGAGCGGTCTCGACGATCCGGCCGGCGTACATGACCGCGATCTTGTCCGCGACGTCGGCGACGACGCCGAGGTCGTGGGTGATCAGGATGAGGCCCATGTTGAGCTCGCGCTGGAGCTCCGCGAGGAGGTCCATGACCTGGGCCTGGACGGTGACGTCCAGGGCCGTGGTCGGCTCGTCGGCGATGATCAAGTCGGGCTCCAGCGCGATCGCCATGGCGATCATGATGCGCTGGCGCATGCCACCGGAGAAGTGGTGCGGGTAATCGTCCACGCGCTGCTTGGCGGCGGGGATCTTCACCTTCTCCATCAGCTCGATGGACTTGACGCGGGCTTCCTTCTTCGACAGGCCCTCGTGGACGCGGAACATCTCGCTCAGCTGGTAGCCGACGGTGAGCACCGGGTTCAGCGAGGACAGGGCGTCCTGGAAGATCATGGCGATCTTCCGGCCGCGCAGCTTGCGCCGCTCCTCGAAGCTCATCTTGAGCATGTCCTGGCCGCGGAAGAGGATCTCGCCCTGCGGGATCTTGCCGGGGGGCATGTCGAGGATGCCCATGATGGCCTGGGCCGTCACGGACTTGCCGGAGCCGGACTCGCCGAGCACGGCGAGGGTCTCGCCGGCGCTCACGCTGTAGTTGACGCCGTTGACTGCCTTGGCCACACCGTCGCGGGTGTGGAACTCGACGTGCAGGTCGCGCACTTCGAGGAGCGGCGTCTGCGGGTCCCCGTCACGCGGGGAGGGAACGCTGGAGGTGTTGTCCATGGTGATCACTTACGCCCTCCTCAGCGCAGCTTGGGGTCGAGGGCGTTGCGGACCGCTTCGCCGAGCATGATGAAGGCGAGGACGGTGATGCTGAGCATGATCGAGGGGTACAGCAGGATGTGCTGCGCCACTCGGATCTGCGCGGAACCACCGGCGATGTCCACACCCCATGAGATGGCGGGGGAGGCCAGGCCGAGACCCAGGTAGGACAGGGTCGCCTCGGCCGCGATGTAGCCGCCGAGGGCGATGGTGGAGACCACGATCACCGGGGCCATGGCGTTCGGCAGGATGTGCCGGATCAGGATCCGGGGGGTGCCGGCGCCGAGGGCCTTCGCGGCGTGCACGTAGTCGGCCTGCTTCACCGTGATGACGGCGCCGCGCATGACGCGGTTGATCTGCGTCCAGCCGAGGAAGGCCAGGGCGAAGACGACCGTCCACACCGTGCGCTTGCTGAAGGCCTGGAGGACGACCATCGCACCGAGCAGGAACGGGATGCCGAAGAACACGTCGGTGATGCGCGACATGATCGCGTCCGTGAGGCCGCCGAAGTAACCGGCGATCATGCCCGTGATGCCACCGACGACGGTGACGATCGCGGTCACGCAGACGGAGACGATGATCGAGGCCCTGGTGCCGTAGATGAGGCGGGCGTAGACGCTGCGCCCCTGGCCGTCCCAGCCGAGCCAGTCGGGCGAACCGACCTTGGAGAGCTCCGGCTTGCCGAGGAAGTGGTGCACCAGATCGCCCTTGGTGGGGTCGATGCTGGTGAACCAGCTCGGGAAGACGGAGATCACCAGAAGGATGAAGATCAGCACCGAGGAGACGACGAAGTACGGGTTGCGGCGCAGGTCGACCCAGGCGTCGCCCCAGAGGCTGCGTGCCTTCTCCGGCTTCGCGGCTGCCACCGGCGCACCGGGCGCCGGGGTGGTCTCGGCCGTCACGGTGTCGGTCTTGGTCATGTCAGGCATACCGGATCCTCGGGTCCATGACCGCGTAGAGGAGGTCGACGAGCAGGCTGGCTATCAGGTAGACCACGACCAGGACGGTGACGACACCGACCACGGTCAGGCCCTCACGGCGGATGATCGCGTCGAAGATGAGGTTGCCGACGCCCTTGACGTTGAACAGGCCCTCGGTGACGACGGCGCCGCCCATCAGCGCTCCGATGTCGGTACCCAGGAAGGTGACGACGGGGATCATCGAGTTGCGCATGAGGTGCACACCGATGACCCGGCGCTTGGGCAGGCCCTTGGCGACGGCGGTGCGCACGTAGTCGGCGCGCAGGTTCTCGGCCATGGAGGTGCGGGTCAGCCGTGCCACGTAGGCGAGTGACAGCGATCCCAGTACGACGGCCGGCGCGATGAGCTCGGCCCAGGTCTCCTGGGTGCTGACGTTGGGCTCGATCCAGTGGAGCTGGTAGACGAACACGGCCTTGACGATGAAGCCGAGGACGAAGACCGGCATCGAGATGATCAGCAGGGTGAGGATCAGGATGAGGTTGTCGGCCAGCTTGCCCGCCTTGAGGCCGGCGATGATCCCGAGGGCCAGGCCCAGGACGATCTCGATGGCGAAGGCGAAGATCGCCAGGCGGAACGTGACCGGGAAGGCGTCCCCGATGACATCGGTGATCGCGCGCCCGCTCCGGATCTGCGTTCCGAAATCGAAGTGGAACAGGATGCCGGAGATGTAGTTCCAGTACTGGTGCCAGAGCGGCAGGTCCAGCCCGTGCTCGTGACGGAGCGCTGCCAGTGTGGCGGGGTCAGCGCCCTTGTCCCCGAAGAGTCCGGCCACGGGGTCGCCGGGCAGGCTGTAGACCATAAAGAAGATGAGCAGGGTCGTCCCGAAGAAGACCGGGATCATCTGGAGCAGTCGTCGTGCGACATAGCGCCCCATCATGCCTCCGTAGAAGATGCGGCAGGCGCAGCCGGACGGGCCCTTTCGCCACGCACGCGCGTGACGGTTCCGTCACTGCGTCGCGAAAGGGCCCCCCGGGCGCTGCATGTAGGCCCGGATGTGGGCCGGCTCCCCGCCGGCCCACATCCGTCGAAAGGAATTACGCGGTGGGACTTACTTCTTGACCTCGACACCCTCAAGGATCGGGTCGCCGTCCTGGGCGTACTTCACGTTCTGGACCTTCTCCGAGAAGCCCGCGTTGACCTTGTAGTACCAGAGCGGGATCGACGGCATGTAGTTGACGAGGTCCTTCTCGATGGCCTGGTAGGCCTTCACGGACTCGTCGAGGGTCTTGGCCGTGTCCGCCGCGGCGATCTTCGCGTCGAGCTCGGGGCTGGAGAAGCCACCCTGGTTGCCGCCGGCGCCCGTACGGAACAGGTCGCTGATGAAGTTGGCGTTCACCGGGTAGTCGAGCACCCAGCCGGAGCGGTAGAACGACTTGACCTGCTTGGCCTTGCGGGCCTGGAGGTCGGCCTGGAAGTCAGGCTTGGCGTCGCCGGTGCACTTGACGCCCGTGGAGGTGGTGATGCTGTTGCAGACAGCCTCGACCCACTCCTTGTGACCGCCGTCCGAGTTGAACTGGATGGAGATCTCGTTGTTCGGGACGCCGCCGCCCTCGGCGATGAGCGCCTTGGCCTTCGCGGGGTCGAACTTGGCGACGTCACCCGAGCCGTCCGGCGTGTAGCCGAGGACGCCCTTGGCGACCCAGCCGGTGGCGGGGTCACGGGTGCCCTGGAGCACGGTCTTGGTGATGGTGGCGCGGTCGATCGCCATCGAGAGGCCCTGGATGACCTTCGGGTTGACCGGCTTCGGGTTCTTCCACTGGTCGGCGTAGAACGCGACGGCCAGCGTCTGGATCGCCGAGTAGGCCTGGTCGACGGCACGGTCACCGAGGTCGGCACGGTAGACCGGGAGGTCCTTCGAGGCGATCTGGCGCAGGACGTCGACGTTGCCCGACTTCAGGTCTTCGTAGGCGGTCTCGAGGGTGGAGTAGTTCTTGAGGACCACACCACCGTTCTTCGCCTTGTTCTCGCCCTTGTAGTCGTCGTAGCGCGTGAGCTCGATCTGCTTCTTGTGCTCCCACGACTTGAACTTGTAGGGGCCGTTGCCGACCGGCTTCTCACCGGCGGCGGCGGGGTCCTTGTAGAAGGACTCCGGCAGCGGGGAGAAGACCTCGTAGCCGAGCTTGTACTCGAAGTACGGCACGGCGTTGGCGAGCTCGATGGTGAAGGTGTTCTCGTCGATGACCTTCAGGCCCTCGAGCGCCTCGGCGGTGGGCTTGGCGCCCTCGGCCTCGGGGTGCAGGGCCTCGTAGCCCTTGATGTCGGCGAACCAGGACGCGTTGCCCTGCTTGTTGTTGATGTTCGCGGCCCAGTTCCACGCCTTGACGTAGGACTCGGCGGTCACCTTGGTGCCGTCGTGGAAGGTCCAGCCCGGCTTCAGCTTGACGGTCCACAGCTTGCTGTCGTCCGACTTGACCGACTCGGCGTTGACGTTGACGATCTTGCCGTCGGCGTCGTAGTCGACCAGCTGGGAGAACAGACCCGACATGACGATCGAGCCGTTGGACTCCATCGTGTCGGCCGGCTGCAGGAGCTTCTCCGGCTCACCGACCTCGACGGAGTAAATGCCGTTCGGGTCGACCTCACCCTTGCCGGCCGCCGCCTTGCCGCCGCCGCCACCGCAAGCGGTCGCAGCCAGGGCAACGACAATCGCGCCCGTTACCCACTTGGCGCTCTTGGCACCGCGCATGGGTTTCCTCCTCATGAGTCCACTGTCTGATGTGAAGGGCACGAGTTGCGTTTCGCCGACACCCCTGACGGCGATAAGGAACCAGTGCCCCGAGTGTGCTCGTGAGTCGACGCTCCCCACAGCGTGTGACCCATTGACCCGAGCTCAATGGAGCCATCCTCAGGGACGCCTTGACCGTAAACCACACTTAAGTGGTCTCGTTTTCACAACATCGCACTACGGCTAAAACCCGAAATCCGGACAAACGGATAGGAGACAGACATGAACGAAACGGACTGTTAGCACTTCTTCCGGAGTGTCACGGTCGGTATGCGGACACCGCGGACACCGGATCGAAACAATCCGCTTGACAAAAGCGAACAGCCCCTCCCCTCACGGAGACCGTGACGGGAGGGGCTGCTCGTTGAACGGGACTGCGATGAGGACCCAAGTGTGATCCGGGTCCTACGCGACTACTTGCCGGACTTGGCGCGCGACGCGGTGCGCGAGCGGTCCTTCTGGTCCAGGACGACCTTGCGGATGCGGACGGCCTCCGGGGTCACCTCGACGCACTCGTCGTCGCGGCAGAACTCCAGGGACTGCTCCAGGGAGAGCCTGCGCGGCGGCACCACGTTCTCGGTGTTGTCCGCCGAAGCCGCACGCATGTTGGTGAGCTTCTTCTCCTTGGTGATGTTCACGTCCATGTCGTCGGAGCGCGAGTTCTCGCCGACGATCATGCCCTCGTACACCTCGGTGCCGGGCTCGGTGAACAGGACACCGCGCTCCTGGAGGTTGATCATCGCGAACGGCGTGACCGAACCGGAACGGTCGGCGACCAGCGAACCGTTGTTACGGGTCACCAGCGGGCCGAACCACGGCTCGTGGCCCTCGTGGATCGAGTGGGCGATGCCCGTACCGCGCGTACCGGTCAGGAACTCCGTACGGAAGCCGATGAGGCCGCGCGACGGGACGACGAACTCCATGCGGACCCAGCCGGAGCCGTGGTTCGACATGTTGTCCATGCGGCCCTTGCGGACGCCCATGAGCTGCGTGACGGCGCCCATGTGCTCCTCGGGGACGTCGATGGTCATGCGCTCGACGGGCTCGTGGACCTTGCCGTCGACCTCCTGGGTGACGACCTGCGGCTTGCCGATGGTCAGCTCGAAGCCCTCGCGGCGCATCTGCTCGACCAGGATGGCGAGCGCGAGCTCACCACGGCCCTGGACCTCCCAGGCGTCCGGACGCTCGGTGTCGAGCACGCGGAGCGAGACGTTGCCGACCAGCTCGCGGTCCAGACGGTCCTTGACCTGGCGGGCGGTGACCTTGCGGTCCTTGACCGCGGACTTGGCGTCCGCGCCCTTGCCGCTGCCGCCGCGGCCGACCATCGGGGAGGTGTTCGTACCGATGGTCATGGAGATCGCCGGCTCGTCGACCGAGATCAGCGGGAGCGCGATCGGGTTCTCCGGGTCGGCCAGGGTCTCGCCGATCATGATGTCGGGGAAACCGGCGACCGCGCAGATGTCACCCGGGCCCGCCACCTCGGCCGGCTTGCGGGTGAGCGCCTCGGTCATCATCAGCTCGGTGATGCGGACGTTCGAGATCGTGCCGTCACGCTTGATCCACGCGACGGTCTGACCCTTGCGCAGCTCGCCCTGCTCGACGCGGACGAGCGCGATGCGGCCGAGGAAGTTGTCGGCGTCCAGGTTGGTGACGTGGGCCTGGAGGGGGGCCTCCTCGTCGTACACCGGGGCCGGCACGTGGGCCAGGATGGTGGAGAAGAACGGCTCCAGGCTGTCGCTGTCCGCGGGGACGGTGCCGTCCTCCGGCTTGGTCAGCGAGGCGACGCCGTCACGGCCACAGGCGTAGACGATCGGGAACTCGATCTGCTCCTCGTCGGCGTCCAGGTCGAGGAAGAGGTCGTACGTCTCGTTGACGACCTCGTCGATCCGGGAGTCCGGACGGTCCGTCTTGTTGATGCAGAGGATGACCGGCATCTTCGCCTGCAGGGCCTTGCGCAGGACGAAGCGGGTCTGGGGCAGGGGACCCTCGGAGGCGTCCACCAGCAGGACGACGGCGTCCACCATCGACAGACCGCGCTCGACCTCACCACCGAAGTCGGCGTGGCCGGGGGTGTCGATGATGTTGATCGTGATCGGGGCCGACCCGTCCTTCGGGTGGTACTTCACCGCCGTGTTCTTGGCGAGGATCGTGATGCCCTTCTCACGCTCCAGGTCGTTCGAGTCCATCATGCGGTCGTCGAGGTGCTGGTGGGCGGCGAAGGCACCGGCCTGCTTGAGCATGGCATCGACGATGGTCGTCTTGCCATGGTCGACGTGGGCGACGATGGCGACGTTACGGATGTCGTGGCGCGTGGGCACTTCGGCGCTTCTCCCGGGATCGTGGATGGCGGCGCGTACGGTCCGGCACGCGAGCCTCGACCGGGCGGAAAACCTGCCACGGCCTTACCCCATCGTACGTCGGTTGACGGGAACTGCCTGCCGGGGGGTCTGTCAAGGGGCCGGACGACTGAGCGGGGCCGAGTGCGGGGTGGGGGGTCTCGGCCGCCGGTACTGCCTGGAAACACGCGGGTCAACGGGTATCCACGACCTTGCCCGCCGGTCATCCGGCGGGCAAGGGACTTGAGTCACATCTGAGGTTGAGAACCCCGTCTCAACCCGGGATGCACCCCTTCGTCATCACTTCTTCTTCTCGTTCTTCTCCTTGGGCGCGGCCGGCTTCTTCCAGCCGATGTCCTGGTACCTCGGGGCTCCGAGGCCGAAGGCGCCCGCGTTCGTCAGGCCCGGCTTCACCGCCACCAGCTCGGGGCGCTGGTAGAGCGGGATGGAACCGGCCGCCGCCCAGATCCGGGCGTCCGCCTTGCGCATCAGGTCGCGGGCGGTCTCCTCGTCCAGCTCGCCGGCCGCCTGGTCGAAGAGCTGGTCGATGTGGTCGGTGCCGACCCGGGTGTAGTTCTGTTCGACGAGGAGCGAGCCGTCGGCGGCCGGCTCCGGCTTCGCGAAGATGGGCCGGGCGTCGGTGGCCGGGTAGGCGGTCGCGGGCCACGAGTACAGGGCCAGGTCGTACTGGCCCGAGGCGATGTGGTCCTTGAAGAAGCTCTCGTCGGCCACCTTGGTCAGCTCCGTCTGCACGCCGACCTTGTGGAGCATCTGTGCGATCCGCTCGCCGACCGTGCGCAGCGCCTCCGAGCCGGGACCGGCCGGCAGGATGAAGCGCAGGGTGAGGGGCTTGCCGTCCTTGGCGAGCATGTTCCCCGAGCTGCGCACGACCTGCTTGGCGGGGGCCGGGGCGGGGCTCGCCTTGGCGGGGTCCGCGGGCTCGGCGGCCGTTTCGGCGTCGAGGGCCGGGCTGCGCTTGCCGTCGTCCACGGACCCGGCCCGGGCGGCCCGGGCGGCCTGGGTGCGCAGGAGCTGCTCCTGGGCGGCCGCGAAGGGGGCCGGGGCGAGCACCGGGGAGGGGTGGGTCGCGGCGAAGGCGTCGGCGTCGACGATCTCCCCGTCGGGGTGGTCGTACGCGCCCTCCGGCAGGTCCTGGCCGAGCGGGTTCTCGGGGCCTTCGGGGCGGTGGTCGGGGTGGTCGGCCCGCAGGGCGGCCCTGGCGGCCTCCTCGGGCTTGTCGTCGCGGCCCCGGCCGTCGCCGCCGCGCCCGTCGCCGTTGCGCTCGTCTTCCTGGCCGACGATGTAGAGCCCGTCGTTGCCGGTGCCCGGGCCGGTCGGCGTCTTCGAGTCGTCGGTCCCCTTCGCGGCCTCCGAGCCCGCCTTCGCACCCCCCGGGTCGGTGATCTTGCCGCCCCGGCGCCATCCGGCGTCCGCGAGCAGGGCCTGCGAGGCCTGGGTGTCCTGGCCGCCGAGGGCGTCGCTGTTGTCGGCGTACGCCTGCTGCCCGGCCAGCGCGAGGTGGCTTCCGACCGGCTTCGCGGGCAGCCCCAGCGGCTTCAGGACGATGTCGGTGAGCGCCTGGCGGTCCAGGGCGCGGGCCACGGCGCGGCGTACGCGCTCGTCGGCGAGCGGGCCGGCGGCGCCGTTCATGGCGAGCTGGGTGTAGGCGGGCTCCAGGGACTTGCGGACGGTGAAGGAGCGCAGGGCGCCCTGCTCCTCGGCGTACCGCTTCACCGCCTCCGCGTGCTTCTGGCGGGTCTCCTGCTCGGTCTTGGCCTTGGCCTCGTCCGCGCCGAAGGCGAGCGCCCAGGACATGGTCGCCTGGGCGGCCGTCACCGAGGCGGCGGGGCCGTGGGCGCCGTCGGCCTTGGCGGCCTCGCGGTGGGCGAGGGCGATCCGGTCGGCGCCCGTACGGTCGATCTCGGCCAGATCCAGCTTGCCGGCGGCCAGCGCGGCGGGGCGTTCGGAGCGGGGCACCGCGGTCAGGACCAGGGTGTCCAGCTTGGCCGGGCTGCCCCACCAGCGCGGGTTGCGGGTCAGGGCGGCGGTGCCCGTCTTCTTGTCGATGGCGCCCAGCGAGAAGGGTCCGGCGGTGACCTTCAGGGTGCCCCGGGCGCCCTCGTTGAAGCTCTCCGGGGTGCCGGTGACCTGCTTGGGGTAAAGGGGCGAGAAGAGGGAGCGCCAGTCGGCGTACGGCCTGACGAAGGTGACCTTGACCTCCAGGTCCGTCTTGCCGCGTTCGATCTTCTCGATCCGGTCGTAGCCGGCGTTGCGCGCCGTCCAGTAGGCGGAGTCCTTGCCGTTCAGGGCCCTCCACTGGGCGACGAAGTCGGCGGCGCCGACCTCCCGGCCGTCGCTCCAGACCGCCTGCTGGTTGAGCTTGTACAGGACGACCTGCTTGGGCTCCCGCTCGACGACCTCGGCCTTCTCCAGGTAGTCGGGGTTGGCCACCGGCCGCCCCTTGCCGTCCAGCACGAACAGCTGGGGCAGGACGGCCCCGGCGATCCGATTGGTGGTGGCGTCCGCATCGGCCTGGAAGGTGTTCAGGGTTCCGGGCAGCGCGTCCACGGCCCAGCGGAGCACCCCGCCGTCGGTGATCTTGTCGCGGGTGTCGGCCGCGATGTCCTGCCCTGCGGCGACCGGGCCGCCCTCCTCGTCCCCCGCGCCGCAGCCCGCGAGCAGCGGCAGTGCGAGGACTCCCGAGGTCAGCAGTGCCAAGGACCTGCGCCTTCTCTGGGACATGGGTGGTACCTCCGGGGCGGGGCGTGGGGGGCGTGAGAAGGAAGGGGCCTTGATCACGTTCGGCGGTATATGGAGCTGATCACACTGGGTGGCGAAACCCACTGAAATCGACACCCCCTCACACCCGTCGCAGTGGACCCTCGCCACGCCGCGAACCCCACCCGTGCGGACCAATCCGACTTGCGCCCCGGCTGCCGCGGAGAGGTTTCCGGGCGGGTGTTCCCCCGTTGGAGGGATGGCAACGGGGTCAGGGAGGGGCGCACGATTCACGCCTGCGCGCCCGTAATCCCGGCACGTCCCTTCACAACCGGGGACGGGAGGCGCGACACTCTCAGGCGCACATGAGCGTTGCCACCGCACCAGCGGAAGTGAGGGCAAGTCATGTCCCTGCAAGACGATTTGACCGCCGTACGGCGCAACCTGAACGAGCTGGTCCGCTCGGTGGAACGGCTGGAGAAGGACGTCGCCCGGCAGACACCGGCCGCCTCCCGGCCGCCCGGCGAGACCGGAATGATCAGTGTCCCGGACACTCCGTACGACAGCTCGCTGTGGACGGACTCCGACGACGAGGGCCTCGGCGCCCGCGACCGCCGCGCTCCCTGACCCGCGCTCCCCGCGCACACCCCACCGGGTCCGGCCGGCCGCAGCGGCGGCCGCCGGACCTCCTGGGCCACCCCTCATCACTCCACCCGGAGTCCCCCTTGGCCACAGGCACCCAACCACCATCACAGCGGCCCGCCGGCGTCCACGACGCCTCGCGGGCCGCGATCGCAGCCCGGCACCTGCGGACCGACCGGTGGTGGCTCTCGCCCGCCGGCACCGCGGCCGGGCTGCTCGCCTTCATCCTCTACTCGACCTGGCGGGCCTTCGCCAACGCCGACTACTACGCGGCCCCGTACGTCTCGCCGTTCTACTCCCCGTGTCTCGCGGAGAACTGCCAGGAGATGCGCGGCGGCCCGAACCTCGACCTGTTCGGCAGCTGGTGGGGCCTGTCCCCCGCCCTGCTGATCCTGATCTTCCCGCTCGGCTTCCGGCTGACCTGCTACTACTACCGCAAGGCCTACTACCGGGGCTTCTGGGCCTCACCGCCCGCCTGCGCCGTCGCCGAGCCGCACTCCTCGTACAGCGGCGAGACGCGCTTCCCGCTGGTCTTCCAGAACATGCACCGGTACTTCTTCTACGCGGCGGTGCCGGTGGCGGGCATCCTCACGTACGACACGGTGCTGACCTTCCGCAACGACCGGTACGAATGGGGCCACATGGGCCTCGGGACTCTGCTGTTCGTCACCAACATCGTGCTGATCTGGGCGTACACCCTGTCCTGCCACTCCTGCCGGCACATCATGGGCGGCCGCCTGAAGCACTTCTCCAAGCACCCGGTCCGCTACCGCCTGTGGGGCTGGATCAGCCGCCTCAACTCCCGTCACATGCAGCTGGCGTGGGCCTCGCTGATCAGCGTGGCCGCCTGCGACTTCTACGTGTACCTGGTGGCCAGCGGCGCCTTCACCGACCCGAGGATCTTTTAATGGCTCAAGTGGAACGGCAGCAGTGGGACGTGGTCGTGGTCGGCGCGGGCGGCGCCGGATTGCGGGCCGCGATCGAGGCGCGGGAGCGGGGTGCCCGTACGGCCGTGATCTGCAAGTCCCTCTTCGGCAAGGCCCACACCGTGATGGCGGAGGGCGGCATCGCCGCCTCCATGGGCAACGTCAACGAGGGCGACAACTGGCAGGTGCACTTCCGCGACACGATGCGCGGCGGCAAGTTCCTCAACCAGTGGCGGATGGCCGAGCTGCACGCCAAGGAGGCCCCGGACCGGGTCTGGGAGCTGGAGACCTGGGGTGCGCTCTTCGACCGGACGCCCGACGGGCGGATATCGCAGCGCAACTTCGGCGGGCACGAGTACCCGCGCCTCGCGCACGTCGGCGACCGGACCGGTCTGGAGCTGATCCGCACCCTCCAGCAGAAGATCGTCCAGCTCCAGCAGGAGGACTTCAAGGAGCACGGGGACCACGAGGCCCGGCTCAAGGTCTTCCAGGAGTGCACCGTCACCAGGGTGCTGAAGGACGGCGAGCGGGTCTCGGGGACCTTCTGCTACGAGCGCGAGACCGGGCGGTTCTTCGTCCTGGAGGCCCCGGCGGTGGTGCTGGCCACGGGCGGGATCGGCAAGTCCTTCAAGACCACGTCCAACTCGTGGGAGTACACCGGCGACGGCCACGCGCTGGCCCTGCTCGCCGGGGCCCCGCTGCTGAACATGGAGTTCGTGCAGTTCCACCCGACCGGCATGGTCTGGCCGCCCTCGGTGAAGGGCATCCTCGTCACCGAGTCGGTGCGCGGCGACGGCGGGGTGCTGCGCAACAGCGAGGGCAAGCGGTTCATGTTCGACTACGTCCCGGACGTCTTCAAGGAGAAGTACGCGGAGTCCGAGGAGGAGGGCGACCGCTGGTACGAGGACCCGGACCACAACCGGCGCCCGCCCGAGCTGCTCCCCCGCGACGAGGTGGCCCGCGCCATCAACTCCGAGGTCAAGGCGGGGCGCGGCTCCCCGCACGGCGGGGTCTTCCTCGACGTGTCCACCCGGATGCCGGCCGAGAGGATCAAGCGGCGGCTCCCGTCGATGTACCACCAGTTCAAGGAGCTGGCGGACGTGGACATCACCGCCGAGCCGATGGAGGTGGGCCCGACCTGCCACTACGTGATGGGCGGCATCGCGGTGGAGTCCGACACCGCCGCCACCCTCGGGGTGCCGGGGCTGTTCGCCGCCGGCGAGGTCGCGGGCGGGATGCACGGCTCGAACCGGCTCGGCGGGAACTCCCTCTCCGACCTGCTGGTCTTCGGCCGCCGGGCCGGACTGCACGCCGCGCGGTACGCGGCCGGGGAGGCGGGCCGGCTGCCGGTCGTGGACCAGGACCGGGTGGACGAGGCAGCGGCGGAGGCGCTGGCGCCGTTCCATGCCGCCGAGGGCGCGGAGAACCCGTACACCCTCCACCAGGAGCTCCAGACGACCATGAACGACCTCGTCGGCATCATCCGCCGCGAGGGCGAGATGGCCGAGGCGCTCGGGAAGCTCGCGGCCCTGCGCGTACGGGCCTCGCGCGCCGGGGTCGAGGGCCACCGGCAGTTCAACCCGGGCTGGCACCTGGCCCTGGACCTGCGCAACATGCTGCTGGTCAGCGAGTGCGTGGCCCGTGCGGCCCTGGAGCGCACCGAGAGCCGGGGCGGGCACACCCGCGAGGACTGCCCGGCGATGGAACGGTCCTGGCGCCCGGTGAACCTGCTGTGCCGGCCCGTCGACCCGGCCCCCGGGGACCCGGCGGCGGACCGGATCGAGCTGACCCGGGTGCGCACCGATCCCATCCGACCCGACCTGCTCGCACTCTTCGAGAAGGAAGAGCTGGTCAAGTACCTCGCCGAAGAGGAGCTCTACGGGTGACTACCTACGATGCCGCGTTCCGGATCTGGCGGGGCGACGCGGAGGGCGGCGAGCTGCGCGACTTCACCGTGGAGGTGAACGACGGGGAGGTGGTCCTGGACATCGTCCACCGCCTCCAGGCCACCCAGGCCTCGGACCTCGCGGTGAGGTGGAACTGCAAGGCGGGCAAGTGCGGTTCGTGCAGTGCGGAGGTCAACGGACGGCCGCGGCTGATGTGCATGACGCGGATGTCGACCTTCTCCCGCGAGGAGACGATCACCGTGACCCCGCTGCGGGCCTTCCCCGTGGTCCGCGACCTGGTGACGGACGTGTCCTTCAACTACCGGAAGGCGCGCGAGATTCCGGCCTTCGTGCCGCCCGCCGGGGTCGCGCCGGGCGAGTACCGGATGCAGCAGGTGGACGTGGAGCGTTCGCAGGAGTTCAGGAAGTGCATCGAGTGCTTCCTGTGCCAGGACACCTGCCACGTGGTGCGCGACCACGAGGAGAACAAGACCGCCTTCGCGGGCCCCCGATTCCTGATGCGGGTGGCGGAGCTGGACATGCACCCGCTGGACGCGGCGCAGGAGGCGGGCCTGGACCGCAAGCGCACGGCCCAGGAGGAGCACGGGCTCGGCTACTGCAACATCACCAAGTGCTGCACGGAGGTCTGCCCCGAAGGGATCAAGATCACAGACAACGCCCTGATCCCGCTGAAGGAACGGGCCGTGGACCGCAAGTACGACCCCCTGGTGTGGCTGGGGAACAAGATCGGACGCCGTTCCGGCCGGTAGCCGCCCCCATCCGTTCACTTCGCAGTGCAGAATGCCCCCTGTATCAACGTCGTTGACGTGATGTCAGGGGGCTTTCGCGGTGCGGGTGGGGGATCAGCTGGCGGGCCGGTACCGCCTCGACCAGCGGCTCGGCCAGGGCGGCATGGGTGAGGTGTGGCGGGCGCACGACACGGCGCTCGAGCGGGCCGTGGCGGTGAAGGTGCTGCTGGAGGCGGCCACGAACGACGAGGTGGTCGCCCACGGGCGGCTCCTCATCGTGGTGACTCCTCCTCCGGACGAGTCCGGGGGCTTCTCGCCATGCCGTGTTGGCGGCGCGACGGACCAGCCCGGCCCGTAGGACGTTGAGTGCTCCGACTGTGTCAGCGTGCGCCTGGTGGCCGCACGAGCTGCTGGTGACCTGCGCGGCCGACGCCGCCACGGTCTACGTCGAAGTGCGGCGGGACGCGGCCTGTACGTGGAGGTCCGGCGCGGCGGCCGCCGCGGCCTCCTCAAGCGCGCCGCGGATCCCTTCGTCACCGTCCTGGACCCGGCGACGGGCAAATCCGTCCGCCAGTGGGACCCTCCGCCCCCGGCGGCCGGCGACGCCCTCCTGATCGGCGAGCACCTCCTCCTCCCCCACCCCGCCCTCACGGCGTACGCCCTGCCGTAGCCGGAGGCCCGCCGGTCTCCGGGTGCGGGGGCACAGAAGCCCCCATACCCTCCCAAATGTGACTCCGCCGAGAAGCAGGACGAAGAGACGCCCCACCCCCGGAATACCCGCCCGGACCGCCCTCGCCCTCGCCGCCGCGCTCCTCGCGCTCACCGGCTGGTCGACGGCCACCGCCCCGCCCGCCCGGGCCGACGACCCCGTCACCCTGTCCGCGCAGGGGCAGATCACCGACCGCGTGGGCGCCCTGGGCGACCGCAAGGCCGCCGTCACGGCCGCGCTGGACAAGCTGTACGCCGACCGGAAGATCCAGCTCTTCGTCACCTACGTCCGTGACTTCTCCGGACGCTCCGCGCAGAGCTGGGCCGACGCCACCGCCCAGAAGAACGGCCTCGGCCAGAACGACGTCCTGCTGGCCGTCGGCACCGGGGCCCGGCAGTACGCCTATTCGGCCGATTCCGCGTCCGGTTTCACCGCGGAGCAGCTCGCGGCGGTCGCGCGGACCGCCATCGAGCCCGCCCTGAAGGAGAACGACTGGGCGGGCGCCGCGATCGGCGCCGCCAACGGCTACGGCGCGGTCCTGGGCGGGCTGCCCGTGCCGGTGCCCACGATCACCCCCGGCGAGGCCGACCCCGGCGGCGCCTCGGCGAGCGGTGAGAGCGGCGTCGGGGACTTCGTCCTCCCGGTGGTCGCGGTCGGCGCGGCCGGCGCCCTCGGGGCGTACGCGTACACCCGCCGCAAGCGCAGGAACGCGAGCGGCAGCGGCGGCGGCCCGAAGACCACCGGCTGGTCCGGGCAGGACACCCCGCCCGCGCCGCTCGCGCTGCCGGAGCTGGACGCGAAGGCCAAGGCCCTGCTGGTGGGGACCGATGACGCGATCCGCACCAGCACCGAGGAACTCGGCTTCGCCACCGCCCAGTTCGGCGAGGAGGCGGTGGCGGCCTTCACGGCGGCCGTGGAGTACGGGAAGGGCGAGCTGACGGCCGCGTTCCGGCTGCGCCAGCAGCTCGACGACGCCTACCCGGAGGACGACGCCACCCGGCGCCGGATGCTGGACGAGATCGTGGCCCGCTGCACGGAGGCGAGCCGGCGGCTCGACGCCGAGACGGCGGACTTCGACCGGCTGCGGGACCTGGAGAAGAACGCGCCGCAGGCACTCGCGACGGTGGAGGTCCACTTCCGCGAGCTGACGGGCCGTACGACGACGGCGGAGGCGACCCTCACGGCGCTCGGCCGCCAGTACGCGGACTCCGCGTCCGCGCCGGTGGCCTCCAACCCCGAACAGGCCAAGGACCGGCTGCTGTTCGCGACGACCAGCCTCGGCGAGGCCCGGGCCGCGCTCGTCGCCGGCGACAACGGCCGGGCCGCCGTGCACGTCCGGGCCGCCGAGGGCGCCGTGGACCAGGCGACGACCCTGGTCGACGCGGTGGAGCGGCGTGCGCAGGAGCTCGCGGAGGCCGCCGGGAAGCTGACGGGCGCGCTGAACGAGACGGACACCGACCTCGCCGACGCGCGCGGACTGCTGACCGGCACCACCGAGGGCACCTCCACCGCCGATCTGCGCGGCCGGATCAGCCGGGCGGAGGCGGTACTGGCCGACGTACGGCAGGAGCAGGGCGCCGGCCGGTACGACCCGCTGGACGCCCTGCGCCGCGTGGAGGAGGCCGACTCGGCCCTCGACGAGGCGCTGGCCGGGGCCCGCGAGCGCGAATCGGGCCGCCAGCGGGCGGCGGCCCTGCTCGACCAGGCCCAGCTCACGGCCCGCAGCGCGATCGGCGCGGCCGCGGACTACATCACCACCAGCCGGGGCGCGGTGGGCAGTCAGGCCCGCACCCGGCTGGCGGAGGCGCAGCGCCACCTGGAGCGGTCCGCCTCCCTGTCGGGTCCGGACCCGGCGGGCGCCCTCGCCGAGGCCCAGCAGGCGGACTCGCTCGCGCGCCAGGCGCAGCAGCTGGCCGAGCAGGACGTGAGGGGGTACCAGAACCCGTACGGCGGTGGCGGCCGGCAGCAGGGCGGCGGCATGAGCGGCGCGGTGCTCGGCGGGATCATCCTCGGCGAAATCCTGAACGGCGGCCGGGGCCGGGGCGGAGGCGGCTTCGGCGGGGGCGGGGGCGGGGGCGGCGGCTTCGGCGGCGGTTTCGGCGGGGGCGGCGGCAGCGGTCCCGGCTCCTTCGGCGGCGGCGGAACCCGCGGCCGCATGGGCGGCGGCGGCCGCTTCTGACCCTCCCTCACTTCACCTTCCTCCCCAAGGAGACATGGACATGAGCAAGCAGACCATCCTCGGCCGCGTCACCCAGCTCGCCAAGGCCAACATCAACGCCTTGCTGGACCAGGCGGAGGACCCGCAGAAGATGCTGGACCAGCTGATCCGCGACTACACGAACAACATCTCCGAGGCGGAGCAGGCCGTGGCCACCACGATCGGCAATCTGCGGATGCTGGAGGCGGACCACAAGGAGGACGTGGAGGCGGCCGCGGACTGGGGCGGCAAGGCCCTCGCGGCGAGCAAGAAGGCGGACGAGCTGCGCACGTCGGGATCCGCCGCCGACGCGGACAAGTTCGACAACCTCGCGAAGGTCGCCCTCGGCCGCCAGATGCAGTCGGAGAAGGAGGCGACGACGGCCGAGCCGACGATCGCCGCCCAGACCGAGGTGGTCGACAAACTCAAGTCCGGCCTGGACTCGATGAGGACCAAGCTGACGGAGCTGACGGCGAAGCGCGACGAGTTGGTCTCGCGGGCCAAGACCGCGCAGGCGCAGAACACGATGATGGACGCGGTCAAGAACATCGACGTGATGGACCCGACGAGCGACCTCAACCGCTTCGAGGAGAAGGTCCGCCGCGAGGAGGCCATGGCCCTGGGCAAGCAGGAACTGGCCGCTTCCTCCCTGGACGCCCAGTTCGAGTCCCTGGACGACCTCGGCAAGACCTCGGAGATCGAGGCCCGGCTGGCCGCCCTGAAGGCGGGCAGGGCCGCCTGACGGCTCACCAGGGGATGCGGACCCGGACGCCGAGGGCCTGGATCCGTTCCCGGCCCTCCTCGGGAAGGCGCAGCACCAGGTCCTCGCCGACGACCCCGTTGCGCCGCCAGATCCCGTAGAGGCTCTCCCGCGCCGCGTCGGCCACCTCCAGGTCCCGGTCGACGGCGGCGCCCATCAGGGACTCCACGACGGGTCGGGTGCGCATCGTGCCCACGGCTTGGGCGATCCCGGCCCGTTGCCCGGCCGGGACCTCCGGGTCGGCGAGCAGGCGCAGGAGCTCGGCCGTGGCGCGGGAGTCCTGGCGGGGCAGCACCAGGATCACGTAGCCGAGCTGCGCGGCCAGCAGGATCAGGTACAGGTGCGGGACGAACAGGAGCATCGGCAGCGCCGGGACCAGCGGGAGCACCACCATCCAGCCGCCCCGGATCCGCAGGGGGCCGCCGGTCGGCGGCTCGAAGCGGCGGCCGGCCAGCGGGAGGATCACGGCCATGGTCGCGACCGTCAACAGCGGCACCGCCACCGCCAACACCCGCAGCGCCAACTCGAAGTCCAGGATCCTGACCCTGACCCCCGACTCGGCAGCGGCCACCACGGCCACCACGGCCCCCACTCCGACGAACGCGGTCACGACGTACCGCCACAGGGCAGCCCAGATCCACCGGCCCGTACTCATTCCCGCATCCCCGTTCCTTGCCCGACCCGTACGACCCGTACGCCCCGCGCCCCGCGCCCCGCGCCCCGCGCCCCGCGCCCCGCGCCCCGACGGATCCCCTACCCGTACATGCTCAGCAGCTGCTCCGCCGAGAGTTCCGTCAGCGACTCCGCCACCGCGCCCGGCAGCGGGAGTTCGAACCAGACCGTCTTGCCCCGGTGGGTGCGGCGGGTGCCCCAGCCCGCCGAGAGCAGGCCGACCAGCTGGAGGCCGCGGCCGCCCTCGTCCGTATCGCGCGCGCGGCGGCGGCGGGGCTGGACCAGGTTGGCGTCCCAGACCTCGCAGACGAGGGTCCGGTCCAGCAGGAGGCGCAGCCTGATCTCGCCCTCGCCGTACCGCAGGGCATTGGTGACGAGCTCGCTGACCAGCAGTTCCGTGGTGTCCAGCAGCCCCTCCAGGCCCCACGCGGGCAGCTTCGCCCGGGCCAGCTCGCGCGCCCGGCCCACCGAGCGGGCCTCGCGCGGCAGCTGCCAGTCGCCGACCGCGTCCACCGGGAGGCCCTGGACCCGGGCCATGAGCAGGGCGATGTCGTCCTCGCCGTGCCGGGTGTCCAGGGTGTTCAGGACGTGGTCGCAGACCTCCTCCAGCGGCCGGCCGGGGTCCGCCAGCGCGTCGCGCAGGCCACGCAGGCCTTCGTCCAGCGGGTGGTCCCGCGATTCGACCAGGCCGTCGGTGTACAGGGCGAGCAGGGCCCCCTCGGGCAGTTCCACCTCGACCTCCTCGAAGGGTTCCCCGCCCACGCCCAGCGGCATCCCGGTCGGGATCTCCAGCAGCAGTCCGGGCCTCGGCCGGGCGCCCTCCTCCACCGGTTCCACCAGCACGGGCGGCATGTGGCCCGCGTTGGCTATGGTGCAGCGGCGCGTCACCGGGTCGTAGACGGCGTAGACGCACGTCGCGAGGTAGACCTCCGAGCGGTCGGCGTCCCGCGAGTGCAGCGCGGCCCGTGACGCCTGCTGGGAGCCGCCGGGCGCCCCGAGGCCCCGGGCGATCTCGTCGAGCGCGGTCAGCACCTCGGCCGGTTCCAGGTCCAGCAGCGCGAGCGTCCGTACCGCGGTGCGCAGTTCGCCCATGGCCACGGCCGCGCGCAGTCCCCGGCCCATGACGTCGCCGACGACCAGGGCCGTGCGGTGGCCGGGCAGCTCGATGACGTCGAACCAGTCGCCGCCGACCTCGGTGGCCGCGTTCCCGGGCAGGTAGCGGCAGGCGATGTCGAGTCCGGCGGCCTCCGGGTCGCCGGGGGGCAGCAGGCTTCGCTGCAGTATCAGCGCGCGCTCGTGCTCGCGCCGGTAGAGCCGTGCGTTGTCGATGCACACGGCCGCCCGCGCGGCGAGCTCCACCGCGACCGCCCGGTCGCGTTCGCCGAAGGGCTCGCTGCCCTTCGTGCGGGAGAACTGCGCGAGCCCGACCACCGTGTCGTGCGCGACCAGCGGGACGACGAGCGTGGACTGGACGAGGTCGCCGGACTCCGGTCCGCCGCCCTCCACCAGCCGCGGCCGCGCCGTGCGCAGCGCGAGCGCGCCCGGCGATCCGGCCGGATAGCGGTGGATCTCCCCTACGGAGACCAGCGCGCCGGGACCCGACAGCGGCGCGTCCGACACCGCCGAGGCGAAGGCGACCCGCCGCAGCGGCGCCGAGGGCGCGCGTCCCGTGCCCTGGCCGGGGAGGCTGGGCAGCCCGGGGCCCTGGGGGCGGGCCGGGCGGTCGTCGTCGCCCAGGAGCAGCCCCTGGTAGAGGTCGACGGCGGCCAGGTCGCAGAAGCCCGGGACGGTGACGTCGAGGAGTTCGCGGGCGGTGGTCTCCAGGTCCAGGGAGTTGCCGATGCGGTGTCCGGCCTCGTTGAGCAGGGCCAGGTTGCGCCGGACCCCGGCGGCCTCGCGGGCGGCGAGGTGGCGGCGGGTCACGTCGATGCCGAGGCCGGCGACGCCGACGGGGCGGCCCGTGCCGCCGTGGACGCGGTAGAGGTTGATGGACCAGTGGCGGTTCTCCCGGCTGCCGGGGGCGGCGCCGGTGATCTGGAGGTCGTTGACCGATTCGCCGGTCTCCAGGACCCTGCGCAGCGCCTCGGCCATCCGGTCGGCCTCGTGCGGGGGCAGGTAGTCGTGGACGGTGCGGCCGCGGTGTTCCTCGGCGGCGCCGCCGAAGACGGTCGCGAAGCGGCGGTTGGCGCGCTGCACGGTGAGGTCGGTGCCGAAGAGCAGGAACCCGAAGGGTGATTGACCGAATATCGCCTGCGAGGCCGCCAGATCGGATTCGATCCGCCGCAGCGCCCGTACGTCGACCACGACGCAGAGCGCGGCCCGCTCGGCGGATTCGGTCTGGGTGGGCATCACATAGATCTCAGCCACCCCGTGCGCACCGTCGCCGCCGGGGATCCGGAAGGGGATCAGGCCGGTCCACTCCTTGCCGTCGAGAATCTCGGCCACCCGGCGGTGCCCGCCGGCCCGGAGCTCCGGGGGCATGAAGGCGTCGACCGGGTCGCGGCCGACGGCTTGCACCGCGGTCAGCCCGAAGATCTCCTCGGCGCGCAGACTCCATTGGTCGATCAGCCCGTCCGGACCGATCGAGAAGGAAGCGACCTTTATGTAGTCATATATCGAGCCAGGCGGGCTGCTGTGCCACAGGGAGTCGTGCCAGGTGTCCCCGGACGCCTCCCCGGACGCACGGGCCTGATGTGCCTGTACAGGTATCTCGCTCACGCGACCGTCCCCTCCAGCTCACCGCAACCGGACCGGCCATGACCGAAGTATTCAGCACCACGGCGCTCTACGACACGACCTTCGCGATCACAAAAGGATCCCGTTGTTTTCCGGCCAAGCCGTGTGCCGGTCGACTGCCCCTCACCTTGTTACTCACCAGGAAGAGCCAATTCGAACCACACGGTCTTGCCCGACTTCCCGTGCCGGGTCCCCCAGCGCTGCGCCGAGACCGCCACCAGATGCAGCCCCCGGCCACCCTCGTCATCGGGCTCGGCGGTGCGCGCGAGGGGCGGATCCGGAAGCGGATCCGAAACCTCCACGAGAAGTGCCGGACCCGGGGTGGCATCCGCGACGGCTGGATTGCGCCGTACGAGACGGACCCCGATGGGGCCGGAGGCATAGCGCAGCGAGTTGGTGACCAGCTCGCTGACCAGCAGGACGGTGACGTCCCCGACGGAGTCGAGGCCCCACTCGCGCAGGGCCCCGCGCACCGCGTGGCGGGCGGTGCGAACGGCCCCCGGTTCGGCAGGAAAGGCCCACTCGGCGCATTCACCGTCTGTGTCGATCACGCCGATCACTTCCCGGGCCGGCTGGCGACCCCAGTCCGGTTCGACAGGGAGAACAGAACCTCGTGTACAAGTACGAGATAGGGATTAATAGCGACATACCCGATATTCGGGGCGTCGTACCACTCGGTCACCCACGGACCGGCGCACTGCGGCGCAGACGGCCTACGGCGTGCGCGTCACGCGCCCCTTCGCGCACCGTCGGAGCGCAGCTCGGAGCGCGGCGCGGAGCTCAGCCCGGAGCCCAGCCGGCGCCCCACCTCGGCGACGGCCGGGCGGTCCTGGTCGAGCCAGTCCACCGAGTCCAGCTCCCCGGGCCCGAGCCAGCGCAGTTCGTCGTGGTCCTCCAGCGGGAGCGGGTCGCCCGACAGCAGCCGGGCCGTCCACACCTGCAGGACGAGTCCGGGCTTCAGCGGCCACTCCCCCGGGATCCGCTCCAGCGCCTCGGTCTCGACGCCGAGCTCCTCGCGCAGTTCGCGCACCAGCGCCTCGGGCACCGATTCGCCCGGCTCGGCCTTGCCGCCCGGGAGCTCCCAGCGGCCGGCGAGCTCCGGGGGCGCGCTGCGGCGGGCCGCCAGCAGGCGCCCCTCATGACAAAGGGCTCCGCCCACGACCACTCGTACAGTCATGGGCGGAGCCTATGGCAGTCGCGGCGGGAGTGCCGCGCGGCTCAGTTCTTGGTGACGGTCGGGCTGGTGGTGCTGCCCTGACCGAGCCGCTCGATCCAGTACAGCTGCTTGCGCCCTCTGCTCTCGAGGCTGTCGGCGACCTTCTGGGCCTCGCCGCGGGTGGAGTACCGGCCCACCCGGTAGCGGTTGCCGTTGTCGTCCTCACGTATGACCAGCCACGGGAGCAGGGCACCGCTGTCGTTCATCGCGTCTCACCCTCCGCCGACGTACCTGCCCGGGAAACCGCATTGCGCATATGCCCGAGCCTACGCCCGACCTTTACTCAGCGGATACGGTTTTTCACGAAGAGGTACCTCGCAGGCGTACGCATCCGGCCATGCGTACGAGTGGGCCGTGCGCGCCGGTTCAGACCCCGCGCACGGTGGGCAGCGGCAGAATCACGGCCCCGCCCGGGGACGCCTTGCGGCAGACGTCCCCGCAGGTCGCGTCGAGGGAACAACAGAGCGAGCAGATCGGGCCGGACTGGACGGGGCAGTCGGCGATGTCGGGGAGCTCGTACGCGCTCTCGCAGACGGAGCAGAGATGCGTGGCGGTGACGTCCCCGACCTCCACGCCGGGGCCGTTGACCGTGTTCGGCCTGGCCAGGTAGTACTTCCCCTTCGTCGCCCACGCGATCAACGGGCAGAGGACGAGCGCGAGTCCGGCCGCGATGAACGTGGAGAAGGCCTCGGCGTACGTCCCGAAAAGACCGAAGAAGGCGAGGATCGAGACGGTGGAGGCGATCACCATCGAACCGAAACCCGCCGGGTTGACGGAGTAGAGGTAGGCGCGCTTGAACTCGATGTAAGGCGGGCTGAGTCCGAGCCGCTTGTTGATCACGAGGTCGGCGGCCACGGCGACGATCCAGGCGATGCCGACGTTGGAGTAGAAGCCCAGCAGCTTGCCGAGCATCGAGAACATGTTCAGTTCCATCAGCGTCAGCGCGATGCCGAGGTTGAGGAAGATGTACCAGACCCGGCCGGGGTGGCGGTGGGTGACGCGGGAGAAGAAGTTCGACCAGGACAGCGAACCGCTGTAGGCGTTCGTGACGTTGATCTTGATCTGCGATACGACGACGAACAGGGCGGCGACGGGCAGCGCGAGGCTGCCGAGCCACGGGCGCAGCGCCTCCAGCTGCGGGGCGATCGGCTCCAGCGCGTGGGTCTTGCCCACCGCCTCCAGGGCGACGAAGGCGAGGAAGGCCCCGCCGAGCTGCTTGGCCGCGCCGATGATCACCCAGCCGGGGCCGGCGGCGAGCACGGCGAGGTTCCAGCGGCGGCTGTTGGCCGGGGTCTTGGCGGGCATGAACCGCAGGTAGTCGGCCTGCTCGCCGATCTGCGCGATGAGCGAGAGCGCTATGCCGGTGCCGAATCCGAAGCCGATCCAGGAGAAGCCGGAGCCGGCCCCCTCCGTCCCGCCGAAGTGCGCGAAGGCGCCCCAGGCGTCGGGGGCCTTGAAGGCGAGCACGAGGAAGGGCAGGACCAGCCCGATCAGCCAGATCGGCTGGGTCCAGGCCTGCACCTTGGCGAGGGCGCCCATGCCCTTGAAGACGATCGGGATGACCACGAGGGTGGTGAGGAGGTACCCGATCTGCACCGGCAGCCCGACGGCCTGGTGCATGGCCTGGGCCATGATCGACCCTTCGAGGGCGAAGAAGATGAAGGTGAAGGAGGCGTAGATGAGGGAGGTGAGGGTGGAGCCGAAGTACCCGAAGCCCGCGCCCCGGGTGACCAGGTCCATGTCCAGGCCGTACTTGGCGCACGCGCGGGCGATGGGGATCCCGGTCAGGAAGATCACGACGGCGGCCGCCAGGATCGCGGCGGCCCCGCTGGTGAATCCGTAGGCGAAGACGATGGAGGCGCCGATGGCGAAGTCGGCGAGGTAGGCGATCCCGCCGAGCGCCGTGCCGGCGACCGTGGCTGGGCCCCAACGGCGGAAGGAGTGGGGCGCGTACCTGAGCGAGTAGTCCTCGCGGCTCTCGTCGGCGGCGAGCTTGGCGTAGCTCCTGCGGGGCGGCGCGGGGGCAGGGGCGGGGGCGAAGGTATCGGTCATACCGTCGGAAGGTAGGCCCCGCACGTGACGGCCCCGCGCCCTCGGGCATTGCCCGGCGGTTACACCCCCGGCCCCCGCGTCACGGCGGGGTTACACCCCCCGGACCCCACTGTCCGCCTACCGGTGCGGCGCCGGTCCCGGGGGCCGGCCGGATCCGGCCCCGCCGGCGATCGAGGCGCGGGGTCCGGGGCGGAGCCCCGGGAAGCCGGGCCTCGGGGTCACCTCAGCGGCAGCGTCACCCGAGGCCCGGGGTCCCGGGCGGAGCCCCGGGAAGCCGGGCCTCGGGGTCACCGCACCGGCAGGTGGTACGCCAGGCGGTACCGGTCGGCCGGGACGACGACGTCCGCGGTCTCCACGGCCCGCCCGGACGCGAAGTACGTGCGCCCGATCACCAGCACCACATGCCCCGGCACCCCGCCGAGCAGCACGCTCTCCTCCGCCAGCCCCGGCCGGGCCCCGACCTCCTCCACCACGTTGTCCACGACCACGTCGATCGCGGCCATCCGGTCGACCACGCCCGCGCCGCCGAGCGGCCCCTCCTCCGGCAGCATCACCGGTGTCCGCCCGGTCACCGTCAGCGGCTCCCACGAGGTCGACAGCATCATCGCCTCGCCCGCGTCGCGGTAGACGTACCGCGTCCGCATCACCCGCTCGCCGGGCTCGATGCCGAGCCGTTTCGCGACCTCCTCCGGGGCGGCGACCTGTTCGCTGCTCGAGTCCCAGGTGCCGCGCGCGCCCGCCTCCGCCTGCTCCTGGCGGAAGGGGGTCGAGATCCCGCCCGTGCGGTAGCCGGAGCGGGAGACGCGCCGCGGGACGGGTTGTTCGCGCACGTAGGTGCCGGAACCGGACCGGCCCTCGACCAGGCCCTCCGCCATGAGGACCTTGCGCGCTTCCAGGGCCACCGTGTCGGAGACCCCGTACTCCTCACGGATCCGGGCCTGTGAAGGGAGCCGGGCGTGCGGAGGCAGGGACCCATCGACGATCTTCCGTCGCAGATCCCCGGCGACGCGCAGATAGGCCGGCTGCTCGCCGAAAGTCACTGGCCACTCCCATCAGGTTGACAGACAGCTACACCCTGGCAACCGACGGTTGTCCATCGCAAGCAAGGGCCAGAGTTTCACCCGAAGTGATGAAGCCAGGTCACTCAAACCCACGCGTTACGGGAACAGCACCCCATGCCGCGGGGACGCCGCCGAGGCCGGCTGCACCAACGGCTCCTCCGGCGAACCACCGGACCCACCCGAACTCCCAGGCTCACCCGACCCACCCGGCTCGGCCGCCCCACCCGTCCCGCCCTCATCGTGCCCGTCCAGCCAGTCGGGAACCGTCGTCGACAGCCCGTACGCCCCGCGCAGCGCCTGCTCCGTCGAAACGGGCATCTCGGCGAGCGCCCGGTCCCACGCGTCCACGAACCCGTCCCCGGTCACCTCGCGCGCCGCCCGCTGCCACTCCCGCCGCGCCGCCTCCACCCGGTCCCGCTGCGCCCGGGCCGGCCCGGCCACCCCCGGCCGCTCCGTCGCCCCGTCCAGCATCCGCGCCTCGGAGGCCAGCGCGTCGTCCATCTCCCGCGCCCACGCCCGGTACTCGTCCAGCGCCTCGTCCACGCCCGCGTCGGGCGCGTGCCCGAGCGCCTGGTCCGCCTCGTTCATCACGTGCAGGAAGGTCACCTGGTCGGGATCGAGCATTCCGGCATCCTTGCGCAGGCTGCCCCGGTGCTCCTGCTCCGCCGTGCCGATCACGCACACGACCCGCCGGTCGCCCTCGTCCCAGCTCCCGCGCGAGGGGGCGAAGTAGAACATCTCCGCGTACGGGGGCAGCGCCCAGGTGTCCATCGCGTACGCGTCCTGCGCGTGCCAGCAGTCCCGCGCCGCCGTCTGCTTCAGCTCGTCCTCGCCCGGGAACCGCGGCCCGCTCAGCGACATCGCGGAGGTGACCTCCGCGTCGTGGATCTCCGTACAGGCGATCCGGTACACGAAGGGGTCCTCGGCGAGCAGGTCCCCGCCGGGGACGTTGAAGCACTGGCCGACGCCCAGCTCGTCGCTGTCGGTCAGCTCGCCGGCCACGTCCTCGTACGGCTCCGCCGCCCCCATCGCGCGGGCCCGCTCGAAGAGGCCGTCCGCGGCCCGCTCCACGGCGAGGAACAGGACGCCGGTCATCACCACCGACACCACCAGGCCGCAGACGGCGAGCGCCCTGCCCCGCTCGTCCTTCCTGGCGATCTGCACGAGTGCCACGATCGCGAAGACGATTCCGAGGGGCGGGAAGCAGAGCAGCCCGACGAGCAGGGAGGCGAGCGCGAAGCCGTTGAGCACGGGCGGGCCGTACGCGTACTCCTGCGGGGGCGGCGGCCAGGAGTGCGGGGGCTGGTTGCTCACGGGTCGGGGTGCTCCATCAAGGCGTGGCGGCTGCGGCGACGGAAGCGTTCGCTCAAGTAGGTGCGCGAACGAATGCGCGAATAGTACGCAGCGGGGGCGACCGTCGAAACGGTCGCCCCCGCGGTTCATCGCCCAGCTGTTTCACATGGCGGTCCGGACCCGGACCGGGCGGCGCGCAAGGCGGCCCGGAAGGCGGATCAGAACTGGAGTGCCCAGGAGTCGATCTTGCCGGTGTCGACGCTCGCGAGGTCGGCGACCCGCAGCTTCCACACGCCGTTGGCCACCTCGGCGGAGGCGTTCACGGTGAAGGTCTGGATGATGTCGTCCGCGCTGCCGCCGGCGCGGTTGCGCAGGTTGTAGACCGTGCCGTCGGGGGCGACCAGGTCGACCTTCAGGTCACCGACGTAGGTGTGCTTGATGTCGACCGGGACGCTCAGCGTGGCCGGGGCGTTGCCGGAGATCCCGCTGACGGTGATCGGCGACTCGACCGTGGCGTTGTCGTTGACCGCGTAGTCGGCGGTGTTCTCGAAGCGGGTGCCCGGGTTCGGCGGGGTGGTGGAGGTCCCGATGTTGAGCAGCCGGTGCGGGGAGCCGGTGCCGGGGCCGGTGACCACGTTCGGCGTGGCCGCGTTCACCAGTGCCGTGGAGACCTGGGCCGGGGTGGCCGCCGGGTTGGCGCCGAGGTAGAGCGCGGCCGCGCCGACGACGTGCGGGGTCGCCATCGAGGTACCGGAGATGGTGTTCGTGTTGGTGTCGCCGGTGCCCCACGAGGAGGTGATCGCGGATCCGGGGGCGAACAGGTCGAGGATCGTGCCGTAGTTGGAGTAGCTCGCCTTGGCGTCGGTGCTGGTCGTGGCGCCGACGGTGATCGCCTCGGCCACGCGGGCCGGGGACTTGGTGCCGGCGTCGGTGGACTCGTTGCCCGCCGCGACGCCGTAGGTGATGCCGCTGGCTATGGAGTTGCGCACGGCGGTGTCGAGCGCGGAATCCGCGCCGCCGCCGAGCGAGAGGTTGGCCACGGCCGGCTTCACGGCGTGCGCGGTCACCCAGTCGATGCCGGCGACGACCTGGGCGGTCGTGCCCGAGCCGTTGTTGTCGAGCACGCGCACGCCGACGATCTTCGCCTTCTTGGCCACGCCGTACGAGGTGCCCGCGACGGTGCCGGCCACGTGGGTGCCGTGTCCGTGGCCGTCCTGGGCGGTGTTGTCGTTGTCGATGGCGTCGTAGCCGTAGGAGGCCCGGCCGCCGAACTCCGTGTGCGTGATGCGCACTCCGGTGTCGATGATGTACGCCGTCACGCCCTCGCCGGCCTTGTCCGGGTAGGTGTAGCTGCTGTCGAGCGGGAGCGCGCGCTGGTCGATCCGGTCCAGGCCCCAGGAGGGCGGGCTGGGCTGGGTGGCGTCGACGGTGAAGGTGCGGTTCTGCACGACCGACTTGACGGCCGGGTCGGCGGCGAGCTTCCTGGCCTGCGTCTCGGAGACCTCGACGGAGTAGCCGTTGAGGGCCGCGCTGTAGGTCCGGTCGATCCTCGCGCCGTAGCGCTTGGCCACGGTCTTTCCGCTCTCGGCCGTGGAACGGGCGGCCGAGTCGTTCAGGGTCACGATGTAGCTGCCGGAGACGGTGCCCTCGGCGCCGGCGTTCTCGATGACGCCCCGGGGGGCGATCGGGGCCGCCGAGGCGGGTAACGCGGCGGCGGCGCCGAGTGCGAGGGCCAGTGTGGCGGTGGCGCCGATGCCGGCGATCCTCCGGCGGGTGTGACGCATCACGGACATATGGGGGTTCCTCTGCGTAGGTGGTGCGTGCGGGGGGTGCGCGGCGGCTCCGGGGGACCATCCGGACACGGCTAATTTCGGCATGCCCATGACAAACAATTCGGCCCAACGGTGCGCCGCTGACGAAAGGTTGACCCACCGACTCGCCTCCCCACAAGAGGACAACGAACGCGTAACATCCATGCCATACGTCAGCCATGAACGAGCAAAGGCGCTCCGCACATGACCCACGCACTGCCCGGTTACGTCTGCGCCGAAGACGGCACCCGCGCCGACGCGCGGACCGCGCCCTGGTGCTGCCCGGTCTGCGGCGGCCCGTGGGACCTCGACTTCACCCCCGACCCGAACGCTCCGCTGGAACCGGCGGCCGGCCCCAACTCGCTCTGGCGCTACGGCTCGGCGCTGCCCCTGACCGGAGCGTTCGCCGTGACGCTGGCGGAGGGGAACACCCCGCTGGTGCCGCTGGCGGAGCGGGTGCACGCCAAGCTCGACTTCCTGATGCCGACGCTGTCGTTCAAGGACCGGGGCGCGGTGATGCTCGCGGAGCTGGCCCGGCGGCTGGCTCCCCGGCGGGTGGTGGCGGACAGCAGCGGCAACGCCGGGACGGCGTTCGCTGCGTACTGCGCACGGGCCGGGCTGGAGTGCGAGGTCTTCGTGCCGGAGGGCACCTCGGCGAAGAAGACCGAGCAGATGCGCGCGCACGGAGCGGCGGTGCGGGTGGTGCCCGGCGGTCGCGAGGCGGCGGCGGCCGCCGCGCGCGAGGCGGCCGACCTCCCGGGGGTGTTCTACGCCAGCCACGTCTTCAACCCGTACTTCCTGCACGGCACGAAGACGTACGTGTACGAGGTCTGGGAGGCCCTGGGAGGCCATCTCCCCGAAGTGCTGGTGGTCCCGGTCGGCAACGGCACGCTGCTGCTCGGGGCCGCACTGGCGGTGGAGGAACTGGCCCGCCGCGGGGTCCGCCCGCCCACGCTGATCGCCGTCCAGTCCGCGGCGGTGGCCCCGCTGGCCGCCGCCTTCCACGCGGGCGCCGAGGACGCCGGAGCCGTTCCCCAGCTCCCCACCCTGGCCGAGGGCATCGCGATCCCGGCCCCGCCGCGGGCCCGCCAGATCCTGGCGGCCGTCCGCAAGTCCGGCGGCACCTTCCTGACCGTCACGGACGACGCCGTCCGGGCGGCCCAGCTCGACCTCGCCGGGCGCGGCCTCTTCGTGGAACCCACGGCCGCCGCCTGCTGGGCCGCGGTCGGCCCCACCGCCGCCGGCAACCCCCTCCAGGACCGCACCGCGGTGATCCCGCTCTGCGGGGCGGGCGCCAAGACGGGCCTGGCGGCGCCCGCGGTCTGAGCGGGCCGATGGGTGTGCGGGCCAACGACATAGGCTCCGCGCCATGCAGAGCTCAACGACCCGCGTCTGGATCGCCCTCTCCCTCGTCTACGTCGTCTGGGGTTCGACCTACCTCGGCATCCGGATCGTCGTCGGGACCATGCCCCCGTTCCTCTCCGCCGGGGCCCGCTTCATCACCGCCGGGGCCCTCCTCGCCGGGCTCGTCGCCTGGCGCCACGGCCCGGCGGCCCTCAAGGCCACCCGCGCCCAGGTGGGTTCCGCCGTCCTCGTCGGCCTGCTGCTGGTCCTCGGCGGCAACGGCCTCGTCGTGCTCGCCGAGACCACGGTCCCCTCCGGCCTCGCCGCCCTCCTGGTGGCCGCCGTACCGATGTGGCTGGTCGTCCTGCGCGCCGCCTCCGGCGACCGCCCCCCGCCCCGCACCCTGGCCGGGGTGCTGCTGGGCCTGGGCGGGCTCGCCGTCCTGACCAGCCCGGGCTTCGGCGGCGAGATCGGGCTCGGCGGGGTGCTGCTGGTGCTCGCCGGCTCGGTGCTCTGGTCGCTCGGCTCCTTCTCGGCCGCGAAGCTGACCCTGCCCGCGGACCCCTTCACCGGCAGCGCGTACCAGATGCTCGCGGGCGGGGCCGGCGGGATCGCCGTCGGGCTGTGCCGCGGCGAGCAGCACGGCCTGGACCCCGCCTCGTACTCCACCGCCTCCTGGCTGGCCCTGGGCTACCTCGTGCTGTTCGGCTCGCTCGTCGGTTTCACCGCGTACGTGTGGCTGCTGCGGGCAGCCCCGCTCTCGCTGGTGGCCACGTACGCCTACGTGAATCCCGTCGTGGCCGTCGCCCTCGGCTGGCTGATCCTCGACGAGGCCCTGACCTGGCCGATCCTGCTCGGCGGCGCGATCGTGGTGGCGGCGGTCTGCGTGATCGTACGCACCGAGCGCCGCGGCTGACCCGGCGCCGGGCCCGCCCGCGGCCGTCGGCCGTGAGCCGTGAGCCGTGAGCCCCCGGCCCCGGGCCCCCGGCCCTCAGGCCTTCCCCGCCGCCTTCGCCCTCGCCTTGACGGCCCGCTGGTACAGCGCCTTCGCCCGGTCGTCGAAGAGGGCGGCCGTCGAGTCCACGTCCGTGTCCCCGCCGCTCAGCACCCCGATCAGCTGCCCCGGCCGCCCCGGCCCGCCCCGGTCGGCGATCCACGGGCTGCCGCTGGTCCCCGTCCAGAAGCCGGAGCACTTGATGTAGAGCATGGCCGGGTCGTCCTCGTCGTGGCGGCTCTGCGTCGTACAGGCGACGGGCTTGTTCTGGGGGTTGTGCTGCGATTCCGGATAGCCGACGACGGTCACCTCCCGGTCGTAGCCGGAGGTCCAGGCGGGCTTCGGGGCCTCACCGTGTCCGACGACGTCCTGCAGGCTGCGCCCGTCCTTGTCCGGGTCGACGCTGAGGAAGGCGAAGTCGGCGGTGTCGTCGCCCCACTTCGTCCAGCGGTCGTCGACCTGGATGGAGCGCACCTTCCACACCCCCAGGGGCTGCTTCCCGGAGCCCTCCCCGGAGAAGGCGGGGGCGAAGGCGAGCTCGCCGATGGCCAGCCCGTCGTGCGCGACCTCGCCGGGCTGCCCGGCCTCGCCCGCGGGGGCCACGCAGTGCGCGGCGGTGGCCACCACGTTGCCCTGCGGGCTGTCGACGACGCTGGCCGTGCACCAGTGCTCACCGTTGGCCATGAGCACGCCGACGGTGGGGAAGGGGATCGCGCCGACGTCCTCGTAGCCGCCGGAGGCCTTCACGAACACCAGCGCGAGCAGGGCCGCGACCCCGGCGACGGCGGCTGAGACGATGCCCTTGGCCCCGGTCACCGGGAGGCGGCGGCGCCGGCGCTGCCGCTCCCGGTCGGCCGCGGTTTCGGGGCGGGGGTCGGCGCGGACATCACCTTGCTGATCCACTCCAGTACGCCCTCCCGCATCCCGCGTACGTACGACTTGCCGTTGTGCTCACCATCCTGGATCACCTGCAGACGGGTGTGCACGGGGCCCTTCCCGTACTCCTGCATGAACTTCTCGGCCTTCTCCCGGCCGCTCTCCTCGGTGCCGATCTGGAAGTTGATGTAGACGTCCGGGCCGCCCGCCTCGATCAGCTTCGCGGCCAGCTTCTCCGGGTTGTTCTCGTCCATGGCCTGCGTGTTCCCCTTCCACAGCGGGGAATCGGGGACGATGTCGACCCCGCTCGCGATGGCCGCCTTGAAGCGTTCGGGGTACTTCAGCACGTGCTTGAAGGCTCCGAATCCTCCCGCCGAGGATCCCATGAAGGCCCAGCCGTCCCGGGAGGTGAACGTCCGGAAATTGGCCTTGGTGAAATCCGGGATGTCTTCGACCATCCAGGTGCCCATCTTGGGCTCTCCGGGGATGTCCGAGGCATCGAAATGGTGCTTGGTGTCGGCGTTGTGCACCGGCATGACCAGGATGAAGGGCAGGCTCGTACCGGCCTTCGCCCCGTCGCTCACGGCCTTCTGGAGGCCGAGGCCGGGGCCGGTCCCCCAGTAGTTCGTGGGGTAGCCGCGGCCGCCGGGCAGGGAGATCAGGACGGGGAAGGCGCTGTCGGCGTAGGCCGGGTCGTCGTACTCCTTCGGCACCCACACCCACACGTCGCCCGTGAATCCGGACTTCCTGCCCGTCAGGGTGGTCTTGGCGATCTGGGTTCCGTCCGGCAGCCGGGAGGTGCGGACGAACGCGGCCTTCGGGCCGGTGGGCATGAGCACGCCGGGCCGGACTTCGTGGGCGGCGGATACGGCCGTCCGGGTCTTCTCCCCGAAGGAGATGGGATCGCCCATGTCCGAGAAGAGGCCGTACCGGTAGGCGGCCGTACCGCCCGCGGCCATGGTCAGGGCGAGCCCGCCGCTGATCAGGATCAGGCGCAGACGGCGCTTGGGACGGCGGCCGTCCTGCTGGTCTTGGTGCACGGAATGTTCCCGTTCCTTCTCCGGCGCTCCCGCAGGGGCGCGGGCCGGACCGACTGGTCCCCCCTACATCCATAACAGAGGTATGAACGACCGGATGGGTTGCCTGGGACGGGTGGACGTGGCGCGGGCCACGTCGCTCAGCCCGCTTCGGGCTTCGGACCCTTCAGCACCTTGCTGATCCACTCCAGCGAGCCCTCCTTCATTCCGCGCACGTAGTGCCAGCCGTTGTGCTCGCCGTTCTGGATGTCCCGGATGGTGATCTTGACCGGGCCCCTGGCGTACTTCTGCTGGAACTGCGTCATGCGCTGCTTGCCGCTCTCCTTGGTCCCGATCTGGAAGTTGATGTAGACCTCGGGGCCGTTGCCGTCGATCAGCTTCTGCGCGAGGTTCTCGGGGTTGTTCGCGTCCATCTCCGCCTGGTGTCCCTTCCAGAGCGGGGAGTCGGGAACGATCTCGCCGCCGCTGGCGATCACGGCCTTGAACCTGTCCGGGTGCTGGAGGACCTGCTTCATGCCGACGAAGGCACCGGAGGATGAGCCCATGAAGGCCCAGCCGTCGCGCGATTTGTACGTACGGAAGTTGGCGCGGGTGAAGTCCGGGATGTCCTCGGCGATCCACGTACCCATCTTGGGCTGTCCGGGGATGTCGGAGCCGTCGTAGTAGTACTTGGCGTCCGGGTTGAGCACCGGCATGATCACGACGAACGGCAGGCTGGTGCCGGCCTGGACTCCCTCGCTGATGGCCTTCTGGAGGCCGAGGCTGCGGTCGGACCAGTAGTTGGCCGGGTAGCCGTTGCCGCCGGGGAGCGCGATGAGGACCGGGAAGCCGCTCTTGGCGTACTTCGGGTCGCCGTACTCCTTCGGCGTCCACACCCAGACGTCACCCTCGAAGCCGGACTTGGCGCCCTTGAGGCGGGTCTTGGCGATGATCGTGCCGTCGTCGAGCTTGGTGGTCTGCTTGAACTCCGCGCGCGGGCCGGTCTCCGGCTGCACGTCGGGGTCGCCGGTCGACGCGGGCGGGCTCGCCGGTCCCTGGCCCGGGGTCTTCTCCCCGCTCTCCGTGGCGGCGGGCGGCGGGGTCTTGCCGAAGCTCACCGCGGAACCGTTGCCGGAGAACCAGTCCAGCTTCCAGGCGGCGAAGCCACCGCCGCCGAGGAGGAGCACGAAGGCGAGGGCCGCGCTGATCCACAGCACGCGACGGGAGCGCCCGGGGCGCCCGGGTATGTGCGGGGGGACGTACGCCTCCTGCTCCTGCGCGGGCAGGACCCCGGGCCGATCCGGCCGATCCGGGCGGTACGGCTCGTACTGGCCACCCGGCTCGTAGTGCCCGCCCGGCTGGTACTGCCCGTCCGGCGTGTACGGCTGGTACTGCTGGTGCGGCTGGTCATCGGGCCGCGGGCGCTGCGGGTCCTGGTGCACGAACTTCGCTCCGAACGGTCATGACTGCCCCCCGGTGGGACAGAAGGGACGGGGGTGCCCCCCTAGTCCTGATGCATGAATCCCTCGGACAGTTCCAAAACAGCGCAAAAAACCTGATCCGAATTCAGCTTTCCGGAACCACGGCGCCGGAATTCACCTCAGGGCGTCGAGCGCCCCCGCGCACCGCCCGAGCAGCCCGATGAGCAACTCCCGCTCCTCCCCGGTGAACGCGGCGGCCAGCGCCCGCTCCACCGCCACGGCCCCCGCGTCGGCCACCTCCATCACGGAGCGGCCCTCGTCCGTGAGCCGGGTCTCCAGGACGTTGCGGTGCAGCTCGTGCGGGGTCCGCTCGATGAGGCCGCGCTCCTGGAGGTTCTTCAGCACCGTGTTCATGGTCGGGGGCGTCACCCCGCACAGGCGCGCGAGCGCGGCGGCGGAGATCCCGGGCTTCTCGGAGAGCCAGAGCAGTGCGGCGTACTGCGGAACCGTTACTGCGGCCGGCCGCACCGCCGTGTTCTTGGCCCCGAGGAGCGCCTGCTCGGCGCGCTTGATGTGGGAGCCGATGCGCTCCTCGGCGGGCATGGAAGTCATTCACGCATCATAAAGCCCTTGCATGCATTAGAGCTCTAACTTACATTCGTGCTCATCGAGAGAGAAGAGGACGTCCGATGACGAAGAAGTTCCTGCCCGCCGCCCTGCTCACCCTGACCACCGCCCTCACCCTCGCGGCGGCCCCCGCCGCCACCGCCGCGAGCGGCCAGGGCCCCGGCGGCGAGGGTTCGCGTACACGGATCTCCACGGCCTTCACCCTCCCCGGCGCGAAGGTCTTCCCCGAGGGCATAGCCGCCGACCCCCGCACCGGCACGGTCTACGTCGGCTCCTACACGGACGGCACCGTCTACCGGGCCCGCCCCGGCGGGCGTACGGCGGAGGTCTTCCTGCCCTCCGGCACCGACGGCCGCCACACCGCGAACGGACTGCGGGTCGACGCGCACGGCAGGCTCTGGGTGACCGACTCCACCTCGGGCGTATCGGTCTACGACACCCGCTCGGGGGCCCGTACGGCCCACTTCGAGATCCCCGGGAGCGAGCCGCGCTTCCTCAACGACCTGGCCGTCACCCCGGACGGCACCGCGTACCTCACCGACAGCGTCCGCGCGGTGGTCTACCGGGTGACCCCGGACCAGCTCGCCGCCGGCTCCGGCCCGCTGCTGCCCGCGTACGACCTGAGCGGGCGGCTCACCCCGTCCCCGGCGGGCAGCTTCAACCTGAACGGCATCACGGCGGACCCGGCCGGCCGCTTCCTGCTCACCGTGGACATGACGGCGGGCGATCTGTACCGCATCGACCCGCGCTCCGGCGCGGTCTCCCGGGTCGCCCTCACCGGCGGCGACCTGAAGACCGCCGACGGCCTCGACCTCGCCCCCGGCGGTGTCCTGCGCGCGGCCCAGAACACGCGGAACACCCTGAGCCGCTGGCAGCTCTCGGCGGACGGCACCCGGGCCCGGCTGGTCCGCACCGTCACGGACCCCTCGCTGCAGATCCCGACCACGCTGGCCCGGGTCCCGGGCCGCACCCTGGTGGTCCGGTCCCAGTTCGACAAGGACGGCGGACCGATGCCCTCCACCGGCGCCCCGACCGCGTTCACGGTCGCCTCGGTCCGCGGACTCTGAGTCCGCCGGCGGATCCCTGGTCCGCCACGGGACACGGAGCTCAATGCCCCGCCCACTCCTCCGCGGCGAGCGGCGCGGCGTTGAGTCCGTCGCGGCGACTGCGCCAGTCGGGCATGAAGCGGTCCATCAGCTCGGCGAAGCGCGGGCCGTGCCCTCGTTCGAGGTAGTGGAGCATCTCGTGCACGACGACGTACTCAAGGCACTGGGGATGCTTCTTGGCCAGTTCGGAGTTGAACCACAGACGGCGGCTCTCCCGGTTGCAGGAGCCCCACTTGGTCTTCATCCGGCGGATGCCCCACCACGGCACCGACACCTCCAGCTTCGCCTCCCAGCGCTCGATGAGCGCGGGAATCGCCTGGCGGAGCTGCTCGCGGTACCACTGGTCGAGGAGATCACTGCGTCGCTCGTCACCGGTGCCGGGCGCCACGTACAGCAGCAGTCGGTCACCCCCGATCTCGACGTGCGGGCGCCCCGGCCGCTCGATGACCTTCAGACGGCGTCGCACGCCCCAGACGTGGTGGGACTCGCCTCCGACCATCTCGCGCACGGACTGCCGCTCGGCCGAGCGCAGTTGCTCCTGCTGGCGTTTGATCCACGGCAACCGCTGGATGACGGCCAGGCGAACCTGATCGTCATCCAGCTGCCGGGGCGCGGCCACCCTGACCCGCCCCGCGGGCGGGTAGACGCCGATGTGCAGGTTCTTGATGTCCTTGTAGACCACGTGGACATCGATGCCGCGGACGGTGAGATGGACGCTAGTGGTACTCATGCCGAGCTTTCACCAGTTCGAGGAGCTCGTCGAGCCGGTCGAAAGCGTCGGGAAGCGCCCGCTTGACGGCGTTGCGGACCTTCCGCTCCCGCAACGGGTTCCCCACCCACGCGTACGGCTTGGAGTGGAGCACCGCCGTGTCGACCGTGGCGGCCAGGTGCTCATCGGGGAGGAAGAAGTCGACCAGCGCCCGCTGCGTCCCGTTGCCGGCCCAGGCGGGGTACGTGTGGCCGCTGTCCGAATCCCCGCTGCCGAGCTGCGCGGCGGTCTCCAGCAGTCTGGCGAGGTAGTCCTGGTACTCGATCGCTCCCCGGCGCCGTTCCTCGATTATGGCGTCGAGCAGTTCCGACATCCTGTCGAAGTACTTGGGGTTCGTCGCGCGCTCTTCGACGATCAGCTTCCGCATGTTGTTGGTGATTGTCTCGGCGACGGCCTGAGGGCTGTTCCTGATGCCCTTCGGCAGCTTGTCGACGGCTCCGGCGCCCAGTTCGACGATGAGCTGGATGAGCCCGGTCTCCTCGAAGTCGGACACGGTCTCGGACGGGTCCGCCTGGATGTAGGTGTCGAGCAGGAAGCGCATGCCGGCCTCGTACTGCTTGAAGTCGACGTCCTCGCCGGCCCCGAGCTTCACCTCGTCGCGGACGTCCGCGTAGTGCCGGATCTCGGCCCGGATGTCCTCGGTCTCCCGGCTGGTGTACCCGGCGGCCTCCATGTCGTTGGCCAGGTTGGCGAAGGCCCGCGTGACCGCGGCCACGGCCTTGTAGAGCTCGACGCGCTTGGGCTCATTGGCCTTGAGCTGTTCGGCGCTACCGGGATCGTCCGTGCAGAAGTACTGCTGGTACTGGAGCGTGTCCCGGGGTGGTGCCACCACCTCGCAGAGCGCACGGATCCGCTCCAGCGCATCGTCGAGGTCCTCCCGGGCCCGTGCGATCCGGTCGGTCAGCAGGCCCCCGACGTCCTCCGGCTCGTACGCCTCGAGGGCGCCGGAGGTGTAGTCCGTGATGGCGTCCCGGAGGGAGTGGAACAGGTCCCGGTAGTCGACGATGCAGCCGAATTCCTTGTCGTCCCCGTCGAGACGGTTGACCCGGCAGATGGCCTGGAACAGGCCGTGGTCACGCATCTTCTTGTCGATGTACAGGTACGTGGCGCTCGGGGCGTCGAACCCGGTCAGGAGCTTGTCGACCACGATGAGCAGGCGCATGCGGCCGGGCTCCTCGAGGAACTGCCTCCTGACCTCCTTCTCGAACTGCTCGACCTTGGCCATGGCGACGTCCTCGGGTTCGCCGAAGTGGTCGGCGAGCATCCTCCGGTAGATCTCGTACTGGCGGAGCTTCTCCGTCTGGCCCGCGCCGGAGTCCTCCTTGGAGACGGCACCGGGCCTCGGGGCGTAGCTGGTGACGATGGCGCACTTCCCCCGGAAGCCCGCGTGGGAGAACAGCTCGTAGAACTTGCACGCCTGGTAGATGTCCGCCCCCACGAGCATGGCGTTGCCGCGCCCGTCCATCAGCCGGGGCTTGGTCTCCATGTCGAGCAGGATGTCCTGCACGATCTGCTTCGCCCGGGGCTCGGAGGAGACGACCTTCTGCATCGTGCCCCAGCGCTTCTTCAGCTCCGCCCTGGACAGGTCGGTCATGCCCCTGGTCTTGGCCTCGAACCACTTGTCCACCTGCGCCGGCGATGTCAGGTGCTGGTCGATGGTGCGGGCCTCGTAGCGCAGATCGAGTACGACACCGTCCTCGACGGCCTCGTCGAACCTGTACGTGTGGATGAACGACCCGAAGGTCGCCGTGCTGGTGGCCTTGTCCGCCTTGAGCAGCGGCGTCCCCGTGAAGCCGATGAACATGGCGCCCGGCAGCAGTTCCTTCATCGCCTCGTGCATCTTGCCGGACTGGGTGCGGTGGGCTTCGTCGACGAAGACGAAGAGGTTGCCCTTGACCCTGAAGTCCTTCGGGATCCTGGCGTTGAGGTCCCTGACGAACTCGCTGCCCGCCCCGGCGTCGTCCTCCTCGTCCGCCGGGCCGCGGAACTTGTGCACGAGGGAGCACATGAGCCACTCGGTGGACTTGTTCAGGGTGTCCAGGAGGTCCGCGGCACTGCTGGTGCGGTGGATCTGCTCGTTGACGCCGTTGAAGACCTTCTCGATCTGATCGTCCAGCTCGGTGCGATCGGTGATCAGCAGGACCCTCGCGTCCTCCTGGTGCTCCCGGATCCACTTGGCCAGCCACACCATCGTGAGCGACTTGCCCGACCCCTGGGTGTGCCAGATGATGCCGCCCTCACGCCGGCCGATGTGTTCCTGTGCGGCCTTGACCCCGAAGTACTGGTTGTGACGGCACGCCTTGCGGACACCGGCGTCGAAGACGGTGAAATCGTGGATCAGCTCGAGCAGCCGTTCCTTGCCGCACATCTGGAGCAGCGCCCGGTCCAGCGGCTCCTCCACACCGGAGGGCTCCTTCCACTCCAGCCAGTACTTCTCGGGCGTGTCGATGACGCCGTAGCGCAGGCCCTCCACGTCATTGCCGGCCAGGACGAGCTGGACCGTGGAGAAGAACGACCGGATGAACTCGGGCTTCTGATTGCCGATGGTCTGCCGGATGCCCTCGCTGACGGCCACCCGGGAGCGCTTGAGTTCCAGGGTCACCAGGGCCAGGCCGTTGACGTAGAGCACGATGTCGGGCCGCTTCGTCTGCTGCCCGACGATCGTCACCTCCTCGACGACGACGAAGTCGTTCGCCTGGGGGTCGGCCCAGTCGATGAGCCAGACCGTCTCGTACTGCTCACCGGCTCCCGGCTTGACCTTCACCCCGTAGCGCAGGAGCTCGTAGACTTCGCGGTTCGCCTCGTACAGGTTCCGCCCGCCGCCGAGCGCGGCGGCCTTGCCCAGCTGGTCGAGTGCTTTGCCGACGACGGCGCTGCCGTAGCCGCGGGCGAGCAGATTGCGCTCCAGCAGTTCGGCCACGATGTTCGAGTTGCCCGGACGGCGCTCCCAGCTACCGAGGTAGCGGTACCGCAGCTGCTCCGCGAACAGCCGCACGACCCGGTTCTGTGCCTCGCGCTCGACTTGCCCGACGTTGCTCATTCATCGTCCTCCCCCTGAACAGGCAGGCGCGTCCGTCCGGTGAGGAGCTCCTGCATCATGCCGGTCTTCTGTTCCCGCGCCTTCCCGAGCCTCCTGTGGAGGAGGCTGAGCTCGCGGTCGGCGTCGATCAGCACCGCGGCCACCGCGTCCTGTTCGCCGCGCCCCGGGATCTCGGCGGTGACCGCCGCGAGCGCGCGAGCGCTGATGTGGACGACGGCATCGCCCTGTCCCGCCCGCGCCTTCTGCTGGGCGAGGGCCGAGGAATTCGCGAGGGTGGCCAGGTAGACCGGATTGAAGTCGGTGCCGCGGAGGACCAGGATGTCGCCACCGGCGACGGCTTCCTGTTCGCCCACGTAGGCGACGCACATGCCGATCTCATCGCGCGTCTCTCCGGAGCCGGCGAAGAGGAGGTCACCCGGGAGGATCGGCAGGGCAGTGGCGGCGACGTCACGGCTGACGAACGAACGGGTCACTGCCGTGTAGTTGGTGAATTCCGTGTACAGCTCGCCGTACCGGATGCAGGGAACTCCAGAAGGCCGTACGTCGTCGCGCCTGACGCCGCGCCCCTTCAGGAAGGTTCCGAGCTCTCCCAGCGTCACCTCGGCCCACGGCTCGGTGAATCCGGGAAGGCGCATCCTGCCCGTGAGGAGCTGCTGCATGAGCCCCTGCCGGACCGCCTGCTTCTTGGCGATCAAGCGCTCGAGGGCCGCGATGCACCCGTCCGCGTCCGAAAGGGCGTCGGCGATCCGCGTCTGTTCGGGCAAAGACGGCACCACCGTGGTCAGTGCGGCCACGGCGGACAGGTTCATGCCCGCCTTGGCGCCGGTGTCGGTGGCACCGACGAACCGGCGCTGGGGCTCCCAGCTCGAGAGGTAGTAGGCGACGAATCGGCTGTCGGCCGCGCGCGGATCCAGACGTACGCGTGCGATGTGCTGATTGATGTAGGCGGGCGTCGGAACGCTTTCGTCCACGTGCCCGATGATGCCGATGTCGGCCGTGATGGAGACGAGGAGGTCGCCGGCCACGAGACGTGTCCGTACGGCCTCGGCGTTGTCCGGATCCACGTCCACGAACCGCGATTTCGTGAGATCGAGGTGAATGTCGTCCCGGTTGAGGTTCGTGATGCGGACGAACAGACTTCCGTGATCGGCGTAATGCGATGCCCAGCCCCGCGAACCACTGGTGACCCGGGCTCCGAGCTCCGCCAGGGTCTTCCTGGGCCACGGCGCCACCGGAGGCGTCATGCCCGCACCCCCAGCGCCGCGAGGTGCTCGTTGACCCTCGCCTCGAAGGTGTCCAGCTGCGCATCCAGCACGCCCACCGTCTCGACGTAGCGCTCACCCAGCAGGTGGATGCGCGAGACCAGTGCGAGGGTCAGGGCCTCCACCTCGGCCGACACCCGGCGCGCCACCGTCGCCCGCCACTTGTCGTCCAGTACGACTTCGCGTACGTCGCCCTCCGTGAGGTCGCCGTACTTCTTCAGCGTGGCGAGGTGGAGTGCCTCCTCCGCCTCCTTGACGGCCTTCTTGGCCACCGCTTCCGCGTTGTACAGCTTGATGAGGTGGGCCAGGGCCTCCACCTCGTCGGCATCCGCCCTTTCGTACCGCGCCTTCTTCAGGCGGTCCGAGGCGAGGGCCTTGCTGATCTTGTCCTCTGCCATGGCGTCCGCCAGGAGCCCGCCCTCGACGGCGTGCTCCTCGACGTACTCCTCGACCAGGCGGCTGCTGTCCTCCGCCGCCGCCACGAGCCCGTCGAGCTCGGCCCGCTCCTTCGCGAAGTAGCGGGCCGCGATGAGGGCCGGCGGGATGAGGTCCATCTTGTACTTGTTGGCGCCGCGTCCCGAGCCCACCACCAGGTCGGGCGTCTCCGCGAGCTTGCGGTCCTTGTTCGCCGTGATCAGCCTCGGCTTGGCGGCGTCCAGCCAGCCGTCATTCATGATCATGAAGACGTCGTCGTGCATGACCTCGTGCCAGTACGTCATGAGCTGCTCGTAGACGCCGTACTCGTCCAGCAGCGGCACCGACCTGAAGCGGGCGAGCAGGTCGTCGCCGATGGTGGCGACGAGTTCGTTCGGCTTGGTGTCGGCGTCGATCCCTTCGAGCCGCTCGCGGTGGGCGCCGAACCACTTGAGGGTGAGCTCCTGGGCCCCGTCGGTGAACCTCTGGAACGCGGCCGAGTCGAGGATCGCCTGCTGGACCCGGCCGACTTCGATGGTCAGGTCGCTGTAGCCGGGGCGGTTCGGCTGGAACAGCCGGCCGCGCAGTTGCGGGAAGGCGTCCCAGTATCCGCCGAGTGCGTCGAGGTCGCGGTCGGGGATGCCTCCGTGCAGGTGGGCGTGGAGGTCCTGGACGTCCTCGGTTTCGGAGGAGTCGATGTAGCGGGAGATGTTGAGGTTGTAGTCGTTCTTCGGGTCGGCGATCTCCGCCAGCCCGACCATGCGCGAGTAGCGCTCGACCGGGGTCTGCCGCGTGAAGACGTCGACGATCTTGTGGAGGTCCTGGCTGCGGAGGCGGTTCTTGTTCCCGTCCTTGCTGAAGCCCTTGGACGCGTCGACCATGAAGACGCCGGTGCGGCCGACGGCGTTCTCCTTGTCCAGCACGATGATGCAGGCGGGGATGGTGGTCCCGTAGAAGAGGTTCGCGGGGAGGCCGATGATGCCCTTGATCAATCCCTGCTTCAGCAGGCGCCGCCGGATGTCGGCCTCGGCGTTGCCGCGGAAGAGCACGCCGTGCGGGAGGATGACCGCCGCCTTGCCCGTGCTGTTGAGCGACTTGAGGATGTGCAGCAGGAAGGCGTAGTCGCCGTTCTTCGCCGGCGGCCGGCCGTACTCGAAGCGGCCGTACTCCTGCTCCAGGCCATTGCTCCAGGACTTGACCGAGAACGGCGGGTTGGCGACCGCGAAGTCGAAGGTCTCGAGCGCCTGGCCCTTGGTGAACTGCGGGCTCGTGATGGTGTCGCCCTTGAGGACGTCGGCGTCCGCGTGCCCGTGCAGGATCATGTTCATCTTGGACAGTGCCCAGGTCGCGTTGTCCTTCTCCTGCCCGTAGATCGTGATGCCGCGCGGTGCCTCGGCGGCGACCTTCAGGAGCAGCGAGCCGGAGCCGCACGTCGGGTCGTAGACCGTCTGGTCCTGACTGGTCTCCTTGGTGATGCCGACCACCTTGGCCAGCACGCGCGAGACTTCGGCGGGCGTGTAGAACTGCCCCTTGCTCTTGCCGGACTCGGTGGCGAAGTGGCGCATCAAGTACTCGTAGGCGTCGCCGAGCAGGTCGTCGCCCTCCGCGCGGGAACCGCGGAAGTCCAGGTCGTTGAAGATCGCGACGAGCTTGGAGAGTCGGTCCTGCATCTCCTTGCCCTTGCCGAGCTTCTCCTCGTCGCTGAAATCGGCGAGGTCGATGATGTTGTGCAGGTTGCTGGCCTCGGCGAGCCTGGAGATGATCTTGTTGAAGCGGTCGCCGATCTCCTTGTCACCCTTGGCGGCGAGCATGTCGTCGAAGGAACCGCCCGGCGGGACGACGATGAGGCTGTCAGGGTCCGCCTTGGCCTTGTCGGAGACGTACTTCACGAAGAGCAGCGTGAGGATGTAGTCCTTGTACTGGCCGGCGTCCATCCCGCCGCGCAACTCGTCGCAGCTCTTCCAGAGCGAGCTGTAGAGGTCTGTCTTCTTGAGGGCCAAGGCTCTGTTCTTCCTGGTATGTCATGGCGGACGCGCGGGCCACCAACCCTGATGCCCGCGGCGTGACGCACGTCGCACGGCCGCTTGTCGGCCGCCGGTGCGAGTACCACTCAAGCGGCAGCCGAGTCCACGCCGGAAGCGTAGTCGAGAGAGCTGCTGAGCCGCCCCGTACGGGAACCCCGCTGAGCCCCGGCAACACCGCCGCGCGCTCCGGCTGCTCCCGGCGGCCCGGCGGCGGCGTCCACTCGTCACCCAGTTCCTCCGGCAGGTCGCGCCGGGTACGGATCGAGGGCGCAAGGCCCCCTCATGAGGGCTGCGATCGCTAGGGTCGGCTCTTGACCGCACTGCCCGACTGGATGCGCCCGCCGCGCGCGGAAGGCTGGTTCGCGGAGGACCTCGACCGCCTCCCCGAGGCACCCCGCCACACCGAGCTGATCGACGGAGCCCTCGCCTTCATGCTGTCGCCCCGGCGCTGGTGGCACGGAGAGATCGTCACCGACCTCACGTTGGCTCTCAGGGCGCAGGCCCCGGCGGGCTTCAGGGTCGGCCGGGAGATGACCATCCGCCTCGATGCCCGGAACCGCCCGGAATCCTCCGCCACGCGCTCCAGCGATCCGTGCCGTTCGAGATCGGCCTCGATCTGGACAATCCGGCACCGGGCCAGTCGGCCTGACACCGCGATTCCAAGTCGGCACCAAGTCAGCACGGGAATACAGAAAGGGCCGGACTCGACGGAGCCCGACCCTGCTGGCCTGCATGTCACTCCACTCCACAGAGTCGGTCTCAAGGGCGCTATCCCTCAAGGCCTCAAGATCCACTGTGTAGGTCAGCGTGCCCACACGGCCGAAGGGGCCGTCCGCGTCAACCTGGAATTCGTACACCTTGGGCTGTTCCGAGGAGAAGAGTTGATGGCCCACATCCATGACGAAGGGGATGCGGCGCTTGGGGGGAAGGGTTGCGATGCGCCGACCAACAGCACGGTTGAGGGTCTCGGCCCGCTCGGCACCCAGAGTGGTCTGGAGCGGAGGACTCACCGAGATGCGCACGTTGCGGGCCAGCGTCTGGCCGATGTTCTCGATCACCAGCACAAGCAATGACGAACCAGGGATGCGGGGCCCGATGTCGACGATGACGTACGGTTCCGCCTGCTCGCGTTGGGCCCTCTCCGTGAGGGCGTTGGCCTCGGCAACCGCCCTCGCCTGACGCCGGTTGTAGACGAGAGACCAGAACGCGGCCGTCGTGGAGAATGGAAAGTTGCCGAAAATCATCCGGCTGAGATCGTCTGCTCCCCAGCCTGAGCTGCTGACCGCTACCGTGAAGCCATGACCGCACTGCCCGAGTGGATGCGCCCGCCGCGCGCGGAAGGCTGGTTCGCGGAGGACTTGGACCGCCTCCCGGAAGCGCCGCGCCACACCGAGCTGATCGACGGAGCCCTCGTATTCATGATGTCGCCCCAGCGCTGGTGGCACGGAGAGATCGTCACCGACCTCACGTTGGCTCTCAGGTCGCAGGCCCCAGCGGGCTTCAGGGTCGGCCGGGGGATGACCATCCGCCTCGATGCCCGGAACCGCCCGGAACCGGACCTAGTGGTGACCACGGCCCCCTACGACCCCGACTGCACCTGGTTCGCTCCCGAAGATGTCCAACTCGTCATCGAGGTCGTCTCACCGGAATCTGCCCACCGGGACCGGACCGTCAAGCTTCGCAAGTACGCCGAGGCCGGCATCCGGCACTACTGGTGCATCGAAGACGAGGACACCGTCCCCGCCGTCCACGTCTATGAGCTCGACGAGCCGACCGGCTCGTACGCGCCGGCGGGAATCCTCCGCCACGCGCTCCATCGATCCCTGCCGTTCGAGATCAGCCTCGATCTGGACAAGCTGACACCGGGCCAGTCGGGCTGACACCGCAATTCCAAGTCAGCACCAAGTCAGCACGGGAATACAGAAAGGGTCGGACTCGACGGAGCCCGACCCTTCCGGCCTGCACATTTGACTAATCAATTAACGTACAGTATGGACGCCATTACACGTTGAAGCGGAACTCCACCACGTCGCCGTCCTGCATGACGTAGTCCTTGCCCTCCATGCGGGCCTTGCCCTTGGAGCGGGCTTCGGCGACCGAGCCGCATTCGACCAGGTCCGCGAAGGAGATGATCTCCGCCTTGATGAAGCCGCGCTGGAAGTCGGTGTGGATCACGCCGGCGGCCTCGGGGGCGGTGGCGCCCTTCTTGATGGTCCAGGCGCGGGTTTCCTTCGGGCCGGCCGTCAGGTAGGTCTGCAGGCCCAGGGTGGCGAAGCCGACGCGGCCGAGGGTGGCCATGCCGGGCTCTTCCTGGCCGACCGACTGGAGGAGCTCGAGCGCCTCGTCGTCCTCGAGCTCGATGAGCTCCGCCTCCAGCTTGGCGTTCAGGAAGATGGCCTCGGCCGGGGCCACCAGCGCGCTCTGCTCCGCCTTGAAGGCGTCGTCCGTCAGCTCGTCCTCGTCCACGTTGAAGACGTAGAGGAAGGGCTTGACCGTGAGGAGGTGGAGCTCGTGGAGCAGGTCGCCCTGCTCCGTGCCCTTCGAGATGCCCTTGGAGAAGAGCGTGTCGCCGGCTTCCAGGATCTTCTGGGCCTTCTCCACGGCCGCGAGGACCGCGACCTTCTCCTTCTGGAGGCGGGACTCCTTCGTCAGGCGCGGCACCGCCTTCTCGATGGACTGGAGGTCCGCGAGGATCAGCTCGGTGTTGATCGTCTCGATGTCGTCCTTCGGCGAGACCTTGCCGTCGACGTGGACGACGTTCTCGTCCTTGAAGGCGCGGATGACCTGGCAGATCGCGTCCGACTCGCGGATGTTCGCGAGGAACTTGTTGCCGAGGCCCTCGCCCTCCGAGGCACCGCGCACGATGCCCGCGATGTCGACGAAGTCGACCGTCGCCGGGAGGAGCTTCTGCGAACCGAAGATGCCGGCCAGGACGCCGAGGCGCGCGTCCGGAACGCCGACGACGCCGACGTTCGGCTCGATCGTGGCGAACGGGTAGTTGGCCGCCAGCACGTCGTTCTTGGTCAGGGCGTTGAACAGGGTCGACTTGCCGACATTCGGCAGGCCGACGATTCCGATCGTGAGCGACACGTTGGCGACTTCCCGTAGCTGGAGGGGGCGGCGGCCCGGAGTGGGCCAGCGGACAGTTTACTTTCCGATGAGGGGGCACGGATGTACGCGTGTCCGGGCACGCGATCGACGGGCTCCCGCCTAGTTTTGTGGGGTGGAGCGATACAAGGCGCGTACGGTACGTCACCCAGCGGAGCGGGCCGCCGCCAAGGCATCGGGGCCCGCCGCCCCCGGCCGGCCGGCGGTACGGCGCCTGCCGCGGCCCCGGCTGACCGGGATCGGCGGCGGGATCTTCGCCTGTGCCGCCATGTTCCTGGTCGGCGGCATCGACTGGCTGCTGTTCGACGCCTCGCTGTTCGCCTACGGGCTGCTCTTCCTGCCCGTGGCGGCGGCCACCGCCCTGTGGGTGCGGCCGGCCGACCTGATCACCGCACCCATCACCGCCCCGATCGCCTTCGCCGCCGGAGTGTGGCCCGTGTCGGGCGGCTCCGGCGGCTTCGCCGGGGAGGTGATGGGGCTGGTGTCCGCGCTGTCCCTGCACGCCGGCTGGCTGTACGCCGGGACGCTGGTGGCCGCGCTCATCGCGGTCGTGCGCAAGGCCGTCCTCATCGGCCGCCGGCGGATGCCCCGACGCGTCGCCTGACCGGCCGACGGCAGCACCGGCGGCAGCGACAGCGACAGCAGCGGCTACCCGGACGCCGACGCCGGGCGCGCCGCCATCGCCGCGCCCACGATGCCCGCGTTGTTCTGCAGCTTCGCCGGAACGATCTCCGCCCGTACGCCCTCGATCAGCGGCAGGAACTTCTCCGGCTTGCGGCTCACGCCGCCCCCGATGATGAACAGGTCCGGGGAGAACAGCATCTCCACGTGCGCCAGGTACTTACCCACCCGGTGCGCCCAGCGCTCCCAGGTCAGGTCCCCGTCCTCCTTGGCCTTCACCGAAGCCCGCGTCTCCGCGTCGTGGCCCTTGAGCTCCAGGTGGCCCAGCTCGGTGTTGGGCACCAGCCGCCCGTCCGTGAAGAGGGCGCTGCCGATCCCGGTGCCCAGCGTGAGCAGGATGACGGTGCCGGCGACCCCGCGCCCCGCCCCGTAGGTCATTTCCGCGACCCCGGCAGCGTCCGCGTCGTTCAGGACCGTGACCGGCAGGCCGTCCAGGCGCGAGGAGAGCAGCGCCGCCGTGTCGACGCCCACCCAGCCCTTGTCCATGTTGGCCGCCGACCGGGTCACCCCGCCCGTGACCACCCCCGGGAACGTCACCCCCACCGGGCCGTTCCAGTCGAAGTGGCGCACCACCTCGACGACACAGCCGGCCACCCCGTCGGGGGTGGCCGGATGCGGTGTCAGTACCTTGTGGCGCTCCTGCGCCAGGTCGCCACGGTTCAGGTCCACGGGAGCGCCCTTGATCCCGGAACCACCGATGTCCACGCCGAAGATCTCCATGGACACACCGTACGAAACGGCCCGCCGATGCGCTCTGTTACGGACGGACCGGACGGACCGGACCGACCGAACGGAGCGACCGAACGGACCGAACGGACCTACTTCTGCACGCCCGGCTCCGCGCCCGGCTCCGCGTCCGGCTCCGCGCCCGACCCCGCGCCCCGGCCCGCCACCAGCTCCGCCGCCTCCGCACGCAGGTCGCGGCGCAGCTCCTTCGGCAGCGAGAAGACGATCGACTCTTCGGCGGTCTTGACGATCTCCACGTCCGCGTACCCGCGCGCGCCGAGCCACGCCAGCACCTCGTCGACCAGCACCTCCGGCACGGAGGCGCCCGAGGTCAGACCGACGGTGGTGACGCCCTCCAGCCAGGCCTCGTCGATCTCGCTCGCGAAGTCCACGAGGTACGCGGCGCCCGCGCCCGCGTCGAGGGCGACCTCGACGAGCCGGATGGAGTTCGAGGAGTTCTTGGAGCCGACGACGATGACCAGGTCGCAGTCCGCGCCCATCACCTTGACCGCCTCCTGGCGGTTCGAGGTGGCGTAGCAGATGTCATCGCTCGGCGGCGAGACCAGCAGCGGGAACTTGGTCTTCAGCGCGCCGACCGTCTCCATCGTCTCGTCGACGGAGAGCGTGGTCTGCGACAGCCAGACGACCTTCGACTCGTCGCGGACGGTGACCTTCTCCACGTCGTGCGGGCCGTCCACGATGGTGATGTGGTCCGGGGCCTCGCCGGAGGTGCCGATGACCTCCTCGTGGCCCTCGTGACCGATGAGGAGGATGTCGAAGTCCTCGTTCGCGTACCGGATCGCTTCCTTGTGCACCTTGGTGACCAGCGGGCAGGTCGCGTCGATCGTCGCGAGCTTGCCGCGCGCCGCCTCCTCGTGGACCACCGGGGCGACGCCGTGCGCCGAGAACATCACGATGGAGCCCTCGGGCACCTCCTCCGTCCGCTCGACGAAGACGGCGCCCTTCTTCTCCAGGGTCTGGACCACGTACTTGTTGTGCACGATCTCGTGCCGGACGTAGACCGGCGCACCGTACTGCTCGAGGGCCTTCTCGACAGCGATCACGGCTCGGTCGACGCCCGCGCAGTAGCCGCGGGGGGCGGCGAGCAGGACGCGGCGGGATGCGGCAGCAGGGGCGGGAGCAGTCATAGGCTCCATCGTACGGGGGTCTCCAGCAGGCCGGGCGTCCCCCGTTCGGCAGAGACTGGGTCGAACATCCACACCGGCGATCCCCCGGAGGAACGATGGCGTCCGTGACGGATTCCAGCACGACGCCCGGCCCACCCGGTGCGCCCCGCGCGCCCGGTACCGCCCTGCGCCGCAGTCTCGGTTTCCGGGACCTGGTCGTCTACGGGCTGCTCTTCATCGCCCCCATGGCCCCGGTCGGCGTCTTCGGGACCCTGGACGCCAAATCGCACGGCGCCGTCGCCCTGGTCTACCTCTTCGCGACGGTCGCGATGGCCTTCACCGCCTTCTCCTACGCGCAGATGGTGCGGGTCGCCCCGCAGGCCGGCTCCGTGTTCACGTACGCCCGCAAGGGCCTCGGCGAGGGCCCCGGCCTGATCGCCGGGTGGATGGCGATGCTCGACTACCTGCTGATCCCGGCGGTCGCGTACCTCTTCTCCGGGATCGCCATGAACGCCCTGGTCCCGGAGGTCTCCCGGTGGGTGTGGACGGCCCTGGCGGTGGTGGTGACCACGCTGCTGAACCTGTGGGGCGTACGGGCCGCCGCGCGGGTGGGCTTCGCCGTGCTGGCCATGGAGATCGCGGTCCTGCTGGTGTTCCTGGTCTCGGCGGTGACCGTACTGGCCCGGGGCGCGGAGCACCGCGGCTGGCTCTCCCCCTTCACGGGCGACGGCTCGCTCGGCGGCTTCTCGATGGCCGCCGTGCTCGGCGCGGTCTCCGTGGCGGTCCTGTCCTACCTGGGCTTCGACGCCATCGCCTCCTTCGCCGAGGAGGTGACGGGAGGCAGCGCGAAGGTGGCTCGGGCCGTGCTGTTCTGCCTGGCCCTGACCGGGGTGCTGTTCATCGCCCAGACCTATCTGGCGGCCCTCCTCAGCCCCCTCTCGGCGGCGGAGCTGGCCGCCGATCCGGGGAAGCAGGGCTCGGCCTTCTACACGACGGTGGAGGCCTCCGTGGGGATGTGGCTGCACGACCTGGTCGCCGTCAGCAAGGCGATCGGGGCCGCCTTCGCGGCGCTGGCGGGGCAGGCCGCGGCCGGCCGGCTGCTCTTCGCGATGGCCCGCGAGCGGCGGCTGCCGCGCGCGCTCGCCCGTACCTCGCACGGCACCCCGCGCCCGGCCCTGCTGGTGGCGGCGACGGTGACGCTGGTCGCGGCCGTGTGGGCGGCCCGCCGCGACGACGGCCTGGACCACCTGGTCTCGGTGGTCGACATCGGGGCGCTGGTGGCGTTCACCCTGCTGCACGCCTCGGTGGTCGGCTGGTTCGTGGTCAAGCGGCGCGAGGGCGCCCCGAACTGGTTCACGCACCTGGTGCTCCCGGTCCTCGGCGCGGCCGTGACCGTCGCGGTGATCGTCGAGGCCTCGTGGACGGCTCAGCTGGTGGGGGCGGTGTGGCTGCTGGTGGGCCTGGGCGTGCTGGTGGCCCAGCGCGGGCGACGCGCGGGCGATCGCGGCTCCGGGCCCGGCGCCGCTGTCGGTGCGGGCGGTTAGCCTGCACGCATGGGTCTGAATACGTCGGCTGACGCGCCGCTGCCGGTCGGTCAGGTGTCCCGGCTCATCGGGGGCTGGATCGACAAGCTCGGCCAGGTGTGGGTGGAAGGGCAGATCACGCAGCTCTCCCGGCGGCCGGGGGCGGGGGTGGTCTTCCTGACGCTGCGCGATCCCTCGCACGACATCTCGCTCAGCGTGACCTGCTACCGCCAGGTCTTCGACGAGGTCGCGGACTCCGTGACGGAGGGCGCGCGCGTCGTCGTGCTCGCCAAGCCGGAGTGGTACGCCCCGCGCGGGCAGCTGTCCCTGCGGGCGACCGAGATACGGCCCGTCGGCATCGGCGAGCTCCTGGCCCGCCTGGAGCGGCTCAAGCGCTCCCTGGCCTCCGAGGGGCTCTTCGCGGCGGACCGCAAGAAGCCGCTGCCCTTCCTGCCGCAGCTGATCGGGCTGGTCGTGGGCCGGGCCTCGGCGGCCGAGCGCGACGTGCTGGAGAACGCCCGGCGCAGGTGGCCGGCGGTCCGCTTCGAGGTCCGCAACGTCGCCGTCCAGGGGGTGCACGCGGTGCCCCAGGTGATCGAGGCGGTCAAGGAGCTCGACGCCATGCCCGAGGTCGACGTGATCATCGTGGCGCGCGGCGGCGGCAGCGTGGAGGACCTGCTGCCGTTCTCCGACGAGGAGGTCGTACGGACCGTCGCGGCAGCCCGTACCCCCGTGGTCTCGGCGATCGGGCACGAGCCGGACTCCCCGCTGCTGGACCTTGTCGCGGACCTGCGGGCGTCCACGCCCACGGACGCCGCGAAGAAGGTGGTCCCGGACGTGGGCGAGGAGCTGGAGCGGGTGCGCCAGCTGCAGGGCCGGGGGCTGCGCGCCGTGCGCGGGCTGCTCGACCGGGAGGAGCGGGGGCTCGCGCACGCGCTCGCCCGGCCGGTCTTCGTCCATCCGCAGCGGATGGTGGAGACCCGGGAGGCGGAGCTGGACGCCCTGCTGGCACGGAGCCGGCGGACCCTGGGGCACCTGCTGGACCGGGCCGATTCGGAGCTGGCGCACACGCTCGCCCGCGTGGTGGCGCTGTCCCCGGCCGCCACGCTGGAGCGCGGGTACGCGGTGCTGCAGCGGGCCGACGGGCACGTCGTGCGTTCGCCCGAGGACGTGTCTGCGGGTGACGTGCTGCGGGCGCGGGTGGCGGAGGGCGCGTTCTCGGTACGGGTCTGCGACGACGCCTCGTAGGGCGGACGGGACGCGGACGGGACGACATACCGCCGCAACAAATTCGTTGTACTACACATATAAGGTGGGATCGGGAATGGCCGAGACGGACGCGGCGCTGGGGTACGAGCAGGCCCGGGACGAACTGATCGAGGTCGTCCGCAAGCTGGAGGCCGGCGGCACCTCGCTGGAGGACTCCCTCGCGCTCTGGGAGCGCGGCGAGGAGCTCGCGAAGGTGTGCCGCCACTGGCTGGAGGGCGCCCGCGCCCGGCTGGACTCGGCGCTGGCGGCCCGTGAGGCCGCGGAGGGCCGTACGGCGGCCGACGGGGAGGACCGCGGGGAGTGACCTCGGTCACCCCGACAGGATTTAGTTGAACTTTCACCTATCTCCGTCGTAATCTCGGAGCATCGCTTCAGTTCCGTACAGAAGAAGGCTTTCCGATGTCTCTCGTTCTCGACGCCGCCGCTCAGGACCTCCTCTTCCGTGAGGCGCGTACCGCCAACACGTTCTCCGACGAGCCGGTGACCGAGGAGCAGATCCAGGCGATCTACGACCTGGTGAAGTTCGGCCCGACCGCCTTCAACCAGACGCCGCTGCGGATCACGCTGGTCCGCTCCCCCGAGGCCCGCGAGCGTCTCGTGAAGCACATGGCCGAGGGCAACCGGCCCAAGACCGCCACCGCCCCGCTGGTCGCGATCCTGTCCGCGGACAACGAGTTCCACGAGGAGCTCCCGCAGCTGCTCCCGCACTTCCCGCAGGCCAAGGACGTCTTCTTCGCCGAGCGTCCGGTCCGCGAGCAGTCCGCGCTGGTCAACGCCACGCTGCAGGCCGCGTACTTCATCGTGGGCATCCGCGCCGCCGGCCTGGCCGCCGGCCCGATGACCGGCCTGGACTTCGCCGGCGTCCAGAAGGAGTTCCTGGACGGCGACCACACCCCGCTGATGGTCATCAACATCGGCAAGCCGGGCGAGGAGGCCTGGTTCCCGCGCTCCCCGCGCCTGGAGTTCGACCAGGTCATCACGACCGTCTGAGCCACCGCTCCCGCAGCACGGCAGCCGCGGCAACGCGGCACCGCAGCCGCCGCGCCGCAGTAACGCAGAGGGCCGCGCACCCCGGAACCCCGGGGCGCGCGGCCCTTTCGCGTACCGCCGCGCGCGTCAGCCGGCCCCGGCCCGCGCGCGTCAGCCCTGCTTCTCGACGCCCTGCTTGAACTCCAGCGCCGCGGCCATCGCCCCGAGCTGCTCGAAGGAGGCCGTCCCGGTCACCACCGTGACGTAGCCCTGCTCGTGCCGCACGAGCGCGTCGTACTTCTCGCCGTCCCAGCGCTCCCAGGTCCGGTCCCCGACCTGCTGCGTCTGCCCGGTGGCCTTCGCCTTCTGCGTGACCTTCCCGATGAACCCGTCCGTGGCGTCCGTGGACTGCTCGACGCCGACGTACTGCTGCTGCGGGTCCAGGAAGCCCAGGTGCCAGGCGTTGGCGCTCTTGCGCTCGTAGGCCACCGAGGTCGCCCGCCACTCCTGCGGCAGCCCGACGGGGGCCGCCACGGGGTACGGAGCCGCGCGCCGGGCCGTGAGCGTTTCGACCCGGTAGTCGATCACCCGCGTCGGATCGGCCTTCTCGTCATGTGGGATGACCACGTAGATCCCCCCGACCACGACGCCGAGCACGACCAGCGACCGGACCATGTCCAGAACCGTCTGCTTGCCTTTCATACCTGCCACGACACCATCGTCCCGCATGGCCGCGGGCGATCACCGCCGGGGTCCGCGTGGCGCTGCGCGGGCGGCGCAAGATGTCCGCTCAGGACAATCGGCTGACCGATATGGCGCTCATACGTGACCCGGTCTGCTCAATATGTCGACGTACCGATAGAGTCCAGGGACCCTCACTTCCGGCCGTCGCCGTACAGAAAGGTGCGCTCCGATGACCGAGCACAACCTGCCGCCCCAGCTCGAAGTCTCTCCGGAGGCACCCGACCGCAACCTCGCCCTGGAGCTCGTCCGGGTCACCGAGGCCGCCGCCATGGCCGCGGGCCGATGGGTCGGGCGCGGCGACAAGCTCGGCGCCGACGGCGCTGCCGTCAACGCGATGCGGACCCTGATCTCCACCGTTTCGATGAACGGCGTCGTCGTCATCGGCGAGGGCGAGAAGGACGAAGCCCCGATGCTCTTCAACGGCGAGCGGGTCGGCGACGGCACCGGTGCCGAGGTCGACATCGCCGTGGACCCGATCGACGGCACCACCCTGAACGCCAAGGGCATGCCGAACGCCATCGCCGTACTGGCCGCCGCCGACCGCGGCACCATGTTCGACCCGTCCGCGGTGTTCTACATGGAGAAGCTGGTCACCGGTCCCGAGGCCGCCGACTTCGTCGACATCAACGCCCCGGTCTCCGTCAACATCCGCCGCGTCGCCAAGGCCAAGAACATGGCCGTGGAGGACGTCACCGTGGTCATCCTCGACCGCCCCCGCCACGAGGGCATCGTCAAGGAGATCCGCGAGACCGGCGCGCGCATCAAGTTCATCTCCGACGGCGACGTCGCCGGCTCGGTCATGGCGGTGCGCGAGGGCACGGGCGTCGACCTGCTCCTCGGCATCGGCGGCACCCCCGAGGGCATCATCTCGGCGTGCGCCATCAAGTGCCTCGGCGGCACCATCCAGGGCAAGCTGTGGCCCAAGGACGAGGCCGAGCGCCAGAAGGCCATCGACGCGGGTCACGACCTGGACCGGGTCCTGCACACCAACGACCTGGTCTCCGGCGACAACGTCTTCTTCGTCGCCACCGGCATCACGGACGGCGAGCTGCTGCGCGGCGTCCACTACCGCTCGGAGACCGCGACGACCTCCTCGCTGGTCATGCGCTCGAAGTCGGGCACGATCCGGCAGATCGACTCGACCCACCGGCTCTCGAAGCTCCGCGCCTACAGCGCGATCGACTTCGACCGCGCCCAGTAGGCCGTAGACGGCACGGCGAAAGGGGCGTTCCCGCGTGCGGCGGGAACGCCCCTTGCCGTATGCCGTGCCTGCGGCTCTCCGCGCCCACGGGGCTTCGTGCCCACGACACCCCGTGACCCACGACGCCTCCTGCCCTACGGGGCTTCGTCCCCTACGAGGCTTCGCGCAGCTCCCCCGCCCGGCGCCGCCGCCGGGCCAGCACCACCCGGCGCTCGGCGGCCGTCAGCCCACCCCAGACGCCGTAGGGCTCCGGCTGGATCAGCGCGTGCTCCCGGCAGGCGACCATGACCGGGCAGCGGGCACAGACCCGCTTGGCGGCGTCCTCACGGGAGAGCCGTGCCGCGGTCGGTTCCTTGGAGGGGGCGAAGAACAGCCCGGCCTCGTCACGTCGGCACACCGCGTCCGCGTGCCATGGACCGTCCTCTTCCCTGGCCGGCACCCGCGGCTTCGGCACGGCCGCCGCCGGGCGCCGCTGAAGACTCTGGACGGCGGCTACCTGCAGGGACTGGCGCGGCGGATGCGGCACGGTCTACTCCTGACGACGTATACGCGAGCGAGAGACGATGCACCTGTCCCTACCCGCTGTGCGCGCCCCTATGCACCGAGTGCCGCCGATCCGGACCGTTCGACCGAAACGTGACGCTGCCCGTGCCGTCACACCCGTCACACGACGGGTGGTGTCCAGTCGGCCCGGCGGCCCAGGAAGGCGAGCAGCGATGCGGCCGGGTCGGCATCCCGGTCGGGCGCGGGCGTGAGCGCCGGAGCGTAGGCGAAGCCGCGCAGCGGTTCGGCGAGCTCCTCCGCGGCCGGGCGCAGGGCCGCGGCGAGGCCGGGGGTCAGCGGGGAGGGCAGGCCGGTGGCGACCGCAACGTCCCAGGCGTGGACGGCCGCGTCGAGGGCGGCCGCGCCGACCGCGGTCTCGGCGGAGACGGCGAACGGGGGCAGCGGGACGGCGACCCCTTCCGCGCCCGGCTCCACCCCGGCGAAGGCCTCGGCGGCGGCTTCGAGGGCCGGCTCCAGCAGCCCGGCGGGGGTACCGGCCAGGGTGCCGGTGGGCGCGAAGGGGTCCTCGGCCGGTCCCGGTCCGCCGGTGAGACGGCCGGCGTAGGCGAGCTGGTCACCGGCCGCGTGCTGGAGCACTTGGCCGACATTCCACTCGTCGCACGGTGTCGGCCGGTCCAGTGCGTCGGCCGGCATGCCGTCGACGACGGAGCGCAGCGCGGCGTACGCCTGGTCGAGCAGGTCCCACTTGGATGCGGTCATGGACCGACCGTACAAACAGTCTTCGACCAAAGGGCCTGATCTCAGCGCGAGTTGCGGGCGTGTCGGCCGGACGGCAGACCCCGGCCTGCCTACCGGGGCACCTGCCGGGGCACCTGCCGGGGCACCTGCCTGGGCCGTCCCTTTCGGATCTTGCCGGGCCCGCGACGCCTGGCACCGCGCCCGGCCGCACTGCCGGGGGCTCGGCCGACACAGATCCGAAAGAGCCGGCCTAGCCCTCCAGGCGCTTGCGGAGCTTGAGCGCCAGATCCACCAGGCGGGCGCCCAGCTTGGGGCGGGCCTCGATGTTGCCCAGCAGCGCGAAGCCGCGGACGATCACGACCGGGGCGTGCGGGTCGGTCTCGCCGCTGCCCTCGCCGCGCACCTCGAAGTTGCCGAGGACCCCGCTGCCGTAGCCGCGCAGCGTGACGTTCTCCGGGACCAGGACCTCGACGTTGCCGAGGACGCAGGTCACGTTGATCTCGGTGACCTGCTGCTCGAAGACCGCCTCGGTGAGGTCGATGGTGATGTCGCCGAGGACGGAGACGGCGCGGGTGTGCGCGCCCGGCCGCCAGCGGCCCTTGCGGGAGGAACTGCTGCACACCGCGACCAGCGTCTCGACGGGGCCGTCCGGACCGCTCACCGGACCCCCGGGGGTCCCGGCGGCGTACGCCGGCTGCTGCCGGGCGCCGCCTCCGGGCGCGGGCAGGTCCCGTACGAGCACGTCCAGCTCGCCGACCGTCTTGAGGGAGTACAGCGAGTCGAGCCGGCCGGAGTGCTCCTCGGAGGTGAGCCGGCCCTCGGCGAGTGCGTCGGAGAGGATCTGCGCGATCCGGTCCCGGTCCGCGTCGGAGGCGCGCAGCTCGGCGGCGGGCGCGGGGGCAGGGGCGGAGGGGTGCTTTTCCAGGTCCACGCCACCCAGCATAGCGAGACACGATAGATCGCGATACTGGCCAGTGAGCCTTACCTCACAACAAAAGCCACCGGAAGAGGTCCTACGCTGGTTACCGCGCTGCCAATTGGTCGCCAGCGCCGTCTGCCGAGTGAGGGAATGACTGCCGTCATGCCAGAGTTTGCGTACACCGACCTGCTGCCCCTGGGCGAGGACTCCACCCCGTACCGGCTGGTGACCTCCGAAGGCGTCTCCACCTTCGAGGCCGACGGCCGTACGTTCCTCAAGGTCGAGCCTGAGGCGCTGCGCCTGCTCGCCGAAGAGGCGATCCACGACATCCAGCACTTCCTGCGCCCCGCGCACCTCGCGCAGCTGCGCCGCATCATCGACGACCCCGAGGCCTCGGCGAACGACAAGTTCGTCGCCCTGGACCTGCTCAAGAACGCGAACATCGCGGCGGCCGGCGTCCTGCCGATGTGCCAGGACACGGGCACGGCGATCGTGATGGGCAAGCGCGGGCAGAACGTCCTCACCGAGGGCGGCGACGAGGCGGCCCTCTCCCGCGGCATCTACGACGCCTACACCCGCCTGAACCTGCGCTACTCGCAGATGGCCCCGGTCACCATGTGGGAGGAGAAGAACACCGGCTCGAACCTGCCCGCGCAGATCGAGCTGTACGCGACGGACGGCGGCGCGTACAAGTTCCTCTTCATGGCCAAGGGCGGCGGCAGCGCCAACAAGTCCTTCCTCTACCAGGAGACCAAGGCGGTCCTCAACGAGACCTCCATGATGAAGTTCCTGGAGGAGAAGATCCGCTCGCTGGGCACCGCGGCCTGCCCGCCGTACCACCTGGCGATCGTGGTCGGCGGCACCTCGGCCGAGCACGCGCTCAAGACCGCGAAGTACGCCTCCGCCCACTACCTGGACGAGCTGCCCACCGAGGGCTCCGTGCTCGGCCACGGATTCCGCGACCTGGACCTGGAGCAGCAGGTCTTCGAGCTGACCCAGAAGATCGGCATCGGCGCCCAGTTCGGCGGCAAGTACTTCTGCCACGACGTCCGCGTGGTCCGCCTGCCGCGCCACGGCGCTTCCCTCCCGGTCGCGATCGCCGTCTCCTGCTCCGCGGACCGCCAGGCCACCGCGAAGATCACCGCCGAGGGCGTCTTCCTGGAGCAGCTGGAGCGGGACCCGGCGCGCTTCCTGCCGGAGACCACCGACGAGCACCTCGCCGACTCCGCGGACGTGGTCTCGATCGACCTGAACCAGCCGATGGAGTCGATCCTCGCGACCCTCACCCGGCACCCGGTCAAGACCCGCCTGTCGCTGACCGGCCCGCTGGTCGTGGCGCGCGACATCGCGCACGCCAAGATCAAGGAGCTGCTGGACTCCGGCGCGGAGATGCCGCAGTACCTGAAGGACCACCCGGTCTACTACGCCGGCCCCGCGAAGACCCCCGAGGGCTACGCCTCCGGCTCCTTCGGCCCGACCACGGCCGGCCGCATGGACTCCTACGTCGAGCAGTTCCAGGCGGCGGGCGGCTCCAAGGTCATGCTGGCCAAGGGCAACCGCTCGCAGCAGGTGACGGACGCGTGCGGTGCGCACGGCGGCTTCTACCTCGGCTCGATCGGCGGCCCGGCGGCGCGCCTGGCCCAGGACTGCATCAAGAAGGTCGAGGTCCTGGAGTACGAGGAGCTCGGCATGGAGGCCGTCTGGAAGATCGAGGTCGAGGACTTCCCGGCCTTCATCGTGGTCGACGACAAGGGCAACGACTTCTTCCAGAACCCGGCCCCGGAGCCGACCTTCACCCACATCCCGGTCCGCGGCCCGGGCCTGTAGCACGCGGCCGGCAGGGCGGGTCCGCCCCGCCGCGACGGGCCCCGGGGGTGCTCACCCCCGGGGCCGGCCCCCCTTCCGCGCTCGCCCGCAGTGCAGCGTCACGAATTGTTCAGCCATCGGTGCGGCATCCTGCACCGGGCCGTTCGGCGCGTCCGGATAACGTTTGCGGCATGACTGCGCCGTCCCTCCACGCGGCCCGCGAAACGCGGGTCATCGCCCATCGCGGGGCCTCCCACGAGTACCCCGAGCACACCATCGGCGCCTATCGGCAGGCCATCGACGACGGGGCCGACGCGCTCGAATGCGATGTGCGGCTCACCGCCGACCACCGGCTGGTCTGCGTGCACGACCGGCGGGTGGAGCGGACCTCCGACGGGCGCGGGGTCGTCTCCGAGATGACGTACGAGGAGCTGCGCGCGCTCGACTTCGGCGCCTGGAAGGGGGCCGCGCACGCCGGGGCGCGGGTGCTGCTCTTCGAGGACCTGCTCCGGGAGGCGCTGGCCGCACCGTATCCCGTCGGGCTCGCCGTGGAGACCAAGCACCCGACCCGCGCGGGCGGCCGGCTGGAGGCCGAACTGGTGCGGATGCTCCGGAAGTACGGGCTGGCCGACGGCTCGGCCGGCCGGGTCGAGGTGATGAGCTTCTCCCGCTCCGCGCTGACCCGGCTGCACCGGCTCGCGCCCGGGCTGCCCGCCGTGTACCTGACCGAGCGCAGGGTCCACCCGCTCCGTCCCCCGTACGCCACCCACGCGGGCCCCGGCATCGACCTGGTCCGCCAGGACCCGGGGCTGGTGGGCCGGCTGAAGGCGAAGGGGCTCCGGGTGCGCGTGTGGACCGTGGACGAGCCCGAGGACCTGGAGCTCTGCGTGCGCCTGGGCGTGGACACGGTCATCACCAACCGGCCCCGCGACGTGCGCAAGCTCCTCGAAGACATGTGACCGCACCCGGCCGGGGTGCGCCGGCCGGGCGTGGGGGGGGAGAGAGATCTGGCGGGGGTGGTGCGGGTCTGTCCGGGGCTTGCGGGGTGCTACACGAAGCGCTGGTTCGCCGAGCCGTTGCAGGTCTGCAGGCGCAGCGGTTCGTGGGCCGCGGCCACCGTCAGGCACATGCCCGGGGCGGCGGCGGGGCGCAGGGTGGCTCCGTCACGGACGAACTGCTGGTTGGCGCCGCCGTGGCAGTTCCAGATGATCATCGCGGTGCCGTTGCCGTAGTTGGCGCCGGGGGCGTCGAGGCAGCGGTCCTGGGTGAGCTCGATGTGGACGGACTTCTTCGCCGGGTCGTACCACCAGCCCTGGTTGCGGCCACCGTGGCAGTCCCAGCCGATGACCTTGGTGTTGTTGGCGCTGGAGCCGCCGTTGGAGTCGAGGCAGTTGCCCGTCGCCTCGTTCTTCAGCGGCTTGTACAGGTCGTCCCAGGCCCCGGCCTGCAGGACGGGGGTGCCGGTGCTCGCGGGGTCGGCGCAGGATGCCTCGCGCAGGCCGGAGTCGTAGAGCTGGGTCAGACAGGACGCGAAGGCGCCGTGGCCGCGGTAGTTGGGGTGGAAGGACTGGCGGGCGGTGTTCTCGTCCCACGGGAAGTGGTCCCCGAGGTCGAGGTAGAGGCCGCGGGCCCAGGTGTCCTCCATGCAGACCTCGTGGCCCTGGAAGAGCCGCGAGTTGTCGAGGTAGGTCGCGCCCGCGGCGAGGGCGGCCGCGCGCATGCCCTTCTCGAAGGCGGGCACCGCGTAGTTGCGGCCCCAGGCGGCGTCGGAGTCGTAGCCGGCGCAGCCTCCGGGGAGCTTTCCGGGGAAGTCGGGGTTGTCGTTGAAGTCGGGGCCGATCGGGCTCGGGTAGCCCATCACGACCAGCTTGTAGTCGGAGTCGGCGTAACCGGCGTCGCGCATGACCGTCTTGAGGTCGGCGATCGTCGATTCCACCTTGGGCTTGAGGCCGTCGACGCGACCCTGCCAGCCCGGACCGTACTTCGGCTCGCAGGTGCCCTGGCTGAGCACCCAGCGTGTGACACAGTCGGTCATGACGGGACCGAACTGCAGGTCGTCGTTGGCTCCGGCGACGAGCAGCACCATCTTGATCCTGGTGTTGCGGGCCTTGATGGCGAGACTGTCGCTCTGCACCAGCTCGTCGGCGTACTGCTTGCTGCCGCCGATCTTGATGTTGCCGGTGTAGCCACCGGAACAGGCCACGTTGAAGGTGTAGTCGGCCGCGATGCCGGTGCGGTGGATCGCCGAGTCCGGCGACCGGTGGCACTGGTTGGACGAGGTGTTGGTGGCGGGGTCGTAGTTGCCGACCCCCTCGCCCGAAATCTCGCTGTCGCCGAGCGAGATCAGGCCGGTCTTGCGGTCCGCGAGCGGGCGGACGGCCGGGTCGCCGTAGATCTTGACGGCCTCGGCGGCCCGGACGGCCTCCAGTTCGGGCGTGAGGGGCGTGGCCGCGGTGGCGGCCCCGGCGGCGGGAGCCGCGTGGGCCATGGGGGTGATGGCGGTGACGCCGCCGAGGGCGGCCGCGACCGCCGCGACGGCGGCGAAGGTAGATCTGAGCCTGGATTGTGTACGGACACGTGCCATGAGCGCCTCCCGATCTCGGTGTTACCCCCGGTATTTACTGGCCAGTAGGCGAGTTGGGAACAGTCCGAACAAGACAATTGCTCAACTTTTTGAGGAGGCACCACACATGACCGACGACCAGAAGACCGGCGCGACCCCCGAGGGGTTCCGCGTGGAGCACGACTCCATGGGCGAGGTACTCGTCCCCGAACACGCCAAATGGCGAGCTCAGACCCAGCGCGCCGTGGAGAACTTCCCCATCTCGGGACAGCACCTGGAGCGCGCCCACATCGAGGCGCTGGCCCGGATCAAGGCCGCGGCGGCCGTGGTCAACTCCCGGCTCGGCGTGGTCGACGAGGACATCGCCGCGGCGATCGCCTCGGCCGCCGCCGAGGTGGCCGAGGGCCACTGGGACGAGCAGTTCCCCGTAGACGTGTTTCAGACGGGTTCCGGCACCTCGTCCAACATGAACGCCAACGAGGTGATCGCCACCCTGGCCACCGAGCGGCTCGGCCGCCCCGTCCACCCCAACGACCACGTCAACGCCTCGCAGAGCTCCAACGACGTCTTCCCGTCCTCCATCCACATCGCCGCCACCGCCGCCGTCACCGGCGAGCTCGTCCCGGCACTGGAGCACCTGGCCAGTGCGATGGAGCGCAAGGCCGCCGAGTTCTCCGAGGTGGTCAAGTCCGGGCGTACGCACCTGATGGACGCCACCCCGGTCACCCTGGGCCAGGAGTTCGGCGGGTACGCGGTCCAGCTCCGCTACGGCGTCGAGCGGCTGCGCGCGGCGCTGCCGCGGCTGGCCGAGCTGCCGCTGGGCGGGACCGCCGTCGGCACCGGGATCAACACCCCGCCCGGCTTCTCCGCCGCCGTGATCGCCGAGGTGGCCGCGGTCACGGGGCTGCCGCTGACCGAAGCCCGGGACCACTTCGAGGCGCAGGGGGCGAGGGACGCCCTGGTGGAGACCTCGGGAATGCTCCGTACGGTCGCCGTGTCCCTCACCAAGATCTGCAACGACCTCCGCTGGATGGGTTCCGGCCCGCGCACCGGATTGGCCGAAATCAATCTCCCGGATCTTCAGCCGGGGTCCTCGATCATGCCCGGAAAGGTCAATCCGGTCGTCCCGGAGGCCGCGTTGATGGTCGCCGCCCAGGTGATGGGGAACGACACGGCGGTCGCGGTGGCGGGCGCCGCGGGCAACTTCGAGCTCAACGTGATGCTCCCGGTGATGGCCCGCAACCTCCTGGAATCCATCCGCCTGCTGGGCAACGTCAGTCGCCTGCTGGCCGACCGCACCGTGGACGGAATCACCGCCAACACGGCCCGGGCCAGGGAGTACGCCGAGTCCTCGCCCTCCGTGGTGACCCCGCTGAACCGCTACATCGGCTACGAGGAGGCCGCCAAGGTGGCCAAGAAGTCCCTCGCGGACCGCAAGACGATCCGCCAGGTCGTCCTGGAGTCGGGCTACGTGGAGCGCGGCGACCTCACCCTGGAGCAGCTCGACGAGGCGCTGGACGTCCTGCGGATGACCCGCCCCTGACGCGGCCGCCCCGCCCCCCGCCGGGGTCCGGATCCGGTCGTTTCCCGTCCCCGTACACCTCGGTGACCTGCACCGCAGCGATAATCCGGGCCCCAGCCCTAAGATCTGCGCATGACAGGTACCGGAGGCCGCGGGGGCGGCAGCGCACGGGGCGCGGCGCGGGGCGCCGCACGGGGTGGCGGGCGGGGCGCCGCGCAGCACGCCCACTGGGCGCCCGGGGAGCAGATCCTGTGGCGCTACCGCGACCACGCGCCCGGCCCGAAGGGCGCCGTGCACATCTGCCGGCCCGTGACCGTGGTCACCGACACCGACGAGCTCCTCGCCGTGTGGATGGCCCCCGGGACCGAGTGCGTCAAGCCGGTGCTCGCCGACGGGACCCCGGTCCACGAGGAGCCGCTCGCCACCCGGTACACGGCGCCGCGGACCACCGTACGGTCGCGCTGGTTCGGGGCGGGCGTGCTGAAGCTGGCGCGTCCCGGGGAACCGTGGTCGGTGTGGCTCTTCTGGGAGCACGGCTGGCGCTTCAAGAGCTGGTACGTGAATCTGGAGGAGCCGCGGACGCGTTGGTCCGGCGGCGTCGACTCCGAGGACCACTTCCTGGACATCTCCGTCTACCCGGACCGCACCTGGCTGTGGCGGGACGAGGACGAGTTCGCGCAGGCCCAGCGGTCCGGCCTGATGGACCCGGAACAGGCCCGGCGGGTGCGCGCGGCGGGCCGCGCCGCGGTGGACGTGATCAGGGCCTGGGGTCCGCCGTTCTCCGAGGGCTGGCAGGATTGGCGGCCGGACCCGGCCTGGGGCGTACCGGCGCTGCCGGAGGACTGGGACCGCACTCCGGCGCATATGACCTCATGAGACCCTTGATGCGCCCCCGGGGGGCAAACGTAGGATCGTCCTCCGCCGGGGCGTCGGCGGCGCCGCCGTACGGTCTCCCTTCGGCAAATGTCGCCAGATGCGCGGTACTTGGCCGGAGGTTCACGCGAAGCGAGAGGTAACGAGCGGGACGCGGAACCGCGGGGTGATGGTGTCCCCGCCGCTGAGCGGGTATACCGCGACTGACCGAGTTGAGTGCAGCGCACATCGAGCGCAAACGGACGGAATGCCACGCGTGACGGAGTACCCCACCTCTCAGGAGGGCCCACAGCCGGTCGCCTCCGGCGGTCGGACGGACGAGCCGAGTGCCTCCGGCGGTCGTACGGAGGAGCAGGGACACGGCAAAGCCCAGGTCCCGGCGGCCGAGGCCGTACGCACGCATGCGCAGACCCAGGCTGCCGACTTCCCGCACCCCCGCGGCGCGGCGCGCCCGCGCGAGGGGACGACCACCCCTGCCGGGGAGCCCGGTGCCACCGCTGCGGCCCCGGGACCCGACGGTGAAGCCGCGCGCGGCATCGCGGCGGCCGCGGGCGGCTCGGCCGGGAACCCGGGCCGGTCCGCTTCCGCGCCCGGCCAGGACGGCGGCTTCGTGGCGGGCCAGAGCGCCGGGTCCGGTTCCCTGCCCGGCCCGGGCCCGGGCACGGGCACGGGCGCCGGTGCCGGGCTGCCCGACACGGGCATCGCGCGGCGGGAGGGCGACCGGCTGCGTTTCGTCGGGGCCGCCACCCGGCGGATCGCGCGCGGGATCGACCTCGACGAGATCGTGCTCGGCCTGTGCCGGGCCACCGTGCCGACCTTCTCCGACGCCATCCTCGTCTACCTGCGCGACCCGCTCCCCGTCGGCGACGAACGACCCGTCGGACCGGTCGTTTTAAGGCTCCGCCGCACCGACCGGCTCCGGCCGATCGACGAGTTCACCGGAGCCGCCACGAGCGCGAGCACCGGCTCCGGCTCCGCCGGGGGCCCCGCGATGACGCCCGACGGCGAGCTCGACTTCAGCCAGCTGGCCCTGGTCGGCCCGCAGGGTGACCTGCCCGCCGCCGAGCTGTGCGAGATCCGCCCCGGCGGGGCGCTCGCCGAGGTGCTGCGCGGCGTACGGCCCGTCTTCGGGTCCTCCGCCGCCGCCCGCGCCGCGCTCCCGGAGCTGCTGGGCGCCGACCACCCCGTACCGCGCGGCCAGCGGGCCATCCTGGCCCCGCTGCGGGGCCGCCGCCGCGTCATCGGCGCGGCGGTGTTCCTGCGCACCCCGGAGCGGCCGGCCTTCGAGACGAACGACCTGCTGGTCGCCGCCCAACTGGCCACCCACACCGCCCTGGGCATCGACAAGGCCGTGCTCTACGGGCGCGAGGCGTACATCGCCGACGAGCTCCAGCGCACGATGCTGCCCGACAGCCTCCCCCAGCCCACCGGGGTCCGCCTCGCCAGCCGCTACCTGCCCGCCGCCGAGACGGCCCGGGTCGGCGGCGACTGGTACGACGCCATACCCCTGCCCGGCAGCCGGGTGGCACTCGTCGTCGGCGACGTCATGGGGCACTCCATGACCTCCGCCGCGATCATGGGACAGCTCCGTACGACGGCCCAGACGCTGGCGCAGCTCGACCTGCCGCCCGCCGAGGTCCTGCACCACCTGGACGAGCAGGCACAGCGCCTGGGCTCCGACCGCATGGCCACCTGCCTCTACGCCGTCTACGACCCGGTCTCGCACCGGATCACCATCGCCAACGCCGGCCACCCGCCACCGGTGCTGCTGCACCTGGGCGGCCGCGCCGAGGTGCTGCGCGTACCCCCCGGCGCCCCCATCGGCGTCGGCGGCGTGGACTTCGAGGCCGTGGAGCTGGACGCCCCGGCCGGGGCCACCCTGGTCCTGTACACCGACGGCCTCGTCGAATCCCGCCTGCGCGACGTGTGGACCGGCATCGAGCAGCTCCGCGAGCGGCTCGCCACCACCGCCCAGCTGACGGGCCTGGACCACCCGCCGCCGCTGGAGGCCCTGTGCGACGACATCCTGGACATGCTGGGCCCCGGGGACCGGGACGACGACATCGCGCTGCTCGCGGCCCGGTTCGACGGGATCGCGCCCAGTGACGTGGCGTACTGGTTCCTGGACCCGGAGGAGACCGCTCCGGGCCGGGCCCGCCGGTTCGCCCGCCGGGCGCTGACCCGCTGGGGGCTGGAGGAGCTCCAGGACTCGCTGGAACTGCTGGTCAGCGAGGTCGTGACCAATGCCGTGCGGTACGCCGAGCGGCCGGTCACCCTGCGGCTGCTGCGCACGGACGTACTGCGCTGCGAGGTCGGCGACGATTCCCCGCAGCTGCCGCGCCAGCGCCGGGCCCGGGACGACGACGAGGGCGGCCGCGGCCTGTTCCTGGTCAACCGGATGGCCCGCCGGTGGGGTGCCACCCGGCTGAGCAGCGGAAAGGTCGTCTGGTTCGAGCTCGCCCTGCCGGGCGCGCAGGACGGGCGCTGACCGCGCCGCCACCCGCGCCGATGCCAATGCCAACGCCCCCGCTGCTGCGGGGGCGTTGGCATTGGCATCGGCGGCGGGGCGGGCTGCCGCCCGGGGCCTACGGCTTCGGCAGCGGGTCCGGGTCGTCCGGCTTCGGCGGCGACTTCGTCGCAGTCGGGGTGCGCGTCGGCGACGGGGTCGGAGTCGGAGTCGGGCTCGGGGTGCGCGTCGGCGAGGGCGTCCGGCTCGGAGCGGGCGTCGACGGCGTGTTGGCGGACGGCGGCGGGGTGCTCGCGGTCTGGCTCGGCGTGCTCGACGGGGTGCTGGTGCCGGTCGGCGTCTGGACCTTGCCCATCTCCGCGTCGTCCAGCTTGAAGGAGTCGGTCTCCACGCCCTTGAGCGCGGCGAGCGTGTACTGCTTCCAGATCGCGGCCGGGAAGCTGGAGCCGCCCGCGCGTCCGCCGCCGGCGGTACCGGTCAGGCTGGTCTGGGTGTGCGTGCCGGGCTCGTCGCCGAACATCGCGACGACGGTGACCAGTTCCGGGGTGAACCCGGTGAACCAGGCGGCCACGTTCTTCTCGGTGGTGCCGGTCTTGCCCGCGGCCTCGTAGGCCGAGCTCTTGACGGCCTGGCCGGAGCCGTCCTCGACGACGCCGGTGAGCACCTTGGTGACGGTGTCGGCGGTCTTGCGGCTGATGGCCTGGTCACCGACGGCGCGGACCGGCTTGTACTCGCGGTCCTTGTGCTCGGCGGACTTGATGATGCTCGGGGTGACCCTCTTGCCGTGGTTGTCGAAGGTGGCGTAGACCCCGGCCATCTCCAGGGTGTCGGCGCTCATGGTGCCGAGCGACATGGCCGGCTTGTCCTCGGGCCAGCCGTCGCGGTCGCGCATGCCGAGCTGGAGGGCGGTCTTCTTCGCGTTCTTCGGACCCACGTCCACGATCATCTGGGCGTACACGGAGTTCACCGAGGAGTTGGTGGCGGACTGGACCGTCATCATCGGGTTGCCGAAGTCGCGGTCGTCCTGGTTCTGCGGGTTGAACGGGACGGAGCTGCCGACCACGGGGCGCTTGCTGGTGCCGTCGTAGAGGGTGTTCGGGGTGATCGGCTTGCCGTCCTGCGTGCTCGCCCCGGTCTCCAGGGCGGAGGCGAGCACGACCGGCTTGAAGGTCGAGCCCGGCTGGAAGTCCTTGCGCAGGGCGTTGCTGGCCCACTGCTCGCTCTGTCCCGTGCCGCCGTACATCGCGAGGATCGCGCCGGTCTTCGGGTCCACGGAGGTGGCGCCCGCCTGGACGGCGGCGTCGACGGCGCGGCCCTTGCGGTCGAGCTTGGATTCCAGCTCGTCCTGGACCGCCGCCTCCAGGGCGGCCTGCTTCTTCGGGTCGACGGTGAGGGTGATCTCCCAGCCGCCGGCCTTGAGCTCGGCCTCGGTCATGCCGGTCTGCCGCTTGAGCTCGTCGTCGGCGGCCTGGATCAGGTAGCCCTTCTGACCCTCCATGCCGGGGGCCGCCTTGGGCTTGATCGGCTCCTGGAACTTCATTTCCTTGCGCTTGGCCGCGTCCAGCTTGCCCATGTCGACCATGTTGTCGAGGACGGCGTTGAAGCGGACCATGACGAGGTGCTTGCCGTTCGGCCCGGCCGTCGCCCAGTCGTACTGGCTGGGGGCCTGGAGGACCGCGGCGAGGTACGCGCCCTGCTCCAGGGTCAGCTTGTCGGCGTCGACCCCGTAGTAGGCCTGGGCCGCGGCCTGGATGCCGTAGGAGTTGCGCCCGTAGAAGTTGGTGTTCAGATAGCCCGCGAGGATCTCGGGCTTCTTCAACTGCTGATCGACCTTGAGGGAGATGATCAGCTCCTTCAGCTTGCGGGTCGCCGTCTGGTCCTGCGTCAGGTAGAAGTTCTTGACGTACTGCTGGGTGATCGTCGAACCGCCGGCCTTGCCCTTGCCGGTGACGGTGCTGAACAGGCCCCGGGCCACGCCCTTGAGGTCGACGCCCCGGTCGGTCTCGAAGGACTTGTTCTCGATCGCGATGAAGGCCGTCTGCACGTCCTTGGGGATCTTGTCGATCGACACGATCTGGCGGTTCGTGGTGCCGACCCGGGCCATGACGGTGCCGTCGGCGAGCTTGTAGACGTTGTTCTGCGTCAGCGCCTCGGCGTTGGGGTCCGGCGGATCCACGTAGAAGTAGAGGCCGACCAGGGCCGCCATGCCGAGGACGATCGCCCCGAAGAAGGTCCCGAGGATCTTCTTCCAGGTGAAGAAGCGACGTATGCCGGCCGGTTTGCCCGACCCCCCACCCGCACCCTTGGCGCGCTCGCGCGGTGCCCTTCGCGCACCGCGCTGCTGCTGCGCCTTTCGCGCTTCTGCTCGGCCCATCGCTCCCGCTCCGCTCGATAACCCCCCGACGTCAGCTCAGAAAGCTAACACCGCAGGCTGTGACAAAGTCCGGCCAACCAACACCAATAACGGTCAATTCGGACGTGAGAATCAGCACCCGCCCCCAACGGAACCGACGCGCGAATGCGCCTGCGGGTTGCCGCGAAGCCGGAGTCCTGTCATCCGCCCCGAAAAAGTGATATCACTTTGCTAGGCGGTTCGACCGGCCGCCGCTGAAGGGAAACGGGGCAGATCATGACGAACACCACAGGTGGGACCGAGACCGGCGTACGGGAGTTCCCCGCGCACAGCGTGCGCGGGGGGCTCGCGCTGCTGCTCGGTCTGGCGGGAGTGGCCGCCGGAGCGGGCCTGATCGCGCTCGGCGCGGTGTCGGGGTCCGACGGCGTCAAGGTGGCCCTCGTCGCGGCGGGCGTCCTCCTGGTCATCGCCGCCCTCGTCTGCATGGGCGGGCTGAACACCGTCGCACCGGGCGAGGCCCGCGTGGTCCAGCTGTTCGGCCGCTACCGCGGCACGATCCGCACCGACGGACTGCGCTGGGTCAACCCGCTGACCTCACGTCAGCGCCTCTCCACCCGGGTGCGCAACCACGAGACGGCCGTCATGAAGGTCAATGACGCCTACGGCAACCCGATCGAGCTGGCGGCCGTCGTGGTGTGGCGGGTCGAGGACACCGCGCGGGCCGTCTTCGAGGTCGACGACTTCACCGAGTTCGTCGAGACCCAGACCGAGGCGGCCGTGCGGCACATCGCCATCGAGTACCCCTACGACGCCCACGAGGACGGCGGCCTGTCCCTGCGCGGCAACGCCGAGGAGATCACCGAGAAGCTCGCCGCCGAACTGTCCACCCGCGTCGAGGCGGCCGGCGTCCAGATCATCGAGTCCCGCTTCACCCACCTCGCGTACGCTCCGGAGATCGCCTCCGCGATGCTCCAGCGCCAGCAGGCCGGTGCGATCGTCGCCGCGCGCACGCAGATCGTCGAGGGCGCGGTCGGTATGGTCGAGCTCGCCCTGACCCGCCTCGCGGAGCAGGAGATCGTGGACCTCGACCCGGAACGGAAGGCGGCGATGGTGTCGAACCTGATGGTGGTCCTCTGCGGCGACCGCGCGGCCCAGCCGGTCGTCAACACGGGCACGCTCTACCAGTGAGTTCCGACGGCGGTACGGGCCCCGCCGGGGCCGGGGAGCCGACGGCGGCGCCGAAGGCCGGCCGTCAGGCGCGCAAGCAGGTGCTCCTGCGGCTCGACCCGCAGGTGCACGACGCGCTCGCGCGGTGGGCGGGCGAGGAACTGCGCAGCGCCAACGCGCAGATCGAGTTCCTGCTCCGCAGGGCCCTGGCCGAGGCCGGCCGGCTCCCCGGCGGAGCGGGCCCCATCCCGCCCCGCGGCCGCCCCCGCGCCTCTCCGGATTCCTGAAGCCGCCTCGGTACGCTCTGCGCGTCACCCCGGGGGGGGTCTCTCACCGAATACGAGGCTCGGATGGAATCGACCGGCGGGAAAGCGGACGCGGGCGCGGGCCCGGGCGCGAAGGCGGATGCGAGTTCGGGATCCGGAGCGGGTCCGGGCTCGGGCGTGGGAGAGGAGACCGGAGCCGGGGCCGGCGGTGCGGGGGCCGGTGCGGTCTCCGGCACCCGGGCCGGCGTGGCGCGCGGCGCCCGGCGCCGGCGCACCGCACGAAAGGCGGCCACCGTGCTCGCGGTGGCCGCGGCGTGTTCCGGACTGACCTGGACGGCGCTCTCCCTGACGGGCGCCCCGGCCGACTCCAAGCCGCCCTCCCCCACCGCCTGTTCCTACACGGCCACCGGCACCGCAACGTCCAAGCGGCCCGGCCTGCCCGTGCACGACCCCGCGCGGGCCCGCCCGTACACGGCCGAGCTGACAACCGACCGGGGCAAGGTCGTCATCGAGGCGTTCACCGGGGCCGCGCCCTGTTCCACCACCTCGTTCGCCTTCCTCGCCGGGAAGAAGTACTTCGACGGCAGCGCCTGCCACCGGGTCACCACGCGGGGCATCTTCGTACTGGAATGCGGCGACCCGGCCGGCCTGGGCACGGCCGACCCCGGGTACTTCTTCCCGGACGAGAACCTGAGGGACGCCACCTATCCGGCGGGCACCGTCGCGATGTCCAAGGCGGTGCCCGGCCGCAACGGCAGTCAGTTCTTCATCAGCTACGCCGACCCGGACTTCCGCATGCAGCCCGACTGGACCCCCTTCGCCCGGGTGGTCAGCGGGCTGGACGTGCTGCGGAAGATCGCCGCGAACGGCACGGCCGACGGGTCCGGTGACGGGCGCCCCAAGGAGCCCGTGGTCATCCGCTCCGTGACGATCCACCAGGCGGCCGGGGGCTGAGGCTTCGGACCGGCGGTCCAGGACCGCCGGCCCAGAAGCGCTGCTTTAGGCCCGCCGGCCCAGGACCGCCGGCCCGAAGCCCCCCTTCAAGACCGCCGGTTCAGGAGCACGAAGCCGTTCTCCTGGGCCGCGGTCCGGTACCCCTGGGCCCGCGCCCCGTCCAGGGCGATCTGCTCCTGCTGCGCCGACAGCGGCCACCGCCGCTCCGGCGCCACCGCCGTGTCCACGATGATCCACTCCGGATCGGGGCGGCTGGCGGGCCACCCGTAGAGGCTGGTGCTGGTGCGCTGCGTGAGGTGCGGCACCAGCCCGTCCGAGGCCTGGACCGTGGCGCCGTCGGGGATCATGCCCATCAGCCGGTGCGCCACGGCGATCCGCGGATCGGTCCGCCACGTGGCGGGTTCGGCCAGCTGCCACAGCGAGAACGCGGGCAGCAGCACCACGCACATCGCGGCCGCGCCGATCAGGTGGCGGCGCACGCCGGCCGCGCCGGATTCCCGCCGCCGCGCGAGGGCGTCGACGAAGGCGGCGAAGACGATCGGCATGAGCACGAGCGAGTAGTGGTACCCGGTGCCCCAGAAGGCGGACTTGTCCGAGGCGAAGCGCCACAGCAGCGTCGGCAGGGCCACCCAGACCAGCGGCGAGCGCAGCGCCAGGAACAGGGTCGGCGCCAGCACCAGCACCAGGGTGGAGACCTTGGTCTCGGGGGTGACCATCCCGACCGTCGCCTTGCGCAGCAGGTCCCCGAACCCGGCTCCGCCCTGCGCATCGCCCCCGCCCAGGTACGACAGGTAGGCGTACGAGCCGCCGGGGTTGAAGGCGGGCAGCACCACCACCACCGCCAGCAGCGTCCCGGCCGCGCCCGCGAGGGCGAGGGCGGCCCCGGTCCGGCGCCCGGCACGGTCACCGCGACCGGCCCGCCCGGCGATGACCAGGCCGATGGCGGCCACGGTCAGCCCGAGGTCCTCCTTGACCAGGACCAGCGGCAGCGCCCAGCAGGCGGCGGCACGCAGCCGGCCGGAGCCCAGGGACGCGAGCGAGCACGCGAGGAGCGGGAGCGCGAAGGCCACCTCGTGGAAGTCGAAGCCGACGCCGCTGGCGATGCCCCAGGACAGCCCGTAGCAGAGGCCGGTCACCAGGGCCGCCCGCGCGCCGAGCGTCCGGTGCGCCCACCGGGTCAGCGGCAGCACGCTCACGGCGACCAGGGCCGCCTGCGCCACGAGCAGGGTCTGTGCGGAGGGCCACAGCCGGTACAGGGGCGCGAGCAGCGCGAGCACCGGGGAGAAGTGGTCGCCCAGGATCGGGAAGTCCGGCGCCTTGAGCTCGGAGACGGGCAGCCGGCCCGCCGCGTAGGAGCTGACGACCTGGTCGAAGATGCCGAGGTCGTAGCTGTGGGAGAGCAGCCGTTGATGGGTCCGCAGGGACAGCGTCATGTAGACGAAGAAGAGCCCGCCGGCCAGGGCCCAGATCCACCACGGGGTCACGTACGGGTTCTCCCGGGCCGGCTCCGCCTCCGGCTGCGCGGCGGGGCCCGACTGCTGGGGCGGGAGCGTGGCGGCGGTGCCGGCGGGGGGTGCGTGCATGTCATCAAAGTGACAGCAGCCCCGGGCCCGGGTCCCGAGCCGCGCCCCGTACGGCGGTCACACCCTACGAATGGGCGCAAACCATACGAAGATCATCTCTGCACTGCGTGTATACATCGAGAGTATACACCGCGTGTATAGTCCTTCGCATGTCCATCAGTCACGCACTCCTCGGCCTCCTGGAGGCCGGCCCCCGGCACGGCTACGACCTCAAGCGGGCCTTCGACGAGAGATTCGGCCACGACCGTCCGCTCGCCTACGGGCAGGTCTACTCGACCATGTCCCGGCTGCTGAAGAACGGCCTCGTCGAGGTCGACGGGGTGGAGAGCGGTGGCGGACCCGAGCGCAAGCGGTACGCGATCACCGACGCCGGAGTCACCGACGTCGAGGACTGGCTCGCCCACCCCGAGAAGCCCGAGCCGTACCTCCAGAGCACGCTCTACACCAAGGTCGTGCTCGCCCTGCTCACCGGCCGCAGCGCCCAGGAGCTCCTGGACACCCAGCGCTCCGAGCACCTGCGCCTGATGCGCATCCTCACCCACCGCAAGCGCAAGGGGGACCTCGCGGACCAGCTGGTCTGCGACCACGCCCTGTTCCACCTCGAAGCGGACCTGCGGTGGCTCGAACTCACCGCCGCCCGGCTCGACCAGCTCGCCCAGGAGGTACGCCGATGACCCCGTCCGGCACTCTGCTCAGCGCCTCGGACCTGCGCAAGGCGTACGGCCCCACCAACGCCCTCGACGGCGCCGAATTCTCCATCCACGCCGGCGAGATCGTCGCCGTCATGGGCCCCTCCGGCTCCGGCAAGTCGACGCTCCTGCACTGCCTGGCCGGGATCGTCACCCCCGACTCCGGCACCATCACCTACGCCGGCCGCGAGCTCTCCGCCATGAACGACGCCGAGCGCAGCGCCCTGCGCCGCGGCGAGTTCGGCTTCGTCTTCCAGTTCGGCCAGCTCGTCCCCGAGCTGACCTGCGTGGAGAACGTCGCCCTGCCGCTGCGCCTGACCGGCGTCAAGCGCAAGGAGGCCGAGCGCACCGCCCTGGCCTGGATGGAGCGGCTCCAGGTCGACGACCTGCGCGGCAAGCGCCCCGGCGAGGTCTCCGGCGGCCAGGGCCAGCGCGTCGCCATCGCCCGCTCCCTGGTCACCAGCCCCCGGCTGATCTTCGCCGACGAGCCCACCGGGGCCCTGGACTCCCTCAACGGCGAGCTGGTCATGCAGCTGCTCACCGAGGCGGCCCGGTCCACCAACGCCGCCGTGGTCCTCGTCACGCACGAGACCCGGGTGGCCGCGTACTCCGACCGCGAGATCGTCGTGCGCGACGGCAAGTCCCGCGACATGGAGCGCGCCATATGAGTGTCGGCGGGCAGAGCACGCCGCGGATCTGGGCCCGCGACCTCGCGCTCGGCGTCCGCTTCGCCTTCGGCGGCGGCCGCGAGGGCTGGACCCGCACCCTCCTCACCGGCATCGGCGTCGGCCTCGGCGTCGCCCTGCTGCTCGTCACCAGCGCGGTCCCGAGCGCCCTTGCCGCCCGCGACGCACGCGGCAACGCACGCCAGACCTACACGTCCCCGACCGCCGAGCAGCCCGGCCCGGGCACCCTGCTGATCGCCGAAGCGAACCAGTCGTACCGCTCCTACGGGGTGGACGGACGGCTCGTGCAGCCCGAGGGCCCGGACGCCCCGCTGCCGCCCGGCGTCAAGAAGTTCCCCGGCGCCGGCGAACTGGTCGTCTCCCCCGCCCTCGACAGGCTGATGAAGACCGACGAGGGCAAGCTGCTGCGCGACCGCCTCGACGGCAGGATCGTCTCGACGATCGGCGACGCGGGCCTGGTCGGACCGGGCGACCTCTACTTCTACGCGGGCAGCGACCGGCTCGCCGAACTCCAGAAGTCCGCCCCCCAGGCCGTCGACCGGGTCACCGCCTTCGAGAACACCCTGCAGAAGGAGGGGCTCGACCCCGTCCTCACCCTCCTCGTGGTGCTGACCTTCGTCGCCCTGCTGATGCCGGTCGCCGTGTTCATCGGCGCCGCCGTCCGCTTCGGTGGCGACCGCCGCGACCGCAGGCTCGCCGCACTGCGCCTGGTCGGCGCCGACGGCCGGATGGTCCGCCGGATCGCCGCGGGCGAGGCCCTCGCCGGATCGCTGATCGGCCTGGTCCTGGGCACCGGCTTCTTCCTGGGCGCCCGCCAGCTGGCCCCGGCCATGGACCTCTATCAGCGCAGCGTCTTCCCCTCCGACCTCAACCCGGCGGCCTGGCTCGCCGCGCTCATCGCGCTCGCCGTGCCCGCCGCGGCCGTCGCCGTGACCCTGTTCGCCCTGCGCGGCGTGGTCATCGAGCCGCTCGGCGTGGTCCGTACGACGACCCCGCGCAAGCGCCGGATCTGGTGGCGGCTGCTGCTCCCGCTGGCCGGACTCGGCCTGCTGGTCCCCATGATGGGCCGCGGCAACGACGGCGGACAGTTCAACCAGTGGCAGGTCTCGGGCGGCGTGGTCCTGCTCCTCGTCGGCATCACCGTCCTGCTCCCCTGGGTGCTGGAACGCGTGGTCGGCCGCATCGGCGGCGCGGGCCCGGTTTCCTGGCAGCTCGCCGCCCGCCGGCTCCAGCTCACCAGCGGCAGCGCCGCCCGGCTGGTCAACGGCATCGCCGTGGCGGTCGCCGGAGCCATCGCCCTGCAGATGCTCTTCGCCGGCACCGAGGGCTCGTACACCCGCGACACCGGCCAGGACCCCACCCGGGCATCGATCGCCGTCCTGATGCGCACCCCCGGCGGGGGCGAGCCCCTGGCTCAGGCCCTGGCCGGGACCAAGGGCGTCACCCAGGCCGTCGCGCTGGGCTCCACCTTCGCCGGGCGCGGCACGGGCATGGAGTACGAGGACGCCTCGACGACGGTGACGATGGGCACCTGCGCCGCCCTCGGGAAAGTCGCGGAGCTGCCCTCCTGCAAGGACGGCGACGCCTTCATCATCGACGGCGCCCGCGCGAGCCTCAGCATGGGCGGTGACACCGCCCGGCCGGGCGAGAAGCTGTTCGCGGGCAACATCCACGGCAACGAGGGCGAAGCCCCGGTCCCCTGGACCGTGCCCGCCGACGCCCGGACCGTGAAGGCCGTCAAGGACCCCGTCGGCAGGCTGACCACCGGCGTGCTGGCCACCCCGGCCGCCGCCCCGAAGGGCATGGGCGGCTTCCAGTCTGCCGAGGTGTTCGTGAAGCTGGACCCGGCGGTGCCCGACGCGCTGGAGCTGGCCCGGAACACCTCCTTCAAGGCCGACCCGCTGGCCGTCCCGATGACCCTGCAGGCCACCGCGGTCAGCGACCGCTACTCCTCCATCCGGACCGGCCTGTTCGTGGGCTCCGCCCTCGTGCTGATGCTGATCGGCGCCAGCCTGCTGGTCTCCCAGCTGGAGCAGCTGCGCGAGCGCAAGAAACTCCTGTCGGCGCTGGTCGCCTTCGGCACCAAGCGCTCCACGCTCAGCCTGTCCGTGCTGTGGCAGACCGCCCTCCCGATCGGCCTGGGCCTGGCCCTGGCCACGGTGGTCGGGCTCGGGCTCGGCCTGGTGCTGATGCAGATGGCCGGCGTCCCGATCCACATCGCCTGGACCTCGATCCTGGCGATGATCGGCATCGGCGCGGGCGTGTCCGTCCTGGTCACCCTGCTGAGCCTGCCGGCGCTGCTGCGCCTGATGCGCCCGGACGGGCTGCGCACGGAGTAACCGCCCGCGCACGCAGTCCCGTACCCCGTACGCCCGCTCTCAGTCCGTCAGCCAGACGGGGAGCGGGCGTACGGCTTCGCGCAGCGCGTCGGCGACGGCCCGGAACTCCTCCTCGCGGGCCGTCCCCGTCCGCATCGCCAGCGCGATCCGCCGCGAGGGCGCGGGCTCGGTGAAGTACCCGGTGGCCAGCTGCTCGTTGCGGGCGGTCTCCAGCCGCAGCGCGGTGCGCGGCAACAGCGTGACGCCGAGCCCCCCGGCGACCAGTTGTACGAGGGTGGACAGCCCGGCCGCGGTCGTGGTGACGTCCGCCCCGGTGGTGCGTCCCGCGTCGTGGCAGATGTCGAGGGCCTGGTCGCGCAGGCAGTGCCCTTCGTCGAGCAACAGCAGCTGCAGGCAGCGTAGTTCCTCGCGCGGGATGTCCCGGCGGCCGGCGAGCGGGTGCTCTCGCGGCACGAGCAGGACGAAGTCCTCGTCGAAGAGCGGCAGTTCGGTGACCCCGGGGACCCCGAGCGGCACGGCGAGCAGCAGCAGGTCCAGCCGGCCGCCGGCCAGCCCCTCCAGCAGTGAAGCCGTCTGCTCCTCGTGCACCTGGAGGTCGAGGCGCGGATAGCGGCGGTGGAAGAGCCCGAGCACGGTCGGCAGCAGGTACGGGGCCACGGTGGGGATCACGCCGAACCGCAGCACCCCGGTGAAGGGGGCCCGTACCGCCTCGGCCTCCTCCAGCAGCCCGCCCATGGCGTCGAGCACGGCCCGGGCCCGGACCGCGATCCGCTCCCCGGCGGGCGAGAGCAGCACCTTGCGCGTGGTGCGCTCCAGCAGCCGCACCCCGAGCGCCTCCTCCAGTGCGGACACGGAGCCCGAGAGCGCGGGCTGGCTCATCCCGATGGCGGCGGCCGCGTCCCTGAAGTGCAGGTGCTCGGCAACGGCGGCGAAGGCCCGCAGCTGTGCGAGCGTCGCCTGCCGCGCCTGCTTCGCGGACCTCGCTCCCCTGTTACCCACAGCCACTGATAGGCACCTCCGATCACTGGTCACTAGACTAGCTATTTCTGCAATCAATGCAGCTGTGCCAGCATGTGAGATACGTCCAACCCTCACGGAAAGCCCCCAAAAGGGTCGCTTTCCCGTCCGCAAGGAGAGCACGTGCTCACTGTCGGTGACAAGTTCCCCAGCTACGATCTGACCGCTTGCGTCTCGCTCGAGGCCGGGGCCGAGTTCGCGCAGATCGACCACAAGGCCTACGAGGGCAAGTGGCGCGTGGTGTTCTTCTGGCCTGCGGACTTCACCTTCGTCTGCCCGACCGAGATCGCCGCCTTCGGCAAGCTGAACGACGAGTTCGCCGACCGCGACGCCCAGATCCTCGGCGTCTCCGGCGACTCCGAGTACGTCCACCACGCCTGGCGCAAGGACCACGCCGACCTGCGTGACCTGCCCTTCCCGATGCTGGCCGACTCCAAGCACGAGCTCATGAAGGACTGCGGCATCCAGGGCGAGGACGGCTTCGCCAAGCGCGCCGTCTTCATCGTGGACCCGAACAACGAGATCCAGTTCTCCATGGTGACCGCCGGTTCCGTGGGCCGTAACCCCAAGGAGGTCCTGCGGGTCCTCGACGCCCTGCAGACCGACGAGCTGTGCCCCTGCAACTGGAACAAGGGCGAGAGCACCCTCGACGCCGGCGCGCTGCTGGCCGGTGAGTGAGCGATGTCCCTCGACTCCCTGAAGTCCGCCATACCGGACTTCGCCAAGGACCTGAAGCTGAACCTCGGCTCGGTCATCGGCAACCAGGACACCCTCACGCAGCAGCAGCTGTGGGGCACCGTCCTGTCCTGCGCCATCGCCGCCCGCTCCCCGCGCGTCCTGCGTGAGCTGGAGCCGGAGGCGAAGGCGGCCCTGTCGCCGGAGGCGTACACCGCCGCCAAGTCGGCCGCGGCGATCATGGGGATGAACAACGTCTTCTACCGCACCCGTCACCTGCTCTCCGACCCGGAGTACGGCAACCTGCGCGCGGGCCTGCGGATGAACGTCATCGGCAACCCGGGCGTGGAGAAGCTCGACTTCGAGCTGTGGTCGCTCGCCGTCTCCGCGATCAACGGCTGCGGCCAGTGCCTGGACTCGCACGAGCAGGTCCTGCGCAAGGCCGGCGTGGACCGCGAGACGGTTCAGGAGGCCTTCAAGATCGCCTCGGTCATCCAGGCCGTCGCCGTCACCCTCGACTCCGAGGCCGCCATCTCGGGCGAGTGACACCCCGCACGCGCACCAGTGCCCCCGCAGCCGCTCCTGGCCGCGGGGGCACTGTCGTGTGTCCGGGTGGCATGACGGCCTAGCGCCGCAGCTTCGCCATCAGGGTCCGCATGTCCTCGATCATCGCCGCGCCGATCGCGTCCTCGTCGACGGCGGAGGGGCCGTCGCCGCCGACCCCGTGCCACTGCACCGTCAGCGTGAAGACCGCCCCGCCGTCGAGCACCATGAGCCGCTCCCCCTCGCCCGCGTAGTGCCGGTCGAGTACCGCCCGGTCGCCGAGCCCAGGCACCGCACGGCGCACCTCCAGGTCCAGCCTGGCCTCCGGGCTCATGCCCGGCCCGGTGGTGAACTCCGTTCCGGGGCCGACCTCCTTGTGCAGTTCGACCGACACCTCGGCCCCGTACAGGAGGGCGTCCGGCTTCTCCCACCGCATGCCGAGCCCGCAGTACGCCCAGTCCTGCGCGCGGTCCACGCCCTGGCTGCTCCCGTGCCCCTCGAAGGGCCGGCCGGTGGCCTGGGCGACCGTCTTGAGGTCGACCTCCTTGCACAGGTCGCCGGAGTGCCGGTAGCCGATGCGCGGAGTTGCGGAGAATCGATCCTGCACCGCCAGCGCGCCCGCCCACACCGCCGAGGCCGCCACCACCCCGCCCAGCGCCCACAGCCAGGGCGCACGTTGGCCCCGTACCCACGCCCGGGTCCCCTCGTGCTCGCGCGGCCGGTCCGGACTCGGCTCCTGCGCCGGACTCTCCGTGTCCCAGCCCCCGTCGATCTCGGGCTCGCCGATCATCCCCGTGTCCCCGCCCCTCGCCCCTGGCCCTCGTCCGACTACGAGTGCAGCGCCTTCATCAGGCCGTGCATGTCCTCGATCATCGCAGCCTGGATCGCGTCGGAATCGGGCTTCGGCGGATCTTCCGGGGTGCCGGTTCCGGCGCTCACCCGGACCTCGCCCTCCCCGCTCTCCCCGCCCTCCCCGCCGTCGCCGCCGTCGCCGCCGTCACCGCCGTCACCGCCCTTCCAGGCCGTCACGTCCATGGTGAACACCGCGCCCCCGTCGAGCACGGTCAGCCGCCACCACCTCCCGTACCCCGCCTCCGAGATCAGCGCCCGCTCCCCGAGCCCCGGCACCGCGCGCAGGTCGGGCGTGCCCGTGCCCATCCAGCCCACCACCCCGGGGTCCGCGCCGAACTCCGGGGCGGGATCGGTCCGTTTGTGCAGCACCATCGAGACCTGGGCCTCGTACGAGAGCCAGTACCCGGGGTCCGAGCCGGCCGGCGGCGGCGTACGGACCGTGCAGAGCGACCGGTCCACGCCCGGGTGCTCCCAGCGTTGCGGGGTGGCGTCCCACCCGGCGGTCCCCGTCAGCCGGGCCAGCGCGGGCAGCTTCGCCCCGTCGCACAGGCTCGGCGTGAACGCGTAGCGCAGCGGCGGGCGGTGGTCCTGCGGGGTCACCGCCCACCAGGCGCCGGCCCAGAGCGCGGAGGCGAGCAGGGCGCCGCCGAGCGCCCACCGCCAGGGCCGCACGAGCCGCCCTCCGCGCACCTGCGGGTCGAGCGGGTCGGGCCCGTCGTACGGGTCGAGCGGCTCCGGTGAACCGCCGGAGCCGCCGTCGGAGCTGCCCTCGGACCCGCCGTCGAACTCAGGCTCCGATATCACCCTTGGGGTGTCTCCTCAGCATCCGTGACCGCCTGCCCCAGGGCCGTCGCCCCGTGCGGCGCGGGGCCGACCGGGGAGAGCCCGTGGTGGAGCTGTTCGCGGGAGTAGGCCCGCAGGTAGCCGACGACGGTGTTGGTGACGGCGACCAGCGGAACGGCGACCACCGCTCCCCCGATGCCGGCGATCATGCCGCCGGCCGCCACCGAGAGCACCACCGCGAGCGGGTGCACCCGTACCGCCCGGCCCAGGATGAAGGGCTGGAGCACGTGGCCCTCGATCTGCTGCACGGCCAGCACCACCAGCAGCACCATCAGCGCGGTGAACGGCCCCTGGGTGACCAGGGCCACGACCACGGCGAGGGCGCCGCTTATCACCGCGCCCACGAGCGGGATGAAGGCGAACAGGAAGATGAAGACGGCGAGCGGCACGGCCATCGTCACGTCGAGGAAGTAGAGGCCGAGACCGATGAACACGGCGTCGATGAGCGCCACCAGGACCGTGCCGCGCACGTACGCGGTCAGGGTGCGCCAGGCGCGCGGACCGGCGCCGGCGACGCCGGGGCGGGCGGCCGACGGGAGCAGGCCCAGCGTCCAGGTCCAGATGCGCTTGCCGTCGTAGAGCAGGAAGAGCGTGGAGAACATCGCGAGCAGCATCCCCGTCAGCACTTCGACGAGGACCGTGACGCCTTGCAGTCCGGCACTGGTGATCTGCTCGGTGTTGGTGCCGATGGTCTCGCTGAGGTTCTTGGCGATCTCGTTGATCTGCTTCTCGGTCACGTGGAACGGACTGTCCAGTGCCCAGAGTTTGAGGTCGTTGATGCCCTCGCGGAGCCGGGCGGAGAGCTGGTCGAGGTTGTCCATCACCTGCCAGACGACGAACCAGCCGACCAGGCCGATGACCACGAACCCGAGGATCGCGGTGAGGGCGGTCGCCAGGCCGCGCGGCATGCCGAGGCGGCGCAGGCGGACCACGAAGGGCTGGAGCAGGGCGGTGACGAGGAGGGCGGCGGCGAAGGCGAGGACGACCAGGCGGACTTCGCTGATCACCCTCATCACGACCCAGAGCATCCCCGCGAGCAGCAGCAGCCGCCAGCTGGCCTCCGCGGCGACGCGCACGCCCCACGGGATGACGCTCACCGGGTCGGGCTTCCCGGGTGCGGTGTAGCCCGCGGAGGGGTGCGCCGGGGGTTCCTCGCCCGGGGACGTGGCCGCGGGGGGCGCGGCGGTCGTGGCGCCGGGCGCCGGGGACCCGGCGGCGTGAGCGGGGCGAGGGGGGTGGGCGGGGTGCGGGGGGTACGCGGGACGCACCGGCAGGTCACCAGAGGTTTCGGCCTCGACCTCGGCCCGCCGCTCCGCGAGCCGGGCCTCCACTCGGCTCAGCTTGTTGCCGAGCCGGCCGATCCATCCTGCCCTCTTCGCCATGCCGTTCCCTTCCCCCGTTTCGTACCGCCTGCCCGGACGAGCTCGGGGCACACCTCGAAAGACCGTACACGCGAGGAGCCCCGCACCGTAGGACGGTGCGGGGCTCCTCGGGGTTGAGGCGCGCGGACGCGTTCTCGTACTGGTGACTAGTACCAGTCGTTGGCCTGGTGGAAGCTCCAGGCTCCGCACGGGCTGCCGTACTGCTTGTTCATGTAGTTCAGACCCCACTTGATCTGTGTGGCGGGGTTGGTGCGCCAGTCGGCGCCGGCCGAGGACATCTTCGAACCGGGCAGGGCCTGGACGAGACCGTAGGCGCCCGAGGACTTGTTGACGGCCAGGTAGTTCCAGGTGGATTCCTGGTTGATGATGTTGGAGAAGCACTGGAACTGCCCCGCCGGAACCATCTGCCGGGCGATGTCCTTGACCTGGGCGACCGTGTAGGAGGCCTGGGGCGCGAAGTCGGAGGCGTCGCGGGCGGCGGACCGGCTGGCGACCTGCTCCTTCTCGTCCCGCTCCTTCTTCGCCTTCTCGTCCGCGGCCTTCTGGGCGTCGGCCTTCTTGGACTTGGCGTCCTGGGCGGCCTGGATACGGGCCGCCTCTTCCGCCGAGCGCTTGGCGTCGACGTCGGCGGCCTGGGCGAGGGCGTCGGCCTGCTGCGTCAGGGACGCGTTCTGGACCTGAGCCTGGTCGCCGACCGGGATGTCAGTGAGGAGAGTCGTCCCGGACGCGGTCGTCTCAAGGTTGCTCGAGGCGGGGTCGCCAGTGGCAACGCCCACGACTGCGCCGACGGTGGTGACCGCCGTGGCCGAAGCCACTGCGAATCCCCGAACCGAGATCCGGCTCACACGGTGTCCTTCCAGCAGCGTCCGCAGTGACCGCGCGGGCGCAAGAGTGCCCCTCGACACTGGCCTCCATGATGGTTCGGTCACTGGAGGCGCGGGCCCGTGGGCAACTCCCTTGCGGGGGTGCCGCGTGATGCTCCGGGCGGCATACGGCGGTCAGTTGTGGAGTTAGTGGTGCTGCGCGCATCTCACGGGAGATACAGGTGTGCCGTATGCGGGGCCTGACGGAAAACAGACTCTGCCGGACCGCGACGCCGCACGGCAATTCTCCGTTGCGTGTGAAAGGTCACACCTGGGATGTCGCCACCGATTCCGCTGAACCCCTGTGCACGAAGGCGCCGCCCGGCTAGGCTCTTCGGCCTTTGCCGGACGGCGCCAACTCGCCTTCCCGCTATGGGTGTTTTACCTGCTTTGCGGCCTTCCCGGCCTCAGAGGTTCTCCAGCATTTCGGTGACCAGTGCGGCGATCGGGGAGCGCTCGGAACGGGTCAGCGTGACGTGCGCGAAGAGCGGATGCCCCTTCAGTTTCTCGACCACGGCGACGACTCCGTCGTACCGGCCGACCCGCAGGTTGTCCCGCTGGGCCACGTCGTGGGTGAGAACCACCCGCGAATTGGCCCCGATCCGGGACAGAACGGTCAGCAGGACATTGCGCTCCAGCGACTGGGCCTCGTCCACGATCACGAAGGCGTCGTGGAGCGAGCGGCCGCGGATGTGCGTGAGCGGCAGGACCTCCAGCATCCCCCGGTTCAGCACCTCCTCGATGACATCGCGCCCGGCGACCGCCGAGAGGGTGTCGAACACCGCCTGCGCCCAGGGGCTCATCTTCTCGGAGGCGTCCCCGGGGAGGTAGCCGAGGTCCTGGCCGCCGACCGCGTACAGCGGCCGGAAGACCATCACCTTCTGGTGCTGCCTCCGCTCCAGCACGGCCTCCAGGCCCGCGCACAACGCCAGCGCCGACTTTCCGGTGCCGGCCCGGCCTCCCATCGAGATGATCCCGATCTCGGGATCGAGAAGGAGGTCGAGCGCGATCCGCTGCTCGGCGCTGCGGCCGTGCAGTCCGAAGGCCTCGCGGTCACCCTTGACGAGCCGTACGTTCCCGTCGGCGGTGACCCGGCCCAGCGCCTTGCCGCGCTCGGACTGGATGACCAGGCCCGTGTGGACGGGCATTTCCGCGGCCTCGGGGACGTAGAGCCGGTCCTCGGAGTAGAGGAGGTCCACCTGCTCCCCGGAGAGGGACAGCTCGCTCATGCCGGTCCAGCCGGCATCGGTGATCGCGAGCTCCGCGCGGTACTCCTCCGCGATCAGCCCCACGGAGGAGGCCTTGATGCGCAGGGGGAGATCCTTCGAGACGACCGTGACGTCGTATCCCTCGGCCTGCAGATTGCGGGCGACCGCGAGGATCCGCGAATCGTTGTCCCCCAGTCGGAAGCCGGCGGGGAGGACGCTCTGGTCGGAGTGGTTGAGCTCGACACGCAGGGTGCCGCCCAGATCGCCCAGCGGGATGGGTGCGTCGAGGCGACCGTAGCGAACCCGGAAGTCGTCGAGCAGGCGCAGGGCCTGACGGGCGAAGTAGCCGAGTTCGGGATGGTGCCTCTTTGCCTCCAGCTCGGTGATCACCACGATCGGGAGCACGACCTCGTGCTCCTCGAAGCGGGTGATCGCGTTGGGGTCTGCCAGCAGGACGCTGGTGTCGAGGACGTAGGTCCGCCTGTCGGGCAGGCGGCTCTTTGTGCTGGTCACCACGGAAGGACGTACCCCCTCGGAAGAGGTCGGGCCATGAAGACCGGACCGGTCATCGGCACCCATGCGCGGGCCGACTCCCGGCCCTCCACTCCGTCCGTGCGAACCGCACGTGCGTCCTGGTGCAAAGGGCCTCCCGGGCGGACGACCCCATGCCGTCCGCTGAGACTCGACACCCGTGGATCGGGCATCGACCTGCAAGGGATATTCCCCGATTGGGTCCAGCCATGCCATGGCATATGACGGACGCTGGGTGAATCCCTGGTGAAGGCATTGTACGGGGGGTCCGCGAAAGGCGGTAGGAAAGTAATACGGCACGGGAACGGCGCGCCGCGGAGGGGTCCGGGCGCGCCGTGGGGTACCGAGAGGGGATGGGGAAACCGCAGGTCAAGTGCCCTGCAAAGGGTCCTGCCGGGCGGTCAGCTGCCGTAGCGCCGGTGCCGTGCGGCGTAGTCGCGCAGGGCCCGCAGGAAGTCGACCTTGCGGAACGCAGGCCAGAAGACTTCGCAGAAGTAATACTCGGAGTGCGCGCTCTGCCACAGCATGAAACCGGACAGTCGCTGTTCTCCGCTGGTGCGGATCACGAGGTCCGGGTCGGGCTGGCCGCGCGTGTAGAGGTGCTCCGCGATGTGGTCGATGTCGAGGACCTCGGCGAGCTCCTCGAAGGAGGTGCCCTTCGAGGCGTGCTCCAGCAGGAGCGAGCGGACCGCGTCGGCGATCTCCTGGCGGCCGCCGTAGCCGACGGCGACGTTGACGAGTATCCCGTCGACGCCGTGGGTGGCCTCTTCGGCCTCCTTCAGCACGTTCTGCGTCCCGGCGGGCAGGATGTCCAGGTTGCCCACGTGGTGGACGCGCCAGCGGCCGTCGGCGGCCAGGCCGCGCACCGTGTTCTCGATGATGTTCAGGAGCGGGCGGAGCTCGACCTCGGGCCGGTCCAGGTTGTCCGTGGAGAGCATCCACAGGGTGACGACCTCGACGTCCGTCTCGGTGCACCAGCCCAGCATCTCGGAGATCTTGTCGGCTCCGGCCTGGTGGCCCTGTTCCGTCGTGCCTCCGGACGCCTTCGCCCAGCGGCGGTTCCCGTCCAGAATGACGCCGATGTGCTTGGGTGCCGCGTCATGGTCGAGGCGGCCTTCCACCCGGCGTGCGTAGAGCCTGTACACCAGGTCGCGCAGCTTCACGATCTTCCAGCCCCTCCGTGCTTTGCCCCCGTGCGAAATGCGGTCCCCCGAGTCCGCCACATTACTGCGCGGCGGGATGGGGTACCCAACTCGGTCCTGTCACAAGTCCGTGATAGGGAGGACAACGTGACTGAAAACAATCCCTATCGGGCAGAGCCCTCTCGCTACGACTCCATGGAGTACCGGCGCACCGGCCGCAGCGGCCTCAAGCTCCCCGCGATCTCCCTGGGCCTCTGGCACAACTTCGGCGACGACAAGTCCCTGGGGTCCCAGCGGGCGATCCTGCGCCGGGCCTTCGACCTCGGCGTCACCCACTTCGACCTGGCGAACAACTACGGGCCGCCCCCCGGCTCGGCCGAGCTGAACTTCGGCAAGGTCTTCGCGCAGGACTTCGCGTCCCACCGCGAGGAGCTGGTGCTCTCCACCAAGGCCGGCTACCTCATGCACGAGGGTCCGTACGGCGAGTGGGGCAGCCGGAAGTACCTCCTCGGCTCGCTGGACGCCTCCCTGAAGCGGATGGGCGTCGACTACGTCGACATCTTCTACTCGCACCGCTTCGACCCGGAGACCCCGCTGGAGGAGACCATGGGCGCGCTGGCGTCCGCGGTCCGGCAGGGCAAGGCGCTGTACGTGGGCGTGTCCTCGTACACCGCGGAGCAGACCGCCGAGGCGGCCCGGCTGCTGACGGGGATGGGGATCCGCCCCCTCATCCACCAGCCCTCCTACTCCATGATCAACCGCTGGACGGAGGACGACGGCCTGCTGGACACCCTGGAGGAGGCCGGCATGGGCTGCATCTCCTTCGTGCCGCTCGCGCAGGGGCTGCTGACCGGCAAGTACCTCAAGGGCATCCCGGAGGGCTCGCGGGCCACGCAGGGCAAGTCCCTGAACCCGGACCTGCTCTCGGACGAGGTGGTCCGCCGGCTGAACGGGCTGAACGAGATCGCGGCCCGGCGCGGGCAGTCGCTGGCGCAGCTGGCGCTCAACTGGGTGCTGCGCGACGAGCGGATGACCTCGGCGCTGATCGGCGCGTCCAGCGTGAAGCAGCTCGAGGAGAACGTGGCTTCCCTGTCCGGTGCACCGCTGTCGGCGGAGGAGTTGAAGGAGATCGACTCCTTCGCGGTGTCCACCCCCGGCGCCAACATCTGGGCCCAGCGCGGCTGACCTGCCGCTTTGCCCGACCCGGCGCGAGCATGAAAAACGGGCCGGTCCGTGGGGGGGATACGGACCGGCCCGAGGGGGGGGTTCCACCATAACCCTTCGTAAAGCCTGCTGCGTGCATTGCCGCGCCACGATTACGCTCCGGAGCCACCCGGCAGCACTCCGCTGAGCCGAATCGGCCCCAGAAGGCCTTGTGGGGCCCGGTCCGGGGCCCGTACGGCCCCCTGGACGGCCGTACCCCGCAGGGGGACCCCGCCGTATGCGCCGACTTGACGCCGAAGGCCTGACCGACCGGTGGGGTACGGCCTAGGGTGGCCGGCATGAGCAAGAGGGGGCAGTGGCGCGACGGCTGGGGCGTGCTCGGCGTGGGGCCGGGGCCGGAGGCGGGTCCGGGGGCGTCGGTCGAGGGGACTGCCGAGGAGACTGTGGGGGTGACTGCCGGGGGGACTGCCGGGGTGCCCGTGGAGGTGCCCGTGGAGGTGCCCGTCGAAGTGGCCGCCTCCTACCGGGCCCGGACGCGGGGGCTGCTCGGGCGGGACGGGATCGAGGGGGCGATGCTCCTGACCCCGGCCGCGAGCGTGCACACCTTCCGGATGCGCTTCGCCATCGACGTGGCCCACCTGGACCACCGGCTCACGGTCATCGCGCTGACCACCATGGCCCCCGGCCGGCTCGGCCTCCCCCGGCTCCGCGCCCGCCACGTCCTGGAGGCCGAGGCCGGATCCATGGCCGCCTGGGGCCTTCGCGTGGGGTCCGCTCTCCATCTCCGTCTCAACTCTCGCTAGGCGCCACACCGCCCCGGCGGTAGGTTGAGGCGGTTGAGCTGGGGTGGCAGGGGAGCGGCATGACCGAGAACGCGTTCATCAAGGCGCTGGAGCAGATCATGCCGGCGACCCACGGCACGGACGAGGACATCGACTGGCAGGCGGCCGAGGCCGTCTGGGGCAGCCGGTTCCCCGCCGATTTCATCGCCTTCATGGGCCGCTTCGGCGCGGGCTCGATCAACGGCGAAGCGAGCGTGCTGCTGCCGCTGCCCAAGCCCGGTCTCCAGTGGGACCCGGCCCAGATGGCGGAGGAGACGGCCAACGCCCGCCAGGTCTGGGAGGCGGAGGGCGGCAGGGCCGCCTTCGACGTGGACCCGGAGTCGATCCTCGCCTGGGGCGTCACCGGCGGCTCCGACATCCTGTGCTGGCTGACGACCGACCCCGACCCGGAGCGCTGGCCCGTCCTGGTGGTCGGCCGGCACACCGCCGACTCCTTCGCGGTGTACCCGTACGGCATGGGCGAGTTCCTGTACCGGCTGTGCTCCGACGAGTTCGACGTGAGCCCGGTCAGCATCACCTTCTGGGATAGCGGCCACCTCAGCTTCGTGCACTGGCGCAAGGCCCAGCGGCGCTGGCAGGAGGGCCGCAACCCCGAAACGGGTGAGCCCGACCCGTACGCGGGCGATTTCGCGGACTGATTCCCCCCGCCCAACCCGTCAACCCGTTCCATGGCCGGAAAAGGCCGGAAACGGGCTTTTCGGCATGTCTACGCGCGTCCGAATTGTTGATCACATATCGGAAAACACCATTCAGAAATGCCGCACTTGGAGCATTGACCACAAGTGCCGCCCCAATGGAACGAACCGCCCTCCCCCGGGAGAGAATTCCGGCCAACGGGCCACTGTGGGACACGGCCGCCCGGAGTAACTCATAAGTAATAACGGGACTCAAAAGAAAATCAGGGGAATACACCCGTGCAACGAAGAATCTTCGGCGCGGCCGCCACCACGGTCGTGCTCGGTCTGCTGATACCGCTGGCCGGATGCGGCGGCTCGGGAGGAAGCGCAGCTGACGGCGGTACGATCCGCCTCGTCGCCGCCGAATACGGCGACACCTCGGCCAACAGTTCCAAGGCGTTCTGGGACAAGATGACGGCCGATTTCACCACCGCCAACCCGGGCATAAAGGTCCAGGTGCAGCTGCTGCCGTGGACCGACATCGACCGTGAAGTCTCCCGCATGGTCAAGGCCGGAAACGCCCCGGACATGGCCCTCATGGGCGGCTACTCGGACTTCGCCGCGCAGGGCAAGCTCTATTCCGCGTCCGAGCTCCTCCCGGTCACCGCCGAGGCGAACTTCCTGCAGCCCCTGGCCGAGGCCGGATCCGTCCGCAACACCCTCTACGGCCTGCCGTTCGTGGCGAGCAGCCGTCTCCTCTTCTACAACGAGAAGCTGTTCACGGACGCCGGGATCATCTCGAAGGACTCCAAGACCGGCTGGCAGCCCAAAACCTGGTCCGACTTGAAGGCCGCCGCCAAGGCACTCAAGGACAAGGGCGTGAAGTACCCGTACGCCATGCCGCTGGGTCCGGAGGAGGCGCACGCCGAGGCGATGATCTGGGAGCTCAGCAACGGCGGCGGATACGCCGACAACAGCGGCAACTACAGCCTGGCGTCCGACCAGAACATCCAGACCTTCAAGTGGATCAAGGAGAACCTGGTCGCCCCGGGCCTGCTCGGCCCCACCCCTCCGTCCCAGCTCAACCGCGCCGACGCCTTCGCCGCCTTCTCGCGCGGCGAGGTCGGCATGCTCAACGGCTACCCCTCGCTCGCCCACGAGGCGCGCGGCAAGGGCATCGGGGTCGGCACCGTCACCATGCCCGTCTCGGACACCCTGGGCTCCGGGGAGAGCCCGCCGGCGGTGGGCGTGGCCGACTGGATGATGGCGTTCAAGCAGAACGGCCACCGCACCGAGATCGGCAAGTTCCTGAACTTCATCTACCAGGACAAGAACCTGTCGGACTTCGCGGGCCGCTACCACCTGCTGCCGTCCACCGTCTCCGCCTCCCGCACCCTGGCCGGCACCGCGGGCATGGACAAGAACGACCAGCAGTTCCTGACCGCCCTCTACGGTGCGCAGCTCTACCCGGTCAACGACCCGTCCTGGGTGACGATCAGCGACACCATCAAGCGCAACATCGGGCGCGCCGTGGATCCCGGGGGCGATCCGAAGGCCGTCCTGGAGGAGATCGCCTCGAAGGCGACCGAGTCGGCCAAGAAGCACTGACGCGAGAAACCCCCGAACGTCCCCGTCAACGAGGGACCTTCGCCCCCTGCCGCGCCGCACCCCGCGCGGCATCATGGCTGGTACGGCACTTGATCCAAGGCCGCGGCCCAGTCGCCCGCGAGCGCCCACAAGGCGCGCGGGGCGGCCGGCCCACCTCCCTGCGCCCCTCCCCCCGCCCCGTCCCCTTCTGTGCGGACGCCCCGGTCCGGCGGGCTAGCTCGCGCCCTGGTTGCGCGGGGTGAACGCCGTGCGGTACTGCTCGCAGCTGGAGTCCCAGACGAGGGAGCCGGTGAGGGTGCCGTAGCCGGTGCGGGTGACCGACCACTCCACCGTGTACTTCCCGGTGTCACACGCGATGCGCTTCCCGCCGGGCACCTTCGTACGGCCCGTCGCGGGCCGGTTCGTCAGCTCCTGGTGGACCTCGGCGGCCTTGGCGCGCCTGCCGTCGCGCAGCACGGCGTGCACGACGATCGGATGCCTGCCGTCCTTCGTGGTCAGCACCTTCTTCACCCCCTGCGAATCCGCCACCGACCACGCGAACTCGTACCCGGGCTCCCACGCGAGGGTCTTGGGGTCGGGCACCTTGCGCTCGTACTCCTCGGCGCCCTTGGGGCCGCGGCGGGTGACCGTCTTGTACTGGATGCCGGGCTGGAAGCGGAACTGCGCCTCCACCTTGTGCATGTCGTCCTTGGTCCACATCGACTTCATCGCCTTCTCGCCTCCGCTCGGGTCCTGGAGGAAGGCCGTGCCGTCCGCGGCGGTGGCGGCCCCCTGGCAGAGGACCGGGGCGAGGGCCGCCGCGGCGGTGGCGAGGGCGAGGGCGGCGATGCGGGTGCGCTTCATGCCGGGACCAACGGGACCCTCCGGCGGGCCGGAACGACGCCGGAGGCGCTTTCACCCGTACGGGATCCGGGATATCAACTGTTCATCTTCACATTGCCGGGGCGGACACCCGCAGCGGCGCCGGCGGTGGCGCGGTCGCTGCAGGGCGCAGGCCTGGCCGGTCTCAGGCCTGGCCGGTCTCGAAGCGGCTGATGCGACCGTCGCCCGGGGCGATGGTGAACCGCCAGGCGGTGCGCATCTCGCCCCAGGTGTCGTTGCGGAAGCTGACGAGCAGGGCGCGGCCGCCGTCGGACTCTGACTCGACGTCCATGTGGCCGCCGGAGCCGAAGATCTCCCGGTCGATCCAGTCGTGGAGGTCGCGGTCGGTTCCGTCGTCGGACATGGTCGCGTCGGCGGTCAGGATCGCGAGGAAGGCGTCCCTGTCCTGCGCGTTGACCGCGCTGACGAGGGCGCCGACGACGGGGTCGGACAGTTTGCCGGGGTTGATGGTCGCGGAGACCTCCTGGTCGGGCGTACGTGCGCGACCAGGGAACACCGCGGGCGTCGCCGGGGCGTCGACCCTCACCCGTTCGCCACCGGACGGCGTGTCAGGACGAGGCGCCGGTGACCACCGGGAAGCCGGTGGGCCGGCCCTGTTCCTTCAGCCAGGCCAGGACCTCGTCCAGGGCCTGCACGCTCTGGGTGCGGTCGCCGCCGCCGTCGTGGAAGAGGATGGTCGGGCCGTTGCCGATCTCGGACTTGACCGTGTTCACTATCGCGTCGACCCCCGGCTTGCTGAAGTCCTTGGTGTCGATGTTCCAGCCGAGCGGGCGCATCCCGTTGGCCGCGGCCAGGGCCCGGCTCTCGGGGGTGAACGCGCCGCCGGGGGCCCGGTAGTACTCCACCCTGGCGCCGCCGCCCGCGGCCTCCTCGATCAGCTTCTTCGCGTCGAGGACCTGCCGGCGCTGGTAGTCGAGGGGCTTCTTGTCCATCCCGGTGTTGTGGTCCATGGTGTGGTCGCAGAGCCGGTGGCCCTCCGCGACGACCTTCTTGACCAGGTCGGGGTTGGCCTGGGCCTGCGGACCGATCATGCAGAAAGTCGCCTTCACGTCGTACTTCCGCAGGACGTCGAGCACCTTCGGGGTCCACTTGGGGTCGGGCCCGTCGTCGATGGTGATGTTGACCGCGTTGCCGCCGCTCTCCGACGCGTGGGCTATGCCGTCCGGGATCTTCCGCCCCGGATCCCCGGGCGCCTGGGGGTCGGTGGCGCCGCCGCCCGCGGGGTCGTCCGTCTGCCGGGAGACGTTCTGGTGGCGGGTGCCGTGGCCCGGGTCGACGATCGTCGTCACTCCCCACACGGTCGCGGCCACCGCCGCGGCCGCCCCGGCGACGGCTATCCGTGCCCGTATGCCCTGCATGTGCGTGCGCGCCATGAACCCCATGTGCTGTCTCAACTCCCCATTTCGACGTCCGCCTTGTGAGCTCGCACTGGTCAGGACGTCGGTCACAGCTGAGGGGTTCCAGCCGAATGACCCATAAATTCCGTGTTGCAGGACTTAAGTCCTTGATCGTCCCGAATTCGGTCCCGACTGGAACCGGGGCGACCGGAGCGGCCTCCCATCGGGCATCCCGGGCCGAAGACCCCGGCCCCAAGTCGGAGTTGAAGTAACCCCGACCCTCCGGCCCGCCCCGCCCGGACCGTACCCGGGTACGACGCGGGCCCGGCCCGGCGGATGCGTTCATCCACCGGGCCGGGCCCGTAGTTGCGTGCGCGCGGGCGACTTGCCCGCGCCGGGTCAGTGCGCGACCACGACCGGCTCCGGAGCCGAAGCTTCCTTCCCCGCTCCACCCCCGGAGGGCCCCGCTCCGCGCAGCGGCACCTCCTTGACGAACCAGGCGGCCACGAAGCCCAGTACCGCGATGCCCGCACCGAGCAGGAACGCCGAGTGCGTACCGGCGGCGACCGCGTGCTGGTAGGCCTCGCGGACGACCTCGGGGAGCTTCGCCAGGCTCGCCGCGTCCAGCTGCGCCGAGCCGGCCTTGGCGGCGGCCGCGGGGCCGAGCCGGTCGGTCATGGTGCTCGTGACCTGGCTGGTGAAGAGGGAGCCCATCAGGGCCACGCCGAAGGAGCCGCCGAGCGTGCGGAACAGGGTCGCCGAGGAGGACGCGACGCCCATGTCCTTCATCTCGACGCTGTTCTGCGCGACCAGCATCGTGATCTGCATCAGGAAGCCGAGGCCGGCACCGAGGACGGCCATGTACACGCCGGACATCAGGCGGCTGGTGTCCGTGTCCATGGTGGCGAGCAGGAAGAGCCCGACGACCATGAGCCCGCCGCCGATGATCGGGAACATCTTGTACTTGCCGCTGTTGGTGGTGATCCGGCCCGCGACCAGCGAGATGACCATCATCGAGAGCAGCATCGGCAGGAGCAGCAGGCCGGAGTTGGTGGCCGAGGCGCCCTGGACCGACTGCTGGAAGAGCGGCAGGTAGAGCACGCCGCCGAACATCGCGAAGCCGACCAGGAAGCCGATCACGGACATGAGGGTGAAGTTGCGGCTGCGGAAGATGTGCAGCGGCATGACCGGCTCGGCGGCCTTGGTCTCGGCGTAGATGAAGCCGGCGATCGAGACGATGCCGACGGCGATCAGGCCGATGATCTCGGTGGAGCCCCAGGCGTACTCCGTGCCGCCCCAGGTGGTGACGAGGACGGTGGAGGTGATCGCCACGGTCAGCAGCGCCGCGCCGAGGTAGTCGATCTTGCCCTGCGTCTTCTTCTTCGGGAGGTGCAGCACCGCGGTGACCATGGCCAGGGCCACGACGCCGAGCGGGAGGTTGATGTAGAAGGACCAGCGCCAGCCCATGTGGTCGGTGATGGTGCCGCCGACCAGCGGTCCGCCGATCATGGCGAGGGCCATCACGCCGGCCATCATGCCCTGGTACTTGCCGCGCTCACGGGGCGGGATCAGGTCGCCGATGATCGCCATGACGCCGACCATCAGGCCACCGGCGCCGAGGCCCTGGATCGCGCGGAACCCGATGAGCTGGCCCATGTCCTGGGCCATGCCGCTGAGCGCCGAGCCGATCAGGAAGATGACGATCGAGGTGAGGAAGGAGCCCTTCCGCCCGTACATGTCGCCGATCTTGCCCCAGATGGGGGTGGAGGCGGCGGTGGCCAGCGTGTACGCCGTGACCACCCAGGAAAGGTGCTCCAGGCCGCCGAGCTCGCCGACGATCGTGGGCATCGCCGTACCGATGATCATGTTGTCGAGCATGGCCAGCAGCATCGCGATCATGAGGGCCATCAGGACGACCCGTACGCTGCGCGGCTTCACCTCCTCCGAGGCGTCCGCTTCCTTTGTCATCTCCACCATGTTCCACTCCCCTGGCGCACGCGCACCGGTCCTGGCACTTACTTGCCGCCCGGCTAGTTGACTACAATGGGGAAGGTAGACCCGCAACTAGCCGGGCGTCAAGTAAGTAACGTGGGGAGAGTCATGTCCAGCAGCAGTCCGCAGCAGCCGCGCCGTGGCAACACGCGCCAGCGCATCCAGGACGTCGCACTGGAGCTCTTCGCCGAGCAGGGATACGAGAAGACGTCGCTGCGCGAGATCGCGGAGCGACTGGAGGTCACGAAGGCGGCGCTGTACTACCACTTCAAGACCAAGGAAGACATCATCATCAGCCTGTTCGAGGACCTGACCCGTCCCATCGACGAGCTGATCAAGTGGGCGGAGCAGCAGCCGCGCACGCTGGAGATGAAGCGGGAGGTCCTGCGCCGCTACAGCGAGGCGATGGCCGGCGGCGCCTCGCTGTACCGCTTCATGCAGGAGAACCAGGCCTCACTGCGGGAGTTGAGCATCGGCGAGACGGTGAAGAAGCGGCTCTTCGCCCTGGTGGAGCTGTTGCGCACGGGCCAGGAGGACGCCCCGCTGGCCGACCAGGTCCGGTGCGTGAGCGCCCTGTTCACCCTGCACGCCGGAATGATGTTCCTCCAGCACGTCGAGGGCGACCCGGAGGAGACCCGCCAGGCCGCCCTGGAAGTCGCCACGGACCTGATCACCCAGGCCCACCAGCACCAGCAGGCACAGGCGCATGCGCAACCCGGCGCGCCGGTGGCCCTGGCCTGACCCCGGATCAAACCCCGGACCGACCCGGGTCCGACCCGGGCCTAGGCCCCGCCCCGAGTGCCCTGTTCACTCGATGGAGCGAACCGGACCTGGGATCATTACTCTCCGTAGTCAAAGCGGCTACTTTTGGTGATGTGCGCTGCGGAAGGGCCGCGGCGCCCGAGCCGAAGGCACCGTCATGATGCGTCTCGCCCTCACCACCGCCGCCGCGGCGGCCGTCCTCGCCACCGTCCTCGTGCCGCGGGCACCGGCCTCGGCCGCTCCTCCGCTCTCCTACGTGGCCCTCGGGGACTCGTACAGCGCCGGCTCCTTCGTGCGCCCGTGGAATGCCGACGGCTGCGGCCGCTCCGACCAGGACTATCCGCACCAGGCCGCGCGGCGGCTGAAGTTGAACCTCACCGATGTCACCTGCTCCGCCGCGGAGATCCGGGCCGGGCTGCTGGGTCCGCAGTCCGAGCTCAAAGGGCCGCCGTCCGTGGCCCCTCCGGGCGGCTGGGCCGTCAAACCGGCTCAGGTCAGGGCCGTTTCCGCGGCCACCGATCTCGTCACGGTCGGCGCCGGCGGCAACTCCGTGGGGTTCGCCGAGATCGTCGAGACCTGCGCGAAGCGGGGACTGGCCTCCTTCGGTACGGGCACCCCGTGCACCGACCACTACACACGGGGCGAGGCCGCCTCCGGGCTCGATTCCCGGTTCACCGCGCTGGAGGCCGACTTCGGGGTCCTGCTGAAGGAGATCCGCACGCGCGCCCCGCGCGCCGGGATCGCGGTCGTCGGATACCCGGCCGTCGTGGACGAGGCCGCGGGCTGCGGCTGGGGCTCCTGGCACCAGCTCGGCACGGTCGCCAAGGGCGACATGCCCTGGCTCGACACGATGGAGCGCCGGGTCAACGCCCTCCTGCGGGAGCAGGCACGGCGCGGTGGCGCGGTGTACGTGGACACGTACGCCTCCAGCACCGGACACGGGGTGTGCGCGACGGGTGAGCGGCGCTGGATGTACGGGATCAAGGACAGCCTGACCGGCCCGGGCGACCAGAGCGATCCGCCCTCCGAGCTCTGCCGGTCCATCCCGGCGCGGGGCGAGGCGTGCACCGTCCTGCACCCGAACCTCCGCGGCGCCACCCACCAGGCGGACCTCGTGACCGAGGCCCTGACCGGACTGGGGGCGACCAGAAGCTGACCGGCGGGGCAGGGCGGGGCGGGGCACGCGCACGGGGGAACGAAAGAGCCCCCTCCGGGCCAGGAGGCCGAGAGGGGGCGGGGTGGTCCGCAGGGGTGAGGCCCCGGGAAGGGCCTCACCCGCGTACCGGGCGGTCCCGGTGTCAGAGGATGACGTCGAGGGGGCCCCAGCCGGTGCCGATCAGCGTGCGGCCGGTGGAGAGGAAGTCGAAGAGCTCCCCGTTGCTGGTCACGCCCACCTGTTCAGGCGAGCCGTCACTGTTGAGGTCGGTCACGAAGGGGTTCCACGATCCGTTCCACCAGCCGGTGCCGTAGAGGGACGGGCTGTTGAAGGTGATGGCGCCACCGGTCGTCGTGGTGTTGGCGAAGGTGTACAGGTCGCCCTTGTCGGTGCGCCCGATGAGGTCGGTCTTGTAGTCACCGTTGATGTCGGCCAGGCGGACGTTGGTCCAGCTGCCGGGCCACCAGCCGTTGCCGAGGAAGACCCGGCTGTCGAGGGTCTGGATGCCCGTGCCGCCCTTGTGCGGGTAGGCCCACAGGTCTCCCCCGCTGTCCCGGCCCACCAGGTCGGTGCGGCCGTCACCGTTGACGTCGCCGAAGGCCAGCGTGTCGTAGGTGTTCCAGCCGTTGCCGATCAGGACGGGGCTGGCGACGGTGTTGGTGCCGGTCTTCCCGGTTCCCAGGTAGAGGTAGAGCTCGCCCTGCTTGGTGCGGCCGACGATGTCGGTGTAACCGTCGTTGTTCAGGTCGGTGGTGTAGGCGTCCGTCCAGTAGTCACGCCACCAGCCGTTGCCGATGAAGTACCTGGCGCCGAGGGTGCTGGTGCCGGTACCGCCGGTGCCCGGGTAGACCCACATGTCGCCGTTGGCGTCACGGGTCAGGACGTCGGTGAAGCCGTCGCCGTTGTAGTCGGGCCGGCTCTGCGAGCCGCTCGTCCACTGGCCCTGGCCGGTGGCGTCGTAGATGACCAGGACGCCCCGGCTGTGCAGGACGGCGTAGGAGCCGTCCTTGGTCTGGCTGCTCCACAGGGACTTGGAACCGTCTGCCGAGACGACGGCGAAGCTGCCGTTGCTCTGCATGCGTGCGACGGCGCCCGGGTTGTTCGCGGTGTTGGTGGCCCAGATCGGCTTGTTGTCCTTGTTGAGCAGGACCAGGTTGCCGTCCGTCTGCATCAGCAGCTTGGAGCTGCCGCTGGTGTACTGCTGGCCGGAGGCCAGGGTGGTGCCCGGCAGGATCCGCGCGCCGGTCACGCCGTCGATCTGGTAGGGGGCGGAGAACTTGAAGGTGCCGTCCACGGCCTGGCCGTTCCAGCCGTACACGGTGTTGTCGGCCTTGCGGGCCCACAGGTCGGCGACGGCGTCACCGGAGACGTCCCCGACCGAACCGACGGCGGGGTAGAGGGCCTTGGTCACTCCGCCGACGAGCTTGGTGCGCGTCGCGGAGGTACCGCCCCAGGTGGCGAGGTCGACGGTCCGGCCGGCGTCGGGGCTCTTCAGGCCGTACGAGCGCAGGACGTCGCCGTTGGCCTCGTTGCGCAGCCACATGTCCGCGATGCCGTCGCCGTTGACGTCACCGGGGAGGATGACGGTGAACTGGTCCCAGTCCTCGCCGCCCACCAGGACGGGCACGGCGCCCGGGTCCGCGTCGAGGTAGCCCCGGCCGTCGCCGAAGTACGCCCACAGCCGCTTCCCCTGCTTGACCAGCAGGTCCGGCTCACCGTCGCGGTTGAGGTCACCGGCGTCGAGGATCTGGGAGGCTCCCTGCCAGTGGTCGTTGCCCTCCGGCTCCATGCAGCCGAGTTCCTCGTCGTGGACGGGGCAGTAGACGTTGACCGGCTTGCGCCCGGAGAGCAGGGCCTGACCGAGGCCGTTGTTGGGATAGACCCAGAGCTTGTCCGTCTTGTCCACCGGGTCGGGCTCGAGGGAGAGCAGGTCGTTGTAGCCGTCCGTGCCCCAGTCGCCCGAAGCGGTGGTGGACCGGGCCGCGTTGATGCTCAGTCCGCCGTTCGTGGCGGTGAACTTGGCGTCGCCGTGACCGGCGTACGTGGCCAGCGAGCCGAAGGTGTCCTTGCTCCAGATGTCCCGGAACCCGTCGCCGTTGAGGTCGTTGGCGATGTCACGCCCGCTCGCCGACTTCACGGCGTAGAAGGGATAGGTCGTGGTGTCCGACCGGTTGCCGGCCGGGTCCTGGCTGAAGACGTGGACGAAGTGCGGACCGACGGCGGGCGGGGTCAGCTGGATGGTGACCGGGTCGCCGGGTGCCACCTTGGCGGTCTGCACGTCCGGCTGCCAGTCGGTGAAGTAGCTGTAGTAGGTGACGTCCTTGACGCCGTTCGCGGAGAGGGTGAACGCGCCGGGCGTGCGGGCGGGCCCGCTGTTGGCGGGCCAGGTCTTGTCACCCTTGGGGAAGGCGGTGGACGTGACGGCCGGCTTCTCCGAGGGCCGGTCGCGGTCGACGCTGAACTTGCAGGTGGCACTCCAGTCGGAGTACTCGCTCTGGTCGTAGGCGCGCACCCTCCACGTGTAGTCGCCGCTCGGCAGCTTCGCGTCGGGGACCGCGAGGGTGGATATGCGGTCCCGCAGGCCGGGGATCAACTCGTCCACGACCGGGGTGCTGCCGCGGTAGACCTGGAACTGGGCGAGGAGGTTGCCGGCGTTGGGGTCGGTGACGAGCGCGTAGAGGCTGATCGCGGTGTTACCGATCAGGCCACCGGTGGCGCAGTGCGTCCTCGGGTTGGTCCCCAGGCTGGTGGGCGTGGCCGGCGGGTTGTTGTAGACGGTCTCCAGGACCGCGGTCTTCGCGTCGAACTTCTTCCAGCCGAAGGTGTCGCTCTCGTCGGCCGCGTACAGGCCGTACGTGACGCTGGCCTTGCCCGCGGCGGCGATGCCGCGGATGTTGCCGGTCACGTCGAATTCGAGGTTGCCGGCGGCGCAGCCGCTGGACCAGCCCTTGGACTCGTTGACATCGTCCACGAACCCGATGTTGCTGGGCGGGTTGTTCCAGGTGGTCCTGTTGCTGATGCCGGTGGTCTGGTAGAGGTTCACCTTCCGGGCCTGGCAGGACCAGGACCAGACGTTCTTGATGCGGAAGGTGGAGCTGATCACCTTGGCTCCGCGGAGGTTCGCGGTGTCCAGTTCGAAGAAGGACCGCGAGAGGCCGTTGGTCTCGTTCTCGTAGCCGACCCGCGCCACTTCATTGGCGTTCAGGTAGTTGTTGTTCGGGTACCTCTTCGAGGTCCGCGTCCAGTTGTGGCGGATGCCCCACGCCCAGGACGGGTCGATGAAGACCGGGTAGGCGGTGTCGGCCGCCTTCAGCAGCCCCTGGTCCGGGGTGATCTTGAGGGTGTTGCCGCTCACGGTGGTCGGCATCACCGCTTCCTTCGAACCGGCCGGCTGATCGAAGGAGCTTCCGGGGGCCGGGGGCTCCGCGGCCGCCGCGACCATGGAGGACTTCGGTGCCATGAGGGCCGACTGCCCGCTGCCGGCCGTGGTGGAGTCCCACATGACGGGGGACGGGCTCGTGAACACCGTCTGCCCGGCCGGGTTGGAAGCCGTGACCGCGCCGGTCGCGGAGTCGGTGGCGACCGTGACCCCGACGGTGGACATCGTGTAGTTGAGCGTGGCGAGCTTGGGGTTGGCGGCGGCCTGCGCCGACTTGACGACCACCAGCTGGGAGAAGCCCTCGACCTCGGCCTTGAGCTGGAGGTCGACGCCGGGCAGGACCTCGGCGTAGGTCGCCACGTTCCCGTTGAGCGTCGGCTTCGGCAGGGCGGTCGGCCAGGACAGTGCCAGCGTACGGCCGTCCTTGACGCCCTTCAGGATCGGTCCGGTGCCGCCACCGGAGAAGGTGACCACCACGGAGGTGGCCTTGGGCTTCACCGAACCGTCGGCGGCGAAGACCAGCGTCGGGTCCGCGTCCGCCCACACACCGTCGCGCAGCACCCGTACGGGCGTGCCGTACTTCTTGACGACGAACTTGCCGTCGGGCTGGACCCAGGTGTCCGAGGCCTCGGTACGGGCGGAGACCAGCTCCACCGGCTTGTTCGCGGCCTTCGCCTCCTGGAGTGCCTTGTCCTCCGGGCTGACGCTGCCGTCGTCCACCGCGGTGACGGCCGCCGGACGGACCAGCGCGGTCGCGGACTCGAGCGAGGTGAGCGTGACGGCAGACCCCACGCCGACCGTGACGGCAAGAGCCACCACTCTTCGGAGAGAACGTCTCCAGCCGCTGCGGGTATTCGTATTCAGCATTTTGGTTACCCTTGTTGGCCGATATTTTTCGCTGAGCCGACCCTAACTGCTCATCAGCAACGGCCAATTGCGGATAACGGACATCTATGGATCTTCCGGAGTGACCCCCGGCGAACAATCCCCTCCGGCGACGAAACGAATTGCCCACACAATTCCCACCACCCACCCATGCAGGTAATGTGCGGGCAAATGGCGGCGATTCCCCCCTAGAGACGGCGGTCCGCCCCCTCGATGGGGATGTCGTTGATGCTGGCCTCGCGGCGGCGCATGAGGCCGTCGGCGTCGAACTCCCACTGCTCGTTGCCATGGCTGCGCCACCACTGGCCGCCCGCGTCGTGCCACTCGTACTCGAAGCGCACCGAGATGCGGTTGCCGGTGTACGCCCACAGTTCCTTGCGCAGCCGGTACTCCAGCTCGCGCTCCCACTTGTCGGCGAGGAAGGCGCGGATCTCCGCGCGGCCGTTCAGGAAGCGGTCGCGATTGCGCCAGGCGGAGTCCTCGGTGTAGGCGAGGGCGACGCGTTCGGGGTCGCGGCTGTTCCAGGCGTCCTCGGCGGCCTGGACCTTGGCGCGGGCGGACTCCTCGGTGAAGGGCGGCAGGGGCGGTCGCACGGAACCGGTGGCGGTCATGACGGGACACCTCTCGACTGGACGGCGGAAGCGGGAAAGCACAAGGGGGTGGCGGGTGAGAACGATCGTTCTCGACTTCCCCAAGCCTAGAGAACGAGCGTTCTCACCGCAAGCGATTCTGGTCTACGCTGCCCTCATGTCCGCTGCCCCCATGAACGACGAAGAGGCCCGCACGCGCCTGCTGGACGCCGCGGAGGCGCTCTTCTACGCCGACGGCATCCAGGCCGTCGGCATGGACCGCATCCGCTCCAGGTCGGGCGTCCCGCTCAAGCGGCTCTACCGCCTCTACCCGGCCAAGGAATCCCTGGTCACCGCCTACCTGGAGCGGCGCGACCAGCGCTGGATGACCAGCCTGCGGAGCGCGGTCGCGGGGAGCGCGGCCACGGGGACCACCGCCACGGGGAGCGCCGACCAGGTCGGGGCCGTCTTCGACTGGCTCGCGCGGTGGTTCTCGGAGCCGGACTTCCGCGGCTGCGCCTTCCTGAACGCGTACGGGGAGCTGGGCGCGGGTCCCGCCGGAGTGCTGGACGTCGTACGCCGCCACAAGGCGGAGCTGCGGGCACTGCTGGCCGGGATCGCCGGGCCGGGCCGGGAGGGCCTGGCGGAGCAGTTGCTGCTGCTGGTCGAGGGCGCGACCGTGGTGGCGGCCCTGGAGCCGGGCCCGGGCGCGGCGGTGCGGGCGCGCGAGGCGGCGTCCGTCCTGGTCCGCGAGGCGGACACGACGAGCCGGTAAGTGATTCACGCGGCTGCCGAGTGACCCGTAACGCGTCGTACACACCCGGGTCGCATGATCAGCTTTTAACTGGTGTCGGGCCATTTGTCCACCGGTGGACCGCATTCGGCGGTCGCGTACCGGTTCCGTCGCCTTTTCCTCGCGGAGGAAACACCCTTGTCTGCTTCCCGCTGCACGTCGGCCGCCCTGGTCGTCGCGGCCGTCACCGCGACCTGCCTGCTGCCGGTCGCCCCGGCCCTCGCCGCCGACTCGCCGCACATCCGGTTCACCCAGCCGTACGTCCCCTCGATCGCCGCGGGCAAGACCGGCCGCGTGGTGATCGTGGCGGAGACCGGTGGCGATCCGGCGCTCAGCAGCAGCTTCCGGATCATCGCGCCGGAACGGACGACCTTCCCCGAGGCCCGCTTCTACTGGAACGGCGACCGCGCCGGAGCACCCTGCACCCGCTCGGGCGACGCCCGCCAGCTGACCTGCGACGCCGGGACCCGGGCGGGCTTCGCCTTCCCGGCGGAGAGCGACACCCGCCTGGGCGTACTCGTACGGGTGGACGAGGACGCCCCCGAAGGCACGACGCTCGACGGCGGCGAGTGGGCGGCGGGGAACGACGACTCGCCCGGCCTCTACGCGGTGTCCACCCCGGTGACGGGACCCAAGGGCGACGACGGCCACGACGGGCACGACGGAGAGCCGGGCCACGAAGGCAAGCCCGGCCACCACGGCAAGCCGGGCCGCCCCGGACCCAAGGGCGACAAGGGCGACCAGGGGGAACGCGGCGAGCAGGGCGAGAAGGGCGAGCAGGGGCCGCAGGGGGAGCACGGCGACCGGGGAGAGCGCGGCGAGAAGGGGGAACGCGGCGAGAAGGGCGAGCACGGGACCGAGGGTCCGCAGGGCCACCAGGGCCCGCAGGGACCGAAGGGCGACACCGGCCCGGCCGGCCCGAAGGGCGACCAGGGACCGTCCGGCGGCCCCCAGGGCCCGAAGGGCGACACCGGAGAACGCGGTCCGAAGGGCGACGCGGGCCCGGCGGGCGGCCCGAAGGGCGACACCGGGGAGCGCGGCCCGAAGGGCGACAAGGGCGACAAGGGCGACACCGGCAACACCGGACCGTCGGGAGCGACGGGATCGAGCGGACCGGCCGGCCCCCAGGGCCCGCAGGGCGACCGCGGCCCGGCCGGCGGACCCAAGGGCGACAAGGGTGACAAGGGCGACCGGGGCAACACCGGCCCGGCCGGCCCGCAGGGCGACCACGGGCCCAAGGGCGACAGCGGACCGAAGGGCGACAAGGGCCCCCAGGGCGAGCAGGGCAAGCAGGGCGAGCGCGGACCGGTCGGACCGGCCGGCCCGAAGGGCGACCAGGGCCCCAAGGGTGAGAAGGGCGAGCAGGGCAAGCCCGGCAAGTGCAAGTGCGGGCAGGAGCACGGCAAGGACCACGACAAGGACCATGGCAAGGACCATGGCAAGGACCACGGCAAGGACCACGGCAAGGACCAGAAGCCGGCCGCCCGCGTGGTCAGCGACAAGCTGTCCGTCCGCACCGGCCCCGGCACCCAGTACGGCAAGACCGCCACGATCAAGCACGGCACCGAGGTCCAGGTGATGTGCAAGACCAACGGCACGGAGATCGAGGGCAACTCCCTCTGGTACAAGCTCGCCGACGGCCGCGGCTGGATCGCCGCCCGCTACGCCGAGAACCTGAACCGCATCCCCACCTGCTGACGCAGCTCCTTCTGCTGACGCAGCGCCACCCCTGACCTTCGGTGCGCGTCGAGGCCCCCGAGCCCCGGCGCGCACCGAAGCCGTTTGCGCGCCCGGCCCGGCCGCCGGATCGGGTCCGGCTTGCAGGTGACGTAGCGGAATGCGCTGATATGTACCTCATGGACGCGAAGAGGTTCCGCAACAGCCCCCTGTCGATCGGCGAGGTCTCCGAGCTGACCTCCCTCACACCCCGGACCATCCGCCACTACCACCAGATCGGTCTGGTGCCCGAGCCCGGCAGGGACGGCGCGGGCAACCGGGCCTACCGCCTGGAAGAGATCACCCGGCTGCTGTGGGTCCGGCGGATGGCCGCGGCCGGGCTGAGCCTGGAGGCCGTACGCGAGGCCTCGGAGGCCGCGGAGGCCAGTGACGACCGGCGGATCCAGACCCTCCTGGCGGAGCTGGACCGCATCCTGGCCGCCAAGGAGGAGCAGCTGCGCGGGCAGCGGGAGGCGGTGGCCCGGCTGCGCGAGTTCGGCAGCGCCACGGGGCTGTTCGCCCCCGAGGTGGCCGCCGCCCACAAGGCGGCCGGGCTGGACGCCCCCAGCAGGGAGGAGCAGGGGTTCATGCTCCTGCTGGAGGCGACCCACGGCCACGGAATCCTGCTCGACAGCGTGCGGGCCGACGCCTTCCTGGACGGCCGGCCGGACCTCAAGGCGGAGGCCCTGCGGCTGAGCGCGCGGTACGAAGAGCTGACCGGTGCGGCCGTCGGTGACCCCCGCGTCGAGCAGTGGGCCCGGGAGATGGCGGCGCACTGCGCGGCGGTGGAGGCCGCGGAGGAAGCGGCCGGAGTGCGGCCGTCGGAGCCGGACGTCAGCGAGGCCGACGAGCGGGGGCTCATGCTCGCCGCGCAGGCCATGGGCGCCACGACCGTCCAGCCGTCCCCGGCCCAGACCCGGGCCAGACCCGGGCCATGGAACGCTACCTGGACCTCACGATGGCCGACTACTTCGAGGCGAACGGCCGTCCGGGCGCGGAGTAGGGCGCGACCCGGCTCCTTCAGGCGCGGCTCCCCCAGGCCCGGCTCCCTCAGGCCCGGCCCTCCGCCTCCTGCCGTCTCCGGCCGAGGGCGTCCGCCGTGACGATCGCGTCGGCCACCATCCCGGCGTCGACGGCGAACGGCTCGTTGTGGATGGTTTCGCCCTCTGCCGTGGCGCGTACCGCGATCTGCTCGACGGCGGCGCGCCCGGCGTCGGCGAGGCCCAGTCCGGCGAGGGTGACCGGCAGGCCCACCGCGGTGCAGAAGCCGAGCACCTCGGAGATCTCCCCGCTCGGCGCGCCCTCCAGGACGAGTTGGGTGAGCACCCCGAAGGCCACCTTCTCGCCGTGCAGGTACGGGTACGTCTGCGGGGCGGCGGTGAGTCCGTTGTGGACGGCGTGGGCGGCGGCCAGGCCGGAGGATTCGAAGCCGAGGCCGGACAGCAGGGTGTTCGCCTCGATGAGGCGTTCCACGGCGGGGGTCACCGTGTGCTGCCGGACCGCCTCCAGGGCGTCCGGGCCGTCCGCGAGGAGCGTGCGGTGGCAGAGTTCCGCGAGCGCCGCGGCCGCGATGGTCGACGCGCCGCCGCGCATGTTGCGGACCCGGCCGGCCGTACAGGTGCGGGCCTCGAACCAGGTCGCGAGAGCGTCGCCCATGCCCGCGGAGAAGAGGCGCGCCGGGGCCTGGACGACGACGCTGCTGTCCACCAGGACCAGCGCCGGGTTCCGCCGCACCAGCTGGTAGGCCTCGAACCCGCCCCCTTCCGCGTAGAGGACCGAGAGGGCGCTGCACGGAGCGTCGTTCGAGGCCGCGGTCGGGCAGCTGACCATCGGCAGACCCAGGTCGTCCGCGGCCGCCCGCGCGGCGTCGAGGGCCTTGCCGCCGCCCGCACCGACGATGACGGCGCTGCCGCGGGCCGTGGCCGCCCCGGCGATCCGGGCTATCTCGGCCCGGCTGCACTCTCCGCCGAACGGGTGGACCGCGTACTCGGTCCCGGAGGCCTCGAAGGTCTCCTTCCAGGTATCGCGGAGCAGGCGTTCCGCGCTCGGGGAGGCGACGATCAGCACCGGCGGGGCGAGGCCCAGCCGGGCCATCTCCGACCCCAGGGAGGCGGTGGCGTTGCGGCCCTGGACGTACTGTCCGGGGGACGAGAAGACGCTGAGCATGAGACCCCTCCGCTATCGGGTGGTTGCGTCCGGCAGTCTCGCGCACACGCCTTCCGGGCACTCTCCAACACCGCTGGAATCAGCCGCCGTCGGCCTCGCCCCCGGGCCGGGTCAGGCGGCGAGGTACCCGGCGGCCCCCGCCACCGGCAGGCTCGCCCAGGTCCGTGTCCCGCCGCCCGGTTCGCGCGACTCCCCGAAGCCCCAGGCCCCGCCGCACTCCCGCACCACGGCGGCCATCACCCGCAGCGCGGCCCGGCGGCGGGCCTCGCAGTGGGCGGCCAGGCCGGGGTGGGAGTGGAAGGCGTGCCCGTCGTAGACGGTGAGGCGCAGCGAGGCCTCGCGGTGGCGGAGGGAGAGGTACAGGCTGCGCCCCGGGTCCAAGTACCAGGCGGTGGCGATGAGTTCCCCGGCGACCTGCACGGCGGCGGGTGCGACGGGGTCGAGCCGGTGGGCGTGCAGGACGGACCGTACGGTGCTGCGCGCGATCTGGGCGCTGTACGGCTCCCCCGGCACGGTCAGGCTGCACGCCAGCCCGTCGGGGGACGGGGTCTCACCGGCGTCGGGCGAGTCCGGCGAGGGCGGACAGCCTTCGAAGCGGCCGGGGGCGGGCGGCGTGAAGGGGTTGGGCATGGCGGACTCCCTGGCGTGACGCGGACGATGACGTGACTTCGGCTTAGTTCGACGCGCACGGGGGGCTCACGCGCGGCGGGGGCAGTGGCTCGTCGCCGAGGCCCGAGGCATGCTGCGGCGATGCACTTCCAACTCCCTTGCGTGAGCGGTGCATTACCGAATGTAGCGGACCTCGGGCACAATTGCGCCCCCACCCAGAGGAATTGCCCCGCCACCGTCAACGGTCCTCGCGAACCGGCAGACTGCAGGCATGACAGCCAGGACCTCCCCAACGGAGCGCCAGCGGCGCGTGGGCGCGGAGTTGCGCAGGATGCGCGTCGCGGCAGATGTCACCGCCCCGTCGGCCGCCAACGTGCTGAACGTCAGCCGCTCCCAACTGTCCGCGATCGAGCAGGGACTTCGGGCGGTCAGCGAGGATCGCCTGCGCACGCTTGCGGCGCACTGCGGCATGACCGACGGGAGGTACGTCGACAAGCTGGCCGCGCTGGCCCAGCCGCGGGAGCGCGGCTGGTGGGAGGCGTACCGCGGTGCGATCCCGCCCGGACTGCTCGACATCTCCGAACTGGAGTGGCACGCGACCCGCCTCTGCTCCGTGCAGACCGTCCACCTGCCGGGGCTGCTCCATCAGAGCGCCTACGCCCGGGCCGTGTTCGGTTCGGTGCTCCCCGCGCTGCCCGCGTCCGAGGTCGAGCTGCGCGTGGCGCACCGCCTGAACCGGCAGCAGGTGCTGGAGGGCGCCGACGCCCGCCCGTACCGGGCGTACGTGCACGAAGCCGCGCTGCGGATGCAGTTCGGCGGACGCCGGGCCACGCGGGAGCAGCTGGAGCACCTCTGCGCGGTCTCGGAGCGGGACAACCTCACGCTGCGCGTGCTGACCGTCGAGAAGGGGGCGTTTCCGGGGGCCGGCCACGCGATGCTCTACGCCGAGGGGGTCGTGAGCCAGCTCGACACCGTACAGCTCGACTCGGCGCACGGGCCGGAGTTCACGCACACCGGGCCACAGCTCGCGAAGTACCGGTCCCACATCCAGTGGATGGACGAACACGCACTGTCCGCCGACGCGTCCCGCGATTTCATCCACGCGGTCGCCCGCCAACTCTGAGGAGCCATCGATGGCCGACATCAGCTGGGAAGACGCCTTCTGCGGCGAGGGGAACAACTGCTACCGGATCGGGGTGGACGGGTACGGCAACAGCTACATCGCCCGCTCCGGCCAGGAGGACGCGTACCTCACGGACACCCGCGAGGCCCTGCGGCAACTGATCCGGGACATCAAGGCGGGCAAGGCCGACCACCTGCTGGACGGCTGACCGAACCGGGACTTGCGTACCGGTAGGGGCCGTCACATCATCAACTTCATGGGGGAGTTGATGTTCGTACCCGGCGATTTCCTGGCCGGAGGGCTGTTCCGTGTCGACGGGCTGCTCGGCAGTGGCGGAATGGCGCAGGTCCTGAAGGGCTGGGACACCCAGCTGCAACGGGAGGTCGCCATCAAGACCTTGCTGCCGGGACCCGGCTCGGACGGCGCGACCGTCGAGCGGTTCCGGCGCGAGGCGACGGCCATGGCGGGTTTCACTCATCCGCACGTCGTCACCGTCCATCACTCGGGCCTGGAACCCCGGCCGGACGGACCTCCCGTGCCGTACATCGTGATGGAACTCGTCAACGGCCAGTCGCTCGACCAGCGGATCCGCAGCCGCCGCACCCTGCCGGTCGCGGAGGCGGTGCGCATCGCGGACCAGGTACTGGACGCGCTGACGGCCAGCCACGAGCGCGGCGTGGTGCACCGGGACATCAAACCGGCCAACATCCTGCTGACCGCCAACGGCACGGCGAAGGTCGCCGACTTCGGGATCGCCCGGTCCTTGGCCTCGGAGGGCACGGCCCTGACCGGGACCGGATTCACCATCGGTACGCCCGAGTACATGTCTCCGGAACAGGTCGCTGGACGGCCCGACATCGACGGCCGGTCCGACCTCTACGCCGTGGGGCTCCTGCTGTTCGAAATGCTGACCGGCCGCCGGCCCTTCGCCGCGGCGAATCGGCTGGTCGTCGGCCACCACCACCTGCACGAACGCCCGCCGACCCTCGCCGAGGCGGGTCTGCCCGGCCTGCCCGGGCTGGAGGCCGTGCTCGACCGGGCACTGGCCAAACCGCGTGCGGACCGGTACCAGAACGCGCGGGAGATGCGCGTCGCGCTCCGTCCCGCGGACGGCTGGAAGGGAAGGTCCGGCTCCACGAAGCTGCTCCGGTCGCAGCCGGACACGCGCTCACCGTGGCGGCGTCTCCCGCCCTACCGGAAGAGCGCCGCCGCCGCGCTGGCCTCCGTGTCCCGGGCCGGGTCCCGCGTCAGGGCACGCGCGGTGTCCCTCCCGGCCCGGCGTACGGCACCGGCGCCCCGCATGGCGCGGTGGCGGCGGGCACGGAGCCTGCGGATCGGGGTCGTGTTCGCAACACCGGTCCTGGCCTGGTACGTGTCCATGTTCCTGGCCCTCGACTCGGATCCGTGGCCGATCGTCTGGGTCGCCGGTTGGTCCCTGGCCTCCGTCGCCCTGTCCCTACCCGTCCACCGGCTGTGGAACGTACGGCTCCCGCTGAACAAGGGCCTCGTCTGGGCGGCGCTGCTGCTCAACGTGGCGGGCCTGCTCAACACCCTCCAGACCGCGGGCGAGGCCTACGCCGACACCTGCGAGTCCGAGCACAGCAGCATCTGCCTCTGGGCCCAGCGCTCCGACCTGCTCCGCTGAACCGGCCGGATGGACCCCGGCCGCGGCGGTCGCCCGCCAGGGCCGGGGCCGTCGATCCCGCTACTGGCCCGCGCCGCGCGGGAAGGTGATCTCGACGCGGCGGTTCTTCTTGCGGCCCTCTTCGGTGCCGTTGTCGGCGATCGGGTAGTCCTCGCTGTAGCCGCGGACGTCGAAGACGACACTGGGGTTGGTCACGGTCTTCGCCAGCTCCGCCTGCACGGCATCGGCGCGCTTCTTGGAGAGCTCCTTGCCGTGCTCGTAGCTGCCCTGGTCGTCGGTGAACCCGAAGACGCGTACGTGGGTGGCCTTCTGGGTGTTGATCTCCTGCCCGATGGCTTGTATCCGGGCGGCGGCCTGCGCGTTGAAGACGGCACTGTCCTCGGGGAACATCACCTCGGACTGCAGCGCCATCATGACGGTCTGGTTCGTCTCCTGACGTCGCTGCTCACCCCCGATGTCCTCGACCACCTCGACCATGTCCAGGACCTTGGGCGGTGCGAGCGTGCCACCCTGGGGGAGCTTCAGCCCCGGGGAGCCGTCCTTGACGGGCATGGGCGCCGAGGCGGAGGGTTCCGTCCCGGGGGGCACGGACGGCGTGACGTCGTCCGCGTGGGCGCTGGTCGCGCCGATGAAGTGGGCGCCGGCGATGACGAGACCGGCGACGGCCGTGGCAGCGGTGGTGCGATGGCGTTTGGTCATGGGGTCACCCGGAGATTTTGATGGTGGCCGCGGTGAAGGTCGGCAGACCAAACACGACCTCGGTCGTGGTGGCAGGTGGGGCCGGGAACTGCGCGAAGAAGGGCACAGTCTCCCCAGCCTTGATGATGATGATTCCGGTCGAGCATGCGCACCGACCTTCGGTGTCCCGCAGCACGTAGTAGCGCTTCTTGCCTGCGTTGTCGACGAGGGTGGCTCCCGCGACCGACGCGGGGCTGGCAGTCTTCTCGTCACCGCGCCAGGGAGCGGTCTGCCCGAAGGCCGTGGAACCGGTGTTCTTTATCTGGCCGCTGACAGTGACGTACCCGTCCTGGTCACGCGCAGCCGAGTTGATCTCCAGCACGATGCCTGCCGGGCCTTGTGTCTTGGCGATCACCTCGCTCTTGGCCTCGGAGGGTGCGGGATTCTGGGGAGCACTCCCCGGCGCCTTGGGCGTGGTCGCGGCCGGCTGCTGCGGTTCCTTCGCCTTCTTCTCGCCTCCGCCGCACCCGGTCAGTACAAGGGCCAAGACCGCCGCAACCGCAACGGCCGCTCCCCCGCGGACCTTCACCTTCTGCCGAATGCTCATGTACGCCGCTTCCTTGTCTCTCGTTCGTTGTCAGTCGGTCAGTCGCACGCTGAAGAGTTTCCTCGCCAGCTGGGACAACGAGCCCGGGTTCGACGGATCCACCGTGACCACCGTGCCACCCTTGCACTCGATACCGACAGGCTCCGGCACCGTGCCGCCGCCGGGTTCAGGGGCGGGCACGGGCTTCAGGAAGCAGCGCGGTTCGATCAAAGCGGTCGCCGTGGCATGACCACGCATCGACTCGGTCCCCGGGATGACCGACTCCCCGACCGTGCGGTCGGTTGTCACGGTGACGGTGAACTCCGGGATGTCGAAGTCACATGTCGCGGTGGCCTCGTTCGACAGGGCGAACCCCCTCGCCTCTGCGCATGCCCCCTTGGCATCGAAGCGATCGCCCCTGAGGATCTCTTCCCAAAGGTCCGGTGTGAGGGTCAGGAAGTCCATGTCCACGAACACGTTGTCCCTGACCTCCCGGGCGGCCGCGAGCGCCGCCGCATCGGCGGCACCCTGCGCATCGCTGCGCGTGGCCCCCGCCATCCCGACGGTGACGAAGGCCAACGCGGCGAAGAGCAGGCAGGCCACCATCGCGATGTAGAAGGGGAAGACCTGCCCCCTATCGCGCGATCCCGCCACGCGCATCAGTTGGTGATGTTCGCCAACTGCTGTGTGATCGCGCCCGCGATGGCAGCCGCGAGCCCGGACCCGATGATCGCCGCAATGATCAGCGCGATGATCACGATGATCCCCAGATATTCGAAGACCGTCTGCCCCTCGTCCGCACCCCGCCGCATCCGGTTCTTCCGTTCGACGATCGCCTTGAGCAGCTTGAGGTTCTGCATGGGAGTCCTCTCCAGACCTGGCGCCGATGTCGATTCGCGGACGGTACGGCCAGACACCAGCAGTTGCAAAGGGTCCCGGGACCCATTTACGGACCCACTGCGCACTCTGTCTACCCATGGCCAGCCACCCCCGGACGGGCGGTTCCCAGCCAACGCGCTATCGCCTCGCTACGCGTAGCGATCTGAAGCTTCGCGAAGATCCGGTTGATGTGGTTCTTGACCGTCTTTTCACTGATGAAGCAAGTGGCTGCGATCTGCTGGTTGTTCATGCCGGAAGCGATGAGATCCATGATCTCCTCCTCACGTGAACTCAGCCCGAACGCAGCGTGGTTGGGCGGACGCTCCGAAGACTGTCCCACAGTTCGTTGCGGATGCGAAGAGGCCCGGAGTTCCGCGAGTACCGCGCTCGCCGCCGTCGGGCTGAGATGCGCCCGGCCGGCGCGCACGTCACGGACGGCCGCCACGAGGTGATCCGGCGTGAATTCGCCGTGCACCAGGTAGCCACCGGCGCCCAGCAGCAGTGCCTCCCGAACGACCTCCGACTCCTGGCTGTACGTCAGCATCAGCACCGGTGCGAGCCGTACGAGGTGGGGCAGGGCGGAGATGCCGTCCACGCCCGGCATCCGGACGTCCAGCAGGATCACGTCGGGGGCGTGCAGCCGCGTGAGGTGGAGCGCCTCCCGGCCGTCCGCCGCCTCCGCGGTCACCTCGATGTCCCCGGCCGTGGCCAGGAGGGCCGACAGGCCGGCCCGTACGACCGGGTTGTCGTCGGCGATCAGGACGCGCAGCGGGGTCGTCACACGCCCCTCCCCGCGGTGAGGGCCGCCAGGGGAAGGGCCAGCCGGACCTGGGTGCCCGGCTTCCCGCCGGGGCGGGCTCCGATGTGGATGCGGGCGCCGATCGCGGCCGCGCGTTCCGTCATGCCGACCAGGCCGAAGCGGCCCGCGCCGTGCAGGGTCGCGAGGTCGGCGCCCTCCGGGAGGCCCCGGCCGTCGTCCTCGACCAGGAGCACCAGATCGGCGGTGTCCACGGCCGCCTCCACCGTGATCCGGGCCGCGCCGGCGTGGCGGCGGGCGTTCTCCACCGCCTCGGCCGCCACCGCCAGGAGGTGGCGGGCCACCGGGGAGGGCACCACGGGGAGGGCGCCGGTCACGTGGAGTTCGGCGGCAGCGGGGGCGATCCGGGTGCGGAGTTCGCAGGCCAGGGAGACGCCCGGCGCGTCCAGGTCCCGGCGCAGGTCCGCCAGTACCTCCCGGGACTCCGCCACCGCGCGGCGGGCCGCCCCGGCCACCAGGTCGGCCTGGCGGCGGAGGGCGGCCGGGTCGTTGGTGCGGGTCAGGGAGTCGGCTGCGAGGGCCAGGCCGTGCAGGGTCTTCGAGACGGAGTCGTGCATCTCGCGGGCCAGGTGTTCCCGTTCGGCTCGGACCGCCTCGGCCACCGCCAGCCTGGCCCGGGTCTCCAGCAGGGCCTGGCCGGCCGTCCCGAAGCGGAACAGCAGGTCGCGCAGGCAGGCCCCCGCCGCCCCCGCCAGGACGCAGAGCAGCGACAGCATCAGCCCCTCGGCCACCAGGGCCACGACCGACGCCTGTACGCCCGCGTAGACCGCCGAGCCGCGCCAGCCGTAGACCAGCCCGGCCAGCAACGGGGTGCACACCGTGGCGAGGAGGAGCGGGGATCCGGGGGTGGCGGTGACCAGCAGCAGCCCGCTCAGGGCCCAGTCCACCGCCAGGAGCCAGCGGTGGCGCAGCAGCAGCGGGCCGAAGCGCTCCCAGTCGCGGAACAGGGCGTACGACAGCATGAAGGTGAGCAGGATCGCGCCGCCCGCCAGGTACGTCGGCCCCCCGGGCGGTGTCCGGCTCAGCACCACCGGCGTCCCCAGGGCGATCGTGACGAGGCGGAACGCGAAGACCTGGCGGCACAGCGCCTGCAGGGCGTTGACCTGGAGGGCGAGCGGCGGAGGCGCGGCGGAGCGCGCGGACGGCCGGTCCCGCGCGGCGGCGAACGCCGTGACGTCCAGCGAGGCGGTCATGGCTCACCTGCCCCCGAACAGCGCGCCGAAGTCGACGTTCGCGCCGTACACGAAGCCGCCGATCAGCAGGATCATCGTGCCGGGCAGCATGAACATCGTGACGGCGAAGGTCGCTTTGGGGACGGCTTTGGCGGCCCGGCGGCGGGCGTTCTGGGCGTCCGTGCGCCGCATGTCCTCGGCGATGGCGATCAGCGTGTCCACGATCGGGGAGCCCAGCTCCTCGCCCTGCTGCAGGGCGGTGACGAACTGCGCCACCTGTTCGGAATCGTTGCGCCTGCGCAGCTCGTCGAAGGCCTGGCGGCGGCTGACGCCCATGGTCATCTGCTGCAGGGTGATCCGGATCTCGTCGGACCACGGGCCCTCGTACTTGTCCGCCACCCGCTCCAGGGCCGGCCGGAAGCCGAGCCCGGCGCTCACCACCACCGCGAGCACGTCCAGGAAGTCCGGCAGGGTCCGCTCGATGTGGTCGCGGCGGATCCGGATGGCCGACCAGAGGCCCACCTCGATCCAGAACAGGCCGAAGGCGACCATGACCAGCGAGAGGATCAGCTGGCCGTTGAGCAGCATCGCGAAGGCGCCCAGGCCGCCGAGGAAGGCGTAGACCGCGCGGCGCGCGGCGTAGCGGTCGATGGTCAGGCCGGAGGGGTTGCCGGCCGTGTCGATCTGGCGGCGTTTGCGCGCCACCCGGTCCGGGCCCATCAGGCGCAGTATCAGCGGCGCGTAGCGGATTCCGGCGCGGTCGATGAGCGAGCCGACGGCCGTGGTGCGGGTGGCACCGACTTCCAGGGCCAGGACCAGGTCGGTCGGGAGTTTGGCGTCGGCGCGGTAGAGGCGGATGCCGTGGAACGCGCCGAAGACCGACAGGGCCCCGGCCAGGGCCAGGAGCAGGGCGATCATGCCGGCCTCCTCATACGTCGATCTTGGACAGGCGGCGGATGAAGAGGAAGCCGAGCGCGAAGAGCCCCAGCGCGACCAGGACGGCCGTCTGCCCGATGACGGATCCCGTCATGCGGTCCAGCGCGCCCGGCATCATGGCGTCCACCAGGAGCAGCGAGCCGATCCCCAGCACTGGCACCAGGTAGGCCGTCGCCGTCACCTGGGACAGCTGGGTGCGGATCTCCCGGCGGGTCTCCTTGCGCTGCTCCAGCGTCACCGTCAGGTTGCGCAGGCTGCCCACGATCGCGCCGCCCGCGCGGGCGGACAGGACGAGGGTGGAGACCAGGACGACCAGTTCCCGGGAGGGCAGGCGTTCCGCGATCTCCCCCAGGGCCTCCTCGATGGAGTGCCCCACGGCGAGCCGGTCGGCCACCCGCGCCAGCTCCTCGCCCGCGGGTGCCTCCAGCTCCTCGGCCGCCATGCCGATGGCCGTGCGCAGGGCCAGGCCGGCCTGGGTGGCGTTGGCGAGGATCCGGGCCAGGTCCGGGAGCTGGTTGATGAACCGTTCGGTGCGGCGCGCCCGCTGCCAGTTGAGGAAGGCGTTGGCCGCCCACAGGCCGATCAGGCCGGCCACCGGGCCGAAGAACGGGGCCAGGAAGGAGGCCGAGACCAGCCAGATCCCGGCGACCGCGGCCACCATGTAGACGAAGAACTCCCCGGCGGTCAGGTCCAGGCCGGTCACCGCGAGCTTGCGCTCGATGCCGCGGCCCAGCCTGGTCCGGCGCAGGCGCCGGTCCACGCCCCGGAAGCGGCGCCTGCGGCCCAGGGGTTCCGGGAGGCCGGTGGCCGAGAGGCGTTCGATGAGCGCGGCACGCTGGGCGCGGCCCGCGGCGTAGGCGTGGATGCCCAGGATCACGAGCACGCAGGCCAGCAGCGTGGCGCCGAGGGTGAGGAGGATCAGTGGGTTCACAGGGCGGTCCGGGTGATGCGGGCGGTCAGGGGATCGTCCACCGGCGCGACTCCGAAGGCCTGCGGGATCGGCTGGTTGTTCATGTAGAGGCGGTCCGCGATCCAGCGCGGCAGCGGGTAGTACTCGAAGCGGCCGTGGACGCGGCCGTCCGGTCCCATCGGCTGGGCCGCGAAGCGGCAGACCGTGGTGATCCGGAAGGGCTCGCGGCCGTGCGAGTCGAGGATGGAGATCTCGGTGATGCGGCGCGAGCCGTCGCCGAAGCGGGTGAGCTGGACGACGATGTTGACGGCGCTGTTGATCTGGTCCTGGAGGGCCTCGAAGGGGACCTCCACCTCGGACATCGAGGCGAGCGTCTGCAGGCGCATCAGGGCGTCGGCGGAGCTGTTGGCGTGGACGGTGGCGAGGGAGCCGTCGTGACCCGTGGACATCGCCTGGAGCATGTCGAGCGTCTCGCCGCCGCGGACCTCGCCGACGATGATGCGGTCGGGGCGCATGCGCAGGGAGTTGCGGACCAGGTCGCGGATGGTGATCTGGCCCTTGCCCTCCACGTTGGCCGGGCGGGATTCGAGGCGGATGACGTGCGCCTGCTGGAGCTGGAGTTCGGCGGAGTCCTCGATGGTGATGATCCGCTCGCCCTCGGGGATCAGGCCGGAGAGGGCGTTGAGGAGGGTGGTCTTGCCGGTGCCGGTGGCGCCGGACACGATCACGTTCATCTTGGCCGCCACCAGTCCGGACAGCAGGAGGAGCATCTGCTCGTCCAGGGAGCCCAGGCCGATCATCTCGTGCAGGGTGAAGGCCCGCGGGAAGCGGCGGATCGTGAGGGTGGCGCCGGTCAGGGACAGCGGCGGGATGATGACGTTGACGCGCTCGCCGCTGGGCAGCCGGGCGTCGACCATCGGATTGGCCTCGTCCACCCGGCGGTTGACGGTGGAGACGATGCGCTCGATGGTCTGCATGAGCTGGTCGTGGGAGGCGAAGCGGAGCGGGAGCTGCTCCACGCGGCCGGAGCGTTCCACGAAGATCTGGTCGGGCCCGTTGACCATGATCTCGGAGATGGTGGGGTCTTCGAGGAGCGGTTCGAGCACGCCGAGGCCGAGCGCCTCGTCGACGACGCGGCGGATCAGCTGGGAGCGCTCGGCGGTGGAGAGGACCGGGCCCTCGCGGCTGATGATGTGGCCGAGCACCCGCTCCAGGCGCGCCCGGCGCTCGGCGGGCGCCAGCGCGGACATCTCCGCGAGGTCGATCTCCTCGAGCAGCTTGGCGCGGTACGAGGAGACCAGCCGGCCGTCCTCGCGCGGGTTGTGGCGGTCGTCGGGGGTGTTGACCCGGGAACGCAGGCTCATGGTCAGGGTCCCTTCGGGTCGTCGTTGGGCATGACGGCGGTCCGCCTGACCGTGTGGGGGGCGACTCCGGGAACGATCGAGTTGATCGGGAGGGTCACCGTCACCACGACCGTGTCGGGCGACGGGTCGACGTCGATGACCGCACGTGCGGCAAGGTTCGACCGGATCGACTGCCGGCCGGCCGCCACCCCCGCTCCGGGCTCGCGCGCCTCCGCGCGCGCGGCCGTACGGGCGGCGGTCTCGGCCTGCTGCACCACGTACGCGGACCAGCCCAGCTGGATGCCGCACAGCGCGATCAGCAGCAGGACCGGCAGGAACCCGATGTACTCCAGGGCCACCTGGCCCCGGTCGGAGCGCCACTTCCGGTCGCGAAGTCGGGTCATGTCACTCCTTCTCCTTCGCCGCGCCGCCATCGCCCGCGATGCGGAGGTTGGTGTTGAGCCCGGGGACGAGCACGGGAACCGTCAGCCGGACCTTGGCCTTGTAGACGTTGCCGGACAGCCCGCAGGACACGTCCATGCCCCACGCGGCCCCGATGTGGTCACCGGCCGCCGCCGCGCAGGCCCCGTCGCCGTGCACCGCCCCGGCCCGGGCCGCCTCGTCCGCCGCGTTCCCGGCCAGGGAGAAGGCGTAGCCGATCAGCACGCACTCCCACACCGCCGCCACGATCAGCAGGATGAACGGCAGCATGCCGACGAACTCGATGGCCACCTGGCCCCGGTCCCGGCCCGCACCCCGTACGGATCTCCGCCCCGGCACCGCTCAGCCCTCCCGGCCGCGGCGCAGCCACGGGCCGAGGGCGCCGCGGTCGCCGCCGCGCAGCCGGGCCACCGGGCCGGAGCCCCGTACGGCCAGGGCGGCGCCCGCTTGCCCGTCAGCGGGTGCGGGCTCCGCGTCGAGGGGCGTCAGCAGGCCGAGTTCCCCCGCCACCGCCCACAGCGCCTGTTTCACCGTCGAGCGGTTGTCCAGGTCCTGGACCCGGCCCGCGTCCACGACCGCCTGGAGTTCCTTGAAGGCGGCCGGCACGGGGGTCCGTACCGCCCGGGTCTTCGTGATCTTCTCGATCAGCGAGGGCTGGATCTCGGTGTGCTTGGTCCAGCGGTTGACGACCATCGCCGTGTCCTCCGCCTTCCTGACCTGGAGCCGTTCCCACATCCGGACCATCCGCTTGGCCGCCCGGACCGCGACCACGTCCGGGGTGGTGACCAGGACCGCCACGTCCGCCGTTTCCACCGCCGCCGCGTTGGCGCCGGTCATCTGGGTGCCGCAGTCGATGACGACGAGTTCGTAGCGGGCGCGCAGGGCGGCGATCACGTGCCGGGCGGCGCGGTCGTCGACCTCCTCGCCCCGTTCGCCGTCGGCCGGGGCGAGGAGCAGGGCCAGGCCCGTGCGGTCGTCGTAGACCGCGTCCTGCAGGACGCGCGGCGAGATGTCCTGGATGCCGGCGAGGTCGGCGATGGAGCGGCGGAACTGCACGTCGAGGTAGGAGCCGACGTCGCCCGCCTGGAGGTCCATGTCGACCAGGGCGGTACGCCGGCCCGCGGCGGCGGCGGCCAGGGCGAACTGCACGGCCGTGAAGGTGGCGCCGACCCCGCCCTTGGCCCCGGTGACCGTGACCACCCGGCCGCCCGGGCCGCTCGGCAGGTCCGGGCTCCGGCCCAGGTGGCGGCGTACGCCCACGGACCACTGGGCGGCGGCCTGGACGCGTGCGGCGAGTTCCTCGTAGGCGAGGGGGAGGCCGATCAGGCCGCGCGCACCGGAGTCCATGGCGGCGGAGAAGAGCGCGGGGCTCGCGTCGGAGGTGACGAGGACGACGCCGACCGCGGGGAAGCGCAGGGCGACCTCGCGGATGAGTTCCAGGGCGGGGAGCGGACCGATCCGCTCGTGTACGAGGACCACTTCGGGCAGTTCGTCGATCGACTCGGTGGCGAGCCGGCCCAGCATGTCGAGGAGGAACGTGGAGTCGGGGACCGGCGCGGCCGGCTCGGCGCCCGGGAGCTGGCTGAGGAGGGTGGCGATGACGCGGGCGGCTTCCGGGTCGCCGACCGCGGGGAGGATTCGGGTGGTCATCCGCACCTCACCTGTCCCCTTCGAGGGTGTAGAAGTGGTCGTTCGGGTTGGGCGTCGATTCGGTGCCGGGGGCCACCAGTGCCAGGCGCACGTGGACCGCGAAGGACTCGGCGTAGGCGACGCGCTGGGTGTCCTTGGTGGTCAGGGCGAAGGTGATCGGGACGGCCTCGGTGGCGTTCTTCTTGTCGCTGTCCTTCTCGAGGGGGGTGAGCTTGCCGACGTTGATGACGCGGGCGTTGGCCACCATGACCACGGACAGGTCGGGGTCGGTCTGCTTCTTGCCCTTGTAGGTGCCGATGATGTTGACCTTGGCGCCGGGGGTGATCTTGCCCGCCACGCCCGTCGAGGCGTCGATCATGATGGCGATCTCCTGCTCGCCGGCCTGCAGCTTCGGCTTGTCGACGAACATGTCGCTCTGGAGCAGCGAGCCCTTCTTCAGGGCGGTGAGCGCCATCTTGTCCCGGAGCGCGCCGAGGTCGGTGACGGCACTGTCCGACAGCCATCGCTTGGGGACCGTGACCTGCTCGAACTGGCCCGCCGTCAGCGTGCTGTACGGGGCTATGTCGCTCTTCACCCGGTAGGCGACGACCTCGGCCCCGACCTTGGAGTTCACGTCGCCGATCACCACGAGGACTCCGCCGAAGGCGGCGAGTGCGCACAGGACCGACAGGACCAGCAGGATGACGCCGCGACGCTGGCGTGAGTTCATGGCCGTCTTACCTCGCCGTTCTTCAATCGTTCGGGGCGGTCAGAGTCTGGATCTGGATCTGGGGCGGAGCTGTGCGGCGGGAGCCGCCGGCGGGGGCGGTGCGATGAGCGGCGCCGCGCAGAAGCCGCAGCGGTCGCCGATGAGTTCGAAGCCGCACCAGCGGCACTCCTCGCGGCGGACCGAGGCGACCAGCTGGTAGAGGACCGACAGGTCCGGGATGGCGGCGGCGAACTCGACCAGCTTCGGCGTGGCCCACCAGGCGGCCGAGTCGGCCGGGAGCGGGTTCTCCATGACCCCCTGGACCTTCCAGGCGGGGGCCAGTTCGGAGACCACCCAGTCGGTGGTGAGCTGGCCGCGGGCGAAGGTGAGGTGGGTGGCGAACTCCGGCCCCGCGGGGAGCGTCGCACCGCCGCCGTGGGTGCCGCCCGAGCCCGAGCCGAGTCTGCACAGGTACGGAGCCGGGTTCGCCAGGACGGCGAACTGCGCGTTCGGCGCCCAGGACCTGGCGTGTGCCTTGAGGCCGACCGGGACCCGGTCCAGCTTGGCGACCGAGCCGAGCAGCGCGCCCGCGTAGATGTAGTGGGCGAGGAGGCGGGCGGCGGAGGCGAGGACACCGGGGCTGAAGTCGCAGACGCTGAGCTGGCGCAGCTGACGCACCAGCAGGGCGGCGCCCAGCGGCGGGAGATCCACGTCGACCAGCGCGATCCGGTCGGTTTCCAGGATGGCCCGAACGGTGTGCAGGCGCCGGACCTCGGAGGCCGGCAGCCAGGCCGGTACGAGGACCACGAGGTGGCCGTGGGCTTCCAGCAGGGCGGCCGTGCGGGCAAGTGCGCCCTCGAGGTCGAGCTGGTGCGGCGGCGGCAGTACGGCGGCGGCCGGGGTGTGCCGGTCCGGGGCCGGCAGCACCAGATCGGCGCTGGTGACAGCAATGGCGATCGGCACGCGCATCCCCCCGTTCACCCGGTAATCCGCGGGCGTTCCCCTGACCGGTGTGCGTGCGCGCATGCTGCGCGACCGCAAACGATCAACACCCTTCCCCCTTGCCCCAGCACCATATCCGCGTCCTTCCTGACAGGGCAGGGCCTTGCGGATTCCCGTGCCGCCAACACGTGTCACAGGTGGCGGGAAATACGGACAACAGGGAACGCGAGTCGACCGGCAGGCCGATCGGTTCAAGCCATATTGCAAACACTCTTGACATGAAGATTGGACTAGACCAACTTGGCTGCGAGGCACCCCACTCGCCTCCGATCGGCTTCGGATCCCCCCGATCGGCTCCACGACGCGTCCCTCACATCCCCACTCCCCCCACCGGAGCCCACGTGAACCGCATACGCTCCCTCGCCGTCCCGCTCGCCGTCACCCTCGCCGCCGGTGGCCTCACCGCCCTCGCGGCGGGCACCGCCCAGGCCGCCGACGTCAACGTGATCCGCAACGGCGGCTTCGAGTCCGGCCTCGCCGACTGGACGTGCACCTCCGGCAGCGGCGCCGTCGTCTCCTCCCCCGTCTTCGCGGGGGCGGCCGCCCTCAGGGCCACCCCGGCGGGCCAGGACAACGCCCAGTGCAGCCAGAGCGTCAAGGTCAAGCCGAATTCGACGTACACGCTGAGCGAGCAGGTCAACGGCTCGTACGTGTACCTCGGCGCGACCGGGACCGGCACCCAGGACGTGTCCACCTGGACCCCGGGCACCGGCGGCGGCTTCCAGAAGCTGTCCACCACCTTCACCACCGGCGCGAACACCACCCAGGTCACCGTCTGGACGCACGGCTGGTACGGCCAGCCGGGCTACGTCGTCGACGAGTTCAGCGTCTTCGGCCCCGACGGGGGCGGCGGCACGGACCCCGCGCCGACCGTTCCCGGCGCCCCGGCCGGCACCGCCGTTTCCGGCCAGAGCTCCGGCGGGCTCACCCTTTCGTGGAACGCGGTCAGCGGGGCAACCGGCTATTACGTGTATCAGGACGGCGTCCGCGTCCAGACCGTGACGGGCGCCTCCGCCCAGATCACCGGGCTCGCCGCGTCGACCTCGTACTCCTTCCAGGTGAGCGCGTACAACGCGGCCGGCGAGGGCGCGAAGTCCGCGGCCGTCACCGGCACCACCACCGGCGGCGGGGGCGGCAATCCGAACCCCTCGGTGCCCAAGCACGCGCTGACCGGCTACTGGCAGAACTTCAACAACGGCGCGACCGTCCAGAAGATCTCCGACGTCTCCGCGCAGTACGACATCATCGCCGTCTCCTTCGCCGACGCCACGAGCACGCCCGGCGCCATCGCCTTCAACCTCGACTCGGCCGGCCTCGGCGGGTACACGGTCGCCCAGTTCAAGGCCGACATCGCCGCGAAGAAGGCGGCCGGCAAGTCCGTCATCCTCTCCATCGGCGGCGAGAAGGGCACCATCTCGGTGGCCGACCCGGCGTCCGCGAACAACCTCGCGAACTCCGCGTACGCGCTGATGCGGGAGTACGGCTTCAGCGGCATCGACATCGACCTGGAGAACGGCCTGAACCCCACCTACATGACCCAGGCGCTGCGCTCCCTGGCGACGAAGGCCGGCTCCTCCTTCGTCCTCACCATGGCCCCGCAGACCATCGACATGCAGTCCGCGCAGGGCGGCTACTTCAAGACGGCGCTCGCGGTGAAGGACATCCTGACCGTGGTCAACATGCAGTACTACAACAGCGGCGCGATGCTCGGCTGCGACGGCAAGGTCTACTCGCAGGGCTCGGTGGACTTCCTCACCGCGCTGGCCTGCATCCAGCTGGAGGGCGGCCTCGACCCCTCGCAGGTGGGCATCGGCGTCCCGGCCTCCCCGAGCGGCGCGGGCAGCGGCTACGTCGCCCCGACCGTCGTGAACAACGCCCTGGACTGCCTGGCCAGGGGCACCGGCTGCGGCAGCTTCAAGCCGTCGAAGACCTACCCCGGGCTGCGCGGCGCGATGACCTGGTCGACCAACTGGGACGCCAAGGCGGGTAGTGCTTGGTCCAACGCGGTGGGTCCGAAGGTCCACGGGCTGCCGTAACAGGTAGGTGTGTGGGGGTGGCTGCCCGGAATCCTTTGGCCGGTTTCGGATTCTTGACCCGGACATGCCATGAGAGCACGCTGTGCGCGTCCGCACGGCTACCCCACACTCCCACCCAGGAGAACGCATGCGGCTCCACCACCGCCGGAGGGCTGCCGTCACGGCGGCCCTTCTCGCACTCGCGCTCGGCGCACCCGCTTACGGCCTGAGCGCATCGGCAACCCCGCCGCCCGTCCCGTCGACCGCCACCCAGGACGAGGCGATCGTCCAGTACGAGATCCAGGGCCCGGCCTCCGCGGCCGAACGCACCGCCCTGCTCCGTACCGGCGCCTCGATCGACGAGGTGGACGCGCGCTCGGTCGTCGTCAGCGCCGACACCATGCAGGCCAGGAGCCTGCGCGCGCTCGGCTACGAGCTCACCCCCCTGCCCGGCCCGCCGGACCGGTCCGACGGACGCGGCATCGCCACCGGAGTCAACGACTTCCCGTCGAAGGACGCGCTCTACCACAACTACGCCGAGGCGAGCGCGGAGATCGACCAGCGCATCGCCCAGTACCCCTCGATCATGAGCAAGCAGGTCATCGGGAAGTCGTACCAGGGCCGGGACCTCGTCGCCATCAAGATCAGCGACAATGTCGCGACCGACGAGGCCGAGCCCGAGGTCCTCTTCACGGCCCACCAGCACGCCCGTGAGCACCTCACGGTGGAGATGGCCCTCTACCTGCTCAAGGAGTTCGGCTCGAAGTACGGGACCGACTCCCGCATCACCAACATGGTCAACGGGCGCGAGATCTGGATCATCCCGGACCTGAACCCCGACGGCGGCGAGTACGACATCGCCTCCGGCTCCTACCGGTCCTGGCGCAAGAACCGGCAGCCCAACAGCGGCTCCTCGTACGTGGGCACCGACCTGAACCGCAACTGGGACTACAAGTGGGGCTGCTGCGGCGGTTCCAGCTCCAGCAAGAGCTCCGAGACCTACCGCGGCCCGGCCGCGGCCTCCGCGCCCGAGGTCAAGGTGGTCTCGGACTTCGTGCGCAGCCGCGTGGTCGGCGGCAAGCAGCAGATCAAGGCCGCCATCGACTTCCACACGTACAGCGAGCTCGTGCTGTGGCCGTTCGGATGGACGTACAACGACACGGCGCCCGGGCTGAGCGCCGACGACCTGGCCGTGTACAAGAAGATCGGCACCAGCATGGCGGCCAGCAACGGCTACACGCCGGAGCAGTCGAGCGACCTGTACATCACCGACGGCACGATCGACGACTGGCTGTGGGGCAACCAGAAGGTCTTCGCCTACACCTTCGAGATGTACCCGACCGACTCCGGGAGCAGCGGCTTCTACCCGCCCGACGAGGTCATCGACCGCGAGACGGCGCGCAACAAGGACGCGGTGCTCCAGCTGCTGGAGAACGCGGACTGCATGTACCGCTCGATCGGCAAGGAAGCGCAGTACTGCACGTGACGGCCCGCAGGTGAGCCGGGGGCGCCCCACCGCCAGGGGGGCGCCCCCTTCGCCGTCCGGCCCCGGCTAGCCCTTCTTCGCCTGGTCGGCGTTGCGCCAGACCGTGATGTCGACCGTGATGTACCGGGTCTCCTCCTTGCCGCCCTTCCTGCCGTGGAAGGTCGCCACCGCGATGTGCCCGGCCTTGCTCAGCACGCATACCTGCGAGCCGTCCGTGAGCTCGTCGAGGCCGATCTTCTCGGTGAAGCGGGTGACGGTGCGGCAGGTCTCCAGCGAGCCCTTCTCCGAGTTGTTCAGCAGGACCAGCTTCCCGTTGTCGCTGCCGAACTTCTCGTCGCCGAACAGGGTGTCCCGGAAGTAGTAGAGGTCCGCGTGTCCGTACAGGACGCCCGCGCCGCTCGGGTCCTCGGCGGGGCGCGGCGGGTTGTCGGCGAGCATCAGCTGGTAGTTCTGGGGCACCTCGATGCCCTGGTACGAGGCCGGCTGCGGGTCGGCCGGCTTCTTGGCCCCGCCCGCGGGCGCGCTCCCGCCCGACCCGCCGCCGGACTTCCCGGCCGCATCGTCCTTGCCGGAGTCCGGCAGCAGGGATCCGATGACCGCGAGCCCGATGACCGCCGCCACGATCACCCCGGCGACGATGAGCCCCGTCCGCTTCTTGGGGCGGGGCTGCCCGGGCTGCGCGAAACCCGTTCCCGGGGCGTGGAAGGGCTGCGGCGCGGCGTGGCCCGGCGCATACGTGGGCTGCGCGTACGCGGGCTGGGCGTACGTGGGCTGCGCGTAGGCGGGCTGGGCGTACGGCGGCGGGGTGTGCGGAGGCGGGGTCCCGTAGCCGGGCGGCACCGTACCCGGCGCGGGCTGCGCCGGAGCGGCGTGCGTGGGCGCGGCCTGCGGGGGTGCCGCCGACAGGGCGGTCGGCGTGTACGGCTGCTGCTGCGGCTGCGGTTGCTGCTGCGGCGGCGGCGGCGGAGTGGGGGCCGGCGCGGGCAGCTGCTGCTGCCGCTCGGTGAGGGAACCGGCGACCGCCCGCGGCAGCCAGTCCTCCCCCTGGCGCAGCGGTGTGGCGGAGGCCGCGTTGCACAGCTCGATGATCTCGGTCAGCGACGGGCGGTCGGCCGGGTCCCGGCTGAGGCAGCGGGTCACCACGGGCCGCAACTCCTCGGGCAGGGCGCCGAGGTCGGGAGCCTCGTGCACGATCCGGTAGAGCACCGCGTGCGAGGGCCCGTCGCCGTAGACGGACGACCCGGTGCCCGCGAAGGCGGCGATCTGCCCGAGGGCGAAGACGTCGGTGGCCGGGGTGACCGTACCCGCCGAAGCCTGTTCGGGCGCCATGAACGCCGGAGTGCCGATGCTGACGCCGGTGCTGGTCAGGGCGGTGCTGTCGGCGGCGCGGGCGATGCCGAAGTCGATGACGCGCGGGCCGTCGGAGGCCAGCAGGACGTTGGCGGGCTTCAGGTCGCGGTGGACGATGCCCGCGCCGTGGATGACGGTCAGCGCCTCCGCGACCCCGACGATCAGCAGCAGGACGCTGCGCGGCGGCAGCGCACCGTGCTCGGCGACGGCGTGCGCGAGCGAGGGGCCGGGCACGTAGGCCGTGGCCAGCCAGGGCTGGGATCCCTGGGTGTCGGAGTCGATGACCGGCGCGGTGTAGAGGCCCTGGACCCGCTCCGCGGCCCGCACCTCCTGCTGGAAGCGCCGCCGGAACTCGGGGTCCTCGCCGAACTCGGCCCGGATCACCTTGATGGCGATGGGCCGGCCGCCCGGCGTGTAGGAGAGGTACACCTTGCCCATGCCGCCCGCCCCGAGCACCGCCGCCAGACGGTAGCCGCCCACCACGGCCGGGTCGTCCGCCTTGAGCGGTTGGAAGAAGCCGGCCGTAGGTGCGCTGCCCATGCGGAACCATCCCCTGTCAACGGCGGTCCGGCTGCTGCCGACACGCCCCGAAGTCACCCGAGAGGTTACCCAATGCCCGGGTCACCCGGCGCACCCCGATCCGGGCGCGGGGCCTGGAGCGGGCCGCGCCGGGCGCCGGACCGCCGGGGGCGGGGGCGTTGCCGGGGTCGGGGTCGGTGGCAGGGCCGGGGCTAGAGCACGGCGAGGGCGTCGATCTCGATCAGCAGGTCGCCCGGGAGGCCCACGTACACGGTGGTGCGGGCGGACGGGACCTCCTTGAGGCCCTGCTCCTCGAAGTAGGTGTTGTAGATGCCGTTCATCTCCTCGAAGTGGGAGGTGTCCGTGAGGTAGACGCGCAGCATCAGCACGTCGTCCCAGGTCGCGCCGCCCGCCTCCAGGACGGAGCGGACGTTCTCCAGCGTCTGGAGGGTCTGCTCGCGCAGGGTCGGACCGGCCGGGGTGGGCGGCTGCCCGTCCACGTGCGGGAGGAAGCCGACCTGGCCGGCGACCTGGAGGATGTTGCCCTTGCGCACGCCGTGCGAGAACTTCGCGGGCGGCGCGGTGTGGGTGTCGGGAGTGATCGCGATCTTCTCGGTCATGACCGGTTCCTGTCTTCCTGTTCGGGGTCCGAGCCTGAATACTCGCGGCCGATGGCGTCGGCGGTGCGGCGTACGAGCGGGAGCAGTTCGAGCAGTCCCCCGGCGGAGAGGACCACTCCGGGTGCGGAGACGGACATCGCGGCGACCACGCGTCCGCCGGGTCCGCGGATGGGGGCGGCCAGGCAGTTCAGCGCTTCCTCGTGCCCACCGAGGTCGGTGGCCCAACCCTGTTCGCGTACGAGCTCCAGTTCGCGCAGGTACGCGTCCGCGTCCGGGGTGGAACGGGAGGTGTAGGCGGGGTACTCGATGCGCCGCGCGAGGGCCCGGCGTTCCTCCTCCGGCAGATCGGCGATCAGCAGCTTCGCCACCGCGGCGACGGTGAGCGGGACGGGGCGGCCGATGCGCGAGTACATCCGCACCGGATAGCGGCTGTCGACCTTGTCCACGTAGACGACCTCGTCGTCCTGGTGGAGGGCGAGGTGCACGGTGTGCCCGGTCTCCCGGTTCAGCTCCAGCAGGTGCGGATGCGCGATGTCGCGCACGTCGAGGTTCTCGATGGACTCGGCGGCCAGCGCGAAGAGGGAGGCTCCGAGCCGGTAGCGCCCGTCGCCCTGCCGGTAGACGAAGCCGTGCTCGTGCAGGGTCCGCAGCAGCCGCAGCGCGGTGCTCTTGTGCACGCCGAGCACCTCGGCGACGTCACCGAGCCCGGCCGGCCCCTTGGCCAGGGCAGGCAGGATCCGGAGCGCCCGCTCCACCGACTGGCTCACTGCGCCTACCTCCGGGTGCCGTGGGCCCGTTGACCCGCCGTCACCCGGGATGTTAGACAGCATGCAGCAACACACGCAACGTCTGTTGCGGTGGACGCAACAGCAGTACCAGAGCACAACAGCACCGCAGCACCAGCGACAGCGACAGGCAGCAACGCAGCACGCAACGCCCCGGGAGGCACGCACATGCCCAGCGACCCCGTCCAGGCCCTCACCGAGGAGCTGGTGGACCACCGGTTCAAGGGACTCCCCCCGGACGCCGGGCACGCGGGCCTCACCGTCGGGCAGCTCACCGCCGAGCGGCGCAACCTGCACACCGGCGGGTTCACCACGCCCGTCCTCACCCTCGACGCCGACGCGCTGAGCCACAACCTCGCCGCCCTCGAAAGCTACGCCGAGCGCCACGGCCTGGCCTTCGCCCCGCACGGCAAGACCTGCATGGCCCCCCAGCTGTTCCGGCGTCAGCTCGCCCGGGGCGCCTGGGGCATCACCGCGGCCGTCCCCCACCAGGCCCGCGTCTACCGCGCCTTCGGGATCCAGCGCATCTTCCTCGCCAACGAGCTCGTCGACGCCGCCGCCCTGCGCTGGGTCGCCGCCGAGCTCGCCGCCGACCCCGGCTTCCGGTTCGTCTGCTACGTGGACTCGGTGCGCGGGGTCCAGCTGATGGACCGGGCCCTCCAGGGGCAGCCCCGGCGCGTGGACGTGGTCGTGGAGCTCGGCGCCGGCGAGGGCGCCCGCACCGGGGCCCGCACCGACGAGGACTGCCGGGCCGTCGCCGACGCCGTGGCGGGCACGCGGACCCTGCGCCTGGTGGGCATCGCCGGGTACGAGGCCGAGGTGCCCGGCGCCGATCCGCAGTCCGTGCACGCGTACCTGCGCCGGCTGACCGGCCTGGCCGCCGAGTTCGACAAGGCCGGGCGGTTCGACGGCGCGGACGAGATCGTGGTCAGCGCCGGCGGCTCCGCCTGGTTCGACGCCGTCGCCGACGTCTTCGCCGAACTCCCGGAGCTGTCCCGGCCCACCCTGAAGCTGCTGCGCTCGGGGGCGTACGTCTCCCACGACCACGGCTGGTACACCCGGCTGACCCCCTTCAACCGGATCCCCGAGGAGGGCGGCCTGCGCCCCGCCTTCCGGCTCTGGGCGCAGGTCGTCTCCCGCCCCTCCCCCACCCAGGCGTTCGTCAACGCCGGCAAGCGCGACATCGCGTACGACCTCGGGCTGCCAGAGGTCGAGCTGGTGCGCGACCCGCTCAGCGGCGCCGAGCGCCCGGCCCCGGGCGTCCGCGTCGTCAAACTCTCCGACCAGCACGCCTGGCTGGAGACTGACACCGCCGAGGACCTGGAGGTCGGCGACTGGGTGGCGCTCGGCATGTCCCACCCGTGCACGATCTTCGAGAAGTGGCCGCTGATCCCGGTCGTGGAGGCCGACGGCACGGTCAGCGAGTACGTCCGCACCTTCTTCTAGAGGCGGCCATGGACCTGGTCATCCGCGGGGCCCGCGTCGTCGACGGCACGGGCGGGGCCCCGTACACCGCGGACGTCGCGGTCCACGAGGGCCGCATCGCCGGGATCGCCGAAGAGGGCCGGGCCGCCCGGATCGGCGGCGGGCCGCGGACCCTGGACGCCCACGGGCTCGTCCTCGCCCCGGGTTTCATCGACATGCACGCCCACAGCGACCTCGCCCTGCTCCGGGATCCGGACCACAGCGCCAAGGCCGCCCAGGGCGTGACCCTCGAAGTCCTCGGCCAGGACGGCCTGTCCTACGCTCCCGCCGACGAGCGCACGCTGACCCAGGTGCGGGCCGCCATCGCCGGCTGGAACGGCACGGGCGAGGACATCGACTTCGACTGGCGCACCGTCGGCGGGTACCTGGACCGGCTCGACGCGCAGGGCATCGCGGTGAACGCCGCCTACCTCGTCCCCCAGGGCACCGTGCGCGCCCACGTCGTCGGCTGGGACGACCGCCCCGCGACCCCCGCCGAGCTCGACCGGATGCGCGCCCTGGTCGCCGAAGGTCTCGCGCAGGGCGCCGTCGGCATGTCCTCGGGCCTCACCTACACCCCGGGCATGTACGCGTCCGGCGCCGAGCTGAGCGAGCTGTGCCGGGTGGTCGCGCGGTACGGGGGCTACTACTGCCCGCACCACCGGTCGTACGGCCGCGGCGCGCTCGCCGCCTACGCCGAGATGGTCGAGCTGACCCGGGAGGCCGGCTGCGCGCTGCACCTCGCGCACGCCACGATGAACTTCGGCGAGAACGCGGGCCGGGCCCCCGAGTTGCTCGCCCTGCTCGACGAGGCGCTGGCCGGCGGGGCCGACATCACCCTCGACAGCTACCCGTACACCCCCGGCTGCACCACCCTGGTCGCCCTGCTGCCCAGTTGGGCGGGCGAGGGCGGCCCCGACGCCGTCCTCGCCCGGCTGCGCGACGACACCGAGGCCGAGCGGATCCGGTACGCGCTGGAGGTGGAGGGCGCCGACGGCTGCCACGGGGTCCCGGTCGACTGGTCGACGATCGAGATCGCCGGGACCACGGATCCGGCCTACGGGGCGTACGTCGGCACCCGCCTGCGCGACTGGGACGCTGCCCGGCGGCTGCTGCTGGGCGACCGGCTCGGCCCGAGCATCCTGCAGCACGTCGGGCACGAGGAGAACGTCCGGGCGATCATGCGCCACCCGGTGCACACGGGTGGCTCGGACGGCATCCTGCAGGGCGCGAAACCGCATCCGCGGGCCTACGGCACCTTCCCGCACTACCTCGGGCACTACGTGCGCGAGCTGGGCGTCCTCTCCCTGGAGGAGTGCGTCGCCCACCTCTCCGGCCGCCCCGCCGCCCGGCTGCGGCTGCCGGACCGGGGTCTGGTGCGCGTGGGCCACCGGGCCGACCTGGTCCTCTTCGATCCGCTGACGGTCGCGGCCGGGTCCACGTACGAGCGCCCGCGCGCGCTGCCGCACGGGATCCCGTACGTCCTGATCGACGGGCGTTTCGTCATGCGGGAAGGGCGCAGGACGGACGTCCTCGCCGGCCGGGCCGTGCGCCGCACCCCGCACGGCGGCCGCTAGGCCGTCCCCCTCGAATCTTGCCGTTCGTACGGTTCTTCATATGAGCCGCCTACGATGAGCGACATGTTCGCCTTTGTCCCTGCCGCCCTCTTCCTCGCCCTCTTCGGGGTGAGCGTCCGGGCCGACCGCCGCCGCTTCCGCAACGCGGTCTACCTGGGCCTCACCTTCATATTCATGTCGATCGGCCTGCTCACCCTGGTCCCCGGCCTGCCCCACGGTCTCGGCGCGATGATCGTCGCGCTGGTCTTCCTGGTCCCCGCGCTCGGCACGGTCGCCCTCGGCGTCTTCCTGATCGGCAACGGGCTCACGATGGTCCGCAAGGAGGGCCGCCGCCCCGCCAACCTGCTCGCCTTCATGGCGGGGGTGGGGATCTTCGCACTGATCGCGTTCGTCCTGACCGTGGGCAACCAGGGTTCCCAGACGTGGGACGCGGTGGTGGGGGGCGTGGTCTTCCTCTCCGGGTACGTCTCCTTCCTCTTCCTCTGCTTCCTCGCCTACGCCTTCCTCTACGGCCGGATCAAGGTGCACGGGGACGTCGACTACGTGGTGATGCTCGGCTCCGGCCTCATCGGCGGCGACCGGGTCCCGCCGCTGCTGGCCTCCCGGCTGCGCAAGGGCCTGCAGATCCACGACGCGCAGATCGCCCGAGGCGGGCGGGTGCCGCTGCTGCTCACCTCGGGGGGCAAGGGGACGGACGAGAAGCTCGCGGAGGCGCGGGCGATGGCCGACTGGCTGATCGCCGAGGGGGCGCCCGAGGAGCACCTGCGGCTGGAGGACCGCTCCCGCACCACGGAGGAGAACCTCCGGTTCAGCCGGACGGTCATGGAGGCGGACGATCCCTCCTACCGCTGCGTGGTCGTCACCAACAACTTCCACGCCTTCCGCGCCGCGATGATGGCCCGCAAGGCCGGGGTCAACGGGCAGGTCCTGGGCTCGCCGACGGCGAAGTACTTCTGGCCGAGCGCGACGATCCGCGAGTTCGTGGCCGTGTTCTGGGAGCACAAGATCGTGAACCTGGGCATCTGCGGCTCGGTCGTCGCCCTGACCGCGGTGCTGGCGATCAACGCCGCCTGAGGCCCGGTCCCGGCAGGTCCCGCGGGCTCCGCGGCGCCGAGGTGCGTTCATGGGGGCGCGGCCGGAGGATGGGGCCAGGGGGACACCGCAGGAGGTAGCGATGGACAGTGAATCGGACCAGCAGCCCCAGCGCCCGGCCCACCTCTTCACGGGGTCTGAGCGCCCGTTCGACGCGGAAGACCTCGTGATGGCGAGCGGCCGCGAGCCGACTCCGGAGCGGCTCGAAAAGGCTCGCCTGCTGATCGAGAAGGAGGGCGCGAAGGCGCTCGAACGCTACCTCCCGTAGGCGGGGACCCGAAGACGGGGCGGGCGGGCCGGGGCGGCAGCGAGCAGCGGCTCCCGACCCGCCCGAGGTGCGTCACGGGCTGCGCGCATCCAGAATCGGTGGCTGCTCGTTAGCCGCGCGGGGGCCGATCCGAAGGACGACGCACGATGATGACCACCGGTCCCACCGGTACCACCGGTACCACCCGCACCCCCTCCCGCGCCCCCGTCGACTGGGACCACCCGGCCGACCCGCCGCCCGGCCGGCGGCTGGCGCAGGTACGCGCGTACGTGGACTCCTCCGGCGCCGACGGCCACCTCTGGCACGGTGTCCCGACGCTGCTGCTGACCACCCTCGACCGGTTCTCCGGCCGTCCCGTGCGCACCCCGCTGATCTACGGGAGGGACGAGGGCCGGCACATCGTCCTGGCGACCTCCGTCGAAGGCGTCGAGGGCATCCCCTCCTGGTACCGCAACATCACCGCCCGGCCCGAGGTCCGCCTCCAGGTCGGCGCCCTGACGGCGCAGGCCCGCGCCCGTACCGCGACCGCGCTGGAGCGGGAGACGTACTGGGAGGTCATGACCGCGCTGTGGCCCGCCTTCGAGGACCACCAGGCGGCGGCCGCCCCCCGGGAGATCCCCCTGGTCATCATCGACCGCTGATCGGGCGGGCCGATCGGGTGGGCTGATCGGGCGGCGCCTGGCCGTCGGCTCGATGGTCGCGCAGGCCGGCTGCGTCCTCGGCATGGCGTTCTTCCTGGGCCACGGCATCTGGATCACCGCCGTGCTCTACGGGCTCCAGGGCCTCGGCAACACCCTCTGGCCGCCGGCCCGCCAGCAGTGGCTGTACGGGGTGGTGGCGCCGGAGTCCCGGCCCGCCGCCAACGCCCGGCTGGGCTCCGTCTCGGGAACCATGACCGTCGTCGGAGCCTCGCGCGCTGTACGTGACGGACGGGAGCGCCGTCATCCTCGGCACGGTGCTGGCCGCCAGGATCGCGGTGCGCCGCCACCTGTCCGCCTACACCGCGGCCTACGTGTTCCAGGGGCTGGCCCGGGGCGCCTTCTTCCTCGCGGGCCACCCGGTCGTGGCGGTCGCACTGCTGGGCGTGATGCGGCTGGCCAGCGGCGTGGTCATCGCACTGGACACCACCATCCTGCTGGCCACCGTCCCCGCGGCCGTGCGCGGCCGGGTCTCCAGCCTGCACATGACCACCTACGGCGCGATGGCCCGCGTCTCCCTCGCCCTCTTCGCAGCCCTGCTCCTCGTCTCGGACGTACGGACCGTCGGCGTCTGCACGGGCGCCGCGTCGGTGGCGCTCGGCGCGCTCTGGTGGCACCGCCGCGACCCCGAGGCCTTCCGCGGCTACCGGGCGGCCGTGACGGCCCGGCGCCACCCGGCCGACGCGACGACCCCCGCCGCCGGATCCGGCCCCTCCGGCGTCTGAGGAGCGGCATCGCCGGACGGCACCCGCCGCACGGGGCTTGTGACCCCACCCTTCAGGTCGAAGGTCCACAGTCTGTCCGACCGTGGGTTTATGTGGTTTTAACCGTGTTACAACTGGAATACCGCGCCACAAATGGCGCAATTTCCTTCGCTGTTGCCCAGCCCACACAAGCGCTGCCTGCCTTGGCAACACACCCCGTTTCCCCTGGAGGAAGCAACGTGAGTACCGCCGAGCAGACGGCCCCGTCTGCCCAGAAGAAGAACTCCGCCGCGATGGCGGTCATGCAGCGCCTCGGCCGCAGCCTCATGCTGCCGATCGCCGTGCTGCCGGCCGCCGCGCTGCTGATGCGCTTCGGCCAGGGCGACATGCTGGGCAGCAAGTCACTGCCGAGCTGGTGCAACGAGATCGCCAAGTACATGGCCGCCGGTGGTGACGCGATCTTCGCCAACCTGGCGCTGCTCTTCGCCGTGGGCATCGCGGTCGGCTACGCGAAGAAGGCCGACGGCTCCACCGGCCTCGCCGCCGTCGCGGGCTACCTCGTCTTCGCCAAGGTGCTGGGCACCTTCACCGACGGCAGCGTGCCGAAGATCGAGGCGGTCGTCGACCACAAGGTCGCCCTGGTCGAGGCGCCCGTCAACGCCGGTGTCCTCGGCGGCGTCGTCATGGGCATCGTCGTCGCCCTGCTGTTCCAGAAGTTCTACCGGACCAAGCTGCCGGACTGGGCGGGCTTCTTCGGCGGCCGCCGCCTGGTCCCGATCCTGTCCTCCCTCGCGGGTCTGGTCATCGGCATCGTCATGGGTCTGATCTGGCCGGTGCTCGGCAAGGGCATCCACGGTCTCGGTGAGTGGCTGGTCAACTCCGGCGCCGTCGGCGCGGGCATCTTCGGTGTCGCCAACCGCGCGCTGATCCCCGTGGGCATGCACCACCTCCTGAACTCCTTCCCGTGGTTCCAGGCGGGCGAGTTCGACGGCAAGCACGGCGACATCGCCCGCTTCCTCGCCGGCGACCCGAGCGCCGGACAGTTCATGACCGGCTTCTTCCCGATCATGATGTTCGCCCTCCCGGCGGCCTGCCTCGCGATCGTCCACTGCGCGCGCCCCGAGCGCCGCAAGGTCGTGGGCGGCATGATGTTCTCCCTCGCGCTCACCGCCTTCGTCACGGGCATCACCGAGCCGATCGAGTTCACCTTCATGTTCATCGCCCCGGTGCTCTACGCGATCCACGCGGTCCTGACCGGCGTCTCGATGGCCCTGACCTGGGCGCTCGGAATGAAGGACGGCTTCGGCTTCTCGGCCGGCGCGATCGACTTCTTCCTCAACCTGGGCATCGCGTCCAACCCGTGGGGCCTGGCCGGCATCGGCCTCTGCTTCGCGGCGCTCTACTACTTCATCTTCCGCTTCGCGATCACCAAGTGGAACCTCCCCACGCCGGGCCGCGAGTCCGACGAGGAGCTCGCCGAGATCCTGAAGGCCGAGGCGAAGTAACCGTGCCCGCGCAGCGCACTCCCGGACAGGGAATGCCTCGCGAGGAACGCCGGGAGCTGATCGCCGGCGCGGCACGGACCAAGGGCCACGTCTGGGTCGCGGACCTGGTACGGGAACTGGGCGTCAGCCGGATGACGATCCACCGGGACCTCCAGCACCTGGACGCCCAGGGCCGGATCCGCCGGATCCGCTCCGGAGCGACCTCGACGGCCTGACGGCCCGATGGCCCGACGGCCCTACGACGTGACGGCCCGACCGGCCCGACAAGCCCGACGGCCCGGTCAGCACCCCGAAAGCAGGGGCGGGGCACCACCGACCGACGGTGGTGCCCCGCCCCTTTTCCGCCTTCCCGTGGCCTCAGGCCGCCCCGAGCAGCCTCCGCCACCGCGCGCGCTCCGTGACCAGGCAGGCGGCGGCCAGGGCCGTCACCGCGGCCGCCGCCCGTACCGTCCATCTCCCGCGCCCCCACCCCTTCTTGATCACCGTCGCGCGCCGCGCACACCCTAAATGCGGGCGGGGTGACGAGCGCAACACCGGTCCGGCCGCCTCCTCCGGCGCCATCCGTTCCGCAGGTCGCAGCGGCGGACCGGCCCCGGTTTCCAAGGGTGTGCGGCGCTCACACCCAGCCTTCGCGCGAAAGGGGACATATCGGTCCGCGCTCCATGCCTCTCCGGCGGCCCTAATAGCGGGGCGCGCCCGCATCCGGACCCGTAAGCTCCCGTCATGCAGGTGATCCAGTCAACGAAACTCGCCAATGTCTGCTACGAGATCCGCGGACCCGTCCTCGAAGAGGCGATGCGGCTCGAAGCGGCAGGTCATCGCATCCTCAAGCTCAACACCGGCAACCCCGCGGCCTTCGGCTTCGAGTGCCCGCCGGAGATCCTTGAGGACATGCTCCGCAACCTGGGCAACGCCCACGGCTACGGGGACGCGAAGGGACTGCTGTCGGCGCGCCGCGCGGTGATGCAGCACTACCAGACCAAGGGCATCGACCTGGACGTCGAGGACGTCTACATCGGCAACGGCGTCTCCGAGCTGATCCAGATGTCCATGCAGGCGCTGCTCGACGACGGCGACGAGGTGCTCGTCCCGGCGCCGGACTATCCGCTGTGGACCGCCTCCGTCTCGCTGGCCGGCGGCACCGCCGTGCACTACCGCTGCGACGAGCAGTCCGACTGGATGCCGGACCTCGCCGACATCGAGCGCAAGGTCACCGACCGGACCCGCGCGATCGTGATCATCAACCCGAACAACCCGACCGGCGCCGTCTACGACGACGAGATGCTGCGCGGACTGACGGACATCGCCCGCCGCCACAACCTGATCGTGTGCTCGGACGAGATCTACGACCGGATCCTCTACGACGGCGCCACGCACACGAACACCGCCGCCATCGCGCCGGACCTGCTGACCCTGACCTTCAACGGGCTCTCCAAGAACTACCGCGTCGCCGGTTACCGCTCCGGCTGGATGGCGGTCTGCGGGCCCAAGAAGCACGCCTCCTCGTACATCGAGGGCCTGACGATCCTGGCGAACATGCGGCTCTGCGCCAACATGCCCTCCCAGCACGCCATCGCCACCGCGCTCGGCGGGCGGCAGTCGATCAACGACCTGGTGCTGCCCGGCGGGCGGATCCTGGAGCAGCGCGACACGGCGTACGACCTGCTGACGCAGATCCCGGGCATCACCTGCGTGAAGCCCAAGGGCGCGCTGTACCTCTTCCCGAAGCTGGACCCGTCCGTCTACAAGATCAAGGACGACCGGCAGATGGTCCTCGACCTGCTGCGCGAGGAAAAGATCATGGTCGTGCACGGTACGGGCTTCAACTGGCCCGAGCCCGACCACTTCCGCATCGTGACACTGCCGAACGCGAAGGACCTGGCCGACGCGGTCACCCGGATCGGGAACTTCCTCGACGGCTACGGCCAGCCGTAGGCCGCGGGCCGGTGGAGCGGACCGCGGCCGTCAGGCGCCAGTCGCCGGGCGTCAGCCGTCGGTCCGCTCCAGGACCGTCCGGTACAGGCGGTCGATGAGGTACCCCTTGCGCTCGATCGTCACGTCGAAGTACCGCGCGCTGCGCTCGGAGCGGCACACGGCGTGCACCGCCGCCTTCGCCTCCCGCTTCAGCGCGACCGCTTGCGCCGCGAGCGACACGAGCGTCCGCGGCAGGTCGCGGTGGCCGAGCACGAAGGACTTCAGCCGCTCGCCCGACAGCTCGCCCGAGGCCCGCTGGGCGTCGGGCGCGGAGTCGAGCAGTTCGAGGAGGACCCGGTTGCTCAACTGGTCGAAGTCCTCGTGGGTGCGGGCGAAGCCGAGCTCCGGCACGAAGCCGGTCAGGTCGTTGAACAGCTGGCTGGCCAGCCCGAGCCCGCGCATCGCCTCGTCCAGGGCGTGCCGCTCCTCCTCCACGACGCCCAGGGCCGCCATCGCCGCGTCCAGGGGCATCCGGAACAGGGTCCCCGTCTTGAGCGCGGCCACCGACTCCCAGAACTCCACCCGCTCGGCGCGGGGCGCGGCCATCAGCTCGGCGCGGGTGCGGGAGGTGCGCGTGGAGATGTCCACGGCCTGGCCGGTGAGGCCCTGGCCGACCGCCCGCAGCAGGCTCCGTACGACGGCCGGCTCGGCCGCGTGCTCCAGTGCGGCGGTGATCAGCAGGGTTCCGGTGTTGAGGGCGAGCGGCACCCCGTGGGTGACGTGGAGCGCGGGCTCGCCGTAGCGCATGCCGCTGCCGTCCTGGATGTCGTCGATCGCGACGGCGGCCTTCAGCAGGACGCGTACCGCCACGGCGGCGCGGCGGACGGCCGCCAGGTCGGCCGGGGAGCCCGCTTCGCCCGCCTCGTCCGCCTCGCCGGGGAAGCCCCGGTAGTTGCGGTAGGCCCAGTACACCATCGAGGGGCGCAGCGGGGCCGGGCCCGCGGGCGCCCCGGCGGTGGGCGCCAGCGCCTCCTGGCCCACCTTGGATCCGACGGCGTCGGCGACCGGGGTGTACAGGGAGCGGAGCAGCGCCGCGTCGTACGCGGATGCCGCGGGGCCCGCAGTGACCAGCGAGCCGAGGAAGGCGGCCAGATCCTCTTCGAGCAGGGCCGCGTCGCCCCGCACCACCGCTTCCACGCCCGACACGTCCACCGTCGCAGTCACTCCGCACGCTCCCGAGCATCACCACCGGCCGCGTCCGCACGCGCTGCTCCGCGGATACGGGCCCAAAGTACAAGATGATGATCGTTACGCCCGGGTACGACAAGACGGATTTGCGCCGACACCCAGGAGCAAGATTCAGCTCAACTTTAGAACGAATCCAATGTAGGATGGTCTCCTGACCACGCAGGAGGCCCCCATGTACGAGCCGATTCGCACCAAGGCGGTCGACCCCCGCATAGGCGTCCACCGCAGCGACTACCCCCGCAGCAGCCGCTCGGAAGCCCTGGACATCCAGCTCGGCGGGCACCTCGCCGCGCTGCTCACCGTCACCGACGAGCTCGGCCTCGACGGGGCCGCCGCCGAAATCGCCGCCCAGGTGACCCGCCTGCGCGGGTCGCAGCCCGCGCGCGCGTCCCGGCGGGCCGGCTCCGACGAGGCCTCGCTGCACCGGCGGGCCCATGACCTCGCGGCCCGCGCCCTGCTCGTCGCCGCGTCCCGCGCCGACACCACGGTCGCGATCCTCGCCGCCGAGCGGATGGACGCGCACGCCGCCGCGCTCGACTTCGCCGGCGCCCACTGACGGCCCCGGTCCGGGGCCGCGGAGGCCCCGGACCGGGCGCCACCCCCTCCGGGGTCGGCCCGGGTCCCACCCACCTCGGCCCAGCCCTACCTTCCCCGGCCCGCCCGTCCACCTCGGCCGCGCCGGGCCCGGCCCGCCTGAGGCCAGGCCTGCCCGCCGGGGTCCTTGCCCGCCCCGGCTCCGCCGGCCCAGCCTGCCCGCGTCGACCCGGCTTGCCTTGCCCGGCCTGCCTGCCTGCCTAGGCCCGGCCTGAACTTGCCTGGCCCGCCTGGGCCCTGCCGCGCCCTACCTGGCCCGGGCTGCCCTGTCCACCTCGGCCGCGCCTTGCCCGGCCCGCCTGAGGCCTGCTCGGACTTGCCCCCTGGCGGGTGGATCGCCCGGCGGACGGACGGGGCCCTGCGGACGGACTGCCTGTCTGCCGGCTGCCCTGCGGGGCTGTCCCCTACCCGCCCTTCCACCGTTCCCCGGGCGCCGCCCGGACCCCGGTCCTCAAACGCCGGACGGGCTGGAACGGCCGAACACCGCACTGACCCACCCCTCAGCGGACCCGAACGCCCGCAGGGCAAATCCAGCCCCGCCGGCGATTGAGGCGCGGGGCCCGGGCCGAGCCCCAAGAAACCCGGGCTGCGCCCGGACCCGAACACCACGCACCGGACCGGCTGAGATTGCCGAGCGTCGGGCCACCCCCAGCGGACCCGAACACCCGGAGGGCAAACCCAGCCCGCCGGCGATTGAGGCGCGGGGCCGGGGCCGAGCCCCAGGAAATCCGGACTGCGCCCGGACCCGAACACCACACTCCGGACCGGCTCGAAGAGCGCCCCCGGGCTCTGCCCGGACCGGGCCTCAAACGCCGGACGGGCTGAGACTGTCGAGCGTCGGGCTGACCCCACCCCCCAGCGGACCCGAACACCCGGAGGGCAAACCCAGCCCCGCCGGCGATTGAGGCGCGGGGCCCGGGGCCGAGCCCCAAGAAACCCGGGCTGCGCCCGGAACCCAACACCACACGCCGGACCGGCTGAGATTGCCGAGCGTCGGGCTGACCCCACCCCCAACGGGCCCCCACACCCGGAGGGCAAATCCAGCCCCGCCGGCGATTGAGGCGCGGGGTCTGGGGCGGAGCCCCAGGGGATCCGGGCTGCGCGTGGGCCCGGGCATCACGGGGTCGGGGTGAAGTCCGCCGCCGCGATGCCGCACCAGGGGATCGTCGCCGGGGGCCAGACCGGCCCGAGGGCCTCGCCGTGCTCGGTCGCGGCCGCGAGGACACCCGGGATCTTCACCAGCGTCTGCGGCCCCCGGGCCACCGGGGCTTCGAGGGCCCCGGCGGCCCGGGCATCCGGGGTTCCCGGCGCCTGGGCGTCCGGGGCCGCCCCGGTGGCCCGGGCGTCCGAAGCCCCGGCGGCGCGAGCGTCCGAGGCACCGGCGGCGCGGGTGTCCAGGGGCCCCGACCCCTCGGCCCCGGACGACCGGGTCCCGGACCTCGGGGGCCCGGATGCCCGGGTCCCGGATGGCAGGGTCCCGGATGGCAGGGTCCCGGACGGCGGGCCCCCGGACGGCGGGATCACGGACCCCCCGGTCCCAGACGGCGGGATCACGGACCCCCCGGTCCCAGACGGCGGGATCACGGACCCCGGGGTCCCGGACGGCAAGGGAGCGGCCTGCCCCGTTGGAGGGGCTTCTCGGAATTCCACCGTGACCACGTACGAACCCGGGACCGGGAAGCCGTTCAGCGCCTCGACCGTGGCCGTCACGCGCCGGCTCGCCGGATCGATTCGGCAGTCGGTGATCCGTACGTCGTCCCGCGCCGCCCCGGCCGGACGCGCAGGGGGGACGCCGCCGGCCCACACGTACAGCCCCAGCGGGGCGAAGACCAGCAGCCCCGCCACGAACACCAGGGCCACCAGCCAGCCCTGCCACTTCAACGCGCTCACGCCCATGGCACGATCCTCCCGGCCCCCCGCCCCACTCACCAGCACCCGCGGGCCCACACAGCATTTCGAAGTGGGACCGTCTCGCCACCTGACGTTCACTCAACCCGGCGCGGAATGTGGGTTTCCGCGAGCACGCTGCACCCGTGAGACGCATCCTAGGAATCGCCCTGGCGGTCCTCCTGATCGGCGGCGTGATGGCCGCCATCGCCCTCGGAGGAAAGCAGCGGGAGGGCACGGCAACGAAGACCGTGCGTGGCGTCATCGGTTCGGAGAAGTCCGAGTTCTTCCGCGACCCCGACGTGGTCAAGGCCCTTGCCGACAAGGGCTACACGGTGAAGACGGAGACCTCGGGCTCCTGGGCGATGGACCAGCTCGCCCTGAAGGAGTTCGACTTCGCCTTCCCCAGCAGCAGTGAACCCGCCAAGGAGATCGAGGCGGCCGCCGGAGTGAAGGGCGCCCAGAACACCAAGCCCTTCTTCTCCCCGCTCGTCGTCATCGCCCGCGCCAACGCCGCCAAGGTCCTCGCCGACCACGGGCTCGTGAAGATGAACGCCAAGAGCACCGGCACGCTCCTCCTCGGCCCCTTCCTCAAGGCAGCCGCCGAGGACAGGACATGGCAGCAGCTCCAGGGCGGCGCCACCGCCTACCCCGAGCTGGCCGGCACGGTGTTCGTCAAGACCACCGACCCGTCCACCTCCAACTCGGGCGCGCTCTTCCTCGCGACCGCCTCGAACGTCGCCAACAACGCGACCGTCGTCTCCGACGACGCCGGCATCGAGCGGACCGCGCCCCTGATGCGCAAGCTGATCTCGGTACAGGGCGCCCTGGAACAGAGCACCGACGACCCCTTCCGTTCCTTCATCAGCGGCAGCGGCGAGCCGCTCATCCTCTCCTACGAGTCGCAGGTGGCCAGCCTGCTCCAGCAGAAGCAGGACCCGGGCGACATGGTGGTGCTCTACCCCGACACCACCGTCAACTCCCCGCACACCTTCGTCCCGATCGGCGAGAAGGCCCGGGACCTCGGCAGCCTGCTGGCCACCGACCCGAAGCTGCGCGCGCTCGCGATCCGCCACGGGTTCCGGCCTCAGGAGGGGGTGACCGAGTTCACCGCCGCCACCGCGCCGCACACCGCGTACCTCAACCCGGGGCTGACCGGCATCCGCCAGGTCGGCGCACCGACCGTCAAGATCCTGATGGCGCTGGCCGCGCGCGCCAAGGGATAGGGGGACCCACACCATGACACTGACACCACCCGAAGGCAGCACGGACGCACCGCTCGTCCTGACCGCTCCCGGACCCGTCGCCCCCGTCAAGCGGGAGCAGGCCTCCGGCCTGGTACCGGTCCAGGACGGGGTGCGCGAGGAGATGGCCCGCCGGGCCGGGGAGTACGTCGGCTCGCTGGCCGGCATCGACAGCCGCTCCCCCGAGTTCGCCACCCGCATCGGGGAGATCTCCGGCCTCGGCGCCGCCGACATCCGGGGCGCCGCCCAGCAGTCCAACCGGATGCTGGAGCGGGCCGTGCGCTCCCTCGGCCCGGACGGCGGCGGCGACGCCCAGGCCCGCGTCGCGACCTCGCTGGTCGAACTGCGGCGCACCGTCGAGGACCTGGATCCGCGCGACACCCCGGCCAAGGGGATGCGCAAGCTGCTCTCCAGGCTGCCCGGCGGAAACAGGCTCCAGGACCACGTGGCCAAGTACGCCTCCTCGCAGACCACCCTGAACCGGATCGTCGGCGCCCTGCGCGGCGGCCAGGACGAGCTGCGTCGCGACAACGCCGCCCTGCACACCGAGCGCGCCCGCCTGTGGGAGACCATGGGCAAGCTCCAGGAGTACGCGGTGCTCACCGAGGCCCTGGACGCGGCCGTCGAGGAGCGCATCGCCGGCCAGGGCGACCCGCAGCAGGCCGACGCGCTGCGCGCGGACGTGCTCTTCCCGGTGCGCCAGAAGCACCAGGACCTGCTGACCCAGCTGGCCGTCTGCGCGCAGGGCTACCTGGCGATGGACGTGGTCCGCCGCAACAACGACGAGCTGATCAAGGGTGTCGACCGGGCCGCGACCACCACCGTGTCCGCGCTGCGGATCGCCGTGATGCTGGCCGCGGCGATCGACAACCAGACGAGGGTGACCGAGCAGATCAACACCCTGCGCGACACCACCGAGAACCTGATCCGGGGCAACGCGGAGATGCTGGCCTCGCAGAGCGGGGAGATCCAGCGGATCGCCGCCGACCCGGCGGTGGGCGCGGAGACGCTGCGCACCGCCTTCGCCCAGATCTACAAGACGCTGGACGCGATCGACACCTTCAAGGTGCAGGCCACCGAGAACATGGCGGCCACCGTGGAATCCCTGACCGGCGAACTGCAGAACGCCTCGGCGTACCTGGCGCGCACCCGTACCGCGAACGCCCTGGAGGGTGGGGCCCGATGAACGGCATCAGCATCCGCGGCGCCGTGATGCGCAGACGGCTGGCCGCCGCGGTGGCGTTCGCCGCGACCCTGCTCGGGGCGGGCGCGTGCACCTCCGGGGGCACTCCGCAGAAGCCGGAGCAGTCGGTCTACCAGGAGGGCAAGCTGCGGGTGCTGGCCTCCAGCGAGCTGTCCGACATGGACGAGGTGCTGAAGGCGGCGAAGGCCGCCACCGGGGTCGGTGTGGAGCTGACCATGTCGGGCACCCTGGACGCGGTCGAGCAAATCGCCTCCGGCAAGGCGGACGGAAAGTACGACGCCGTCTGGCTCTCCTCCAACGACTACCTGCGGCTGCGCCCCGAGGCCGCGGGCAAGCTGTCGAGCGAGACCCCGGTGATGTCCTCGCCGGTCGCCATCGGCGTGAAGCCCGCGGCGCTGGCCCGGCTCGGGTGGAAGCCCGAGCAGGTCACCTGGTCGGCGGTGCACGAGGCCGTGGCCGCCGGGAAGCTGACGTACGGGATGACCGATCCGGTGCGTTCCAACTCGGGCTTCTCGGCGCTGGTTTCGGTGGCCTCCGGGCTGTCGGGCGCGCAGGCCGCGCTGACCGACGCGGACGTGGCGAAGGCGCAGCCGAAGCTGAAGGAGTTCTTCACCGGGCAGAGGCTGACCTCGGGTTCCTCGGGCTGGCTGGCGACGGCGTACACCAAGCGCGGGGACGTGGACGCGCTGGTGAACTACGAGTCGGTGCTGCTGTCGATGAACCGGGACGCGAAGACGGACCTGACGGTGATCCGGCCGCTGGACGGCGTGGTCACGGCCCACTACCCGCTGACCCTGCTGACCTCGGCCCCGGCCGGGGCCCGCGAGTCGGGCCGGGCGCTGACCGAGTACCTGCGCGGCCCCGAGGCCCAGAAGGCGATCACCGAGAAGACCTTCCGGCGGCCCGTGGCCGCGGGGGTGACCCCGGCGGCGGGGCTGAACGCGGACAAGCGGCGCGAGCTGCCGTTCCCCGGCACCCGCTCGGTCGCGGACGGGCTGCTGGCCAGCTACGAGAACGAGCTGCGTCGGCCCTCGCGCACGGTGTACGTCCTGGACACCTCGGGTTCCATGTCCGAGGAGAACCGGATCGGCCGGCTGAAGGCGGCGCTCACCGAGCTGACGGGGACCGGGAGTTCGGGTACCGGGCAGCGGTTCCGGGACCGCGAGGAGGTGACGCTCCTGCCCTTCGGCGACAAGGTGAAGAAGGTGCTGACGCACGTGGTCGAGCCGGGCAACCCGGGGCCCGCCCTGGACGCGATCCGGGGTGACGTGGACTCGCTGCAGCCGGAGGGGGGCACGGCCGTGTACGGCAGCCTGAAGGCGGCGTACCAGCACCTGGGGCAGGGCAACGCGGAGGCGTTCACCTCGATCGTGCTGATGACGGACGGGCAGAGCGGCGACAAGGCGAAGGAGTTCGACACCTTCTACGCGGGGCTGCCCGAGGCGCAGAAGCACACGCCGGTCTTCGCGGTGCTGTTCGGCGACTCGGACCGCAAGGAGCTCGGCCACATCACCGAACTGACCGGCGGGCGGCTCTTCGACGCCACCGGCGGCAACGGTTCGCTGGACGGAGCCTTCGAGGAGATCCGTGGCTACCAGTAGAGCCCTCGGGGCAGGTCTTCTCCGGTACCTCGAATCGAAGAAGAACCTGGCGGGCGGCGCCTGCGGAGTGCTCGGGCTGGGCCTGACCCTCACCGGGGTGGCCGGCACGTACTGGCCCGTGGTGGTCGCCGGGCTGTACGCGGCGGGCGCGCTCATCGCCCCGCCGGACCTGCCCGAGCCCCCCAGGCCGCCGGAGCCCGCCGAGGAACTGGGTTTCGTACGGGAGGACTTCGCGCGGCTGCGGGAGTACGTGGCCGAGGTGGACCTGCCGGCGGAGCCCGCCGGGGTGCTGGCCGGGCTGCTGGAGCTGTACGCGGCGATGCTGGAGCCGGGGTGGGTGGCCGGCGTACTGGCCACCGATCCGGAGGCGGTGCACGCGCTGACGCGGGCCATCCGCACGGACGTGCCCGAGTGCGTGGACACGTACAACCGGACCCGCTGGTGGACCCGGCTCACGCCGGGCGGTGAATCGCCGGAGCGCCACCTGGAGCGGCAGCTGTCGCTGCTGCGCGAGGAGGCGGAACGCCGGACGGCGGACCTCCGTGAAACGGAGGCCCGCCGTCAGCAGACGCACACGACCTATTTGGAAGGTCGCAGGGAATCCTAGGTCGGGGAATCCCGCGTCAGCCTGTGGCCGGGGACAGCCGGCCGCAGGAGTTCGGTGGTGCCGGGACCCGGCACGGGGAGGGGCTCAGCCCAGGCGCTCGACGAGCGCCTCGTACTGGTCCCACAGCTCCTTGGGCGTGTGGTCGCCGTAGGTGTTCAGGTGCGCCGGGACCAGCGAGGCCTCGTCGCGCCAGACCTCCTTGTCGACCGTGAGCAGGAACTCGAGGTCGGCGGCCGGCAGGTCCAGGCCGTCGGTGTCCAGGGAGGCGACGGTCGGCAGGATGCCGATCGGGGTCTCCACGCCCTCGGCGGCGCCGTCGAGGCGCTCGACGATCCACTTCAGGACGCGGCTGTTCTCGCCGAAGCCGGGCCACACGAACTTGCCCGCGTCGTTCTTGCGGAACCAGTTCACGTAGTAGATCTTCGGGAGCTTGGACTGGTCCTTGCCCTTGGCCACGTCGACCCAGTGGCCCATGTAGTCGCCCATGTTGTAGCCGCAGAACGGCAGCATGGCGAAGGGGTCGCGGCGCAGCTCGCCGACCTTGCCCTCGGCGGCGGCGGTCTTCTCGGAGGCGATGTTCGAGCCGATGAAGACGCCGTGGTTCCAGTCGAAGGACTCGGTGACCAGCGGCACGGCGGAGGCGCGGCGGCCGCCGAAGAGGATCGCGGAGATCGGGACGCCCTTGGGGTCCTCCCACTCGGCGGCGATCGTCGGGCACTGCGAGGCGGGGACGGCGAAGCGGGCGTTGGGGTGGGCCGCCGGGGTGTCGTTCTCCGGGGTCCAGTCGTTGCCCTTCCAGTCGATGAGGCGCGCGGGCGCCTCTTCGGTCATGCCCTCCCACCAGACGTCGGAGCCGTCGGGGGTGAGCGCGACGTTGGTGAAGACGGTGTTCGCGTACATCGTCTTCATGGCGTTGGCGTTGGTGTGCTCGCCGGTGCCGGGTGCGACGCCGAAGAAGCCGGCCTCGGGGTTGATCGCGTAGAGGCGACCGTCCTCGCCGAAGCGCATCCAGGCGATGTCGTCACCGACGGTCTCGACCGTCCAGCCGGGGATCGTGGGCTCCAGCATGGCCAGGTTCGTCTTGCCGCAGGCGCTCGGGAACGCGGCGGCGATGTACTTGGCCTCGCCGGCCGGCGGGGTGAGCTTGAGGATCAGCATGTGCTCGGCGAGCCAGCCCTCGTCGCGGGCCATGACGGACGCGATGCGCAGGGCGTAGCACTTCTTGCCGAGCAGGGCGTTGCCGCCGTAGCCCGATCCGTAGGACCAGATCTCGCGGGTCTCGGGGAAGTGCGAGATGTACTTGGTGGTGTTGCAGGGCCACGGCACGTCGGCCTCGCCCTCGGCGAGCGGAGCGCCGAGGGTGTGGACGGCCTTGACGAAGAACCCGTCGGTGCCGAGCTCGTCGAGGACGGGCTTGCCCATGCGGGTCATGGTGCGCATGGCGACCGCGACGTAGGCGGAGTCGGTGATCTCGACGCCGATCGCGGAGAGCTCGGAGCCGAGGGGGCCCATGCAGAAGGGCACGACGTACATCGTGCGGCCCTTCATGGAGCCGCGGAAGATGCCGCCCTCTTCGCCCTTGCCGGCGAAGAGCTCCTTCATCTCGGCCGGGGCCTTCCAGTGGTTGGTCGGGCCCGCGTCCTCCTCCTTCTCGGAGCAGATGAAGGTCCGGTCCTCGACGCGCGCGACGTCGGAGGGGTCGGAGGCCGCGTAGTACGAGTTCGGGCGCTTGGCCGGGTCCAGCTTCTTGAAGGTGCCCTTGGAGACGAGCTCCTCGCAGAGGGCCTCGTACTCGGCCTCGGAGCCGTCACACCAGACGATGCGGTCCGGCTGGGTCAGGGCTGCGATGTCGCCGACCCAGGAGACGAGCTCCTGGTGGTTGGTCGGGACTCCGGAAGTGGTGCCAGCCGCGATGTCGCGCGCCACGATCGCTCCTTGTTGAGGGGTTTGATGGGTGTTGCCCCGTGGGGGCCGCGACCCGGACGCTTCGCGCTCCGCTCATCCGGTGTCGACCGCACTCATCTGATCATCCGGTGCGTGTGTGCATATGTCCAGGGGGCCTCTCACGTGAGCATCGCCACTCCGGTCAATCTTCCGTAAAGCGCACTAACGGAAACCTACGCAACCGTAGGTAGCATGGCCGGTATGACTTCTGACGCCGCTGCCGTGGCCGCCCCGGTGGTCGAATCCGCCGATCAGGAGGCCAAGCCGCTCATGCGCGGCTGGCTGCACACCGGCATGTTCCCCGCCGTCGTGATCGCCGGACTCGTCCTGATGGCCTTCACCGACTCGACGCGGGCCCGGGTCGCCTGCGGGGTGTACGTGCTCACCGCGTGCCTCCTCTTCGGGGTCAGCGCCGTCTACCACCGCGGTACGTGGGGGCCGCGCGGCGAGGCCGTCCTGCGGCGGCTCGACCACGCCAACATCTTCCTGATCATCGCGGGCACGTACACGCCGCTGACCGTGCTGCTGCTGCCCGACTCGACCGCGCGGACCCTCCTGTGGGCGGTCTGGATAGCGGCCGCCGCCGGCATCGCCTTCCGCGTCTTCTGGGTCGGCGCCCCGCGCTGGCTGTACACCCCGTGCTACATCGCCATGGGCTGGGCGGCGGTCTTCTTCCTCCCCGACTTCATGCGGACCGGCGGGATCGCCGTCCTGGTCCTGGTGATCGTCGGCGGCCTCCTCTACAGCGTCGGCGGCGTCATCTACGGCATGAAGCGCCCGAACCCCTCCCCCCGCTTCTTCGGCTTCCACGAGGTCTTCCACTCCCTGACCCTGGCCGCCTTCGTCGCCCACTACGTCGGCATCTCGCTGGCGGCGTACTCGCATTAGGGCGGTTTCCCGGCGGCGGAGCCCCGTCGCGGTGCGGTGCGACGGGGCTCCCTCCCCCACGGCCTGACGGGCCGGCTACGTGCAGGCGTACCCGTCCCCGTCCGGGTCCAGGCGCAGCGGGTCGCTGCCGTGGACCTGCAGACGGGGCGGGAAGCGGTGGGCGGCCAGCCAGTCGCAGCGGGCCTTCGTCGTCTCCTTCACCTCCGCCGGGAAGCGGGTCGGCACGCACACGTTGACCGTGCCGTAGTGCCGGTCACAGCCGGCCACGCTCGGGGCCACCGCCACCGAGTCGCGGGGGGCCGGATTCTGCTTGGGGGCCGCCTGCGGGGCGTCCGCGAAATCGTGCACGTGCGCCGTCGGGGCCTGCGCCGCCGCCGCGACCGAGGGTGCGCCGCCGAGGTGGACCCAGGTCGCCAGGGACGGGACGCCGGCCGCGTCCACGCCGAAGAGCATGTACCAGCCGGGCGGCGCCAGGTTGGGGTTGGTGGTGACGTTCAGGTCGATCGTCGTCCCGTTGACCACCGACATCGGCAGGTCCACGAACCGCTGGTTGGGGTCCGAGGAGTGGGTGACCGCCGCCGGACGGATCAGCTCCGCCTTGGTGATCGGCCGGTTGACGGTGATCCGCTGCGTGTCCCCGTACACCCAGTCCGTGTCGATGACCGAGGTGAGCTGGGGGCGCGCCCCCTTGAAGAGGTACGGCGGGGTGTAGATCGACACGTTGTTGTTGTACGTGCCGTTGCCCGGGTTGTCGCCGACCGTCATGACCCGCCCGTCGGGCAGCAGGAACCCGGCGGAGTGGTACGTGCGCGGGATCGGGTCGGCGGGCAGCCCGGCCTGGTACGTGCTGGTCACCGGGTCGAAGAACGAGGCCTCGTAGACCGGGTCGGCGCGGTCGTGCAGCCCGCCGCCGGTCTCCAGCACCTTGCCGTCCGGCAGCAGCACGGCCGACGCGTACATCTTGCCCTCGGCCCCGGTCTGCGGGCGCTTGCCCGCGCCCGTGTCGACCAGCCCCTGGGGGATGTCCGGGCCCGCCGTGTAGGCCGGGTTCGCCGCCTTGAGGTCGATCAGGTCGGTGAGGCGGTTCGCCGCCGGGTTGGTCTCGTTGTTGCCGCCGCCGATGGTCAGCACCCGCTGGTCCTGCGCCGGGGGCAGCAGCACGCTCGCCGACTCGTCGCGCTCGTCCTTCTTGCGCAGCCCGGGCACGTCCGTGACCGTGTTGGCGTTGTAGTCGTAGACGGACGAGCCGCTGCCCTGCGTGCCGTTGCCGAAGGTGTGGCTGCCCGTGTAGAAGAGCCTGCCGTCCTGCATGAGGATCATCGACGGGTACAGGCCCCAGTACGACCACGTCTGGTTGACCTCGTTCAGCGGCAGCCACTTGCCCTGCGCCGCCGAGAACTTCTCCGCGGTCACGTTGCCCGTCGAGTCCTCCTTCAGACCGCCGAAGGAGATCACGTCGCCGTTGCCGAGGACGGTCGCCGACGGGTACCAGTGCCCGCCGTTCAGATCGTTCGTCTTCGTGTACTTCTCGGTCGCCGGATCGAAGAGGTACGAGTCCTTGAGGCCCTGGTAGCCGATCTTGCCGTCGGCCGACGGATAGCCCTTGTTGCCGCTCATCACCAGCACCCGGCCGTCGGACAGCTGGACGTGCCCGGAGCAGAACATGTCCACGGGCGTCGGGATCGTCTTGAACGAGCCGTTCGCCGGATCGTAGACGGCGGAGGTGAAGGTGCCCGCGTTGAACTGGGAGATGTCGTTGCCCGAACCGGCGATCAGCAGCACCTTGCCGTTCTTCAGCACCACCGCGTGCATCGAGCGCACCGGGTTCTTGGCCGGGATCACCTCCCACTTGCCCTTCGCGCACTCCTCCGCCGTACCCGTGCAGGAGGGCTGCGGCGGGGTCGCGCCGACCTCCTCCACCACGTAGTCGTCACTGGTCACAGCGCCCGCCCCGTAGACGGACAGCCCCCAGGTGATCTTGTCGGTGCCGGGCGGGACGACGGGCGTACGGACCTGCGTGCGCGACCAGCCCGCGCTCACCGGCGGGTTCGCCAGGTCGGTCCAGTACTGCCAGCCGGCCGTCGCGTCGTGCCGGAACACCGTCACCGACACGTCCGGGGTGTCGGACTTGTACCAGGCCGACAGGTCGTACTGCTTGCCCGGCGTGACGGCGGGCGCGCAGGCGGCGTTCTCGGTGACCATCGCCTTGCGGTCGCCGCTGACCCGGCGGGTCAGCGCGACCCTCATGGCCTTGGTCCCGGAGTGCGCGCCGGCGACGGTGGTGAAGCTGAAGTCGTTGTCTCCCCAGCCGGACCGCTCCCAGCAGGACGGCATGTCGGCGCCGGGCCCGCCCGCGGTCTCGAAACCCGGGTTGGTCAGCAGATTGGGCGCTCCCGAGGCCTGCTGCGGTGCGGTCAGCAGCAGGCCCGCGGTCATCGCCCCGACGGAGAGCAGGGCGGCCCGCCACCGTGCCCTGCGCCGGATCTTCCCATCCATACGGACGTTCCTTTCGCTGTCAGGACCCTTCGGTGCGGCTCAACTCGGGTCGCTGTGGCCTGCCTTGCGCCGCGGGAGGTAGACGAGTGCTTCCGTCGCCGCGAACCGCAGGACGAACGTGGTGACCAGCGCGAGCGCGGTCGCGGCCAGTACGCCCAGACCCCAGCTGCCGACGAACACCGCGATCAGCGGGATCCGCAGCAGCAGATCGGCGTTGGCCAGCACCGTGAAGCGCCCGATCCGGTCCGCCCAGTGCCGGTGCCGGCGCCGGTCGCGGAAGAGCAGGGTCTCGATGAGCAGGAAGTTCCACATCACGCCGGCCTGGTTCGCCACCACCTCGGCGAGGAGGTAGTTCAGGCCGGTGTGCGTGAGCAGCCACAGCGCGGCCAGGTTCGGGACGAAGCCCGAGAGCCCGATGAGACCGAAGCCGATCATGCGGGCCAGCGGGGTCGCCGAGCGCAGTGCCGCGAGGTGCGCGAGGAAGCGCAGGCCCTCGCGGGCGGTGGACTTGGACTCCCCGGAGAAGCGGTCCTGGAAGACGAAGGGCACCTCTGCCACGCGCGCGGGCCGGCGGCGCACGGCCAGCTCCAGCAGGATCTTGTAGCCCAGCGGCTTCAGCGCCCCGGTCGCACCCGTCCCGCCCGTCCTGTCCGTCCCGCCTGTCCTGTCCGTCCCGCCGGTGCCGCCCGTCCCGCCTGCGCCGCCCGTCTCGCCGGTGATGGCTGCGCGGCGCATCGCGAAGAAGCCGCTCATCGGGTCGCTGATCCCGCGCAGGGCGCGCGGGAAGAGCCCCTTGGCCAGCCAGGTCGCCCCGCGCGAGACGGCGATCCGGTAGCCCCCGGCGAGCCCGGCCCGGCTGCCGCCCGCGATGTAGCGGGAGGCGACGACCAGGTCCGCGCCGGTGCGCGCGCCCTCGCCGACCAGTTCGGGGACCAGGTGCGGCGGGTGCTGGAGATCGGCGTCCATGACGACGATCCAGTCGGTGTCCGCCCGCCCGATCCCCTCCACGACGGCCCCGCCGAGCCCGCCCGCGGGGCTCTCGCGGTGCAGGACCGCCACCGGGAAGGCGCACTGGAGGGCGGCCCGCTCGATGACGGCCGGGGTGTCGTCGGTGGAATCGTCGACGAACAGCACCTCGCAGGGCAGGTGCGCGGGCAGCGCGGCGGCCAGCCGGCTCAGCAACTCCGCGATGTTCCCGGCCTCGTTGAAGGTCGGGATGATGAGGGTCACGCTGCCCGGGGCGAGCGCCCCGGCCGGCTCGAGCACCACCGGAAGGTCGGCCTCCGGATCAACCGGGGCGTGCGGGGTCCGCAGGTCTTCGCTCATACCGGATCAGCTCCCGTTGACGGCGCGGTCGGTGCCCTGGTCCGCGCCGCCGCTGCGGTCGGTGCGGCGGATCTCGATGCGGTCCTCGCCCGTGCCGAAGACGGCGACCGGCGTCGAATGCTCCAGCGCAGCCTTCACATTGGGCAGCGTCACCGCGTCGCGGCGGACGGTGGGCGAGGAGACCACGTAGTCGATGTCCTGCCAGCCGCGCGGCAGGGTCCTGGTGACGGCCGGGTCGAGGTCGGCCTTGTAGAACCAGATGGCGCCCGGCCCGGGAGCGAACCCCTGGTGCACGGCGTCCAGCCACAGCGCGTCGTCGACCAGGACCCGGGTCGAGGCGGGGTCGGGCACCTCGCGCCCGAGCCAGGCCGCGGCCTGCCGGTACGGGGCGTTCGCGTCGACCGTGAGCGCCGTGCGGTTGCCGTCGTACCAGCGCGGGAGCACGTACACGGCCGCCGAGGCGGCGAGGACGCCGACCAGCGCCCAGCGCCCGTACGCGAACACCCGTCGCTCCCCCGGCGCGCGGCGGCGGCGCAGCACGGCGTGCGTGACGCTGGCCGCGCCCCCGGCCAGGACCAGCGCCAGGAACGGCAGCGCCTGGATCACGTACATCGCCGGGAGGTAGCCGGAGGGCCGCAGTGCGACGAGGGCGAGGATGACGGCGGCCAGCGCCGGGCCGGCCAGCGCCCGGGCGGTGACCGACCAACGGGTGGTGGTCAGGAGCAGCGCCGCTCCGGCCAGTCCGCCGAGCGGCAGCACCGTGTCGTAGTACAGCCAGGACTCGAAGACCCCGTGCGAGCCGGAACCGGGGTCGAGGATGAAGCCGGAGCCGGCGCGGCCCATCTGGTAGGTGATGCCGTCGATGAGGGAGACGTGACCGGCGCCGGGCAGCAGCTCGGCGTTGAGCAGCGCGTACAGCGGGTACGTGAGCCCGATGAGCGCGCAGGCGGTGACGGCTCCGGTGACGGCGAACTTGCGGGTGTCACGGTGGCTGTGGCGCCACATCGTCACCAGCAGCGCCGGGAGCACCACCAGCATCGTCTCCTTGGTCAGGACGGCGGTGGCGGCCGCCAGGCCCGAGGCGAAGTGGTGCCACAGGTGGCGGCTGGGGGACGCCGCGAGGCAGAACGCCAGCAGCATCCACATCACGGCGATGTTGTCGAGGAAGATCTCCCGCTGCAGTACGACGGAGAGCGGGGAGAGCCCGAACAGGCCCATGGCCAGGCCGGCCGCCCAGCGCGGCAGCCAGAGCCGGCGCGCGAGCACGTACAGCAGGACGGCGCTGGCGGCTGAGACCGCGAGCATCGAGAAGCGCATGGGCGCCACGGTCATCGAGTCGGGCACGAGGAGGGACGGCAGGTAGGTCAGGCCCGCGATCTGGATCCAGCCGAGCGGCGGATGGTCGTACCAGTAGGTGTAGTGGGCCAGGCCCCGGCCCTGCTGGACGGCCCACGCCTGGGCCAGGTAGGTGCCCTCGTCGTCGCTGAGCGTCGGGAAGTTGGTGATGTTCCAGCCCTGTACGAGGACGATCGCGAGCAGCAGCACCCCGCAGAGCAGCAGGTCGGGGCGCGAGGAGCGGAACCGGACCGGTGCGCCGCGCCGGGCCGCGGCGGCGGTGGTGGACGTGGTGTCCGCGGCGCCGCGGCGCTGGGCGGGGATCCGCACCGGGGCCGGAGCCGGGGCCGGGGTCAGGGGCGGAGCCAGTGTCGCGGTCGCGGCCGTGGTCGTGGCCGTGGTCGCGGTCGCGGTCGGATCGGTGGCGGCCGGCTGGGGCTCCGGATCAGTGGCCGTGGGCACGGTGGTGGTCACTGGTGACTGTCCTCTCGGCTCGTGACGGACGCGGAAACAGCGGAGACGGCGGAAACGGCGGCCGCCCCCGCGAGGTGCGCTCCGGTGTGACTGGTCAGCTCCCAGTCGCTCCGTCCGCGCTGCTCGCGCCAGACCGCGCGGATCGCGGCGCCGGCCAGCATCACCTGGTAGAACGGGCCGCCGACCACGAGCTTGACGTAGTGCAGGAAGCGCACCCGCAGCCCGTACTGGCGGCCGAAGTCGTGGAGGCCGACGACCTCGAAGACGAAGGTCACCATCGCGGTGATCATCGGCAGGAAGGTGACGATCGCGATGCCGACCGGGACGTCGAGGAGGACCGCGACGGCGAAGTTGACCGGGATGACGACCCCCGAAGTGGCCTGCATGAAGGGGGTCATGAGCGTGTAGCGGGCCAGCCAGCGCTGGCCGCGGCCGGGCAGCTGCTGCCAGTCCTTCTTCCGGTACACCTGGAGGAAGCCCTGGTTCCAGCGGGTGCGCTGCTTGAGCAGGCTCACCAGCGAGCCCGGGGTCTCCTCGCGGGTCACCATGTCGGAGTCGTACGCGACGACCACCTTCTTGCCCGCGGAGGACAGCCGCACGCCCAGGTCGCAGTCCTCGGCGAGGCAGTTCGGGTCCCAGCCGCCGGCCTCGCGCAGCACCTCGGTGCGCACGAAGACGGTGTTGCCGCCGAGCGGGATGAAACCCTTCTCGGCGTGCAGGTGCAGCCGGGAGCGGAACCAGAAGAAGTACTCCAGGCAGTTGCGCAGGCTGTACCAGCTGGAGTGGAAGTTGATGAGCTGGACCCCGCCCTGCACCACGTCGGCGCCGGTGGCGCGGAAGGCGTGGTCCACGTGGGAGAGCAGCTCGGGGTGGACCTGGTCCTCGGCGTCGAAGACCCCGACGATGTCGCCCCGGCAGTGCGGGAGGGCGGTGTTGAGGGCCTTCGGCTTGTTCTTGACCTCGTTGTGGTCGGTGATGACGCGTACGAGACCGGGCGCGCGGGCGGCGGCCCGCTCGGCCACCTCCGCGGTCCCGGGGTCGTCGTGGCCGACGATCACGATGATCTCGTAGTCGCGGTGGCTCGATTCCAGGAGCCGCTCGATGGTGTGCTCCAGGACCGCCTGCTCGTGGCGGGCCGGCAGGAGCAGCGAGAAGGCCAGCCGGCCGCCGCCGTCGGGGCGGTCGAACCGGGTCGCGGCCAGGGTCTCGGGCGTCCTCCACGCGTGCATCTGCCACCAGAGCGTGAACGCGGCCATCCAGAAGAGCGCGAGTGACACGACACAAATGAACACGGATATGAACAAACCGTCCCCCACAGACATGCCGCAACCCCAGGCGGCGATCGTCGAACCCCCCGGGACGGACGCGCGGCGGGCTCCCCTGCCCGCCACCTCGCTCCGCCCTCGATTCCCCCTGCGTGCGCAACCCCCCGGTGCGCGCGTCGGCGCCGTGAGCACCGTCAGCGCTGACGGCGCCGACGGTCACTCATCGGTGACTGATCGGTGACTCCCGAAGTCATGAGATTAGGCAGCGAACATGACATCGAGGCGTTGCCCGGATAAAAACCACGTTTCCGAACTCCCGCTTGAGCAACCGGAATTGACGCTACTCCAGCCCTTTCAGGGGCGAACCGACCCCAACTGCTCGGCCAGCTCGACCGGATCTGTCGTAGGCCGCGCGCAGACGAAATGTCGACACACATACGCCGTGGGGAGGTCGTGCACCAGCGTGCGCTCGGCCAGAAGGGGGAACTCCCCACCACTGCCGTCCGCCGCCCTCGGCAGCCCCGACGCCACGACCGCCCCGGGAGCCGTCCCCAGCAGCGCCACCCGGTGCAGCTCCGCCCGCGCCGGATCCTCCGGATGGCCGACCACGGCCACCTCGCGCGGCCCGTCCACGAGCGCCTCGGCGACCGCCAGCCCGTGCCCGATGAACCGCGGAGCGCGGGGCCCCAGCGCGTGCACCACGGCCAGCGCCCGCTCGGCGGCCGTACGGTGCGCCTCCGAACCGGTGTGCGCGGCGTACGAGAGCAGCGCGCCGGCGGCGGCCGTCCAGCCCGAGGGGGCCGCGGTGTCGGTGGGGTCCTGCGGCCGGCGGATCAGCCGCTCCGCGTCGTGCGCGGTGTCGTACAGCGTGCCGTCCTCGGCGGCGAACAGGTCCAGGACCAGGTCGACGAGGAACCCGGCGAATTCCAGCCAGACCCCTTCGCCGGTGACGGCCGCCAGGGCCAGGAAGCCCTCCGCCACGTCCCCGTAGTCCTCCAGCACCCCGGCGTTGACCCCGACGTGCCCGTCCTTGCTGGTCCGCGCGAGGCGCGCCCGCCCGGCCGCCGCGTCGAAGTGCACCCGCACGAGGAGATCGGCGGCCTCCGTCGCCCGCTCCACCAGATCGGGCCGGTCGAAGTAGGCCCCGCATTCGGCGAGGGCGGCGATGGCCAGCCCGTTCCACGCGGCGACGATCTTGTCGTCCCGGCCGGGCGCGGGCCGGCCGGCGCGGGCCGCGAGCAGCCGCTCCCGGATCCCGTCGAGCCGCTCCGGTTCGACGTCCGGTCCCTGAGCCGGGAGTTGCAGCACGGACGTGCCGTGCTCGAAGGTCCCCTCCTCCGTCACCCCGAAGCAGGCGGCGGCCAGATCCCCGTCCTCCTCCCCGAGCACCTCGCGCAACTGGGCGGGGGTCCACGCGTAGTAGGCCCCCTCCACGTGCTTGCCGGTGACCGGGTCCTCGCTGTCGGCGTCCAGCGCGGAGGCGAAACCGCCCTCGTGGGTGCGCAGTTCGCGGACCATGAAATCGGCGGTGCCGAGGGCCACGCTCCGGGCGAGATCCGATCCGGTGGTCCGCCACAGATGGGCGTACACCCGGCAGAGCAGGGCGTTGTCGTAGAGCATCTTCTCGAAGTGCGGAACCACCCACTCCCGGTCCACGGAGTACCGCGCGAACCCGCCCCCGAGCTGGTCGTAGATCCCGCCCCGGGCCATGGCCTCACACGTGTCGGCGGCCATCTGCAACGCCCCCTCGGACCCGGTCCGGGCGTGGTGGCGCAGCAGGAACTCCAGCACCATGGACGGCGGGAACTTCGGCGCGCCGCCGAATCCGCCGCGCGTGGCGTCGTACTCCCGCGTCAGTCCGAGCAGCGCCTGCGCGAGCTCCTCGGGACCGGGGGTTCCGGCCTTCCCGTAGTCGAGCTGCCGCCCCGCGAGGTCCCGTACGATCCGCTGCGCGACCTCGGCCACCTCCTCGGGCCGCCCCACCCACGCGGCGCGCACGCCTTCGAGCACCTGCATGAAGGAGGGCATCCCGTGCCGGGGCTCGGGCGGGAAGTAGGTCCCGAAGTAGAAGGGCTCGGCGTCGGGGGTCAGGAACACCGTCATGGGCCACCCGCCCTGCCCGGTGGCGGCCTGCACGGCCTCCATGTAGACGGCGTCGATGTCGGGGCGCTCTTCGCGGTCGACCTTGATGTTGACGAAGTGTTCGTTCATGTAGGCGGCGACGAGTTCGTCTTCGAAGCTCTCGGTCGCGAGGACATGACACCAATGACACGAAGAGTAACCAACGCTGAGCAGTACGGGCACGCCCCGCTCCCGCGCCTCCGTGAAGGCCTCCGGGGACCAGGGCCACCAGTCGACGGGATTGTCGGCATGCTGGAGCAGGTACGGGGAGGTCTCGTTCGCAAGGCGATTCGGCATGCGGCCTATCCTGCCCCAAGGGCTTGCCTCGCCTCACAAACCGGCGCCGGTGTCCGGGCGCGGGCCGGTCCGTGGCGCAGGAGTGGGTTCGGTCGTCAGCCCCGGTGGCGTGGGCCCGGATGCGGGCGCGGATGCGGGTGCGGGTGCAGGAGATGGGGCAGCGTCCGGCTTCCGGATCAGGTGTCCAGGTGTCACAGGACAGTAAGCTGACCCCAGCAGCGTCGGACCTGTCGAAGCTCCCCGGAGGAGGTACGCCATGACCACCGAGATGGTGGCACCCGCCTGGATGCACGCACAGATCAGCGCGGAGCAGTACGACTCCTGGTCCGAGGAGCAGTGCGCCGGCATCGAGATCGTGGACGGAATGGTCGTCGTGAGCCCGAGCGCGTCCAAGCGGCACAACCGGCTGGCCCGAATCCTGGCCAATGCCCTGGACGCCGCCGCAGGCCCGGACTGGAACGCAGACACGGACTTCGACGTCCGCCCGCAGGACGTTCCGCTCACCAACCGCCGTCCGGACGTCGTCGTCTACCGGGCGGAAACCATCGATCTCTCCCCCACCCGCCCCGAACACGTACTCCTGGTCGTGGAGGTCGTTTCACCCGGCTCGGAGACCACCGACCGGATCGTGAAGGTGGACCAGTACGCCAAGGCCGGCATCCCCTTCTACTGGCGGATCGAACAGGCCGCCACCGGTGTGCCGATCATCTACACCTATGTTCTGGACCCCGCCACCAGGGCCTACAGGGACGGCGAGATGTTCACTGGCGTGATCAAGGCTGCCGCGCCCTTCCCCGTCACCGTGGACCTGGGAGCCCTCTGACGGCGGCATCCGCGGAGGCGGCCCCACCGGTACCCGGTCCGGGCCGGTTCGGACCGGTCGCCCCGGCCCCGGGCGTTGTCCTCGTCGGCCGGCGCGGGCTTCTCGTAGTGGAGCCGGAAGCCCCGGTCGGGGACTTGTTCCGGTGGGAGGAGCTTGCGGCCGGTGGCGGCCGTCAGGAGCAGTGTCGTCGTCGCGCAGGGCTCACGAGCCCCCCACCCTCTGTTCACCGGGCCACCATGTGCGACCGATTGTGCGTCAACTCCCTCTGAACTAGCTCAGATTCTCTCGCGCTCGCGACCGTACCGGCGGACACTTGTCGCACCATGCCGGAGCTCTCTGAGGGGGATTGCCGATGCGGGACAGTCATCGCGGTGAGGCCGAGCGGCTGCTGGGGCGGGCCGTGGAGGAGGAGTCCCGGCGGGGGGCGAGCGGGGCGGCCGGTACTCCGGAGGCCAGGGCGGCGCTGCTCGCGCGCGGCAAGCAGGCTCTGGACGGGCTCGCGGCGAGCGCGTCCGCCGAGTACGAGGCGTACGCGCGTGCCCTGGACGAGGCGGCGGCCGGGGACGAGTCGCTGGGCGAGGCCTTCCGCCGGGCGAACACCTCGACCGCGCTGCTGGTGACGGCGGTAGCGGCGGCCGCCGCCTTGGGGGCCGACCTGGCGTTCGGGGTGGCGGCCGGCACCGCGCTGACCGCCGGCGCCGTGGTGGGCGTGGCCGGGGCGACGGCGACGGTGCTCAAGGTGACTGCCCTGCACCTGCCCGCGGCGAACCGGCGCGCCGGGGAACTGGGCCGCCCGGGCGGGGCGGAGCAGCTGAGGCTGCAGTGGCTGTCGGCGCTGGAGGTGCGCGGGATACGTCCGTTCCTGGAGCAGCAGCGCAAGGTCGCCGTGAGTTCCCATCCCCCGCACAAGGTGAACGGGAACGGTGCGGGCGGCGCCCTCCAGCTGCGCGGGGCCAACCGCAGCGCCGAGGCCCGCCGGCGGAGCATGCTCGAGCAGTCCTTCGGGCAACTCCCCGAACTGGACGGGGTGTTCGTGGGCCGGCGGGCCGAGCTGGCCCGGATCGCCCAGTGGGTGCAGAGCGCGCGGGCCAGTACCGAGACCCGGCCGGTGGTCGTGGTGCTGCACGGCGAGCCGGGGGTGGGCCGCACCACGCTGGCGCTGCACGCGGCGCACGCGCTGCGGGACCAGTTCAAGGGTGCCTGCGTGGTGGACCTGCGGGGCGGTGGCGCCGCCGAGAGCCCGCTGCCGACCCGCGAGGCGCTGCTGCACCTGATGAACCGGCTCGGGGCGCCCCGCGAGCAGCTGCTGTTCCGTGAGGGTTCGTCGGCGGACCAGCAGGTGCGCAGACTGGGCGAGTTGTACCACCAGCACGTGCAGGGCACCCCGGTGGCGGTGGTCCTGGACGATGCCGTGGACTCCGCGCAGGTACGGATGCTGGTGCCGGAGCGCTCCGAGAGCCTGGTCCTGGTGACGGCGCGGGAGCCGCTGGAGCTGCCCGCCGACCTGGCGGCCTGGGTGTACCAGCTGCCGGTGACCCGGCTGGCGCGGGAGGCCGGCTCGGAGCTGGTGCGGGCGGCGGGCGCGAGGGCCGCGTCGGAGGCGGAGGCGGCCGCGGGCGCGACCGGGTACCCGCACCCCGAGGAGGCCGTACGGGGGCTGCTCGCGCTCGGCGCCGGTCTGCCGCTGGCGCTGCGCGTGCTGGCGCCCCTCGGCGGCACCGCCGGCGCCGGGGGCACCCCCGCGACCCTCGCGACCCCCGCGACCCCCGCGCCCCCCGCTACCCCCGCGGGCACCCCCTCCCCCGCTCAGGACATCGCCGGTTCCCTGGGCGCCGCACTCGACCTGGCCTACGCCGCGCTGCCCGAGGAGCGGCGCCGGCTGCTGCGCCGCCTCACCCTGGCGGGCCGGGCCTCGCTCGGGGCGGCGGCCGCGGCGGCGCTGATCGACGCGGACCAGGTGGAGGCCGGGCGGCTGCTGCGCGAGCTGGCACGGGCGGGGCTGCTGGACCACGTGCGCGGGGACCGGTTCCGGATGCACGACGCGGTGCGCGCGTACGCGGCGGCGCGGCTGGCCCGGGACGAGGACCGGGCCGGGGCCTCGGCGGCGCACGAGCGGCTGATCCGTACGTACGCGCAGCTCGCGGACTCGGTGATCCGGATGGTCGACGGGAAGATGTCCACGCGGGCGAACGCCCTGTCGAAGGCGGGCACGGTCGGCGGGCACGGCTTCGTCTCCCTGGACGCGGCGCTGCGCTGGCTGGACGACGAGTCGAGCTTCATCACGGCGGCGCTGCGGCATTCGGAGGGCGTGGACCAGCAGGCGGTGCTGGACCTGCTGGGCGCGCTCTGCGATTTCTGCCTGCTGCGCGGCGACCTGTACCGGCTCGGTGAGATCAACGAGCTCACGCAGGCCGTGGACCAGGGGCTGCTGGTGCGCTCGGTGCAGTGGCGCACGGGCATCGCGGCGCGCCAGCTCGGTGAGCTCGACAAGTCCCGCACCACGCTGACCTCGCTGGTCGACCAGTACATGGAGGCCCATCAGGAGGCGGGCGCGGGCATGGCGCTGGTCTCGCTCGGCATCACGCTGCACCACCAGGGCAACCTTCCCGAGGCCTCGGCCCGTATCCGCGAGGCGCTGGTGCTGCAGGCTCCGGAGGAGCTGGCGGGCGACCGGGCGTGGGGGCTGCACGCGCTCGGCGCGGTGGAGCGCGACCGGGCGAACCTCGCGGAGGCGCTGCGGCTGCTGCGCGAGTCGCTGGTCCTGCACCGCGAGAGCGAGAGCGTGCACGGCGAGGCCTGGGCGCACCTGCAGCTGGGGCAGGTGTACCTGCGCCTGGGCGAGGTGCCGCGGGCGGAGGCGGAGCTGAGGCTGGCCCTGGAGCTGTACGGGCGCACGCGCGACGACCGGGGGCAGGCCTGGGCGCTGACCCAGCTGGGCCGGGCCCGGGTGGTCGACGGGGATCCGGGGCCGGCGCTGGAGCGGCTGCGCGACGCGCTGGTGCGGCACCGGGAGTCGGAGGACGCGCGCGGTGAGGCGTGGACGCTGTACTACCTCGGGCAGGCGCTGGAGGAGGCCGGGGAGCGGGACCGGGCGGTGCGGGAGCTGGAGCGGGCGCGCACGATGTTCTCCCGGATGCGGGACGTGTACGGGCTGGCGCACGCCCGCCACCATTCGGGCCGGGTGACGCGCGACCAGCGGGCGACGCAGACGGGGAACCTGAAGAACTCCGGTTTCGCCCGCCAGCTGCTGGTGGACGCGCGGGCGGACTTCCGGCGGATCGGGCTGGCCCACGGGGAGGCCTGGACCTGTCTGGAGCTGGCGGTGGTGGACGCGGGCAACGGGCGGGTGGCGCAGGCGCTGGGGCTGTGCGAGGAGGCGGTGCGGCTGTTCATCTCCTACGGGGACCGGCGCGGGGAGGACTGGGCGCGCTTCCTGCGCTGCACGCTCCTGCCGTACGCGCTGCCGGAGGCCTCCGACGAGGCGCGGACGGAGCTGGCGCGGCTGGCGGCGGCCCCGCATCCGATGCGGGACGGACGGCTGGAGGACGCCCTGGAGTCCTACACGGTGATCCTGGCGCGGGGGGTGGACCCGGCGGAGGGCTGGCAGGCGTGGCGGCTGTCGCTGGTGCCGAACCTGCATTCGCGGGAGATCATGGGCGTCCCGGTGGCACCGTCGGTGGCCTAGGGCGGCCTGGGGCCCGGCGTGCGGCCCGGCCTGAGGCCCGGCCTGAGGCCCGGTCTGAGGCCTGGCCTGAGGCCCGGTCTGAGGTCCGGCGCGGAGCACGGCGCAAGGCCCCGTACAAGGCGTGCGAAGGTCCGCCGCCCGGCCGCTCTCGGCGGGGCGGCGGTCGCGCGGGGAGCCCGCGGCCGGATCGGTGGCGGGGCCCCTACGGGGCGCGCGTGCTCTCCGTCGGGGCGGGCTCCGGGGCTTCCTTGAAGTTGACGCGGCCCATGTGGCGGCTCATCGACTTCATCAGGCCCCACACCCCGAGGGCGAGGGCCGCGAACACGATGAAGCCCAGGATGCCCGGGGTCACCTTGTTCTTGTCGAAGGTGTCGCCGGCCAGCGGGAGGAGCTGGACGATTGCTGCCTGCGTAGTGCTCATGGCTACGCATTCTCCCGGATGCCCGCGAAGAGGTCGGACTCGGGGAGGGAAGTGTCCACGAGCGACTTCGCGAGCTCGTACTCCTCGGTCGGCCAGACCTCCTTCTGGATCTCCATCGGCACGCGGAACCAGCCGCCGTCGGGGTCGATCTGCGTGGCGTGCGCGATGAGCGCCTTGTCGCGGATCTCGAAGTAGTCGGCGCAGGGCACGTGGGTGGTCAGGGTCCGCTCCGTGCGCTCGAACTCCTTCCACCGCTCCAGCCACTCCGCGTACGGGGATTCCATGCCGCGGGCGAGCAGCGCCTCGTGCAGGGCGACGGTGCGCGGCTTGTTGAAGCCCTGGTTGTAGTAGAGCTTCTGCGGCTGGTAGGCCGGTCCGAACTCGGCCTCGGGGTACTTCTCGGTGTCGGCCGCGTGCTCGAACGCCACCATCGAGATCTTGTGGGTCATGATGTGGTCGGGGTGCGGGTAGCCGCCGTTCTCGTCGTACGTGGTGACGACCTGCGGCCGGAAGGTGCGGATCTTCTTCACCAGGCGGCCGGCCGCCTCGTCGATGTCGTCGAGGGCGAAGCAGCCCTCGGGCAGCGGGGGCAGCGGGTCGCCCTCGGGGAGACCGGAGTCGACGTATCCCAGCCACTCCTGGTCGACGCCGAGGATCTCGCGGGCCTCGTCCATCTCCTTGGCGCGCACCTCGTGGATGTTCTCCTCGATGTACTTGTCGCCCTGGAGCTTGGGATTGAGGACGGAGCCCCGCTCACCGCCGGTGCAGGTCACCACCAGCACGGACACCCCCTCGGACACGTACTTGGCCATGGTGGCCGCGCCCTTGCTCGACTCGTCGTCGGGGTGGGCGTGGACGGCCATCAGTCGAAGCTGCTCGGTCAAGACAGGATCCTCTTTGAGTCGTCAGGGCTGGCGCCTTCTATAGTGACCGAATCGGGGGGTGGAAAAATTCCGGGGGGTCACCCCGGGATTCCGGTGTTCGTCCGTCCTCGAAGGGAACGATCGATGAGTGCGGTGCGCGAGGAGCTGCCCGAGGGCCGCTACGGCCGGTCGGCCGACGAGCGCGCTGACCGCAAGCTCAAGATCATCGGGTCGGTGCTCGGAGTCGGGCTGCTCGGGGTGGTCGGCTGGATCGGCTGGGACTACGTCGCCGGGCAGAGCGTGAGCGCCGAGGTCATCAAGTTCAAGGTCGTCTCCGACACCGCGGTCGACGTGCACCTGGAGGTGCGCAAGGAGGCCGGGGTCACCGGGGTGTGCACGCTGATCTCCCAGGACGAGGAGCACGGCGAGGTGGGGCGCGCCGACTTCACGTTCGCGCAGGAGGACACCCGCGTGGACGAGATGGTCACCCTGAGGACGACCAGCCGCGCGACGATGATCGAGCTGATCGGCTGCCGTCCGGCGGGCTCCGCGGGCTGAGCGGCGGACTCCCGGGGCCGGGCGGCAGGGCTTCCGGGGCCGGGTGCCGGGCTCCCGCGGTGTGGCGGCCCGCGGCCGCCTCAACACGCCCTGACGCGTTTCACACGCTTGGTGTCCTCCCCCTTTTCTTCCCGAATTGTTAGGCTCGTGGTTTCGTCCGCCGCTGGCGGCTTTAGCAGTCCCTGTACCGACGAGGAGCACCCGTGACCCAGACGAGCGAGAGCGTCACCTGGCTGACCCAGGCGGCGTACGACCAGCTGAAGGCCGAGCTGGAGTACCTCTCTGGTCCCGCACGCAGTGAGATCACGATCAAGATCGCCGCTGCCCGCGAGGAGGGTGACCTCCGTGAGAACGGCGGTTACCACGCGGCCAAGGAGGAGCAGGGCAAGCAGGAGCTCCGCATCCGCCAGCTCACCCAGCTCCTGGAGAAGGCCAAGGTCGGCACGGCCCCCGCCGCCGAGGGCGTGGTGGCCCCCGGCACGCTCGTCAAGATCGCCTTCGACGGCGACGAGGACGACACCATGGAGTTCCTGCTGGCCTCGCGCGAGTACGCGTCCTCGGACTTCGAGACCTACTCCCCGCAGTCCCCGCTGGGCACCGGCGTGATGGGCAAGAAGATCGGCGAGGACGCCCAGTACGAGCTGCCGAACGGCAAGCAGGCTTCCGTCAAGATCCTCGACGTCAAGCCGTTCACCGGCTGATCACCCCCCTTTCGACATTTCGCCCCGCCGGTCTGATGACCGTCGGGGCGAAATGCTGTGCGGTGCTGTGCGGTGCGGGTGGAGCGGTGCGGGTGGAGCGCCCTGGTCAGGCCGTCGCCGAGCGGTACTTGCGGACCGCCAGGGTGCGGAAGACCACGATGATCAGCAGCGACCAGAGGATCGAGGCGATCACCGGGTGCTGCATCGGCCAGGCCGCGGGGACCGGGTAGCCGTCCGGGAGGTTCCCGAAGAGCTCGCGGGCCGCCTGGACGGTGGCGCTGAAGGGGTTCCACTCCGCGATGTGCCGCAGGAACGTCGGCATGTTGTCGGAGGGGACGAAGGCGTTGGAGATGAACGTCAGCGGGAAGAGCCAGATCAGCCCGCCCGAGGTGGCCGCCTCCGGGGTGCGCACCGACAGGCCGATCAGTGCGCCGATCCAGGAGAAGGCGTAGCCGAGCAGGAGCAGCAGGGCGAAGCCGGCCAGGACCTCGCCGATGCTGGTGTGGGTGCGCCAGCCGACGATCAGCGCGACGATCGCCAGGACGACGAGCGTGAGGGTGGTCTGGACCAGGTCGGCCAGGGTGCGGCCGGTGAGGACGGCGCCGCGGGCCATGGGCAGTGACCGGAAGCGGTCGATGAGTCCCTTGTGCATGTCGTCCGCGATGCCCGCGCCCGCGCCGGCCGTGGCGAAGGTGACGGTCTGGGCGAAGATGCCCGCCATGAGGAACTCGCGGTAGGCGGCGGGCGAGGTGTTGCCGCCGACGGCGATCGAGCCGCCGAAGACGTAGCTGAACAGGACGACGAACATCACCGGCTGGATCACGCCGAAGATGATCATCTCGGGGATGCGGGACATGCGGATCAGGTTCCGCTTGGCCATGACCAGGGAGTCCTTGACCCCCTGGACGATGCCGCCGCGCGGGCGCGGCGCGGCCAGTTCCGGGGTGGTGGAGGTGAGGGTCACTTCGCCGCCTCCTTGCGGGCCTTGCGGCCGCCCCTGGGCTTCGCGCCCGCGGGGTCCTCGTCGGCCTCCTCGGCGTTCAGTTCCGCCGCGTGGCCGGTCAGGGAGATGAACACGTCGTCCAGGGTGGGACGGCGCAGGCCTATGTCGTCGATCTCGATGCCGCGTCCGTCCAGCTCGCGGATGACCTCGGCGAGCAGCTTGGCCCCGCCGGAGACCGGCACGGTCAGCTTGCGGGTGTGCTCCTCGACGGTGGTCTCGCCCTTGCCGAAGCCGCCGAGCACCTCGCGGGCCTCGGACATGCGCTCGCGCTCGTGCACGACGACCTCGACGCGTTCGCCGCCGGTGCGGGCCTTGAGCTGGTCGGAGGTGCCGCGCGCGATGACCTTCCCGTGGTCGACCACGCAGATGTCGTGGGCGAGGTGGTCGGCCTCCTCCAGGTACTGCGTGGTGAGCAGCAGGGTGGTGCCGCCCGCGACGAGCTCCTGGATGATCCCCCACAGCGCCTGGCGGTTGCGCGGGTCGAGGCCGGTGGTGGGCTCGTCCATGAACATCACGGGCGGGCTGACGACCAGGGCCGCCGCGAGGTCGAGGCGCCGGCGCATGCCGCCGGAGTACGTCTTGGCCGTGCGGTCGGCGGCGTCGCCGAGGTTGAAGCGCTCCAGCAGTTCGGCGGCGCGGGCCTTCGCCGCCTTGGCGCTCATCTGGTAGAGCTGGCCGACCATTTGGAGGTTCTCGCGGCCGGTGAGGTACTCGTCCACGGCGGCGAACTGGCCCGAGAGGCCTATCGCGCGGCGGACTTCGTTGGGGTGCTTGAGGACATCGATCCCGGCCACGACCGCTTTGCCGCTGTCGGGCTGCAGCAGGGTGGTCAGGACGCGCACGGTCGTGGTCTTGCCCGCTCCGTTGGGGCCGAGCAGACCCAGCACCGTGCCTTCGGGGACATCGAGGTCAACGCCGTCCAGAGCCCTGACGTCACCGAAGGTCTTGACCAGACCCTCGGCGTAGATGGCACCTGGCATATGGGTTCTCCCAGTGCGAATCGAACCAGCAGAATCGTGACATTCTTACGCGAATCCTATGGTTGCCGAGCCGACCTCGCCCGGCCGAACGGCGACACCGTATCGCGTTATATCGCGTGCCGCCACAGGGGCCGGCACCGTCGATGGGCCCGGCAAGATCCGAAAGAGACGGCCTAGCCGATGACCTGGTACCCCGCCCCGTGCAGCGCCCGCGCGACCTGCGCGCAGTGCTCGGGTCCCTTCGTCTCCAGGTGCAGCTCCACCTCCACCTCCGTGAGCCCCAGCCGCGGGTCGGTCCGCACGTGGCTCACGTCGAGCACGTTCGCATCCACCACTGACAATTCCCCCAGCAGACCGGCCAGCGCCCCCGGCCGGTCGGTCACCCGCAGCCGCAGCGACAGGTAGCGGCCGGCCGCCACCATGCCGTGGCGCAGGATCCGCTGCAGGAGCAGCGGGTCGATGTTCCCGCCGGACAGGACCGCCACCACCGGGCCGTCGCCGTACCGTTCGGGCTCGCTCAGCAGGGCGGCCACCGGGCTGCACCCGGCCGGCTCGACCACCATCTTGGCCCGTTCCAGGCAGAGCAGCAGGGCGCTGGAGAGCGCGTCCTCCGACACCGTACGCACGTCGTCGAGCAGTTCGCCGATGATTTTGAAGGGGATGTCGCCGGGCCGCCCGACCTTGATGCCGTCCGCCATGGTGACCGGGTTGTCGATGGACACCGGGTGCCCGACCTTCAGTGAGGGCGGGTACGCGGCCGCGCCCGCCGCCTGGACGCCGATCACCCGGACGTCCGGGCGCAGCGCCTTGATCGCGACGGCGACCCCGGCCGCGAGCCCGCCGCCGCCGATCCCGACCAGGATGGTGCGCACCTCCGGGCACTGCTCCAGGATCTCCAGGCCGACCGTGCCCTGGCCCGCGATGATGTCGCGGTGGTCGAAGGGGTGGATGAACACGGCGCCCGTGCGGTCCGCGTACTCCTGGGCCGCGGCCAGCGTCTCGTCCACGACCTGCCCGTGCATCCGCACCTCGGCGCCGTAGTCCTGGGTCGCGGCCACCTTCGGCAGCGGCGCCCCCACCGGCATGAACACGGTGGAGCGGACCCCGAGGAGGGAGGAGGCCAGCGCCACGCCCTGCGCGTGGTTGCCCGCGCTGGCGGCGACCACTCCGGCGGCGCGCTGCTCGGGGCGCAGGCCCGCGATGCGCACGTACGCCCCGCGGAGCTTGAAGGAGCCGGTGCGCTGGAGGTTCTCGCACTTGAGGTGGACCGGGGAGCCGGTGAGCGTCGAGAGGTACCGGCTGCCCTCCATCGCGGTCACCCGGGAGACGCCCGAGAGCATCTTCTGGGCCCCCCGGACGTCGTCGAGGATGACCTGCGGAACGGGCTGCGGCACGCGGTAGTTCATGCGGCCAGTCTCGCAGCCGGTGCGCCCCCCGGCGCGGGACACGGATCCCGGCCCGGTGCCCCTCCGCGGGCGGGCCCGCGGAGGGGTGAAATCTCGCCATCCGGGACGACTCGCGAGGGCCGTTCCACAGCGGCCGTACCAGTTCTCGTACGAGGCGTACGAGCCGCCGCACGGCCGCGTACTCTGTCCCCCATCCTTGTCGGCCCCTCGCGAAGAGAGCTCACGGCCATGCCCTCCACCTCGGCCAGTTCCGACCTGCCCGCGCCGGCCGGCGCGCCCGCCGAAGCCGGTCTCCTCGACGCGCTCCAGCACCAGGTGGCGGTCTTCGCCCGGCGCGCCGAGCAGACCCGCCTGGGCGGGGTCGGCCAGGCCCGCAACTCCATGGACCGGGCCGCGTACCTGCTGCTGAACCGGCTCGACCTGGAGGGGCCGATGGGCGTCAAGGCGCTCGCCGGCGGCATGGGCATCGACTCCTCCACTGTCACCCGCCAGGTCGCGCCGCTCGTCGACAGCGGCCTGGTCAAGAGGACCTCGCACCCCGAGGACGGCCGGGCCGTGGTGCTCGCGCTGTCCCCGCGCGGGCTGGCCCGGCTGGAGGAGGTCCGCTCCTCGCGGCGCGAGCTGATGGCCCGGGTGACGGAGGGCTGGGACGAGGCGGAGCGCGAGTCGTTCACCGGTCTGCTGACGCGTTTCAACGTCTCGCTGTCCGAGCTGATGTCGGCCGGTGCCGAGCCCGGCTCCGAGGCCGGCCCCGCCTCCTGACGCCCGCCCGGGCCGCCCGTCAGGTACCGCATCGGTGCCGGGTGCTCCCGACCCCTTGACCGGGGTGGTCCCGCTGACCGCACTATGTGGATTGTGGACCACGGGCCGGGCCCCTACGCCGAGTTCGAAGCCTTCGTCGCCGGAGCGGCGGGGCGGCTCCTGCGCGTCGCGATCCTGCTCACGGCGGAGCCCGCCACCACCGCGGAGGACGCTCCCGCCGCGCGCGGGCTCCTCGGCGGCGCGCTGGCCCGTACGTACGCGAACTGGCGCAGGCTGCGCGGGGACGACCCGTACGACTACACCCGCCAGGAGCTGTGCGCCGCCTTCGCCCGTACCGGCCGCCGCCACCACGGCGGCAGCGGGGTGCTCGGACCGCTGGGTCCGCTGGAGCGGCTGGTCGTGGTGCTGCGGCTCTACGAAGGGGTCGCGGAGGAAGTCACGGCGGCGCAGCTGGGGCTGGCGCCCGAGCGGGTGCGCGCGCTCTGCGACCGTGCCGTGGCCGGCCTGCGCTCGCGGCCCGGCGCGGGTCCCTCGGGTCCCGGCGCGGGTCCCGGTCCCGGCTCCGGTCCCTCAGGCCCCGGATCGGGATCCCGGTCGGACACCCGCCACCAGGAGGCGGCATGAGTCCCCCGGATCCCAGGGAAGCCCAGGTCAAACGGCTGCTGGAGGGCCCGTACCCGGCGGTTCCGCCCGGTCTCGCGGCGGGCGCCGCGGCGCACGGCGACCGGCTCCTGCGGCGGCGCCGCACGGTCCGCCGGATCGGCTGGACGCTGCTCTTCGCGGCGGTGGTGGCCTTCCTGGTGTGGGCCTCGCTCACGCACGCGTGGACATCGCCGTCCAGCGAGGTCTCCCCGCCCTGGTAGCGGGCGGGGAGAACGTCACCGCGTCGTACCGGCCGCCGTGGCGGCCCGTACCGGCCCCGTACTAGCCCAGCGCCTGCGTCAGGTCGGCCAGCAGGTCGTCGGCGTTCTCGATGCCGACCGACAGGCGGACCAGGTCGCCCGGGACCTCCAGGGCCGAGCCGGCCACCGAGGCGTGGGTCATGCGGCCCGGGTGCTCGATGAGGGACTCGACGCCGCCGAGGGACTCGCCCAGGGTGAAGATCTTGGTCCGGTCGCAGAGCGCGACCGCCTCCTCCTCGCCGCCGGTGACCTGGAAGGAGATCATGCCGCCGAAGTTGCGCATCTGCTTGGCGGCGACCTCGTGGCCCGGGTGCCCGGGCAGGCCCGGGTAGAGGACGGTGTGGACCTTGGGGTGGCGGGTCAGCATCTCGGCGATCTTGCCCGCGTTCTCGGCGTGCCGGTCCATGCGGACGGCCAGCGTCTTGATGCCGCGCAGCACGAGCCAGGAGTCGAAGGGCCCGGCCACCGCGCCCATGGCGTTCTGGTGGTAGGCCAGTTCCTCGCCCAGCGCCGCGTCCGCGGCGACGAGCGCGCCGCCGACCACGTCGGAGTGGCCGCCCATGTACTTGGTCAGCGAGTGCACGACCACGTCCGCGCCGAGCGCGAGCGGCTGCTGGAGGTAGGGGGACGCGAAGGTGTTGTCCACGACCAGCTTGGCGCCGGCCGTCCGCGCGATGTCGGCCACCAGCGCGATGTCCGTGATGCCGAGCAGCGGGTTGGAGGGGGTCTCGACCCAGATGACCTTGGTCTTCGGGGTGAGGGCGGCCCGCACGGACGCCGGGTCGGAGGTGTCGGCGACCGACCACTCGACGCCCCAGCGGGAGACGACCTTCGCGAAGAGGCGGAAGGTGCCGCCGTAGGCGTCGTTCGGGATGACCACGTGGTCGCCCGGGGAGAGCAGCGTGCGCAGCAGGCAGTCCTCGGCGGCGAGCCCGGACGCGAAGGCGAGGCCGCGCCGCCCGCCCTCCAGCGCCGCGAGGTTCTCCTCCAGCGCGGTACGGGTCGGGTTGGCGCTGCGGCTGTACTCGTAGCCGCCGCGCAGTCCTCCGACTCCGTCCTGCTTGTACGTGGAGACCTGGTAGATCGGGGGTACGACCGCGCCGGTCAGCGGGTCCGCCGTATTGCCCGCGTGGATGGCGCGGGTCTCGAAGCTCTGGTGCTCGTGGCTGTCGCTCATGGCCCGATGCTATCCCCGTCCGGCCGCTGCGCGGCCCCGTCTCCGTACTCCCCCCGAAGGGGTGCGTGACGGGCGGCTTTGCCTCCTATTGGCCTTCGTGCGGGTGCGTCTGGTTCGCTGGGGACATGGAGATTCTGTGGTTCCTGCTCGCGATGGCGATGCTCTTGGCCGCCGTCGGACCGATCCTGCGGCGCAGGCGCGGCGGCCTGCGCCTGGTCACGCCCGGCAGCCCGGACGCGGCCGACCCCGCGGACTACGGATTCGCCCTCCAGGAGGAGCTCGACGTCCGGATCCCCGGCCCCGACCAGGACCTGATGGACGCCCTGGACAACGTGACCCGGACCGGGCGGTGGCAGGCCGCCTCCCAGCTGCTGGCCGGCACCCCGGCCGACGGCGAGGTGCGCTGGCAGCGCGTCCAGGCCTTCGCCGGCTCGGCGGCGCAGGAACTCTCCCGGGAGCCCGGGGCCGGCGCCGCCTGGCTGAAGGCGTGGCGGCTGGAGGCCCCGAAGGACGCGGGCGGCGCGCAGGTGCACGCCGAGCTGCTCGCGCAGCAGATGTGGCGGCGCCCGGAGGGCATGAGCGAGGCCGACGTACGGATCATCGCGGAGGAGGCCCGGGAGTCCTGCGGGCGGGCCGCGCTGCTGGCTCCCGGCGACCCGGTCCCGTACATCGTCGAGCTGGCCGTCGCCCGCATGCTGCACTACTCCGAGCCCGAGTACGACGCGCTGTGGGCCAAGGTCATCGACCGGGCGCCGCAGCACATGGGGGCGCACCTGGCCGCGCTGCACTACTGGTGTGCGAAGTGGCACGGCTCCCGGGAGAAGGCCGACGCCTTCACCCACCACGCGGCGGCCCGCGCCCCGCGGGGCTCGCTGCTGGCGGCGCTGCCGCTGTTCGCGCTGTACGAGCACGTCCCCGACGTCGTCCTGGTGCGCAGCTTCCACCAGAGCGCGGCGGTGACCCGGGCGGTGGAGGGCGCGCTGTACGCCGTCCACAGCGCGCGCCCCGACGACCCGATGCTGGCGCACGTGCGCCACCTGCTGCTCCTCTTCCTCGTCGGCGGCGAGCGCTGGGCCGAGGCGATGGACCAGGTCCGGCACGTCGACGGCTACGTGGGCGCCCTGCCCTGGTCGGCCGACGCGGACCCGGCGGCCTCGTACGCGGTCTACCGCGCCCTGGCGGTGGCGGGCTACGAGGCCAACGGCGGCTCCCCGGCGACCCTGCCGCACTGACGGCCCGGCCGGCCGGCCGCCGGCGCACGCGCCCGCAACCGGCGCCGCAGCCGGCCCGCGTCCGCGCCGCGCCCGCGTCCGCGCCGCGCCCGCGTACCGCCCGCACCCCCGCCCCCCCACGGCCCCGAGCCCCTCCCCATAGGGTTCGCGCAAGCAACACCGCACCGCTTCATCCCGTGGGGGGATCTGTCCATATGGGCGCTTCACTGCGCGCCTTGCGCACCCTCGTCCTGCTCGCCGGCTTCCACCTGCTCGGCGTCGTCCTGCTCGCCGTCCTCGCCGGGAGCGTCGTCGGCGCCGAGTCGGCCGGCCTGCACGGGCCGGGCCTGTTCAAACTGCTCATCGCCGCCGTCGTCCTCGCCGTCCCCATCGTGCGCGGCATGTTCATGCTCCGCCTGCCCAGGGCGGATCCGCTCCCCGGCGTCCCCGTCACCGAGCACCGGGAACCCCTCCTGTGGGCGGCGGTCCGCGAGATCGCCGGGCAGGTCGGCACCCGGACCCCCGACGAGATCGTGCTGATCGCCGACGTCAACGCCGCCGTCACCGAGGACGCGGGGCTGCTCGGGCTGCGGCCGGGCACCCGCCGCCTCTACATCGGGCTGCCCCTGATGACGGGCCTGGACGAGATGCGGCTGCGCGCCGTGCTCGCCCACGAGATGGGCCACTACGCCAACCTCGACACCCGTCTCACCCCGCTGATCCGGCGCGGGCGCGTCCAGCTGCTGCGTACCGTCGACACCTTCAACGAGCGCTCCGACGCCAAGATCTCCAAGGAGCGGGCGAAGCAGGAGAAGAAGGCCGGGAAGCGGATCGCGGCCGGCAAGAAGGCCGAGGAGATCGACACCACCGGCGACGGCGCCTCGTACCGCGCGATGGCAAAGATCTACACCGGGTACGGGAAGTTCTACCAGCGCTCGACCCCCTCCGGCGCCCGCCGCCAGGAGCTCGCCGCCGACCTGGCCGCCGTCCGCGTCGCCGGCCGCGATTCCGCCGGCTCCGCGCTGCGCGAGCTCAACGCCATCGGCCCGGCACACGAGTTCTACATGGACTCCTACGCCACCCTCGGCGTCGGCTCCGGTCTGCTGCCGCCCCCGGGGCAGGTCTTCGGCGGCCTGCGCCACCTCCTCGAAGCCCGCGCCGGGGAACTGGACGGCCTGCGCCGGGAACTGCCCGCCGAGCCGGCCGATCCCTACGACTCGCACCCCGCGCTCGCCGAGCGCGTCGCCCGCATCGAGGCGCTGCCCGAGGACGGCCGCGGCACGCAGCCGTCCAGCCCCTCGCTGGAGCTGCTCGCCGACTCCGAGGCCTCGCTGATCGCGCTGGAGCGGGCGGTCCTGACGCCCGAGGCCTTCGCGATGGAGCGCCTCGGCTGGGAGGACCTCGTGCACGAGAGCATGAGCCGCCGCTCCGGCCAGGGCTCGCCGGAGCTCCGGGAGGCCTTCGCCGCCGAAGGCGTGGGGAGCGGCCTGGCTTCGCTGCTCGACGCGATCGACGCCGACCCGGCGGTGCGCCGGCGGATCACCGACCGGCTCCCGAAATCCGGGGCGGCGGCCGCCGCGACGGGCCGCGCGGCCCGGGAGTTCGCCCGCCCGGTGCTGCGCCGGGCCCTGAACGAGCTGGTCACCGCCGAACTCACCGATCGCGGAACCGCCCGCTGGCTGCTCTCCTGGTCCCAGCCGGCCACCCTGCGCTACCCGGCCGACGGCTTCGAGGAGCAGCTGGAGAGCGCCCTCGACTCCGCCGCCGCGGACCTCCCCGACACCGAACCACTGCGAAAGCTGGTGCTCGCCCCGTGATGGGCCTCGTCATCCTCGGCTGCCTCCTGGCCGTAGGCGCGTACAAGCTGCTGCGCGCGATGTACTTCCTCCGCAAGGCGAAGCGCCTGAACGCGCGGACCGCCGAGCTGCAGACCGAAGTCGACGCGATCCGCGCCCGTACGGCCGCGGGCGAGGCGGCCGCGGCCGCCGAGGTCGTCGGGCTGGGCTTCGTGGCCGCCGAGGACATCGACACCACCCGTTACCTGCCCGTACCGGCCGGGGAGAGTGCCGTCCTGGACGCCGTCCGCGCCGGCGACTGGCAGGCGGGAGCCGACTGGATCGCTGCCGCCGGTCAGGTGTGGGAGGAGCGCCACCACCGTGCGGGCGTGCTCTGCGAAGCCGCCGCCGAGGACGACGCCTGGCTGCTCGCCTGGCGGGCGGCCCGCCCGGCCGACCCCACGGCCGCGCTGGTGCACGCCGCCGCGGAGGTCGCCGTCGCCTGGAACCTGCGCGGCTCGCTGGCCGGCCGGCACACCACACGGGAGCAGTTCGCCCTCTTCCACAAGGCCCTGCTCGGGGCGCGGGAGGCCGCTCACGAGGCCCAGCGGCTCGCCGATCCGGCCGACCCGGTCCCGTACGTCAACGAACTGCCGGTGGCCCGCGGACTCGGGTACCCGTCCGAGGCCTTCGGGCAGCTGTGGGCGGAGGTCGTCGAGCGCGGTCCGAAGATGCAGGGCGCCTGGTCCGGCGCCCTGCAGTACTGGTGCGCGAAGTGGCACGGCTCGCACGAGCGGGCGGAGGAGTTCGGCCGGGAGGCCGCGGCCCGGGGCGAGCCGGGAGACCTGCTGTCGCTCGTCCTGCTGCGCGCGCACTTCGAGCACGAGAACCACGAGGCCGACCTCGACCCGGACGTCTACTACAAGCGGCCGGAGATCGTCGCGGCGGCGACGGCCGCGCTGGCCGACGTGGCGGCCGCCGCGGACCCGGCCGACCGGCGCGTCGTGCGCCTGCGGCACATGCTCGCCTGGGTGCTGTACTGGCAGGACAGGTACGAGGAGACGGTCGAACAGTTCCGCCACATCGACGGCCACTGCGGGATCGAGCCGTGGATCTACCAGGGCCGCCCCAAGACCGTCTTCCTGAAGACCCGCGACTACAGCGTGCGCCGGGTCACCCGGCAGGACTGAGGACCGGACCGACCCGAGACGGCGGGCCGGGGGAATCCCCGCCCGCCGTTCCCCGTTACCGCTAGACCACAAGGAGGGAATCCATGTTCTCGTACCGCCGCACGCCCGAGCTCCCGACCCGCGAGGAGGCCCTGACGGGCCGCGCGGAGCCGCTCTTCGGACTGCCCGCCGTCCACACCGTGCTCGGCAACCCCCTGGCGGGCCCCTACCCCGCCCACCTCCAGGTCGCGGACTTCGGTCTCGGCTGTTTCTGGGGGGCCGAGCGCAAGTTCTGGCAGACCCCGGGGGTGTGGACCACCCTCGCCGGCTACCAGGGCGGCTTCACCGAGAACCCGACCTACGAAGAGGTCTGCTCGGGCGGCACCGGCCACACCGAGGTCGTCCGGGTCGTCTTCGACCCCGCCCTGGTCTCCTACGAGGCCCTGCTGAAGCTCTTCTGGGAGTCCCACGACCCCACCCAGGGCTTCCGCCAGGGCAACGACGTCGGCACCCAGTACCGCTCGGCGCTCTACACCCACTCCGCCGCCGACCAGGCCACCGCGGAGGCCTCCCGCGAGGCCTACCAGCGCGTCCTGACCGCCTCCGGGTACGGCCCGATCACCACGGCCGTCCTCCCGGCGTCGGAGCGCACCTTCTGGCCCGCGGAGGCGTACCACCAGCAGTACCTCGCCAAGAACCCCGACGGCTACTGCGGCATCGGCGGCACGGGCGTCTCCTGCCCGATCGGCGTGGCCCGGGCCGAGGGCTGACGCCTCCGGCGCCGGGTCCCGGCGGTGGCGGATCCCCTCGGGCCGCCACCGCGGGGCTCAGGTGCTGATCGCCGTCACTTGACCGTGGTCACGCCGATCGAGGTCTCCACCGCGCCCCGGTCCAGGTAACCGCCGTTCTTGCCGGTGTTGGGCACGCGCTGGTCGTCCAGAGCCGGGAGACCGCTGTAGTCGGGCACGAGTGCGCCCGGCGCCGTCGCGTCGGCGGAATCGATGGTGGGCGAACCGGCCACGTTGAAGCCGACGCCCGTGGACGTGGCCCGGAAGATGTCGTGGGCGCCCTGTCCGGTCGCGGCCGCGAACTCCGCGGGCTTCCGGTAGCTGGCGCCGGCCCACTTGTAGGCCATCAGCGTGACGGCGGGATCGCCGACGATCAGGTTGTAGTCGGCGCGCGTGCCGACCGCGGCGCTCGCCGACACGTTGATGCCCTTGCGGAGCCCCGCGTCCGGGCAGTCGGCGGAGGGCTCGGCGTAGATCACGTTGTTGAACACCGCGGAGCCGGACGAGCCGCCGCTCATCGAGAGGGGCGTCACGCAGGCGCCGTACACCGTGTTGTTGGTGATGACGGTGCCGGGCGCGTCCACCACCGTCAGCGCCGCGCGGGGGCGGCCGTAGTTCAGGTTGCGGCTGAACAGGGTGCGCTCGGCGCCGCCCTCGATCCGGACGGCGGTCAGCTGGCTCCGGGTGACGCGCACGTCCTTGCTCGCGTCGCCGACCACGAGGGCGTCGGCGTCCCGCCGCACGCTGGTGATCGCGTTCAGCTCGATGTCGGCCGACCGGCTGACCCGGGCGGTACCGCCGACGCCCAGTCCGCTGATCCTGACGTGGGAGGCGCCCTTGACGGTCAGGTCCCCGTCCAGGAACGCCTTGGGGAAGAGGGGGGACGTCGTCTCGACGACGAAGGTGATCGGCTTGCCGGGCTCGCCGGAGCGGTCGATGACCAGGGACTCGGCGCTGTGCGCGCGCGCCTTCATCCGGACCGTCTGGCCCGGCTTGACGATCCTGGCCGCCGAGGAGAGCAGGCAGAAGGGCAGCGCCTTCGAACCGGGTCCGGTGTCGGAGCAGGTGGTGTCGCTGTTCACGTAGAGGTCGGCCGGGGTCCCGGCGGCGGCGACGGCCGGTGTGCCGAGGAGGGTGACGAGGCCCGCGGTGAGCAGGACCGTCGCACGATGAGGACGCACGGGCAGGGTTCCTTCGGTGAAGGGCGATGGGGTCCGACCAAGGACGCGGCGCAGCACGACGGTTGCTCGGCCGTTCCCCCCAGCAACGGTCGGGCGCACGCGAACCCTGAAGTCTCCGGTCATCATCCACTGCCGTGAACCCGCTTGTCACCCCCGATAATTCGCCCTCATTGCCGCAAAAACCCCTGGCTGCGCGGGGGGTGCACCCGGGGTCCACCCCCCTCCGGAGCCTGCCTCAGACCACCGTCACCCGGGCCAGGGCCCACGAGGTGTGGTCGAAGGCCGAGTTCGCATTGGCATCCTCCACCACCAGGTGGAGCAGGCGGATCCCCCGGACGTCCAAGTCCAGGGAGGTCGGTCCCGAGGCGCCGGTCAGGACGGGGGTCGTGGCCAGGACGCGGCCGTCGCCGCGCACGGTGGCGCGGGTGGCTCCGGCGGCGGACTGCTTCTTCGAGAAGTCGTCGATGCCGACCAGGGCGGTGAACCGGTTCCCGCGTCCGCCCAGGTGGTAGACGATCTCCGACGGGGCGTGCACCCCGAGCCCCTTGGCGTACGTGACCCCGCCGAAGGCGATCGGGGTGCCGTCGCCCGCCGCCTGCTTGCCGTTGGAGCGGTCGAGCTCTACCGGGCCCCAGCCGTTGGCGGCCGAGACCCACGGCAGGTCGCTGAGGTAGCTGTCCCCCGTGGGCGGGGCCGGCAGCGGCGTGTAGCGGGTGGGGGCCGTGAAGCGCAGGCCGGACGAGGTGGCGGCCTGCGCGGTGAGCAGCGCGGGCGCGGGCGCCGTCGCGGGCGGGGTCACCCGCCACGTCGTGGTCAGGGCTTCGCCCGGGGCGAGGGAGGCGGCGGTGTCCGCGTTCGCCGGGGTGGCCGTCCAGCCCGCGGGGAGCGGGAGGGCGACGCGGACGTCGGGCCAGGGGCGGCCCGTACCGTTCGCGACGGTCGTGGTGAGCGTGCCGGCCGACGCGTCCGCGACCGCCGCGAGGCCCCACGGGCGGCGGACGTAGGTGTCGGCCCAGGAGGAGCGCAGCAGGGCCGTCAGGCTCGTGACCACCGAGGGGTTCGCCGCCGCCACGTCGTACTTCTCGGCGAGGTCCGTCGTCAGGTTGTAGAGCTCGAACCGCCACTGCGCGTCCGGTACGGTCCTGTCGCGCGCGGGGGCGAACCGTACGGCCTTCCACTGGTCCTTGCGGACGGCCTCCGCCACCTGCGTGGCCCGGCCGCCGTCCTGGGCGTTGGCCCGGCTGGTGACGCCCTGCTCGTCCCGGTACCAGTACAGGTGGTTGTGGACCGGGGCGAGGGCCGGGGTGCCGTTCAGCACGGGCGCCGCCGAGAGCCCGTCGATGTCCGAGGGGGCCGGGGCGCCGCCCGCCAGGTCGGCGAGGGTGGGCAGGACGTCGTACAGCGGGGTGGGGCGGGCGCTGGTGGTGCCGGGGGCGATCCGGCCCGGGGACCAGGCGATCAGCGGGACGCGGACGCCGCCCTCGTAGAGGTTGCGCTTGTAGCCGCGCAGCGGGCCGTTGGCGTCGAAGAGGTCGGGGTTCACCCCGCCCTCCTCGTGCGGGCCGTTGTCGGAGGCGAACAGGACCACGGTGCGCTCCGCGATCCCCCGCGCCTTCAGCCGGTCCACGACCGAGCCGACCTGCGCGTCGAGGAGGCTGATCTGTGCCGCGTGGGCCTTGTTCGCCTGCGTCCACGACTGGGAGGCGTACGCGCCGACGTCGGGGATGTCGCTGGGGGCGTGCGGGAGGTTCGGGGCGAGGAAGAGGAGGAAGGGGTCGGTGCCGGCGGCGCGGGCGTCGATGAAGTCGAGGGCGCGCGCGGCGATGGCGTCGGGGGCGAAGGTGCCCGCCGGGACGGTCTCCTTGGCGTTGTCGTGCCAGAGGTACGCCGGGTAGTACTCGTGGGCGTGGCCGTGGTCGATGTAGCCGTAGAACTCCTCGAAGCCCCGCGCGCCCGGGTGGCTCGGCTGGTCCCCGGCCTCCGGTCCGAAGCCCCACTTGCCGAACAGGCCCGTACGGTAGCCGCGCGCCCGCAGCACCTCCGCGAAGGTGGTGTCGCCGGCGCCGAGGCTGCCCTGGCCGCCGCTGGAGGGGTTTGCGCGGACGGCGGCGTGGCCGGTGTGCAGCCCGGTCAGCAGCGCGGCGCGGGAGGGCGCGCAGACGGCGGCCGCGGAGTAGGCGTCGGTGAACCGGAGCCCCTCTGCGGCGAGCCGGTCGATGCGCGGGGTGCTGATCAGCTTCTGGCCGTACGCGCCCAGGTCGCCGTAGCCGAGGTCGTCGGCCAGGACCACCACGATGTTCGGCGGCGTCTGGGGTCCGGCGGCCCCGTCGGCCGCCGCCGCGGACCGGGCGAGCGGCGGAAGGGCCGTGAGGCCGACGGCGGCCGCGGAACCCGCGAGGAAGTGGCGGCGGCTGGGCATCTCGAACTCCCCTGTGGCGAAAGGCTGATGGGAAGATCGTCCGCGCGGGCGGCCGCCCAGACCATGCACGGGGCATGAAGAACGTGTGACGGCCCCCGGGCGCGCGTGCGCGTGCGCCCGGGGGCCGTCGTTCACTGGTCGGATGGTCGGGCACCCGACCGGTCGGATGGTCGGGCGCCCGCCGGTCAGATGGTCGAGGCGTCGATGACGAAGCGGTAGCGGACGTCGCCCGCCTGGACCCGCTCGTAGGCCTCGTTGACCTCGTCGGCGCGGATCACTTCGATCTCCGAACCGAGCCCGTGCTCCGCGCAGAAGTCGAGCATCTCCTGCGTCTCGGCGATCCCGCCGATCATCGACCCGGCCAGCGTCTTGCGGCCGCCGATGACGGAGAACAGGTTCAGCGAGACCGGCTCCTCCGGGGCGCCGACGTTCACCAGGGCGCCGTCCACCTTCAGCAGCCCCAGGTAGGCGTCGAAGCCGAGGGGTGCGGAGACGGTGGACACGATCAGGTCGAAGCGGCCGGCCAGCGACTCGAAGGTGGTCTCGTCGCTCGTGGCGTAGAAGTGGTCGGCGCCCAGCTTCAGCCCGTCCTCCTTCTTGCGCAGGGTCTGCGAGAGCACGGTGACCTCCGCGCCGAGCGCGTGGGCGATCTTGACTCCCATGTGGCCGAGGCCGCCGAGACCCACGATCGCGACCTGCTTCCCGGGGCCGGCCTTCCAGTGCTTCAGCGGGGAGTAGAGGGTGATGCCTGCGCACAGCAGCGGGGCGGCGACGTCGAGGGCGAGGCCGTCGGGGATGCGGACGGTGTAGTTCTCGTCGACGACCACGTGCGTGGAGTAACCGCCGTACGTGGGCTCGCCGTTCTCGTCGAGGGCGTTGTACGTGCCGGTCATGCCCTTGGCGCAGTACTGCTCCTGCCCGGCGAGGCACTGCTCGCACACGCGGCAGGAGTCCACGAAGCAGCCGACGCCGACGTGGTCGCCGACCGCGAACCTGGTGACGTCCGGGCCGATTTCGGTGACCACACCGGCGATCTCGTGACCCGGGACCATGGGGTAGATGCCCTCGCCCCAGCCGTCGGTGACCTGGTGGATGTCGGAGTGGCAGATGCCGGAGAACTTGATGTCGATGAGGACGTCGTGCGCACCGACCGGACGGCGCGGGACGGTGATGCGCTCCAGCGGGGCCTTGGGGGCGGGAGCGGCGTAGGCGGCGACCTGGGTGACGGACACGGTGGGGCTCCTCGGAAGACTGCTGTGGGGTGCTGCGGTGCTGTGGGTGCTGCTGTGCTGTCGTTGCTGCTGCGCGGGACCGCCGTACGGGGTTCGCGTACGGCTTCCGCGGTACCCAGCTTGCGTGCTCCGGCGCCGGCTACCCATCCCCCTGCTCTGCCTAGGACTGGCGAACCTACCCTTGGCGGGGTCAGGCACGGGCCCCCGTCCCGCGCCCCCGCACGGCGATACTGGGGTAATGCACCAGCTTGATCAGCGAGCCGAGCTCGGCGAGTTCCTGCGCTCCCGGCGCTCCCGGCTGCGCCCCGAGGACGTCGGCCTGCCCGACCACGGGCGCCACCGCCGGGTCCCCGGGCTGCGCCGCGAGGAGCTGGCGCAGCTCGCCGGGGTGTCGGTGGCGTACTACACGCGGCTGGAGCAGGGGCACGGGCAGAACGTGTCGGCGGAGATCCTCGACGCCATCGCCCGGGCGCTGCGCCTGGACGGCACGGAGCGCGCGCACCTGAGCCGCCTGGCCGGCCCCAAGCCCCGCAAGCGCCGCCAGGCCCCGCGCCCGCAGCAGGTGCGGCCGGAGCTGCGGACGCTGCTGGACGCGATGGACGGCGTACCGGCGTACCTGGTCGGGCGGCGCCAGGACGTCATAGGCTGGAACCGGCTGGCGGCGGCGGTGTTCGGTGACTTCGGGACGCTGCCGGCCCAGGAGCGCAACCTGGTGCGGCTGGTCTTCCTGGACCCGGCGACGGCGGAGCTGTACGCGGACTGGGAGTGCCGGGCGTGCGAGGTGGTGAGCAACCTGCGCCTGTACGCCGGCCAGTACCCGGACGACGAGCGGCTGTCGGCGCTGGTGGGCGAACTGTCGGTGAAGAACGAGGAGTTCCGCCGGCTGTGGGCGGCCCACACGGTGGCGGACAACAAGACGCACGGCGTCAAGCGGCTGCGCCACCCGCTGGTGGGCGAACTCCACCTCTCCTTCGAGACCCTGGCCCTCCCGGACGACCCGGCGCAGTTCCTGGTCACCTACCACGCGGCCCCGGGCTCCCCCTCGGCCGACGCCCTCAGCCTGCTCGCCTCCTGGTCCGCGTCGCCCGCCGCGCCGGAACCGGGTCCCGGCCCGGGTCCGGCCCCGGCCCCCGGTTCCGCCCCGCCGCGCGAGGTCCCGGCCGCCGGCCGTGAGAGCGGCGGCGAGTGAGAGCGGCGGCCGCTCCTCAGCCCTTCAGCTGGGCCTGGAAGTAGCCCACCGCGCGTTCGCGCCGGTAGCCGAGGGCCGCGTTGACCGCGAGCATCGGGGTGTTCTCGTCCGCCACCGAGGTGGCGATGTGCCGCAGGGACGGGTGCCGGGTCCGGGCCGCCCCGAGCATCCGGCGTTTGACCGCGAGCCCGAGGCCGCGGCCGCGGTGGCCGGGGACGACCACCGTGTCGTACTGGAGGGCGCGCGGGCCCGCCGGATCGGGGAGCACCAGCTCCGTGTACGCCGCCACCTCGCCGTCCGGGGTGACCGCCGCGACCGTGGTCAGCGCGCCGCCCCGGGCCAGGATCAGCCGGTGGGCCGCGTGCAGCCGCTCCGCCGTCCAGGTCTGGACCCGCTGGTCGAGGTCCCCGCTGGGCGCGTCGTCCATGGCCCCGTGGGCCACGGCCACCGCCGGCGCCCAGTCGTCGGGCACCAGCCCCGGCCAGCACAGCAGCTCGTAGCCGGGCACGGGAGACGCGGCGTCCTCCCGTGACTCCCGCGCCTCCCGTACGTCCTGCAGGTCCCGCACGTCCTGCACGTACCAGGCCATCGGCAGGACGTTCTCGAAGCCCACGGACTCGGCGAACGCCTGGCCCGCACCGCCCAGGTCCACCTCCATCGAGACCGAGGTGCGTCCCTGGGCGAGCAGTTCCTCACGGACCCGCCTCCACAGGGCCGTTCCCTCGCCGCGCCGCCGCGCGTCCGGCCGTACCGTCAGCTCGTCCAGGAACGCGGTGTGGTCGTTGCTGCCGTCCGTGAAGAGGAGCAGGGAGGCGATCCCGTTCTCCGAAGCCCAGCGCACCGAGCGGCCCCGCGCCGGAGGCACCCGCAGCCGGCCGGCCACCTCCCCGGGGGAGGGCGCCGGCAGCTGCGGCAGGTCGGCCGCCCGGGAGGCGGTCAGTACCTCCCGCCAGGCCTGCGCCTCGGCATCGGTGGGGGGTTCGGAAAGCAGGGTGATCGTCATGCTCCGGACCCTAGGCCGCGGCGCGGCGCGGCGCTCGGGAGTTTCGGGGACGCGAACGGCGGGGAGCCCCTGACCGGGACTCCCCGCCGTCCGTTGCGGGGTTCAGCTGCTGCGTCGGCGCACTCGCGGGCGCGGGCGCGTCAGAGGGCCGCGCCCGCCTTCCAGTCCGTCCAGCTCATGTTCCAGCCGTTGAGGCCGTTGTCCGGCTTGATGGTCTTGTCCGGGGAGTTGACGACCGTGACGACGTCTCCGATGAGGGAGTTGTCGTAGAACCAGGCGGCGGGCTGGTTCGGGTCGTTCGCGCCCTTGGCGTCGTTCAGGCCGACGCAGCCGTGGCTGGTGTTGACGCTGCCGAAGATCGAGTCCGATCCCCAGTAGTTGCCGTGCACGAAGGTGCCGGAGTTCGACAGGCGCATCGCGTGCGGCACGTCCTTGATGTCGTACTCGCCCTTGCCGTCGTCGTCCGTGAAGCCGACGGTGGCGCCGTTCATCCGGGTCTCCTTGAACTTCTCGGAGATCACCATCTGGCCGTTGTACGTCGGGTTCTGCGGGGAGCCCGCCGAGATCGGGATGGTCTTGAGGACCGCGCCGTCCCGGGTGACGACCATCTTCTTCGTCTTCGCGTCGACCGTGGAGACCTGGCTCCGGCCGATCTTGAAGGTGACGGTCTTGTTCTGCACGCCCTGGATGCCGGGGCCGCCCTGGACCCCGTCCAGCGCCAGCTTCAGCGTGACGGTGGAGTTCGCCTGCCAGTACTGCTCCGGGCGGAAGTCCAGCCGCTGCGTGCTGAACCAGTGGCCCACGACCTCCTGGCCGCTGGTGGAGGTGACCGTGATGCCGGCCTGGACGGCCTTCTTGTCCTTGATCGGCTTGTTGAAGGTGATCGAGACCGGCATGCCCACGCCGACGGTCTGGCCCTCGTCCGGTATGAACGAGCCGACGAAGCTGTTCTCCGGGGAGATGGTGGTGAAGGAGGCGTTCTCGTGCGCCTCGCGGCCCGCCTCGTCCTTCGCGGTCGCCGACAGCGCGTACTTCGTGGACCGCTTCAGCGCTCCGTCCGGCTTCCAGCTCTTGCCGTCGGAGGCTATCTTGCCCGCCACCGCCGCGCCCTCGGAGCTCTTCAGCTCGACCTGGGTGAGCGTGCCGTCGGTGACCGCCACGACGGCCGCGTCGTTCAGGCCGATGTTGGTGGCGCCGTCCTTGGGCGTGATGGCTATCTTGGCCTTCGAGGCGTCCTTCGCGGCCGCCGCGTCGACGTCGGCCTGGGATTTGGCCGAGGCCTCCCCGTTGCCCTTGGGCGTACCCCCGCCGTCACCCGCGTCGTTGCATCCCGCGAGCACCAGTACGCCGCCGAGTACGGCGGATATGGCCACCAGGGACCTTCTCCGCCGCTTGCTGTCCGTCCTCACACGCCACTCCATCATTGCCGGAACCCCGAATTCCCCGGACAGGGGGGCGTGACCCCCCTGCCCCGTCCTGACAACGCATTACACCCCGGTCGCCGCCACATTCCGTTCGAATGTGGTCAACCCCACCGTCAGGCGCTGTCAGTCTCTTCGTCGAAGTCCCCATCTTCCTCGTCCAGGTCCCACTCCATGGACTCGGGGTCGTATTCCACCGGCTCGCTGCTCCAGGAGGCCTGTGCGAGCTCCACTCCGGGGATCTCCGCGACCAGGTCGGTGGGGTCCACCAGGTAGGCCAAAGCCTCCGACACGTCCTCGCGGACCGCCGCCTCGGCGTGGCCGCGCTCCTCGTCCGGCATGAACTCGTCGGCCTTGATGTGCGCGAGTGCGGCTCCGGTGAGCGCGTCCACGTCGGGCACCTCAAGTACCAAATCCACCCGAAGGCGTACGAATCGCGAGGTCTCAGAAGGGTTCATACGACGGAGGGTAATCCCGTGGACGCCTCGACTTTCCCACGACCCGCCCCTTTCCGTAGCATCACCGCACACGGCCAATTCGCTGCTGCCACAAGGGGGATCGCACCGTGTCCGCACGCCGATCAACGCTCACCGCTCTCGGAGCCACCACCCTCCTCGCCGTCCTGTGGTTCGTCCCCTCGGCCAACGCCACACCGCCCGGGAACGCGAACGGCTCCTCCGGCGCGCCCGCCCCCGCGAACACCCGGCCCCGGGCCGCCGCCGCGCCCGGGCCCGCCCTGGAACTGGCCGACACGGGCGGCGTGGACACCACCCCGTACCTGCTGGGCGGCACCCTCTGCCTGGGCGCGGGCGCCGGCTTCGTGGCCTTCTCCGTACGCCGCTCGCGGACGCCCTAGCGGCGGGCACGGCTGAGGGCCGTGGGCCCGGGGGATCCCCCGGGCCCACGGCCCTCAGCACTCCTACCGCCTGCTCCTGCCCCTACTCCTGCTCCCGCTCAGGCGAGGGGGCCCGTGACGGCCTCCACGGCGTCCACGAGCGCACCCGAACGGACGAAGGCGTCCGCGGCCGCCAGGTCGGGGGCGAGGAAACGATCCGGCCCGGGACCCTGCACCCCCGCCGCACGCGCCGCCGCGATGGCGGCCCGGCTGGCCGGCGCCGGGGTGAGCCCGTGGCGCAGCTCGATGGCGCGGGTGGCCGCGTACATCTCGATGGCGATGATCCGGGTGAGGTTGTCGACGGCGGTACGGAGCTTGCGCGCGGCCGACCAGCCCATCGAGACGTGGTCCTCCTGCATGGCGGAGGAGGGGATCGAGTCGGCGGAGGCGGGGACCGCGAGCCGCTTCATCTCGCTGACCAGGGCGGCCTGGGTGTACTGGGCGATCATCAGCCCCGAGTCCACGCCGGCGTCGTCCGCGAGGAAGGGCGGCAGGCCGTGGCTGCGGTTCTTGTCGAGCAGCCGGTCGGTGCGGCGCTCGGCGATGGAGCCGAGGTCCGCGGCGGCGATGGCCAGGAAGTCCAGTACGTACGCGACCGGGGCGCCGTGGAAGTTGCCGTTGGACTCCACGCGCCCGTCGGGCAGGACCACCGGGTTGTCGACGGCGGCGGCCAGCTCGCGCGAGGCGACGAGGGCGGCGTGCGCCATGGTGTCGCGGCCCGCGCCGGCGACCTGCGGGGCGCAGCGCACGGAGTAGGCGTCCTGGACGCGCGGGGCGGTCTCCTCCTGGAAGTGGCGCACGAGCCCGGAGTCCTTCAGGACGGCGGCCATGTTCGCGGCGGAGACGCCCTGCCCGGGGTGCGGGCGGATGGCGTGCAGCTCGGGCTGCAGCACCTTCTCGGTGCCGAGCAGCGCCTCGAGCGTCAGGGCGGCGGTGATGTCGGCGGCGGTGTACAGCTTGCCGAGGTCGGCGAGGGCCATGACCAGCATGCCGAGCATGCCGTCGGTGCCGTTGAGGAGGGCGAGGCCCTCCTTCTCGCGGAGCTCGACGGGCTCGATCCCGGCCTCGGCGAGCAGCTCTGCGGCGGGGCGGACGACCCCGTCGGGGCCTTCCGCGTCGCCCTCGCCCATGAGCGCGAGCGCGCAGTGGGACAGCGGGGCGAGGTCGCCGGAGCAGCCGAGGGAGCCGTACTCGTGCACGACGGGGGTGATCCCGGCGTTGAGGACGTCGGCCATGGTCTGCGCGACGGACGGGCGCACGCCGGTGTGGCCGGAGGCGACCGTCTTGAGCCGCAGGAACATCAGCGCGCGCACGACCTCCCGCTCGACGCGCGGGCCCATGCCGGCGGCGTGCGAGCGGACGATGTTGCGCTGGAGCTGCGCGCGCAGCTCGGGACTGATGTGCCGGGAGGCGAGCGCCCCGAACCCGGTGGACACCCCGTAGACGGGCTCGGGCTTCGCGGCGAGCGCGTCCACGATCTCGCGGGCCCGCGCGAGGGCGGCGAGGGCCTCGCCGGAAAGCTCGATGCGGGCGTTGCCGCGGGCGACGGCGATGACGTCCTCAGCGGTGGTCCCGGACGTTCCCACCACGACAGTGTGCATATCCATATTCAGCACCCTACGGACTGAATCCCTTCATGTCACTCCCTCGCGGCACCCCACCCCGGGGCCCGGCCCCCGACCCCCCGCGCCTCAATCGCCGGCAAACCCAGCCCGTCCGGCGTTTGAGGACCGGGTCCGGGCGGAGCCCAGGGAACGGGCGAAGGGTGGGTAGGGGACTTCGCCCCGCGCAGCGGCACACCGCAGCCCCCAGCGGCGCGAGGGCCGGACCAGTGCCGGGGCGGCGGGCACGGGCCGGGGCGGCCCGCCGCCCATGGAGACGGCCCCCCGGGGCCCGGGGCGGGCTCCCCCGGGGTGACCGGGGCGGGTGCGCGAGCAGCAGGGGCGGCCCCGACCGTCGGCAGCGGCGACTACGCCCGGCCGCGGAAGCGGCGCCGCTCCCCCGGCCCACCCGGCTCCGCGTCCGCGAGGCGGACCACCGCGGTGTCCCGCCCCGCCACCACCGGCTTCGCCGACCGCGCCGCCTTCGCCTTGTACTGCGCCGCGTCAGCCAGCCGGAACAGCCGCCTGGAGGACTTCACCGGCCCGATCGGATCCCCCGTGGAGGCGACCCCGCAGGCGACCCCCTCCCCCAGCTCCAGCTCGGCGGCCCGCAGGCACACCTCCTCGGTGACCCGCACCACCTCGTCCGCCGAGGGCCCCACGCTGACCAGGCAGAACTCGTCCCCGCCCAGCCGCGCGACCAACGCACCCGGCAGCATCGCCCCGCACAGGCTGAGCACCGAGCCGAAACGTTCCAGCAGCCGGTCGCCCATCGCGTGACCGAGCGTGTCGTTGACCTTCTTCAGCCCGTTCAGGTCACAGACCACCAGGCTGACCACCGTCACCGCCCCGCTCCGGCGGTGCTCCTCCAGCGCCTCGTCGAGCCGCATGTCCACGGCCCGCCGGTTGGCCAGCCCGGTCAGCGGGTCGGTGAAGGCGAGCCTCCGCGCCTCCTCCAGCCGGTCGTTCTGCGCGAGCCCGGCCGCGATGACCGCCGCGAGGACGGTCGCGAACTCCGCGTCACCCTCGTCGAAGTCCGCCATCCCCTCGTCCCGGGCCACGTACAGCTCGCCCCACGCCCGCCCGCTCAGCACGATCGGCGCGACCACGCACGTCCCGCGACCGCGCCGGCGCAGCACCTCGCCCCGGCGGCCGGGCCGGTCCCCGACCGCGCTGTCCACCCAGGCGTGGGGGCCTCCCCCGCCCACCCAGCGCTCGTGCAGGAACTCCGTGATCTCGGGGAAGTCGTGGACGGGGTAGGACTCGTCCTCGGGGAACTCCTCCTCCCCGGCCCTGCGCTCCCCCTCGTTCACCAGCACCCGCAGGCACCCCCGCTCCCGCTCCCACGCGGAAATCGCGGCGAACGAGCCGTCCAGCGCCAGCCGCGCCCCGCGCGCCGCGGCCCGGACACTGTCCCTCGGCGCGCACGCGGCCGCCATGGCCTGCGCGAGACCCACAACGGCTCGGAGCCGCCCGTCAACACCCATCACCCCAGGTTAGGGAGTTTTGTCCGATTTGGTGATAATTGGCGCGACATTCGGTGGCACCAAGATCACGTGTGGTGACGAACCGAGCCCACAAAGGAACTCGCGCAGGGCCCACACGGCCGCTACAGCCGCCGCGACCCGGTTGGGGATCCGGCTCTCAAGCCCCGGAGAACCACGAGCAGAACCACAAGAGCGCCGACCGCGGCCGCGCCGAGCCCGGCTCTGAGCCCTGGGGGCGAGTAGCCGCATTCCAGGGCGTCGGCAGAGCCTCCCAGAGGGACGGAGAGCAGGCCGTTGGTAGCGTCGGGGCTGAACCGTGGGCCGTCGTCGACAGAGCACGTCCAGCCGGGAACCGCAGTGGTCGCGATGACCGCGGTGCCGGCGGATCCGTGTGGAAGGGCCGCCTTCAGGCCGTGGCCCGACACGACGACACTGGTGGCGGCCCGTCTGGTCTTGACGGCATCCGTGAGAAGTCCGCGGTCGAGACAGCCCAGCGCGTGGACGGGGACGGACTGGTCGCCCCGATGCGTCCCGAAGGCGACGTCGATCCTGCCGCTGGACGGCACGGTTCCGAGCGGTGTGACGGGCATGTCGATCCTGCCGGCCTGGCCGGGACTGTTGTGGCTGATGCCCAGGGCGACGATGCCGCCGTTGTAGTGGGGCGCGTACAGGAGGGCTTCCGAGCCCGCGGGGCACACGGCGCTCAGCGTGGGCCAGGAGGCTCCGCGTGGGTACGGGGCAACGCTGAAGCCCGCGGCCGTGCGTTGCGGGGGCGTTCCCCGGACCGGAAGGGCGCGGAGACCGGGCACCGTGTAGACGTGTGCACCGAGGGCGTCCTGCTGCGAGGCCCACACGGTTCCCGCGGGCGCGCCGTTGGGATCGAGCCACGACGACGAGCGGATCGTCACCAGGGGGAAAGCCGGCGAATGCACGGTGTCCACCGTGCTGGCACCCGTCCGGCGCAGGCGGGTGCCGACCGAGAGCAGGGACTGCAGAACGGGGTCCGAAGCCGCCCAGAGGTGTCGGCCCCCCATGGCCATCCCCAGCCCGAGGGGGCGCAGCGCGCCGGCCGTGCGCTCGGTCACGTAGCTGCTGTAGTAGGCGCCCCCTTGTCCTCCCAGCAGTATCGGGTCGTTGTCGGTGATGAGGACACCGGAGCCGGGATCGGTCCGTGCGGAGGGCCAGCGATCGTTCCGCTGGATCGTCTTGTGGGAGTTCACGGCGAGCGCGGACATCGTCGACGTGAAGGGATCGCCCCGCCGGGCCGGTGCCTGGAACACCAGGATCGCGTACACAGCGCCGGCGGTGGTGAGCAAGACAGTGGCGGCCAGGAGTACCGGGACGCCGCGTCGGATGATGCGATGACGCTGGTGGGCCCGGCGGGCGATGAGGAGGGCAGCCGTTGCGGGGCCGCCGATGAGTGCGAGATCACGGGCAAGGGAATTGACGGGTTGCCGTCCCAGGCAGGCGACCACGAGCAGAGCGAAGGCGGCCGCGCCGGCAGTCAGGGTCCTGCGGCTCGGGCGTTCGGCCCAGCAGGTCCAGGCAGCCATCACCATCAGGCCGCTGAGCACGAAGGTGGCGCGGAAAGGGGCACCGTGCGGAAGGGTGAAACCATGCCACGCCTCGGCCGTGGGCCTGATGACGAACGAGGCTGCGACGAACGCGATCATGAGGAGCCAGGCGGCCCGCTCAAGGGGTGGCACCCGCGTGTGGAAGGGGAGGGACAGGACGAGGAGCAGTGCGGGAAAGCCGACGAAGACGCTCGGCGCGGTCGGCTGGGCGTAGCCGCCCGGGAGGAACATCGCGAGGTACGTCAATGGCGCTGTGGCCACGCTCACGACGTACCTGTCCGTCGGCTGCGCCTGGGCGTTCGCCATCCCCGTCACGAGCACGGCGGGAGCCGCCAAGGGCATGCCGACCGAGGGTGCCGATCGCCCAGCGTCGCCGCCCGACACACCAGTCGAAAGCAATGCACAGCGCGGGAAGTGAGACCAGGCCCCACATCCACATCGGAACGATCACGCCCTCGAAGACGGCCCATCCGCAGACGGCGTAGCCGACGGCCAAGAGCGCCCGCATCCAGGGGGAGCCCGGGCGGAGCCGACCGAGGAAGACCGTCATCAGGGCCGCTGCGAGGCCCATGCTCAGGATGCTGACGAGGAAGACGGGGAAGTCGATGTACTGGCGTGGGAAGAGGCCGACGATCCAGGAGAAGGGGTTGGCCAGATAGGTGAAGAAGTCCGCGAGGAATCCGGTGCCGTACCCGCTCTGCCAGTTGAAGAGGAGGTCGCCGTCGGCCACGCCGTGCTGCAGGTCCCATAGACGTGTGTGGAACGGAACGTACTGGTGCCGCAAGTCGTTCGTCGCCCTGGAGCCGGCACCGAACGGGTAGGTCCCGTGGGCAGCCAGTCCCAGAGAATATGCGGCCATGGAGCAGAGTGCGGCGCACACGGTCGCCATCGCCGGTCTGCCGACCAGCCGCACGCTCACACCCCCCGACGTCATGCGCCCGATGCTATGAACGAGCCAGGGTCAGGGCATCACGGAGGATCCGACCGGGTGACGACCCCACGCCGCACGCCCCACGCCGCACGCCCCACGCCCCACGCCCCACGCCCCACGCCCCACGCCCCATGACACCCAGCGGGCGTCGTCTCAAACGCCGGACCTGCGGCGCTCCGGAGCCAGGAAGTTCACACCCCCGGCCACCGCGGCTTGCGCTTCTCGTTGAACGCCGCCACGCCCTCGGCCCGGTCTCCCGAGAAGGCCACCGTCCGCCACGCCGCGTCCTCGATCTCCAGCCCGGCCGTCAGGTCCATCCCGTGCCCGAGCCGCAGCGCCCGCTTGGCCGCCCGCAGTCCGACCGGGGAGTTCGCCGCCATCGCCGCCGCCATGGCCAGCGCCGCGTCTCGGTCCGACCCCGCCGGGACCACCGAGTCCACCAGTCCCAGCGCGAGCGCCTCGGCGGCCTCCACCCGCCGGGCGGTGAAGATGAGCTCCGCGGCCCGCGCCGCCCCCACCCGCCTGGGCAGCAGCTGCGTGCCCCCGCCGCCCGGGATCACCCCCACCGACACCTCGGGCAGGCCGACCACCGCCGTCTCGTCGGCCACGATCACGTCGCACGCCAGGGCCAGCTCGAAGCCGCCCCCCAGGGCGAAGCCGTGGACCGCCGCGATCGTCGGCATCGGCAGCTCCAGTACGCCCCCGTACGCGCCCCGCGTGGTCGGCCGCTGGCGCAGCAGCTCGGCGTCCGAGAAGGAGTTGCGCTCCTTGAGGTCCGCGCCCACGCAGAACGCCCGCTCGGCGGTCGAGGAGAGCACGACCACCCGTACCGACGCGTCCGCGGCCAGCTCCGCGCAGGCCGCCCCGATGGCCCGCGCCATGTCCGTCGACACCGCGTTCATCGCCTTCGGCCGGTCCAGGACCAGCTCGGCGACGCCGCCCTCGTGCCGGTGCACAGTCACGAATTCAGACACAGGACGACCCTCCCGGTTAACGAACGTTACCCGGGGATCTTAGGGCTCCGCCGCGTCAGCGACCAGGGCTCCACGACTCCCAGGCCGCGCACCGGGCGCTGCCACATCGGCTGGAGCGCGAAGCGGTAGGCGCCGCCGCCCTCCTCGTTCTCCGCCTCCTTCTCCGACACCGGAGCCGCGCCCGTGCGGCCCAGTTCCTCGGCCATCGCCCCGTCCACCAGGACCGCGTCCTTCGGCGCTATCGACGTCAGCCGCGAGGCCAGGTTCACCGTGGTCCCGAAGACGTCGCCCATCCGGGTCGTCACCGTCCCGAAGGCGATCCCCACCCGCAGCTCCGGCATCTGCGGATCGGCCCCCATCGTCTCGATCAACCGCAGCGCGATCTCCGCCGCCGTCGCCGCGTCGTCGGCGCAGTACAGCACCTCGTCGCCCAGCGTCTTGATCAGGCGGCCGCCGTGCGCCGCCACCAGGTCCGCCGACGTCGTCTCGAAGGACTCGACGAGCTCGCCGAGCTCCTCCTCCTCCAGCCGCCGCGTCAGGCGCGTGAAGCCCACCAGGTCGGCGAAGCCCACCGCGAGCCGCCGGTCGACCATCTCCTCGTCGTCCGCCACCTGCACCACCCGCCCGGTGGCGGCCGCCAGCTGGCGCCGCCACACGTAGACGAGGAACTCCTCCAGCTCCGGCAGCAACAGCTCGACCAGCGGGTACGTGACCTCCGTGCGGGTCATCCCCGGCTCCGGCGGCTCCGTCAGCCCCTCCAGGAAGGAGTCGATCTGCCACTCCGCGAGCCGCGCCGTGGTCTGGCCGGTCGACCGGGCCACCTGCACCGCCATCGGCTCGCTCAGCAGCCCGGCCTCGACCAGGCCGGCGAGCCGGCGCAGCGCCAGTACGTCCGCCTCCGTCAGGGCCTTGGCCTGGCCGATGTCCGCGAAGCCCATGGCCCGCCAGAAGCGGGAGGCGAGCTCCATCGAGACCCCGGCGCTGCGGGCGGCCTGGAAGGGGGTGTACCGGCGCTCGGCGCCCAGGATCAGCTGCTCCAGGCGGATGGCGAGCGGGTCGGCCGTCGGCTGGGCCGTGTGGTCGACCTCGTGGTGGGGAGTGTGCTGCTCGCGCCCGATCGGGCCGGCGTGGACGCCGGAACCGCCCGCGCCGCCGGAACCGCCCGGACCGCCCGCCGCCGTTCCGGGGGCGGGCGCGTTGGACTGAGGGTCGTCGACGGTCAAGGGCCGCCTCCTGTCCATTCCGTGCGCACTGCCGAACCGGTTGATCACCGCGAGGACCGGGATCGCCTAAACCATACGGCAGGTGTGCCGTAGCTCACTCCCCTACTCCGTCACCCGGGGCGGTGCGTCCGGCGGGTCACCGCACGGACCGCAGATGGACGACGTCCCCCGCCCCCACGGCCTCCCGCTGCCCGTCCGCCGTCCGCACGACGAGCCGTCCGTCGGTGTCCACCGCTTCGGCCGTACCGGTGAGGGTGCGCCCGCCCGGCAGCTCGGCGCGCACGTGCCGGCCGAGGGTCGCGCAGCCCGCCGCGTACGTCTCCTGCAGGCCGCTCGCCGCCGGATCGCCGCCGGCCGCGCGCCAGTCCCCGTACCACTGCTCCAGCGACCGCAGCACGGCCCTGAGCAGCGGGTCCCGGTCGGTGACGGAGGCCTTGGCCAGCGCCAGCGACCCGGCGGTGTCCACCGGGAGCTCCGCGTCGGTCAGCGTCACGTTGAGCCCGATCCCGACGACCACCCCGTCGCCCACCCGCTCGGCGAGGATCCCGCCGGTCTTGCGCTCCTCCCCGTCCACCGCGACCAGCAGGTCGTTGGGCCACTTGAGGTGGGTCTCGACCCCGGCGGCGCGCGAGAGCCCGGCCGCGGTGGCCACCCCGGCCAGCAGGGTCAGCCACCCCCACCGCTCCTGCGGCACCGCGGGCCCGGGCTTGAGGAGTACGGAGAAGAACAGCCCGGACCGCGCGGGCGCGACCCAGCTCCGGTCGAGCCTGCCCCGCCCCGCGGTCTGCTCCTCGGCGACGAGCACGGCCCCCTCGGCCAGCTGCGCGGCCCGCGCGGCGAGATCGCTGTTGGTCGACCCGGTCGAGGCCACCACCTCCAGCGAGCTCCACAGCCCGTCACCGGTCACGAGGGCCCGCTGCAGCGCGGCGGCGTTCAACGGCGGCCGGTCGAGGCTCGACCAGCGGCCCGCGGAAGCTCCGGTCGAAGCCCCGCCTGATGCATCTGATGGCGTCATGCAACCCACAGTAGGTGTGTCAAACGCCGCACTGCCGAGCGCCATGCCCGCCGATACGCTACGCACCAGTAGCCAGCAGTAGTCAAGTAAGTGACCAGGCAGTTGACACCACGCAGGGAGCCGCGACCCCGATGTCACAACCGTCAGAGCCGATCGACATGCACACCACCGCGGGGAAGATCGCGGATCTGCAGCGCCGCGTCGAGGAAGCCACTCATGCCGGGTCCGGGCGGGCGGTGGAGAAGCAGCACGCCAAGGGCAAGCTGACGGCACGTGAGCGGGTGGCCCTGCTGCTGGACGAGGGGTCCTTCGTCGAGCTGGACGAGTTCGCCCGGCACCGGTCGACGAACTTCGGGCTGGAGAAGACCCGGCCCTACGGGGACGGCGTCGTCACCGGCTACGGCACCGTGGACGGCCGCCCCGTCGCCCTGTTCTCCCAGGACTTCACCGTCTTCGGCGGGGCCCTCGGCGAGGTCTACGGCCAGAAGATCATGAAGGTCATGGACTTCGCGCTGAAGACCGGCTGCCCGCTGGTCGGCATCAACGACTCCGGTGGCGCCCGCATCCAGGAGGGCGTCAGCGCCCTCGGCATGTACGGCGAGATCTTCCGCCGCAACGTGCACGCCTCCGGCGTGATCCCGCAGATCAGCCTGGTCGTCGGGCCCTGCGCCGGCGGAGCCGTGTACTCCCCCGCCATCACCGACTTCACGGTCATGGTCGACCAGACCTCGCACATGTTCATCACCGGCCCGGACGTCATCAAGACGGTCACCGGCGAGGACGTCGGCTTCGAGGAGCTGGGCGGGGCGCGCACGCACAACAGCACGTCCGGCGTCGCGCACCACATGGCGGGTGACGAGAAGGACGCCATCGAGTACGTGAAGTCGCTCCTCTCCTACCTCCCGTCGAACAACCTCTCCGAGCCCCCGGCCTTCCCCGAGGAGGCCGACACCGAGGTCTCCGCGACCGACCTCGAGCTCGACGTCCTCATCCCGGACAGCGCGAACCAGCCGTACGACATGCACACCGTGATCGAGCACGTGCTCGACGACGCGGAGTTCCTGGAGACGCAGTCGCTGTTCGCGCCGAACATCCTCACCGGCTTCGGCCGCGTCGAGGGCCACCCGGTCGGGGTCGTCGCCAACCAGCCGATGCAGTTCGCCGGCTGTCTGGACATCGACGCCTCCGAGAAGGCGGCCCGTTTCGTACGGACCTGCGACGCCTTCAACATCCCGGTGCTGACCTTCGTCGACGTACCGGGCTTCCTGCCGGGCACGGACCAGGAGTACAACGGAATCATCCGGCGCGGCGCGAAGCTGATCTACGCCTACGCCGAGGCCACCGTCCCCCTGATCACCGTCATCACGCGCAAGGCCTTCGGCGGTGCCTACGATGTGATGGGCTCCAAGCACCTCGGTGCCGACCTGAACCTCGCCTGGCCGACCGCGCAGATCGCGGTCATGGGAGCCCAGGGCGCGGTGAACATCCTGCACCGCCGGGCCATCGCCGAGGCCGAGGAGGCCGGTACCGCCGAGGAGACCAGGGCGCGGCTCATCACCGAGTACGAGGACGCGCTGCTCAACCCGTACACGGCCGCCGAGCGCGGGTACATCGACGCGGTGACCATGCCGTCGCAGACCCGGGCGCACGTGGTCAAGGGGCTGCGGCAGCTGCGCACCAAGCGGGAGTCCCTGCCCCCGAAGAAGCACGGCAACATCCCCCTCTAGGGCGCTAGGAGGCAGTCCTGTGGTGATCAAGGTCGTCAAGGGGAATCCGACCCCGGAGGAGCTGGCCGCCGCACTGGCGGTGGTCCGGGCGCGCGCGGTGGCACTGGCGTCGGTGCCGCCGGGCGCGGAGCGGGTGGCCGACGCGTGGTCGGCGCCGGGCCGGGTGGCCCGGCGGACGCTGCCGCGCCCCGGGCCGGCCGCGTGGGGCCGTACGTACTGGCCCGGGTAGCCCGGCCGCGGCCGGAAAGCGCCCGCGAAGATGACGCGAACCGCCTGTGGCGCCTGAGTACCCGTACTCAGGCGCCACAGGCGTCCCCGGGGCCAGGATCGGAGCATGCTCTGGTCAGACCCGAAGGACGAGCCGCCGAAGGACCTGCGCGACGCGGCCGCGATGGTGCGCCGGATGAGGGTGGTCGTCATCGTCGCGATGGTCGTCGTGGTCTACGTACTGGGCGTGCGCGGCTTCTGAGCCGCCCGCCCGGGGCCGTCCGGGGCCGCCCGGGGCCCCGCCCGGCGGCCCCTACGATGGCGGGCATGACTGCTGACGCCCGCCACCGCCACCGCCTCGTCCTCGCCTCCGCCTCGCCCGCCCGGCTGAACCTGCTGCGGCAGGCCGGGCTCGCCCCGCACGTGATCGTCAGCGGCTTCGACGAGGACACCCTGAACCACGACGAGCCGGCCGGGCTCGCGCTCGCGCTGGCCGAGGCCAAGGCGGCCGTCGTGGCGGCCCTGGAAGAGGCCTCGGGGGCCCTGGTGATCGGCTGCGACTCCGTGCTGGAGCTGGACGGCGAGGCGCTGGGCAAGCCGGCGGACGCCGCGGAGGCCACGGCCCGCTGGAAGTCGATGCGCGGACGCGCCGGGGTGCTGCGCACCGGGCACTGCGTGATCGACACGGCGACCGGCCGCCAGGTCTCGGCCACGGCGTCGACGACGGTCCGCTTCGGCAAGCCGACGGACGCGGAGGTGGCCGCGTACGTGGCGAGCGGGGAGCCGCTGCACGTGGCGGGGGCGTTCACCCTGGACGGGCTGTCGGCGTCGTTCATCGAGGGCATCGACGGGGATCACGGCAATGTGATCGGGATCTCCATGCCGCTGCTGCGCTCGCTGCTGGCCGAACTGGGCGTGTCCATCACGGATTTGTGGGCTTGACGTCGCCGGGACCCCCGAGGTCCCCGAAGTCCCCGAGCAGCGGGTGACCCGGCGGCGCGTCCTGGATCCCGGGGGCGTCGCCGGGGGCGTCCGCCGCCTTGGCCCCGTAGAGCATCAGGCTCAGCACCAGCAGGCACAGGATCAGCATCATCACCACGAAGGCGCCCCAGCCCACCAGGCCGACGACGAGGGCGCCGAGCAGTCCGTGGGTGATGGCGGCGGCGACGAGGACGACGCGCGCGAAGGTGCCGGGGGCCCGGTCGCGGATCGCGGCGACGGCCAGGAACACCGCGCAGGCCAGCAGGAAGAGGGCCATGCCGGCCCCCATTGCGTAGGTTGCCTTGGACATGACATTCGGATCCATGCCCGCGATGGACATCTTCTGGTTCTCGGTGGTCCGGCCCAGTACGAGGTGGACGAAGGCGAGCGCCCCCGCCTCCACGACGAGTACGACCGCGGTCGCTCCGGCCACGGATCTCCGCAGCACCGCGCCACCCACGCCACCCACACCAGCCACGACGCCCCCACCCCGTAAGCACAAGCCCGTTCGACGCCTGGAGGCTACTAACGGGTAAACCTGCGGACAAGGGGCCGGGACCGCTTCGTTACGGTGGGGACACACCCCGGGGCGGTCCGCCGCCCGCACCGCCGCCCGCACCGCGGCCCGCGCAAAGAATGTGTGGGCCGTTCGTAGGGACTCGACAAAGAATCACCCGGGCCCGCTGACCCGCCGGACAGAGACCCTGACCACACGACAGGGTTACTGTGCAGTCGGGGATCCCCCTGACGTGGGGCACCACAAGGGTTTTCTCGACTCGGGTTCGACTCGAATCACACTCCGTGTGGGCAAGGTCACCACCGGGGAAGGGTCGAAAGGCCGTGTGGGCTGTCCCTAAACTCAGCTTGTTTCAAGGAGGGAGCCATCGTGCGCAAGGTGCTCATCGCCAACCGTGGCGAAATCGCAGTCCGCGTTGCTCGGGCCTGCCGGGATGCCGGGATCGCGAGCGTAGCCGTCTACGCCGACCCGGACCGGGACGCTCTGCACGTCCGCGCGGCCGACGAAGCTTTCGCGTTGGGCGGTGACACCCCGGCCGCCAGCTACCTGGACATCTCCAAGGTCCTGCAGGCCGCAGCCGATTCCGGTGCGGACGCCATCCATCCCGGATACGGCTTCCTCTCCGAGAACGCCGACTTCGCGCAGGCCGTCATCGACGCGGGCCTGACCTGGATCGGCCCGCCGCCGCAGGCCATCCGCGACCTCGGTGACAAGGTCGCCGCCCGGCACATCGCGCTGCGCGCCGGCGCGCCGCTCGTGGCCGGCACCCCGGACCCGGTCGCGGGTTCGGACGAGGTCGTCGCGTTCGCCAAGGAGCACGGCCTGCCGATCGCGATCAAGGCCGCCTTCGGCGGTGGCGGCCGCGGTCTGAAGGTCGCCCGCAACCTCGAGGAGATCCCGGAGCTCTACGACTCCGCGGTCCGCGAGGCCGTGGCCGCCTTCGGCCGCGGCGAGTGCTTCGTCGAGCAGTACCTCGACAAGCCGCGGCACGTCGAGACCCAGTGCCTGGCCGACTCCCACGGCAACGTGGTCGTCGTCTCCACCCGTGACTGCTCGCTCCAGCGCCGCCACCAGAAGCTGGTCGAGGAGGCCCCGGCGCCGTTCCTGACCGAGGCCCAGAACGCCGAGCTGTACGCCGCGTCGAAGGCGATCCTGAAGGAGGCCGGCTACGTCGGCGCCGGCACGGTCGAGTTCCTCGTCTCGGCCGACGGCCTGATCTCCTTCCTCGAGGTCAACACCCGCCTCCAGGTCGAGCACCCGGTCACCGAAGAGGTCACCGGCATCGACCTGGTCCGCGAGATGTTCCGCATCGCGGACGGCGAGGAGCTCGGCTACGGGGACCCGGTCCTGCGCGGTCACTCCTTCGAGTTCCGCATCAACGGCGAGGACCCGGGCCGCGGCTTCCTGCCGGCTCCGGGCACCGTCACCAAGTTCGCTCCGCCGACCGGTCCGGGCGTCCGCCTCGACGCGGGCGTCGAGTCCGGCTCGGTCATCGGCCCGGCCTGGGACTCGCTGCTCGCCAAGCTCATCGTCACGGGTGCCACGCGCGAGCAGGCCCTGCAGCGGGCGGCGCGCGCGCTGGCCGAGTTCGAGGTGGAGGGCATGGCCACGGCCATCCCGTTCCACCGCGCGGTGGTCGCCGACCCCGCCTTCACCGCCGACCCGTTCACGATCCACACCCGCTGGATCGAGACCGAGTTCATCAACGAGATCCCGGCGTTCGTGGTTCCGGCCGCGGACGACACCGAGGACGAGCCGGGCCGCGAGACGGTGGTCGTCGAGGTCGGCGGCAAGCGCCTGGAGGTCTCCCTCCCGTCCTCGCTGGGCATGACCCTGGCCCGTACGGCGGCTGCGGGCGGCGCGAAGCCGAAGCGCCGCGCGGCCAAGAAGTCCGGTCCGGCCGCCTCCGGCGACACCCTGGCCTCGCCCATGCAGGGCACGATCGTCAAGGTCGCGGTCGAGGAGGGTCAGCAGGTCAACGAGGGCGACCTGATCGTCGTCCTCGAGGCGATGAAGATGGAACAGCCGCTGAACGCGCACCGTTCGGGCACGATCGTCGGCCTCGCGGCGGAGGTCGGAGCGTCGCTCACCTCCGGCGCGGCCATCTGCGAAATCAAGGACTGACCCCAGCCCGGGGGCCCGGGGCTGAGCCCCGGACCCCGGCGCGGGGCCCAACCCCATACCCCGGCGCGGGGCCCAACCCCATACCCCGGCGCGGGGCCCAACCCCAGCCCCCCGGCCCGGAGCTCAACCCCGGACCCCGGCCCGGGGCATCGGCGCCGTACCCGCCTGCGGGTGCAGACGCCGCTGCGCGGGTTGGAGTCCCCTACCCACCCTTCGCCCGTTCCCTGGGCTCCGCCCAGACCCGGTCCTCAAACGCCGGACGGGCTGGATATGGCTGAGGCCGGCCCGGACGTGAACGTCGACGGCCTGGATATGGCTGAGGCCAGCCCTGCACGTGCGGGTCGGAAGGGTCGCCTCAATCGCCGGTGGGGCTGGACCTTCCAGACCGCAGACCTCCACGTGCGGCCGGATGTTCCAAACCGCCAGCGTCACGTGCGGGCTGGGTTGAACCAGACCGTCGGCCCTCGGGTGTGGCTCGGTTTCCAGACCGCCGGCGGTCACCTGCGGGTCGACGCAGGGAAAATCCAGCCCCGCCGGCGCTTGAGGCGGCCCTCCAGCCCCGCCGGCGATTGAGGCGCGGGGGGCCGGGGGCGGGGCCACGGAAGGGGGCGGGCTAGCGGCGGCGCATGTCTGCCACGCGGGCCCGCTCATTCGCCTGCTGCTCGTGCAACGGCCCCGCACTGCGCAGCTGAGCCGTCGGCCCGCCCCGCCGCTGGACCGGCAGCGGGGACTCCCGGCGCGGCCGGCGCCCGGCCATCCCCTCACCACCGCCGGAGGCACTGGCCCCACCCGCCACGGTGATCTGCACGCCCTGGTCCGCCAGTGCCTGCAACTCCGTACCGGCCCGGTCATCGTGCGCGGGCGGCTCGTCCGTCACCAGCCGCGTGATCACATCGGTCGGCACCGTCTGGAACATGGTGTCGGTCCCGAGCTTGGTGTGGTCGGCAAGGACCACCACCTCGGCCGCCGCCTGCACCAGCGCCCGGTCCACGCTCGCGGAGAGCATGTTGGACGTGGACAGCCCGCGCTCGGCGGTGAGACCACTGCCGGACAGGAAGGCCCGCGAGACCCGCAGCCCCTGGAGGGACTGCTCGGCTCCGCTGCCGACCAGCGCGTAGTTGGAACCCCGCAGGGTTCCGCCCGTCATCACCACCTCCACCCGGTTCGCATGGGCCAGCGCCTGTGCGACGAGCAGGGAGTTGGTGACGACGGTGAGTCCGGGCACCCTGGCGAGCCGGCGGGCCAGCTCCTGGGTCGTGGTGCCCGCGCCGACGACGATGGCCTCGCCTTCTTCTACGAGGCCGGCCGCGACATCGGCGATGGCGGTCTTCTCCGCCGTCGCGAGATGGGACTTTTGCGGAAAGCCGGATTCACGCGTGAAACCGCCCGGCAGTACCGCACCGCCGTGCCGGCGGTCGAGGAGTCCTTCTGCCTCCAGTGCCCGCACGTCCCGCCGTACGGTCACTTCGGAGGTCTGGACGACGCGGGCGAGCTCCCGGAGCGATACCGCTCCGTTGGCCCGCACCATTTCGAGGATCAATTGGCGACGTTCTGCAGCGAACACGAAACTGACAGTAACCCGGACGACCGTCTGCTTTCAGCTCCTTGCGCCGGAATTCCGAAGTTGTCCATACCGTGAGGCAGTTAGTGGTATACGCGGTCGGCCCGCCGCGCACTTGCTCCGCGACGGGCCGGCCGTCCACTCCAAAACCCTTGCGGACAAGGGCTGTTACCGGTACTTACGCCTCGCCGGCGGCCTTCCGCGTGTGCAACTGGCGCGCGACCTCGGCGATCGAACCCGACAGTGAGGGGTACACGGTGAACGCGTTTGCGATCTGCTCGACCGTCAGGTTGTTGTCTACGGCGATCGAGATCGGGTGGATGAGCTCGCTCGCTCGCGGCGAGACGACCACGCCACCGACGACGATCCCGGTGCCGGGACGGCAGAACAGCTTCACGAAGCCGTCGCGGATGCCCTGCATCTTGGCGCGCGGGTTGCGCAGCAGCGGGAGCTTCACGACCCGGGCGTCGATCTTGCCGGAGTCCACGTCGGCCTGGGTGTAGCCGACGGTGGCGATCTCGGGGTCGGTGAAGACGTTCGAGGAGACCGTCTTCAGGTTCAGCGGGGCCACCGCGTCGCCGAGGAAGTGGTACATCGCGATGCGCCCCTGCATGGCGGCCACGGAGGCCAGGGCGAAGATCCCGGTCACGTCGCCGGCCGCGTACACGCCGGGCGAGGAGGTGCGCGAGACCTTGTCGGTCCAGATGTGCCCGGACTCCTTCAGCTTGACCCCGGACTCCTCCAGGTTCATGTTGCTGGTGTTCGGAATCGCGCCGACCGCCATCAGGCAGTGGGTACCGCTGATGACCCGGCCGTCGGAGAGGGTGACCTCGACCCGGTCGCCCACCCGCTTGGCGGACTCGGCCCGGGAGCGGCCGATGACGTTCATGCCGCGGCGGCGGAAGACGTCCTCCAGGACGGCGGCCGCGTCCGGGTCCTCACCGGGCAGCACGCGGTCGCGGGAGGACACCAGGGTCACCCGGGAGCCGAGTGCCTGGTACGCGCCGGCGAACTCGGCGCCGGTCACACCGGAGCCGACCACGATGAGCTCCTCCGGGAGCTCCTCGAGGTCGTACACCTGGGTCCAGTTGAGGATCCGCTCGCCGTCGGGCATCGCGTCGGGGATCTCGCGGGGGTGCCCGCCGGTCGCGATGAGCACGGCGTCGGCGGTGAGGATGGTCTCGGTGCCGTCGGCGGCGGTGACGATGACGTCCCGGGTGCCGTCGATGCCCTGCGGGCCGCCGAGTTTGGCGCGGCCCCGTACGACGCGGGCGCCGGCCCGGGTGACGGAGGCGGTGATGTCGTGGGACTGGGCGAGCGCGAGGCGCTTGACGCGGCGGTTGACCTTGCCGAGGTCCACCCCGACGACGCGCGCGGCCTGCTCGATGTGCGGGGTGTCGTCGGCGACCACGATGCCGAGTTCCTCGTACGACGAGTCGAAGGTCGTCATGACCTCGGCGGTCGCGATGAGGGTCTTGGAGGGCACGCAGTCGGTCAGTACCGAAGCGCCGCCCAGACCGTCGCAGTCGACGACGGTCACCTCCGCGCCGAGCTGGGCCCCCACGAGGGCCGCCTCATACCCGCCGGGTCCGCCGCCGATGATCACGATCCGGGTCACGAAAACTCCGCCTCACGTCTACCCGGCCGGCTGCCGCCCCGGCCGGGGCTTCCGGGGGGTCTCCCCGGGGGATGCATTCCGGGCCCCATTGTCCCGCACGCATCAAGGTGCTTCACGCCCGGTCCCACCATCCGGGACGCCGGCCCCGCACACGGCCGGGAGCGCGGCCGGGGCCGCCCCTCCCGTACCCTCGACCTCATGTCGCTCTACGCCGCGTACGCCGGCAACCTCGACCCGCGGCTGATGACGCGCCGCGCTCCGCATTCGCCGCTGCGCGGCACGGGCTGGATCAACGACTGGCGGCTGACCTTCGGCGGCGAGCAGATGGGCTGGGAGGGCGCGCTGGCGACGATCGTCGAAGCACCCCGCCACCAGGTCTTCGTCGCCCTGTACGACGTCGCACCCCTGGACGAGGACTCCATGGACCGGTGGGAGGGCGTCGGGCTCGACATCTACCGCCGCATGCGGGTGCGCGTGCACACGCTGGACGGGGAGGAAGCGGCCTGGGTGTACGTCCTCAACGGCTACGAGGGCGGCCTCCCCTCCGCGCGCTACCTGGGCGAACTCGCCGACGCGGCCGAATCCGCGGGCGCCCCGCACGACTACGTGATGGAACTGCGCAAGCGCCCCTGCTGAGGCGATCTCTTCAGCCCCTCCCGCCCCCTCGGGGACGATTCGGCGGAAACGACAAGACAACGATCCGAACACCGTGAGCTGCGCCATCTACGCGCGTAGGCCATCAGCGGCTACGCTCGTCCGCGTGAACGCATCTGTTACCGACCCCTTCGCCGCCGCCGACGCCGCAGCCGCCCGCCTGCGCGAGCTGACCGGCGCCGAGACCCACGATGTCGCCCTCGTGATGGGCTCCGGCTGGGCCCCCGCCGCAGAGGCGCTCGGTGCGCCCGAGGCCGAGTTCCCGGTCACCGACCTGCCCGGCTTCCCGCCGCCCGCCGTCGAGGGCCACGGCGGCAAGATCCGCTCGTACAAGATCGGCGACAAGCGCGCGCTGCTCTTCCTCGGCCGGACCCACTACTACGAGGGCCGCGGCGTCGCCGCCGTCGCCCACGGCGTGCGCACCGCCGTCGCCGCGGGCTGCAAGACCGTCGTCCTGACCAACGGCTGCGGCGGTCTGCGCGAGGGCATGAAGCCCGGTCAGCCCGTGCTGATCAGCGACCACCTCAACCTGACCGCCACCTCGCCGATCGTCGGCGCGAACTTCGTGGACCTCACCGACCTGTACTCGCCGCGCCTGCGCGCGATGTGCAAGGAGATCGACGAGACCCTCGAAGAGGGCGTCTACGTGCAGTTCCCCGGCCCGCACTACGAGACCCCGGCCGAGATCAACATGATCCGCGTCATGGGCGCCGACCTGGTCGGCATGTCCACCGTGCTGGAGGCCATCGCCGCCCGCGAGGCCGGCGCCGAGGTGCTCGGCATCTCGCTGGTCACCAACCTGGCGGCGGGCATCTCCGGCGAGCCGCTCAACCACGAAGAGGTGCTCCAGGCCGGCCGTGACTCGGCCGCGCGCATGGGCAAGCTGCTGACCCAGGTCCTCGCCCGGATCTGATCGACCGACCGACCGTACGAGAGGTAAGGCGGAAGTAGTGCAGGACGTGCAGGACGTGCAGGACGATCTGATCGCACGGGCCCAGGCCTGGCTGGCCGAGGACCCGGACCCGGAGACGGCCGACGAGCTCGCGAAGCTCATCGAAGCCGGTGACACCACCGAGCTCGCGGACCGCTTCTCCGGCATGCTGCAGTTCGGCACCGCCGGACTCCGCGGCGAGCTGGGCGCGGGCCCGATGCGGATGAACCGCAACGTGGTCATCCGGGCCGCGGCGGGCCTCGCGGCCTACCTCAAGGCCCAGGGCCACGACGGCGGCCTGGTCGTCGTCGGCTACGACGCCCGCTACAAGTCGGCCGACTTCGCCCGCGACACCGCCGCGGTGATGACCGGCGCCGGGCTGCGAGCGGCCGTCCTGCCCCGGCCGCTGCCGACGCCCGTCCTCGCGTACGCCATAAGGCACCTGGGCGCCGTCGCCGGCGTCGAGGTGACCGCGAGCCACAACCCTCCCCGGGACAACGGCTACAAGGTCTACCTCGGCGACGGTTCGCAGATCGTCTCCCCGGCCGACGCGGAGATCGCGGCGCAGATCGACGCGATCGCCGCGCTGGCCGACGTACCGCGCGCCGACGGCGGCTGGCAGGACCTCGGCGACGAGGTACTGGAGGCCTACCTGGCGCGTACCGACGCGGTCCTGACCCCCGGCTCCCCCCGGGGCGTGCGGACCGTCTACACGGCGATGCACGGCGTCGGCAAGGACGTGGTCCTGGCCGCCTTCGCCCGCGCGGGCTTCCCCGCGCCGGTCCTCGTGGCCGAGCAGGCGGAGCCGGACCCGGCGTTCCCGACGGTGGCCTTCCCCAACCCGGAGGAGCCGGGCGCGATGGACCTGTCCTTCGCGAAGGCCGCCGAGGTCCACCCCGACATCGTGATCGCCAACGACCCGGACGCCGACCGCTGCGCGGTGGCCGTCCCGGACGACTCCTCGGCCTCGGGCTGGCGGATGCTGCGCGGCGACGAGGTCGGCGCACTGCTCGCCGCCCACCTGGTGCACAAGGGCGCACGGGGCGTCTTCGCGGAGTCCATCGTCTCCTCCAGCCTGCTGGGCCGGATCGCGGAGGCGGCGGGCGTCGGCTACGAGGAGACCCTCACGGGCTTCAAGTGGATCTCCCGCGTGGAAGGCCTGCGCTACGGGTACGAGGAGGCGCTCGGCTACTGCGTGGACCCCGAGGGCGTCCGCGACAAGGACGGCGTCACGGCCGCCCTGCTCGTCGCCGAGCTGGCCTCGGAGCTCAAGGAGCGGGGCCGGACCCTGACCGACCTGCTGGACGACCTGGCGATGGCCCACGGGCTGCACGCCACGGACCAGCTGTCGGTCCGTGTGGAGGACCTGTCGGTCATCGCCTCGGCGATGGCGGCGCTGCGCGCGGAGCCCCCGGTCTCGCTGGCGGGCCTGCGGGTCACCTCGGCGGAGGACCTGAACGAGGGCACGGCCACCCTCCCGCCCACCGACGGGCTGCGCTACTACCTGGAGGGCGACTACAAGGCCCGGGTGATCGTCCGCCCGTCCGGCACGGAGCCCAAGCTGAAGTGCTACCTGGAGGTCGTCGTCCCGGTGGCGGAGGCCTCCGACCTGCTCCCGGCCCGCGCCCGCGGCCAGGAGGTCCTCGACGCGATCAAGAAGGACCTCGCGGCGGCGGCCGGCATTTAGCCCTGCCGACCAGCGGACGGCCCCCCGAGCTCCGGCTCGGGGGGCCGTATCCGTATCCGTCGCCGTCGCCGTATGCGTATCCGTCCGCGTCAGGAACGCGAAGGCGAGGGCGAGGGCGAAGGCGAGGCCGCGGGATTGGCCGTCGGCCGCACCACGTCGCCCAGCGTCGGGACCGACTCCGGCCGCGAGCGGACGGCGTCGGTGCACTCCCAGGTCCGCGGCGGATCCGCGTCCGGGCCGCCCAGTGCCACCGGTCCGGGCCCCGCCGACACCGCTTCGCTCTCCGAGAGCGTGCACACCAGCTGCGACAGCGCCACCGGCGCCAGGTCCTCGGGCTTGCGGCTCAGCCGCACCGTGCCCGGCGGGTCGCCCGGCCGCGGCGCCCCGGCCGTCAGCCCGGCCGGCACCTCGGTCGTGAAACCGGCCTCCTGCTCCTGCGCCGACGGCTCCCGCTGCAACGCCTCCAGCAGGGCCTGGCCGACGAGCACCAGCGCGTCCCGCGACGGCTTCTTCTCCGGCATCGGCACCACCCGCTCGACGCCGACCAGCTGCCCCCCGCAGACCAGCTCCACCGTGGCCCGGATGCCCTGCACCCCGCTCGTCCCGGCCGCCGTGCCCTCCGGGGTCTTGCACGACACCCGCGAGGGCGCCGCGCCCACGTCCACCGGCACGGTGGTGGCCCGGATCCCGCACCCCGACAGGGCGCCCAGGGCGAACAGGCCGAGGGCCGCCACCCCGGCCGCCGCGCTACGCCTCGTCACCGGCGATCACCTTCCCCACGTCCACCGGCAGCCGCAACGTGAACAGCGCGCCGCCCTCCGCCCCGTTCTCCGCCGTGATGTCGCCGCCGTGGATGTGCGCGTTCTCCATCGCGATGGACAGGCCCAGACCGCTGCCGTCCGACTTCGGCCGCGACGCGCTCGCCTTGTAGAACCGGTCGAAGACGTGCGGGAGCACGGCCTCCGGGATGCCCGGCCCGTTGTCCCGTACGGCGATGACCAGCCATTCCCCGTCCACCCGGATGGAGACCCGGACCGGCGATCCGCCGTGCTTGAGCGCGTTGCCGATCAGATTGGCCAGGATCACGTCGAGCCGGCGCGGGTCGAGCCGCACCACGATCCCGCGCTCGGCGTCGAGTTCGACGGCGTCGAGCCAGGCCCGCGTGTCGATGCACGCCGTCACCTGGTCGGCGACGTCCACGTCGTCCAGCACCAGGCGCGCCGTTCCCGCGTCGAAGCGGGTGACCTCCATCAGGTTCTCCACCAGGTCGTTGAGCCGCCTGGTCTCGCTGACGACGAGCCCCACCGCCGGTGCGATCATCGGATCGAGGTCGTCGACCTCGTCCTCCAGCACCTCGGCGACCGCCGTCAACGCCGTCAGCGGCGTGCGCAGTTCGTGGGACATGTCCGCGACGAACCGCCGGCTGGACTCCTCCCGGGCGCTCATGTCGGCGACCTTCTTCTCCAACGCCTCCGCCGTCTTGTTGAAGGTGTGCGCGAGATCGGCGAGTTCGTCCGTCCCGGACACCTCCAGCCGGTGGTCCAGCTCTCCCTCGCCGAGCCGCCGCGCCGCGTCGCCCAGGCGCTGCACGGGCTTGAGCACGGTACGGGCCGCGGCCTGCGCCAGCAGCGCGGAGCCGAGCAGCGCGAGTCCGGTGGCGATGGTCAGCGACCAGGCCAGGGCGTTGAGGTCGTCGCGCTCCTGGGCGAGGGACTTGTACATGTAGCCGGTCGGCCCGCCGCCCACGACCCGGGTGCCGCCGACCAGGTACGGGTTCCCGTGCGGCTTCGTGCGCTGCCAGTACATGTGGTACTCGGAGTCGTTGGCCGCGGTCGTCTTCTGGCGGTCGTCGACGGCGTGCTGCAGCGATTTCGGTACGTCGGCCAGCGAGAAGGTGTCGGGACCGGCCGCGCCGGACACCTTGCGGCCGTCCTTCAGCTCGTCCACCAGCAGCACGCTGTATCCGGGGCTGCTGCCCGCCATCCGCTCGGCGGTGCGCTGGAGCTCCTCCTGCGTCGGATCGGCGGGCAGCGCGGCGGCCCGGTTCTGCATCTCCTGCCGGAAGTCGCCGAGGGCGGCGTCCTGGGTCCGGGTCAGGACGGCCTCGCGGTTGAGCCAGTACGCGATCCCGGACGCGGAGACCGCGGCCGTCAGCGCGACCAGCGCGAACACGACGAGGAGCCGCAGCCGCAGGCTGGTCCAGCGCCGGCCCGCGAACAGGGCTCTGATCACTGCGGGGAGTCCAGCCGGTAACCGACGCCCCGGACCGTACGGATCAGGGTGGGCGACGAGGGCACTTCCTCGACCTTCGCGCGCAGTCGCTGCACGCAGGCGTCGACGAGGCGCGAGTCACCGAGGTAGTCGTGCTCCCACACCAGCCGCAGCAGCTGCTGGCGGGAGAGCGCCTGACCGGGCCGCCGGCTGAGCTCCAGGAGCAGCCGCAGTTCGGTCGGGGTGAGCTGGAGGTCCTCGCCGTTCTTGGTCACCGTCATGGCGGAGCGGTCGATGACCAGCGGGCCGAAGACGGCGGTGTCGGTGGACTCGCGCTCCCCGCGGCGCAGCACGGCCCGGATGCGGGCGTCGAGCACCCGCCCCTGGACGGGCTTGACCACGTAGTCGTCGGCTCCCGACTCCAGGCCGACGACCACGTCGATGTCGTCGTTGCGCGCGGTCAGCAGGATGATCGGCAGCTGGTCGGTGCGGCGGATGCGCCGGCACACCTCGAAGCCGTCGATGCCGGGCAGCATGACGTCGAGCACGATCAGGTCGGGACGCTGCTCGCGCAGCAGCTTGAGGCCGTCCTCGCCCGTCGCCGCGGTGGCCACACGGTGGCCCTGGCGTGACAGGGAGAGTTCGAGGGCCGTGCGGATGGCGTCGTCGTCCTCGATGAGCAACAGGAAAGGCACGGGCTCATTCTGTCCCATCGCCCCTCGGGACTTCGACCGCCCGGCGCCCCCAATCCGTTCCGCGCCCCGGCGCGGGTCCGTCCCGGCCGCCGCCGCGGTCCCTGTGACAGGCCTGTGACAGTCGAAGGACACCCCGGTTATCTCGGCCGGGCAGTCTTCTAGCAACGGACAGAGAGACTCCACGACGGGGGGCGCGAGATGAACACGCTGCACAGCACCAAGACCGGCGCGGTTGTCACGCGGCTGCACGATGTGAACCGCCGGGCGGCCGTCCGTACGGCGACGGCCCCTTCCCGGCGGCCGGCGCACGTGGTGGCCATCGACGCGAAGACCTACGAGCGCCCCTCCGTCCCCGCCCAGCGCGTCCCGGACTCCTCCAACGAGGCCGAGTTCACCGCCTACGTCCAGGAGCGCCGGGCCGCCCTCTACGCCACGGCCTTCCACCTGACCGGCGACCGGTACGAGGCCGAGGACCTGCTGCAGACCGCGCTGTTCTCCACGTACCGCGCCTGGGACCGCATCAGCGACAAGGCCGCCGTCGGCGGATACCTGCGGCGCACGATGACGAACCTGCACATCAGCGCCTGGCGCCGGCGCAAGCTCAACGAGTACCCGACGGAGGAGCTGCCGGAGACGGCCTCCGACACGGACGCGATGGGCGGTACGGAACTGCGCGCGGTGCTGTGGCAGGCGCTCACCCGCATCCCGGAGCCGCAGCGCACGATGCTGGTGCTCCGCTACTACGAGGGCCGCACGGACCCGGAGATCGCGGAGATCCTGGGGATCAGCGTCGGCACCGTGAAGTCGAGCATCTGGCGCTCGCTGCGCCGGATGCGCGAGGACGAGGCGCTGAGCTTCGGCCGTGACGAGTCGGAGTCCTTCGAGGACCTCGTCGCCTAGAACCGAACGACCAAGGGGCCGGGGGGCCCGTCCTGCGGGGGTGGGGCGGGGGGCCACGGGGGCAAAGGGCGGGATCGAGCGGACGGGGGTCCGCGCGGTCCCGCCTTTTGGCGTCCTACGGGCCGGCGGGCTCGGCGGCTTGGCGGCTTGGCGGCTCGCGGTCTCCGGACTCGCGGCCACCGGACTCACGGCCACCGGCCCGGCGGTTACGCCGGAGCGGCCGCGCGGTGCCGGCCCGCCGCGGCGGCGGCGAGCCGGCCGAGGGCCTCGTCCCGGCCGCAGGCGTGGGCGCCCAGCGCGGTGTGCCGGGCCACGATCCCCCGCTCGGCGCGCATCAGCCGCCAGCCCCGCCGCAGCAGGAACAGCACCGACTTGCGGCCCTCGCGCAGGTCACGGGCCAGCCGACGGCGGAAGGTGGTGCTCGGCCGGCCGCGCAGGCAGATGGCGTCCGCCAGCAGCCCCAGCTCCTGGCACCGCCGCGCGACGTCCGCCGCGAAGATGCCCTCGGCAATGAACAGCGGGGTCCGGGAGATGTCCAGTGCTTCCGTGCCGGTCCGCGAGGACGTGGCGATGTCGTAGACGGGAACCTCCGTACGGCCCGCCGCGCACAGTGCGGAGATCGCGGCCACGGCCGCCTCCGCGTCCCACGACAGCGGGGAGTCCCAGTCGATGTCGGCGCTGCCCCCGACCAGCGGGAGGGTGGGGTCGTCACCGTCCTTGTAGAAGTCGTCCAGGCGCAGCACGGGCAGCCCGGACCGGGCCGCCAGCGAGGACTTGCCGGACCCCGAGGGCCCGGTCAGCAGGACGACACGCGTAGGCGAAGGAGAGGAACAGCTCACGGAACAACAGTGTGAACTATTACCTCGGGCAGGGGACCTGCCCAAAGGCCCGTTGGTATCCAGGATCACACCTCCACTACGCTGCGTGCACACACGACCACCCCACCGTTCGAGCCCACAGGCGGGAATCCATGGCACGTCACGCGGCCCCCAAAGCCCCCCACCCCAAGGCGCTGCGCACCGCAGGCCTGACCCTCACGATGGCCGGCGCGGCCCTCGCGATGGCCGCCGGCGGCGCCCAGGCGGGCGAGCTCTCGGTGCCCGCGGCCCTGGCGGGAGTGGCCGATCCGATCTCGAACCTCAAGGTGAACCCGCTGGCCAACACCGGCGTGGATCCGCTGGACAACGGCGTGGCCACCAAGGTCGCGGACTTCCCCTCGGTCGGCACGAGCATGGTGACGGGCAGCCTGACCCGCGGCTCGTCGATCGGCGAACTGCCGACGGCCGCTGCGGCCTCGCTGATCAACCCGCTGCTGCCGGGCGCCGTGAAGTAGCCCCGCAGGACGCGAAGAGGCCCCGACAGTGCGGGGGACACTGCCGGGGCCGGTCTTCGGGAGGTGGGTCCGCTGGTACGAGGACCCGCTAGTACGAGGATCCGCCCGCGCCCAGCGACCCGGTCGGGTGCCAGACGGTCTTGGTCTCCAGGAACGCCGTCATGCGCGCCGTGCCCTGGTCCGCGCTCCAGTCGTCCACAGGCTGTGGACGCAGGACGCGCTTGAGGTTGTCCGCCGCCGCGATCTCCAGCTCCTTGGCCAGCGCCTCGCCGGCACCCGCCAGGTCGATCGCGTTGACGTCCTGGTGGGACGCCAGGTGCGGGCCCATCTCGGCGGCCTTGCCGGACAGGATGTTGACCACGCCGCCCGGCAGGTCGGAGGTGGCGAGCACCTCGCCGAGGGAGAGCGCGGGCAGCGGGGACTTCTCCGAGGCGATCACGACGGCGGTGTTGCCCGTGGCGATCACCGGGGCGATCACGGAGACCAGTCCGAGGAAGGACGAGTCCTGCGGGGCGACCACCGTGACGACACCGGTCGGCTCGGGGGTGGAGAGGTTGAAGAACGGGCCCGCGACCGGGTTGGCCCCGCCCACGATCTGGCCGATCTTGTCGGTCCAGCCCGCGTACCAGACCCAGCGGTCGATCGCCGCGTCGACGACGGCCGCGGCCTTCGACTTGGACAGGCCCTCCGCCTCGCCGACCTCGCGGACGAACTGCTCGCGGCGGCCCTCCAGCATCTCGGCCACGCGGTAGAGGATCTGCCCGCGGTTGTACGCGGTCGCACCCGACCAGCCGCCGAAGGCCTTGCGGGCGGCGACGACCGCGTCACGGGCGTCCTTGCGGGAGGACAGCGGGGCGTTGGCCAGCCACTTGCCCTTGGAGTCGGACACCTCGTACACCCGGCCGCTCTCGGAGCGGGGGAACTTGCCCCCGACGTACAGCTTGTAGGTCTTGAAGACGCTCAGACGCGTCGAAGAAGACTCAGACATCGAGGTAGCCCTCCAGGCCGTGACGGCCGCCTTCGCGCCCGAAGCCCGACTCCTTGTAGCCGCCGAAGGGCGAGGTCGGGTCGAACTTGTTGAACGTGTTGGCCCACACCACACCCGCGCGGAGCTTGTTGGCGACCGCGAGGATGCGGCTGCCCTTCTCCGTCCAGATGCCCGCGGAGAGGCCGTACTGGCTGTTGTTGGCCTTGGCGACGGCCTCGTCGGGCGTACGGAAGGTCAGTACGGACAGCACCGGGCCGAAGATCTCGTCGCGGGCCACCGTGTGCGACTGGGAGACGTTCGTGAAGAGCGTCGGGGCGAACCAGTAGCCGGAGTTCGGCAGCTCGCACGGCGCGGACCAGCGCTCCGCGCCCTCCGCCTCGCCGGTGTCCGCGAGCGCGGTGATCCGGGCCAGCTGCTCGGCGGAGTTGATCGCGCCGATGTCGGTGTTCTTGTCGAGCGGGTCGCCCAGGCGCAGCGTGGTCAGCCGGCGCTTGAGCGAGTCGATCAGCTCGTCGTGGATCGACTCCTGGACCAGGAGCCGCGAGCCCGCGCAGCAGACCTGGCCCTGGTTGAAGAAGATGCCGCTGACGATGCCCTCGACGGCCTGGTCGATGGGGGCGTCGTCGAAGACGATGTTGGCGCCCTTGCCGCCCAGCTCCAGGGTGAGCTTCTTGTCCGTGCCGGCGACCTGGCGCGCGATGGCCTTGCCGACGGCGGTGGAGCCGGTGAAGGCGACCTTGTTCACGTCCGGGTGCTCGACGAGGGCCGCGCCCGCGTCGCCGTACCCGGTGAGGATGTTGACGACGCCCTTGGGCAGGCCCGCCTGGCGGCAGATGTCCGCGAAGAAGAGCGCGGAGAGCGGGGTCGTCTGGGCCGGCTTGAGCACGACCGTGTTGCCGGTGGCGAGCGCGGGGGCGATCTTCCACGCGAGCATCATCAGCGGGAAGTTCCACGGGATGACCTGGCCGGCCACGCCGAGCGGGCGCGGGTTGGCGCCGTAGCCCGCGTGGTCGAGCTTGTCGGCCCAGCCCGCGTAGTAGAAGAAGTGCGCGGCGACGAGCGGCAGGTCCGCGTCGCGGGTCTCCCGGATCGGCTTGCCGTTGTCCAGGGTCTCCAGGACGGCCAGCTCGCGGCTGCGCTCCTGGATGATCCGGGCGATGCGGTACAGGTACTTGGCGCGCTCGGAGCCGGGCAGCGCGGACCACTTCTCGAAGGCCTTGCGGGCGGCCTTGACGGCCCGGTCCACGTCGGCGGCGCCGGCCTGCGCGATCTCGGCGAGGACCTCCTCGGAGGCCGGGGAGACGGTCTTGAAGACCTTGCCGTCGGCGGCCTCGGAGAACTCGCCGTCGATGAACAGCCCGTAGGAGGGGGCGATGTCGACGACCGAGCGGGACTCGGGAGCGGGAGCGTACTCGAATGCGGAAGCCATGGTGATCAGTCCACCGTCACGTAGTCGGGACCGGAGTAACGCCCGGTGCTCAGCTTCTGGCGCTGCATCAGCAGGTCGTTGAGCAGGCTGGAGGCGCCGAAGCGGAACCAGTGGTTGCTCAGCCAGTCCTCGCCCACGGTCTCGTTGACCAGGACCAGGAACTTGATCGCGTCCTTGGTGGTCCGGATGCCGCCGGCCGGCTTCACGCCGATCTGGATTCCAGTCTGCGCCTTGAAGTCGCGGACGGCTTCGAGCATGAGGAGCGTGTTCGCGGGGGTCGCGTTGACGCCGACCTTGCCGGTGGACGTCTTGATGAAGTCGGCCCCGGCCATCATGCCGATCCAGGAGGCGCGGCGGATGTTGTCGTACGTGGACAGCTCGCCGGTCTCGAAGATCACCTTGAGCCGGGCGGCGCTGCCGTCGGGGCGGACGCAGGCCTCCTTGACCGAGCGGATCAGCTCGTAGGTGTCGAGGTAGTGGCCGGCGAGGAAGGCGCCACGGTCGATGACCATGTCGATCTCGTCGGCGCCGGCGGCCACGGCGTCGGCCGTGTCCGCGAGCTTGACGGGCAGCGCCGCTCGGCCGGCCGGGAAGGCGGTGGCGACGGAGGCGACCTTGACGTCGGCGCCGTTCAGGGCGGCCTTGGCGGTGGCCACCATGTCGGGGTACACGCAGACGGCGGCCGTCATGGGCGTGGTGCGGTCGGTCGGATCGGGGTTGGCGGCCTTGGCGGAGAGCGCCCGGACCTTGCCCGGGGTATCCGCGCCTTCCAGCGTCGTCAGGTCGATCATCGAGATGGCGAGGTCGATGGCGTACGCCTTGGCCGTCGTCTTGATCGAGCGGGTGCCGAGGGAGGCCGCGCGGGCCTCCAGGCCGACAGCGTCGACGCCGGGCAGCCCGTGCAGGAAGCGGCGCAGCGCACTGTCGGACGTCGTCACGTCAGCGAATGCGGTGAGGGTGGTGGGCATGGTCACCACATGAGCATATCTACGCGCGTAGCGGCCTGTCACCCCCCTCTCCCGATCCGCTGCGGAATCGACACATCTGTCTCCTGTTACGCAGGCAGGACAGGAAGCACATCGTTCACACGCGTGAGGTCCGTAGATTTGTTCCCAGAAGCACGACAGGGGCCAACGCTTCAGGGAGTCGTCATGCGCACTGCCGCCCGCACCGCCTGCGCCATCGCCACCGCCGTGCTCACCGGGGCCCTCCTCGGTCCCGCCGGCGCGGCCCTCGCGGCCGCCCCGCCGCGGGCCGCCACGGCCGCGGCCGTCTCCCTCTCCGTCCCCGGACCCGTCTCTCCGTCCCCGTCTCCGTCCGCCTCCGTTCCCGTTCCCGTCCCCGTTCCCGAGCGCTACGCCGGGACGCCCGTCCTGATCGGCACGGGCATCGTCGCGGTGCTGCGGTACGGGGCGGAGGGCCCCGAGGCCTGGATCCGCGCGGTCCCCGCGGACTGGAAGCCCGGCGACACCTACATGACCCGGGTCCTGACCCGGCTGGACGACCGGCACCGCTCGGGCTCGGCCGGGGGTCTGCAGCTGGAGCTCGTCAAGGGCGGAGCCGTCCGCGCCCGGACCCTCGTCGTGACCGGGAACGGCCGGACCGCCTTCTACCCGCTGCCCCTCGGCCGGGCCGGCGACTGCCGTTCCGGGCCGGTCTCGATATCCATCGGCGGGGGCATGACGGCCCGCCTGACGACCTCCCCGCAGGGCCCGCGGGCCGAGCTGCTGGACGCCGCCGGCGGCGGGAGCCGGGAGATCCTGACCCGGACCGGGCCCAGCCTGCCCGCGAACGCGGGGATCGTCGCCCGCATCCTGAATCCGGACTCCGCCGGTCCGGTCCTCGAATGGAGGACCGAGGGCGGCGGCGCGCCGTACGGGCACGCGGTCTTCCCCGGGCTGCCCGCGGGCTGCGGCTACGACTGCGCCCCGCAGGCCCCGACCAGCCGGGCGCAGCCGGACCCCGACCCGTCCGCCGCGCCCTTCGCGGAGCCGTCGGGGGCCCCGGAGCGGCGGACCGCCGTTCAGGGCTCCGTCCGCACCACCGGGCCCACCGGCACCACCGGCACCACCGTCCACACCGCCTTCCTCCGTACCTCCGCGCTCCCCCGGGGCGTGGTCGCGGCGGACGCAGCCGGCGGTGCCCCGGAGGCCGGCGACCCGACCCCGGCACTGGCCGGGGCCGGGCTCGGAGCGGCCGTCGCCGGGCTCGGGGCGTTCGCGGTGTTCCGCGGTCGTCGCACCGCCCGTCGCTGAGGGTCACGACCCCCCGGCAGCCCGTCCGGTTCCTCCATGCCGATCTCGTGGGGCGGGACGGCGTGAGGCACAATCGGCCGCATGAGCAGCGACCAGCCCACTGACGAGCCGGCGTACCACGACCGGGTCTACCGCTCCCCCATGGCCACCGTCACCGGGGTGGTACTGCTCGCGCTACTGGCGTGGCTCTGCGGTGACGCCGTCGTACGGGGATCCGGGAACACTCCGTGGATGGCCCTGGCCGTCGCGCTGTGCGTCGCCCCGCTCATCGTGGCGTTCACGGTCCGCCCGGCCGTCTTCGCGAACGACGACCGGCTGCGCGTGCGGAACCCCTTCCGGATCATCGAACTGCCCTGGGCGGCCGTCGACACCGTGCGTGCCCGGTTCTCCGCCGAGGTGCTGGCCGGGGGGGCCAAGTACCAGCTGTGGTCCGTGCCCGTCTCCCTGCGGGAGCGCAAGCGGGCCAACCGCGGCAAGGCGCGCCGGCTCGGCACGGGCCTGGGCCAGGCCGGTCCGGGCAAGGCGCAGGAGGACGAGGTGCCCCGGGCTTCGGCGGACCAGGTCGTGGAGGACCTGCGCGAGCTGCACGAGCGCGGTGCCTCGCGGCCCGGTGCCCAGGGCAGCGTGAAGGTCACCTGGTCGTACGAGATCATCGCGCCCGCAGTGGTCGGCGCGCTGATCCTGATTGTGCTGCTCGCCACGGGCTGACCGGCGCTTCTCCCGGAACCACGGGGACCGGAAGGCGCGTCTCCCCAGGCGTGCACCGTCTCAAGGGCAGCGGCAGCGCCGCCATACACCTGCGGATCCGGCTCCTCGCCGGGATCCTGCTGGCCGCTCACCTCCTCCTCGTCGGCTGGCTGATGCTGCGCCCGCTGGACGTGCCCTGGTCGGCGGCGGCGAATCTGACCCCGCTGGAGGGGATCAGGGCGGACCTCGCCTACGGTCCCCTGGAAGCGGCCCGGCGGATCGGCTCGGGGCTGGCCCTGCTGGCCCCGCTCGGGGTGCTGCTGCCGCTGCTCAGCGGTCGCGTGGTGCTCTCGCCCCTGGCGACCTGGTCCTCCCTGGTCCGGACGGCCGCCGCGGGCGCGCTCGTCGCCGTCGGTGTCGAGATGCTCCAGACGGCGGTCCCCGGGCAGGTCGTGGACGTGGATTCGGTGCTGCTGAACACGCTGGGCGTGATGCTCGCGCACCTGGTCGTCGTCCCCGCCCTGAGGGCGAGGCTGCGGCGTTCTCAGGGGGCGACCCCGAGAATTACCAGGGTCGGGCTCGGCCCCTGGACCGACGTTCTTTCCTCTGTTCAGCGGGAGTATTGAGGCATCGCGGGAAAAGGTCCCGCGGAACCGCACAACGACCGAGGAGAGACCATGAGCGCCCTTGCCCGCCCCCGTGACGGACGATGGATCGGCGGAGTCTGTGCTGGCCTGGCGCGGCGATTCGGAATGTCCGCGAACACGATGCGCCTCATATTCGTCGTCTCGTGCCTGCTGCCCGGACCGCAGTTCCTGATCTACCTGGCACTGTGGGTGCTCCTGCCGAACGACAAGTCGGGCACCTCCGCCACCACCGGCTGGTAGTCGGGCATCCGGCTCGGGGTTCAGTGCGCGTCGCGGACCTTCTGGAGCTGCTTGTCCGTCACCTCGTGCGGGACCTGGGGTGCCTGGCGGCCGCCCGTCACGTTGAGGGCCATGAGGCGCACGACGGTGTCGCCCTGGCGTACGACGACCAGGTGCACCTGGGCGGTGACGCCCTCGGCGGACGCGGTCGTGGTCCAGCTGACGCTCTCGTCGCCGGCCGCCTTGTAGTCGGTCGCCTTCACCTCGCGGTAGGCGCCGCTCTGCTTCTCGACGGTGGCAGTGAAACCGGTGGAACAGGCCGCCACGGCGTCCTTGAGCCGGGCGACCAGCGCCTTGGCGTCGGGCTCGGCGTAGGAGCTGACGGAGGCGGAGACGGCGAGGCCCATCTGCTTCTGGGAGCCGACACCGCGGTTGACGGTCTCGTGCGCGGCCGGGTCGGGCTTGTCGCCCATGATGTCGGCGAGCGGCTGGCAGGCCTTGCGGTCGGCCTGGGGCTGGCCGTCGGGGGCGTTCGGGTTCTTGCCGTTCGCGGAGATCTGGTAGCCGGGCAGGTCGCCCTGTTCCAGGGCGGAGCGCTCCAGCCTGCTACCGGCCCGCTTGGGCGCGGGCGCGCCGCCGGAGCCCGTGGGGCCGGGCGTTCCCGTGGAGCCCGCCGGGGCGGACCGGCCGGGGGTGCCGGCGGAGCCCTTCGGATCCGGGGCCTTGCCGGACGCGGGGGTGCCCGTGGTGGCGCACCCCGCCGTCCCGAGCAGGAGGAGGGGGAGCAGTGCGGCCGTGGCCGTTCGTGCCTTCATACGCATGGATCGAGACCTCATACCCCGTGAGCGGGCGGGCAGTTGGCGGTGATCCTGGCACATGCCGCGACGCGGCACACACCTGCTCGAAGAGGCGTGCGCCGCGTGGGCATGTGTGCGATTCGCGCACGGATCCGAGATGGGACCCGAAGCGGAGTGGGTCAGCCGCCGAGGTTGCTCGTCGGCAGACCGCCGAGCAGTCCGGTCACGGTGCCGAGCGCGGCGGCCGGGTCGCTCGCCTGGGGGGCCTGCTGGCCCTCTTCGGCGCTCACGTGCTGCTGGCTGGTGGCACCCTGGACGGCGCCCGTGACGGTGCCCAGCGCGTCGCCGAGTCCGACGGCGGGGACGGCGGCCGAGGCGGTACCGGCGGCGACGACGGCGAAGGCGGCACCGAGAGCGGCGGCACCGAGGGTCTTGGCAGCTGACTGCTTCATGAAGGATCGTCCTTGCGACGGGGAATTGAGCGGCTCCGCAAACTAGTCACTTCAAACCCCCTCCCGCAAACATCATTAAATACGAGAAAGCGCCCGGGAATTGCCACTCCCGGACGCTTTCAGTCCGTCACGCCTTGACCTAGGCCGAGACAGAACCGCTGGTGGAAGCCGTCTGACGGAACAGCCATTCCGACTTCAGCTCCGCATAACCCGGCTTGATCACGTCGTTGATCATGGCCAGTCGTTCATCGAAAGGAATGAACGCGGACTTCATCGCATTGACCGTGAACCACTGCATGTCGTCGAGCGAGTAGCCGAAGGTGTCGACCAGGTGCTCGAACTCGCGGCTCATGCTGGTACCGCTCATCAGCCGGTTGTCGGTGTTGACGGTCAGCCTGAAGTGCAGTTTCCGCAGCAGCCCGATCGGGTGCTCGGCGTAGGAGAGCGCCGCGCCCGTCTGCAGGTTCGACGTCGGGCACATCTCCAGGGGGATGCGCTTGTCCCGGACGTACGAGGCCAGGCGGCCCAGCGTCACGGATCCGTCGGTGGCGACCTCGATGTCATCGATGATCTTCACGCCGTGTCCGAGCCGGTCGGCGCCGCACCACTGCAGGGCCTGCCAGATCGACGGCAGGCCGAAGGCCTCGCCCGCGTGGATGGTGAAGTGGTTGTTCTCGCGCTTGAGGTACTCGAAGGCGTCGAGGTGGCGGGTGGGAGGGAACCCGGCCTCGGCGCCGGCGATGTCGAAGCCGACCACGCCGTTGTCGCGGTAGCGGTTGGCCAGCTCCGCGATCTCCAGGGCGCGGGCCGCGTGCCGCATCGCGGTCAGCAGCGCACCGACGCGGATGCGGTTGCCGTTGGTCCGCGCACGGCGCTCGCCCTCGCGGAAGCCCTCGTTGACGGCCTCGACGACCTCTTCGAGGGTCAGGCCGGCTTCGAGGTGCTGCTCGGGCGCGTAGCGGATCTCGGCGTACACGACGCCGTCCTCGGCCAGGTCCTGGGCGCACTCGGAGGCCACCCGGAAGAGGGCCTCCTTCGTCTGCATGACGGCGCAGGTGTGCGCGAACGTCTCCAGGTAGCGCGGGAGGGAGCCGGAATCGGCGGCTTCCCGGAACCAGGTGCCGAGCTTGTCGGCCTCGGTCTCGGGAAGGTTCTCGTAGCCGACCTTGTGGGCCAGCTCGATGATGGTCCCGGGGCGCAGTCCACCGTCGAGGTGGTCGTGCAGGAGCACCTTCGGGGAGCGGCGGATCTGATCCGGGGTGGGCAGGTTGGGGGTCTCGCTCGTCATCTGGGCACTCTAGCTCCTACGCGCGTAGAGCGATGCCCCGGTGGCCGCAGGCGATATGTAACAGTGACCGCGCGGACGGGTGGCGTACACCTCGGGGTCTGAGAGTGTTCCGCCATGGCACAGCATGCGCCGCCGGCGCGCGGGGCCCGCCTGGGGCGGGCGGCCGGCGCGACCGGCCCGGTATCTACGGTCAGTGGTGTGGTGCTCCTGCTTCCCGGAGCGTCCAGATTGTCCCCCGGTCCGGTGCGCCGGCTGGCGCGGGCCCTGGCCCGCGCGGGCGCGGCGGACGGGCTGGTCACGCACCAGGTCATCCACGGCGGGGGCAACCGGGAAGACGACGCCACGTGGGCGGCGGACGAGGTGGTGCGGCGGTACGGGGACGTGCCGGTGTGCCTGGCCGGCTACGACGCCGGGGGCCGGGCGGCACTCGCCGCGGCGGGCCACGAAGCCGTCAACTCCGTGCTCGCGCTGGCCCCTTCGCTGCCCCGGCAGTCCGCCGAGGACTCCCCTGAACCGGTGAAGCAGCTGTCGGGCCGCCGGGTCCTGATCGTGCACGGCACCAATGACGCCCGCAGCGACCCCGAGCTCTCCTTCCGGCTGGCGACCCGGGCGAAGAAGGCCAACCGCACGACCTGCCGCTTCGAGGTGCACTCCGACGGGCACGGACTGCGCGAGCACCAGGCCGAAGTCGTGGCCCTGTCCGTGGACTTCGTCCTGGGCTCCGTGTTCTCGGGCCGCTACTCGCGGCCGGTCACCGACGCGCTGGCGGCGCCCCCGCCGCTGGGCCTGCGGATGCCGCTGGCCTCGGGCTACGGGCGGTCCCTGCGCGGCTGACCTCCCGCGGAGCGGCGGTTCGGCGTCCTGCCGGACCGTCGGCGGGGCCTCGCGAAGAACACCGGCCGACCGGAGGGCAGTTCGGCGGGGCCGGACCGGAGGGTGTCGCGCGGGGGCCGTCCGCGGCGGACGTACCGGTCGCGCCGCCCCGTCCCGGTCCGATGACACGGGCGGGCCCGGCGCGACCACCCAGGGCACGCACCCGCGCGAGGGCACCGTGCCGGGACGGCGAAGCGCGGACTCGGGATGCCCGCGCCCTCCCCCGAGAACGCCGTGGAACCACTGTGCCGGTTCGGCATATCCTCACGAAGATCGAAGGGCATCGTCTTGGTGCCTTGCGGGAACACGAGGGGTTTACGAATCGGCACAAGCCGGGACGAATATGCATATGCCACTGGATGAAGCGGACCAGTTGAGCCCCGTGGCCCGACGCCTCTACGGGTACGCGGCCGAACGGCACACCTTCTGCGAGGCGGAGGCCGCGGAGTTCATCGGTGAGCCCGTCGCGGCCGCCATCGCCGAACTCGCCGCGGCCCACCTGCTCCAGCCCCGCCCGGACGGCGCCACGGACGACTGCCCCGAGGGGGGCGCGCGCGAGTGCTGGAGCGCGGTGTCCCCGCGCGCCGCCGCGGCCCGGACGCTGGCCCCGCTGGCCCTGCGGGTGCGCGAGACCCACGACGAGATGGACCGGCTGCGCGCCCTGCTGGAGGGACTGCTCCCGGAGTACGAGGCGGGCACCGACCGGCGCGACCGGACCGGGGCGAACAGCCTGGAGCTGATCACCGAACCCGGCGCGCTGCAGAACCTGATCCGGGACCTGGTCGCGTCGGCCGAGTCCGAGGTGCTGACCTGCCACCCGGGCGGGGGCCGGCGCCAGGCCACCCTGGAGGAGGTGGTCGGCCGGGACGAGGCGATGCTGACCCGGGGCGTGCGGATGCGCACCCTCTACCAGCACACGGCACGCTACTCCCGCCCGACGGCCGCCTACGTGGAGCGGGTGGCCGCGCTCGGCTCGCAGGTCCGTACCGTCGGCGACGGCCTGATGCGGATGATCCTCGTCGACCGGCACACCGGTCTGATGGAGGTCCACGACGACGTGAGCGCGGCCCTGGTGGTGCGCGAGCCCAACGTCGTCCACTTCATGGTGCAGACCTTCGAGCGGACCTGGGCCGAGGCGGAGCCGTTCAGCACCACCATCGGGCCGGACCAGGCCCGTTCCATCTCCGACGAGCTGCGCCAGACCATCGTGCGGCTCCTGGCGGAGGGGCTGGAGGACAAGGTCATCGCCCGGCGGCTGGGCATGTCGGAGCGCACCTGCCAGCGGCACATCGCCGAGATCATGCGGGCGGTGGGGGCCAAGTCCCGCTTCCAGGCCGGGTACTTGCTGTCGGCGGCGGCCGCGGCATCCGCCTCGGTCTCCGCATCCGTCTCCGCCTCGGTCTCTGCACCCGTCTCCGCACCCGTCTCCGCACCCGCACCCACCGCTGCACCCGCCGCTGCACCCACCGCTGCACCCACCGCTACATCCGCCGCGCTCACGAACCCGGCTGGAGCTCCGGGATCAGACGCCCCCGACGGGACAGCAGGAACCGCTTGAACTCCGCCACCGGCGGCGTGTCCGGATGCCCGTCGAGCCAGGCCACCCCGATCTCGCGGACGGCCCGCGGCGCGGTGACCGTCAGCTCGACCACCCCCGGCCGGGCCACCGCGGGCGGCGGCAGCAGCGCGACGCCGAGACCGGCCGCGACGAGCCCGCGCAGGGTCTCGGCCTCCTCCCCCTCGAACGCCACCCGGGGCGTGAACCCGGCCTCCGCGCACAGGTCGTCGGTGATCCGGCGCAGACCGTAGCCCGGCTCCAGGGTGACGAAGGTTTCCTCGGCGGCCTCCGCGAGGCGGATCCGCTTGCGCCCCGCGAGCCGGTGGTCGTCGGGGACCACCAGCCGCAGCCGCTGCTCGTCGAGCCGGCGGGCCACCAGGTCCGGGGCGTCGGGCACCGGCGAGGTCAGGCAGAGGTCGAGCTCCCCGGCCCGCAGCTTCTCCAGCATGGCCTCGCCGTAGTTCTGGACCAGGGAGAACCGCACGCCCGGGTGGTCGGCCCGGAATGCCCGGATCAGGCCCGGCACGGTCTCGGAGCCCAGGGTGTGCAGGAACCCGAAGGCGACCTTGCCGAAGGACGGGTCCGCGTCCCGCTGTACGGAACCGGCGGCGCGGGCGATCTCCGCCAGCGAGCGCTCCGCCGAGGCGAGGAAGGTGCGGCCGGCGGTGGTGAGGGCGACCGTACGGCCCTTGCGGGCGAACAGCGTGACGCCCAGGTCCTGTTCGAGCCGGACCATGGCCCGCGACAGGGTGGACTGCGGCACGCCCAGCTCCTGCGCGGCACGGGTGACGTGCTCGTGCCGGGCGACCGCCGCGAAGTACGCGAGGCGCGGGGCCAGCGCGTGTGTCACAGCCATGTCTTCTTCGTTACGGCTCATCGATAGGCACCCATCTGACCTGCACTGATGCATGGATGCATCGATTATCGCGAATCCGTGCATTGGACGCATGAAAAGGACCGCCCTACCGTCGTACGCATGCCTCCCGCTCATACCGGGGCACCCGTCATCCCGGGTGCCTCCACCCCGTCGTTCCCCTCCTCCGCACCTGCCTCCGCGCCCGCGCCCGCACCCGAGGCGCACGAGCCCGGCCGTCCCGGCTACCGCCGCCTCAGCCTCGCGCTCTTCGCCGCCGGACTGGCCACCTTCGCCCTCCTCTACTCCACCCAGGCGCTGCTGCCCGCGATCTCCGCCGGCCTCGGCGTGACGGCGGGCCAGGCCAGCTGGACGGTCTCCGCGGCCACCGGCGCGCTCGCCCTCTTCGTCCTGCCGCTCAGCGCGCTCTCGGAGCGCTTCGGCCGGACCCGGATGATGACCTGCTCGATGGCGGTCGCGGTCGGCGTAGGCCTCCTCGTGCCCTTCGCCCCGAACCTGGAGTGGCTGATCGCGCTGCGCGCCGTACAGGGCGCGGCGATCGCCGGCATCCCGGCCTCCGCGATGGCCTACCTGGCCGAAGAGGTCAAGCCGAAGGCACTGGTCGCCGCGATCGGCCTGTTCGTGGCGGGCAACTCCATCGGCGGCATGAGCGGGCGCATCGTCACGGGCTGGGCGGCCCAGGCCTGGGGCTGGCGCGGCGGACTGCTGGCGGTCGGCCTGATGTCACTGGCCTGCGCGGTGGCGTTCCGCGTCCTGCTCCCCCGGGCCCGGTTCTTCCGGCCGGCCTCGCTGAACCCGCGCGCGGTGGGACGTACCGTCTCCGGGCACCTGCGCGACCCGCTGCTGCTGCGGCTGTACGGGATCGGCGCGCTGTTCATGACCGTCTTCGGGGCCGTGTACACGGTCATCGGCTACCGCCTGGTGGACGAGCCGTTCTCCCTCGGGCAGGGGGTCATCGGCTCGATCTTCCTGGTCTACCTGGTCGGTACGGTCTCCTCGGCGGCCGCCGGACAGCTGGTGGCCCGGACGGGCCGGCGCGGCGCGCTGTACCTGGCGGTGGCCACGACCGCCCTGGGTCTGTTCCTGTCCCTCGCGGACTCGCTCGCCCTGATCCTGGTGGGACTGGTCCTGATCACGGCGGGCTTCTTCGCGGGCCACGCGGTGGCCTCGGCGGCGGTGAGCCGCACGGCGAAGACGGGCCGCGCGCAGGCCTCGGCGCTCTACCAGTCGGCGTACTACCTCGGCTCCAGCGCGGGCGGCACGCTCGGCGCCCTCGCCTACCACTCGGCGGGCTGGGCGGCCACGGTCACCCTCGCACTGCTCGCGGTCGTCGGCGTCGTCTCGATCACCCTGTACGGGTCCCACGCGGCCCGAACCGCCCGGATCGCGGCGCTCGCGGCGCGGTGAGCGGCGGGGCGGTGGGCGGCAGGTCGGCCTCGGGCCACGGCTGCACGGTGACGGACCTCGGCGGGTAATCCACTGACCTGCCGCCGGACCCGGATGGCATGATCGCCGGTCATGGCCATAGTCAACGTTCACCTCATCCTCGGCGGCACGGTCAGCATGATCTGCCCCGCCCGCGTGGTGGAGGCCGGCGCGGACGGCCTGCTGCTGTGGATCGCCCCGGGCACACCGGTCTGGCGGGCCGAACTCCCGCCCGGCACCCACCTGCGGGACCTGCCGCCGGACGGCTCCTACCCACTGCGGGCGAGCCGGTGGCGGCGCGGGGGCGCGCTGATCCTCCAGCCGGCCGGAGCCGGGCACGCGGTGTGGTGGACCTTCACCGAGGAGCAGGAGTTCCGGGGCTGGTACGTCAACCTCGAATCCCGCAGGCGCGAGGGCGCGGACGTCCACGTGACGGACCAGGAACTGGACATCACGGTCACCCCCGACCGGATCTGGGAGTGGAAGGACGAGGAGTCCTTCGCCGCGAAGACGGGCCACCCGGTGTACTGGACGGCGGCCGAGGCCGCCGCGATCCGCGCGGAGGGCGTCCGCGTCACGGCCCTCGTCGAATCGTCCTCCTACCCCTTCGACGGCACCTGGTGCGATTTCCGCCCGGCGGCGTCGTGGACCCTCCCGGAACTCCCCGCTCTCCCCCTCGGTCCGGTCACCGCCCCCTCGGGGGTGCTCGTCCTGGGCAAGGCGGGCCGGATCGGCCACCGGCCGGCGGGGTCCCCACCCTGGTCGGAGCGCGCCGTCGCGGCGGCGGTGGCGGGCGGCGGCCACCTCCACGACGGCGATCCCGCCGAGCCCGCGACCTGGGGGTACGAGGCCGTCGCAGTCCGGGCCGCCGCCGACCGGCCGCTCGCGGTCCGTGCGTGGACCGCGCCCTCCCCCTTCGACGGCGAACCGGTGATCTCCTCCCTGGAGGTGTCCCTCGGCCTCCCCTGGGACCACGCGGCCCACGGCCCCGGCCCGTTCCCCCTCGGCGACCTCCCGGTCGACCGCGGCGGCATGGTCCTCGGCGACGCCCGGGCCCTGGACGGCGTCGAGGTTCCGGACGGCGGGGCCGTGGCCGGCCCGGCCGGGGTGGTCGAGGTCGGGGGATGCCGGGTGCTGGGGCTCCGCTGGGGTCCCGGGGACCACTCGATGCGGCACCGGGGCGAGCGGGCGTACGGGCGGGTCTACCCGGTCACGCTGGAGGAGCGGACGGGTGAGGCCGTCCTGCGGTGGGCCATCCCGCCGTACGGGACGCCCCACCCGGCCGAAGACGAGGACTGACGTGCCGTTCCTTCCGCACTCCCACCGGGTCACCAAGTACGACCCCGCCGACCGGGCGCCCGACGGGACCTACCGGGGGACGGCGGACTCCGCCAGCGACCACGGCCCGCTCGAGGCCGCGTACCTGACGGCCGTCAGGGCCTTCGCCGAGGAGGGCGGACCGCGTGCCGGGCTGCGGTTGTCAGACCCCTCCGGTAGTTTCCGAAGTATCGGGAACTACCAGGGGGAGCAGTCGACATGGCCGAAACGACCGAGCTCGGACCGGAGCTGGACGAGGCGCTCGACCGGTACCGCGTCGAGCTCACCGGCTACTGCTACCGCATGCTCGGATCGGCTTTCGACGCCGAGGACGCGGTGCAGGACACGTACATCCGTGCCTGGCGGAGCTTCGACAAGTTCGAGGGCCGGTCCTCCCTGCGCTCGTGGCTGTACCGGATCGCCACCAACGTCTGCCTGGACCTGCTGAACGCGGGGAACAAGCGGGCCCGGCCGATGGACCTGAGCGCTCCGCAGCACCAGGCGTCCGCCGTCCTCAACGAGCGGCCCGAGGTGACCTGGCTGGAGCCGGTCCCCGACGGGCGGGTGCTGCCGCAGACCGCCGATCCGGCGGAGATGGCGCTGGCCAGGGAGTCCGTGCGGCTGGCCTTCGTGGCGGCCCTGCAGCACCTGCCGGCCAAGCAGCGGGCGGTGCTGATCCTGCGCGAGGTGCTGGCCTGGAAGGCGGACGAGGTCGCGACCCTGCTGGACACCACCGTCGCGTCGGTGAACAGCGCCCTGCAGCGGGCCCGGGCGACGATGTCCGCCACCCGCCTCCGCGAGAGCGAGTCCGCGGACCCGCTGGACGCGGAGCAGGTGAAGCTGCTGGAGCAGTACCTCGCCGCCTTCGAGGCGTACGACATCTCCCGCCTCACCACCCTCCTCCACGAGGACGCGGTGCTGTCGATGCCGCCGTTCGACCTGTGGCTCCAGGGGCACGAGGACATCGCCGCCTGGCACCTGAACCAGGGCATCGGCTGCAAGGGCTCGCGGCTGCTCCCGACCACGGCGAACGGGATGCCGGCCTTCGGCCAGTACCGGCCGCGCGAGGACGGGCAGCCGGGCTGGAGCCCGTGGGCGCTCCAGGTGCTGGAGGTCTCAGACGGGAAGATCGTCGGGCTCAACGCCTTCCTGGACACCGCCCGGTGGTTCCCGCTCTTCGGCCTGCCCGAGCAGCTCGACGAGTCCTACGAGGTCCAGCAGGGCGCGTAGGGCCGGGCCGGCCCCGGTGACGCGAAGGGGCACGCCGAGGCGCCGGGCGGTCAGCGCTGCACGGGCGAGGGCCTGGACGGTCGCGAGGGTGGGTGCGACGGATCCTGTCGCTTCGCACACCACCCCGTCGGGACCGTCTCGGCACAGTGCGCGCACGCGTGCGCACAGCTCGTCGGTATCCGGCTCCGGCCCCTCGAGGGTCAGGGTTCTGGTCTCCACATGAGACAGACCCTCGGCGCTTCCCGAACTCATCGGTAGGGCCGGAGGACACGCCTACGGCCGGGGGAAGCCGAGGTGCGGCGGCTCGAGGTGATCTCGCTTCGTCACCGGTCCCAGCAGGCAGAACGGGACCGGTGGGCGTCCACCGGTCCCGTTCACCCGAAAGGGAATCGCAGGTCAGGCGATGCGGTCCAGGACGATCGGCGTGGCCGAGAAGGTCGTGCCCGGCGCCGCGATGTCGAAGGTGCCGTCCAGCGCCGCGAGGGCGTAGTCGAACTTCTCCGGGGTGTCCGTGTGCAGGGTCATCAGCGGCTGGCCCGCCGTCACGGTGTCACCCGGCTTCGCGTGCAGCTCGATGCCCGCGCCCGCCTGGACCGGGTCCTCCTTGCGCGCGCGGCCGGCGCCCAGGCGCCATGCGCCCACGCCCACCCCGTACGCGTCCAGCCGGGTCAGCACGCCCGAGGACGGGGCCGTGACCACGTGCTGGTCACGGGCCACCGGCAGCGCCGCGTCCGGGTCGCCGCCCTGGGCCGCGATCATCCGGCGCCACACGTCCATCGCGGAGCCGTCGGCCAGGGCCTTCGCCGGGTCGGCGTCCTTGATGCCCGCCGCGTCCAGCATCTCCCGGGCCAGGGCCAGGGTCAGCTCGACCACGTCCGAGGGGCCGCCGCCCGCCAGGACCTCCACCGACTCGCGGATCTCCAGCGCGTTGCCGGCGGTCAGGCCGAGCGGGGTGGACATGTCGGTGAGCAGGGCGACCGTCTTGACGCCCGAGTCGGTGCCCAGGCCCACCATGGTGCGGGCCAGCTCGCGCGCGTCCTCGATGTTCTTCATGAAGGCGCCGGTGCCGACCTTCACGTCCAGGACGAGGGAGCCCGTGCCTTCGGCGATCTTCTTGGACATGATCGAGGAGGCGATCAGCGGGATCGCCTCGACGGTGCCCGTGACGTCGCGCAGCGCGTAGAGCTTCTTGTCGGCCGGGGCCAGCCCGTCGCCGGCCGCGCAGATCACCGCGCCGGTGGTGTCCAGTACGTGCAGCATCTCCTCGTTGGAGAGCAGCGCACGCCAGCCGGGGATGGACTCCAGCTTGTCCAGGGTGCCGCCGGTGTGACCCAGGCCGCGGCCCGAGAGCTGCGGTACGGCCGCGCCGCAGGCGGCGACCAGCGGGGCGAGCGGCAGGGTGATCTTGTCGCCGACGCCGCCCGTGGAGTGCTTGTCCGCGGTCGGGCGGGAGAGGGAGTCGAAGTTCATCCGCTCGCCGCTCGCGATCATCGCGGCGGTCCAGCGGGCGATCTCGGTCCGGTTCATGCCGTTGAGCAGGATGGCCATCGCCAGCGCCGACATCTGCTCGTCGGCGACCACGCCGCGCGTGTACGCGTCGATGACCCAGTCGATCTGCTCGGGGCTCAGTTCACCGCGGTCACGCTTGGTGCGGATGACGGAGATGACGTCCATGGAAGTGCTTCCTTCTACGCGCATAGAGAGAGGAGAGGGGTCCGGGTGGGAAAGGACGGCGGCCCCCCGCCCGGCAGGGGCGGAGGGCCGTCGCCGCGGCTATCTCAGGTGGTCGGGCCCGAAGGCCTGCGGCAGCATCGCGGAGAGCGGCAGGACGCCTTCCGGCGTCTCCACCTGGAGTCCGGGGCCGCCGAACTCGAACAGCAGCTGGCGGCAGCGCCCGCACGGGACGAGGATCTCGCCCTTGCCGTCCACGCACGTGAAGTGCGTCAGGCGGCCGCCGCCCGTGGCCTGGAGGGAGGAGACCAGACCGCACTCGGCGCACAGGCCGAGCCCGTAGCTCGCGTTCTCGACGTTGCAGCCGACGATGGTGCGGCCGTCGTCGACCAGTGCCGCGACGCCGACCGGGAAGCCCGAGTACGGGGCGTACGCGCGGGACATGGCGTCCCGTGCGGCCATCCGCAGCGCTTCCCAGTCCACCCTTCGCGCCGTCGTCACTTGCCCTGGCCCTTGCGGTACGGCATGCCGTCCGCCTTGGGCATCCGCAGGCGCTGCGCGGAGAGCGCGAGCACCAGCAGCGTGGTCACGTACGGGGCGGCGTCCACGAACTGGCTGGGCACCGCGTCGGTCAGCGCGTACCAGAGGAACAGCAGCACGGCGAAGACCGCCGAGACCACGGCCGGGACGTAGCGCTTCTTGTAGATCTGCCAGGCCACGACCAGGACCAGCAGGATGGCGATGAGCAGCAGCATCGCGTGGACGTTCTCGGCACCGCCGCGCAGCTTGAGGCTGTCGGTGAAGCCGAAGAGTCCGGCGCCCAGCGCCATGCCGCCCGGCATCCAGTTGCCGAAGATCATCGCGGCGAGACCGATGTAACCGCGGCCGCCGGTCTGGCCCTCCTGGTAGATCGGGCTGGCCACGATCGACAGGAACACGCCGCCCAGGCCCGCGAGGCCGCCCGAGACGATCACGGCGATGTACTTGTACTTGTAGACGTTGACGCCGAGCGATTCGGCGGCGATCGGGTTCTCGCCGCAGGAGCGCAGGCGCAGGCCGAAGGTGGTGCGCCAGAGCACCCACCAGGTGCCGGGGATCAGCAGCAGCGCGAGGACGGTCAGCAGCGACAGGCCGGTGACCAGGCCGCCGACGACGCCCGCGAGGTCGGAGACGAAGAACCAGTGCTTGCCCTGGAGGGTCGCCATCCAGTCCGACAGCCCCGGCACCGTGATCTTGTAGATCGGCTCGACGCGCGGGGACTGCTTGGAGGAGCCGCCGGGGGCGTCCGCGAAGGTGAAGTTCGACAGGTACTGGGTGAAGCCCAGCGCCAGGATGTTGACGGCCACACCGGAGACGATGTGGTTGACGTTGAAGGTGATCGTGATGATCGCGTGCAGCAGGCCGCCGATGGCGCCGCCGATGATGCCGGCGATGACGCCGGTCCACGGACCCCACTGGTAGCCGGCCCAGGCACCGAACCAGGTGCCGAGGATCATCATGCCTTCGAGGCCGATGTTGACGACGCCCGCGCGCTCGGCCCACAGGCCGCCGAGGCCGGCGAGGCCGATCGGCACGGCGAGCGAGAGCGCGCCCGAGACCTGGCCGATCGAGGTCAGGTCGTCGGCGCCGCTGATCACGCGGACCAGCGAGATCAGCGCGAGGCCGCCCGCGATGATCAGCATGATCCACGGGAGGGTGAGCTTCTGACGGCCGCCCGGCTTCTTGGGGGCGGCGCTCGTCGCGGAAACGGTGCTGGTGCTCACGCCGCGACCTCCTTGTCGGTCTTGATGGCGCCGCCGGCGGCGAGTTCCTCGCCGACCTTCTGCTGCTGGCGCCGGATCCCGTAGCGGCGGACGAGCTCGTAGGACACGACGACCGCGATCACGATCAGGCCCTTCATGATCGTGCCGATTTCCTTGGCGTACCCGGCCTGGTCGAGCGAGGCCGAGGCCTTGTCGATGAAGGCCATCAGGAACGCGGCGAAGAAGATGCCGACCGGGCTGTTGCGTCCGAGCAGCGCGATGGTGATGCCGGTGAAGCCGATCCCGACCGGGAAGGACAGGTTGTACGTGTGGGTCTCGCCCAGCAGCTGCGGCATGCCGGAGAGGCCGGCGACCGCGCCCGAGATCAGCATCGAGGTGATGATCATCTTCTTGGCGTCCACACCGGAGGCCTGGGCGGCGGACTCGCTGGCGCCGGTGGCGCGCAGGTCGAAGCCGAAGCGGGTCCGGTTCAGCCCGAACCAGTAGACGACGCCCAGGGCGAAGGCCACGAAGGTGAAGCCGTAGATCTCCAGGCCGTCACCGAGCGAGAGCGCCGGGAACCAGCCGGAGGAGGCGATGTCGCCGGTGGTCAGGTCGTTGGAGCCGGCGGGCTGGACGCCGAGGTTCTTCGGCAGGATCAGCCAGGCGATCAGGCTCGTCGCGATGGCGTTCAGCATGATCGTGGAGACGACCTCGCTGACCCCGCGCTTGGCCTTCAGGACACCGGCGATGCCGGCCCAGAAGGCACCGGTCAGCATGGCGACGACCACGATCAGCAGGATGTGCAGCGGACCGGGCAGGCTCACGGCCGTACCGACCACCGCGGAGATCATCGCGGCCAGGCGGTACTGGCCGTCGACGCCGATGTTGAAGAGGTTCATCCGGAAGCCGATGGCCACGGCCAGGGCGGCCAGGTAGTACGTGCCCGCCTGGTTCACGATGAGGATCTGGACGTCCTCGTAGCCGGCGTTCTCCACCATCAGGCGCAGGGGTTCGATCGGGTCGATGCCCGTCGCGCCCAGCACGATCATGGTCAGCGCGAAGGCGGCGACCAGCGCGAGCACGGGCCCGGCGATGCCGAGGAGCAGCCGGTCCTTGTCGAGTTTCTTCATCGGGCCTCGTCCTCCGGGGAGTCGGTACGGGTTTCCGTGCCGGCGGCGGAGTGGTTGTCGGTGGCTTCCAGGTGCCCGGAGGCGGCGCCCGTCATGGCGGTGCCGAGCTCCTCCGGGGTGACGGTCGCGGGGTCCGCGTCGGCGACCAGGCGGCCGCGGTAGATGACGCGCAGGGTGTCGGACAGGCCGATGAGCTCGTCCAGGTCGGCGGAGATCAGCAGGACGGCCAGGCCCCCGCGGCGGGCCTCGCGGATCGCGTCCCAGATCTGCGCCTGGGCACCGACGTCCACACCGCGGGTGGGGTGGGCGGCGATGAGGAACTTCGGGTTGTGGCTCATCTCGCGGCCGACGATCAGCTTCTGCTGGTTGCCGCCGGAGAGCGAGGCCGCGGTGACCTCGATGCCGGGCGTGCGGACGTCGTACTCGCGCACGATCCGCTCGGTGTCCTTGCGGGCGGCCTTCAGGTCGAGGATGCCGCGCTTGGAGTTGGGGCTCTCGGTGACGTGGCCGAGGATGCGGTTCTCCCAGAGCGAGGACTCCAGGAGCAGGCCGTGCCGGTGGCGGTCCTCGGGGATGTAGCCGATGCCGCCCTCGCGGCGCTTGCGCACCGGGGCCTTGGTGATGTCGGCGCCGTCGAGGGTGATGACACCCGCGTCGGGGCTCAGCATGCCCATGAGGGCCTCGATGAGCTCGGTCTGGCCGTTGCCCTCGACGCCCGCGATGCCGAGGATCTCGCCCTTGTGGATCGTGAAGCTGATCCCGTCGAGCAGCAGGCGGCCGGCGATCGTGGTGTCGGGCAGGTTGGCGTCCGGCAGGCCCGGCGTGCGCGCGGTGTCCTCCGTGGCGACGGGCACGCCCCCCTCGGCGACGGTCAGGCCGTCGACCCGGAGCATCGGGGTGGTGGTCACCGTGGACTCGCGGGTCTCGGGCGACGGCAGCTCGGAGCCGACCATCAGCTCGGCGAGCTGCTTGGTCGTGGTGGTGCGCGGGTCGGCGGTGCCGACCGTGGTGCCGCGCCGGATGACGGTGATGTCGTCGGCGACCTTGAGGACCTCGCCCAGCTTGTGCGAGATGAAGATGACGGTCAGGCCCTCGGACTTGAGCTCGCGCAGGTTGTCGAAGAGGGCGTCCACCTCCTGCGGCACGAGCACTGCGGTCGGCTCGTCGAGGATGAGGATCTTCGCACCGCGGTAGAGGACCTTGAGGATCTCCACGCGCTGCCGGTCGGCGACACCGAGGTCCTCGACCAGGGCGTCGGGACGTACGCCGAGGCCGTACGCGTCCGAGATCTCCTTGATCTTCTTACGGGCCTTCGCACCGATGCCGTAGAGCTTCTCGCCGCCGAGGACCACGTTCTCCAGGACGGTGAGGTTGTCGGCCAGCATGAAGTGCTGGTGCACCATGCCGATGCCGCGGGCGATGGCATCGCCGGGGCTGTGGAAGGAGACCTGCTCCCCGTCGATGGCGATGGTGCCCTCGTCCGGCTTCTGCATGCCGTAGAGGATCTTCATCAGGGTCGACTTGCCGGCGCCGTTCTCACCGACGAGGGCGTGGACCGTGCCCTTGCGGACGGTGATCGCGATGTCCTTGTTGGCGACGACGCCGGGGAAGCGCTTGGTGATGCCGTGCAGTTCTACGGCGGGGGGCGGGCTGGACGCGTTGATGACGCACTCTCCTTGGCGCGGAAGGAGCTGAAGGCAGGGAGGGGGACAGGGCGGGGAGAGAAAGTATCGCGTCCACGATGCTTCTACGCGCGTAGCACTGTCGAAAGTGAAAACTTGCGGCCACCCGGCCACAAGATCACATCAAACCACGTGACACGGATCGGGGCCCGGGAGCGATAGAGACCGCTTCCCGGACCCCGGAGACCGTGCTCGTCGCAGGTCGGACCAAGCCTTACGGCGCGGTCTTGACCTCGATCTTCTTGGCGATGATGTCGGCCTTCGCCTTGTCGACCGCGGCGACGAGGTCCGTCATCTTCTTGTACTCGGGGTTGGAGTCGGCCAGGCCGACGCCGTCCTTGTCGAGGCCGTAGCGGATCTCACCGGACTGGGGCTTGCCGTCCTCGACCGACTTGATCAGGTTGTAGACGGACTGCGAGACCTGCTTGGTGACCGAGGTCAGGATGTGGTCCTTGTACTTCGCCAGACCGGCCTGGTTGTACTGGTCCGAGTCGACGCCGATGGCCCACTTGCCCTTGGCGGCGGTGGCCTCGATGGCACCGGAGCCGGCCAGACCGGCGGCCGCGTAGATCACGTCGGCGCCCTTGTCGAGCTGGCCCTCGGCCGCGGCCTTGCCCAGGTCGGGCTTGGAGAAACCGTCGAAGTTCGGCGGCTGGGTCAGGTACTGGGTGAGCACCTTGGCGTTCGGGTTGGTGTCCTTGACGCCCTGGGCGAAGCCCGCCTCGAACTTCTTGATCAGCGGAACCTCGACACCGCCGATGAAGCCGACCGTGCCGGTCTTGGACGCCTTGGCGGCGGCGACGCCGGCCAGGTAGGAGCCCTGCTCCTCGTTGAAGACGAGGTTGGCGATGTTCGGAGCGGTCACCGACGTGTCGTCGATGATGCCGAACGTGGTCTTCGGGTACTTCTCCGCGACCTTCTTGATGGCCGGGGCGTAGGCGAAACCGACGCCGATGACCGGGTTGTTGCCGTTGCGTGCCAGCTCGGTGAGGCGCTGGACCTTGTCGGCCTCACCCTCGCCGTCGCTGGGCTCCGCCTGGGCGACCTTGATCTGGAGGTCCTTCTGGGCCTTCTCCAGACCTTCGTAGGCGGCGTCGTTGAACGACTGGTCGCCGCGGCCACCGACGTCGTACGCGATGGCGGCGGACTCCTCCTTCTTCCCGGTGGAGGTGTCCGAGGACTTCTTACCGCCACAGGCGGTGGCCGAGAGGGCCAGCGCCGCGGACGCGATGCCCACGGTGGCGATCCTGGTGATCCGGCGCAAGGGGAGGCTCCTTCAAAACCTGACCGAAGCGCCACGACCGGCGCTGGTTTCGCGGCGATCGTAACGCGCGTAGATGTCAGTTAAAGGCCCGTTCATGAGTCGTTATCGGATCGTCGTGAACCAGACAGTGACCGATCAGTAACTGCCGACGCGCCCGGCCCATGCGTACCAAGGGCTGGACGCGCCCGCCGGATCGTCCGCCGATGGGGTAGGAACTTCTACCCCGCCGACCCCGTCAGCCTGGCGCGCCGCCCTTCGGCCGGCCGGCCGTCGAGCAGCGCGGCGGCCGTGAAGAACTCCACGCCGACCCCGATCGCGGCCTCGTCCACGTCGAAGTCGCCCCGGTGCAGGTCCCGCTTCGCGGTGTCGCCGGGCGTACGGACGCCCAGGCGCGCCATGGCTCCGGGCACGTGCTCCAGGTACCAGGAGAAGTCCTCGCCGCCCAGGCTCTGCTCGGTGTCCTCGACCGAGTCGGCGCCGCGCCGGGCGCCCATCGCCTCGCGGAGCAGTTCGGTGACCATCGGGTCGTTGACGACCGGGGGCACTCCGCGGACGTAGGTGATCTCCGACTTGGCCCGGTGCATCGACGCGATCTCGTCGATGACCGCGTGGATCTGGTCGGGGGCCTCGTGCCAGGAGTTCAGGTCCAGGCACCGAACGGTTCCGGACAGCTCCGCGTGCATCGGGATGACGTTGCAGGCGTGGCCGGCCTCGATCCGGCCCCAGGTGACGGACATTCCCGAGCGGGCGTCCATCCGCTTGGCCAGCACGGCCGGCAGGTCGAGGGCGAGCCGGGCGGCCGCCGTCACCAGGTCGGTGGTCAGGTGCGGGCGGGCGGTGTGCCCGCCGGGTCCGGCGAGGGTGACCTCCAGGCGGTCACAGGCCGAGGTGATGGGCCCGCTGCGCAGGCCGATGCGGCCGGCGTCGACGCGGGGGTCGCAGTGCACGGCGATGATCTTGCCGACCCCGTCCAGCACCCCGGAGTCGATGGCCTCCGTGGCACCGCCCGGCAGCACCTCCTCGGCGGGCTGGAAGAGCAGCCGCACCGGCCGGGGCAGCAGGCCCTGGCGGTCGAGCTCGGCCAGCACGAGCCCGGCGCCGAGGACGACGGCGGTGTGCACGTCGTGGCCGCAGGCGTGGGCCCGGTCCGGGACGGTCGATCGGTACGAGACGTGCGTCTTGGCATCCGGGATCGGCAGGGCGTCGATGTCCGCGCGCAGGGCGAGCATGGGACGCACTCCGTCCCAGGTCCCGACGTCACAGATGAGCCCGGTGCCCGAGGTCAGCACCCTCGGGCGCAGGCCCGCTTTCTCCAGCCGGGCCTTGATCGCCGCCGTGGTGCGGAACTCGTGATGCCCCAGCTCGGGGTGCATGTGCAAGTCCCGGCGGAAGTCGATCAGTTCGGCACGCAGGTGGTCCGGAAGCTTGCCGGGCAGCTCGGGCCGGTCGGGCTTGCCGGGCAGGGCGGTCTGGGACTCGCGGGACATCAACTGGTTCACCCGTTTAAGGGTAGGCCCACCCATGGCTCAACTGGCCGGAGATCACCAAAAGTTCATGCCGTTAGGGGAAAGAAACCCGGCCTCTGGACGCATGACCGGATGTGGACGGGGGTAAACTCGCGCGCTCATCCGGCCGCCGGAGCCGCCTGAGCAGGAAGTCTGTGCACATCACGGGCCGTGTCGGTGACCCCGGCGAGAAAACCGCGGGCCCGCTCCGAGGCGGCCGGGGTGAGCCAGCCCGGATCCACATCGCATACGGCCACGGTCACACCGGTGCCGATCAGGGCGTACGGCAGCGTGTGGACGACCGTGGAGGGGAAGCTGACGATCGTCCGGCCGACCGGGCCCCGCCGCGCGATCAGCTCCAGCGGCAGGTCCGGACGTACGATCTCCAGCCCGGTCGCCTCGCTCAGCGCGCGCAGCTTCTCCGGGGACTCCCGGCGGTGGGCGAAGTACCGGGTGACGCCGTGTTCCAGGGTCAGGGCGCGCACCGCGTCCCGGTAGCGGTCCGCGTCGACCACACCGGTCTCCACCAGCGAGGTCCCCACCAGGTCGGTGCCCCTGGTCAGGCGCGGCGGGCCGAAGCGGGACCGGGTCCACGCGAAGTCGTTGAGCCGGACGGTCATCGCACCGTGCGCGGTGACCGGCATCGAGGTGAACACCTCGACGCGGCGGCCGGAGCCGGGGCCCGGGGTGAACCGGTGCCGGGCGGTCGCCGAGACCGGTGCGTACGCCAGCTCGCGCAGCCGGCCGGGGAGACCGCCGCCGCCGACCCGGTGCCAGCGCACGAGGCGCTCGCCGCGGGCCGTCTGGGCGACGAACTCCATGGTGGCGGTGCCGTCGTCGACCACGACGAGCTCCTCGGCGCGGACGAGGGTGAGCAGCAGCTGGACGTAGCGGGAGAAGGGATCCCCCAGGACCACCCGGCGCGCCGCCCGGACCTCGCGGGCGAGCGCGATGAGCGCCCTGACCGGCGCGAGGCGGCCGCCGCGCGCCTCCTGCCAGCTGACCTGGTGCCCCTCGTCCCGGGCCAGCCCCGCCATCCGGCGCAGCTGGCCGCGGGACATGGGGTCGGTGGGCGGGAGCACGACGATCCGCACCGCGGGGGCCCCTGCCGTTGCCGCTGCCGCTGCCGCCGCGGTCGGCCGGGCTCCGGTGCCGCGGGCGGGCTGGCGCGGGACGGCGCCGAGGAGGCCGGTGCGCTGGGCGTGCGCCCACTCCAGGACGTTGAGGAGCTGGACCGGGCTCTCCACGAAAGCCAGGGTTGGGGCGGGGGCTGAGGGGGTCACCACGTACTCCTCGGGAGAGGGCGGAATGGAACGACGCACAGCCGGCGGGGCTTGATCTGACCGGCGTCGGCCTGCTGGAAATTCAGCCCCTCCGGCGTTTGAGGAGCGGGGTCGGGGGCGGAGCCCCGGGGGGCCCGCTCAGACGGTGGCGAGCTGGCCCTGGACGCGGCGGAGCTTCTTCATCGGGCCGAGCTCGGACTCGTAGACCCGCTTGACGCCGTCGCCCAGCGCCGTCTCGATGGTCCGGATGTCACGGACGAGACGCGTCAGGCCACCCGGCTCGACGGACGCCGCCTGGTCGGAGCCCCACATCGCCCGGTCGAGGGTGATGTGCCGCTCCACGAAGGCCGCGCCGAGCGCCACCGCGGCGAGGGTGGTCTGCAGGCCGGTCTCGTGGCCGCTGTAGCCGATCGGGACGTTGGGGTACTCCTCCTGCAGCGTGTTGATGACCCGCAGGTTGAGCTCCTCGGCCTTGGCCGGGTAGGTGGAGGTGGCGTGGCAGAGCAGGATGTTGTCGCTGCCGAGCACCTCCACCGCGTGGCGGATCTGCTTCGGGGTGGACATGCCGGTGGAGAGGACGACGGTGCGGCCGGTGGCGCGCAGGGCGCGCAGCAGCTCGTCGTCGGTCAGGGAGGCGGAGGCGACCTTGTGCGCGGGGACGTCGAACTTCTCCAGGAAGGCGACGGCCTCGGTGTCCCAGGGGGAGGCGAACCAGTCGATGCCGCGCTTGGTGCAGTGTTCGTCGATGGCGAGGTACTCGGCCTCGCCGAACTCCACCTTGTGGCGGTAGTCGATGTAGGTCATGCGGCCCCAGGGGGTGTCGCGCTCGATGTCCCACTGGTCGCGGGGGGTGCAGATCTCGGGGGTGCGCTTCTGGAACTTCACGGCGTCGCAGCCGGCCTCGGCGGCGGCGTCGATGAGGGCGAAGGCGTTCCCCAGGTCGCCGTTGTGGTTGATGCCGATCTCGCCGACGACGTAGACGGGCTGACCGGGGCCGGCGATGCGCGAGCCGAAGGCGCGGAGGCGGGGGGCGGGGGTGACCGTCATGGCAGGGCTGTCCTTCGGTACGGGGGGTGCGAGGGGTGTGGGAGATACGAGGGGTGCGGGAGGTACGGGCGGTACCGCGGTGAGCACGGGGGCGGGAGCGGAGGCCAGTGCCGGAGCCGAGGCCGGGGCGGAAGCCGGGGCCGGAGCCGGGGCCGGAGCCGAAGTCGAGGCCAGTGCCGGAGCCGGGGCCAGGGCAGGAGCCGGGGCTGGGGCCGGGGGTGGGGCCGGGGCCGGGGCAGGAGCCGGAGCCGGAGCCGGGGCAGGAGCCGGAGCCGGAGCCGGAGCAGGAGCCGGAGCCGGAGCAGGAGCCGGGGCAGGAGCCGGGGCGGAAGCCGAGGCCAGTGCCGGGGCCGAGGCCACGGCAGGAGCCGAGGCCAGGGCAGGGGCGGAAGCCAAGGCAGGAGCTGAGGCCAGGGCAGGGGCGGAAGCCAAGGCAGGAGCCGAGGCCAGGGCAGGGGCGGAAGCCAAGGCCGAGGCCGGGGCCGGGGCGGAAGCCAAGGCCGAGGCCGGGGCCGGGGCGGAAGCCGAGGCCGGGGCCGGGGCCGAAGTCGAGGCCGGTGCCGGTGCCGGGGCCGGGGCGGAAGCCGAGGCCAGAGCCGCGGCAAGAGCCGGGGCCAGGGCGGGGGCGGGAGCCGGAGTCGGGGCGGGGGCCAGGGCCGGGGACGGGGCCGGAGCGAGGACCGGTACGAGTGCGCGGGCGCGGGCCAGGTCGTGGGGGTCGTCGATCTCCAGCACCCGGGCCGGATCGGTCGCCACGGGGACGGTCCGCCCGAAGAAGCGGTGGCGGGCGGCCCGGAAGCCGGCAGCGTTCATGGCGTAGGCGGCGCCGGTCTCCAGCAGGTCCTGGGGCCGGTCCTGGCGGCGGGGGCGGTACGAGGTGTCGTGGTTGACCCCGCTCCCGGAGCCGTCGGGGGCCGATCGCCAGAGGAAGCCGTGGAAGGGGGCTGCGGTGAGCGCCGAGTCGGCCCCGCCGGACGCGACGGCGGCGGCGACGGACTCCACGTCGGAGGCGGTGACGAAGGGGCTGGTGCACTGGACCAGGAGGACCACGTCGACGGTGAGCGAGTGCAGCTCCTCGAAGGCGTCGAGCGCGTGCAGCAGGGCGGCCTCGCTGGTGGCGGTGTCCCCGGAGATCCCGGCGGGCCGCCGCAGCACCACGGCCCCGGCCCCGCGGGCGGCGGCACCGATCTCCTCGGAGTCGGTGGACACGAGGACGTCGGTGACGCTCCCGGCCCCCAGGCAGGCCCGCACGGCCCGTACGACGAGCGGCATCCCGCCGACGTCGGCCAGGTTCTTGCCGGGCACCCCCTTGGACCCCCCGCGCGCGGGGATCACGGCGAGCACCCTGGGCACGCCCCGCCCCGGAGCCCCGGACACCACGGCGGCAGCGGTTGCGCCCGTGCGGGCCCCGGACACGGCGGCGGCAGGTGCGTCCGCACGGGACCCGGACACCACGGCGGTTGCGGCGCCCGCACGGGACCCCGACACCACGGCAGCGGGTACACCCGCACGGGACCCGGCCACGGAGGCGCCGGGCGCCTCCGCACAGGACCCGAACACCACGGCGGCGGGTGCGCCCGTACGCGCCTGGGACACCACGGCGGCGGTTGCGCCCGCATGCACCCCGGACACCACAGCGGCGGGTACACCCGCACAGGACCCCGACACCACAGCGGCTGAAACGTCCGCACGGGACCCGAACACCACGGCGGCGGGTGCGCCCGCACGCGCCCCCGACACCGCGGCGGCGGTCGCGTCCGTACGCGCCCCGGACGGGTGGACCCGGCGGTCCGGGCGGGGGCTCACAGCTCCCCCAGGCGGCGGATGACCGGCGCGACGCGCTGGACTCCGTGGCGGTACGCGCCCCGGGCCGCATCGCGCAGGTGCGCGCGCAGCCGTCGGCGTAGCCGGGACTCCCCCGCGTCCGTGCGGACCGCGCCGGGCAGCGGTCTTCCGTCGGGGCCGAGGTGGTGCCGGGCCAGGATTCCGGGCAGGTACCCCGGCGCGGTGTCCCGCGTGTAGTACGGGGCCAGGGCCGGCAGCCCGGGTTCCGCCAGCAGCTCGTGCAGCCGCGCCCGCGCGGCGGCGTGGACGTCCCGGCCGGGGCGGGAGCCCCCGGGCGCGGGGTCACCGGCCGCGGTGACGGACACAGGCCCGCCCGCGGCGGACGCCGACCATGCCGCTGAGGCCCGCGACCCGGCTGCGGTGGACACCGGCCCACCCGCGGCCGCCGCCGACCCGGCCGCGTTGGACACCGTCCCGCCCGCGGAGGCCCACGCACCCGCGGCGGCGTGGACGTCCCGGCCGGGGCGGGACACCCCGGGCGCGGGGTCACCGGCCGCCGTGGCGGACACGGGCCCGCCCGCGACGGGCGCCGACCCGGCCGCACAAGCCCCCGCTGCGGCTCCCGCCAGGGGTGGTGGTGTGGGGTGGTCCACGCCCTGGTCGGACAGCCAGGCCGGGTCTGCCTGCGGGAGGAGGCCCTCGTCGAGCTGGGTCCAGGAGGCCAGGCAGCCCGAGCCCAGGAAGTGGTGGTTGCCGAGGGCCTCGCGGATGCCGAGGTCGGTCAGGACGGCCGTCGGGATACCGCGGTGCAGGGATTCCAGGGCCGCCGTGGAGGAGACGGTGACCAGCAGGTCCGTGGTGTCCAGGATCTCGCCCATGTTCCCGTACACCAGACGGCAGTTGGAGGGGATCCCGCCCGGCAGCTGCTCCACGAGGCGCTGGTACGGGAGCTCCTCCAGGTGCGTGGTGTGCTCCCCGGGGCGGCTGCGCAGTTTGATCAGCACCTCCCGCTCCGGGTGCAGCCGGGCGTGTTCCGCGGCGCGCCGGAGCAGGTAGAGGCGGTCCGCCCGGGATTCCGGCACCGACGGCTGGACCGCGAAGACGACCCGGTGGGGCGTGGCGGTGACGGGTTCGTAGGGCGCCCCGTCCAGGAAGGGCAGCGCCGTCTCCACGACGGCCCGCGCGTCCGCCCCGACTCCCCCGTACACCGCGCGGAACCGTCCGGCGTCGTGCCGGGAGTTGGCGAGGACCAGGTCGGCCCCGTGCCGCAGCAGCAGGCCGTCGGCGAGCTTCTCGTAGACGACTCCGACGTACCCGGTGACGAACACGGGCCGGGCACCAGGTCCGGGCCACAGGGCCCGTGCCCCGTGCAGGACGGCCTGTACGGCCCCGCCGACCAGTGCGAGGACGACCACGTCGTACGGCGGCCGGTCCGGCGCGGACAGTTCCGCGAGGAACCCGGCGCAGGTCACTTCGGTGAGCCGGTCCGCCTGGACCCCGACCTCTCCGAGCTGGCGCGCGGTGGGGGTGGCCCGGCCGCGCAGCAGGTATCCGGTGAGGTGGAGGGAGTCGGGTTCCGGGGCGAGGCGGCGAGCGGTGAGCGCTCCCCACTTCCACCGGGTGTCGGAATCGGCGAGTACGGCCACACGGAGGACGGCCCGTCGGGCCGGGCGGTTGCTTGCTGGCACCCGGCAGAAGTTATTCCGCCTTTTCGGTGATCGGCCCAACGAGCGCACAACAGCGGGTTAACAACCCGTCGACGAAATGCGAAAGCGTCCTGGTTAACGCGCCCGCCGTTCGTCGTTCACATGGAATCCGCGTCCGGGCCACAGTGAATGCCGAGCGGCACCCTAATGTCTCGCGAGTGCTCAAGCTCTCTGTTGTCGTGCCGTTCTTCAACGTGCAGACATACGCGCCGGATGCCCTGAAAAGCCTCGAACTCAATGCCCGGGACGATTTCGAGTTCCTGCTCGTCGACGACCGTTCGACGGACGGGACGCCCGCGCTCCTGGAGCGGGCGGCGCGCGAGCTGCCCGGCGCCGTGCACCTCAGACACGAGCGCAACGGCGGCCTGGCGACGGCGCGGAACACGGGGCTGGACGCCGCCCGCGGCGAGTACATCGCCTTCCTGGACGGGGACGACTGGCTGGCGCCGGGCCACCTGGCCCGCACCCTGGCCGCTATCGAGGCTCTGAGCTGCGACTTCGTCCGTACCGACCATGTCCAGTGCACGGGCAGGACGCGCAGTGTGCAGCGCGTTCCCTTCGGTCCGGAGTCGGTCGTGGCCGATCCGCGCACCGCGATCCTGCCCGCCGGCCGCACGACCTCGGTGGACTATCCGTACGCCTGGGCGGGGATGTACCACCGGCGCCTGCTGGACCGCGGGCTGCTGCACTTCACGGACGGCCTGCGCACGGCGGAGGACCGGCCGTGGATCTGGCGGCTGCACCGTGAGGCGGAGTCCTTCGCGCCGGTCGGCCTGCCCGGAATCTTCTACCGTCGCGGGGTTTCCACCTCGCTGACACAAATCGGGGACGAGCGTCAGCTCGATTTCATTCGCGCATTCGATCAAGTCCTGTCAGAAACGGCCGCCGACCGGGAATTCGATCTTCTCCTGCCGAAGGCCGTCCGAACGTACTGTGCAATTATCGCGCACCACATCGGGTCCATCGAAAGGTTCGAACCCCCCGTGGCCAGAAAGCTCCGCACCCTGAGCGCGGCCGCACTCGGCGCAATGCCCCAGGACGTTCTGGACCGGGCCCTGGACTCGATGGACGCCGACCGCGCGACCCTGCTCCGCCGCCTGCGCCGGCGCGCCCCCGCCACCCGCGCCACCGCTCCCGCGGCCGCCGCGGCCCCCGCCGGGGTGACGCCATGAGCGTCACCCAGATCTTCCTGGCCTCCACCCTCTACGGCACGGCCACCCTCGCCGCCGCCCTCGACTCGGACGCCTTCCCGCCCGCCGGCCGCCGGATCCTGCTGACCAGCAACCACTCCGTCACCGCCGAGATCACCCCCGGCCTGACCGCCGCGCCCGGCTTCGCCGCCCTGCGCACCCGCTTCGACGAGGTGCTCGACTGGAACGCCGTCATCGCGCCGCAGCACCCCAGCACCTGGAGCCCCCGCGCCGAAGACGTCCCGCTGTGGGAACGGCAGCTGCGCACCACCTGGGGCCTGGGCACCGACCGCGTCGAGCTCATCGTGGAATCGCTGCAGGTCCCGCCCGCCCAGAGCCTGTGCCGGCTCTTCCCCGGCGCGGCCGTCGAGGTCTACGCCGACGGGCTGATGAGCTACGGCCCCACCCGCTTCCGGCTCGACCCCGGGCTGGGCATGCGCGTGCGGCGGGTGCTGCACCTGGACCTCGTACCGGGCCTGGAGCCGCTGCTGCTGACCGAGTTCGACGTACGGGCCGAGGCGATCCCGGCCGCCGCCTTCCTCAAGGCCGTCGCCGAACTCGAGGTGCCCGCGCAGGTGCCCGCCCAGCTGCCCGCGGACGGGGCCCCGGCGCTGCTGCTGGGCCAGTACCTGTCCGCGCTCGACCTCATGCCGGCCCACGAGGAGGAGGAACTGCACGCGGAGATGGTCCGGGGCGCGCACGCGCTGGGCCACCGCGAGCTGGTCTTCAAACCGCACCCCAGCGCCCCCGCCACCCATGCGCGCAGGGCGGAGGAGGAGGCGCGGCGGCTCGGCGTCCGGCTCACCCTGCTGAACGCCCCGGTGCTCGCCGAGACCCTGTACGAGCGGCTGCGCCCGGCCCTGGTCATCGGGTGCTTCTCCACCGGCCTGCTGACCGCCGCCACCCTCTACGGGCTCCCGGTCGCCCGGACCGGCACGGAGGCCGTGCTCGCGCGCCTGTCCCCGTACCCCAACAGCAACCGGATCCCGCTGGCCCTGGCCGACGCCCTGCTGCCGGACCTCGCGGACGCGCGGGCCGTACGCTCCTGGACCCCGCCGGGGCCCGAACGGGTCGCGGCCGAACTGGCGGGCCTGCTCACGGCGGTGGGCTTCACGATGCAGCCGCAGATCCTGGCGGCGCGGCGCGCGGAGGCCGAGCGCTGGCTGGCCGGGAACCTGACCCCGCGCACCTGGCGCTACTTCACGCGCCGCCGGCTGACCGCGCTGGGCCTGCCCGGCGGCATCCCGGCGCAGCTGTCCTTCCTGCCCCGCAGCCGTACGGCCCGGCGCATGGCCCGGCTGCTGCGCCGGGCCGTCAGCTGACCGCGAGCTTCGCCGCGAAGCCCAGGAACAGCACGCCCGCCGCCGAACTGGCCCCGGCGGCGAGCCGCTTGCGGCGCCGGAAGGCGGCCGCCAGGCGGTCCCCGCCGAATATCAGCGTGGTCAGGTAGAGGAAGCTGCCGATCTGCAGCAGGCCGCCCAGCAGCAGGAAGGACAGGGCCGGGTAGGCGTAGGCGGGGTCCACGAACTGCACGAAGAAGGACATCAGGAAGAGGATGGCCTTCGGGTTGAACACGCTGATCAGCAGCGCCCGCCGGTAGGGCCGCTCCGTGTCTCCGGCCGCGGCCCCGGCCTCCACGGCCTCCGCGGCGGCCACCGCCGCCTCCGCTGTGCGCTCGCGGCGCGTGCGCCACATGGTCCACGCGCCGCGCAGCATGCCGACGGCGAGCCAGGTCAGGTATCCGGCGCCGAGCAGTTTGACGATGCCGAACAGCATCGGGCTGGTCTGCAGCAGGGCCCCGGCGCCGACCGCGGCCAGGGTCATCAGCACGGCGTCCCCGGTGAACACCCCGCAGGCGGCCTTGTATCCCTCGCGCACCCCGCCGCGAGCGGCGACGGACAGCACGTAGAGCGAGTTCGGACCCGGCAGCAAAATGATCAGCACGAGGCCGGCGAGATACGTCGGAAGATCTGTGACACCCAGCATGTGCAGGAGTGTCCCATAGGTGCACACCTGTCGCGCCACTCCATTTCACCCAGTGGCCACCGGCCGCCCGCGGCGGCTCGTACGGCCGCACCAGTGGGTGCCGGCCGTCAACCGTGCCGCACGCGTACCGGTCCCGTGCCGCCTGCCCCCTCGTCGCTCCGGGGTGCCCGGGGCTGATAAAACGTCCCCGCGACGGCCTCTGGTCACAATGCCGCAACGGCGCCGTCGTTCCTGCAACTGTCCACGCCCGCCAGGCATCACCTAGGTACACGTAACAGAAACCGGGGGACTGCAATGCACCGTCAGAAAGTAATAATCCGCGCACTGGGCCTGGCCACCGCCGTCGCGCTTGCCGCGACCGCCTGCGGACCGCAGAAGGCGGAGTCCTCGGGCTCCGGTCCCTCCGCTCCCGCATCGCCCACGGCGGTCGCCAGCCCCGATGCCTCGCCGTCCACGGACGGCAAGCCCGGCGACGCCTCGCCGTCCGCCTCCGCGTCGCCGTCCCCGTCCGCTTCCGCCTCGCCCTCGCCGACCGTCAAGCAGGTGATGGCGAACGGTGACGACAGCGACCAGGTGCGCGAGCTCCAGGCCCGCTTGCGCCAGCTCAAGCTGATGTCGGTCGCGCCGACCGGCTTCTACGGTTCGAAGACCACCGCCGCGGTCAAGTCCTTCCAGTCGAAGCAGGGCCTGCCCGGCACCGGCGGCGTGGACGAGGCGACCTGGAAGAAGATCCAGGGCCTCACCAAGAAGCCGACCGCCGACGAGCTGCGCCCGCCGACCGAGAACGAGGCCGACGCGCCCGACCCGCGCTGTATGACGGGCCGGGTCATGTGCATCAGCAAGGAGAGCCGCACCCTCGCCTGGATGATCGACGGCAAGGTCGTCTCCACGCTGGACGTGCGCTTCGGTTCGGAGAACACCCCGACCCGCGAGGGCGAGTTCAAGGTCGAGTGGAAGGCCAAGGACTGGACGTCGACGATCTACCACACGCCGATGCCGTACTCGATGTTCTTCAGCAAGGGCCAGGCCGTGCACTACTCGGCGGACTTCGCCGCCCGCGGTTACGCCGGTGCCTCGCACGGCTGCGTGAACGTCCGGGACAAGGCCAAGCTGTCGGCGCTGTTCGACGCGGTCCGGGTCGGCGACAAGGTCGTCGTCTACTGGTGAGCACCCGGTACCCGTCGGCGCCCGGTACCGGCGGGCGTCCGGGTCTGACGTTGGGGGCGCGGGCGGGATCGGGGGAACGAATCCCGCCCGCGCCGGTTGCGCAGAGCCCAGGGGTACGGGGGGAACCCCGGCTCATGCGCGGCCGATGACCAGTCGGCTCGTTATGTACTGCGCCACCGGTTCGAAAAGTGTTACAGCCGGGTCAGAAGCCGTTTCCGGACACTGTCCGATACTCGATCCTCCCGGCGGACGGGGCTCCCCCGGCGGTGTCGGCGCCGGCCCGCGGAGCCTCGGCATCGGCCCGCGGAGCCTCAGCGCCGGCTGCCGGACCCCTCGACGGCCGACAGCCGCGGCAGGGCGGGGACCAGGGTCGGTGCGGGCATCGAGGAGTCCCGGCCGGGCGAGCCGCCCGGCGCACCGCCGGGCACGACCCCGCCGGTGGTCAGGTCGAGCATCCCCTGGCAGTAGCGCGGGATCCGCAGGAGGCCCTTGGCGAGGCGCACGAGCTTCTCGCGCCGGTCCTCGTCGAGCTTGCCCGCCCGGTAGTCCCGGCACAGCTCCACCGCCCGGCTGCGGCCCTCGCGGTCCTTGTCGCCGGTCCCGTCCGTTCCTCCGTCGGAGCCGTCCGGGCGAAGGCGGCCCTTGCCGCCCTTCTCGTCCCGGTCACCCTTGTCCCCGGTGGCACCGTTGGCGGACGGTCCCGTGGTGACCCCGCCGCCGGACGCGGCGCCGCCGTCACCCGTGGACGGCGTACGTCCCTCCGTGCCCTGGGTGGTACCCGGGGTCGGGCTGCCGCCCGGGCTCCCGCCGCCGTACGGCACGGTGGTGCTCGGCGGCGGAACCGGCGCCAGGCGCACGTCGCCCTCCTCGTACTCCGGTGAGGACCCGGCGCTCACCGACACGGCGGGGGCGTGGGCCGCGGTCTCCCCGGAGTCCCGGTCGAGCAGTCCCGCGCCCGCGGCGGCCGCCAGGCCGCCCACGGCCACGCTGGCCAGCGCCGCCGCGAGGGCGAAGCGGACCGGCCGGCCGCGCCCCGAGGGGGAAGCGGAAGCCGGGCCGGGGCCGGACGCGGAGCCGGAGCCGTAGGGCCCGCGGGAAGCGGTGCCGGCGGTGGTGGACGGCGGGCTGAGCTCGACCACCGTGTCCACGGAGCCGAACAGCTCGGCGCCCGAGGCCTCTTCCCGGAGCACGGAACCCCGGGCCGCACGGAAGGCGGCCACCGCGGCGGCCTCCCCGCGCAGCTCTCCGGGCAGCTCGCCGGCAACCGCCGGCGGCGGCTCGGCCAGTGCGTCGAGGGCGGCGCGCAGCCGCTCGGCCCGGGCTCGGGAGCGGTGTTCGGCGCCAGGTGCGACCGGTTCGCCGCGCAGCAGTCTGTCCGCCGCGGCCTTGTCCAGCCACCTGTCGCGCTCGTCGGCCATCACATGTCCTTCTGCGTCCGCCAACGTGAATGCGTCACACCGGTTTGTTCTACGAGGCCCCCGCCGTGGCCGCGCTGCGCGGGTACGGCGTCGAGATCGCGTCCGCCCCCGGCGCCCGGCGCCCGGCCTCCGCCATTATCGCCGAGCGTGCGGCCCGCTCCGGAGCCGGGACCGGAGCCCGTGCCGCCGATGCCCGAGTCGGGCTCGAAGCCGTCCTCGGCGCCGAGCAGCTCGGCCAGTTTCTTCAGGCCCCGGTGCGCGGCGGTGCGTACCGCGCCGGGGCGCTTGCCCAGGGTCTCGGCCGCGCTCTTGGCGTCCAGGCCGACGACCACCCGCAGGACGACGGCCTCGGCCTGGTCCTGCGGGAGCTGGGCTATGAGTTCCATCGTGCGGCAGGTGGAGAGGGACTCCATGGCCTCGCCGGCGGTGTCGGACTCGGCGGCGTGGCCCGTCAGCTCGGTCTCGTCCCCGCCCACGGCGGGGCGGCGGCCGCGCATGCGGATGTGGTCGAGGGCTCGGTTGCGGGCGATGCGGGCGGCCCAGCCGCGGAAGCGGTCGGCGTCGCCGGTGAAGGAGCCGAGGTCGCGGGCGATCTGCAGCCAGGCTTCGGAGGTGACGTCCTCCGCGTCACCGTCTCCGACGAGCGTGCGGACGTATCCGAGCAGGCGCGGGTGCACGGCGCGGTACACAGAACGGAACGCGATCTCGTCGCCGTCTTGTGCCGCGAGCACCGCGGTGGTCAGCTCCGCGTCGTCCCCCAGCAAAGTCCCCAACCCGTTCACTGTCCCGTATGTGTGGCGCAAATCAGCACGTTACGGCTTTCAAGCACCTTCGTCCACGAGTTGTACAACGAGCAACCATCCCTGCGCGGAGCGAGGTGTGACAGAAAACGCACTCGAGACGCTGACATGGGTGCGGGCTTGTCGCACGAGTCCGTGACGGATGGCGGCCGGGGCCTCTCCTGTGGGGGGTGGCGGCCTCGGCCGCCCTCCCCTTTCCGGGTCATCATGCCCCCGGTCCCGCCCCGGCATCCCCGGCGGCCCCGCACCCGCTCCCGCTCCCACATGGGTCCCGCATGGGCTCCCGTCATCCTTTCGGCTCACTTCCGGGTGAAATCCCGGGATGGGTACGACACACCCGGCCCCACGTCGATAGCGTGGCGGTACACCCGCGCCACGCCACGAGGAGCCCCCCGCTGTCCAGCCACCTTCCGGCACAGGCCCGCGGAGGCTCCGACCCTTCTCACGGCTCAGGGCTCGCGCGGTTCAACGCCCTGTCCCCCGAAGCCGCCCATTCGGCCCTGCTGCACTGCTGCGGGAGTCGGCGCTGGGCCCACCGGGTGGCCGCCCACCGCCCCTACCCAGACTTCGGCGCGCTACGCGCCGCGGCGGACGAAGCCTCGTACGACCTCTCCCAAGCCGACCTCTCCGAGGCTCTGGCCTGCGAGTTCCCGCCGGAACTGGAGCACGGGGCCGCGTACGCCGCGCTGCTCGCGCTCGACGCTGCCCACGCGGAGTACGAGCGGACCTTCGGCCACGCCTTCGTGATCTGCCTCGACGGGCACACCCCGGCGGAGCAGGCGGACCAGCTGCTGGCCGCGATCCGGCGGCGGATGGCCCTGGAGGTGGACGAGGAGCGCGCGATCTCCGCGGATGAACTCCGTCGCGTCGCGCAGGCCAGACTCGCCGACCTGACACACTGGCTGACCTCGGCAGATGGGGTATCTGCTGCCGAATTCGGGCTATTCGCCCCTGTGGGATAGTCCGTCCGTGCCTGTTTGATCACACCGATGGCCCCCGCGCGAGGGAACCGACAAAGCGTCGCTACGATGTCCGGGGCCGGAGGACCGTACCCGGCCGGGCCCGACCGACAAAGAAGCCGGCTGGCCCCCGCCCCGCTTCCGGAGGGTTTTCCGTGCCGGCTGGAACGTTGTACCGCGGCCGGGAAGGAATGTGGTCCTGGGTGGCTCATCGAGTCACCGGCGTCCTCATTTTCTTCTTCCTGTTCGTACACGTCCTCGACACCGCTCTCGTCCGCGTCTCTCCCGAGGCGTACGACGATGTCGTGGCTACCTACAAGACTCCGATCGTCGCGCTGCTGGAGTACGGCCTCGTCGCCGCAATCCTCTTCCACGCGCTCAACGGTCTCCGTGTCATCGCCGTGGACTTCTGGTCCAAGGGCCCCCGCTACCAGAAGCAGATGCTCTGGACCGTCGTGGGCGTCTGGATCGTGCTGATGGCCGGGGCCGTGTACCCCGTCCTGCACCACGCCTACCTCGAACTGTTCGGGAAGTGACACGTATGCCTTCTGACACTTCTCCCGCTCAGGCCATCAGCGGCATCGAGGCCGACTCCCTGTACGACGTCGACAACCCGGCGCCGTACATCGAGGCCCCGCGCAAGCGCACCAGCAAGACCCCGCGCTCGACCCGTGGCAACTTCGAGATGGTCGCGTGGCTGTTCATGCGCCTCTCGGGCATCGTGCTCGTCGTCCTGGTCATCGGCCACCTGCTGATCCAGCTCGTCCTGGACGGCGGTGTGTCCAAGATCGGCTTCGCCTTCGTGGCCGGCCGCTGGGCCTCCCCGTTCTGGCAGGGCTGGGACCTGCTCATGCTGTGGCTCGCGATGCTGCACGGCGCGAACGGTCTGCGTACCGTCATCAACGACTACGCGGAGCGCGCCAACACGCGGCTGTGGCTCAAGGGCCTGCTCTACACCGCCACGGTGTTCACCATTCTTCTGGGCACGCTGGTGATCTTCACCTTCGACCCGAACATCCGCTAGGCAACGGGGCTGAGGCGAAACCAATGAAGATCCACAAGTACGACACCGTCATCGTCGGCGCGGGCGGCGCGGGAATGCGCGCCGCCATCGAGTCGACGAAGCGCAGCCGCACCGCCGTGCTGACCAAGCTCTACCCCACCCGCTCCCACACGGGCGCCGCGCAGGGCGGCATGGCCGCCGCGCTCGCCAACGTGGAGGACGACAACTGGGAGTGGCACACCTTCGACACGGTCAAGGGCGGTGACTACCTGGTCGACCAGGACGCCGCCGAGATCCTGGCGAAGGAGGCCATCGACGCGGTCCTCGACCTCGAGAAGATGGGCCTGCCGTTCAACCGCACCCCGGACGGCACCATCGACCAGCGCCGCTTCGGCGGGCACTCCCGCAACCACGGTGAGGCGCCGGTCCGCCGGTCCTGCTACGCCGCGGACCGCACCGGTCACATGATCCTCCAGACGCTCTACCAGAACTGTGTCAAGGAGGGCGTGGAGTTCTTCAACGAGTTCTACGTCCTGGACCAGCTCCTGGTCGAGGAGGACGGCGTCAAGAAGTCGGCCGGCGTGGTCGCGTACGAGCTCGCCACCGGCGAGATCCACGTGTTCCAGGCGAAGTCCGTCATCTACGCCTCCGGCGGCACCGGCAAGTTCTTCAAGGTGACCTCCAACGCGCACACCCTCACGGGTGACGGCCAGGCGGCCTGCTACCGCCGCGGTCTGCCGCTGGAGGACATGGAGTTCTTCCAGTTCCACCCGACGGGCATCTGGCGCATGGGCATCCTGCTGACGGAGGGCGCCCGCGGTGAGGGCGGCATCCTCCGCAACAAGGACGGCGAGCGCTTCATGGAGAAGTACGCGCCGGTCATGAAGGACCTCGCGTCCCGTGACGTCGTCTCGCGCTCCATCTACACCGAGATCCGTGAGGGCCGCGGCTGCGGTCCGGCCGGTGACCACGTGTACCTGGACCTGACGCACCTGCCGCCGGAGCAGCTCGACGCGAAGCTCCCGGACATCACCGAGTTCGCGCGCACGTACCTGGGCATCGAGCCGTACACGGACCCGATCCCGATCCAGCCCACCGCGCACTACGCCATGGGCGGCATCCCGACGAACGTCGAGGGTGAGGTCCTCTCGGACAACACCACCGTCGTCCCGGGCCTGTACGCGGCCGGCGAGGTCGCGTGCGTGTCGGTGCACGGCGCGAACCGCCTGGGCACCAACTCGCTGCTGGACATCAACGTCTTCGGCAAGCGTTCGGGCATCGCGGCCGCCGCGTACGCCCACGCCAACGACTACGTCGAGCTGCCCGAGAACCCGGCGCAGCAGGTCATCGACCAGGTCGAGCAGCTGCGCGCCTCCACGGGCAACGAGCGGGTCGCGGACCTGCGCCTGGAGCTCCAGGAGACGATGGACGCCTGCGTGATGGTGTTCCGCACCGAGCAGACGATCAAGACCGCGGTCGAGAAGATCGCGGAGCTGCGCGAGCGCTACAAGAACGTGTCCGTCCAGGACAAGGGCAAGCGCTTCAACACGGACCTGCTGGAAGCCATCGAGCTGGGCAACCTGCTCGACCTGGCCGAGGTCATGGCCGTGTCCGCGCTGGCGCGCAAGGAGTCCCGCGGCGGTCACTACCGCGAGGACTACCCGAACCGCGACGACGTCAACTTCATGCGCCACACCATGGCGTACCGCGAGGTGGTCGGCGACGGCGAGAACGCCAGGGACACAGTCCGCCTGGACTACAAGCCCGTCGTCGTCACCCGCTACCAGCCGATGGAGCGTAAGTACTGATGGCCACCCCGACCATGTCCAAGACGGACCAGATGGAGGCGGCGGCCGCCGCCTCGCCGTTCATCACGGTCACGTTCCGGATCCGCCGCTTCAACCCCGAGATCTCGGACGAGTCGCAGTGGCAGGACTTCCAGATCGAGATCGACCCGAAGGAGCGCGTGCTCGACGGTCTCCACAAGATCAAGTGGGACCTCGACGGCACGCTGACCTTCCGTCGCTCGTGCGCGCACGGCATCTGCGGCTCCGACGCGATGCGGATCAACGGCAAGAACAGGCTCGCCTGCAAGACGCTGATCAAGGACATCAACCCGGAGAAGCCGATCACGGTCGAGGCCATCAAGGGCCTGACGGTGATGAAGGACCTCGTCGTCGACATGGAGCCCTTCTTCCAGGCGTACCGGGACGTCATGCCGTTCCTGGTCACCAAGGGCAACGAGCCGACGCGCGAGCGCCTGCAGTCCGCCGAGGACCGCGAGCGCTTCGACGACACCACCAAGTGCATCCTGTGCGCCGCGTGCACGTCCTCGTGCCCGGTGTTCTGGAACGACGGGCAGTACTTCGGCCCGGCGGCGATCGTCAACGCGCACCGCTTCATCTTCGACTCGCGCGACGAGGCCGGCGAGCAGCGGCTGGAGATCCTGAACGACAAGGACGGCGTGTGGCGCTGCCGCACGACCTTCAACTGCACCGACGCGTGCCCCCGTGGCATCGAGGTCACGAAGGCGATCCAGGAAGTGAAGCGGGCGCTGATCACCCGCCGATTCTGATCCCGGCCTAGTCAGTCGTACGAGGGCCCCGCGGCCGGTGTTCACCACCGGCCGCGGGGCCCTCGCCGTGCGGCGCGTCAGCCCCGGCGGATCTGGCTGGTGATCGTGGGGGCCGTGATGGCGGTGTCGTCGGCCAGCAGCACCGCCTTGCTGAGGATGACCGCCATGGTCCGGTCGCCCTCGTCGGGCAGGTATCCCGCGTCCGGGGCGCCCCCGCCCTTCGGCACGATGCACAGGTACTGGTCGTTCGTGGGGTCGTTGCCCACGCTGGCGACCCCGACGAACAGGTCCACGTCGCGCAGCACCTCGCTGAGCACCAGCTGCGGTATCTCCGTGAGCGGCAGCGGGTCGACCGGGTCCCGGCCGTCGCGCAGGTGCAGGGTGTACCGGTGGAACTGGTGCTGGCGCAGGACGTGGCCGGCGAAGCGGTTGGAGTAGGTGGCGGTGGTCCGCTCGGCTTCGGTGAGCGGGTAGACCTCGCGGTGGGCCTGCTTGAACGGCTGGGTGATCGCCAGCGCTTCGAGGCGCTCGCGCACGGCGGCGACCTCGGCGGGGAACTGCCGGTCGAGGCGTTCCGCCTGGGCGGTGAGCATCTTGTCGATGTCCTTGACGGCCGTCTTGAGCTCCCCCAGCTCCTCGAAGGCCTGCCGGGTCGCGGCGTCGAGGTCGACCGCCATGTCAGCCACCCACCAGTGCGACGAGCTTGAGGAAGGTCACCTCGGTGCCGGGCGGGAGGTCGATCTCCTCGTCGAGCTCCGTGATCTGCCGGTCCCCGACCAGCACGAGGAAGCCGTTGCGCCCGAAGGCGGCGGGTGCCGCTTCGGTCTGCGCCCGCGGATCGACCCGGCTCCCCTCCCCGGCCGGTCGCCCAGGCGGCTGCGGGCCGCCCCCGCCTCGGCCACCTCCTGGAATATTCGCCTCCGGATCAACTCGCGCAGTGCGGGCCGCTCCTCGGCGATCTCCATTCCCCAGTCGTCGCTGCGGCCCCCGGCAGTCGTCTCGTCGACGAACATCACGCTGCCCATGTCCGGAGATTAGGACCGGGCACTGACATTCGGTCTACTGGCCCGTGTGCGCCTGTGGAATTATCGGCCGCATGAGCGAGCAGCAGCCGAATCCCTACGCGAACGACCCGAGCCAGGGCGGGGGCCCCGAGGAGAACAAGTGGGGCTCGGCCACCCCGAGTTACGGATACCCGGCGCAGCCGGCCTACGGATACCCGCCCCAGGGCCCGGCCCAGCCCGGCTACGGGTACCCGCAGCCCCCCGCCTACCAGCCGACCATCGCCGGTGCCGGCATTCCCGCACCGGGTCCCGCGCCGATGCCCGCGCAGGCCCCTTCGGGGTACCCGGCCGCCGGACTGTCCCTGGGCGACATCACCATCGCCGGGGACCAGATCATCACCCCGTCGGGCCCGATGCCGCTGCGGGGCGCGGTCTGGAACGCCACCGACTTCTCGCGGACCGAGGAGAAGATCCCGGCGCACGCGATCGTGCTGGCCGTCATCTTCTTCCTGTTCTGCCTGCTCGGACTGTTCTTCCTCCTGATGAAGGAGCGCCGCACGACGGGCTACATCCAGATCACCGTCAACAGCGCCGGCCGCCACCACTCCACGATGATCCCGGCCGTGGACCCGGGCACGTACATGTGGGTCATGAGCCAGGTCAACCAGGCCCGCGCGCTGAGCATGCAGTGATCTGCGGGCCGCCCGGACCGGAATCCGGTGGCGGCCCGGCGGGCCGGTCCCGGAAGATCACCGGATGATCATTTCTCATGATGTGGATGGGCCCGAGGGTGCGCCCGCCGTCGTACTGCTGCATTCCTCCGTGTGCGACCGGCGGATGTGGGAGCCCCAGTGGGGCCCGCTGGCCGGTGCCGGGTTCCGGGTGGTCCGGGCCGACTTCCGGACCTGCGGGGAGTCGCCCGCCGCCGAGGCTCCGTACAGCGACCACGGGGACGTACGGGAACTGCTGGACCACCTCGGGATCCGGCGGGCCGCGTTCGTCGGGGCCTCCTACGGCGGGCGGGTCGCGCTGACGCTCGCCGCACTGCATCCGGAGCTGGTGTCCGCGCTGGCACTCCTCTGCCCCGCCCGGCCCGCGCAGCGGCGCGGGCCGGCGCTGCTCGCCTTCAACGCCGCCGAGGCCGCCCTGCTGGACGCCGGCGACCTGGCGGGCGCGGCCGAGCTCAACTCCCGCCAGTGGCTCGGCCCGGACGCCGGCGAAGCCGCGCACGCCCTCGTACGGGACATGCAGCTCGGGAACCTGCGGGGCGCCCTGGCCGCCGACGGGGAGCACGAGCTCCCCGAGCCCTCCGTGGAGCTGGCCTCCATCACCGCCCCCGTCCTCGCGGTCGGCGGCGCGCACGACATCCCCGAGTTCCGGGACTTCCCCGCCGAGCTCCCCTCCCTCGCCCCCGGCGCCACCCACCTCGAACTCCCCTGGGCAGGCCACCTGCCGTCCCTGGAGCGCCCCGCGGAGATCACCCGGCTGCTGCTGGAGTTCCTCCCGCGGCACTGACCGCCGACGCCCCCTGAAACCCTGCGGATCCCAGACGGATCCCCATGGTTGAACTTGTTCAAAAACAGGTCTACAGTCATGCCTGTCAGCAGTTGAACATGTTCAAGGGGGGCGAGGACAATGGACCTCACCGTGGTCGCGTACGTCATCTACCTGCTCATCAGCATCGGGCTCACCGTCTGGGTGGCCCGCACGCTCAGCCGTAACGGACGGATCTTCATCGCCGACGTGCTCCAGGGGAACGAGAAGCTCGCGGACGCCGTCAATCAGCTCCTCGTCGTCGGGTTCTACCTCGTGAACATCGGCTTCGTGACCCTGTACCTGCGGTCGAGCGAGGAGATCCTGACCGCCCGCAGCCTCTTCGAGGCCCTGTCGGTCAAGCTCGGCGTCGTCCTCCTGGTCCTCGGCGTCATGCACCTCGGCAACGTGTGGGTGCTGAACAAGATGCGCCGCCGCGGCATCATGGAGCGCCAGCAGACCCCGCCGGTCGCCCCCCAGGGCTGGACCGCTCCCGCGGGAGCCTGATCCCCGTGGCGAGCCCGGCGATCCGGCACCTGACGGTGCTGTACGACGCGAACTGCCCGCTCTGCGTCCACATCCGGCACTGGCTGCTCGCACAGCGCTGGCTGGTGCCGCTGCGGCTGCTGCCCGCCGCCTCGCCCGAGGCGCGGCGGCGGTTCCCGCAGCTCGACCACGCGTCGACGCTGCGGGAGATCACCGTCATCGGGGACGGCGGCCAGGTGTGGACCGGGACGGACGCCTTCATCGTCTGCCTGTGGGCCCTGGTCGAGCACCGGCCGAAGGCGAACTGGCTGGCCACACCGGCCGGCCGGCCCTTCGCCAGGGCGGCCATGCACACCGCCTCCATGTGGCGGGAGGCGGTTCGGGACGGCTCCGCGGACGGTGGGGAACCGGCCTGTGACGACCAATGCTCCGTACCCCGATAGGCTCATACACCGTGACTGATCAGAAGGCTCCCAAGAGCGAGCAGACCCGTACGCTCATCCTCGAAACCGCACTGCGCCTCTTCCAGGAGCGCGGCTTCGACAAGACGACGATGCGCGGTATCGCCAAGGAGGCCGGAGTATCGGTCGGCAACGCCTACTACTACTTCGAGTCGAAGGAACACCTGGTCCAGGGGTTCTACGACCGGATCGGCGCCGCCCACCTGGCGGCGGTCCGGCCGATCCTGGACCACGAGAGCGACCTGCAGAAGCGGCTCGCGGGCGTGCTGACCAGCTGGCTGGACATCGCGGAGCCGTACCACGAGTTCGCCTCGCAGTTCTTCAAGAACGCCGCGGACCCGGAGAGCCCGCTCAGCCCCTTCTCCCCGGAGTCGGAGCCGGCCCGCAAGCAGGCGATCGACATGCACCGCGAGGTGCTGGCGGGGGCGAAGACCAAGGTGCCGGACGAGCTGGCCGACGTACTGCCGGAGCTGATGTGGCTCTCGCAGATGGGCCTGGTCCTCTACTGGGTCTTCGACCGCTCCCCGAACAGCGAGAAGACCCGGCGGCTCGCCCAGCGCGGCGCGCAGCTGACCACGCGCGGCATCATCCTGGCCCGGTTCCGGGTGCTGCGGCCGCTGGTGCGCGAGGTGCACGAGCTGTTCACGGACTTCCTGCCGGGCATGGCCCAGACGGCCGTGTCCCGCCCGGGCCGCAAGCGCGCCTCGGACCCGGACACGGGCCCGGACGCGGGCCCCGGCCCCGCCTGAGGCCGGCCGGGCCCGGGCCCCGCGGGGGGGGCCTACAGCCAGTTGAGCTCCCACAGGCGCCACACGCCGGTGCCGTCCGAGAGGTACTGGGCGCCGGTGACGGCCTCGCGGGACATCACGTAGTCCTTCTTCTGCCAGATCGGCAGCATCGGGACGTGCTGCGCGACCAGCTTCTGCAGGTCGCGGAAGTCGTTGGCGGCGGCGCCGCGGTCCGAGAAGGACTGGGTGCGGGTGATGAGCTCGTCGACGCCCTTGTCGGAGAAGGCGTTGTTCATGGACGAGTCGGCGCCGACGAGCGGGGCGAGGAAGTTGTCCGCGTCCGGGAAGTCGGCGATCCAGCCGATGGTGTAGGCGTCGAACTCGCCCGCCGCGTAGGCCTTCTGGAAGTCGGCCCACTTCTCGACCGGCTTGATGGTGATGCGGAAGAGGCCGGTGGACTCCAGCTGCTTCTTGATCTCCTCGGCCTCGGGGAGGCTCGCGCCACGCGTGTTGACCCCGAGGTTGACCGAGATCGGGGCGGTGATGCCGGCGTCCTTGAGCAGCTTCTTCGCGGTGACGCCGTTCGGGGAGGGCCACGTGTCGAAGAACGGGGTGCTGTGGGCGGCGATGCCCGCCGGGACCAGCGAGTAGAGCGGGGTGACGGTGCCCTTGTAGACCTCGCCCGCGATCTTCGCCCGGTCCAGGACGGCGGCCACGGCCTGGCGGACGGCGGGCTGGGCCACCGGGGAGCCGGCGCGGAGGTTGAAGACCATGCTGCGGGTCTCCGTACCGCCCGAGGCCTGGTACCGGGTGTCCTTCAGGCCCGGGTTGAGGGCGGCGAGGACGGCCGGGGGCATGTCGCGGTGGGCGACCTCGATCCCGTGGTCGTTCCAGGCCTGCTCCAGCTGCGCGGAGTCCTTGAAGTACCGGACGGTGACCGCGGACTTGGAGATCTTCCCCTGGCCCTTGTACGAGGCGTTCGGCTTCAGCTCGGCGCTCGCGCCGGCCTTGTAGTCGCCGAGGGTGAAGGGGCCGGAGCCGTCGACCTTCTCGTCCTCGCGCAGGCCCTTGGCCGGGTACTTGTCCTTGTCCACGATCGAGGCGGCGCCCGTCGCGATCTTGAAGGGGAAGGTGGCGTCCCCGGCGGAGAGGTTGAAGGTGACCGTCCGGCCCTCGGCCTTGACCGAGTCCAGGGTGTTGAACAGCGGCGCCGGACCCTGGTCGGAGTTGATCGCCTTGATCCGGTCGAAGGAGAACTTCACGTCCTCCGCGGTGATGGCGCGGCCGGAGGAGAACTTCACGTCCGACCGCAGTTCGCACTGGTAGGTGGTGAGCTTGTCCCCGATGAACGTGCAGGAGGAGGCGGCGTCGGGCACCGGGGTGTCCGAACCGCTCCGGATGGTCAGCAGCGACTGGTAGACGTTGCTGAACAGGGCCCAGGAACCCGCGTCGTACGCCCCGGCCGGGTCGAGGGAGGAGACCACGTCGCTCGTGCCGACGCGGATCGCCTTCCCGCCGCCGGCGTTCTCGGGCAGCAACTGCCAGGTGGCGACTCCGGCCACACCCAGGACCAGCCCGGCCGCGACGACTTTCGAGCGGACAGACCGCAACATCCTTGACTCCACCCCACGTGCCGCACACCGAAGTACACGACCGACTATCCGATTATCGGTCATCCCATCACGGAAATTCGGCCTCGGGAAGGCCGATTTGCGGTGTGTCCCTAAAGGTTCGGGTGGTTCACGCCTGATATGAGGCGAGTTCGACGACTGTGATGTCCGACGGAGCCCCGACCCGGACCGGCGGCCCCCAGGCACCCGCGCCGCGCGACACGTACAGCTGGGTGTCGCCGTAGCGCTCCAGCCCGGCGACGGTGGGGTTGGCGAGCTCTGCCACGTAGTTGCCGGGCCAGAGCTGGCCGCCGTGGGTGTGGCCGGACAGCTGGAGGTCGACTCCGTGGCGGACGGCCTCGTCGATGACCACGGGCTGGTGGGCGAGGAGCACGGCGGTACGGGCGCGGTCGCGGTCCCCGAGGGCCGCCCCGAAGTCCGGGCCGTGGCCCTCGCTCTCGCCCGCGACGTCGTTGACGCCGGCGAGGTCGAAGTACGGGAGCGCGCGGCGGGCGTTCTCCAGCGGGGTGAGGCCGAGCTCGCGGACGTGGTCGACCCACTGCCGGGCGCCGGAGAAGTACTCGTGGTTGCCGGTGACGAAGTACGCGCCGTGCCGCGCGCGCAGGCCGCGCAGCGGCTCGGCGGCGGGGCCGAGGTCGTGGACGCTGCCGTCGACGAGGTCGCCCACGACGGCGATGAGGTCGGGCTGGGTCCGGTTGATGGTGTCGACGATGCGGGTAGTGTGGGCGCGGCCCAGGATCGGGCCGAGGTGGATGTCGCTGACGACGGCGATGCGGAAACCGTGCGCCGCGCGGGGGAGCTTCGCGAGCGGGACCTGGACGCGCTTGACGCGGGGGCCGCGCAGGACGCCGTACGTGCCGTGGGCGACGGTGCCGAGCGCTGCCGCGCCGGCTGTGGCGGCCACGGTCCGCGCGAAGCGGCGGCGGCTGACGCCGCTCGGGGCGGGGGGCCGGGCCCCGGTCCCGGGAACCTGCTCCTGCCCCGCGCTGGCTGCGGGCCCGGCGGTGGCCGCGAGGGTGGCCTGCGGCGCGATTCCCCTCCCCGCCCCTTCCCGCTGCGCGGGACCGTGCGGCTCCGCCGCGCGGCGGGGCTCGGTGCCCGGGGCCGGCACGGGGTGGGGGGCCGGGGTCGCCCGGGGCTTTCCGTTCGGGCGGCGGAGCCAGGCGGCTCGGAGGGGCTCCGCCAGGAGGAGTGCCAGGGAGAGGTAGAGGAGGACGGCCAGCCAGAGGTAGCCCGGCCAGGCGACCGTGCGCTGGAGCCAGAAGGGGGCTCCCGCGCGGCCCGCGACGAGGGCGGCCAGGGACAGCAGCGGCAGGGCGAAGGCCAGGGCCGTGCCCGTGCGGCGGGTCCGGCCGCCCGGGGCGGTGGTGTCGCGGACCAGGCGGACCCAGAGCCAGCGGTGCACCAGCGCCAGGAGGGCCAGTACGAGCAGGGCTCCGGCCGCGAACAGAAGGACCGTCACGCGTCCGGCCCCTGACGTGATTCACGCCGCAGGGCCCGCACCCCGCGCAACCCGATCACTCCGACGGCCGTCCCCAGGAGAAAGGAAGCCACCGCCAAGAGAAGGTGGACCCAGAAGTAAGCGGTCGGGTCCCCGGCGTCGTCGAAGGCCAGACCGCCGCCGTCCTTCCACAGGTTCCGGACGAAAGACACCCAGATGAACCAGCTCCACACGCCGAACGCGAGCAGGAACCAGGAAGCGGCGCGGCTGAGTTTCATGAGCTCAGTATCGGTTTCGTCCCCAGGACGGACGCGCCGGGGTGGGCTGTCCCGGCGGTGGTTGTGGCGGGTTGGCCGGTCAGCGACGGTGAGCACAGCGTCGGGATGTACTTTCACCTGCGTGTCTGCCAAGAAGACCGCGTTGACGGTCCTTTCCGCCGCGCTTCCCGCCCTGCTGGTCCCGGCCCTGCTGGCCTCGCCCGCGTACGCCGCGCCGACGCCGACACCGCCCGCGGACGGCAAGGGGCAGCCGCCCAAGGCGCCCGCGCCGCCCGCCTCGATGTCGACGGTCGGCGGCGCCTCGCTCGGGCAGCCCGGTACGCAGGTCAACCTGCTGCCCGGCGCGCCCGCGCTGCCGGCGAACCTGACGGGCCGTTCGTGGATCGTGGCCGACGCCGAGACCGGCGAGGTCCTCGCGGCGCACAACGCCCACTGGCGGCTCCCCCCGGCCTCGACCATGAAGATGCTCTTCGCCGACACCGTGCTGCCGGGCCTGCCCAAGGAGCAGGTCCACAAGGTCACGGACAAGGAGCTGGACGGGGTCGGTGCCGGCTCCAGCCTGGTGGGCCTCAAGGAGGACGCCGAGTACACGGTCCACGACCTGTGGCTGGGGGTGTTCCTGCGCTCCGGGAACGACGCGGTGCACGTACTTTCGGCCATGAACGGCGGCGTCGAGAAGACCGTCAAGGACATGCAGTCGCACGCCGAGGAGCTCCAGGCCCTGGACACGCACGTGGTGTCCCCGGACGGCTACGACGCTCCGGGCCAGGTCTCCAGCGCCTACGACCTCACCCTCATCGCCCGCTCCGGCCTGCAGAAGCAGGACTTCCGGGAGTACTGCGGCACGGCCAGCGCGAAGTTCCCCGGCAGGCAGGAGGCCGGGAAGCCGCGCGAGACCTTCGAGATCCAGAACACCAACCGGCTGATGACGGGCGCGGGCGGGCTCTCCCCCTACAAGGGCATCGCCGGGGTGAAGAACGGCAACACCACGATGGCCGGCTCCACCTTCACCGGGGCCGCCCAGCGCGGTGACAAGAAGCTGCTGGTCACGGTGATGAACCCGGGGACCGGCGGTGTCAACTCCGTTTACGAGGAGACCGCCGACCTGCTCGACTGGGGTTTCGCGGCGAGCGGCAAGGTCAGGCCGGTGGGCGAGCTGGTGCCCCCGAAGAGCGCGGACACCTCCGCCCACGGCTCCCCCGCCCAGTCCCACGAGAACAACCCGTCGGCGTCCGGTGACGGCTCGGGCGGCGGGATCGGTACCGCCTTCGGCGTCGCGGGCGGGGTACTCGCCGTCGTGGCGGGCGGGGCCTACGCGGTCAACCGGCGCTGGCCCCGGGGCCGCGGCCGCCGGGCCCGCGGCCAGGTGTAGCGGAACCGGACCCGGCCGAACCGGACCCGGCCGAACCGGACCCGGCCGAACCGGACCCGGCCGAACCGGACCCGGCCGAACCGGACCGGGCGGAGCCGGACGCGGACACCGAGGACCCGGCGTCCGGCTCGGCCTCCGAATCGGCGTCGGGACCGGCGTCCGAGTCGGCGGCCGGCCCCGCGTCCGCCCCGGAGCCCTGCTCCGGGTCCTCCACGCCGTCCCCGTCGGAGTCGTCGCGGCTCGCGGTCCACGCCGCGCAGAACAGCAGCAGCTTCGCCGTGAGGTTGATCCAGATCAGCAGCGCGATCGGCACGCCGAAGGCCCCGTACATGCTCTTCGTGGCGACCCCCCGCATGTAGCCGCTGAGCAGCAGCTTCAGCAGCTCGAAACCGGCCGCGCCGATGAGGGCCGCCTGGATCAGACGGCGGCGGGGCGGTTCGACGCCGGGGAGCAGGGTCAGGACGTAGAGCAGGAGCAGGAAGGCGGCCACGACCCCGACGAGGAAGGCGCCGCCCCGCAGCAGGCCGCCGCCCGCGCCCTCGCGCGGCACTCCCAGCCAGTCGCCGGCCTTGCCGACCGCGCTGGAGCCGAAGGTGGAGGCCACGGCCGAGGCCAGTCCGACGCCGCCGAGGCCGATCAGGACGAGCCCGTCCTTGCCCTTGCGGACGAAGGGGTTGCCCTCGTCCTCGTCGTCCTTCTCCCAGACGGCGCGCAGACAGTCCCGCATCGACCCGACCCAGCCGATGCCGGTGAAGAGCAGGACGGCGGCGGCGACCAGCCCGACCGTGCCCGCGTTGGCGACGAGGGAGTTGACGTCGAGCTGGTCGGAGATGCCGGGGACCTGTTCGGCGAGGTTCTTCTGGAGCCGGTCGAGCTGCTCCTGGCTGAGCAGCGCGGCGCCGATCGCGGCGGCCACGGTGATCAGCGGGAAGAGGGCGACGAAGCTGATGAAGGTGATGGCGGCGGCGAGCCTGCTCCAGTGCACGCGGTCGAGCCGCTGGTAGGAACGCCACAGGTGGGTCCGCATCACGGCGGACACGAGGGGTCCGATCAGCGGGAGTTTCGTCAGCCAGTCCATACCGTCACCGTAAATGAGCTGTCGGAAATAGCCGGGATTGCCGGTTTTGGGGACTACGGTCGTCGATTGTGACTTTTCGCCCGACGGCTCGGCCGTTCCATGCCCTGGTCCTGCGAAGGATCGGTTTCCGGTTCCGGTTCCTGCGTCAGGAACGGCGTACGGTCGCCTCGCCCGCGGCAGCCGCCGCACTGCTGTCGGTCGCCGAGCCCAGCTGCGTCGGGACACCGCTCGCGCCACTGCCGAACGGATACTCCCGCAGCTTGCGCCAGACCCCGTCCGAGCCCTGCTCGTAGAGCGCGAAACCGGAGCAGATCCACTGCGCCTCGTACTCCGCGAGGGCGCTGAACGCCAGGTCCATCGCCTCCTCGGAGATCCCGTGGGCGACCGTGACGTGCGGGTGGTACGGGAACGAGAGCTCCCGGCTGAGCGGCCCCTGCGGGTCACGGACCTGGCTCTGGAGCCGGGTGCAGCCGGCGCCGCCCTCGACGACCTGGACGAAGACCACCGGCGAGAGGGGACGGAAGGTGCCCGTGCCGGCCAGCCGCATCCCGAAGGAACGGCCGGCGGCCGCGACCTCGGCCAGGTGGGCGCGGATCTCCGGAAGCCGGTCCGCGGCCACCTCCGTCGGCGGTACGAGGGTGACGTGCGTGGGAATGCCGTGCGCGGCAGCGTCCCCGAAGCCGGCGCGCAGCTCCTGAAGGCTGCTGCCGTACGGCTCCGGGACCGCGATCGAAACGCCGAGCGTTACGGTCCCCACGTATCTCTCCTCCGCCTGTCGTCCTGTGCGTCGTCTGTGCGCGGCGTGTGTGCCGCGCGGGTGCTGCCGCCCCAGTGTGGCGGCAGCACCCCCCAGATCGCCAGGGCCCTCTTCCCCTTCCGTGCCCGTCAGTGTTTCGCGGGGAGGAAACCGAGGCGGTCGTAGGCCTGCGCGAGGGTCTCGGCGGCGACCGCCCTGGCCTTCTCCGCACCCTTGGCCAGCAGGGAATCCAGGGTCTCCGGGTCGTCCAGGTACTCCTGCGTGCGCTGCTTGAAGGGTGTGACCAAATCGACCATCACGCCGGCGAGATCGGTCTTGAGCGCTCCGTAACCCTTGCCCTCGTACGCGGCCTCCAGCGCGGGGATGGACTCGCCCGTGAGAGTGGAGTAGATCGTGAGCAGGTTGCTGACGCCGGGCTTGTTCTCGGAGTCGAAGCGGACCACGGCCTCGGTGTCCGTGACCGCGCTCTTGATCTTCTTCTCGGTGGCCTTGGGCTCGTCGAGGAGGTTGATCAGGCCCTTGGGGGACGAAGCGGACTTCGACATCTTGATCGCCGGGTCCTGGAGGTCGTAGATCTTCGCGACCTCCTTGACGATGTGCGCGGCGGGCAGGGTGAAGGTCTGCCCGAAGCGCTGGTTGAAGCGCTCGGCGAGGTCGCGCGTCAGCTCGATGTGCTGGCGCTGGTCCTCGCCGACGGGGACGGCGTTCGCCTGGTAGAGCAGGATGTCGGCGACCTGGAGGATCGGGTACGTGAACAGGCCGACGGTGGCGTTGTTGGCGCCGCCCTTGGCGGACTTGTCCTTGAACTGGGTCATCCGGCTGGCCTCGCCGAAACCGGTGATGCAGTTCATGACCCAGCCGAGCTGCGCGTGCTCGGGGACGTGGCTCTGGATGAAGAGCGTGCAGCGCTCGGGGTCCAGGCCGGCGGCGAGCAGCTGGGCGGCGGAGAGCCGGGTGTTCGCGCGGAGATCCTTCGGATCCTGCGGCATGGTGATCGCGTGCAGGTCGACGACCATGTAGAAGGCGTCGTGCGTCTCCTGCAGGGCGACGTACTGGCGGATCGCTCCGAGGTAGTTCCCGAGGTGGAACGAACCGGAGGTGGGCTGGATGCCGGAGAGCGCGCGAGGACGATCAGAAGCCATGGCGCCATTCTCTCAGGTGCGATGGCGGGGTCGGGCCCGCCACTGGCCGGAACCGGGTGGGTCGCTCGGCGACCGCCCCGCACTGGTGCGGGTACCGGGCGGTAGCCACCCGTCCGGATCTTGCCTCGGCCGAGCGACCGCTTTCCCGGCACCCGGCACCCGGCGCAGCCGGGCCTCCTGGGACTCCGCCCCAGACCCCGCGCCTCGAACGCCGGCGGGGCTGGATTCATCCAGCCCCGCCGGGCCCGCCCGCCCCCGCGCCGTCAGGACAGCGGGAGCCCCGGGGCCGGGAAGGCGGCCATCAGGTCCGAGACCTCGGCGCGGACGGCGGCCAGGGCCGGCTCGTCGCCCCGGCCGGCGGCGTCGACGGCTCGCGCGATCCAGTCCGCGACCACCGGCATGTGGTCGACGCCCAGACCACGGGAGGTCAGCGACGGCGTGCCGATCCGGATGCCCGACGGGTCGAACGGCTTGCGCGGGTCGAACGGCACCGTGTTGTAGTTCACGACGATCCCCGCCCGGTCCAGCGCCTTCGCCGCGATCTTCCCGGACACGGCCTTGCCCGTGAGGTCGATCAGGATCAGGTGGTTGTCGGTACCGCCGGAGACCAGGTCGAAGCCCCGCTCCAGCAGCGCGGCGGCCAGCGCCTTCGCGTTGGCCACGACCGCGTGCGCGTACGACACGAACGAGGGCTGCGCCGCCTCGTGGAGCGCCACCGCGATGCCGGCCGTCGTCTGGTTGTGCGGACCGCCCTGGAGGCCCGGGAAGACCGCCTTGTCGATGGCCTTCGCGTGCTCCTCCCGGCACATCAGCATCGCGCCGCGCGGGCCGCGCAGGGTCTTGTGGGTGGTCGTCGAGATCACGTCCACGTGGCCCGCCGGGGACGGGTGCGCCCCGCCCGCGATCAGGCCGGCGATGTGGGCGACGTCGGCGACGAGCACCGAGCCGGCCTCCTTCGCGATCGACGCGAAGGCCTCGAAGTCGATCGTGCGCGGGAGCGCGGTGCCGCCGCAGAAGATCAGCTTGGGGCGTTCGGCCAGCGCGAGTTCCCGTACGGCGTCGTAGTCGATGAGACCGGTGGCCGCCTGAACGCCGTACTGGACTCCGCGGAACCAGGAGCCCGTCGCCGAGACCCCCCAGCCGTGCGTCAGGTGCCCGCCCATCGGCAGGGCCATGCCCATCACGGTGTCGCCGGGCTCGGCGAAGGCCAGGTACACGGCCAGGTTCGCCGGGGAGCCTGAGTACGGCTGCACGTTGGCGTGGTCGACGCCGAACAGGCCCTTCGCCCGCTCGACGGCCAGTGCCTCGATGCGGTCGATGTTCTGCTGGCCCTCGTAGTAGCGGCGGCCCGGGTAGCCCTCGCTGTACTTGTTCTGCAGCACCGTGCCGGAGGCTTCCAGTACGGCCGCGGACACGTAGTTCTCGCTGGGGATCAGCCGCAGCGTCTCCGCCTGGAGGGTTTCCTCGGCGGCGACGAAGGACGCCAGCTCGGGGTCGGTGGCGAGAAGGGCGGGGTGGTGGCTCGCGCTCATGGCGGCTCCTCCGGGGTCGATGTCAGGTCTCGTCCCCGCGAGGCCCAGGCGAGCGGCCCTGTATGCGGTCGTGCCCGCACGACTCCCCCGGAGTTCTTTCTCCGTACGCCAGTCGCCGTGCGTACCGCACACCTTAGCGGCCGCGCCACGAGAAAGGTTTCTCCGTCCGGTATACGAGCGAGGATGCAGAGTGACGCCACCCTCGTCACAGGCCCTGACGGACGATCGGAGACCCCGTGTCGACAACTGCTCAAGCCATCAGCTCCGCCGACGCGCACAGCGCGCACAACTACCACCCCCTGCCCGTCGTCATCGCCCACGCGGAGGGCGCGTGGATGACGGACGTGGAGGGACGCCGCTATCTCGACATGCTCGCCGGCTACTCGGCCCTCAACTTCGGCCACGGCAACCGGCGGCTGCTCGACGCCGCCCGCGCCCAGCTGGAGCGGGTCACCCTCACCTCCCGCGCCTTCCACCACGACCGGTTCGCGGACTTCTGTACCGAGCTCTCCGCGCTGTGCGGCAAGGAGATGGTGCTGCCCATGAACACGGGCGCGGAGGCCGTGGAGACGGCGGTGAAGACGGCCCGCAAGTGGGGTTACGAGGTCAAGGGCGTGCCGGACGGCCACGCCAAGATCGTGGTGGCGGCCGACAACTTCCACGGCCGTACGACGACCATCGTGTCGTTCTCCACCGACCACGACGCCCGCGACCACTTCGGCCCGTACACCCCGGGCTTCGAGATCGTCCCCTACGGGGACCTCACGGCGCTCGCCGCGGCCGTCACCTCCAACACCGTCGCCGTCCTCCTGGAGCCGATCCAGGGCGAGGCCGGCGTGCTCGTGCCGCCCGCCGGGTACCTGCGGGGCGTACGGGAACTGACGCGCGAGCGGAACGTGCTGTTCATGGCGGACGAGATCCAGTCGGGGCTGGGCCGGACCGGCAAGACCTTCGCGTGCGAGCACGAGGAGGTCGTCCCCGACGTCTACATCCTCGGCAAGGCGCTCGGCGGCGGTGTCGTGCCCGTCTCCGCGGTGGTCGCCGACCGCGACGTGCTCGGCGTCTTCAGGCCGGGCGAGCACGGCTCCACCTTCGGCGGCAATCCGCTGGCCTGCGCCGTCGCCCTGGAGGTGATCGCGATGCTCCGCTCAGGCGAGTACCAGCAGCGCGCCACCGAGCTCGGCGACCACCTGCACCGGGAGCTGAACCTGCTGGTCGGCGGCGGCGCGGTGACCGCCGTACGGGGTCGCGGGCTGTGGGCGGGCGTCGACATCGACCCGGCCCTCGGCACGGGCCGGGAGATCTCCGAGAAGCTGATGGAGCGCGGGGTGCTGGTCAAGGACACCCACGGCTCGACCATCCGGATCGCGCCGCCACTGGTGATCAGCAAGGAGGACCTGGACTGGGGCCTGGACCAGCTCAGGTCGGTCCTCGGCGGCTGATCGGAGGCGGTCCGCGCGGGGGCCGGCGGATCCAGCGGCTTCAGAGGATCCAACGGATCCAACGGATTCAGCGGACTCAGCGGATGACGTGGGGCAGGAAGCGGGCGTACTCGTCCGTGACCGGCCCCGCCGATTCCCTGATGCCCAGGCCCGCGGCCTCGTCCTCGACGACCCACGCGCCGAGCACCACCCGGTTGCCGTCGAAGTCCGGCAGCGGGGCGAGGCCCTGGAAGACGTAGGTCTCGTCCTGCTCCGCGACGAACGGCTCGCCGCCCACCGGGTGCAGGGTGACGCCCGCGCCCTCGCGCCCCAGCAGCGGCTTCGCCGCGTAGCCGGTGGTGGCGGCGAGCTCGCGCGGACCGTCGAGGTAGGCGGGCAGCAGGTTCGGGTGCTCCGGGAAGAGCTCCCACAGGATCGCCAGCAGCGCCTTGTTGGAGAGCAGCATCTTCCACAGCGGCTCGATCCAGGCGGTCGTGCCGGAGCCGCCGCCGTGGTCGTACGTGCCGAGGACCTGCGGGGCGAACTCGTCGGTGGCCAGCCACTCCCACGGGTAGAGCTTGAAGCAGGCGCGGATGAAGCGCAGCTTCTCGTCGACGAAGCGGCCCGACAGGCTGTCCCAGCCGATCCGTTCGACGGACAGGGCCTGGGTGTCGAGGCCGGCCTGCTCGGCGGTCTCCCGGAGGTAGGCGACCGTCATCAGGTCCTCGCCGAGCTCGTCGGTCTCGGAGTGCGCGAAGTGCAGCGGGCCGGGCGGCAGCAGTTCGGCCTGCCGGCGCCAGGCGTCGACGAGCCGCTCGTGCAGGGAGTTCCACTGGTCGGCGCCGGGGAAGCGCTCCTCCATCCAGAACCACTGCGGGCTGGCCGCCTCCACCAGGGAGGTGGGGGTGTCGGCGTTGTACTCCAGCAGCTTGGCCGGGGTGCCGGTGCCGTCGTAGCGGAGGTCGAAGCGGCCGTAGAGCGAGGGCTGTTCGGCGCGGCGCCGCCAGGACTCGGCGATCAGCGCGGCCAGCTTCGGGTCGGTGATGCCGAGGTCGGCGAAGCGGTCGTGGGCGACGATGTGCTCCGCCGCCGCCAGGCACATGGCGTGCAGCTCCTCGACGACGTTCTCCAGCGCCTCCACCTCGGGCAGCGAGAAGGAGTAGTACGCGCTCTCGTCCCAGTAGGGGCGCAGGGAGTCGTCGGGGTAGCGGGTCAGGGGGTAGATCAGCCCCTGCTCCTCGACGGTCCGCTGCCAGTCGGGGCGGGGCTCGATGGTGTGGCGCTCCACTCGGGATCAGCCGCCCGAGGAACTCTTGTGGCTGCCGCCGATGCCACCGCGGGTGACGGCGGACTTGTCGAAGCTGCCGCCGGTGACCTTGCCGCTGCGGACGGAGCCGCCGTAGTAGTACGTGCCCCGGCTGCTGCTGCCGCTGCTCTTGCAGTACTTGTCGTCGAGCTTGTCCAGCGTGGTCTTGTCCACGCAGCGCCGGTCCGGCTCGCTGCTGTTGCCGCAGGCCACGAGCGTGGCCGCGAGCAACCCCATGCCGCCCAGTACGACGGCGCCCGAGCGCATGCGGCGCCCGCTGCTACTGCTGCTGCTGTCCATGTCTGCTGCTCCCCCTAGTGGCGTGCTGCCGACAGACTAGATCGAGGCCCCCGGCCGATGGAATCCGGCCGTCGCGGGATCCGTGACCTACAGTCGGTTCGTGCTCATTGGGATGATTTGCGCGCTCGGTGCGGCGGTCTGCTTCGGCACGGCGTCGGTCCTGCAGGCGATGGCGGCGCGGGCGGCCGAGCCGGGAACGGGCTCGGGGGTCGACACCGCCCTCCTCCTGCGGGCGCTGCGCCAGTGGCGCTACCTCGCCGGACTCGGCCTCGACGGGGCGGGCTTCGTCCTCCAGATCATCGCCCTGCGCCACCTCCCGATCTACGCGGTGGGCGCGGCGCTCGCGGCCAGCCTCGCGGTCACCGCGGTGGTCGCGGCCCGGCTGCTGCGGGTGCGGCTGAGCGGGACGGAGTGGGGTGCGGTGGCGGTGGTGAGCGCGGGTCTGGTGATGCTCGGGCTCGCCTCCGGCGCGGAGGGCTCGGGGAAGGGCTCGCTCGCGCTGAAGCTCGGGCTGCTGGCGGTGGCGGGGCTGGTGCTGGTGGCCGGGGCGGTGGCGGGCGGGCTCCCGGACCGCAGCCGTGCGCTGACGCTGGGTCTGGCGGCCGGTACGGGGTTCGGGGTGGTGGAGGTGGCGGTGCGGCTCATCGACGACATCTCGCTCTCCGCGCTGTCGAACCCGGCGCTGTACGCGCTGCTGCTGGGCGGCGGCTCCGCCTTCCTGCTGCTCACCTCGGCACTGCAACGGGGCTCCGTGACCACGGCGACGGCCGGAATGGTGCTCGGCGAGACGATCGGCCCGGCGGCGGTGGGCGTGGCCTGGCTGGGCGACCGCACCCGCGAGGGCCTGACCTGGCTGGCGATCACCGGCTTCGCGGTGGCCGTCGCCGGAGCCCTGGCCCTGGCCCGCTTCGGCGAACCCCCGTCCACCCCGGACCCCAACGGCCCGGACCCCAACGGCCCGGACCCCAACGGCCCGGACCCCACCGGCTCAGACCCCACCGGCCCGGACCCCGGCCCGCCCGGCGCCTGAGCCCTCGAACCCCGGCGGGGCTGGACCTTGCAGGCGTCGGCCCGCACGTGACCGCCGGCGGCCGGGAAGATCCAGCCCGTCCGGCGTTTGAGGACCGGGTCCGGGCGGAGCCCGGGGAACGGGGGAAGGGCGGGTAGGGGACAGCCCCCACAGGGCGGCGTCCCCGCAGCCGCCACCGGGGCGGTCGGTCCGGCCCCGTCAGGGGAGCGCTGCGACCAGCGCCGCCAGCGTGGGCGCCCACGCACTCTGGGTCGGGGTCCCGAAGCCCACCACCAGCGCCTCCCGCGGAGCCATCGCCGCCCGCGGATGCCGGAAGGAGGAAAGCGGCCGCAGGCCGAGGTCCTGCCAGGCGGCCGCCCGCAGGGCCGCCCGCTCCCCGCCCGGCGGGAGGTCCAGCACCGCGTGCAGACCCGCGGCGATGCCGGAGACCGCCGACCGCTCGCCGACCGCCGCCACCAGCTCGTCGCGCCGCCGCCGGTAGCGCATCCGCATCTCCCGCACGTGCCGGTCGTACGCCCCCGACCGGATGAACTCCGCGAGCGTCAGCTGGTCCAGCGCACTGGAGCTCCAGTCGGTATGGCCCTTCGCCGCGAGCACCTCCTCCATCAGCGGCCCGGGCACCGCCATCCAGCCCATGCGCAGCCCGGGCGCCAGGGACTTGCTGGCCGTTCCGAGGTAGACCACCCGGTCCGGGTCCAGCCCCTGGAGCGCGCCCACCGGCTGGCGGTCGTACCGGAACTCCCCGTCGTAGTCGTCCTCCAGGATCAGCCCGCCCGTGGACCTGGCCCAGTCCACCGCCGCCGCCCGCCGCCCCGGCGTCAGCGCGGCGCCCGTGGGGAACTGGTGCGCCGGGGTCAGCAGGACCGCCCCCGCCACCGATCCGGCCAGGTCGGGCGTGCGCGCCCCCGCCCCGTCCACCACCAGCGGCCGCGTCCGCAGCCCCGCGTCGGTCAGCAGCGCCCGGTGCTCCTCCAGCCCGTACCCCTCCACCGCCACCTCCCTGACCCGGCGCGCCCGCAGCATCCGCGCCAGCAGCATCAGGGCCTGCGTGAAGCCCGCGCACAGCACGATGCGTTCGGGGTCCGCGTACACCCCGCGGGCCCGCGCGAGGTACCCGGCGAGCGCCTCCCGCAGTTCCACCCGGCCGCGCGGGTCCGCGTACCCGAAGGCCTCGTTCGGGGCCTCCGTCAGCGCCCGCCTGGCCGCCGACAGCCAGGCCGCGCGCGGGAAACCCCCGAGGTCCGGGGAGCCGGGCATCAGGCTGTACGAGGCCTTCGTGCGCACGGGGCGCCGTACGGGCACGGCCGCCGCGGGACGCCGCGCCCGGGCCCGCTCCGCGACCCGGGTCCCCGAGCCCTGCCGGGCCGTCAGCCAGCCTTCGGCGACGAGCTCGGCGTAGGCCTCGGCGACGGTGTTGCGGGCGATCCCCAGGTCCGCGGCGAGTGACCGCGAGGAGGGCAGCCGGGTGCCCGGGGCCAGCCGCCCGCTGCGCGCGGCCTCGCGCAGCGCCTCGGTGAGCCCGGCCCGCACGCCGCGCCCGGGCTTGGTTTCCAGATGGAGGTCGGCGCCGAAAGTGGCCCATGATTCCGTCATGGATATGGACCATATCGGCGGGCCGCCTGTCTCCTACCGTTGAGTCATGAACGACACGGACAGCACCAAGAACGCACCCGAGCGCACCCCCCGCATGCAGCTCGCGAAGCTCGCCCCGGAGTTCTACCGGGCCGCCGTGGCCCTGGACGCGGCCGCGGCCAAGGGGCTGGACCCGGCCCTGGTGGAGCTGGTCAAGCTGCGCGCCTCGCAGATCAACCACTGCGCCTTCTGCATCGACATGCACTCCAAGGACGCCCTCGCGGCCGGCGAGGACGTGGAGCGGCTGCTGCTCCTCGGCGCCTGGGAGGAATCGCGGCACTTCTACACGGAGAAGGAGCTCGCCGCGATCGAGCTGACGGAGGCCGTGACCGTCCTGACCGACGGTTTCGTTCCCGACGCCGTCTACGAGCGGGCCGCGGCGCACTTCGAGGAGAAGGAGCTGGCGCAGGTGATCGCCCTGATCGCCGCGATCAACGTCTGGAACCGCATCGGCGTCACCACGCGCCTGAGCCCGGGGCACTACACCCCGGGCATGTACGACAACTGAGCGGTCGGCCGGTCCGCTCAGCCGCCCGCCGTCGGGCGGAAGGCGGTCAGCGGGATTCCGCCACTTGGGGCGACAGGAAGATCCACGCCAAAACGCCCCGGCCTGGTTGGGCCGGGGCGTTCGGTGTCCGTACTGGCGTGCGCGGGGGCCTGTGCGGCCGGTCCTCACACGGACGGGCGGACCGGTCAGATCAGGCCGAGCTCGCGCACCGCGTCGCGCTCCTCGACGAGCTCCGCCACGGACGCGTCGATGCGCGCACGGGAGAACTCGTTGATGTCCAGGCCCTGGACGATCTCGTACTTGCCGTCCTTGGTGGTGACGGGGAAGGAGGAGATGATGCCCTCCGGGACGCCGTAGGAGCCGTCCGACGGGATGCCCATGGAGGTCCAGTCGCCCGCCGCGGTGCCGTTGACCCACGTGTGGACGTGGTCGATGGCGGCGTTGGCGGCCGAGGCGGCCGAGGACGCGCCGCGGGCCTCGATGATCGCCGCGCCGCGCTTGGCGACGGTCGGGATGAAGTTCTCGGCCAGCCAGGCCTGGTCGTTGACCAGCTCGGCGGCGTTCTTGCCGGCGATCTCCGCGTGGAAGATGTCCGGGTACTGGGTCGCCGAGTGGTTGCCCCAGATGGTCAGGCGCTTGATGTCGGAGACGGCGGCGCCGGTCTTGGCGGCCAGCTGCGAGATCGCGCGGTTGTGGTCCAGGCGGGTCATCGCGGTGAAGCGCTCGGCCGGTACGTCCGGGGCCGCGGCCTGTGCGATGAGCGCGTTGGTGTTGGCCGGGTTGCCCACGACCAGGACCTTGATGTCGTCCGCGGCGTTCGCGTTGATCGCGGCGCCCTGCGGCTTGAAGATGCCGCCGTTGGCGGAGAGCAGGTCACCGCGCTCCATGCCCTTGGTGCGCGGGCGGGCGCCGACCAGCAGCGCGACGTTGGCACCCTCGAAGCCCTTGTTCGGGTCGTCGAAGATGTCGATGCCGGCGAGCAGCGGGAACGCGCAGTCGTCGAGCTCCATGGCGGTGCCCTCGGCGGCCTTCATGCCCTGAGGGATCTCCAGAAGACGGAGCTTGACCGGCACGTCAGCGCCGAGCAGGTGGCCGGACGCGATGCGGAAGAGCAGCGCGTAGCCGATCTGGCCGGCGGCGCCGGTGACGGTGACATTCACGGGAGTGCGGGTCATGGCCTTCTCCGTTAGACAGCTGGCGGTGGGGCGTCCCTGCCCCATGTGCTGGGAGGACGCCGCTCCCCGGCCCAGTAAATCTTGACGTGAAGAGACATCCGCCGTCAGGCTATCCGACCCTGGGGCACCCCAATCCCCCGGCCCGTGTGGTGCGCGGCACACGAGGTGGTGGGGCGGCGGTCATTCACCCGGAAGATCCCCCGGGAAGGGTGCTCAGCGGACCGTGAAGCGGACCGCCGTCTCCAGGAACGGGATGTTCAGCCACGGCTTGGGCTCCATGACCAGCGCCAGCAGGGTGATCGCCACGCCCAGCAGGCCGTACGTGACCATGTCCGTGAAGCGGGAGCGCACCGCGAGCATGCCCACCGAGGGCAGCAGGCGGCGCATCACCGACGCCGCGATCAGCGCGATGCCGATCATCAGGCAACCGCCGCGCGCGTGGCCCACGGCCGTGACCAGCAGCCCGGCCGCGGTCGCGGTGAGGACGGCCAGCATCGGCCACTGACGGGCCGGCGCCGGGGCGTCACCGGGCGCGGCGCGGCCGCCGCCCTCGGGGCGGGCGGTGTCCCGGGTGATGGAGGGGAAGCGCCGGGACCGGACCGGGGCGGCCCCGTCCCCGGACCCGGCGGCGGGTTCCGATCCCGCGGCGGGTTCCGATCCCGCGGCGGGACCGGATCCGGGCCGGGCCGCGGCCTTCGCGGGGGCCCCGGCCGCACGACCGGGCTCCGGGGGCGCCGTAGGTCCCGTAAGCCCCGAGGGCACCGCAGGCCCCGTAGGACCCACGGGCCGCTCGGAGCCCACGGAACCGACCGCGTCCTCGCGTTCAGCCCGCACTGGGGACGATCCGTTCCGCGGCCTCGACGACGTTGACGAGCAGCTGCGCCCGGGTCATCGGGCCCACGCCGCCCGGGTTCGGGGAGATCCAGCCGGCCACCTCGGCCACGCCGGGGTGCACGTCCCCGACGATCTTGCCGTTCTCGTCGCGGCTGACGCCGACGTCGAGCACGGCCGCGCCCGGCTTCACGTCCTCCGGCTTGACCAGGTGCGGCACCCCGGCCGCCGCGACGACGATGTCCGCCTGGCGCAGCAGTCCGGAGAGGTCGCGCGTACCGGTGTGGCACAGGGTCACGGTCGCGTTCTCCGACTTGCGGGTGAGCAGCAGGCCGATGGAACGGCCGACCGTGATCCCGCGGCCGAGGACGACGACGTGCGCACCGTTGATCTCCACACCGTGGTGGCGCAGCAGCTCGACGATCCCGTACGGGGTGCAGGGCAGCGGGCCCGGCTCGTTCAGGACCAGCTTGCCGAGTGACATCGGGTGCAGGCCGTCGGCGTCCTTCGCCGGGTCCATCAGCTCCAGGACGCGGTTGGTGTCGATGCCCTTGGGGAGGGGGAGCTGGACGATGTAACCCGTGCACTCCGGGTTGGCGTTCAGCTCCCGCACGACCTCCTCGATGTCCTCCTGGGAGGCCGTCGCGGGCAGTTCGCGCTGGAGGGAGGAAATGCCGACCTCGGCGCAGTCCTTGTGCTTGCCGTTGACGTACCAGCGGCTGCCCGGGTCGTCACCGACCAGCAGGGTGCCGAGCCCCGGGGTGATGCCCCGGGCCTTGAGCGCCGCCACGCGGGCGGTCAGTTCGGACTTGATCGCGGCTGCGGTGGCCTTGCCGTCGAGAATCTGGGCGGTCATGGACCCATCCTCCCGGATGGAGCGGTCCGGGATCCAGTCGCGGACGCCGCGCGACCGGTTCGTCTTCGTTGCACTTGCACAACAAGTAGTCGGCCGACCGCGTAGCGGCTGGACAAGTCCACCCCGGCCGGACGACGATGCGGGGAAAGAGTGCCGCGGGCAGTGCCGGGGGGCGGGCCGCACGACTTGCAGTGACTCCTCCGCGCGTGCCGTGCGTCCCCGCACTTCCACGGAGGAACACCCCAGATGAGCTTCGGCGACCCGAACAACCCCTACGGGCAGCAGCCCCAGGGCGGTCAGCCCGGTTACGGCTACCCGCAGCAGGCGCCCCAGGGCATCCCGCCGCAGGGCGGCTACGCCTACCCGCAGCAGGCCCAGGGCTACCCGGGCGTCGCCGGGTACCCGGGTGTCAGTGTGCCGATGCCCGGCGGTGTCTCCGGCGCCCGCGTCATCCTCTTCATCCTCGGCGGGCTGCAGGCCCTGTTCGGCGTGCTCCTCGGCGTCGGCGGCGCGGTGTTCGCCGCGGCGCTCTCCGGCTCCAGCTCCTCGGCGAGCGGCGCGGGCACCGCCGCGGGCGGCGTGTTCATCATCTTCGGGATCCTGGTCGTCGGCCTGGCGCTGTGGCCGATCCTGACCGCCGCCAAGCTGAGCAAGGGCCGGGGCGGCGTCCGGGTCTCCGGCATCATCTTCGGCTCGCTGCAGAGCCTCTTCGCCGGCCTCAGCCTGATCTTCAACATCGCGACGCTCAGCAGCATGCACAGCTCCGGCGCAGGCGTCTTCATGATCTCCCTGATCTTCACGGGCATCCAGCTCGGCCTGGGCCTGTGGATCCTCATCGGCCTGGCCAACTCGGCGGCGAGCGTCTACTTCAAGCGCCCGCTGTACTAGCACCGGGTACCGGCACCGGGCGCCCGCACCGGCTCCGGCTCCGGTACGCGCGCTCGTACCGGCCGTACGTACGGCGAAGGCCGCGTCCCGCACTGCTGCGGAACGCGGCCTTCGCCGTACGCGCTGCCGGCCGACGCCGGCCGGACTCAGTGGAAGAAGTGCCGGGTCCCGGTGAGGTACATCGTCACGCCCGCCGCCTTCGCGGCCTCGATCACCAGCTCGTCGCGCATCGAACCGCCCGGCTGGACCACGGCCTTGATGCCCGCGGCCGTGAGGATCTCCAGCCCGTCCGGGAAGGGGAAGAAGGCGTCGGACGCGGCGAGCGAGCCCTGTGCGCGCTCGGCGCCCGCCCGCTCGACCGCGAGCTTCGCGGAGTCCACGCGGTTGACCTGGCCCATGCCGACGCCGACCGAGGCGCCGTCCTTGGCCAGCAGGATCGCGTTGGACTTCACGGCGCGGCAGGCCTTCCACGCGAAGGCGAGGTCGGCGAGCTCGGCGGCGGAGAGCGCCTCGCCCGTGGCGAGCGTCCAGTTCGCGGGGTCGTCGCCCTCGGCCTGGAAGACATCGGACTGCTGGAGCAGCACGCCGCCGGAGATGGGCTTGAGGTCGCCCGGCTGGTGCGGGGCCCCCTCCACCTTCAGGACGCGGATGTTCTTCTTCTTCGCCAGGACCTCGACGGCGCCCGGCTCGAAGCCGGGGGCGACGATGACCTCGGTGAAGATCTCCGCGACCTGCTCGGCGAGCTCGACGCTCACCGGGCGGTTGACGGCGATGACCCCGCCGAAGGCGGAGACCGGGTCGCAGGCGTGCGCCTTGCGGTGGGCCTCGGCCACGTCCTTGCCGACCGCGATGCCGCACGGGTTGGCGTGCTTGATGATCGCGACGCAGGGCTCTTCGTGGTCGTAGGCGGCGCGGCGGGCCGCGTCGGTGTCCACGTAGTTGTTGTAGGACATCTCCTTGCCGTGCAGCTGCTCGGCGTTGGCGAGCCCGCCCGGCTGGCCGTCCGTGTAGAGGGCGGCGGCCTGGTGCGGGTTCTCGCCGTAGCGGAGCGTGGACTTGCGCTCCCAGGCACCGGCGAGGAACTCGGGCAGTACGGCCTCGGGCTCCGGGGCGTACGCGTTCGTGAACCAGGAGGCCACGGCGACGTCGTACGCGGCGGTGTGCTGGAAGGCCTCGGCCGCGAGCCGCTTGCGGGCGGTGAGGTCGAAACCGCCGCCCCGGGCGGCGCTCAGCACGTCGGCGTAGCGCGCCGGGCTGGTGACGACGGCCACCGAGGGGTGGTTCTTGGCGGCGGCGCGGACCATCGAGGGACCGCCGATGTCGATCTGCTCCACGCACTCGTCCTGGCTCGCGCCCGACTGGACGGTCGCGAGGAAGGGGTAGAGGTTCACGACCACCAGATCGAAGGGCTCCACGCCCAGCTCCGCGAGCTGGTTGCGGTGGTCCTCCAGGCGCAGGTCGGCGAGGATTCCGGCGTGCACGCGCGGGTGCAGGGTCTTGACCCGGCCGTCCAGGCACTCGGGGAAGCCGGTCAGCTCCTCGACCTTGGTGACGGGCACCCCGGCGGCGGCGATCTTCCCGGCGGTGGAGCCGGTCGAGACGAGCGCGACACCCGCCTCGTGCAGACCGCGGGCCAGCTCTTCCAGTCCCGTCTTGTCGTAGACGCTGATGAGCGCGCGCCGGATCGGGCGCTTCGAAGCGGTGAGGTCTTCGCTCCCTGCGGTCACGGTCTCTGCGGTCCCTGCGGCCTCTGCGGCGGTCACTGGATTGTTACCTTTCGTCCCTCGATGCGGTAGCCGTGCCGGGCCAGGCGCCCCACGACGTCGACGAGCAGTTCGCGCTCGACTTCCTTGATCCGCTCATGGAGAGCGGCTTCGTCCTCTTCGTCCCGGATCTCGACGACACCCTGGGCGATGATCGGACCGGTGTCCACGCCCGCGTCCACGAAGTGGACGGTGCAGCCGGTGACCTTCGCGCCGTAGGCGAGTGCGTCCCGTACGCCGTGGACGCCCGGGAAGGCCGGGAGGAGGGCGGGGTGGGTGTTGACGAACCGGCCGCCGAAGCGGCCGATGAACTCCGGCCCCACGATCTTCATGAACCCCGCCGAGACGACCAGGTCCGGCGCGTGGGCGTCGGTGGCCGCGGTCAGGGCGGCGTCCCACTCGGCGCGGCTCGCGTGGGCCTTGACCGGGCACACGAAAGTGGGGATCCCCGCCTTCTCGGCGCGCTCCAGGCCGGCGATGTTCTCGCGGTCGGCCCCCACGGCGACGACTTCGGCGCCGAAGCCCTCGGGTCCGCCGGGGTGGGCGTCGATGGCGTCGAGCAGGGCCTGGAGGTTGGTGCCGGATCCGGAGACCAGCACGACCAGGCGGGAGGCGGCCATGGGAGGCCCTTTCTCGAGCGGGGGCGCCACCCGGCTGAGCAGGGGGCGCGTCGTTCGTCTTGTGTGATCACATGAAACTGCGGATCGCCGATTTACGGGCGACCCTACGAAGTCTCCGACCGCCTGCAACGATACCGGCACACCGGACGGCCCCCGAGGGACGGGGGGACGCCCTGGCGGTAGCGTCTGGCGTACACGCCGCAATCAGGCCTCCGACGTCCCAGCGACGTCCACGACACAGGGGATGAAACACACCCGATGCCGGACCGCCCCCAGCCCGACCGCTCCACCGACGACAACCCCTTCGCGGCGCCCCCGGAAGGCCGGCCCGACCAGCTCTGGGAGCCGCGCGCCGGTGGCGACGGCGGCCCCGGGAAGGGACCGGCCGAGGACCCCGGGTCCGGACCGGCACGGTGGGACCCCACCGACCCGATCCAGCGTCGGGCGCGGTACGCGCTGCTGGCCGGCATGTGGGGCTTCTTCTTCGGGGTCTTCGAGACCCCGTCGATGGCGCTGCTGCTGGGCGTGCTGGCCCTGTACTGGGGGATCAGCGCGCTGCGCGGGGCGCCCGCGAAGCCCTCCGGGGGCGACGCGGGGGGCTCCGGTGCGGGTGCGGCTGCGGGTGACTCCGGTGCGGGTGCGGCTGCGGGTGCGGCGGGTCCGGTCGACGGGCCGGCTCCGGCCCGGGGCGGACTGGCGGCCCTGGGCGCCGCCGCCCGGCCCCAGCGGACGGCGGCGTTGAGCGGCCTGGTCACCGCCTCGCTGGCGGTGCTGCTGGCGGTGTCCTGGTACACGGTGCACCTCGCGTACAAGGACTTCTACGTCTGCCAGCAGGACGCCCTCACCAAGCCGGCGGAGCTGCAGTGCAACGACCTGCTGCCCGACAACTTCATCGGCCAGATGATCCGGGTCCAGCGCTAGGCCGTCCCATCCGGATCTTGCCGGGCCCGCGAGGCCCGGCACCGTGCCCGGCCGCACTGTCGGGGCGACCGAGCACGTCCGGTACACGGGCCCCCGGCAGCACGGCCGGACACGGCATCGGCCTGTCCGAACGACACCCCTAGGCGCTCTCCCCGGAACCGCCTGGGCCGCCGGAACCGCCTGGGCCGCTTGCGCCGCCCAGATGGCTCCCTGCGGATCCGGCCGGGACCCCGGCCGTGGCGCCGGCGGGGTCCGGGGCGGGGTGCGAGGGCCCCGGGTCCGGGTGTCCGGGGTCCGGCGCGGGCTTGCGGCGGGCCAGTACGCGGGCTCCGGCCATGGACGGGGCCAGCGGGGACGCGGGGGCTGGTGCGCCGGACGGGGTTGATGCTTCGGCCAGGGCTGGGGCTCCGGGTCCTGCGGCTGGCGGCTGCGGGGGGTCGGCGGGCAGTGCGGGGAGCGGGATCGGGGTCAGGTCCAGCTTGAGGCCCGGCAGGACCAGCACGGGCCGCTTCGGCGGCGCGGACCCGGGTGCGGGCACGGCCTCGGGGCGGGGCCCTTCCTTCGGGGCCCGGGCCCGGGCCGGGGACTGCCCCGGGCCCTCCTGGTTCTCCGGGGCCGTGGAGGAGAAGTCCGGGATCAGGGTGCCCGCCGCACGGCGCAGGGCCGCCCAGCGGACCTCGCGGACCCCGCTGTCGTGCCAGCCGCCGTCGGCCTCGGCTTCGGCCAGGCCCTTCGCGGGGCGGTTGCGCCACCCCTGCACGGTCACGGCCAGCGGGACCGCGAGCGCCAGGGTCCAGCCCAGCGCCGCACCGCCCGCCTGCCACCACACCGGCCCGAAGGCGGCCAGTTCCCGGGAGCCGAGCGGGCCCGCCGAAGCGGCGGCGAGCCCCGCGGTCGCCAGGGCGCACACCACCGCTCCCAGCGCCGCCGTGAGCGCGGTCTCCCCGTACGAGACCTCCCGTGCCCGGCGTACCGCGAACCAGCCCACCGCCAGCCCGGCCGCCACCGGCACCGCGCAGACGGCCCAGGTCAGCGGCGTGCCGGCGCCCTCCGGAGGCAGCGCCGCGAGCAGCGGGAACCGGGGCAGCGCGGGCGATCCGCCGAAGCCCAGCGGGGTCGCGACGGCTCCGGTGCCGAGGACGAAGCCGGGGCCGAGGGCGTACGCGGCGCCCCAGACGACGGCGTTCGGGATCAGGGTGAGGGCGAGCAGCAGCACCGCGAACCGGCCCGACCAGACCCCGGTCAGCGTCATGAAGGAGCCCTGCACCTCCGCCCCGTGCCAGGCGAGCGAGGCCCCGGTCAGCAGGGCTCCGCCGCCGAGCAGCACCAGCACCCCGCCTGCGCCGGCCCGCAGAGCCAGGGCGTAGCGGGGGCGGGTGAGCCGGCCGGGCAGCTGCCCGAGCGGCCTCCCCCGGGCCTCCCAGACCCCGCCGGCGGCCGCCAGGGCGGCGACCAGGGGGAGGTGCCAGGCCGCACTGAGCGGGTCCGCGGGCATCGGCCCGGCGGCCGCGTAGACGACCGCCAGGGTGCCGACGCCGAGGTAGCCGCAGAGCACGGCGGAGAACACCGCGGCGGCGGGCAGCGGCTCCGCGCCCCGTTCCTCCCCGGCGGCGCTGCCGAGCCGGGCGGCGCGCCGGATGAGCAGCGCGGGGAGGGCGACGAGCAGCAGCGGGATCAGGCCGACGGGGGCGGGCACGCCGGAGAGGGTCTCGTAGCGGACCAGCGCGGTCCCGTGGGCGAGCAGCCAGATGCCCGCGGCGAGGTGCAGGGCGCCGCCGGGGCCGCTGTCGGGGTACGGGGAGCTGATCCACAGCACGATGACGAGCACGGCGAGGAAGCCGAGCCCCAGTACCGCGGCGACGGCGCCGCCCACGACACACGCGGCGGCCGCCGGCGAACGGCGCCGTACGAGGGCCCTTGGGGCCGTAGGCAACGAGGTCCCGCGTTCGGTCACTTGGGTCACCCCGCCATGGTGCCAACGACACGCGCTATGGGCGGGTAACAGGCGAATGACCGTGGTGTCGCTCAATATACGTTTATGTACTTTTTCGCTCAGGGCGTCCGGGTCGCGGGGAGTGTGGCATGACACAAAGCGTCACGGAGCTGGGCCTCCCCACCCCGAAGGAACGCCGGCGCCTGCGCGAAGCCGCCGATCTGACCCATGACGAGGTCGCGGCGGCGGTGGGCGTCACCTCGAACACGGTCCGCTCCTGGGAGACCGGCCGCACCCACCCCCGGGGCCGCAAGCGCGAGGCCTACGCGAAACTCCTGGCCCGGCTCGCCGCCGACCAGGCCCCGCAGCCCGGCCGCTCCGCCCCGGCCGCCGCCGACCAGCCCCGCCCGGACTGGACCGTCGGCACCATCCCAGGCGCCGACTCCGATCCGCACCCGAACCGGCCCGACACGGGACACCACCGGGCTGACGGTCCCGCAGCCGCCGGACAGCACGGGGCCGATGGCCCCATCACCGCCGGACAGCACCAGGCCGACGGTCCCGTCGCGGGGCAGCACCGGGCCGACGCGGCGGGTCCGGCCCCGGCTGCCGGGGCGCGGCTCGGCAGCGGGGCCGTCGCGCCCACCAGGCCCTCCTGGGCCAACAGCACCGTCACGGACGCCCCCGCCGCACCGAAGCCGGGCAACCCGGGCGCGGAGACGCCCGAGCGCGCAACCGCCCGGACCGCAGCGGCCCCGGACGCATCGTCAGCCGCCGCTGCGGCAAGCCGCGCCACCTCCACGGACACGGCCCCGGCGTCAGCCGCCCGCACGGCATCCGGCTTCACCTGCGCGGACACGGAGCAGGCGGCAGCCGACGCCTGCTCCACGGGTACGGACCGGGCATCAGCCGCCGATCCGGCAACCGGCTCCGTCCCCACGAGCGCAGACGGGCCGTCAGCCGTGACCACCCCGCCGCCCGCGTCGGCCGCCGGCGCCCCGGCGGACCAGGACGGCGCCTCCACGGACGCGGACCTGGCCGCCGATGCCGCCGGGAGCCACTTCGGGCTGCGGATGCGGGGTCTCACCCGGCCCGTCGCGGCCCAGACCCGGCCGAAGGCCGCGGTCAAGCGCGCCGCGAAGCCCCCTGTCGGGGTCCCCCGGCACGAGACCAAGGCCACGGTCAAAACCGGAGCCGGCGGTGGCGGCGGCAGCAGCGCGGGCGCGGGCCTCAACGCCCTCCGGCCCGGCGGCCCGGTGACCCCGGGTCCGGAAACGGACAGCAGCCCGGGCCCCGGGCCGGACGCGGACACGGACACGGCCCGCGATACGGGCCCCGGTACGGCTCCGGGCACGGGCACGGGCATGGGCACGGCCCAGGGCACCGGCACGGCCATGGGGACGGGCACCGGCACTGCTCCGGCCCCGGGCAACGGCACGGCTCCGGCCACGGCCCTGGCCACCGGCACTGGCACCGGCACGGCTCCGGCCACCGGCACGGCTCTGGCCACGGGCACCGCCACTGGCACGGGCACCGGCACGGCTCCGGCCACGGCTCCGGGCACCGGCACGGGTCCGGCCCCGGGCACGGGTCCGACCCCGGGCACGGCCCCGGTCGGCGGCGGCCACGGGGGCGGGGTCCCGGGCCCTGGTCCCCGTACCGCTCCGCAGGACACCACCTCGCCGGTTTCCGCCTTCGACGCCCTCTACAACCGCACCGCCCCCGCCCTCACCCGCCAGGCCTACCTCCTCACCGGCCGCCGCGCCCTCGCGCACGAGGCCGTCGAGCGCGCCTTCCAACAGGCGTGGGAGCGCTGGCCCGAGGTCGCCACCGACCCGGACCCGGTCGGGTGGGTGCGCGCGGCGGCGTACGAGTACGCGCTCTCCCCCTGGCACCAGCTCCGGCGGGGCCACCGGCACGCCGACAAGCAGGACAAGCCCCCGGCCGACCCCGCCGACCGCGTCCTCATGGACGCGATGCTCGCGCTGCCCCCGGCCCACCGCCGCACCGTGCTGCTCTACGACGGGGTCGGGCTGGACCTCCCCGACACCGCCGCCGAGACCGAGGCCTCCACGCCGACCGCCGGCAACCGGCTCGTCAACGCGCACGCCGACCTCGCCGACCAGATCCCCGAACTGGCCGACACGGAGCCCGGCAAGCAGTCCGCGCTGCTGCGCGAACGGCTCGGCTCGCTGACGCCCGCCGTACGACTGGAGCCCCGCGCGGCAGCCGTCGTACGGGTGGCCGGCGAGCACCGAACACGGCGGTGGACGCGCGCGGTGGTCGGGGTGACGGCGCTCATCGCCGCCGCGACCGCCTACACCGTGGTGACCGCGCCGACCGAGTACGAGCCTCCGCGCGCGCCCGGCGCCAGCGTGTCGGGCGTGCCCCCGCACAGCGGCCCGCAGCAGCTCTCGGACCAGGGCCGCCAGCTGCACGACAAGCTGCTGTCCGACCCGTCGGCCGGCACCGCGCGGATCGCGCCGAGCCTGGAGTAGCCGGGCCTGCCCGGAGCAGCCGAGCCCCGGACAGACGGCCCCGGACAGACGGCGGTCGCCGCCACCCGCGACCCCGCGGCACGGAAAAACGGGCGTGGCCCGCACCCCTCACAGGGTGCGGGCCACGCCCGTCTGCGCCGCAGACCGCCGGAGCGGCTGCCGCGCGGCGACTACTGCGCGGCGGCCAGGATCTCGCGCGCCAGCTTCGCGGTCTCGGTCGGGGTCTTGCCGACCTTCACGCCGGCGGCCTCGAGGGCCTCCTTCTTGGCCTGCGCGGTGCCCGAAGAGCCGGAGACGATGGCGCCCGCGTGGCCCATGGTCTTGCCCTCGGGTGCGGTGAAGCCCGCGACGTAGCCGACGACCGGCTTGGTGACGTTCTTCGCGATGAAGTCCGCCGCACGCTCCTCGGCGTCGCCGCCGATCTCGCCGATCATGACGATCAGGTCGGTGTCGGGGTCCGCCTCGAACGCCTCGAGGGCGTCGATGTGCGTGGTGCCGATGACCGGGTCGCCACCGATGCCGACGGCGGAGGAGAAGCCGATGTCACGGAGCTCGTACATCATCTGGTAGGTCAGCGTGCCCGACTTGGACACGAGACCGATGCGGCCGGGCTTGGTGATGTCGCCCGGGATGATGCCGGCGTTGGACTGGCCGGGGGTGATCAGACCCGGGCAGTTCGGGCCGATGATCCGCGTCTTGTTGCCCTTGGAGGTCGCGTACGACCAGAAGGCGGCGGAGTCGTGCACCGCGATGCCCTCGGTGATGACGACGGCCAGCGGGATCTCGGCGTCGATGGCCTCGACGACCGCGGACTTGGCGAACGCCGGCGGGACGAAGAGGACGGAGACGTTGGCGCCCGTCTTCTCCATCGCCTCGGCGACCGACCCGAAGACCGGGACCTCGGTGCCGTCGAAGTCGACGGTGGTGCCGGCCTTGCGCGGGTTCACGCCGCCGACGATGTTGGTGCCGTCAGCCAGCATCAGCTTGGTGTGCTTCATGCCCGTGGCACCGGTCATGCCCTGGACGATGACCTTGCTGTCCTTGTTGAGGAAGATAGCCATGTGAGTCTGTGACCTCTGCCCTTACTTCGCAGCCGCGAGCTCGGCGGCCTTGTCGGCCGCGCCGTCCATGGTGTCCACGCGCTGGACCAGCGGGTGGTTGGCGTCCGAGAGGATCTTGCGACCCAGCTCGGCGTTGTTGCCGTCGAGGCGGACGACCAGCGGCTTGGTGACCGCTTCGCCCTTGTCCTCGAGCAGCTGCAGCGCCTGGACGATGCCGTTGGCGACCTCGTCACACGCGGTGATGCCACCGAAGACGTTGACGAACACGGACTTGACGTCCGGGTCGCCGAGGATGATCTCGAGACCGTTGGCCATGACGGCGGCGGAGGCGCCACCGCCGATGTCCAGGAAGTTGGCGGGCTTGACGCCGCCGTGGTTCTCGCCGGCGTACGCGACGACGTCGAGGGTGCTCATGACGAGACCCGCGCCGTTGCCGATGATGCCGACCTCGCCGTCGAGCTTCACGTAGTTGAGGTTCTTCGCCTTGGCGGCGGCCTCGAGCGGGTTCGCGGCCGCGTGGTCCACGAACTCCTCGTGGCCCGGCTGGCGGAACTCGGCGTTCTCGTCGAGCGAGACCTTGCCGTCGAGCGCGATGACCTCGCCGGAGGCGACCTTCGCGAGCGGGTTGACCTCGACGAGGAGCGCGTCCTCGGCGATGAAGGTCGCCCACAGGGTCACGAGGACCTCGGCGACCTGCTCGGCGACCTCGGCCGGGAACTGCGCCAGCGCGACGATCTCGCGGGCCTTCTCGATGGTCACGCCCTCGTTGGCGTTCACCGGGACCTTGGCGAGCTTCTCCGGGGTCTCCTCGGCGACCTGCTCGATGTCCATGCCGCCCGCGACCGAGGCCATGGCCAGGAAGGTGCGGTTGGTGCGGTCGAGGAGGTAGGAGACGTAGTACTCCTCCAGGATCTCCGGAGCGGTCTCCGCGATCATCACCTTGTGGACCGTGTGGCCCTTGATGTCCATCCCGAGGATGTCCGTCGCACGGGCGACGGCCTCTTCCGGGGTGGCGGCGAGCTTGACGCCGCCGGCCTTGCCGCGGCCGCCGACCTTCACCTGCGCCTTGACGACCGACTTGCCGCCCAGCCGCTCCGTGGCCTCTCGCGCCGCCTCAGGCGTGTCGATCACTTCACCGGCCAGCACCGGTACACCGTGCTTGGCGAAGAGGTCCCTCGCCTGGTACTCGAACAGGTCCACGCGCGTCCGTCCCTTGTCTTCAAAGATTCGCAGTGATTCGCGGTTGTCTGCTATCTGCGTGGGCGTGCCGCGGAGGGCAACGTGACGGCGCTGTCACAAGGAAGGCGCACACGGTGACCGTGGACGCGGCATGTCCGTCCCGCAGGTTATCCCCGCGGGACGTAGGTCCCTAAATCGCAGATCACACCTGAGCGGTGATACCTGTCACAGATCGCCTCACGCTTGAACTGCATCTTCGTGTGATCCGCCGATCGGAAGGCGCTCGTGCGGGGGTCCTACGAGGCTGCGCGCGGGGCTCCCGCGGGGCTCCTGCGGGGGTTCCGCGGTGCTCCTGCGAGGCTGCGCGCGGCCGGCGCCGGGCCGGCGCCGGACAGCCGGCCCGCTCACGGAACGGGCAGGGGCCGCTTCTCCAGCGCCGCGGCCATCACCTCCGGGAACAGGTCAGGCGTACAGGCGAAGGCCGGGGCTCCGAGCGCGGCGAGGGCCGCGGCGTGTTCGCGGTCGTAAGCGGGTGCGCCCTCGTCGGACAGGGCGAGCAGCGTCACGAACTCCACGCCCGCGCCCTTCATCGCCGCGACCCGCTTCAGCATCTCGTCGCGTATGCCGCCCTCATAGAGATCACTGATGAGGACGACGACGGTGTCGGCGGGCCGGGTGATCTTCGACTGGCAGTAGGCGAGCGCGCGGTTGATGTCGGTGCCGCCGCCGAGCTGGGTGCCGAAGAGCACGTCGACGGGGTCGTCGAGCTGATCGGTCAGATCCACGACCGCGGTGTCGAAGACGACCAGCCGGGTCGCGATCGAACGCATCGAAGCCAGCACCGCCCCGAAGACGGAGGCGTAGACGACGGAGGCCGCCATCGAGCCCGACTGGTCGATGCAGAGGATGACCTCCTTCTTCACCGCACTCGCGGCCCGGCCGTAGCCGATCAGCCGCTCCGGCACGACCGTGCGGTACTCGGGGAGGTAGTTCTTCAGATTCGCCCGGATGGTGCGGTCCCAGTCGATGTCCGCGTGCCGCGGCCGGCTGATCCGGGCGGACCGGTCGAGGGCACCGGTGAGGGTGGCGCGCGTACGGGAGGCGAGCCGCTTCTCCAGCGCCTCGACCACCTTGCGGACCACGGCGCGGGCGGTCTCCCGGGTCGTCTCGGGCATCGCCTTGTTGAGGGAGAGCAGGGTGCCGACGAGGTGCACGTCCGGCTCCACCGCCTCCAGCATCTCGGGCTCCAGCAGCAGCGCGGACAGGCCGAGGCGCTGGATCGCGTCCCGCTGCATGATCTGCACAACGGAGGTGGGGAAGTACGTCCGGATGTCCCCGAGCCAGCGCGCCACGCCGGGCGCGGACCCGCCGAGCCCGGCCGACCGCTCCCCGGCGCTCCGGCGCCCCCCGCCGCTGCCTCTGCCGCCGTACAGCGCCCCGAGCACGGAGTCCATCCCGGCGTCCGCGCCCTCCAGCGCGCACCCGGTCCCGTCCCCCTCCCCGCCACCGAGCACCATCCGCCACCGCCGCACCCGCTCGTCGGCGACGCCCCGCGCACCCGCCGGATTCCCCGAACTCACCATCTGCCCATCCCCTACTCCCGTCCCAACCACCACCGACACCCCCGCGGGGCTCACCCCCAGACCCCGTCCGGGGGGACACCCGGTTCTCCCGTTCCCCGGGCTTCGCCCCGGCCCCTCCCCCCATCCACCGCTGGTCGGGCCCCCTGCCACCTGCAGCACCACTCCCGGGTCCAGCCCCCGGCCCCGCGCCTCAAACGCCGGCGCGGCTGAAAGATCGCCTCAATCGCCGGCGGGGCTGGATTTTCCAACCCCTCCGGCATTCACGCGCGGCCCAACCCCACCCAATCCAGCCCGTCACCGCACACGGAGGGACCGCCCAACTGCCCCCAGCCCACCCGCCACACACGCACAGGCCGCCCCCAGCCACATCCAGCCCACCCCACCTCCACACCCGAGCCCACCCCAACCACATCCAGCCCGCCCGACATCCACGTCCGAGCCGACCCCCGCCACATCCGGCCCAGCCGACACCCACATCCGAGCCAACCCCCGCCACAACCAGCCCGCCCGACACCCACATCCGAGCCAACCCCCGCCACAACCAGCCCAGCCGACGTTCACGTCCGAGCCGGCCCCAGCCATATCCAGCCCGTCCGGCGTTTGAGGACCGGGTCTGGGCGGAGCCCAGGGAACGGGCGAAGGGTGGGTAGGGGACTTCGCCCCGCGCAGCGGCACACCGCAGCCAGCCCGCCACTCCCCGGCCCGGGGCAGCCCAGTCCGCCCGGGCACGGTCCGGGGCGGGCCGGGCCGGGTCCGGGCGGGCCGGCCAGGGCGGGCAAGGTCCGCCCGGGTCCGGGGCCGCCCAGGTCCGGGGCCGCCCGGGCAGGGGCCGGCCGGTCAACTCGGGGTCCGCGCCAGCATTAGGCGGACCAGGTCCGCCACCGCATCCGCCCGGACGGGGTCCAGCTCCGTGCCGAAGCCCGCCACCCCCGCACCGGACCCCCGCGCCACGCCACCGCCACCCGCCGGCCCCCGCCGGGCCAGCTCCCCCAGGGTCCGCTTCACACCCGTCTCGTACGCCCCGAACGTCCGCCGCAGCAAGGGCAGTACGTCGATGAAGGCCCGCTCCGGCACCGACACCAGCCAGCCGTCGATCAGCCCGAGCAGCCGCTCGTCGTGGACGAGCAGCGTGCCGCCCCCGGTGCCGCCCCCCGCGAAGCCCTCGATCCAGCCCGCCGCGTCGGCCGGCGCGGACGCCGGGGACAGCGAGAGCCCCATCAGGCGGGCCGTCTCCCCGGGCGGCAGCCGCCCCTCGTCGAGCAGCAGCCGCACGGCCCGGCCGCGTATCAGCCCGGGCACGGTGTCCCGCCCGGCCAGCGTCCGCAGCACGGCCGACCACCGCTCCCGCAGCCCCTCGGCCCCGCCGTCCCCGCCGTCCCCCAGCAGCCCGATCGCGGTGTGCACCCCGTCCACGTGCCCCCGCAGCTCCGCCGCCGCGTCCGCGTCCAGCCCCGCCGCGCAGGCGGGCGGCAGCGCCACGCATATCCGCTCCGCGAGCCCGGCCGCCACCGTCCCCAGCGCCGCCGCGTCCGTGCCGCGGACGTCTCCGTACCGCAGTGAACGGGCCAGCGCGGGCAGCGCCTTGGCCAGGCCCGCCACATCCGTGTCGAGCGCGGCCAGGTCGGCGAGGGCCCGCAGGACGGCGGGCAGCGCCTCGGCGAGACCGGCCAGCAGGCACCGCTCGGCCAGGGCGGTGACCTCGCCCAGCTCCCCGGCGCCCGCCGCATCGGCCTCGGCCCGGGCGGTGGCCGCACCGAGGACGGTGGTCCCCCAGATGCCGGCTTCGGCCACCCGCACGGCCAGCTCCGGCTCCCAGCGGAGCCGCCAGGTCTCCCGGAAGGTGCCCGTGCTCCCGCGGGAGGCCGCCGGAACGCCCCAGTCGATGCCGAGCAGCCGAAGCCGGTGCAGCAGCAGGGACTTGGCCGTGTCGGTGTCCTTGCGGAGGTCGAGCTCCAGCTCCCGGTCCTGCGCCTCGGTCTTGAGGCGCAGCGAGCGCTGCTGCTTCGCGAGGTCGCGCTGGAGCGGTACGACGGGCGCCGCGTCGGGGACCTCGCCGAGCACCTCTCCGACGACGAGCCGGTCCTCGATGAGCGCGAGCGGTATGTCGGAGCCGTCGCACATCACCGCCCGGACCGCTTCCAGGGTTTCGGTCAGCCCCGGCACCGGCCGGCCCCGCATCGCGGCCAGGGTGTCGGCGAGCCGGACGGCTTCGATGACGTGTGCCGGGGAGACCTGCCGGTCCTCCTCCCGCAGGAGGCCCGCGACTTTGGTCAGCCACCGCTCGACGGGCCGGTCCCGGGCCGCGAAGAGGTGTGCGTACCAGCCGGGTGAGGTGATGCCCGCGCCGTACCCTCCGGCGCGGGCGAGCCGCCGGTGGGTCCAGGGGACCCAGGTGGTCTCCACCTTGACCTTGGGCAGTCCGGTGAGCAGCGCCTTGTCCGCGGCCGCGGTGGTCTTCGCCCGCAGGGCCGGGACGTGCCAGGCTCCGCAGACGACGGCGTACGCGTCGCCGAACTCGCGTCGCGCGGCCCGCATCCGCTGCCGCATGTACGCCTCGCGCACCAGGTCGCGGTGGTGGCCGCCGGCTCCGTGCTCCTCGCGCAGGGCGCCCATGGCCTCGCCGAGCGCCTCGAACACGCCCAGTGGATCGGCGGCCGCCCCGGTCCCGCCCCGGTGTTCGACGACGTCCTCCCACCACCGCTCGGGATCGTCGTACCCGGCCGTCTCGGCGAGGACCGCGAGCGGATCCAGCCGTACGGAATCGGGCGCCTCCCCAGCCCCCTCCCCGCCCCCTTCCCCGGCCCCCGGCACGGCCAGCGAGTGCGCGGCCGGCAGGTCGATGAACCGGACCGGCACGTCCCGCTCCTGCGCCCACCGGAGGGCGACCCATTCCGGGGAGAAGTCGGCCAGTGGCCAGAACGCGGCCCGCCCCGGGTCGTCGGCGGGGTGCGCGAGCAGGGCGACGGGCGGGCGCATCCCCGGGTCCGCGGCCAGCGACAGCAGCGCGTCCCCCTCGGGCGGCCCCTCGATCAGGACCGCCGCCGGCCGCGCCGCGTCCAGGGCGGCCCGTACCGCGCGGGCCGAGCCGGGCCCGTGGTGGCGTACCCCCAGCAGCGCCGGGCCCGTCGCCACCGCGGTCTTCGCCGCGCTCATGCCGTCACCTCGCGGCAGGCGCGGTAGAAGTCCTTCCAGCCGTCGCGCTCGCGGACCACGGCTTCCAGGTACTCCTGCCAGACGACCTTGTCGGCGGCAGGGTCCCGTACGACGGCCCCGAGGATCCCGGCGGCCACGTCGGAGGGGCGCAGCACGCCGTCCCCGAAGTGGGCGGCCAGGGCGAGGCCGCCCGTGACGACCGAGATGGCCTCGGCGGTGGACAGGGTGCCGCTGGGCGATTTGACCTTCGTACGCCCGTCGTCGGTGATGCCGCCGCGCAGCTCGCGGAAGACCGTGACCACGCGGCGGATCTCCTCCAGGCCCTCCGGGGCGGCGGGCAGGTCGAGGGCCCGGCCCATCTGGTCGACGCGGCGGGCGACGATGTCGACCTCGGCGTCCGCGGTGGCGGGCAGCGGCAGGACGACGGTGTTGAAGCGGCGGCGCAGCGCGCTGGAGAGCTCGTTGACCCCGCGGTCGCGGTCGTTGGCGGTGGCGATGAGGTTGAAGCCGCGCACGGCCTGCACCTCCTGGCCCAGCTCCGGTATCGGCAGCGTCTTCTCGGACAGGACGGTGATGAGGGTGTCCTGGACGTCGGCGGGGATACGGGTGAGCTCCTCGACCCGGGCCGTCATGCCCTCGGCCATGGCCCGCATGACCGGGCTCGGCACGAGGGCTTCGCGGCTCGGTCCGTGGGCGAGGAGGCGGGCGTAGTTCCAGCCGTAGCGGATGGCTTCCTCGGGGGTGCCGGCGGTGCCCTGGACGAGGAGGGTGGAATCTCCGCTGACGGCCGCGGCGAGGTGCTCGGACACCCAGGTCTTTGCGGTGCCGGGAACTCCGAGGAGGAGCAGGGCGCGGTCGGTTGCCAGGGTGGTGACGGCGACTTCGACGATCCGGCGCGGGCCGACGTACTTGGGTGTGATGACGGTGCCGTCGGTGAGCGTGCCGCCCTGCAGGTACGTCGCCACGGCCCACGGGGAGAGTTTCCAGCGGGCCGGGCGGGGCCGGTCGTCGGCGGCGGCCAGGGCTTTCAGTTCGTGCGCGAAGGCGTCCTCGGCGTGCGGTCGAAGCGCCTCTGCGGTGGTCTCGTTCCCGGTCGTGGTCATGGTCCCCCTCCAATGCTCCGCAGCCGCTTCCGACTGCTTGCACCACGATGCACCCGACCACTGACAACGACCCACGGATGAGCTGTTGTTGCAGGTCAGAGCGATTGTCAGTGGGGGTCTCTACGGTGGAACACATGACTGAGCAGGGGGTCCGCTGGACGGCGGAACAGGTACTGGCTCTGGCTCCTGACGAAGCGTCGCGCAAGGCGGGGGCCAGACTCGGCGGGGCGGGGCCGTGGTCACAGACCGGAGGTTCCGCTTCCGGTGTGGTGTGGGGGTTGTGCAAGGGCAGCGGCAGCAAGCCGTACCGGACGGTCGCCGACCTGTCCGGACCGGCGTACAAGTGCTCCTGTCCCAGCCGGAAGTTCCCGTGCAAGCACGCGCTGGGACTGCTGCTGCTCTGGGCCGCGGAGGGGTTCGGCACCCCGGGCGACGCCCCGGACTGGGCGGGCGAATGGCTCGCGGAGCGGGCGGCGAAGGCCGCGCGGACCGCCGCCGACCGCTCCGCACCGGCCGGGCCGGCGGATGCGGAGGGAGCCAGGAAGCGGGCCGAGCGGCGGACGGCCCGGATCGGCGCGGGCGTCACCGAGCTGGAGCAGCGGCTCGCGGACCTGATCCGCGGGGGGCTCGCCGGTCAGGAGCAGGCGGGTTACGCGGGATGGGAGGAGACCGCCGCCCGGATGGTCGACGCCCAGGCGCCCGGACTGGCGGCGCGGGTGCGGGAGTTGGGGACGATACCCAGTTGCGGGGCCGGCTGGCCCGCCCGGATGCTGGAGGAGGCCGCGCTGCTGCACCTGCTGGACCGGGCCTGGCTGGGGGTGTCCGGGCTGCCGGAACCGCTGGCCGCGACGGTCCGCAGCCGTCTGGGACTGCAGACCCGGGCGGAGGGCGAGGCCGTACGGGACCGCTGGCTCGTGCTGGCCCAGTACGACACGGCGGCACCGGACGGCCGTCTCACCACCCGCCGGATATGGCTGCGCGGGCTGGCGAGCGGACGGCCCGCCCTGGTCCTGGACTTCGGTCCGCCGGGACGGCCGCCGGGGATGGCACTGCCCGTCGGTCTGGTGCTGGATGCGGAAGCCCGCTTCCGGCCCGGTTCGGCCGGGCTGCGCGCCGACCTCGGGGAGAGGTTCGCGCCTCCCGGACCGTGCGGGGGCGCGCCTGCGGGCGTGAGCACGGTCGCGGCACTGGAGGCGTACGGCGCGGCACTGCGCGAGGACCCCTGGCTGGAGTCCTGGCCGGTGGTGCTCGGCCCGGTGGTGCCGATACCGGGGGGACGACCAGAAGGACGGACAGGGGACCGCACAGCGGACCGCACAGGGGACCGGACAGGGGACCGGACAGGGGGAAGAGCGGGCGGAGGGACGGGGGAAACGGCCTGGCAACTGGCGGACGCGGAGGGGACGTCCGCCCTGCCCGTACCCCTGACCGGGGCCGGGAGCCGGTCAGCGGCCGGACTGTGGCAGCTGGCCGCGCTCTCGGGGGGCGGGCCGGTGACGGTGTTCGGCGAATGCGGACACCGTGGATTCACCCCGCTGACGGCCTGGCAGCCGGACTCATCGGAGCCGGTGGCACTGGGCTGAGCGGGCGCAGGGGGAGGAAGCGACGGCGCGGGGGCGCCGGCGTGCTCGAACGACTGAGCCGGGGGGCTTTCATGAACGACAACCACGCCAGTTGAGGCCGTAGTCACGGCGGCAAGTGCCACAGGGGAATCGAGCTGCTCCGGTCCCGCGGAGGGGGCGGGACCGGAGCACGGCACACGGAGAGGGAGAGGACCCGATGGACACGGCGACGAACGCGGCGGCGAACACGACGACGACGCAGCCGATCACACGGACGATGACGATGGCGGCGGCGATCACGGCGGGGGCCATCGCGGCGGGGGCCATCGCGGCGGGGCCGGAGATGGAGGAGACGGAGGAGACGGAATCGGCGACCCGCACCGCGCCGGATGGCGAAGCGGCCTACGCCGACTGGGACGAGCTGGTCGGCGCCGCGCTGCTGGGTACCGAGCGGCGCCGGGGCAGTCCCGAGGGGCTGCTCGGGGCCGCAGCCGTGCACACGGTGCGGCGCCGGGCCGGGCTGCTGCCCGCCGAGGCGGGTCCGCGGCCCGAACCTGCCCCGCGCGATCCGCGTCCCGAGCCGCCGGAGGCGGCCCGGCGGCGGCTGGCACAACTGCTGGCCGGGCGGACCGGCGCGGGCAGTGCCGGCGGGCGGCGGGGGTCCGCCCCGGACCTGACGGAGCTGCTGCCGCAGTGGCTGACGGCCGCCGGGCACCACGGTTACCGGGCTCCCGCCGCGCTCGTGCCCGCGCTGCTCGACGTCGCGCGGGCCCGCAGCGATCTCCGGCCGCAGGCGCTGGCCCTGGCCGGGACGCGCGGGCTGTGGCTGGCCCGGCTCAATCCGGACTGGCGGTTCGCGCTGCGCGGGGGTTCGGGGGGCGCCGGCGAACTGCCCGATCCGACGGACCCGGAAGGCGTGGAACGGCTGTGGCAGGAGGGGCTGTTCGCGGAGCGGGTGGCGCTGCTCGGCGCCGTACGGGCCCACGAAGCGGCGGCCGGACCCCGGCTGCTGGCCACCACGTGGGCCACCGAGCGGGCCGAGGACCGGCTGATGTTCCTCGATTCGCTGCGGGTGGGCCTGTCGGCGGGCGACGAGCCGTTCCTGGAGGCCGCGCTGGGCGACCGCAGCCGCAATGTCCGGGCGACCGCCGCCGAACTGCTCTCCGCGCTGCCGACGTCCGCGCTGGCCGGGCGGATGGCCCGGCGGGCGCTGGCCTGCGTGGGCCCCGAAGGGGTGACTCCGCCGGCCGAGTGTGACGCGGGGATGCTGCGCGACGGCGTGGTCGAGCGGCCACCGGCCGGGCGGGGCGAACGGGCTTGGTGGCTGGGCCAGTTGGTGGAGTCCGCTCCACTGTCGTGCTGGCGGGAGCGGTTCGGGGGGATCGGCCCGGAGGAGATCGTGGCACTGCCGGTCGCCGAGGGCTGGGCGGAGGAACTGCACGCCGCCTGGTGCCGGGCCGCCGTGCGCCAGCGCGACCCCGCGTGGTCGCAGGCCCTGCTCGGCTCGGCGGCCGCGCCGCCCGCGGCGGGTCCGGCGACGGCTTCGCTGGCGGAGCGGGCGAAGCTCCTGTCGATCCTCGGGGAGGGGGAACGGGCGGCCTGGGTCGCGGAGTTCATACGGACCCACGGGCTGTCGGAGGCTTTCCAGCTGCTCGGGGTGTGCGTGGTGCCGTGGGCGGGGGCGCTGGGGCGGGCAGTGGTCGAGGCGCTGGACTCCGCGCGGGAGGCGGGCGGCTACCCGTGGAGCTTCAGCGGGGTGATGGGCCTGGCGGAGCGCTGCCTCGATCCTGCGGAGGCGGGGCGGCTGGATGTGCTGGTGGCGGAGCCGGTGGAGGAGGGTGATGCGGCGGCGTACTGGTCGGAGGCCTTCCAGCGACTGGTCGCCACCCTCCGCCTCCGGGCGGCCATGCACACGGAACTGACCCCACCCGCCTGACCAACCCCGGTCCCGGGCCCGACCCGACGGCCCGACGGCCCGACGGCCCTCTGGCCCGGAGCGGGGCGAGGCGCCGGGGCGGCGGTACGGATGGGCTGCGGTGCGGATGGGCGACCCTGCGGGGCGGAGTCTCCTACCCGCCCTTCGCCCGTTCCCTGGGCTCCGCCCAGACCCTCCCCCAGCTACCGCTGGGGGTGCCCCCTGCCTCAAACGCCGGAGGGCCTGGTTTTCGGCCGGCGTTTGAGGCGCGGGGGCCGCGGCGTCAGGGTTGGGTGGGCTGGCGGACGTGGGTGTGGACCCAGTCCACGATGGCCGTGGTGGTCGCGCCCGGGGTGAAGATCTCGGCCACGCCCTTCTCCTTGAGCGGAGCGATGTCCGCCTCCGGGATGATCCCCCCGCCGAACACCTTGATGTCCTCCGCATCGCGCTCCGCGAGGAGTTCCAGCACGCGCGCGAACAGCGTGTTGTGCGCGCCCGACAGGATCGACAGACCGATCGCGTCGGCGTCCTCCTGGATCGCGGTGTCGACGATCTGTTCGGGGGTCTGGTGGAGGCCCGTGTAGATCACCTCCATGCCCGCGTCCCGCAGGGCCCGCGCGATCACCTTGGCGCCTCGGTCGTGGCCGTCGAGGCCCGGCTTGGCCACCACCACACGGATCGGACCGGTCACACCCATCGCACTGCCTCCCGAGTGAACGAACGTTAAGTACAGCATTGCGCACACCCCCGTTTCGCGGTCAACCACGAGGGGGAAATCACACGTGGGATGGCGTGCCACCACTCCGTGCCGACAGCCGCGCGGCACGGAGTGGTCTGGCGCCCCGGGTCCCATGACGCTAGGGGGAGGCCGTCCATGGGACTCACCATGTCCGGGGCCGCGCTGCGGGCCGGCGTACTGGAAGCGATCGTGTTCGGTGCGCACATCCTGACGTATCCCACCGGAGTGCTGTCCGAGCGCCAGGCCCCCGCCCGCCCCCCCGGCGCCGGGACGACCACCGCCGGCGCTCCGCACGAGCGCCCGCCCGCGCTGCTGCTGCACGGGTTCACCGACAACCGCTCCATCTTCGTCCTGCTGCGCCGCACCCTCGGAGCCGGCGGCCGGCGGCAGGTGGAGACGTACAACTACTCACCCTTCACCCGCGATCTGCGCGTCACCGCCCGCCACCTCGCCCGCCGTGTCGAGGAGCTGTGCGAGCGCACCGGGCAGGACCGGGTGGATCTGGTGGGGCACAGCCTCGGCGGGCTGGTCGGGCGGTACTACGTGCAGCGCCTCGGCGGCGACGCCCGCGTCCGCACGCTCGTCACGCTCGGCACCCCGCACTCCGGTACCCGGGTCGCACCCTTCATGGATGCGCACCCGCTGGTCCGGCAGGTGCGCCCGGATTCCGAGGTGCTCACCGAACTGCGGGCACCCGCGCCCGGCTGCCGTACCCGGTTCGTGGCGTTCTGGAGCGAGTTCGACGAGCTGATGGACCCGACCGAGACGGCCCGTATCGATCACCCGGACCTGCTCGCGGAGAACGTCCAGGTGACCGGCATCGGTCACCTCGCCCTCGCGGCGCACCCCACCGTCATCGCGGCGGTCCGTCGCGCGCTCGACGGATCCGGGCCGACCGCCCTCGCGCACCCCGGTTCCGCTTCCGTCGCCTGATCGAAAGTCGACCGGGTACTCGACTCCAGTCGAACGCATTTCGAACTCAAGGCCAAAGGCGGGTCTCCGGACGGCCGAAAGACGGCCGAATGCCCGGTTCCCCCGAGGTCATGGCCCTCGGAAGATTGTCGTTGCGAGTAACCGGCGGGTACAGTCACGCCACTGCTCTCCTCCGAGGACCTCAGGTTCCTCGGCCACCCAGGCCCCCCGCTGCCGAGGCGAAAGAGAAGTTGGTGAACGACCGCCCCTCGTCGGGCCCGTACCCGGATTTCGGGTATGACGGCCTTTCCACCACCACTTTCGCCGGTGATTCTGCGTTCGTGTCCTATGAAACGCAGGGCCAGGGCTACAACTACGGTGCCTATGGTGCCGGTTCCGCTTCCGGTTCCGGTTCCGGTTCCTACGACACCGGCGCGTACGACACCACGGCCTGGACCACCCCGCAGAACAGCTACCCCCAGCAGCCCCTCGACGGCTACGACGGGTACCTCTCGACCGTCCCCACCCAGGGCGGCTTCTCCACGGACTACCAGTCCACCGCCTTCGGCTACGACAACGCCTCGGAACAGACCGGCCACTGGTCGGTCCCGGGCTACGGGGCCGAGACCGGCACCTACGACGCCACCGCCTGGAACACCGCTTCCGAGCCGGCCTACGCGTACACCGGTTACGAGCAGCAGCAGACGCAGACCCAGCAGCAGTACGCGTACGAGCCGTACCCGCAGACCGAAACCCCGGCCTCGGCCCCGGACACGTCGGGCTACACCGAGACCGCCGTCTTCGAGTTCCGCGTCCCCGATGCCAACGCGTCCGACGCCTCTGACGCCTCTGACGCCTCTGCAGGCGAATACGACTACGACGCCGACGCCGACGAGTCCGGTCACGACGCCGCCCGGGTGCACGATCTCCCCACCCAGGCCATGCCCGTCACCCCCGCCGCGCCGTCCGAGCCGCGCCCCTCGCGCCGCGCCGGCTCCAAGCCCGTCGCCAAGGCGAGTACCGCCAAGGCCGGTGCCAACAGCCGCCGCCGTACCCCCGCCAAGCGTTCCGCGCTGCTGACCGTGGCCGTGCCCTCCGTCTGCGTGATGGGCGTCGCGGGTGTCGCCGCCGCCTCCGTGGGCGGGCTCACCGGTGCGGAGAAGCCGTCCGGGGAGACCACCACGCTGGCCGCCCCCGACCCGGCGTCCATCAAGCCGGTCGCCGCGAACAGCAAGCTCGACACCCAGCTCACCGCCCTCAGCGCCGACGCCGGAGACTTCGCGGACCGCGCGAGCCGGACCCAGGAGCGCATCGACCTGCGCCTGCGCCAGGACGAGGAGAAGAAGAAGAAAGAGGCGGAGGAGGCGGCCAAGGAAGCGGCCCGCCCCAAGTTCGCCCTCCCCGTCGCGCGCCACGGCCTCAGCGCCGGTTTCGGCCAGGCGGGCGTCAACTGGATGTCCGTCCACACCGGCATCGACTTCCCGGTGGGCTACGGGACTTCGGTCATGGCCGCCACCGACGGCACCGTGCGCAGCCAGTTCAACAGCGCCTACGGCAACATGGTGATACTCACCGCGCCCGACGGCACCGAGACCTGGTACTGCCACCTCAGCAGCGCCAAGATCCGCTCCGGCAAGGTCAAGGCCGGCGACGTGATCGCGTACTCCGGCGACACCGGCAACTCCACCGGCCCGCACCTCCACTTCGAGGTGCGTCCCGGCGGCGGCGCTCCGATCGACCCCCAGGCCTGGCTGCGCAGCCACGACCTGGACCCGAACTGAGCCACTGCCCCCACGGGACCGGCCCCGGTGACGGCCCCGGTGACGGCCCCGGCGGGCCGGCCCACAGGCCGCCCGCCCGGCCCACAGACCGCCCGCCCGCGCCGTCCTAGAGCTTCTGCACCGGCGCGTACCGCAGCAGCAGCCGCTTCGGCTTCTCGTCCCCGAAGTCGATGGTGGCCTGCGCGTCCGCGCCCGCTCCCCTGACCTCCATGACGGTGCCCAGCCCGAACTGGTCGTGCGTGACCCGGTCCCCGACCACCAGCGCGATGACCGGCTTGTCGGCGGCCCGCCGCGTCGCGAACCCGGACGGGCCCGACTTCGTACGCGACGAGGACAGGAACGACTCCGGCGAGGTGCCGAACGAGGCCTTCGATCCGCCCGAGCCCGAAGACCCGTACCCCGAGCCCGAGCCCGAGCCGCGCATCGGGCCCGCCGGCTTCTGCGCCGCGCCCGTCCGCTTCCACTGCAGGTACTCGGCCGGGATCTCCTCGAGGAACCGCGACGGCGGGTTGTACGAGGGGGTGCCCCACGCGCTGCGCATCGAGGAGCGGGTCAGGTACAGCCGCTCGCGCGCCCGCGTGATGCCGACGTAGGCGAGGCGGCGCTCCTCCTCCAGCTCCTTGGTCTGGCCCAGCGCGCGCATGTGCGGGAAGACCCCGTCCTCCATGCCGGTCAGGAAGACCACCGGGAACTCGAGGCCCTTGGCGGTGTGCAGGGTCATGAGGGTGATGACGCCGTTGCCGTCGGTGTCCTCGTCCGGGATCTGGTCGGAGTCGGCGACCAGCGCGACCTGCTCCAGGAACTCCGAGAGCGTGCCGGGGCCCACCGGCGGGGCGCCGTTCGAAGCGGCTTCCGCCGCCGCCGCTTCCCGGGCCTGCTCGAACTCGAGCGCCACGGCGGCGAGCTCCTGCAGGTTCTCGATCCGCGTCTCGTCCTGCGGGTCGGTGGACGCCTGGAGTTCGGCGAGGTAGCCCGTGCGCTCCAGGACCGCCTCCAGCACCACCGCCGGCCCGGCACCCGAGTCCACGATCGTGCGGAGCTCCTCCATCAGCACGTTGAAGCGCTTGACGGCATTGGTCGAGCGGGCGGCCATGCCGAACGCCTCGTCGACCCGGCGCAGCGCCTGCGGGAAGGTGATCTTCTCGCGCATCGCGAGGGCGTCGATCATCGCTTCGGCGCGCTCTCCGATGCCGCGCTTGGGCACGTTCAGAATTCGCCTCAGCGGAACGTTGTCCTCGGGATTCGACAGCACGCGCAGGTACGCGAGGACGTCGCGGACCTCCTTGCGCTCGTAGAACCGGACGCCGCCGACGACCTTGTAGGGCAGTCCGACCCGGATGAAGATCTCCTCGAACACGCGGGACTGCGCGTTCGTCCGGTAGAAGATCGCGACGTCGCCCGCCTTCGCGTCGCCCGCGTCCGTCAGCCGGTCGATCTCGTCGGCGATGAACTGCGCCTCGTCGTGCTCGGTGTCCGCGACGTAGCCCGTGATGACGGCGCCACTGCCGGCCTCGGTCCACAGGTTCTTCGCGCGGCGGTTCTCGTTGCGCTCGATGACGGCGTTGGCGGCGGACAGGATCGTCTGCGTGGAGCGGTAGTTCTGCTCCAGCAGGATCGTGGTGGCGTCCGCGTAGTCCTCCTCGAACTGGAGGATGTTGCGGATGGTCGCGCCGCGGAAGGCGTAGATCGACTGGTCGGCGTCACCCACGACGCACAGCTCGGCGGGCGGCAGGTCCGGGTACCCGGTGCCGACCAGTTCGCGCACGAGCGTGTACTGGGCGTGGTTGGTGTCCTGGTACTCGTCGACCAGCACGTGCCGGAAGCGGCGCCGGTAGTGCTCGGCGACCTCCGGGAAGGCCTGGAGCAGGTGGACGGTGGTCATGATGATGTCGTCGAAGTCGAGCGCGTTGGCCTCGCGCAGCCGCCCCTGGTACATCGCGTACGCCTGGGCGAGGGTCTTCTCGAAGCCGTCGGCCGCCTGTCCGGCGAAGGCGTCCTCGTCGATGAGCTCGTTCTTCAGGTTCGAGATCTTGGCGCTGAAGGCCTTCGGCGGGAACTTCTTCGGGTCCAGGTCCAGGTCGCGGCAGACGAGCGCCATCAGGCGCTTCGAGTCGGCCGCGTCGTAGATCGAGAACGAGGAGGTGAAACCGAGCCGCTTGGACTCGCGGCGCAGGATGCGCACGCACGCGCTGTGGAAGGTGGAGACCCACATGGCGTTCGCGCGCGGGCCGACCAGGCCCTCGACGCGCTCCTTCATCTCGCCGGCGGCCTTGTTGGTGAAGGTGATCGCCAGGATCTGGCCGGGGTGGACCCCGCGAGCGCCCAGCAGGTGGCCGATGCGGTGCGTCAGCACGCGCGTCTTGCCGGATCCGGCGCCGGCCACGATGAGCAGCGGTGATCCCGCGTGCACCACGGCGGCGCGCTGCTCCGCGTTCAGCCCGTCCAGGAGCGCCGCCGGGTCGATGACGGGCCTGGGGGCGCCGTCCCGGTAGTACGCGTCCCCGCTCATGGGCGCGTCGAACCGGCCCCCGAACAGATCGTCCGCGCCCGACTCGGGGGCGGCGTGATCCTCGGGCGGCGGGGGGACCTCTTCGGAGGGGGAGAGGTCGGCCAGGAAGCTGTCGTCAAAGAGGCTGCTCATCGCCTTCCGAGTCTAGGGGGCGGGACCGACAGCCGGTCCCGCCCCCGGAAATTCGGTTGCACATGCGCTGCGAACCCCGCGCAGCCCCTTCCGGGACTCCCCCTCCACCGCTAGTGTGCTTCGCCAACCGGAAGGAGGTGCCGGCCCGTGTACCCGTACGGATTCCCCTCGTCCCACTCCTCCCCCCACCACCGCAAGCCGCGCACCCGAAGACATCCGAACGCCCCCACCGCGGTGATCACGACCGCCGCCCTGTCCTCGCTGGGCCTGCTCCTCCCCCACCAGGCCGCGGCCGCGCCCGCCCCCCGCCCCACGGTGGAGGAGGTACGGGCCCGCGTGGACGAACTGCACCGGCAGGCGGGCACGGCCACCCAGGCCTACGACGCCGCGGCCGAGCGGACCGCGAAGCAGCGGGCCCTGCTGTCGGCGCTCATGGACCAGATCGCCGGGACCACCCAGAAGCTGAACGAGGCCCGGCGACTGCTCGGCAGCTACGCCGCCGACCGCTACCGCGGCGCCGGTCCCCTCGGCGGGACCGCGACCTTGCTGCTCAGCGACGATCCGCAGGCCTTCTTCGCGCAGACGCACCTGCTCAACCGGCTCGGCGGCCGCGAGGACGCGCTGCTCAACGAGTACACCCGGGCCAGGGCGGAGACGGGCCGCGAGCGGCGCGAGGCGGCCGTGGTGGCCGCGGACCTGGAGCGGGCGCAGGAGGAGCTGCGCGGGCGCAAGCAAGAGGTGCAGGACCGGCTCGCCGAGGCGAACGCCCTGCTGTCGCAGCTCACCCGGGCGGACCGGGAGCGGGCGCTGGCCGGCGGATCCCCGGCCGGTTCGGGCCCGCTGCCCTCGGACGCCCCCGCGTCGGCCGCCGGGGCCAGGGCCGTGGCCTTCGCGCGGGCCCAGCTCGGGAAGCCGTACGTCTGGGGCGCGATCGGCCCGAGCTCGTACGACTGCTCCGGCCTGACCCAGGCCGCCTGGCGCGCGGCGGGGGTCACGCTGCCCCGCACCACGTGGGACCAGGTGGAGGCGGCACCGCGGATCGCGACGAAGCAGCTGCGCCCGGGCGACCTGGTCTTCTTCTACAAGGACATCAGTCACGTCGGGATCTACATCGGGGGCGGCCGCATGATCCACGCGCCGCGGCCGGGTGCGTACGTACGCGAGGACTCGATCTACTACCAGCCGATCTACGGGAGCGTCCGGCCCGGCTGAGCCGGTCGGCGTCCGCGGGCGGTCCGGCGGTGCCTCCGACGCCTGCGCCTCCGTATGCGTGTCCGCCTGCGCCTCCGTCGGCGTGTCCGCCTGCGCCTCCGTCGGCGTGTCCGTCACTCAGCGCCAGCGTGCGGCGGGCCGGTCCGGCGTGGCGCTCACCCTCCGTATCAGGCGAGTTGGCGCGGCGCTCGTCAACTCACCCCTGGCGTTGGTCCGTTCGTGCGGCCCGAGTCGCCGGTTCCGCCAATCGGGCCTAGCGTCGAGCACATCGAGGAGCATTTCCTGCCTTTTGCGGACAAATGGTTCGCGGCTGCACCTCGGGGACCCGGAGGATTCACCATGCGTGCGATACGTGTCGCGTCCGTAGCCCTGCTGTCCACCGCCGCCTTGGCGCTCGCCGCGCCGATGGCCTCGGCCAACGACGGCGGGACCACGCCCAACGTCACGTCGTTCGGTTTCACCGTCTCCCCCGCCACGGTCGCCCCCGGCGGGACCGTCACCCTGAACGCCACCGGTTGCCAGGAGCCGCTGGTCAAGGTCTCCTCCGGCATCTTCGACGCGGTCGAGCTCAACGAGGGCAAGTCCGCCACCGCCAAGGTCGACGCGGACGCCAAGCCGGGCGCCCAGTACCAGGTCACCTTCGACTGCAAGGGCGAGAAGGGCACGACCACCCTCACGGTCGCGGGCCACTCGACCGGTACCGGCACCGGCACGGGTACGACCACTCCCTCCAAGGGCGTCAAGGCCGGCCTCGGCGGCGGCGCGGGCGGCCTGGACAGCACCGAGATCGCCGCCGGTTCCGCGCTGCTGGCCGGTGCGCTCGGCGGTGGCGTGGTCCTGATGCGCCGCCGGTCCGGCGGCAACGCCTGACCCCGGGTCCCCCGACTCGGGGCCCCTGACCGCGAGTCCCCCGACCCCGTTCTGTGACCGCGAGTCCCCGACCCGGTCAGTGACCGCGAGTCCCCGACCCGGTCAGTGACCGCGAGTCCCCGACCACCGGGCCCGTCCGACCCGCCCCTGGCGACCGGACGGGCCCGGTCCAGTGACCGCGGGCGCAGGACGCCGCATCCCCAGTACCCCCAGCACCCCCACACCCCCAGCACCCCCCGCACCACGGAAGGAGAGCGCATCATGCCCCGCCCCCAGGAGCGTCCGAAGCCGCGCGGCGGCTGGGGCGTCGTCGCCGTCGTCGCGCTGAGCGGTACGTTCCTCCTCTCCAACGGCCTCGACCTGAACGGCGGTCCGCCCCAGCCCGCGCAGGCCGCCACGCTGGTCAGCGACCCGGCCCACGACGAGGCGGCCCGCCGCCTCCCCCCGGCCCCGCAGCCGCTGAAGCCCTCCCCGCCGACCCGGATCCGGGTGCCCTCCGTGCGGATCGACGCCCCCGTCACCGGGGTCGGTCTCGATGCCGAGGGCTGGCTGGACGCCCCGCCACCGCAGGACCGGAACCTGGCCGGCTGGTACGACGGCTCCCCGGCCCCGGGCACCCGGGGCACGACGTTGATCGACGGCCACGTGGACAACGGGCAGGGGCCGGCCGTCTTCTACGACCTCGGCTCGGTCAAACAGGGCCAGCACGTCGAGGTGGACCGGCAGGACGGCCGTACCGCCGTGTTCACGGTGTACGGCATCGAGGTCGTCGGAAAGAAGGACTTTCCGGCCGAACGCGTCTACGGCCCCAAGGGCACCCCGGAGCTCCGGGTGATCACCTGCGGCGGCGGCTACTCGAAGAAGACGGGGTACGACGGCAACGTCGTCGTCTTCGCCCGCCTGACGGAAATCCGCGGATAGCAGGCCTGTGGAGAGAAGCGCGCCGCCCCGGCGCCGTGCCGCGTCGGGGCCGCACCTACGCTCGTCGCCATGAACGTACTGATCAACGTCTTCCTCGGCCTGCACATCATCGGGATCGCCTCGCTCCTCGGCGGTTTCCTGACCCAGATGAAGGCGATGGGCGCCGGCACCGCCCGCTTCGTGCCCGCGATGCTGCACGGCGCGCTGACCATGCTCGTCACCGGTGTACTGCTCGTCGGCTTCCGCGAGATGGACGGCGGCACCGTCAACAACATCAAGATCGGCGTGAAGCTCGCGATCCTCTTCGTGGTCCTGGCGATCGTCTATGTCAAGCGTGACGAGGAGCGGGTGGAGAAGGCGCTGTTCGGGGCGGTCGGCGGGCTGACCATGGTCAATATCTTCATCGCCGTTCTCTGGCACTGACACCGGACGGCCATCGGGTGACCCTCGAGCGGCCAGGTCCGGTCACGTCCGGCCACTTGCGATCATCCCGTCATCTTCCCGTTACCTTCGGGTCTAGCGTCCTCCTCCAGGCAACGACAGAGGAAGGACGTGAGGCCCTCGTGGCCAGTCATCGAAAGCCCAGGCAGCGCCCGCTCACCGGCGGCACGGCACGGAGCACCGTACGCACCACCGCCGCCACCCTCGCCCTCGCGGGCGCTGCCACCGCGACCGCGTTCGAAGGCACTTCCCAGGCCGATCCCCAGCCGACGCCCTCCCAGGTCAAGGCGGAGATGGACCGGCTCTACGAGGACGCCGAGGCCGCGACCGACCGGTACAACGGGGCGAAGGAGAAGGCCGACGAGGCCCAGCGGGCCCTCGACGGCCTGCAGGACGAGACCGCCCGCAAGACCGACCAGCTCAACACCGCCCGCAGCGCGCTCGGTTCGCTGGCCGCGACCCAGTACCGCAGCGGCACCCTGGGCGCCGCCGTCCAGCTGGCGATGTCCGACGATCCGCAGGAGTACCTGGACCGCGCGGCCCTCATCACCCGGGCCGGCACCCGCAACGCCGCCGAGGTCTCCTCCGTGCGCCGCAAGCTCGACGAGGTCGGGCACCTCAAGGAGCAGGCCGCCGGACGCCTCGCCGAACTGCGTGCCCGGCAGGGCGAACTCGCCGGCCACAAGGCCGAGATCGAGGAGAAGCTGACCGCCGCCCAGCGGCTGCTGGCCAGGCTGACCGCCGAGGAGCGGGCGGCCTACGAGGCCCACTCCGGCGGCAGCGCCCCCACCGGCTCCGCGAACCAGAGCCCGCCGCCCTCCGACGGCTCGCGCGCCGCCCGCGCGGTGGCCTTCGCGTACGGGGCGATCGGCAAGCCGTACGTGTGGGGCGCGACGGGACCGGGCTCGTTCGACTGCTCGGGCCTGACCCAGGCGGCCTGGCGCGCGGCCGGTGTGTCTCTGCCGCGCACCACCTACACCCAGATCAACGCGGGACAGCGGGTCTCCCGCGATCAGCTGGCCCCCGGTGACCTGGTGTTCTTCTACTCCGGTGTGAGCCACGTCGGCATGTACATCGGCAACGGCCAGATGATCCACGCCCCCCGCCCCGGCTCCACGGTCCGCATCGCCCCGGTGGACTCCATGCCCTGGGCCGGGGCTTCGCGACCGGCATGACCGCCGCGCCCGCGGCCAACCGCCCCCCGCCCCCGCCCCGCCGCTACGGCGCCTTGACCGTCTTGCTCAGCCAGTCGAAGGTCTGCGGCAGCTGCTTCGACCACGAGTCGAGGTTGTGGCCGCCTACGACCTTCTCCGCGTGCACCTGGGTCGGGCTCTGCGCGAGGGCCTTGAGGTCCATGCCGGACAGGTAGCCGTCCTGGTCGGCTCCCGAGATCCACAGGGAGACCGCGGGCGGTTTCGGGGCCGCCTTGAGCAGGTTCTTCAGGTTGTGCGCGACGCGCAGCTGGGGGTCCTTGGCGACCAGCGAGGAGGGCTCCTGACCCGGGTCGTTGTAGCCCGACAGGGAGACGGCCGCGCTGTAGCGGTCGGGGTGGGCGATCGCCAGCTTGGTGGCGCAGTAGGCGCCCGCCGAGTATCCGGCAACGCCCCAGGTGCGGGCCTCGTCCGAGGCCCGGAAGTTGTCGGTGACCATCTTGCGGACGTCCACGCTGAACCAGCTGTCCGCGTTGACCTTGCCGGGCAGGTTGGCGCAGCCGGTGTCGGCGTTGCCGAGCAGCATGGCGCGCGGCGAGACCAGGATGAACGGCTGGACCTTGCCGCTCTTCATCAGCGGCTCCAGGACCTCGTGCGCCTTGAGTCCCTGGAACCAGGACTTGCCCGTGCCCGGTATGCCGGGGATCAGCTCGACCACGGGGAACTTCTTGTCCTTGTAGGCCGGGTCGTCGTACTGCGGCGGCAGCCACACCAGGACGTCGCCCTTGACCCCGGAGATCTTTCCGTCGAGCTCGGTCTTCTTGACCCGGCCGCCGAGGCCGTCGACCGGTTCGAAGGGCTGCTGGACCTTCGGTGCTTCCTTGAGCTGCTCGGCCTTCTTCCCGCCGAGTCCGTCCGGACCCAGGTCGGGGGCGGAGTTGACGTACTTGCCGGTGCCGAACAGGTCCCCCCAGGACGCGTAGAAGGTCATGTCCCGGTTGACCCCGATGAACACCAGCGCGATGGCGGTGGCCTGGGCGAAGACCACCATCGAGGCACGGGTGGCGACGCGTACGGGGGCCGGCCCGCGCGCCCGGCTCCACAGCAGCAGCGGGAGGAGGACGGCGATCAAGGTCAGCGCCACCGCCGTCACGAAAAGGGGGGTCCCCGTCAAGCTCATCACGGGAACGAAGAGGGCCGCGCGCGGCGCCCCGGTTGCCCGGGACGCCTGCGGTGTGGATCACACCAGGCGGCGGGCCGTCGCCCAGCGGGTGAGCTCGTGGCGGTTGGACAGCTGGAGCTTGCGCAGGACGGCCGAGACGTGGGATTCCACCGTCTTGACGGAGATGAACAGCTGCTTGGCGATCTCCTTGTACGCGTACCCGCGGGCGATCAGCCGCAGCACCTCGCGCTCGCGCTGGGTGAGGCGGTCCAGGTCCTCGTCCACCGGCGGGGCGTCCGTCGAGGCGAAGGCGTCGAGCACGAAGCCCGCCAGCCGCGGCGAGAACACGGCGTCCCCGTCCTGCACGCGGAAGACCGAGTCCACCAGGTCGGTGCCGGTGATCGTCTTGGTGACGTAGCCGCGCGCGCCGCCGCGGATGACCCCGATGACGTCCTCGGCGGCGTCCGACACCGACAGCGCCAGGAAGCGGACCGGGTCCTCGGCGGCCCCCATCAGCGGGGCGCAGCGGCGCAGTACCTCGACGCCGCCGCCGCCGGGCAGGTGCACGTCGAGGAGCACCACCTCGGGGCGGGTGGCGGTGATGACGGTGACGGCCTGGTCCACGTCGGCGGCTTCACCGACGACCTCGACCCCGGTCCGGTCGGTCTCGCCGATCTCGGCCTGGACGCCCGTGCGGAACATCCGGTGGTCGTCGACGAGCACCACCCGGACCCTCCTGGTCACGCCGCCGGTGCTCGCGTTGTCCTCGGTCATGCTGCCTTCGCCGCCCTCTCCATCTCCAGCTCGACTTCCGTGCCGTCGCCCGGCACGGACCGCAGTCGCGCGGTCCCGCCGTTGCGCTGCATCCGGCCGATGATCGATTCTCGTACGCCCATGCGGTCGTCCGGTACCGCGTCCATGTCGAAGCCCGGTCCGCGGTCCCGTACGGACACGAACACCGTCTGCCCCTCCACCTCGGCGTACACCCGGACGGGGCCGCCCTCGCCACCGTACTTGGCGGCATTGACCATCGCTTCGCGCGCGGCCTGCATCTGCGCCGCCAGCTTCTCGTCGAGGGGGCAGTCGCCGACGACGACCACCTCGATCTGGACCCCGTGGTGGTCCTCGACGTCGGCGGCGGTCTTCTTCACGGCCTCGGCCAGGGTCGTCGGCTCCTCGTCCTCGTCCTTGCCGGTGCCCTCCGGCTTGTACAGCCAGTTGCGCAGCTCCCGCTCCTGGGCCCGCGCGAGGCGGCGCACCTCTCCGACGTCCTCGGCGTTGCGCTGGATCAGGGTGAGGGTGTGCAGGACGGAGTCGTGGACGTGGGCGGCGACCTCGGCGCGCTCCTGGGCGCGGATGCGCATCAGGCGCTCCTCGGAGAGGTCCTGGGTCATCCGGATCAGCCAGGGGCCGGCGAGGAGGGCCACTCCGACGAGGACGGCGAGGGTGGCGGTCAGGACGTTGCCCAGCTGGGCGGCGGAGCCACGGACCACTATGAAGACGGTCAGGCCCACGCCGACCAGGGCGACGCCCGCGAGCGCGCGGGCGGCCTGCAGCAGCCGGCCGTGCCGGCCGGCGGCGGCGTTCCAGTGGGCGCGGCGGGCGTTGTCGGCCTGGCGCCAGACGAGGACCACGCCGGCCCCGACGAGCAGGGTCGGCCACACGTACCGCCCGGAGGCGCCGCCGACCTGGACCTTGGAGATGAAGATGCCGGCGCCGACGCAGAGCGCGATCAGGGCGGTGATCTGGCCCCGCTCGGGCTTGCGCAGGCGGCGGGTGCCGTCGGGCAGGGTGTCGAAGTAGGAGCGGTGGCCGCTGCGGCCGCCGACGCCGAGCGGTACGAAGACCCAGAACGCGGCGTAGAGCAGGACGCCGAGGCCGTCTCCCCACATGAACAGGCCGAGGAAGGCGAGCCGGACCCAGACGACGGGCAGGCCCAGGTGCCCGGCGAGGCCGCGCGCGACTCCGCCGAGCATCCGGCCGTCGGCGCTGCGGTAGAGCTTGCGCTGCGGCGTCTCGTCGGAGTCAGGTGCGTACGGCGTGCGGGGGGCGGCTGCTACGGGCATGCCACCGATGGTCACACGTGTGCGGTGCCCGGGGCATCAGGGCAGCCCCCCAGTTCTCTCGGGGGGATATCAGGGTTGCGCCAGGGTAGATCCGGATGCCCGCGGCGACGGCGGCCCGTCACCATGTAGGCATGACCGAAGTACACGATTTCCTGCCGCCGGACGCCGGGGCCGGTGCGGGCAGCGGCTCCGCCCCGCCGCCTGCCGAGCGCCCTCCGCTGCGCCGCGGCAAGCGCGACAAGGTGCTCGCGGGCGTCTGCGGCGGCCTGGGCCGGTACTTCGACCTCGACCCGGTGATCTTCCGGATCGTGCTCGGTGTCCTCGCGGTCACCGGCGGCGTCGGTCTGATCTTCTACGGCTTCGCGTGGCTGCTGCTGCCCCAGGAGGGCGAGGAGGACAGCGAGGCGAAGAAGCTGCTGACCGGCCGGGTCGAGGGCTCGACGCTGGCGGCGGTGTTCGCCGCGCTGGTGGGCTGTGCGCTGTTCCTGTCGATGCTGGACAACGGCGGGCTGGCGGTCTTCTCCGTCCTCGCGGCCCTGGCGCTGGGCGGCGCGGCGTACTGGTCTCAGCGGCGGCGGAGCAGGTCCGCCGACGTCCCAGAGGCGCAGGCCGCGCCGGGCGTCGAGTTCGTGTACCCGGCGGCGACGCGCACCGGGCACCGCATCGTGCACAGTCCGGCGCCCCCGGAGACCCAGGCGCCGCCGGCGCCCGGCGGCCCGTCCTGGTGGCGGGACCCGCTGGTCAAGGACGGCACCACGGGACCGGTCGGCTCCACCGGGTACCTGTGGGGTCCCGACGACTCCGCCTCCGCCGCCCCCGGCGGGGATCCGGCCGCGGCCCCGGCCGCCGGGAAGCGGGTGCGCGCGCAGCCGCGCGGTGGCATCGGCGGGCGGGTGTTCGTCCTGGCCGCGCTGGCGGGAGGCGCCGCCGCCGCCTCCGTCTGGGAGGGCAGCACCCTGAGCCACGCGCTGCAGGTCGGCTTCGCCACCTCCCTCGCCGTCTTCGGCCTCGGTCTCGCGGTCAGCTCCGTCAAGGGCCGTACCGGCTTCGGCACCGTACTGCTCTCGGTGATCACGGCCGGGCTGCTGGCCGGGGCGGTCGCGCTGCCCAAGGAGATCGGCACCGACTGGAAGCAGGTCGAGTGGCGGCCGGCCTCGGTGGCCGAGGTGCGGCCGCGGTACGAGGCGGGCACCGGGCTGGCCACCCTGGACCTCGGTCACCTGGACGTCCCCAAGGGCACGACCGTGACGGTCCACGCCTCCATCGAGGCGGGGCGGCTCAAGGTGATCGTGCCCCGGGAGGTGACGGCGCAGGCCGATGTGTCGGTCGAGCTGGGCGACATCCACCTGCCCGGGGACACCAGCGAGGACGTACGGATCCGCAGCGGCGGCGAAACCCAGCAGACGACCCTTCAGCCCTCCCCGGGCACCGAAGCGGGCGGAAAGATCGAGCTGCACCTGAGCGCGGGTGTGGGACAGGTGGAGGTGGCCCGTGCGGCGTCATGAGTTCCAGCCGGGACGGCTGATCGCGGGACTGGTCCTGATGGCGGCCGGGGCGCTCTACCTCCTGGGCGCGGCCGGCGAAGCCGATCCGCCCTGGTTCCTCGTCCTGCTGATGACCATGGGCGGGCTCGCCTTCGCCGCCGTCGTGGGCCTGGTGACCTACGCCGTGCGCCGTGACCGGCGCGAGCGGATCAGCGAGTCCAGGGAGAGGTAGGGCGCTCCGGCGAGGATCAATGGGAAGCCCGTGCGCGTGCTGATCACCCTCAGGATCAGCAACGAGACCGATGTTTCCACTTCGCTCGAACTGCAGCTCCAGGACTGCCCGGCCCACATACCCAGCCGTGACGCTGCTCACGCCACGGCTCGCGCCACATCCATGCCAACCCCAGAGCGCACACCACTCCTACGAGTACGAAGCCGTATGCCGGGGTGCCCCCCGAGGGATGCGTTTCATAGACCAGTGCTGCCGACAACACGGTCAGCAACTGGCCCGCGGCACTCCGCCAGGCAGTTTTCGCCGCCGCAAGTGCGACCGTCCCCCAGAGGAGATACCACGGTTGCACCGCCGGTGAGAGTGCGACCAGTGAAAGCAGTGAGAGACCGAGTCCGAGGACCGGGTCCATCCGGCCTTTCCAGGAGCGCCAGGCCAGCCCCACAATGAGCACCAGGGCAACCGCGAGTCCCAGCTTCTGGACCATTTCTTTCACCAGGTCACTGTTCCCGGCGAGCAGCCCGACCCCGAGTCCGACATCGCTCGTCAGGGAAAGGGCCGTATGGATTGAACCGGCTACGCCCTGCGTATCCAGCCAGCCGAAGCCGGTTCCGGCAAGGACCGTTGTCCCGCTGGCTACGGCGGCTGCCACCAGCCCCGGCAGGATGAGGCCCTTCGCGATTTTCAACAGGACGGGCCCACGCGCCGCCTGGGCGACCATGACGCCCAGGAAAAGGAGAGCCACTACTGCAGGTGATTTGATCATTGCCGCCAGCCCCACAAGGCTGCTGCCGAGAACCCAGCGCCCGCGTTTTCCCAGCACCACCCCGCTCAGCATCAGTCCGATCATCAGGCCGTCGTTGTGGACGCCGGCGATGACATGGATCAGCAGCAGTGGATTGAGGGCAGCGAGCCAGAGGGCGCCGCCGCCTCCGCCGAGACTTCGCAGGGCCCACACGATCAGCACCAGCGCGCCGAGGGCAACGAACCGTAGTCCGAGTACTGCTGGCGTTGTCCCGGCCTCGGTGAGCTGCACGACCCAACTGGCCAGAATGAGAAATACGGGACCGTAAGGAGCAGGCGTATCGGTCCAGTTCGAGCCCACTCGGGCTGCTGCTGCGGAACCTAGATCGTGTACTCCCAGAACAGAGGGTCCGACTTCGTAGACGTCGTGCCCTTCAAAGGTCATAGCCCCCTGGGCGATGTAACTGTAGACATCAGCACTGTAGAGCGGCGGGGCAAGTACCAGCGGAATACCCCAAGCACAGAGCGTTCCAATGATTTCCCGTGGAGCGGTTTCCTTCACGCCTACGAGAAGACGCCCATAACACCACCAAGCTGAAACAAGCAGAGTAAGACCCACGTACATGAGGACGACGGAAGCAGTCGGTACGACCTCCACACCCCAGGATTCAACGTGCGCCGGCAGAAATTCCCCTGCCAGACCACCCACAGTGATGGCAAAGGATCCGCCTGCACCGACCCAACGGCACACGGAAGAGGTCCACACGTACATCAGGAACTTTCATTTCGTCGACTGCCTGCGAAGCGCGCGGTTTGGTTCCGCAGTACTGGAGACCGGCGAGAGCGAGACCTCGATGCCTCGGGCCCGCACCCTCGTTTCCCGGAGGACCGGGAGACCTCCTACCTCGGGTAGTTCTTCCCTCAGGCAGTAGCCCTCCTCCTGCGCCTGATCAGGCCATCCAGTGAACAGTAGGGCGCGCCCGCGAGGACCAGGGGGATCCAGGCCATCAGGTAGATCAGGTCGTTGCCGTAGTAGTACGGGGTCACCGCCCAGGACACGGTGAGCCACAGGCTGAGCGAGATCAGCGCCCCGCCCAGGGCCGCGATCCGGGTCAGCAGCCCGGCCAGGACACCCAGGCCGACCAGGAGTTCCCCGATGGCCAGGGCGACGGCGAAGCCGACGGGTGCCTTCAGGGCCATGTCCACCATGGCCGGGATCGCGGAGGTGCCGCGCACCCCGCGCATCAGCGCCCCGATGGAGCCGTCGCCGTTGGCGGAGAGGAACGCGGAGTCGGTGAGCTTGTCCAGGCCGGCGTAGACGAAGGTCACGCCGAGGAAGACGCGCAGGGGCAGCAGCGCGTGGCGGGCGGCGAGTGCGCGCAGACCGCCCAGGCCGCGCGGACCGGAGGCTTCAGGGGCAGGGGCGCCGTCGGGAACATCGGTTCGGTTCACGCGACATGTGTACCCGCTTCACTCGGCGACGTCGATGCTGCACCGGTTGGATTCCACTCCCGCGGCGGTGACGACCTGGATCTCGATCCGCCCGGGTTCCACTTCGGCCGGTACCGGCACGGTCAGCACGGCGTCGGACGGATTGGTGAAGCCCCCCGCCACCGGGACCAGCGGTACGTGCACATGGACCGCACCCACCCGGACCACCAGCCGGGCCAGCATCTCGGGCGTCTGGGCGCCGGGCGGGACGAAGCCGACGCCCCTGATCTCGATGTCGTCCCCGGGGCGGATCGCCGCGTCCAGATCCCCGGGCTCGCGTCTGCGCACCACCGACAGCACCAGCGGGCGGCCGCCCTCGGCGTACTTCGCCGCGAGGTACACGGCCGCGGACAGCGCCACCAGCAGCGCCAGCGCCCACGGCAGCTGCGGCAGCCGGTCCGGGAAGCGGGCCAGCGACACCGCGGCGAAGGCCAGGACCACCGTGGAGACCAGCACGTACTGCGCGTCGGGGAAGGAGCCGCGGCCCGCGTCGTCCGTCAGCAGGTCGGCTCCGGCCGGGCGGTCTGCCGGCAGTTTCTGCAGCCGCTGCCCCATGATCCGTACGGCGACCACCCGGCGCACCACCACCGCGACCGCCGAGGTCAGCGAGACCACCGCCAGCAGCGGCAGCGCCCGGTCGAGCGCGAGCCCCGCGTACAGCGCCTGCCGCTCCGGCCCCGGCGAGGAGGCCGCGAGCCGCAGCGCCGGCAGCAGCGTGGCGAACGCGGTGAGCACCAGCCAGGCGCTCGGCACCGCCTTCGAGGTGGACAGCCGGTTGTCCTCGCCGACGATCGGGGCCAGCAGGCCGCCCCGGACCGTCTGCGCGCGGGCCGCCACCGTCAGCAGGGCCGCTAGGACCAGCGCGGCCAGCAGCCCGGCGGTGCGCGCCGTGGACCAGCCGGTGCCGAGCGCGGTGCCCACCTGGACCAGCAGCAGCACCCCGGCGGCGATCCACACGGCGAGCACGGCCCGCCGGGAGAGCAGGTACAGCCAGGAGTGCCCGGCCTCCCTGCCCCGGTCGGCGACCGTGCGCGCGGACAGGGTCAGTTCGTCGGACACCCACTGCCGGGACGCCCCGGCGGAGCGGGCGACGGCGGCCGGCAGCCCCTGCCCGGCGGCGAACTCATCGCGCTTCTCCAGGAAGGCGGCGACGGCACGGCGGTGCCCCTCCCGTGCGCAGTCGTCGCAGGCACAGGCCGCGGTATGAGTACCTCTGGACATCTCTTGGACAGCCACGAACATGCCGCCTCTCTGAACTCCGGTGCAATGCCAGCGAATTGTGCACCACTGCGGCAGTGCTCCGGATTGCGCACGATGTCAGAGCAGGTGATTAACCGTTCATGATGTTGACGCCACCGGTTCCAGCAGCGGCTGGCAGTTCACCCAGGCCGCCAGATCCGACCCGAACCGCTCCCGCGTCGCGAGCGCGCCGTGGTGGCTGATGAGCACCGTTTTGCCGGCCGCCCGCGCGATCAGCTGCACCTGCGCGGCCCGCTCGGCCGCGATGAACCACCAGGCCGCGGCCTCCGCCGAGTCGCCGACCGTCAGCAGCCCCTGGTTGCGCAGGACCAGCGCCTTGTACGGGCCGAGCGCGACCGCGATCCGGCCGGCGTCCCCGGCGCCCGCGTACTCGTCGAGCAGCGCGTTGTCCTCGTAGAAGGCGCAGGCCTCCTGGGTGACCGGGGCGAGCAGTTCACCGAGCGCGGCGAGCGCCCGGCCGTACGGGGCCTGCGTGCGGACGACGGCCACCACGTCGGGCCGGGCCCGGTGCACGGCCGCGTGCACGGCGAAGGCCAGCTGGTTGACCCGGCGCTCCCCCTGGCGAACCCGGCCCTCCCCGTCGACCAGCAGCAGGTCCTCGGGGCCGAGCGCCCCGAAGGCCCGGCCGAAGGGGTTCACCCAGTAGCAGTCCTCGAACTCCGGGTCCCGGGCGGAGACGTGCCCGCCCACCCCGTCCTCGTACCCGAGGCGCCCCAGCAGCCGCAGCACCGCGGCGAGCCGGTCCTTGCGGTGCGCGCGCTCCTCCTCCGCGGTGGCGAACACCGGCGGCATCTCGAAGCCCAGCCGCTCCACGGGCACGGGTTCGGGTGCGAGTGCGCGTACTGACCGCTCGGCCATGGCCCCTCCTTCAAGGTCGCGGCGCAAAGTACCGGCGACCGGGCGAAGAGGCCATACACGCGGCGAGGCCGCCGCTCCCTGCGCGGGAGCGGCGGCCTCGTCACGTACGGCGGGCGGGAGGTGCTACTCCCACTCGATGGTGCCCGGGGGCTTGCTCGTGCAGTCCAGGACCACGCGGTTGACGTCCGGGACCTCGTTGGTGATGCGGGTGGAGATCCGCGCGAGCACCTCGTACGGCATGCGCGTCCAGTCCGCGGTCATCGCGTCCTCGGAGGAGACGGGGCGCAGCACGATCGGGTGGCCGTAGGTGCGGCCGTCGCCCTGGACGCCGACGCTGCGGACGTCCGCGAGCAGGACGACCGGGCACTGCCAGATCTCGCGGTCCAGACCGGCCGCCGTGAGCTCTTGGCGGGCGATGGCGTCGGCCTCGCGGAGCAGGTCCAGACGCTCCCTGGTGACCTCGCCGACGATGCGGATGCCCAGGCCGGGGCCCGGGAACGGCTGGCGCTGGACGATCTCGGCGGGCAGGCCGAGCTCCTGGCCGACCATCCGGACCTCGTCCTTGAACAGCTGGCGCAGCGGCTCGACGAGCTCGAACTCGATGTCGTCGGGGAGCCCGCCCACGTTGTGGTGGGACTTGATGTTCGCGGTGCCGGTGCCGCCGCCGGACTCGACGACGTCCGGGTACAGGGTGCCCTGGACGAGGAAGGCGACCGCGGGGCCGTCCTCCTGGAGGATCTCCAGCTGGGCCTGCTCGAAGACGCGGATGAACTCGCGACCGATGATCTTGCGCTTGGTCTCCGGGTCGGAGACCCCGGCCAGCGCGTCCAGGAAGCGCTCCTGGGCGTCGACGACCTTCAGCTGCACACCGGTGGCGGCGACGAAGTCCTTCTCGACCTGCTCGGTCTCGCCCTTGCGCATCAGGCCGTGGTCGACGTAGACGCAGGTGAGCTGCGAGCCGATGGCCTTCTGCACGAGCGCCGCGGCGACCGCGGAGTCCACGCCGCCGGACAGGCCGCAGATGGCGCGCTTGTCGCCGACCTGCTCGCGGATGGCCGCGACCTGCTCCTCGACGATGTTGCCGGGGGTCCAGGTGGGCTTGAGGCCCGCGCCCCGGTAGAGGAAGTGCTCCAGGATCTGCTGGCCGTGCGTGGAGTGCATCACCTCGGGGTGGTACTGCACGCCGTAGAGCTTCTTCTCGTCGTTCTCGAAGGCCGCGACCGGTACGACGTCGGTCGACGCGGTGACGGTGAAGCCCTCGGGGGCGGCGGAGCAGGCGTCGCCGTGGGACATCCACACCGACTGGCTCTCGGGGGTGCCCTCGAAGAGGGTGGATCCGGCCTTGGAGACCGCCAGCGGGGTACGCCCGTACTCGCGCGAGCCGGTGTTGTCGACGGTGCCGCCGAGGGTGACCGCCATCAGCTGGAAGCCGTAGCACATGCCGAAGACGGGGACGCCGGCCTCGAAGATCGCGCCGTCGAGCTGGGGGGCGCCCTCCTCGTACACGGAGGACGGGCCGCCGGACAGGATGATCGCCTTCGGGTTCTTGGCGAGCATCTCGGCCACGGGCATCGTGCTGGGCACGACCTCGGAGTAGACCCGTGCCTCGCGGACGCGGCGGGCGATCAGCTGCGCGTACTGGGCGCCGAAGTCGACGACGAGAACCGTGTCCGGGGCGCTGTCGTGGGTGGCGAAGGTGGCTTCTGGCACGGGGCAGGCCTTCCGGCGGAAGAGGGGGTTGTTTTGTCGATTCTAACGGGGGACGGACGGCCCTCTTCGTCTCACTGTCCGAACCGGCTTGGCACGGAGCGGGACAGAGGGTAATAATCCCTCCATGCGCAAGCAGCTGAGCTTCCTCTTTACCTATGGCACCGGCCGGTCCGGTCGCCATGGGTCATCGTGATGCTCGCTTGAGCCGCTGACTTCCCAGAGCGCCCCGGTCCGACAGGACCGGGGCGCTCTGGCGTTCCCGCTCCTGCCGGACCTCACCCCACCCACAGGAGACCGACCATGAGCACGATCACCACCACCCCCGAGCAGCTGATCGCCGGCTCCCGCGAGCGGATCGACGCCCTCGACGACCGGATCATCGGCCTGATCCAGGAGCGGATGGCCGTCTCTGCCGTCATCCAGGAGGCCCGGATCGGCTCGGGCGGACGCCGGGTGCACCTGTCGCGGGAGATGGAGGTGCTGGGGCACTGGAGCGACGCCCTCGGCAAGCCCGGCACCACGCTCGCGATGACCCTGCTGGAGCTGTGCCGCGGCCGGGTGTGAACCGTGGCCGGCTGTGAACCGTGGCCGGGCACGGGACGGAGCCCGGCCCCGTAACGCGTGTTCGTCACCCGTCCGGACCGTGACCGCCCCAGCGGCCCTTCGTTGATGCGGGTGTCCGTGCCAGCCAGGCGCGGGAGCGCAGCACCACGCGTGGCTCAGCTGGAGCAATGAGACGCACCCTCTGCGGGCGTGCGTCGTGGGACCTCGCTCCTTCATGTGACCGGACGGCAGGGGACAGCAGCCCGGTCACCACAAGAAGACGGCCGGCCCGGGGGACGCCCCGGACCGGCCGTTCTTCGTTCGCGCACGGCGGCCCGCGTACAGCGGTCCGCGTACAGCAGTCCGCGTACAGCAGTCCGCGTACGGCCCTGCCTGGCTACGTGGCTACGCGACTACGCGCGCCCGGCGGCCCTGCGGCGGAACAGCACGAACAGCGCGCCACCGGCGGCGACGAGAGCGGCCGCGCCGATCGCGATCGGGCCGGCGGTGCTGCCGGTGGAGGCCAGGCCGCCACTGGGCTTCGGGGTGTTGCCGGTGCTCGGCGTGGCCGACGGGGTGACCGTGGCCCCGGGGGGCGGGGTGGCGGTGGGGGTTGCCGTCGGGCCCGGGGTCGGCGTGGTGCCGCCGTCCTTGGCGTTGATCACGAAGGCGGCCTTGTTGTTGGCGTGGTTCGGGTCCCAGTCCTGCGGCAGGGTGCCCTTGTCGGACCACTGGCCGACCGAGACGGACCCGGTGGCGTCCGCGACGACCTTGTCGATCTTCAGCTCGAACGGGTAGGAGGCCTTCTCGGTCTCCCCCACGATGTGGGTGGTGGCGCAGAAGTAGCGCGGGGCGCCGAGGAACTGTTCGCGGTAGCTGCCGTCGGCGTTGACGCCGGTGCACTGCTTCGGAGCCTTCGTCACCGTCGCACCCTGCGGGATCACGATGTCGGTCCGGGCGACGTCCTCGCCCGAGCGCAGGTAGGCGACCCACGCCGGTCCCTTGTTGTCGAAACCGAAGTCGGCCTTCACGGTCTCGCCGGCCTTGCCCTTGAGGGAGACGGCGCGGGCCACGAAGTCGGCGGTGTTCTTCGTCTGGAAGTCGAACTCCTGCTGGTTGTTCCACGGGTCGAGGTCCGCGGCCTGGCGGCCGGCCGCCTTGGCCGCGCGCTCCGTGACCTTCAGCTTCTTGCCCGTGCTCGGCTTGCCGAGTTTGCGCGTGGTCTTCGGCTGGTCGCCCGCGGCGTGCACCGAGTAGGTCATGCCGTCGATGAAGGCGTGCGGGGCCGCCTTGAGGGTCAGCGCCTCGACCGTCTCGTAGACCGCGCCCGCCTTGAACTCGCCGTCGAGGAGGCACACCGTGCTGCCCCAGCCCGCGTTCCACGGCTGGCCCGGGTCGCCGTCCTCGCTGTACGAGCAGTTGTCGTACTTCTCGACCAGCCCGATGCCGTGGGTGGTGTTCATCTCGAGCGCCACACCGTTGACGGACTCGGTGCCCTCGTTGCCGAAGACGATCGGCAGCGGCTGCGTCTCGCCCGGGACCAGCTTCGCCTTGAGGGCGGCCGGCTCCATCACCAGGTCGGGGCCGCCCACCTTGACCTTGGTGGTGGCGGCCTTGAAGGTGGCGCCCTCCGCCTTGCCGGTCATCGTCAGGTCGACGACCGTGCCGACCTTGCTGCCCTTGGCGGCGGAGAGGTCCAGGGTGACGACTCCGCTGCTGTGCGTCCACAGCGCCCAGTCCCTGCAGGTCACCGCGGCGGCGGTGAGGGTGCAGTCGTTCGCCCGGTCCTCGGGGAACGCCACGTCGACGACGCCCTTGAGCGCGCTCAGGTCGATCGTGAAGGTGCTCTGCCGGTCGAAGACGTTCCCCGTCTCGTTCTCGACGCGGAACTCGACCGAGGTCTTCTCCGGCGCACCGCCCCCGGCGTTCGGGCGCAGGCCCACCGCCGAAGGGCTGGTGATCGTGAAGACGGGATCCGCGGCGTTCGCGGGGGTGGTGGCCAGACCGACGGTCACCAGGCCGGCAGCTGCCAGCAGGGAGATGCGCTTTCTCATGCCGATCCTGACCAGTGACGGCTCTCCTCGGTTGTACCGCTCACCGTGTGACGGAGGACACAGCTACCGTGGCCGGATTCCGGTACAACCATCGGGCTTGAACATCTGTCACCTATGTACCTCGGTGGGTACCGCACTCGGAGGGGGAGTGCGGTACCCACCGGTGTCATCCGGCGGTGTCACCCAGTGGTGTCACCGGCGGGTTCCGGTGCGCGCGGCGGAACCTCCGGGACCGCCAGGAACGGCAGGCGCAGCGCCCCGAAGGCCTCTTTCGGTACGGCCGGACGGGCCGGTTCCACCGCCGCCAGGCGGACGTAGGCCTCGCCCTGCTCCGGGCGCCGGTCGGGCTCGCCGTTGTTCGGCCAGTAGGACATCGCCCGTTCCGCTTGTGCGGTGATCGTCAGCGACGGGTTGACCCCGAGGTTCGCGGAGACCGCCGAGCCGTCCACCACCGAGATGCCCGGGTGCCCGTAGAGCCGGTGGTACGGGTCGACCACGCCCTCCCCGGGCGAGGCGCCGATCGGGCAGCCTCCGAGGAAGTGCGCCGTCAGCGGGGTGCCCATCAGCTCGCCGATGTTGCTGCCCGGGAATCCGTTGATCTCCTCGGCCAGCAGCGTCGCCGCCTGCGTGGCCTCGGCGATCTGCACCGGGTTGGGCGCGCCGTGGCCCTGGCGGGCGGTGAGCAGGCCCTTCCCGATGCCGCCGGGCTTGCGGTAGGTGGTCAGGGAGTTGTCCAGGGACTGCATGACCAGGCCGATGATGGTCCGCTCCGACCAGCGCCGGTTGGACAGCGAGCGCAGCAGCTGGACGGGGTGCCTGGCGGTCCGCCCGAACCAGGCCCGGACCCGGTGCGGGGCGTACGGGACCTGGAGGATCGTCATGAACCCCATCGCGTTGGAGCCCTTGCCGTAGCGCACCGGCTCGATGTGCGTGTCGGCGTTGGGGTGCACGGAGGAGGTGATGGCCACGCCCCGCGTGAAGTCGGCGCGCTTGTCCTTGCCGTGCCGCTTGCGGTAGCGGCGGTCGTCGGTCTGGGCGCCCACGAGTCCTTCGGAGTTGGTCCGGGTCAGATCGCCGAGCCGCTCCGAGAGGCGGGGCAGCTCGCCCAGGTCCTTCATCGTGTGCAGCAGGGTCTGGGTCCCGTAGGTGCCCGCCGCGACGACCACGTAGCGGGCGCGCAGCACCTTCGCCCGGGCCCGGCGGCGGCCGTCGGTGGGGACCGTGCGGACGCGGTGGCCGCCGGCCGGGTCCTCGGAGAGGGCGGTGACGGTGGTCATCGGGTGGATGACGGCGCCGGCCCGCTCCGCGAGGTGCAGGTAGTTCTCGTTGAGGGTGTTCTTCGCGCCGTGCCGGCAGCCGGTCATGCACTCGCCGCATTCGGTGCACGCCTTGCGGGCGGGCCCGGCGCCGCCGAAGTACGGGTCGGCCACCTCCTCGCCCGGGCGGACCCCGCTCTGGCCCTCGGCGTCGTCCCCGTCCCCGAAGAAGACGCCGACCGGGGCCATGTGGAAGGAGTCGGCGACGCCCATCCTGGCGGCGGCCGCCTTGAGGTGGACGTCGGAGGGGGTGGTCGTCGGGTTCAGCCGTACCCCCAGCATCCGCTTGGCCTGGTCGTAGTAGGGGGCCAGCTCGGCCTGCCAGTCCGTGATGGACGCCCACTGCCGGTCCTCGAAGAAGGCGGTGGGAGGCACGTAGAGGGTGTTGGCGTAGTTCAGCGACCCGCCGCCCACCCCGGCGCCCGCGAGGACCATCACGTTGCCGAGGAGGTGGATGCGCTGGATCCCGTACAGCCCGAGGGCCGGGGCCCACAGGTAGTTGCGCAGGTCCCAGCTGTTCTTCGGCAGGCCCTCGCGGGTGAACCGGCGTCCCGCCTCCAGGACGCCGACCCGGTAGCCCTTCTCGGAGAGCCGCAGCGCCGAGACCGACCCCCCGAAACCCGATCCGATGACGATGACGTCGTAGTCGTAGTCGTAGTCGTAGTCGTAGTCGTAGTCGTACGACACTGCGGTGCCTCCCGAACGGAACGGACTGGGACTAGCGGACTGGGACTAGCGGAGTCGGAACGCCTTCATGACCTTGAGGCTGCGCGTCATGAACGCCGCGTACTTCTCGTCGTCCATGCCGAGCGACGGGGCCATCGGCAGCAGCCGCTGCTCGGCGACGGTCTGGGCCTCGGTGTACTTGAGGATGCCCTCGGAGCCGTGGCGGCGGCCGAGGCCCGATTCCTTCATGCCGCCCATGGGCGCCTGGGCGCTGCCGTAGGCCGGGGCGTAGCCCTCGTTGATGTTGACGGTGCCGGTGCGCAGGCGGGCCGATACGGCGTGCCCGCGGCGGGAGTCCTTCGTCCAGACGCTGGAGTTCAGGCCGTAGGCGGTCGCGTTGGCCTCTTCGATGACCTCGTCCTCGTCGGTGAAGCGGTAGATCGAGACGACCGGACCGAAGGTCTCCTCCCCGCACACCGCCATCGCGGCCTCGACGCCGTCGAGGATGGTCGGCTCGTAGAAGAGCGGGCCGATGTCGGGGCGGGCCACGCCTCCGGTGACGAGGGTGGCGCCCTTGGCCACGGCGTCGTCCACGTGCCGCTGCACGGCCTCCAGCTGGCGCTCGCCGGCCAGGGAGCCCATGTCGGCGCCATAGGCGAGGGAGGAGCCGAGACGCATGGCCTTCGTCCGGGCGGCGAAGCGGGCGACGAACTCGTCGGCGATCGAGGCGTGGACGTAGAGCCGCTCGATGGAGATGCAGAGCTGGCCGGCGGAGGAGAAGCAGGCGCGGACGGCTCCGGCGGCGGCCTTCTCCACGTCGGCGTCACGCAGGACGAGCATGGCGTTCTTGCCGCCGAGTTCGAGGGAGGCCCCGATCAGGCGGGCGGCCGCGCCCTGGGCGACTTCCCGGCCGGTACGCGTGGAGCCGGTGAACGAAACGTAGTCGGCGTGCCGGACCACCTCGGGGCCGACGACCGGGCCCTCGCCGAGGACGATCTGGAACACCTCGGCCGGCAGACCCGCCTCGATCATCAGGTCTCGGGCCCACAGGGCGGTGAGCGCGGTCTCGGTGTCGGGCTTCATCACGACGGCGTTGCCGGCGACGAAGGCGGGCAGCGCGTCACCGATGGACAGCTCGAGGGGGTAGTTCCAGGGGGCGATCTGGCCGATGACCCCGCGCGGCTGGCGCAGCTCGGTGACCTTGGTCAGGGTGGGCATGGCGCCCGTGTGCCCCTTGGCCCGCAGGTACGAGGGGGCCTTGCGGCCGTAGTGGCGGGCGGCGATCGAGACGGCCTGGACCTCCTCGTGGGCGTGCAGGCGGGCCTTGCCGGTCTCGAGCTGGATCAGGTCGAGCACCTCGGCCTGGCGGGACAGGACCAGGTCGTGGAAGCGCAGCAGTACGGCGGCCCGCGCGCGGACGGGCACGGCAGCCCAGGCGGGCTGCGCGGCGCGGGCCGCGGCGAAGGCCTCCGCCACGTCCTGCGGCGTGGCCTCCGGCAGGTCCGCGAGCTCGTTTCCGGTGAAGGGGCTGTGGTTGGCGGTGCGGCCGGAGCCGGCCACGCCGCGGGTCAGCCGGGCGACCAGTTCGGGGGTCACCACGTCGGCGGCGCTCCGGGCGCCTGCCGGGGCCGGGGCGACCGGATTGGTGGGCTGCGGGGCGCTGCGGAGGGGGGCCGGGGCCTGCGTGTCCGTCATGGCCGTGAGCGTATTGCGCCAGGGGGTGCTTTGGGTACCCGCCGGTAACCGGATTTTGCCATTTACGCCAGTGATCGCTGGCAGGATGGCGGAAACGGGCTCAGCCGGCCGGTGGCTGCCAGCCGCTGAGCACGGTGTCGAACTGCGCCCGGGTCGTCTCCCACTCCGCCGCCGGACCCGACATGTACACCGCGTACTCGGTGCCGTCCTGCTCGTAGTACATCTGCTCGACGGCCCGCCGGGGGCCGGTGGCCGCCCCCGTCTTCTCGGTCAGGCTGAACTCCCACAGCGCGGCCTTGACCTGGCCCCGGAAGGTGTTCTGGTGCAGGGTCTGGCGCACGTAGTCGGAGCGCTTGGCCAGCTGCTTCTCCAGGTCCAGCATGTGCATGTACGGGTTGTCGAACTCCGGCTTCGCCGTCACCGCGAGCCGGATGAAGTGCTTGCCGCCGTCCGGCGTGTAGTCGATCTGCGTCCCGTCCATCCGGCGCGTCCAGCCGTTCGGCACGAAGAGGGTGAAGCCCTGCGGATCGACGACCTTGCGCCAGCCGGCCGGCGCGACCGCCTCCTTCTGCGCCTCGACGTCCCCGGAACCGGCCGAGGTGCCGGGCGCCCCGTTCGTCACGTCCGATCCCTTCCCGGCGCCCCCGTCATCCGCGCCGCCGGTGTACTTCAGCACCCCGAAGACCCCGCCGCCGCCGATCAGCGCCGCCACCAGAGCGACGACGGCCGCGCGCCGGACACGGCCGGGGGCGGGCGCGGGGGCTCCCGCGCCGTCGCGCCGGTCCGCGGCGGGCGGCCCGGCCTCGGACCTCACCAGGTACTCCGGCTCCTGCTCCCGCGCCGGCTCCGGCCACGTCTGCGCGCCCGGGTACCGGCCGTGGGCCTGGCCCTGTGCGGTCTGGCCCTGTGGGGTCTGGCCCTGTGCCGTCTGGCCCTGGCCGTGTTCGCCGGGGAGCGCCGCCGTTTCCGGGTCCGTGCGGTCGTTGCGGGCGGGGGCCAGCTCCTCGGAGCCCAGCGCGCGCGTCGGTACGTAGGCGTGCGCCGCCTTCGGCTCCCGGCCCTCCATCGCCTCCAGCAGCATCTGCTCGGCCTCGGCGGCCGACGGCCGCTTCGCCGGGTCCTTGCGCAGCAGCGCCGTGATCACCGGGGCCAGCGCGCCCGCGTGGGTCGGGGCGGGCGGCTCGTCGTTCACCACCGCCTGGAGGCTGGAGATCGGCGAGGTGCGGCGGAACGGCGAACGGGCCTCGACCGCCGTGTACAGCGTCGCGCCCAGCGACCACAGGTCGGAGGACGGATCGGGGGGACCGCCCGTGACCCGCTCGGGAGCCAGGTAGTCGATGGAACCGATGAGTTCACCGGTGCGCGTGATGGAGGAGTCGCCCTCGATCGCGGCGATGCCGAAGTCCGCGAGCATCACCCGCCCGTCCTTGGCCAGCATCACGTTGCCCGGCTTCACGTCCCGGTGCAGTACGCCGACCGCGTGCGCGGCACGCAGCGCGCCCAGCACGTGCAGCCCGATCCGGGCCGCCTCGCGGGGCTCGATCCGGCCGGCCGTCTTCGCCGCGTCCGCGAGGGAGGGGCCGTCGATGTACTCCATGACGATCCACGGCCGGTCGTCGTGTTCCAGCACGTCGTGGACGGTGACGACCGCCGGGTGCTGGATGCGGGCCGCGGCCCGGGCCTCCTTCTGCGTCCGGGCGTGCATGACGTCCCGGTCGGCCTGGGCGACGTACAGGCCCGCCGTCAGTTCCTTGACGGCGACCGTCCTGTGCAGCAGCTCATCGTGTGCGCGCCACACCTTGCCCATGCCGCCCCTGCCGATGGACTCCACGAGCCGGTACCGGCCCGCGAGCACCGCACCCGCGCCTGTCTGCTGTTCCACGAGTCTCCGCCGCCGCTCTGTGCACTTCCGGCCAGACTACGGAGCCCCCGGGCGCTGCCGGTACCTCTCGGCGACGGTTGGGCCGCACTGTGACGCAATCGCCGTACTGAGTCCCCGTCAGCCGCCGTTCTTGTAACTGGCCGTCGCCTGCTCGAAGACCTCGGTGACCTTGCCCTCCTCGTCGACCGGGCCGGTGACCAGGACGATGTGGTACGAACCTCCGAGCGCGACGACGAAATTGCGGGCCACGACGGAGCGGCCGTTGCCGTCGATCCAGGTGTACCGGCCGGTGACGCGGAGCTGGTTGCCGACCTTGGTGGACTTGATGTCGCTGACGCTGGACCAGGTGGAGGAGCGGTACGGAGCCAGCTCGGGCTCCTTGTCCTTCTGGTAGGTGGCCGGGTCGGGGTTGCCCTCCGCCTTGTCCCGGCCGGGGACGACGGTCAGGGCGAACTCCCCCTCCGTGTAGCGCACCTGACCGGACTCGTTCATTCCGCGACGGTCCCAGCCGTTCGGGACGTTGATCTGGAAGTGCTCGGCGTCCTGCTGGGCGGTGTACCCGGGCGGGGCGGGGGCCGCGGTCTGGGTCGCGGGCCTGGACTCGGGCGGACTCGCGGAGGGGCTCGGGGCCGGACCGGAACCGCTCGGCTTCGGGCTGCGGCCCGGGCTCGGCGGATGCGTCGCGGCCGGCTGCCCCATCCCGGCGGCCTTCTGACCGCCGCCCTGCGGATCGGCGGAGCGGGGCATGAAGAACATGGCGTAGGCCACGCTCCCCGCGAGCAGGACCATGACCCCGAGCAGCAGGGACCGCCCCAGCGAGCGCGGCTTGCGGGGGTGTTCGGCGCTGCGGTGCCTGCCGTGCAGATCGGCCCGCCGCCGTACGACGGGCAGCCGGGCGGGATCGGGCTCCGGCATCGGGAGCAGCCCGGTGAAGCCGCCGTCGGGCTCCGGCGCCGACCGCACGAGGGACCGCAGCCAGCCGCGGAGCTCCTCGAAGTCGGGGCGCTCGGTCGGGTCCTGACGCAGCAGGGACTCCACGACCGGGCGCAGCGGGCCGCACTCCTCGGCGAAGGCGGGGGGCTCGGCGCAGACCATCTCCACGAGCTCGGCGACGCTGTCCTCGGGGTACGGTGCGTGGCCCTGCACGGCCCGGTACAGCAGCGCGCCGAGCCCCCACAGATCGGTGGCCGGCCCGACGGGCGCGGCCAGTTGCCACGGCCCGTGCACGGCCTGCGCCTGCTCGGGAGCCCACCGCTCGGTCACCGCGCCGACCACGGCCATCCGCGTCTGGCGGGCCCGCTCGGCATCGAGCCCGCTGCGCGGGCCGCTCCCCCACCCGGCCCGCACGCCGGTGTCCGCGGGCCGCACGCCGGTGTCCGCGGGCCGTACGCCATCGCCTGCGGCCCGTCCGCCCTCGGCCGCGGCCCACCCGGCATCGCCGGGGGCCCGCTCCTGCCCGGGGACTGGGCCGGGGCCGGGGCCGGGGCCGGAGCTGGAACCGGGGCCGGGGCCGCCGCTGTTCGGCAGCGCCCGGGTGTCCGGCAGTGCCTGGGTGTCCGGCAGTGCCCGGCTGCTGCCCGGCAGCGCCTGGTACTGCGCGCCGTCGCCGTTCGGCAGCGCCTGGTACTGCGCGCCGCCGTTCGCCGGGGCCCGGTACTGCGCGCCGCCGCTGTCCGGCAGCGCCCGGTACTGCGCTCCGGGCCGCGGGTGGGCCTGGGCGGGGGCCTCCGCCGGGGGCGGGCCCTCGGGTATCCGGCCCTCTCCCGGCCGGGTGTGTCCCCGTTCGGCCGGGGGCTGCGGGCCGGTGGCACTTCCCTGCCCGGGTCCGGAGGGCGAAGGCGCACCACCGCCCGGGGCGTCCGCCTGGTGGTAGCCCTGGGGAAGGGCGAGTTGCGCGGGCAGTGCGGCGCGGGTCGGCGGGGTCTGCGGCTCCGCTTCGCCCGGGGGCAGGGCCTGGCGGCGCGGGGTGGCGCCGTGCCAGGTCGCGCCGCTGTCCGGGCCGCCGTACGGGTACGAGTACCCCTTCGGCAGTGTCGACCCCTCCGGCCGCGGCTCCGCCGGAGTCCGCTCCGGGTCCGGTGCGGACTCCGCCCCGGCCTTGCGCTGCTCGGTGATCCGCGCGGCGGCCTGCGCCCCGGCCCGGTACGCGGCGATGGCCCCGGCCCGTGCGGCGGACTTCAGATCGGGCTGCTCCGCCGCGGATTCGGTGGCCCCGGAGGCTCCGGCGGCCCCGGTGGCGATGTGGTCGTTGTAGCGCGGCCCCGTGTCGTATCCCGGGGCCACGATCGGCGCGTACCCGGCGCCCTGGGCCGCCGGACCCGGACCGGCGCCCCGGGCCTCCGGCTCGGCTGCGTCACCCGCATCCCATCCGGAAGCACCACCCGGGCCCGCCGCGGGCGCGGTCCCGTACCGGTCGACTTGCCCGCTGCCGGTCCCCGGGTCAGGGCCGGGTCCCTGCCCGTACCCGGAGCCGTACCCGGAGTCGTACCCGGCCGCCGACGGGCCACCCGTGCCAGTACCCGTACCCAGGGCCGGGCCCGTGTCCGTACCCCGCACCGCCCATCCGGGCGGTGTGGCCGAGGGGTGGTCCGTGCCCTCCGGTGAGGGGACCGGGTCGTACCCGCACAGGGCGTCCTCCGCCGCCCCCGCGGCCAGGCCCGTCAGTACGACCCGCCCGTCCTCGCAGATCAGGACCGTCCGCATGGTGATGTTCCGGTGCGTCCACCCGTGCGCGTGCAGCACCCGCAACGCGGTCAGCACGTCCGCCGCCACTTCCGCCGCCCGGTACGGGCTCAGCGGTTCCTCGGCGATCAGCGCCGCCAGCGGCCGGGCCGGGACGAGCTCGCTCACTATCCACAGCGACCCGCCCTCGGCGAACACGTCGAAGACCTGGTCCAGCCGGGGATGGTCCGGTACGGACGCGGCCGCCTGCGCCGCCGCGATCGCCCTGCGCACGGCGGGCAGTTCCGCGGCAGCGGTGCGCCTGCCCCCGGCGGCGGCCGGACCGCCGCGCGTGCCGTCCAGCAACTCCGCGTCGACGACCTCCGGCAACGGCACCTGCCGTACGAGGACTTCCTGGCCGCTGCGCGTGTCGAAGGCCCGGGTCTCGATCAGTTCGTACTCGTCGGACGGCGGCAATGGCAGACGGTAGCGCTCGGCCAGGATCCGGCCCGCGTAGTCCTCCACATCGCCTCCCCCGAGAGCTGCGGGGCCAACCCCTTGGCCCCGCTGACACGATACGTCGCCCGGGCCGCCCGCGTCCCGGCCCTGACGAGGCTCGCCCCGAGCGGTTCGCGACCCGGGTCAGCCCAGCGGCTGGAAGCTCTCGAATGCCGTGCTGCGCAGCTGCGTGCACTCCGCCGCGTCCCACTGGTCGGCGAGGCAGGTGATCATGATGGCGTAGCCGTGCTTCGCGTCCATCTTGAATCCGCGGTCGAGCACGTGGACGCGCACGTCCTTCTGTTCCCGCTCGAACTCCCAGTCGGCGACGGTCGGGTACCCCCGGTAGTTCACCGGTTCGAGCTTCAGCAGCTTGTAGTTCTTGCTGCTGCCCGCCACGGCCGGGGCCAGCTCCAGCCAGGCCGCGCGCGCGTCGTCCCTCGGGGAGCTGTTGAAGTCGATCTGGATGCGCGGGAAGCCGCCGTCGCGGCTGTATATGACCCCGTCGTTCTTGCCTATGGTGCCGGTCTGCTTGAAGCCCTCGGGCATGGCCATGGCGAAGTGGAAGCCGGGATCGGTCACCTGCGCGTACCCGGGCGGGAGCCCGCCCCCGGCGCCCCCGGGCGTGGCGCCCTGGCCCTGGCCGGAGTTGGCGCCGGTGCCGGTGCCGTCGCCCGTGCCGGTGCCCGGCGTCTGGCCCGTACCCGGCGAAGCGGCGCCGCCACTGGCCGCGCCGCCCGCGCCCTGCTCACCGGACTTCGGCGAGGGTGACGGCGAGGGCGAGGAACCGGGGCCGGGGCTCGACGCGGCGGCCGAGTGTCCGCCGCCCTTGCCGTCCTTCGGCGAACCGTCCTTGTCGTCGCCGCTGACGGCGTACGCGATGAGCGAGCCGATGACGGCGAGGACGACGAGCACGCCGGCTATCGCGAGCGCGATGGTGCGGCGCGGCATCACATCGGTGAGCGGCGCCGCGACGGGCGCGGGGCGCGAAGCCGGGGGCCCGGCGGGGGTCGAGGCCGCGGCGGCTGCGCTGGCGGCGGCCGCCTTGCGGGCCGACTTCAGCGCCGCGCGGGCACGCTCGCGCTGCTCGCGCTCCCGGCGCTCGCGTTCCTTCTTCTCCGTCTTCTCGGCGGCCTTCGCGGCCTTCTCGGCGGCCGCCTTCTCCGCCGCGTCCTGGGCCTCGGCGAGCGATATCTGCCGGGTTTCCTCCGCGCTCGGGGCGGCCACGGGAGCCGGCTCCTCGGGCGCTTCGATCACGGCGGTGAGCATCGCCCGCGCGCGGTCGTCGTCGAGCCGGTGGGCCGGGTCCTTGACCAGCAGGCCGTAGATGACCTCGGTCAGCGGACCGGCGTTCTTCGGCGGATCGACGGGCTCGGTCATCACCGCGGTCAGCGTCGCGAGGGCCGAACCCTTGTCGTACGGGGGCACGCCCTCGACGGTCGCGTACAGCAGTCCGCCCAGCGACCACATGTCCGCGGGCGGGCCGGGGCGGTGGCCGCGGGCGCGCTCGGGGGAGATGTACGAGGGGGCGCCGACGAGCATGCCGGTGGAAGTGACCGAGGGGTCGCCCTCGACCTGGGCGATGCCGAAGTCGGTGAGGACCACGCGGCCGTTGCCGTGGTCTGCGAGGAGCACGTTGGAGGGCTTGACGTCCCGGTGCAGGATGCCCTGGCGGTGGGCGGCACGCAGTACGTCGAGCACGGCGAGGCCGACTTCGGCGGCGCGCCGGGGGGTGAGCGGACCGTTCTCCCGGATGAACTCCGCGAGCGAGGGGCCCTCGATGAGCTCCATGACGATCCACGGCCGGCCGTCTTCGTCGACGACGTCGTACACCGTGACGGCTCCACCGCTGCGGATCCGGGCGATGGCCTTCGCCTCACGGAGGGTACGGGTGATGAGGCGGCGCTTCTCGTCCTCGTCGACGCCGCTGCCGAAGCGGAGCTCCTTGACGGCGACCGTCCGGCCGAGGGTCTCGTCCTCGGCACGCCAGACGGTGCCCATGCCGCCCTTGCCCAGGACGTCGCCGAGCCGGTAACGGCCCGCGAGCAGCCGGCCCTCGTCCTGCGGGGTCTCCACCGCCTTGGCCGCGGCCGCCTTGACGGCGGCCGCCACCTCGTCGGCCTTGCTCATGGCGACGGGCTTGGCGTCCTCGGGCTCCGCCGCAGCGGGCTCCGCCCCGGACACGCCGCCCCGGGAGGCCTTCGGAACGACGGTCTCGGCACCCACGGGCGCCGCACCCGCACCGGACTTCGCGTCCGCGGGCTTCACCACGGACACGCCACTCCGAGCGGCCTTCGCGACGACGGGCTCAGCCCCCTCGGACTCCGCGGCAGCAGGCTTCGTCACGGATATCCCGCCCCGGGCACCCTTCGCCACGACGGGCTCGGCAGCCACGGGCTTCGCATCCTCAGGCTCCGGCGCGGCCGCAGCGCCCTTCGCCCCGGCAACAGGCTTCACCCCGTCAGCCGGCCCCACCTTCCCGGCCCCCGCCGCACCAGAAACCTTCGCGTCAGCACCCTTCGCATCCGCGGGCTCCGCCACACCAGCGGCCTCCACATCGGCGGACTTCTCCACACCAGCGGCCGTCGCCCCCGCAGACTTCGCCACACCGGCAGGCTCCGCATCCGCGGACTCCGCCGCATCAGCGGCCTTCGCGCCAGCAGCAGGCTTCGCCCCCACGGGCTTGCCCGGGCCGGCGGACTTCGCCGCCGTGGGCTGCGCCTCCTGCGGCTTCGACCCGGCTGCGGGCTTCGCCCCGTCAGGTCCCGTCCCGGCAGCGGGCTTCGCGCCCGCCGGGCGCGGGCGCCTCTGGGCGGGGGGCTTCGGGTCCGTCGGGGTGACCGCCGGAGGCACCGGCGATCCCGTCCCGACAGACGGCTCCGGCGACTCGGTGTGCTCCGGCTTCGACATGCGTCCCCTCTGCGATCGTGCCGCCTGCTCCGGTTTCCCCGGCAGTGGCCGGGGTGCCCGGTAACCCGCCCCGGCAGAACCCCCATTGTCCCTTACTCCGCAACGGACGGGAGCCCCGGGTCCGCGGTTCCCCCGACGACGTCGCGGAGTTACAACGGGACTACAACGGGACGATGTCCGGTGCCCCCAGCCTCGCCGCGTCCGCCGTCTGATCGTCCGGCTGACGCTGCGATTCCCGCTCCGCCTGAACCCTCTTCTCGTAGTGCTCGACTTCCTTCTCGATCTGCTGCTTGTCCCACCCCAGAACCGGAGCCATCAACTCCGCGCACTCCCGCGCCGATCTCGTCCCCCGGTCGAAGGTCTCGATCGAGATCCGCGTCCGCCTCGTCAGCACGTCGTCCAAGTGCCGCGCCCCCTCGTGCGAGGCCGCGTAGACCACCTCGGCCCGGAGGTAGTCGTCGGCGCCGGTCAGCGGTTCCCCGAGCGAAGGGTCCGCCGCGATCAGCGCCAGCAGTTCCTCCGTCAGCGACCCGTACCGGTTCAGGAGGTGCTCCACCCGCACCACGTGGAGTCCCGTCCGGGCGGCGATCCGCGCCCGCCCGTTCCACAGGGCCCGGTACCCCTCCGCACCCACCAGCGGCACGTCCTCCGTCACGCACGGCGCGACCCGCTGGTCCAGGGCGTGGACGGCCTCGTCCACCGCGTCCTTGGCCATCACCCGGTACGTCGTGTACTTGCCGCCGGCGACCACCACCAGCCCCGGTACCGGGTGCGCCACCGTGTGCTCGCGCGAGAGCTTGCTCGTCGCGTCCGACTCCCCGGCCAGCAGCGGCCGCAGGCCGGCGTAGACCCCCTGGACGTCGTCCCGGGTGAGCGGGACCGCGAGGACCGAGTTCACGTGCTCCAGCAGGTAGTCGATGTCGGCGCTCGACGCCGCCGGGTGCGCCTTGTCCAGGTCCCAGTCGGTGTCCGTGGTGCCCACGATCCAGTGCCGGCCCCAGGGGATGACGAACAGCACCGACTTCTCGGTGCGCAGGATGAGCCCGGTCGAGGAGTGGATCCGGTCCTTCGGGACGACCAGGTGGATGCCCTTGGACGCCCGTACGTGGAACTGCCCGCGCTCCCCGATCAGCGCCTGGGTGTCGTCCGTCCACACCCCGGTGGCATTGACGATCTGCTTCGCGCGGATCTCGTACTCCCCGCCGCCCTCCACGTCCTGCACCCGCGCGCCGACGACCCGCTCGCCCTCCCTCAGGAAGCCGACCACCCTCGCCCGGTTGGCGCACTGCGCCCCGTACGCCGAGGCCGTCCGCACCAGGGTCGCCACGTAACGCGCGTCGTCCATCTGGGCGTCGTAGTACTGCAGGGCGCCCACGAGCGCGTCCTTGCGCAGCGCCGGCGCGATCCGCAGGGCCCGCTTGCGGGACAGGTGGCGGTGCGTCGGCAGACCGCGCCCGTGGCCGCTGGAGAGCGACATGGCGTCGTACAGCGCGACGCCGGAGCCCGCGTAGAACCGCTCCCACCCCTTGTGCTGGAGCGGGTACAGGAACGGCACCGGCTTCACCAGGTGCGGGGCGAGGCGCCCCAGCAGCAGACCGCGCTCCTTCAGCGCCTCCCGCACGAGGGCGAAGTCCAGCATCTCCAGGTATCTGAGCCCGCCGTGGATGAGCTTGCTGGAGCGGCTGGAGGTGCCCGAAGCCCAGTCCCGCGCCTCCACCAGCCCGGTCGCCAGACCTCTGGTCACGGCGTCGAGGGCGGTGCCGGCGCCGACCACTCCGGCCCCGACCACCAGCACGTCCAGCTCCCGCTCGGCCATCCCGGCGAGCGCCTCGGCCCGCTGCACCGGCCCAAGCGTCGTCGTCCCGCCCCCTCCACCCGTCCGAACCCCGGCACCGGCTCCGGCCCCGGCCCCGGTGCCACCCCGCGCACCCGCGCCCGCGCCCCCGCCCGCCCCTGCTCCCGGCCCTGCCCCTGTCCCAGTCATCACGGCTGCCTGCCTCCCGTTGACGCGGGGCGGATCGCCCCGTCCGCCCTGTGCGGTCATCCCACCCGTCGTGGGTGATCCCGCTCACATCGCCCGTTCATGATTCTGACCGTCCGCACCCACATCAGCCACCGCCTGTGGATAACACGGCGGCGACCAAGACCTCTGAATACGACATATCTGTCATATATACGCCTAGTCTGACATTGCGCCAGCTCTCCGCCTCCACAGGACTTGCGCGCTCCGCCCCCTCATGCATGTCAGGGAAGGGAAGGGACGGCACCCCCATGCCCGCAGATCTCGCCGTCATCGGACTCGGCCATCTCGGTCTCCCGCTCGCCCAGGCAGCCGTGGCCGCCGGGATCGAGACGGTCGGCTACGACAGCGGTCCGGCCACGGACTCCACCCTCACCGCCGCCGAGATCCGCCGCATGTCGGCGGCCGGCTTCCGGGTCACCACCAACCCCGCCGAACTCGGCCGGGTCCGCACCGCCGTCATCTGCGCCCCCACCCACCTCGGCGCGGACCGCGCACTCGACCTGTCCGCGGTCGGCGAGGCGGGCCGCACGCTCGCCGCGCGGCTGCGCCCGCACACCACCGTCATCCTCGAATCGGCCGTCCACCCCGGGGTCACCGAGGAGTACCTGCGCCCGATCCTCGAATCGGGCTCCGGGCTGCGCGCCGGCCGGGACTTCCACCTGGCCTACTCCCCCAGCCGCCTCGACCCCGGCAACCGGACACACGGCATCTCCAACACCCCCAAGGTCATCGGCGGCCTCACCCCCGCCTGCACCGAGTCCGCGCACGCCTTCTACGCCCGCCTCACCGAGAAGGTGGTGCGCGCCCGCGGCCTGCGCGAGGCCGAGACCGTACAGCTCCTGGAAACCAACTACCGGCACGTCAACATCGCCCTCATGAACGAGATGGCCGTGCTCTGCCACGATCTCGGCGTGGACCTGTGGGACGTCATCCGGTGTGCGGAGACCAAGCCGTACGGGTTCCAGGCCTTCCGCCCCGGCCCCGGTGTCGGCGGCCACGGCGTCCCCCTCGACCCCAACTACCTCCCCCACACCACCCGCACCCCCGGCCACCCGCTGCGCATGGTCGGTCTGGCGCAGGAGATCAACGACCGGATGCCGCAGTACGTCATCCAGCGCAGCGCCACCCTGCTCAACGAGCACGGCAAGTCCGCGCGCGGCGCCCGCGTCCTCCTCCTGGGCGTCACCTACAAGCCGGACCTCGCCGACCAGGAGGGCTCCCCGGCCCGTGAGATCGCCAGCCGCCTCCTCGATCTCGGGGCGCTGATCAGCTACCACGACCCGTACATCAGCGGATGGCGCGTCCGGGACCAGCCCGTCCCGCGCGCCGAGTCCCTGTACGAGGCGGCGGCCAACGCCGATCTGACGATCCTGCTGCAGCACCACCGCACCTACGATCTGCAGGGCCTGGCGGTGAAGGCCCAGTTGCTGCTGGACACCCGCGGCGCCAGCCCGGCGGGCGCCGCGCACCGGCTGTAGGCCCGCCGCGGCAGAAACCCCGGCCGGGCCGCGGCCGGGCCGGGGTTTCTGCCGCCGCAAGGCCCCGGCCGGGCGAAACCTTGATCGCACGGCAGACCCAAAACCCCTGTCGGCATCGACGACCTCGCTCGTATGATCCGCGCGTGTCAGTTGATCTCCAGCCCGGTCAGCCCGGTCAGTCCGGTCAGTCCAGTCAGCCCGGTCCCCCCGGTCCTCCCGTGTCCGAACCCGCCGACCGCATCCCCGCCCTCGCCGCTCTGCGCACCCACGTCCACCGCCAGGACTGGGATGCCCTCGCCGGAAGCTTCGCCGCGCTCGACGACGAGGACGACCGCGCCATCGCCTGCGGGGTCGTCGGCGAACAGCAGAACGCCGAAACGTTCCTCAACGACGCCCTGGCCGAGCACCCCGGGGATCCGCTCGCCCGGAGCCTGCTCGCCGAACGGCTGATCCGGATCGGCTGGGGCATCCGTTCCTCGGCCGGTGCCCAGTACGTGTCCCCGGGGCGGTTCCAGCAGTTCCACGGCTACCTGCGGCGCGCCGAGACGCTCCTCATCGACCTCTGCGCCGAGCACCCCCGGTACGCCCTCGCCTGGCACCTGCGCATCACCACCTCGCGCGGCCTCCAGCTGGGCCTCGGCGAGACCCGGCGCCGCTACGAACGGCTCGCCGAGCACCACCCGCACCACTACGCCGGCCAGCAGCAGCTCCTCCAGCAGATCTGCCCCAAATGGGGCGGAACCTGGGAGGACGCACACGGTTTCGCCGAGGAATGCGCGAAGGCGGCGCCCGCGGGCGGCCCGAACGGTGCCCTGGTCGCCATCGCGCAGCTGGAGCAGTACACGGAATCGCACGGCCGTGGGGAGGCGCGGGGTGCGGAGAAGTACCTGAACGCCCCCGGCAACCGGGCGCGTCTGCTCGTGGCCGCCGGGCACTCCGTGCTCCACCCGGCCGCCCGGGCCGACGCGTACGCCCACACCGACGCCCACAACGCCTTCGCGGCCGCCCACAGCGCGGCCGCCCGCCCCGCCGACGCGGCCCCGCACTTCCGCGTCCTCGGCGACCGCGCGAGCCGGTTCCCGTGGGGCTACCTGGGCACCTGGGACCACACGGCCGAGTTCACCCGCCACCGCAAGAGCGCCCTGGCACAGGGCTGAGGGGCATCACGATGACCACCGCGACGCGCCCCGAGCCCGAGCCCGCCGCCCCGGCCGCCAGGGCCACCACGACCGCCACATCCACCACGGCCGCCATGCCAGCCCCGCCAGCCCCGGCAAAGGCCGCCACCACCGACGCCGACGCCACCCCCGACGCCGACGGCACCGTCACCACCACGGTGAACGGCATCCCCGCCCTCCTCTCCCCCCGCCCCGGCCTCATCAGCGCCGGGCTGCTCTTCCGCGTCGGACGCGCCGACGAGACCCTGGCCACCAGCGGCATCACCCACCTCGTGGAACACCTCGCCCTGCACCGCCACGGCTCCGGCGCCCCGCACCACGCCCACAGCCCGGGCACCTCCACCGCCACGCCCACACCCGTCTCCACCGCCGCGTTCACCCATTTCCAGGTCACCGGCACCCCCGCGGACGTGGTCGAGTACCTCAACGGCGTCTGCGCCTCCCTGCGCGACCTCCCCCTGGACCGGCTGGAGACCGAGAAGGAGATCCTGCGCACCGAGGAAGCCGCCAACGGCCCCGGCCGCGCCGACGGCCCGGCCCGCCGTGCCACCCTGTGGCGCTACGGATCCCGCTCGTACGGCCTCACCGGCTACGCCGAGACCGGGCTCGCGCAGCTCACCGCGGAGCAGGTGCGCGACTGGGCCCGCACCCGGTTCACGGCCGGGAACGCCGTGCTGTGGATCACCGCCGGCACCCTCCCCGAAGGCCTCGACCTCACCCTCCCCTCCGGCGACCGGCACCCGGCGCCCGCGGCCACCTCCGCGCTGCCCGCCCTCCCCGCCCACTTCCCCGGCGGCGACGGCTCCGTCGTGCTGACCTCCGTACTGCCGCGCTCCACCGCCGCGAGCCTGTTCGCGGAGGTCCTCGGCAGGGAACTGCTGCGGGAACTGCGCCACAAGGGCGGGTACGCGTACGGCGCGACGGCCCGGTACGCCCCGCGCGACGCCGGCCACGCGACCGTCATCGCCCACGCCGAGGCGCTCCCGCAGCACCAGGACGCGACGGCCGCCGCCTTCGCGGACGTCCTGGCGAAGCTGCGGGACGGCCGGATCGAGCCGTCCGACCTGGAAGCCGTACGGGCCTCCGCGCTCGCCCGGCTCGACGCCCCCGGGCTGGTTTCCGACCGGCTCCCCGGACGGGCCGCGGACCTGCTGCTGCGCCACCGCCACCACACCCTCGCCGAGGCACGGGCCGAGATCGGGGCGGTCACCGTCGAAGCCCTGCACGAGGTGGCGCGCGACCTGTGGGCCGGCTCCCTGCTCCAGGTGCCCGGCCGGGGCGTGGACCGCCCGGGACTCGCGGCCGCGCCCACCGGGTCGGCGGAGGTCGTCTCCGGGCGCGCGTACCCGGCCGTGGCGGACCCCGGCACGGTGCTCACCCTGGCCGGGGACGGGGTCAGCCTGGTCACGGCGGGCAGCCGGATCACCGTCCGGTACGCCGAGTGCTCCCTGGTGCAGGCCCATCCGGACGGGGCCCGCCACCTGGTCGGCCACGACGGGTTCACGCTCACCATCGACCCGGCCCGGTTCGGGCTCGCGGCGGCCGACCTGGCCGTACTCGACGCGGCCGTCCCGCCCTCCGCCGTCCTGCGGATGCCGCCCCGCACCCCGGCCCGGTCCCCGGTCCCCACCTCCGGGCCCCCGGCCCCGGCCACCCGGCGCGATCCGCGGTTCACCGTCCTGCTCTGGATACTCGGCGTCCCCGGGATGGTCACCGGCGGATCGGTGCTCCTCCTCGGCCTCGTCATGGGCGACGAGCACTCGCGGATGGCCCCGGAGAACGCCTGGTTCCTGCTCAAGTGGCTGCTCGTCGCGGGCGCCTCCCTCATCCCCTGGGCCATCTGCCTGAACCGCCGGATGAAGGGCAGGAACTGACCGTCCACCAGCCGGAGCGGTTCCTCCCGCTTCACCCCGGACAGGGCACTGAGCAGGAACGATGCGATCAGGCGCGGTGCCCGACCGAGACCGGAATTCCCTGTCGCAACGATGCGGAACGATCATATGATCCGCCCGTGCCTGCCACCGTGCCGCCAGATCGGCCCCTCCCCGACCCCGTGCCCGTCCTCCCGGCCCTCCCCGCCGCCGAGCCCTGCGCCCACTCCGGCGAAGGGCCCGGAAGCGGCATGATCACCGAAACCTCCGTCGCCGGGATCCGTACGCTCCTCGCGCACCGGCCCGGCCCGGTCACCGCCGGGCTGCTGTTCCGCGTCGGCAGCGCCGACGAGACCCTCGCCACCAGCGGCATCACCCATCTCGTCGAGCACCTCGCCCTGTACCGCCACGGGCTCGGGGACCTGCACTACAACGGCACCACCGCGGCCGCCTGCACCCACTTCCACGTCACCGGTACGACCGCTGACGTCGTGGAGTACCTGAACGGCGTCTGCGCCGCACTGCGCGACCTCCCCGTGGAACGGCTGGAGACCGAGAAGGAGATCCTGCGCACGGAGGCCGCCGGCAAGGCCGGCGGACCGGCCCGCGCCGCGGCCGCATGGCGCTACGGCCCCGGCTCCTACGGTCTCGCCGCCCATCCCGAGTACGGCCTCCACAAGATCACCGAACGGGACGTGCGCGACTGGGCGCGGACGTGGTTCACCGCGGAGAACGCCGTCCTGTGGATCACCGGCGACACCGTCCCCGAAGGTCTCGACCTCGGCCTCCCCTCCGGTGCGTGGCACCCCGCGCCGGAGCCCACCTCCGCCCTGCCCGGGACGCCCGCCTACTTCCACGGCGACGACGGCGGTGTCTGCCTGACCGCCGTGGTCCCCCGCTCCACCAGGGCGTCCCTGTTCACGGAGGTGCTGGGCAAGGAGCTGTTCCGGGAACTGCGCCAGAAGGGCGGGTACTCCTACACGGCGGCGGCCGACTACTCCGTGCGCGACGCCGGCCGGGCGACCGTCGTCGCGTACGCGGATTCGCTGCCCCAGAAACAGGACGCGCTGGTCGGCGCCTTCGTGGACGTGCTCGCGAAGCTCCGCGCGGGCCGGATCGAGCAGTCCGACCTGGACGCCGTACGGGCCTCCGCCCTGGCCCGGTTCGACCTGCCCGACCTCGGCGCGGCCATGCTGCCCGGTCACGCCGTGAACCTGCTCCTCGGCCACCGCAACCTCACCCCCGCCGAGGCCCGGGCGGAGCTCGGGGCGGTCACCACCGAGGATCTGCGGGACGTGGCGCGCGAGGTGTGGGCGGACGCCCTGATGCAGGTGCCCACCGCTTCCGTGGAGTGGGCCGGGCTGACGCCCGCGCCCGCCCGGTCGGCGGACATCGTCGAAGGACGGCGCCGCCCGGCGGTGGCGGACGACGCGGTCTCCCTGATCGTGGGCGCCGAGGGCGTCAGCGTGGTCGCGCCGGACGACCGGGCCACCGTCCGGTACGCCGACTGCGTCCTGCTGCGGACCTTCCCCGACGGAGCCCGGCACCTGGTCGACCGCAACGGGTTCTCGGTCACCGTCGAACCGTCGCTCTACCGGATCGATCCGGCCGAACTGGCCGTGGTGGACGCCTCCGTCCCCCCGTCGGTGGTGATCGCGATGCCCCCGCGCGACCCCGCGCGGATCCCGCGGGCCACCAGACCCGGCGCCGCCGCGGCCTGGCGGAACCCGCGGTCCGGGCTGTTCGCCGCCGCGATCTGGGGCCTGGGCGCACTCGCCGTCGTCATGGCCGCCGTCACGGGCGTGCTGCTGTTCCACGCGACCGATCCGGCCGTCCCCGTGGGCGACCGTGACCTGCGCCCGGTCAAGCTCTCCGGCCTCGTGACCGTCGGCTTCGCCGTCATGTGCGTCGCCCGCCACCGCCGGCGCTCCGGCCGAACCTGAGGGCGCCGGCCCCGGACGCGCCGGAGGCCGGCACCCCGTGCGGGGTGCCGGCCTCCGGCGGGCGTTCGTCAGGACGGTCAGCGGCTGTGCTGCGAGTCCGCGATCGTGACCTCGACCCGCTGGAACTCCTTGAGCTCGCTGTAGCCGGTGGTGGCCATCGAGCGGCGCAGCGCGCCGAAGATGTTCATCGAACCGTCCGGGGAGTGCGACGGGCCGGTGAGGATCTCCTCGGTGGTGCCGACCGTACCGAGGTCGACCTTCTTGCCGCGCGGCACGTCCTCGTGGACGGCCTCCATGCCCCAGTGGTTGCCCTTGCCGGGCGCGTCGGTGGCACGGGCCAGCGGGGAGCCCATCATCACGGCGTCGGCGCCGCAGGCGACGGCCTTCGGGATGTCGCCGGACCAGCCCACGCCGCCGTCGGCGATGACGTGCACGTAGCGGCCGCCGGACTCGTCCATGTAGTCGCGGCGGGCCGCGGCCACGTCCGCGACGGCGGTGGCCATCGGGACCTGGATGCCGAGGACGTTGCGCGTGGTGTGCGCGGCGCCGCCGCCGAAGCCGACCAGGACACCGGCCGCGCCGGTGCGCATCAGGTGCAGGGCCGCGGTGTAGGTGGCGCAGCCGCCCACGATGACCGGGACGTCGAGCTCGTAGATGAACTGCTTGAGGTTCAGCGGCTCGGCGGCGCCGGAGACGTGCTCCGCCGACACGGTGGTGCCGCGGATCACGAAGATGTCCACGCCCGCGTCGACGACGGCCTTGGAGAACTCGGCCGTGCGCTGCGGGGAGAGCGCGGCGGCGGTGACGACGCCGGAGTCGCGCACCTCCTTGATCCGCTGACGGATCAGGTCCGCCTGGATCGGGGCGGAGTAGATCTCCTGGAGACGGCGGGTGGCGGACTCCTCGTCCAGCTCCGCGATCTCGTCGAGCAGCGGCTGCGGGTCCTCGTACCGGGTCCACAGGCCTTCGAGGTTCAGCACGCCGAGGCCGCCGAGCTCGCCGATGCGGATGGCGGTCTGCGGGGAGACGACCGAGTCCATGGGGGCGGCCAGGAACGGGAGCTCGAAGCGGTAGGCGTCGATCTGCCAGGCGATCGAGACCTCCTTCGGGTCCCGGGTACGGCGGCTGGGGACGATGGCGATGTCATCGAACGCGTACGCCCGGCGGCCGCGCTTGCCGCGCCCGATCTCGATCTCAGTCACGTGTGGTGGCCTTTCCTCTGGGTCTGCCCGTCCAGTATCCCCGAACCCCGGCACGTCGCGTTCCGGTGACCGCTGTACGGACGTACCCGCCGCCCCGGACGGAGACGCCGAAGGGGCGGACCCGGGAGGGTCCGCCCCTTCAGTACTGCCCTTTTCAGCCCTTGCGGCTGTAGTTCGGGGCCTCGACGGTCATCTGGATGTCGTGCGGGTGGCTCTCCTTGAGCCCCGCCGAGGTGATCCGGACGAACCGGCCCCGGTCCTGGAGCTCCGGCACCGTGCGGCCGCCGACGTAGAACATCGACTGGCGCAGGCCGCCGACGAGCTGGTGCACGACCGCGGAGAGCGGGCCGCGGTACGGGACCTGGCCCTCGATGCCCTCGGGGATGAGCTTGTCGTCGCCGCCCACGCCCTCCTGGAAGTAGCGGTCCTTGGAGAAGGACTTGCGGTCGCCGCGGGACTGCATCGCGCCGAGCGAGCCCATGCCGCGGTACGACTTGAACTGCTTGCCGTTGATGAAGAGCAGCTCGCCCGGGGACTCCTCGCAGCCGGCGAGCAGCGAGCCCAGCATCACCGTGTCGGCGCCCGCGACGAGGGCCTTCGCGATGTCGCCGGAGTACTGCAGGCCGCCGTCGCCGATGACCGGGACGCCGGCCGCCTTGGCGGCGAGCGAAGCCTCGTAGATCGCGGTGACCTGCGGGACGCCGATGCCGGCGACCACGCGGGTGGTGCAGATCGAGCCGGGGCCGACGCCGACCTTGATGCCGTCGCAGCCGGCGTCGATGAGCGCCTGGGCGCCGTCGCGGGTGGCGATGTTGCCGCCGATGACGTCGACCGTCGAGTTCGACTTGATCTTGGAGACCATGTCGCCGACGAGGCGCGAGTGGCCGTGGGCGGTGTCGACGACGATGAAGTCGGCGCCCGCCTCGATCAGGCCCTGGGCGCGCTCGTACGCGTCGCCGGCGACACCGACGGCCGCGCCGACGAGCAGCCGGCCGTCCTTGTCCTTGGCGGCGTTCGGGTACTTCTCGGCCTTGACGAAGTCCTTGACCGTGATGAGGCCCTTGAGGATGCCGGACTCGTCGACGAGCGGCAGCTTCTCGATCTTGTGGCGGCGCAGCAGCTCCATGGCGTCCACGCCGGTGATGCCGACCTTGCCCGTGACCAGCGGCATCGGGGTCATGACCTCGCGCACCTGGCGGCTGCGGTCCGACTCGAAGGCCATGTCGCGGTTGGTGACGATGCCGAGCAGCTTGCCCGCCGGGTCGGTGACCGGGACGCCGGAGATGCGGAACTTCGCGCAGAGCTCGTCGGCCTCGCGCAGGGTCGCGTCCGGGTGCACCGTGATCGGGTCGGTGACCATGCCGGACTCGGAGCGCTTGACCAGGTCCACCTGGTTGGCCTGGTCGACGATGGAGAGGTTGCGGTGCAGGACGCCGACGCCGCCCTGGCGGGCCATCGCGATGGCCATGCGGGCCTCGGTGACCTTGTCCATGGCGGCGGAGAGCAGCGGGACGTTCACGCGGACGTTGCGGGAGATGAGCGAGGACGTGTCGATCGCGTCCGGGGACATGTCCGAGACCCCCGGCAGCAGCAGCACGTCGTCATATGTGAGGCCGAGTGTGGCGAATTTGTCGGGCACTCCGTCGGCGTTCACAGTCATGACACCTTCCCAGATGGTCTTGCTCAGCGCGGATGTCCATGCTAACGGGATCCCGAGGCGTCTCATTCCACGACCAAGGTCAAGCCCAAGGTTCATGGTTTCCTACGAGAACAGACCCCGCACAAACAGGCAAAGCAGGCGCGAGCCCCGGAAGGACGCCCGCCGGCCTACTGCTCCGCGAGTGCGCGGAGCCGGCTGAGCGCCCGGTGCTGGGCCACTCGCACCGCCCCGGGGGACATGCCGAGCATCTGCCCGGTCTCCTCGGCGGTCAGCCCGACGGCGACGCGCAGTACGAGGAGCTCGCGCTGGTTCTCCGGAAGGTTCGCCAGCAGCTTCTTGGCCCAGGCGGCGTCGCTGCTCAGCAGCGCCCGCTCCTCCGGACCCAGGGAGTCGTCGGGCCGCTCCGGCATCTCGTCGGAGGGCACGGCGGTGCTGCCCGGATGCCGCATGGCGGCCCGCTGCAGATCGGCGACCTTGTGCGCGGCGATGGCGAAGACGAAGGCCTCGAAGGGGCGTCCGGTGTCGCGGTAGCGCGGCAGCGCCATCAGGACGGCGACGCAGACCTCCTGCGCCAGGTCCTCCACGAAGTGACGAGCGTCACCCGGGAGCCGCGAGAGCCGGGAGCGGCAGTAGCGGATCGCGAGGGGGTGCACGAAGGCGAGCAGATCGTGCGTGGCCTGCTCGTCGCCCTCGACCGCACGGCGTACGAGCGCGCCGACGGTCGCGTCGCCGCTGCTTCTGGCGGCGCCGGTGGTACCTGTGGCCGCGGGTGACCCCGGGCCCTCGTCGTCGCGCATCAATCCATGGTGCCTTGGCGCCGGAGTATTCGCGGCACCGCGGCCCGTGTTGTGGGTCGAAGCGTTATGCGCCGACGGGTTGTGCGGGATGGGTGCACCGGAACTCATGCTCTGGCCCCTCCCCTCCCGCTCGGCCGAATCGTCCCCGAGGCGACATCTCCAGGATGCGCCACACCCTCAAGCATGCGGCATCGCGCCCGAAGCGACACGTCCCCCGGATTGTGCCCCGTCAATCCACCGTTCGCACCAGGGTGCGACGGATCGGTCCGCGGGGGGTTCCGGGGAGCTGCCGGGACCGGGGGCCCGGCGGACCGGGCGGCCGGCGGACCGGGCGGCCGGACAGACCGGGCGACCGGACGGACCGGCCCGCCCGCGGCACCGCCGGCCGGTGAGGGCCGGCGGTCGCGCGGTCAGCGGACCAGGCCCCAGCGGAACCCGAGCGCCACGGCGTGCGCCCGGTCGGACGCGCCGAGCTTCTTGAACAGCCGGCGGGCGTGCGTCTTGACCGTGTCCTCGGAGAGGAAGAGCTCGCGCCCGATCTCCGCGTTGGACCGGCCGTGGCTCATGCCCTCCAGCACCTGGATCTCCCGCGCGGTGAGCGTGGGCGCGGCGCCCATCTCGGCCGAGCGGAGCCGGCGCGGGGCCAGCCTCCAGGTCGGGTCGGCGAGGGCCTGGGTGACCGTGGCCCGCAGTTCGGCGCGCGAGGCGTCCTTGTGCAGATAGCCCCGGGCGCCGGCGGCGACCGCGAGGGCCACGCCGTCCAGGTCCTCGGCGACCGTCAGCATGATGATGCGGGCGCCGGGGTCGGCCGAGAGCAGCCGGCGAACCGTCTCCACACCGCCGAGCCCGGGCATCCGTACATCCATCAGAATCAGGTCGGAGCGGTCGGCACCCCAGCGGCGGAGGACTTCCTCGCCGTTGGCGGCCGTCGTCACACGCTCGACGCCGGGCACGGTGGCAACCGCGCGGCGGAGCGCCTCTCGGGCAAGCGGGGAGTCGTCGCAGACGAGGACGGATGTCATGACCGCCCTCCGCAGCTGCTGATGCGCGTCACCTTGAGCCTCCAGGCTGGTACGTATCGTCACCTGTGCGGTCGATGCTCCCGGACACCTGTCCGAGAACTTCTTGGTTCAACCGCCTTCGCACTCTCAACGATGGTCACTCGAAAGAGTTACGGGTCGGACGGACACCTTCGGCACTCTACGTGAGGAAGCGATCACGACGCGGACGCCACTCGCCGCGTGTCCTCCATCTGGCGTTATGCCCTATTTGGCGGCTTTCCTTCCGTTTGGCGCATGTCTGAGGCTAGATTCCCAATGAGTCATATTTACATCTACTACGACAGTAGGTGTGGAGACATGGACCGTATCCGCCTCAGTACCGGCACCAAGAGGACTACCAATGGCAGATTTCTCCCGCCTCCCCGGACCGAACGCCGACCTCTGGGACTGGCAGCTGCTGGCTGCCTGCCGCGGGGTCGACAGCTCCCTCTTCTTCCACCCGGAAGGCGAGCGGGGCGCGGCCAGGAGCGCGCGCGAGGCCTCGGCTAAAGAGGTCTGCATGCGATGCCCGGTGCGTTCTGAATGCGCCGCGCACGCACTCGCCGTCCGCGAGCCCTACGGGGTGTGGGGCGGCCTCACCGAGGACGAACGCGAAGAACTGATGGGCCGCGCACGCCATCGCCTGATCCCCGCGACGACCGCCATCGGGCCGATCGCTCCGCACTGAGCGGACCCGGTCGCTCGCGGCCGACCGTTCACCAAGCACCGAAGGAACGTTTCCTCGCTCCACAGGGCACACCACCGCGTCCCCCCGCCCCGCCGGGCGGGGGCCGCGCGGGGCCTCCCACAGGCAGGCCCGCACGCGGGCCGGCCGCCGTACGCGGGCCAGCACCCGGGCCGGCTGCCGCACCCGGGCCGTACGCAGGTCAGCGCCTGGCCGCGCGCTCCAGCTCGGCCAGGGTCGCGGCCACGGCCGGTACGCGGGCCAGGTCGGGCAGGGTCAGCGCCACGACCTCCCGCTCGACGGCCGGTTCCACGACGAGGGTGCTCACGCCCTTGGCCCGTACGGACTCCACCGCGAGCTCCGGCAGCACCGCGACGCCGAGCCCCGCCCCGACCAGGCCGACCACGGCCGGGTAGTCGTCGGTGGCGAAATCGATGCGCGGGGTGAACCCGACGGCCTCGCACACCTCCACCAGATGGCGGCGGCAGCGCGGGCAGCCCGCGATCCAGGGCTCGTCGGCCAGCTCCGCCATGCCCACCCGCTCCGCTCCCGCCAGCCGGTGCCCCTCGGGAACGAGCCCGACGAGCCGGTCGGTCAGCAGCGGCCGGACCACGAGGTCCTCCCACTCGGCCGCCGATCCGGCGGCGCCGCCGTAGCGGAAGGCCAGCGCGAGGTCGCAGTCGCCCTCGCGCAGCATCTCCACCGAGCGCGGCGGTTCGGCCTCGACCAGCGAGATCCGGGTACCCGGATGCTCGGCGCGCATGGCCGCGAGCGCGGTCGGCACCAGTGTGGAGCTGCCGCTGGGGAAGGAGACGAGCCGGACCCGGCCGGCCCGCAGCCCTGCGATGGCGGCCACCTCCTCCTCGGCGGCGGTCAGCCCGGCGAGGATCCCGGCGGCATGCCGGACCAGCGCCTCACCGGCCTGGGTGAGGCGCATTTCGCGCCCGGTGCGGATCAGCAGCGGGGTGCCGGCGGACTGCTCCAGCGCCTTCATCTGCTGGGAGACGGCCGGCTGCGTGCAGCCGAGCTCGCGGGCGGCGGCGGAGAAGGACCCGGTTCCGGCGACAGCGCGCAGAACTCGGAGATGACGTGCCTCGATCACCCTTCGACTATAAGGCCCGCTTTGGCTCCAGCGCGAATAACCCAGAGCTACTTTGAGTCCATTCGGCTAGCGTGGCGCCATGCATCTGATCTCCGTGAACCGCGGCCGCGCGACGGCCGTCGACTACACCGACGCCGAGGGCGGGCTGACCGGTCACGGCAAGGTCCCGGTCCCCGGCCCCGTACGGGTCTTCGCGCCGGGACCCAAGGGTGCCGGGGCCAGCGGGCTCGAGGGTGACGACGTCTGCGACCTGCGCCATCACGGCGGCGACCACCAGGCCGTGTACGCGTACGCCCGCGAGGACCTGGAGTGGTGGGAGCGCGAGCTGGGCCGCGGACTGCCCGGCGGGATCTTCGGGGAGAACTTCACGACCTCCGGCGTCGACGTGAACGGCGCCCTGCTCGGCGAGCGCTGGCGGGTCGGCCCCGACCTGGTCCTGGAGGTGGCCTCGGCCCGTATCCCGTGCCGGACCTTCCAGGGGGCGCTCGACGAGAAGGGCTGGGTCAAGCGGTTCACCCGGGAGGCCCGGCCGGGCGCCTACCTGCGGGTCGTCCGGGAGGGCTCGGTCTCGCCCGGCGACGCCATCGAGGTCGTGCACCGCCCGGACCACGAGGTCACGGTGGCGTTCTGGTTCCGCGCCTTCACCACCGAGCGGGAGCTGCTGGCGCGCACACTGGCGGCCGGTGACGCGCTGGAGCCGGGGGCACGGGACAAGGCACTGGCCCACGTGGAGAAGTACGGGAAGCGGGGCGACTAGGTTGCGCCTATGACGACTGCGTTGATTACGGGATCCACGGCGGGCATCGGCGCCGCCTTCGCCCGGCGGCTCGCCGCCCAGGGGCACAATCTGGTCCTGGTGGCCCGGGACACCAAGCGGCTGGGCGAGCAGGCCACCGAGCTGCACGACCGGCACGGCATCGAGGCCGAGGCACTGGCCGCCGACCTCTCCACGGAGGAGGGCATCTCGGCGGTCGAGAAGCGCCTCGGCGACCGCAAGCACCCGGTGGACCTGCTGGTCAACAACGCGGGCTTCGGCAACAAGGGCCGCTACCTCGAGGTCTCCATGGCCGACGAGCTGACCATGCTGAAGGTGCACATCGAGGCCGTGCTGCGGCTGACCTCGGCGGCGGCGGAGCCGATGCGCTCGCGCGGGCGCGGCGGAGTCATCAACGTGGCCTCGGTGGCCGCCTTCGTGCCGCGCGGCACCTACGGGGCGAGCAAGGCCTGGGTCGTGCAGTTCACGCAGGGGGCGGCCAAGGACCTGGCCGGCTCGGGCGTCCGGATGATGGCGCTGTGCCCGGGGTTCGTGCGCACCGAGTTCCACGAGCGCGCCGGCATGGGCACGGACAACATCCCCGGCTGGCTGTGGCTCGACGCCGACAAGCTGGTGGCGGCGGCCCTGGCCGATCTGGCACGGGGCAAGACCGTGTCGATCCCGGACCCGCGCTACAAGGCGCTGATGGGCGTGGTGAAGCTGGCCCCGCGCGGGCTGCTGGGCGGGGTCTCCTCCCGTACGGGGCGCAAGTACGGGCCCCAGTGACCGGGCTGACCACGCTGTGGCGACCTGTGAGTAAACGCGGCATATGGGTGAAATCTCCCTAGACTGGATGTGTCCCATCCAGCGCGGGAGGCGACGCGATGACATTCGTGCAAGTAATCGATTACGAGACGAAGCGGTTCGAGGAGATGAACGCCCTCATCGACCGCTACGCCGAGCAGACCGCGGGCAAGCGCACGGTCACCCACACGCTCATCGGCAAGGACCGCGACGCCCACACGCACTATGTGGACCTCGTCGAATTCCCCTCGTACGAAGAGGCCATGAGGAACTCTCAGCTCCCGGAGACGGACCGGATGTTCAAGGAGATGGTGGCCCTCTGCGACGGCATGCCCAAGTTCATGAACCTCGACGTGGTCCGCGACGAGTACCTCAACAAGCTCATCGTGAACCGGATGTTCGAGGAGATCGCGGTCAAGGGCAACATGGACGTCGTCGAGGAGTGCATCGCGGCCGACTACGTCAGCCACGACATCATGCAGACCGGTTCGGCGGGCAACGGCCGGGAAGGCCTGCGCCGGACCATCGGCATGTGGCGCGACGCCTTCGAGTTCACCTTCGACATGACGCGCCAGGTCGCCGAAGGGGACTGCGTGACCACGCTCTGGGACTGGAAGGGCACCCACAAGGGCGAGTTCATGGGGGTCGCGCCGACGGGCAGGGAAGTCTCCATGTCGGGCTGTACGACCTCCCGCATCGAGAACGGCCAGATCGCCGAAGACTGGTGGTACTACGACGCTCCGGGGCTCATGCGCCAGATGGGCGTGATGGCCGGCTAGCCGGCAGAACGGGCGAAGCCCCGGTCACCACCGCTTGGCAGCGGTGACCGGGGCTTCGTCGTGCTCGCTGACGAGGTCAGTGGCTGTGGCCGTGGCCACCGTGGCCGTGACCGGCGTCACCCTCGTCGTCGGCCGGCTTCTCGACGACCAGGGTCTCGGTCGTGAGCAGCAGGGACGCGATGGAAGCGGCGTTCTCCAGCGCGGAGCGGGTGACCTTGACCGGGTCGATGACGCCGGCCTTGACCAGGTCGCCGTACTCGCCGGTGGCGGCGTTGAAGCCCTGACCCTTCTCGAGCTCGGCGACCTTCGAGGTGATGACGTAGCCCTCGAGGCCGGCGTTCTCGGCGATCCAGCGCAGCGGCTCGACGGCGGCGCGGCGCACGACCGCGACACCGGTGGCCTCGTCGCCCGACAGGCCGAGGTTGCCTTCCAGCACCTTCACGGCGTGGACGAGAGCGGAGCCACCGCCGGAGACGATGCCCTCCTCGACCGCGGCGCGGGTCGCCGAGATGGCGTCCTCGAGACGGTGCTTCTTCTCCTTGAGCTCCACCTCGGTGGCGGCGCCGACCTTGATGACGCAGACGCCACCGGCGAGCTTCGCCAGGCGCTCCTGCAGCTTCTCGCGGTCCCAGTCCGAGTCGGTCGACTCGATCTCGGCCTTGATCTGGTTGACGCGGCCGAGGACCTCGTCGGAGCTGCCGCCACCGTCGACGATGGTGGTGCTGTCCTTGGAGATCGTGACGCGGCGGGCGGAGCCCAGTACGTCCAGACCGGCCTGGTCGAGCTTGAGGCCGACCTCCTCGGCGATGACGGTGGCACCGGTGAGGGTGGCCATGTCCTGGAGCATCGCCTTGCGGCGGTCACCGAAGCCGGGCGCCTTGACGGCGACGGCGTTGAAGGTGCCACGGATCTTGTTGACGACGAGGGTGGAGAGCGCCTCGCCCTCGACGTCCTCGGCGATGATCAGCAGGGGCTTGGAGGCGCCGGCCTGGATGACCTTCTCGAGCAGCGGCAGGAGGTCCTGGATGGAGGAGATCTTGCCCTGGTTGATCAGGATGTACGGGTCATCGAGGATGGCCTCCATACGCTCCTGGTCGGAAACCATGTACGGGGACAGGTAGCCCTTGTCGAAGGCCATGCCCTCGGTGAACTCGAGCTCCAGGCCGAAGGCGTTGGACTCCTCGACGGTGATGACACCGTCCTTGCCGACCTTGTCCATCGCCTCGGCGATGAGGTCACCGACCTGCTGGTCCTGCGCGGAGAGCGCGGCCACGGCGGCGATGTCGGACTTGTCCTCGATCGGGCGGGCGGTCGCGAGGAGCTCCTCGGACACGGCCTTGACCGCGGCGTCGATGCCCTTCTTCAGGGCGGCCGGGGAAGCACCCGCGGCGACGTTGCGCAGACCCTCGCGGACCAGCGCCTGGGCCAGGACGGTGGCGGTGGTGGTGCCGTCACCCGCGACGTCGTTGGTCTTGGTCGCGACCTCCTTGACGAGCTGCGCGCCAAGGTTCTCGTACGGGTCGTCCAGCTCGACCTCACGGGCGATGGTGACACCGTCGTTCGTGATGGTGGGAGCGCCGAACTTCTTGTCGATGACGACGTTGCGGCCCTTGGGGCCGATCGTCACCTTGACGGTGTCGGCAAGCTTGTTGACGCCGCGCTCGAGGGCGCGACGGGCGTCCTCGTCAAACTTGAGAATCTTCGGCATGGGAGCGGTTCAGCCCTCTCGTTGCTATCCCCGGCCGCTCACCGCGACCGCCTGTCAAGAACGAACTACGCCCCTCGCCGCCCGGCATCAGCAGGGGTGACCAGGGGCGCAGCTCAAAGCAAAACTGGAGAAGTGATTACTTCTCGATGATCGCGAGCACGTCGCGAGCCGAGAGGACGAGGTACTCCTCGCCGCTGTACTTCACTTCGGTGCCGCCGTACTTGGAGTACAGGACGATGTCGCCGACGGAGACGTCCAGCGGGAGACGCTGGCCGTCCTCGAAGCGACCCGGACCCACGGCGAGGACGACGCCCTCCTGGGGCTTCTCCTTCGCGGTGTCCGGGATGACCAGGCCAGAGGCCGTGGTCTGCTCGGCGTCGAGCGGCTGGACCACAATGCGGTCCTCGAGCGGCTTGATGGCAACCTTGGAGCTGGTGGTCGTCACGATCTGACCTTCCGCTTCGGAGATCCGGGGTTAATTGTCTGAGGTGGCGACCAGGTCGATCCGTCGTCGCGGGTGCCGGATCCGTCTGTCGCCGTGTTGGCACTCACCAGGGGCGAGTGCCAGACGCGAGACTATTCCGGGGATTAGCACTCGGTCAAGCGGAGTGCCAATACGCGCCGCTGGTTTCCCCCATTCCAGCCCGCCCGAACCCCACCCCGGGCTTCGCCGAACCCCACCCCGGGCGCCGCCCGAACCCCCTCGCCGCATGCACCGCCCGGACCCCCGCCGGCCGGGCCCTGGCCCCGGGCCACCACCAGCCCGAGCGAAGCCCGGACCCGCCTGACGCCGGGCCACCACCAGCCTGAGCGAAGCCCGGACCCTGCCGGCCCGGTCCCGCCCCGGGCCACCACCAGCCCGGGCGCTGCCTGGACCGCCTCGCCTCATGCGCCGCCCGGACCCCTCGCCTCAATCGCCGGCGGGGCTGAATCGACCCCCGACCGTCCGGAAAATCCAGCCCCTCCGGCGTTTGAGGAGCGGGGTCTGGGGCGGAGCCCCAGGGGGCTTGGGCGAAGCCCGGGCCTGCGGATGCGGGCAGGCCTGATTCATCCAGCCCCGCCAGCGATTGAGGCCCGGGGTACGGGGACCCAGGGGGCCGGGCGGAGCCCGGGGGCCTATCCGTGGCCGGGGAGCGGCGTGGTGGGTCCGGTATGTGAGGCTTGGGGCATGCGCATCCTGGTCGTCGAAGACGAAGTGGGCCTCGCCGAGTCACTGCGGCGCGGCCTCTCCGCCGACGGCCACTGGATCGACCTCGCCCACGACGGCCACCGCGGCCTGGACCTCGCCCTCACCGGAGGCCCGTACGAGGTCGTCCTCCTCGACCTGATGCTCCCCGGCCTGTCGGGCTACGAGATCTGCAGGCGGATGCGGGCCCACGGCGTCACCACCCCCGTGCTGATGCTGACCGCGAAGGACGGCGAGTACGACGAGGCCGAGGGCCTGGACTCCGGCGCCGACGACTACCTGACGAAACCGTTCTCCTTCGTCGTCCTCGCCGCCCGGCTCCGCGCGCTCGCCCGCCGCACCGCCGCCGGCGCCCCCCAGCAGCCCAGCGTGCTGCAGGCCGGCGACCTCGTCCTGGATCCCCTCGGCCGCCGCTGCCGCCGGGGTCCGCAGGAGATCGAGCTGACGGCCCGCGAGCTCGGCGTACTGGCCTGCCTGATGGAGCAGCCCGGCCGGGCCGTCGCCAAGCAGGACATCCTCGACGAGGTCTGGGACACCCCGCACGGCATCGACCCGAACATCGTCGAGGTCTACGTCTCCTCGCTCCGCCGGAAGATCGACGCCCCCTTCGGCCGCCGCTCGATCCTCACCGTCCACGGCACCGGCTACCGGATGGCCCCGGACGGTGGATAACCCCCCGCCCCGGCCCGGACCCCGGCCCCGGCCCCGGCGGCTCGGCAGCCTGCGGGCGCGCGCCGCAGCCGCGGCCGCCCTGGCGATGGCCGCCGTACTCGCCGCGGGCGGGCTGTGGCTGTACACCCTGCTGCGCGCCAACCTCATCGAGAACACCACCGGCCGCACCGAGCTCGCCGCCCGCAAGGTCGCCGCCCAGGTCGACACCGGGATCCTCCCGGCCGACGGCCGGCTGGGGGCGCCCGAGGGCGGGGTGGACCTGGTCCTCGTGCGGAACGCGGCCGGCACCGTCGTGGCCACCAGCGGGGAGCTGAAGGACACCCCCGAGCTCACCGAGCTGCGCCCCGCGCCCGGCTCCGACTCCCGTTCGGCCGTCCTGCCGCCCGCGCGCCCCGGCGCACAGCGGCGCGTGGTGGTCGCCGTGGAGGCGCCGGGCCCGGCGGGCCCGCCGGGGGCGCACGCCCCGCACACCGTCTACGCCGCGACCGTGCTCGGTGACGTGGACGACGCCAACCGGGCGCTCGCAGTGGGTCTGCTGGCCGGCGCGCCCCCGCTGATCGCCTTCTCGGCGGCCCTGGCCTGGTGGGTGACGGGGCACGCGCTGCGCCCGGTCACCGCGATCCGCACGGAGCTGGCCGCGGTCACCGCGAGCGAGCTGGACCGGCGGGTCCCCGACCCGGGCGGCGCGGACGAGATCGCGCGGCTGGCCCGGACCGTCAACGACACGCTCGACCGGCTGGAGCGCAGCGACGCCCGGCAGCGGCAGTTCACCGCCGATGCCTCGCACGAGCTGCGCAACCCCCTCGCGGCCGTCCGCTCCCGGCTGGAGGTGGCGCTGCGGGACCCCGACCGGGAGTCGGTGGCGGCCGCGCTGGCCGACACCGAGCGACTGCAGGGGATCGCGGCCGATCTGCTCCTGCTGGCCCGGCTGGACGGCGGACCCGCGCCGCGCACCGAGCCGGTGGACCTCGCGCTGCTGGCCGCCGAGGACGTGGCGCGGCGCCCGGAGCGCGGGGCCCGGCTACGGCTGGACGCGCGGGCCCCCGTACCGGCCTCCGGGGACCCGGCGCGGCTGGAGCGGGCGCTGGCCAACCTGGTGGACAACGCCCTGCGGTACGCCCGTACCGGGGTCGTGGTCCGGGCCGCGGCCGAGGACGGCTGGGCGCTGCTGGAGGTCACGGACGACGGGCCGGGCATCCCGGAGGCGGACCGGGACCGGGTCTTCGAGCGGTTCGTACGCCTGGACGCGGACCGGGGCCGGGCCAGCGGCGGCACCGGCCTGGGCCTGGCCATCGCCCGGGAACTCGCCCGGGCACACGGCGGCGACGTCCAGGCCCTCCCCGCCCCCACCGGGGGCGCCCGCCTGGTACTGCGCGTGCCCGCGACGACCCCGCCCGCATCGGCCCCACCCCCGCCGGCCCCGCCCACGTAGACCCCGCCCCCTCAAGCCCCGGCGACTGAGGTGCGGGGGCCGGGGGCGGCGCCTCCGGGAGCGGCGCCGCCCCCGGGTCGCCCAGGTGGCGGGCCCCGCCCCTGAAGGCGGCTTCAGGACCCTCAGGATTCCTTCAGCAGCGCTCCCCCAGCATCGACAAGCATGAGCGCCCACCGCAGGAAGCCCCCGGAACCGCCGAGCCAGGCCCCCGCGTCCCGCCGCCGCGGGCGATCCCGCCGGACCCGTCTCACGCGCACCCTGCTGGCGACCGGCTGCGCCCTGGTGGTGCTCGCGGGCGCGACCGCCTGGTACCTGTACGACGACCTCGCCTCCTCCATCGGCAGCTCCAAGGCGCTGGAGGGCGCCGAGAAGTCCAAGCACGGCGACACCAACATCCTGCTGATGGGCCTGGACAGCCGCCGGGACCAGAACGGCGAGCCGCTGCCGGAGGACGTCCTCGACAAACTGCACGCGGGCAGCTCGGACATCGGCGGCTACAACACCAACACCCTGATCCTGCTCCACGTACCCGCCGACGGCGGCCGGGCGAAGGCCTTCTCGGTCCCCCGCGACGACTTCGTCGAGCTGCGCGGCGTGCCCGGGTTCACCGGCAAGGCCAAGATCAAGGAGGCGTACGGGCGGGCGAAGGCCAAGGTCGAGGAGCAGCTCTCCGCCCAGGGGGTCAAGGACCGGCGGCAGCTGGAGACCGCGGGGCGCGAGGCGGGGCGCAAGGCGGAGATCGACACGGTGCGCGGCTTCCTGGGTGTCCCGATCGACCACTTCGCCGAGCTGAACCTGGCCGGCTTCTACCACCTGGCGGACGCGCTGGACGGCGTACCGGTGTGTCTGAAGAAGCCGGTGAAGGACGGCTACTCGGGCGCCGATTTCCCGGCCGGTCGCCAGACGCTCAACGGCCAGCAGTCGCTGGCCTTCGTACGGCAGCGGCACGGCCTGACCAACGGCGACCTGGACCGGACGAAGCGGCAGCAGGCCTTCCTGGCGGGTGCGACGTACAAGCTGAACCAGGCCGGGACCTTCACCGATCCGGTGAAGCTGATCAAACTGATCGACTCGGCGAAGCAGGACGTCGTGACCGATCAGGGGTGGGACCTGCTGTCGTTCGTGAAGCAGGCGAAGAACCTGTCGGGGGGCAACGTGGAGTTTGTGACCCTTCCCATCGAGCGGTACGACAGGAACCATGGCGCCGAGATAAACGTCGTAGACGATATGAAGATAAAGCGCCTCATTGCCGAGCAGATCGGTCCCGGGGCCGCTGCGAGCCCGAGCGCACCGGGCGGCGGCGCTCCGTCCTCACCCGGGCCCGCCTCGCCCGGGCCCGCCCCGTCACAGAGCAGCGGAAGCAGCGGAAGCAGTAGCAGCGGAACCCCCGCCATCGACGGCGGCGGCGTCCCGTGCGTGGACTGAAGCCCCTGACGTCGGCGGGCGCGCGCCGCCGTACCGAAGCGCTGCTGCTCGTCCTCGTCCTCGCCGTGACCATCTCCGGCCACATCAGCGCCGGCCTGGCGATGAACGACGCGCTGCCTCCCGGCCTCACCGGCTTCGTGATCAGCCTGACGCTGCTCGCGCTGGTGGGGCACCTGGCCGTGCGCCGGTTCGCGGCGTACGCGGATCCGCTGATCTTCCCGCTGGCCCTGCTGCTGACGGGGATGGGGCTGGTGCTGCTGCACCGCCTCGACCAGGGGTACATCGAGCGGTTCAAGGGTGCGGCGGCGAACGCGCCCGGCCAGCTCATGTGGTCGGTGGTCGGCGTCGCGGCCTGCGTCGCGGTGCTGGGGATCCTGCGCGACCACCGGCTGCTGCAGCGGTTCATCTACATCACGATGGTGGCCGCGCTGGTGGCCCTGATCGCGCCGGCGTTCTTCGGCGCGGACACCTACGGAGCCAAGCGCTGGATCATCATCGGCGGGCTCTCGCTCCAGCCCGGCGAGTTCGTGAAGATCATGATCGCGGTCTTCTTCGCCGGCTACCTGGTGATCCACCGGGACGCGCTGGCCCTGTCGGGACGCAAGTTCCTGGGCATGCGGCTGCCCCCGATGCGCCAGCTCGGCCCCATCATCACGGTGTGGATCATCTCGCTGCTCGTACTGGTCTTCGAGCGCGACCTCGGCACCTCGCTGATCTTCTTCGGCGTCTTCGTGGTGATGCTCTACGTGGCCACCGAGCGCACCAGCTGGATCGTCTGCGGCCTACTGCTGGCCTCGGCGGGCGCCTTCGTCGTGGGTTCGACGGAACCGCACGTCAAGGGGCGCGTGGCCGCCTGGCTGGATCCGCTGTCGTACTACTGGAAGGACCGGCCGCCGGGCGTCATCTCCGACCAGTCGGCGCAGGCCCTGTTCAGCTTCGGCACGGGCGGCGTCACGGGCACGGGGCTCGGGATGGGCCACCCGGAGCTGATCGGGTTCGCGGGCCGCAGCGACTTCATCCTGACGACGGTGGGCGAGGAACTCGGCCTGGCCGGCGTCATGGCCGTCCTGGTCCTCTACGCACTCCTCGTGCAGCGGGGGCTGCGGATGGCGCTCGGCGCCCGGGACCCGTTCGGCAAGCTGCTGGCGGTGGGCCTGTCGGCCGCGCTGGCCCTCCAGGTCTTCGTGGTGGCGGGGGGCGTCACGGGGCTGATCCCGCTGACGGGCAAGGCCCTGCCGTTCCTGGCCGCGGGCGGCTCGTCCCTCCTGGCCAACTGGATCATGATCGCCCTGCTGCTGCGCATCTCCGACAGCACGGAGAGACAGCGCGAGGCGGACGCCCGGGGCCCGGTGGAGACGACGATCACGCCGGTGGTCGCATCGGGGCCGGATCCCCACCCGGCCGCACCCCTCGGGTAGCCCCGCGGACAGCCCCCTGTGGGGGCTCCCCTACAGGTACTCCCGTGCGGGCGCTCCGATATGCGGGCGCTCCCCTACAGGTAGTCCTCCACCCGCCCGATCCGGTAGCCCTGCTCCTGTATCCGCTGGAGCATCCGGGTCGTCATCTCGATCTCCGTCGCGCCCTTGAGCTCGGCGGGGCCCCGGAAGTGGGCCAGGATGATGTCGCCCGGTTTGAGGGCGGAGCCTTCGGCGTACTGGAAGTTGTTGATCTGCATCGACACCCGCCACAGGAGCACCTGCGATATCCCGCACTCGTGCGCGGCCCGGAGCGTGTCGTCGTTGTAGTTGCCGTACGGCGGGCGGAATCGCGTCGGCCGCGTACCGAATCGTTTCTCCAGGCGTTCCTGCTGCCCGCATATCTCCTTCTTCTGTCCCTCGAAGGACAGGGTCCGCAGATTCGGGTGCGTCAGGGTGTGGTTGTTTATCGTGCTGCCGGAGCCGTTGTCGCGGAGCTTCTCGAAGTGGCCGTAGTCCGCCGAGGCGATGTTGTCCGTGAGGAACATGCTGATCGGCAGCTTCAGATCGGCGGCCATCTTCAGGAATTCGGGGTTCTTCTCGGCGCCGTCGTCGAACGTCAGGAAGACGACCTTGTCGTCCACCGGGACGGGTATTCGGTCGATGACCTGGGCCCGGCCCGGCTTCGCCGCCGGGATGAGGGGTTTGGCCGCCGGCTTGGGCGCGTACTGGAGGGGGGCGTTCAGCCCCCACTTCCGGTACGCCTCGGTCCCGGCCTGTCCCGGCGCGGAAGCGGAAGGCGAGGCCGCCCCCGGGGCCGCCCCCGAAGGCGACGCGGACCCGTCGGCCCCCGTCGCCTTGGGACCCAGCCGTTCCGTGGGATCCGCACCGCCCCCGCACCCCGCCAGGGACAGCGCGAGCGCACCGGCCATCACCGTTGCGGCCACCAGCCGGCGCGCGTACCTCACAAGTAATCCTCCAGGCGGGCCACGGCATACCCCTTGTCCGTGACGGTCTTCATCACATGACGGATCATGTCAGTCATGCTGCCCTTCCAGTCTTCCTTGCCCCGGAAGTGCGTGAGGATGATGTCACCAGGATGCAGGTCCCGGTCCCATTCCCGCCAGTCCATCCGGTTCGGGAAGGCCTCTTCGTTCCACAGCGGCACGGCCTTGATCCCACAGGACTTGGCCGCGCGCAGCGTGTCCTCGTTGTAGTTCCCGTACGGCGGGCGGAACAGCGTCGGCCGCTTGCCGAACTGCTTCTCGATCGTGTCCTGCTGCCCGCAGATCTCCTCGCGCTGCTTCTCGTAGGAGAGCGCGGGCATGTAGCGGTGGTTGAGCGTGTGGTTGTTGAGCGTGACGCCCGCCGACTGCATCTCCTTGAAGTACGGGTAGTTGTCCCGCACCAGGTAGTCGCTCAGGAAGGCGGTGTACGGGAGCTTCAGCTCCTGCATCATCTTCAGGAACTCGGGGTCCTTCTCGGCGCCGTCGTCGATGGTCAGGAAGACGACCTTCTCCTCCGTGGGGACGGTGGTGAAGACGGGCGGCAGTTCGTCACCGCCCTCGACCTCGAAGCCCTCGCGGGTGGTGATCTCCGGCTTCTTCTTGGGCGCCTCCGGAGCCATGAGCGGCGGCTTGGCCAGCTTCCATTTCTTCGCCGCGACGGCCCTCGCCTGCTGGGCGGCCTTCAGCTTCTCGGCGTGGCTGCCGAGCGCCCCGGCCGCGCCGGCCGGCTCGGCGCCCGCGGCCGCCTTCGCCTTCGCGGCCTTGTCCGGCGCTTCGGAACCGCCGGCTCCGCAGCCCGTGCCCAGTGCGGCGACGAGCAGTGCGGCCATCGCGGCCGTCCCCAACCGGCCGCGCGTGACTGCCGCGATCCGGTGACCCTGTTGCGTCTTAAGTTCCTTTTGTCGGACTAGCTGCATAGCTCGGGATCCTTACACCCCGCGCGCCCGGGCCCGGCCCGACACCGCGATCGGAATCCGACCTTCCTCCGACTGGCCCACCGTGGCCGACAATGGACCCCGTGACCCCCGAAGACTTCGCCGCGCTCCTCACCCCCGAGGGCCGCGCCCTCCTCGAATCGCTCCGGGACTACGACCCCGCCCAGGAGCTCGCGTACGCCACCCGGCTGCGCCGCGAGCACCCCGCCGCACTGGTCTCCGCCGCCCTGGGCCAGGCCCGGCTGCGCCAACGGGCGGTGGCGAAGTTCGGGGCCGAGGACGCCCACCGGATGTACTTCACCCCCGGCGGCGGCGAGATGGCCACCCGCGCGTCGGTGGCCTCGTACCGCGCCGAGCGGCTCGCCGCCCTGGGCGTACGCAGCCTCGCGGACCTGTGCTGCGGCATCGGCGGCGACGCCCTGGCCCTGGCCCGGCTCGGCATCCGCGTGCTGGCGGTGGACCACGACCCGCTCACCGTCGCCGTCGCGCGCGCCAATGCCGGGGCGCTGGGGCTGGCGGACCTGATCGAGGTCCGGGAGGCGGATGTGACGGAGGTCGACACCGCCGGGTACGACGCCGTCTTCATCGACCCGGCCCGCCGGGGAGGACGCGGCCGGATCTTCGACCCGGAGTCCTACTCCCCGCCGCTGTCGTGGGCCGTGGAGACCGCCCGCGCCGCGAAGTTCGCCGCCATCAAGATCGCCCCCGGGATCCCCCACGAGGCCGTGCCGGCGGAGGCCGCGGCCGAGTGGATCTCCGACCAGGGGGACGTGAAGGAGGCCGTCCTGTGGTTCGGGACCGCCCCCGGCGAGATCCGCGCCACCCTGCTGCCCGGCCCGCGCGCGCTGGCGACCGCCGAGCCGCTGCCCGACCCGGCGGCCGGGCCCGTCGGCCGCTACCTCTACGAGCCCGACGGCGCCGTGATCCGGGCCCACCTCGTCGCCGAGGTGGCCGAGCAGCTGGACGGCCGGCTGATCGACCCGACCATCGCGTACATCACCGCCGACGAGCTGCGCGAGACCCCGTACGCGACCTCGTACGAGATCACCGACGTGCTGCCCTTCGGGCTGAAGAAGCTCAAGGCCCTGCTGCGCGAGCGCGGGGTCGGCATCCTGACGGTGAAGAAGCGCGGCTCCGCGATCGAGCCGGAGGAACTGCGCAAGAAGGTGAAGCCGCAGGGGCCGAACTCCGCGACCGTGTTCCTGACCCGGGTCGCCGGGGCGCCCTCGATGCTGATCGGCTCCCCGGTGGGGCTCCGGCCGCGCGGCGGCGCCTGACGGACGGGCCGCGCCGGGCGGACCGGCCGCGCCTCGCGAACCCGCCGCGCCTGACGGACCGGACCCCCTAGACCTGACCCCCTAGACCGGACCGCCGTGGAAGGCCCGCACCGCCCACCGGTAGTGCGCGCCCGCCTTGCCCAGGCCCAGCAGGCCGGTGATCCACAGGATCAGGCCGAGGCCCATGGTGTAGGCGACCTCGCCGTACGTGTCCCCGCCGGGCCGGGCCGAAGCCGCCGACCCGAAGGTCACCCAGAGGCCGAAGGCGCCCAGGGCGAAGGAGGCCAGCAGCCAGGTCAGGCTGCGCCCCGGCGCGCGTACGGCGGCGTCCGTGGGCGGGTCGCGGTCCAGCTCCGCCCACGCGCACAGCAGCCGCCGCACCTGCCGGTCCCGCTTGGCGCCCCAGGCGAACCAGAACCCGGCCGGTATCAGCACGCCCACACCGAGCACGCCGAAGATGAGCCCGAAGAGGTACGAGAGCGGGTCGTGCGTCTCGATGGCCATCAGTGCCATGCCCACGAAGGACCAGCCGAGGGCGAAGACCGCCGAGACCGCCCAGAGCAGCAGCAGCCGGCCGAAGCCCAGGCTGCGCCGCCCCAACTCGCTCAGGAAACGGGCGCGATCGGCCCGTACGGTGTCCTGGTCGAGCCAGGCGCGCAGGTGCGCGGGAGGGGGCGGCGGCGGCAGGTCACGGCGGGGCATGCGCATGACCATATCCGCACGCCGCAGACTCCACTTCGGACCGCGGAGCGGAAGATCAGCTTCCGCCGGATCCCTCGGCCTCCACCGATTCGAACCGCCAGCGGTGGACCGCCCGCGTGATCAAGTCGGCGTCCGGCTCGGGCAGTTCGGGAAGGTCCGCGCCGATTCCCCCCGGGGCGTCCCACCAGGTGATCACGAGTACCCGGTCCTGCGGGGCCCGGAACACCTCGCGCCGCACCGGATCTTGGGCCAGGACCCGCGAACGGGCCCACTCCAGCAGCTCGTTGGCCCGCCCGGGCACGGACCGGGCCTCCCACATCAGCGCGACGGTGCTCACGAGTACAGGTTGTCCTTGCTCAGCTCGTGCACGTGGTCGTGGTCGGGCCCGTGCCCGTGCCCGTGCCCGTGCCCGTGATCATGGCCGTGTCCGTGTCCGTGGGATCCGGCAGGGCCGTGGGAACTGCCGGGAACGTGCGGATCCGTCACCGGGAGCGAGGAGTCCGCCGACAGGTCCCAGTCCGAGGGGGCCCTGTTGCGCTTGACCATCTCCGCGCCCAGCGCCGCCACCATCGCGCCGTTGTCGGTGCACAGCCCCGGCCGCGGCACCCGCAGGACGATCCCCGCGTCGTCGCACCGCTCCTGCGCGAGCGAGCGCAGCCGGGAGTTGGCCGCGACACCGCCGCCGATCATCAGGTGGTCGACGCCCTCGTCCTTGCACGCGCGGATCGCCTTGCGCGTCAGCACGTCCACCACGGCCTCCTGGAAGGAAGCCGCCACATCGCGCACCGGCACCTCCTCGCCCGCCTTGCGCTTCGCCTCGATCCAGCGGGCGACCGAGGTCTTGAGGCCGGAGAAGGAGAAGTCGTACGGGGCGTCGCGCGGCCCCGTCAGCCCGCGCGGGAAGTTGATCGCCTTCGGATCGCCCTCGCGCGCGAGCCGGTCGATGACCGGACCGCCGGGGAAGCCCAGCTGGAGTACGCGCGCGATCTTGTCGAACGCCTCGCCCGCCGCGTCGTCGATGGTCGCCCCGAGCGGCCGTACGTCGGAGGTGATGTCGGGGGCGAGCAGCAGCGAGGAGTGCCCGCCGGAGACCAGCAGCGCCATCGTGGGCTCGGGCAGCGGACCGTGCTCCAGCTGGTCGACGCAGATGTGCGAGGCCAGGTGGTTCACCCCGTACAGCGGCTTGCCCAGCGCGTACGCGTACGCCTTCGCGGCCGAGACGCCCACCAGCAGCGCCCCCGCGAGACCGGGGCCGGCGGTGACGGCGATGCCGTCGAGGTCGCGGGCGCTGACCCCGGCCTGCTTCAGGGCGCGCTCGATGGTGGGGACCATCGCCTCCAGGTGGGCGCGGGAGGCCACCTCGGGCACGACCCCGCCGAAGCGGGCGTGCTCGTCGACGCTCGACGCGATGGCGTCCGCGAGCAGCGTGGTGCCGCGGACGACGCCGACGCCGGTCTCGTCGCAGGAGGTCTCGATGCCGAGGACGAGCGGTTCGTCAGCCATGGGTCGTCTCACCTTGCAGGGGTTTGAAATACGCGGGGTCGGGGTCGGGGTCTACGGGGTGCGCGGGGTCGGAGAGGCGGCGCATCACGAGCGCGTCGACGTTGCCGGGCTGGTAGTAGCCGCGCCGGAAGCCGATCGGCTCGAAGCCGAAGCGCGCGTAGAGCTTCTGGGCCCGGACGTTGTCGACCCGCACCTCCAGCAGCACCTCGGCGCACTCGAAGGCGCTGGCGGCGCGCAGCAGCTCGGTCAGCAGCCGGGCGCCGAGCCCGGTGCCCCACTGGTCGCGGGCCGCGGCGATGGTCTGTACGTCGCCCAGGTCGCCGGCGGCGGCCAGCCCGGCGTAGCCCACCAGCCGGCCCGCCTCCTCCGCCACCACGTAGCGGCGCGTGGCGCCGGGGCCGCGGGCGTGGGCGAGCTCGGACCAGAACATCCCGGCGGACCAGGCGTCCTCGGGGAACAGTTCGTGCTCCAGCTCCAGCACCGGTTCGATGTCCCACCAGCGCATCTCGCGCAGGGCGACTGCTGAGGTGGCGGTCACTGCGGGGTGACCACCTTGTAGTTCTTGGGCACCTGGGCGTCGGGGCGGCGCAGGTAGAGCGGGGTCGGCGGCAGGAACTCCGCTCCCGCCGCCAGGCGTTCCACCGCCAGGCCGGCCAGCGCGGCGGCGCTCTGGTGCTCGGGGGCCCGCGCGTCGGTGAAGACCTCCGGGTACAGCTGTGCGCCCTGCCCGACGGCGGGCAGTCCGGCGACGCGCTCGGCGATGTCGGCCGGCCGGTCCACGGCGGGCTCGCCGACCCGGGTGCGGGGGTCCTCGTAGCGCGCCCAGTAGACCTCCTTGCGCCGCGCGTCGGTGGCGACGGTGAAGGGGCCCTCGATCCCGGCCGCGCCGGCCGCGTAGGCCAGGCCGTCGAGGGTGCACAGCCCGTGGACGGGCACGCCGAGGACGGAGGCGAAGGTGGACGCGGTGACGAGACCGACCCGCAGTCCGGTGTAGGGGCCGGGGCCGACTCCGACGACGATGCCGGTGACGGCTTCGAGCTTGACCCCCGCCTCGGCGAGGACCTTGTCCACGGAGGGCAGCAGGAGCTCCCCGTGGCGGCGGGCGTCGACCTGGTTCGACTCGGCGAGGACGGACTCGCCGTCGTGCAGGGCGACGGTGACGGCGGGCGTGGCGGTATCTACAGCGAGCAAGAGCACGCGAACAGCCTACGACTCCGGGGCCCCCGGCCCTTCCGGCCGGTCTGCGGGCACCCCTGCTGCTACCTTCGATCCAGGTGTCAGGGCTTGATCGTTCGAATGACCATGCGGAGAGGTGGAGCAAGGTGGCACGCAGCAGCTCGGGAATCGTGGCCGGGCTCACCGCGGCGGCGATCGCCGTCATCGGTTTCCTCGGCTACCAGGCTTCCGCCACCGCCCCCGCACACCCCCAGAAGGCCGCGCCGCAGAGCCCGGTGCCCGCTCCGAGCGACTCCGGGGCCGCCAAGCCGGACCCGGCGAAGCCGGTGGCCGTCCCGGCCGGTTCCGGCACCGGGCCGCGCGTCGTGTACTCGGTGGGCCAGAAGCGCGTGTGGCTGGTGGGACCCTCCGGGGAGCCGAAGTCCTTCGCGGTGATGCCGAGTACGGTCCATCCCGTGCCGGGCAGCTACACGGTGGGCTCCCGCACCGGCAATGTGACCGGCTCGGACGGGGTGCCGATCGAGCACGTCGTCCGTTTCGCCAGCCCGCAGGGGATCGCGGTCGGCTTCAGCGCCCGCGTGGACAACACCCTGCCGGCGCCCGACCCGGGCAAGAAGACCGGCGGTGTCCGCATGACGCGCGCGGACAGCGACGCGATGTGGGCCTTCGCGACGATCGGCTCGAAGGTCGTCGTCGTTCCCTGAGCCGCTGAGCGGGGTCCGACACACCGGTGCCGGACGGGAGATTCACCCGAACGGGGGATATGGGTCCGCGCCCCGGGCGGCCCCGGGCCGCCGTGTCCGCGTCTCCGGTCGGGCCTACGTGTCCGCCCCTCCGTCCGCCTCGGCCCGCTTCAGGCCACCTCAGGCCGCTTCTGACTCCGTGGCGGCCCGCTTGCCCTCCCCGGCCCCTTCCCCCACGGGACCGGGCCCCCCGGGCTCCCCGGCGCGCTCACGCGCGGGCGGCGTCGACACCGCGCTGGCGGCGGCGCACGCGGCGAGCAACGCCCCCATCGACACGGCGGACGGGCTGGGGACGCGCGCTGCTCCTGCTGTCGACATGGCTGCCTCCTGGCCGGGACCAGCCTGTACTTAGGTACACCTAACCAGCCCTCTGTACCATGTGACCACGTGCGCTGCCGCCCGCGCAATATCTTCCCGACGAGTTGTCGGTACGTTTCTCGCGGAAGGGCTCCCGGAGGGCTCGGGAAGGCTCCGCCGAAGGCCCCCGCGGAAGGACTATTCCGAGAGGACGCCCGCGAGGCTCTCCAGACCGGCCCCGGCCGACCAGCGGCTCCCGATCCCGCGGACCACGACCTCCCGGACGTCGTCCAGGACCTCCTCGTGGCCGACCGCCCGCCGGATCACCACGTGCAGCCGGTCGTCGGACAGCTCCTCGACCTTGCCGTCGCCCCACTCCACGACGACGACGGACTCGGGCAGCGACACGTCGAGGTCCAGGTCCTCCATCTCGTCCAGCCCGCCGCCCAGCCGGTACGCGTCCACGTGCACCAGCGCCGGACCGCCGGTCAGCGACGGGTGCACCCGGGCGATCACGAAGGTCGGCGAGGTCACGGCCCCGCGCACGCCGAGCCCCTCGCCGAGGCCGCGGGTCAGGGTGGTCTTGCCGGCGCCGAGTTCCCCCGTCAGCAGGACGAGGTCACCGGGGCGCAGCAGCCCGGCGATCCGGCGGCCGAGGTCCTGCATGGCGTCGGGCGAGCCGACGGTGACGTGCGTTTCGGAGTCAGGCCCCTGCGCCCGCTCCGGTGCTTCCAGCGGTACTTCTTCCATGCCCGCCAACGTTAGCCGGTACGGACACCACCCCGGTGCGCGCCAGCAGCTCGGTGATCAGCCTGGTCACGGTGTCCGGGTGTTCCAGCATCATCAGGTGCCCGGCGGACTCCAGGACGACCAGTTCGGCGGAGGGCAGCGCCTCCTTGATGGCCTGGCTGTGCCCGGGCGGGGTGACCATGTCCCCGTCCCCGGCGATGACGGTGACCGGGATGTCCGCGAACCGCTGGAGCACGGCCGTCTTGTCGTGCGTCTGGAAGGCCGGGTAGAACTCGGCGACCACGTCGATGGGGGTGGCCTCGATCAGCCGCTCGGCGAAGCGGGCGACGCCCGGGTCCACGTCCCGCGAGGCGAAGGAGTACATCTTGACCATCCCGGCGAACAGGTCGGCGGTGGCCCGCCGGCCCTTCTCCACCAGCTCCACCTGGGAGCCGAGCGCCTTGAGCACCCCGGGCAGGATGCGTCGTACCGCCCCGAACCCGAGGGCGGGCAGCCCGTACGTGACCTCGCCCAGGCCTCCGCTGGAGGTGCCGACCAGCGCCACCCCGACCACGCGGTCCCGGACGAGCCCGGGGAACTCCTGGGCCAGTCCCATGATGGTCATACCGCCCATCGAGTGACCGACCAGGATCAGCGGGCCCTCGGGGGCGGCGGCGTCGATGACGGCCCTCAGGTCGCGGCCGAGCTGCTCGAAGGTCACCGGCTCGCCTTCGGCCTGGGCCAGGCCGCGCGCGCTGCGGCCGTGGCTGCGCTGGTCCCAGTACACGGCGCGGACCAGGCCGCGCAGGGCGGCGCGCTGGAAGTGCCAGGAGTCCTGGGCGAGGCAGTACCCGTGGCAGAAGACCACGGTCGGCGCGGCCGGGGCCTTGCGGCGCAGCCGGCGCCGCTTGCCCTCCTCGGGCAGTTCGTCGACCTCGTAGTACAGGGCGGTGCCGTCCTCGGCCCGTGCGGTGCCCGGGGTGCCGCGCAGGGAGCCGTAGTCCCCGGTCGCGTCGAGCGCGAGGCGCGCCTTCATCCGCATGCCCCGGCCGACGGTGATCCGTTCGACCGCGACCCCGGCCGCGGCGCCCGCGGCTATCACGCCGATGGCAGCGCCTGCCCAGCCGGCCTTGCGCCAGTTCTCGCTCACGCCGCCGCCCTCACTCCGCTCAGCCGCCCAGGTACACCCGGGGCACTCGGCCTCCGATACGGGTGACGATCTCATACGCGATCGTGCGCGCCGCTTGAGCCCAGTCCTCGGCGGTGGGTTCACCGCGTTCCGCGTCCCCGAAGAGGACCGCCTCGTCGCCGACGCGGACGTCGTCTCCGTCCAAGTCGACCACGAACTGGTCCATGGCGACGCGTCCGGCGACGTGGCGGATCTTCCCGCCGACGAGCACCGGGCCGAGCCCGGAGGCGTGGCGCGGGACGCCGTCGGCGTAGCCGGCCGGGATCAGCGCGAGGCCCGTCTCCTTCTCGGTGACGTAGTGGTGGCCGTAGCTGACCCCGTGCCCGGCCGGAACGGTCTTGACCAGCGCGACGGAGGCCTTGAGTGCCATCGCGGGCCGCAGGCCGAGCTGGGCCGGGGTGCCGAGCTCGGGCGCGGGCGACACCCCGTAGACGGCCAGGCCGCAGCGGACCAGGTCGAAGTGGGACTCGGGGAGGGTGAGCGTGGCGGGCGAGTTGGCGATGTGCCGGACCTCGGGCTCCACGCCTTCCTTCTCCGCGTACGCGAGCATGTCGCGGAAGGCCGAGAGCTGGAGCTGGATGGAGGGGTGGCCGGGCTCGTCGGCGCAGGCGAAGTGCGACCAGACGCCGGTGACGTCCACGGTGCCCTCGGCCTGGGCGGCGACGGCCGCCCCCACCAGTGCCTCCCAGTCGGCGGGCTGGCAGCCGGCCCGGCCGAGGCCGGTGTCGGCCTTGAGCTGGACGCGGGCCGTGCGGCCGGCGGCGCGGGCGGCTTCCCGTACCTCGTCGAGGGCCCACAGCGCGCTCACGGAGACGTCGATGCCGGCCTCGATGGCCTCCCGCCAGGGCCCGCCGGGGGTCCAGAGCCAGCACATGACGGGGCCTTCGATCCCGGCGGCGCGCAGCGCGAGGGCCTCCTCGGGCGTGGCCGTCCCGAGCCAGCCCGCCCCGGCCTCCTGGGCGGCCTTGGCGCAGGCCAGGGCCCCGTGCCCGTAGGCGTCCGCCTTGACGACGGCCATCAGCGCGGACCGGGGGGCACGCTGACGCAGCGCGCGCACGTTCGCCCGTACGGCGTCAAGATCGATCTCGGCGTACACGCGCATGGGTGTCTCGTTCATCCCCACCAGTCTCTCAGAGCCCCGCCCGCCGGATCGGACACGGCTCCCCGCCGGACTCCGGGGGTCACGGGTGGTGGACCTCGCGCCAGGCCGCCGGGAGGGCTTCGGCGAGTTGCTGCGCCAGGAGCGGGCCGCCCGTGAGGCGGGCCGCCAGGCCGTGGAGGTACGCCGCGACCGAGCCCGCGTCCCGCGCGGGCAGGCCGCCCGCCAGGAGGGACCCGGCCAGCCCGGACAGCACGTCCCCGCTCCCGGCGGTGGCCAGCCACGGGGTCCCGGTCGGGTTCACCCGGACGGGCGCGCCCGCGGAGGCGACCAGCGTCGTCGACCCCTTCAGCAGGGCCGTCACCCCGTACCGCTCCGCCAGTTGCCGTACGGCCGCCAGCCGGCCCGCCTCGACCGCCTCCCGCGGGACACCGAGCAGCGCCGCCGCCTCCCCCGCGTGCGGGGTCAGCAGGGTCGGGGCCGTCCGCGCCCGCAGCGCCCCGGGGTCCAGTCCGCGCAGCCCGTCCGCGTCCACCAGTACCGGCACCGGCTGCGACAGCGCCTCCCGCACCTCCGCGCCGCGCTGGTCGCCCAGTCCCGGCCCGACCACCCACGCCTGGACCCGGCCGGGTCCGATCAGCGTCTCCGGGTACCGGGCCAGCACGGCCTGCGCCACGGCCGGCGGCCCGGTGTAGCGCACCGCGCCCGCGCCGCCCCGCAGCGCTCCCGCCACCGCGAGCACCGCCGCGCCCGGGTAGCGCGCGGACCCGGCGACGATCCCGACCACGCCCCGCCGGTACTTGTCGCTCGCTGCCGTCGGCTGCGGCAGCAGTCCCGCCACATCGGCGTGCTGCAGGGCCTCCACCTCGGGCGCCGGCAGCTCCAGCCCGATGTCCACCAGCTGCTGCGCACCCGCCCGCGAGGCCCCGGGGTCGATCAGCAGCCCCGGCTTGTACGCCCCGAAGGTCACCGTCACACCGGCCGTCACGGCCGCTCCGGCCACCTCCCCGGTGTCCGCGTCCACCCCGCTCGGCAGATCCACGGCGACCACCGTCGCGCCCGGCGGGATCCGCTCCACCAGTGCGGCCGCGGCCGGCCTCAGCGCGCCCCGGCCCCCGATCCCGACCAGCCCGTCGACCACCAGGTCCGCCCGCCGCGGCACGGCCGGCTCCAGCCGCCCGCCGGCGGCCAGCAGCGCGGCCAGACCGCCCGCGTGGACCCGCGCCGGATCCACCGGCACCGCCGTCACCCCGGCCCCGCGGCGGGCCAGGCGGGCGCCCGCGTACAGCGCGTCGCCGCCGTTGTCCCCCGGGCCGACCAGCAGTACCACGCGCGCCCCGTACACCCGGGGCAGCAGCCGCGCGCAGACGGCGGCCAGTCCGGCCGCCGCCCGCAGCATCAGGGTGCCCTCGGGCAGCCGGGCCATCAGCTCGCGCTCGGCGGCCCGTACGGTCTCCACGCTGTAAGCAGTACGCATGGCACCAGCCTGCCCGAAGAAGGCGCCCGGGCCGCCCCTTTCGGATCTTGCCGGGCCCGCGGCGCCCGGCACCGCGGGCCCGGCCGACAAGATCCGGAAGGGAGGGCCTAGCCCTCGGCGATCACCACGGCCGAGGCGATGCCCGCGTCGTGGCTGAGCGAGATGTGCCAGGACTTCACGCCCAGCGCCAGCGCTCGCGCCGCCACCGTCCCCGACACCCGCAGCCGCGGCTGCCCGGTCTCCTCCACGTAGATCTCGGCATCGGTCCACAGCAGCCCGCCGGGCGCCCCGAGCGCCTTGGCCAGCGCCTCCTTGGCGGCGAACCGGGCGGCGAGCGAGGCGGTTCCGCGCCGCTCGCCGCCCGGCAGCATCAGCTCGGCGTCGAGGAACAGCCGCCCGGCCATGTTCGGCGTGCGCTCCAGCGCCGCGCCGAACCGCTCGATCTCCGCCACGTCGATCCCGACGCCGATAATCACAACAACAACTCCAACGAGGCCAACGGGCCAGCTACTCCACGGTCACCACTGTGCCCCATTGTCGGCGACCCGCTCCGGTCGCTGCGCTCACTCCACGGTCACCGACTTGGCGAGGTTACGCGGCTGGTCCACCTCGTTGCCCCGCGCCGTGGCCAGCTCGCACGCGAACACCTGCAGCGGCACGGTGGCCACCAGCGGCTGGAGCAGCGTGGGGGTGGCCGGAATGCGGATGAGGTGGTCGGCGTACGGGACCACCGCCTCGTCCCCCTCCTCGGCGATCACGATGGTCCGCGCCCCGCGCGCCCGGATCTCCTGGATGTTCGACACGATCTTGTCGTGCAGCACCGAGCGCCCGCGCGGCGACGGTACGACGACCACGACCGGCAGGTCCTTCTCGATCAGCGCGATCGGCCCGTGCTTGAGCTCGCCCGCCGCGAAGCCCTCGGCGTGCATGTACGCCAGCTCCTTGAGCTTGAGCGCACCCTCCAGCGCCACCGGGTAGCCGACGTGCCGGCCGAGGAACAGCACGGTGTTCTTGTCGGCCAGGGAGCGCGCGAGCTCCCGTACCGGCTCCATGGTCTCCAGTACGGTGTCCACCGCCGCGGCGATGTCCGACAGCTCCCGGATGACCGCCCGGATCTCGTCGCCCCACTTGGTGCCCCGCACCTGCCCGAGGTAGAGGGCGACCAGGTAGCAGGCGACCAGCTGCGTCAGGAACGCCTTGGTCGAGGCGACGGCCACCTCCGGGCCGGCGTGCGTGTACAGCACGGCGTCCGATTCGCGCGGGATCGTCGACCCGTTCGTATTGCAGACGGCCAGCACCTTCGCGCCCTGCTCGCGCGCGTGGCGCAGCGCCATGAGGGTGTCCATCGTCTCGCCGGACTGCGAGATCGCGATCACCAGCGTCCGCTGGTCCAGGATCGGGTCGCGGTAGCGGAACTCGCTGGCCAGCTCCGTCTCGCACGGGATGCGGGTCCAGTGCTCGATGGCCAGTTTCGCGATCATGCCCGCGTGGTAGGCCGTACCGCACGCCACGATCACGACCTTGTCGACCTCGCGCAGCACCGAGTCGGGGATGCGCACCTCGTCGAGGGTCAGCAGGCCGCTCGCGTCGATCCGGCCCAGGAGGGTGTCGGCGACGGCCTTCGGCTGCTCGGCGATCTCCTTGAGCATGAAGTAGTCGTAGCCGCCCTTCTCGGCCGCCGAGGCGTCCCAGTCCACGTGGTACGCCCGCACGCTCGCGGGCGAGCCGTCGAAGTTGGTCACCGAGACACCGTCGCGGCGGAGCTCGACGACCTGGTCCTGCCCCAGTTCGATCGCGGACCGCGTGTGGGCGATGAACGCGGCCACGTCCGAGGCGAGGAAGTTCTCGCCCTCTCCGACGCCCACCACCAGCGGCGAGTTCCGGCGGGCGCCGACCACCACCTCCGGCTGGTCCGCGTGCACGGCGACCAGGGTGAAGGCCCCGTCGAGGCGCCGGCACACCTGGCGCATCGCCTCCGTCAGATCCCCGCCCGCGGCCTCGAACCGCTCCGCCAGCAGGTGTGCCACGACCTCGGTGTCCGTCTCGGACTCCAGCCGGTGCCCGCGCCCGGCGAGCTCGGCCCGCAGCGCGGCGAAGTTCTCGATGATCCCGTTGTGCACGACCGCCACGCGCCCCGAGTTGTCGAGGTGCGGGTGGGCGTTGGCGTCGGTGGGCCCGCCATGGGTGGCCCACCGGGTGTGTCCGAGCCCCGTGGAACCGGCCGGCAACGGGTGCCCGACCAGTTCCTTCTCCAGATTGACCAGCTTGCCGGCCTTCTTGACCGAGGCGAGCGATCCGTCGGCGAGCACGGCCACTCCCGCCGAGTCGTAGCCGCGGTACTCCAGCCGCTTGAGTCCGGCAATGACCACATCGAGCGCCGACTGCGCTCCCACGTAACCCACGATTCCGCACATAAGCCGCAGGGTACGCCGTAGTTGGCTCCCTGCCCGGTACCTGAACAAGACGAAAACCCCGCCCCGGCGAATGTGCCGGAGCGGGGTTGACGCGTGTTCGGGCGAACGGTCAGCCGAGCTTCTTGGCCTGGGCCTCGACGACCTCCTTGGGGTGTTCGGCAGTGCCGCTCATGCTCTGCGCGTAGAAGACGGCGAGGGTATTGGTCTTGCGCACGACCACGAGCTCCGTCGAGAGCCGTCCTACCTCGTCGTCCCACATCGCAAGGGTGTAGGTCAGCGATTCGTCCCCCACCTTGACCTCGGTGAACGGGCGCACCGTGGTGTTGCCGAGCTGCTCGCCGGCCACCGTGGGCACGAAGCCCTTCTCACAGGGGCGGCCCGCCTCTACGAGCGAGCGGAAGGCCTTCTGCGCACCGTCTCCGTCGTACGAGTACAGGCTGACCACGGTGGCGGTCGCCCCGAGGGCGTTCTGGGCGGCGAGCTGCTTGTCCTCCTCGCTCGCGTCCTTGGCCACCGGCTTCGGCTTGGCGGCCACGGCGGTGCGCACCGCTCCGGTCGGACTGCCGATCGGCGGCGTAGCGGCCATCGCCCGCAGCACCGGCAGGCACTCGGGGACGTCGCTGGTAGCCCCTTGCCCGGCGTTGGCGTCCTTCTCGGAGACGGACTTGAAGAGGTGCGTGGGCAGGTCCGCCTGGACCAGGATCATGCCCGCGAGTTCCGCATCCGTTTTCCCCTTGGCCGCCGGAGCAGCCGGAGCAGCCGCGGATGCCGAGGCCGACGGCTTCGCGTCAGCCTTGCCGGAGCCGCCGCACGCGGTGGCGAACAGTGCCAGGGACACGGCCGAAGCGGACAGGACGGTACGGCGGAGCAGCGCGTTGCGCACGATGGTTCCCCCCACGGGACAGATCGGAAAAGTGCAGCGCGTGGCAGTACCCCGATTCCGGGGCGGCGTCTTGAGCTGCGGTGATCCACACCGTACGGGGTCCCACCGACATCGGGCCGCTGGTTGCCTGCACGCCCCACGCATCGTGACCCCCACGAGACCGGGGAGGCCTCCAATCGGTACCGGTCCGCGTACAACCCATCCACTTGCGGCCAAAAGGCCCCCAGCCACGTGACCGACCACACCACCCACGGCGGCCCGTGACCCGTGACAATGGCTCTGTGATCTCTTCGCCGCCACGAAGCACGCCGGACAGCGCAACGGAGCGCCCCGCCGGATCGGAGCACCCCACGCACCCCGAGCACGCCGCGCACCCCACGCGCCGCCGGGGCCACGAGGCCTCCCCCTACGTCGACCTCACCCGGGCCGAGTGGAGCGCCCTGCGCGAGCGCACACCGCTCCCGCTGACGGCCGACGAGGTCGAGCGGCTGCGCGGACTGGGCGACGTCATCGACCTCGACGAGGTCCGCGACGTCTACCTGCCGCTCTCCCGCCTCCTGAACCTGTACGTCGGCGCCACCAGCAACCTCCGCGGCACCCTCAACACCTTCCTCGGCGACGCCGGCAACGGCCACGGCGCACAGCAGGGCACCCCCTTCGTCATAGGGGTCGCCGGCTCGGTCGCCGTGGGCAAGTCCACCGTGGCCCGCCTCCTGCAGGCCCTGCTCGCCCGCTGGCCCGAGCACCCGCGCGTGGAGCTGGTCACCACCGACGGGTTCCTGTACCCGATGAAGGAGCTCCAGCGGCGCGGGCTGACCGCCCGCAAGGGCTTCCCCGAGTCCTACGACCGCCGCGCGCTGACCCGCTTCGTCGCCGACATCAAGGCGGGCAAGGACGAGGTCACGGCCCCGGTCTACTCCCACCTGATCTACGACATCGTGCCCGGCGAGCAGCTCGTCGTGCGCCGCCCCGACATCCTGATCGTCGAGGGGCTCAACGTCCTGCAGCCGGCCCTGCCCGGCAAGGACGGCCGCACCCGGGTCGGTCTCGCCGACTACTTCGACTTCAGCGTGTACGTGGACGCCCGCCCCGAGGACATCGAGCGCTGGTACCTCAACCGGTTCCGCAAGCTGCGCGAGACCGCGTTCCAGAACCCCTTTTCCTACTTCCGCAAGTACACCCAGGTCTCCGAGGAGGAGGCGCTGGAGTACGCCCAGACGATGTGGCGGACGATCAACAGGCCCAACCTCCTGGAGAACGTGGCCCCGACCCGCGGCCGCGCCACCCTCGTGGTCCGCAAGGGCCCGGACCACAAGGTGCAGAAGCTGAGTCTGCGCAAGCTCTGACCGCCCGCGGAAGCTACTGTGCGGCCATGCTGCACCTACGGATGATCACTCCGGCGGACCGGACGGACGCCGTGGTGCGGATCGTCGAGCGCACGGTCGGCACCACCCATCTGGTGGTGCTCCCCGGCGCGGCCCGCATCCCCCCGGGCGACATCGTGATGTGCGACGTCGCCCGCGAGGCGGGGGACGAGCTGCTGCACGAGCTCCGTGCGATCGGCATCGCCGAGGACGGCTCGATCGCGGTCGAGAACATCGACCTCTCCTTGTCCGCGCGGGCCGACAGGGCCGAGGAGGAGGCCCCCGGAGAGGCGGCCGACGCCGTCCTGTGGGAGCAGCTGAGCGAGGCGACCCACGAGGAATCCACCCTCACCATCACCTACAGCGCCTTCATGATCATCGCGACGATGATCGCGGCCTGCGGGGTCGTCCTCGACAACGCCGTCCTGATCGTGGGCGCGATGGCGGTCGGCCCGGAGTTCGGACCGCTCGCCGGGGTCTGCACCGGCCTGGTGCGGCGCGCCCCGCGGCAGGCCGCCCGCTCGCTCGCCGCCCTGCTCGTCGGCTTCGCCGCCGCGATGGTCGCCACCACCTGCTTCACCCTGGTGATGGACGCGCTCGGCCTGTTCCACGAGGGGATGCTGGACGACCCGCGCCCCAACACCAGCTTCATCTGGCAGCCGGACCCGTTCTCCTTCGTGGTGGCCCTGCTCGCCGGCTCGGCCGGGGTGCTCTCCCTGACCTCCGCGAAGTCCGGCGCGCTGGTCGGCGTCGCCATCTCGGTGACCACCGTCCCGGCGGCCGCCAACGCGGCCGTTGCCCTCGGCTACGGAGACTTCGCCCAGATGTGGGGCTCGGCGGCCCAGCTGCTGGTGAACCTGTCCGGGATCATGCTGGCCGGCGTACTGACCCTGCTCGGCCAGAAACTGCTGTGGCGCACCCAGCGCGGCCACTGGCGCCGCACCTCCCCCAGGGCCTGAGCCGGACCGACAGCACGACGGCACCCCGCACCACGCGCCGCCGCCACGCGCCGCCGCCACCGCGCAGCGCCCCGCAACGCGGCCGGCCCCGCGCTACGGGGCTTCGTAGCGCGGGGCCGGTACACGGAGAACGGCGGGTCTAGCCGAGCGCCGACTTCACCACGTCCGCCAGCCGCCCCGCGACCGAGCGGGCCTGCTCGATGTCGGCGGCCTCCACCATCACCCGTACGAGCGGTTCCGTGCCCGACGGACGCAGCAGTACGCGCCCGGTCGTGCCCAGCTCCCGCTCCGCTTCGGCGACGGCCGCGGCCAGCTCGCCCGAGGTCGTGACCCGCGACTTGTCCACGTCGGGGACGTTGACCAGCACCTGCGGCAGCCGCCGCATGACCCCGGTCAGCTCCGCCAGGGACTTGCCGGTGGCCGCGATCCGCGCCGCCAGCATCAGGCCGGTCAGCGTGCCGTCACCGGTGGTGGCGTGATCGAGGATGATCACGTGGCCGGACTGTTCGCCGCCCAGCGCGTACCCGTGCTCCTTCATCGACTCCAGGACGTACCGGTCGCCGACGCCGGTCTGCACGACGTTGATGCCCTCGGACTCCATGGCCAGCTTGAAGCCCAGGTTCGACATCACGGTGGCGACCACGGTGTCCTCGCGCAGGTGCCCGGCCTCGCGCATCGACAGCGCCAGCACGGCGAGGATCTGGTCCCCGTCGACCTCCTCGCCGTTCGCGTCCACGGCGAGGCAGCGGTCGGCGTCCCCGTCGTGCGCGATGCCGAGGTCGGCCCCGTGCTCGATGACGGCCTGCTTCAGCAGGCCGAGGTGGGTGGAGCCGCAGCCGTCGTTGATGTTCAGGCCGTCGGGCTCGGCACCGATGGTGATGATCTCCGCGCCGGCCCGCGCGAAGGCCTCGGGCGAGACGAACGCGGCCGCGCCGTGCGCCTCGTCCAGGACGACCTTGAGGCCGTCGAGGCGGTTGGGCAGGACGCCCATGAGGTGGGCGACGTACTTGTCGAAGCCCTCGGTGTAGTCGGAGACGCGGCCGACGCCGGAGCCGGTGGGCCGGTCCCACGGAGCGCCCGTGCGGTGGTCCTCGTAGACCGACTCGATCCGGTCCTCCAGCTCGTCGGCGAGCTTGTGACCGCCACGCGCGAAGAACTTGATGCCGTTGTCGGGCATGGCGTTGTGGCTGGCCGAGAGCATGACACCGAGGTCGGCGCCCAGCGCACCGGTGAGATACGCCACCGCCGGGGTGGGCAGCACACCGACGCGCAGGACGTCCACGCCCGCGCTCGCGAGGCCCGCGACGACTGCGGCCTCCAGGAACTCACCCGAGGCCCGGGGGTCCCGGCCGACCACGGCGGTGGCCCGATGACCCTCGAAGGTGCCCGCCTCGGCCAGCACGTGTGCCGCGGCCACGGAGAGACCGAGCGCGAGCTCGGCCGTCAGATCCGCGTTCGCGACGCCTCGTACACCGTCCGTCCCGAAGAGTCGTCCCACTGTTGTCCTCCCGAGTTCACGCATCGCTTGTGTCCACTTGTGCCATTTACTTGCCGCTTGTGGCGGTAAACGAACCGCCCCGGCAGCACAAAGAGTGCTGCCGGGGCGGTTTCGTTGCAGAACAGCGGGCGCAGATTAACGCTTGCTGTACTGCGGAGCCTTACGGGCCTTCTTGAGACCGGCCTTCTTGCGCTCGACCGCACGGTCGTCGCGGGAGAGGAAGCCGGCCTTCTTCAGCGCCGGGCGGTTGTTGTCCACGTCCGCCTCGTTCAGCGCACGGGCCACACCGAGGCGCAGGGCGCCGGCCTGGCCGGAAACGCCGCCACCCGAGATGCGGGCGATGACGTCGTAGCGGTTGTCCAGCTCGAGGAGCTTGAACGGCTCGTTGACTTCCTGCTGGTGCACCTTGTTGGGGAAGTAGTCCTCAAGGGTGCGACCGTTGATCTTCCACTTGCCGGTGCCCGGAACGATCCGGACGCGGGCGATGGCGTTCTTGCGACGGCCCAGGCCGGCGGCCGGCTGGGGGTCGCCGAAGCGGCCGGCAAGGGACTCGGAGGTGTAGTCGCCCTCAACGGCTTCCACAGACTCGGTGGTGTACTCCTCGACGTTGCCCTCGAACTCGTCGACGGGGGTCGTCTCGGCGGTGGTCTCGGCCACGATGCTCCTCAGAATTTTCTACGTCTTAGGGGGTGGCCGGAACTACTGCGCGACCTGGGTGATCTCGAACGGCACCGGCTGCTGAGCAGCGTGGGGGTGCACATCGCCCGAGTAGACCTTCAGCTTCGAGATCATCTGACGGCCCAGGGTGTTCTTGGGGAGCATGCCCTTGATGGCCTTCTCGACGGCCTTCTCCGGGTTGTTCGCCAGGAGGTCGTCGTAACGCACGGAGCGGAGACCACCCGGGTAACCGGAGTGGCGGTACGCCATCTTCTGGGTCGCCTTGTTGCCGGACAGGTGAACCTTGTCGGCGTTGACGATGATGACGAAGTCGCCCATGTCCATGTGGGGGGCGTAAGTCGGCTTGTGCTTACCCCGCAGGAGGGCAGCGGCCTGGGTCGCCAGACGGCCGAGGACAACGTCCTGGGCGTCGATGACGAGCCACTGGCGCGAGATGTCGCCGGGCTTGGGGCTGAACGTACGCACGCGTATGCCTTCGCTTCTTCAGTGGTGGGCATCCCCGAGGCGTTAGCCCCAGAGGACGGGTCCTGACAAGGTCACCACGGACGATCACGACAGCCCTGGTCACAACGGAGACGCAATCCGTGTGAACCGCTGGTCATCGGCCCGGTGGACCGGCGTAATGCCCTCTCACGTGAGAATGAGCAAGCCAAAACGCATGACGAACCAGCAGGATACCCGTGAAGCCCAAGAAGGGTCAAAACGCGGTCCTCGACCCCGTCTGGACGGGAATCGTGGCGCACTCCGGTTCGGTCCTGGGTGGGGACCCCGCAGTTCGTACGGCTTCCACCATAACCCGACCGGGCCGCCGCGAACGCCACACGAGCAAACCGGCGAGCGAGCACAGGGTCACCATGTCCCGGAATGCCCGCCTCTTGTGCTCGAACTCCGAGGGCCACGGGATGCCCGCGGTCTGGGGCACCAGGGCCAGCCAGAACCAGGGAGAACGCGGCATCGAGCCCGCCCGCACCCCCGAGGCCAGCAGGAGCGGGAGCACCACGATCAGGTAGTGGTCGAAGGAGGGCCGCGACACCAGGAAAGCGGCGAGCATCACCATGCAGGCCGTCTCCACCAGCCGCAGCTCACCCCCGTCCCCGTCCGCCTCGACCGGCCGCCGCCAGCGCCGCCAGGCCGCCCACAGCCCGCACCCGGCCCCCGCGAAGGCCAGCGCCACCGCCAGCGGCGCCGGCACCCCCAGCCGCGGCAGCGCCGCGATCGGCGACGCGTCCCAGGGCAGCGCGTAGGAATCCTGGCCGTTGAGCAGGAACGGCAGCGTCTTCGTGAAGAACAGCGTCGGGTGGGGCATCATCAGCGCCCCGACCAGCGACAGCGCCACCGGCACGCCCGCCGCCAGGGCCAGCCCACGCCACTGCCGGGCCAGCAGGAACAGCAGCCCGAGCGGCACCAGCATCGGCTTGCACGCTATGGCGAGGCCCACGACCAGCCCGGCCGCCGCCCAGTGCTTGCGGTGCGCGAGCAGCAGCGCCACCGGCAGGGCGGCGGCCGAGATCGCCGTCCAGTTCCCTATCAGCACGAGGTTGAAGTACGGCTTGTAGGCCTGCGCGAACAGCGCGAAACCGCCGACGGCCAGCCGCGAGGCCACCGGCACCGAGAACAGCCGCAGCGAGGCCCACCACCCGAGCCCGACGAGCCCGGTCATCCCCAGCGTCAGCACGCAGCGCAGCAGGGAGTCCGGCAACAGCGCCTCGGGGATCGCCATGAGCACGGCGCTGGGCAGGTAGAGGAACCGCTTGTCCTCGTACGGGGAGACCCCGGCGAGCAGGGCGTCCGCGGCCTTGACCACGAAGGCGTTGTCCGAGCCCCAGTTCGCCCGCATGCTCGCCGAGACCGCGACCTTCAGCAGGATCATCACGCCCACGAACCGCCAGGAGCGGGGGGCCGGCCGCAGCAGCCACTCCACCCGGCGGTCCCAGGAGGAAGGGCTGTCCCACTTCGTGACCCAGACACTCGGCCTCAGCCCCACGGCGCAGTCTCCTCGACCCTCGACCAAGCCGGGGGCGGTCCCACCCCTAGCGTTTGCGTTCGACCCTACGTTCGTCCCAGACGGGTTCCGTAGTCTCTCGCACAACACCGTCCGAACCGAAGACCAAGTAGCGGTCAAATGTCCGGGCGAACCACCGGTCGTGCGTGACGCACAGCACAGTGCCCTCGTAGGCCTCCAGCCCGTCCTGCAGCGCTTCCGCCGATTCCAGGTCCAGGTTGTCCGTCGGCTCGTCCAGGAGCAGCGCCGTCGTGCCCGCCAGCTCCAGCAGCAGGATCTGGAAGCGTGCCTGCTGACCGCCCGACAGCTTCTCGAACGGCTGCTCCGCCTGCCGCTCCAGCTCGTAGCGGCGCAGGGCGCCCATCGCCGCGCCGAGCGGCTTCGCCGCCTCCGTCCACAGGATGTCGACGAGGGTCCGGCCGAACAGCTCCGGGTGGGCGTGGGTCTGCGCGAAGTGGCCGGGGACCACGCGGGCGCCGAGCTTCCAGGTACCGGTGTGCTTGACCTCCTCCCCCGCCATCAGCCGCAGGAAGTGGGACTTGCCGGAGCCGTTCGAGCCGAGGACGGCGACCCGCTCCCCGTAGAAGACCTCCAGGGAGAACGGCTTCATCAGCCCGGTCAGTTCGAGGTTCTCGACGGTGAGCGCGCGCACGCCCGTACGGCCGCCCTTGAGGCGCATCCGGATGTCCTGCTCGCGGGGCGGCTCCGGCGGCGGGCCGGCCTCCTCGAACTTCTGGAAGCGGGTCTGCATCGCCCGGTAGCGCGAAGCCATGTCCGGGCTGCTCGCGGCCTGGTTGCGCAGGCGCAGCACCAGGGCCCGCAGCCGGGCGTGCTCCTCGTCCCAGCGCCGCTTGAGCTCCTCGAAGCGCGCGAAGCGTTCCTTGCGGGCGTCGTGGAACGTGGCGAACCCCTCGCCGTGCACCCACACGTCCGAGCCCGTCGGGCTCGCCTCCAGGCTGATGATCTTCTCGGCGGCCTGGGTGAGCAGCTCCCGGTCGTGCGAGACGAACAGCACCGTCTTGCGGGTGGCCTCCAGCTGCTCCTCCAGCCACCGCTTGCCCGGGACGTCCAGGTAGTTGTCCGGCTCGTCGAGCAGCAGCACCTCGTCCGGACCGCGCAGCAGCGCCTCCAGCACCAGCCGCTTCTGCTCACCGCCCGACAGCGTGCGCACCTGACGGAACTGCGCCGTGTCGTACGGGATCGCCAGCGCGGCCATCGTGCAGACGTCCCACAGCGTCTCCGCCTCGTACCCCTGTACGTCGGCCCAGTCGCTGAGCGCCTGCGCGTACGCCATCTGGGCGGCCTCGTCGTCGACCGTCAGGATCAGCTGCTCGGCCCGGTCCACGGCCTTTGCGGCCTCCCGGATCCGCGGCTGGGCCACCGAGACCAGCAGGTCCCGTACGGTCGTCTCGTCGCGGACCGAGCCCACGAACTGCGACATCACCCCGAGCCCGCCGCTCACGGTGACCGCGCCGCCGTGCGGCTGGAGCTCACCGGAGATCATCTTCAGCAGAGTGGTCTTGCCGGCCCCGTTCGCCCCGACGAGCGCGACGACCGACCCCTCCCCCACCCGGAAGGAGACGTCGGGGAGCAGTACCCGCCCGTCGGGAAGGTAGTACTCCAGGTGGCTGGCTTCGAGATGTCCCATGGGGGGCATTGTCCCGGTCGGGCGTCGATCCGCCCAAACGGGTTATCCGCGTCCCGGGCCGGAGCTGACGGCGGTCACCGCACTAGCAGCAGCCGGCCCCGGGCAGGGTGCGCAGGTTGCGCGCCTCCTTGCTGCGCGCGGCCAGCAGCTCGTCGGCCGGGTAGCCGACCTCCTCCAGGGTCAGCCCGTGCGGCTTGACCACGTGCACCGAGGAGTCCCGTACGGCCGCCCCCAGCACCTTTCCGGGCCAGTCGGCCGACCGGTGGCCGTCGCCGACGTGCAGCAGGGCGCCGACCAGCGAGCGGACCATGTTGTGGCAGAAGGCGTCCGCGCGGACGGTCGCGGTGATGATCCCGTCCTCGCCCCGCTCCCAGCTGAGCTGCTGGAGGGTGCGGATCGTCGTGGCCCCCTCGCGCTTCTTGCAGTACGCGGCGAAGTCGTGCTCCCCGACCAGCGCGGCCGCGGCCTCGTTCATGGCGTCCACGTCCAGCGGCCACTGGTACCAGAGCACGTGGCCGCGGAGCAGCGGGTCCACACCGGCCTGGTGGTCGCCGACCCGGTAGGCGTAGCGGCGCCAGATCGCGGAGAACCGGGCGTTGAAGCCCGCGGGGGCCTCGGCGGCCTTCCAGACCCGTACGTCGTGCGGCAGCCGCCCGGCGAGGCGGCGCAGCAGCTTGTCCCGGTGCTCGGCCCACACCTCGCCCGGCACGTCGAACTGCGCGACCTGCCCGCGGGCGTGCACGCCCGCGTCGGTGCGGCCGGCCACGGTCAGCTCGACCGGGTCGGGCAGCCGCATCACGGTCTGCAGCGCGGACTCCAGCTCACCCTGGACGGTCCGCAGCACGCGCTGCTTCGCCCAGCCGGAGAAGTCCTTGCCGTCGTAGCTCAGGTCCAGCCTGACCCGGACGTGTCCGGGCTCCACCTCGTCACTCACGTGACAGATCCTCTCAGAAACGCGAATGACGCCAGGAAACGCAGAACGGGCCCGCCCCGGTGAGGGGGCGGGCCCGTTCAGAGCCGTTCAAGCAAGCTCGATCCCGAAGGGGATCAGGCCTCCTTGGTCTCCTCGGCGGGGGTCTCGACAGCCTCCGCCTCCTTGACCGCGCGCTTGGTGGCGGCCTCGGCCTCACCGGTGGCCTGCTGGGCGACCGTAAGGGCCTCGACCAGCTCGATCACGGCCATCGGGGCGTTGTCGCCACGACGGTTGCCGATCTTGGTGATGCGCGTGTAACCACCGGGGCGGTTCTCGTAGCGCGGGGCGATCTCGGTGAACAGCGTGTGCACGATGCTCTTGTCCGTGATCGTCTGCAGCACCAGGCGACGGTTGTGGATGTCGCCCTTCTTGGCCTTGGTCACCAGACGCTCGGCGTAGGGACGCAGGCGACGGGCCTTGGCCTCGGTGGTGGTGATGCGGCCGTGCTCGAAGAGCGACTTCGCGAGGTTCGCGAGGAGGTGCTTCTCGTGCGCGGCGCTGCCGCCCAGACGGGCACCCTTTGCGGGACGCGGCATGGTCATACTCCTTCATATCTGCACCGGCCGTGTCAGGTACCGGTGACAGTTCCCCCGGGGCGGATGCCGCGGGAAAGTTCAATCAAGCCCGGCCGGCGATTGAGGCCAAGGACCTCAGCCGCCGGCGACGGGAAGAATCAGTACTGCTCGGTCTCGACGAAACCGGCGTCCGCGTCGTCGTCGGCGCCGAAGGCGTCGGCGGCGGCGGTCGGGTCGAATCCGGGCGGGCTGTCCTTGAGGGCCAGGCCCATGCCGGCCAGCTTCGCCTTGACCTCGTCGATCGACTTCGCACCGAAGTTGCGGATGTCGAGCAGGTCGGCCTCGGAGCGGGCGACGAGCTCACCCACGGAGTGGATGCCCTCGCGCTTGAGGCAGTTGTACGACCGAACGGTGAGCTCGAGCTCCTCGATCGGCAGGGCGAGATCGGCGGCCAGGGCCGCGTCCGTCGGCGAGGGGCCCATGTCGATGCCCTCGGCGTCGATGTTGAGCTCGCGGGCCAGACCGAACAGCTCGACCAGGGTCTTGCCGGCGGACGCCATGGCGTCGCGCGGGCGCATGGCCTGCTTGGTCTCGACGTCGACGATCAGCTTGTCGAAGTCGGTGCGCTGCTCGACTCGGGTCGCCTCGACCTTGTAGGTGACCTTGAGGACCGGGCTGTAGATGGAGTCGATCGGGATGCGACCGATCTCCTGGCCCAGCTGCTTGTTCTGGACGGCGGAGACGTAGCCGCGACCGCGCTCGACGGTCAGCTCCATCTCCAGCTTGCCCTTGCCGTTGAGCGTGGCGAGGACCAGGTCCGGGTTGTGCACCTCGACACCGGCCGGGGGCGCGATGTCGGCAGCGGTGACCAGGCCGGGACCCTGCTTGCGCAGGTACATCACGACCGGCTCGTCGTGCTCCGAGGAGACGACCAGCTGCTTGATGTTGAGGATGATGTCGGTGACGTCTTCCTTGACACCGGGCACGGTGGTGAACTCGTGCAGGACGCCGTCCACGCGGATGCTGGTGACAGCGGCACCCGGGATCGAGGACAGGAGCGTACGGCGGAGCGAGTTGCCGAGGGTGTAGCCGAAGCCCGGCTCGAGCGGCTCGATCACGAACCGCGAGCGGTACTCGTCTACGACCTCTTCGGTCAGCGAGGGGCGCTGAGCGATAAGCATGTGGATTCCTTCATTCGTGGACGCCCACTATTTGACGCCCGACGGAGTGCAGCACGGGGCTGCGAACACTGGCACTACGAACTACAAGGGTACGGGCGGTACGTCCCCCGCGAGGGGTTCGTACCGCCCGGACACTCAAAGACGCACAGGCGCGAAGCCCGGCGCCGCCGAATCAGACGCGGCGACGCTTGGGCGGACGGCAGCCGTTGTGCGGGGTGGGGGTGACGTCCTGGATCGAGCCGACCTCGAGGCCGGTGGCCTGGAGGGAGCGGATCGCGGTCTCACGGCCGGAGCCGGGACCCTTGACGAAGACGTCGACCTTGCGCATGCCGTGCTCCTGCGCGCGACGGGCGGCCGACTCAGCGGCCATCTGCGCGGCGAAGGGGGTGGACTTGCGCGAGCCCTTGAAGCCGACGTGGCCGGCGGAGGCCCAGGAGATCACGTTGCCCGCGGGGTCCGTGATCGAGACGATGGTGTTGTTGAACGTGCTCTTGATGTGGGCGTGCCCATGAGCGACGTTCTTCTTTTCCTTGCGGCGCACCTTCTTGGCAGCGCCCTGACGACCCTTGGGGGGCATCTAAATCTCCTACGGGAGGTGGTCGGTCCTACAGCGCAAGACCGCTGAACAGGACTACTTCTTGCCCGGCTTCTTCTTACCGGCGATCGCGCGACGCGGACCCTTGCGGGTACGGGCGTTCGTGCTGGTGCGCTGACCGTGCACGGGCAGGCCACGACGGTGGCGAACGCCCTGGTAGCACTGGATCTCGACCTTGCGGCGGATGTCGGCCTGGATCTCGCGGCGGAGGTCACCCTCGGTGCGGAGGTTGGCGTCCACGTACTCGCGGATCTTGACCAGGTCCTCTTCGGCCAGGTCACGAACGCGGGTGTCGGGGTTCACACCGGTGGCCGCAAGGATTTCCTTGGACCGGGTGCGACCGACACCGAAGACGTAGGTAAGTGCGATCTCCACACGCTTTTCGCGCGGGATGTCAACACCGGAAACGCGTGCCATTCAATGGCTCCTGTGTGTTCGGGGGTCTTCCGCAGAACCGAACCCCGACCGCCGACCACACCTGCTGGGTGGTGGTACGCCCGGGTCCCCGGCCCCCGCCGGAGGTGCCGCCGGTCCTGGTCAGGACTGGGCGGGTTCTGCGTATGTACGTTTTCTTACGTCGCGCGAAGAACTGCGTAGTGCAGGTCGGTCGGCGTGCGTCAGCCCTGGCGCTGCTTGTGGCGCAGGTTGTCGCAGATGACCATGACCCGACCGTGACGGCGGATCACCTTGCACTTGTCGCAGATCTTCTTGACGCTCGGCTTGACCTTCATGTTGGTGAGGTTCTCCGGGTCAGTGCCACCACCCGCGCCGGGACGGGATGTCCGGGCAGGAGTGAAAGCAAGATCTACTTGTATCGGTAGACGATCCGGCCACGCGTCAGGTCGTACGGAGACAGCTCCACGACAACCCGGTCATCAGGGAGGATGCGGATGTAGTGCATGCGCATCTTGCCGCTGATGTGCGCGAGGACCTTGTGACCGTTCTGGAGTTCCACCTTGAACATCGCGTTCGGGAGGGACTCGATCACGGTGCCCTCGATTTCGATGGCACCTTGCTTCTTGGCCACGCTTCGCCTTTCGAATCGGCTACCTTGATCAGCTCCCTGCTTCGCATGAGGACATGCGGGTGCAAAGGAGCCGACGAGTCAGTCTACGTCAGGGCCCACCGAAAGACGAATCCGGAAAGTGTGCCCTACAGGATAGATCATCAATCCTGGCCATACCGGTCGGCCCAACGGGCTGTGCGTCAGCCCAACGGGTCGGGCGCCGTCGAGACGCCGTACTCCGCCAGCTTCGCCTTGCCGCAGTCCGGGGAGGTCAGCACGATCGGACCCTCCTCGGTCAGGGCGATGGAGTGCTCCCAGTGCGAGGACCAGGTGCCGTCCGTGGTGATGACCGTCCAGTCGTCCGCCAGGACCTCCGTCTGGGCCGTGCCCAGGGAGACCATCGGCTCGATCGCCAGGCACAGGCCCGGGACCAGCTTGATCCCCTTGCCCCGCTTGCGGGAGACGTAGTTCAGCAGGTGCGGGTCCATGTGCATCTCGGAACCGATGCCGTGGCCGCCGTAGTCCTCGATGATCCCGAACTTGCCCAGGCTGTGCTCACCCGTCGTCGGGCGCGGCTGCCGCTTGATGTACGTCTCGATCGCCTTCGAGATGTCCACGAGGCGGTTGCCGAGCTTCATGGCGGCGATACCGGCCCACATGGACTCCTCGGTCACCCGGGAGAGCTCCACGAGCTCAGGGGCGTGTCCAGAGCCCACGAAGGCGGTGTACGCGGCGTCGCCGTGCCACCCGTCCACGATCGCGCCGGCGTCGATCGAGATGATGTCGCCGTCCTTGAGGACCGTCTTGTCGTCGGGGATGCCGTGGACGACCACCTCGTTGACCGAGGTGCAGATCGTCGCGGGGAAACCGCCGTAGCCGAGGAAGTTCGACTTGGCACCGGCGTCCGCGATCACCTTGCGGGCCACCATGTCCAGATCCCGGGTCGTCGCGCCCGGCACGGCCGCCTCACGGGTCGCCGCGTGGATCGCCGCGACGACCAGCCCCGCCTCACGCATCTTCGCGATCTGCTCGGGGGTCTTGATCTGGACCATGACGTACCTGCCACCTTCGGATTCGGGTCTTTCAACAGTACGGCCGCGGCGTCCATGGGACACCGCGGCCGGGGCTGCACTACAGGGGTACTACTTCTTCAGAGCGTCCATCGCGCGCTGCGTGACGTCGTCGACCTCACCCAGGGCCGGGATCGTCGACACGAGGCCCTGGGCCTTGTAGTAGTCGATGATCGGCTCGGTCTGCGTGTGGTAGACCTCCAGCCGGTTGCGCACGGCTTCCTCGGTCTGGTCCTCGCGCACGTACAGCTCGCCGCCGTCGATGTCGCAGACGCCCTCGACCTTCGGCGGGCGGTAGGCCACGTGGAAGATGTGCGAGCTGTCCTTGCGGCAGGTGCGCCGCCCGGCGAGACGCTTGACGACCTCGTCCTCCTCGACCTCCAGGTCGAGGACGGCGTCGAGGTTCATGCCCTCGGCCTTCAGCATCACGTCGAGCGCCTCCGCCTGGGAGACGTTGCGCGGGAACCCGTCGAGCAGGAAACCGCCCGCGGCGTCCTCCTGCTCCATGCGGTCCTTGGCCATGCCGATGGTGATCTCGTCCGGGACGAGGTCACCCGCGTCCATGAACGCCTTCGCGCGCCGGCCGAGCTCGGTGCCCTGGCTGATGTTGGCCCGGAACAGGTCGCCCGTGGAGATGTGCGGGATGGACAGGGTCTTGGCGAGGACAGTGGCCTGCGTTCCCTTGCCCGCACCGGGCGGTCCGACGAGGACGATTCGCATCAGCGGAGGAACCCTTCGTAATTACGCTGCTGGAGCTGGCTCTCGATCTGCTTCACGGTTTCCAGACCCACACCCACGATGATCAGGATGCTCGTCCCGCCGAACGGGAAGTTCTGGTTCGCCCCGAAGCCCGCCAACGCCATCGTCGGCACAAGAGCGATGAGACCCAGGTACAGCGACCCCGGCCAGGTGATCCGGTTGAGTACGTAACTCAGGTACTCGGCGGTGGGCCGACCGGCGCGGATGCCCGGGATGAACCCACCATACTTCTTCATGTTGTCGGCAACTTCCTCGGGGTTGAACGAGATCGCCACGTAGAAGAACGCGAAGAAGACGATCAGGAGGAAGTAGGCGGCGATGTAGTACGGGTGGTCGCCCTTGACGAAGTGCTTCTGGATCCAGGTGGCCCAGCCGGCGGTGGAACCGCTGAACTGGACGATCAGCGCCGGGATGTACAGCAGCGACGAGGCGAAGATGACCGGGATGACACCGGCCTGGTTCACCTTGAGCGGGATGTACGTCGAGGTGCCGCCGTAGGCACGACGACCGATCATGCGCTTCGCGTACTGGACGGGGATCCGTCGCTGCGCCTGCTCGACGAAGACCACCAGGGCCACCATCGCGAGGCCGACCAGGATGACCACGCCGAACTCGACCCAGCCGTCCGCGATCTTGCCCTGGAGCTTGATCTGCCAGAGGGCGCCGACGAAGCCGGCGGCGATCGAGATGAACATCAGGATCGACATACCGTTGCCGATACCGCGGTCGGTGATGAGCTCTCCGAGCCACATCACGAGGCAGGTACCTGCGGTCATGGTGAGCACCATGACCACGGTGGTGAAGATCGACCGGTCCGGAACAATCTGGTCCTTGACCATGCACCCCGTGAAGAGGGCGCCGCTGCGGGCGGTGGCGACGAGGCCGGTGCCCTGCAGGATCGCGAGCGCGACCGTCAGATAGCGCGTGTACTGAGTGATCTTCGACGTGCCGGCCTGACCCTCTTTTTTGAGGTTCTCCAGCTTCGGGATGACCACGGTCAGCAGCTGCAGAATGATGCTCGCCGTGATGTACGGCATGATGCCGAGCGCAAAGATCGTGATCTGCAGCAGCGCACCGCCGCTGAACATGTTGACGAGACCGAAGAGGCTGTTGCTGCTGCCCATCGAGTCAACACAGATCTGAACGTTCTTGTAGCTCACGCCGGGTACCGGGATGTGTGATCCAAGCCGGTACAACGCGATGATGGCGAGCGTGAAAAGCAGCTTCTTGCGCAGGTCGGGCGTCTTGAACGCCCGGGCGAACGCGGTGAGCACGGTGCCTCCTGCGACCCCCGCGCTACTGCGTCAGAGGTGACGGTCTGAGGGATCGACGAATGTGTACAAGCAAAGGTGCAGGCCACCTTACCGGCGTCTGCACCTTCCGTGGAACGACCAACCGGGGATGCCCCATATGTGAGGCATCCCCGGTCGGGTTTCTAGCTATTTGTCACTGAGTTCGTCTTAGACGAGCTCGGTCACAGAGCCACCAGCGGCGGCAATCTTCTCCTTGGCGGAGCCGGAGACGGCGTCAACCGAAACCTGCAGCGCCACGGAGATCTCGCCCTGGCCCAGGACCTTGACGAGGCTGTTCTTGCGAACCGCGCCCTTGGCGACCAGGTCGGCCACCGTGACTTCTCCACCCTCGGGGTAGAGAGCGCCGAGCTTGTCCAGGTTCACGACCTGGAACTCGGTGCGGAACGGGTTCTTGAAGCCCTTGAGCTTCGGCAGACGCATGTGGAGGGGCATCTGCCCACCCTCGAAGCGCTGCGGGATCTGGTAGCGGGCCTTCTGGCCCTTCGTACCACGACCAGCCGTCTTACCCTTCGACGCCTCACCGCGACCGACACGGGTCTTCGCGGTCTTGGCGCCGGGGGCGGGACGGAGGTTGTGGGCCTTCAGCGGGCTGCTTTCAGCCATGTTAGTCAACCTCCTCAACCGTCACGAGGTGGCGGACGGTGTGAACCATTCCGCGGAACTCGGGGCGGTCCTCCTTGACGACGACGTCGTTCAGGCGCTTGAGCCCGAGCGAACGCAGCGTGTCGCGGTGGTTCTGCTTGCTGCCGATGTACGACTTGATCTGCGTGACCTTGAGGCGAGCCATTACGCACCCGCCCCAGCACGTGCACGGAGCAGAGCCGCGGGAGCGACGTCCTCGAGGGGCAGACCACGGCGAGCCGCGATCTCCTCGGGACGCTGCAGGCCCTTGAGGGCCGCCACGGTCGCGTGCACGATGTTGATCGCGTTGGAAGAGCCGAGCGACTTCGACAGGATGTCGTGAACGCCGGCGCACTCCAGAACGGCGCGCACCGGGCCACCGGCGATAACACCGGTACCAGGGGCGGCCGGCTTCAGCAGCACGACGCCCGCGGCGCGCTCGCCCGTGATCGGGTGAGGAATGGTGCCCTGGATGCGCGGAACCTTGAAGAAGGACTTCTTGGCTTCCTCGACACCCTTGGCGATGGCCGCGGGAACTTCCTTGGCCTTGCCGTAACCGACACCTACAGTGCCGTCACCGTCGCCCACCACGACCAGCGCGGTGAAGCTGAAGCGGCGACCACCCTTGACAACCTTGGCGACGCGGTTGATCGCGACAACGCGCTCAACGTAAGCGGTCTTCTCGGCGGCAGGGCCACCGTCGCGACCCTTCCGGTCCCGCCGCTCGCCGCCACCGGCACCGCTTCCGCGGCGCTGGGGTCCAGCCATTGGATTACCTCTCTCTGTTACGTCCGTGAGTCCCGGAAAACGGGGCTTAGAACTTCAGCCCGGCTTCGCGGGCGGCGTCAGCCAGAGCGGCAATGCGCCCGGCGTATCGGTTGCCACCGCGGTCGAACACGACGGTCTCGACACCCGCGGCCTTGGCACGCTCGGCGACGAGCGCGCCGACGGCCTGGGCCTGGGCGCTCTTGTCGCCTTCGCCACCGCGGATCGAGGTGTCCAGGGTCGACGCGGACGCCAGGGTGTGACCCTGGAGGTCGTCGATGACCTGAGCAACGATGTTGCGGTTGGAACGCGTCACGACGAGGCGCGGACGCTCCGCCGTACCCGAGACGTTCTTGCGGATGCGGATGTGACGGCGGGCCTTGGCGGCACGCTTGTACGCGTCGCCCTTGGCGATCTTTACACCGTATGCCATGGCTACTTACCAGCCTTTCCGACCTTGCGGCGGATGACTTCGCCGGCGTACTTGACACCCTTGGCCTTGTACGGGTCGGGCTTCCGCAGCTTGCGGATGTTGGCGGCGACCTCGCCGACCTTCTGCTTGTCGATGCCCTCGACCGAGAACTTGGTGGGCGACTCGACCTTGAAGGAGATGCCCTCGGGCGCCTCGATCAGGATCGGGTGGCTGTAACCAAGCTGGAACTCCAGGCTGGAGCCCTTCGCGGCGACGCGGTAACCGACACCGCTGATCTCAAGAGCCTTGACGTAACCCGCGGTCACGCCGGTGATCATGTTCGCCACCAGCGTGCGGGACAGGCCGTGCAGGGCCTTGTTCTGACGCTCGTCGTTGGGGCGGGTGACGTTCAGAACGCCGTCCTCACCCTTGACGATCTCGATCGGCGCCTTGACGGTGAGTGCGAGGGAACCCTTGGGGCCCTTCACAGCCACAGCCTGGCCGTCGATGGTGACGTCCACACCGGCGGGAACCTGGATGGGGAGCTTGCCGATTCGCGACATTGCTTTTCCTCCGTTCCCGACTACCAGACGTAGGCGAGGACTTCCCCACCTACGCCCTTCTTGCCTGCCTGCTGGCCGGTGAGCAGACCGTGGGACGTGGAGATGATCGCCACGCCCAGGCCGCCGAGCACCTTCGGCAGGTTGGTGGACTTTGCGTACACACGCAGACCGGGCTTCGAGATCCGCTTGATGCCCGCAATGGAGCGCTCGCGGTTCGGGCCGAACTTCAGCTCGAGGACGAGGTTCTTGCCGACCTCGGCGTCCTCGACCTTCCAGCCGGTGATGAAACCCTCCTGCTTGAGGATCTCTGCGATGTGCGACTTGATCTTGCTGTGCGGCATCACGACGGAGTCGTGGTACGCCGAGTTAGCGTTACGCAGACGCGTGAGCATGTCTGCGATCGGGTCAGTCATGGTCATGAAGTGGCCTTCGGCCTCTCTCGCCGGGGTTTCCTGTATGCGCCATCCCTCTCCCCACTCAGTGGCGGGACGGGTGCGGTGCGGGGACCTACGGCGTAGTAAGTCGTTATGGGCGACGGACGCCCAACCACACAAGCCTAAGGCATGCGCGGCCGGGCATCCGCCGACCAGATGCTTACCGAGAGTGCCTGGAAGTTCCCAAGTCCTTGCGGACGAGAGGGAATTACCAGGAGCTCTTGGTCACGCCCGGCAGCTCGCCACGGTGAGCCATCTCACGAAGGCAGACGCGGCACAGGCCGAACTTGCGGTACACGGAGTGGGGGCGACCGCAGCGCTGGCAGCGGGTGTACGCACGCACACCGAACTTGGGCTTACGGGCAGCCTTCGCGATGAGAGCCTTCTTCGCCATCTCGCTTACGCCTCCTTGAAGGGGAAGCCGAGGTGACGAAGGAGGGCGCGGCCCTCGTCGTCGTTGGTCGCCGTGGTGACCACGGTGATGTCCATACCCCGGGTACGGTCGATCTTGTCCTGGTCGATCTCGTGGAACATGACCTGCTCCGTGAGACCGAAGGTGTAGTTGCCACGGCCGTCGAACTGCTTCGGCGACAGACCACGGAAGTCACGGATACGCGGCAGCGCGAGCGACAGCGTACGGTCCAGGAACTCCCACATGCGGTCACCACGGAGGGTGACGTGGCAGCCGATCGGCTGACCCTCGCGCAGCTTGAACTGCGCGATGGACTTGCGGGCCTTCGTGACGGCCGGCTTCTGACCGGTGATCGTCGTCAGGTCCTTGATGGCGCCGTCGATCAGCTTGGAGTCGCGGGCGGCGTCGCCCACACCCATGTTGACCACGATCTTCACGAGGCCGGGGATCTGCATGACGTTCTCGTAGGAGAACTCTTCACGCAGCTTGCCCGCGATGTCCTCGCGGTACTTCGTCTTGAGACGCGGAGTGGTAGCCATCAGATGTCCTCACCCGTCCGCTTGGCAACGCGGATCTTGTTGCCCTCGTCATCGAAGCGGAAACCGACGCGGGTAACGACCTTCTGGCCGTCCTTCTCCACAACCAGCTGAACGTTGCTGACGTGGATCGGCGCCTCGGTGATCACGATGCCACCGGTCTGCGAGCCACCAGCGGTCTGGCCGGCCTTGGTGTGCTTCTTGACCCGGTTGACACCCTCGACGAGGACGCGGTTCTCAGTAGGGATGGCCAGAATGACCTTGCCCTGCTTGCCCTTGTCCTTACCGGTGATGACCTGAACCAGGTCGCCCTTCTTGATCTTCATGCTTACAGCACCTCCGGCGCGAGCGAGATGATCTTCATGAACTTCTTCTCGCGCAGCTCACGGCCCACCGGGCCGAAGATACGGGTGCCGCGAGGGTCGCCGTCGTTCTTCAGAATGACGGCGGCGTTCTCGTCGAAGCGGATGTACGAGCCGTCCTGACGACGGCGCTCCTTCACGGTGCGAACGATGACCGCCTTGACGACGTCACCCTTCTTCACGTTGCCACCGGGGATCGCATCCTTGACGGTGGCAACGATGACGTCACCGATGCCCGCGTAGCGGCGACCGGAACCACCGAGAACACGGATGCAAAGGATCTCCTTGGCACCAGTGTTGTCGGCGACACGCAGTCGCGACTCCTGCTGGATCACGTCTATCTCCTGTTTGTCTGCCGGTTCCCGGCGGGGGCATCACTCCGAAGAGCTACCGCCCCCACCGAGCCTGGCGGAACGAACCTGAGGGGCCCCTGGGCGCAATGCCCAGGGCCTCAGATAATTACTTGGCCTTCTCGAGGATCTCGACGATGCGCCAGCGCTTGCTCGCCGACAGCGGACGCGTCTCCATGATGAGGACGCGGTCGCCGACGCCGGCAGCGTTCTGCTCGTCGTGCGCCTTGAGCTTGTTCGTACGGCGGATGACCTTGCCGTACAGAGCGTGCTTCACGCGGTCCTCGACAGCGACGACGACGGTCTTGTCCATCTTGTCGCTGACGACAAGACCCTCACGGGTCTTGCGGAAGCCGCGGTCAGTCGTCTCAGTCACGTTCTTCTCGCTCATCAGGCGCTCTCCACCGTCTCGATACCGAGCTCACGCTCGTGCATCAGGGTGTAGATGCGAGCGATGTCCTTACGGACGGACTTGAGCCGGCCGTTGTTCTCCAGCTGACCCGTGGCCGCCTGGAAGCGCAGCTTGAACAGCTCTTCCTTGGCCTCGCGCAGCTTGCCAACGAGCTCCTCGTTACCGAGCTCACGCAGCTCGGACGCCTTGGTTCCCGTCGCCATCACGACTCACCTGCCTCGCGCCGAACAATCCGGCACTTCATCGGAAGCTTGTGAGCAGCGCGGGTGAGCGCCTCACGAGCAATCTTCTCGTTCGGGTAGGACAGCTCGAACATGACCCGGCCCGGGTGCACGTTCGCGATCCACCACTCGGGAGAACCCTTACCGGAACCCATGCGGGTCTCGGCAGGCTTCTTCGTCAGGGGACGGTCCGGGTAAATGTTGATCCAGACCTTGCCGCCACGCTTGATGTGGCGGGTCATCGCGATACGAGCCGCCTCGATCTGGCGGTTCGTCACGTAGGCGGGGGTAAGCGCCTGGATGCCGTACTCGCCGAACGAGACCTCAGTACCGCCCTTGGCCATACCGCGGCGCTTCGGGTGGTGCTGCTTGCGGTGCTTGACCCTACGAGGGATCAGCATGTCGGTCAGGCCTCCGTTCCGGTGCTCTCGGCCGGAGCGGCGGCGGGAGCGTCGGCCTTGGGGGCCTCGACACCAGCAGCCTGCTGCGGCTTGCGGCCACCACGGCCGCCGCGCTCGCCACCACGGCCACCACGGCCGGCGGGACGGTCGCCAGCGCCGGCGGCACCACGGGCCGGGCGGTTACCCGCACGGGCCGCAGCGTTCTCGGCGCGAACCTCGGCGATGTTCTTGACGTCGCCCTTGTAGATCCAGACCTTCACACCGATACGGCCGAAGGTGGTCTTGGCCTCGAAGAAGCCGTAGTCCACGTTCGCGCGGAGGGTGTGCAGCGGCACACGGCCTTCGCGGTAGAACTCGGAGCGGGACATCTCGGCGCCGCCGAGGCGACCGCCGCACTGGATCTTGATGCCCTTGGCGCCGGCCTTCATCGTGCCCTGCATGCTCTTACGCATGGCGCGACGGAAGGAGACGCGGGAGGAGAGCTGCTCGGCAACGGCCTGCGCGACCAGCTGAGCGTCGACCTCGGGGTTCTTGACCTCGAGGATGTTCAGCTGGACCTGCTTGCCCGTGAGCTTCTCGAGGTCACCGCGGATGCGGTCGGCCTCGGCGCCACGGCGGCCGATGACGATGCCCGGACGAGCGGTGTGGATGTCCACACGCACGCGGTCACGGGTGCGCTCGATCTCAACCTTCGAGATGCCGGCGCGCTCCATGCCGGACGTCATCATCCTGCGGATGGCGACGTCTTCCTTGACGTAGTCCTTGTACAGCTTGTCGGCGTACCAACGCGACTTGAAGTCGGTGGTGATGCCGAGCCGGAACCCGTGCGGGTTTACCTTCTGGCCCATTACCGGGAACCTTCCTTGCTGCTGACGACCACGGTGATGTGGCTGGTCCGCTTGCGGATCCGGTAGGCACGGCCCTGCGCACGCGGACGGAACCGCTTCAGGGTCGGGCCCTCGTCCACGAACGCCTCGCTGATGACCAGCGTGGAGGCGTCCGGGTGGTTGTAGTTGTGTGCGGCATTGGCAATGGCGCTGTCCAGCACCTTGCCAACCGGCACGCTCGCGGCCTGCGGGGCGAAACGCAGGACCGCCTGAGCCTCCGTGGCATCCATGCCACGGATAAGGTCCACCACTCGGCGGGCCTTCATGGGCGTGACGCGGATGTACCGCGCCTGGGCCCTGGCTTCCATGGTTGTCCCTTCGGTGTAAGTCATAGTCGTAACCACCCCGCCTTTAGCGGCGCTTCGACTTCCGGTCGTCCTTGACGTGGCCGCGGAAGGTGCGAGTCGGCGAGAACTCGCCGAGCTTGTGGCCGACCATCGACTCGGTGACGAACACCGGGACGTGGATCTTGCCGTTGTGCACCGCGATGGTGTGACCCAGCATGGCCGGGATGATCATCGAGCGACGGGACCAGGTCTTGATGACGTTCTTGGTACCGGCTTCGTTCTGTACGTCCACCTTCTTGATGAGGTGTCCGTCGACGAAGGGTCCCTTCTTGAGACTGCGCGGCATCTAAACCCGCTCCTAGCGCTTCTTGTTCGTCTTGCGGCGGCGGACGATGTACTTGCTCGAAGCCTTCTTCGGCGAGCGAGTACGACCCTCCTTCTGACCCCACGGGGAGACCGGGTGACGACCACCGGAGGTCTTACCCTCACCACCACCGTGCGGGTGGTCGACCGGGTTCATCGCGACACCGCGGACGGAGGGGCGAACGCCCTTCCAGCGCATGCGGCCGGCCTTGCCCCAGTTGATGTTCGACTGCTCGGCGTTGCCGACCTCACCGACGGTGGCGCGGCAGCGCGCGTCGACGAGACGGATCTCACCGGACGGCATGCGGAGGTGGGCCATGACGCCCTCCTTCGCCAGCAGCTGCACAGAGGCACCAGCGGAGCGGGCGAACTTCGCGCCACCACCGGGACGGAGCTCGATCGCGTGGATCGTGGTACCGACCGGGATGTTGCGGAGCGCCAGGTTGTTGCCGGGCTTGATGTCGGCCGTGGGGCCGTTCTCAATCCGGTCACCCTGCTTCAGGTTCTTCGGCGCAATGATGTAGCGCTTCTCACCGTCGGCGTAGTGCAGGAGCGCGATGCGCGCCGTGCGGTTGGGGTCGTACTCGATGTGCGCGACCTTGGCCGGCACGCCGTCCTTGTCGTGACGACGGAAGTCGATCACACGGTAGGCGCGCTTGTGGCCGCCACCCTGGTGTCGAACCGTGATCCGACCGGTGTTGTTACGGCCGCCCTTGCTGTGCAGGGGGCGGACCAGCGACTTCTCCGGCGTGGACCGCGTGATCTCGACAAAGTCGGCGACGCTGGAGCCACGACGGCCCGGGGTCGTCGGCTTGTACTTGCGGATACCCATTTCTCAGTCCTCGTCCGATTCCGGACGACTAGACCCCCGTTAGGAGGCCTGGCCGCCGAAGATGTCGATTCGGTCGCCCTCAGCGAGGGTCACGATGGCGCGCTTGGTGTCAGCGCGCTTGCCAAAACCGGTCTTGGTGCGCTTGCGCTTACCCTGACGGTTGATCGTGTTGACCCCGGTGACCTTGACCCCGAAGACCGCCTCGACGGCCTGCTTGATCTGAGTCTTGTTGGAGCCGGGCGCGACGATGAACGTGTACTTGTTCTCGTCCAGCAGCGCGTAGCTCTTCTCCGAGACAACCGGCTTGATCAGCAGGTCGCGCGGGTCAGTGAAGGTCTTGCTGGTAACGGTCGCCTCAGACATCAGGCGTCGCTCCCTTCGGTCTCATCGGCCTTGGGGCCAGACACGAAGGACTCGAAAGCGGCCTGAGTGAAGACCACGTCGTCAGAGACGATCACGTCGTACGTGTTCAGCTGGCCCGGCTCCAGGATGTGAACCTGGGGCAGGTTGCGGGCGGACAGCCACGCGGCCTCGTCGGCGCGCTCGACGACCAGGAGCAGGTTCTTGCGCTCCGAGATCTTGCCGAACAGCGTCTTGGCGGCCTTCGTGGAGGCGGCACCCTCGACCACGCCGGTGACGACGTGGATGCGGGAGTGACGCGCACGGTCCGAGAGCGCACCGCGGAGGGCGGCGGCCTTCATCTTCTTCGGGGTCCGCTGCGAGTAGTCACGCGGCTGCGGGCCGTGGACGACGCCACCGCCGACGAACTGCGGAGCGCGGGTGGAACCCTGGCGCGCGCGGCCGGTGCCCTTCTGGCGGTACGGCTTGCGGCCACCACCACGGACTTCGCCACGACGCTTGGTCTTGTGCGTGCCCTGACGGGCAGCAGCCAGCTGAGCGACAACGACCTGGTGGATCAGCGGAACGCTGGTCTTCGCGTCGAAGATCTCCGCGGGGAGCTCGACGGTACCGGCCTTGTCGCCTGCCGGCGAAAGGATGTCAATGGTGCTCATTACCTCAAGCCCCCTTGGCCGCGGTACGGACCAGGACGAGGCCGCCGTTCGGACCGGGGACCGCGCCCTTGATGAGCAGCAGACCCTTCTCCGCGTCAACCGCGTGGATGGTCAGGTTCTGGGTGGTGACACGCTCGTTACCCATACGACCGGCCATGCGCATGCCCTTGAAGACACGCCCAGGGGTGGCGCAGCCACCGATCGAACCGGGGGAGCGGTGCTTGCGCTGCACGCCGTGACCGGCGCCGAGGCCCTTGAAGTTGTGACGCTTCATGACACCGGCGAAGCCCTTGCCCTTGCTGTTGCCCGTGACGTCAACCTTGACGCCGGACTCGAACACAGCGGCCGTGATCTCCTGGCCGAGCGTGTACTCGCTGGCGTCGGAGGTACGGAGCTCCACCAGGTGGCGGCGCGGGGTTACGTCAGCCTTGGCGAAGTGACCCTTGAGGGGCTTGTTCACCTTGCGCGGGTCAATCTCGCCGAAGGCGATCTGGACCGACTCGTAGCCATCGATTTCGTTCTTGCGGACCTGGGTAACGACGCAGGGCCCGGCCTTGACGACGGTCACCGGGACGACACGGTTGTTCTCGTCCCAGACCTGGGTCATGCCGAGCTTCTCGCCCAGGACGCCCTTGATCTGCTTTGCCATCTTCTCCGTGCCTCTCAGAGCTTGATCTCGATGTCAACGCCGGCCGGAAGGTCCAGGCGCATCAGCGAGTCAACGGTCTTGGGCGTCGGGTCGAGGATGTCGATCAGGCGCTTGTGCGTGCGCATCTCGAAGTGCTCGCGCGAGTCCTTGTACTTGTGCGGCGACTTGATGACGCAGTACACGTTCTTCTCAGTGGGCAGCGGCACCGGGCCCGCGACCGACGCACCAGTGCGCGTCACCGTCTCGACGATCTTCTTCGCCGACGAATCGATGACCTCGTGGTCGTAGGCCTTGAGCCGGATGCGGATCTTCTGTCCCGCCATGGCTACTCCGTAGTCCTGTCTGTTGTGGAAACGCTCTGGTTCTCGGCCGGCTGCGGATCTCTCCGCCGCCTTCCTCCGACCCACGCGGTCGGGCGTGTCGCACTCCCTCTACAGAAAATTCCCATACGGAAATTCCCTCGTCCAAGGGGGTACGGTCCCAAGACCGCAGATCGGGGGAAAACACCCACCGAGTACCTGGCAGGCACCGTGCTGACGCTTCCCAGAAGATTCCCGTACGTCCGCCCCATTGCTGCCCCGAGAGGCAGATAGGGCGACGAGTACTGTGGGACTCGCTTCCGGTCCTCCCGGCGGGAGGCGCGCAGCATCGGCACACGGCCGAGCAACTTGAGTAGTCTGCCATACGGGACACGTCCCTGGCGAATCGGGCCGAAGAGAATACCCCGCCACGCTGCGTGGTCAAGCCAGCGCCACGCGACGGGGTCACCTGCGGGGCCCGGTCAGGACCGGGACAGCGTCCCGCACCCCTCCCGGGTCTCCTCGCTGAGGCTCCTGCTCCGGTCGTACGGGTCCACGGGCGTGCCGGAGGGAGTCGGGCCGGAGACCCCGGACGGGTCGGAGAAGCTCGGGTGCAGGCTCCCGTCGTAGACGGAGCAGGCGCTGTTGCCGACGTCGTAGAGGTAGTCGCCGAGCTGGACCGTGCCCGCCTTCACCCGCCACTCCTTCGGATTGGCGACCGTGAACTTCATCTGCCGCCGGATGATCGACCGGCTGACCTCCTCCGCTCCCGGCTTCGTCTGGACGAGCGGGTAGACGAAGGTGTAGTCCGCGAGGAGGTCCACCTGGCCGTGCGCGTCACCGGGCCGGACCTCCAGCCGGCCGCGCACCTTCACCACGTCTCCGGCCAGCCTGGTCTCGGCGCCGGCCCGGGTGAACATCCGCAGCGGGTCGCTGCCCTTGTCCGGCTTGGCCAGCGCCCGCTCCAGCACGTCCAGCAGCTCGCCCTGAGCCGGGTCGATCAGGTCCAGTGCCGCCTGGGGGCGCTCACCGCGGATGGTCGCCGGGTCCAGGTTGGCCGCCACGAGGAACTGCTTGGCCAGGGTCAGTCCGGTGCCGACCTGCTCCTTGGAGAGGCCGTTCAGCCCGGTCGCCTCCGGGAGCTCGATCCCGGCCGCCCCGTCGGCCCACTGCACGGCCGGGGAGCCCTTGAAGGGCTCCTTGAGGGTCGGGCGGTCCGGGTACTGGGCCGAGGGTGCGGCCGTGGGGCGGGCGGTCTCGGGAGCGAGCGGCTCCTTGGCCTTCGCGTCCTGCTCGGCCCTGCCCGTCACCCGGTCGATGACCAGCTCGGGCCGGATGGCGAGCAGCGCGAGGGCCGCCACGAAGGCGACGGCCAGCGTGGCCTTCAACCGCCGCCTGGTCTTCCCCCGGCCCTGCATCTCCTGCCAGGCGGGTCCCGTGCGCCAGCCGGCCGGCTCCGCGCCGCGTCCGGCCCCGGCCCCCCGGCCGCGGCCCTTCTTCGCCGCCCGGGCGCGCTGTTCGTCCTCGCGGCGCAGCCGTTCGGTCACCATCCGGGCCCGGGCGGACGGCTCCTTGGGAGCCTCACCGGGACCCTCCCCCGCCTGCTCCAGGAACCGGGCCCACTCCTCGTCGGAGACGGCCGGTCCGCCGTGATCGTCGTTGTTCGTCGCCATGTTCTTCCCCACCCCTGGTGTACGGCCGCACAGAGCGGCGGGGCCCCCGGACATGTCCGGGGGCCCCGCCGTCGGAACAGACCTTAGCTTTCGGGGCGGGCGGGGCCCACGGCGCCCTCCGGAGCCGCGAAGTCCGGGAGCGCCAGGGCTCCGGCCAGCTGCCCGCGCCAGTCGGCGAGCGGGGTCAGGCCCGCCTCTGCCCAGCGGTCGTGCCCGAGGACGCTGAACGCCGGACGGACGGCGGGGCGCGCGAAGGCCGAGGAGTCGGTCGGCCGGATCCGCTCGGGGTCCAGGCCGCTCAGCCGGTAGGCCTCCCGGGCCAGCCCGAACCAGGTGGTCCGGCCGCTCGCGGTGCCGTGGTAGATCCCGCCGGGGGCCCGGCCCGCCAGCGCGGCCAGGCCGAGCTCGACCAGGCGGCGGGCCAGTGCGCGGGACCAGGTGGGCTGGCCGTGCTGGTCGTCGACCACGTCGAGGGTGTCGCGCCGGGCGGCCAGCCCGAGCACGGTGGCGACGAAGTTCGGGCCGTGCGCTCCGTAGAGCCAGGCGGTCCGGACCACGTAGCCGTCCCGGGGCAGCAGCTCGGCCACGGCCCGCTCACCGGCCAGCTTGGAGCGGCCGTACGCGTTGACGGGGCCCGTCGGGGCGTCCTCGGGGTAGGGCAGCGAGGCGTCGCCCGGCAGTACGTAGTCGGTGGAGACGTGCAGCAGGCGGGCGCCGGCCGCGGCGCAGGCCGCCGCGAGGACCCGTACGCCGGTGCCGTTGACGGCGGTGGCCGCCTCCTCGGCGCTCTCGGCGCCGTCGACGTCGGTCCAGGCGGCGCAGTTCACGACCACGGCCGCGCCTTCGACGGCGGACCGGACGGCGGCCGGGTCGGTGATGTCCAGAGCGCTCCGGCCGGGGCCCGCGGCCTCGATCCCGGCCTCCTCCAGGGCGGCCAGGACGTCCCGGCCGAGCATCCCGGAGGCGCCGGTGACGAGCCAGCGCCCGCCGGCGGGGTCCGGGGTCACGGGGTGGGTCACCGGGCCCGGGGTCACGGCCGCGGCTCCGCCGCGGCCTTCAGCGGCTCCCACCAGGCGCGGTTCCCCCGGTACCAGTCGACGGTCGCCGCGATGCCCTCCGCGAAGGTCACCCGCGGGGCGTAGCCGAGCTCCGAGCCGATCTTGCCGATGTCTATGGAGTAGCGCAGGTCGTGGCCCTTGCGGTCCGCCACCCGCTCGACCATGTCCCAGCCGAGGCCGGCGGCCTCCAGCAGGACTCCGGTGAGCTCCTTGTTGGTGAGCTCGACGCCGCCGCCGATGTTGTAGACCTCGCCGGCGCGCCCCTTGCGCATCACCAGGTCGATGCCGCGGCAGTGGTCGGAAACGTGCAGCCAGTCGCGCACGTTGCCGCCGTCCCCGTACAGCGGGACCTTCCGGCCGTCCATCAGGTTGGTGACGAACAGCGGGATGACCTTCTCCGGGAACTGGTGGTGCCCGTAGTTGTTGGAGCAGCGCGTGACCACCACGTCCATGCCGTGCGTGCGGGCGTAGGCCAGCGCGAGCAGATCGGAGGAGGCCTTCGAGGCGGAGTACGGGGAGTTGGGGGCCAGCGGCCACTCCTCGGTCCAGGAGCCCTCGCCGATCGAGCCGTAGACCTCGTCGGTGGAGATGTGGACGAAGCGTCCGACGCCGTGCTTGCGGGCGGCGTCCAGGAGGATCTGGGTGCCCACGACGTTCGTCATCACGAAGGGGCCGGCGCCGGTGATCGAGCGGTCCACGTGGGACTCCGCGGCGAAGTGCACGACGACGTCGTGCCCGGGCATCACCCGCTCGACGGCCCCGGCGTCGCAGATGTCGCCCCTGACGAAGGCGTATCCGCTGTGGTCCGCCACCGCCGCCAGGTTGGCCTCGACGCCGGAGTAGGTCAGCTTGTCGAAGACCGTGATCCGCGCGGTGGGGTCCGCGCCCAACTGCTGCCTGACGAATTCCGAACCTATGAAACCGGCACCGCCGGTCACGAGGATGCGCATAATCCGAAGAGTAGCCGCCTGTCGAACGCCTCTCGCATAAGTTCTCCCCATGCGAGGAATCCTCTTAGCCGGCGGTACCGGGTCCCGACTCTGGCCGCTCACGCGGGCAGTGTCCAAGCAGTTGCTGCCCGTCTTCGACAAACCGATGATCTACTACCCGCTCTCGACGCTGGTCATGGCCGGGATCAGCGAGGTCCTCGTCATCACCACCCCGGGCGACCGCGACCAGTTCGAGCGGCTGCTCGGCGACGGCTCGCAGTTCGGGATGCGACTGGAGTACGCCGTCCAGGAGCGCCCCGAGGGCATCGCCCAGGCCCTCGTCCTCGGAGCCGACTTCATCGGCGACGGCTCCGTCGCCCTGATCCTCGGCGACAACATCTTCCACGGCAGTGGCCTCGGCACCCGGCTGGCCGAGCACACCGAGACCAAGGGCGGCCGGGTCTTCGCCTATCCGGTGGCGGACCCCACGGCGTACGGCGTGGTCGAGTTCGACGCCAGGGGCCAGGTCGTCTCCATCGAGGAGAAGCCGGTCAGCCCCAAGTCCCGCTATGCCGTACCGGGCCTCTACTTCTACGACAACCAGGTCGTCGGGATAGCCCGCGGCCTGGTCCCCAGCGCCCGCGGCGAACTGGAGATAACCGCCGTCAACGACGCGTACCTGCGCGCCGGGGAGCTCCACGTGACCGTCCTGGACCGCGGTACCGCCTGGCTGGACACCGGCACCTTCGTCTCGATGGTGCAGGCCTCGGAGTTCGTGCGCGTGATCGAGGAACGGCAGGGCTTCAAGGTCGGCTGCGTGGAGGAGGCCGCCTGGCGGGCGGGCCTGATCGACTCCGCGCAGCTGCGCGAGCTGGCCGTGCCGCTCACCAAGAGCGGGTACGGGGACTACCTGCTGGAGCTGCTCGAAGAGGAGGCCGCCCGGTGAAGTTCCGCGCACTGTCCATCGAGGGCAGCTACGAGATCACCCCGCAGCAGCACGGTGACCCGCGCGGCCTGTTCATGGAGTGGTACCGCTTCGACCGCCTCGCCGAGGTGGTCGGGCACCCGCTGAACCTGGCGCAGGCCAACCTCTCGGTCTCCCAGCGCGGCGTGGTGCGCGGGATCCACTTCGCCGACGTACCGCGCGGCCAGGCGAAGTACGTCAGCTGCGTGCGCGGTGCCGTCCTGGACGTCGTCGTGGACCTGCGGGTGGGCTCGCCGACCTTCGGCCGCTGGGAAGGCGTCCGCCTGGACGACGTGGACCGGCGCGCGGTCTACCTCTCCGAGGGCCTCGGCCACGGATTCTGCGCGCTGAGCGACGACGCCACGCTCTCCTACCTCTGCTCGCAGACGTACAACCCGGCGGCCGAGCACGCGGTCCACCCGCTCGACCCCGGCCTGGCCATCGACTGGCCGGCGGACGTCCCGCAGCTGTCCGCCCGCGACGCGGCCGCCCCCTCGCTGGCCGACGCGGTCGCCTCCGGCCTGGTGCCCGACTACGCCGCCTGCGTGGAGTTCAGGGAGTCCCTGCGGGTGGGGTGACCGCCGCGTGCGCGCGTGCGCACCGATGCATGCATGTACGTACGTACGACGAGGGGCCCCTCCCCCACCGGGTGACCGGCGGGGAAGGGGCCCCTCTGTCAAACATGGTGTCCGTTCGCACGGACCACCAGGTCAGAACACGAATTACTTCGTGATCTTGGTGACCTGGCCGGCGCCCACGGTACGACCACCCTCACGGATGGCGAACTTGAGGCCCTCCTCCATGGCGACCGGCTGGATCAGCGCGACCGTCATCTCGGTGTTGTCGCCCGGCATGACCATCTCCGTGCCGGCCGGCAGGGTGACGACACCCGTGACGTCCGTGGTACGGAAGTAGAACTGCGGACGGTAGTTGTTGAAGAAGGGGGTGTGACGGCCACCCTCGTCCTTCGACAGGATGTAGGCCTGGGCCTCGAACTCGGTGTGCGGGGTGACCGAACCGGGCTTGATGATGACCTGGCCGCGCTCGACGTCCTCGCGCTTGATGCCACGGAGGAGCAGACCGACGTTCTCGCCCGCCTGGCCCTCGTCGAGGAGCTTGCGGAACATCTCGATACCGGTGACCGTGGTGGTGGTCTTGGTCTCCTTGATACCGATGATGTCGACGGTCTCGTTGACCTTCAGGACACCACGCTCGATACGGCCGGTGACGACGGTACCGCGACCGGTGATCGTGAAGACGTCCTCGACGGGCATGAGGAACGGCAGCTCGGTGTCACGCGGCGGGGTCGGGATCGCCTCGTCGACGGCAGCCATGAGGCCGAGAAGCTTCTCGCCCCACTCCTTGTCGCCCTCGAGCGCCTTCAGCGCGGAGACGCGGACGACCGGAAGGTCGTCGCCCGGGAACTCGTAGTCGGAGAGGAGCTCGCGAACCTCGAGCTCGACGAGCTCCAGGATCTCCTCGTCGTCCACCATGTCGGCCTTGTTCAGGGCGACGACGATGTACGGAACGCCGACCTGGCGGGCCAGGAGCACGTGCTCCTTGGTCTGCGGCATCGGGCCGTCGGTGGCGGCGACCACGAGGATCGCGCCGTCCATCTGCGCGGCACCGGTGATCATGTTCTTGATGTAGTCCGCGTGACCCGGGCAGTCGACGTGGGCGTAGTGACGCGCCTCGGTCTGGTACTCGACGTGCGCGATGGAGATGGTGATACCGCGCTGGCGCTCTTCGGGAGCCTTGTCGATCTGGTCGAAGGCCGAGGCCTCGTTCAGGTCCGGGTACGCGTCGTGCAGCACCTTGGTAATGGCGGCCGTGAGGGTCGTCTTACCGTGGTCAATGTGACCGATGGTGCCGATGTTGACGTGCGGCTTAGTCCGCTCGAACTTCGCCTTCGCCACGGGGTCCTCCTGGAGAGTGGTTCTGTACGCCTTACTCATCGGCGCCAGGTGATCTTTGCTGGAAAGCCGGTACCCCGGGGCAACGAGAGGGATACTCCTGTTGCCCCAGAGGCTCCGGTGACAAGCCTAAAGCGTGTACTCGGAAGAGTTACTCGCCCTTGGCCTTCGCGATGATCTCCTCAGCGACGTTCCGGGGAACCTCGGCGTAGGAGTCGAACTGCATCGAGTAGCTGGCGCGACCCGAGGTCTTGCTGCGGAGGTCTCCGACGTAGCCGAACATCTCCGAGAGGGGCACGAGGCCCTTCACGAGGCGAGCACCGTGACGCTCCTCCATGGCCTGGATCTGGCCACGGCGGGAGTTGATGTCACCGATGACGTCACCCATGGACTCCTCCGGCGTGGTGACCTCGACGGCCATCATCGGCTCGAGGAGCACGGGAGAAGCCTTGCGCGCGGCCTCCTTGAAGGCCTGCGAACCGGCGATCTTGAAGGCGAGCTCGGAGGAGTCGACCTCGTGGTAGCCACCGTCGAGAAGGATGACGCGGACGCCAGTCATCTCGTAGCCGGCGAGGATGCCGAACTTCATGGCTTCCTGCGCACCCGCGTCGACCGAGGGGATGTACTCCCTCGGGATGCGGCCACCGGTGACCTTGTTCACGAACTCGTACGCCGGACCGTCGGCCTCGAGGATCGGCTCGATCGCGATCTGCACCTTGGCGAACTGACCGGTACCACCGGTCTGCTTCTTGTGGGTGTAGTCGTGACGCTCCACCGTCTGGCGGATCGTCTCGCGGTAAGCGACCTGCGGCTTGCCGACGTTGGCCTCGACCTTGAACTCGCGCTTCATACGGTCGACCAGCACCTCGAGGTGCAGCTCGCCCATACCGCCGAGGATGGTCTGGCCGGTCTCTTCGTCCGAGTGAACGTGGAAGGAGGGGTCCTCCTCCGCGAGAGACTGGATGGCTACACCCAGCTTCTCCTGGTCACCCTTGGACTTGGGCTCGATGGCGACCTGAATGACCGGGGCCGGGAAGTCCATGGACTCCAGGATGACCGGGTTCTTGTCGTCACACAGCGTCTCACCGGTGGTGGTCTGCTTCAGGCCCATGACGGCGACGATGTCACCGGCGCCCACCGCTTCGATCTCTTCACGCTTGTTGGCGTGCATGCGGTAGATCTTGCCGATGCGCTCCTTCTTGCCCTTGACGGAGTTCAGCACCGCAGTGCCGGCCTCCAGGCGGCCCGAGTAAACCCGGACGAAGGTGAGCTTGCCGAGGTGCGGGTCACGCATGATCTTGAACGCGAGCGCCGCGAGGGGCTCGTCGTCCGAAGGCTTGCGCTTCACGACGACCTCGGCGTCCTTGACGTCGTGGCCTTCGATGGCCTCGACGTCCAGGGGCGAGGGGAGGTAGCGGACGACGGCGTCGAGCAGGGGCTGAACGCCCTTGTTCTTGAACGCCGTGCCACAGAACACCGCGGTGACGGTGGCGCCACTCTCACCCTTGGAACCGATGATGATGCGACGCACAGCGGCGTGCAGCTGCTCGACGGTGGGCTCGACGCCCTCGAGGAACAGCTCCATGATCTGGTCGTCGTTCTCGGCGACCGTCTCGACCAGCTTGGCGTGCCACTCTTCAGCGGCTTCCTTGTGGGTGTCCGGGATGTCGACGATGTCGTACATCTCGCCCTTGGTCGCCTCGGCGGACCAGACGAACGCCTTCATGGTGACCAGGTCGACAACGCCCTGGAAGTCCATCTCGGCACCGATGGGGAGCTGCATGACGATCGGAACCGCACCGAGGCGGTCCTTGATCATGTCGACACAGCGGTGGAACTCGGCGCCGGTGCGGTCCAGCTTGTTGACGAAGCAGATGCGCGGAACGCCGTAGCGGTCGGCCTGACGCCAAACGGTCTCGGACTGCGGCTCCACACCGGCGACACCGTCGAACACGGTGACGGCACCGTCGAGGACGCGGAGCGAACGCTCCACCTCGACCGTGAAGTCAACGTGACCCGGGGTGTCGATGATGTTGATGGTGTGGTCGACGTCTTCGAGCGGCCAGTGGCAGGTCGTCGCGGCAGACGTGATCGTGATGCCGCGCTCCTGCTCCTGCTCCATCCAGTCCATCGTGGCAGCGCCGTCGTGGACTTCACCGATCTTGTAAGACACACCGGTGTAGAACAGGATGCGCTCGGTGGTGGTCGTCTTGCCCGCGTCGATGTGAGCCATGATGCCGATGTTGCGCACCTTGGCCAGGTCAAGCGAAGTGGTAGCCATATCGGCTCAGTCTTCTCTCGGTCTCGATGTGGGTTGGGACTACCAGCGGTAGTGCGCGAAGGCCTTGTTGGACTCGGCCATCTTGTGCGTGTCCTCGCGCTTCTTGACGGCAGCGCCAAGACCGTTGGAGGCGTCGAGCAGCTCGTTCATGAGGCGCTCGGTCATGGTCTTCTCGCGGCGGGCGCGGGAGTAACCCACGAGCCAGCGCAGCGCGAGGGTCGACTGACGACCCGGCTTGACCTCGATCGGCACCTGGTAGGTGGCGCCACCGACACGGCGGGACTTGACCTCGAGCGACGGCTTGACGTTCTCCAGCGCGCGCTTCAGCGTGATGACCGGGTCGTTGCCGGTCTTCTCGCGGAGGCCTTCCATGGCGCCGTAAACGATGCGCTCGGCGGTGGAGCGCTTGCCGTTCAGGAGGATCTTGTTGATGAGCGACGTCACCAGAGGAGATGCGTAGACCGGGTCGATGATGACCGGGCGCTTCGGGGCGGGGCCCTTACGAGGCATTTTTTACTTCTCCTTCTTGGCGCCGTAGCGGCTGCGGGCCTGCTTGCGGTTCTTGACAGCCTGGGTGTCAAGCGCACCGCGGATGATCTTGTAACGAACACCCGGCAGGTCCTTCACACGGCCACCACGCACGAGCACGATCGAGTGCTCCTGCAGGTTGTGTCCCTCACCCGGAATGTAAGCGGTGACCTCGATGCCAGAGGTCAGACGCACACGCGCGACCTTACGCAGCGCCGAGTTCGGCTTCTTCGGGGTGGTCGTGAACACACGCGTGCAGACGCCGCGACGCTGGGGCGAAGCCTCAAGCGCGGGGGTCTTTGTCTTCTCGACCTTGTCCTGCCGGCCCTTACGGACCAGCTGCTGGATCGTAGGCACTACTTCTCCGGTTTCTGTGTGCCGTGTAGTGAAGCTAACCTGGAACATTTGCCGACCCACGCGGTCGGGTGTGTCGGATCCGGCGGACCTCCACGCAAGCGTGGAAACGCATGAATCGCGGTGGCTGATACGGCTCAGGTGCGGTTGATGGACACGCACAGGAGCCCAGGCACACCCCAGGCACAAGGTCTGAGCGTACCCACCGCATCCACTCCGGTCAAAACAAAAGCCCCTGCCCCCACCACCCGAAGTACCTGCAGGCCAGTAGCCGCACGGCCGAGACCGGTACGAGGTCCCTCCGATGTGCGGACGTGGTGTGCGTGTGCTAAGGGGTGGCGGGCGCCGGTATCTCGCCCGGCGGCGCCTTGCGGCGGCCCTCGGCGGCCCCCCGTGGCGGCGGCCGGCGCGTCGGGCGGGTCCGGGGGCGCGTCGGCCCCGGACCCGGCCGGCTCCGGGGAGCGGCTGACGAGATGGCCGGCGGCCTGCCGCCCCCCTCCGTACCGCTCCCTACCGCTCCCCCGCCTCTACCGCTCTCTACCGCCCCCTCGTACGCCGGGAACGGCGCGAGGCGCCGGCCGCCCGGCGGCGTCACGCTCCGTCCGCGCCCGGACACGGCGCCGCCCCGTCCGGCTGCGCGTCTCCGACGCCCTCCGCGACATCACCGACGGGGCCGGAGGAGACGCTGTGCTCCCGGCTCGGCGTCCTCGGCCCCGCCACGCCCCGCCCCGCCGGCACCCCGCCGCGCCCTGGCGACCGTACGGATGTGCTGCGACGGATCGCCGGCGCTCCCCGTGCGGCGCGCCGAGCGGACCGGCCGTCAACTCCCCGGCCGCGGTACCCGACTTGACTCCCCCGAGCGGCCCGCGGGCCACCGGCGGGCGTCACCGCGCCGGCCCCGGTCCCGGCGATCGCCATGACGGCCCGGCAGATCCCCGCCCGCCGAAGCCCATTGGCGCCGTCCGCCGCGGGGCAGCCGGCTTCCACGGCGGACCCCCGTCGGCCCCCGGCCACGCCCGGCACCTCTCCTCCACCGACCTAGACTGGCGAATCGGACACAACCCGCCGCACGTCGAAGTCGAACAGCAGGGGAGCAGAGCCTTGGGGACCGTGGCCCAGGAGACCACCGAGCGGGACAACCCACCGCCCCTCCGGAACCAGCCCGCACCACCACGCCGCCCCCGCGCCGCCCGCCCCCGCGCCGCCCGCCTCCGCGGCCCGCTCCTCGCCTTCCTCATCGCCTCCGGCGCCTTCTGCGCCTCCTGGGTGGCCCGCGGCACCTACCCCTTCGGCAGCACCGGCCGCGCCATCAACGACCAGGCCAACCAGTACGTGCCCTTCCACCGCGCCCTGTGGGACCTGGTGCACGGACAGGCCGCCGGCGACCTCCTGTTCACCTGGGGCGGCGGCTTCGGCCAGCAGTTCCTGTCCGACTACTACACGTACCTCGGCAACCCCTTCTCCTGGCTGGCCGTCCTCGTCCCCCGCCAGCACGTGGACCTCGCGGTCTTCGCGATCACCCCGGTCACCATGGGCGCCGCGGCCGCCCTGATGACCGTCTACCTCGGCAAGCTGCACCCCGGCCCCTGGTGGCAGCGGGGCGTTCTCGGAGCCGTGTACGGGCTGTGCGGCTGGGCGCTCAGCGACGCCTCGTACATCCCGATGTGGATGTGGGGCCTGGTCGCGCTCCCGCTCCTCGGCATCGCCGTCGAATGGTGCCTGGAGCAGCGCCGCTGGCCCGGCGTGGCGCTGCTGGTGGCGCTCGCCTGGTTCGGGAACTTCTACACCGCGATGATGGCGACGATGGCGGCCTGCGTCCTGCTGGCGGTCCGACTGATCGTCCTCGACCGGACCGGCGCGCAGCGGCTGCGCGCCGTGTGGCGGGCCGGCACGGCCGCCGCGACGGGCATCCTGCTCACCCTCCCGCTGCTCCTGCCCTCGTTCCTCTCCAGCGGGGCCGCGCAGCCCACCAAGGCGGCCGCCTTCGATCCGGTGCGGATCGAGGTCTTCCTGACGGGCATGCTGCCCGGCACCTACCTGTGGGGCGGCCGTCCCCGGCTGTACGTGGCCTCGCTCGGCCTGATCCTGGCCGGGTCCTTCCTCCTGAACACGGCGATCGCCCGCAGGACCCGTCTGGTGTGGGCGGCGGCGACCCTCCTGGTCGTCCTCTCCTTCCAGTTCCCGCCCACCCAGTACGTGTGGCACGGGCTGGCGGTGCCCAACGGCAACCCCTACCGCGAGGCCTTCGTCTTCAGCGGGATGGTCGTGGTGATCGCCTGGCTGTCGCTGGCCAACCGGCCGCGCCCGCTCCACCTGGCCCTGACCGCCGCCCTGCTGGTCACCGCCACCTTCGTGCTCCGCCACACCAACGACTTCGGCGGCGCGACCTGGCCCGCGGTCCTCGGCGGCGGCGCGGTCTCCCTGCTGGCCCTGGTCCTGCTGGCGCTGGGCGAGAAGCGCCGCGTACTGGTCCCCGTGGCCGCGGTCCTCATGGTCGGCGTGGTCCTCGCCGAGTCGACGGCCGCCGCCGCCAACGCCGACGCCCGCCGCTCGCGCGAGCGCTGGGCCAAGCCGGCGGCCACCTCCAGCCGGTCGATCACCCAGCACTTCGACGCCGTGCGGTCCGTGGACGGCTGGCCGGCGTACCGGACCGACTCGGGCGCGCCGCAGACCTCGTACAACGACGCCCTCGCGCTCCGGGCGCAGGGCCCGCAGTACTACAGCAGCTACCTGCCCGAGGTCACGTACAAGGCCCTCGAGCCCCTCGGCTACGGCTACAAGAACGACGGCCGGACCTTCTTCGGCGTCGACAACCCCGTCCTGGACGCGATCTTCTCGATCGGTGCGCGGGTCGAACCGGGCCGCGAGAAGGACAGCTGGACGGCCCGGAAGTTCCCCGCCCCGCCCCTGGTCACCGTCCGCAGCGCCCCGTACACCTCCCCCAACCCCGCGGGCAGCGTCTACGCCCACCAGGAGGACGTCCTCGGCGCCACCGTCTACGGGGTCCCGCCCGTCACCCGCGGCGGCACGGCCACCGAGCAGACCTACGCCGCCCGCTGCACCCCCGGCTCCGAGGCCTTCTGGTACTCCCCCGAGCTCTACGGCACCCTCGTCTCCGGCGGCGCCGAGAAGCCCCTGGAGGACCGGATGACCGGCGTCGTACGCCTCGGCGAGGTCCCGGCGTCGGGCCGCATCGACGTCACCGTGCGCACCCGTACCCAGAACGCCACCGCCGGGGAACACCCCGTCGGCTGCCTGGACCGGGCCGGGCTCGCCGGGGCGGTCGCCCGCCTCACCGACACGGGCGCCACCCGGGTCACCCCGGGCGGCCACTCCATCGAGGCCACCCTCCCGAAGGGCTCCACCGGCACCGCCGTCTTCGCGATGACCGCCGTCCCCGGCTGGCAGTGCACCGCGAACGGCAGGACCACCACCCCCACCCCGTTCCACGGCCTGGTCTCGCTCCCCCTCCCCCCCGGCACCGACCGGGTCTCCTGCACCTTCACCCCGAAGGGCCTCACCCCGGGCCTGGCCGCCGCCACCCTGTCCCTCCTGGCCCTGGCCTCGGCGGCGGCCACAGGCCTGCGCCGCCGCCGGCGGGACCGGGTCTGATCCCGGCGGGTCCGGTCCCGGGGGCCGGTTCCCCGGCCGGCCGGGGAACCGGCCCCCGGACACGAGGAAGCCCCCCGCCGCTCCTCTCGGAGCTGCGGGGGGCTTCTTCGTACCTATGGGACTCAGCCGTTGTACGGGCCGTAGTCGTAGTCCTCCAGCGGGACAGCCTGGCCGGAGCCGGTGCCGAAGGGCGAGTAGTCGATGTCGTCGTAGCCGACGGCCGAGTACATCGCGGCCTTGGCTTCCTCGGTCGGCTCGACCCGGATGTTGCGGTAGCGGGCGAGGCCCGTACCGGCCGGGATGAGCTTACCGATGATGACGTTCTCCTTGAGGCCGATCAGGGAGTCGGACTTGGCGTTGATCGCCGCGTCCGTCAGAACCCTGGTCGTCTCCTGGAAGGACGCCGCCGACAGCCACGACTCGGTGGCGAGCGAGGCCTTGGTGATACCCATCAGCTGCGGACGGCCGGAGGCGGGGTGACCGCCCTCGGTGACCACACGACGGTTCTCGGTCTCGAACTTCGACCGCTCGACGAGCTCGCCCGGCAGGAGCTCCGCGTCGCCGGACTCGATGATCGTCACGCGGCGGAGCATCTGCCGGATGATGATCTCGATGTGCTTGTCGTGGATCGACACGCCCTGCGAGTTGTAGACCTTCTGGACTTCGCCGACCAGGTGGACCTGGACCGCACGCTGGCCGAGGATGCGCAGCACGTCGTGCGGGTTGGTGGCACCCATGGTCAGCTTCTGGCCGACCTCGACGTGGTCGCCCTCGCCCACGATGACCTTGGCGCGCTTGGAGATCGGGAAGGCCGTCTCCTCGCTGCCGTCGTCCGGGACGATGACGATCTTCTTCGTCTTCTCGGTCTCCTCGATCCGCACGCGGCCGGCGGCCTCGGAGATCGGGGCGACACCCTTCGGGGTGCGGGCCTCGAAGAGCTCGACGACACGCGGCAGACCCTGCGTGATGTCGTCACCGGCCACACCACCGGTGTGGAAGGTACGCATCGTCAGCTGGGTACCGGGCTCACCGATGGACTGGGCGGCGATGATGCCGACCGCCTCACCGATGTCGACCAGCTTGCCGGTGGCGAGCGAGCGTCCGTAGCAGAAGGCACAGGTGCCGACCGCGGACTCACAGGTCAGGACCGAGCGGGTCTTGACCTCCTCGACGCCGTTGGCGACCAGGGCGTCGATGAGCACGTCACCGAGGTCGACGTTGGCCGGCGCGATGACCTTGCCGTCGATGACGACGTCCTCGGCCAGCATGCGGGCGTAGATCGAGGTCTCGACGTCGTCGGCCTTGCGCAGCACGCCGTCCTCGCCGCGAACGGCGATCTTCAGCTTCAGGCCGCGCTCGGTGCCGCAGTCTTCCTCGCGGATGATGACGTCCTGCGAGACGTCCACCAGACGACGGGTGAGGTAACCCGAGTCGGCGGTACGCAGGGCGGTGTCCGCCAGACCCTTACGGGCACCGTGCGTGGAGATGAAGTACTCCAGAACGGTGAGGCCCTCACGGAAGGACGCCTTGATCGGACGCGGGATGGTCTCGTTCTTCGCGTTCGACACCAGACCACGCATACCGGCGATCTGTCGCATCTGCATCATGTTTCCTCGGGCACCCGAGTCAACCATCATGAAGATGGGGTTCGTCTTGGGGAAGTTCGCGTTCATCGCCTCGGCAACCTCGTTGGTCGCCGTGGTCCAGATCTGGATGAGCTCCTGAGTGCGCTCTTCCTTGGTGATCAGACCGCGCTCGTACTGCTTCTGGACCTTCTCGTCCTTGGCCTCGTAACCCGCGACGATGGCCTTCTTGGCCTCGGGCACGACGACGTCGGAGATGGCCACGGTGACGCCCGAACGGGTCGCCCAGTGGAAGCCGGCCGCCTTCAGGTTGTCGAGCGTCGCCGCCACGATGACCTTGGGGTAGCGCTCCGCCAGGTCGTTGACGATCTCGGAGAGCTGCTTCTTGCCCACCGAGTAGTCGACGAACGGGTAGTCCTCGGGCAGCAGCTCGTTGAAGAGCGCGCGGCCCAGGGTGGTGCGCAGACGGAACTGGTCGCCCGGCTGGAACTCCTGCTCGCCCTCTTCGGCGACCGGGGCCACCCAGCCGCGCGGCGGGATGGTGCCCACCGGGAAGCGGATGTCGACGGCCGACTGGAGCGCCAGCTCACCGTTGTCGAACGCCATGGTCGCCTCGGCCGTGGAGCCGAACGCGCGGCCCTCGCCCTTGACGTCACGGAGCTCGCCGTCGGTGGTGAGGAAGAACAGACCCAGCACCATGTCCTGGGTCGGCATGGTGACGGGACGACCGTCGGCCGGCTTCAGGATGTTGTTCGAGGACAGCATCAGGATGCGGGCCTCGGCCTGCGCCTCTGCCGAAAGCGGCAGGTGCACGGCCATCTGGTCACCGTCGAAGTCCGCGTTGAACGCGGTGCAGACGAGCGGGTGGATCTGGATGGCCTTGCCTTCGACCAGCTGGGGCTCGAAGGCCTGGATGCCGAGGCGGTGCAGCGTGGGCGCACGGTTCAGGAGGACCGGGTGCTCGGCGATGACCTCTTCGAGCACGTCGTAGACGACCGTGCGGCCGCGCTCGACCATGCGCTTCGCCGACTTGATGTTCTGCGCGTGGTTCAGGTCCACCAGGCGCTTCATCACGAACGGCTTGAAGAGCTCCAGCGCCATGGCCTTCGGCAGACCGCACTGGTGCAGCTTCAGCTGCGGACCGACGACGATCACGGAACGCGCGGAGTAGTCCACGCGCTTGCCGAGGAGGTTCTGACGGAATCGACCCTGCTTGCCCTTGAGCATGTCGCTCAGGGACTTCAGCGGACGGTTGCCGGGACCGGTCACCGGACGACCACGACGACCGTTGTCGAAGAGGGCGTCGACGGCCTCCTGAAGCATGCGCTTCTCGTTGTTCACGATGATCTCGGGGGCACCGAGGTCGAGGAGGCGCTTCAGGCGGTTGTTGCGGTTGATCACGCGGCGGTACAGGTCGTTCAGGTCGGAGGTCGCGAAGCGGCCACCGTCCAGCTGCACCATCGGACGCAGGTCCGGCGGGATCACCGGCACGCAGTCCAGAACCATGCCCTTGGGCTTGTTGCTGGTCTGCAGGAACGCGGAGACGACCTTGAGGCGCTTGAGCGCACGGGTCTTCTTCTGGCCCTTGCCGGTACGGATGATCTCGCGGAGGCGCTCGGCCTCCTCGTCGAGGTCGAAGGACTCCAGACGCTTCTGCAGCGCCGCGGCGCCCATGCAGCCGTCGAAGTACGTACCGAAGCGGTCGCGCAGCTCGCGGTAGAGCAGCTCGTCGCCCTCGAGGTCCTGGACCTTGAGGTTCTTGAAGCGGGCCCACACCTCGTCGAGGCGGTCGATCTCGCGCTGGGCGCGGTCACGGAGCTGCTTCATCTCGCGCTCGGCACCTTCGCGCACCTTGCGGCGTACGTCGGCCTTCGCGCCCTCGGCCTCGAGCTCGGCCAGGTCGGTCTCGAGCTTCTTGGCACGGCCTTCGAGGTCCGCGTCGCGGCGGTTCTCGATCTGCTGGCGCTCGATGGAGACGTGCGCCTCCAGGGACGGGAGGTCGCGGGTGCGGCGCTCGTCGTCCACGAACGTGATCATGTACGCGGCGAAGTAGATGACCTTCTCGAGGTCCTTCGGCGCGAGGTCCAGCAGGTAGCCCAGGCGCGACGGGACGCCCTTGAAGTACCAGATGTGGGTGACGGGAGCGGCAAGCTCGATGTGGCCCATCCGCTCACGGCGCACCTTGGCGCGCGTGACTTCGACGCCACAGCGCTCACAGATGATGCCCTTGAAGCGGACACGCTTGTACTTGCCGCAGTAGCACTCCCAGTCCCGGGTCGGACCGAAGATCTTCTCGCAGAAGAGTCCGTCCTTCTCGGGCTTGAGCGTGCGGTAGTTGATGGTCTCCGGCTTCTTGACCTCGCCGTGGGACCAGGTTCGGATGTCGTCCGCGGTGGCAAGGCCGATCCGCAGCTCGTCGAAGAAGTTGACGTCGAGCACTGTGCGTCAATCCCTCTTTCGGGGTCGAGTCTCAATCATGGTCTGAACGGTCCCGGGGATGACGGGGGGCTCTTGAGCGAGCCCCCCGTCAGGCCCGTCAGACCTCTTCGACGCTGCTCGGCTCACGCCGGGACAGGTCGATACCGAGCTCCTCCGCCGCGCGGAAGACGTCCTCGTCGGTGTCGCGCATCTCGATGGACATGCCGTCCGAGGACAGCACCTCCACGTTGAGGCAGAGCGACTGCATTTCCTTGATGAGCACCTTGAAGGACTCGGGAATGCCCGGCTCGGGGATGTTCTCGCCCTTGACGATGGCCTCGTAGACCTTCACGCGGCCGGTGACGTCATCGGACTTGATGGTCAGCAGCTCCTGGAGGGCGTAAGCGGCGCCATAAGCCTCGAGCGCCCACACCTCCATCTCACCGAAGCGCTGGCCACCGAACTGTGCCTTACCACCCAGCGGCTGCTGCGTGATCATCGAGTACGGACCGGTCGACCGGGCGTGGAGCTTGTCGTCGACCAGGTGGTGGAGCTTGAGGATGTACATGTAGCCGATCGAGACCGGCTCCGGGAACGGCTCGCCGGAGCGGCCGTCGAACAGGTGCGCCTTACCGGTCGGGAGGACCAGGCGGTCCCCGTCGCGGTTCGGGATGGTGTGCTCGAAGAGGCCGGAGATCTCGTCCTCGCGGGCACCGTCGAACACCGGGGTGGCGACGTTGGTACCGGGCTCGACGCGGTCGGCGCCGATGACCTTCAGTCGCTCGGCCCACTCCTCGGCGACACCGGAGACGTCCCAGCCGCGGCTGGCGAGCCAGCCGAGGTGGATCTCCAGGACCTGTCCCGGGTTCATTCGGGACGGGACACCCAGGGGGTTGAGGATGATGTCGACCGGCGTGCCGTCCTCAAGGAAGGGCATGTCCTCGATCGGAAGGATCTTGGAGATGACACCCTTGTTGCCGTGGCGGCCGGCGAGCTTGTCACCGTCGGTGATCTTGCGCTTCTGGGCCACGTAGACGCGGACCAGCTGGTTCACGCCCGGGGGAAGCTCGTCGCCCTCTTCGCGGTCGAAGACGCGGACGCCGATGACCTTGCCGATCTCACCGTGAGGAACCTTGAGCGAGGTGTCACGCACCTCGCGGGCCTTCTCACCGAAGATCGCGCGGAGCAGACGCTCTTCCGGGGTCAGCTCGGTCTCGCCCTTGGGCGTGACCTTTCCGACCAGGATGTCGCCCGCGACCACGTCCGCACCGATGCGGATGATGCCGCGCTCGTCGAGGTCCGCGAGGACCTCCTCGGAGACGTTCGGGATGTCCCGGGTGATCTCCTCGGGGCCCAGCTTGGTGTCACGGGCATCGACCTCGTGCTCCTCGATGTGGATCGAGGAGAGGACGTCGTCCTGTACGAGGCGCTGCGACAGGATGATCGCGTCCTCGTAGTTGTGACCTTCCCAGGGCATGAACGCGACGAGCAGGTTCTTGCCGAGGGCCATTTCGCCCTCTTCGGTCGCAGGACCGTCGGCGAGGACCTGCGCCTCGATGATGCGGTCACCCTCGTTGACGATGACCTTCTGGTTGACCGAGGTGCCCTGGTTCGAGCGGGAGAACTTGGCGACGCGGTACGTGGTGTACGTGCCGTCGTCGTTGGCGACGGTGATGTAGTCGGCCGAGACCTCCTGGACGACACCGTCCTTCTCCGCCTTGATCGAGTCACCGGCGTCGACCGCACAGCGGTACTCCATGCCGGTGCCGACGAGCGGCGCCTCCGCCTTGATGAGCGGAACGGCCTGGCGCATCATGTTCGCGCCCATGAGGGCGCGGTTGGCGTCGTCGTGCTCGAGGAAGGGGATCATCGCGGTCGCGACGGACACCATCTGGCGCGGGGAGACGTCCATGTAGTCGACGTCGTCGCCGGCGATGTAGTCGATCTCGCCACCACGACGGCGAACCAGCACGCGGTTCTCGGTGAAGCGCATCTCGTCGTTCAGGCCGGCGTTGGCCTGGGCGATGACGAAGCGGTCTTCCTCGTCGGCCGTCAGGTAGTCGACGTCGTCGGTGACGACACCCTCGATGACCTTGCGGTACGGGGTCTCGACGAAACCGAACGCGTTGACACGGCCGTAGGACGCGAGCGAGCCGATCAGACCGATGTTCGGGCCTTCAGGGGTCTCGATCGGGCACATGCGGCCGTAGTGCGACGGGTGAACGTCTCGGACCTCGAAGCCGGCCCGCTCACGGGACAGACCACCCGGGCCAAGCGCCGACAGACGGCGCTTGTGGGTGAGACCCGACAGCGGGTTGTTCTGGTCCATGAACTGCGACAGCTGGCTGGTGCCGAAGAACTCCTTGATGGAGGCGACGACCGGCCGGATGTTGATCAGGGTCTGCGGCGTGATCGCCTCGACGTCCTGGGTCGTCATCCGCTCGCGGACGACGCGCTCCATACGAGCCAGACCCGTGCGGACCTGGTTCTGGATGAGCTCGCCGACGTTGCGCAGACGACGGTTGCCGAAGTGGTCGATGTCGTCGGTCTCGACGACGATCGAACGACCCGACTCACCGACGGTCTCGGTCTCACCGGCGTGCAGCTTGACCAGGTACTTGATGGTCGCGATGACGTCGTCGGTGGTGAGCACGCCGGCGTCCAGCGGCTCATCGGCGCCGAGCTTCTTGTTCACCTTGTAGCGGCCGACCTTCGCGAGGTCGTAGCGCTTCGGGTTGAAGTAGAGGTTCTCGAGCAGCGTCTGAGCGGCCTCGCGGGTCGGCGGTTCGCCGGGACGCAGCTTGCGGTAGATGTCGAGCAGCGCGTCGTCCTGGCCCTGGGTGTGGTCCTTCTCCAGGGTGGCGCGCATGGACTCGTACTCGCCGAACTCCTCGAGGATCTGCTCGGTGGTCCAGCCGAGAGCCTTCAGGAGGACGGTGACGGACTGCTTGCGCTTGCGGTCGATGCGAACACCGACCATGTCACGCTTGTCGATCTCCATCTCGAGCCAGGCACCCCGGGAAGGGATGATCTTGGCCGCGAAGATGTCCTTGTCGGACGTCTTGTCGATGGAGGAGTCGAAGTAGACACCGGGGGAACGGACGAGCTGCGACACGACGACACGCTCGGTGCCGTTGATGACGAAGGTGCCCTTGTTGGTCATGAGCGGGAAATCGCCCATGAAGACCGTCTGAGACTTGATCTCTCCGGTCTCGTTGTTCGTGAACTCGGCGGTGACGAAAAGCGGTGCCGCGTACGTGAAGTCGCGGTCCTTGCACTCGTCGACCGAGTTCTTCGCCGGCTCGAAACGGTGGTCGCGGAACGTCAGCGACATCGACCCGGAGAAGTCCTCGATCGGCGAGATCTCCTCGAAGATCTCTTCCAGACCGGACTTGGTGGGAACGTCCTGTCCGCTCTCAAGCGCCGACTCGACGCGAGACTTCCAGGCGGCGTTGCCGAGCAGCCAGTCAAAGCTCTCGGTCTGCAGCGCCAGGAGGTTCGGAACCTCGAGGGGCTCCTTGATCTTTGCAAAGGAGATGCGCAGCGGGGCGGTGCTGGCACCGTTGTTCGTATTGGTCGAGGCGTTGCGCGAGGCGGCCAAGAGGGGGTCCTTCCGAGGGCTCGGACTCACTACGCGCGTACCGGTCCCAGCTGACACAGAAGACAAGCGCCCCCCATCTGGTCAAAAGGACCAGCTCAGGGCCGTTCAATCAAGTGTGCTCATGCGTGGGCATGCCCCTGGCGACGGGCAGGGGGCAGCTAACAGGCAGCGCAAAGGGTCAGTGTAGCCACTTGGCTCACTGATGTCCAGACCAGGTTTCCGGAAACCGGCAACAGGCCTTCCCCATGTCGTTTCAACTGCGTCCAACGCTTCGGCTCTCGCATACAGAGCGCGTAACAGTACTGCCCTCTTCGTAGTCGATCCATGCCCGATACGAACCCGATCCATGCCTCGGATCCCGGATCGAGCGTGCCGATCTCACGACGGATCTGAGAATTGCGCGCCGCGTCCCGTTCGTCAAGGCCCCCTGCTCCGAGCGGATCATCCCAGGACCCTGCCGCGGAGCAACGAAGATCACCCTACTCCCCAACGAGACGGGGGCAAATCAGGCACTCCGGGTACGCCAAAGGGCGACCACCCTTACGGGTGATCGCCCTTGGTTGAGGCCTCAGAGAGGCCTCAGAGGTGTTACTTGACCTCGACGCTCGCGCCAGCGGCCTTGAGGGTTTCGGCGGCCTTCTCAGCGGCCTCCTTGGCGACCTTCTCGAGGACCGGCTTCGGAGCGCCGTCGACGAGGTCCTTGGCCTCCTTCAGGCCGAGGGAGGTCAGCTCGCGCACGACCTTGATGACCTGGATCTTCTTCTCGCCGGCACCGGTGAGGATGACGTCGAACTCGTCCTGCTCCTCGACGGCGTCAACGGCGGCCGGGCCGGCCGGACCGGCAACGGCGACGGCCGCGGCGGCGGTGACGTCGAACTTCTCCTCGAACGCCTTCACGAACTCGGAGAGCTCGATGAGGGTGAGCGTCTCGAACTGAGCAAGAAGTTCGTCCTGGGTGAGCTTCGCCATGATGGGCGATCCTTCCACTAAATCGGCAGGTGCCGGATGTATATAGAGGCGGGCGTAACGGCCCGCTTTGACCCACGCACTAGGCGGCGTGGATCAGTGCGCGAGCCGAATTACTCGGCACCGCCCTGCTCGGCGAGCCTGACGCGAAGCGCTTCCGCAGTGCGGACGAACTTCGACGGCAGCGCCTGGAAGAGCGAGGCAGCCTGAGACTGCTTGCCCTTGAACGCGCCGGCCAGCTTGCTGAGCAGAACCTCGCGGGACTCGAGGTCCGCAAGCTTCTTGATGTCATCGGCGGTGAGCGCCTTACCATCAAGGACACCCGCCTTGATGATCAGGTTGGGGTTTTCCTTGGCGAAGTCACGCAGGCTCTTCGCCGACTCCACCGGGTCACCGGTGATGAAGGCGACCGCGGTGGGACCAGCGAAGTGCTCGTCCAGCGCGGTGATCCCGGCCTGGTTGGCCGCAATCTTGGTCAGCGTGTTCTTCACCACGGCGTACTGGGCGTTCTCACCGAGAGAGCGACGCAGCGTCTTGAGCTGCGCGACGGTGAGACCCCGGTACTCGGTCAGCACGGCGGCGTTCGAGTCGCGGAACTGGTCCGTGAGCTCGGCTACCGCGGCAGCCTTGTTGGGCGTCGGCATAGTGCGTCGGCCTCCTTCCGGGTGATGAGGACCGCTCAGAAGGGGCATAAATACGAAACGCCCCGGCGCAGGCGCCAGGGCGTAGCTCTACCGGAACGAATCCCGGGAACTTTCCAAGGTCACCTGCGCAGGACGTCCGCACTCAGCGGATCCTTCGGCCACCGCACCCTTGCAGGCACGGCAACGACCAGCGGTCTTTGGCTTCTCGACGAGAGTACGTGAAGGGTGCCTCGCCGAGCAAATCGCCCACGGATGGGGGTTTGCGGCCCCCACGGCCCCGGGTACGGAAACGGGCCCCCCGCACCCGTGAAGGGGTGCGAGGGGCCCGTTTAGGCCGTTTCAGCGAGCCGTGGGGCTCAGGGCCCGGAGGCCCCGTGCTGATCAGACAGCAGCCGGGTCTTCCTCGACGAGGAGGTTCCGGGTGCGGTTGGAGTCCAGCGCGATGCCGGGGCCCATGGTGGTGCTGAGGGCGGCCTTCTTGATGTAGCGGCCCTTCGCGGCGGACGGCTTCAGACGAAGGATCTCGTCCAGGGCCGCGCCGTAGTTCTCGACCAGCTGCTCATCGGAGAAGGAGACCTTGCCGATGATGAAGTGCAGGTTCGAGTGCTTGTCGACGCGGAACTCGATCTTGCCACCCTTGATCTCGGTGACAGCCTTCGCGACGTCCATCGTGACGGTGCCGGTCTTCGGGTTCGGCATCAGGCCACGGGGACCGAGCACGCGGCCGAGGCGGCCGACCTTGCCCATGAGGTCCGGGGTGGCCACAACGGCGTCGAACTCGTTGAGGCGGTTGCCCTTGGCGATCTCGTTGATGAGCTCGTCGTCGCCGACAATGTCGGCGCCGGCGGCTTCCGCGGCCGCAGCACGGTCACCGGTCGCGAAGACCAGGACCCGGGCGGTCTTGCCGGTGCCGTGCGGGAGGTTCACGGTGCCGCGGACCATCTGGTCGGCCTTGCGCGGGTCTACACCCAGGCGGAAGGCGACCTCGACGGTGCTGTCGAACTTGGTCGCGGAGGTCTCCTTGGCGAGACGGACGGCCTCGAGCGGGGCGTACTGCTTCTCCCGGTCGATCTTGGCGTCCGCAGCGCGGAGAGTCTTGCTGCGCTTCACTTCTGCTCCTGTGTTGTGACTTCAGGCGTGGAGTCGTGGTGCGGACCAGCGCTTGGCCCTACCACTGTGGTGCTGGGGGGTGGCTGGATCAGCCTTCGACCGTGATGCCCATCGAACGCGCGGTGCCGGCGATGATCTTCTCGGCCGCGTCGATGTCGTTGGCGTTCAGGTCAGGCATCTTCAGCGTGGCGATCTCGCGGACCTGGTCACGCGTAAGCTTCGCGACCTTGGTCTTGTGCGGCTCGCCGGAGCCCTTCTCCACGCCCGCGCTCTTCAGGATGAGGCGCGCGGCCGGCGGAGTCTTGGTGATGAAGGTGAAGGAGCGGTCGTCGTAGACCGTGATCTCCACCGGCACGACCATGCCACGCTGCGACTCGGTCGCGGCGTTGTAGGCCTTGCAGAACTCCATGATGTTGACGCCGTGCTGACCGAGCGCGGGGCCGACCGGCGGAGCCGGGTTGGCCGCACCGGCCTTGATCTGGAGCTTGATAAGCCCCGTGATCTTCTTCTTCTTGGGAGGCATTGCTCTCTCCGGGTCCTAGTGAGAGTTTTCGCCGCCAATCCGGTCATCCGGATGGAGGCATACCGCACTACGATAACGGGTATCGGCGCGGGGCTGAAAACCGAGCAGGTCAGACCGCCCGCAAGGGGGCAATCTGACCTGTCCGGAAGCGGTGAGTCAGAGACCTGAGGGCCGAGGCCTCAGTTCTTCTGGATCTGGTCGAAGCTGAGCTCGACCGGGGTCTCGCGGCCGAAGATCTCGACGAGACCCTTGACCTTCTTCGAGTCCGGGTTGATCTCGTTGATGGTCGCCTGCAGCGTCGCGAACGGGCCGTCGGTGACGGTGACCGAGTCGCCGACCTCGAAGTCCAGGACCTCGATGGTGCGCTTGACGGAGGGCGCCGGCAGACCGGCCTCTTCCGCGGCCAGCTTGGCGGCCTTCTCCTGCGCCTCGGGAGCGAGCATCTTGACGATCTCGTCCAGGGTCAGCGGGTACGGGTCGTACGCGTTGCCCACGAAGCCGGTGACGCCGGGGGTGTTGCGGACGACGCCCCAGGACTCGTTCGTCAGATCCATGCGGACGAGAACGTAACCGGGCAGCTTGTTCTGCCGGACGTTCTTGCGCTCGCCGTTCTTGATCTGGACGATCTCTTCCTCGGGCACCTCGGCCTGGTAGATGAAGTCCTCGACGTTCAGCGAGACGGCACGCTGCTCGAGGTTGGCCTTCACCCGCTTCTCGTAGCCGGCGTAGGTGTGGATGACGTACCACTCGCCGGGCAGGAGGCGCAGCTCGTCGCGCAGGGCCTGGATGGGGTCGACGGGCTCGGCGGGCTCGGCGTCGGCGTCGTCGGCCTCCACGTCGGCCTCGGCCTCGGCGGAGTCGTCCTCGTCGGAAGCCTCTTCGTCGGAGGCCTCTTCGTCGGAAGCCTCTGCGTCAGAGGCCTCTTCGTCTTCGTCCTCGTCGGAGTCGTCGTCGGCCTCTTCGGCCTCGGCGTCGTCCTCGGCCTCGGCGTCGACCTCTTCCTCGACGTGCAGCGCGGCCTCTTCGGCAGCGACACCCGCCTCGGCGTCGGCGAGCTCGGCCTCATCGGGGTCCACGGCGTCTGCAGCCTCGACGATGTCGAGCTCGTCCTCGACGGACTCGACGGAGTCGGGGCTCACGTTCAGGTTCGGGTCAGACACGGTGGCTGCTTCTTCCTGGATACAAAAGGTGGTCGAACATGCGAAAACGGGCGGCAGCCATCAAGGCGCCGCCCTCCGCGGGGATCAGCCGAAGACGAACTTGATGGCTTCCTGGAACCCATAGTCAATCACGGTCACCAGACCGATCATGATGACGACGAAGACAATCACCACGGAGGTGTACGTCGTGAGCTGGTTGCGGGTGGGCCAGACAACCTTGCGGAGTTCCGCGACAATCTGGCGGTAGAAGAGCGCGAGACGGCCCAAGGGGCCCTTCTTGCCGCGCTTGCCGCCCTTGCGGGCCTTCTTCTCGCGAGTGTCGTCCTCGGCGTCAGGCATGTCGATGGAGCCCAGGGCGTCCGTCACGTCTCTCACCTGAATCCGGGTCGTGGCCGAGCCGCGCCCGGTTGCGCCGCACGGCATTGCATCGAAGTACGTACCTGCGCACACATCCGAGAAAAGGAGTGTGGAGCAGGGCCGGAGGGACTCGAACCCCCAACCGCTGGTTTTGGAGACCAGTGCTCTACCAATTGAGCTACGACCCTTTGCGTCCCTCAACCTACCGCATCGAAGCGAGAGCGAGTGCACGGAGTGCTCACGCTCTGCAGCGGTCGGTGAGGTCCAACGACGGTTGAGTGTACGTGGTCCGGGCCCTGACGTCGAACAGCGTCATCCGGAGAGTGCGCGTCCGGTAGCTGAAACGGCGTGCGGCGCTCGTTTGGCTTCTGGGACGATTGGCCGCATGACCTCTGAAACGCCTTCCGCCGAGCGCCGCGTATCCGCCCGTATCGGTGCCATCTCCGAATCCGCCACCCTCGCCGTGGACGCCAAGGCCAAGGCCCTCAAGGCCGCCGGGCGTCCGGTGATCGGTTTCGGAGCCGGCGAGCCCGACTTCCCGACCCCGGACTACATCGTCGACGCCGCGGTCGAGGCCTGCCGCAACCCGAAGTACCACCGCTACACGCCGGCCGGCGGCCTGCCCGAGCTGAAGGCCGCGATCGCCGCGAAGACGCTGCGTGACTCCGGGTACGAGGTTGACGCCTCCCAGGTCCTGGTGACCAACGGTGGCAAGCAGGCGATCTACGAGGCGTTCGCGGCCATCCTCGACCCGGGTGACGAGGTCATCGTCCCGGCCCCGTACTGGACCACGTACCCGGAGTCGATCCGCCTCGCGGGCGGCGTCCCGGTGGAGGTCGTCGCCGACGAGACGACGGGCTACCGCGTCTCCGTCGAGCAGCTCGAAGCGGCCCGCACCGAGCGCACGAAGGTCGTCCTGTTCGTCTCCCCGTCGAACCCGACCGGCGCCGTCTACTCCGAGGCCGACGCCGAGGCGATCGGCCGCTGGGCCGTCGAGCACGGCCTGTGGGTCCTGACCGACGAGATCTACGAGCACCTGGTCTACGGCGACGCGAAGTTCGTCTCCCTCCCGGCGATCGTTCCCGAGCTGGCCGACAAGTGCATCGTCGTCAACGGCGTCGCCAAGACGTACGCCATGACGGGCTGGCGCGTGGGCTGGGTCATCGGCCCGAAGGACGTGATCAAGGCCGCGACCAACCTGCAGTCGCACGCCACCTCCAACGTCTCCAACGTGGCCCAGGTCGCGGCGCTGGCCGCCGTCTCCGGCAACCTGGACGCCGTCCACGAGATGCGCACGGCCTTCGACCGCCGCCGCCAGACGATGGTGCGGATGCTGAACGAGATCGACGGCGTCTTCTGCCCGACCCCGGAGGGCGCGTTCTACGTGTACCCGGCGGTCAAGGACGTGCTCGGCAAGGAGATCCGCGGCAAGCGCCCGCAGACCTCGGTCGAGCTCGCGGCCCTGATCCTGGACGAGGCCGAGGTCGCGGTCGTCCCGGGCGAGGCCTTCGGCACCCCCGGCTACCTGCGTCTCTCCTACGCCCTGGGCGACGAGGACCTGGTCGAGGGCGTCTCCCGCATCCAGAAGCTCCTGGCGGAGGCCAAGGCCTAGAGCTAGACCGGCCCGCAGCAGCCCGGACCTGAGCGGCGGCTCCCCCGTGGGGGAGCCGCCGCTCAGGCGTTTCGGGGACCGCCCTTCCGCTGCGCGGAGCCCGGTCCCCTACCCACCCTTCACCCGTTCCCCGGGGCTCCGCCCCAGACCCCGCTCCTCAAACGCGGGAGGGGCTAATTCCAGCCCCGCCGGCGTTTGAGGCGATCTTTTCGGCCCCGCCGGCGATTGAGGCGCGGGTCCGGGCAGAGCCCGGAAAGGCCCGCGCAGCGGACCCGCTCACGCGTTCGCGCAAGCCCCCGATCGGTAAAACCCCCTCCCGCCGAGCGCAGCGGTACGGCAGGATCAACAAATGGAGCACGCACGCGATCTCACGCTTCTGCCGAAAGCCCACCTCCACCTGCACTTCACCGGCTCGATGCGCCCGTCGACCCTGCTGGAGCTCGCCGACAAGTACGGCGTGCGGCTGCCCGACGCCCTCACCGGCGCCGAGCCGCCGAAGCTCCGTGCCACGGACGAGCGCGGCTGGTTCCGTTTCCAGCGGCTCTACGACACCGCCCGGTCCTGTCTGCGCGAGCCCGACGACATCCGCCGCCTGGTCCGCGAGGCCGCCGAGGAGGACGTGCGGGACGGCAGCGGCTGGCTGGAGATCCAGGTGGATCCCACTTCCTACGCCCCCCTCCTCGGCGGGATGATCCCCGCCGTCGAGATCATCCTCGACGCCGTCGACGCCGCCTCCCGGGACACCGGTCTCGGCATGCGCGTCGTCATCGCCGCCAACCGCATGAAGCACCCCCTCGACGCCCGCACCCTGGCCCGCCTCGCGGTCCGCTACGCCGACCGCGGGATCGTCGGCTTCGGCCTCTCCAACGACGAGCGCCGCGGCATGGCCCGCGACTTCGACAGGGCCTTCGCCATCGCCCGCGAGGGCGGGCTGCTCGCCGCCCCGCACGGGGGCGAGCTGACCGGCCCTTCCTCGGTCCGCGACTGCCTCGACGATCTGCACGCGGCCCGCATCGGGCACGGCGTACGGGCCGCCGAGGATCCCCGCCTGCTCAAGCGGCTCGCCGACCGGCAGATCACCTGCGAGGTCTGCCCGGCGTCCAACGTGGCCCTCGGGGTCTACGAGCGCCCCGAGGACGTCCCGCTGCGCACCCTCTTCGAGGCCGGGGTCCCGATGGCCCTCGGTGCGGACGACCCGCTGCTCTTCGGGTCCCGGCTCGCGGCCCAGTACGAGATCGCCCGCCGGCACCACGCCTTCACGGACGCGGAGCTCGCCGAACTGGCCCGCCAGTCGGTGCGCGGCAGCGCCGCACCCGCCGACGTACAGGAGAAGCTGCTGGCCGGGATCGACCACTGGATCGCGTCCTAGGCACGGGGGGCGGGCGGCGCGTCAGCGCGTGAGCCGCAGGTCGCCCTCGTGGCAGTCGGCCCGTACCCGCGCACCGTCCGGGAAGCCGATCTCCAGGTGGGTGCGGCCCTGCGCGGGCAGCGCGTACTCGGCGACCGATTCCACGGTCTCGCCGAGGTGCCGCAGGAAGGGGTGGTCGCCGAGGTCCTCGCCGACCTCGATGCGGCCCCACTCCCCCATGTCGTAGGCCTCGTGCGGGGTGGCGGACTCCACGATGAGGCAGGCGTCGGAGCCGGTGGTGATCCGGGTGGATTCCCCGTCGCTGTCGAGGAGCCAGACGTCCAGGGGTGCCTCGGAGCGTTCGCCGTCGCTGATGTGCCAGGACGCCACGACCCGTCTGATCGTGCGTCCCACCAGCCGGGTGGGGTCCGTACCGGCCCCGTGCAGGGGACAGAGCATGGGCGGCCGGGACTCCTCAGATGCTGACGCCGACCGTCACCGGCTCGTTGACCAGGGTGACGCCGAAGGCCGCGTGGACGCCCGCGACGACCTCGCGGGCCAGGACGAGGAGGTCTTCGGTGGTGGCCTCGCCCCGGTTGGTGAGCGCGAGGGTGTGCTTGGTGGAGATGCGGGCGGGGCCGTCGCCGTAGCCCTTGGTGAAGCCGGCCTTGTCGATCAGCCAGGCCGCGCTGGTCTTCGTACGCCCCTCACCGGCCGGGTAGGCGGGCGGGGTGGTGCCGGGGCCGAGCCGGTCCTGGGCGCGGGCGAGGAAGGCGGCGTACGCCTCGTCGCTGAGGATCGGGTTGTGGAAGAAGGAGCCGGCCGACCAGGTGTCGTGGTCGGCGGGGTCCAGGACCATGCCCTTGCCGGCGCGCAGCCGCAGGACGGTCTCGCGGGCCTGGGCCGCCGGGACCCGGTCGCCGGCCTCCACGCCGAGGGCGCGGGCCGTCTCGGGGTACTTGACCGGCGCGGACAGTCCGCCCGCGTCCTCCAGGGCGAAGCGGACGCGCAGGACGACGTACCGCTCCGGCTGGTGTTTGAAGAGGCTGTCGCGGTAGGAGAACGCGCACTCGGCGGCCGACAGGGTGACCGTCTCCCCGCGCGTGCGGTCGTAGGCGACGACCTCGGTGATCGTGTCGCAGACCTCCTGGCCGTACGCCCCGACGTTCTGGATCGGGGTGGCGCCGGCCGAGCCGGGGATCCCGGCGAGGCATTCGATGCCCGCGAGTCCCGCGTCGACGACCCGGGCGACGGCCTCGCTCCAGTTCTCCCCGGCCGCGAGCTCCAGCCGGGTCCCGTCGAGCGTGAACCCGGTGGTCGCGATCCGCAGGGCGGTGCCGTCGAAGCCCTGGTCGCCGATGACCAGGTTGCTGCCGCCGCCGATGACCAGGAGCGGGGTGCCGCTCTCGTCCGCGGCGCGCACGGTGGCGACGACCTCGGCGTCGGTGGTCGCGGTGACCAGGCGGGCGGCGGGGCCGCCGAGCCGGAAGGTGGTCAGCGGGGCGAGGGGGGCGTCGTGGAGTTCCTGCACGTGGACAAGAGTACGGTCCGTGTCCCCCCATCCCGGCGGGGCCACGGACCGCGTTCGCACTGCGGGCGCCGTACGGGCGCTCAGCGAGCCTGCTTCTGCTCCGCGAGCCGGCGCTCGGCCTCCGCCCAGCTGATGGGCAGCTCGCCTGCCGGGACGGTCCAGAAGGTGAACTCGGACTCCTTCATGTACGCGGCGGCCGCGCGCGAGCTGCTGCGGTGCGGTTCGCTGCGCGCGAAGCGGTAGAGCGCTTCGCGGTCTTCCCAGGCCGACAGGGTCAGGAAGGTCCGTCTGAAGACCCGGGCCCGCAGGCCGACCCCGTGCGCGCCGGGGGCCTTGCGGATCTGGAGGATGATGCCGGGCGACTTCAGGAAGAAGCGCAGGGCTCCCGTCAGGGTGGCCGTCTCGAAGCGGGAGGCCATGACGTAGACCTCGGCGCCGGCGGCGGCTCGGGTGGGCGTGGACCAGGGGACATCGGGCATGACGGGCCTCTCCTTCGCGGGGGACGAGTCGTACGGATCTTCGTGCGGTGCGGCGGCTGCGGTTCTCCCGGGCGGCCGCGGCCCGGGCGGCGGCCGCGTGCGGGACCGGTCAGACTGCCAGCTTCTCGGGGGCACCGGAAGCGGTAGTGCCGGGTGCTTCTGCGCCGGGGGTGTTGGCGGCGGCGGTGGCGTCGGGGGCGTCGGCCGCTTCCGCCGCCCGGCTGGCGGTCGCGCGGGCCTTCTCCTTGTCCCGGCCGGGGAGCAGCAGGGCCAGGGCGGCCGCCAGGGCGACGACGGCTCCGCCGATCCAGAGGGCGGGGACGGTGCCGTCGGTGAAGGACTGCCCGGACTGGTAGCCGCCCTGGGCGGAGAAGACGGAGGCGAGGACGGCGACACCGAGGGCTCCGCCGACTTCGCGCAGGGCGCTGTTGGTACCGGAGGCCTTGCCCTGGTCGGCGGGGGCGACGGTGGACATGAGGGCGTTGGAGGCGGGGGCGAAGAAGAGGCCCATGCCGATGCCACTGATGATCAGCGCCGGGAGCTGGGCGCCGTAGGAGACGTCGGTGCCCAGGATCACGGCGAACCAGCCGAGGCCGATGGCCTGCAGCGCGAGCCCGGCGACCACGACGGGGCGGCTGCCGATGCGGTCGGAGAGGATCCCGGAGATCGGGGCGGCGATCATGGGCATGCCGGTCCAGGGGAGCATGCGCAGTCCGGCTTCGGTGGGCGAGTAGCCGAGGACGCCCTGGAGGAACTGGCTCAGCAGGAAGATCGAGCCGAACATCCCGACGAACATCAGCAGGCTCGCCATGTTGATGCCGAAGAATCCGCGGTCGCGGAAGAGCCGCATCGGCAGTACCGGGTTGGCGCTGGTGAAGCCGTGGCGGATGAACGCGGCGACGAGCGCGGCACCGACCAGCAGCGCGGTGAGCACGGGGAGGCTGGTCCAGCCGTGCGCGTTGGCGTTGACCAGCCCGTAGACGATTCCGAAGAGTCCGCCGCTGATGAGCAGCGTGCCGGGGACGTCGAGCTTGGCCTGCGGGGCGGTGGACTCGGCGAGGCGGAGCCGGGAGAGCGGGATCAGCGCCAGACCGACCGGGACGTTCAGCCAGAAGATCCACTGCCAGGAGATGTGCTCGGTCAGGCTGCCGCCGATGAGCGGCCCGCTGGCGACGGCGAGGCCGGTGAGGGCTCCGTAGATGCCGAGGGCCATTCCACGCCGGGCGGCGGGCACGGCGACGGTGAGCAGCGTGAGCGAGAGCGGCATCATGACGGCCGCGCCCACGCCCTGGACGGCCCGGGCGGCGATGAGCTCGTTGATGCCGGGCGACAGGGCCGCGGCGGCGGACGCGCCGGTGAAGATGGTCATGCCGGCGATGAAGAGCCGGCGCCGGCCGAACCGGTCACCGAGGGCCGCGCCGAACATGAGCAGGACGGCGAAGGTGAGCGTGTACGCGTTCACCGTCCACTCCAGGTCCTCCAGCTTTCCGCCGAGGTCCTCGCGGATGGAGGGGAGCGCGGTGGTGACGACGAGGTTGTCGAGCGCGGCCATGAAGCTGGCGGCCCCGGTGATGACGAGCGCCCAGATGGCGGGCCCTCGAAGCTTGGTGTCCTGCATGGTTCCCCCAAAACTAGTTATTGATCACTAACTTCAACGGGCAGAGCTGGGCCCGGAGCGGGCGGGCGGGCGGTGCGTCACTGCCGGACTGCGGACTGCGGACTGCGGACTGCCGGGGCGGGACTGCCGGCGGTACGGCCACTGGCGGTGCGAGTGCCGACGGTACGAGTGCCGGCGGTACGACTACTGGGGCCGGATCCCCGGGTAGCAGCCGTCCCAGACCCGGTGCTGCGCCGGGAACCCCATGGCGGCCAGGGTGTTGATCAGCATTCCGTACGCCAGGAACGTGGTCGTCTCCTCCACGCTCGCGCCGAGCGGCACGTGGACGGTGTCCCACAGCTTCATCCAGGCGGCCCGCACCATCTCACCGAACTCCGGCTCCCCGGCGGCTTCGGCCGCGGCGACGGTGACGTAGGTCTGGAGCTGCATCTGCAGCTTGTCGGGCTGCTCGGCGATCAACCGCATGTACGCCGCGCCCATGACCTGGACCGCCTCCTCGCCCTGGTACCCCTTCGCGGCCTCCTCGAAGACGACCCGGATGTCCTCCATGCAGCGGGCGGCCGCGGCGAGGAAGATGGCCTGCTTGTTCGGGAAGAGCCGGAACAGGTACGGCTGGGAGACCCCGACCCGCTTGGCGATCGCCTCGGTGGAGGTTCCGTAGTACCCGCCCCGGGCGAACTCGCTCATCGCCGCCCGGATGACGCTCTCGCGCCGCTCTTCCGCACTCATCCTTGCCATGCCTCGAAGTTAGTGCTCAATCACTAACTTGGCAACCCCTGGCGCGGCACAACCACCGACAAAGCCCTGACCTGCAACTTCCTCGCAGGTCAGGGCCTTGTCGGTAACGAATGAAACGGGTGGGACTGGTGGGGTCCTACGCGAGGACGACCACCGCGCGCGACATCCCCAGCACCTTCTGCCCGGCGCTCATCGCCGTCAGATCGACCCGCACCCGGTTGTCGTCGAGCTTCGCCCCGACCTTCGCGGTGACCTCGATCAGCGCGCCGCGGTCGTCGTTCGGCACGACGACCGGCTTCGTGAACCGCACCCCGTACTCGACGACCGCACCCGGGTCGCCCACCCAGTCGGTCACCACACGGATCGCCTCGGCCATGGTGAACATGCCGTGCGCGATCACGTCCGGCAGGCCGACCTCGGTGGCGAACTTCTCGTTCCAGTGGATCGGGTTGAAGTCACCCGAAGCACCGGCGTAGCGCACCAGGGTCGCCCGCGTGACGGGGAAGGACGCCGCCGGCAGCTCGGTACCGACCTCGACCGCGTCGTACTGGATCTGGGCAGCCATCTCAGGCCTCCTCGGGAGCGGGAGCGGCGGGCTCGGGCGCGGGCTCGGGCGCGCGGGAGACGAGCTTCGTCCACGCCGTCACCACGTGCTCTCCGCCCTCGTCGTGGACCTCGCCGCGGATGTCGATGACGTCGTTGCCCGCGAGCGACTTGACGGCCTCGATGGTCGAGGTCACCGTCAGCCGGTCACCGGGCCGCACGGGGCGCGTGTACGCGAACTTCTGGTCGCCGTGCACGACGCGGCTGTAGTCCAGCCCCAGCTGCGGGTCCTCGACGACCTGGCTCGCCGCCGCGAAAGTGATGGCGAACACAAAGGTCGGCGGGGCGATCACGTCCTGGTGACCGAACGCCTTGGCGGCTTCGGGATCCGTGTAGACGGGATTCGCGTCACCCACCGCGACCGCGAATTCGCGGATCTTCTCCCGGCCGACCTCGTACGGATCGGTGGGCGGGTAGCTCCGCCCCACGAAGGACTGGTCGAGCGCCATGGCTCCCTACCTCCCTGTTGGAAACGACATGTTGGAACGGCCTTCGAAACGGCCTGCCGAAACGACCTGCCGAAACGACACAAGGCCGCCCCCCAATGACGGGGACGACCTCATGACGGTGCCTGTTTGTACGAGACTTCGCTAAGTGTTAGCGGGTCTCGCGGTGCGCGGTGTGCGAGTTGCAACGCGGGCAGTGCTTCTTCATCTCAAGACGGTCCGGGTTGTTACGCCGGTTCTTCTTGGTGATGTAGTTCCGCTCCTTGCACTCCACGCAGGCCAGCGTGATCTTCGGGCGGACGTCGGTGGCAGCCACGTGAGTGCTCCTTGACGGACATTAGGGACGGATGAACGCATAAAAGAGTAGCCGATCGGGAGACCGACCCCGCAATCGGCTACTGTGTGTAGCGGCGACCGGACTTGAACCGGTGACACAGCGATTATGAGCCGCTTGCTCTACCGACTGAGCTACGCCGCTTTGATGAGATCCGCTCCCCACCCGAGGGTGGGGAACCTCTCTCACCAGAGCCCCAATGCGGAATCGAACCGCAGACCTTCTCCTTACCATGGAGACGCTCTACCGACTGAGCTATTGGGGCGAGCGAGGAAGACATTACACGGTCGCCCGCCGATCGCCCAAATCCTTTGCGGGGCCTGGCCTCGGAGCCCTTCCGGCGCCTTTCTTGATCGCCGCCCGAAGCGCCTCCTGACACCCTTCGGGCACTTTTCACCCCGAAAGGTGTCCGGTGTCACACCCGGGATGCCCCCCTTCGCCTCCGGGGATCGCACAGCGTCACGTCCAGAACCCCACCACCGGCTCCATCCGGCTCCCGTCCGGCTCCCGTCCGGCTCCCGTCCGGCTCCCGTCCGGCTCCCGTCCGGCTCCATCCGGCTCCCATCCGGCTCCCATCCGGCTCCCGTCCGGCTCCGTCCGTCCCCCGTCCGGCTCCCATCCGGCTCCCGTCCGTCCCCCGCCCGTCTCCCCGGAGCATCCCCGGGTGCATCCAGCGCCGCCCCGGCTGCACAGCGACACAGCGGCACAGGGGCAACACGGACCCCGGCGGCACCCCGTGCCCCGCGGCCCGCGCCGCGGCCCGGGGGCGGTCGTGGGCAGGGCGTGCCGGGCGCCCGGTCGGGGCGGGCAGACTCACCGGTACGACTATTGCGCTCTTCCGCGAAGCGGGCATCCCCGCCCCCTAGGCTCTGACCACGCTGCGTGATCTTGGGCCGCGGTCCGCGGCCACGGCCCAGGAACCGCCCGAGCCACCGCAGGAGCGCGCGATGTCCGACAGCCAGCCGCAGCCGCCGTCCCACTCCGCGCGGGGCCGCCCGAGCGGCAACGGGCACGGCCCCGAGGGCGCTCCGGGGAACCAGGGTCCGGTGACCCCCGAATCCACCACCCTCCTCCTCGCCGGCGCCCGCCTCACCGACGGCCGTACCGTCGACGTCCGCCTCGGTGGCGGCCGGATCCAGGCCGTCGGGGAAGCCGGCAGCCTCCCCGCCGCCGCCGGGGCCCGCGTGGACCTCAGCGGCTGGCTCCTGCTCCCCGCCCCCGCCGAGCCCCACTCCCACGGGGACACCGCCCTGACCGCCGACAGCGAGGGGCCCGTCTCCTACATGCCGGACGAGGTGCAGCGCCGTGCCACCGAGGCCGCGCTGCTCCAGCTCGGGCACGGTGCCACCGCCGTCCGGTCCCACGTGCGGATCGGCGACGTGCACGGCCTCGGCCCCCTGGAGGCCGTACTCCAGGCCCGCCGCTCCCTGCGCGGGCTCACCGATCTCACCGCCGTCGCCGTCCCCCGGCTGCTGACCGGGGTGGCGGGCGCCGACGGGCTCGCCATGCTGCGGGACGCCTTGAAGATGGGGGCCTCCGTCATCGGGGGCTGCCCGGACCTCGACCCCGACCCGACGGGCTTCCTCGAAGCCGTACTGGAACTCGCCGGCGAGCACGGCTGCCCCGTCGACCTGCACACCGACGGCGACGACCCCACCCGCCTGTCCCGGCTGGCGACCATGGCCGCCGGGCTGCGCCCCGGGGTCTCCATCGGCCCCTGCGGCGGACTGTCCCGGCTGCCGCTCGACGTGGCGACCCGGGCCGCCGACCGGCTGGCGTCCGCGGGGGTACGGGTGACCTGCCTGCCCCAGGGCGACTGCGCGGCCCTGGAACGCCGCGGCCTGCGCACCGCCCCCGTACGGCTGCTGCGTGCCGCCGGGGTCCGCGTCGCGGCCGGCAGCGGGGCCCTGCGCGACGCGGGCAATCCGGTCGGCCGCGGGGACCCGCTCGAAGCCGCGTACCTCCTGGCCTCCCAGGGCGGGCTCCGCGCCATCGAGGCGTACCACTCGGTCAGCACGGACGCCCGCGAGGCAATGGGCCTGCCGGAGGTGCGGGTGGAGGCCGGCTTCCCGGCGGAGCTGCTCGCCGTGCGCGGGGAGCGGATCGCGAGCGTGCTGTCCCTGGCGTACAGCCGGATCGTGATCCACCGGGGGCGGGTGGTAGCCCGGACGAGTGCCGTACGGGAGTACTGCGACTCCGCCGTCGCCGTGGCCCTGGACCTGCCCCGGCAGGGCCGTACGGAGCCGGGTCCCTGAGGGTTCACCGTGCGTTCGCGGGCGGCGGCGCCCGGCTCGTCGTACGGTCGGGACATGCGCATCGTCATCGCGGGTGGACACGGTCAGATCGCGCTGCGGCTGGAGCGCCTGCTCGCCGCGCGCGGGTACGAGGTCGCGGGCATCATCCGCGATCCGACACAGGGCGACGACCTCAGGGAGGCGGGCGCCGAACCGGTGCTGTGCGACCTGGAATCGGCGTCGGTCGAGCACGTGGCGGGCATCCTGCAGGGCGCGGACGCGGCGGTGTTCGCGGCGGGCGCGGGTCCCGGCAGCGGTGCCGGACGCAAGGACACGGTGGACCGGGGCGCGGCGGTGCTGTTCGCGGACGCGGCCGAACGGGCCCGCGTACGCCGTTTCCTGATGGTCTCTTCGATGGGCGCGGACCCGCGCCGCGAGGGCGACGAGGTCTTCGACGCCTACCTCCGGGCCAAGGGCGAGGCCGACGAGCACGTCCGCACCCGCCTGGGCCTGGAGTGGACGGTCCTGCGCCCGGGCTCGCTGCTCGACGACGCCGGCAGGGGCCTGGTCCGTCTGGAGGCGCGGACGGGCCGCGGGCCGGTCACCCGCGACGACGTGGCGGCGGTGCTCGCCGAGCTGATCGAGACGCCCGCGACCGCGGGGCTCACCCTGGAGCTGATCGCCGGCTCCACCCCGGTCCCCGTGGCGGTCAAGGACGTGGCGGGCAATTAGGCCGCCTCTCCCTGACCGCAGAACCCCCGGCCGGCCGGGGGTTCTGCGGTCGCCCGGGCCGGCGCCGGGGCTCGTCCGGTCAGAACTCGGCGGTCACCTGGTCGTCGGAGCGTCCGACCGAATCCTGCTGGAACTTCTTCTCGTAGGCCTCGCGGATCCGCTCGATGCGGGCACCGCGCTCGTCGGCCTCCTTCTGCGGGTACAGGAGCACCACCTCGTAGGAGGTCTCGTGGATGACCTTCCCGTCCCGCTGCCACTGGCCGTACCCGTCGTGGACGGTGAGCCCCTCGGGGAAGGCCGCGGTGATCTCCCGGTCGAGGAAGCCCATGAACTCCCGCTCTGCGACCGGCGGCCGGCCGTCCGGCCGCTCGGTCCCGAAGTAGAGCCGGGTCTCCTGGTAGGGGTCCCCCACGTGGGTGTGCAGCGCCGCTCCGACCAGAGCCGGGATCCCTGCCCCGAGCAGGGCGAGGAGTACCCCGCCGCCGACCTTGCCGCGCGCGTCATGAGTCCATTTCACGCCGGGTGAACGACCGGAGCCCCGCATCGGTACGCCGGTGGGGCCAGACAGGTACCGGGCAGGCAGGTACCGGACAGATACCGGGCAGGCATACGAGAAAACCCCCGCCCATTGCGTTTCCGCAATGAACGGGGGTCTCACTCGCGTGGCGGCGCCAGGGTTCGAACCTGGGTAGGCTGAGCCGGCAGATTTACAGTCTGCTCCCTTTGGCCACTCGGGCACACCGCCATGATCGCTGCCATCTTTCCGCCTTGCGGCGGCGCTCCGTGGCAACGACGTAAACGATACCCGATGACCGGGGGTGCTTCGCCACCGGATTGATCAGCACCGCACGTGGGTGCGGTGGCTAGGCTTTGCGGAGCGGTCCGGGGTTGTCCGGCCGCGCCCCGCGGGGCCGTCACCACCGACTTCAAGGAGCCACAGCACATGGCCGACTCCAGTTTCGACATCGTCTCGAAGGTCGAGCGGCAGGAGGTCGACAACGCCCTCAACCAGTCCGCCAAGGAGCTCTCGCAGCGCTACGACTTCAAGGGCACCGGCGCCACGATCGCCTGGTCCGGCGAGAAGATCCTGATGGAGGCGAACTCCGAGGAGCGCGTCAAGGCCGTCCTGGACGTCTTCGAGACCAAGCTGGTCAAGCGCGGGATCTCCCTCAAGGCGCTCGACGCCGGTGAGCCGCAGCTGTCCGGCAAGGAGTACAAGATCTTCGCCACGATCGAGGAAGGCATCTCCCAGGAGAACGCCAAGAAGGTCGCGAAGATCATCCGTGACGAGGGCCCCAAGGGCGTCAAGGCCCAGGTCCAGGGCGAGGAGCTGCGCGTCAGCTCCAAGAGCCGCGACGACCTCCAGGAAGTCCAGGCCCTCCTCAAGGGCAAGGAGCTGGACTTCGCGATCCAGTTCGTGAACTACCGCTGATCAGGATTCCCTGACCTGCGCGTACGCGGTTGACGAGGGGGCACATCGCCGAGGAGCACCTCGACGGGTGCCCCCCGTCACGTTTGCGCCGGCCGCGTTCCCGGCGTCGCGTTTGCGGCCGCCGCGTCGATCAGCCGCCCGCGGGCCGGTGGGCACCGCGGAGGGTGTCGATGACGGTGAGGAACAGGAAGAAGTTGGGGATCTTCGCGACCGGGGTGTTCGACCACGCCAGCAGCTTGCCCGCCTTCGCCACGAAGACGGTCCCGTTCTTGATCTCGACGCTCTGGATCTCGCCCCAGTGCGCGGCGCCGCGCCTGGCGGTGGCGATCCCGCCCGCCGTCACCGTGATCCCGCCGAACTGCAGGGTGGCGCCCTGCTCCAGCGCCGCGACCGCGCCGGGCAGCTGGGCCCGGGTGATCTCGTGCTGGATGGCCGTGCCCCAACGCTCCGGTTCGGCGTAGAAGTTGGTCAGCTTGACCGTGGAGCCGTCCTGGTTGAACAGCGTGTAGAGGTAGCCGGTCCCGACGTGGACGCCGTTGGCGTACTGCTCGGTGATCTGCTGGAGCACCGTCAGGGAATCCCACCGGAAGCCGCTGACCGGACCGTTCGCATCGGCAACGACCAGGCCCTCCTCGAAGAGGTGGATGCGCTTCGCCGCCTGCTTGCGGGAGAGGTTGGGGCTCTGCGCGAGGAGCCAGACGAACAGCAGGCCGGGCAGGACGAAGCAGGCCAGGCCGAGGACCGCGAACAGGAACAGGCCCGCCATCCGCCAGGCACCCAGGCGCTTGGGAAGGAAGGTCTCGCGGTGGCGGCCCAGATTCCGGGCCGTTGCGAGGGACGCGACCGCGTCGGGTATCCGCTCCTCGGCGGAGGGGGCGGCGGCTGTCGCCATGGGTGCCTCTTTCATCACGCCCGCGGTGTCCTCCACGGGCGATTGCCTACGAGCAGGCGGAGCCTACTGGCCGCCCGCCGGACCCGGCGCCCGGGTGGCACGTGCCCGGCGTGAGCGGCGTACGCGCCCACGGCGCCCCTCGTGTGCACTTGGGCAACAGGGAGTGCGCCCACCACGCTGAGGTGTGTCCGTCACCGCCTCGACAGGGGGTTCCCGTATGCCTGGGGCCGGCACGTTTCGCGAAGACCTCGGTGCGTCCGTGGTGGTCGCCCTGGTCGCACTGCCGCTCTGCGTCGGAGTGGCCGTCGCCTCCGGCGTACCGGCCGAACTGGGGATCCTCACCGGGGTGGTGGGCGGGCTGGTCACCGGCTGGTTCCGGGGCAGTTCGCTCCAGGTCAGCGGTCCGGCCGCCGGACTCACCGTGCTCGTCTACGAGGCGGTGCGGACGTACGGGCTGCCCGCGCTCGGCGTACTCGTCCTCACCGCGGGCCTGGTGCAGCTGGGCATGGGCGCACTGCGGCTCGGGCGGTGGTTCCGGGCGATCTCCGTGGCCGTCGTGCACGGGATGCTGGCCGGCATCGGACTCGTGCTGATGGCCGGTCAGCTGTACGCCCTGGCCGGGGTGGAGGCTCCCGGGAGGACCCTGGAGAAGCTGGCCGGAGCGGCGGGGCTCGCAGCGCGGGCCGACTGGACCGCCGTGGCCCTGGGAGCCGGGACCGTCGCCGTGCTGGTGGCCTGGCGGCGGCTGCCGGACCGGCTGCGCCTGGTGCCGGGGGCACTCGTCGGGGTGGCCGCCGCCACCGCCGCGGCCCAGGTGCTGCGGCTGCCCGTGGACCGGGTCCGGGTCACGGGCGTCCTCGCGGCCGTGACTGCGCCCGGCTGGGGGGACTTCGGGGTGCTGGCCTCCGCGGGGGCCGCCGGGACGGTGCTCGCGCTCGCCCTGATCGCCTCCGCCGAGACGCTGTTCAGCGCGGCCGCCGTGGACCGCATGCACGACGGGGCCCGGACCGACTACGACCGCGAACTCATCGCCCAGGGCGTCGGGAACACCCTCTGCGGCCTGCTCGGAGCCCTGCCGATGACCGCCGTGATCGTCCGCAGCGCCGCCAACGTCGAGGCCGGTGCCCGCACCAGGGCCTCCCGGATCCTGCACGGCGGGTGGCTGCTGCTGTTCGCCGTGGCCGTACCCGGTCTGCTGGAGGCAGTACCCCTCGCCGCCCTGGCCGGGGTACTGCTGCACGCGGGCTGGAAGCTGCTGCCGGCCCGGGCGGTGGCCGCCCTGTGGCGCACCCACCGGGGCGAGGCCGTCGTCCTGGTGGCGACGACCGCGGCGATCGTGGCCACGAACCTCTTCGAGGGCGTGCTCGCCGGTCTGGGGCTCGCCATCGCCAAGGCGGCCTGGGAGACCTCCCACGTGCACCTCGAGCAGGTGTGGGAGGGCGAGCAGCTGTGCGTCCGGATCCTGGGCAACGCCAGCTTCCTGCGGCTGCCCAAACTGCTCGACGAGCTGGACGCGCTGCCGCACGGCAGCGCCGTCCGCCTCGACCTGAGCGGGCTGCGCCACCTCGATCACGCCTGCCTGACCGCACTCGACGGCTGGGAGCGGACCCGGAGCCCGCTCCCCGGCCGCGAAGGCGTCATCTAGTGCCGTTACCCTCCGGCCGTGAACAACGAGCTGAAGCGCACCCTGGGAGTCTTCGACGCGGTCGTCGTCGGGCTCGGCGCGATGGTCGGGGCCGGTATCTTCGCCGCGCTGGCCCCGGCGGCGCGCGCTGCCGGCGGAGCGCTCCTCGCGGCGCTCGGGGGCGCGGCCCTGGTGGCCTACTGCAACGCGCGCTCCTCGGCGCGGCTGGCCGCCCGCTACCCGTCCTCGGGCGGGACCTACGTGTACGGGCGCGAGCGGCTCGGGCCCTTCTGGGGATATCTGGCCGGGTGGGGCTTCGTCGTCGGCAAGACCGCTTCCTGTGCGGCGATGGCCCTCACCGTGGGGGCCTACGTGTGGCCCGGGCAGCAGCACGCGGTGGCCGTGGCGGCGACGGTGGCGCTGACCGCCGCGAGCTACGGCGGGGTGCAGAAGTCCGCCCGGATCGCCCGGGTGATCGTGGCGGCCGTACTGGCCGTGCTGGCCGGGGTCGTCGTGGCGTGCCTGTCCTCCGCCGCGGCCGGCGCCGGCCGTCTCGGCGGCCCGGACTGGGGCGCCGCCGGGCTGCTCCAGGGCGCCGGGCTGCTGTTCTTCGCGTTCGCGGGCTACGCCCGGATCACCACCCTGGGCGAGGAGGTGCGCGATCCGGAGCGCACGATCCCACGGGCGGTGCCCCTCGCCCTGGGAATCGCCCTGCTCGTCTACGCCGCGGTCGCGGTGGCGGCGCTGTCGGTGCTCGGCGCCGGCGGTCTGGGGCGGTCGGCGGCTCCGCTGGCCGACGCCGTGCGCGCGGCCGGGATGCCCGGGCTGACTCCCGTCGTCCGGGTGGGTGCCGCCCTGGCGGCGCTGGGCTCGCTGCTGGCCCTCGTCCTCGGGGTGTCGCGGACCACCCTGGCGATGGCGCGGGACGGCCATCTCCCGCGCGCGCTGGCCGCCGTACATCCGCGGCATCAGGTGCCGCACCGTGCCGAGCTGGCGGTGGGCTCGGTGGTGGCGGTGCTCGCGGCGACCGCCGATCTGCGGGGCGCGATCGGTTTCTCGTCCTTCGGCGTGCTGGCCTACTACGCGATCGCGAACGCCTCCGCGTGGACTCTCGATTCAGGTGTCAAAGACCGGGCCGTGGCAGCGGCGGGGCTGTCCGGCTGCGTGGTGCTGGCCTGCGCGCTGCCCGCCGCGTCGACGCTCGCGGGGGCCGGGGTGCTGGCTTTGGGCGCGGCGGCCTACGGTGTGCGCCGGCGGCTCACACCCGGGATCTGAAGCCGGCCCAGGGAGTCAGCTCCAGGTCCCACTCCTCCCCCGCTCCCGACGCTTCGCTGAACCAGGCGGTGCCCTCGACCCAGCCGCGCAGCCAGTCGGCGAGGGCGGGCGATTCGAGGAACCAGGCGAGGCCGGGATCACCCGGGTTCGGGTCGAACAGCAGGACTTGGGCGGCTTCGGAGCGGCAGTCCACGCAGACCCGCATGGCGCAGCCGAAGTCGGCTATGGGCAGTACGCCCTCGGGCCAGCGCCAGGCCGACGTACGCATCGCGGTGTATTCGGCGACGGCCGGCTCCAGCGGCAGCAGGCCGCACTCGGGGCCGAATCCGCCGTCCGCGACGCGGGTGTAGAGGTCGCCGAGGAGCGGCGGCAGGGCGAAGCCCAGTGCGGCCTCGGCCCGGCGCAGCCCGGCCCGGTCCAGGGGCGCGGGAAGGGCCGTGGTCAGGGTCCCGCCGGCCGTGTACCGCTCCTGGTGGGAGCCGCGCGCTCGCTCGGCGACTTGCTTCAGCAACTGCTCGGTGTCATCCATGCACTCACAGTGACATCCCCCACTGACAATCGCCCTGACCTGCACTTTTCAGCGCAACGACGGCCGAAAACCACGAATGGGGAGTGCCCGTCCCACGCCGGTGACGGCGCGCGACGGGCACTCCCCAATCCGCTCAGGTGTTCAGACCCCGGCCAGACCGCTCGGGTCCTCAGACGCCGGCGTTGATCCGGTCACGCTTGGCAGCGGCAGCGGCATCGGCTTCGGTAGCGGCTTCGGCGCCCTTGGCCGCGCCGCCGTGCGCCGAGTCGTAGCCGATGAAGTAGGTGGGACGGCCCTGTACGGCGGTGTATATCCGCCCTATGTACTCACCGAGCAGACCGACACATATCAGCTGGACGCCACCGAGGAAGAGCATCGCGACGAACAGCGAGGTCCAGCCGGGCACGGTCTTGCCGACGAGGAACACGGCGAGCGTCACGGCGATCATGACGAAGCAGGTAACGAAGCTCACCACGCCGAGCCAGGTCGCGAGGCGCAGCGGCGCGGCGGAGAAGTTGGTGATGCTGTCGACCGCGAGGCGGATCATCTTGCTCAGCGGGTACTTGGTCTCGCCCGCCACGCGCTCGTCGCGGTGGTAGGTGACCTGGCCGCTGGGGAAGCCGAGCCACGGCACGAGCAGGCGGTAGACCTGGTGCTGGTCGGGAAGCGCCTTGAGGGCTTCCACGGCCTCGCGGCTGAGCAGCCGGAAGTCGCCGGCCTGCGCAGGAACCTGCTTGCCGACCATGCGGCGCATCAGCCAGTAGTACGCGCCGGCCGTGCGGCGCTTGAAGCCGCTGTCGGTGCTCCGGTCCGTCCGGACCCCGTAGACGATGTCGAGGTTCTCGGCCCGGGCCAGGTCCAGCATCTCCGGTATCTTCTCCGGCGGATCCTGGAGGTCGGCGTCAATGCTCGCGACGTACGCGCCGACCGAGCTGTGCAGACCTGCCCGCAGCGCCGCCTGGTGCCCGGAATTGCCGCGCAGCTTGACTATGCGCAGCTCGGGCCAGCCCTTACGGAACTCTTCGAGGAGTTCGGCGGTCCGGTCGGCACTGCCGTCATCCACGGCCACCACCTCGTACGGGACATCAGTGCCGTCGAGGGCGGGGCGCAGGCGGCTCACCAGCGCCGGAAGAGCCTCTTCCTCGTTGTACATCGGCACAATGACCGAAAGAGTCGTGGTGGCACTCGCAGCCGACACTGAATTCTTCCCACCTATGAAGTACTTCGGGACTGGGCATTCAGGCTAGACATTAGTGCACCTGGAGTAGCTCTTTTACTGATCCCATGTCGAATGTTACGCGCGCCACTCCGGCCATTCCACCCGGGCAAGGGCGGCCGGAGGGCGCTCCCCGACGGCTACCGCGAGGCGAACGGGGCGTCCGTCGGGACGATCTCGCGGCCCAGCGGGAGCAGGGAGAGCGGGACCATCTTGAAGTTGGCGATGCCGAACGGGATGCCGATGACCGTGACGCACAGTGCGATGCCGGTGACGATGTGGCCGAGGGCCAGCCACCAGCCCGCGAGGACCAGCCACAGCACGTTGCCCACGCAGGAGGCGGTGCCCGCGTCGCGCCGTTCGACGGTGGTGTATCCGAACGGCCACAGGGCGTACACCGCGATGCGGAAGGCCGCTATGCCGAAGGGGATGCCGATGATGGTGATGCAGAGGATCAGGCCCGCCAGGCAGTAGCCCAGGAACAGCCAGACTCCGCTGAGCACGAGCCAAATGAGATTGAGGATGGTCTTCACTGGCTGCGTCCTGCCATCTGTTCGAGCCGGGCGATGCGCTCGGCCATCGGGGGGTGTGTGGAAAACATTCTGGACAGGCCCTCGCCCGGACGGAAGGGATTGGCGATCATCATGTGGCTCGCCGTCTCCAGCCTCGGTTCGGGCGGCAGCGGGAGCTGCTTGGTCCCGGCGTCGAGCTTGCGCAGGGCGCTGGCGAGGGCGAGCGGGTCCCCGGTGAGCTGGGCGCCGGAGGCGTCGGCCTCGTACTCGCGCGAGCGGCTGATGGCGAGCTGGATCACGGAGGCCGCGAGCGGGCCCAGGATCATGATCAGCAGCATGCCGAAGAGGCCCGGCCCCTCGTCGTCGTTGGAGCGGCCGATCGGGATCAGCCAGGCGAAGTTCACCAGGAACATGATCACGGAGGCGAGGGCGCCGGCGACCGACGAGATGAGGATGTCGCGGTTGTAGACGTGGCTCAGCTCGTGGCCGATGACCCCGCGCAGCTCGCGCTCGTCGAGGATCCGCAGGATCCCCTCGGTGCAGCAGACGGCGGCGTTGCGCGGGTTGCGTCCGGTGGCGAAGGCGTTGGGGGCCTCGGTCGGCGAGATGTAGAGCCGGGGCATGGGCTGGCGCGCGGACGTGGAGAGCTCGCGCACCATGCGGTAGAGCTCGGGTGCCTCGAACTCGCTGACGGGGCGGGCGCGCATCGCGCGCAGCGCCAGCTTGTCGCTGTTCCAGTACGCGTACGCGTTGGTGCCGAGGGCGACGAGGACGGCGACGATCAGTCCGCCCCGGCCGAAGAAGCTTCCGATGAGGATGATGAGTGCCGACAGGCCGCCGAGGAGTACGGCGGTCTTCAGCCCGTTGTGCCGGCGGTGCACGGTACGCCCTCCAGGTGGTGCGGCAGGGGGACCCGTCCAGGATCTGTGGATCTGAGGACCTACGGTCCAGTGGACCCTTCCTTCCTGGTCAACGCCAGGTGAGGGCGGCAGGTTCCCCGCGCGCGCCCGCCCGGCCGCCCCGGCGGACCGGGCGGGCGGCCGGTGGCGGGGGCGTGCCGGGCCCGCGCCGGGGGCGGCGCGGATTGGGCCGTACGGGTTACGGGTGCGCGGGATACGGGCGCACGGGCCGCGGCGGGCTACAGCGGGAAGAGGCTGCCCGAGGCGAAGCGCAGGACCAGCTGCGGGGCGCCCGAGAGGACCAGGGCGGTGGCGGCCGTGAGCACGATGGCGGCGGTGACCGGCCACGGAGTGCCCGTACGGGGCTGCGTGCCCTCCCGGGCGGCCTCGCCGTCGCCGTCGGGGGTGCGGAAGAGCAGGGCGGTCCAGCGCAGGTAGTAGTAGAGCGCGACGACGACGTTGACGGCCATGACCACGGCGAGCCAGCCCAGCCCCGCGTCGACCGCCGCCCGGAAGACGGTGACCTTCGCGAAGAGCCCGATGATGCCCGGCGGCAGACCGGCCAGGCAGAGCAGGAAGAAGGCCAGCGCGAGGGCGGCGAACGGGCGCTCGGCGTACAGGCCGCGGTAGTCGGCGAGCCGGTGCAGCGGCTTCGTACGGGCCACCAGGGCGGCCACGGCGAAGGCGCCGAGGTTCACGGCGGCGTACATGAGGGCGTAGGCGACGGTGGAGCCGATCTGGTCGCGGCCGGCGTACGCGGCGGCGGCGATCGGGACCAGCAGGTAGCCGGCCTGGCCGATCGAGGACCAGGCGAGCAGCCGCACGGCGCCGCCGGGGCGGTCGGCGGACTGGCGCAGGGCGGCCGCGTTGCCGAGCGTCATGGTGAGCGCGGCGAGGACGGCGAGGGCCGGACCCCAGACGTCGGAGTACGCGGGGAACGCGATCACCGTGACGAGGATGAGGCCGGTGAAGCCCACGGCCTTGCCGACGACCGAGAGGTAGCCGGCGACGGGCAGCGGCGCGCCCACGTAGGTGTCGGGAACCCAGAAGTGGAAGGGGACGGCGGCCGTCTTGAAGGCGAAGCCGACCAGGGTGAGCGCGACTCCGGCCATGGCGAGCGTGTCCAACTGCCCGGGTACGTGTTCGAGCCGGTCGGCGACCTGGGTGAGGTGCAGGGAGCCGGTGGCGGCGTAGACGAAGCTGACGCCCATCAGGGACACGGCGGTGGCGGTGACGGAGGACAGGAAGAACTTGAGGGCGGCCTCGGAGGAGAGCCGGTCGCCGCGGCGCATGCCGACGAGGGCGAAGGCGGGCAGCGAGGCGACCTCGAGGGCGACGATCAGGGTGGCGAGGTCACGGGAGGCGGGCAGCAGGGCCGCGCCCGCGGCGGAGGAGAGCAGCAGGAACCAGTACTCGCCGGCCGGCATTCGTGCCTCGCGGACGGTGGTGACCGACAGCAGGGCGGTGACCAGGGCGCCGCCCAGTACGAGGAACTGGACGACCAGCGCGAAGTGGTCGGCGGCGTAGCTGCAGGCCCCGGCGCCGTCCGTACCGGGCCCGGTGAGGCAGAAGGTGCTGCGGTCGCCGGCGCGCAGCGGCAGCAGGGCCGCGGTCGCGGCGGCCAGTCCGGCCACGGAGATCCACCCGAGCAGCGGCTTGCGGTGCTCCGGTACGAAGAGGTCGGCGACCAGGACGATCAGGCCGACGGCGGCGGTGACGACCACGGGCGCGATGGCGAGCCAGTCGACGGACTGGACCAGGCTGGGGGTGTCGGCGGCGGCGATGGTGGTGCTGGTGATGGGGCGAAGGACCGTCATGAGTTCCCTCCCGCGAGGAGCTTCTGGACGGCCGGGTCGGTGAGGCCGAGGAGGATCGCGGGCCACAGGCCGGCGAGGACGGTGAGGGCGACGAGCGGGGTCCACGCGGCGAACTCGTAGTGCTGGATGTCGGCGAGGACCACCGGGGCGGCGGCGCCTTCGCGCGCGGCCTTCGGGTCGCCCATGCACACCCGCCGGACGACGATCAGAAGATAGGCGGCGGTGAGCAGGGTGCCGACCGCTCCGACGGACATGTACGTGAGGAACGCGGGCCGCGACAGTCCCTCGGCGGGGTCGAACGCGCCGAACAGGGCCAGCATCTCGCCCCAGAAGCCGGCCAGGCCGGGCAGCCCGAGGGAGGCGACGGCGGCGAAGGCGAGGAACGCGCCGAAGCGGGGGGCGCGGCCGTAGAGGGCGGCGCCGGTGGCTCCGGCGAGGGTGTCGAGGTCGGCGGTGCCGTAGCGGTCCTTGAGGGCGCCGACCAGGAAGAAGAGGAGGCCGGTGATCAGGCCGTGGGCGACGTTGGCGAAGAGCGCGCCGTTGACGCCGGTCGGGGTCATGGACGCGATGCCGAGCAGCACGAAGCCCATGTGGCCGACGGATGAGTAGGCGATGAGGCGCTTGAGGTCGCCCTTGTTGCCCTTGCGGGCGAGCGCGAGGCAGGCCAGCGACCCGTAGACGATGCCGACGGCCGCGAAGGCGCCCAGGTACGGGGCGAAGGTGGCCATGCCGTCGGGGGTGACGGGCAGCAGGATGCGGACGAACCCGTAGGTGCCCATCTTCAGCAGGACGCCCGCGAGGAGGACCGAGCCGACGGTGGGGGCGGCGGTGTGGGCGTCCGGCAGCCAGCTGTGCAGCGGCCACATCGGGGTCTTCACGGCGAGGCCGGTTCCGATGGCGAGGACGGCCAGGATCTGGGTGGTGTGGGTCAGTCCGCGGCCGTTGTCAGAGGCGAGTGCCACCATGTCGAAAGTGCCGCTGTTCAGTCCGATCAGCAGCAGACCGAGGAGCATGACGACGGATCCGAGGAGCGTGTAGAGGATGAACTTCCAGGCGGCGGCCTGCCGCTGAGCACCGCCCCAGCGGGCGATGAGGAAGTACATCGGGATGAGGACCATCTCGAAGGCGAGGAAGAACAGCAGCAGGTCGAGGACGGCGAAGGTGGCGAGGGTGCCGGACTCCAGGACCAGGAGCAGGGCGACGAAGGCCTTCGCGGAGGGGCCCGCGGGGAGCTTGAAGTAGCTGTAGAGCGCGCAGAGGAAGAACAGCAGCGCGGTCATCAGGAGGAGGGGGAGCGAGATGCCGTCGATGCCGAGGTGGATCCGGACGTTCAGCGCCTGGATCCAGCTGATGTCCGTCGTCGCCTGGAAGCGGGACGGGGCGTCGTGGTCGAAGCCCAGGGTGAGGGCGATCGCCGCGGCGAGGATGGCGCCGGTCACGGTCACGCCGTGGCGCAGCACGGCCTGTTCGGGGCTCTTGCCCTTCAGTCCGGGCGGGGCCGGCAGGAGGGCGGCGACGGCGCCGACGAGCGGGCCGGCCACGATCAACGCCAGAAGGAACTGCATCACGGACGGGCTGATATCAATCACGGCTGACTCACGGCTCACGATCCGGCGTTGACGTTGGCGAGGACGGCGGTGGCGATCGCCAGGACCACGGCGCCGGCGAGCAGGGCGCTCAGGTAGCTCTGCACGTTGCCGGTCTGGGCACGGCGTACGAGGCCGCCGAGCAGCCGGGGGCCGAGGCCGGCGCCACGGACGTACGTGTCCACCACCTCGCGGTCGAGGAAGCGCACGAGGGACGCGGCGGCCCGTACGGGGCGTACGAAGAGGCGGTCGTAGACGGCGTCGAGGTGGAAGCCGACGGCGGCGTGCCGGTGGAGCGGGCCGAGGAGCGCGCGGCCGGGGTCGGCGGCGGGGGCGGTCGAAACGGCGGGGTGGTCGTGGGTGACCCGGCCGACCTCGGGGCTCTCGGCGGCGGATTCGGCGGCGGCGACGGACGCGGGCACCCCGGTGGGGGCCGCATGGGTTCCGGCGGCGGGGGCTCCGGCGGAGGCGGCGGGGGCTCCGGCCGTGGCCAGGGTGGCCTTGGCCTCGGCGCGCTGCCAGAGGGCGTAGGTGAGGACCGCGCCGACGACGGCGGCGCCCGTGCCGAGGACCGAGGTCGTCAGTGACGGGGTGAGCTCACGGCCGTCGAAGAAGTCGGAGAGCGGTCCGGCCAGCAGGCCGAAGCCGATGCTCGGGACGGCCAGCAGCCACAGCACGCCGGTCATGGCGACGGGCTCCTTGCCGTGGTCGGGGGCGGCGGCGCCCCGGCCGCGGAAGGCCATCAGCCACAGCCGGGTGGCGTAGGCGGCGGTGAGCAGGGCGGTCAGCACGCCGGCGACGAGGACCAGCCAGCCGGCCGCGCTCGGGGCGAGCTCCGAGTGGCCGCCGGCGGTGTGCTCGGCGGCGACGAGGACGGCTTCCTTGGAGAAGAAGCCGGCGAAGGGCGGGAAGGCGGCGAGCGCGAGCAGCGCGATCGTCATCGTCCAGAAGACGTCGGGGATGCGCTTGGCCAGGCCGTCCATTCGGGACATGGCGGCCAGGGAGTTGGTCCCGGCGGCGTGGATGATCACGCCGGCGCCGAGGAACAGGAGCGCCTTGAAGGCGCCGTGGGACAGGAGGTGGAAGACGGCGGCCGCCCGGTCGCCGACGGCCAGGGCCCCGGTCATGTAGCCGAGCTGGCCGATCGTGGAGTAGGCGAGCACCCGCTTGATGTCGTCCTGGGCCAGGGCGGCGAGGGCGGAGCCGATCATCGTGACAGCCGCCATGACGGCCAGGACCACCATCGCGGCCCGGGAGGCCGCGAAGACCGGGAGGAGGCGGGCCACGAAGTAGACACCGGCCGCGACCATCGTCGCGGCGTGGATCAGCGCGGAGACCGGGGTGGGGCCCGCCATGGCGTCCGGGAGCCAGGTGTGCAGCGGGAACTGCGCGGACTTGCCGGCGACTCCGGCCAGCAGGAGCAGCGCGATCAGCGTCGGGTGCTCGAGCCCGCCCGCGGTGACGGTGCCCAGGATCTTCGTGATCCGGAAGGAGCCGGCGTCGGCGGCGAGCGCGAACAGGCCGATGAGGAAGGGGACGTCGCCGAGCTTGGTGACGAGGAAGGCCTTGAGGGAGGCGGAGCGGGCCGCCTCGGTCTCCCAGTAGTGGCCGACCAGGAAGTACGAGCAGATGCCCATGATCTCCCAGCCGACCAGCAGCACCATCAGGTCGCCGGAGTAGACGACGAGCAGCATGGCGGAGGTGAACAGTGAGACCAGAGCGGCGTAGGACGGGTAGCGCGGGTCCTCGCGGAGGTACGCGGTCGAGTAGACCTGCACGCAGGTGGCCACGACGCCGACCAGGACGGCCACCATGACGGCGAAGCCGTCCAGGTGGAGCGAGAGTTCGATCGGCACCGAGCCGGTCGGGGTCAGCTCGGTCGCCGTGTCGATCGCCTTGCCGCCGCCCTGGCGCAGGGCGACCAGCACCGCGAGCACGGCTGCGCCCAGCGTGGGCAGGACGGCGAGCGGCTTGACGAAGCCGGGGGCGGTGCGGCCGAGCAGCAGTCCCGCCAGCGCGCCCAGGAAGGGCAGCAGGGGGACGAGTACGGCGAGGGTCGGGGTGCTCACGCGGCGGCTCCGGTCGCAGTGTTCGCGCTGTCCGGGTTGGCGCTGTCCGGCTCGTGGCCCTCGGCGGTGTCGCGCAGTCGGTCGACGTCCGCGGTGCCCCGGTTGCGGTACACCATCAGCACGATCGCGAGGCCGATGCCGATCTCGGCGGCGGCGATGGCGATGGTGAAGAGGGTGAGGGCCTGGCCGGCGTGCAGGCTGTCGCGCAGCCAGACGTCGAAGGCCACCAGGTTGAGGTTGACGGCGTTGAGCATCAGCTCGACGGACATCAGGACCAGGATGGCGTTGCGGCGGGCGAGCACTCCGTACAGGCCCGTGCAGAAGAGGAGCGCCGCCAGCACGGCGGGGTAGGCGAGGTGCATCAGCGCTGCCCCTTCTTATCGGTGGCGGGCTTGTCGGCGGCGGGCTTTTCGGCGGCGGGCGCGGGCGCGCCGGTTTCCGGGGTGTCCTTGCGGGACAGCACGATGGCGCCGATCAGGGCCGCGAGGAGGAGGACGGAGAGCGCCTCGAACGGCAGCACCCAGTGCCGGAAGAGGATCTCGCCGGAGACCTTGGTGGAGCCCTGGGCGGGGCCGTCCAGGTCGATCCAGGTGGTGCGGAAGGCGTCGACGACCACCCAGACGAGCGCGGCGGCCGCGACGAGGGCCACGCCGAGGGCGACCGGGCGGTTGCCCGAGTCGGCGTCCGGGGAGCGGCCGATGGGCGCTTTGGTGAGCATCAGCCCGAAGAGGAGGAGGACGACCACGGAACCGACGTAGATCAGCACCTGGACCCAGGCGATGAACTCGGCGGTCAGCAGCAGGTACTCGACGGCGATCCCGCCGAGCGCGACGACCAGCCACAGGGCGGCGTGCACGAGCTGCTTGGTGGTGACCGTGACGGCGGCGGCGCCGAGGGTGGCGAGGCCGACGAGGACGAAGGCGATCTCGACGCCGGTCGGGGAGAGGAAGCCGTGGCCTTGGGCGGCTGCGGTGATCACGCGTCTCCTTCCGGGGCCGGGGTCGGGGTCTGGGCCTGACCGGGGGCCGGGGTGTCGGGGGTCTCCCCGGCGGCGGCTGGTGCAGCGGCGGTGGCCTCGGCCGCGGCGGCGGCTTCGGCGTCTGCGGCTGCCTCGGCCGCGGCGGCGGCTTCGGCCTTCTCCACGGCCTTGCGGGCGGCCGCGACTTCCTTGGGTTCCTCGGCGGCGGGGTCCAGGGCGGGCGGGGCCGGGACGGTCCACATCCACTCGCGCAGCTTGTCGCGCTCGTGGGTCAGTTCGTGGATGTCGGTCTCGGCGTACTCGAACTCCGGCGACCAGAACAGCGCGTCGAAGGGGCACACCTCGATGCAGATGCCGCAGTACATGCAGAGGGAGAAGTCGATGGCGAAGCGGTCGAGGACGTTGCGGCTGCGCTCACGGCCACCGGGGGCGGCGGCCGGGACCGTCTCCTTGTGGGAGTCGATGTAGATGCACCAGTCGGGGCACTCGCGCGCGCACAGCATGCAGACCGTGCAGTTCTCCTCGAACAGGCCGATGACCCCGCGCGAGCGCGGCGGGAGCTCGGGCTGTACCTCGGGGTACTGGGCGGTGTGCGAGCGCTTCGTCATCGTGCGCAGCGTCACGGCCAGGCCCTTGGCGAGGCCGGAGCCGGGGATGGGGGGCATTTACTGGATCGCCACCTTCACGATGCCGGTGAGCGCGATCTGGGCGAGCGCGAGCGGGATGAGTACGGTCCAGGCGAGCTTCTGCAGCTGGTCCTCGCGCAGGCGGGGGTAGCTGACGCGGAGCCAGATCACCACGAAGGAGAGGGCGGCGATCTTGAGCAGGGTCCAGACCCAGCCGAAGGAGTCACCGCCGAAGGGACCGTGCCAGCCGCCGAGGAACAGGACGGTTGTGAGGGCGCACAGGACGACGATGCCGGCGTACTCGGCGAGCAGGAACAGTGCGAAGCGCAGGCCGGTGTACTCGGTGTACGCGCCGAAGATGATCTCGGAGTCGGCCACGGGCATGTCGAAGGGGGGCCGTTGGAGTTCGGCGAGGCCGGCGGTGAAGAAGACGAGTCCGCCGACGATCTGCCAGGGCAGCCACCACCATTCGAAGGCGCCGACGATGCCGGGGAGCGACACCGTCCCGGCGGCCATGGCGACCGAGGCCGCGGCGAGCAGCATGGGGAGCTCGTAGGCGAGCAGCTGCGCGGCGGTGCGGAGGCCTCCGAGGAGGGAGAACTTGTTCGCGGAGGCCCAGCCGGCCATGAGCGAGCCGAGCACGCCGATGCCCATGACGGCGAGCGCGAAGAAGAGTCCGGCGTCGATGACCTGGCCGACGGCTCCCTCGCCGGGGCCGATGGGGATGGCGAGGAGGACCAGGAGGTACGGGAGGAGGGCGACGGCGGGGGCGAGCTGGAAGACGCGGCGGTCGGCGTTGGCCGGGACGATGTCTTCCTTCTGCGCGAACTTGACCCCGTCGGCGACGAGCTGGGCCCAGCCGTGGAAGCCGCCGGCGTACATGGGGCCGAGGCGGCCCTGCATGTGGGCCATCACCTTGTGCTCGGCCTGCCCGACGACGAGCGGGAGCACGAGGAAGACGGCGAAGACGACGATCAGCCGCAGGGCGACGTCGAGGACGTCGTTCACGCGGCGCCTCCGGTGGGGTCGGTGGTCGGATCGGGATCGGGATCGGGATCGGCGGGAGGCTCCGCCGGTGGAACGCGATCGGCCGGTACGGCGGGCTCCGCCGGGGCGGCCGGGGACACCGGCTCGGCCGGGGTAGCCGTGGTGGCGGGCTCCGCCGGGGTGGCGGGCTCCGCCGGGACGGCCGGGGTGGCGGGCTCCGCCGGTGCCACCGGGACGGCCGGTGCCGCCGGGAGCTTCGGGTGGGCCGGGGTGGCCGAAGTAGCCGGGTCGGTGGGCTCCGCCGGGACGGTGGGCTCCGCCGGGACGGCCGGGGCGGCCGGTGTAGCCGAGCTGGCCGGGGCCGCCGGGGGCTTCGGGTCCGTCGGGGGTTCGGTGAAGGCTGGCTTCGGGTCGTGCCAGGGGGCGTCCGAGCTGCGGGGCCCGGGGCGCTTCGGAGCCTCCGGCGCGGGGGCGGCCTGTGCCTGGCTGGCGGAGCCGTCGGACGCCGAACGCGTACGGCGGGCCGGGCGCGGCGGGGCCGCCTCGTCCGCGGCCGGGGCGGTCGGGGGCCCGGCCTGGCTCGCGGAGCCGTCGGATGCCGAACGGGTACGGCGGGCCGGGCTCGGCGGGGTGGCCTCGTCCGGGGTCGAGGGCGGGGCGTCCGGCTGGCTCGCGGAGCCTTCGGATGCCGCGCGGGTGCGGCGGGCCGGGGTGGCCTCGTCCGGGGTCGCGGGCGGGGCGTCCGGCTGGCTGGCCGAGCCGTCGGTCACCGAGCGGGTGCGGCGGGCCGGGGTGGCCTCGTCCGGGGTGCGGGCCGGGCGTTCGCCGGGGGCTCCGGCCGCCGCGCGCGGGGTGCGGGCGGGGCGGGCGGGGGCCGGGGGGAGCTGGCCCTTGAGCGGGCCCCAGTCGTTGGGGTCCGGGACGCCCGGCGGAAGAATCTGGCGGCGCTTCGGGGCGTCCGGGTCGTGCGCCTCGCCCGGCTCCTTCGCGCCGGGCCAGGCCTTGGCCACGCGGGCGGCGAGGACGAAGTCCTTGCGCAGCGGGTGGCCCTCGAAGTTCTCGGGGAGCAGCAGCGGGACCAGGTTCGGGTGGTCGGTGAAGACGACCCCGAACATCTCGAAGGTCTCGCGCTCGTGCCATTCGGCGCCCGCGTACACCGCGACCGCGGAGGGCAGGGAGGGCGCCGAGTGGGGGACGGTGGTCCGCAGCAGGAGGCGGCGTACGCGGTGGTTCTCCAGCGAGACCACGTGCGCGCAGATCCGGAAGCCGGTGCCCGGCTCGTCCACCGCGCTCAGCCAGTCGAAGTACGTGCAGCCCAGCTTGTCGCGGGCGATCTCCAGCGCGGGGATCCAGCTCGCGGTGGGCACGTCGACCGTGAGGACGGAGTACGAGAACGAGCCGACGGCCTCCTCGCCGAAGACCGTTCCCGCCGCGTCGGGGAGGGAGTCGTAGAGGTTCACGCGTCCGTCCCCGGGGCGGGCGGCGGGGTGACCAGGGCGCTGGTGAGCTGCGCGGGCGTCGGCGGGGCCGGGTTGGCGTAGCGCTCCGCGAGCGATTCGCGGGCGATCTTCTCCTGGAGCTTGAGGATGCCCTGCAGCAGCGCCTCGGGGCGGGGCGGGCAGCCGGGGACGTAGACGTCGACGGGGATGATCTGGTCGACGCCCTTGGTCACCGAGTACGAGTCCCAGTACGGTCCGCCGCAGTTGGAGCAGGCGCCGAAGGAGATGACGTACTTCGGCTCGGGCATCTGCTCGTACAGCCGCTTGACGGCCGGGGCCATCTTGTCCGTCACCGTGCCCGAGACGATCATGAGGTCGGCCTGGCGCGGGCCGGGTGCGAAGGGGATCACGCCGAGCCGGATGAAGTCGTGCCGGGCCATCGACGCCGCGATGAACTCGATGGCGCAGCAGGCGAGGCCGAAGTTGAAGACCCACAGGCTGTAGCGGCGGCCCCAGTTGAGGACCACCTTCATGGGTTCGGGCGCGAGGCGGGACAGGACGCCCAGCCGCTTCGGCTCCGGGAGCAGCTGCGGCTCCGACGGCACGGCCGGGGTACCGGCCGGGGTCACAGCCATTCGAGGACGCCCTTCTTGTACGCGTAGAGCAGGCCGACGGCCAGGAAGCCGAGGAAGATGAACATCTCCACCAGCGTCGTGGCGCCGTAGCCGGCGGCGGCGAACACCGTCGCCCAGGGGAAGAGGAAGATCGAGTCGACGGCGAAGATGACGTAGAGGAAGGCGTAGACGTAGTAGCGGACCTGGGTGTGCGCCCAGCCCTCGCCCACCGGGTCCACGCCGCACTCGTAGGTCAGCAGCTTCTCGCGGGTCGGGACGGACGGGCTCAGCAGGCGGTTGGCGCCGAACGCCACCGCCACGAAGAGCACACCGAGCACGGCCATGAGGCCGACGACCGAATACGTCCGGAAGTAGTCCGCGGCGAGCACGGATACGGTCGATACCGTTGGTTCGGGCACGTCCGTTCCTCGTTCCTCGGCCACTGTCGACGATCAGGTTGATCTGGTACGGACGGGAGTCTAGGGCCTGGGTCCCACGGGGTGGGGTTATCCCCCGTTTACCTCGGCCCGGCTGCCCCATGGCATCGGGGCCGCGCGGTTGACAGGGTGGGTGCATGACCGCGAGCGAACACACCCCCGACGACGGCTCCCTCCCTCCCGTCCGCGCTGCCTTCGATGCCGTGACGTGGAAGGAAATCGCCTATTTGCTGAGCAATTTCCCCGCCGCCCTCATCGGGTTCGTCTACACGGTCGTCATGGTGTCGACCGCGGGTGGCCTGTCGGTGACCGCGATCGGACTTCCGCTGCTCGCGTCCGGTCTCTTCCTGTCTCGCCAGCTGGGACGGCTGGAACGGGGGCGGGCGCGCGACCTCTTGGGTGTACGGGTGGACGAGCCGACGCCGATGCCCGGACCGCGGCGGTCGGGCGGGTTCTTCCCCTGGCTGTGGGCGACGCTGAAGGACCCGGTGGCGTGGCGGACGGTGCTGTTCGAGCTGGTGCGGCTGCCGTGGGCGGTGTTCACCTTCGCCGTGACGCTGACCGGGCTGTTCGTCCTGTGGCCGGTGCTGCCGTGGGTGGTGCGCGGGCTCGCGAACGTGGACCGGGCGATGGTACGGGGCCTGTTGTCGCCGTCGGACGAGCTGGAGCGGCGGATCGCGGAGCTGGAGTCCGACCGGGGCGTCGTGGTCGACACGGCTGCGGCGGACCTGCGGCGCATCGAACGGGACCTGCACGACGGGGCGCAGGCGCGGCTGGTGGCGCTGGCGATGGGGCTGGGCCTGGCGAAGGAGAAGCTGCTGGAGGACCCCGAGGGCGCGGCGGCGATGGTGGACGAGGCGCACGGCGAGGTGAAGATCGCCCTCCAGGAACTCCGGGACCTGGCACGGGGCATCCACCCGGCGGTACTGACGGACCGGGGGCTGGACGCGGCGCTGTCTTCGGTGGCTTCGCGGTGCCTGGTGCCGGTGAAGGTGGCGGTGGACCTGCCGGCGCGGCCGGCGGAGGCGATCGAGGGGATCGCGTACTTCGTGGTCTCGGAGCTGCTGCAGAACGTGAGCAAGCACGCGGGTCCGCAGGCGCGGGGTGCGGAGGTCGAGGTGTGGCGGGCGGACGGGGCCGGCGGTTCGGCGGGTTCGGCGGGGGGCCGGCTGATGATCCGGGTGTCGGACGACGGGCGCGGCGGCGCGGATGCCCTGGCCGGGTCGGGGCTGGCGGGTCTGGGCGAGCGGCTCGACGCTGTGGACGGGGTCCTGGTGGTGGAGTCCCCGGTGGGCGCGGGCACGGTGGTGACGGCGGAGCTGCCGTGGCGCGGGCGCGCGACCGTCTGACGGCGGCGGGGTCGTCCCGTGGCTGACTCCGGCTGCCCCCACCCCCTCCGGGTCGGGACCACATCGCGCACCGGGGCCCGGGTGAGAGGCCGCCGCGAACGCCGGCGGGGCTGGATCTTCCAGCCCCGCCGGCTTTCGCGCGCGGGCCGTGCGCCAGCCGGATCCCGCCACTCCGGTTCTCGAGGAGCGAGGTCCGCGGCGGAGCCCCGGGGAACGGGCGAAGGGCGGGCAGGGCGCCGCGGCCCCGCGCTGCGGAGGCACTGCGGCCCCCTGCTGCGATGCACCCACCCCCGCACCCGCACCCCCGCACCCGCACCCCGCACCCGCACCCGCCGGCGCGCGATCGGCGGCAGGGCCGCAGGCCCACAGCCGCAGGCCCACAGCCCGGCCCGGCGCCGCTGACGGCAAAACCGCGGCCCCCGGGGTGGGGTTAACCCCCGGGGGGAGACGCCGACCCGCCGGATGGTTTCGCGGGGTGCCCGGCGGGAGGGTTGGGGGACACGGCAGACGAAGGGCAGGCAGGCGACATGGGCAGCAGCGCACACAGCGGCAGCGGCAGCGGCAGGGTGCTGCGGGCTCCCCTGGAGGGGCGGACCTGGCGGGAGTTCGGGTACCTGATGCTCGGGCTGCCGCTCAGCACGCTGTACTTCTCCCTCGCCATCGCCGGCGTCAGCGTCGGCGCGGGCCTGCTCGTCACCTTCCTCGGTGTCCCGGTCCTCGCGGGACTGCTGGCCATGTGCCGCGGGTTCGGCCGCGTGGAGCGGGCCCGGGTGCGCGGGATGCTGCGCCACGACATCGCCGAGCCGGAGCCGATCCGGGCGAAGAAGGCCGGGCCGATCGCCGGCATGGGGGCCCTGCTCAAGAGCGGGAGCGCCTGGCGGCACGTGCTGTACTCCGTGATCCACTTCCCGTGGGCGGTGTTCGGCTTCACGGTGGCCCTGGTGTTCTGGGCCTACGGGTGGGCCATGCTGCTGTACCCCCTCTGGTTCTGGGTCTTCCCGGCGTACACCAATCAGCCGGGGCTCCAGCTCTTCCAGAACGACGACTACACCTTCTACCTGGACTCGCCCCTGGCGATCGCGCTGACCTGCGCGACCGGGCTCGCCTTCACCCTCGCCACCCCCTGGGTCATCCGCGCGCTGACCACCGTCGACCGGGTGCTCGTCGCCGGGCTGCTCGGCCCGTCCCGGCTCGCGCACCGGGTCAGCGAGCTGGAGTCCGACCGGGGGGTCATGGTCGACACCGCCGCCGCCGATCTCCGGCGCATCGAGCGGGACCTGCACGACGGTGCGCAGGCCCGGCTGGTGGCGCTGGCCATGGACCTGGGGCTGGCGAAGGAGAAGCTCGCCGAGGACCCGCGGGCCGCGGCCCGCATGGTGGACGAGGCCCACGGCGAGGTGAAGATCGCCCTCCAGGAGCTCCGGGACCTGGCCCGCGGGATCCACCCGGCCGTCCTGACCGACCGGGGGCTGGACGCGGCGCTGTCCTCGGTGGCCTCGCGGTGCGCCGTGCCGGTACGGGTGGCCGTGGAGCTGCCGGCGCGCCCGGCGGCGGCGATCGAGGGGATCGCGTACTTCACCGTCTCGGAGCTGCTCCAGAACATCAGCAAGCACGCGAGGGCCCGTACGGCGGGTGTGGACGTGTGGAAGTCCGGCGACCGGCTGCTGATCCAGGTCGCCGACGACGGGCTGGGCGGGGCCGCCGCCGTGCCCGGGTCGGGGCTGGCGGGACTCGCGGAGCGGCTCGACGCGGTGGACGGCGTCCTGGTCGTCGACTCCCCCGCCGGCGGCGGCACGACCGTGACCGCCGAACTTCCCTGGCGCCCCGCCACCTGAGGCCCGCCCGGGACTCCGGTGGCGCCCCGCCACCTGAGGCCCCGCCCGGGACTCCGCCGTCTGACCACCCGGCCCGTGCCGTTCGCCCCGCCCCGCCGGGGGAGAAAGCCCTGACTTTTCGGGCCGGGGGGCGGAGGGGGGCCTTCCACCACCGAAAACGCGGCTTCCGCGGCCACACGTTGATCCCACTCCGCCTCGATCCGAGCTCAGGGCTGGGATGCTTGGCTCAGTCAGGGAAAACGGGGCACGTGTGGACGCGGGGAGCAACAAAGTCGTGGAAGACAGGGTGCGAGTGGTCATCGCCGAGGATTCGGTGCTGCTGCGTGAGGGCCTGACCCGGTTGCTGACCGACCGGGGGCATGACGTCGTGGCGGGCGTCGGGGACGCGGAAGCCCTGATCAAGACGGTGGCGGACCTGGCGGGGCAGGACGCCCTGCCGGACGTGGTGGTGGCCGACGTGCGGATGCCGCCGACGCACACCGACGAAGGCGTACGGGCCGCGGTGCGGCTGCGGCGCGACTACCCCGGCATAGGCGTGCTGGTGCTGTCCCAGTACGTGGAGGAGCAGTACGCCACCGAACTGCTGGCCGGTTCCAGCACCGGGGTGGGGTACCTGCTCAAGGACCGGGTGGCCGAGGTGCGGGAATTCCTGGACGCCGTCGTCCGCGTGGCCCGGGGCGGTACCGCCCTGGACCCGGAGGTCGTGGCGCAGCTCCTCGGCCGCAGCCGCAAGCAGGACGTGCTGGCGGGGCTGACCCCGCGCGAGCGCGAGGTGCTCGGGCTGATGGCCGAGGGGCGGACCAATTCCGCCGTGGCCAAACAGCTCGTGGTGAGCGACGGCGCGGTGGAGAAGCACGTCAGCAACATCTTCATGAAGCTGGGCCTGTCACCGAGTGACGGGGATCACCGGCGCGTGCTGGCCGTCCTCACCTACCTAAGATCTTGATCAACTGACACTCTGTCAGGTAAGGCCGGATTCGGACAGACCGCCGAAGGGGCGGTCCAGAACCTGAGCAGCCCGGGGAAGGAATCCCTACGGACGTAGGGTTGACCTTGGGCAGGCTCTCGCCTCGAAGGAGGTCCAGTTCAGTGACCAGCCAGGTCAGTAGCCCAGCCGAACAGTCCGACGGGGCCGAAGGCGCGGTCGTCGGCGAGCAGCGGACGTCCCCGGGCCCGAACGGCGACACCCCGGGCCACGGCAGCGACGCCGACGGCAACGACACCCACCGCAGCGACGCCCACGGCAACGGTGGCATCGGCGGCAAGGAAGTGCGCAAACTCGATCGGGTGATCATCCGCTTCGCGGGTGACTCCGGTGACGGCATGCAGCTCACCGGTGACCGTTTCACCTCGGAGACCGCCTCCTTCGGCAACGACCTTTCGACTCTGCCGAACTTCCCCGCCGAGATCCGGGCGCCCGCCGGAACCCTCCCCGGCGTGTCGAGCTTCCAGCTGCACTTCGCCGATCACGACATCCTGACGCCGGGCGACGCCCCGAACGTCCTGGTGGCGATGAACCCGGCGGCGCTGAAGGCCAACATCGGGGACGTGCCGCGCGGCGCGGACATCATCGTCAACACCGATGAGTTCACCAAGCGCCCGATGGCGAAGGTCGGCTACGAGACCTCCCCGCTGGAAGACGGCTCCCTGGACGCCTTCAACGTCCACCCGGTGCCGCTGACCACCCTCACGGTCGAGGCGCTGAAGGGCTTCGGGCTCTCCCGCAAGGAGGCCGAGCGCAGCAAGAACATGTTCGCGCTGGGGCTGCTGTCCTGGATGTACCACCGGCCCACCGAGGGCACCGAGACCTTCCTGCGGCAGAAGTTCGCGAAGAAGCCCGACATCGCCGAGGCGAACGTCACCGCCTTCCGGGCCGGCTGGAACTTCGGCGAGACCACCGAGGACTTCGCCGTCTCCTACGAGGTGGCCCCGGCCACCCGCGCCTTCCCGACCGGCACCTACCGCAACATCTCCGGGAACCTCGCCCTGTCCTACGGGCTGATCGCGGCGGGGCAGCAGGCGGACCTGCCGCTCTACCTGGGCTCGTACCCGATCACCCCGGCCTCGGACATCCTGCACGAGCTGAGCAAGCACAAGAACTTCGGCGTGCGCACCTTCCAGGCCGAGGACGAGATCGCCGGCATCGGCGCGGCCCTGGGCGCGGCCTTCGGCGGCGCGCTCGCCGTGACCACCACCTCCGGCCCGGGCGTGGCGCTCAAGTCCGAGACGATCGGCCTCGCGGTCTCCCTGGAGCTGCCGCTGCTGATCGTGGACATCCAGCGCGGCGGCCCCTCCACGGGGCTGCCGACCAAGACGGAGCAGGCCGACCTGCTCCAGGCGATGTACGGGCGCAACGGCGAGGCCCCGGTCCCGATCGTGGCCCCGCGCACCCCGGCGGACTGCTTCGACGCGGCGCTGGACGCGGCCCGGATCGCGCTGACGTACCGGACGCCGGTGTTCCTGCTCTCCGACGGGTACCTCGCCAACGGCTCCGAGCCGTGGCGGATCCCGGACGTGGCGGACCTGCCGGACCTGAAGGTGCCGTTCGCCGCCGGCCCGAACCACGAGCTCGCGGACGGCACCGAGGTCTTCTGGCCGTACAAGCGCGATCCGCAGACCCTGGCCCGCCCGTGGGCGGTCCCGGGCACGCCGGGCCTGGAGCACCGCATCGGCGGCATCGAGAAGCAGGACGGCACGGGCAACATCTCGTACGACCCGGCCAACCACGAGTTCATGGTCCGCACCCGCCAGGCCAAGATCGACGGCATCCGGGTCCCGGACCTGGAGGTCGACGACCCGGACGGCGCGCGGACCCTGGTCATCGGCTGGGGCTCGACGTACGGGCCGATCACGGCCGCCGTACGCCGGCTGCGGCTCGCCGGGATCCCCGTCGCACAGGCCCATCTGCGCCACCTCAACCCCTTCCCGGGGAATCTGGGCGAGGTCCTGAAGCGTTACGACAAGGTAGTGGTGCCGGAGATGAACCTCGGGCAGCTCGCGACCCTCCTGAGGGCCAAGTACCTGGTCGACGCCCAGTCGTACAACCAGGTGAACGGCATGCCGTTCAAGGCCGAGCAGCTCGCCACGCATCTCAAGGAGGCCATCAATGACTGAGGTGACGGACACCCCGACCCTGCTCTCGCTGGTGCCGAAGGCCGCCGCCAAGCAGTCGATGAAGGACTTCAAGTCGGACCAGGAGGTCCGCTGGTGCCCGGGATGCGGGGACTACGCGGTGCTCGCCGCCGTGCAGGGGTTCATGCCCGAGCTGGGGCTGGCGAAGGAGAACATCGTCTTCGTCTCGGGCATCGGCTGCTCCTCGCGCTTCCCGTACTACATGGACACCTACGGGATGCACTCGATCCACGGCCGCGCCCCGGCCATCGCCACGGGTCTGGCCACCTCGCGCCGCGACCTGTCGGTCTGGGTGGTCACCGGTGACGGCGACGCGCTCTCCATCGGCGGCAACCACCTGATCCACGCCCTGCGGCGCAACGTCAACCTCAAGATCCTGCTGTTCAACAACCGGATCTACGGGCTGACCAAGGGGCAGTACTCCCCCACCTCCGAGCTCGGCAAGATCACCAAGTCGACCCCGATGGGCTCGCTGGACGCGCCCTTCAACCCGGTGTCGCTGGCGATCGGCGCGGAGGCCACCTTCGTGGCCCGCACGGTCGACTCCGACCGCAAGCACCTCACCGAGGTGCTGCGCGCGGCGGCCGCCCACGAGGGCACGGCGCTGGTGGAGATCTACCAGAACTGCAACATCTTCAACGACGGCGCCTTCGAGGTCCTCAAGGACCACGAGCAGGCCCAGGAGGCCGTCATCCGCCTCGAGCAGGGGCAGCCGATCCGCTTCGGCGTCGACAACGCCAAGGGCGTCGTGCGCAACGAGACCACCGGAGACCTGGAGGTCGTGACGGTGACGCCCGCGAACGAGTCCCGGATCCTGGTCCACGACGCGGGCTCGGCCTCCCCGACCAACGCGTTCGCGCTGTCCCGGCTGGCCGACCCCGACACGCTGCACCACACCCCCATCGGGGTGTTCCGCGACGTGTCCCGGCCCGTGTACGACACGCTCATGGCCGAGCAGCTGGAGACGGCCGTGGACCGCAGCGGCAAGGGCGACCTGGGCGCGCTGCTGAGCGGCAAGGACACCTGGACCGTCGTCGGCTGAGCCGTCCGACCCCGGCACACCCCCGCTCCCCCGTTCCCCGCTCCACCGCCGAAGCCCGGACCCGCAGGCCAGGTCCGGGCTTCGGCGTGCCGGGTCCGGGCTTCGTCGCGCCTGGCCCCCGTCAAGTGTCATGAGCATCTCGTCGGACGCTAATGACTTCCGGCTCGCTCGGCGCTACCGTCATCAGGTTGGCTTGAAGTAGCTCTGGAGGTCCCGTGAAGGCAGAGAACGACCAGCGCACGGGTTTGCTCTACGGATTCGGCGCATACGGAATGTGGGGGATCGTGCCCCTCTTCTGGCCGCTCCTCCAGCCCGCCGGCGCCATCGAGATACTCGCCCACCGCATGGTGTGGTCGCTGGCCGTGGTCGGGCTGGCACTGCTCGCCCTGCGGCGCTGGGGATGGATGGCCGAGCTGCTGCGCCAGCCCCGCAAACTGGCGCTCCTCGTGGTGGCCGCCGTCCTGGTCACCGTGAACTGGGGCGTGTACATCTGGTCGGTCAACAACGGCGCGGTCGTCGAGGCGAGCCTCGGCTACTTCATCAACCCCCTGGTCACCATCGCGCTCGGCGTCCTGGTCCTCGGCGAGCGGCTGCGCCGCACGCAGTGGGCGGCCGTCGCGATCGCCGTCGCCGCCGTACTGGTGCTCGCCGTCGGGTACGGGCGGCCGCCGTGGATCTCGCTGATCCTGGCCTTCTCCTTCGCCCTGTACGGGCTGATCAAGAAGCAGCTCGGCATGGGCGGCCTGGAGTCGCTGACCGCCGAGACCGTGATCATGTTCCTGCCCGCCCTCGGCTACCTGCTCTGGCTCGGCGCGCGGGGCCAGTCCACCTTCACCGCCCAGGGCCCGGGGCACGCCGCCCTGCTCGCCTCGGCCGGGCTGGTCACCGCGATCCCGCTGGTCTGCTTCGGCGCGGCCGCGATCCGGGTCCCGCTGTCCACCCTCGGGCTGCTCCAGTACATGGCCCCGGTCTTCCAGTTCGGGCTGGGCGTCCTCTACTTCCACGAGGCCATGCCGCCCGCGCGCTGGGCCGGCTTCTCGCTGGTCTGGGCCGCCCTGTCGATCCTCACCTGGGACGCCCTGCGCACCGCCCACCGCGCCCGCGCCGGCCGCCTGGAGGCCCTCCCGGCCCCCCTGCCGGCCCCGGTCCCGGCCCCGGTCCCGACCCCGGTCCCGACCCCGGCGCGCGAGACCGCGTAACACCGCTCCGGGCATCGGCGGGCGCGTCCCCGGACGCGCCCGCCGGCACGTCCGCTACGCGTTCATCGGCAGCCCCGTCGCGGCGAGCCGGAGACCGGGCGGCGCGTGCGCGACCACCAGGGCCACGGCCTCCGCGGCCGTGGCCACCTCGGCGATCTCCACGAGGCGGTCGCGCACGCGGAACCGCCCGTCGGGCAGCGGAATCACGAAGGGGACCGCGACCTCGTAGGGGAAGCGGGTCGTGCTGCTGAAGTGCACGTGGCAATGGCTCGTGTACGGGTACAGCTGCCGCAGGAGCGGGTCTTCGTGGGCCGCCTCCAGCACCGCGATGGTGCCGAGATGCCAGACCTTGGGCCCGAGGCGCTCCAGTCTGTCCTCCCACGTCCGCCGCGTGTCGAGCCACTGGGTCTCGACGGCCGCCGCAGGGGTCTCTTCGTTCACGCTCATCCCCCCAGTGTGCCCTCGCCGCGCCCTCGCGAGCGGCTCCGTCCGCTTTCCGAACGGGTGTGACCGAATTCAGGTCTTGACGGACTGTCACGCTCTCACTGAACATCGGGCTCGCACTGACGCACGTAGCTCACCTGTTCTTCCCCGCACGTTTCCGCACACATCCCCAGTACGGAATCCCGGAGCCCCCACATGAGCCTGTCCGTCTCCCGGCGCCTGGCCGCCGTGACCGCCCTCGCGGTCGCCGGTCTGTTCGCCGCCACCGCTCCCGCCGCGCTCGCCGTGCCCAGCACGGCCGCCGCCGCGCCCACACCGCCCGACATCCCGGTCGCCAACGTCAAGGCGCACCTGACGCAGCTGCAGTCCATAGCCACCGCCAACGGCGGCAACCGCGCGCACGGCAAGGCCGGTTACAAGGCTTCGATCGACTACGTGAAGGCCAAGCTGGACGCCGCCGGCTTCACCACCACCCTGCAGACCTTCAGCTCCAGCGGTGCGACCGGCTACAACCTGATCGCCGACTGGCCGGGCGGTGACCCGAACTCGGTCCTGATGTCCGGCTCGCACCTGGACTCGGTCAACGCGGGCCCCGGCATCAACGACAACGGATCCGGTTCGGCCGCCATCCTGGAGACCGCGCTGGCCGTCTCCCGCGCGCAGCTCCAGCCGACGAAGCACCTGCGCTTCGGCTGGTGGGGCGCGGAGGAGCTCGGCATGATCGGCTCGAAGTACTACGTGAACAACCTGCCGGCCGCCGAGAAGTCGAAGATCTCCGGCTACCTGAACTTCGACATGATCGGCTCGCCGAACCCGGGTTACTTCGTCTACGACGACGACCCGACGATCGAGCAGACCTTCAAGAACTACTACGCGGGCATCGGGGTCTCCACCGAGATCGAGACCGAGGGCGACGGCCGCTCCGACCACGCGCCGTTCAAGAGCGCGGGCATCCCGGTCGGCGGCCTGTTCTCGGGCGCCGACTACACCAAGACGGCGGCCCAGGCCCAGAAGTGGGGCGGCACCTCCGGTCAGGCCTTCGACCGCTGCTACCACGCCTCCTGCGACACCTCGGCGAACATCAACGACACCGCCCTGGACCGCAACTCCGACGCCATCGCCTACGCGATCTGGAACCTCGGGGCGGCCACCCCGGTCCCGCCGGGCCAGTCCTTCGAGAACACGGCGGACGTGAACATCCCGGACTCCCCCGCCGCCGCGGTGAACTCGCCGATCACGGTCTCGGGCGTCACGGGCAACGCCCCGGCCACCACCAAGGTCGACGTGACCATCGTCCACACCTACCGCGGTGACCTGGTGGTCGACCTGGTCGCTCCCGACGGCACCGTCTACAACCTGCACAACCGGGCCGGCGGAAGCGCCGACAACCTCGTCCAGTCCTACACCGTCAACGCCTCCTCCGAGGTGGCCAACGGGGTGTGGAAGCTCCAGGTCAAGGACGCGGCCGCGCAGGACGTCGGCTACATCAACAGCTGGAAGATCACTTTCTGAAACAGCGGTGCCGGGACACGCCAATTGGTCTAGTCCTCTAGGGCTCCGGTGTGATCTGATCTGATCATGCCGGAGCTCCACCCGGACGAGGCGCCGATGGTCCTACGTGTCCTGCGCGAGGCCCGGTAGCGAGGCCGACAGCGGATCCTGGATCCGGGCCCGCAACTCCTCGGCGACCGCCGCGACATCGGCCTGCCCCAGCTTCGCGGCCTCCACCAGATCGCCCAGTTCCTCGGGCGAGGGCAGCTGCCTGGCCCCGGCGACGCGCAGGTACGAGCGGGTCGCGGCGGCGGCGTAGAACTCGTTCATCGGGGATTCCAGCGCCGGGCACACCGCGAGCGTGTGCAGAAACGCGGCGGCCCGCCACGCGGTGTCCGGGGCGGGCTGCTCGGGAACGAGGACCAGGTCGTTCTGGTGCCGGGCCACGGCGGCGGCCACTCCGGAGGGATCCCACACGGCGGGATCGGACGGGAGATGGTGGGCCAGGGCGGTCCAGGCCCACTCCATGGTGATCTTCAATGGCCGAACCGCTCCTGGAAGTAGCCCCAGTGGTCGGCGAACTCCTCTATCCCGGACAGGAAGTTCTTCCGGTCCTCATCGAGCTCGCGTTCCGTGACTTCGGTGATCAGCGCGGTGACCGTCGTACCCAGGGCCGCCGCACGTGCCTTGAGGCGTTCGTGGAACTCTTCTTCCAGGCGGATGGTGACGTGTCTCGACATGCCTTTCACCGTACAGCGGGGCCGCTGTACACAGGGCCGGAACGGCACAAGGGTGGGCAGGGACACAGTCCCCGCCCACCCTCACGTCACCGCTCGCCGCTCACTACTTGTTGGCGTCGGCCGCCTTCACCAGCGCGTCCTTGGTGACCGCGCCGACGTAGACCTTGCCGTCGTCCGTGATCAGCGCGTTGATCACGCGGGTCTTCAGGACCCGGCCCTCGCCGAACTTCCCGCTCACCTTCTCGCCGAGCGAGTCGAGGAACTGTGCGGCGCCCTTGGGCGCGTTCTTGTCCTTCGCCGCGTCGTCCAGGCCCTTCAGGCCGCCGGTCGAGCCGGTTTCGATCCGCGCGATCGAGCCCCAGCCCTCGCCGAGCACCTTCATGTCGCCCTTGCCCGCGCCGCCGGTCAGGCCGCCCAGGCCGGGGACGGAGTCCAGCGCGCCCAGGCCCCGGTCCTTGGCCTTGCCCTCGGCCAGGCCCTTGCCGCGCTCGCCGGCCGTCCCCTCGTTGACCTTCGCGCCCTTGGGCGGGGTGAAGGCGAAGGTGTCGGCGGCGGGCTTGGCGAAGTCCACCTTGGTGAAGCCGGCGTCCACGATCGGCTTGCCGCCGTCGGTGGACAGAACCTGCACCCGCAGCGGCACGCCGTTCTTCGCGTCCACCGCGATCTTCACCGAGGCGACCGTCGAACCGCTCGCCTTCGGCTTGAGGACCAGCTGGTAGGCGTCGCGCCCGGCCACCTGGGCCGTGTCGCCGACGCTGACGTCGGTGGTCGGGCCGGCGGCCTTCAGGATCTCCTGGGCTATCTCCTGCGGGGAGGCCGCGAGCCGGTCGCCCGTCTTGTGCCCGGAGCTCTTGCCGTCCTTGCCCGCGTCCGCCGGGGCCTTCTCGTGGAAGACCTCGTTCGACTTGGAGTCGTAACCCCAGACCTCTTCGCCGTTGTGGACGAGGCTGTACTCGTCCTTGCCGTCGGCGAAGGTGAGCTTCTGGCGGTCCGGGCCGTCGGCGGCCACCCGGAAGGTGTGGGTGCCGCTCGCCAGCTGCGCGATCTTGTCCTGCGGATCGGCGGAGCCGCCCGTCACCCCGGAGCCGCCGCCGAGCAGGCCGGCCGGCAGCGTCGGCAGACCCAGGTCCGTGCTGAGCTTGGCGCTGCCGGACAGCTGCTGCACGTCCGAGGCGGCGATCTTCTCGATGAGCTGCTGGGCCGTCATCTTCGGCAGGTCCGGACCGCCCCCGTTCGCGAAGGCCGGCACCATCGCGATGGTGCCGGCGACCACGCCGAACACCGCGACCGGGACGGCGTAGCGTGCGGCCTTGCGGATCTTTGCGTTCGTTGCCATGTCTGTCTGCCCTACCTCTGTGTGTACGGCGGCGACCTACCTTTGCTTGTACACGTCCACCCCGCGCCGCCACTCTCACCCGATCTGGTGGGGATGTGTCTCTATCTGACCAAAGCGGAGGGCTGAGGGCGTCAGCCCCCGGAGCCAACTGTGCGTACAACCCGAGGATGACATGACGGGGGCCCGGCATCCCCTACCCGTAAGGGATGCCGGGCCCTCGCCTCTGTCTTCGGTCGGGCCCCGTCCGGGACCTTCGGGGCGTCAGCCCGCGCGGTGGACCACCGCGTCGCACAGCTCCACCAGCGCCGACTTCGCGAAGCACTCCGGCAGCGGGGCCAGCATGGCCCGCGCCTCCTCCGCGTACTGGATGGTGTCCCGGCGCGCCTGCTCCAGCGCGGGGTGGACCCGCAGCCGCGACAGCGCCTCGGCGTGCCGGGCGTCGTCCGTCAGGTCGCCGTCCAGGAGCCGTACGAGGTCCAGGTCGTCCGGGTCGCCGCCCTGGGCCGCCATCTCGCGCAGCCGCAGCACGGGCAGCGTCGGGATGCCCTCGCGCAGGTCGGTGCCCGGGGTCTTGCCGGACTCGTGCGAGTCGGAGGCGATGTCGAGGACGTCGTCGGCGAGCTGGAAGGCGAGGCCGAGGCGCTCTCCGTACTGGGTGAGGACGTCGACGACCATCTCGTCGGCGCCGGACATCAGCGCGCCGAAGCGGCAGGAGACGGCGACCAGCGAACTGGTCTTGCCGGCCATGACGTCCAGGTAGTGCTCGACGGGGTCGCGGCCGTCGCGCGGACCGGCCGTCTCCAGGATCTGGCCCGTCACCAGCCGCTCGAAGGCCTCGGCCTGGATCCGCACGGCCTCGGGCCCGAGGTCGGCCAGTATGTGCGAGGCGCGGGCGAACAGGAAGTCACCCGTCAGGACGGCCACGGAGTTGCCCCAGCGGGCGTTCGCGCTGTCCACGCCGCGGCGCACGTCCGCCTCGTCCATGACGTCGTCGTGGTAGAGCGTCGCCAGGTGGGTGAGCTCCACGACGACGGCGGAGGGGACGATTCCAGGCGCGTAGGGATCGCCGAATCGGGAGGCGAGCATCACCAGCAGCGGCCGGAACCGCTTGCCTCCGGCACGCACCAGATGCTGTGCGGCCTCGGTGATGAAGGGGACTTCGCTCTTGGTGGCTTCCAGCAGACCCGCCTCGACGGCGGCCAGTCCGGCCTGGACATCGGTCTCAAGAGCCTGGTCCCGCACGCTCAGTCCGAACGGCCCGACGACGGTCACGAGGGGTACTCCTGTCTGCTGACGATCACGTTGACGATCACATGGATTGTCGATGTGTCGCTGCCATCACTCAAGCCAGCGTATCCGGTCTGTTTTCGATCACCCAGGGCGCCTGTCCGGCCACCACCCGAGCAGCGCCCGATGCGCCCCGGTATGTTCTAGAGAAGCCAAAACAACCGGAGAATGCGTTTTGTCCAGAACTGTGACCGATATAGACGAGCCTTCCGATCCGGAGGCGGACCAGCCGCCACCCGGAGACGACCACGCCTTCCTCGGGCACCCCCGGGGCCTCGCCACGCTCTCCGGACTGGAAGTCTGGGAGCGCTTCTCGTTCCTGGGCATGCAGGCCATCCTCGTCCTCTATTTCGCGGACACGGTGGCCAACGGCGGCCTGGGGATGAACCCGGGCACCGCGGCCTCCGTCGCGGCGGCCTACGGGACCATGGTCTACCTCGTCTCCGTCGCCGGCGGGTGGCTCGCCGACCGGATCCTCGGTTCGTACCGCGCCGTGCTGTGGGGCGGGATCCTGATCGCCTGCGGCCATTACGCCATGGCCGTGCCGACCGCCGCCATGACCTGGGTGGGCCTCGGCCTGATCAGCGCGGGCACCGGCCTGCTCAAGCCGAACGTGGCCAGCATGGTCGGCAAGCTGTACAAGACGGACGACCAGCGGCGCGACGCCGGCTTCGCCCTCTACTACATGGGCATCAACATCGGCGCCTTCGCCGGCCCGCTGATCACCTCCTGGCTCGGCGAGCACGAGGGCTGGCACTGGGGATTCTCGGCCGCCGCCGTCGGCATGACCGCGGGCCTGGTCCAGTACGTCGCCGGGCGCCGCCACCTGGCCGGGCGCAAGCACTCCGCCACGCCTGCGAACGACCCTGCCGCGCTGGCGCCCGACGCGATGCGCTCCGCCGTGATCCGGATCGTCATCGGGATCGTGGTCTTCGCCGCGCTCGCCACCCTTCTGGCGGTACAGGGCTGGCTGACGATGGGCCGGTTCGTGGACCTGCTCACCCTGATCTCGGTCATCGCGCCGGTCGTCTACTTCGCGATCATGTTCCGCAGCCCCCGGGTGACGGCCGCCGAGCGGGGACGCCTGCGCCCGTACGTGGTGCTCTTCCTGGCCTCGGTGGCCTTCAACTTCATCCTCTTCCAGGCGTACTCGACGATGATGCTGCTCGCCTCGACGAACGCCCGCACCGAGATCCTCGGCTTCACCTTCCCGGCGGGCTGGTACGCCTCCGCGCTCGGCGCGTTCGAGGTGCTCCTGGCCCCGGTCGTCGCCGCAGTGTGGGTGCGGATGGGCCGCGGGCAGCCGCACGCCTCGAACAAGATCGCCATCGGCGTGATCCTGGGCGGCCTGTCCTTCCTCCTGATGGTCATCCCCACTTCGGGGCACACCGGCGACACGTACAAGATGGCCGCCTGGTGGATCATCGGCTCCTACCTGCTGCTCGGGCTCGGCGACGTCCTGCTGGAGACCTCCGGCATGTCGGCCACCACGAAGCTCGCCCCGCAGGCCTTCGCCAGCCAGACCATGGCGCTGTGGTTCCTCTCCCTGGCGCTGGCCAACGGCATCCAGGCGCAGGTGGTCAAGTTGTACGGCCAGGTCTCCAACCCCGCCTACTTCGGCGTCAACGGCGCCATCGCCGTCGCGGCGGGACTGGCCGTGATCGCGCTCGCGCCGTGGCTGAAACGCACGATGCACCCCGTTCACTGACCGGCCGTCCCGGCCGGCTGCCCGTTCCACTGACCGTCCCACTGACCGTCCCACTGACCGTCCCCGAGGCGATTGGCGAGAGACCTTCGATGATCATCCGCACCGATTTCCCCTACGGGACCACCCACGAGGACGTCCGGATCCCGATGCGGGACGGCGTAGAGCTGTACGCCCGCATCTGGCGGCCGGTCACGGACGAGCCCGTCCCCGCGCTGCTGGAGTACCTCCCGTACCGCCTCACCGACTGGACCGCGCCGCGCGACTGGCAGCGCCACCCCTGGTACGCGGGGCACGGATACGCCTCCGTACGGGTCGACGTGCGCGGCCACGGGTGCAGCGGGGGCGACCCGGGCGACGAGTACGACGCCCGGGAACTCGCCGACGGCGTCGCGGTGGTGGAGTGGCTGGCCGCCCAGCCATGGTGCTCGGGGTCCGTGGGCATGTTCGGGATCTCCTGGGGCGGCTTCAACAGCCTCCAGATCGCGGCACTGGCCCCGGAACCGCTGAAGGCGGTGGTCACCGTCTGCTCCACGGACGACCGCTTCGACAACGACGTGCACTACATGGGCGGCTCGCTGCTCGCCGTGGACATGCACGCGTGGGCGGCGACCATGCTCGCCTTCGCCTCCCGCCCGCCGGACCCGCTCTACGCGGGCGAGGGCTGGCGCGAGCAGTGGCTCTCGCGCCTCGGCTCGGTCGAACCCCTCCTGCACACCTGGCTCTCCCACCAGACCCGCGACGCGTACTGGCGCCACGGCAGCGTCTGCGAGGACTACGGGGCGATCGGCGCGGCCGTCCTCGCCGTCGGCGGCTGGCACGACCCGTACCGCGACACCGTGCTGCGGCTGGTCTCCGCGCTGCCCGCCGACCGGGTGCGGGGCCTGATCGGCCCCTGGTCGCACCAGTACCCCGACCGGGGGCTGCCGCCGGGGCCCGCCATCGGCTTCCTCCAGGAGACCCTGCGCTGGTGGGACCACTGGCTCAAGGGCGAGGACACCGGCGTCATGGACGAGCCGCTGCTGCGCTCCTGGATCTCCCGGTCGCATCCGCCCGCGACCACGTACGAGACCCTGCCGGGCCGGTGGGTCGGCGACCCGTCCTGGCCCTCGCCGAACGTGGACCCGGTGACGTACGCCTTCCAGGGCGACCCGGTGGTCGTGGCCTCCCCGCAGCACACGGGGCTGGACGCGGGCCGCTTCTTCCCCTTCGGCAACGACGCCGACCTGCCGCCGGACCAGCGCGAGGAGGACGCGAAGTCGGCCTGCTTCGAGTTCCCCGTGGGCGAGGAGTCCGGGCCGGTGGAGATCCTGGGCCGCCCGGTGGTGCGGCTGCGGCTGCGGCTGGACGTGCCGTACGGGCAGGTCGTGGCGCGGCTGTGCGACGTGGCTCCGGACGGGGCCTCGACGCTGGTCACCCGGGGCGTGCTGAACCTGTCCGCGCGGCAGGGCCGGGACAAGGCGGTGCCGTGGCCGGTGGGCTCGTACGAGGACGTGAGCTTCGAGCTGAACGGCATCGGGCACTCCTTCCCGCCGGGCCACCGCATCCGCCTCGCCCTGTCCTCCGCCTACTGGCCGTGGATCTGGCCGCGGGCCGGCTCGGAGCGGGGCTGGACCCTGGACCCGGCGGGCAGCGCGGTGGAACTCCCGGTGCGCGACGCGTCGTCCGACGGCGAGCCGATCCTCTTCGAGGCCCCGGAGCAGTCGGAGCCGCTGGGGGTCTCCTACCCGGAGACCCTGGACGGGCCGAGGCCGGAGCGGCTGGTCGTACGGGACGTGGCGCGGGGCGTGTGGCGCCTCGAGGTGGACCCCCGGTACGGCGGGACCCGGGTGTACCCGGACGGGCTGGAGTTCAGCGAGGACGCGCGGGAGGTGTACGAGATCCAGGAGGCGGACGCGCTGTCGGCCCGCACCCACTCGGAGTGGACGGTACGGCTGCACCGGCCGGAGCTGGGCTGGGACGTCTCGGTCCTCACCCGCTCGGAGATCTCGTGCGACGAGGGCGGCTTCGTGACCTCGAACGAGGTCGTCTGCCGCGAGGGCGACGAGGTCCTCTTCCACCGCACCTGGGAACGCCGCCTCCCCCGCGCGGCGGTCTGACGGCCTCCTGCCGAACCCCGGGGCCCGGGGCCCGGGGCCCGGGTGCCGGGCCCCGGGGACGGCGCCGCAGGTCAGGCGAAGAGGCGTTCCAGGACCACCGCGACGCCGTCCGACTCGTTCGAGAGGGTGACCTCGTCGGCGACGGCCAGGAGTTCGCGGTGGGCGTCCGCCATCGCGACCCCGTACGCCGACCACGCGAACATCGGGATGTCGTTCGGCATGTCGCCGAAGGCGATCGTCGACGACGCGGCGACGTCCAGGAGCTCCGCCGCCACCGCCAGGCCGCTCGCCTTGTCGATGCCGGGCGGCTGGAGTTCGACGGTGTGCTCCCCGGCCATGGTGACGTTGACCAGGTCCCCGACCACCGACCGGGCCACCGCCGTCAGTTCGTCGTCCGAGAGGCGGGGGTGCTGGAGCAGCACCTTGTTGATCGGGGAGGACCAGAGGTCGGACCGGCGGGCCACCGCCACCGTCGGCAGGTGCGGGTGCCACATCCGGTAGCCCGGCCCCATCAGCATCTCCGCGTCGAGGCCCTCCTGGTTGACCGCCGCGTAGACCTCCCCGACCTCCGCCTCGATCTTCCCGAGGGCGACCTCGGCCAACTCCCGGTCCATGGCCACGGAGTGCAGCAGCGCTCCGGTCGCCGCGTCGTAGACCTGCGCTCCCTGCCCGCACACCGCGAGCCCCCTGTAGCCGAGGCCGTCCAGGACGTGGCGGACCTGCGGGACCGGGCGGCCCGTCACGATGATGTGCCGGGCGCCGGCGGCCCGGGCGGCCCGGAGCGCCGCGGAGGAGCGGGCCGAGACGGCGTCTCCGGCGCGGAGCAGAGTCCCGTCCAGGTCGGTGGCGATCAAGGCATAGGGAAGGGCCTGAGGCAGGGCGGAAGTCACCCCGCCAAGAATACGGACCCCCTCGGACAAGTCTTACAATTGGCATCTTCTCCACCTGAAGGTGGATGATTCCCGCCCGGCAGCCGACTCGCAGCCGCCTGGCATCCGTCCGGCATCCGTCCGGCAGCCATCCCGTGCCGGACGGAGCGTACGACCCGCGCTCGGCAATCCGTACGAAATGACGCGATGTGACCGAAGGTCACCAGATCTGCCCGTTGGCGTCCTCCCCCGTGTGTTTCATCTCCGCTCCGGGCACCCGAGCTTTCGGTCGTGATCCTGGGTAGCGTGTCCCGCACCGTGTCTACCGGGACACCCCCGGACCGCGTCGAAAGCGAGGCAGCACCCCATGCCCCAGCAGAGCCCCCTCGATGTCCCCGAGGGCGACCCGTTCGGGCCGCACAACCTCCCCTACGGCGTGTTCTCCACCGACGCGGAGGAGCGGCGGCGGATCGGAGTCCGGATCGGCGGGTACGTGCTCGACGCCGGGGCGGCCGCGGCCGCGCTCGGGTCCCCGTACGCCGGACTGCTCGGACAGCCCTCGCTGAACCCCCTGCTCGCCGCGGGCCGCACCGCCTGGCACGACGTGCGCCGCGCGCTGACCGCCTGGGTCACCGACCCCGGTCACCGGCCCGCCGTGGAGCCGCACCTGCTGCCGCTGGAGGAGGTCGCGCTGCACCTCCCGTACGAGGTCGCCGACTACGTCGACTTCTACGCGAGCGAGCACCACGCCACCAACGTCGGCCAGATCTTCCGGCCGGACGGGGACGCGCTCACCCCCAACTGGAAGCACCTGCCCATCGGTTACCACGGCCGGTCCGGGACCATCGTGGTGAGCGGCACCGACGTCGTACGGCCGTCCGGCCAGCGCAAGGCGCCGGCCGACCCCGCGCCCGTCTTCGGGCCATCCGTCAAGCTCGACATCGAGGCCGAGGTCGGCTTCGTCGTGGGCACCCCCTCCGAGCTGGGCCGCCCGGTGGCCCTCGGCGACTTCGAGGAGCACGTCTTCGGGCTGTTCCTGCTCAACGACTGGTCCGCGCGCGACATCCAGGCCTGGGAGTACGTGCCGCTCGGCCCCTTCCTCGGAAAGTCCTTCGCCACCTCCGTCTCCGCCTGGGTCACCCCGCTGGAGGCCCTGGACGCGGCCCGGGTCGCCCCGCCCGCCCGCGACTTCCCGCTCCTGCCCTACCTCGACGACTCCGCCGCCGAGCGCCCCGGCGGCTTCGACCTGCGCATCACCGTCTCCATCAACGGGCAGGAGGTGGCGCAGCCGCCGTTCGCCTCCATGTACTGGACCGCCGCCCAGCAGCTCGCGCACATGACCGTCAACGGCGCCTCGCTGCGCACCGGCGACGTCTACGGTTCGGGCACCGTCAGCGGCCCGGAGACCGGCCAGCGCGGTTCCCTGCTCGAGCTCACCTGGAACGGCCGCGACGCCATCGACCTCGCCGACGGCAAGCGCACGTTCCTGGAGGACGGGGACACCGTCACCCTCACCGCGTGGGCGCCGGGCGCCGACGGCGCCCGGGTGGGCCTCGGCGAGGTCACCGGCCGCATCGTGGGCACCCGCTAGTCCGCACCCGCCGGCCCGCACCCCGGGGACGGGCCGGTCCGGCGGGGTGGCGGCGCTGGCAACGGCCGTCCGCGACCCGGACGCGGACGTGCGCGCGTACGCCTCACGCCTGTGAGCCCCGCGGGTGCGGCGACGCCGGACCGCCCCTCGTACGAGATGTCGCCGCGCAGCGACACCGACGTCGCGCACCGCTGCCTCGGCGAGGGGCCCCACCGCGCGGCGCCCGGGCGCCCCCGGCCGGAACCACCCGTCCGGCCTGAGCGGTACGCCCCCGACCCCCCGTTCGGGGGCCCGCCGCGTGCAGCCGCGTCACCGCGCCGGGATGGTGGACGAAAGCCACCGACGCCCCCGAACGGCAGGAGCCCCGATGTCCCTCCGCCCCCGCAAAGCCGTCCTGACCTGTGCTGCCGCGATATCCCTCGGCCTGGCCGCCGTCGCCCCCGCCCACGGCGTCGACGGGCCCGCGCCCGACCCGAGGAACACGCAGGCCATGCGTGACATGGCGACGGCGATCCGGGTGACGGCCAAGTACGCGGACGAGCAGGAGGCCCTGAAGGACGGGTACCTGCCGCACGGCGAGGCCTGCATGAACAACCCGTTCGGGGTGGGCTCCATGGGCTACCACTACGTCAAGGAGGCCTACTGGGGTTCGACGGACCCCGGCAAGCCGGCGGCGCTGCTCTACAGCACCGCGAAGGACGAGCACGGCCGCCGCAAGCTGGAGGCGGTGGAGTGGATGTCCGCCGACCGGGACCAGGACTTCAAGACCACCGATGACCGGCCGAGCATGTTCGGGCTGCCCTTCGACGGGCCGATGCCGGGCCACTGGGCGGGCATGCCCAAGCACTACGACCTCCACCTGTGGGCGTACCGGGACAACCCGGCCGGCCGCTTCCACAACTGGAACCCCGCCCTGACCTGCCCCGCCAAGGCCACCGACCCGGCGAAGCCCGCCACCCCCCACGACCACGGCCACTAGCGCAGGCACGGCAAGGGCCCGGCTCCCCCCGAAGGGGAGCCGGGCCCGGTCGCGTACGGCCGGCGGAGCCGTCAGCGCACGAACGTGCTCGCCTGGCCCGCCAGGTCCAGGAAGTACTGCGGGGCCACGCCCAGTACCAGCGTGACCGCGACGCCCACCGCGATCGTCGTCATCGTCAGCGGGGACGGGACGGCGACCGTGGGGCCGTCCGCCTTCGGCTCGCTGAAGAACATCAGGACGATCACCCGGATGTAGAAGAACGCGGCGATCGCGGACGAGATGACACCGACCACGACCAGCGCTCCCGCGCCGCCCTCCGCCGCCGCCTTGAACACGGCGAACTTGCCGGAGAAGCCGGACGTCAGCGGGATGCCGGCGAAGGCCAGCAGGAAGACCGCGAAGACGGCCGCCGTCAGCGGCGAACGACGTCCCAGACCGGCCCACTTGGACAGGTGCGTGGCCTCGCCGCCCGCGTCGCGGACCAGCGTGACCACCGCGAAGGCGCCGATCGTCACGAAGGAGTACGCGGCCAGGTAGAAGAGGACGGACTTGACGCCCTCCGCCGAGGTGGCGATCACACCGGCCAGGATGAAGCCGGCGTGCGCGATCGAGGAGTAGGCGAGGAGCCGCTTGACGTCGGTCTGGGTCACGGCGATGACCGCGCCGGCCAGCATCGTGACGATCGCGACGCCCCACATCACCGGCCGCCAGTCCCACCGCAGGCCCGGCAGCACCACGTAGAGGAGACGGAGGAGGGCTCCGAACGCCGCCACCTTCGTCGCCGCCGCCATGAAGCCGGTGACCGGGGTGGGGGCGCCCTGGTAGACGTCCGGGGTCCACATGTGGAAGGGGACCGCGCCGACCTTGAAGAGCAGGCCCGCCAGGATCAGCGCGCCGCCGATCAGCAGCAGCGCGTCGTTGCCCATCGTGCCGGCGAGCGCCGGGTCGATGTTCGCCACGGTGCCGTCGACGACCTCCGCGATGGTCGCGTACGAGACGGAGCCCGCGTACCCGTAGACCAGCGCGATGCCGAAGAGGAGGAAGGCCGAGGAGAAGGCGCCGAGCAGGAAGTACTTGACGGCCGCCTCCTGCGACATCAGCCGCTGGCGGCGGGCGACGGCGCAGAGCAGGTACAGCGGGAGGGAGAAGACCTCCAGGGCCACGAACAGCGTCAGCAGGTCGTTGGCCGCGGGGAAGATCAGCATCCCGGAGATCGCGAACAGGGCCAGCGGGAAGACCTCGGTGGTGGTGAAGCCCGCCTTGACGGCTTCCTTCTCGCTCTCGCTGCCCGGGACGGACGCCGCCTGCGCGGCGAAGGAGTCCACCCGGTTGCCGTGGGCGGCGGGGTCCAGGCGCCGCTCGGCGAAGGTGAAGATCGCCACGACGGAGGCCAGGATGATGGTGCCCTGCAGGAACAGTGCCGGACCGTCCACGGCCACGGCGCCCATGGCCGCGATGTGCGCCTTGGAGCTGCCGTACCCGCCGGCGGCGAGCCCGACGACCGCCGCGAAGGCCGAGGCCAGCGCGGCGACGGCGAGGAACACCTGCGTGTAGTAACGGGCCTTGCGCGGTACGAAGGCCTCGACGAGGACTCCGATGACCGCCGCTCCCAGCACGATGAGCGTGGGCGAGAGCTGGGCGTACTCGATGTGCGGGGCCGGGATCTTGTCGATCGGCGCCGCGGCCGCCAGTGTCGGCAGCAGGCTCTGGGCAGCAGTCACGGTGCTCACTTCGCCCCCTCCCCATTCTTGGCCTCGACAGCCACCTCGGGCTTCGGGTCCGTCTGCTTCACGTCCGACATGGTGTGCTTCACCGCCGGGTTGACGATGTCGGTGAGGACCTTGGGGTAGACGCCGAGCCCGATCAGCAGCGCGATCAGCGGGGCGACCACCAGGACCTCCCGCAGGCGCAGGTCCGGCATGGTGCGGACCTCCTCCTTGACCGGGCCGGTCATGGTGCGCTGGTAGAGGACCAGCGTGTAGAGCGCCGCCAGCACGATGCCGGTGGTGGCGATGACGCCGACGACCGGGTACCGGGCGAACGTGCCGACCAGGACCAGGAACTCACTGACGAAGGGGGCGAGCCCCGGCAGCGACAGCGTGGCGAGTCCACCGATCAGGAAGGTGCCGGCCAGCACCGGGGCCACCTTCTGCACACCGCCGAAGTCGGCGATGAGCCGCGATCCGCGCCGCGAGATCAGGAAGCCGGCGACCAGCATCAGCGCCGCCGTCGAGATCCCGTGGTTGACCATGTACAGCGTCGCGCCCGACTGGCCCTGGGAGGTCATCGCGAAGATGCCCAGGACGATGAAGCCGAAGTGCGAGATCGAGGCATAGGCGACCAGCCGCTTGATGTCCCGCTGCCCGACCGCGACCAGCGCGCCGTAGACGATGCTGATCAGGGCCAGTACGAGGATCACCGGCGTGGCCCACTTGCTGGCCTCGGGGAAGAGCCCGAGGCAGAAGCGGAGCATCGCGAAGGTGCCGACCTTGTCGACGACCGCGGTGATCAGGACGGCGACCGGGGCCGTGGCCTCGCCCATCGCGTTCGGCAGCCAGGTGTGCAGCGGCCACAGCGGGGCCTTCACCGCGAAGGCGAAGAAGAAGCCGAGGAACAGCAGCCGTTCGGTGTTGGTCGCCATGTCGAGCGTGCCCGCGGCACGGGCGGCGGTGATCTCCTGGAGGGAGAAGTTCCCGGCGACCACGTACAGCCCGATGACGGCGGCCAGCATGATCAGGCCGCCGGCCAGGTTGTAGAGGAGGAACTTGACCGCCGCGTACGAGCGCTGCGCGGCCGCGTTCTCATCGGACCCGCCCGCCGCGGCAGCGGCTGATTGGGAGGAAGTGGCCCGGTCGCCGAAGCCGCCGATGAGGAAGTACATCGGGATGAGCATGGCTTCGAAGAAGATGTAGAAGAGGAAGACGTCGGTGGCCTCGAAGGAGATCACCACCATCGCCTCGACCATCAGGATCAGGGCGAAGAAGCCCTGCGTCGGACGCCAGCGCTGGCTCTTGTTCTCCAACGGGTCGGCGTCATGCCACCCGGCCAGAATGATGAACGGCATCAACACGGCGGTGAGCGCGATCAGCACCACCGCGATGCCGTCGACGCCCAGTTCGTAGCGGACGCCGAAGTCCTTGATCCAGGCGTGGGATTCGGTGAGCTGGTAGCGGTCGCCACCGGGCTCGAAGCGGATCGCGACGAGCACGGCCAGGGCCAGGGTCGCCAGCGAGAAGAACAGGGCGAGCCATTTGGCGGCGGTCCGGCGGGCGGCCGGGACGGCCGCCGTCAGGATCGCGCCGACCGCGGGGACCGCGGCCGTCACCGTCAGAAGCGGGAAACTCATCTCACACCGCCCTCATCAGCAGGGTCGCGGCGATCAGGACCGCCGCGCCCCCGAACATCGAGACCGCGTAACTGCGGGCGTAGCCGTTCTGCAGCTTGCGCAGCCGGCCCGACAGTCCGCCGACTCCGGCGGCCGTCCCGTTGACCACGCCGTCGACCAGGCTGTGGTCGACGTAGACGAGGGAGCGGGTCAGGTGCTCCCCGCCGCGGACCAGGACCACGTGGTTGAGGTCGTCCTGGTACAGGTCCCGCCGGGCCGCCCGGGTGAGGAGCGAGCCGCGCGGGGCGGTGACCGGGACGGGCTTCCTGCCGTACATGGCCCAGGCGATGCCGACGCCGATGACGAGGACCACCATCGTGGACAGGGTCACCGTCAGGGCGCTGACCGGCGGGTTGCCGTGCTCGTGCCCGGTGACGGGCTCCAGCCACTTCAGGAAGCGGTCGCCGATCCCGAAGATGCCGCCCGCGAAGACCGACCCGAAGGCGAGCACGATCATCGGGATGGTCATGCTCTTCGGGGACTCGTGCGGGTGCGGTTCGTGGCCTTCGCCATCCGGCTGCCAGCGCTTCTCCCCGAAGAAGGTGAGGAGCATGACCCGGGTCATGTAGAAGGCGGTGATGGCGGCGCCCAGCAGGGTCACCCCGCCCAGGATCCAGCCCTCGGTGCCGCCCTTGGCGAAGGCGGCCTCGATGATCCGGTCCTTGGAGAAGAACCCGGACAGGCCCGGGAAGCCGATGATGGCGAGGTAGCCGAGGCCGAAGGTCACGAAGGTGACCGGCATGTACTTGCGCAGGGCACCGTACTTGCGCATGTCGACTTCGTCGTTCATGCCGTGCATGACCGAACCGGCGCCGAGGAAGAGGCCGGCCTTGAAGAAGCCGTGCGTGACCAGGTGCATGATGGCGAAGACGTAGCCGACCGGGCCGAGGCCCGCCGCCAGGATCATGTAGCCGATCTGCGACATCGTGGAGCCGGCGAGGGCCTTCTTGATGTCGTCCTTCGCGCAACCGACGATCGCACCGAAGAGCAGGGTGACCGCTCCGACGACGGTGACCACCAGCTGGGCGTCGGGCGCCCCGTTGAAGATCGCGGCCGAGCGGACGATCAGGTAGACGCCGGCGGTGACCATGGTCGCGGCGTGGATGAGGGCCGAGACCGGGGTCGGGCCCTCCATCGCGTCCCCGAGCCAGGACTGCAGCGGTACCTGGGCCGACTTGCCGCAGGCGGCCAGCAGCAGCATCAGGCCGATCGCCGTCAGCTTGCCCTCGGTCGCGTCGCCCGCCGCGCCGAAGACCGGCCCGAAGGCGAAGGTCCCGAACGTGGTGAACATCAGCATGATCGCGATCGAGAGACCGATGTCACCGACGCGGTTGACGAGGAAGGCCTTCTTCGCGGCGGTGGCCGCGCTGGGCTTGTGCTGCCAGAAGCCGATCAGGAGGTACGAGGCGAGGCCCACGCCCTCCCAGCCGAAGTACAGCAGCAGGTAGTTGTCGGCGAGGACCAGCAGCAGCATGGCCGCGACGAACAGGTTGAGGTAGCCGAAGAAGCGGCGGCGCCGCTCGTCGTGCTCCATGTAGCCGATGGAGTAGATGTGGATGAGCGTGCCCACGCCGGAGATCAGCAGGACGAAGGTCATCGACAGCTGGTCGAGCTGGAAGGCCATGTCGGCCTGGAAGCCCTCGACGGGGACCCAGGTGAACAGCCGCTGGTGCATGGCACGGTCCTCGGCCCCGCGCCCGAGCATGTCGGCGAAGAGGGCCGCGCCGATCCCGAAGGAGACGGCGGCGAACAAGGTGCCGAGCCAGTGCCCCGCCTTGTCGAGGCGGCGGCCGCCGCAGAGCAGCACCACCGCTCCGAGCAGGGGCGCCGCGATCAGCAGCGCAATCAGATTTTCCACTGTGAGCGCCCCTTACAGCTTCATCAGGCTGGCGTCGTCGACGGACGCCGAGTGGCGGGTACGGAACAGCGACACGATGATCGCGAGGCCCACCACGACCTCGGCGGCGGCGACGACCATCGTGAAGAACGCGATGATCTGCCCGTCGAGGTTGCCGTGCATCCGGGAGAAGGTCACGAAGGCGAGGTTGCAGGCGTTGAGCATGAGCTCGACGCACATGAACAGCACGATCGCGTTCTTCCGGACCAGGACTCCGGCCGCGCCGATGGTGAAGAGCAGGGCGGCCAGGTAGAGGTAGTTGACCGGGTTCACTTCGAGGCCTCCTCACGGCCGAGCCGCTCCGACGACCGCTGCTCCAGGGCCTTCAGGTCGTCCAGCGCCTTGGCGGAGACGTCCCTGATCTGGCCGCGGGCGCGCAGCGTCTGGTTGACGGTGAGCTCGGAGGGGGTGCCGTCCGGCAGCAGGCCCGCGACGTCCACGGCGTTGTGCCGGGCGTAGACGCCGGGTGCGGGCAGCGGCGGGAGCTGCACGCCCTCGCGTACGCGGCGCTCGGCGAGCTCGCGCTGGGTGGCGGCCCGCTCGGTGCGCTCGCGGTGGGTGAGCACCATCGCGCCGACGGCCGCCGTGATCAGCAGGGCGCCGGTGATCTCGAAGGCGAACACGTACTTGGTGAAGATGAGCGCGGCCAGGCCCTCGACGTGCCCGCCGGAGTTGACCCGGCCGAGTCCGTTGAAGTGGGTGAGCCGGGCGTTGGCGAGGCCGGCGATCAGCAGGACGCCGAAGCCGAGGCCGCACAGGACGGCCAGCCAGCGCTGTCCCTTGATGGTCTCGGTCAGCGAGTCCGCGGCGGTGACGCCGACGAGCATGACGACGAAGAGGAAGAGCATCATGATCGCGCCGGTGTAGACGACGACCTGGACGATGCCGAGGAAGTACGCCCCGTTGGCGAGGTAGAAGACCGCCAGGATGATCATCGTCCCGGCCAGGCTCAGGGCGCTGTGCACGGCCTTCTTCATCAGGATCGTGGACAGCGCGCCGATGACGGCGACCGTGCCGAGGACCCAGAACTGCACGGCCTCACCGGTGGAGGTGAGGGTGGCGGCTGCGGCGATGGCGCTCACGCCCCCACCCCCTCGGGAGCGTCCTCGGGGGCGACCTCGCCCTTCGACACGGCGACCTGGCGGACCGTGCCGGGGGCCGCCCCGGTCACCAGTCCGCGGTAGTAGTCCGTGTCCTCGGTGCCCGGGAAGATCGAGTGCGGAGCCTCGACCATGCCCTCGGTCAGCCCGGAGAGCAGCTGCTCCTTGGTGTAGATGAGCGCTTCGCGGCTGGAGTCGGCCAGTTCGAACTCGTTCGTCATGGTCAGCGCCCTGGTCGGGCACGCCTCGACGCACAGCCCGCACAGGATGCAGCGGGCGTAGTTGATCTGGTAGACCCGGCCGTACCGCTCACCCGGGGAGTAGCGCTCCTCCTCGGTGTTGTCCGCGCCCTCGACGTAGATCGCGTCGGCGGGACAGGCCCAGGCGCACAGCTCGCACCCGATGCACTTCTCCAGACCGTCCGGGTGGCGGTTGAGCTGGTGCCGCCCGTGGAAGCGGGGAGCGGTGGTCTTCTGCTGCTCCGGGTACTGCTCGGTGAGGCGCTTCTTGAACATGGCCTTGAAGGTCACGCCGAAGCCGGCCACCGGGTTCTGCCAGCTCTCGCCCTGCTCGGCGTCAGACTTGTCAGACATCTCTCAAGCCTCCTCTCGGTCACTGTCAGTATTCGCCGCACCACTGACAATGAGCTCCTGCTCACTGCGGGGCCGCCTGCGCGGTACGGGTGCCAGGTGCTGGCCGGGCTTGGGCGGTACGGGGAATCCGCCCGCCAGCGGGTCGAAGGGCTGCTCGGAGGCGGCGTGTTCGGCGTCCGCGAGGGCCGCCTTCTCCTTCTTGTCGCGGAAGAGGTCCGCGACGAAGGACAGCAGCAGGATCGCGATGACCCCGCCGCCGACGTAGAGCACGATCTCCTGGAAGTCGTAGTTCTCGTTGCGCAGCGCCCGGACGGTGGCGACCAGCATCAGCCACACCACGGAGACCGGGATCAGCACCTTCCAGCCGAGCTTCATCAGCTGGTCGTAGCGCACGCGCGGGAGCGTGCCGCGCAGCCAGATGAAGAAGAACAGCAGCAGCTGGACCTTGATCACGAACCAGAGCATCGGCCACCAGCCGTGGTTGGCGCCCTCCCAGTACGTGGAGATCGGCGCCGGGGCCCGCCAGCCGCCCAGGAAGAGGGTGACCGAGACCGCCGAGACGGTGACCATGTTGACGTACTCGGCCAGCATGAACAGCGCGAACTTGATGGAGGAGTACTCGGTGTTGAAGCCGCCGACCAGGTCGCCCTCGGACTCCGGCATGTCGAAGGGGGCGCGGTTCGTCTCGCCGACCATCGTGATGACGTAGATGATGAAGGAGACCGGGAGCAGGATGATGTACCAGCGGTCCGCCTGCGCCTCCACGATCTTCGAGGTCGACATCGACCCGGAGTAGAGGAAGACCGAGGCGAAGGCCGCGCCCATCGCGATCTCGTACGAGATCATCTGCGCGCAGGAGCGCAGGCCGCCGAGGAGCGGGTACGTGGAACCCGAGGACCAGCCGGCCAGCACGATGCCGTAGATGCCGACCGAGGCCACCGCGAGGATGTAGAGCATCGCGATCGGCAGGTCGGTCAGCTGCATCGTGGTGCGCTGGCCGAAGATGGAGACCTCGTTGCCCGAGGGGCCGAAGGGGATCACCGCGATGGCCATGAAAGCCGGGATCGCCGCGATGATCGGGGCCAGGACGAAGACGACCTTGTCGGCCCGCTTGACGATCAGGTCTTCCTTCAGCATGAGCTTCACGCCGTCGGCGAGCGACTGGAGCATGCCCCAGGGGCCGTGCCGGTTCGGGCCGATGCGCAGCTGCATCCAGGCGACGACCTTGCGCTCCCACACGATGGAGAAGAGCACGGTCACCATCAGGAAGGCGAAGCAGAACACCGCCTTGACGACGACGAGCCACCAGACGTCCCTGCCGAACAGGGAGAGGTCTTCGGCGGCGATCTGAACGGTGTTCACGCGCCCACCTCCGCAGGGGAGTCGCTGGTGTCGGCGGGGGTGGCCGGGCCGATGCGGACCAGGGCCCCCGGTCGGGCTCCGGTGTCGGCGAGGACCCCGGAGCCGGTGGAGTTCATCGGGAGCCAGACCACCCGGTCGGGCATCTCGGTGATGCGCAGCGGCAGTTCCACGGAGCCGGCCGGGCCGGTCACCGCGAGGACGTCGCCGTTCTTGACGCCGGTCTCGGCGGCCGTGGCGGCCGACAGGCGGGCGCTGGCCTCGTGCCGGGTACCGGCCAGGGCCTCGTCGCCGTCCTGCAGGAGGCCCTGGTCGAGGAGGAGCCGGTGGCCCGCGAGGACCGCCTCTCCCGCGCCCGGCCGGGGCAGCGGCGCGGTGTCCGCGGACTGTTCGGCGGCGCGCTCCCCGGCCCACTGGCCGAGCCGGTCGATCTCGCGGCGCACCGCGTGTACGTCGGCCAGCGCGACGGGCCGGTCGGCGGCGTCGGCCAGCATGTGCAGCACGCGGGAGTCGGCGGGGGCGAGCCGGCGGGTCATCTGCTCGGGCTTGAGCGCGGCCTCGAACGGCCGGACCCTGCCCTCCCAGTTGATGAACGCGCCCGGCTTCTCGGCGGCGGCGGCGACCGGGAAGACCACGTCCGCGTGGTCGGTGACCTCGCTGGGCCGCAGTTCCAGCGAGACCACGAAGGCCTCCTGGAGCGCGACCCGGGCGCGGGCCGGGTCCGGCAGGTCGGTGAGCTCGACGCCCGCGACCAGCAGGGCGGAGAGTTCCCGGGTGGCGGCGGCCTCGACGATCTGGCCGGTGTCGCGCCCGTAGCGGTGCGGGAGCTCCTCCAGGCCCCACGCGGCGGCGACCTCGTCGCGGGCGCGCGGGTCGGTGGCCGGGCGGCCGCCCGGCAGCAGGGACGGCAGCGCGCCCGCCTCGACGGCGGCCCGCTCCCCGGCCCGGCGCGGGATCCACACCAGGTGGGCGCCGGTCGCGGCGGCCGCCCGTACGGCCGCGGTCAGCGCGCCGGGGACGCCCGCGAGGCGCTCCCCCACGACGATGACCGCGCCGGGCAGGCGCAGCGCTTCGGCGGCGGCGTGGCCGCCGTCCTCCAGGCCCGTCTGCGAGGCGAGGGCGTTCAGCCACTCGGGCTCGGTGCCGGGGGCGGCGGCCAGCAGGGTGCCGCCCGCCTTCTCCAGGCCGCGCGTGGCGAACGGGGCGAGGGCGAAGGTCCGCTGCTTGTGCTTGCGGTGGGCCTTGCGCAGCCGCAGGAAGACCCCGGGGGCCTCCTCCTCGGCCTCGATGCCGACGAGGAGCACGGCCGGGGCCGCCTCCAGCGAGGCGTTGGTGACTCCGCTGCCGTCGAGGTCCTTGCCGGTGCCGGCGACGGAGGCGGCCAGGAACTCGGCCTCCTCGGCGCTGTGCACCCGGGCCCGGAAGTCGATGTCGTTGGTGTCGAGCACGACCCGGGCGAACTTGGCGTACGCGTAGGCGTCCTCGACGGTGAGGCGGCCGCCGGTCAGCACTCCGGCCCGGCCGCGCGCGGCGGCCAGTCCCCTGGCGGCGGCCTCGAGTGCCTCGGGCCAGCTGGCCGGGGCGAGGATCCCGTCGCCGCCGCGCACCAGCGGGGTGGTGAGCCGGTCGGGGCGCTGCGCGTAGCGGAACCCGAAGCGGCCCTTGTCGCAGATCCACTCCTCGTTGACCTCGGGGTCCTCCGCGGCCATCCGGCGCAGCACCTTGCCGCGGCGGTGGTCGGTCCGGGTCGCGCAGCCGCCCGCGCAGTGCTCGCACACGCTCGGGGAGGAGACGAGGTCGAAGGGGCGGGAGCGGAACCGGTAGGCGGCCGAGGTGAGGGCGCCGACCGGGCAGATCTGGATGGTGTTGCCGGAGAAGTACGACTCGAAGGGGTCGCCCTCGCCGGTGCCGACCTGCTGGAGCGCGCCGCGTTCGAGCAGTTCGATCATCGGGTCGCCGGCGATCTCGTTGGAGAAGCGGGTGCAGCGCGCGCACAGCACGCACCGCTCGCGGTCCAGGAGCACCTGCGTGGAGATCGGTACCGGCTTCTCGTAGGTGCGCTTCCTGCCCTCGAAACGCGATTCGGCGTTTCCGTGGGACATGGCCTGGTTCTGCAGGGGGCACTCGCCGCCCTTGTCGCAGACCGGGCAGTCCAGCGGGTGGTTGATGAGCAGCAGCTCCATCACCCCGCGCTGGGCCTTGTCCGCGACCTCGGAGGTCAGCTGGGTCTTGACGACCATGCCGTCGGTGCAGGTGATGGTGCAGGAGGCCATCGGCTTGCGCTGGCCCTCGACCTCGACGATGCACTGGCGGCAGGCGCCGGCCGGGGAGAGGAGGGGGTGGTCGCAGAACCGGGGGATCTCGATGCCGAGCTGTTCGGCGGCCCGGATGACCAGGGTTCCCTTGGGGACCGACAGTTCGATGCCGTCGATGGTCAGGGAGATCTGGTCCACCGGGGGAACCGCCGCTTCCCCGCCGCCGGAGGCCGCTGTGGTGGTCACGGTCATGCGGTCACCTCCGTGTCGGCCCAGAGGGTCGACTTCTTGGGGTCGAAGGGGCAGCCCTTGCCCGTGATGTGCTGCTCGTACTCCGCGCGGAAGTACTTGAGCGAGGAGAAGATGGGGCTGGCCGCACCGTCACCGAGCGCGCAGAACGACTTGCCGTTGATGTTGTCGGCGATGTCGTTCAGCTTGTCGAGGTCGGACATGACGCCCTTGCCCGCTTCGATGTCGCGCAGCAGCTGGACCAGCCAGTACGTGCCTTCGCGGCACGGGGTGCACTTGCCGCAGGACTCGTGGGCGTAGAACTCGGTCCAGCGGGTCACCGCCCGCACCACGCAGGTCGTCTCGTCGAAGCACTGCAGGGCCTTGGTGCCGAGCATGGATCCGGCGGCGCCGACTCCCTCGTAGTCCAGCGGGACGTCGAGGTGCTCCTCGGTGAACATGGGGGTGGAGGAGCCGCCGGGGGTCCAGAACTTCAGCCGGTGCCCGGGCCGCATGCCGCCGCTCATGTCGAGCAGCTGGCGCAGGGTGATGCCGAGCGGGGCCTCGTACTGGCCGGGGCCGACCACGTGGCCCGACAGCGAGTACAGCGTGAAACCGGGGGACTTCTCGGTCCCCATCGACTTGAACCAGTCCTTGCCCTTGTTCAGGATCGCGGGAACCGAGGCGATGGATTCGACGTTGTTGACGACAGTGGGGCACGCGTAGAGCCCCTCGACGGCAGGGAAGGGAGGACGCAGCCGGGGCTGACCGCGTCGGCCTTCGAGGGAGTCCAGGAGGGCCGTTTCCTCGCCGCAGATGTACGCGCCCGCTCCCGCGTGCACCGTGATGTCGAGCTTCAGCCCGCTCCCGAGGATGTCTTCCCCGAGGTAGCCGGCCTCGTACGCCTCGCGCACCGCCTCGTGCAGGCGCCGCAGTACCGGCACGGTCTCGCCGCGCAGGTAGATGAAGGCGTGCTCCGACCGGATCGCGTAACAGGCAATGATCATTCCCTCGATGAGGGAGTGCGGATTGGCGAAGAGGAGGGGGATGTCCTTGCAGGTTCCCGGCTCCGACTCGTCCGCGTTCACGACGAGGTAGTGCGGCTTTCCGTCGCCCTGCGGGATGAACTGCCACTTCATTCCGGTGGGGAAGCCCGCGCCACCGCGGCCGCGCAGGCCCGAGTCCTTCACGTAGGCGATGAGGTCGTCCGGGGTCATGGCCAGGGCCTTGCGCAGGCCCTCGTAGCCCTCGTGACGCCGGTAGGTCTCCAGCGTCCACGAGTTCGGCTCGTCCCAGAACGCCGACAGCACGGGCGCCAGCAGCTTCTCCGGGCTGGTGCCGTTCTCATGCGTCTCAGCGGTCACCGTCATCACTCCCCTCCTCGGTAGTGGCCTCGGCACGCTGGTGCACGACCTTGCCGAGCTGCGGGGACTCTCCGCGCGCGATGCGCAGGCCGATCAGGGACGCGTGTCCGGCGCCGCCGCTCGCCTCGACCGCGCCCTCGCGCTCGTCCGGGAAGCCGGCCAGGATCCGCGCGGTGTCCTTGTACGTACAGAGCGGGGCGCCCCGGGTCGGTGCGACGGGGCGGCCGGCCAGCAGGTCGTCCACCATGGCCTTGGCGGACTCGGGGGTCTGGTTGTCGAAGAACTCCCAGTTGACCATCACCACGGGGGCGTAGTCGCAGGCCGCGTTGCACTCGATGTGCTCGAGGGTGACCTTGCCGTCGGGGGTGGTCTCGTTGTTGCCGACCCCGAGGTGCTCCTTGAGCTCGTCGAAGATGGCGTCGCCGCCCATGACCGCGCACAGGGTGTTCGTGCAGACCCCGACCTGGTAGTCGCCCGAGGGCTTGCGCCGGTACATCGTGTAGAAGGTCGCCACCGCCGTGACCTCGGCCGTCGTCAGGCCCAGCACGTCGGCGCAGAACCGGATGCCGGTGCGCGAGACGTAGCCCTCCTGCGACTGCGTCAGGTGCAGCAGCGGGAGCAGCGCCGAGCGGCTGTCGGGGTAGCGGGCGATGACCTCGGCGGCGTCGGCCGCCAGCCGCTCGCGCACCTCGGCCGGGTAGTCGGGGGCGGGCAGCTGGGGCATTCCCAGCGAGATGTCGGTCATCGGTCGACGCCTCCCATCACGGGGTCGATGGAGGCGACGGCCACGATGACGTCGGCGACCTGGCCGCCCTCGCACATCGCCGCCATGGCCTGCAGGTTGGTGAAGGACGGGTCGCGGAAGTGGACCCGGTAGGGGCGGGTCCCGCCGTCGGAGACCACGTGGACGCCGAGTTCTCCCTTGGGGGACTCGACGGCCGCGTACGCCTGGCCGGCCGGTACCCGGAAGCCCTCGGTCACCAGCTTGAAGTGGTGGATGAGGGACTCCATGGAGGTGCCCATGATCTGCTTGATGTGGTCGAGGGAGTTGCCGAGCCCGTCGGGGCCCATGGCGAGCTGCGCCGGCCAGGCGATCTTCTTGTCGGCGACCATGACCGGTCCCGGTGCCAGCCGGTCCAGGCACTGCTCGACGATCCGCAGCGACTGGCGCATCTCCTCCAGGCGGATCAGGAAGCGCCCGTAGGAGTCGCAGGACTCGGTGGTCGGTACGTCGAACTCGTAGTTCTCGTAGCCGCAGTACGGGTCCGACTTGCGCAGGTCGTGCGGCAGGCCGGCGGAGCGCAGGACCGGGCCGGTGGCGCCGAGCGCCATGCAGCCGGTGAGGTCGAGGTAGCCGACGTCCTGCATGCGGGCCTTGAAGATGGGGTTGCCGGTGGCGAGCTTGTCGTACTCCGGCAGGTTCTTCTTCATGGTCTTCACGAACTCGCGGAGCTGGTCGACCGCGCCCGGGGGCAGGTCCTGCGCGAGGCCGCCGGGGCGGATGAACGCGTGGTTCATGCGCAGTCCGGTGATCAGCTCGAAGACGTCGAGGATCAGCTCGCGGTCGCGGAACCCGTAGATCATGATCGTGGTCGCGCCCAGCTCCATGCCGCCGGTGGCGATGCACACCAGGTGGGAGGAGAGCCGGTTGAGCTCCATCAGCAGGACGCGGATGGCGGTGGCGCGGTCCGGGATCTGGTCGGTGATGCCGAGCAGCTTCTCCACGCCCAGGCAGTACGCCGTCTCGTTGAAGAACGGCGTCAGGTAGTCCATGCGCGTGACGAAGGTGGTGCCCTGCGTCCAGTTCCGGAATTCGAGGTTCTTCTCGATGCCGGTGTGGAGGTAGCCGATGCCGCAGCGGGCCTCGGTGACCGTCTCGCCGTCGATCTCCAGGATCAGGCGGAGCACCCCGTGGGTGGAAGGGTGCTGGGGGCCCATGTTGACGATGATGCGCTCGTCGTCCGCGCGGGCCGCGGACTGGACGACCTCGTCCCAGTCGCCGCCGGTGACGGTGTAGACGGTGCCCTCGGTGGTCTCGCGTGCGGAGGCGTGGTTTTCTGCGTGATTCGAGGTTGGGGACATCAGCTGTACGACCTCCGCTGGTCAGGAGCCGGGATCTGGGCGCCCTTGTACTCGATGGCGATGCCGCCGAGCGGGTAGTCCTTGCGCTGCGGGAAGCCCTGCCAGTCGTCCGGCATCATGATCCGGGTGAGGGCCGGGTGCCCGTCGAAGACCAGGCCGAAGAAGTCGTACGTCTCGCGCTCGTGCCAGTCGTTGGTCGGGTAGACCGAGACGACCGAGGGGACGTGCGGGTCGGCGTCCGGGGCGGACACCTCCAGCCGCAGGATCCGGCCGTGGGTGAGCGAGCGCAGGTGGTAGACCGCGTGCAGCTCGCGGCCCTTGTCGTCGGGGAAGTGCACCCCGCTGACCCCCGTGCACAGTTCGAAGCGCAGGGCCGGGTCGTCGCGCAGGGTCCTCGCGACGCGCAGGAGGTGCTCGCGGGCGATGTGGAGGGTCAGCTCCGCCCGGTCGACGACGACCTTCTCGATCGCGTTCTCCGGAAGCAGGTCCTGCTCCTCCAGCGCCCCCTCCAGCTCGTCGACGACCTCGTCGAAGTACGAGCCGTACGGGCGGGCGCTCGCGCCGGGCAGGGCCACGGTGCGCACGAGGCCGCCGTAGCCGCTGGTGTCGCCGCCGCCGGCGGCACCGAACATGCCCTTGCGGACGCCGATCACCTCGGGGCCGGCCGCGCCGCGGGGCGCGGGCACGTTATTGCCATCGCTGGCGTGGGGGCCGTTCTCCACGGCCGGGTCCTCGCTCACCGCAGGAGCCCCTTCATCTCAATGGTGGGGAGCGCCTTGAGGGCCGCCTCCTCCGCCTCGCGGGCCGCCTCTTCCCGGTTCACGCCGAGCTTCGATCCCTGGATCTTCTGGTGGAGCTTGAGGATCGCGTCGAGCAGCATCTCGGGGCGGGGCGGGCAGCCCGGCAGGTAGATGTCCACCGGGACGATGTGGTCAACGCCCTGGACGATCGCGTAGTTGTTGAACATTCCGCCCGAAGACGCACAAACACCCATAGAAATGACCCACTTGGGAGCGGGCATCTGGTCGTACACCTGCCGCAGCACCGGCGCCATCTTCTGGCTGACCCGGCCCGCGACGATCATCAGGTCGGCCTGGCGCGGGGATCCGCGGAAGACCTCCATGCCGAAGCGGGCCAGGTCGTACCGGCCCGCTCCGGTGGTCATCATCTCGATGGCGCAGCAGGCCAGGCCGAAGGTCGCGGGGAAGACGGACGCCTTGCGCACCCACCCCGCGGCCTGTTCGACGGTGGTCAGCAGAAAGCCGCTCGGCAGCTTCTCTTCCAGTCCCATGGAAATTCAGCCCCTCAGTCCCATTCCAGGCCGCCGCGGCGCCATACGTAGGCGTAGGCGACGAAGACGGTGAGCACGAAGAGGAGCATCTCGACGAGCCCGAAGATCCCCAGCGAGTCGAAGGTGACCGCCCAGGGGTAGAGGAAGACAACCTCGATGTCGAAGACGATGAAGAGCATCGCCGTCAGGTAGTACTTGATGGGGAAGCGGCCGCCGCCGGCCGGCATGGGAGTGGGCTCGATGCCGCACTCGTACGCTTCAAGTTTTGCCCGGTTGTACCGTTTTGGGCCGATCAGCGTGGCCATGACCACGGAGAAGATCGCAAACCCTGCGCCGAGGGCGCCGAGCACGAGGATGGGCGCGTACGCATTCACGCTCCTCGCTCCTTCCAGTCGTCCTTGACCGTTGGACCGCTGTGCCGGCGCCATGCGCCCCGCCTCGCATGTGAGGCAGTTCACAAGCCGGACTGGTGCGCATCTTATGCCTGCCCGTCTGTGATCTGCGACACGGGTTACAACAACGAGTTTGTGATCTCCACCACCTGACGAACGATCATGAAGTCCGATGAGTGGTGATCTTCATACGCGAAGCATCCACATGATCACCAAAGGTGACATCCGACCCTTCAGCCGCAGGTGGAGGGCCTGTTGCACTATCAAATCGTGGCTACTGCACGCAAATTGGCTAGCTTGGTGCGCGTGATGATAAAGGGATCGCCGTCCCCCGCCCGGGGGACGGCGCGCGTACGGGAGTGGACGCGTGCATCCGTTCACTAAGTCGGGGCGGGGCCGGGACGCGAGGTGCCGCGACGGGGGGCCTCCGCGGGGGCGGGCCGACGCCCGCGGCGGGGCGCGGACCCGGCGGCGACCGTTCGCCGACCCGGCGGCAGCCGTTCGGCAACCCGGCGGTGAGCTCACGGTCGGGTCACAGGACGGCCACGGCGTCCGCATGGCGTGACTGCTCTGTGACCTGCGCCACTCCGGATTCGCGGCGACGAAAGGGGGCTTGGCCATCTGTCGGGGTGGATGGTAGGCCGTGGATCAATTCGGACTTATTGCGGAAAACCCATGATCACAGCCTTGTGAGCGGACGCCTGATTTGCCCGTTACGGCGTCAATAAGGGTTTCGACGCGCCCGGTTCGCCCGGTTCGCGCGCAACTGTGGCGCAGACCACGTTTCTTGAAGGGAACCGCAACCCCCTGATAGCGGTTGTACCCATGTCCCTCACCGCTCACATACCCAGCCACCGGAAGCCCCGCCGCAGCGCCTCGAAGCTCGCGGTCCGCGCCGGAGTTGCCGGTGGCGTCCTCAGCACCCTGGCCATGGCCGGCACGGCGAGTGCCACCCCGTCCTCCGAGACGGCGCCCGAGACCACTCTCGAGATGCCGGTCCTCAACCTGGACCTGAGTGCCGAGGTCACCTCGGCCGTGGCCAAGGCCGCGGAGAACACCCGTGCCGCCGCCGTCGACGGCGAGGTCAACGCCCTGGAGGAGACCGCCCGCACGGGCGCCGCCGCCGAGGCGAAGCAGGCCAAGGCCGACGCCCAGCAGAAGGCCGACGCCGAGCAGAAGTCGAAGCAGGAGGCGGACCGCAAGGCCGAGGCCGAGCGCGCCAACCGCAGCTCCTCCCGCACCACGCTCGAAGGCAAGTCCTCCTCCGGGGGCTCCTCCTCCACCGGCTCCTCGCAGGGTTCGGGCACCGTCACCGCCCCGGCGACCGGCTCCGCCGCCGCCATCGTGAACTTCGCCCGCGCGCAGGTCGGCAAGGCGTACGTCTCCGGCGGCACCGGCCCGTCCTCGTTCGACTGCTCGGGCCTCGTCCAGGCCGCGTACCGCCAGGCCGGCATCTCCCTGCCGCGCGTCTCCCAGGCGCAGTCCTCGGCCGGCACCTCGGTCTCCCTGAGCGCCCTCCAGCCGGGCGACATCCTGTACTGGGGCTCCAGGGGCAGCGCGTACCACGTCGCCATCTACGTCGGCGGCGGCAAGTTCGTCGGCGCGCAGAACTCCAGCACCGGCATCGTCGAGCGCTCCCTGAGCTACGACAAGCCGACGGGCGCCGTCCGCGTCCTCTGATCCACCCTCCGGTCCTTCCCCAGACCGGATCGGACCGTCCGTCACGGATGCGTCCCCGTCGTCCCGAGCCGCTCTCGGTGACGCGCGAAAGGCCGGTACTCCCCCGCTCGGGGGTGGAGTACCGGCCTTTCTGTCGTCCAGGGGGCTCCCTGGGGCCCCTGAGGGCCCTCCTGGAGCCGTCCGGGAGCCCTCGGGGGCTCGGCCCGGGCTCCCCGCTGGCTCCCCGCGAGCGCGCCGTCAGTCGAGGAACGTCGCCGACGTGATCCGGTTCTTGAAGTTGGCGCTGGCGTTGCCGACGTAGCCGGGGGGAAGCGATCCGACGTACCCGCCGAGGTTCGGGTCGGTACCGACCTTCCAGGTGTACGTGTCCCGGTTCCGGTAGGACGCGGTGTCGTCGTTCGTCACCCGGTTCATGCCGGCACAACCCTCCGGCCCCTTGAAGAGGTCGTTGTAGAAGTTCCAGTCCGAAGACATCAGGTCGAAGACACAGCCACCGCTGTTGGAGTTGTAGTAAAGGCCGAACTCGCTGGTTTCCAGATAACCGTCCCGCTCCGTGTTGGCAGCCGCAGATCCGGCCGTCACCAGGAGAAATGCACCCACCGATACCGCGGTGGCGCAGCCGGCGACGAGACTGCGAAGGGGCTTGGACATTGCGGATTCCTCCATCTCCAGGGAATTGATTCCGGCCGGGATTAAACCTTCCGGGACACTTCCGGACAAGCTACTTCTCAGCTGATCAGGCCACAACCACCTTGGCCCGTAGCGTCCTTGCCGGGTTTCCCCGAGCCCGCCTAGCATCTCCGGCGCGCTCCGCCCCTCCCCCACGGGGCCGCGCCCATCCATTCCGCCGGCCGCAAGGGAAACCACCTCGTGCGTGTACGCGAAATATCCGCTTTACTCCTCATGTGCATCCCACTGACCGGATGCGGAGGGAGCGGAAAAGCCGAGGGGAAGCCCAACGGGAGGGCCACACCCGGGCTTACCGCCGGCCCCACGGCGATGTCCTCCCTGGCCGCGGCGGACATTCCGTTCTACAAGTGCATGGAACAGCACGGATTGACGCTCGGTTACGGGGACGACGGCGCACCCCACGTGGAGGACAAGGAGAATCCGGTGTTCGGGGAGGCGCAGAAGGCGTGCGCACCGCTCGAACCCTCACGGGCCCCCGTGCGGGCGACCACCGAGGAACTCGCCGCCGCGCGCCGGGCGTCCGCGTGCATGCGGGAGCACGGCGTCTCCTGGTACCCGGACCCGGATCCGGTCACGGGCGAGGTGCTGTACCAGGAGCCCGGCGGCACCGCCGAGCAGTGGCAGACGCTCAGACGGGACCACCGCGACGCGATCCGGGCGTGCTCGCCCCGGCCGCAGGGGCAGTGAACCGGGGGCCGGGGGGCCAGGTCCAGAGTGCTGAGCCGGGGGCCGGGGCGGTGGGTGACCCGAGCGGTCAGACCAGTGAGGCCGCGAGCTTGAAGCGCGCGTCGCGCTGCTTCTTGTACTGGGCGAGGGTCTCGGCGTGCTCCTCGACCAGCTGCTGCTGGTAGGCCGCCTCGGCGGCCGCCCAGATCCCGACGAGGTTCACCTCGCGCTTGCACGTCACGTCCTGGGTGGCGACCGCGATCGCCTTGGCGCCGCCCTTGTCCTCCTCCAGGCCCAGCTTCTCGATCACCTCGTACGGAGTGGCCACTCCCCCGTAACCGCCCTTGCCCATGCAGTCGGACCAGCCCCGCAGAGCCGCGACCACCCGGGAGTCCTCCTGGGCGCGGCTGTGCGCCTGGGAGGCCAGGCCGAAGGAGAAGAGCAGGTCGACGCTGCCCTTGGCGGGCGCGTACAGCTTGCGGTACCCCTCCCGCAGGCAGCCGCCGGCCGGCACCTTCTGCCCGCCGATCTCGACCCCGCTGTCCGCCTCGTCGGCCTCTTCCTGACTCAGCGGATCCGGGCCGGCCGGTGCGCTCTCCCCCGGCCGGGTACCGAACAGCACGGCCGACGCGCTCTCGCTGAGCTGCGGCGGAGCCGGCTTCGGGGGACGCGGCACCCCGGAGTCGCCGTCGTAGCCGTAGGCCGCCGCGTGCTCGGGGTCCGCCTCGCCGAACAGGTCCCGGTGCCGGTCGCCTTCCGCTGCGCCGCCCGCCGCGGGCCGCTTCGCCGGTGCCTCGTAGGTGAACCCGTACCGCGCCATGCACTGCTCGGTCAGCCTGGCCTGTACCGCGTCCATCTTGCGGACCTCGGCGTCCGAGTCCGTGTACGCGTCCATCGGGAGGGAGATGGACGAGGTGGCGGGGTTCGTCGCGACGGGCCCGAGGGCGGGCTCGGCGCCGCCCTTCCCGTTCCCGCCGCCGTTCCCGCCGCCGTCCGAGCAGCCCGCCAGCAGTACGGCCGTCGCCGCCAGCAGGGCGGTCGCCAGGGCCTGGTGGTACGGGGAGGGAGACATCGGTGATTCCTTCGGGATGCGGGGCAATTCCGGTTGTTGCCGTTCGGATTCGGGCCGTCATTGTCGGCGGCGGAGACGGAACTCGAACCGCTCCAGATTCAAGCCGATTCACCATGCCCGGACAAGCCGCATTCTCGGCCTCCGAACAGTCAAGTAGGCGTGCTGAGACTTGGGTTGTGACCCGGCAAAACACTCTCTAGGATCGCCAGGCGCGTTCGCACGTCATCTCGTCTCCGCGGCGCCCGCATCCATCCCATATCGAGGGAAGCACCCTCTATGCCTAAGCATGTGCCCTTCATACCCGTGGTCGTGGCGCCCGCGTTCGCGCTCGCGCTCGGCGCGTGCTCCGGCGGCGGCGCGCCCAAGGTGAGCGGCAGCCTCCCGCACACCGAGGAGGAAATCGCCCACTACGACGGCTTCGGGGACAACGGGGTGGCCATTGCCCACACCGATTGCGGCGTGCCCCGTGTGGAGAAGGACGACGAGGCCGCGAAGAGAAGCAGGCCCGAGCGGGGCTCCAACGGCGACACCGCCCTCGGCGGGTGAGTGGGCTGCGGGACGTCGTGGCGGATACGGGTGCGGGTGCGGCGGATGCGGGCCTGCCGGACGCGGGCGTCGCGGACGCGGGCGTCGCGGACGCGGGCGTCGCGGACGCGGGCGTCACGGACGCGGGCGTCACGGACGCGGGCGTCGCGGACGCGGGCGTCACGGACGCGGGCGTCACGGACCCGGACGTCGCGGACCCGGACGTCGCGGCAGATGCGGACGTCGCGGAGGTGATCGGCCGCGGGCAGGACGGTGACGACGGCGCGCGGTACTCCAGCGGTCTCGCGCGCGGGCGGCGCGTGGTGATCGGGGTCGTCGCCGGGGCCGCGCTCATGGCCGTCGGGGGGTTGCTGGCCACCACCCTGGTGAAGTCGCCCGCGCAGGTGGCCGCCGAGACCGGGCCGCCCGCGCAGGGGGCGCTGACCGCGGCGGTCGAGCGGCGGGTGCTCGCGCAGAAGGTGGTGATGCGCGGGACCGTGGTCGCCGACCAGAGCGTCGAGGTGGCCCCGCAGCCCCGCTCCGGTGAGGGCGCGGGCCCGCCCGTGGTGACCAAACTGCCCCTGCGGGCGGGGGACTCGGTCACGGCCGGGCAGCTGCTCGCGGAGGTGTCCGGGCGGCCCGTGTTCCCCCTCAGGGGGACCCTGCCCGTCTACCGCGACCTGAAGCCCGGGGCCACCGGCGACGACGTGGCGCAGTTGCAGCAGGCGCTGCGGGAACTCGGGCACGGCACCGGCGGTGACCCGAAGGGCGTGTTCGGGTCCGGTACGAAGAGTGCCCTCGCCGCGCGTTACAAGGCCATCGGCTACGACCCGCTGCCCGCGGTGGCGGGCGGTGCGCAGGTGCTCAAGGCCGCGCGGGAGACCGTACGGTCCGCCGAGTGGGCCGTGGAGGACGCCGAAGCCGGGGCCAGGGCCGCCGCCAGGACCGGGGGCGGGGCCGGGGCCGGGCCGGCCGCCACCCCCGGCCCCTCCGCCTCCCCGGGCGCAACGGGTACGTCAGGCGGCGGGAAGGGCACCGACGGCGCCGACGGCGGAACGGGTGCGCCGGGTCGCTCCGGCGACTCGGCCCGGGTCCTCGCGCGCGCCCGCCAGGCACTCGCCGACGCCCGGGCCGGGCTGACGGCGGCGGAGGCCGCCGACGGGCCGATGCTGCCCGCCTCCGAGACCGTGTTCCTCGGCTCCTTCCCGGCCAGGGTCAGTTCCGTCGGCGGCCGTGTCGGCGGCCCCGTCTCCGGGTCGGTGCTCACGCTGTCCGCCGGGGAACTGGTCGTCGAGGCCTACCTCAAGGAGGACAAGAAGCAGCTGCTGCGCGCGGGCATGACCGTGGTGGTCTCCTCCGAGGTGGCGGGCACCGACGCCCGGGGCAAGGTGGCCCTGGTGGCCACCGAGCGGTCCACCGGCCGGCAGTCCGAGCAGAACGGCCAGGGCGGCCAAGGAGGTCAGGGCGGCCAGGGCGGCGCCCCCGGCAAGGCCGGCGGGGCCGGCGCCGCCGATCCCGGCTACCGGATGCTGGTCCGCGCCGACCAGCCGCTGCCCGCCGCCTTCGCCGGGCAGGACGTCCGGCTGACCATCGAGTCCGCCGCCACCGACGGCGAGGCCCTCGTGGTCCCGGTCACCGCCGTCTCCGCGAGCCCCGACGGCCAGACCCTCGTCACGGCGGTCTCCGCCGACGGCACTCAGCGGCGCATCCCGGTCCGCACCGGCACCAGCGGCGACGGCTACGTGGCCGTGACCCCGGTCCGGGCCGACGCCCTCGCGGTCGGCACCAAGGTCGTCATCGGCGCCGCCCGCAAGGGGACCGGCACATGAGGTTCCCCCGGCCGCGCCGTGCCCGGGAGAACGGGGAGCCGGAGCCCGGCACCCCCGTGATCGAGTTCCGCGGGGTCGGCCTCACCTATCCCGGGCCACCGCCCGTCGAAGCCCTGCACCCGTGCGGGCTGACCGTCCGGCGCGGCGAGTTCATCACCATCGTCGGCCCGTCCGGCTCCGGGAAGTCCACCTTCCTCAACGTCGCCGGACTGCTCGACTCCCCCACCAGCGGCCGCTACCTCCTCGACGGGATCGACACCTCCGCGCTCCCCGACCGGGAACGCACCGCCCTGCGCGGCCGCCGGATCGGCTTCGTCTTCCAGTCCTTCCACCTGCTGCCCCACCGGTCCGCCCTGGAGAACATCACCCTCGCCATGCTCTACACCGGAACACCGCGCGCGCAGCGCCTCGTACGGGCCCGCGAGGCGCTGGAGCAGGTCGGTCTCGGGCACCGGGCCGGCGCCGTGCCCGGGCGGCTGTCCGGCGGCGAACGCCAGCGCGTGGCCATCGCCCGCGCCCTCGTCGGACGCCCCTCGCTCCTGCTGTGCGACGAGCCCACCGGCAACCTCGACTCCGCCAACGCCGCCTCCGTACTGGGGCTGCTCGACGAACTGCACGGCTCCGGGATGACCGTCCTCGTCATCACCCACGACCCCGGGGTGGCCCGGCGCGGCGCCCGGACCGTCACCATCCGCGACGGGCGGCTGCGTACGTGAGCACCGTCCGGCCGACCCGGCTCTCCGTACGCGACGCGCTCGCCGAGGCCGTCGCCGGCATGCTGCGCCGCCCCGGCCGGGCCGTGCTCACCGCCCTGGGCACCGTCCTGGGGGTCGGCAGCTTCGTGGCCGTGCTGGGCCTCACCGCCACCATCTCCTCGCAGATCGACGGCCGGTTCAACGTCCTGACGGCCACCGAGGTGACCGTCGAGGACGTGGCCGGCCAGCAGAGCGAGTTCGCCGGACCCGTGTTCACCGCCGATGCCGAGCAGCGGCTGCGCGCCGTCGCCGGCATCGAGCACGCCGGGGTGCTGTGGACGGTACGGCTGGACTCGCGCACCACCCTGGGCTCCCTGCCGTCGGGCGGCGGCTCCACCGGCGGCGCGTCCACCACCGGCACGTCCGTCGTCGCCGCCTCCCCCGGGGCCGTGGCCGCCCTCGTGCCCACCCTCCGGGAGGGCCGTCTCTACGACGAGTTCTCCGAGCGGAGCCGGCAGCGCGTGGTGGTCATCGGCGGCGGGCTCGCGGACCGCCTCGGCATCACCACCCTGGCCACCCGGCCCGCGCTCTACATCGGCCAGGAGGCCTTCACCGTCGCGGGGATCATCTCCGACGTGCGGCGCAAGCCGGAGAACCTGCTGTCGGTGCTCGTGCCCCGGGCCACCGCCGAGGAGCTGTGGGGGCAGCCCTCGCCCGGCACCGCGTCCATGCTGATCGCCACCGAGCTCGGCGCCGCCCGCCAGGTCGCCGAGCTCGCCCCGCTGGCGCTGCGCCCCGACCACCCCGAGTACCTCAAGGCCGTACCACCGCCCGACCCGCGGCTGCTGCGCTCCGGCGTCACCTCCGACCTGAGCGCGCTGTTCCTGCTGCTCGCCGGGATCTGCCTGGTCATCGGCGCGGTCGGGATCGCCAACACCACGCTCGTCGCCGTCCTGGAGCGCACCGGTGAGATCGGGCTGCGCCGCGCGCTCGGCGCCCGGGGGCGGCACGTGTCGGCCCAGTTCCTCACCGAGTCCGCGGCACTGGGCGCGCTGGGCGGCCTCGTGGGCACCTCGCTCGGCGAACTCACCGTGGTCGCCGTGTCCCTGGCGCGCCACTGGACGCCGGTGATCCATCCGCTGACGGTCGCCGCCGCTCCGCTCGCGGGGCTGCTGACCGGTCTGCTCGCGGGGCTCCATCCCGCTTGGCGGGCAGCCCGTGTCGAACCGGCCGAAGCCCTGCGAAGATAGCCCGGGCGAGCACGCCCGAGTCACCCCAGGAGGTGGTGTTCCGTGAACACCAGGCCATCCGACGAAGCCCCCGGCCCCGGCGCCGGCACCCGTCCGCCCGGCGAACCCACCGCCGTCCCGGCCGCCGCCGGGCTCGGCCTCCTGTCCCTCGGGGGCTGGCTGCTGACCACCGCCCGCCCGTGGCAGAAGCCCAACTCCCCGCTGACCCTCGCCCTCGACTGGACGGCTTCGGGGGCTCTGATGATCTGCGGTCTGGTCCTGCTGACCCGCTGCATCCGCACGGTCCACCGCTCGCACGAAGCCCCGTACGAAACACCGTACGAGGCCTCGCGCGACACCCCCCTCACCCCACCGGCCCACCCCGGCGGAGCCACTTCCTAGGCCTTCGGGGCCACCTTGGTTCCACTGAGGTAACCATCGGACGGGAAATTTCCTACCAGCGGTGCTACGTTTTAGATATGAGCAGCCACGTAGCGCCCCAGGCCGCCGAGCGGGCCGGCAAGAGATCCGTGTCGCTCGCCCAGTCACTGATCAAGGAAGTCGAGGAACGCACCGGCAAGAGCGGGTTCTCCTCCGTCGTGGCCGAGGCGCTGGAGGAATGGCTCGCCGCACAGAAGCTCCGCGAGGTCGTGACCGCTGACCGCAAGGCGTTCGGCCCCGTCTCCGCTGAAGCACGGCGGCAGGCGGAGCAGGAGTGGTAAGCAAGCGCCTCAAGATCAAGGCAAAGAGCGAGGGCACGCTCGTCCTGGACACCCAAGGACTTTCACTGCACGTCGACGGTGACGAGGGGATGCGTGCGCGTATCGAAGTCGCTCAGCAGAGCGGCCGACGCGTGGCGCTGTCCGCGCTGACGCCCTTGGAGGTGCGCCGGACAGGAGAAGCCGCCAAGCGACTCCAGTTCCTACTGTCCCGGTTCGACGTGAAACCGGTCAACGACGCGGTGACGGACGCCGCAGCGAAGCTGCTGGACGCCTCGGGCCTCGACGGGCACGAATGCCTCGTGGACGCACTCGTGGTGGCCACGGCCGCACTCTGCACCCCCCCGGTCCTACTCGTCACTTCTGACAAGTCGCACATCCCGGCGCTGTGCAAGGCCGCCGAGGAACTTCCCGGCTCACCGAAGGTGAAGATCGTCAACGTGTGACGGCCAGGTGTCACGAGCCGAGCCGCTCGACTACCCGACGAGCGGCCCGGCCTTGACCGGTCAAGCGCGGGGCGCCACCTTCGAGAGGCCGTTGATGACGCGGTCCATCGCGTCGCCGCCCGTCGGGTCGGTCAGGTTGGCGAGCATCTTCAGGGTGAACTTCATCAGCACCGGGTGGCTCAGGCCGCGCTGGGTGGCGATCTTCATGACCTTGGGGTTGCCGATGAGCTTCACGAACGCGCGGCCCAGGGTGTAGTAGCCGCCGTAGGTCTCCTTGAGGACCTTCGGGTAGCTGTGCAGGGTCAGTTCGCGCAGTGCGGGGGTGGCGCGGGAGTGCGCCTGGACGATGACGTCCGCGGCGATCTGGCCGGACTCCATCGCATAGGCGATGCCCTCGCCGTTGAACGGGTTGACGAGACCGCCCGCGTCACCGACGAGCAGCAGGCCCTTGGTGTAGTGCGGCTGGCGGTTGAAGGCCATCGGCAGGGCCGCGCCGCGGATGGGCTGCGTCATGTTCTCGGGGGTGTAGCCCCAGTCCTCCGGCATGGACGCGCACCAGGCCTTGAGGACTTCGCGCCAGTCCAGCTCCTTGAAGGCGGAGGAGGAGTTGAGGATGCCGAGGCCGACGTTGGAGGTGCCGTCGCCCATGCCGAAGATCCAGCCGTAGCCGGGCAGCAGCCGGTCCTCGGTGCCGCGCCGGTCCCAGAGCTCCAGCCAGGACTCCAGGTAGTCGTCGTCGTGGCGGGGCGAGGTGAAGTACGTGCGCACGGCCACGCCCATCGGGCGGTCGTCGCGGCGGTGCAGGCCCATCGCCAGGGAGAGGCGCGAGGAGTTGCCGTCGGCCGCGACCACCAGCGGGGCGCTGAAGGTGACCGGGGTCTTCTCCTCGCCGAGCTTGGCCGTCACCCCGGTGATGTGGCCGGTGCGGGGGTCGCGGACGGGTTCGCCGACGTTGCAGCGCTCGTACAGGCGGGCGCCGGCCTTCTGCGCCTGGCGGGCCAGGGTCTCGTCGAAGTCGTCGCGCTTGCGGACGAGTCCGTAGTCGGGGAAGGAGGCCAGCTCCGGCCAGTCCAGCTGGAGCCGCTGGCCGCCGCCGATGATCCGCAGGCCCTTGTTGCGCAGCCAGCCGGCCTCTTCGGAGATGTCGATGCCCATCGACACCAGCTGCTTGGTGGCGCGCGGGGTCAGGCCGTCGCCGCAGACCTTCTCGCGCGGGAACGCCGTCTTCTCCAGGAGCAGGACGTCGAGTCCCGCCTTGGCCAGGTAGTAGGCGGTGGTCGAGCCGGCGGGCCCGGCCCCGACGACGATCACATCCGCGGAGTGCTCGGAGAGGGGCTCGGTCACGGCGGGGTCTCCCGAAGGCTCGATAAGGGGTGCCCAACGGCACAAGACATGTGCAGTCTATGCAGCGAGAGAGATCACGATCCGAAGGGCTGCCCACTGTGACCACCTCGCCGACCCGGCCGCTCCCCGCCGTCCAGCTCCGTGTGCCCACGGACGAGGACGCGCACGCCTGGTACCGGGTCTTCGACGACCCCGACGTCATGGAGTTCCTCGGCGGACCGGCCGAGCTCTCCGCCTATGAGGAACTCACCGCGCGGCAGCGGCTGCACGACGCGCGGCTCGGGTTCTGCCTGTGGACGCTGACGGACGGCGGGGGCGGGGTGCTCGGCTTCACGGGGGCGCAGCCGTGGCCGGCGGAGAAGGCGTGGGGGCCGGTGGGGGAGATCGAGATCGGGTGGCGACTCGGTCGCTCCGCTTGGGGGAAGGGGTACGCGTACGCCGCTGCGCTGGCCAGCGTTGAGCGCGTACGGGAGGCGGGCGTTCCACAGGTCGTCGCGATGATCGACGACGCCAACGCGCGGTCGATCGCGGTGGCGGAGCGGTTGGGCATGACGCTGACGGAGCGGTTCCTCCTGCCCGGCGGCACCCGCCACGGCCGACGCTACGATCTGACGCTCACGCAGGGGTAGCCAGCCGTGGAGCGGGGCCCCCTGGGGCTCCGCCCCGGACCCCCGCTCCTCGAACGCCGGCGGAAATCCAGCCCCTCCGGCGTTCGAGGAGCGGGGGTCCGGGGGCTGGCCCCCGGCAACGGCGCCGCACGCGGCAGGGGTCTGGGCGGAGCCCAGGGAACGGGCGAAGGGCGGGTAGGGGAACTCCGCCCCGCAGGGCAGAGCCCGTCAGAAGACCGACAGCCCCGTCAGGGTCGTGAACCGGTCCAGGGCCGCTACGGCCGCGACCGAGTTCCCCTGGGGATCCAGGCCGGGGCTCCACGCGGCCAGCGTGCACGCCCCCGGCACCACCGCCACGATCCCCCCGCCCACCCCGCTCTTGCCCGGCAGCCCGACCCGGTAGGCGAACTCCCCCGCCGCGTCGTACGTCCCGCACGTGAGCATCACCGCGTTGATCTGCTTCGCCTCGCTCCGCGTGAGCAGCCGGGATCCGTCCGCGCGCAGCCCGTGGCGGGCCAGGAAGCGGCCGGCCCGGGCCAGGTCGGCGCAGGACATCTCGATCGAGCACTGCCAGAAGTAGTGGTCCAGCAGCGTCGGCACCGGGTTGTCTATGTTCCCGTACGAGGCCATGAAGTGGGCCACGGCCGCGTTGCGGTCCCCGTGCTCCTGCTCCGAGGCGGCGACCTCCGCGTCGAAGGCGACGTCCGGGTTCTGGCTCTCCTCCCGGAGGAACCGCAGCAGTTCGCTGCTCGCGTCGCCCGTCAGCGTCTGGAGCCGGTCGGTGACGACGAGCGCGCCCGCGTTGATGAAGGGGTTGCGCGGGATGCCGTTCTCGTACTCCAGCTGCACGAGGGAGTTGAACGGGTTGCCGGAGGGCTCCCGGCCCACCCGCTCCCACAGGCTGTCACCGCCCTCGGCCAGCGCGAGGGCCAGCGCGAAGACCTTGGTGATGGACTGGGCGGAGAACGGCGTGCGCCAGTCCCCCACCCCGAACACGTTGCCGTCGACGTCGGCGATGGCCATCCCGAACTGCCGGGGGTCGACGGAGGCCAGCGCCGGGATGTACTCGGCGGTGGTACCGCTGCCCACCAGCGGGGCGATGTCGGTGGCGACCTGTTCCAGCAGCGCTTGGTAGTCCATCGCCGGTCCCCTCCCTACCGCTTGACGCCGCGGTGCAGGGCCACGATGCCGCCGCTCAGGTTGCGCCAGGCGACCTGGCCCCAGCCGGCCTTCTGGAGCAGCGCGGCCAGCGCCGGCTGGTCGGGCCAGGCGCGGATGGAGTCGGCGAGGTACACGTAGGCGTCGGGGTTGGAGGAGACCGCCCGGGCCACCGGCGGCATCGCGCGCATCAGGTACTCGGTGTACACGGTCCGGAAGGGCGCCCAGGTGGGCTGCGAGAACTCGCAGATCACGACCTGGCCGCCGGGCTTCGTGACGCGGTACAGCTCGCGCAGGGCGGCGTCGGTGTCCTGGACGTTGCGCAGGCCGAAGGAGATGGTGACGGTGTCGAAGACGCCGTCCTTGAAGGGGAGCCGGGTCGCGTCGCCCGCCGTCAGCGGGAGCCAGGGGTTGCGCTTCTTGCCCTCGCGGAGCATGCCGAGGGAGAAGTCGCAGGGCACGACGTACGCGCCGGTCGCGGCGAAGGGCAGCGAGGAGGTGGCCGTGCCGGCGGCGAGGTCGAGGACCAGCTGCCCGGGGCGCGCTGCGACCGCCTTGGCGACCTCCTTGCGCCACAGGCGGGCCTGCCCGAGGGAGAGGACGTCGTTGGTGAGGTCGTAGTTCGCCGCCACGCCGTCGAACATGGAGGCGACTTCGTGCGGCTGCTTGTCCAGGGAAGCGGTGGTCACTGGCTTTGGCCCCTCGGGTACGGGTACGGGTGCTGCGGACCGCCGGCCGGACGGGCGGGCGGACGGTCCGGCGGGTGCACCCTCATTCTCGCAGGCCCGCCCTCCCCCGCGCCCGCCCGCCCCGGCCGCCGGGGGCCGCCGGGGGCCGTGCCCGGGCGCGCACAAGAGGCGATCAGGGAACGGTCCGCGCGCGTGGCGCCCGTCACAACCGCCGGCAAGACGTGGTCCGCAAGCAACGTTCCGGGCTCACGGACGTCTGGTAGAGCAAGGAAGCCGCCTACCGGAAACGGCTGATCGAGCAGAACGCGGAGGTACTCGCCCTCGCCGGGAAACAGCTGGAGGAGCGGATGCGGCTCGCCGCACGGCTCACTTCCGCGTGATCATGGAACCAGTCATGCCGAAACATCGCACCTCACGCCCCACCCCCCGCACCACCACCCCTGCCCGGGGCGGCGGCCGCCGCGGCCGCCGAGGTGGCCGCCGCAAGCCCGCACGGATCGTGCTCCCGCTGCTGCTGTGCTCGGGAGCCGTCGTCGCGGTGGCCCTGGTGGCGGGGCTGCTGCCCCGGGACGCCGACCCGGGTGCGGAGCTCGCCGCCCCGTCGACGCCGAGGTCCGGGCCGCCCGAACCCGCCGCGCCCGTGACCGTACCCACGCCGCCACCGCCGGTGTCGCAGTCGCCCGTGGTGGCGTCCCCGCCGGCCCCGGGCACCGCCCCGGGCCCGGCCCCGGTCCCCGAGACCGGGCCCGGCACCTTCCGGGCCTCCACCGCCTCGGGGCCCGTACACGGTTCCGGCACGGTACGGCGCTACCGCGTCGAGGCCGAGGACGGCACGGGGATCGACCCGGACGAGGCCGCGCGCTCCGTCGACGCCGTCCTGGGCGACCGGCGCGGCTGGATCGCCGATCCCAAGGTCGCGTTCCGGCTGACGGGGTCCGGGCCGGTGGAGTTCACCGTACGGATAGCCACGCCGGCCACCACCGACCGGATGTGCGAGGTGGTGACCGCGGAGCTGAAGGGCGAGACGAACTGCCGCGCCGGTCACGAAGTGATCGTCAACCTCCGGCGCTGGCTGCTCGGTTCGCCGCAGTTCGACGGGCCGCCCGCCGACTACCGGGCACTGATCATCAATCACGAGGTGGGCCACGAACTGGGCCACGGACACGAGACCTGCCCCGGACCGGGGCAGCCCGCGCCCGCGATGATGCAGCAGATCAAGGGCCTGCTGGGCTGCCGGTCCAACGCCTGGCCGTACGACGCGCAGGGGAACTACACGAAGGGCCCGGCCGTCCCCTGAGCCGCGCCCGGGACTCCCCCGAGCCGTGCCCGGGCCTGGGCGGCGCCCGCTCAGCGGCGGCGGTGCAGCAGCCTGCCGCCGATGACCGTGGCCACGCAGGTGGTGGGGCCCCGCTCCAGCAGTTCCGCCGGTCCGGACACGGCGAAGGCCGCGAAGCGGGCCGGGGCTCCCGACTCCAGGATCCCGTGGAAGGCCTCCTCGGCGGCGCTCAGCCCGGCGAGCGGGTCCAGGGCGGCCGGGCCCTCGTAGGGGGCGGGCGGCAGGACGGTGAGTCCGGAGCGGACCACCGCCGTCCGCACGGCCGGGATCGCGAAACGGCCGGCCACCGCGACCACCCCGCGCGCGAGGAGCTTCTGCGTGGCGCGCCGGGCGCTGTTGCCCCAGCGGGCCTCGGTCATCTTGAGGTCGGCCAGCGCCCCGACGCCGCTGATCGGTTCGGTCCCGAGCTCGGTGATCTCGTACGGGTCGTCCGGGTAGTACGTGCGCTCCAGCAGCTCGTCGCCGCCGCGCACCAGCAGACCCGGGGTCAGCACTCCGGGCCAGCGGCGGGCCCGCGCGTGCGGATAGGCCGCGGCGAGCTCCTCGTACGGGCCCACGCGGGCGATGCGGTCGCCCTCGACCAGGACCGCGCCGCCGGGCAGCGGCGCGGATCCGGAGGATCCGGTGACGAGGAGGTCAGCGGTGTGGATCGTCAGCACGGCGCGTCAGTTCGAGGAGATGAGCTTCAGCTCGGGGTGGGCCGTGCCGCCCTCGATGGCGGTGGAGGAGATGTGCGAGACCACGCGGTCGTCGACCGGGTCGTTCGCCGGGTCCTCGTGCACGAGCAGGTGCTCGTACGTCGTCGCGCGCTGCGCCGGGACGCGGCCCGCCTTGCGGATCAGGTCGATGATCTCCATGCGGTTGGAGCGGTGCTTGGCACCGGCCGAGGAGACGACGTTCTCCTCCAGCATGATCGAACCGAGGTCGTCGGCGCCGTAGTGCAGCGAGAGCTGGCCCGCCTCCTTGCCGACGGTGAGCCAGGAGCCCTGGATGTGGGCGATGTTGTCGAGGAAGAGCCGGGCGATGGCGATCATGCGCAGGTACTCGAAGACGGTCGCCTGGGTCCGGCCCTTGAGGTGGTTGTTCTCGGGCTGGTAGGTGTACGGGATGAAGGCGCGGAAGCCTCCCGTACGGTCCTGGGTGTCCCGGATCATCGCGATGTGCTCGATGCGCTCGGCGTTGGTCTCGCCGGTGCCCATCAGCATGGTGGAGGTGGACTCCACGCCCAGCCCGTGGGCGATCTCCATGATCTCCAGCCAGCGCTCGCCGGACTCCTTGAGCGGGGCGATCGCCTTGCGCGGCCGCTCCGGGAGCAGCTCGGCGCCGGCGCCCGCGAAGGAGTCGAGGCCGGCGGCGTGGATGCGCTTGATCGCTTCCTCGGCCGAGACCTTCGAGATCCGGGCCATGTGCTCGACCTCGGAGGCGCCGAGGGAGTGGATGACCAGCTGCGGGTAGGCCTGCTTGATGGCGGAGAAGTGGTGCTCGTAGTACTCGACGCCGTAGTCGGGGTGGTGACCGCCCTGGAACATGATCTGTGTGCCACCCAGTTCGACGGTCTCCGCGCAGCGGCGCAGGATGTCGTCGAGGTCGCGGGACCAGCCCTTCTTGGTGTCCTTGGGGGCCGCGTAGAAGGCGCAGAACTTGCACGCCGTGACGCACACGTTGGTGTAGTTGATGTTGCGCTCGATGATGTACGTCGCGATGTGCTCCGTACCGGCGTAGCGCAACCGGCGCGCGGCGTCGGCTGCCTGGCCGAGGGCGTGCAGCGGAGCGTGGCGGTAGAGGTCGAGCGCCTCTTCCCTGGTGATCCGGCCCCCCGCGGCGGCTCGGTCGAGGACAGACTGGAGAGCGGCCTGGTCGGTCACCGGTGCGTCACCTTTCGGCTGTGTCGTTCGGCTGTGTCAAGGTTCCGGACCGATCCAGCCTACGCCAGGCCCTGCCGGCCACCGCCCGGAGGCCCTGCGGGCGGTGGGCGGCCGCCGCCTCCCCGCCTCAGAAGCCCAGGCCGGCGCCGAGGCCGAGGCCCGCGTACATGACGCCGGCCAGTGCGCCGCCCGCCATGAAGGGGCCGAAGGGGATCGGGCTCGTGCGGTCCGCCCGGCGCAGGGCGATCAGGGTGAGGCCGTGCACGGCGCCCGCGAGGAAGGCCGCGAGGGTGCCCGCGAACAGCACGGGCCACCCGTACCAGCCGAGGACCTGCCCGACGGCGAGGGCGAGCTTGACGTCGCCGAAGCCCATGCCGCGGGGGTTGATGAGGAAGAGGAGGAAGTAGCAGGCGCCGAGGACGAGCCCGCCGAGCAGGGCGCGCGGCCAGGATCCGCCGGCGTCCCCGGACAGGGAGGCCGCCCCGAGGGCGGCGGCGGTCGTGGCGGCGAGCGGGAGGGTCAGTACGTCGGGCAGCCGGTGCACGGCCCGGTCGACGAGGCAGAGCAGCACGGTGAGGGGGGCCAGGAGCAGCCAGGCGACCAGCTCGGGGCGGGCGCCGACCCCGGCCCCGAGGGCGAGGCAGACCAGGGTGGTGGCGAGTACGGGCCCGCCCGCGGGCGCGTAGACGGCGGCGCGCCGTCCGCTGCGGGTCTCCGCGCGCTCGGTGGCGGCAGGGGGGCCGGACGGGCAGTGCGGGCAGGTGCCGCGCCCCAGCCAGCCCCCGGCCGGGCCGGTCAGGGGGTGCCCCGCCGGGCAGGCCGAGCGCCAGGCGCTGCCCGCGTCGACCGAGAGGCGGTAGGCGGCGCGGGGCAGGAGCATGCCCGTCACCGCGCCCCAGAGCGTGACCCCGGCGACGAACAGCGTGATGCCCACCTCAGCCCGCCACCGCACGCCCGCGGCCCGGTGTGCCCGCGCGTTCCCGGATCCCCATTCGACGCCCCCGCCCCGCACAGCCCCGCACCCCGTGACTTGGCGACGCACGCTAGCAGCGTCCCCCGGCCCCCTCAAGAAGCCGACGGCCGCACGCGCTCCCGCGAACCGGACGGGAAAGGGGAGGGCATTCCCGGTGAGCGGCAGGGCCGCATTCGCCTTCCCGGCATTCCCGCATTCCGGGGTTCCGGCATACGGAAAGGCGAATGCGCCATAAGCCCCGCTAATACCCTTGCGCGGCCATCGGCAGAAGCTCCACGGTCACATCCGGCGCATAGCCCGTCGTCGGTCCCGTCCGTCGCGCGAATTCCCGTACGCCGGCCAGTTGATCCGGCCCGAAGCGGAAGTCGAGCGTGGTGAAGTACCGCTCCAGCAGTTCCGCGTCGAAGGCCTCCCAGCGGGCCGCCTGCTCGGCGACCTTGCCGACCTCCTCCAGGGACACGTCCCGGGAGGCGAGGAAGGCCTCGTGGACCTTGCGCACGACGCCGGGCTCACGCTCCAGGTAGTCCTTCCGGGCGGCCCAGACGGCGAAGACGAACGGCAGTCCGGTCCACTCCTTCCACATCGTCCCCAGGTCGTGGACGGCGAGCCCGAGCCGGGGCGCGTCGTGCAGCGAGGCGCGCAGCGCGGCGTCGCCGATCAGCACCGCCGCGTCCGCCTCCTGCATCATCAGCCCCAGGTCGGGCGGGCAGGTGTAGTAGTCGGGCTGGACCCCGTACTTCTCCGAGAGGAGCAGCTGGGCCAGGCGCACTGACGTTCGCGAGGTGGATCCGAGGGCGACGCGGGCGCCGTCCAGCTGCTCCAGGGGGACCTGCGAGACGATCACGCAGGACATGACGGGGCCGTCGCAGCCGACCGCGAGGTCGGGGAAGGCGACGAGCTCGTCCGCGTTGCGGAGGAACTCCACGAGGGTGATCGGGCCGATGTCCAGGCCGCCCTGGACGAGGCTCGCGCTGAGCTTCTCCGGGGTGTCCTTGGTCAGCTCCAGGTCCAGCAGCGTGCCGGTTCTGGCCAGCCCCCAGTAGAGGGGCAGGCAGTTCAGGAACTGAATGTGGCCGACGCGGGGCCGGCTGCGATAGACGTCCACATCGCGAGACTAGCCCCCGTGTCACCGTCAGCCGTCTGGCGGGTCTCAAACGTCCGAGTGACGTGATCTTTCCCTCTGGTCCCGGCCGCAGGGTACGTGCTAGGCTCGTCGCAAGTTGCAGTTTGGTTTCCCTTGCAGTACGAGGCCTGCGGAGAATGTGACCCGCAGGCTTTTGTAGTTTTCAGACTTCTTAGCAGGTTCTGGAGCAGGGCGACCCTTTGGCCCATAGGAGGGCTCATGGCTACCGGAACCGTCAAGTGGTTCAACGCTGAAAAGGGCTTCGGCTTCATCGCCCAGGACGGCGGCGGCCCGGATGTCTTCGTCCACTACTCCGCGATCAACGCCTCCGGCTTCCGCTCCCTCGAGGAGAACCAGCCGGTGACCTTCGACGTCACCCAGGGTCCGAAGGGCCCGCAGGCGGAGAACGTCGTCCCGGCCTAGTCGCCTGGGCCAACCAATCGCGGTTGGATATGCAGTACCCAAGGAGCCCTGTCTTCTCTGCGCGAGCAGAGTCGACGGGGCTCCTGCCTTTTGCCCCGGACGGGCCTCGACCCGCCCCAGGGCAGCGCCCCCGGCCTCAGGAGTCCGAAAATCCAGCCCCGCCTGCGTTTGAGGCGCGGGGTCCGGGACGGAGCCCCAGGAGGAGGCCCCGGCCCCGCCTTCGCTCATATTCGATTGCGGCCCTAGGAAGCCTAGGTTCAGACTAGGAATCCTAGGAACGGAGACGCGCATGGTGCGGGCAGGGCTGACGGTGGAGCGGGTGACCGTCGCGGGAGCAGAGCTGGCGGACGAGGCCGGGCTCGATCAGGTGACCATGGCGCGGGTGGCGCGCAGGCTCGGCGTGAAGGACGCCAGTCTGTACGGCCACGTCCGCAGCCTGGAGGACCTCCGCGGACGGATCGCCCTGCTGGCCGCGGACGAGAAGACCATCCGCATCGCGGAGGCGACCACCGGACTGGCGGGCAAGGACGCACTGGTCGCGTTCGCCAACGCCTGGCGGGAGTACGCCCACCAGCACCCGGGCCGCTACGCGGCGACCCAGACCCGGATCCGGATCGACCCCGAACTCGCCGCGAAGGCCCCCGGACCGCGCCGCGCCGTCCAGCTGACCTACGGCATGCTGCGCGGCTACGGACTCCCCGAGCCCGACCTGACCGACGCCGTCCGGCTGCTGCGCAGCACGTTCCACGGGTTCGTCGCGCTGGAAGCCACCGGCGGGTTCGGACACGAGCGCGCCCCGCAGGACTCCTGGGTCCGCGCCCTCGACGCCCTGCACGTCCTCCTGGAGCACTGGCCCACCCCCCGGGGAGAGTCGCGATGAGTACGCCGACCACCGGCACCCTGCGCGTGAGCGGCGCGACCCTGCACTACGAAGTGCGCGGCCGGGGCCCGCTCCTGCTGCTGATCCCCGGCGGGGCGGGCGGGGCGGCGGCCTTCGACGGGATCGCCGACGACCTGGCCGCCGAGTACACGGTCGCGGCCTACGATCCGCGCGGCATCTCCGGGAGCACCCTGGACGACCCCGGGGCCGAACAGCTCGTGGCCGAGCACGCCGACGACGCGTTCCGGCTGCTGGAGCTGCTCTCACCCGGCGCTCCCGCCAGGGTGTTCGGCTCCAGCTCGGGCGCGATCGCAGCCCTGCACCTGCTCACCGCCCACCCCGAACGCGTGGCACGCCTCGTGGCGCACGAGCCGCCGGTGGTGGAGGTCCTGCCGGACGCCGCCGAGCACCGCGTGCTCCTCGCCCGCGTCCGGGAGGCGTTCGAGGAGCAGGGGCTCATGCCGGCCATGGCCCTGTTCGCCGCCGGTCTGAAGAAGAAGGAGGATCCCGGGGAGGATGCGGCGGAGGAGCAGAGCTCCGCCGACGCCCCCGCACCGCCGGCCGGGACGGTCCTCCCGCCGCAGGCGGCCGCGCGGGCCGGGCGGACCATGGCCAACCTGCCCTACTTCCTCGGGCGCATCGTGCCGCGCTTCATGGCCTACGCCCCTGCCCTCGACCGGCTGGCGGCGCTGTCGGACCGGCTCGTGCTCGCCGGCGGCCGGGACTCGCGCGGCGAGCTGCCCTACCGTCCGGCCGCGTTCCTGGCCGGACGGCTGGGCACGGAGCTCCTGCACTTCCCCGGCGGGCACACCGGGCTGACCACGCATCCGGCCGAGTTCGGCGCGCTCCTGCGGAAGACCTTCCGGGCGCAGGGACCTAAGAGCTCAGGGACGTAGGAGCGCAGGGACGTACGGGGCTCGGGCGCGGCCGGGACGGTCACACCGGCCGCGCCCGAGGGTCAGGACTTCCGCGCGGGCCGGGCCGGCGGGTCGGTGACCGGCGGCTTGGCCTCGGTGACGGTGATGTCCACGAAGAGGACCACCTTCTCCGAGATCCGCACGCGCAGCGTGTACGTGCCCGGGGCGACGCCCGTGGTGGACAGCTCCGGCAGCACGATCCTGCCGTCCGCCCCGGTCGCCGGGAGCGCCAGCTCCGTGAGCTTCTTGCCTTCCTCGTCCAGGAAGTACGGGGTCGTGCCCGCCTTCTCGGGGTCGGCCGGGACCCACTTGCCGTCCTCGCCCTTCGTCCCGAACCCGGCCGTGGCCTTCGCCCCGGCGACCGGCTTGTCCTTCGCCGTCGCCAGGAACTCCACGCCCTTGATCGCGTCACCGGTCACGGCGACGATCGGCTTGTCCGCGTCCGCCCCGCCGCGGACCAGCTGGTCCGCCTCCGGGACGGGTACGGGCTTCGCCGGGGTCACCTTGCCGGTGATCCGTACGGAGACCTCGCTGGCGGTGGCGTAGCCCGTGGCGCGCAGGACGAAGGTGCCCGCCATGGCGCCCGCCTTCAGCTTCGGCACCTTGACCAGGCCCTGGGCGTCCGTGTGCAGGACCGCGAACTCCTTGCCGTCGGCCGCGAAGAGGGTGCGGCCGGTGGTGTCCTGCTCGACCGACACCACGATCACCTGGTCGGTGGCCGGCTTGCCGTCGCTGAGCAGCGCCTTGATCTGCGGAGCCTGCGCGAAGACGGTCCCGGCCTCGGCGGTGAGCTCGGCGGAGCCGACCGTCACCAGCTTGTCCAGGCGCGCGGGCGGCGGAGTGGGCGTCGGGGTCGGGGTGGGGGTGGGCGTCGGAGTGGGCGTCGGCGTCGGCTTCGGGGTGGGCGGCGTCGGCGGCCTGGGCGCGGGCGGGGTCGGCGGCGTCGGCAGGACCGGCGGGTTGGGCGTCGGGTAGCTGCCAGCTGGCGGGTTCGGCACCGGTGTGACACCGGCCCCGGCCTGGTACTGCCGCATGTACCCGAGCACGGTCTTCACGTACTCGCGCGAGTTGTTGTAGCTGAGGACCGCCTTGTCGAGCTGGGCGGCGTCGGAGAGGTCACGGCCGCCCGCGCACAGGTAGAGGCCCGCGCCCAGCGTGGCGTCGTAGATGTTGTTCGGGTCGCGCTTGCCGTCGCCGTTGCCGTCGGCGCCCCAGGTCCGCCAGGTGGAGGGGATGAACTGCATCGGGCCGACCGCGCGGTCGTACACGGCGTCCGCGTCCCACTCGCCCTTGTCGGTGTCCTTGATCTCGGCGAAGCCGTTGCCGTCCAGGCGCGGCCCGCGGATCGGCTTCTCGGTGTACCCGTCCGCCTTGAGCCCGTAGCCGGAGGCGTGCACGGACTCGGTCCGGCCTATGCCCGCGAGCAGCTGCCAGGGCAGGCGGCAGCCGGGGAGCGCGGCGGCCACCGAGGTCTCGGCGCGCCTGTACGCGTCGAGGGCGGTCGCGGGTATCCCGGCGACGGCTCCCTCGGGGCTGGTGGCACCGGGCGGCGGCGGGTCGGCGACCAGGTCGGGCAGTTCCAGCCGGGCGTCGCCGCGGTCGGTGGCCTGCGGGCTGTCGGGGGTCGGTTCGGCCTCCCCGGCGCCCGCGATCGGCGTGTTGGTCACGACCGCGGCGGTGGTCAGGCTGGCCGCGAGGGCGGCCGTGCACATGACTTTGCGCGAGGTGTTGACGAGGTGACGGTGAAGTGGCTTCACAGTGCGGCAATCCCCCCAGACGGTGGCCGGTCGAGGCCCCCGTAAAACGTAAAAACGTCACATCTTGCTCCACGCGCGACCGATCGGGCCGTGGATGTTAACTGTCTATCAGGTCTTTCGACGCAACTCACCGTCGCCCCGGGAGATGCGCCCCTCCATTCGTCTCGACTTCACCGGGACCCCGTCCTGAATCCGACCAGGGCCTTAGGGCCCTGCCCTATCTGCCCCAATGGCACATGTTTGGCCGATCTATGGCCTTTATCCTTGCTGGATGGCAACCAGCAAGAAGGACCAGCGACGAGAGGCCCGCGAGCGGCTCCGCGAGGAACGCGAGGCGCAGGCCCGGCGCGCGAAGGTGCGCGGACGCGTGCTCATCGGCGGCTCGCTGGTCGCCGTACTGGCCATCGCGGTCGGCATCGGTCTCTACGCGGCGAACTCCTCGGGCTCCGGCGACGAGGCCGCCGGCAAGCCGTTCGTCCAGCCGGCCAACACCACCGGCAAGGACGGGATCGTGGTCCCGTACGGCAAGGCCGACGCGAAGAACGTCCTCTCCGTCTGGCTCGACCCGCGCTGCCCCTACTGCGCGGGCGTGGAGATCGGCCTCGGCCGGACCATCAAGGAGCAGGCGGACGCGGGCACCTACCGCGTCGAGTACCACTTCGCCACGTTCCTGGACAAGGCGATGGGCAGCGGCAAGGGCTCCAAGCGCGCGGTCAACGCCCTGGGCGCGGCGGTGAACGAGAGCCCGGAGAAGTTCATGGAGTACCTCCAGGTGCTCTACAAGAACCACCCGGAGAAGGAATCGGACGACAAGTTCGGCTCCACGGCCACCCTGCTGGAGCTCGCGGACCAGGTCCCGGGTCTGCGCACGCCCGGCTTCAACAAGGCGGTCAAGGAACTGACCTACATGCCGTGGGTCGAGAAGGTCGGCCAGGCCTTCTACGACCAGAACATGCAGGGCACCCCGGACGTCTCCATCAACGGCAAGAAGCTGACGGTCAACTCGGGCCAGGGGATCGACTCGATCACCCCGGACGCCTTCAAGAAGCTGATCTCCGAGAACCTCAAGCCGTAGGGCCCCGCGGCGGGCGCGGCCGAACGCCGGACGTCGGCGCCGGAGCCGGTGCCCGGCCGCCCCTTCCCCTCCCGCCCGCCGTCCGGAACGATGACCGCATGGTGTCCACCGACCGACTGCTCGCCTTCGCCGCGATGTCGCTGCTGCTGATCGTGATCCCGGGGCCGAGCGTGCTCTTCGTCATCGGGCGGGCGCTGTCCCAGGGGCGGCGGGCCGTGCTGACGACCGTGGCCGGCAACACGCTGGGGGCGTACGTGCTCGTCGTCGCCGTGGCCTTCGGCGTGGGCTCGGTGGTCGAGCGGTCGGTGCTCGTGTTCACCGTGCTCAAGCTCGCGGGCGCCGCCTACCTCGTCCATCTGGGGGTCAAGGCCTTCCGGCAGCGGCGCTCCCTGCGCGCGGAGTCCGGGGCGGGCGCGGCCGAGTACGGGACCTGGCGCTCCCTGTGGGAGGGCTTCGCCGTCGGGGTGGCCAATCCGAAGACCATCGTGTTCTTCGCGGCCGTCCTCCCGCAGTTCGTGAACCGCGACCGGGGGCACGTCACGGCACAGATGCTGCTCCTCGGCCTGGTCTTCAACCTCATCGCCGTGGTCTGCGACAGCACTTGGGGCATGATCGCCGCCACCGCCCGCGGCTGGTTCTCGCGCTCGCCGAAGCGGCTCTCCGCGATCGGCGGGGCCGGCGGGCTCGCGATGATCGGTCTCGGCGTCACCGTCGCCGCCACCGGGCGCAAGGACTGACCGAAGCAAGCACCGCCCGAAGACCGTTCCAGGGGGAACCATGCGCGTCCGATCGCTCCGCTTACCTCTCGTACTCCTCGTGCCGGCCGCCGCCGGCGCCGTCCTGCTCACCGGCTGCTCCGGTGAGGCCAAGAGCGCAGCGCCCGATACGCACGTGAGCTTCAGACCCGTGCCCACCGCCACCTCGGCCGAGCCCACGCGCAGCGGCGCGGGCGTCATCCAGTGGTACCAGTCCGGGGGCTCCGAGCTGCTCGGCAACCTGATCTCGGCGGCGCGGATCGCCCAGTCCAGCCACGAGGCCGACGAGGCGTACATCGACCTGGGCTACCTCTCCGCCCGGCTGGAGGCGGCCCGGGGGTACACCGTCGCCTACATCCCCGACCAGAAGACCCACGAGACCTGGACGAAGGCCCGCCAGCACCTCTCCAGCGGGCTCGCCACCGTGCTGAACACCTCGGGCCTCGGCGTGGTCCAGCCGGATCCGGCGAAGGCCGCGCAGACGACCGCCGAGGGCTGGGCGGAGATCGGCCGGGGCATCGAGGGCCTCCGGGAGACCGACAACCAGCTGCGCGCCCTCGGCTGCATACCCACCAAGGACCCCTGGAAATGACGGATCTTCCCGGTCAGGAGCTGCTCGCCCTCCGCTTCGAGGAGCACCGCTCCCACCTGCGTGCCGTGGCCTACCGGATGCTCGGGTCGATCAGCGAGGCCGAGGACGCGGTCCAGGAGGCCTGGCTGCGGCTGAGCCGCACCGACGTCAGTGACGTGGAGAACCTCGGCGGCTGGCTGACCACGGTCGTGGCCCGGCTGTGCCTGAACGGGCTGCGCTCGCGCGAAACGCGCCGCGAGGACTCCCTGGAGGCCCGCCTGGACCACCCCCGCGGCACGGGCCGTCCGGGCGGCGCGGGCCACCCGGTCCGCATGCCCGATCCGGTCATCAGCCGGGAGGGTGCGGTCGACCCGCAGGACCAGGTCCTGCTGGCCGACTCGGTCGGGCTGGCGCTGCTGGTGGTCCTCGAGTCCCTCGCCCCCGCGGAGCGGCTGGCCTTCGTCCTGCACGACATGTTCGCCGTGCCCTTCGACGAGATCGCCCCGATGATCGACAGGACCCCGGCGGCCGCCCGGCAGCTCGCCAGCCGTGCGCGCCGCCGCGTCCGGGGGCAGGCGCCCGTGCCGGATCCGGACCTCGCGCGCCAGCGCGAGGCGGTCAGCGCGTTCTTCGCGGCCACCCGTGACGGCGACTTCGACGCGCTCCTCGCCCTGCTCGACCCGGACGTCGTCCTGCGCTCCGACGGCGGCGTCGCACGGGCCCGCCAGACGGTGGTCCTGACCGGCGCCCGGACCGTGGCCTCGCAGGCCTCCCTGTACCGCAACCTCGCCCCGTTCGTCCTGCCCGCGCTCGTCAACGGGGCGGCCGGTGTGGTGTGCGTGGTCGAGGACCGCCTGATGTCGGTGATGGCCTTCACGGTCACCGGCGGCCGGATCGTGGCCATCGACGTGATCGCCGACCCCGAGCGGCTGGGGGACCTCGACCTCACCGCCCTCCGCTGAGGGGCGGGCGGCCCCGCCCGTACCCTCTGCCCCATGATCGATTCACGTACCCACGTCCGGATCGCCCGGCCCAGCCTGGACATCGCCGCCGCCGAGCGGTTCTACGTGGACGGGCTGGGGCTCGACGTGCTCTGGCGGACCACCGGGCGCGTTTCCGGCGAGCACGACCTGGTGATGGTGGGCCCCGGCGGCGGCGGTTGGCACTTCGAGCTCACCCACGATCCCGAGCGGCCGCTGGCCCCGTCCCCCACCGTCGACGACCTGTTCGTCGTCTACCTCGGCGAGCCCCCCGACGAGGCCCTCGTGGCCCGGCTCGTCGAGCACGGCGGGACCCGCGTGGCCTCCCACAACCCGTACTGGGACACGTACGGGATCACCGTCGCCGACCCCGACGGCTACCGCCTCGTCCTCTGCTCCCGCACCTGGGGCTGAGGACTGCGGGCCGCGGGCCGCAGCCCGCGGCCTGCGGACGGATCAGTCGGCCCGGCCCCAGAACTGCGCCAGCGCGGCCTCCTTGTACGGCGCCGGGCTCACGCTCAGGTCCCCGGCGAAGGGCCGGTCCAGTGCCATCACCAGCAGCAGGCTGAAGCCGATCAGCCCCGCCACCGCCGACACGAACAGCAGCTGCATCTTCAGGCTCCGCAGTCCGAAGAGGAAGGTCAGCGGGAGGATCACCAGCGCGCCCCCGTACACGAGGGTCTGCAGCAGCGGCGGCAGCGCGGTCTCGGCCATCGTCACCCGCGCCCGGCGCTGCGCCGCGACGTCGTTGAGCCGGCCGGCGGCCTCCCCGTAGAAGGTCTCGCTGCGGGGGCCGGCGGGCTCGTAGGCCTGGAGCGCCGTGTACAGGGCGTGCGTCTGGTCGGCGGTGGCCTCGTAGCTGGGGCGGCCCTCGCGCATGAGGGGCCACTGGATCTCCACGACGGCGTGGACGTAGTCCCCCACCGCCCGGTCCACGCGGTCGCGTTCGGCCGGCGGGAAGACCTCCGCGCTGCGCACGACCAGGGCCAGGTCGGTGGCCTCGCTCGCGACGATGTTCTGGGTGTTCTCCAGCTGCGTCCACAGGGTGACGACGACGAACGCCAGGATGATCCCGTAGATCGCGCCGAACATCCCCAGGGCCACGCCGACCATCTCGTTGTGCTCGCCGCCCGCGAGGTGCGGGAAGCGGCGGCGCGCGGCCAGGCTGCCGCCGATGGCGAGGGCGACGAAGCCGCCGACGAGGACGATGCCGAGGAGGGAGGTGCTGAGGTGATTGAGCAACCAGAGGATCATGTCCTGCTCAACGAGCGCCCCGGCGGGAGGGGCCGCCCCGGGCGGGTACTTCCCGCCGGCGGGCCGGCCCGGGTCCGGTCAGCCGCGCACCTTCGGGGGCTTCGGCAGCCCCGCGGACAGTGCCGTCCCGGCTCCGGTGAGCGAGGCGTCGGTGGCCTTCGATGCGGACCCGGCGGCCGAGGCCGTGACCTCAACCGCCGTCTTCGCGTCCTTGACGGCGCCCGCGGGGTGGTCGACGATCTCGCCGACCCGCTGGGTGATCGGGGGCCCCTGGACGGCGGGCTCGTCGGCGGCGTGCGCGACGGCGGGGGTCAGGGCGAGGGCCGCGCCCCCGGAGAGGACCAGTGCGGCGATGCTGCGCTTGATGGCGTTCATGCCCGGCCCAACGACCCGCCCGACCCCCGGTCACCACCGCACCCCCACGCGCTCCACGAATCGGCCGGCGGGCGGTCTTCCCCGTGGGCGGGGAAGGGACGGGCGGCGCACCCTCGGACGACAACGCCCGCGGCCCCGGATCGGGGATCGATCCGGGGCCACGGGTATGACACGGCGGGGGTTGCGCGCAGAACGGGTCAGGCCTCGACCACCAGGGACGGGGTGGACTTCGTCAGGACCCGGCCGCGGAAGAAGGCCGGGCTGCGGCGTTCGGTGACGAACATGACGACCAGGCCGAGGGCCAGCAGGCCGACGCCGATGATGAAGACGCTGCCGACGCCGAGGACCGTGGAGCCGGAGCCGTACGACGGGTTCCACATGTCGATCAGGGTCTTGAAGAAGACGGTGGCGAGGAGCAGGCCGCCCAGGACCGGGAAGAGGCCCTTGAAGAAGAGGTCGCGGGTGGAGCGGCGCAGCTCGCCGCGGAAGTACCAGGCGCAGGCGAAGGCCGTCAGCGAGTAGTAGAAGCAGATCATCAGGCCGAGCGCGAAGATCGTGTCGGTCAGGACGTTCTCGCTGATCAGGGTCATCACGGTGTAGAAGACGCCGGTCGCGACGCCCGCCATGACGGTGGCGCGGCCGGGGGTCTTGAACCTCGGGTGGACCTTGGCGTAGGAGGGCGGCAGCGCCTCGTACGTGGACATGGCCAGGACCGTGCGGGCGACCGGGATGAAGGTGGTCTGCAGGGAGGCCGTCGCGGAGGCCAGGACGGCGACGAAGAGCAGGATGCCGAGCATCGGGCCCATCACCGGGCCGGCGAGGGCGGCGAAGACGTTGTCGGAGGTCTCCGGGTTGCCGAGGCCGAAGCCGACGGTGCCGGAGCCGACGGCCATCTGGGCGGCGATGCCGGTGGCCAGGTAGGAGCCGACCAGGACGACCATCGCGATGAGCGAGGCGCGGCCGGGGGTCTTGGCGGAGCCGGTGGTCTCCTCGTTGGTGGCCAGGCAGGCGTCCCAGCCCCAGTACATGAAGATCGAGAGCGAGAGTCCGGCGGTGAAGGCCGCCATGGACTCGACCGCGAAGGGGTTCATCCACTGCCAGGAGAAGTCCGGGCCGGTGTCGAAGGTGCCGGCCGAGGCCTTCTGGAAGGCCATCGCCACGAAGATGGCGAGGACGGCGAGCTGCAGGCCGACGAGCGCGTACTGGACGCCCTTGGTGGCCGTCATGCCGCGGTAGCTGATGGCGGTCGCGGCGGCGATGAGGGTGAGGCAGGTGGCGATGTGGACGAGCTTGTTGTCGTCCAGGGCGGAGATCGCCGGGTTGTTCGTGATCTCGCCGGCCAGCAGCCAGAAGTAGGAGGTGGCGACGCCGGCCAGGTTGGAGAGCACGATGATCGTGGCGATCACCAGCCCCCAGCCGCACATCCAGCCGATCCGCGGGCCGAAGGCCTTCACGGTCCAGGTGAAGGAGGTGCCGCAGTCGGGCATGGCCTTGTTGAGCTCGCGGTAGGCGAAGGCGACCAGCAGCATCGGCAGGAAGCCGGCCAGGAAGACGGCCGGCATCTGCACGCCGACCTCACCGGCGGTGGAGCCGAGGGTGGAGGTCAGGCAGTAGACGGGGGCGACGGTGGAGATGCCGATGACGGCGCTTCCCACCAGGCCGACGGAGCCCTTGCCCAGGCCCTTGCCGCGGACATCGCCGTCGGCGCCGCCCTGACGGGTGGCGCCGCTTACCGTGTCTCCGACCGGGGGCCGAACGTCCAGCTGTGTCATGGGTAAGGACGTTAGACGCTGCGTTTTCCATATCTGGAGGGCTTAAGTCCAGTTCGTACGGCCCCGGATGACCTTTGAATCCCGAGACGAAAAGAGTCCACGGGGAAGCAATAAAAGGTTCACAGGCCTGCCGATCATCGTTTCGACAGGCCTGGACCTTTTATTTCACCATGCGGAAACCGCAGCACTGTCCGTTTTGACCGTTTTCAAACTTTCCGGGTCAACTTTTGGTCAAGCCCATACGATCGACTGGATCTCGCTGTATGCGTGCAGTGCGTACGAGCCCACGTCGCGCCCCACACCGGACCGCTTGAAGCCGCCGAACGGCGCCTCCATGTTCCGCCCGATGGTGTTGACGCCGACCCCGCCCGCCCGCAGCCGCCGCGCCACCCGGAAGGCGCGCGCCGCGTCCCCGGACCACACGTAGCTGAGCAGGCCGAAATCGCTGTCGTTGGCCAGCGCCACCGCCTCGTCGTCATCCCCGTCGAAGGGGACGACCACGACCACCGGGCCGAAGATCTCCTCCCGCACCACGCGCATGTCGTTCGTGCAGTCCACGAGGAGGGTCGGAGCCACGTAGAAGCCCTTCCCCTCCGTACCCACCACCGGGCGCTCGCCGCCGAAGGCGATCCGGGCGCCCTCCTTCCTGCCCAGCTCGACGTACGACTCCACGCGGTCGCGGTGCGCCGCCGAGATGACGGGGCCCACCACCGTGCCGCGCACCGCCGGGTCGCCGACCTTCATGAAGGCCAGGTAGCCCGTCAGTTTCTCCACCAGCTGCTCGTACACCGACCGGTGCACGATCACCCGGGTCGGAGCCGTGCAGATCTGCCCGGAGTAGAAGGAGAAGGTGGTGCCGATCCCCATCACCGCCGCGTCCAGGTCGGCGTCCGCGAGGACGACCGCCGCGCCCTTGCCGCCGAGCTCCATCAGCTGCCGCTTCATCGTGCGGCCGCAGACCTCGGCGATGCGCTGCCCGACGCCCGTGGAGCCGGTGAAGGACACCATGTCCACGTCCGGGGAGTCCACGGCCGCCTCGCCCACCTCCACCGAGGTGCCGCAGACCACGTTCACCACGCCCGCCGGGACCCCGGCCTCGTGCAGCGCCTGCGCCATCCGGAACACCGACAGCGGGTCCTGCGGGGCCGGCTTGACCACCACCGTGTTGCCCATGGCCAGCGCCGGGGCCACCTTGCCCGCCGGATTGGCCCACGGGTTGTTGTACGAGGTGATGCAGGTGACGACGCCGACGGGCTGGCGCACCTCCAGCGCCCCCAGCACGCTCGCCGCCCCCATCGGGCCCGCATCGGTGACCTGCGGCGGCAGCCCGCGCTCGACCGGCTCCAGCGCGCCCCTCGCGTACCGCCGGAAGCGCGTCACCCCGACGCCCACCTGCATGCCGCGCGCGATCCCGGTGGGAGCGCCGCTCTCCGCCTGGGCCAGGGCCGCCCAGGGCTCGTACTCGCGCTGGATGATGTCCGCGGCCCGGTCCAGGATCGCGGCCCGCTCCTCCGCCTTCGTCCGCGACCAGCTCCCGAAGGCGGCGGCCGCGGCGCGCGCCGCGTCCTCCACCTGGCCGCGCGAGGCCTCGGGGGCCAGCCCGACGACGGATTCGTCCGCCGGGTTGACCACCTCGTAGTGGCCGCCGGCCGGCTCGACCCACTCGCCGCCGATGTAGAGCTTCTGCGGATCGTCCTGCGCTGTCACCTGGTGCTCACCGTCCTCGTGTCACGGCCCGAACGGAGCACGATCCCCGGGATCGCCCCCGTGACCTCGTCGTCGCGGATGGTCTCCACGCCGTTGACGCGCACCGACACCATGCCGATCGCCCGCGCGTCCAGCCGCGGGCTGTCCCCGGGCAGGTCGTGCACGAGCGTCGCCGGGCCGGCCTCGATCCGCTCGGGGTCGAAGAGCACCAGGTCCGCGTGGAACCCCTCGGTGATCCGGCCGCGCTCGCGCAGCCCGAACAGCTGGGCCGGGTCGTCGGTGAGCATCCGTACCGCCTGCTCCAGCGGCACCAGCTTGCGGCCGCGCAGGCAGTCCCCCAGGAACCGGGTCGTGTACGGGGCCCCGCACATGCGGTCCAGGTGGGCGCCGGCGTCGGAGCCGCCGAGCATGACGTCCTCGTGCTGCCAGGTCTCGGCGCGCAGGGCCCAGCTCGCCGGGTCGTTGTCGGTCGGCATGGGCCACAGCACCGTACGCAGGTCGTCGTTGGCGCAGATCTCCACCAGGCAGTGGAAGGCGTCCTGGCCGCGCTCGGCCGCGATGTCGTTGACGACGCGGCCGGACAGGCCCGCGTTCGCCTCGCTGTAGGTGTCCCCGATGACGTAGCGCCCGAAGTTGGCCAGGCGCCGGAAGACCCCGGCCTCCTTGCTCGCCGCGCGGCGCAGCATCTCGGCGCGCACCTCCGCGTCGCGCAGCTTCGCGATCCGCTCCGGGACGGGCAGGCCGAGGACCTCACCCCAGCCGGGGATGAGGTTGAGGGCGCAGAACGTGCCGAGCGACATGTTCATGGGGGTCAGGATCGGCATGGTCAGGGCCACGATGCGGCCGCCGGCCTTGCGGGCGCGCTCGCTGGGTATCAGCTGGCGCGGCACGCGCTCGGGGACGGCGGCGTCGATGGTGAGCACGTTCCAGTTCAGCGGGCGGCCCGCGGCCGCGCTCATCTCGACGAAGAGGTCGATCTCCTCGTCGGCGAACTGGTCGAGGCAGCCCGCGACGATCGCCTCCAGCTGGGTGCCCTCGTGCTCGGAGACCGCCCTGGAGAGGGCGAGGAGCTCGGCCGGCCGGGCGTGGCGGGAGGCGACGGGGGCGCCGGAGCCGTCGGAGTGGGTGGAGGACTGGGTGGTGGACAGGCCCCAGGCGCCGGCGTTCATGGCGTCGTGGAACAGGTCGAGCATCGCCTGCATCTGCTCTTCGGTGGGCTGGCCGCCGACGGCGTCCTCGCCCATCACGTGCCGGCGCAGCGCGCAGTGGCCGACCATGAAGCCGGCGTTGACGGCGATCCGCCCGTCGAGCGCGTCGAGGTACTCGCCGAAGGTGGACCAGGTCCAGTCGACGCCCTCTTCGAGGGCCTTGAGCGCCATGCCCTCGACCTTGCTCATCATGCGGCGGGTGTAGTCGGCGTCCTCGGGGCGGGTCGGGTTGAGGGGCGCCAGGGTGAACCCGCAGTTGCCGCCCGCGACGGTGGTCACGCCGTGGTTCATGGAGGGGGTCGCGTACGGGTCCCAGAAGAGCTGGGCGTCGTAGTGCGTGTGGGGGTCGATGAACCCGGGGGTCAGGACGAGGCCGGTGGCGTCCTCGCTGGTGGCGGCCGGTTCGGTGACGGATCCCGGCGGGGCTATGACGGCGATTCGGCCGTCGCGTATCCCTACGTCGGCCACGCGGGCCGGGGCGCCGGTGCCGTCCACGACGGTGGCGCCCTTGATCAGGTGGTCGAGCATGACGTCCCTTCTGCCGGTGGTTCGGGTTGCGCACCGCCTCCCGGGGCTCCGCCCCGGTCCCCGCGCCTCAATCGCCGGCGGGGCTGTCTTCCGCCGGGCGGCGCCGCAACGGCCGGGGCTGCCCCGGCCATTGCCTGGCGGCTCGCGGTGCGCACGGTGAGCACTGCGTGAGCTACGTGTACGGCGTGAGCGGTGTGCACGGCCTGAGCTGCGCGCACGGCGAGCACGGCGTGCAGGTACAGGCCGACGCCGGCCAAATCCAGCCCTTCCGCGCTTGAGGAGCGGGGGTCCGGGGGCTGGTCCCCGGGAACGGCGCCGCACGTGCGGGGCCGCAGCCCGGGGCCCCGGTCGGGGTCCGCCGGGCCGGCCGCAGCCACGGCGTGACTCCGGCCGGGGCCGGTTCGGGGCGGCGGTCCGGGAAGGCGCCGCCCCCGTTCCCCCGCCGGGTCAGACGGCCTGGCGGAAGCGCGTGGTGCGGTGCACCGGGTCGGTGTCGATGTGCGGGATCACGTGCTCACCGATGAGCTTGATGGTGGTCATCGTGTCCTCGGGCGAGACACCGGTCGGCAGGCCGAAGGAGAGCTGGTCGGCACCGGCCTCCTCCCAGCGCTTGCACTGGGCGCGGACCTCGGAGGGGTCGCCGCAGATGAGCAGCTCCTCCTCGATCAGGAGCTCGACGATCTCCGCGTTGTACTCGGGGAGGATCTCGGGCCACTCGGGGATGATCTCGGGGCGCGGGAAGGTGTCGTGGTAGCGGAAGACCAGTGACTGGAAGCGGTTCATGTTGGCGTTGACCGCGATCTCGACGGCCTTGTCGTGGGTCTCGGCGCAGATCGCGGTCGAGGTGACCATGACGTTGTCGTTGACGAAGGCGCCGATGGCCTTCGCCTCCTGGATCGCGGTCTTGTACTGGTCCAGGACCCAGGCCATGTCGGAGACCTTCTGGACGCTGAAGCCGAGGACTCCGAGGCCCTTCTTGGCCGCCATGGCGTACGAGGCCGGCGAGCCGGCGGCGTACCACATGGCCGGGTGGCCCTTGCCGTACGGCTTGGGGAAGATCTTGCGCGGCGGGAGCGACCAGTGCTTGCCCTGGAACCCCTCGTACTCCTCCTGGAGGAACATCTTGGGGAACTCGGCGATGGTCTCTTCCCAGATCTCCTTGGTGCCGTTCATGTCCTCGATGCCGGGAAGGAAGCCGAGGATCTCGTGGCTGCCGGCGCCGCGGCCGGTGCCGAACTCGAAGCGTCCCTTGGAGAGGTGGTCGAGCATGGCGACCTTCTCGGCCACCTTGACCGGGTGGTTGACCGGGGCGAGCGGGTTGAAGATGCCGGACCCGAGGTGGATGCGCTCGGTGGCGTGAGCGAGGTACCCGAGGAACACCTCGTTCGCCGAAAGGTGCGAGTACTCCTCCAGGAAGTGGTGCTCGGAGGCCCAGGCGTACTTGAACCCGGACTTGTCCGCCTGGATGACGTACTCGGTCTCCTCGATCAGCGCCTTGTGCTCTGCCTCGGGGTCGACCTTGGACCGCGCCTCAGGCACGTATCCCTGCACAAAGAGCCCGAATTCCAAGGGGATTCACCGTCCTTCTGTTTCTGACGTTGCGTCAGATTCGATGTCACGACTGTTCCACCGCGAGGGCGGGAGCGTCAATACCTGACGCTCCATCAGATACAGCTGCCGGCCTGCCTACAGGATGCTGACGCCCGCCATCCAGCCGCCGTCGATCACGAACGGCTGGCCGGTGATGTACGAGGAGTCCTCGCTGGTCAGGAACAGCGCCAGCCTGGCTATCTCCTCCGGCTGCCCGACCCGGCCCATCGGCACGACGCGCTGGTACAGCTCCGCCATGGCGTCGCGCGCCTCCTGGGGCAGGTCCGCCGGATTCGTGTTCCCGGGGGTGGCCATCGCGGTGTCCACGGCCCCCGGACACATCGCGTTGACCCGGATGTTCTTCGCCGCCAGCTCCAGCGCGGCCACCCGGGTCAGACCGAGGATCGCCGCCTTCGTCGCCGCGTACGAGCCCACGTACGCCATGCCCGTCAGGCCCGTGTACGAGGAGGTGTTGACGATCGTGCCGCCGCCGGCCGCCTCGATCTCCGGGGCCACCGACTTGATGCCGAGGAAGGCACCGACCTGGTTGACCTGGACCACCTGCTGGAACTCCTCCAACGGGGTCGAGGTCAGCTCGTTGAAGCGCAGGATGCCCGCGTTGTTGACCAGGCCGTCGACCCGGCCGAAGGCCTCCTTCGCCACCGCGATGGCGGCCGCCCAGTCCTCCTCCCGGCTCACGTCCATCCGTACGTACCGGGCCCGGTCCTCGCCGATCTCCTTGGCGACCGCCGCGCCCTGCTCGTCCAGTACGTCACCGAGGAGCACTCTGGCTCCCTCGGCGGCGAAGAGCCGGGCCTCCTGCTCGCCCTGGCCGCGCGCCGCACCCGTGATGATGACGACGCGTCCGTCCAGCTTGCCCATTCGTTTCCCCTAGTGGCTAGTCGTTGAGTAGCGGGCCCACTTCGGACCCGAAAGCCGTGATCTGGTCGAGGAGTTCGGCCCGGTCGCGGTTGCGGAAGCGGACCTGGATCTGGTCGATGCCCAGCGCCTTGTACTCGCGCAGCGACTCGGCGAGCGCCTCCGCCTTGCCGGTGAGGGTCCGGCGGCCGGTGTCCCAGCCGGGCTCGCCCACGTAGAGCGCCTCGGTGATCGCCCCGAACTCGATGGGCCCGGTGACCCCGGCCCCCTCGCGGAGCTCCTTGATGCGGGCGATCTGCGCGGGGAGCTTGTCGCGCGGGTCGCCCTGCGGGAGCCAGCCGTCGCCGCGCACGGCGGCCCGGCGGACGGCGGCGGGCGAGGACCCGCCGACCCAGACCGGGATCCGGGTCTGGACGGGGCGGGGCAGCTGCCCGAGGTCCTTGAAGGAGAACAGCTCGCCCTCGAACTCGGGGTACTCCTCGGGCCCCAGGGCCGCGCGCAGGGCGTCCAGGGTCTCGTCGAGGACGGCCCCGCGGCGCGCGAAGTCCACGCCGAGCACCTCGAACTCCTCCTGCACGTGCCCGGCCCCGACGCCGAGGATCAGCCGGCCGCCGGAGAGGTGGTCGACGGTGGCGTACTGCTTGGCGCTGAGCAGCGGGTGGCGCAGGCCCAGGATCGCGACGTGGCTCAGCAGCCGGACGTTCTCGGTGATCCCGGCCAGGAAGGACAGGGTGGCCACCGGGTCGTACCAGATGGTGCTCATGGGGCCGGCCATGCGCCGCGGGATGGCGACGTGGTCGCAGGTGGCGACGTAGCCGAAGCCGGCCCGGTCGGCCGCCCGCGCGACCGCCGCGAGGTCGGCCGCGCCCGCCGTCGCCTCCCAGGGCTCGGCGTAGATGGTGCTCTGCGACTGGATCGGGAGCTGCATCCCGTAGACCAGCCGACCTTCCGGAAACACGCGCGCCATGGGCCGTACCCGCCTCGTCCTCGACTGCCGATTCGTCATACCGGTGCGGGGGACATCGTCGTAGCTGACGGGTCGTCAGGCAAGGGGTAGGGCGGGAGCCGGAGACGGGGGACACACGGCCAGCCGGGGCCCGAGCCAAATAACATGAGCTTTGTCATGATGGCTGCATGGCAGACCAACCCGCACCCGGCGAAGGCCCCACACGGCCCGTGTCCGTTTCGCTCCACGAGGGGACGATCGCGGCACTCAAGGCACGCACCGGTAGGCGCGGCATGTCCGCGTACATCGAAGCGCTCGTGCAGCGGCAGCTCGAACGTGACCGGCTCCGAGAGCTCATCGAAGACTCCGAATCCGTGAACGGGCCGGCCGACCCGACAGCGGTCGAGGCAAAACGAGCGATCTTGCGCGGTGGGGCGGCCGCCTCGTCGGACGCCGCGTGAGCGGGACCCTGATCCTCGACTGCGAAGGGCTCTCCCAGCTCGTACACCGGGACCCCCGCCTGCTGGAATGGCTCGCGGCCGCGGAAGCGGACGACATCCGGGTGGTCATCAGCTCGGTCACCCTCGTCGAGGCGCGTGACCCCAGGGTGAAACAGGCACGATTCGACGACGCGGTCTCGCGCGTGAACATCGTCCCGCCGAGCGAGGCCGTCGTGCGGCACGCGAGCAGGCTGCTCGCCGCCGCAGGCCTTCACGGACACAAGTACGCGCTGGATGCCATCGTCGCGGCAACCGCCCTCGACCAGCCCGGACCCGTCACCCTGCTGACCTCGGACCCCGAGGACCTCTCCGCACTGTGCGGGAAGCGGATCCAGACCGTCAGGATCTGACGGCAGGGGCCGCAGAAAGGTCAGGGCCCACGGGGGTATGTGCCGGGGTCCCGCGCCCGCTAAGGTGCGCGCGTGGATCTGATTCTCACCCTGGTCAGCGGGGTGGCGTGGACCGTCGTGTACGTAGAGGCGATCCGGGTGGGGCTGCGGGACCGGACGTACGCGATGCCGGTCGCCGCCCTCGCGCTGAACTTCGCATGGGAAACCACCTATGCGGTACGCGAGTTCACCGTCGGAGTCTCCCCGCAGGGCGTCGTCAACGTGGTCTGGGCCCTCGCCGACGTCATCATCGTGTACACCTACCTGCGCCACGGGCGGGCCGAGTTGCCCGGCTTCGTGACCCGGCCGCTGTTCGCCGTCTGGAGCGTGCTCCTCTTCGCGAGCGCCTTCGCCGTGCAGTGGCTCTTCCTCGCCCACTTCGGCCACTACGATTCCAGCCGCTACTCGGCGTTCCTCCAGAACCTGCTGATGTCCGGGCTGTTCGTCGCCTTCTACGCGAGCCGGCGCGGCCCCCTCGGACAGTCCCGCGTCATCGCGGTCGCCAAGTGGCTCGGCACGCTCGCGCCGACCATCCTGTTCGGCGCCATGGAGTCCGCCCCGTTCATCCTCGGGCTCGGCATCCTGTGCTCCGTCTTCGACCTCGCCTACATCGCCCTGCTGGTCGGGAACCCGGCGGGGCGGGACGGCGGAGGCGGCGGGACCGACGGAGGCGACGCGGCCGTCGATCGCGGGCCGGTCGGCGGGACCGCCCTCAGAAGCCCTGCGGCCCCATGACGATGACCGGCTTCGCCGCCGGGTCGAGGGTCTCCAGGACCTTCTTCATCGCCTCCTTCGGGATGCCCACGCAGCCCTGCGAGGGGCCGTCGTGGTCCACGTGGAGCCAGATGTTGCCGCCCTTCTCCTCGCCCTCCGGCTTCGTCGGGTCCAGCGGGCTCACCCCGGTCCTGCGGTTGAAGTCGATGGCCACGACATAGTCGAAGGAGCCCCGCAGGGACTCGCCGTTCACCCCGCTCCCCGCCGCCACGAAGGAGCGGTCCTGGTCGTACGGGAACTTCGTGCCCGGCGGCTTCGGCAGCAGACCGCCCGCGTCGGTGAGCGCGAACACGCCCTCGGGGGAGGTCAGGTCCCCGTACCCGCGCTCCGCCGACCAGCCCTTGGCCCCGTTGCGCGCGGGCCAGCTATCGCTCTTCGCCCAGTCGGCGCCGCCCGCCGGGCGGGTGTAGAAGGCCGCAGTGGACTCCGAGGAGTCCCTCCCCTTGCCGGTGACGAGGACGAGCTGGCGGGAGTCCGCCGGAATCCTCGCGCGGGTGCGCTCGCTGACGTCCGGCAGACCTTGCAGGCCGTCGCGCACCGCACCGCGCGCGGCCCGGTCGGCGGCCGGCGGGCGGGCGTCGGCGGCGGGCCGCGCGGCGGCGTTGGCCGGCGGCTCGTGAGCCACGTACACCCAGCCGGCTCCGAAGCCGAGCAGCCCGAGGGCGGCCACGACCACGAGCGGCCGCTGGGCGCGGGAGCTGCGCTCGGCGCGCCGCGCACCGGCGGCGGCGCGGGAGCGGCGGGGCGGACGGGAGCTGCGGGAGCCTGCTCGGGCGTGCTTGCTCATTGGACCGACCGTACACAGCCGATCTTCAAATTCGTTCACCGGTCAAACTCCCGGGCGTTTCCCCGGGCGGCGCCCCGGCCGGGAACCGGACCCGGACCATCAGCCCGCCGCCCGGCCCCGGATTGGCCCGCGCCGTCAGCTCCGCGCCGTGCGCCCGCGCGATCGAGGCAACGATCGAAAGCCCCAATCCGGCGCCCTCACCGGCCGTATGCTGCCGCTCGGCCCGCCGCCGGAACGGCTCCAGCAGCCGTGGAACGTCCTCGGGCGCTATCACCGGGCCGGTGTTGGTCACCGTCAGCACCCCGTCCGCGGAGGTGGCCACCTCCAGGCGGCCGCCCGCGCGGTTGTGACGTACGGCATTGGCGAGCAGGTTCCGTACGAGGTGGCCCAGGAGCGTGCGGTCGCCCGTGACGGTCAGCGGGGCGAGGTCCCGTACGACGGACAGGTCCTGATGGACCGTCCCCCCGGGGCCCGTGAGCCCGGGGCCCGTGAGCCCGGGGCCCGTGAGCCCGGCGCCCGTGAGCCCGGCGCCCGCGAGCTCGGCCGCCGCGAGCTCCGCCAGGTCCACCGGCTCCGCGACCTCCAGACCCTCCTCCGAGACGGCCAGCAGGAGCAGCGACTCGACGAGGTGCCGGCTGGAATCCGCCACGTCGATGAGCTTGGCCCGGATCCGGGCCACCTTCTGCGGCGTCGGCTCCCCGGCCAGCCCGATCTCGGCGGCCGCCCGCTGGACGGCGAGCGGGGTGCGCAGTTCGTGGGCGGCGTTCGCGGCGAAGCGGCGCTGGGCGCCGACCATGACCTCCATCCGGTCGAGCATCGAGTCGAAGGTGTCCGCCAGCCGCTTGAGTTCGCCGGGCGGGGCCTTGAGGCCGATCCGCTCGTGGAGGTTGGCGACGGAGAGCCGGCGGGCGGTCTCGGTGATCACGGCGACGGGGCGCAGGACCCGGCCGGCCATCCACCAGGCGAGCCAGATGGACAGGATGGCGAAGACGGCGAGGGCGACGAGGGAGACGACCAGCAGTTCGTGGAGGGTGGCCTGTTCCACGCGGCTGGTCAGGTCACGGGTGGCCTTCCACGCGTCGAGCTGCTCGCGGGTCGGGGTGATGCCGGGGATGACCTGGGCGGGGACGCGGACCGGGTCGCCCGGGGCCACGGTCGCCGAGGTGCCGTCCCCGAGCACCCTGGTGGTCATGACGGCGCCGCTGATGCGGGTGTAGAGGCCGTTGCGGAGGAGGATGTTGATCAGTGCGATCAGTCCGCCGCCGGCCAGGAGCAGCAGGGAGCCGTAGAGGACGGTGAGACGGGTGCGCTCGGATCGGAGCACTGCTCTCATCGTGGATCACCGATCCGGTATCCGGCGCCCGGCACCGTCTCGATCACCTGCGGCTCGCCCAGCTTGGCACGCAGCTTGCTCAGGGTCACCCGTACCGCGTTGGTGCTGTACGAGGTGTCCTCCTCCCACACCTGCTCGATCAGGTCGTCGCTGCTCAGGACGGCGCCCTCGGCACGCAGCAGCGCTTCCAGCACGGCGAACTCCTTGCGGGAGAGCGCGAGCCTGCGCCCCTCGCGGGTGGCGGCGCGGCGCGCGGTGTCCACGGCCACCCCGGCCCGCTCCAGGACCGGCGGCAGGGCGGGCTGGACGCGCCGCCCCAGGGCCAGGACGCGGGCGAGGAGCTCGTCGTAGGCGAAGGGCTTGGTGAGGTAGTCGTCGGCACCGAGGCCGAGGCCCTCCACCCGGTCCCGTACGGTCCCGGACGCCGTCAGCATCAGGACGCGGGTCAGCAGCCGCTCGCGCACCACCTGGCGGCAGACCTCGTCCCCGTGCAGTCCGGGCAGGTCGCGGTCCAGGACGAGGACGTCGTACGCACCCAGGCGCAGCCGCTCCAGGGCCTCCAGGCCGTCGCTCGCCTCGTCGACGGCCAGCGCGTCGCCGCGCAGCCCCTCGGCGATCATCTCCCGCAGGAACTCCTCGTCCTCCACCACCAGAACTCGCATTCGTCCTCTTTACCGGAGAGGGACATTTCGCTGTTGTAAGCACGAGGGCTTAGAGAAGCGAAACCCGCTTCTCGCGCACCCTCGGGCCCATGAAGCGATCAACGACCATGACCGCGGCCGCGCTCCTCACCGGCCTGACCCTCTTCGTGACCGCGTGCACGGGCGGCGTCGGAGGCTCGGACGGGAAGAAGGACGGGAAGAAGGACTCCTCGAGCTCTTCCGGCTCTTCCGGCTCGTCCGGCTCGTCCGGCGGTGGCAACAGTGGCGCCGACGCCGACAACGCCCTCAAGATGCGCAAGTGCCTGCGCGACAACGGCGTGGACGCCCCCGACCCCAAGCCCGGCGAGGACCCGCGCGGTATGACGCTGGGCGCGGGGGCGGACCAGGACGTGGTGCAGAAGGCCATGGAGAAGTGCGGGATGAAGGGCCCCGGCTCCGGCGGCGAGGTCTCGCAGCAGGAGAAGGACAAGGCCCTCGCCCAGGCCAAGTGCATGCGGGACCACGGCTTCGACATGCCGGACCCGGAGTTCAACGGGAGCGCGCGGACCGGGATATCCCTCCCCGAGGGCGCCGACAAGGACGCCTTCATGGCCCAGCTGAACAAGTGCAGCGGGGACCGGTGAGCAAGCGCGGCAAGTGGCTCCTGGGCTCGCTGGCCGCCGTACTCGCCGTCTCGGGCGGCGGGTACGCGGTCGTCGCGCAGGCCGGGACGGACGGCAAGGAAGAGAAGGAACAGCGGGCCGGCGGTCTGCCGGGGGCGACGGCGCCGGTCACCCGCGGGGACCTGAGCTCCGGGCTCAGGGTGGACGGGACGCTCGGGTACGCGAAGGAGCAGAAGCTCAACGCGGCGGGCGCGGGGGGCGGGGGCATCGGCGGCGCGGGCGGCAGCGGTACCGGCGGCGCGGGCACGGGTGGCTCCGGGTCCGGCTCCGGCTCCGCGACCCTGACCTGGGTGGCGGCCGCGGGCTCCTCCGTCGAGCGCGACGGCAAGCTCTACGAGGTCAACGGCAAGCCGGTGCGCCTGATGTACGGCACCACGCCCGTGTACCGGACCATGAAGACCGGGGACAAGGGCGAGGACGTCAAGCAGCTCAAGCGCAATCTCCAGGCCCTCGGCTTCGGCACCGGCCTGGACGCCTCGGACGGCAACTTCACCGCCGGCACCGCCACCGGCGTCAAGCGCTGGCAGAAGGCCCACTCCATGAAGGAGACGGGCGAGATCGGCAAGGAGGACATCGCCTTCGCCTCCGGACCGCAGCGGATCCAGAAGAACGACATGGCGGTCGGCGACGACGCGGGCGCGGGCAAGCCGGTGCTGACCCTGACCGGCACCGAGCGGACGGTCCGCTTCCAGCTGGACGTGGCCAAGGCGGGCACGGTCAAGGCCGGCGACCCGGTGACCGTGAGCCTGCCGGGCGGCGGCGCCGCCAACGGCAAGATCGACTCGGTGGGCAGCACCGCCAACCCCGACGACCCGTCCTCGGGCGGCGGGAGCGGGGGCGGCGGCATGGGGGACAAGAAGCCGAAGGTCCAGATCGAGGTCACCCTCGACAACGCCTCCGAGGCCAAGGGCCCCGACCAGTCCCCCGTCTCGGTGAACCTGACGGGCGAGACCCGCAAGGGCGTGCTCTCCGTACCGGTCAACTCGCTCCTCGCCCTCGCCGAGGGCGGCTTCGGGGTCCAGGTCGTCGAGGACGGCAAGGTGCGCGAGGTCGAGGTCGAGCTGGGCATGTTCGGCAAGGGCCGGGTGGAGGTGAAGGGGGACGCCCTCAAGGAGGGCATGCTCGTAGGGGTCCCCGCGTCATGAACGAACACGCCCACCCCGTCGTCGAACTGGCCGGTGTCACCAAGGAGTACCCCGGCGGGGTCGCGGCCCTGCGCGGGGTCGACCTCACCGTCATGAACGGCGAACTCCTCGCCATCGTCGGCCCGTCGGGCTCCGGCAAGTCCACCCTGCTGCACATCGTCGGGACGCTGGACCGGCCGACCGCCGGCCGCGTGGCCATCGCCGGGTACGACATCGCGAGCCTCTCCGACCGCGCCCTGTCGGCCCTGCGCTCCCGGCACGTCGGCTTCGTCTTCCAGTCCTTCCACCTGGTGCCGGGCATCAGCGCGCTGGCGAACGTCGCCGAGGGCCTGCTGTACTCCGGGCTCCCCCGCGCCGAACGCGGGCGGCGGGCGGAGCGCGCCCTGCGACGCGTCGGCCTCGGCGACCGCATGGACCACCGGCCGCACGAACTGTCCGGCGGGCAGAAGCAGCGCGTGGCGATCGCCCGCGCGGTCGCGGGCGAACCGGACCTGCTGCTCGCCGACGAGCCGACGGGCGCGCTGGACACGGCGTCCGGTGAATCGGTGCTGGAACTGCTGCACGAGCTCAACCAGGACGGGGCCACCATTGCCGTGATCACCCACGACAACGAGATCGCGGCGAGCCTGCCCCGGCAGGTCCGCGTCCGCGACGGCGAGATCGTGGCGGACGTGTGGAACACGGCGGGGGTGGCGTGATGGGGTCCCGCACGAAGTCGCGTACGGGGTCGCGTGCTGAATCGCGTACGCAGTCGCGTACGGAGTCGCGCGCGCGGTCCCGTACACAGGCCCGGAAGCTGTCTCCGCCGCGTCTGGGCCCCCGGGACGTCCTGCACGTGGGATCGGCGGGACTGCGCTCCCGGCCCATGCGGGTGTTCCTGTCCGCGCTCGGGATCGCGATCGGCATCGCCACGATGATCGCGGTCGTCGGCATCTCCTCGTCCAGCCAGGCCAAGCTGCTCCGCGAACTGGACAAGCTCGGCACGAACATGATGGTCGCGACACCGGCCCCGTCGATGTTCTCGGGACAGGACACCAAACTGCCCGAGGACGCCCCCGGCATGATCGCCCGCATCGACGGGGTCGAATCGGTCGGCGCGACGGGCGACGTGATGGAGTCGGTGCGCCGCAGCGAGAACATCCCGAAGGAGGAGACCAGCGGCATCGCCCTCAAGGCGGCGAAGGACGACCTCCTGAAGACGCTGCGCGCCCGGATGGGCAGCGGCAGCTGGCTCAACGGCGCGACGGGCCGCTACCCGTCCGTGGTCCTCGGCCACGTCTCCGCGGAGCGCCTGGGCATCACCGCCCCCGGCGCGCAGGTCTTCATCGGCGGCCGGTACTTCACCGTCATCGGCATCCTGGACCCGATCCCGCTGGCGCCGGAGATCGAGCGCTCGGCGCTGATCGGCTGGGACGCCGCCCAGAGCCTCCTGGGCTTCGACGGGCACCCCACGTCCGTCTACGAGCGCTCGGCGGACGACCGCGTCCAGGAGGTCCGGAGCCTCATGGCCAAGACGGCCAACCCCGAGAGCCCGAGCACGGTCAAGGTCACCGACCCGTCGGCGGCCCTGCAGGCGAAGGCCGCCACCGAAGGCGCGTTCAGCACCCTCCTCCTGGGCCTGGGCGGCATCGCGCTGCTGGTGGGTGGCGTCGGGGTGGCCAACACGATGATCATCTCGGTACTGGAACGCCGCCACGAGATCGGCCTGCGCCGCTCCCTGGGCGCCACGAAGGGCCAGATCCGCATCCAGTTCGTCACGGAGTCCCTGCTCCTCTCCGGTCTGGGCGGCCTGGCCGGCATCGTCCTGGGCGGCGCGGCCACGGCGGTCTACGCCCAGGCCGGTGACCTCCCCTGGGTGGTCCCCCTCTGGGCCGTGACAGGCGGCTTCGCCTCAACCCTGGCCATAGGCACACTGGCAGGCCTCTACCCGGCGGTCCGCGCGGCCCGACTGTCGCCGACGCTGGCACTGTCGGCGGGGTAGGGGGTGGGGTGGGTGGGGGCGGGGGTGGGGCTGTGCTGCGGGTTGGGCGGGGGCGTTGACAAGGTCCGGTGGGAGCCCGGCAGTCCAGTGTCCTTTCGGTGCGGGCCGGTCCCTCAAGGGCGCTCCTCCTTCGTCGTCGCGTCGCTTCGCGATGGCCTTCGGCCACCCTTGACCGACCGACCCACCCCGAAACGCCACAAGACTTCCGGGATCCCCCCGAGGAACGGCCGGGAGGGACGGATACGGAGGAGCGGCCGGATCAGGGATGCCCATGCCCCCTCCGGCCAGTGCGATCCGGACCGGTCACCTGTCAGCACCGCCCAGCCGGACGGTATGGACGCCCGGGACAGTCAGAGCATCCAGGCAGGGGCGGTCGGCCACCCTTCCCGAGACTTCGCACGGCCAACCCGACCGTAAGGACGACGAGAAGCCCCATCCGGGCCGGTGGGCGCATCAGATCGCTACACAGTCCCACTTGGCTAAGCGACTACCGACCGTCCGTGGCCGAGGAATCGAAACGATCAGTTCCCGGAGCGTGAGGACGAAGGATCGGACACTGGGGACGAAGAGTCGAATGCTGAGGACGAAGGGTTGGATGCTGAGAAGCACCAGTCGCACGCTGAGGACGAATGGATCGTCCTGAGGGCTGACGGATCGTCGCCAGACAACCACAAGCCCATCCGGGCCGTGGGCGGCCTATGCCCAGCCACAGACGGTCGTTAGTCGCTAAGCCGAGTGGGAGTGTGTAGCGATCTGATGCGCCCACCGACCCTGCGAGGGGGTGGTGGTCGTCCTTACGGTCGGGTTGGCCGTGTCGAAGTCTCGGGAAGGGTGTCCGACCGCCCGGTCCTGGGTGTTCTGACTGCCCCGGGCAGCCGCACCCTCCAGCTGGCCGGTCCTGACCGCTCGACGGTCCGGATCGCACTGGCCGGAGGGGGCATGGACATCCCTGATCCGGCCGCTCCTCCCCATCCGTCCCTCCCGGCCGTTCCCCGGGGGGAACCCGGAAGTCTTGTGGCATTTCGGGGTGGGTCGGTCGGTCAAGGGTGGCCGAAGGCCATCGCGAAGCGACGCGACCGCAGGGAGCGCCCTTGACGGACCGGCCCGCACCGAAAGGACACTGGACTGCCGGGCTCCCCCCGGCACCCCTCAACGCCCCCGCCCAACCCGCAGCACCCGCCCACCCGCAGCTCAGCCCCCCACACCCGCCTCCCGCTCCCCCCGTCAAACCACTCCCGCCCCCGCACCCCCCGTCGTACGCTGGTCTGATGCGAACTCCACGGCAGGCAGCAAGAATTGTCGTCCTCAACCCCGCCGGATCGGTGTTTCTGTTCCGCGAGAACAACGTGGAAGTCGGGATCCACTGGCTGCCGCCGGGCGGTGGGATCGATCCCGGGGAGACGCCCGAGGAGTGCGTGCGGCGGGAATTGCGGGAGGAGACCGGGTGGACGGATCTGGAGCCGCAGCGGTTGCTCTGCACCTGGGAGCACGACTTCACCCACCAGGGCATTCCCGTGCGCCAGCACGAGCACATCTACGTCACGACCGGCCCGCACCGCGACCCCGTGCCGGAGTCCCCCGACGCCCACTGGCGCTGGCTTTCGCCGCAGAGCCTCGCCACCCTCGGTGAGCCCCTGTGGCCCCCGCGGCTCGCGGAGCTGCTCCACGAAGCCGCCGCCGAGCCGGTGCACCTGGGGCTACTGGCCTGATCCGGCCGCCCAGCGGGGCGACGCCCGGGACAGCTACCGGGCAGCCGCGCGCAGCTCTGACGACACCGGCGATCCCGGTGACCCCGGCGATCCCGGTGACCCCGTCGGCCGGGCGGCGCCGTTGGCGGGATTCCGGACGGCCCCGTCGCCGACGTCGTGATGCCGGCTCATCGGGCGTCCCCGCCCACCGCTCCCCCCGCAGCCGTGGCTGCCGCCCCGCCCGTCGCCCGCGCGTAGAGCGCCGCCGCGTAGTCGGTCAGGATCGTGCTCGTCGAGACGTCGTCAGTGTCCCCGCCGGTCAGGATGCCGATGATCTTCCTGTCGGCGGCGATCCACGCGCTGCCGCTGGTGCCGCCCGGGAAGTCCGCGCAGTCGAATCGCTGTTCCGCGGCGCTGAGCCGGACGGCGCGGGACGTGCAGGTGCGCGCGACCTTGCGGTCCGCGGGATAGCCCGTCACCGTGACCTCCTCGTCCGTGCGGCCCGTGGTGTCCAGGACGGCGGCGCCCGTGACGTCCTCGATGTTGCGGCCCGAGGCGTCGGGGGCGAGGCGGGCGAAGGCCAGGTCGTAGTCGTCGTTCGTCTCTTCGGCCCAGCGGGGGTCCTCGAAGACCTCGGCGATCTTCCAGGTGCCGAACGGAGTCCGCCCGTCCGCGTACGCGGGTGCGAAGGTGGCGCCACCGTCGCTCACCCTGCCCGCCAGCAGGCAGTGCCCGGCGGTGACGATCAGGTTCCGCCCGGGGCTGTGCACGACGGTCGCCGTGCAGAAGTGATCCCCAGTCACATCACCCTCGAACAGCGCCCCGGCGATGGCCGAGGGCCCGCCCGGTGCGGGGGCCGACGCCGAGGCCCCGGGGCCCGGGCTGGAGGACAGCTGAGGCTCTTTAGTCGATTGCGACTGTGAAGGTCGATAGGTGGAGGACGTGGTCGGAGCCACCGCCTTCGCGTGCGCGGGGGCCTTGCCGTCATCGGCCGGCACCACCTTGGTCATGGCAGCGGACGCGCCCAGCGCCGCCAGCGCGCACAACACCGCGGTCACCACGGTCCGTTTGTCCACCACAGACACCCCTCCCCACTTTGCTCTGGCGAAGCATGCCTTGCCCGCGGCGGCCGCCGCAAGGGGCATCCCGGCCGACGCGCCGACGAACCCGCGAATCCGGCGCGAATCCAACACGGACCGGGCGCGAATCGGGCCCGGACCAGGCCCGGACCAGGCGTTGACAGCATCCTCCCCACCCCTCACACTCATCCGTATCCACTGGAAACAGTTTATGGAGGACGCAATAATCATCGCCCTCGCCACCGCCGCCGCCCTCGCCACCCCCGCCGCCGGGCTCCTCGCCCATCGCGCCCTGCGCCGCGCACAGGCCATCCGGTCCCTGCGGATCGACTCCCCGCGCGGCATCGACGAGCAGGGCTTCGTCCGCATCGGCGGGATCGACCAGTGGATCTCGGTCCGCGGCGAGGACCGGGCCAACCCCGTCATCGTGGAGATCCACGGCGGACCGGGCGCCGCCAACTCCATCTACACGACCCGCACCCGCAGTTGGGAGCGGCACTTCACGATCGTCCGCTGGGACATGCGCGGCGCCGGCAAGACCTTCGGCCGCGGCGGCCCGGAGGGGCAGGGCGAGACCACCTTCGAGCGGCTCTACGAGGACGCCCTGGAGGTCACCCACCACGCCCGGCGCCTGCTGCGCGCGGACCGCGTGGTGCTCCTGGCCAACTCCTACGGCACCGCCTTCGGCCTGCGCCTGGCCCGCACGCACCCCGAGCTCTACTCCGCGTACGTCGGCACCGACCAGAACGTCCACACCGGCGGCCGCGACACCTCCGCCTACGACGCCCTGCTGGAGCGGCTGCGCGCCGCCGGGAAGGCGAAGCAGCTCGCGCGGGTCGAGTCGATCGGGCCGGACCCGTACGCGTGGACGCCGCGGCAGCAGGCCACGTACGCGAAGCTCAGCGCGCAGAGCGACCCGCTGACGCTGGAGACGCTCAAGAAGGTGGTGCTGGGCTCGATGTGGCTGTCGCCCCTGCACTCGCTGCGCGATCTGCGGGACTTCTTCAAGGGGCAGACCTTCTCGGAGCGGATCACCGGGGGGACGGCCGGGTTCGACGACCGGGCGGACGGCACGCGCTTCGAGGTCCCGTTCTTCGTCTTCCAGGGCGAGCACGACGTCCTCACCCCGCCGGCGGCCGCCCGGGCCTTCTTCGACGAGGTCCGGGCCCCCGTCAAGCACTTCGCCCTGATCGAGGACTGCGGCCACTTCGCGTCGTTCCGCCGCCCGGCCCGCTTCCTGGACCTCCTCCTGACCCACGTCACGCCGGCGATCACAGCCCCGCCGGCCACCCCTGACACCGCTGACACCCCTACCCGCCTCCGGGCCGCGTAGATCCCGGAGTTCGGTGTCCGGCGCACGCCCGCCCATCCAGCCAGACCGACCGAAGGCTCCCGCCGGAACCACCGGCGGGGGCCTTCGCGTTGCACGGCCGGTGGGGACCCCGACCTTCGCCTCCCCTACACCCCCGGCCAGAGGCCTTCCGGGGTCAGGCCCAGGAGGTCGATCGCGTTGCCGCGCACGATGCGGTCCACCACGTCCGGGGCCAGGTGGCCCATCTGGGCCTCGCCCACCTCGCGGGACTTGGGCCACGTGGAGTCCGAGTGCGGGTAGTCGGTCTCGTAGAGGACGTTCGCGACGCCGATGGAGTCCAGGTTCTTCAGGCCGAAGGCGTCGTCGAAGAAGCAGCCGAAGACGTGTTCGGCGAAGAGCTCCGACGGCGGGCGCAGCACCTTGTCGGCGACCCCGCCCCAGCCGCGGTTCTCCTCCCAGACCACGTTCGCCCGCTCCAGGATGTACGGGATCCAGCCGATCTGGCCCTCCGCGTACATGATCTTGAGGTTGGGGAAGCGCTCGAACTTGCCGCTCATCAGCCAGTCCACCATCGAGAAGCAGCAGTTGGCGAAGGTGATGGTGGAGCCGACGGCCGGCGGGGCGTCCGCGGAGGTGGACGGCATGCGCGAGGAGGAGCCGATGTGCATGGCGATGACCGTTCCGGTCTCGTTGCACGCCTCCAGGAAGGGGTCCCACTCGTCCGTGTGGATGGAGGGGAGCCCGAGGTGGGGCGGGATCTCGGAGAAGGCGACCGCGCGGACCCCGCGCGCCGCGTTGCGGCGGACCTCGGCGGCGGCCAGGCGGGCGTCCCAAAGGGGGATCAGGGTGAGCGGGATGAGGCGGCCCCGGGCGTCGGGGCCGCACCACTCCTCCACCATCCAGTCGTTGTACGCGCGCACGCCGAGCAGGCCCAGTTCACGGTCCTTGGCCTCGGTGAAGGTCTGGCCGCAGAAGCGCGGGAAGGTCGGGAAGCAGAGGGCGGACTGGACGTGGTTGACGTCCATGTCGGCGAGCCGCTCGGGAACCGAGAAGGAGCCCGGGCGCATCTGCTCGTACGTGATGACTTCGAGCTTGATCTCGTCGCGGTCGTAGCCGACGGCCGTGTCGAGGCGGGTGAGGGGTCGGTGCAGGTCCTCGTACACCCACCAGTCGCCTATCGGGCCGTCGTCGCCCCTGGCCCCCATGACGGGGGCGAACTTGCCGCCGAGGAAGGTCATTTCCTTCAGGGGGGCGCGGACGACGCGGGGGCCGACGTCGTGGTACTTGGACGGGAGCCGGTCCCGCCAGACGTGAGGGGGCTCAACCGTGTGGTCGTCCACCGAGATGATCTTCGGGAAGGTCTCCATGTCCTCACGGTAGCGCCAATCTGACGAACCGTCAGCTAGTTGGGCGGGGCCGGGTTCCGGATCCGCCTGTACCGGTGTCGTTACGGACTGACGTGTACGCGCAACACAGGGCAGACTGACCCTTACACCTATGGAAGGCAGGGGGGACACCAGATGGACGGCACACCGGCCATCCCGCACCAGCGGAACCACCCCGAGTCCGGTGACACCGCGGTGGGAACCGGAGTCGTGGCCGCAGCCGCGGGGACCGGGGCGAAGGCCGAATCGGAAGCCACGGCGAAGACCGGAGCGGAAGCCCCGGCAGAGGCCGCAGCGGAAACCGCCGCAGAGGCCGGAGCGGAAGCCGCTGCGAAGGCCGAATCGGAAGCCCCGGCGCAGCCCGGAGCGGAAGCCCCGGCGCAGCCCGGAACGGCACCCGCGGCAGAGGCCTCCGCCACCACCGGGAACCGCTTCGCCGTCCTCGGCCCCATCCGTGCCTGGCGCGGCTCCGAGGCGCTGCCCTCCGGGACCCCGCAGCAGCGCGCCCTGCTCGCCGTGCTCCTGCTGCGCGACGGCCGCACCGCCACCGCGCCCGAGCTGATCGACGCCATCTGGGGCGAGGACCCCCCGCAGCAGGCCCTCGCGACGATCCGTACGTACGCCTCCCGCCTGCGCAAGGTCCTCGACCCCGGGCTCCTCGTCAGCGAGTCCGGCGGCTACGCCATCCGCCTGCCCCGGCACGAGGCCCTCGATCTGGGCATCGCCCGGGCCCTGGCCGCCGACGCCGAGGCCGCGCGCAGCGAGAAGGGCGACCGTGCCCTCGCCCGTACGCTGCTGGCCAGCGCCCTGAACCTGTGGGACGGCGAACCGCTGGCCGGCGTACCCGGACCGCACGCCGACACCGAGCGCACCCGCCTCGCCGAGTGGCGCCTCCAGCTGCTGGAGACCCGCCTGGACCTGGACCTGGAGCTCGGCCACCACGCCGAGGCCGTCTCCGAGCTCACCGCGCTGACCGCCGCCCACCCCCTGCGGGAGCGGCTGCGCGAGCTGCTGATGCTCGCCCTCTACCGCAGCGGACGCCAGGCCGAGGCCCTCGCCGTGTACGCCGACACCCGCCGGCTCCTCGCCGACGAACTCGGCGTCGACCCGCGCCCCGAACTCTCCGACCTCCAGCAGCGCATCCTGCGCGCCGACTCCGAACTGGCCCGCGGTGAAGAACCGACCCCGGCCGCCGCACCCGCACACGTGAGGCCCGCCCAATTGCCCGCCACCGTCTCCGACTTCACCGGCCGCACCAGCTTCGTCCGGGAACTCGGCGAGATCCTCGGCGGCGCCGAGGGCCAGGTCATGGCGGTCTCCGCGCTCGCCGGCATCGGCGGCGTCGGCAAGACCACCCTCGCCGTGCACGTCGCGCACGCCGCCCGCCCGCACTTCCCCGACGGACAGCTCTACGTCGACCTCCAGGGCACCGAGGCCCGCCCCGCCGAACCCGAGGCCGTCCTCGGCTCCTTCCTGCGCGCCCTCGGGACCCCCGACACCTCGATCCCCGACTCCCCTGCCGAACGGGCCGCGCTCTACCGGTCCACCCTCGACGGCCGGCGCGTCCTGGTCCTCCTCGACAACGCCCGGGACGCCGCCCAGGTCCGGCCGCTGCTGCCGGGCACCGCGGGCTGCGCCGCGCTGGTCACCAGCCGGGTCCGGATGGCGGGCCTCGCCGGCGCCCACCTCGTCGACCTCGACGTGATGAGCCCCGACGAGGCCCTGCAGCTCTTCACCCGCATCGTGGGCGAGGAGCGCGTCCGCGCCGAGCGCCAGGCCGCCCTCGACGTGGTCGGCGCCTGCGGGTTCCTGCCGCTCGCCATCCGCATCGCCGCCTCCCGGCTCGCCGCCCGCCGCACCTGGACCGTCTCGGTCCTCGCCGCCAAGCTCGCCGACGAGCGCCGCCGCCTCGACGAGCTCCAGGCCGGCGACCTCGCCGTCAAGGCCACCTTCGAGCTCGGTTACGGCCAGCTGGAGCCCGGCCAGCAGCGTGCGTTCCGCCTCCTCGGGCTCCCCGACGGGCCGGACATCTCGCTCGCCGCGGCAGCGGCCGTACTGGACCGGCCGGAGCACGCCACCGAGGACCTGCTCGAGGCTTTAGTCGACTGCTCCCTGCTCGAATCTGCCGCGCCCGGGCGCTACCGCTTCCACGACCTCGTACGCCTCTACGCCCGTGCGTGCGCCGAGCGCGACGAGCAGCCGCCGAGCCGGCGCGACGCCGCCCTGGACCGGCTGCTGGACTTCTACCTGGCCACCGCCGCCGGGGTGTACGGCCTGGAGCGGCCCGGCGACCGGCTCGTCGCCCACCTGTCCGCCACCCGCCAGCCGGGGCTGGTCTTCACCGAGCCGCACTCCGCCCAGGACTGGCTGTACGCCGAGGCCGACCCGCTGCTCGCGTGCGTACGGCAGTCCGCCGCGCGCCCGGCCGGGCCGGCCGGCGTACCCGCGCCCCGGCAGGGCGGCGGACCCGCGACCGCGGAGGCCGCGGCCCCGGCCGTGCTGCGCCGGGCCGTGGACCTGCTGTGGGCGGCCAAGGACCTCGCGGAGTCCGGCGCCAACTCCAAGCAGTACGAGTCGGCCGCCACCGCGCTGCGGGACGCCGCGCAGGCCGCGCAGGACCCGTACGCCGAGGGCCGGGCCCGCACCACCCTGACCAACACCCACCTGGTCGCGGGCCGCTTCGCCGAGGCGGACGACGAGGCCCGCCGGGCCACGCTGCTCGCCCGCACCGCAGGGGACCCGCTGCCCAGCTGCTGGGCGCCCAACGACCGGGGCATCATCGCCCTCTACGAGGGCCGCTACGACGACGGCGAGCGGTACTTGCTGGAGGCCATCGCCAACTTCCGGGCCGACGCGAACTACGTCGGCGAGGCCAGCGCCCTGTGCAACCTCTCCCGCATCCACGTGGAGCAGGGCCGGCTCACCAGCGCGATCGACCTCGCCCGGCAGGGCATCGCCATCTACGACCGGATGGGACTCACCCTGCGCCTGGCCAACGGCCGCTACGCGCTGGGCATCGCCCTCACCCAGGCCGACCGGCTCGCCGAGGCCCACTCGCAGCTCAGCGAGGCCCTCACGCTGTTCCACGAGAACCGCCAGCCCCTGTGGGAGGGCGTGACGCACTTCCGGCTCGCCAAGGTCCACCTGGCCGCGCGCCGGCCGACGCTGGCCGCCTCGCACGCCGAACAGGCCATCGCCCTGCGGGGCATCGGCGGCGAGTGGCGCCGCGCCACGGTGCTGACCGTGCTGGGCCGGGCGCTGCGGCAGCTGGGGCAGCGGGACCGGGCGCGGGTGTGCTGGCGGGACGCCGAGGTGGTGTTCACGCAGCTCAAGTCGCCGGAACTGGCGGAGGTACGGGCCCTGCTGGCGGCGGAGATCGCGGCTTGAGGCGGCTCGCCCCGGAGCGGGCTGAGCGCTGAACGAGGCGTTCATCGTTCGTTTATCGCTTCACGCCAGTATGGGGTTCATCGACTCGACGTGTCGGGGGGGCACCCGGGTCGACTGGAGGACCACCCGTTCGGCGATCCTCGGGGGAATCGCCGAACGGGCCCGACCCACCCATCAGGAGACCCGATGACGACGAACGAGAACATCCTGCCGACCGACGGTGACATACGACCGCTCGACAACCACGCTTCGGATGTCGACATCAAGCCGCTGGACAACCACGCGTCGGGCGTGGAGATCAAGCCGCTCGGCGATCCGGTTGCGAACCCGGTCGCCAAGCCGCTCGACAACCACGCCTCCGACCAGGACATCGTGACGCTGGACAACCACGCGTCCGGTCCGGGTCTGTAAGCGGGGTCTCAGGACGCGTAAGGCCCGGGAACACGGGGGAAAACGGGGGCCCGGGCCTTACACGGCAGGACGTACCACGGGGGACCGTGGGTTCCGGGGGGACCCACGGGGTGCACGGGGGGACGGCGGCCGCGGTGGCCAGGAGGGGGACCACCGCGGCCGCCGTATGCGCGCGTCCGGATGCCCTCACCCCGGCCGGAGGAGGCGCTCGCCCGGCCGGAGGAGGCTCTCGCCCAGTCGGAGGATGCGCTCGCCCGGCCGGAGGAGGAGCCCCTCACCCCAGCCGGAGCAGCCGCTCCACGCCCCGCGCGGCCTCCAGCAGCGCCGGCGCGAACCGCTCCAGCTCCGCCCGCGCGGTCAGGAAGGTGACGGCGGTCAGGCTCACCCCGCCCACCGGCGCCCCGGAGCTGTCGAAGACGGGCGCGCCCAGGCAGCGTACGGAGGGCTCGTGCTCCTCGTCGTCGACGGCGTAGCCGCGCGTACGGACCTGGCCCAGGTCGGCCGCGAGCCGGGCCGGGTCGACAAGGGTCCGCGGGGTCAGGGCGGGCGCCCCGGCGGCGCGGACGATGCTCTCGGCCTCCTCCGGCGGCAGGTGCGCGAGGACGGCCTTGCCGATGGCGGTGGCGTGCATCGGCATCCGCGTCCCGACGCGCGAGCCGGTCCGGAAGGGCTGGAGGCCCTCGACCTTCCGAACGCAGGTGAGCGCGTGGTCGGTGCGCAGGGCCAGGTGGACGGCCTGGCCTGTGGACTTCTGGAGGAATTCCAGCAGCTCGACGATGCCCTCGGACCGGTCGGTGGAGACCTGGGCGGCGAGGGTGCGCAGGCCGATGCCGTAGCGGCCTGCGCCGTCGGTGACGGCGTAGCCCTGCTCGACGAGGGAGACGAGGATCCGGTAGGTGCTGGACTTGGGGACCCCGGAGGCCGCCGACAGCTCCGCGAGCCGGTGGGGCCCGCCGAAGGCGGTCAGGGCCTCCGTGATGCGCAGGGTCTTCTCCAGTGCGCTGCCGGACGCCGAGCTCCGGCCGATGCGCTGGACCGGCACTCCGTCCGGTATGGCACTGGCCACGGAAACCCCAAGGATTGGCAAAATGACGGGATCCACCCTACGGCACCGGATGCCCGTTTTGCCCTGGGTCGAACGGCCCGAAATGCCTACCGGGAGCCCCGTCCCTCACTACTCTGACCGTGTGTTCACCTCCCAGGGCCCGACCCTCCGCGAACTGGCCGTACAGGCCCTGTCCTCCATCGAGCGGGGCTACGACCTGCTGGCGCCCAAGTTCGACGAGACCCCCTTCCGCACCCCCGACCGGATGCTCGACGCGGTCGAGGAGACCCTCGCCCGGCACGAAGGCTCCTTCGGCACCGGACTCGACGTGTGCTGCGGTACGGGCGCCGGCCTCGGGATGCTGCGCCGGCTGTGCCGGGGCCGGGTGACGGGCGTGGACCTGAGCACGGGCATGCTGGCCGAGGCGGGCCTCGCCCACCCCGAGGAGCGCGTGGACCTCCTGCGGGCCGACGCGCGCGCCCTCCCGGCCGGCCTCGGGAACTCCTACGACCTGGCGGTCAGCTTCGGCGCCTTCGGCCACTTCCTCCCGGCCGAACGCCCCGCCGTCTTCTCCGGGGTCCACGCGGCCCTGCGCCCCGGCGGAGTCTTCGCCTTCCCGATCGGCGCCCCGATCCCGCCGAGCCGCCCGGCCTGGTGGGCCCTGGCGGGCTTCGACGCGGCGATGCGCGTGCGCAACGCCGTCTGGCGCCCCCCGTTCGTCATGTACTACCGCACCTTCCCCTTCGGCCCCGTCCGCACCGACCTCCGCGCGGCCGGCTTCACGGTGGAGACGACCCCGCTCCCCCACTTCGGCCACCGCGAGGACGGCACCCCGCGCTGGCGCCTGGTCCTGGCCCGGCGCGAGGCGTAGCCGTCTGAGGGCCCGGCCCTGCCGGTGGCCCCGAGCCGGTCACCCGGGACGGTGCGCCCTCCGCATCTCGCGAGGCACCCCGTCCCGGGCCGGTCCACAGGCCGCGAGCACTGCTCCTGACCGTGCCGCCGCACCTGGAACCGCTGCCGCGGGGCAGTCGTCACATCGCGGCACCGGCCATCGAACGGCACATCTCCGCGGCGCTGCTACACGCATCGGCGCAGCGCATGAGCTGCGGGTCGTCAGGCATGGACCTACACGCCTCAGCGCACATGTCACACGCCTTCGCGCACAGGGCGCACATCTCGGCCGACATGCGCGAGCGCCGCATGACCATGTCAGCGCACATGCGGGTGAGTTCGGAGCAGTCCATGAGCGCGCGCATGATCTGCATCTGGGCCTGGCCACCCCCGGACATGCAGGCGCTCATGGCCTCTTCGCACACCGCGTGACAGGACATGCACGCCTCGATGGCCTCCTGCATCGTCTTGCTGAGCGGGGCCAAGGCGGACTGCTGGGTCATGATTCCTCCTACGAGTGGTGGCGGCCGGGATCCGGCCGCCATGTCCCCGTTTTACGGCCAGGAGCACAGGCCCACCACCGGACGGAAACGGACCCGTCACGCTCGACGGAGGGTTTCACCGATCGGCACGGCTCCCACTGACCGCCGGTAGTGGCTGAACTCCGCCGACGCCGACATGTGCTCTCCATGGAATGCAGAAACATTCCTCCCCTTATGAGCCTTGACGACTTATAGCCCACATGGATGACAACTCAGATGGTGAACCGTTTCTTCTTAAATGGCCTATTCGTTTCGCTGGCATGTATCCCCAAACCTTCTGCCAGGTCCGCAGTCTCGGGTTCTGGACCCTCAGGCCCCTGACCGGCATCAGTGCTCACGACTGGGGATCGGGCCACGCTCCCGCTCGCCTGGAAAACGTCGACGAGTGCGTGACACTGCACTACACCGCAGACCTCCTGGAAAAACTGGCCGCCGAACTCGACAGGCTCCAGACCGCCCGGGGACCGGCTGCGACGGGATTCCCCCACTCTCACTGACTGCGTCGCGGACTACCCGATCGCACACTCAGACAGGGGCCCATGACCCGCCATGTACAACCTCTACGACTTCCAGCCCGATCCCCCCGATCGCTACGCCACGCCCGCGGAACCCCCGGGAACCCTCGTGCCCGAGCCCCCCGGAGCATGGACCTTCCATCAGCGCAACGCCATCGACCGGCTCCCCGACGCCTCTTTCACCCCGCCCTACGGCCTCGAACTCGCCGACCTCCTGCCGCTCCCCAGGCGCCCCTCCAGTTCCCCGGTGCCGCAACCGCGTCCAGCACCCGGCCACCACCGCAGGACCTCCCGCAGGCTCTCCGGTCAACACGCCGAACCGTCGAGGCCGCCGTCCCTGCGCGCGCTACGCCTCACATCCGCGCTGCTGACCGCGGTGATCACCGCATCCGTGAGCGCGCTGAACGTGATGGTCTCCTACCCGTCGCTCCACCGCCTCGCCGACAGCACCGCCCCACCCGGCACCGCATTCCTCTGGCCGCTTCTCGTCTACGCTCCCTGGGCCGCGGCAATCCTCAGCATCCTGCGTGGCGCCCGCACCTGCCGCCGCCACACCACGCACTCCTGGTGCGTAGCCATCCTCTTCACCACTCTCACCATCGCGCTCTGCATCTCCGAGGTCCCCATCACCCCCAGCGGCGTCACCGTCGCGGGACTGCCACCCATCACCGTTCTCTTCTGCTTCCACCAACTCGTGCGCCAGCTCGACTCCACCCACGCCCCCACAACGCACCGTGCCCCACGCTGAGCAGGCACCGAGTGGGTGCGGACGGCCCCTCAGGAAGCGGTGCGGGCGACGGCGGGCGACGGGGCCGTGCGGGGGCTCGGGACGGGGGCCCGCGGTCCCCGCAGCGGCTGCGGGCGGCTGAGGACCAGGTTGGTGGTCGTGCTTCCGAACTGCGCCAGTGCGTCGACGAGTTCCTCCAGGTGGGCCATCGAGGTGGCCGCCACCTTCAGGACGTAGCAGTCGTCCCCGGTGGTGCGCAGGCACTCCAGGATCTCCGGGCGTTCCCCCAGCAGCCGGTGCAGCGGCTCGTGCCGGGTTCCCGGGTACTTCAGCCGGACCACGGCCAGCGCCATGTACCCGGTCCGCTCCAGATCGACCTCCGCACGGTAGCCGGTGACCACCCCGGCCGCCTCCAGCCGGCGCACCCGCTCCGTCGTCGCCGACGCGCTCAGATTGACCCGGCGCGCGAGCTCCGTGAACGCGATCCGGCCGTCCCGCTGGAGCTCGTCCAGGATGGCCCAGTCCGTCGCGTCGAGATTCTCGGTCATCCGGTCAGATTACCGGGGGATCCACGGGCGAACTGCCCCTGAACAGGCAGGAATCCCTTCTGGCGGCCCGTACCGGCTGACTAGGCTCGACGTCGTGAAGATCGGAGTCAACATCCTCAATTTCGGCCCCGGCACCGACCCGGGAGTCCTGCGGAACGCGGCCCGGACCGCGGAGGGCCTGGGCTTCGACCTGCTGATGGTCTCGGACCACATCGCCATCACCCCGGACGTCGCCGCGCGCTATCCGGCCCCCTTCTACGAGCCGTTCACCACCCTGTCCTGGCTCGCCGCCCTCACCACCCGGATCCGGCTCGGCACCACCGTCCTGATCGCCCCCTACCGGCACCCGCTGCTCACCGCCCGGATGGCGGCCAACCTGGACGCCCTGAGCGGCGGCCGGCTGGTCCTCGGCGTGGGGGTGGGCTGGGCGCGGCAGGAGTTCGCCGCCCTCGGGATCCCCTTCCAGCAGCGCGGCCGGCTGACCGAGGAGCACCTCCGGGCCGTCCGGGCGGCCTGGCAGGACACCGCCGATCTCGGGGAGCGGCGGATCCCCGTGTGGGTCGGCGGCAACAGCGACGCGGGGCTGCGCAGGGCCGTACGGCTCGGGGACGCGTGGCATCCGCTGCGCCCCACCCTGCCGTGGCTGTGCGCGGCCGTGGTCCGGATGGCGGCGTACGCGGACGAGCAGGGGCTCCCCGCGCCCGCGCTGGCCCCGCGGATCGCGCTCAGGCCCACCGCGGCGCCGGTCGAAGGCGCGCAGCGGCTCGCCGGGGAGGGCACGATCGACCAGATCATGGACGACCTCGAGCAGCTGCGGCTGCTGGGGGCCGGGACCGTGGTCCTCGACCACTACGGCGGTGACCCCCGCGAGACCTCCCACCCCCGGGCGGCCTGGCAGGCGCTGGCCACGGTGGCCGCGCACTTCCGCCCGTCCGGCGCGGAACCGGAACGGAGCGGTGGGCTGTCATGACCGCGTACGAGGACCACGCGCTCCTGCGGCGGGCCATCGCGCTCGCCGCCAAGGCCCGTGCGGGCGGCGACCCGCCGTTCGGGGCGCTGCTGGTGGGACCCGGCGGCACGGTCCTGGCGGAGGAGCACAACACGACGCTCACCGACCGGGACCTCACCGCCCACCCCGAACTGAAGCTGGCCAGGTGGGCCGGGCGGCAGCTGGACGCGGCCACGGCGGCGCGGACCACGATGTACACCAGCTGCGAGCCGTGCGGAATGTGCGAGCCGGCCATCCGGCTGGCCGGCCTGCGCCGGGTGGTGTTCGCCCTGTCCGGCGAACAGCTCCTGGGCATCAGGCCGGCGAGCGGACGGCCGCCCGTCCCGCAGGACGGACCCGCGCTGTTCGAGGAGGTGCGGGCCGTGGTCGAGCCGTACTACCGCTGACCACCGGTCCCCGGCCCGCGCCGCCGCCGCGTTCAGCGGGTGCGGAGTTCCCGTTTGAGGACCTTGCCGCTGGCGTTGCGCGGGAGTTCGGCGACGAACTCCACCTCGCGCGGGACCTTGTAGTTGGCCATCTCCCGGCGCGACCACGCGATCAGGTCGTCGGCCGTGAGGACCGCGCCCGGGCGGCGGACCGCGTACGCCTTGCCGACCTCGCCCAGGCGCGGGTCGGGGACGCCGACCACGGCCACGTCCGCGATGTCCGGGTGCAGGCCGAGGAGTTGCTCGATCTCGGCCGGGTAGGCGTTGAAGCCGCCGACGATGAACATGTCCTTGATCCGGTCGGTGATGCGCAGGTTCCCGTCCGTGTCGAGGACCCCCACGTCCCCGGTGCGCAGCCAGCCCTCGGGGGTGATGGCCTCGGCGGTTTCGGCCGGGTCCTCGAAGTAGCCCCGCATGACGTTGTGGCCGCGCACCCACACCTCGCCGGCCTGCCCGGCGGGCAGTGCCTGCCCTTCGGCCCCAGCGATGCGCAGTTCCGTACCCGGGATGGCGCGCCCGGAGGTGGCCGCGATGATCTCCGCCGGGTCGCCGCGGCGGCACATGGTGACGATGCCGCTGGCCTCGGAGAGTCCGTAGGCGGTGAGGACGGTGGCGATCCGCAGCTCGCCGCGGAGCCGTTCGACGAGCTGGAGGGGGACCACGGCCGCGCCGGTGACGACCAGGCGCAGGGCGGAGAGGTCGTGGTGGTCGCGCTGGGGGTGGTCGAGGAGCGACTGGTGGAGGGTGGGCGGGCCGGGGAGTACGGAGATCCGCTCGGCGGCGATGTTGGCGAGGACGGTGTCCACGTTGAAGACGGGCTGGGGGACCATCGTGGCCCCGCGCATCAGGCAGGCGATGATGCCGGCCTTGTAGCCGAAGGTGTGGAAGAAGGGGTTCACGATCAGGTAGCGGTCGCCCTCGCGCAGTCCGGCGAGCTCGCTCCACACCTCGTAGCAGCGCAGGGACTGGGCATGGGTGATGACGGCGCCCTTGGGGCTGCCGGTGGTGCCCGAGGTGAAGATGATGTCCGAGGGGGCGGTGGCGGGGATGGCGGCCGTACGGGCGGCCACGGCCGCGGCGGGTACGGAGTCCCCGCCGGTCAGGAAGTCCTTCCAGGTGCGGAAGGAGTCGGGGGCGTCCTCGGACAGGACGACGACCTGCTCCAGGTGGGGCAGGCCGGGCAGCGGTCCGGGGCCCGGCCCCTCGGCGGCGGCGCGGCGCAGGGAGGCGACGTAGGAGGTGCCGAGGAAGGTGCCGGTGACGAAGAGGAGCCGGGCGCGGCTGCGCTGGAGGACGTACGCGGCTTCGGAGCCCTTGAAACGGGTGTTGAGGGGGACCAGTACGGCTCCGGCGGAGACGGCTCCGAGGGCGGAGACGATCCATTCCAGGGTGTTGGGCGCCCAGACGGCGACACGGTCCCCCGGTTCGATCCCGGCGGCGATGCAGGCGGCGGCGGCCCGCTCGACGCGTTCGCCGAGCTGCGCGTAGTCGATGCGGACGCGGCCGTCGACGACGGCCTCCCGGTCGGCGTAGCGCGTGGCGGCGTCGCGCACGAGGGCGCCGATGCTGCTCCACGCCAGGTCCCCGCGCCCGGCGGTGTCCGCGGCCCCGGCCACGACCTCAGCCCCGGCCCCGGCACCGGCCCCGGCCCCGGCCGTGCCCTCCGTCGCGCCAGTGGCTCCGCGCCCGTCTTCGGTCATCGTCCGCCCCTCCCTGCAACACCAGTAGCTGACTATCCGTCAGATTAGCTGTAGCCTTCGCGGCTGTCAGTACTGGTGCGCACCCCGGAGGTGGCGATGGCGGCAACGCTCAAGGACGCTACGGCGATAGTCGGCATCGGGCAGACCGCCTTTGCCAAACAACTGCCGCAGTCCGAAAAAGAGTTGGCCTGCCGGGCCATTCTCGCGGCGCTGGCCGACGCGGGGATAGACCCCTCGGAGGTCGACGCCTTCTCCTCCTACACCATGGAGGAGACCGACGAGGTCGAGGTCGCCAAGGCCATCGGGGCCGGTGACGTCACCTTCTTCTCCAAGATCGGCTACGGCGGCGGCGGTTCCTGCGCCACCGTCGGCCACCTGGCCGCCGCCGTCGCCACCGGCCAGGCCGGCGTCGGCGTCGCGTGGCGCTCCCGCAAGCGCGGCTCCGGCCCCCGCCCGTGGAAGAACACCGCCGTCCAGCTCCCCACCCCCGGCCAGTGGACGCGCCCCTTCGGGCTGCTGCGCCCCGCCGACGAGATCGGGATGCTGGCCCGCCGCTACATGCACGAGTACGGGGCCACCCGCGACCACCTCTTCAACGTCGCGATGGCCTGCCGCAACCGGGCCAACGAGAACCCGGCCGCGATGATGTACGAGCGCCCGCTGACCCGCGAGATGTACATGACCTCGCGCATGATCAGCGACCCGCTCTGCCTCTTCGACAACTGCCTGGAGACCGACGGCGCCCTGGCCTGCGTGATCGTCTCCGCCGAGCGGGCCCGCGACTGCCGCCAGAAGCCCGTCTACGTCCACTCCGTGGCCCAGGGCCTGCCTTCCCAGCACCACGGCATGGTCAACTACTGGAACGACGACCCGCTCTCCGGCCCCGCCTGGACCGCCGCCCGCCACCTGTGGAAGCAGGCCGACTTCGGGCCGCAGGACGTGGACGTCGCCCAGATCTACGACGCCTTCACCCCGCTGATCCCGCTCTCCCTGGAGGGCTACGGCTTCTGCGGGCGCGGCGAGGGCGCCGCGTTCACCGAGGGCGGGGCGCTGGAGATGGGCGGCCGGCTGCCCATCAACACCGGCGGCGGCGGCCTCTCCGAGGCCTACGTCCACGGCTTCAACCTGATCAACGAGGGCGTCAAGCAGCTGCGCGGGATCTCCACCGCCCAGGTGCCCGACGCCTCGACCTGCCTGGTCACGGCGGGCGAGGGTGTCCCGACGTCCGCCATCCTGCTGCGAGCCTGAGGAGCTGCCGACCATGACCACCACCACAGCCGCGGACGAGCTCCTCGTCCCCGTCCCCGACGAGGACGGCGCCCCCTTCTGGGAGTACGCCGCCCAGGGCGAGCTCCGGATCCAGGCCTGCGCCGCACCCGGCTGCGGCAAGCTCCGCTTCCCGCCCCGGCCCTGCTGCCCGCACTGCCGTTCCTTCGACTCCGAATGGCGCCTGATGAGCGGCCGGGGCCGGATCTGGTCCTACGTCCAGCCGCACCCGCCGCTGCTGCCGGCCTACGCCGCGCAGGCCCCGTACAACGTGATCCTCGTGGAGCTGGCCGACGCCCCGCACATCCGCCTCGCCGGGAACCTCGTCACCTCGGCCGACGCCCCCCTGGACTCCGTGGACCCGGCGCGGCTGCGCATCGGGGCGCGGGTCCAGGTGGTGTTCACCGAGACGGGCGGGGTGGCGGTGCCGCGCTGGGTCCTGGAGAAGTCATGACCGCTCCGGGCCTGCGGGTGGAGCGGCACGTGGAGGGCGCCACCGGGGTCGCGGTCGTCACCCTGGACCGGGAGCGCAAGCACAACGCGATCGACCTGGAGACCGCCGCCGCACTGGCGGCGGTCTGGCGGGAGTTCCGCTACGACGACGGGGTACGGGCGATCGTGCTGACGGGCGCCGGACGGGCGGCCTTCTGCACCGGCATCGACCGGGGCGTCTCCGTGCCGCAGCCCTCCTCGCCCTTCTCGGTGGACGACCCGCTCGTCGCCATCGGCCCGAAGGCGAACGACCTGTGGAAGCCGGTGGTCGCCGCCGTCAACGGCATGGCCTGCGGCGGGGCGTTCTACCTGCTGGGCGAGTCGGAGTTCATCGTCTCCTCTTCCTCCGCCACCTACTTCGACCCGCACACCAGCTACGGCATGGTCAGCGCCTACGAGGCCATCTACATGGCGCAGCGCATGCCCTTCGGCGAGGCCGCCCGGATGTCCCTGATGGGCACGGCGGAACGCCTCTCCGCGCGGCGGGCGTACGAGATCGGCCTGGTCTCGGAGCTGGCCGGGCCCGAGGAACTGCTCCCGGCGGCCCTGCGGGCGGCCGGGACGCTGGCCGGGTTCCCCACGGAGGCCGTGCAGGGCACCGTACGGTCCCTGTGGGCGGCGAAGCAGGCGGCGCTGCAGCAGGCCCTGGCGCAGGCCCCCGGGCTGGTGGCGCTGGGAAACCTGGCCCCGGAGCGGCAGGCGGAGCTGTTCGCGGGGCGGCGCGGAGCCGGCCCGGAGCCACGGATCCGCTGACGGGCCGGGACCCCCGCCCGGTCTAGCGGGTCTTCTTCGAGGACTTGGACTTGGACTTCGGCTTCGGCTTGGAGGTGGTCTTGCCGTCGGGGAGGTCCACGGAGGAGCCCGAGGTCCCGGAACCGGACGTGGAGCCGGAGGTCGAGCCGGACGTCGACGCCGAGCGGGTCTCGATCCGCCCGACGACGCAGCGCCGGACCTCCCCCGCCTTGTCCGCGCCCGTCATCGCCACGTCCACGGTCCGGCTCTCGCCCGCCTTGAGCACGAGGTCCACCGAGGCGGAGTCGACCCGGCCGGCCGCCCCTTCGAAGGTCAGCGGTACGCGGAAGCCGTACTCGGCCGCCGAGTCGGAGGTGACCTTGACGGTGGCCTTCGCGATGCCCGGACCGGCGCAGGTGACGACCTCCGCGTGCGCGGGCGGCCGGCTCGAGGTGGACGTGGGGGTGGGCGTGGCCGAGCCTCCGTCGCTCCCGCCGCTGCCGTGGCTCTTCTTCTTCGGCTTGCTCTTGGAGCTGGAGCAGCCGCCCCCGCTGCTCTTGCTCTTGCCGTTGCCGCCGCTGCCGCTGCCTCCCGTCGACGAGAAGCCCGTCAGTGCGAGCACCACGCCCACCAGCACCGCCGTGAGTCTGACCCGCCGCCCCGTGACCGCCATTGGCCGTTCCCTCCCCTTGTAAGACGGCGGCACGCTATCAGGGGGTCCGGCGCCGCCCCGCGTGCGGGACCCGGGGGGCGGGCGTAGCGTCGGGATCGAGGTCCAGACCCACTCTTCCGGAGGGCCGGGCATGATCCGCAACGTACTCGGCTCGCTGATGGGTCTGATCGGAGCGACGGCCGCCGTCTGGAGCCCCTTCCGTGCCTGGTACGACGGCCGTCACGGACGCGACTACCGCGTCCAGGAGCTCTTCACCGCCGCCGGGATCACCGACACCAAGGCCGCCCTGCTGGGCTCGGTCCTGCTGCCGTTCCTCATCGCCGCCCTCGCCGTGCTGCTGTCGATCGCGCTGCGCTCGCGCCTGCTCATGGCCTTCGCCGGGATCATCGTCCTCGGCTTCGCCGTGCTGTGGATGGTCCGCCAGGGCCAGGCGGCCGGCGGCCTCTCGGTCGGCGGCGACGGCACGGGCCTGGGCGACGGCCTGGCCAACGCCTTCGGCGCGGGAGCCCTGCTCATCCTGGCGGCGGCCGTGATGAGCGGCCGGCCCCGCCGCCGCGACCGCGGCCCCGACCGGAACGGCGACCGCGCTCCCGAGCCCGACCGGGACACGCACCCCGCGGACTCGGACCCCGCGGACTCGGATCCGGCCCAGTCCCCGCCCCTGCGGGCCTGGCCCACCCCGCCGCAGGACCACTCGTAGCCGCGGACGCGGACCGCCGGCCGAACCCGCGCACGCGCCCGGACATGACGGCGGCCCCGTCCCCTGAGGGGGCGGGGCCGGCCAGCCGTTGCGGGCGGGGTGGGGATCAGGCCTCGACGACGCCGGAAGCCGCGATCTCGATCTTGCCGCGCGTGGAGCCCGAGGGGGTGCCGAGCTTCTCGATCGTGTCGACGATCTCCTTGCCCTCGACGACCTCGCCGAAGACGACGTGCTTGCCGTCGAGCCAGGAGGTGACGACGGTGGTGATGAAGAACTGCGAGCCGTTGGTGTTGCGGCCGGCGTTCGCCATCGACAGGAGGTACGGACGGTCGTGCGTCAGGGTGAAGTTCTCGTCGGCGAACTTCTCGCCGAAGATGCTCTTGCCGCCCGTGCCGTTGTGGTTGGTGAAGTCACCGCCCTGCAGCATGAACTGCGGGATGACGCGGTGGAAGCCGGAGCCGGCGTAGCCGTAGCCGTTCTGGCCGGTGGCGAGCTCGCGGAAGTTCTGGGCGGTCTTCGGGACGACCTCGTCGAAGAGGTTGAAGACGATGCGGCCGGCGGGCTGGCCGTCGATGGTGATGTCGAAGAATACGTTGCTCATGGGGTCCATCCTGTCACTCCCGGTGGAGTGCGCGACCCCGAGGGGCTGCGACGCGGGCCCCGTACGGCTCAGCCGCAGCTCAGGACGGGCCCGGGCGGGCACCCGGCTGCGGGCCCGGCCGGGGCCCGCGACCGGCTCAGCCGCCCGTGCGGGTGCCCGTGCCCTTGGCGGCGTCCAGCGCGTACACGCAGCGGTCCTTGCTGCACGCGTAGACCACGCCCGCCTCCGCCACCGGGGCCCCGCTGATCTCCCCTCCGGTGGCCAGCTTCCAGCGGAGCTGGCCGCCCGCCGCGTCGAGGGTGTACAGGCAGTGGTCGGCCGAACCGAAGTGGACCCGGCCGTCCGCGACCGCCGGCGAACCGGTGATCTCGCCACCCGCCGCGAACCGCCACTTCGGCGTGCCGGTGACCGCGTCGAGCGTGTAGACGGCGCTGCCCGCGCCCAGGTGGACGTTGCCGGCGGCCACGATCACCGGGTCGGCGGAATGCCGGGACTCCGTGGCGATGCGCCAGCGGTCGCTGCCGGTGGCCGCGTCCAGGGCGTAGACGGTGCCCAGGTAGTCAGCGAGGTAGACGCCGCCGCCCGTGACGGCCGCGCCCGGGGCGAAGGCCGGGGGCGCGAGGAACACGGCGGGGGCCTCGAAGTGCCAGCGGACCCGGCCCGAGGCCCGGTCGATGGAGATCACCCGGGTGCCGGCGGCCACGTAGACGTTGCCGTCGGGGGCCGGGGTGACCCGTACGGGCACGTTCCCGCAGGAGGCCGCGTCACCGATCGGGTAGGACCAGGACTCGCGGCCGGAGCGGGCGTCCAGGGCGCGCAGCCGGGCGTCCTGCCACACGTAGACCGTGCCGTCGTGGAGGACGGGGGCCGCCTCGACGGTCTCGAAGTCGCTCTGCGCGCCGGACAGCTCCCACAGCTTCTGTCCGCTGGAGGACTCCCAGGCCTGTACGCCGCCCCCGCGCGTGGCGGTGACCACGGTGCCCCGGTCGGCGCGCAGGGCGTACACCCAGGCCTCGGTGGACAGCCGCCAGCGCTCGGAGCCGTCGACGGAGTCGAGGGCGTAGAGGGAGGGGCCGTCGGAGGCGTGGATCCGGCCGTCGGAGACGGCCATGGACCAGGCGACGTCCCGGGTCTTGAACTGGCGCCGGCCGCTGGCCACGTCCAGGGCGTGCACCTCGAAGGAGGTGACGTAGAGCAGCTCTCCGACCACGGTCGGGGTGCCCCAGACCTCGTTGGACATCCGGAAGCGCCAGGGCCGCCAGCGGCCGCTGTCCGGGGCCGGCCCGGGGCTCGGCACGAGTTCGGACCGCGGGGAGGCCATGGACCCCGCTGCGGCCACCGAGCCGCCGCCGGGCGGCCGGATCCAGCCGGTCGCGGAGTCCGCGGCGGCGGCATGGGCGGCGGGCGCCGATACGGAGGCCTGCGGGCCGGGGCCGATCGGCACCGGGGAGCCGCCGAGCCGGACGGGCTCGCCGGAGGGTGCCATCGGGGGGTGCTCGGGCCGCTGCGGGACGGCCTGGCCGGTCCGCGGGTCGGTCCACGGGTCGGCTCCGCCGCGCTGGCGGCGGTGCGTGGCGGGACCGGAGGCGGGACCGGAGCCGTGGCCCGGGCCGTGGCCCGCCGCGGGGTCCGGGCCGCCGGGCCGCCCGGAGCCCGCCGGCTTCGGCACGGCGGCGGCCGCCGCGGCGGCCGCGGCCGCGGCGTTGCGGTGGCCCGCCCGGCGGGCCTCGATCATCGCGACGGCCCGCTCGGGCAGCCAGGCCGAGGCGGTGCCGCTCTCGTCGCCGCCCTCGAAGAGGTGCGGGGCCAGCTGCGCCTGCAGGTCGGCCGGGGTCGGCCGCTGCGTGGCGTCCATCTGCATGCAGGAGTCGATCAGCGGGCGGAGCTCGTCCGGGAGCCCCTCCAGGTTGGGGCCCTCGCGCAGCAGCATGAAGACCGTCTCCACCGGGTTCGCCCCGTGGTACGGCGGGTGCCCGGTGGCGGCGAAGACCAGCGTCGAGCCGAGCGAGAAGACGTCGCTGGCGCCCTTGACGCTGCGCGAGTCCTTGGCCTGCTCGGGCGACATGTACGCAGGGGTGCCGACGGCGACGTTCGTCATGGTCAGGCGGGTGTTGGAGACCCCGCTGGCGATACCGAAGTCGATCACGCGCGGGCCGTCCTCGACGACGAGCACGTTGGACGGCTTCAGGTCGCGGTGGACCAGCCCCGCCCCGTGGATGGACTGCAGCGCCTCGGCGATGCCGGCCGCGAGCCACCGTACGGCCTGGGCGGGCATGGGCCCGCACTCGTGGACGATCTCCTCCAGGGAGGGCGCCGGGACGTAGGCGGTGGCCAGCCACGGCACGGCCGCGCGCGGGTCGGCGTCGACGACGGCCGCGGTGTAGAAGCCCGAGACGGCGCGCGCCGCCTCCACCTCACGGGTGAAGCGCACGCGGAACAGCTGGTCCTCGGCGAGTTCGGTGCGCACCGTCTTGATCGCCACCCGGCGTCCGGACGCCGACCGGGCGAGATAGACCAGCCCCATGCCGCCGGCGCCGAGCCGTCCCAGCACCTCGAAGGGGCCGATCCGTCTCGGGTCGTGCTGCGTCAGCTGCTCCACCACTCGCCTCCACACCCATCCCCGTACGGGCTGCCCGCACGAGCCCGCTCCTACGACAAGCACGCCACCGGCAGGAGCCGGCCGGCGCGGGGCCCTGCCCCGTGCAGCGTCTCACTCCCGGCCGAAGCCCGGGACGCGCACCCCCGATTCTGTCAGGCCCGCGCCCGGTCCGGCCCCGGCACGGCGGGCGACGCCGGTACGGGGACGGAGGGCGCGGGGGTGACGCGCCGCCGGGGCGGTCACGGCCGGGACGGGGCGACTCCGCGACCCTGAGCCGCAAGCCGTTACGCCGCCCGGGACCCCCCGCGCGGCGGTCACGCCGCGGGCCCGATCCGAAAGGGACGGCCTAGCCGCCCGTCCGCATCCGGGGCTCCGAGAGCAGCCCGAACACCGCCCCCTGGTTGTCGGCGACGACCGCGATGCGCCCGTACGGGGTGTCGACGGGATCGGCGGTGACCCGGCCGCCCAGGCGCCGCACCACGGCGACGGACTGGTCGCAGTCCGGGACGGCGAAGTACGCGAGGAAGTGCGCGGGCATGATCTCGGGGAAGGCGTCGGTGATGAGGCTGCGGCCCAGGACGGCGGTCTCCGAGCCGGGGGCGCGGCCGGGCGGGGACCAGACGCGGTACTCGATGCCCGCCACGTCGTCGTTCTGGTCCTCGGGGACGTAGCCGAAGACCTTGGCGTAGAAGGCGTCGACGGCGTCGCGGGCCCGGGTGTAGACCTCGCTCCAGCAGTACGTGTAGGGCTCCAGCTGGGCGTCGAAGCCGTGGTGGGTGCCGGGCTGCCACAGGCCGAAGACGGCCCCGCCGGGGTCGGCGGCCATCGCGGCGGTCCCGTAGGGGCCGACCGGCATCGGGTCCATCACCATCTGGCCGCCGGCGGCGCGGATGCGCTGGGCGCAGGCGTACGCGTCGGTCGTGTAGAGATAGATCCCCCAGACGGTCGGCATGCGGCCGTCGGGCTTGGGGGCGAGGGCGGCGACGTTGCGGCCCCGGCTGTAGGCCTGGGTGTAGTGGCCGTACTCGGCTCCGGCGCTGTCGGCGAAGGTCCACCCGAAGAGCTCACCGTAGAAGCGCTTGCCCGCTTCCACGTCCGGCAGCGAGGCGTCGACCCAGCAGGGTGCACCCTCCGCGAATGCGGCCATGAGCCCGGTTCCTTCCGTTGTGCGGTGGTGTGTACCCTCCGCCGTACTCGCCCAGCCATGTCCTCCGGATCATGATGTGCCCGAAAACTTGTCCACAGCCTGTTGATAAGACTATTCGGGGGACGGGGCCCGGTGCCGGACGGCGCGCCCGGGCTGCCCGCCCGGCCGGAATCCGTCCCGGTGCCGGACCGGGAGGGGCTTTCGCCCAGGCCAGGCGTCCGGTAACCCCATTTGCAGGCGGCCGAATAGCGCGCCGATCACCCCTCGGTAAGCTGACGGCATGACAGGACAAGTACGCACCGTCGACGGCCGCGTTGCCGGCCGGCGCGGTCAGGCGACGAGGCAGAAGCTGCTCGACTGCCTCAGCGAGATGCTCAGCTCCTCGCCGTACCGCGACGTCAAAGTGATCGACGTCGCCCGCAAGGCCGGTACCTCCCCCGCGACCTTCTACCAGTACTTCCCGGACGTCGAGGGCGCCGTCCTGGAGATCGCCGAGCGCATGGCCAACGAGGGTGCGCAGCTGACCTCGTTGGTCGAGGGCCGTGCGTGGGTGGGCAAGGCGGGCTGGGCGGCGGCCGAGGAACTCGTCGAGGGATTCCTGGAGTTCTGGCGGCGCAACGACGCGATCCTGCGGGTCGTCGACCTCGGCGCGGCCGAGGGCGACAAGCGGTTCTACAAGATCCGCATGAAGATCCTGAACTCCGTCACCAACTCCCTCACGGAGTCGATGAAGGAGCTCCAGGCCAAGGGCAAGGTCGACAAGGACGTCAGCCCGGCGGCGATGGCCGGTTCGCTGGTCGCCATGCTGGCCGCGGTCGCCTCGCACCAGAAGGGCTTCCAGACCTGGGGCGTCAAGCCGGCGGAGCTGAAGCCGAACCTGGCGCTCCTGGTCCACCTGGGCATCACGGGCAGGAAGCCCACGAAGTAGGCGGCGGACCCCCACCGGGTCCGCCGCCCCTTCGGCGGCCGGTGCTGCCGCCTGCCCCGCAGGGCCGGGTCTTCCGCCGCGATCAGCGACGCTCCAGGCGGAACAGCCGGATCTCGCGCTCGATGCGCGCCTGGTACGTCGCGTACGGCGGCCAGAACTTCAGCGCCGCCTGCCACGCCGCCGCGCGTTCCTCACCCGCCAGCAGGCGGGCGCGTACGGCGATGTCCTGGCCCTTCCAACTCACGTCCGCATCAGGGTTCTTGAGCAGGTTCCCGGTCCATGCCGGGTGTCCGGGGCGGCCGAAGTTCGAGCCGATCAGCAGCCAGCTCACGCCGTCCTGCTCCGGCATGCACGCGAGCGGGGTGACGCGCGGCTCGCCGGTCTTGGCCCCCTTGGCGGTGAGGATCACGCCCGGGAGCATCTGGGCGCTGAGGATGACCTTGCCTCGGGTCAGCTTGTGCACCGCCTTGTCCATGGCGGGGATGAAGTGCGGTGCGATCTTCGCGAACAGCATGGTCGAGGAGACCTTCTGCATCAGCTTGACTCCGGGCGCCATCAGACGGCCACCTTCTCGGTCCGGGGGGCGGGTGCGGGGACTTGGGCTGGGGCTGGGGCTGCTGCCGGTCCATGCGCCGGTGCCGGTGCGGGTGCGAACAGGCCGGCGGCTTCCGCGGCGTGGGCGCGCAGCCGGTGGGCGGGGCCGAAGAGCAGCTCGTCGGCGGCCGCCCGCTTGAAGTAGAGGTGGGCATCGTGCTCCCAGGTGAAGCCGATGCCGCCGTGCAGCTGGATCGCCTCGCCGGCGGTGGTCCGCAGCGCTTCGAGGGCCTGGGCGAGGGCGAGGCCGCCCTGGTCCGGGTCCCAGGCGGCGTAATAGGCGGCGGAGCGGGCCGACTGGACCTGCACGTAGAGGTCGGCGAGGCGGTGTTTGACCGCCTGGAACGAACCGATGGCCCGGCCGAACTGCTCGCGCTGCCGTACGTACTCCACGGTGCGGGCGAGCGCCTGCCCGGCCGCGCCGGCCGCCTCGGCGGCCAGGACGGCGGCGGCGCGGCGTCCGGTGGCGGCGAGGGCGGCGAGCACGTCGCCGGCGCCTTCGCCCTCGCCTTCGCCTTCGTCGCCCAGCAGTTCGGCTTCGACGTCGCGCAGCTGGATCCGCCCTTGCGGGCGGGTCTCGTCCAGGGTGGCCTGCCGTGACCGTACGAGGCCGGGCGCGTCCTCCCGTACGAGGAAGAGCCGGGTGCGGCTGCGGGCGAAGCCTCCCGTGTGCGCGGCGACCAGCAGCAGCGAGGCGCTGTGCCCGTCGAGCACCTGGGCGACCTCCCCGTACAGCCGCCAGCCGCCGTCCACGGCGCGGGCCTGCACCCCGCCGGCGCGGCCGCCGCCGGCCCATTCGCCCGGGGCGTTGTCCCCGGTCAGCGCGAGGGCGGTGGCCAGGGCGGGGCCGGGTACGGCGAGCGCGGCGGTGAGCCCGCCGGCCGCGAGCGGCGGGAGCAGGGCGGAGCGCTGGGCCCCGGTGCCCAGGGCCGTGACCAGCGGCACGGCGAGCACGGCGGTGGCGAGCAGCGGGGAGGGCAGCAGCACGCGCCCGGTCTCCTCGCAGGCCAGGGCCAGGTCGGCGGAGGTGCAGCCGACTCCGCCGTACTCCTCGGCCACGGCGATGCCGGGCAGTCCGAGCTGCCGGGAGAGCTGCTGCCAGAGCTCCCGGTCGTGTCCCGCGGCGGTGCGGACGGCGGCCTTGACCTCGTCCGGGCCGCAGCGTTTGCCCAGGATCTCGCGCAGGGTGCGGCGCATCTCGTCCTGCTCCGCGGTGAAGGCGGCATCCATCGTCGGGCTCCTCCCCGTATCTGACGGGCCGTCATGTTAGGCCGGGTGGCGCCAGATGCACAGGGGGCGGCGACCCCGAATAGCGGCCCGGCCGCCGGTCGGCGGGTGATTGCCGGTCGACTGCCGGTCAGCCGCCCACCGACCGCCCGCCGACCGCCTGCCGGTCTACGCCCGGCGCCGGCCGCACGCCGGGCGCGGACTACCGGAGTTCTACGGGTCCACGGTCGCGGCGACGCCCCCGGCCGCGATGGGCGGCGTCACGCCGACCACCGACCGACCCGCGGCCGACACCCGGCTGCGCGCCGAGCCGGGCCCGGGGCGCCGGGCCCGGGGCGCCGGGCACGGGTGCGGCCCCAGGCGCGGGCGCGGCCCCAGGCGCGGGCGCGGCCCCGGACTGCCGGCGTTCCACCGGTTCGCGGTCGCCGCGACGCCCCCGGCCGCGGTGGGCGGCGCCGTCGCCGGGAGCACCCCTAGCATCTGACGGTACGTCAGTTGTACCGTCGCTCCATGCCTGGACCCCTCTCCGTCTCCGCCACCGCCACCGCCACCGGCCCGCATGCCCCGCCCCGCCGCCGGGTCGCCGTCGTCGGCGTCGCCCTCTCGGACTGCGGCCGGGTGGACGGCCCCACCCCGTACGCCCTGCACGCGCAGGCCGCCCGCCGGGCCCTGGCCGACTCCGGCCTGGACCGGTCGGCGATCGACGGCTTCGCCTCGGCCGGCCTCGGCATCCTGGCCCCCGTCGAGGTGGCCGAGTACCTCGGCCTGCGCCCCACCTGGGTCGACTCCACCTCGGTCGGCGGCTCCACCTGGGAGGTCATGGCCGCCCATGCCGCCGACGCCATCGCGGCCGGCCACGCCAACGCGGTCCTCCTCGTCTACGGATCCACCGCACGCGCCGACATCAAGGCCCGCCGCCGGACCTCGAACCTCTCCTTCGGCGCACGGGGCCCGCTGCAGTTCGAGGTCCCGTACGGGCACACGCTGGTCTCCAAGTACGCGATGGCCGCGCGCCGCCACATGCACGAGTACGGCACGACCCTGGAGCAGCTCGCCGAAGTGGCGGTCCAGGCGCGGGCGAACGCCGCCACCAACCCGGACGCGATGTTCCGCGACCCGATCACGGTCGACGACGTCCTGTCCTCCGGCATGATCGCGGACCCCTTCACGAAGCTGAACTGCTGCATCCGCTCGGACGGCGGCTGCGCCGTGCTGCTGGCGGCGGAGGACTACGTACCGGACACGGCGAAGGAGCCGGTCTGGATCCTGGGATCGGGCACCTCGGTCTCGCACACCACGATGTCGGAGTGGGAGGACTTCACGGTCTCCCCGGCGGCGGTCTCGGGCCGCCAGGCCTTCGCCCGCGCCGGGCTCACCCCCGCCGACGTGGATGTGGCCGAAATCTACGACGCCTTCACCTACATGACCCTGGTGACGCTGGAGGACCTCGGCTTCTGCGCGAAGGGCGAGGGCGGCGCCTTCGTCGAGAAGGGCCGCCTCCTGCGGGACGGCGAGCTCCCGGTCAACACCGACGGCGGCGGCCTCTCCGCCTGCCACCCCGGCATGCGCGGACTGTTCCTGCTGGTCGAGGCGGTACGCCAACTGCGCGGCGAGGGCGGCGCGGGCCAGGTGCACAAACCGGACGGATCCCTTCCGCGGGTGGCCCTCGCCTCGGGCACGGGGGGCTGGTTCTGCTCGTCGGGCACGGTGATCCTGGGCCGGGACTGATCCCGCGGAACCCGGCTGCGTAAGCTCCCGGTGGGCGCGGACGCTCCGGTCTCCGCGCCCCTTCGGGGATTCCTAGCCATCACGGGACAACACTTGATATCGAACCTGCTGCGGCGCTCTCGCGCCGCTCTCGCCATCACCGTCGCCACGGGCGCCCTCCTCACGGTGGCGGCACCGGCCGAGGCCGCCGCCCCCGCACCGACCGTGACCGCCCGCGGTGCGTTCCTGATGGACGGCACCACCGGCACGATGCTCTACACGAAGTCGGGCAACACCAAGCGCCAGATGGCCAGCACCACCAAGATCATGACGGCTGCCGTCGTGATCACCACGCCGGGGATCGACCTCAACAAGAAGGTCAAGATCCAGCAGGAGTACCTGAACTACGTCGTCCGCGAGGGCGCGAGCTCGGCCCACCTGAAGGCGGGTGCCACGCCCACGGTCCGCCAGCTGCTGTACGCGCTGATGCTGCCCTCGGGCTGCGACGCGGCCTACGCGCTCGCCGACACCTTCGGCTCGGGGGCGACCACGGCGGCCCGCACGGCGGACTTCATCGCGAAGATGAACGCCAAGGCGAAGACGCTCGGCATGACCAACACGGTCTACGACTCCTTCGACGGCATCTCGCCGACCGGCAACAACCTCACCACCCCGCGCGACCTCGCGAAGCTCACCAAGTACACGATGGGGGCGTACACGTTCCGGACGCTCGTGAAGACCACGTCGATCAGCAGCGGCGCCACCTCCACGGACGCCACGTGGACGAACAGCAACCTGCTGCTCCAGGCCGGCTCCGGCTACACGACCCCGGGCGCCATCGGCGTCAAGACGGGTACGGGCACGGCCGCGGGCAAGTGCCTCGTCTTCTCGGTGACCCGCAACGGCAAGACGGTCATCGGCGTCATGCTGAACGACGAGGAGCGCTACGCGGACGCGATCAAGCTGACCGACTGGGCCCTCGGCCCGGCCGCCGGCGCCCCCGCGCTCCAGCGCAGCAACACCACGCCGATCCCGGACGTCCTCGACTGACGGTCCCGGTGAGTGCGCGGTGAGTGCGCGGTGATCGCGCGATGAGTCCGCGCGGAGTGCACCATGACGCCCCGTCCGCCCGGTTCGCCGGGCGGGCGGGGCGTCCGGCTGCCCGGACTGCCCGGGCTGCCTCCGTACTGCCTCAGTACTGCCAGCGGGGCTGCTTGCCGTCCATCCGGCAGTAGATGATCCGCCGGTTCGCCGCATGGGTGGAGCGCCCGAGGTCGGCCTTGCGGCAGAACTGGCCCGCGTTGTAGCAGTTGCCTGCGTTGGAGACGATCTCGCAGGCCCCGCCCGGGGGTTCCGCGGGGGCCTCGGTGACCGGGGCCTGGGGCTTCACCGTGGTCCGGCTCGGGGCCGGGGCCGGCTTCGGATCGGCGGGCTTCGGCGTCGCCCTCGGAGGCGGGGCGGAGGTCGGCGTCAGGCTCGGGGGCGGGGTCGGGGTCGGGCTCGGGGTCACGACCGCCGACGGGCTGGGCGCGGCGCTGGTGGGCGGCGCCGAACTGACGGGCGCGGAGCTCGACCAGGTGGGGCCGGACGGGACGGCCGGCGGGCCGGCGCTCCCCGCCACGGGCCCGCAGGCCACCGTGACACCGGCCACCACCAGTGCCACCACGGCTCTTCGTACGGCGCTCTTGACGTTCTTCATTCCTGCGTCTCCCCACCCTCACGGCACACGGACACACGGACACACGGACACACGAACTCACGTGAAGAACGCACATCATAGGAACGGATCGGGCGCGTGGTGTTCGATTGGGCAATGACCAGCAACCTCGACGACTTCCGCACCACCCTGCACTCGCTGCGCGTCTGGGACGGCCCGCTGCCCTCCTTCGACACCGCCACCGCGCCAGCCGAGCCCCTGGAGCTCTTCCGGGAGTGGTTCACGCACGCCGCCAAGGCGGGGCAGCCGGAGCCGCACACCATGAGCCTGGCGACTGTGGACGCGGACGGGCGACCCGACGTACGGACGCTGATGCTGCACGACGCCGACGAACGCGGCTGGCACTTCGCCTCCCACTCCACCAGCGCCAAGGGCCGGCAGCTGGCCGGGCAGCCGGAGGCGGCACTGGGCTTCTACTGGCCGTCCGTGGCCCGCCAGATCCGCGTACGGGGCCGGGTCACGGCCGGCGGCGCGGCGGAGAGCCGGGCCGACCTGGCGGTCCGCTCGCGCGGCGCGCTCGCGGCGGCGCTGACGGGCCGGCAGAGCGAGGTGCTGTCCTCGCCGGAGGAGCTGGCCCGGGTCTCGGCGGAGTCCTGGGAGCGGGCGGGCGCGGAGCCGCACGCCCCGGCACCGACGTGGACGGCGTACGTGCTCTTCCCGACCGAGGTCGAGTTCTTCCAGGGCGACGCCACCCGCCGCCACACCCGCCTCCAGTACACCCGCACCCCCACCACCCCCTGGACCCGCCACCTCCTCTGGCCCTGAGGCACGCCGCGGGCCCCGCGCCGTCGGCCGTGACCCGCACCGGGAGAGGCGGGCCCGCACCGTCCGCCCCGACCCGCACAGGGAGGGGCAGCCCCGCGCCGTCGCCCCTGACGCGCACCGGGAGAGGCGGGCCCGCACCGTCCGCCCCGACCCGCACAGGGAGGGGCAGCCCCGCGCCGTCGCCCCTGACGCGCACCGGGCGAGGCGGGCCCGCACCGTCGCCCGTGACGCGCACCGGCAGGGGCGCCGCACCATCGACATGGCCGCGGACCGGGGGGCGGGGGGGCGGCCCCACCGTCGGCGCGGAGGCGCACCGCGGGGACGGCGCCCCGGTACCGGGGCGCCGACGGCGACGGCGACGGCGACGGCGACGGAGCGTCAGGCCTCCGGTGGGGCGAACACCGCCACCCAGACACCCTCCGCCGCCTCCCGGAAGGTCACCACCAGCTCCATGCCCACGCGCAGCTCCGCACCCTCCGCGCCCACGACCTCGGTCATCATCCGCGGCCCCTCCGCGAGGTCCACCACCGCCGCCACGTACGGGACCCGCTCCCCGAACGGCGGCAGGTCGTTGCGGTGGATCACCGACCACGTGTACAGAGTGGCCCGCCCGCTCGCCGTCTCCCAGGTCACGCGATCCTCCCCCGCCCAGCAGGCCGGGCAGAACTCCCGCGGGTAGTGGTGCGCCTTCCCGCACTCGCCGCAGCGCCGCAGCAGCAGCCGCCCCTCCGCCGCCGCGTCCCAGTAGGGCCGCGTGAAATCGTCGATCTCCGGCAGGTCGAACCGCGCTGCCGTACCGGCTCCACCACTCACGACACCACTCCTCATCACCGTTCCGGTTCCTTCCGGGCCGCGCCGGACCCTTCCGGACCGCCCTCGCGAACCCGCGTCTCAACCTGACGCTCCGTCAGTTGACCGGATCCCGCCCCATCCCACAAGGCCCCCGTGATCGATCCGCAATCGATTCCCTCCTCGTCCGAGACCCACCGGCCCCGCACGGCGATACGCTCACACCTCATGCCCGGAGTCCCCGCAGCACCCGACATGTCCACCCAGCCCCGCCCGGTCTACGTGATCGGCGCCGGCCCCGGCGGCCTCGCCGTCGCCGCCGCACTGCGCGCCCGCGGGGTCCGCGCGGTGGTCGTGGAGAAGTCCGATTCGGTGGGTGCCTCCTGGCGGCGGCACTACGACCGCCTCCACCTGCACACCACCCGCCGGCTCTCCGCCCTCCCGGGCCTGGCCATGCCCCGCCGCTTCGGACGCTGGGTCGCGCGCGAGAACGTCGTGCGGTACCTGGAGAAGTACGCCGAGTTCCACGAGCTGGAACTCGTCACCGGCATCGAAGTGACCCGCATCGAACCGGCCACGGGCAACGCGGGCGGTACGGACGGCGTGGACGCCAAGGACGCCAAAGACGGCGTCGACGCCAAGAACGGCCCGGACACCACCGGCGGCCCGGACACCACCGGCGGCCCCGACTCCACCAGCGGCCCGGACACCACCCGCGCCCCCGGCTGGACCCTGCACGCCACCGGCGGCCGCGTCATGGCGGCCCGCGCGGTCGTGATCGCCACCGGGTTCAACCACACCCCCGTCATCCCCGACTGGCCCGGCCGGGACGGCTACCCGGGCTCACTCGTGCACGCCGCCGGGTACCGCAACCCCACCCCCTACGCCGGCCAGGACGTGCTCGTCGTCGGCGTGGGCAACACCGGCGCCGAGATAGCCGTCGACCTCGCCGACGGCGGCGCCGCCCGGGTCCGGCTCGCCGTGCGCACGGCCCCGCACATCCTGCGCCGCTCCACCGCGGGCTGGCCGGCCCAGCGCACCGGGATCCTGGTCCGCAGGCTCCCCGTACGGCTGGTCGACCGGCTCGGCGCGATCGTCGGCAGGATCTCGGTCCCGGACCTGTCGGCGTACGGGCTCCCGCGCCCCACCACCGGCCTGTACAGCAGGGTCAAGCAGGGCGCGGTCCCGGTCCAGGACGTCGGGCTGATCGACGCGATCCGGACCGGTCGCGTGGAGCCCGTGGCCGCCGTCGAGTCCTTCGACGGGGCCGAGGTGGTCCTCGCGGACGGCTCCCGGATCTCCCCGGACGCGGTGATCGCGGCCACCGGCTACCGTCGCGCCCTGGAGGGCCTGGTCGGCGACCTCGGCGTCCTGGACGACCGGGGCCGCCCCCACGTCCACGGCGCCCGCACCCCGACCGGCACCCCGGGCCTCTACTTCACCGGTTTCACCAACCCCATCAGCGGCATGTTCCGCGAACTGGCCCTGGACGCCGAGAAGATAGCCAAGGCGATCGCCCGCGACCTCCGCGACTAGGCCGTCCCTTCCGGATCCTGCCGGTCGAGCCTGCGGCCCCCTGGGGCTACACCGACCCCTCCCCCCACCCCTGCCCCGCCTGCGACACCGAGATGGAGCCGCTGCTGACCATCGCCATGTTCGAATGGAACGGCAGCAGCCGCAACTGGATCCCGTACGAGGACCAAGCAGTCGCGCCCTCCAAGGACCACAGCCCCGACGACCTGCGGCAACCGACCGCGGTCCAGATCGCCGGCGGCCACAACCAGCAGCTCTACGTCTGCCCCGCGGCGCCCGAGCACCCCCACCTCGAGCTGATGCAGTAGGGGACCGGACGGCAAGGTTCCCGACCTCGGCCGAATAGTGGTCTGGACCGGGCCCCGGATGACCTGAGACCGTGCCCGGGGGTGGTCGTTCAGCACCCTCCCGGGGTGGTCCAGGGCCCCCTCCGGGGGTGACCCGAGGTCCCCGCCGGGGTGGCCTGAGGTCCCTTCCGGGGTGGTTCGGGACCGTTGCACACATCTCCTCCACCAGCTTTCCTGCGCATCCCTGTTCCTGACGGCACGTCAGTTCAGTAATCTGACTACGCGTCAGCTATTGAGATTCGTCGAGGTTCATCGAGCAGGAGCGGGCGGAACGATGCTTGGATCTACTCACGGCACCCTCACCACCGACTTCCGCGCACGTGTCGAGGCCTGTGGGGAGACCCCCAGGACGGCCGTCCACTCCACGGCGGCCCCGTCCGCCGAGGACACGGTCGCGCTGGACGTCAGCGGTCGGCCCCTGCACGCCGACGCTCCCGACCTGGACCGGTTCTTCCGGCCCGAGTCCGTGGCGGTCATCGGCGCCTCGGACGCCGACGGCAGACCGAACACCGGCATCACCCGCCAGCTCATCGCCTGGGCCGAGCGCGTGGGTGCCCGGCTCCACCCCGTCCACCCCACCCGGACCAGCGTCTTCGGGCTGCCGTGCCACGCCTCCGTGGCCGACCTGCCCGAGCAGGTGGACCTCGCGGTCCTCCTCGTCGCCGACCCGCTGCCCGTCGTGGAGCAGCTGGCCGAGGCCAAGGTGAAGTTCGCCGTCGCCTTCGCCTCCGGCTTCGCCGAGACCGGTGACGAGGGTGCCGCCGCTCAGGCCCGCCTGGGCGCCGCCGTACAGCGGTCGGGCCTGCGCCTGCTGGGCCCCAACACGAACCTCAACGCCTTCGAGAAGTTCCGCGACGACCTCGACGGCCCGGCCATCGCGCTGATCACCCAGTCCGGTCACCAGGGCCGTCCCGTCTACACCCTCCAGGAGCTGGGCATCCGCCTCTCCCACTGGGCGCCGACGGGCAACGAGGCCGACCTGGAGACCTCCGATTTCATCTCCTACTTCGCCGAGCAGCCCGAGGTCGGGGCCATCGCCTGCTACGTGGAAGGCCTCAAGGACGGCCGGCAGTTCCTACTGGCCGCCGACCGGGCCGCCCGCAACGGTGTTCCCGTCGTCGCCGTCAAGGTCGGCCGCACCGAGACCGGCGCCCGCATGGCCGCCTCCCACACCGGGAAGCTGACCGGCGCGGACACCGTCGTGGACGCCGCGATGCGGCAGTTCGGCGTGATCCGCGTCGACGGCCTCGACGAGCTCCAGGACACCGCCGCCCTGCTGGCCCGGGCGCGCAAGCCGCTCGCCGACGGGATCGTCGTGTACTCCATCTCCGGCGGAACCGGCGCCCACTTCTCCGACCTGGCGACCGAGGCGGGGCTCAGCATCCCCACCCTCTCCCAGGCCAAGCAGGACGAGCTGCACCAGTGGATCCCGGGGTACCTGGGCGTCTCCAACCCCGTGGACAACGGCGGCCACCCGGTCGGCGACTGGCGCGGCCGCAAGATCATCGACGCGATCCTCGCCGACCCCTCCGTGGGCGTCCTGATCTGTCCGATCACCGGCCCCTTCCCGCCCATGAGCGACAAGCTCGCGCAGGACCTGGTGGACGCGGCGGAGCAGACCGACAAGCTGATCTGCGTCATCTGGGGCTCCCCGGTCGGCACCGAGGAGGCCTACCGCACCACGCTCCTCGGGTCCTCCCGGGTCGCGACCTTCCGCACCTTCGGCAACTGCATCACCGCCGTCCGCGCCTACCTCGGCCACCACCGCTTCACCGCCGCCTACCGCTCCCCCTTCGAGGACGCCCCGCGCACCACCTCGCCCTCCTTCCGCAAGGCCCAGGCCCTCATGCGACCGGGGCAGCAGCTCAGCGAGCACTCGGCGAAGCAGCTCCTGCGCGCCTACGGGATACGGGTGCCACGGGAGCAGCTGGTGACCAGCGCGGCAGCCGCCGTACGGGCGGCCGGGCTGGTCGGGTACCCGGTGGTCATGAAGGCCTCGGGGCCGCAGCTCGCGCACAAGACGGAGCTGGGGCTGGTGAAGATCGGCCTGACCTCGGCGAGCCAGATCCGCGACGCCTACCGGGAGTTGACGGACATCGCGCGCTACGAGAACGTCCCGCTGGACGGGATCCTCGTCTGCCAGATGGTGGAGCGGGGCGTCGAGATGGTCGTCGGCGTCACGCAGGACGACCTGTTCGGTCCGACGGTGACGGTGGGGCTGGGCGGGGTCCTGGTGGAGGTCCTGCACGACGTGGCGGTCAGGGTGCCGCCGTTCGGGGAGGACCAGGCGAGGGCGATGCTCGGTGAGCTGCGGGGGCACGCGCTGCTGGAGGGGGTGCGGGGGGCTCCGCCGGCGGATGTGGACGCGCTGGTGGAGGTCATCCTCCGGGTCCAGCGGATGGCGATGGAACTGGGCGACGAGCTCTCGGAGCTGGACATCAACCCGCTGATGGTCCTGCCGCGGGGCCAGGGGGCGGTGGCCCTGGACGCGCTGGCCATCTGCCGCTAGCCCCCGGGGGTGACCACCCCCTGCCCCGGCCCCTGCCCGGGGCCACGGGCACCCTGAGGGCCCGGGGCACCCTCAGGGCCCGGGGCACCCTCAGGGCCCGGGGCACCCTCAGGGCCCGGGGCACCCTCAGGGCCCCGAACCCCGGGCGGGCCCGGGGCCGTCCCCGCGGCCCCCTGATCCCCGCCCGGGCCCGGGCCCCCTGCGGGGCCTGGCCTGTCCCCGCCCCGCCCTTCCCCCGTTCCCCGGACTCCGCCCGGACCCCCTGGGGCTCCGCCCCAGACCCCGCTCCTCAAACGCCGGAGGGGCTGGATTTTCCAGCCCCCGGGCTACCACCTGCCGTCCGGATTCCCCAGACCCCGGCGACCACCCACCAGCCGAATTCTCCAGACCCAGCAACCACCAACCCGCCGGATCTTCCAGCCCAGGCGATCACCTGCACTCCGGATTTCCCAGACCCCCCGGCGACCACCCACCGTCCGGATTCCCCAGCCCCCCGGCGACCACCCACCAGCCGGATTCCCCAGCCCCAGCAACCACCAACCCGCCGGATCTTCCAGCCCAGGCGATCACCTGCACTCCGGATTTCCCAGACCCCCCGGCGACCACGCACCAGCCGGATTCCCCAGTCCCAGCAACCATCCGCCCGCCCGCCCGCCCGCCCGCCGGATCTTCCAGCCCCGGCGACCACCTGCACTCCGGATTCCCCAGAACCCCGACAACGACCCGCCAGATCTCCCAGCCCCCGCGACCACCCACCCGCCGGATTTCCGAGCGTGAGCAACCACCCACCCGCCCGCCGGATCTTCCAAGCCGTCTGCGGTCACGTGTGGGCCGACGGCGGTCGGAGTGCAGCCCCGCCGGCGATTGAGGCGGTCTTTTCAGCCCCTCCGGCGTTTGAGGAGCGGGGGGCCGGGGGCTGGTCCCCGGCGACGGTGTCGCACCCGCCCACCCACCCACCCACCCACCCATCAACCGGAGTTCCCCATGAACCGCACCGCCGAGGACGAAGTCCTCCACCGGATCGACAACGGCGTTTCCTGGATCACGCTCAACCGGCCCGAGGCCATGAACGCCGTCACCTGGGACCAGCGCGAACGCGTCATCGCCCTGCTCGCCGAAGCCTCCGCCGACCCCGCCGTGCGGGCCGTCGTCGTGACCGCCACCGGCAAGGGGTTCTGCGCGGGCGCCGACCTGCGCGGAGCACCCGCCGCACCCGCCGGGGAGCGCGTGGCCGGCGACGTGGCCCGCATGATCCGGCTCGGCGCGCAGCGCCTGATCACCGCGGTGCTCGACTGCGAGAAGCCGGTCGTCGCCGCCGTGAACGGCACCGCGGCCGGCATCGGCGCCCACCTCGCGCTCGCCTGCGACCTGGTCATCGCGGCCGAACCGGCCCGGTTCATCGAGGTGTTCGTCCGCCGCGGCCTGGTCCCCGACGGCGGCGGCGCGTACCTCCTGCCCCGCCTGATCGGCCCGCAGAAGGCGAAGGAGCTGATGTTCTTCGGCGACGCCCTCCCGGCGGCCGAGGCCGAGCGCCTCGGGCTGGTCAACAAGGTGGTCCCCGCCGAGGCGTTGGAGGAGACCGCCCGGGAGTGGGCGGAGCGGCTCGCGCAGGGCCCCACCCGGGCCCTGGCCATGACGAAGCAGCTGGTCAACGCCTCCCTGGACAGCGACCGGGCGACGGCCCTCGCCGCCGAGGCCACCGCCCAGGAACTCAACATGACCACGGCCGACGCGAACGAGGGCGTCGCCAGCTTCGTGGAGCGCCGCACCCCGAAGTACCTCGGCAGGTAGGCGGCGGCCCACCGCGACCCCCGCGACTCCCGCGGCCCACCACGTACCGTGTCCGTATCTGTGGGATGTATGGCGCGATGGCCATGGCGGGAAGGCGAACGGGACCCGAAGACTGGGGTGGACCGGCTCCAGGGAGGACGAGAAGATGACCACGACGCCACACGCACTCACGGTCCGGGTACCGGATTCGAGACTGGCGAAGGAGGCGACCGCGCTCGTCCGGGACGCCGTGAGCGAGCTGCTCTACGACCACTCCCGGCGCGTGTACTTCCTCGGCGCCCTGCAGGGCGCCCGGCTCGGCCTCGATTTCGACCCCGAGCTGCTCTACGTGGCCGCGATGTTCCACGACCTGGGTCTCACCGCTCCCTTCCACACCAGTGGCCGCCGCTTCGAGGTGGACGGCGCCGACGAGGCCCGCCGGTTCCTGCGGTCGCACCGGGTGCCGGAGGAGTCCGTACGCCGCGTGTGGACGGCGATCGCCCTGCACACCACCCCGGGCATCCCGGAGTTCATGGAGCCCGAGGTGGCGCTGGTGACGGCGGGCGTGGCGTACGACGTCGCCGGCATCGGCTACCACGACCTCGCCGGGGCCGACCGCGAGGCGGTGGTCGCCCTGCACCCGCGCCCCCGGTTCAAGGAGCGCATCCTGGAGGCCTTCGCCGAGGGCGTGGCCCCCAAGCCCGAAACGGCCTTCGGGAACATCAAGGCCGACGTCCTCGCCCACCACGTGCCCGGTTTCGAGCGCGGGGACTTCGTACGCCTCGTCCTGGACTCCCCGTGGGCCGAGTAGCCGCGCACCCCGTCGTCATCGTCGCCTTCGACGGCGTGCAGCTGCTCGATGTGACGGGTCCCGCCGAGGTGTTCAGTACCGCCAACTCCTACGGCGCCCACTACGACGTGCGGATCGTTTCCCCGACCGGCACCGATGTCATCACCTCCTCGGGCGTGCGCATCGGCGCGGACGGCGGCCCCCGCAGCCTGCCGGTCCGGCCCGGGACGGTCGTCGTCCCCGGGCGCAGCGACTGGCGGCGGGCGGTCGCCGACCCGGCGCTGACGAGTCTGGTCGCCGAGCTGGTGCGCCGCTCGCGCCGGGTCACCTCGGTGTGCGCCGGAGCCTTCGTCCTGGCCGAGACGGGGGTGCTCAACGGGCGGCGCGCGGTCACGCACTGGCGGCTCACCGCGCAGCTCGCGGCGGCGTACCCGCGGGTGCGGGTGGAGGCGGATCCGGTGTTCGTCCAGGACGGGCACGTGATCACCTCGGCCGGGGTGACCTCGGGCATCGACCTGGCCCTGTCCCTGGTGGAGGCGGACCACGGGCCCGCCACGGCCCGGGAGGTCGCACGGGAGCTGGTCGTCTTCATGGCCAGGCCCGGCGGCCAGTCCCAGTACAGCGCCCGGCTGACTCCGCGCGAGGCGAAGCATCCGGTGCTGCGCGTGGTGATGGACGCGATCGGTGCCGATCCGCGTCTCGCGCTCGACGAGGTCACCCGCGAGGCCGGGGTCAGCGGCCGACACCTGGCCCGGCTCTTCCGCGCCGAGACCGGGATGACCCCCGGGCAGTACGTGGAGTCCGTCCGTCTGGAAGCCGCCCAGGCGCTCCTGGAGGCCGGGGACGACCCCGTGGACACGGTGGCCGAGCGGTCGGGCTTCGGCTCGGCCGAGACGATGCGCCGCGTCTTCCAGCACGCCCTGGACATCGCCCCGACGGCCTACCGGGCGCGCTTCCGCAGTACGCGGACGTCTCCGTCGTCGGGGTCGCCGAGCAGTACGAACAGCTCCGGGTGGTCCGCCGTGCCGGCCACTTCCCAGGCCAGCGAGGCCTCCGCGCACGACGGGACGTCGAGGAGGACACCCGCCCGGTAGAAGCGGCTCGCCTCCCTCGACTTCCACGTGCCGCGCCCCGTGCAGCTGTGCTCCTCCTCGTCCCAGCGGTGCTCCGCCGGCAGTGCTCCCGCCACCGCCGCGCCCTGTGCGTCGAGTTCCAGCCGGACGCCGTCGCCGGTCCACACGCCGATGTAGTCGGAGTGCGCCAGGACCGGCGGCTCGTAGGGCGGCCAGGCGAAGGCGCCGACGATGGCGGCGATCATCGCGATCACCGCCGGTCCGATGGTCCAGCGTCGTACCGAGGCCCTCGTCTTCTGCCGCATCCGCGCGTACACCGCCACCAGCGCGGGAAGCACCCCGGCGGCCGCCGTCCAGCCCCAGGTGCTGAGGTAGGAGCTGCCGCTCAGCAGGGCCAGCGGTGCGGCGTACCCGGCTGCGAGCAGGCCCACCGCCGGCAGGGCCCACCAGGCTGCGGGGATCCGGGTGCGCAGGCCCGCGGCGTTCGAGAGTTCCATCACCGGCGTGGTGAACAGCGCGCTGTGCACCCAGCCCAACCCGAACATCAACGCCGGCTGGAGGGTGCACATGAAGGCCAGCCAGAAGAGCACCGCGATGCCGCCGCCGAAGCCCCGGCCGTAGGGCTCCTCCGTGAGGGAGACCAGCTGCCAGAACACCGCCGCGGCCTGGAACTGCCCCGCGGCGACGGTCTCCGCGCCCGGCGCGATGCCGCTCCACTCGCGTCGGCGCTGCGGCACCGCGGGCACGTCGCCGCGCACTTCGTCCGGCACGTCGTTCGGCACCCCGGCACGCACGTCGTTGGACACGACGGGTCCCCCCTCGGCATCAATTGAACACGTTCAACTGACGCAGACCCTACACCCCCCTTCCCATCTGACGCACCGTCAGCTTCAATCGTGGATGTGATGGGACACGCAGGGATGGCGGCCACCGTCGTCCGATACCTCAGGTCAGTCGGCTCCCCCACCTCCGCCGCCGCGGAGCCCGGGGCCGAGCCCGTCGAAGCACTGCCCCGCCCCGACCTGCGGGCCGTGGGCGAGGACGAACGCGTACCCGTCAGCCCCGCCGAATTCCGGGCGGTACTGGGGAACTTCGCCAGCGGGGTCACGATCATCACCGCCCCGCCCGGCGAGGACGAGGACGGCCCGGCCGGCTTCGCCTGCCAGTCCTTCGCCTCACTCTCCCTCGACCCACCGCTGGTCACCTTCATGGTGGCCCGGACGTCGACCACCTGGCCCCGCATCGCGCGCGCCGGGGTGTTCTGCGTGAACATCCTCGGCGCCGAACAGGGCGAGCTGTGCCGGGCCTTCGCCATCAGCGGCGCCGACAAGTTCGCCGGAGTCGCCCACACCCCGGCCCCCGCCACCGGATCACCGCAGCTCGACGCGGTGCCCGCCTGGATCGACTGCCGGATCCACGCCGTGCACACGGGCGGGGACCACCTCATCGTCGTCGGCAAGGTCGAAGCCATGGGCGCGGCCGGCGAGGGCGACCCGCTGCTGTTCCACAAGGGCCGCTTCGGCCGCTTCTCCGACTGACGGCCCCCTCACCAGGCCGCCCCACCCGGCGCCCTCATCCCGGCGCCCCCACCCGGCCGCCCTCACCCCGCCGCCCTCACCCCGCCGCGATCCTCTGCGCGCTGAGCCCGGTGTCCCCGTACCCCCTCGGCCGGCCCCGCTCCTGTGAGCAGGGCCGGCCTCGGCGGGTTCAGAACGTGAGCACCCCGCGCGCCACCCGCCCGTGGTGGGCGTCGTCCACGGCCTTGGCGAAGTCCTCGACGGGGTAGGTCTCCGTCACCAGTTCGTCCAGCAGCAGCCTGCCCTGGCGGTAGAGCTCCGCGTAGAGCGCGATGTCCCGCTGCGGGCGCGAGGACCCGTACCGGCAGCCCATGATCGTCTTGTCCAGGTACATGGACGAGACCTGGAACGAGGCCTCCTCCTTGAAGCCGGGCACGCCGAGCAGGATCGCCTGTCCGTGCCGGTCCAGGAGGTCGACGGCCTGCCGGATCAGCTTGACGTTGCCCACGCACTCGAAGGCGTGGTCCGCACCCGTGGCCAGGATCTCGCGGACGGCCGCCGAGGAGTCGGGCACCGCCGAGGCGTCGATGAAGTGCGTGGCGCCGAACTGCCGGGCCACCGCCTCCTTCGCCGGGTTCGCGTCGATCGCCACGATGGTCGTGGCGCCCGCGATCCGCGCGCCCTGCAGGACGTTGAGCCCGATGCCGCCCGTGCCGATGACGACCACGCTCTCCCCCCGGTCCACCTTCGCCCGGTTCAGGACGGCGCCCACCCCCGTCAGCACCCCGCAGCCGATCAGCGCGGCCGAGGGCATCGGGATGTCCTTGGGGATCTTCACCGCCTGCACGGCCCTGACGATGGTCCGCTCGGCGAAGGCCGAGTTGGAAGCGAACTGGTAGAGCGGCTTGCCGCCCCGCGAGAACGGCTGACCGGGCATCCCGATGGCCTTGCGGCACATGGTCGGCCGGCCCCGGTCGCAGTCCGCGCACGCCCCGCAGTTGGCGAGCGTGGACAGCGAGACGTGGTCGCCGGGTGCCACGTGCGTGACTCCCGACCCGATCGCCTCCACCACTCCCGCGCCCTCGTGCCCGAGCACCACCGGCGGCGGGAACGGGATCGTCCCGTCGATCACCGACAGATCGCTGTGGCACAGCCCGGCCGCCGACACCGCGACCAGCACCTCCCCGGGCCCCGGGTCCCGGATCTCCAGATCGTCGACCACCCGGGCCTGCTTGCCGTCGAATACGACGCCTCTCACCTGGACTCCTTAGGCAGGCCGAGCACGCGCTCGGCGATGATGTTGCGCTGGATCTCGTCCGAGCCGCCGTAGATCGTGTCGGCGCGGGTGAACAGGAACAGCCGCTGCTCCTCGTCGAGTCCGAGTTCGTACGGGACCTCCGGCGCCCAGTCCGCGGGCCCGGCGGTGGCCACCGCGCCCCGGACGGCCACCGCCAGCTCGCCGAGCCGCCGGTGCCAGCCGCCCCACAGCAGCTTGGCCACGCTGGGCGCGCCCGGGTCACCGTCCCGGGAGCCCAGCGTCCGCAGCGCGTTCCACCGCATGGTGCGCAGCTCGGCCCACTGCCGTACGAGGCGTTCGCGCAGGACGGGGTCGCCCGCGCCCGCGGCCACGTACGCCGCGACCACACGCTGCAGTTCCGCCGCGAAGCCGATCTGCTGGACGAGGGTGGAGACCCCGCGTTCCAGTGCGAGCAGGCCCATGGCCACGGACCAGCCGTTGCCCTCGCCGCCCACGACCTCGGCGGCGAGGGCCCCGTCGAAGAACACCTCGTTGAACTCTGAGGTCCCCGACATCTGCCGGATCGGCCGGACCTCGACCTTCCCCGGCTGGTCCATCCGTACGAGGAGGAAGGACAGCCCCCGGTGCCGCCTGGAGCCCGCCTCCGTGCGGGCCAAGACGAAGCACCAGTCGGCGTCCTGGGCCAGGGAGGTCCAGATCTTCTGCCCGGTGACGCGGTACAGCCCGTCGGCCGGGTCCCTGACGGCGGTCGTACGGATCCCCGCGAGGTCGGAGCCGGCGCCCGGTTCGGAGTACCCCTGACACCAGAGCTCCTCGCCGCGGGCGATGCCGGGCAGGAAGCGGGCCCGCTGCTCGGGGGAGCCGTAGGCGATCAGCGTCGGCGCGAGGAGGTTCTCGCCGATGTGGCCGACCCGGGCGGGGGCGCGGGCGGCGGCGTACTCCTCGGCCCACACCACCTGCCCGGTGAGGGAGAGCCGCCGGTTCCCGTACGCGCCTCCCGGTCCCCCCTCCGCCTCCCAGCCCTGCCCGATCCAGCCGCCGCGGCCCAGCTCGCGCTCCCACGCGCGCCGGGCCCCGACCCCCTCGTGCTCGCTGCCGGGCCCGCCGAGGCCGATGGCCTCCTCGTACGGGCCCACGAGGTGCTCCGCCAGCCACGCCCGGGCGCGGCCGCGCAGTGCTTCGTCCTCGGCGCCGAAGCTGAAGTCCATGGACGCCCCCTACTGGTTGGGGCGGTCCTTGGCGGCCGCCGCCTTGGCCATCGCCTCGAGCTGCGCGAGCATCGGCATCGGGTCGGTGCCGACCGTCCCGGGCAGGAAGTCGGCGATCTTCTCCGGGGTCCAGGAGCCCTCGGCGTACCCGGCGCGCAGTTCGCGCGGCTGGGCCCAGACGGCGATCTTCGGGCCGGCGATCGTGTAGACCTGGCCGGTGATCTTCTCGCCGCCGACGGCGACGGCCTTGTCGGAGAGCAGGTAGGTGACGAGCGCCGCGACGTCCTCGGGCTCGCCGATCTCCTTGAGCTCCATGGGCACGTTGGCCGACATCCGGGTCCGCGCGACGGGCGCGACGGCGTTGGAGGTCACCCCGTACTTGGCCAGTCCCAGTGCGGCCGACCGGACGAGCGAGATGATCCCGCCCTTGGCCGCGCTGTAGTTGGCCTGTGCGACCGAGCCCTGGTGGTTCCCGCTGGTGAAGCCGATCAGCGTGCCGGTGCCCTGGCGGCGCATGACGGCCGAGGCGGCCCGGAAGACCGTGAAGGTGCCCTTGAGGTGGGTGGCGACCACCGGGTCCCACTCCTCCTCGGACATGTTGAACAGCATCCGCTCGCGCAGGATGCCGGCGACGCACACGACTCCGTCGATGCGTCCGTACTGGGCGAGCGCGGTGTCGACGATGCGCTGACCGCCCGCCATGGTCGAGATGTCGTCGGCGACGGCGACGGCTTCGCCGCCTGCCGCGATGATCTCCTTCACCACCGATTCGGCGATCTCGCTGGTCGGTTCCCCGCCCTCGATGCCGACCCCGTAGTCGTTGACGACGACCTTGGCGCCCTCGGCGGCCGCGGCGAGTGCCACGGCCCGCCCGATGCCCCGGCCGGCGCCTGTGACGGCGACGACTTTGCCTGCCAAGAAGTTCCCCACGTCCGGCCCCTTCCCGCGTTTTCTGACGGACCGTTAGATTCTATGGGCAGTCAGATGTGCAAGCACAAGCCCCAGTTCGTCACCGCAGTTCATTTCCGCAGTTCGTTTCGTCACGAGGAGCTGATGAGATCCATGGGCATGCCCGCCGAGTTCCACGACATCGCCAAGCGCGTCAACAACTGGGGCCGCTGGGGCGCCGACGACGAGATCGGCACCCTCAACCTCATCACCGACGAGGTGGTCCGTGCGGCGGCCGCCGAGATCCGCACGGGGCGCCGGATACCGCTCGCCCTCCCGCTCAAGGAGGACGGGGTGCAGTCCGGCATGATCCCCGGCCGGATCAACCCGCTGCACACGATGGTGCAGATCAACCAGGAGCTCTTCGGCCCGGGCACGGTGGCCTGCAGCGACGACGCGGTGACCTTCGGACTCCAGGCCGGCACCCACTGGGACGCGCTCACCCACGTCTCGCACTCGGGGAAGATCTACAACGGCCGCCCGGCCGGCACCATCACGGCACACGGGCGCGCGGAGTTCAGCGGGATCGACAAGGCCGGGCACATCGTCTCGCGCGGCGTCCTGCTGGACGTGGCCCGCGCGAAGGGCCTGGACCGGCTCCCCGGCGGCCACGCGGTGACCCCGGAGGACCTGGCGCAGGCGGAGGAGTTCGGCGGCGTCACCGTCCGCGCGGGCGACATCGTGCTGGTCCGCACCGGGCAGGTGCAGGTCTACCTCGCGGGCGACAAGCACGGCTACGGCTACCCCTCGCCCGGCCTGTCCGTCCGTACGCCCGAGTGGTTCCACGCGCGGGACGTGGCGGCCGTCGCGAACGACACCCTGACCTTCGAGATCTTCCCGCCGGAGATCGAAAACCTGTGGCTGCCGGTGCACGCGCTGGACCTGGTCGAGATGGGCATGCACCAGGGCCAGAACTGGAACCTCGAAAAGTTGTCCACAGCCTGTGCGGAAGCCGGCCGCTACACCTTCCTCCTCTCCGCCATGCCGGAACCCTTCGTCGGCGCGGTCGGCACCCCGGTGGCCCCGATAGCCATCCTCTGACCACCCCTCACCCCCTCTGACCTGCCCCTACACCCGGACTGCGGGCGCACGCCCCCACTCCATACGACCGGGGGCGGGGGCGTGGGCGAGAGCGGGGACGGGGGTGCGGGCGCGGGCACGGGTCCGGGCATTGGGCGCGGGCATACGGGGCACTGCCCGCTCCGACGGCCCGGTCCTACGAGGTCCGGTCGGCGAGGAGGAGCGCGAGCGGGCCCCCTTGAAGGAGGAACCGTCCTCCGGCGGCCGCATCGATGGCCTCCGCCATCGGCCACCACGCGAGCGCGAAGCCGGCTTCGGAGGGCTCCAACTCCGGCGGTCCGAGGGTCAGCCCTTCGGCGAGGTACAGATGAACGCGGGCGGTGGCGCCGAGCGTGATGGCGTACGCAGCGAGCGGCCGCCACGAGGCGGCACTGACCCCCGCCTCCTCGCGCAGCTCACGGCGGGCGCACATCTCGGGGTCCTCGCCGGGCTCCATCCGTCCGCCGGGCAGGAACAGGAACTCGCCGCCGTGGCGGGGGAAACGGGACGACAGCAGCGCCACCTGCCCGGCCTCGTCACGGGCGACCACGACAGCGGCGGAGCGCGTCTCCTCGGGGTGTGCGTTCATCGTTCGAGCCTAGTGAGCCGCTAGAGGTGCACGGCTGCGAACGGCACGTTCATCACCGTCGGGTGGGCAATGCCCCGCCCGTGATAGCCGTCTTCGCCGAAGGCGTCACCATGATCGGCGCAGAGGATGACGAGCCAGCGTTTCGTGCGGGTGAGGCCGGCGACCAGGCGGCCGAGGTGTTCGTCGGTGTAAGCGAGGGCTGCGCTCTGGGATGCCCAGCTGTTGACGCTGTCGCCGAGGTAGTGGCCGTGGGGGACGTGGGTGGCGGAGACGTTGACGAACAGGAATAGCGACCGTTCCTCGTACTTCTGGGCGAGGCCGAGGGCTTCGTCGACCTGGTGGCGGGTGGAGTCGGGTTCGGCGGAGCAAAATTCCGGACGCCAGTGGTCCTCCTCGAACAGGTCTGGGAGGACGGAACCCAGCGGGATCTCGCGGGAGAAGTAGGTGACGCCGCCTACACACACGGTGCGGTATCCGTGCTGGACGAGCCCGACGAGGAGGTTCGGTGCGTCGAACACAAAGGTGTCGGGGTCGACATCTTTGAAGGCCGGCGGACGGCATTCCCACAGACGCGGGGGCTGCTCGGGCTGCGGGAGCTTGGGCAGGAAGCCGGAGAAGAACGCCACGTGCGCGGGGAGTGTGAAGGTTCCCGGGGTACGGCGTTCCTCCCACTGGCCACCAGGGAGAAGCTTGGCTAGGTGCGGTGTCCGCCCGGCGTGAGTTGTGGCGCGGGCGACGTCGTACCGGAGGGAGTCGAGAGTGACGAAGAGGATGCTGGTGCCCGAACCGATGATGTCGGCGGCGTTGATCACCGGTCCACCTCCTGGTAGCGCTGAATGCGTCCCTTGGATCCGGCATTGACGGGGATCGGGACGCGATCCTCAGCGATCATCCGCCGGATGAGATGGAGGCCGGAGCGTTCGGTCAGAGGCTCTCCGTCGCAGTCGTAGAGGGTGAGCGTAGCCGTGCCGTTGCTGGTGGCGGCGTACATCCCGGGGACGCGGCCCAGCTCCTTCATCACGACCAGCAGGTCGTCCTGACAGGCCACGCCCCGGTCGACAACCAGACAGGCGTAGTGCTGCGCGTTGATGGCACCCAGGCACATGCGGTCGAAGAACTCGACGGTGGCCGGCTGCCCGTCACAAGCGACCACAAGCCGGTCCACGCGGGCGGTGACGACGTAACAGGCAGCCATCCACCAGGCAACGCCGGTGTGGATCTCATGGGGGAAGCGTCCAGTGGCGCCGCCGTCACGAATGACCGCGTCGGTGTCGATGGGATCAAGCACGCAGGTTCTCCAGGTAGGCGGTGATGGCATCGGCAAGGTCGTCGGGAGTGAAGCCGTCGGTGTTCAGCACGATCGCGGTGGGATCGTTCGCGGCGACGGTCTCGAAGTTCGTCATGAGCTGTTCGAGGCGGCCCGGGACGCCGAGCAGGTCGGTGTCGTCCTGCTTCGTGTCCTCCTTGGCGGCCAGCCGCTCGCGCAAGGCTGCTTGTGAACACCGCAGGTAGAAGGTGTGGGTGGGAGCCACGAGGTAGGAAAGAAAGGGAGCAACGAGGCGGTCCACGTCAGCAGTGCTGACGCCGTGAATAGCGGCCTGACAGGCGGTCACCGAGGACGCGTAACGGTCGGCGATGACGGGACCGAAGGCCAGGGCACCGCGAACGCCGTCGGAGACGTGCAGGAGTCCGGAGAGGTAGAACGCCAGGTTGGCCAGCGGGCCCATGCGGTGGACTTCGTCCGACCAGCCGGAGTGAGGCGGGGCGAGAGTGTGCAGGCTGGTGCCGTCGATGCGATGGGCGAGGAGTACGGCCAAGGTGGACTTACCAATTCCGGATACGCCTTCGAGGACGACGAACGGGTTGTCGTGGTGCTCGTCGTACGGGATCGATTGGAAGGCGGAGACCATGAGCTCGGTGCGGTTCACAAGATTCCTTCAGTGAAGCCCGCGATGTGTCCGGCAACGGCGTCGGCAAGGCGGGCCGGATCGTCCAGGAACTGCTTGATGTCCAGGCGGAGGTCGTCACGCAGGAGGCAGGGCTGAAGGCCGCCGGCGTGGTCGGCACGCAGGGCCCAGAGTCCTTCGACGCACCTCGGACGAACAGGGCAGGTGCCGCACTGGCCGACGTGGTGGCGGCCGAGGTCGCGGTGAATGACCTCGATCTCCACACCGTCCACGCGGAAGATGCGGCGGCCCTGCCCGACTCCGGTGACCTCAATGCGTTCGTCACTGGTCAGGGTTCGCAGGTGGCGGATGACGTCCTCGGCGGGGACGGCCGACGCGGCGCGGTCCAGGTTGAAGTCGGTGCCCACCAATTCGATGAACTGGACGGGCATGCGCCGGTCGAGGGCGAAAGTGAGGATGTCGCGGATTTCGTGCGCATTCTCCTTCTGGAGGAGGCAGTTCAGCTCAACGTTGTTGAAAATCTCGCGGGCCGCCTCGATGCCGTCCAGGACACAATCGATGCCCATGCGGGTGCCTGCGATGGCTTTGAACGATTCATCGGAGAAGTAGTGCAGCGACACCTTCACGGTGTCGAGTGGTGCCTCCGAGAGCCACGCCTGATGGGTGCGGACCCGGGTGCCATTGGTGATCAGTGTGTACGAGCCGTTGGCGCCGCTCGGCCGCAGTCCCGTCAGGACGTCGCGGGCTACAGGCGAGGTCAGTGGCTCACCACCGGTGAAGAACACTCGCTTCAACCCGGCTTCCATCACCGCGTTGATGACGGTCAGGAAGTCGGCGCCCCCGTAGTGGCGGATACGCGGCTGCTGGGTTCGGTCGCGACGGGTGAGGGGTGGAGGGATGTCCGGGCCTTCCCCCAAGAAGGTGGGCACGCGGTTATTGATCACGCGGCGAGGGTGAGTCTAGCGGCGTGGTGTCGGCGTTCGTATTCGTCGGGACTGAGGTGGCCGTTGGCGGAGTGCCTGCGGCGGGTGTTGTAGCGGGTCAGCCAGGCGAAGACGGTTCGGCGGCAGGTGTCGGCATCGCCGTAGTCGGGGTCTCCTTGGAGGGTCTCGCGTTTCAGGGAGGCGTGGAAGCTTTCGCAGGCCGCGTTGTCGGCGCTGGTGCCGACCGCGCCCATGGAACGGGTCACCCCGAGCTGGTCGCAGAGGCTGGCGTAGGCCCGGGAACCGTACTGGGCGCCGTGGTCCGAGTGGAACACGGCGCCGTCCAGGCTGCCGCGGGTCGAGCCGGCCATCCGCAGTGCGTCGGCGACCAGGCCGGTGCGCATGTGGTCGGCGATGGACCAGCCCACGACCTTGCGGCTGAAGCAGTCCAGCACGGTCGCGAGGTAGAGGAACTTCCTCCCGCGAGCGGGAGATAGGTGATGTCGCCCATGTATTTCCGCCCGGGCTCAGGGGCGGTGAAGTCTCGCTGGAACAGGTCTGCGACCGGTGTGGTCGACGGGTCGGGGACGGTGGTGCGGACGCGTCTGCGCAGCCGGATGCCGGTGACGGAGTGCGTCCTCATGACCCGGGCGACCCGCTTCTCGTTGACCACATGCCCCTTCTCGCGGAGCTCGGCGGTCACGCGTGGTGAGCCGTAAGCGCCACCGGACTCGCTGTGGACCTTGCGGATCTCCCCGGCCAGGACCTGGTCATCGCGGTGCCGGGCGGCCCGGGCCTGGGCGCCGGCGAGCCATTTGTAGTAGCTGGACCGGTTGACGTCCAGGACCTGGCAGAGCCGCTTCACCTCATAGGTGGCCCGGTGGTCGTCAACGAACTGGAAGCGGCTGGTCACCAGTTCGTCTCTCCGGCGAAATACTTGGCCGCCTTGCGGAGTATGTCCCGCTCGGTGGCGAGCTTGCGCTCACTGGCCTCGAGCTCGGCCACCCTGGCCTCCAGCCGCCGGACCCGCTCGTCCGGATCACTGGGCGACACCGCCGCCCCGTGGCCGGCGGCCTGCATCACAGCAGCGGCGGTGCCGACACGGCGTTCGCGGTCCCGCAGTACCCACTCCCGCAGGGTCGCCCGGTTGACGCCCAGGTCAGCGGCAATGCCCTTGTACGTCGCACCGGGCGTGGACTCGTACAGGGCCACTGCATCTGCCTTGAACTCGTCCGAATAGTCCTTCAGAGCCATCGGTGGTCTTCTCGCTTCCTCCGGATCAATCAAGATCCAGTATCAGCGTGTCCACCACTCAGGGGGAGGCCCCTCCGCCTCGTTGTGACAAAACCAGCAGGCCACATTGCATTTCGGCGTGAGGGAGACACGGAACTGTCCCCGTAGCGCCGCAAAATTGCGCAGCGCGGTCCAGTCGGTGCGGGCGGCAGGCGGGATGGTTGAAAGCATGTCGGTCGCCTCTCGTTCGGTTCGAATGCAGCAAGACCGCAGTTGGCGGGGAACCTGTGGGGATCAGCTGGGTGGGCCGGCGAGGGCCAGCACGACGACCAGGGCACTGACCAGTCCGACGTAAGCCAGGACGGCTAGCTGCCCGCGCCATCCGCGCAACGGATTCACCGGCCGGGCTGCTGCTCGCTGTCGGCCAGCCCCTCCAGAAACCTCTCCCACCCCTCTTCGGCGACTTCCCGCAGGCGAGGGCTCAAGCTGCCGTACGTGGGCCGGTCCTGGAGCGGACAGCCCATCGGACAGCAGTGAGGCAGGTCTGTCATGGCGCACTCCTCAGGCATGAGGGAGCAGTCGGCCGCAGGAGAATCGGATGGATGACTGCGGCCAACTACGGGGCAACGGCGTCAACTTCGGCACCCGGTACGAGGCCTGATTGCTTCCGCGCATCGAACCTACGGTTGCTCTGAGTGCGGTAGGACTGACTGTGGGTACGGGTTACATCAGAGTCCGCGCCGGGGAGCAATCAATGCCTGGGAGACCAACCACCGGAACGATCGCGGGTTTTGTGCTGCGTACGGCACGGGAGTCGGCTCTTCTGACGCAGGTGGCGATGGCTGAGGCTCTCGGAGTGGACCTGGCCACGGTCCAGGGGTGGGAGTCGGGCCGGCGTCCGGTCGCGAACATGAAGGCGATGGATCTGGTCGGTCTACGTCGGCGACTGGCCGGCCTCGGCGCAGAGGCGGCGATCGTCGCCCAGCTAGATGCCGCCATGGATGCGGACCGGATCATCGGCGCCACCCTCACCGGCACGGAGGGGCCGCACCCGCTGGCGGAGTGGGTGCATACCCGTGACACCGCCCACATGCTTGCCTGGGCGCTTACGGGGGCCCGGCCACCGTCCCTTGCCCCATCCCCCTCCCCGCGCAGGAGGGGTCCAACAGCTGCCTCTCCGCTCCTGCCCGCACAGGACCGCACGATGTTCTTCGAACAGCTGCGAGCCACAGCGGAAGCGGCACCCCGCAACGATCCTCAGGGTGCACTCCTGCACCGGCAGGCGTTGCATTTGACCTCGTACGACAAGATCCCGGAGGCCGTCGCGTGGACCGCGCAGGCCCTGCATGCCCGGCGTGATCTGCTCGCTCGACGGGGGTGGACGCCGCAATGGGCTGAGGCACGTTCAACAGCCACTGCCCTCGCACGGCTCGGCGACCCCGTACCACTACTGGATTTCATCGAGCGAGCGATCGTTGACGATGACGTAGGCGAGACGGCGAACCTGAACTACTGGGCGTATTGGCTGGGCGGGACCCGACTGCCGCAGTCCGATGACCGGTTCATGCGGGACCGGCAGCTGACCGGCTGGGACCCCGTCACGCTGCTGCGTGGGCTGACCAACGGCCTGCACCGCGCACCGGGGTACGTCGACCTGTACGCACACACGTTGTGGGCCCTGCTGACAGCCCACCCGTGGCTGCCACAGGCGTCGGGCCTGCTCATCCCAGACCTGGCGGAGCGTACCGAGCACCTGCTGGACGGCGGCGGGATCTCTGAAAGGGCCCGCCGTGAACTCACCAACGTGCATTACGTTCTTCGTGATCGAACCTGACGGACCGGAGGTCACCCCATGGCAGACGAGACGGCGAACGCGCAGGGAACGGCTGGGTTCCTCTTCGAGATGGGCGTGCTCAAGAACGCGAAGCGAACCGGATGGTGGTTCACCGGGAACAACAACCCCGAGAGCATCGCCGAGCACTCGTTCCGCGTGGGAATCGTCGGTGCCGTGCTGGCCATGATGGAAGGAGTGGACCCCGCCAAGGTCGCCTTGATGTGTCTGTTCCACGACACGCAGGAGACTCGGATCGGGGACATCCCGCATATCGGCCGACGTTACATCGACGCGGCCACGAACGAGACCGTCACGGCCGACCAGGTCTCCGCGGCACACCCGGCGGTCAAGGACGGGGTGCAGCGGGTGGTGGGTGAGTACGAGAGCGGTGACACCCCCGAGGCGATCGTGGCGAAGGACGCGGACAAGCTGGAGTGCCTGGTGCAGGCGGTGGAGTACCGGGCCCAGGGCTACACCCTCGTACAGGACTGGATCGACACCTCCTTGAACAGCCTCAAGACGGCGTCGGCGCAGGCCCTGGCGGAGGCCGCGCTGGCCATGTCGCCGCTGGAATGGCGAAAGACCTTCCTGGGGCAGTAGCCGGGCGCTGGGGCGGCTCAGTCCGCTCGTACGGATGGGCGGACAGGCCCTGCCTTGCGGGTGGCGGCTGCGCGCATGCGCGCCCCGAGCGCGGCACGGCGGCCGCCACCCCACGACCCGCACTCGTCAAGGCAGGACAGACCCTTGGCGTCCCCTCGCGACGAATCGTTCAACACAAGAGTGATCAACAGTTGACGAACCGTCAACACCTCGTTAGAGGTACACGCGCGGTTCCCGGATCGCGGCCCGGGTTTCCGGCCCGGCCAAGGTGGCGCCCGGGGTGCCGCCCGGGGCACCCTCCGCCCCGCAGTCCGAGGCGCAGTCCTCCGCCGCCTTCTCCGCCCGGTCGATCTCGCACCAGATCCGTTTCCCGGCGCCCTCGCGCTGCCAGCCCCAGCGGTCCGCCAGCCCGTCGACCAGCTCCAGCCCGCGGCCGCCCGTATCGTCCCCGGCGGCCTGGCGCGGGGAGGGTGCCCGGTCGCTCGCGTCGGCGACCTCCACCCGTACCCCCGGCTCCCCGAACAGCATGCGCAGCACGGCCGGACAGCCGGTGTGCACGACGGCGTTGGTGACCAGCTCGGAGATCAGCAGGATCAGCGTATCGGCGAGCGGCTCGTCGTCCCCTATGCCGCAGCCCGCCAGCCGGGAGCGGGCCCATCGGCGGGCCCGGCCGACCTCGGCGGGGTCCGGTCCTACCTCCAGCTGCACCTGAAGCACCTGCACCGCTCACACCATCCGAACCGGCGGACACTTCGCCTCGCGACAGGACGGGGTCACCGAGTGTGACCCCGTTGCGGAGCAGCATGGTTGACATACAGTCACCACAACAAGCGCTTCGGGCATATTCCAGCGTGAAGGAGTAAGCGTGGTGCATACTGTGCGACGCTCGCGCCGCTCAACCGCTCGCATTCCCGGGAGCGTACCGGAGCGGCCCCCCGCCTCCGGCCCGCAATGAGTCGGGCGAAGGACACAAACCGATATCAACTCTCTGTAATCGGACATGCGTCCTGCGCCGTCCCTCCCGTGCCCGGTCGTCACAGTGTGCGAGCAGGCGATCGGGAGTGCGAGCGGCCTGCTCCACACCCCCGTACCGCCCTTACCCCCCTTGCTCCGCCCCCTGCAGCGCCTCCGCCATCAGCGCCGCCGCCAGCTCCTCCTCCGCCCGGGCAGCCGTCCCCCACTGCTCCGCCCGCACCCATGCCCGCTTCAGGTGCAGGTGCACGTCCGCCTCCCACGTGAAGCCCATCCCGCCGTGCACCTGCAGGCAGTCCCGGGCATTGCGCACGGCGGCCTCGTCGGCCAGCAGCTTGGCCGCCGCCACCTCCGCCGGGTCCTGCGTCACCGCCGCCGCGTAGACCGCCGTACGGGCCACCTCGGCCCGCACCAGCATCTGCGCGCACAGGTGCTTGACCGCCTGGAACGCCCCGATCGGCTGCCCGAACTGCTCGCGCTCCCCGGCGTACCGCACCGCCAGCTCCACGGTGCGCAGCGCGCTGCCGAGCTGGAGCGCCGCCGTCAGCAGCGCCCCCGCTTCACGGACCCCGGGACTGTGCCCGGCGTACCCCGCCGCGGACTGCGCCCGCCGGGACACCCTCGTCAGCGGCGTGAGCGGATCCGCCGACCGCACGGGTTCCCCGGTCCACACCCCGGGGAGCCCGAGCACCGCGTCGGCCTCGCCGAGGTGGGTCACCAGCTCCTCCTCCAGGTCGAAGGCCGTCACCACGGCCGCCCCCTCCGCGGCCCCCGCGACCACCCCGGCGGCCAGGTGGGTGGCGACCAGCGGCCCCGGCAGGAGCGCCCGGCCGGCCTCCTCGAAGACGAGGACCGCCTCCGGCAGCCCCAGCCCGACCCCGCCCTCGTCCTCCGGGAGCCGCAGCGCGAAGAACCCGGCCGCGCCGAGCTCCCGCCACAGCGACCGGTCCACGGTCCGGCCCGTGTCGGCCGCCCGGTCGACCGAAGCCCGCAGCGCCTCGCGCCCGTACCGCCCCGCCAGGAGGTCCCGTACGCCCGCCCGCAGGTCCCGCTGGTCCTGCGTCGGCTGGAAGTCCACGGAACGCTCACCTGCCCTTCGGAAGGCCGAGGATCCGCTCGGCGACGATGTTCTGCTGGATCTGCGAGGTGCCCGCCGCGATCGTGTACGAGAGCGAGGAGAGCCGGTCCAGGGTCCACTCCTCCTCCAGCGAGAGGGAGTGCGCCCCCAGCACCTCGGCGGCCGTGTCGTACAGCTCCTGGCGCGCGTGCGAGTACGCCAGCTTGAAGACGCTGCCGCCGGTGCCGGGCACCCCGCCCGAGCGCTCGGACTCGCTGACGTTCCACTGGGTGAGCCGCCACAGCGCGCCGAACTCCCCGTACAGCCGCCCCAGCCGCCGCCGCAGTACCGGGTCGTCCCAGCGCCCGTTCGCCTTCGCGGCGCGCGCCAGAGCGCCCAGGGTGCGCCGGCAGGCGACGACCTCGCCGACGAAGGCGGTGCCGCGCTCGAAGGACAGGGTCACCATCGTGACCCGCCAGCCGTCGTTCTCCGCCCCGACCCGGTTGGCGACCGGGACCCGTACCTCGTCGAGGAACATCTCGGCGAACTCGGTCGACCCGGCGAGCGTGCGCAGCGGCCGGATCGTCACCCCCGGCGCGTCCATCGGCATGGCCAGCCAGGAGATCCCCCGGTGCTTGGGGACCGTCGCGCTGATCGGGTCCGTGCGCACCAGCAGCTCGCACCAGTCGGCGACCTCCGCGTGCGAGGTCCAGATCTTCGACCCGGTGATCACGTACTCGTCGCCGTCCCGGACCGCGCGGGTGCGCAGCGAGGCCAGGTCGGAGCCCGCGTCCGGCTCGCTGAACCCCTGGCACCAGACCTCGTCGCCGCGCAGGACGGGCGGCAGCCAGCGCGCGCGCTGCTCGGCGGTGCCCTCGGCGGCGATGGTCGGGCCGGCGTGCAGCAGCCCGACGAAGTTCGCGCCGACGTACGGGGCTCCCGCGCGCTCGGTCTCCTCCAGGTAGATCAGGTGCTGCGTGGGGGTGGCCCCGCGCCCGCCGGCGTCGACCGGCCAGTGCAGTCCGGCGTACCCGGCGTCGTAGAGCCTGCGCTGCCAGCCCGCGTCGTGGGCGCGGCGGCCCGGCCAGTCGTCGGGCGAGGGCCTGGGCGGCAGTTCGGGGAGCACCTTGGCGAGCCAGGCGCGCAGCCGGGCCCGGAACTCCTGCTCCTCCTCGGTGTAGGTGAGGTCCACCGCGCCTACCGCCCCGCCCGCCGGTCCCGGTCGAAGTCCAGTCCGAGCATCCGGATGGCGTTGCCGCGCATCAGTTTGTAGACGGTCTCCTCGTCCAGTCCCTTGACGTGGTCGAGGGCGACCTCCTTGGTGTGCGGGAAGGTCGAGTCCACGTGCGGGTAGTCGGTCTCGAAGGTGGCGTTGTCGCGCCCGACGACGTCCAGCGAGGCGATGCCGTGCTTGTCGCGGAAGAAGCAGCAGAACATCTGCCGGTAGTAGTACGTGGACGGCGGCTCGGGGATCAGGTCCTTGACCCCGCCCCAGGCGCGGTGCTCCTGCCACACGTCGTCGGCGCGCTCCAGGGCGTACGGGATCCAGCCCATCTGGCCCTCGCTGTACGCCAGTTTCAGCGTCGGGAACTTCACCAGCACGCCGCTGAACAGGAAGTCCATCATCGAGGCCATGGCGTTGTTGAAGCTGAGCGAGGCCTGTACGGCGGGCGGCGCGTCCGGGGAGGCGGCGGGCATCTGGGAGCTGGACCCGATGTGCATGTTGACGACGGTGCCGGTCTCCTGGCAGACGGCGAAGAAGGGGTCCCAGTAGCCGGAGTGGATGGAGGGCAGTCCCAGGTAGGTGGGGATCTCGGAGAAGGTCACGGCGCGGACCCCGCGCGCGGCGTTGCGGCGGATCTCGGCGACGGCCAGGTCGATGTCCCAGAGCGGGATGATGCAGAGCGGGATGAGCCGGCCGCCGCTGTCCCCGCACCATTCCTCGACCATCCAGTCGTTGTAGGCGCGCACGCAGGCCAGGGCGACCTCCTTGTCGTGCGCCTCGGCGAAGGTCTGCCCGCAGAAGCGCGGGAACGTCGGGAAGCACAGGGAGGCCTCGACGTGGTTGAGGTCCATGTCGAGCAGGCGCGCCTTGGGGTCCCAGCAGCCGCGCCGCATCTCCTCGCGGGTGATGCCCTCCAGGGTCATCTCGTCGCGGTCGAAGCCGACGGCGGCGATGTTGCGCTTGTACGGGAACTTCAGGTCCTCGTAGATCCACCAGTCGGTGGGCGGGCCGTCGGGGTCCATGGTGATCACGTACTTGCCGCCGGTGTAGGCCAGCTCGCCGATGCCCGCGGTCAGGGCCTTGGGTCCGCGGTCGCGGTACTTGGCCGGGAGCCACACGTCGAAGAGGTGGGCCGGTTCGATGACGTGGTCGTCGACGCTGATGATCCGAGGCAGTTCCATGGTGTCCCCTCGCTGATCTGATGGCGAATCTGATGGAGCGTCAGAAATCTGGAACCAAGCTAGCTCCCCACCCCTGGACCGACAAGCGTCCGCGCTCTACGCTCTGCGCTTGATCTGACTATCCGTCAGGTGTCATCGGCCAGGGGAGGGCGGTCCGGGATGACGGACAGCACCGCAGTCGAACTCAGCCGGTCCCGGACCCTCTGGGACCTGATCGCCCGCCGGGCCGCCATGACCCCCGACGCCCCCGTCCTCATCGAGGCGGCCGAGGACCCCGCCGACGACCGCCGGCTGACCTTCGGGGAGCTGCGGGACCGCTCCGAGGAGGTCGCGGCCGGCCTGTACGGCATGGGGGTGCGCCCCGGCACGGTGGTGGCCTGGCAGCTGCCCACCCGCATCGAGACCGTCCTGCTCTCGGTCGCCCTCGCCCGCATCGGCGCCGTCCAGACCCCCGTCATCCCCTTCTACCGGGACCGCGAGGTCGGCTTCGCCCTGCGCGAGTCCAAGGCGGAGTTCTTCGCCGTCCCCGGCGTCTGGCGCGGCTTCGACCACACCGCGATGGCACACCGGCTCGGCGCCCGCGGAATCTTCGAGGCCTACGACTCCCTCCCCGCCGGGGACCCGGCGGTCCTGCCCCCGCCCCCCGAGGAGGGCGTCTCGGTCCGCTGGATCTACTGGACCTCCGGCACCACCTCGGACCCCAAGGGCGTCCTGCACACGGACCGCTCCCTCATCGCGGGCGGCTCCTGCCTGGCCCACGCCCTGCACCTGTCACCGGCCGACGTCGGCTCGATGGCCTTCCCCTTCGCCCACATCGCCGGTCCCGACTACACGGTGATGCTCCTGCTCTACGGGTTCCCGGCGGTCCTCTTCGAGAAGTTCGCCATGCCCGACGCCCTGGACGGCTACCGCCGCCACGGGGTCACGGTCGCCGGCGGCTCCACCGCCTTCTACTCGATGTTCCTCACCGAGCAGCGCAAGGACCCGGCCGCCAAACTCATCCCCACCCTCCGCCTCCTCGCGGGCGGCGGCGCCCCCAAGCCCCCGGAGATCTACCACGCGGTCGTCCGCGAACTGGGCTGCCAGCTCACCCACGGCTACGGCATGACCGAGGTCCCGATGATCACGATGGGCGCCCCGGACGACACGTCCGAGAACCTCGCCACCACCGAGGGCCGCCCCCCGGCCGGCATGTCCATCCGCATCACCACCCCGGAAGGCGCGGCGCTCCCCCCGGACACCGACGGGGAGGTCCGGCTGCGCGGCGAGGCGGTCTGCCAGGGCTACCTGAACCGGGAGGAGAACAGCGGTGTCTTCGACGCCGACGGCTACCTGGTCACCGGCGACCTCGGCCACCTCACGAAGGACGGCTACCTGGTCCTGACGGGCCGCAGCAAGGACGTCATCATCCGCAAGGGCGAGAACATCTCCGCGAAGGAGATCGAGGACCTGCTCCACCGGCTCCCGTCGATAGCCGACGTGGCGGTCATCGGCCTCCCGGACCCCGAGCGCGGCGAACGCGTCTGCGCGGTCGTGGAACAGCCCGCCGGCGCACCCCCGCTCACCCTGCCCGAACTGACGGCGCACCTGCGCGCGGAAGGCCTCTCCACCCACAAACTCCCCGAACAGTTGGAGCTGGTCGACGCCCTCCCCCGCAACGAGGCCCTGCGCAAGGTCCTCAAGTACAAGCTGCGGGAACGTTTCGCGTAGCGGCTTCGGCCGCAGCGGCTTCAGCCGGAACAGCACAGACGCGACAGACCAGCGAATATCACGCCCCTCCGCCTATTCCCCACTTTCCGAGTACGCGCCATTACGGCACTCCACGGGACAAATTCCCACCACCTTCCCTCCACCATTCCGCACCCCCCTCACGCCTCCTCAGATCTAGCTCAACCCAGGCCTGCCCACCGCTGGTTCGTTGTTAGCCTTCAGCGAATTTCCAGCGAGGGGATAGACGTGCCCATTTCTCGTGCACGCGCAATCGCGGGGGCCATAGCCACCGCGGTCGTGATGAGCGTGCTACCGGCCACGGCAATGGCCGCCAATTCGGACGGAAGAATTCCGCTACCCGGTCTGAAACAGCCGACGGCCGTTCCCGTCAGCAAGGCCAAAGCCGGCGGTGCCCGGAAGGACGACGCGGCGGCCGCGAATTCCTGGAAGGGCGCACCGAAGGTCACCTGGCCCGCCGCGGGCGCGGCCGACGTCGAACTCACCGGTCTGCGCAAGGCGGGCAGCCTGCCCGTCTCGGTGGCTCCTCTGCCGGCCGGGGGGGCCGGCGGATGGGCCACCGCGAAGGGCCCGGCCGCGGGGGCGGCCGCCGCCTCCGGGGCGCCCGCCAGGATGCGGGTGTCGGTCTCGGACCACAGCGCCGCGCTCAAGGCCGGTGTCGACGGCGTCCTGCTGTCGGTGAAGCGGACCGACGGGATCGCCGGGACCAGCCCCGCGCAGATCAACCTCGACTACTCGGCCTTCCGCGGCGCGTACGGCGGTGACTGGGCGGGACGCCTGCGGCTGGTCCAGCTGCCCTCCTGCGCGCTGACCACGCCCGAGAACCCCGCGTGCCTGGTGCGCACCCCGCTGCGTACGGCGAACAACGCCAAGGCCGGCACGCTGTCGGCCCCCGTGGCCGTCGGCGCGGCCACCGTGCTGGCCGCCGAGGCCGAGGCCTCCGGCGGCAGCGGCGACTACAAGGCCACCTCGCTCCAGGCCTCGGCCACCTGGTCCGCCGGCACCGCCACGGGCGCCTTCGGCTGGTCGTACCCCGTCAACGTGCCCGCGGTACCGGGCGGCATCCAGCCCACGGTCTCCCTGGACTACAACTCGCAGAGCGTGGACGGCCGCACCGCCGCCTCCAACAACCAGCCCTCGTGGATCGGCGACGGCTGGTCGTACGAGCCCGGCTTCATCGAGCGCCGCTACAAGTCCTGCAACGACGACAAGACCGGCGGCACCAACACCACCCGCGTCGGCGACGTCTGCTGGTACAACGACAACGCGACGCTGTCCCTGGGCGGCAAGTCCAGCGAGCTCGTCTACCAGGCCGGCAAGGGCTGGCACGAGACCCGCGACACCGGCACGAAGATCGAGAAGCTCCCGGGAGCCACGAACGGCGACAACGACGGCGAGCACTGGAAGCTCACCACCATCGACGGCACCCAGTACTTCTTCGGCCTGAACCGCCTGCCCGGCTGGAAGGACAACGGCGCCGCCGCTGACGACCCGGTGACCAACTCGGCGTGGACCGTCCCCGTCTTCGGAAACCAGGCCGGCGAACCCTGCTACAACGCCTCGTTCGCGTCCGCCTGGTGCCAGCAGGCCTGGCGCTGGCAGCTCGACTACGTCGTCGACCCGCACGACAACGCCATGGCCTACTACTGGAACACCGAGAAGAACAACTACGGCCGCAACGTCTCCGAGACCACCGGGAAGTCCACGGTCACCCCGTACGTCCGCGGCGGCTGGCTCGACCACATCGACTACGGCCTGCGCAAGGACACCGTCTACACCGCCAAGGCCATGGGCCAGGTCAAGTTCGACGTCGCCGAGCGCTGCCTGACCGGCTGCGGCACGTTCGACGAGAACAACGCCAAGAACTGGCCCGACGTCCCCTTCGACCAGTACTGCAAGGACGGCGCCACCGAGTGCAAGGACCAGTTCGCAGCGACCTACTGGTCACGCAAGCGACTGACGTCGATCACCACCAAGCTGCTGACCGGCGGCGCCTACAAGGACGTCGACAGCTTCGCCCTGGAGCAGGACTTCCCCGCCTCCGGCGACGGCGTCTCCACGCCGATGTGGCTGAAGTCCGTCCAGCGCACCGGCAAGGCCGGCACCGGGGGCCCGGTGACCATGCCCAAGGTGACCTTCGCCGGTGAGCAGAAGGCCAACCGCGTCGACAAGACCGGCGACGGCCTCGCGCCCTTCATCCGGCTGCGCCTCTACCAGATCACCACCGAGACCGGCGCCACCGTCGGCATCACGTACTCCCAGCCCGAGTGCACCGCCACCACCCTCCCGCCGGCCGACGCCTCCAACAAGACCCGCTGCTACCAGGTGAAGTGGGCCTTCGAAGGCAACGACGCGAAGCCGGACTGGTTCAACTCCTACGTGGCCACGCAGGTGGTCGAGGGCGACAACCTGGCATCCACCCCCGACAAGGTCACCTCGTACTCCTACCTCGACGGCGCCGCCTGGGCGAAGGGCACCGACGAGTTCGCCAAGCCCGCGGACCTCACCTACTCGGTCGCCCGCGGATACGGCCGGGTCCAGACCCGTACCGGCGCCGCGAGCGACCCGCGCACCCTGACCGAGGAGCGCTTCTTCCGGGGCCTCGAAGGCCAGGCCGTAGCCGACTCCACGGGTGCGACCGTCACCGACGTCGACGAGTTCGCGGGCATGACCCGCGAGAAGATCACCTACATCGGCGACGACACCTCCAAGGTCGTTTCGGCGACCTCCTACACCCCGTACCGCTCGGCGGAGATCGCCAAGCGCACCCGTACGGGCCTGCCCGCCCTGGTCTCCTACCAGACGGGGACGAAGCAGGAATCGGGCCGCACCACCGTCACGGGCGGCACCCGCACCATCGAGCTCACCCGCACGTTCGACGAGTACGGCATGGTCACGAGCGAATCCTCGACCGGCGACACGGCCAGGACCGGCGACGAGCAGTGCGCCACCACCAGCTACGCGCGCACCGGCGCGGGCGCGATCCTCAACAGGGTCAGCCGCGTCGAGACCCTCGCCGTGACCTGCGGCGCCACCGTCTCGCGCCCCGATGACGTCATCGACGACGTCCGCACGTACTACGACGGCGGCGCGCTGGGCGCTGCGCCGACCAAGGGCGACGTCACCAAGTCCGACCGGATCAACGGCGCGGGCAGCGGCTACGACCCGACCGGCTCCACTCCGGCAGCCGACTTCGACGTCTACGGCCGTGGTCTCACCGCCACGGACGCCTACGGCAAGGTCACCAGGACCGCCTACACCCCGGCCACGGGCGAGGCACCCACCAGCGTGGCCGTCACCAACGCCCTCAACCACGTCGCCACCACGGCCATGGACCCGCTGCGGGGCCAGCCCACGCAGGTGACCGACGCCAACGGCAAGATCGTCACCACCCAGTACGACGCGCTGGGCCGGACCTCCAAGGTGTGGATCGCGAGCCGGTCCGCGGTGACCTACCCCGACTCTCCGAACAAGAGCTTCGACTACCTGGTCCGCAACGACGGCCCGGTCGTCGTCACGACCAAGACGCTCGCCCACGACTCCACCTACCAGAGCGAGTACGCCTTCTACGACGGGATGCTCCGCCCGGTCCAGACCCAGGTGGCCTCTCCCGACCGCTCCGGACGCCTGGTGACGGAGACCTCCTTCGACACCCGCGGCAAGGCCTGGCGCAACTCCGGGAACTACTACGCCACGGGCGCGCCCGGTCCGACGCTCGTCACCGGACAGGAACTGAACTACCCCGCCTCCACGGACACGGTCTTCGACGGCGCGGGCCGCACGACGGCCGTGATCTCGAAGCGCTTCGGCGACGAGACCAAGCGGGTCAGCACCTCCTACACCGGTGACACCACCACGGTGATCCCGCCGCAGGGCGGGACCGCGGCCACCACGGTCGTCGACGCCCTGGGCCGCACCGTCGAACTGAAGCAGTACACGAACGCGGCGCGGACGGCCTCCCAGTCCACGCTGTACGGGTTCGACAATCGCGGCCGGGCCTCCACGATCACCGACCCGTCGAACGCGAAGTGGACGTACACCTACGACGTCCGCGGCCGCCAGATCCAGACGGACGACCCCGACAAGGGAACGACCAAGACGGCCTACGACCAGGGCGACCGGGCCACCGACGTCACCGACGTCGCCCGCGCCGTCACCCTGCACACCGACTACGACGCGCTGGGCCGCAAGACCGCCGTCAAGAACGGCGCGACCACGCTCACCTCGTGGGAGTACGACACGGTGGCCAAGGGCCAGCTGTCGAAGTCCACTCGCTGGGTCGGCGGCAAGGCCTACGAATCGGCCGTCACCTCCTACAACTCCCTCTACAAGCCGGTCGGCACCCAGCTGACCGTCCCCGACAGCGAGGGGGCACTGGCGGGCGTCTACAAGTGGACGACCTCCTACAACGCCAACACCGGCCAGCCGATGTGGACCAAGCAGCCCGCCCTCGGCGACCTGCCGGCCGAGACCGTCGCGAACACCTACACGGCGGGGGCGGGCCTCCTCTCCACCGTCGGCGCAGGCAGCGACGTACTGCTCTCCGGCGTGACGTACGACCACTACGGCCGCAACACCCGCACGGAACTGGGCGACTTCGGCCAGCACCTGTGGACGACGAACGAGTACGACGAGCACACCGGCGCCCTGACCCGCAGCACCACCGACCGCGAGGTCGCGCCGCAGCGGATCGAGGACACCAAGTACGGGTACGACCTCGCGGGCAACATCACCTCCGTGGGCACCGCCTACGGGCAGGACGCGGGGCGCACCACCGACACCCAGTGCCTGGGGCTCGACGCCCTGGGCCGCATCTCCGAGGCGTGGACGAACACCGGCGAGAAGTGCGCGACCGCGCCCTCCACCCCGGTCGTCGGCGGCCAGGACGCGTACTGGACCTCGTACACCTACGACGTGATGGGCAACCGCAAGACGGAGACCCAGCACAAGACGGCCTCGGGTCCGACGGCCGACACCCTCCGCACCTACGCTGCCCCGACCGCGGGCAAGCACGACCTGCCCAAGGTCACGCAGAGCGGCACCAACGCCCATGACGAGGTCTTCACCTACGACGGGTCCGGCAACACCAAGACCCGCAAGATCGGCTCCGCCGCCCAGCAGACGCTGAACTGGAGCGACGACGGCCACCTGGCGTCGGTCACCACGGGAAGCACCGAGATCGCCGGCTACGTGTACGACACGGAAGGTCAGCGGCTGGTCGCCAAGGACACCACCGGCACCACGCTCTACCTGCCGGGCGGCAACGAGCTGCGGCTCTCCAAGGCGGGCACGGTCACGGGCACGCGCTACTACACGGCCGGATCCCAGACCATCGCGATGCGGACGGGCGCCAAGCTGACCTTCACGGTCACCGACCACCACGGCACGGGCACGACCCAGGTCACGGCCGACGCCGCGCAGGTCGTCACCCGGCGCAAGACCGCGATCTTCGGCGCCGCCCGCGGCAGCCAGCCGTCCGGCTGGACCGGTGACAAGGGCTTCGTCGGCGGTACCAACGACGTCACGACCGGCCTGATCCACCTCGGGGCCCGCGAGTACGACACGGCCCTGGGACGCTTCGTGTCCGTCGACCCGCTCTTCGCGGCGGACGACCCGCGCCAGCACAACGCCTACCAGTACAGCAACAACAACCCGGTCAGCCTGTCCGACCCGGCGGGCACGGAAATCGGCTCCCCGCCGAACTCCTGCCTGTACTCCCTGGCCAACTGCTCCAAGGAGATCCAGGACTCGGTCGGCTACACCCCGCCCCCGCCCAGCGGTGGCGGCGGGAACGGTGGGGGTGGCAACGGTGGCGGCGGCAACGGCGGTGGCCGCGGTGGCGGTGGTGGTGGCGGCAAGCACTACTGCGACGGGTGCAAGCCGCTGCCTTCCCAGCTCGTCAAGCTCCCGAAGGGCGTGACCGTTCCCGACGGCGGGAAGGATCTCGAGGGGGAGCCGGAAACCGTCCTCCTCTCCGAAGACCCGTACACCGACTACACGACCGGCGCGAACGTCCGTGAGATCACCAAGAATTACGAGCTGACCTTCACCTACACCTTCGCCGCCATGTACGCGACCATGGACCAGTACGCGAGCAAATTCGGATGGTCGGCCGCGGTCAAGGCCGGAGGGAAGGCGTCGATCCCCCTCGTGGCCGAGGGGAGCGTCGAAGTCTCGCTGGGCGTCAACGGCGACTACACATGGACTGACGCCCAGACCAAGACGAGCACGGCGACAGCGGCCGAGGCGATGAAGTTCCAGGTGACGAAGGGCGAGCTACTCGGGTACGTACCTTCGGGCAAGCTCACGAAGTACCACACGACCTACACCCACAAGGACGGCAGCGTGACCTCCAAGACGTGGGGAACCTTCGACGTGACCACCTGGCAGCCCTACACGTTCGCCTCCAAGCCTGCCAACCAGGTCTCCCTGGAGATGAAGGCAACATGCCAGGCCGGCTCGTGCTGACCCCGGCCGCACGCGCGCGGGCGCGGCTGTTCCTGACGGCCGCCGCCGTGCTGCTCGCGGCCGGCTGCGGCTCGGCGCAGGGCGGCGCAGCCGCTCCGCATGCACCGGCCGGCTCATCACCCGTCGCGTCGCCCTCGGCGACGCTCAACCTGCCCGAGCTCGCCTCGGCCCTCGCACGACAGGCCTCGGCGTCCGGCTCGGCGCCCACCAGCGGGGGGCTGAGTCTGGCCCGGCAGGCCGGGAGGGCCGCCTCCTACCTCTGGGAGACGGACGGGGGCAAGGTCTGCTTCGCGCAGATCAACGCCCCCGGCTCGATGAACGAGATCGCGTGCGCGGAGATCACGGAGCCCGCTCCGGAGCCGGGGTCCCGGCTGGAAGCACTCTTTGGTCCCGGCATGGGATTCACGGAGGCGTACATCGTGTTCGCCGCCGAGGCGGGCACCAAGGTGACGTCCGTGACCTACGAGGGGAAGGAACTCCCCTGGAAGCTCGTCAGGACCCTCGCCCCTCGGGCGACGGGACGGGACGTCTACTACGCCGCGCTCCCAGAAGGCCACAAGGGGTGGATCGACGTGACCCTGCGGCAGACCTACGGGCAGACGACGCCGGACCGCCTGCGGGTCACCTTGGGCAACGGATCCTGATGCGGTAACCGCGGCCGGACAAAGAAGGCGGGGGCGCCCTGGGGCGCCCCCGCCTTCGCATGTCCGCCCCCACTGGAAGCCTTCGCGGCAATTCGCGCAACCAGGACATTTCCATGAAGGCGTCCGCGGACGCATTTGAGATCCCAGACCGTCGATCCGTCGATCCGTCGATCCGTCGATCCGTCGATCCGTCGATCAACTGTCAATAGATTTGAGGTAGTTCAGAGCTTTACCGCCCAATGAAATGAATAACGATATCCGGGATATGCGGAATGCATCGGACCCAGTAAAGTGAGGCCGCCAATTAGGGGAGGAAAACCGAAGTGCAGAATATGTGGCACAGACGGGCAATACCCGTCCTGCTGACGATCGGAATAACGGCCTCCGGAATGGCCGTCCTTCCGTCGTCCGCCGCCGTTGCGGCAGCAGCGGATCCGGTCGCCGACGGATCGATGAGATCCGACGCTGGTGTTCGCGGCCGACGGGAAGGTCGTCTCGAAGGCGGCCACCGTCTCGGTGTCGTTCTCGGGGGGCGGTACGGGCCCGTTGCTGACGGGTGTGAAGGACGGCCGGACGCTGTCGCTGTCGTGGCCCAAGGCGCTGCCGAAGCCGACCCTCGCCGCGAACGTGGCGACGTACGCCGATGTGCTTCCCGACGTGGACCTCCAGGTGAAGGCCGAAGCCGAGGGCTTCTCGCAGCTGCTGGTCGTCAAGACCGCCGCCGCCGCGGCCAATCCGGAACTCGCCGCCCTGAAGTTCAAGGTCGACACGGTCGGACTGAACGTGTCCACCGATGCCGGCACCGGCGCGATCGCGGCGGTGGACCCGGCCGGGCAGACGGTGTTCACGAGCCCGTCCCCGTCGATGTGGGACTCCACCACCACGACGAGTGCGCAGACCGCCAAGGCCTCGACCCTCGCGGCCGCGGGCGCGGGGGAGACGCCCGCGCCCTCTGAGGTGTTCACCCCGCCCGCAGGGGCGAAGGACGCGCAGATGCCGACGACGGTGGCGAACGGCACCCTGGAGATCAAGCCCGACCAGGCACTGCTGACCGGCGCGCAGACCAAGTACCCCGTCTTCATCGACCCCTCGTGGGCCTGGGGCGAGCGGCAGAACTGGACCCGGGTCTACAAGAAGTACCCGAGGACCTCGTACTGGAACACGAAGGACGACGTCCGGGTCGGCTACGAGGCCGAGACCAACGGTCTCTCCCGCTCGTTCTTCCAGTTCGACACGTCCAACATCAAGGGCGCCCAGGTCACCAAGTCGACCCTGCGCGTGCGCAACACCTGGTCCTGGTCCTGCCAGGCGCGCCCGGTCGAGCTGTGGAGCACCGGGGCGATCTCGCAGCAGACGACGTGGGAGAACCAGCCCGGCAAGGTCTCCAAGCTGGCGACGGTCAACGATTCCAAGGGCTGGAGCGGCAGCTCCTGCGCCGCCGGGAACCTCGAGTTCGACACCACCGGGCTGGCCCGGCAGGCCGCGGCCGGCAACTGGTCCAGCGCGACCGTCGGCCTCTACGCCGGCAACGAGGCGGACACCTTCGGCTGGAAGCGCTTCGACCCGAAGACGCTGACGATCGAGACCGAGTACAACAACCCGCCCAGCACGCCCTCCGGCCTGGGCACCAACCCGTCCACCGCGTGCGCCGACGGCGGCGCGATCGGCAACACCCGGGTGAGCCTCTACGCCCGAGCCCGGCCCGCGCGCCGTCGCACCCGGTGGGTCCGTGAGCATCACTCCCCCCGGCTCCGGTTCCCGCTTCGTCTACGCGTACACCGTGGACAACTCCGGCAACCGATCCGACACCACCACCTACCTCTACTACGCGAACCGCTCCACGGAGCGCGACGGGGTCGGCGACCTGAACGGTGACGGCCACCGGGACATCTGGACCGTCGACAGCCAGGGCTCGCTCCTCACCTACGCGGGTCAGGGCAACGGCAAGTTCTCCGCCGCCGCCAACGGCGGTCGCAACTTCCAGGGCGCCCAGATCCAGCCGAGCGGCGACTGGGGCACCGACGGGTACAACGACCTGATCGCCCTCCAGTACAACGCCCAGGACAAGAAGAACAAGCTGCTGGTCTATCCGAACAACGGGCAGGGCGTCGTCGGAGGCAGCCCCGTCGGACCGTCGGTCAGCTGCCCCGTGGAGGAAGTCGAAACGGGTTGCGACTACGGCGACGACCACTGGTTCAACGCCGAGCAGATCACGAACCCCGGCGACATCAACAGTGACGGGTTCCCCGACCTGCTGGTCAAGCAGGGCAAGCAGCTGTGGGCCTACTACGGCACGCGCGTGACGATGATGCTCGACAACAAGCGCCCGGTCCTGGTGGGCAACGGCGACTGGGACAAGTTCACCGTCGTGGCCCCCGGCGACCTCAACGGCGACGGCCTCGCCGACCTGTGGCTGCGAGACAACGCCACCGGTGACCTGTTCCAACTTCCCGGCGACCGTCTCGGGGGTCGCCTGGCCCTCCGACACCATCGGCGGGCGCAACACCTTCTACGCGGCGTTCAACGGCACCGGTTCGACGTTCGCGACGAACGGCCCGGTCCTCGACACCCGCAAGAGCTTCACCATCAGCACCTGGGCCAAGGTCGGCGAGAACGGGGGGATGGTCGCCAGTCAGGACAACACTCGCAGCAGCGCCTTCATGCTCTACGCGGACTCCGTCTACCACCACTGGTCCTTCGGCATGTCCAGGGGCGACGTGGACGGCTACGCGTACGACTACGCCGACTGGGCCAGTGACGTACCGTTCGTCCCCAACGTGTGGACCAGCCTGACCGCCGTCTACAACGCCGACACCGGTCTGATGAGCCTGTACGTCAACGGCGTGCTCGCCCGGTCCGGAATCCACAAGGCGTCCACCAGCCCGGCCCCCACCGGCGCGCTCGTCTCCGGCCGGTTCAAGGTCAACGGGAAGCCCGACTACTTCGGCGGCTTCACCGGCGGCGTCAGCAACCTCGCCGTCTACCCGTACGCCGCGGACCCCACCGTCCCCGGTGCGGCCGGACCCATTTCCCTGACCGCCTCGCCGGCCAACTGCGTCGACAACGACCACGCGCTCGCCAAGGAGGGGAGCAAGATCCTCATCTGGGCCTGCCACGGCGCCGAGAACCAGCGGTTCGAGTTCAGGAACGACGGAAGCGTCCGCGTCCAGGGCAAGTGCCTCGACGCCACCCAGGCGGGCACCGCGCAGGGCACCCCGATCCAGCTGTGGCAGTGCCTCGGCCAGGGGAACCAGCAGTTCTTCCCCCTTGCCAACGGCTGGCTGTACAACCCGTACTCGGGCCGCTGCGTCGACCTGGCCTTCGCCAGCACCACCCCCGGCACCCAACTCCAGCTCTGGGACTGCAACACCTCCGACGCCCAGCGCTGGACCGTCCCCGCCCTGACCACCGCCCCCCTGCCGGTACCCCTCTGGTAGCCGGCCCGACCGACTGAGACCCGCGCCCGGCCGGGGAGACCCTCCCCGGCCGGGCGCCGTCGTTACAAGCCCGGGCCGCTCGGCCGCCCCCGCCTACGCGTCCGGCGCCGCCACCCCGCAGTAGCCCGCGAAGGCCGCCAGGATCTCGTCCTCGGTGATGCGGCCGTCGCCGTCCGCGTCCAGGGCGGACGCCACCGGGCCGGCCAGCTCCGCCGGGGTGCCGAGGACCCGCAGGACGCGCGCCGTCGCCGCCGGGGTCGCGCCGCCGCCGTCGGTGTCCGCCACCGCGATCACCGCCCGCAGGAACGGCCTCGCGATCTCGGCGAACCGGTGCGGGTTGTCTCGCAACCGCTTGGCCGCGCCCGTGATGAACTCCTCGCGGGACACCCGCTGGTCCCCGTCCACGTCCGCGATGCCGGCCATGCCCTGCCAGAAGGCCTCCGCGCCCGCGAAGATGTCCTGGCCCTTGTCGGAGCGGGCCGCCACGGCGAATTCGGCCAGCACCGCCTTCGCCGCCGCGCTGAAGTCCTCCCGATCGATATAGCCGTTCCCGTCCTGGTCGAAGGTGGCGAATCGGGCGGCGATCTTGCGCTCGTATTCTGCGCTGTCCATATTCGGCGTTCCGCCTTCACGTGTGCGGTGGGGTGCAGTTCAAGACAAGGCAGGAGCGTAAGGCCTACGTGGCCTGCGCGTTAAGCGAAGCGGGCAAGCAGGTGGCCGCATCGAACCAGCGCACGAGGAGCGCGGTGGGGCGCGTACGTCTGTGCCCATCTGCCATGGCGTTCCTCCCGGTTCACAGCGCACACGCCGCTCACGCCGTGCAACGCCTCTATCACGCAGGGCCCACTTCCAGGGCGAGGTTCCCGCAAAACGGGCGCACATCGCTGTGTGCCCACTACATTCGAGTGGTCGACACACGGCTGCGAAACCGGGAACCCGGCTGGGGGCACGATGCCGAAGGACGCACCACCGCGCTGGGACCGCCGCATGCAGCAGCGCCTGGCGCGCGGCGAGGCCGCCGCGCTCGGCGAGCTGTACGACCGGTTCGCCTCGCTCGTGCACAGCCTTGCACACCGGGTCCTCGGCGACGAGAAAGCCGCCGACCGGATCACGCGCGAGGTGTTCGGATACATCTGGGAGAACCCGGACGCCTACGACCCCAAACAGGGCTCCATGCGTTCCTGGGTCGCCCGCATCACCCAGGGACAGGCCGTGGCCCGCCTGCGCCAGGCCGAACTGGGCCGCGGCTCCCGCGAGGAGCTGGAGCAGAAGGTGCGCACCGCCAACGCCGCCGCCCGTGCGGACTTCATCGTCACCTCCATGCCCGCGCCCCTGCGCGCCGCGCTCGAACTCGCCTACTTCAAGCGCCGCGACTACCGGCAGGCCGCCGCCGACCTGCAGATCAGTGAGGACGAGGCCCGGCGCCGGCTGCGGCTGGGCCTGCAACTGCTGTCCACGGCCAACACCGTCCCGCGCGACGACACGGTCCCGCCCGGATACGGCCCCTCCGGATATGGAACGGCCCGATGAGCACCCCCTTCGAAGGCGCCTCCGAAGACGGCGAAGAGTACGAGCGGCCCCCGGGTGGCGGTGGCCCGCCGCGCATACCGGGCCCGCGCCCGGCCGCCGACGACCTCGACTACACCGAGTACGCGGAGGCGGCCGACCATCCGGAGTACACGGAGGCCACCCCGTATACGGAGGCCACCCCGTACGCGGAGGCCACCCCGTACGCCGAGGCCGTCGACACCGCGTACCCCGGCCACGTGGACGAGCCGCCCGCCGCCGACCCGCCCGCGCCGCCGCCCACCCACACCGTGCTGAAGTCCCTGCTCGGCGCGTGGGCCCTCGCGGCCTGCTCCGCCGAGGAGACCCAGGCCGTCGAGGACCACCTCACCGAATGCGCGCCCTGCGCCGAGGAGGCACTGCGGCTGCGTGACGCCGTGGGGCTGCTGCACCCGGAGGAGAGCCTCGACCTCAAACCGCTGCTGCGCTCGCGCGTGCTGGAGGACTGCCTCGGCAAGCGTCCGGCCCGCATCCCGGTGCCGGTGTGGGCCAACCCGTACGACACCGAGACGGCCCGGCTCGACGCGCTGCTACGGGACTTCGGGGACTCGGAGTGGCACACCCCGGTCCGGCTGAAGTGGTTCGAGGAGGAGCGGCGCCAGTCTCGCCGGACCACCGTGGCCGGGGTCATCGGGCACCTGCTGGCGGTGGACGGCCTCGTCGCGGCCGCGCTGGGCCTGGACGACCCGCTGGGCCGGGACGCACCGCCCAGCGGCCCCGTCGAGCGCACGGAGCGGTTCTGGGAGGACTCCCCGTACCCGACCACCCGGCGGGTCCGCGAACCGTGGCGGGAGCAGGGCCACACCCTGGTCCGTACGGTCTCCTTCGCGGGCCGCGGCGTGGCCGAGCTGTCCGTGGACTACGGGCCCTTCGCCCTGCCCCTCGGGGACGCCTTCCTGGAGCGGGCCTTCGAGTGCTGGGTGCACGCCGTGGACATCGCGGAGGCGGTGGACTACCCGTACGAGCCGCCGTCCGCGCCCCACCTGAACCGCATGATCGACCTGGCGGCCCGGCTCCTGCCGGCGGCCCTGGCCGGGCGCCGGCGGGCGGGGCTGGCGGCGCCGCCGCGCGGGCTGGTCGCGGCGGGGGCGCCGGGCCGGACCCTGCACCTGGAGATCGAGGGGGCGGGAGGCGGCGGCTGGGACATCGCGCTGGACTCCCCCGCGGCGAAACCCTCGCCGGACCACACGGTGGCCCGGATCGCCCTGGACGGCTTCGAGTTCTGCCAGCTGGCCGCGGGCCACATCTCCCCGGAGGAAGCGGCGGTCGGCCAGAACGGCGACCGCGAGGCCATCCGCGACGTCCTCTTCGCGGCGGCCTCGCTGAGCCGGCTCTAGGCGGTCGCCCGGTGCTGCGGTCGGAGCACCGGGCCCTGCAAGATCCGAAAGAGACCGCCTAGGCGAAGACGACGGTCCGGGTCCCGTTCAGGAGGACCCGGTGCTCGCTGTGCCACTTCACCGCGCGCGCCAGCGCCTGGCACTCGACGTCACGGCCGATCGCCACCAGCTGCTCCGGGGTGACCTCGTGGCCCACCCGTTCGACTTCCTGCTCGATGATCGGGCCCTCGTCGAGGTCCGCCGTCACGTAGTGCGCGGTCGCGCCGATCAGCTTGACACCGCGCGCGTGCGCCTGGTGGTACGGCTTCGCGCCCTTGAAGCTCGGCAGGAACGAGTGGTGGATGTTGATGATCCGCCCGCTCAGCTCCTTGCACAGGGTGTCCGACAGCACCTGCATGTAGCGGGCGAGGACGACGAGGTCGACGCCTTCGGAGCGGACCAGCTCCAGCAGCCGCGCCTCGGACGCCTCCTTGGTGTCCTTGGTGACCGGGATGTGCACGAACGGGACCCCGTACGAGCCGACCAGCTCCTCGAAGTCGGTGTGGTTCGAGACCACGGCCGCGATCTCCACCGGCAGCGCGCCGATCCGGTGGCGGAACAGCAGGTCGTTGAGGCAGTGCCCGAACTTCGAGACCATCAGCACGATCCGCATGCGCTCGTCGGAGCGGTGGATCTGCCAGTCCATCCGGAAGGAATCGCCGATCGCGGCGAAGCTGGCCCGCAGCTTCTCCACGGTCACCGGTGCGTCGGCCTCGAAGTGGACCCGCATGAAGAACAGGCCGGTGTCGCGGTCGCCGAACTGCTGGCTGTCCTCGATGTTGCACCCGGTCATGAACAGGTAGCTGGACACCGCGTGCACGATGCCCTGCTTGTCGGGGCAGGAGAGGGTCAGTACGTACTGCTGAGGGGCCTGGGGCTGCGGCTGCGGGTCATCGCTCATGACCGCATAGCCTTTCACATCGCACCGCTCACACGGCGCGGGTGAGGATCCTCAGCACGTCCAGGGAGGCCGGCCGCGCGTCCGGGTCCTCCCCGTCCGCCACCGCCAGCCGTACGTGGGCCTCGCGCGCGGCCCGTACGGCCTCCGGCCAGGCGTGGTGCTCCAGGTAGCCGGAGACGGCGGCGTCGGGGCCGATCTGGTGCATGATCCGCAGCACGCGCAGCACGGCGAGGTCCACCACGGCCGCCTCCTGCGAGTCGCGGAAGACGGTGCCGACGTACTTCTCCGCGGACCAGCTGTCGAGCCAGGTGTCTTCGACGAGCCGGTACACGGCGTCGGTGACGTCCCCGTACCCCTCGGCGCCGGCCAGCCAGGTGTCCTCCTGGAACACGGGGTCGGAGAGCATGTGCAGCGCCGAGCGCACGTTGCTGCGCCAGCGCCACCACGGCATGTCGTTGAGGGGCATGCCGCCCATGGTGGAGGAGCGGCCGCCGCGGCGGGAAGAGTTCTTCGAACCTTGGGCGAATGTCACGCTTTCGATCGTACGTTCCTGCTCAGCGCGATCTTGAGGCGCCTTCGGTCGGCCCCGGCGCTCCATCGGTCGATCTCGGGACGCCTTCGGCCGGCGTCCGGCACCACGCCCGCGTCCACCCGGTGCGCTGTCGCCACCCGTAATTCACCTGGACGTCACCCAATGTTGTGTACACCTCACTCTTGAGTTACCCCTGGCGCGGAATGGTGCATGCACATGACCACCCGGCGACGCGCAGCAACCCTCTCCCGCACCCTCCTGGCCAGGACCACGGCCATGGCACTGGGCGCGTGTCTCGTCGCCGGCTGCGGGGTGCTCCCCGGAGGATCGGGGGGCTCCGGGGGCACCGACACCCTCACCGTCATGACCTTCGCGCCGGAGGACTCCAACGCCACCAACATGCCCGGCATGCCCGGCATGGCCAAGGCCTACGAGCGCTGGATCAACTCCAAGGGCGGCATCAACGGCCACAAGCTCCGCGTCCTGACCTGCAACGAGCACAACACGCCCACCGGCGCCGCCGACTGCGCCCGCAAGGCGATCGCCGAGAAGGCCGTGGCCGTCATCGGCTCCTACAGCCAGCACGGGCGCGCCTTCATGGCCCCGCTGGAGGCCGAGGGCATCCCGTTCATCGGCGGGTACGGGGTCTCCTCCGAGGAGTTCCAGTCCCCGCTCTCCTACCCCGTCAACGGCGGCCAGCCCGTCCTCCTCGCCGGCGCCGGCCACCAGCTCGGCCGGGCCTGCGCCAAGGTCGCCCTGGTCCGCCCGGACACCCTGGCGGGCGACGCCCTGCCCATCCAGCTCAACGCGGGCCTCAAGGCCAACCAGATGGGCGAGGCCAGCGACATCCGGGCCGCCGAGGACTCCTCGGACCTCTCCGCGCAGGCCCGCGAGGCACTGGCCGACTCCAGCCCCGGCGCTCCGGCGAAGGGCGGCGCCACCTCGGCGAAGGACGGGAAGGACGGGAAGGAGAAGGGCTGCGTGGCCGCCGTGCTCGGCGCGCGCACCGAGACCTTCTTCGACGCGTTCCGCCGCGCCGACTCCCAGAACCGCAAACCGCAGATCTCCTCGGTGCTGGGCTCGGTCAGCCAGTCCCTCGTGGACCGCACCGGCGGCAAGGAGAGCCCCTTCGAGGGCGCGTACGTCACCAGCTGGTACCCGGTGGGCACCGATCCCCTGTGGGCGCCGATGCGCCGGGTGATCACCGAGCAGGCCTTCGGCGACAACGCGGTGGACCCCGACGACAGCGGCGCCCAGACCACGTGGATCGCGTACACGGTCTTCAACGAGACCGTGAAGCGGTTCAAGAGCGGCGAGCAGATCACGGCGCGCGGCCTCTCGCGCAAGCTCAACCAGTCCGAGCCCGTCAAGACCGGCGGCCTGACCCCCGACCTCAGCTGGCGCTACCAGGACATGCGCGCCGTCGCCGGCTTCCCCCGCATCGTCAACGGCCGGGTCACCTTCCAGGTCGTCGAGCAGGGCCGCCTCGTGGCCCAGCAGGGTGAGCAGTCCCTGGACATGACCAAGACCCTGGAGCAGGCCCCGCGGGGCTGACGGTCAGAGCTGGCTCTTGTCCCGCTTGGTGAGTCCGTACTTGCCGGCGATGCCGTTCCACATGCCCGCCGCCGACTCCTTCGCCTTGGTGGCCTCGCCGCTCGACTTGTTGCCGTCGGAGGCGTTGCCGGTCGACTTGGCCTTGCCGTCCTTGCACTTGTCGCCGTCGCCCTTCACGTCGCCGGCCCAGGACGCGTAACTGTTGTCGGCCTCGGCGGAGGACTTCCACGCCTTGGTGAGGGCCGCGGTCAGCTTGGCGCTGTCGGGGAGCTGGTCCAGCTTGAGCTCCTGGAGCCGGGTCACCAGCTCCTCGCGCTGACGGGCGGCGTCGCGCAGGTCGTTGGCGGCCTGGTCGAGGTTGCGGCAGCCCTTGATGTCGTCGACGGCCTTGATCACCGAGGCCCGGCTGTCGTTGCTGTCCGCGAGGAGCTTGTCCAGCTGGACCGCCTGCGGCTGCGCCGGGTCCAGCGGCGCGTCCCCGCTGTTCGCGGCCGAACTGCCGGGGGTGGCGGCCGCGGCGCCGGGGTCGGTGTTCTGCGCCTTGTTGTCGCTGAGCAGCGCGCCGACGCCGAGCCCGACGACGGCCAGGCCGATGACGACTGCGGCGATGATCGCGGGGGAGACCTTGCGGGGGGCGGGTGCCTCCGGCGGGAAGGGGTTCTGCTGCTGGTGCTGCTGTTGCTGCTGCTGCGGCGGGTACGGGCGCTGCGGCGGCTGCTGGTACTGCTGCTGCTGCGGGCGCCGCGGCGGCTGGCGGAGCACCGGCTCCTGAACGGGCGGCAGTTGCTGCGTATCACCGCGGAACAGCCCGTCGAACCCGGCGGCGGGATCCGCGGGGGCCGCGGGGACGGGCGGAATGTACTGAGTGGCGGCCTCGTCGTGCGCGGGGACCGGCGCGATGTACTGCGTCGCGGCCTCCTCATGCGCGGGGGCCGCGGGGACCGGCGCGATGTACTGCGTGGCCGCCTCGTCGTGCGCGGGGACGGGCGCGATGTACTGGGTCGCGGCCTCCTCATGCGCGGGGGCCGCGGGGACCGGCGCGATGTACTGGGTGACCGCCTCGGGCAGCGGCGGGTAGCCGTACCCGTGCGGGTCCCCGGGCCCCTCGTAACCGGGACCGAGGACATGCCCCTGCGGATACCCATAGGCGGGCCCCCCGTCCCCGGAACCACCGGCCACGGGATACCCGTAGGCGGGCCCGCCCTGGGGCTGACCGGGGGCGGACTGGCCGTGGGGCTGACCCGGGGCGGGCTGGCTCTGGGTGGAATGGCCATGGGGCTGGCCCTGGGAAGGCTGACCCTGGGCGGACTGCCCGTATGCGGGCTGACCCTGAGGCTGACCGGGGGCGGACTGGCCCTGGGGCTGACCCGGGGCGGGCTGCCCATAGGCGGGCTGACCCTGGGGCTGACCGGGGGCGGGCTGCCCATAGGCGGGCTGACCCTGGGGCTGACCGGGGGCGGGATGGCCCTGCGGGGGCTGGCCCTGGGCTGCCTGCCCGTAGGCCGGCTGGCCCTGGGAGGACTGGCCATAGGCGGGCTGGCCCTGGTCGGACCGACCGTAAGCAGATTGCCCCTGGGAGGACTGACCGTAGGCGGGCTGACCCGGGGCGGGCTGGCCGTAATCAGGCTGACCCGGGGCGGGCTGGCCGTGAGAGGACTGGTCCGGGGCGGGCTGGCCGTAGACGTGCTGGCCCTGGGAAGGCCGGCCGTGAGAAGGCTGGCCCTCGGCGGGCTCACCGTAAGGCGGCTGGGCCTGCAGGTGGTCCGGCTGGCCGTCCGGCTGCGCGGGCGGCTGCGCCGGCATCGGCGGGCCCCACGGCGCGCCTGCCTGGGGGCTGCCGCCCTGTCCGCTCTCCGTCACCGGGACTCCCTCTCCGACCTGTCCGCGTCTACGAACCGTCGGCCCACGCTACCCGGTCACTCCCCTCCCCCGTCAGGCCCTCCCCCGCCGTGGACCCGTAGTCCCGGGCCGTGCGAGTCCCCCGTGGGCCGCCGCCCGGGGCCGCGCGTGGCCCGCCCGGCCCTGCGGGGCTTGTCCCCTACCCACCCTTCCACCGTTCCCAGGGCTCCGCCCTGACCCCAGGCCCCGGGCTCCGCCCGAGCCCCCTGGGGCTCCGCCCCAGACCCCGCGCCTCAAACGCCGGCGGGGCTGGAATGGCCCCCGGCCAATCCGGCCCGCCCTGCCCATGACGGCGCTGCGCACCCGCGCGACCGCACACCAGCCACACCCCAGCCCCGCCGGCGATTGAGGCGACCTTCCAGCCCCGCCGCGGAGCACGATGGCACTGCGCACACATGCGGCCGCACACCAGCCAAAATCAAGCCCCGCCGGCGATTGAGGCGATCTTGCAGGCCCTCCCCGGAGCACGGTGGCACTGCGGGCACACATGCGGCCGCACGCCAACCACAACCCAGCCCCGCCGGCGATTGAGGCGATCCTTCAGGCCCGCCCCGGTGCACGGTGCCGCTGCGCGCGCATGCGGCCGGACACCAGCCACAAGCAAGCCCCGCCGGCGATTGAGGCGGTCTTTCAGGACGGCCCCGACCCGGTGCGCAGGGGTGGGCGGCCGGCGGGAACAGCCCCGCCGGCGATTGAGGCGCGCGGGCGTCGCGGGTCAGGATGCCGGTTCCAGGCGCGCAGCGAATTCGCGGACGGCCGGTTCCTCCCGGTAAGGGTCGATCCGGGTCCGGAAGTCCTCCAGGTATACCGCGCCCCGGTTGGACCGGATCCCCGAGAGCAGCTCCGCCGCCTGCGCAGCGGTCTGGCAGGCGGCCTCGACCTCCCGCTGCTGCACCCGCGCCGCGGCCAGCAGCAGCAGCCCGATGGCCCGGCGCCGCGCCTTGCCCGCCGGGAGGTCCCGCAGGGCCTCCTCCGCCCGTTTCACCGCCGCGTCGGCCTGGCCCAGGTCGCGGTGGCAGTGCGCCAGTTCGTCCGCCAGGTAGGCCTGGTCGAAGTGCCGGATCCACACCGGGTCGTCGCCGGACTCCGGCTCCGCCCGTTCCAGCGCGGTCACCGCCCGCGAGGACAGCACCGCCGTCGCCCGGGCATCGCCCAGCAGCGCGTGCCCGCGCGCCTCCGCCGCGTAGAACATCGCCTCCACCCGGGGGGTGACCTGGCCCCGCGTGCCCTCCTGCGCCGCTCTCGCCAGCTGGGCGATCTCCCTCGGATTGCCCAGTTCGGCGGCGAGGTGGCTCATCGACGCCGCCAGCACGTACCCCCCGTACGCCCTGTCGCCCGCCGCCTGGGCGAGCCGCAGCGCCTGGATGTAGTAGCGCTGCGCCAGGCCCGGCTGGCCGGTGTCCACCGCCATGTAGCCCGCCAGCTCCGTCAGCCGGGCGACCGCCGCGAACAGCGCCCGCCCGACCGGTTCCCGGTAGGAGCCGCCGATCAGGCCGGAGACCACCGAGTTGAGGTAGTGCACGACCACCGGGCGTACGTGGCCGCTGCCGAAGCGGTGGTCCAGTTCCTTCAGGGCCTCCGTGGTGGCCTGCACCGCCTCCACGTCCGGCATCCCCACCCGGGAGCCCCCGCTGCGCGCCACCTGCGCGTCGGCCCCGGTGATCAGCCAGTCCCGGCTCGGCTCGACCAGCGCGGAGGAGGCCACGCTCGATCCGGACAGGAAGTCGCGCCGCCCCACGTCGCTGCGCCACAGCTCGCAGACCTGCTCGATGGCTCCGACGACGGTCGGGGAGAACTGCAGGCCGACGCCGGAGGCGAGGTTCTTGCCGTTTGCCATGCCGATCTCGTCGATGGTGACGGTCCGGCCGAGTTTGCGTCCGAGCGCCTCGGCGATGATTCCGGGGGCCCGGCCGCGCGGCTGCTGCCCGCGCAGCCAGCGGGCCACGGAGGTCTTGTCGTAGCGGAGGTCGAGACCGTGCTCGGCCCCGCACATGTTGACGCGCCGGGCGAGCCCGGCATTGGAGCACCCGGCTTCCTGGATGAGTGCCTGCAGCCGTTCGTTCGGCTGGCGGGCGACGAGAGGCCTGGCTGCCATGAAAACCCCCAGAGGCCGCGGGTGATCGTTGGAATGATCACTTCCCGCCTGATGTGCGGAGAATCTTCCCCATTGCGTCCTGTCGCTACCCACCTGCGGCGCCCCGGCCTCCTACGCGCCCCCCGCGGTGCACCGATGCGCCCCGCATGCAGGATCGATGCTCCCGACCCCGGCCGGTTTACGCCCGTAACCCCGGGTGAGCGCAGGAGTTGTGTTGCACGTGGAAGAGACCATCGGAGTCACGGAGACCGCGCCCATCCCCATGCAGCGCAGCGAGCCACTGCTGGACCATGCCGTGCGGTACACGGAAGAACGGCACTGGGATGTCTTCGCCGGCACCTGGCTGGAGTCCGGGGACGGGCGGGAGCGGTGCTCGTGCGGGGCCGCGGACTGCCCGGCGCCGGGTGCGCACGCGACGGCCAAGGAGTGGGCGCAGCACGCCTCGGGCAGCGCCGTGCAGGTCCGCCGGCTCTGGGGGAAGAACCCGAAGGCCGCCATCCTGCTGCCCACCGGCCGCACCTTCGACGCGCTCGACGTCCCGGACGCGGCCGGCTTCCTGGCGCTGGCACGGCTCCAGCGCATGCAGCGCACCCTCGGGCCGGTGATCGCCAACCCGGCCGGCCGGATGCTGTTCTTCGTCCTGCCCGGCGCCGGGGCGAAGGTGCCCGACCTGCTGCGCAAGATCGGCTGGCAGCCCTCCCAGCTCGACCTGGCCGCCCGCGGCGAGGGCGAGTACGTGGCCGCGCCGCCGACCCGCATCGGCGGACGCGGCTCGGTGCAGTGGGCGCAGCCCCCGACGGCCGCGAACCGGTGGCTGCCGGACGTCGAGGAGCTCATCGACGCGCTGGCGTACGCGTGCGGCCGCGAGGCGGCGGCGGAACGGGCCCGGCGCACGCCCTGAGGGGCTGAGGCCCTGAGGGACTGCGGCCCTGAGGGACTGCGGGACCGGGACCGCGGGCCCGCGGGACCGGGACCGCGGGCCCTCAACCGCCGGACCAGGGACGAATCCACTCCGAAACTCATGACATAAGTAACTGCTCCGACCTCTCCCCCTCCTCCTATCGTGAGAAAAGCAGGACACGGGGAACAGGACGAGAGGCAGGCGCATGCCGGACCAGGGCGTTGCGACGGGCGGGCAGGACGGAACGGGTGGCGGTGCGCGATCCGCGCCGTCCACCACGGCCGCTGTGCGGGTCGAGGGTTTGTGGAAGCGGTTCGGCGAGCAGATCGCCGTGGCCGGGATCGATCTGGAGCTGCCCGCCGGGCAGTTCATCGGCCTGGTCGGGCCGAACGGCGCGGGCAAGACGACGACGCTGTCGATGGTGACCGGGCTGCTGCGCCCGGACATGGGCCGGGTCATCGTCGCCGGGCACGACGTGTGGGCGGACCCGGTCGAGGTGAAGTCCCGGATCGGCGTGCTGCCGGAGGGGCTGCGGCTCTTCGAGCGGCTCTCGGGCCGCGAACTGCTCGGCTACATGGGCCGGTTGCGGGGGCTGCCGGGCCGCGAGACGGACAGCCGGGCCACGCAGCTGCTGGAGATCCTGGACCTGGCCGGTTCGCAGAACAAGCTGATCGTCGACTACTCGACCGGCATGCGGAAGAAGATCGGCCTGGCCGCCGCGCTGCTACACAACCCCGAAGTCCTCTTCCTGGACGAGCCGTTCGAGGGCGTGGACCCGGTCTCCGCGCAGACCATCCGCGGGGTGCTGGAGCGCTACACCTCCTCCGGCGCCACCGTCGTCTTCTCCTCCCACGTCATGGAACTCGTCGAGTCGCTGTGCGACTGGGTCGCCGTCATGGCCGCCGGCCGGATCCGGGCCGCGGGCCCGCTGGCCGACGTACGGGGCGCCGCGCCCTCGCTGCAGGCCGCGTTCCTGGAGCTGGTCGGGGCGCAGGGCCGGGCCGCGGGCGAATCGCTGGACTGGCTCGGCGGCGGTACGACCGCGAACGGCGGGAACAGCGGGAACGCTGCCGCGAACGGCGGGAACACGGGCACCGGGGCCGGAACCGGGGCGGGCGTCCGATGAGTACGTCCGCACCCGCCGCCGCACCGGTCGCCGCTTCCGCCTCCGGCGCGGCCCCCGCCTCCGTCTCCATCACCCCGATCTTCATCCGCCTCAAGCTGTCCCTCCTGCGCAACGGCCTCAAGGGCTCCTCGAAGCGCAAGTTCGCCTACTTCGGCGCCCTGGCCGCCGCGCTCGTCGTCGCCTTCTTCGCCACGCTCGGCCTCGCCCTGCTGCGCGGCCACGCGCACGCGAGCGCCGTCGTCGTACTGCTGGCCGCGGTCCTCGCCCTGTGCTGGACCTTCGTACCGCTGTTCTTCCCCACGGGCGACGAGACCCTCGACCCGAGCCGGCTGGTCATGCTGCCGCTGCGCCCGCGTCCGCTCGTACGGGCCCTGCTGGCCTCCTCCCTCGTCGGCGTCGGGCCGCTGTTCACCCTCTGCCTCGCGGCCGGCTCGGCGATCGCCGTCGCCCGGGGCGCGGCGGGCGCGGTGGCGGCCGTACTGGCGGTACCGCTGCTGCTCCTCGGCTGCGTGGCCCTCGCCCGGGCGGTGGCCACGGCCAACGTGCGGCTGCTGACCAGCCGCAAGGGGCGTGACCTCGCGCTGCTCAGCGGCCTGCTGATCGCGGTGGGCGCGCAGGTGGCGAACCTCGCCGGCCAGCGGCTGTTCCAGGTCGGCGGCCTGGAGAAGCTGGAGCCGGCCGCGGACGTCGTGCGCTGGCTGCCGCCCGCGACGGCGGTCGGGATGGTGGACTCCGCGAGCGAGGGCTCGTACGGGACCGCCGCCGTCCAGCTGCTCATCACCGTCGCCGCGCTGGGGCTGCTGCTCTGGTTCTGGGAGCGCAGCCTGACCAAGCTCATGGTCACCCCCGACGGCTCGACGATCGCGGCGGCCAAGGAGAAGAAGCAGCGGGCGCCGGGAGCGGACGGCAGCGCCCGCGGCCCGTGGTCGCTGCTGCCGGACGACCGTACGGGCGCGGCCATGCAGCGCTCGCTGCGCTACATCGTGCGCGACCCGAAGACCAAGGCGGCATGGGTGTCGGCCCTCGCGGTCGGCCTGATCGTCCCGGCCGCCAACGCGGTGCAGGGCCACGGCTCGGTCTACCTGGCCTGCTTCGCCTCGGGCATGCTCGGCGTCCAGATGTACAACCAGTTCGGGCAGGACACCTCGGCGTTCTGGATGGTCGCGCAGACCCTTTCCACCGCGCGCGACGCGTTCGTGGAACTGCGCGCCCGCGCCCTGGCCCTCGCGCTGGTCACGGTGCCCTACACGGCGGTCGTGGCGGCGGTGACGGCCGCCCTGGTCGGCGACTGGTCCGGGTTCCCCGGCGCGCTGGGCGTGGCACTGGCCCTGCTCGGCTCGATGCTGTGCACGGGGGCCCTGGCCTCGGCGCGCTTCCCGTACTCGATCCCCACCGACGGCGCCTTCAAGAACGTCGCCCCGGGGCAGGGCGCCCTGGCGTGGATGGGCATCTTCGGCGGCCTGTTCGCCTCGGCGCTGATCTGCGCCCCGGTGATCGTCCTGGCCGTCTACCTCGCCACCACCCAGCACTCCCTCACCTGGATCCTGCTCCCGGTGGGCGCGGCCTGGGGCACGCTGGCCGCCTGGGTGGGCCTGCGCCTCGCGGCCCCGACGGTGGCCCGCAGGATCCCGGAGATCCTCCTGGCGGTCAGCAAGGGCTGACCGGACTGGAGGGACCGAAAGGGCTGAAAGGGCTGGACAGCCCGGTCCCCCGGTCCTGGCCGAACACGCGGAAGGCCTCCGCTCCCGGTGGGAGCGGAGGCCTTCCGCGTGTTCGGCGAGCTCATGGAACAGCTGGGCGCCGCGAGCCGGTTCGAGCCCGGGGATTCGAGCCCGGGGATCTGCCCCACTTCCCCGGGACCCCGCCCGGGCCGCTCCGCTCACGCCGACGTCTTGATGCCCTCCAGGAAGGGCTCCACGGCCTCGCGCCAGGCCGTCGGGTGGTCGTAGTGGAGGTAGTGGCCGGCGTCGGGGATCTCGGCGTACTGGCCCGCCGGGAGGACCCGGACCATTTCCTGGGCCTCGGCGCGGCCGAGCTCGCCGTCCAGGCCGCGGACGACCAGCGTCGGGCAGCGGACCTGGGCGAGCTCCTCCCAGTGCGCGTCGTGGACCCACGTCTCCCGCGCGGTCAGCATCTGACGGCGTGAGAACAGCGGGCGCCAGCCGTCGTCGGCCTCGTGCATCACCTCGGCGAAGAACGCACCCCGGCCGGGGTCCGGACGCTCCACCCGCGGGTCGTCCTCGCCGAACCAGCGCCGCGCGGCGTCCTGCGTGGGGAACGGCAGCGGCCAGCGGTGGAACCACTCCTCCCACTCCTGCTGCGAGGCCTCCCCGAGCGCGGAGGCCCGCATGTCGCAGATGACCAGGGCCGCCACGAGGTCGGGGCGGCGGGCGGCGAGCTGCCATGCGGTGAGGGCGCCCATGGAGTGGCCGATCAGCGTCACGGGGGCGAGGCCGAGCTGCTCGACGGCGGCTTCGGCATCGGCCACGAAGGCCTCGCGGCCGTACGAGACGGAGCTGCCGGGGCCGGCCGGCGGGCGATCGCTCTGGCCGTGGCCGCGCTGGTCGAGGGCGACGACCCGGCGGCTCTCACCGAGCCAGCGGGCGGTCCCGGCCCAGTGGAAGGCACGACCCATCAGGCCGTGGAGTAAGAGGGCCGCGGGCTCACCGGACGGCGCCGGTCCGGATGGCGGTCCGGACGGCGAAGCCCCGGACGGCCGTCCGGACGGCGAGGATCCGGACCGTGAAGGCGACGGCACCGTGGCCGCTTCGCGGAACTCCCAGGCCGCCAGGCGTACGCCGTCGGCCCCTGTCACATCGAGGCGTCGTACCACCGCAGATGCACCCCCTTCGCTCCCGGCCACAGTATCGAACCCGTATTCGAAAACGGGGTTCTCGCCACCAACACCGCTCTTTCGAGTGACCTTGCTCAAGGATTGACCGCCGCTGCCGATGGAGATCCTTTCAACAGGGAGGCGGGCCGCTCGGGGAAGACGGTCCGAAGGGGTGACCTTGAGAGCTCGGGGCTCCAGGTCGAACAGGGGAGGACCGGTCCCGGCGCCGCGAGGCGCCGGGACCATCCACACAGCCGGGACCATCCATACAGACCCCCACCGGCCCACACCGACCGACACAGGCCCGATTGGCCCGTACCGGCGACCCGATCGAACGGACGTGCGTCAGCGCTTCGCCACGAACACGTGGGAGGCGACGTCCGCATCCAGCTCCGCGGCCTCGCCCCCACTGCCGACCAGCACACCGCCGGGCGACTCGGTCACGCTCACGACCGAGCCGGGCTGCACGCCCGCCCGCCGGAGCGTGTACATCAGCTGCGCGTCCGTCTGGATCGGCTCCCCGATCCGGCGGATCACGACGGTCTTGCCCTCCGCGCCGGGGTCGAGCTCCGAGAGGCTGACCATGCCCTCCTCCAGGAACGGATCGGCCTCGGCCTTCTCCCCCAGCTCCTCCAGCCCCGGGATCGGGTTTCCGTACGGCGACTCGGTCGGGTGGCGCAGCAGCTCCAGCACCCGCCGCTCCACCGCCTCGCTCATCACGTGTTCCCAGCGACAGGCCTCGGCGTGCACCTGCTCCCACTCCAGGCCGATCACGTCGACGAGCAGGCACTCCGCGAGGCGGTGCTTGCGCATCACCCGCGTCGCCAGCCGGCGCCCCTCTTCGGTCAGCTCCAGGTGCCGGTCGCTCGCGACGGCCACCAGGCCGTCGCGCTCCATCCGCGCCACCGTCTGGCTCACCGTCGGACCGCTCTGGTCGAGCCGCTCGGCGATACGGGCGCGCATGGGGACCACACCTTCCTCTTCCAGCTCGAGGATGGTGCGGAGATACATCTCCGTGGTATCGATCAGTCCGGACATTCGTGCCCCTCGGATTGCGTGCGCTGGCCCTGCCCCCAATTCTGACCCATCACGCCGACAACCGTCCCGTGTAGACGTCAAGGGCTGTTCCGGACTGCCTCGAAACCTGTCCCCGCAGCCCCCTCCCGCCTCTCATTACCCCTACGGCCGGGCCTTTCGTCCCTTGGATTGACGTCCGTATTGACACGCCCTTGGTCCAGACCGCACGGTGAGCGGCGGACACGGACGACAACCTCACCCACTCCCACCCCGGAAGGCCATCGGCGTATGAGCGAGAGCAAGCTGGCCGGTCAGTTCTTCGACGCCGCGATCGGCCTGCTGGAACGGGTGAGAGACGAGGAGTCCGCACGCATCGCCGAGGCCGGCACGGTCATCGCCGACGCCGTGGCCGCGGGGAACAAGCTCTTCGCCTTCGGCGCCGGACACTCCTCGCTCCCCGCCCAGGACGTCGTCTACCGGGCCGGCGGACTCGCCCTGATGAACTTCCTCGCCGTCCCCGGCACCGCGGGCATCGACGTCATGCCGGCCACCCTCGGCAGCGCCCTGGAGCGCGTCGACGGCCTCGCCGGGGCGGTCCTGGACAGCAGCCCGGCAAGCGACGGCGACGTGCTCGTGATCATCTCCCTCTCCGGACGAAACGCGCTGCCGGTCGAGATGGCCATGAACGCCCGCGCGATCGGCCTCAAGGTCATCGGCGTCACCTCGGTGGCCTACGCGACCGGGACCAAGTCCCGCCACGTCTCCGGCACCTTCCTCAAGGACCACTGCGACATCGTCCTCGACAGCAAGATCGCGGTCGGCGACGCCGAACTCACCCTCGACGGGATCGAAGCCCCCTTCGCCCCCGCCTCCACCGTCGTGACCAGCGCGATCATGCAGGCGGTCATGGCCGCCGCGGCCGGCGAACTCGCCGCCCGCGGAGTCGAACCGCCGCTCCTGCGCTCGGGCAACGTCGACGGCGGCCACGAGTGGAACGGCCGCGTCATGCAGGAGTACGGCGACCGGATCTTCTTCCGCCACTAGGCCGCGCCAGGGGGCGGGGCGGCGGGGGCCGGGGGGCGGACTACCCCTCCCCCCGGGCCCGGCCCGCCAGGTCCAGGTCCGCCGCGACGCGGGCCGCCACCTCCTCCGCGTACTCCGCGTCCGCGCGCTCGAAGGCGGGCCGCGAAGGGCCGCGCAGGAAGGTCAGGATCCCCAGGCTCCGGCCCCGGCTGCGCAGCACCGCGCACAGGGCGTGCGCCGAGCCCTCGGGCCAGCGCCGGGCCCCCGCCCAGTCCCCGGCGGCCGCCCCGGCCGTCGCACTGGTCCGCACCGACCCGGACCGCTCCAGCGCCTGCAGCGCCGGATGCCCGGCGGCGTACCGCACCGGGATCGCCCCGGGCTCCGGCAGCCCGGGCAGGCCCGGCGGGAACGCCGCGAGGCGCAGCAGCCGCGGACGCCTGGGTTCCCGTACGCGCTCCCGCGCGGGCTCTCGTACGGACTCCTGTACGGACTCCCGTGCCGGCTCGTCCAGTACGTCGAGCAGCGCGTGCTCGGCGAAGCCCGCCAGGGCGAACTCCAGCCGTACGGACGCCGCCTCCGCCGGGTCCTCGCACTCGGCGGCGGCCCGCCCGGCCCGGTACAGCTGGTGCGAGCGGAACCGCAGTTGCGCCGTGTCCAGCTGCGCCTGCCGGGCCTCGGTGACGTCCTGGAACAGCAGGCCGACCCCGAGCGGTACGGGTTCCTCCGCGAGCGGCGACGCCAGGCGCAGGAACCCGCACCGCCAGCACCGCCGCCGCACGCCCTCGGGGCTGCGCACGGACACCCACAGCTCCACGGGCTCCGGGGGCGCGCCCTCGGCCAGTACGTGCTGCAGGGCTCCCTCCAGCTCCTCCACGCCCTGCGCCAGCAGCTCCCCCAGGGGCCGCCCGAGCGGGACGGTGCGGCCGGCGCCGAAGGCGCGGGCGGCGTGCGCGTTGACGACGGCCGGGCGCAGGTCCACGTCGACGAGCACGACGCCCCAGGAGGCGTCCTCCATCAGCGCCTCGCTCAGCGCGATGGAACGCTCCAGGTCGATCTGCGCGTGCACCTCGCTGAAGGCGCAGTACACCCCGGCCGGTGTCCCGTCGGCGCCCGGCACCCCGGCGGACTGGGTCCGCACCAGGACCCGGCCGCCGCCCTTGGTCAGCAGCGCGAACTCGTGCACCTGCCGCCCCGGCACCTCCTGGGCGGCCATGAGTCTGTCCTGCACGTCCTGCGCGTCGGCGGCGCGTACGGCCCACCCCGCGAACCCCTTGCGCCCCACGGCCTCGCCCGCCGACCACCCCAGGATCCGCTCGGCCTCGCGGTTCCAGTGGGTGATCACGCCGTCGGAGTCGAACGCGCACAGAGCGGCGTCCATCCCGTCGAGCAGCGCTGCGAGCAGATCGTCGGCGGTCTCACTACGTCCGGAAGCAGTCACCTGGGCCCCCTGCAGGTGTTCGCGTGTGCGGCACGTCACGCAATTGAACTGGAACGTGACCCATCCCACACCCGCTTCCCGCAATCCTCCCGCTTTGTCCCGCCCCGGAGGGGGCCGGTCAGTCGAAGAGCACCAGGCACAGCACGATGACGGCGATGATCACGACCGTGGCTACGACGGGCACGGCCCATCCCGAACCCGCCCGGACCCACCGGTCGCGCCGGGCCGCGTCCCGGGCGATACGGGCCTCCGCGGCCGGATCGGGCTCCCACCGCGGCCCGCGCAGCCGGGTCCACACCGACCTGATGCGGGCCACCTCGGCGTGCACGCCCGCCACCTCGCGATCGTCGACGCAGGGAAGGACGACCCGCTTGCCGTCGGCGCGGTAGGCGCAGCCGAAGACCCTCGGCGCACCGGCCACCGTCCGCATCTGCTCGGGCCAGGCCTCGGCCCGGACGTCGTGCAGCTCGTCCCAGCCCAGCCGCCGGACCCCGAGCAGACCGCGGACGGAGATCCCCTTCTCGTCGAGGACGGTGAACCGGCGCGGCCGGGCGTACACCACGAACGCGATAAAGGCCCCCAGCAGGACCACGAACGCCACCCGGTACCAGACGGGCAGGAACCGGGCGGTCGCCATCCGGGCCGCGCCGAAGAGCCAGACGAAGCCCAGCAGGGCGTACAGCCCGGCCGCCGATCCCGATCTCGTCCGGTACTCGCGCGGCAGCGTTCCCTGCTCCATGTGCCCCCCTGGGTCGGCGGCAAGAATAAACAGTTGTGGGCCCGGGGAGGCGTGCCTAGGCTCTGACTTACACGAGAAGGGAGGTGGTTGCCGCAATGTACGGAAACCGGACGCGTGAGGTGGCTGCGGGCTAAAGCGCCCGTTGTCGCACGCACCCAGTGCGGTGCCCGGCGGAGTCGCCGGCGCCAATCCCAAGCAGTCACCCGACCCGCGGGCTCGCCGGTACGTCCGGCCGGCTTCTCTCACTGCAGGAGAGAAACCAGAGCCCGCGGGTCGCCTGCGTTCCAGGCCCTGCGCCCCAAGGGCCCTACGGGCGCACGGACGCGCAGGCGCGCGGGCGCCGCGGGGCCCCTACGGGCAGAGCCGTTCCACCCGCCACTTCCCGGCTTCCAGGACGTACTTCAGGCGGTCGTGCAGGCGGTTCTCGTGGCCCTGCCAGAATTCCACCGCGTCCGGGACCACGCGCAGCCCGCCCCACTGCGGCGGGACCGGGACCTGTTCGCCCTCCGGGTAGCGGGCCTCCAGCTCCGCGTAGCGGCGGTCCAGCTCCTCGCGGGAGGCGATGACGGAAGACTGTTCGCTGGCCCAGGCGCCCAGCTGGGAGCCGTGGGGGCGGGAGCGGAAGTACGCCGCGGTCTCGTCGCGGCCGATGCGGGAGGCAGTACCCGTCACGATGACCTGGCGGGCGATGGGGTGCCAGGGGAAGAGCAGGGAGACGTAGGGGTTGGCGGCGAGTTCGCGGCCCTTGCGGGACCCGTAGTTCGTGAAGAAGACGAATCCGCGCTCGTCGTACTGCTTCAGGAGCACCGTGCGCGAGCTGGGACGGCCGTCGGGGGTGGCGGTCGAGACGACCATCGCGTTGGGCTCGAAGACGTTCGCCCCGGCGGCATCCTCGAACCAGCGGGCGAACTGGCCCATCGGCTCCTCGGCGAGGCTCTCCTCGGCGACGAGGTGGGAGCGGTACTGCTTGCGCATGACGGCGGGGTCAAGGTGCTGATCGGTCACCGGGCCATCCTGCCGCAGCCTGGCTCCGGGGAGTGTGCCGTATGTCACGCTTCCCGTCGCCATGGGGAACGGACAAAATCTTGGGGCCGGTCCGACGGTCCCACACGGATGACCATCGGCCGTGCCGGGCATCAACGGGGATGACCGCGCCGGACCGCGAATCACGCCGGGAGCCGCGCGTGTTCGCACTATTTGAGGAGCCGCCTGATGTCCGACTTCGTACCCGGGCTCGAGGGAGTCGTCGCGTTCGAAACGGAGATCGCCGAACCCGACAAGGAGGGTGGATCCCTCCGCTACCGAGGTGTCGACATCGAAGACCTCGTGGGCCACGTCTCCTTCGGGAACGTCTGGGGTCTGCTGGTCGACGGTGCCTTCAACCCCGGTCTGCCGGCCGCCGAACCCTTCCCCATCCCGGTGCACTCCGGTGACATCCGGGTCGACGTACAGTCCGCGCTCGCCATGCTCGCCCCCGTGTGGGGTCTGAAACCGCTGCTCGACATCGACGAGCAGACCGCCCGCGACGACCTGGCGCGGGCGGCCGTGATGGCGCTGTCGTACGTCGCCCAGTCCGCCCGCGGCCAGGGCCTGCCGATGGTCCCGCAGAGCGAGATCGACAAGGCCGGGTCCGTGGTCGAGCGGTTCATGATCCGCTGGCGGGGCGAGCCCGACCCGAAGCACGTCAAGGCCGTCGACGCGTACTGGACCTCGGCCGCCGAGCACGGGATGAACGCGTCCACGTTCACCGCGCGCGTCATCGCGTCGACGGGCGCGGACGTGGCCGCCGCACTGTCGGGCGCCGTCGGTGCCATGTCCGGGCCGCTGCACGGCGGGGCGCCCTCCCGGGTGCTCGGCATGATCGAGGAGATCGAGCGCAGCGGCGACGCCGTGGCGTACGTGAAGAAGGCGCTCGACAAGGGTGAGCGGCTGATGGGCTTCGGGCACCGCGTGTACCGCGCCGAGGACCCCCGGGCGCGCGTGCTGCGGCGCACGGCCAAGGAGCTGGACGCCCCGCGCTACGAGGTGGCCGCCGCGCTGGAGAAGGCCGCCCTGGAGGAGCTGCACGCGCGCCGTCCCGACCGGGTGCTGGCGACGAACGTGGAGTTCTGGGCCGCGATCATGCTGGACTTCGCGGAGGTCCCGGCGCACATGTTCACCTCGATGTTCACGTGCGCCCGTACCGCCGGCTGGTCGGCGCACATCCTGGAGCAGAAGCGCACGGGCCGTCTGGTCCGCCCCTCGGCCCGCTACATCGGGCCCGGCGTGCGCAACCCGCGCGAGATCGCCGGCTACGCGGACATGTCCGAGACCGCCTGACCGCGCTGACGTGCGCTCACGTGCACTGACTGACCCGCACTGACGTGCACCGACGTGCACCGACGTGCCGATACGCAGGCTGCCACCGCACAGGGCCGCCGCGGGTGCCGGGCGCCGCATCCCTCCGGGGGTGCGGCGCCCTTCGCGTTTCCGGGGGCCGGGTTCCGGGGGCCGGGGGCCGGGGGGGCTCAGCCCAGGGTCGTGTCCAGGATCCTGGCCCACTGGGCCACCACGCGGGCCCGGCGGGCGGTGTCGTCGGTGAGGACGTTGGCCAGGCCCAGGCCGCGGGCCATGTCGAGCAGGCCCTGCACGGTCTCCCGTACGCCCGCCACGGACTCGTCCGCGCCCAGCAGCTCCACCGCGATGCGGTGGGTCTCGCGGCCCACGCGGGCCTCCAGCTCGGCCACCCGGGGCCGCAGCTGCTCCTCGTGGGAGGCGGCCACCCACAGCTGGAGGGCGGCGCGGAACATCGGGCCGGTGTACAGGTCGATCAGCGCCCCGACCACGTCGGCGCGGGCCGCTTCGGCGCCGCCGTGCGGGAACAGGTCCAGGAGCGCGGTCGAGCGCTCCTCGGCCATGTACTCCACGGCCGCCGTGAACAGCTCCTCGCGGGTGCGGAAGTGGTGCTGGGCGGCCCCCCGCGAGACTCCGGCGCGTTCCGCGACGACGGCGACGGTGGATCCGGCCCAGCCCTGTTCCGCCAGGCAGGAGACGGCCGCCTCCAAGAGGTGGCGGCGGGTGACGCGGCTACGGGCCTGCTTGGGGCCGCTCTGGCCCTGCCCCTGCCCCTGCCCCTGGCCCTGGCTCTGGCTCTGGCCGGCCGGGTCGGTCGTCGCGGTCAGCGGAGCCATGACGGGTCCCGGCGCTCGAAGCGGGCGCTGATGCCCTCGCGGGCCTCGGCGGAGGCGAAGTGGCGGGCGGACAGCTCCGCGAGCGCGGCGCCGTCCCGTTCCAGGGCGGCCCGTACCGGGGCCGTGACCAGCTGCTTCGTCGCGGCCAGCGCCTCGGGTCCGGCCTTGCGCAGTCCTTCGAGTACGGGCGCCAGGGCCTTGTCCACATCCTCACCGTGCAAGGTGAGCAGCCCGATCCTGGTGGCTTCGGCCGCGTCGAAGGCCTCGGCGGTCAGGAAGTAGCGGGCGGCGGCGCGCGGGTCCAGGCGCGGGAGCAGCGGCGCGGAGATGACGGCCGGGACGACGCCGAGGTGGGTCTCGGTGAAGGCGTACGTGGACGCGGGCCCGGCGGCGGCGATGTCGCAGGCGCCGAGCAGGCCGAGGCCGCCCGCGCGGACGTGGCCGGTGACGCGGGCGACGACGGGGGTGGGTAGTTCGGCGATCTCCCTCAGCAGGGCCAGGAAGTCGGCCGGATCGCAGGGGGACTTCAGGTCGGCGCCCGCGCAGAAGGTGTTGCCGGTGTGGGTGAGCACCACCGCGGCCGTGGCCGGGTCGGCGGCCGCGGCGGCGAGCGCCGCGCGGAGGTCTGCGACCAGGGCTGCGGAGAGGGCGTTGCGGTTGGCCGGGGAGTCGAGGGTGAGCGTGGTGACGCCGGTCGCTCGCGCGGCGTGGACCAGTGGGGGCATGTCTCCTCCGGAGGGGGGTTCGGTCGGGCGGTATCCCCTCCGGGGAGGGTATGCGGACCACCTGCGGCGGGGGCTGCGGGGTGCCGCTGCGCGGAGCTCGGTCCCCTACCCACCCTTCGCCCGTTCCCCGGGGCTCCGCCCCAGACCCCGCTCCTCAAACACCGGAGGGGCTGGAATTTGGCCGGCCCCGGCCCGCAGGTGATCACCGGGGGCTGGAAAATCCAGCCCCGCCGGCGTTTGAGGCGATCTTTTCAGCCCCGCCGGCGATTGAAGAGCGGGGTCTGGGGCGGAGCCCCGGGGAACGGTGGAAGGGTGGGTGGGGGACGGGTTCGCGCAGCGGGGGCCGGAGCCGGGGCGGGTCAGTAGGACTTGGGCAGGCCCAGGGTCTGGTGGGAGATGAAGTTGAGGATCATCTCCCGGCTGACGGGGGCGATGCGGGCCACCCGCGAGGCGACGATCAGCGCGGCCAACCCGTACTCGCGGGTGAGGCCGTTGCCCCCCAGGGTGTGGACGGACTGGTCCACCGCCCGTACGCAGGCCTCGCCGGCGGCGTACTTCGCCATGTTCGCGGCCTCCCCCGCGCCCATGTCGTCCCCGGCGTCGTAGAGGCGGGCCGCCTTCTGCATCATCAGACGGGCCAGCTCCAGCTCGATGTGGGACTGGGCCAGCGGATGGGCGATGGCCTGGTGGGCGCCGATGGGCGACTTCCAGACCTGACGGGTCTTCGCGTAGTCCACGGCCTTGGCCAGGGCGTAGCGGCCCATCCCGATGGCGAAGGCGGCGGTCATGATCCGCTCGGGGTTGAGGCCGGCGAAGAGCTGCAGCAGCCCCGCGTCCTCGTCGCCGACCAGCGCCGTGGAGGGCAGCCGCACATCGTCCAGGACCAGTTCGAACTGCTTCTCCGCCGCCTGGAGTTCCATGTCGATCGGCGTGCGGGAGAAGCCCCGGGCGTCACGGGGGACGATGAACAGGCAGGGCTTGAGGCTGCCGGTCCGGGCGTCCTCGGTGCGGCCGACTATGAGGGTGGCGTCGGCGATGTCCACGCCGGAGATGAAGACCTTGCGGCCGGTCAGGACCCAGTCGTCGCCGTCGCGGCGGGCGGTGGTGGTGATGCGGTGGGAGTTGGAGCCGGCGTCGGGTTCGGTGATGCCGAAGGCCATCGTGCGGCTGCCGTCGGCCAGGCCGGGGAGCCAGGCCCGCTTCTGGTCCTCGGTGCCGAAGCGGGAGATGACCGTGCCGCAGATGGCGGGTGAGACGACCATCATGAGGAGGGGGCAGCCCGCGGCCCCGAGTTCCTCGAGGACGATGGAGAGTTCGGCGATGCCGCCGCCTCCGCCGCCGTACTCCTCGGGGAGGTTGACCCCGAGGTACCCGAGTTTGCCGGCGTCCGCCCAGAGCTCGTCGGGGTGGCCGCCCTCCCGGGCCACGCGGGAGAGGTACTCGCGGCCGTACTTCTGGCCGAGGGCGGCGACCGCCGCCCTCAACGCCTTGTGCTCTTCGGTTTCTACGCTGGTGGTGCCGGGGGTGGAGCTCATGCTTCCTCCTGGACTACGGCGAGCAGGGCGCCGAATTCGACCTGTTGGCCGGTGACGGCGTGGAGCGCGGTGAGCGTGCCGGAGGCGGGCGCGAGGATGCGGTGCTCCATCTTCATGGCCTCCAGCCAGAGCAGCGGCTGCCCGGCGGTGACGGTGGCGCCGGGGGCGAGGCCCTCGGCGACGCGGACCACGGTGCCGGGCATGGGTGCCAGCAGGGAGCCCGGTTCGGTGCGGTCCTGGGGGTCCGCGAACCGGGGTACGGGGGTCAGGGTGTGGGCGCCGAGCGTGGAGTCGACGTAGATCCCGGGCGGCGTGTTCGAATTTTGTTTCACGTGGAACACCCGCCGGACTCCCTCGACTTCGAGGGTCACTTGGTGGCGCGCGGCGGACAGGATGCGCACACCGGGGTGGTCCACGAGTTCCGGGGGGCCGCTGCGGGCCGGGTGGTAGCGGACCTCGTGCTCCGCTCCGGCCACGGTGTAGCGGCGGCTCTGCGGCTGGGAGCGGAGGTTTCGCCAGCCGCCGACGCGGGTGGCGAGCGGGGCGCCGGGGGCGGGGGCCGCCTCGGCCAGGGCCGCGGCCAGCGCGGAGAGCGCGGGGGCCGGATCGTCCGGATCGGCTGCGGTGAGGGCGGGCAGGTGGCGCTCGTAGAAGCCGGTGTCGAGCCGCCCGGCCGCGAACTCCGGGTGCCGCAGGGACCGTACGAGGAGTTCGCGGTTGGTGGTCAGCCCGTGGATCCGGGCTCCGGCCAGTGCGTGGGCGAGGGCGCGGACGGCCTCGGCGCGGGTCGGGGCGTGGGCGACGACCTTGGCGAGCATGGCGTCGTAGTGGATGGAGACGGTGTCCCCGTCGGTGAACCCGGTGTCCACGCGGACTTCTCCGGGGACCGCGAGGGTGTGCAGGGTTCCGGTCTGCGGCCGCCAGTCCTGAGCCGGGTCCTCGGCGTAGAGGCGGGCCTCGACGGCGTGCCCGGCGGGCTTCGGCGGGGTCAGCGGCAGGGCCGCGCCCTCGGCGATCCGCAGTTGCAGCGCGACGAGGTCGAGCCCGAAGACCGCTTCGGTGACGGGGTGTTCCACCTGGAGGCGGGTGTTCATCTCCAGGAAGTACGGGCGGCCGTCGGCGGTGACGAGGAACTCTACCGTGCCCGCGCCCTCGTACGAGACCGCGCGGGCGGCGGCCACGGCGGCCTCGTGGAGGGCCGTGCGCAGGGCCTCGGGGAGGCCGGGTGCGGGGGCTTCCTCGATGACCTTCTGGTGGCGGCGCTGGAGGGAGCAGTCCCGGGTGCCCAGTGCCCAGACGGTGCCGTGGGAGTCGGCGAGGATCTGCACCTCGACGTGGCGGGCGCGCTCCACGTAGGGCTCCGCGAAGACCTCGCCGTCGCCGAAGGCGGACAGGGCCTCGGCGGAGGCGGCGTCGAGGGCTTCCTTGAGCGCGTCCAGGTCCCGTACGACCCGCATGCCGCGGCCGCCGCCGCCCGCGGCCGCCTTGAGGAGCAGCGGGAGGTCGGTGGTGGTGGCGGCGTGCGGGTCCACGGGGTCCAGCAGCGGGACCCCGGCGGCGCGCATCAGCTCCTTGGCCCGGGTCTTGGAGGCCATGGCCTCCATGGCCGCGGGCGGCGGGCCGACCCAGGTGAGTCCGGCGGCCAGGACGGCGCGGGCGAAGCCGGCGTTCTCGGAGAGGAACCCGTAGCCGGGGTGGACGGCGTCGGCGCCCGCGGCGAGGGCGGCCCGGACGACCAGGTCGCCGCGCAGGTAGGTGTCGGCGGGGGCCGCGCCGGGCAGCCGTACGGCGGTGTCGGCCTCGCGGACGTGCAGGGCCCCGGTGTCGGGGTCGGAGTGCACGGCGACGGTGGCCAGGCCCAGCGCGCGGGCGGTGCGCAGGACGCGGACGGCGATCTCGCCGCGGTTGGCGACGAGGAGGGAGGTCAGGTTCGTCGGGGTCGCCGGGGTCGCCGGGTCCGTTGCGTTCGCCGGGTCCGTTGGGTTCGTCGGGTCCGTTGGGGCCGTTGGGGCCGTTGGGGCCGTCGCGTTCGTCGGGTTCACCAGGCTCGCCTTGTTCGTCATGTTCGTCATGTGCGGGCTCACATCCGGAAGACGCCGAAGCCGCCACGGGCGCCCTCGACAGGGGCGTTGTGGACGGCCGACAGGCACAGGCCGAGGACGGTGCGGGTGTCGCGCGGGTCGATGACCCCGTCGTCGTACAGCCGCCCGGACAGGAACATCGGCAGGGACTCGGACTCGATCTGCGCCTCCACGAAGGCGCGCATGCCCGCGTCGGCCTCTTCGTCGTAGGGCAGTCCCTTGGCGGCGGCGGACTGGCGGGACACGATGGAGAGCACTCCGGCGAGCTGGGCGGGGCCCATGACGGCGGATTTGGCGCTGGGCCAGGCGAAGAGGAAGCGGGGCTCGTAGGCGCGGCCGCACATGCCGTAGTGACCGGCGCCGTAGCTGGCGCCGATCAGGACGGAGAGGTGGGGCACGCGGGAGTTGGAGACCGCGTTGATCATCATCGAGCCGTGCTTGATGATGCCGCCCTGCTCGTACTCCTTGCCGACCATGTAGCCGGTGGTGTTGTGGAGGAAGAGGAGCGGGATGTCGCGCTGGTTGGCGAGCTGGATGAACTGGGCGGCCTTCTGCGATTCCGCGCTGAACAGCACCCCCTGGGCGTTGGCGAGGATGCCGACCGGGTAGCCGTGGAGGGTGGCCCAGCCGGTGACCAGGCTGGTGCCGTAGAGGGGCTTGAACTCGTCGAAGTCGGAGGCGTCGACGATGCGGGCGATGACCTCGCGGGGGTCGAAGGGGGTCTTGAGGTCGGCGGGGACGATGCCGAGGAGCTCTTCGGGGTCGTGGAGGGGCTCTTCGGCCCGCGGCGGATCGGCCTGCGGCTTGCGGTGGTTGAGGCGGGCGACCACGCGGCGGGCCTGGCGGATGGCGTCGTGCTCGTCGAGGGCGAAGTAGTCGGCGAGGCCCGAGGTCCGGGCGTGCATGTCGGCTCCGCCGAGGGACTCGTCGTCGCTCTCCTCGCCGGTGGCCATCTTGACGAGCGGCGGACCTCCGAGGAACACCTTGGAACGGTCCTTGATCATGATGGTGTGGTCGGACATGCCGGGGACGTACGCGCCGCCGGCCGTGGAGTTGCCGAAGACCACGGCGATGGTCGGGATCCCTTCGGCCGAAAGCCGGGTGATGTCCCGGAAGATGGCGCCGCCCGGGATGAAGATCTCCTTCTGGGAGGGGAGATCGGCGCCCCCGGACTCGACGAGGCTGATGCAGGGGAGCCGGTTCTGGCGGGCGATCTCGTTGGCCCGCAGGGCCTTCTTGAGCGTCCAGGGGTTGGAGGCGCCGCCGCGGACGGTGGGGTCGTTGGCGGTGACCAGGCATTCGACGCCCTCGACCGTCCCGATGCCGGTGACCATCGAGGCGCCGACCGGGTAGTCGCTGCCCCAGGCGGCGAGCGGGGACAGCTCCAGGAAGGGGGTGTCCGGGTCGAGGAGCAGCTCGATCCGCTCCCGGGCGAGGAGCTTGCCGCGGGCCTTGTGCCGGGCGGTGTACTTCTCGCCACCGCCGTCGAGGGCGGCGGCGTGCGCCGAGTCGAGCTCGGCGAGGCGTTCCAGAGCGGCGGTACGGGCCTGCGCGTGCTCGGGGGCGAGCGGGTCGACGGCAGTCTTGAGGCGGGTCACGGGGTCCCCTCCTGGGTGGTGGTCTCGGGGCGCGGGGGTGAGGGGGCGGGGCCGGTGGGGGCGGGGCCGGTGGGGGCGGGGGTGGGGGTGGGGAGTGCGGGGTGGCCTGTGGCGGTGGCGGGCGCCGGGGGTGCGGGGAAGCCTGCGGCGGTGGCGGGCGCCGGGGGCGCGGGGAAGCCTGCGGCGGCGGGTGTCGGGGGTTCCTCGAGCAGGGCTACCGGGATGTCCATCTGGCGGAAGCGGAGCCACTCGCCGAGGGCCTTGGCCTGGGGGTCGAAGCGGTGGCCGGAGGCCACGCCGTCGCCGAGGATCCGGGTGATGGTGAAGTTGAGGGAGCGGAGGTTGGGGAGTTCGTGACGGCTCACCTCCAGTGGGGCCGTCTCCGGGAGCAGTTCCTTGAAGGTGCCCACGGTGAGGGTGTCGCGGAGCCACTCCCAGGCGGGGGCCGTCTCGGCCCACACTCCGACGTTGGCGTCGCCGCCCTTGTCGCCGCTGCGGGCTCCCACCAGCCGGCCTAGCGGCACCCGCCGGGTCCGGGGAGCCGTGGGCCCTGCTGGGCTTTGCCCCACCCCGCCCCTTCCCGAAACCGGGGGCTCGGCCCCCGGGCCCCCGGGCCGGGGCTGCGCCCCGAGCCCTTCGGGGGCTCCGCCCCCGGACCCCCGCGCCTCAAACGCCGGCGGGGCCGGATCTTCCTGCCCACCGGCGTTCACGTGCGGGCTCGCGCCGGGCAGTTCCAGCCCCGTCGGCGATCGACGCGGCTCTTCACCCCCGTCAGAGATCGGGGCCGGGAGCAGGCCCGTGAGGGGTACGGCCAGTGGGAGGTGGGTGCCGTTGGGGAGGACTGCCGTGTGGGGGACTTCCGCGGCCGGGACGGTGGTCGAGGCGAAGACGCCGTACGGCTGGGCCGGGCCCGGAGGGGACGTGACGTGGAAGCCCGGGTAACTGGCCAGGGCCAGTTCGATCGCCGCCGAGGTCAGGGAGCGGCCCACCCGGTCGGGAGACGGATCGCGCACCACCAGCCGCAGGAGCGCGCTGGCCGTTTCCTCCGTCTCCGCGTCCTCGTGGTCCGTGCGGGACAGCGTCCAGGCGACCGAGGCCACCGGGGCGAGGAGCGGAGCCAGTTGCTCGCGGACCAGGGCCGACTTCGCTTCGATGTCCAGGCCCGTCAGGACGAAGACCACCTCGTTGCGCCAGCCCCCGATCCGGGTCACGCCCACCTTCAGCGTGTCCGGCGGCGCCTCGCCCCGGGTGCCCGAGACGGCGACCCGGTCCGTACCCGCCGCGGTCAGCCGGACCGTGTCCAGACGGGCCGTCACGTCGGGGCCCAGGTAGCGGACGCCCTGGGTTTCGTAGAGGAGTTGGGCCGTGACCGTACCGACCGAGACGATCCCGCCCGTGCCCGGGTGCTTCGTGATGACCGAGGAGCCGTCCTCCGCGATCTCGGCCAGCGGGAAACCCGGCCGGGACACGTCGTGCCGGGTGAAGAAGGCGTAGTTGCCGCCGGTCGCCTGCGTCCCGCACTCCAGCACGTGGCCGGCCACCACCGCCCCCGCCAGCCGGTCGTGGTCCTCCGGCGCCCAGTCGAACCACCACGCCGCCGGCCCGCTGACCAGGGCCGCGTCCGTGACGCGGCCGGTCACCACCACGTCCGCGCCCGCCCGCAGGCAGGCGGTGATGCCTGCGCCGCCGAGGTAGGCGTTCGCGGTGAGCGCGTCCTGCCCGTACGGCATCAGGTCGTCGCCCTCCACGTGCGCGACCGTGACGGGGACGGACAGCTTGGCGGCCAGCGCCCGTACCGCTCCGGCGAGTCCCGCCGGGTTCAGCCCGCCCGCGTTCGCGACGATCCGCACGCCCCGCTCGTGGGCGAGGCCGAGACACTCCTCGAGCTGGCGCAGGAAGGTTTTTGCGTAGCCGAGTTCGGGGTTCTTCAGCCGGTCGCGGCCGAGGATCAGCATGGTCAGCTCGGCCAGGTAGTCTCCGGTCAGCACGTCCAGGGGACCGTCCGTCAGCATCTCGCGGAAGGCCGCGGACCGGTCCCCGTAGAAGCCCGACGCGTTGCCGATCCGCAGCGGGCGCCGGGTCATCGGGAATCCCCCGGCGCGCGCCCCGGGCCCGCGGGGCCCGCGAAGGCCTGGGCGATGTCGAGCCAGCGCCCGGCGTCGGGGCCGGACGCCGTCAGGGCGAGGTCGGCGCGGTGCGCCCGCTGGGTGACCAGCAGGCAGAAGTCCAGCGCCGGGCCGGTGACCCGCTGCGGCGCGTCCTCGGGCCCGTACGTCCACACCTCGGCGGAGGCTCCCGGGGTCGATCCGGGGGCCGATCCGGGGGCTCCCGGGGCGGATCCGGGGGCTCCCGGGGCTCCCGGGGCGGTCAGCTCCACCCGGAACTCCCCCACCGGCGCCGCCAGGCCCCGTACCGCGTACGCGTAGTCGCGGGCCCGCACCCCGATCCGCGCCACGTGCCGTAGCCGGGCCGTCGGTACGCGGCGCACGCCGAGCGCGTCGGCCACGTCCTGGCCGTGCGCCCAGGTCTCCATCAGCCGGGCGCTCGCCATCGACGCGGCCTTCATCGGGGGGCCGTACCAGGGGAACCGGGCATCGGGCGAGGCCGCGGCGAGGGCCTCCTCGAGGGCGGTACGGCCGGCCCGCCACCGGGCCAGCAGCTCGGCGGGGTCCAGTGCGGCCCCCTCCTCGGCGCCCGCGTCGACGAAGGAGTCGGGAGCCTTGGCGGCCTCCTCGACCAGCAGCGCGAACGCGGCGGCGTCGGTGAGGGCGAGCAGGGCGGCCCGGTCGGTCCAGTGCAGGTGGGCGATCTGGTGGGCGATGCTCCAGCCGGGCGCGGGCGTGGGCCCCGCCCAGTCGGACGCGGGCAACTCGCCTACCAGGGCGTCGAGTTCCCTGCTCTCCTCGTGGAGATCGGCGAAGACGGCGACTGCGGACGGATCGGGCACGGGTGCGCTCCCCTTCTCGGCGTGAGGGGAAGCGTGGCAGCCGCCGGGAAAACAATCAAGCGTGCTTGCATTATTTGTCCGAACCTCGGCACCCGTCGAACTCTCCGGCGTGCGCGGCGGTTTGGCGGCTCTGCACCACCCGCCCCGGGGCTTGCGCGGGGCGCGAACCCGCGGTGAGGATCGATCCCATGGTCAAGGACAGCGGCGGGGCGGGGGCCGGGAACGGCGGGGGCGGGGGGATGGGGGTGGGGGTGGGTGCGGCTACGGGGGTGGGTGCCAGCCCGGTCGCGGGGGTGGGTGCGAGCCCGGTCTCGGGGGTGGGTGCGGCTACGGGAGTGGGTGCGAGCCCGGTCGCGGGGGTGGGTGCGGCTACGGGGGTGGGTGCGAGCCCGGTCGCGGGGGTGGGTGCGGCTACGGGGGTGGGTGCGAGCCCGGTCGCGGGGGTGGGTGCGGCTACGGGCATGTACGCCAGCCCCACCACGAGGGTGGGCAGGGGTGCAGGCCCAGTTGCGGGGGCAGGCGCAGGCACGGTCTCGGGGGCGGGTGCGGGTGCGGCCACGGGCGTGGATGCGAGCCCGGCCACGGGCGTGGGTGCGGCCACAGGCGTGGACGCCAGCCCGGCCACGGGCGTGGGTGCAGCCACAGGCGTGGACGCCAGCCCGGCCACGGGCGTGGGCAGGGGTGCAGGCCCAGCCGCGGCTACGGGGACTGGCCCCGCCACGGGGGTAGGCAGGGTCGCGGGCACAGGTCCAGCCACGGGCGTGGCCAGGGTCGCGGGCACAACCGTGGGCGCAGGGCCGGCCACGGGCGAAGGTCCGGCCACCAGCTCAGGTACGAGCGCGGCTACGAACACGGGCTCGGCCATGATCACCGGCGCAGGGGTGGGCAGGGGTGCGGGCGCGGGTGCTGACACCGCCACCGATACCGGCGCCGGCGCCAGGGCCCGTGCGGTCAAGGGTGTGATGTTCGACTTTTCCGGGACCCTCTTCCGCGTCGAGCCCACCGAGGACTGGCTGCGTGCCGTGGTGGCGGACACCGGACTCGAACTGCCCGAGGCCGAACTCATTGCCTGCGCCGCCCGGCTGGAGGAGGCCGGCGCCCTGCCGGGCGGGGCGTCGCCCCGGCGGCTGCCGTCCCGGCTGGAGGCGCTGTGGCGGGAGCGCGACCTGAGCCCCGAGCAGCACCGGGCCGTCTACACCGCCCTCGCGCGGGAGGCTTCGCTGCCCTCGGCGGAGTTGGCCGACGCCCTGTACGACCGACACTTCACCCCCGCGGCCTGGCGGCCCTACCCCGACACCGCGTCCACGCTCGGCGCCCTGCGCGAGCGGGACATCCCGGTCGCCGTCGTCAGCAACATCGGCTGGGACCTGCGGCCCGTCTTCCGTGCCCACGGCCTCGACCACCTCGTCGACGCCTACCTGCTCTCCTTCGAGCACGGGGTCCAGAAGCCCGATCCCGGGCTCTTCCGGGCCGCCTGCGACGCGATCGGCCGGGCGCCCGCGGAGGTGCTCATGGTCGGCGATGACGACGTCGCGGACGCGGGGGCCGCGGCACTGGGATGCCGGGTCGAACTGGTCGAGCACCTGCCCGTCGAGCAGCGGCCGAGCGGACTGCGCGGGGTGCTGGAGGTGGTCTGACGCGGGTTGACGCGGGATTGGGTGGGGTGGGTGGGGTGGGTGGGGTGGGTGGGGTGGGTGGGGTGGGTGGGGGTGGGCTGCGCGCTGGTCGGGGGCTTCGACAAGGTCCGGGGGGAGCCCGGCAGTCCAGTGTCCTTTCGGTGCGGGCCGGTCCCTCAAGGGCGCTCCCTACGGTCGCGTCGCTACGCGATGGCCTTCGGCCACCCTTGACCGACCGACCCACCCCGAAACGCCACAAGACTCCCGGGATCCCCCCGAGGAACGGCCGGGAGGGACGGATACGGAGGAGCGGCCGCATCAGGGATGCCCATCCCCCCTCCGGCCAGCGCGACGATCCGCACCCGTCACCTGTCAGGACCGGCCAGCCGGACGGAATAGAGGCCCGGGACAGTCAGAACACCCAGGACCGGGCGGTCGGACACCCTTCCCGGGGCGTCGCGTGGTCGGCCCGCACGGGTGGGGGGAGGGACTACTGGTAGGGCGGCCGGTGGGCCGACCCGGCCGGCCGGAGACGGGTCGGCCCACCGGCAGGCCGGGCCCGGGGGGCGGGCCCAGGGGGCGGGCGCGGGTCAGATCTTTGTGGTGGTCGCAGCGCGGGTGAAGTTCATCGTCCAGTTGTGGACCCAGGTCGCGCCCTCGTCGGGCGAGAAGAACTGTTCCCAGCGCGGGGAGTCCGTGTCCGTGCGCGACCACACGAAGCGCACCTGGACCGTCTTGCCCCCGTACGTGTCCTCGCCCTCGAAGACGCCCGTGCCCGAGGTCGGGTCGAAGCGTCCGGCGACGGCCGGGAAGAGGGTGCCCGTCCGGCGGCTCGCCCAGTTGAGGGTCCACTGGTCGCGCTCGGGGTCGTGGAGCCGCAGGGTCAGGCCCGCGAAACCCTTCGTCGGGAACTCGATCTCGTCGAAGCTCGCCGCCCCGTCGAAGTGGCGGGTGGCCCGGGAGAACCCCGGGAACTCCTCCCACTCGCTGTCCGCGTCGAGGAAGTCGGTGAGCCAGCGGTTGGACACGTCCCAGGTACCGGCGAAGAAGTCGAAGTCGTTGTTCATGTGCGCTCCCCAAAGTGCTCTCCGTGGTGATGGGGGAACCGTAGGGGGACTTCACTGACATCCTGTGTCAGTGAAGTGCGCATGAAGTCCAGCCGACTGCTCTCGATCCTGCTCCTGCTCCAGACCCGGGGCCGGATGACCGCCGCCGAGCTCGCCGGGGAGCTGGAGGTGTCGGTCCGTACCGTCTACCGCGACGCGGAGGCGCTGGCCGCCGCCGGTGTCCCGCTGTACGGCGACGCCGGCCACAGCGGGGGCTACCAGCTCCTCGACGGCTACCGCACCCGCCTCACCGGCCTGGCACCGGGCGAGGCGGAGGCACTGTTCCTCACCTCGATGCCCGGTCCGGCCGCCGAACTCGGCCTCGGCCGGGCCCTGTCCGCGGCCCAACTGAAACTGCGCGCCGCCCTGCCCCCGGAACTGCGCGCGCAGGCCGACCGGATGCGGCTGCGGTTCCACCTGGACGCGCCCGGCTGGTACGCGGAGCACGAGGAGACCCCGCATCTGGGGCGGATCGCGGACGCGGTGTGGCGGGGGCGGGTGATCGAGGTCCGCTACCGGCGCTGGAAGGCACCCCATGAGGTGGACCGCCTGCTGGCCCCCTACGGGCTGGTCCTGAAGGCGGGGCGCTGGTACCTGGTCGCGGGCTCGGCGGAGCCGGCCGGGGAAGGCGCGGCGGCCGCGCCTTCCGGCCCGTACACCTATCGGGTGGACCAGGTCCTGGCCGTGCGGGAGACCGGCGGGGAATGCGTACTCCCCGAGGGTTTCGAGCTGGCCGCCCACTGGCGCCGGACCCAAGCGGAGTTCCACGAGCGGCTGCACCCGGAGGAGGCCGAGGTACGGGTCTCCGCGCGCGGAGCGGCCCGGCTGACCGGCGCCCAGGCGAAGGCCCTGGCGGCCACCGGAACCCCGGACCCCGAGCTGCCCGGGTGGACGCGGGCGGTACTGCCGATCGAGTCGCAGGCGCACGCGGAGGCCCAGTTCCTGGAGCTGGGACCGGAGGCGGAGGTCCTCGCCCCGCTCCCGCTGCGCCACCGCATCGGCACGGCGGCCGCCGCGACGGCGGCCCGGTACGGGGCGCTGCCCGCCGGGACCTGGACGGCGATCACACCGGCCCGGGTCTGATCCGCGGCCCGGTGCCGGCCCGGGAACGAGCCCCGGAACCGGGCCCGGACTGTGTGACGAGGCAGCGGTGGTCGAGGGCTTCCCTCCGCCGTCGCGGGCTGGAATGCTCCGCGCATGACATCTCGTGGGATGTACTTCGCGACCGCCGCGCTGAGCACACTCGCGCTGGGCGTGGTCATGGCGAGCGGCTGGGGCGCGGGCCGCCCGGACGGGGGCTCCGCCGGTACCGGCGCCGATTCCCCGCCCGCAGCCCGGTCCTCGGACCGGCCGGCGGCGAGCACCCGCGTCGAGGCGAACGTGCAGCATGTGGATGCGACGCCGACCACGGATGGCACGGATCGCGTCGACGGTGCGGATGGCACCGAGGGTACGGACGGCGGCATCGTCTGGAACTGAGCCCGGCGGTCCCGACCCCTCAGGCCGTGGGCTTCCCCGTACGGGCGCGCCGGCCCGGGCGGGTCTGCGAGCGGACCGCGCCGATGCTCGCCGTGATGACCAGCGCGATCGCCGCGGCGTCGAGCGCCGACATCGCCTGGTTCAGCACCAGGAAGCCCGCCGTCGCCGCGATGGCCGGTTCCAGGCTCATCAGGATCGCGAAGGTCGGCGCGGGCAGCCTGCGCAGGGCCAGCAGTTCCAGCGTGTAGGGCAGCACCGAGGACAGCACCGCCACGCCCAGTCCGAGCGCCAGCGTGCTGGGGAGTAGCAGGGCCGAGCCCGCCTCGATCACGCCGAGGGGGAGGGAGAGTACGGCGGCCACGGCCATCGCCAGCGCCAGCCCGTCCGCCTGCGGGAACCGCCGCCCGGTCCGTGCGTTGAAGACGATGTACGCCGCCCACATGCCGCCCGCGCCGAGGGCGAAGGCCGCGCCCAGCGGGTCGAGTCCGCCGAGGCCGCCTCCGCCGTGGGTGGACAGCAGGACCACGCCGCCCAGTGCGAGGCCGGCCCACAGCAGGTTCATCAGGCGGCGGGAGACGGCGACGGACAGCACCAGCGGGCCGAGCACCTCCAGGGTGACGGCGGGGCCGAGCGGGATGCGGTCGATGGACTGGTAGAAGAGGCCGTTCATCCCGGCCATGGTCACGCCGAACCACACCACGGTCATCCAGTCGGAGCGGGAGTACCCGCGCACCTTGGGCCGGCAGACGAGCAGCAGGACGAGCGCGGCGGCCGCGAGCCGCAGTGTGACCACTCCCGCCGCGCCGGCCCTCGGCATCAGCATGACCGCGAGGGCGGCACCGAACTGGACCGATACGCCTGCCGTGACCACCAGTGCGACGGGGCCGAAGCGGGTCCGGAAGGAGGTGTCCGTGGTGGCGGGTGCGGGCGCCGGTGCGGGTGTGGGCGCGGGCGCCGGTACGGCCGTGGTCACGGTCACGGTCGGGGTCGTAGGTGTGGGGGAGGTGGGTGCGGCCATTTATCCAGATTAGGGCCTGGGTAAGGACCGTGCGTCCGTGTTTTGCCTTACATCCGGTTACGTCCGGGCATCGGGCAGGGCCTCGGCCAGTGCCTCCGCCAGGTGCCGGGCCCGGCCGCCGGCCAGCTGCGCGATCTGGGTCCGGCAGGAGAAGCCGTCCGCCAGGACCTCCGTGCCCGGGGCGGCCGCGCGCAGCGACGGCAGGAGCTGTTCCTCGGCGCAGGCCACGGAGACCTCGTGGTGGCCCGGCTCGAACCCGAAGTTCCCCGCGAGGCCGCAGCAGCCGCCGCTGAGGTCCCCCGTCAGCCCGGCGCGCTCGCGGAGCCGCCGGTCGGGGGCGTCGCCGAGGACGGCGTGCTGGTGGCAGTGGGTCTGCCCGGCGACCGGCCGGTCGAGGCGGGGCGGCTGCCAGTGCGGGGCGTACTCCTCCAGGGTCTCGGCGAAGGTGCGGACGGCTGCGGCGAGGCGGTGCGCGCGGGGGTCCTCGGGGAGGAGCGCGGGCAGATCGGTGCGCAGCGCCGCGGCGCAGCTCGGTTCGAGGACGGTGACGGGGCCCTGCGGGTCGCCCACGGTGTCCAGGGTGCGGCGCAGGACCCTGCGGGCGCGGTCCAGGCGGCCGGTGGAGACGTACGTCAGCCCGCAGCAGACGGGCCCTGCGGGGAGTACGGGCTCCAGCCCGGCGGCGCGCAGCACGCGGACGGCGGCGTGGCCGGCCTCGGGGGCGAGGTACTCCGTGAACGTGTCCGGCCAGACCGTGACGACGCCCCGGGACCGGGGCGCGGCCCCGGTACCCGCACCGCCGTTCCAGCCCCGTGTGAAGGTCCTCGCCGCCAGCTTCGGCAAGGGCCTGGACGGCTCCAGGCCGGGCAGGGGGAGGGAGCGGGGCAGGAGGTTCAGGGGGCGGGTCAGGCGGAGGGCGGTCAGGGTCCTCAGGAGGGCCGGGAGGCCGCCCAGGGTGTAGTGGGACAGGGGGCGCAGCCGGCCGGACCAGTGGTGGTGGAGGAACTCCGCCTTGTACGCGGCCATGTCCACGCCCACCGGGCAGTCGCTGCGGCAGCCCTTGCAGCCCAGGCACAGGTCCAGGGCCCCGGCGACCTCCGCCGAGCGCCAGCCGTCCGTCAGGATCTCCCCGGCCAGCATCTCGTGCAGCAGCCGCGCCCGGCCGCGCGTGGAGTGCCGTTCCTCCCCCGTGGCCCGGTAGGACGGGCACATCACCCCCGGCCCGCCGACGTCCGCGGACCGGCACTTCGCCACCCCCACGCAGCGCGCGACCTCCGCGGCGAAGTCCGAGGACGGCAGCACCGCGAAGCGGAGGTTCTCGTCCAGGCGTGCCGGGCGGACCAGGATCCCGGGGTTCATGCCGCCCGCCGGGTCCCAGACCCGCTTGTACGACTCGAAGAGCGCGATCACCGAAGGTCCGTACATGCGCGGCAGTAGCTCCGCCCGTGCCTGTCCGTCCCCGTGCTCCCCCGACAGGGAGCCGCCGTGGGCGACCACGAGGTCGGCCAGGTCCGAGGAGAAGGAGCGGAAGCGGGCCACGCCGCCCGCCGTCACCAGGTCGAAGTCGATGCGGACGTGCACGCAGCCCTCGCCGAAGTGCCCGTACGGGGATCCGCGCAGCCCGTGCCCGGCCAGCAGGGCCCGGAATTCCCGCAGGTAGGCGCCGAGCCGGGCGGGCGGGACCGCGCAGTCCTCCCAGCCCGGCCAGGCCATGGTCCCGTCGGGCATCCGGGTGGCCGTGCCCGCCGCGTCCTCGCGGATCCGCCACAGCGCCCGCTGCTCCGCCGGATCGGTGATCAGCAGGCTGTCCACCGCGTCGCAGGCCCGTAGGAGCGAACGCGCCGCGCCCTCGTCCCGCATCTCCACGAACAGCCAGGCACCGCCCCGCGGCAGCCCCGGCGCCGCGTCGCCCACCAGGTCCGCCGCCATGCCCTCGACCGTGAGCGGCCCGTGCTCCAGCAGGCCCGCCGCCGCGTCGGCCGCCGCGCTCTCGTCGGCGTACCCGAGCACCGCGAGGACCGGCGCGCGCGGGGTCTCCACCAGGCGCACCACCGCCTCGGTCACCACCCCGAGCGTGCCCTCGCTGCCGCAGAACGCCCGGGCGAGCCCGACGCCCCGTTCGGGCAGCAGTGCGTCCAGCCCGCCGTAGCCGGAGATGCGCCGGGAGAAGCCCCCGGCCATGCCGGTGCGCAGGACCGCGAGGTTTCCCGCCACCAGCTCCCGCAGCCCGGGCGGCGCGCCCGCCCAGCCGGTGGCCAGCCGGTGGGAGGAGCCCCCGTACGCCGTGACCGCGAGCTCGGCGACGTTGTCGGCCGTGGTCCCCCAGGCCACGGAGTGGGCGCCGCACGCGTTGTTGCCGATCATCCCGCCGAGCGTGCACCGGGAGTGCGTGGAGGGGTCCGGCCCGAAGGTCAGCCCGTGCGGGCGCGCCGCGTCCCGCAGCCGGTCGAGGACCAGGCCGGGCTGAACCACGGCGGTCCGGGCAGCGGGGTCGAGGGAGACCAGGGCGTTCATGTGCCGGGTCAGGTCCAGGACCACCCCGGTCCCGGTGGCCTGGCCGGCGATGGAGGTCGCGCCGCCGCGCGGGACGACCGGGACCCCCGCCGCGGCGCACACGGCGAGCGCGGCGGCCACGTCCGCGGCGTCGCGCGGGGTGACCACGCCGAGGGGGACGCGGCGGTAGTTCGAGGCGTCCATGGTGGCCAGGGCCCGCGCGGCGGCGCCGAAGTCCACCTCGCCGCGCAGGTTCGCCCGCAATGTCCGTTCGAGTTCCCCGGGTGCCGTCACACGGGACACCCTCCCACCCCCTTCCGCGACACCGCGTCATCTCATCGGGTGGACGCGGCTGAGAACGTCGGACCTGGAACGGATACGCTCCGCTCGTGGCTGAGATCCAGATTCCCGCTGACATCAAGCCCGCCGACGGACGCTTCGGCGCGGGCCCCTCCAAGGTGCGGATCGAGGCGCTGGACGCCCTCGCCGCCACCGGTACCTCCCTGCTCGGAACATCACACCGCCAGGCCCCGGTCAAGAACCTGGTCGGCTCGGTGCGCCAGGGCCTCCGGGACCTCTTCTCCCTCCCCGAGGGCTACGAGGTGATCCTGGGCAACGGCGGCTCCACCGCCTTCTGGGACATCGCGACCGCCGGTCTCATCGAGCGGAAGTCGCAGCACCTCACCTTCGGTGAGTTCTCCTCCAAGTTCGCCTCGGCCGCGAAGTCCGCGCCGTGGCTGGACGCGCCGTCCGTGATCTCCTCGGAGCCGGGTACGCACCCGGAGCCGGTGGCGGAGGCGGGCGTGGACGTCTACGCGTACACCCACAACGAGACCTCGACGGGTGTGGCGGCGCCGATCAAGCGCGTCGCGGGCGCCGACGCGGGTTCGCTCGTTCTGGTGGACGCGACCTCGGGCGCCGGCGGCCTGCCGGTGGACATCACCGAGACCGACGTCTACTACTTCGCCCCGCAGAAGTCCTTCGCCTCCGACGGCGGCCTGTGGCTGGCGGCATTCTCCCCGGCGGCCCTGGAGCGCGCGGCCCGCGTGCACGCCTCCGGCCGGCACATCCCGGAGTTCTTCTCGCTGCCGACGGCGATCGACAACTCGCTGAAGAACCAGACGTACAACACCCCGGCGCTCTCCACCCTCTTCCTGCTGAACGAGCAGCTGGAGTGGATGAACAGCCAGGGCGGTCTGGAGTTCACCACCGGGCGTACGTCGGCCAGCGCGGCCCACCTGTACGGCTGGGCCGAGGCGTCGAAGTACGCCAGCCCGTTCGTCGCGGACTCCGCGAAGCGCTCGGCCGTCATCGGCACGATCGACTTCTCGGACGACATCGACGCGGCCGCGGTCGCCAAGGTGCTGCGCGCCAACGGCATCGTGGACACCGAGCCCTACCGCAAGCTCGGCCGCAACCAGCTCCGCATCGCGATGTTCCCGGCGATCGACCCGGCGGACGTGCAGAAGCTGACCGCGTGCGTCGACTACGTCATCGAGAACCTCTGACCGTCGGCCTTCCGACACGCTCCGGAGCCCCCGGTGACACTTCGTCACCGGGGGCTCCGTCATTCCCGGCAGAGCCGCGACCTGGCCCGGACCTAGCCCTGACCGAGCTCTGAAGGGGTCCTGAAGAAGCCCTGAAGGAGCCGGGCGCCGACAGACTCCGGACCGCGGGACCTTGGTCCCAAAAATCGGGGCAAAGAGCCCGTAAACGGAAGATCCCGATCGGCCCTGCCGCCTGCGGTTTCACCCATCGGGACCTTCGGCAGGGCCCTCCCGGGGCCCCCGGGAGGGCCGCAACCAAGCACCCCAGGATGTCCCTCATGTCTGGTGTGCCGGGAACGAACCCCGGCCCGTTCAGGAGGAACCCCATGCGCAAGGCACTCACCCTCTCGGCGATCGCCCTCGCCTCGTCGATGGCCCTGGCGGTCCCCACCGTCGCGTTCGCCGCCGATGCCACCCCCACGGCGTCGAGCAGCCCCGGCACCGACACCCACGCCGCGCCGGTGGCCCTGAAGCTGTCGACCTCCTCGGCCAAGGCGGGCGACTCCATCCAGCTCTCGATGGAGGTCCCGGACGGTTCGACGAACCTCTCCATCTCGTCCAAGGCCCTGGACGACGTCAAGATGACCGACGGCCGCGGCGCCACCGCCACCGTCGCCAAGGTCCCCGCCGGCACCTACGGCGTCTCCCTCACCGGCACGGGCCCCGACGGCAAGAAGATCCAGGCCACCGCGCAGCTGACCGTCAAGTCCGACGCCCCGAAGCCGCCGGAGTCCGCCGTCAGCCTGTCCAAGGACAGCGGCAAGCCCGGCGAGAAGATCCGGGTCACCATCAAGACGGCGCCGAACGAGAAGAGCGCGTTCATCAAGTCCGACGCCTTCGGCGGCCAGGTCAACCTGAAGAACGACGGCAAGGGCGTCTGGACCGGCACCGCGGTCGTCTCCAACAACGTCAAGTCCGGCTACTACGGCGTCGACGCCTTCGCGGACGGCAAGAAGTTCGACACCGTGAAGTTCTCCACCGATGCCACGGGCACCCCGAAGCCCAAGCCGTCCCCGGTCACCCCGGACCAGCACAAGACCCCCAAGGGTTCCGTCAACACCGGCCAGGCCCCCCTCGGCTGGGTCCCCTCGGATGCCGCAGACAATGGCTGAGCAGTCCACTTCTGCCCGCGCCCCCCGCCGGAGCGGCCGCGCAGTGCGCGCGGCCGCCCTGGCGGGCGCGTCGGCCCTCACCGTCTTCCTCGCGACCGCCTGCTCCTCCGGCGGCGACACCGGCGCGGTCAAGAACAACCCGGCCGACGCGAAGGCCGCTTCGGTGCTGAAGCCCTCCGTCCCGGACCGCATCGTGATCCCGGACATCAAGGTCGACGCCCCGCTCGACACCGTCGGACTGGACGCCCAAGGAGTCATGCAGGAGCCCGACTTCGCCAAGCCCAAGGACGCGGCCTGGTACAAGGACGGCCCGACCCCCGGGGAGAAGGGCGCGGCCGCCATCGTCGGGCACATGGACACACCCCAGGTGGCCGAGGCCGTCTTCTACAACCTCAAGAAGCTGAAGAAGGACGAGAAGATCGAGGTCAAGCGGGACGACGGCACCACGGCCGTCTTCTCAGTCGACTCGGTCGACACCTTCAAGAAGGACCGGTTCCCGACCGACAAGGTCTACGGGGACACCCACGGCAAGGCGGAGCTCCGCATCATCACCTGCGGCGGCGACCTCACCAAGGACCGCCACTGGGACGCCAACGTCGTGGTGTTCGCGCACCTCACCGGCCAGGCATGACCGGGCGGCCCCCCGCTACTTGCTGATCGCGAAGCGCATCAGGGCCTGCTCGTCGCCCGGCTTGATCTTGCCGGTCTCGTTGATGACGACCAGCTTCCAGCCGGCGCCGTCACGGACCGCCTTGGCCACGGCACAGCCGTTGTCGGTACCGAGCAGGCTCGGCCAGATGTCGGCGACCTGCTGGCTGGAGCCGCCCGTGGCGTCGTACACCTTGAAGCTGATGTTGCGCGCGCTCTGGAAGGAACTGCCCTTCTTGTACGCGGCGGCGACGAAGACGATGGCCGTGACGTTGCCCGGTATCCGGGAGAACTCGACGGTCACCGTCTCGTCGTCGCCGTCGCCGTGGCCGGTCTGGTTGTCCCCGCTGTGGAGCAGCGAGCCGTTGCCCATCGGATCCAGGGAGTCCAGGCCCGCGAGGCGGACCGGGTCCGAGCCCTGCATCGCGATCGCGATCAGGTCCAGGTCCGTTCCGGTCTTCCGCTTGAACTTGCCCATCAGGCCACCGCTGCTGCCCGCGGTCGGGTCCCAGGACACCCCGATGGACAGATGGGTCACACCGCCCAGGTCCGCCGGGCCGTCTTCCTTGGTGAGCGTAATCATGGGCACCTCATAGATAGGCCGAATCCGACCCATGAAGTGTGCCTGAGCCGCGACGCCGGCGGCCTCGTGGATCCGGGTGCGGCCGTACGCGATACCTTCAGGACCTCGGCATCCGGTGTTCGGTGGGTGCCGTACAGGGCGGTACAGCTTGGAGGCAGCGGCGTGAGCGTGCGAGTGACGGCGGCCCGGGACGGCGTGGACCCCTTCGGCACGGCCCGGCTGCGGCGCGGGGTGCTCGACGCCTGGGGCGCGGGTCCGGCCCGGTTCCGCGAGGACGCCAACGCCGAGGAGGACCTGGCGCTCGGCGGCTACCGCGACCGGCTCGTCGTCGAGCTCGCGCAGAACGCCGCCGACGCGGCCGCCCGCGCCGGGGTGCCCGGCCGGCTGCGGCTCACCCTGCACGCGGGCACCGACCAGCCCGACGGCCACGCGGTGCTCGCCGCCGCCAACACCGGTGCCCCGCTTGACGCCACCGGCGTGGAATCGCTGTCCACCCTGCGCGCCTCCGCCAAGCGGGACGACTCCGCCGGCAGCGTCGGCCGCTTCGGCGTCGGCTTCGCCGCCGTACTCGCCGTCTCCGACGAGCCCGCCGTCCTCGGCCGGCACGGCGGGGTCCGCTGGTCGCTGGCCGAGGCCCGCGAGCTGGCCCGCGGTGCGTGCGTCGGCAGCCCCGGACTCAGCGAGGAGCTGCGCCGCCGCGACGGCCACGTCCCGCTGCTGCGGCTCCCGTTGCCCGCCGAGGGAACCGCGCCCGAGGGCTACGACACCGTCGTGGTGCTGCCGCTGCGCGACGCCGCCGCCGAGGAGCTGGCCCAGCGGCTGCTCGCCGCCGTCGACGACGCCCTGCTGCTGACCCTGCCCGGGCTGGCCGAGGTGGTCGTGGACACCCCGTCCGGGGGCGTGCGGACGCTGACGCGCCGCACCGAAGGCCCGTACACCGTCATCTCCGACTCCGCCTCGGACACCAAGCGCTGGCGCACCGTCCGCCACTCCGGCCCCATCGAGAAGGCACTGCTCGCCGACCGGCCCGTCGAGGAACGGCTGCGGCCCGTCTGGGCGGTGTCCTGGTCGGTCCCCGTCGACGCCGAAGGCGCCCCGGTCCGCCCCGCCACCGCGGCCGTGGTGCACGCACCGACCCCGACCGACGAACCGCTGGGCATCCCGGCGCTGCTCATCGCGACCCTGCCGCTGGACACCACCCGCCGCCACCCCGCGCCGGGGCCGCTGACCGACTTCCTGGTGGAGCGCGCGGCCGACGCGTACGCCGAACTGCTCGGCTCCTGGGACCCCGTGAGCACCGCGCTCGTGGACCTCGTACCCGGCCCGCTCGGCAAGGGCGAGCTCGACGGGGCCCTGCGCGGGGCCGTCCTCAAACGCCTGCCCCGTACGGCCTTCCTCGCGCCCGCCGCACCGCCCGAGGAGCCCGCGGAGGGCGAACCGCTGGAGCGCGCCGCCCTGCGCCCCTTCGAGGCCGAGGTGGTGGAGGGCGCGGGCGCCGACACCGTACGGGTCCTCGCGGAGGTGCTGCCGACCCTGCTCCCCGCCGGGCTGGAGCGCCGCCCCGAACTGCGCACCCTGGGCGTCGGCCGGCTGCCGCTGGGCGAGGCCATCGAGCGGATCGCGGGCATCGAGCGGACCCCCGACTGGTGGCACCGGCTCTACGACAGCCTCGCGGGCGTCGACCCCGACCGGCTCTCCGGCCTCCCGGTGCCGCTGGCCGACGGGCGCACCGCGATCGGGCCCCGGCACATCCTGCTGCCCGGCGCGGACACCCCGGGGACGAGCAGCCCCGAAATGCTGGCCCGGCTCGGCCTGAAGGTGGCCCACCCGGACGCCGTGCACCCGCTGCTGGAGAAGCTCGGCGCACTCCCGGCCGGCCCGCGCGCCGTCCTGACCACCCCGCAGGTGCGGGCCGCCGTCGCGGCCTCCATGGACTCCGGGGAGATCTGGGACGAGGACGCCCTCGACGCCGGGGAACTGGCCGACATCGTCCTCGGACTGGTCCGGGACGCCGAGCTCTCGCCCGGCGACGAGCCGTGGCTGGGCGCGCTCGCCCTGCCCGACGAGGACGGCGAGCCGACCCCGGCCGGCGAACTCCTGCTCCCCGGCTCCCCGCTGGCCTCCGTCATCCGCGAGGACGAGATCCCGTACGTGGACGCCGAGCTGGTGGAGCGCTGGGACGCGCGGACCCTCACCGCCGTCGGGGTGCTGGCCGAGTTCCAGCTGGTCCGCGCCACCGACGTGGTCCTGGATCCCGACGAACTGGAGCCCCGCGACGGGGACTTCGCCGAACCCGACGACGCCGGCCTGCTGGACGCGGTCGACGTGTGGTGCGAGGACGTCCTGGACCAGCTCCCGGACACCCCCGTTCCGCCGGTCGCCACCGAGCTGGTCGCCGTACGGGACCTCGACCTGGTCGACGACGACTGCTGGCCCCAGGCCCTGGCCATGCTCGCCCGGCCGCCGCTGCGCGACGCCCTGACCCAGCCAGTCCGGGTCCTGCTCCCGGACGGCACCACCCGGTCCGTGCGCCCGTACACCGCCTGGTGGCTGCGCGACCACCCGGTCCTGGACGGCCGGCGCCCGGCGGGCCTGCGCGCGGCGGGCGGGGACCCGCTGCTGGCGGGCCTCTACACCCCGGCGGACGCCACCGGATTCGAGGACGAGCAGGTCCTGCGGGCGCTCGGCGTACGCACCAGCGTGCCCGCCCTGCTGGACGAACCCGGCGGCGCGGCCGAGCTCCTGGGCCGCCTCGCCGACCCGGACCGCGAGGTCGGCGGACGCCAGCTGCACGCCCTGTACGGGGCCCTGGCCGATCTGGACCCCGAACAGGTCACCCTGCCCGACGAGTTGCGTGCGGTCATCGACGGCGAGGTGGTCGTGGTGGACGCGGCCGACGCGGTGATCGCGGACGCCCCGGACCTGCTCCCCCTGACGGCCGGTCTCCCGCTGCTGCCCGTGGCCCCGTCCCGGGCCGCCGACCTGGCGGAGCTGTTCCAGGTCCGCCGGCTCTCGGAGACGGTCCCGGCGGAGGTCACCACCGAGGGCGAGGAGCACGAGGTCCCCGAATCGGTCCTGCACCTCCTCGGCCCGGCCACCCCGGCCCGGTACCTGGAACACGAGGAACTCCTGGCGGGCGGCGTCGAGCTGGACTGGCGCCGCACCCCGGACGGCACCCTGCACGCCTCCACCCTGGAGGGCGTGGCCGCGGCCCTCGCCTGGGCGGCGGGCCAGTGGCCGCGCCGCTTCGAGGTCGCGGCCCTCCTGGAGGACCCCTCCCGGACGGCGGAACTGGCCCGGGACCGCTGGTTCGACTGAGGTCCGCCCGCGGAATCCGCAGAATCCGCAGGAACCGCAGAAACGGCTCCGGCGCCCCCTTCGGGGCACCGGAGCCGTACTGGTGCAGCTGCCTTCGTGCAGCTGCCTTCGTATCGCTCAGAGGGCCTTGGCGAAGCCCGTGACCTTCGGGTGCGGGGCCGCCGTCCCCCTGCCCGGGAAGACCGTGACCTTGCCGGAGGCGTCGGCGGACCAGAGGTCCGGGATGCCGTCGCCCGTGAGGTCGCCGTCGGAGCCGACGCGCGGATGGGCGGCCGGGGCCAGGGTGCCGATGACCGGCCCGGCGGACGGGTCGGCGAAGGCCGAGAAGTCCTGGGCGTTGGGCGTCCCGCCGATGGTGAAGGCCCGGATCGTGCCGTCGGTCGTGGAACGCGCCCACAGGGTGGGGAAGTCCGTGCCCTGCGCCCGGCCCGGGGTGAGCAGCTCGTAGCCCGCCCAGCGGGACTCGGTGCCCGAGATGAGGATCGCCTGGCTCTCCAGGCCGTTGTTGTAGCCGCGTTCCACCAGCCACAGACGGCCGTTCTCGACGAACAGCACCGAGGTGCCCGGCAGCATGGCCCCGACCGGGCCGTCACCCCGCTGCGAACCGTACGCCGCGATCCGCGTCACCTTCGACCAGTCCTCGCCGAGGCCGTACTCGGCGCAGTCGATCCTCGCGCGCTCGGGGTTCCGGCAGACGTCGGGCTTGTCGACGGAGATCGCGGACTGCTCGGTGAACAGGCCGGCGCCGTTGTTGCGGAAGAGGTACAGCCCGGCGGCGCCGGGGACGTGCGCCAGCAGGTCGTCGACCTGCTGCACCTGGCCCAGCGTGCCGCGGTGGGTGTACTGGATCCCCGCCCAGCTCTCGCTGCCGCCCGGGGCGGCGGCGGCCCGCGCGTTGGGGGCGTCCAGCGGGTTCGCACCCCGCTTGCGGAGGTTGCCGGCCGCGTCCGGGACGAGGACGTCCGCCTTGGCGTCGGCGTCGATGTCGCCGAAGGCGGCGGGGGCGGTGCTCTGCTGGGCGTAGTAGGAGACGTTGGCGGGCTGGGAGGTGTTGCCCGCGTTGTCCATCGTCTGGAGGTAGACGAACTGGGTGCCCCAGTTGGCGGGCTTGACCTTGATGGCGGCCGCGCCGTCCGTCAGCCGCACGACGTGGGAGTCCGTGGCCTCGTCCGAGCACTTCCAGCCGACGCTGAAGACCGCGTCCGTCTGCCAGCGGGCGCAGGCGAGCTCCGATCCGGTGTCGGTGCCCTTCAGGGTGAAGGTGGCCTCCTCGCCGACCTTCTTGGGGCTCGCGTCCGTGGTGACCTCGGCGGTCGGCGACGTGGCGTCGACCCGGAAGTAGCACCACGACGTGTAGGCGCCGGTCAGCTTCCCGTCGGTGGCCCGGGCCCGCCAGGCGTACTGCCCGCCGTCCTTCAGCTGGTCGGCGGGGACGGCCGTACGGGCTTCGGAACCGGACCAGCCCGTCGGGAAGTCGGTGCGCTTGCCCCCGTACGCGGTGTCCCAGAGCTGGAACGTCGTCTGGAACTGCGTGCTCGACGGGGAGCCGACCGTGGCGCGGAGCGTGACGTCGCCCGGACCGAGCCAGCCCGCACCCGACCCGGAGTACGGGTCGGTGTAGCAGTCGGAGGAGCTGCCCTCACCGGCGAAGCCGGGGGTGGGGCTGGTCCGGGGCGCGGTGACCTTGGGCGCCGCGGGATCGCCGGCGGCGGCCGCCGGCGCCGCGGCCGACAGGCCGAGCGCCAGGGCCAGGGCCGCCGTCGGTAGCGCACGAACGAGTTTCATGTGGTGCTTCCCCCCCCTGGGAAATGTGACATCGACCGAAGTCATCGGCCGTAATCTTCCAGAAGGATTACCATCTCGCACTGACATTTCTGCTGGCGGGGTGCACCGCACTACCCGGTCCCGGCCCCCACCGGAGTCAGGAGCGCGTCCGCGATGGCCGTGCGGGCGTACAGCACCGAGCGGCCGGCGCGGTGGCCGGTGACCAGTCCCGCGTTGCGCAGCGCGATCAGGTGCTGGGAGACGGCGGCGGCGGACAGGCCGCTGCTCCGGGCCAGTTGGGTGGTGGAGGCCGGGGTGTCCAGTTCGGCGAGGAGCAGGGTCCGGGAGCGCCCGAGTACGGCGGCGACCGCATCGGAGGCCTTGGTGGCCCGGGGCTCCCACAGGGTGCCGATGCCCCGGGCCGGGTAGGCCAGCTGGGGCGGCTCGGGCGCCACCGAGCGGGTCAGTACGCGGGGCCAGGCGAAGGCCGAGGGCACGAGCAGCAGCCCCGCGGCCGCCTCGTCCCGGTGCAGCGCGCACTGGCGCCGGACCATGCGCAGGGTCCCCTCGTCCCAGCTGACGGAGTCGTGGAGTTCGTTCAGGACGTGCGCCGCGCCGTGCTCGGCGACCTGCCGGGCCCGGTGGAAGACATCCGCCTCCAGCAGCCGGCGGACCCGCGACCAGTAGGGGGCGAGCGCGAACTCCCAGTACGTCTCGATCTCTTCGGTGACCTTCACCAGCACCGCCCCGGGATCCTCGTGGAGCAGCCGCAGCCGCGGCGAGGGACGGCGGGACTTGCGCGCGAGCTCGTCGAGGTCGGAGCGCACCTGCTGCGGAGTGCTGCGGCGGATGGCCTCCAGTTCGGCGGAGAGCTCGGGGAAGGGTCCGGCGGGGGTCGGGTTGAGGAAGTCCGCGAGGTAGCCGCCGCCCGGGATCAGGGCGGCCAGCCAGCCCCGGTCCAGGCCCGCCCGCACCAGCCTGGGCCGCACCTGAGCGGCCCAGTCTCGGTGCAGCGGCGACCCGGTCTCGTCCCTCAGCAGCCGGAAGCTGGTGACGACCTCCCACATGGGAGACACCGCGAAGCGGGTCTGCGCCAGATCCGACGCGGAGAAGGTGAGTGAGTACTCCATGTGCCCGCCCCCGGGTTGCCGATGGATTCGGCCCCACCTTAATCAATAGGGCGTACGGCGGCGCGGGAACAGGCTCCTCCCATGCCCTCCTCCTTCCGCGGTCTCCCGCCCGTCGTCTGGACCCTGTTCGCCGGCACGGTCGTCAACCGGCTCGGCTACCTCGTCACCCCGTTCCTGGTCTTCCTGCTGGCCGACCGGGGCATCACCGGATCCGACATCTCCTTCGTCCTCGGCGCCCTGGGCGCCGGCAACCTGCTCGGCCCGGCCATCGGCGGACTGCTGGCCGACCGGATCGGCCGCCGCCCGACGATGCTGATCGGGCTCCTCGGCTCCGCCGTCGCGCAGGGCGCGCTGTTCCTGGCACCGGGAATCTGGACGATGGCCGCCTCGGCCCTGCTCCTCAGCACCGCCGGGGCCACCGTCGGGCCCGCCGCGTACGCGCTGCTGGCCGACTCGGTGGACACCGGATGGCGCCGGCGGGCGTACGCGCTGTTCGGCTGGGGGGTCAACATCGGTACGGCCGTCGCCGGCGTCCTCGGCGGTTTCCTGGCCGCGCACGGGTACTGGCTGCTCTTCGCCGTCGACGCCGGGACGGCGCTCGTCTACGCGACCGTGGTCGCCACCCGGCTGCGCGAGCCGGCCCGCACCGCTCCGGAGAAGTCCGCGGGCCTGGGCTACGGGGTCGTCCTGCGCGACCGGCTGCTGCTCGCGCTGCTCCCGGTGTTCGGCATCCAGCTGTTCGTGTACTCCCTGACCGAGGTGGCGCTGCCGATGGCCGTCCGCGACAGCGGGCTCTCCCCGGTGGTGTACGGGACCCTGGCCGCGGTCAACGCCGCTCTGGTGGTGGCGCTCCAGCCGTTCGTGACGGCCCGTCTGGCCGATCTGCCGCAGCTGCCGGTGCAGGCGGCCGGCAGCGCGCTGATCGCCGTCGGCGTGGCCCTGACCGGCCTCGCGGACTCGGTCGCCGGGTACGTCTTCTCGGTGGCCGTCTGGTCGCTCGGCGAGCTCTCCGTCGCCGGAATCGCCGCCTCGGTGGTGGCGAACCTGGCCCCGGCCACCGCCCGCGGCCGCTACCAGGGCGCCTTCAGCTGGACCTGGGGCGTCAGCCGCTTCGCCGCCCTCACCCTGGGCGTCACCCTCTACACCGGCCTCGGCGCGGCGGCCCTGTGGTGGTCGGCCCTCGCCGCCGGGCTGCTCGCCGCGGCGGCGACCCTGGGCCTGCGCTCGCGGATCGCGGCCCGTACCGAGCACGATCTGGCGGCGTAGTCCCCGGGGAACCGGAGAATCGGGGAACCGGAGAATCGGGGAATCGGCGGGCGGCTCTCAGGCCGGGAACTTGCGGTCCACCCACCGGAAGGTGAACTCGATCAGGACGGCCGCCACGGCGGCGATGCCCACCGCCGTCCACGGCATCACGGCCCCCTCCAGCTTGAGCTGGAAGAACTCCTGCAGCCAGGGCACGACGAGGACGATCAGGAAGGCTCCGCCCATCGCGCCGACCAGGCCGACCCGCCACCAGGTGTACGGGCGGGCGATGATCGCCAGCACCCACATCGAGGTCAGGAACAGCGCCAGCGTCGCGGCGCTGGTCTCGGCCTTGAGGGCGTCGGGGCCGGTGTAGTGGTGGCGGGCGATCACGTACGTCACGAAGGTGGCGACGGCGGCGATGACCCCGCCCGGGATGGCGTACCGCATCACGCGTTTCACGAAGTGCGGCCTGGCCCGCTCCTTGTTGGGGGCCAGGGCCAGGAAGAAGGCCGGGATGCCGATGGTCAGCGTGGACAGCAGCGTCAGGTGGCGCGGCAGGAACGGGTACTCGACCTGCGAGCAGACCACCAGGATGGCCAGCAGCACCGAGTAGACCGTCTTCGTGAGGAAGAGGGTGGCGACGCGGGTGATGTTGCCGATGACCCGGCGGCCCTCGGCGACCACCGAGGGCAGGGTGGAGAAGCTGTTGTTCAGGAGCACGATCTGGGCGACGGCGCGGGTGGCCTCCGAGCCCGAGCCCATCGAGACGCCGATGTCGGCGTCCTTGAGCGCGAGCACGTCGTTGACCCCGTCGCCGGTCATCGCGACCGTGTGTCCCCTGGACTGGAGGGCGGCGACCATGTCGCGCTTCTGCTGCGGGGTGACGCGCCCGAAGACGGCGTTCCCGTCGAGGACCTCCGCCATCTCGTCCCGGTCGGTGGGCAGCGTCCGCGCGTCGACGGTGTTCTCCGCGCCGGGCAGGCCCAGCTTGCCGGCGACCGCGCCGACCGAGACCGCGTTGTCGCCGGAAATGACCTTGGCCTTGACGTTCTGGTCCTCGAAGTAGCGCAGGGTGTCGGCGGCGTCGGGGCGCAGCCGCTGCTCCAGGACGATCAGGGCGGTGGGCCTGACCCCGGTGGCCACGGCCGGGTCGTCGAGTTCGCGGGTGGCGCGGCCGAGCAGGAGGACCCGTAGGCCCTGCTCGTTGAGCTCGTTGATCTCCTCCAGCGCCGGGTCTCCGGCCGGGAGCAGCACGTCGGGGGCCCCGAGGAGCCAGGTGTTGTTCTCGCCGTCGCCCTCGCTGAAGCTGGCGCCGCTGTACTTGCGGGCGGAGGAGAAGGGCAGGGACTCGGTGCAGCGCCACTCGGCGCTGTCCGGGTAGGCGTCGATGATCGCCTGGAGGCTGGCGTTGGGGCGCGGGTCGCTCTCACCGAGCGCGCCGAGCACCTTCTTGACGTACGGGGCGTCCGCGCCGCCGAGCGGGCGGCACTCGGTGACGTCCATGCCGCCTTCGGTGAGGGTGCCGGTCTTGTCGAGGCAGACGACGTCGACGCGGGCGAGGCCCTCGATGGCGGGGAGTTCCTGGACCAGGCACTGCTTGCGGCCGAGCCGGATGACTCCGATGGCGAAGGCGACGGAGGTGAGCAGGACGAGGCCCTCGGGGATCATCGGGACGATGCCGCCGACGGTGCGGGCGATGGCCTCCTTGAGGTTGTTGTCCTTGACGATCAGCTGGCTGATGATCAGGCCGATGGAGGTCGGGATCATCATCCAGGTGACGTACTTGAGGATGGTGGAGATGCCGGTGCGCAGCTCGGAGTGGACGAGCGTGAAGCGGGAGGCCTCTTCGGCCAGCTGGGCGGCGTAGGCCTCGCGGCCGACCTTGGTGGCGGTGAAGGCGCCGCCGCCGGCGACGACGAACGAGCCGGACATGACCGGGTCGCCGGGCTTCTTCAGGACGGGGTCGGCCTCGCCGGTCAGGAGGGACTCGTCGATCTCCAGGCCCTCGGCCTCGCCGACGAGTCCGTCGACGACGACCTTGTCGCCGGGGCCGAGCTCGATGACGTCGTCGAGGACGATCTCGGAGGTGGAGATCTCGGCGGTGCGGCCGTCGCGGCGGACGCTGGGTTTGGCCTCGCCGATGACGGCTAGGCCGTCGAGGGTCTTCTTGGCGCGCATCTCCTGGATGATGCCGATGCCGGTGTTCGCGATGATCACGAAGCCGAAGAGGCTGTCCTGGATCGGCGCGACGAAGAGCATGATCACCCACAGGACGCCGATGATGGCGTTGAAGCGGGTGAAGACGTTGGCGCGGACGATCTCGGCCGTGGAACGGCTGCTGCGGACGGGGACGTCGTTGACGGCTCCGCGGGCGACGCGTTCGGCGACTTCGGCGGTGGTCAGACCGGCGGGCTTGAATCGGGGCGCGGGCGGCTTGCACGGGTGCACCGGGTCGAGTTCCGAGCCCGCGTCGATGGCGAGCCCGGCGGCCGCTCCGCCGGCACCGCCCGGCTCCGGTCCGTCTGCTTCGATCCTCGCCCGCTGCGTCATGCTTTTGACGGTAAAGGGCGATTCAACGGTTCACCCGCCGAGAAGTCCGAAGATCCGACTTCGGGATGAGCAGAATCCTCCGCTGGTAGCCCTTACGGGCGGTGCCGCGACCGGCGAGCCCGGCCGGAACCAGCCCCGCCGGCGTCTGACCTACCAGAACCAGCCCCGCCGGCGTTTGAGGCGCGGGGGTCCGGGGGCGGAGCCCCCGGCAACGGCGCCGCACCTACCGGGCACGGCCGGCCGGCTCCCCGCGCCCGCCCGAGGGGGGGCCGGCCTTGGCGGGAGGGGGCTAGCCCGGCTGGGGAGTCCCGCCCGGCCGGTCGGAGTCGCTCCGCGCGGCCGGCGCAGCCGCATCCGCGTGGCGCTTGAGGGCCGCGTCGCGGCCGCGGACGTACCAGAGGCCGATCAGGCCGAGGAACCCGCCGACCGCGCAGGTCCAGACCCACCACAGCATCCCCCGGTCCGCGAACCACCCGTAGAAGGGGAGCTGGAAGAGGAAGAGGGCGAACCACAGGATCGTCCCGCCCATGACGGTCCCGACGATCGGACCCTCGAGGGGCTCGGGGGCCTCGTGCTGCGCAGTCCATTTCGCCATGGGGCCAAGTCTAGGCCGGTCGGCGCAGGGTCTACGCGCGGAGATAGACGCCCCTTCGTTCATGTGTTCATACTGAAACGGTTTGGGCTTGGCCCGTTTTCGCCGTATGAACGACCAATGAGGACCAGGACCCCATGAGCACGTCGGCCCCCACGTCGGCCCCCACTTCTTCCGTGGACCGCTATTTCAAGATCTCCGAGCGTGGCTCGACGATCGGCCGCGAGGTCCGCGGCGGCTTCGCCACCTTCTTCGCGATGGCCTACATCATCGTGCTGAACCCGATCATCCTGGGCAGCGCGAAGGACATGTACGGGCATCAGCTCGACGGCGGACAGCTGGTCACCGCCACCGTCCTGACCGCGGCCTTCACCACCCTCCTCATGGGTGTGATCGGCAACGTCCCGATCGCGCTCGCGGCCGGCCTCGGCGTCAACACGGTCGTCGCCCTCCAGCTCGCCCCGCGGATGAGCTGGCCCGATGCCATGGGCATGGTGGTCCTGGCCGGCTTCGTGGTGATGCTGCTGGTCGCGACCGGCCTGCGCGAGCGGGTCATGAACGCCGTCCCGCTCGGCCTGCGCAAGGGCATCGCGATCGGCATCGGCCTGTTCATCATGCTGATCGGCCTGGTCGACTCGGGCTTCGTCACCCGCATGCCGGACCTCGCGCACACCACGGTCCCGCTCCAGCTCGGCACCAACGGCCACCTGCACGGCTGGCCCGTCCTGATCTTCGTGATCGGCGTGCTGCTCACGCTGACCCTCATCATCCGCAAGACGCCCGGCGCGATCCTGATCTCCATCGTGGCCATGACCGTCGCCGCGCTCGCCGTCCAGCTGATCACCAAGCTCCCGGACGCGGCCTGGGGCCTGACGGTCCCGGAGTGGCCGGGCAACCCGGTGGCCGCGCCCGACTTCGGGCTCGTCGGTCAGGTCAGCCCGTTCGGCGGCTTCGGCAAGGTCGGCGTGCTGACCGGGGTCCTCTTCGTCTTCACGGTGCTGCTGTCCTGCTTCTTCGACGCCATGGGGACCATCCTGGGCGTCGGCGACGAGGCGAAGCTGACGCGCCCGGACGGCTCCTTCCCCGGCATCAACCGGGTGCTGTTCGTCGACGGCCTGGCCGTCGCCGCGGGCGGAGCCTCCTCCTCCTCGGCCACCACCTGCTTCGTGGAGTCCACGGCCGGCGTCGGCGAGGGCGCCCGTACGGGCCTGGCGAACATCGTGACCGGCGGTCTCTTCACCGTGTCGCTGTTCCTCACCCCGCTCGCCACGATGGTCCCCTCGCAGGCCGCCACCCCCGCGCTCATCGCGGTCGGCTTCCTGATCCTGGCGGGCTCGGTCAGGGACATCGACTGGAGCGACTTCACCATCGCCGTCCCGGCCTTCCTGGCCATGGTGATGATGCCCTTCACGTACTCGATCACCAACGGCATCGGCATCGGCTTCGTGGCCTTCTCCGTACTGCGGCTGGCGACCGGCCGGGGCCGCGAGGTCCCGGTGGCCATGTACGTCGTCTCGGCGGTGTTCGTCTTCTACTACGCGATGCCGGCCCTGGGCCTCACGTAACCCGAACGGCACTGTCCCCGAACGGCACTGTGCCCGAACGGCACTGCGCCCGAACGGCACTGCGCCCGAACGGCACTGCGCCCGAACGGCCCTGTCCCCGAACGGCCCTGTCCCCGAACGGCACTGTGCCCGGCACCGGTGACGACCGGTGCCCGGAGGAGCCGGGCTCACGTGAGCCCGTAGAACTTCTCCGTCTCGTCGACGGCCGCCTTGAAGCGTTCGTCGAAATCGTCGCGAATGAGCGTCCGGACCACATAGTCCTGGACGCTCATTCCGCGTTTGGCGGCATGAGTCCGGAGCCTGTCGAGGAGCTCCCCGTCTATGCGCATGCTCAGCACATGTGTCCCCATGCCGAAAGAGTCGGGGCACAGGGCATGGACGCGTGTCACTTTCCGGAGCCGACTCACCCGTACGAGTGACACCAGATAACCGGTGTTCCTTAGGTAGAGTAATGAGTTACTCTAAAGACATGCATGACCTTTCCCATGGCGACGACGCCGCCGCCGTGAACGATCTCCGCTCTGCCGTCATGCGGCTGGGCCGGCGCCTCAAGCACCAGCGCGTCGACGAGTCACTGAGCCCGACCGAGATGTCGGTGCTCGGCACCCTCGCCCGCTGCGGCCAGGCCACCCCGGGTGAGCTGGCCCGACGCGAGCACGTGCAGCCACCGTCGATGACGCGCATCGTCGCGTTGCTGGAAGCCAAGGGACTGGTCACGCTGGAACCGCACCCCGACGACCGCCGCCAGAAGGTGGTCCGCCAGACGGAGGAGGCCGAGGCGATGCTCGAAGAGAGCCGTCGCAAGCGCAACGCCTTCCTGGCCGGGCTCGCGGCCGGGCTGACCGAGGACGAATGGGCCAAGCTCCGCGAAGCGGCGCCCGTCCTGGACAAGCTCGCGCACCTGTAGGAACGACGCCAGGAGGCGACCCTTTTGAGTACGGGACCCGGAGCAGACTCCGCCCCCGGCCACATATCCACCACTACGCGCGCCGCAGGGCGCGCCCCGGGCAAGAACTCGATGTTCAGCTCGCTGAGGATCCGCAACTACCGGCTCTTCGCGACCGGCCAGGTCGTTTCGAACACCGGCACCTGGATGCAGCGCATCGCCCAGGACTGGCTGGTCCTCTCCCTGACCGGCTCCGCCTCGGCGGTCGGCATCACCATCGCGCTGCAGTTCCTGCCGATGCTGATGTTCGGCCTCTACGGAGGCGTACTCGCCGACCGGCTCCCCAAGCGGCCGCTGCTGCTCTGCACGCAGGCCGCGATGGGACTGACCGGTATCGCGCTCGCCGTCCTCACCCTCGCCGGACACGTCCAGGTCTGGCACGTCTACCTCGCCGCCTTCCTGCTCGGCCTGGTCACCGTCGTGGACAACCCGGCCCGCCAGACCTTCGTCTCCGAGATGGTCGGCAAGGACCAGGTGGCCAACGCCGTCAGCCTGAATTCGGCCAACTTCCAGTCCGCGCGGCTTGTCGGCCCGGCCATCGCCGGTGTCCTCATCACCGCCGTCGGCTCCGGCTGGGCCTTCCTGCTCAACGGCCTCTCCTTCGCGGCCCCGATCATCGGCCTGCTGCTGATGCGGACCAAGGAGCTGCACCAGGTCGAGGTACAGCCGCGCGCCAAGGGCCAGCTGCGGGAAGGCCTGCGGTACGTCGCCGGGCGGCCCGAACTGATCTGGCCGATCGTGCTCGTCGGCTTCATCGGCACCTTCGGCTTCAACTTCCCGATCTGGCTGTCGGCGTTCGTCAGCAAGGTCTTCCACGGGGACGCCGGCACCTACGGCCTGTTCAACACGCTCATCGCGGCGGGCTCCCTGGTGGGCGCACTGCTGGCGGCCCGGCGGGGTCTGTCCCGCCTGCGGCTGCTGGTCGCGGCGGCGGTGCTCTTCTCCGTGCTCCTGCTGGTGACGGCCTTCGCACCCGGATTCTGGCTGTTCGCGGCGCTGCTCGTGCCGATCGGGATCTTCGGGCTGACGGTGAACGTCACCGCCAACTCCAGCGTGCAGATGGCCACGGACCCGGAGATGCGGGGCCGGGTGATGGCCCTGTTCATGATGGTCTTCACCGGCGGCACGCCCTTCGGCGCTCCGCTGGTCGGGTGGGTCACGGACACGTACGGCGCGCGCGTCGGCATGGCCGCGGGTGGCGCGGTGTCGCTGGCCGCTGCGGTGGCCATCGGCCTCGTCCTCTCCCGCGTCGGCAACCTCCGCCTGAGCGTGAACCGCCACGGCGTGACGTTCGTCCCGGCGGACCGCGGCCGCCAGCTGGTCACGGCGGCGTAGGCGGTCGTTTTCAGCCCCTCCGGCGTTCGGGGAGCGGGGGTCCGGGGGCTGGCCCCCGGCGACGGCGCCGCACGGAGCCCGGCTCGCTAGGCTCGTGGCATGAGACTGTTCGCAGCCGTCCTGCCGCCCGAGGCGGCCGTCGCCGAACTGGCCGAAGCCGTGCGACCCCTGCACGACGAGACCCTCCGCTGGACCGCGGAAGCGGGCTGGCACTTCACGCTCGCCTTCATGGGCGAGGTCTCCGAGGACCTCCTCCCCGAACTGCACACCCGCCTGGCCCGCGCCGCCGCCCGCACCGCACCCTTCCCGCTCCGGATCCACGGCTCCGGCCACTTCGGCCACCGCTCGCTGTGGGCCGGCGCCGCCGGAGACCTCGACACCCTGCGGATGCTCGCCGAGCGGGCCGACGCCGCCGCACGGCGCTCCGGGGTGCCGATGGACCAGCACCACCGGTACACCCCGCACCTCACCCTGGGCCGGCTGCGCCACGAGTCCGACGACGTGCGCCCCTACTCCCGGGCGCTGGCCACCTTCGAGGGCACCGCCTGGCGGGTCGCCCGGCTGAGCCTGGTCCGCAGCAACCTGCCCAGCGGCGGCGTCCCCGGCGAGCGGCCCCGCTACGAGGTCGTCGGCGCCTGGGAACTGGGAGAGCCCGACCCTCCGTACGAAGGGCGGGCCCGGTCGCGTTAGTCTCGACGGGTGGATCCCAAGACCAGAAACCGCGTCATGGCGGGTGTGCTCGTGCTGATGTTCGTCGTCGTCGCCGTGGCCGCCGCCGTCGGACAGTAGCCGCGACGGCTACCAGGCGAACGCCTCCGGAGCCGGCCCCGGCCCCGGGAAGACCTCGTCCAGCCCGTCGAGCACCTCCTGCGACAGCTCCAGCTCCACCGCCCGAAGCGCGGACGCGAGCTGCTCCGGCGTACGCGGCCCGACGATGGGGCCCGTGACCCCGGGTCGCGTCAGCAGCCAGGCCAGGGCGACCTCGCCGGGCTCCAGGCCGTGCTTGTCCAGCAGGTCCTCGTACGCCTGCACCTGCGCCCGTACGGAACTGTTCGCGAGCGCGTCCGCCGAGCGGCCCGTGGCCGTCCGCCCGGACTCCGCCGCCTTGCGGATGGCCCCGCCCAGCAGCCCGCCGTGCAGCGGGGACCACGGGATGACGCCGAGCCCGTACGCCTCCGCGGCCGGGATGATCTCCAGCTCCGCCCGCCGCTCGGCGAGGTTGTAGAGGCACTGCTCGCTCACGAGGCCGAGCCGCCCGGAGCGCGCGGCGGCCTCGTTGGCCTGGGCGATCTTCCAGCCGGGGAAGTTCGAGGACCCGGCGTAGAGGATCTTGCCCTGCTGGATCAGGACCTCCACGGCCTGCCAGATCTCCTCGAAGGGCGTCAGCCGGTCCACGTGGTGGAACTGGTAGACGTCGATGTGATCGGTGTTCAGGCGCTTGAGGCTGGCGTCCACCGCCCGGCGGATGTTCAGCGCCGAGAGGCGGTCGTAGTTGGGCCACGGGTCGCCCTCGGCGGCCATGTTCCCGTAGACCTTGGTGGCGAGGACCGTCTTCTCGCGGCGGCCGCCGCCCTGGCCGAACCAGGTGCCGATGATCTCCTCGGTGCGGCCCTTGTTGTCGCCCCATCCGTAGACGTTGGCGGTGTCGAAGTAGTTGATGCCTGCCTCGAGGGCCGTGTCCATGATGGCGTGGCTTTCCGGCTCCCCGGTCTGGGGGCCGAAGTTCATGGTGCCGAGAACAAGTCGGCTGACCTTGAGACCGGTGCGTCCGAGCTGCGTGTACTCCATGGGCCACTAGCCAACTGCCTGGAGTGCGCTCGAAGCAAGACCCGTCCGTGAAGGGCGTGTTACGCGTCGCGCCGGGGCTCGTACGGTCCGCCGATGCCCCACGCCTGGTGCAGGACCGCCGCGAACTCCCCCGCCAGCCGGTGTTCGCCCGAGGCGTTGGGGTGGGTCCCGTCGTAGGTGTCGTGGTGGATCTCGTACGCGTCCGGGCGCGCGGCCAGCAGGATCGGCGAGGCGGGGGTCGACAGATCGGCCACGGCCTTCGCGAGCAGCTCGTTGAAGAGCTCGACCTGCGCCGCGAAGGGCGCGTCGTCCTGGGCCCGGACGTTGGGTATGACGGGCAGCAGCACCATCCGGATCGCGGGCCGGGCGGCGCGGGCCTCCGCGATGAACCGGCGGACGTTGCCGGCGGTGCCCTCGGCGTCGGTGTAGAACCCGAGGTCGATCAGCCCGAGGGAGACGAGCAGCACGTCGGCCCGCCCGGCCCGCGCGGCGGGCCCCACGAGCGGCGCCATGTGCAGCCACCCCTCACCCCACCCGGCCAGGTGCCGGCGGGCACCGGCGGGAAACCCGGGGTCGGCGTACTCGTGACTGGTGGGCGCGTCGGCGAAGGCATCGTAGAGCTCACTGCGCGGGCCGACGATCTCGAAGGCGTCGGCCATGGTGGAGCTGAGGTGCTGCCACATCCGGTAGCGCCAGGTCCAGTCGCCGGCGCGTCCGATGGTCATGGAATCCCCGACGAACATGAAACGCATCCGGTCATCTTCGCGGATCACGCGACCGCAGCCCCTGTGATGCCGGACACGCGGGGCGGGCTGGCAGGGTAGGGGGATGCGCCCGCACCTGCTGCCGTCGACCGCCGCCCGCGCCACCGCCCTCGGTGCCGCCGCCCTCGGCGCCCTCGCCCTCCTCGTGCTGCCGCCCGCGGCGGCGGTCGCCTCGTCGGGGGCGTCCGGGTTCACGATCAGCGATCCGCGGATCAAGGAGTCGAGCGGGCTCGCGGCCAGCCGGGTCCACCCGGGGGTGTACTGGACCCACAACGACAGCGACGACGGGCCGTACGTGTACGCCGTGGACTCGGCGACCGGGAAGACCGTCGCCCGGATCACGATGACGGGCGTCGGCAAGCCGCGGGACATCGAGGCGATCTCGCTGGGGCCGGACGGACAGCTGTACGTCGGCGACATCGGGGACAACCTGAACGGCTCCTGGGACCACGTGTGGATCTACCGGTTCCCCGAACCGAAGACGCTCGGGGACGCCACCGTCAAGGCCGAGCAGTTCACCGTGAAGTACGCGGACGGGCCGCGGAACGCGGAGGCGCTGATGGTGCACCCCGTGACGGGGCGGGTGTACATCGCGAGCAAGGACGAGCGGGCGGGCGGGCTCTACGAGGGTCCGGCCGGGCCGCTGTCCACGACCGGCACGAACACCTTCCGGCGGATCGGGGACGTCCCGTGGGTCACCGACGGAGCGTTCTCCCCGGACGGGGGGCGGCTCGCGCTGCGGGGGTACCTGTGGGCGAAGACGTACCCGTGGAAGGACGGGCGGGTGGCCGGGGACGGGGAGTCGGTGGCCGCGCCGTGGCAGGGCCAGGCGGAGTCCGTGACGTACTCGGCGGACGGGTCGGCGCTGATGATGGGCGCGGAGGGGCTCAACAGCCGGGTCGTCGCCGTTCCGGTCGGCCCGGCGGCGTCCCCTGCGGGGGCCTCGCCGGGGGCCTCGCCGGGGGCCTCGCCCGCGGCGGGGTCCCCTCCTGCGGGGGACCCGCCCGCGGCCGGGGACCGGAGCTTCACCAAGGGTGCGGTCGTCCTGGTGGTGGCCCTGGCCCTCACGCTGGCCGCGAAGCGCATGCTCCGCCGCCGCCCGGCCAAGCAGTAACCCCGGCTCCGCCGCAGTCACCGCTGCGCGGGGCGGAGTCCCCGCCGCGCACGCACCGGTGCGCGGAGCGGAGTCCCCTACCCGCCCTTCGCCCGTTCCCCGGGCTGCGCCCGGACCCCCCTGGGGCTCCGCCCCAGACCCCGCTCCTCAAACGCCGGAGGGGCTGGAATTGCCGCTGCGCGGCAACCCAGCCCCCTCGCGGCGCATTGCGCTGCGCGCACGTGCGGGCGACGCCGACCAAAATCCAGCCCCGCCGGCGTTTGAGGCGATCTTTCAGCCCCGCCGGCGATTGAGGCGCGGGGGCCGGGGGCTGGTCCCCGGGAGCGGTGCCGCGCGCTCGCTCATGCCTCCTGGATCGGGATCTGGTGGGGTACCGCCTGCGCAGGCGGTTCGGGGGTCGGGGGCTGCGCCGGGGGCGGGGACATCGAGGACAGGAGCTGGCGGGCCAGGCCGAGGCCCGTGCCGCCCATCGTCAGGGCCTTCGCGAACATCTCCGACATGCCCTCCGCCCCGTTGAGGAGGACCATGTGCTCGACGTTGCCGAAGGCACCCGCACCGGCCTCCACGATCGCCGGCCAGTTCTCGGCGAGTTGCTGCGCGACCACCGCCTCCTGGTTCTCCGCCAGCGCGGCGGCCCGCGCCTTGATGGCCTCCGCCTCCGCGAGGCCGAAGGCCTTCGCCCACGCCGCCTCCGCGAGGCCCCGCGCCTCGGTGGCCGCCGCTTCCGCCTCACCCGTGGCCCGGGTCGCCTTCGCCGCCGCCAGCGCGCGGGCCTCCGTGGCCGCCGCGTCCGCGGTCGCCGCCAGCTCGGTCTCCTTCGCCTTGGCCTGCGCCGCCGAGATGCGGGCGTCGCGGTCCGCCTCGGCCCGGGTACGGGTCTCGTACGCCGCCGCGTCCGCCGGCTTGCGCACGTCCGCCTGCAGCTGCTGCTCGCGCCGGTCCGCCTCCAGCTCCGCGACCCGCGTCTCCTGGACCACGACCTCCTGCCGGGCCGCCGCCTCCGACAGCGGGCCCGCCTGCCGGGCCGTCGCGGCCGCCTTGTCGCGTTCGGCCTGGTAGCCCGCCTGGAGGATCTCGCTGTCCCGCGTCGCCTCCGACATCCGGGCGAAGGCGGCCTGTTCGGCCTCGGTCGCCAGCAGGTTCGCGGCCGCCTGCGCGATCCGCGCGTCCCGCTGCACCGCGGCCGCGTGCGGCATCGCCAGGTTCTTGATGTAGCCCGTCGGGTCCTCGATCTCGTGGATCTGGAGCGAGTCCACGATCAGCCCGAGCTTCTCCATCTCCGTACCGCACGCCGCCCGGGTCTGCCCGGTCAGCTTCTCCCGGTCGCGGATCATGTCCTCGACCGTCAGCCCGCCCACGATGGAGCGCAGGTGACCGGCGAAGACGATGTGCACCCGCTCCGGCATCATCTTCTGCTGGTCCAGGAACCGCCGGGCGGCGTTGGCGATGGACACGAAGTCGTCGCCGATCTTGAAGATCACCACGCCCTTGACCCGCAGCGGGATGCCCTGGTGGGTCACGCAGTCCACGTTCAGCTGGGTCTCGTTGAGGTCCAGCGACAGTTTCCGCACGGCCTGCACCCCGGGCACCACGAGCGTGCCGCGTCCGGTGACGATCCGGAAGCCCATGCCCTCCGCGATCCCCTCGGTCTTGTGCGCGGAGCCGGAGATGACCAGGGCCTCGTTGGGCTCGGCCACCCGCCACATCAGTTTGAACAGGCCGACCGCGGCCAGGACGGCGCCCACGATGAGGCCCGCCAATACGCCGATGGACATCGGCAACTCCCCCTCTTCCACGGCGGCGTCCGCCACCGAGAAGGCGAGTGTGCATCCGCGTCAAAGCGGCGTGAAGACGGGGGCCGATTCTTGTCGCCATCTTGATACGCAGAGGCCGTCCGGACGGCCCGACGCCTGGTCAGTCCCCGTACGCCGCCATCACGTACACCGTGCGCGGCGGCAGGTACTCGACCACCGTCACCACCGTCCCGACGGCCAGCCGGCCCGTTCCCGGCGCCGGGTACGCGAGGAAGTGCTCGGCCCCGCCCCGGATCCGCACGATGACCTCGCCGACCAGCCCCGGCCCGACCGTCCCGGTGACCCGGCCGTCCAGTCCCACCATGTCCGATTCCCCCATGGGCCGAGGGTACGCGGCTACAAGCGCGGAGGGTCCTCGTCCAGCCGGTACTCCTCGGCGTCCGCGTGGTACCCGTACAGCTCCCCGTAGCGGCCCCAGTCCGTCGCCGTCTCCAGCTGCTGTTCCAGCTGCTCGCTCGTGTAGTGGTGCGAGAGCAGGTCGCGGAAGAACCCGGCCCGCTGCGTACCGCCCCGCGAGCGCTGCAGGGTGGTGTGGATCAGGTGGACCAGCGGGACCTCCGTGGCCCCTTCCGCGAACAGTTTCTTCGACTCCTGTACGTCGGCCCCCGCGAAGGCGCTGCCGCGCGCGGTCAGCACCAGGTGCAGGTCCCGCACCTCGGCCAGGCCCAGCAGTTCCAGCCCGTCCACCAGGGGCAGTACGTCGTCCACCTCCAGGCCGAGCTCGTCGGCGAGGTCGACCAGGTCCTCGCCGTCCCCGGCGACGGTGGCGGTCGCGGTGGCGGTGGCGGTGGCCCGCTGGAGCACGATCTCGGCGAGGCCCGCCATCCCGTCGACGCTGGCCGCCGGGAGCGGGGTGTTGGCCGGGGTCCGCTTGGCGGGCGGGGCGGCTGCCGGGGTCTTGGCGGTGCGGCCGGTCATCACCGCGTACACGGCGTCCACGATGCGCTCGAACTCGGCCCCGTTGCGGTCCCGGGGGCGGGCCAGGTCCACCTCGAAGGTCTCCTTGATGGTGCCGTAGGGCCGCGAGCCCAGCACCACCACGCGGTCGGCCATCAGCACCGCCTCCTCGATGTTGTGCGTGACCAGCACCACCGCCTTGGCGGGGAAGCGGTCCGAGGCCCACAGCTCCATCAGCTCGCCGCGCAGGTTCTCGGCGGTGAGCACGTCCAGCGCGGAGAACGGCTCGTCCATCATCAGGACGTCCGGCTCCACGACGAGCGCGCGGGCGAAGCCGACGCGCTGGCGCATGCCGCCGCTGAGCTCCTTGGGGTACGCCGATTCGAAACCGTCGAGGCCGATCAGGTCGATGGCCTCCACGGCCTGGCGGGCCCGCTCCTCGCGGTCCACGCCCTTGGCCTCCAGGCCCAGCTCGACGTTCTGCTGGACCGTCAGCCAGGGCAGCAGCGCGAAGGTCTGGAAGACCATCGCCGTGCCCGGGTTGGCCCCGCGCAGCTCCTCGCCCCGGTAGGTGACCGAGCCGGAGCTGGCGGGGATCAGGCCGGCGAGGCAGCGCAGCAGGGTGGACTTGCCGCTGCCGGACTTGCCGAGGAGGGCGACGATCTCGCCCTCGCTGATCTCCAGGTCGATGCCGCCGAGGACGGGCAGCTCGCCGTCGGCGCCGGCGTAGGCCTTGGTGAGGGCGGCGGCCTGGAGGATCGTGGTCATCGGGGCGGGCTCCTCGGGTCGGGCGGCGGTACCGGGCGACGGACTCGGGCGACGGACTCGGGCAGCGGTCCCGGGCGGACGGCTAGAGGGAGTACCGGCGCTCCGCCAGCCGGTACAGGGGCCGCCAGAACAGCCGGTTGAGCCCGACGACGTACAGGCTCATGACGGCGATCCCGGCGATCAGCTTGGGGAAGTCGCCGGCCTCGGTGGCGTGGAAGATGTACGCGCCCAGGCCGGTGGCCGACAGGGTGGTGCCGGCGAAGGTGACGACCTCGCCGACGATCGAGGCGTTCCAGGCGCCGCCCGAGGCGGTGATGCCGCCGGTGACGTACGAGGGGAACACGGCCGGGACGATGAGCCGCTTCCACCGCTGGATCCCGCGGACCCCGAGGTCGTCCATGGCCTCCTTGAGGTCGGAGGGGATGGCCATGGCCCCGGCGATGGCGTTGAAGAGGATGTACCACTGCGCGCCGAGGGCCATCAGCAGGACGCAGCCGATGTTGATGTTCAGCCCGGTCCTGAGGAAGAACCAGACGGCCACGGGGAACAGGAGGTTCGCGGGGAAGCTCGCCAGCACCTGCACGATGGGCTGGGCGATCTTCGTGAGGCGGGGCGAGGAGCCGATCCACACGCCCACGGGCACCCAGACGACGGTGGCGGCGGCGACGAGGACGATCACCCGGACGAAGGTGATCAGCCCGAGCAGCAGCGGTTCGCCGAAGACTCCGAGGCCGGTCTCGCGCTGGAGGTAGCGCACCAGGTCGTAGAGGCCCCACAGGATCACGGCTCCGGCGACCACCGTGAAGACGAGGTCGCCGGTCCGGCGGCGGGCCGGGTCCACGGACAGCGCCCGGTCGTCCCGGCCCAGTACGCGGGCGGCGCGGCCGGTGGCCTCGCGGGCGGGGGCGGTGGCGCGGCCGAGGATCCGGGGCCAGTGGGAGCGGCGCAGGAAGTCCAGTACGTAGCTGCGCTGCACGTCGGTGGACTCGGACTGCTCGTTCTTGAACTTCTCCGCCCAGGCGGTGAGGGGCCGCCAGAAGAGGAAGTTGACGGTGACGATGGTGACGGTCATCGCGAGGATGACCCAGCCGACCTTGGCGAGGTCGCCCTCGCCGATCGCCGTGCCCGCGTAGGAGCCGAGACCGGGTACGGCGTAGTCGTGCCCGGAGACGGAGACCGCCTCGGAGGCCACGAGCATGAACCAGCCGCCCGCGAAGCTCATCATGCCGTTCCACACGAGGTCGATGACCCCGGCTGGGACCTCCACGCGCCAGAAGCGCATCCAGCGGGTGAAGCCGAACGAGCGGGAGACCTCGTCGAGTTCGCGGGGCATCGAGGTCAGGGTGGCGTAGAACCCGAAGGTCATGTTCCAGGCCTGGGAGGTGAAGATGGCGAAGATGACGGCGCATTCGAGGCCGAGGAGCGAGCCGGGGAACAGCGCGACGAAGAACGTGACGAGGACGGAGAGGAAGCCGAGGACGGGGACGGACTGGAGGATGTCCAGGGCCGGGATCAGCACCCGTTCCAGGCGGCGGCTGCGGGCGGCGGCGTAGGCGTAGCCGAAGGTGAAGACCACGGAGGCGATCAGCGCGATGAACATGCGCAGGACGCTGCGGGCGGCGTAGTACGGGAGCTTCGAGGGGTCCGTGTCCACGTCGGGGACGTCGGCGGGGTCGAAGTTGACGGTGGTGCCCTTGCCGACCTGGAGGAGCAGGTACCCGAGGACCAGGAAGGCGGCGGCCACGGCGAAGTCCACCCAGGACAGGCGGGTGCGGGTGGGGGCCGCCTGGCCGGTGTGCGTCGCGGGCGGGCGCGTGTCGGTGGTCATCCCGACCAGCGGATCATGCGGTGCGGCCCGCCACACCCCGGGTCACCCAACCGGGCGAAGCCCGGCCCGTGGTGGGTGCCGCTGCGCGGGGCCGGAGAATCCAGCCCCGCCGGCGATGGTCAGGAGTGGCCGAGGTCCGGGGCCAGGAGGTCCGTGCTCGGGACCGAGCCGACGTCGGGGGTCGGGCGGAGGGTGAACTCGTCCGAGGCCATCGAGTCGAGGACCGGCGGCGCCGGCCGCGGGGGCTTCGGCATGACCGCGGCCTCCGAATGGCCGCCGCAGCCGTAGGCCAGGGAGACCAGCCGGCCGTCGGCCGGTCCGAACTCGTTCGCGCAGACGCCGAACGCCTGGCCCAGCGAGCCCCCGACCGCGACGAGGAAGCCGCAGGAGACGCAGGAGGCGGGTGCGGCCTGCGCCATCGGGGTCTTCGCGCCGAAGGACTCGTCCCAGCGGTCCGCCGCGCTGTGCAGCCCGTAGCGGGAGAGCACGCGCGCCCTGCGCATGCCCAGCTCCTCCGCCACCGAGGTGATGGAGCCGCGTACCGGGACCACCGCGCGGTCGGTGACGTCGGCGTCCTCCGCCTCGACCAGTTCGGCCATCTCGGTGGACACCACCGAGTTCGGCGGCGGGGCGTCCTCGCCCGACCAGCCCGGCTCCAGGCGCAGGTCCTCGGCGTCCGTGGGGAGCAGGTCCCCGGGACCCATGTCGCCGGGCCGCAGCCGCTCGCTCCACGGAACCCATTCGGGGGCCAGCAGCGCGTCGCCGCCGGGCAGCAGCACCGTTTCGTCGAGGGTGACGTTCTTCGCGCGGGACGCGCGGGTCACCGTGACGGCCCAGCGCCAGCCCCGGTACGCGGGGTCCTTGCACTCGAAGAAGTGGGTGACGACCCGGTCACCCTCAGCGATGGCGGCGGTGTGTTCGCCGACCACACCGGGGGCGGCGGCTTCTTCGGCCGCCGCTCGGGCGAGGTCTACCGCCTCGACGCACAGGCGGTCGGGGGTACGGCTTCGCGTCGTCGCAGCACTCACAGGTCTCGTTCTCTCCTACGCCGTCTCACGAGTGCGCCGTCCGTACTTGTCGTCCACAACGACCCGTCGGCTGTCCCTACGTAGCGCGGGCGGAGCGGACCAGAGGGCCGCGTCGACGTCCGCGCCCGATCGGGTTCCAGGGCGCACCTACCTGCGATCCATTCTGCGGGATCGCGAAGAGGCGCGCGGCCAGGAGCAACCGCCGGTGGCGCGCTACGCACGCTACCTCCTCCGGCGCCTTCGGCCCACATGCAAGGTCCGATTCGCGGACAACCCCCCGACCGCCGAGGTACCCGCGACGCGCCGGGGCGGGTCCCGGGGGACCGAGTGGGGCACTATGGCCACGTGGCACCCGTACGGTCGTCCGATGACGGCTCGGGACCGGCCAGGCGGGCCGGCCGGGCCATCGGTCGTGCCCTGCACCTGCCGTTCACCGGTACGGCGCGCGGAATCCGGCGGGCCACGCACGCCCACGGGGCGGGCGAATCGGGCCTCGGCAAGCTGATCGAACTGCACGCGATCAACGGCGCCGGTGATGTGATGATCACAGTCGCGCTCGCCTCCACCGTCTTCTTCTCCGTGCCCACGGACGAGGCACGCGGACGGGTGGCCCTCTACCTCGCCATCACCATGGCCCCCTTCACCCTCCTGGCCCCGGTGATCGGCCCCCTCCTGGACCGTCTGCCGCACGGGCGGCGGGCCGCGATGGCGGGCGCGATGCTCACGCGGGCGCTGCTGGCGGTGATGATGTCGGGCGCGGTGGCCACCGGCGGCCTGGAGCTGTACCCGGCCGCGCTCGGGGTCCTCGTCGCCTCCAAGGCCTACGGCGTCGTACGCAGCGCCGTGGTCCCCAGACTCCTCCCACCGGGGTTCTCCCTCGTCAAAGCGAACTCCCGGGTCACCCTGGCCGGCCTGCTGGCCACCGGAGCGGCCGCCCCCGTGGGCGCCGGCCTGCACGCGATCGGGCCTCCGTGGCCGCTCTACGGGGCGTGCGCGATCTTCATCTGGGGCACCTGCGCGGCGTTCACGCTGCCGCACAAGGTGGACGAGGCGAAGGGCGAACGGCGCGCCCGGCTGTCCACCCACGAGGCGCACTCGAAACGCCCGGGGCTGCGGACGGTCAGCCGGCCGGTGCTGTGCGGGCTGCTGGCGAACGCGTCGATGCGCGGGCTGTCCGGGTTCCTGATCTTCTTCCTGGCGTTCCTGCTGCGCGAGCACCCCCTCGCCGGGCAGAGCGCGGCGGTGTCCCTGGGCATCGTCGGCGTGTCGGCGGGCGTCGGCAACGCCTGCGGGACCGCCGTCGGTGCCTGGCTCCGGGCCCGCGCGCCCGAGGCGATCATCGCCGCGGTCCTGTGCACCACCCTCGGGGTCGCCGTCCTCGCGGCCGTCTTCTTCAGCGGGGTCTTCATGGCCGTCCTGGGCGCGACGGCCGGCTTCTGCCAGGCCCTCGCCAAGCTCTCGCTGGACGCGATGATCCAGCGGGACGTGCCCGAGGCGGTCCGCAACTCGGCCTTCGCCCGTTCGGAGACCCTGCTCCAGGTGGCGTGGGTGCTGGGCGGCGCGATCGGCATCGCCCTCCCCCTCCACGGCGTCCTGGGCATGTCCGTGGCCGCGGCGGTGGTGGCCCTGGGCACGACGATGGCCCTGCGCGGCTTCCTGTCCTCCCCCCGGCACCACCACTCCACGTCCTCCCGGCCCCGGGTCGCGTAGCCGGCCGCTGCGCGGCGGCATCAGGGAAATCCAGCCCCGCCGGCGTTTGAGGCGCGGGGTCCGGGGCGGAGCCCCGGACAGCCCGGCGCAGCCGGGGCCGCTCGCGCCACGGCGGCGCACCCGGATCCCCTCCCCACAGCGGAAGCCACACCGTGGGACCCCGTGCAGCGGCACAGCCCACCCGCCCGATAGCCTTCGGCTCATGACCGCACCGCTTTTCTCGGGTAGGGCCCGCCGCAGCGTCGCGGCCCTCGGAGCCGTATCCGCCGGCCTCCTCCTCCTCTCCGCCTGTGACAAGCCGACGCCGCTGGCGACCGTGACGGTCGGCACCTCGTCGGTGTCCTCCGAGGCCGCCTGCCACGACGGCAAGGAACTCACGGCCGAAAAGGTCCAAACGTGCTTCACGGACCTGAAGGACGCCAAGACCATCGAGTACGGCCGGGGCGACACCCTGCGTCTCGGTGTCGAGCCCGACGTCGTCGAGGACGGCAAGAAGTGGCAGGCGGTCCTCGACGGACAGCAGATCACCGAGCCGACCAGCAACACCTACGACAGCTTCCCGGGCGCCGACCTGTTCCTCACCGGCGGCCAGGGCGAGGCACCGGCCTCGAAGAAGCTCAACATCGTCCAGGTCGACCCCGACGGCAAGCCGATCTCCGTCTGGGCCTTCACCGTCAAGCTCAAGAAGTAGTCACCTCACCACCATGCGCGCGCTCATCGTGACCGCGGTGGCGGCGGAGGCCGACTCCGTCGTCAGTGGCCTGTCCGGTCCGGCCCCTCGTCCGGAGCACACCCCCGGCCCGGACCACCTCCCCGGTCCCGAGCCGCGCACCCTCCCCGGTGGTTACCTCATCCACCACCGGGGAGCCTTCGACGTCCTCGTCGCCGGAGTCGGCCCGGCCGCCGCGGCCGCCGGGACCGCGACCGCCCTGGCGCTCGCGCCCGGCCCGGACGGCTACGGCCTCGTCGTCTCCGCCGGCATCGGCGGCGGGTTCGCGCCCGCCGCCCCGCTCGGCTCCCTCGTGGTCGCCGACGCCATCGTCGCCGCCGACCTGGGGGCCGAAACCCCGCAGGGGTTCCTGCCCGTCGCCGAGCTGGGCTTCGGCCGCAGCGTGCACCTGCCTCCCGCGGAGCTCGCCGCGCGCGCCGCCGAGGCGACCGGGGCGCTGCTCGCGCCCGTCCTGACCGTCTCCACCGTCACCGGCACCGCCGACCGCACCGCCGCCCTCGCCGCACGGCATCCGCTCGCCGGGGCCGAGGCCATGGAGGGCTTCGGGGTCGCGGAGGCCGCCGCCGCGCACGGGCTGCCCGTCCTGGAGGTCCGTGCCGTCTCCAACGCCGTGGGGCCCCGTGACCGTGCCGCCTGGCGGATCGGCGACGCGCTGGCGGCGCTGGCCGACGGCTTCCGCGCGCTGGGACCCGTACTCGACTCCTGGGAAGGCCAGTCATGAACGCCGTGAAGCCCGTGCGGATCGCGTACTCGCCCTGCCCCAACGACACCTTCGTCTTCGACGCCTGGGCCCACGGACGCGTGCCCGGCGCGCCCGGCCTCGACGTCACCTTCGCGGACATCGACATCACCAACGGCATGGCCGAGCGCGGTGAGCTGGACGTGCTGAAGGTGTCCTACGCCGTCCTGCCGTGGGTGCTGGAGGAGTACGCGCTGCTGCCCTGCGGCGGCGCGCTGGGCCGCGGCTGCGGACCGCTCGTCCTGACCCGGGAGCCCGGACTGGACCTCACCGGCAAGACGGTGGCGGTCCCGAGCGAACGCTCCACCGCCTACCTGCTGTTCCGGCTGTGGGCCGCCGACGTGCTGCCCGCGGGCGTCGGCAAGGTGGTCGTGCTGCCGTTCCACGAGATCATGCCGGCCGTGCGCGACGGCCGCGTGGACGCCGGACTGGTCATCCACGAGGCCCGGTTCACCTACCGGGACTACGGGCTGCACTGCCTGGCCGACATGGGCGAGCACTGGGAGTCCACGACCGGCCTGCCGATCCCGCTCGGCGCGATCATCGCCAAGCGCTCCCTGGGCGCGGAGGCGCTGCGCGCGCTCGCCGAGTCCGCCCGTGCCTCGGTCCGGATGGCCTGGGAGGACCCGGAGGCGTCCCGGCCCTACGTACGGGCGCACGCGCAGGAGCTGGACCCGGCCGTCGCCGACCAGCACATCGGGCTGTACGTCAACGAGTTCACCGCCGACCTCGGCGACGACGGGTACGCGGCGGTGCGCGGGCTGCTCACGCGGGCGGCCGCGGAGGGTCTTGTTCCGGCCATTGCCGCCGACGCGCTGGCCTTCCCGTAGGACATGAAGGTGCCCCGCCTCCCTCACGGGCGGCGGGGCACGGTCGTGTACGGCGGTCAGACGTCCATCTGGTCGGCCACCGCGCGGAGCATTCCGGCGATCTTCGAACCGTGCGCCCTGTCGGGGTAACGGCCCCGCTCCAGCTGCTGCGTGACGTTCTCCAGCAGGGTCGTGAGGTCCTGCACGATCGAGGCGAGCTCGTCCGGCTTGCGTCGCTGCGCGGCCGCGACGGAGGGGGCCGGATCCAGGACGATCACCGAAAGTGCCTGGTCACCGCGTTGTCCGGCGACCACGCCGAACTCGACTCGCTGGCCGGGCTTGAGCGCGTCCACCCCGGCCGGGAGCACCGACGAGTGGACGAAGACGTCGCCGCCGTCGTCGCGGGAGAGAAAGCCGAAGCCCTTCTCGCTGTTGAACCACTTGACCTTGCCGGTAGGCACGTCCGTCCTCTGTCCTTGCGCTCGTCGGGTGGGAAACGGGTCGCCGACCCGCACCTCTCAGGCTAGTAGCCAGGACCTGGGTGACAAGACGTTCCCCGGTCCTTCGCGGATGACCGCTCCGGCCAGGGAACTACCCTGGTCGGGTGACTGTTACTCCTCAGCCCGAGCACGCCGCCGACGACTCCGCCCGCCCCGGCGACGCGCTCGTCAAGGCCGGCGGCATCGTCTTCATCGCCGGCGCCGTCGCCACGCTCGCCACGATGGCCCCGCTCTTCCTCGACGTGGACCCGTTCCCTTCGTACGCGTGGGCCGTGTGCATGCTCATGGGCGTCGGCTTCGCGATCTCCGCGGCGGGCGTCCTGCGTTCGGCCGCCGCACAGCGCACGGCGGCCCGGGCCTCGCAGGCGTAGCCGCGGGCGCCACGGCTACGCGGTGCGCGTGCGGGCGTACTGCGCGAGCCAGGCCGGCAGCTCCGTGAGGTCCGCCAGGACCACGTCGGCGCCCGCCTCCCGCAGTTCCGGCTCCGGGCACGGGCCGGTCGGGACCGTCACCGACAGCGCGCCGGCCGTGCGGGCGCCCCGTACGTCGCCGACGTGGTCGCCGACGTAGACCTGCGCCGCGTACTCGCGCAGGGCGACGGCCTTGGCCTCCGCCCACAGGGAGCCGATGACCGCGTCGGGCTCGATGCCCAGGTGGTCCAGGTGCAGGCGGGCGTTGGGCTCGTGCTTGGCCGTGACGACGATCGCGCGGCCGCCGAGGGCCCGGACCGCCTCGACCGCCTCGCGGGCGCCGGGCATCGCCGGGGTCGGCTCGATGGCGTACGTGGGGTAGATCTCCCGGTAGCGGTCGGCCATGGCGGGGATCTGCGCCTCCGGGAACCAGTACGCGAGCTCCTGGTCCAGCGGCGGACCGAGGCGCGTGACGGCCTCGTCGGCGTCGATGAACGCGCCCGTCTCCGCCGAAAGCGCCCGGAAGGCGGCCCTGATGCCCGGCCGGGAGTCGATGAGGGTCATGTCGAGGTCGAATCCGACGGTCAGCTGCGTCTCGGGGCTCATGCGTCCATTGTGCCGAGCCGGGCACCGCGGCCGGGAACGTAGACTTGGCCTCGCCTTACCAGACAGTGAAATTTGGTGACATGTCAGCCCCCGTCTCCGCGGCCCCGGTCTCCGCGGCCCCCGCCGTCCTCCGGCGCGCCCTGACGACCCGTCGCATCGCGTGGACGGCGGCCGGCCTCGCCGCGCTGCTGTGCGCGGTGCTCCTCAGTCTCGCCGTCGGCGCCCGCGCCGTCCCTCCCGGAGAGGTCTTCGACGCGCTCTTCCGGGGCGCGACCGGGCCGAACGCCGAGGTCGTCCGCACGCTCCGCGTACCGCGAACCCTCATAGCCCTGATGGTCGGCGCGGGCCTCGCCCTCGCCGGCACCGCGCTCCAGGGCATCACCCGCAACCCGATCGCCGACCCCGGCATCCTCGGCATCAGCCAGGGAGCCGGGGTCGCGGTCGTCTGCGCCATCGCCTTCGCGGGGGTGCACACGCTGAGCGGATACGTGTGGTTCGCATTCGCGGGCGCCGGCCTCGCCTCGGTCGCCGTGTACGCAGTCGCGTCCGGCGGGCGCGGCGGCGCCACCCCGGTCAAACTGGCGCTGGCCGGGGCCGCGATCAACGCCCTGCTGGTGTCGGTCACCATGGGCGTCCTGACGACGAAGGCCTCGGCGCTGGACGAGTTCCGCTTCTGGCAGGTCGGCTCGATCGCCGGACGGGACCTCGGCGTCGTCCACCAGGTCTGGCCGTTCCTGCTGGTGGGGGCGGTACTGGTGGTGTCGGTGGCCCGCGGCCTGGACGCGCTGGCGCTGGGCGAGGACCTCGCGAAGGGACTCGGGCAGAACGTCGCGGCCGTACGGATCGGCGGCGGACTCGGAGCCACCGTCCTCACGGGCGCCGGAGTCGCGGCGGCCGGGCCGATCGCCTTCATCGGACTGGCCGTACCGCACATCGCGCGGGCCGTCGTCGGCGGCGACCACCGGTGGGTCCTGCCGATGGCCGCCCTGATCGGGCCGGTGATGCTGCTCGTCGCCGATGTCATCGGACGGGTGGTGGTGCCGCCCGGCGAGGTCCCGGCCGGGGTCATGACCGCGCTGATCGGGGTGCCGTTCCTGGTCGCGCTGGTCCGCCGCAAGGCGGTGGCGGCATGAGCACCGTCCCCGCCGGCCACGCCGTCGTCCGCCCCTTCTCGGGCCGGGGCTCGTTCCTGCTGCACCGCCGGGCGGCGGCCGTGGCACTCTGCCTGGCCCTCGTCCTGGCGGCGGCGTGCGTGGCGTACCTCTGCGTCGGCGAGTCCTTCGTGGCCCCCGCCGAGGTGGTGAAGGTACTGCTCGGGCAGGACTCCCCCGACGAGCTGGTCGTCGGCACGCTGCGGCTGCCCCGGATGACGGTGGGTCTGCTGGTCGGCCTCGCCTTCGGGGTGGCCGGCGCGCTGATCCAGACCGTCGCCCGCAACCCGCTCGCCTCCCCCGACATCATCGGCATCAGCCAGGGCGCGAGCGCCGTCACGGTGGCGGCGCTGACCTTCGGCGTGACCTCGTACGCGGTCCTGCCGTACCTCTCGGTGCTCGGCGGGGTGGTCGCGGCCGCGCTCGTGTACGTCTTCGCGTGGCGGGGCGGCCTGCACGCGACGCGGTTCGTCCTCATCGGGATCGGCTTCGCCATCGCCCTGCGGTCGGTGACGACGCTGCTGATGACCAAGGGCGACTACCTGGTGGCGCAGCAGGCGCAGATCTGGATGACCGGGTCGCTCAACGGGCGGGGCTGGGACGTGGCGACCCCCCTCGCCTGGGTCCTGCTGGCGCTGCTCCCCGGGGTCCTGTGGGCGGGCCGCGCCCAGCGCACGGTCTCCCTCGACGACGACACGGCGACGGCGCTGGGCGTCCGGCTGGGCCGGGTCCGGCTCGGCCTGGTGGCCCTCGGCGTGGTCCTGGCCTCGGTGGCCACGGGCGCGGCCGGGCCGGTGGACTTCGTGGCGCTGCTGGCCCCGCAGGTCGCCCGCCGGATGACGCGCACGGCCCAGATCCCGCTGCTGTGCTCCGCCCTGACGGGTGCGGTGATCGTCGTCCTGGGCGACCTCCTCGCCCGCAGGCTCCTCTCCCCGACCGAACTCCCGGTGGGCGTGCTGACGGCCGCCGTCGGAGCCCCGTACCTGATCTGGCTGATCATGCGCAGCCGCACTGGAGGCAAGCCGTGAGCCGTCTTTCGGCGGAGGCCCTGACCCTCGCGTACGAGGACCGGGTGGTCGTGGAAGACCTGGACCTGTCCGTCCCGGACGGCAAGGTGACCGTGATCGTCGGCCCGAACGCGTGCGGCAAGTCCACGACGCTGCGGGCCCTGGGACGGCTGCTGCGGCCGCGGTCGGGGTCGGTGCTCCTGGACGGCGAGGCCCTCGCCACGCTCCCCACCCGGCGGATCGCCCAGGCCGTCGGGCTGCTCCCGCAGTCCCCGTCGGCGCCGGAGGCGATCACGGTCGCGGACCTGGTGGCGCGGGGGCGCCAGCCGCACCAGCGCTGGTGGCAGCAGTGGTCGGAGGCGGACGAGCGGGCGGTCGTCGACGCGATGGCCCGTACGTCGGTCTCGGAGCTGGCGGACCGTCCGGTGGACGCGCTCTCGGGCGGGCAGCGCCAGCGGGTCTGGATCGCGATGGCCCTCGCCCAGGACACGGACATCCTGCTCCTGGACGAGCCGACCACCTTCCTGGACATCGCCCACCAGGTGGAGGTGCTGGACCTGGTCCGGCGCCTGAACCACGACCGGGGGCGGACGGTGGTGGCGGTCCTGCACGACCTGAACCAGGCGGCGCGGTACGCGGATCACCTCGTGGCGATGAAGGCCGGCCGCGTGGTGGCCGAGGGGCCCCCGTCGGTGGTCATCACGACCGGCCTGGTCCGCGAGGTCTTCGGCCTCGACTCGATCGTCATCCCCGACCCGGTGACGGGCTCCCCCCTGATCGTCCCGTCGGCCCCCTGGCAGCCGACGCCCTGACCCTGCGGGTGCACGGCCCTGCGGGGCTCTCCCCTCCCCGCCCTTCGCCCGTTCCCCTGGCTCTGCCCGGACCCGGTCCTCAAACGCCGGACGGGCTGAAGGTCCCTGGGGCTCCGCCCCAGACCCCGCGCCTCAAACGCCGGCGGGGCTGGATTATCCAGCCCCGCCGGCGTTTGAGGCGCGGGTCCGGGCCGGCCCGGGGAACGGGGGAAGGGCGGGTCGGGGACAGCCCCGCAGGGCCGTGCACCCGCCTACCGGGCGGCCCGGCGGGAGCGCCAGAAGAGGTACGCCGCCGAGGCGATCGCGGCCGCCCGCGCGAGCCAGGGCAGCATGTCGTGGAAGACCCCACCGAGCCCCTCGTCCGTCAGCGGAGCACCCCAGCGCCCGTTGAGCCGCCCCCACAGCCACACCACCGCCCCCGCGAACACCGCCCCCGGCAGCCCGAAGACCACCCACTTGCGCTCCGCGGGCCCCAGCACCCGCGAGGCGTACGCGAGCAGCCAGCCCGCCGCGAGCAGCAGCCAGTACCCGGAGACGGCGCCCGCGACCAGCGCGACCGCCGCGAGCAGCAGGAACCCGTGCGGCCTGGGCCTGGCGGCCGCCGCAGCCGCCGCGGGCTCCGCAGCCTTCGCGGCCTCCGCCTTCGCCCGGCGCCGCTCCCGCAGGTACCCCACGAGCGTGGGCCGCTCGGCCGGTTCCTCCGAAGCGGGCCCAGCCGACCCAGCCGACCCAGTCGGCCCAACAGGCCCAGCCGGCTCCCGCCCCCGCCCCGGCGGCTTCAGCAGCTCCGGGATCTCGATCCCACCCGCGAACCCCTCCACCGCCGACTCCGGCGCCACCCGCCACCAGTCGGGCTCCATCCGCTCGCCCGCGCCCAGTTCGTCGAGCCCCGCGAGGTGCGGCGGCGCGGCCCCCCGCTGCGCAGGCACCACGGCGGGACCCGGGGTCGGACCCGGACCCGGACCCGGCCCAGGGTCCGGTCGCGGGCCCGCCGGCAGCGTGTCCAGGACCTCCTCCGGCGTGCCGATCCGCTCCAGGATGCGGCGTACCGCCGCCGGCGTCTCCGGTTCGTACTTCGCCCGCCGCCTGTCGATCTCGTCCCGCAGCCCCGACACCAGCCGCATCCGGTCCCCGGACGACAGCTGCCTGCGCTGCGCCAAGTCCCCGACCCGGCTCAGATATTCGTAGACCAGATGGTCGCTCTCGATCCCCACGCCCCGGCTCCTCCCGTACCACCTGAGGCGAAGGTAGCGCGTGCGCCCGTGGAGCGGCCGGGGGCGCAGCGGATACCGTTGACCGGATGGGGACCGGCCGACTGACCGGCCGACGCGACCAGGAGGCGACGACCGTGCCTGACCCGAGCACCGCGGGAAGCGCTCCGCGCTCCCTCGCCGAAGCGCTGCGCGCCCGTGACGACCATGGGCTCGCCGCTCTGCTGCGCGCCCGTCCGGACCTGCTGAGCCCGGTCCCCGGCGACGTGACGCAGCTGGCGACGCGGGCCGGTACCCGGGCCTCGGTGGTGCGCGCGCTGGACCGCCTCGACCGGTTCGCCCTGCAGAGCGCCGAGGCCCTCGCGGTGGCCCCGGAGCCCTGCCCGTACGCCGTGCTGGAGTCGCTGCTCAGCGGCGACACCGGGACCACCTCCGGCGAGGACAACGGCGCCCGCGCCGAACTCCCCCGGGCCCTGGCCACCCTGCGCGAGCAGGCCCTCGTATGGGGCGACGACGAGCGGCTGCGCCTGGTGCGCACCGCCCGCGAACTGCTCGCCCCCTCCCCGACCCGGCCCTCCCCCACCGGCCTCGGCCCGACCGTCGCCGAGGCCACCGCCGGCATGTCGCCGACCCGGATCCAGGAGATCGTGGCGGCCGTCGGGCTGCCCGCCACGCACGACCCGGTCTCCGCGGTGGGCGCGCTGACGGGCCTGTTCACCGACCCGGTCCGGATGTCGGCGCTGCTCGACGAGGCCCCGGCGGAGGCCCATCAGGTGCTGGGCCGGCTCGTGTGGGGCCCCCCGTACGGGGAGGTGACGCCGAATCCGACGCCTCCGGTGCGCTGGCTGCGCGACCGGGGTCTGCTGCTCCCCGCGTCCGCGCGGACGGTACTGCTGCCCCGCGAGGTGGCGCTGTACCTGCGCGGCGGGCTCGCGCACCGGGTGACGAAGCCGCTGGCCCCGGCCGTGCCCGCGCACCGCGAGCACCGTCCACAGCTTGTGGACGCGAACGCGGCCGGCCAGGCGCTGGCAGCGCTCTCGACGGTCGAGGAGCTGGTGAAGTCCTGGGAGCACACCGGCCCGGCCGTGCTCCGGGCGGGCGGGCTCTCCGTGCGGGACCTGAAGCGGACGGCGGCCTCGCTGGACACCAACGAGCCCTCGGCGGCGTTCTGGATCGAACTGTCCTACGCGGCGGGCCTGCTCGCCAGCGACGGCGAGGCCGACGAACGCTACGCCCCGACCCCCGCCTTCGACGGCTGGTGCGAACTTCCGCCCGCCGAGCGCTGGTCGGTGCTGGCGGCGGCCTGGCTGACCGCCACCCGGACCGCGGGCCTGGTCGGCGAACAGGACGCGAAGGGCCGTACGCTCTCGGCGCTCGGCCCCGAGCTGGACCGTTCCGCCGCTCCCGAGGTGCGCCGCCGCATCCTGCGCCTGCTCGCCGGCCTGCCCGAGGGCGGCGCACCGGACCCCGCCGCGGTCCTCGCCCGCCTCGCGTGGGAGCGCCCGGTGCGCGGTACGAGCGAACTGCGCGCCCGCCTCGCGCAGTGGACGTTCACCGAGGCGGAGGTCCTCGGAGTCACCGGCCGGGGCGCGCTCGCCGCGCACGGCCGGGCCCTGCTGGAGGGCCGCGACCCGGCCCCGCTGCTCGCGCCGTTGCTGCCCGAGCCCGTGGACCACGTACTGCTCCAGGCCGATCTGACGGCGGTGGCCCCGGGGCCGCTGCGCCGGCCGCTCACCGACGTGCTGGCGGTCCTCGCCGACGTGGAGTCCAAGGGTGGGGCCACGGTGTACCGCTTCACACCGGGGTCGGTCCGGCGCGCCCTGGACGCCGGGCACACCGCCGTCGACCTGCAGTCCTTCCTCACCGAGCACAGCCGCACCCCGGTGCCGCAGCCGCTGTCGTACCTCATCGACGACGTGGCCCGGCGGCACGGGCACCTGCGGGTCGGCGCGGCCTCCTCGTACGTGCGCTGCGACGACGACGGCATGCTGAACGAGATCCTGGCCGACAAGCGCTCGGCGGGCCTGGGCCTGCGCCGCCTCGCGCCCACGGTCCTGGCGGCGCAGGCCGAACCGACCGTACTGCTCGACGGGTTGCGGGCCATGGGGTACGCCCCGGCCGCGGAATCCCGTACGGGGGACGTCCTGGTGGCTCGCGCCGACGCCCACCGCACCCCGGCGCGCTCGGCGCCCGTCCCGGTCCCGGACGGGCCGCCGGTGCCGGACGCGACGCTGCTGGGGGCGGCCGTACGGGCCATCCGCGCGGGCGACCTGGCGGCGACGGCGGTCCGCAAGGAACCGTCCGCCCCGTCCGCCGGCGTCCCGGGCGAACTGCCCCGCACGAGCGCGGCGGAGACCCTGGCGACGGTGCAGGCGGCCGCGCTGACCGGGTCGGCGGTGTGGATCGGCTACGTCAACGCCGAGGGCGCGGCGAGCCAGCGGGTCATCGCCCCGGTGCGGGTGGAGGGGGGCTTCGTCACCGGGTACGACCACACCGCGGACGAGGTGAAGACGTTCGCGCTGCACCGGATCACGGGGGTCGCGGAACTGGCGGAGGACCAGGTGTAGTCCCGGGGCAGCGGCCCGGACCGAAACAGGTCGAGATGATTCCGTTATCGCAGGTCAGAAGGGGTAACGGGCTCTCCTGGCCTGTTGCACAGCGGTGACAATCCGACGATGGATCGGAGATCTGATCTGTGTGAGGATCAGCGCATCGCAGCAGTGACCGGGGGGAAATCGAACCGGACCGCCGGCGAGACCCGCACCACCGGCCCGGCGTCCCGACGCCCGGCACCTCGCTCGTCCTCTGATCCCCTGCTCGGCCTCTCGTCTTCGCATCTTCTCGCCTTCTTCTCGTCTTCTTCGCGTCTTCGCGTCTTCTCGCTCTGCCTCGCATCTCCTTGCTCTGCCTCTCGGCCCTCTCGGCCGCCGCTGCCGTCTTTTCCTGTTGATTCCCGGGGGAGTCCACCATGTCCGCGATCTCCGCGATCTCCGCGATCTCCGCGCCGTCCGCGCCGTCCGCTCGCGCCGCCACCCGCCGCGCCGCCACCCGCCGCGCCGCCACCCGCCGCACCGTGCGCGCCGCCTCTGCCGCCGCGGTCGTCGCCGCAGTCGCCGGCACCGCCCTGCTGCCGGTGGCGGCCGCCGCCGCCGAGGGCAACGGGAAGCCGCTGAAGATCACGCTGAGCGCTCCGGCGCCGAGCGGCCCGCTGACCCGGGGCGGGGCGACCGAGACGTTCGAGCTGACGGCCGCCAACACGACGGACACGCCCGCCGATTACAACCCGTGGCTGCTCCTGAACCCCGCCGGCGCCAGCCCGCTCCAGCAGAGCGACGTCACGTACAAGGTCGAGGCGGTGGACGCTCCGGCGACCGCGTTCAACATCGGCCACCAGGACGGCGGGTGGCAGGGCATGTTCTACCCGGCCGCCACGCCGTACGACCCCTTCAAGATCCCCGCCCACGCCAAGCTGACCTGGAAGGTCACGATCGGCCTCGGCAAGAGCTACCCCACGGTCAACGGCGACTTCACGCTGAACGCGGCGAGCCTGAACGACGACCTCGTGGACGGTGGCGCCTCCCTGACGTTCAAGACGAGCCCGGCCACCAAGCCCGGGACGCTCACGGACTCGTTCGGGCCGGCCGCCCCCTGCGCGACCAACGGCGCCGCCGACTGCCGGGTGCTGACCCTGCGCTACAAGGCCACCGGTGAGGGAGAGTTCAACACCGGCCTCGCCACCCTCCTCGAGCTGGACGGAACCGGGCTGGACAAGGCCGACCTCCAGGCGCGCGTCGAGGTCGACGGCCAGTGGAAGGAACTGAAGGGCGACCACGGCCGCTTCAGCCTGCCGGTGATCCCGAAGGGCTTCGGCGCCGCCTCCGGCGAGCGCGTCACGCGGGTACAGGTCAAGCTCGGCCCGAAGGCGGAGCTCACGCAGCTCACCACGGTCAAGGCCACCGCCAGCACCGGCCTGTCCGAGGGCAACTCCTACCCCTTCCTCTTCACCGAGCAGCAGTTCCCGCTCGGCCCGGCCGGCCCGGCGCCCACCTCGCCCGCGCCGACCAGCCCCGCGCCCACCACCCCGGCCCCGACCACCCCGGCCACCCCGACCGGCTCCGCGAACACCACCCCGGCCGCCACGGCGACCCCTTCGACGGGCAACACCCCCGCCCCGGCCGGTTCCCTCGCGCACACCGGTTCCGACTCCCGCACCGGCCTGTACACCGGCCTGGCCGGCGTCCTCATCGCCCTCGGCGGCGCGGCCGCCTGGCTCGGCGCCCGCCGCCGCACCGCCCGCGGCTGACCACCGGGTCACCACACACACCGCACGAAGGCGCGGGGCCCGGCACACTAAGTGCCGGGCCCCGCGCCTTCGCCATCACGATCGCCATCCCGGCTCACCTGGCCGCGTAGTCGATCCGGTCCGCCGGGAAGGGCCACACCTCGGCGAGCCAGCGCATGACGGTGCCGTACAAGACCTTGTCGAGCGGGGCGCGGTCCGCACGCACCCAGGAACTGACGTGCACCCGCTCCGGGTCGGCCTTGGCGGGATAAATGTAAAGGCACCCAACAACGTCACTCAGGCCCCCGCCCTCGCCCTCACCCTCCAGGACGCTGTACGTGAAACCGCGCCGCTCGGCGAAGTCCTTCGCGTGGCGCACCAGATCGGCGAGGTTCGACTCGACGGGCATCCCCTCCGACGGCGGCCAGTCCCCCAGGAAGCCGGGGGTCGCCCGCACCCAGTCGATGCTCCCGCTCCAGGCGGCGAGGTCCCGCTCGTTGTGCTCCGGCCCCAGGGGCTCCAGCCGAAACCCCTCCCCCACGAGCCCGACGGGCACCTCGAACACATCCGGCCCCGGCACGAACCCCTGCTGATCAGTACTCATACACCGACCCTACGCACCCCTTTCCGCGACGCGCAGCACGACGGAAATTCCCACAACACCCGGCCCCTGAGCCGCCCCTGAGCCGGGCCGCGCCTCGCCCGTCCGAGCCTGGCCTGCCCGGCCCCCTGTCGGGCCGGGCCGTGCCCTGCCGGGCCAATCCCCCCCTGGCCGTGCCTCACTGAGCCTGCCCTAGCCGGGCCGGGCCAAGCGGGTCCTGGCCCGGCTTACCCGAGCCTTGCCTGCTCTGACCTGCTCTGCTCTGCCCTGGCCTGGCACCTGGCAGGGCAGGGCCCCTGTCAGGGCAGGGCAGGGCCCCTGTCAGGCCGGGCCGTGCCCTGCCAGGCCAGTCCTCCCCTGGCCATGTCTCACCGGGCCTGCCCTAGCCGGGCCGGGCCGAGCGGGTCCTGGCCCGGCTTACCCGAGCCTGCCCTGGCCGAGCCTGGCCTGCCCTGGCCGGGCCGGTCCCCTGTCGGGCCGGGCCGGGCCCTGCCCGAGCCTGCCGTGCCCTGCCAAGGCCAGTCCTTGCCCGGCCGTGCCTCACTGGGCCTGCCCGAGCCCGCCCTGGCCGAGCCGGGCCGGTCCCCGCCGGGTGGCTCCTCGCCCGGCCGGGCCGGGCCGGGCCGGGCCGGGCCAGGGCAGGGCAGGGCAGGGCAGGCCTGCTCCGGTGGGGCCTGGCATGATCCACGGGTGATCAACGCAGCCAGCGCTCCCGTGCCGCCGCCCGGCCGGTACGTTCTGTTCGACGTCGACGGCACCCTCGTCGACGCCGTCGCCAACCAGCGCCGGGTCTGGGCGACCTGGGCCGCGCGGTACGGACTGGACCCGGACGCGGTCCACGCGGTGGCCCTGCGGACCCGCCCGATGGAGACCTTCGCGGCCGTCGCTCCGGACCAGGACCCGCACGCGTGCCTGGCCGCGCTGCACGAGCTGGAGGACGAGGACGTCCGGTCCGGTGTCTACGGGGCGTTCGACGGCGCGGCCGAGCTGCTCACCGCCCTGCCCCCGGGCAGTTGGGGACTGGTGACCTCCAACTACGGGCACCGGGTGCGCGGCCGCTTCGACCGGACAGGCCTGCCCGTCCCACCGGTGCTCGTGGACGCCGCCTCCGTCCCCGAGGGCAAGCCCTCCCCCGTCCCGTACCTGCGGGGCGCGGCTCTCCTGGGCGCCGCCGCCGAGGACTGCCTGGTCATCGAGGACGCCCCCGCGGGCGTCCGGTCGGGCCTCCGGGCCGGGATGACCGTCTGGACCGTCAACGGCCCGGCCCCGACGGAAGGCGCCCACCGCCACTTCCCGACGCTGCGCGAGGCCGCCCCGGAGATCCTCGCCTTCGCCACCGTCCGACCCTGACCCCGCCGGGACGCCCCAAGGCCCGGCTCCCCCGAGCAGTCCGAGGCCCGGAGCCCCAGTCCCTGCAAGATCCGACGCCCGGGGCCGACTCCCCACACACCCCGCGGTCCAGCGCCAACTCCCCCGCACGACCCAGGGCCCAGCACCGACTCCCCCGCACGACCCAGGGCCTGAGAGCCGACTGCTCCGCACAATCCGGGCCCGGGGCCAGCCCTCCCGCGCCACCCGGGGGCCCGGGGGCCTGCTACTCCACACGTTCCAGGGCCCGGAGCCCACATCCCCGCACGCCCCGGAACCCAGAGGCCGACTGCTCCGCACGATCCGGAGCCCGAGGGCCGACGGCTCCGCACCACCCGGAGCCCGGAACCCACTCCCCCGCACCCCCCGGGGGCCAGCTGCTCCACACGGTCCGGGTCCCGCATCCCCACACGCCCCGGGGCCCAGAGGCCGACTCCTCCACACAATCCGGGCCCGGAGCCCACTCCCCCGCACCACCCGGGCCCGGGGGCCAGGGGCCAGGGGGCCAGGGGCCCGGGGGCCAGGGGCCAGGGGGCCAGGGGCCAGGGGGCCAGGGGCCAGGGGGCCAGGGGCCAGGGGGCCAGGGGGCCGAGTGCTCGGCACAAGCCGGCCCGGGACGGCTCCCCCACACCACCCGGGCCCGGGGGCCCACTGCTCCGCACGATCCCGGGGCCCGGGGACCGCATCCCCCACGCAACCCGGGGCCCGGAGCCCAAATCCCCCGCGCCACCCGGGCCCCCGGCCCGCTCCGTACGCCGCCAGGGGTGCGGTCCCGGCACAGAACCACCCCGCCCGCGGAGCGATACGGCAGACTGGAGGTTTGGCCGCCCGCGTCCGGGCGGTCCTCCCGCGCCGAAAGGGACGTGCGTGAACGGGCCCCTCATCGTCCATGCGATCAAGCCTGATGCACATACTTAGCACGCAGGAGGTAACAGCGGAAAGCCCCGCCCGTCTGTCCCTGCTCGCCGTCGCCGGACGGGGCCGCTCACGGGGGGGCTATTCGATGCGGGTGACCAGGGCAACGTCCTCGTACTTCCTCGCGAACGTGGGGTGCCCGGTCCGTCCGGTGTGGGACATGCACGCGACATCCACGGCCGCCACATCGGCTGACGGAAGGGCGGACCACCCGCAGTCAGCGGCGAGACACTGAGCCGAGACCGTGACTTCGCCCTCCGGATGGCTCACGATCCGATGCCGGACGAACCGCAGCACCGTACTCATCGGCCACCGCCGCACGGCACATCGGCCCACACGGTCTTGCCCACGTCCCGCCGGTCCACTCCCCACGCGGTGGCCAGCGACGCCACGAGCCGCATTCCATGACCGCCCTCTCCGTCACCGGCCGGCCGCGCACAGGGCTGACGATCTCCACGCGCGTCGGACACGGCCACACGCACCGCCTCGGGCATACAGGTCAGTCGCACCTCGAACTGTCGCCCCCTGACGTTCCCGTGCCGGACGGCGTTCGACGCAAGTTCCGCAACCACCAGGGCAACGGCATCGGCTTCTCCGTCTCCCCCAAGGCGCCCCGAGTCGGCCAGTTCGACGGTCGCGAAGTGTCTGGCCAACCGGGCGCCTCTCGCGGTTGCGGTGAACCGCCGGACGAAGGTGGGCAGCCCGGTCGAGTCCGCCTCTTGCTGCATGGTCACGGTCATGCCGCCTCCCCTTCACGGTCGTCGTGTTGGGGACGCTAGAAGTCGGCCCGTCCGGGATGCCACGAACTTGCATCACCTTGCACGTCAATTCACTTGGCCTGTTGGGTCATTGACACCCAACCAACAGTTCAGAGATGGTCGTGCAAGCCCGAGCAAGCACCTAGACCAGGGAGCCCGCCATGGCCGTAGAGTTCGTCGGAATCGACCCGAACACAGACCGGGACCACTGCCCCACCGTGTGGGCCGACACCGACGCCCAGGAGATCCTGTTGCAAGGCTGGAAGCCGAGCCAGGAGACTCAGGCGGACTGCGAGGCGAGCAGCCCCGCGAACGGCCCGGTTCCCGATACCGAAGCCATCGTCAGGATTCCCGCTCGGATGATTCCGCTGATCAGGGAGGCGTGCGATGCCGTCGAGCGTGCCCAGCTTCGCTGAGCTGCTTGGCCGATGCCACCGGTCCGCCGTCCACTTGGAGCTGCGTGATTCCTACGCGCCGACGGACCGATTCGCAGCATGGCAGCGCGGCGAGCGGATCGAGTGGGACGACCGTGATTCCTGGTGGCACCCGTACGACCAGTTGATCTCGGACACCGTGGCCCGGGGTGTGGCGATTCGCAGAGCGCGCGTCGTTTCCGAGCCCGTTTCGGAGTACATCCGGTGGGAGCACTACGTCACCCGCGCCAACGTCACGGCAGGCGAGGACGTCCGGTGGCTCCCTCGGCGCCGCGCCACGGACATCCCCCTCCCCGGGAATGACTTCTGGCTCTTCGACGGGACGTTGCTCCGCGTGCACCACTTCTCCGGCGACGGTGCCGTGGTGGAGGACGAGATCACCGACGACCCGAAGACCGTGAAGCTCTGCTCCAGCGCCTTCCAGGAGGTCTGGGAGCGCGCCGTCCCGCATCACCTGTACGAGATCTGACGAAGGCCGGCTCCTTGCCCCCACACCCCTCTTCCAGCGTCCAGAAGGCCCGCGAGAACCTGGCGGGCCGTCTGCGCGACATCCGGATGGACGCGGGGATCAGCGGGCGGGAGCTGGCCGTCCGGTGTGGCTGGTCGGAGTCAAAGTCCTCGCGCATCGAGAACGCCAGGACACCGCCCTCCGACACGGACATCAAGGCGTGGTGCCGGGCCTGCGAAGCCGCTGATCAGGCTGCCGACTTGATCGCGGCGAACCGGCAGTCCGCAGACGCACGCGTCCAATGGAGGCGCCTCCAGCGAACCGGTCTGCGCCGCCTCCAGGAGTCCACCGGAGACCTGTACCAGCAGACCCGCGCGTTTCACGTCTACGTCTCCGACGTGATCCCGGGGTTCCTCCAGACACCCGGGTACGCCGCCGCACTGCTCTCCTCCATCGCGACCTTCCGGGGCACCCCGGACGACGTGGCCGAGGCAGTAGCGGCACGGATGAGGCGCAATGCGGTGGTCGGCAGCGGGGCGCACCGGTTCTCATTCGTCCTGGAGGAGTCGGTGTTGCGATACCGGCAGTGCAGCGCGGAGACCATGGCGGCGCAGCTCGGTCACCTACTGGGGGTCATGGATCTTCCGAACGTCGCCGTCGGCATCGTGCCCTTCTCTCAGCGCCGGACCGTGTGGCCCATGCCGACGTTCACGATCTTCGACGGGACCAGAGTGCACGCGGACACCCTCGATGCGGCTTCCACCCTCACCCAGCCCAGCCAGGTCGAGCTGTACGCCCGAGCGTTCGAAGGTCTTTCGCAGGGAGCCGCCCGGGGAGCTGCGGCCCGTTCCCTGGTGGCGACAGCGCTCGCATCCCTGGGCTGACGACGACATCAGCGCCGGAGTGATGCGCCGGCTGAGATCCGAGCGGCACCGAAACTCGTACAGGCTCGGGAGTGCCATTACGTTCCGGTCCCTGATCTCCCCGTTAAGAGGGTCCTCCCCACCCCCTAACGAGGTCGTTCTCACCCCGCCATACAGGCGTTAGCGCAGGTCATAGCCCCATGGAAGTAGGGAAACGGGCTTACACCCAGCGCGCGCATCCCGAGCTTGGGCCGGGATCGCCGAACGGTCCTTCCCCTGAACTTTGGGAACACCCTCCCCGGCGCCGAACAGCAGAAGGACCGCCCACCACAGCGGGTGGACGGTCCCTCGGCACGGTGCGGGCTACTCGCCGTCGCTCAGCGCCCGGTACAGCGTCGCGCGGGACACTCCAAGTGCCTTGGCAATGGCCGTGACGCTCTCACCCTTTCGCTTCCGGGCCTTGGCCGCAGCGAGCTTGTCAGCGTCCATCACCGCCGGGCGACCCCCCACGCGCCCCTGAGCCCTGGCAGCGTCCAGACCCGCGCGCGTCCGGTCCTTGATCAGACTCCGCTCGAACTCCGCCATGGCGCCCACCACCTGAAGCATGAGCCGACCGTCCGGGGTGTTGGGGTCGATGCTCGCCAGCGCACCAGTCAGCACCTTGAAGCCGATACCGCGCGCGGCAAGAGCGTCCACCATGTTCACCAGGTCGATCAGCGAGCGAGCGAACCGGTCCAGCTTCCACACGCACAGCGTGTCCCCCGGGCGCACGTAGTCGAGAACGACGGCAAGCTCCGGGCGGTCCGTGTTCTTGCCGCTCGCCTTGTCCGTGAAGACCCGGGTGCAACCCGCTGCGGCAAGCGCGTCGTGCTGGAGCTGAGCCTCCTGGTCATCCGTGCTGACCCGTGCGTAACCGATGAGGTGCCCCGTGTTCGTGTCCATGACCCAATCGTCTCAGAACTCGTCTCACAACACCATGGGTTTCCGCCAGGTTTTGAGACGGGTTTTGAACGCCAATCCAGGGCCCTGGTGGCGTCAGCGCGACCGTCTCATAAACCATCGTTTGATAGACGCTGCATCAACCGTCACGCAGCGTAACAGCCCACCCGCCGAAACACCTTGATGCACCATCAGAAGAAATTTCCTCCCTGCCGCTCAGAACCGAGAGGGTCGGGGGGGTCCCCCTGGGGGTGTGACGATGTGGCCGTACGCTCTCACTCCACTGAGACGCGCAGCGGCGACCACTCGTCCATCAGCTGATCCTTCTTGGACGAGTTGCACAGCACGCAGACCACGCGCATGTTGGCCACCTGCGACAGGCCACCCCGCGATATTGGCCTCACGTGATCAATCACCCCACCCTCGGGCAGCGGAGCCGCACAGTGAAAGCACCCCGCATCCCCGTGAGCAGCACGCACCTTGCGCTGAAGCGTCGCCCGACGCGCCATAGTGCGCTGCACCTTCTGGCATGAACGGCACACCCCGTCACGGAACTTGAGTACCACGGGCGTTCCGCAGCGCCGGCAGGGGACCGGATCGGGTTTGGTCCGGGTCCTCTTGCGGATGTATTCGGCGGCCCGACTGCACGCGTCCGAGCAGTACAGGCGGGCAGGACCCCGAGACACGCCTACCAGATTCGAGCACTTCGGCCCCCGACACGGCCTACGCCCCTCTGCCTCCCTTCGCGCCTCCGCCTCCTTCTTGGGGTCGGCACGTCGCGACTCCTCCACTTCGTCGGCGCACCGCTCGCAGTACCGCGCCCACGCCTCACGGCTATGGGGTTGAGCGCAGCGATAGCACCGTGGGGGACCCACGGCAGCACGCACCGCTTCACGCGCCCTGCGAGCGGCCGTCTGCAACCGCGCCGACTCCACACACAACGGCGCGCCGCACGTGGCACGGGCATCACGGGGGCGCTCCCCAAGACACTCCGAGCACGTCGCGCGCGTCTCCTCCAGCGCCGACACAGCCCCACCCCTCGTCATTTTTGTTGATCATGGAAGCCCCTGGGCGCCCCTCCACAGCCCAGTAGCCGCAAGGGTCAGCACCGATAGCGGCACAGGCAGCAAAGAAGCAAAGGAGGCGCACATGAACCACACCCCGGCGACGTCAGTTCGTCATCCCCCCGACGGAAACGTCACCGAATCCGGACGCCCCGACTGTATGCATGCGGGCTGACACCCTCCATCGCATTCCTGAGAGCACCACGTGACCCCACGAACGCCGAGCGGCCCGCCACCGGGATTCCCCCAGCAACGGGCCGCGAAAGACGCTCAGACGGGCTCAGAACAGTTCGATATCCCGAGCCACAGCGCGCTGTATCACCGCTTCGACGTCCTTACCGTCAGCATCCGCGCGCCGGATCTCGCCGTCCACGCCGAAGTGGACCGCCAGGCGTGACGTATCGAGCCTCGGGCCGCCCTTACGGGACATGCCGACTTCGACGTAAGCCCCCGCGTTCAGCAACAGGTCACGCTTCCCCGCCGTGTCGGCACCGTTCCAGAGCTGTGCGTGCGTCTGGCCCGTGGGAATCTCTTCGATGCCTGCGGGCTTGGCGTGGCGCTGCTTCTCGTTCAGCGACTCAAGCCGCTCCTCCAACTTCGAGTACTGCGCTGCGTACCTCTGCGAACCTTCCTCACCCTTGAACAGGCCCCGGTCGTACCGGTCTTTCTCAAGCTCCTCCAGCGCTTCCCGGGCCTGTCGCACCTGCGGACGGAAGTCCTCACCCACGTGCTCCACCATGCGCACGACAGCGAGCCCGCCGAACGCCGTGAGGAACCTGTCCGTGACGTACTGCTCCATGCCCTCACCGGCAATGCTCACGCCGTAGCAGCCATTCTCCACACCGGACTGCCGCGCCTTCAACCGGCCGATGCAGCGGTACCGGGTCCGCCCCTTGGCGATGTACGTGTACATCCGGTTCTGACACACCGCGCAGTAGACGATCCCGCGCAGCAGCGACGTACCCTCACGGCGCCGGTCACCGGGGTTCGCCCGCCGGCTCAACTCGTCCTGCAACGCCTGCCAGGTGTCCATGTCCAGGATAGGCGTGCGGTTGACCAGCGGGAGGCCGTCCGTCATGAGGATCGGCTTGCCGTCCTCGATCACCTGCCCCAGCAACTGGGGGTTGGTCAGCAGACTGCGCAGCGAGGACGTGTACCACTGCTTCGAATCGCTGCGCTTGCCCGTGGTCTGGCGGGACGAGTGGCCGGGCGATGGCTTGTCCGACGCGGTGAGGTCCGATGCGATCTTCAGGAGGGAGTCCTTGTTGAGCACACGTTCCACGATCCCGTGAATCGTCTCGGCTTCCTCAGGGTTGATCTCCAGCACCTTCCCCGCCCCGTCGGGGTTCGGCACCACCCGGTAGCCGTACGGCACCCTGCCGCCCGTGTAGCGCCCTTCCCGGCGCAGGTGCTCATGGGCGCTGGAGACGCGCATGCCGATGGTGTCCGACTCCAGTTCCGCGAAGACCGCGATCACCTTCGCCATGGCACGCCCCATGGACGACGTGAGGTCCAGCGGTTCGCTTGCCGACGCCAACGCCACGCTCGCGCTCTGAGTGATCTTCATGATCTCGGCGAAGTCCACCGTGGACCGGGCCAGTCGGTCGATCTTGAAGAACACGATCACGTCGAACTCGGCGAGACGAGAGAGGACCCGTTGCAGCCCCGGACGGTCCAGCCCACGGGAATATCCGGACACGTCGATGTCTTCTTCTACTGCGACGACGTTCCAACCTCTGGCCTGGCACAACGCCTCACAGGCAGCCCGCTGACGTTCGGGCGATGTAGACTCTTCAGTTTCGCGTGAAAGTCGTACGTAGATGGCAGCGCGCATTCCCGGCGCACTTGCCGAGACGCCCTTAGAGCGTCGGGCACGGGGCAACGCCCGAGCCATGGCGGGTGTGCTGTCTGTCACGGGATGATCCTAACCTCGGAGGTATGCGTGTCCTGCCTAATCGTCCAGAGCGACAAGACACTCCTCCTGGAGATCGACCACGAGCTCTCCGCAGCCGCGCGCCGCGCCATCGCACCCTTCGCCGAGCTGGAGCGCGCCCCCGAGCACATCCACACGTACCGCATCACCCCCCTCGGCCTGTGGAACGCCCGCGCGGCCGGCCACGACGCCGAGCAGGTCGTGGACGCGCTCGTGGAGTTCTCCCGCTACCCCGTCCCGCACGCGCTGCTCGTCGACGTCGCCGAGACCATGGCCCGCTACGGCCGTCTCACCCTCTCCAAGCACCCCGTCCATGGACTGGTCCTGACCAGCACCGACCGGCCGGTGCTGGAGGAGATCCTGCGGTCCAAGCGGATCGCCCCCCTCGTCGGCGCCCGGCTCGACGCCGACACCGTCGCCGTGCACCCCTCCGAGCGCGGGCAGATCAAGCAGACGCTGCTCAAGCTGGGCTGGCCGGCCGAGGACCTCGCCGGGTACGTCGACGGCGAGGCGCACCCCATCGAGCTGGACGAGACCGGCTGGGCCCTGCGCCCCTACCAGCAGCAGGCCGTGGAGGGCTTCTGGCACGGCGGCTCCGGCGTGGTCGTCCTGCCCTGCGGCGCCGGCAAGACGCTGGTCGGCGCCGGCGCGATGGCCAAGGCGAAGGCGACGACGCTGATCCTGGTCACGAACACCGTCTCCGCCCGCCAGTGGAAGCACGAGCTGATCAAGCGGACCTCGCTGACGGAGGAGGAGATCGGCGAGTACTCCGGCACGCGCAAGGAGATCCGGCCCGTCACGATCGCCACGTACCAGGTCCTGACGACGAAGCGGAAGGGCATCTACCCGCACCTCGAGCTCTTCGACTCCCGGGACTGGGGCCTGATCCTCTACGACGAGGTCCACCTGCTGCCCGCGCCGGTCTTCAAGTTCACCGCCGACCTCCAGGCGCGCCGCCGCCTCGGCCTGACCGCGACGCTGGTGCGCGAGGACGGTCGGGAGTCGGACGTCTTCTCCCTCATCGGGCCCAAGCGGTTCGACGCCCCGTGGAAGGAGATCGAGGCGCAGGGCTACATCGCGCCGGCGGACTGCGTCGAGGTCCGCGTGAACCTCACCGATTCGGAGCGGCTCGCGTACGCCACCGCCGAGACGGAGGAGAAGTACCGCTTCTGCGCGACCACCGCCACCAAGCGGAAGGTCACCGAGGCGCTGGTACGCAAGCACGCGGGCGAGCAGACCCTGGTCATCGGGCAGTACATCGACCAGCTCGACGAGCTCGGCGAGCACCTCGACGCGCCCGTCATCAAGGGCGAGACCTCCAACGCGCAGCGCGAGAAGCTCTTCAACGCCTTCCGCGAGGGCGAGATCAGCGTGCTCGTCGTCTCGAAGGTCGCGAACTTCTCCATCGACCTGCCCGAGGCCACGGTCGCCATCCAGGTGTCCGGCACCTTCGGCTCCCGCCAGGAGGAGGCCCAGCGCCTGGGCCGCGTCCTGCGTCCGAAGGCGGACGGCCACGAGGCGCGCTTCTACTCGGTCGTCGCCCGCGACACCATCGACCAGGACTTCGCGGCACACCGCCAACGCTTCCTGGCCGAACAGGGCTACGCCTACCGGATCATGGACGCGGACGAACTCCTGTCCAACGACTGACCCCGCACCCACCGACCACCCCCGACCGATCAGCGGCCTGCTGCCCGTCCACCTACTCCCCGACCCGCTGCCGCCCGGCGGCCCGGCACCGGATGCGCGGCGGGCCGATGCCGGGCTCCTACGGCGGCAGCCTGGTGCGCAGCCTCCTGCCGCCCGGCGGTCTAGCGCCCGGCAGCCCGGTGCCAGGCACCCTGCCGGTCGGTGGCCCGGGGCCCGGCAGCCGGATGCCTGGCCTCCGGCCGGCGGTCGGTGGTCCTCGCCCCGGCGGGTGGGCGGCCGCGGCGCAGGGCGGTGGCGAGCAGGGCCGTGAGCAGGGGGACGGCCCACACCCAGAGGTGGGGCCAGTCCAGGAGGAGCGAGCGGCCCCCCGAGGACGGATGCCGGGACCAGAACTCGGCGGAGGCCCCCGGGAGGACCAGCAGCCCGAGCAGGCCGGTGCCCGCGAAGGCGGCCAGTGCGGTCAGGCCGGCCCGGACCCGGCCGGTCAGCAGCAGGTACGGGATCAGGAGCGCCGGCGTCAGGGTGATCCCGGCGGCCGTGCCCAGGACGAAGCCCTTGCCGAGGGCGGCGTGCGGCCGGAGCAGGTCCCACAGGACGGGGCAGGCGAGGGCCAGGCTGATCTGGCCGGTCAGCGGGGTCCGGAACAGCAGCGGCTCCAGCCACAGCCCGGCGACGGTCGCGGCCAGGACGGCGCCCGGTCTGGCCCGCAGACCCGCCAGCCGGCAGGACAACAGGACCAGCAGGGCGAAGAGGCCGGCGTTGCCCAGAACCAGTACGGCCTTCAGCACGCCGACCGGCAGCCAGGCGGCAGGGGTGAACAGGATCGCCGCGAAGGGCGGGTACGCGGTTGGCGGACGCCACTCGGCGGCGGAGAAGCCGTGGACGAGGGCATCTGCCATCGGAATGCGCGGGGCGATGCGGAGCACGCCGAGCGCGAGCAGCAGTCCCGCGAGCAGCACACCGGCACGGGGCGACGGCGAGCGGCTGGTGTCGGGGCTCCGGTTCACGGCGCGACCCTAGTGGATCAGTCGGCCGGGACGTCGTCCTGAACGCCAGCCGAGACGCCAACCCAGCACACCGGCCGGGACGTCGACCGGAACGACGGCCGGAACGTCAGCCGGAACGTCAGCCGGGCATGGGCTGAGACGGTGCCCAGGGCACGGAGCCGGGACGGTGGCCGGGACGCGAAGCCGGGACATCAGCCCAAACGGTGACCAGGACACGAAGCCGGAACATCGGCCCACGCGGTGACCAGGACACGGAACCGGAACATCGACCCAGACGGCAGCCGGGACCGGGACGGTGGCCGTGGCCGGGACGGTGACCGTGGCCGTGGCCGTGGCCGTGGCCGTGGCCGTGGGCATTGGCCCAGACGGCAGTCCGGACGGCGGTCCGGGTGTCAGCGGCGTATGACGCCCGCGTCCTCTGCGTACTCGCCGAGGACGACGACGCTCACCGCGGCGGCCGCGAAGACCTTGGCGGCGCGCAGTACGTTGCCGACGCCGTGGCGGGGGCGGGAGTCGGAAAGGGCGGTGGCGCGGCTCGGGCGGCCAACCTGGACCGGGGTGAAGGTTGCGGTGCTCATGTATCCATGGTGCGTTTTCGTCCGGTCCCTCACATCGCCCTGGGGATTGCACCTCCAGCTCTCCCACCTACGACTCACGACCCATGCCTCCCCCCACGGGCTCTGCCCAAAGGAGGACCCGACCCGAACGACACCCGTACGGGGGTGCCTCCGCGAAGGACTTTCGACCCGCCGTCCACCGCGTGATCCGCCACGTGATCCGCCACGTGATCCGCCGCCTGATCCACCGCGTAATCCGTTAGCGCACCGCCGCCCCGGTGACTAGAATCTCCGCTCTTGCCGCCTCCCGCCGCGTCACCGGGAGAGCCGCCCGCCGGACGGAAACCGGCGGGGTCCTTCCCGCATCACGCAGCCACCCAGCAGCTGGAGGCAGTTCCGTGCCCGCGCACGCCCACGTCACCGACCCCGCCACCGCCGCCACCACCCCCGACGCAGCCGCCACCGACCCCCTGGGCCGGGAGCGCGCCCACCTCGCCGCCTCCCGCTCCGCGCTCCGCGCGATGCGCGAGGACGTGGAGGCCCTGGACATCCGCGACGTCACCGCGAACTGGGTCAACGCGATCGTCCTCCAGGCCCAGATCGACGACCGGATCAAGGCCCTCGCCGACCTCTCCCACACCCCGCTCTTCTTCGGCCGCCTCAACTACCTGCACGCGCCGGGCGCGGAGCTCGCCGAGGGCGCGGAGGGCGAGCAGTTCTACATCGGCCGCCGCCACGTCCACGACGCCGACGGCGACCCGATGGTGATCGACTGGCGCGCGCCCGTGTCCCAGCCCTTCTACCGGGCCTCCAAGAACGACCCGCAGGACATCGCGCTGCGCCGCCGCTTCGGTTACACGGGCGGCGAACTGACCGCGTACGAGGACGAGCACCTCTCCGACCCCGCCGAGGCGGCGGCCGTCAGCAAGCTGCTCCAGCAGGAGATCGAGCGTCCGCGCGTGGGCCCCATGCGCGACATCGTCGCGACGATCCAGCCCGAGCAGGACGAGATCGTCCGCTCCGGCCTGTCCGGCTCCGTCTGCGTGCAGGGCGGCCCCGGCACCGGCAAGACGGCGGTCGGCCTGCACCGTGTCGCGTACCTCCTCTACGCGCACCGCGACCGCCTGGCCCGCACCGGCACCCTGGTCATCGGGCCGAACCGTTCCTTCCTGCACTACATCGAGCAGGTCCTGCCCGCCCTGGGCGAGTTGGAGGTGAAGCAGGCCACGGTCGACGACCTGGTGGCCCGCGCGGACCTGGAGGTACGCGGTGCGGACGCCGCCGAAACCGCCGTCGTCAAGGGCGACGCCCGGATGGCGCAGGTGCTGCGCCGCTCCGTCCACTCCCACGTCAGCGAGCCCGTAGAACCGCTGATGGTGGTCCGCGGATCGCGGCGCTGGCGGGTGCCGGCGTACGAGCTCGCGGAGATCGTCGCCGAGCTCCAGAACCGCGACATCCGCTACGGCGCCGCCCGCGACGCCCTCCCGCAGCGGATCGCGCACGCAGTCCTCGTACGGATGGAGCAGGCGGGCGAGGCGCCCGACGACCGGGTCCAGGACGCGGTGGCGCGCAATCCCGCCGTGAAGGCCGTGGTCAAGGCGGTGTGGCCGCTGGTGGAGCCGGCCAGGCTGGTGCTGCGCCTGCTCTCCGACCCGGAGTTCCTCGCGGAGCACGCGGAGGGGATCCTGACGGCCGAGGAGCAGGAGCTGCTGCTGTGGCGGAAGCCCTTCCGGAGCGTGAAGTCGGCGAAGTGGTCGGCGGCGGACCTGGTCCTGATCGACGAGGCGACCGACCTGGTGGAGCGCACGCACTCGCTCGGCCACGTCGTCCTCGACGAGGCGCAGGACCTGTCGCCGATGCAGTACCGGGCGGTCGGGCGGCGCTGCACGACCGGCTCGGCGACGGTCCTCGGCGACCTCGCGCAGGGCACGACCCCGTGGGCGACGCGCAGCTGGGACGAGGCGCTGGGGCACCTGGGCAAGCCGGGGGCGGTACTGGAGGAACTGACGGCGGGCTTCCGCGTGCCGCGCGAGGTGATCGCCTACGCCTCCCGCCTGCTGCCGGCCATCTCGCCGGGGCTGGCGCCGGTCTCCTCGGTGCGTGAGACTCCGGGGTCGCTGGTGGTCTCGGCGGTCTCGGATCCGACGGCGGCGGCCGTGGAGGCGTGCCGGGTCTCGCTCGCGCACGAGGGCTCGATCGGGCTGATCGCGGCGGATGCGCGGATCGCGGAGCTGGGGGAGGCGCTGGTGGCGGCGGGGCTGCCGTATCTGGCTCCCGGTGAGGAGACCACGGCGGAGTCGCGGCTCACGCTGGTGCCGGCGTCCCTCGCCAAGGGTCTGGAGTACGACTACGTCGTCCTGGACGAGCCGGCGGCGGTGGTCGCGGGCGAGCCCGACGAACGGACGGGGCTCCGTCGCCTGTACGTCTGCCTCACCCGGGCCGTCTCGGGCCTGACCCTCCTCCACGCCACCCCCTTGCCGGCGGCCCTGGCCTGACCCCCGGCGGCGCACCGCCGCCCCCTCCCGGCCGGGGCCCCGCCGGGGCGCACTCCCCTGCGGGGCCCTCCCGGCCGGGGCGCGGCCGCGGGTGCACGGCCCTGCGGGGATGTCCCCGACCCGCCCTTCCGCCGTTCCCCGGGCTCCGCCCAGACCCGCTCCTCAAACGCCGGAGGGGCTGAAGGATCGCCTCAAACGCCGGCGGGGCTGGATTTGCCAGCCCCGCAGCGCCAGCCGGACCCCGGCGATCACATGCGGGCCGGCGTCGGGAACGTTCCGCCGCGGCCAGGGGGTGGTCAGGACAGGGCCGTGCGCCATTCGGTGACGGCGGATGCCGAGACGGGGTGGGTCCAGCCGGAGGGGCGGGCCGCGCTGCCGATGTGGAAGGCGTCGATGCCCGCGGCCCGCAGCACCGGCAGGTGCGCCAGCGTCAGCCCCCCGCCGACCAGGATCCGCGGCTCGTACCCCGGGGTCCCCGCCTTCGCCGCCTCCTCCAGCAGCACCGGCAGGCCCTCGTCGACGCCACCCGCCGCACCCGCCGTCAGGTACGTGTCGAGCCCCGCCAGGTCCGCGACGGCCTTGCGGAGCTGGTCCCGGTCCGCCGCGCGGTCGATCGCCCGGTGGAAGGTCCACCCGCAGCCGTCGAGCTCCGCCACGACGGCCTCGACGGCGGCCGTGTCGGGGCTGCCGTCCGGGTCCAGGAAGCCGAGGACGAACTCCTGCGCCCCCTCCGCGCGCAGCGCCCGCGCCTCCGCCACCAGCCGTTCCAGGTCCGCGGCGGAGCCCGCCGAGAAGCCGTCCGCCTTGCGGAGCATCACGCGCAGCGGGATGTCGACCGCCGCCCTGATCGCCGCGAAGGTCTCGCGCGGCGGGGTGAGCCCGTCGGCGGCCATGTCGGTGACCAGTTCGAGTCGGTCCGCCCCACCGGCCTGGGCCGCGACCGCGTCCTCCACGTCGAGGGCGATCACCTCCAGGAGCGCACGGTTGCTCATGTAATCCCATCCTTCGTCCCGTATGGAAAATAGGTCTAGTCCAATATCCAGAGTACGGGCCCCCGCCCACCCCCACCAGCACATCCACGCCACCACCACAATGTGCGCATGACTTCCGACGCGCACCGCGAGAAAAGCCTCCGCGCCCGCTGGCACGCCACCACCGCCGCCGCCGGAGCCGCCGCCGACCGCGACCCCGCCCCGTACGCCGACCGCCTCCTCACCGCCTGGGCGGAACCGCAGCGCAAGTACCACACCACCGCGCACCTGGCCGACGTACTCGCGCGGATCGACGTACTGGCAGAAGCGGCGGACGACCCCGCCGCCGTGGAGCTCGCCGCCGTGGAGCTCGCCGCCTGGTTCCACGACGCCGTCTACCGTCCCGACCGCTCCGAGAACGAGGAGCGCAGCGCCGTCCTCGCCGAGCGGGCCCTGCCCGAGCTCGGCATCGACGACGCCCGCACCGCCGAGGTGGCCCGGCTCGTCCGGCTCACCGTCACCCACGACCCCGCGCCCGGTGACACCAACGGCGAGGTGCTGTGCGACGCCGACCTGGCCGTCCTGGCGGGCGCCCCCGCCGCGTACGCCGCGTACGCCGCCGCCGTCCGCGCCGAGTACGGCTTCGTCCCCGACGAGGCCTTCCGCGCCGGCCGCGCCGCCGTCCTGCGCCAGCTGCTGGACCTGCCCCGCCTCTTCCGCACCCCGTACGGAGCCGCGCACTGGGAGGCCCCGGCCCGCGCGAACCTGGCCGCCGAGCTCGCGGAACTGAGCCCTCCGCAGAGCCGGGGGGAATGAGATCCCGCTCCCGCCAGTTGTCATGGTTCATGCCCGTAGCAGCCGAACGCACCCGTATGCCCGTTGCCGTCTACATCCTCGGCCTCTCCGTCTTCGCACTGGGAACCAGTGAGTTCATGCTCTCCGGGCTGCTCCCACCGATCGCCGAGGACATGGGGGTCACCATCCCCCAGGCCGGCCTGCTCATATCCGCCTTCGCGATCGGCATGGTGATAGGCGCTCCCCTCCTGGCCGTCGCCACGCTGCGGCTGCCCCGCCGCACCACCCTCGTCTCACTGATCAGCCTCTTCGGCCTCGGGCAGGCCGCGGGCGCGCTGGCCCCCTCCTACGAGCTGCTCTTCGCCTCCCGCATCGTCTCCGCGCTCGCCTGCGCCGGCTTCTGGGCGGTCGGCGCGGCCGTGGCCATCGCCATGGTCGAGCGGCACCAGCGGGCCCGCGCCATGGCGGTCATGATCGGCGGGCTCTCCATCGCCAACGTCCTCGGCGTCCCGGCCGGCGCCTTCCTCGGGGAGCACCTGGGCTGGCGCTCCGCGTTCTGGGCGGTCGGCGCGGCCTCCGCGATCGCGCTGGCCGGCATCCTCGCCCTGATCCCGAAGATCCCGCTGCCCGCCGAGAAGCCGACGCTCGGGCGCGAGCTGCGCATCTACCGCGACCGCCAGGTGTGGCTGTCGATCGGCGTCACCGCCCTCGCCGCGGGCGGCGTCTTCTGCGCCTTCAGCTACCTGTCCCCGCTGCTCACCGACGTGGCCGGGCTCGACTCCGGCTGGGTGCCGTGGATCCTGGGCCTCTTCGGGGTCGGCGCCCTGGTGGGCACCACGGCGGGCGGGCGGATCGCCGACGCGCACCTGTTCGGCGTGATGCTGTGGGGCATCACCGCTTCCACCGTCTTCCTGGTGGCCCTGGCCCTGCTGGCCTCCACCGCAGCGGCCGCGATCGCCCTCTCCTTCCTGATCGGCTTCTCGGCGTTCTTCACGGCCCCCGCGCTCAACGCCCGCATGTTCAACGTCGCGGGCGCCGCCCCGACCCTGGCCGGAGCGACGACCACGGCCGCGTTCAACCTCGGCAACACCGGCGGCCCCTGGCTCGGCGGCACCGTCCTCGACGCCGGCTACGGCTACTCCGCCACCGCCTGGGCGGGCGGCGCGATGACCGTCACCGCCATCGGGCTGGGTCTCGTGGCCCTGCGCCTGGACCGCCGAGGCCGCCCCACGGGGCCCGGCGCGTCCCGGTTGGTCACGGCCTCGGCGGGCACCCCGGCCACTCCCGTCACGATCGAGCAGCCCGCGAGCTGCTGACGCTGCCGGAACCCCGCATGCCGCACCACCCCGTCCGGGCCCTACGGTGAGCCGGTCCGGCGGGGGGCCGGGCGGGGCGGAGTCGGGGCGGGGGCCATGGCACACGGGGATCCGGGGCTGGTGGGGGTGGTCTGGGGGGCCACCGCCACGGTGATGGGCCTCGCCTTCGCGACGGATTGCCGCGGGGTGGCGCACTGGGCCGCGTTCCGGCGGCCGACCGTCTTCGGGGTCCGGGGGGTCCGCTGGGTCGGCGCCGTCTTCGCCGTGGTCGGACCGGTGGTGCTCGTCACGAGCGCCACCACCCTGGCCGAGCGCGGGACCGGGGACTGGGTCCACTACCGGCTGTCGGTGCCGTGGCCGTTCCTCGTCTTCGCTTCGGCGATGGCCCTGAACGCCCTCCGGGCCTTGCGGTCGCGCCGGGGACCGTTCCGGAAGATCTGGGACGGGGGAGGCCGGCTAGCCCGGTCCGCCCTCGTGGTGCAGGGCGCGACGGTCCCCGCCCTCGTGGTGTCCCTGGGGTTCTCGAGCCTCCCGGCCGTGCTGGCCTGCTGCCTGACCGGCCTGCTCGCAGCACTCACCGCACTGCTGTCCCGGCGCACACCGGACTGACGGGGTCGACGGGGCCGACGGGGTCCGACCGGGCTGACCCCTCCGACCGGCCCGACCCATCAGACCCCTCCGACCGGCCCGACCCATCAGACCCGTCAGACCGGCCCGACCCGTCAGACCCATCACACCGTGCCCGACCGCTAAGCCGGCCGCCCCTTGGGCCTGCGCAGCCCCGCCGCCGTCAGCCGCCGGACCAGTTCCTTGCTGCCGATCTCCACCGCGCCCGCGCCCACCGCGTCCGGGTAGCGCTGCGCGGGCACGTCGTAGTGGTCGCGCTCGAAGGCCTTCGGCGGGCAGCCGATCGACGCCGCGAAGGCGTGCAGCTCCTCGAACGAGACGTCGCTGACCAGGTGCGACCACATGCGGCCGTGACCCGGCCAGTCCGGCGGGTCGATGTACACCGTCACCGGCGGCTCATTCGTCGTACCCGGCGCCGGAGCCGAGGCCCGAGCCGGAGCCGGAGCCGGACCCCGGGCCCAGCACGGATCCGAGGCCGCCCACCGGCGCCACCCGCACGCCGGCCTCCGAGCACACCCACATCGGGTCCGGTCCGAGCTCGGGCTCCACGTCCAGGGCGTGCGGCTCGCCGTGGCCGCAGACCGGGCACAGCGGCCAGCGCCCGTACTTCTGCAGCAGTGCGTCCTTCACGTCTTGGGCGACGAGTCCGGCCAGGTAGTCGACCCCCTCCGGCCACTGCTCCACCCACCACCGGCGGTGCGTGACCGAGTCCTCGACGAGGGAGACGACATAGGCCTCGGCGACCTCGCCCGCGACGAGATCGGCGAGTACCAGGGCGCGTGCGGCGTGCAGCGCCTGTTCCAGGGGGGTCGCGTGGTCCATGAAGACATTGTGGACCCGGACGGGCCAAGTGGCGAAGGTCCTCTTCACGGCCCGCCTACGCACCCTTCCGCCAGTGCCCCATGGCGTCTTGACGTTCCCGCACCACTGAAAATAGATTTCAGAGGTGAGCAAGAACGTGAAAGAAACCTTCAGCGGCCGCACTGCGGACCCGGACGCCACCCCCGCACCCGCCACCCCCGCACCCCCCGTCCCCGCCCCCGCCGCCCTGCGGGCCCGCGTCCGCAGCCTCGGCCCCTCGATGACCCGCTCCATGCAGGCCGTCGCCGAAGCCGTCGCCGAGGACCCCGCCGGCTGCGCCGCGCTCACCGTCAGCGACCTCGCCGCCCGCACCGGCACCAGCGAGGCCACCGTCGTCCGCACCGCCCGCCTCCTCGGCTACCCCGGCTACCGCGATCTGCGCCTCGCGCTCGCCGCCCTCGCAGCCCAGCAGGAGTCCGGTGCGGCCCCCGCCGTCACCGTGGACATAGCCGTCGACGACTCCCTCGCGGAGGTCGTCGCCAAGCTGGCCCGCGAGGAGGCGCAGACCCTCGCCGACACCGCCGCCGGCCTCGACGTCGACGCCCTCGGCTCGGCCGTCACCGCCCTCGCCGGGGCCCGCCGCGTCGAGATCTACGGCGTCGGCGCCTCCGGCCTCGTCGCCCAGGACCTCGCCCAGAAGCTGTCGCGGATCGGCCTGATCGCCCAGGCGCACAGCGACCCGCACCTGGCCGTCACCACCGCCGTTCTGCTCAGCCCCGGCGACGTGGCCGTCGCCATCACCCACTCCGGCGGCACCGGCGACGTCATCGAGCCGCTTCGGACCGCCTTCGAACGCGGCGCCACCACCCTCGCGCTCACCGCCCGCCCGCACTCCCCCGTCGTCCACTACGCCGACCTCGTGCTGGCCACCTCCGCCGCCCGCGAGACCCAGCTGCGCCCGGCCGCCATGTCGAGCCGGACCAGCCAGCTCCTCGTCGTCGACTGCCTCTTCGTCGGCGTCGCCCAGCAGACCTACGAGACCGCCGCGCCCGCGCTCGCAGCCTCGTACGAGGCGCTCGCGCCCCGCCACCACACCCCCGTACCCGCCGCCAAGCGGGGCAGCACCACCCGCCAGCAGTTCAGGAGCCCCCACTCATGACCGCGTACGCCGAACTCCGCGCCCAGCTCGCCACCCTGACCACCGAGGCCTTCCGCCCCGAACTGGCCGAGATCGACCGGCTCTCCACCCTGGAGATCGCCCGCCTGATGAACGCCGAGGACGCCACCGTCCCGGCCGCCGTCGCGGGCGAGCTGGAGGCGATCGCCGCCGCCATCGACGGGATCTCCGAACGGATGGCCCGCGGCGGGCGCCTGATCTACGCGGGCGCCGGAACCGCCGGCCGGATGGGCGTACTGGACGCCAGCGAGTGCCCGCCCACCTTCAACACCGACCCCTCCGAGGTCGTCGGCCTGATCGCGGGCGGCCCCTCCGCCATGGTCAAGGCCGTCGAAGGCGCCGAGGACTCCAAGGAACTGGCCGCCGGGGACCTGACCGCACTGGCCCTGACCGCCGAGGACACCGTCATCGGGATCTCCGCCTCCGGCCGCACCCCGTACGCGATCGGCGCCGTCGAGTTCGCCCGCGGCCGCGGCGCGCTCACCGTAGGCCTGTCCTGCAACGCCGGCTCCGCGCTCGCCGCCGCCGCCGACCACGGCATCGAGGTGGTCGTCGGACCCGAACTGCTCACCGGGTCCACCCGCCTGAAGGCGGGCACCGCGCAGAAGCTCGTGCTGAACCTCATCTCGACCCTCACGATGATCCGGCTCGGCAAGACCTACGGAAACCTGATGGTCGACATGCGCTCCTCCAACGAGAAGCTGCGCGCCCGCGCCCGCCGCATCGTCTCGCTGGCGACCGGCGCCCCGGACGAGGAGATCGAGGCCGCGCTCACCGCCTCCGGCGGCGAGGTCAAGCAGGCCATCCTCGTCGTCCTCGGCGGCGTCGACGGCCCCACCGCCGGCGAACTGCTCACCGCCTCCAAGGGCCACCTCCGGGCCGCCCTCGCACAGGCCTCCCGCTAGGCCGTCTCCTGCTCACTCCCCGCTGACCCCAAGCAGCAAGGCGAACACCAAGATGTCCACTGACAAGAACCGCGCCACAGCCGCCGCGATCCTTCCTCTGGTCGGCGGCCCGGACAACGTCGTCTCCATCGCGCACTGCATGACCCGCCTGCGCATCACCCTGCGCGACCGCTCCCTCGTACAGGACGAGGCCCTCAAGGCCCTGCCCGCCGTGCTGGGCGTGGTCGAGGACGACACCTACCAGATCGTGCTGGGACCGGGCACCGTCGCCCGCGTCACGCCCGAGTTCGAGGCCCTGGTCGCGGAGGGCCGCGCGGCCGCTCCGGCCGCTCCGGCGACTCCGGCGACTCCGGCGACTCCGGCGGCTCCGGCGACTCCGGCGGCTCCGGCCGAAATCGCCCCAGCCACCGCCGCCGCCCACAACGGCGCAGGACGCACCGCCGACGAACTCGCCGCCCAGGGCGCGGCCATCAAGAACGCCCGGAAGGCCAAGAACTCCACGCCCTTCAAGCTGTTCCTGCGGCGCATCGCGAACATCTTCGTCCCGCTGATCCCGGCCCTGATCGGCTGCGGCATCATCGCCGGCCTCAACGGGTTCATCACGAACATGGGCTGGCTGCCCGCCGTCGTCCCGGCGCTCGCCGCGATGGCCTCCGGATTCATGTCCCTGATCGCGGTGTTCGTCGGCTACAACACGGCCAGGGAGTTCGGCGGCACGGCGATCCTCGGCGGTGCCGTCGCCGCGATCATCGTCTTCCCCGGCGTCGCGAAGATCGACGCCTTCGGCCAGCACCTGTCCCCCGGCCAGGGCGGCGTACTGGGCGCCCTGGCGGCCGCGCTGCTCGCCGTCCAGGTGGAGAAGTGGTGCCGCAAGTGGGTCCCCGAGGCGCTGGACGTCCTGGTCACCCCCACCCTCACGGTCCTGGTCTCCGGCCTCGTCACGATCTTCGGCCTGATGTTCGTCGCCGGTGAGGTCTCCACCGCCATCGGCACCTTCGCCACCTGGCTGCTCGCCACCGGCGGCGCCTTCGCGGGCCTGGTCCTCGGCGGCCTCTTCCTCCCCCTGGTCATGCTGGGCCTGCACCAGGCCCTGATCCCCATCCACACCACCCTGATCGAGCAGACCGGCTACACCGTGCTGCTGCCCATCCTCGCCATGGCGGGCGCGGGCCAGGTCGGCGCGGCCATCGCCGTCTACTACAAGCTCCCGCGCAACCGCTCGATCCGCGCCACCATCAAGTCCGCGCTCCCGGCCGGCTTCCTGGGCGTGGGCGAACCGCTGATCTACGGCGTCTCCCTGCCCCTGGGCCGCCCCTTCGTCACCGCCTGCATCGGCGGCGCCGCGGGCGGAGCCTTCGTGGGCCTCTTCAACCAGCTGGGCACCGCCTTCGGCTCCACCGCCATCGGCCCCTCGGGCTGGGCGCTGTTCCCGCTGCTGGACGGCAAGTCGGGCATGGGGATGACCATCGCGATCTACGCGGGCGGCCTGGCCGTCGGCTACCTCGTCGGCTTCGCCGCCACGTACTTCTTCGGCTTCACCCGGCAGATGCTGGCCGAGTTCAACACCGGCCCGGACGACGGCCCGGCGGCCGCCGGGGAGGCCGCACCGGCCGCCGCGGCCTCCCCGGCCGGGCCCGCCGGCCCGGCGCCGGTACCCGTCGGCAGCTGACCCCGGGGCACCCGCCCCCGTACGCACGAAGGCTCCCGGCCGGTGTGGTCCACCGGCCGGGAGCCTCTGCCCGCATGCCTACGGCGCCTCGCGTCAGGCGCAGTTGGACGGGGCCGGACGGCCCGCGAAGCGGTCCGCGATCCAGGTCAGGTACTCCGACTCCGCGACGTTCGGGATCGTCTGGTGCGTCGCACCCTGGTACTTCGTGTACTCGACCGGCTTGTTGAAGCGGCAGGCCCGCTTCACGTACTCGTCGGTGGAGTTCGGGTTGATGACGGTGTCCGCCGTCCCCTGCATCACCAGGATCGGCGCCACCGAGGCCACCAGGCCCGGGGTGTTCTGGCGGAAGCGCTCGTGCCACACCTCCGGCACCACCGTCAGCGGCTGGAACATCGTGTCGAGCTGCCCCGCGTTGCCCACGTTTTCCTGGATCACGTCGGCGAGGTGCTCGATGCACATCACCCCGTCACCGCGCAGCGCCTCCAGGCCGGGCGGCTTCATCACGTCCTCGGCCTTCAGCTCCGGGTAGGCCGCCAGGAAGCCCCGGTAGACGTTGACGCGCAGCGCCGCGTTGTGGGAGGGCGAGGTGGGGGACGTCGGGCCGGGCAGCACCAGGCCGCGGAAGTCCGGCCCCAGGTTGGCGGCGGGCGCCAGCGCCGCGATGCCGACCAGCTTGGTCTCCGGGGTGTACTGCTTGTAGTTCTGGGCGATGAAGGTCGCCGCGCCGCCTCCCTGCGACCAGCCGAGGACGGCCGCCTTGTCGTTCGCGTGGGCCTCGGTGATCTGGCGGGCCGCACGGACCGAGTCCAGGACGTTGTTCGTCTCCGTGACGGCCACCGTGTACTGGTGCACGCCCGGCGCACCCAGACCCTGGTAGTCCGTGCCGACCACGACGTCACCCGAGTCGAGGAACTGCGTCAGCGCCGGCACGCCGACGTCGATGCCCCACGGGCTGTCGTAGGTGTAATAGCCGACGAGGTCGGTCGCCGGGTTCGGCACCGCGGAGGGCGCGCACTGGCGCGGTCCGCCCGTGGTCCCGTGCGCCCAGGCCACGACGTTGCGGCCGTGGCGGGGTGCGGGGGCGTCGGGCCAGGCCACGATGCCCGAGACGGCCACCGGGGTGCCGGTCTGGAGCTTCGAGAGGTACAGGATCCGGCAGGCGCGCGCACCGTCGGGGGCGTCGACGCGGCGGGCCCAGATCAGGTCACCGTGATCGCCCTCGGGCAGCGGCGACGGCGGATCGTAGAACTTCTGGCCCTCCGGACCGATCGGTACGCCCGGGGCGCACTGGCCCTTGCCGCCCTTGCCCCCGTCCGGGTTCGTGCTCGCAGTGGAGGTCGTACCGCAGCCCAGCGCGAGGATCGCGGCCAGACCGGCCGCGGCGATCGCCGAAAGCCGTCGTGTCATCTCTTCGTCCATTCACTCGGTGCCGGACCAGAGAGTAGGGACAAAGGTACGGATTGTCACTGACTGTGATGTTTCGTCACATTTGTGTCGCAGGGGGCTGCCACAGCCTTCCGCGCCGGGGGGCCGCATCATGAGCCGATGACCGACTCGATACCGGCCGTCGTCCCCGCGGGCCGGATGGCCGCACTCGCCCAGCCGACGTACACCCTGCCCGGCGGCATGCTGCTGCGCCCCTGGGAACCTCACGACGCCCCCGCGCTCGTGGCCTCGTACGCCGACCCGGACATCCGCCACTGGAACCGGCCCGACCCCCTCACCGGGGACCGGGCCGTCACCCGCATCGCCCGCTGGCGCGAACGCTGGCACACCGAACGCGCGGCGGTCTGGGCCGTGGCGGCCTCCGAGGACACCGTGGCGGTCGGCCTGATCGGCCTCGCCGACTTCGACCTGCGCGGCGGCAGCGCCGAGATCATGTACTGGCTGCTGCCCGCCGGGCGCGGCGCCGGAGCCACGACCGAGGGCGTGTCCGCCGTGACCCGCTGGGCCTTCGGGGACCTGGGCCTGCACCGACTGCGCCTCACCCACTCGGTGGCCAACCCGGCCTCCTGCCGCGTCGCCCTGAAGGCCGGCTACCCCCTGGAGGGCACCATGCGCGGGGCCCTCCTCCACGCGGACGGCTGGCACGACGAACACCTCCACGCGCGGCTGCGCACGGACTGAGCGCGGCGACCGTCACACCATCGAGCTAACCGGCGCACGAAGCCGCCCGGGTGGGGTGCATATGCCATAGACCTATGCGCATGTACCTCTTCACACCACACACCGAACCCGGTGGTGGCATCGGAAGTAGCATGGGTGGCATGAGCGAGCCCACCCAGAAGTACTCCATCTCGATGCCCCGCGACATCGCCGAGGCCGCTCGCGCCCGCAGCGGCCCGTCCGGCCTCTCCGCCTACGTCACCGCCGCCGTGGCCCGCCAGATCGAACGGGACAACCTCGCCGAGCTCATCGCCGTGGCCGAGGCGGAGCACGGACCCATCACAGAGGAAGAGGTCGACGCCACCAGGGCGGCCTTCCGTCGCGCCCACGAGGAGCTGTCCGACACCAGCCCCGGACAGAAGGACGTCGCATGACAACCAAGCCGACCCCGTCCCGAGGCACCCTCGTACTGGACAGCGAAGGACTCGCGAAGGCCGTACTGCGGGACCGCACGATCACTCGCTGGCTGGCCCTCGCCCTCGCCGACGACATGCGGGTCATCACCAGCACAGCCACCCTGGTCGAGGTAGTGCACCCGAAGATCAACATGCCCGCTCTGAAGTGGACGCTGTCCCAAGTCTCGGTCGAACCCGTCACCGAGGAGATCGCCCTCGCCGCCACGGCCCTGCTCCGCGAGGCCGGCCTGCACGGCCACAAGTACGCCATCGACGCAATGCTCGCCGCCACCGCGCTCGCGGCGCCCGGCCCCGTCACCGTCCTCACCTCCGACCCGGAGGACCTCACCGCACTCTGCGGCAAACGTCTCGCCGCCGTGAAGGTCTGATCCGGAGCGGGATCAGTCGGTGTCCAGGCCGTCGATCAGGCGGTTGAGGAACCGGGTGAAGGTGGCTTCGGGCGTCCGGGGGCGGCCGGGGGCGGCCAGGACCTCGGCGAGTTCCGGGTGGCGGCCGTCCGCGGCGACAGCGGCGAGGTAGCGGGCTTCGGCCACGGCCCGGTCGGGGGACTGCAACGCCGCGGCCCCCGCGATCTCATGGGCCACGTGTCCGGCCACGAATGCGGTGAGCTGGGCGAAGACCTCCAGCTTCGCCGCACCGTCCAGCCCGGTGGGCCGCAGGACGGCGAGCGCGCGTTCCAGGAAGGCCAGGGTGTTGGGGCCGGGGGTGTGGCGGCCGGCCAGGGCCGCGGGCAGCCAGGGGTGTCGCAGCATGTGGGCGCGCTGGAGGTGGGCGATGGACTTCAACTCGGAACGCCAGTCGCCGTCGGCATGCCGGTCGCCATCGGAATGCCGGTCGCCGTCCGAACCCCGGTCGCCGGTGGGCGCGTTCGCGGTCGGCAACTCGCCGGTGACGTGGTCGACCATCAGCTCCAGCAGCGTCTCCTTGTCGGGCGCGTAGCTGTAGAGCGACATGGCTCCGGCCCCGACCGCCGCGGCGACTCTGCGCATGGTGACCGCTTCGAGCCCCTCCGCGTCCGCCAGGGCGACGGCCGCCGCCGTGATCGCCTCCCGGCTGTAGGCGGGCTTGCGGCCCCTGCGGGGCTTGTCGGAGCCCAGCCAGAGCTGCTCGGGGTCGACGCCCGGGGCGCCGGCCTCTCCTGCACGGGACATGGTCCGCACTCCCTCCATTGATCGAGGAGGCCCTTGTGGGTCTCATCCAAGCATGGGCTATTCTCGTACAGTGTACGGATAGCAAGGAGGGGAACGATGGCAGCACGCACGCACGGTCCTGCGACGAGGCCGACCTGGGCACCGCCTTCGGGCAAGCCGCCGCTGGCCTCACGGATCATGAGGGCTACCTGGCGCGGCCTCCCGGCCAAGCGGCACGACGTCGGCTGGGAGCCGGGGCTGGTGGTCCCGGCAGCCGACGGCAGCCCGCTGATCACGGACCACTACTTCCCGCGCGCCGAGGGCGACTTCCCCACCCTCCTGGTGCGCTCGCCGTACGGCAGGGGCCTGCCGTGGTCTCCCATGTACGGCGTGCTCTTCGCCGAACAGGGCTTCCACGTGGTGCTGCAGAGCTGTCGCGGCACCGGCGGTTCCGGCGGCGAGTTCGACCTGTGGCGCAACGAGGCCGCCGACGGCCAGGCCACGGTGTCCTGGCTGCGCGAACAACCCTGGTTCGACGGAACGCTGGGGACCGTCGGCCCCAGCTACCTGGGCTACGTGCAGTGGGCCCTCGCCGCGGACCCGCCGCCGGAGCTGAAGGCGATGGTGGTGCAGGTGGGCCTGCACGACCCCCACGCCCTGTTCCACGCACACGGCGCGCTCAACCTGGAGAACGCCCTCGCCGTCGGCGTCGGCATGACGTACCAGCACCAGGGGATGGCACCGTTCCTGAAGGCAACGCTGCGCCTGCAGCGGCGCCTTCGCGATGTCACCACCGCGCAGCCGCTGCGCGGGGCGCACGCGTCCGCCCTCGGGGGCGAAGTGCCCTGGCTGGACGACGTGATGTCGCACCCGGACGCCGAGGACCCGTACTGGCACGGTGCGTCGTTGGCGGCGGTGGCGGGGCGGCTGAACGTGCCGACCGGTCTGATCACCGGCTGGCACGACGTCCTGGGCGACCAGACCCTCGAGCAGTACCGCCGACTGCGCGAAGCCGGGTGCGAGACCTCCCTGCTCGTCGGCCCCTGGACGCACACGTCCGCGCTGCAGCAGGGGTGGCCCGAGGTGTTCGCCGAGAGCCTCGCCTGGCTGCGCGCGCACCTGTGCGGCGATCCTTCCGGCCTCCGCCCCACGAGGGTGCGCGTGCACGTCGGCGGCGCGGACGACTGGCGGGACCTCGACGACTGGGCGCCGGGCACGGTCGGCAGCCCGTGGTTCCCCACCGCACAGGGGCACCTCACCCGGCAGGCCCCCACGGAATCCGCACCACTGGTCTCGTTCCACTACGACCCGGGCGACCCCACCCCCTCCCTCGGCGGCCCGCTGCTCTCCCGTACCGCCGGTCCTCGCGACAACAGCACCCTGGAGGCCCGGGAGGACGTGCTGACCTTCACCGGCCCGCCGCTGACCGAGCCCGTGGACATCCTCGGCCCGGTCTCCGCGCGGCTGACCATTTCCACGGACACCGGCCACGCCGACGTCTTCACCCGCCTGTGCGATGTGGACGCACAGGGCCGCTCCGTCAACATCTGCGACGGGCTGGGCCAGGTGCGTACGACCGAAGAGGCACCCTCGGGCATCACCGTGCCGATGGGCTCCGCCGCCCACCGCTTCGAGGTCGGTCACCGCATGCGCTGGCAGATCAGCGGAGGCGCCCACCCGCGCTACGCCCGCAATCCCGGCACCGGGGAGTCGCCGGTGGACGCCACCGCCTTCACACCGGTACGCATCACCCTCCATGCGGAATCGGCGCTGAGGCTCCCGGCGCACGGCTGACGAACCGGACCCGATCGCGGCCCGCTCCTCGACCCGCTGGTCAGGGGTGGGCCCGCTCGTGGAGTACGGCGGCCAGCCGGAGTGCGGTGTCGAGGTTGCACCGCCCCAGGTCGATCAGCGGCAGCCCGTACGACCCGGCCGCCGAGACCCCGTCCACCCCGAGCGACGGGAACACCACCCCGACGTCCGTCAGCGCCGTCTTCAGCTGACCCACGGCCTCCTCGGCCGCCTGCATCCGCTCCCTGGGCGTGAGCACCATGACATGTCACCTTTCGCTCTGAGTAATCGAGTTCAGCACTCAGAGTGGCGACGGGCTGGCTAGCCTTTCAAGAGCCGCGGGACAACAACCGCGACTGTTGGAAGGGGAGTTCCCATGCCCGAACCAGGAGACCTCGACACGTTCTCCTCACCCCGCACCATGCTCGGCGCCGAACTGCGCGTCGCCCGCAAGAAGGCCGGCCTCAGCCAGGAGAAACTCGGCGAACCCCTCTTCGTCAGCGGCTCCTTCATCGGCCAGCTCGAAGCCGGTACGAGGAGGATGACCCCGGAACTGGCCCGCGAGATCGACAAGATCCTCGGCACCGACGGGTTCTTCACCCGCAACTGCCAGGCGGTGACGAAGTCCAAGTACCCCGACCACTTCAAGGAGGCGGCCGAGGCGGAGGCTCTGGCGAAGGCCATCCGGGAGTACGCGCCGCTGCTGATTCCGGGCCTGCTCCAGAAGGAGGCCTACGCCCGGGCCGTCTTCCGCGCGTACCAGCCGACGGCCACGGAGGCCGTCATCGACGAACTGATCGACGGTCGACTGGACCGCGCCGCGCTGCTCGGCGACCCAACAACGCCCTTGTTGTGGTGCGTGCTGGACGAGGCGGTACTGCGCCGAGTGGTCGGCAGTCGGCCCGTCATGGCCGAGGCGCTACACCATCTCGCCAACCTGATCAGGTCCCACCGGATCATCCTCCAGGTACTCCCGTTCAGTGCGGGTGCTCACGCAACCATGGACGGTCCGCTCAAGCTGATGTCCTTCGATGACGCACCCCCGCTCGCCTATCTCGCAGGCCACACGACAGGGATGCTCTTGGATGATCCGGCCACGGTGGGCCGACACTTCCTGACCTACGATCTCCTCACTGCCAGCGCGCTGCCAACACGCGAGTCCCTGGCCTTGATCGAATCCGTGGCGGAGGATTACGCGCATGACGAGCACCTCTGAGTACGACCTTTCAGCGGCTACTTGGCACAAGTCCAGCTACAGCGGCGGCGACGGAGGCGACTGCCTGGAGATGGCCACCTGGCGAAAGTCCACCCATAGCGCCGGCGACGGAGGCAACTGCGTAGAGGTAGCCGACGGCCACCCCGGCATCGTCCCCGTCCGCGACTCCAAGGTCCCCGACGGCCCCCACCTCACCTTCGGCGGCGCCGCCTGGTCCGCCTTCGTCGCCGCCCTCGGCTAGGCCGGCCCGCCACTCCGATGGGCGTGGCCGGGGTGCGCCCGTGCGCCCCGCACACGACGCTGGCTGAAGGCCGGAGACGTCGACATGCGGGAGCCCTGAACCAATGGGCCGGTACAGAGGACGCTTGATCGGCACCCTGGTCCCGGTCGGCGCTCTGGCGCTGTCCGCATGCCAGTCACCGCACGGCGACCTCGCGGTGTCGAGCGGCAGCGGCAGTGACGGCGCCGCTCTCGACGCGCCGACCGAAGCCAAGGTGAAAGAGATCGTCCGCCGGTTCAAGGACACGAACCGCACCCCGGGGGTCCTGGTCGGCATCTGGAGCCCCAAGGGGACCTTCGTCAGCGCCACCGGCGTCGCCGACCTCGCGACCAAGGCACCCCTCCGCGCCGACATGCAGTTCAAGATCGCGAGCCAGACCTAGACGTTCACGGCCAACCTCGTCCTGCAGCTGGTGAGAGAGGGGAATGTCAGCCTTGAGGACCACATCTCCAAGTGGGTGCCGGGAGTCCCCAACGGGGACCGGATCACGATCCGCCAGCTCCTCAACCACACCAGCGGCCTCGCCGACGGTTTCACCTCGCCCACCGTCCAGGGGAAGGTCCCCACCGGCTGCACCGTCGCGGAACTCCTCACGGCCGAGGCGAAGTTCCCCCCGGTCGCACCTCCCGGCGCCAAGTGGTCCTACAGCAACTACGGCTACAACCTGCTCGGCCGCCTCGTGGAGCCGGCCGGCGGCCAGGATCTGAGCACCGCGGTCCAGCAGCGCATCGCCCGGCCGCTCGGACTCCGCCGCACCCTGCTCCCAACCTCGGGCAACGGACTCACCCCACCCTTCACCCACGGGTACGGGCTGGGCGACGTGGGCCCCACCCAGGCACCCACCGCTGCCGATGACGCGACGGCCATTCCCGCCTCCTGCCTCTGGGCGCACGGAGGCATGGTCTCCACGCTCGACGACATGCGGACCTGGTCCCGCGCCCTGGCGACCGGCGCACTGCTCAAGCCGGCGGTCTGGGCCGAGGCGACCAAGGACCCGATCCCCTTCGTCTTCGCGGGGAACTACAGCGGGCCCGGCAAATGGCGCTACGGACTGGGCTTCGTCGAGTCCGGCGGGTTCATCGGCGGAGAAGGCAGTTTCGCCGGTTACGAATCCACCACCATGTACTCGCCCGAGCTCCGGACGGCGATCGAGGTGGTGTCCACCAAGAACCCCAACGCCATCACCCCGCCCCCGATGTTCCAGGCCCTCGCCATGGCCGTCTACGGCACCGGCCTCGGCTTCGGCCTCACACCCGAACAGGCCTTCGCGCCCGCCTTCACCGGGGCGTCCTCCTAGGCCGTCGGCTTCGGCCCGGCCGCGGCGACTGCACGGTAGAGCGGGGCGAAGGCGGCCAGGAGGAGGACGGCTCCGACGGGTATGAGGTCCTTGGCGACCAGGGGCACGGCCGCGGCCATGAGCACCAGGACCGGAGCCCACCGCCTCAGGACCCGGCGTCCGGCGAGCTGGCAGACCAGGATCAGCTGTCCGACGAAGAACAGCAGCGGGCCGAACTCGTAGACCGCCGCAAGCACCCCGGGTGTGTCCTGGATCCGGGTGAACAGCTCGTCCATCGTGCCCCGGTCCGCCGACAGGAACCCGACCACCAGGTCGATGGAGAACTGCGCGCCGAGGGCGACGGCCCCCGCCATCCCTGTCCAAAGGGCCGCGGTGGACAGCCGGTTGCGGCCGGCGGCCATCCGCATCGCGGCAAAGCCCCGCACGAAGAGGACGAGCGCGCCGAGGAAGCACAGGTGCCCGAGGCTCCAGGCGGGACCCGGTCCCCGGCTGCCGTCGAGGCCGTCGAGGATGCGGATGAGGCCGTAGGCCCCCATGAGAACCGGTGCGGCGAGGAAGGCAGTTCGCGACGTGATCACGTGAACGACGCTACGGTCGGCGACCCCCTAGTCACATCCGGTACCGACCCCTGAGGTTCCCCCTAGGCCGATCGGGACGTGTCACACATGGCGGAGCGTGACGATCCCACTACCCTTCGCCATAATCGAACGGGCTGGAAGGATCATTCATGCCCCAGTTTTCCCTACTCGGCCGACCATCACGGATGGTCGCGCGGAAGTCGGCTCTCCTTCTGTCATCCGCCGCGATCGCGATTTTCGGGGCGCTTCCCGCATACAGCGGCGTTCCCGCGGTGGCGGCAGCGGATGGAATCATCCCGACGAGTCCCGCCGTCGCCACCTCGCCCGACGGAACGCTCACGCTGCTCGCGACGTACTCGACGGGCCAGCTCGGCTACCGCGTACGGTCGGGCGCAAAGGGCGACTGGGGCTCCTGGAAGTCGGCTTTCGACAAGGGAACGGGCGGCCCCCCTGCGGTCGCCCAGAACCTGAACAAGGGCCAGGTCGTATTCGTCAGGGGCACCAACGGCACTCTCAGATACCAAAAGATCAGCGGCAAGGGCGAGATCCGGGCAGATGTCTGGAACGTCATCGGGCAACCGGCGGGGGTTTCCCTCGAGGGGAATCCCGTGGTCGTCGCCAACAACAACGTCTACAGCAAGCCCTCGGACAGTTCCACGAAGGTGAGCAACACCGACGGCCGGCTGGAAGTATTCGTCCGGGGTTCCGACAACGGCCTTTGGTACACGGTCCAGAAGGCCCCCAACGGAGACTCCTGGACCGACTGGAAGCGCCTGGGGGGAAACTGGGAGGGGAATCCGGCGGCTATCGTCGAGGGTGACGGACGCATCGGAATCTTCGCCCGCACCGCCGACGGGCACATCAAGCACAGTGCCCAGAGGGCGCAGGGAACCCAGCAGGATCCGCAACCGGACTGGACGCCCTGGCTCGACCTCGGGGACGGATTCACCGGCGGTGTCGCCGTCGCCGGCAACATCACCAAATCGGGCCGCTTGCTGCAGATCTTCGGGAACCGTGCCGGAAACCTGTACACCATGACCCAGTCGGCTCCCGGTACCGCGAACGATCCGGACGGTACCTGGGCGGCCGGTATGGCTCTGGGCCCCGCGTTCACCACCAATCCCGTGACGGCGAGCTATCCGGACGGGCGGCTCGCCGTATTCGGCGTCAACGCCCAGGGCAAGGTCGCTTACCGGGCACAGACGCAGAGCGCGGACGATAAGAACTTCAACGGCATCTGGGTGGCGAACAGGGTCGTCCTGGACGGCCTGAGGGAGGCGGCCACGTCCCTCGCGGTGGAGACCTCCACTTCCGGAGCCGTGCCCGGTTTCGATGTCTTCGCCATGGCCAATGGGTCCGTATTCCAGCGCACACAGCTGGCCGCCGGGACGCCCGACGGAAGCAGGGCCGACGCCTGGCTCGGCTGGAAAGACCTCGCCTGGCCCTTCTCGGGACCATGTGAACCCCCGGGCGGCTTGCCTTGCCTTCAGATCTACAACCCGAACCTTCATCTGCCGCTGGCCGTGAACAACTCGGGAACCCCCAACGGGCAAGAGAAGGCTCCCATCGGCCAGGATCGATGGGCGCTGGTCCAGCAAAGGGACGCGAACGGAAAGGAAACCGGCAGCTTCGACATCGTCACCCGCTACTACCACACCTGCCTCTACTTGGAATATTCAGATTCCGGTACGGATCCCACTCCGTCGCTCAAGGATTGTGGATCCATGACCCCGGAAGACCGTTGGAGCCTTGAACCCGTAGGTTCCAACTCGGTTTCAGAGCCTGACTCCTACCGGCTCCACTCCTGGGCTTGGTGCCTCGCGTTCGATTCCGATCGGAATCTCGGCGTGCGCTATTGCCCCGGCACCACCCCCACCAGCCAGGACACCTGGAAGCTCGGGGAAAACCTGCCGACCTTTGCCGAGGAAACGGCGGAAGGCGTCGTGGGGCTGGTGGCCAAGTACGCCGCCTACCACTGCAAGGTGGACGCACCCAAGGCAAAGTGCACGTTCGTGGACGGCCCGACAACCCCCGCCTATCAGGCATCCAGCGGATGCATCGAAGGCACTGTCATTTTCAATGACAGCACCGAGAAAGCTCAGTTCTCCAGGGCCGTGACGAAGTCCACCGGATCCACGTGGACCGTCGGAACCAATATCGAATTCGGGCCACTGAAAGATTTGTTCAAAATTTCATTTGACGCAAATCACGCCTGGACCGAAACCGCCACCACCGGCGGCCAAACCACCGTCACCGTTCCCCCCCAGCAATTCGGATGGATCGAAAGAGCTCCGGTACTTCGCGAGACTTCCGGCTCGTGGAGATACTCGAACGATGATGACGGTCTGAACTGGAACTTCAGCGGGCGCAACATCTCGTACGCGAAGAACGGGACGAACGGAGCCGTCGACTTCACCGTCACGAAGACCTCCAATGTCCCCCCGACCAGCGGACACTGCGAATAGGCAACGGCGAATCCTCCGGCCCCCGGTGTGGTGATCCCACTCAACACACCAGGGGCCGGAGGCCTGAACGGTAGCGGCGGACGGGCCGCCGCTACCAGCCTTTGACCGGCCTCACGGAGAAGCCCGGCCAGAGCGCTGAGTGCCGGCCCTGAAGGCTGCACCAGCCCACCTGCGTACAGGTATCCCATCCGCCGAATTGCCAGTTGCCAGTTACCACCCGGTGTCTCCACTGATCAGTGGATTTCTGATGCCCAGGACGCGGTCACGTATGAGACCGCCCTTGAATACGTGGCCTCGGGCAACAGGGTGATTGATGATCTTCCTGTTCCGGGCGAGGCGACGGCCCCGATCAGCCTCCTGAGGATTCCTGTGCGTCGAACCACCCTTGTCGCCGTCACTCTGGCCACGGCAGCGTCCGCTTTGGCGGCCCCTGCCTCCGCGGCGTGGGCAGCGGACCACCAGGCCGCACCTAAGCCGGCCTCTTCTGAGCCCTCGCCTCTCTACCCGAACCTGGGGAACAAGGGGTACACGGTCGACAGCTATGACCTGTCCATGCGCTACCAGCCGCAGGATCAAAAGGCCCCCGTTGCGGCCACTGCGGTGATCAAGGCCAAGGCGTCCGAAAAGCTGAGCTCCTTCACTCTCGACGCGGCTGGCCTTGATGTCACGTCGGTGACCGTGGACGGCAAGACAGCGGCCTTCGCACCCGATGCAGCCAAGGAGAAGCTGTCGGTGACGCCCGAGGGGCCGGTTGAAAACGGACACGAGATGAAGGTGGAGATCGCCTACACCGTGAACCCCCAGGGGGGAGGACGCGGCTGGATCAAGACGGGCACCAAGACCGGCTTCGCCGTCGCAGCGCAGCCGGATGCCGCGCACACCGTCTTCCCCTGCAACGACATCCCCAGCAACAAGGCGGACTTCACATTCCACATCTCGGTGCCGAGCGACAGCGGCGACATCGGTGTGGCAAGTGGTCTGAAAACGGGCCAGGAAACCAAGGACGGTTACACGACCTACCGGTACGAGAGCGAGCACCCCATCGCCACAGAGCTCGTCCAGATAGCCGCCGGCAAGTACGAGGTCGTCGATGGGCCGACGGTTGGCGGTGTGCCCATCAGGGATGTTGTGCCGGCGGATGCTGGCAGCAAGTTCACCTACGCACTCGGACTCACAGCCGACCAGATGAAGTGGATCGCCAGTCCCAGCCGTCTCGGCCCTTTCCCCCTTGAGACCTACGGGATCCTCGCAGCCGATACCACAGCAAGCCAGCCCTTCAACTTCACCGGCCTGGAGACCCAGACCCTCACCCTCTACAAGCCTTCCTATCTGGCCAATCAGACCGACGAGAAGCTCATCGCGTCGCACATGATGCATGAGTTGGCGCATGCCTGGTTCGGAGTCAGCACCACGCCCAAGACGTGGTCCGACAACTGGCTCAGCGAGGGACACGCCAACTACTACGGCCTTGTCTACCGCTACGAGAAGGGCTGGCCGTCCGGGAACGGCGCGAGAACCATGGAGGAGGCCATGAAGATCGCTTACGAAGCGGGCAACTCCTACCGCAGCCTGTACGGGCCCGTCGCACAGCCGAAGGACGAAGCCGCGATCTACAGCAATCAGGCCTACCTCGGCGGTCCACTCGCCCTCTACGCACTCCAGCAGAAGGTGGGCCAGGAGAAGTTCCACGAAATCGAAACGGCATTCCTCAAGGAATACCAGGACAAGTCCGCCAGCACGGACGACTACATCCGGGTCGCCGAGCAGGTCGCGGGCGGTGACGTCGGCACGTTCCTGACCGACTGGCTCTACGGAACCACCACACCCGCGATGCCGGGCCACCGCGACTGGAATCCCAACACCGTGACCGCACAAAGCCAGGACCCCGCGAAGACCCTCGCGCAGGACCCCGCGATCAAGCCTCTTCTGGAGGCCGACACCGTCGGCTGATCGAAGGGGCGAGCGGGTGAACACACCTCACGTCCGAGCCCCCGACGGCGATGAAGCGCAGCGTGCGCGCGAACTTCCCCTCGCGGCGCGGTGATTCCTTGTCCATGATCCCCCCGGCCACACATGAGGCGCGGAGGGGCCGCTGCCGAAGGGGCCCGGCTACCTCGATGCGGGGATCTTCGTACGGACCGGGTCCCAGCACTGGACGCCCTTGAGGTCCGGCATCCGGTCGCGGGTGAAGACCGGCTCCAGGCCCGCCCGGCGCTGGGCGAGGTAGTCGTCCAGGAGGCGGAAGGCGATGGCCGACAGCGGGATGATCGCGGCGAGGTTGATCAGGGCCATGAAGCCCATGAACACGTCGGCCAGGTTCCAGACGATCGACACCGAGCCGAGGGAGCCGAGGACGACCGCCGACAGGACCAGCACCCGGTAGCCGGGCAGGACCCAGCGCTTGCGGGTGATGAACTGGATGTTGGTCTCGCCGTAGTAGTAGTTCCCGATCATGCTGCTGAAGGCGAGCATGAAGACCACGACGGTCAGCAGGTGCCCGGCCCAGGAGCCCAGCGTGTCGCTCAGCGCCGTCTGCGTCAGGTCCGCGCCCTGGCGGCCCGCCAGCTCCGGGTTGGTGACCAGGACGATGAAGGCCGTCATCGTGCAGACGAGCAGCGTGTCGAAGAAGACGCCCAGGGACTGTACGAGGCCCTGCTTGACCGGGTGCGAGACCTCGGCGGCCGCGCCCGCGTTCGGGGCCGAGCCCAGGCCCGCCTCGTTGGAGAACATGCCGCGCCGGATGCCCTGCTGGATGGCCGCGCCGATGCCGCCGGCAGCCAGCTCGCGGAAGCCGAAGGCGCCGCCGACGATGTCCGCGATGACCCGCGGGAACTCGGTGACGTTGAGGAGGACCACCGCCGCGCCGAGGAGCAGGTAGACGATCGCCATCACCGGGACCAGGACGGTGGTGACGGAAGAGATCCGCTTGACCCCGCCGAAGACGGCCAGGCCCAGCAGGGCGGCCAGCAGCACGCCGAGCGCCGGGCCGAACCAGTCCGCGCCGTCCGCGTCCGCGAGCGAGCCGGCGGCGACGGCGGTGATGGTGTTGGCCTGCACCGCGTTGAAGACGAAGCCGAAGGTGACGGTGATCGTCACCGCGAAGAGCACCCCGAGCCAGCGTTTGCCGAGCGCGCGCTGCATGTAGTACGCCGGACCGCCCCGGTAGGCGCCGGTGGAATTGCGCACCTTGTAGAGCTGGGCGAGCGCCGATTCCACGAAGGCGGAGGCAGCGCCGATCAGGGCCATCATCCACATCCAGAAGACCGCGCCCGCGCCGCCCAGGGTGATGGCGGCGGCGACGCCGGCGATGTTGCCGGTGCCCACGCGCGCGGCGGCGGAGATCGTGAAGGCGCCGAAGGACGAGACCTGCTTGCGCCCGTCGGCGCGCGGCGGGGTCTTCTCCTTCACCACCCGGAACATCTCGGGAAGCAGGCGCAGCTGCACACCCCGGGACCGGACCGTGAAGTACAGGCCCGCACCGACCACCAGCGGAATCAGCAGGTAGGTCCACAGGTGATCGTTCACGTTGACGATCATCGAGTCCAGAGTGTCCATGATTCGAAGTGTCCCCGGGGCGGAAGGCCCACCGACAGGGACCTACGTCCGTGGCCGGAGGGTCCGAAGGCCCGCGGTGCGCGCCCTTCGCCCCGATCCCGGTCAGCCCCGATCCCGGTCAGCCCCGGAGCCCGGCCAGCCCCGACCCCGGTCAGCCCCGGAGCCCGTGCCGCCCGGCCCAGTCCCGTACCGCCGCCGCGATCAGCAGCGGATGGTCCTCGGGGGTGTGGTGCCCGGCGGCCACGTCCTCGTGCCGGGCCAGCTCCAGGCCCGCGACGTGTCCCAGGCACCAGTCGACGCTCTCCGGTCCCTGCATGGCCCCCGGTCCCGGGGCGAAGGTCAGCAGCAGCTTGGGGACCCCGGGGCTCGCCGCGAGCCAGTCGCCGTACGCCGCAACGCGGGCCACCACCTCGGCGGGCTCCCCGCCCAGCGGCATCGAGCGCGCCCACTGGAGCAGCGGGCGCCGGCTCTCCCTGGTCGGGTACGGGGCCCGGTACGCGTCCAGGTCGCGCGGGTCGAAGGGGAGGGCGACGGTACCGGGCAGCGCCTGCTCGATGAAGGCGTTCTCGTCGAGGACCATGGCCTCCCCGACGCCGGGCGTCTTGATCGCCCGGAACAGCTCGCGGCCACCTTCCGGGAACTCCTCCCAGCTCATCGGCTTGAGGATGGTTTCGGTGAACGCGATCCCGCGTACCCGCCCCGGGTGGCGGGCCGCCCAGTCGAAGGCGAGGGCGCCGTCCCAGTCGTGCCCGACCAGCACCACCTCCTCGAGGCCGAGCGCGTCGAACCAGGCGTCGAGGTAGCGGGCGTGGTCGGCGAACGTGTAGTCGATGGCGGGCTTGCCCGAGTCCCCCATGCCGATCAGGTCCGGCGCGAGCAGCCGGCCGGGTCCGCCGACGGCGGGGAGGACCTCGCGCCAGAGGTGGGAGGAGGTGGGGTTCCCGTGCAGGAAGACCATGGGCACGGCGGCACCGCCACCGTCGGGACCGGCACCGGCCTCCCGGTAGTGGATCGTCGAATCGAGTACGGGCTGTACGGGCACGGCTGCTCCTTCGGAGAGGGATTCGGAGAGGGATTCGGAGAGCGACGGGGACGAGGGCCGGGGCCGGGATCCCGGCCGGGGCCCGTCAGCGGAAGGCCGGGGCCGCGCGGTGCGCCCAGGCGGCGAAGGGGCGGGGGGCGCGGCCGAGGATCCGCTCGACGGCCGGGCTCACCGCCAGTTCGGCGGCGACGGGCGCGCCGAGGATCGACAGGGTCCCCTCGACCGCGGGCTCCGGCATGAAGGCCAGCATCTGCGCCCGCGCCTCGCCCGGACTCTGCTCCACGAACCGCACCGGGGCTCCGATCACCTCCGCGATCGCCGCGGCCCGCTCGCGCGGGGTGACCGGGACGGGCCCGGTCAGGTCGTACGTGCTCCCCGCGTGCCCGGTGCCCCGCAGCACGGCCGCCGCCACCTCGGCCACGTCCGCCGGGTCGACCGTGGGCAGCCCGACGTCCCCGAAGGGCGCGGCCGCCGTGCGGTGGGTGCGGATCGACTCGGCCCAGGCGAAGGCGTTGGAATCGAGCCCGCCCGAGCGCAGGACGGTCCACTCCAGGCCGGAGCCGCGGACGGCCTCCTCGAAGGCGGCCGGGTGCCGGTACAGCCCGGGCCGGGTGCCGACGCCCTGCGAGGACAGCAGCACGACCCGCCGTACGCCGCTCCGCGCGGCCAGTTCGAGGACCGCCCCCGGGTCCTCGCCGGCCACGAGCAGGAACAGGGCCCCGGCCCCCTCGAGCGCGGGCCGCAGGCTCTGCGGCTCGGCGAGGTCGGCCCGGTGGTGGCGGACCCCGGCGGGCAGGTCCTGCTCCGGCGCCCGGCGGGAGACGGCGGTGACCCGCTCCCCGGCCGCCGCGAGGATCCGTACGAGCTCGCTGCCGACGTTTCCGGTCGCACCCGTGATGACCAACATGTGAGACTCCCGCCCCGTTGGAGTAAGTTAGTCAACTGACTAACCCCTAGGGCGACCATAGCCCGCCGGGCGGGGCCCGTCTACACTTAGTCAGGTGACTCACTCAGAATCCGGCGCCAAGGCCGGGCGGCGCGGGGGCAAGCGCGAACGACTCGCCGCGGCGGCGGCCCGGGTCCTGCACGAGCAGGGCATGGAGAAGACGACCATCGCCGACATCGCGCGGGCGGCCGACGTCCCGCTCGGCAACGTCTACTACTACTTCAAGACCAAGGACCAGCTGGTCGAGGCCGCCATCGGCGCCCACGCGCAGAACCTGGCGGGCCTGATCACCGCCCTGGACACGCTCCCCACCCCGCAAGACCGCCTGAAGGCCCTCCTGGCCGGCTGGGTCGACCAGCGCGAGCTCACCGCCCGCTACGGCTGCCCCACCGGCTCCCTCGCCTCCGAGCTCGACAAGCGCGACGACGGCCTCGACCAGACGCTGGCCGAGGTCATGCGGGTACTGCTCGACTGGGCGGAACAGCAGTTCAAGGCGCTCGGCCGGACCGCGGACGCCCGGGAGCTCGCAGTCGCACTGATCGCCTCCTACCAGGGCATCTCGCTGCTCACGAACACCTTCCGCGACCCGGACATGATGGCCGCGGAGGGCCGCCGCCTGGAGCGTTGGATCGACTCCCTGACTCCCTGACTCCCCGAGGTGCGGGCTCCCCGAGGCGCGCCACCGGACCGGCTTCACCCGTCCCGGTGGAACCCGGGGAGGTCGGTGCGGGAAGAACCGATTCGCTGTCGCGGCGTCGGCATACGGTCCGTCCCGACCCCTCACCGATCTTGAGGAGACCTCCCATGAAGCTTCGCAGCGCCGTCACCGCGGGCCTGGCCGGGTTCAGCCGGGCCGGGCCGGGTTCAGCCGGGCCAGGCCCGGTTCAGCCGGGCCGGGCCGGGTTCAGCCGGGCCGGGCCGTTACCAGCCGAGTCAAGTCGGGCCAGTGCTAGCCGCGAGCGGCCGCGATGAAGGCGCGGATCAGGTCCGGGGACTTCACCCCGCGCTCGCTCTCCACCCCGCTGGACACGTCCACGCCCCAGGCGCCCGTCACATCGAGGGCCTCCCGCACGTTCCCCGGCGTCAGCCCGCCGGCCAGCAGCCACCGGCCCGCGGGCGCGGTGAACAACGCCGAGCCCCAGTTCCACGGCTTGCCGGAGCCGGGGTCCGGGGCGTCGATCAGCAGCAGGTCCTCGCCGTACTCCCCGCAGCGCTCCACGTGCTCCGCGGTGGCCCGCAGCAGGGTGCGCCCCCCGGCGCACAGCGCCGCGAACTCCTCCGGCCCCTCCTCGCCGTGCAGCTGCACGCCCCGTACGCCGCTCTCCTCGGTGAACCGCCGCACCTCCCCGACGGACTGCCCCCGGAACACCCCCACGGTGAGCACCCCGTCCGGCACCCCGGCCACCAGCTCCCGCGCGGTGACGGCGTCGACGGTCCGGGGACTCCCGGGCGCGAACACGAACCCGACGGCATCCGCCCCGGCGGCCACGGCGGCCCCGACGTCGCGCGCGGTCCTGAGCCCGCAGATCTTGATGAACACGTCGCTCACGTCAGTCATGCCAGCAGTCAACCAAACCCCCACCGATCCGCAGAGCCGCGTCCCACAACCCGGGCAGGCAATCCCCCTCGCCACCAGCCTGGGACTAGGCACACACCCCTCGCCGCACGGGTACCGCTCCCCTACGACGGTCTCCTTCGGTCAGCCCCCGCACGTCCCGGAGCCGTTCGGCTTCGCCGTCGACAACACCGGCTTCTAGAACGACCGAGGGCGGCACCCCAGTGGGGTGCCGCCCTCGGTCGTGCCCGGAAGTCAACCTTCCGGGTGCTCCCCCGCGTGTAAGTCCCCGGAAGCACGGAGCGGAAGAGGGCAGCGAGGGGGGACGGGGGATGGGTGACGTGAAGGGCCGGATGCGGCAGTGGTGGCGGCAGTCCGCGGGGCGGGTCGCGGCCGCCGCGGGGGTGCCGCCGCTGGCCGCCTGCGGGGCGCTCGCGGCCGGGCGGGCGGGCACCGGGTACCTGGGTGGCGGGTGGGTGGTCCTCTTCGGGGCCGTCCTGCCCCTGGCGGGGCTCCTCGTCCACGCCGCCCTGGCAGGGCGCCGGGGCGAGGTCCTCGCCGCCTGGGCCGCGCTGCCCGCGGCCGTCGGCGTGTTCCTCGCCCTGACGGCGGCGGACGACCTGGTGCTGCGGGAGCGGGGGGTCGAGGTCACCTGCGTGGTCAAGGAGGTGACCTCCCGGGTCGAGAAGGACTCCTACTTCACCCCCGACGGACAGCACCTCACCACCACCGTCAAGTACGACCACCTGCTCGCCTGCCCGCCGGACGGCCCGACCGGGCTGACCGGGGAGGAGAAGCTCGCGAAGGCCGGCGACGAACTGCGGCTGGTCTACGACCCGCGGGGCAGGCTGGAGCCGCGGGATCCGGCGGAGCTCCACGCCGTGGGACTGCGCTCAGCGGCCCTCGGCGCGGTCGGGCTGGCGGTGGCGATGGGGGTGCTCGGCACCCTCGCCGGGGCCGCCGAGCGGCGCTCCCGGCTGAGGGGTCGGTGACGGGAAGGGAAGCCGCACGACGCGGTGAACGCCCGAGGGCGGCACCCCCGGTGGGGGTACCGCCCTCGGAACGTGAAGAGAACAGCCGATCAACCCTCAGGTCGATCAGAAGTCCATGTCACCGCCCGGCATGCCGCCGCCGGCAGCAGCGCCGGCCTTCTCGGGCTTGTCGGCGATGACGGCCTCGGTGGTGAGGAAGAGGGCCGCGATCGACGCCGCGTTCTGCAGGGCAGAGCGGGTGACCTTCGCCGGGTCGATGATGCCCGACGCGATCATGTCGACGTACTCGCCGGTCGCGGCGTTCAGGCCCCAACCGATCTGCAGGTTGCGGACCTTCTCCACGACGACGCCACCCTCGAGACCACCGTTGACGGCGATCTGCTTGAGCGGGGCCTCCAGCGCGAGCTTGACGGCGTTGGCGCCGGTCGCCTCGTCGCCGGTGAGCTCGAGCTTCTCGAAGACCGAGGAGGCCTGCAGCAGGGCCACGCCGCCACCGGCGACGATGCCCTCTTCGACAGCCGCCTTCGCGTTGCGAACGGCGTCCTCGATGCGGTGCTTGCGCTCCTTGAGCTCGACCTCGGTCGCGGCGCCGGCCTTGATGACGGCCACGCCGCCGGCCAGCTTCGCGAGGCGCTCCTGGAGCTTCTCGCGGTCGTAGTCCGAGTCGGAGTTCTCGATCTCGGCGCGGATCTGGTTGACGCGACCGGCGACCTGGTCGCTGTCACCGGAGCCGTCGACGATGGTGGTCTCGTCCTTGGTGATGACGACCTTGCGGGCGCGGCCGAGCAGGTCGAGACCGGCGTTCTCCAGCTTGAGGCCGACCTCCTCGGAGATGACCGTGCCGCCCGTGAGGATGGCGATGTCACCGAGCATGGCCTTGCGGCGGTCGCCGAAGCCCGGGGCCTTGACGGCGACGGACTTGAAGGTGCCGCGGATCTTGTTGACGACCAGGGTCGACAGGGCCTCGCCCTCGACGTCCTCGGCGATGATCAGCAGCGGCTTGCCGGACTGCATGACCTTCTCGAGGAGCGGCAGCAGGTCCTTGACCGAGCCGATCTTCGAGTTGACGATCAGGATGTACGGGTCGTCGAGGGACGACTCCATGCGCTCCATGTCGGTGGCGAAGTACGCCGAGATGTAGCCCTTGTCGAAGCGCATGCCCTCGGTGAGCTCGAGCTCCAGGCCGAAGGTCTGCGACTCCTCGACCGTGATGACGCCTTCCTTGCCGACCTTGTCCATGGCCTCGGCGATGAGCTCGCCGATCTGGGTGTCGGCGGCGGAGATGGAGGCCGTCGAAGCGATCTGCTCCTTGGTCTCGACATCCTTGGCCTGCGCCAGCAGGGCGGCGGAGACGGCCTCGACGGCCTTCTCGATACCGCGCTTGAGGGCCATCGGGTTCGCACCGGCGGCCACGTTGCGCAGGCCCTCGCGGACGAGCGCCTGGGCGAGAACGGTGGCGGTGGTCGTACCGTCGCCGGCGACGTCGTCCGTCTTCTTGGCGACTTCCTTGACCAGCTCGGCGCCGATCTTCTCGTACGGGTCCTCGAGCTCGATCTCCTTGGCGATGGACACACCATCGTTGGTGATCGTGGGGGCGCCCCACTTCTTCTCAAGGACGACGTTGCGACCCTTGGGGCCAAGGGTGACCTTGACGGCGTCGGCGAGCTGGTTCATCCCACGCTCGAGGCCGCGGCGGGCCTCCTCGTCGAACGCAATGATCTTGGCCATCTGAAGTGGTCCTCCCGGACAGCGGTGGATTGCTCCCGGACCGCGCCCGCGCCCGCGACGGACGGCCTGCGTGCCCGGCGGTTCCTTCCCACCGGACCCTGCGGGCCTCACCGACCCGGTCCTCGTTTAGTAGCACTCTCACCAGGAGAGTGCTAACGCCAATGATTAGCACTCGACCCCTCCGAGTGCAAGCGGCTTCGGACAACCCGGGATGAACACCCAGACGCCGCAAGGGCCCCGAGGCCGCCACGCACGAGGGGCCCGCATCCCGTGTCCAGGATGTGGGCCCCTCGTACATGTGCCGTTGTGCCGCCGTGCGCGGCCGCCGTGCGAGGGCCGCGTACGTGTCGGAGGTCGATCGCGGTCGGACTAGCCGGCGGCGAGCTTGACCATGTCCGCCTGCGGACCCTTCTGGCCCTGCGAGATCTCGAACTCGACCCGCTGACCCTCTTCAAGGGTGCGGTACCCGTCCATCTGGATGGCGCTGTAGTGGACGAACACATCCGCACCACCGTCGACCGCGATGAAGCCGTAGCCCTTCTCCGCGTTGAACCACTTGACGGTGCCCTGAGCCATGCCTAACTCCCCTATTACTGGCCCTTGCGCAGGACCGCACTTCGCGGTCCCGGGTCAGAACTTGCGCCGGAACGCCTCGACCGGGGCTGAATGTATCCGCACCGCTGCTGTCTGCAACAGGTCATTCCGACGAGAATTCTGGACACGCCAAAAGATTGAAATAGGGTGAAAATCAGGAATATTCCTGGGCAACTCGGGCCGGACAAACCACGCCAACGCCCCATAGCGCACTTGCATGTTGACTCAATGTCAACCCTCTCGCGGCCCGCTCATATGCGGCGGGCAAGAACAGCGGAGGGGACTTCCCCAACCTTACCGCGCCCAATCAAGCAGAATTGCCCCCTCCGGTTATTACCGGAGGGGGCAATTCAGCGTTCTGGGCGGAGCGGGCCCGTCGTCAGCAGCCGCCCGCGACGGCCGGAATGATCGAGATGCCCGCGCCGTCCGGGGTGGACGTCTGCAGCCCGCCCTCGAAGCGCACGTCGTCGTCGTTGACGTAGACGTTCACGAAGCGGCGCAGCTTGCCCTGGTCGTCCAGGACGCGCGCGGCGATGCCCGGGTGGCTCTTCTCCAGGGACTCGATGACCTCGGCGAGGGTCGCGCCCTCGGCGGGGACCTCGGCCTTGCCACCGGTGTAGGTGCGCAGGATGGTGGGGATGCGGACGTTGACGCTCATGGCGCTACTGCCTTTCCGGGGTGCAGGGAGGGAGATCAGGCCAGGTTGGCGGCGCGGAACGCGTCCAGGCTCGGGCGGATGGTGGCGGTCTGGCCGCTGTCGGCGGCCACCGCCTCCAGGGTCTTGAGGCCGTCACCGGTGTTCAGGATCACGGTGGTCAGCGAGGGGTCGAGCTGACCGTTCTCGACCAGCTTCTTCGTCACGCCGACGGTCACGCCGCCCGCGGTCTCGGCGAAGATGCCCTCGGTCTGCGCGAGGATCTTGATGGCCTCGACGACCTGCTCGTCGTTGACGTCCTCGACGAAGCCGCCGGTGCGGCGCGCGATGTCCAGGACGTACGGGCCGTCCGCCGGGTTGCCGATGGCCAGCGACTTGGCGATGGTGTTCGGCTTCTGCGGGCGGACCACCTCGTGACCGGCCTTGAAGGCGGTCGAGACGGGCGAGCAGCCCTCGGCCTGGGCACCGAAGATCTTGTACGGCTTGTCCTCGACGAGGCCGAGCTTGATCAGCTCCTGCAGACCCTTGTCGATCTTCGTCAGCTGCGAGCCGGACGCGATCGGGATGACGATCTGGTCGGGCAGCTGCCAGCCGAGCTGCTCGCAGATCTCGTACGCCAGGGTCTTGGAACCCTCGCCGTAGTACGGGCGCAGGTTGACGTTGACGAAGCCCCAGCCCTCGCCCAGCGGGTCACCGATGAGCTCGGAGCAGAAGCGGTTGACGTCGTCGTAGTTGCCCTCGATGCCGACCAGGTCGCCACCGTAGACACCGGCCATGACGACCTTGCCCTGCTCCAGGTCGTGCGGGATGAAGACGCAGGAGCGGAAGCCGGCGCGGGCGGCCGCGGCGCCGACGGCGCCGGCCAGGTTGCCGGTGGAGGAGCAGGAGAGGGTGGTGAAGCCGAAGGCGCGGGCGGCCTCGACGGCGATGGCCACGACGCGGTCCTTGAAGGAGTGCGTCGGGTTGCCGGAGTCGTCCTTGACGTACAGCTTGCCGGTGAAGCCGAGCTCCTTGGCCAGGTTGGCCGCGTCCACGAGCTTGGTGAAGCCCGGGTTCAGGCTCGGCTTGGAGGCCACGTCCGCCGGGACGGGCAGCAGCGGCGCGTAGCGCCAGATGTTGTTCGGGCCGGCCTCGATCGCGGCGCGCAGGGCTTCGGGGTCACCGAGCGGCAGCTCGTAGGCGACTTCGAGAGGTCCGAAACATTCGGCGCAGGCGAAGATCGGGCCGAGCTCGAAGCGGGTACCGCACTCACGACAGGAAAGGCCGGTGGCGGGACCGAGATCGACAGAAGTGCCCGAAGCAGCGGATTCGGCAGAGGTTGAGACAGTCTGTGCAGCCATGATGGCGAGGCCCTTTCTCCTCATCTTCCCCATGGCGCACTTCGCCATGAGACGGAATTGGCACCTTCCCTAGCCGGGGACCTCGCTGACGTCGCTGGTGTGCGCGATCGCGAGAACCGACTGGAGGGTTGCCGGGGCTTCAACGGGCCGTGTCCCTCTGCCCCTCTGGATGAGCGGTATGGCACCGGGCAACACGCTCTGTGGCGCGCCCGGGCGTTTGTACGCGGGCCCCCGGCATGCGGCGGACCTTTGCGTTGTTCAAGACTGTAACCGAAGCCCCGGGTGGTTGAGACAGCCGTCCGAACCGCGAGATGGATCACATTTCGGCCGAAACCGCAGGTGGTCCACGGATCGACAGAGGAGTTCCGAAGGTGCTGGAAGAGGTGGAGCGCTGGCTGGCAGACCGCTCCTGGTCCGCCGCCGACCGACCGCTCGACCAGTTGCTTTCCGCCAAAAGGGCAGCCGGTACGACGGTCAGCGTGGTGTTGCCCGCGCTGAACGAGGAGGCCACCGTCGGGGAGATCGTCGAGGTGATCCGGCGCGATCTGATCGAGGGGCCCCCGCTCCCCCTGGTCGACGAACTGGTGGTGATCGACTCGGGCTCCACCGACCGCACCGCCGAGGTCGCGGCCAAGGCGGGCGCCCGGGTGGTGCACCGCGACGAGATCCTGCCGCGCATCCCCGCCGTGCCCGGCAAGGGCGAAGTGCTGTGGCGCTCGCTGCTGGCCACCTCCGGTGACGTCGTCTGCTTCGTCGACGCCGACCTGCGGGACTTCTCCGCCTCCTTCGTCTCCGGGATCGTCGGCCCGCTGCTGACCGATCCGCAGGTGCAGTTCGTCAAGGCGATGTACGACCGCCCCCTGGGGGACACCCCCGGCCAGGGCGGCCGGGTCACGGAGCTGGTGGCCCGCCCGCTGCTCAACCTCCACTGGCCCCGGCTGGCGGGCTTCGTCCAGCCGCTGGGCGGCGAGTACGCCGTACGCCGCGAGCTGCTGGAGCGGCTGCCCTTCCCCGTGGGCTACGGCGTCGAGCTGGGCCTGCTGGTGGACGCGCTGCACACGGTCGGGCTGGACGCGCTGGCCCAGGTGGACGTGGGCGTACGGCTGCACCGGCACCAGGACGGCCAGGCGCTGGGGCGGATGGCCGCGGCGATCTACCGCACGGCGCTGCTGCGGCTCTCGCGGGGGCACCTCGTGCGCCCCGAGCTGACGCAGTTCGAGCGCGGTCCGGAGGGGTTCGTGGCGCACACCCACGCCGTGGACACCGTGGAGCGGCCGCCGATGCGGGACATCGAGGAGTACGCGAGCCGCCGCGTGGCGTGACGGCCGGGGTCGGCGCAGTGGTCTTCGTCTCGGTCCGCCGGACACGCAGGAGCTGACGTTTGACCGGGCGCGGGGCGGGCTAGGTTCGCCGCATGGCTTCCCAGGTGCTCGTCGCCGCGAACCGCGGCCCGCTCTCGTACGCCCTCGCCGCGGACGGCACGCTCAGTGCCCGCCGCGGCGGGGGCGGTCTCGTTTCCGGCCTCTCCGCCGCCCTCGCGGAACAACCGGGGGCCGTGTGGATCTGCGCGGCCCTGTCGGACGCGGACCGGGAGGCGGTACGGCGGGGCGTGGCCGAGCCGGGCGTACGGATGCTCGACATCGACCCGGAGGTCTACGACGACGCGTACAACGGCATCGCGAACTCGGTGCTGTGGTTCCTCCACCACCACCTCTACGACGTCCCGCGCGAGCCGGTCTTCGACGCGGGGTTCCGGCGGCAGTGGCAGTCGTACACCGCCTACAACGAGGCCTTCGCGGCGGCGCTGGCCGAGGAGGCGGCGCCGGGGGCGACGGTCCTGATCCAGGACTACCACCTGGCGCTGGCCCCGGGACGGCTGCGCGAGCTGCGCCCGGACCTGAGGATCGGGCACTTCACGCACACGCCGTGGGCGTCCCCCGACTTCCTGCGCATGCTCCCGGAGGACATCCGCGGGCAGCTGCTGTGGGGGATGCTCGGCGCGGACCAGGTGGGCTTCCACACCGGGGAGTGGGGCGCCGAGTTCATCCGGGGCGCGGACATCGACGACGCCACCGGCCGCGCGACCGGCGTCCTGGGGACCGGCGGCCCGCAGGGGGTGGAGCACCGCAGGTACGCGGCGGACGGCAGCGGGCCGGCGGAGCACCGGTTCACGGAGATGGCCCGCTACCCGCTGGGCGTGGACGGCGACGAGCTGCGGGCTCTGGCGCACCGGCCGGAGGTGGACGCGAAGCTGGCGGCACTGCGGGAGCGGACGCACGGCCTGAAGACGATCGTCCGGGTGGACCGCACGGAACTGTCGAAGAACATCCTGCGGGGCCTGCTGGCCTACCGGGAGCTGCTGACCGTCCACCCCGAATGGCGCGGCAAGGTGGTCCACCTGGCCTCCGCCTACCCCTCGCGGCAGGACCTGAGGGTGTACCGGGAGTACACGCAGGCGGTGGCGGAGCTCGCGGCCTCGGTCAACGAGGAGTTCGGGACGGCGGATTGGCAGCCGGTCCTGGTCTCGGTCGAGGACGACTTCGCGCGGTCGCTGGCGGTGTACCGGCTGGCGGACGTGGCGCTGGTCAACCCGGTGCGGGACGGGATGAACCTGGTGGCGAAGGAGATCCCGGTGGTGTCGGAGGCGGGGTGCGTGCTGGTGCTGTCGACGGGGGCGGGGGCGTACGCGGAGCTCCGCGAGGACGCGCTGACGGTGAACCCGTACGACGTCACGGAGACGGCGGAGGCGCTGCACGCGGCGCTGTCCATGCCGACCGCCGAGCGTGCGGACCGCACGAAGCGGTTGGCCGCGGCGGCCACCGCCCTCCCCCCGGCCCAGTGGCTCACGGCCCAACTGGACGCCCTGCGCAACGCCTGACGGTTGCCGGGCGCGGCGCCGTTGCCGTTGCCGTTGCCGTTGCCGTTGCCGTTGCCGTTGCCGTTGCCGGGGACCAGCCCCCGGACCCCCGCTCCTCAAACGCCTGCGGGGCTGGATTCTCCGGCCCCGCAGGGCAGGTCAGGCCTGGGGCAGCGCGGTAGCCAGGGCGGCGAGGAAGGTGACCACCTCCGAGGGGCCGGACACCGTCAGGTCCGCCCGTGCGGCGAGCTCCGGAACCTCCCCGGACCCACTGCACAGGAGCAGCCCCGGCACCCCCTCCGCCCGCAGCTTCTCCACCGCCGAGAACGCCGCCAGATCGCCGAGGTCGTCCCCGGCGTACAGGACGGCCGAGGCCCCCACCTCCGCGAGGTACTCCGTCAGGGCGACGCCCTTGTCCATCCCGGGCGGCCGCAGTTCCAGTACGGCCCGGCCCGGTTCGACCATCAGGCCGTGGCGCGCCGCCAGCCCCGCCAGGGGTTCGCGCAGGGCCGCGAAGGCCGCCGCCGGGTCCTTGGCGCGGCGGGTGTGGACCGCCAGCGCCTGGCCCTTCTCCTCGATCCAGGTCCCGCTCCAGGCGCCGATCGCGTCCAGGAACCCGGGCAGCTCCGCCCGGACGGCCGCGACCCCCGGATGCTCGGCGGGGGCGTGGACCGTACCGCTCACGGCGTCCCACCGCTCGGCCCCGTAGTGGCCGAGGACGACGAGGTGTTCCAGCCCGGGGACCCCGGCGAAGCCGCCGTAGCGGACGGCGACCCCGGCCGGCCGGCCGGTGACGACGGCGACGGATCCCACCCGGGGTGCGAGCGCGGAGAGCGCGGCGACGGCTCCGGGATGGGCCCGGGCCTGGTCGGGGTCGGGAACGATGTCGGCGAGGGTGCCGTCGAAGTCGAGGGCGACGACGGAACGCCGTGGTGCACGGAGGAGGGCTTCGAGCCCCTCGCGTCCGGCGGCGGTGACGGGCATCGGCAGATCGTGCGGATGGCTCCCCATACGCTCGACCCTAACGGCCCAGCCGGGCCACGGCTACGGCGCGCGGCAGACCGCTACCGCCGCGACCGCTGGGCTTCGCGGATCCGCCGCAGCCGGTTCACCGTGCCCGGCGCGTGCTGCAGCGCCCTCGGGTCGTCCATGAGCGCGTTGAGCAGCTGGTAGTACCGGACCGGGGCCATCCCCAGCCCTTCCCGTATGGCCCGCTCCTTGGCCCCGGGCCCGGGCCAGGTGCGGCCTTCGTAGGCGAGTACCGCGGCTTCGTCGGGGCTGAGCCCGGCCGCCGGCCGCCCCTCGTCCGCGTCCGTCATACCGCCAGATTAACGCCGCCCACCGACAGCCACCCGACGGCGACCGGGCAGGCAGCCCGTCCGGCGACCGGGCAGGCAACCGGGCAGGCGACCGGTCCGGCGACACCTCCGGCGACACGTCCCGCGGCCGGACCGGCGACCGGACCGCCGCCCCGTCCGCCGCCCCGTCCGCCGACCCTCAGCGCGCGTCCGCCTTGCGCGCCGCGTCCGCGATGTCGCCGAGCACCTTCGCCGGCTGTCCGCCCTGCTGCACGCTCTTGCCGACGTTCTGCTTGATGTCCTCGCTCACGGCCGCCCAGGACTTCTTGCCGACCGGGTACAGCCGCGCGTTCGGCAGCGCCTGCAGGAAGGTCTTCAGCTGCGCGGACCTGGCCCCGGTACCGGCCGCCATCGCCCGGGAGCCGCTGGTGGTGACGGGGAGCAGGTCGTACTTCTCGGTGAAGGCCGTCACGTTGTCCTGCTTGTACAGGAAGTCGAGGAACTTCCCCGACTGCGTCCTGTGGCCGTTCTTGAAGGCCATCACCCAGTCGGCGACGCCCATCGTGGGGTGCTCCGTGCCGTCGGCGGTCGGCATGGGGGTCATGCCGTACTTCACGCCCTTCGCGGCGGCCTGCTTGACCAGCGTCGGGTGCCCGTTGAGCATGCCGACCTCGCCGCGCGAGAAGGAGTCGAAGGCGGCCTGCCGGTCCAGCTTGGACGGCTCGACGGGGCCGGTGAGGCCCGCGCCGACGATCTTGTCGCGCAGGTACTCGAGGGTCTTGACGTTCTCCGGGGAGTCGATCGCGTACGCCTCCTCGTTGTCGCTGTAGCCGCCGCCGCCGGCGAGCAGCCACTGCATCGTCTCGCCCTGGGCCTCCTCGCGGCCCAGGGGCAGCGCGAAGGGGGTGGGGACGCCGGCCGCCTTGAGCTTCTTGGCGGCGGACTCCAGGTCCGCCCAGCTCTTGGGCTGCCAGGCGGTCTTGCCGTCCTTGGGTATGACCCCGGCGTCGGCGAGCAGCTTCTCGTTGTAGAACATCAGCCGGGTGCTGGCCACGAAGGGCATGCCGTACTGGACGCGCTTGACCTTGCCCGCGTCGGCGAGCGGCGCGAGGAAGTCGGCCTCGGTCGTCACGGAGAGCAGTTCGTCGGCGGAGTACAGCTTTCCCTGGGCCGCGTAGTCGGCGTAGGCGCCGATCTGGGCCACGTCGGGGGCCTTGCCGGCCTTGACCATCTCGGCGACCTTGGCGTCGACCTCGGACCAGGAGTAGACGTCCACCTGGACCTTGGTGCCGGGGTTGGCCTTCTCGAAGGCGGCGGCGAGGTTCTTCCAGTAGCCCTTCGAGGAGTTCTCCGGATTGTCCCCGTAGTCGGCCGCCACGACCCGCAGGGTGACCTCGTTGTCCCCGGTGAGGCTCGACACAGCTCCGCAGCCGGTCAGTGTCACGGTGGTCAGGCACAGTGCGAGACCGGACGCGGCGAGGTTCAGCTTTCGAGCCTTCACAGTTCTCGTTCCACCCCAAGGTTGTTCCGTACGATGCGCGTAAAGGTCTACACCACTTTCGCGCCCCGTCGATATCAGCACTCGAACGCGCACACGAACCGCACGCGCCCACCCGCGAACCTACCAAGGTCCTGGATTTGTATGGTCACTCAACAATCCAACTCAGTGGACTAGACCTTTGCCCTCCGATCGCGCGAGACTGTCACCCGTGAAACCCGTGAAACACGTCATCGCCCTCGATGTGGGCGGCACTGGGATGAAGGCCGCCCTCGTCGCCGCCGACGGCACCCTGCTGCACGAGGCGCGCCGCGCCACCGGCCGCGAGCGGGGCGCCGAAGCCGTCGTCGAGACGATTCAGGACTTCGCCGCCGAGCTCCTCGAGCTGGGCCGCGAGCGGTACGCCACCACCGCCTCCGCGGCCGGTGTCGCCGTCCCCGGCATCGTCGACGCCGAGAACGGGATCGCCGTCTACGCGGCGAACCTGGGCTGGCGCGACGTCCCGATGCGCGAGCTGCTCGGCAGACGCCTCGGCGGGATCCCCGTGGCGCTGGGCCACGACGTCCGCACGGGCGGACTCGCCGAGGGCCGCATCGGCGCGGGCCGCGGCGCCGACCGCTTCCTGTTCGTCCCCCTCGGTACCGGCATCGCCGGCGCCATCGGCATCGCCGGCCGCATCGAGGCCGGCGCGCACGGGTACGCGGGCGAGATCGGCCACATCGTGGTCCGCCCCGGCGGACCCGCCTGCGGCTGCGGCCAGCACGGCTGCCTGGAGACCCTCGCCTCCGCCTCCGCCGTCAGCCGCGCCTGGGCGGCCGCCTCCGGCGACCCCGAAGCCGACGCCGCCGACTGCGCCAAGGCCGTCGAATCCGGTGACGAACGCGCCCGCGAGGTGTGGCTCGCCGCCATCGGCGCCCTCGCCGACGGGCTGGTCACCGCGATCACCCTGCTGGACCCGCGCACGCTGATCATCGGTGGCGGACTGGCCGAGGCCGGGGAAACCTTGTTCACACCACTACGGACGGCCGTGGAGGAACGCGTGACGTTCCAGCGGCTGCCCCACATCGTTCCGGCCGCCCTAGGGGACACCGCCGGATGCCTGGGCGCAGGGCTGCTCGCCTGGGATCTACTCGCCACGGAGGTACCTGCCTGATGTCCGGAAGCGCACATGTGGGCCGCAGCACCGTTCTCTCCGGTGCGAACGTGGTACTGCCCACCGGCACCGTGAAGGGCGGACGCCTCATCGTCGAGGGCGAGCGCATCGCCGGCAGCACCGACGGGAACGCGACCGTGGCCGACCTCTCCGGGCACTGGATCGTCCCCGGCTTCGTCGACATGCACAACCACGGCGGCGGCGGCGCCTCCTTCACCTCCGGCACCGCCGAGGAGGTGCTCAAGGGCGTACGGACCCACCGCGAGCACGGCACCACCACCCTGGTCGCCTCCACCGTCACCGGCGACCTCGACGAACTCGCCCGCCGGGCCGGGCTCCTCGCCGAGCTGACCCAGCAGGGCGACATCGCCGGCATCCACTTCGAGGGACCGTTCATCAACCCCTGCCGCAAGGGCGCGCACAAGGAGGACCTCCTGCGCGATCCCGACCCGGCCGAGGTCCGCAAGCTGATCGACGCCTCGCACGGCGCCGCCCGCATGTTCACCCTGGCCACCGAGCTCCCGGGCGGCCTGGACTCCGTACGGCTGCTCGCCGAGCACGGGGTCATCGCCGCGATCGGGCACACGGACTCCACCTACGAGCAGACGCTCCAGGCCATCGACGCCGGCGCGACCGTGGCCACCCACCTCTACAACGCCATGCCGGGCCTGGAGCACCGCGCCCCGGGCCCCATCGCGGCGCTGCTGGAGGACGAGCGGGTCACCGTCGAGCTGATCAACGACGGCACCCACCTGCACCCGGCCATGCTGGAGCTGGCCTTCCACCACGCGGGCGCGCACCGCGTGGCGCTGATCACCGACGCGATGGACGCGGCCGGCTTCGGCGACGGGATCTACCACCTCGGCCCGCTGGAGGTCGAGGTCAAGGAGGGCGTCGCCCGGCTGGTCGAGGGCGGCTCCATCGCGGGCTCCACCCTGACCCTGGACACCGCCTTCAAGCGGTCCGTCACCCTCGACAAGCTCCCCGTCGAGTCGGTGGTCCAGGCGATCTCCGCCAACCCGGCCAGGCTGATCGGCGTCTACGACCAGGTCGGCTCGCTGGAGCCCGGCAAGTACGCGGACCTCGTCGTCCTCGACGCCGCCTTCGACGTCAAGGGCGTCATGCGGCGCGGCGAATGGATCGTCGACCCCCTCGCGGCACGGGGCTGAGCGAAGCGGTCGGCCCGCGGTACTGGGCCGGCCGCCCTCCATTTGGCATGCTGTTGCCCTGAAAACCGGCGGCACACACCGAGACCGGGGCCCGCCATGATCCTGACCGTGACGCTCAACACCGCACTCGACGTCACCTACCGCGTGCCGAGGCTGCTCGCGCACGCCTCGCACCGCGTCAGCGACGTCACCGAACGCCCCGGCGGCAAGGGCCTCAACGTCGCCCGCGTACTGGCCGCGACCGGCCACGAGGTGACCGCGACGGGCTTCGCGGGCGGCCGCACGGGCGCCCTCGTGCGCGAACTGCTCGCCGGCTCCCCCGGCGTGCGCGACGAGCTGGTCGACTGCGCGGGCACCACCCGCCGCACCCTGGCCGTCGTCGACGAGGCCTCCGGCGACACCACGCAGTTCAACGAACCGGGCCCGCTGGTCACCACCGCCGAGTGGTCGCGGTTCCTCTCCCGCTACGAGGCCCTGCTGGCGGGCGGCGCCCGCGCGGTGGCCCTGTGCGGCAGTCTGCCCCCGGGCGTGCCCGTCGGGGCGTACGCCGTCCTCGTGCGGGCGGCCCGCACCGCCGGTGTGCCCGTACTCCTGGACACCAGCGGGGAGGCCCTGCGCCGGGGGGTCGCCGCCCGCCCCGACATGATCAAACCGAACGCCGCCGAACTCGCCGAGCTGACCGGATCCCGGGACCCGCTGCCCGCCACCCGGGACGCCCGGCGGCGCGGGGCCCACGCGGTGGTCACCTCACTGGGCCCGGGCGGCCTGCTCGCCGCCACCGCCGACGGCACCTGGCAGGCGGCCCCGCCCCGGACCCTGGCGGGCAATCCCACCGGCGCCGGGGACTCCGCGGTCGCGGGCCTGCTCTCCGCCCTCACCGAAGGCCTGGACTGGCCGGACCGCCTCATCCGCGCGGTGGCCCTCTCGGCGGCCACCGTCGCCGCCCCCACCGCGGGAGAGTTCGACCCCCGCACCTACGAGGAGGTACGGGGGTCGGTGAAGGTCACGTCGGCCTAGGTCGTCTCTTTCTGCCCAGGGCCTGTGGCTACGGGTTCGGGGATCCCTCTTGCAGCCAGAGCTGGTCGATGTTGACCTGGCACTTGTTGCCGGTCTCGCACGACAGCTTGATCGTGTTGGTGCCCTTGTTGAGGGTCACCGGGCCCCAGGTGGTCTGCCAGCCCTTCTCCCAGTCACCCTTGGGCGAGCCCGCGAAGTTGCGCATGCTCAGCGGCGAACCGTTGGGCTTCCCGTTCACCGAGAGGGTGCCGTTCGCGTCCTCGCCGGGGATGCCGAAGCGCACGTAGAGCCGGTAGGTGCCCTCCTTGGGCAGGTCCAGCGTCCAGGTCACCGCGGCGCCGGGCTGGTTGAAGTTGCCGACGTACTGGCCGCTCGCGCTCTTCGCGCCCGCCGTGGTGCTCATCAGCGTCGCGCCACCGCTGATCACCATGCCCGGGCCGCCCGCGTCGCCCTTGGGCAGCGCGGCGTCCGTGGAGGCGGAGCCGCTCGGCTGGCCCGAGGGGGTCTTCGCGGGACCCGACTGGCTCTGGCCGGGGTTCGCGGTGTTCTTGTTCTTGTCGGGGTCGTCCTTCTTCCCGAAGACCACTGCCGCGCCGATGCCGATCGCGACCGCCGCCACCACCGCGACCGCAGCGATGAGCAGGCCCTTGCGGCTGGACCCGCCGCCGTGGCCGCCACCGTGACCGCTGCCGGGCACCGGGACGGACTGGGTGTACTGCGGGGGCTGCTGCTGCGGCGGAACGCCGTAGCCGCCCGCCTGGAGCGCCTCGGGGGCCTGGTACTGCGCCTGGTAGCCCGGGGACTGCTGCTGCGGCGGAACCTGCCCGCGCTGGCCGCCGTAGGGCCGGTCGCCGACCGTGCGCACCTGGTTGTACGAGGTCCGGGGCACGCCCGGCTGCGCGGCGCCCGGCTGACCGCCGACCGTGGACCCGGGGTAGCCGTACCCACCGCCCTGCCCGGGCGGGGTGGCTCCGGCGGCCTGGCCGTCCGCGTAGAGATAGCCGAACGGATCGTCGTCCTCGGGCTTGTTCGCACCACTGTTCGGGCCGTTGTTCGCGGGCGTCGTCATCGCAGGTCACTCCTTTCGACCCCGGGGAGCCTACCCCGAACAGGTGCGCCCACGAGCGGTACGCGAACTCACCCGGCCCGGCGGTGCGCCTTCGAGCGGGAACGCTTCTCGATGTACATGCGCTGGTCGGCGGAGCGCAGGACCTCGTCCGCGGACATGCCGCAGCTGGCCCAGCCGATCCCGAAACTCGCTCCCACCCTGACCGCACGACCGTCCACCCTGATCGGCGGGATGATCGCGTTGCGCAGGCGCACGGCGAGATCGGCGGCGTCCGCGGCCCCCAGCCCGTCCGCCAGGACGACGAACTCGTCACCACCCAGCCGGGCGACCGTGTCCCCGTCCCGGACGCCGGTCGTCAGCCGCCGGGCGACCTCGATCAGGACCGCGTCGCCGGTGTGGTGCCCGAACCGGTCGTTGATCGACTTGAAGCCGTCGAGGTCGCAGAAGAGCACCGCGAGCCCCTTCGTGCCGTCGTCGATGTCGGTCGCGGGGGCGACCGTGTGCACGTGGTGGTCGTACGGGCCCACCGCGGCCGAGCCGCCGGGCGCCGACCCCGGGCCGACCTGGCCGCCGGGGAACTCGAAGGGCTCGGGGAAACCGTCCGGCCGGAAACCGTGCTCGGCGTGCTCACCGGGGGCGCCCCCGGCCGCGGGCCGGGTCTCGAAGGCGGCGTCCAGCGCCTCGACGGCGGTGGCGCGCACGGACTGCGGGCGGCGGCACAGCCGGGCCCCGAGCCGGGAGCGCAGCTCGGCGCTGTTGGGCAGGCCGGTCAGCGAGTCGTGGCTGGCCCGGTGGGCGAGCTGGAGCTCGTGCCGCTTGCGCTCCTCGATGTCCTCGACGTGGGTGAGCAGGAAGCGCGGGCCGTCCGCGGCGTCCGCGACGACGGAGTTGCGCAGCGAGACCCAGACGTAGGTGCCGTCGCGCCGCCCCAGGCGCAGCTCGGCGCGGCCGCCCTCGGCGGAGGTGCGCAGCAGGGTGCCGATGTCCTCGGGGTGGACCAGGTCGGAGAAGGAGTAGCGGCGCAGCACGGAGGCGGGCCGTCCCAGCAGCCGGCACAGCGCGTCGTTGGTGCGCAGCAGGCGGCCGTGCTGGTCGCCGCCCATCTCGGCGATGGCCATCCCGCTGGGCGCGTACTCGAAGGCCTGGCGGAACGACTCTTCACTGGCCCGCAGGGCCTGCTGCTCGCGCTCGAGGCGGACCAGGGCCCGCTGCATGTTCGCGCGCAGCCGGGCGTTGCTGATCGCGATGGCGGCCTGGAAGGCGTACATCTGGAGGGCTTCGCGGCCCCAGGCGCCGGGCCGGCGGCCGTTGCGCGGGCGGTCCACGGAGACGACGCCGAGCAGCTCGCCGCCGGAGGCGTACATGGGGGCGTAGAGCCGGTCCTCGGGGTGCCACTCGTCCTCGAACCGGGGGTCGGGGCCCTCCGTGTGCCACTGGGGGACGTCGTCCTCCATGAGCACCCAGCCCTCGGTGTGCGGGATGAAGCGCAGGCCGTCCCAGTTCTCACCCATCGTCAGGCGGCGTTCCCAGGAGGCGCGCGAGCCGACGCGTCCGGTGATCAGCGCTTCGGCCGCGGGGTCGCCGGCGAAGGCGGCGACGACGAGATCGCCGTCAGGGCGTACGAGGTTGACACAGGCGAGTTCGTAGCCGAGGCCCACGACGATGCCGTCCACGACGGTCTGCAGAGTGTCCGCCAGGCTCCGGGCCGTATTGAGCTCGGCCACCACCCGGTGCAGCTGCCGCAGGGTCGCAAGACGGACGTACGGCTCCGACTCGGTCTCCATTGCTCGCTCTCCCCGAGACCTCGACAGCAACTCCAGGTATGTCATCGGCGTTTCGTTGCGGTGTCCCGTCCACTGAATCACAGTGAGCTGTGCGGCAGGTACACAGGGTCAACAAATCTTGCTCTCTGTGACTCAAGTCACATGAGATGAATAAAGGTGCACGTGTCACCGGTCCGTTGCCGACGCTCCACCGGTTGTGTTCCCGGGAGCAAACGATACGCCCGGGCCCGGGGCGGCCTAGGTCGACGGGCCGGGGGGCGGCTCGGACCTCAGCCCGATGCGCCGCGCGAGAGGGCGACAGTAGCGTCCACACCGTGCCCCATACGACCCCCGTGACAACACTTCCCGCCGCCGCACCCCATCCTGAGGGTGTGAGCAACGACGAGTTCCGGGCCGCGATGTCCCGACTGGCGGCCGGCGTGAGCCTGATCACCGCGCACGAACCCCCGCTGTCGGCCGGCGGGCCGCCCGGCGAGGACGTCGGCATGACGGCGACCGCCTTCATGTCCGTGTCCATGGACCCCCCGCTGGTCCTCGTCAGCCTCCGCGAGGGCTCCCGGATGGACGACCTGCTGGCGGAGCAGCCCCTGTGGGCGGTCTCGGTGCTCGCCGACCACCAGCTGCAGATCGCGAGCCGGTTCGCGATGAAGGGCCGCATCAGCGACCGCCTGCTCTTCGCGGACGTGCCCACCACCCGGGGCGAGGTCTCCGGCGCCCACCTCTTGTCGGGGGCCCTGGCCACCCTGGAGTGCCGTACGGAGAACCGTGTCGAGGCGGGCGACCACACGCTGGTCATCGGCCGGGTCCTGGCGGCCGCGCAGCCGTCGCCGGACTCGCCGCCGCTGACGTACTTCCGGGGGCGCTACCGGCACTTGGCGCCGTAGGTCCGGGGCTCCGGGGGCGGCGCTCCAGGGGTCGGCGCTCCAGGGGTCGGCGTCCCGGGGGTCGGCGCTCCAGGGACGGCGTTCCCGGGTCGGCGCTCCGGTACCGGCGCTCCGGTACCGGCCCCCGCCCGTCCCCCGCTACCAGTCCCGCGCGCTGCGCCCCCGCTTGGTCTCGCCGCGGGCCTTCTTCTCGCGCAGCCGCCGCTCGTTGATCCCCCGGGGGATCTTCGTCGCCCGCCGGGCCTTCGGCGGCGGCGCCGTGGCCTCCGCCAGCAGCGAGGTGAGCCGGACCAGCGCCATCTCCCGGTTGCGCAGCTGCGAGCGGTGCTCGGAGGCCCGTACCGTCACCACCCCGTCCACCAGGCGGGACGCGAGCCGCTCCAGCGCCCGCTCCTTCCACACGTCGGGCAGCGCCTTGGTCGCCGCGACGTCGAAGAGGAGCTCCACGCGCGAGTCCGAGGTGTTCACGTGCTGCCCGCCCGGCCCCGAGGACCGCGAAAAACGCCAGGCGAGCTCGCCCTCGGGGAGGACGACCGAACCGCGGATGACATGGGGACCAGGCATGCCCCCTATGATCCGTCCTCCACCCGGGCCCCGTCACCCGCATTTCGCGGACGGACCCGGAGGGACCCGGACGGCCAATTCGGCGGATCCGGAACCTACCGCCCCTCTCGCCGCGTTATGAAGGGCAGCGGTAACTTGGGCACTCTCGCGGTCAGCACGGCAAGTGGGACCGAGCGAGACCAAGTGAGACTAGGAAGGGACACCAGTCACCATGGCAGTAAGCCTCTCCAAGGGCGGAAACGTCTCGCTCAGCAAGGAGGCCCCGGGCCTCGCGGCCGTCACCGTCGGCCTCGGCTGGGACGTCCGCACGACGACCGGTGTCGACTTCGACCTGGACGCCTCCGCCATCGCGGTCACCGCGCTCGGCAAGGTCGTCTCCGACGGCCACTTCGTCTTCTTCAACAACAAGTCCACCCCGGACCAGACCATCGTCCACACCGGTGACAACCGCACCGGCGAGGGCTCCGGCGACGACGAGGCCATCAACGTCAACCTCGCCGGCCTCCCGGCCGACGTGGACAAGATCGTCTTCCCGGTCTCCATCTACGACGCCGAGACCCGCAGCCAGAACTTCGGCCAGGTCCGCAACGCCTACATCCGCGTGGTGAACCAGGCCGGCGGCGCCGAGATCGCCCGCTACGACCTCTCCGAGGACGCGGCGACCGAGACCGCCATGGTCTTCGGCGAGCTCTACCGCAACGGCGCCGAGTGGAAGTTCCGCGCGGTCGGCCAGGGCTACGCCTCGGGCCTGACCGGCATCGCCCAGGACTTCGGCGTCAACGTCTGACCGTCCCCTCCCGGGCGGCCCGTGCCGCCCGGCCGACGTCGCCACGACGTCATCCGTCGCCACGGCGTCATCGCAGCTGAAGCCCCCTCCCGGCCGTCCGGGGAGGGGGCTTCGCTACCGTTCGGTACGTGATCCTCATCCCGCTCGCCCCCGTCGAGGACGGCGCCCTGCCGGGCCCGGTCCTCACCGAAATCGCCACGCTCTACGCGACCAACCACGCGTTCTTCGAGCTCAGCGGCGATTTCCCCGACCCCGGCCGCATCACGGTCGAACAGGTCGCAGCCGCCCTCGCCGACGAGCTCGCCCACGACGGCGCCGAGGTCCTCCTCGCCCGCTCCGCCGGACGCCTCGTGGGCCTGGCCGCCACCCTCGCCCGGCATCCGGACCCGGCCGCCGAGGACCCGGACCCCTGGATCGGCCTGCTGCTCATCGACGCCACCACGCACCGCGAGGGATACGGCCGCGCCGTGGTCACCCTGGTCGAGGAACGCTTCCGCACCGCCGGACGCACGGGCGTGCGCCTCGCCGTACTCGACGCCAACGAGAAGGGCCTCGCCTTCTGGCGGGCCCAGGGCTACGAGTTCCTGCGCCAGGGGGCCGACCGCGAGGCGGGCCGCCCCTGCACGGTCCTGCGCAAGGCGCTGTAACGGGCAGCCGCCGGGCCCCCGAACACCCGCCGGGGACCCCGAACGCCCGCCTGGGGCCACGGGGTCCCCGGGGCCCACGGGGGCCCGGTTCGGGACCCTACGGAGCCTTCGGGCGGCCCGTCCCGTACAGCCAGACGTCCCAGACCTTCTTCAGGTCGTGGCCCGTCTTCTCCTGCGCGTAGGCGGTGAACTCGGCCGTGCTCGCGTTCCCGTACCGGTGGTCGGCGGCCCAGCCCCGCAACAGGGCGAAGAACTTCTCGTCGCCGACCTCCTGGCGGACCCGCTGCAGGACCATCGCCCCGCGCCCGTACACCGGGGCCGAGGAGACGTCCTTCGGCCCCGGCGGGGCGGCCGGCGGGAAGGCGTCCCAGGCCGAGTCCGCCGCCTCGTCCACGTCCGTGTCACCGGCGAGGTAGGCGTCGAAGTGCTGCTGCGCGCTCGGCCCGCCGTGGTCCTCGGACCACAGCCACTCGGCGTACGTCGCGAAGCCCTCGTTGAGCCACATGTCCTTCCAGGACTTCGGCGACACCGAGTCCCCGAACCACTGGTGGGCCAGCTCGTGCAGGACCAGCTCCTCGCTGCCGGGCGCCCCGGAGAAGACCGGCCGGGTCTGCGTCTCCAGCGCGTAGCCGAGGGTGTGCGCGGGCAGCACGACCGCACCGGTCGAGGAGAAGGGGTACGGGCCGAACCGGCCGCTGCCCCACTCCACCATCTCGGGCAGCCGCGCGAGCACGGCGGCGCTCGCCGCCGCCTCCCCGGGCGCGACCGCGGAGTAGACGGGGATCCCGGACGCGGTCCGCCCGGTCGTCACCTCGAACTTCCCCACGGCCACGGTCGCCAGATAGCTCGCCATCGGCTCCGCGGCGTGCCAGACGAACACGGTCCGCCCGTCCGCTTCCTCGCGCCGGGAAGCCAACTCGCCGTTGGACACGGCCTCGTACCCCTTGGGGACGGTCACCGTGATGTCGTACGTGGCCTTGTCGCTCGGGTGGTGGTTCCCGGGGAACCAGGCCATCGACCCGACGGGCTCGCCGACGCCGACCGCGCCCTCCCCGACGGCGAGGGGGATCCAGCCCTCCTTCGACCCGTCGGGATCGGTGACGGGCCGCGGCTTGCCGGAGTAGTCGATCTCCGCACGGAAGACCTCGCCGCGCTCCAGGTCGTCGGCGGGCCGCACGGTCAGCTCGTTGCCGGTCCGGTTGAAGCGGGCCGGCTCGCCCTGCACGCTCACGCTCTCCACGTCGAGCCCGCTGAGGTCGAGGTTGAAGGAGCTGAGCCCCTGCCCGGCACGGGCGGTGATGACGGCGGTGGCGTGCAGCCGGCCGCCGGCCGGGTCGTAGTCGAGGTCCAGCGCGTAGTGCTCGACCTGGTAGCCGCCGTTGCCGGCCTTCGGGAAGTACGGGTCGCGCAGCCCCGACGCACCCGGCCGCCCGTGCACGGTCTCCCCCGTACAGCCCGAGGTGAGGGCGATCAGGGTGACGACGGCAAGGGCGGCGAGGCGGGAGGGAAGACGGTGATGCACGCGCTCGAGCCTACGTGCAGTGACCGGCGACCGGTCTACTTGTCGAGGGCGTCCACGCCGGCCTTGGCGAACTTCTCGTCCAGGTCACCGCTCGGGGCGCCGGCCACGCCGATGCCCGCCACCGGGGCGCCCTTGGCCTGAACGGGGGTGCCGCCGCCGAGGAAGAGCGTGCCGGGGATGTCCTTCAGGTTCGGGGTCTGCGCGAGACGGCCCGCGAGCACCGAGGTCGGGGCGTTCCAGGACACGGCGGTGAAGGCCTTGCGCTGCGCCGACTCGTAGGACTGCGGGCCCGCGCCGTCGCCGCGCAGGGTGACGATGGTGTTGCCGTTGCGGTCGACGACCGCGACGGTCACCTTCTGGTTCTCCTTCTCGGCGGCCTCCAGCGCGGCCTGGGCGGCGCGGGTGGCGGCGTCGATGGTCAGGTGCGTGGAGGTGGTGAAGTTCTTGTCGCCGTCCTTCTTCGCGGCGGCGACGGCCGGAGCGGCGGCCGGTGCGGCGCTGGCGCTGACCGCGCCGAAGGCTCCGGCGCCGAGGGCGACGGCGAGGGCGGTACCGGTGAGAACGCGGGTACGGGTGTTCATGTCTGCTGCTCCTGTGAACGTCGGCGCGGCGGGCTGCTCCGTCCCGCCGTTGCTCCAACCCTCCCCCCGCCACCCCCTTCCCCCCGTCGCCGTACCGGCTCCCAACACCCACCCCACCGGCTGACCCGAAGGTCAACCGATCGGCTGATGCGAAGGGGTCCCGCCAGCGGCTTACCTGACTGGTCGGCCCGAAAACCCAGCCCGCAGGTGCCGGAGGTCTGGAAATCCCAGCCCGCGGGTGAAAGCCGGGGGTCTGGAAAATCAGCCCCTCCGGCGTTTGAGGAGCGGGGTCTGGGGCGGAGCCCCAGGGGGCCGGGCGCAGCCCGGGACCGGCGGGTCAGGGCGGAGCCCTGGGAACGGTGGAAGGGTGGGTAGGGGACGGCCCCGCGCAGCGGCACCCACCCGGACCCGCACGACGACCGGCACCATGGAAAGCACCGCACCACCCCAGGAGCACACCCCGTGACCAGCGCGCCCCCCACACCTCCCACACCCGCCCCCACCCCACCCCCCCAAGACACCCGCGCGCTCTCCACGGTCATGCACACCGCCTTCTTCCTCCTCCTCGGCGCCTCCGTGGCCCGCTTCCTCCTCCGCCACCCCGCCGAACCCCGCACCCCGTGGATCATCGCCCTCGGCATCACCCTGGCCCTGCTCTACGTGATCGGCCCCGCCCTCGGCGCCACCACCACCGCCGCACCCACCCCCCGCCGCCTCCTGTGGCTCGGCCTGGTCGTCGCCGTCTGGGTGGTCCTCGTCGTACTCGCGCCGAGCTTCGCCTGGTGCGCCGTCCCGCTCTTCTACACCGCGCTGCGCACCCTCCCGCCCCGCGCCGCCGTGGTCCTCGTGGCCCTGCTCACCGTCTTCGTCGTCGCCGCCCAGCTCAAGCTCTCCCGGACCACCGGCGAGCCCTTCGACCCCAACCTCCTCCTCGCCCCGCCCGCCGTGGCCGCCCTCGCGACCGCCGTCTTCGTCCACATGGAGCGCCAGGCCCGGGCCCAGCGGGCGCTGATCGACGATCTGATCCGCACCCGCCGGGAACTGGCCGCCACCGAGCGCCGCGCCGGCACCCTCGCCGAACGGCAGCGGCTGTCCATGGAGATCCACGACACCCTGGCCCAGCACCTGTCCAGCCAGCAGATGCTGCTCCAGGCCGCCGACCGCACCTGGGACACCGACCCGGCCACGGCCCGCGCGCACGTCCGTACCGCCACCGACATCACCGCGCGCGGCCTCGCCGAGGCCCGCCGCCTGGTCCACGACCTCGCGCCGCCCGAGCTGGCGGGCGGCGCCGGCCTCTCGGACGCCCTGCGCGCACTGGACGCCGGCCCCGGCATCGAGGTCCGCTTCCACCTGGAGGGCACCCCGGTCCCCGTGCCCGACCGCACGGAGTCGGCGCTGCTGCGGATCGCGCAGGGCGCGCTGGCGAACGTACGGGAGCACGCGGGCGCCCGTACCGCGGCGCTCACCCTGAGCTTCCTGGGCGACCAGGTCGTCCTCGACATAGCCGACGACGGCCACGGCTTCCCCGGGGCGGGCGCCGCGGATCCGGCACGCGGGAACCGGGGCCACGGCCTCCCCGCGATGCGCGCGCGGGTCCGCCAGCTCGGCGGCACCCTGACCATCGAATCCACCGCGGGCGAGGGCACGGTCCTCTCGGCGTCGATCCCCCTGGAGCCCACCCCATGACCACGATCCTCCTGTGCGACGACCACGTGGTGGTCCGCGCCGGCCTGCTCGCCCTGCTCGGCAGCGAACCCGACATCGAGGTGCTCGGCGAGGCGGGCAGCGGGGAGGAGGCGGTCGCGCTCGCCGCCAGGCTCCGCCCCGACGTGGTCCTGATGGACCTCCAGCTCGGCGCGGGCATCGACGGCGTGGAAGCCACCCGCCGCATCACGACCACCCCCAACCCCCCGCACGTGCTCGTCCTCACCACCTACGACACGGACGCGGACATCACCCGGGCCATCGGCGCGGGCGCCACCGGGTACCTCCTGAAGGCCGAACGGCCCGAGGAACTCTTCGCCGCGATCCACTCCGCGGCCCAGGGTCGCACCACGCTCTCCGCTCCGGTGGCCAGCCGCGTGATGGCCCACATGCGCGGCACCCGGCCCACCCTGACCGACCGTGAGCTCGACATCCTCGGCCAGCTGGCCCGCGGCCTCGGCAACCGCGACATCGCCCGCGCGCTGTTCATCAGCGAGGCCACGGTCAAGACCCACCTGGGCCGCATCTACGACAAGCTCGGCGTCGACACCCGTGCGGGCGCGGTCTCGGTGGCCAAGGAACAACGCCTCCTCCCCTGACGCGGGGGCGCACGCGAAGGTCCGTACGCGGAGCACCCCGGGGAACGCGGGGGCCCAACGGCCCAGGGGCCCCAGGGGGCCCAGCGACCTCAGACGACCCAGGGGGACCCGTACAAGCCCGGTCCCCTCCCCTCCATCGTCCATCCGTACGAGATCGCGGTCGTACGCCGCGCCGATCCCCCGCGGGCGGCGACGCGGGAGGCTCGTCAGTGCCCGGACCGCCCCGAACCGGCCCGGGCGCAACCAGCCGTGTCGAGAGGAACCCGCCATGCCGACCACCGATTTCGCACCGGAACGCCGCCGCATGCTCACCATGCTGGGCACGGGCGCCGCCGTAGCCGGGCTCGGCGCGCTCGCCGCCGCGACGCCCGCCAACGCCGCCGGGTCCGAGGACCTGACCACCGCCTCCTACGGCAGCACGACCGGTTCGGTGGAGGACGAGCTGGCGATCAACCGCCTGCTGGAGACCTACCTCTTCGCCGTCGACACCAAGGACAAGACGGTCTTCCGGACCCTCTTCACGGACGACGCCACCCTCATCGTGCTGGCCCACCCCGACGGCACCGCCGGCATCGTCAAGTCCGGCATCGAGGCGGTCGTCGCCAACCTCGACGGCGCCGCCGCCTGGGGCTACTCCACCCACGTCACGGCCAACGCCTACATCCGCGTCACCGGCCGCACCGCGACCGGCGACAGCCACGCCACCGCCCAGCTCGTGTACCCGGCCACCGCGACCGCCCCGGAGACCGTCGTCGTGCGCGGCATCCGCTACCGCGACGAGTACGTGAAGTCCCTCGGCGTCTGGAAGATCCGCAAGCGCGTCTTCTCCCCGCTGTGGCAGTACAACGGCACCGCGGTCCCGATCGCGTACCCGAACTAGTCCGACCGCCCGGCCCGGCCCGGCGGGGGCTACCCCAACCCGATGAGGCCGCGGTCGACGGCCGCCCGTACGGCCGCCGTACGGTTCTCCACCCCGAGCTTCTCGTAGACGTGCACCAGGTGGGTCTTGACCGTCGTCCCGCTGATGAACAGGGCCGAACCGATCTCCCGGTTGGAACGGCCCGTCGCGATCAGCTCCAGGATCTCGGTCTCCCGTGCCGTCAGCGCCGCCCGCGGCGCCCGGTAGGCGTTCATCAGCCGCGAGACCACCGAGGGCGACAACGCCGAATCGCCCGCCGCGACCGTCCGCAGCGACTGGAACAGCAGGTCGGGCGGGGACCCCTTCAGCAGGTACCCCGCCACGCCCGCCTCCACCGCCCGCACGATGTACGCGTCGGACTCGTAGCTGGTCAGTACGACCACCCGGGGCGGCGCGGGCAGGCGGGCGATCCGCCGCGTCGTCTCCACCCCGCACATCCCGGGACCCATCCGGATGTCCATCAGCACCAGGTCCGGAGCCAGTTCACGCACCAGCCGCAGCGCCGCGGCCCCGTCCGGCGCCTCCCCGCACACCTCGAACTCGGGGCACCCGGACAGCAGCGCCCGCAGCCCGGCCCTGACCACGGGATGATCGTCCACCAGCAGAATCCGCACCGCCCGGACGACCCCGGCCGCCCCGGCCGTGTCGACCGCCCCGGCCGTGCCCGCCACGCCCGTCATGCCCGATCCGGGGCCGGGGCCGGGGCCGGGGCCGGAGCCGGAGCCGGAGCCGGAGCCGGAGCCGGAGCCGGAGCCGGAGCCGGAGCCGGAGCCGGAGCCGGCAGGCAGACCGATACCACGGTGCCCCCGCCCGGAGTGCTCTCCACCGCGGCCGTACCCCCCAGGTACCCGACCCGGCGCCGCAGCAGCCGCAGCCCGTCCCCGCCACCCGACCCCGACGGATCGAACCCGACGCCGTCGTCCCACACGTCCAGGGCGACCGCGTACGGCTGGTAGGTCAGGGTCACCACGGCCGCCGAGGCCCGCGCGTGACGGCGTACGTTGGCCAGCGCTCCCTGCGCCGCCCGTAACACCGCGCCCTCCACCCTCCACTCCAGCCGGCGGGGCTCCCCCTCCAACCGGAACCGGGCCCCCTCCAACCCCGCGCACAAACCGCGCAGGACCTCGGGCAACGACCCGCCGTCCAGCTCGGCCGGAGCCAGATCGTGGATCAGCCGCCGGGCCTCGGCGAGGTTCTCGCGCGCGGCCGCCGCGGCCTGCCGGACCAGCTGCCGGGCCTGCCCGGGCTCCCGCGTCCATTCCCGGTCGGCGGCATCGAGCAGCAGGTGCATGCTGGTCAGGCCCTGCGCCACGGTGTCGTGCAGCTCGGCGGCGAGCCGGTTGCGCTCCCGGAGCACCCCGGCCGCCACCGTCTCGCCCTGTCCCCGCGCTCCAGCCACGACCGTCCCCGTCCCCTCGCCCCGACGACCCCCCGGACGGGCCGAGCTTAAACCGAAGGGACCGACGCCCCGGGGAAGGATCAGGAACTCTGATTCACCCCGCCCCGGGGGCCGGGAGGCCACGGCGGCCGTGCCCGCCCGCAGGCGGGGCCGCCGTCCCCAGCCGGCCGTGACACCATCGACTACGTGCTCGACATCGGCTACTCCCTCTCCCGGCGCTTCCCCGACCCCCCGCAGACCGACTACCGCTCGGCGGACGTCCACTCGCTGCGCCACGACCTGTTCTGCGGGGACGTCTACCTCGCGGACACCAACGCGGACCGGGAAGTGTCCACAGCCTGGGGATGGGTGCCCGTACTGGACTTCGCCTGGGCGCTGTGCGACATCGTCGAGCAGCTCGACCAGGACCCGCGCGGCAGCCGCGCCGCGAACCGGCAGTACGCCGAACTCGACTTCACCGAGTCCTCCGACCGCATGCTCTTCGAGCGCCGCTTCGGCTGGGTGGACATCGAGGCCGACTGGATGCCGCCGGAGGAAGCCCCCCTCACCTTCAGCCACCGGCTGCTGCGGCGCGAGGCGCGGGACTTCCTCCACGACGTGATCGCGGACCTCGTCGACATGCACGACGGCCTGGCCGACAACCCCGTCATCTGGACCCTCCAGTCCCGCTTCCCCCGCCTCCCGGCCTAACCCCTCCCGGGGGGCCGGCGGTGCTGAAAGACCGCCTCAAACGCCGGCGAGGCTGGCTTCCCCACCCCGCCCGACGTTCACGCACAGCCCGACCCCAGCGAAAATCCACCCCGCCCGGCGTTCACGCACAGCCCGACCCCAGCCAAAATCCAGCCCGTCCGGCGTTTGAGGACCGGGTCTGGGCGGAGCCCAGGGAACGGTGGAAGGGCGGGTAGGGGACATCCACCGCGCAGCGACACCGCCCGCGCCGGGCGACCCGGACAAGGCCACGCCAGGCCGACCGGGCAGGGCAGGGCGGATCCGCCGGGCCGCCAACCGCGGGCGGGCGGCCATACGCGGTCCGGGTGAGCCGCCGCGGGCCCGCCCGAGCCCGGCGGAGCGGCCGCACGCGGGACCGCCCCAAGGGCAGATCAGGCAGCTGCGCCCGGGGCGGTCGGCGGCTACGCCGGGGCCGGTCGGGGGCTACGCCAGGACCCGTAGGCCCAGCTGCGCGGCCATCGCAGGCGCCAGCTCGAACAGCTGCGCCGGACTGATCACCGCCCCCGCCAACGCCTCCACCCCCCGCGCAATACCCAGCTCCGCCCCCCGGAGGTCCACCTCCGCCATCCGCGCCCCCGTGAACTCCGCCCCCCGCACCACGCAGTCCCGGAACTCCACCCGCTCCAGCACCGCACCCCCGAAGTCCGGCTCCACCAGCACGCACCCCTCGAAGACCACGTCCTTCAGCCGCGCCGTACGCAGGTTCAGGTAGTCGATCTTGCCCCCGCGCACCAGCACCCGCTCCAGCACCGCCCCGTGCAACTGCACCCCGCCCAGCCGGGCGTCGAGCAGTTCCACGTCCCGCAGCGAAGCCCCCGACAGGTCGGTTCCGACGCCGCGGACACCGTCCAGTACCGAGTCCAGGATCCGTGCCTTCGCCAGATCGGCCTCGTCCAGCACGCAGCGCCGTAGCGCGCAGTCCATGAACCGGGCCCCCCGCCCGTCCTGGCCCGCGAAGTCCTCGTCCACGAGCTCCAGCCCGTCGTAGTCCCCGTCCGGCTCCAGCCCGCCGCCCTCCCACGCCATCAGCTCCGGCAGCCGCACCTCCGGCCGCTTCGCCGCCTTCACCGTCTGCTTCTGCCCGTTGCGCGCCATGTCCCCATCCTGGCCCACCCCACTGACAACACCACTCCTTGACCTCAACCCCACTTGAGGTCAGACCCTTTCCCCATGACCACCACCCCCGCCCACACGCCCGCCCACACGCCCACCGACACGCCCGCGGCCGCGCCCGCCCCCGCCCCCGCCCCCGCCGACATGCACGCCGTCCGCCTCCACACCTTCGGCCCCGCCGAAAACCTCACCTACGAATCCGTCCCCCGCCCCACCCCGGCCCCCGGCCAGGTCCGCATCGCCGTCGCCGCCGCCGGCGTCCACCTCCTCGACACCTCCCTGCGCCGCGGAGTGCAGGGCCCGCCCGCACCGCTCCCCGCGCTCCCCACGGTCCCCGGCCGCGAGGTCGCCGGCACCGTCGACGCCCTCGGCCCCGGGACCGATCCCGCCTGGCTCGGCCGGACCGTCGTGGTCCACCTCGGATTCGCCCCCGGCGGCTACGCCGAATACGCCGTGGCCGACGCCGACCGCCTGCACCCCGTGCCGACCGGACTCGACCCGGCCACCGCCGTCGCCATGATCGGCACCGGCCGCACCACGCTCGGCATCCTCCAGTTCGCCGACCTCGGCCCCGGCTCCGTCGCCCTGGTCCCCGCCGCCGCGGGCGGTATCGGCACCCTGCTCGTCCAGTACGCCAAACACACCGGAGCCACCGTCATCGCCCTCGCCGGCGGCCCCGCGAAGACCGCCCGGGCCACCGCCAACGGCGCCGACCTCGCCCTCGACTACACCCGCCCCGACTGGGCCGACACCGTACGCGCGCACCACCCCGACGGTGCCACCGTCCTCTTCGACTCCGTCGGCGGCGCCACCGCCCGCACCGCCCTCGACCTCCTCGCCGACGGCGCCCTCCACCTCGTCTTCGGCTGGTCCGCCGGCCCGATCCCCCTCACCGAAGCCGACCGCACCGCGCTCCAGGCCCGCTCCGTCACCACCCTCAACGTCCTCGGCCCCGCCATGCTCCGGCGCGCCGGCGGCAACGACCCGCTGCGCCTCCTCGAAACCCGCGCCCTCGCCGAAGCCGCGGCCGGCCGCCTGCGCCCGGCCCTCCAGCGCTACCCCCTCGGCGAAGCCGCCACGGCCCACCGCGACCTGGAGAACCGCGCCACCACCGGCAAGGTCGTCCTGGAACCCTGAGGGCCCGACGAGCTAGGCCGGCGTCCGGTGCGGTGCACCGCAAGGCGGAGGGCCGCGGCTCGTACGGGACGCACCTCAGCGTTCCGGCAACGCCGAGAGGTGCCGCGCCGGGCGCCGCGACCCGGTGGACCTCGCCGGTCACAGCACTGGCTACGCTCCGACGCCCGCGTCCTTCAGCGTCCGCGTGAACGCCTGCGCGTCGAAGAGCGACCCGTCCTTCGACCCGACCGGCTTCCCCTCCAGCAGGACCATCGGCGTCGCCCGCGCACCCGTCGCCTCGAAGCCCTTCTCGGCCTCGCCGACCCACCCCTCATACTTCTGCTCCTTCACGGCCCCGTCGAACTCCGCCCCGCGCAGCCCCGGCACCCGGTCCGCGATCTTCAGCAGCAGCTCCTCGGTGAACTTCCCCTTCGGCTGACTCGCGAAGACCGCCGCGTGGTACTCCGCGAACTTCCCCGCGTCGGCCGACGCGCGCAGCGCGTTGACCGCCTTGGCCGAACCGCTCACCCCGCCCTGGTCCAGGAACGACGCCAGCAGGTACTCGATCTTCACCTGACCGGCCACCGCGAGCTTCAGCAGCGACTCGCCGCCGGCCTCCTCGAACCGCGCGCAGTAACCGCACTTGGGGTCCACCAGCACCTGCGCGGTCCGCGGCGCGTCCGGCTTCCCCACGACGATCCTCGGCCCGTCCACCTCGGTCGGCAGCTTCGCGAGCTGGTCGGCGATCGGGCTGGTCCGCACCACGACCTGAGAGGTGGCCGAGGGCTTCCCCTCACCGGAACCGGAACCGGAGCCGAAGCCGGAACCGAAGCCGGAACCGGAGCCGCAACCGACGACCGCCCCGGCCAGCAGCGCGGCGGACGCGACCGCCGCGACGAGACGTCCTGCTCCTGCAACCCGTGCCATACGAACCGAACCTCTCACCCAAAAACATGACAAAATCCCCGCCCCACCCTAGGGAGGAATCCGCCCGCCCACATCAGTCATTCGGCCACCCCTCGCACCCCGAAACCCGACGTCACGTCCCTGGACACCCATCCGGAACGAGGTGTACCAACTCCCCCATGACGATCAACGGCGGAATTTCCTTCTGGTACGCGACGGACGAGACCGCCACCTCCCGCCCACCCCGCGCCCCCCTCACCGGCGACACCACCGCCGACGTGGTCATCGTCGGCGGCGGCTACACCGGCCTGTGGACCGCGTACTACCTCAAGACCGCGGCCCCCGACCTGCGCGTCACCGTGCTGGAGCAGAAGTTCTGCGGCTACGGGGCCTCCGGCCGCAACGGCGGCTGGCTCTACAACGGCATCGCCGGCCGCGACCGTTACGCCGCCCTCCACGGCCACGACGCCGCCCAGCGCCTCCAGCACGCCATGAACGACACCGTCACCGAAGTCATCGACACCGCCGCCAAGGAGGGCATCGACGCCGACATCCACCGCGGCGGAGTCCTCGAAGTCGCCCGCACCCCCGCCCAGCTGAGCCGCCTCAAGGCCTTCCACGCCGCCGAACTCGCCTTCGGCGAAAGCGACCGCGAGCTCTACGATGCCACCGACACCCGCGCCCGCATCGACGTCGCCGACGCGGTGGGCTCCTCCTGGACCCCGCACGGAGCCCGCATCCACCCCCTGAAGCTGGTCAAGGGCCTGGCCGCCGCCTGCGAACGCCTCGGCGTCACCATCCACGAATCGACACCCGTCACCGAGATCGCCCCCCGCCGGGCCATCACCCCGTACGGCACGGTCCGCGCACCGTACGTACTGCGCTGCACGGAGGGCTTCACCGCCGCCCTCAAGGGCCAGAAGCGTTCCTGGCTCCCCATGAACTCCTCGATGATCGCCACGGCCCCCCTCCCCCCGGAGGTCTGGTCCCAGCTCGGCTGGACCGACGCGGCCACCCTGGGCGACATGGCCCACGCCTACATGTACGCCCAGCGCACGGCCGACGACCGCATCGCCATCGGCGGCCGCGGCGTCCCCTACCGCTACGGCTCCCGCACCGACAACGACGGCCGCACCCAGCCCTCGACGATCGCCGCCCTCACCCACCTCCTGGAGTCCTTCTTCCCGGTCCTCACGGGCGTCGAGATCACCCACGCCTGGTCGGGCGTCCTGGGCGTCCCCCGCGACTGGTGCGCCACGGTCACCCTGGACGCGACGACGGGCCTCGGCTGGGCCGGCGGCTACGTGGGCTCCGGCGTGGCCACGTCGAACCTCGCGGCCCGCACCCTGCGCGACCTGGTCCTGGGCGACACGACGGACCTGACCGCCCTCCCCTGGGTCAACCACCGCGTCCGCCGCTGGGAACCGGAACCCTTCCGCTGGCTCGGCGTCCAGGCCCTCTACGCCGCCTACCGCGAGGCCGACCGGCGCGAATCCACCACCCACACCCCGACGACGGCCCCCCTGGCCCGCCTGGCGGACCGCATCTCGGGCCGCGGCTGACGGCACACGAAAGGCCCCGGGCAATCACCCGGGGCCTTTCGCTCCCGTACGAATCCGCTCGGCCGAAACCACTGCGACCTGGGACGGAGCCCCCTGTCGGATTCGAACCGACGACCTACGCTTTACAAGAGCGTTGCTCTGGCCAGCTGAGCTAAGGAGGCACGTGTGACGCTGCGCAGCGCACAGAATCGCCTTCACTCTACACAGCCGCCATACCCCACCGCGAAGAACTTTCCGGCCGTTGCGGGACCTCGCCCACCAGTTCGCCGCCCGTACCGAATTGCCCGTACCGAATTGCCGGTCCGGCCAGCCGCTCCCGCCCCGTCACACCCCCGGATACCCCGCCCGCTCCAGGCGCGGGGCCACCACCTCCAGCGGGAGGCCCGGGTTGAGGGCGTCCACGACGGCCTGGGTGAGCGGCAGCAGAGACCACACGTGCCGGATCGCCTCCAGGGGGAGTTCGGTCTCGTAGTGGTCCTCGGCGAAGTCCCGGTAGGCCTCCGGGGTGCCCGCCGCCAGTACCTCGAAGAGGTGGTCGGTGCCGTCCGGGTCGGGGGCGTCCTGCGGGAACCCGACCTCGCCGGCGCGCCAGGCGCTGTCGCCGGTCTCCCGCCAGAAGACGGCGGTCGCCTGGAGCACCCCTTCCTGCACGCAGAAGGAGCGCTCCGAGACCAGCGGCCGGAACGCCTCCGGCACGCCCTCCACCAGTCCGGGCCACAGTGCCGTGTCCTCGTCGCCCCACGGACTCATCGGCGACTCGTGGTCGAAGCCGAAGCCGAAGGCCCCGGCCGCCGCGAAGACGATCGCGTACTCGTCCCCCGAGCCGTTGTCCATGAACGCCGCCTCCTCGCCGGGGGCCCAGGAGGCCTCGTACGAGAAGAAGCCGCCCTCGGGGTCGCCGCCGATCACCAGCTCCAGGGCCGCCATCGCCCGGCAGCGGTCGCGCAGGGCCGGGATGTCGGGGAGGGCGCGGGTCAGGTCGTAGATGGTCATGGTCGGGATCCAAGCAGCCGCCTCTGACAGCCGGCCCCGGCAGTCGGCTAAGTCACGCCGGTCCGGGTGCTGACAAGCGCGGCTCGGGCGGGTAGCGTCGGGATCGAGTCCAGTGACTGGACTAGACCTTCCACTCGGATCGTCCGGCACGTTCCTGCCGGTAGAAGGGATTCATCACCATGGCTTCTGTCACTTTCGACAAGGCGACCCGTCTGTACCCCGGCGGCGACAAGCCCGCCGTGGACCAGCTGGAGCTGGAGATCGCGGACGGCGAGTTCCTCGTCCTCGTCGGCCCCTCCGGCTGCGGCAAGTCCACCTCGCTGCGCATGCTCGCCGGCCTGGAGGACGTCAACGGCGGCGCCATCCGCATCGGTGACCGCGACGTCACGCACCTGCCGCCCAAGGACCGGGACATCGCGATGGTGTTCCAGAACTACGCGCTGTACCCGCACATGTCCGTCGCCGACAACATGGGCTTCGCGCTCAAGATCGCCGGCGAGGACAAGGCCACCATCCGCAGGAAGGTGGAGGACGCGGCGAAGATGCTGGACCTGACCCAGTACCTCGACCGCAAGCCGAAGGCGCTCTCCGGCGGTCAGCGCCAGCGCGTCGCGATGGGCCGCGCGATCGTGCGCAAGCCGCAGGTGTTCCTCATGGACGAGCCGCTGTCGAACCTCGACGCCAAGCTCCGCGTGTCCACCCGTACGCAGATCGCGGCCCTCCAGCGGGATCTGGGCATCACCACCGTCTACGTCACCCACGACCAGGTCGAGGCCATGACGATGGGCGACCGCGTCGCGGTCCTCAAGGACGGTCTGCTCCAGCAGGTCGACACCCCGCGCAACATGTACGACCGTCCGGCGAACCTCTTCGTCGCCGGCTTCATCGGCTCGCCGGCCATGAACCTCGTCGAGGTCCCGATCGCCGACGGCGGCGTGAAGTTCGGCGAGAGCGTCGTCCCGGTGTCGCGCGAAGCGCTGTCCGCCGCCGCCGACGCGGGCGACCGCACGGTCACGGTCGGCGTGCGCCCGGAGCACTTCGACATCGGTGACACCGGTGGTCTGACCATCACCGTGAACGTCGTCGAGGAGCTGGGCGCCGACGGGTACGTCTACGGTTCGACCTCGCACTCCGAGGGCTCGCAGGACATCGTGGTGCGCGTGAGCGGCCGCAACGTTCCCGAGAAGGGCTCGACGCTGCACGTCGTGCCGCGCGCGGGCGAGATCCACGTCTTCTCGACGTCCTCCGGCGCCCGTCTCTCCAACTGACCCGAGGGTTTCCCGGTCCTGAGGGGCGTCCCGTCAAGGGGCGCCCCTTCGGCGTGAGTTCCGGCAGATCGGGCCATTCGGCCCTCCGCGTCAACCCTTTATTCGAAAAGCCACGTCGAACCATCCCCCGACCGAGTGACTAAATGTCGCCAAATCTTCACCGAGCGCTACTCTCGCCCTCGTGACCCACACTGCCCGCCGTATCGGCCGATCCCTCGCCCTGGTCCTGCCCGTCGTCCTGGTCCTGTCCGGGACCCTCGCGGTCACCATGGTCCCCTGGGCGGACAACACCCCCTCCCAGATCCTGACCGCGTCCGCCGAGGACGTCTCCGTCCCCGCGAAGCCGCGCGCCGCGCAGGACGTGCTGCGCGAAAAGCTGCTGAGCGAGATCCAGCAGGGTGAGCAGCCTGGTGACGTACTCACCCACCTCCAGCAGGAGGTTGACCGGCGGCCTTCGCTGGCCGAGCACTGCGCGGGGATCGCACGCGCGCTGGGGCGGGCCGCGGTGGACGCCTACGGGCCCACGAAGGCCCAGTCGTTCGCGCGGCCGGTGTGCGACACCGCGTACGCGTCCGGCGTCGCCTCCATGGGCTGACGGCCGCCGCCGCAAGCCGTTCTCCTACGGACATGACCGATTCCGAGGTTGCCGGGAGCCCGGAGCTCCCCGACCGATCCCACGTGGCCGCGTTCCCGGCCTCCCCGGTCCAGGCTGTCGTCCTGGCGGGGGGCCAGGGTTCGCGGCTTCGGCCTTATACGGACGACCGCCCGAAGCCGATGGTGGAGATCCCCGGGACGGGGATCCCGATCATCGGGCACCAGCTGGCGTGGCTCGCCGCCGAGGGGGTGACGGACGCCGTCGTCTCGTGCGGTCACCTCGCCGAGGTGCTCCAGGAGTGGCTGGCCGGGGCCTCGTTGCCGCTGCGGGTGACCACGGTGGTGGAGCGCGAGCCGCTGGGCCGGGGCGGTGGTCTGAAGTTCGCCGCGCGGCACCTTCCGTACCCCGACCGGGCCTGGTTCGCGACCAACGGGGACGTGTGGACGCGTTTCCCGCTGCGCGAGATGGCGGCCTTCCACGCCGAGCGGGGGGCCACGGCCACGCTGGCGCTGGCCCGGCCGCGCATTCCGTGGGGGGTGGTGGAGATCAACGAGTACGGGCACGTACTGGACTTCATCGAGGCCCCGCAGTCCCCGTACCCGGTCAATGCCGGCGTGTACGTCTTCGGGCCCGAATTCGCGGCGCTGCTGCCCGACTTGGGCGACCACGAGCGTACGACGTTCCCGCGGCTGGCCCGTGAGCGGCGCCTGGCCGGCTTCCCGCTGCCCCAGGGGGCCTACTGGCGGGCGATCGACACGGTGAAGGACCTGACCGAGGCGGCGCGGGAGTTGGCCGCGCAGAACGGCTCGTAGGCCTCGTAGGCCCCCCGAAGGCCCTTCGTAGGCCCTCGTAGGCCCCCGTAGGCCCTCTTGGGGCCTCTCAGGGCACTCGTGGGGCCCTCGCGGGCACTCGTTGACCCTCGTGGCCTTCGTGACCCTCGTGGGCCCGCAGCCCCGCCCACGGCCGCCGCCACGTGAACACGAAAGGGGCCCGGCACGCTTCCGCGTGCCGGGCCCCTTCCCTGGCCCTCGTGGGGCCGTCCGGTCAGCCGAGGAGTCCGCCGAGGATGTCGGGCTTCTTCGGCGGGGTGGGGTCCGATCCGCCGGAGGAGCCGCCGTTGCCCGTGCCGGAGGAGCTGGCCCGGGGCTTCTGCGGGGTCGGCTGGCGGGGGGTGCTGCGCGGGGTCTGGCTGCCGCTGGTGGCGCCCCGGGTCGCGGTGGGCGATCCGGAGCCGGCGCCCGGGGAAGCCGAACCGGTGGCGCCGCGACCGGACTTGGCGGCCGGCGAGGAGGCCGCGGCCGAGGGCTGGGCGGCCGGCTTCGAAGGCGTCGGGAACGCGGGCTGCTGCTGCGGGGTGCGCGGCAGGGGGCGTCCCGGCAGGTAGTTGCTGGGGGCCTGGCCCGGTCCGGGGACGGTGACGACGGTGGTGGAGCGGACGGCGCCGCCGAGGAGCGAGCCGATGAGCAGGGTGAGTCCGCAGACGACCGTGGCCATGACGGCACCACGGCGCAGGACTCGGCGGCGCAGGCGCCAGACCTCGGAGCGCGGGCCGAGGGTGCGCCAGGCCTCGCTGGCGAGGCGTCCGTCGAGGGAGTAGACGGGGGCGCCGGCGATGATCAGCGGGCTCCAGGCGGCGAGGTAGATGATGTCGGGCGCGTCGTAGGCGGGGACGGTCTTCCAGCTGACGGTCATCAGCAGGGCGGCGGAGAGCAGGGCGCCGAAGCAGGCGGCGAAGCGCTGCCACAGGCCGAAGACGGTCAGTACGCCGACGACGACCTGGAGGAAGGCGACGCTGAGGCCGGCTCCGACCGGGTGGGCGAGTGCGAAGTCGCGCAGGGGTTCGGCGAGGGCCCAGGGGTGCAGGGTCTGCAGCCAGGTGACCATGGAGCCGCGCTCGCCGCCGTCGAAGTAGACGGGGTCGCACAGTTTGCCCATGCCGGCGTAGATGGAGATGAAGCCGAGGAAGACGCGCAGCGGGAGCAGCACGACGCCGAGGTTCATCCGGCGGCCGGGGTAGTACGAGGCCTGCCCGCGGGTGTCGCCGGGTGCCCGGCGGGAGTCGGTGCCGGTTCCGGGGCCGTCGGGGGCTTCGTAGGCCCCGTTCGGGAAGTCCCGTACGGCGGGCTGGGCGCGGGTCTCGTCGGGGTCGCCGTACGTGCGCTGGCCGATGACGGTCGGGACGGCGAGGGTGTCGTCCGCGAGGTCATGGGCCAGGTCGATGCGCGGGATGACCTGGGTGGCTCCGCCGTCGTACTCGTCGTGTCCGCGCCCGTGTTCGCGTACGGCCTGGAGCAGCCCGCCCATGGCGGCGCTGGCGGCGGCGTCGCCGGGGGCGGACCTGCCGCTCCAGACGACGGGGCGGCGGCGGGCGGCGCCCGCTCCGGCCGCCGCGAGGGCCCCGCCGAGCGCGGGGGCGAGCCCGGGTGCGCCCGCGGGCCTGGGACGCGCGCTGGGGCTCGGTGCGAGCCGCACGCGGAAGCTGGCGTGGTTGACGATGACCTGTGCGGGGTCGCACGGCACCTTGACCATGCTCAGCGCGGGCTGGTCGTCGAACCCTGGCGTTCTGGTGTCCACACTCATCTAACCGAGTGATGAGTGTTTAGGACACTGCCTTGACAGCAGGGATGTGTCCGAGACCCGTCAAATCAAGCCACCCCGCCCGGAAGGGGCGGGGCGGCACGCTCACGGGTCACTCCCGGTGAGCCAATTGGATCAAGCGGTGGTGTTCAAACCTGCGGGGTCCGCACCCCGAAGGCTCAGACCCGGCCGCGGGTGGCGCGGCGGCGGGCGGCCTCGTAGAGGACGACGCCCGCGGCGACACCGGCGTTGAGCGACTCGGCGCCGCCCGGCATCGGGATGCGCACGAGGTAGTCGCAGTTCTCCCCGACGAGGCGGCCGAGGCCCTTGCCCTCGGAGCCGACGACGATGACGACGGGGCCGGCGAGCGCTTCGAGCTCGTGGACCTCGTGGGTGCCCTCGGCGGCGAGGCCGACGACGGTGATGCCGGCCTTCTTGTAGTCCTGGATGGCGCGGGTCAGGTTGGTGACCCGGGAGACCGGGGTGCGGGCCGCGGTGCCCGCGGAGGACTTCCAGGCACCGGCGGTCATGCCGGCGGCGCGGCGCTCGGGGATGACCACGCCGTGGCCGCCGAAGGCGGAGACGGAGCGGACGATCGCGCCGAGGTTGCGCGGGTCGGTGACCCCGTCGAGGGCGACGATGAGGGGGTCCTCGCCGTTGTCGTACGCGGCGGCGGTGAGGTCCTCCGGGTGCGCGTACTCGTAGGGCGGGACCTGGAGGACCAGGCCCTGGTGGTTGAGGCCGTTGGTCAGCCGGTCGAGCTCGGGGCGCGGGGCTTCCATCAGGTTGATGTTGCCGCGCTGGGCCGCGAGCTGGAGGGCCTCGCGGACGCGCTCGTCGTTGTCGATGAACTGCTGGACGTAGAGGGTGACGGCCGGTACGCCGTCGCGCAGCGCCTCGAAGACCGGGTTGCGGCCGACGACCATCTCGCTGGTGCCCTTGGGGCCGCCGCGGCGGGGGGCCGGGCGGCGCTTGGCTGCCTGGCGGGCCATGGCGTTGCTGATGCGGTTGGCTTTGTGCTTCTTGCGGTCCTCGGCCTTGGGCGTGGGGCCCTTGCCTTCGAGGGCCTTGCGCCGCTGGCCACCGCTGCCGACCGTCGCGCCCTTCTTGTTGGACGTGCGGCGGTTCCTGCGCTGGCTGTTCCCGGCCATGACCTCTACCTGTTTCGTTGGTGCTGCGATATGTACGTATGAAGAGTGTGCGGCTCGGAAGGCCGAGCGGCACAACTGGACTGCTCCGGCGGGCTCAGCGGGGGCCGAGCGTCCAGCGGGGTCCGGTGGGGCTGTCCTCGATGACCAGGCCGGACTGCTGCAGCTGGTCGCGGATGGCGTCGGCGGTGGCCCAGTCCTTGCGGGCGCGAGCGGACTCGCGCTGCTCCAGGACCAGGCGTACGAGGGTGTCCACGGCGCCGTGGAGGTCCTCTCCGCGGTCCGCTTCGCCGGCCCAGTGGGGGTCGAGGGGGTCGAGGCCGAGCACGCCCAGCATGGCACGCACCTCGGACAGCCGTGCGATGGCGGCGTCCTTGTCGTCGGCGGCGAGCGCGCTGTTGCCCTGGCGGACGGTGGTGTGGATGATCGCGAGCGCCTGCGGGACGCCCAGGTCGTCGTCCATGGCCTCGGCGAAGGCGGGCGGGACCTCGGCGGCCGGCTCGACGGGCTTGCCGGCCTTCTCGATCACGCGCTGGATGAAGCCCTCGATGCGCGCGAAGCCGGATTCCGCCTCGCGCAGCGACTCCACGCTGTACTCGATCATCGAGCGGTAGTGGGGGGTGCCGAGGTAGTAGCGCAGGACGATCGGGCGCCAGACCTTGAGCATCTCGGAGACGAGGACGGAGTTGCCGAGCGACTTGGACATCTTCTCGCCGGAGAGGGTGACCCAGGCGTTGTGCATCCAGTACTTCGCGAACTCGTCGCCGAAGGCCTTGGCCTGGGCGATCTCGTTCTCGTGGTGCGGGAAGATCAGGTCGAGCCCGCCGCCGTGGATGTCGAAGGCGCTGCCGAGGTACTTGTGGGCCATCGCGGAGCACTCGAGGTGCCAGCCGGGACGGCCGCGGCCCCACGGGGTCTCCCAGTCGGGCTCGCCGGGCTTGGAGGCCTTCCACATGGCGAAGTCGCGCGGGTCGCGCTTGCCGGAGACGCCCTCGTCGGGCTGGCGCAGGTCGTCGATGTTCTGGTTCGACAGCGCCAGGTAGCCGGGGAAGGAGCGCACGTCGAAGTAGACGCTGCCGTCGGCCTCGTAGGCGTGGCCGCGCTCGATGAGCCCGCGCATCATCTCGATCATCTCGGGCACGTGGCCGGTGGCGCGCGGCTCGTAGGTGGGCGGGAGGCAGCCCAGCGCGCTGTAGCCGTCGTTGAAGCCGCGCTCGTTCTCGTACCCGATGGACCACCAGGGGCGGCCCTGGGCCTCCGCCTTCGCGATGATCTTGTCGTCGATGTCGGTGACGTTGCGGATGAAGGTGACGTCGAGACCGCGGTAGGTGAACCAGCGGCGGGCGATGTCGAAGTTCAGGTACGAGCGGACGTGCCCGATGTGCGGAGCCGCCTGCACGGTGGCGCCGCAGAGGTAGATCGAGACGCAGCCCGGAACGAGCGGGGTGAAGTCACGGATCTGCCGGGCGCTGGTGTCGTACAGGCGAATAGTCACGGCATCCAGGGTAGTGCGCCTGTAGCAGTGCCCCGCGACCCTTTCGGTACGCGGGGCCCGCTTTGTTGGCGGAGAAGTGCGGGAGGGGTGTATCCGTACGGGGTACTAGGCCCGGTTCGTCCGGTACACGAGGGCCGTGGCGATCGCGGCGAGGCCCTCGGCACGGCCGGTGAGGCCCAGTCCGTCGGTGGTGGTGCCCGAGACGGAGACGGGGGCGCCCGCCGCGGCGGCGAGCGCCTTCTGCGCCTCTTCGCGCCGCTTGCCGATCTTCGGGCGTACGCCGATCACCTGGATGGCGATGTTGCCGATCTCGAAGCCCTCGGCGCGGACGATGCGGGCGGCCTCCGCCAGGAGGGTGACACCGGCGGCGCCGGACCATTCGGGGCGGGAGGTGCCGAAGTGCGCGCCGAGGTCGCCGACGCCGGCCGCGGAGAAGAGGGCGTCGCAGGCGGCGTGCGCGGCGACGTCGCCGTCGGAGTGCCCTGCGAGGCCGTCCTCCCCTTCCCAGAGCAGACCGGCGCACCACAGTTCGCGGCCGGTCTCGAAGGCGTGGACGTCGGTGCCGATGCCGACGAGCGGGATCAGCGGGGCGGCGGGGGCGGCGGAGGGGCTGACGGAGGGGCCGGTGGACGAGGGGTCAGTAGACATCGGTGGCCCTCCTGCGGGCGAGTACGGCCTCGGCGAGGACCAGGTCGAGCGGGCGGGTGACCTTGAAGGCCTCTTCGTGGCCGGGGATCACCACGACGGTGACGCCGAGCTGCTCCACCATCCCGGCGTCGTCCGTGGCGCCCTCGCCGTCCGCCGTGCCCGCTGCGAGCTTCTCGTGCGCGCGCAGCAGCGTGGCGAGGTCGAAGCCCTGGGGGGTCTGCACGGCGCGCAGCCGGGACCGCACGGGGGTGGCGACGACCGGCTCGGGCTCGCCGGGCGCACCGGGCTCGACCTCCTTGACGGTGTCGGCCAGCGGCAGGGCGGGCACGACGGCGGGGGCGCCGCCGCGGACCGCCTCTACGACGGAGTCGACGGTGTCCACGGGGACCAGCGGGCGGGCCGCGTCGTGGATGAGGACGTCCGTGATGCCGTCCGGGAGGGCGTCCAGGCCTGCGCGTACGGATTCCTGCCGGGTCTCGCCGCCGGGGACGACCAGGATCTCGGTGCGTTCGGGCAGTGCGTGCTCGTCGAGGAGCCGGCGTACCTCCGCGGTGTCGGCGGGCGGGGCCACGACGACGACGAGGGCGACCGCGCGGGAGCGCGCCATCGCACGGACGGCGTGGACGAGCATGGGGATCCCGCCCAGGGTCCGCAGGGCCTTGGGGGCGCCGGGACCGAGACGGACCCCGCGGCCGGCGGCCGGGATCACCGCGGCGGTGCGGTGGGGGCGCGATTCGTCAGACATCAGTAGCTCCGAGCCAGGTTTGTGACTTCGGCCGACATGGGTATGGCCTGAAGGGTGCCGGGTGCGACGCCCCTCGCCCCTTCCGTGACGACCGGTCGAGTCGGCTGCCCGGACCCGGCACGCCAGTGAGGCGATGCTTTCAGCTGTCGCCGCTTTGAGTGGTCGCCGCTGTGAGTGGTCGCTGTCAGGTACCGGCAGCGACGGCAGCAAAAGGGGCTTGGGTACAGACATGCCGCAGCGCCCGGCAACAAGTTTCCTTGTCATCGGGCACCGCGGCACAACTGTGTACGGATGATCGCGTCAGGACGCGAGCACCTCGTCGAGGAGGGCCTCGGCCTTGTCCTCGTTGGTGTTTTCGGCGAGCGCGAGCTCGCTCACCAGGATCTGGCGCGCCTTCGCGAGCATGCGCTTCTCGCCCGCGGAAAGCCCGCGCTCACGCTCACGACGCCAGAGGTCACGCACAACTTCGGCGACCTTGATGACATCGCCAGAAGCGAGCTTTTCCAGATTCGCCTTGTAACGCCGGGACCAGTTCGTCGGCTCTTCTGCGTACGGTGCACGAAGCACCTCGAAGACCCGGTCCAGCCCGTCCTGGCCGACTACGTCGCGAACACCGACGAACTCCGCATTGTCCGCAGGTACGCGAACCGTCAGGTCACCCTGGGCGACCTTGAGCACCAAGTAGGTCTTGTCCACGCCTTTGATCTGGCGAGTTTCGATAGCCTCGATCAGCGCGGCCCCGTGATGGGGATAGACCACGGTGTCGCCAACCTTGAACGTCATGTGACAGGTACCCCTTCCGTGGCTATCCAGGGTAACACGAGAATCGACCGTTATGAATGGCGTTTTCGCAGGTCAGGGCCCATCTCAGGGCTTGACAACAGCGACAGGAACGTGCTGCGGGAGGCTTCCGCGAGGGGGTATGCGCAGGTCGGAGGCGCTGTGCGGACTGGACGAAACGGCTACGTTACACCTGGTCCGGAGCCCTGCGGATGTGGCGTACGTCCCGTTTTGGCGGGTTCGGGCGCGGGAAACCCAACTACTCCGTTCGACTGGCGACCACCCGTACGGGCCCCGTTCCGGCCCAATCGGGAATTGATCACCGGTTGGCGTTCGGAGGAAATCCGGAAATTGATCACCGGGTGGCGGGCGGGCCTTTGCGGGCGGGCCTTTTGCGAATGAAAGATCACCCGTCCGGGGCGGGGCCGGGGCGTGCGCGGGGCGCGAGTGGGGCGTGAGCAGGACGGGCCGGGGTCGTGGCCGGTGCGGGGCCCGGAGAGGGCCGCCCCCGCGCTGCGGAGGGTCGGGTGCGGGGGCGGGGCGGCGGCTCGGTAACCTAAGCCCGCTGACACACCCTTAGAGCGGCTTTACTTCGGCCGTTCCGAGCCGCCCACCCTTCCGTTCCGTACGTCCAAGGAGTTGCCTCCACCGTGAGCCGCAGCCTTCGACGCGGCGCCCTCGCCGCCACCGCCGTCGTGTTCTCGATCGTCTCGCTGGCCGCCTGTGGTGCGGGTCACGATGCGCAGACGCTCCAGATCAGGCCGGACAACGCCGCCGTCACCAAGGGCGACATCAAGGTCCAGAACGCTCTGGTGATCACCCAGGAGAAGGACAAGAAGGGCCCGGCCGCCGTCTCCGCGACGCTGTTCAACGCCGGTACCAAGGAGCAGACGCTCGACGCCATCACCCTTCAGGGCGGCAAGGCCACCGTGACGCTCAAGCCCGCGGGCAGCGCGTCCAAGGTGGTCGTCCCGGCCGGCGGCTCCGTCGTCCTGGGCGGCAAGGGCAACGCCTCCGCCGTCATCGCGGGCGGGGACGCCGTCGCGGACGGCAACGTCCAGAACATCGTCTTCCAGCTGAGCACCACCGGCGACGTGGCGCTGGACGCCTTCGTCGTCCCGGCCACCGGCATGTACGAGGGCTTCGGCCCGACGGCCGGCCCGGTCACGGGCGCCACCCCGACGGGCAGCACCACGGGCGTGCCTTCCGGTTCGCCCTCGGGCAGCACCACGGGTTCCCCGGCCGCCGGTGCCCCCACGGGTTCCCCCGCGGGCAGCCCGTCCGGGTCCCCGTCCTCCGGCGCCGGCCACTGAGGCGCGAAGCACCGTACGCAAAGGCAACGGCCCCCATCCGCGTGACGCGGATGGGGGCCGTTGCCGTACGGGCCCGTGTTTACGGCTCGAACTTGTAGCCCAGGCCGCGGACCGTGACCAGGTAGCGAGGCGCGCCCGGGTCCGGCTCGATCTTGGCCCGCAGGCGCTTGACGTGGACGTCGAGGGTCTTGGTGTCGCCCACGTAGTCGGCGCCCCAGACCCGGTCGATGAGCTGCATGCGGGTCAGCACGCGGCCCGCGTTGCGCAGCAGCATCTCCAGGAGGTCGAACTCCTTCAGCGGGAGGTCCACCTTGGCTCCGGCGACGGTGACCACGTGGCGGTCGACGTCCATCCGTACGGGGCCCGCTTCCAGGGCGGCCGGGGTGACCTCTTCCGGCTCGCCGCGGCGGCGCAGGACCGCGCGGATGCGGGCGACCAGCTCCCGCGAGGAGAAGGGCTTCGTGACGTAGTCGTCGGCTCCTATCTCCAGCCCGACGACCTTGTCGATCTCGCTGTCCTTGGCGGTGACCATGATCACGGGAACGTTGGAGCGGCCGCGCAGCTGCCGGCAGACCTCCGTGCCCGGCAGGCCGGGGAGCATCAGGTCGAGGAGGACGAGGTCGGCGCCGTTGCGCTCGAACTCGTCGAGCCCGTCGGGCCCGGTCGCGGCGATCGCGACCTCGAAGCCCTCCTTGCGGAGCATGTAGGACAGGGCGTCGCTGAAGGATTCCTCATCCTCGACGACGAGCACTCGGGTCACGGAAGGACCTCCGGGGCAGGAATGGCTGGTGCGGTTTGAGGTTCGAGCAGGGTGTTGGCGGGTGCGGAGGCCGTCGCCGGGGCCGGCGCGGCCGCTTCGGGGAGTCGCAGGGTGAAGGTGGAACCCTGGCCCTCCGAGCTCCATACCGACACCTCCCCGCCGTGCGAAGCCGCTACGTGCTTCACGATCGCGAGGCCCAGGCCGGTTCCTCCCGTGGCGCGGGAGCGGGCCGGGTCGACGCGGTAGAAGCGTTCGAAGATGCGCTCGCGGTCCTTTTCCGGGATGCCGATGCCCTGGTCGGTCACGGCTATCTCGATCAAGTCTCCACCCGGCGCGGTGACCCGGCGCGCGGCGATGCCGACGCGGGTCCGGGCGGGGCTGTAGTTGACGGCGTTTTCGACCAGGTTTCCGAGGGCGGCCGCGAGCTGCCCCCGGTTTCCCCATACCCGCAGGTCGGCGGTGCCGCCGGCGGCCATGGTGATCTGCTTGGCGGACGCCGTGTGGCGGCAGCGGTCGATGGCCTCGGCCACGAGGGTGTCCACTCGTACGGGCTCGGCGTCCTCCAGCGGATCGTCGTTCTGCACCCGGGAGAGGTCGATGAGCTCCTGTACGAGGTTGATCAGGCGGGTTGCCTCGATCTGCATGCGGCCGGCGAAGCGGTGGACCGCTTCGGGGTCGTCCGAGGCGTCCATGACGGCCTCGGAGAGCAGGGAGATCGCCCCGACCGGGGTCTTGAGCTCGTGCGACACGTTCGCGACGAAGTCCCGGCGTACGGCTTCGATGCGGCGGGCCTCGGTGAGGTCCTCGACCAGGAGGAGCACCAGGCGGGAGCCGAGCGGGGCGACGCGGGCCGAGACGGCGAGTGCCTCGCCGCGGCCGGTGCCGCGCCGGGGCAGGTCGAGCTCGACCTGGCGTATCTCTCCGTCGCGGCGGGTGTCGCGGGCCATGTGGAGCATGGGTTCCACGGCCAGCTTGCCGCCACGGACCAGGCCGAGGGCATATGCCGCCGAGCTGGCCTTGACGACCGCGTCCCCCTCGTCGAGCACGACCGCGGAGGAGCGCAGCACGGAGAGGACGGTGTCCACACCTGGTGGGAGCACCGCGTTGATGTCGGGGCGCATGGAGCTCCGGGTGGGGCGGGCTTGGTCGCGCTCGCTCCAGCGGAACGCCAGCATCGCGATCACACCGGTGCAAAGACCGGCAATCGCTGCAGCTGCGGCGACCGCCGCGTTCACGTCCATGACTCCAGGTTAAGCAGGTGCGACGACACTTCCACAGCCGTTCGGGTGGCACCTCGAACAGTCGTCGCCCAGAGTTCACCCTGACGACGGGGTTGATTCACTTGGGATGCCGGAGTCGGTCGCGTTCGGGCGTCACCGTGGCACCGTGGGGCACGAGGCCGCCCCGGCCCGGCCCCCGGGCAGTAGTGCAGTAGGTCAAGAGAGGGACACGAGACATGCGGGACGCGTATCACGAGGAACTGGACTCGATCGGTGAAGGCCTGGTCGAGATGGCCCGGCTGGTCGGCTCCGCCATCGGGCGGGCCACGACCTCCATGCTCGACGCCGACCTGAAGCTCGCCGAGAGCGTCATCGCCGCCGATCAGAAGGTGGACGATCTCCAGCACGACCTGGAGGCCCGTGCCATCGCGCTGCTCGCGCGCCAGCAGCCGGTCGCCACCGACCTGCGCATCGTCGTCACCTCGCTGCGCATGAGCGCGGACCTGGAGCGCTCCGGCGACCTGGCGCAGCACGTGGCCAAGCTGGCCCGGCTGCGCTTCCCGGACACGGCGGTCCCGCGCGACCTGCACGCGACCATCCTGGAGATGGGGCAGCTGGCGCAGCGTCTGATGGCGAAGGCCGCCGAGGTCATCATCACGAAGGACGTCGACCTGGCGCTCCAGCTGGAGCAGGACGACGACGAGATGGACCAGCTGCACCGCACGCTGTTCCAGCACCTGATGGACGACCGCTGGAAGCACGGCATCGAGACGGCGGTCGACGTGACGCTGCTGGGCCGCTACTACGAGCGCTTCGCGGACCACGCGGTGTCGGTCGCCAAGCGCGTCGTCTACCTGGTGACGGGTGAGCACGCGGACGAGCTCCAGGCGCCGACGCAGGTCGAGGGCGTCTAGGCCGTCGGCCGGGCCCGGTGGGGCCCGGCCGGCCAACGAGCCCCCAATGCGCCGTTGACGCGCGGGTTCGGCTGGGCATGAATGAGGGCGAAGGCACAACGCCTACGAGGAGGATCCATGCCCGATTCCCCCGTCCCCATCACCCCGGAGCAGGAAGCACGGCCCCCGGAGGCCCTGCGCCTGCCGCTGCTGGCGGCCTGCGGCTGCGGCTCGGGCTGCGGCTGCGGCTGCCAGTCCGGCGCTCCTTGCCAGTGCGGCGGCTGAGCCGGTCCGCCTGGTCTCCCGAACGCGAGGGGCCCCGCCGACCCATACCGTCGGGCCGGGGCCGTTCGCATCGTTCACCCCCGGCGGAGATGGCCCCGTGGGCGATCGCAGGATCGCCGGGCGCCGGGCCGCCACCGGCCGTCGCCGGCCGTCAACAGCCGTCCCCGCTCGTTTCAGAGCTGCCGTTTGGCGGCGGCGACCAGGCCGCCGATGCCCTCACGGGTCCGGTCCCGCCGGATGTCGAACTCCTCCCGGCTCTCCGTCTTGTGCAGCACCGCGATGTCGTCGAAGAGTGCTTGCGCCCGCGTGCTGAGCGCCTCGTCGCCCGTGAGCATCTGCAGCCGGAAGAGGGCCTCTTGGGAGCTGGAACGCAGCTCGTGGGAGCGGGCGTTGACCGCGCTCGGGTCCTCGTACTGCCCGTAGGGCTGCGCGTAGGTGCAGAACCACAGGTGGACGAGGGTGCGCCGGAAGTTCACGAGCGCCCCCGCGTACGAGGTGTAGGCGTCGAGCCGTTCCTGGCGCAGCTTCTCCGACCGGGTGAACTCGTGCCCCCGCTCGGCCACGCGCTGCTGGAAGGCGAAGGTCACCCCCGACCCGAGCAGTGTCCCCAGAACCGCTATCGCACTGGCGATGATTGCTTCCACGGCGCCACCAGACCACGCCCCCCACCCGGCCACAAGACCGCGAACAGCCCCCCGCCGGCGGAGGACCCGCGTGTGGGGGCCGTTCGGGCGCGGAGGTTACTTCCGGCCCTGGGTGCGGAAGGCTGGCGCCATGCGGAGACTGATCTACGGCATGAACCTGACCCTGGACGGCTACATCGCCGCGCCCGGCGACGACATCGGCTGGAGCGTGCCGAGCGACGAGCTGTTCCAGTTCTGGTCCGACCGGTTGCAGGCGACCGACCTGTCGCTGTACGGGCGCAGGCTGTGGCAGACGATGAGCTCCTACTGGCCGACCGGCGACCGGCAGCCGGGCGCCACCCCGGCGGAGATCGAGTTCGCGCGCCGCTGGCGGGACATGTCGAAGGTGGTGTTCTCCTCGACGGTCGACGAGGTCGACTGGAACACCCGCCTGGTCACGGGCGACGCGGTCGCCGAGATCACCCGGCTCAAGGCCGAGGACGGCGGCTCGATGGACATCGGCGGCGCGACGCTCGCCGGGGCGGCCATGCGGGCCGGGCTGATCGACGAGTACGTGCTGGCCACCGCGCCGGTCCTGGCGGGCGGCGGCACGCCGTTCTTCACCGCGCTGGACAACTGGGTGAACCTCAACCTGGTGGAGACCCGGACGCTTCCCGGCGGCGTGATCCTGACCAGGTACGAGACGAGGCGCTGAGGGCCGCAGTGGGCCCGGGACGGACGAATGCCCCCGATCCGCGCCGTGTGCGCAGGCCGGGGGCATGATCGCTTTGGCTACTTCTTCTTGCCCTGGTTCTTGACGGCCTCGATGGCGGCCGCCGCGGCGTCCGGGTCGAGGTAGGTGCCGCCCGGGTTGAGGGGCTTGAAGTCGGCGTCCAGCTCGTAGGAGAGCGGGATGCCGGTCGGGATGTTCAGGCCCGCGATGTCGGCGTCGGAGACCCCGTCGAGGTGCTTGACCAGCGCGCGCAGGGAGTTGCCGTGCGCGGCGACCAGGACGGTGTGGCCGTCGAGCAGGTCCGGGACGATCGAGTCGTACCAGTACGGGAGCATGCGGACGACGACGTCCTTGAGGCACTCGGTGCGCGGGCGCAGCTCCGGCGGGATCGAGGCGTAGCGCGGGTCCTCGGACTGCGAGAACTCCGTGCCGTCCTCGAGGGCCGGCGGCGGGGTGTCGTACGAGCGGCGCCACAGCATGAACTGCTCCTCGCCGAACTCGGCGAGGGTCTGGGCCTTGTCCTTGCCCTGCAGGGCGCCGTAGTGGCGCTCGTTCAGGCGCCAGGAGCGGTGCACGGGGATCCAGTGACGGTCGGCCGCCTCCAGCGCCATCTGCGCGGTGCGGATCGCGCGCTTCTGGAGCGAGGTGTGCACGACGTCGGGGAGCAGGCCGGCGTCCTTGAGCAGCTCACCGCCGCGGACCGCCTCCTTCTCGCCCTTCTCGTTGAGATTGACGTCCACCCAGCCGGTGAACAGGTTCTTCGCGTTCCATTCGCTCTCGCCGTGGCGGAGGAGGATCAGCTTGTACGGTGCGTCGGCCATGCGTACGAGCCTAATGGACGCGCCCGGCCCCCCGCGCGCGGTGTGGACGGCGTGTGGACGGCCTCCGATTGACGGCAGCCGTCAATCCAGTGGCTCCGCGGGGCCGCTGTCCGTAGGGTGCGAATCGATAGAGGGACGCTTACATCTCCGGGGGGAACCCGTATGTCCGTTGCCGGTTTGAGACGGGCCGCTCGCGAGAGCGTGTCGGGTCTGCCCCGGGAGTTCTGGTGGCTGTGGACGAGCACGCTGGTCAACAGGCTCGGGGCCTTCGTCGCCACATTCATGACCTTGTACCTGACCCTGGAGCGGGGCTATTCGGCCTCCTTCGTGGGACTTGTGGTGGCTCTGCACGGGCTCGGCGGTGTGGTGTCCTCCCTCGTCGCGGGGGTGCTGACGGACCGGCTGGGCCGGCGGCCCACGCTGATGGCGGCGCAGGCGTCGACCGCGTTCTCGGTGGCGCTGCTCGGGTTCATGGAGCAGCCGGCGGCGATCGCCGCGGTGGCGCTGCTGGTCGGCATGACCTCGAACGCCTCGCGTCCGGCGGTGCAGGCGATGATGGCCGACATCGTCCGGCCGGCGGACCGGGTACGGGCCTTCGCGCTGAACTACTGGGCCATCAACCTCGGCTTCGCCGTCAGCGCGACCGTGGCGGGCTTCGTCGCCGAGTACAGCTACCTGGCCGGGTTCCTCGGCGAGGCCGCCCTGACGCTGGTCTGCGCGGTGCTCGTGTACGTCAAGCTGCCGGAGTCGCGGCCCGAGCGGACGGCGGCGGAGGTGGCGGACGCCGGGCCGGAGATCGGTCTGGGGACGGTGCTGCGCGACGGCCGCTTCATGGGTGTGGTCGGGCTGTCCTTCCTGATCTCGCTGATCTTCATGCAGGGTTCGTTCGGGCTGCCGCTGGCGATGGGCGCGGCCGGCTTCTCCACGGCCGACTACGGCCTGGTCATCGGCGTCAACGGGCTGCTGATCGTGCTGCTGCAGATCCCGGTGACCCGCTTCATCGAGCACCGCGATCCGCAGCGGCTGCTGGTGATCTCGGCGCTGCTGGCCGGGTACGGGTTCGGGCTGACGGCCTTCGGCGGCTCGGTGTGGAGCCTGGCGCTGACGGTCTGCGTGTGGACGCTGGCCGAGATCGTCAACTCGCCGACCCAGATGGGCCTGGTCGCGCGGCTCTCCCCGCTGCACGGACGCGGCCGCTACCAGGGCATGTACACGATGTCGTGGGCGGTGGCCTCGCTGGTCGCGCCGTTGATGGCGGGCTTCGCGATCGAGCACTTCGGCGCGGCGTGGCTGTGGGGCTCGACGGCGTTCCTGGGGACCCTCGCGGCGGCGGGCTACTGGCTGCTGATGCGGGGTCTGCCCGCGGAAGGACCGGGCGGGGTGGAGGGCTCCGCCGAACCCGCCGAACCCGCCGTCGCGGCGGAGCTCAGGCCGAAGGCCGCGTCAGGTTCTTGAAGGCGTCCAGGTTGCGCGTGGACTCGCCGCGCGCGACCCGCCATTCGTACTCCCGCCGGATCGCGCTCGCGAAGCCCAGCTCCAGCAGCGTGTTGAAGGCCCCGTCCGCCGCCTCCAGGACGGTGCCGAGCAGCCGGTCCAGATCGTCCGGGGTGATCACGGACAGGGGGAGGCGGGCCGTCAGGTAGACGTCGCCGAGCGCGTCGACCGCGTAGGCCATGCCGTAGAGCCTGAGGTTGCGCTCCAGCAGCCAGCGGTGGACGCCCGCCTCGTTCTCGTCGGGGTGGCGGATCACGAAGGCGTTCACCGACAGGGAGTGCTTGCCGGCCTTGAGCGAGCAGGTGGTGCTCAGCTTGCGGGTGCCGGGGAGCTGGACCACGTAGGACCCCGGCGCGGGGCTCTCCCAGCTCAGTTCCGCGCCGGTCAGGACCGCCTCGATGATCGCGGCGGTGTCGACGGGATCGGCGGTGTCAGGGTCAGCCATGGTGGGAGCGTACGTGACGGCGATGATCGTGCATCGCCCCCTGGTACACGTCCGCCGTGCCGCTGGCGGCGGTGTCCCAGCCGAAGAACTGCGCGTGCCGCGCGGCCGCCGCGCCCATCCGGTCCGCGAGCCCGGGCTCGTCCACGAAGCGCCGTAGCTCGCTGGCGTAGTCCACCGGGTCGTGGCCGGGTACGAGGATGCCCGTCACCCCGTCGTTGACGGCCACCGGCAGCCCCCCGACGGCCGCGGCCAGCACCGGGGTCCCGGTGGCCTGGGCCTCTATGGCGACGAGCCCGAAGGACTCGCTGTACGAGGGCATGACCAGGACGGACGCCGCCCGGAACCAGTCGGCGAGCGCGTCCTGCGCCACCGGCGGGTGGAAGTGCACGAGGTCCGCGATGCCGAGCCGGGCGGCGAGCTTCTGCAGCCCCTCCGGCTTGGCCAGCCCGCTGCCGCTCGGCCCGCCGACGACGGGTACGAAGAGCCGGCCGCGCAGGGCCGGATCCCGGTCCACCAGCTCCGCGACGGCCCGCAGCAGGATGTCGGGGGCCTTGAGCGGCTGGATGCGGCCCGCGAAGAGCGGGATCACGGCGTCCTGCGGCAGCCCGAGGCGGGCGCGGGCGGCGGCGCGGCCGTCGGCGACGGTGAAGCGGTCGAGGTTCACGCCGGGGTGGACCACGGCGACCTTGGAGGGGTCGGCCTCGTAGTGCCGGACGAGTTCGTCGGCCTCCTCGGCGGTGTTCGCGATGAGCCGGTCGGCCGCGGCGACGATCTGCGTCTCGCCGATGACGCGGGCGGCGGGCTCGGGGGTGTCGCCCTCGGCGAGCGCCGCGTTCTTGACCTTGGCCATGGTGTGCATGGCGTGCACGAGCGGGACGCCCCAGCGTTCGGCGGCGAGCCAGCCGACGTGCCCGGAGAGCCAGTAGTGGGAGTGGACGAGGTCGTAGTAACCGGGGCGGTGACGGGCCCAGGCCTGCATGACTCCGTGGGTGAAGGCGCACAGCTGGGCCGGCAGCTCCTCCTTGGCGAGACCCTCGTACGGGCCCGCGTCCACGTGCCGTACGAGGACTCCGGGCGCGAGCTCGACCACGGGCGGCAGGCCGCCGGTGGTGGCCCGGGTGAAGATCTCGACCTCGATGTTGATCGCGGCCAGGCGCTTGGCGAGCTCGACGATGTAGACGTTCATGCCGCCGGCGTCGCCGGTGCCGGGCTGGTGCAGCGGTGAGGTGTGCACGCTGAGCATCGCGACGCGGCGCGGCCTGCGGTGGCCGCCGACACCGGCGGGCAGCCGCAGGCGCGGCGGCTCGTGGCGGGTGCCCGAGCGGGCCGCGGCGAAGCGTCCGCCGATGCTGCCGCCGATGCGGGACACGTACTGGCTCAAGGGAGCAGTTCCTCTCGCTCGGACGGCATGACGCGGAGAGCGCTGTCGGCGCTCTTCTAGGAGTGCAACCCGGATGGCCGTGCCCCGCATTCCGGGAGCGGGGGTTTTCCTGCGCCCGTACCGGATTTTTATCGGGCGGGAGCGCTCCGCTTACTCTCTGCACATGGCCTCCCGTCCCACCCCTCCCCCGCGCCGGCCCGTCGGCACGGTCACGCGCGGCACGACGAACCCGAACCGCCTGCGCCGCATGGACCGCTGGATCGCGGCCACGCACGGGGCGGCGCTGCGGCGGGCCGAGGCCCCGGTCGCGGTGGACCTGGGCTACGGGGCCGCGCCCTGGACCGCGGTGGAACTGCTGGCGCGGCTGCGGGCGGCGGCTCCGCGGGTGCAGGTGGTCGGCATCGAGATCGAACCGGCCCGGGTGGCGGGCGCGAAGCCGTACGAGCGGGAGGGGCTGAGCTTTCGGCACGGCGGCTTCGAGGTGCCGCTGGAGGGCGGGGTCAGGCCGGCCCTGATCCGTGCGGCGAACGTGCTGCGCCAGTACGACGAGGAGCAGGTCGAGGCGGTGTGGGAGCGGCTGTGCTCCCGGCTGGCCCCCGACGGGCTGCTGGTCGAGGGGACCTGCGACGAGATCGGGCGGCGGCACGTGTGGGTGGCGCTCGGGCCGGAGGGGGCGCGCACGGTGACCTTCGCGACCCGGCTGGGCTCCCTGGAGCGCCCCTCGGACCTGGCGGAGCGGCTGCCCAAGGCGCTGATCCACCGCAACGTGCCGGGCGAGCCGGTGCACGCGTTCCTGCGCGACTTCGACCGGGCGTGGGCGGCCGCGGCGCCGTACGCCTCTTACGGGGCGCGGCAGCGCTGGATCCGGACGGCGCGGGCGCTGGCCGGGGACTGGCCGCTCGCGGACGGCCCGGTGCGCTGGCGTCAGGGGGAACTGACGGTGCGGTGGGAAGCGTTGAGGCCTTCGGAGTGAAAGGGGCGGTGGGGACCACCGGGGCTCACCGGGTGGATATCCACAAGGGTGTTGGATTTCACCGACACATGGCACCATCCCGAAGGCAATGCCAAGTTACTGACGATTAATCAATCCTGTGTCTGGGGGGACCATGAGGAAACGACGACGGGGTTCGATCGCCCTCACTCTGCTCTGCGCGACGGCGCTGCTCGCCTCGCCCGGTCTGCTCGCCGGGACGGCGTTCGCGGCACCGGAGCCCCAGCAGGGCAAGTCCCTGGAGCAGGTCCGCGAGGAGATCGAGGACCTCTACCGCCAGGCCGGCACCGCGACGGACGCCTTCAACCTCGCGGAGAGCGAGACCAGGACGCAGTCCGCCAAGATCGTGGAGATCGCCAACCTGGTCGTCGCCGGCCAGGACCGGATCACCTCCCTGAAGGGCCGCGCGGGCGCGGCCGCCCGCGCGCAGTACCGCTCGGGCGGACTGCCGCCGGGCGCGCAGCTGGCCCTGAGCAACAACCCGACGCAGTTCCTGGACGGTTCCGACCGGCTGCGCCAGGGCGAGAAGGCGACCTCGGACCTGCTCTCCGAACTGAACCGGACCCAGAGCGACTTGCAGCAGTACGCGATGGACGCCACCGCGCACTGGGAGAAGCTGGAGGCCAACCGGGTCAAGCAGGAGGCCTCGAAGAAGCAGGTCGAGGAGAAGATCAAGGCGGCGGAGGAGCTGGAGAGCAAGCTGGAGGCCGAGCAGAAGGCCCGGCTGCTCCAGCTGGAGCAGGAAGCGCAGTACAAGGCGCAGGCGGCATGGCTGTCCTCGGGCGCGATGAACGGCGTCACGGGCGCGGCGGCCAGCGAAGCGGGCAAGCGGGCCGTGCAGTTCGCGACCGCCCAGATCGGCAAGCCGTACGTGTGGGGCGCGGAGGGACCGGGTTCGTACGACTGCTCCGGGCTGACCTCGCAGGCCTGGCTCGCGGCGGGCAAGCGGATCCCGCGCACCTCGCAGGAGCAGCTGCGGCTGCCGAAGGTCGCGATCAAGGACATGCGGCCCGGCGACCTGATCATCTACTTCGACGACGCGACCCACGTCGGGATGTACATCGGGGACGGCGCGATCGTCCACGCCCCGCGCCCCGGCCGCAACGTCACCCTGACGGGCGCGGGCTCCATGCCGATCAAGGCCGTGGTCCGGCCGGACGCGTAGCCGGGCGGGCGCGGAGCCGGGCGGGCGCGGAGCCGGGCCCGGGCGGTCGGGCTTGGGCGGGCCCGGGCGGGCGGCCCGGGGCCGTGGGGTGCGCGGCTCCCGAGCGGTCCGGGGTCCGGCTAGGAGCCGTCGGGGGACCGGCCCTGAGCCGTCGGGGGCCCGGCCCCGCGGGCGGCGTCGGAACGTCTCGCTGGGCGGGACGCCACGCCCGGGCTCCGTGACGTTGGTCATTCGGCGGCACGGACTTTCCCCCGCGATAACGGCATATGCCGGAGCCTGTGGCCGGACCCGGCATTCCGCTTGCTCCGTCCCGCCGCTAGGGTCTCCGGACGAGCGAACCCCCGAGGGGGCGGGAAGGAACCGGAGACCATGCCCGTACCCGTACCGCGGCAGAGGGAGATCCCGGGCACCGAGAGCGGCCCGGGCAGCCAGTCGTCGCTCACCCTGCTGGTGATCGAGGACGACCCCGCCGGCGGCCTCACCGTCCCCGAGATCCTCGACGCCGACGGCCACCGCATCCGGCTGCGCAGCGCGCGCAACCTCACGGAAGCCGCCCGGCTGCTCACCCCGGACGTGAACTGCGTCCTGCTCGACCTCGCGCTCCCGCACGGCCCCGGCGACGCCGCCGACCCCTTCGCCGCGCTGCGCCAGGTGCTCCGAATCGCCCCGCGCCACGCCGTCCTGGTCCTCACCGGTGAGGAGGACGCGGAGCGCGCCGCCGAGGCCGTCCGCGTGGGTGCCCAGGACTTCCTGTTCCGCGACGAGCTCGACGGGCGGCTGCTCAGCCGCGCCATCCGGTACGCGGTGGAGAGAAAACGGGCGGACATCGCCCAGTACAAACTTGCAGAATCGAAACTGCGGGCCCAGGAGAACGCCCGCCTGGAGCGCGGACTGCTCCCGCACCCGCTCCTGGAGGGCTCCGACCTCCGCTTCGCCGCCCGCTACCGTCCCGGCCGCAGCCGCGCGCTCCTCGGCGGGGACTTCTACGACACCGTCCGCACCCCCGACGGCACCGTCCACGCCATGATCGGCGACGTCTGCGGCCACGGGCCCGACGAGGCCGCCCTGGGCGTGGAGCTGCGCATCGCCTGGCGGGCGCTGACCCTGGCCGGTCTGTGCGGGGACGACCTGCTGGCCACCCTCCAGGAGGTCCTGGAGGTCGAGCGCCCCTGCGAGGAGATCTTCGCGACGCTGTGCACGGTGGACATCGCCCCGGACGGCCGCCGCGCGGGCCTGTGCCTGGCGGGCCATCCGGCGCCGCTGGTATCCAGGCCGGGCCGCCCCGCGCGGCTGCTCCCGTACGAGAACAGCGGCCCGGCACTCGGTCTGCTGCCCCGGGCGCGCTGGCCGCGCCGCCAGGTCGAGCTGGGCGGCACCTGGAGCCTGATGCTCTACACCGACGGCCTGATCGAGGGCCGCATCGGCCCCGGCCGGGAACGGCTCGGGCAGGACGGCATGATCGAGATGATCAACCGCCACCTGGACGACGGGCTGAGCGGCGAGGGCCTGCTGGAGGCCGCCGTGACCGAGGCCCGCCGTCTCAACGGCGGGGAGCTGACGGACGACGCCGCCGTCGTCCTCCTCTCGCGCGCCGAGGGCTGACGGGGCCGGAGAGCCCGTGGGCGCCGATAGCCGGTGGGCCCCGATAGCCCGGGCCCGGCAGCCCGTGGAGCCCCGATAGCCCGTGGGCCCGGTGGCCCGCAATCCCGGAACCCCGGGAGACCGCGCGCCCGACGGCCGGGTCAGCGCCCGCCGTTGTAGGGCCCGTACGGCCCGTCGCTGCTGCTGCCGCCGCTGCGCCGGCCACCGCCGCCCGAGACCTGCTTGAGGGCCGGCCGCACGTCCACGAAGAACACGATGGTGGCGACGAGCCCGGCGATCTCCAGGAAGAGCATCCCGAGGAAGAAGTCCACCAGGACGGTGACTCCGAGGATCACCAGCCAGAAGGTCTTGGTCTGCTTGTCCGCCGCGCGGTACGCGTCCTCGCGGGCCATCAGCGCCATCACGAAGGCCACGACGGCGAGCCCGAGCATGGCGAACCCGAGCAACGGAAGCACTCCGGTATCGAACCCGTCCATCAACATCGTCTGACCGCCTTCTCACGCCTCGCTCGCCGGATGCCGCCTGACTCCACGCTACCGGCAGAGCCCCTTTCACAAACACCAACGGACCGGACGCCCCTCGGGTGCCCGGTCCGTCGTGTGCTGCTCAGCTCTCGTCGGCCGACGCGGCGGCGGCCTTCTTGGCCGGGGCCTTGCGCGCGGCAGGCTTCTTCGCGGCGGGCTTCTCCTCCGAAGCGGAGGCCTCGGCGGCGCCGGCCTCGGCGGCCTCCGGCCCGGCTGCCGTCTCCGGCTCGGGCTCCACGACGACGGCGATGTCGACGATCTCCTCGGAGACCTCGCCGCGCCAGGCCCGCACGGTCTGCTCGCCGTGCTCGGCGACCTTGTCGTAGGCCTCCTTGGCCTTGACCGCGTACTCGGCGGCCACGCCGACCCCGCGCAGCGCCAGGTCCTGGGCGGTCTCCCCGAGCTTCTTCGGGTCGATGGCCCCGAACACCTCGGCGACCTTGGCGCTGACCGCCTCCTGGGCCTCCCTGGCCTTCTCCTGGACGATCTTGGTGTCGGTGTTGCGCACGGCGTCGAGGCGCGCGGGGGCCTCGGCGCGCAGCTGCTCGATGAGCCCGGGCACCTTCCTGGCCTGCTGTACGGCGAGGTCGGCGGTGCCGGCGGCGAAGTAGAGGGGGGTCGGGTCGGTGAGGGTCTTCTTCAGGTCATCGGCGATGGCCATGTGGTGGTCCTCCCGGATCACAGTCTCAGTTCGTGTGGTGCGTCTCGGCATCGGTACCGGCATCGGCTCCGTCGGTGGCGGCGGACCGCTCCCGCGCATCCGCCTCCGCCTCCGCTTCCGCCTCGGCGGCGTTCTCCTTGCGGAACGACTCGTAGATCTGGAGCAGCGCCTGCTTCTGCTGCTCACTGATCGACGGATCGGCGAGGATCACGGCCCTCGTCTCGACCTCGTCCCGGTCCCGCTCGTCCAGGATTCCGGCCTGCACGTACAGCGTCTCGGCGGAGATCCGCAGCGCCTTGGCGAGCTGCTGCAGGATGTCCGCGCTCGGCTTGCGCAGCCCGCGTTCGATCTGACTGAGGTACGGATTCGACACCCCCGCCGCATCGGCCAGCTGCCGCAGCGAAAGCTGCGCCTGCCGCCGCTGCTCGCGCAGGTACTCGCCGAGGTTCCCGACGTTGAGCGATGCCATGCCCCGATCCTGCCGCACCTTGCTAACTATTGCAAGCGCCTGCTTGCAATAACTCCCACCCGGTCGCCCGTCTCCAGGTGGCCCGGCCTCGTTCACAGCCCCGGCGAGCCCAGGGGGCCCGATGGCGGCCTTGCGGCTCCGCTCGAAGCTCTCCGCGTCGGCGGGCGCGGAGAAGCAGTCGAAGTCCTCTCCGGCCTTCGTGCACTTCTTCACAGGCTCGGGAGTTACGGAAAGTCAGGTGCAGCCCTGGTTGGACGGTGTGATGGGGTGGGTCCGCGCGAGATGTGCAGCGCATGGACACAGAGGGGCGCGAAGAAATGCAGGACACCATACGTCGACATGAGTTGTGGCGGAGGGCGGCGGGCGTCATCGTCGCAGCGTTGGCGGTCAGCGCAGGCGCGGCGGTGCCGGCGGCCGCCGATACCGACTCGCGGGGCTACCTCACGAAGATGAAGGCCCAGGAGATGTGGAAGGTCGCGGACGGCAGCGGCATCACGGTGGCCGTCATCGACAGCGGCGTAAAAGATGTCTCGAGCTGGAAGAGCGAGTCCGTTCTCCCGGGCGTGTCCTATATCGAACCACCCTTCGAACGCCCGGACGTCACCTACCCGCCGCACGACGATTTCGTCGGGCACGGGACCACCATGACCGCAGCGATCGTCGGCGACGGCTCATCCGGCGGCCCCAAGGGCCTCGCTCCCGGCGCCAAGGTGCTTCCCGTCCGCACCAGTGTCGGTTCGCCCATGGCCTTCGCCGTGGCGTCCGAAGCCGCCAGGGGACTCCGGTACGCGGCCGACAACGGTGCCAAGGTCATCAACCTCTCCATAGGCGTGACTCCGGACTGGCCGATGGACAAGCTCAAGCCCGCTGTCGAGTACGCCCAGAGCAAGGGCGCGCTCATCTTCGCCGCCATGGGCAACGAGGGCGAGGGCAAGAACTGGACCAACGCGATCGCCGGCCTGCCGGGAGTCATCGGCGTAGGAGCCGTCGACGAGGACGGCAAGGCCATGCCGTTCAGCTCCCACGGCCCCGACACGGACCTGGTCTCCGTGGGAAGCAAGGCCCAGATCCGCTGCGCCGAGAACAAGGGCTGGTGCACGGGGAACGGCGGCACCTCGTACGCGACCAGCCTGGTCTCCGCCTCCGCCGCGCTCGTGTGGTCGGCCCACCCCGAGTGGACCGCGAACCAGGTGGCCCGCGTCCTCATCCAGACCGCCGGCGCCCCCACCGACGGCTCCAAGCGCAGCGACTGGATCGGCTACGGAGTCGCCCGCCCCCGCAAGGTGCTGCTCGAGCACGCGGGAGACCCGGGGGCGCCCGACGTCGACCCCCTGGCCGCCCCGGCCGTCGCGAAGACCCCCGCCCCCGGCGCCGATTCGACAGCCTCGGTGCCACCCCGGGCGCAAGCCGCGGACGCGGAACCCGGCCTCTCCTGGCAGTGGCCGGCACTCGGCGGCGTCCTCGTCGTGGGCCTCGGCCTCGCCGTCACGGTGATCGTCAAGCGCCGTCGCCGCTGACCCTCCGGGTTCGCCCGGCCGCCCGGCTCACCTGATCCGCTGCGCGGGGAGGTCGCGGCAAGAAGATCTTGGCGGTTGGCGCCACCCATGACCGTCCTGGTCGAGCAGTACTGGCGCGAGATCAGCTCGGGCCTTGCCCGGCATGGCATTCCAGTACGGCACTTCGTCCTCCATGCCGACCAGGACACCCTCCGCGGGCGGATCGCGGGCGACCTCGAGACCACTGCGCAGGCCGTTGCCGAGCAGGGCAGCGCCGGCCGGAGGATCCGGAGCGGTCGTGGTCGCGGGTGAGTCATGGTTGCCGTCAAGGCGTGACGCGGTTCCGGCCGGTCACGGCGGTGTGCAGGAGCCAGTAGTTGACCGCGCAGCCCAGCGCGATGCCCGACCAGGCGAGGGCTGCGTTGTCCGTCAGCAGGCCCGCGAGGAAGACGGGCAGGGCGATGCCGAACTCCTGGAGCAGGCGCAGGCGCAGCACCACGCCGAAGCGGTCGGCGGCCTTGTGCCGGCCTTCGGCGGTGGCGGCCAGGAGACGGAAGGGGAAGGCGGCGGCCTGTCCGACCATCAGCCAGGTGAACCAGGTCGCGGCCGCGCCGTGCAGGCCGTAGAGCCCGGGCAGCACCGTCCAGGCCGTGCACGCAACGAGGGCGCAGACGCCCGCGGACGCGGCCAGGACGTACCCGCGCAGGTGCCGCCATTCCCGGGGGGATGGGGCCGCGCCCTTGCAGACCATGCCGGTCGCGTTGACCAGCGCCGTGATCGGGATGTGCAGCGTCGCCGTGAGCACGGCACCCGCGGAGAACGCGGCGAGCCGGTCCGCCCACGAGGCCTCGAGGGTCAGGGCGAGGACCAGGAGCAGTTCGAAGCCGATCACCGAGAGCATGTGACCCCACTCGGTGAGCATGGTGCGCGCCACCTGGCGCAGCCAGCGTGCGCTGTCGCGGAGCCGGAGGGGGACGGAGAGGTGATCACGCAGCAGCCATACGGTGACGGCGCATTCGAGGGCGGCGATGACGGAGGTGGCGGCGTATGCGCCAGCGAAGCCGAGTCCGATTCCGTGTACGAAGAACAGGTCGAGCGCGGCGTTGGCGGCGACGGCTACGGCGTACAGGGTGAGGAGGGGCCGGGAGCGCCGGAGCGCGAAGAGGGCCATGGCGCCGACGAACTGCGCGAGGCGTACCGGGGTGGCGGCCAGCAGCCACAGGAGGGCCGACTGCGTGTTGTCGCGGATGCCCGGTGCGGCGACCAGGGCGTCCACGAGGTACGGCAGCACGGCCAGGCCGACCACCGCGATGAGCAGCCCGGCTGCCGTCGCACCGACCAGCCCGCCCTGCACCGCGCGCCGGCGGGCGTGGGCGGATACGGCCCCGGCCACGGACAGTCCGACGACGGGACCCATGGCCATGGCGGTGATCGAGTCGAGGAGCAGCAGGCGCTGCGGTACGGCCGCGGCGGCCACGGCCTGCTCGCCCAGGGTGCTGATCACCCACAGATCGGTCTGGGCAATGGCCTGGCCCATGACGGACGCCACCACCATGGGGCCCATCAGGGCCAGGACGCGTCGGCCCAGGGACCGGGTGGCGGTGGTGGCGGTGGCGGTGGCGGTGGTCGTGCCGGTCACAGCGGGCTCCAGGCCAGGGCGGCGAAAGTGCCGGAACGGGAGAGCGACCACCGGATGCCCGGTACCGGCTCCAGCCCCGGCACCGCTGCGAGTTTCACGCGGCCGCGTTCCAGGGGCGAGTGCCCCTTCAGTGCCACGACGACTTTGGGGGCGGTGGTCCCGGTGGTGAGGGCCAGGCCCCGTTGCCGGTGCTCCGGTGAGGCGAACCAGCGTGCGGCCGAGGCCGCGAGCAGTTCGATGTGGTCCTGCGGCTCGAGGGCGATGCCCTCGCTGTTCAGGAATTCGAGGAAGTGCAGGTGCATGCGCCAGTCCAGGCGCCGGCCCGCGGCCACGGCCCACTCCAGGAAGGACTCGTAGAGGTCGGTGGTGTCCGGCAGGCGTTCGGCCAGCTGCGGGATGCGGTCGAAGAGCTGGTGCCAGCGGATGCGGAGCGCTTCCTGGGCGATCAGCCGGTCACGGGATCCCGGGGTGAGGGAGTCACGTGCGGTGGGGCTGATGCAGGCGTTGAGCCGCGACGGCTGCGGCGCGCGTGCGGTCAAGGTCCGTTCTCCATTCGTCCAGGTCGTGGTTGGCGTCGCGTTCGACGACGAGGGTGGCGTCCGGTGCGGCGCGGCCGGCGAACAACGTCACGAGGTCGAGGGTGTCGTCGCTGACGGGGACGTCGTGGCTGTCGACGATGAGCGAGGGGGCCGCCGGGGAGGGGCTGTAGCCGGCCAGGTGGAACCTGCGGCCCACGCCCGGGACCTCGGCCCACGCGGCGGCGGGCTGCCCGGTGTTGAGCTGGGCGACCATGGCGTTGGACACGTCCATGAGGACTTCGCATCCGGTCGCTGCGGTGAGCTCGGCGTAGGCGCGGGCCTGCGGGATGTCGCCGGCCGACTGTGAGGGGAAGTTCTCCACGGCGAGGGTGGTGCCGAGCTGGTCCTGCCACGCGCGCACGGAGTCGATGACCGGCTGCCAGGCGGCGTAGTCCACTTCGAGGGCGACGGGCAGCGGCTGGCCGTTGTGGGAGAAGTGGGCGATGTGGTCGCTGACGTAGAGCAGGCCGCAGTCCGCCTGCCACTGGTTCACCAGGTTCAGGTAGTGCTCGAGGCGTGCCCGGTCCGGGTCCAGGAACCGGGAGAGCATGATGTGGCAGCCGACCGGGAGGTCACCGACCGTGCGGCGGAACTCCTTCGGGTCGAGGTGGGCGAAGCCGTCGATCAGGACCTCGACGAAGTCGATGTGTCCCGAGTCGCGCAGCCGGCAGGCCATCTCGAGGGTGTCCGGCGAGGTCACATTGACACCGATCAGCATCAGCGCAGCTTCTCCTTGGCGTAGGCCAGCAGGTCCTGGGGGGCGCTGACCGCCGCATGGCGTTCTGCCGGGGGTATTTCGTCGAGGTTGAGGACGATGCGCTTGCCGCGGCCGCGGACGTCGTCCACCCACTGGTCGAACAGTTCGACGTAGGACAGGCCGCGTTGTTCGGAGGCCTCGGCGAGGCCCGGGATCCAGCCCTTGCACAGCTGGCGGAGGTAGGCGCGGCAGTAGGGGACGCCGTAGTCGTGCGGCTCCGCGTCCTTGGCTCCCGGTGTGCCTGCCTGCCGGTGCCGTTCCAGGAACGATGCCGCCCGGGCGAAGTCGGCGTAGTACTGGTCCGGCCGGTCCGTCCAGGTGAGGTCCGCGTGTTCGACGATCACGGTGACGGGCTCGGTCTCCGTGATCAGCCGCTGGCTCACCACGGTGTCCAGCAGCGACCACACGCCTTCGTGGACCGCCTCGGAGTGGCCGTCGTGGAGGGTTCCGTCCCGTCCCGTGCGGACGCCCGACAGGTGCAGTTCGACCACCTGGGACCAGGGGACCGCGCCGAGCAGCACTTCCACGGGGACACCGCAGTTGACGGCGTCGATGTAGAGGTGGGCCAGGTCGACGATGAGGCCGGACCCGGTGTTCTCGCAGATGCGCGTCACCGCCTGCCAGGCGTCCAGGATGCCCCGGGCGGAGGCGGAGTAGCAGTTGGCGTTCTCCACCCAGACGGGCAGGCCCGAGGCCCGGTGGAGGTCGGTGAGGAAGCGGACGGCGCGTTCCTCTTCCTCCTTGGTGCCGGTGAAGTACGAGTGGAGTCCGAAGGAACCGCCGCCCAGGGCCCGGTCGCCGGTGACGTGCACTCCGATGGAGGTCGGCTTGTTGCGGCGGGTGGCCGACTGGTCCATCACGTAGTCGATGTAGCGGGCCTGTTCGCGCGGGCCTTCGCAGATGGCCGTACGCCCCAGATGGAGGGAGAATTCCGGGACCGCCGGCACCCCGTCGAGGCTCTCCCATTTCCGCCACTCGTTGAACCCGAACTCCAGGAACGGGTTTTCGCCGACGAGGGCGAGCCTCCTGGCCGGGTCGGGGTCGATCAACCCCGGAGTGAACGCCCCGCCCACTCGCAGGAAGTCATCGCGGACCGGCTGAACTGTCGCTTGCATTTCTTTTCTCCTGCCCCCTTTTCCCCCGTACGGCGCGGGCGCGCTCCGAATCCGGAGCGCGCCCGCACAATTACTTAGCCCTTGTTGTAGCTGCCGCAGGTCAGAGCCTCCGCCATGACCTCGATGTCCTGGATGTCGATCATTTCCTTCACCTCCTCACCTGAATACGATGCGCTGGCCACCTGTCCGCCGGGCAGGATTCACCCTGCACAGGGTCAGCCCTTGTTGTAGCTGCCGCAGGTCAGAGCCTCGGCCATGACCTCGATGTCCTGGATGTCGATCATTTCTTTCACCTCCTTTTCCGGATGTGGCGTATGAGTCGAGCGAAAGCTTTCCGGGATTCCTTTTACGGCCCCCGGTTTCGCCGGTGTCGGCCGGTTCCCCCTGCCGATGTCTCTACTGTGCCGGTTGCCAAGGACCACTGGAAGGGATTTCCGGTGGACGGATTCTGCAGTGGCATATCCCGTCCACCTCCACCTGCCACAACGCGGGAAAAAGGGGCCACTGGACGACGAAAAGCCGCGTCCGGACGGGACGCGGCTTTCGTACGGGGACCGGGAAGCGGGGCTCGGGAGGCGGACCGGGAGGCCGACCGGGAGGCGGACCGGAGGGCGGACCGGAGGGCGGACCGGGAGGCGGACCGGCGCGCGGCTCAGACGCGGGTGGCGGGGAGCCAGCCGTTCTGGACGGCGTGCGCGCCGGCCTGGAAGCGGCTGCGGGCCTCCAGCGCCTCCATGAGTTCGGCGGCGATGCGGCGGGCGGTACGCGGGGAGACGCCGAGGCGTTTGGCGATGGCCTCGTCGGTGAGGCCCTGGAGGAGCATGTGGAGGGACTCCCGGTGCTGGCGGGTCAGTCCTTCCATGTTGCGTTCCACGGCGGTGCCCAGCGGGTTGGCGCTCTGCCAGACGCTTTCGAACAGGGCGCACAGCGCGGCGATGGTCCCCTCGTAGGTGAGGACGACCGCGCCGGTCTGGGCGTCGTTGGTGTCGAGCGGGAGGACGACCTCCCGGCGGTCCGAGATGATCATCCGCACCGGCAGGGTGGGAGCGGTGCGGACCTGTCCGCCGTGGCGGTGCAGCCAGTCCACGTGATCGAGGGTGGGCTGGTGGTTGCGGACGCTGTCGAGGTAGACGGTGCGCATGGTGATGCCCCGGTCCAGGAGCGCGGCGTTGGGGCCGCGGCTGGCTTCGAGGTCGGTGGCGCTGTGGGCCCCGCCGGGCGCGAACGTCATGATCTCGTGGCGGGTGTTGGCGGCCAGCCGGGCCAGACGGTCGCGGATCTCCTCCGGTCCCTGCAGGCTCTCGGCCCCGGCGGTGGCGCCCCGCGGACGCATCGCCGAGCATTCGGCGATGAGCTGCGCGGCGGCGGCCCGGGAAGCCTCCACCTTCTGCTGGTGGGCGGCCAGTTCGGCCTGCTGGCGGGCCAGCAGCAGTTCCATGGCGTCTTCGGGGTTCAGCGCACGGAACCCGATGCCCTCCCGGGCCGAGGGCTGGACCAGTGCGAGGCGGCTCAGCCGGTCGAGGCAGGCGCGCAGGTCGCTCTCGGGAAGCTCGAGCCGCCGGGCGAGTGCGGTCACGCCGTCCTCGGGGTGGGCGAGCAGTGCCCGGTAGACGCGTTCGGCTTCGGCGTCGAGCCCGAGCAGTTCCAGCATGGCGATACCCCCGGATATTAGTACACGTGCGCCTGTAGGGAACCATACGAAGGCACGAAGCGCCCCCTGGCCAGTTCCTGTTTTGGCACAAAGAGTCCCCCGTGACGGCCTGTACTGCGGGGGCGGGCGCTGCCCAGGATGGCCGTATGTATCTCGTGCATGTCCGGCTTCGAGCCCCGGATCACATCTCCCTCCCCCCGGACTCGGCACAGCTGTTCCTGGGGTGCGCCCTCGACGGGGAAGGCCTGGAACACGTCAGTGCGCACGGCGATGCGGCGGGCGGGCCGGTCGTGGGCTTCTACCTGACCGCGCCCTCGCTCGCCCTCGCGGAACGGGCCGCGTCGGCCGTCTGCCACCGCGCGCTCCTCGCGCACCCCTCGCTCGCCGAGGTGAACGTGGGCTCCTTCGACGCGGCCCTGGTCCCGCAGCACTGGAACGCGCTCCTGCGATCCGATGGACGGGATATGCAGATGCAGGATCCGTCCACCACGAACCTCTTCCACCCGTTCTGAGGGCCCAGCAGAGTAGGGCCATCGGCCGGGGGGAACCGGCCGGGACCGGGAACCGGACAGGTGCCCGGGGACGTAACAGAAGTGATTGCGCACTCAGGGGGAAACCGATGTCCACGCTCGCCACTCGAATCGTCAAGACCGCGGCCGCGGCCGTCTTCGCCGTCGGCGCTCTGGGCGTGGCGCATTCGTTCACCACGGGGGAGCCGTCGCCTTCGCGCCACTCCTCCGTCTCCGCCTTCGACTACGGGTCGGTGACCATCCCGCTGGGCCCGGCCGTCCCGCAGGGCCAGCAGGACCCCACCGATGTCACCTGGGGCCACTGACGGCGGGCTCCGCCCCCTCCCCCACTTGTCGAATATCGATATGGTCCCCTAGTCTGCGGCATATCGAGAATCGATAGGGGATGCAGTGAACACACGACTCACGAGGACCCTGGCCGCGCTGACCTTCGCGCTGGCGGTCCTCAGCGGGCTCGCCTTCATCGGCAAGGGGATCACGCACCTGGGCGACGACGGGGCGGTCTGCGTGCAGACCGGCTTCTGGGCCAGCACCCCGCTGGGGTACGAGCTGCCGATCGGCGAGGGCGTCAAGGCGTCCAGCAGCGCCACCCGCCTCTGCCAGGACGGCCCTTCCGCGGGCCAGCGCGCCGCCGACCTCGGGGGCGAACTGCCCTGGCTGCTGTTCGGCTCCGTCTCGCTGCTGCTCTTCTCCCGGCTGCTCAGGGCCGTCCTGCTGCAGGGGCCGTTCACCGACGCGGTGGCGCGGCGCCTCTCGGCCCTCGGCTGGTTCGTCGCCGTGGGCACGCCGCTGGCCGGCCTCGTCGTCGGCTGGTCGCAGTCCTGGCTCGTCGGGAGCATGGCACCGATGGTGGGTTCCGGGCCGACGGTCACCGGGCCGCAGGTGCTGCTCCTCGCCGGGCTCGCCGCGGTCATCATGGGGAAGATCATGCGCGAGGGCGTGCGCATGCGAGAGGACCTCGAAGGGACCATCTGATGCCCGACGAGGAACTCCACTCGATCCGGATCCATCTCGACCGGGTGCTCGCCGAGCGCGGCATGACGCTCACCGAACTGTCGGCGCAGGTGGGCATCACCGTCGTCAACCTGTCCGTGCTCAAGAACGGGCGGGCCAAGGCCATCCGCTTCTCGACCCTGTCGAGGATCTGCGATGTCCTCCGGTGCCAGCCGGGAGACCTGATCACCCACGACCCCGCCGCAGAACCGGCCGAGCCCACCTAACCCGCCGAGCCTGCCGAGCCCGCCGAGCCCGCCGAGCCCGCCGAGCCGTAACAACCGGGCGCCCCGAAAGGCCCGCCCCGGTCAGTGAGCGCTGCGGAAGGTGCGCCGGTAGGCGTCCGGGGGGACGCCCACGCTGCGGTTGAAGTGGCGGCGCAGGGTCGTGGCGGTGCCCATTCCGGTGGCCGTGGCGATGGTGTCGACCGTGTCGTCGGTGGTCTCCAGGAGTTCCTGGGCGTGGCGGATGCGCTGGACGTGGAGCCACTGCAACGGAGTGGTGCCGGTCAGCGACTTGAAGTGGCGGCCCAGGTGGCGCGAGCTCATCCGGGCCTGGCGGGCCAGGTCCTCCACCGTGAGCGGTTCGTCCAGCCGCTGGAGGGCCCAGGGGAAGAGCCCGGTGAGCGGATGGTTGCCCGGGGTGGGCACGGGGGTGGCGATGAACTGGGCCTGACCGCCGTCGCGGTGCGGCGCCACGACCAGCCGCCGGGCGATCTTGTTGGCGTTCGACGAGCCGTGGTCGAGGCGGACCAGGTGCAGGCACAGGTCCATGGCGGCCGCCTTGCCGGCGGAGGTGAGCACGTCGCCGTCGTCCACGTAGAGGACGTCGGGGTCCACCGTGATCCCCGGGTGGCGCCGGGCCAGTTCCCCGGCGTGCGCCCAGTGCGTGGTGGCGCGCTTGCCGTCCAGCAGCCCGGCGGCCGCCAGCACGAAGGCGCCCGTACAGAGGGAGACCACGCGCGCGCCCGCCCCGTGGGCCGCGCGCACCGCGTCGACGAGCTCGGCCGGCGGCTCCCGGTCGACATCGGCCCAGCCCGGGACGATCACGGTGTCGGCGCGGCGGAGGTGGTCGAGTCCGTGGTCGGGCCGCAGGTGGAAGCGGTCCACCTGGACGGGTCCCGGTCCGCACAGCGCGAACTCGTACCAGGGATTCACCACGTGGGTCAGGTCCGAGCCGAAGACCTCGATCGCCAGGGACAGTTCGAAGTGCAGCATGCCGTCCGTGACGGCCAGCGCGACAGAGTGCATGTCCGGAATTGTACGGGCCGTGTCGTTCCAGACACTCGTCCGGTGTGCCCGTCCTCGACAGGATGTCCGTAACGGATCTCAGCGGATCAGCCGCCGGTCCTCCGAGTACGAGGGAGCAACCTCATGGGATCGGGTCAGGCGGTGGCGGTGTTCGGGGCGTACGGGCACACCGGGCGGTTCGTGGTGGCGGAGCTGACCGGGCGCGGGTTCACCCCCGTGCCGTCCGGCCGCGACGCGGGCAAGCTGCAGGAGCTGGCGGACGGGACCGGCCTGGACGCCCGGGTGGCGTCGGCCGACGACCCGGCCTCCCTCGACCGCGCGCTGGCCGGCACGGCGGCCGTGATCAACGCCGCCGGGCCGTTCGCCTCGACGACCGCCCCCGTGGTCGAAGCGGCCCTGCGGGCCGGGATCCCCTACCTGGACGTGGCCGCCGAGATCGAGGCCAACCTCGACACCTTCGCGCACTTCACCGACCGGGCCAGCGAGGCGAAGGCGGTGATCGTCCCGGCGATGGCCTTCTTCGGCGGCCTGGGGGACCTGCTGGCCACCGCGGCGATGGGCGACTGGACCGAGGCCGACGAGGCGCACATCGCGTACGCGCTGAGCAGCTGGCACCCGACCCCCGGCACGCGCCTGTCGGGCGCGGTCTCCCGGGAGCGGCGCGGCGCCCACCGGCTGCGCTACACCGGCGGCCAGTGGGAGCACCGCACGGACGCCGCACCCACCCTGGAGTGGGCGTTCCCCGAGCCGATGGGCCCGCGTCCGGTGGTCGGGGAGTTCACGATGGCCGACGTCGTGACCGTACCCAGCCACCTGGCCATTCCCGACGTGACCACGTACATGACGGTGGACGCGGCCCGCGAGGTCGTGGCCCCCGATTCGCCCGCGCCGGCCGCGGCCGACGGGAGCGGCCGGTCCGACCAGACCTTCCTCATCGACGCCGTCGTGCGCTCGGGCGGCGTCGAACGCCGCGCCGTGGCCCGCGGCCAGGACATCTACGCCGTCACCGCACCCCTCGTCGTCGAAGCCCTCGAACGCGTCCTCACCGGACGCACCCGTGCGGTCGGCGTCGCCTCCGCGGGAAAGATGTTCGACGCCCCCGACTTCCTGAGGGCGCTGGCCCCGCACATCACCCTGGAACCGACCGCCCCGCAGGATGCGCCGACGTCGCGATGACCACCGTCGCGTAGTACTCCTCGGAGGTCACCGCGCGCACCGACAGCCCCGCCCCCGTCAGCGCCGACGCCGTGACCGGGGACTGGCGGGCGCTCGTCTCGATCAGGAGCCGTCCGCCCGGCGCGAGCCAGGGCGGGGCCCCGGCCGCCACCCGGCGGTGGATGTCGAGACCGTCCGCGCCGCCGTCCAGGGAGACGGACGGCTCGTGGTCACGGGCCTCCGCCGGCAGCAGGCCGATCTCCGAGGTCGGCACGTACGGGGCGTTGACCACCAGGAGGTCCACCCGGCCGCGGAGCGCCGCGGGCAGCGGCGCGTAGAGGTCGCCCTCCCACACCTGCCCGCCGTACGGTGCCACGTTGCGCCGGGCGTACCCGAGCGCGACCGGGTCGATGTCCGCCGCGTGCAGTTCGGCGCCGGGCACCTGCGCGGCCACGGCCGCGCCCAGCGCGCCCACCCCGCAGCACAGGTCCACGACCACCGCGCCGGGCCGGGCCAGGGCCACCGCCTCCTGCGCGAGGAACTCGCTGCGGCGGCGCGGCACGAAGGCCCCCTCGCCGACCTCCATGCGCAGCCCGCAGAACTCCGCCCAGCCGACGACGTGTTCCAGCGGCTCTCCCGCCACCCGCCGGGCCACCAGCCCGTCCAGGGGCCGGTCGTCCCCGGCGGCGGCCCGCAACAGCTCCGCCTCCTCCTCCGCGAAGACGCAGCCCGCCGCACGCAGGGTTTCCACCAGTGTCGCCAACTGCCTCAGTCCTCGGATTTCCACTTCACACGACGATCGCACGGTCTTCGCTGCCGGACGCACGGTCTCAGAAGATGTCCGGGCACCACGGCCGGCGGGCGGTACGGAACACCGCGTCCGCGAGCGCGAGCGCCCCGGGACGCTCCTCGGTGATCTCGCCGAGCGCGCCCAGCCGCACCGCCGACCCGTCGCCGAGGTACAGGGCCCCCAGCGCGGCCACGTCCAGCCGCAGACCGGCCGGCTCCTCCGTGCGTACGCACTCCCCCGCGCCCGCGTCCAGCCGGTAGCGGCCGGCCGCCAGTCCGGCCCGGTCGGTCACCTCCAGCACGAGGATCCCGGGCACGGCGTACGTCCGCGCGCGCAGGGCCCGTACGACGTCCAGGATCCGCACCCACAGCCAGTCCGCCGAGGTCACCACCCGGGCGGCGCGCGCGTCGGGGATCAGCCCGGTGACCAGGTCGTCGGGGGCGCGCAGGCCGGTGCGGACCTTCAGCACCCAGTCGATGGAGCACAGGAAGTACCACAGCGCCCGCTCCGCCTCCGGGGTGACCGCGATGAGCTGCTTGACCCGCAGGGTGTTGAGGGGCACCTTCGCGTCGGTCCAGTTGTCGTCCGTGCCGTACCTGACCAGGCCGGTCACCTCGCCCCGGGCCGTGCGGTACACGGCGTGGAAGCCGGGCTCGTACGGGTGGTGCGACATCTCCTCCGCCCCCGTGGTCAGCCGCCACCAGCGGGCATCACGGCTCACCGCGCCCGGCGTGGCCGCCCGCAGCCGGTCGTGCAGCTCCGGTCCGCCCTTCCGCACCTCGGTCACGTCCACCAGCTCCACGCTCCCGCCGTCCGCGGGCGCGGGCACGGCCCGGCGCGCGTCGAGTCCGGTGCGCGGTACGTCGATCTCCCACTCCGAGACGGAGGTCGCGGACCCGTATCCGTACCGCCCGTAGATCGGGTACTCGGCGGCGATCAGCGTGGACAGTACGTCGCCGCGCGCCTTGGCCGCGGCCAGTTCGGCGGTCATCATCCGGGTCAGCAGGCCCTGCCTGCGGTGCGTGGGCAGCACGGTCACGTTCGAGATGGCGCTCGACGGGACGAACGCCCCGCCCGGCACGGTCAGTTCCTGCGGGTAGGAACGGAAGGTCGCCACGCACCGGCCGGTGCCGGTGTCGAACCCGCCCTGCGTGCGCGTCAGATCGGCGTACTCGGCCAGCCGCTCGACATCGGCGGCCGTCGCCTCGTGCGCGCGCAGGTATCCGGTGTGCTGGGCGTTCAGCCAGCCGGGGAGTTCGGATGCGGTGATCGGTCTGACGTCAGCGCTCATAACGGCCCACGCTAATCGGCCGGCCGGGGCGCGTCGCCCGATTTTCCCCGTGTCCGCCGGATCGGCCGCCCGTCCCTCCCGGGTGCCACCCGCTCAGGCCAGCAGGTCGTCCACCTGCGCCTCGCCCTCCCGGTAGCGCCGGGTGATCTCGGTGCTGCAGTCGTCCGCCGTGCGCTGGAGCTGCTGGCGGCGCCGCGAAACCTGCTGCTCGTAGCGCACCAACCGGCCCAGGCCCTCGTGGAGTTCCTCGTCCGTGCGCGCGCCCAGGTCGGAGAGCTCCACGTCGGAGAGCATCTCGGCGGCCAGCAGCCGGTACTCCTCCCCGTGCGGGGTGCCGAGCGTGACGTGCCGGGCGGAGGCGCTGCGGCTGGACGGGGCGTCCGCGAGGATCTCCGAGAGCCGGTCCACCACCGGCGCCTCGGGGTCCGTACGCCGGGCGAGCTCGGCGCGCAGGATGTCGATGCGGCCCTGGAGCAGCCGGCGTACGTAGCTCAGGTCGGCCTCGTCGCGCTGCGCGTCGCGGCGCAGCGCGCGCAGCTCCGGCAGCCCGAGCGCGGTGGTCGCCGTCGCCGGGACGTCCGCGGCGGCGGTCCGCTGCGCGGGCGGACGCGGCGCGGGCGCGTCCCCGGCCGCCGCGGGCCCGGCGGATGCGACGCCCGCGGCGGCCGGACCGGGTGCGACGGGTGCGATGGGTGAAATGGGCGCAGAAGCAGGTGCGGAGGTACCAGAGATGTTCATGCGTTCGTGTCCGTCCCCTCGACCGGTGCTGGGGGCACCGCCTGCGTGCATCGTGCCACTCTCCGTGGTGCCGGTGCAGTCCCACTCCACCCGATCGGCCCCGGACGGGTGCACGCCTGGTACACAGGTGGTATGCGAGCAGTGGTGCAGAGGGTGGACGGCGCGAGCGTCGTGGTGGCCGGCGAGACCGTCGGGGAGATCGTCGGCGAGGGGTTGTGCGTCCTGGTGGGGGTGACCCACGACGACACCCCGGAGAAGGCGGAGCTGCTGGCGCGCAAGCTCTGGTCGGTGCGGATCCTGGAGGCCGAGAAGTCCTGCAGCGACGTGAACGCGCCGCTGCTGGTGATCTCGCAGTTCACCCTCTACGGAGACGCCCGCAAGGGCCGCCGTCCCACGTGGAACGCGGCCGCGCCCGGCCCCGTCGCCGAGCCGCTCGTGGACGAGGTCGTGGCGCAGCTGCGGGCGCTGGGTGCGACGGTGGAGACGGGCCGGTTCGGCGCGGACATGCGGGTCTCGCTGACCAACCACGGCCCGTTCACCGTCGTCATCGACATTTAGGGAACGGCTGCTGCGCCGCTACGGCGCCACCACGACCTCCTGCGCGGCGGCCGTGCTGCCCACCAGCAGCGGCGCGTCCACCGGAACGTTCCTCTTGACCAGCGCGAGCGCGATCGGGCCGAGCTCGTGGTGGCGGACCGAGGTGGTCACGAAGCCCAGCTGGCGGCCCTCCTCCCCGTCCGCGGCCAGTCGTACGGGCGCTCCGTGCGCCGGGAGCAGCACGTCGGAGCCGTCCAGGTGGAGGAAGACCAGCCGGCGCGGCGGCTTCCCCAGGTTGTGGACGCGGGCCACCGTCTCCTGGCCGCGGTAGCAGCCCTTCTGCAGGTGCACGGCGGTGCCGATCCAGCCCAGTTCGTGCGGGATGGTGCGGTGGTCGGTCTCCAGGCCGAGCCGCGGCCGGTGCGCCTCGACGCGCAGCGCCTCGTACGCGAGCAGGCCGGCGGCCGGGCCGTGGGAGGCGGCGAAGGCTTCCAGTTCGGCGCGGGGCAGGAACACGTCGCGGCCGTACGAGGTCTCCCGTACGGCGTGTTCCTTGGCGACTTCGGCCACGGAGCCGGCCGGCAGGTGGACGACGGCGAACTCGGCGGTCCGGTCGGCGACTTCGACGCGGTAGAAGAACTTCATCGACTCCAGGTAGGCGGTCAGCGCCTCCTCGGTGCCGGGCTCCACGTGCATCCAGGTCGTCTCCCCGTCGTCGACGAGGTAGAGCGCGTGCTCGATGTGGCCGTTCGCGGAGAGGATCAGGGCCTCGGTGGCCTCGCCGGCCGGGAGCTCCGTGACGTGCTGAGTAATCAGCAGGTGCAGCCAGCTCAGCCGTTCCGGGCCGGTGACGGTGACGATCCCGCGGTGGGAGAGGTCGACGAAGCCGCGGCCGTCCGCGAGGGCGCGCTGTTCTCCGTACAGCTCTCCGTAGTGGGCGGCGACGCCCTCGTCGCGGTCTTCGGCCTGTACGGCACCGGGGAGATGGAGCAAGGGGCTGCTGGTCATGGCACCAGCCTACGACCCCGCCCGTGGCAGTCCTAGGGTCGGCCGCCGGGCTCGTCGTGGCGCTTGGCGGCGCACTTCTTGCAGCGGCCGAAGATCGCGAAGTGTTTCATGTCGGTCTCGAAGCCGAAGCCGGCGCGGAGCTTGGACGTGAACTCGGCGGCCACGTCAACGTCCGCCTCGATGACGTCGCCGCAGTCGCGGCAGACCAGGTGGATGTGGTGGTGCCGGTCGGCGAGGTGGTAGGTGGGCGCCCCGTGGCCGAGGTGGGCGTGCGAGACCAGCTTGAGCTCCTCCAGGAGCTCCAGCGTGCGGTAGACCGTGGAGATGTTGACCCCGGAGGCCGTCTTGCGCACCTCGGCCAGGATCTCGTCCGGGGTCGCGTGTTCCAGGGCGTCGACCGCCTCCAGCACCAGCTGGCGCTGCGGGGTCAGGCGGTATCCGCGCTGGCGCAGGTCGCTCTTCCAGTCGCCGCCGTCGGCGGCGGCGATGCTTTCGGTGCTGTCGGTGGTCACCACCCGGCCAGTGTAGGCCTCGGGCCCGCGCGGGGGCAGCGGGGAGACGCAGCGCGTGCGGGAGCCCCCGGCGCCCATGGCTGCCGGGGGCTCCCGCACGGGTACGGCGGTGGATCAGCGGAAGAAGGCGATGCCGTCGTCCGGCATGTCCGGGAGGTTGCGCGCCATCTCGGCGACTTCCTCGGGGGTGACGACCTTCTTCAGCTGGGCCGACATGTACGGGCGCAGCTCCACGTCGGGGGTGGTCTTCTCCCCGACCCACATCAGGTCGCCCTTGACGTAGCCGTAGAGCCGCTTTCCGCCGCTGTGCGGACGGGCGGTGGCGGTACGCGCCACGGCGTCGGTGACCAGGTCGATCTGCGGCTTCTGGTCGGCGAGGTCGCCGTACCAGATCTCCACGACGCCCTGGTCGCGGACCATGACGATCTCGACCTTGCGCTGGTCGTCGATGCGCCAGTAGCCGGACTCGGACTCCAGCGCCCGCACCTTGTTGCCCTCGGCGTCGAGGACCCAGCTGTGCGAATGGTACTCCAGGAAGTCCCGGCCGTCGTGGCTGAAGACGACTTCCTGGCCGAAGTTGCACTTCTCCTCACCGGGGAAGTCGAAGACGCCTGCGCCCTCCCAGTTGCCGAGGAGGAAGGCGAGGGGAACGAGGCCCGGGTTCAGGTCGGACGGGATCTGGATCATGGATGGGTGCTCAGGCGATCTGTGGGGAGGGGTTCCGGTATCCGGGGCGGGCGGCGGCAGATCTGCTGGAGATCAGCGCTGGCCCTGGTACAGCTTCTTCACGGCCAGTCCGGAGAAGGCGAGAACGCCGACGCAGACCAGGACCAGCAGGGAGGTGAAGACTGCCTCAAGCACGGGGTGCTCCTCGGAGTGTTAAAGGGTGGCGTTACGGGGCCGGTCCCCAAGCCTACTGGCCTGGGGACCGGTGCACTCTGTGAGGTAGCCCGTACGACGGGGTCCGGTACTAGCCGAGCAGCTGGTTCTGGAGGATCACCGTCTGGTGGAAGGGCACGGTCGCCACCTCGCCCTTGCGGGTCTGGAGGACGACGGCCACGACGTCACCGGAGCGGATGCAGCCCACCTTGGCCTGCTCGTCGCCGACCGGATTGGACTCCGCGTAGAGCGAGACACCGGTGAGGGACGGCGTGGACTGGCCGCTCTTGGCCTTGGTCCAGTCCACGTCCACGATGGTGCGGGTGCCCTTCAGCTGCATGTTCAGGTTGCAGCCCTTGAAGGTGTCGGCGAAACCGGAGGAGTGGAACCGCAGCAGGTAGACACGGGTGCGGGTGCCGTCCGGCGTGGTCCAGCCACGGCCGACGATCTGGCGCAGACCCTCGTCGGCGAAGTCCGTCTTCAGACCCTCGCGCGCGGCGTCCTCGTACTCCGTCAGGAAGTTGTCCGCAGTCACCACCTCGTCCTTCTCCAGCTTCAGCGTGGAGTCGGGGGTGGAGCCGGCGGGCGGCGGCAGGAGCAGCTGGGTGAGACCGGCGTAGTGGATGCCGTCCTCGTTGTCCTTGGCGAACGGCAGGGCCGCGCCGGGCGGCAGCGTCGGCTTGGTCAGCGCCGGGTAGACCCAGCGGCCGTCGGCCTTGGTGGACAGGCCCGGGATGTCGGTGCGCTCGGGCTGGGTGACGCCGTACGCGACACCCGTGCCGACGGCGCCGAAGACGAGGACGGCGGCGGTCCAGCGCAGTGCGGCGAACAGCTTGCGGCGGTCCTTGGGGGCGGCCGGGACCTCCGGGGCCGCGAAGGGGTTGGCCGCGAGCGGGTCGGCGGCGAAGGCCTCGGCCTGCGCCGTTCCGTCCGCCGGGACGGCTCCGGTGATGGTGTTCTGCTCGGTCACACGGACTCCCCGGGGGACTTCAGGTGGCTCATCTGGTTCTTGAAGAACGCGACGGCGTCGGAGGTGGAGAAGGGCTTGGGACCGTAGGCGCGGAAGGTGACGGCCACGTCGCCCTCGACGGCCGTGCAGTCGATCGAGTCGATCTTTTCCTTGTCCTCCTCGCCGATCGCCAGCAGCGCGCACTTGGCGTCCGGGAACCCGTCCACCTTCGGTGCCTCGCGCTTGTCGCCGGCGAGCTCGAGGAGCTTCTTGGTGACCTCGGAGAGGTTGCCCACGGCCTTGGGGTCGGCCTGCATGATGCGGACCTCGGCGACCCAGGCGCCCTCGCCCTTCACATAGGTACGGCCGGCCAGGCCCTTGAGCTTCAGCTCGGCCAGCGTCTCCTCGCGCTTCTTGCGCTGAGCGGTGGACAGGCCGCTGCGGGACTCGTTGAAGCCCTCGATCGCCTTCTCGCCGGAGACGAAGAAGTTGTTGCCGTCCGATCCCATGTCCGGTCCGGGCTTGAAGCCGGCCGGGACCGGGAGCAGCTTGCCGGACAGGGCGTTCGGCGGCACGGAACCCGGCTCGGCGGGCTTGTCCACGCGATCGCCGACCGGGACCCAGTAGGCGGTGGGCGCGTCCCGGTCGGCATTCGCGATCGCGGACGAAGCCCAGACGCCGCCGCCCACGAGGGCGGCCACTGCCACGACACCGACGACCAGGGCGAACGCCTTGCGGTTGAACGTGCGCACGGGCTGCACCGGCACGACGGGGTACGGGTTCGGGTAGGTCGCCTCGGCGGCCTCGGCGGCCTCCGCGGCCTCGGGCGCCTCGGGCGCCTCGGGTTCCGGCTGGACCTCGGCCGGAACCTCGGCGGGGACCGGGGTCACGTCGTTCTGCGGCTCGGTCACAGTCGCTCCAGCTGTCGCTTGGCCAGGTCCACGACATCGCCTTCGGCGATCTTGCCCCGGTTGTTCACATAGTGGATTTCGATCACGATGTCCCCGCGGCGGGCTATGGCCCGGGCGGTGCGCATCGGGAGGTAGCCCGGCTTCTCGTCGGCCTCCGAGTACACCCAGACGTGCCCCAGCTTCGAGGGGGTGCCCGGAATGTCCACACCGTCGTTGCCCGCGTACTTCTTGTCGGGCATGTACGAGGACTGCTCGCGCACGTACTCGTCCGCCCCGTCACGGTCGGAGAACTGCAGCAGGTCGACATCGACGAAGTTGCTGTCGTCCTCCGACCAGGTCACCGAGGCGATCCGGCGGGTCCCGTCGCTGGCGAAGCCGCGCAGCGCTCGGTCGGGGAACTCGAAGCCCAGCGCGAGGAAGTCGAGGCTGCTGTATCCCGACCCCTCCTTCTTCGCCCCGCCCGGCGCCTCGATCAGCAGCTTGGTGAGGTCGTCGTCCGTCTTGTGCCAGCGGTTGGCGTTGATCGTCTTGTTCGTCGTGGCGTCGTCGGGCGCGAGCGCCTTCGGCGACACCAGTCCCGCCTGCGCCAGCGGAGCCAGCGGCGTCGGTTCGCGGTCGTACTGGATCGCGTAACCGGTGATCGTGCCCGCGAGGACGCCGAGGACGACCGCGCCCGCGATCAGGAGGACCGTGCGGCGTCCGCGACGGCGGCGGGGACCGGTCCGGACAGCGTCGGGAGTGCCCTGTTCCGGGGCGTTCTCCTCCTCTTTCCGCTGCTCAGGAAGGGTCTGTTCGTGTTCCAAAAGAAGTCCCCCCACAGGACTGGAGTCGCGATTCGATTGACCGCGTACAGAGAGGACACGTTGCCCTGCGGAGATGTTGTACTCACTCTTATTACAGTTTTATCTCGACCGGTTTCAGTCTTCGTGACGCCGCTTTCCGTCCAGTTCGTCCCACCACTCGTCGGACTTCGGGTCGCCCGAGGGGTCGTCCCACCAGCGGTCGTCCGGGCCGCGCCGGTTCGCGACCATCGCGGCGACCGGCGGGATGACCATGGCGACCACGCACATGGCCACGGCGGCGGGGACGGACCACAGGCGCACGAAGGCCCAGGCGGAGACGAAGAGGAACAGGCATCCGCCCATGAGCAGGAAGTAGGCGCGGCGGCGCCGGGCGTACATGTCTTCAGAGTAGAGCCGGAGGCGGGCCCTGCGAAGGGCCGCGCGCAGGGCCCTTCGCAGGCCCGTGCGCGGGCCCCCGGAACGGCGCGAAGGGCCGCACCCCGATTCCAGTGGCGTCCAACCCCCGGGGGTGCGGCCCTTCGGCCGGTAATACGGTCACACAAGTGCGGTGCTCAGACCGCGATCGCCACGTCCGTCACGCCACCGGTCTCGGCGACGACCACGGCACGGTCCGCCTGGGCGCCGGGCACGAGCGCCCGCAGCGTCCAGGAGCCCTCGGCCGCGTAGAAGCGGAACTGGCCGGTCGCCGAGGTCGGGACCTCGGCGGTGAACTCGCCGGTCGAGTCCAGCAGTCGGACGTAACCGCTGATGGGCTCGCCGTCCTTGGTCACCTGACCCTGGATGGCGGTCTCACCGGGCTTGAGCGTGGCGAGGTCGGGCCCGCCGATCTGTGCTCCACACATGTTCTCTGTCCTGTCCTAGAGAGGTATCGCTACGGGGCGTCGCGTGCCCGGGATTACTTGTTGGCGCCGAGCTCGATCGGCACGCCGACCAGGGAGCCGTACTCGGTCCACGAACCGTCGTAGTTCTTGACGTTCTCCTGGCCCAGGAGCTCGTGCAGCACGAACCACGTGAGCGCGGAGCGCTCACCGATGCGGCAGTAGGCGATGGTGTCCTTCGCCAGGTCGACCTGCTCGGCCGCGTAGAGGGCGGTGAGCTCCTCGTCGGACTTGAAGGTGCCGTCGTCGTTGGCGTTCTTCGACCACGGGATGTTGCGGGCGCTCGGGATGTGACCCGGACGCTGCGACTGCTCCTGCGGGAGGTGCGCCGGCGCCAGCAGCTTGCCCGAGAACTCGTCGGGCGAGCGGACGTCGACCAGGTTCTTCGTGCCGATCGCGGCGACCGCGTCGTCACGGAAGGCGCGGATCGAGGCGTCCTGGGCCTTGGCCTTGTACTCGGTGGCCGGGCGGCTGGGGACCTCGGTGCCGTCGACCAGGTCGCGGGAGTCGAGCTCCCACTTCTTGCGGCCGCCGTCGAGCAGGCGGACGTCCTGGTGACCGTAGAGCTTGAAGTACCAGTAGGCGTAGGACGCGAACCAGTTGTTGTTGCCGCCGTAGAGGACGACGGTGTCGTCGTTGGAGATGCCCTTGGCGGAGAGGAGCTCCTCGAAGCCCTCCTGGTCCACGAAGTCACGGCGGACCGGGTCCTGGAGGTCGCTCTTCCAGTCGATCCGGACGGCGTTGGTGATGTGGTTCTTGTCGTACGCGGACGTGTCCTCGTCCACCTCGACGATGACGACGTTCGCGTCGTTCAGGTGGGCCTCGACCCAGTCGGCGTCTACGAGGACGTCGCTGCGGCTCATGTTGTTCTCCTCCGGGGCAGTGTGCGGCGGGGTGGTGCTGGTGGCTCTGGGGGCGTGTTTCCGGGTGCGCCCACGGATCCTGTTGCGGGGAGGCTTCAGGAGGGCGGGAGGCACGAGGTGGTCACACGGGAAGGCGCGGAAATCGGAAGACCGTCGTCCGTCGTCCGGCTGTGGAGCGGGATGCGCTCACACGTCACATGGATCGACAGAGCATGGCGGCGACGCGACACAGGTCTACTGCCCGTCGCTTCGTGAGGTCCGCCTGCTGATGCTTCATAGCCATGGATCGTAGGGACGAATCGACCGCCCTGTCACCGCTGTGTCATATCTCGAGACAGGATCGTCCGCATGGTGGGACGGGATCGCTCCGGACGATCTCTCCGCAGGCCGCTGGACCCCTGGTGCGGCCCGCCCATCTGCGGATCGGACCGCCCCGTCTCACTATTCGGCCAGGGCCAGATTCGTCCCGCCCAGGGTGAAGTGCACACCGGCCTCGTCCGAGGTCAGGGCGGTCAGCTGGACGCCCGAGGGCAGACCGCCGTCGAGCCGGCGGTCGAAGTCGGTCTTCTTGCGGACCACGGTCTCGATCCCGGGCAGGCCCTCGCCCGGCACCTCGTCGGCGCGCACGCGGACGGTCTTCGAGCCCTTCGAGCCGTTCGAGCCGTTCGACCCGCTCGCCCCGGCGTCCTTGGTGTCGACGAGGGAGATCGTCGACACCACGCTGCGGCTGAGCGTCTTGCCGAGGAACTCCACGCTCGCGGTGACCTTCAGCTTGCCCGGCGCCCCGCCGTAGGCGACCGTCACCCCGGGCTGGGCGGCCGCGCTCAGATCGGCGTACGTGACCAGGGTGGACCCCTCGGCGCTGCGGGCCGTGCCGCCGCTGTAGTCGCCGTTCACCTTCACCCCGTGGAAGGCGACGCGCAGCTGGGACAGGTGCGTGCGGTGGCCGTCCGTGGTGGCCACGTCCAGACCGGCCACCTTCATGTCGACCCGGTCGAGGTCGTGGGAGAGCGCCTGCGTCAGGAAGGGGAACCCGTGGATGTCCACCTCCACGCCCCCGGTCAGGCCCTGACGGGACTGGATCCGGTCGGCCAGCCGGTTCTCGGCGTAACCGACCGCCCAGCGGTCCAGCCCGACGAACACGGCGCCGAGGACCACTCCGATGATGACTACGACACGCAGGACACGCACGTGCCCACCCCCAGACGATCGCTTCGAGCTGCCTAGTGGACCATGACCGGCCGTCAGGGCGCCGTGAACATGCCATCGGGAGGGGTGGGTGGTGCGGGTGGGGCCGCCGGGCGGGGCGGCCCCCGGGGGCCTCAGCCCACCACCCGGCCGATCAGGTAGACGGCCGGGGCCGCCGCGGCCAGCGGCAGCGCGACACCCGCCGTCATGTGGACGAACTTCGACGGGTAGTCGTACGCCGCCACGCGCAGCCCGATCAGCGCGCACACCCCGGCCGCCAGGCCGATCAGCGCACCGCCCGCGCCGACGGACGTCAGCCCGCCCACGGCGATGCCCGCGCCGGCCGCCGCGGCCAGCGAGACGCCGACCGAGGGGGCGGTGGGCAGCGGCAGTGCCCGGGCGAAGACGGCCACCGCCACGGCGGCGGCGCCCACGCTCGCGGCGGCCGCGTCGGCCGCCAGGTACCCGGCGCAGACGATGGCCAGCGCCGCCGAGGCCACCGAGGCCATCAGCCCGTACATCCGCTCGTCCGGCTCCGCGTGGCTGCGCAGCTGGAGGACCAGCGTCAGCAGCACCCAGGCGCCGAGCGTGCCGACGATCGCGCCGGGGCCGTACGCCTCGTCCACCGCGAGCACCGCCACATCGGCGACGAGGGCTCCGGCGAAGGCCAGGACGATGCCCTGACGGGCCGGCCACATGCCGTTGAGCCGGAACCAGCCGGCCGCGGTGAGCCCCTGCAGGGCGATCAGGGGCGCGAGCAGCGCGAGCTCGCCGAGCCAGGCGGCGGCCGCGAGGACCAGCCCCAGGGCGGCGGTCAGTATGGCCGCCTGCGGACCGGGGTCGATGATCGGCGAGCGGCCTTCGGCGCGGGCCTGGGCCGGGTCCACGGCGCGCAGGGTGTTGCCGGCCAGGGTGGGGGGCGACCAGGCGGGCTCCTCCTCCGCGGCGGGCTCACCGGCCACCGGGTCGGGTGCGCCTGCGGACATCGGGGCGGGTGCGGGAGCGGCTGCGGCCGCCGGGGCGGGTGCCGGGAACTCCGCCGCCTGCTGCGGGAGGTACGCGGCCGGCTCCGCCCACTCCTGACCGGGGGCCGGAGCGGCAGCCGGGCCCTGGCCCTGCTCCTGGCCCTGCTCCTGGCCCTGGAGCGGGTCGGCCGGGCCGGGGTACGGAGGCGGGTAGGCGGTCTCCCCCCACTGCGGCGCGGGCTCGCCCTGCGGCTCCTCGCGGAACCAGTGGTCCGGGGCGGAGACCTGCGGACGGGCCGGAGCGGCGTAGGGATCCGCGTACGGCTGCTGCGCCCACTCCTGCCCGGGTGCGGCCGCCGGGGGCTGGGCCTGGGCCCGCGCCTGCGGCTCCTCACGGAACCAGCCCTCCGGAGCGAGGGGCTGGGCCGGGGCCGGGGCCGCCGGGTACTCACCGGGGTACTCGGCCGGGTACTGCGCCGGTACGCCGCCCAGCGGGGCCTGGACCGGCTGGTACGAGGTGTCCCACGTCGGGGACTGCCAGGTCTGGGTCCCGTAGGGATCCGGCTGCTGCTGTTCCTGCTGCTGCCGTTCCTGCTGCCGTTGCCGCTCTTGCCTCTGCTGTTCCTCGGGCGTGCTCATGGGACTCCGCTCACCCGCCCGCGAACGGCGGGAGCACCTCGACGGTGCCCCCCTCGGTCAGCTCGACGGCATCGTGCGGGCGCAGGCCCACGGGTTCTTCGTTCACGAGGAAGGAGCAGCGCAGCAGGACCCGGGTCAGCTCCCCGGGGTGGCGTTCCCGCACGGCGTCGAGCGCCTCGGCCAGTGTCCGCGCCGAGTACGGCTCCTCCGCCGTCTTGGCCGCGGCCTTCGCCGCCGCCCAGTAGCGGATGGTTCCGGTTGCCACTGCACGCTCCTCTCGTCGGCGCTCTGCCGTCGGCCTCCATCATGAACCCTCGCGCCGCCGATCCCGGCGTGCCCCCGCGCGCCCCGGGTGCGCCCAGGCGGCCCGTACGGGGTCCACCGATCCGGTGAAACCGGCGCATAAGCAGGCCCGGGAGGTGGTGGGAACCACAGAAGAGGGCACCTCCCAAGCCTCGGCCCCGGCGGGGAGGGTGGGCTATTCTGCTGGCGAGAGGATCCGGGCAACGTAGCCCCCGGGTCCTTTTGTGCTTTCAGCACGTTGAACGGACCGAGAACAGTGGCATCCATCCGGACCTCAGGGCGCGGGGACCGGACGGACACCAGGCAAGTCGTACGAAGCAGTGCCGCGAAAGTCCTCGACGGGACCGAGGAGGAACCGACGTGATGGACCAGCGAACCGTGCACGCACACCTGCGCGCATCCCACCGCCCGACCCGGGCAGGTGGTCGGGCATGAGCTCCCTCCTGCTCCTGACCAATGCCCTGCAGCCGTCCACCGAGGTGCTGCCCGCACTCGGCCTGCTGCTCCACACCGTCCGGGTGGCCCCCGCCGAGGGCCCCGCCCTAGTGGACACCCCGGGCGCCGACGTGATCCTGGTCGACGGCCGCCGCGACCTGCCGCAGGTGCGTTCGCTGTGCCAGCTGCTCCGCTCCACGGGCCCCGGCTGCCCGCTGATCCTGGTCGTCACCGAGGGCGGCCTCGCGGCCGTCACCGCCGACTGGGGGATCGACGACGTCCTCCTCGACACCGCGGGACCGGCCGAGGTCGAAGCCCGGCTGCGACTGGCCACCGGTCGCCAGCAGCTCGGCTCGGACGACTCCCCGATGGAGATCCGCAACGGTGACCTGTCGGTCGACGAGGCGACGTACTCCGCGAAGCTGAAGGGCCGGGTCCTGGACCTGACCTTCAAGGAGTTCGAGCTGCTCAAGTACCTCGCGCAGCACCCGGGCCGGGTCTTCACCCGCGCCCAGCTCCTCCAGGAGGTGTGGGGCTACGACTACTTCGGCGGCACCCGCACGGTCGACGTGCACGTACGGCGTCTGCGCGCGAAACTCGGGCCCGAGCACGAGTCCCTGATCGGCACCGTCCGCAACGTCGGGTACCGCTTCGTCACCCCGGAGAAGGTGGAACGGGCCGCGGCGGAAGCGGCTGCGCAGGCGGCCGCGAAGGCCGCGGCGGAGGCTGCCTCCCAGGCCGCCCTGCGGGCTGCCGCGCCGCTCACCCGGATGGACTAGGGAGATCGAGGGAACGACCTCCTCCGGACGCCCTGCCCAGAGGTAGGTCACCCCGCGTAGACTTCCGCGCGTGGCCAAGGTGACGCGGGATGACGTGGCACGACTTGCGGGTACTTCTACCGCCGTCGTGAGCTACGTCATCAACAACGGACCCAGGCCGGTTGCCCCGGCCACGCGCGAGCGTGTCCTCGCCGCGATCAAGGACCTGGGCTACCGCCCGGACCGGGTCGCGCAGGCGATGGCCTCGCGGCGCACCGACCTCATAGGCATGATCGTCCCCGATGCCCGCCAGCCGTTCTTCGCGGAGATGGCGCACGCGGTCGAACAGGCCGCCGCCGAGCGCGGAAAGATGGTGCTGGTCGGGAACTCCGACTACCGCGACGAGCGCGAGGTCCACTACCTGCGGGCCTTCCTCGGCATGCGGGTCTCCGGACTGATCCTGGTCAGCCAGGGCATGAGCGAGCGCGCCGCCACGGAGATCGAGGCGTGGGACGCGCGCGTCGTCCTCCTCCACGAGCGCCCGGAGGCGATCGACGACGTCGCCGTCGTCACCGACGACATCGGCGGCGCCCAGCTCGCCACCCGGCACCTGCTGGAGCACGGGCACCCGTACGTGGCCTGCCTGGGCGGCGTCGAGAACACCCCCGAGGTCGGCGACCCGGTGGCCGACCACGTCGAGGGCTGGCGGCGGGCGATGCTCGAGTCCGGCCGCTCGGTGGAGGGCCGGCTCTTCCAGGCCCCGTACAACCGCTACGACGCCTACAAGGTTGCCCTGGAGGTCCTGGCCGGACCGGACCGGCCCCCGGCAATATTCTGTGCCACGGACGACCAGGCGATCGGCGTGCTGCGGGCCGCGCGCGAGCTGCGCATCGACGTGCCGGGGGAGCTGGCCGTGGCCGGCTTCGACGACGTGAAGGAGGCGGCCCTGACGGACCCGCCGCTCACGACGATCGCCTCGGACCGCCCGGCGATGGCCCGCGCGGCGGTGGACCTCGTCCTGGACGACTCCCTGCGGGTGGCCGGCTCCCGCCGCGAACGCCTGAAGCAGTTCCCCTCGGCCCTGGTGATCCGCCGCTCCTGCGGCTGCCGCTGACCGGCGTCCCCGGACTCCGCCGGACCCGCCCCCGGGGGTCCGGGGGAGGGACGGCGCACGCCCGCACTTATATCGGGCATACACGGTTCTGTCGGGCTTCTCAGCCGGGACTCAGGAAGCTCTCATGATCAGCGGACAGAGTCATATCCATGACCGAGAACCTCCGCCGCGAAGGCGAGTACCCCCAGGAGAACCGCCCCCAGCAGGCCGCCCCCTGGGGCGAGGACTGGCAACGCGGTCGTGACCGGCTCGCGCAGGAGGCCGGCTACCCGCCGCCGCCCGCGTACCCCCCGGCCCCCGCCCCCGGCTGGCACGAGGCGCACCAGCCCCCCGTCATCCAGGGCGAGACCGTCCTCCAGCCCGACGGCGGGAGCACCGGGAGCAACGGCGGCGGCAACGGCGGCTGGGCCTCCTGGGGCGACGCCCCGACGGCCCCCGCCGCCCCGCAGGGCCACGCCCGCGCCAAGCGCCCGGTCGCCCTCCTCGCCGCCGTCGCCCTCGCGGCCGCGGTGATCGGCGGCGGAACGGCCGCAGCCGTCCAGCAGATGCTGAACAAGTCCAACGGGGCCGGCACCGGCGTCAACGGCAGCACCATCTCCCAGTCGAACAGCGGCACCGTCTCCGGCGTGGCCGAGAACGTCAGCCCCTCCGTCGTCCGCATCGACACCCGCACCGCCTCCGGCCAGGGCACCGGCTCCGGCATCGTGATCACCGCCGACGGCGAGATCGTCACCAACAACCACGTGGTCGACGGCGCGAGCCAGGTCCAGGTGACGATGAGCGACGGCAAGAAGTACAACGCGAAGATCGTCGGCACCGACCCCGACAAGGACCTCGCCCTCATCAAGCTGGAGGGCGCGAGCGGCCTCAAGGCCGCCAGTCTCGGCAACTCCGACAACCTCAGGGTCGGCGACGAGGTCGTCGCCATAGGCTCCCCCGACCGCCTCACCGGCACGGTCACCAGCGGCATCGTCTCCGCGCTGAACCGCGAGGTGAACGTCCCGAAGTCGGAGAAGCAGCAGTCCCCCCAGGGCGGCTACCCGTTCTCCTACGGCGGCCAGCAGTTCAACGGGGACACCGGCTCGGACACCACCTCGTACAAGGCCATCCAGACGGACGCCTCCCTGAACCCCGGCAACTCCGGCGGCGCCCTCGTCAACATGAACGGCGAGATCGTGGGCATGCCCTCCGCGATCTACTCCCCCTCCAGCGGCAGCGGCTCCGCCGGCAGCGTCGGCCTCGGCTTCGCCATCCCGGTCAACACCATCAAGGCCGACCTGCCCTCCCTGCGCAAGGGCGGCCCCGGCGGCACGGGCAGCGGCAACAGCGCCGACAACGGCGGCGGCAGCGCGGCCAACGGTTTCGGGACCTCCTTCTAGCCCGCCCGTGCGAGCCTGTTAGGAGACCGACCACCACCACTGGGGGACCCGTATGACCGCCGAAGGCGACCAGCAGCGCATCCTCGTCGTCGACGACGAACCGGCCGTACGCGAGGCCCTGCGCCGCAGCCTGGCCTTCGAGGGGTACGGCACGCAGACCGCCGTCGACGGGATCGACGCCCTCGACAAGGCGGCCTCGTACACCCCCGACCTGATCATCCTGGACATCCAGATGCCCCGGATGGACGGTCTGACGGCTGCCCGCAGGCTGCGCGCCGCGGGCAGCACCACGCCCGTCCTGATGCTGACCGCCCGCGACACGGTCGGCGACCGCGTCACCGGACTCGACGCCGGGGCCGACGACTACCTGGTCAAGCCGTTCGAGCTGGACGAGCTCTTCGCGCGCGTCCGCGCCCTCCTGCGCCGCAGCTCCTACGCCTCCCCCGCCGCCGGGGACGGCCACCCCGAGGACGCGCTGACCTTCGGCGACCTGCGCATGGACCTCGCCACCCGCGAGGTCACCCGCGCCGGACGCCCGGTGGAGCTGACCCGTACCGAGTTCACCCTGCTCGAGATGTTCCTCGCGCACCCGCGCCAGGTCCTGACCCGCGAGCAGATCCTCAAGACCGTGTGGGGCTTCGACTTCGAGCCCAGCTCCAACTCCCTGGACGTGTACGTGATGTACCTGCGCCGCAAGACCGAGGCCGGGGGCGAGCCCCGCCTGGTCCACACCGTGCGCGGGGTGGGCTACGTACTGCGCGCGGGCGAGGGCGGGCCCGAGTGAGTCCCGCCGCCAGATTCCGCGGGCTCCCGCTGCGCTCCCGCCTCGCGCTGCTCGTCACGGTCGCGGTGGCGCTCGCCGTCGCCGCCGTGGCCAGCGTCAGCTGGTTCATGGTCCGCACGCAGCTCAACCAGCAGCTGAACAGCTCGCTGCGCTCCACCAACGCCCGCGCGCAGGCCAGTCAGACGCTCAACCAGATCAGGTGCCAGGACAAGGTCCCCGGCCCCTTCGAGAACAACCTGAGCGCGCAGGTGCAGATCGTGCTGCCCACGGGCGGTCGCTGCTGGGTGGACGGCAAGAACACCCTCCCGGTCTCCGGCTACGACCTCGAAGTGGCCAAGGGGCTGCGCGGGGCGACGCTGTACGACGGCAAGACCACGGACGGCACCCCCGTACGCATCTACACCCAGCCCGTGGAGCTGACCTCCGGGCCGAACGTGCAGAACGCGGCCATCTCGGTGGCCAAGCCCCTCTCGGACGTCACCGAACCGCTGTCCACCCTGGCCTGGGTCCTGCTGTTCGTCTGCGGCGTCGGCGTCCTGGGCGCGGGCGCGGCCGGCCTGTGGGTGGCGCGCACGGGGCTGCGCCCGGTCGACGAACTGACCGGCGCCGTCGAGCACATCGCCCGCACCGAGGACCTGACCGTCCGGATCCCCGACGAGGGCGACGACGAGATCGCCCGCCTGTCGCGCTCCTTCAACTCGATGACGGCCGCGCTGGCCTCCTCCCAGGAGCGCCAGGCCCAGCTGATCGCGGACGCCGGACACGAGCTCCGCACCCCCCTCACCTCACTGCGGACCAACATCGAACTGCTGGCGCGCAGCGAGCAGACCGGCCGGGCCATCCCGCCCGAGGACCGCAAGGAGCTGCTGGCCTCGGTCAAGGCGCAGATGACGGAGCTGGCCTCGCTCATCGGCGACCTGCAGGAACTGTCCCGTCCGGACGCGGCCGCCCCCGGCCCGCTGGGGGTGGTGGCCCTGCACGAGATCGCGGGCGCCGCGCTGTCGCGGGCCCGGCTGCGCGGTCCGGAGCTGGCGTTCGACTCGGACCTGGCGCCCTGGTACGTACGGGGCGAGGCGGCGGCCCTGGAGCGGGCGGTGGTCAACGTCCTGGACAACGCGGTGAAGTTCAGCCCGCCGGGCGGCGCGGTCACCGTCTCGCTGCGGGCGGGCGAGCTGACCGTACGGGACCGCGGTCCCGGCATCCCGGCCGATGACCTCCCGCACGTCTTCGAACGCTTCTGGCGCTCCCCGTCCGCCCGCGCCCTGCCCGGCAGCGGCCTCGGGCTGTCCATCGTGGCCCGTACGGTGCTGCGCGCGGGCGGCACCGCCGAGCTGCGGGCGCCGCGCGACGGCGGGCCGGGCGCGGAGGCGGTGCTCCGCATCCCGGGAGCCCCGGCTCCGCCCCCGGCGCAGCCGTCAGTTGTGCCGGATCAGTGAGGCGACCAGGCCCGACCGGGTGTTGGGGAAGTCCATGGGGACGATCCCGAGCCCGGTCCGGCCGGCCAGCTCCGAGCCGTCGACGAAGGCTTGCACCTGCGGGTTGAGGCGGTCGGAGTTCCAGCGGGGCGGCAGGGCGGCGGCCGTGCTCGTGTAGTTCATGAAGAACTTTCCGGGCTGCTGGGCGGCCTTGCGGAACTGGTTCTCGATCTTCCCGCGCTTGCCGAAGGGCTCGGCCATGTAGTCGTCCTGGATGTCGAAGACGTTGCCGTCGCCGTAGCGCAGGCCGCCGGGCAGACCGCCGTTGTCGGGGAGCAGCAGGACCTTGCCGCGGACCTGCCCGAGGGTGGGGACGGAGCTCGCGATCCGGAACAGCGGGGCCCAGCCCCGGTTGTTCAGGTAGTCGTCGAAGACGGCGCGGAAGGTGGCGTCGCTCTCCTCGGAGTACTCCTGCTTGAGCCGCATCAGCACCGTCTCGGAGGGGTGCGCGGCGAGGAAGTTCCAGCAGGCGACGAGCACGTCGCCGAACATCAGGTTCTGGTAGTACGAGCCGTGGTGGATCGCGAACGATCCGCCGCTCACCCGGCAGCGGACGTCCAGGAAGCGGATCCCGGAGTCGAGCTGTTCGGCGATGGAGGTGTTCTGGCAGGCGACGTAGAGCCCGCCCTGGCGGGCGCCGGAGTCGTGGGTGCCGGGGATGGTCATCCGCTGCAGGGCGGTGGAGTCGCCGATCCCGGCCATCCAGTCCTGGGTGCCGAGTGCCTTCGCGGTCTTGGCGGTGGCTCCGGTGGCGGCCGTGGTGGTCCCGGCGCCCGCGGTGGTCCCGGCGGTCCCGGCGGCCGTGGCCGTCCCAGCGGCCGAGGCCGTCCCGGCGCCCGCGCCGAGCAGGGCCGCGCCGCCCAGGGCCGCCGCCCCCGCCAGGAAGCCGCGCCGCCGCAGCCCCGTACCCGTACCCGCATCGATGTCCACGGCCGTACCCGCGCCCGCATCCACACCCATGCCCGCGCCCGTGCCCACGCCCATGCCCGCCCCTTTGCCGACCCAGTGGTGGCCGGATTATGGCGTGCGGAGCCAGGCATTGCTACCCACGGGTAGGCATCAGCTTTCGAGCAACTCCGCCATCGCGCGCAGCCCTTGGGCGAGGGACCGGCCGTCCGGGGCGTGTTCCGGGTCGGTCAGGCACTGCACCATGACCCCGGTCAGCAGCGCGATGTGCACCGATCCGAGGCTCCGCACGTCCTCCTCCGCCACCTCCTCGACGGGGACCCCGCGCAGCTGCGCGGCCACCATGCGGCGGTTGTGGCGCTGCCCCTCGGCCAGGATCGCGAGCAGCTCGGGCGAGGACTGCGCGTGCACGAAGGCCTCGACGGAGGCGGTCCAGAGCCAGCGCATGTCGCCGAAGTCCCGGATCTTGCGGTCCCAGGTGTCGGCGTAGCGCTCCCGGGCGGTGTCGCCCTGGCCGGCGAGCCGGCCGGAGCCCGCGGCCCACTCCTCCATGGCGGCGAACAGCGCCTGGTTGAGCAGCACCTCGCGGGAGCCGAAGTGGTAGCCGATCGCGGCCATGCTCACTTTCGACGCCGAGGCGATGTCGCGCACGGTCGTGCGGAGGTACCCCTTCTCCTCCAGGCAGCGCCGGGCTCCGGCCAGCAGGTCCTCGCGATTTCCCATGCCGGGATCGTATCCGCGCCAGGGTTTTGGGCAAGCGCGCTACACGACCGTATTGTGCGCTTGCCCAATTCCTGGCAGGCTGATGCCCGAAGCACCGACCGACCGGAACACAGGGGAGAGCAACGCCATGCGCCACGAGCTGAAGATCGACGACCGTACCCTGTCCTACCTGGACTTCGGCGGGGCCGGCCGCCCGCTGCTCGCCCTGCACGGCGGTCTCTCCGAGGGCGCGCACTTCACCGCCCTGGCCGCCGCCCTCGGCGACGAGTGGCGCGTCATCGCCCCCGACCAGCGCGGCCACGGAGATTCCGACCTGGCCTCCGAGTACGGCCGCGAGGGCTACGTGGCCGACGCCGCGGCCCTGCTGGAGCACCTCGCCCCCGGCGGCCCCGTGCCGGTGCTCGGGTTCTCCCTCGGCGGGATCAACGCCTACCACCTGGCCGCCGCCCGGCCCGACCTGGTCTCCGCCCTCGTCAACGTCGACGCCCCGGTGGAGACCCCGCGCCAGGACGGCCCGTCCTTCTGGGACTTCCTGCACGTCCTGCCGTACACCGCGCCGGCCCGCGAGGAGCTCGTGGCCGCCCTCGGCCCGCTCGGCGAGGGCGTCGGGCCCTTCCTGCGCCCCCTGGACGACGGCTCCGGCTGGCGGCTGCCCTTCCACCCCGGGGCCACCCTGGCCACCCTCGCCGAGGGCGACGGCCCGCGCTGGGACGTCTGGCTCGCGAGCAGCTGCCCGGCGCTGCTGATCCACGGCCTGCGCAGCGACGTGCTCCCGCAGGAGCTGGCCGACGCGATGGTCTCCCGGCGGCCCGGGACCTCGTACACCGCCCTGGACACCGAGCACTTCGTGCCCTTCCAGGACCCGGAGGGCTTCGCGAACGCCGTCCGCACCTTCCTGGCCGGCCTCGCGTGACGCCGAAGGGGCGGCGGGCCGGTGGCCCGCCGCCCCTCAGGGGATGGAAGTACTACTTGATGACCGTGATCCGGTCCGCGGCCGGCGGAGCCAGCGGCGCGGCGGCCGAGGAGTGCGCGGCCAGGTAGGCGTTGAAGCAGTCCAGGTCGGAGGCGCCGACCAGCTTGTTCTTGTGCTCCTTCAGGACGGTGAAACCGTCACCGCCGCCCGCGAGGAACTCGTTCATCGCGACCCGGTAGGTCTTGGCGGGGTCGATCGCCACGCCGTTCAGCTTCACCGAGTCCACGAGGATGCGGTCGGCACCGGCCCTGGTGGTGTCCAGGGTGTAGGTCAGGCCCTTGGAGATCTGCAGGATCTTCGGGTTCGGGCCGTTGACCGGGCCGCTGACCTGCTGCTGGAGCGCGGTGACCAGCTGGGCGCCGGTCAGGTCCACGACGTTCATCATGTTGGTGAACGGCTGCACCGTGTACGACTCGCCGTAGGTCACGACCCCGTCGCCCTCGGCGCCCGCCGCCTTGTAGGCCAGGTCGGCGCGGATGCCTCCCGGGTTCATGATGGCGAGCTGCGCGCCGCCCTTGGCCGCCGGGGCCAGGGCCTCCAGCTGCGCGTCGGCGATCACGTCACCGAGCGGCTTCTCGTACGCCTCCGAACCGCGGCCCGGGATGTCGCCGGAGATCCAGCCCATCGGACGGTTCGCGATCGGCGCGGCCAGCGCGTTCCAGCGCTGGATCAGCGCGGTCAGGTCCGGGGCCTTGGGCTGGTCCCGGCTGACGATCTTCTGGACCGGCTTCGGCGAGCTGACCGGCGTACGGACGATGTCCTTGGTCTTGCGGTCGTACGTGAGGGTGGTGTCCGTGAACAGCCGGCCGTACGAGGCGGCCGAGGTGACCGTGCGCGGGTTGCCCGCCGGGTCGGGGATGGTGCACGCGTACGCCTGGTGCGTGTGGCCGGTGACCAGGGCGTCGACCTTCGGCGAGACGTTCTTCGCGATGTCGACGATGGCACCGGAGATCCCGGCGCCGGCACCCGGCGCGTCGCAGTCGTAGTTGTACGCGCCGCTCGCGGGCAGGCCGCCCTCGTGGACCAGCGCCACGATCGACTTCACGCCCTGCCGGTTGAGCTCCTCGGCGTACTTGTTGATCGTCTCGACCTCGTCGCCGAACTTGAGGCCCTTGACCCCGTCGGCGGTCACGACGTCGGGCGTGCCCTCCAGGGTGACGCCGATGAAGCCGATCTTCACGTCCCCCTTCTTCCAGATGAAGGTGGGGCTCATCAGCGGGCGCTTCGTCTTCTCCTCGACGACGTTCGCCGCGAGGTACTTGAAGTCCGCGCCCCCGAACGTCTTGCCGTACTCGAAGCAGCCCTCGACCGGGTGGCAGCCGCCGTACTGCATGCGGCGCAGCTCGGTCTTGCCCTCGTCGAACTCGTGGTTGCCGACGCTGGTGACGTCCAGTTTGAGGTCGTTGAGCGCCTCGATGGTCGGCTCGTCGTGGAAGAGGCCGGACACCATCGGGCTCGCGCCGATCATGTCGCCGGCCGCCGCCGTGACGGAGTACGGGTGGCCCTTGCGGGCCTCGCGCAGGCCGGTCGCCAGGTACTCGGCACCGCCCGCGGGAATGGCCTTGGTGGTGCCGTCGGCCTGACGCTCGGTCACGTTGCCCGAGGAGCCCTGCGGGGGCTCCAGCGTGCCGTGGAGGTCGTTGAACGACAGCATCTGAACGTCGACGGTGCGGCCGCTGTCGTGGCCGTCACCGCCACCACTCGCGGCTCCGGCCGGAAGGGCGGCGGCGACCATCGCACCGGCGGCCGTCGTGACGGCGAGGGCTGTGAGGGTCAACCGGCGGGCTCGGCGGTGCCGTTGTGGCGTCGCTGACATTTAGTCCCCTTTATGGACAGTGATACATCTTGGGAGGTCTGCCGAAGCCTAGAGTCAACGCGCGTAGCGCGACAGGGGGTACCGGGTATCGAGCTGGTTACACGCAGAAGACCGGTGGCCGTCCGGGCCGCACCCCCACCAGGCCCCCACCGTGGTCGTAGGCTCGACTCCATGACTGACGACACAGCAGTGGTCCTGGAGCCGGGACGGCAGATCCAGACCCTCGACGAACTGACGGATGAGCAGGCCGACGCCGTCCTCGCCCTGATCGAGGACGCGGCCCGCACCGACGGCACCACCGCCGTGTCCGAGCAGGGCCGGCTCCAGCTGCGCGGCGGAGCCCGCGAGGGGATCCGGCACTTCCTGCTCACCGAGCAGGGCCGGCTCGCCGGCTACGGGCAACTGGAGGACACCGACCCGGTGGAGGCCCCCGCCGCCGAGCTCGTCGTGCACCCCGCGATGCGCGGGCGCGGCCACGGACGGGCCCTGGGCACCGCCCTGCTGGCCGCCTCCGGCAAGCGGATCCGGGTGTGGGCGCACGGCGGCAAGTCCGCGGCGCGCCACCTCGCGCAGGTGCTCGGCCTGACCCTCTTCCGCGAGCTGCGCCAGCTGCGCCGCCCGCTGGGCCCGGACGCGGACCCGCTGCCGGAAGCCGTCCTGCCGCCCGGCGTGACGGTACGCGGCTTCGTGCCCGGCTCCGACGACGCCGCCTGGCTGGCCGTCAACGCGGCGGCCTTCGCCCACCACCCGGAGCAGGGCTCGCTCACCCAGCGGGACCTGAACGACCGCATCGCGCAGCCCTGGTTCGACGCCAAGGGGTTCTTCCTCGCGGAGCGCGACGGCGAGCTGATCGGCTTCCACTGGACGAAGGTCCACGCCGAGCAGCGGCTCGGCGAGGTCTACGTCCTCGGCGTACGCCCCGGCGCGCAGGGCGGCGGCCTCGGCAAGGCCCTCACCGCGACCGGCCTGCGCCACCTGGCCGCGGCCGGCCTCCCCACCGCGATGCTCTACGTGGACGCCGACAACCCGGCGGCCCTGGCCGTCTACGAGGGCCTCGGCTTCACCACCCACGAGGTGGACCTGATGTACCGCACGGAAAGCTGACCGCCCCGCACACGCAGGCCGGCGCACATGCAGGCCGGCGCCGGCCAAATCCAGCCCTGCCGCGCCCCGCACACGCAGGCCGGCGCCGGCCAAATCCAGCCCCGCCGGCGTTTGAGGCGCGGGGTCTGGGGCGGAGCCCCAGGGGCCCCGGGCGCAGCCCGGGCCCGGGGGTCCGGGCTCCGCCCGGGGAACGGTGGAAGGGAGGGTAGGGGACGGCCCCGCGCAGCGGCACACCCGCACGCCCGCCCCCGGGGCGCAACCCGAAGCGCGTCCGGAGGGACGCAGCCCCCACCCCCGCCCCGAACGGCGTAGCCACCCGCCCGGCGCAGCCGACGGCCTCCCTCCCGGCCCCCGGAAGCCACACGCCATTAACCGGGCATTAATGCGCGCTCGCGAAGCTGACCCCATGCAGCCCCGACTCCGACTGACGGCCGACACTTCCGACGCGCCTGTCCTGCCGCGTGCGCGGAAGAATGGAGTCATGAGCCAGAAGCCCAGCGCAGCCCCCTCCGAGGTCCCCGCCCAGCAGCCGCCGCACAAGTTCGCGTCCCCGTCCGCGCCCACCGCCGCGGACGTCTCGGCACGCGCAGCCGCCGCCGCGGCCTCCCCCGAGGCCGTGGCCGCGCGCGCGGCCACGGGCGCCCACGCGCGCCTGGGCTCCATAGCCGCCCACCGCCCGCACGTCGATCTCGAACCGGATCTCGACGCGGACCTGGACGCCTACGACGACAAGGAGTCCGGTGAGCTGCCCCCGGGCCGCTTCCTCGACCGGGAGCGCAGCTGGCTCGCCTTCAACGAGCGCGTCCTGGAGCTCGCCGAGGACCCGGCCACCCCGCTCCTGGAGCGCGCGAACTTCCTGGCGATCTTCGCGAGCAACCTCGACGAGTTCTTCATGGTCCGCGTCGCCGGCCTCAAGCGCCGCATCGCGACCGGCGTCGCCACCCGTTCGGCCTCGGGCCTGCAGCCCCGTGAGGTCCTCGACCAGATCTGGACCCGCTCGCGCGAGCTCATGGCCCGCCACGCCGCCTGCTTCCAGCAGGACATCTCCCCGCAGCTCGCCGAGGAGGGCGTCCACCTCATCCGGTGGCCCGACCTCACCGAGAAGGAGCAGGCCCGTCTCTTCACGCTGTTCCGCAACCAGATCTTCCCGGTGCTCACCCCGCTGGCCGTGGACCCCGCGCACCCGTTCCCGTACATCTCCGGCCTCTCCCTGAACCTGGCCGTGGTCGTACGCAATCCCGTCAGCGGCCACCGCCACTTCGCCCGCGTCAAGGTCCCGCCGCTCCTGTCCCGCTTCCTGGAGGCCTCCCCGCAGCGCTACGTCCCGCTGGAGGACGTCATAGCCGCGCACCTGGAGGAGCTGTTCCCCGGCATGGAGGTGCTCGCGCACCACATGTTCCGCGTGACCCGCAACGAGGACCTCGAGGTCGAGGAGGACGACGCCGAGAACCTCCTGCAGGCCCTGGAGAAGGAACTCATGCGGCGCCGCTTCGGCCCGCCGGTCCGCCTGGAGGTCGAGGAGTCCATCGACCCCGGCGTCCTGGACCTCCTCGTGCAGGAGCTCAAGGTCAACCCCTCCGAGGTGTACCCGCTGCCCGGTCCGCTGGACCTGACCGCGCTCTTCGGGATCGCCTCGCTGGACCGGCCCGAGCTGAAGTTCCCGAAGTTCGTCGCCGGCACGCACCGCGACCTCGCCGAGGTCGAGTCCGCCTCCGCGCCCGACATCTTCGCCGCGCTGCGCGAGCGGGACGTGCTGCTGCACCACCCCTACGACTCCTTCTCCACCTCGGTGCAGGCCTTCCTGGAGCAGGCCGCCGCCGACCCCGACGTCCTCGCCATCAAGCAGACGCTGTACCGCACCTCCGGCGACTCCCCGATCGTGGACGCCCTGATCGACGCCGCCGAATCCGGCAAGCAGGTCCTCGTACTCGTGGAGATCAAGGCCCGCTTCGACGAGCAGGCCAACATCAAGTGGGCGCGCAAGCTGGAGGAGTCCGGCTGCCACGTCGTCTACGGGCTCGTCGGCCTCAAGACCCACTGCAAGCTCTCGCTCGTCGTCCGCCAGGAGGGCGACACGCTGCGCCGCTACTCCCACGTCGGCACCGGCAACTACCACCCCAAGACGGCACGGCTCTACGAGGACCTCGGCCTGCTCACCGCCGACCCGCAGGTCGGCGCGGACCTCTCCGACCTCTTCAACCGGCTGTCCGGCTACTCGCGCCGCGAGACCTACCGCCGGCTGCTAGTCGCCCCGCGCTCGCTGCGCGACGGCCTGATCTCCCGGATCGACAAGGAGGCCGCCCACCACCGGGCCGGCCGCCCCGCGTACGTGCGCCTCAAGATGAACTCGATCGTCGACGAGGCGCTCATCGACTCCCTCTACCGGGCCTCGCAGGCCGGCGTGCCCATCGACATCTGGGTCCGCGGCATCTGCGCGATCCGCCCCGGGGTCCCCGGGCTCTCGGACAACATCCGGGTCCGCTCGATCCTCGGCCGCTTCCTGGAGCACTCCCGGGTCTTCGCCTTCGGCAACGGCGGCGAACCCGAGGTGTACATCGGCAGCGCCGACATGATGCACCGCAACCTCGACCGCCGCATCGAGGCCCTGGTCAGGGTCGTCGACCCGGCCCACCGTGCGGCGCTGGACCGGCTGCTGGCCACCGGAATGTCCGACTCCACGACCTCCTGGCACCTGGGCCCGGACGGCGAATGGACCCGGCACAGCACCGACGGCGAGGGCCAGCCCCTGCAACACGTTCAGGAGATGCTCATTGACGCCCGGAGGCGCCGGCGTGGCTCAGCCAAACCATGACCTGACCGCGACGGCGGCAGGCACCGTACTCGGTACGTACCTGCGGTCGCAGGCCACCGCCTTCCTGCGCGGGCTGCGCCTGCACGACGAGGGCGCGGCGAGCGGGACCGCCGAGGGGAGCGAGGCGGCGCGCAGCCTGCGGGGGGCCGCGCGCCGCATCTCCTCGTCGCTGTCCACGTTCAGGGCGGTCGCCGACTCCTCCTGGGCGGATTCGCTGCGCACGGAGCTGGTCTGGCTCTCGGCGACGCTGGCCGACGAGCACGCGTACGCCGCCCGGCTGGTGCGGCTGATGGACGCGCTGCACCGGCTGTCGGGAAGCCCCGAGGTGCCGGCCCCCAGGGGCACGGCGGGGCAGCTGACCGTGGGCTCGGCGCGGGCGGGCGCACTGCTGGAGCGCCAGCTCACGCTGGCCCGTACGCGGGCGCACTCCGCGACCCTCCAGGCGCTGGGTTCCTCCCGCTTCCATGCCGTCGCGGACGCGGTGGCGGTCCTGGCCTCCGAGGTCCCGCTGGATCCGGTGGCCGCCCGGGGCCGGGTGGACGACGTACTGGTCCCGCTCGCGGAAGTGGCTCATTCCCGCCTGTTCACGGCGGTCGCCTCCCTGCCCGAACCCTCACCCTCGCACCCGTACGACGCGGACCACGACGGCTCGTGGAACGAGGTGCGCCGCCTCCTGCGGGTGCACCGGTACGCACGGGAGGCGCTGGGCGACGACGTGGCCCGGTTGACCGCCGCGGGCGAGGCCCTGACCCGCCACCGCGACGCGGCGGAGGCCGCCGCCGCCTCGGCCACGGCCGCCCGCACCCCCCGCATCGCCCCGGCCACGGCCTACGCCCTGGGGGTGCTGCACGCGGACCAGCGGCACGAGGTGGAGGCCTCCCGGCTCACCTTCCAGCACATCTGGCAGCTGGCTGATTCCAGCCAGGCCGCCGTGTGAGCCGCGCGAGCCGCATCGGTCACGCCGCGGTAACGGCGGGATAACAGGAGATGACGTCCGGCGGTGAACCCGCCCGGACACACCGCCCCGTCCGCCACGGTTCACCATCCGTTCACTTACCCCGGTCGGCCGCTTCACCTGATCTGCCTAACTTCGTAGACGCAGGGAGTGAGCGGCCGCCCAGGCGGGTGGTTCCTTCCAGCACCAAGACGTAGTCCTCTTCGCACGCCGCCCCGACACAGAAAGCGGCCGGCGGCTTCTGGAAGGAAACACCCGAAAGTGAAGCTTCAGCGCAAGAACATGCTTCGTGCCTCCGCCCTCGGGGCGCTCGTCGTGTCCGGCGCCCTGGTCCTCACGGCGTGCGGCTCGGACGACAACACCAAGACCGACGGCGCTGCCACGGGCAAGCCCTCCGCCGCCGCGAGCGACATCAAGTGCGGCGACGCCAAGGGCAAGCTGCTGGCCTCCGGCTCCTCCGCGCAGAAGAACGCGGTCGACCTGTGGATCAAGAACTACATGGCGGCCTGTTCCGGCGTCGAGGTCAACTACAAGTCCTCCTCCTCCGGTGAGGGCGTCGTCGCCTTCAACCAGGGCACGGTCGGCTTCGCCGGTTCGGACTCCGCGCTGAAGCCCGACGCCGTCGAGGAGTCGAAGAAGATCTGCACCGGCGGCCAGGGCATCGACCTGCCGATGGTCGGCGGCCCGATCGCCATCGGCTTCAACGTCGCCGGCGTGGACAAGCTGACGCTGGACGCCCCCACCCTCGCCGCGATCTTCAACGACAAGATCAAGAAGTGGGACGACGAGGCGATCAAGAAGCTGAACCCCGGCGTCACGCTTCCCTCCACCGCGATCCAGGCCTTCCACCGCTCCGAGGACTCGGGCACCACCGAGAACCTCGGCAAGTACCTCAAGGCCGCCGCGCCCGAGGCCTGGACGTACGAGGCCGCGAAGAAGTGGCCGGCCCCGGGTGGCCAGGCCGCCTCCGGTTCGGCCGGCGTCGCCTCGCAGGTCAAGGCCGTCGACGGTGCGATCGGCTACTTCGAGCTCTCCTACGCCTCCTCGCAGAGCATCAAGACCGTGGACGTGAACACGGGCGCCGCCGCCCCGGTCAAGGCCACCGGCGAGAACGCCTCCAAGGCCATCGCCGCCGCCAAGGTCTCCGGCACCGGTTCCGACCTGGCGCTCAAGCTCGACTACGCCACCAAGACCGAGGGTGCCTACCCGATCGTCCTGGTGACCTACGAGGTCGTCTGCGACAAGGGCAACAAGGCCGACACGCTCCCGACCCTGAAGTCCTTCCTGAACTACACCGCGTCCGACGCGGGCCAGAAGGTCCTCACCGAGAACGGCTACGCCCCGATCCCGGCCGAGATCAACACCAAGGTCCGCGAGATCATCGCGACCCTCAGCTGAACCTGACCCCCCGGACCACCGGTCCGCTCCCCCCGTCCGGGGAGCGGACCGGCCCGGGGACCCTCCCCTCCACCCAGGGGATCCGGTGCACCGCCGCCCGGGGGGCCTGCCCCCCATCCAGACCGGAAAGACCATGGCTTCCACCACACCCACCCAGATAGACACGGCTCCGCCGGTCCCCCAGAGCGCAAGGTCCACCGGCCGAGCCGGTGACAAGATCTTCGCCGGGCTCTCCAAGGGCTCAGGCATCCTGCTCCTGGTGATCATGGCGTCGATCGCCGTCTTCCTCACCTACCGTGCCTCCATCGCACTGGCCGACAACGAGGGCAACTTCCTCACCACGTTCGACTGGAACGCGTCGGCCAAGCCCCCCGTCTTCGGCATCGCCGTCCTGCTCTTCGGCACCGTCGTCAGCTCGATCATCGCGATGGCCATCGCGGTTCCGATCGCCGTCGGCATCGCCCTCTTCATCTCGCACTACGCGCCGCGCAAGCTGGCCGCGCCCCTCGCCTACGTGGTCGACCTGCTGGCCGCAGTGCCGTCGATCATCTACGGCATCTGGGGCGCGCTCTTCCTCGTCCCGTACCTCGGCGGCCTGAACATGTGGCTCGACGAGTACATGGGCTGGACCTACGTCTTCGACAAGACCCAGGTCGGCGTCGCGCGCTCGCTCTTCACCGTCGGCATCCTGCTCGCGATCATGATCCTCCCGATCGTGACCAGCGTCAGCCGCGAGGTCTTCCTGCAGGTCCCGCGCATGAACGAGGAGGCCGCACTGGCCCTCGGCGCGACCCGCTGGGAGGTCATCCGGATGTCGGTCCTGCCCTTCGGCCGCTCCGGTGTCATCTCCGCCTCGATGCTCGGCCTCGGCCGCGCGCTGGGCGAGACCATGGCCGTCGCGACCGTCCTCTCCCCGAGCTTCCTGATCTCCGGCCACATCCTGGACCCGGGCGGCGGCACGTTCGCGCAGAACATCGCCGCGAAGTTCGACGAGGCCAACGAGTTCGGCCGCGACGCCCTGATCGCCTCCGGCCTCGTGCTCTTCCTGCTCACCCTGCTGGTCAACGGCGCCGCCCGGCTGATCATCGCCCGTCGCAAGGACTTCTCGGGGGCGAACGCCTGATGAGCCACGCACTCCAGGACCCGCGCCCCTCCCGGGCCCGCAAGTCCGTCGCCCCGACCAGCCTGACGCAGGGCAACCTGCCCCGCTGGGCCCCGGCCGCCATCTCGGTCCTCTCCATCGCCCTCGGCTGCGGCCTCGGCGCCCTCCTCGGCCTGCAGAGCCGGATCCAGTGGGGCCTGCTCGCCGCCATCCTCTTCGTGGTCATCACGTACACGGCCAGCTCGCTGATCGAGAACCGCCGCCAGGCCAAGGACCGGGTCGCGACCTCCGTCGTCTGGGTCTGCTTCGTCCTCGCCCTCGTCCCGCTGCTCTCGCTGCTGTGGACGACCATCAGCCGCGGCATGAAGGTCCTCGACGGGGACTTCCTCGGCCACTCGATGAACGGCGTGACCAGCTTCGAGGCCGGCGGCGGCGTCTACCACGCCCTCCTCGGCACCATCGAGCAGGTCGCCCTGGCCACCGCGATCGCGGCCCCCATCGGCTTGCTGACCGCCGTCTACCTGGTCGAGTACGGCCGGGGCTCGCTGGCCAAGGCCGTGACCTTCTTCGTGGACGTCATGACCGGCATCCCCTCCATCGTCGCGGGTCTGTTCATCCTGACGACCTGGAACCTGCTGCTCGGCTTCGGTCCCTCCGGCTTCGCCGGCGCGATGGCCCTGTCGATCCTGATGATGCCCGTCGTGGTCCGCTCCACCGAGGAGATGCTCAAGCTCGTCCCGAACGAGCTGCGCGAGGCCGCCCTGGCCCTCGGTGTACCGAAGTGGCGCGTGATCCTGAAGGTCGTGCTCCCCACCGCCATCGGCGGCATCTCCACCGGCGTGATGCTGGCCGTCGCCCGCATCGCGGGTGAGACCGCCCCGATCATGCTGCTGGTCTTCGGCTCCCAGCTGATCAACAACAACCCCTTCGAAGGCCCTCAGTCCTCGCTCCCCCTCTACATCTGGGAGCAGTACAAGGTCGGCAGTGAAGCCTCCTACGACCGGGCATGGGCCGCAGCGCTCGTCCTGATCGCCTTCGTCATGATCCTCAATCTGGTGGCCCGCGGCATCGCCCGCTGGAAGGCCCCGAAGACCGGTCGCTGACGCGACCACATGAAAGCGAAGTGACCACCATGGCGAAGCGAATCGACGTCAGCGGACTGTCCGCCTTCTACGGCACCCACAAGGCCATCGACGACATCTCGATGACCGTGGAACCCCGCTCCGTGACGGCCTTCATCGGCCCCTCCGGCTGCGGCAAGTCCACCTTCCTGCGCACCCTGAACCGCATGCACGAGGTCACCCCCGGAGGCCGCGTCGAGGGCAAGGTGCTCCTGGACGACGAGAACCTGTACGGCCCCGGCGTGGACCCGGTCGCGGTCCGCCGCACGGTCGGCATGGTCTTCCAGCGCCCCAACCCCTTCCCCACCATGTCGATCTTCGACAACGTGGCGGCGGGCCTGCGCCTGAACGGCTCCTTCAAGAAGTCCGAGCTCACGGACATCGTCGAGAAGTCCCTGCAGGGCGCCAACCTCTGGAACGAGGTCAAGGACCGCCTGAACAAGCCGGGCTCCGGCCTCTCCGGCGGCCAGCAGCAGCGCCTGTGCATCGCCCGCGCCATCGCGGTCGAGCCCCAGGTCCTCCTGATGGACGAGCCCTGCTCGGCCCTCGACCCGATCTCCACCCTCGCCATCGAGGACCTGATCGGCGAGCTCAAGGAGCGCTTCACGATCGTCATCGTGACGCACAACATGCAGCAGGCGGCGCGCGTCTCCGACCGCACGGCCTTCTTCAACCTCTCCGCGGTCGGCCAGCCCGGAAAGCTGGTCGAGATCGACGACACGGACCGGATCTTCTCCAACCCGTCCGTGCAGGCGACCGAGGACTACATCTCGGGCCGCTTCGGCTAAACCGGGATGTTGCAAGACGTCCTGCGGTGCTGCATGGCGGTGCCACCGCAAGGCGGAAGAAAGAAAAGGGCCGGCTCCCCCTGGGTGGGGGGAGCCGGCCCGCTTCTTTGCCCTGCGCGGCGTCTCAGCCGACGGCCAGGTTCACGATCCAGAAGCTGACCGCGGCGACCAGGGCCGCGGCCGGCATGGTGATGAACCATCCCAGGATGATGTTCTTGGCGACGCCCCAGCGGACCGCATTGACCCGCTTGGTGGCGCCCACGCCCATGATCGCCGAGGTGATCACGTGGGTGGTGGAGATCGGCGCCTGGTACAGGTAGGACGCCGTGTACATGATCGACGCACCCGTCGTCTCGGCGGCGAAGCCCTGCGGCGGGTCGAGCTCGATGATCTTGCGGCCCAGGGTGCGCATGATGCGCCAGCCGCCCGCGTACGTACCGAGCGAGAGCATCACGGCACAGGCGATCTTGACCCAGACCGGGATCGGGTCGCCGTCGCCCTGGACGTCGGCGATGACCAGGGCCATCACCACGATGCCCATCGTCTTCTGCGCGTCCTGCAGACCGTGGCCGAGGGCCATGGCGGCCGCCGAGACGGTCTGGGCGATCCGGAAACCGCGCTTGGCCTTGTGCGGGTTGGACCTGCGGAACATCCACATGATCGCGACCATCACCAGGTAGCCCGCGATCAGGCCGACGACGGGCGAGAGGAACATCGGGATGACGACCTTCTCCAGCACCCCGTGCCAGATGACGCCGATCCCGCCGGCCAGCGCCGCGCCCACCATGCCGCCGAACAGCGCGTGCGAGGAGGACGAGGGCAGGCCGAAGTACCAGGTGACCAGGTTCCAGACGATCGCGCCGACCAGCGCGGAGAAGAGGATCCACATCCCCCGGTCCCCGTGCGGGGTCTCGATGAGCCCCTTGCTGACCGTCTTGGCAACACCGCTGCCGAGGAAGGCACCGGCCAGGTTCATCACCGCGGCCATCGCGAGCGCGGCGCGCGGGGTCAGCGCACGGGTCGAGACCGAGGTCGCGATCGCGTTCGCGGAGTCGTGAAAACCATTCGTATAGGTAAAGCCGAGCGCGACACCGATGGTCACGATCAGAGCGAAGGTGTCCACGAGGTTCAGGACTCCTTGACCGCGATGGTCTCCACCGTGTTCGCAACGTGCTCGAACGCGTCGGCCGCCTCTTCGAGCACGTCGACGATCTGCTTGAGCTTCAGCACCTCAATGGCGTCGTACTTGCCGTTGAAGAGCTGGGCGAGCAGCTTGCGGTGGATCTGGTCGGCCTGGTTCTCGAGGCGGTTGACCTCGATCCAGTACTCGGTCAGGTTGGTCATGGTCCGCAGGTGCGGCATGGCCTCGGCGGTCAGCTCGGCCGCGCGCGCCAGTACCTCGATCTGCTGCTCGACTCCCTTGGGGAGCTCCTCCACGTTGTAGAGGACGACCAGGTCGACCGCCTCCTCCATGAAGTCCATGATGTCGTCGAGGCAGGACGCCAGGTTGTAGATGTCCTCGCGGTCGAACGGCGTGATGAAGGAGGAGTTGAGCTGGTGGAAGATCGCGTGGGTCGCGTCATCCCCCGCGTGCTCCGCTGCCCGCATCCGCTCCGCGATCTCGGCTCGGGCGGAGGAGTCCGCTCCGAGCAGTTCCATCAGGAGCTTCGAGCCCGTGACGATGTTGTCCGCGGATGCGGCGAACATGTCGTAGAAGCTCGTCTCCCTGGGGGTCAGACGAAATCGCACGTGAGGTCCTCGGGGTGCATTGGATTCGGTCAGGCTGATGCTAGGCGCATCCCCCGGCCACGGCTAACCGGCGGTTCCCCAGTGTCCTCCATCAGGCAGAGTGAGGACCACGGTCCCCCCGCTCCCGCGGCCGGGGGCCGGTACCCTATACCCATGAGGGGTATGCACTCCTCGATCCGGACCACGGGAGGACGCATGACTGCCATCCAGGCGGAGGGCTCCGGAGCCGAAACGGGCACCGAAACCGGCACGGGTACCGACATGGGCACTGGTACGGACACGGGCACGAGCACGAGCACGGGCGCGGTCACCGACACGGGCGCGAGCACGGGCGCGGTCACCGACACGGGCGCGAGCACGGGCGCGGTCACCGACACGGGCGCGAGCACGGGCGCGGTCACCGACACGGGCGCGAGCACGGGCGCGGTGCACGGATACCACCACCAGAAGGACGAGCACCTCAAGCGACTGCGCCGGATCGAGGGCCAGATCAGGGGCCTCCAGCGCCTCGTCGACGAGGACGTCTACTGCATCGACATACTCACCCAGGTCTCGGCGAGCACGAAGGCACTGCAGTCCTTCGCGCTCCAGCTGCTGGAGGAGCACCTGCGGCACTGCGTCGCGGACGCGGCCGTCAAGGGCGGGGCCGAGATCGACGCCAAGGTCGAGGAAGCGACGAAGGCGATCGCCCGCCTGCTGCGCACCTGACCGGGGTCACGGGACGGGGCGGCCTACCGCCCCATCAGCACCTCATCGATCCGGTCCTGGCTGAGCCGGTCCTCGTTCGCGGCCGAGGCCGCGATGATCAGCTCCCCGCACAGCTCGATCTCCGCGAGAGCCACGAGGTCCTGCACCGTCGAACCGCCTGCGGGAGTCACGCGTGTCACCTCTCTCTGCCGTCGTCGTCCGGTCGCCGGCGCTCGGTTTCCCAGCCTAGGGAGCGCACGGCGCGGCGCACATGACACGGATGGACCATTTCCGGATACCCGGCCATGGTCCGATCGCGCCGCCCTCACCGGTCCGGCCGACTAGTCGGCGATCTTCCCGGCGTAAATGTCCGCTTCCGGCGGCAATACGACGGTGACCGGAGTCCCGAAGCCGTAGAGCAGCGTGGTGGAGGACACATCGATCACGCCATTGTTCACGTAGGTGAAGCGGTGGCAGACCTTCCGCAGCCGGCCCTCGGCGTCGAGGTACGCGTCGAACGGCACCGCACCCTTGCTGAACCCTTTCGCCGCCGCCTCCAGTGCCCCCTTCACCGCCGGGGAGGCGTCCGCCGCGGCCCGCGCGATGTCGGTCGTGCCCCGGTAGTGCCGGACCTTGGTCCCGGCCACCTCCGCCTCCCCCACGTACGTCACCTCCCGCGCGCCGCGCAGCAGCTCGGCGGCGGCCATCGGGTCGGTGGCCCCGCCCGTGACGAGGTTCCCGTCGGCGAGGGCCGTCGTGTCGACCCGCACCCACTTGTCGTCGGGGACGCCCGCGCCCCGGTTCTTCATGTAGAGCGCGCCGGGCACGAGCAGTTCGGTGATGGGCCGGTGCTCGGCCTGGCCCTTGGCGTCGGCGGGGAGCATCACCAGCAGCTGCCCCATCCGGTTCTTGAAGTCGACCCCGCCCTCGCCCCGGATGGTGACCCGGGTGCCGCCGGTCGCCATTTCCATGGCGGTACGGGCCTGCGCGCTCCCGGTCGCGGCCAGCGCGTCGGCGGCTGCGCGGACCGTCGCCGCCGGGTCGCCGCCGGGGCGGGCGTCATCGCCGGCGACCGCCTCGCCGCCGCACCCGCTCAACGCCGCCACCGTCAGGACCAGGCCGACCGCGCCCGTCACCCGACCCGCGCGCCCCGGCCTCCACCTGTGCTGGTGCACCACCATCGCCGCCAACCCCCAACGCGTGACCACTGTCTGCCCGAGGCCCCCACCCACTCCGCTTAACGACTCCCCACCCCTCCCGTCACGGCCCACCCCCGGTCCTACGCGGCCGCGGGGGAGCCCGGGGGCGCGCGCTGGGGGGCGGGGGCGGAGCTGGGGGAACCGGTCCGAGCCCCCAGTGGCCGGGGGTCCGGGGGTCCGGGGGTCCGGGGCGCAGCCTCGGTTTCGGGAAGGGGCGGGAAGGGGCGGGAAGGGGACAGCCCCGCGGGGAGCCGGTGCGCACCCACCCGCACGGACAGGTTCCGGTCACGGTCTCCTCCCCGGCAGCCGCGCCCTCCCCCGGCCCGGCCCCGCCCGGTACCGTGGTCCCGTGGAACTGCACACCGAAGCGACTCTTGTCCCTCCGTTTGCCGCCGTGCCGTTGCCCCGCGACCCCCTGGGACCGGCCCCCGACCTGCCACCCGCCGGTCACACCACGAGCACCTCCGAGCGAGGCGCGTTCTGCCTGGCCCTCTGCACCTGCGGCTGGCGCGGCCCGGCCCGCCGCTCCCGTGACCTGGCCCGCAAGGACGCCACCGGCCACACGTCGCAGTAGCCCCGGCCCGCCGTTCCCCCGATCGGACGGCCCGGCTGGCCGACCCGCCCGGGAGCGGATGCCCTTGACTCATGCCCGGACCCGCGCCCCGACTCGCCGCCCTCCTCTGGGCCCTGCTGATCGCGTTCACCCCGACCGCCCCGGCCTCGGCTTCGGCCGCCCCCGCCCGGGCCAGCCCCGTCGGCACGGCAGACGGCCCCGGCGACATCGCCCTGGCCATCGGCGTCACCACCGCCGCGGCCACCGCGACCGGGCTGTGGCTGCGCTCCCGTTACCGTCGCTCCGACGCGGATCCGGACGGCACCGAGGGCGGCGGCGACCCGTGACCCGGCCCCCACGCACCCGCCCGCCCGCGATCCGGCTCTGCTTCGGCGCCGCGGCACTGTGCCTCCTGGCGGCCGTGCTGCTGACCGTCTGGGACTCGTACGGGATCGACTGAACGCCCAGGCCGCGCCCAGGCCGCACCCGGACCGCGCCCGGGGCGCCGCGCCCTCAGGCGGCGAGGTCGCTCTCGTGCTCGCGCCCCACGGGCGGAGCCGCGGCCGCGGCCGCCGCGAGGTCCACCGGCCGGGTCGTCACACGGCCCCGCGCCCGCACCAGTACGCCCAGCCGCGGAGACCGGCCCACCGCCCGCACCACCGGAGTCAGCAGCGCCATCGCGAGCGGAGCGAGCAGCAGCACCACCGCGGTGCCCAGCGCGAGCCCCCCGATGACGTCGGTCGGGTAGTGGAGGCCCATGTAGACCCGGGTGAAGCCCTCCACCAGGGCCAGCCCGATCCCGAAGTAGCCGAGCCTGCGGTGGGCGATGAACAGCCCCACCCCGAGCGCCATCGCGAGCGTGGCGTGGTCGCTGACGAACGAGAAGGCGCTGTGGCCGATCCCGGCGCCGGGATCCAGCACCTCCACCCCGCCGTGCTGCGCGGCCGGCCGCGGCCGGCCCACGAACTCCCGCAGCGGGACGTTCAGGAGCAGCGCGGCCCCGGCGGCGAGTGGCGCCCACACGAGCGCGGCCAGGGATTCGACGGCGGCGGCCTCGTCCTGCCGGCGCGCCCCGCGCCAGCACCACAGCATCAGGAGCACGAGGGCGAGCAGGATCCCGTACTCGCCGATGACGGACACGGCCCGGTCCAGCCAGCTCGGGGCCCGCCCGGCCAGTCCGTTGATCTCGTACAGCAGGCTTACATCCACGTTCGGCCCACCGGTTGTGAGTCCAGCCATGGTGATGCGGCCCCTTGCCCTTGCCTTGGTACGCCTGCGGCCGCACCCCTGCGTGCGGCCCTTCGCCCCCCGGTGATCAGTCCGGTGTTCCCGATGATTGCGTCCCCGTGCCCCATGGAACGCCCGTTCTGGCTGCTACGTTCCACTCTCCACCGAATGATCACCCCAACGTTATCGAAGAGTGACTCATCGTCGCAGCTCAGGGCCTTGGGTTCACGCTGAGTTGCCGGTGCTTTCGCGCCTCGGCAGTGCCTCCGCACCGTCCTTCGTCACCCGGGTCGCACCGAAGTAGTCGGGCGTGTCGATCTTGTCGAAGCGGATCACGGCGCCGGTGTACGGGGCGTTGATCATGTACCCGCCGCCCACGTAGAGCCCGACGTGCCGGATCTCCCGGGAGTTCGTCAGATCGTCGGAGAAGAACACCAGGTCCCCCGGCAGCAGTTCCGCGCGCGAGGGGTGCGGACCGGCGTTGTACTGGTCGTTCGCGACGCGGGGCAGCTCGATCCCCACCGACTCGTACGCGGCCTTCGTCAGTCCCGAGCAGTCGAACCGGCCGTCCTGGTCGGCCGTCCCGTTCCCGCCCCACAGGTACGGGGTCCCCAGCTGCTTCTGCGCGAAGTAGATCGCCCCGGCCGCCTGCTGCGAGGGCGCCACCCGCCCGACGGGGGCCTCGAAGCTCTTGGCGAGGGTGGTGATGGTCTTCACGTACCCCTGGGTCTCCCGGAACGGCGGGACGCCCTGGTACTGCGTCACCGCGCCGGGACCGGCGTTGTACGCGGCCAGCATGTTGCTGACGGCGTCCCCGGGCACCTTGCTCACGTAGCGCGCCAGCTCGCAGTCGTACGAGGCCGCCGACGGGATCGCGTCGTTCGGATCCCAGATGTCGCGGTCCCCGTCACCGTCCCCGTCGATGCCGTGCGTCGCCCAGGTCCCCGGGATGAACTGCGCGATGCCCCGCGCGTCCGCCGGACTCACCGCACCCGGGTTCCACCCGCTCTCCGAGTACAGCTGGGCCGCCAGGACCGCGGGGCTGAGCGTCGGGCAGAGGTTGCCCCACTTCTGCACGAGGGGCTGGTACTTCCCCGGCACGGCCCCCTTCGCGAGCCCCAGGGCACGCCCGCCGGCGCCGCTCGCGATGCCCGCGGCCGCCGAGTACGTACCGATCACGAGCAGGGCGAGAAAGCACAGGCACGCCCCGAAGCTGATTCCACCGACCACCCAGAGTCTGCGCACCCGCCAACCTTCCCCCATCGAACGGCTTTTCCCGGGGCTCCTGCCACCTCGTGTCGAATCATCCCGTCCGGGGGCCGCCACAGAAACCGTTGCAGCGCAAGGAGTTGGAGCACGGACCCGGCAAATGGCCGAACTCATCAGACGATACGAAGACTTCCGCGAGCACCCGTCCCGGCTCCCCGGCCGGCCCCGCGGCCCCTCTCGTAGCCACTCTCGCGGCCGGCCCCACGGGTGGCCTTGCGGCCATCCCCGCAGCCACCCCCGCAGCCATCCCCGAGGCCACCCGCGCGGCTATCCCCGCGGCGCCACGAACAGGCTCTGCGCGCTCCGCCCGATCGGGCCCTTCTCGTCGTGCAGCCGGGCGTCCGCCAGGCCGATGCCGGCCGCGTCCACGCTCGTACGCGCCTCCACGCACACCCATTCCCCGACCGGATGGCGGTGCAGGTGCACGGTCAGGTCGCCGTTGACGAAGAGGTACTTCCCGAAGTCCATGACGGAGCTGATCCCGTTGCCCGAGTCCGCCGCGACCAGTACGCGGTCCAGCGGCCTGGGCTCCTCCCCGGCCACCAGCGGCACCCGCATCCGCATCCAGCAGGTGCCGGGCCCGAGTTCGACGAACGCGCCCCGCGTGAACCGGGTCTCCATCGCCGAGTGGTAGCCCTTCTCCCACGGCACCGGGAAGAACGGGGTCACCCCCACCTCCCCGGGCGGCGGCAGCTCCGGCCCGGGCGCCACGGCCGGTACGGACTCCCGCGCCATCCGGATCCGCAGGGCCCGCGCCAGCATCACGGGCGCGGCCCCGGCGGGGGCGAGCGCGGCCTCGACCACCTCGGTGCCCCGGCCGGCCCGGAGCACGCTGGTGGTCAGCTCCAGCGGGCCGATCGGCACCGGGCGCAGGATCTCGTACGTGATCCGGGCGATCCGCATGTCCTCCCGCCCGCCCGGCCGTTCCTCGATCGCCCGCCCGAGCAGCGCGGCGGGGGGACCTGCGTGCTGGGAGCCGGGGTCCCACGGGCCGCGCGTGTAACCGGTCGCCAGGAACCGTCCCGCGTCGATCCGTTCGTAGAACCCGGCGACATCGCCCTCGACAGCTCCCTCGGCACCCATGCCGGCCACGCTACCGACAGGTAATACGGCTCCGCCAGACCTTCCTGCGGTACTTCACCCACACCTGGGCCGCACCCGGCCACACCCGGGGCCGCACGTGCGCCGCACCTGCGCCGCCCCCGGCCGCCACGGGCCGAACCGGCGCCGCCCCCGGCCACCTCGGGCCGCCCCCGGCCCCCCGGGCCGCACCCGCCCGCACCCCGCCCCGCCGCACTCAGCGGGCGAAGCCCAGCCCCACCCCGAGCCCCACCAGCACCGAGCCGATGGCCCGGTTCAGCGCCTTCTGCGCCCTCAGCATCCGGTCGCGCAGCCGGGAGTTGGAGAAGAACAGCGCCACCGCCGAGAACCAGCCCAGGTGCGCCGCCGACATGAACAGCCCGTACCCGGCCTGCTGCCACACCGCGGTCCCCGGCCCGACCACCTGGGTGAAGGTGGACACCACGAACAGCGTGGTCTTGGGGTTCAGCACATTGGTCAGGAACCCGGTCCGCAGCGCCCCGAACGGCGTCAGCCCGCTCCCCTCCTCCAGGTCCACGGTCACCTCGGCCCGCGCGCGGAAGGTCCGTATCCCGATCCACACCAGGTACGCGGCGCCCGCGAGCTTGATCACCGTGAAGAGCCCGGTGGAGGAGGCGATCAGCAGACCGACCCCGAGCATCGTGTAGGAGACGTGGACCAGCACCCCGGCCGCGACGCCGGCGGCCGCGAACAGGCCGGTGGGGCGCCCGTAGAGATAGCTGTTGCGGACGACCATGGCAAAATCCGCCCCGGGGCTGATCACCGCGAGGAAGGTGATGACGGCGACTGCGATCACTTCTGTCATGCGCCGATGCTCTCCGCACCCACCGTCCGCGATCAAGACCGTCCCGCATCCCAATACGCCGCTACTCCCCCGCTCCCCTGCTCCCCCACGAAGAGACACGGAGGACAATGGGGACGTGCCCAAGCCTCCCCCTCCCTCCGCCCCGCTCCCCCTCCCCCTCCTTCGGGCGGACTGCACCAACTGCTTCGCGCTCTGCTGCGTCGCCCTGCCCTTCGCCAAGTCCACCGACTTCGCCGTGAACAAGCCCGCCGGCACCCCCTGCAAGAACCTCCGGCAGGACTTCCGCTGCGGCATCCACACCCGGCTGCGCGACGAGGGCTTCCCGGGCTGCACCGTATTCGACTGCTTCGGCGCGGGCCAGCAGGTCTCCCAGGTCACCTTCGGCGGCCGCGACTGGCGCACCCACCCGGGCACGGCCGGCGCGATGTTCGAGGTCTTCCCGGTGATGCGGCACCTGCACGAGCTGCTCTTCTACATCTCCGAGGCCCTGACCCTCCCCGCCGCCGGCCCGGTCCACGCCGACCTGCGCACCGCCCTGGCCGACACCACCCGGTGGACCGAAGCGACCCCGGAGGCCCTCGCGGACCTCGACATCACCCCCCTGCGCCAGCAGGTCAACTCCCTCCTCCTCAAGGCCAGCGAACTCGTACGGGCCAAGGCGGCGGGCCGCCGGAAGAACCACCGCGGTGCCGACCTGATGGGCGCCCGCCTCTCCGGCGCGGACCTGCGCGGAGCCAACCTGCGCGGCGCCTACCTGATCGCCGCCGACCTCAGCGGCGCCGACCTGCGCACCGCCGACCTGATCGGCGCGGACCTCCGCGACACCGACCTGCGGGACGCCGACCTGCGGGACGCCCTCTTCCTCACCCAGTCCCAGCTGAGCGCGGCCCGCGGCAACCCCGGGACACGCATCCCGGACTCCCTGGCCCGCCCCGCGCACTGGCTCACGTAGTGCGGTGGCCGTGAGGGCCTGCTTGACGACGGACTGCCGGCCGAGCGGGCACGAGACGCCCATCGGAGAGCGCGGCACTGAGCTCCTGATCGTTCCACGCCTTATGTCGGACAAACGTCATCGGGATGGTCGAACGAAACACCCGCCCATTGAGCCGAACGGCGCCCCCTGAGCAGCCGCCCCGTACGGCGGGACCGGAATCATTGCCCGGAGTCACCCCTCGTGATACACAGAGTGACCATACGTTCTTTCCCCCACACGCCGCCCGACCCCAGGTCAGGGCCCGCGGACGGTCCCCGGGGCGACAGATCGGGTAAAGAGAGCAGTCAAGTCGACATCCGACGGCGGTTTCATCAGGGAAGATAGTGCGTGACCCCTGCCGTCCGGGCACGGGTCGCCGGAACTACCCATACAGGGGCGGTGAGTTACATGATCCTGGCAGCCGAAAAAGGCGACATCACCACCATCATCGGCGGAATCGCCCCGAACTGGGGGCCGTTCGGCAGTCTCGGCAACGAAGCGAAGGTCATGGTCGAGGTGGTCATGGCCGTCGCCATCCTCCTCTGCCTCGGCATCGCCATCTGGGGCGCGGCCAAACAGCGCATCGGCGCGACCGCCCTGCGCGACACCTTCAGCGCGGAACAGGGCAAGGGCCTCATCGTGGCCGGCCTGACGGGGGTCTTCATCATCGGCTCCCTCGGCACCCTCTTCACGATCGTCTACGGAATGGCCGTCTAGCCAGAGCCCTGATGAGGACTCACCACGCCGCGCCTGCGCGGATACCAGCGCTACCGTCGTACGACGCGGAGGGGGCGAACACCGAATGAGCACCGACGACCAATACGGTGGCGGCGGCGCGGGCCACGGCGAGGTCGGCGGCACCGGCCAGACCCGTACCCGCTTCCCGGAGTCCTCGGACCCCTACGGCCCCTCCCGCCGCACCCCCCGAGCCTCCAGAGGCCTCATCACGGTCGTCGGCGTAGTGGTCCTCCTCATCGCAGCCATCGCCTTCGCAAACCAGTCCCACACCCCCCAGACCCCGCCGCCCACCGCCGACAAACCCCCGGCCACCAACCCCACGGCAGCCACGGGGGTCCCCCCGGTGGACGGCAAATCGGCAGGCATCCCCAAGGGCTTCGCCCAGACCGAACAGGGCGCCCAGTCGGCGGCGGCGAACTACGCGGTGGCACTGGGTTCCGACGGCATGTTCGATCCGATCCGGAGGCGTGCCATCGTGCAGGCCGTATACCTGCCGGATGTCGCCGCCGCGCGCCAGGGTGACGTGGACCGGGTCTATTCGAATCAGGAGTTCCTTGCCCGCATCGGTCTCGATGCCACTGGCAAGGCCCCCAAGGGTCTGACTTTCATCTCCCGGACCAACCCGGTGGGCACGAAGACGGAGCGATTCAGCGGCGACACCGCGAGCGTGTCCGTCTGGTATTCGACGCTGTTCGGCCTCGCCGGCGAAGGGTCCAAGAACCCCGTCGCCGAGAGCTGGTACACGAACACTTTCGATCTCCGCTGGAGCAATGGGGACTGGCAAGTCTCCAACTTCACGCAGAAGGACGGCCCGGCCCCCGTGGGCCGTGATCAAGCGGCCGCCTCGGCCGAAGAGATGGCCGCAGCCGTGTCTCAGTTCGGGGGGCTCACCTATGCGCGCTAACCGTCGCGGCTTGTCCTTCATGGCCATCGCAACGGCCGTGCAGACCTCTGCCGTCCTCCTGGCCACACGTGCCGTAGCCGCACCGACGCCCACACCATCGCCCACGCCTCAGGCGAGCAACAACCCCTGCGACCTGATCCGCGGCCCGGCCAAGGACTACTGCGAACGCGGCACCGGCTCCACCGGCGGAGCCCCCCGCACGGGCCTCACCCCCGCAGACCCCGCAGACGCCCTCAACCCCCTCTCCTCCCTGGCGAAGGGCTGCGCCGACGCCGCCGCCTGGATCGTCGGCGAACTCAGCAAAGCGGTCAACGGCACCGCCAACGTCGACTTCACCAACGGCGCCTTCCTCAAGCAGTACGCCATCGTCTTCGCCGCCTCCACCATCCTCACGCTCGTCCTCTGGCTCTTCGCCGTCGCCAAACGAGCCATCCGCGGCGTCCCCTTCACCACCGCCATGTCCGAAGCCATCGGCTTCCTCTGGCTCACCGTCCTCGCCTCCGCCTTCACCCCCCTCATCCTCTACACCGTCGTCTCCGCCACCGACGGCGTCACCGAGGTCATCGCCTCCGCCACCGGCGGCCAGACCGACGTCTTCTTCGGCTCCTTCGCCGAGGCCCTCAAAAAGGGCGACGACATCGGCGGCGGCCCGATCATGCTGATCGTCGTCGCCCTCGTCACCGTCCTCGCCGCCGGCGTCCTCTGCCTCGAGCTCGTGATCCGCGCCGCGCTCCTCTACGTCGGCGCCCTGCTCGGCACCGTCGTCTACGCCGGCCTCGTCGACCGCAACCTCTGGGGCCACGTCCGCCGCTGGGCGGGCATCATGATTGCCGTCATCCTCGTGAAGCCGGTCATCGTCATCGTCCTCGGCCTCGCCGGAGCCCTGGCCGGCGAGAAGGGCCCCAACGCCTTCTCCGCCGTCGTCTCCGGCCTCGCCATCATCCTCCTGGCGATCTTCGCCTCCGCGATGATCTACCGCTTCGTCCCCGGCTTCGGCGACGAGATCGCCTCCGCCCGCACCAACCGCAGCAAGGCCACCGACGGCGCCCAGGCAGCCGCCGTCATCAGCTCCCCGGCCTCCCTCGTCTCCCAGGGCATCAAGACCCACAGCAGCCGCGGCGGAGGCGGCAGCGGAGGCGGCGGCGCCCACCGAGCGGGCGGCGACGCCAACCAGATCTCCGGAGGCATGGCCGCACACAGCAGCCGCGGCTCCGGCGGCGGAAGCGGCGGGGCCGGCCCCGCCGCCGCACCCCCGCCCCGTACGGGCTCCAGCACGAGGAAAACAGGAGGTGACGGGCGGTGACGACCCAGTCCCACCAGATCCACCCGGTCGCGCCCCGCCGCACGTATCTCATCGGCCGGGCCCGGCCGAACGCGATCGTCGGCAAGAACCGCGAGACCGGCGAGATCGCCCTGATCATCGCCGGGGCCTTCCTCGGCATGATGAGCGGACTGCTCGTCCCCGACCTCACCCTGCGCATCGTCACCCTCGCCGGCTTCCCGATGCTCGCCCTCGCCGCCGTCTACGTCCCCTACCGCGGCCGTACCTTCTACCGCTGGTTCGAGATCAACCGCAGCTACAAGCGCACCCTGCGCCGCGGCACGACGTTCCGCTCCGGCACCATGGAAGCCGGCATCCGCGCCGCCGACGGCCGCGAGGTCGAGGTCGGCCCGCCCCCGGGCATCGGCCGCATCAACTGGCTCGCCGCACCCTTCGGCCCCGACGAGATCGCCGTCCTCCTCCACGCGGACCGCAGAACCGTCACCGCCGCCATCGAGATCGAGGGACCCGGCGTCGGCCTGCGCGACAGCGAGGACCAAGAGGCCCTCGTGGACCGCTTCGGCACCCTCCTCAAGCACGTGGCCAACGGCGACGGCTTCGTCACCCGCCTCCAGATGCTCGTACGCACCCTGCCGGCCGACCCGGAGGCCCACGACAAGGACGTGGCCGCCCGCGGCAACACCCACGCCCCCGTCTGGCTCCGCGATTCGTACGACCAGCTCCAGTCGATGGTGTCCACCTCCTCCGAGCAGCACCGCGCGTACCTCGTCGCCTGCATCCACTTCACCCGCGAACTCGCCGCCGAGGCCCACACCATCGCCCGCGCGGCCACCCCCCACAGGGGCCGCAAGCTCGACCGCGACGCCGGTCTGGCCATCGTCATGGCCCGCGAGCTCACCGACATCTGCGCCCGCCTCGCCGAGGCCGACATCCGCGTCCGCCAGCCGCTCGGCCAGGGCCGCCTCTCCTCGCTCGTGCACTCCATGTACGACCCGGACCACCCCATCGACCACATCCAGGCGATGACCAAGCGCAACGCCTGGCCGGCCGAACTCGACGCCGTCGAGCCCACCTACCTCCAGGCCAAGACCCGCGAATCCTCCACCCGCGCCCCCTGGTGCCACGCCACGGCCTGGGTCAAGGAATGGCCGATGACCCCGGTCGGCGTGAACTTCCTCGCCCCGCTCCTCGTCCACACCCCCGACGTGATCCGCACGGTCGCCGTCACCATGGACCTCGAACCGACCGAGATCGCCATCGAGCGCATGCTCACCGAGAAGACCAACGACGAGGCCGACGCCAGCCGCGCCGCCAAGATGAACCGCACCGTCGACCCCCGGGACATCGCCGCGCACGGCCGGCTCGACCAGCGGGGTGAAGATCTCGCGAGCGGTGCGGCAGGAGTCAACCTGGTCGGGTACATCACGGTGTCCTCGCGTTCACCCGAAGCCCTCGCCCGCGACAAGCGCACCATCCGCGCCTCGGCGGGCAAGTCGTACCTGAAGCTCGAATGGTGTGACCGCGAGCACCACCGCGCCTTCGTCAACACCCTGCCGTTCGCCACCGGCATCCGACGCTAGCTGGAGGGAATGGCCGCCCATGCGAGATCCCATGTCCGCCCTGACGGACACCTTCACCAGCTTCCTGTTCGGCAAGGTGGAAACCACCCGCCTGCCCGTCCGCACGTCCACGGGCCAGGCCCAGGCCGTCTACCTCCCCACCGCCGCCCCCGGACTGGGCGACTCCGGCGTCATCATCGGCCGTGAGGTCTACAGCGGCAAGGGCTACATCTACGACCCCTTCCAGCTGTACGGCCAGCAGCTCCCGGCCCCCCACTGGCTGGTCCTGGGCGAGTCGGGCAACGGCAAATCAGCGCTCGAGAAGACCTACGTCCTGCGCCAACTCCGCTTCCGGGACCGCCAGGTCGTCGTACTGGACGCCCAGGGCGAGGACGGCGTCGGCGAGTGGAACCTCATCGCCCAGCAGCTGGGAATAACCCCCATCCGCCTGGACCCCATCGCCGCCAACGACGACGGGATCCGCCTCAACCCCCTGGACCCGGCGATCACCGCGACGGGTCAGCTCGCGCTGCTCCGGACCATCATCGAAGTGGCCATGGGCCACGGCCTGGACGAACGCTCGGGCTTCGCCCTGAAGGTCGCGCACGCCTACGTCGTGGAAACCATCACGCACCGCCAGCCGGTCCTGATGGACATCGTGGAACAACTGCGCCACCCGGAAGCCGAATCGGCCCTCTCCATGAACGTGGCCATAGACGACGTCCGGGCCTGGGGCCTCGACGTCGCGCTCGTCATCGACCGCCTCGTCGACGGTGACCTGCGCGGCATGTTCGACGGCCCGACCACCGTCGGCATCGACCTCGACGCCCCGCTGATCGTCTTCGACCTCTCCCACATCGACCGCAACTCCATCGCGATGCCGATCCTGATGGCGATCGTCGGCGTCTGGCTGGAACACACCTGGATCCGCCCGGACCGCAAGAAGCGCATCTTCCTGGTCGAAGAGGCCTGGCACATCATCAACAGCCCCTTCGTGGCCCAGCTGTTCCAGCGCCTCCTCAAGTTCGGCCGCCGCCTCGGCCTGTCCTTCGTGGCGGTGGTCCACCACCTCTCGGACGTGGTCGACGGCGCGGCCGCCCGCGAAGCGGCCGCGATCCTCAAAATGGCCTCGACCCGCACGATCTACGCCCAGAAGGCGGACGAGGCCCGGGCCACGGGCCGGGTCCTGGGCCTGCCCCGCTGGGCGGTCGAAATCATCCCGACCCTCACCCCGGGCATCGCCGTCTGGGACGTCAACGGCAATGTCCAGGTCGTCAAACACCTGATCACCGAAGCCGAACGCCCCCTGGTCTTCACCGACCGCGCCATGACCGAGTCCTCCGCCCAGCACCGCCTCCCCGACGACCTCCTCGCCGCCGAGCTGGAGACAGAGGAACGTGCCCTCCTGATGGAACGCCACCGCAACGGCGGTGGCTCGGCAACAACGGTGGCCTGACATGCCCGACCCCACGGACCGCCGCCCCCAGGGCGGCATCCCGGACGGCCTGCTGGTCGGCCTCCTGGCCTTCCTCCTCGGCCTGGCCGTCCTGATCTGGACGGCCACCGGCCTCGCCGCCCTCTTCACGAAGGGCTCCTGGCCGGACACGGTCACCTTCACCCGCACCCCGACCGCGGTCCGCTCGCTGATAGCTCATCCCCACGACATCCCGGCGGCCTGGCCCGACACACCCCCCGAGGCCCTCTCGAACTGGGGCCTCTTCTGGGGTCTGTTCATCAGCCAGCTCCTGATCCTCCTGGTCCTGACGATCTTCGTCCTGGGCATCATCACCCGCACCAGATCCCACCGCAGAACCAAGCCACCGACACAGCCGAACTCAGCCCCGCCGGCGCAGCCACCCTCGGGCCCCCTGGCGCAACCACCCTCAGGTCCGCCGACGCAGCCAAACTCAGCCCCGCCGGCGTTTGAGGCGCGGGGGTCCGGGGGCTGGCCCCCGGCAACGGCGCCGCACGCACCCACGATCCCCGCACCCCACGTACCCACCCCTGCGGCGCAGCCAAATCCAGCCCCGCGGGCGTTTGAGGCGCGGGGGCCCGGGGGCGGATCCCCCGGCAACGGCGCCGCACCCTCCACGGACGAGGCGTACCGCTACGGCTTCGGCTACGCCCCAAGCCCAAGCCCGGCACGGGAACCGGCACCCACACCGACCCCGCCACACCGCATCGCATACGCCCCACCCCAGGCCCGCCACACCGCGGCCACAGAAGCCATCGCGGCAGCCCCCGGCCCGGTACTCGTCATCACGTCCTCCCCCACCCTCTGGTCGGAAACGAAGGACGCCCGCGCCAAACTGGGCCCCGTCCTCCTCTACGACCCCTCCCACCTCTGCGACACCCCGGCCCGCATCCACTGGAGCCCCACGGAAGGCTGCGCGGACCGCGCCACCGCCGCCGCCCGCGCCATCGCCCTGCTCGCCCCGGTCCGCCCCCAGGCCCGGATGGACGCCGCCCTCGCCGACACCGCGGAAACGCTCCTTCGAAGCTGGCTCCAGGCCGCGGCCCTGGGCAACCTCCCCTTCAAGCAGCTCCACCGCTGGGCCCAGGGCACGAACGCCCAGGAACCGGTCCGCATCCTCCGCACCCACCCCCAGGCGGCAACAGCCGCCCCCGGTGCGGCCGGCGAACTCGAAAGCGCCCTCACCGCCCACCCCGAGCGCCGCGAACTCGCCCAGCACCTCACGGCCCGCGCCCTGAACGCCCTCTCCTCGATCCACATCCGGGAGTCCTGCACCCCGAACCGAACCGACTCCCTCGCCCTCGCATCGTTCGTCTCCGAAGGGGGCACCCTCTACGTGGTGGGCGAACCCCTGGAAGACCCCCGTACCCACCCGGGTGCGATGCCGCTGCTGACCGCACTCGCCTCCAGCGTGGTCGAGCACGGCCGCCGCATGGCCGAACGGTCATCCGACGGTCGGCTCGACCCACCACTGGCCCTCGTCTTCGACGACGTCGCCGCGGTAGCCCCCGTCCCCCAGCTCCCGCAGCTCCTCCAGGACCGCACGCTCCCCCTGCTCGCCCTGTGCCGCAGCCGCGAACAGGCCCGCTCCCGCTGGCCGGAGGCGGACCTGCCCGTGGCCGCCGGCTAGGGCCGTCTCTTTCGGATCTTGTCGGCCGAGCCCGCGGCGTGATCCGAAAGAGACGACCTAGGTGTGCTGTCCCGACACGTTGGTGACACGCGTGCTGGGTTCTTGGAATGGGTGAGGGCCTCCGGGTTCGGTGTGGATTGCGACATCTGCACCGATCCGAGGAGGCCCTCGTGGTTCACCGTAATGCCCCGCTGACCGAGACCGGACGACTTCGTCTGGCCCGCTGTGTCGTGGACGACGGCTGGCCTGTGCGGCGGGCGGCGGAGCGTTTCCAGGTCAGCCACACCACCGCGGCCCGCTGGGCCACCCGCTACCGGCAGTTCGGCGTCGCCGCAATGAGCGACCGCTCCAGCCGGCCCCACCACCAGCCCGCCCGGACCGCCGCCGAGGTGGAGGAACAGGTCCTGCGACTGCGGCGCGAACACCGGATCGGCCCCCTGCGGCTGGCCGCCCGCTGCGGGATCGCGCCCTCGACCGCCCACCGCATCCTCACCCGCCACGGCCTGCCACCACTCACGGCTCTGGACCGGGCCACCGGCGAACCCATCCGCCGCTACGAACGAGCCCGGCCCGGCGAGCTGATCCACATCGACGTCAAGAAGCTCGGCCGGATCCCCGACGGCGGCGGCCACAGAACCCTCGGCAGAGCCGAAGGCCGCCGCAACAAGACCGGCACCGGCTGGGCCTACCTCCACACCGCCCTCGACGACCACAGCCGCCTCGCCTACACCGAAGACCTCCCCGACGAGACGGCCCCCACATGCGCCGCCTTCCTGCGACGGGCGACCGCCTGGTTCGCGGAACGAGGCATCACCGTCGAACGGGTCCTGACCGACAACGCCTGGGCCTACAGCAGGAACACCTGGCGCCAAACCTGCCGCGATCTGGGCATCAGCCCCCGCTGGACCAGGCCCTGGCGGCCGCAGACCAACGGCAAAGTCGAACGCTTCCACCGCACCCTGCTCGAGGAATGGGCCTACCAGCAGCCCTACACCTCAGACACCGAACGCCAGACCGCGTTCACCGACTGGATCGACTGGTACAACTACCACCGACCCCACACCGGCATCCAAGGCCAAACACCCGCCAGCCGCGTCACCAACCTCCCCGGACAACACACCTAGGCCGGGGCGCGGGAACACGTACTCCAACTCCTTCGCGGACGGATCGGTCGGCATCGGCACGACCTTCCCGCTCGCCTCGAACCCGAAGCGCCGGTAGAACGCCCCGGCCCTCGCGTTGTCCTCGTGCACGAAGAGCCGTACGCGTTCCAGCGCCGGCTCCTCCAGGGACCAGGCCCACTCGAGTGCGGCCGTGAAGAGGGCTTCGGTCAGCCCGGTCCCCCGCTGCCCGGGCCGCACGAACACACCCACGAGGTGCCCCTGCGTCTGCTCGATGGCCCCGTCGAAAATATCGGTCGTCCCGCAGTCCTCGACGAGCACGCTCACCGACCCGTCCCATTTCCCGTCGGGCGCTTCGGCCACGAACTGCCGGACGCGACGCCCCGTCGAGGCCCCGGCGGCCCGCTCCTGCCAGAACTCGTCGGTCCTGCCCTCACCTTGCTCGAGCGTCTCCAGGAAGGCCACCGACGCCGCCGGATCCCGCAGGGCTGCGATCCGCAGCTCCTTCACTTTCGCCCAATCGTCGGCCCGTACCGGCCTGATCACGTGCTGGTTCATACCTCGGGATCCTAACCAGCCGGCCGCCCCGAACTCATCCGAAATATCTTGCCGGTAAACGCAGAAAAGCCCCGCACCGAACCCATAAGGGCTGGTGCGGGGCTTCCCCACAATAATTGTTCGGCGGCGTCCTACTCTCCCACAGGGTCCCCCCTGCAGTACCATCGGCGCTGAAAGGCTTAGCTTCCGGGTTCGGAATGTAAACCGGGCGTTTCCCTAACGCTATGACCACCGAAACACTATGAAGTTAACCAACCGGATATGACACAGTTCGTTACTTCAGAACTAACACAGTGGACGCGAGCAACTGAGGACAAGCCCTCGGCCTATTAGTACCAGTCAGCTCCACCCGTTACCGGGCTTCCACATCTGGCCTATCAACCCAGTCGTCTACTGGGAGCCTTACCCTCTCAAGGAGGTGGGAATACTCATCTTGAAGCAGGCTTCCCGCTTAGATGCTTTCAGCGGTTATCCCTCCCGAACGTAGCCAACCAGCCATGCCCTTGGCAGGACAACTGGCACACCAGAGGTTCGTCCGTCCCGGTCCTCTCGTACTAGGGACAGCCCTTCTCAATATTCCTACGCGCACAGCGGATAGGGACCGAACTGTCTCACGACGTTCTAAACCCAGCTCGCGTACCGCTTTAATGGGCGAACAGCCCAACCCTTGGGACCGACTCCAGCCCCAGGATGCGACGAGCCGACATCGAGGTGCCAAACCATCCCGTCGATATGGACTCTTGGGGAAGATCAGCCTGTTATCCCCGGGGTACCTTTTATCCGTTGAGCGACGGCGCTTCCACAAGCCACCGCCGGATCACTAGTCCCGACTTTCGTCCCTGCTCGACCCGTCGGTCTCACAGTCAAGCTCCCTTGTGCACTTACACTCAACACCTGATTGCCAACCAGGCTGAGGGAACCTTTGGGCGCCTCCGTTACTTTTTGGGAGGCAACCGCCCCAGTTAAACTACCCATCAGACACTGTCCCTGATCCGGATCACGGACCGAGGTTAGACATCCAGCACGACCAGAGTGGTATTTCAACGACGACTCCACCCCAACTGGCGTTGGGGTTTCAAAGTCTCCCACCTATCCTACACAAGCCGAACCGAACACCAATATCAAACTATAGTAAAGGTCCCGGGGTCTTTCCGTCCTGCTGCGCGAAACGAGCATCTTTACTCGTAGTGCAATTTCACCGGGCCTATGGTTGAGACAGTCGAGAAGTCGTTACGCCATTCGTGCAGGTCGGAACTTACCCGACAAGGAATTTCGCTACCTTAGGATGGTTATAGTTACCACCGCCGTTTACTGGCGCTTAAGTTCTCAGCTTCGCCACACCGAAATGTGACTAACCGGTCCCCTTAACGTTCCAGCACCGGGCAGGCGTCAGTCCGTATACATCGCCTTACGGCTTCGCACGGACCTGTGTTTTTAGTAAACAGTCGCTTCTCGCTGGTCTCTGCGGCCACCCCCAGCTCACGGAGTAAATCCGATCACCAGTGATGGCCCCCCTTCTCCCGAAGTTACGGGGGCATTTTGCCGAGTTCCTTAACCATAGTTCACCCGAACGCCTCGGTATTCTCTACCTGACCACCTGAGTCGGTTTAGGGTACGGGCCGCCATGAAACTCGCTAGAGGCTTTTCTCGACAGCATAGGATCATCCACTTCACCACAATCGGCTCGGCATCAGGTCTCAGCCTTATATGAGGGACGGATTTGCCTACCCCTCGGCCTACACCCTTACCCCGGGACTACCACCGCCCGGGCTGGACTACCTTCCTGCGTCACCCCATCGCTTACCTACTACAAGTCTGGTCCGCCGGCTCCACCACTTTCCATTCCCCGAAGGGTCCGGAACGGCTTCACGGGCTTAGCATCGCCTGATTCGATATTGGGCGTTTCAAAGCGGGTACCGGAATATCAACCGGTTGTCCATCGACTACGCCTGTCGGCCTCGCCTTAGGTCCCGACTTACCCTGGGCAGATCAGCTTGACCCAGGAACCCTTAGTCAATCGGCGCACACGTTTCTCACGTGTGTATCGCTACTCATGCCTGCATTCTCACTCGTGAACCGTCCACAACTAGCTTCCGCTGCTGCTTCACCCGGCACACGACGCTCCCCTACCCATCACAGCGGGCGTTGGCCCTATAGCTGCAATGACACGACTTCGGCGGTACGCTTGAGCCCCGCTACATTGTCGGCGCGGAATCACTTGACCAGTGAGCTATTACGCACTCTTTCAAGGGTGGCTGCTTCTAAGCCAACCTCCTGGTTGTCTCTGCGACTCCACATCCTTTCCCACTTAGCGTACGCTTAGGGGCCTTAGTCGATGCTCTGGGCTGTTTCCCTCTCGACCATGGAGCTTATCCCCCACAGTCTCACTGCCACGCTCTCACTTACCGGCATTCGGAGTTTGGCTAAGGTCAGTAACCCGGTAGGGCCCATCGCCTATCCAGTGCTCTACCTCCGGCAAGAAACACGTGACGCTGCACCTAAATGCATTTCGGGGAGAACCAGCTATCACGGAGTTTGATTGGCCTTTCACCCCTAACCACAGGTCATCCCCCAGGTTTTCAACCCTGGTGGGTTCGGTCCTCCACGAAGTCTTACCTCCGCTTCAACCTGCCCATGGCTAGATCACTCCGCTTCGGGTCTAGAGCGTGCAACTCAATCGCCCTATTCGGACTCGCTTTCGCTACGGCTTCCCCACACGGGTTAACCTCGCTACACACCGCTAACTCGCAGGCTCATTCTTCAAAAGGCACGCAGTCACGACCGTCATTCCGAAGAATAACGGCGACGCTCCCACGGCTTGTAGGCACACGGTTTCAGGTACTATTTCACTCCGCTCCCGCGGTACTTTTCACCATTCCCTCACGGTACTATCCGCTATCGGTCACCAGGGAATATTTAGGCTTAGCGGGTGGTCCCGCCAGATTCACACGGGATTTCTCGGGCCCCGTGCTACTTGGGAGATTCTTAAGCAAGCCGCTGATGTTTCGTCTACGGGGGTCTTACCCTCTACGCCGGACCTTTCGCATGTCCTTCGACTACATCAACGGTTTCTGACTCGCCGACCGGCCGGCAGACCGATCAAAAGAATTCCCACAACCCCGCATGCGCAACCCCTGCCGGGTATCACACGCATACGGTTTGGCCTCATCCGGTTTCGCTCGCCACTACTCCCGGAATCACGGTTGTTTTCTCTTCCTGCGGGTACTGAGATGTTTCACTTCCCCGCGTTCCCTCCACACTGCCTATGTGTTCAGCAGTGGGTGACAGCCCATGACGACTGCCGGGTTTCCCCATTCGGACACCCCCGGATCAAAGCTCAGTTGGCAGCTCCCCGGGGCCTATCGCGGCCTCTCACGTCCTTCATCGGTTCCTGGTGCCAAGGCATCCACCGTGCGCCCTTAAAAACTTGGCCTACAGATGCTCGCGTCCACTGTGTAGTTCTCAAGCAACGACCAGCCACCCATCACCCCCATCCGAAGATGAAGTTCACTGGGGCCGGCATCACAGAAGGCATGACCTTACGGCCGTACCCTCAGATACCCAACAACGTGCCAAGCACGATCCCCCATCAGTGAGTCACTTTCCACGCCGAAGCAGTACTCGTGATCCATCAAGGAAACCGTGCCAACTAATCAACGTTCCACCCATGAGCTGACCGTGCAGAACATTTGTCTGCAATCGGTACTGTGCTCCTTAGAAAGGAGGTGATCCAGCCGCACCTTCCGGTACGGCTACCTTGTTACGACTTCGTCCCAATCGCCAGTCCCACCTTCGACAGCTCCCTCCCTTACGGGTTGGGCCACCGGCTTCGGGTGTTACCGACTTTCGTGACGTGACGGGCGGTGTGTACAAGGCCCGGGAACGTATTCACCGCAGCAATGCTGATCTGCGATTACTAGCAACTCCGACTTCATGGGGTCGAGTTGCAGACCCCAATCCGAACTGAGACCGGCTTTTTGAGATTCGCTCCACCTCACGGTATCGCAGCTCATTGTACCGGCCATTGTAGCACGTGTGCAGCCCAAGACATAAGGGGCATGATGACTTGACGTCGTCCCCACCTTCCTCCGAGTTGACCCCGGCGGTCTCCTGTGAGTCCCCATCACCCCGAAGGGCATGCTGGCAACACAGGACAAGGGTTGCGCTCGTTGCGGGACTTAACCCAACATCTCACGACACGAGCTGACGACAGCCATGCACCACCTGTATACCGACCACAAGGGGGGCACTATCTCTAATGCTTTCCGGTATATGTCAAGCCTTGGTAAGGTTCTTCGCGTTGCGTCGAATTAAGCCACATGCTCCGCTGCTTGTGCGGGCCCCCGTCAATTCCTTTGAGTTTTAGCCTTGCGGCCGTACTCCCCAGGCGGGGAACTTAATGCGTTAGCTGCGGCACCGACGACGTGGAATGTCGCCAACACCTAGTTCCCAACGTTTACGGCGTGGACTACCAGGGTATCTAATCCTGTTCGCTCCCCACGCTTTCGCTCCTCAGCGTCAGTAATGGCCCAGAGATCCGCCTTCGCCACCGGTGTTCCTCCTGATATCTGCGCATTTCACCGCTACACCAGGAATTCCGATCTCCCCTACCACACTCTAGCTAGCCCGTATCGAATGCAGACCCGAGGTTAAGCCTCGGGCTTTCACATCCGACGTGACAAGCCGCCTACGAGCTCTTTACGCCCAATAATTCCGGATAACGCTTGCGCCCTACGTATTACCGCGGCTGCTGGCACGTAGTTAGCCGGCGCTTCTTCTGCAGGTACCGTCACTTTCGCTTCTTCCCTGCTGAAAGAGGTTTACAACCCGAAGGCCGTCATCCCTCACGCGGCGTCGCTGCATCAGGCTTTCGCCCATTGTGCAATATTCCCCACTGCTGCCTCCCGTAGGAGTCTGGGCCGTGTCTCAGTCCCAGTGTGGCCGGTCGCCCTCTCAGGCCGGCTACCCGTCGTCGCCTTGGTGGGCCATTACCCCACCAACAAGCTGATAGGCCGCGGGCTCATCCTTCACCGCCGGAGCTTTTAACCCCCGCCCATGCAGGCAGGAGTGTTATCCGGTATTAGACCCCGTTTCCAGGGCTTGTCCCAGAGTGAAGGGCAGATTGCCCACGTGTTACTCACCCGTTCGCCACTAATCCACCCCGAAGGGCTTCATCGTTCGACTTGCATGTGTTAAGCACGCCGCCAGCGTTCGTCCTGAGCCAGGATCAAACTCTCCATGAATGTTTACCCGTAATCGGGTACACACACACTTAGAGCGGGACAGTCATGTCGGAATAAGACCGACCGTCCACTGCGTCCTCGCTGTGTAATTGCCTGCAAGCATCACAGCCGAAGCCGCGACCTCACAGGTCTTTTTCAAAGGAACCTCATCCACCGAAATGGACGGGGTATCAACTTTTGGCGTTGATTTTTGGCACGCTGTTGAGTTCTCAAGGAACGGACGCTTCCTTTGTACTCACCCTCGCGGGCTTTCCTCCGGGCGCTTCCTTCGTTCTTGTGTCTCCGACTCTATCAGACTCTTTCGTGTCCGATTCCCGGTCGAAGCGGGTTTCGCTTTCCAGTTCTTCGCTTTCGCGTTTCCCTTTCCGGCGAGTCCGACTCTATCAGAAGTTTTCCACCGGATTTCCCGGCTTCGGATTCCTGGATGAGGAGTCGAGGGTGCCCACTCTGAATTGCTTCTTTGGGGGCCGGCTGCCGAACTTGTCCAGTTCCAGGCAACCGTTTGACTCTACATCACGCCCCCCGCACGGTCAAAATCGGCGCGACACCGGCACCCCTCCCCCCGTACCCTCGCGCTGCCATCTCCTCCTCTTGCCGTCCAGGAGCGCCAGTTTGACCGACCGCCACCCCTACCCACGCGAACTGACGTGGTCGGACGTCGACCCGGCCCGCCACCCCTTCACCTGGGACGACGGCGAGGAGGCCGCTGTGACCGCCCACCTCTCTCCCCTCGTACCGCCCCCGGATGCGGACTGGCAGCTGCGGAGCCGGTTCGCCGACGGAGCCGGCGAGTACCTGTCCTCCCGGTACGGCCCGTGGGCCTACGGATGGAACTGGTCCATGGGTGAAGGTGACTGGGACGGTGGCGTCGTCTGGAGCTGGTGCTGCGGTTCCCACTCCCTGCGGGAGTCGCAGGAGGTCCCGGGAAAGGTGGTCGCGGCCCTCCTGGAGTGGCGCGGCTGGCTGGAGGACCTCGCCGAGCGGTTCGGGTACCTGGCTCCCCCTGAAGGAGCGACTCCCGAGGAACGCAGCTGGCATCTGGAGCGGGCCACCGTACGCCTCGTCACGATGGTCGCCGACCGGACGCAGACGGAGAGCGGCTGGTACACGCACTGCGCCCAGGTGCTGGGGTGGTTCCTCAGCTCCACCGGCCTCGGGCCCGACCAGGCGGCCGCCCTCGTACAGCAGGCGATAGGCGGGCGGTTCGAGAGCTGGACGAGCCCCAGGCGAACGGTGATCGAAGCGGTGGGCGAGGACCTGGCCGTACGCCTGACGGGGGAGCCCCCCTACCGTGACCGCTGATCCCTCTGCCCTCCCCGACTCCCTCGCCACCTGGCAGCGGATCAGGGCCCGGGTCCCCTGGTCCGCGCACGGACTCAGCGCCGGCACCACGCACCCTCACCCGGCTCCGCACCCCCCGGGGGACCAGGACTCCTTGACGGCCTGGGTCGAGGCGTGCGCCCGCCCACGGGGCCAAGCCCGGGCAGATCGCCTCCTCTCCGCCCTTGCCCTGGTCCGCGACGACGCCATCCACCGGGCCCCGCTCACCTTCGGGCTCCTCGCCGGATGGCAGCGCCTGGTACTCGGCGCCGACACGCACTTCCGGGACGGTGACGCGTACGCGAAGGGCGGCCGCGAGCGCTACGCCCTCACCCCGCACACCCGCACGGACTTCGCCCGCTGCCTGGCCGAGGCCACTGCCCCCGGGCTCCCCCTCCCGGCTCGCGCCGCACGCGTGTACCTCGACGTCGCCTTCTTCCACCCGTTCCCGGACGGCAACGGCCGGGCCGCTCTGCTGACGCTGGCCTACGTACTCCTCCGGGAGGACACCCACCTGGCCCGCGTAGGCCCGCTCCAGACGGCCAGGTACCCGGACGACCCCCACGGGGCCGCCTCCCTCGCAGACCTGGTCTCCCTCCTCACCCGGGGCGGCGGGCATCAAGTGCTGCGACCGGAACGGCCCGTTGAGCGCCGAACGCCCCTCAGAGGTTGACGCGCTTGAGGTAGACGCGGCTGCGATGCGGGATCGTCTGGTACCAGATCATCAGGTGCTCGTCCTCGTACGTACGCAGCCGCATCGGGTGCGGGTCCTCGTAAAGGCTGCCGTCCTTGGGGTCCACGGCCATCGAGGCGAGGTCCACCAGACCGTCCATCACGGCTGCTACGAGGGCCTGTTGCTCCGCGGCCATGTCACCGAGCACCCATACGCGGCTCGGATCGCACTCCCACGCCCAGCCGGTGTCGTTCTCGACTCCCTCGCCACGCGACGAGCTCACAGGCCGATCTCCCGCTGGGCCTCGGCGAGGATGCGGCTGCTCGTCTCCATCGCGGCCCGGAACTGCGGTTCTGTGGCCGCCGGGTCGCCGACGACGCGTTCTGCGTCGTGCAGGGCGGCCGCCCGCGCGGGCCAGCGGTGGATGGCCACGTGCGTGGCCCATTTGATCAGGAAGAACCGCAGGGGGTTGATCGCCCCGGTCTCGGCCGCACGGTCGAACGCTTCGTTGCATTCCCGGTCGAGCACCGCCAGGCTCGGCATGTCGATCCGGCGCACCGCATCGCGGAGGGCTTCCCGCGTCATGGCCGGCTGGGGGATGAGCGGGCCGCCGGATTCCAGCTGCTGAGCAGTCATCGTCTCCTCCTGGGAATGCGGCCAGGATACTCAGCCCGGCCCGATCCGGCCGGATAAAGGACGGCACGGAGCCTCAAGGCCGACCGTTCGTCCGTCGCCCTACGGTGGGTCCCATGACAGCGCAGCATCCCCACCTGTGGTGGACCCCGTCGGGCGTCAGACTGCGCCGGGCCTCGCAGCGGCCCGGCCCCTGGAACTGGCTGCTCGTACCGGGCGGACCGGGCCTCGGCTCCGAATCACTCGCAGACCTCGTACGGCTGGCCCCGCTGCCGGGGACGGCCTGGCTGGTCGACCTGCCGGGGGACGGCTCGAACCGCACCGCCGGCCAGGACCGCGACCCGTACGAACGCTGGCCCCACGTCCTCGTCGAAGCCGCCGAGGCTCTGGACCAGGTCGTCCTGGTCGGCCACTCCACCGGGGGCATGTTCGCCCTCTCCGCCCCCGGGCTCGCACCACACCTCGTGGGCCTGGCCCTGGTCAGCAGCGCCCCGCACGCCGGCTGGCGTTCCGCCTTCGCGGCCTACGCCGAGTCCCACCCGCATCCGGAGATCACCGCAGCCGCCACCGCGTACGCCGACCAGCCGACGGACGACACCCTGCGCACGCTGACGCTGGCCGCGGCCCCGTGGAACTTCCTCCCGGGTTCCCTGGCCGCCGGCCGGGCCCTGCTCGCGGGTCTCCCGTACAACAACTCCGCGGTGGCCTGGGCCGACGCGCACTTCGACGACACGTACGAAGCCCGCTGGGCACCCCGCACCCTCCCGACCCTGATCGTCAGCGGCACGGAGGACCACATCGTCGACCAGAGCCTGTGGCAGGAGACTCCGGCCTTCGCCGGTCCGAGCATCCTCCACCACCGCATCGAAGGCGCCGGCCACTTCCCCTGGCTCGACGCCCCGCACGCCGTCCGCTCGGCATTCGCCGACTTCTCGGCAATGCTCAAAAAAGACCGGTAAACGCAGAAAAGCCCCGCACCGAACCCATAAAGGCTGGTGCGGGGCTTCCCCACAATAATTGTTCGGCGGCGTCCTACTCTCCCACAGGGTCCCCCCTGCAGTACCATCGGCGCTGAAAGGCTTAGCTTCCGGGTTCGGAATGTAAACCGGGCGTTTCCCTAACGCTATGACCACCGAAACACTATGAAGTTAACCAACCGGATATGACACAGTTCGTTACTTCAGAACTAACACAGTGGACGCGAGCAACTGAGGACAAGCCCTCGGCCTATTAGTACCAGTCAGCTCCACCCGTTACCGGGCTTCCACATCTGGCCTATCAACCCAGTCGTCTACTGGGAGCCTTACCCTCTCAAGGAGGTGGGAATACTCATCTTGAAGCAGGCTTCCCGCTTAGATGCTTTCAGCGGTTATCCCTCCCGAACGTAGCCAACCAGCCATGCCCTTGGCAGGACAACTGGCACACCAGAGGTTCGTCCGTCCCGGTCCTCTCGTACTAGGGACAGCCCTTCTCAATATTCCTACGCGCACAGCGGATAGGGACCGAACTGTCTCACGACGTTCTAAACCCAGCTCGCGTACCGCTTTAATGGGCGAACAGCCCAACCCTTGGGACCGACTCCAGCCCCAGGATGCGACGAGCCGACATCGAGGTGCCAAACCATCCCGTCGATATGGACTCTTGGGGAAGATCAGCCTGTTATCCCCGGGGTACCTTTTATCCGTTGAGCGACGGCGCTTCCACAAGCCACCGCCGGATCACTAGTCCCGACTTTCGTCCCTGCTCGACCCGTCGGTCTCACAGTCAAGCTCCCTTGTGCACTTACACTCAACACCTGATTGCCAACCAGGCTGAGGGAACCTTTGGGCGCCTCCGTTACTTTTTGGGAGGCAACCGCCCCAGTTAAACTACCCATCAGACACTGTCCCTGATCCGGATCACGGACCGAGGTTAGACATCCAGCACGACCAGAGTGGTATTTCAACGACGACTCCACCCCAACTGGCGTTGGGGTTTCAAAGTCTCCCACCTATCCTACACAAGCCGAACCGAACACCAATATCAAACTATAGTAAAGGTCCCGGGGTCTTTCCGTCCTGCTGCGCGAAACGAGCATCTTTACTCGTAGTGCAATTTCACCGGGCCTATGGTTGAGACAGTCGAGAAGTCGTTACGCCATTCGTGCAGGTCGGAACTTACCCGACAAGGAATTTCGCTACCTTAGGATGGTTATAGTTACCACCGCCGTTTACTGGCGCTTAAGTTCTCAGCTTCGCCACACCGAAATGTGACTAACCGGTCCCCTTAACGTTCCAGCACCGGGCAGGCGTCAGTCCGTATACATCGCCTTACGGCTTCGCACGGACCTGTGTTTTTAGTAAACAGTCGCTTCTCGCTGGTCTCTGCGGCCACCCCCAGCTCACGGAGTAAATCCGATCACCAGTGATGGCCCCCCTTCTCCCGAAGTTACGGGGGCATTTTGCCGAGTTCCTTAACCATAGTTCACCCGAACGCCTCGGTATTCTCTACCTGACCACCTGAGTCGGTTTAGGGTACGGGCCGCCATGAAACTCGCTAGAGGCTTTTCTCGACAGCATAGGATCATCCACTTCACCACAATCGGCTCGGCATCAGGTCTCAGCCTTATATGAGGGACGGATTTGCCTACCCCTCGGCCTACACCCTTACCCCGGGACTACCACCGCCCGGGCTGGACTACCTTCCTGCGTCACCCCATCGCTTACCTACTACAAGTCTGGTCCGCCGGCTCCACCACTTTCCATTCCCCGAAGGGTCCGGAACGGCTTCACGGGCTTAGCATCGCCTGATTCGATATTGGGCGTTTCAAAGCGGGTACCGGAATATCAACCGGTTGTCCATCGACTACGCCTGTCGGCCTCGCCTTAGGTCCCGACTTACCCTGGGCAGATCAGCTTGACCCAGGAACCCTTAGTCAATCGGCGCACACGTTTCTCACGTGTGTATCGCTACTCATGCCTGCATTCTCACTCGTGAACCGTCCACAACTAGCTTCCGCTGCTGCTTCACCCGGCACACGACGCTCCCCTACCCATCACAGCGGGCGTTGGCCCTATAGCTGCAATGACACGACTTCGGCGGTACGCTTGAGCCCCGCTACATTGTCGGCGCGGAATCACTTGACCAGTGAGCTATTACGCACTCTTTCAAGGGTGGCTGCTTCTAAGCCAACCTCCTGGTTGTCTCTGCGACTCCACATCCTTTCCCACTTAGCGTACGCTTAGGGGCCTTAGTCGATGCTCTGGGCTGTTTCCCTCTCGACCATGGAGCTTATCCCCCACAGTCTCACTGCCACGCTCTCACTTACCGGCATTCGGAGTTTGGCTAAGGTCAGTAACCCGGTAGGGCCCATCGCCTATCCAGTGCTCTACCTCCGGCAAGAAACACGTGACGCTGCACCTAAATGCATTTCGGGGAGAACCAGCTATCACGGAGTTTGATTGGCCTTTCACCCCTAACCACAGGTCATCCCCCAGGTTTTCAACCCTGGTGGGTTCGGTCCTCCACGAAGTCTTACCTCCGCTTCAACCTGCCCATGGCTAGATCACTCCGCTTCGGGTCTAGAGCGTGCAACTCAATCGCCCTATTCGGACTCGCTTTCGCTACGGCTTCCCCACACGGGTTAACCTCGCTACACACCGCTAACTCGCAGGCTCATTCTTCAAAAGGCACGCAGTCACGACGCATTGAGTAAACTCAATGCGCGACGCTCCCACGGCTTGTAGGCACACGGTTTCAGGTACTATTTCACTCCGCTCCCGCGGTACTTTTCACCATTCCCTCACGGTACTATCCGCTATCGGTCACCAGGGAATATTTAGGCTTAGCGGGTGGTCCCGCCAGATTCACACGGGATTTCTCGGGCCCCGTGCTACTTGGGAGATTCTTAAGCAAGCCGCTGATGTTTCGTCTACGGGGGTCTTACCCTCTACGCCGGACCTTTCGCATGTCCTTCGACTACATCAACGGTTTCTGACTCGCCGACCGGCCGGCAGACCGATCAAAAGAATTCCCACAACCCCGCATGCGCAACCCCTGCCGGGTATCACACGCATACGGTTTGGCCTCATCCGGTTTCGCTCGCCACTACTCCCGGAATCACGGTTGTTTTCTCTTCCTGCGGGTACTGAGATGTTTCACTTCCCCGCGTTCCCTCCACACTGCCTATGTGTTCAGCAGTGGGTGACAGCCCATGACGACTGCCGGGTTTCCCCATTCGGACACCCCCGGATCAAAGCTCAGTTGGCAGCTCCCCGGGGCCTATCGCGGCCTCTCACGTCCTTCATCGGTTCCTGGTGCCAAGGCATCCACCGTGCGCCCTTAAAAACTTGGCCTACAGATGCTCGCGTCCACTGTGTAGTTCTCAAGCAACGACCAGCCACCCATCACCCCCATCCGAAGATGAAGTTCACTGGGGCCGGCATCGCAGAAGGCATGACCTCACGGCCGTACCCTCAGATACCCAACAACGTGCCAAGCACAGCCACATCTTCAAACCCGTTTTCCACGCCGAAGCAGTACTCACGGAATTTTCAGACCCGACTGTGCCAACTAATCAACGTTCCACCCATGAGCTGACCGTGCAGAACATTTGTCTGCAATCGGTACTGTGCTCCTTAGAAAGGAGGTGATCCAGCCGCACCTTCCGGTACGGCTACCTTGTTACGACTTCGTCCCAATCGCCAGTCCCACCTTCGACAGCTCCCTCCCTTACGGGTTGGGCCACCGGCTTCGGGTGTTACCGACTTTCGTGACGTGACGGGCGGTGTGTACAAGGCCCGGGAACGTATTCACCGCAGCAATGCTGATCTGCGATTACTAGCAACTCCGACTTCATGGGGTCGAGTTGCAGACCCCAATCCGAACTGAGACCGGCTTTTTGAGATTCGCTCCACCTCACGGTATCGCAGCTCATTGTACCGGCCATTGTAGCACGTGTGCAGCCCAAGACATAAGGGGCATGATGACTTGACGTCGTCCCCACCTTCCTCCGAGTTGACCCCGGCGGTCTCCTGTGAGTCCCCATCACCCCGAAGGGCATGCTGGCAACACAGGACAAGGGTTGCGCTCGTTGCGGGACTTAACCCAACATCTCACGACACGAGCTGACGACAGCCATGCACCACCTGTATACCGACCACAAGGGGGGCACTATCTCTAATGCTTTCCGGTATATGTCAAGCCTTGGTAAGGTTCTTCGCGTTGCGTCGAATTAAGCCACATGCTCCGCTGCTTGTGCGGGCCCCCGTCAATTCCTTTGAGTTTTAGCCTTGCGGCCGTACTCCCCAGGCGGGGAACTTAATGCGTTAGCTGCGGCACCGACGACGTGGAATGTCGCCAACACCTAGTTCCCAACGTTTACGGCGTGGACTACCAGGGTATCTAATCCTGTTCGCTCCCCACGCTTTCGCTCCTCAGCGTCAGTAATGGCCCAGAGATCCGCCTTCGCCACCGGTGTTCCTCCTGATATCTGCGCATTTCACCGCTACACCAGGAATTCCGATCTCCCCTACCACACTCTAGCTAGCCCGTATCGAATGCAGACCCGAGGTTAAGCCTCGGGCTTTCACATCCGACGTGACAAGCCGCCTACGAGCTCTTTACGCCCAATAATTCCGGACAACGCTTGCGCCCTACGTATTACCGCGGCTGCTGGCACGTAGTTAGCCGGCGCTTCTTCTGCAGGTACCGTCACTTTCGCTTCTTCCCTGCTGAAAGAGGTTTACAACCCGAAGGCCGTCATCCCTCACGCGGCGTCGCTGCATCAGGCTTTCGCCCATTGTGCAATATTCCCCACTGCTGCCTCCCGTAGGAGTCTGGGCCGTGTCTCAGTCCCAGTGTGGCCGGTCGCCCTCTCAGGCCGGCTACCCGTCGTCGCCTTGGTGGGCCATTACCCCACCAACAAGCTGATAGGCCGCGGGCTCATCCTTCACCGCCGGAGCTTTTAACCCCCGCCCATGCAGGCAGGAGTGTTATCCGGTATTAGACCCCGTTTCCAGGGCTTGTCCCAGAGTGAAGGGCAGATTGCCCACGTGTTACTCACCCGTTCGCCACTAATCCACCCCGAAGGGCTTCATCGTTCGACTTGCATGTGTTAAGCACGCCGCCAGCGTTCGTCCTGAGCCAGGATCAAACTCTCCATGAATGTTTACCCGGCTGTGCTTAATTAAAAGCTGCCCGGTTGCACACGCACTTAGAGCGGGACAGTCATGTCGGAATAAGACCGACCGTCCACTGCGTCCTCGCTGTGTAATTGCCCGCAAGCATCACAGCCGAAGCCGCGACCTCACAGGTCTTTTTCAAAGGAACCTCATCCACCGAAATGGACGGGGTATCAACTTTTGGCGTTGATTTTTGGCACGCTGTTGAGTTCTCAAGGAACGGACGCTTCCTTTGTACTCACCCTCGCGGGCTTTCCTCCGGGCGCTTCCTTCGTTCTTGTGTCTCCGACTCTATCAGACTCTTTCGGGCCTGATTCCCAGTCAGCGGGGTTTGTCTTCCGGGCTGTTGGGCCCTTCCGACTCCCGAACTCTAGTGGATTTCCCGGGCGATTCATAATCGACCTTCGGAAATGAATTCGGGCATGCCGAATACGTTCCCGGTGGGAGATCGTGCTGAGTTGGGTGCCGCAACGAGGCGGCGGGATTCGTTGTCTCCGAAACCTTTCGGCTCAGGGACAACTCGAAGAACCTTACGGATCCACGGGCCCTGTGTCAACCCGGGACTTGGGCCGGCCTCAGTGCGGGGACTGGAGGCCCTCCACGCGGTCCAGGAGGCGGGTGAGCATGTCGCCCAGCACCCCGCGCTCCGCCGTGGAGAGGTCCTGGAGGAGGTCCTCCTCGAAGACCGTCGCCGCGCGCATCGCGTCCAGCCACTTGCTGCGGCCCTCCGCGGTGAGCTCCACGATCACGCGGACGCGGTTGTTCTCGTCCCGCTCGCGCGTGACCAGCGCTTCCGCCGTCATGCGGTCGATCCGGTGGGTCATCGCCGCCGGCGTGAGGCCCAGCTGCTTCGCGAGCTCGCTCGGGCCCATCCGGTACGGGGCTCCGGAGAGGACGAGGGCCTTGAGGACCTCCCACTCCGCGTTGCTGATGCCCAGGGCCGCGGTCTGGCGGCCGTACGCGACGTTCATCCGGCGGTTCAGGCGGCTCAGGGCCGAGACGACCTTCTCGACCTGGGGGTCCAGGTCCTGGAACTCGCGCTGATAGACGGCGATCTGTTCGTCGAGGCTCGGCTCGTGGACGGGCGCAGTGCCGTCGGGGGTATCACCCATGGTTCGAAGTATCGCACGAGCCCGTTGGCATCTAACTCCTTCGATGTGTAGAGTTAAGGATCGAACTTTAGGTATGAAGTCTTCAAGCTTCAGCAATCAAGGTGGTGAGAAGTGACCAAGGTGATGGGCGCTGCGATGCGGAGGATCCAGGCCGGGAACGCGTTGACCGCGTTCGGTATCGGCTTCACGGTTCCGTTCCTCTACGTCTACGCGGCGAAGGTGCGAGAACTGGACCCCATGTGGGCGACGGGTGCGTTCATGGCGTTCGCCCTCGGTGCGCTTCTCGCGCTGCCCTTCACCGGGCGGGTGATCGACCGGCGCGGTCCGGTCCCCGTCGTCATCGGTGCGGCCGTCGTCGCGTCGTTCGGTGCGCTGTCCCTCGGGCTCTCCACGGGCGTGGTCGCGATCCTGCTCTCGGCTCTCGCGCTGGGCGCCGGTCAGGCCGTCATGCAGCCCGCGCTGGCCACGATGATCGTGCGGTGTTCCACGCCCTCCACCCGGACCCGTGCCTTCGCCCTCCAGTTCTTCATGCAGAACCTGGGTCTGGGCATCGGTGGTCTCATCGGCGGGCTCATCGTCGACGAGAGCCGTCCCGGCAGCTTCACCCTGCTCTTCGGCATCGAGGCCGTGATGTTCCTGGTCCTGGCCGGGGTCATCGCCACCGTGCGGATGCCGCAGGTGCCGGCCATCAGCAACGCGCTGGCCAAGGACGCCGCGCAGCGCGGTGGCGGCTGGAAGCGGCTGATGGAGCACAAGGCCATGGTCCAGTTCTGCGTCCTCGGCTTCGTCCTCTTCTTCGCCTGCTACGGACAGTTCGAGTCGGGTCTGGCCGCCTTCGGTACCGAGGCCGCCGGGATCACGCCGTCCACCCTCGGTTTCGCGCTCGCCGCCAACACCGGTGCGATCGTGCTCGCCCAGTTCGTCGTGCTGCGGCTGGTCGAGAACCGGCGCCGGTCCCGGGTGATCGCGCTCGTCGGCCTGATCTGGACCGGTGCGTGGATCATCGCCGCCTTCTCCGGTCTGGGACACGGCAGCGCGGTCATGGCCGCGGCCGCGTTCGTGACCACGTACGCGCTCTTCGGCATCGGCGAGGCCATGCTGTCGCCGACCCTGGCGCCGCTGGTGGCCGATCTGGCGCCGGAGGGTTCCGTGGGTCAGTACAACTCGGCCTTCGCCCTGGTCAAGCAGATGGCTCTGGCGCTGGGGCCGCTCGGTGTGCCGCTGGCCGCGGGGCTGCCGATGCTCTACATCGGTGTCTTCGTCGTGGTCTCGCTGGGCATCGCCGGGCTGGCGCTGCGTCTCGGCAAGCAGCTGACTCCGCTGCAGGACAACCCGTCGCTGGCCCGGAGCACGGTCGTGGCCGGGTCGGCGGAGCCGGCCAGGGCCGCCGAGCCCGTGACCGCGTAGGCAAAGGCGTAGGTATAGGGGTACACGCGCACGTCAGAAGGCCCCGGTCCGGTGGACCGGGGCCTTCTTCGTGTCCGGACTACTTGTCCTTGTCCGGGAGGGCGAACTCGCACCAGACGGCCTTGCCGCCGCCCGGGGTGCGGCGGGAGCCCCAGGCCGAGGCGATCGTCGCGACGATGGAGATGCCGCGGCCGGTCTCGTCGGCCGGTTCGGCTCGGCGCCGGCGCGGGAGGTGGTCGTCCCCGTCGGTGACCTCGATGATCAGGCGGCGGTCGGTGCGGCGCAGTCGCAGGCGCATGGGCGGGGTGCCGTGCTGGAGGGAGTTCGCGACGAGCTCGCTGGCGGCCAGGACCCCCAGGTCGCACAGCTCCACCGGGAAGCGCCAGGAGGCGAGGACGCCCTGGGCGAAGGCGCGGGCGCGCGGGGCGGCCTCGATGCCGCCGAGGAGCTCCAGGGCGGCGTTGTGGAAGAGCTCGGCGTCGGCGCCGGTGCGGGCGGGCTGCTGGAGGACCATCACGGCGACGTCGTCGTCGTGGTCGGCATCGACCCCCAGGGCGCGCATCAGGCGGTCGCAGATGACGGCGGGGGTGCCCTGGGCGCCGGAGAGGGCGCGTTCCAGGGCGGCGACGCCTTCGTCGATGTCCTCGCCGCGGCGTTCGACCAGGCCGTCGGTGTAGAGGACGGCGGTGGAGCCGGGGCCCAGCGCGATGGTGCCGGAGGTGTGGAGCCAGCCGCCGGTGCCGAGCGGCGGGCCGGTGGGGTCGGCGGCGCGGCGGACGGTGCCGTCCTCGTCGCGGACCAGGATCGGGAGGTGGCCTGCGGAGGCGTACGCGAGGAGGCCCTCGTTGGGGTCGTGTACGGCGTAGACGCAGGTGGCGATCTGGCTGGCGTCGATCTCGGCCGCGAGGCCGTCGAGGAGCTGGAGCACCTCGTGGGGCGGGAGGTCGAGGCGGGCGTACGCGCGGACGGCGGTGCGGAGCTGGCCCATGACGGCGGCGGCGCGGACCCCGCGGCCCATGACGTCGCCGATGACGAGGGCGGTGCGGCCCGCGCCGAGGGTGATGACGTCGTACCAGTCGCCGCCGACCGCGGCCTCGGTGCCGCCGGGCTGGTAGGTCGCGGCGACGCGCAGGTCGTCGGGCTGCTCCAGCTCCTGCGGGAGCAGGGAGCGCTGGAGGGTGACGGCGGCCTCGCGCTGGCGGCGCTCGCTGGCGCGCAGCCGTTCGACGGCCTCGGCGTGGTCGGTGACGTCGGCGAGGTGGATCAGGACCCCGGTGTGGACCCCGACGTCGCTCGCCGCTTCCGTCTTGGGGAACTCGACCGGTGTGCAGGTGACCGTGTACGAGCTGGTGCCGCCGGGCGCGGTGCGGTTCTTGGCGGTACGGGGCTTGCCGCTGCGCTGGACCTGGTCGAGGAGCGGGAGCAGGCCGAGCTCGCCGAGCTCGGGGAGGACCAGGTGTGCGGGGGCTCCGGGGAGGCGGGCGCCGAAGCCGGAGGTGTAGGCGTCGTTGACGTAGGCGACGCGGTGTTCGGGGCCGTGCACGAGGGCGACGAGGGCCGGGAGGCGGCCGAGGACCTCGCGTACGGAGAGCTCGTCCAGGGAGGGGACGGGCGCGGCGGGGACGGGCGCGGCGGGGCCCCCGCGACCGTCCGCGGCGGCGGTGGCGGCCGTGGTGGCGGTGGCCGAGCCGGTGCCGCGGACCGTGGGGTCGGCGGGGCCGCCGTCCGGCCCGGTCGCCGAATGGCCGGCGGCGCCGCGGGCGGCCGGGACCGAGCCTTCGCCCCGTTTGGCCTGGGCGGCGGCGTGTTCGGACCGGGCGGCGGCGCGACGCTGCGTTCCGGGAAACCGGGCGCTCCAGCGCGTGAAGTTCACTGCGTTCAAGCCTCGTGGTGTCGCTCGTGGTCGCTGTGTCACTCGGTGGCACTCGGGTGGCACTCGGATGTCACGCTGATGTCACTCTGTGCAGGTGTGAGCCCACCTATGGTCACACGTCCAGTGTGGCGGACGGCACTGACAGGATCAGCCCTCGCTCTTCTTCGGGGGGTCCTTGGGGACTCCGCCCGCGGCGAGTTCGAATTCTGCTCTGGGGTGTTCGAGGGATCCCAGGGAGACGATCTCGCGTTTGAAGAGACCGGAGAGCGTCCACTCGGCGAGCACGCGCGTCTTGCGGTTGAGGGTGGGGACGCGGCTGAGGTGGTAGGCGCGGTGCATGAGCCAGGCCGGGTAGCCCTTGAGCTTGCGGCCGTAGACGTGCGCGACGCCCTTGTGGAGGCCTAGGGAGGCGACGGATCCGGCGTACTTGTGGGCGTACTCGGTGAGGAGTCCGCCGCGCAGGGACGATACGAGGTTGTCGGCGAGCACCTTGGCCTGGCGGAGGGCGTGCTGGGCGTTGGGCGCGCAGGCGACCCCCTTCTCCGGGGCCGTGATGTCGGGGACGGAGGCCGCGTCCCCGGCGGCCCAGGCGTGTTCGACGCCCTCGACCGTGAGGAAGGAGGTGCAGGCGAGCCGGCCGCGGTCGTTCTTGGGCAGGTCGCTGGCGGCGAGGATCGGGTGCGGTTTGACGCCGGCGGTCCACACGACGGTGCGGGTGGGGAAGCGGGAGCCGTCGCTGAGGACGGCGACGCGGTTCTCGCAGGATTCGAGCCGGGTCTCCAGGCGCAGGTCGATGCCGCGGCGGCGCAGTTCGCGGATCGTGTAGGTGCCCATCTCGGGGCCGACCTCGGGGAGGATCCGGTCGCTGGCCTCGACCAGCACCCACTTCATGTCCTCGGGTTTGACGTTGTGGTAGTAGCGGGCGGCGTAGCGCGCCATGTCCTCCAGCTCGCCGAGGGCTTCGACGCCGGCGTAGCCGCCGCCGACGAAGACGAAGGTGAGGGCGGCGTCGCGCAGGCCGGGATCGCGGGTGGAGGAGGCGATGTCCATCTGTTCGATGACGTGGTTGCGCAGGCCGATGGCCTCTTCCACGGTCTTGAACCCGATGGCGTAGTCGGCGAGTCCCGGAATGGGGAGGGTGCGGGAGACGGAGCCGGGGGCGAGGACGAGTTCGTCGTACTCGATCTCGACGGGGATTCCGCCTTCCTCGGAGGTGGCGAGGGTGGAGACGGTCGCCGTCCGTTTCGCGTGGTCGATGTGTCTCGCTTCGCCGATGACGATGCGGCACTTGGAGAGGACGCGGCGGAGCGGGACCACGACGTGGCGCGGGGAAATGGAGCCGGCCGCCGCTTCGGGGAGGAAGGGCTGATACGTCATGTAGGGCTCGGGAGTGACCACCGTGACCTCGGCCTCGCCGGCTCTCAGCTTTCGCTGGAGCCGGAGCGCCGTGTACATGCCTACGTAGCCGCCGCCGACGATCAGGATCCGCGTGCGGGGCGGGGTACCGGGGGCCGTGCCCCGGGAGTTAGCAGCCTTCACCATCCCATGACGCAACGTGGCCGGGAGTTTGTCCACAGCCCCGACAAATTGTGTGACCGGAGATGGCGGCGGGGCGGGGTTGTCCGGGGGTGCTGATGGAGGTGAAGGTGCGCAGGTCAAGTGGTGCGGAGTGGGTGATTCCGGGGGCTTGGAACGGAAAAGTGTGGGTGAATGCTCCGATCGGGCGGTGGTCCGTCCGGGGCTGCCTCTTCTGAATTGACTCTGGCTCAACTATGTTCGTATCTCGTCGAGAGTAGGACCAGGGCCCACATGACCGTGGCCCCCCTCGACATGAAGGCGGGGAGTGTCTCCGGGGGGAGACAAATGATTACCGGGGGAAACATATGCACATTTCCGATTTCCATGCTTCTGCCACCGCTCTGTCGTCGGCCTCGGCCGCGACGGACAGCCACGGCCGACTGATGGCGGGCGGCGCCACCACGCACGGCGTGGGCCGCTCCACGCCGCTGCGCGTCGACGCGCAGCGCAATCTCGAACACGTACTGCGCGCGGCCCGCGAGGTCTTCGGCGAGCTCGGCTACGGGGCTCCGATGGAGGACGTCGCACGGCGCGCACGGGTCGGCGTCGGCACCGTCTACCGGCGGTTCCCGAGCAAGGACGTCCTGGTCCGGCGGATAGCCGAGGAGGAAACCTCCCGGCTGACCGAGCAGGCCCGTACCGCGCTCGGCCAGGAGGAGGAGCCCTGGCAGGCACTGTCGTGCTTCCTGCGCACCTCCGTGGCCTCCGGCGCCGGACGGCTGCTGCCGCCGCAGGTGCTGCGGGTCGGCGGCCCCGGCGAGGACGGGGCCGAAGAGGAGGCCGCGCGGGTTCCGCACCAGCGCCAGGCCGTCGCGACCGGCGGGGTGCCCGACCTGCGGGTCGTCGGTACCGCGCGGACCGGACTGGAGGACGAGCCCTCGGACGACGCGGGCGCGGGTGAGCTCCTGGAGGTCGTCGGCCGCCTGGTGGACCGTGCACGGGAGGCCGGTCAGCTCCGCACCGATGTCACGGTGGCCGATGTGCTGCTGGTGATAGCGACGGCCGCGCCCGCGCTGCCGGACGCGGCGCAGCAGGCGGCGGCTTCCGCCCGGCTGCTGGACATCCTGCTCGAAGGGCTGCGGTCCCGGACGGCGTAGTGCCGCAGGCGGTGCGGCTCGCGGGCCCGTGGGGCTCGCGGGCGGCACGGCCTGGGGTGGCGTGGTGGCGGGTGTCAACCTGTTCTCATACATGACCGCTCGCTCGAACGGGTGAGGCTTGGTACGGCGATTCGCCGGACCTTGCCCGGATGAGTGGATGGTGTGGAGAGCGGTCCGGCGCGCGTCCGCCATGTGACACGCTGGATCGGTGTACCGGTTCGAGTGTGTCCTGCGGGGGCTTCCGCGATGAGCGTTGACGGGCGGGAAGAGCCGCACGGTGGCACCGGCGCCGAGGTCGGGGCGGGCAGCCTGCCCGCGCGGCAGGTACCGGCGCAGCGCGAGCCGGGCGGACGCCACGCCGCCGGTTCGAGTGGTGAACTGCCCCCGTCCGACGGTGATTTGATCGCCCGGATGCGCGGGGGTGACGACGGCGCGTACGAGCAGCTGTTCCGTCGGCACGCCGATGCCGTGCGCCGCTATGCCCGGACCTGCTGCCGCGACGGGCACACCGCCGACGATCTGACGGCCGAGGTGTTCGCGCGGACCCTCCAGGCCGTACGGGGCGGGGCGGGTCCGGACCAGTCGGTGCGCGCCTATCTGCTGACCACCGTGCGCCGGGTGGCCGCCGCCTGGGCGAAGACGGCCAAGCGGGAGCATCTCGTCGAGGACTTCGCGCTGTTCGCGGAGCAGGCCGTCGGGGCCGGCGACGGAGCGGTCGGGCTGACCGGGGACGACACGCTGGAACTGGGCGCCGATGTACGGGCGATGCACGAGGCCGAGCAGACCCTCGCCATGCAGGCCTTCCGGAGCCTGCCCGAGCGGTGGCAGGCCGTGCTGTGGCACACCACCGTCGAGGAGGCTTCGCCGAGCGCGATCGCCCCGCTCTTCGGGCTGAGCGCCAACGCCACAGCGGTACTGGCCAGCCGGGCCCGCGAAGGCCTCAAGCAGGCCTACCTCCAGGCACACGTGAGCACCGCGCTGAGTTCGGGCGGGGACTGCGCCCGGTACGCCGACCGGCTCGGGGCGTATGCCCGCGGGGGTCTGCGGATGCGGGCCGAGCGGGGGCTGCGCAAGCACCTGGAGGAGTGCGCCCGGTGCCGGCTCGCCGCCGGGGAACTCAAGGACGTCAACGCGGGCATTCCCGCGCTGCTGCCGGTCGCCGTCATCGGGTGGTTCGCCGCCGGGTACGCGGCGAAGGCGGCCGGAGTGGTGGCCGGCGGAGCCGTCGCCGCGGGCGGTGCCGGGGCGGCTGCGGCCGCCGTCGGCGGGTCGACCGCGGGTGCCGGGGCTGCGGGGACGGGTGCCGGGGCTGCGGGGGCCGGGGCTGCGGGGGTCGGGGGTGCCGCTGGTGGGGCCGGGTCCGGTGGGGTCGGCGGAGCCGTGGCTTCGGAGGGGCTGGGGCTGCCAGCCAAGGCCGCCATCGCCGCCGGGGTCGTGGTCGCCGCGGCCGCCGGGGTGGTGTTCGCGCTGGCCGGTGACGACACCGACCCGCCCGCCCGGGCGAACCCCGCACCGACCATGGCCGCGCCGGTCGCGCCGGTGCCGCGCGCTTCGGCCCCCGCCGCGCAGGAGCCGAGCCCGTCGCAGGTGCAGCCGCCGCCCGCGCGAGGACCCGTACCGCCCCCGAGGGGGACGACGGCCCCGTCGGCGCCGTCCGCCGCGCCGGTCGTGCCGGAGCCCTCGCGGAGCCGGGAGCGGCCTTCGCCCGTGCCGAGCTCGAAGCCCGCTCCGAAGCCGACCCCCACGCCCACGCCGACTCCCCGGCCGACGCGCCCCTCACCGCCGCCGCGGGACCCGCAGGGGTTCCGGCTGTCCTCGCTGGACCACTCCGTCTACGGGGACCACGACGGCCCCGAGATCGAGACCTGGCGGAGCAGCTGGGTGTGGCAGCGCTGGGGACTGACGGTCGGCGACCAGCGCTTCTCGCACGGGATCACCGTCAACTCCCGTTCCTCCGTGGAGATCACCCTCAACCGGCAGTGCGTGAGCTTCTCCGCGCGGGCCGGGGTGGACGGGCTGTCGATGTACACGGACGGCGAGGTGCGCTTCTCCGTGTACGCGGACGGCCAGCGCCTGTGGCAGTCGCGTGCCCTGGGCCACGGGGATCCTGCGGTGAGCGTGTCCGTCCCCCTCTCGGGACCCAAGACGCTGCGCCTGGTCGTGGAGCGCGCCGGGGAGGGCCACCTGCCGACCCTGGCCAGCTGGGCCGACGCCGTCATCAGCTGCCGCTGAGGGAGCTGGCGGCGGCTGCGGCCGTGGCTGCTGCCGTGGCCGTGGTGTCCGTGACCAGTGCCGCCGCCCGGGCCGGGGTGAGCACGGCGCCCGCCGCTTCCTCGCGGGCGTAGCCCTCCGGGCCGCCGAGCGCAGCGCGCGTCCGCTCCGGGAACTCCGCCAGCGCCACCGTCTCCGGGACCGAGCGCGGGTTGCCCGCGCGCCAGGCGGTGGCGGCCGCGAAGACCCGTACGGCCTCGGCGGGGTGGCCGGCCCCGGCCAGCAGAACGGCCGCGCACTCGGCGAGGGAGGCGAGGACCCGTTCCGCGCACTGTCCGGCGACGGCGGCGGCCAGGGCGGGCGCGATCTTGGCCAGGCCGGCCGCCGGGCCCTCCTCGCGGGCGGTGAGGATGCCGTCGATGTTGCTTAGCCCGGCGGTGAGCTGCGGGGGCACGGTGATCCTGGCCGCCTCGGTACGGGCCTGCTCGCACTCGGCGCGGGACCGGGCCAGGTCGCCCCGGAAGAGGGCGAGCAGCGAGGAGATCAGCAGGCTGTAGACCTGCACGTCGTACACCCCGCCGTACTCCTGCGCCTCCCGGTCCGCCTGCGCCAGCAGCCGCTCGGCGGTGTCGAAGTCCCCGGCGCAGAAGGCGGTCTCCGCGATCCGGACGAGGGCGAAGGGCGCCTCCACGTGCGCCCCCACCTCGCGGGCGAGGCGCAGGCACTCCTCGTACTCCGTGCGGGCCTCGTCGTACCGGCCGCGCGAGAGGGCGAGCTCGCCGGCCGCGCTCGCCACCTGGGAGCGGGTCCAGCGGTCGCCGACGCGGCCGGCGATCTCGTGCAGTTCGGCGATGTCCGGGTCGACGGTGGGCAGGCCGCCGGTGATGTCGATGGCTACGTGGGTGCGGAGCATGAGGGTGACCCCCAGTTCCCAGTCGCCGCCGTGGCGGCGGCAGTTCTCGACGGTCTCGTCGAGGTGGGCGTGGAAGGCGCGGGGGTTGCCGGTGAGGTAGGCGGCCATCGGCCAGAGCATGCCGGGGAATCGGGCGGCCTCGGCGGCGCCGTGCCGGAAGGCCTCCGTGATGCGGGTGGAGAGGGCCTGGTACTCCGGGGTGTGGAACTCCTCCTTCGCGCGGCCCTCGGCGAGGAGGAAGACGTGGAGCACCTGGAGGCGCATGAAGCCCCAGTACGCGACGGAACCCCCGGGCGGGTCGGGCGGGGTGACGGAGAGGGTCAGGGCGGTCCACTCGGCGCCCTCGTCGCGGTAGTTGCGCAGCCACCAGAACCAGCCGAGGGCGAGGACGAGGCGGCGGGCGGTGTCGCTGTCGCGGCGGGCGACCGCGGTGTGGAGGGCGGCGCGGAGGTTGTCGAGCTCGGTCTCGATCCGGCGGATCCAGGAGAGCTGGGCGGCTGAGCGGAGGTGGGGCTCGGCCTCTTCGGCGAGGGCGGTGAAGTGGGCGGCGTGGCGGTGGGTGGTGGCGGTGAGGTCGGTGTGTTCGGTGGCTTCCGTGGCGCGTTCGGCGGCGTACTCGTGGATGGTTTCGAGCAGGCGGTAGCGCATGCCGGCCGGGCCGGCCGGGTCGGCCAGGACGAGGGACTTGTCCACGAGGGAGCCGAGGAGGTCGGCGACCTCGGCGACCTCGAGGTATTCCCCGTCGGCGCAGACCGCTTCGGCGGCTTCGAGGTCGCAGCCGCCGGCGAAGACGGACAGGCGGCGCAGCACGGTGCGTTCGGGCTCCGAGAGGAGGTCCCAGGACCAGTCGACCACGGCGCGCAGGGTCTGCTGGCGGGGCAGGAGCGTGCGGGAACCGCTGGTCAGGAGCCGGAAGCGGTCGTCGAGGCGGTCGGCGATCTGGCGCGGGGTGAGCAGCCTCAGCCGGGCGGCGGCCAGCTCGATGGCGAGCGGCAGACCGTCCAGGCGGGCGCAGATCTCGGCGACGGCGGCCGGGTCGTCGGCGGGGGTGAAACCGGGGCGGGCGGCGGAACCCCGCTCGCCGAAGAGGCGGTGCGCGGGGGCGGGCGGGAGCGGTTCGACGGGGCGAAGCGTTTCGCCAGGGACACCGAGGGGTTCGCGGCTGGTGGCGAGGATCCGTACGCCGGGGCAGTGCGTGAGGAGGCGCTCGGCGAGGGTGGCGGCGGCGTCGATGACGTGTTCGCAGTTGTCGAGGACGAGGAGCAGGCGGCGGTTGGCGCAGTGCTCGACGAGGAGGGCGGCGGGGTCGTCGGCCGGGCCCTTCTCACGGCCCACGAGGGTGCTCTCGCGCAGGCCGAGGGCGCTGAGGACGGCGCCGGGTACGGCGGCGGGGTGGTCCAGGCGGGCCAGCTCCACGAGCCAGACCGGTTCGGCGTGGCCGGCGGCGGCGTGCTCGGCGAGGCGGGTCTTGCCGGAACCGCCGGGGCCGGTGAGGGTGACGAGCCGCAGGCGGGCCAGATCGGCGTGCAGGGAGGCGAGCTCGGGCTCCCGCCCGACGAAGGAGGTGAGCCGGGGCCGAAGGTTCCCCTGCGGAGCCGGGACCGGACCCTTGGGCGGGGCCGGGACTTCGGCTTGGGCTGGGGCGGGGGCCGGGGCGGGGGCCGGGGCCGGGGCCGACGCCGGGGCCGGAGCCGAGGCCGGAGCCCGGGCGGGGTCCACGCTCGGAGCCTGAGACAACACCGGAGCCGAGGCCGGAGCCAGGCCCGGAGCTGAGGAGGGGGCCGGGGCCGAGCCCGGAGCCGGGCACGGACCCAGGGACGATGCCGGGGCAGGAGCCGACGCCGAAGCGGAGGCCAGGGCAGAGGAAGGGGCCGGAGTCGGGTCTGGCTCCGAGGCCAGGGCCGGGGCTAGATCGGGGGCCGAAGCCAGGCTCGGGGACGGGCTCGGGGACGGGCTCGGGGACGGAGCCAGGCCCGGAGCCGGAGCCAGGCCCGGAGCCGGAGCCAGGCCCGGAGCCGGAGCCGGAGTCGGGGTCGCGGCCGGAGGTGGGGTCGCGGCCGGAGGTGGGGTCGGGGCGGGGGCCTGGGTCGGGGCGGGGGCCTGGGTCGGGGCGGGGGCCTGGCCTTCCGCCGGGGGTTGTGTCGGGGACAGGGCCCGGCTTCGGGGGGCAGTTGGGGTCTTGGCCGGAGACGGGGGGTGTGGGGGGTGGAGGAGTTCGGTGTGCAGGGCTGCGAGTTCGGGGCCGGGGTCCGCGCCGAGGCCGTCGGCGAGGGTGCGGCGGATGCGGTCGTACGCGGCGAGGGCCTCGGCGTGGCGGCCGGCCGCGCGGAGGGCTCGAAGCTGCTGGGCCCGCAGGGGTTCGTCGTACGGGCGCTCGTGGATCAGCGCCTCGAGCTCGGGCAGGAGCGCTGCCGGGTCCGTGGCACCGGAGCGCAGGTCGGCCTCGACGCGGTCGCGGAGCGCGATGGTACGGCGGGCTTCGACGACGGCCGCGTGAGCGGTACGGGCCGGTTCCGGGAGATCGGCGAAGGCCGGGCCGCGCCAGAGGCCGAGGGCTGCGCGGAGGGTCGCGGCGGCGGCGAGGTCCTGGCCGGAGGCCAGCTCGCGGGCGCCCTGGCCGGCGAGCCGGGTGAAGCGGTGGAGGTCGACGTCCTCCCCGGAGCCGACGGCGAGGCGGTAGCCGCCGGCAACGTCGGCGTGGACGGTGTCCCGGCCGCCGAGGGCGCGGCGCAGGCGGGCCACGAGGGCCTGGAGGGCGGCGGGGGCGTCCAGGGGCGGGTGGTCGCCCCAGACCTCGTCGACGAGGGTGGCGACGGTGACGGGGGTGCGGGTGTCGGCGCGCAGGGCGAGGGCGGTGAGCAGCGCGCGGAGGCGGGGGCCGCCGATGGGGAGGGGAGTGTCGGTCTCGTCGCGGGCCTCGGTGATGCCGAGGATTCGGTACAGCACGGGGGCAATTCTGCCGGGTGCGGGGTGGCTCCGCCGGGGCGTGGGGCTTACCGCCCCAAGGTCCCGGGCTTCTCGAGCACCGACGGGGCCCGGTCGCGGTGCTGCAACGCCACCACCTGCGGCCCGGTGGCCGACGCCTCGGAGGTCAGCGGGGCTGGGGGCGGCCGCAACGTTGGCGGGAGCTCGTCGGCTTCGGGCCGAAGTCCCGCCCGGAGCCGACGGGTCCGGGCAGAGCCTGGGGAAGCGGGGGGTCTCCCCGGACGGAGTCTGGGGGAAGGGACAGAGCGGAACCCGCCCCGCTGGGCCGAACACCCTCAGCCGGGCTCGGGGGGGGACCCCGGCGCCTGGGGCTCAGGCGCGTCAGCAATCCCCGGGGGGGAGGGACGGAGAACCCAGGGTGGATCCCCCAGCAGCACGGCCTCGGAAGCCGGGGCTCCGGGAGCCCCGGGGCCGCAGGGCCGCAGGGCCGCAGGGCCCAGGACGGACGGGAAACCAGGGAGTCGAGCAGCGCAGCCGGGAGCCAGGGCAAGACGAGGCTCGGGTCAGCAGCGCCCGCGTCAGGACAAGGCCTAGCTCAGGGCCAGGCCCGGCTCAGGGCCAGGCCCGGCTCAGGGCCAGGCCCGGCTCAGGGCCAGGCCCGGCTCAGGCCAAGGGCCGCTCAGGCCAAGGGCCGCTCAGGCCAAGGGCCGCTCAAAGCAAGCCCGGATCAAAGCAAGCCCAGCTCAGAGCGAGGCCGGCTCAAAGCAAGCCCGGCTCAGAGCAAGCCCGGCTCAAAGCAAGCCCGGCTACCCGGGGTGGGGCCCGCTCGGAGTGGGCCTGCTCAGGACAGGGCCGGGCGGCGGAGGGGGACTCCTGTGGGGACGGCTCGGCGGCGGAGGGTGGAGGTGCCGGTCCAGCAGGTGCCGCGGCGGGCCAGGAGGCGGCCCAGCCACAGTTCCATCGAGACGAGTTCGGCGAGGCCGTCCAGCGGGACCGGGTGGCCGTCCGCGGCCTGGGCGAGGGCCTGGCGGACGACGCGGGCTTCGATCAGGCCCGCGTCCGCCAGGAGGGGGGCGGAGAAGAGCGCGAGGAGGTCGGGGAGGGCCGCGCGCAGGCCCAGGCGGGTTGCCGACTCGTTCGGGGCGTGGGCCGAGGCGCCCCACCCCGGGGGCAGTTCGCGGACGCCGGCCGAGGACAGGACGCTGCGCAGGATCGCCGCCCGTGCGCCGGGCTGGACGCGCAGGGACTCGGGCAGCGCGCGGGCGGCCCGTACGACCTGGTTGTCCAGGAACGGGGCGTGCAGGCGCTGGCTGCGGACCTCCACGGCCTGCTCGAAGACCCGGTGGTCGGCGGCGTGGCGGGCCAGGACGGCGCGGGCCCGGGCCTCCCCCGGGCGCAGGGAGAGGGGCGGGCGGCCCGCGGCAGTGGTGAGGCGGATCGATACCTCGGCCAGGGCTTCGCCCGTCAGCCAGGCCGCCGCCGGTCCCGGCCGGGACCAGGTCAGGGCCGCGAGCGAGGCGTCCACCGGGGAGGAGGGTCCCGCGGCCAGGGAGCCTTCGCGCAGCCGGGCCGCCGCCGCCTCCATGCCCGCGCGGTACGGCGTACGGGCCAGGCGGCGGGCGGCCGAGTAGACGGTGAGGGGGACCAGGAGGGAGTCGCCGGGGGAGGAGCGGGCCAGGGCGGCGACCGGGCGCAGCAGGTGGCGCCGGCGCCGGTCGAGCAGGAGGTCGGCGAGCCGGGCGGGGTGGGCGTCGAGGACCTGGCGGGCGCCGTGGCCGGTGAAGTGGTCCGCCGAGCCGGCCGACAGGCGGCGCCGCTCACGGGCTGCGGAGATGAGGGAGGGGCCCGGTTCGTCGGTGAGGGGTCCGTCGAGGTCCGCGTAGGGGAGGGCTTCCGCGGCGCCGGCCACGACCACGTGGTGCAGCCGGGGGTTGGCGGCGATGGCGTGGGCGCGTTCCAGTTCGCCCTCGCGGCCCTCGGGGGTGGCGAGGTCGTTGAAGGTGACCGCGAGGAGGCGTTCGCCGGTGCGTCCGAGGAGCGCGCCCGGCGCCCCGGGGAGTCCGGCGGCCAGCAGGGCGAGGGTCGCGGAGGCGCTGCCTCCGGAGAGGTCGGCGCCGACTCCGGCGACGGGTGCGGGGGCGCCGCGGGCCGCGCGCCGGTCGGCGGGGCCCATCCCGGGGACGGGTCCGGGGTCGTAGGGCAGCGTGTCGGGGGCATGCCGGGGAGCCGTGAGCCGGGCGCGCACCGCGTCGACCAAAGCTTCCCGTACGCCCTCCACCGCGCGCTCGGGGTCGGCCACGGGGGCGGCCACCGCGAGGGAGGCCACCGGCTCGTACCCGGTGATCTCCCGCGAGCCCTCGCGCAGGATCAGCGCGTGGCCGGGCGGGATGCGGCGTACGCCGACGTACGGTGTGCCGTCGCCCAGCGCCTCCGGGCTGTCGGGGCAGGCCAGCAGGGCGGCGAGATGGCCGATGTCGAGCTGCGCCTCGATCAGGTCGGCGAGCGGGAGGGCGGCGGTGGCGTACGCGGTGCCGCTCGCCCAGGGCGTGTAGAAGACGGGCCGGGCACCCGCGAGGTCGCCGACCACGGTGATGCGGCGGCCGGCCTGGACGACGGCGGTGTAGCTGCCGGGCCACTGGGTGAGGTGGCGCAGCGCGCCGCCGCGGGCGGCGTAGAGGGCCCGGCGCAGTTCCTCGTCGGTGGCGCCGCAGCAGCCGAGGACGGTGAGCCGGGTGAAGGGGTCGGCGGGGTCGGCGGTGAGGGTGCGGATCTCGTCCGGGCGCCAGTCGCCGACGGCCCAGAGCGGGTCGGGGTCGCCCCACAGGAGCTGGGCGCCCACGGGGACGACGGTGCGGTCGGCTTCGGCGGCGCCCGGGTCGTCGGGGTGGGCGGCGTCGGCGAGTCCGCCGCGGACCGGGCCGTCTCCCCACGCGTCGGGGCCCGCGCCGTGGCCGGAGCCGTATCCGGAGTCGTATCCGGAGCTGTTGCCGTTGCCATGGCCGTTGCCGTACTCCCGGCCGTTGCCCGAGGCGTATGCGCCCTGGTGGGAGGCGTGCGCGGCGTTCTGGCCCGCGACCCGTCCGGCCGTGCCGAAGCTCGCGGCGATACTGCTCCAACCCACCAACCAGCGCACCGCCGCCTCCACAGCCTGTGGGCACATGACCGGGGCACGAACGGCACGGTCAGCGCTCTGGGCGCGACCGGCGGGACCCCGGGTGGCTCGGGGTCCATGCTGCCACGAGACAGGCGTGCGAGAGTGGTTATGGGGGGCGCACGTACAAACGAACACGCCCCGACCATGCGGTATTTGGCGTTCCGTTCCGACCGCCCCATAGGTCGGTTTCGGCCATTCTTCGGCCGTACTGAGGGCCCGCCCGGCGGTGCGCGGCCCGGGAGGCGGGATCCGCCCCCCGGACCGTTCCGCCACCCGCGGGGATTGAGGCAGCGGCATCCCCCGGCCCGCCGGATCCACGCAGCGGGCCGACCCACGCACCGCACATCGAATCGCCGGGCCCCCGGAGCGGCCAGAGCGCACGGGCGGGCGCACGGCCACACGGGCGGAGCACGCGCTGACACGTGCGCCCCGGCCGCGGGCCCCTGCCCGACTGTGCATACGGACAACAATCCCGCCATACGGAACAGGGGGCCTTAACGCTTGGGAGGCGGGGAACTACGCTGGGTTTACGAAATGCCGGGCGCCTATGCCCCGGCGGCGTATGCGTTCCGCGTGTGACGAGGGGTGGCGCATGTCCAGGGAGCTCCGCGAGCCCAATGAGAAGCTCGGCGCCGTCCTCGCCCTCGCGGGCATCAGCAACGCCGGGCTGGCCCGCCGGGTCAACGACCTCGGTGCGCAGCGCGGCCTGACGCTTCGGTACGACAAGACCTCGGTGGCCCGGTGGGTGTCGAAGGGGATGGTGCCGCAGGGCGCCGCCCCGCACCTGATCGCGGCCGCCATCGGCGCGAAGCTCGGCCGGCCCGTGCCGCTGCACGAGATCGGCCTCGCGGACGCGGATCCGGCGCCCGAGGTGGGCCTGGCCTTCCCGCGCGACGTGGGCGCCGCCGTCCGCTCGGCCACCGACCTGTACCGGCTCGACCTCGCCGGGCGGCGCGGTGGTGGCGGGATCTGGCAGTCGCTCGCCGGCTCCTTCTCCGTGTCGGCGTACGCGACGCCGGCCTCGCGCTGGCTGATATCTCCCGCCGACAGCTCCGTGGCCCGCGAGCCGGGACAGGGACACGGGCAGGGGCAGGGACATGGGCCGGGGCAGCCCAAGAGCGGCGGCGGGCCGGGCCCGCGCCGTGGAGCGCCGTCCCACGCGACCCCGGGATCACGTGAACCGGTACCGGGCGCGGCCCCGCCAGAAGGCCTTCCGGCGCCGCCCGGCACCCTCGTCGGGGGTGTGCCCGCCCAGCCTCCGGGCGAAACGCCCGCTCCCGCCGCGCCCGACGCCGGCCCGCAGCGCGTGGGCCACAGCGATGTGACCAAGCTGCGCGAGGCCGCCGAGGACGCCCGCCGCTGGGACTCCAAGTACGGGGGCGGCGACTGGCGTTCCTCGATGGTGCCGGAGTGCCTGCGGGTGGACGCGGCGCCGCTGCTGCTCGGCTCCTACACCGACGAGGTGGGCCGTGCGCTCTTCGGCGCGACCGCCGAACTGACCCGGCTGGCCGGGTGGATGGCCTTCGACACCGGGCAGCAGGAAGCGGCCCAGCGCTACTACATCCAGGCGCTGCGCCTGGCCCGCGCCGCCGCCGACGTACCGCTCGGCGGGTACGTGCTGGCGTCGATGTCGCTGCAGGCGACGTACCGGGACTTCCCGGACGAGGGCGTGGACCTCGCGCAGGCCGCGGTGGAGCGCAACCGGGGCCTGGCCACCGCCCGCACCATGAGCTTCTTCCGCCTGGTCGAGGCCCGGGCCCACGCGAAGGCGGGCGATTCGGTGGCGGCCGGGGCGGCGCTGCGGGCCTCCGAGGGCTGGCTGGAGCGGTCCCGGGACGGCGACGCGGATCCGACCTGGCTGGGCTTCTACTCGTACGACCGCTTCGCGGCGGACGCGGCCGAGTGCTACCGCGACCTCAAACTCCCGCGCCAGGTAAGGCGTTTCACGGAACAGGCACTGTCCCGTCCGACCGAGGAGTACGTACGATCGCACGGGCTGCGGCTCGTGGTGAGCGCGGTGGCCGAGCTGGAGTCCGGGAACCTCGACGCGGCGTGCGCGGCCGGGACCCGGGCGGTGGAGGTCGCGGGACGGATCTCGTCGGCGCGGACGACCGAATACGTACGGGACCTCCTGCACCGGCTGGAACCGTACGGGGACGAACCGCGCGTCGCCGAACTGCGCGAGCGGGCGAGGCCTCTGCTGGTGACCCCGGCATAGGCCCCGCGTGGCCTCGTTGTCAGTGGCGGGGTGCACTATGCAGGGGTGGGAGGTGTCAGTGTGGGCGGCGTAAGCAGCATGGGCAGGGTGGACTGCGACGTGCTGGTGATCGGCGGGGGAATCGTCGGCCTGTCGACGGCGCATGCCCTGGCCGGGCTGGCTCCGGGGACCCGGGTGGTCGTCCTGGAGAAGGAGGCCGGCCCGGCGCGGCACCAGACGGGCCGCAACAGCGGCGTGATCCACAGCGGCATCTACTACAAGCCGGGCTCGCTCAAGGCGCGCTTCGCGGTGCGCGGTGCGGCCGAGATGGTCAAGTTCTGCGCGGAGCACGGCATTCCGCACGAGGTCACGGGCAAGCTCATCGTCGCCACCGGGCGCGACGAGCTGCCGCGGCTGCACGCGCTCGTCCAGCGGGGCCGGGAGAACGGCATTCCGGTGCGCGAGCTCGGGCCGACGCAGATCTCGGAGTACGAGCCGGAGGTGCGCGGTCTCGCGGCGATCCACGTGGGGACCACCGGGATCGTGGACTACGGGCTGGTCGCGCGGCAGCTGGCGGAGTCCTCCGGGGCGGAGATCGTCTACGGCGGGGCGGTGGAGCTGATCTCGCGGCGCGCGTCCGGGGTCGCGGTGCGCACGAGCACCGGCCTGGTGGTGCGCTCCCGGGTGCTGGTGAACTGCGCGGGGCTCCAGTGCGACCGGATCGCGCGGCTGGCCGGGGACGACCCGGGGATGCGGATCCTGCCGTTCCGGGGCGAGTACTACGACCTGGCCCGGCCCGGTCTGGTGCGCGGGCTGGTCTATCCGGTGCCGGACCCGGCGTTCCCCTTCCTCGGCGTGCACCTGACGCGGGGCATCGGCGGCGGGGTCCACGTCGGGCCGAACGCCGTGCCGGCGCTGGCGCGCGAGGGGTACGGGTGGGGCGTGGTCCGGCCGCGGGACCTCGCGGACGAACTGGCCTGGCCGGGCTCCTGGCGGATGGCCGCGCGGCACTGGCGGTACGGGGCGGGCGAGGTGCGGCGGTCCCTGTCGAAGGGGGCGTTCGTCGAGGCGGTACGGCGGCTGCTGCCGGCGGTGTCTGCGCAGGACCTGGTGCCCGCGGCTGCCGGGGTCCGGGCGCAGGCGGTGCTGCGGGACGGGACGCTGGTGGACGACTTCCTGATCCGGGAGGGGGAGCGGGCGGTGCACGTGCTGAACGCGCCGTCGCCTGCGGCCACCGCTTCGCTGCCGATCGGGCGGGAGATCGCCGCCCGGGCCCTCAAGACCCTCCGCTCGGCGTAGCCCTCGGACCCGCCTGCTCGCTGCGCGGCGCCGGGGGGGCCACTGGGCGGAGCCGCCCCGTCCGCCGGCCGCGGGGCCACCCCACACGCCGGGAGTGGGGCCAAGCATCGCCGCCGGGCGGAGCCGCCCCGTCCGCCGGGCGCGGGCGCGCGTGGTGGGCCCTGCGGGGCGGAGTGCCCTACCCGCCCTTCGCCCGTTCCCCGGGCTCTGCCCGGACCCGGTCCTCAAACGCCGGACGGGCTGAAGGGCCCCTGGGGCTCAAACTCCCCCAGCTACCGCTGGGCGGTGCCCCCTGGCGGGGCTGGATCTTCCGGCCCCCGGCGTCCACGTGCGGGCTCACGCCAGGCCCATCCAGCCCGTCCGGCGTTTGAGGAGCGGGGGTCCGGGGGCTGGTTCCCGGGAGCGGCGCCGCAGTGCGGGGTCGCTGCTCAGCCCCCGGGGGTGGGGCGCGCGTAGAATCCGGGGATTGTGTCTGAGTCACTGAGCCCCCAGAATCCCGCCGCCGAGCCCGAGCCCGCGCCCGCGCCGGAGGCGACCTCCACCTACGTGCCCCCGAAGTGGCGTACCGAGCCCCGGTTCCCGGACGGGCCCGCGCCCGATCCGGCCGGGTCGCACCACGAGCGGCGGATCCGGAGCTTCCAGCCCCGGCGCAGCCGGGTGACCACCGGGCAGGGCGAGGCCCTGAAGCGGCTGTGGGGGACCTGGGGTCTCGACATCGACGGGCACGACGTCATCGACCTGAAGAAGATGTTCGACGGGCTTCCGGTCGTGCTGGAGATCGGCTTCGGCATGGGCGAGGCCACCGCGCAGATGGCCGCCGCCGACCCGGAGACGGGCATCCTCGCCGCCGACGTGCACACCCCCGGGCAGGGCAATCTGCTGGCCCTCGCCGAACGCAACGGGCTCAGCAACGTCCGTGTCGCGAACGGCGATGCCATCATCCTGCTCCGCGAGATGCTGCCCCCGGACTCCCTCGCCGGGATCCGCGTGTACTTCCCCGACCCCTGGCCCAAGGCCCGCCACAACAAGCGGCGCCTCATCCAGCCCGAGTTCCTCGCGCTGGCCGCCACCCGCATGGCACCCGGGGCGATCCTGCACTGCGCGACCGACTGGGAGCCGTACGCCGAGCAGATGCTCGAAGTGCTCACGGCCCAGCCCGAGTTCGAGAACACGCAGGAGGACGGCGGGTACGCGCCCCGGCCCGGCTTCCGGCCGCTCACCCGTTTCGAGGGCCAGGGCCTCGACAAGGGACACGTCGTACACGACCTTCTGTTCCGGCGCACGGGTAACGCGGAGAACTGACAACGTCACTCCGTGTGTCGGGTCGGCTCGGTAGAGTCATCGCGTGTCCCGAGCGACCCGACCGTCCCGGCTGTTCCGGCTGTTCCGGCTGTTCCGACCTTCCCGCCTGTTCCGTATGTCCAGTGCGCGCACCTACGCCCTCGTCGCGCTGCTCGTCGCCTGCGGTGCCGCGATCCTGGAGCTCGTACGCGAACAGACCGGTACGCCCGGGTTCTTCGTCGGCCTCGGTCTGGCCCTGCTGCCGGTGGCGCCCCTGGTCACGGCGTTCCGGTGGGTGGGCCGGGCCGCGCCGCATCCGTGGGCGCAGCTGCTGTTCTGCTTCGGCTGGGGGGCCTGCGCCGCGGCGCTGATCGCCATACTGGCCAACAGTTTCGCCACCCAGTGGATAGCCGCGGCCACCGCCGACCCCTCCGACGCCGACCAGCTCGGCTCGGTGGCGATCGCGCCGGTGGTCGAGGAAAGCGCCAAGGCGGCCGCCCTGCTGCTGGTGTTCCTGTTCCGCAGACGGCAGTTCACCGGCCCCGCCGACGGTTTCGTGGTGGCCGGTTTCACCGCCACCGGCTTCGCCTTCACCGAGAACATCCTCTACCTCGGCAACGCCTTCGACGAGGACGCCGCGAACGGCACCGCGGTACTGAACTCCGTGACGGCGGCGACCTTCTTCGTCCGGGGCATCATGTCCCCCTTCGCGCATCCGCTGTTCACCGTCGTCACCGGCCTCGGTTTCGGTGCGGCCGCCCTCGCCGTGCGCCGTACCCGCCGGATCGGACTGCCGTTGCTCGCCCTGGCGTCGGCCATGGGCCTGCACGCGCTGTGGAACAGCTCCTCGGATCTGGGCGAGTCCGGTTTCTACGTGGTCTACGGCTGCGTGATGGTCCCGCTGTTCGGGCTGCTGACCTGGCTGGCCGTGTGGATGCGGCGGCGCCGCCTGCGGGCCGTCGCCGGGCAGCTCGCGGTGTACGCGGCCGCCGGCTGGCTGAGCCCCGCCGAGGTGCCCGCGCTGGTGTCGATACCGGCGCGTTCGCTGGCCCGCGCCCTGGCGCGGAGCACGGGGGGCCGCGCCGCGGGACGGGCGGTCGCCCTGTACGAGGCCGATGCGATGGCCCTGGCCCTGCTACGTCACCGGGCGCACGGCCCGGGCCCGGTCCGGGAGCCGGACTTCGCGGGCCGGGAAAGGGAGTTGCTGCACCGGCTCTGGCTGCGCCGCGCGACGGCGGGCCCGGCGCTGTCCCGGGCGGCGGTGCTGGAGGAGCTGCTCCCGCCCTGGTTCGACCCCCTGGACCGGGCGCCCGTACTGGCCGGCCTGCTCCCCGGCCTGCCGGCTCCCCGCAGGTCCGCTCCCCGCGGATCCGCCGCACCCACCGGGTCCACCGCCGCCGCCGCACCCACCGCGGCCGCCGCGCCCGGTGCTACACGTTCAGACCCCGCGCCGTCAGCCATGTCAGGGGGTCCACCGTAGAGCCGCCTTCGCGCACTTCCAGGTGGAGGTGGGGGCCGGTGACGTTGCCGGTGGCGCCGACCCGGCCGATGGTGTCGCCCGCCGCGACCGAGCCGCTGGTCACCGACATCGACGACAGGTGGCAGTACCAGACCTCGGTGCCGTCGGGGAGCTCCAGGACGATCCGGTAGCCGTACGCACCGGACCAGCCGGCCGAGGTGATCCTGCCGTTGGCGACGGCCTTGACGGGGGTGCCGGTCGGGGCGGCGAAGTCGAGGCCGGTGTGGTGCCCGGAGGACCACATCGAGCCGGCGTCGCCGTAGTGGGAGGTCAGGGTGTAGGCCGAGGTGGGCAGGGCGAAGCCGCCGGCGGACTTGGCGATGCTCTCCGCCTTCGCCTTGGCCTCGGCCGCCTCCTTGGCCTCCTGCGCCTCGCGCTTCTCCTTGGCGGCCGCCTCGGCCGCCGCCGTCTCGGCCGCCTTGCGCGCGGTCTCCTGGGCCTCGCGCGCCTCCTTGGCCGCGGCCTCCTGCGCCGCCCGCTCCGTTTCGGCCCGTTCCCGGGCCGCGGCGGCGTCCTGCTGGGACTCGGCCTGCTGGAGGATGCGGCTGCGCAGCAGCTCCCCCGCGTCGGAGCGCCGGTCGGCCTGCTGCGGGAAGATCCCGGTCCGCGCCGTCTCCGCGGTCCGTGCGGCGCCGGCGTCGTGCCCGGCGGCGCCCGCGCCCCCCAGTACCTCCGGCAGTTCCGGCAGGGAGGGCAGGGTGATGGCGACCTGGGGCCGGTCCTGCGCGGTGGCGATGCCGCCCGCCCCGACCGCCGCGATGACGCCGACGCCGAGGACGGTGGAGGAGCGGGCCAGTCCGCCGCGCTGCTTGAGCACGCGGTGCTTGCCGCGCGGTGGGCGCGCCGAGTCCTCGGTGGGGTTCCACTCGCCCCAGGCTCCGGCGGTGGGCTGCTCCTGGACTTCGATGCCTTCAGGGGCAGGCGAGTTGGAGGCCACCGGGGCACACTCCTCATGGGCGAGCACGCGCACGGCGCCGTCTCTTGCGACGGCTGGGACAACCGCTCTGCGTTATCGAACGGTAATAGAAGAAGGGGAGTGATTCCAAGCAGTTGCGATTGATCGTTAACCACAATCAGCCACCCAACGCACGGCTCTGGCCAGGACTTTTCGCCATAGTCGCGGATCAACTCGGGCAAAAATCGGCTGACTCCCCCACCACTTCCGCCACATCTTCACATTGACGGTTCGTCAGGCATCTCGCTGAGCGCGCCCCTACGGTTACGCTCCGTCCCCTTTCGGGACCACCGGCACCGTCCGCCGCCGCTCCGGCTGCCGCTCCCCCGGCCTCGCCACCGCCAGCAGGGCCATGTCGTCCGTCGCGGCGCCGCCCGTATGGCGGCGCACATCGCTGCCGAGCGCGCTCAGCAGCTCGTCGGGCCCCGGGAAGACCCGCCCGCGCAGCCGGTCCGCCGGATCGTAGAAGGCCCCCGCACCGTCCCGGGCCTCGGTCAGCCCGTCCGTGTACAGGAGCAGCGTGGCTCCGGGCGGGAAGGGCCACTCCTGCACCCGGTCCGGCCAGCTGGCCAGGTCTCCCATCCCCAGCGGCAGCGCCGGCTCGGCGGGGGCCAGTACCGCCAGGCCCCCGTCCGCGTACAGCAGCAGCGGCTCGGGGTGGCCCCGGTTGACGAGCCGCAGCAGGCCCGCGCCCGGCGGGATCTCCCCGAGCACGCAAGTGGTGAAGCCCTCCACCGCGTCCAGGCTGTCGCGCCGGTTGCCCTCACGGGCCAGCGCCCGCTCCAGCCGCCGCGCCACGCCCTCCAGCGAGGGCTCGCTCTCGGCCGCCTCCCGGAACGCCCCGAGGACCACGGCGACCGCCTCGACCGCCCCGATCCCCTTCCCGCGCACGTCACCCACCGCGAGGCGGACCCCGTACGGGGTGTCCTGGACGGCGTAGAGGTCGCCCCCGATGAACGCGTCCGCCTGCGCGGCCTCGTACGAGGCGGAGACGTGCAGGCCCGCGATGCGCTCGGCGGGCGTCGGCAGCACGGCGCGCTGCGCGGCCTCGGCGATCCCGCGCGCCGAGGCGAGCTGCTCCGTACCGCGCCGCACGACGATGTTGATCAGCATGGCCAGCCCGGAGACGGTCAGGACGGTGGCCAGCTCGGTCAGGGCCTCCACCTTCCAGGTGGTGCCGTTGTAGATGTGCAGCAGCACCACGGCGAGGGTGGCCACGAACCCGGTCAGGACGGTGGCCCGGAGCGTGAACAGCGGGGCGGCGACGAGCGGGGCGGCGGAGAAGAAGGGGGAGCCGGTGAAGCTCGGCGGGGTCAGCACGTCGAACAGGAGGCCCACGACGATCAGGGTGGCCGGGAGCGCCTTGATGATCCGCCGGACCACCGTGCTGCCGGCGACCGCGCCGAACACCCGCTCGACCCTGCCCCGCCGGCCCAGCCCCGCCACGCTGCTCTCCTGCCGCCCGGTCCCTCGCACGGGTGCGGGCCGCCGCCTCGCCCCCCAAGGCTGGCCGCAGGAGGCCCCGTACGGCGACCCGGACGGGACCGTTCGGGTGATGGGGCGCTGACACCGGCACACGACGAAGGCCCGGTTCCCCAAGGGGAACCGGGCCTTCGTACTGAGTAGCGGGGGCAGGATTTGAACCTACGACCTCTGGGTTATGAGCCCAGCGAGCTACCGAGCTGCTCCACCCCGCGTCGGTAAACACAACTCTACGCCATCCGGGGGGAGGCCTCCGCCAATTAACGTCCGCAGCACCCCTGGACTGGACATCACCGCAGGTCAGGCAGGTAAAACACGGTGGGTGTGCCCGTCTCCCGGTGCCCGCGCCGGTCCGGCACGGCCGGTCCCCGCCGCATGCCTGACCCGCCGTCAACACGCGAAGCGCCCCACCCGGCGGACCGGATGGGGCGCTGTGAGCAGTAGGCCATGTCGGACTCGAACCGACAACCAACGGATTAAAAGTCCGCTGCTCTGCCAATTGAGCTAATGGCCCTCGGCTTGCTCACCCCAGAGCATAGCCCGAGAGGGCCGGACAGCCGATCGGGTATCGGCTATCCGGCCCGTGTCATCAGCTCAGGGTCGCGTACGCCCCCCAGCCGTCGCCGATCCTGGCGGCCTTGTCGAACTTGCCGTTGCCCCGGCCGTTGTAGCGCCACAGGACGCCCGCCTTGTCGCGCGCCACCAGATCGGCCCTGCCGTCACCGGTGATGTCACCGACGCCGACGAGGGAGTCGAAGACCTGCCAGCCCCCGCCGATCTCCACGCGGGGAGCCAGCTTGCCGTCGGACTGCCCCGGGTAGAACCACAGCTTGCCGGCGGGGTCGCGGCCCACCATGTCGCCGCGGCCGTCGCCGTTCAGGTCGCGCGCGCCGGCCAGCAGGTAGCCCTGCATGCCCTCGGCGACCAGCTTCTTGGGCAGCAGGGCGGTGCCCTTGAGTTCGTACGAGTACAGCTGACCCGTGGTGTTGTTCCTGGCCAGCAGATCCGGCCGGCCGTCCCCCGTGATGTCTCCCGGGGAGACGAGCGTGTCGTACGCGTTCCAGCCGCCGCTCCCGATCACCGAGTACGGCGAGGCCGGCGTCAGCGGCTTCCCGCAGCCGGGGCGGTAGGCCCGGAGCGCACCGGCCTTGGTCCGCGCGAGCACGTCGTTGCAGCCGTCGCCGTCCACGTCGGCGAACGGCACCACCGCGGTGATCGTGTTCTCACCGGTCCAGCCGCTGCCCGGGACGGCGGCACCGAAGGCGCCCCCGCCACCGGGACGGAACTCGGCCGTCCCGTCGGCCTTGAACCCGAGCAGGTCCCCGAACCCGTCCCCGACGTGGTCCCGCGGCCCGGCCGCGCCCCCGGAGAGCGTGACGGCCCCGGAGACGGTGAGGTCACCGCCCTGCCCGTCGGCGGGCTTCGCGGTGAGCGTCCAGTCGTACGCGCCGTTCTCCAGGAGCTTCCCGGCGGCGTCCCGGCCGTCCCAGCCCGGGGCGACGAGCCCGCGCGCTTCGGCGCCGCTCCGCACGGGGGTCGTGATGCCGGTCGCCTTGTCACGGACGCTCAGCTGCCAGGACCCGGCGGGCTTCGACAGCCACCAGCGCGGCTGCGTGGCACCCGGGTTCCCGGCGTCCCAGGTGGCGGGGGCGCTCTGGTCGATGACGGCCAGCGCGGAGGCGGCGCCCGTGATCCCGACGACGTGGACGGTCTCCGCCGGGTCGATGTAGGCCAGCGGGCCGCCGAACCGGTCGATGGTCCAGTCGACGCCGAAAGCGAGGGGCGGCTGCTCCGGCGCGAACTCCCGGACAGCGGTGCCGGACCGGAGGTTGTACACCTCGGCGTTTCGGGCGACGTACCCGTCGCCGAGCCGCACCGACCCCGCCTCCGGGGTGAAGGGCATCGGGATCCGCTTCTTGTCCGGCACGTGGTAGGCGGCCGCCGCGTCCCCGTAGGAGGAACAGGTCGAGTAGAACCAGTCTCCGCTGACCGCCAGTTCGTACGGGCGGCAACCCGATCCCAGGTCGAGGCGCCGGGTCACCTGCCCGGTCCGCAGATCCGTCCCGGCCACGACGCCCTTGTCGCCCTCGGGCTGCCAGAGCATGGAGCCCCACAGGGCCGAAGCCCACGGCAGGCCGCTGCCGAGGACCTTGCCCGTCTCGATGTCGGCCACGAGAAGCCGCTGGGCGGAGTTCTCGGACGCGACGAAGAGGAGGTACCGGCCCGAGGCGGCCACGATGGAAGTGGCCTGCATCGGGTTCGCGCTCTCCAGGCGCACGAAGCGGACGGCACCGCCCGTGCGGGCCTCCTTCACCCGTGCCACGACCACACAGGAGTAGCACCCGAGGCCGTCCTGGGTCGCCAGCCCGACCAGCCGCCCGTCCCCGGTCGCCGCGAACTGGTCGCCCGCCACCTTGCCCGCACAGACCGACTCGGTCGCTTCGGCGTCGCAGTTCCAGCTCCAACCCGGTGTCCGGGACACCGAGACCGGACCCGACACCGACGCCTGGTATCCCTGGATGCTCCTGTTCGGATCGTCCTGCCCGACGGCGAGCTGCCCCTGGGCGAACGCCAGGCCCTTGCGGTCCGCGGGGTTGGGCGGGGTGTGCAGCGCCTCCGTCACCTGCGGCACGCCCAGGGCGTCGGGCACGATGCGCTGGACGCCCCAGTGGGTGGAGTCGGTGCCCCCGTCGGCGTACACGGCCCCGTCGGAGCCGGACACCAGCGGTGCCTCACCGGCCCGGGGCAGCAGGGTGCGCTGCGCGCCACCGTTGATCGGCGCGGCGACCACCGCGTCGGCCGTCAGGTACTGGCGGCGGCTGACCAGCCAGTCACCGACGGGCCGGACTTCCAGGGTGTTCGGGTGGAGGTCCAGCGTGTGGGTGACGGCGGGGTTCGCCCTGGAGATCAGGGTCGCCTTCCAGTCGTACTGCAGCGCGATCCAGCGCGCGCCCAGGGCGACCTTGACGTGGTCGAGGTCCGTCACGCCGGCCGGCTTGGCCACGGTGCGCATCGTGCCCGCCGCGAAGTCGACCACCGCGAGCTGGTCCGACGCGTCGGCAGCCATGTAGCTGACCAGCGCGCTGTTCGTGTCCTGCGACTCGACCTTGAACGGGCGGGCGATCTTCTCCGTCGCCTTGACCGGGACGTCCTTGCGCGGATCGCCCTCGCGGCCGAGCAGGTGGAGATCGAGCCAGCCGTCCGTACGGATCTCGTACGTCAGCACCTGGGTGGGGCTGGAGGCCGACGTCCACACCCGGTTCGCCTGGGAGGCCAGGGTCTCCGTCTTGTCCGTGGCGAAGTCGTGGATCCTGAGGGGGCCCGGTGTGTCACTGCCACCGTCGAGGGAGAGCTCGCAGCCGGTCGAGTCGCCGTAACGAGCCGACCACTTGGTTCGTCCGTCGCAGCCGTTCCAGCTCGTTTCGCGGCCGTCCGGGCTCCGCCACCAGATGGTCCCGTCGAAACCACGGGGGAACTGCAAACCGCTGCCGGCTGCTTGGAGACTCGTGTAGTGCGGCGTCTGGTGCGGCGGCGCCGCGAGGGTGGCCTCGCCCCCCGGTGCCGTCGCCGCGGCCGCCGGTACGGTGCCCGCCCCTGCGAAGGCCAAGGCCAGTGCGAGTCCGCCCGCGCTCAGCGCGCGTATGTACTTCATTGTGTTCCCCCCGGGAAGGCCGAGGGGCCGTGGCGACGATCGGAATCGGTTCGCCTGCCTTGCCCCCCGGCAAAAAGTCAGCAGAGCTTAACAAAAGCCGACAGGGCCCCCACGACGGTTTCGTGGGGGCCCTGTCAGGCAGTCAGTTCAGCGCTGCGGCTTGCTATCAGTCGTTGCGCTTCCAGCGCGGCTTGTCGTCGCGGCGGCCGAAGGAGGAGCCGCCGGTCGAACCGGAGCCGGAGGGGCGGTTGTCGTCACGACGGCCGTACGGGCGGTCGCCGCCCGAGGGGCGGTCGTCGCGGCGGAAGCCACCACCGGAGGGACGGTCGCCACCGGAGCGGAAGCCGCCGCCGGCCGGGCGGTCGCCACCGGAGCGGAAGCCGCCACCGGTCGGACGGTCGCCACCGGAGCGGAAGCCACCGGAGGGACGGTCATCGCGGCGGAAGCCACCACCGGAGGGACGGTCGCCACCGCGGTCGTCACGGTTGAAACCACCCGAGGGGCGGTCGTCACGACGGAAGCCACCACCGGAAGGACGGTCGCCACCGCGGTCGTCACGGTTGAAACCACCCGAGGGGCGGTCGTCACGACGGAAGCCACCACCGGAGGGACGGTCGCCACCGGAGCGGAAGCCGCCACCGGTCGGACGGTCGCCACCGGAGCGGAAGCCACCGGAGGGGCGGTCATCGCGGCGGAAGCCACCACCGGAAGGACGGTCGCCACCGCGGTCGTCACGGTTGAAACCACCCGAGGGGCGGTCGTCACGACGGAAGCCACCACCGGAAGGACGGTCGCCACCGGAGCGGAAGCCGCCACCGGTCGGACGGTCGCCACCGGAGCGGAAGCCACCGGAGGGACGGTCGTCGCGGCGGAAGCCACCACGGTCGCCGCCACGGTCACCACGGTCGTCGCGACGGTTGTCACGGCGCTCGTAGTTGCCGCGGTCGTCACGGCTCTGGAACGCGGGGCGCTCCTCGGCGACCGGCGCGGCCGCGGCGGCAGCCGCGACCTCGGCCTCGGCGGCCTCGGCCACCTCGGCGACAGCGGCCTCCGGGTCCTCGCCGCGCTCACGCGCGGAGCGGGCGACCAGGCGGTCGGCCTCCTCGCGCAGCTCGACGGCACGGCGCGACAGGCGCTCCAGCTGCTTGGTGAGGTCGGCGACCTCGCGCTCGGCCTGCTTCGCGGCGTTGTTCGCGGAGTCGGCCTGGACCTGCGTCAGCGAACGGGCACCGGTGATCTCGGCGACCTCGGGGTCGAAGGCGCCGACGCCCTGGACGATGTGGCGCGAGGCGTCGACGCCCGCGTCCTCCATCAGGCGGAAGATCTGGCGGCGCTGGTGCGGCAGGGCCAGGGAGACCACGACACCGGACTTGCCGGCGCGGGCGGTACGGCCCGAGCGGTGCAGGTAGTCCTTGTGGTCGCCGGCCGGGTCCACGTTCAGGACCAGGTCGATGCCGTCGACGTGGATGCCTCGGGCGGCGACGTCGGTGGCGACGAGCGCGTTGACGTAGCCGTCCTTGAAGTCCGCGAGGACGCGGGTACGGGCACCCTGCGTCATGCCGCCGTGCAGCGCGTCGGCCTTCACGCCGGCCTCGATGAGCTGCTCGGCGATGCGGTCGGCGCCCAGCTGGGTGCGGACGAAGATGATGGTGCGGCCCTTGCGGGCGGCGATGGCGGCCGTGACCGGCGCCTTGTCCTTCGGCTTCACGACGAGGACGTGGTGCGTCATGGTCGTGACGTTGCCCTGCGCGCTGTCGACCTCGTGCGTGACGGGGTTCGTCAGGTAGCGCTTGACCAGGGTGCCGATCTCGTTCTCCATGGTGGCGGAGAAGAGCATGCGCTGGCCGCCGCCGGGGATCTGGTCGAGCAGCTCGGTGACCTCGGGCAGGAAGCCCAGGTCGGCCATCTGGTCGGCCTCGTCGAGGACCGCGACCTGGACGTTCGCCAGGGAGCAGGCGCCGCGGTTGATGATGTCGCGCAGACGGCCCGGGGTGGCGACGAGGACGTCGACACCGCGCTCCAGAGCGAAGATCTGGTTGCTCATGGAGGTACCGCCGCAGACGACCTTCATCTTGAGGCCGAGCACGTCGCCGTAGGGCTGCAGGGCGTCCGCGACCTGCATCGCGAGCTCACGCGTCGGCGTCAGGATGATCGCGCGGGGCTTCTTCTTCTCGGTGTGGCCGCCGGCCAGCGAGGCCAGGGTCGGCAGACCGAAGGAGAGGGTCTTGCCGGAGCCGGTGCGGCCGCGGCCGAGGATGTCCTTGCCGGCCAGGGCGTCCGGGATGGTCGCGGCCTGGATCGGGAAGGGCGCGGTGACGCCGTTCTGGGCGAGCTTGCGCACGATCCCGTCCGGCAGACCGAGGTCGCCGAAGGTCAGGGTGGGCTCGGCGTCGGCGTCGTCCGCCTCGGCGGCGTCGTCGTCGAAAGCGTCGGTGGAGTCCTCGAGGGACTCGCCGGTCGTCACGTCGGCCTCGAGGGCCTCGATGATCTCGTCGGCGACTACGGCCTCAAGGGCCTCGGTGACCGCGAGGGTCTCGGCGTCGACGATCTCGTTGGAGTCGTTCTCGGGCATGACGGAACGGTCAGAACTGGAAATGGACATGCGAAATGCGAAACCTTCCGGAGTCTCGGCACGCGCCCAAACTCCGTGAATCGCAAATCGACCGCCTCAATGCGGTCAGCCACGGTTGGGGAGAGTACGCGCCACGCGGCGCTCTTCGGAGTCGGCGCCGGGCAATGGGATCAAACGATCTATAACCATACGCACCCTCCCCGGGGTCTGGCAAGTCGCTCCCCCAAAGAAGGCTCTGACCTGCGGAGATGCCGATCCGCCCAAGGCGGGCGGACCATCCCGCGGCCTCCGTCCACCGCCCCCTACTGGCCCCCCGACCCGCTGCTGGGATCCGGCTGCGAGGGCGCCGGACTCGGTGTGGTTTCGGTCACGGGCGGCGGTGAGACCGGGGGGACCGCGGACGGCGACGGCGGGGCCGGGGAGGCGGACTGCTGGCCGCCCCCGGAGCCGCCCGCGCCGCCGGAGCCCGAGCCGGAACCGCCGCCCGTCGGGGGCTGCTGCGGACCCTGGCCGCCCGCGCCGCCGCCCGGGCCGGCCGAGGGCGAGGGAGCTCCGGGCGGACCGGCCGGGGCACCCGGGCTGGGGGAGGCGCCGGGCGCGCCGGGGGTGCTCCCGGGGCCTCCGGCCTTGCCGTCCTGGTTCCCCGTACCGTCCTTCGAGCCGTGGCCGCCGCCGTGCGCCCCGGCGCCCTTGCCGGACGAGGAGCCACCGCCGGACTTCCCGCCCTGGATCCCCGCCGGCGAGGAGGGCCCGGGCTTCGCGGCGTCCTCCCCGACGCTCATGCAGCCCGCCGTCGCCGCCACCGCGAGCGCGGCGACCGCCAGTCGCAGGGGGCGAAGGGAGCCGAGGGGGCGGAGGGAAGCGGTCAACTGGCGCACGGGGCACCTCCGGAACACAGGCAAAGGTCCGCGGTGAGCGGGTCAATGTGCCCAACTCCCTCTGCCCCGTAAGAGACACGCTCCAAAGGGGAGAAGGGCTCCGCCCCACCGGCCGACATCCGCCCCACCCGCCGGCATCGCCCACCCGCCGGCGCCCGCCGGCATCCGCCGGTCCGTCAGGCGAACAGCTGCCGCGCCACCTGCGACCCGAGCGTCACCCCGCCCAGCCCCACCAGCACCGAGGCCGCCACGTTCGCCGCCGCGAGGAACCTCCAGCCGCGCTCGGCCAGGCGCAGCGTCTCGTAGGAGAACGTCGAGTACGTGCTCAGCGCCCCGCACAGCCCGGTCCCGAGCAGCAGGCTCAGCCGCGAGGAGGCCGCGCCGTCCAGCACCGCCCCGGTCAGGGCCCCCAGCACGAGGCAGGCGGCCGCGTTCACCACGAAGGTCCCCCACGGGAAGACCGAATCGTGCCGCGCCTGCACCGCGCGGTCGGTCAGGTAGCGCAGCGGTGCCCCCACGGCGGCGCCCAGGATCACCACGAGCCAGTTCACCGGCCCGCCCCGGCCCCGGCCGCTCCGGCACCGGCACCGTCGCCGTCGCCGTCGCCGACCGCACGGCGCGTCAGCCGGGCCGCCGCCCACACCGCGCCGAGCGCGGCCACCACCGTGAGCCCGGCGTACGCCAGCGCGGTCACCGTCTCACCGGCGTCCAGCAGGCGCGCGAAGTCCACGGCGTAGGTGGAGAAGGTGGTGAACCCGCCGAGCACCCCGACCCCCAGGAAGGGCCGTACGAGGGGGTGCGCCGAGCGGCCGCCCTCGCTGATCAGCACCATGAGTACGCCGATGAGCGCGCAGCCCGACACGTTGACCCAGAAGGTCCCCCATGGGAAGGCCCCCGGCGCGGCCGGCCACAGCAGCGCGACCCCGTACCGCGCCGAGGCGCCCACGGCTCCGCCGGCCGCCACGGCCGCGAGCACCCGGGGCCCCGGTTCGGCTCGCTGCGCCGGGACGTGCAGGTCGACGTCCGGGTCGATGGGCTCGGCGCCCTCCACCGGGCGGGTCATCCGCGCCCCGCTTCGCCCACCGCGGTCGTCACCACTTCCAGACCTTCCAGCACTGTCGGCACCGGGCCATTCTCGCGCGCCGCGTCCCGGCCCGCCCGGATCGGCTCGATCGGCCGCGGACGCGGGAGAATGGCCTCGTGCTGGAGATGACGCGAGACGCGTTCGAAGAGCTGGTGGCCGAAGCGCTGGACTCGATCCCCGAGGAGCTGACCCGGGTCATGGACAACGTGGCCGTCTTCGTGGAGGACGAGCCCGCCGCCGACGACCCCGAACTGCTGGGCCTCTACGAGGGGACCCCGCTCACGGAGCGCGGCGAGTGGTACGCCGGGGTCCTGCCCGACCGGATCTCGATCTACATGGGTCCGACCCTGCGGATGTGCGGGAGCACGGAGGAAGTGGTCCACGAGGTCGCCGTGACGGTGGTCCACGAGATCGCGCACCACTTCGGCATCGACGACGAACGGCTCCACGAACTCGGCTGGGGCTGACCTCCCCGGATCACCCCCGCCGAACACCCCCGCCGAACAGCCCCGCCGAACAGCCCCGCAGATCACCCCGCGGAACACCCGCGACCGGCCGCGCCGAAACCGTTTTGGCGATCGCCGCCGGGATCCCATATGCTTCTCACGTCCCCGACGCGCTGGAAAGTGCCCGGCGGGCCTTTAGCCCTCATCGTCTAGTGGCCCAGGACGCCGCCCTTTCAAGGCGGTAGCACGGGTTCGAATCCCGTTGGGGGTACGCATTACCGTGTGCGAGACTCGTCTCGCACATTGCAAGGACCTGTGGAGCAGTTGGTTAGCTCGCCACCCTGTCAAGGTGGAGGTCGCGGGTTCAAGTCCCGTCAGGTTCGCTGAAGCCGGAAACGGTTTCGTGGCTGGGTAGCTCAGTTGGTACGAGCGATCGCCTGAAAAGCGATAGGTCGCCGGTTCGACCCCGGCCCCAGCCACCGGATACGAGAAGGCCCCGTCCATCGGACGGGGCCTTCTTCGTCATTCCCCTCCGGCCTCCGCCGCCCGCGCCCGCCGGCGCCACTGCACCAGGCCCACGCCCACCGCCACCGCGGCGACCAGCCCGAGCAGTGCCCCGTCCGGGACCGCGTCCGCGACGGCCTGGACCCGCTGCTCCACCGCGAACGAATCGTCCACGTCCAGCAGCCCCGGCAGCGCACTGGCCCCGTCGTAGATCAGGAACAGCGCGCCGAGCACGATGAAGAACAGACCCGAGGCGAGCGTCGTCGTGTGCACTTCGAAGCGGCCGACCGTCAGGGCGCGCCCGCGCAGCCAGCGCCGCCGTCCCAGGTCGAAGCGCTCCCAGAGCAGCGCCAGCACGAACAGCGGCACCGCCATGCCCAGCGCGTACACCGCCAGCAGCAGGCCTCCGTAGACCGGGCTGCCGCTGACCGCCGCCACCGTCAGGACGCTGCCGAGGATGGGCCCGGCGCAGAAGCCGGCCAGGCCGTAGACCGCGCCCAGGGCGTACACCGACAGGGCGGTGGTCGGCCGGATCCGCCCCGACAGCTCCGAGATCCGCTTCGGGGCGAAGCCCAGGCCCAGGATCTGGGCGAGCCCGAGCGCGATGATCAGCCAGCCGCCGAACAGCACGAGCCCGTCGCGGTTGCCGTGGAAGAACCGCCCGGCGTACGAACCGGCCGCCCCCAGCGGTACGAGGGTGCTCGCGAGGCCCGCGTAGAAGATCCCGGTGCGGGCCAGCAGCCGCGAGGTGGAGTCGATCGAGTAGGCGAAGAAGGCGGGCAGCAGCAGCGCGCTGCACGGGCTGAGCAGGGCGAGGAGGCCGCCAAGCAGGGCGGCCAGGTATCCGACGTCGGTCACTTCGCGGCCGCCTGCGCCTGGGCGCGGGCCTTCTCGACGGCCTCGGTGAAGGTGTCGAGGGGCTGGGCTCCGGCCACGGGCCGGCCGTTGAGCAGGAAGGACGGGGTGGAGGCGACGCCGATGCGGTAGCCCTCCTCCTGGTCCTTGCGGAGCGCGGCGGTGGCCTGCTCCCCCGCCATGTCCTTCGCGAAGCGCTCCAGGTCCGGGACCCCGGCCTGGCGCGCGAGCTCCGTCAGCCGGTCCTCGCCGAAGCCCTTCTCCTTGGAGCCCTCGGCGTACGCGGCCGCGTGGAACTGCGCGAAACGGTCCTGCTGCCCCGCCGCCCAGGCGGCCTTGGCGGCGGCCTCGGATTCGGCGCCGAAGATCGGGAAGTTGCGCCACTCGATGCGCAGGGTGCCGTCCTGCACGTACTTCTTCACCAGCTCGGGCTCGGTGTCCCGGGCGAACTTCCCGCAGTAGCCGCACTTGAAGTCGGAGTACTCGATCAGGACGACGGGCGCGTCGGCCCGGCCCGCGGCGAGCTTGTCGCCGGGCTCGCGCCGGGCCAGCGCCTTCAGCTGCGCGGCGGGGTCCGCGGAGGATCCGGCACCGGCACCGGCCTCGGGCGCGGAGGCGGAGCCGGAGCCGGAGGACCGGGCGGGGTTCTTCGCGGGCGCGGTGGCCTGCCAGGAGACGAGGCCGAGGGTGACGGCGGCGACGGCGACACCGGCGGAGATCAGCAGGGGCTTGCGGTTCGAGGGCTTGCGCTTCGGGGGTCGGGAAGGGGAAGAGGACATACGGGTGCTCCAGAGCTGTACGTACGGGAAGCGGGCGGGGCGGACCGGGCGGATGCGGCCGGTCCTCCTAGACCCGCATCACGGACAGCTCCAGCGGCGACGGCGCCGGCTGACCGGGCGCGCGTACGGGAACCCGTACGGGTATCACCTGCGGCCGGGCCGCCACCCCGGACGGCGACCCCGCGGGCGGGGCCTGCGCCTGGTCGGAGCCGGAACGCCCCGGCAGGGCGGGCACGCCGTCGTGCCCGGGGGAGCCGGGGGCGCAGGCGGGCCCGGGAGAGCCGGCCCGTGCGAAGGCAGCGGCCGCCTCCCCGACGCCGGCGGCCCGCACGGCACCCGGCCCGGCAGCGGCGACCCCGGGCGCCGCTTCGGCCTCCCGGACCTCGGCCGGGAGGGGAGCCGGCGCAGGCGCAGGCGCCCCGAGCGCGGGGTCCCCCACGGCACGCGGTCCGGCGGCCGCCGCGGCCGACCCGGCGGAGGCCGACCCCACGGAGGCCGACCCCACGGAGGCCGACCCGGCGGAGGCCGACCCCGCCGCCGACCCCGCGGCGGTCCCGCCCGCGAAGGCCCCGGCCAGCAGGGCCCAGCCCAGCAGCACCGCGAACACGCACCGGAGGCGGAGGCGGCGGGGGCGGGACATCGCGGGCAGCCTCTCACTGGGACTTTTCGGAGTGACGGGTCGGGTCACGGTTCGGGCGACGGTGGTCCGGGTGACGGTTCGGGGTGCAGTTCAGGCGCCACTCGGGCGGACTCGGGGGACTCGTCCCGAAATGGTACGGGTCCGCCCCACAAATGCGTTCGCCACCCGGCGCCCACGGGTGAGATCCTCGACCAGGTATGTCTACTTCCTTCGCCGCCCTGCAGACGCTTCTCGGTGAGATCTCCCTCCGTGACGCGCACCGCCTCGGCCGCCGCCTCGAAGGCGCCCGCCGCATCCGCAAGCCCGAGGCCAAGCAGGCCGTTCTCGACGAGATCGCCACGGAGGCCGAAAAGGCCGCCGCGCGACTGGCCGGGCGCGCCTCGCGGATGCCGGAGGTCACGTATCCCGAGAACCTGCCCGTCAGCCAGAAGAAGGACGAGATCGCCGAGGCGATACGCGACCACCAGGTCGTGATCGTCGCGGGCGAGACCGGCTCCGGCAAGACCACGCAGATCCCCAAGATCTGCATGGAGCTGGGGCGCGGGGTCCGGGGCATGATCGGCCACACCCAGCCCCGCCGGATCGCGGCCCGCACGGTCGCGGAGCGCATCGCGGAGGAGCTGAAGTCCGGGATCGGTCAGACCGTCGGCTGGAAGGTCCGCTTCACCGACCAGGTGGACCAGGACGCGACCTTCGTGAAGCTGATGACGGACGGCATCCTGCTGGCCGAGATCCAGACGGACCGCGAGCTGCGCGCGTACGACACGATCATCATCGACGAGGCCCACGAGCGATCGCTCAACATCGACTTCCTGCTCGGCTACCTCGCCACGCTGCTGCCCAAGCGCCCCGATCTCAAGGTGATCATCACCTCGGCCACGATCGACCCGCAGCGCTTCTCCCGGCACTTCGGCGACGCCCCGATCGTCGAGGTCAGCGGCCGGACGTACCCCGTCGAGGTCCGCTACCGCCCGCTCCTGGAGGAGGAGGGCGACGACAGCGACCGCGACCAGATCACCGCGATCTGCGAGGCCGTCGACGAGCTCCAGGCGGAGGGGCCGGGCGACGTCCTGGTCTTCCTCTCCGGCGAGCGCGAGATCCGCGACACGGCGGACGCGCTGAATAAACGGAATCTGCGGTTCACCGAGGTCCTGCCCCTCTACGCACGGCTCTCGCACGCCGAGCAGCACCGGGTCTTCCAGCAGCACACCGGCCGCCGGATCGTCCTGGCCACGAACGTAGCCGAGACCTCGCTGACCGTTCCGGGCATCAAGTACGTGATCGACCCGGGCACCGCCCGCATCTCGCGCTACAGCCACCGCACCAAGGTCCAGCGCCTGCCCATCGAGCGGATCTCGCAGGCCAGCGCCAACCAGCGCAAGGGCCGCTGCGGCCGCACCTCGGACGGCATCTGCATCCGCCTCTACTCCGAGGACGACTTCACCACCCGTCCGGAGTTCACGGACGCCGAGATCCTGCGCACGAACCTCGCCTCCGTCATCCTCCAGATGACCGCGGCCGGCCTCGGTGAGATCGAGAAGTTCCCCTTCATCGACCCGCCGGACCACCGCAACATCCGCGACGGCGTGCAGCTCCTCCAGGAGCTCGGCGCGCTGGACCCGGCCGAGAAGGATCACAAGAAGCGGCTCACCCCGATGGGCCGCCAGCTCTCCCAGCTGCCCGTGGACCCCCGGCTGGCCCGGATGGTGGTGGAGGCGGACAAGAACAACTGCGTCCGCGAGGTCATGGTCATCGCGGCGGCCCTGTCCATCCAGGACCCGCGCGAGCGGCCCTCGGACAAGCAGACGCAGGCCGACCAGAACCACGCCCGCTTCAAGGACGAGACCAGCGACTTCCTGTCGTTCCTGAACATGTGGCGCTACGTCCGCGAGCAGCAGAAGGAACGCGGTTCGTCCTCCTTCCGCCGGATGTGCAAGCAGGAGTACCTGAACTTCCTGCGGATCCGCGAGTGGCAGGACATCTATTCGCAGCTGCGTACGGTCGCCAAGACCATGGGCATCCACGTCAACGAGGCCGACGCCCCGGAGACGAGCGTGCACATCTCCCTGCTCGCCGGTCTGCTGTCGCACATCGGGCTCAAGGACACCGACAAGAACGAGTACCTGGGGGCCCGGTCCGCCAAGTTCGCGATCTTCCCGGGCTCCTCGCTGTTCAAGAAGCAGCCGAAGTTCCTGATGTCGGCCGAGCTGGTGGAGACCTCGCGGCTGTGGGCCCGGGTGAACGCCAAGGTGGAGCCGGAGTGGGTGGAGCCGCTCGCCCAGCACCTGATCAAGCGCACCTACAGCGAGCCGCACTGGGAGAAGGACCAGGCGGCCGTGATGGCCTTCGAGAAGGTCACGCTGTACGGCGTGCCGATCGTCGCCCAGCGGAAGATCAACTACGGCCGGATCGACGCCGAGGTCTCCCGCGAGCTCTTCATCCGCAACGCGCTGGTGGAGGGCGACTGGCGGACCCACCACAAGTTCTACGCCGACAACCGCAAGCTCCTCACCGAGGTGGAGGAGCTGGAGAACCGCGCCCGGCGCCGCGACATCGTGGTCGACGACGAGACCCTCTTCGACTTCTACGACCAGCGGATCCCCGAGCACGTGGTCTCGGGGGCGCACTTCGACTCGTGGTGGAAGCACAAGAAGCGCGACGAGCCCGAACTGCTCGACTTCGAACGCGAGATGCTGCTGACGGAGAAGGCGGCCGGGGTCACCAAGGCCGACTATCCGGACTCCTGGGTCCAGGGCCGCCTGAAGTTCCGGGTGACCTACCAGTTCGAGCCCGGCGCGGACGCGGACGGCGTGACCGTACACATCCCGCTCCAGGTGCTGAACCAGGTCACGGACGAGGGCTTCGACTGGCAGATCCCGGGCCTGCGCGAAGAGGTGGTCACCGAGCTGATCCGGTCCCTCCCGAAGCCGATCCGCCGGCACTACGTGCCCGCACCGAACTTCGCGACCCGGTTCCTGGCCACCGCGCACCCGCTGCAGGAGCCCCTGCACGTGACGCTGGCCCGGGAGCTGCACCGGATGGTCGGGGTCCCGGTCACCGCCGAGGACTTCGACCTCAGCCGCATCCCCGACCACCTGAAGATCACCTTCCGGATCGTCGACGAGCGCCGCAAGAACCTCGCCGAGGCCAAGGACCTGGAGGCCCTGCGGCTCCGGCTCAAGCCCAAGGCCCGCCAGGCCCTCTCCCAGGCCGCGGCGGCCAGCGCCGAGCGCGAGGGCGGGGAGTCGGTGGAGAAGACCGGGCTGACGGACTGGACGATCGGCACCCTGACCCAGGTCTTCGAGACCCGCCGGGCCGGCCAGCCCGTGAAGGCGTACCCGGCGCTCGTGGACGCCGGTACGAGCGTCTCCGTACGCCTCTTCGACACCGAGGCCGAGCAGCGGCAGGCGATGCGGCTCGGCACCCGGCGGCTGATCCTGCTCAACATCCCGGTGAACCCGGCGAAGTTCGCCTCCGACCACCTCAGCAACCAGCAGAAGCTGGCGCTGTCGCGCAATCCGCACGGCTCCATCCAGGCGCTGTTCGACGACTGCGCGACCGCGGCGGCCGACAAGCTGATCGCGGACCACGGCGGCCCGGCGTGGGACGAGGCGGGCTTCCGCAAGCTCTACGAGGCCGTGCGGGCCGACCTGGTGGACTCGACCGTGCGGACGATCACGCAGGTGCAGCAGGTCCTGGCGGCCTGGCAGGCCTGTGAGCGGCGGCTGAAGGCCACCGGCAGCCTGGCCCTGATGGCCAACGTCCAGGACGTACGCGGCCAGCTGGCGGCCCTCGTGCCGGCCGGGTTCGTCACGCTCGCGGGACTGCGCCGGCTGCCGGACCTGATGCGCTACCTGGTGGCGGCCGACCGGCGGCTCCAGCAGATGCCCACGGGCGTCCAGCGCGACACCACGCGCATGGAGAAGGTCCACGAGATGCGGGACGAATACCTCTGGCTGCTGGAGCAGTTGCCCAAGGGGCGCCCGGTTCCGGCGGAGGTCACCGAGATCCGCTGGATGATCGAGGAACTGCGGGTCAGCTACTTCGCGCACGCCCTCGGAACGGCGTATCCGATCTCCGACAAACGCATCGTGAAGGCCGTGGACGCGGCCGCCCCGGGACCGGCTCGGTGATCGGGTTCGACTGCACCCCCTGAGCTGCGGTACAGTCTGATTCGCAGCCGCCCAGCGGAGGCAAATCAAGGACCTGTGGAGCAGTTGGTTAGCTCGCCACCCTGTCAAGGTGGAGGTCGCGGGTTCAAGTCCCGTCAGGTTCGCAAGATCGTCAGGGCCCGCATCCCCAGGGATGCGGGCCCTGACGCGTTCCCGGCTCCGGGGCCGCCCGATGGCAGGGCTCCAGGACGGACTCCGGAGCGGCCCCCGGGCCACGAACCCGCCCCACGGCCCCGATTGGGTTCGGGAGCCGCCAGAACCCCACCTGACGCGCGCCGGCGCCCCCAGGGGCCACCTGGGGGCCCGCCGCGGCGGGCCGGGCCGGGGATCACGGCGGAAGCGGCCCGGGTCCGGGGTCCGGGTCCGGGGTCCGGGAAAATCGCCCGTCCGCATGATGCGCTCTGCGGCACACGTCCCCTTACGGGGTGCATTGCCTGATCCACAAGAGTGATCATCTGTGACGGGAGTCACCACATGTGTTTTTGAGACGCACCCTTTTATCGCACCCCTACGCACCCTCAATTTAATATGTGCAATTGCACCCTCCCCGGCCAGCTCCGCACACCAGTCCGACAACCCCCTGACCAGGCATAAAAAAAGATCGCGCTGGACCCGGCGGAGTCCAGCGCGATCGAACGACTGATGAACCTGTTGGGGCAGGTCCAGTCGTTTGAAGCCATGTGGGGCTCATCGGATTGGGGGACCCGATATAGACCCGTCAATAAGTGGTGCTGCGGAACCTCAGGCCTCGCTGCGCTGCTGCGGAATTCCCGCAAGCAGTGCGCGGACCTCAGCCTCGCGGTAACGGCGATGTCCACCCAGGGTGCGGATGGACGTGAGCTTGCCAGCCTTGGCCCAGCGGGTGACCGTCTTCGGGTCCACGCGGAACATCGTGGCAACCTCAGCCGGGGTCAGCAGCGGCTCGGCATCAGGGGTGCGAGCGGTCATGAGCGGCCTCCTCGGGAGAACCGAACCATCTCGGTTCTTTCCTCTAAATTCTGCACCTTGGCCCACGTTGCCCGAAATGGACATACGCGGGCCGAGTCGGTTATAGGACGAACGGCTTGTCCTCGGCACTACAACTACACCATCCGTCCAGCCTCGACGGCCAAACCGATGGAATTGCCCTCCGAGGTGTTCATCAGCGGCGGAAGCCGATGGACCGTCCCATAACGGACAGTCACCCCACTGTGACGATCAGTCACAGAGCGATCAGGAGTCGTCAGACCCCCCGTAGAGTGCAATACCGAGCAATCCGCCCTTAGTTGGGCGGAAGGAACCCTCCCCGGACTCCTTGTCCTATTTTGGCACGAGGGTAGGGGAAGGGCGCAAGGGTGTAGATAGTGCGGTCCGTCACGCTTGGGCCAATGGCCCGTATCGGGACGTAGGTCCCGGAACAAAGACCCAAAAGAGGGCATCACGGCCTTGAGCTGGCCGTTCCCTCCCGTGGTCGGCCGGTCGGCGGATGGACAACGGCCTCCGGAGCCGCTACCCACCCCCGCGCCGGATTTGCCGGCCGGATCCGAAAGAGACGGCCTAGTTCGCGAAGAGCCTCTCCCGGACCGCCCGCCACCGGTCGGCCAGCACCTCGTACGTCTGCGCCGCCCCCTCCCGGTCACCGGCCCGCAGCGCCGCGATCCCCGCCGCGAGGTCCCCGGCCGAGCGGTCTGCCTCCAGCCGCTCCGCCGGCAGCGCGTGCAGCAGCCCCCCGTAGTCCAGCTCCACCATCGAGCGGGGGTGGAACTCCTCCAGCCAGCTCCCGACCTCCACCAGCCCCTCGGCGAGCATTCCGTACCCCTCCGCCTCGCGCAGGGTCCGCAGCGCCCGCGCGAGCCGGCGCCGGGCCTGCACCATCGGCGTCCGGTAGCGCAGCCGCTCGCCCGCCGCGTACTCCCGCTCCTCGTCGGCCACCAGGACGAACCAGCGCAGCGGCACCTGCCAGACCCCGGTACGGATCCACGGCCGCGCATCGGGATTGCGCCCGCGCCAGGCCTCGTACTCCTCGGCCGCCCGACGGCGGGCCGCCGCCGGCAGGGCGGCGTCCAGGACCGGCAGCGGGAACTCGGCCACCAGCTCCTGGAGCGCCAGCCAGCCGCGCAGCCTGGTGCGCCACGGGCAGACCAGCAGCACCCCGCCCACCTCGGCGGTGAAGGCGTCGGCGCTCTCGTGCGCCGGGACCCCCACCACGGGGACCCGTACCAAATCCACCAGCGAGCGGCGCAGTTCGTCCTGGGCGGTCGCCGTCACCCCGCGCCGGGCGTAGTCGGCCCAGTGGGTGCGCTCCGGCTCCGGGAAGGCGGCCAGCGGTTCGTAGACGCGCAGGTAGGAGGCGTACGGGACCGCGGGCATCGAGCGGGCGGAGGGCAGCCGGGGATCGGGGGATTCGCTCACGCTCTCGTACTCCCCCGCACCGGCCGGGGCTACTCCGAAGCCCCGCCGCCCGGTCGCCTCCTAACCCCTGGGCGTCCCGATCTCCGGACAGAGCGGAACACCGGGCCCCACAGGTCTTACGCTGCTCCCAGCACGCCCTCCCCCACCCGCAGGGCGGGCGTCTTTCCCGCCGCATCTCTTCCATGGGAGTCACCACCGTGACCGAAATGACCGACGGCGTCCTGCACACCCTGTTCCGCAGTGAACAGGGCGGCCACGAGCAAGTCGTGCTGTGCCAGGACCGTGCCTCCGGCCTCAAGGCCGTCATCGCGATCCACTCCACCGCCCTGGGCCCGGCCCTCGGCGGCACCCGCTTCCACGCGTACGCCTCGGACGAGGAAGCCGTCCACGACGCGCTGAACCTCGCGCGCGGCATGTCGTACAAGAACGCGCTGGCCGGGCTCGACCTCGGCGGCGGCAAGGCCGTCATCATCGGCGACCCGGACGTACTGAAGTCCGAGGAACTGCTGCTGGCCTACGGCCGCTTCGTGGAGTCCCTCGGCGGCCGCTACGTCACCGCCTGCGACGTCGGCACCTACGTGGCCGACATGGACGTCGTGGCCCGCGAGACCCGCTGGGCGACCGGCCGCTCCCCCGAGAACGGCGGCGCCGGCGACTCCTCGGTCCTCACCGCCTTCGGCGTCTTCCAGGGCATGCGCGCCAGCGCCCAGCACCTGTGGGGCGACCCGACCCTGCGCGGCCGCAAGGTCGGCGTCGCGGGCGTCGGCAAGGTCGGCCACCACTTGGTCGAGCACCTGCTCGAGGACGGCGCCGAGGTCGTGATCACGGACGTCCGCACGGAATCCGTGCAGCAGATCCTCGAGAAGCACAGCCTGGACAAGTACGCGGGCCGGGTGACGGCCGTCGCCGACACCGAGGCGCTGATCCGCGTGGAGGGCCTGGACATCTACGCCCCCTGCGCGCTCGGCGGGGCCCTGAACGACAGGTCCGTACCGGTTCTGACCGCGAAGGTGGTGTGCGGGGCGGCCAACAACCAGCTCGCCCACCCGGGCGTGGAGAAGGACCTCGCGGACCGCGGGATCCTCTACGCACCTGACTACGTGGTCAACGCGGGCGGGGTCATCCAGGTCGCCGACGAGCTGCGCGGCTTCGACTTCGACCGCTGCAAGGCCAAGGCCGCGAAGATCTTCGACACCACGCTGGAGATCTTCGCACGTGCGAAGGCGGACGGTATTCCGCCGGCCGCGGCCGCCGACCGGATCGCCGAGCAGCGCATGGCGGACGCCCGCACCGCGCGCACCGTCTGACCCCCCGCCCGATCCTGACGGGGCCCTTACGGGGGCTTCTGGACGGCCCCGCCGGGGCGCAGCGAGACGGAACTCACTGCGCTTCGGCGGGTCGTCCGTCAGGAAAGGGCTAAAATCGCAGCTGACCAGCGAGGACGGGGCGCCTTGCTGGTACTGCACCGGGGCGCGTCATGCGGGCGGCGTACCGTATGGCGCCGGAAGCAGGTACCGTTAAACCCCTACGGACGGTCTCTCCACGGAGAGCCCGCTCCGAACCATGAACGCGTGTCAGACTCTGGGGCCGTCGAGCCCCGTCACCGAGGGGGTCGAGCCATGGGGCGCGGCCGGGCAAAGGCCAAGCAGACGAAGGTCGCCCGCCAGCTGAAGTACAGCAGCGGCGGGACTGACTTGTCGCGTCTGGCCAATGAGCTGGGCGCATCGCCGACGGATCCGCCGCTGCCTGTCAGCGTGCCGGTCGAAGTCGATGACGATGACGATCAAGATGAAGACGACCCGTACGCCAAGTACGCGGCTCTTTACAACGACGATGACGACGAGGACGAGGACGAGGAGTCCGGTCCGTCGGCCCATCGTCGCGGCGCTTGACGCTCTAGCGGTGTCTGCACGCCAGGCATGAAGCACGGAAACCCGGTCCAGGGCATCGCCCAGGGCCGGGTTTCCGTGCTGCTCGCGTACTGCGACGGTCCGGTGGTCCGGCCGCGCGGTCCGCGCGGACCTTGCGGTCCGCGCGGATCGGTTCATCAGTTCGCGTAGTCCCCGGTGAGGGTCGCGCCTTCGGCGTGGTCGCCCCGGTCGAGGATCTCGCCGGCGACCCAGGCGTCGACGCCCCGGTCGGACAGCGCGGTCAGGGCCACGTCCACCGACTCCTGCGGGACCACGGCCATCATGCCGACGCCCATGTTCAGGGTCTTCTCCAGCTCCAGGCGCTCCACCTGCCCGGCCTTGCCGACCAGGTCGAAGATCGCCCCGGGGGCCCAGGTCGAGCGGTCGACCGTGGCGTGCAGGTGGTCCGGGATCACCCGGGCGAGATTGGCCGCGAGGCCGCCGCCCGTGATGTGGGAGTACGCGTGCACCTCGGCCGTACGGGTGAGGGCCATGCAGTCCAGCGAATAGATCTTGGTGGGCTCCAGCAGCTCCTCGCCGAGGGTCCGGCCGAGCTCCTCCACGTGCTGCTCCAGGGCCATTCCGGCCCGGTCGAAGAGGACGTGACGGACCAGCGAGTACCCGTTCGAGTGAAGGCCGGAGGAGGCCATCGCGATCACGGCGTCGCCCGTACGGATAAGATCCGCGCCCAGCAGCCGGTCGAACTCGACGACACCGGTGCCTGCGCCCGCCACGTCGAAGTCGTCCGGACCCAGCAGGCCCGGGTGCTCGGCGGTCTCGCCGCCGACCAGGGCGCAGCCGGCCAGGACGCAGCCCTCGGCGATGCCCTTGACGATGGCCGCGACGCGCTCGGGGTGCACCTTGCCGACGCAGATGTAGTCGGTCATGAAGAGCGGCTCGGCACCGCAGACGACGATGTCGTCCATGACCATCGCGACGAGGTCGTGGCCGATGGTGTCGTACACGCCCAGGCGGCGGGCGATGTCCACCTTGGTGCCGACCCCGTCGGTGGCGGAGGCGAGCAGGGGACGCTCGTAGCGCTTGAGGGCGGAGGCGTCGAAGAGGCCGGCGAAACCGCCGAGGCCGCCGAGGACCTCGGGGCGCTGCGTCTTCTTCACCCACTCCTTCATCAGCTCGACGGCGCGGTCGCCCGCGTCGATGTCCACGCCCGCGGCTGCGTAGCTGGCACCGGTGGTCTTCTCTGTCATGACAGGAGAGAGCTTTCGTGTCGTTGCTGCGTGTGGTGCGGGGACCCGGGAAAAGCCTGAAAGACAGGCCCCCGCGCAGATTGAGCGGATGGGGCTGATGGGGCGGACCGGCCGGATCGGGCCGGTGAGCGGGCCTGCGGGTCCGCGGGCTCGGGTGAGCCCGCGGACCGCTGCGTTGCCTCGGGCCCTACGGGCGCCGGAGCGCGTCGGCGGCGTCGGTGCCGCCGGCCAGCTCGGTCTCCAGGAGCTGCTTGCCCAGGAGCTGCGGGTCGGGCAGCTCCATGGGGTACACGCCGTCGAAGCAGGCACGGCACAGGTTGGGCTTCTGGATGGTGGTCGCCTCGACCATCGCGTCGAGCGAGATGTACGAGAGCGAGTCCGCGCCCAGCGACGTGGCGATCTCGTCGACCGTCATGCCGTTGGCGATCAGCTCGGCCCGGGTGGCGAAGTCGATGCCGAAGAAGCACGGCCACTTCACCGGCGGTGAGGAGATCCGGATGTGGACCTCCGCCGCGCCGGCCTCGCGGAGCATCTTGACCAGGGCGCGCTGGGTGTTGCCGCGGACGATCGAGTCGTCCACGACCACCAGGCGCTTGCCCCGGATGACTTCCTTGAGAGGGTTGAGCTTGAGGCGGATGCCGAGCTGGCGGATCGTCTGCGAGGGCTGGATGAAGGTCCGGCCCACGTAGGCGTTCTTGACCAGGCCGACGCCGTACGGGATCCCGCTGGCTTCGGCGTATCCGACGGCGGCGGGCGTGCCGGACTCCGGTGTCGATATCACCAGGTCGGCGTCGGCCGGGGCTTCCTTGGCCAGCCGCCGGCCCATCTCGACACGCGAGAGGTAGACGTTGCGGCCGGCGATGTCGGTGTCCGGGCGCGCCAGGTAGACGTACTCGAAGACACAGCCCTTGGGCTTCGCTTCCGCGAATCGCGAGGTCCGAAGACCGTTCTCGTCGATCGCGATGAGCTCGCCCGGCTCGACCTCGCGGACGAAGCTGGCGCCGCAGATGTCCAGGGCGGCGGTCTCGCTCGCCACCACCCAGCCGCGCTCGAGGCGGCCGAGGACCAGCGGGCGGATGCCCTGCGGGTCACGGGCGGTGTAGAGCGTTCCCTCGTCCATGAAGACGAGCGAGAAGGCGCCCTTCACCTTCGGGAGGACCTTGGTGGCCGACTCCTCGATGGTCAGGGGCTTGCCGTCGTCGTCCGTCTGGCCGGCCAGCAGGGCGGTGACCAGGTCGGTGTCATTGGTGGCCGCCACCTGGGTGGCGCGGCCGTCCTGACGGGGGAGGTCGGCGACCATCTCGGCCAACTCGGCGGTGTTCACCAGGTTGCCGTTGTGACCCAGGGCAATGGAGCCGTGGGCGGTCGCGCGGAAGGTGGGCTGCGCGTTCTCCCAGACGGAGGCTCCGGTGGTCGAGTAGCGGGCGTGACCGACCGCGATATGACCTTGGAGCGAGCCGAGAGAGGTTTCGTCGAAGACTTGGGAAACGAGTCCCATGTCCTTGAAGACGAGGATCTGGGAACCGTTGCTCACAGCGATGCCCGCGGACTCTTGTCCGCGGTGCTGCAATGCATACAGTCCGAAGTAGGTGAGCTTGGCGACCTCTTCACCCGGAGCCCAGACACCGAAGACGCCGCAAGCGTCCTGGGGGCCCTTTTCGCCGGGGAGCAGGTCGTGGTTGAGTCGTCCATCACCACGAGGCACGCCCCCGAGTGTAGGCGAGATCGACCACTGGTCCGAATTGGGGATGGCCGGGAAATGTCACAGCACGCAGGGTGACGGAACCTGTTCGTCTCAATATCCGGATTGCCCTGGTTGACAGTCACCTGTCGTTTCGTACAAGCTCCGGCCCATGCAGCCTCTCGGTGACCGCACCGTCACCCTCGTCGCGCGCCGACACGTGGACCTCGTCCGTGTCGCCAGCGCCATCTGTCGCTGTTCTGCGTAGTCACACGCCTGCTTTTCCCTTTCCCTTTCCTGCTTTTCCTGCCTCTTCCTGCCTTCTTCCCGTCCGAGCCGCTCCGCCGTGCCGTGCGCCGTCCCGCGCCGCCCCGGAACCGGCCGGCGGGCCGTGCTTTGGAGTACCCGTGACCTCGTACGAACCCAACCTGTCCCGGCGCGCCTTCGGCGGCGCGGTCGGCGTGACCGCGGCCGCCGCCGCGGTGGGGCTGGGAGCCGCCGCCCCGGCCCAGGCGGCGCCCGCCGAAGCCCAGCCCGCGGGTGCCGGGGAGCGGGAGTTCCGGGCCGACCGGGGGCGCCGCTCCCGCCGCCCGAACATCCTGTTCATCCTCGGGGACGACCTCGGCTGGGCCGACCTGTCCTCCTACGGCTCCCCGAACATCAAGACCCCGAACCTGGACCGGCTCGCCCGCCAGGGAGTCCGCTTCACCGACGCCTACTCGGGCTCCGCGACCTGCTCCCCGACCCGCTTCAGCCTGTACACCGGCCGCTACCCGGGGCGCACCAAGGGCGGCCTCGCCGAGCCCATCGCCGACAAGTCCGCGGGCCTGGAGCCGACCCACCCGACGCTGGCCTCGCTGCTGCGCGGCTCCGGCTACGCGACCGCGCTGATAGGCAAGTGGCACTGCGGCTACCTGCCCGACTACAGCCCGACCAAGTCCGGCTGGGACGAGTTCTTCGGCAACTTCGGCGGGGCGCTGGAGTACTACTCCAAGCTCGGTCTGGGCGGCGAGTACGACCTCTACGAGGGCGACGCCGAGTACAAGGACCTGCGCTACTACACGCGGATCCTGACCGAGCGCGCGGCCGAGTACGTCTCCCGCGACCACGGCGACAAGCCGTGGCTGCTGAACCTCAACTTCACCACCCCGCACTGGCCGTGGATCGCCGACGGGGACACGGAGGAGAGCGCCGAGGTGGAGCGGCGGATCAAGGCCGGCGACGGGCGCGCGCTGTGGCACCAGGACGGCGGCTCGATCGAGAAGTACAAGGAGATGGTGGAGGACCTCGACCGCTCGGTCGGCGAGGTGCTGAAGGCGTTGAAGCGCTCCGGCCAGGAGGAGGACACCCTGGTCTTCTTCTCCAGCGACAACGGCGGCGAGCGCTTCTCCCACAACTGGCCGCTCTCCGGCAACAAGGCCTCCCTCCAGGAGGGCGGGATCCGCGTCCCCAACATCGTGCGCTGGCCCGCCCGGCTCGACGGCGGCCAGGTCAGCCACGTCCCGGTCTTCACCCCGGACTGGACGGCGACCCTGCTGGAGCTGACGGGCACCCGCGCGAACCCGGCGTACCCGCTGGACGGGGTCAGCCTCGCCGGGTACCTGCTGCGCGGGGAGAAGGTCGCCGAGCGCAGCCTCTTCTGGCGGGTGCGCGGGGAGCGGGCGCTGCGCCGCGGGGACTGGAAGTACTACCGCGGCAAGGCGGGCGCCGACCAGCTGTTCAACCTGGCCGGGGACATCCGGGAGCAGGCCGACAAGGCGGCCCTGGAGCCGGCCCGGCTGGCCGAACTGCGGGCGGCCTGGGAGAAGACGAACGCGGGCCTGCTGCCCTACCCGGGCTGATCACCCGTCCCGGGGCCGGCGATGTGATCCACAGCCTGTGGAAAGCTGCGGATCAAGGTGCTGGAGGAGCCGGTACTGCCCGAACCGCCCCGCAACGGTGCGGCCGGGCCGGAGAGCCGTCGCTCCTGCGCCCGGCCGGACTCGGGCTTCCTCGCCTGATCGCCGGGGCGATGGCGAAGGACGGTGGGACCGCCCACGTCTGAGGCCGGAGGTCACTCGACGGCCGAGGCCGCCTTCGCGGTGATGGCGGTCGCGGTGCCCGAAGCGGTCGCCGCGAGGGTGAGGGCGTCGCCCTGGATCTTCCAGTCGAGCGGGCCGCTGCCGAAGAGCTCGGTGAGGGCCCGCTCCACCTCTCCGGGTCCGCCCTCGCAGGCCATCCGGGTGGTGGTGAGGGGGCCGAAGGTGAGCCGGTTCCCCTCGACGGTGGCCTTCGCGTCGAACCGGTTGCAGCCGAGGCTGCCGCTCGCGGTGCCGTCCGCGGCCAGGGCGAAGCGGGCCCGTCCCTCGGCACCGGCCGGCAGGGAGCTCGCGGTACCCCCGCTGCGCAGGGAGTCCACCGTCCACACGGTGTCCACGAGCGGCGATGCGGGGGCGGGGGGCTCCGTGCTCAGGCCGGTGAGACCGCCGTCCGGGCGCCCGCCCGGGGTCGCGCCACCGTCACCGCAGGCGGTGGCGGTGGCGGACAGCGCGAGTACGGCGATCAGGGCTGCGGCAAGGAGCGGCATCGTACGCATGCCGGTGGGACGCGGCCCGCGCCGGAGCGGTTCCAGGTCAGCTCACGGGTCAGCTCATCAGGGGGAGCAGGGCCGAGAGGTCGGCGCGCTCCCCGCTGGCCCGGACCCGGGCCCCGTCCAGCTCTTCGGCCCAGCCCGTGCGGCCGGTGGCGAGCCGGATCCAGGTCAGCGGGTCGGTCTCCACCACGTTCGGCGGGGTTCCGCGGGTGTGCCGGGGTCCCTCGACGCACTGGACCACCGCGAACGGCGGGACGCGGAACTCCACCGCGCCGCCCGGTGCCTTCAGCGCGAGGGCGTCGGCGAGCAGCCGGGTGCAGGCCGCCAGGGCCTGGCGGTCCACGGGTACGTCCACTCCGGTGGCGCGGCGCAGGTCGTCGGTGTGGACGACGAGCTCGACGGTACGGGTGACCAGGAAGTCGGCCAGGGTCATGGCCCCGATCCACAGGTCCAGCACCCGGCTGCCGGGGTTCGCTTCGAGTGCCTCGGCCAGGCGGGCGCCGGCCCGGTCGTAGAGCTCGCGGAGCGGTGCGCCCTCCAGGGTCTCCTTGGCCGCCTCGGCGATCTTCCCGGCGAGGGAGGCGGTCGCGAAGGGCCATTCGGCGGCGGACAGTTCGGCGACCGCGGCCGGCGGCCGGGCGAGGCCGCCCGCCAGCGAGTCGGCGATCCACGCGATGTGCGCGGCGAGTTCGGCGACGGGCCACTCCCCGACCCCGCTGGGCCGGGCGAGCTGCTCCTCGTCCAACTCCCGGACGGCATCACTGACATGGCCGAACTGCGCGATGACGGCCGCGCGGGTCCTGGCGTGGTCGTAGGTGCGCGGCTTCTTCTTGGCGGGCGGCATGCCCCGACCCTACGCCGCGGCCCGACCGGGAGACCCCGCCTCCTCAGCCGCGCGCGGTCGTGGGCAGGACGGTCTCGCAGCCCGCCTTCGCCGCCGCCCGCCGGGCCGCCTCGCGGGCCAGCTCGTCCAGCGCCCCGGGCTCGCCGCGGCCCGAGCGGTCGTACTCGGAGGCCGCCGTCACCCGGAGGGAGGTCACCCCGGCGGACCCGGCCGGACCGGCGCAGTTCACGGTGACCGTGACGGCGTCGGGGCCGGCCGCCTCGACCCGGCTCCCACCCGGCGCCGCCTCCTTCGAGGTGACCACCGTGAGGGAGAAGTACTCCTCCATCTGCTCCTGCCCCTCGAAGGTCCCCGCCCGGCTCAGCACGCACAGGTGGTCCCCCGCGGGACTCCCCGCCACCTCGCGCGCGGGGCCGCCGAACCGCATCACCGCGTCCGGGTCCACCAGCCCCTGACAGGCCTCGGTGATCGCCGCCCGGCTGTGCTCACGGACCTGATGGGTCCGGTTCATGCTGTACACGTACCAGCTGCTCAGTCCCAGTGCGGCGACGACCAGCACCACCCCGGCCCTACTGGGCCTATGGGCCCTGTTCCCGGACGTCCGTGCCATCCGTGGCCCCTTCCCCCCGCGTCCGCATCCGGTGCGGACGTCCTGCCGGAACGGACGAGCCCCCGCCCGGAACGGTTCCGGGCGGGGGCTCGCGTCGCGACGGGCGGCGGCTCAGGCGAGCAGCGCCGGGATCGTGCCCTCGTGGGCGGTGCGGAGCTCGGCCAGGGGGAGGGCGAACTCGCCCTGGACCTCGATCTCATCGCCGTCGACCACACCGATCCGGGTGGCCGGCAGGCCCCGCGCGCCGCACATGTCGGTGAAGCGGAGTTCCTCGCTGCGCGGGACGGCCACGATGGCCCGGCCCGCGGACTCGGAGAACAGGAAGGTGAACGCGTCCAGCGCCTCGGGCACCACGATCCGCGCACCGTTGCCGCCGCGCAGGCAGGACTCGGTGAGCGCCTGGATCACGCCGCCGTCGGACAGGTCGTGCGCGGCGTCGATCATGCCGTCGCGCGAGGCCGAGATCAGGATCTCGCCGAGGAGCTTCTCGCGGCCCAGGTCGACCTTGGGCGGCATGCCGCCCAGGTGCTGGTGGACGACCTCGGACCAGGCCGAGCCGCCGAACTCCCCGGCGGTGTCACCGAGCAGGTACAGGAGCTGGCCGGCCTCCGCGAACGCCATCGGCGTACGGCGGTTGACGTCGTCGATCACACCGAGGACCGCCACGACCGGGGTCGGGTGGATCGCGATGTCACCGGTCTGGTTGTAGAGGGAGACGTTGCCGCCGGTCACCGGGGTGCCCAGCTCCAGGCAGCCGTCCGCGAGACCGCGGGTGGCCTCCGCGAACTGCCACATGACGTCCGGGTCCTCGGGGGAGCCGAAGTTCAGGCAGTCGGAGATCGCGAGCGGCTTGGCGCCGGTCGCGGCCACGTTGCGGTACGCCTCGGCCAGCGCCAGCTGCGCGCCCGTGTAGGGGTCGAGCTTGGCGAAGCGGCCGTTGCCGTCGGTGGCCATCGCGACGCCGAGGTTGGTCTCCTCGTCGATGCGGACCATGCCGGCGTCCTCGGGCTGCGAGAGCACCGTGTTGCCCTGCACGAAGCGGTCGTACTGGTCGGTGATCCAGGACTTCGAGGCCTGGTTCGGGGAGGAGACCAGGGCCAGGACCTGTGCGCGCAGCTCCTCGGAGGTCGCCGGGCGGGGCAGCTTGCCCGCGTCGTCGGCCTGCAGGGCGTCCTGCCAGGAGGGGCGGGCGTAGGGGCGGTGGTAGGTCGGGCCCTCGTGGGCGACGGTGCCCGGGGGCACGTCCACGATCAGCTCGCCGTGCCAGAAGATCTCCAGCTGCTCGCCCTCGGTGACCTCACCGATGACGGTGGCGATGACGTCCCACTTCTCGCAGATCTCCATGAAGCGGTCCACGTACTGCGGTTCGACGATCGCGCACATGCGCTCCTGCGACTCGCTCATGAGGATTTCCTCGGGCGAGAGCGTCGCGTCGCGCAGCGGAACGGTGTCCAGGTCCACGCGCATGCCGCCGGAACCGGCGGAGGCCAGCTCGGAGGTGGCGCAGGAGAGCCCGGCGCCGCCGAGGTCCTGGATGCCCGCGACCAGCTTCTCCTTGAAGATCTCCAGGGTGCACTCGATGAGGAGCTTCTCCTGGAAGGGGTCGCCGACCTGGACGGCGGGGCGCTTGGTGGGCTTGGTGTCGTCGAAGGTCTCGGACGCGAGGACCGAGACGCCGCCGATGCCGTCGCCGCCGGTGCGGGCGCCGTAGAGGATGACCTTGTTGCCGGGGCCGGAGGCCTTGGCGAGGTGGATGTCCTCGTGCTTCATCACGCCGATGCAGCCGGCGTTGACCAGCGGGTTGCCCTGGTAGCAGGCGTCGAAGACGACCTCGCCGCCGATGTTCGGCAGGCCCAGGCAGTTGCCGTAGCCGCCGATGCCCGCGACGACGCCCGGCAGGACGCGCTTGGTGTCGGGGTGGTCGGCCGCGCCGAAGCGCAGCGGGTCCACGACGGCGATCGGGCGGGCGCCCATGGCCAGGATGTCGCGGACGATGCCGCCGATGCCCGTGGCCGCGCCCTGGTAGGGCTCGATGTAGCTGGGGTGGTTGTGCGACTCGACCTTGAAGGTGACCGCGTAGCCCTGGCCCACGTCGACGACGCCGGCGTTCTCGCCGATGCCGACGAGCATGGCGTCGTTCTGGGGGACCTTCTCGCCGAACTGCTTCAGGTGGACCTTGCTGCTCTTGTACGAGCAGTGCTCGGACCACATGACCGAGTACATGGCGAGCTCGGCGCCGGTGGGGCGGCGGCCGAGGATCTCCCGGATCCGGGCGTACTCGTCCTCCTTGAGGCCGAGTTCCTTCCAGGGCTGGGAGGCGTCCGGGGTACCGGCGGCGTTCTTGACGGTGTCGAGGCTCATGCGCTGACCAGCTTCTTCAGGACCGAGGTGAAGAACGGGAGGCCGTCGGTGCGGCCCGTCCCGATCAGCGGTTCGACCGCGTGCTCGGGGTGCGGCATGAGGCCGACGACGTTGCCCGCGGCGTTGGTGATGCCGGCGATGTCGCGCAGCGACCCGTTCGGGTTCACGTCGACGTACCGGAAGGCCACTCGGCCTTCGGCCTCCAGTTCGTCCAGCACCCGCTCGTCGGCCACGTAGCGGCCGTCCATGTTCTTGAGCGGTACGGAGATCTCCTGGCCGGCGGTGTAGTCGCCGGTCCACGCGGTCTCCGCGTTCTCCACCCGCAGCTTCTGGTCGCGGCAGATGAAGTGCAGGTGGTTGTTGCGGAGCATCGCTCCCGGCAGCAGGTGGGCCTCGGTGAGGACCTGGAAGCCGTTGCAGATGCCGAGGACGGGCATGCCGCCCCTGGCCTGCTCGATGATGGTCTCCATCACCGGCGAGAACCGGGAGATGGCTCCGGCGCGCAGGTAGTCGCCGTAGGAGAAGCCGCCCGCGAGGACGACCGCGTCGACCTGGTGGAGGTCCTTGTCGCGGTGCCAGAGCGAGACCGGCTCCGCCCCCGCGAGGCGCACGGCGCGCAGCGAGTCACGGTCGTCGAGCGTTCCGGGGAACGTGACGACTCCGATGCGAGTGGTCACCGTCAGGCCTCGACCTTCACGGTGAAGTCTTCGATGACGGTGTTGGCGAGGAAGGTTTCGGCCATCTTGTGGATGCGGTCGAGGGCGGCCTGGTCGACCGGGCCCTCCACCTCCAGTTCGAAGCGCTTCCCCTGGCGGACGTCGGCGATCCCTTCGAAGCCCAGGCGCGGCAGTGCACGCTGCACCGCCTGGCCCTGGGGGTCGAGGATCTCCGGCTTGAGCATGACGTCGACTACGACGCGTGCCACTGGCACTCCCGATGAGGTGGTTGGTGCGAAGGCGGTTCCCTCAGCGTACCCGGCCGAAATTTCTACGCGGGTAGATATCGCCCCCGGGGCGCGGCCCGCCCGTTTCGGCTTCACCAACGCTTCGCAAAATCCGCCGGAAAACCACGCGCCCAGGATTGCGGCGGGACACGCGGAGAGAATTAACTGGGCTTCGCAATGCAATGAGAATCGGGGTACAAAGGATTCCTCCGATGCGCCGGCATTTTCGGCTGCGCGACGGGGGCAGAAAGATGCATTCTTCCGAAACATCCACACAGGCGACATCACTGCTCCGTCCGCGCACGTCGGCGGGGAGCGGCGTCGCACGAAGGGACCGATATCCGTGGCGCAGCGCGTAGTAGTCACGATCTCCGATGACATCGATGGCGGAGAAGCAGCGGAAACGGTCGTCTTCGGGCTGGACGGTAAGTCGTACGAGATCGACCTCAATCTGGCCAACGCAAAGAAGCTGAGGAAGAGCCTCGCCCCGTTCGTGGCGGCCGGCCGCCGGCAGGCCCGCTCCGGGAAGGCGTTCAAGCACACCGCCATCGCCCCCGACCCCGCGGTCGTCCGGGCCTGGGCCCGCTCCAACCAGCTCGACGTCCCGCCGCGCGGCCGGATCCCCAAGAAGGTCTACGAGGAGTACAACGCGGCCCACTGAGGGCGGATTTGCCATCCACCCCCATCGATCCGCTAGTGTGTGGATCACGCCAAGGGGCGAGGCCGCAGGTCAGACCCCGAAGTCGTGCGGGTGTAGTTCAGTAGCAGAACATCCTCCTTCCAGGGGGAAGGCGCAGTGTGCGATCCCTGTCACCCGCTCTGCACGCTTTACCGATCACAGTTGTGGATCAGGTAGAGTGATGCACGCATCGCACGGCAGTTTTGTCGTGGGAAGCATGCGGACGTAGCTCAGTTGGTAGAGCACCACCTTGCCAAGGTGGATGTCGCGCGTTCGAGTCGCGTCGTCCGCTCAGCGTATGAAGGCCCCGATCTTTTGATCGGGGCCTTCTTCGTATGTCCGGCAGCCCCGGTATCTCCGGAAGCAACCGGTATCCCCGGATATCCCAGGTCGATGACATGTGTCATGGCCGGCCCGGCCCGGCGGCCGCGAGACTGGGGCCATGAAACTCAGCGGCTGGTGGAAGAACCGCAGCAGCGCGGGGAAGGTCGAGCTGTACACGCGCTGGTCGTTCCACTTCTTCGTGGTCATCGAGATCGTGTCGATCGGACTGGCCGCGCTGGGCAGCATGGCCGGAAAGACCTCGCCGGCCGTCGCGGTCCCGCTCTTCCTGGTGGTGTGCGCGCACGCCGTGCTCGTCGGCTTCCTCTCCTCGCGGGCCCTGGACTGGATCCTGGGCCGGCGCGAGCGGCCCGTGCGGCTCGCCCTCGTCACCACCGCCCTGACCGCGGCCGCCGTGCTGGGCGTCCTCGCCCTGCGCGCGACCGGCCTCTTCGGTGATCCCTCGGTGGCCGCACCCCTGGCCGTGGGCATGACCTGCTTCACCGGCGGCACGCTCGTCCTGTGCCTGCGCGAGCTCCGGCAGATGCGCTACGTACCCCCGGCCTCGGCTGCCTTCGTCGGTCTGGCGGCGCTCGCCTTCGGCGTCCCGGCCGGCGAGTCCACCGGCCTGGCGGTCGGGCTGCTGCTGACCAGCGCCCTGCTCTGCGCGGCCTGCGGGTTCTCCGGCTGGCTGCTCGACACCGTCTACGAGCTGGACCGGGCCCGCGAGGTCCAGGCACAGCTCGCGGTGGCCGAGGAGCGGCTGCGCTTCGGCCGGGACCTGCACGACGTGATGGGCCGCAACCTCGCGGTGATCGCCCTCAAGAGCGAGCTGGCGGTCCAGCTGGCCCGGCGCGAACGCCCCGAAGCCGTGGACCAGATGATCGAGGTGCAGCGGATCGCCCGGGAATCCCAGAAGGAGGTCCGAGACGTGGTCCGCGGCTACCGCGAGGCGAACCTCTCGGTGGAACTGGAAGGTGCGCGCGGAGTGCTGCGCGCCGCCGGGATGGACTGCCTGGTCGAGTACGAGAAGGCCCGCGAGCTGCCCGCCGAGGCCCAGTCGGCGCTCGGCTGGGTGGTGCGCGAGGCGACCACGAACGTACTGCGGCACGGCGACGCCCGCAGCTGCGTGATCCGGCTGACGGCGGAGCCCTCGGGCGCGCTCACGCTGGTGGTGGAGAACGACGGGGCCCCCAGGGTCCCGGCCGGACCGCCGGGCTCGGGGCTCGCGGGCCTGCGGGAACGGCTCGCGGTGCTGGACGGCACGCTGGAGGCCGGCCCGGTGGACGGCGGCCGGTTCAGGCTGCGCGCCGAAATCCCCGGCCCGGCGGCCGGACCGGTACGAGAACTGGAGGCACGGGCATGACCCCCGTACGCGTACTGCTGGCCGACGACGAGCACCTGATCCGGGGCGCGCTGGCCGCGCTGCTGGGCCTGGAGGACGATCTGCTGGTCGTCGCCGAGGCCGCCTCGGGGCCGGAGGCGCTCGCGATGGCGCGGGCCCACCGGCCGGACGTGGCCGTACTGGACCTGCAGATGCCGGGGGCCGACGGTGTGAGCGTGGCCACATCGCTGCGGGCCGAACTCCCCGGCTGCAAGACCATGATCGTGACCAGCCACGGCCGCCCGGGGCACCTGAAGCGGGCCCTCGCCGCAGGCGTGCGGGCCTTCGCGCCGAAGACCGTCTCGGCGCAGCGGCTGGCCGAGCTGATCCGGACCGTGCACGCCGGAGGCCGCTACGTGGACCCGGAGTTGGCGGCCGACGCGATCAGCGCGGGGGACTCCCCGCTGACCGCCCGCGAGGCCGAGGTGCTGGAACTGGCCGGGGACGGGGCGCCCATCGCGGAGATCGCGGAGCGGGCCTCGCTCTCCCCGGGGACGGTACGGAACTACCTGTCCTCGGCCGCGTCGAAACTGGGTGCCGAGAACCGGCACACGGCAGTGCGTCTCGCACGCGAGCGGGGTTGGGTATAGTGGTTCTCGCGCTACGGCGCATGCGGACATAGCTCAGTTGGTAGAGCACCACCTTGCCAAGGTGGATGTCGCGCGTTCGAGTCGCGTTGTCCGCTCAGCAGTGAAGAAGCCCCCGGTCCTCGGACCGGGGGCTTCTTCCGTTGTCGGGACGGGCCGGGGGCCCGGCAGCCCGGACGCGGGCCCGGCCCCGGGGGGGGCGGGCCCGCGTCCGGGGAGCCTCAGGACCAGGAGTGGCCGGTGAGCCGCTCGTAGGCCTCGACGTACTTGGCCCGGGTCTGGTCCACGACCTCCTGCGGGAGGGCCGGCGGCGGGAGTTCGCCCTTGGGGTCCCAGCCGGAGACCGGGGACTTCAGCCAGTCGCGGACGTACTGCTTGTCGAAGGAGGGCTGCGCGCGGCCCGGCTCCCACAGGTCGGCCGGCCAGAAGCGGGAGGAGTCCGGGGTGAGCACCTCGTCGGCGGCCACCAGGTTGCCGTCCTTGTCGAACCCGAACTCGAACTTGGTGTCCGCGAGGATGATCCCGCGCTCGCGGGCGATGTCGCGGGCGCGCCCGTACACGGCCAGGGTGGCCTGGCGCAGCAGCGCGGCCGTCTCGGGGCCGGTCGTGCGCGCGACCTCCTCGTAGGAGATGTTCTCGTCGTGCTCGCCGACCGCGGCCTTGGCGGCCGGGGTGAAGATCGGGGCGGGCAGCTCGGAGCCGTCGACGAGCCCCTCGGGGAGGGCGAGGCCGCAGACCGTACGGGTCTGCTCGTACTCGGCGAGCCCGGAGCCGGTGAGGTAGCCGCGCGCCACGCACTCGACGGGGACCATGTCGAGGTTCTGGCAGATCAGCGTGCGGCCGGCCCAGTCGGCGGGGGCGCCCGCGGGCAGCTCGGTGCTGATCACGTGGTTCGGCACGAGGTCCTGGAGCTGGTCGAACCACCACAGCGACAGCCGGGTGAGCACGCGGCCCTTGTCCGGGATCCCGGTGGGCAGCACCCAGTCGAAGGCGGACATGCGGTCGCTGGCGACCATGACCAGCCGGCCGTCCTCGTCGCGGTAGAGGTCGCGCACCTTGCCGGTGTGGAGGTGGACGAGGCCGGGCACCTGGACCGGCTCGGGCTTTTCGACGAATCCGGACACGGGGTCTCCCTGTGGTTCTGTACGAGCGCAGGGCCATTCTCCCGTACCCGCCCGCGAACCCGGACAACGGGTCCGGGTCAGTCCCTCTTGCAGATCCGGTCGAGGAGGTTGGCGGTGGCCCGCTGGACCCGCTCGTCCACATGGCCGGGGCGGTCGAGGGCGGGGGACCAGGCGAAGGTGCCGGAGGCGAAGACGAGCGCCCCGCTGGGGGCCCGGTAGAGCGAGGTCTCCTGGTGGCGGAGGTGGCCTTCGCCGTCCTCGTACGGGGAGTGCGCGAGCAGCATCCGGCTCTGGTGCTCGGGGAGCTGGGTGCGCGGGAAGTACCGGTCGGCCTCGCCCGCGACCAGGCCGGGCAGTTCGTCGTTCTCGCGGGCTCCGGTGGAGTCCCAGAGCCAGTGCGTGGCATTGCGCACGACCAGGGGCGCGGGCTCGGGGACCCGTCCCGCGTACTGGATGCCGAGCAGCTGCTGCTCCGGGCGGTCGACCTCGCGCCAGAGGCTGGGGCGGCCGGGGCCGCGGCGTTTTCGGCAGGTGAGGAGCCGGTCGTCGACCCCGGAGGGCGAGGGGGAGAGCTCGACCTGCCAGTACATGGTGTTCGCGGAGAGGAAGACGAGCGAGGTGCCGTGGTCACGGGCCCGCTCGACGGTGCGGCGCATGGGGGCCGACCAGTACTCGTCGTGGCCGGGGAAGACCAGGCCGCGGTAGCGGGTGGGATCGACGCGGCCGGCGTGCAGGTCGCGGGCGTCGGCGTAGGCGAGGTCGTAGCCGTAGCGCTCGGCCCAGCGGATGAAGTCGTAGGCGTGACCGACGTGCAGGGGCAGGCCGGCGCCGGCGTAGGGACGGTCGAAGGAGACGGTGATCGCGGCGTCGCGCTCGCCGAGCAGCCGTCCCTCCTCGTCCCAGGCGTGGTAGAGGCTCGCGCCCGTGCGGCCGTCCTCCGGGTAGAGGTTGTAGGCCTGCCAGGTGATGTCGGGCAGCAGGAGCAGCAGATCGGCCGGGTGGTCGTCCCGCACCGTGAAGGGGATGTGCGAGCGGTAGCCGTCGGCGGTCGTCAGGACCGCCACGTACGCGCCGACGCTCCAGTACGAGGGGACCTGGAGCCGCCAGGACAGCCACCAGTGGTGGCAGGAGACGGTGCGGTCGGCTGCCAGGGGCGCGGGCTGGACGATGCCGGAGAGCCGCGGACTGGTGGTGATCTTGGAGGCGCCGTCGCCGCCGTAGTGCCCGATGCGGTACACGTCGACCGAGAACTGCTGCGGCGGGTCCACGGTGATGTGGAAGTCGATGGCCTCACCGGGCGCGACGGCTCCGGTGGAGGTGAACCCCTTGATCTGCCGGTGCACGTCGTCGGCGGTGCGGGGGCCGCCGTTGCCGCGGGCGCGGGGGATCTGACCGGCGGCGACGGCCGGATCCACGTACCAGGGCACGACCTGTCCGCTGTCGTCGTAGTAGAGCTCGCTGCCCCGGAACCACGGCAGGGGACCCTGTCCGAAGGGGTCGGTCACCGCGTGCGCCAGCGCACCTGACTCCCAGCGCCGGATCTGCTCCGCACCCATACCGTTCCCCTCCCTCGCTCCCCCGAACGCCACGACCGGTCCCAGCACATCACATAACGCACGCAGTCCGTCACCGTTCGTCGCGAATATTTCAACCGGTGCCCCGGGCGGCGGGACGGGTGCGCTGCCCCGGGCGCTATACGAGCCGGACCGGCTTCTCGGGGCGTACGCCGACCTCCGCGAGCCAGTCGCGCAGCGGCCCGGAGTCCCCGTCCTCCACGAGCGAGAGCACCCGGCCCGCGAGATCCGCCCGCCGTACCCCGGCCACCAGCAGCACGGGCCCGTCCAGCCAGTCCAGCCCGGGCTCGCCGCCCGCGGAGTCGACCGCCGCGCAGCACACCAGCGCCACCACGTGATCGGCGAGCAGGTCCCGACCGCTGCGCGGGGCCTCCAGCGGGAACAGCGGCAGCGCGTCGGCTCCCCCGGCACCGGCCGGGGCCGCGGCGGGCACGGCCTCCCGGGCCAGGTCACCGCTCAGCCGGCCGGACAGCGCGTCGGCGTCGGCGTCCGTGAGGTACGTCAGCACCCGCTCCACCGTGGAGGCGGCGGGCGCCGACACGGCGGACAGCGCGTCCAGCGCGGTCAGCAGCCGGGCCGCCTCCGTCCGCCACTTGCGGTCGACGACCTCCTCCGGATAGGCCGCCCAGTCCACCGGGGACCAGTCCGGCCCGGCCTCGGCCGGTCCGCCGTGGAACAGCCGCGCGGCCAGCAGTGAGGCGGCCTCGTCCACCGCCCCCGGCTGCTCCAGCAGATCGCACGCCGGGCGCTCGCCGAGCCTCGAGGTGAACCCGTCGGCCAGCCGGTCGCGCCGGGACAGCTCGGTCAGCGCGGAGACCACGCCCGCGTCGAGGTGGGCGGGCCAGCGGCCCATCCGCCAGGCGGGCAGTGCGACGCGGGTCAGCAGCCGGTCCCAGCCGGCGTAGGCCAGCCCGACCTGTTCCTGGGCCACGATGCGCAGCCCGTAGTCCACACCCTGTGCACGGTCCGACGCGGCGGCGGCGACCCCGCGCTCCATCTCGGCGGCGTCGACCCGGCACAGCCGCAGCAGCAGCCGGGCGGGGACGGCGATCCAGCCGAGGAAGCGCCGGTTGCCCACGTCCACGGCGGCGTCGAGGCCCCGTACGAATCCGCGCGCGTCGGCTATGTCCGGGTGCGCGGAAGGGCCCGTACCGGCGACGACCGGGGCGAGCACCGCGCGCAGCTCCGCGACGCGCATCCACCACAGGAACGGCGAGCCGATCACCAGCACCGGGGCGGCGCCCGGCTCGGACTCGGGAGCGGTGGACGCGGCGGCCCCACCGACCCCACCGGATATGCGCGAGCGCGTACGGGCACGGCGGTGGGCCGCGTGGGTGCGGTCCTCCAGCCAGCTGTCGCAGTCGGGGGTCAGGGCTATCGCGGAGGGCGCCGGGACGTCCATCCGGTCCGCCAGGTCCCGCACGAGCCGGTAGAGATCGGGGGCGGCGGCCTCCGACAGCGGCACGGTCGGGGTCATGGCGGGGCTCGCCCGCAGGACGACGGCGGCGAAGATCCCGCCGACGAGGAGGACGAGCACGGCGACGGCGCACACGGTGAGGGTCACGGCCCGCCAGGGGTCACCGGCGAGCCGGCCCGTCATCCGGGCGCTCACCAGCACCACGGCGAGGGCGGCGGGCAGCAGCCCGACGGCCAGTGCCCTGCTGCGCACGCGCAGCACGGCCAAGGCTCGGGAACGCGCGGACGGCGTGCCCACTTCAGCGATCGAACCGGTTCTGGACACGACCGGACCTCACCCCCTCTGCCCTGCGGCGGCGTTGCTCACTCCCCCACTGTGACACCAGCCACTGACATCGCAATGCCGGTGGGCCATGTGCCGGAACGAGCGCCGGAATGCTTGCGCCGCACCATAGTTGGGGCGCGGGCGGTCGTCAGGCAGACCGGGTGACGATCACCCGATGGAATGGCTTTGGGTAAAGCTGGGTGCGTTCGAACGCGGCTGGATGCACTCGCACGCGAGCATGCGCGCGGGCCCGGCCGCACCGAGTGCGCACCGGGCCCGCGTCCGTGAAATCCCGCTGGTCAGCCGCGTTCCGCGGCCTTCGCCGCGATGTCCGTGCGGTACTGCGAGCCGTCGAGCCCGATCCGGGCGACGGCCTTATACGCCCTTGTCCGGGCCTCCGCCAGATCGGAACCGGTCGCCGTCACCGACAGCACGCGACCGCCCGCGCTGACCACCGCGTCGCCCTCGCGCCGGGTCCCGGCGTGCAGCACGTACGCCTCCGGGGCGTCCTGCTCGGCCACCTCGGCCAGGCCCGTGATCGGGTCCCCGGTGCGCGGGGTCTCCGGGTAGTTGTGGGAGGCGATGACCACGGTGACGGCCGCGTCCTCGCGCCAGCTGAGCGGGGGCTCGGCATCCAGGGTGCCGTTGGCGGAGCTCAGCAGCACGCCCGCGAGCGGGGTGCGCAGCCGCGCCAGGACCACCTGGGTCTCGGGGTCGCCGAAACGGGCGTTGAACTCGATGACCCGCACCCCGCGCGAGGTGATCGCGAGGCCCGCGTAGAGCAGCCCGGAGAAGGGGGTGCCGCGGTGGCGCAGCTCGTCCACGGTCGGCTGCAGGACGCTCGCCATGACCTCGTCGACGAGCTTCGGGTCGGCCCAGGGGAGGGGCGAGTACGCGCCCATGCCGCCGGTGTTGGGGCCCTCGTCGCCGTCGAGCGCGCGCTTGAAGTCCTGCGCGGGCTGGAGCGGCAGCACGGTCACGCCGTCGGTGATGGCGAAGAGGGAGACCTCGGGGCCGTCGAGGAACTCCTCGATGACGACGCGGTCGCAGCCGAGCGCGTGGGCGCGGGCGGCGGCACGGTCTTCGGTGACCACGACGCCCTTGCCGGCGGCGAGGCCGTCGTCCTTGACCACGTAGGGGGCGCCGAAGGCGTCGAGGGCCTCGTCCACCTCTTCCGGGGTGGTGCACACGTAGCTGCGGGCCGTCGGAACGCCGGCCGCGGCCATCACGTCCTTGGCGAAGGCCTTGGAGCCCTCCAGCTGGGCCGCCTCGCCGGACGGGCCGAAGACGGGGATGCCGGCCGCGCGCACGGCGTCGGCGACGCCCGCGACGAGCGGGGCCTCCGGGCCGACGACGACCAGGTCGGCGCGGAGCTCGGTGGCCAGGCGGGCGACGGCTTCGCCGTCGAGGGCGTCGACGGGGCGGAGCTCGGCCACCTCGGCGATGCCGGCGTTGCCTGGAGCGCAGTACAGCGCGTTGACGTCGGGATCGAGGGACAGAGAGCGGCACAGGGCATGTTCGCGGGCGCCGCCGCCGATGACGAGGACCTTCACGCCATGAAGACTAGCCCGGGTTCCCCGGTGCCCTTCGTGCGGGCACCCAAGTCGGGGGCCCTAGTCGTTCGTGTATTCCTCCACAACGGTGGCTCCGAGCTCGCGCACGATCAGGTCGTGTCCGCTCAGCGCGGTGTCGACGAGGTCGGGGTCGTCGTCCTCCGGCACGTCGTCCTCGGGGGCGACCGGCGGGGGCGCCTGGTGGACGGGCGGCGGGGGCTGCTGCTGATACGACTGCTGCGCTTGCTGGGGCTGTTGGGGCTGCTGCTGGTACGGCTGCTGCGCCTGCTGCTGCGGGGCCGGGGCCTGCTGGGGCGGCGGGTTGTAGGCGGGCGCGGGCGGAGCTCCGTAGGAGGACGCGGAGACGGGGGACAGCGGCTGGGCGCCGCCGCCGAGCACGGCCTCGATCTTCCAGTTGACCTGGAACTGCTCGGCGAGGACCGCCTTGAGGACGTCCTCGCTGCCGCTGCTCGCGAAGTTGTCGCGGGCGCCGGCGTTCGGGAAGCCGAGCTGGAGGGTGGTGCCGTCGAAGCCGGCGACCTGGGCGTTCTGGCTGAGCAGGATCCAGGTGAAGCGCCGGCGGTTCTTGACGGCCTCCAGGACGGCCGGCCACATCGCCTGGACCTGCCCGGCGCCGGCGGCCATGCCGGGAGACGGAGCGGCGGGCGCCGCCGGGGCCGGGGCCTGTGCGGGGGCCGCGGCGGGGGCCGCCTGGGAGGCCGGGGCGGAGCCCGGAGCGGTGGCGCTGGGCCAGGCACCGGCGGCGGGAGCGGCCGGGGGCTGAGCCGGGGTCGGAGCCGGGGTCGGGGCGGGTGCCGGGGTCGCGGGAGCTCCGGGTACGGCGGCTCCCGGCCAGGCGCCGGGGGTGCCGCCGCCGGGCTGCGCGGCGCCGGGCCACGCACCGGGCGCGGCGGCGGGGGCCGCGGCCGGGGGCGCCGGCTGGGCCGCGGGAGCCGCGGCCGCGGCGGGCACCGGCTCGGGCGGCGCCACCGGAGCCGGGGCGGGGGCCTGCTGCGCGGGGGGCCGTACGACCGCGGGGGCCACGGCGTGGGCCTCCGGCCCGGGTACGTAGCCCATGGCCGGGGCGGGGGCGAAGGCGGCGGCCTGGGCGACTCCGCTGCGCTCCAGGCGGTCGAGCCGCGCCTGCACGGACCGCTCGTCGTCGAAGGCGGCGGGCAGCAGCACGCGGGCGCAGATCAGCTCCAGCTGCAGCCGGGGCGAGGTCGCTCCGCGCATCTCCGTGAGCCCCGTGTTGACGAGGTCGGCGGCCCGGGACAGCTCGGCGGCGCCGAAGACGGAGGCCTGGGCCTGCATCCGCTCGACGACGTCGGCCGGGGCGTCGATGAGCCCCTTCTCCCGGGCGTCGGGCACGGCGGCCAGGATCACCAGGTCGCGCAGCCGCTCCAGCAGGTCGGCGACGAAGCGGCGCGGGTCGTTGCCGCCCTCGACCACCCGGTCGACGATCTCGAAGGCGGCGGCTCCGTCACCGGCGGCGAAGGCGTCCACGACGGCGTCCAGCAGGGTCCCGTCGGTGTACCCGAGGAGCGAGGTGGCCATGGCGTACGTCACACCCTGCTCGGCGGCGCCGGCCAGCAGCTGGTCCATGACGGACATGGAGTCACGGACGGACCCGGCTCCGGCCCGCACGACCAGCGGCAGCACCCCGTCCTCCACGTGGGCGCCCTCGCGGCCGCAGACCTCGCCGAGGTAGTCGCGCAGGGTGCCGGGGGGCACGAGCCGGAAGGGGTAGTGGTGCGTCCGGGACCGGATGGTCCCGATGACCTTCTCGGGCTCGGTCGTGGCGAAGATGAACTTGAGGTGCTCCGGGGGCTCCTCGACCACCTTCAGCAGGGCGTTGAAGCCCGCCGGGGTGACCATGTGCGCCTCGTCGATGATGTAGATCTTGTACCGGCTGGAGGCGGGCCCGAAGAAGGCCTTCTCGCGCAGGTCACGGGCATCGTCCACACCACCGTGCGAGGCGGCGTCGATCTCGATGACGTCGATCGAACCCGGCCCGTTGCGCGCGAGGTCCTTGCAGGACTGGCACTCCCCGCAGGGCGTGGGCGTGGGGCCCTGCTCGCAGTTGAGGCACCGGGCGAGGATGCGCGCGCTGGTGGTCTTGCCGCAGCCTCGCGGACCACTGAACAGGTACGCGTGATTGACCCGGTTGTTGCGCAGGGCCTGCATCAGCGGGGCAGTGACATGCTCCTGCCCGATGACCTCGGCGAACGACTCGGGGCGGTAGCGGCGGTACAGCGCAAGGGACGACACGTCTACGAGGTTATCCGGGCCCACCGACAACGGCGGCCCGGTCCGGCCCGCGACCCGTCCCGGAACGCAAAGCGCCCCCCACGCACCCACCAGAGCCCACTTACCCTTGCTGCCTTCCGGCCCTGGGGGAGTTGGGTGAGATAGCGCCACGTGAGGGGCTGGCCCCACCCTAGCGGATGGAGGGCCCCGGAATCGAGCCGGACCCCGACCCGACCCCGACCGACCCCCGACCGGACCTCGCCCGGACCCCGACCAGGACGGCGGCCGACGATCACGTTCGCGAGCACCCCTCAACGTCTTGTATTGTTTGCCGCGGAGGATTCGCCTAGTGGCCTAGGGCGCACGCTTGGAAAGCGTGTTGGGGGCAACCCCTCACGAGTTCGAATCTCGTATCCTCCGCCATTGCTCTCACCGGGCAATACGTTGAAGAGCCCCACCGCTTGCGGTGGGGCTCTTCTTCGTTCCGTGGTCTCAGTTGCAGTCTCAGTTATTTGCCGCACAACCGGATGATCCGCCATATTTCGACTTCGATGGTCTATCCCTCGTGCTCCCAAGGGTTCAGCAGGAGTGCGCCCGATCGCGCCAGATGCTTGATGTTGCGGCTCACCAGCGTCCAGCCGTTCGCCAGGGCGGTGGCGGCGATCAGCGCATCGGGTGGATCGATGCTGGTTCCGGCACTCTTGAGCCTCCGGTGAAGAGCGAGGTAGGCGAGTGCCTCCCGCTCGCCGACTGCGGCGATCCGGTCGCGGTACTGATCACGGATGTCCGTGAGCGCCTGCTCGAAAGCGGTACGCCGGACCAGATCAGGCGCCCCCTGGATGCCTGCCTCGATCTCCGCGATCGTGAGGACGCTCAGATAGAGGGCAGGAGCTGGAACAGACCGAGCCCATGCCAAGACGGCCGGGGCAGGCTTCGGCCGGGTGGTGATCTCGGCGACCACATTGGTGTCGAGCAGATAGATCACTCGCCATCCGCCTCGTCGTCGTAGGACCGCTGCCCGAACTCCAGCCCCTCGAACGGGGCCGCCGTGAGCCGTTCGAGAAACCCGTCGCTGCCCAGGGTCGCCCAGCGGTGAAGCATGTCGGGCAGGGCATCGATGTCGGTGTCGGCGAGCTCGGCATCGAAGTGCCCGAGCTGCTGCTCGGGCAGAGACTCCCGGATCTCCCGGATCGTCCGGAGCGGATGAGGCTCCTCAGGTCTGCGCGGCGGGAGCGGCAGATTCGGGGCAGTGCTCATGATCGGCTCCTCCACGCTGTGGTCCACGGGCCCATGCCTGAAGACCACCCTAGGCCGGACAACCCCGGAGAGGGCCGAGAACGACCCGACTCCGACCCGTGGGCGGGGATCTTTCGCCGTGCGAGACATCCACACCCACCGGATGGGCCATCCTTGAGCCCGGTGCCGGACTGGCCGAGGTCCGGCCACGGCCCGTTTCCTGGCCGGAGGAGGGGTTTCCATGGCGTCCGGATCAACGCTGACAGCCTGGCTGAGCGGTCTCGACGGCCCGCGCCTGGCACGCGTGCTCGCGACACGGACCGACACCGCGTCCCCTCCCGAGCCCCGCTCGGTGGGGGAGCTGGCGGACCGCCTTCAGCGGCCGGGGTCGGTGGCACTCGCGCTGCCCCTGCTCACCCTGCCCGACTTGCAGGTGGCCGAAGCCGTGGCGGCGCTCGGTACGAACGCGTCGCGCGAGGCCCTGGCAAAACTGCTGGGGGCGACGGCAGGCCAGGCCGGCCTCGCGCTGGAAGCGGTCCTGGAGACTCTCGCCGGGCACGCGCTGGTCTGGTCGGACCACAGCGGAAGGCTCCACACGGCGGCACCGTTGCGGCGAGCGTGGGACGCGCCGCTCGGGCTGGACGCACCACTTGCCGAGCTGCTGGCGGACATGACCTCCGACGAGCTGCGCGGCATGTTGGCGGCGCTGGGCATCAAGCCTCCCGGCACCAAGCAGCAGCGTATGACGGCGCTCGTCGCTCACCTCAGCGACCCCAAAGTCGTTGCCGAAGTGGTGGCACGAGCGCCCGCGGTCACACAGAAGCTGCTGACCCACCGGGCAGGGTCTGCGCCGAGGCCGCCGCAGGCCCTCGTGTTCGGGACCCCTGGCCCGGTCCTCGCACCGGGGGCGCGATGGGCACTCGACCGGGGCCTCCTGATCCAGGACCGCCGCCGATACGGTCCCGCGCGCATGCCCGTCGAAGTCGCGCTGGCGTTGCGCGGGCCCACCTGGCACGCCCCCTTCGACCCGCTCGCACCGTCTCCTCAGCTGGTGTCCATCACCCCCGCCGACGTGGAGCGGGAGGCTGCAGCCGCGGCCACGGCGTTCGCGGCCCACGCCGCCTCGGTTCTCTCGGCATGTTCCTCGGCTCCGCCGGCCAGGCTCAAGTCCGGTGGGATCGGTGCACGTGAGCTGGCCCGGATCGGCAAAGCCGCCCAAGCCGACGATGCCGTGGTCCGCATCACCTTGGAGACCGCGTACACGGCCGGGCTGCTGGCCCGGGACGGCGACCGCGTGGCGCCGACCGAGGCCTATGACGTCTGGGCGGAGCAGGAGCCCGCAGAGCGGCTGTCCACGCTGCTCCAGGCATGGCGCGAACTGCCACTCACCTCTACCCGGGCGCGCGACGAGGACAACAAGGCGCTACCTGCCCTCGCGGGAGCACCGCCCTGTAACGGCTGCCGCCAGGCCCGCCACGGGCTGTTTGCCGCGGCGGCACAGCTCCCAGCCGGTCAGGGGGTGAAGAACGCTTCCGATCTCGGACCGATGGTGGCCTGGCATCGCCCGCTCGCCGACGCCTCGCCTACGGACATCACCCCGTTCGCCACGGTGATCCGCGAGGCCGAAATGTTCGGAGTGATCGCCCGAGGCGCTCTGTCGGCTCTGGGCGTCCATCTGCTCTCCTACGACGCGGAAGGACTGACCGCCACCTGCCGCCGACTGCTGCCCCCGGCCGCCGAAACCGCCCGGATCGGCGGCGACCTCACCGCCGTCGTCGCCGGCACACCGGCCGCGCGGGTCGCCATGGTCCTCGATGCCACCGCGGACAGGGAAACCAGTGGCACGGCCTCGGTGTGGCGGTTCAGCTCCGCGAGCATCCGACGGGCCCTGGACGCCGGCCGCGCCCCGGGGGACATCGCAGCCGATCTGGCCGCCATCGCAGCCGGGCCCCTGCCCCAGCCGCTGTCCTATCTCATCGCCGACACCGCGCGGGGCCACGGACGCGTGCGCATCGCCCCGGCCGCCTGCGTCCTCCACGGCGAGGAGCCGGCGCTCCTGGCCGAACTCGCCGCCCACCGGGGGCTCTCCAAGCTCGGCTTGCGCCGGCTCGCGCCGACTGTTCTGGTCAGTCGTAGCTCGCTCGACACAACCCTCGCAGCGCTCCGCGCCGAGGGCTACGCCCCCGTCGCCGAAACGGCCGGGGGAACCGTACGCGTCGAGAAGGTCCGGCCCCAGCGGGCGGCCGCTCCTGTTCCGGCCCCTCGGCAGACCGGCGACAAGCACGGCACCCGAAACACGTCCATCCGCACGTCGAAGGTCCCGGGCGGCGCCAACATTGATGATCTGGCTGTCCGACTGCTGGCCGCACCACCGACCGCGCCGGAACCCGACCCCTTCGGCAGCGGAGTCCCCTTCGGAACGGACACCGAGGAGATCGTCGCCGGATACACGAAGCACCTGTCGTACAGCGATGTCCGCCAGCTCGCCCAAGCCATCGACACCGGCACCGCCATCACCGTCGAGTACGTCGCGACCTCGGGCAGTCGCACCGTACGCACCCTGAGCAGCCTGGAACTCGACCCGCCCTACCTGGAAGCCTGGTGCCACCTGCGCGAAGCCGAACGCGTCTTCACGCTCTCCCGCATCCACAGCGTCATGCCCCAGTAGGCCGAACGCGCTCAGGGACCGGAGACCGGTCTCAGTTCCGGTCTCATTCGTACTCGTCCAGGGCCATCCGGCGAACCCTCTGGGTTAGCTTCCACCCCAGGCCAGGACGGGTACGACCCCATCCGGACAGGCATACGAACATTTGGAAAGCGTGTTGGGGGCAACCCCTCACGAGTTCGAATCTCGTATCCTCCGCCATTGCTCTCACCGGGCAATACGTTGAAGAGCCCCACCGCTTGCGGTGGGGCTCTTTGCGTTGCCCCGCGTTGCCCCGCGTTGCCCCGTGGGGCGCTGCACATGCGGGCGGGCATACCCGCACATAACGTTTCCTGAGGTGGTCGGGCCCAGCCGGGGCGGCCGCGCGGGCGGGAAGCGGGTGAGTGGCGGTGGGCTCGTTGACGGACTGGCTCAGGACGGAGATCTTCCGGCCCTATCCCGAACTGCTGATCTTCCTGACCATCGCCGTCGGCTTCCTCCTCGGCCGCGTCCGGTACAAGTCCCTCGCCCTCGGCGCCGTCACCGGATGCCTCGTCGCCGGTCTGGTCATCGGCTCCCAGGCCAAGGTCGAGATCGACGGGCCGATCAAGTCCGTCTTCTTCCTGATGTTCCTCTTCGCCCTCGGCTACGACGTCGGCCCGCAGTTCTTCCGCGCCCTGCGCAAGGACGGCCTCCCCCAGGTCCTCCTCGCCCTCATCGTCTGCGTCACCGGGCTGGCCGCCGCCTGGGCCTTCGCCTCCCTCGCCGGTTACGGCCCCGGGCTCTCCGCCGGACTGCTCGGCGGCGGCCTCACCCAGTCCGCCGTCATCGGCGTCGGCTCCGACGCCATCTCCCACCTGCCCGGCGTCAGCGCGGCCGAGGCGCGCGACCAGTCCCACCTGATCGCCGTCGCCTACGCGGTCACGTACCCCCTGGGCACGGTCCTCCCCGCCCTGCTCCTCGCCGGGATCCTGCCCCGCCTGCTGCGCCGGGACCTGGCGGCCGAGAGCGCCGTACTGGCCGCCGACCTGGAGGCCGCCGAGGACGACCCCGATGCCGGGGAGGGCTACTACAAGCACGTGCTGCGCGCGTACGCCGTCGACGTGGCGGCCTTCGCCGGGCGCACGATCGGGGACTTCGAAGCGGAGCAGAAGGCCGCCGGACGGCGCCTCTACATCACCCGGCTGCGGCGGGCCGGGGAGATCCTGGAGCACAGCTCCGGCACCCGGATCGAGCTCGGCGACGTCCTGGCCGTCAGCGCGGTCCGCGGCGACCTCGTCGCGTACGACGCGCGCACGCACATCGGGATGGAGACGGACGACTTCGAACTCCTCGCCTACCGCACGGAAACCCTGCACGTGGTCATCACCGACCGGAACCTCAGCGGCCGTACCGTCCGCACCCTGCGCCACGAGGAATTCATGCCCGGAGTCTTCGTGGAAGAGCACTGGCGGGCCGGGGCCGACCTGCGGGTCCGGCTCGACAACTCCGTGGAGCGCGGCGACACCCTGGTCATCACCGGGCCGCGCCGTCGCGTGGAGCGGGCCGCGGCGGAGCTGGGCAAGCCGGTGCCGACCAGCTTCGCGACGGACATGGTGTGGATCGCGCTCGGGCTCTTCCTCGGCGGGTGCCTCGGCATCCCGGCCCTGCACGCGGCCGGCGCGCCGCTGTCGCTGTCCACCTCCACCGGGGCGCTGCTGATGGGGCTGGTCTTCGGGTGGATCCGGAGCAAGTACCCCACGTACGGGAACCTGCCGTCGGCGGCGCAGTGGCTGATGGGCACGCTCGGGCTGTGCGTGTTCGTCACCGTCGTCGGCCTGAACGCCGGGCCGAGCTTCGTCCCCGGCCTGCGCGAGGCCGGCTGGCCGCTGCTGCTCTGGGGCGCGGCCGTGACGAGCGTGCCGCTGCTGGCCGGATTCGCCTACGGGCACTTCGTGCAGCGCCTCCCCCTCCCGATCCTCCTCGGCGCCCTGGCCGGCGCCCAGACCACGACGGCCGCGCTCGGCGCCCTGACGGAACGTGCCCGCAGCCAGATCCCGGCCCTGGGCACGACGGTCCCGTACGCCCTGGGGAACGTCCTGCTGACGATGTGGGGCTCGGTGATCGTCCTCCTGCGGAGGTAGGGGCCGCTGTCCGCCCTCCGCTGTGCGCCCTCCGCTATCCGTGCGGGACCAGGGCCACCGGGCCGCGGGCGTAGTGGGCCACCGCGTGGTCCGTGGGGCCCAGGCCGTGGAGGGGGCGGTGGTGGCGGCGGCCGACGACCAGGAGGTCGGCCGTGGCGGACTCGTCGACCAGGACGTGCGCGGCGTCGCCCGGGCGGCTGACGCACTCGGTCGCCACCTCCGGATGGCGCGCGGCGGCCCCGGCCACCGCGGCTTCGAGCGCCGCCTGCCCGGGCGGTCCCGCGTGCACCGCGCGCAGCGGCAGTCCGTGCGCCGCCGCCCAGGAGTAGCCGAAGTCGAGGACGTCGCCGTAGTCGCCCGCCGGGTCCACGCCGACGACGACCCCGCGCCCGCCCGGCGCCTGACCGGTCGGCTCCCGGACCAGGACGACGGGTACTTCGGCGCGCCCCGCCACGTGCAGCGCGGTGGAGCCGAGCAGCGGGACCACGTGGTGGTGGCCGCTCGCGCCGAGGACGATCAGCCCGGCGCCGGCGCGGAGGGCCGCGCGCGGGATCTCGTTGCCCGCTCCGCCCTCGGCGGTGGCCGTCTCGACGGTCAGCCCCTCGTGCGCGGCGCGGAGCTCCCCGGCGACCGCCGACAGCGCGGTCGCGGCCGCGAGCTCGCTCTCGCCGAGCACGGGCTGGAACTCGGGGGAGATCGGCTGGATGACCGGCCAGGCGTGGCCGATGTGGAGCAGCCGGAGCGGGGCGCCCGCCGCCGAGGCCTCACGGGCCGCCCAGCGGGTGGCGGCGAGGCTGTGGGCGGACCCGTCGAACCCGACGAGGAAGGGGAGGGCCGGCCGGGAGGGGGCGGAGGGCCCCGAGGGCCCGGAGGGCTGGAGGGGTTCAGCAGGCGGGACGGACATCGGCGGCACCCTTCTTCCACATGCCGCGGCCAATTCCTGGTCGCTCCTACGACGCTACGCCAACTGCCCCTTTTGTCGTATTGATCGGCTTTGCGTGGGCCCTTCGCCGTCTCCCGGGGGAGCGGGCCCCGGCGGGCCGGTCCGGGCCCTGCGCCGCCGCCCCCGGGTCGCCTAGGCTGCGGGCGTGCCGTCGTACTCCATCGGGCAGGCCGCCGGCCTGCTGTGCGTGAGCCCCGAGACCGTCCGCCGCTGGACCGACGGCGGGCGGCTGCCCGCGCACCGCTCCCCCGACGGGGTGCGGACCGTCGACGGGGCGGTCCTCGCCGCCTTCGCCAAGGAGCGGGCCACCGGGCTGCATCCGGTGCCCCGGACGGCCACGGTCACCTCCGTGCGCAACTCCTTCGCGGGGATCGTCACCGCCGTCCGGCTCGACGACGTGGCGGCCCAGGTCGAGATCCAGTCGGGTCCGCACCGCCTGGTCTCCGTGGTGACCCGGGAGTCCGTCGAGGAGCTCGGCATCGCCGTGGGCGTCACCGTGACGGCCCGGGTGAAGTCCACGGACGTGCACATCGACCTCGCCTTCTAGACGTGCGCACCGGCCCCGCCCTCCAGACGTGCGCACCGGCCCCGCCTTCCAGACGTGCGCACCGGTCCCGCTTCCAGACCTGCGCACCGGCCTCGCCCTCCAGGGGACCGGCCGTCAGCAGCGCAGTGCCGCGTACAGGTCCAGCTTGTGGTCGAGGCGCGACAGGTCGCGGCCGGTCAGCGCCTCCACCCGCTCGATCCGGTAGTGCACCGTGTTCACGTGCAGGTGCAACGCCTCCGCCGTCCGCGTCCACGAGCAGTTGTTCGCGAGGAACACCTCCAGCGTCTCGCGCAGCATCCCGTCCCCGAGGGCCCCCAGCGTCCGCGTCCCGAACACCCCGCGCACCTCCGGCGGGACCCCCGCCAGCAGTTCGGTCAGGGTCTCCAGCTGCTCGACCCCGCGTACCGGAACCTCTGCGTCCGCCGCCGTCAGCGCGAAGTCCGCCTGACAGAGTGACGCGCGTAGCCCCTCCGCCGAAGCCGCCCGCGCGCCCACCCCGAGCCGCAGGGCCGCCTCCGGGGCGCCGCAGGCCTGGAGCAGCGGCCACACGGCGCGCAGCCGGTCGGCGACGTCCGCGCAGGCGCCGTGCGCCGTTTCGGAGCCCGGACCCTCGTACAGGACGGCCCCCGTCGGCCCCGCCGCCCAGCGCACCCCCTCCAGGTGCCCCAGCGCCTCCACCAGCGCGTCCCCGTCGGTCGCCGTCACCACCCGGTACGGACCCCGCGCGGGCAGTCCGGCCGCCTGCAGGGCGGCGCCGAGGAGCTCCGCCTCGGCGTCCGCGGCGACCAGCGCGAGCAGTTCCCGCCCGGCCGCCCGTCGCGCGGCTCCCCGGCGGGCCTCCCCGTCGCGGTACTGGGCGAAGATCTCGGCGATCTCGTGGAGCACCCTCGGCGGCGCCGCGTCCGGGTCCGGGACGTACAGCCGCCAGGCGTCGTACGGGGAGCTCTCGGCCTCGACGCCCAGGCTGACCCCGCCCTTCCCGGCGGCGCCCACGCGCTGCGCCGGGAGCTCGGGCGCGGACGGCGTACGGGCCACCGTGCGGCCGCTCGCGGTCAGCAGGTAGCAGGGCACCCGGCCCAGGTGCGCGCAGGCCCGGTCCAGCAGCTCCGCCGGCCCGGCCCCGCCCTCCAGGAGCCGGCTGAGCTCGCTGCGCACGTTCTCGGGGAGCGCGAAGTGCCGGGTCGGGCGGCGGCTGAGATCGCCCCACTGGCGCAGGTACACCGCCTCGGTCACGGCCCGGAAGCTGGTCTGCGCGGGCACGGCCACCAGGGGCATCCGGTGGGCCCGGCAGGCGGCGACGAGCTCCTCGGGCACTCCTCCGTGGGTCTCCTCGCCGGCCAGCAGCGCCCGCGCCCCGGCGTCCGCGAGGGCGGCGACGAAGCGGTCGGTCTTGGCGGCGGCAGCGGCCCCCGGGCTCCACCACACGAGGCCGCTGAGCACCAGCTCCCCCGGTCCCAGGAAGCGGCCCGGGTCCTCCAGGTCGGTGGCGGTCACCCCGCTGACCTCCTGGCCGAGAAGGGACTCCTCGCCCCACAGGAGGGTGAGGCCGAGGCTGTCGGACTGGAGCAGGTCGAGGACGTGCATGACGGGGACTCCTTGCGGCGGGTGGCAGCCCACAATCGCGAGGCGAATATGAGGGTTGTCATGGTAAATGCAAGGGCAACCCTGCGAACAGCCTTTTGGATGATCAACCAGTGCCACCCCGGCGGCCCTCGTGCTTTTCCGTGCCCGGGACCAGTCGTCCCCACCCCCGCCCCGTTGTTTCACTGACGGGAGGACGACACGAGGATGGAGAGGGTGGCGGGAAATGGACCTCAATACGGTGCTCGACGTGCGCGATGCCCGCCGCCGCGAACCATGGCGTCCCGGAGACGCCTGGCTCGGCGGCGGCACCTACCTCTTCTCCGAGCCCCAGCCCCACATCCGCCGGCTCGTCGACCTCTCCCGCATGGGCTGGCCGCCCCTGTCCTGGCAGCCCGACGGCTCCCTCGACATCGCCGCCACCTGCACCATCACCGAGCTGTCCCGCTTCGCCCGGACCCTGCCGACCACGGCCGCGCCGCTCTTCGAGCAGTGCTGCCGGGCCTTCCTCGCCAGCTTCAAGATCTGGAACACGGCGACCGTCGGCGGCAACCTCTGCAACGGCCTCCCCGCCGGCCCGATGATCTCCCTGGCCGCCGCCCTGGACGGCACCGTCCTCCTCCAGGGCCAGGACGGCGCCACCCGCCGGCTGCCCGTCTGCGAGTTCGTCCTCGGAGCGGGGGTCAAGGACCTCCGCGACGGCGAGCTGCTCCGCTCGGTGCGCCTGCCCGCCCGCGCCCTGGACTCCCGTACGGCCTTCCGCCAGGCCTCCCTCTACGGGCTCGGCCGCTCCGGCGCCCTCGTCATCGGGACCAGCGACCCCCAGGACGGCTCGCTCGCCGTCACGGTCTCGGCCGCCACCACCCGGCCCTTCCGCTTCTGGTTCGCGCTGCCGCCCGGCGCGGCCGAACTGCGGGCGGCGATCGACTCCGCCGTCCGCCCGGAGGAGTGGTACGACGACATCCACGGCCTGCCGGCCTGGCGGCGCCACATGGGCCTGCGCCTGGCGGAGGAGGTCCGCCGCGAGCTCGCCCCGCGGGACGGGGACCCGGACGCCCACCTGAACTCGGCTTCGGACTCCGCTTCGGACCCGGACCCGGACCCGGACTCGGAAGGATCCCGATGACCTACGAGATCGACATCAACAAGCAGCGTTTCACCGAGGAGCCCCGCGCCGGCCAGTGCCTGCGCACCTACCTCCGCGAGCGCGGCTGGTTCGGCGTGAAGAAGGGCTGTGACCAGGGCGACTGCGGAGCCTGCACGGTCCACGTGGACGGGCAGCCGGTCCACAGCTGCCTCTACCCGGCGGTCCGCGCCGAGGGCCGCGCCGTCACCACGGTCGAGGGCCTGTGCTCGCCCGGCGGCGAACTGCACCCCGTCCAGCAGAAGTTCCTCGACGCCCAGGGCTTCCAGTGCGGCTTCTGCACCGCCGGGTTCCTGATGACCACCACCGCCCTCCAGGCAGAGCAGGGCACCGCCCACGACGACGGCAAGCTCGAGGACCTGCCCCGCGCCTTCAAGGGCAACATCTGCCGCTGCACGGGCTACCGCGCCATCGAGGACGCCGTACGCGGAGTGAAGCACACCGAAACCCCCGAGGCGGGCCAGGCCGTCGGCAAGAGCCTCGGAGCCCCCGCCGGTCCCCAGGTCGTCACCGGCACCGCCCGCTACACCTTCGACGTCGAGGTGCCCGGGCTGCTGCACATGAAGCTGCTGCGCTCCCCGCACCCGCACGCCCGGATCGTCTCCATCGACACCACCGACGCCCTCCAGGTCCCGGGCGTGCACGCGGTCCTCACCCACCACGACGCCCCCGAGCGCCTCTACTCCAGCGCCCGTCACGAGCACCCCACGGAAGACCCGATGGACACCCGCGTCCTGGACGACGTGGTCCGCTTCGTCGGCCAGCGCGTGGCCGCCGTGGTCGCCGACTCCGAGCAGGCCGCCGAGGAGGGCTGCCGCCGCGTGGTCGTCACGTACGAGGAGCTCCCGTACGTGATCGACCCGGAGGAGGCCATGCTCCCGGGCGCCCCCGTCATCCACCGCAAGGGTCCCGAGTCGGGGATCTTCCGCGCAGAGAACAACGTGTGCGGCGAGGTCCACAACACGCTCGGCGACATGGAGAAGGGGTACGCGGAGGCGGACGTCGTGTACGAGGAGACCTTCCGGACCCAGCGCGTGCAGCACGCCAGCCTGGAGACCCACGGCAGCGTCGCGTACTTCGAGCCCAAGGAGGAGGGCGACGGCGAGCGCATCACCGTCCGCTCCTCCACCCAGGCCCCCTTCCTGACCCGGCGGGCGCTGTGCGCCCTCTACGACCTGAACGAGGACGAGGTCCGAGTCGTCGCGGGCCGCGTGGGCGGCGGGTTCGGTGGCAAGCAGGAAATGCTGACCGAGGACATCGTGGTCCTCGCCGCCCTGAAGCTGCGCCGCCCGGTGAAACTCGAATTCACCCGGGCCGAGCAGTTCTACGGGGCCACCACCCGCCACCCCTTCAAGATCACCATCAAGATCGGCGCCAAGGCCGACGGCACCCTCACCGCCCTGCGCATCCGCGTGGTCTCCAACACCGGGGCCTACGGCAACCACGGCCCGGCCGTCATGTTCCACAGCGTCGGCGAGTCCTTCGCCGTCTACAAGGCGCCGAACAAGCAGGTCGAGGCGTACTCCGTCTATACCAACGGCGTCCCGGCCGGCGCCTTCCGCGGCTACGGCCTGGGCCAGGTCCTCTTCGCCCTCGAATCGGTGATGGACGAGCTCGCCATCAAGCTCGGCATGGACCCGCTCGTCCTGCGCGAGAAGAACGTCATCGGCGCCGGCGACCACATGGTGACCCCGATCGGCCACGAGGAGGACCTCTTCATCGCCTCGTACGGGATGAAGCAGTGCATGGACGTCGTCCGCAGGGCCATCGCCGAGGACCGCAGCCACGAGGACGTGCCCGAGGGCTGGCTCACCGGCACCGGCTCGGCGGTCGCGATGATCGCGACCGGCCCCCCGGGCGGCCACTTCGCCGACGCACGGGTCAGCCTGCTGCGCGACGGCACGTACGACATCGCGGTGGGCACGGCGGAGTTCGGCAACGGCACCACCACCGTCCACAAGCAGATCACCGCCGGCGCGCTGAACACCACGGTCGACCGGATCGCGGTCCGCCAGTCGGACACGGACGTCGTCCGCCACGACACCGGCGCCTTCGGCTCGGCCGGCACGGTGGTGGCCGGCAAGGCCGTGATGCTGGCGGCCAATTCGCTCGCGGAACGCCTCCTGACCTTCGCGGCCCGGCACACGGGCGTCGCCCGGCACCTGTGCAGGCTGCAGGCCGAGGCCTTCGACTGCGCCGGCCGGACCGTAACCCTGAAGGAGCTGTACGAGGCCGCGTACGACAAGGGCAAGCTGGAGGAGATCGCGGCGGACGGGCACTGGGGCGGCTCCCCGCGCTCGGTGGCCTTCAACGCCCAGTGGTTCCGGCTCGCCGTGGACCCGGACACGGGGGAGATGAAGATCCTGCGCAGCGTCCACGCGGCGGACGCGGGCAAGGTCATGAACCCGCTCCAGTGCCGCGGCCAGGTCGAGGGCGGGGTCGCCCAGGCGCTGGGCGCCACCCTCTTCGAGACGGTACGGGTGGACGAGCGCGGGGAGGTGACCACGGCGGCCTTCCGCCGCTACCGGCTCCCGCAGTACGCCGATGTCCCGCGCACCGAGGTCCACTTCATGGAGACCTCGGACGCGATCGGCCCGCTCGGCGCCAAGTCGATGAGCGAGAGCCCCTTCAACCCGGTGGGCCCGGCGTTCGCGAACGCGCTGCGGGACGCGACGGGCGTCCGCTTCACGGAGATGCCGGTGACGCGGGACGTCGTCTGGCAGCGGATCCAGGAGGCCGCCGGGCAGTGAGGCCACAAGGCGGCGTACGCCAGGTGGAAACGACCATTGCCCATACAGGTGCGGCTCATATCAAGCTCTCAACCTTGCACATGAGGTTCCGGAAAGCACACCGCCGGGCATGAGTCAGCCATGGCCAAACTCATGCTGCACGGAGACCTGGACCACCCGGCGACGCTCAGCGTCGCGGACCTGCGGGACTGGGCACAGCACCGGGCCGCGGTCACGTTCGACTGCGCGACGAACGGTCCGCAGCACCACGTGTTCGAGGGCCCGCTGCTCCGCGAGGTCGTCGCGGACGCCGGTCCGGCCTTCGACGCCCGCCGCCGCAAGGACCGTTCGCGCTTCCTGCTCGCGGTCAGCGGCGGGGACGGCCACCATTCGGTGCTGTCCTGGGCCGAGTTGGACGCCGACTTCGGCGGGAGCCCGGTCCTGCTGGCGACCCGCCTCGACGGGGAGGACCTCGACGGAACGGGCGCGCAACTGGTGGTCCCGAACGACCGGTGCGGGGCGCGCTACGTCAGCGCGGTCACCCACGTGTGGTTCGGCGCGCTCTCGCCGCCGAACCTGGGCCTGTAGGACGGCCGTCCGGTACACCGGAAAAAGAAATCCCGGGGTTCCGGTCACACTCGCGCGGTGGCGCGGGTCATGGGGGTGAGGAACGAAAACACCGCCCGCACCGCCCCCGAGGAGCCACTCATGAACATCGCCGCCACCGTCGTCACCGTCCTCGCCGCCGCCATGTCGGGGTTCTCGGGCTACTCGCTCCTGGCCCGCGCCCCGTTCGTCGTGGCGGCCATGGAGCAGTACGGGGTACCCGGGGCCTGGTGGACCCCGCTCGGCGCGGCGAAGGCCGCCGGGGCGCTGGGCCTGCTCGTGGGTCTCTTCGTCCCGGTCATCGGCATCGCCGCCGGCATCGGCCTGGTCCTCTACTACACCGGCGCCGCGGTCACCGTGATCCGGGCCCGCGCTTACGCGCACGTCCCCTTCCCGGTGGTCTACATGGCCCCGGTCGTGGCCGCCTTGGCGCTCGGCCTCGCCGTAACGGCGGGCGGGGTTCCGCAAGGGCCGGCCGGAACCCCGCCCGCCGCCCGGCCGGACCCCCGGCCGGGCTCCCGTCAGGCGGGCCTCAGGCGAACTTCGGCATCTCGCCGACCGTCTTCGCCGGGTCGATCACGGCGAAGGCCGCGCCCTGCGGATCGGCCACCGCGGCGAACCGGCCGAAGGGGCTGTCCATCGGGCCGAAGTGGAGCTTGCCGCCGTGGGCCTTGGTCTTCCGCACCGCCTCGTCGCAGTCCTGGACGGCGAAGTAGACCTGGACGTACGAGGGGATCTCCGGCGGGAAGTCGTCGCCCATGTTCATCCGGCCCAGCACCGGGTTCTCCGCCCCGCCCACGCTGAAGACCTTGAAGTCCATCCCCTCCGCCTCCGGGGAGTCTCCGAGGTCCATCTGCTGGGCGCCGTACGGGAAGACCTGCGGAAGGAACGCGTCCGCCTTGGCCACGTCGCGCGAGAAGAACTCGGCCCACGCGAACGCACCCGGCTTGCCGTGCTTCTCGAAGCCCTTGTGCTTGCCCGGCTGCCAGACGCCGAAGACCGCGCCGCTCGGCTCCTTCGCGATGGCCATCGTGCCGAAGTCGCCGACCTGCATCGGCTCCATCAGCAGCTCGCCTCCGGCCGACTTGATCTTCTCCGCGGTGGCCTTCGCGTCGGGTGAGGCGAGGTAGAGGCACCACTGCGAATGGCCCTCCTGCCCCGGCATCGGCGGGACGACGGCCGCGACGGCCTTGCCGTCGTGGTAGGCCTGGGTGTAGTTGCCGTGCTCGCTGTTGGACTCGCCGAAGGTCCACCCCAGCACATCGGCGTAGAAGGTCTTCGCGCCCTCCAGGTCGGAGAACATCGCGTCCACCCAGCAGGGTGTGCCTTCGGAGAACTCAGCCATGATCGATCGACTCCCGTGTCGCCGTATCTGTCGTTCCCACGCTAGGCGCGGGGTCTGACAACCGCGCGGGGAGCGCCGCCACGCGGGACCCTGGATCCCATGGACACGGATGACACGGACACGGGCGGCGGGGTCACGGGCGGCAGGGTCGCGGGCGGCGGGGCCGCAGGCGGCGCGGTCACCATCCGCCTCGCCCAGCAGCCGGAGGCCGACGAGCTGCTCGGCCGCAGCCCGCTCGCCGCACTGGTCGGGATGCTGCTGGACCAGCAGGTACCCATGGAGTGGGCCTTCTCGGGGCCCTACACGATCGCCCGGCGGCTCGGTTCCGACGACCTCGACGCGCACCTGATCGCCGCGTACGACCCGGAGGCCTTCGCCGCGCTGCTCTCCGAAAAGCCGGCCGTGCACCGCTACCCCGGATCGATGGCGAAGCGGGTGCAGCAGCTGTGCGCGTACCTGGTGGAGCACTACGAAGGGGACGCGGCGGCGGTGTGGACCGACGTGGGGACCGGCGCCGAGCTGCTGGAGCGGCTGCGGGCGCTGCCCGGCTTCGGGGAGCAGAAGGCCCAGATCTTCCTGGCGCTGCTGGGCAAGCGGTTCGGAGTGCGCCCGCGCGGCTGGCGGGAGGCGGCGGGCGGGTACGGGGCGGCGAACGTCTACCGGTCGGCCGCCGACATCACCGGGCCGGAGTCGCTGGCGAAGGTGCGCGCGCACAAGCAGGAGGCGAAGGCCGCCGCGAAGGCCGCGAAGGCGACCTAAGGCTGCGCGATGGCGCCCGCGAAGATCCCCCAAAGAGGCTTCCGCTAAACGGAATTGACCGCTCGGGCGTGTGCCCCGCGCGATGTCAGACCCTCCCCCTAAGCTCGTGATCATGACCGAGAACCTGACTCGCGGCGACAGCGCCGAGACCATCTCCGACGGCCCCGGCAGCTTCATCACGCTGCTCACCGACACCGCCGAGCTCACCTGCAACACGGCGAGCTTCGAGGTCGGCGCGGCCGGGGCCCCGGTGCACTTCCACACCAAGGCGACCGAGTTCTTCCACGTCACCGAAGGCCGGCTCGACGTCCTGGTCGGTGAGGAGATACACACCCTCGTCAAGGGCGACTTCCTCGCCGTCCCGCCCGGCGTGAAGCACGCCTTCGCCCCCGCGGCCGACAGCACCGCCGAGGTCTTCGTCGGCTTCACCCCGGGCATGGGCCGCTTCGACTACTACCGGCTCCTCGGCCGGGTCCGGGCCGGCGAGGCCACGGTGCAGGACATCATCGACAGCCAGCCGGTCTACGACAACCACTACGCGGAGAGCGACGCCTGGGCCGGCCGCCTGAAGCGCAGCGCCGAAGCGTAGATCTCGTCGGCGTCGAGCCTGCGCAGTTCCTCCGCGATGAGCTCGGCGCTGCTGCGGATCTTCAGGGCCACCTTGCGGTCGGGGCTGCCCGGCAGGAGCAGGGTGGCCAGCACCCCGTCCGGGCGGTCCACGCGGATCTCCCCGCCGGTGGTCGTCAGCCGGACCCGGGTGATGACCGGGCCCGCGGTGGCCACCCGCGCCACCGGTACGCCGAGGCGGTCCTCCAGCCAGCGGGCCAGCAGCTCGGCGCTCGCGTTGCCGGGCTCGCTCTCCACGGCCGCGCCCGTCACCGGGAGCGGCTTCTGGTCCAGGGCGGCGGCCAGGAGGGAGCGCCACGGGGTGAGCCGGGTCCAGGCGAGGTCGGTGTCACCGGGCTCGTAGGCGCCGGACCGCACGTCCAGAGCGCCGACCGGATCCGCGGCCGCCTCGGCATCCGTGATCCGGCGCTGCGCGAGGGCGCCCACCGGGTCCCGGCCGGGCGCGTCCGGGGCGTCGGCGGGCCACCAGGCCACCACGGGCGCGTCCGGCACCAGCAGCGGGAGCACCACGGAGCCCGCGTGCTCGTTCAGGGTCCCGTGCAGCCGCAGCAGCACGATCTCCCCGGACCCGGCGTCGGAGCCGACGCGCAGCTCGGCGTCGAGCCGGTTGGGCCGCAGCCGGTGCGAGCCGCGCGCTGTGCGCCGTATCACCGCGATGATCCGGCAGGGGTGCTCCCGCGAGGCCTCGGAGGCCGCGCGGACGGCGTCGTACGCGTTCTCCTCGTCCGTGGCGACGAGGAGATTGAGCACCAGCCCCATGGTGGGGCTGCCGACGGCCCGTCGCGCGTCGAGCAGGGCCCGGTTGACCTTGCTGGAAGTGGTATCGGTGAGTTCGGTCCGCATACCCCGAGTCTCGCAGCCGATCGGGCCCGGCCGGTACGGTTTCGCGCTCCCTCGGCCCCGCGCTCCCTCAGCCCTGCACTCCCTCAGCCCTGCTCCCTGGGTCCCGCGCTCCTTCGGCCCCGCGCTCCCTCAGCGGCGCCGCCGGGCCGTGCCGAAGATGGACCGGGAGATCTCGCGGCCCAGCTGCGTACCGATCGACCTGGCCAGGGAGCGGAAGAGTCCGCTGCCCACCACCTGCTCCGCCAGCGAGGGATCCGGCTTCGGCGCCGCCTTCGCCGCGGCCTTCGCCTGCTTCTCGGCCTCCGCCGCGGCCGCCGCCGCCTCCGCTTCGGCCTCCGCCGCCGCCTGCTCGGCGCTGATCTTCTCGTACGCCGACTCGCGGTCGATCGGCTCCGCGTACCGCGAGTAGAGCAGCGAGGACTTCACCGCCCGGTCGAGCTCGGCCGCGTCGACCGGTCCCATCAGCGACTGCGGAGCCCGCAGCCGGGTCGCCGCCACCGGCGTCGGCGCACCGTTCTCGCTGAGCACCGTGATCACCGCCTCACCCGTGCCCAGCTGGGTCAGCAGCTCCTCCAGGTCGTACGCGGAGTTCGGGAAGGTCTTCACCGTCGCCTTCAGCGCCTTCGCGTCGTCCGGGGTGAAGGCGCGCAGCGCGTGCTGCACCCGGTTGCCCAGCTGCGCCAGCACGTCGGCCGGTACGTCCTTGGGGGTCTGGGTGACGAAGAAGACGCCGATGCCCTTGGAGCGGATCAGCCGGACCGTCTGCGTGATGGCTTCGAGGAAGGCCTTCGAGGCCCCGTTGAACAGCAGGTGCGCCTCGTCGAAGAAGAAGACCAGTTTGGGCTTCTCCAGATCGCCGACTTCCGGCAGATCGCCGTACAGGTCCGCCAGCAGCCACATCAGGAAGGTGGAGAAGAGCTGCGGTTTGTCCTGCACCGCCGGGAGCTCCAGTACGGACACCAGTCCGCGCCCGTCCGCCGCGGTCCGGAGGAATTCGCTGGTGTCGAATTCGGGCTCGCCGAAGAATTCGGCGGCGCCCTGCTGTTCGAAGGCGGTGAGCGCCCGCAGGATCACGCCGGCGGTCACCGTGGACAGTCCGCCGATGCCCTTGAGCTCGGGCTTCCCCTTGTCGGAGACGAGGAACGCGACGACGGCCCGCAGGTCCTTGAGGTCGATCAGTTCCAGACCCTTGGTATCGGCGTAGTGGAAGATCAGCCCCAGGGACTGCTCCTGCGTCTGGTTCAGCTGGAGCACCTTGGACATCAGGACGGGACCGAAACTCGTCACGGTGGACCGGAGCGGGATCCCGGGTCCGATGCCGCCCAGCGAATAGAACTCGCTGGGAAATCCGGTGGCCTCCCATTCCTGGGCCACGTCCTTGGCCCGTTCCGCGATCTTCTCGTTCGGGGTGCCGGGTGCGGAGATGCCCGAGACGTCGCCCTTGATGTCCGCGAGGAAGACCGGGACGCCGTTGGCCGACAGCTGCTCGGCGATGAGCTGCAGCGTCTTGGTCTTGCCGGTGCCGGTGGCTCCGGCGACCAGTCCGTGCCGGTTGAGCATCGACAGCGGGATGCGGATCTGGCGGTCCGGCAGGCAGGTCCCGTCCCAGAGCAGGGCCCCCAGGTCGAGCGCGGGTCCGGTGAAGGCGTACCCGGCGGCGATCTGGCCGGCCGGGGACGCGGGGTCGGTACTCTCGCTCATTTATCACTCCCGAAATAGCGCTATTCGCCACCTTTGCACCGTCATCGCAAGGCTGCGCCCGCAGGCACCGGCCCGGTAGGCTTTCCGTGTGATCTTCAAGCGCATCGGAAACAGGCGGCCGTACCCCGACCACGGCAGGGAAACCACCCGGCAGTGGGCGGATGTCGCCCCGCGCCCGGTTCGACTCGACCAGCTTGTGACGACCAAGGGCCAGCTCGACCTCGAAACGCTGCTCGCCGAGGACTCGACCTTCTACGGCGACCTCTTCGCCCACGTCGTGAAGTGGCAGGGCGACCTCTACCTGGAGGACGGTCTGCACCGCGCCGTCCGCGCCGCGCTCCAGCAGCGCCAGGTCCTGCACGCGCGCGTCCTCGAACTGGGCTGATCCGCCCGGCACGGCACTGCCGCGGGGTCCGCACGAGCCCTGAGCGGTCGGTTCGGGGTGCCGGTTGCGTCCCGGTTGCGCCTTTCGGGTCACCCTTGCCCTATCAACAGATGATTCAGTGGGCATCCGCGACGGACGGCATTACGCTGCGCACATGAGCATGCTCACTCCCCCTGGCATGGGCGGAAAGTACCGCGTGACGGGAGCGGCTTTCCCCCGCATGTCCCGACCGCGACGCCGCCGCCGGATCGTCCTTCTCGTGCTCGGAGCGATCCTCGGACTCGCCCTGGTCGGTTACGGGGCGCTCCAGCTCATCGACGTCTTCGACGACGACGGGGACAAACCCAAATCCGCCGCAGCGGCCAAGGACTGCCCCACTCCCGCCCCCAAGGCGGGCAGTGCCGCGGCACCCTCCGCGGCGACGCAGGCCGCGCTCCCGCCGCCCGGTGAGATCACGGTCAACGTCTACAACGCGACCCCGCGCTCTGGCCTCGCCAAGGCGGTCGGCGACGAGCTCAAGAAGCGCGGGTACACCGTCGGCAAGGTCGGCAACGCCCCCGCCGACTTCGACAAGAAGGTCCCGGGTGCCGGGATACTGGTCGGCTCGCCGCAGACGGACAAGGCCGCCTTCTCCGTACTGGGCACCAGCCTGGCCGGCGCCACCCAGCAGACCGACACCCGGACGACCGCGGACATCGACCTGATCCTGGGCGACGCCTTCAAGGAGCTCACTCCGCAGGCCGACGCGGACAAGGCGCTGGCCGTCCTGGCCAACCCCCAGCCCGCGCCCGCTTCCAAGTGCTGAACCCGTAAGGGGCTACTCGGTACTCGGTACTCGGTACTCGGTTCTTCGCTACCGGGTGCTCGGTTACTCGGCCGAGCCGTACATGCGGTCGCCCGCGTCGCCCAGCCCCGGCACGATGTAGCCGTGCTCGTTGAGCCGCTCGTCCACCGCGGCCGTCACCACCGTCACCGGCGTGCCCGCCAGCTCGCGCTCCATGACCTCGACGCCCTCGGGCGCGGCCAGCAGCACCACGGCGGTCACGTCGTCCGCGCCGCGCTTGATGAGCTCCTTGATCGCCGCCACGAGCGTGCCGCCGGTGGCGAGCATCGGGTCCACCACGTAGACCTGGCGGCCCGAGAGGTCCTCCGGCATGCGCGTGGCGTACGTGGAGGCCTCCAGGGTCTCCTCGTTGCGGACCATGCCGAGGAAGCCCACCTCGGCGGTCGGGAGCAGCCGCACCATGCCGTCGAGCATGCCGAGACCGGCGCGCAGGATCGGCACGACCAGCGGGCGCGGGTAGGAGAGCTTCACACCGGTGGTCGGGCCGACCGGGGTGACGATGTCGGCCTGCTCGGTGCGCACGTCCCGGGTGGCCTCGTAGGCGAGCAGGGTCACCAGCTCGTCGGCGAGGCGCCGGAAGGTGGGGGAGTCGGTGCGCTTGTCGCGCAGCGTGGTGAGTTTGTGCGCCACCAAGGGGTGATCCACGACCTGCAAACGCACAACATCCTCCAAGACTCAGCTGACTCAGCTGCCGGGCTCCGCCTACGGTCGGCGACGCCGCTACCTGCGAAAATGGTCGCAAACACGCGACCCACACCCAAAAGGCTACGCGCTGTGCCCACCCCTTCGCTCCCGAAGCGGCGGCCGGGCCCGGAAAGCCCAGGAGATGCGACCCGCCCGGACCCCCAGCACGCTGGGGTGATGACCAACGCAATGGTGATCGCTGCCGTCGACGGATCCGAACACAGCCTCAAGGCCCTGGAGTGGGCAAGGGCCGCAGCGGTGCGCCACGGCACGGGGCTCGTCGTCGCCCACGTGCTGTCCGACAGTGCCCAGCTGTACGCTGCACGCCGTTCGTCCTTGCAGGACGGCACCGAGCCGGAGCACTTCGAGGACCCCGTCAGCGACCGCATACGGGCCCTGCTGGCCACCGCGGGCCCGCTGCCCTCCGAAGTCCGCTACGAGTCCATGGAGGGCTCGGTCCCGGAGGCGCTGCGGGAGGCCGGCGAGGGGGCCCGGATGCTGGTGATGGGATCCCGGGGCCGCGGCGGCTTCGCCGCGCTGCTGCTCGGGTCGAACAGCCGTGCCGTGGCCACCAGCGCGGCGTGCCCGGTGGTCGTGGTCGCGCACGAGGCGCGCGGCGTGGAGGCGGCCTCCCAGCCCTCGGCGGGCCGGGTGGTGCTCGGACTGCACGCCGCGGAGACGCCCGACAACGTGCTGGAGTTCGCGTTCACCGAGGCCCTCGCACGGGCGACGACCCTCCAGGTGGTCTCGGCGTACAGCGTGCCGCCGGTGCCGACGCTGGTGATCGACAGCCCGTTCGCGGTGATCCCGCCGGAGGCGCTGGTGGGGGAGGACGAGGACGCGGTGCCGGCCGAGCGGGAGATGCTGCGCTCCCAGACGGAGCGGCTCGCACCGTTCCGCGCCAGGTACCCCGGGGTGCCCGTCGAGCAGGCCGCGGTGCCCGGGGACGCGGCCGGCCGTCTGGTCGACACCTCGAACTCGGCGGCCCTGGTCGTGGTCGGCCGCCACCACCCGCGCCGGCACATCCGGTCCCTGATGATCGGCTCGGTCGCGAACGCCGTGCTGCAGCACGCGCACGGCCCGGTGGCGGTCGTCCCGACCCTGCTGGAGTCGTAGTCGTAGTCGTAGTCGCGGTCGCAGTCGCAGTCACAGTCGCGGCAGTGCGGATTATGAGGATTGTAAGGATTCTCGATGTATGTCGGAATCTGACTGAATTCACACAGAGTCGTGTCGGAGGCTGGCATCAAACGGCCGGTCCGAGGGAAGGTGGGTTTCGGGGGGACGGACCGTACCGGACCAGCCAGGGGCGGTGACCCATGCCCGATGACGACCACGAACCACTGGAGACGACCGCGCAGCGAAGAGCACGCCGCGCGCAGTTCCTCCGCGACCTGAACGAGGCCCGGGAACTGCGCGACCGTGTCCAGCCCAGACGTGCCCGCGCCGCCCGGATGCGCCAGCAGATGCGCATGCGCACCTTCCGCTGGTGAGCCGTCCCGGGACCCCGCGATGAGCCGTCCGAAGGCCCCGCCTCGCCCCCGCGCAGCCCCCGGCACGAGCCCCCGTACAACACGCGCGGCCAGCGCCACGGCGCGGAAGACCTCTCGCATCGGCTCCGTTTCTGCCACGATGCCGATTGGGAGGGGTGAGAAACGGCGAGCACGACGGCCGTTCCGGGCCCCGCCCACCTCCGGCCGGGGGGAACTCCAACCGGCACGCCTATGACCAGTGGGAGAGTCACGGTGTATTTCGCCGCACTGCTCGCGCGCACCGAAGACGGGTGGGAAGCGAGCGACATGGAACTCGACGACGTCGAGTCTCTGAGTGATCTGATCGATCTCGCCCGCTCCGCCGCTGTCGACGACGACACGGTGGTAGCCCTCATCGAACAGGAGGACACCTGGTTCGGGGTCGTCCGCGTGGACGGCGAGGAGGACCCGCGCTACTACGTGTCCAACGCCTCCGCCGCCTCTCGCAGCTCGTACGGCTCGATGCTGACCGACGAGCTGCTCGGCAAGGACGAGGAGGACGACGAACTCGACGAGCTGGACCTCGACGGCACCGAGGACGGCGAGGACGAGGCCATCGCCTCTTACTCGGACGACGAAGACACCGAGGAGGACGAAGACACGGACGAAGGTGTCCGCGCCGGTGCCGAACCGGCCCCCTCCGGCCCGCTCGGCGACCCCCGGCTGCTCGACGACCTCGGGGTGAGCCACAAACAACTGATGACCCTGGACGGGGACGCGCTCTCGGAGATCGCCGACTCGCTCGGCGCCACCGAGGTGCTGGAGGCCGTCCGCTAGTGGTCCCCGCGCACCACCACACCACGCACCACACCTCGCACGATCCGACGCACGACACCACGCACGACACCTCGTACGCACCCGATCCCGTACGGGACCCGTGGCGGGACTCCATGCGCCTGGCGCTCCAGGAGGCCGCCCGGGCGGTGCCGGCCGGCGACGTGCCGGTCGGCGCCGTCGTGCTCGGCCCGGACGGGGCGATCCTCGCCACCGGGCACAACGAGCGCGAGGCCACCGGCGACCCCACGGCGCACGCCGAGGTACTGGCGCTGCGCCGGGCGGCCGCCGCGCTCGGGGAATGGCGGCTTCCGGGGTGCACCCTCGTGGTGACACTGGAGCCGTGCGTCATGTGCGCGGGCGCGCTCGTGCAGTCACGGGTGGCCCGGGTCGTCTACGGGGCGTCCGACGAGAAGGCCGGCGCGGCCGGATCGCTGTGGGACCTCGTACGGGACCGCAGGCTCAACCACCGGCCCGAAGTGATCCGGGGCGTGCTCGCGGGGGAGTGCGCCCGGCAGCTGACGGACTTCTTCCGCGAGCTCTGACGACCCGGCCCGAGCCCCGCCCTCCCCGTCCGTGGGCATGGATTTCAGAGCACGGGTCACCTTGGGCTAAGCTCTCTCTCGGTAGCGTGTCCGAGCGGCCGAAGGAGCACGCCTCGAAAGCGTGTGATGGTGCAAGCTATCCGTGGGTTCAAATCCCACCGCTACCGCTCTGATCGAGAGCCCCGCCCCGCAAGGGTCGGGGCTCTCGTCGTTTTCGGTCCGGCCTTCGGGTCCGGTCCGGGACTCTGGACCGGGACTCCGGTTTCCGGCATCCGTCTTCCGGCTTCCGGGGGACACCCGCGTGACCGCCCGCCCTTTCGGCCGTTGTCACGGCATGACCAAGACCCAGCGCATCCTCGCCGCCTTCGCCCTCGCGGGGGCCGCCGCGGGCCTCGCGGCACCCGCCGCCTCCGCCGCCCCGATCTCCCCGCTCACCCTCCCGGACCTGCCGTCGGCGGCCCCGGGCATGCCGCAGGGGGCCACTCCGTCCTCGGTGCAGGAGATCGGCGGGCAGGTCAGCGGCGGGCTGAACCAGCTCAACCAGCTGATGGAGCTGCCGAACCAGCTGGCGCCCGTGATCGCCCCGGTCCAGCCGATCGCCGACCTGGCCGGCGGCCTGGAGTAGCCAGGAGCGGGCACCGGCCCGGGCACCGTCCGGCGGAAAACGCGAAGAAGGCCCCGACCGGAGTCGGGACCTTCGACGGTTGGGACGGGGGAAGTGGCATCGGGGGGACAAGCCACTTCCCCCGATGAGGACGGAACCTGCCAGTCCAAGCCGCAGTCAGGGGGGAAGCTTGCGGCTCGGACCCCGCAGTGAGGTCCTGTCCCTCGCTCACCGATTTCCTGCCAGAACCGGTGGGCTCGTGTTCAATCCTGCGCCTTCCCGGGCCGCCACCACACCGGCAAAGGGCCTGGACCACCGGGTCATTGGTCCTTAAAGGAAAGGTGAGTGTTCGAACACGACCGGCTAGACTCACCCGACCTTGCAGGACCGGTTGGGGAGGCCGACAGCGCACGTGGAAACCAAGAAGCTGATCTCGGGCGCCCTCGTCGTCTTCGTCCTCTTCGTCATCATCACTCAGCCCAAAAAAGCCGCCGATATGGTGCAAATAGGCTTCCAAGGGATCTCGGATGCCGCAACGGCGATCGGTGAGTTCATGACCGAACTGGTGCGCTGAACCCGTACGCTGAAGCGGTTTCCGGACTTCCCGGCCCCCCACTCCGACGGGTGGGGGGCCTTTTGCGTTCCCGCACACGGGGCATAATGCCCCGATATGCCCAACTTGCCCTCAACACGGCGATATACGGTGCTTGCACACAGTGCACATGTCTTGTGATGCTATGACCGCTTTTGACGGATAGTTGATGACGTGACGTGAAGGGGTGGCGTGACCGTGCCGGCCAGTACTGCGCCTGAGGTACCACCCCAGCAGGACCCGCAGCAGGAGCACCCGCGGGACCCCCACCGGGACCCGCACCGAGACCTGCACCGAGACCCGCTCCGGGACCCGCAGCAAGCCCTCCTCCAGACCCCGCAGCAGGCCGCACAGCCGGCCTCCCAGCAGACCCCTCAGCACCCACCGCAGCACCCACCGCAGCACCCACCGCAGCAGACCCCGCAGCCGGAGTCCCACGTACCGCCCCAGCAGGAGGCCCCGGAAGAGCTCCCGGCCCCCCCGAGACCGCCGAGCCGGGGGGCCGACACCCGGGCCCTCACCCAGGTCCTGTTCGGGCAGCTGAAGGACCTCCAGCCGGGCACCAGCGAGCACACCCGGGTCCGCAGCGCCCTCATCGAGGCCAACATCCCGCTCGTCCGGTACGCGGCCGCCCGCTTCCGCAGCCGCAACGAGCCGATGGAGGACGTGATCCAGGTCGGCACGATCGGGCTGATCAACGCGATCGACCGGTTCGACCCCGAGCGCGGGGTGCAGTTCCCGACCTTCGCGATGCCGACGGTGGTGGGCGAGATCAAGCGGTACTTCCGCGACAACGTCCGCACCGTCCACGTACCGCGCCGCCTCCACGAGCTCTGGGTCCAGGTCAACGCCGCCACCGAGGACCTCACCACCCTCCACGGCCGCACCCCGACCACCCCCGAGATCGCCGAACGGCTGCGCATCGGCGAGGACGAGGTCCTCTCCTGCATCGAGGCCGGCCGCAGCTACCACGCGACCTCCCTGGAGGCCGCCCAGGAGGGCGACGGACTCCCCGGGCTGCTCGACCGCCTCGGCTACGAGGACCCCGAGCTGGCCGGGGTCGAGCACCGCGACCTGGTCCGCCACCTCCTCGTACAACTGCCCGAGCGCGAACAGCGGATCCTCCTCCTGCGGTACTACAACAATCTGACCCAGTCGCAGATCAGCGCCGAGCTCGGCGTCTCCCAGATGCACGTCTCCCGGCTCCTGGCACGCAGCTTCGCCCGGCTGAGATCCGCAAACAGGATCGAGGCTTAGCCGGATCGAGTGGAGATCAATCTCCGCGTTTCCTGACAGAACGGCAGTTTTCCGCCCTAGAGCAGGCCTATCGTGTTCTGTCGCTGGAGATACATGTCGACATGGCGCTACAGCGTGTTGCCGACATGTGACATTCTGCTGGAACCGCGTTTGCCGCAGCCCCGCCTCCGGTATTCAGGTGGAGGCTGCGTTCCTCCGACGGGCGCGCAGATGAAGCGCGACCGTCCGCGACCTCAAGGGGGTGGCATGTCCGTAGACCAGGGCAGCTCACAGGTGCTCACGCTCGTCAAGCAGCGTGAGGTGCCGGCAGTGTCCCACCGCTCGGAAGCCATCGACACCCGGATCGACACCCGCACCCTCTCCCGCTCCCTCTTCCACCGGCTCGCCGGCCTCGACGCGGACAGTCCCGAGCGGACGTACGTACGCGACACCCTGATCGAGCTGAACCTCCCCCTCGTGCGCTACGCCGCGGCCCGCTTCCGCAGCCGCAACGAGCCGATGGAGGACATCGTCCAGGTCGGCACGATCGGTCTGATCAAGGCCATCGACCGCTTCGACTGCGAACGCGGCGTGGAGTTCCCGACCTTCGCGATGCCGACGGTCGTCGGTGAGATCAAACGGTTCTTCCGGGACACCTCCTGGTCCGTGCGCGTCCCGCGCCGGCTCCAGGAGCTTCGTCTGGCCCTCACCAAGGCCAGCGACGAGCTCGCCCAGAAGCTCGACCGCTCCCCGACCGTGCCGGAGCTCGCCGCCGTGCTCGGCGTCTCGGAGGAGGACGTCGTCGACGGCCTCGCCGTGGGCAACGCGTACACCGCCTCCTCGCTCGACTCGCCCTCCCCCGAGGACGAGGGCGGCGAGGGCTCCCTCGCGGACCGGCTCGGGTACGAGGACACCGCGCTGGAGGGCGTCGAGTACCGCGAGTCGCTCAAGCCGCTGCTGGCCAAACTCCCTCCCCGGGAACGGCAGATCATCATGCTGCGGTTCTTCGCGAACATGACGCAGTCGCAGATCGGCGAGGAGGTCGGCATCTCCCAGATGCACGTCTCCCGGCTGCTCACCCGCACGCTCGCACAGCTCCGGGTCGGCCTGATCGGCGAGTAGCCTCCGCGCCCGCCCGGCGCGGAGCCCTGCGGCAATCCTCCGCACCGGCTTCCCAATTGACGGTGCGTCAGGAAAACTGCCGGGATGCGAAAGGCATCCCAGTCAGCCGCCCTCCTCGCCCTGTGCGCCACGGCTGCCGCCGCCGCCCTGACCGGCTGCGGCGGCCCGGCGCGCGAGGGTTACGTGGCCCTGGGCGCGGCCGCCCCGGGCCCGGAGCGGGGCGCCGGCGACAACGTCGCGCCGAAGGGCGGAGTCGAGTTCCAGCCGCTCCCGCAGGCCGCGGGCGGCTCCTCCGCGTCCGCGGAGTCCCCGGTGTCCGCCGGGTCCGCAGGCCCCTCGACCGGTACGCCGCCCGGCGCCCCGGGATCCCAGCCCCCCGGCGGCTCCGCCCCGGGCGGAGCCGGTGCCACCCCGCCCCAGGGCTCCGGCAGCGGACCGGGCACCGCACCCGGTGCGACGCCCCCCACCGGCCCGGGCACGGGCTCCGGGACCCCGGCGAGCCCGCCCGCGAAGCCGGGCACCACCCTGCCCGCGCCGTCTCCGGCCACGGCGGCGAAGCTGAGCATCGGCGCGCCCACCCGTACCGCCGCGGCGGAGCGCTGGTGCGAGCTGGTCACGGTGGCGTTCACCAACACCGGGGGCACCCCGGCCCGTTCGGGCACGGTCAGCTTCGCGACGCACATCATCGGGGCCCTCGGCGTCGACTGGGCCACCATCACCTCGGCCCAGCCGCTGCCGGCCCCGATCGCGGGCAGCACGACGAAGACGCAGACCTACCGGGTCTGCGTCGATTCCTGGCGTGTCCCCCTGGGCATGCGCGTGGAGACCAGGAAGGTCACGGCCACCTGGAGCTGACGCGCGTCAGAGCGCGAGCCAGGCCACCACGGCGATCAGGACGACCGCGGCGAGGCCGACGCCGACCCACAGGCCCGCGCCCGGTCCGGACTTGCGCGCGGCGCGGTTCTGCATCCGGGAGCCCGGGACGGCGGGAGCCGGTACCGGCTCGTCGACGAACGCCCGGAACATCTGGGTGCTGCCCGCGGGATCGTAGTCACCCTCGGGGGCCGGTGAGTTGTGGTTCGAGTCGTGATTCGCAGCCATGCGCAGGACCCTAGCGGGTTTTCCCATTCCTTTACCGCCCCACCCCCCGATTCATTTGCCTGTAACAACCATCTGCTTCTATGGTTGCCCGAAGCAACGACATTCGAGGGGAGGCCACCGGTGACCGCACCGCCCGCGCCCACCGCGCCCACCGCGCGCTACGCGGAGCTGGCCCGCCAGCTCACCGGCATCGGCGCCGTCAAACGCGACCTCGCACGCATCCTGCCCCCCGACTGCCCGCCCGGCTCGGCCGCCGTCCTCACGGTGCTCGACCGCCACGGAGAGATGCGGCTCAGCCGTCTCTCCGAGCTCATGGCCGTCGACATCTCCGTGACCAGCCGGCACGTCGCGCACACCGCCGACCGCGGCTGGATCACCCGCGACACCGACCCCGGCGACGCCCGCTGCCGGATCCTGCGCCTGACCCCGGCGGGCCGCACGCTCCTCACCGAGCTCGGCGCCCGCCACAGCGGCGCGCTGGAGAAGGCCCTCGCCGACTGGTCCGACGCGGACATCGACCACCTCAACACCCTGCTGGCCCGACTCCGATCGAGCTTCTAGCAACAGAAGGAAACACATGGCTACGACCACACCCACCGGTGTGCGGGGAGACGGCCGGTCGGAGACCGGGTCCGCCAGCGCGCCCATGACCCACGCACAGATCATGAAGGCGCTCTCCGGGCTGATGCTCGGCATGTTCGTGGCGATCCTGTCCTCCACGATCGTCTCCAACGCCCTGCCCCAGATCATCAGCGACCTCGGCGGCACGCAGTCCTCGTACACCTGGGTGGTGACGGCGGCCCTGCTCTCGATGACGGCGGCGACCCCGCTGTGGGGCAAGCTGTCCGACCTCTTCAGCAAGAAGCTGCTGGTCCAGATATCCCTGGTGATCTACGTCCTCGGTTCGATGGTCGCGGGCATGTCCCAGAACACCGGGATGCTCATCGCCTGCCGCGTGGTCCAGGGCATCGGCGTCGGCGGCCTCTCCGCCCTCGCGCAGATCGTGATGGCCGCGATGATCTCCCCGCGCGAGCGCGGCCGTTACAGCGGCTACCTCGGCGCCGTCTTCGCCGTAGCCACCGTCGGCGGCCCGCTGCTCGGTGGGGTCATCACCGACACCAGCTGGCTCGGCTGGCGCTGGTGCTTCTACGTCGGCGTCCCGTTCGCCGTCATCGCCCTGATCGTGCTCCAGCGCACCCTGCACCTGCCCGTCGTCCGCCGCGACGTCAAGGTCGACTGGCTCGGCGCCTTCCTGATCAGCGGCGCCGTCTCGCTCCTGCTGATCTGGGTGACCCAGGCCGGCAGCTCCTACGAGTGGATCTCCTGGCAGACCTGGGCGATGACCGGCGGGGCACTCGCCCTCGGCCTGCTCTTCGTCCTCGTCGAGTCGAGGGCGAGCGACCCGATCATCCCGCTGCGCCTCTTCCGCAACAAGACCATCAGCCTGGCCTCGGGCGCCTCGCTCTTCGTCGGCATCGCGATGTTCTCGGGCACGGTCTTTTTCAGCCAGTTCTTCCAGTTGGCCCGTGGCGAGTCCCCCACGATGTCCGGAATCCTCACGATTCCGATGATCGGCGGACTCTTCGTCTCCTCCACGGTTTCCGGTCAGGTGATCACCAAGACCGGCAAGTGGAAGGCCTGGCTCGTCTCCGGCGGCGTGCTCCTGACCTCCGGCCTCGGCCTGCTGGGCACCCTGCGCTACGACACCGCGTACTGGCACATCGCGATCTTCATGGCGCTGACCGGCCTGGGTCTCGGCATGATGATGCAGAACCTCGTCCTCGCCGCCCAGAACCAGGTGGCCCCCGAGGACCTGGGCGCCGCCAGCTCCGTCGTCACCTTCTTCCGCTCCCTCGGCGGCGCGATGGGCGTCTCCGCCCTCGGCGCGGTCATGGCCAACCGTGTGACCCACTACGTCCAGGACGGACTGGCCGCCCTCGGCCCGAAGGCCGCGGCCATGGGCCACGGCGGCACCGGCGGAGGCGGGATCCCCGACCTCGACAAGTTGCCCGCGCCGTTCCGCGCGGTCATCGAGTCGGCGTACGGGCACGGCGTCGGCGACGTCTTCCTCTACGCCGCCCCCACCGCGCTGCTCGCCCTGGTGCTGGTGGTGTTCATCAAGGAGGTCGCCCTGAGGTCGAAGCCGGCCGCACATGACCCGGCAGCCTCCTCGACGGCCCCGGCCGCCGCTCCCGCCGCGGCTCCGGCTCCGGCCGCCGCTCCGGCGGAGTAGCGGACGGTCCGGTCTCCGGTCCTACGGGGCTGCGGGCGCGGTGCGCCCGGCGGGAGCGGCGTGGGCCTCGATCCCGGCGATCAGGACGTCGAGCGCGAGGCAGAACTCCCCGTCGGGCGGCCGCCGGACCGAGCCGCCACAGCCGTGCAGGAACTGCGAGACGGCGAGATGGGCTCCGGTCCGGGCGGCGTCCGTCAGGCCGGTGGTGTCCAGCAGCCGGTGCAGGGCCGCGTCGAAGGCCCGCGCGTGCGGGCCGATGTTGGGATACGCGGCGGTCAGCGGGGCCACCCATGGGTGCTCCACGATCAGCCGGCGGTAGCCGCGGGCCAACGACCGGAGCCGGCCGGGCCAGCCCTCCGGGGGCGGCCCGGCCGGCTCTTCCAACTCGCCCAGGACACTGTCCAGGGCGAGTTCGAGCAGATCGTGCTTGGTGTCCACGTACCAGTACAGGGACATCGCGGTGACCCCGAGCCCGGCGGCCAGCCTGCGCATGGAGAACCGCGCCAGTCCCTCGGCGTCCAGCAGCCGCACCGCCGCCACCGTGATCCGGTCCCGGTCGAGGCCGGAGGGAGCCTCGCTGCGCCGCCTGGCGGGTGCGGCGGGCCGTGCGGCCAGCCAGACGCTGGTCCGGTCCTTGCCGGGATCGGCCGAGCTGGCCATGGAGGCATCCTCCTCACGAGAGCAGGACCAGCCCGTTATGCCCGGTCCGCCCCCTTGATGCTAGGGGGTGGGCTCGGGGTTTCGGTGGGTTTCAGGACGTCACGGACGCCTGGGACGTCGGCGCCGTGAGGTCGTAGAAGGTGGCTCCGCCGATCGTGGACTCCGTGAACGTGGCCTTGACCCAGCTCTCGATCGCGCTGCTCGTGCCGCCTCCGGGGCCGCCACCGCCCCGGGCCGCGGTACCGGTCTCCCCGTCCGCGCCGCCGGTGCCCGCGCTGCTCTGGCCGATGAAGTAGTGGATCTTCCCGGCCTTCACGTACGCCTTGAACTGCTCCAGCGTGGGTGACGGGTCGCTGCCGTTGAAGCCCCCGATCGGCATCACCGGCTGCTGCGAAGCCAGCTGGTAACTGGCCGCGTTCTGCGAGCCGATGGCCGCCGCCGCCCATGTGTACCGGTCCGCGTCGGCGCGCAGGGCGGCCGTGGCTTCGGCGCTGGTCTTCGTGCCGCCGAGCAGACCGCCCATGCCGCCGCCCATGCCACCGCCCATGCCGCCGGGGCGCCCGGTCCGGCCGCCGTCGGCGCGCTGGCCGCCTTGGCCGCCTTGGCCGCCTTGGCCGCCCTGACCGCCCGGGGCCTGGCCGCCCGGGGCCTGGCCGCCCGGGGCGCCTGCGCCCTGGGGCATGCCCTGCGGTGCGCCGCCGCCACCCGGCATCCCGCCCCCGCCGGGCATCTCGAAGCCGCGCATCCCGCCGCCGGGGCCGCCCCGGCCGCCCGCGACCGCGGGACCCGCCGTGATGATCGAACCCGAGTGGGCGGTGGTGACCGTGGTCAGGGAGTACGCGAGCGGCCCGGCCAGGGCCGCCATCAGGCCGGCTGCCGCCACACCGAGTGCGGCGCGGCGGCCCAGCCGCGCGGCGAACGGCAGCAGCAGCGCCGTGCCGAGTCCGACGGCGAGCACCAGCCAGCGCAACCACGGCACGTACTCCGCAGCGCGGCCGAGCAGCACGAAGGCCCAGTACGACGTGAGAGCGAGGGTCCCGGCCAGGGTGAGGGACGCGGCCCGGCTGCCGCGCTCCTCCCAGAGGACGGCAATGCCCATGCCGACGAGGGCGGCGACATAGGGCGCCAGGGCGACGGTGTAGTACTCGTGGAAGATGCCCTGCATGTAGCTGAAGACCAGACCGGTGATCAGCAGCGACCCGCCCCAGGCGAGGAACGCCGCACGGGCCGTGCTCTCCAGCGCGTCGGTGGCCCGGGGGGCCCGCCAGGTCACCACCAGGCCCGCGACGAGCAGGATCAGGGCGGCCGGCAGCAGCCAGGCGATCTGACCGCCGATGTTGGACGCGAAGAGCCGGTCGATGCCGGTCTCCCCCCAGCTCATCCCGCCGCCGCCACCGCCGCCACCGGCGCCGCCCATGCCTTCGACGGCCGCGCGGCCGCCTCCGCCCACGCTGCCGGTCTCCTCGCCGTTGATCCGGCCGAGGCCGTTGTAGCCGAGGGTCAGTTCCAGGAAGGAGTTGGTCTGCGAGCCCCCGATGTACGGGCGGGAGGCGGCGGGCCACAGCTCGACGATCGCCACCCACCAGCCGGCGGACGCCACCATGGCCAGCGCCGAGAGCAGCAGCTGCCCCAGACGCCTGCGCAGCCCGGTCGGCGCGCAGACCGCGTACAGCAGGGCCAGCGGCGGCAGGATGACGAACGCCTGCAGGGTCTTGGTCAGGAAGGCGAAGCCGACCGCGACACCGGCCCAGACGAGCCACTTGGTGCGCGCCCCTTCGAGGGCCCGCAGCACGCAGTACACGGTCGCGGTCATCAGCAGGGTCAGCAGCGCGTCGGGGTTGTTGAAGCGGAACATCAGCGCGGCGACGGGAGTGAGCGCGAAGACGGCCCCGCTGATCAGGGCGGCCACCGGACCGAAGTGGCGGCGTACGGAGGCGTAGAGGACCGCGGCGGTGGCGACGCCCATGAGCGCCTGGGGCACGAGGATCTGCCAGGCACCCAGCCCGAAGAGCCGGACGGACAGCATCATCGGCCACAGGGCCGCAGGGGGCTTGTCGACGGTGATGGAGTTCCCGGCGTCGGAGGAGCCGAAGAAGAAGGCCTTCCAGCTCTCGCTGCCCGCCTGGACGGCCGCGGAGTAGAAGGAGTTGGCGTAGCCGGAGGCGCCCAGGTCCCACAGCAGCAGGGCGGCGGTGGCGAGCAGCAGGACGGCGAAGGCCGGGCGTTCCCAGCGCGGCCGCACGGTCTGCGCCCCGGCCACCGCGGGGTGCGGAGAGGACGGGACGGGCGGATGGAGCGGTAGTGCTGCCGTGGTCATCGGGGATCGTCCTTCGCGGGAGTGGTGCGCCGTTCGGGGAAGACCCAGGCGCGGAAGAGCAGGAACCGCAGCACGGTGGCGGCGAGGTTGGCGGTGACCAGGACGGCCAGTTCGGTGCTGTGCCCCGGCCGGGCGTTCGCGGCCCCGAGGGCGGCGAGCGATCCGCTGGTCAGGGCCAGACCGATGGCGAACACCACGAGCCCCTGCGCCTGGTGGCGCACCGCGCGGACCGGGCCCCGGACGCCGAAGGTGAGCCGGCGGTTGGCGGCGGTGTTGGCGACGGCGGAGAACAGCAGCGCGGCGGCATTGGCGAGCTGGGGTCCGGCGGAGCTCCGGGCGGCGGAGTAGAGGAGCAGGTAGAGGAGGGTGGACAGGACCCCGACCACGCAGAAGCCCAGCAGCTGGCGGGCCAGGCCCTGCGGCACCCCGGGCAGGACGGTGCGATCGCGCGGGTCGTCCCCGAAGGGGCGGGCGAGCCGGTCCAGCGGAAGCGCGCCGACGGCCAGCGCCCGGCCCACCCGCCAGACCCCCTTGATGTCCTCGGCGGCGGTGCGGGCGATGTGGACCGTGGAGTCGGGGTCGTCGACCCAGTCCACCGGCACCTCGTGGATCCGCAGGCCGGCCCGCTCGGCGAGGACCAGCAGTTCGGTGTCGAAGAACCAGCCGGAGTCCTCCACGAGCGGCAGCAGCCGGGTCGCGACCTCGCGGCGGATGGCCTTGAAACCGCACTGGGCGTCGCTGAAACGGGCGGACAGCGAGGAGCGCAGGAGCAGGTTGTAGGCGCGGGAGATGAACTCCCGCTTCGCTCCCCGGACCACCCGCGAGGAGCGGGCGAGGCGGGTGCCGATGGCGAGGTCGGAATGACCGGAGATCAGCGGGGCGACCAGCGGCAGCAGGGCGTTGAGGTCGGTGGAGAGGTCCACGTCCATGTACGCGAGGACGGGCGCGTCCGAGTCGCCCCAGACGGTGCGCAGGGCCCGGCCGCGGCCCTTCTGCTCCAGCCGGGTGCTGCGCACCCCGTCGATGGATCCGGCGAGGGCGGCCGCGACCTCGGGTGTGCGGTCGGTGCTCGCGTTGTCGGCGATGGTGATGCGGAAGGGGTACGGGAAGGTCCGGGTGAGGTGCTCGTGCAGCCTGCGCACGCAGGGGCCGAGGTCCGTCTCCTCGTTGAAGACCGGAATCACCACGTCGAGGACGGGTTCACCCGGTACGGGCGCGAGGGGCGCCCGTACCGGGAGCGCTCCGGGAGAGGTGTCGGTTGGCATGCACCGACTCTCCCGGGCCGGGCTGTCACCGCTGTGTGGTGACCCTGTGGCCCGTCTGTGAGTCGGGCTGCGCGGTGGCGGCTGCGGTGGCGGCTGCGGTGGCCGTGGCAGTGTCGCCTGCCGTGTCGGCTGCGGTGTCGGCTGCCGTGTCGGCGAGGGGGAGCAGGACCTCGAAGGAGGTGTGGCCGGGGGTGCTGCTCACGCCGACGCGGCCGCCGTGGGCCGAGACCACGGCCTGGACGATGGCCAGGCCGAGGCCCGTGGAGCCGGCGGACCGGGAGCGGGAGGCGTCGCCTCGGGCGAAGCGCTCGAAGACGTGGGGCAGCAGCTCGGGCGGGATGCCCGGGCCGTCGTCCTCGATCCGGAGCCGGATGGCGGATGTTTCACGTGAAACACGCGCCGTGACGGTGGTGCCGGGCGGGGTGTGGGTGCGGGCGTTGGCCAGCAGGTTGACCAGCACCTGCTGGATCCGGGCCGGGTCGGCGTGGACGGGCGCGGGCTCGTCGGGGAGTTCCAGGCGCCAGTGGTGGTCGTGGCCGGCGGCCCTGGCGTCACTGACGGCGTCCACGACCAGCGGGGCCAGGTCGGTGTCGCAGCTGGACAGCGGGCGGCCCGCGTCGAGCCGGGCCAGCAGCAGCAGGTCCTCCACCAGACCCGTCATCCGGGTGGCTTCGGATTCGATCCGGCCCAGCGCGTGCCGGGTGTCGGGGCCCGGCTCCTCCCGGCCCCGGCGGGTCAGTTCGGCGTAGCCGCGGATCGAGGCCAGCGGGGTGCGCAGCTCATGGCTCGCGTCGGCGACGAACTGCCGGACCCGGGTCTCGCTCTGCTGGCGTGCGGTCAGGGCGGAGGAGACGTGCCCCAGCATCCGGTTGATGGCGGCGCCGACCTGCCCGACCTCGGTACGCGGATCGGCCTCGGCGTCGGGGACCCGCTCGTGGAGGTCGGGTTCGCCGCTGTGCAGCGGCAGTTCGGAGACGCGGGTGGCGGTGGCGGCGACCCGGCTCAGCGGGCGCAGGGCCACGCCGACCAGGGCCTGTCCGGCGAGGGAGGCCGCGATCAGTCCGGCGAGGGTCACGAAGACCTCCACCGCGATGAGGGTGTGCACCGTGGAGTCGACCTCGGTGAGCGGGAAGCCGAGGACGATGCTCCCGTCGGGCGCGGTCAGCACCCGGTAGCTCCCGAGACGGGGCAGGTACAGCTCGACCGGACTGCCGGGACGGCCGTCGGCGGCCTTGCGGGCGGCCCCGGCGAGGGCGGCGGCCTGGTCCTCGGTGAGGGGCGTGTGGCCTCCGGGGCCGGACCCGCCGACGGCGGCGCTGCGTTCGCTGCGGACGCTGTCGAGGACCTTCCCCGAGGCGTCGAGGCGGACCCCGGCGGACCCCAGCGGGGAGCCGGGAGACAGGACGACGCCGAGGTAGTTCTCCCGGCCGGGCTTGCCCGCGCCCGGACGGCTCGCCATCTCGACGACGACCCGCAGCTGTTCGTCGACCTTGTCGACGAGGTACGAGCGCAGCGCGAGGGTGGTGACGGTGCTGATGGCCGCGCCCACGACGGCGATGAGGGCCACCGCCGAGACGACGAGCCGGGTCCGCAGCGACCAGGGCCGACGGATCCGGCGGGGGCGCCGGGGACCGGCCGGGCGCCCGGGGCGGCCGGGCCGGCGGGGACGCCGGGAGGCCGCGGGCCCTCGTACACCCGGATCAGCGGCCTCGTCCGCACGCCGTACGGCATGGCGGGACCGCTGGGTCGGCCCGGACGATCGGGCGGGCTGGGACGACCGGAGCGACCGGAGCGACCGGGACGAGCCGAGCACCACTAGTCGGCCGGCTTGATCAGGTAGCCGGCGCCCCGACGGGTGTGGATCATCGGCGGGAGACCGGTACCGCCCTCCAGCTTCCGCCGCAGGTAGGAGATGTACAGCTCGACGACGTTGGCCTGGCCGCCGAAGTCGTAGGACCACACGCGGTCCAGGATCTGGGCCTTGCTCAGAACCCGGCGCGGGTTGCGCATCAGGTAGCGCAGCAGCTCGAACTCGGTCGCGGTGAGGTGGACCTCCTGCCCGCCCCGGACCACCTCGTGGCTGTCCTCGTCGAGCCGCAGGTCGCCGACCTCCAGCACCGAGCCGCCGCGCGCGGCCTGCGCCGCACCGGAGCGCCGGACCAGGCCGCGCAGCCGGGCCACGACCTCCTCCAGGCTGAAGGGCTTGGTGACGTAGTCGTCGCCGCCCGCCGTCAGCCCCGCGATGCGGTCCTCGACCGAGTCCTTCGCGGTCAGGAACAGCACCGGGACCTGCGGGAGCTCCCGGCGCAGGCGGCCGAGGACGGCCAGCCCGTCCATGTCGGGCAGCATGATGTCGAGCAGGACCACGTCCGGCCGGAACTCCCGTGCCGCGCGGACCGCGCCCGCCCCGTCGCCCGCGCTGCGGACCTCGCAGCCTTCGTAGCGCAGGGCCATGGAGAGCAGCTCGGAGAGGGCGGCCTCGTCGTCCACGACGAGGACCCGGCACGGGCCGCCGTCGGGACGGACGAGAGCCGTGGGGTTGCTGGTGGACGTGGACGCGTGGGAGGTGGTCGTCGCAGTCATGCGTACACGCTGGCCGCCGCCCGTGAGAGCGATCTTGCCTGAACCTGTGAATTGCCTGAGAAACCCCACCCGCGGAAGGCGTCCCTCCCCTCAGCCCAGGTGGAACAGCCGGGCTCCGTTGTCGTGGCAGACGGCGCGCAGCCAGGCGTCACCGAGGCCGAGCCGTTCGAGGGCCTCGAGCTGGTGCTCGTATGGGTAGGGGATGTTCGGGAAATCGGTGCCCAGCAGGATCCGGTCCCCGAGGGCGGCGAGCCGGCCCCGGTCCCCGGGAGGGAAGGCGCTGAGCCGCTCGGAGAAGTCGGTGAAGGCCATGGTGGTGTCGAGGTGGACCTCGCTGTGGCGGTCGGCGAGGTCGAGGAAGTCGGCGTACTCGGGCATCCCCATGTGCGCGACGATCAGCGGCAGCCGGGGGTGGCGGGCCAGCAGCCGGGCGATCGGCTCGGGTCCGGTGTGCTTGCCCGGGACGGGGCCCGAACCGCAGTGGACGACCGTCGGGATCCCGGCCTCCGCGAGCAGCCCCCAGACCGGGTCGAGCCGGTCGTCGTTGGGGTCGTACCCACCCACCTGGAGGTGTGCCTTGAAGACTCGGGCCCCCGATTCGACGGCCTGGCGGACGTACCGCGTCACTCCGTCCTCCGGGAAGAAGGTCGCGGTGTGCAGGCAGTCGGGGGTGCGGGCGGCGAACTCCGCGGACCAGGAGTTGAGCCAGGCGGCCATGTCTGGCTTGTGCGGGTAGAGCATGGACGTGAAGGCCCGGACCCCGAATTCCCGCAGCAGCGCCACCCGCTGCTCCTCCTCGTGCCGGTAGGTGATGGGCCACTCGACGCCGGTCAGCGGGCCGAACGCGTCGAAGTAGTCCCACACCTTGTCCAGGACCCGCTCGGGCATGAAGTGGGTGTGTACGTCGACCAGCCCGGGCACCCCGGTCCGTTCCCGGAAGGCGCGGACGGCCTCAGCCGTCGTCGCGGACAAAGCCGTGGCTCCGATCGACCGTCGCGACGTGCAGCGTGTAGCTCTCGTACCAGTCGGTGCGGCCCCGCTTCATGGCCGCCTGGTGCTCCATGTCCTTGCGCCACAGGGCCATGGACTCGTGGTCGCGGAAGTAGGCCACGGTGATGCCGAGTCCACCGGGGGTGCGCGCGGACTCGTAGCCGAGGAAGCCCGGGTTGGCACCGACGAGCTCGCTCATCCGCTCGAGGGTCTCGGGGTATCCCTCGTCCTCGGCGGTCCGGACACTGGTGAAAACGCTGATCACATACGGCGGTTCGAACGCCCGCACCGGCTGAATGGTCATGCCCACCACCCTCTGTGGCCCGGCCCTGGCATGTCCACCAGAATTGGGCGCGGGCGGCCAAAGGGATCCAAGTTTTGACCTTGGTCCCACCTCTCCCCACCGCGCGCCACCGCTCCCCAGCGCTCCCCAGCGCTCTGCCCCGAGAGGTCAGAACAGCCCCGCCTGCGCTGCGGGGCCCGCCTGCGCGACGGGCGGGATCACGGCCACCGGAACATCGGTGGCGCCGCCCTCTCCGGGTGCCACCAGCTCCCATCCCGCGAGCAGCCGGGTGTCCAGGACCAGCCCGTCCGCGAAGTGCAGATCGGGTCCGGCCGCGCCGGCCAGCCGCCCCGCGACGCTCCCGCCGGACACCATCTCGGTGACCACCCGGGCGGGAGCGGGCAGCGCCCCGAGCCCGAACGCCCCGGCGTGGTCGGTCACCTCGCACACCAGCCGCTCCAGCGACTCCGGCCACCCCTCCAGCGCGGACGCGCGCGCGTGCAGGGCCGCGACCTCCGCCGCCCGCTCGGGCTCCGGCGGCAGACCGGCCCGTACGGACCGCTTGCGGGCGTAGGCGATCCGGTCGGGCACGGCGAGCGCGGACCGCAGCAGCTCTTCCGTCCGGCGGGTGGCCATCAGCGGCCCGCGCCCCAGCCAGGCCCACGCCACCGCGCCCTGCTCCAGCAGCCGGGCGGACCCGCGCTCCTCGGCGGTGATGCCGACCTTGACCAGCCCGGGCCCGAACCAGGCGAGGTACACCCGATAGGTACGCGGATCAGCGGCGTTGGTGTCCGCGGCCACCGAGAAGGACCGGTCCAGACGGGCGCACTCGGGGCACTGGGCGCTCCCGGCCCGTCCGGGCACGGTCCGCTCCGTCGGGCACGGCGTCCACCGCCCGGCCCGCCGGACGCCGAGGCAGCGCCGCTCCCCCCGCGCGGCGAAGGCGAGCGTCTGCCCGTACCCGAGGGGACTGCTGCGCTCCCCCCGTCCCGCTCCCCGCCCGTACCAGCCGATGGCGGGGCGGCCGTCGATCCACCGGATGCCGGTGCACCACCAGGTCACAGGGGGAGGGGTCGCTCGAAGAAGGTCTCCAGAACGACGGTGGCCTGCGTCCCGCTGACACCGTCGATGGCGTAGAGCCGGCGCAGGACGTCCTGCAGTTGCTCGGTGGTGCCCGTGCGGACCTTGACCATGAGGGAGGCGCTGCCGGCGATGATGTGTGCCTCCTGGATCTCGGCGATCCCCTCGAAGGCGGCCCGGGAGTCACCCATCCAGGCGGAGGAGTCGACCATCACGTAGGCCAGCACCCCGCTGCCGACGGCCGCCGGATCCACCTCGACCGTGGTCCGCCGGATGACCCCGCGCTCGCGCAGTTTGCGTACGCGCTCGTGGGTGGCTCCCGCGGAGAGCCCCACGGCGGCGGCCAGCGCCGCGTACGGCTGACTCGCGTCCTCCTGGAGGCGCTGGAGCAGCACCCGGTCGATGTCGTCCACGCGAACTTCCTCCCACGTCCCCGAAAACCCTCGGGAGACGGTACCTGATATGGAGATTCCTCCCCCAGGCCGAACAGAGTTCGACTCCCCCCGATCCGCCCCGGCTACCGAGCGACGAACTGCGTCAGGATCGCCTGGACCTCGTAGATGTTGACGCCCTTGGTGAAGGTCTTCGATATCGGCTCCGAGCTCCCGGAGAGCCATATCTTCAGCTCCGCGTCCAGGTCGAAGTGACCGGCGGTCTCCACCGAGAAGTGCGTGATGCTCCGGTACGGGATCGAGTGGTACTCCACCTTCTTCCCCGTGAGCCCCTGCTTGTCGATGAGCACGAGCCGCCGGTCGGTGAACAGGATCGTGTCGCGGATCAGCAGATAGGCGGCGTGCACCTGCTCCCCCTGCCCCAGCAGCCGCGCGTACTCGCGGTGCGCCGACGCCGGATCCACGGCGTGCGCGTTCCCGAACAGTCCCATGAGAGTCCCCCTGCTTTCCCGGTGAGCCGGTCTTCCGTGGGTCGACCTCCGGTGAGCCGATCCCCGCCGAGTCGATCTCCAAGAACCGTATCGGGACGGTTCCCGGCCCCGCGTCACCCGGCGGAGCCATCTGTCCCCGTAGCTCCCCGGAGCCAGGCCTCATCACTGAGGAGGACAACCCAAGAGGCCCCTGTCAGCTGCATCAAAGGCGGGGTCCGGTCGAGGGGTTCGGGTCGATCGTGGACCCGCATCCGGTGCGCCCGAGGGGCAGGCCGAGAACCTCGATGTCACCCACTGACGCCGAAGGCCCCCTGGACGATGTCCAGGGGGCCTTCGATCTATGTGCACTCGGCAGGATTCGAACCTGCAACCTTCTGATCCGTAGTCAGATGCTCTATCCGTTAAGCTACGAGTGCTTGGCTGGCCGGGGTTTTGCGCCCCGTTGGCCTTGCGAGAACAACAATACATGGACCTCGCCGGGACGCGAAATCCATTAGCCCCACCCGGCCTGACCTGCGGAAACGGGCCAGAAGAAGATCATCCAGCTGGGGCCGCGGCACGGGTGGCCGAGCCCCGGACGCCGCCGGCCGGGAGCCGGAAGATCACCCGTAGGGACCTCGAAGGCCACCCGCCCGGACCCCGAACGCACCGAAGCCCCGGTCCGCAAGGACCGGGGCTTCGTGAAGTGCGGAGGCGGAGGGATTTGAACCCTCGATGGGGGGTAAGCCCCAAACCGCATTAGCAGTGCGGCGCCATAGACCGGACTAGGCGACGCCTCCAGCACACCCTCGCGTACGAAGGTGCGTGCAGATGATGACACAGGCCAGGGGCCCGTCACCAATCCGCTCCCACGGTACAAGGAGGGCGGCCCGCAGGGCAAAGCCTTAAGCCCCCTTCCCGCGGAACGTCGGAGGTGGCCCGTCGTTGGTCTGTCGTACGACGTACGGACGACCTGGAGTGCCCCATGCTGCGTCTCGCCGCTTTCGCCGTCACCTCCGCTCTGGCCACGGCGGCGGTGGGGCCCCTTCCCCCGTTGCCGCCCCTGGGGCGGCTGCTGGCGGCTCCCGACCGGCTCACCATCGCCGTCTCCGGCACCGGCAACCCCCGGGCCGACGGCGAGTACCGGCTGGAGTGCGACCCGGTCGGCGGCAACCACCCCCGGGGCGAGGACGCCTGCGCCCGCCTCGACGCCCTCGCGCGCGCGGGCAAGGACCCCTTCGCTCCCCAGGACAAGGACGAGCTCTGCACCATGCAGGACGGCGGCCGGGCCACCGCCCGGATCAGCGGGACCTGGCACGGCCACAGGGTGCAGTCGGAGTTCAGCCGGACGAACGGATGTGAGATCCACCGTTGGAACGACTTGGAACCTGTCCTTCCACGTGGGCGTTCCTGACCTGGGACGATGTGCCGCCGGGGCGGTGTCCACGGCACATCCGCCCCCTCGCCGGGAGCCGGTGCCCTTAGACTCCTCCCGTGACATGCCGGTAGTTGTGGTCAGGGAGGAAGCTCGTCGTGAGCAGCAGGCCATCCCGAGGCGCTGCTCGCCTCGCAGCAATACTCGACGCTCTTCCGGACGCGCTGTTGCTCGTCAACGCCAACGGCACGGTCGTCAACGCGAATTCGATCGCCCTCGAGGTCATGGAGAGTCCCGGAACCGGGCTCGTCGGCCGCGGCGTGCTCGACCTCCTGCCCGACTTCGACTCCAAGCTGATCCCCGGCTCCATGCGCCGGCCCGGCGAGGACGAGGGCGGCCGCGCCCGCCCCAAACGGATGACCGCGCGCCGCACCGACGGCAGCGAGTTCCCCGTGGAGGTCACCGCCGCCCATCTGGACGGCCGTGACGCCTACCGCGAGCCGCAGCCCTCGTACACCGGTGACGAGCTGCTGATGCTCGTCGTGCGGGACCTCTCGCAGACCGTGGACACCGAGGCCGAGCTGGCCCGCTCCCAGCGCCAGACCGAGATGATCCTGCGGGCCGCCGCCGAGGGCGTCGTCGGCACGGACACCGACGGCCGGGTCGTGCTGGTCAATCCGGCCGCCGCCCAGATCCTCGGCTACCGCGCCACCGACCTCGGCAACCGCGAACTGCACGGGCTGGTCCAGCACTCGCGCGCCGACGGTTCGCCGTTCCCCTTCGAGGAGTCCCCGCTCGCCGACACCCTGCGCAGCGGGCGCAAGCACCGGGTCCGCGGCCAGGTGCTGTGGAACAAGGCCGGACAGCCCGTCGCCGTGGACCTGACCACCTCGCCCGTCCGGGACGGGGAGCAGCTCGTCGGCGCCGTCATGACCTTCACCGACCGGCGCTCCTACGACGCGCTGGCCGCGCGCCACGCCCAGCTGCTGTCCGTACTCGGCGACTCCCTGCGCGGACCTCTGGAGGAGCTGCGCGGGGAGCTGGCCACGCTGGCCGCCGACGACGCGGGGCAGCTGTGGCCGGAGGCCAACCAGCTCCTGCACCACCTGGCCGCCGGCTACTCCCGGATGACCACGCTGGTCGACAACGTGCTCGGCTTCCAGCGCCTCGACGCGGGGAGCGACAAGCTCCGCAAGAAGAAGGTGCTGATCGACGGGGTCGTCGCGGCCGGTGTCGACGGCGCGGTCGAGCTGATCGGCCCCGGGCGCGCGCAGTTCGCCGTGCACGCCCCGACCATCGAGGCCGAGGTGGACGCGGAGCGGATCGCGACCGCCCTCGCGCACCTGGTCGCGGACGTCGCCGGGGTGGACGCCACCGGCAAGACCCGCCAGGGCAGCGGGTACATGGACTCGACGATCGTGGTGGCCGCCGCGCAGCGCGGCGAGGTCGTACGGATCGAGGTGCGCGGGCCGTACGAGGGCGGCAACCCGGTGCACGAGCCGATCGTGCGGGGCATCGTGGCCGCGCACGGCGGCGTGCTGCAGACGGTGAAGGTACCGGGCGCGCCCGGCGGGGCCTACGTGCTGGAGCTGCCGCTGGGTGCGGGAGCCGGGACGGTCACCCTGCCTGAGCCGGAGCCGGCTCCCCCGGCGGCGCCAGGGGCCGAGGGCGGCCCGGGGCAGGTCTCCGGTGGCCGGCGGGCCCGGCGCGGCGTGGACGCGTTCCTGGACGACTCCGATCAGGGCTCCGACCAGGGTGCCGGACCGGGGTCCACCGGTACGGCGAAGGGCGCGGGCCAGGCCGCCGAGGGCGGGGGTGCGCTCGCGCTGCCGTCCGGGCGGCGCCGCGGCGGCGAGGCCGTGGCGGGCGCCGGGGAGCGGCCCGGCGACGGCGCTCCCGCGGAGCTCGCGCAGTCCCCGGTGAACCCGGCGGGCCTGGGTGGCAGCGGCACCGGGCGGCGCCGTGGCCAGAACGGCGACGGCAGCGGCAGCGGTGAGCCCGACGGCGGCGGCCAGGGTGGCCCCGGGCGGCCCGTGCCCCCGCAGGGGACGGCGCTGCCCGCGCTCCCGCCGATGCCGGTGGGTCCCATGCCGGTGCCCCCGGTTCCCCTGCCCCCCGTGCCGCTGACCGAGCATCCCGCCGGGCGGCGCCGGGCCCTCGGCACCGTGGGACCGGCGCAGCCGGGCGGCCCCGTGCCGGCGACCGGGCTGGCGGCTCCCGCGGTGCCGCGGCCCATCGCCCCCGAGGGCGGCTTCGCGCTGCCCCCCGGTCCGACGGCGGCCGCGCAGCCGCCGCAGGGTTCCGTCATGGCCGGCTCCGGCGGTGCTCCCGCCGAGGCCGACTCCGAAGCCGCGGGCGGGCGGCGTGGGCGCCGGGTGCTGGGCTCGCCCCCCGCCGACCCCGAAGCCGGTGCCGGGCTGCCGGACGCGGGCGCGCAGGGCCCCGTAGCCTCCGAGACGCATCCGACCGGGCGGCGGCGCGCGCTGCCCGCCACCCCGGCCTGGCCGGTTCCGGCGGCCCGTACCGCCCCCGAGGACGAGGACGGCTCCGGTCAGATCGCCCTGCCCGGGGCGCGCCAGCCGCAGGACACCCCGGCGGAGGCCGCCGGGGCGCCGATCAGCGTCCGGGCGCTGGGGACCCTCGGCCGGGGCCTCTCCACCGACACCAACGGCTCCGGGCGGCGGCGCCGGCTCGCGGAGCCCGCGCCCCAGGGCCGTGCCTTCGCCATAGGGGCCCCCGAGGCGGGATCCGACGAGGGTCCCGAGCCGCTGGACGGCCCCGGGGGCGCCGTCGAGGTGGTCAACCGGCCCGTGCCGCGTCCCGTGGACGACGAGCTGCCGCCGGAGCCGCTGGACAACCCGCGCCGGCTCCTGGTGTGGCCCGCGCCCGACGCGCAGACCCAGGCGGCCCTGAGCGACCGCGGCTACCGCCCGGTGATCGTGCACTCCCGCGAGGAGGTCGACGCGCAGATCGCTGCGTTCCCCGCCGCGCTGTTCGTGGACCCGCTGACCGGGCCGATCACCCGGACCGCCCTGCAGTCCCTGCGCCAGGCCGCGGTGGCCGCCGAGGTGCCCGTACTGGTCACGGCGGGGCTGGGGCACGCCACGCGCGAAGCCGCGTACGGCGCCGATCCGGCCGTCCTGCTCAAGGCGCTCGCGCCGCGCGACAGCGAGCAGCACCCCTCCCGGGTGCTGCTGATCGAGGAGCACGACGAGATCGCGACCGCGCTGACCGCAGCCCTGGAGCGGCGCGGGATGCAGGTCGCGCGGGCCGACGCCGACACGGACGCGGTGGAGCTGGCGACGCGGATGCGGCCGAACCTGGTGGTGATGGACCTGATGCAGGTACGCCGCCGCCGGGCCGGGATCGTGGACTGGCTCCGTGCCAACGGGCAGCTGAACCACACCCCGCTGGTGGTCTACACGGCGACCGGGATCGACGAGGCCGAACTGCCGCGGCTGGCCTCGGGCGAGAGCGTGCTGTTCCTCGCCGAGCGGTCCACCACGGCCGACGTGCAGGGCCGCATCGTGGACCTGCTGGCCAAGATCGGCACCAACTAGCCATCCTGGCCGCATGGCCATCACCGACACGAGCGAGCAGACCGTCCCCGCCGACAACGGGGAGGTCAGCCTGCTCATAGCCCGGCAGGTGGACCCCGGCCACGAGGAGAACTTCGAGGCCTGGGCCCACGGGATCCTGGAGACGGCCTCGGCCTTCCCCGACCACCTCGGGTACGGGCTGTTCCGCCCGGCCGTGGAGGGCGGGCCGTGGTTCCTCGTGCACCGGTTCCGCAACCACGCGGCCTTCCAGCGGTGGCAGGATTCCGCCGAGCGCGCCGCGTGGTTCTCGAACTGCCTCGGCCACCACCACACCGAGATAGCCCGGCGCGAACTGCACGGCATGGAGACCTGGTTCGCGAAGCCGGGTACGGCCCGGCCCGCGCCGCCGCGGTGGAAGATGGCGATCAGCTCGGGGCTGGCCATCTTCCCGATCTCGCTCGCGGGCAACGCGCTGCTCGGGCCGTACCTGGTGAACCTGCACTTCGTGCTGCGGACGGCCGCGTTCGCCGTCGTCTTCAGCACCCTGATGACCTACGTGGCCATGCCCGCGATCAGCAAGCTGCTGCGGCCCTGGCTCACGCGGGGCCAGTAGCCCCGGCGGGCTCCCGCGGGCCCCCGTGAGCCCCTGTGAACCCCTGTGAGCCCTTGCGGAGGTCAGTCGAGCTTCGTGACCTCGAGGGCGTCCTCCGCGTACTGCTTGCGGATCACCTTCTTGTCGAACTTGCCGACGCTCGTCTTCGGCACCGCCTCGATGAACGCCCAGCGCTCGGGCAGCTGCCACTTGGCGATCGACTGGCCGAGGAAGGCGCGCAGTCCCGCGCAGTCGACGGTGGCGCCCTCCTTGAGGACGACCGTGGCCAGCGGGCGCTCGCCCCACTTGTCGTCCGGGACGGCGACGACCGCCGCCTCGGCGACCTCGGGGTGGGCCATCAGCGCGTTCTCCAGCTCCACGCTGGAGATCCACTCGCCGCCGGACTTGATGACGTCCTTGGCCCGGTCGGTGAGGGTGAGGTAGCCGTCGGGGCTGATCACGCCGACGTCACCGGTCTTGAGCCAGCCGTCCGCACTGAACTTGTCCTCGGGGCGCAGCGGTTCGCCGGACACGCCGTTGTAGTAGGCGCCCGCGATCCAGCCGCCGCGGACCTCCAGCTCACCCGCGGACTCGCCGTCCCAGGGCAGCACCTCGCCCGCCGGGCCGACCAGCCGCGGCTCGACGCCCGCCGGGAACCGGCCCTGGGTGAGGCGGTACGGCCACTCCTCCTCCGCGCTCAGCCCGGCCGGCGGGTGCGCCATGGTGCCCAGCGGGGAGGTCTCGGTCATGCCCCAGGCGTGGCAGACGCGGACGCCCAGCTTGTCGTACGCCTCCATGAGGGAGGGCGGACAGGCGGAGCCGCCGATGGTGACCTGCTTCATCGAGCTGATGTCGCGCGGGTTCGCGGTGACCTCGGCGAGCAGTCCCTGCCAGATGGTGGGGACGGCCGCGGCGTGCGAGGGCTTCTCCCGCTCGATCATCTCGGCGAGCGGGGCGGGCTGCAGGAAGCGGTCCGGCATCAGCATGTTGATGCCGGTCATGAAGGTGGCGTGCGGCAGACCCCAGGCGTTGACGTGGAACTGCGGGACGACGACGAGGCTGGTGTCCTTGTCGGTCAGGCCCATCGACTCGGTCATGTTGACCTGCATGGAGTGCAGGTAGATCGAGCGGTGGGAGTAGATGACGCCCTTGGGGTCTCCGGTGGTGCCGGAGGTGTAGCACATGGCCGCGGCCTGGCGCTCGTCCAGCTCGGGCCAGGCGTAGGTGTCCGGGCGGCCCGCCAGGAGCTCCTCGTACTCGTGCACGCGCACGTCGAGGCCGGCCAGTGCGGAGCGGTCGCCGATGCCCGCGACCACGACGTGCTCGACCGTGGGCAGGTGCGGCAGCAGCGGTGCGAGCAGCGGCAGCAGGGTGCCGTTGACCAGGACGACCCGGTCGGCGGCGTGGTTGACGACGAAGACCAGCTGCTCGGGAGGGAGCCGCAGGTTCAGCGTGTGCAGGACGGCGCCCATGGAGGGGATCGCGAAGTACGCCTCGACGTGCTCGGCGTTGTTCCACATGAGGGTCGCGACGCGGTCGTCCTGCTGGACGCCGAGCTCGTCGCGCAGGGCGTTGGCCAGGCGGGTGGCACGGAGGCCTATTTCGGCGAAGCTCCGGCGGTGCGGCTCGGCCTCTCCTGTCCAGGTCGTGACCTGGGACTTCCCGTGGATCGTCATCCCGTGCTGGAGGATTCGGGTGACGAGGAGTGGTACGTCCTGCATGGTGCTCAGCAAAGCGTCCTCCCGGTGAGCGCTGCGGCGCTGCGGCGGCTACGGATGCTGCCGATTCTGCGCACGTACCGGTCGGCATGTCACTACCCAGCGGTAGAAACTACTGGAGGAACCAGGGGAGGAACTGTTGCAGGAACCCTGCCGATGTTTCACGTGAAACATCGCTCGGAGGGCACGCGGCTCAGCGGACCGGGGTCAGTTCCGGGTCCTCGCGGAGCTTGCCCAGTGCCCGGGAGACGGCGCTCTTGACGGTACCGACCGAGACGCCGAGCAGCTCGGCGGTCTGGGCCTCGCTCATGTCCTCGTAGTAGCGCAGGACGACCATCGCCCGCTGCCGGTCGGGCAGCCGGGTCACCGCGCGCCACATCGCGTCGCGCAGCGCCTGTGCCTCGGCGGGGTCGGCGGCCGGCGGCTCGTCGGCCTCGGGGAGCTCGTCGCAGGCGAACTCGTCGACCTTGCGCTTGCGCCACTGGCTGGTGCGGGTGTTGACCAGGGCCCGGCGGACATAGCCGTCCAGGGCGCGATGGTCCTCGATGCGGTCCCACGCGACGTAGGTCTTGGCCAGGGCGGTCTGGAGGAGGTCCTCGGCGTCGCAGGGGTTGGCGGTGAGCGAGCGCGCGGTCCGCATCAGGACCGTGCCGCGGGTCCGGACGTACGCCGAGAACGACGGGTACGGCGTCGGATTCGAGGCGAGCGTGCACACAGGCGTGGTCATGGCTCCACGCTAGGAGCGGCGCGGGCCCCTGGGATCGGCCGGAAGTCCCGAAGGGGGATCCCCCTCAGGTTGTAGGGGTGGGGCTCGCCCCACCTCCTGAAGGTGGAGGAGGCGGGGCTTCCCCTCACGGGTGGTCAGGCGTCCGCGCCGAGGATCAGGCCGGAGGTCGGGACCCCGGTACCGGCCGTGACCAGGGCGTGCGCGGCGCCTGGGACCTGGTTGACAGAGGTTCCGCGCAGCTGGCGGACGGCCTCGGCGATGCCGTTCATGCCGTGCAGGTACGCCTCCCCCAGCTGGCCGCCGTGGGTGTTGAGCGGCAGCGCGTCCGCGGCGACGAAATCGGCCGCCTCCCCCGGGGCGCAGAAGCCGAACTCCTCCAGCTGCATCAGCACGAACGGCGTGAAGTGGTCGTAGAGGATGCCGACGTCGATGTCCGAGGGGCGCAGTCCGCTGGTCCTCCACAGCTGGCGGGCGACCACGTCCATCTCCGGCAGCCCGGTGAGGCCGTCGCGGTAGAAGGAGGTCATGGCCTCCTGGCGGCGGCCCGCGCCCTGTGCGGCCGCCGTGATCAGGGCGGGCTTCTGCCGCAGGTCGCGGGCCCGATCGGCGGTGGTGACGACGATGGCCTGGCCGCCGTCCGTCTCCTGGCAGCAGTCCAGCAGCCGCAGCGGCTCGACGATCCAGCGCGACGCGGCGTGATCGGCCAGGGTGATGGGCTTGCCGTGGAAGTAGGCGGCCGGGTTGTTCGCGGCGTGCCGCCGGTCGGTGACCGCGACGTGGCCGAAGGCCTCCGGGGTCAGGTTGTAGGTGTGCAGGTAGCGCTGGGCCGTCATGGCCACCCAGGAGGCCGGGGTGAGCAGCCCCCACGGCAGCGACCAGCCGAGCGCCGCGCCCTCCGCCGAGGGTTCGCGCTGCTGGACGCCGGAGCCGAAGCGGCGCCCCGAGCGCTCGTTGAAGGCGCGGTAGCAGACCACGACCTCCGCGACCCCGGTGGCGACGGCGAGGGCGGCCTGCTGGACGGTGGCGCAGGCGGCGCCGCCGCCGTAGTGGATGCGGGAGAAGAAGGAGAGGTCCCCGATGCCGGCCGCCTGGGCGACGGTGATCTCGGGGCTGGTGTCCATCGTGAAGGTGACCATGCCGTCGACGTCGGCCGGGGTGAGCCCGGCGTCGTCCAGGGCGGCGTGCACGGCCTCGACGGCCAGCTTGAGCTCGCTGCGGCCGGAGTCCTTGGAGAATTCGGTCGCGCCGATGCCGGCGATGGCTGCGCGGCCGCCGAGCTCGTCACGGGTACGGACGCTCATGGCGTGCCCTCCGGGCTGTCGAGGGTGCTGTCGGGCACGGTGCCGGCGGCGGGGCCGTCCGGCGCGGTGTCCAGGGTGACGGTGACGGTGCCCGTGACGTGGTGGCCGATGCCGTTGGCGCCGAGGACGCGGATCTCGGCGGTGTTCCCGTCGAGGGCGGTGACGGTGCCGGTGAGCGTCATGGTGTCGCCGGGGTAGTTGGGTGCGCCGAGGCGGATCGCGACCTTGCGCAGGACCGCGCCCGGGCCGAGGCGGTCGGTGATGTACCGGCCGACCAGACCGTTGGTCGTGAGGATGTTCATGAAGATGTCCGGGGAGCCCTTCTCCCGGGCGAGCTCCGCGTCGTGGTGCACGTCCTGGTAGTCGCGGGAGGCGATCGCACCCGAGACGATCAGCGTGCGGCTCACCGGTATCTCCAGCGGCGCCAGCGTGTCGCCGATGTTCATGCGTCGTCCCCCTCGGGCGCGTCTTCGGACAGGAGCGCGCCCAGCTCGGCCAGCAGTTCGCTGCCGCAGCCCAGGTACGCGTCGAGCTGGCGCCCCCACAGGAAGTGCCGGTGGACGGGGTGGTCGAGGTCGGCGCCCATCCCGCCGTGCAGGTGCTGGCCCGCGTGGACGACCCGCTTGCCCGCTTCCGAGGCCCACCAGGCCGCCGTCAGCGCGTGCTCGCCGACCGGGAACCCCTCGTCGACGCGCCAGGCCGCTTCGTACGCGGTGACCCGTATCGCCTCGGTGTCCATGTACGCGTCGGCCGCGCGCAGCATGACCCCCTGGTTCGTGGAGAGCGGCCGGCCGAACTGTTCGCGGGTGGAGGTGTACTCCACGGCGCGGGCCAGCGAGCCCGCGCAGACGCCTGCCTGGAGACCCGCGAAGGCGATTCGGGCGATGGCCAGCACGTCCGCGTAGGCACCCTCCGCGCCGACCCGTTCCGCCTGGGCACCGGTCAGCGTCAGGCTCCCGGCCGACCAGGGCGCGGTGGTCTCCACCGCCGCGGTGCGCACTCCGGGCGCGTCCGTCCGTACGAGCCACAGATCGCCCGCCGCGTCCGGAACGAGGACGTGCGTGGCCTCGCGCAGCCAGGGCACGGCGGGTGCCGTGCCGGTGAGGCGGCCGTCCGGGGAGGCGGTGATGCGGCCACGGTCCGGGAAGGCCCCGGTGGCCACCGCGTCTCCGGAGCCCAGTGCGGGCAGCAGCCGGGCGCGCTGCCCGGCGCTGCCGTGGCGGGCCAGGGCGAGGATCCCGTAGACGCACGTGGCGGCGTACGGGACCTGCGCGGTCGTGCGGCCCTGTTCCTCCAGCAGGAGCACCAGGCCGAGCAGGCCGACGTCCTCGACGGCGGCGGTCAGTCCGGCGGCGGTGAGGGCCTTCCACAGCTCGGCGTCGCCGCCGGTGCCGGCGGCGGCCAGGCGGTCGTGGGTGGCGAGGTCGCGGAATATCCGGGCGGCGAGACCGGCCGCCGCGGCCTGTTCCTCGGTGGGGTGGAAGTCCATCAGCCCTCACTCCCCCGGAAGACGGGCAGTTCCAGTTCCTCGTCCACGCGCAGGAACTCCAGTCGCACGGGCAGCCCGATGCGGACCTTGTCGTACGGGACCCCGGTGATGTTGCTGACCATGCGGACGCCCTCGGCGAGCTCGACCAGGGCCACCGCGTAGGGCGGGGCGAAGGCCGGGAAGGCCGGGTGGTGCATGACGACGTAGCTGAAGACCGTGCCTTCGCCGGACGCCTCGACGGTGTCCCAGTCCGGGCTCGCGCAGCCGTTGCAGCCGGGGAGCCAGGGGAAGCGGAGCGTCGCGCAGGCGGTGCAGCGCTGGATCAGCAGCTTGTGCTCGCGGACACCGTCCCAGAAGCCCTGGTTGTCGCGGTTGATCACGGGGCGGGGGCGCCGGGCGGGTGGTGCGGACCGGGCGGACCGGGCGGGGTCCGCGGGCGTGGCGGGCTTCGACGGATTCGAGGGGTTCTTCGCCGCGGGGGCGTACTTGAGGATCCGGAAGCGGTGGGTCCCGGCGGGTTCGCCGTTCGCGTGGACGTCCATGCGGGTGGTCACGAAGTGGCCGGTGCCCAGCTTGGTGGCCTTCCGCGCCGACACCGACTCGATGACGGCGTCGAAGGTGATCGCGTCGCCGGGGCGCAGCGACCGCAGGTACTCCTGCTCGCAGTCGGTGGCGACCACGGAGGTGCAGCCCGCGCCGTCGAGCAGCGCGAGGAGGTCGTCGTAGGCCGAGGCGCGGTCGCCGTGTCCTGACAGTCCGCCCATCGTCCAGGCCTGGAGCATGGTGGGCGGGGCGATGGGGTCCGGCCCGGCGTAGGTGGGGTTGGTGTCGCCCATCGCCTCGCACCAGTGGCGGATCATCGGCTCGTTGACGGCGTCCTTGCCCTGTGCGGCGGTGGCTGCCGGCTGGCCTTCGAAGGCCTTGAGCAACTCGTGGAAGCGGGCGGCTTCGGGGTCTGTTCCGGGCTCTGCTCCCGGCGTTGTTGCGGCGGCCGGTCCGGCTCCCGCTTCACCCCTGTCGGCCGTGGCGGTCATCGCTTCCTCCCCTTCATCCCGAGCCGCATCATGGCGACGATCTCCCGTTGGACCTCGCTGACGCCGCCCCCGAAGGTGTTGATCTGGGCGGCCCGGTTCATCCGCTCCAGCTCGCCGCCCGCGAAGAACCCGGGCCCGGATCCCCGGACCAGGGCCTCCTCCCCCACCACCTCCTGGCAGATCCGGTACACCTCGACGGTGGACTCGGTACCCAGGAACTTCACGCCGCTCGCGTCGCCCGGGGCCAGGGTGCCGGCGCCCACGTCCTGGACGAGGCGCCAGTTGAGCAGGCGTACGGCGGCGAGGCGCGCGTGGGCTTCGGCGAGGCGTGCCTGCACCCAGGGCCGGTCGGCCGGGCGCTCGCCGGTGACCGGGTCGGGGGTGCGGGCGTGATCGAGGGCGCCCCGGTAGAAGTCCTCGGCCTGCATGCCGATGGCGGCGAGGGCGACGCGTTCGTGGTTGAGCTGGTTGGTGATCAGGCCCCAGCCGCCGTGTTCGGGGCCGACGAGGTTGCCGGCGGGCACGCGGACGGAGTCGTAGTACGTGGCGGTCGTGGTCAGGCCGCCGACGGTGTCGATCGGGGTCCAGGCGAAGCCGGGATCGTCGGTGGGCACCAGGATGATGGAGATGCCCTTGTGCTTGGGGGCCTCCGGGTCGGTGCGGCAGGCGAGCCAGATCCAGTCGGCGTTCTGGGCGTTGGAGGTGAAGATCTTCTGCCCGTCGATCAGCCAGTCCCCGGGGCCGTCCGTGCCGTCGGTGGTGGCGGTGACGTTCGCGGTGGCGGCGTTCGCGGTGATGGCGTTCGCGGTGGCGGCGGCGCTGCTCTCACCGCCGGCCTCGCGGGCGACTCGTACGGCCCTGGTCCGCAGGGAGGCGAGGTCGGTGCCGGCCTCGGGCTCGGAGTAGCCGATGGCGAAGACGATCTCGCCCTTGAGGATCCGGGGCAGGAAGTAGTCCTTCTGCTCCTGCGTCCCGTACTTCATCAAGGTCGGGCCGACGGTGTTCAAGGTGACCATGGAGACGGGGGCGCCGGCCCGGTAGGCCTCGTCGAAGAACACGAACTGTTCGTCGGGACCGCGGCCCTGGCCTCCGTACTCGACGGGCCAGCCGAGGCCCAGGAGTCCGTCGGCGCCTATCCGGCGCAGTAGGGTGCGCCGCTCGGCGGGGTCCTCGGGCACCCCGTCCGGCAGCAGGTTTCCGAAGTACTCACGCAGTTCGGCGCGGAGCCGCAACTGGCCTTCGGTCGGGGCGAGGTGCACGGCGCTGGCCTCCCGGCATCACATCATCAAGTGGACCTGACTGTCCGTCAGATTCCAGGTGGATGTCAAGGCCGGGAACGGCGGCGAGGAGCGGGCCCGCGGCCCGCAACGCCCGAGGGCACCCGCGCTACCGGACCCCAGCCGGTCCGGTCGCACAGGCGCCCTCAACAGTCAGCGCGGCTCAAGCCGCGTCTACCACCAGGGGTAGAAGTTCACCGCGACAGTGGAGTTGTGCTGCTCGATCGCGGTGAAGGCCGAGCCGTTGACCTGCGCGGTGTTGTTCTGGTTGGACGCGCCGGATCCGGTGGCCACCTGCTGTGAGGTGGAGGAGTTGCCGTGGTTGCTGCCACCCACGCCGCTGCCGATGATGCTGGCGACGCTCGCATTCGATCCGTCGTTCGCGAAGGAGCCGTTGTCGGCCGACGCGACACCGCCGAAGAGGGCGACGGCGAGGGGGAGAGCGGCGACGGCGGCGATGACGCGGGCGGTACGGATGCTTGCCATGTCTGAATCCTCCAGAAAACCGAAGTGGGGTGTGCTCCAAGGCAGTTGGCCGACCGCCTCAGTCGTTCCGTGTGGTGACGACGTCGCGGAACCAGAGTTGCCCACCGAATCCCCGGCGAACCACCCCGGAGTCCTCGATTCCCCCGCAAGCATGACCAACATCGGATAAACCTCATTCGCGCCCCGGCAGCCCAGGTCAGGGCCTCGAGAACCGCTGAAACCCCTGCCGCGCAAGGGGTGAAGCGTTCCCTCAAACCGCCGCTCCCCGGACATGCCGAAAGGAGCCGCGCCGTCCGGGAACCCCACCGTCTCCCGGGCCTGCGGCCCTGCCCTGCCAAGCTTCACGCCCCCTGCGCGCCCCCGGCGTCCGCCGGGGCAACCCCACTGCGCCCCGGTCCGGGGCACCTTCACGGCGCGATCCGCGGTCGCGGCCTGCTCACACCGACCGACCGGGCTCCAGCGCCTGCTGACGTACTCGTACGTGCCGCGCATCGCCTGCTGCTTACGGCTCGCCGCCTGCTTCCTAGTACCTGTTGCCTGCCACCTGCTACCTGCCGTCTCCTGCGGGCCGGCCGGCGTCGGTCTCCGACGTACTGACCGCCATGTCCTGCGCGCCTGCTGCCCGCTGCCTGCTGCCTGCTGCCTTGCGCCTTCTCCTGCGTACTGCGTGCTGCGTGCGGTTCCCCGCTTGCCGTCTGCAGTCCCTGCTTGCCGTGCGCCGCGGCTGTCCGCCCGTATCCCTTACGGCGGTCCACCCGCATCCCGTACGGCGGTCCGGCTACGCGGCGAGCGCCAGCCCCCGGCGGGCGGCTCCGACACGGACCGCCGCGGCGATCGCGGCCGTACGGACGCCGTCGTCGACGCCGGCCTCGTAAGCGGAACCGGAACCCGATCCGGAGGCGGCGGCGAGGGCGGTGGTCGAGCGGCGGACGGACGGGGTCTTGCCGTGCGCCTCGGCGCGGATGCGCTGCTTGATGGTGGGCGGGAGCGAACCACCCCGCATCATCGCCCGCCAGGTCCGCCGGGCCATGAGGGCCGGCCGGTGCGCCGCGGCGGCCGCCGGGGCGGTGGCGGGGGAGGAGAGCGAGGCGGCGGCGGCCGGGGCGGCCTTGCCACCGAAGCCGAGGGAGGTGAAGAGCGCCACGAGCGCTGCGAGGACGGTGGTCCAGATCGACGTGATGGTGCTGCGGTGAGCCATGACGGTTCCCTCATTCCACGAATGTTCCGACGGGCGGATCTGAATACATTCGTCATGATGCGAGCGCAACCGGAGCGCCGCGACGCCCCGCGCCGATCTTCCGACAAACACCACTCAAAGGGGCTAATCACACGATTCGCACCAGCCGAATCAGCGCCCGCAACCTGATCGAGTTCCTGACGGCAGATCTCCATCTGCCCATCTCTGGCTGGATGTTGACATTGCGTCGGCGCTCGCAGCCTGGCCCACGAGCAGCGCGACGGATCTTCTTCTCATGGTCGGGGGACCTGATTTCCATGCGGAACCAGAACGTACTGAAATCCGGTGCCGGCATCGCGGGCACCGCCTTGGCCTACGGGCTGCGCCGCCACGGCTTCCGATCGACGGTCGTCGAGCGCGCCGCCGCGCTCCGGGAGGGCGGCTACAAGATCGGCATCCGGGGTGCCGCGCTCGCCACGACGCCGAGATCCTGCGCGGCGACCTCAACCGGATCCTCCACGACCGCAGCGTCGACGGGGCGGACGGCGTCGAGTACCTCTTCGGCGACTCCATCACGTCCGCCACGGAGACCGAGGACGACATCGAGGTGCTGTTCGACAGCGGCGCGCACCGCGCCTTCGACCTGGTCGTCGGCGCCGACGGGCTGCACTCCAACACCCGCGCGCTGGTCTTCGGCCCCGAGGGGCGGTTCATCCGTGACCCCGGCTACTACGTCTCGATCTACAGCGTCCCCAACCACCTCGACCTCGACCGCTGGGAACTGACCTACGTCTCCCCCCTGCGCACGGCCCTTACGTACAGCACGGCGAAGGACACCGGCGCGAAGGCGATGTTCCTCTTCGCCTCCGGCCCGCTGGACTACGACCGTCACGACGTCTCACAGCAGAAGAAGCTGCTGGTGGACGCGTATGCCGGTGAGTCCTCCAGCTGGCCGTCCTCTCCGTCCTGGGCCGCCTGCCCGGCAAGGAGCGGATGACGGCCGAGGTCATGGAGCCGATCCAGAAGGCCGCGAACTCGATCACCCTCAAGGACTACTGACCCGTCCGCGGACCTGAATCCAGCAGGAGCCCGGACGCAGCAGGGGTGCAACTGTTGCGCGGTCAGAATTCCGCGTTCAGCCTTTCCCATACCGCCGCCCGGTTCAGGAGGACCGACAGCCCCTTGTCGACCTTGCCGTTGGGCTGGCTGACGAACTGCTCGAACTCTGTCCGGTCGGTGAGGATTCCGAGCGTCTTGGCGAACTTGAGGACGGCACCCAGGTTCTTGCCCGTGGGCTGGTAGGTGCCGCTGTGGTTGTCGATGAACGTCACCTTGCCGGCGGCGACGATCACGTCACCCGCGCAGGCGATCTGCCCGTCGATCTGGGCATGCGAGGAGAGCGTGGGGTACTGGACTATTCCGAGGCCACCCGCGGTGGCGGCGTCCTGGGCACCGAGGCACTGGTCGACGTAGAGGCGCGGGCCCACGTCGTCGATCCGCAACAGATAGCGCAGCTTGGCACCGTTGCTGTCGATGGGGTAGAGGCCGTCGTGGGTGTGGAGGCACCCGTCGCGTACGACTCCCAGGAACTTCTCGGCATCCACCGGGTCCACCGACGTGATGGACACGTGGGGATCGAGGTCCATCTGTTCGGGGCGGTGTGCATCGCCACTCAGGGCCTCGCCCAGGCTCGTGGTTCCACCGATCCCGTCTGTCGTGCTGGGAGAGGTGAACGTGAGACCGCCCTGCTGCCACGCCGGCGCCTGGGGCAGTTTGTCGAACTTCTCCGGGAAGTGAAGCGTGAGCAGGGCGAGCCAATTCTGCGGGGTCAGGAGTTCCCCGGTCACCCGCTGGTTCTGCGGCAGGCCGGACATGAGCAGCGCCGTCATCAGGTCGTCCGTGTCGAGCTTCCCGATCTCGAACTTGTCCGACGTCCCGTCGTAGATCGCGGGAATCAGCACGTCGGCCACATCCTGGTCCTCCACCCACGACGTGAATTGCTCCGTCGACACCAAGGATGTCTCCATTGTGCCTCCTCTCAGCGGGAGCCCCACCGCCCGCTGCGTCACGGCTTCCTCGACCGGAGAGCCTAGGGCGGCGGCCCCGTCCCGCCCTTCCCCCAATCGCACGCCGTGCCGGGGGACGCAGACCCGCTGGTCAGCGCCGGTACGGGTCCGGATCAGGGGGAGACAGGGGGAACGCGGACGGGGTGCCCCGTTCCAGGACACCCCGTCTGACGTGCTGCTTCTCTGATCTGCGGTGGGTGTGGGATTTGAACCCACGGTGACATCGCTGCCACGACGGTTTTCAAGACCGTTCCCTTAGGCCGCTCGGGCAACCCACCTGGCGGGTACAGAGTACCGGGCGGTGGGGGTGTGCGGCGCTGGGGATTCCTGGCGGGTCAGGCGGTCTGGGCCTTGTCGTAGGCGGCCTTCGCTTCGTTGCCGAAGTACGGGCCGAACATCCGGTTCGGCAGGAAGTTGTAGCCGAAGCTGTTCACGGAGACCTGGGTGCCCAGACCGGTCGCCTCGTTGAAGTCCTGGAACCAGGGGCCGCCGCTGGACCCGCCGGTCATGTTGCACGGCAGGCTGTGGTCCTTGGTCAGCAGGAAGTCCTTGCCGGTGTTGCCGCTGCAGTAGACGAGCTTCGTGCCGTCGTACGGGGCGGCCGCCGGGAAGCCGAAGGCGTACATCTTCTTGTTGTAGCCACCGTTGAACACGATGCCCTGGGCTCCGACGGTCTGGCTGAGCGTGCGGCCGTCGATCGGGGCGACGACCGCGAGGCCGACGTCCATGTTCATGTCCTCGCTCGCCACCCACTGGTCGGTCGCGAAGGTCTTGGTGGCCGCCCACTGCCCGTAGGGCGCGTTCCCGTTCTCGTACCCGGGGACGAAGATCCAGTTGGTGTGCCAGGCGCCCTGGTACTTCACGCAGTGGCCGGCGGTGATCACCGTGCTGCCGTTGGCGCTGGTGATCGAGTCGCCGGAACAGGAGGCGTTCTTTCCATTGAAGGTGAAGAAGACCCGGCCCGAGGTCTTCACCACCGCGCCGCCCGATGTCCAGGGGCCGCCCGGCTGCGGGAAGGCCGTGGGTGCGGCCGCGGGGGCGACGGACGGGGCGAGGGCGAGCGCGCTCGGGGCCGTCGGTGCGATCGTCGTGGCGTGGAGTGCGGTGGTGGGTGCCGTGCGGGCGGCGGTGCCCGGGGCGGCCGTGATGTCCAGCGGGGTGGCGGCCCGCATCCGCTCGGCCGACCAGAAGCCCTGGGTGGGACGCTCCGCCGCGACCGAGGGGGAGGCCGCCGTCAGGGCGCCCACGAGCAGGGCACCCGCCGCGAGTAAGACCGGTATGGCTGTCCGATGACGATTCACGCCTGACTCCTTATGCCGTGTCCGGATGAAGAGTTGTCGGTGCGGATCGGGGGCAGAGTGGCATGCCGGGGACGAGATGTCAGGCACCAGTCGGAACGTTCGGTCGGTTCCGGCCAGGAAATGGCCAACTCTGGCTAGCCTCGCCGTTTCAGTTGGGGCTGCTGGGCGGCTGAGCGAGGTTGTTTGAGGCCGTGCCGGTTGGTGGACATGGTGAGGGCCCGACGCGGGGTCGGGTTCTCCAAGGTCCTTGAGTAGAGGGTGGGCGGGGACTGCGGGTCAGCTGGCGGGGCGGGGCAGTGCGGCCAGGCGGTGGAATGCGGCCGCGAGTTCGTGTCGCCAGGGCCAGGTCGCCGATATCCGAAGGTGGAGGCGGCGGCCGCCCCGGGTGATCCGGGCGGCGACGTGCAGGAGCCGGTAGCGGAGTTTCTTGGGTTCGGCAGCCGCGAGTTCGCCGTCCAGCAGGAGGACGCGGGTCCAGGCGAGGAGGTCGATCGCCGCGAGGCTGAGTTCGAGCCAGGCGGCGTTGACCGTGAAGTGGCGGGAGGGGAAGCGTCCGAAGCCGGTGGTCTTGCCGCACCGGATGTGGTCCTCGACGGTGGCGTGTCCGCGGTGGCGGACCTCCAGGAACTGGGCCGAGCCTGAGGTGAATGGGGTGTCGGTGAGAAAGACCTGGTGCCGCATGTCCTCGTCCTGGTCGAACAGCGAGAGCTGGGCTCCGGGGTGGGGACGTTCGCGGCGGACGATGACGCGGGTGCCGGCCGGGTAGCCGGCAAGGTCGGCCATGCCGGTCAGCTCGGCGACCTCTGCGGACTCGCGGAGGGTGCCGTCCTGGTCCAAGGCGGGGTGCCAGACCTGCTCGGGCAGGGCCCGGATCGCGCGGCGGACCGGCGCTGTGACCGCGTATCCGACCGAGAAGAAGGTGCGGATTCCCCGTGTTCGCAGGCTTCGGACGTGGGTGAGGAAGGACTTTGCGGATCCGGCGCTGTCGGTGCGGACCAGGATGTCGGTGCCGTGCCGGTGGGCGTCGGGGATCTGTGCGAGAGCGTCGTCCAGCACCGCGATGTGATCCGCGGCGGTATTGGCTCCGGCGTTCCCGGGCCGAAGGCGCCCGGACATGCCCTCGCCGGTGTTGGCCAGGAAACACAGCAGGGGGTGGAACCCGAAGCCGCCTTTGTAGGTGGGTGCGGCCTGGTCCTTCTCGGAATGGCAGGTGATCAGCGTGGCGTCGATGTCCAGGACCAGGCCGGGCACTTCCCGTCCGCCGGCTTTCGCCGCCGGTATGCCGGAGCGGGTCTCGGATGCCTGCAGCCAGGCCACTTCCCGGGCCTGAGCGCGGGCTGAGCGCAGACGGTCCAGTACGCGTTCGTCGACGGCGGCCAGCAGCCGCCAGGCAGTCGGTGTCGAGGCGACCGGGCCGAACACCTCGCCCTGGTCGCGCAGCACGGCCAGATCCGTGATGGCCTCGCCGCCATCAGCCACCATCACCGCGAGGTCGGTGGCGATCCGGCCCGGGTCATGACCAGTGCCGCGTGGCCGAAGCGGTCCCAACGCGGTGGAGTACGCGCTGGTCAGCCCGGTGGCATCGGCAAGATCAGCCAGTAGCCGTGCTCCTGCGTGACCAACCACCCCCGCACCGTCAGCGGAGACGTGGAGCCTGGGGCGCGAACCGATACCCTGCACGCAGAAAGTGCCTTCCACCTGGACCGACAGAACCCCTCGACAAGGTTCATCGTCCCAGCTCAGAAGGCACTTTCGCGTTCACGCCCATGATCCGGACGGACCCCAAGTGAAAGCCCGAGGCTAGGCGGTGAGCAGGACGCCCGCGTACGAGACCCCGGCCACCACCAGCCAGGCCGCGAGGCCGAGCAGTGCGGCCCGGCCGCCGGTACGGGACAGGGTGGGCAGGTGAACCGCGCTGCCCAGGCCGAACAGGGCGGCCGCCAGCAGCAGTTCCTGGGCGGTGTGCGCTCCTTCCAGGGCCGTGTCGGGCAGTATCCCGGTGGCGCGCAGCGCGGCCGCCGCGAGGAACCCGGCGACGAACAGCGGCACGGGGGCCGGCCGGCGGCCCGAGGGCGTGCGCACCCCGCGCTTGCGGGCCCGCGCCGAGAAGGCCACCGCCGCCACCAGCGGCGCCAGCATCGCCACGCGCATCAGCTTGACCAGTACCGCGTCTCCGAGCGCTCCGGGACCGGCCGTCTGGGCCGTGGCCACCACCTGGCCGACGTCGTGGACGCTCGCGCCCACCCAGCGACCGAAGTCCGGATCGGAGAGTCCCAGCGGCGCCTGGAGCAGCGGAAGTACGGCGATGGCCAGGGTGCCGCACAGGGTGACCAGGGCCACCGAGGAGGCGACGTCCTCCTCGTCGCTGCCGGACACCTGGCTGACGGCGCCGATGGCCGAGGCCCCGCAGATCGAGTACCCGGTGGCGATCAGCAGCGGCTGGTCTCCGGGGAGTCCGAGCCTGCGGCCGAGCCAGAGGGTGCCGAAGAAGGTGGCGGCCACCACCCCGGTCACCATCGCCACCGTGGCCCAGCCCAGCCGGAGTACCTGGTCCAGGCCCAGCGCCAGGCCCAGCAGGACGATGCCGATCCGCATCAGGCGCCGCCCGGCCAGGGAGAGGCCGGGGCGCGCGGGGCCCCGTACGAAGCCCCGTAGGCCCGGGAGGTGCGCCGCCGTGATGCCGAGCACCACCGACACCGTCAGCATCGGCGCCCAGGGCGCCAGCCGGTGCACCGACCAGGCGACGAGTACTCCACCCGCCGCGAGGCCCAACCCGGGCCACGGTGACGATGTTTCACGTGAAACATCGGCCCGGCCCGGCGATGCCGCCCCGCTCACCGGGCGGTTCAGCAGGGCCATCAGTCGGCCGGCAGCGTGTAGACGCGGCGGACACTGCTGCCCAGGCGGACGACGTCGGCTCCGTACACATGAAGGGATATCGCCTTCGTGGAACAGGAGTTGCGGACCTTGTGGATGTCCCCGGGCGGGGCGAAGCCGCAGACGTCGCCGACTCCGTTGACCACATGCTCCGTCGCCACCAGCCGGGCACCCTCGGTCGCCGTGGCGGGGGCCAGTCGGTAGCGGAGCTCGCTCTCCTCGCCCTCGTGCACCCCGGCCACGCACCAGGAGACGTGGTCGTGGATGGCGGTCTCCTGACCCGGCAGCCACACCAGCGCCACGATGGAGAAACTGCCGTCCGGCTCCGCGTGCAGGATGTGCTGCCGGTAGCGGTCGGGGTGCCCCGCACGCTGCTCCGCGGCGAGCAGACCGGGTGCCCCCAGATGCGGGGCGAGGCGTTCACCGACCAGGTAGGCGGTCAGATCGGGGGCCAGCCCCCGGTCCACGACCGTACGTATCTCACTGACGAGGGCGGCCGTCCTCGCGGTCGTGCGGGCCGGCGTGGTGGTGGTCATAGGGGGAGCGTCGAGGAGCCCACCCATCACGTCCAACGACAGTTCTGAGCTGAAATCCCAAGCCCCGCTTATGGATTGGCGGTGCGAGCCGGGTGCGCAAGGCCGGCGGGCGGACGGTCTCTGCCGGAGCGGCTCAGCAGCCGACCCGGTTCGAGGCCGCCTGCTTCAGGGCTTCCAGCACCACCGCTGTCGCCGGGACCCGCAGATGGTCGCGGTACACGTGCGCGGCGATGTGGCGGCGGGCGGCCGGCTGCAGGGCCCGCCCGCACACCTTGCTCAGCGAGAGGGAGGGCAGCACCAGTGCGGGCATCATGGCCACACCCAGGCCCTGGGCGACCAGGCTCTGCACCACCAGGTTGTCATCGGTGGCGAACCGGATGTCGGGGACGAAGCCCAGCCCCGCGCATTCGTGCAGGAGGTTCGCCCGGCAGCGCGGGCAGCCCGCGATCCACCGCTCCTCGGAGAGGTCCGCGAGGTGCACGGCCCGCCGGCGGGCCAGCGGGTGTCCGGTCGGCAGCAGGACCGTCAGCTGGTCCTCCATCAGCCTGACCTCGGCGACCTCCTCCGGAACCTCCTCGTGCAGGCCGGGATAGGTGAAGGCCAGGGTGATGTCGCACTCGCCCCGCTCCAGGCGGCGCAGGGAGTCCGGAGGCTCGCCCTCCAGCAACTCGACCTGGATGCCCGGGTGTTCCTTGGCCAGGGAGCTCAGGGCTTCCGGGACGAGGGTGACGTTGGCGCTGGGGAAGCCGCACAGTCGGACGCGGCCGGTGCGCAGCCGGGCGTACGCCTTCAGCTGGGTTTCCGCGGCGGAGAGACTGCCGAGGATGGACTCGGCGTGCCGGGCCATGGATTCCCCGGCCTCGGTGAGCTGCATCCGGCGCCCGACACGGGTGAACAGCGGTGTGCCGACGGCGCGTTCGAGCGCCTTCATCTGCTGGGTGATCGCGGGCTGGGTGTACCCCAGGACACGGGCGGCGGCCGAGTAGGACCCCGAGGCGACCACCTCGTGGAACGTCCGTATGTGCCGCGAATCGAACACGCCTGAAGCATAAGCGGACGTTGGGAGGGGCCGCAGGCACATTCGCGCCTACGGCCCCTCACCATCAGGCCAGCCGGGTCTACTTGTCGCCGACCCGCGAGCCGAGCGTGATGTCCACCGTGGTGGGCTTGCCACCGCGCAGGTAGGTCAGCTTCACCGTGTCACCCGGCTTGTACGTCCAGATCTCACTGATGAGGGTCGGGCCGCTGTCGATCGGCTTGCCGCCGAACTCGGTGATGATGTCACCGGGCTTCAGGCCCGCCTTGCCCGCCGGACCGTTCGGGTCGACCAGCTCGTTGGCCGATGCGCCCGAATCGGAGATCTTGGCGCCATCGGTCTTGGCCGCGAGGTCCACCGAGACCGAGATCACCGGGTAGACCGGCTTGCCGGTCTTGATCAGCGACTCGGCGACGTTCTTCGCCTGGTTGATCGGGATGGCGAAACCGAGGCCGATGGAGCCGGCCTGGCCGCCGCCGAAGCCGCCGTTGCCCGCCGACTGGATCGCGGAGTTGATGCCGATCACGGCGCCACGGCCGTCGAGCAGCGGGCCGCCGGAGTTGCCGGGGTTGATCGAGGCGTCCGTCTGCAGCGCGCTCATGTACGAATTCTTGGCGCCGGAGCCGTCACCGGAGGCGACCGGGCGGTTCTTGGCGCTGACGATGCCGGTGGTGACCGTGTTGGACAGGCCGAACGGGGCGCCGATCGCGATGGTCGAGTCGCCGACGGCGACCTTGTCCGAGTCGCCGAGCGGCAGCGGCTTGAGGCCCGACGGCGGGTTCTTCAGCTTGAGGACGGCGACGTCGTATCCCTGGGCGCGGCCGATGACCTCGGCCTCGTACTTCTTGCCGTCGGAGAACGTCGCGGTGAGCTTGCCACCGTTGGCCGCGGAGGCGACCACGTGGTTGTTGGTGAGGATGTGGCCCTGCTGGTCGTAGACGAAGCCGGTGCCGGTGCCGCCCTCGCCGTCGCCGGCCGAGGCCTCGATGGTGACGACGCTGGGCAGCGCTCCGGCGGCCAGGCCCGCCACGGAGCCCGAGTCCCGCTTGAGGTCCTTGGGGGTGTTGCCGGCGCTGACCGTGGTCGAGCCGGAGCCGTGGCCACTGCGGTCCGCGGCCCAGTAGCCGACGCCGCCGCCGACGCCGCCCGCGAGGAGCGCCGCCGCGAGGACGCCCGCGATCAGGCCGCCCCTGCCCTTCGGCTTGGGCTGCGGTGCGCCGCCGGTGGCCAGGGGAACGCCCCAGCCGCCATCACCCTGGCCGCCGCCGGCCCCGTACGCGGGTGCGGCGGGCGGCGCGGGAGGCCAGCCCTCGGCGCCCGTCGCCTGCGGGCCGGGAGCGGGGCCGTCGGAGTAGGCCGGGGTGACCGGCGGGGCCGGGTTCTCGGCGTAGGCCGGAGCGGGAGCCGCGGGCCCGGCCGCCGGGGTCTGGGGGAGCCGCTGGGTCGGCTCGGCACCGGGCGCCGGTGTCGGCGGCAGCTGCTGGGTCGCCGGCTCCACGGGCGCGGCCGGCGCGGCGTCGACTGGCGCGGCCACCGGGGGTACGGGCGGAGCCGCGGGGGGTGTCGGGGCCGCGGTGCCCTCGTTCTCGGTGCTCACAGCGCTCTCTCCTCGTCACACACGGCTTCAGAAATACGGGCGATATCGGTCCGACTGAACGTTCGACGTGCCGTACAAGTTCCTGGGCAAAGCCTTTCCCATGACCCGTCAGAGCACTGTAAGCCGGACCTGTGAGTCTCCCCCATCCTTTATCCGCGACATTTCCGGCGCATCTCCAGAAGCGGGCACAGGACTCTCCCCGACATCCGGAGCCCTCTCGGTGGCACCATGAGCCGGTGACCCACGCAACGCCGCGCCCCATCCAGGTCGTCGCCCACCGAGGCGCCTCGGAGGATGCTCCCGAGCACACCCTGGCCGCCTACCGCAAGGCCATCGAGGACGGTGCCGACGCCCTCGAATGCGATGTCCGGCTCACGGCCGACGGCCATCTGGTCCTGGTCCACGACCGGCGGGTGAACCGCACCTCCAACGGCCGCGGCGCCGTCTCCGCCCTGGAGCTCGCCGATCTCGCCGCCCTCGACTTCGGGTCGTGGAAGGACCGGGAGGAGTCCCCCGACTGGGACGCGGACCCCGAGCGGACCTCCGTGCTCACCCTGGAGCGGCTGCTGGAGCTGGTCGCGGACGCCGGGCGGCCGGTACAGCTGGCGATCGAGACGAAGCATCCGACCCGCTGGGCCGGACAGGTGGAGGACCGGCTCCTCTTCCTCCTCAAGCGCTTCGGACTGGACGCCCCGCCCGCCGAGGGACCGCACCCGGTCCGGGTGATGAGCTTCTCCGCGCGCTCCCTGCACCGGATCCGGGCGGCCGCGCCGACGATCCCGACCGTGTACCTGATGCAGTTCATCTCGCCGCGGATGCGGGACGGTCGGCTGCCGGCCGGGGTACGGATCGCGGGGCCGGGGATGCGGATCGTTCGCGGCCACCCGGGCTTCATCCGCAAACTTCAGGCCGCCGGGCACTCCGTACACGTGTGGACCGTGAACGATCCGGAAGATGTTCAGCTCTGCGCTGATCTGGGCGTGGAAGCGATCATCACGAACAGACCCCGACAGGTTCTGTCACAGCTGGGGCGCTGACGTCCCGTTTTGCGCATCCGTCACACGCGAATCATCCGTTACGGGGTGTGCACCGGCGCATCCGCTCCGCGTTCGGTCGTCATGAATGCGTCAGAGGGCCCCGCTCCGGCGGTTTCCGGTCCAGGCCATTGGGGCATCCAGATCATGCGTGGGGCTAAGGAGGTTCCGGGGGTGGCGTTGATGGTGGCACAAGAAGTGCCCACGTCGTCGTGCATGGACGTGTCCCATGGTCCTGCGGGCGTGGGCGAGGCGAGGCACCGGATGCGCGAGCAATTGCGTGTCAGCGGAGTGTCCGAATCGATCGTGGATGACGCAGTACTGATCCTTTCCGAACTGCTCAGCAACGCCTGTCGACACGGCAGGCCACTGGGCTCGCGGGAGTTCGGCGACGGCGGGATACACGCGTCGTGGCGCGTCGACAAGGCGGGGCGACTGACGGTCGAGGTCACGGACGGCGGCGGGCCGACCCGCCCGATCCCGGCCAAGCCCTCGGTCACCGCGCGGGGCGGACGGGGGCTGAACATCATCAGCGCCCTGGCCCAGGACTGGGGTGTCCGGGACGGAGCGGCGGGTGAGGTCACCGTCTGGGTGATCGTGGCCTGTGGGCCCCGGCACGAGGATTTCGCTACGCGCGTCGCGCCCCCGGCGATCGACTTCAGCACGGCCTTCGACGATCTGGATCCCTGATCGTCCGTCCCCGATCACCAAATCGCCGATCACTGATCACTGGTCCCCGATCACTGGTCTTCGATCACTGCTCTTCGATCACTTCGATCACTGACCACGATCCCCGACCGCGAGAAGACAGATGGCGGCCGTCCGGGAGCGCACGCCGACCGTGCTCCCGGCCGCACCCCACCGGTTGTGGCGGCACGAACGGCTAGGCTCGCGCCCAGACCGACGCCGTACCGCCGCAACCGGGAGACACCCACGATGGCCAAGAAGCGCCCCGCCGCGAAGTCCGCAAAGCCGCAGCTCAACAGCGGGGAGATCCCGGTGGTGGGCGCTCGCGAGCCCTGCCCCTGCGGCTCCGGGCGCCGGTACAAGGCCTGTCACGGCGCGGCCGCGGCACACGCCGTCACCGAGCACGTGGCCCGCCCGTTCGAAGGACTGCCCGGCGAGTGCGACTGGGTCGCGCTGCGCGAGCTCGTCCCCGCCGCCACCGTCCCGCTCACCCTCAAGGGCGGACTGCCCGAGGGCGTCCCCTCCGTCACGCTGGTGACCGTACTCCCGCTGGCCTCGCCGGCGCTGCGCCGCGAGGACGGCTCCGTCCTGCTCGGCCTGCAGAACGACTCGACCACCGGTGACCTCGCCCGGGACATGGCCGACACCCTGGAGCGTGCGCTCGCCGCCGAGCCGGGCACCGTCGTCTCCGCCCGCCGGGTTCCGGCCGAGGGTCCCCGACTTCAGGATCTCCTGTCCGCCGACGACGGTTTCGAGCCGGTTGTGCACAGCGGGTTCGAATTCTGGATTCCGGACGCGGAGAGCGCCCAGAACGCCTCGCCGGAGATCTCCGCCTCCCTGGAGCGTGCCAACGCGGCCGCCATCCCGACCGTCAAGCTGACCGGCGTGGACGCCGCCTACTGGTGCGAGACCCCGGACAAGAACCACCTGCGCTGGGTCATGCCGCACCCCGAGGAGAAGCTGCTCGACGCGCTCGCCCGGCTGCACGCGGCGGGTACCTCCTCGCTCGGCGAGGGCACCAAGCTCGTCGGCTCCTTCCGTGCGCACGGCCTGATGGTCCCCGTCTGGGACCTGCCCACCGGGGTCTCCGCGGAGGACGTGGAGAAGCCCGCCGCCGAGCTCGCGGAGCGGCTGGCCACGGCGCTCGCAACGGACGCGCCGCTGACCACGGAGGAGCGCCGGGCCCGCGGCGGTCTCACCAACCGCCAGGTGACGCTCAGCTGACACGACCCCCGGGGCCCGTTCGCGGGCCCCTCCGGGGTGGGTCACCGGTGACCTGTCATCGGTGACCGGTGTCACAACTCCCGCTAATCGCCTGCAAATCGGTGTCCGAATATCAGAGATCGAATTTGCGAACAGGCGATCTCTTGTTACGGTTCTTGTAGCCCGGTCGCTGGTGCATCCCCCGTCGCCAGCGACCGGGCCCTTGTTTTTCCGGTGACGTTCAACGGTCACCCGGTGCCGGTGAGTTGCTCCCGGACCGCAGGAGCAGCGCCCCTTCATCATCCGGAACTGCAAATTCCGCTACGGCCGAGTATCCGTCCGGCTTCCCGACCGATGCGTCCGCCGGCGTCTCGCACAATCCCGGCTCGTCGCCCGCACCGACCGCGCAGTGGATCTGCACCGTCCGGCCCGCCGGGCCCATCACCGTGAGCACCGCTTCCAGCGCGCGTCCGCTGGTGTTGCGGTAGTAGCTGCGCCCCCATGTCCAGCCCTCGCCGGACAGGACGCAGGTCTGCGCCTCCACCCCTTGCGGGGAAGACAGTTCGGGCCCGCAGCGCGCGTCCGTACGGGGCTGCTCGGCCGGACCCCGCTGGGCGGACTCCCCGGCGGATGCCGGCGTACGGGACCCGTCCGAGCCGGAACTCCCTCCCGGACCGGCGGAGTCGGATGAACCGGAGGAACCGGAGGAGTCCGAAGACCCGGAAGAGTCCGAGGAACCCGAGGGGAGCGGAGAGCCGGCGGACGAGTGGCCGAGGCCCAAGGTGGAGAGCAGCCCGCCGCCCTTTCCATCGCTCTGACCGGCGAAATCCGGCCCGGCGATCGCTCCGGCCAGCGGGAGCGACAAGATGATCAGCACACCGGCGCCGATACCGATCAGGCGGAGATTCATTCGCCGAACATAGCGACGCGGGAATGGGGCGCGGAGATCCCCGCGCCCAATTCCCTTGGAAACCCGTCTTGCTGGCACCCGTACGAGTGATCTGTCAGCGCACCGGACCCCGCACCGGACCCCGCACGGGAGAGCCCCCCAGCGCGTGAGACCGCCCGCGAGAGCCCTCAGCACCCTCAGTACGCGAGCCGGCTCCCGCCGCCGGACGCCCCGCTGCTCGCCTCCACCAATGCGTCCACGACCGCCTCCACCTCCGGCAGCCAGACCTCCCCGGTCGCCGCCGGCTCGCGCTCCCAGCGGACGTGACCGCCGCCGATCGCGGCGGAGGGCGGCAGCAGCAAGTACCCGCCCTCGCCGTGGAACCGCAGCGAGGAGGGCACGTGGTCCTTGGCGTAGAGGAGTTCGCCGAGCCGCTCCAGCGAGTACGGCGCCACCAGCAGCGACCACCGCGTGGGCGTGGCCACGACCGGCCCGAGCCGTAGCCCCTGCGCGTCCAGCCGTACGACGGCACGCGCGGCCGCCGCGGCGGGCAGGCTCACCGCGCAGGGCGCGGTCCCGCCGGTGGCCAGCAGCACCGGGGCCGCCGCCCGGTTGGTCCACCACCAGGCCACCATCCGCGGGTCGGTGGTGGCCGCGAGCAGCCCTGGGTCGAAGGGGTGCGCGCCGGGTACGACGCAGTCGGGGTCGGGGCAGGCGCACCGGGCACTGTCGGCGTGGGAGCGCCCGACACCCGGCAGAACGGGCCAGCCCCAGGTGGTCGCGCAGGTGAGGGCCGCGTCGAGGAGAGCCTGCGCGTCGCCCTGCGGCGGGGCGGGGCGCAGGGATTGCAAGCGATTGCGGAGCCGCTGGAGACGCCTTCCGAGGATCTCGCGCATGAGCGCTCGTTCCTTTCCGTTGAACGCCGAGGGCCACATCACACCATGTAAGCGGTGTTTCACCACACGTACACGTTTCGCGTCACTGTCCGCCTGAAGCAGGTTCACACGGTTCGTGCAGTTTTCTTACGGGTCCATGAAACGTCCGGCGAGGGCGGTACGCGACCCGGGACCGCGAGGGGGACGGCTGTCGTCGATGGGGACGACGGGCCGTGCCGGGCGGTTCCCGACGGGCGCCGGGCTGCCCCAACTGTCCCCGGGTGCAACCGATTACGTACCCGGACCGGCTGCTGGACTCGCCCAGTCGACCGCAAAAACCGTCCGCTTCCCGCTTTTTCCGGCCAAGTTCTAGCCCTGACCGGACAGTGAGTTGCCGTCCCACGGACACCAGGATTCCCACCTGGGCAATGCTGGACATCGCTCCTCGTGTGCGTGTAGATGTGGATTCATTGATAGCGGCGCAGCACGATCTGGGGGTTTGCGATGCTATATGGCGAATCGCACCAGCTGGAAAGGCGGACGCCATGAGCGCCCCGCATCTGCCGAAAGTGGCTGGAATCGATCCAGCTGTCACAGCGTCCCCGCACACTGTGGCGCCCACAACGGTGCCCACGGCCACACCCGCACGCCCGGCCCACGCTCCGGCGCAGGCCCCCGCCGCGAGCTCGGTCATCCAGGACCGCCTCGCGGGCATGGTCTCCGACCTCACGACCCTCCACGAACTCACCGAGCGGCTCGCCCGCGCCAGTGACCTGACCTCCTCCCTCCAGGAATTCCTGCGCGCCGGAGCGGCCCTCGTCGGCGCACGGCGCGGCCTGATCGTCCTGGAGCCCTCCGACGGGCTCGGTCCCACCACCACGATCGGCCTCGGCCTCGGCCACGCCGACCTGGGCCACATCGAGACGGTGCCGCGCAGCGCCACCTCGTACGGCCGCATCCTCGACGGACTGCCCGACGCCCACGGCGGCTCCGAGGTCCTCCCCGAACCCGGCACCCCCGCCGGCACCGCCGGGTACGCCACTCCCGTGGACCCCCGTCACCGGGAGGTCGCCGCCCGGCTCGGCTACGCCGCCAGCTACGCGCTGCCGCTGACCGCGGAGGCCACCGGCAGGCTCGGCGCGGCCGTCTGGCTCTACGACGAGCAGGCCGAGCCCAGCGACCGCCAGCGCGACCTGGCCGGGCTGTACGTCCGGCACGCCGCCGAGCACCTGGCCCGGATGCTGGAGGTGGAGCGCTCACGCTCCAGCCTGGCCACCGTCGCCGAGGAACTGCTGCCCAGCCGGCTTCCCCGGATCCCCGGGGTCCAGCTCGCCGCCCGGCACCACACCGGCCCGCACGGCGGCGGCGACTGGTACGACGCGCTGCCGCTGCCCGAGGGCGCCCTCGGGCTGGCCGTCGGCTCCGTCACCGGCTCCGGCCCCAGCGCCGTCGCCGCGATGGGCCGGCTGCGGGCCTCGCTGCGCGCGTACGCCGTCATGGAGGGCGAGGACCCCGTCGCCGTCCTGTCCGACCTGGAGCTGCTGCTGCGCCTGACCGAGCCCGCGCGCTCGGCGACCGCGCTCTTCGCCTACTGCGAGCCCGTCGGGGGCTCGGGCGGCCCGGGGCGGAAGATCATCCTGGCCGGGGCGGGGCACACCCCGCCGCTGCTGATCGGGGAGCGGCGCACCGAGTACGTGGAGACCACCCTCTCCGCGCCGCTGGGAATGCTGTCCTGCTGGGAGGCGCCGAGCGTGGAGATCGAGCCCGCACCCGGAGAAACGGTGCTGCTCTACACGGACGGCCTGCTCAGGCGGACCGGGGACCCGATGGACCGGGCGTACGCGCGGCTGCACGCCGCCGCCGCGGGAGTCCCCCGTAGCGCCCGCGAGGACCCGGCCGCCATCTGCGACCACATCCTGCGGACGGTGCTGCCCGAGGGCGACGGGGCCGCTTCGGCCTCGCCCGCGGACGCCTCCGAGGACATCGTGCTGCTCGCGGCACGGTTCGAATGACGGCGCGGGGCGAGTGACGGCGCGGGGCGAGTCACGGCGCGGGCCGAATGACACGGGCCGGGTGACCCGGTTTGGCGTATTTGTCACACGACCCGCCGGGGGACGTCCGCTCACACATACGATGGATGAGGTCCATACCCGGTCCGTGTCCGTCGTACTGAGGAGAAGACGTGGCTGACGAGCTCACCCCGGAGACCCCGGAAGAAGAGCAGCCCAAGAAGAAGCACAAGCAGCGCAAGAACGGGCTGTACCCGGGTGTCAGCGAGGAGCTCGCGCAGAGCATGCGCACCGGCTGGGCCGACACCGAGCTGCACGGACTGGAGCCGATCGCCCAGGCCGCGCACACCGCCGCCCGCCGCTCCGCGCTGTCCAGGCACTTCCCTGGCGAGCGCCTCGTCGTGCCCGCCGGCCGGCTGAAGACCCGCTCGAACGACACGGAGTACCCCTTCCGCGCCTCGACCGAGTACGCCTACCTCACCGGTGACCAGACCGAGAACGGCGTCCTGGTCCTGGAGCCCGCGGGGGAGACCGGCCACACCGCCAGCGTCTACCTGCTGCCCCGCTCCGACCGCGAGAACGGCGAGTTCTGGCTCTCCGGCAGCGGCGAGCTGTGGGTCGGCCGCCGCCACTCCCTCGCCGAGGCCGAGCAGCTGCTGGGCCTGCCCGCCAAGGACGTGCGCAAGCTCGCCGAGGAGCTGGCCGAGGCCGAGGGCCCGGTCCGTCACGTCCGTGGTCACGACTCCGTCATCGAGACCGCCCTGACCGACAAGGTCACCAAGGAGCGCGACGAGGAACTGCGCGTCTACCTCTCCGAGGCCCGCGCCGTGAAGGACGCGTTCGAGATCGGCGAGCTGCAGAAGGCCGTCGACTCCACCGTCCGCGGCTTCGAGGACGTCGTGAAGGTGCTCGACAAGGCCGAGGCCACCTCCGAGCGCTACATCGAGGGCACTTTCTTCCTGCGCGCCCGCGTCGAGGGCAACGACGTCGGCTACGGCTCCATCTGCGCCGCCGGCCCGCACGCCTGCACCCTGCACTGGGTCCGCAACGACGGCGACGTCCGTTCCGGCGACCTGCTGCTGCTGGACGCCGGTGTGGAGACCCACTCCCTCTACACCGCCGACGTCACGCGCACGCTGCCGATCAGCGGCACGTACACCGACATCCAGCGCAAGATCTACGACGCGGTGTACGAGTCCCAGGAAGCCGGCATCGCCGCCGTCAAGCCGGGCGCGAAGTTCCGCGACTTCCACGACGCCTCGCAGCACGTGCTCGCCGAGAAGCTCGTCGAGTGGGGCCTGCTGGAGGGCCCGGTCGAGCGCGTACTGGAGCTCGGCCTGCAGCGCCGCTGGACCCTGCACGGCACCGGCCACATGCTCGGCATGGACGTCCACGACTGCGCCGCCGCGCGCACCGAGGCGTACGTCGACGGCACGCTGGAGCCGGGCATGTGCCTCACCGTCGAGCCCGGTCTGTACTTCCAGGCCGACGACCTGACCGTGCCGCAGGAGTACCGCGGCATCGGCGTCCGGATCGAGGACGACATCCTGGTCACCGAGGACGGCAACCGGAACCTGTCGGACGGGCTGCCCCGCACCTCGGACGACGTCGAGGCGTGGATGGCGCGCCTCAAGGGCTGACGGCCCGGCTCAGGCCAGCGCTCGCTGACGCACGCCAAGGCACCCCAACGGACGCCAACGGACGCCAACGGACGCCAACGGACGCCAACGCCGATGGGCGGAACCCCTCGAGGGGTTCCGCCCATCGGCGCGTCTAGGAGACCTTCAGGAGCGAGTCGTCCCGCCACTTCAGCATCTTGTCGAAGCTGACCACCGCGCCGCGGCCCGGCCGGTTGCGGAAGCGGACGTGGTCGGCGAGCTCCTCGATCAGGTGCAGGCCCCGGCCGTGCTCGGCCAGGGACGGTCTGCGGCGGGCCACCGTCGCGGGCGGGAACCCGGGACCCGAATCGCTCACCTCGATGCGGCAGCGGTCACCGTCCAGATAGGCCGTGACGTGGTACGCCCCGGTCCCTTCCGGAGGTCTTCCGTCCGGGACTCCGCCGCGGGGGAGGGCCTCGCAGCCACCGTGTTCCACCGCGTTCGCGCACGCCTCGCTCAGCGCCACCGACAGATCGAAGGAGATGTCCGGGTCCACCCCCGCGGTCTCCATCGTTCCCAGCAGCAGCCGCCTGGCCAGGGGCACACTCGCTGCTTCGCGCCTCAAGTGGAGAGACCACCAGATGCTCATACGGTTACCTATTGCCGCTCATGGCGGTGAGTAAGCCCCCGAGGGCGCACAGAGCCCTCATTCGGCCGATGTGACACTCCCGGGCGGGGGTGTATGCGGCCGTACGGGTGCCGCGGGCGGGCAGTCCGTGCGCGGGAACGCAAAGCGTCTGTCGCACCTGCCGTATGGGGCGTCCGGGTCCAGTGCGATGATGACCGGGCCATGACTGCCCCCCACGCGATGCAGGCCGGATCCGGCCTCAGGCTGATCCGGGCCGCGGTGTTCACCGCGGTCTGTGTCGTGCTGTCCGCGGTCGGGCACGCGCTGGCCTCCTGCGCGACGGTGCCCTGGTGGTCCCTCTGCGCCGGATTCCTCGCCGTCTTCGCGGTCGCGGCCCCCCTCGCGGGACGCCGCCGTTCGCTCCCCGGCATCGCCGCCGCGCTGGCGGGCGGACAGCTCGCCCTGCACACGCTGTTCGGCCTCGGCCAGCACGCCGCCCCGGCGCACGGCGGCGCCTCCCCGGACACCTCGCTCGCGGCGCTGGCCGCCAAGCTGGTGTGCGGGGGCAACTCCGTTCCACTCGGTCCGGCGGATGCCCGGCGGATCCTGGAGAGCGCCGGACTGGACCCGGACGCCGTGGCCGCGCAGGCCGGGGCACCGGGGCATCCGGTCCACGCCCACATGGGGCAGGGCCTCGTGGAGCCGGCCGGCGAGCTGGTCGGCCTGCTCAGCCCCGCGATGCTCATCGGGCACCTGCTGGCCGCGCTCACCGCCGGCTGGCTGCTCGGTCGCGGCGACGCCGCGCTGTTCCGTCTCCTCGAACTGTCCAGGCTCTCCTCCGAAGCCGGCCCGGTACGCCCGCTGCGTGCCGCGCTGGCCTACGTACGGGCCCTCGGCGCGGGTCTGCCGCGTACACCGGTCCGTACCCCGCGTGCGGCCGGGAACTGCGCGGGCTCCGCGGCCTCCACGGGGCGGGACGCGCTCCAGCACACGGTGATCAGGCGCGGGCCGCCCACGGCGTTCGCCCTCGCAGCCTGAAGCGGCACCTTTCCCTCCCCCGGGACATACGACGGGAGCACCGGTGCCGCGAACTCCGTGCGCGCCGCGCGCGGAGCCACCGTCACCACAGCTTCCGTGGAGTTTCTGCCATGAAGACCTCTCGCGTCTCCCTCGCCGCCGCCCTCGCCGCCGGTTCCGTCCTCCTCCTCTCCGGCACCGCCTTCGCCCACGTCGGCGTGCAGCCCGGCGAAGCCGCCAAGGGCAGCTACGCGACCATCAACTTCAAGGTCCCCAACGAGCGCGACGCCGCCTCGACCACCCAGCTCGAGGTCAACTTCCCGGTCGACCAGCCGCTGTCCTCCGTCATGCCGCAGGACATCCCCGGCTGGACCGTGAACGTGGAGAAGACCAAGCTCGACAAGCCGCTCACCGTGCACGGCAAGCAGATCAACGAGGCCGTCACCAAGGTGACCTGGTCGGGCGGCAAGATCGAGCCCGGCAAGTTCCAGCAGTTCCCGCTCTCCCTCGGCAAGCTGCCCGACAACGCCGACAAGATGGTCTTCAAGGCGATCCAGACCTACGACAACGGCGAGGTCGTCCGCTGGATCGAAGAGACCAAGGAAGGCGCCGCGGAACCGCAGAACCCGGCGCCCGTCCTGAAGCTGACCGCGGCTCCGGCCGCGGGTGACGACCACCACGACGACGACGCGACGACGACGGACGGCGACAAGAACGGCGCCGCCGGCCACGAAGGCCACGCCGAGGCCGCCAAGAGCGGTTCCGACACGACCGCGCGTGCCCTGGGCATCGCCGGCATCGTCATCGGACTCGGTGGCGTGGCCTTCGGCGTCGCCTCGCGCCGTCGCACTTCCTGACCTGCCGATCCCGCGCGTCCGGCCGGCCGCCGTGGCCGGCCGGGGCCGCGGATCCACCCGTACCACCCCCGAAACTCAGGGACATTCCCATGCGCACCACACGTGTGACGCTCGCCGCCCTCGTGACGGCGGGCGCCCTCGCCCTCACCGCCTGCGGCGGTGAACCGGCCAACACCGGCAAGGTCACCCAGATCAGCGAGGGCCAGGCGAAAGCCGGCGCCGCGACCGTGCTCGACCGCCCCTTCGACAAGCCGGACGTCGTCCTCACGGACACCACCGGCAAGCCGTGGAACCTGCGCGAGCAGACCAAGGGCAAGCCGACGCTCATCTACTTCGGCTACACCAACTGCCCCGACGTGTGCCCCCTGACGATGAGCAACATCGCCGTCGCCAAGAAGGCACTTCCCAAGGCCGACCAGGACAAGCTCCAGGTCGTCTTCGTCACCACCGACCCCGAACGGGACACTCCCGAATCCCTCGGCGCGTGGCTCAAGGCCCAGGACCCGGCATTCACCGGGCTGACCGGGGACTTCGCCACCATCCAGGCCACCGCGCGCACGCTCGGCATCGGTATCGAGGCCGCCAAGAAGGACGCCGACGGCAACGTCGTCTCCATGCACGGCGCCCAGGTCATCGCTTTCTCGCCCAGGACCGACGAGGGATACCTCCTCTACGGCGAGGGCGCCACCGTCGATGACTACACCAAGGACCTGCCGAAGATCGTCAAGGGGGAGAACCCGTGAACGCCCGCACCACCCGCACCCTCGCCGCCGCCCTCTCCCTGACGGCCGCACTCGCCATATCCGGGTGTTCCTCGGACTCCGGCGCCGACGCCGACGCCGCCGACGCCAAGCCGGAACTGACGGTCAGCGGCGGCTACATGCCGGAGCCCGTCAACGACAAGATGGCCGGTGCGTTCATGGTCATCAAGAACGGCTCCAAGACGGCCGACAAGCTGACCGGTGTCACGAGCCCGCTCTCCGACGATCTGCAGATCCACGAGACCAAGGATCAGAAGATGCAGCAGGTGCGGTCCATGGACGTGCCCGCGAACGGCGAGCTCAAGCTGGAACGCGGTGGCAGCCACGTCATGTTCATGGGGCTCAAGAACACCCCCAAGGTCGGCGAGAAGGTCACCGTCGAGCTGCGCTTCGAGAAGTCCTCCCCGATCAAGGTCGAGCTGGACGTCAAGGAGCGGACGTACAAGGCCGACAACTCCACCGCCCACTGACGGACCGAGGGACTGACACGCCATGACGGCCACCGCCCCGACCCCATCCACGGCCCGCGTCCGCGCCACGGCACTTCTGCCGCGGCTCTCGCTGGTCCTCGCGGCCCTGCTGGCGGCCTTCTTCGCCACGGCCACCCCGGCCGCGGCGCACGCCGCGCTCACCGCGAGTGACCCCGCGGACGGGGAGGTGGTCGCCACGGCACCCGCCCAGGTCTCGCTCTCCTTCTCGGAGGGGGTCGCCATGAACGGCGACTCCATCCGCGTCCTGGACCCCCGGGGCACCCGCGTCGACACCGGTGAACTGCGCAACCTCTGCAGCGGGAACACCATCCGCTACGGCACCGCCCTGCGTCCGGGGCTGCCCGACGGCACGTACACGGTCGCCTGGCAGGCCATATCCGCCGACAGCCACCCGGTTTCCGGCGCCTTCACCTTCTCCGTCGGATCTCCCTCGGAGACCGCCGTCACGCTGCCCTCGCGGGCCGCGGGCGACGGGCCCGTCGCCATCGCCTACGGCATCGCGCGCTACGTGGCCTACGCCGGGTTCGCGGTGCTCGTCGGCGCCGCGGCGTTCATCCTGCTGTGCTGGCGCCGGGGCGCGGCCGAGCGGTCGATGCAGAGGCTGGTCGTACGGGCCTGGGTCGCGCTCACCGTGGCCACCCTCGCGATGCTGATGCTCCGCAACCCGTACACCGGGTCCGGGAACTTCGCCGACGCCTTCGACCTCGCCGGGCTGAAGAGCGTCCTGGAGACCAAGTCCGGCGCCTCGCTCGTCTCGCGGCTGCTCCTGCTCGGCGCGGCCGCGCTGTTCATCACCGTCCTGTTCGGGTCCTACGCCCGGCGCCACCGGAGCGCGGAGGCCTCGGAGGCCTCGGCCGCTTCGGGCTCGTCTGATACCTCGGGCTCCTCTGACGCCTCTGACGCCTCTGACTCTGCGGACGCCAAGGAGGAGAGCGACCTCGTCTTCGGGCTCGGCATCGGCGGGACCGTCGTGGCCGCCGGCATCGCCGCCACCTGGGCGCTGTCGGAGCACGCCTCCACCGGCATCCAGCCGGCCATCGCCATGCCCGCCGACATCCTGCACCTGCTGGCCGTCGCCACCTGGCTCGGCGGACTCACCGCACTGCTCGTCGCGCTCCACAAGGTCCCCGGGATCGAGCGCGGGGCCATCCGGCGCTTCTCCACCGTCGCCTTCACCAGCGTTCTGGTACTGGCGGCCACCGGCACCTACCAGTCCTGGCGTCAGGTCGGCAGCTGGTCCGCCCTGACCGGGACCGACTACGGGCGGCTGTTGCTCGTCAAGATCGGCCTCGTCGGGATCGTCGTCGCCATCGCCTACGTCTCCCGGAAGTGGACCTCCCGCCTCGGAGCGGGTCCGGACGCGAAGGCCGCCGAAGGCGAGGAGGACTCCGATGTTTCACGTGAAACATCGGACGTGTCCGCCGCCAGTGCCACCACCACGGCCGTCGCCGGGAGCGGAGCCGAGGCCGCCGACCCCCGGCGCGCGGCGCAGCTCGCCCGCCAGAGTGCCGCCCGGCGCAACGCGCGGGAGAAGCAGGCGCGCGACGCGGACCCGGACCGCGCGGGCCTGCGCCGGTCCGTACTCGCCGAGGCGGGTGTCGCCGTGGTCCTGCTGGCCGTCACCACCGTCCTCACCAGCACCGAGCCCGGACGCGCCGCGGAGCTGGAGACCGGTCGCGGCTCCAACGCCGCCGCCGTTCCCGATCGCGCGGTCAAGATCACGCTGCCCTTCGACACCGGCGGCCAGAACGGCAAGGGCTTGATCCGGCTCCAGCTGGACCCGGGCCGCGTCGGCGCGAACTCGCTCCACGTGTGGGCCGAGAGTCCCGAGGGGAATCCCCTCGAGCTCCCCGAGATCAAGGTCTCGTTCACCCTGGAGGCCAAGGAGATCGGCCCGCTGCCGGTCGTCCCCGAGCAAGCCGCCCGCGGCCACTGGAGCGCGTCGGGCGTCCAGCTCCCGCTGCCCGGCGACTGGCGGATCGACGTGACCGTCCGCACCTCCGACATCGACCAGACGACCGTCCAGAAGAACGTGAAGATCGGCTGACCAGCGTGACCCAGAACCACGAGACCACCGACACCGCCGGGGGCACCACGGGCCACCCCGGCATCGAGATCTCCCGGCGCCGGCTCCTCGGCACCGTCGGCGCCGCGGGCGCCACCGGGCTCGCCCTCGGCGCCACGGGCGGCGCCCTGGTGCACTCCGCGGTGTCCGGTTCCGGGGCGGCCGGTTCCGCCGGTGCCCCGGCCGCCCTCGGCGCCACGCGGGTCGCCTTCCACGGGGACCACCAGGGCGGGATCACCACGCCCCTCCAGGCCAAGGGCCACGTCCTCGCCTTCGACCTGGCACCCGGCGCGGGCCGTACCGAGGCCGCCGCCCTGATGCGCCGCTGGTCCGATACGGCCCGGCGGCTGACGGCCGGCGAGACCGCGCCGGTCGCCGACAGCGGGATCGCCCTCGACGCCGGGCCGTCGTCCCTCACCGTCACCTTCGGCTTCGGCCACTCCTTCTTCGAGCGCACCGGGCTCACCACCCGCCGTCCCGCCGCCCTCGACCCGCTGCCGGACTTCTCCTCCGACCGGCTGGACCCCCAGCGCAGCAACGGCGATCTCTGGGTCCAGATCGGCGCCGACGACGCGCTGGTCGCCTTCCACGCGTTGCGCGCCCTGCAGAAGGACGCCGGGGAGGCGGCGAAGCTCCGCTGGCAGATGAACGGCTTCAACAGGTCTCCCGGTGCCACCGCCGGGGCCGTCACCGCCCGCAACCTCATGGGTCAGGTCGACGGCACCAACAATCCCAAGCCCGCCGAGGCCGACTTCGACAAGCGGATCTTCGTCCCGGGCACGGTGCCCCCGGAGCACGCCTGGATGGCCGGGGGCTCGTACGCCGTCGTCCGCCGCATCCGCATGCTGCTCGACCACTGGGACCAGCAGTCACTGGCCCAGCAGGAGCAGGTCATCGGCCGTACGAAGGCCACGGGCGCCCCGCTGACCGGTGGCGACGAGACCACCGCCATGGCCCTCGACAAGATCGGCGCGGACGGCAAGCCGGTCATCCCCGCCAACGCCCACGCCCGGATCTCCGCGCCCGCGCAGAACGGCGGGGCCGCCATGCTCCGGCGCCCCTTCTCCTTCCACGACGGGATCGCGGCTGACGGAACCCCCGACGCGGGGCTCCTCTTCATCTGCTGGCAGGCCGATCCGGCGCGCGGTTTCGTCCCCGTCCAGCGCAAGCTCGACCGTGGCGACGCCCTGTCGGAGTTCATCCGGCACGAGTCCAGCGGCCTGTACGCGGTACCCCCCGGGGCGCAGGCCGGGGAGTACGTGGGGCAGCGGCTGCTCGAGGGATGAACAGCTCAGGTGGCCCCAGGGCCCCGGCATTAGGCTGATCGCATGTCGGCCACCCGCTTCACCTATCTCGGTCCCGAGGGCACGTTCACCGAAGCCGCCCTCCGCACACTGCCCGAAGCCGCCACCCGGGAGCTCGTCCCGATGGTCTCGGTCCCGGCCGCCCTGGATGCCGTGCGCAACGGCGAGGCCGCGGCCGCCCTGGTCCCGATCGAGAACTCGGTGGAGGGCGGGGTCACCTCGACCCTCGACGAGCTGGCGTCCGGCGTACCGCTGATGATCTACCGCGAGGTACTGCTCCCGATCGCCTTCGCGCTGCTGGTGCGACCGGGGACCGCGCTGTCGGACGTCAAGACCGTCACCGGACACCCGGTCGCGCAGCCGCAGGTCCGCAACTGGCTGCGGGCGAACCTGCCCGACGCGCTGTGGGAGTCGGCCGCCTCCAACGCCGACGGGGCCCGGCTGGTCCAGGAGGGCCGCTTCGACGCCGCGTTCGCGGGGGAGTTCGCGGCTGCCACGTACGGGCTGGTCCCGCTGGTCACCGAGATCCACGACGCGCAGAACGCGGAGACCCGCTTCGTGCTCGTGGGCCGGCCCGCCCGGCCGGCCGCACCCACCGGCGCCGACAAGACCTCGGTCGTGCTGTGGCTCGGCGACGACCGTCCCGGCGCGCTGCTGGAGCTGCTCCAGGAGTTCGCCGTCCGCGGGGTGAACCTGATGCTGATCCAGTCCCGGCCGACGGGCGAGGGGATCGGCAACTACTGCTTCGCCGTGGACGCCGAGGGGCACATCTCCGACCGCCGGGTGGGCGAGGCGCTCATGGGCCTCAAGCGCACCTGCCCCCAGGTCCGGTTCCTCGGCTCGTACCCGCGCGCCGGTGTCGCTCAGGGTGACGTCCAGGCCGCACGGCCCGGGACCTCGGACGGCGACTTCACGGCGGCCTCGGACTGGCTGACGCGCTGCCTCGACGGGCGTCCGTAACGCTCCGTCCACTGTCCACAGAGTTATCCACAGGCGCAGATGCAGACCTGGGGACAAGTCGACACAGCAACACGACAAGGTCGATAAATCGGTCGGGTGGCGCAGGTTTCGCGCTGGCGAGCGGGAGGTGAACGGCGTCACCCCCGCATCACCGATCAACCCTTTGGGGCGAGCCATTCCCACCCGAATGAGTGTGTGAGGGTGGTTTGAACCCTGATTGAGCCCGCTCGCTCCATAGTCGGGATTGATCTATTCCTGTGTCCACAGATGCGGCGCACAGCCTGTGGATAAGCCGGTGCCGCCGGGAATTCCTGTGGACAAGGAAGACCCTCCAGCCCTGCTCAGAGGCCGCCCGTTCGCTGGGGGTGTGCCCCTTTTCGGGGAATGGGACCTCTTTTATCGACCCTTGCGGAAGGGTCGGTTCCAGCCGCCCCCCGGCAGTTTTCCATTCGCGGCAATTGGGACAAAGTGACACGCAGCGTGATATCGGTGCGCTCCCGGGAAGCCCGGCCCGGTAGCCTGGAGGGGTGATTGACCTCCGGCTGCTCCGTGAAGACCCTGACCGTGTCCGCGCCTCGCAGCGCGCCCGTGGAGAGGACGTCGCGCTCGTCGACGCACTGCTCTCCGCCGACGAGCGCCGCAGGTCCTCCGGCATGCGATTCGACGAACTCCGCAACGAGCAGAAGTCTCTCGGCAAGCTCATCCCCAAGGCCTCTCCGGAGGAGCGGGCGGAGCTGCTGAAGAAGGCCGATCAGCTCAAGCAGGACGTCAAGGCCGCCGAGGCCGAGCAGAACGAGGCGGACGAAGCCGCCAGGCAGCTGCTCCTGCGGCTCGGCAACATCGTCCACACCGATGTGCCCGTCGGCGGCGAGGAGGACTTCGTCGTCCTCGAGACGCACGGCACCATCCGCGACTTCGGCGCCGAGGGCTTCGAGCCCAAGGACCACCTGGAGCTGGGCGAGTCCCTGGGCGCCATCGACGTCGAGCGCGGCGCCAAGGTGTCCGGCTCGCGCTTCTACTACCTCACCGGTGTCGGCGCCCTGCTCGAGCTCGCGCTCGTCAACGCGGCCATCGCACAGGCCACCGAGGCCGGCTTCATCCCGATGCTCACCCCCGCGCTGGTCCGCCCGCGCGCCATGGAGGGCACCGGCTTCCTCGGCCAGGCCGCGGAGAACGTGTACCACCTGGAGAAGGACGACTACTACCTGGTCGGCACCTCCGAGGTCCCGCTCGCCGCGTACCACATGGACGAGATCATCGACGCGGACAAGCTGCCGCTGCGCTACGCCGGCTTCTCCCCGTGCTTCCGCCGCGAGGCCGGCACGTACGGCAAGGACACCCGCGGCATCTTCCGCGTCCACCAGTTCGACAAGGTCGAGATGTTCTCCTACGTCGCACCGGAGGAGGCCGAGGCCGAGCACCAGCGGCTCCTGGACTGGGAGAAGCAGTGGCTGACCAGCCTGGAACTGCCGTTCCAGGTGATCGACGTCGCCACCGGCGACCTGGGCTCCTCCGCCTCCCGCAAGTTCGACTGCGAGGCGTGGATCCCCACCCAGGGCAAGTACCGCGAGCTGACCTCCGCCTCGAACTGTGACGGATTCCAGGCCCGCCGCCTGTCGATCCGCTACCGCGACGGCAAGAAGACCGCACCCCTGTCCACCCTGAACGGAACGCTGTGCGCCGTGCCGCGCACGATCGTCGCGATCCTGGAGAACCACCAGCAGGCCGACGGTACGGTCCGGGTCCCCCCGGTGCTCCGTCCCTACCTGGGCGGTCGCGAAATCCTGGAGCCGATCACCAAGTGAGCACGGCCCCGTTCCCGTACAAGCTCGTCGCGACCGACCTCGACGGGACGCTGCTGCGCGGCGACGACACCGTCTCGGAACGCACCCGTGAGGCGCTCGTCGCGGCCACCGCGGCGGGCGCCGCGCACATCATCGTCACCGGCCGCGCCGTGCCGTGGACCCGGCACGTCCTCGACGACCTCGGCTACAAGGGCATCGCGGTCTGCGGCCAGGGCGCACAGGTCTACGACGCGGGCGCGCACCGGCTGCTGACCTCGGTGACCCTGGACCGGAAACTGGCCGCGCTGGCGCTGGAGAAGCTCGAGGCCGAGGTGGGCCCGCTGGCGCTGGCCGCCAGCCGGGACGGAGTCGAGGGCGAGGTGCTCTTCGGCCCCGGCTACCAGGTCCAGGAGGGGCTTCCCGCGCTCTACCTGGAGGACACCTCCGAGGTGTGGGCGGCTCCGCTGAACAAGCTGTACATCCAGCACCCCGAGCTGGACGAGGACGCCCTCGTCCAGGCGGCCCAGCAGACCGTGGGCAGTCTGGTCGGCGTCGTCATGGCCGGTCCGGGCATCGTGGAGATCCTGCCGCTGGGGCTGAGCAAGGCCACCGGTCTCTCGCTGGCCGCACGCCGGCTGGGAGTGAAGGCGGCCGAGACGATCGCCTTCGGCGACATGCCCAACGACATCCCGATGTTCGGCTGGGCCGCTCACGGGGTGGCCATGGCCAACGCCCACGCGGAGCTCAAGTCGGTGGCCGACGAGGTGACCACCTCCAACGAGGAGGACGGCATCGCCGTGGTCCTGGAGCGTCTGCTGGGCGCCGCGTAGCCGGACGCACCGTACAGGGAAGGTCCGGAACGGCCCGCGCCGCGAAGCGCGCTCGAAGTGGCTGTTCCGGACCTTCTTGTTGTTCCCCGCACGGCTCACTCTGCCCCCCGCCGCACGCCTCGTACCAGTGAATTTCCGTGTGACGGCCGTGGCTTCGGCGGCTTCGGGAGCCTGGGGTGGGGATGCCGGGTCAGCGGCCAGGCGAGCAGACCGACGGCGAGCGCGATGACGTGGCCGAGGTCGGTGAAAGTGCCGTCGGTGATGAGCGGGAGCCCGAAGAAGGCCAGGGAACCGGCGAGGTAGAGGAAGCGCCAGAGGCCGGGGAGGCGGTAGGTGAGCACCCCGACGGCGGCCGCCAGACCGTAGCTCACGCCGATGTCCACGACGTGGACCATGCTGCGCGGGGCTCGGTTGTCCTGGATGGCCATCAGGACCACCCTCTGGCTCACCAGGGTGGCCGTGATGTGGCCGGTCGCCACGATCACCAGCCAGCGCAGGGTGCCGAGCCAGCGTTCGACGTTGGCGTGGAAGACCTCGAAGAGCACCGCGTACAGGGGGAGCGAGGCCGGATCCTCGATCCAGAAGGCGCTGCTGAGCAGTGCGCGCATGGGGTGCCGCGCGAGCTCGTGGATATTGCTGCTGTTGCGGTGGAGCAGGACGTGTTCGAGGTGGTCGGGCACGATCACGACCACGATGCTGGTGACGGCGATGATCAGCAGCCAGATGTGAGTGCCGGGCGCGGACCGTATCCAGGACCGTACTGGCCTGGACGGCTCGGGCTCGTGGTGCTCGATCATGCCCCGATGATCCCGCGCGAAGCTGTGCCCCGCCTGGCCGGTGGGCCGGGCGGGGCACTGTTTCACGTGAAACATCCCAGAGGGACGCCGTGGCGCGGAGTCTGCCGTGGGTTCTACTCCTCGCCCGCCAGGGTGAGGCGGCGGAGCTTCTGCCCGGCGTAGAAGGTGGCGCCCACGGTGACGGCGACGAGCAGGACCACCGCGGTGGGCAGCCCGACGGTGGCGTCCACGTACCCCTCGCCGGCGACCTTCTGCGCGAGGGCCAGCGCCCACTGCTGGACGCTGAGGGTCTTGGCCCCGTCGACGAGGCTGCCGAACAGCGACTCCCAGATCAGCGCGTAGACCAGGCCGAAGACGACCGCGTGGCGGCTGACGGTGCCCAGCAGCAGGAACAGCGCGCTGTAGGCGATCGAGGCGATGAGGGCGGCGACGGTGTAGGCGACGGCGATCTGCTGGCCGTTGCCGTTGAGGATGTAGCCGGCGATCAGGGTGGGGATCGCGGAGAAGACCATGGTGACGGCGATCGCGACGATCAGCTTCGTCATGATGATCGTCGGGCGCTTCACCGGCTTGGAGAGCAGGTAGACGATCGAGCCGTCGTCGATCTCCGGGCCGATGGCGCCGGTGCCGGCGATGACGCCGATCAGGGGGACCATCGTGGCCAGGGCGAAGCCGCCGAGGAGATCGGCGGCGACCCGGTCGTCCATGCCGGTGAAGGCGCGGACGACGATGGAGATGACGATCAGCAGGGCGGGCAGCGCGAAGAGGATCAGCGCGCGGCGCCGGCCGAGCAGGGCCCGGTAGGTGAGCCGGGCGACGGTGGGGTTGTACATGGGTGCCAGCTCCTTCAGGCCGTGACGAGGTAGGAGAAGACCGACTCGAGGGACTCGTCGGAGGGCGAGACCGTCAGCAGCCGGATGCCGTGCTCGCGGGCGACCCGCGGCAGCAGCTCGGTGAAGCGCCCGAAGTCGACGGCCTGGATGCGCAGGGCGCCTTCCTTCAGGTCGACCTCGATCCCGGCGGTGGACGGGTCGGCGATCAGGGCCGCTGCGAGGACCCGGTCGTCGGAGGAGCGGACGAGGTAGCGGTGCGGGCGGTCCGTCATCAGGCGGCGGATCTTGCGGAAGTCGCCGGAGGCGGCGTGCCGGCCGGCGACGACCACCTCGATGTGGGAGGCGAGCTGTTCGACCTCCTCCAGGATGTGCGAGGAGAACAGCACGGTGCGGCCGTCGTCGCCCATACGCCGCAGCAGGTCCATGAGCTGCATGCGCTGGCGCGGGTCCATGCCGTTGAACGGCTCGTCGAGCAGGAGCACCGACGGGTCGTGGACCAGGGCGGAGGCCATCTTCACGCGCTGGCGCATGCCCTTGGAGTACGTGGAGATCTTGCGGTCCTGCGCGTACTCCATCTCGACCGTGGCCAGGGCGCGCTGGGCGGCCGCATCGTCGAGCCCGTGCAGTTCGGCGTTGGCCACGACGAACTCGCGTCCGGTGAGGAAGTCGTACATGGCCTCGCGCTCGGGCACGACGCCGATCTGCTTGTAGACCTGCTCGTTGCGCCAGATCGCCGTGCCGTCGAGGGTGACGGTGCCCGTGGATGGGGCGAGGAAGCCGCCCATCATGTTGATGAGGGTGGACTTGCCCGCGCCGTTGGGGCCCAGCAGGCCGGTGACTCCGGGACCGATGCGCATGGTCACGTCGTTGACGGCGACGACGTTCCCGAACCAGCGGGAAGTGTGGTCGATGTCGATGATGGTCACAGCCCGGCCTTCCGGTAGCGGGCCATCAGGGCGGCGTAGGAGCCGGCGATGAGGCCGAGGATGACGAGCAGGTAGAGGACGCCGACGGCGGTGGAGGGGGGCTCCTGGCCGGGGAAGGCGGAGGTGGCGCCGAGGAACGAGGCCTGGAGCCCGTCGATGAGCGTGATCGGGGAGAACAGCCCCAGCCACTGGACGACGTCGGGCGAGCCGGTGCTGTTGGCGATGCCCTGGACGGCCGTGACCGCGCCGAAGGGGATCAGGAGCACGGCGATGATGGCGGCGACGCCGAAGCCTCGGCGCGGGGTGAGCGCGGCCATGACCAGGCCGAGGCCGGAGAAGAGGAGCGACAGCAGGAGTACCGACACGAGTGCCTGCCCGAATCCCTTGGTCTGGTCGCCGAAGTCGAACTTCGCCAGCAACGAGCCGATGTACATGATCACCAGCGGGCTGGCGGTGAGGATGAACAGCGCCGAGGCCATCGCCGCGAACTTGGCGACCACGTAGTCGACGCGCTCGATCGGCCGCGAGAAGTACAGCGGCACCGTCTTGAAGCGCAGGTCGCGGGAGACCGACTGGGGCGCCTGCGAGGCGAGGTAGAGGCCGATGATCACCTGCGTGGTCAGGGCGTACGTCGTGTACTTGATCGGCAGTTCGGTGGAGCCGGGCACGGCGATCGCGACCGCTACGAGGATCAGCGCGGGCACGCACATCACCGCGAAGAGCAGCATCGGGAGCACCTTGGACTTGGCCGAGCGGCCCAGTCCGTAGGCGCCGCGCAGGGACTGCGAGAACAGCGACTTGCGGGCGTAGGCGCGGCCGAGCCGGGAGCCGTCGTAGGACCGGTAGCCGATGTTGTGGATCTGGGTCGAGGTGTCAGGCGCCATCGGAACCGGCTCCCTTCTGCTGGGTGGCGTACTGGGCTGCGGCCGCGGCGGCCGCGTTGTCGCTGTCGCGGAAGACCTCCGCGATGTGGTGGCGTCGCTGCTCCATGCGGACCAGGCCGATGCCGAGGTCGGCCACGGTGTCGCGGACGGTGTCGTACGTGGCCTCGCCGGTGGCCTCGACCAGGAGGATGTGGCCGGCGCCGGGCAGGCCCTGCTCCTCTCCCGCGTGCAGCGTGACGCCCGCCTCGGTGAGCGCCTTGCGCAGGGCGGCGGTGCCGTCCGGGTGGGCGTCGGAGTCGGTGACCTCGACCGCGAGGGTCGTCGTGGTCTGCGTGAAGTCGCTGGTGGAGCTGGAGCGCAGCAGCTTGCCGCCGTCGACGACCACGACGTGGTCGCAGGTCCGCTCCAACTCTCCGAGCAGGTGGGAGGTGACCAGGACCGAGATGCCGAAGTCGGTGTAGACGCGGCGGATCAGGCCCAGCATCTCGTCGCGGCCGACCGGGTCGAGACCGTTGGTGGGCTCGTCGAGGAGGACCAGCTGGGGGTCGTGGACCAGCGCCTGGGCGAGCTTGACGCGCTGCTTCATGCCGGTGGAGTAGCCGCCGATGGGGCGGTAGCGCTCCTCGTACAGCCCCACGTGGCGCAGGGTGTCCGCGGTGCGCTCGCGCGCCGCGGTCGGCGGGAGCCCGGACATGCGCGCCATGTGCACGACGAACTCGGTGGCCGAGACGTCGGGGGGCAGGCAGTCGTGTTCGGGCATGTAGCCGACGCGTTCGCGGATCGCGCTGCCGTGGGTGGCGACGTCGAGTCCGAGCACCGCGGCGGTGCCCTCGGTGGCGGGGGAGAGTCCCAGCAGAATCTTGATCAGCGTGGACTTGCCGGCTCCGTTGGCGCCCACGAGCCCGGTCACTCCGGGGCCGATGTCCAGGGAGAGCCGGTCGAGGGCGGTCACTCGGGGGTACCGCTTGCTCAGGCTTTCGGTCGCGATGACTGTCACGTGGACGACGTTAGTGGCGTGCCGCGCCCGGATCGTCAGACCTGGAGCTTGATCCTTTCTCCGCCTTCAGGACTACGGCCCCTGACGTGAGGCTGACTCCTGGCTGATGCGTCCCGGACAAGTTTGTCCACAGGTCCGTGCACGGGCCTTGACGTGATCTCCGGTCATTGTCACATTCATCAGTGTCAAGTTACGGGCGCGTACGGCTATATGGACGGACGGCTGGCATGGCTGGGGACACCAAGCAACGCACCAAGCGGCACACGACCGGGCTCTCCGCCGAACTGCGCGGGTTCAGGGAAGTGCAGCGCCTCTCCTACGAGTGCGCGGAGGCCGTCGCGGCGCAGCTACGCCCCGGCGTGACCGAGCGCGAGGCGGCCCGCATGCAGCGCGACTGGCTGCGCGAGCGCGGGGTGCGGGACTGGTTCCACATGCCGTTCGCGTGGTTCGGCGACCGCACCGCCTTCACGAACTTCAAGATCCCCCTGCAGTTCTTCCCGACGAACCGGGCCCTGGAGCCGGGCATGCCGTTCATCCTCGACATGGCCCCGGTCTACAAGGGCCACACCGCCGACATCGGGTATTCGGGCAGTCTCGGCCTCAATCCGGTGCAGGACCGGCTCATGTCCGATCTGCAGGCGCACCGCGTGCTGATCCTGGAGCAGGTGCGAGAGCGCCGCTCCCTGCGCGACATCTACGAGGCAGTGGAACGGCTGATGATCAGCCAGGGGTACACGAACCGGCACCGCGCCTACCCCTTCGGCGTCATCGCCCACAAGATAGACCGGGTCAAGGGGCGGAGCTGGTCGCCGACCGCGTTCGGGTTCGGCACCCAGGCCCTGAAGGGGCTTGCCTCGGACGCCCTGCGCGGCCACCGCGAAGGCTGGTCCCCGCTGTGGAGCCCCTACCGCTTCTCCGACCATCCGCCGCAGCCCGGCCTGTGGGCGGTGGAGCCGCACCTGGGTTTCCGGGGCACCGGCGCGAAGTTCGAGGAGATCCTGGTCGTCACCGACTCCCGGGACCCCGAGGAGAGCGCGTACTGGCTGGACGACGATCTGCCGCACGTGCGGCGCTGGGCTGAGGAGAAGGCGGCATGAGCACAATGACGGGCGCGGGTGCGGCGAGCGGGCGCGAGCGCTGGGTGAGCACCGGCGGGGTCGAGCTGTGCGTCGTCGAGCTCGGTGACACGGACCGGCCGACCGTGATCCTGGTGCACGGGTACCCGGACAGCAAGGAGGTCTGGTCGCAGGTCGCCGAGCGGCTGGCCTCCCACTTCCACGTGGTGCTCTACGACGTCCGGGGCCACGGGCGCTCCACGGCCCCGCAGCCGCTGCGCGGCGGCTTCACCCTGGAGAAGCTGACCGACGACTTCCTCGCGGTCGCGGACGCGGTCAGCCCGGACCGCCCGGTCCACCTGGTCGGCCACGACTGGGGATCCGTGCAGGGCTGGGAGTTCGCGACGGTCGCACGTACCGAGGGCCGGATCGCCTCCTTCACCTCGATGTCGGGGCCCTCCCTCGACCACTTCGGGCACTGGATCAAGAAGAGGATGGCGCGGCCCACCCCGCGCCGGGCCGCCCAGCTGCTGAACCAGGGCGCCAAGTCCTGGTACGTGTACATGCTCCACACGCCCGTGCTGCCGGAGCTCGCCTGGCGCGGTCCGCTCGGCAAGCAGTGGCCGAAGATCCTCCAGCGGGTGGAGAAGGTCCCGGCCGGGGACTACCCCACGGCCTCGCTGCCTTCCGACGCCGCGCACGGAGCCTGGCTCTACCGGGACAACGTCCGGCCCCGGCTGCGCCGTCCGCGCGCCGACGCGTACGCCCACGTACCGGTCCAGCTGATCACCCCCACCGGGGACGCCTTCCTCTCCGAGCGGCTCTACGACGAGCTGGAGCTGTGGGCTCCCGACCTGGTCCGGCGCACCCTGCCGACCAAGCACTGGGTGCCCCGGACCCGGCCCGACCAGCTGGCCTCGTGGATCACCGAATTCGTCACGGCCCGGGAGGAGCCCGCCACGCGGGCGCCCGAGCAGAAGGCGCCGGGCAAGTACGCCGACCGCTTCGGCGGTCAGCTGGTCCTGGTCACCGGAGCCGCCAGCGGCATCGGCAGGGCCACTGCCTTCGCGTTCGCCGAGGCCGGAGCCCGGGTGGTGTGCGTGGACCGGGATGCCGACGGCGCTGCGCGCACCGCCGACATGGCCCGCCTGGTCGGCTCGCCGCAGGCCTGGGGCGAGTGCGTCGACGTCAGCGACGAGCAGGCGATGGAGAAGCTCGCCGCGAAGGTCGCCGCCGAATACGGGATCGTGGACGTCCTGGTCAACAACGCCGGCATCGGTCTGTCGGGTCCCTTCATGGAGACGAGCGCCGAGGACTGGAAGAAGGTCCTCGACGTCAATCTGTGGGGCGTCATCCACGGCTGCCGGCTCTTCGGCAAGCAGATGGCCGAGCGCGGGCAGGGCGGGCACATCGTCAACACGGCCTCCGCCGCCGCCTATCTGCCGTCCAAGACGCTGCCGGCGTACAGCACGTCCAAGGCCGCGGTGCTGATGCTCAGCGAGTGCCTGCGGGCCGAGCTGGCGTCGAAGTCGATCGGGGTCTCGGCGATCTGCCCGGGCATCGTCAACACCAACATCACGGCCACCTCCCGGTTCGCCGGGGTGGGCGAGGCCGAGGAGAAGCGGCGCCAGCAGAAGTCCTCCCGGCTCTACGGGCTGCGCAACTTCCCGCCGGAGAAGGTCGCCGACGCGATCCTGCTCGCGGTCGTGAGGAACCAGGCCGTGGTCCCGGTGACCCCCGAGTCCAAGGGCGCCCTGTGGATGTCCCGGTTCGCGCCGGGCACCCTGCGGCGGTTCGCGAAACTGGACCCCAAACTGTGAGCGGGGCGGCCCCGTACGCGATCGCCCCGCGTCGGGTGGCCTTCACCTGGAAGACCACCCCGCTGCACTGGATACCGGACGAGCCCACCGCCACCCACGTCATCAATGTGCTGCACCTGCTGCTGCCCGCCGGTGAGCGGTGGTTCGTGAAGGTCCTCAAGGAGGGCCTGCCGCTGGTCACCGACCCCGGGCTGCGGAGCCAGGTGAAGGGGTTCATGGGCCAGGAGGCCACGCACAGCGTGCAGCACTCCTACGTCCTGGACCACCTCGCCGAACAGCGGCTTCCCACCGAGGCGTACACGAAGCACGTGGACTTCCTGTTCGAGAAGCTGCTGGGGGAGAGCCCGCCGTTCGGGGCTCCGGTGACGGCCCAGGAGTGGCTGCGCTTCCGGCTGTCGCTGGTCGCCGCGATCGAGCAGTTCACCGCGGTCCTCGGAGACTGGGTGCTCTGCGCCGAGGGGCTGGACCGGGCCGGTGCGGACGAGGTCATGCTCGATCTGCTGCGCTGGCACGGAGCGGAGGAGGTGGAGCACCGCTCGGTCGCCTTCGACATGTACCAGCACTGCGGGGGCGCGGGCCTGCCCCGCTACGCGCGCCGCGTAGCGGGCATGGTCGTGGTGGCTCCGGTACTGGGCTGGCTGTGGATCCTGGGGGCCTCGTACCTCCTGCGCAACGACCCGGAACTGCGCGGGCGGCTGCGCTATTCGCTGCGCGAGCACAACCGGGCCGTGGCCAAGGGTCTGCTGCCCACTTGGAGAGAGCTCGGCACGGCCATACCCCGCTACCTGCGTCGGTCGTACCATCCCTCGCAGGAGGGCTCGCTGCGCAGGGCGGTCGAGTACCTTGCGGCTTCGCCTGCCGCCCGGTCAGCGGCGGGCGCGGTCGGCCGAGCCGCCATGTCGTAGGGAGCCGGGATTGTCCGATCAGGCAGTAGCCGAGTACCGGATCGAGGATCTGGCGCACCACAGCGGTGCGACGGTCCGCACGATCCGGGCGTACCAGGACCGCGGTCTGCTGCCGAAGCCGGAGCGGCGGGGCCGTTCCAATGTCTACCGGGACACGCATCTGGCGCGGCTGCGCCAGATCGCCGACCTGCTGGACCGCGGCTACACCCTGGCCTCCATCAAGGAACTGCTGGAGGCCTGGGACGCGGGCCGCGGGCTCGGCGGTGTCCTGGGGCTGGTCGCCGAGGTGCACGGGCCGTGGACGGACGAGGAAGCGGCCCGGATCAGCCGGGACGAGCTGAACGACCGGTTCGGCGGCAAGCCGGACGACGACGCGGTCGGCGAGGCCTGCGAGCTGGGTGTGCTGGAGCGGATCCCGGGCCGACCGGACCAGTTCCTCGTCCCGTCCCCGCAGGAGCTGGCGGTGGCCGCCGAGCTGTATGCCGCCGGCGTTCCGCTGCCCGCGATCACCGGTCATCTGCGGGAGTTGCGCGGCCAGGTGGAGTACATCGCTTCGCGTTTCCTGGAGTTCACCACGGAGCACGTCTTCGCCCGCTACCTGGGGGCCGTTCCCCCGACCGACTCCGATGCGGCCGAGGCGGCGACGATGGTACGAAGGCTGCGGCCGCTGGCGCAGCAGACGGTGGACGCCGAGCTGGCACGGGCGATGCGGCTCTTCGCGACCCGGCACCTGCAGCGGCATCTGGGGGCCGTCGGAACTCCGCAGCCGTCCGGCCCGGCCCCGGTGGCGCTGCCCGCCGAAACGGTGCGGGCCGTGCAGGAGTTGGTGGGCGCCGACCATGTGGCGGAGTTCGTCCGGGCCGCCACGGAGCGGGAGCTCCAGGCCCGGACGATGAACGATCTGGCGAGTCGCGGCGGCCGGTAGTGCTCGATCAGTAGTCCACAGGCCGGATCACGCTTTTGCCGCCGAAACCGGCGCAAAGGGCTGTGGACAACTCCGGCCTCCCTGTGGGGAACCGTGCCCACGGGTCAGCTGACGGTCTGGTAGACCGGTTCGGCGGTGCTGCTTTCGGCCACCGGGCCGACGGCGCCGGCAGCGGCCGCGCGGGTGTTTCCGTAGAGCAGGGCGGCGAGGACCAGGCCGAGGATCCCGCCGACCAGCTGGGCGGCGACGAACCCCGGCAGCGACTGCGGGGCGATGCCGGTGAAGGAATCGCTGAAGCTGCGGCCGATGGTGCCGGCCGGGTTCGCGAAGGAGCCGGAGGAGGTGAACCAGATCGCGGCGGCGATGTAAGCGGCGACCGCGGCCGGGATCAGCTTGGGACGGCCGATGCGGCCGAGGCCCTGGATCACGAGGACCAGTCCGGCGGTGGCCACGACCTCGCCGATGAGCAGGTGTCCGCCGTCGCGGATCTGGGTGGAGAAGGTGCCCGGGACTCGGCCGAACATCGTCTCCGCGAGGACGGCGCCGCCGATCGCCCCGGCGGTCTGGGCCGCGGCGTAGATCAGGGCCTCGCGCCCGTCGAGTCCCTCGCCGCCGGTTCGCCGGCCCCACCAGGAGGTGAGGGTGACCACCGGGTTGAGGTGGGCGCCCGAGAGCGGCCCGAAGAGCGTGATGATCAGCCCGAGGCCGATGGCGGAGGCGAGCGAGTTGGCGACGAGGGCAACGGCCGTGTCCGCGGTGAGCGCGGCGGCCTGGATTCCGGATCCGATGACGACCACGAGGAGGGCGGCGGTGCCTATGAGTTCGGCGGCCGCGCGCCGCGACAGAGACGCACTATTTGTCATACTTTTCTTCCCCTTGAGTGGCAGTTCAGCGGAAAATGTATTCCGTATCTTGGAAACGCGATAGAGGGAGTCCAGGTTCGGAGGAACGGCGAAAAATCGCTGCGCCGGACCCCGCCGACCCTGCACGCTGGGCGAATGGATGACAGACGCACCGTCAAGGTGTCCAAATACGTCTCGAAACACCTCCGCCATCAGCCGGAACGCATCGGACTGGTGCTCGACCCGCAGGGCTGGGTGGAGATCGACGATCTTCTGAACGCGGCGGCCGGCCACGGCTTCCCCATCAGCCGGGCCGAGCTCGACCACGTGGTCGCCGCCAACGACAAGCAGCGGTTCGCCGTCGACGGCAGCCGGATCCGCGCCAGCCAGGGCCACACCGTCCCCGTGGACCTGGACCTGCCGGAGGCCGAACCGCCCGCGTACCTCTACCACGGCACCGTCGCCGCGGCCCTGGACTCCATCCGCGCCGAGGGACTGCGCCCGATGGCCCGCCACCACGTACACCTGTCCCCCGACCGGGAGACCGCGACCCGCGTCGGCGCACGGCGCGGCCGGCCGGTCGTCCTCAGCGTGGACGCGGCGGCGATGCGCGCCGCCGGACACGTCTTCCGGATCAGCGCCAACGGGGTCTGGCTCGCGGACTCCGTGCCCCCGCAATTCCTGCGGTTCCAGTGAGAACACAAACGGAACGACAGGCACGGAATTCACGGGAGGATTGTCAGATCATCCTCCTACTCTGTTCCTCACTCCGGGATCTGTGAGGGGGGTACCTCGCGGTCGCCGAACAACCCGTACCAGCACACGAGGTGACACCCCATGACGTCCGTAGAGCCCCATCCGAACACCTTCCAGGTCGATCTGCGCGGACTGGTCGACCTGCTCTCCCACCACCTCTACTCCAGCCCGCGCGTATACGTCCGCGAGCTGCTCCAGAACGCGGTCGACGCGGTCACCGCCCGCCACGCCCTGGACCCCGACGCCGAGATCCGCATCCGCCTGTCGGCCGCCGGGAACCGCGTCACCATCGAGGACAGCGGCATCGGCCTGACCGCCGCCGAGGCCCACTCCCTCCTCGCCACCATCGGCCGCAGCTCCAAGCGCGGCGGCGCGCACGGCCTGGAGACCACCCGCCAGGAGTTCCTGGGCCAGTTCGGCATCGGCCTGCTCGCCTGCTTCGTCGTGGCCCGCCAGATCCGCGTGGTCACCCGATCCGCCCGCGACCCCCTGGCCGCACCCGTCGAATGGCTGGCCACGGACGACGGCTCGTACACCGTCCGCGAACTGCCCGCCGACGCCCGCCCGGAGCCCGGTACGACCGTCGTCCTGGAGGCCCGACCCGGCGCCGAGGAGTGGATCGTCCCGGCCAGGGTCGAACAGCTGGCCCGCGACTACGGCTCCCTGCTCCCCTACGACATCACCTTCGACGACGGCTCCGGCTCCGGACCCCGCCCGGTCACCGACCGGCCCGCCGTATGGGACCGGGCCTTCCCCACCCCCTCGGCCCGCCGAGTCGCTCTCGCCGGGCACTGCGCGCAGCTCTTCGGTTTCACCCCGCTCGACACCATCGACCTCGACCTGCCCGTCGCCGGAGTGCGCGGAGTCGCGTACGTCCTGCCCCAGCCGACCAGCCCCGCCCACCGGTCCGGACACCGCGTCCACCTCAAGGGCATGCTGCTGACCGACAAGGCCGACAACCTGCTGCCCGACTGGGCGTTCTTCGTCCGCGCCGTGCTCGACACCGACACCCTGCGGCCCACCGCCTCCCGCGAGAACCTGTACGACGACGAGACCCTGGCCGCCGTGCGCGAGGCCCTCGGCGCCCGCGTCCGCGCCTGGCTCGCCGAGCTCGCCGCGAGCGAACCCGATCGCCTGGCCGCCTTCCTGAGCGTCCACCACCTCGGGGTGAAATCACTGGCCCGGCACGACGCCGAGCTGCTCGGCCTGATGCTGCCCTGGCTGCCGTTCGAGACCAGCGATGGTTCGATGAGCCTGGAGGAGTTCGCGTCCGCGCACACCGAGATCCACTTCACCCGCACCGTGGAGGAGTTCCGCCAGATCGCGCCGATCGCGGCGGCCCACGGCCTCGGAATCATCAACGCCGGCTACACCTACGACGCGGACCTGCTGGCCCTGCTGCCCTCCGTACGGCCGGAGATCAAGGTCACCGAGCTCGACGCGGGAGCCGTCACCGAGCGCCTGGACCCGGTACCCACCTCCGCCGAACTGGCCCTGGCCCCGTTCCTGGCCACGGCCCGAACCCGGCTGGAACCCCAGAGCTGCGACGTCGTCCTGCGCGCCTTCCAGCCGGTCGCCGTCCCCGCGCTCTACCTCGACGACCGCCAGGCCCGTCAGGAACGCGACCGCACCGCGGCCCTCGACAGCGCCGACTCCCTGTGGAGCGGAATCCTCGGCTCGCTGCGCGGTTCGGCTCCGCGCGCCCGCCTGGTCCTCAACCACAACAACCCGCTGATCCGCCGGATCGGCGCCCTCCCCGACGAGGCGCTGACCGCCACCGCCGTGGAATCGCTCTACGGCCAGGCCCTGCTGATGTCCCAGCGGCCGCTGCGCGCGGCCGACACCACCCTGCTCAACCGGGCCTTCCTCGGGCTCCTGGAATGGGCAACGCATCCCGGTGACAGCACCGCCACCCAGGAGGACCAGAAGTGAGCCCGATGACCGCCGAGGAAATCCGGCAGGCGCTCTACGAGAACCAGTGCCTCCCCAACGGAACCGCGCGCAACGCGCAGGCGGAGGCACTGGCCAACGCCGCCGAGGGCTGCGGGGACAGGGGCATGTTCCGCAAGGTGCTGCTCAACCAGATCGACGCCTACGAGTACAGCTCCGAGCGGACCCGCATGGTCGTCCCCTTCGCCCGGCTGCTCCAGGAGTACGACCGCGATCCGGCCGGCTTCGACGGCGGCGACGCCCACTCGTTGTTCTGGCGGTTCAAGTGGGTCTCCGGCCAGCTCGTCAGCTCCCCCGAGATCCCCCTGTCCTCGGTCACCGGCTGGCTGGAGGACATGGAGCGGCGCTACCGGCTCGCCGGATACACCGAGCGCGCGGTGCGCCAGTCCGAGTTCTACCTCGCCGACGCCACCGGCGACGACGAGCGGGCGGAGCGGGCCGTCAGCCTCTGGCAGTCCGCCGACCGCGACCCGATGAGCGACTGCCACGCGTGCGAGACCAACTCCCAGGGCTGGTTCTGGGCCGGCCGCGGCGACGACGCGAAGGCCGTCGGCATCTGGGAGCCCGTGCTCGCGGGCAAGCAGAGCTGCCTGGAGGAACCCCACCGGGTCCTCGCCCGCTCCCTGCTCCCCCTGGTCCGGCTCGGCCGCGGCGCCGAGGCCCGCTCCCACCACCTGCGGGGCTACCGCATGGCGCGCGGCAACGAGAGCCTGCTGCGCTCCATCGGTGAGCACATCGAGTTCTGCGCGCTGACCGGCAACGAGGCCCGCGGGCTGGAAATCCTGGCCGACCACGCCGCCCGCCTGGGGCCGCTCGTGGACGTCGAGGCGCAGATGCAGTTCTACGGCGGCGTCCTCGTGCTGCTGCGCCGCCTCGGCGAACTCGGCCACGGGGCGGCCCCGTCCGTCCCCTACGAGGGCACCGCGCGCACGGTGGACGAGCTCCACGGGATCCTGCGCGAGGACGCCCTGGCGATCGCCCGGCGCTTCGACGAGCGCAACGGCACCACCCGCGTCTCCGACCGGCTCCTGGAACGCATCGGGCGGGCCCCGCTGCTCGGCTCGCTGCCGCTGGGCGTGCGCAGCACGGCCCTGCCGCAGGCGGCGTCCGCCTCCGCGCAGGGGGTGCCCACGGCGGCTTCGGGCTCCGGCTCGGCTTCGGCTTCGGGCTCAGCTTCGGGCTCGGCTTCGGGCTCGGCTTCGGCTTCGGCTTCTGCTTCGGCCGGGAGCTTCGCGCGGCTGGTCGAGCGGGCCCGGGCGGCGCGGGACCTCGGACACCCCGGCGCGGACGCGCTGTGGGACGAGGTGGCGCGGCACCCCGGGGCCGGGGCCGATCCGCTGATCGCCGCCGATGTCGCGGACCACCGGGCACTGGCGGCCGCACGGTCCGGGGACGACGAGGCCGCGCGCCTGCTGGCCGCCGTACGCGACGGCTACCGGGACCTGGGGATCGCGGAGCGGGCCGCCCTGTCCGAGCTGCGGCTGGCGACCGTGGCGGCGCAGTCCGGGGCCGGGGCGCAGGAGCTGCGGAGGCTGCTGTCCGTGGCCCTGCGGGCGGCCGAGGGACTGGACCCGGACGAGCCGCTCCGCGTACGGCGGATCGCCTTCGCGGAACTGACCGGGATCCGGGTGGAGTCCTACCTGCGCTCGGTCGAGGCCGCCGGGGAACACGGGCACGACCGGCAGGACGGGCACGGGCACGGTGAACTGGCCGCGGAGCTGGGTGCCTTCGCCGAGTCCTACGCGCCCGCCCTGCCCGATGTCGCGGCGGAGGCCGAGGAGATGCTCGGCCGGCTCGCCCTGTCGCAGGGCGACCCGGAGCGTGCGGTGGCGCTGCTCGCCGTGTCCGCCGACCGGTCGGTCGCGGCGGGCCGGCCGTGGCTCGCCGTGGACCCGCTGGTGCTGCGGGCCGGTGTGCTGATGTCGCTGGACCGCCCCGCGGAGGCGGAGGAGGCGGCCCGGGCGGGGCTGCTGCACGCCGCCGAGGTGACCGACGCCGAAGCGCAGGGCGTCGTACGCCTCACCCTGGCCGACATCCTGCTGCGGCGCGACGAGACGGACGCGGAGGCCGCCGAGCACGCCCTGGAGGCGGCGCACTGGTTCGACCAGGCCGGGCTCACCTCCGACGGCGGGGCCCAGGCCCGGCTGTTGCTCGCCCGGTGCCACGCCCGCGCGGGCCACACCGCCGAGGCGGCCGAGGTACTGCAGTCGACGCTGCCGGACCTGCTGGGGCACGGCGAGGGCCAGGCCGTTTCCGTACGGGAGTTCCTGGGCGATCTGCTGCGCGAGCTGAAGGACGCCCGGGGCGCGGCGGAGCAGTACCTGCTGGCGGCGGAGGTGACCGAGGGCTGGGAGGATCCGCGTCCGCAGGCGGGCTTCGCCCAGGCGGCCGGTGATCAGCTCTCCGAGGCGCAGCTGGTGCCGGAGGCGGTCGCCGCGTACGAGCGGGCCCTCGAACTGCGCAGGCGCTCGAAGGACGCGCCGATCGCGGAGGTCCGGATCCTGCGCTCACTGGCCTGGCTGGGGCTGCGTGCGGAGGTCACCAACGCGACGGTGGCGGGGGCCCGGGCCCGCATGGACGCGGCGGCCGGGGTACTGACCGCCGCACTGGCCGATGCCCCCGGGGACCTGGAGGCCCGCGCCGAGCTCGCCGAGACCTGGAACCAGCTGGCCCAGGTCCTCGACCGGCGGGTCTGCGCCCACGAGGAGGCGGAGGAGGAACCGGACGCGGAAGCAGGCACGGAGTCGGGGGCGACGCCGGGCTCCGGTCCCGTCGAGCCGCTGAGCGCGGCGGAGCTGGAGGCGCTGCGGCTGGAGGAGGTCCGGCTCTGGGAGCGGGCCGCGGCCCTCCACGCGGAGCTCGGCCCGGACCATCTGGAGGCCCGGTACCAGTGCGTGAACAACGCCGCCTGGACCGAGCGCGAGCTGGGCCGTCCCGAAGCCGGCGCCGCCCGGGTCTCGGCGCTGGCGGACGAGGTCCGTGAGCTGCCCGAGGGCACGGCCCCGCAGTGGCTGCTGCAGAGCGCCGAACGCACCGCGGAACACCTGCTGCGCGCCGCGTCCTGACACCGGCGCCTCCGCCCCCGCCCCCGCCACCGCTTCACGGAGCAGTGGCGGGGCGGGGACTCTGGACCGGTGGGGCCAGGTCAGCCGAGCTGGGCGAGCCCCTCGGTGGCGATCTGCTCGAAGACGCCCTGGTCGGCGGCGAAGTCCGAGTCCGGGATCGGCCAGTGGATCACCACCTCGGTGAAACCGAGCTCCCGGTGGCGGCCGGCGAAGTCGACGAAGGCATCGACGGACTCCAGCGGGCGCCCCCGGTCCGGCGTGAACCCCGTGAGCAGGACCTTGTCCAGATCGGCCACCTCCCGGCCGACTTCCGCGCACGCCTTGCCGAGCTTCTCGACCTGGCCGCGGAGGGCCTGCACCGACTGCTCCGGCGTGCCCTCGTCGAAGATCTTCGGATCGCCGGTCGTCACCCACGCCTGTCCGTGGCGCGCGGCCAGCTTCAGGCCGCGCGGCCCGGTCGCGGCGACGGCGAAGGGCAGCCGGGGCCGCTGTGCGCACCCGGGGATGTTGAACGCCTCCTCCGCCGAGTAGAACGTGCCGCGCTGCGAGACGGAGTCCTCCGTGAGCAGCCGGTCCAGCAGCGGCAGGAACTCTCCGAACCGGTCGGCCCGCTCCTTGGGGGTCCACGGCTCCTGGCCGAGCACGGTGGCGTCGAAACCATTGCCACCGGCGCCGATGCCGAGGGTGATCCGGCCGCCCGAGATGTCGTCGAGGGAGATCAGCTCCTTGGCGAGCGTCACCGGGTGCCGGAAGTTCGGTGAGGTGACGAGCGTGCCCAACCGCAGCCGTTCCGTCGCCGTCGCCGCGGCGGTGAGCGTCGGCAGCGCACCGAACCACGGCCCGGTGCGGAAGGTCCGCCAGGACAGGTGGTCGTAGGTGTAGGCGGCGTGGAAGCCCAGTTCCTCGGCCCGCTGCCAGCGCTCACGGCCCCCTTCGTGCCACCGGTTGACGGGAAGGATCACGGTGCTCAGGCGCAGAGTCATGCTCAGAGCCTACGACCGTCACCTCGGCGATGTTTCACGTGAAACATCGATACCGGCGTCATGGACGAAGATGGAGCCGTGACCTCGGCTCCCCAGCGCCCGGACGGGCCAACCCCCGCACCCCGGCTCATCGCCACCGACCTTGACGGCACCCTGCTGCGCGACGACAAATCCGTCTCGCAGCGCACCGTCGCCGCACTCGCCGCCGCCGAGGAGGCCGGCATCGCGGTGTTCTTCGTGACCGGCCGACCAGCGCGCTGGATGGGGGTGGTCAGCGACCACGTCCAGGGCCACGGCCTGGCGATCTGCGCCAACGGCGCCGCCGTCGTCGATCTGCACGCCATCGAATCGAAGCCCACGGGCCGGGAGTTCGTCCAGGTCAGGCCACTGCCCCGGATCACCGCGCTCAAGGTGGTGGACGCCCTGCGGGCCGCCGCCCCCGGTACCTCCTTCGCCGTGGAGCTGACCACCGGCATCAACTACGAGCCGGCGTACCCGCCGTTCTTCCAGGACCCGGGCGCCAATGTCGCCACCGCCGAGAAGCTGCTCCACGAGGCCACGGACGAAAATTCGGCCCCCGTCCTGAAGGTGCTCGCGCACCACGCCGAGCTGGCTCCGGACGAGTTCCTGGCCCTGGCCCGCTCCGCCGCCGGCGCGTACGCCTCGATCACCCGGTCCAGCCCGACTTCCCTGCTGGAGATCAGCGGCCCCGGTGTCTCCAAGGCCAGCACCCTGGCGCGGTGCTGCGAGGAGCGCGGCATCTCCCCGGCAGAGGTGGTCGCCTTCGGTGACATGCCGAACGACGTGGAGATGCTCGGCTGGGCCGGGACCTCGTACGCGATGGGCAACGCCCATCCGGACGTGATCGCGGCCGCGTCGGGCCGTACGGTCGCCAACAACGAGGACGGCGTCGCCCTCGTCATCGAGCGCATCCTGGCCGAACGGACCGCCCGCGCCCAGCTGTAGAAACCCAGCTGTGGAAAACCCGGCCGAAGGAAACCCAGCCGCGGGGCGCCGTGACGGCTACAGCGGGGCCTCCCACACCAGGGTGGTCCCGCCGCCGCCGTCGCCTAGGCCGGGGCCGTACGAGCTGGAGCCGCCGAGCGACTCGGCCCGCCGGCGCAGGTTCCGCAGCCCGCTGCGCCGCCCGCCCTCGGGGATGCCCACCCCGTCGTCGGCCACCTCCAGCCGGACCCCCGGCCGCCCGTCCGCCAGGCTGACCGTGGAGTCGAGGACCACCTCGATCCGGGACGCCTCGGCGTGCCGGAACGCGTTCGACAGCGCCTCGCGCAGGGCGGCGATCAGGTTCTTGCCGACGAGCTCGCCGACGACCGCGTCGATCGGTCCGAGGAACCGGTGCGCGGGCTTGAAGCCCAGCGGCACGGCCGCCATGTTGATCTCCCGCAGTACCCGGGTGCGCAGCCCCGAGGGTGCTTCCGCGGGGCCCTGCTGGAGCGCGAAGATCGCGGTGCGGATCTCCTGGATCGTCACGTCGAGCTCGTCCACCGCCTTGCCGACACCCTCCTGGACCTCCGGCACGATGGACCGGCGCTGGGCCCCCTCCAGCATCATCCCGGTGGCGAAGAGCCGCTGGATGACCAGGTCGTGCAGGTCGCGGGCGATCCGGTCGCGGTCCTCGAAGACCGCGAGGCGTTCCCGGTCCCGCTGCGCCTCCGCCATCATCAGGGCCAGCGCCGCCTGTGAGGCGAATTGCGTCGCCAGGGTCCGCTCGGCCTCGCTGAACGGCCGCTTGCCGCGCGCCCGGGGCGTGACGAGCGCGCCCAGCACCCGCCCGCCGCTCTGCAGCGGCAGCATCATGCAGGCCCCGTACTGGCTGGTCAGGCGGCTGATCATGCGCGGGTCCGAGGCGGCGTCGTCCACGAAAACCGGCTCGCCCTCGAGGAGCCTGGCGACCACCGGGCTCTCGGCCGGGATGACGACTCCGAGCGAGGTGGCCGGGTTCTCGGCGGAGACGGCGACGATCTCCATCCCGCCGTCCTCGGCCGGAAGCATCACGATCCCGGCGGCCGAATCGGCGAGGCGGCGGGCCTGCTCGGCGACGACCGCGAGCGCGTCGTCCGCGTCCCCGCCCGACAGCAGGGCGGTGGTGACGGCGACCGAGCCGTCGATCCAGCGCTCCCGCTGCGTCGCGGCTTCGTAGAGGCGGGCGTTGCCGATGGCGATGCCCGCCTCGGTGGCCAGTACCCGGACCATGTGGACGTCGTAGTCGTTGAACTCTCCGCCCCCGTTCTTCTCCGCGAGGTAGAGGTTTCCGAAGATCTCTCCCTGGACCCGGATCGGGACTCCGAGGAAGGTCTTCATGGGCGGGTGGTTCACGGGGAAGCCCGCCGAGCGCGGGTCCTGGGTCAGATCGGCGAGGTGCACCGTGTCGGGGTGCGAGATCAGCGCGCCGAGCAGGCCGCGCTTCCCGTCCGGGCGGTGCCCGATCTTCCTCGCCAGCGCGTCGCTGATCCCGAAGGTGACGAAGTCCGAGAGCCCCCGGCCCTCGGTGTCGACGACGCCGATGGCCGCGTAGCGGGCGTCGGCGAGCTCGGCCGCCGTCTCGCAGATCCGGTCCAGCGTGGAGTGCAGTTCGAGGCCGGTACCGACCGACCGCATGGCTTCCAGCAGTTGCGGCACCCGGGCCGTGAGCTCGGTGGACAGCCCCTGGAGACTCCGGGTGGCAGCCGTGGCGGCCTCCAGCGGGTCGGGCGATTCCGGGGACGGCTCCGGAAGTGACTCGGGCGATTCCTGGGACTCCTGCGCTGACATGCCCTTGAGCCTAGTTAGTCCCCTTTAGCGAGGAAAGTCGAGCCTGCGAAGCCGGCCGCCGTTCCGTCCGCTTCCCGCTCCCGTTCCAGAAGCCTCCGCAGCGGGCCCGGGGTCGCGGCCAGCTCCGCGTAGGCACCGCGCTGGACCACCGTTCCGCGGTCCAGTACGAGCACCTCGTCGACCTCTTCCAGACCGGCCAGCCGGTGCGTGATCAGCACGGTGGTCCGGCCCTCGGTCGCGGCCAGCAGATCCGCGGTCAGTGCGTCGGCGGTCGCCAGGTCCAGGTGCTCGGCCGGCTCGTCCAGGACCAGCACGGGGAAGTCCGCGAGCAACGCCCGGGCCAGGGCGAGGCGCTGGCGCTGACCGCCGGAGATCCGCTCGCCGTGCTCGCCGACCAGTGTGTCCAGCCCGTCCGGGAGTCCCTGGGCCCACTCCAGCAGCCGGGCCGCGGCGAGCGCGTCCCGCAGCTGGGCCTCGCTCGCCCCCGGGCGGGCCAGGCGAAGGTTCTCCCGTACCGAACTGTCGAAGATGTGCGCGTCCTGGGCGCACAGGCCCACGACCCGGCGCACCTCATCGCCGTCGAGCGCGCGCGCGTCGGTCCCGCCCAGGGTGTACGAGCCTTCGTGCTGGTCCAGGAAGCGCAGCAGGACCTGCGCCAGCGTGGTCTTGCCGGCACCCGAGTGCCCGACGACCGCGATCCGGCGGCCCGCCTCCAGGGTCAGGTCCAGCCCGCTCAGCGCGTCGCCCTCCTGCCCGGGGTGGCGGGCGGCGAGCCCGGTCAGCCGGAGCGGGAAGGGTGAGGCGGGCAGCGCTCCGGGCCGCTCCGGCTCGGTGACCGGCACGGGCGCGTCGATGACCTCGTAGACCCGCTCGGCGCTGCGGCGGACCCGCTGGCGGTACTGGACGGCCTGCGGAAGCCCGCTGACGGCCTCGAACGCGGCGAGCGGGGTCAGTACGACCACGGCCATCGCGACCCCGGACAGCCGGCCCCCGGCGACGGCGTCCGCCCCGACGGCCGCGGCGCACACCACGGTCAGTCCGCACACGAGGGCGGACAGCCCGCTGCCGAGCCCGGTGACGGCGGCCGCGCGGGCCGCGATCCCGGTCAGCGTGCGGTCGCCCTCCTTCGCGGCGGCCTTGCGCCCGCCCAGCGCTCCGGCGACGGTGAGCTCCGCGGTTCCGGTGAGCAGATCGGCCACACGAGTGGCGAGCTCCCCCCTGGCCGGCGCGAGCCGGCGCTCCGTACGGCGGGCGCAGACCGCGCTGAGCAGCGGTACGCCGACCCCGGCGGCGAGCAGCCCGACGGCGAGCACGGCCCCGGCCCCGGGCAGCAGCCAGCCCATGAAGGTCACCGAGCCGGTGCCGACGAGCAGTGCGGTGCCGACGGGCAGCAGCCAGCGCAGCCAGTAGTCCTGCAGGGCGTCGGAGTCAGCCACCAGCCGGGTCAGCAGATCACCGCGCCGCTGCGTGCGCAGCCCGGCGGGTGCGATGCGCTCCAGCCTCTGGAACACGGAAACGCGCAGATCGGCGAGGATCCGAAGGACGGCGTCGTGGGACACGAGCCGCTCCGCGTAACGGAAGACGGCCCGCCCCATGCCGAACGCCCGCGTCGCGGTGACGGCCACCATCAGGTACAGCACGGGCGGCTGTTCGGAGGCCCGCGAGATCAGCCATCCGGAGACGGCCATCAGCCCGACGCTGCATCCGACGGCCAGTGCTCCGAGCAGCAGCCCGAGCCTGAACCGCCCCTGCCAGGCCCTGGCCACCGCGCGCACCCGCCTGAGCGGATCGCCGCCGCCCGCGTCGGCCCCGCCCGTCCCGCGGGCCCGCTCCGCGGCGCCGCCGAGGATCCATTCGCCGGGATCGCGCGGGGCCGCTCCCGCCGCTGCACGCGCGCCGGTGCCGGTGCCGGTGCCGGGAAGGGGCCCGGCGGGGGAGAGCCCCTCGGGACCGGTCCCGACGCGCACGACCCGGTCGGCCACCGCCAGCAGCGCCGGCCGGTGCACCACCAGCAGTACGGTCCGCCCGACCGCGAGCCTGCGTACGGCCTCCACCACGGCCGCCTCGGTCTCACCGTCCAGCGCCGCGGTCGGCTCGTCGAGCAGCAGCACCGGCCGGTCCGCGAGGAACGCCCGCGCCAGTGCCAGCCGCTGCCGCTGCCCGGCGGACAGTCCGACACCGCCCTCGCCGAGCAGGGTGTCCGCGCCCCGCGGCAGGGTCCGTACGAACTCCCACGCCCCGGCGTCCCGCAGCGCGGCGGTCACCTCGTCGTCGGCCGCGCCGGGCCGCGCCAGCCGGACGTTCTCGGCGATCGTCCCGGCGAACAGGTGCGGCCGCTGCGGCACCCACGCGATCCGCTCCCGCCACTGCTCGGGCGAGAGCCCGGCCAGGTCCGCGCCGGCGATCCGGACCCGCCCCGCGCTCGGCGTCACGAAGCCGAGCAGCACCTGCAGCAGCGTGGACTTGCCCGCTCCGCTCGGCCCGGTGAGAGCCACGCATTCCCCCGGTCCGACGGTCAGCGAGACCGGCCCGGGGGAGTCCTCGCCCCGGCCCTCGTACCGGACCGCCACCCCGTCGAGCTCGATCCGCAGGTCCGAGAGGGGTACGGCGGCCGTTCCTCCCGACACGGGGACGGGGGTCTCCAGCACTTCGAAGATCTCTTCCGCGGCGGCCAGTCCCTCCGCCGCCGCGTGGTACTGCGCCCCGACCTGACGCAGCGGCAGGTACGCCTCGGGCGCCAGGACCAGGATGACCAGCCCGGTGTACAGGTCCAGCTCTCCGTGGACCAGCCGCATGCCGATGGTCACGGCGACCAGGGCCACCGACAGGGTCGCGAGCAGTTCGAGGGCGAACGACGACAGGAACGCGATGCGCAGCGTGCGCATGGTCGCCTGCCGGTAGTCGTCGGTGATCTTGCGGATGGACTCCGCCTGCGCCTTCGCCCGGCCGAACACCTTGAGCGTCGGCAGGCCCGCCACCACGTCCAGGAAGTGCCCCGAAAGCCGGGACAGCAGCCGCCACTGGCGGTCCATCCTGGACTGGGTGGCCATGCCGATCAGGATCATGAACAACGGGATCAGCGGCAGCGTGACCACGATGATGGCCGCCGACACCCAGTCCTCGGTGACGATCCGGGCGAGTACGGCCACGGGTACGACGATCGCCAGCCCCAGCTGGGGCAGGTAGCGCGAGAAGTAGTCGTCGAGCGCGTCCACTCCCCGTGTGGCCAGGGCCACCAGCGATCCCGTCCGCTGACCGCTCAGCCACCCCGGTCCGAGGTCCGCGGCCCGCTCCAGGAGCCGGCCCCGCAGTTCGGACTTGACCGCCGCGCTCGCCCGGTGCGCGGCCAGCTCCGTCAGCCACGCGACCAGACCCCGGCCGAGCGCCACCGCGGCGAGCAGCAGCAGGGGGGTCCGCAGGGCCCCGCCGTCCAGTCCGTCCTCGAAGGCCCCGACCACGATCTCGGCGATCAGCATCGCCTGGCCGACGACCAGTCCGGCCCCGGCGAGCCCGAGGGCCACCACCGCTCCCAGGAAGAGGCGGGTGGAACGGGCGTACCGAAGCAGGCGCGGGTCGATCGGTTTCACGTGAAACATCCCCCAGGCAGGATCAGGCGGGGCGGGACGGACGGATCGGGCTCAGTGCGCGTCGGCGATGTGCTGAGTGCCGATGCGCTTGCGGAACACCCAGTACGTCCAGCCCTGGTAGAGCAGGACCAGCGGGGTCGCCACCCCCGCGCACCAGGTCATGATCTTCAGGGTGTACGGGCTGGACGAGGCGTTGGTGACCGTGAGGTTCCAGGCGTCGTCCAGCGAGGAGGGCATGACGTTCGGGAACAGCGTCAGGAAGAGCATCGCGACGGCGGCCGCGATGGTGACCCCCGACAGGGCGAACGCCCAGCCTTCCCGGCCCTTGAAGTTGAAGCCGAGGGCCCCGACCAGCGCGAGCACGGCGACGGTCATCGCGATGAGGCTCCAGCCGTCGCCGCGCGAGAGCTGGGTCCAGATCAGGAAGGCGAGCGCCAGGACGGCGGTCACCACCCCGAGCTTCAAGGCCAGCGCGCGCGAGCGGTCCCGGATGTCACCGACCGTCTTGAGCGAGGTGAACACCGCGCCGTGGAAGGTGAACAGGGTGAGGGTGACCAGGCCACCGAGGATCGAGTAGACGTTGAGCAGGTCGAAGAAGTTTCCGACGTACTCCTTGTGCTGGTCGATCTTCACGCCGCGCACGATGTTGGCGAACGCCACGCCCCACAGGAACGCGGGGATCAGCGAGGTCCAGAAGATCGCGTGTTCCCAGTTCGTCTGCCACTTGTCCTCGGGCCGCTTGTGCCGGTACTCGAAGGCGACTCCGCGGACGATGAGGCAGATCAGGATGATCAGCAGCGGCAGGTAGAAGCCTGAGAAGAGGGTGGCGTACCAGTCGGGGAAGGCCGCGAAGGTCGCACCGCCGGCCGTGAGGAGCCAGACCTCGTTCCCGTCCCACACGGGCCCGATCGTGTTGATCAGGACCCGCTTCTCCTTGCGGTCGCGGGCCAGCAGCTTGGTCAGTACGCCGACTCCGAAGTCGAAGCCCTCGAGGAAGAAGTAGCCGATCCACAGGACGGCGATGAGCACGAACCAGACGTCGTGGAGTTGCATGGTGTGGTCTCCCCAGCCTCAGTACGAGAAGGCCATCGGCCGGTCGGGGTTCTTGTCGTCCCCGCCGATCTTGGTGGGCGGGTTGAGGTCGGCCTCGGTGAGCTCGGTCGGGCCGGCCTTGACGTACTTCACGAGGAGCTTGACCTCGATCACGGCGAGCACGGCGTAGAGCAGCGTGAAGCCGATCATCGAGGTGAGCACCTCGCCCTGGGAGACGTTCGGCGAAACCGCGTCCCGCGTGCGCAGGACGCCGTAGACCACCCAGGGCTGGCGGCCCATCTCGGTGAAGATCCAGCCCCAGGAGCTGGCGATGAGCGGGAAGCCCATCGTCCAGAGCGCGACGATCCAGTACAGCTTGGCGAACTTCGGGCTCAGCGCCTTCTTGAAGAGGACCAGGTGCGGGACCTCGTTCTCGTTCGTGCGCAGCCCCGGCGGCAGCAAGAACTTCTTGCGGGTGAGCCACAGCCCCAGCACACCCACGCCGAGCGAGGCCATGCCGAAGCCGATCATCCAGCGGAAGCCCCAGTAGGCGACCGGGATGTTGGGCCGGTAGTCACCGGGCCCGAACTTCTCCTGCTCGGACTTGTTGACGTCGTTGATGCCCGGGACGAAGGAGGAGAAGTCGTCGTTCGCCAGGAAGGACAGCAGTCCCGGGATCTCTATGGCCACCGTGTTGTGGCCCTTCTCGACGTCTCCGTAGGCGAAGACGGAGAAGGGCGCCGGCGCCTCGCCGTCCCAGAGCGCCTCGGCCGCGGCCATCTTCATCGGCTGCTGCTTGAACATCACCTTGCCGAGGAGGTCTCCGCTGATCGCGGTTCCCAGACCGGCGATGATCATGACGACCAGGCCGAGCCGCAGCGAGGTCCGCATGACGGGGATGTGCTTCTTGCGGGCGAGGTGGAAGGCCGCGATACCGACCATGAACGCGCCGCCGACCAGGAAGGCCGCCGTCATCGTGTGGAAGAACTGGGTCAGCGCGGTGTTCTGGGTGAGCACCCGCCAGAAGTCGGTGAGCTCGGCCCGGCCGCGCTCGGGGTTCATCCGGTAGCCGACCGGGTGCTGCATCCAGGAGTTCGCCGCGAGGATGAAGTACGCGGACAGGACGGTGCCGATCGAGACCATCCAGATGCAGGCCAGGTGGATCTTCTTCGGCAGCTTGTCCCAGCCGAAGATCCACAGACCGATGAAGGTGGACTCGAAGAAGAAGGCGATGAGCGCCTCGAAGGCGAGCGGGGCTCCGAAGATGTCACCGACGAACCGCGAGTAGTCGGACCAGTTCATGCCGAACTGGAACTCCTGGACGATGCCGGTGACGACACCCATCGCGATGTTGATCAGGAAGAGCTTGCCCCAGAACTTCGTGGCCTTGAGGTACTTCTCGTTTTCCGAACGCACCCAGGCGGTCTGCAGGATCGCGACGAGCGCGGCCAGCGAGATCGTCAAGGGAACGAAGAGGAAGTGATAGACGGTGGTAATACCGAACTGCCATCGCGCCAGGGTCTCTGGCGCCAAAGCTAGGTCCACGTCGTCGTCTCCTTCGTTTCGCCGTGGTCACAGCCGCAGTTTGCCTGTTCTATCCCACCCAATCCGGGAGGAAGCAGGACACGCTTGTGAACGCGTTCACATTCACAAGCATTATGTCGTACTGCTGTCGGCATGTTTCAGGGGGGTCCCCCCTGGCGAATACATTCAACAGATTGTTGAATGCGGGGCATGAAGATTCGAATCCTCTGGCCCGCCGGCCACCTCACCGCGACCCTCGACGAGACCCCCACCGCCAAGGCCCTCGCCGCCGCGCTGCCCATCTCCGCCTCGGCGAACACCTGGGGCGAGGAGGTCTACTTCGACACCGGCGTCTCCGTGGCCCTGGAGCACGATGCCCGGCAGGTCGTAGAGCCCGGCACGGTCGCGTTCTGGACCGAGGGCGACGCACTCGCGCTGCCCTACGGCCCCACCCCGATCTCCCGCGGGGGCGAGAGCCGCCTGGCGAGCCCGTGCAACGTCCTCGGCTCGTTCGACGGCGACCCCCGCCTGCTGGCCACCGTCCGCGACGGCGACTCCATCCGCGTGGAACTGGCGTAGCCGGTTCCTAGAACTCCTTGAAGAACGCCTCGGCCGTGTGCAGGAAGAGGTCGTTCGCCTCGGGCTCGCCGATCGTGACCCGCAGGCCCTCGCCCGCGAAGGGCCGGACCACCACACCGGCCTTCTCGCAGGCCGCCGCGAAGTCGGCGGTCCGCTCCCCGAGTCGCATCCACACGAAGTTGGCCTGCGTCTCGGGCACCACCGTCCAGCCCTGGGCCAGCAGCGTCCCGTAGACCCGGGCGCGCTCGCTCACCAGCGACCCGACCCGGCCCATCAGCTCGTCCTCGGCCCGCAGCGAGGCGACCGCCGCGTCCTGGGCGAGCTGGCTGACGCCGAAGGGCACCGCGGTCTTGCGCAGTGCCGCCGCCACCGGCTCGTGTGCCACGGCGAAGCCGACCCGCAGGCCCGCGAGCCCGTACGCCTTGGAGAACGTGCGCAGCACGGCGACGTTCGGGCGGTCGCGGTAGAGCTCGATGCCGTCCGGCACCTCGACGTCGCGGACGAACTCCTTGTACGCCTCGTCGAGGACGATGAGGATGTCGGAGGGCACCCGGTCCAGGAACCGCTCCAGCTCGGCACGGCGCACGGCGGTGCCGGTGGGGTTGTTGGGGTTGCAGACGAAGATCAGGCGGGTCCGCTCGGTGATCGCCTCGAACATCGCGTCCAGGTCGTGCACGTCGCCATCGGTCAGGGGGACCTGAACCGACGTCGCACCCGAGATCTGAACGATGATCGGATAAGCCTCGAAAGACCGCCAGGCGTAGATGACCTCGTCGCCCGGGCCCGCCGTCGACTGGATCAGCGACTGGGCGACCCCGACCGAGCCGGTGCCGGTGGCGATGTGTTCGACCGGGACCCCGAACCGATCGGCGAGCTCGTTCACCAGACCCGTGCATGCCATGTCCGGGTACCGGTTGAAGTGGCCGGCCGCCGCGACCGCGCTCTCCAGCACCCCAGGCAGGGGCGGGTACGGGTTCTCGTTCGAGGACAGCTTGAACGCGACGGGACCACCCGCGGCCGCGGGCTTCCCGGGCTTGTAGGTGGGGATGCCATCCAGCTCGGCGCGCAGCTTCGGGCTCTTCTCGCTCACCGCAGGTCCTCCTCGACCATCCCGTACGACGTCGCCGTCGACTCAATACTCCTCACCTTATGAGGATTCCGTCCATCCGAGAACGGCGGGCGCCAGGAATGCGGGAGAGCGCACGCATATATGCGTGCGCCGGTGGCCTGCGCCGTGGCGCGCGTCCCTCGTACAGGTGAGTTGAGACCGGCCCGTGAGCGCACCGTTTTGGCATGCCCGGTCCCGCCGACAAGCGCACCGGACACCCTTCGTGACCAAACACCTTCATTTCCAAGGTCATTGGGGGTGGCGAACCGTGCAGAATCGTGCCTGTCAACGCCTGCATATGCACCCGGACCACCCGGCCCGCCGAGCCCTACTATCGGCTCGCCATGACAGCAGCAGGGAAGCATCAGGTGAGCCGGACCGAGACCACCCGGCGGGCCGCCGGCCGACAAGGCCGCGCGGGCATCAGGGACGTGGCCGCCGCGGCGGGCGTCTCGATCACGACCGTCTCCGACGCCCTCAATGGCAAGGGGCGGCTGCCGGACGCCACCCGCCGCCACGTTCGCGAGGTCGCCGACCGGCTGGGCTATCGCCCCTCCGCGGCCGCCCGCACCCTCCGTACCGGCAAGTCGGGCCTCATCGGCCTGACCGTGACGACGTACGGGGATGAACCTTTCACCTTCACCGAATTCGCGTACTTCGCCGAGATGGCCAGGGCCGCCACCTCCGCCGCGCTCGCCCGCGGCTACGCCCTCGTCATCCTCCCCGCCACCTCCCGACACGACGTCTGGTCCAACGTGGCCCTGGACGGCACCGTCGTCATCGACCCCTCCGACCACGATCCCGTCGTCACCGAACTGGTCCGCCAGGGCCTGCCCGTCGTCTCCGACGGACGACCGGCCGGTTCACTCCCCGTCACCGCCTGGGTCGACAACGATCACGAAGCCGCCGTACTGGGCCTCCTGGACCACCTCGCAGCCGCCGGCGCCCGCCGCATCGGGCTGCTGACCGGCACCACCACCGACACCTACACCCGGCTCTCCACCACGGCCTACCTGCGCTGGTGCGAGCGCGTGGGCCAGGATCCCGTCTACGAGTCCTACCCCGCCCACGATCCGTGCGCCGGAGCCGTCGCGGCCGACCGGCTGCTCGCCCGGCCCGACCGGCCCGATGCCGTCTACGGGCTGTTCGACCCCAACGGCACCGACCTGCTCGCCGCCGCGCGCCGCTACGGCCTGCGCGTCCCCGAGGACCTGCTGCTCGTCTGCTGCAGCGAATCCACCGTCTACGCCAACACCGAACCGCCCATCACCACCCTGTCCCTCAAACCGCGCCGCATCGGCACCGCCGTCGTCCAGCTGCTCATCGACGCCATCGAGGGCGTCGACACGGGCGGACCCATCGAACAAGTCGTCCCGACCGAGCTGATCATCCGTACCTCGTCCCAGCGCAGGCAGCCCCGTACGACCGTCAGCCCGCCCCGGTCCCCGGCGCAGGACTGACCACCGCGCAGCCCCATCGGCGGGGCCATCGGACCCGCCGAGGATTTCCGCAACACCGATATCGGGAGAAACCGGTAGGAAGGAACAGCTCCGGCCAGGATTCACCACCCCTGGTGCGTCACAGAGCGCGAGCTGCATTCCTATGATGGGCGCACGACATCACGGACCCTCCGCCCCGGAGGCTGGAGGGTCCGCAGGTGTACGGCAGCGCGACGGTGGTGGAGGGGTCGATGACTCAGGGGGCCGGTCAGGGACCCGCGGTGCGGACGGACACCGAGCGGGACTTCCGGTTGCCGGTCGCAGATCCCGCCTCGCACGCCGTACCCACCGGGGCCGCAGCAGCCGCAGCGCTTCCCGGCGAAGCTCCCGTCTACGGCGAGTACCCCGTGTACTACGACGTGCCCCCGGCCGCCGTCCCCGCGCAGCACGGGTACGGCTACGAAGCACCGTACGGCGGCAGTTCCCCGGGCCGACCCGCGCACGCGATGGGCCACGAACCCGAGGAGAGCGACCCCGAGGGGTACACCCCGACGCAGCGGGACCTCCCCGTCATCGGGCGCGGTGCGCTCGGCGGACCCGGTGACACCGTCCAGGTCCAGTACGTCCCCCAGGACGCGGCGAGCGACGGCCCCGGCCCGCTCTACGTCGTCGGCGACGTCCACGGCTACATCGACGAACTCGTCGCCGAACTGCAGTTCCAGGGCCTCATCGACGCCGAGCACAACTGGTCCGCCGGCAACGCCCGGCTCTGGTTCCTCGGCGACTTCACCGACCGCGGTCCCGACGGCATCGGGGTCATCGACCTCGTCATGCGGCTCTCCGCCGAGGCCGCCGCCGCGGGGGGCTACTGCAAGGCCCTCATGGGCAACCACGAGCTGCTGCTCATCGGCGCCAAGCGGTTCGGCGACACCCCCGTCGCCTCCGGCGCCGGCACCGCCACCTTCCAGGCCGCCTGGCTCCTCAACGGCGGCCAGCGCACCGACATGGACCGCCTGCAGGACGTCCACCTGCAGTGGATGTCCCGGCTGGACGCGGCGGTCCTGGTGGAGGACCACCTGCTGCTGCACTCCGACACCACCGCCTACCTCGACTACGGCGACTCCGTCGAGGACGTCAACGACACCATCCACGAGCTGCTCAACCGCAACGACGCCGACATCACCTGGGACCTGTTCCGCAAGTTCACCAAGCGCTTCGCCTTCCGTGACGAGGGCAGCGGCCCCGAGGCCGTCCGCGAACTCCTCGGCACCTACGGCGGCAGCCGCGTGGTGCACGGGCACAGCCCCATCCCGTACTTGCTGGGCGAGGTGGGCACCGAGGACGGCGACGATTCACGGGGCCCGGAAGCCGTGGTCGGTCCGCACGTCTACGCGGAAGGCCTGGCCATCGCCATGGACGGCGGCGTGACGATGGCGGGCAAGCTGCTCGTCGTGCACCTCCCGCTGAACGACTGAGGCTTCCCGGAGCTGGGTATTTCCGGAAAGCCCCTGTCGACGTACGGCGTGGGCGCTCTACCATCGCTCTATCCGTAGCAGGCTCTCCTCCGTTTGTGCCGGTGCCCCGTTCTACGCGGGCATACCGGCCTCTACGGAGCATCGGGGGATGCACATGACCAGCGCTCCGCACCTGCTCACCGAAGACCGACCGGAGTTCGATCGGCTCCTCGACGAGGCGCTGCGCACAGCGAACGACCGGCCCGAGCTCGCCACCATCGGCGAACGGCTGAACGCCGAACAGCTGCGCACCATGGCCATGGGGGCCACCGCGCTGCTCACGGCCGCGGCCGCGGCCGAGTACGACCACTACGTGAAGATCCGCAAGGAGCGGCAGAACGAGATCCTGTCCACCCCCGGAACGACGGGGGAGGAGGGCGACGGGCAGGGTGCGGGCGGCGGCGCGGGTGTCAGCGCCGTGGTCGCGGTCCTCGCGCCGGTCCTGGCCGGCACCGCCATGCTGATCTTCCTGCTGGTGGGCTACATCCTGAAGATGATCGAACCCGAACCGGCCTTCGCCGACACGATGCTGACGGCGGGCTGGCTCTTCGGCGCGCTCACGGTCGCAGCGCTGCTCTTCGCCGTGATCGGACTGCTGGTGACGGCCGTCCGCAACAGCTCCACCGAGGTGGTGGCGGACGAGACCGAAGCGATACCCGACGAGGTGTCACGGGCCCGGGAGGCCTGGCGCAACGCCCTGCTGGAGCGCGGCATCATGCCGTTCCTTCGGGATGCCCTGGCCGATCCCAGTGCCGGGGCCGGACTCCCGGCCCCGCGAAAGCCGGGGACCGGGCGCATCCCCAACCTGGGATACACCCGGCCCGATTTCACCAGCCCCGGGGCCCCGGCCGAGGGGCCCAGGCCCGGATACACATCCCCGGACTTCACCAGCCCGGACTTCGGCGGCCCGGAGAGCGAGCCGCAGTGACCACCCGCTACTTGGTCTCCTCGGGCTTGATGTAGCGGTCCTGCCTGGTCAGCGCCTTGTGTGCGAACCTGACCAGACCGTTCGCACCCGGGGTGGGCTGAGGGGTGGACGCCGTCCACACCTTGGTGCAGTTGAGGGCGTCCGGATTGCCGGGGTTGAGGGCACACGGGGTCTCGTAGACGACCCCGCCCGTGGTCAGCACCTCGACGTTGACGATGTTGGCCTGCTCGGAGATCGATACCGCGCACGCGTCCTCGGGGTACGTGGCCACGCTGGTGGACAGGTCGTACCAGCGCCAGGGGGTCACGTTGGGCTGCAGGTCGCGGATGGCGGCGTAGGTGACTCCGGCCGAGAGCACCGCCTTGATCTCGCGGGCCGCCGAGGGCCGGTGGGCGTCCACGTCGTAACACGCACCGCTGGCGCCCTGAGCACCCGTCGCTCCGGTGGCACCGGTCGCACCCGTCGCCCCCGTGGCACCGCTGGCGCCCTGGGCACCCGTCGCTCCGGTGGCACCGGTCGCACCCGTCGGGCCGGTGTGACCTCGCGGACCCGTCGGGCCGGTGTGGCCCCGCGGGCCGGTGGGCCCCGTCGCGCCCGTGTGGCCCGTATGCCCCTTGGGTCCGCGCGGACCCCGCGGGCCGGTCGGACCCACCCTGCACTCGTCGTCGTCGCGGGACGTCTGCGCGACCAGGTCCGCCGCCCTCTGGGTCCGGGCGTCCGGTCTGTGGTGTTCGGACGAGCAGCGGTCCGGATTACCCGGCGCCGCGGCCAGCGCGACCACCGGGGACGCCATACCCGCCAGTACCAGGGCCACCGAGGCTAGCGTGCCTCCTGTCAGCCAGCCGGCCCGTCGGGGCAGCGGCCCCAAGTACGCACGGGTCTTGTTCTCAGAACTCATGTACCGCTCCTCGCACACACCGGATCGAATGGAACTTCGAAGTCCGAAAACGAGACCGGACTCCGCGGGCCATCCTGAAGACCCCGGCCCCACGAGACGGACCGGCGCGCCCATCAGTCAGCGGAACGGCGCAGCCCGCACCGCCACTTGGCTGTCCGCCGCGCCGCCACAGGGGTCGGCGTACCGGCGTGCCGCACCCGCCCGTCCGGAGGCCGTCCCTAGGGTCAGCCGCCGTGAAGCCGACCATTTTCCTCTGCATGATCGTGAAGAACGAGGCCGCCGTCATCGAGCGCTGCCTCGACTCCGTACGGGACCTCATCGACACCTGGGTCATCTCCGACACGGGTTCCACCGACGGCACCCAGGACCTCATCCGCGAAGCGCTGCGCGGGATCCCCGGAGAGCTCCACGAGGAGCCCTGGATCAACTTCGGACACAACCGCAGCCTCAACCTCGCGCACGCCCACGGAAAAGCCGACTACCTGTTGCTCCTCGACGCCGATCTCGTCCTGCGCCGCAACGGCCCACTGCCCCCGCTCACCGCGGATTCGTACATGCTGCGCCATGAGGGCACGACCGAGTACCGGATCAAACGCCTGGTCCGCGCCGATCTCCCCTGGCGATACGAGGGCGTCACCCACGAGTACCTCACCTGTGACCGACGCGACGAGAACGACCAGCGCCCGGGAATCCAGGAGAACCTGGACGCACTGGTGATCGAGGACTATGCCGACGGCGGCTCCCGGCACGACAAGTTCGAGCGGGACGCCCGCCTGCTCGGCACCGAACTGCAACGGGACCCTTCGAACCCCCGCACCGTCTTCTACCTGGCGCAGACCATGCGCGACATGGGCGATACGGCCGCGGCCATCCGGCTCTACGAGCGCCGCGCGTCCATGGGCGGATGGAATGAAGAGGTCTACTACGCCCTGCTCCAAGCCGGCATCCTGAACGGAGAGTCCGGAGACCATCCCGCAGCCCTCGACGCGCTCTCCCGCGCCTGGGAGTCCCGGCCCGGCCGCCTGGAGGCCTGTTACGAACTCGCCGCCAGGCTCCGCCTGCTGGGACGCCACCACACCGCCCACGCCATCACCGGTGCGGTTCTGGGCCGGCCGGTCCCGGAGGACCTGCTCTTCGTCCAGCCGTGGGTGTACCGGTGGGGGCTGCTCTTCGAGCACTCCATCACCGCGTACTGGGTAGGGGACATGGAGGCCTCGCTGCGCGCCTGCGACCGGCTGCTCTCCCTGCCCGACCTGCCCGAGTCCTACCGCCGCCAGACCGAGGCCAACCGCGGCTTTGCGGCGAGTCATGTTTCACGTGAAACGTCCGTCCCTGTTTCACGTGAAACATCGGAGCACTCGCCCGTCTAGCCGGCGAACCGGTGTACTGCGACGCCCACGCAAACGCCCGGCCGCTCCATCGGGAGCGGCCGGGCGTTCGGGCATCCAGGAAATCGGGGCGGGGTCAGCCGACCTGGTTCTGCTGAGCGGGCGCCTGCGCCGGCTGCGTCCGGGAGCGCCCGACGAGGGAGCGGACGAAGTTGAAGATCATCGCCACCGGCAGGATGAACGCCTTGAAGAGGATGAGGTACGAGCCTCCCTCGAAGATGAAGCCGAGGTAGATGCCGTAGCCCACGAAGGCCAGACCGGCTATGACGTTGAACGCGCGCCAGCCCCCGCTCAGCCCGCCGAAGTTGACGGCGCCGATGGCCACCATGAGGATGCCGCTGACGAGCAGCAGCAGGACGTACCACGAGAAGAGCGGCTCGGCGCTGAAGTCAAGATTCAAGGTGTTCCCCCGCGTAAGGATGAGATAAACGGCCATGGGGCCGATCGCGCACAGTACTTGACCGCACGCCACCCTGTCTGCAGATTTCTGCCGCCTTTTCCGCCCGATCCGGATCGCAAATCGCCCGGAAGGCGTGAAAGCGGCGTGAACGGCGCTCCCGGACGGGGGAGTCGCCGTTCACGCCTTCACTTCGGCCTCAGTCGGCGAGCGGCAGGTACACGCGGTTGCCCGCGGCCGCGAACTCGGCGGACTTCTCCGCCATGCCCGCCTCGATCTCCTCCGCCTTCAGGTCACCGCCGTGCTGGCGGCGGATGTCCTGGGAGATCTTCATCGAGCAGAACTTCGGACCGCACATCGAGCAGAAGTGCGCCGTCTTGGCCGGCTCGGCCGGGAGCGTCTCGTCGTGGAACTCACGGGCCGTGTCCGGATCGAGGGCCAGGTTGAACTGGTCCTCCCAGCGGAACTCGAAGCGCGCGTCCGACAGGGCGTCGTCCCACTCCTGGGCGCCGGGGTGACCCTTGGCCAGGTCCGCCGCGTGGGCCGCGATCTTGTACGTGATGACGCCGGTCTTCACGTCGTCGCGGTTCGGCAGGCCCAGGTGCTCCTTGGGCGTGACGTAGCAGAGCATCGCGGTGCCCCACCAGGCGATCATCGCGGCGCCGATGCCCGAGGTGATGTGGTCGTACGCGGGCGCGACGTCCGTGGTCAGCGGGCCGAGCGTGTAGAACGGCGCCTCCTCGCAGATCTCCTGCTGGAGGTCGATGTTCTCCTTGATCTTGTGCATCGGGACGTGCCCGGGGCCCTCGATCATCGTCTGCACGTTGTACCGCTTGGCGATCGTGTTCAGCTCGCCCAGCGTCTTCAGCTCCGCGAACTGCGCCGCGTCGTTGGCGTCCGCGATGGAGCCGGGGCGCAGGCCGTCGCCCAGCGAGTACGTGACGTCGTACGTCGCGAGGATCTCGCAGAGCTCCTCGAAGTTCGTGTAGAGGAAGTTCTCCTTGTGGTGCGCCAGGCACCAGGCGGCCATGATCGAGCCACCGCGAGAGACGATGCCCGTCTTGCGGCGCGCAGTCAGCGGCACGTACGACAGCAGCACGCCGGCGTGGACCGTCATGTAGTCCACGCCCTGCTCGGCCTGCTCGATGACCGTGTCCTTGTAGATCTCCCAGGTCAGGTCCTCGGCGCGGCCGTCGACCTTCTCCAGCGCCTGGTACAGCGGCACGGTGCCGATCGGCACGGGGGAGTTGCGCAGCACCCACTCGCGGGTGGTGTGGATGTTGCGGCCGGTCGAGAGGTCCATGACCGTGTCGGCACCCCACTTGGTCGCCCAGGTCATCTTGTCCACCTCCTCCTCGATCGAGGAGGTGACGGCGGAGTTGCCGATGTTGGCGTTGACCTTCACCAGGAACCGCTTGCCGATGATCATCGGCTCGATCTCGGGGTGGTTCACGTTCACCGGCATGACCGCGCGACCTGCGGCGATCTCCTCGCGGACGACCTCGGGGGAGACGTTCTCGCGGATCGCGACGTACTCCATCTCCGGGGTGATCTCGCCCCGGCGGGCGTACGCGAGCTGCGTGACGGCGGCGCCGCCACGGCCCCGGCGGGGCTGGCGCGGACGGCCCGGGAAGACGGCGTCGAGGTTCTTGAGGCCGCCGCGCGGCGAGGTGTGCTTGATGCCGTCGTCCTCGGGGCGCGCGGGACGGCCCGCGTACTCCTCGGTGTCACCGCGGCTGATGATCCAGTTCTCGCGCAGCGGCGGCAGGCCCCGGCGGACGTCGGTCTCGATCTGCGGGTCGGTGTACGGACCGGACGTGTCGTACAGCGTCACGTCCTTGCCGTTGGTGAGGTGGACCTGGCGAACCGGCACCCGGATGTCGGGGCGGGAGCCTGCCACGTACCCCTTGTGCCAGCCGGGCTGGCGCTCGGTCTGGCCATCGGCGTCCTGGCTGACGGCAGGCGTGCGTGCATCCTGAATGGTCATGAGACCTAATCTCCCTACGCCGGCATTACCCGGTAACAGGTTCGGCGGTCGACGCAGCCTCCTCCCGTACGCATATTCGAATGCGAACGGTGATCAGCGCCCTCTCAGCCCGGTGCTCCGAGCTCCCGCGTTGTGCAAAGTAGCCCCCACGCTAGCGTCATCTGTGGCGTGCTGAACAGTGGGCCCCCTCATCTGTTGCGATGATCGGCCGGTGACGTCCTCGCCGCAGCCCCCCACCGAACCCACGGATCACGCTGGTCACACCGGCCACGCACACACGGACCCCGGGCACTCGCCAGAGCACTTGCCCGGCCAGTCTCCCGGGCACTCCCACGGGCATTCGCACAGCCACGGCCCGGCCGCCCCGGTCTCGAAGCACCTGCGGAAGGTGATCGCGGCGGTACTGATCCCCTTCGCCGCCGCCGTCGTGATCGGCATGGCGGTGCTCTGGCCCGGTGGCGCCCCGGCCCACGAGCGCACCGGGGTGGGCTTCGACCGCCAGACCCAGCAGGGAAAGGTCGTCGCGCTCCAGCAGGTCGACTGCAAATCCGTGAACGCCGCGCAGGTGCCGGCCACCGGCGACACCTCCACGCCCGAAGGGCGCGAGGCCGTGGCCTCGCAGACCGGCGAGTGCAAGAAGGCCACCATCGAGGTCGGCACCGGACCCGACAAGGGCCGCAAGTTCACCGAGATCGTCCAGCCGGGCGCACCACGGCAGTTGACGAACGGCCAGGAAGTGGTGGTGGCCTACGCGCCGGACGCGCCCCGGGACCTCCAGTACTCCGTGATCGACGTGAACCGCAAGCTGCCGATGGCCCTGCTGGCCGGGATCTTCGCCCTCGCGGTCGTCCTCGTCGGGCGGATGCGCGGGCTGTTCGCGCTCATCGCCCTCGCCGTCAGCTTCGCCGTACTGACCCTCTTCATCCTCCCCGCCATCCTGCAGGGGTCGAATCCGCTGGTCGTCGCCGTGGTCGGGGCCAGCGCGATCATGCTGATCGCCCTCTACATGTGCCACGGGCTGACGGCCCGCACCTCGGTCGCGGTCCTCGGCACGCTCGTCTCGCTGCTGCTGATCGGCCTGCTGGGCTCGCTGTTCATCGGCTGGGCCTTCCTCAGCGGCAACACGGACGACAACACCGGGCTGATCCACGGGCTCTACCCGAACATCGACATGAGCGGTTTGCTGCTTGCAGGTGTGATCATCGGATCGCTGGGCGTACTCGACGATGTGACCGTCACTCAGACCTCAGCGGTATGGGAACTCCACCAGGCCGACCCGACGATGGGACCGCGCGGCCTGTACCGGGCGGGCATCCGCATCGGGCGCGACCACATCGCCTCGGTGGTGAACACCCTGGTACTGGCCTACGCGGGCGCCGCGCTGCCGCTCCTCCTGCTGTTCTCGATCGCCAACAGCAGCATGGGTTCGGTGGCCAACAGCGAGCTGGTCGCGGAGGAGATCGTACGGACCCTCGTGGGATCGATCGGACTGGTCGCCTCGGTACCCGTGACGACGGCGCTGGCCGCGCTGGTGGTCTCCGCCGACCGTACGGATTCCCCGGCGGCCACCCCGGCCGCGGGGCCGCTCCGTGGCGGCCGGGGCCGGCGGCGCAAGCGCTGAACGGCCGACCGGCGGGCGCGACTGGTCAGGGCGCGCGCACGGCCGGTCGTGAAGGGGGCAAAGTGGAGCGCTCAGCGCGTCGGCACGCTGAGCCGTGGTGCGTACGTCCGGTGCGGTGGCCGGACTTCGCTCAGCCCGCGTTCTGCTCGTTCTGCTGCGATTCGGCGAGGATCTTGTCGAGCGCCTCGTCGAGGTTCTCCTCGAAGTCTCCGAGGTTGCGCTCCTGGCCGAGCGGAACGATCCGGTCGGTACGGTCGAGGAACGCGACGAGCGGCGCCGCGCTCGCGCGGAAGAGAGCCCGGTCTGCGCCTACTTGCAGCCGGATGTGGACATCGGACAGCTCCTCCGGATCGGTCGGGGCGATGTGGACATCACCGTCTCCGCACGGCTTGTTGATGCCGTCCAGAAGGAGTTCCCGGCCGAACGCCCAGGTCACGGGCGCATCTCCGGGAAGGTGGAAGGTCAGGCGGACTGCGTAGGGGTCACGAGCGTCGTACCGGAGTTCCACCGGGATCCGGAACGAGAGCTCCTCGGAAACGAGGAAGCTCATCATGACCTCTGCCTGTACCGACTCGCGCATTGCCTACCCCGCTGTAGTGGAAGTGGCCAGGAATGATCCCCCAAGGCCCTCTTGACAAGAGTGGTGGAAGCGCTTGCAGATCACAAGGAGTGAGTTTTCAGATACTGATAGAGAACGAGAGGGTGCTCAACAGCGCGCCTACTTCACTCCGTAGCCGATCGACCGCATACAGCAATCGGTTTTCCTGGTGCAGGGGGAGAGAAATCGCCATCGTCGCGGCGGTGTCGCCGGCGGTGATGGGGATGGCCGCGCACACCGTTCCCAGAGCGTATTCCTGCCGCTCGGTCACCGGCTGCATCCGCTCCATGGAGCCGATCCGCTGCTCCAGAGCCCGCTGATCCGTCACGGTGTAGGCGGTGATGGACTCGACCGGATGACGGTCGTAGTAGTCCCTGCGCGTCTTCTCGTCGAGCTGGCCGAGCAGGCACTGCCCGATGGCGTGCGCGTGGCCGGTCTCGCGGAAATCGGCCCACTCCTCGCAGGCCGGATTGGCCGGAGTGTCCGAGACACCCACGACCTCGATTTCACCCTCGCGGTAGACGGCGAAGTAGACGGGGGCCCCGACCGCGTCGCGGAAGTGCGCGAGGGAGTCGAGGATCATGCTGCGACGTTTCTGCTGAAGCCCCCCACCGGCCAGCCGGCCCGCGGCGTCCCCCAGGACGAAGACCCCGCTCTCCCGTCGCAGATAGCCCTCGTGCGTCAGGGTGCGGAGCAGGTGGTACGCGGTGGGAAGCGGGAGCCCGGCCTCGCGCGCCAGTTGTTTCGCCGGGGCTCCCTCACTATGTGAACCCACCGCTTCGAGCAGCCTCAGCGCCCGCTGCACCGAGCCGATCAGCGTCGGCACACCGGCGTTGTGAACCGAAGACAAAAGCTCACCCCCAGGCGTGGCGGCGAGCCTTGGGGGGGCCCGCCCTGCGGGGGCCGCCCCCGCGTGTGCCGTGAATCCTGGGGGTCGTGCTCGGCGGCTGTTTGAGAGAACCGCAGGTCAGGGCGGCAGTACCGGCTTTCGGTGCCCAGGGAACGGCACAGATTGCCACTCTATCCGCCGATTCCCGGGCTGTGAGCGGTTTAGCGCCTCACGTTCCCTCAGCTGGGTTAATCACGCTCTTGCCCGGGTTGCGCCAGTTCTACCACTCTCCGGCGGAGGACTTCGACCCGCGGCCGGTGAACTTCTTGACGATGAAGATCAGGCCACCGACGAGGGCCACGAGGAGCAACGCCTTGAAGACGAAGCCGATCAGTGCGGCCAGGATGCTGGTGATCACACCGCCGAAGACGAGGAGCACCAGCAGCGGAACGGCGACCCACTTGACCCACCACGGCATGCCCTCGAATATCCCTCGGATGCCTTCCATGTCCTCGACCTCTTCTTCCTAGTCCGTGACTTCCTGCTCTCGATGCTAGGAGGCCACGGCCCCCGGCGGGGGCCCGTGAGCCCCCGGAGTCCCCTGATCCGACCCCTAGGGGGAGCGGGCCCCGAACCCTCAGCCGCCCGGTCCCTTCACCCTTCCGGCGGAGAGAAGACCACCATCACCTTGAGGTTCTCGGTGATGTGGTGGAACTTGTGCGGCACCCCGGCCGGCACGTAGACGACGCTCCCGTTCGCGACCATCGTCGTCTCCTCCCCGACGGTGATCGAGGCCCGGCCGCTCACGACGAAGTACACCTCGTCCTGGCCGTGCGGCTGCTGGGGGTCGCTCTGCCCCGCGTCCAGCGCGTACAAGCCGACCGACATGTTCCGCTCGCGCAGGAACTGCAGGTACGCACCCTCGTTCTCGGCCCGCTCGGCCTCGAGCTCGTCCAGCCTGAAGGCCTTCATCGTCTTTGTACCCCTTGTGCTCTCTCGTGCCGCGAGCATCCGCAGATCAGCTGATGTTCCACCGGGATCATCTCTGCAACGATCGGACACATGACGAATTTCGTAGTCAAGACTCTCGCCAACGCGGCGGCCCTGGCCGTCGCCATCTGGCTCCTCGCGGGCATCACCCTCGACGACGGCAGCAGCATGGGCCGCCGCACGCTCACGCTGATCCTGGTCGCGCTGATCTTCGGCCTGGTCAACTTCATCGTCAAGCCCGTGGTGAAGCTGTTCTCGCTGCCCCTGTTCATCCTGACCCTCGGTCTGTTCACCCTCGTGGTGAACGCGCTGATGCTGCTGCTGACCTCGTGGCTGGCGAAGCAGTTCGACCTCAGCTTCCACGTCGACAACTTCTGGACCGCCGTCGTCGGCGCCCTGATCATCTCCATCGTCTCCTGGGCCGTGAACATGGTCCTGCCCGACAAGAACTGAACCGGCGCCCATGTACCGCGTGTGCTTCGTCTGCACCGGCAACATCTGCCGCTCGCCCATGGCCGAGTCCGTCTTCCGGTCCCACGTGGCCGGCGCCGGGCTCGCGGAGCTGGTCTCGGTCGACAGCGCCGGGACCGGCGGCTGGCACGAGGGTGACGGGGCGGACCCGCGCACCGTCGCAGTCCTGGAGGCCGCCGGCTACGACCCGGACCACCGGGCCCGCCGGTTCCGGGCCTCCTGGTTCGCCGGTCTCGACCTGGTCATCGCGCTCGACGCCGGTCACCTCCGCGATCTGAGGGCGCTCGCCCCCACCTCCGAGGACGCCGCCAAGGTCCGGCTGCTGCGGTCCTACGACCCGGCGGCCACCACCGCGGAGACCGACGTACCCGATCCCTACTACGGCCCCTTCGAGGGATTCGAGGAATGCCTGGACCTGGTCGAGGCGGCGAGCCCCGGCCTGCTGGACGCCGTACGCGAAGCCCTGAAGGAGCACACCCCGTGAGCGCACCCGACAACGCGGCCCCGGGGGCCGAGCGGCTCGGCGACGGCACCGTCGCCGTCCGCGCCGGTCTGCCCGATCCCGTCAAGAACGAACCACCGCTGCCCGGCCCCGTCTTCGCCGCGCACTTCCACCTCCCCGGCGACGTCGAAGGGCCGTACGCCTACGGCCGCGACACCAACCCCACCTGGACGCTGCTCGAGCGGGCCATCGGGGAGTTGGAGGCCCCCGGCCTGGAGGGGGTGGACACCGTCGTCTTCGCCTCCGGCATGGCCGCCGTGTCCGCCGTCCTGCTCTCCCAGGCACGCGCCGGCGACACCGTCGTCCTGCCCGACGACGGCTACCAGGTCCTGCCGCTGGTGCGGGAACAGCTGGAGGCGTACGGGGTCCACGTGCGCACCGCTCCCACCGGCGAGGACGCCCAGCTCTCCGTTCTCGACGGGGCCCGGCTGCTGTGGCTGGAAACCCCCTCCAACCCCGGGCTCGACGTCTGCGACGTGCGCCGCCTCGTGGAGGCCGCGCACGCCGGCGGAGCCCTGGTCGCCGTCGACAACACCCTCGCGACCCCGCTCGGCCAACGCCCCATCGAACTGGGCGCCGACTTCTCGGTGGCCAGCGGCACCAAGGGCCTCACCGGCCACGGAGACCTCCTGCTCGGCTACGTCGTCTGCCGCGACGCGGAGCTCGCCGCGGGCATCCGCCGCTGGCGCAAGGTGGTCGGCGCCATCCCCGGCCCCATGGAGGCCTGGCTCGCCCATCGTTCCCTGTCCACCATGCAGCTGCGGGCCCAGCGCCAGTGGGCCAACGCGCTCGCCGTCGCCGAGGCGCTCGCCGACCGCGCCGACGTCACCGCGCTGCGCTACCCCGGCCTGCCGGCCGACCCCTCCCACAAGACGGCCGCACGTCAGATGCGGGGCTTCGGCTCGGTGGTCTCCTTCACCCTGGCCGACCGCGCGCACGCGGAACGGTTCATGGCCGCCCTGCGCCTGGTCGAGGACGCCACCAGTTTCGGCGGAGTACGGTCCACCGCGGAGCGCCGCCGGCGCTGGGGCGGGGACGCCGTCCCGGAGGGCTTCATCCGCTTCTCCGCCGGCGCCGAGGACACGGAGGACCTGGTCACGGACGTACTGCGGGCCCTCGACCTGGCGGCCGCACACGCCTGAACCACGCTCCGGAGTCGGTCCGAGTCCCCTGTCCGGCGGCTCGGACCGCCCGGAGCCCGGCCCCGCGGGTTTCGCGGGCACGCGTTTCAGAAGCGGAAGTCTGGGCCACTCTTCTCCCATGACCGAACGTCCAGTGGTCAAACGCACCGCCCGCGCGATCCTGCTCGACGGTGGCGACCTGATCCTCATCAAGCGCACCAAGCCAGGCGTCGACCCGTACTGGCTCACCCCCGGCGGCGGTGTGGAGTCCTCGGACCTCACCGTCGTCGACGCCCTCCACCGAGAGCTCCACGAAGAACTCGGCGCGAAGATCACCGATGTCGTGCCCTGCTTCGTCGACACCGTCGAGCACATCGCCGACAAGGGGGTGACGGGCGTCAAGGTCCAGCACTTCTTCGTCTGCCGCCTCGAATCCATGGACCCCAACCAGCGGCACGGCCCCGAAATCGACGAGCCGCTGGGCGAGTACGAGATCGTCCGCGTGCCCTTCAACCGCGTCGGCATCGCCGCCGTGCACCTCGTACCGCTGTCGCTGCGCCACTACCTCGACGGCAACATCGAGGGCGTGCGCGCGATGCACGCCCCCGACCTGGGCTGACCCGCCGGACGCGGGCGCCGGCCGGGATCAGCCGGCGACGCCCGCCAGCTCCTCCACCTCGTCGTGGCGGATGCGTTCCCCGGGGATCCCGATCCTCTTCAGCGCGTCCACCCCGCTGCGGATCATCGCGGCCGGCCCCGAGACGAACGCGTCGTACGAGCTCCAGGGCCCGTGGGTGCCGACGGCCTGCGGCAGCTGTCCGGCCAGTCCCTCGTCGCAGACCACCGGGCGCACCGACAGCCAGGGGTGCGAGCGCTGCAGCCCCAGCAGGGTGTCCTTGTCGTACAGGTCGTCGTCGCTGCGGGCACCGAAGAACACTTCCACCGGCCGCCGTTCGCCGTGCTCGGCCACATCCTCGATCAGCGCCTTGATGGGGGCGATGCCGGTACCGCCGCCCAGACACAGCATGCCGTTGTCGGTGCTGTGGTCGACCACCATCGATCCCGCGGGCGGCCCGAGCCGGAGCACGTCACCGGGCCGGGCGTGCCGTACCAGCGCGTTGGACACCCATCCCGCGGGAACGGCCTTGACGTGGAAGGAGAGCAGCCCGTCCGCACGCGGGGCCGAGGCGAACGAGTAGTGCCGCCACACCCGCGGCCACCAGGGGGTCTCCAGGCTCGTGTACTGACCCGCCAGGAACGGGTACGGCTGGTCGGGGCGGACCGTGAGCACCGCGATGTCGGAGGTGCGCAGATCGTGGGAGACCACCTCGGCGTGCCACCACGGCGGCGCCTTGGTCTCGGCCTCGGACGCGGCGTCGATCATGATCTGGGAGATCGCGGTGTACGTCCGCACCCAGGCGGCCTCGGTCTCGGGCCCCCAGGTGTCCTGCGCGTACCGGGCCAGTGCCCCGAGCAGGGCCTCGCCCACCGGCGGATAGTGCCCGGACTGGGTCCCGTACTTGCGGTGCCCGGCGCCCAGTCGGCGCAGGTACGCGGTGAGCACCTCCGGATCGTCGATGTGCTCGGCGGCCGTCAGCAGGGCCTTCAGCAACCGGTCGCGCTGTACGTCCATCGCGGCCGGGAACATCCCCCGCAGATCCGGGTGCGCCGTGAACACCAGGGCGTAGAAATAGGAGGTCACCTTGTCGGCGACAGGTGCGATCTCCGCGAGGGTCCGGCGGATGAGCACGGCATCGGGGGAGGGCTCGGGCGCACCGTCCCCGGACGGTATCCGGGATGTTCCCCGTCTTGCCGATCTGGTGGGCGGAGCGTCCATGCGGTGCCTCGCTTCGAGCATCTCGGTAGGTCTGCACGCGCCACGGCCTTCGAATCCGTGGTTCCGGGTTTCACAGCGTGCCAGTCCGCCCCAGAGCTTGCGGGGAAATGCGGGAAATCCGCGTTTCGAACCCCCTTTCCCCTTAAGATGCCTCAACTCCCATGCGTGCCACCCCTGTCAGCTGGTATGCCTCACGCAGGTCGCGTCCCTCGTAGACGTGCGTCGCCCGCTCCACCAGATACGGCCGTGCGTTCACCGCGACCGAGAGCGGCACCGCGTCGAAGAGCGCCACATCGGTGCTGGAATCCCCGTACGCGACACAGTCGGCCCGGGTCACGCCGAACCGCGCGCACAGCTGGTCGGCGACCGTCACCTTGCCTTCCGGCGTCAGGATCCCCGCCACGTCCACCAGCCGGGTGAAGGGCACTTCCGGGAAGACCGAGCCGTGCGCGGCGTGCGCGCCCCACTCCAGCAGGAGCTCCACGAAGAAGGACGGCGACAGCGAGATCACCGCGCAGTAGTCCCCGCGCTCCCTGATCTCCTGCCAGACCTCCCGGATTCCCGACAGCCACGGAGCCCCGTCGAATGCCGCCCGGACATGATCCGGAGTCAGCTCCGTCCAGAGCTGCTGGGCCGCCAGCGAGAACTGGTGGGGCTCGAGCTGCCGTGCGGCGAAGGCTCGCTCGAGCTCGGCGATCTCCTCGCTCAGCCCGAGCTGCCGGGAGATCTCGACCGGCGCGGCCGAGCCGTACATCAGGGTCCCGTCGAGGTCGAAGAGGTGCAGCAGAGTCATAACCACCGAGGCTAGTACGTTCGTTTTACGTGAAACAGTGGGGGCTCCCAGCAGGAGCAAGCGGATGTTTCACGTGAAACATCCACCCGGAATCCCCTGGACCGGGCCCCGGCCGATGAACCAGTCTGGGGCCGTGACACCACCACACCTCACCGCCCTCCCGATCCGCGCGCTGACCGTGGACGACCTCCGCCACTGCGCCGATCTCTCCGAAGACCGCGGCTGGCCCCGCGAAGACCACAAGTGGGGGCTGCTGCTCGCCGCCGGACACGGTTACGGCATCGACGCCCCTGACGGCCGGGGACTTGCCACGGCCTGCGTGGTCACCCGGTACGGGCCTCCCCTGGCCGAGCCCGAACTCGCCGCCATCGGCATGGTCCTCGTCGCCGAGCGCTATGCCCGCCAGGGCCTGGGCCGACGGCTGATGGCGTACATCTGCGATGAGGTCCTCAAGGGCATCCCGCTCACCCTGCACGCCACCCCGTACGGCCGCCCCCTCTACGAGGAGCTCGGCTTCGAGACCACCGGCCGCGCCGAGATGCTCCGGGGCGTCTTCCGCCCGGATGCCGCGGCAGCTGCTCCGGACTCCGTCCGGGTCCGGCCCTCAACCGCCGAGGACATCGCGGGGATCCTCCGGCTGGACTCCGAGGTCTTCGGCGCCGACCGGACGCACCTGATCACCCGGCTGCCCGCCTTCACGGACCGGCTGCTCGTCGCCGAGGACTCCGCCGGCGGCCTGATCGGCTACGGAGCCATCTGGCCGAACATGGAGACCCATGTCATCGGGCCACTCGTGGCCCGGGACACAGCCGCGGCCCAGGCCCTCGTCGCCGCCCTCGCCGCGGCCACCGACCGGCCCCTGCGCACCGATGTCGACGTACGCCACGAAGAACTGCTCGGCTGGCTCAAGGAGCGCGGCCTCGATTCCGTGGCCTTCAATGCCGTGATGACCCGAGCCATCCCCGGTCTGCCCGGTGACTGGACCCGTCGCTGGGCCCCGCTCACCGTGGCGGCCGGCTGAACGAGGAACCTCAGACCATGATCGAAACCAGCTCTGACCTGCTCATCCGTCCGGCCGTCGAGGGAGACCTGCCGGCGATCGTCGCCATGCTCGCCGACGACCCGCTCGGCGCGGCCCGCGAATCCACGGACGACCTCACCCCCTACACGGTGGCGCTCAAGCGGCTCACGGACGACCCCCACCAGCACGTGGTCGTCGCCGAGCGCGAGGGCCGTGTCGTGGGGACCCTCCAGCTGACGATCGTCCACGGGCTCTCCCGCAAGGGGGCCACGCGCTCGATCATCGAAGGTGTCCGCGTCCACGCGGACGAACGCGGCAGCGGACTGGGCACCCAGTTCATCGAATGGGCGATCGAGAAGTCCCGCACCGAGAACTGCCGGCTCGTCCAGCTCACCTCGGACGCGACCCGTACCGATGCCCACCGCTTCTACGAGCGGCTCGGCTTCACCGCTTCCCACGTCGGGTTCAAACTCCAGCTCTGAGCCCCCGTGCGTGGGCCGGGTCGCTGTCGGCGCCCCGGCCTACGATCGGGAGGATGAGCAGCCTTCCCCTGATCACCACCGCGGAGCGTCGCCACCGTCTCGGCCGGCGCCACCGACTCGCACCGTCGGCCCGGGCCTCGGACGTGCCCCAGGTGGCGGACGCCGTGATCGGCCTGCACGCAACCGACGCCGCGACCGTCTTCCTCTCTGCCCGCGCCCGGCTGAACGAAGGAGGGCCGGTCGCGATCGAGCGGGCCCTGTACGAGGACGTGAGCCTCGTACGGCTGCTCAGCATGCGCAACACGCTCTTCGCCGTCTCCACGGAACTCGCCCCGTACGTCGACTCCTCCACCGCCCGGGGGATCGCGCTGAAGGAGCGCCGCGCCTTCCTCAAGCACCTCGACGAGGACGGTCAGGGCCTCGACGCGGACTGGCTGGCCCGGGTGGAGAGCGCAGTACTGGACGCGCTCGACGCCCACGGCCCCTCCACCGGCACCCAACTCTCCACGGCCGTCCCCGCCCTGCGCCAGAAGTTCGTCTACGGACGGGGCAAGAAGTACGAGACCGAGACCGGTGTCGCCACCCGTGTCATCCGCCTGCTGGCCGCCGACGGCAGGATCCGCCGGGACCGGCCCCGGGGATCGTGGACCTCCAGCCAGTACCGCTGGGTCCACACCGAGCCCTGGCCCGCCGTGCCCCCGGCCGAGGCTCGAGCCGAGATCGCCCGGCGCTGGCTCCGCTCCTACGGTCCGGCCACCGAGGCCGACTTCAAATGGTGGACCGGCTGGACGCTCTCCGACGTCCGCAAGGCCCTCGCGGTCGTCGGCCCTGACGAGGTCCGGCTCGACGACGGCTCCACCGCGCTCGTCCACCCCGCGGACACCGGGCCCGAACCCGAGCAGGAACCCTGGGCCGCCCTGCTTCCCGCCCTCGACCCGAGCGCCATGGGCTGGGTGGACCGGGGCTTCCACCTCGATCCCGCCCACCGGCCGGCCCTCTTCGACCACTCCGGCAACATCGGCCCCACCGTGTGGTGGAACGGAGAGATCGTCGGCGGATGGGCCCAGCGGGCCGACGGCGAGATCGTCCACCGGCTGCTGGGCGACCCCGGCAGCGAAGCCGGAAGCGCCGTCGCCGCCGAGGCGGTCCGGCTCGCCACCTGGTTGGGGGAGGCCCGGGTCACCCCGCGCTTCCGTACCCCGCTGGAGCGTGAACTCGTGGCGGGGTGAAGCGGTTCGCTAGCCGATGCCGCGCCAGCCCTGCGGGTCGACCCCGCCCGGCACCGGGGCCTCGGGTTCGTACGGTTCACGGGTGAATACGAACGAGCCGAGGTCGAGGTGGCTCACCGACCCGTCCGGCCGGCGTACCGACCGGAGCGACTCGCCCGCGTAGTACCCGCTCAGGCCGGTCCAACTGCCGTCCGGCTCCGGCCGGAACCGGGCGGACCGTCCGCTCCCGCCCACCGGGCCCAGCTCCAGGAACCCGTCGTAGGTCAGCCGTACGGCCTGGGCCGACGTCCCCCAGTACCAGGGGCCGCACAGCTCCAGCGCGACCGGATCGGCCTCGCGCAACGGCCGCCACGGTTCGGGGATCCGCGGCTCGGCCTCCGCGACGATGCCCACCAGGTCGGCCGCCAGCGTCGAGGCCGGCAGGCCCGAGGTGCAGTTCGCCAGCACCACCGCGGCCAGGTCCTCCTCCTCGCTCAGCCACAGGCCGGCGACGAAGCCCGGCAGCGATCCGCTGTGCCCCGCGAGCCGGCGCCCGCCGCTCTGCGTCAGCTGCATCCCGAGCCCGTAGCCGAGATCGGCGAGGCCCGGCTCCGGGGGAGTGGCGGACGTCCTCATCTCCCGTACGGACCCGGCGCTGAGCACGCGCGCGTCGCCCCGTACGAGGAAGGCGGCGAACTTCGCCAGATCGCCGGTGGTGGACCACAGCTGTCCGGCCGGGGCCATGAGCCCGAGGTCCTCCAGGGGTTCCGGCATCATCACGTCCGCCCACGGGTGCACCGCCCAGCCTCCCGCGTGCGGGGCCAGCGGCTGCGCCGTCGTCCGCTCCAGACCCAGCGGCTCCAGCACCTCGGCCCGCAGGACCTCTTCCCACGGCCTTTGCCGCACGGCCTCCACGATCGAACCGAGCAGGGTGTAACCCGGGTTGGAGTAGTGGTGGCGCCGTCCGGGCTCGAAGCGGAAGGGGTGCTCACCGAGGACGTCCGAGAGCTCCGGCCGCAGCGTGCCCGCGGTCCGCTCCCACCACTCCCCAGGGGTCTCCGCGGCCAACCCGCCCGTGTGGGCGAGCAGCTGGCCCACGGTCACCTCGCCGGCACCCGTGCCCGGCAGGAACTTCTCGACCGGGTCGCCGAGTCCCAGCAGTCCTTCGTCCCGCAGCCGCATCACCAGAACGGCCGTGAAGGTCTTGGTGATCGACCCGATCCGGTACTGCACGTTCCCGTCGGGGCCGTGCCCCTCGACCATGGTCCGGGAGCCTTCCCAGACCACCTCGCCGCCCCGCACCACGGCCGCCACCAGGGACGGAGCCCTGCCTTCGCGCTGGGCGACCGCGATCCGGTGACCGAGCGAACGCCTGGTGGCGGGGAGGAGGGAAAGATCTTCAGATACGGCATCCATGGGGCGGATGCTACGTGTTGGCCATGTCCACGAATCGCGAATAGTGGCCCTGGAAGGCCACGGTGATGGTCGCCGTCGGACCGTTACGGTGCTTCGCCACGATCAGGTCCGCCTCACCCGCGCGGGGGGATTCCTTCTCGTACGCGTCCTCGCGGTGCAGCAGGATCACCATGTCGGCGTCCTGCTCGATCGATCCGGACTCACGCAGGTCGGAGACCATCGGCTTCTTGTCGGTGCGCTGCTCGGGACCACGGTTCAGCTGGGACAGCGCGATCACCGGGACCTCCAGCTCCTTCGCCAGGAGCTTGAGGTTTCGGGACATGTCCGAGACCTCCTGCTGGCGGCTCTCGGGCCGGCGCGAGCCGCCCGACTGCATCAGCTGGAGGTAGTCGATGACGACGAGCGACAGGTCGTTGCGCTGCTTGAGCCGACGGCATTTGGCCCGGATCTCCATCATCGACAGGTTGGGCGAGTCGTCGATGTAGAGCGGGGCGGCGGAGACGTCCGGCATCCGGCGGGCCAGCCGGGTCCAGTCGTCGTCCGTCATCGTGCCGGAGCGCATGTGGTGCAGGGCCACCCGGGCCTCTGCCGAGAGCAGGCGCATCGCGATCTCGTTGCGCCCCATTTCGAGGGAGAAGATGACGCTGGGCAGGTTGGCCTTGATGGAACAGGCACGGGCGAAGTCCAGCGCGAGGGTGGACTTGCCCATGGCGGGACGGGCCGCGATGACGATCATCTGGCCCGGGTGCAGGCCGTTGGTCAGCGAGTCCAGGTCCGTGAAGCCGGTCGGGACGCCCGACATCTGGCCGCTGCGCGAGCCGATCGCCTCGATCTCGTCGAGGGCGCCCTCCATGATGTCGCCGAGCGGCAGGTAGTCCTCGGAAGTGCGCTGCTCGGTGACGGCGTAGATCTCGGCCTGTGCGCTGTTGACGATCTCGTCGACGTCACCGTCGGCGGCATAGCCCATCTGCGTGATCTTCGTACCGGCGGCGACCAGCCGGCGCAGGACCGCCCGCTCGTGGACGATCTCCGCGTAGTACTCGGCGTTCGCGGCCGTCGGGACCGACTGGACCAGCGTGTGCAGGTAGGGGGCGCCGCCGACCTTGCTGATTTCGCCGCGCCGGGTCAGCTCGGCGCTGACGGTGATCGGGTCGGCGGGCTCGCCCTTGGCGTACAGGTCGAGGATGGCCTGGTAGATCGTCTCGTGCGACGGGCGGTAGAAGTCGTGCCCCTTGAGCACCTCGACCACGTCGGCGATGGCGTCCTTGGACAGCAGCATGCCGCCGAGGACGGACTGCTCGGCGTCGAGGTCCTGGGGCGGGACCCGCTCGAAGCCGCCGCCACCACCGTCCCAGGAGCCGCCCTCGCGGCCCCGGTCGTTGTCTTCGTCCCCGCGACCGCGGCCTTCGCCGCCACGGCGCGAGCGGGCGGGCAGACGGTCACCTGGACCGCTGTCGGCCCAGGGGTCGTCCATGGGCTCGGACATGCTCACCGGGCCGCCTCCTCCCGTCCGCAACGCGGACCTTGCCGTGTCACTCTTTCTACGACACGGCTCTGACATTTGGGGCACCCGAATCGGCTCTCGGCGAGTCGGACCAACGCACAACGGTAGGCCCGGGAGCGACGTCAGCCAATCTTGTTATCCACAGGCTGTGTGGATGAGTTGTGGATGACGGCGCCAATGCTGTGGGTAACTCCCCGGAAGCTGTGCACGGACCGGGGGACGGCGCTGTGGACAAAATCACCTGCCCTACCCACACACCCATTCTGACCTGCTATTTCTCCCCCCACGGACTGCGGGGGAGAAATTTCTTCGCCACTGCCTCGAGATCGCCTCCAACGAGGTGGGACGAACGCTCGAATCGGTGCATCCGTAAGGCTCTAAAGACCCTTGCGTCTATTACCTGTGGAAGATTAGATTGAGCACATGAGACAGGCCCCCACAGCACCGACGGCTGCCCCGAGACGGCACGACCGCGAGATCTTCGCACTCGCCGTCCCCGCCTTCGGCGCCCTCGTCGCCGAACCCCTCTTCGTGATGGCCGACAGCGCCATCGTGGGGCACCTCGGCACACCCCAGCTGGCCGGTCTCGGCATCGCGGCCGCACTGCTCACCACGGCCGTGAGCATCTTCGTCTTCCTCGCCTACGCCACCACCGCGGCGGTGGCCCGACGCGTCGGCGCGGGCGACCTCCAGGCCGCCATCCGGCAGGGCATGGACGGTATCTGGCTAGCCCTGCTGCTCGGCGCGGCCGTCGTCGCGGTCGTACTGCCCACGGCGCCGTCCCTGGTCTCCCTCTTCGGGGCCTCCGACACCGTCGCCCCGTACGCGATCACCTACCTGCGGATCTCCGCCCTCGGCATCCCCGCGATGCTCGTGGTGCTCGCCGCCACCGGGGTCATCCGCGGCCTCCAGGACACCCGGACCCCGCTCTACGTCGCGATCGGCGGCTTCGCCCTCAACGGCGGCCTCAACGTCGCCCTGGTCTACGGCGCCGGGCTGGGCATCGCCGGCTCCGCGTGGGGGACCGTGATCGCCCAGTGCGCCATGGCGGCCGCCTACCTGATCGTGGTCGTCCGGGGCGCCCGCCGGCACCATGCCTCGCTGCGCCCCGACGCCGAGGGGATCCGGGCCTGTGCACAGGCCGGTGCGCCCCTGCTGGTCCGCACCCTTTCCCTGCGCGCCGTCCTGCTGATCGCGACCGCCGTGGCCGCGCGCCTCGGCGACGCCGACATCGCCGCCCACCAGATCCTGCTCTCCCTGTGGAGTCTGCTCGCCTTCGCCCTCGACGCGCTCGCGATCGCCGGGCAGGCCATCATCGGCCGCTACCTGGGCGCGGGCGACACCGAGGGAGCCGAGGCCGTCTGCCGCCGCATGGTGCGGTGGGGGATCATCTCCGGCATCGTCCTGGGCCTCCTGGTGATCGCGGCCCGCCCCGTCTTCATCCCGCTCTTCACCAGTGACCCGGCGGTCGAAGACGCCCTGCTGCCCGCCCTGCTCGTGGTCGCCCTCTCCCAGCCCGTCTCCGGCATCGTCTTCATCCTCGACGGTGTCCTGATGGGCGCGGGGGACGGGCGCTACCTGGCCTGGGCCATGCTGCTGACCCTCGCGGTCTTCACCCCGGCCGCTCTGCTCGTACCGGCCGTGGGAGGCGGGCTGACGGCCCTGTGGTGCGCCATGACGCTGATGATGGTGGTCCGGATGGTCACCCTCCAGCTACGTTCCCGCTCGGGCCGCTGGCTGGTCGCGGGAGCCACGCGGTAGACGCGTACGGGACAGGGCGATCGGGACGGGGCGATGTTTCACGTGAAACATCGCCCGTCGGCAACGACGAAGGGCCGCACCCCCACAGGGGTGCGGCCCTTCATGCGCAGCCCTTAGGCGGCGACGACCTCGATGCCAACGGTCGCGGCCACGTCGGCGTGCAGACGCACGGAGACCTGGTACGAACCGAGGGTCTTGATCGGCGAGCCCAGCTCAACGCGGCGCTTGTCGACCTTCGGGCCACCGGACGCCTCGATCGCCGTGGCGATGTCGGAGGGCGTGACGGAACCGAAGAGACGACCGGCGTCACCCGCGCGGGTGGCCAGACGGACCTTGACGTTCTCGAGCTTGGCCTTGAACTCGTTGGCCTGCTCGATGGTCGCGATCTCGTGGATCTTGCGGGCGCGGCGGATCTGCGCCACGTCCTTCTCGCCACCCTTGGTCCAGCGGATCGCGAAACCACGCGGGACCAGGTAGTTGCGAGCGTAACCGTCCTTGACGTCGACGACATCGCCGGCGGTGCCGAGGCCAGAGACCTCGTGGGTCAGGATGATCTTCATTATTCGGTCACCCTTTCCTTATCGCGCGGTGGACGTGTAGGGCAGCAGTGCCATCTCACGGCTGTTCTTGACTGCCGTGGCGACGTCACGCTGGTGCTGCGTGCAGTTGCCGGTTACGCGGCGGGCACGGATCTTGCCACGGTCGGAAATGAACTTCCGCAGCATGTTCGTGTCCTTGTAGTCCACGTACACGGTCTTGTCCTTGCAGAACGCGCAGACCTTCTTCTTAGGCTTGCGCACAGGCGGCTTCGCCATTGTGTCTCTCCTGTGAAATCAAGAAGTGGGGGTGCGAGCTGCCCTAGAAGGGCGGCTCGTCCGAGTAGCCACCGCCGGAGCCGCCGGAGCTTCCGCCCCAACCGCCACCGCCGCCGCCCTGCTGCTGGCCGCCGGCCGGCGCACTGGACGCCCAGGGGTCGTCGGAGGGAGCTCCGCCGCCCTGGGGAGCAGCGCCGCCACTGGGGGCTCCGCCCCAGTTGCCACCGCCGCCGCCCTGCTGCTGACCGCCGCCACCGCCGCCGTATCCACCCTGGCCACCACGACCGGTGGTCTTGGCGACCTTGGCCGTGGCGTTCTTCAGGCTGGGGCCGACTTCCTCGACGTCCAGCTCGTAGACCGTGCGCTTGACACCCTCACGGTCCTCGTAGGACCGCTGCTTCAGCCGGCCCTGCACGATGACGCGCATGCCTCGCTGAAGGGACTCGGCGACGTTCTCCGCCGCCTGCCGCCAGACCGAGCAGGTCAGGAACAGGCTTTCGCCGTCCTTCCACTCATTGGTCTGCTTGTCGAAGGTGCGGGGAGTGGACGCGACACGGAACTTCGCGACCGCCGCACCCGAGGGGGTGAAGCGCAGCTCGGGGTCGTCGACGAGATTGCCGACGACCGTGATGACGGTCTCGCCTGCCATGGATGAACCTCTCGGCGGGGATTGCTGCTGGGCTGCTGTGCTACTCGGTCCCGATTACCGCTGAACCGAAGTTCAGTGGGTCTCGGGGCGGAGGACCTTGGTCCGGAGAACCGACTCGTTCAGGTTCAGCTGTCGGTCAAGCTCCTTGACGACCGCAGGCTCGGCCTGAAGGTCGATGACCGAGTAGATGCCCTCGGGCTTCTTCTTGATCTCGTAAGCGAGACGACGACGGCCCCAGGTGTCGACCTTCTCGACCTTTCCGTTGCCCTCACGGACGACAGAAAGGAAGTTCTCGATCAGCGGGGAGACAGCGCGCTCCTCGAGATCGGGGTCGAGGATGACCATCACTTCGTAGTGACGCATGTGGAACCCACCTCCTTTGGACTCAGCGGCCACGGTCGTTCCGTGGCAGGAGGGTCGTGATGCGTGCGCACGGCATCTGCAGAGCAGACACCGCGCAGCTGTACAGACTACCTCCTCGACTCCTTCCGGTTGAAATCCGGCAGCAGGAGGCCACACTCTGTATTCATCGGGTGTGCTCGGTGCTATGCCCCCGGCCCCTGCCGGAGGAGGCCCCGCAGCACCGCTCTGCTGCAGCCAGGAGGTGCCTTCCGATGGCACAGGCAATGCGTCCTCAGTCCTCCATCTCGCTCTTCGCGACCGACGGCAAACCCCATCCCCTCCAGGACACCCTGGTGGCGATCACTCTGGTCCTCGGTGCCGTGGCGTTCGTCACGGCCTTCTTCCACAATCTGCACCTGCTCACCTCGTGGACCGGGCTGATCGGGATCGTCACCGGCCTCTACGGTCAGTTCATCTCGGTCACGACACGCGAGCGCTTCGCGCTGATCCTCGGCCTCGGTGCCTCTGCCCTCGGCTTCTTCCTCGGCATGGCGCACGGAGGTCTCTTCGGCGGCTGGCTGGGCTGAGCGGGTACCTCCGCGACGGGGCGCCGGCCTCCCACCGGCCCGGGCCCGGCCCGTCCCCCAGATGGGTGGCGCCCCCGTCGCAGTAGGCTTCGCGCCATAGCCAGCGAAGCCGCCGGAGGAGACGCCCCGCATGAGCCTGTCCCTGAGGACCATCAGCCGAGAGCAGCATCTGGGCTATCTCCAGAGCCTGCCCTCGGCTAGCCACTGCCAGGTCCCGGCGTGGGCCGACGTGAAGAACGAGTGGCGTTCCGAGAACCTCGGATGGTTCGACCAGTCCGGTGAACTCGTCGGCGCCGCACTCGTGTTGTACCGGCAGCTGCCCAAGGTGAAGAGGTACCTCGCGTACCTCCCCGAGGGCCCTGTCATCAACTGGTACGCCCCCAACCTCGAGGAGTGGCTCCAGCCGATGCTGGCGCACCTCAAGCAGCAGGGCGCCTTCACCGTGAAGATGGGCCCGCCCGTCGTCATCCGGCGCTGGAACTCCACCGCCATCAAGGCCGGGATCCAGGACCCGGAGGTCAAGCGCCTGCGCGACGTGGAGGCCTCCGTCATCGAGCCCCGCGCCTTCGAAGTCTCCGACAAGCTCCGCCGGATGGGCTGGCAGCAGGCCGAGGACGGCGGCGCCGGATTCGGTGACGTCCAGCCCCGGTACGTCTTCCAGGTACCGCTGGCCAACCGCTCGCTGGACGACGTCCTCAAGGGCTTCAACCAGCTGTGGCGCCGCAACATCAAGAAGGCCGAGAAGGCCGGTGTCGAGGTCGTCCAGGGCGGTTACGAGGACCTGCCGGTCTGGCAGCAGCTGTACGAGGTGACGGCCGAGCGCGACAAGTTCCGCCCGCGCCCGCTCAGCTACTTCCAGCGCCAGTGGACGGCCCTCAACTCCGAGGACCCCAACCGGATGCGCCTGTACATCGCCAAGCACGAGGGGGAGCCGCTGGCCGCCGCCACGATGCTCACCGTCGGCCAGCACGTCTGGTACTCGTACGGCGCCTCCGCCAACCACAAGCGCGAAGTCCGCCCCTCGAACGCGATGCAGTGGCGCATGCTGCGCGACTCCTACGCGCTCGGCGCAAGCGTCTACGACCTGCGCGGCATCAGTGACACCCTGGACGAGAACGACCATCTGTTCGGCCTGATCCAGTTCAAGGTCGGCACGGGCGGCGAGGCCGTCGAGTACGTCGGCGAGTGGGACTTCCCGCTCAACAAGCTGCTGCACAAGGCGCTCGACATCTACATGTCGCGTCGCTGATCCCGCCCCATCCACACACACCGCACCGCTGCACCACGCAGCTTTTCGAGAGAGGCTCCGGACGGGCATGGCGCTCACGCTCTACGTCGACACCGCGCGCTGGCGTGCGCACCAGAAGCAGATCCAGGACCAGTTCCCCGGAATGATCCCCGTCTGCAAGGGCAACGGCTACGGCTTCGGACACGAGCGGCTCTGCGAGGAGGCGACCCGGATGGGCGCCGACGTCCTCGCCGTCGGTACGACGTACGAGGCCGCCAGCATCAAGGACTGGTTCGGCGGCGACCTGCTCGTCCTCACCCCGTTCCGGCGGGGTGAGGAGCCGGTGCCGCTGCCGGACCGGGTCATCCGCTCGGTGTCCTCGCTGGACGGGGTACGCGGGCTGGTCGGCGCGCGCGTGGTCATCGAGTGCATGAGCTCGATGCGCCGGCACGGCATTTCCGAGCAGGAGCTCGGACAGCTGCATTCGGCGATCGAGGACGTCAGGCTGGAGGGCTTCGCCCTGCACCTGCCGCTGGACCGCCCGGACGGCTCTGACGCCGTCGAGGAGGTCATCGGCTGGATGGACCGGCTGCGCGCGGCGAGGCTGCCGCTGCACACCATGTTCGTCAGCCACCTCAAGGCGGCGGAGCTGGCCCGGCTGCAGCAGCAGTTCCCGCAGACCCGCTTCCGGGCCCGCATCGGCACCCGGCTGTGGCTGGGCGACCACGAGGCGACCGAGTACCGCGGCGCGGTGCTCGACGTCACCCGTGTCGCCAAGGGCGACCGCTTCGGCTACCGCCAGCAGAAGGCCGCCTCCGACGGCTGGCTGGTCGTCGTCGCCGGCGGCACCTCGCACGGGGTCGGCCTGGAGGCCCCCAAGGCCCTGCACGGGGTGATGCCGCGCGCCAAGGGCGTCGCACGGGCCGGACTGGCCACCGTCAACCGGAACCTGTCCCCGTTCGTATGGGCGGGCAAGCAGCGCTGGTTCGCCGAGCCGCCGCACATGCAGGTATCCATCCTGTTCGTGCCGTCGGACTCTCCCGAACCCAAGGTCGGCGACGAGCTGGTGGCGCACCTGCGCCACACCACGACGCAGTTCGACCGGGTGCTCGACGCCTGAGTCAGTCGGTGGGGCCCCGGCCCCACTCGACCCGCTGTCCCTCCGAAGGCGCCGCGTCCTGCGGCGCCTTCGCCGTCTGCGCCAGCGTGAAGACGTCCTCGGCACCGTCGAGGACGCCTCCGGAGGGGTCGTCCGAGCCGTCGCGCCGCACCACGTCCCGCTCGGGCAGCAGGATGTCGCGCACGACGACCGCGCACAGGTAGAGCGTGCACAGCAGGTGGGCGGCGATCGCCAGCTGGTAGCCCTCCAGGGGCAGGCCCTGGTGCTTGTCCCCGCTGGTCGTGTAGGCGAGGTAGAACCAGATACCCAGGAAGTAGACGACCTCGCCGGCCTGCCAGATCAGGAAGTCCCGCCAGCGCGGCCGGGCCAGCGCCGCGAGCGGGATGAGCCACAGCACGTACTGGGGCGAGTAGACCTTGTTGACCAGGATGAAGGCGGCCACCAGCAGGAAGGCCAGCTGCGCGAAGCGGGGGCGGCGGGGCGCGGTCAGCGCGAGCAGGCCGATGCCCGCGCAGAACAGCAGGGTCAGGCCGGTCGCGTAGGTGTTGGCGTCTTCCAGCGGGTTCCCGGAGCGCTGGGAGATCAGCAGCCATACGGAACCGAAGTCGATGGGCCGCTCCTGGCTGAAGGTGTAGAACTTCTGCCAGCCTTCCCAGGCGAAGAGCATCACGGGCAGGTTCACCACGAGCCAGGAGACGACGGCGCCGCCGGCCGCCGCGCCGAACGCGCGCCACTTCCCGGCCCGCCAGCAGAGAACGAACACGGCTCCGAGGAGCAGCACGGGGTAGAGCTTGGCCGCGGTGGCCAGGCCGATCAGGATGCCGAAGGCCAGTGCCCGACCACGCGACCACATGAGCATCGCGGCGGCGGTCAGGGCGATGGCCAGCAGGTCCCAGTTGATGGTCGCGGTGAGCGCGAAGGCGGGCGCGAGGGCGAAGAGCAGCGCGTCCCACGGCCGGCGGCGGTGGGTGCGGGCCACGCACACGGCGATCACGGCGGCGCAGACCATCAGCATGCCCGCGTTGACCATCCAGTACATCTGCTCCCGGTGCTGCATGGAGCCGCTGCCGGGGGTCAGCCAGGAGGCGACCTCCATGAAGAGCCCGGTGAGGACCGGGTACTCCAGGAACTGCATGTCGCCGGGGATCCGGTCGAAGTAGGGCGTGAGGCCGTCGGCGAAGCCCCGTACGACGTAGAGGTGCGGGATGTCCGAGTAGCAGGCGTGGGTGTACTGGGAGCCGGCTCCGCGGAACCACGCCCAGTCGTAGCAGGGCACCTTCTGCACCATGCCGAGCGCGAACATCCCCAGGGCGACGAGCACGACGACGCGCACCGGGGTCAGCCAGTGGCCGCCCAGCCTCGCGTAGCGGCCCAGCGGGCCGCCGATGAGCTCGCTCCCCGCCGCGGCCACCTCGTCCTGCTGGGTGGGCAGTACAGGGCTTTCCTCGTGCACCTTCGTCATGCGCACATCCTGCCGTACCGCGCCGGGCATGGGAGAGGGCCGCCGCACTTGGTGCGACGGCCCTCTTCCCCGCGTGTCCCGGGGCGGCCGGTCAGCCTCCGGTGGAGCCCCCTATCGGGAAGCCTCCGTTGCCGCCGCCGTTCGTCACGCCCCCTGGTCTCCCGCCGCTCTTGCTGGGGGAGGCCGACGGTGATCCGGAACCGCTGGGGCTGGGATCCGGGTCGCAGATCGCCCACGGCTTGCAGGACGGCTTGGCGCCGCGCGACTGGGACGGCGAGGGGGACGGCGTGATCGACGGCGAGGGCGTGACGGACGGCGAGGGCGTGACGGACGGCGAGGGCGACGGCGAGGGGGCACCGGAGGAGTCCGCGACGACACCGATCTTGCCGGGATCCGGGAAGTCCGACTCCGGAAGGCCCTTCAACGCGTCCTTCATGTACTTGGTCCAGATCTCGGCCGGGATGTCACCACCGTGGAGGGACGGGATGTTGCCCACGCCCTTCATCGAGATCAGTTCCTTCTTCGCCGCGTTGGGGTCGGAGCGGAACAGGGTCACGGAGGTGGACAGCTCGGGGGTGTAGCCGACGAACCAGGCCGACATGTTGTCGTCGGTGGTACCGGTCTTGCCCGCGGCGGGCCGGCCCAGCTTCTTCGCCTTGGTACCGGTGCCGTTCTCGACGACGTTGCGCAGGACCTTGGTGATGTTGTCGGCGATGGAGTTGTCCATGGCCTGCTGCGCCTTGGGCGCCTCGAACCCGGGGACGTCCTTGCCGTTCTTCTGGACGCCGCGCACCGAGTAGGGCTCGTGGTGCGTGCCGGAGGCCGCGAAGGTCGCGTAGGCGTCGGCCATCCGGATGGCGCTGGGGGTCGAGTTGCCGAGCGCGAACGAAGCGACGTCCTCTTTGTCCATCGTCTCGGGCAGGATGCCCGCGGCCTTGGCGACCTCCCTGACCTTGCTGTGACCGACGTCGAAGACGAGCTGGGCGAACGGGACGTTGATGGACTTCTCCATCGCCTCGTTCAAGGTCACGTAGCCGTAGGCGGTCGAGCTCTCGTTCTTCTGCCGGAAGGGCTTCCCCGAGCCGTCGCGCAGCGGCTTGCCATCACGGTTGTTGATCACCGTGAGGTCGTTGGCCATGTACTTGCTGTCGGCCGAGATCCCCTCGCCGTCCGAGTTCTTCGTGCCGTACTGCATGGCCGCCGCGAGGACGAACGGCTTCCAGGTCGAGCCGACCTGGACACCCGAGGTGTTGGCGTTGTTGTTGAAGTACTTCTTGTCCATGCCCGGGCCGCCGTACAGGGCGACGATGGCTCCGGTCTTCACGTCCACCGAAGAGGCACCGAACTGGACGAAGGTGTCGGTGTCGGGCCGCTTCTTCTCGTCGATCAGCCCGTCACGGGTCTCCTCGACGGCCTTGACCAGTGCGTCCACCTTTTCCTTCTTGAAGGTGGTGTGGATCTGGTAGCCGCCCTTGGCCAGATCGTCGATCGTGATGCCCTTGGTCTTCGTCATGTACAGCTTGGCCGTCTCGACCAGGTAGCCGATCTGCCCGGACATGCCGGCGGCCTGCGCGGACTCGGCGAGCTTGGGGAACTCCTTGAACTGGTCCCGCTCGGACTGCTGCATGCGCCCGACCGTGACCTCACGGTCCAGGACCCAGGCCCAGCGCTTCTTGGCCCGTTCGGTGTTCAGCTCGGGGGTGGCCGAGGTGCCGATGCCGCCGTCCGGGTTGTAGAGGTTCGGGCCCTTGAGCACGGCGGCGAGGAAGGCGCTCTCGGACGGCGTCAGCTGGTCGCAGTCCTTGCCGAAGTAGGCGCGGGCGGCTGCCTGGATCCCGTAGGCGTCGCGTCCGTAGTAGGCGGTGTTCAGGTAGCCCGCGAGGATCGTGTTCTTCTTCTCGCTCACACCCAGCTTTATCGAGATGAAGAGCTCGGTCACCTTGCGCTTGAGCGTCTGGTCGGAGTCCAGGTACGTGTTCTTCACGTACTGCTGGGTGATCGTCGAACCGCCCTGGGTGGATCCGCCCTTGGCCATGTTCCACACGGCGCGGGCGATACCCATCGGGTCGACGCCCTTGTCCGACTCGAACGACTCGTTCTCCGCCGCGATCACGGCGTTCTGCATCGACCGGGGGATCTTGTCGATGGGGACGATCTGGCGGTTCACGGATCCGCCGGTCGCGACCATCTGGGTGTCGTCGGCCCAGTAGAAGACGTTGTTCTGGGCCGCGGCCGTCTTGTTCGCATCGGGGGTGTTCACCGAGGCGATACCGATGCCGGCACCCGCGATGATGATCGCGAAGAAGCCCAGGGCCGTGCCGCTGACGAGCTTCCAGGACGGGACGAACCGCTTCCAGCCGGCCTTGTCCGAGCGCGGGTAGTTGATGAACCGCTTGTCCGGACGGCCGTTGCCGCGTCCGGCGCCGGCGGCGCCCCGTCCCGCGGAGCCCCGGCCGGTGGATCTCCGGGCGTCCGCCCGGCTGCCGTGCCCCGGCTGCTCCTGGTACGGCCCACTGGGTGACGAGGTGGGGACGTCACGTCCGGCACCGGCGCCCCGTCCTGGGCGCTGCTGGGCAGCCTTACGGGCGGCGGCTCGGCCGCCGCTCTGGGGCTGCTGCGGTTTGCGGCGGTGCTCGCTCATCGAACGACTACTCCTCGGGCAGGCGAGTGGCCTGGAAGCGGCAGTTGAGTTCCGGTCCCCCCGGTGTCATGGCGCACAGACTACGCACGCCCAAAAGCTCATCAGTGCCGAAGTTCATCCCAAAACCGGCAACTTGCCTCGAGCGAATTCACGATGTGACACCGGTCACCGTGTCGCCACTTGTAGCCGGGGGCTGCCCGTTCTATCGTCTGGATGTATCGAGCCGATACATCAGCTCGACATAAAAACTCCGAGGCGGAGGAAGGGCAGGCGGATGAGCAGGCGCTCAGGCATCCTCGAGTTCGCTGTTCTCGGCCTGCTTCGCGAATCCCCCATGCACGGGTACGAGCTGCGCAAGCGGCTCAACACCTCACTGGGGGTGTTCAGAGCGTTCAGCTACGGGACGCTCTACCCCTGCCTCAAGACGCTCGTCACCAACGGCTGGTTGATCGAAGAGCCGGGCAATGCCCCGGAAGACGCTCTCGCCGCTTCACTCGCAGGGCGCCGCGCCAAGATCGTGTACCGGTTGACGGCAGCAGGCAAGGAGCACTTCGAGGAGCTCCTCTCCCACACGGGCCCAGATGCCTGGGAGGACGAATCTTTCGCCGCCCGCTTCGCTTTCTTCGGCCAGACCGAACGAGAAGTACGGATGCGGGTACTGGAAGGACGTCGCAGCCGCCTTGAGGAGCGCCTGGAGAAGATGAGTGCCTCGCTCGCCCGCACACGCGAGCGGCTCGACGACTACACGCTCGAGCTGCAACGCCACGGCATGGAGTCCGTGGAGCGCGAAGTGCGCTGGCTGAACGAGCTCATCGAGAGTGAGCGGGCGGGACGGGATCAGAGACGACCCGGTCCGTCCGACGAAACTGCAAAGTGAGGCCTGCATCTCGCAGGCCTCGTCCGAGAACAAACAGGGAGCAACCGGAATGGGTTCGGTTCGCGTAGCCATCGTCGGCGTAGGCAACTGCGCCGCCTCACTGGTGCAGGGCGTCGAGTACTACAAGGACGCCGACCCGGCGGCCAAGGTCCCCGGTCTGATGCACGTCCAGTTCGGCGACTACCACGTGAGCGACATCGAGTTCGTCGCCGCGTTCGACGTCGACGCGAAGAAGGTCGGCCTCGACCTTTCGGACGCCATCGGCGCCAGCGAGAACAACACCATCAAGATCTGCGACGTCCCGAGCGCGGGTGTGACCGTTCAGCGCGGCCACACCCTGGACGGCCTGGGCAAGTACTACCGCGAGACCATTGAGGAGTCGGCCGAGACCCCGGTCGACATCGTTCAGACCCTCAAGGACCGCCAGGTCGACGTTCTGATCTGCTACCTGCCCGTCGGTTCCGAGGCTGCGGCGAAGTTCTACGCCCAGTGCGCCATCGACGCCAAGGTCGCCTTCGTCAACGCCCTCCCGGTCTTCATCGCCGGCACCAAGGAGTGGGCCGACAAGTTCACCGAGGCCGGCGTCCCGATCGTCGGCGACGACATCAAGTCCCAGGTCGGCGCCACCATCACGCACCGCGTGATGGCGAAGCTGTTCGAAGACCGCGGCGTCCGTCTTGAGCGCACCATGCAGCTCAACGTCGGCGGCAACATGGACTTCAAGAACATGCTCGAGCGTGACCGCCTCGAGTCGAAGAAGATCTCCAAGACGCAGGCCGTCACCTCGCAGATCCCCGACCGTGAGCTCGGCGAGAAGAACGTCCACATCGGCCCGTCCGACTACGTCGCGTGGCTCGACGACCGCAAGTGGGCCTACGTCCGCCTCGAGGGCCGCGCGTTCGGCGACGTCCCCCTGAACCTCGAGTACAAGCTCGAGGTGTGGGACTCCCCGAACTCCGCCGGTGTCATCATCGACGCCCTGCGCGCCGCGAAGATCGCCAAGGACCGCGGCATCGGTGGCCCGATCCTGTCGGCTTCGAGCTACTTCATGAAGTCCCCGCCGGTGCAGTACTTCGACGACGAGGCCTACGCGAACGTCGAGAAGTTCATCAAGGGCGAGGTCGAGCGCTAGTCGAACCCCTGGGGTCGTTCACGACACCTGGACTTCGGCTGTTCTTTCGCGGAGGGTCCCCGGGCAATGTGCCCGGGGACCCTCCGCGTATGTGACCCTTTCCCTCATGGGTGTCGTACGTGATCTGCGCGTACTCCTGCGTCTGCGGGACTTCCGCAACCTGCTCGCCGTACGGCTCCTCTCCCAGGCCGCCGACGGCGTCTACCAGGTCGCACTGGCCACGTATGTCGTCTTCTCACCGGAGAAGCAGGCCTCGCCCGCGGCCATCGCCTCCGCCATGGCGGTGCTCCTGCTGCCCTACTCGGTCATCGGCCCCTTCGCCGGAGTGCTGCTGGACCGCTGGCGCCGCCGTCAGGTCTTCCTCTACGGGAACCTGCTGCGGGCCTTCCTCGCCTGCGTCACCGGCATGCTGATCGTCGCGCACGTCCCCGACTGGCTCTTCTACGCCTCGGCCCTGTCCGTGACCGCGGTCAACCGCTTCGTCCTGGCCGGGCTCGCCGCCTCCCTGCCGCGCGTGGTCGCCCCCGGCCAACTGGTCACCGCGAACGCGCTCTCACCGACCGCCGGAACGCTCGCCGCGGTCGCCGGCGGGGGACTGGCCTTCCTCGTCCGGGTGCTGGCCGCCGACTCCAACGCCCTCGTCGTGCTCCTCGGTGCCGGCCTCTACCTGTGCGCGGCCCTGGCCTCCCTGCGGCTGGCCCTGAGCCTCCTCGGGCCCGACCACCCTCCCGGCCGGATCAACCCGACGGTCCTCGAGGGAGCCCTGCTGGCCGTGCGGGGCATGGCAGACGGCCTGCGCCACCTCTCCTCCCGGCGCGAGGCTGCCCGGGCGCTCACGGCCATGACCCTCATGCGGTTCTGCTACGGAGCCCTTTTCGTCACGCTGCTCATGCTCTGCCGCTACGCCTGGTCGGACAACGAGGCCGACGGTCTGGCCCTGCTCGGGATCACGGTCGGCGTCTCCGGGGCGGGGTTCTTCGCGGCTGCCGTCGTCACGCCCTGGCTGGTGGGCCGGCTGGGCGCCCTCGGCACCATCACCCTGTGCGCGGGCGGCGCCGCGGTGCTGGTCCCCTCGCTCGGCCTGTTCTTCGCTCCCGGACCAATGCTGGCCGCCGCCTTCGTGCTGGGCTTGGCCACTCAGGGCGCCAAGATCTCCACCGACACCGTCGTGCAGTCCCAGGTGGACGACGCCTTCCGCGGCCGCGTCTTCTCCGTCTACGACGTGCTCTTCAACGCCGCCTTCGTCGGCGCCGCCGGGGTGGCGGCGCTCGTGCTCCCCCTGGACGGGCACTCCGTACCGCTGGTCCTCGGCGTGGCCGCGCTCTACGCCGCGACGGCGGCCCTCCTCATGCGTCAGGGCGATGTTTCACGTGAAACATCGCCCTGACCCGAGCACGCCCGGTTACCCACCCTGATGTTTCACGTGAAACATCAGGCCTGTGCGGCCCACCACTCCTTGAGAGCGGCGACCGCCGCGTCCCGCTCCATCGGACCGTTCTCCAGCCGCAGCTCCAGCAGGAAGGCGTAGGCCTTGCCGATCACCGGGCCGGGGCCCACGTCGAGCACCTGCATGATCTCGTTGCCGTCCAGGTCGGGCCGGATCGCGTCCAGCTCCTCCCTCTCCTGCAGCTGGGCGATGCGCTCCTCCAGCCCGTCGTAGGTGCGGGAGAGCGCGTTGGCCTTGCGCTTGTTGCGCGTGGTGCAGTCCGAACGGGTCAGCTTGTGCAAGCGCTCCAGCAGCGGCCCGGCGTCGCGGACATAGCGCCGCACGGCCGAGTCGGTCCACTCCCCGTCCCCGTAGCCGTGGAAGCGCAGGTGCAGCTCCACCAGCCGGGACACGTCCTTGACCATGTCGTTGGAGTACTTCAACGCAGTCATGCGCTTCTTGGTCATCTTCGCGCCCACCATCTCGTGGTGGTGGAAGGAGACCCGTCCGTCGCTCTCGAACCGGCGGGTGCGCGGCTTGCCGATGTCGTGGAGCAGGGCCGCGAGCCGCAGCACCAGGTCCGGGCCGTCCTCCTCCAGCGCGATCGCCTGCTCCAGCACGATCAGCGAGTGGTCGTAGACGTCCTTGTGCCGGTGGTGCTCATCGCTCTCCAGCCGCAGTGCCGGCAGCTCCGGCAGCACGTGGTCGGCCAGCCCCGTGTCCACGAGGAGGCCCAGGCCCTTGCGCGGGTGCGCGGACAGCAGCAGCTTGTTCAGCTCGCCCTGCACCCGCTCCGCCGAGACGATCTCGATGCGGCCGGACATCTCCGTCATGGCCGCCACCACCTCGGGGGCGACCTCGAAGTCGAGCTGGGCGGCGAACCGCGCCGCCCGAAGCATCCGCAGCGGGTCGTCGGAGAAGGAGTCCTCCGGGGTGCCGGGGGTGCGCAGCACGCCTGCCCTGAGGTCCTCCAGGCCGCCGTGCGGGTCCACGAACGTCTTCTCGGGGAGCGCGACGGCCATCGCGTTGACCGTGAAGTCGCGACGGACGAGGTCCTCCTCGATCGAGTCGCCGTAGGAGACCTCCGGCTTGCGCGAGGTCCGGTCGTAGGACTCCGAGCGGTACGTGGTCACCTCGATCTGGAAGCCCAGTTTCTGCGCTCCGACCGTGCCGAAGGCGATACCGACGTCCCAGACCGAGTCGGCCCAGGGCCTGACGATCTTGAGTACTTCCTCGGGGCGGGCATCGGTGGTGAAGTCGAGATCGTTGCCGAGGCGCCCGAGCAGCGCGTCGCGGACGGACCCGCCGACCAGGGCGAGCCGGAAACCCGCCTCCTGGAAACGGCGGCCGAGCTCGTCGGCGACAGGGGCGACCCGCAGCAGTTCACTCACTGCTCGGGTCTGCCCGTGATTCAGGACACTGGGGCTGTCTTCGTTGGCGTTCGGCACAACAGAAAAGGGTACGTGCCCAGCCCGCCGGGAGCTCCCGTGTTTTGCGGGCACCCCGGCCCACGGCCGCTCCGGGGCTGACCCGATCATGTGGAGCAAGGCGCGGCACTCGCGCACAGCGGGCCTCGTTACCATTCGTGGACGCACAAACGACGACCACTGACACTTCGAGGGACGGGCGAGCGCGTTGGCCGAGGCGGCAGACATCCAGGGGGCACCCGTCGCCCCTGCCCGGCGACGCTGGCTGCGCCGCGCAGTCGTCCTGCTCGCCGGGACGCCGGTGCTCGCCGGCCTGGTCTACACGCCCGCCCCCGAAGCCCAGGCCGCCGACTCGGCGGCCGCGGCCGTCGACGTCCAGCTCGACGGCCTCACGCCGACCTCCCCGGTCAAGGGCGACACCCTCACCATCTCCGGCACGGTGGTCAACAACGGCCGCGAGAAGATCACCGACGCACACGTGGGCCTGCGGGTCGGCCCCGCTCTGGCGGACCGGAGCTCCATCGACGAGGCGGCCGAGCGCGGAGCTTTCCGCGCCGGGACCGACCCGGCGGAGGTCGGCGACGAGTTCGCCTTCAAGATCGCTTCGCTGCCCTCGAAAGCTGCCCAGCCCTTCACTCTCAAGGTTCCGGTGAACAAGCTGGACCTGGGCAAGGACGGGGTCTACCAGCTCGGCGTCTCCGTGTCCGGGGAGACCGAAGCCCGCCAGTACGAGCAGGTCCTCGGCATCACCCGGACCTTCCTGCCCTGGCAGCCGGAAGCCGCGGCCAAGCGTTCCCAGCTGGCCTACGCATGGCCGCTGATCTCCACCACGCACCTGACCGCCGAGACGGGGTCGGACGAGCTGCAGACCCCCGTCTTCCTCGACGACAGCCTCGCCGACGAGCTGAGGCCCGGCGGGCGCCTGGAGCAGATGGTCACGCTCGGCAAGGAGCTGCCCATCACCTGGGTCATCGACCCGGATCTGCTCTACACCGTCGACGCCATGACCAAGGGCTACCGGATCCGCACCCCCGACGGGCGGACGGTCCAGGGCAAGAACAAGGCCATCGCCGAGCAGTGGCTGAGCTCGCTCGAGAGCGCCGTCCAGGGCAAGAAGGTCGTCGCGCTGCCCTTCGCGGATCCTGACATCGCCTCGCTCGCGCACCGGGGCAAGGACGTCTCCGGCACGCTCGGACAGCTCCGGCCGGCCACCGACAAGGCGAAGCAGGCAGTCGAGACGGTCCTGCACGTCCCCGCGAGCACCGACTTCTCCTGGCCCGTGGACGGGGCGATCGACCCTTCGATCGTCAACGTCGCGACGTCGGCCGGTGCCCACAACGTCCTCACACGCAGCGACAGCCTCCAGGAGAACGGGACCCTCGGCTACACCCCGTCGGCCGCCCGGCCGATCGGCGCGGGCACCACGGCCGTCGTCGCCGACGCCGAGCTCTCCACCGCCTTCCAGGGCGACATGCTCAGCGCGGAGAACTCCACCCTCGCGGTGCAGCAGTTCCTCGCCCACACCCTGGCCCTGAGCCTGCAGAAGACCGAAGACCAGCGCAGCTTCGTCGTCGCTCCGCAGCGGATGCCCACCTCCAGCCAGGCCCAGACGATGGCCGCCGCCGTACGGGGCCTGCAGTCGGGCCGCTGGACCCAGCCCGCCGACCTGGAGGCCGCGGCCGCCGCGACGCCCGACCCGCGGGCCGCGACCCAGGTACCGGGAGCCGGCCAGTACCCCGAAGCGCTGAGCAAGCAGGAGATGCCGGTCTCCGCCTTCGAGAAGATCCGCACCACCGAGACCACCCTGGACCACTTCAAGGTGATCCTGAGCGCGCCCGACCGTGTCGAGATCCCCTTCGGCAACACCACCAACCGGGAGATGTCCACCTCCTGGCGCGGCCGCTCCGACGCGGCACGGAGTTACCGGGACCAGGTGCAGCAGTACCTGGTCGGCCTCACCGACAAGGTCAAGATCATCCCCAAGTCCGACGCCACACTGTCCGGACACAGCGCGACCATCCCCGTCAGCGTCCAGAACAGCCTGGTCCAGGACACCCACAACCTGGTCCTCCGCCTGAAGTCCGCCAACCCGACCCGCCTGATGTTCGGCGACAGCGGAGAGGCCCAGCAGGAGGTCGCGATCCAGGGCGGGCACAGCCAGACCGTGAAGTTCCCCGCCAACGCCACCGCGAGCGGCCCGGTCGAAGTGACCGCTCAGCTCTTCACCGCCGACGGCGTGCCCTACGGCAAGGCACGCAAGTTCACCGTCGAAGCCACCGAAGTGACCCCCACCGTCATGCTCGTCATCGCGGGCGGCGTCCTCCTCCTGGTCCTGGCCGGCATCAAGATGTACGCCAGCCGCAAGCGCGTCGCGGCACGCGCCGCCGCCGAGGAGAGCACGCAGCAGAGTGACGAGTCCCCGGACACCGGACCGCAAAGCGCGGACGCGTCCGGCACGGGTGAGACAGTGGACCGTTGAGCGATGCCGTGGCCGGTCGGCCTGGGGACGATGAGGTGGGGTTTCGATGAACGCGCCGTACGAAGGTGACCGGGCGCAGAGCACTGGCGGGCCCACGCCCTCCCAGGGCACTGCCCCCGGCGCCCCGGTGCCGGGGCAGGTTCCCGCGCCCGCACCCGCACCGGACCACGACCCCTATCTCCACGATCCCTATGTCCAGGACGCCTACGACCACGACCCTTACCGGTCGCAGGACCTGTCCGCCCAGGACCCGGTGGCGGAGGTCCTCTACGACCGGGCCTCGCATCCGCCGCCGCCTCCCGGCACCTTCCAGGAGCCCGGCCCGCTGTACGCGGCCCCGGCGGCCCCCTCCTACGCCCCGGATCCGCGGGTCTGGGCCCAGACCCCGCCGCCGGAGCCGGACGGACCCTCCCGGCACCTGCCGTACGGAGACCACGCGACCACCACCCAGTTCGTCGGCGTGGACTCCCTCGTCACCAAGGCCACCGACGAGGAGCCCCGGCCCGACGCCTTCGCCCACCTCTACCGGGACCAGGACGCGGCGCCCCGTACCCCGGCCGAGGACGCCCCCGTGGCCGCCCCGGCTCCGAGCAAGCCCGCCGGGCGCGCATCCAGCCTGCTCAAGTCCAGCGCCCTGATGGCCGCCGGCACGATCGTCTCCCGCATCACCGGCTTCATGCGGACCCTGGTGATCGCCGGTGCCATCGGCGTCGCCACCCTCAACGACAGCTACCAGGTCGCCAACACCCTGCCCACGATGATCTACGTCCTGGTCGGCGGCGGCGCCCTCAACGCGGTCTTCATCCCGCAGCTGGTGCGCGCGATGAAGAACGACGAGGACGGCGGAGAGGCCTACGCCAACCGTCTGCTGACCCTCGTCATGGTCCTGCTCGGCGCCGTCACCACCATCTGCGTGCTCGCGGCCCCGCTGTTCATCGGCATGATGTCGCAGAAGATCGCCAATGACCCGCAGCGACTGGACGTCGCCGTCGCCTTCGCCCACTACTGCCTGCCCACCATGTTCTTCATGGGCGTGCACGTGGTCCTCGGTCAGATCCTCAACGCCCGCGGCCGGTTCGGCGCCATGATGTGGACCCCGGTCCTGAACAACATCGTCGTCATCACCACCTTCGGCGCCTTCATCTGGGCGTTCGGCGGCTTCACCACCACCGGCGTCACCGAGGCCGGCATCACCCCCGAAGGCGTCCGCCTGCTGGGCCTGGGCACCCTGCTCGGCCTCGTCGTCCAGTCCCTGGCGATGATTCCCTACCTGCGCGAGGCCGGCTTCAAGCCGCGCCTGCGGTTCGACTGGAAGGGCCACGGCCTCGGCAAGGCCGCCGGTCTGGCCAAGTGGACGTTCTTCTTCGTCCTCGCCAACCAGCTCGGCCTGATCGTCGTCACCCAGCTCGCCACCTGGGCCGGCGAGGTCGCCGACAAGCAGGGCCACGGCGGTACCGGCATCACCGGCTACAACTACGCCCTGCTCCTCTGGCAGATGCCGCAGGCGATCATCACCGTCTCCGTCATGACCGCGGTCCTGCCGCGCATCTCCCGCTCCGCCCACGACGGCGACGCCGCCGCGGTCCGTGACGACATCTCCTACGGACTGCGCACGTCGGCCGTGGCGATCGTGCCCTGCGCCTTCGCGTTCCTCGCGCTGGGCGTCCCCATGGCCGGCCTGCTCTACGCCGGTTCCGGCGCCCAGAGCGCCCAGAACATCGGATTCATCCTGATGGCCTTCGGCCTCGGGCTGATCCCGTACTCCGTCCAGTACGTGGTCCTGCGCGGGTTCTACGCCTACGAGGACACCCGGACGCCCTTCTACAACACGGTCATCGTCGCCGCCGTCAACGCGGGCATCTCCGCGGTCGCCTTCTTCGTCCTCCCCGCCCGCTGGGCCGTCGTCGGCATGGCCGCCGCCTACGGCCTCGGCTACGCGGTCGGCGTCGGCGTCGCCTGGCGCCGACTGCGCACCCGCCTCGGCGGCGACCTGGACGGGGCGCACGTGATGCGCACCTACACCCGGCTCATCGGTGCCTGCGTCCCGGCCGCCGCCGTGGCCGGCGCCGTCGCCTACGCGGTCCTGCACTACCTCGGCAGCGGAGCGGCCGGTTCCCTCACTGCGCTGGTGGCCGGTGGCATCGCCCTGGCGGCCGTGTTCCTGATCGCCGCCAAGCGGATGCGCATCGAAGAACTCAACGCCATGGTCGGGATGGTCCGCGGACGCCTGGGACGCTGATGCCCGCACCCGCGGAGCAATCCACCGCCAAGGGCGTGTCGTGCAGATCGGTGGACTGTGGGCACAATTGGCATGGCTTCGCAGACTGGCCGACAGTGCGCAACGGATGGGGAGGCGGGGACGACGGTGGCGGAACGTAGCACGGCTGCCGTCGACGTGGCCGACAACAGTGGCGACGAGCCACTGGCCGCGGAGACGGCCCAGGCAACGGCCGACGGGGTGGACACCCAGAACGGACAAGCCTCGGACGGGACGATGCCCGAGAAGGACGCCGATCGCAGGAAAGCGGCCCCGGCGGCCGCACCCGAGCTGCACAGCGGCCACAAGCTGGCCAGACGCTACCGGCTCGAAGAGTGCGTCACCCGTGTGGACGGATTCAGCAGCTGGCGTGCGATGGACGAGAAGCTGCGCCGGGCCGTGGGCGTGCACCTGCTGCCCGCCGACCACGCCCGGGCCCGCTCCGTCCTGGCCGCCGCCCGCTCCTCGGCCCTGCTCGGCGACCCCCGGTTCGTCCAGGTCCTCGACGCCGTGGAAGAGAACGACCTCGTCTACGTCGTCCACGAATGGCTCCCCGACGCCACGGAGCTCACCGCGGTCCTCGCAGCGGGTCCCATGGAGCCGCACGAGGCCTACCAGCTCGTCAGCCAGGTCTCCCAGGCCATGGCCGCAGCGCACCGTGAGGGCCTGGCACACCTGAGGCTGACCCCCAGCGCGATACTGCGCACCTCCACGGGCCAGTACCGCATCCGGGGCCTCGCCGTGAACGCCGCCCTGCGCGGCATCACCAGCGAGACCCCGCAGCGCGCGGACACCGAGGCCATCGGTGCCCTCCTGTACGCCTCGCTGACCCAGCGCTGGCCCTACGAGAACGACGCCTACGGCCTCACGGGCCTGCCCAAGGGCGTCGGCCTGATCGCTCCCGACCAGGTCCGCGCCGGCGTGCACCGGGGCCTGGGCGAGCTCGCGATGCGCGCCCTGGCCAACGACGGGGCCACCGCCTCGCGGCAGGAGCCCGCCTGCACCACCCCCGAGGAGCTCTCCAAGGCCGTGGCCGCGATGCCCCGCATCCGGCCGCCGGAGCCCACGTTCACGGCGCCTCCGGAGTACCAGCACACCACCTACCAGCAGGGCAGCTACGGCAGGCCCCCGTCTCCCGGCCTGCCCACCGCGCAGGTGCTGACCGTCGTCCCTCCGCCGGCACCCCTGCAGAGCCGTACCGGCCGCGCCCTCAAGTGGGGCGTCGCGGCCCTGTTGATCGCCGCCCTCGGCCTGGGCAGCTGGCAGCTCGCCGACAACCTGCTGGACCGGCGCCACCAGGGCAGCAACGGTGGCAGCCAGAGCACCCACCCGAAGGCCGACGACGCTCCGGAGAAGAAGGAACCGGCCTTTCTGACCATCACGGACGCCCGCGAGTACTACCCCGACGGCACGCCGCAGGACCTCGAAGGCGCCAAGAGCACCTTCGACAAGGACGTGACCACCTACTGGCACACCAAGTCCTACCTGGACGGCCCCGACATGAAGGAAGAGTTCAAGGCGGGCGTCGGCATCATCTACGATCTCGGCTCGGAGCAGGCGGTCAGCGGAGGCTCGATAGCGCTGAAGTACGCGGGTGACCACACCACCGCCACGCTCTACGCGGCACCTTCCATGTCCTCGTCGACCCCGGTCGCCTCGATGCGGAAGATCGCCACCAAGACGACCTCGGACAGCAGTCTCGAACTCAGCTCCGAGACTCCGGCCACCACTCGCTACGTCCTCGTGTGGATCACCGCGATGCCGGAATCGGGCACCGACGCGTTCAGCGGGCCCGGGTTCAAGCAGGCCATCACGGATGTGAAGTTCACGGGCTGACGGACAGCAGGGGAGGGGCTCACCGTTGGACGAAGCCACACCCGGCGGCCGCAGCGACCAGGAACTCCTGTCGCTGCACGCCGCCGGAGATCCGGATGCCTTCGGCGAGCTCGTCCGCCGGCACCGCGACCGCCTGTGGGCCGTGGCCCTGCGCACCCTCGGCGACCGGGAGGAAGCGGCCGACGCCGTGCAGGACGCCCTCGTCTCCGCCTACCGGGCCGCGCACACCTTCCGCGGCGAGTCCGCCGTCACCACCTGGCTCCACCGCATCACCGTGAACGCCTGCCTGGACCGCGCCCGCAAGGCCGCCTCCCGCAGGACCTCCCCCCTGAATGACACGGACCGCCTGGAGCGCCTCCTGGAGCCCCACGAGTCCGCCGAGGCCCCCGCGGAGCGCCAGGACCTCCACAGGCAGCTGCTGGCGGCCCTGAGCACCCTTCCGGCCGAACAGCGGGCGGCCCTCGTCCTCGTCGACATGCAGGGCTACCCCGTGGCCGAGGCCGCCCGCATGCTCGACGTACCCACCGGCACCGTGAAGAGCCGCTGCGCCCGCGGCAGAGCGAAGCTCGCCCCACTCCTCACTCATCTGCGCACACATACCGGGGATAACACCGACACCGAGCGGGGAAGGAACCGGACACCGGGGACAACCGTCCCACCGGCGGCAGACCACGGGGCGACAACCCCGGATACCAACGCAGTGAAGGGCGGAGGTGGACGAGCGTGAGCCCCACGACCGGCACGATCGGGCACCCCGACGTCTCGGAGATCTCCGAGCTGACGGAGGGCCTCCTCTCCCCGTCGCGCACGGCGGAGGTCCGCAGCCATCTCGGAGCCTGCCCCCTGTGCGCCGACGTCCGCGCCTCCCTGGAGGAGATCCGGGCCCTGCTCGGCACCCTTCCCGGCCCCGCCCGGATGCCCGCCGACATCTCCGGCCGGATCGACGCGGCCCTCGCCGCCGAAGCCCTCCTCGACTCCACCACCCCGCCCGGGCAGGCCGGGCCAACCCGACGCTCCCGGACGGCCGACGGGGGACCCGGACCCGGTGTTTCACGTGAAACACCGCCCGCCCCGCTCACCGAAACCGGCGCACTGCGGCCCTCCGGTCACCCGGCCGGCCCAACGGGCCCCGGCCGGCGTCGTGCCCGCCGCCGGATCGCCGTCGCGGGCGGACTGCTCGCGGCATGCGCCGTCGGCGTCGGCATCCTGGTCACCGGCCTGATGTCCGGAACCCGCCCCGGGCAGGACATGTCCGCCGGAAAGGACCCCGTCACGGCCCTGAGCCGGCCCGGCGGGCACGCCTACACCGCCCAGGGACTCCCGGGCACCGTACGGGAGCTCCTCGCGCCCACGGTCAACGGAGACAAGGCGGATAAGGGGGACAAGGCAGCAAGGGCCGGGAACGAGACCCTCGGAGTGGACAACACCACTGCGGCCGCCCCCGGCGTCGCCCCGGCCGACGGCGAGGCAGCCCGGCCCCCGGCCTGCGTCCAGCAGGCCACCGGCCGCACCGAGAGCCCCCTGGCCTTCGAACGCGGCACGTACGAGGGGAGGGACGTCTTCCTCGTGGTCCTGCCGCACGCCGGCGACACAGCCGTGGTGGACGCCTATCTGGTCGGCTCCAACTGCCTCACCGACCCCTCGGCCCCTCCCGGGAAGCCCCTGCTGACCAGCAGCTACCCCCGCAGCTGAGGGAGCACCGGGCTCGGGGTGAAAGCTCGGGAATGCATGCGCCGTAGGATCCGTTGGGTGGGGTGAGAGTCCACACCGGCCCCCCGGTAGGCAGCAGGCAGTCCGCAGAGACGAGGAAGTAACCCGTGAGCGACGTACGAAACGTGATCATCATCGGCTCCGGGCCGGCCGGGTACACCGCCGCCCTGTACACCGCACGCGCTTCGCTCAAGCCCCTGGTCTTCGAAGGCGCCGTCACCGCTGGTGGTGCTCTGATGAACACCACCGAGGTCGAGAACTTCCCCGGCTTCCAGGACGGCATCATGGGGCCGGACCTCATGGACAACATGCGCGGCCAGGCCGAGCGCTTCGGCGCCGAGCTCATTCCGGACGACATCGTGGCCGTGGACCTCACCGGTGAGATCAAGACCGTCACCGACACCGCCGGCACCGTGCACCGTGCCAAGGCCGTGATCGTGACCACCGGCTCCCAGCACCGCAAGCTCGGCCTGCCCAACGAGGACGCCCTCTCCGGCCGCGGCGTCTCCTGGTGCGCCACCTGCGACGGCTTCTTCTTCAAGGACCACGACATCGTCGTCGTCGGCGGCGGCGACACCGCGATCGAGGAAGCCACCTTCCTCTCCCGGTTCGCCAAGTCCGTCACGATCGTCCACCGCCGCGACTCCCTGCGCGCCTCCAAGGCCATGCAGGACCGCGCCTTCGCCGACCCGAAGATCAAGTTCGCCTGGGACAGCGAGGTCGCCGAGATCCACGGCGAGCAGAAGCTGACGGGCCTCACCCTGCGCAACACCAAGACCGGTGAGACCTCCGAACTGCCCGTGACCGGCCTCTTCATCGCCGTCGGCCACGACCCGCGCACCGAGCTGTTCAAGGACCAGCTCGACCTCGACGCGGAGGGCTACCTCAAGGTCGACGCCCCCTCCACCCGCACCAGCCTCACCGGTGTGTTCGGTGCCGGCGACGTCGTCGACCACACCTACCGTCAGGCCATCACCGCCGCGGGCACCGGTTGTTCCGCGGCCCTCGACGCCGAACGCTTCCTCGCCGCCCTCGCGGACGCCGAGAAGGCACACGCGTCGGTCTGACACCCTCAAGCAGCACCACACCCCACTCCCCGCAGGAAAAGAAGGAGGCCGTTGTGGCCGGCACCCTCAAGAACGTGACCGATGCAGACTTCGACACCGAGGTCCTCAGCAGCGACAAGCCGGTCCTGGTGGACTTCTGGGCCGCCTGGTGCGGTCCGTGCCGCCAGATCGCCCCCTCCCTCGAGGCCATCGCCGCCGAGTACGGCGACGAGATCGAGATCGTCAAGCTGAACATCGACGAGAACCCGGGCACGGCCGCCAAGTACGGCGTCATGTCCATCCCGACCCTGAACGTCTACCAGGGCGGCGAGGTCGTCAAGACCATCGTCGGGGCCAAGCCGAAGGCCGCCATCCTGCGTGACCTCGACGGTTTCATCACGGCCAAGAGCGTCTGACGCGAACGCGTCCCGGAGCGGACGCAGACATGAGAACGGGGCCACCCCCTGCCGGGGCGGCCCCGTTCTCATGTGCTGACACGCTCGTTCCGAACCGTTGCCCCGTCACAGCGGACGCAGCGCGGGTTCCTTCCGGGCGGCACCCAGCAGCCGGTCCAGGGCCAGCTCCACGTCTTCCTTCCACGACAGGGTGGACCGCAGCTCCAACCGCAGCCGAGGCCGCGCCGGATGCGGGCGTACGGTCTTGAAGCCCACGGCCAGCAGATGGTCCGCCGGCAGCAGACAGGCCGGGCCTTCCCACCGGGCGTCACCGAACGCCTCGATCGCCCTGAACCCCCTGCGCAGCAGGTCCTTCGCCACCGTCTGGACCATCACCCGCCCCAGACCCTGCCCCTGATACCCCGGCATGATCCACGCAGTGATGAGCTGGACGGCGTCCGGCGACACCGGACTGGTGGGGAACGCGGTCGCGCGCGGTACGTACGCCGGCGGCGCGTACAGGACGAACCCCACGGGGACCTCGTCCACGTAGACCACCCTGCCGCACGAGCCCCACTCCAGCAGGACGGCGGAGATCCACGCCTCCTTCTCCTGCGCAGGAGTCCCCGCCTTCACGGAAGCCTCACCGCTGACGGGATCCAGCTCCCAGAAGACGCAGGACCGGCAACGCCGGGGCAGGTCTTGAAGGTTGTCCAGCGTGAGCGGTACCAGCCGACGACCCATGACCGCATCGTATCCACAGCTCGAATCACCCGAAACCGCAACAAGGCAAAGGGGCGGATCTTGCCGGCTCACACCGGCACGACCCGCCCCCGATCCGTGGACTACTCCGCGGAAGCGCCCTGGTCCAGCACCCGGCCCTCGCCCGGTGCGAGCGTCCCCAGAATCCGCTCGAGGTCCTCCATCGAAGCGAACTCGACGGTGATCTTGCCCCTCTTCTGGCCCAGGTCCACCTTCACCCGCGTCTCGAACCGGTCCGACAGCCGCGTCGCCAGTTCGTTCAGCGCGGGGGAGACCCGCGCGCCTGCCCGTGGACCCTTCGGCTTCACCGCGCTCGGCGACTCCGACCCCATCAGCGCCACGATCTCCTCGACCGCACGCACCGAGAGCCCCTCGGCCACGATCCGGTGCGCAAGCCGGTCCTGCTCTTCGGAGCTGTCCACCGAGAGCAGTGCCCGGGCATGGCCCGCCGACAGCACACCCGCCGCCACCCGCCGCTGCACGGGCGGAGACAGCTTCAGCAGGCGCAGCGTGTTCGAGACCTGAGGACGCGAACGCCCGATCCGGTCCGCCAGCTGGTCGTGCGTGCAGTTGAAGTCCTGGAGCAGCTGGTCGTACGCGGCTGCCTCCTCCAGCGGGTTCAGCTGAGCCCGGTGCAGGTTCTCCAGCAGCGCGTCCAGCAGCAACTTCTCGTCATCCGTGGCGCGGATGATCGCCGGGATACGGTCCAGGCCGGCCTCCCGGCACGCCCGCCAGCGCCGCTCACCCATGATCAGCTCATAGCGGCCGGGACCCGACTGCCGCACCACCACCGGCTGGAGCAGACCCACCTCCTGGATGGAGGTCACCAGCTCGGCCAGCGCGTCCTCGTCGAACACCTCACGCGGCTGACGCGGGTTCGGCGTGATGGAGTCCATCGGGAGCTCCGCGAACGTGGCCCCCGCCACCTCGCCGGCCTCCGGAGCCACCACCGGATCCGGCTCTCTCACCGGCTCGGGCACCGGCGATGTTTCACGTGAAACATCGGCCTGCGCCAGCGAAGCCAGCCGCGCCGCCGCGATACCGCGCTCCGAGGGCAGTACCGGTACCGCCGACGGAGACGTCGACCCGGCCCCGATCACCGGCGGCGTCTTCTCCTGAGGAGCCGCGGGAATCAGCGCGCCGAGCCCCCGCCCCAGACCCCTACGTCGCTCACTCACTGGATCCCCTCCGCCACACTCTGCGTGTTGTTCATGCCCGCACTCAGATGAGAGTGCTGGGCGTCGTACTGGATTCCGGCCCCGCGCAGCGCGATCTCCCGCGCCGCCTCCAGATAGGAGAGGGAACCGCTGGAACCCGGGTCATAGGTCAGCACCGTCTGCCCGTAGCTCGGGGCCTCGGAGATGCGGACCGACCGCGGGATGCTCGTGCGCAGCACCTCCTTGCCGAAGTGGGTGCGCACCTCCTCCGCCACCTGCGAGGCCAGCCGGGTCCTGCCGTCGTACATCGTCAGCAGGATCGTGGACACGTGCAGGGTGGGGTTCAGGTGGGCCCGCACCAGGTCGACATTGCGCAGCAGCTGGCCCAGCCCCTCCAGCGCGTAGTACTCGCACTGGATCGGGATCAGCACCTCAGCACCTGCGACCAGGGCGTTCACCGTCAGCAGGCCCAACGAGGGCGGGCAGTCGATCAGGATGTAGTCGAGCGGCTGCTCGTAGGCCTGGATGGCCCGCTGGAGGCGGCTCTCCCGCGCCACGAGGGAGACCAGCTCGATCTCCGCGCCGGCCAGGTCGATCGTGGCCGGAGCACAGAACAGCCCCTCCACATCGACCACCGGCTGGACGACCTCCATCAGGGGGCGGCTGTCCACGAGCACGTCGTAGATGGACGGCACGTCCGCGTGGTGGTCGATGCCCAGCGCCGTGGAGGCGTTGCCCTGCGGGTCGAGGTCGACCACCAGGACGCGCGCACCGTGCAGGGCCAGGGAGGCGGCCAGGTTCACGGTCGACGTGGTCTTGCCCACGCCGCCCTTCTGGTTGGCCACCACCATGATCCGCGTCTCGGGTGGCCTGGGCAGGCCCTCACCCGCACGGCCCAGGGCCTCGACCGCGATCTGGGCGGCGCGACCGATGGGTGTGTCTTCGTTGTCCACTAGCGGCGGGGCCGATGTTTCACGTGAAACATCCTCACCCGGCGATTCAGAGCGGGGACCGGGGACCGGATCGGCCATCGGCCCCGCGAGGTTGGCGTCTGACCGCACGGTGTCACTCTCCTCGGCATCAGGCTCGCGATGAACAGAGCCTGCCATGTCACCGGGGTTGCGAACCAGCGGGGCCCGTACTCCTGTGGATGAATCCACCGATGTGGACAACTCCGTCCCCCCTTCGTCCTTGCGGAGACGGGGGGACGTAGCCGCACGACCGCGGCTGATGATTCCGTGGAGCAGAGAGCGACGTTTCACGTGAAACACGATGCCCGGACGGAGTCATCCGGCTGCTACGACACTCCGAAATCCATACCTATAGGGCTCAATGCACCTACGTCACGCCCACGAGCACCGCCGAACAAGGGTTCAGCGGCGGCGGCGGGTACGGCTCACCCGGGCGGCCTTGGCCCGCTTGGCCGCGAACCGCACCCCTCCGGGGCTCTCGCCGACCTCGACCCGCACCACCGTCGACAGAGGGTCCACGACACCCTCACCGACGTGCAGCACCGAGGTCTTCACCACACCGAGCTTGGTCAGCGCGGCCTTCGCCGCCACCAGCTCCTCGTCGGCGGTGTCGCCCTTCAGCGCCAGCATCTCTCCGTACGGACGCAGCAGGGGCACTCCCCACCCGGCGAGCCGGTCCAGTGGGGCCACCGCGCGGGCCGTCACCACGTGCACCGGCTGGAGCTTGCCGAGGACTTCCTCGGCCCGCCCGCGCACCACCGTCACATGGTCGAGCCCCAGCAGTTCCACGACCTCCTGAAGGAAGTTCGTGCGGCGCAGCAGCGGCTCCAGCAGCGTGATCTTCAGGTCCCGGCGCACCAGGGCCAGCGGGATACCGGGGAGACCGGCGCCCGAACCCACGTCGCACACGGTGACACCCTCGGGCACCACCTCAGAGAGCACGGCGCAGTTCAGCAGGTGCCTCTCCCACAGTCGTGGCACCTCGCGCGGCCCGATCAGGCCCCGCTTGACCCCCGCGTCCGCCAGCAGCTCCGCGTACCGCACCGCTTCCGGGAAATACTGCCCGAACACCGCGCGCGCCTCTTCAGGTGCCGGGGGCGCTTCTTCAGGAATCGGGGGAAGCTCAGCTGCCTCCGTCACGGGGACCGTCCTTCCGTACCGCATGGTTGTGGCCTTGCCGTCCCGCGGGCCACGTTGTTCACTGCCAGGCTGACAAACATCGGCCCCGCCTGCGAGACAGACGGGGCCGAACACTCAGGCTTCCGGTCAGGCCGGGAGCACGACGACGAAGCGCTGCGGCTCCTCGCCCTCGGACTCGCTCCGCAGACCGGCGGCCGCCACGGCGTCGTGGACGACCTTCCGCTCGAAGGGGGTCATCGGAGCCAGCTTCAGGGGCTCACCGGACGACTTCACGTCCGCCGAGGCCTTGGCGCCGAGCACCGTCAGCTCCTCGCGCTTCTTCGCACGGAAACCGCCGATGTCCAGCATCAGCCGGCTGCGGTCCCCGGTCTCGCGGTGCACGGCGAGGCGGGTCAGCTCCTGCAGAGCCTCCAGCACCTCTCCGTCACGGCCCACGAGCTTCTGCAGGTCGCGCGCGGACTCACTGACGATGGAGACCGAGGCGCGGTCCGCCTCGACGTCCATGTCGATGTCGCCGTCCAGGTCGGTGATGTCCAGCAGACCCTCAAGGTAGTCGGCCGCGATCTCACCCTCCTGCTCGAGGCGGGTCAGGGTGTCGCCACTCTCAGCGGCGGCGGTGGTGGTGCCTTCCGTCACGGGAGGGACTCCTTCTTACTTCTTGGGAGAGGGCTTGCTGGGGGGAGTCTGGCGCTGCGACTTCGACTGCCGCTTGGGCTGCTGCCGCTTCGGGGCACCGCCACCGCCGGCCGCGTCGGCGTCGACGGTCGCTTCCACGCTCTTCGTCACGGAGCCGTCCGTCTGAGCGGCCAGGCCCTGCTTGGTGAGCGAGGTGATGAACTTGCGCTCGTTGTCGTTGCGGTCGGGTCCCTTGGCCACGATCGCCGCGACGATCTTCTTCTTGCCGCGGCCCTTGAGCTCACCGTGCGAGCTGACGTGCTTCAGCAGGCGCGTCAGGTACTGGTCCTGGGCCTTGCTTCCCGGGGTCGGGTTCTGGTTGATCACGTACATCTGCTGACCCATGGTCCACAGGTTCGTGGTCAGCCAGTAGACGAGGACACCGACGGGGAAGTTGATGCCCATGACCGCGAAGATCAGGGGGAAGACGTACATCAGCATCTTCTGCTGCTGCATGAACGGGGTCTTGACCGAGAGGTCCACGTTCTTCTGCATCAGCTGACGCTGGGTGTAGAACTGCGACAGCGACATCATGACGATCATGACGGCGGTGACCACACGCACGTCGGTGACCGTGGCGCCCAGGGCGGCGACCTTGTCGGCGCCGTCCGTGAACTTGGATGCAAGCGGCGCGCCGAAGATGTGCGCGTTACGCGCGCTCTCGAGCAGCGGGCCGTCGATCTTGCCGATCGGGGTTCCGTTGGCGATGCCGGCGAGCACGTGGTAGAGCGCGAAGAAGAACGGAGACTGCGCCAGGATGGGAAGGCACGAGGAGAGCGGGTTGGTACCCGTCTCCTTGTACAGCTTCATCATCTCTTCGGACTGGCGCTGCTTGTCGTTCTTGTAGCGCTCCTGGATCGCCTTCATCTTCGGCTGGATCGCCTGCATGCCGCGCGTCGCCTTGATCTGCTTCACGAAGAGCGGGATCAGGCAGATACGGATCAAGATCACCAGGGACACGATGGACAGGCCCCAGGCCCATCCGCTGTCCGCGCCGAAAATGCCGCCGTACACCTTGTGGAACTGAACGATGATCCACGAGACGGGCGTGGTAATAAAGCTGAACAGACTGGCAATCGTGTCCACTAATCAAGCTCCTTGAGCATTGCGAGATCTACGCAACGCACTGCGCAGCTGCTCGTGCCAACGCGGGCGTTTCCGGGGTGGGACATGGTCCACACCGCCCGGGGACCACGGATTGCACCGCAGGATCCGCCAGGCGGTCAGGGCAGTCCCCTTCACCGCACCATGCCGGTCGATGGCCGTGTACCCGTAGTGCGAGCACGAGGGGTAATAACGGCACACCGGCCCGAGCAGCGGACTGATGGTCCACTGGTACAGCTTGATCAATGCGAGCAGCGGGTACTTCATCGAGCCACGCCTCCCAAGAGCCGCGACAGTGCGGCATCAAGGTCCCGGGCCAGCTCGTCGAGACCGGCATCACCCGCTCCGGGCAGAGCCCGTACCACCATCAGGCTACCTTCGGGCAACTGAGACAGCCGCTCGCGGACGAGATGGCGCAAACGGCGCTTGACCCGGTTGCGTACGACGGCGATGCCGACAGCCTTGCTGACGACGAAACCCGCACGCGTCGAGGGATCGATCTCCCCCGGCTCGTGCGGGTCCGTTGCACCGCTTGTACGTAGGTGGACGACGAGGAGCGGGCGACCAGCCCGACGACCTCGACGTACCGCGCTCGCGAAGTCCTCGCGCCGCCTCAGCCGATTTTCGGGAGACAGCACGACGTCACGATCCGCCCGTCAGTTACGCGGAAAGGGCGGCGCGGCCCTTGCCACGACGGTTCGCGAGGATCGCGCGACCGGCACGGGTACGCATCCGCAGGCGGAAGCCGTGGGTCTTGGCACGACGGCGGTTGTTCGGCTGGAAGGTGCGCTTGCTCACTCGGGGGCTCCAGAGAATAAATCGTTGTGGCGGGACATCGCCTGGCTGTCACCGTGCGCCCACGAGGAGAAAACTCGCGTGTTCGCCCGAGTGGCACCGCAAAACGATCACAATCAGTGATCTTCGCCCATCGGTAGGCAGGCGGCAGCAGCCATCGACAACTCGACCTCGTTACGGTACGCGCGGCTACGCCATCCGGTCAAACCGAGCCGACGGTGCCCCACACTGTGCACAGGCTGTGGACAACGACTTGAACCGTACCCGTCGGCCTGACTACCGTTGCCTGACCCCGGATTTTTTGTCCCGACCGTCCCAAAGAACCACACATTCGTGGGACCCCCTCTGAGAGAGCGTGCCCTGTGGCTGACGTACCTGCCGATCTTGCCGCAGTGTGGCCAAGGGTGCTGGAAAAGCTCCTCGGGGAGGGACAGAACAGCGTCGAGCCAAAGAACAAGCAGTGGGTCGAACAGTGTCAGCCCCTGGCCCTCGTGGCCGACACCGCTCTGCTCGCCGTCCCCAACGAGTACGGCAAGCGCGTCCTCGAGGACCGGCTCGCCCCGCTCATCAGCGACGCCCTCAGCGTCGAGTGCGGGCGCCCCATCCGGATCGCCATCACCGTCGACGACTCCGCCGGCAAGCCCTCGCCGCCGGCCCCGTCCACGCCCTCCTCCCGCGATACCCGCGATACCCGTGACTCGCGCGATGCACGCGACTCCCGTGACTCGCGCGATACCCGCGACTCCTACGAGCCGTACGGCGGCCAGCGCCCCGGAGGTCACACCGGACCCGGCGGCCACACCGGCCACACCGGCCCCGCAGACGACCAGCTCCCCACGGCCCGCCCCGCCTACCCGGACTACCAGCAGCCGCGCTCCGAGCCCGGCGCCTGGCCCCGCGGCGGTCAGCAGGACGACTACGGCTGGCAGCAGCCCCGCCTCGGCGGCTTCCCCGAGCGCGACCCGTACGCCTCCCCGCAGCCCGGCTACCTCCAGCAGTCCGAGTCCTCCTCCTACGACCAGGGCTCCTACGAACAGCAGAAGTACGAGCAGCAGGGTTACGAGGGCCAGCAGCAGCGCCAGTCCGGCCGGTACGAGCCGCAGCAGTACGAGCAGCCCGCTCCGCGCCCGGCGCCCAGCCGCCCCGCGCCGTCGGCCCCGTCCGGCGGCTCCACCTCGGGCCCGCTGGAGCCGACCGCCCGGCTGAACCCCAAGTACCTCTTCGACACCTTCGTGATCGGCGCCTCCAACCGCTTCGCGCACGCCGCCGCGGTGGCCGTCGCCGAGGCGCCGGCGAAGGCGTACAACCCCCTCTTCATCTACGGGGAGTCGGGCCTCGGCAAGACGCACCTGCTGCACGCCATCGGGCACTACGCGCGGAGCCTCTACCCCGGCACCCGGGTGCGGTACGTGAGCTCCGAGGAGTTCACCAACGAGTTCATCAACTCCATCCGCGACGGCAAGGGCGACGCGTTCCGCAAGCGCTACCGCGAGATGGACATCCTGCTCGTCGACGACATCCAGTTCCTGGCGAGCAAGGAGTCGACGCAGGAGGAGTTCTTCCACACCTTCAATACGCTCCACAACGCCAACAAGCAGATCGTGCTCTCCTCCGACCGGCCGCCCAAGCAGCTCGTCACCCTGGAGGACCGGCTCCGCAACCGCTTCGAGTGGGGCCTGATCACCGACGTCCAGCCGCCCGAGCTGGAGACCCGCATCGCGATCCTGCGCAAGAAAGCGGTCCAGGAGCAGCTCAACGCCCCGCCGGAGGTGCTGGAGTTCATCGCCTCCCGCATCTCGCGCAACATCCGCGAGCTGGAGGGGGCGCTGATCCGGGTCACGGCCTTCGCGAGCCTGAACCGGCAGCCGGTGGACCTGGGCCTGACCGAGGACGTGCTGAAGAACCTGATCCCCGGCGGGGAGGACAGCGCGCCCGAGATCACGGCGACGGACATCATGGCCGCCACCGCCGACTACTTCGGGCTCACCGTGGACGACCTGTGCGGCTCCTCGCGCAGCCGCGTGCTGGTCACCGCCCGGCAGATCGCCATGTACCTGTGCCGGGAGCTCACGGACCTGTCCCTGCCCAAGATCGGGGCGCAGTTCGGCGGCCGCGACCACACCACCGTCATGCACGCGGACCGCAAGATCCGCGCTCTGATGGCGGAACGCCGCTCCATCTACAACCAGGTAACGGAGCTCACCAACCGCATCAAGAACGGCTGACGCCGACGCCGTGCACGGGCCGTACGGGCGTCGCCGAGGCCTCTCCAAACGCTCTGTGAGGGCGCTCCCGGGTCACTTCGGGGGCGCCCTTCTTCATGTGCGCGCCCCCGACCTGTTCGAATACGCCCCCAATGGAGCAAGTCATCCACAGATTGGGCGACTTTCTGCCGTCCACACCCTGGGGACGGACTCCTCCACCCACAAAACTGTCCACAGGCCCCGTGCGTGAGGCACCATCAGAGCTGGTCAGCCCCCTGTGGAATTGTGCGCAACCGCTATCCACAGGCTGTGGACAGAAATTTCATCCACAGCTCCGTCCACCGCGTTGTCCACCGGCGGTCCACAGCTTCCCGCGTCCTGTGCACAGGATCAGACGACTTCCCCACACCGTTGTCCACTGTTCGGCAACCGGGAGGCCTCCATCACCGCCCCGAGTGAAAGGCGTCACACCGAAGTGGACGTTTGGGTTGTGGAGTACTCGGGGAAACCTGGGGACACACCTGTGGAGTAGTCGGGGTCATCTGGGGATGGCCTGTGCAGAAGTTTTCGTTCTCCACAGAGACACCTGGTTGTCCACCGGTGTCACCCACAGGGTGTGGGGATAAAAAACGCGGCCTGACCTGCGAGAACGGGCTTATCCACCGTTTCCACAGGCCCTACTACTACCCCCATAGAGAGTTAGCCCGGTTTCGGTTTTCAAGCAGGTCCTGTGCACAACTCGGTGGATCGCCCTCCCCGACACCTCGCTCCCGACTTGACCGCCGACAGCAACGACTGTCGGCGCCGTACGTCAGACTGGTCCCCGGCATCGGTCGAGGCATCGACGAGCCGACGACGAAGGCCGGCAAGACGAGCGAGCAACAGCAGGAGGCGGTTTCCGGTGAAGATCCGGGTGGAGCGCGACGTACTCGCGGAGGCGGTGGCCTGGGCTGCCCGTAGCCTCCCGGCCCGGCCGCCGGTGCCCGTTCTCGCGGGCCTGCTGCTGAAGGCCGAGGAGGGCAAGCTGTCCCTCTCCGGCTTCGACTACGAGGTCTCGGCCCGCGTCTCGGTCGAGGCCGACGTCGAGGAGGACGGCACCGTCCTGGTCTCCGGCCGGCTGCTCGCCGACATCTGCCGCGCCCTTCCCAACCGCCCGGTGGAGATTTCCACAGACGGTGTACGGGCGACCGTGGTCTGCGGCTCCTCCCGGTTCACACTCCACACCCTGCCTGTGGAGGAATACCCGGCACTGCCGACGATGCCCACCGCGACCGGCACCGTGCCCGGCGAGGTCTTCGCCTCCGCCGCCGCCCAGGTCGCCATCGCCGCCGGCCGCGACGACACGCTGCCCGTGCTGACCGGTGTCCGCATCGAGATCGAGGGCGACAAGGTCACCCTGGCCTCCACCGACCGCTACCGCTTCGCGGTCCGCGAGTTCCTGTGGAAGCCCGAGGACCCGGAGGCCTCGGCCGTGGCCCTGGTGCCCGCCAAGACGCTCCTGGACACCGCCAAGTCGCTCACCAGCGGCGACACGGTCACCATCGCGCTGTCGGGCTCCGGCCAGGGCGAGGGCCTCATCGGCTTCGAGGGCGCCGGCCGCCGCACCACCACCCGCCTCCTCGAGGGCGACCTGCCGAAGTACCGCACGCTCTTCCCGACCGAGTTCAACTCCGTCGCCGTGATCGAGACCGCCCCGTTCGTCGAGGCCGTCAAGCGCGTGGCCCTCGTCGCCGAGCGCAACACGCCGGTCCGCCTCAGCTTCGAGCAGGGCGTGCTGATCCTGGAGGCCGGTTCCTCCGACGATGCACAGGCTGTGGAGCGCGTCGACGCGAAGCTGGAGGGCGACGACATCTCGATCGCCTTCAACCCGACCTTCCTGCTGGACGGCCTGAGCGCGATCGACTCGCCGGCCGCGCAGCTGAGCTTCACCACGTCGACCAAGCCGGCGCTGCTCAGCGGCCGTCCGGCGGTCGACGCCGAGGCCGACGAGGCGTACAAGTACCTGATCATGCCGGTCCGCCTCTCCGGCTGACGCCGGCCACAGGACGAGGGCACGCCGTCGGGCCCGGTCCCGCTTCCCGCGGGGCCGGGCCCGACGCCGTCCCCGGAGTGCCCGTGCGCCCCTCGCCACGGCCCGGCGTAGGCTCGGCACGGGGGGATGGTCCCCGGGCACCGGGGAACCCCGGCACAGACGGCCACAACGCTTAAGGAACCACCTGATGGAGCTTGGTCTCGTCGGTCTCGGCAAGATGGGCGGCAACATGCGCGAGCGCATCCGCCGCGCCGGCCACACCGTCATCGGATACGACCGCAACCCGGATCTCGCCGATGTCCACAGCCTGTCGGAACTTGTGGACAGCCTCCAGGCGCCCCGCGTGGTGTGGGTGATGGTCCCGGCGGGCGCCGCGACCCAGTCCACCGTCGACGAGCTCGCCGGCCTGCTCTCGCCCGGCGACATCGTCGTCGACGGCGGCAACTCCCGCTGGACCGACGACGAGAAGCACGGCGCCGAGCTGGCCGCCAAGGGCATCGGCTTCGTGGACTGCGGCGTCTCGGGCGGCGTCTGGGGCCTGGAGAACGGCTACGCGCTGATGTACGGCGGCGACAAGGAACACGTCGCGGCCGTCCAGCCGGTGTTCGACGCGCTCAAGCCCGAGGGCGAGTTCGGCGCCGTGCACGCAGGCAAGATCGGCGCCGGTCACTTCGCGAAGATGGTCCACAACGGCATCGAGTACGCCATGATGCAGGCCTACGCCGAGGGCTGGGAGCTCCTGGAGAAGGTCGACTCGGTCACCGACGTCCGCGAGGTGTTCCGGTCCTGGCAGGAGGGCACGGTCATCCGTTCCTGGCTGCTGGACCTGGCCGTGAACGCGCTGGACGAGGACGAGCACCTCCAGCAGCTGCGCGGCTTCGCGCAGGACTCCGGCGAGGGCCGCTGGACGGTGGAGGCCGCGATCGACAACGCGGTGCCGCTGCCCGCGATCACCGCCTCGCTCTTCGCGCGCTTCGCGTCCCGGCAGGACGACTCCCCGCAGATGAAGATGATCGCCGCCCTGCGCAACCAGTTCGGCGGCCACGCGGTCGAGAAGAAGTAATCCACAACCGCTCCCCGGTTTCCACAGCCGGCGGAGCAGAGCAGCAGGAAGCCGGGGGAGGTCGGCGCCGTATGCACGTTTCGCATCTCTCGTTGGCCGACTTCCGCTCGTACGCCCGGGCCGAGGTTCCCCTCGACCCGGGCGTCACCGCTTTCGTGGGCCCCAACGGCCAGGGCAAGACCAATCTGGTCGAGGCGATCGGCTATCTCGCGACCCTCGGCAGCCACCGGGTCTCCGCGGACGCCCCGCTGGTCCGGATGGGCGCCGAGCGCGCCGTCATCCGGGCCGCCGTCACCCAGGGCGAGCGGCAGCAGCTGGTGGAACTGGAGCTGAACCCGGGGCGTGCGAACCGGGCCCGGATCAACCGGTCCTCGCAGGTCAGGCCCCGGGACGTACTGGGCATCGTCCGGACGGTGCTCTTCGCGCCGGAGGACCTGGCCCTGGTCAAGGGCGACCCGGGGGAGCGGCGCCGCTTCCTCGACGAGCTCGTGACGGCCCGCTCGCCGCGCATGGCCGCGGTGCGCTCCGACTACGAGCGGGTGCTGAAGCAGCGCAACACCCTGCTGAAGTCGGCGGCGATGGCCCGGCGCCACGGCGGCCGCTCGATGGACCTGTCCACGCTCGACGTGTGGGACCAGCACCTCGCGCGCACGGGTGCGGAGCTGCTGGCGCAGCGCCTCGACCTGATCGCGACGCTGCTGCCGCTGGCGGACAAGGCGTACGAGCAGCTCGCGCCCGGCGGCGGACCGCTGGGCCTGGCCTACAAGTCCTCCGCCGGCGAGCAGGTGGACAGCGGCGAGGCCCGTACCCGGGAGGCGCTGTACGAGGTGGTCCTGGCCTCGCTGGCGGACGTGCGCAAGCAGGAGATCGAGCGCGGGGTGACCCTGGTCGGCCCGCACCGCGACGACGTGCTGCTGCGGCTGGGGGAGTTGCCGGCGAAGGGGTACGCGAGCCACGGGGAGTCCTGGTCGTACGCGCTGGCGCTGCGGCTGGCCTCCTACGAGCTGCTGCGCTCGGAGGGCAGCGAGCCGGTGCTGATCCTCGACGACGTGTTCGCGGAGCTGGACGCGCGGCGCCGGGAGCGGCTGGCGGAGCTGGTGGCGGCGGGCGAGCAGGTGTTGGTGACGGCAGCGGTGGACGACGACGTTCCGGGGGTGCTGGCCGGGACGCGGTTCGCGGTGTCCGGCGGGGAGGTGACCCGGTTGTGAGCGGGGAGGACCAGGAGCAGCCGCGCAAGACGCCCGAGCCCTCGGGCGTGGACCTGGCGCGCCAGGCGCTGGCGGCGGCGCGCGAGCAGGCGCGGGCCCGGGGCAACGCGGCCCAGGGCAAGAAGCGCCAGCAGCACCCGGGCCTGCGGTCGGGCGCCCGTGCGGACGGCCGGGACCCGATGCCGCTGATGGCGGCGCTGGACCGGCTGCGCACGGAGCGCGGCTGGGAGATGCCGATGGCGGTGGCGGGCGTGATGGAGCGCTGGCCGGAGATCGTCGGCCAGGACATCGCGGCGCACTGCGTGCCGGACCGCTACGAGGACCGCGAGCTGGTGGTGCGCTGTGATTCCTCGGCGTGGGCGGCGCAGCTGAAGCTGCTGGCCCCGCAGCTGGTGGCCCGGCTCAACGCGGACCTGGGCCAGGGCACGGTCCGGCTGATCAAGGTGCACGGGCCCGGTGGCGGGCCGAAGCGGTACGGTCCCTGGCGCGCTCCGGGGAGCACCGGCCCGGGCGACACCTACGGGTGAGCCCGCCGGTCTGACGCCTTGTGCCGGGCGCGCGGTGCCCGGGCGGGTCGGACCGCCGGCGCTCCGCGCCCGTACGCCCGTACGCCCCCCGCGCGGCTGCGCGCGCCCGCCCGCCCGTACGGATCCCCCCGCGAGCGGGTCCGTACGCGAGCCCGTGCCGGCGTCCGTACGGGTGACGCGGGACCCGGTGCGCACCCGGTGCGGGTGCCCGCGCGGGTGGTGTCCCTCACGGTAGCGGGAGGTTGACAGCCCGAAGCGCTCAATGCCCGTGTGAGCCTCTTTGAGCCCCTGCCTGGATATGGGGAGTCGGAGAGAGGAGTTTCCGGGCGGCACATGCGGACTCAGGTACCGGCAAACGCCCATTCATGGGGTCGATACCGGTAGACTGAACGAGAATCCCGCGCACGCGCGGGATCCAGTCGAGTAAAGCTGACCACCGCTGACAACGCAGATCGACGCAGCCGCTCCCGCTTGCATGCCTGCCGGCCCGGAGTACGGCCTGTGCTGTGCCAGAAAGGGCGCTTCGTGGCCGATTCCGGCAACCCCAACGACAACCAGTCCACAGTCGGCCAGAACGGCGAGGTCACGTCCTCGTACGACGCCAGTGCCATCCAGGTCCTCGAGGGCCTGGACGCGGTCCGCAAGCGGCCCGGCATGTACATCGGCTCGACCGGTGAGCGCGGGCTCCACCACCTCGTGTACGAGGTGGTCGACAACTCGGTCGACGAGGCCCTGGCCGGGCACGCGGACACCATCGACGTGACGATCCTCGCCGACGGCGGCGTGCGCGTGGTCGACAACGGCCGCGGTATCCCGGTCGGCATCGTGCCGTCCGAGGGGAAGCCGGCCGTCGAGGTCGTGCTGACGGTCCTGCACGCGGGCGGCAAGTTCGGCGGCGGCGGCTACGCCGTCTCCGGCGGTCTGCACGGCGTCGGCGTCTCCGTCGTGAACGCCCTGTCGACCAGGGTCGCGGTGGAGGTCAAGACCGACGGCCACCGCTGGACCCAGGACTACAAGCTCGGTGTCCCGACGGCGGCCCTCGCCAAGAACGAGGAGACGTCCGAGACGGGCACCTCGGTCACCTTCTGGGCCGACGGCGACATCTTCGAGACGACCGAGTACTCCTTCGAGACGCTCTCGCGCCGCTTCCAGGAGATGGCCTTCCTCAACAAGGGCCTGACCCTGACGCTCACGGACGAGCGCGAGTCGGCGAAGGCCACGATGGGCGCGGACACCGCCGAGGAGACCGACGACCAGCAGGCGCGCTCGGTCAAGTACTACTACGAGGGCGGCATCGTCGACTTCGTGAAGTACCTGAACGCGCGCAAGGGCGAGCTGATCCACCCGACCGTCATCGACGTCGAGGCCGAGGACAAGGAGCGCATGCTCTCGGTCGAGATCGCGATGCAGTGGAACTCGCAGTACACCGAGGGCGTGTACTCCTTCGCGAACACGATCCACACGCACGAGGGCGGCACCCACGAAGAGGGCTTCCGCGCGGCGATGACCGGTCTGGTCAACCGCTACGCGCGGGAGAAGAAGTTCCTGCGCGAGAAGGACGACAACCTTGCGGGCGAGGACATCCGCGAGGGTCTGACGGCGATCATCTCGGTGAAGCTGGGCGAGCCGCAGTTCGAGGGCCAGACCAAGACCAAGCTGGGCAACACGGAGGCCAAGACCTTCGTGCAGAAGGTCGTGCACGAGCACCTCAACGACTGGTTCGACCGGAATCCGAACGAGGCCGCGGACATCATCCGCAAGTCGATCCAGGCGGCCACGGCGCGCGTCGCGGCCCGCAAGGCCCGTGACCTGACGCGTCGCAAGGGCCTGCTGGAGAGCGCCTCGCTGCCGGGCAAGCTCTCGGACTGCCAGTCCAACGACCCGACCAAGTGCGAGATCTTCATCGTCGAGGGCGACTCGGCCGGCGGCTCCGCCAAGTCCGGCCGCAACCCGATGTACCAGGCCATCCTGCCCATCCGCGGCAAGATCCTGAACGTCGAGAAGGCGCGCATCGACAAGATCCTCCAGAACACCGAGGTCCAGGCACTGATCAGCGCCTTCGGTACCGGTGTCCACGAGGACTTCGACATCGAGAAGCTCCGCTATCACAAGATCATCCTGATGGCGGACGCCGACGTCGACGGCCAGCACATCAACACCCTGCTGCTGACCTTCCTGTTCCGCTTCATGCGGCCGCTGGTCGAAGCCGGTCACGTCTACCTCTCGCGCCCCCCGCTCTACAAGATCAAGTGGGGCCGCGACGACTTCGAGTACGCGTACTCCGACCGCGAGCGCGACGCGCTCGTGGAGCTCGGCAAGCAGAACGGCAAGCGGATCAGGGAAGACTCCATCCAGCGCTTCAAGGGTCTGGGCGAGATGAACGCCGAGGAACTGCGCATCACCACCATGGACGTCGACCACCGCGTGCTCGGCCAGGTCACCCTGGACGACGCCGCACAGGCCGACGACCTGTTCTCGGTGCTGATGGGCGAGGACGTCGAAGCCCGACGCTCCTTCATCCAGCGCAACGCCAAGGACGTTCGGTTCCTCGACATCTGAGTCGGCTCAGCTGACCGCCTGAAAGGACTTCTGACCAGCAATGGCCGACGAAACCACGCCCACTGCCGAGAACACCGAGGAAGAGCAGCCCGTCGTCCGCATCGAGCCCGTGGGGCTCGAGACGGAGATGCAGCGCTCCTACCTCGACTACGCGATGTCCGTCATCGTCTCCCGCGCGCTGCCCGACGTACGGGACGGCCTCAAGCCGGTCCACCGCCGTGTGCTGTACGCGATGTACGACGGTGGCTACCGGCCCGAGAAGGGCTTCTACAAGTGCGCCCGCGTCGTCGGCGACGTCATGGGCACGTACCACCCGCACGGTGACTCCTCGATCTACGACGCCCTGGTCCGCCTGGCCCAGCCGTGGTCGCTGCGCATGCCGCTGGTGGACTCCAACGGCAACTTCGGCTCCCCGGGCAACGACCCGGCGGCCGCGATGCGGTACACCGAGTGCAAGCTCATGCCGCTGGCCATGGAGATGCTCCGGGACATCGACGAGGAGACCGTCGACTTCACGGACAACTACGACGGCCGCAACCAGGAGCCGACGGTCCTGCCGGCGCGCTTCCCGAACCTGCTGATCAACGGCTCCGCCGGCATCGCGGTCGGCATGGCCACCAACATCCCGCCGCACAACCTGCGCGAGGTCGCGGCCGGCGCCCAGTGGGCGCTGGAGCACCCGGAGGCCTCGCACGAGGAGCTCCAGGACGCGCTCATCGAGCGGATCAAGGGTCCGGACTTCCCGTCGGGCGCCCTGGTCGTGGGCCGCAAGGGCATCGAGGAGGCGTACCGGACCGGTCGCGGCTCCATCACGATGCGCGCGGTGGTGGAGGTCGAGGAGATCCAGAACCGCCAGTGCCTGGTGGTCACGGAGCTCCCGTACCAGACCAACCCCGACAACCTGGCGCAGAAGATCGCCGACCTGGTGAAGGACGGCAAGGTCGGCGGCATCGCCGACGTCCGCGACGAGACCTCGTCCCGGACCGGCCAGCGCCTGGTGATCGTCCTCAAGCGCGACGCCGTCGCCAAGGTCGTGCTGAACAACCTGTACAAGCACACCGACCTGCAGACGAACTTCGGCGCGAACATGCTGGCGCTGGTGGACGGCGTGCCGCGCACGCTGTCGATCGACGCGTTCATCCGCCACTGGGTGACGCACCAGATCGAGGTCATCGTCCGGCGCACGAAGTTCCGCCTGCGCAAGGCGGAGGAGCGCGCCCACATCCTGCGCGGTCTGCTCAAGGCGCTGGACGCGATCGACGAGGTCATCGCGCTGATCCGGCGCAGCAACACGGTCGAGATCGCCCGCGAGGGCCTGATGGGCCTGCTGTCGATCGACGAGATCCAGGCGAACGCGATCCTGGAGATGCAGCTGCGCCGCCTCGCGGCCCTGGAGCGGCAGAAGATCGTCGCCGAGCACGACGAGCTCCAGGCCAAGATCAACGAGTACAACGCGATCCTGGCCTCCGAGGAGCGCCAGCGGCAGATCGTGAGCGAGGAACTGGCGGCCATCGTCGAGAAGTTCGGCGACGACCGGCGCTCCAAGCTGGTTCCCTTCGACGGCGACATGTCCATGGAGGACCTGATCGCCGAAGAGGACATCGTCGTCACGATCACCCACGGCGGCTACGTCAAGCGGACCAAGACCGAGGACTACCGCTCGCAGAAGCGCGGCGGCAAGGGCGTGCGCGGCACGAAGCTGAAGCAGGACGACCTGGTCGACCACTTCTTCGTGTCCACCACGCACCACTGGCTGCTGTTCTTCACGAACAAGGGCCGGGTCTACCGCTCCAAGGCGTACGAGCTCCCGGACGCCGGCCGTGACGCGCGCGGGCAGCACGTGGCGAACCTGCTGGCCTTCCAGCCGGACGAGAAGATCGCCCAGATCCTCGCGATCCGCGACTACGAGGCGGCGCCCTACCTGATCCTGGCCACCAAGGGCGGCCTGGTGAAGAAGACGGCGCTCAAGGACTACGACTCGCCCCGTTCGGGTGGCGTCATCGCGATCAACCTCCGGGAAACCGAGGACGGCAGCGACGACGAGCTGATCGGCGCCGAGCTGGTGTCCGCCGAGGACGACCTGCTGCTCATCAGCAAGAAGGCGCAGTCGATCCGCTTCACGGCGACCGATGACGCGCTGCGCCCGATGGGCCGCGCCACCTCGGGCGTGAAGGGCATGAGTTTCCGCGGAGGGGACGAACTGCTGTCCATGAGCGTGGTCCGGCCCGGTACCTTCGTCTTCACCGCGACCGACGGCGGCTACGCCAAGCGGACGCCGGTGGACGAGTACCGAGTCCAGGGCCGTGGTGGTCTGGGCATCAAGGCCGCCAAGATCGTGGAGGACCGCGGTTCGCTCGTAGGGGCGCTCGTGGTGGACGAAACGGACGAGATTCTCGCCATCACGCTCAGCGGTGGTGTGATTCGTACGCGAGTCAACGAAGTACGGGAGACCGGCCGTGACACCATGGGCGTCCAGCTGATCAACCTGGGCAAGCGGGATGCCGTCGTCGGCATCGCCCGCAACGCGGAGGCCGGTCAGGATGCTGACGAGGTCGACGACAGCGAGAACGACAGCGAGAACGAGATCGGGACCGACGCGGCGGTCGAAGGACAGGCCGCCGAGGCCGCCGGGGGCACGGAGCCCTCGGCTGGGGAGCACGAGGAGTAAGCGTGAGCGGAGCCACGGGCGCCGGACCGGCCAACACTGGAGCGAACGGTGCCCGTGGCCCCGCCGCGGACTCCCAGGGGGGAACCGTGACGGACACCCGAGGAGCCCAGCCGCCGCAGCCGCACCAGCCGCCGCAGGCCGGCCCTCAGCAGCCCTACCACCCGCCGCAGGCGTACTCGGTGCCCCCGGGCCCCGGGGCGCCGCGGGGGGCCGGGGACCCCGGAGCGCAGCGCAAGCCGCGCACGGGGGCCCGTACGGCGCCCAGGACGCGCAAGGCGCGGCTCAGGGTGGCCAAGGCCGACCCGTGGTCGGTGATGAAGGTCAGCTTCCTGCTGTCGATCGCGCTGGGCGTGTGCACGATCGTGGCGTCGGTGGTGCTGTGGATGGTCATGGACGCCATGGGCATCTTCTCCAGCGTCGGCGGCACGATCAGCGAGGCGACCGGCTCGAACGAGAGCAACGGCTTCGACCTCCAGAGCTTCCTGTCGCTGCCGCGCGTTCTGATCTTCACGTCGGTGATCTCGGTGATCGACGTGGTGCTCATGACGGCGCTGGCGACCCTGGGCGCGTTCATCTACAACCTGTCGGCGGGCTTCGTCGGCGGTGTGGAGCTGACGCTCGCCGAGGACGAGTAGAGCTTCCGGAGACGGGCTGGTGACCTGCGCAGACGGGTCACGGGAACCGATTTTGGAGTCACCGGGTCTGTGCGCTAACCTTCAGAAGTCAGCGCGCAGCGCGGATGGGGCTATAGCTCAGTTGGTTAGAGCGCATCCCTGATAAGGATGAGGCCACAGGTTCAAATCCTGTTAGCCCCACAGTGTCGAAGACCCTCAGGCCCATGGCCTGGGGGTCTTTGTCGTTGGGCCAGTTGGGTTCCGGGCAGGTCACCGATCGGTATCGGTCGGTGTGTATTGTTGGGCGCCAGAAGTCCCCTACGTCAACGAAAGACGAGGTCGCGCGGTGAAGAAGCTGCTCCTGGTCGCACTGGCCGCCATCGGCGGGCTCCTCGTGTACCGCCAGATCCAGGCGGACCGCGCCGAGCAGGACCTGTGGACGGAGGCAACTGACTCCGTGCCTTCCGGTTCTGGTGTGTGAGACCCGAGGTTGATCTCAGAGCCCCGACTGCCGCTGCGGTCGGGGCTTTGTGCTGCTCTGTGACGAAAAGTTGCGGTATGCAAAGTTTTGGCTTGCGCTGGCAAATCCGGGGGAGTGTGTGATGGGGCGGGTACCGCGGAGGGTACGGAGGCCTGTTGCGGCCGCGGCGGTGGCGGCCCTGGGGCTGCTCGTGTCCCTGCCGGGGGCCGCCGGCGCGGCGGGGACCGCGGGGACCCCGCAGCCGCTGCCCTCCTACCGGGGTGCGGACGGTGCGAAGCCGGTCGAGGGGAAGCCCTCCACGGCCGGTGCGCCGCAGCTGGACGCCGGATCGTTCTACAAGGACTCGATCGCGCCGGGGGAGCGCTACTACCGGCTCTACCTCGACGACCGTTCCACCGTGTACGTCTCCGCGGTGCTGCAACCGCCCCGGGACGCCAAGGTCGGCTATAGCGACGGCGTCGAGGTGGAGGTCCTGAACACCGAGAACCGCTACTGCCCGGGCAATCCCGGCCGGGCGGGCTTCGGTTACGACCCCGTCCCGCTGAGCGCCGTGGGGTACCGCCAGCTCCAGGAGGACGCGGGCTGCCAGGAGGCCGGCACCTACTACGTCAAGGTCACCCGCAACGCCGCCAAGGACGCGGACCGGGCCGCCTGGCCCCTCGAACTGCGGGTCCAGCGCGAACCGGGACTCGGCGGCGGCAGCGCTCCCACCACCGCGCCCAGCGTCTGGCCGTCGGCCTCGCCGACCCTGCCGGGCACCGATGCGGCGCCGCGGACCGGCGGGACCGGCTTCAACGACGCGCGGGCCCTGGGCACCGGGGTGTGGAGCGACGACCTGCGGCCCGGCCAGACCCGCTACTACCGGGTGCCGCTCGACTGGGGGCAGCAGCTCGGCCTGGGGGCCGAACTCTCCGCCGCCAGGCCGACGAAGGAGTACGGCTCGGCCGCCTCCGGGCTCACCGTCTCGCTGTACACGCCGTACCGGGCGCTGGCCGCCTCCGAGGACACCTCCTACGACGGGAAGCAGGCGGGCGTCGCCCTGCCGAGGACCCCGCCGGTGGCCTACGAGAACCGCTTCTCCGGCGACCGCAAGGTGGAGCCGGTCCGGGTGGCCGGCTGGTACTACGTAGCGGTGACCATGGCGAAGAAGGTCGGGGAGTTCACCGAGGACGCGGTGCCCGTGCCGCTGACCCTGCGCGTGGAGGTCATCGGCGGGGCCGGCAAGGGCCCCGGCTACGCGGAGAGCCCCACGGCCGCCGGATTCGGGGTCGGGGCCGGGGACCGCACCGCCGCGAAGGAGGGGACCACGGCCGTGGAGGCCGCGGACGCCGCCGCGAACCGGTCGGTGATGCGGGTGGTGGCGGGCGCCGGCTTCGGCGGCGGGACGCTGCTGCTGCTCGTGCTGGGCGGCTGGATCCTGCTGGCCCGGCGGCGGGCCGGCTCCTAGGGCCGGTTCCTAGGGCCGGTTCCTAGAGCCTGTCGTCAAAGTGGTCTTGCGTTGTGGATCATGGTGGGGTGATACGTCGCCATGAACTGTCGGACGCTGAGTGGGCACTTGTGCAGCCGTTGCTGCCTCGGCCCGTGTTGGGGCGGCCGCGGCTGGACGACCGGACGATTCTGAACGGGATCGTGTGGAAGTTCCGGACCGGGGTCGCCTGGCGGGACGTGCCCGACCGGTACGGGTCGTGGGCCAGCCTCCACACCCGTTTCCGCAGGTGGGCGGCTGACGGAACCTTCGAGCGGATGCTCCAGGCCGCGCAGGCGCAAGCGGACGCGGCAGGCGACATCGAGTGGCTCGTGTCGGTGGACTCCACCGTTGTCCGTGCCCACCAGCATGCGGCCGGGGCCCGAAAAGGGGGCTCCGCAGCCCGGCCATCGGCAGATCCCGCGGCGGACTGACCAGCAAGATCCATCTGGCCTGCGACGCGACGGGCCGCCCCCTGGCGTTCGTCCTGACCGGCGGGAACACCAACGACTGCACCCAGTTCACCGCCGTGATGGACGCGATACGGGTGCCCCGGATCGGGCCGGGTCGACCGCGCGTCAGGCCCGACCACGTCCTCGGCGACAAGGGCTACAGCTCGAAGGCCATCCGTACTTGGCTGCGGCGCCACGGCGTCACGCACACGATCCCGGAACGGTCCGACCAGGTCCGCAACCGGACCCGGCGAGGCAGCCGCGGAGGCCGGCCGCCAGCCTTCGACAAGCAGGTCTACAAGCGCCGCAACGTGGTGGAACGGTGCTTCAACCGGCTCAAGCAGTGGCGCGGCATCGCGACCAGGTACGACAAGACCGCCCAGTCCTACCAAGCAGCCGTCACCCTCGCATCGCTCCTGATGTGGGCGTGACACTTTGACGACAACCCCTAGGGCCGGTTCCTGGGGTCGGTTCCTGGGGTGGGGCCCTGGAGCTGCGCCCTGGAGCTGGGCCCTAGAGCTGCGTCAGGGCCCAGACCCCGGCGGCGAAGCAGAGCATGGCGGCGAGGAGGATCCCGGCGGTGGCCTTCGCGGACGGCGGCGGGACGGAACCCGTACGGGCCTTCGCGGGCGGCTGTGGCTGCGGCTGCGGATACGGGGCCGTGGGGGCGGTCGGGACCGTCGGAGTGGTGGCGGGGAGGGGCGGCGGGAGGTGGAAGCTGCCCGTCTCCGAGGGCCCGAAGACCCCGGCGGGGGCGGGCGCGGGTGCGGTGACCGGGGCCGGGGTGCCCGCGGGCCGCGTGGGCACGGTGGCCTGGTACGGGCCTCCGGACGGGGCTTCGTACGGGCGTCCGGGCGGGGCTTCGTACGGGCCTGCGGGCGGCGCTTCGTACGGGGCTTCGTACGGTGTTCCCCGCGGGGCTTCCTGCGCGGCCCGGGGGGTGAAACCGGTCGGCACCGGGCCCAGTTGGTCGAACACCTCGACCGGATCCTCGTCCGGGCCGGGCGGCGGCAGCAGCTCCACGGCCCCGGCGAGGGCCTTGCGCGCCCCCGTGGCCGTCTTGAACCTGCTCTGGGGGTCCGGCTGGAGCAACGCGGCCAGGACGTCCCACAGCGGTGCGGGAACGCCCTCAGGGGCGCCGGGGGTGCCGTGGGTGAGGAAACGCTCCACGAGGGCCTGGGAGTCGGGCTTGCGCCCCTGCAGGAGGTAGAGGCCGACCAGTCCGACCGCGAACAGGTCGGCGGTGAAGTCCGGCTCCGAACCGAGGAGTTGTTCGGGCGCGAGATAGCCCGGCGTGCCGACCACGTAGGCGGTCTCGGTCAGCCGGGGCTCGCCCTTGCGCATGGCGATCCCGAAGTCGGACAGCCGCAGGTGCGGCCGCCCGGTTCCAGTGGCCTCCATCAGGATGTTGGCCGGCTTGATGTCGCGGTGGACGACACCCTCCGCATGCACCGCCGCCAGCCCCGACAGGAGCTGGTCGAGCAGCGTGCACACGAACCGGGGCGGCAGGGCCCCGTAGTCCCCGATCACATGGGCGAGTGAACCGCCGGCGACGAGGTCCATGGTGAACAGGACCTTGTCGTCGTCCGCCGCCCAGCTGGCCGGGGCCAGTACGTGCGGGTGATCGATCCGCAGCGCCTGCTCGCGGACGAACCGCAGCAGGGTGTGGGCATCGCTCTGCAGGAGGACCTTCGCTGCGACGTACCGGCGGCGCCGGTGGTCCCAGGCTCGCCATACGGCGCCGGCGCCGCCACGTCCGATCGGATCGATCAGCTCGTACCGGCCGGCGAAGATCTCACCCATTGCTGCGCCCGTCCCCCGTCGTCAGCCGCGTCAGTCGCGTGTCAGTTCTGGTGGGCCTCGTAGTGCGCGACCGCGTCGGACGTGCGGCCCGCTCCGTACACCCGGAGGAACTCTGCCAGTTCCGGGTGGCTGGGGGCGAGGGTGTCCGCCGCGTCGATGATGTCGCCGGCCGCGGAGACCGAGCGCAGCAGCGACTGGATCTCGCGCACGACGCGCTTGACGGTGGGTGCGCCGGAACCGGTGGCGGCCTGGCTGGTGCTGTTGCTGAGGACGGAACCTCCCTGGGTCTTCTTGATCTCGTCCATCCGGTCGGTCGCCTCTGCCGCGCTGACGCTCCCGTCGGCCACCTGGCCGGCCAGATCCTGGAGAGCCTGCACCCGCTGGACCACGGCGGGGTTGCCGATCTTTGCCCGCTGCCCGCTCATCAGCTGGGACAGCATCGGGGCCGACAGCCCGAGGACGGCAGCGAGGCGAGCCTGGTTCAAGCCGAGGTCATCTATGAGCCGGCGGAAGAGCGCGCCGAGGGGCTCCCCGTACCAACTGCGCTGAAGTTCTCTGGCTCTGGCCGTAGCCTCTTGCTGTACTGCGTCCACTCTTACTACTCCCCTTCGCTGGTGCGAACCTCGCGAGCATCTTACGGAGAGTGGTCGCGGGGCGGGAGTCCCTATCATTTTGCGGGATGAGGGGGTACACCCGGTACTCTGTCCTAAGGAACGGTCCTCCCCGCCGGGGGTACAGCCGCGTCCGGATCCGGGGCCTTAGCTCAGTTGGTAGAGCGCTGCCTTTGCAAGGCAGATGTCAGGAGTTCGAATCTCCTAGGCTCCACATTCATAAGACCCCCCTGACCTGCGGAAACGCAGTCAGGGGGGTCTTTTGTCGCGTTCTGGGCCGTGCGTGCTCGTCGCGTTAGCCTCTGGGGTGTAGGTCGGTGTGACGATCATTCAGCAAGGCCAAGGCTGAGGAGACTTCGGATGAGCGTGGAAGCGAAGAGCACCGAGAAGGCCCTGCGGCTGCGGGCGTTGGGCGGGGGCCTGCTCGTTCTGCCCAATGCCTGGGACGCGGGGAGCGCGGCGGTGATCGAGGCGGCCGGGGCGTCGGCGATCGCCACCACCAGCGGGGGCGTGGCCTGGTCCATCGGGCGCGGGGACGGGCAGCACGCGACGAGGGCGGAGATGCTGGAGGCGGCCGCGCGCATCGTGGCGGCCGTGGACGTGCCGGTCACCGTGGACATCGAGGGCGGCTACGAGGACGTCGCGGCCACCGTGCGCGAGGTCGTGGCGCTGGGGGCCGTCGGCATCAACCTGGAGGACTCGAAGGCGGGCGACGGCACGCTCCACACGGCGTCGGAGCAGGCTGAGCGGATCCGCGCCGCCCGTGCCGCGGCGGCCGGGGCCGGGCTGCCGGAGCTGGTGATCAACGCCCGTACGGATGTCTTCCTGTTCGGGATCGGCGAGGAATCGGGCCGGCTGTCCGACGTGCTCGCACGGGTCGAGGCCTACGCTGCCGCGGGCGCCGACGGGATCTTCGTGCCGGGTCTGCTGGACCTGGAAGCCCTGGGTGAGATCGCCCGGGGCCCGCTGCCGGTCAACGCGATGGCGGGCCCGGGCGGTCCGTCCGTCGCCGAGCTGGCGAAGGCCGGGGTGCGCCGGGTCAGCGTCGGGACCGGGGTGGCGCAGGCGGCGTACACGGCTGCCCGTGCCGTGGCCGTCGAGGTGCTGGAGCAGGGCACCTACGAGGCGCTCGGCGGCTCGGTGCTGGACTACGGCACCCTCAACGGTCTCTTCGTGAAGTAGGGGCAGGCCGGGTCTCCCGGCCCCGCCAACGTCCCCGCCTGTCCCCGTCCGCGTCCGTCCGCGTCCGATGCGTCCGATGTTTCACGTGAAACATCGGACGCATCGGACGTTACGGGCGGCGGCCGGTCCGCAGCAGGACCGCGGTGACCGCGAGCGCCGTGATCAGCAGGCCCGCTCCGATCCCGAAGGCCAGGTGGTAGCCGGAGGTCAGGGACTCGGCGTGACCGTGCCCCGTGCCGAGCAGGGAGTCGGTTCGGGAGGCCGCCAGGGTGGAGAGGACGGCGACCCCGAGGGCCGCGCCGATCTGCTGGGTGGTGTTGAACAGGCCCGAGGCGAGTCCCGCGTCCCGCTCGTCGGAGCCGGACATGCCGAGCGCGGTGAGGGCGGGCAGGGCCAGGCCGAAGCCGGCGGCCAGCAGCATCACGGGGAGCAGGTCGGTGACGTAGTCGGCCCGGACCGGGAGCCGGGTCAGCAGGCCCAGGGCCGCCACGAGCAGGGCGAGTCCGGCCAGGAGTACGCGCCGTTCGCCGAAGCGGGCGTTGAGCGGGGCCGAGGCGAAGAGCGAGACCGCGCCGATGACCACGGCCGCCGGGAGCATCGCCAGGCCCGTGGCGGAGGCTCCGTAGCCGAGCACGTTCTGGAGGTAGAGGGCGACCAGGATCTGGAAGGAGAACAGCGCGGCGACCATCAGCATCTGGACCAGGTTCGCGCCGGTCACGGTGGGGGAGCGGAAGATCCGCAGCGGGACCAGCGGGGTGCGGGCCTTGGCCTGGCGGACGGCGAAGCCGGCGAGGAGGGCCAGCGAGAGCGCCACGAACCCGAGGGTGTGCGCGGAGGACCAGCCGTAGCGCTCGGCCTCGACCACGGAGGAGATGCCGAGCATCAGACCGGCGGTGACCAGGACGGCGCCGAGCACGTCGGCTCCGGCACGCAGGCCCAGTCCCCGGTCGGCGGGGAGCGCCGGGAGGGCCAGCGCGAGGGCTGCGAGGCCTATGGGCAGGTTGATGAAGAAGATCCAGTGCCAGTCGAGGGCGTCGGTCAGGACCCCGCCGAGCACCTGCCCCAGTGAGGCCCCGGCCGCTCCGGTGAAGGAGAAGACGGCGATGGCCTTGGCGCGCTGCCGGGGTTCGGTGAACAGCGTGACCAGGATGCCCAGGCTGACGGCGGAGGCCATGGCACTGCCGAGGCCCTGCAGGAAGCGGGCGGCGATCAGCAGCTCGGGGGAGCCGGCGAACCCGGCGAGCAGCGAGGCTCCTGTGAAGACCCCGGTCCCGGCCAGGAACATCCGCTTGCGGCCGATGAGGTCGCCGAGCCGGCCCGTGAGGAGCAGCAGGCTGCCGAAGGCGATCAGGTAGGCGTTGACGACCCAGCTGAGTCCGGCGGGGGTGAACCCCAGGTCGTCCTGGATGGCGGGCATCGCGACGGTGACGATGCTGCCGTCGAGGACGGTCATCAGCATGCCGGTGGACAGCACTCCGAGGGCGGCCCAGCGGGAACGCAGACCGCGCGGTGCGGCCGGGACGCCGCCGGTGGAGGCGGATCCGTGGAGTTCGGTCGCGGCGGCGGGAGCCGAAGCCGGAGTGGGAGCCGAGGCGGGAGCGGGAGTGGGAGCCGGAGCGGGAGCGGAAGCGGCAGGCATCTGTCTCTCCAGTCGGTGGTCGACGGCTGATTTAGTGAGACCGTACCAGATAGTTTTGTTGCAGACGATCTGTTGGGGATCGAATTGCTAGACTGGCGGCATGACTGCCATGGCGCCCGCCCAGACCGAGCCGGACCTCTCCTTCCTCCTGGACCACACCAGCCACGTCCTGCGCACCCGGATGGCAGCGGCCCTCGACGAGATCGGGCTCACGGCCCGGATGCACTGCGTCCTCGTGCACGCGCTGGGCGAGGAGCGGACCCAGATCCAGCTCGCCGAGATCGGGGGCATGGACAAGACGACGATGGTCGTCACCGTCGACGCCCTGGAGAAGGCCGGACTGGCCGAGCGGCGCCCGTCCGGCACGGACCGCCGGGCCCGCGTCATCGCCGTCACCGAGCGGGGCGCGGCCCTCGCCGAGAAGAGCAGCGCGATCGTCGACCGGGTGCACGCCGACGCCCTGGCCTCCCTCACGGACACGGACCGCCAGGCCCTGCTGCGTGGACTGAACCTGCTGGTCGAGGGGGATCTGAAGGCCCCCTCGGAGAGCCCGCGCCCGGCTCGCCGCGCCCGCCAGTAAGCAGTCCGGTGTCCCCCGGATGGCCCAGTCACAGGGCCGTGCGGCGCCTTCTGGCAGAGAGTGGGGAAAGGCACTCTGCCCAGGGGGGCAAACCACGCCGGAGGCGTACACATGGGACTCTTCGACTTCATGAAGTCCGACAAGAAGAAGGAACGCGAGGCGGCCGAAAAGGCGAAGGAGCAGGTGGAGCAGCAGGCCGCTGCTGCGCCGGCGGCCCCTGCGGGCCAGCCCTCCGACGCCGGGATCCGGTACACCGACTCCGCGGCGGCCACCAAGGCGGCTGCCGAGCGCATGGCGGCAGCGGCGCCCCCGAAGGCCATGCCGCCCAAGGCGGCCCCCGCCCCCGCGCCCGCCGCGCGGCCCGCCCCGCACACCCCCACCCCGGCTTCCGCCGCGCACAAGGCGGTGCCCGCGGCGCCGAAGCCCGCGCCCAAGGTGCAGCGCACGTACACCGTCCGCCCCGGCGACTCGCTCTCCGCGATCGCCAGCCGGGAGCTCGGCAACGAAGGCCGCTGGCGTGAGCTGTACGCCATGAACAAGGGCGTCATCGGCTCCAACCCCGACATGATCCACCCGGGGATGAAGCTCACGCTCCCGGGCTAGGCAGGGAAACGAGGAAGAGGGAGGGGCCCGGATCCGACTCGGATCCGGGCCCCTCCCTCGTGCTCCGCTTCCATCCCCTGCTCAGGGGTTGCTCGCGCTTCGCGTCAGCGGTGCTTGCGCTTCGCGTCCTCCGCGTCGATCCGGTCCTCCACGGCCTCGGCCTCCGCTTCCAGCGCCGAGGAGGGCAGCGAACCCGACGCGGGATCCGTCCCCGCCTCGCGCTCCTTGGCCGCCTGCTCTTCGTCGAAGCCGGCCGGGGACTCCTCGTCGCGCGCCGACAGCTCGGTGGCCGCCGGGGGCTCGACGAGCCAGTCCGGGTTCGACTGCTGGTCCCACCACCTCCATGCCGCGTAGGCACCGCCGGCCAGTACGCCGACCAGCGCGACGCCCTTGAACAGCCGGCCCGTACGGGCCCGCCGCTCCTGGCGCCGTACGAGCTTGTGGACCTCCTTGGCCGACACCTGGCCGCGCAGCGCCGCCAGGGCCGCCGTGGAGCGCGAAGCGGCTTCCTCGGCCACCGGCTGGGCCGCCGCGAGCGCGCTCTCCAGCCGCGGCTGCGTGTAGTCGGCGGCCTGCCGGGCCACCAGGCGGGTCTGCTTCACGGCGTTGGTCGCCGCCCGGTCGACGTTCGGCGGGACGTGGGCGCGCGCCGACTTGATCCGGGGGTGGACGTGGCAGTCGTAGGTCGTACGGGCTTGTCTGGCAGCCTCGCTCGCCGCGTAGGACACCTTGGGTGCGAGCCGTTCATTGGCTTCGTGGGCGTAATGCACCGCGGTGTGCTTGGCGGTTTCCGCGTACGGCGCCACCACTTCCGCTGCGTGCCGAACCGTCTCCCTGGCACTTGTCGCTGCCAGTCGCACGCTTTCCTTGCGGGTCACGGGATCCTCCTCCTCGGTGGCGGACACGGTTCACCTTTCCACCCTTTGTCGGATCATGCCTGCCATAGCGGCCCCGGGCATGCGTGACAGGGCATACGGGTGGACGATTTCTGCCCGGCGCGGCCCTCCGTGGGAGGATCTGGGACCGACAGTGATGACTATGGAAGGCAGATCCGTGGCCGAGAAGCTCTACGCCACCCTGAAGACGAACCACGGCGACATCGAGATCGAGCTTCTGCCGAACTTCGCCCCGAAGACCGTGCGGAACTTCGTGGAGCTCGCCGGCGGCGCCCGCGAGTGGACCCGTCCCACGGACGGGCAGAAGACCACGGACCCGCTCTACGACGGCACCGTCTTCCACCGTGTCATCAGCGGGTTCATGATCCAGGGCGGAGACCCGCTCGGCAACGGCACGGGCGGTCCCGGGTACCAGTTCGCGGACGAGTTCCACCCCGACCTGGCCTTCACCAAGCCGTACCTGCTCGCGATGGCGAACGCCGGCCCGGGAACCAACGGCTCGCAGTTCTTCATCACGGTCGCCCCCACCGCCTGGCTGACGCGCAAGCACACCATCTTCGGCGAGATCACCGACAGGTCCAGCCAGAAGATCGTCGACGGCATCGCCGCCGGCGCCACCAACCCGCGCACCGAACGCCCCCTCGACGACGTGATCATCCAGTCCGTCGTGATCGAGAAGCGCTGACCCGACCGGTCAGCGCCGGCCCCCCGCCGCCCCCAGGACTGCCGGGGAACCTTTCGGCCCCGCCCGTCCGTCCTCGATACGTACCGGGCGGGCGCGGCGGATCCGCCGCCTCGACGCCGCCCCGCCGCCGACCGAGGGACCGATGGGACCGCGATGGACACCGACCGTCTTCCGGGCTGCTACCGCCACCCGGACCGTGACACCGGGATCAGCTGCACGCGCTGCGAGCGGCCGATCTGCCCCGAGTGCATGATCAGCGCCTCGGTCGGCTTCCAGTGCCCCGAGTGCGTCCGTGAAGGTTCGGGGACGGGCCACGGGCCTGCCGCCAACGTCCCGCGCACCGTCGCGGGCGGGGTGGTCTCCGCCGATCCGCACCTGGTCACCAAGATCCTGATCGGGATCAACGCGGCCGTGTTCCTCGCGGCTTTCGTCCTCCCCGGGCTGGAGATCCACCTGGAGCTGATCGCCCGGTACCGGGAGCAGCTGGGCGGACCGGTCGAAGGCGTGGCCACGGGCGAGTACTACCGGTTGCTGACCTCGACGTTCCTGCACGTGGCGCCGTTGCACATCCTCGGCAACATGTTCGCCCTGTGGGTCATCGGCGGACCGCTGGAGCAGGCGCTCGGCCGGGCCCGCTACCTCGCCGTGTACTTGCTGTCGGCCCTGGGCGGCAGCGCCCTGGTCTATCTGCTGACCCCGCAGAACGTCCCGACCCTCGGTGCCTCCGGGGCCGTCTTCGGACTGCTCGGCGCCACCGTGGTGCTGGCCCGCCGGATGCGGTACGAGATGCGCCCGCTGATCACCATGGCGGTGTTCATGCTGGTGCTGACCTTCGTACCGGGGCTGAACGTGTCGTGGCAGGCCCATATCGGTGGCCTGGTCGCCGGAGCGCTGGTCGCGCTGGGTCTGCTGTGGCCCGCCACGGGCCACAGCGCCCGGAATCGTAAATTCGTCCAGTGGGGCACCTGTGTGGCGGTGTTCCTGCTGGCCGGAGCCGTGATCGTGGTCCGGACGGCCGAACTTTCCGCACTCACCTGATCACACCGGCGTCAACTCTCCACAGAGTTATCCACAGATCTTCTGTCTTTTCCTCAGGTGTGGATGACGCTGTGGATAACTCATGGGGAGAGCTTGCGGTGATGGGCCTACCGGGTGACTATCGCCGGGCTACTTCCACTGCGTGGAGACACCGAATCCCGCCGCGATGAAGCCGAAACCGACCACAATGTTCCAATTGCCGAGAGCTTCGACGGGAAGCTGGGTCTCGGACAGATAAAAGACGACGATCCACGCCAGGCCGATCAGGAAGAACGCCAGCATGACCGGGGCCACCCAGTTGCGGTTCGTCAGCTTGATCGACTGCGGCGTCCGCGTGGGCGGCGGGGTGTAGTCGTCCTTCTTGCGGATACGTGACTTCGGCACGAGGGGCTCTCCTGTCGATGCGCTGGGGACCTTGCCTGCCCCGGGCGTCCGTTAGCGTAGTGGACCTGTGGCGTTGAAGGAGAAGGGTACGTTGAGCAATTCCGACGACTCCTCCGCGGGTCCCCGTCGCCGTGCCAGACCGGTCCGGCTGCTGACGGCCGCGGTTTTCGCCCTGGCCGGCTTGATCTTCGTCACCAGCTTCAACACTTCCAAGGGTACGAACATCCGGACGGATGCTTCGCTCCTCAAGCTCTCCGACCTGATCCACGAGCGCAGTCAGAGCAATCTGGACCTGGAGCGGAGCACCGCCACCGTACGCGGTCAGGTTGACGCCCTCGCCGAACGCGACAACGGCAGCACCAAGGCCGAGGACGCCAAACTGGCCGCACTGCGCGCCGCCTCGGGCACCGAGGAGATCACCGGCAAGGCCGTCACCGTCACCCTGAACGACGCGCCGCCGAACGCCACGGCCCGCATCCCCAACGTGCCCGAACCGCAGCCCAACGACCTGGTCATCCACCAGCAGGACCTCCAGGCCGTCGTGAACGCCCTCTGGCAGGGCGGCGCCCAGGGCATCCAGGTCATGGACCAGCGCCTGATCTCCACCAGTGCCGTGCGCTGCGTCGGCAACACCCTGATCCTCCAGGGCCGGGTGTACTCGCCCCCGTACAAGGTGACGGCGGTCGGCGACCCCGGCGCGCTGAAGAAGGCCCTCGCCGCCTCCCCGGCGCTGCAGAACTACCAGCTGTACGTGAACGCGTACGGGCTCGGCTGGAAAGTGGACGAGCACAAGGCGCTGACACTGCCGGGCTACTCCGGCACAGTGGACCTCCACTATGCGAAGCCGCTGGAGTCCGCCACCCCGTGACCGTCACGTCGACGTGCCGCGCCTGCTGGTACGGACGTTCAGCGAGGTGTGCCTGACCGCGGGCTCGCTGATCGTGCTCTTCGTGGCCTACGTACTGCTGTGGACCGGGGTCAAGGCGGACCAGGCCATGGACGGGGAGATGGCCCGCATGCGCGACCGCTGGTCGGCGGCGCCCGCGGCCGCCCCCGGGCCCGCTCCGGCCCCTTCCCGGGCCCCCTCCACGGCCCCCCCGGCCGCACCGCGGCCCGCGGCCTACGCCCCGGGTCAGCCCTTCGCCGAGATGTACGTCCCGCGCTTCGGCCCGGACTGGAACAAGCCGGTCCTGGAGGGCACGGGCACGGACCTGCTGAAGAAGGGCCTGGGCCACTACGCCGGCACGGCCGGCCTCGGGGAGACCGGGAACTTCGCGGTGGCCGGCCACCGGCGCACGTACGGCGACCCCTTCAAGGACATCCCGGAGCTGCGCCCCGGCGACGCCGTGATCCTCAAGGACGCCACCACCTGGTACACGTACACCGTCCGCTCGGAGCCGCTGCGCACGCTCCCGACGGAGGTCGGCGTGGTCGATCCGGTGCCGCGGCGCTCCCCCTTCGGCGGGCCCGGCCGGTACCTGACCCTGACCACCTGCGACCCGGAATGGGGCCACAGCCACCGCCTGGTGGTGTGGGCCGAGCTGACCGGGACGCGGACCCTCGCACAGGGCAGGCCCGAGGGTTTGTAAAGGTGACCCCACGGTCCGGGCGGCTGGCTTTAGGCTGTGGACGTACCGCCCCCGCGGTGCGTTGAACGATCGTGGACGAAAAGGACACAGGCGGCATGTACGGCTGGATCTGGCGGCATCTGCCGGGAAACGCGTGGGTACGCGTGGCGATCTCCCTCGTACTGGTGCTCGCGGTGGTGTTCGTGCTGTTCCAGTACGTCTTCCCGTGGGCCGAGCCGCTGCTCCCGTTCAACGATGTGACGGTGGACGAAGGATCGGGAGCCACTCCGTGAGCGCGCGCATTCTGGTTGTCGACAATTACGACAGCTTTGTCTTCAACCTGGTCCAGTACCTCTACCAGCTCGGCGCCGAGTGCGAGGTGCTGCGCAACGACGAGGTCGAGCTCGCCCACGCCCAGGACGGCTTCGACGGCGTCCTGCTGTCCCCGGGCCCCGGGACACCCGAGGAGGCCGGGGTCTGCGTCGAGATGGTCCGCCACTGCGCGGACACCGGGGTACCGGTCTTCGGCGTCTGCCTCGGCATGCAGTCGATGGCCGTGGCCTACGGAGGCGTCGTCGGCCGGGCTCCGGAACTGCTGCACGGCAAGACCTCGCCCGTGGTCCACGAGGGCCTCGGCGTCTTCGAGGGACTGCCCTCGCCCTTCACCGCGACCCGGTACCACTCCCTCGCGGCCGAGCCGCCGACCCTCCCGGACATCCTGGAGGTCACCGCGCGGACCGAGGACGGGATCATCATGGGCCTGCGCCACCGCGAGCACGACGTCGAGGGGGTGCAGTTCCACCCCGAGTCGGTGCTGACCGAGTGGGGCCACCGGATGCTCGCGAACTGGCTGGTGCGCTGCGGTGACGCGGGTGCGGTGGAGCGTTCGGTGGGGCTCGCCCCGGTGGTGGGCAAGGCCGTCGCATGACCGTGCTCGCGCCGTCCGCGCCCACCGAGGGCAGGGCCGCGCGACGCAGGGCAGCGCAGGAGGCCGCGAAGCGCACGCGTGCGCGGGGCCGGGGCCGGCGGCGCAGGCGGCCGGCCTCGGGCGGGCCGGTCGTGGTCGCCAGCCGGGTGGCCGGGGAGCTGTTCATCACGCTGGGCCTGGTGATGCTGCTCTTCGTCGGCTACCAGCTCTGGTACACGAACTTCCTGGCGGGCCGGGCGGCCGATGACGCCGCCGGCTCGCTGCTCCAGAACTGGGACCGCAATCCGGGCGGTGCGGCCGCCCCGCCCGTGGCGGCCTTCGAGCCCGGGCAGGGCTTCGCGATCCTGTATATCCCGAAGCTGGACGTGAAGGTGCCGGTGGCGGAGGGGACGAACAAGGCGAAGGTCCTCGACAAGGGGCTGGTCGGCCACTACGGCGCGGAGCCGTTCAGGACGGCGATGCCGGCCGACCCGCAGGGCAACTTCGCGCTCGCGGGCCACCGGAACACGCACGGCGAACCGTTCCGCTACATCAACCGGCTGGTGCCGGGGGACAAGATCGTGGTCGAGACCCGGGACGCGTACTACACGTACGAGATGACCTCGCAGCTCGCGCAGACCCCGCCGTCGAACGTCTCGGTCATCAAACCGGTGCCGGTCGGATCGGGCTTCACGGCTCCCGGCCGCTACATCACCCTGACCACGTGCACGCCGGAGTTCACCAGCACGTATCGGATGATCGTATGGGGCAGGATGACCGGTGAACGCCCCCGCAGCCAGGGCGCTCCGCCCGAGCTGACCAGCCCGTAGAGGATCCGCAGTGTCACGTGCCGCACCGCCCCCGAACCGCAGTGTGCTCGCGGGGCTCCTGAGCCTGCTGGGCGAGCTCCTGATCACGGTGGGCCTGGTGCTCGGCCTGTTCGTGGCGTACTCGCTGTGGTGGACGAACGTCCTCGCGGACCGGGACGCCTCCGCGCGCGGCGACGCGGTGCGCCAGCAGTGGAACAACCCGGCGCCCGCGCCGTCGGCGTCCGCCGGGCCGGGTGCGCTGGACACCCAGGGCGGCATCGGCTTCCTGCACGTGCCGGCGATGAAGAACGGCGAGGTGCTGGTCAAGCCGGGCACCGGCTCGGACGTCCTGAACGACGGCGTCGCGGGGTACTACACGGAGCCGGTCAAGTCGGCGCTGCCGTGGGAACCGGCGGGCAACTTCACGCTGGCGGCGCACCGGGACGGGCACGGGGCCAAGTTCCACAACATCGACAAGCTGAAGAACGGTGACGCGGTCGTCTTCGAGACCCGTGACAGCTGGTACGTGTACAAGGTCTTCGCCGAGCTCAGCCAGACGTCGAAGTACAACGTGGACGCCATCGGCCCGGTCCCCAAGGAGTCGGGCAGGACGGCGCCGGGGCGCTACATCACCCTCACCACCTGCACGCCCGTGTACACCTCGAAGTACCGCTACATCGTGTGGGGCGAGCTGGTCCGCACGGAGAAGGTCGACGCCAAGCGCACCCCGCCGGCGGAGCTCCGCTAGGAACAGCGGAGGCCTGGAGCCCGCACTGCGGTGCTCCAGGCCTCCAGAAGGCCCCTGGGGACGGCTGTGGCGCCTCCCCGGGCGGCGGTGGTGGTCAGCCGCCCAGGCCTCCGAAGAAGCCGCCGTTGCCACCGCCGTTGCCGCCGTTGCCGCCGTTGTTCCCGCCGTCCACGGTGGTCACGTTGATCACGGTGCCGGGGGTGACCAGGCTGCCGATCATCGGGTCCGTGCTCAGGATCTTCGACTTGCCTTCCGAGGGGCCCGACAGGACGGATCCGAAGATCAGACCCTTGGAGGCGAGCTCGGCCCTGGCCTGGTTGATGGTCCTGCCGACCAGGTTCGGGACCTGGACCTGCTGGGCCGCCTTGGCGATGGAGATGTTGACCGTCGTGCCGACGTCCACCGAGCTGTTGGGGGTGGGGTCCTGCGAGATCACCGTCTTCGGGGCCGTGCCCAGGGGCGCGTCCACCTCCGTGGTGCTGCCGAGCTTCAGCTTGGCGGCGGTGAGCGCCTTGACGGCGTCCTCGCGGCTCTTGCCCGTCAGGTCCGGGACGGTCGCCTTGGCGGCTTCCTTGGCCACCTGGAGGGTGACCGTCGAGCCCTTCTCGGCCTCGCCGCTCTTCGGGTTCTGGTCGATGACGGTGCCGGGTGCCCGCTCGGACTCGACCAACTTCTTCTCGACCTGGAAGCCCTTGTCCTGGAGCGCCTTCTCCGCGTCGGCGACCGCCAGGTTGACGACGTTCGGAACGGCGACCTTGGGTGCGCCGGTGGAGATCTTCACCTTCACGGCGGACTTCTTGTCGACCTTGGTGCCCTCGGCCGGGGTCTGCTCGCAGACGCTGCCCTTGGGCGCGGCGTCGCAGGGCATCTCGCCGTCCTTCTGGACGGTGAGCCCGACGTTGTCGGCGTTCTTCTGGGCCTGCTCGAAGGTCTCACCGATGAGCTTGGGCACCGCGGGCCGGTTGTCGACGCCGTTGCCGGGGAAGAGCGCGCGCCCGATGAGGATCGCGCCGACCAGTACGAGGACGCCGGCGGTCACCAGCAGGATCGTGGAGGTCCTGCTCTTCTTCTGCGGGCGCCGGCCGTGGCCGCCCTGGTCGTACCCGCCCTGGTCCCCGTACCCGTAGCCGCCGTCGCCCGGGGGCATCGGGGGCAGCATGGAGGTCTGGTTGGGGTCGGTGGCGCGCAGGGCGGTGGTGGGCTGGTCGTAGCCCTGGTGTCCGTAACCGTGTCCCTGGTCGGGGTAGCCGTAGCCGGCCTGGCCCATGGAGGCGGTGGCGGCGACGGGCTGGCCGTCGAGGCAGGCCTCGATGTCGGCGCGCATCTCGTCGGCGGACTGGTAGCGGTAGTCGGGGTCCTTGACCAGCGCCTTCAGCACGATCGCGTCCATCTCGGGCGTGATCTCGGGGTCGAAGTTCGACGGGGGCTGGGGCTCTTCCCGTACGTGCTGGTAGGCGACGGCGACCGGGGAGTCGCCGATGAAGGGCGGCCGGACGCTGAGGAGCTCGTAGAGCAGGCAGCCGGCCGAGTAGAGGTCGGAGCGTGCGTCGACCTGCTCGCCCTTGGCCTGCTCCGGGGAGAGGTACTGGGCGGTGCCGATGACGGCGGCGGTCTGCGTCATGGTCATGCCGGAGTCGCCCATGGCGCGGGCGATGCCGAAGTCCATGACCTTGACCTGGCCGGAGCGGGTCAGCATGACGTTGGCGGGCTTGATGTCACGGTGCACGATGCCGGCGCGGTGGGAGTACTCCAGCGCCTGGAGGATGCCGATGCACATCTCCAGGGTGCGCTCGGGCAGCAGCTTGCGGCCGGAGTGCAGGAGCTCGCGCAGGGTCGAGCCGTCGACGTACTCCATCACGATGTACGGGATGGAGATGTTGTCGACGTAGTCCTCGCCGGTGTCGTACACCGCGACGATCGCCGGGTGGTTGAGCGACGCGGCCGACTGGGCCTCGCGACGGAACCGGGCCTGGAAGGACGGGTCGCGGGCGAGATCGGCGCGCAGGGTCTTGACGGCGACGGTACGGCCGAGCCGGGTGTCGTGGGCGAGGTAGACCTCGGCCATGCCACCGCGGCCGAGCACGTGGCTCAGCTCGTACCGGCCGCCGAGGCGACGCGGCTCTTCCATAACGTTGCAGCCCTCTCCGTCAGTCCCGACCGCACCCGTGTGTGGTCCGGCGGTGTGCTGTTCGCGCAAAGGCTACCGGCCGATCGTCGGTGATCGGTTCGTGACCACAGGCTGATACCGGACCGGTACCGTACGCTCGGATCCGGGCGAGAAAAGTGATCCGGATCACACTCCTGCGTCCCTTGCGCCACTCGCGTGGTGCGCGGCCCCGCCCGTCACCGGTCCGTCACCCCTTGTTGCTCTTCAGGACGGCTTCCATCACGGCCTTCGCCACGGGGGCGGCGAGACCGGCACCGCTGATGTCCTCGCGGTCCGCGCTGCTGTCCTCGATGACCACGGCGACGGCGACGGGCGAGCTGCCGTCGGGGTTCTCGGCGTAGGAGATGAACCAGGCGTACGGGCGCTTCTTGTTGCCCTCGCCGTGCTGGGCGGTACCGGTCTTCCCGCCGACCACGGTGCCCTTGATCCGGGCGGTGGTGCCGGTGCCCTTCTCGACGACGTTGACCATCATCTGCTGGATCTTCTTCGCGTTCTCGGCGGAGACCGGCCGGCTCATCTCCTGCGGCTCGTGCTTCTCGATGAGGTCGAGGTTGGGCGAGGTCAGCGTGTCGACCATGTACGGCTTCATCAGCTTGCCGTCGTTGGCGATGGCGGCGGTGACCATGGCCATCTGCAGCGGGGTGGCCGCGGTGTTGAACTGGCCGATGGAGCTGAGGGCGTTGCCGTCCTTGCTCATGGTCTTGTCGTAGACGCTGGCGAAGGCGCGGACCGGGGTGTCGATCTTGTCGTTGTTGAAGCCGAACTTCTCGGCGGTCTTCACCATGTTGTCCCGCCCCACCTTGTTGCCCACGTTGGCGAACACGGAGTTGCAGGAGACGCGCAGGGCCTCGTTGAGGCTGGCCTTCTCGCACCCGCTGGCGTGGTTCTCCATCGGGGTCTGGGTGCCCGGCAGGATGTACGGCTCGGGGGTGTCGGTCGGCGCGTCGATGTCCGTGACGATGCCGTTCTCCAGGGCCGCGGCGGCGGTGACGACCTTGAAGGTGGAGCCGGGCGGGTAGGTTTCGCGCAGGGCGCGGTTGACCAGCTTCTTGTCCTCGCTGTCCTTCAGTTCGACCCAGGCCTTCTCGTCGTTCTTCGAGTTGCCGGCGAAGACGGAGGGGTCGTACGAGGGGGTGCTGACCAGGGCGAGGATCGCGCCGGTGCGCGGGTCGATCGCCGCGACCGCGCCCTTCTTGTCGCCGAGCTGCTTGAAGGCGGCTTCCTGCGCGGCGGCGTTGAGCGTGGTGACGACGTTGCCGCCCTGCTTCTTCTCGCCGGTGAACATGCCGATGGTGCGGTCGAAGAAGAGCCGGTCGTCGTTGCCGGTCAGGATCTGGTCCTCGAGGGACTCCAGCTGGGTGGAGCCGAAGGCCTGCGAGGCGTAGCCGGTCACCGGAGCCCAGAGCGGGCCGTTGAGGTAGGTCCGCTTGTACTTGTAGTCGCTGCCGTCGGTGACGGCGGAGCCGGTGATCGGGTTGCCCTGGACGATGATGTTGCCGCGCTCGGTGGCGTACTGGGCGATCTGGACCCGGCGGTTCTCCTTGCGGGTGCTCAGGTCCTCGGCCTTGACGTACTGGAGCCAGTTGGTCCGCACGAGCAGTGCCAGGACGAGCAGCCCGCAGAAGATCGAGATGCGGCGCAGGGGCTTGTTCATGACGGGCGGACCACCTGGGTCATCTCGGAGTCGGGGGACGGTGCCGGGGCCGGGGCAGGGCGGCGTGCGGTGTCGCTGATCCGGATGAGGATGGCGATGAGGATCCAGTTCGCGAGGACGGAGGAGCCGCCCGACGCGAGGAAGGGCATGGTCATGCCGGTGAGGGGGATGAGGCCCATGACTCCGCCGGCGACGACGAAGATCTGGAGTGCGAAGGCGCCGGAGAGGCCGATGGCGAAGAGCTTGCCGAAGGGGTCCCGGGCGGCCAGCGCGGTGCGCACGCCCCGCTCGATGATCAGGCCGTAGAGCAGGAGGAAGGCCATGACCCCGGCGAGTCCGAGCTCCTCGCCGACGGTGGCGAAGATGAAGTCGGAGTTGGCGGCGAAGCCGATGAGGTCGGAGTTGCCCTGGCCCCAGCCGGTGCCGAGGACCCCGCCGGAACCGAAGCTCATGATGGACTGGCCGACCTGCTCGCAGGCGCCGGACTTGCTGTAGCAGGCGAAGGGGTCGAGCCAGGCGGTGACGCGGGCCTTGACGTGGCTGGCGGTGGCGCCGACCACGGTGGCGCCGCCCACGCTCATGAGCAGGCCGATCACGATCCAGCTGGTGCGCTCGGTGGCCACGTACAGCATGATCACGAACATGCCGAAGAAGAGCAGCGAGGTGCCGAGGTCGTTCTCGAAGACCAGCACCAGCAGGCTCATCGCCCAGATCATCAGGATCGGGCCGAGGTCGCGGCCGCGCGGCAGGTAGAGGCCCATGAAGCGGCGGCTGGCCAGGGCCAGGGCGTCGCGCTTGACCATCAGGTAGCCGGCGAAGAAGACGGCGATGACGATCTTGGCGAACTCGCCGGGCTGGATCGAGAACCCGCCGACGCTGATCCAGATCTTGGCGCCGAAGACGTCGGCTCCCAGACCCGGGATCACGGGCAGGATCAGCAGGACCAGCGAGGCGGCCATCGAGATGTACGTGAACCGCTGGAGCACCCGGTGGTCCTTGAGGACCAGCAGCACGCCCGCGAACAGGGCGATGGCCAGGCCCGTGTACATCATCTGCCGGGGCGCGGACTCGGAGAAGACGCCGAAGGACCGCTTCGCGAGGTTCTGCAGCCTCTCCGACTGGTCGAGGCGCCAGATCAGGACCAGGCCCAGCCCGTTGAGCAGCGTGGCGATCGGCAGCAGCAGGGGATCGGCGTACTTGGCGTAGCGGCGTACGACGAGGTGGGCGAGGCCCGCGAGAACGCCGAGGCCGAGCCCGTAGGTGAGCATGCCCGGGGGCAGCTTCCCGTGGATCGACAGGCCCGCGTTGGCGTAGGCGAAGATCGGGATGACCACGGCGAAGGCGAGCAGCAGGAGCTCGGTGTTCCGCCGGCTCGGCAGCTCGATGGCGCCGATGGTGGTCGTGTTGGTGACAACGCTCATGGTGTGGCAGGCCCCCTGTGCCCGCGTATGTCTACTGCTTCTCGCACGAGCCGACGACCTGCTGCTCGGCGGCAGTCAGGGCGGGGCCCGGCGTTTGGTTGTTCTGCGCTTCGGCGGCGCGGCGCTCCTCGTCCTTCTTGCACGCGGAGGCCTGGGTGCCGAGCTCGTCGATCTTCGTGCGGGCACCGTCGAGGCTGCTCTCGCTGATGGTGTCCTGGACGAGCTTGCGCTTGAAGGGCGGCAGGTACTTCAGTTCGATGTCGGGGCGGTCGGTCTCCACCTTGGAGAGCTCCAGCGGGCCGAGCTTCTGGCTGATCCCGCGGAAGAGCGCGACGTGCTCGCCCTTGGCGCCGACGTAGAACTGCGTCTGGGTCCAGCGGTAGCCCGCGTACAGGCCGCCGCCGATGACGCCGAGGACCACGAGCAGCGTGAGCGTGCGGGTGGTCCACTTGCGCCCTTTGCCGCGACGCCTGCGCGGGCGGTCGTACGTGTCCTCGTAGCCCGCGTCGCCGTCGTACGGGTCGGGCTCGCCGAAGCTGCCGTACCCGCCGTCGGCTCCGCCGCCCTGTCCCTGGGCGCCGTAACCGCCGTAGCCGGGGGCCTCGCCGCTGCCGGGGGGGCCGAAGGCGCCGGCGGGCGGGGGGGCCTGGCGGCCGAGGCCGGAGGCGCGGCCGGCCGGCGTCTGCATGGCGTTGCCGCCGTCGAAGAGCTGGTGGTGCTGGTTCTCGGCGACCGCGCCGACGACGACCGGGGTGTCGTTGACCTGCGCGGCCAGGGTGTCGCCGCTGTCGGTGTCGAGGACGTCGGCCACGATGCAGGTGATGTTGTCGGGGCCGCCGCCGCGCAGTGCGAGCTGGATGAGCGAGGCCACGGTCTCGCGGGGGCCGTGGTAGTCGGCGAGGGTCTCTTCCAGGGTCTGGTGGGAGACGACGCCGGAGAGCCCGTCGGAGCAGATGAGGTAGCGGTCGCCGACCCGGACCTCGCGGATGGAGAGGTCGGGCTCGACGATGTCGCCGCTGCCGAGCGCTCTCATCAGCAGCGAGCGCTGCGGGTGGGTGGTGGCTTCCTCTTCGGTGATCCGGCCCTCGTCGACGAGGCGCTGGACCCAGGTGTGGTCCTGGGTGATCTGCGTGAGGATGCCGTCGCGGAGCAGGTAGGCGCGGGAGTCCCCGACGTGGACCAGGCCGAGGCGCTGGCCCGTCCAGAGCAGGGCGGTGAGCGTGGTGCCCATGCCTTCGAGCTGTGGGTCCTCCTCGACCATGACGCGCAGCTGGTCGTTGGCGCGCTGCACGGCGGTGCTGAGCGCGGTGAGGATGTCCGAGCCCGGCACGTCGTCGTCGAGCTGCACGAGCGTGGAGATCACCTCGGAGCTGGCGACTTCACCGGCGGCCTGGCCGCCCATGCCGTCGGCGATCGCGAGGAGACGCGGACCGGCGTAGCCGGAGTCCTCGTTGCCCTCGCGGATCATGCCCTTGTGCGATCCGGCGGCGAACCGCAGGGACAGACTCATGCGCACCTGCCCTGTCGACGCCTCGGGGTACAACCGGTCTCGAGCCACACTGCCCACCCTCCGGTCGGGAGCGCGCTCGGGTCCGGGTCCCCGGTGGGACGGACCGCTGCGGCTCGCTCGCTCCGCTCGCTCATTCTCGTACTACTTCCGCAGCTCGATGACGGTCTTGCCGATGCGGATCGGTGCGCCCGGCGGAATGGGCGTCGGGGTGGTCAGCCGGGTCCGGTCGAGATACGTGCCGTTGGTGGACCCGAGATCCTCGACGATCCACTGGCCGTCACGGTCGGGGTAGATCCTGGCATGCCTGCTGGAGGCGTAGTCGTCGTCCAGCACGATCGTGGAGTCGTGGGCCCGGCCCAGGGTGATCGTCTGGCCGGCGAGGGCCACCGTGGTTCCCGTGAGGGTGCCCTCGGACACGACGAGCTTGGTGGGTGCACCGCGGCGCTGGCGCTGCTGCGGTGGGGCCGCGTTCTGGCGGCCCTGCTGCTGCGGGGCGCCGGTGGCGCCCCCGCCGCGTCGGGAACCGCGCTGCGTGACTCTCGTACCGAAGAGATCGCTGCGGATGACCTGGACGGCCACGATGACGAACAGCCACAGAACGGCCAGGAAACCCAACCGCATGACCGTCAGGGTCAGCTCTGACATTGCCCCCGCTTCACCCTTCGGCTTGCCGGTAAATGATGGTGGTGCTGCCCACGACGATCCGCGAACCGTCGCGGAGCGTAGCGCGGGTGGTGTGCTGCCCGTCCACCACGATGCCGTTGGTGGACCCGAGATCCTGGATCGTCGAGGGCGTTCCGGTCCGGATCTCACAGTGCCGGCGCGATACGCCGGGGTCGTCGATCCGCACGTCGGCTTCGGTGCTTCGGCCGAGTACGAGCGTAGGGCGTGAGATCTGGTGCCGGGTACCGTTGATCTCGATCCAGTGGCGCCGTACGGCGCCACCGGGAGAAGCGTGGGGTGCCGGTCCGCCGGGACCCGGCCGGCGTGCGCCGGGGCCGCCCGGGGGCGGTCCGGCGGGCATGGGCGGCGCGGAGGCCGGAGGGTATCCGTATCCGCCGGGCTGGGCCGGGGGAGCCTGGTGGCCCTGTCCCTGGCCCGGGCCTTGTCCCGGTCCCTGGCCCGGAGCCTGCTGGCCCGGGGACTGGGAGGTGCTGGAGGCGAGCGTGCGGCTGCGGACCCGGTAAAGACCCGTGTCCAAGTCGTCGGCCTTCTCCAGCTGTACCTTGATCGGACCCATGAAGCTGTAGCGCTGCTGCTTGGCGTAGTCGCGGACGAGGCCCGCGAGCTCGTCGCCGAGCTGGCCCGAGTAGGGGCTCAGGCGCTCGTAGTCGCCCGTGCTCAGCTCCACGATGAAGTCGTTGGGGACGACGGTCCGCTCGCGGTTCCAGATGGTGGCGTTGTTGTCGCACTCCCGCTGGAGGGCGCCGGCGATTTCCACCGGCTGGACCTCGGACTTGAACACCTTGGCGAAGGTGCCGTTCACCAGACCTTCGAGTCGCTGCTCGAACCGCTTCAGAACTCCCATGGGGCACCTCCTCCGTCGTTGTCGCCCTGTACTGCTTACTGATCGTATCCACGCGTGGCGGATTCGGGTGGTTCCCCAACCGTCACGTGCACAGGAGTGTTGGTCCTCACAAGTGATCGTAGGGGCGCCCCCAGGACAGTGTCCCGCACCCGGAGCCGAGTGCGGGAGGGGCCGTCGTCGGGCGGGGCCTGGGGAGCACGAAAAGCGATGTGAATCCACCCCGTCCGACGTGCTAATGTTCCGATGTCGCCAGGGGAACGGCCCGCAAGGGAAGAACCACTGGTAGCTACTCGGGCGAGTGGCGGAACGGCAGACGCGCTGGCTTCAGGTGCCAGTGTCCTTCGGGACGTGGGGGTTCAAATCCCCCCTCGCCCACTCGGAACGCCGGTGGTGTTCCCAGTAACGACGAAACGGTCGTCATCGTGATCACGATGGCGGCCGTTTTGCTTTGCCCGGAGCGAGAGCCCCGAGCCCCCGGAGCTGTGGGGCGCGGCGCGGGCTGTCAGTGCGCGGGGAGGTCCAGCCCGCAGGCCTCGCGGGCCGTCATGTTCACGTGTGCGGAGATCCTCCCGTTGATCCCGATCATGTCCGGCCCGTCGGGGGTCAGCTTCACCCCGGTGTGGGTGAACCAGTTCCGTGAGTCGCTCCAGGGCCGACCCGGCCTCCTGCTGCGAGGAGATCGCGTAGGTGTCCCGGCTGCTCCAGCCGGTGGCGGGCTTGACGATGGCGGGCAGACCCACCTGCGCCCAGGGCGGTCGGTAGCGCGTGGTCATGATCACATCGCCCTGTCGGCCGGGACGGCCACGGCTGCTGGACTGGTCGGATCGGATACCGGGGAGGTAGGCCCGCTCCACCTGCGATGGACGCCGACAGGGATTGGACCAGCGCCATCAGCGCGGTGCCGGGTCCGCGGTGGGCAGGGCGAGGGCCGCCGCGTAGCCGGGCGGGGCGGGGAGGTCGGTCAGGGTCCAGCCGGGCACGGTTGCCGGGGTCGGGCCGGAGCCGACGTAGGGGTCCGCCAGGCCGAGCGCCAGGCCCGTACCGGTGCCCTTGAGGTAGGCCTCCTTGCGGGACCACACCCGGCCCATCGCCACCCGCCGGTCCGCTTCGGGGAGCGCGGTCAGCTCCGCGGTCTCCGCCGGATGCAGGGCGCCCATGACGTCGGCCACCGCGGCGGCGCGGGGAACGGCCTCCACGTCGACCCCGACGGGCACCCGCGCGAAGGCGAGGTAGGCCACGTCGCCGCTGTGGGAGAGGGAGAAGTGCAGTGCTCCCCCGTCCACGGCGGGCCGGCCGTGCGGCCCGCCGCAGCACGGGCAGGTCTCGCGGACCAGCGTCACCTGCGCCGGGTCCAGCCCGAGGTACCCGCCGAGCAGCACCCGGAGCCCCACGTGCGAAGCCAGGTAGCGCTGCCGGTCCGCCGCCTGCAGCAACCGCCCGGCCCGGTCCCGCTCGTCGGCGTCCAGCATGGGCAGGGCAGAGGCGGTCGCATGCCCGCCGACCACCTCGGAGGTGGTGTCCAGAGCCCACACCGCCGCGCCCGCGCCCACCGGCAGGGCGCCGGTGCGTGGTGCGTCGCTGCCGAGGTGGTTCACGTGGCTGCTCATCCGATGAGAGTAGGCGGGCCTGCCGTCCCTCCGGCAAGGGGTGCTGCGCCGGGAGACTTTCGTTTCGCGGGACGCGACTAAAGAGGGCGGACCGGGGAGCGGTGCGGTGTCTAGGGTCGGGCGGGTGGATGTGACGGCGAAGGCGCGCGCGGGTCGGGACTGGCTGAAGGGGCCCGAGCCCTGGACCCGGCGGATGCTGGTGGGGGATCTGGCACTGGCCGTCGTGCTGGCGTTGCTCGGGCTGGGGATCGAGGAGCTCGACCACGGCTCGGCGGCGCGGATGCTGGCGAGTTCCGTGGCCGTGGTGGTACTGACGCTGCTGCGGCGCAGGCTGCCCGTCCTCACGCTGGTGCTGGGCTCGGCGGTGGGCGTGTACCTGCCGGGGGCCTTCTTCGTAGCGATTCCGCTCGGCTGGTCGGCGGGGCGGCGCATCATCGGAGTCGGGCGGGCGCTGGGCGCCTTCTCGGCGGCCTTCGTCGCCGCGCTGGTCCTCAGCGTGGTCAAGGAGTGGTCGCAGGGCCGCCCGGTGTTGATCGTCGTCTTCAGCACGCTGATGTTCCTGGTCACGGTGGTCATGCCCGGCCTGGCCAGCCGCTACTGGTCCCAGCGCAATACGCTGCTGCGCGCGCTCCAGGAGCGCAACGCCCAACTGCTGCGCGAGCGGGCGATGGTCGCGGGGCAGGCGCGGCTGCGCGAACGCCAGCGCATCGCCCAGGACATGCACGACAGCCTCGGCCACCAGCTCGCGCTGATCTCGGTGCACACCGGTGCGCTGGAGGTCGATCCGGTGCTGACCGACCGGCAGCGCGAGGCGGTGGGCGTACTGCGGCAGGCATCGGTCGCGGCCATGCACGAACTGCGCGAGGTGGTCGGCATCCTGCGGGACGGGGTGGAGGCGCCGCAGCCGGTGGAGGAGGCGCAGCCCGCCGCACGCGGGGTGGCGGGCATCACCGGGATCGTGGAGGCCGCGCGGAGTGCGGGGACCGAGGTCCGGCTCACGACGGCGGGGCGGCCCAGGGCGCTGGTCGCGGCCTGCGACCACGCGGCGTACCGGATCGCGCAGGAGGCGCTGACCAACGCCTACAAGCACGCTCCGGGTGCGCCGATCACGGTGGAGCTGCGGTACGAGGACGACTCGCTGGTGGTGGAGATCGCCAACGGCCCGGCGGCCGGACCGGGCGCAGGCGAGGTGGTGTCCGGCGGGCAGGGACTGACCGGGCTGCGCGAACGGGCCCGGCTGGTCGGCGGCATGGTCTACGCGGGGGCCACCGAGGGCGGCGGTTTCCGGGTGGCCGGGGTGCTCCCGTACGGGACCGAGCCGGCCGGCGTACAGCAGGCCTGGGCGGGTGAGCTCGGGGCGGGCGAATTGGTCGACGACTTCGGGCAGGGGTTGCAGCCCCGGATGCTCAGTGGCGGCCCGGTGCCGGTGGACTGGGCCGTGATCGACCGGAAACTGCTGAGCGGGAACACCCGGTCCGGGAGCGTGGTGCTGGGCTGCGGGATCGCGGTCGCGGCCGTGGTGGTGCTGCTGATCGTGCTCGGCACCGCGGTGGCGCTGCTCGTGGGCTCGGTGAGCGACGCGACGATCAGCAAGGACGACTACGACGCCATCCAGATCGGCGAACCGGAGGGCACGGTGCGTTCGCGGCTGCCCAGCGGGGACAGCATCCTGACCGAGGGGCTCGCCCGGAAGGGTCCGCCGCGGCCGCCGGGCGCGACGTGCCTGGCCCTGATGGCGGACGATGATGCCAACCTGGGCAGCAACGGCGCTTTCCGGTTCTGCTTCAAGGGCGGCAAGCTCATCGAGAAGCAGGCGTACCGGGCCGACTAATGGGAGCAGGGGTGACAGCCAAGGTGATCCGCGTCGTGATCGCTGACGACGAGCCGCTGATCCGGGCCGGGATCAGGATGATCCTGACCTCGGCGGCGGACATCGAGGTCGTCGCGGAGGCGGCGAACGGCCGGGAGGCGGTGGAGCTGGCCCGAGCACACGGGCCGGACGTGGTGCTGCTGGACCTCCAGATGCCGGTCATGGACGGGCTGACGGCTCTGGCCGAGCTCGGGCGGGCAGTGCCCGAGGTGCGGGTGCTGATCCTGACCACCTTCGGGGAGAGGGAGAACGTGCTGCGCGCGCTGAGCGGGGGCGGCGCGGGGTTCCTGCTGAAGGACTCGGCGCCCGGAGAACTGATCGGTGCGGTACGGGCGGCAGCGGCTGGGGACGCGTACCTCTCTCCCGCGGCGACCCGGCACGTGGTCGACCAGCTGGCGTCCGGGCGGCAGGCGGGCCGCGGCGAGGACGCCCGGCGCCGGGTGGCCGAGTTGAGCGAGCGCGAGCGCGGGGTGCTGGCACTGCTGGGGGAGGGGCTGTCGAACGCGGACGCGGGGCGGCGGCTGCACATGAGCGAGGCGACGGTGAAGACGTACGTGAGCCGGATCCTGGCGAAACTGGAGTGTGAGAACCGGGTGCAGGCAGCCCTGCTGGCCAGGGACGCCGGGCTCTAGATACGGTCGGGCCGAACCGATGGCGATCAGGGGGCGTGGCGCATGACGGCGGTACCGGAGCAGCACGTGGTGGAACCGGAGTCGAAGGAACGGATCCCGGCGGTCGGGGGGTTCGTGCAGCGGTTCTCCGCGGTCCCGGCGGCGCGGGCCACCGGCTCGCCCAAGGAGGCCGGCAAGGCGCTGCGGATCCGGGTGCCGCGCTCGGCGCACGCCTGCTTCGAGGCCCCGGCCGACCGTCCGGACGCGGTCCGGGCGGTGGAGGAGTCCAATATCGGACGGGTCGCCGAGCTGACGCCGATACGGGTCGGCCGGATGGCCGCCAATCCCTTCGCGTTCCTGCGCGGGGCGGCCGGGCTGATGGCGCACGACCTCTCCGGCGGCCCGGTGACCGGGATCGGCGCGCAGATCTGCGGGGACGCCCACGCGGCCAACTTCGGCCTGTACGGGGACGCGCGCGGGCGGCTCGTCATCGACCTCAACGACTTCGACGAGACCGTCTTCGGCCCGTGGGAGTGGGACCTCAAGCGGCTGACCACCTCGCTGGTGACGGCCGGCCGGGTGGCCGGCGCGGACGAGGACACCTGCCGGGCGGCCGCACTGGACGCGGCCGGTGCCTACCGCCGCACGATGCGGCTGTTGGCCAAGCTGCCCGCCCTGGACGCGTGGAACGCCATCGCGGATGAGGAACTGGTCTCGCACACCGACGCCCGCGACCTGCTGGGCACGCTGGAACGGGTCTCGGAGAAAGCCCGCAACAACACCTCCGCCCGGTTCGCCGCCAAGTCCACCGAGGTCACGCCCGATGGGGGCCGGGCCTTCGTGGACGCGCTGCCTGTGCTGCGCCGGGTTGGGGACGGGGAGGCGGCGGCCGTGGCGGCCGCGCTGGGCCCGTACCTGGAGACCCTGCAGGGCGACCGGCTGCCGCTGCTGGCCCGGTACGCGATCCACGACGTGGCCTTCCGGGTGGTGGGAACCGGCAGCGTCGGCACCCGCTCCTACGTGGTGCTGCTGCTGGACCACCGGGGCGAGGCGCTGGTGCTCCAGGTGAAGGAGGCCCGGCCCTCGGCGCTGCTGCCGCACCTGCCGGGGCTGGGCTTCGTCTCCCCGCCGGAGGAGCACGAGGGCCGCCGGGTGGTGGACGGGCAGAAGCGGATGCAGGTGGTCTCCGACATCCTGCTGGGCTGGACCACGGTGGAGGGGCGGCCCTTCCAGGTCCGCCAGTTCCGCAACCGCAAGGGCAGCGTGGACCCGGCGGCGCTCGCCGTCGACCAGATAGACGACTACGGGCGGATGACCGGAGCCCTGCTGGCGCGGGCGCACGCGCACAGCGCGGATCCGCGGCTGCTGGCCGCGTACTGCGGCAAGAACGAGGAGCTGGACGAGGCGATGGCCGGCTTCGCCGTGGCCTACGCCGACCGGAGCGAGGCCGACCACGCCGTCCTGGTGGCGGCCGTGCGGTCCGGGCGGATCGCGGCGGAGTCCGGGGTCTGACCCCGCCGGGGCGATGTTTCACGTGAAACGTGCCGGTCGGGAAACCGGCGGATGTTTCACGTGAAACACCCCGCCCGGCAGGGCCTTAGGCTGGCCGGGTGAGCGAGCAGACAGTTCCCGAAGCGTCCGAGCCCGGCCCCGCTGCCGACGAGCGGCCCGAGGCGCGCCTGGAGCGCGCCGTGCGGGCCGCCGAGCAGGCGCTGATCGAATTCGAGATCGCGGTGGAGACCTTCCGAGTGGAGGTGGAGAACTTCTCCCGCCTCCACCACCAGAAGCTCGGCCCGATGTATTCGCGGCTCGACGAGCTGGACGCCCTGATCGCAGAGGCGAAGGCGGCGAGCACCGGGGACGCGGAGGACCTGCGCCGTGCGCGCGAGGCCCGCGCGCTGGTGATGCCGATGCCCGGGGTGGACGAGCTGTTCCACGACTGGCTCGATGCGGACGGGATGTCCGACGACGCGTCCGCGATGCTCACCGACCGGGCGGTGCGGCCGCCGGAGCGGGTGCGCCCGACGGAGGAGGTACGCCGCCTCTACCGAGAGCTGGTGCGCCAGGCGCATCCGGACCTCGCCCAGGACGAGGCCGAGCGCGAGCGGCGCGACGCCTTCATCGTGCGGGTCAACGCGGCCTACGGGCGGGGCGAGGAGCAGCTGCTGCGCGAGCTGGCGCAGGAGTGGGCGGACGGTCCGGCGCCGGCCGCCGCGCGGCTGAGCGAGAGCGAGGAGCTGTACGAGCGGCTGGAATGGCTCTCGCGGCGCAAGGAACTGCTGTCGCTGGTGGCCAAGGAGCTGGAGGACAGCGCGATCGGTTCGATGCTGCGGATGGCCCCCGAGGACCCGGACCGGCTGCTGGAGGAGATCGCGGAGCAGCTGCTCGCCGATGTCGCGAAGCGTGAGGCGGAGCTGGCGGTACTGATCACTCCGTGAGCCGCCGCGGGCCGGTCGGATAGGTTGGCTCACCTATCCGTGACGAGAGAAGGCGACAGCTATGAACCCCGGACCGCTTCCCTCGGTGGCCGCCTCCGCCCTGCCCGCCGATGCCTTTGTCCTCGACGTTCGCGAGAACGACGAATGGGCGGCCGGCCATGCCAAGCACGCGCTGCACATCCCGATGAGCGAGTTCGTTGCGCGCATCGGTGAGCTGACCGAGAAGATCGAGGACGACCGCCCGGTCTACGTGATGTGCCGGGTCGGCGGCCGCTCCGCGCAGGTGGTGCAGTACCTGCGGGGGCAGGACATCGACGCCGTGAACGTGGACGGCGGCATGCAGGACTGGGAGGCCGCGGGCCGCCCGGTCGTCACCGACGCGGGCTCCCCGGGCTTCGTCGTCTGACGAGCGGCTCGGGCGAGCGGCTCGGGCGAGCGGCTCAGGCGAGGGGCTCAGGCGAGGGGGTGGGCGGCCAGCAGGTCGCCCAGCGCCTCCTCGTGCACGGCGGCCGGGCCGAGCTGGAGCTCCAGCTGCTTGGCCCAGGCGTGGTAGCGGTGCAGCGGGTAGTCGGTGTCGGCGCCGAAGCCGCCGTGCAGGTGCTGTGCGGTCTGCACGACGCGGCGTACGCCCTCGGAGGCCCAGATCTTGGCCACGGCCACGTCGCCGGCGCTCGGCAGCGGTCCGCCCGCCCCGCCCGTGGAGGCGTCGAGCCGCCAGGCGGCCTGCCAGAGGGTGACCTCCATGGCCCGCAGGTCGATGTAGCGGTCGGCGGCCTGGACGGCGACGGCCTGGAAGCTGGCCACGGGGAAGCCGAACTGCTCGCGCTTGCTGGTGTACTGGCTGGTCATGGTGAGCACGTTCTCGCCGAGGCCGAGCGCGAGCGCGCAGGTCCCGGTGGCGAGGAGCTGGCGCAAGTGGTCCCATGCGCCGGGTGCGTCGATCAGGTGCGCGGCCGGGACCCGTACGCCGTCGAGGGTGATCTCGGCGAGACGTTCCCCGCTGGTGGAGTACTGCTCGGCGAGGGTCAGGCCCTCGGTGAGGCGGGGGACGAGCGCGAGGACCGCCTCGCCCTCCCCGGTGTGGGCCGGGACGGCGATCCAGTCGGCGTTGTGGGCCCACGCGACGGCCGTCTGGAGGCCCTCCAGGGTCCACGTGGCGCCGTCCCGCCGTGCGAGGACGGCCAGTTCGGCCGGGTCGTGGCCGCTGCGGCCGTGCGCGGCGACGGTGAGGACGGTGGCGCCGCTCCCGGCGCCCGGCAGCAGCGCGGCCGTCAGCTCGGGACCGCCGTGGGCCTGGACGGCCATGGCGGTGGCGCAGTGCTCCAGCAGCGGTACCCGGGCCAGGACCTTCGCCGCCTCGCGCAGCACCAGGCACAGGGCGATGGCGTCGAGTCCGGCCCCGCCGTGCTCCTCGGCGAGGACCAGGCTCAGCAGGTCGGAGTCGGCGAGCTTGGCCCACAGCCCGCGGTCGAACTCCTCGGCCACGGCCCTCGGGGTGAGTGCGGGGCTGGGCACGCGATCGGGGGCCACGTCCGCGAAGACGGCCTTGGCCGCCTCGACGGCGGCCTGCTGCTCCTCGGTGAAGGTGAAGTCCACTGCCTGTCCTCCCGCGTGCCCGGAACGTGCTCTGCCTGACGGTGCGTCAAGATAGAACACGTTCCTGAAATTGGACAGGGGGGCGGCGCGGGCGGCCGCTCAGCGGTCGAAGTCGATCTCCACGTCCTCCGATACGGGATGGGACTGGCAGGCCAGCACGAACCCGGCCTCGGTCTCGCTCTCCTCCAGCGCGAAGTTGCGGTCCATCCGCACCTCGCCCGACACCACGAACGCCCGGCAGGTGCCGCACACCCCGCCCTTGCAGGCGTACGGGGCATCCGCGCGGGCCCGGAGCACCGCGTCGAGCAGGGATTCCCCCTCGCGCACCGGCCAGGTGCCCGAGCGGCCGTCGAGCCGTGCCGTGACCCGGCCGTGGGTGGCGGCGGCCGAACCCGCCGGGGCCGGGGCCGTGGTGTCCGCGACGTGGAAGATCTCCTCGTGGACCCGGGTCCTCGGGACACCGAGCGCGCCCAGTGCCCGCTCCGCGCCCGCCACCAGCCCGTACGGCCCGCACAGGAACCAGCCCGTCACCTCCGTGACCGGCAGCAGCGCGGGCAGCAGCTCCGTCAGCCGCTCCTCGCCGAGCCGGCCCGAGGGCAGACCTGCCTCCTGTTCCTCCCGGGACAGGACGGTGACCAGCTGGAACCGGTCGGGATGGCGGTCCTTGAGGTCGGCGACCTCCTCCAGGAACATCGTCGAGGCCGCGCTGCGGTCGCTGCGCACCAGGCAGAACCGGGCATCGGGGCGGTCCGCCAGCAGGGTGGCGGCGATCGACAGGACCGGGGTGATGCCGCTGCCGCCGACGATCGCGGCGTAGTGCGCGGCGGGCGGGGCCGCCGCAGGGTCCAGGACGAACCGGCCGGCCGGGACCATCACGTCCAGGAGGTCCCCGGCGGCGATCTCCTTGTGGGCGAAGGAGGAGAACTCCCCGCCCTCCACCAGCCGCACCCCGACCCGCAGCGCGGAAGGGCCCGGCCCGTCGGCGGCCGGGGCGGGGGAGCAGATCGAGTACGTGCGCCGGACCTCCGTCCTGCCGGAGCCGTCCGGGGCGCCGCGGCGCAGGGTGAGGTGCTGGCCGGGGGCGTGCCGGTACTCGGCGCGCAGCTCCGGCGGGACGGCCAGGGTCAGGGCCACGGAGTCCTCGGTGAGCCGGTCGACCGCCGCCACCGTCAAGGTGTGGAACGCGCCGTGGCGCGCTGGCCGCGCCGGGCTCGCGGACCCCGGTGTGGGCGACGGCGGTGACACGGCCATCTACAGCTCCTTGAAGTGGTCGAACGGTTCGCGGCAGTCGGTGCAGCGGCGCAGCGCCTTGCACGCGGTGGAGGAGAACCGGCTGAGCAGCTCGGTTTCGGTCGATCCGCAGTGGGGGCAGCGGACCGACAGGGTGAGGGGGACCGGTCCGCCGGCGGCGTGCGGCCGGGGCGGGGCGATGCCGAACTCGGCCAGCTTGCGGCGGCCTTCGGCACTGATGTCGTCGGTGGACCAGGCGGGGGCCAGTACGGTCCGCACCCTGACGTCGGCCATGCCGTGGTCGCTCAGGACCCGCTCGATGTCGGCGGACATGGCCTCGATGGCCGGGCAGCCGGTGTAGGTGGGGGTCAGGGTGACCTCCACGTGGCCGTCCTCGTGCACCCGCACCCCGCGCATCACGCCCAGCTCGGCGAGGGTGAGCACGGGCAATTCGGGGTCGGGGACGGAGCCGGCCAGCGCGGCCAGTTCCACCTCGAGCCGGGTCTCGCCCGCGGTCACCACGATGCCCCCGGGTGGCTGCGGTGCAGGTGCTGCATCTCCGCCAGCAGGCGGCCGAAGGATTCGGTGTGCAGTCCCTGCCGGCCGGCTCCCGCGGCCCAGGCGCCGGTACGCGGCCCCTGGGGCAGCTCCAGCCCGGCCCGCTCCAGTACGCCGCCCAGCGCGGCCAGCCAGCGGTCCTCCAGGGCGGCCCAGTCGACGCCGTCGGCTCCGTCGGCCCCGTCGAGTCCGGTCACCGGCTGGAACATCTCCCCGGTGTACTTCCACAGCCCGCCGAGCGCGGTCCGCATCCGGTTCCGGCTCTCCTCGGTGCCGTCGCCCAGCCGCAGGGTCCACTGCTCGGCGTGGTCGCGGTGGTAGGCCGTCTCCTTGACCGCCTTGGCGGCGAGCGGCCCGAACGGGCCGTCCCCGCGCGCGAGCTCGCCGTAGAGCTCGTGCTGGTAGAGCGAGAAGTAGAGCTGGCGGGCGATGGTGTGGGCGAAGTCGCCGTTGGGCTGTTCGACCAGCTGGAGGTTGCGGAAGGACCGCTCCTCGCGGAGGTAGGCCAGCTCGTCCTCGTCGCCGGCCATCGACAGCAGGATGCGGGCCTGGCCGAGCAGGTCGAGGGCGATGTTGGCGAGGGCGACCTCCTCCTCCAGGACGGGTGCGTGGCCCGCCCACTCGCCGAGGCGGTGCGAAAGGATCAGGGCGTCGTCGCCGAGGGCCAGCGCCGCCGCGACGGCCGGACCTGCTTCGGTGCTGGTCACAGGTGGTGCACCCCCTCGGGGATCTCGTAGAAGGTGGGGTGCCGGTACGGCTTGTCGGCGGACGGGGCGAAGAAGGGGTCCCGCTCGTCCGGGGAGGAAGCGGTGATCTCCGTGGAGGGCACCACCCAGATCGAGATGCCCTCGCCGCGCCGGGTGTAGAGATCGCGGGCGTTGCGCAGGGCCATCTCCGCGTCGGGGGCGTGCAGGCTGCCCGCGTGCGTGTGCGAGAGGCCGCGCCGCGAGCGGACGAACACCTCCCACAGGGGCCAGTTCTGCGTCATACCCACGCCTCGCTTCCTGCTGTCGCTGCTGTTGCTGCTGCCGCCGTGGCGGCCGCCGATGTGCCTGCCGCCTGCTTCCGCGCGTATGCCGCGGCCGCGTCCCGCACCCAGGCGCCTTCCTCGTGCGCCGCGCGGCGCTGCCCGATCCGCTCCTCGTTGCAAGGGCCGTTGCCCTTCAGCACCTCCCAGAACTCCGTCCAGTCGATGGCGCCGAAGTCGTGGTGCCCGCGCTCCTCGTTCCACTTCAGGTCGGGGTCGGGCAGGGTCAGCCCCAGTGACTCGGCCTGCGGGACGGCGATGTCCACGAAGCGCTGGCGCAGCTCGTCGTTGGAGTGGCGCTTGATCCGCCAGGCCATCGACTGCGCCGAGTGCGCGGACTCCCCGTCCGGCGGGCCGAACATCATGAGCGAGGGCCACCACCAGCGGTCCACGGCGTCCTGCGCCATCGCGTGCTGGGCCTCGGTGCCCTGCGAGAGGGCGAGGAGCAGCTCGTACCCCTGGCGCTGGTGGAAGGACTCCTCCTTGCAGATCCGGACCATGGCCCGCGCGTACGGCCCGTAGGAGCAGCGGCAGATCGGGACCTGGTTGGTGATCGCCGCGCCGTCCACGAGCCAGCCGATCGCGCCGACGTCGGCCCAGGTCAGCGTGGGGTAGTTGAAGATCGAGGAGTACTTCTGCTTCCCGGCGTGGAGCTTGTCGAGGAGCTCGTCGCGGCTGATGCCGAGGGTCTCGGCGGCGCTGTACAGGTACAGGCCGTGGCCTGCCTCGTCCTGGACCTTGGCCATCAGGATCGCCTTGCGGCGCAGTGAGGGCGCGCGGGTGATCCAGTTCGCCTCGGGCTGCATGCCGATGATCTCGGAGTGGGCGTGCTGGGCCATCTGGCGGACCAGGGAGGCGCGGTACTCGTCGGGCATCCAGTCGCGCGGCTCCACCCGCTCGTCGGCGGCCACGGCCGCGTCGAACGCGGCCGCGAGCTGCGCGCCGAGGTCGGCGGTCACGCCGATCCCGGCTTCCCGCCCGGCTTCCTGCCCCGCCCCCGAGGTCACTGCCGGGGTCACTGCCACCATCACGGCCCCCTGTCAGAGGTCTTTTCCCGCCTCGTCCCGCCCGACCGACCGATCGTTCGGTTCACACTCTTCAATGGTGGGACGACGGCCCGTAGGGTGTCAACCTCTGTGGTCAACCCTGTGGACACCGGATGATCGGGGCGGGATGGATTCGAACGAGCGGGAGCCCCTCGAAGGAGCGCTTCCACCCCCGCCGAGGGCGCCCGGAATCGCCGGTCTCTCCACCCCGTACCGCGTCGTCACGGCCCTCGCCCTGGGGGCCGTGGCGGTGGCCGCCTGCTGGCACCTGGCCCTGGTGTTCCTGCACGTGGCCCCGTCCAACACGGTGAGCAAACGGAACGCGCGGATGATCGACGGCTGGATCTACCCCGAGTTCGAACAGAACTGGAAGCTGTTCGCACCCAATCCGCTCCAGCAGAACATCGCCGTGGAAGTGCGCGCGGAGGTGCGCACGGACGACGGCCGGCTGGTGACGAGCGGTTGGCGCGGGCTCTCCGCCGAGGACGGCGGGGCCATCCGCCACAGCCTGCTGCCGAGCCACACCGAGCAGAATGAGCTCCGCCGGGCCTGGGACTTCTTCACCGGCTCCCACGACGAGGACAACAAGTCGACGGGCGAGCGCGGCGCACTCGCGGAGGAGTACCTGCGCCGCATCGCGATGGACCGGCTGGGCCCGCGGACGGACGCCGACGCGGACGTGGGCAAGGCCGCGCTCCTCTCCGAGGGCCGGATCGTACGGATCCAGCTGCGCGCGGGGACGACGGAGGTCCCCGCGCCCGCGTGGTCCGACGAGAAGGCCGACACCCAGACGTACTACCGGGAGCTGCCGTGGTGGACGGTGTGAGGCGGGGGCGCCGGTTCCCGGCGGCCCGGGCTTCCGCGGCCCGGGCTTCCGCGGCCTGGGCTTCCGCGGCCCGGGCTTCCGCCGGCCGCGCCCTGGCCAAGGTCAGCGGGCAGGCGCTGGGCCCCTACCAGAGCGCCGTGGTCCGCATCGGCTTCGCCGGCACCTGGCTGTTCTTCCTGCTGCGGGAGTTCCCGCACCGCCACGAGCTGTACGGGCCGGACGGGCCGTGGAGCTGGGAGCTGGCGCGGCGGCTGATCGACTCGAACCACGCCTTCACGGTGCTGATGTGGTCGGACTCGGCGCTCTGGTTCGAGACCGTCTACGCCGTTGCCGTGCTGTCGGCCGCCCTGATGATGCTGGGCTGGCGCACCCGGGCCACCTCCGTGGTGTTCATGGTCGGCGTGCTCTCGCTGCAGAACCGCAGCGTCTTCATGGGCGACGGCGGGGACAACGTCATCCACCTGATGGCGATCTACCTCGTGCTGACCCGGTGCGCACGGGTGTGGTCGCTGGACGCCCGCCGCACCCGCCGCCTCGGCGCGGCCTCGGCCGGACGGGCGGGCCCGGCGCTGTGGGGCGTGCTCGGCGCGGCGCTCGCGTACGGGGCCGTGACCGGGCGGTTCAGCACCGGCTGGCTGATGGTCTTCGCGGCGCTGTGGGTGGTCGCCGGGCTGTGGTGGACGGTCGACCGGTACGAGCCCGAGGGGGAGGGGCGGGCGGTCCTCGACGTCCTGGCCAACCTGCTGCACAACGCCGGGATGCTGGTGATCATGGCGGAGGTGTGCCTGATCTACGCGACGGCCGGGTGGTACAAGATCCAGGGCTCGCGGTGGCAGGACGGCACGGCGCTGTACTACCCGCTGGGCCTGGACTACTTCAGTCCGTGGCCGGGGCTGTCGGCGTTGCTCGCGAGCAGTGGGACGCTGGTCATGCTGCTGTCGTACGGGACGGTCGCGGTCCAGGTGGCGTTCCCGTTCACGCTGTTCAACCGGCGGATCAAGAACGTGCTGCTGGCGCTGATGATGCTGGAGCATGCGGGGATCGCGGTGCTGCTGGGGCTGCCGTTCTTCTCGATGGCGATGATCGCGGCTGATTCGGTGTTCCTGCCGAGTGCATTTCTGGTGTGGGGCGGGGCGCGGGTCGCTGCGCTGCGGGTCGGTGGGCGGGGGGCTGCCCCGGATCCCGATCCGGACCCGGACCCCGATCCGGACCCGGACCCTGACCCGGAGCCCTATGCGGATCCGGAGCCCGCGCTCCCCGGTCCGGCCCCGCGCTGAGAGCCGGCCCTGCGGGGCTTGTCCCCTACCCGCCCTTCCACCGTTCCCTGGGGCTCCGCCCCAGACCCCGCTCCTCAAACGCCGGAGGGGCTGGATTGCCGAACGCCGGAGGGGCTGGGTTGGCGAAGGCTGGCGGGGCTGGATTGCCGAACGCCGGAGGGGCTGGGTTGCGAAGGCTGGCGGGGTTGGGTTGGCGAAGGCCGGTGGGGCTGGATGGGGCGGGGATCGGGGGGTGCGGGGTCGTAGGCTCGGCGGTATGAGTGAGCGGTTTGGGGACAGTGGGGACGTCGAACGGCAGTGGCGGGAGGCCGCCGTGCGGGAGGAGCTCGTGCTCCTCGACGGGTTCCACGCGCTGAAGCACGCCCTGCGCTTCGGAGCGCGGGTGTGCATCGCCGTCGCCGACGAGCCGGAGGCGGTACGGGGCCTCGCGCGCGAGCTGGCTCCGGACGTCGAGGCGGAGGTGGCGCGGCTGGTGCGGCGCGCTCCGCTCAAGGGGCTGCTGGCCCGGGTGCACCCCACCGGGGTGGCGGCCCTCGCGGTCCGGCCCGACCGGGCCGAGGGGCGGGCCCGGCTCGACGCACGGCCCAGGACGGCCCCGATCGTCGTCCTCGACAACCCCCGCAACCTCGGCAACGTCGGCGCCGTCGTCCGGCTCGCCGCCGGCTTCGGAGCCACCGGTGTCGTCACCCGCGGCGACCTCGACCCCTGGCACCCCAACGTGGTCCGCGCCGGAGCGGGTCTGCACTACGCCACCACCGTGGACCAGGTGGAGATCGCCACCCTGCCGCCCGGTCCGCTGTACGCGCTCGACCCGGAGGGCGAGGACATCCGTGCCCTCACCCTCCCGGACGACGCCCTGCTCGCCTTCGGCTCCGAACGCCACGGCATCTCACCCGAGCTGCGCGCCCGCGCCGATCACCTGGTGTCCCTGCCGATGCGCCCGCAGGTCTCCAGCTACAACCTGGCCACCAGCGTGGCCATGGCCGTCTTCCACTGGGGCGGGCCGAAGGCTTAGGCCACGGCCTAGCCCTGGCGGCGGACCTCCACCACGCGGAAGCGGTTGGACACGAACGCCCCGTCGCACAGCGCGGCGTTCGCCGCCGGGTTGCCGCCGGAGCCGTGGAAGTCGGAGAAGGCCGCGGTCTGGTTCACATAGACCCCGCCCGTCAGGTTCAGCGAGAGCTGCGCCGACTCCTCCAGGCAGACCTCCTCGATGGCCCGCTCGGTGTCCGCGGACGTGGTGTACGCCCCGACCGTCATCGCGCCCTTCTCACGGACGGTGCGCCGCAGCAGGTCGAGGGCGCTCGCCGTGGAGTCGACCGCCACCGCGAAGGAGACCGGGCCGAACTGCTCCGAGAGGTACGGGGCGGAGTCGTCCGGCTTGGCGGAGTCCAGCTTCACCATGACCGGCGTGCGCACCACCGCGCCCGGGAACTCCGGGTGCGCGACCTCGCGGGAGGCCAGCGCGACCTCGCCGAGCCCGGCCGCGGCCTCCAGACGGGCCTTGACGTCCGGGTTGACCAGCGCGCCGAGCAGGGCGTTGGCCCGGGCGTCGTCGCCGAGCAGGCCGCCGACCGAGCCCGCGAGGTCCGAGACGACCTCGTCGTACGTCTTGTGCCCGGCGTCCGTCTCGATGCCGTCGCGCGGGATGAGCAGGTTCTGCGGGGTGGTGCACATCTGGCCGCTGTACAGGGACAGCGAGAAGGCCAGGTTGGACAGCATCCCCTTGTAATTGTCGGTGGAGTCCAGGACGACGGTGTTGACGCCGGCCTTCTCCGTGTAGACCTGCGCCTGGCGGGCGTTGGTCTCCAGCCACTCGCCGAACTCGGTGGACCCGGTGTAGTCGATGACCTTGATCTCGGGGCGGACGGCGAGCTCCTTGGCGATGCCCTCGCCCGGCCGCTCCACGGCCAGCGCCACCAGGTTCGGGTCGAAGCCGGCGTCCGCCAGCACCTCGCGGGCCACCTGGACGGTCAGCGCCAGCGGGAGCACGGCGCGCGGGTGCGGCTTGACCAGCACCGGGTTGCCCGTGGCGAGCGAGGCGAAGATCCCCGGGTAGCCGTTCCAGGTGGGGAAGGTGTTGCAGCCGATCATCAGGGAGATCCCGCGCGGCACGGCGGTGAAGGTCTTGCCCAGCTCCAGCGGGTCCTTCTTGCCCTGCGGCTTCGACCAGTCGGCCTGCCCGGGGACGCGGGTCTGCTCCTCGTACGCATAGGCCACGGCCTCCAGGCCGCGGTCCTGCGCGTGCGGGCCGCCGGCCTGGAACGCCATCATGAAGGCCTGGCCGCTGGTGTGCATGACCGCGTGCGCGAACTCGTGCGTCCGCGCCGAGATCCGCGCCAGGATCTCGATGCAGACCAGGGCGCGCGTCTCGGGCCCGGCGTCCCGCCAGGCGGCCATGCCGGCCCGCATCGCGGGCAGCAGCACGTCCGGGTCCACGTGCGGGTACTCGACGCCGAGCTCGACGCCGTACGGGGAGGTCTCGGCGCCCGTCCAGTCGTCGGTGCCGGGCTGCCCGAGGTCGAGCCGGGTGCCGCGCAGCGCCTCGAAGGCGGCGAGGCCGTCGGCCCCGGCGGTCTCCCCGTAGGCCTTGGGGTGCTCGGGATGCGGGGACCAGTAGGCGCGGCTGCGGATCGTGGCCAGTGCCTGGTCCAGGGTGGGCCGGTGCTTGGCGGACAGCTGGGGGACGGTGAGCTCGGCGGCCATCAGGGACCAACTCCTCGTTGAGCCGGGCGGGATCAGGCGATCGGGTCGGGCGTGAAGGGATGAAGAAGAGCAGACTGGAGTTAGAGTAACCGAACGATCGGTCGGGACAAGAGGGCCCGGCAGACCTGTGGACAAGTCGGTGCGGGAGGATCTGGGCATGACAGCAATCAAGCGGTCCCGCACAGTGGCGGTCGTCGGCGCCGGCACCATGGGGCAGGGCATCGCCCAGGTCGCCCTTCTCGCAGGTCACCGTGTGCTGATCTATGACATCAACGCCGTCCTCGCCGCCGACGCGGTCGGGTTCGTGCAGGACCGCGTCGAGCGGATGGCCGCGAAGGGCCGGCTGGATCGCGCCGAGGCCGAGGACGCGATCGCCCGGATCGCCTCGGCGGCCGAGCTGTCCGGGCTGGCCGACGCCGCTCTCGTCGTGGAGGCGGTCGTCGAGGACGTCGCCGTCAAGCGCGCACTGTTCGCGGCACTCGAAGAAGTGGTTTCGCCGGACGCGCTGCTGGCAACCAACACCTCATCGCTCTCCGTCACCGAGCTCGCCGCCGGGCTCGCGCACCCGGGCCGCTTCCTGGGCCTGCACTTCTTCAACCCGGCCCCGCTGCTCCCGCTGGTCGAGGTGGTCTCCGGATTCGCGACCGACCCGGATGCCGCCGGCCGCGCGTACGCCACCGTCCTCGGCTGGGGGAAGACGCCGGTGCGCTGCGCCGACACCCCGGGTTTCATCGTCAACCGGATCGCCCGGCCCTTCTACGCCGAGGCCTTCGCGGTGTACGAGGAGCAGGGCGCCGACCCGGCCACCATCGACGCCGTGCTCCGCGAGAGCGGCGGCTTCAAGATGGGCCCCTTCGCGCTGACCGACCTGATCGGCCAGGACGTCAACGAGGCCGTCACCCGCTCCGTGTGGGAGTCCTTCTTCCGCAGCCCCAAGTTCACCCCGTCCCTCGCCCAGCGGCGGCTGGTCCAGTCCGGCCGCCTCGGCCGCAAGTCGGGGCACGGCTGGTACCCGTACGGCCCGGACGCGAAGGCCCCGGCCCCGCACACCGCCGGACCCGAGGACGCGCCCGCGAAGGTGACCGTCGTCGGCGACCTCGGGCCCGCCGCGGTCCTCGTCGACCTCCTGGAGGAGGCCGGGACCGAGGTCACCACCACCGCGCACGGGGGCCCGTACATCCAGCTCCCGGGCGAGGGGCAGCTCGTGCTCGCGGACGGCAAGACCGCGATCGAGTTCGCCGACGTCGTCTACTTCGACCTCGCCCTCGACTACCGGGACGCCACCCGGATCGCGCTCTCCGTCAGCGAGGACACCAGCGAGCGGACGCTCGCCGAGGCCGTCGGCCTGTTCCAGAAGCTGGGCAAGAAGGTCTCCGTCATCGGCGACGTCCCGGGCATGATCGTCGCCCGGACGGTGGCGATGCTGATCGACCTGACCGCCGACGCCGTCGCGCGCGGGGTGGCGGGCGCCGAGGACATCGACACGGCGATGCGGCTCGGGGTCAACTATCCGATGGGCCCCGCCGAATGGCACGACCGGCTCGGCCGCGACTGGGCGTACGACCTGCTGCACCACCTCGACGAGCGCTGTCCGGGCGGCCGGTACGCGCCCTCGCTGGCGCTGTACAAGCTGGGGTACGCGGCGGGCGACGACGAGGGCGCCGACGAGGCCGCCGATGCGGCGGACGAGGACGACGAGGCGGGGGAGACGGAATGACGACGGCCAAGCGGGACACGTACACGCCCGAGACGCTGCTGTCCGTCGCCGTCCAGGTCTTCAACGAGCGCGGTTACGACGGCACCTCGATGGAGCACCTCTCCAAGGCCGCGGGCATCTCGAAGTCCTCGATCTACCACCACGTCGCGGGCAAGGAGGAGCTGCTCCACCGTGCCGTCAGCCGGGCACTGGACGAGCTCTTCGCCGTCCTCGGGGAATCGGGGGCGATACGGGGGCGCGCGGTCGGGCGCGTCGAGTACGTCACCCGCCGCACGGTCGAGGTCCTCGTCGCGGAGCTCCCCTACGTGACGCTGCTGCTGCGCGTGCGGGGCAACACCCGCACCGAGCGCTGGGCACTGGAGCGCCGCCGCGAGTTCGACCAGCAGGTCGCGGAGCTGCTCAAGGCCGCCGCCGCCGAGGGGGACCTGCGGGCGGACGTGGACATCCGCCTCGCTACCCGCCTCCTCTTCGGCATGGTCAACTCCCTGGTCGAGTGGTACCGCCCCCACCCGGGCACCACCCCCGACCAGCTGGCGGACGCGGTGGTCAGCATGGCCCTGGACGGGCTGCGCACGCAGCGCTGACCGGGCCGGGCCCCGCCGGGGCCGTCCAGGCCGTCTCTTTCGGATCTTGCCGGGCCCGCGACGCCTGCAAGATCCGAAAGAGACGGCCTAGTTGTATTGCCTCGGGAGGTTGTGGACGGGTGATGGAGGTCTCGGCTGAGGCGTCTTGAACGGGTGAGGGCCTTCCGGGTTCGGTGTGGATTGCGACGTCTACACCGAACGACAGAAGGCCCTCATGCCCCACCGTAATGCACCCCTGACCGAGACCGGACGCCTGCGCCTTGCCCGCTGCGTGGTCGTAGACGGCTGGACCTACCGCCGTGCAGGCGAGCGCTTCCAGGTCTCGCCGACGACGGCCCAGCGGTGGGCCGACCGCTACCGAGATCACGGCGAAGCGGGCATGAGTGACCACTCCTCGCGCCCGCGTCACAGCCCGCGCCGGACCCCGACCCGCACCGAACGCCGGATCATCAAAGTCCGCGTCCTGCGCCGGTGGGGACCGGCCCGCATCGCCCACCTGCTGGGTTTGGTGCCCTCAACCGTGCACCGCGTCCTGACCCGCTACAAGCTGGCCCGCCTGAGCCATCTGGACCGGGCCACCGGCCGTGTCATACGACGCTACGAACGCGACAAGCCCGGCGAACTCGTCCACGTGGACATCAAGAAGCTCGGCAACATCCCCGACGGCGGCGGCCACAAGACCCTCGGCCGCCAGGCCGGCCGCAGGAAGCGGCCCCGCCTGGGCTACAGCTACATCCACACCGCCGTCGACGACCACTCCCGCCTCGCCTACAGCGAGATCCTCACCGACGAGAAGAAAGAAACCGCCACCGCCTTCTGGCAGCGGGCGCACGCCTACTTCACGAGCGTCGGGATCACCGTCGAGCGGGTCCTGACCGACAACGGCTCCTGCTACAAATCCCACCTCTGGCGGGACGCACTGGCGGCAGCGGGGATCACCCACAAGCGAACCCGGCCCTACCGGCCACAAACCAACGGCAAGGTCGAACGCCTCAACCGCACCCTCGCCGAGGAATGGGCCTACGCCCGCCCCTACCAGTCAGAACAGGAACGCCGCGACGCGTTCCCGAAGTGGCTGCACACCTACAATCACCACCGCGGACACACCGCACTCGCAGGCAAACCACCCGCCAGCCGCGTCCCCAACCTCACAGGGCAATACACCTAGTCCTCGCTGATCGTCGGGCCCGCGGCCGGGTCGCGGGCCAGGAGGTCCGTTTCCTCGAAGACCAGCAGGGTGCGCGTGGAGAGGACCTCCGGGATCGACTGCAGGCGGGTGAGGACCAGCTCGCGCAGGGTGCGGTTGTCCGGGGTGTGGACCAGCAGCAGGACGTCGAAATCGCCGCTGACCAGCGCGATGTGTGCGGCGCCGGGCAGCTCGCGGAGCTGTTCGCGGACCGTCCGCCAGGAGTTCTGGACGATCTTCAGGGTGATGTAGGCGGAGGCGCCCTGGCCCGCACGTTCGTGGTTGACGCGGGCGGTGAAGCCCCGGATCACCCCGTCGTCGATGAGGCGGTTGATGCGGGCGTAGGCGTTGGCCCGGGAGACGTGGACCTGCTCGGCCACGGAGCGTATCGAGGCGCGGCCGTCCGCCTGGAGCAGGCGCACGATCGAGCGGTCGATCGGATCCAGGGGACGGGGAGGGCTGGGCGGACCGCCGGGGCCGCCGGGGCCACCAGGACCACCAGGGCCGCCGGGGCCGCCGGCACCGGCGGGGCCGCCCGACGGGCCGCCCGGGCCCCCGGGAGGGCCCCCCGGTGTGCCGCCCGCGCCGGGAGCCGCTCCGGAACCCGTTCCGGCCATTTGTTCATCCGCCATCGCGCGTTGCCTGCCTCTCCTGGACGTCCTGCACCCATACCAGGGCGTCGCCGCCACTTTGTCCACAGCCTGGAGCCGCCTGTAGCCAAATTGCCCGGGCAACCGAACAATCGGTAGGTGAGGGGCCTCACATCCGAGGCCTCCCTGCCCGCTTCCCACGAGGAGGTGTACGCCGCCATGACGGTCCAAGAGCTGCCTGGTGCCGGTGCGTCCCACCGTTCCACCCCGCCGCCCGCCTGGAGGCCCCGTACGGATGCCGCCCCGCTGCTCCCGGACCCCGAGCCGTACCGGGTGCTGGGCACGCCGGCCGCCGACCGGCTCGACCCCGAGCTGATGCGCCGGTGCTACGCCGAGCTCGTGCGCGGCCGCCGCTACAACGCCCAGGCCACCGCCCTCACCCGGCAGGGCCGTCTGGCCGTATATCCCTCCACCGTCGGCCAGGAGGCGTGCGAGATCGCCGCCGCGCTGGTGCTGGAGGAGCAGGACTGGCTCTTCCCGAGCTACCGCGACACCCTCGCGGCCGTGGCCCGCGGCCTGGACCCCGTGGAGGCCCTGACCCTCCTGCGCGGCGACTGGCACACCGGGTACGACCCGCGCGAGCGCCGGATAGCCCCGCTGTCGACCCCCCTCGCCACCCAGCTGCCGCACGCGGTCGGCCTGGCGCACGCCGCACGGCTGCGCGGGGACGACGTGGTCGCCCTCGCCATGGTCGGCGACGGCGGCACCAGCGAGGGCGACTTCCACGAGGCCATGAACTTCGCCGCCGTCTGGCAGGCGCCGGTCGTCTTCCTCGTGCAGAACAACGGCTTCGCGATATCCGTCCCGCTCGCCAAGCAGACCGCCGCCCCGACCCTCGCCCACAAGGCCGTGGGGTACGGGATGCCGGGCCGGCTCGTCGACGGGAACGACATCGCCGCCATGCACGAGGTGCTGTCCGAGGCGGTCCGGCGGGCCCGCTCCGGCGGCGGACCGACCCTGATCGAGGCCGTCACGTACCGGATCGAGGCCCACACCAACGCCGACGACGCGACCCGCTACCGGGGCGACGCCGAGGTCGCGGCCTGGAAGGCGCACGACCCCATCGACCTGCTGGAGCGCGAGCTCACCGCACGCGGACTGCTGGACGAGGCGGGCATCCAGGCCGCCAGGGACGCGGCCGAGGCGATGGCGGCGGCGCTCCGCGACGGGATGAACGCGGAGCCCGTGCTCGACCCGATGGACCTCTTCGGACACGTCTACGCGCAGCAGACCGGCCGGCTGCGCGAACAGGCGGCCATGCTCCGTGCCGAGCTGGACGCGGCCGAGCAGGACGCGGCAGAGCTGGAAGAGGAGGACCCGTCATGACCACGGTGGCGGCGAAGCCGGCGACCATGGCGCAGGCCCTGAACCGGGCGATGCGCGACGCGATGGCCGAGGACCCGGCCGTCCACGTGATGGGCGAGGACGTCGGGGCGCTCGGCGGGGTCTTCCGCATCACGGACGGCCTCGCGAAGGAGTTCGGCGAGGACCGCTGTACGGACACCCCGCTCGCCGAGGCGGGAATCCTCGGCACGGCCGTCGGCATGGCCATGTACGGGCTGCGGCCGGTCGTGGAGATGCAGTTCGACGCGTTCGCGTACCCGGCCTTCGAGCAACTCATCTCGCACGTGGCGAAGATGCGCAACCGCACGCGGGGCGCGATGCCGCTGCCGATCACGATCCGGGTGCCGTACGGCGGCGGGATCGGCGGTGTGGAGCACCACAGCGACTCCTCCGAGGCGTACTACGTGGCCACCCCCGGGCTCACCGTCGTGACCCCGGCGACGGTCGAGGACGCGTACGGGCTGCTGCGGGCCTCGATAGCCAGCGACGACCCGGTGGTCTTCCTGGAGCCGAAGCGGCTGTACTGGTCCAAGGCCGACTGGTCCCCGGAAGCCCCCGTGGCGGTCCCCGGGATCGGCAAGGCCCTCGTCCGGCGCAGCGGCACGAGCGCGACGCTGATCACCTACGGACCCTCGTTGCCGGTGTGCATGGAGGCGGCCGAGGCGGCGCGTGAGGAGGGCTGGGACCTGGAGGTCGTGGACCTGCGCTCGCTGGTGCCCTTCGACGAGGAGACCGTCGTGGCCTCCGTGCGCCGGACCGGGCGCGCGGTGGTGGTCCACGAGTCGGGCGGCTTCGGCGGCCCGGGCGCCGAGATCGCCGCTCGCATCACGGAGCGCTGCTTCCACCACCTGGAGGCGCCGGTGCTGCGCGTGACCGGGTTCGACATCCCGTACCCGCCGCCGATGCTGGAGAAGCACCACCTGCCCGGCGTGGACCGGATCCTGGACACCGTGGCCCGTCTGCAGTGGGAGAACTGATGCCACAGGTGATGGAGTTCAAACTGCCGGACCTCGGGGAAGGCCTGACCGAGGCGGAGATCGTCCGCTGGCTGGTGGCGGTCGGGGACGTCGTGGCCATCGACCAGCCCGTCGTCGAGGTCGAGACGGCCAAGGCGATGGTGGAGGTCCCCTGCCCGTACGGAGGCGTCGTCACCGCCCGCTTCGGCGAGGAAGGGACGGAACTGCCGGTCGGAGCAGCGCTGATCACCGTGGCGGTGGGGACGATGCCACCGTCCGCGGAGGGCGGCGCGGAGGCCGCGGCCACCGCGGCCGAGGCGTTCGGCTCGGGCAACGTCCTGGTCGGCTACGGCACGGACCACTCGCGTCCGGCGCGTCGGAGGCGGGTGCGACCCGGCTCCGCCGCGCCGGGTGGCGCCCCCGCGGCCCCTGCCGCCACACCGGCCCGGGTCCTGGCCGGGTCTGCTGCTGCGGCCGCGGCTCCTGCCGCCGCACCGGCCCGTGCAGCCGGTGCGGAGGCCGTCGCCGGGCCGGTGCCGGTCATCTCTCCGCTGGTGCGCAAGCTGGCCCGGGACCACGGGGTGGACCTGCGCGCGCTGCGCGGATCCGGCCCGCAGGGCCTGATCCTGCGCTCGGACGTCGAGCTGGCGCTGCGCGCCCCGGTGGTGGCTCCCGCCGCCCCGGTCGCGGCATCCGCCGCCGCTTCCGCTTCCGCCGCTCCGGAAGGCGCCACGCGGATCCCGCTCAAGGGGGTGCGCGGCGCGGTCGCGGACAAGCTGTCGCGCAGCCGGCGCGAGATCCCGGACGCCACCTGCTGGGTCGACGCGGACGCCACCGAGCTGATGGCGACGCGGGCGGCGATGAACGCGGCGGGCGGCCCGAAGGTCTCGGTGCTCGCGCTGCTCGCCCGGATCTGCACGGCGGCGCTGGCCCGGCACCCGGAGCTCAACTCCACGGTGGACCTCGCGGCGAACGAGATCGTCCGGCTCCCGGCCGTGCACCTCGGCTTCGCCGCGCAGACGGAGCGGGGCCTGATGGTCCCGGTGGTCCGGGACGCGCAGACGCGCAGCGCCGAGTCCCTGTCGGCGGAGTTCGCCCGACTGACCGAGCTGGCCCGCGCGGGGAAGCTGGCTCCGGCCGACCTCACCGGCGGCACCTTCACCCTGAACAACTACGGGGTGTTCGGTGTGGACGGCTCCACGCCGATCATCAACCATCCCGAGGCGGCGATGCTCGGCGTGGGCCGGATCATCCGGAAGCCGTGGGTGCACGAGGGGGAGCTGGCCGTCCGTCAGGTCGTGCAGCTGTCCCTGACCTTCGACCACCGGGTCTGTGACGGCGGCACGGCGGGCGGCTTCCTGCGGTACGTCGCCGACTGCGTCGAGTCGCCGGCGGTGCTGCTGCGCAGCCTGTAGGCCGGCACGGGTGGGGCGGGGTGCGGGGGTTCCGCTGCGCGGGACTTCCCCCACCCCGCCCCGGACCCCGCTCCTCAAACGCCGGAGGGGCTGGGCAATTCAGCTGGGCAAATCAAACGGTCAGCAGCAGCTTGCCCACGTGGGTGCTCGACTCCAGGACACGGTGCGCCTCGGCCGCCTCCCGCATGGGGTACGTCGCGTGCACCACCGGCTGGATGCGGCCCGCCTCGACCAGGGGCCACACGTGCTCCCGTACGGCCGCGACGATCGCGGCCTTCTCGTCCAGCGGCCGTGCCCGGAGGGTGGTGGCGGTGACCGCCGCCCGCTTCGCCAGCAGCGTGGCCAGGTTGAGCTCGGCCTTGACCCCGCCCTGGAGCCCGATGATCGCCAGGCGGCCGTTCACGGCCAGCGCGTCCACGTTCCGGGTCAGGTACTTCGCGCCCATGATGTCCAGGATCACGTCCGCCCCGGCGCCGTCCGTGGCCGCCCGCAGCTCCTCCACGAAGTCCTGCTCGCGGTAGTCGATCAGGATGTCCGCGCCCAGTTCCGCGCAGCGCGCCAGCTTCTCCTTGCCGCCCGCCGTCACCGCGACCCGAGCGCCCACGGCCTTCGCCAGCTGGATCGCCATCGTCCCGATGCCGCTCGACCCGCCGTGCACCAGCAGGGTCTCGCCGGGGCGCAGGCCGGCCACCATGAACACGTTGGAGCTTGTGGCGTTACCCCCACCCATGAAGATGTTAGACCACACCGTTGCCGTCACCTCTGGCAGCGCCGCAGCGTCGGCAACCGACACCCCCTTCGGTACAGGAAGCACCTGGCCCGCAGGCACGGCTACTTTCTCGGCGTAGCCCCCGCCACTCAGCAGCGCGCACACGGGCTGCCCGACTTCCCAGCCGGACACGCCTTCGCCCAGCGCTGCCACGTGGCCGGAACACTCAAGTCCGAGGTACGGGGACGCCCCGGCGGGTGGGTTGTAGAGCCCTTGCCGTTGGAGGATGTCCGCGCGGTTCACTGCACTGGCTACAACGTCGATGAGCACTTCGCCCGGCCCTGCTACAGGGTCCGGCACCGTGGACCAGGACAGCACTTCCGGCCCACCTGATTCGGTGATCGTGATTGCCTTCATATTCCGACGCTACTGCCAGAGACAGCACGGAGCCCCGCCAGTGCCTCGGGGGATGGGCACTGACGGGGCCGTTCTAGCGGGGGGTCCACTTCTCGCGGGTGCCCACTGAGCACGTGGGGCACTTGACCTTGAACGTGTGGAGGCAGGTGTCACAGCCAGCGAACCCCGCACAGTCGGGACACCACACGGCCCCCGCTCCGCAGCAGTAGCCGCAGAGATCACCCTGGGTCCACAGAGACCAACGAGGTTCCCCGCCGGTCCGCCCCCCGTTCTGGCGTTGGGGTCGGCGTGTGGGTATGAACGGAGATCGGCGCTGTGGTGGGGCTGTCACAGCCCTTCAGGCGCGCGGTGGGGGTGCTGGGCAATCTGGCGGCTGTAGGCCCTTACGAGGCCCATTGCGCCCCTCTGGCGGGCAACCTCCCGGGCGACGTGCCTACCCGCGCAGGTGCGGCACCCAGGGACGGCGACCGGCTCTAATCGATCCACCTTGCCAACGGGAAGCGTCACCGCTTTGACCGCCTGATGAGCCCTTCCGGGTCGGCACAGTCGATGTGCCGGTAGATCACCACGTCAGGACCCGAAGTACGGGGAATGGCACCCCGGCGGCAACGGTCCAGGGTCCCTACCGGCTGCATGCACGAGGGGCACGTCTCGCCCGGCGGCGCAAAGGTCTCGTACTCCCAGAGTCGAGCGTCCGTATCAGTCGTCGCTGCCATGTCTTGCCGTCCCCTCACGTGGTCCGATGACGACCACGCTAGGAATCGACCGGGGCCAACTTCCAGCGAGTTCTACGCTGTTGCACACGACTTCTCAACGCAGCGCGTCGATTGCGGCAGTGACCAGGGTGCGGGCCTCTGCGCCATACGCCGTCATTTTCTGTAGGTCACCCCATGCCTTGACGTACATGCCTACTTCGCCCGGCGCCGTGAGCGTCACCTGTGCCGTCAGCAATTCCACATGCACGCGCTGATCATCGAAAATGTCGAATGTCTCCAAGGTCCACATGCCTCGTTCACGCGCTGCGAAAGGGATGATCCCGAGTGAGACAGCAGGCAGTGACATGACGGATAGCAGGTGCCCCAACTGTCCGGCCATCGTCTCGGGGTCGCCCACCTGGTAGCGCAACACTGCTTCCTCTACCAGCAGTGCGAAGCGGTGTGTTCCTTGATGCAGAACACGGGCGCGGGACATGCGGGCGTCGACTGCTTCCGCCGTGTCGTTGGGGGTGCCATGGAACCGGCTGATGGACGAGAGGAGCGCGGCGGCGTAGGCAGGTGTCTGGAACAGTCCGGGCACAAGGTGGGAGGCGTACCCCCGGTGCAGCTTGGTTCGCTCGTACAGCGGGACACGGGACTCCTGGAGACGGCGCAAGCCGGTTCGCTGGAGGCGCTTCCACTCCAGGTACATGGAGTCAGCCGTGCGTGAGGTGGCAACGATGTCCGGGGCCTGGTCGTCAGCACCACACCCAGCGCACCAATCGCGAATGTCCGCGTCCGAGGGCGGTGTGATCGCATTCTCGATGCGGGACACCTTGGACTTGTGCCAGCCGCAGCGAGCCGCCAACTCATGCCCTTTCAGGCCAGCGTCAAGGCGAACCTCCCGCAGACGTGCCGCGACGGCCTTGCGTGCGTTCTCGACGCTGGATGATTGATAGCTGGGCATGGGCTGGCGGAGGGCTGACGAGGGTCAGACCGCGAACTCCTCGTGGGGTGTGGAACGGTCCCAAACAGACTCGAACGCGTCGGCGCACATCTTGGTCACTTGTGGATCGTCGTTCAGCTCGTGGCCCACGAATGCCCCGTCTCCGGCGAAGTAGCCGAAGCGGATGAGACGGTCATCGAAAAGCCAGAAGTCCGCCCCGGGCAAAGCGAGCGTGGCAGCCTCAGGACGGGGGAGCCAGCGGATCAACTCACCGGCCCCGACGTTGAGATACGTACCCGCGTGCTCGTACCGGATGTACTCGCTGACCGGCACGGAGACGATGCGGGCACGCCGCATGACAACACCCCGACTCACAGCCTCCTTCACCAGGTCCAGCCACGGGCGGCGGCCCTCTACGGACGCCGGGCTGATCTCGCCAAGCTCTCGCCACCTGGCGAAGTCTTCATCCTCCGAGGCGATGCCGTACGAGTCGCGCAGCTCCAGGTGAACGGCCGACCTCTGGCACCCTGCGATCAGCTCACCGAATGGCGGCACGCTGCTCGGCTTCATCACACGCCTTCCTGATCTGGTCCACCATGCTTACCGGGATGCGTACGACACCCTCGTGGTCGGGGATGCCGCCAACCTTGAGGCATTCCGCTTCCGTGGCCTTATCGGCTTTCACGCCCTGCATGACGAGATCGGCCGACATGTCGTCTACCCACACGCTGGGGCAGTTGTCGCCGTTGCTGTTGGGGTCTTTGCCGAAGAACAGTAGAGCCATGACCTTGCACTCCTGACTAGTCAGTTGCGTCTGGTTGCATGAGCCTCACCCCTACGCGTGAGCCAGCGCAAGAGGGCCACCAGGCAATGGGGTTGAGCAAGTGGCGGCGGACGCGAGCAACCCCCGTCGCCAGCCCCAGGGAAGAAGCGGCCATGGAGGCTTGGGCGCTGAATCGAAGGCGGGCAGAAACCTTGGGGTGAAAGGGTAAACAGCGCCTCGCTCCCGCAGCCGGCCTAGGTGCAGCCTTTCATTCGAAGGCGCGCCCACGTACGGCAAAGCCCCCCACCGCCCACACGGGCAGCAGGGGGCAGGGGGCAGGGGCTAAAAGTGCCGGGGGCAGCAGCCGACGACGAACAGGTCCAACGCGCTTGGCGCGGAACCGAGTTCGAGCCGGTACAGCGTGGCGAGTACCGGCCACAAGGGGTGGTGCTCCGGGGTGTCATGTTCCGCCAACTCGCAGCACAGCTCGCGGAGTTCGTCACTGACCACGACGGTACGCATCCAGGGCAGCGGCAGCAGCCGCGCGGGCAGCCTCAACGGGGTCGGCCGACACGCCGAGGTCGGCTGTCTGCTCGTGTGCCGACAGGGCCGCATCGAGCTGCCCCAAGAAGCGCAAGAGCGGGTGAGCCACGGGCACACCGGACGAACCTGGGACCGTGACGCCCTCAGCGACGATCTGAGCGGCTACGGCATCCCAGACGGCCCGAAGTGCCGGGTAGCGCTCCGCGTCCACTGAGGCGGGCGCAGGGCGGCTCTGGGATGCCGTTGTGGTTGCCTTGCGGGCGCGGGCCGCTGCCTTGCGGTGAGCGTCGCTGCAATACCGTGTGCGCCGGTCAGCGTCGGCAGGAATCGACACATCGCACGGAGTGTGCGCGCACCTTCGTCTCATTGCTTCCCCTCTTGAGTTAGCGGACAGTCCGGAAGGGGTTGGCCGGGACGGACGCGAAAAAGGAGCTGGGGCTGGGATCGCTGAGCGGCAATGTTGTTGAACTTCTGGCCTGAATACCCCTATGCACCTGATGTTGGCCCAACAATGGGACGGCAATGTTTGCATTCAATGGACCAGGAATCGGCGCGCTCGTCACGTCGCGCTGAATGGGGCAATCGGTCCTTGAGTCTGTACCCAAAGCGCAGACACAACCGGCAGCGCGCCGGAACCCATTGGTTATTGTCGCCGCTGAGCGCTGCCCGACCGTCGGGCCGCATCCATGCAGGGCGCATCCACGACGGCCATTCGCTCAGTTCCTCAGCAGTGCCAGGAATCTCACGCACCCTGAATGCGATGACCGAACGGCCGTCGCTGAGCTTGTGGGCAGCCGCCCGATTGCGCCCCCACCCGTTTTCGGTTAGGTACCCCCCTACGTCGCTGGGGCACTCCAAACACATACCCGCCCCCAGGGGTGCACCATCAATGCGCACCCCTGAGAGCAATTCAACGAACATTCTTAGACGCGCTCTGCGAGATCAGTGCCAATCAGCCAATCTGCTTCAGGCTGGGGAACGTCGTACGTCTCGCCATTATGGAGAGCATAAGCCGGAACGCCATCCTTAGTCGGACCGTAGCCCATATAGCTCTTCATGCGGATGGTCGCGGTTCGCTCAGTGGTGTTGGTGAAAAACATTGGGAATCTCCTCTTAGGCGGAAAGGGTAATCTTGCAGACGGATGCAGCGTTCGGGACAGCGATAGCGGCGCGGGCGATCGCTCGCACGGCAGTGCCATCTTTCATAAATCCAAACTGATCAGAAATCTGAAAGCCCGCATCCTTGCGCCACACGGCGAAAATCTGGTCTGCCTCATAGGTCAGAACATCCGTCAGCGGCATGAAAGAAGAGATCCATACTGGAACGCCGAGGATCGAACGCTGAACACCAGCAGTAGGAGAACCGGCGGACTCGCTCAGAAGGGGCTTGAGCGAACCAGAGGTTTCGCGCAGGGCCATAATCCCAGCCCACACAGTTGGATGCATAACAACGGCGGTGGCCTTCGAGTTCACCGCTTCCAGCTTGCCGAAAGCGGCAATAAAGGGATCAAGGTCTTTAAATTCGCCCGTTACCGCATGCCGCTGAATTCCGGGCATGTTCGCTATGCCAACGAACCCCTTATTGGCTCCCGTGCCAACGAGGGCTTCGCGGTCGAACCCCAGGGAAACCGACCGCATGAGCGACTTGGCAACGGGGTCCATAAATGCAGCCCCGCCGTCTTCCACGAGCTCATTGGCGAGCATGTCAGCGGCTGCAATCTTCTTTGGCGTCACCTTCAGCGGCTCAGCACCAAATCCGCCGGTTGGCAGGTCATCCAGTTCACCGACGAACCCAGCCGTGAAGTCGGAGCGAATTGTGGGGAACGAGTACGTCTCGGCGTTCGTCTGTACACGGGTGACGCCCGATGTCATTACGACCGACTGAGGCGCCAAAAGATCAACGAACTTCTTCGCCATGTCTTCTGGGCTGAAAGCCTTGCCTGTACTCGGCGTTGTAACGTCCCGCGCAATTTCAAGCGAGCGCGCCAGAAGCTCGCCCGGAATTACAGCAGCCATGCGGTTTTCCTTCGAATCGAACTTACGGGTTGTTCCCATGAGTTGCAGGGGTGATGCAACCCGCATTGCCGCCTCTTCTTTGGCAGCCGCCTCAAGGTGGCGCTTCATCTGGTTGTCCGTGTCGCGGATCTTGTCGAGTAGCTCCGACTCCGCATTTAGTTCGCCAGCGCTCAGGTTGTGATTGTGTGGGTCCAAATTCAGCTTCGCGAGAAGGTCCGTATATTCGTCGCGCTTCATCATGTAGCTGCGCGCCTGTTCGGCGTGAGACAACCTGACTCCTCTGAGTGTAGGGATTACCCGACCAGGTCCAATCGCGAATGTGTGTTCGAATTAGAAATCACACCCTCGATATAGCAATAACGCACGTGCGTTATTGCTGTGCGACTGGCTTCGCGTCGAGTCTCTGGTTCCCCCTGGAGCGTGAGGGTTGCCAGGATTTGATCCGTCACCTGAGGTGGTGGAGGCTTGATACTGTGACGCCGGTCACCGTGTGGCGTTTTGGTGATTCTTGGATGACTTCGGTTTGCCCTTAGGTTTCTCTTAGGCAATCAGAAAATACAAAAGAACCGCCACCGCACCACACCCGCTGAGCGAAGCCCGCCCCGCCGTCACACCCTGCGTGCCCCGGCTCTCTGCTTATCGTGTCCATGTCAAGTCTGTGCCGACAAGAAAGCCCCGCCAGCCTCAAGGGGCTCACGGGGCTCTCTACGGACCTGAGTCGGGCCCAGCGACGTTGGGTGTCAGTCGTGCCGTCTCAGGGGCTCAAGCGGGCGGCTAGGTCGCGTTCATGTTCTTTCTGTGGTCTCTGCGATCCTGGGGGAAGCCCCGGCGTGTTATCCGCACGCCGGGGCCCCTCAGTGTCACGCGCTGATCAGCTCGTCGGTCTGCTCCCCGTTCTCTTCGGCCTCTTCCGGTTCCGGATTAGCCCAGTGGACCGTTACGCGGTCGGCAATGTCCTGCACCCGTCCCGGCTTTGTCCGGGGCCCGATTTCGACATGGTCAAGCCAGAAGCTCAGGAACTCGCGACGCTTGATCATGCCCCACTGGGCCCAGAGTGAGCCCGGCCCGATCGGGTCTTCGTCCGGAGTTCCATTTCGCCAGTCTTCCAAAGGCACCTTTACGGCCTTCACTTGCTGCGCTCGCAGTTCCTTGAGGCGGTCTCGGCAAATCTGCTCCGTCCGCTGCATGGACTGAACAGCTTCTGTGAACGCTGCCCGGCCCACATTTCCCTTGTAGAGACCGGATTTCTTGTCGGCGTAGATTTCCAAGAGGCTCATTTCCGTGTGCTTGAGCTGGGCCTCAAGTTCGTTGCACTCGACCGCTACACCTGCCGTGTCCTGCTGCCGGGCGAACTTCTCGGCGACGGCAGTCATAAGGGTCATGTCGTCATCGTTGGTTGGGTCCAGATTCATCAGACGGGCCCACACCTTGCGGGCAACGTATGCGTCGGTCTCGTCCACGCGGACGCTGATGCGAGTCACGCCCATTTGCTTTGCGGCGGCTCCGGTTCGGTTGCTGCGGTAGCGGGGGATGCCGTCATTCATGGTCGTGCTTGTGGTGGCCCCGCAGTAAGAGAACATGATCGGCCAGCCGGTCAGCAGATAGGTGCCGCCGTGATAGGGCCTACGCATCTTGCCTTCGGTGGAAATTACCGTCTGCAAGACGTACCACTCAGCCGGGGTGATGATCTGGTCGTGCACGTGCATGGGGTCGCCGTTTTCGTCCCGTCGGATCTCCCACTTGTCCGACGTGACGCGGTTAGCGGCCATACCGGCAATACGGGGGTCACGAAGGGTGCGCAATACGGCTTGAGGTGTCCAATGCGGCTCCGCGTGCTGCTTGAAGTTTCCGCGCTTACGGCGAGCGTCTACACGGGCCACACCTTGCGGAGTTCGCCAGCCGGGGGCCGGGTGATCAGGATCTTTCGTCAGCTTCTCGGCAATCTGCCCCGGCGTAAGACCTTGCTTCTCCGCCATTTCGCGCATGAGGAGAACGGTTGAGCGCCCGCTCTCTGTCGGTGTGATCTTGACGTACTTGACGCCTTCGGGTGTGAACGCCTTGACGTTCTCGCCCCAGAACGGCGCGTTGCCGGATACGTGGCCGCCTGCCTTTCGAGCAAGCTCTTTGGTGTTCACGATGAACGCCGACTTGGTGTCGGACTCCTGCTTGGCGAGTCCAGCGATGATGGCGAAGATTCCCGCGCCGATGGGGTCGCTGGTGTCAAGGTACGGTTCACGGACGCTGACCAGGGACACGGCGTTATCCCGCATTACCTTCTCAATGGCGAAAGCCTCTTGAGCGCCCATTCGGGTAAGGCGGGAAAGGGTGAAGATGACCACGACGTCACACTTGCCGTCGCGTACCCAATTCATCATTTCGTCAAAGCCGTCACGTCGAACGCTGGGGTCCCAACCGGACTTCCCCACGTCGCGGAATCGCTTGACTACGCGGTACCCACGTGCGGCACAGAGCGCTTCCCCTGCCTCCCACTGCATGAGGGGGCTTGCGTCGCTGCCGTCTTCGTTGAGCTTGCTCTGACGCGCGTACAGCACCGCGCGGGGCCGGTCGTCGGCCGCTTCCCTTGCTACGTAGTTGTTGAGGCTCTGCTTGCCCATGTGGCGCTCTCCCGTTCCTAGTCTCAGGAGGGGGAGCGCGACGGTTGCCTACGCGGCGAGCGCTCCCCCTGGGGGAGTCGTCACAAGCTCTTTCGACCAGACCGTGCACACGACCTCCGGCAGCGCCGCCGCCGTCACCAGGTCCACGCCCGCGGGCACCGGCAGCAGCTGGCCCGCCGGGACCGCCACCTTCTCCGCGTACCCGCCGCCGGCCAGCAGCGCGCACACCTCGTCGCCGACGGACCAGCCGGAGACCCCGGGGCCGATCGCGGAGATCCGCCCGGAGCACTCCAGGCCCGGATGGGGCGAGGCGCCGGGCGGGGGGTTGTAGAAACCCTGCCGCTGCAGGACGTCGGCGCGGTTCACGGCGCCGGCCGCGACCTCGACGAGTACTTCGCCGTTGCCGGGCACCGGGTCGGGTGCGTCGGCCCACACCAGGGCCTCTGGGCCGCCGGGCTGTTCGATGGTGATCGCATGCATGGCCCGGAGGCTACCGGTCGCACCGGCCGGGCGCAGGGCCACGGAGCCGACCGCGGCGCTGACGTGCGCGCCGGGTCACTCCGCCGAGCCCAGCACCACGGGCGGGGAAGTCGGCGGGACGGCGCGGACGATCGTGATCAGGCGGTCCGTCAACTGGAGCGGGCTCGCGTGCGGGTCGTCGTACGGGAGGAGGCGGTGGCCGCGCAGGACGCTGACGACCAGATCGTCGGTGTCCCGGACCGATTTGCCGACCTCGGCCTTCCTGACCGGACGCTCGATCAGGTCGAGGCCGCTGCCCTGCTGGATCAGGTCCTCCATCACCGTGCCCGCGCTAGGGCTGAGCACCGAGAGCCCGAGCAGCCGGCCCGCCGCACTGGCGCTCGTGATGACCGCGTCCGCGCCGGACTGGCGCAGCAGCGGCGCGTTCTCCTCTTCCCGGACGGCCGCCACGATCTTCGCGCCGCGGTTGAGCTGGCGGGCCGTCAGGGTGACCAGTACCGCCGTGTCGTCCCGCTGCGTGGCGATGACGATCTGACGGGCCTTCTGCAGCTCGGCGCGCAGCAGCACTTCGGAGCGCGTGGCATCGCCGACGACCCCCGTGAACCCCTCCGAGTTGGCGATGTCGATCACCTTGGCGCTGGGGTCGACGATGACGACCTGGTCCCGGTGGAGGCCGGTGGCCAGCAGGGTCTGGAGGGCCGAGCGGCCCTTCGTGCCGAAGCCGACGACGACCGTGTGGTCACGCAAGTTCTTCCTCCAGCGGCTGAGGCGCCACTCTTCCCTGGTGCGGTCGGTCAGGACTTCCAGCGTGGTGCCGACCAGGATGATCAGGAACAGCACGCGGAGCGGCGTGATCAGCAGGACGTTGGCCAGCCGCGCGCTGTCGCTGTACGGGACGATGTCGCCGTAGCCGGTCGTCGACAGGGTCACGGTCGCGTAGTAGACGCAGTCGAGGAAGTCGACCTTGTCGTTGGCGTTGTCGTGGTAGCCGTCGCGGTCGATCCACACGATCAGCACCGTCAGGCACATGACGAACAGCGCCATCATCAGTCGCCGGGTGACCTGCCGCAGCGGCTTCTCGACGACGCGCTTGGGCAGTTTGATGCGGCGCGAGACGAGCTTCTCGTCGGCGCCGCGTGCCATCGCGTCGGAGCCGTGAAGTTTCACGTGAAACATCCCCCGGAGGCCCACGGCAGATCGAGGATCTCCAGGTCCTGCCCGGACTTCGCGCCGTTCGGCGGTACGACGGCCAGTGCGTCGGCGGCGGCCACCCCGCGCAGCATCGCCGGGCCGTTGTAGCGCAGCGGCACCGCGTGCTCGTCGGTCAGCAGGACCGGTACCAGCCGGGTGTCGTGCGGGTGGCCCGGTACGTCGCCCCGCACGGGCACCGCGTACCGGGGGCGCGCGCCGCGGCCGGCGAGGGCGCGCAGCAGCGGTTCGGCGAGGGTCAGCAGCCCGGACACGGCGGCCAGCGGGTTGCCCGGCAGGCCCACCAGGTGGCGGACCGGGTCCTGGCCGGGTGTCCCGCCGCCGAGCCGGGCCAGCAGCATCGGGTGGCCGGGGCGCACGGCGACCCCGTCGACGAGCAGTTCGGCTCCGGCCTCGGCGAGGACGGGGTGTACGTGGTCGACGGGGCCGGAGGCGGTGCCGCCGGTGGTGATGACCAGATCGGCGGGGGAGTCGTTGACGGCCTTCAGCAGCGCCGCGGCGCCCGCCGGGTCGTCCCCGAGCCGCCGGGTGGCGATCACCTCGGCGCCGAGCCGGGCCAGCCAGGGGCCCAGCATGGGGCTCAGCGCGTCGCGGATGAGGCCGTCGTGCGGGGGCCCCGCGGTGAGCAGCTCGTCGCCGAGCACCAGGATCTCGACGCGGGGCCGGGGGCGGGTGATGAGCTCGTCGTACCCGGCGGCCGCGGCGAGGCCGAGGACGGCCGGGGTCACCAGGGACCCGGCGGGCAGCAGCAGGTCGCCGGAGCGGCACTCCTGGCCGCGCGGGCGGATGTCCTGGCCGGTGGCGACGGGCCGGTCGGCGTACAGCTGCGTGCCGGCCGCCCGCGAGTGCTCGCTGCGGATCACGGCGGTGGTGTCGGCGGGGATCCGGGCGCCGGTGGCGATCCGTACGGCCTCGCCGTCCGCGAGGGGCGCGGGGCGTTCGCTCCCGGCCAGCGCGCTGTCGCCGACGCGGAGCGTCCAGGGGCCGGGTCCGGCGACGGCCCAGCCGTCCATGGCGGAGGTGTCGAAGGACGGCAGGTCGCCGAGGGCCTCCAGGGGCGCGGCCAGCACCTCGCCGAGGGCGTCCGGCAGGGCGACCTGGTGGCTGCGGCCGCGGACGGCCGACCCGGCGCGGGTGGCGGCCTCCCGGGCGCGGAGCCAGGGCGCGGCCCGGTGGCCGCCGCCGTCCGGGTTGCGGCTGACCAGGGCGAGGGCCTGGTCGAGGGCGTGGTCGGCGTCGGCGGTCATCCGGAGCCGGTCTCTCCGGCGTCGGCGGCGGCGTCAGCGGAGGCGGCGTCCGCGGGTCGCGTCTGCGCCGAGGTGGAGTCAGCGCTCGCGGCCGTCTCCGCCGGGTTCGCGTCCGCGGTCCCGGCTGCCTCCGCGGCCCAGCGCAGTGCCAGGTCGGCGACCTTGCGGGAGGCCTCGGCCACGGCCTCGGCGGGGTCGGCGCCACGTGCTTCGGCCCGGGCCGCCGCGTAGCCGACAAGGAAGGTCGTCAGCGGGGCGGCGGGGCGGGCGACGCCGTGGGCGGCGTCACGGGCGAGGTCGAGCAGGGTCTTGGTGTCGACGGCCACGTCGATGCCCAGCTCGTTCTTGGCGGCGGTGATCCATTGCTCCAGCACGGTTCCATGCTCTCTGATCCGGGCGCGGGCGGCGGCGAGATCGTCCCAGGTGTCGCAGTCGAAAGAGGCGAGTGGCGCAGCCGCGGTGACGGGGGTGAGGTCGAGTTCGGCGGTGAGGGCGCGCAGGGGGAGGCCGGTCACGGAGCCGTGTTCCGTGGCCAGCAGGGCGATTTCCCTGCGCAGGGGCTCGGCGCGGTACGCGGCGACCAGGGGCTGGTCGCGGCCGTCCGGGTCCCGGAGCATGGCTCCGTCGCCGCCGGGCGCGTCGAGGAGGGTGCCGAGGAGGGTACGGACCGTTTCCCGGTCCAGGAACGGCAGATCGGCGGAGAGTACGAGGACCCGTGCGGCCGTGGTCTGCCGCAGCCCGGCGTCCAGTGCGGCGAGGGGGCCGCCGCCGGGGGGATCCTCGCGGGTCCAGCGGACGGGGCGCGGCGTGGGCCTGCGGCCGCCGACGACCACGGTGGTCCGGGCGTCGGAGCAGGCGTCGAGGACGCGGTCGAGGAGGGGGCGGCCGCCGACGAGGAGGCCGGGCTTGTCGGCCCCGCCGAGTCGCCGTGCGGCGCCGCCGGCCAGCACGATGGCGTCGTAGGTCATCCTCCGAGTATGCGGGGGGCGCGTTGCGGATGGGTTCCGTCGTTTACCGCTTGCTTACGGGGCCGTTGTGAGGTGGCCGGCCGCTGCGTGGGGCGGAGCCGCTGCGCGGGGCGGAGTCCCCTACCCGCCCTTCCACCGTTCCCCGGGCGCTGCCCGGACCCGGTCCTCAAACGCCGGACGGGCTGAAGGACACGGGCGCTGCCCGGACCCGGTCCTCAAACGCCGGACGGGCTGAAGGGGCCGCGACGGGCTGAAGGGGCCCCGGCGGGCCGGACCGGGGTACAGGTCCGGGGCCGCCCGGTGGGCGGCCCCGGGGGGTGGGGCTTAGAGGTACGGGCCCGAGCGGACCGCGCCGTGGGGGCCGTCCTCGTCGTCATCGTGGGAGGAGCCGGGCGGCAGGGCGCGGCGCATCTGCTCCAGCTGGGCCCGCGCCGCCATCTGCTGCGCGAACAGGGCGGTCTGGATGCCGTGGAAGAGGCCTTCCAGCCAGCCCACCAACTGGGCCTGGGCGATCCGCAGTTCCGCCTCGGAGGGGATCGCCTCCTCGGTGAACGGGAGGGAAAGGCGCTCCAGTTCCTCCACGAGCTCGGGAGCCAGGCCGTCCTCCAGCTCCTTCACGGACGCGGCGTGGATGTCCTTGAGACGGACCCGGCTGGCCTCGTCCAGAGGCGCGGCGCGTACCTCTTCCAGGAGTTGCTTGATCATGCTGCCGATCCGCATGACCTTGGCGGGCTGTTCGACCATCTCCGTCACCGGGACCTCGCGCGACTCGTCATCGGCGCCGCCGACCGGCATCCCGTCCTGGCCCACGATCAGACCGTGCGGGGGGCTGTCCTGCGACCGTTCACTCCTCGGCATCTCCATGCCGTCATTGTCTCGCACACCTTCGTATTCACACGGTGTGCCCCCGCACAGGCGTGATCCACCCTGTGCGGGGGCACCAACATCCGCCGTCCGCCGCCGTCGTCGGTCCGTGTGCCGGTCAGACCTCGCGCCGTGCCAGCGCACCGCTGGAACGCGTGACCAGGGCCGCCAGCAGGGCCGCGCCCACCGGGACCGCGATCAGCAGACCGGCCAGCGTCGACCACGGCACCGCGATCGGCATGTACGGCACGGTCTCGGAGGCGGCCGAGTAGCCGTTCTCGATGCCGTGGCGGATCATGTCGGCCGCGGCCCGCCGCTCGGTGAGCCGCAGTCCGACGGCGGGCAGCAGGCCTGCCGCCGAGCCGAGGACCACGCCCATCAACGCGACCACCCCGCACTGGAAGCCGCTGAGCGTGCGCCGCACCCGCGGGGGTGCGCCGACCGCCGCGAGGGTCTTCAGGTCGCCTTCGGCGTCGGCCTGGGCCAGCCCGGTGGCGATGCCGGCCGCACCGATGGTGACCAGGCCCGCGAAGACGGTCAGGGCGAGCATGGCCAGGCTGTCGTCGCCCTCGTAGCCCTTCTCGATCTTCATGGCCGTGTCCAGGCCCATCTTGTCCAGGGCCCCGTCCAGACGCTGCCGCTGCTCGGAGCTCGCGCCCCCGTCGAGGGTGAAGTACGAGCCGAAGGGGGCGGTGGCGATCCCGGCGGCCTTGGCGGCCGAGGCGGGGAGCACCAGCTCCAGGCCGTAGCCCTTGGCCGACTCGGGGGCCTGGTAGGCGGCGAACACCTTGTCCTGGCCGGGTGCCGGCTCGCCGGGCGCGTAGCCCTCGGCGGGCTCGTCACGGCCCATGATCAGCCGGACGGTGACCTTGTCGGCCTGGACGTTCTGCTTCTTGAAGGAGACGGCCTTGCCCGCCTTCAGCGCGGCCACCGCACCCGGGTCCGCGGTGGCCAGGACGGTGAGCAGCTTCTCGTCGGCGACGACCAGGGGGATCCGGACGCCGAAGGGCTGGTCCTTGCACCGCCAGTCGTTGCGCAGTTCCCTGCGCTGTTCCAGGGTGAAGGAAGCGGGTCCGTTCTTGGCCGTGTAGAGGGGGCAGCGCTGCTCCTTCGGGATGACGATCTCGGCCCGTCCGCAGTCCTGGCTGGTGGTGTACCCGGAGCAGCCCGGCTTGCCGACGACCAGACGTTCCACGTCGGCCCGTACGTCCAGCGGGAGTTCCTTCGCCAGGGCCTCCCGCATCGAGGGCACGTCCCGGAACGCGGAGTTCTCGCTCGTCTCGATCAGCCCGGCCCCGTAGGGCAGTTCGGCGACGTACTCGTGCCGCGCCTGGGTCTCGTGGCTGTGCTGGTACGTGGCCACCGCGACGGTGCCGGCGACGGCGGCCAGGACGGCGGCCACGGCCGGGGCCGTACGCCCCCGGTTGCGGACGGCGTCGCGCAGCGCGAGCCGGGGCGACAGCGGCAGCCATCGTCCGGCCCGCCCGAACAGGCCGACCAGGGTGGGGGTGAGGGCGACGATGCCCAGTTCGGCAATGGCGCTGCCGCCCGCGACGACGGTGGAGCCCATCTTGGAGACGGTTCCGTACAGGGCGATGACCGTGCCGCCCGCGATGGCGAGCAGGCCGAGGACGGGCAGTATCCGGTTGGCCCGGCGCACGCCGCGGCGTCCGGTCAGCGAGGCGAGCACGGTCTGCCGGGAGGCGGTGACGGCCGGCACGATGGCGGCCAGCAGCCCGGTCAGGACGGCGAGCAGGCCGATGCCGAGCAGTTCCAGCGGGCGGACGTCGAAGCCGCCGAAGCGCTTGCCGATCGTCTCCTCGAGCACCGGCCGCAGGCCCACGGTGAGGGCGATGCCGATGGCGGTGCCGATGACGGCGGCAGCGGCGCCGATGACCAGGCCGCCGGAGAGCACGATGGCCCGGATGTGCCTCCGGTCGCCGCCGTTGGCGCCGACGAGGCCGAGCTGGCGCCGCGAGCGCCGGGCGCCGACCGCGAAGGCGGGTCCGGCCAGCAGGCAGATCTCCAGCATGGCGAGGCCGACGACGGTGGAGAGGACGGCGAGTTCGGTGGCTCCGACCAAGCTGCCGGACTGGTAGCGGTCGCGCGGCTGCTGCGTGAAGAGCGGCACTTCGGAGTCGGCGGGCGGGTTCAGCAGGACCACGCGCGATTCGATGAGGAGGGACTGGGCGTTGGCCTGCTTGACCAGGTCCCAGGTGAAGCCGGCGCCGCCGACCTTCACCAGGTACTCGTCCTGGGTGCGCACGCCCGGGCTGCCGGCGGCCTTCATGTCCCGGTCGAGCGGGGCCAGCAGGGTGCCGGGCGGGGCGAGGAGCTGCGGCTGGCCCAGCGCGTCGGGCAGCTCGTAGGCGCCCACGATCTTGTACGAGGTGGTCGACTCGCGCGGGACCACGCTGGAGCCGACGAAGTACCCGGACTGCTCCAGGAAGGAGGTGCTGGCGATGATCTCGCCCGCAGTCTGCGGCAGCCGGCCGCGCTCCAGCGTCCACAGGCCCTTGACCAGCGGGCTCGCCGGGTCCACTTCCCGCAGCTCGGTCTGCAGGATCCCGTACCGGGTGCGGACCTTGCCGTAGGACTTGCTGTCCTTGACGGACTGGGCTCCGGCCGGGAGCGGAGGCGCGGGCTTGTTGGCGCTGTCCTCGTTCCCGCTGCCGGGGCCCGGCTCGTACTTGTCGTAGCCGCCGACCGGGGCGTAGCTCTGCGCGTCGGGGCTCTGGTAGATGGCCGTGCCCATGTGGGGGTCGCTGACCTTGGCGTCGGCCGCGCCGAGCAGCCGTTCCATGCGCTGCTCTCCGGAGAGCTGGGAGCTGCGCACGGTGAGGTCGACGGCGCTCACACCGACGATCGGCAGGGCGATCATGGCCAGGACGAGGGCGCTGCGGCCCTTGGAGCGCCAGGCATCGCGGCGGGCTATCCGGATGGCCGCGATCCAGGAGTGGTACGAGGAGATCACTGAGCGGCCGCCTGCCCGGTGAGCAGGGAGTCGGCCCGGCTGCGCAGGGTCTCGTCGACGACGCTGCCGTCGCGCAGGAACACCACGCGGTCGGCCCAGGCCGCGAACCGCGGCTCGTGCGTGACCAGGATTCCGGCCGCGCCGGCCTCGCAGCGCGAGCGAAGCAGGGCCAGTACGGATTCACCGGTCTCGGAGTCGAGGGCGCCGGTCGGCTCGTCGGCGAGGACCAGGCGGCGGTCGCCCACCAGGGCGCGGGCGATGGCCACGCGCTGCTGCTGGCCGCCGGACATCTCGTCGGGGAAGCGGTCGGCGAGCTGTCCGAGGTTCATCTCCTGCAGGGCCGCGAGCGCGCTGGTGCGGGCCTTGCGGGCGGAGATGCCGTCGAGTTCGAGCGGCAGGGCCACGTTCTCGGCCGAGGTGAGGGCCGGGATCAGGTTGTAGTCCTGGAAGACGTACCCGATGCTGCGGCGGCGCAGTGCGGCCAGCTGCTTGCGGCTCGCGGTGGTGATGTCGGTGCCTTCGACGATCACCCTGCCGCTGCTCGGGATGTCGAGTCCGCCGGCGAGGGTCAGCAGCGTGGATTTGCCGGACCCGGAGGGGCCCATGACCGCGACGAGTTCGCCGGGGTACACGGAGAGGTTGATTCCGCGCAGGGCGTGCACCTCGGTGGCGCCGCTGCCGTGCGTGCGGACGAGCTGGTCCAACTGCAATACGGGCTGGTCAGGCATGAAGGAGTCCCCCCTGGGACGTGGAGCGGTGTTCAGCCCCGCCGCGTGCGGGCGGTACGGGGAAGCAGCCGGTCGGTGGTCGGGTTCGGGGTCGTGGTGGTGGTCGTGGTCGGGACGGCGGTGCCGGTGGACCCGACGGTGGTCTCGGGCGGCTCGGCCTCGGCCGGTGCGGGCTCCGCGAGCGCGGAGAGCCGTACGAGCCGGGCCTCGGAGTGGTCCAGCCAGCGGGCTTCGGCCTCGGTCTGGAAGATCAGCTGTTCCAGGACCAGCAGCCAGGCGATGTCGTCGCGCTCGCTGCCGCGGCCGGTCTCGATGGCGGTGAGGGCCTGGGCCTTGAGCCGGGTGTAGTCCTGCATGGCGTGGACGGTGGCGTGCCGCTGGGCCTGGATGACGGCGCGGATGTCCACGCCGGACGAGCCGACGGCCATGGCGAGTTTGATGGCGAGCTCGTCGCGGGGTGGATTGGTCCGGTCGACGGGGCGCTCGTACCACTCGCGCAGTTCGGAGCGTCCGGTGTCGGTGATGGCGTAGAGGGTGTGCCCGGCGGTGTCCTCGCCGCCGGGCGCGACGAGGCCGTCGCGCTCCAGCCGGGCGAGTGTGGTGTACACCTGCCCGACGTTGAGAGGCCAGGTGGAACCGGTGCGGGACTCGAATTCGGTGCGCAGCTGGGAGCCGTACCGGGGGCCCCGTTCCAGCAGGGCGAGAAGGCCGTGGCGGATCGACATACTCAGTATGTATACCGAGTATGCCCGCGGCCGCAACCACCCTGAGGCCTATACCGGAAGGGGGAGGCGCTCTCCGGGGTCCGTCCCGGGAGGGAGTCCGGAGTGGGTCGGGGGCGGGTTCGGAGAGGGTTCGGAGCTGGTTCGGAGGGGGCCCGGGAAGGGGTCAGTGCCCCCGGCGCAGCCGCAGTCCCATGTAGCCGAAACCCAGTCCCATCAGGGCGAATCCCGTTCCCAGCGGCAGTATGTGCGCGGCCAGATCGGCGGCCCGCTCGTTCGGCTCGGAGCCCAGCGCGCTGACCACCGGAGGCGGGGAAGGGGGCACCGGAGCCTGCGGGACCGGTTCGGTGCGCGGGCGCACCGGGACGGGCCGCGCGGCGAGCACGGTCTCGGGATTGGCGGGCTCGCCCACCGGCCGGCCCGGCCGTTCCCGCCCGGCCCCGGCGGCGCTCCCGGCGAGATCCTCGAACGACCGGTCCGCTACGTCGGCCACGGGCGCGGGAGCGCCGGAGAACCCGGTGACGGGGGTGGCGGCGACGGGAGCCGCGGGAGCCGCCCAGGCCGTGCGGGCGATGGTGGAGACGTGCCCCGGCCCGGCGTGCGCGGGCGCCGCGACCAGCAGCGTGGCGGTTGCCATCGCTGCCCCGGCGGTCCAGCGCAGCGCGCGGGCGTAAGTCACGGATTCAGATTTGCATAACCGGACAAAACCGGCATCCTGTGCGGGCCGTTCGGGATTCCGGGGGATTCCGGGGGATTCCGGGCTGTCGACCGGGCCCTAGATGGGGTCGTCTACCGGGCCGGTTGCCGGGCTGTTTGCAGGGTCGCCTACCGGGCTGTCCACCGGGCCGTTCAGAAGTACGGGTTCCGCACGGATCCGGACCCGCACAGCGACCGGTAGCCGGCGTCGTTGAACGCGGCCGCCTGCACGCCGACCCGGTCGATGCCCCGGTCGTCCTGGAGGTTGGTCTCCCAGGTCTGGCTGCTCCCGTGCCCGCGCCGGTTCAACCGCCACGGCCATTCGTGCGAGTGCCCGGAGCGGTCCACGGTGTAGAGCTGGACCCCCGCGACGCGGGCGTCGTCCGCGGTGTCCACGGAGGTGAGCTTGACGTGGACGATGAAGACGCCGTTCACCCACGTCCAGTCGGCGCTGCCGTAGGCACCGGCGCTGTCGCAGCTGGACGAGGCTCCGGCGGCCGTGGCGGGCGAGACGGCGAGCGCGCAGGCCGCGACCGCGGCGGCGGCCGTGGTCAGGATGCGTACGAGGTTGCGCAAGAGGACTCCCGGAAGATCGGCGGGTGTGTCCTGCGCGTATGTATCAGAACCGGCGCCCGGCGGGCGAACTCCGGTTCATCAACCCGTGGCGCGCCCCTGCGGCGGCATCACTCCGGGTCGCCGGTGGAGATGTACAGGGTGAAGGTGGTGTTCTTCGGGTCGATCTTGGCTCCGGCGGCGGGCATCTGCTCGATGACCGTCCCCTCGCCGTAGACCGCTTCGTCCTTGGGCGTCGCCTCGTACTTCCAGCCGCCGGCCCGGATGCACGCCTTCACCGAGACCTGGTTCATGTACCGGAAGTCCGGCGCCGACACCTTGGTCGCGTCGGTGGCGTCCTTCGAGGGCGACTTGCACTTGGCCTCGTCGATCACCTTCGTGGTGTCGGGCCCCTTGTGCCCGGTCTTCGCCGGACCGGATGCCGCCGTGGAGGAGCCCGGGCTGGCCGTGTCGCCCTTGTCCTTGTCCCCGCCCAGCTGGAAGGCCCCGATCACCCCGCCGACCACCAGCAGCGCCACCACGACGGCCCCCACCACGAGCTGGGTGTTCTTCTTCCCCGGCGCGGACGGTGCGGACGGGGAGGCCTGCGCGCTCTGCGGCGACAGCGCGTACGGCGGCGGGGTCGGAGCCGAGTACGGCTGCGGGGTCGGCGGCTGGGGCTGGTGCGACTGGTGTGACTGCTGCGGGTACCCGTACGCCCCGGACGAGGGCGCCGGAGTCTGCGCCGGAGCGTACGGGGACGGCGCCGGGGTGTACGGGGACTGGTACGGCTGCTGCACCGACTGCGGCGGCGCCGGAAGACCGGAGTCCACCGGCGGGAACACGGCCGAGCCGAGCCCGGCACCGCTGTTGGTGGGGTGCGAGCCGGGGACGATGACGGGGGCCCCGGTGTGCCCGGCGCCGGCCACCCGTGCGACCTCGTCGAGCATGGCGGCGGCGGTGGGGAAGCGCTCGTTCGGGTTCTTCTTCAGGGCCCGCGCCACCAGAGCGTCCATCGCCGGGGTGACCGAGCGGTTGATCGAGGACGGCGCGACCGGCTCCTCCTGCACGTGCGCGTACGCCATGCCCAGGGCCGAGTCCGCGATGAAGGGCACCCGCCCGGTCAGCAGCTCGAAGAGCATGATGCCGACCGAGTACAGGTCGGAGCGGGCGTCCACGGCGCGGCCGAGCGCCTGCTCGGGCGAGAGGTACTGCGGGGTGCCGACGACCATGCCGGTCTGCGTCATCGAGGTGACCCCCGACTGCATGGCCCGGGCGATGCCGAAGTCCATCACCTTGACGAGCCCGCGCCGCGTCATCATGACGTTGCCCGGCTTGATGTCGCGGTGGACCAGCCCCATCTCGTGGCTGCTCTCCAGAGCGGCCAGGACGTCGGCCGTCACCTTCAGCGCCTTGTCGGCCGGCATGGCCCCGTACTGCCTGATGTCCCCGTCCAGGACCGAGCCGAGCGGCTGGCCCTCGACGTACTCCATGACGATGTACGGCATGACCGCGCCGTCGGCCGCCGAGGGGTCGGCGAAGGAGACGACTCCCTCGCCCGTGTCGAACACCGAGACGATGTTGGTGTGCGACAGTTTCGCTACAGCCTGGGCCTCGCGGCGGAAGCGCTCGCGGAAGGACTGCTCGCGCCCGAGCTCGCTGTGCAGGGTCTTGATCGCCACCTGCCGGTCGAGCGCCGAGTCGTAGGCGAGGTAGACGGAGGCCATGCCGCCCTCACCGAGCAAGTCCCTTAGCTGGTAACGGCCACCGGCAAGAGAGCCGCCCGCGTACTGGCCCTGAGTGCCGTCCTGGCTCATGACTGTTGCTTCCCCTCGGGATGTGTCCCTACGCCTCTGGCTGAGCGCATGTCGGCCTCAGTCTGCCGGAGGGCAAGCACACGTCAAGCCAGGTTCCCGTTCCGTGACCACAAGGCCACAGGGGGTCCTTGTCCGAACGGTGAGCGGTTGTGAGGCTGTAGCGTTCGTCGGAGCACACGACGAGGACCTACCGCTGAGCGGCGGCCGAGACAGACGACGGTGAGGACTGATGGCACCCGAACCCGAGGGAAGCGGCGCCGGGATGGCCGAAGGTCCTGAGCACTGGGGCGCGGGCGGCCTGGTGGGAGACGGCCGTTACCGGCTGACCCACCGTCTCGGACGCGGCGGCATGGCCGAGGTCTTCGCCGCCGAGGACGTCCGGCTGGGCCGGACCGTCGCCGTGAAGCTGCTGCGCCCGGACCTCGCCGAGGACCCGGTGTCCAAGGCCCGCTTCACGCGCGAGGCGCAGTCGGTCGCCGGCCTCAACCACCATGCCGTCGTCGCCGTGTACGACTCGGGCGAGGACCGGGTCGGCCCGAACGTCGTGCCCTACATCGTCATGGAGCTGGTCGAGGGCCGCACCATCCGCGACCTGCTGATCAGCGCCGAGGCCCCGGGCCCCGACCAGGCGCTGATCATCGTGTCCGGCGTGCTCGAGGCGCTCGCGTACTCGCACCAGCACGGCATCGTCCACCGCGACATCAAGCCCGCCAACGTGATCATCACGGACACCGGCGCGGTCAAGGTGATGGACTTCGGCATCGCGCGCGCCCTGCACGGCGCGCAGTCGACGATGACCCAGACCGGCATGGTCATGGGCACGCCGCAGTACCTCTCGCCCGAACAGGCCCTCGGCAAGGCCGTGGACCACCGCTCCGACCTGTACGCGACGGGCTGCCTGCTCTACGAACTCCTCGCGCTGCGGCCCCCGTTCACCGGGGAGACCCCGCTGTCGGTGGTCTACCAGCACGTGCAGGACGCGCCGATCCCGCCCTCGCAGCTGCCGGAGGGCCACCAGATCCCGCAGGAGCTCGACGGGCTCGTCATGCGCTCCCTGGCCAAGGACCCGGACGACCGGTTCCAGAGCGCCGAGGAGATGCGCGGGCTGGTCCAGTACTCCCTGCAGATGCTGCACGACCAGGGGCCCAACACCGGCACCTGGAACACCGGTCCGGTCACCATGGCGCTGCCGCACGGGCGCGGCCCCTCGCAGACCACGGCCATGCCGATGCCCGGCCAGGGTCAGCCGCAGTACGGCTCGCACTCCACGACCTCGCAGTTCCAGCAGCCGATGGTGCCGCCGCTGAACCCGGACGACGGTTCGGCCTACCCCGGCGGTGGCGGCAACGGCCGCGGCCAGGGCGGTGGCGGCTACGACGGCTACGACGGGTACGACGACCGCTCGGGCGGCGGCCGCTGGAAGCTGTGGCTGTTCGCGGTCCTCGCGGTCCTCGCGGTCGCGGGCGGCGTGGCGTACGCGGTCAACGGCTTCGGCGGCAAGGGCCAGACGCCGAGCACGCCGCCGGCGTCCTCGGTCTCCTCCTCGGGCGATGCGACGCCGGACAGCCCGTCCCCGGACACCACCCCGTCCAAGTCCTCGTCGGAGAGCTCGTACTCCTACTCGCCGAGCCCGAGCCGCAGCAAGTACACGCCGAGCTACTCGCCGTCGTACTCGCCGTCGAGCTCCCCGTCGGATTCCGCGTCGCCCTCGCACTCGGCGTCGCAGACCCCGTCGAAGTCCTCGTCCCCGAAGCCTTCGAACTCGAAGAGCCCGGACGACCCCGGTGGGAACGGCAACGAGGCGCAGTGACCCCGGGTCGTACGGTCTGACGCACGCGAACGGCCCGGCGGAATTCCGCCGGGCCGTTCGCCGTGGGACCGAAGTCCCGCGGGGGTCGCTCAGAGCGCGTGCTGGTACTGCCGGTCCAGATTGCCCGCGAGGGTGTGCACGGTGACGAGGTGGGGCTCGATCCGCATGTAGACGGGGTCGAAGACCGCGCCGTCCACGAAGTGCGGACCCGGGCCGAACAGTTCCAGTTCGGCGGTGGTGGGTTCGACGATGTTCGCGGTACCGGTGAACTGCACCGACCACAGATGCGGCTCGTTGGAATTGAAGTTGTCGGCGCCGTAGGAAACCACGCTGCCGTTGCAGGCGTGGTGGTAGCCGAAACCGGCGTGCATTCTCAGGACGACCTTGCCGTTCACCACGATGTGGCGCGCGACCGCGAGGAAGGGCAGCGCGCGCATGCTGGTGGCGGCCCGGCCGTACGGCACGCGGCGCAGCAGTTCGATGGCGTGGAGTTCCTCTGGGGACATGTCATCCACTTTCCGGTACCGACACGGTGCCGGAAAAGAGGAGCCCGCCCCGCACATCGGGGACGTAGGTCCCGAATCAAACAGCGCGCCCCGTGGAATCGTGCAACCACGGGGCGTGACGCTGTGTAGCGAATGCTCGGTCCGAGGGGGACCGGTTCGGCGAATGCTCAGTCCGAGGGGGACCAGTTCCGAGAGGGACTAGTTCCGCTTCTCGGCCTGTAGGCGGGCCACGTACGCGGCGGCCTGGGACCGGCGCTCCATGCCCAGCTTGGACAGCAGGCTGGAGACGTAGTTCTTGATGGTCTTCTCGGCCAGGTGCAGGCGCTCGCCGATCACGCGGTTCGTCAGGCCCTCGCCGATCAGGTCGAGGATCTTGCGTTCCTGCTCGGTGAGGTTCGACAGGCGGTCGTCGCCCTTGCCGTTCTTGCCGTCGCGCAGCCGCTCCAGCACCCGGGCCGTGGCCACGGGGTCCAGCAGCGACTTGCCGGCCGCCACGTCCCGTACGGCGTTGAGCAGCTCATTGCCGCGGATCGCCTTCAGCACGTAGCCCGAGGCACCCGCCATGATCGCGTCGAACAGCGCCTCGTCGTCGGCGAACGAGGTGAGCATCAGGCACTTGATGTCCTCGTTCTGGGAGCGCACCTCGCGGCACACCTCCACACCGCTGCCGTCGGGCAGGCGGACGTCGAGGACGGCCACGTCGGGGCGGGTGGCGGGGATGCGGACCAGTGCGTCGGCGGCCGTACCGGCCTCACCGACGACCTCGATGTCGGCTTCCATCGACAGCAGCTCGTGAACACCCCGGCGTACCACTTCGTGGTCGTCCAGGAGGAATACCTTGATTTTTCCGTTTTCGCGCACGAACTCAGTTTCACACACTCACCCCTTCCCTGCCGGTGACGACCGGGATAACGTGCCGTTGTTCCGGCCCCCTGCAAGGCTGTGACCAGTGGTTGTTCCCGGTTCCGCCGATTTACTTGGAAATCCAAGCAAAATCGCAGGTCAAACGGGGTTTCGCAGTTATGCGACGCACTGGGTAACGTGCATTGCGCAGGGCACTCGCCGGGGCACCTGTCACGCCTGAATCCCAGACCCGAAGCGCACCCACCCCGTGCGCGGGCAGAGATACAGGTGAGCCGCACTGGTCCCCGGAGAACCCGGGTGCCGGACCGACGGAGGAGCAATCGTGACCGTGGAGAGCACTGCCGCGCGCAAGCCGCGACGCAGCAGCGGCACCAAGCGGGCGGCAGGCGCGGCGAGCGCCGCCAAGACCCCCGCCGCCGCCACCGCGCAGACGCATGACGCCGAGCCCCAGTTCGTACAGCTGCTGACGCCCGAGGGGGACCGGGTCGACGTCGCGGACAATCCCGACGTCGCGGAATTCGCCCCCTACGTCGCCGACATCACCACCGAGGACCTGCGCGGTCTCTACCGCGACATGGTCATGACCCGCCGCTTCGACGGGGAGGCGACCGCCCTCCAGCGCCAGGGCGAGCTGGGCCTGTGGGCCTCGCTGCTCGGCCAGGAGGCCGCCCAGATCGGCTCCGGCCGGGCCCTGCGCGACGACGACTACGTCTTCCCGACCTACCGCGAGCACGGCGTGGCCTGGTGCCGCGGGGTCGACCCGACCAACCTCCTCGGCATGTTCCGCGGTGTGAACCACGGTGGCTGGGACCCGACCACCAACAACTTCCACCTGTACACGATCGTCATCGGCTCCCAGACGCTGCACGCGACCGGGTACGCGATGGGCGTGGCCAAGGACGGGGCCGACTCGGCCGTCATCGCCTACTTCGGCGACGGCGCCTCCAGCCAGGGAGACGTCGCGGAGGCCTTCACCTTCTCGGCGGTCTACAACTCCCCCGTGGTGTTCTTCTGCCAGAACAACCAGTGGGCGATCTCCGAGCCGACCGAGCGCCAGATGCGCGTGCCGCTGTACCAGCGCGCCAAGGGCTTCGGCTTCCCGGGCGTCCGGGTGGACGGCAACGACGTGCTGGCCTGCCTGGCGGTCACCCGCTGGGCGCTGGAGCGGGCCCGCCGGGGAGAGGGACCCACCCTGGTGGAGGCCTTCACGTACCGGATGGGCGCGCACACCACCTCCGACGACCCGACGAAGTACCGGCGCGACGAGGAGACGGCGGCCTGGGAGGCCAAGGACCCGATCCTGCGCCTGAAGGCCCACCTGCTGGCCACCGGAGGCGCCGACGAGGCGTACTTCGCGGAGCTGGAGGCCGAGAGCGAGGCCCTCGGCAAGCGGGTGCGCGAGGTCGTGCGCTCGATGCCCGACCCGGACACCATGGCGATCTTCGAGAACGTCTACGCGGACGGGCACGCGCTCGTCGACGAGGAGCGCGCGCAGTTCGCCGCCTACCTCGCGTCCTTCGAAGGCGGGGAGTGACCGTCATGGCCGTACAGAAGCTGACCATCGCCAAGGCGCTCAACGACTCGCTGCGCAAGGCCCTGGAGCAGGACCCGAAGGTCCTGATCATGGGCGAGGACGTGGGCAAGCTGGGCGGTGTCTTCCGCATCACCGACGGACTGCAGAAGGACTTCGGCGAGGAGCGGGTCATCGACACGCCGCTCGCCGAGTCGGGCATCGTCGGCACCGCGATCGGCCTGGCCCTGCGCGGGTACCGGCCGGTCGTGGAGATCCAGTTCGACGGGTTCGTCTTCCCGGCGTACGACCAGATCGTCACGCAGCTCGCCAAGATGCACGCGCGCTCTCTCGGCACGATCAAGATGCCGGTCGTCATCCGCATCCCCTACGCGGGCGGCATCGGCGCGGTCGAGCACCACTCGGAGTCCCCGGAGACGCTGTTCGCGCACGTCCCGGGCCTGAAGGTGGTCTCGCCCTCGAACGCCAGCGACGCCTACTGGATGCTCCAGCAGGCGATCCTCAGCGACGACCCGGTGATCTTCTTCGAGCCGAAGCGCCGCTACTGGGACAAGGGCGAGGTCGACGTCGAGGCCATCCCCGACGCGCTGCACGGCTCGCGGGTGGCCCGCGCGGGCACCGACATCACCCTTGCGGCCTACGGGCCCATGGTGAAGGTCTGCCTGGAGGCCGCCGCGGCCGCCGCAGAGGAGGGCAAGTCGGTGGAGGTCGTGGACCTGCGCTCGATGTCCCCGATCGACTTCGACGGACTGCAGGCCTCGGTGGAGCGCACCCGGCGGCTCGTGGTCGTCCACGAGGCCCCGGTGTTCCTCGGCGTGGGTTCGGAGATCGCCGCCCGCATCACTGAGCGGTGCTTCTACCACCTGGAGGCGCCCGTGCTGCGGGTGGGCGGCTACCACGCCCCGTACCCGCCGGCCCGCCTGGAGGACGAGTACCTGCCCGGCCTGGACAGGGTGCTCGACGCAGTCGACCGCTCGCTGGCGTACTGAGGAGAGCCGTGACCATCCGCGAATTCAAGATGCCCGACGTGGGCGAGGGCCTCACCGAGGCGGAAATCCTCAAGTGGTACGTCCAGCCGGGTGACACCGTCACCGACGGACAGGTCGTCTGCGAGGTCGAGACGGCGAAGGCGGCCGTCGAGCTGCCGATCCCCTTCGACGGGGTCGTGCACGCGCTCCTCTTCGAAGAGGGCGTCACGGTCGACGTCGGCCAGGTCATCATCTCGGTCCGGACAGGTCCGGCGGACGAGGCTCCGGCCGCGGCCGCCGCCGCTGCCCCGGTCGCCGCCGCCCCGGTCGCCGCCGAGGCGGAGCCCGAGGCTCCTGCGGCCCGCCAGCCCGTCCTGGTCGGCTACGGGGTCTCCACCGCCTCTACGAAGCGCCGCCCGCGCAAGGCTCCGCAGCCCGCGCTCGCCGCGCAGAACGGCACGGGCGTGGCCCAGGCGGCCCCGGCCGCCGCGGTGCCCGCGGCCCCGGTGACCCCGGTGGCCCCGGCCGTCGTGGTTCCGGCGCAGAACGGCTCCGCCGGCTCCGGTGCCAGGGCGCTGGCGAAGCCGCCGGTGCGCAAGCTGGCCAAGGACCTCGGCATCGACCTGGCGGCCGTGGTCCCGACCGGCGACGGCGGGATCGTGACCCGCGAGGACGTGCACGCGGCCGCGGCCATCGCCCCGCAGTCCGTGGCTCCGGCGGCCCCGGCTCCGGCCCCGGTCCAGGCCGTGGCAACCGCCCCGGCGGCGGTACCGGCCAGGGAGACCCGCATCCCGGTCAAGGGCGTCCGCAAGGTCACCGCCCAGGCCATGGTCGGCTCGGCCTTCACCGCGCCGCACGTCACCGAGTTCATCACCTTCGACGTGACCCGGACGATGAAGCTGGTCCAGGAGCTCAAGGCGGACCCGGACCTCGAGGGGCTCCGGATCAACCCGCTGCTCCTGATCGCCAAGGCCGTCCTCGTGGCGATCCGCCGCAATCCCGAGGTCAACGCCTCGTGGGACGAGGCGGCCCAGGAGATCGTGCTCAAGCACTACGTCAACCTGGGCATCGCCGCGGCCACCCCCCGGGGGCTCATCGTCCCGAACATCAAGGACGCCGACGCCAAGACGCTCCCGGAGCTGTCCGGGGCCCTGTCCGGGCTGGTCGCCACGGCCCGCGAGGGCAAGACCTCCCCGGCCGACATGCAGAACGGCACCATCACCATCACCAACGTCGGCGTCTTCGGCGTCGACACCGGCACGCCCATCCTGAACCCCGGCGAGTCCGCGATCCTCGCGGTCGGCGCGATCAAGCTCCAGCCGTGGGTCCACAAGGGCAAGGTCAAGCCCCGCCACGTCACCACGCTGGCGCTCTCCTTCGACCACCGCCTCATCGACGGCGAACTCGGCTCCCGCTTCCTCGCGGACATCGCCGCCGTCCTGGAGCACCCCCGCCGTCTGATCACCTGGTCCTGACGGCCACCGGAAGACCGGCCTGCGGGCAACCGCCCGGAGGCCGGTCCTCCGCCTTTGACCTGTGAAATCCCTGCTGACGTGCGCAAATGCCTTGGGGAACACCCCCCGGCGATGTGATCATCGGCCCATGCGCTTCCGCTCTGCCCTCGCAGACCCCACAGACCTGGACCGTGCCCTCGCCTACCCGGCAGACGGCCCCGTCCCCGCCCTCACCCCCGAGAAGATCCGCGAGGAACTCGCCGCGAACCAGATGCGTCCCGAGTGGACCTGGATCGCCGAGGACGAGGACGGCGAGATACTGGCCCGCGCCCTGTGGTGGGGCCGCGGCGACAGCGAGCGGCCGGCCGTGCTCGACTGCCTCCAGGTACGGAGCTCCGTGGCCGACCCGGCCTCCGTCGCCGCCGGGCTGCTCGCCGCCGGGCACGAGGCCTTCGGCAGGCTCCCCGACTACAACATCTCGCTGCCGCGCGACTGGCGCACCGCCCCCGGCGGCCTGGCCGACGCGATCGCCTGGCGGCAGGAGGCCGCGTACAAGACCGGTCTGACCCGCGAGATCGAACGGCTCCGCTTCGAGTGGACCCCGGCCGCCGGTACCGCCGCGCCCACCGGCCGCCTCGTCTTCCGCGAGGGCACCGACGAGGAGTTCCTCGACGCCTTCGTCCGGCTGTCGGCCGGCAGCCTGGACCTGCACACGCAGAACGAGCTGCGCACGATCGACGCCGAGGAACTGGCGCGCGACGACATCGAGTTCTACACCGACTGCCCGGGCGAGCGCTCCTGGTGGCGCCTGGCCCACCTGCCGGACGGCACGCTCGCCGGAATGGCGATCCCCTCCGCGACCCCGTACCACCGCAACGTCGGCTACCTCGGCGTCGTCCCCGAACAGCGCGGCCAGGGCCTGATCGACGAGATCCTCGCCGAGATCACCCGCTTCCACGCCTCCGAGGGAGCCGAGCGCATCACCGCCACCACGGACACCGTGAACGCGCCGATGGCCGCCGCCTTCACCCGCGCCGGCTACGAGGTGACCGAGATCCGCCTGGTGCTGGAGTCATCCCAGGACGCCTGAGGGGAACCGGCGGGGCCCCGCGCAGCGTTTCCCCTCGAGGCCGCGGTGCGCGCGGCACGGGAAGCCTTCCGGAAGCGGGGAACCGGCCGGAGCGGGAACTGAAACGCGGTAGCCTCCCGGGCCTGGAGAGGGGTGGGGCGGGTGTCCATCGCCGAGTTGCAGGTGTACGCCGTCGAGGCGGCCGATGCCACGGGTGGCGTGTGCGTGGTGCGGTGCGTCGGCGGAGTCGCCCGGCCCGGGCAGGTCTACGCGGCCGGGGAGCTCCGGCTCGGGCTGCGCCGGATCGAGCGGTACGGGCGCACGGTGGAGTGCTTCGGGGCCGGCCGCGTGGCCAAGGTCCACCTCACGGGGGCGGTGGTCGCGCTGCTCGCCCGGGGGCAGGTGCTGACGTACGTACCGCCGGGCGGGCACGCGCTGGCGGAGGTGGAGGCCTGGCTGGCCACCGGGCCGTCGCTGCTGGAGGAGCCGCATCCGGGGCCGCTGCGGGCCCTGGCGACGGCCCGGATGCAGGACGACGCGCTGCCCGACGGGATGCGGCTGCGCTGGGGCCGGATCGCGCTGGCGGCCCTCGACCGGGCCGGGCGTCCGGAGGAACAGCCCTACGTACGTGCCTACTTGATCCAGTGCTTCGGCCCCGGCGAGGACGGGGATCCCGACCGCGACCCCGCCGCGCTCTGCCGGGACGTGCTGGCCCGCTTCGGCCTGACCCCGGCCCAGGCGGCCGGGCAGGCCCGCGCCTGGCGGGACCTGCCGCGCCCCGCCATCCAGCACCTGCGCCGCATCAAGAACCTGATCCCCTGCATGGACCCGGCCCGCCCGCACCTGGCCGCCACCGACCCCCTGGCCGCGGCGGCCGACGCCTGGACGGCGCTGAGGCCCCGGCTGCCCTAGGCCCCGGCCGCCCTAGGCCCCGGCCGCCCAGGACCCGCTGCCCTAGCCCTGGCGGGCCGCGTTGCCGAGCACCTTGGCCGGGGTGAGGCGTACGACGACCCGTACTTGCTCGGCCGGGGCGTTCGCGTAGGCCTGGCCCGCGCCCGGACCCTGGTACTCCTCCGCGATGCGGACGGCCACGGCCCGGCCGGTGTCCTCGGTGACGGTGGCGGTGCCGCGGATCTCGGCGTAGAGGAAGGGGTTGGCCAGGTCGAAGACGGTGAGGCCGATGCGGGCGTCCCGCGCGATGTTGCGTTCCTTGCGGCGGCCGCGTTCGGTGGAGATCAGGATCTGGTCCCCGTCGCGGGTCACCCACACCACCGAACTCTGGGGACTGCCATCGGGGTTCAGTGTGGCCAGCACCGCCGGGTGCGGGGCGTCGAGCAGCTTGCGTACCGTGTCGTTCAGCACAGAAGTCATGCGGGGAACGGTAGTTGGGATGCCGGCCCGCGCGCGCCCGGTTCGGCGGATGCGCGGGGACTAGGGCAGGTCAGCAGGTGCCCTCGCCCTTGAGCAGGCACTTCTCCGCCCACTGGCCCAGCTCCGTGAGCGCGGGTTTCAGCGCGGCGCCCGAATCCGTCAGCCGGTAGGCCACCCGCAGCGGCGGCCCTTCGTCCACCTCGCGCAGCACGAGGCCGGCCGCGCCGAGCTCGACCAGCCGGTCGGACAGCATGCGCTCGCTGATGCCGGAGATGGACCTGCGCAGGTCCGCGAAGTGCACCGGGCCCGCCATCAGGGAGGCCAGGATCACGCCGGTCCAGCGCTTTCCGAGCAGCCCGAAGACCTGCGTGATGCCGTCGCTGACCCGGCTGCACGCCTCTGTGTCCTGGTGCTTCCCCTTGTCCGCCATGACCCCAGGGTACTACCCGCGCCTTAGGGGGTGAAAAAAAGTAAGTGACTGTGTTATCAATAGTGACGTACGAAAAAGCACTCTCTCTGGAGGTTCCCATGGCCACCCTTCTGCACCTGGACTCGTCCCTGAGCCCCGCCGCCGGTTCCGCCTCGCGTGCGGTGACCGCCGCGTTCCGCCAGGCCTGGGAGGAGCAGCACCCCGAGGGCACGGTCGTCTACCGCGACCTGTCGGCCGCCCCCGTCCCGCACCTCGACGGCCTCGCCGCGTCCGCCGCCTTCACCGACCCCTCCACCCACAGCCCCGAGCAGGCCGCGGCCTTCGCCGAGCGGCTGAAGCTGGTGGCGGAGCTGGAGCAGGCGGACGCCGTGCTGATCGGCGCCCCGATGTACAACTTCGCGATCCCCTCGACCCTGAAGGCCTGGCTCGACCAGGTCATCGTGATGGGCCGCACCGCGGGCCCCGAGTCCCCCCTCAAGGGCCTGCCGGTCACCGTCGTCGCCAGCCGCGGCGGCTCCTACGCCCCGGGTACCCCGCGCGAGGGCCTGGAGTACGTGCAGAACTACCTGGAGGGGCTGCTGACCTCCATGTTCGGTGCCGAGGTCGACTTCATCGTCCCCGAGCTGACCCTGGCCGCGAGCAACCCGGCGATGGCCGAGCTCATCCCCCTCGCGGAGGCCTCGTACGCCAAGGCGGTCGCGGACGCGGAGACGAAGGGCAAGTCCCTCGCGGCGCGCGTGGCCTCGGCCGCCTGAGCCTCACGCGGTGCCGGCCGGGGGCGTGGCAACCGGCCGGAACGCCCGCCGCGGATACCGGAGACGGCTGCGCGAGGGCCCTCCTCCTCTTCGGGGGGCTGGGGTCCCTGCTGATGCCGGACGCCGGGGCGGACGGGCTGGACGCCGACCTCACCCCGGGCTTCGCCGGACCGGTCGCCGACCTCCGCGGCGACGCCGCGTCCGTCGTCCGGGCCGCCATCGGACTTCGGTCTCGTCTTCACCGCCTACGGCCGCGCCCTGTACGACCGCCTCGGCGCGGCCGTCCGGCAGCAGACTCCGGGACCCTAGGCCGTCCCCCGCCAGGGGATGTTGCGCCAGGGGCTCGCCGGTTCCCCGGTCAGGGTGAGGTGCGTGGCGAGCGTGCCCGCGTACCAGTCGCCGAACTCCTCCTCGTCGAAGTGCAGGCACCGCCCCAGCGCGTACCCGGCGGAGAACTCCTCCCAGGAGCGGTACACCCCGCGGGCCGCCTCCCCGGCGCGCAGTACGCCGCGTTCGGCGTCGGCGAGCGTGCCGTAGCGGGCGCCCAGGCCCCAGCGGGCCATCTGGGAGGCCCGGCCGTGGTCCCAGCCCTCGACGGAGCGGACCCAGTCCCCGTCGGCGAGCAGTCCGTCCGCGCGGAAGCGCTGCTCGTAGCGGGCGATCCGGCCGATCAGCCGCTGCACGCCCGCGACCTCGCCCTCCACCTCGGCGGTGGGGCGGGGCTCGGCGACGGTGACCCCCTCGGGGGTGAGCTGCGGTTCGGCGGCCCGCTCGGCGCTGCGGCGCAGGGTGGAGGCGGCGGCGTGCCGCCAGTGCTCCACGTCGACGGGGCCGGCGAAGTCGGAGGCCAGGACGCGGCGCACGCGCAGCGCGAACTCCCAGACGGGGCTGACCATGTCGGCGCCGAGCATCCCGCGCAGGACCTCGTGCCAGCCCTCGGAGGTGGTGATGCCCCAGCTCTGGCGCAGCCGTTCGCGCTCGCGGGTGTAGCCGTTGCCGTGGTAGGCGAGGGCGTTCCAGAACTCCCCGTTGGAGACGGCCAGATGGGCGCCGACGGCGAGTCCGTGCGCGACGGGCCCGTGGAGCGGTCCGCCGGTGTGCAGGGAGTGCACGGCTCCGGGGGCGAGGCCCCAGACCGGGGCGACGGCGTCCCAGTGGGCGCGCCAGCGGGCGCGGTCGGCGGGGGTGGTGGTGAGGTAGGCCTCGGCGGGGGAGCCGGGGTTCACGGCGAGGTGGGGCGGGTCGGCGGAGTCCCAGGCGTTCGCGAACCAGGCGAGGGACCGGGGGAGGTACACGGTGTGCGGGTCGGGCGCGGGCAGCATGCCACGGGTGAGGACGACGAGCGCGCCGCGGTCGGGGGTGGGGTGGAAGCGGGCCTGCGTGGGCTCGGCGTCGACCTGGGCGCGGTACTGCGGCAGGAACAGCTCGCTGCGGGCGAGTGCGTCGAGGTAGCCCGGCCAGTCGCCGCGCGCCTTGGCCTCGTAGAGCTCTCGCTCGATCGCGCTCGGCGCGGTCCAGGTCCCCATGGGGAGACTTTATCCGGCCCTTCCGAGCGCTTGTTCGGCCCGTGTCGGATCTACTGTGCGGGTGGAGAATCCTGAAGAAGATGCCGTCAGCCGGCACCACGTGGCCGCCCTCGAAGCCGGAACCATCAGCACCGGCCGCCTGACGCTGCTGCCCCTGCGGGCCGAGCACGCCGAGGAGGTGGCCGCCGTGCTCGGCGATCCGGACCTGCACACCTTCATCGGCGGCGCTCCGCTCACCCCGCAGGCCCTGCGCACGCGCTACGAACGCCTGGTCGCCGGCTCGCCGGACCCCGCCGTGTCCTGGTGCAACTGGGTGGTCCGGCTCGACGCCGCGGCCCGTCTGACCGGCACGGTCCAGGCCACGGTCTCCGCCTCCGCCGACGGGAGCGGCGGCCTCGCCGAGATCGCCTGGGTCGTGGGGACCTCCTGGCAGCGGCGCGGCATCGCCACCGAGGCCACCCGCGCCCTGGTCTCCTGGCTCGCGGCGGCCGGGGTGCGCACGGTCGTCGCGCACGTCCACCCCGACCACACGGCGTCCGCCGCCGTGGCCACCGCGGCCGGGCTCACCCCCACCGGTCAGTGGCACGACGGGGAAGTCAGGTGGCAGCTGACGACCGGCTGATCGCGTCTCCCGTACGGCGTGGCCGGATCCGCACGGTCCGCCCGCACCCGGAACGCCAGTAGGGTGTCGGGCCCCGGGGGACTCGTCGCGGCAGAGGGAGCGGCCATGCGGAGCGGTACGGGTACGGTCGCGGTGATCGGCGGTTCCATCGCGGGCTGCGCGTTCGCCTCGGCGGCCGCGCGGGCCGGTGCGGCCCGGGTGGTGGTGCTGGAGCGCACGCAGGGACGGCTCGCGGACCGCGGGATCGGGCTGTGCGTCCACGACGACCGCGCCGCCGAACTCACCGCGACCGGGGCGCTGCCCGCCGGGATCCCCGCGCACCCGCTGGCCCGGCGCCGCTGGGTGGTCCGCGATGCGGTGGCGGGGCCGGCCGGGCGGGTGATCTGGGAGCAGCCGTTCCCGTTCCACTCCTACCACTGGGGCCTGCTGTGGCGCGGGCTGCGGGAGGCGACCCCCGACTCGGTGGTCTACCGGCAGGGCGAGGGCGTCACGGAGGTGGCACCGGCGGCGGGCGGAGTCGAGGTGCGGCTGGCCGGCGGGGCCGTGGAGCGGTACGACCTCGCGGTCGGCGCCGACGGCTACCGCTCCGTGGTGCGCGAGGCGGTCTGCCCCGGATCGCGGCCGCGGTACGCCGGGTACGTGTGCTGGCGCGGGCACTTCGACGCCCGGCGGCTGGACTCCCCGGCGGCGGGCGGCGCCGACTGGCCCTCCGACGCGGTGAGCACGGTGTGCTTCCCCGGCGGGAGCTGCGTGATCTACCGGATCCCGGAGCCGGACGGCGGGCTCCGCGTCAACTGGGTGCTGTACGCCGTCCCGCCGCCCGCGGCCGGGCTGCGGCTCGACGACCCGACGAGTTTCCCGCCGGGCACGGTGACCGGGGAACTGGCCGCCCACCTGGCGCAGTTGCTGGAGCGGGAGTTCCCGCCGTACTGGGGCCGGGTGCTCGGGCTGACGGACCCGCAGGACGTCTACGTCCAGCCGATCTACGACCTGGAGACCGACCGCACCACCGCGGGCCGCTGCCTGCTCGCCGGGGACGCCGCGTCCGTGGTGCGCCCGCACAACACCAGCGGGGCGGCCAAGGCGCTGCAGGACGCGAGCGCCTTCGAGACGGCATGGCGCCGGGCCGGTTCGTGGGAGGAGCTGCTGGCCGACTACCAGGACGCCCGGGGCGGTGCGGGGCGGGAACTGGTGGCCCTGGCCCGGCGGCTGGGGCGGGCCCAGGTGGAGCGGACCCCGGACTGGGGGGCCATGGGGGCCGGCGAGGCGGAGGCGTGGTGGCGGGGCCAGCTGGCGGGAGCGGCGGACATCGGCGGCCAGGCGCTGGCCCCGTAGCCGCCCGTAGCCGCCCGTAGCCGTCCGGGCAGGCCCCGGCCCGGACTGTCCGCCTGACGGTGCATCGCCCGAGGGTGATGGTGTCCGCGCAGGTCAGGGGCTCGTGTAGGCCGGTTGCCCGGCGTGTCATGCCTGGGGCAACCGGGGATCGGGTTGCGGGCGGTGACGGGGTGTCGGTGAGTGGACATGGGCACGTCCCCTGCCCATGTCCCCAGGTCCCCGGCCACTGCCATGGCCTTCCGACAGGAGAGATCCGTTGCACCGCATCACGCGCTACACCATTCCCGCTGCCCTGTGCCTGACCCTGCTGACCGCGTCCCCCGGTCTGGCAACGGCCACCGCGGAGTCCGGGAAGCCGCAGGCCGCGGCGGCCGCGCCGGCCGGGAAGGCCATCCCCGGAGCGGAGACGCTGCTGTCCAAGGTCCAGGCGCTGGGCGCCGTCGGCGGGTTGCTCAAACCCGTCACCGATCTGCTGACCGCCATCCTCAGCGCCCCCGACGGCAAGGTCCAGGAGGCGGACCTGGCGGCCCTGAAGGCGAAGGTCGACGCGGCGCTCGCGGACCTGAAGAAGAGCCCGCCCGCCGCCCCTGCCCTGCCCGTACCGGTGCCGCCGGTGGACGCGCCGAAGCTCCCGGTGGACGCGCCGAAGCTGCCGGTGGAGACGCCCAACCTGCCGGTGCCGAAGCTCCCGGTCGACACCCCGAAGCTGCCCGTCCCGCTCCCCGTGGCCGCCCGCAAGGCCGCCGACGGACCGCTGGACCCGGTCACCGGAGCCATCGACAAGCTCAAGGCCTCCGTGGACGCCCTCACCAAGGCCGCCGGTGCCTGCGGGTGCTCCGCCGACGCCCTGAACAAGGCCAAGGAGGTGGTGGCCGACCTGGTCGCCGCCCTGGTCGCCCTGCTCACCGGACTCGGCCTGCCCGGTCTGCCCACCCTCCCGGTCCCGGAGCTTCCGGTCCCGGCGCTCCCGGTCCCGGAGCTGCCCGTCCCGGCCCCCGCGCTCCCGGCCCCCGGCCTCCCCATCGAGTAAGCGGCCCGCACCCCGGCGTGCGACCGGCGTGCCGCCGCGCGACCGTACGGACCCCCTTGACGCGCCCTCCGGCCAGGTGGACGCTCCCGGGGCTCGGATCCGTACGGTTGCATTGGGGGGCCGGAATGCCGGAGCAGTCGGAGCAGCACGTCCAGTCGGCGGGCGAGCTGCGCGCGCACCTCGTGGCCAGGGGCGCGCGCTGGTCCGTGAGCGAACACCTCGCCGACGACGACCCCGTGCCCAGGCCCGCGCTGGGCCTGGCGCCGGGGGCCGCCCTCACGACCGCGGCGGCCGCGCCGGCCGTGGACCTGCGGCAGCTGATCGGCCCGGCGAGCGGCAATCCGCACCTCACCCGGCGCAGGGCGGCGCACGGGCTGCTGCGGGGCACCGGGGGCCCGGCGGCGGCCCGGCCGGTGGCCGTGGACTGGCGCAGCCGCTGGGGCTGGCCCTGGATCACCAAGGTGAAGGACCAGAACCCGTGCAGCTCCTGCTGGGCGTTCGGGGCGGCCGGCCTGGTGGAGTCGATGGCCCGCATCGAGCACCACGTATGGGCCGAGCGGTCCGAGGGTGACGTGCACGACGGGCTGAAGGCCCCCTGCGGGCAGACGGGCAGTCCCGAGTCGGCGCTGGACTGGATCCGGACCAACGGCGGTCTCGCCGACCCGGGTTGCTGGCCCTACTCGCCGCCGCCGCCCGGCACCCCCGCCGACCGCCGGGAGGCCTGGCGGGCGGAGTACACCCCGAGCTGGGACCGTTCCGGCCGCACCGTCCGCATCCCCGAGCACGTCCGGCTCGGCGACGTGGAGCAGCAGAAGGTGTGGCTGGACACGGTCGGGCCGCTGACCGCCTGCTTCGACGTGTACGACGACTTCTTCGGTCTCGGTTCCGGCGTCTACCACCGCACCAGCGACCGGCTCGCGGGCGGTCACTGCGTCCTGATCACCGGCTACGACGACGCGGCCGGCTGCTGGCTGTTCAAGAACTCCTGGGGGACGGGCTACCACGTGGGCGGCCACGGCCGGATCGCGTACGGCGAGGTGCGGATCGACCACTGGGCCAAGTGCGGGCTGGTGGGCACCAACATCGACCCGTGGAGCAAGCGCCGCCTGCACACCGGAAACGTCTACGAGAGCGGGAACGGCCGCGCCCACCGCAATTTCGAGATGGCGGCGATCGGCGCCGGCGGCTCCCTCCAGCACTGGTGGCGCGAGGGCGAAGCCCCCTTCGCGTGGGTCCGCGCCCGGAGCTTCGCCTCCGACGCCTCCGGCCAGCCCGCCTTCACGGGGACCACGTACAACCGGAACATGGAGTCCCTGCACGTGACCACCGGCGGCCGGCTGCGCCACTGGTACTACGAGCACTTCGCCGGAGCCTGGCGCGACGGCGGCGTCTTCGGTCCCGGCGACGCGGAGGTCGGAACGACCCCGGCCTTCATCCAGAGCGACTACGGGGCGCCGGGCAATTTCGAGGTGGTCGTCCGCACCGCCGACGGCCGCCTGAACCACTGGTGGCGGATCAACGGCGCCCCCTGGACCTGGAACGACGGCGGCCGCTTCGCCTCCGGCATCGCCCACTACGGCCCGGCGCTGGTCCAGACCCGCTCCCGCCACCTCGACCTGGTCGCGACCCGTACCGACGGCCGCATGCAGCTGTGGTGGCGCGACGACCCGAACGGGTTCGTGTGGCGCCCCGGCGAGATCTTCGGCAGCGGTATCACCTCGGCCCCCTGCCTGATCGAGGCGCAGTACGGGGCGGCCGACGAGGACACCGCCGGGAACTACGAGCTGTGCGTGACGGGCGCGGACGGCCGCGTGGAGCACTGGTGGCGCGACAACGCGGGCGGCGCAGCCTGGCAGCGCTCCGCGGTCTTCGGCCACGACGTGCTCGCCGTCACCGGGATGCTGCAGGGCAGCTTCGGGTTCAACCTGGAGGTGATCGTCCTGCGCGCCGACCGCCTGCTCCAGCACTACTGGCGCGACGGTGCGGGCTGGCACGAGGGGGCGGTGATCGGCCCGGCCTAGGTCGTCGCAGTCGCCGTTGCCGTCGCCGCCGCCATGGCCGGAGAGGAGTCCGCGTGGAGGTGCGCGAGGTGGTGCTCGCGCCGGGTGAGCAGTACGAGCTGCGGCTCACCGGGCGCGGCGCGCGCGGGTACGTCTGGACCTGGCGGGTGACGGGCGACGCGGACGCCGTCTCGGTGTCCGAGGGCCCGCCGCCGGACGCCGGGGCCGCGCGGCCGCCGCTGCCCGGGGCGACCGTCGAGCGGGTGTACCGCGTGCGGGGGCTGGCCGGCGGCCGGGCCCGGATCCGCTTCGCGCAGGTCCGCCCGCCGTATCCGGACGAGGCCCCGTACGACGAGTGCGTCCTGGACGTGGCCGTGTCGGCTTCGGGCTAGTGCGGTGACCGGAGCCGCCTCGGGAATCAAGGTCCACATCGTGGACGGGCTCCCGGCTTGCACCTCTGTTGTATCTATGCTGTGCGCATGCCATCCGCCAGTACCACCGTGACCGCCGCCGAACGCGTCTACCAACACGTCAAGCAGGGCGTGCTCGACCGCCGCTACGAGGGCGGGATCCTGCTGACGGAGGGCGAGCTCGCCGAGGCCGTCGGGGTCTCCCGCACGCCGGTCCGAGAAGCGCTGCTGCGGCTGGAGACCGAAGGCCTGCTGAAGCTGTACCCGAAGAAGGGCGCGCTCGTCCTCGCGGTCTCCGCCCAGGAGATCGCCGACGTGATCGAAACCCGGCTGCTGGTGGAGGAGTTCACCGTACGCAGGGCCGTGCCCGCCCCGGCCGGACTGCTGGAACGGCTCGCGGAACTGGTCGAGGAGCAGCGCCGGCTCGGCGCCGCGGGCGAGCTCGGGGCGATGATGGCCGCCGACCGGGCCTTCCACGCGGAGATCGTGCGCAGCGCCGGCAACCAGATCCTGTGCCGCCTCTACGACCAGCTGCGCGACCGCCAGTTGCGGATGGGCGTGGCCCTGCTGCACGCGCACCCCGAGCGGGTGGAGCGGACGCTGGCCGAGCACACGGAGATCCTCGACGCACTGCGCGCGGGCGACGCCGACACGGCCGCCGCGGCGGTACGGGCGCACGTGGGCCGGGTCGGGGAACTGGTCCGGGGGTCCGCCCGATGAGCGACGCGCCCGCCCCCTCCGTGACCCATGTGGTGAAGGACCCCCCGGGCGGCCGGAAGGCGGTGCTCGTCTGGTCGATCGGCGTCGCCGTCTACTTCGTGGCGGTCATCTTCCGCACCAGCCTCGGCGTCGCCGGACTGGAGGCCGCCGACCGCTTCCACGTGAACGCCTCCGCGCTGTCCACCTTCTCCCTCCTCCAGCTGCTGGTCTACGCGGGCATGCAGATACCCGTCGGCCTGATGGTGGACCGCCTCGGCACCAAGAAGGTGCTGACGCTCGGCGCCGTGCTCTTCACCGCCGGCCAGATCGGCTTCGCGCTCTCCCCCTCCTACGGGACGGCCCTGGCCGCCCGCGCCCTGCTCGGCTGCGGCGACGCCATGACCTTCATCTCCGTGCTGCGGCTCGGCACGCGCTGGTTCCCGGCCCGGCGGGGCCCGCTGATGGCGCAGCTGGCCGGCCTGGTCGGGATGGCGGGCAACCTGGTCTCCACGCTGGTGCTGGCGCCGGTCCTGCACGGGGTCGGCTGGACACCGGCGTTCGCGGGCAGCGCGGCGGCGGGGCTGGTCGTCCTGGTCCCGCTCGTGCTGTTCCTGCGCGACCACCCCGAGGGGTACGGGCCCGCGCCCTCGGCGGGGCCCGCGTCGGGGGGTCCCGGCGCGGGGGAGTTCGTACGGCGCCAGATCTCCGACTCCTGGAAGGAGCCCGGCACCAAGCTCGGCCTGTGGGTGCACTTCACGACGCAGTTCCCGGCGATGGTGTTCCTGCTGCTGTGGGGCATGCCGTTCCTCGTCGAGGCGCAGGGGCTCTCGCGGACCACCGCGGGCGGGCTGCTGACGCTGGTGGTCGCCTCGAACATGGCGCTCGGCCTGGTCTACGGACAGGTCGTCGGACGGCGGCAGTCCGCGCGGATCCCGCTCGCCCTGGGCACGGTCGCCCTCACCGCGCTGCTGTGGGGCTCGGTCCTGGCCTACCCCGGGGACCACGCGCCGATGTGGCTGCTGGTCGGCCTCTGCCTGGTGCTGGGCACCTGCGGTCCGGCGTCGATGATCGGCTTCGACTTCGCCCGTCCCGCCAACCCGGCGGAGCGTCAGGGCACGGCCTCCGGAATCACCAACATGGGCGGTTTCATCGCTTCGATGACGACCCTGCTGGTGGTGGGCCTGCTGCTCGACGCCACGGGCGACGACTACCGCGTCGCGTTCTCCTCGGTCTTCGTCCTGGAGCTCGTGGGCATCAGCCAGATCCTGCGCCTGCGCGGCCGGGCCCTGGCCCGCGAACGCGAGCGGGCCCCCGTACCGCGGGCGACGGGCCCGGGCGGGACAGACCCCCGTCCTCTCCCGCCCGTGCGCCCGTCCGCCCGCTCGCTCCCGTCCGTCCGCTCCGAGGAGTCGGGTTCCGGCCAAACGCGTGCTGCGAGCCTATGAGCGCCCCGGACGGCCACGTGCGCACTGCGTGCGGGGGTCGTTGACGATGCGCGCGGCGGCGGGCACGGCCGGCGCTACGGAGTCACGGAGAACTGGGCCAGGATGGCCTCCGCCAGCGCCGGGTCCCCCTCCACCTTGACCCGGTCGGCGACGGTGTGCGCCCGCACCCGCCCGGTCGCGAGCCGTACGTACGTCTCCCAGTCCAGCGTCAGCGCCACCGCGGGGCCCAGCGAGGGGGCCTTGTCGATCGTGCCGCGGCCCTCCGCGTCCACCCGTACGGTCCGCATGAACTCCAGCGCCCCGTGCACGTCGATGACGACGGCCGAGTTCGCGGGCGCGCCCGCCTTCTTCGCGACCACCTTCGGCAGCCCGGCGAGCAGCACGTCCCGGGCCACGTGGGCGCCGGGGGAGTCCCAGTTCCCCGGCGCGCCCAGCGCCGCCCGCAGGTCCTGCTCGTGGATCCACACGTCGAAGGCTCGCAGCCGCAGCGAGTGCTCCAGGGTCGCGGGTTCGCCCAGCGGCCCGCGGATCACGGTGTCCGGATCCCGCTTCTCGTTCCGCAGCTGCCGCGAGCGGCGGATGATCGTGTACTCCAGCTCCGAGGTCATCTCGGGAGCGGTGTGGTGACGCCGTACGTCGACCTGTACTTCCATGTACCGGGTGAACTCGTCGACCACGTGCCGCAGATCCCTCGGCAGGGTGTGTATCGGCCGCGGGTCGCCGAGCTGCTCGCATTCAATCCCGATGATGTGTGACACGACATCACGCACGGACCAGTTGGGGCAGGGCGTCGCCCGGCTCCACTCGCCCTCCGTCAGCGGGAGGACCAGCTCGGATATCGCCTCGATGGAGTGGGTCCACGCGTCGGCATAGGGCTGAAGACTCGGGTGCGGATGGACGGTCAACGGGACCCCTCGCGTGCTGTTCATTGGCGCGTTGGCGCGTTCTGGAAGCTTGTGCAATGGCTTCAAAACTACGCTGCCGGTGAGCACCCCGGCAGTGCTTTCGTGTGACGATCGTAGGCCCGAGTTGACGGCTTGAGAGCCAGGACGGTGGTACTGTGCGCGCTTCCCTGATCCAAATCGCAGTGAATGAGGGGGAGTCGGTGGGTTCCCGCCGCTCCCGGGTCGCCGACCTCGTACGCGAACAGGCCTCCTCGGACCTCGTCGTCCTGCCCGAACTGTGGACCGTCGGCGCCTTCGCCTACGAGCAGTTCGAGACGGAGGCGGAGCCGCTGGACGGCCCGACCTACCAGGCCATGTCCGCGGCGGCCCGTGACGCCGGGGTCTGGCTGCACGCCGGCTCCTTCGTGGAGCGCGCGGGCGACGGCTCGCTCTACAACACCGCCCTCGTCCTCTCCCCGGCGGGCGAGCTCGCCGCCACCTACCGCAAGATCCACCGCTTCGGCTTCGACCAGGGCGAGGCCGTCCTGATGTCCGCCGGGGAGTCCCTGACCACCGTCGCCCTGCCGGAGCAGACCCTCGGCCTGGCCACCTGCTACGACCTGCGCTTCCCGGAGCTGTTCCGCGGACTGGTCGACGCCGGGGCGACGACGCTGGTCGTGTCCGCGGGCTGGCCGGCCCGCCGCCGGGGCCACTGGACGCTGCTGAACCGGGCCCGCGCCGTCGAGGACCAGGCGTACGTCCTCGCCTGCGGGTCGTCGGGCACCAACGGAGGCGTCGAGCAGGCCGGCCACAGCCTGGTCGTCGACCCCTGGGGCGAGGTCCTGGCGGAAGCGGGCCCGGGGGAGTCCGTCCTGACGGTGGAGCTCGACCCGAAGAAGGTCGCCGAGACGCGCGAGCAGTTCCCCGCCCTGAAGGACCGCCGTCTGGGCCGCTGAGGCGGTGGGGTCTACTGGTGCGAGGTCGGCACTGGACAGAGGGTGAGTACGGGGCATGGCGGACGGGGAGACGGGGGCGCAGGCGGGTCCGGTAACGGAACCGGTAGCGGAACCGCAGACGGAACCGGTAGCGGAACAGGTGGCGCAGGCCACCCCGGAGCCGGAGCCGGAGCCGGAGCTGGAGTCGGAGCTGGAGTCGGCTCCGGAGCGGATCCACTGGCTCCAGCGGTCGATGGCAGGGGTGGCCGCGCTCCTCGCCGCCGCCGCCGCGGCCTGGGGGACGCAGTTCCCGCTCGGCATTCCCCTCCTCCTCCCGTTCCTCGCCGTCGCCTGGACGCTCTTCGTCCGGGACCGGCAGGCGTTCCGCTCCCGGTGCCTCGTCGTGGGTGCGGGGGTGACGGTCGCCGGTGTCCTCCTGGTCTGCATCGGCATGTTCGTGATGATCCCCTCCGGCGTGATCCTCCTGCTGGCCCGCTCCGCGGACCCGCGCCGCCGCCCGGTCCTCGCCCGGGTGTACGCCGGGCTCACGGTGGCCGCCGCCGCCACCCTGGTGACGGCGGGGGCCCCGCTGGCGTACGACGTCTGGCTGAAGCCCTCGCACAGCTACTCCGTGGAGATATCGGGCGACCTGTACGGCACGGCCGGCGCCGACCCGGAGGCGGACCTCTGGCAGTACGGGGTGACGGGCATCAGCGAGAGCGGCCTCGACTCGGGCACCCGGCTGAGGGTCACGTACGACGAGGACCTCGACCCCGCCGGCCGGGCCGCCCTGCGCGAGGCCCTCGCCCGCATGCCCGGCGCCGGCCCGGTCAAGGAGTGCGGCCGCGGCGACTGCGACTGACCAGGCACTCCCCGCCCCACTCCCCGCCCCACTCCCCGCCCCACTCCCCGCCCCACTCCCCGCCCCACTCCCCGCCCCACTCCCCGCCCTAGTCCTCGTCCTCCCGGTCCCCCTCCCGCTCCTTCTCCGCCATCCGGATCACGCACACGGCGACGGCGATCAGCAGCGAGGCGTCCGCGTCCTCGCGGATCACGTCGACGGCGTACGTCTCGCGGACCCGGTACCACTGGCGGGAGATCAGCGCGAGGAGCTCCCCGTCGTACTCGACCTTGAACTCCCGGTCCAGGATCCGGCCGCTGATGTCGAGCTCGGTGCCCTCGTTCAGGGTCACGAGGAAGTGGTTGCGCAGCAGGGAGAACCGCTTCCTGCGGATCACCGCGAGCCGCTGGTCGTCCCGCTCCAGCGTCATCGCGTCGCGCAGGCTGAACATCTTGGCCCGCAGCGTGATCAGGATCCGCCCGTCGGGATCCTTGAGCTCCAGGGTGTCCCGGAAGCGCAGCGCCTTCCCGTCGACGAGGAAGGCGGGGCGCCCGTTCTCGTCCTCGATCCAGTAGTCGTCCCCGATGGCCAGCAGTTTGTCGCGAACCAGGTATTTCATGCCGTCATCGCTGCCCGCGATAGGTTCCCGTCATGCCGATCCTCTACGTGACCGACCTGGCGTACCCGGCCCGCGGCCGCCGCTACTGCGACGAGGACATCCTCCTCACCTCGCGCCTGCGCGAGCACTTCGACCTGGCCCTGTGCCACCCGCTGGACGCCGAGGCCCTCCTCCCGGCCTTCGACACGGTCCTCGTCCGCAACAGCGGCCCGGTCCTGCACTACCAGCAGGCCTACGACTCCTTCCGCGCGGCGGCGCTGGCCGCGGGCACCCGGGTCTACAACCCGCTCACCGGCCGCGGCGACATGGCGGGCAAGCAGTACCTCCTCGACCTGACCGCCGCCGGCCACCCGGTCATCCCGACGATCGACGACCCGGCGGACCTGTCCCTCCTCCCGCCCTCACCCACCTACGCGGTGAAGCCGAAACAGGGCGCGGACTCGATAGGCCTCACCTTCACCCCGCACCCGGACTGCGCACCGGGGGAGTTCCTGATCCAGCCCCGGATCGACTTCGCGTACGAGGTGTCCTTCTACTTCGTGGACGACGCCTTCCAGTACGCCCTCCACGCCCCCGACCCGGACCGCCGCTGGGACCTGGTCCCCTACGCTCCGACCCCGGCCGACCTGTCCTTCGCCCGGACCTTCATCACCTGGAACACCCTCACGCACGGCATCCAGCGCGTGGACGCCTGCCGCGCCCCCTCCGGCGACCTCCTCCTGGTCGAACTGGAGGACCTCAACCCGTACCTCTCCCTGGACCTCCTCCCCACCGAGGTCCAGGACCACTTCGTCACGACCCTGGTCCACTCCCTCCACAGCTTCGGAGCCTGACCCCCTCCGCGCTCAGAGCCCGCTGGTGTCGAGCACGATCCCGAACGGCTCCGGCAGCCGGACCGGGGTCCCGAAGGGGTGCGGCCCGTCGACCTTGCCGTACCCGAGCCGCCCGGGCTCGGAGAAGAGGGTGGCGGTCTTGTCCATCCGGTCGACGAGGAGGTAGAGCGGTGCCCCGTATTCGGCGTACCGCTTGCGCTTCACGACCCGGTCGGTGTCGGCGTTGGACTCGGAGGTGATCTCGACCACGAGCAGGGTCTGGTCGGGGACCAGGGCCCCGCCGCCGTCCGCGAGCTCATCGGGGACCACCGCGATGTCCGGCACGTACCAATTCGCTGAACCGGGCAGGTCGAGATTCCCGGACCCTTCGACGCAGCCGAGCTCGTCCACTCGGGCTTCGATCTGGCGACGAACGAGCTTCGCGGCTCGCTCGTGCGCCCAGCTGGGTGTCACGTGCGTGAGGATCCCTTCGACGATCTCGGAGCGGTCGCCATGCCAGCGCTGGATCGCGTACTTCAGCGCGTGCTCGGGGTCGATGCCCTGGCTGTAGTCGTGCGCGGTGGTCATGCCGGACGCCTCCTTCGCTGCGTGAGCCCAGCGTCCCACGGGGCCCCCGGTGGCGTCGTCACCCCGGCGGGTGGAGCTCGTCCCGGGGTCTGCCGTACGTGCGTGATCCGGTGTTCATACGCGGATGGCAAGCTTGAAGCATGAACGATGCCGCCCCGGCGCACACCCCCGCGCCCGCGTCCCGCCGTGCCCGTGTCCGTGCCCCCGAGCTGATCGGCAAAGGTGGCTGGCTCAACACCGGTGGGAAGCCGTACACCCTCGCCGACCTGCGAGGACGGATCGTCGTCCTCGATTTTTGGACCTTTTGCTGTGTGAACTGCCTGCACGTGCTCGACGAGTTGCGCGAGCTGGAGGAGAAGCACCGCGACACCGTCGTGATCGTCGGCGTGCACTCGCCGAAGTTCGTGCACGAGGCCGATCACTCCGCCGTCGTCGACGCCGTCGAGCGGTACGGGGTGCACCACCCCGTGCTCGACGACCCCGAGCTCGCGACCTGGAAGCAGTACGCCGTCCGCGCCTGGCCGACGCTCGTCGTGATCGACCCCGAGGGGTACGTCGTCGCGCAGCACGCCGGGGAGGGGCACGCGCACGCCATCGCGCGGCTCGTGGAGGAGCTGGAGGCCGAGCACGAGGCCAAGGGGACGCTGCGGCGCGGGGACGGGCCGTACGTGGCTCCCGAGCCGGTGGCGGGGGATCTCCGGTTCCCCGGGAAGGCGCTCGTGCTGCCGTCCGGGAACCTCCTCGTCTCCGACACGACCCGGCACCAGCTGGTGGAGCTGTCCCCCGACGGGGAGGTCGTCGTACGGCGGATCGGGAGCGGGGAGCGCGGGTTCGGCGCCGGGAGCTTCAGCGAGCCGCAGGGGCTGGCGCTGCTGCCCGACGGGTCCGTGGTCGTCGCCGACACCGTGAACCACGCGCTGCGCCGCTTCGACCCCCGGACCGGGGCCGTGGAGACCGTCGCCGGGACCGGCCGCCAGTGGTGGCAGGGGTCCCCGACCTCCGGCCCGGCCCTGGAGGTGGACCTGTCCTCGCCGTGGGACGTGGCCTGGTGGCAGGGCCGGGTGTGGATCGCCATGGCCGGTGTCCACCAGCTGTGGACCTGGGACCCGGAGAGCGGCACCGTCGCCCTGGCAGCGGGCACCACCAACGAGGGGCTGCACGACGGGCCGGCCGCCGAGGCCTGGTTCGCCCAGCCGTCCGGGCTCGCGGCCACGGAGGACCGGCTGTGGATCGCCGACTCCGAGACCAGCTCGATCAGGTACGTCCACGCCACCGACGCCGGCTACGCCATCACCACCGCCGTCGGCTCCGGGCTCTTCGACTTCGGGCACCGGGACGGCGACGCCGCCCAGGCACTGCTCCAGCACCCGCTCGGCGTCACCGTGCTGCCCGACGGCTCGGTCGCGGTGTGCGACACGTACAACCACGCCCTGCGCCGCTACGACCCCGCGACCGGGCAGGTCACCACGCTGGCCACCGATCTGCGCGAGCCCAGCGACGCCGTGCTCGTCGGCGAGGACATCGTGGTCGTGGAGTCCGCCCGGCACCGGCTGACCCGGCTGCGGCTTCCCGAGGAGGCCGTACGGGTGGACGCGGTCGCCCACCGTACGCAGCGGGCCGCGACCGAGGTGGCCCCCGGCACGCTCCGCCTCGACGTGGTCTTCCAGGCCCCGGCCGGGCAGAAGCTGGACACCCGCTACGGGCCCTCCACCCGCCTGCTGGTCTCCTCCACCCCGCCCGGGCTGCTGGTGGCGGGGGAGGGCGCGGGCACGGACCTGTTCCGGGAACTCGAACTGAACCCGGAGCTCACCGAGGGCGTCCTGCACGTCTCGGCGATGGCCGCCTCCTGTGACGACGACCCGGCCAACGAGTACCCGGCCTGCCACGTCCACCAGCAGGACTGGGGAGTGCCGCTGCGCATCACCGCCGACGGCGCGTCCCGCCTCCCCCTGGTCCTGGCCGGGATGGACGCGTAACGGACGCGCGTTGGACGCGTGACGGACGCACGGACGCGCGCGTGCCCGCCGGGAACACCCGGCGGGCACGCGCGCGCTCAGCTCTCCAGGAACGCCACCATCGTGTTGGCCAGGAGGTACGGGTCGTCCGCGCCGCACAGTTCGCGGGCGCTGTGCATCGAGAGGATGGCCACGCCGATGTCGACCGTCTGGATGCCGTGGCGGGCGGCGGTGATCGGGCCGATCGTGGTGCCGCACGGCATCGAGTTGTTGGAGACGAAGGTCTGCCACGGCACGCCGGCCCGCTCGCAGGCGCTGACGAACACCGCGCGCCCGCTGCCGTCCGTCGCGTAGCGCTGGTTGACGTTGACCTTCAGGATCGGGCCGCCGTTGGCGCGCGGGTGGTGCGAGGGGTCGTGCCGCTCCGCGTAGTTGGGGTGCACGGCGTGGCCGGTGTCCGAGGAGAGGCAGATGGTGCCGGCGAAGGAGCGCGCGCGGTCCTCGTAGGAGCCCCCGCGGGAGAAGACTGAACGTTCCAGCACGTTGCCCAGCAGCGGCCCGTCCGCGCCGGTGTCCGACTGGGAGCCGTTCTCCTCGTGGTCGAAGGCGGCCAGGACGGGGATGTGGTCGACCTTGCCGGCGGTCGCGACGGCGGCCAGTGCGGCCACGCCCGCGTGGACCGACAGCAGGTTGTCCATGCGCGGCCCGGCCAGCAGTTCGCGGTCGCGGCCCAGGTACGCGGGCGGCTCGATGGAGTGGACCATCAGGTCCCAGCCGGCCACCGAGCCCTGGGGCAGGCCCTCTTCCTCCTCCAGGAAGGAGATCAGGTCGCCCTCCTGGACCTCGCCCAGACCCCAGATCGGCTGCATGTGCCGCTGCTTGTCCAGCTTCAGCCCGTCGGTGTTCACCGACCGGTCCAGGTGGACGGCGAGTTGGGGTACGCGCATCAGCGCGCGGTCGACGTTGACGAGCCGTTCGGAGCCGTCGTGCAGGGTCAGCCGCCCGGCCAGGCCCAGGTCGCGGTCGAGCCAGGTGTTGAGCAGGGTGCCGCCGTAGATCTCGACGGCGATCTGCCGCCAGCCCTGGGAGCCGGTGTCGGGCAGCGGCTTCACCCGGAGGTTGGGGGAGTCCGTGTGCGCGCCGATGATCCGGAACGGGGTGTGCGCGGAGGCGCCTTCGGGCACGTACCAGGCGATGATCGCGCCGCCGCGGATCACGAACTTGCCGCCCGTGCTCGCGTCCCACGCGTCCGTTTCCGCCAACTGCCTGAATCCGGCCTTCTCCAGCCGCTCGGCCGCGTTGGCCACGGCGTGGTACTGCGACGGACTCGCCGTCAGAAAGGTCATCAGATCGTCGGTGTGGCCGCGGTCGAAGCGGGCGGCGGGAGAGCTCATGTTGTTCACCTTAACGACGGTCGTGTTCGCCATGGCCGGACTGCGGCGGATAGTCGAAGGACGGGGTCGCGGGGGGTGTGGCCCGGGCCCCGGATCCTTGTCAGCCCGGCGGACGCTCGAAGCGGCGCTGCAGCTGTCTGCGCTCGCCCCGGCGGATGCGCGGGAGCATCTCCGGGGTCTGCGCGGAGCGCTGTGCGCGTCTTTTGCGTCCGGCGCAGAAGATACAGGCCTCGCCCGGGGGCGCGTCGGGGTCGATCGGTGCGCCCGGGTGCTCGGAGCAGCCGGAGGCGTTGCGCGGCCGGGACAGCTCCCGGGCCACGATGAAGGCGCGGTGGAGGTCGTCGGCCATCGCGACGAACTCGTCGGGGGGCGAGGACAGGCTCAGGTGGAAGCGCCGTTCCTCGACCGCGCGCAGCCGCTCGTGGAGCGCCTGGAGCGTGTACGGGGGCTCGGGCACGGGGTAGCCCAGCCGGCGCTGCTCCCCGGCGGGCGGGGCGGCGGAGGCCGCCCGGGCGCCCTGCGCGCGCAGGCCGAGGCGGCGGCGGTCGTTGCAGATCAGGCAGCGTCCCCAGCCGTCGGGGGCCTCGGGGTCCAGCGCGCCGTTCGGGTGCTCAGGACAGCCGGTGTAGCTCTTGGCGGGCGCGAGCCCGGCGGCGGTCTGGAAGGCGGTGTAGAGGGCGTCGGCGACCGATTCGTACTCGGTGGGGTGGGCGCCCTCGTAGAGCTCCTTGAGGTGGTCTCCGAGGCTGCCCACGGCGGACTGCAGCTCCTTGAGGGCGTAGGGGCGCCCGGTCGGGACGGAGTACCCCCTGCTGCCGCGCTGCTGCTCCTGTGGACTCATAACCACGAGCGTCCCACGAAGCACCGACAACCCGGGAAACCCGCAGACCACAGGCGGTACGGGGGCCGTCGGGCGGCGGGCGCGCCGACGGAGGGAGCGGGCGCGCCGACGGCCGGGAGCGGGCACGGCGACGGCCGGGCCCCTGTGCGAGAGAGGGCCCGGCCGTCGGCGCGTACGTACACCGCGTACAGCTGTGAGATGGGGGGACGGGGCCTCCTAGAAGGCGGCCTCGTCGAGCTCCATCAGGGTGTTGTCGACGCTCTCGGCGAGCGCGCGGGCGACCGCGACGCCGGGCAGGACCTCGGCGGCGAAGAACTTCGCGGCCGCGATCTTGCCGGTGTAGAACGGCGCGTCCTTGGCGGAGGCGGTCGGCAGCTTCTCGGCGGCCACGGCGGCGCCCTTGAGGAGCAGGTAGCCGACGACCAGGTCACCGGAGGCCATCAGCAGGCGGGTGGTGTTCTGGCCGACCTTGTAGATGTTCTTGACGTCCTCGCCGGTGGCGGTGAGGTCGACGATCATCTGGCCGACGATGGCCTCGAGGTCCACGGCGGCCTTGGCGAGCGCGTCGCGGGCCGGGGCGAGGTCCTCGCCGCCGACGGCCTCGGCCAGGAACTTCTTGATCGTCTCGGAGAGGACGTTCAGGGAAGCACCCTGGTCGCGGACGATCTTCCGGAAGAAGAAGTCCTGGCCCTGGATGGCCGTGGTGCCCTCGTAGAGGGTGTCGATCTTGGCGTCGCGGATGTACTGCTCGATCGGGTATTCCTGCAGGTAACCGGAACCGCCGAAGGTCTGCAGGGACTGGGCGAGCTGCTCGTAGGACTTCTCCGAGCCGTAGCCCTTCACGATCGGCAGGAGCAGGTCGTTCAGGCCGACCAGCGAGCTGGTGTCCTCACCCGCGGCCTGCTTGAACTGGATCTCGTCCTGGATGGACGCGGTGTACAGGACCAGGGCGCGCATGCCCTCGGCGTACGCCTTCTGCGTCATCAGCGAGCGGCGCACGTCGGGGTGGTGCGTGATGGTGACCTTGGGGGCCGTCTTGTCCATGAAGTTCGCGAGGTCCGGGCCCTGCACGCGCTCCTTGGCGTACTCCAGCGCGTTGAGGTAGCCGGTGGAGAGCGTCGCGATGGCCTTCGTGCCGACCATCATGCGGGCGAACTCGATGATCATGAACATCTGGCGGATGCCGTCGTGCTTGTCACCGATCAGCCAGCCCTTGGCGGGGTGCTGGTCGCCGAAGGTCATCTCGCACGTGTTGGAGGCCTTGAGGCCCATCTTGTGCTCGACGTTCGTGGCGTAGACGCCGTTGCGCTCGCCCAGCTCGCCGGTCTCCCAGTCGAAGTGGAACTTCGGGACCAGGAAGAGGGAGAGCCCCTTCGTGCCGGGGCCGTGGCCCTCGGGGCGCGCGAGGACGTAGTGGAGGATGTTCTCCTCCATGTCGTGCTCGCCCGAGGTGATGAAGCGCTTGACGCCCTCGATGTGCCAGGAGCCGTCGTCCTGCTGGACGGCCTTGGTGCGGCCGGCGCCGACGTCCGAGCCGGCGTCCGGCTCGGTGAGGACCATGGTGGAGCCCCAGCGCTTCTCGACCGCGAGCGCGGCGATCTTCTTCTGTACCTCGTTGCCCTCTTCGAAGAGGACGCCGGCGAACGCCGGGCCGGAGGAGTACATCCACACGGCCGGGTTCGCGCCCAGGATCGTCTCGGCGAAGGCCCAGATCAGGGAGCGGGGCGAGGTGGTGCCGCCGATCTCCTCGGGCAGGCCCAGGCGCCAGTACTCGGAGTCCATGAAGGCCTTGTAGCTCTTCTTGAAGGACGCCGGGACGGGCGCGGTGTTGGTGGCCGGGTCGAAGACCGGCGGGTTGCGGTCGGCGTCCTCGAAGGAGGCGGCCAGCTCGTTCTCGGAGAGCTTGGCGATCTCGCTGAGGATCGTCCGGGCGGTCTCGCCGTCCATCTCACCGAACGGGCCGGTGCCGTACACGTTGTCGCGCCCGAGCACCTCGAAGAGGTTGAACTCGATGTCGCGGAGATTCGACTTGTAGTGCCCCATGGCGACGGCTCCGTTAAGGCTCGGTTCGGTGAGAGTGGTTCTTCGTGCATACCAATCGGTAACGTAATGATGCTACCCGTCGGTAATAAGACGCAACCCCTAGGGGCGGGACTGTGACGACTCTCTCGGCAGCTCGCACCACACGGTCTTCCCGTCGCCGTCCCGGTGGACCCCCCACCGCAGCGCCACGGCGGCCAGCAGGGCGAGCCCCCGGCCGGAATCCTCATCGTTCCCGGCCTGCCGCTGTACGGGTTCCCGCGGATCGAGATCGGTGAGCTCGACCCGGGTCCGGGCTGCCCTTCCGGTGATCCGCAGGGTGACGGGCGTGCCCTCGCCCAGGTGGAGGAGGGCGTTGGTGAGCAGCTCGCTCACACAGAGCTCGGCGTCGGGGTCGCGCCCGAGGTGCTCCCGCACTGCGTGGCGGGCCAGCGGGACCGCGCCGGGGGTGGCGAGCAGCCGGATCGTGAGGTCGCTCATGGGGTGGCCAGGGCCGCGGCCAGGCGCTGCGCGGTGGCGGGGTTGCAGTTGCCGAGGGCGATGAGGGGTGGGGAGTCGTACCGCCCGGCGTAAGAGAGGAGGTGGAGGTCGAGGGAGGGGAGGGTGATCCCGTGTCCGGCGAGGGCGGCGCGGAGCTGCTCCAGGGCCTCGGTGGCCTCGCGGTCGTGGGGGTGGTCGCTCATGGCGGAGCCCTTTCGCTGTGCGGACTGTCTGTGACGAACTCCTCACAGGCTGGCGTGGGTCCGCGTAGCGTGGGAAGGGTTTCGAGTCCACAGCGCGAAGTGTGGAAAGTGGGGGTTCGTGGCCGCACGTAAGGACATCGACGGGTCGGCGAGCGTGCCGGCCTTTTACGGCAAGGAGCTGCGCTGGAGGCGGGAGACGGCGGGGTACACGCTCCAGCAGGTGGTTGGGGGGTCCTTCTACGGAATCAGCTACCTCAGTGAGATCGAGCGGGGGCAGCGGCGCATGCCGGAGGACCTGGCGCGACACGTGGACCAGTTCCTGAAGACCGACGGGTTCTTCTCCCGGGGCTGTGAGGACGTCCGCAAGGCACGCCTGGACGGGCATGCCGAGTACTTCGCGCCGGTAGCCGAAGCCGAGAAGCGGGCACGGTCCATCGAGGAGTGGGCCAATGCGCTTATCCCCGGACTGCTGCACACAGGGCCCTACACCCGCGCAATCGCGAACACCACGCACCCGCTGGACCTGCCGGAAATGGTGGACAGCAAGGTCCGGAACCGGCTGCGCCGAGGTCGGCTCTTCGACGATCCTCAGCGGCCGGAGTACTGGGTGATCCTGCACGAGCCGCTGCTGCGCAGTCCGTTGCTTCCGCCCGGGGAGATGGCGGAACAGCTGGACCACGTGGCGGGGCTGGCCCGGCGCCGCCGGGTCGTTCCACAGATCCTTCCGTGGAACGCCCCCGTGAGCCCGTTCATGGCGCAGTCGATCAAGCTCATGGAGTTCGATGACGAGCCGCCGATCATGTACACCGAGGGTCCGTACTCCGGGCAAGTCATTGACGATCCAGCAATCGTGAAGCGATATCGCAAGGCATACGATCGGCTCAGGGCCGCCGCACTGCCGTCCGAGGCGTCCCTCGACCTGATCGAATCGACAGCCGAGGAACTCCGAAATGGCACACAGCGGGACTGACTTGAGCAACGCCGTCTGGAGGACGAGTACCTATACCAACGGTGATCAGGGTGACTGCGTCGAGGTCGCGGACGGGGTCGTCGGGCTGGTTCCCGTGCGGGACACCAAGTGGCGCTCCGGGCCCGTCATGGTCGTGGGGGCCACCGCATGGGCGGGCTTCGTCGACGGGCTGAAGTCCCACTGACCGGAACTCGACGCACCGGGGGGTCGCCCGCTCGGTAGGCTTCGGGGCATGTACGGCTATGACCAGAACGTGAGCGCAGGGCAGCAGCAGCAATACGCGCAGCCCCAGCAGGGCTACGCGCCGCCGCTGTACCCCGAGCCCTCGCCGCCGTCCCTCGCGGACGCGGTGCGCGCCTTCACGACCGGGTCGCTGTCCGCCGAGGACTTCCAGCAGATCTTCGCCTCCTCGAAGGTCTACTGCCCGCGCGGCGAGACCCCCGGGTTCCTCGCGCTGCACAACACGCAGCAGCCGGTCATCCCCATGTTCACCACGCTCAAGGAGCTCCGCCGGTACGCCGGCAAGGAGTCCAAGTACTTCGTGATCACCGGCGCCGAGGTCATCGACCTGCTGCCCACCGGCTACGGCTTCGTCCTCGACATGGAGGGCGACCACCGCATGGTCTTCGACGCGAAGGCCGTGGAACAGATGGTGGACTACGCCATGCGCCGCATGTACGGCTAGCCACCGAGCCGCGGAGCCGGGGGCGGACATGCTGAGACTGCACTTCGAGGCCGAGGACCTCCTCAACGTCACCTTCGCGAGCGAGCCGCTCCCCCTCGTGGAGCTGGCCCTGGCGCTCGTGGCCACGCAGCGCACGGACGAGCAGGCGGTTTTCGGCCGCTGGCGCAGCCTGGCCGCCCGTGAGCTGCCCGGGCGGGTGCGTCCGTTGTTCGACCTGCTCCGCCCGGACGGCGACAACCCCCCCTTCGTGGAGCCGTACGCCCGCGGCCTGGAGGAGGCCCTCACCGTCGTACGGGACCGCGGGCGCCTCCTCACCCCGGAGTCACTGGCCCGCGCCGCGCTCCGCGCGCCCGGCTCCGCGTCCTGGCTGCGCTCGCTGTGGGACCAGGACCGGGAGGCCTGGGAGCAGCTGGACTCCGCGATCCGCTCCGCGTACGAGGTGCTCATCGCCCCGAACTGGCCGCGGATCCGGCAGTCCTTCCAGGCGGACGTGGCCTGGCGGACCCGGCTGCTGGCCGCCCACGGGATCAAGGCCTGCCTGGCCAGCACGCACCCGGCGGCCGACTGGTCGGGCACCGTCCTGGAGGTGGACCGGCCCCCGGACTACGAGGTCCGGCTCGGCGGGCGCGGGCTGGTGCTGATGCCTTCGCCGTTCTGGACGGGCCGCCCGCTGCTCGACGACCACCCGGACGGGGCCTACGTACTCCTCTACCCGGCGCTGACCCCCCTGCCCCTGGTGTCCCCGGAGCGGGCGGAGGGCGCGCTGGACGCGCTGCTGGGGCGGACCCGTGCGGCCGTGCTCCAGCTGCTGATCGAGCAGCGCACCACCTCCGAGCTGGCCCGGGACCTCGACATCAGCCTCCCCTCGGTCTCGGAGCACACCCGCACCCTGCGGGCGGCCGGCCTGATCACCACGGCCCGCGACGGCAAGGCGGTCCTGCACTCCGCGACCGCACTGGGCGTGGACCTCCTGCACAGCGGCGCCTGAGCGGGGCGACCTTTCGGCGCTGGCCGAAAGGATCGCGGAGCCGTCCGCGACTCCCGAATATCAGTGCTGCGGGGGGAAGCCCCGCTCCTACTGACCAGACCAGGGGGACTGCGATGTCACGTACGTCGATGCGCACGAAGCTCGCGGCTGTGGCGGCCACGGGGGTGATGGCGCTGGGTACGGGGGTCCTGGCGGCATCGCCGGCCCATGCCACCTCGTGGCCGCACGGTTGCCCGAGCGGCGCCGCCTGCATCTACCCGCAGGACAAGGGCTGGAACAACGACCAGCCGTCGAACATCTACTGGGAAGGGGTCTACCGCCTCTACAACCAGGAGGGGACGCACTTCGTCGTCAACAACCAGACCAAGGGCTGGAAGGTCCGGCTCTGTTTCGACTCGCAGGGCTGGAACTGTGACGCGTACGTGCAGCCGCCCGGCACGACGTGGCAGCTGAACCTGTCCCCGATGAACTCGATCAAGCTGAGCCAGAACTAGTCCTGAGCCGGTCCTGGGGGCCGGTGGTCGGTGCCGGTGGTCGGTGCCGGGAGCCCCGGGGGAATTCCCCCGGGGCTCCCTCTGTTCTGGCGGGTGGCAGAAAGTTCGGGTTTCAACTAAACTCGACGCCAGAAGGAGGTTCCGACCATGCCTGCAGTGACTGTGGAGAACCCGTTGACGCTCCCGCGCGTCGCGGAGCCCGCCCAGGAGACGACGACCGCCCGCAAGGTGCTGGCCGTCACGACCGCCCCGGGTGGTTTCGAGGGCGAGGGATTCCCGGTACGTCGCGCGTTCGCCGGGATCAACTACCAGTACCTCGATCCGTTCATCATGATGGACCAGATGGGCGAGGTGGAGTACGCGCCGGGCGAGCCCAAGGGCACCCCCTGGCACCCCCACCGCGGCTTCGAGACCGTCACCTACCTGATCGACGGCACCTTCGTCCACCAGGACAGCAACGGCGGCGGCGGAGTCATCAACGGCGGCGACACCCAGTGGATGACCGCCGGTTCGGGCCTGCTGCACATCGAGGCCCCGCCGGAGTCCCTCGTCCTGTCCGGCGGGCTCTTCCACGGACTCCAGCTGTGGGTGAACCTCCCCGCCTCCGACAAGATGATGCCCCCGCGCTACCAGGACATCGGCGGCGGCCAGGTCCAGCTGCTCTCCACCCCCGACGGCGGCGCCCTGCTCCGCGTGATCGCCGGTGAGCTGGACGGCCACCAGGGGCCCGGCATCACCCACACCCCGATCACGATGATCCACGCGACGGTGACCCCCGGCGCGCAGGTCACCCTCCCCTGGCGCGAGGACTTCAACGCCCTGGCCTACGTACTGGCCGGGCGCGGCTCGGTCGGCGAGGACCGGCGGCCGGTCCACACCGGGCAGACCGTGGTCTTCGGCGAGGGCGGCTCGCTGACCCTGCGGGCGGACGAGTCCCAGGACTCCCACGCCCCGGACCTGGAGATCGTGCTGCTCGGCGGGCAGCCGATCCGGGAGCCGATGGCGCACTACGGGCCGTTCGTGATGAACAGCAAGCACGAGCTGCAGCAGGCGTTCGACGACTTCCAGGCCGGCCGGCTGGGCCGCATCCCCACCACCGCCCGCACCGGCCTCGGCCACCGCGGCACGGGCGAGGCGTCGGAGGACTGACGGGCCGGACGACTGTCGGGCCCGGACGGCTGACGGGCCCGCACGACTGACGGAGTGCCCCGCCCGACTGACGGGCCCGCCCGACCGACGGAGGGCCGTGCCCGTGTGGACGGCACGGCCTGAGCCCTCGCCGTCGTCGTCAGCCCTCGACGGGGCCGGGCCCGGGCCCCGTCGCGTACCGGGTCCGGAGCTCGGACACCACTCCGAAGACGGCCGCCGTCAGCGGCACGGCCAGCAGCATGCCGAGGATCCCGGCGACGCTGGCACCGGCCGTGATGGCCAGCATCACCACCGCCGGGTGCATCTGCACCGTGCGGCTCTGCACCATGGGCTGGAGCACGTACCCCTCGATCATCTGGACCACCAGCACCAGGCCCAGCGCCCACAGGCCGATCACCCAGCCCCGGTCGGCGAGGGCGACGAGGACCGCCACCGCGCCCGAGAGGAAGGCGCCGAGGTAGGGGATGTAGGCGGTCACGAACACCAGGGCGGCCAGGCCCACGGCGCCCGGGACGTCCAGGACCAGCAGACCCGCGCCGATCAGCACGGCGTCGACCAGGGCCACGAAGGTGGTCCCGCGCATGAAACCCTCGACGGCCCCGTAGGCGCGCCGCCCCATCGCCTCCATCAGGTCGCCCGAGCCGCTCGGCACGGACGAGCGCAGCGTGCCCACGGCCCGGTCGGAGTCGCGGAGGAAGAAGAAGATCAGCACCATGGCCAGCAGGGCCGTGGCGATCATCGTCCCGACCACGCTGAGCCCCGTCACCACGCCCGAAGCGGCCGTCCCGCCGAACTTGGCGAGCAGGTCCTTGGAGCTCTTGGCGACGTCCTCCAGGGAGGTGCCGAGCGCCCCGAAGTGCTCCGCGAGGCTCTCACCGGCCCGCCGCAGGGCGTCGACGATCTGGTCGCCCGTCTCGATGAGCGCGAGGACGACGACGTACGAGGCCCCGCCGACCACCGCCACCACGGTGAGGCAGGTGAGGGCGGCGGCGAGCGAGCGGTTGACCTTCATGCCGACCAGCCGCCGGTGCATCGGCCCGAGCAGGGCCGTGCCGAGCACGGCGAGCAGGACGGGCGTGACGACCGTCCGGAAGACGGCGCAGAGCCATACGACGAGGGCGAGCACGGCGGTGACGAGGAGGACGACGACGCACCAGGCGGCGAGTCGCCGTACGGGCTCGGGCAGCAGGGGAGTCGGCACGGCTGTATCCAAGCACGGCGGGGGCCCGCCGCCCGGGGGTCAGTCCAGCGGGTCGGGCTCGGGTTTGGAACGCTCGTCCAGGGCGAACCAGGTGGACTTGCCCTGGCCGCGCGGGTCCACGCCCCAGTCGTCCGCCAGCATCTCCAGGAGCAGGACGCCCCGCCCGCTCGACGCCATCTCTCCCGGATGCCGCTTGTGCGGCAGCTCGTCCGAGGCGTCCGCCACCTCCACGCGCAGCCGGCGCGAGCCGAGCTCGCCCACCGCCTCGGCCATCAGCAGCGCGTCCCCGTCCGTGTGGACCAGTACGTTCGTCACCATCTCGGAGACCATCAGCACCGCCGCGTCCACCTGCTCGGGGTCCGCCCAGTCGTGCAGCAGCTCCCGGATCTGCTGGCGCACCCCCGCGACCCGCTCCGGCTCGGCCTGGGCCACCGTGGTCATGGTGCGCCGGGCCGGGCGGGACGGGTGCAGCAGCGGGGACTCGCAGCCGCAGCCCGCGCCCTCGCGGCAGAGCAGCACCACGGCGATGTCGTCCTCGCGCCGGTCGGCCAGCGGGCCCGTGGTGTGGTGCGAGGAGGGGCCGTGCACCGCCTGGACCAGCATGTCGGCCAGTCTTTCGAGGTGCCGGGGCTCCAGGTGCGCGGGCTCCCCGTGCTCGGTGCCGGGCGTCTGGGACTCCAGGATCGCCCGCAGCCGCGCCCAGCCCGTGTCGAGGTCGTGGCCGCCCGTCTCGATGAGCCCGTCGGTGCACAGCATCATCGTCTCGCCCGGTTCCAGGGTGAACCGGGTCGTGGGGTAGTCGGTGTCCGGGACGATGCCGAGCGGCAGCCCGCCCGCGGTGGGGCGCATCAGGACCGTGCCGTCCGACATCCGGATCGCCGGATCGGGGTGCCCGGCGCGGGCCACCTCCAGCAGCCCGGTCTGCGGATCGCACTCCACGTACAGGCAGGTCGCGAAGCGCGGGCTGCGGAAGTCGGAGTCCTCGGAGTCCGTGGCCGTGTCCTGCTCGGAGCAGAGCCCCGCCAGGAAGCGCGAGGCGCGGGAGAGCACGGCGTCGGGCCGGTGGCCCTCGGAGGCGTACGCGCGCACCGCGATCCGCAGCTGGCCCATGAGCCCGGCCGCCCGTACGTCGTGGCCCTGGACGTCGCCGATGACCAGCGCGAACCGTCCCGACGGCAGCGGGATCATGTCGTACCAGTCGCCGCCGACCTGGAGCCCGCCGCCGGTCGGCACGTAGCGCGCGGCGATCGTCATACCGGGGATCTCGGGGCCCAGCTGGGGCATCATCGACCGCTGGAGTCCGGTGGTGAGTTCCCGCTCGGATTCGGCCACTCCGGCGCGCTGGAGCGCCTGTGCGAGCATCCGGGCCACCGTCGTCAGGACGGAGCGCTCGTCGGGGGAGAAGGACACCGGGTGCTTGAAGGCGGCCATCCAGGCGCCCATGGTCCGTCCGGCGACGATCAGCGGCAGGAACGCCCAGGAGATCCGGCCGAAGCGCTGGGCGAGCGGCCAGGTGGCCGGAAAGCGCCGTTTGTAGTCCTCGGGGCTCGGGAGGTAGATCGCCCGCCCGGTACGGACGACCTCCGCGGCCGGATAGTCGGTCTGCAGCGGCATGTCCGCGAAGGGGCCCTCGTCGCCGGGATCGTGCCCGTGGTGCCCGATGATCGACAGCCGGTCGCCGGACACGCCGAAGACGGCCAGCCCGTCGGGGATGAACCCGGGCATGGACAGCGAGGCCGCCACCCGCAGGACCTCGGCCGTAGAGCGGGCCTCGGCCAGCGCCCGCCCGGCGTCGAGCAGGAACGCCTCGCGCGAGCGGCGCCAGTCGCCGGTGATCGGGGTGTGCACGGCGGTGGTGCCGGGCTGGGCCTCGGCTATCTCCTGGATGGTGCCGATCAGCTCGTAGTCGACGCGGCCGTCCGGGGTCCGGTTCTCCAGCGGCTTCGAGCGGCTCCGTACGGTGCGCAGCACGCGCCCGTCCTCGTCCATGATCCTCAGCCGGGCCTCGGCGAGGGTGCCCTCGGCGACCGCCAGGTTCACGATGCCGTTGATCTCGTTCCAGTCCACCGGGTGGAAGCGCGAGCGCACGGCGACCTCGGGCAGCGCGACGGGTTCGGCGGGCAGCCCGAGCAGCCGGGCGGCCTCACCGTCGAGGGTGACCGTCCCGGAGGCGTTGTCCCATCGCCACAAACCGGTCGCGATGGCGGCCAGGACGTCCTCTGTGCGCACTCGGTCATCTTTACAGGTCATACGCCTGACGTGCCTGTTCACCACCCCCGTGCGGGCACCCTGTCGCCGCGCCCGCACGGGCCCCCGCCCCGGACGGTAACCTTGGGACGGTTGAATCCACCCTGGTATCACGTAGAACTGGATGACTGATGCATCGGTACAGGTCCCACACGTGCGGCGAGCTCCGTGCCTCCGACGTCGCCTCCGACGTCCGGCTGAGCGGCTGGCTGCACAATCGTCGAGACCTGGGCGGCATCCTCTTCATCGATCTGCGTGACCACTACGGCATCACGCAGCTCGTCGCCCGTCCCGGCACCGCCGCGAACGAGGCGCTCAGCAGCGTCACCAAGGAGACCGTCGTCCGCATCGACGGCAAGGTCGTCTCCCGCGGCGCGGACAACGTGAACCCGGAGCTCGCCACCGGCGACATCGAGGTCGAGGTCACCGCGGTCGAGGTGCTCGGCGCCGCCGCCCCGCTGCCCTTCACCATCAACACCGACGACGGTGTGAACGAGGAGCGGCGCCTGGAGTACCGCTTCCTCGACCTGCGCCGCGAGCGCATGCACCGCAACATCATGCTGCGCTCGGCGGTCATCGCCTCCATCCGCTCCAAGATGGTGGCCCTCGGCTTCAACGAGATGGCGACCCCGATCCTCACCGCGACCTCCCCCGAGGGCGCCCGTGACTTCGTGGTCCCGTCCCGTCTGAACCCGGGCAAGTTCTACGCGCTCCCGCAGGCGCCCCAGCAGTTCAAGCAGCTGCTGATGATCTCCGGCTTCGACCGGTACTTCCAGATCGCGCCCTGCTTCCGCGACGAGGACGCCCGCGCCGACCGTTCGCCGGGCGAGTTCTACCAGCTCGACGTCGAGATGTCCTTCGTCGAGCAGGAGGACGTCTTCCAGCCGATCGAGCGGCTGATGACGGAGATCTTCACCGAGTTCGGCAAGGGCCGTGCCGTCACCTCGCCGTTCCCGCGGATCCCGTTCCGCGAGTCGATGCTGAAGTACGGCAACGACAAGCCCGACCTGCGTTCCAAGCTGGAGCTCGTCGACATCACCGACGTGTTCGAGGGCTCGGAGTTCAAGGCGTTCGCCGGCAAGCACGTGCGCGCCCTGGCCGTCCCGGACACCGCCGCGCAGCCGCGCAAGTTCTTCGACGGCCTCGGCGAGTACGCGATCTCGCTGGGCGCCAAGGGCCTGGCCTGGGTCCGCGTGGGCGAGGACGGCGCGCTGACCGGCCCGATCGCCAAGTTCCTCACCGAGGAGAACGTCAAGGTCCTCACCGACCGCCTGGGCCTGGCCGCCGGTCACGCGGTGTTCTTCGGGGCGGGTGAGTTCGCCGAGGTCTCCAAGATCATGGCGGGCGTCCGCGTCGAGGCCGCCAAGCGCGCCGGGCAGTTCGAGGAGGACGTCTTCCGGTTCTGCTGGATCGTCGACTTCCCGATGTACGAGGCGGACGAGGAGACCGGCAAGATCGACTTCTCCCACAACCCGTTCTCCATGCCGCAGGGCGGCATGAAGGACCTGGAGGAGAAGGACCCGCTCGACATCCTGGCGTGGCAGTACGACATCGTCTGCAACGGCATCGAGCTGTCCTCGGGTGCTATCCGCAACCACGAGCCCGAGGTCATGCTGAAGGCCTTCGAGATCGCCGGTTACGAGGCCGAGACCGTCGAGCGCGAATTCGCGGGCATGCTGCGCGCGTTCCGCCTCGGCGCCCCGCCGCACGGTGGCATCGCCCCGGGCGTCGACCGCATCGTCATGCTGCTGGCCGACGAGCCGAACATCCGCGAGACCATCGCCTTCCCGCTCAACGGCAACGCGCAGGACCTGATGATGGGCGCGCCCACCGTCCTGGAGGAGTCCCGCCTGCGCGAGCTGAACATCGCGCTGCGCAAGCCGGTGGAGACCAAGACCACCGAGCCGGTCGAGAAGTCGGTCAAGCCCCACCAGTAAGCCGTCTTACGCGAAGGGGCCCGGGATCCGTACGGATCCCGGGCCCCTTCGCGTCGTCTAGAACTTTTCCAGCAGGCCCTTGAGGAGGGCGGCCGGGGTCAGTTCGGTCGGGGCGGGGCCGGCGTGGAAGAAGCCGGCGTTGTCGGCGTCCAGCTTGCGCAGGAAGTCGAAGGCCTTGGCGTCGGTCTCGCCGAAGGCCACGAACTGCCAGTGGATGCCGGGGGCGGTGGCGGCCGCCTCGGCCAGGGCGGCCCTGGCGGGCTGGCGGTTGTCGGGGGCGCCGTCGGTCTGGAAGACGACCAGGGCCGGGCCCTCGCCGCCGTCCTTCTGGTAGCGCTCCACGACGGCCTCCACGGCGACGTGGTAGCTGGTGCGGCCCATCCGGCCGAGCTCCGCGTGGCGGGCCTCGACCCAGGCCCCGTCGTACGCGTCGAGGGTCAGGTCGGCGGTGCCGTCCACCTCGGTGGAGAAGAACACCGTGTGCACGGTGGCGTTCTCGTCGAGGTGCGCGGCCAGTGCCAGGGCGTGATCGGCGAGGTACTGGGCGCTGCCGTCCTTGTAGAACGGCCGCATCGACCCCGAACGGTCGAGGACGAGGTACACCGTGGCGCGCGCCCCGGCCTTCCCCTTGGCGCGCAGCACCTGCCCGGCGGCCTTGTACGGGGCTGCGAGCGCGGGCGCTTGCCGCTTGAGGGCGGCGAGGGAGAGCGCGGGCGCGCCGACCTCCGCGTCGGCGTCGGCGTCGGCGGCCAGGGACTCCGCCTCCGGCGCGACGGCGGCAGCCGCGAGCGGCTCGGCTTCCGGTTCCGCCTCGGGGGTGGCTGCTTCGGCCTCGGGTTCGGCCGGCTCCGGCTCGGGGGCGATCGGGAGCGGCTCGTCGGCCGCCTTCGCCTCCGGCTCGGCTGCGGCGGCCGGTTCGGCCTGCGGCTCGGCAACTTCGGCGTCAGCGGCGACGGCCAGCGGCTCCGCCTCGGACGCGAGCGCCTCGGGCTCGGCGGCCAGGGGCTGCGCCTCCGGCGTTGCGGCGGCGGCCGGTTCCGCCTCGGGGGCGGCTGCTTCGGCCTCGGGCTCGGCCGGCTCCGCCTCGGGCGCGAGCGCCTCGGCCGGCTCCGCCTCGGGCTCGGCGGCGGCAGCGGCGGGCTCCGGCTTGTGTGGCTGCGGTGCGACGGCGTCGGCCTTCGGCGCGGCCGGGGCCGCGGGAAGCGTGGAAGCCCCCCCGGCAGGAGACCGGCGGGCCTCCGGGACCGTGGGGTCCGGGGTGGGGGCCGGGGCCGGGGCCGTGAGGACGGTGCCCGGTTCGCGGTCCCGGGGAGCGGACTGAGGAGGGACGGTGGGGTTGTCGAAGGAGGCCGCGACCAGTTCGGCCGCCGCGTCCAGTGGAGTGCGTTCGGTCTGGCTCGGAAGGGACGCCGAAGGGGCGCCGGTCGTCTCCGGAACCGGTTCAGAGGTCCGTCCGAACACCTTGCGCAACAAGCTCCGAATACCCATGGGCCAGGCCTTTCGCATGAGTGCGTGCGTCATTTGTCCGTGCTGCGCGGTAGATCCCTGCCCAGAGTGGACACGTAAGGTTATCGGCCCCTTGGCTGGAACTTCGGCAGGGGCACCTTTCGTGGCGCCCACTGCCCAAACACACCCGTTGCGCACCCGAACTGCCGCTCCGACGTGCCGGATTCACCGGCCGTTCATCCGTCCGCCGCCGCTTCGGCGCAACCCGCGCTTAGCGTCACCGGCAGATTGTTCCGACACGTTGTCGGGGACCGTGCATCAACGGAGGACACTCGTGCGCAAGCTCCTGCCGCTCATCGGCACCTCTCACGGGGGCGGCCGTTCCGCCCTCACCTGCCGCTACCGCTGCGGTGACGCCTGCTTCCACGAGGTGCCGAACACCAGCGACAACGAGTACGTCGGCGACGTCATCGCCCGTGCCTACTCCCGCCGCTCGATGCTCCGCTCGGCCGCCGTCGTCACGGTGGCCTCGGCCGCCGGTACCGCCCTCACCCTCAGCGGCAACGGCTCCTCCGCCAGCGCGGACCCCGCCGCCGACGCCCGGACCACCGGCGGCGCGGGTGGCAACACCGACGGCGCCCGGGGCCTGCGCTTCAAGGCCGTGGCGCCGAACACCGTCGACCAGGTCTCGATCCCCGAGGGCCACGAGCAGAACGTGGTCATCCGCTGGGGCGACCCGATCGTCAAGGGCGCGCCCGCCTTCAACTCCGACAAGCAGACCGCCGCCGCCCAGGCCGGTCAGTTCGGGTACAACAACGACTTCCTGAGCCTTCTCCCGCTCGGCGGCGACTACGAGCGCCAGCAGCTGCTCGTCGCCAACCACGAGTACACCGACGAGAACCTCATGTTCAAGGGCTACGACCCGGCCAACCCCACCCGCGAGCAGGTCGAGATCGCCTGGGCCGCGCACGGCCTCGGCGTCGTCGTGGTCCAGGAGGACCACCGCAGCGGCAAGCTGACCTCGGTCAACCGCCACCAGCTCAACCGCCGCCTCACCGCCACCAGCGAGTTCAAGCTGACCGGTCCGGCCGCCGGCTCCGCCCTGGTGAAGACCTCGGTCGACGCCACCGGCACCAAGGTGCTCGGCACGCTGAACAACTGCTCCGGCGGCACCACCCCGTGGGGCACCACGCTGCACGGCGAGGAGAACTTCAACCAGTACTTCGCCAACGCCGGCCAGGTCACCGACGCCACGCAGGCCGCCCGCCTGAAGCGCTACGGCGTGACCGCCGGCGCCACCGAGCGCAAGTGGGAGCGGTTCGACAAGCGCTTCGACACCCTGCAGGAGCCCAACGAGCCGCACCGCTTCGGCTGGGTCGTCGAGCTGGACCCGTACGACCCGAACTCCACCCCGCGCAAGCGCACCGCGCTCGGCCGCTTCAAGCACGAGGGCGCCCAGCCCCGCCTCACCGAGGACGGCCGCCCGGTCGTCTACATGGGCGACGACGAGCGCTTCGACTACTTCTACAAGTTCGTCTCGTCGAAGCAGATGAAGAAGGGCGACTCCCGCGCGGCGAAGGAGCACAACCTCACGCTGCTCGACGAGGGCACCCTCTACGTCGCCAAGCTCACCGGTGACTCCCCGGCCGCCGAGATCGACGGCACCGGCAAGCTCCCCTCCGACGGCCAGTACGACGGCTCCGGCGTGTGGATCAAGCTCCTCACCTCTTCCCCCTCCGGCAACGTCTCGCACGTCGAGGGCATGAGCGCCGAAGAGGTGGCCGTCTTCACGCGGCTGGCGGGCGACAAGGTCGGCGCGACCAAGATGGACCGCCCCGAGGACATCGAGCCCTCCCCGCGCACCGGCCGCGTCTACGTCGTCCTGACCAACAACACCGACCGCGGCAAGCCCGGCAAGGAAGGCGCCACCGAGGCCAACCCGCGCAACCTGAACAAGCACGGCCAGATCCTGGAGCTCGCCGAGAACTTCGACGACCCGGCCGGCGACGGGTTCGCCTGGCGCCTCTTCCTGGTCGCGGGCGACCCGAACGACCCGGCGACCTTCTTCGCGGGCTTCCCGAAGGACAAGGTCAGCCCGATCTCCTGCCCGGACAACGTGACCTTCGACCCGCACGGCAACCTGTGGATCTCCACGGACGGCAACCAGCTCGGCTCCCACGACGGCCTGTTCGGCGTCGCGACCGCCGGTGAGCGCCGCGGCGAGCTGAAGCAGTTCCTGACCGTCCCGCGCGGCGCCGAGACCTGTGGCCCGCTGGTCCAGGACAAGCGCGTCCTGGTCGCCGTCCAGCACCCGGGCGAGATCGACGGCGCGTCCGTCGAGAACCCGCAGTCGGTGTGGCCCGACGGTCCGGGCAAGATCGTCCGTCCGGCGGTCGTCTCCGTCTGGCGCAAGGACGGCAAGAACATCGGCGTCTGAACCGACGTGAGTTGAACCGACGTGAGTTGAACCGACGTGAGTTGACCGGGCGGCGCGGCCGATGTTTCACGTGAAACATCGGCCGCGCCGCTCAACTTCCTTCCAGTAGGCGCCCGACGGGCAGCTGGAGCGTGGTCACGGCGCCCCCGTCCGGGGCGTTGGAGAAGCCCAGCGCGATCTCCAGCACCGCCGCCTGCCCCGCCGCGATGGTCAGGCCCAGCCCGTGGCCGCGGCCGCGTCCCGGATCTCCGGTGCGGAAGCGCTGCGGGCCCTGCTCGATCAGCTCGGCCGGGTAGCCCGGTCCGTGGTCGCGCACGGTCACCAGCGGGCCCGTGACGTTCACCTCGATCGGCGGCTGCCCGTGCTTGTCGGCGTTGACCAGCAGGTTGGCCAGGATCCGGTCCAGGCGGCGCCGGTCGGTGAGCACCACCGCGTCCCGGTCGACCCGTACCGAGACGCTCAGCCGAGTGCTCGCCACGGCCCGCTCCACGGCCCGGCCGAGCTCCACCCGGGCCAGGTCGGCCCGTTCGACGCCCGAGTCCAGCCGGGAGATCTCCAGCAGGTCCTCGGTGAGCAGGTGCAGGGCCTTCAGCCGGTCGTTGATCATTTCCTTGGGCCGGCCCTCGGGCAGCAGGGCCGCCGCGGCCAGTGAGCCCGTGAGCGGGGTGCGCAGCTCGTGTGCGACGTCCGCCGTGAACCGCTTCTCCGCCTCCAGCCGGCCCTGGAGCGAGGCCGCCATCGAGTCGAGCGCGTGGGCCACGTCCCGGACCTCGTCGCGGGAGCGGGGGCCCGGGCCCGGGCCGTCCGAGGGGAAGCCGACGCGCGCGTCGAGGTCCCCTGCGCTGATCCGGCGGGCCACGGCGGCCGTGGTGGAGAGCCGGCGGCTGATGCGGTCGGCGAGGAAGAGACCGGCGAGCGCCACCACTCCGGCTGCGAGCACCGCGGACACGAGGATCGCGGTGTCGATCTTCCGGAGCCGGTCGCGGGTGCTCCCGTAGGGGATCCACACGGCCAGGGCCTTGCCGTCGGCGGGCCCGGCGGCCCACATGACGGGTTTGCCGTCCTGGGTGCCGACCATGCTCCCGGTCAGTCCGCGCGAGACCAGCTGCCGGAGGGGCTCGGGGAGACGGGGCGGGTTCAGGGCGCTGCTCCCGCCCCCGTGCGAGGTGCCGTACTCGTACTGGCTCAGGGCGTAGTCCAGCTCCCGGTCCACGTCCTTGCGGACCTCCCCGACGAGCTGGTGGGCGACCACGTTGTGCACCAGGATGCCGAGCGCCGCCGCGACCGCGCAGCACACCGCCGTGGTGGTCATGGCGATCTTCCAGCGCAGACTGCTCGCCATTCCCGTCATCCGCGTCATCCCCGTCATCCGCATGGTGTTCCGGCCCCTCAGCCGCTGCCGGTACCCGGGCAGGGGGTGGTGCCGTCCTCGGTGTCGGGGCATTCGTCGAGGGTGAGCTGGGAGAGGTTGAGGATCCCGGCCTCCGGGTCCCACACGTAGTCGGAGATGGAGACCTTCTTCGGGTTCGACGTCGGCTCGCGCACCGCGAGGTGCTCGGCGGCCACCTCCACGCCTTCCAGCACCCCGCGCCGGGACAGGATGCGGGCGATCGTCCCGTCGTCCTGGACGGTGTAGACGCGCAGTTCGCTGAGCCGGCCGTCGATGTCCAGGGCGGTGATCAGCTCGTCCCGGCCGTTGCCGGTCACATCGGCGAAGACGGCGGGCCGGACGGGGCACTGCGGACCGCCGTCCACAGCCTGTGTACAGAGTGCGAGCCGCTGGATCGCCCGCGGGTCGACGAGCCGGCCGGTGCCGTGGTCCGCGGCGGTGGCGGCGGTGATGTCGGCGCGGACCACCTCGAGCGGGCTGGCGCTGCGCATGGACAGGTCGGGGACCTTGGCGAGGCCGGGGACGGTGGTGGCGGTGCCTGGCTGCTGGCCGGGGCCGGGGGGTTCCGGGCGGATGTTCTCCCACAGGCTCCGGGGAGCGTGCGCCGTCCCCAGGTCGCCGTCGTTCCGCAGCCCCTCCACGTCGGCGCAGCCCGTGGTCGCCGCCAGTGCGGCCGCGAGGAGGAGGGGCCGGCTGCGGTGGAGGAGGGCCATACCCCGATGCTCCCCCGGCTCCGCCGGGTGGGCCCGGGGGCGGGGCCATTGGGGGGACGGGGTGCGGCAGCGGCGGCGCCGGGGTCAGCGGTTGGGTTCTGCGATGGCCCGGGCCGCTGTGAGTTCCTGGCGGACCGGGGAGAGGACGGAGGGGGTTGGCGCCGTGGGGGGTGCCGGGGGGTGGAGCTGGGTCGGGGTGTCGGCGTGGCGGACACCGTGGGCCAGGGCGCGGAGGTCCGCGGCGATCGCGGTGACCTCCGGCTGGCCCGGCGGTTCGGCGCCGTGGTTGACCCGGACCCTGGCCGCCGTCGTCGCGTCGACGATCCGCTCCACGGCGACGACCAGCGGCCACCACGCGGCGGCCCGTTCCCCGGTCGGCGGCGGCTCGGTCAGCGCCCGCTGGAACTCGCTGCGCACGCCCGACAGGTCCCGGTAGATCCGGCGGCGGGCCTGGAGCCGTGCGGTGCGTGCCGCCCGCAGGCCCGCCTCGGTGTCGGGGAAGGGGCCGAAGGCCCGCTCCACGTACCGGGCGGCGTCCTCCACCGTGTCGGCGAGCCGGTCGCCGATCCGGGTCCGCCAGCTCTCGGGCCACAGGAGGTAGCCCGCGATCAGGGTGATGGCGCAGCCGATCAGGCTGTCCAGCAGCCGGGGCCTGATCAGGTCGAAGCCCTGGTGGTTGAGCAGGTCGGAGAGGAGGAGGATCACCGGGGTGATCGCCGCGGTCTGGAAGGCGTACCCGCGGACGGAGAAGGCCGGGATCAGCGCGGCGAGTACGACCATCACGGGTACGTCCCACCAGCCGCGCGGCACCTCGGAGAGCACGGCGGCGGCGATGAACAGCCCGGCGGCGGTACCCACCGCGCGCAGCACGGCCCGGGAGAACACCGAGCCGAAGTCGGGCTTGAGGACGAAGGTGACGGTCAGCGCGACCCAGTAGGACCGCTCGATCTCCACGACCGATACGAGGGCCTGCGCCAGCCCGATGCAGAGCGCCAGCCGCAGTCCGTACCGCCAGGATGCTTCGGAGAACATCATGTCGCGCACCGCCCGGCGGGCCCGGACCCCCAGCGCGGCGGGCCGGCCGAGCCGGTCGTCGACGTTGTTCGGGTCCGGTTCTGCCAGCAGCACGCTGGCCGCCGCGTGCCGCAGGGCCGCGTCCAGGGCCCGCTCGGACTGGCTGGCCGGTACGGGCAGGTCCAGTACGGGGGTTCCCGTGCGGCCCTCCTCGACGGCCGCGGCCAGCTCCCGTACGGCCGCCGGGATCACGGGGGAGAGGGGTCTGCCGAGCAGGTTCGCGGCGGGCGCGGCCTCGACGAGCGGGATCAGCACGTTCAGCTGGGCCAGCATCCGCACGAGCGAGGGACTGCGTCCGTGCACCCGGGCCCGGCGGCCCAGCACGAGGTCGTAGGCCTGGTTCAGGGCCTGGGTGACCTGGTGGCGGCGCTCCTCGTAGGCCTGCCCAGGCCCGCCGGCGGCTTCCAGGCTGTCGGCCACCGCCCGGTAGGCGGCGGCGACGGCGGAGCGCTCCGGCTGCCGTCCGCGCAGCGGCCAGCCGATCAGGGACAGGGCCAGGACGAACAGCCCGCCCGCGCTCAGCAGCAGCGGTGCGGTCCACCAGGGCTGGGGCATCGGCAGGCCGGCGCCGACCACGGAGTACAGCAGCAGCATCAGCCCGGAGACGGAGGCGACGGTGCCGATCGAGGAGATCATGCCGGAGACCAGGGCGATCAGGGTGAGGACGCCGACCGTGAGCCAGCCGTGCCCGAAGACCAGGGTGCCCAGTGCGACGCCGACGGCGCCGAAGAACTGGGGCACGGCGATGTTCAGGACGCGCATCCGGTAGGCGTCGGCGGTGTCGCCGATGACTCCGGAGAGGGCGCCCATGGAGACGAGCGCACCGTACTCGGGCTCGTCGAGGGCGAAGCCGACGGCCAGCGGGAGGGCCATGGCGATGCCCGCGCGCAGGACGGCGGCCCAGGGGATCGGCGCGGTGCTCGGCCGCAGCCCCTTCAGCAGCCAGCCGGGCGGGGCCGGCGGACGGATTCGTCCCTGGGTGTGCCGGGACGGCCCGGACGGTATGCCTTCGGTGCGTTCGGTACTCATTCCCGCTTCCGTGCCGCCGCTCGCGAATCGGTTCTTCTGTGCTGTTCTACGGATTTGAGCGCGAATCCGTACCTTCTGAGCTTATGGGGTGCGTCGCAATCGGCCCGTCAGCCAGGCGGCCAGCGCGGCGGCGAGCCCGACGGCCAGCACCACCCAGACGGTGGTCCGCAGGAACGCGGTGAGCGCGTCGTACACCGCTTCGGCGGCCGCCCGGTCGATGTCGGCCGGCAGATCGTCCAGGGTGAGGCGGCGGCACAGGACCACGGCCAGCCACAGCAGCAGGGCTCCGGCGGCCAGCCCCAGCCCGGTGGCCAGGAGGGCGCGGCGGCGGCGGACGGCGACCGCGACGGCCGCCGCGGCCAGCACCACGGTGAGCGCGGGGAGCCAGACCCCGGCGATCTGCAGCATGCGGAAGCCCTTCCGGAGCGCGCCGAGGTTGTCGTACTCCATGACCTTCACCGAGAGGTGGGTCACCGGGATGCGGTTGGCGAGCGGTACCCCGTCGTCGACCAGGTCGTTCTTGACCTGCGCGATCACGGGCGCGAGGTCGATGGTCACGGCGTTGCCGTGGCCGGTGGTGAGCGCGTCGAGGAAGGCGCCGTGGGCGGCGCGGTTCGCGGCGTCCCAGGCGGTGCGGTAGGCCGGGGTGCCGACGAAGGAATGCAGGGCCTCGCCGAGCAGGGCGTCGACCCCGCCCTGGAAGGGGCCGGCGTCGATCTGCCCGGAAAGGGCGTGGCCGGCCTGGGTGACGACCACGTTCTGTACGGCGGGGTCCGAAGCGAGCGGGGACATGGCCTCGGTGTAGCGGTCGGCGTTGCCCAGCTCTTGATCGGCCCAGTACGCGACGGCGCTCGCGGGCACCAGGAGGGCCACGAGCACGATGAGTACCGCCGAGAGGAAGGTCCGCACGTCACCAGGGAACGGCGGGCGGGCGGGCGATGCGAGCGCGGTTGCTGCGGGTGGGTGGCGAGTGTCATCCTTGCGGGAATCAATCTGGATATCTAATATCCAGATTATGAAGATGAGTGAGGGCGTCGAATGGGCCCTGCACAGCTGCCTCAACCTGGCCTGGGCCGGTCCGGACCGGGCGGTCTCGGCGGCCCGGCTGGCGGCCTGGCACGAGCTGCCGGCCGCCTACCTGAACAAGCAGCTCCAGGCGCTGGTCCGGGCGGGGATCGTCACCTCCACCCCCGGTCCGCGCGGCGGCTTCCGCCTGGCGCGGCCGCTCGACGCCATCTCGCTCATGGACGTGGTCGCCGCCGTCGAGGGGCCGGACGGGGCCTTCCGGTGCGCGGAGATCAGGCAGCAGGGCCCTGGCGGCGGCACGGAGCCGCCCGCGGCCGACTGCGCCATCGCGCACGCGATGGGCCGGGCCGAACTGGCCTGGCGCCGCGCACTGGCCGGGCAGCACCTCGACGAGATCCGGCAGCAGGCCGAACGGCAGGCCCCCCAGGCCCCCGAGCGGCTCCGCGCATGGCTCGCCGCGGCGTAGGAACCCCCGGCCGGGTCCCGGACATCCACAGCCTTTGGACGAAGACTCTGGAGCTTGGAATGACGCGCAGCATCACCAACCCGGCAGAACTCCACGACCCCACCGGCTACGGCTACGGCCACGTCGTCTCCGCACCCGGAGAGCAGGTCTTCATAGCCGGCCAGTACGGCTCCGACGGGACCGGTCACGGCGGTGCGGGCGGCCTCCGCGCAGTGATCCGCCGGGCGCCCGGCGGATGATCCAGTTGCCGGCCGGGGGCGGCGGGTGTGCCCTGGATGATGGGAGAGAGGAGCCCGTCATGACACATGTGGCACCCACCGCCCCCCGGCGGCACCAGCAGGCGGCGGCCGGTACGACGCACACGAGCAGGGCCGCCCTCGCGCGCCCCCTGCTCATGGGACTCGTCTACGGCGTCTACGCCGCCTTCATGAAGCGTCAGATGGGGCCCGTCGACGCGGGCAACGTCTTCTACGGGATCCTCTGCGGCGCCGTCTTCGCCGCCTGCCTGATGGCCCTGGCCCGGATCGGACCCAGGCTCGCGCAGGAGCCGCACGCGGCGGCGTACGGGATCTTCGGCGGCGTTGCCTTCGGCTACCTGTACAGCCTGGCCGGCGAATCCATCCTGAAGAGCTCGGGCCTGGGCCTGCTGGTCGGCGCGGGCGTCGGCATGGCGGCGTTCTACCGGTACCACGCGCGTCGCACCTGAGGGCGTTCGGATCGGGCCGGCCAGGTACTTTCGGCCGGGCGAATGCGGACAAAAGACCGGGGTGAGTGAGTGGGCGGGTGAAGGAGAGTGGGGGGAGGCGCCGGTTCCCGTGCTCCGTGGTCGAACCTCACGTGACCACTCTCCGTTGCCGAGGGCGCGGGAACCGGTGCCTCCCCATGTCCTCAGGCCTGTTCGGCCGGACCGTCCGCGGTCCGGGGCTCGGCGGTCTTGGGCTCGGCGGTCCGGGACTCGGCGGTCCTGGTCGGCTCGGAGTCGGTTTCCGGCGTCCGGCGGACGGGCGGGGTCGCGGGGGGCACGGGGGTCGACGGGGAGAAACGGGAGGCCTCGGCGCGGAGCATGGCGTTCAGGGCCAGGTACGGGTCGAAGGGCATGGCGGAACCTCACGGTGTTCGGGGGTGTGGGGGAGGCGCGCCGGTTCGCCGGGATCACCGAGGTCATCGGGGCCCACCGGGTCCGGCGCGTTGCTGCTGTTCGGCCTCTCGGCCCGCTCAGCAGCGCAGGACCACACTCCGTACCGCCCGCGGGGTCGCCGCCGGGACGCCCGCCCCCATCGCGCGCGGGGCCGACTCCCCGGACCCCGGGTGTTTCACGTGAAACACCGGCCGCCGCAGGTCCCGTGCGCCGGGGATCCCGCGCACGGGCGTCCGTACCGCCAGACGTACTTCGGGGTCACCGGCCGGATCGGCCGGTCCCTCGGTGGGTTCCGCCGGGGAGGTGGGGGCGGCCGGGGCGGAGCGGGAGGCGTCGGCCGTCGCGAGGGAGGGTCCGGACGGGCCGGCGCCGAACACGCACAGCAGCACGACGCAGAGCACCGTCAGGGACGCCCTCAGGGCCCTGCCCGGTGCCGTCCGCACCTGCCGTGTCCCGCTCATGCGGAGGGTGTGCCCCGGCGCGCGGGCCAACTCCCCACCAGGACCGCAGCATTCCCCCGACCGGGGGACGAAGACACCCCCCACGGCTGACAGGTGGCCGAGGGGGGTGTCCGTTCAGGGGAGCGCCGGGACCGGGTCAGCGGGGGGCGCGGCGGTGGCCGGTGAGGCGGGCCAGGACGGCCGTTTCACCGCTGACCAGCCGGATCCGGGCCCGGCTGGACGGCTCGCCGCGTCCGGAAACCCCGGCGGGGGAGACCCGGTACACGGTGAACACGGCCGTACGCCGGTCCGCGCGCGGCACCTCGATCGTCTGTCCGCGCCGGACCTCGGTGAGCCGGGGCAGGTCCCCGGAGAGCATGGCGGTACCGGCCGAGCCCGGGGCCGGGCCGGCGGGATCCCAGACGGCGCCGGCCGCCTCCCCGGGCCTGGCGTCCGTACTCCCCGTCCTGCCGTCCGGGGCGCCGGGTGAGGTGCTGCCCGCCAGCCGTACGTCCACCTCCAGGCTCGGGATGACCAGCCGCAGCGGCCGCGCCGCGGGCAGCGGGGTGCCCCCCGAGCGCACGGGCCCCCGGGCACCCTTGCCGGTGGTGTGGCCGCCGGAGTGCTCCAGCTGCCGGGCCAGCCGGCGCGGGCCGGACAGCCCGAGCACCCGTGAGGGCAGGGCGTCGCCGGCGGTCGGAGCGGCCGGCCGGCCGCCTTCGGTGGTGCGCAACACCCCCAGACCGGTGAACAGCAGAGCCACCGTCAGTACGCCGACCACCCACTTGGCGCGGGGCATGGGAATCCCTCCTGGTCCGGCTCGGGCGGCCGGGTCCTGAGAGCAGTGGACCTCTCTCCGGCCCCCGGCACCGTGCGTAACACGAGAAGTTGACGGCGCGTCACCGTCGCGGCGTCCTGCTCCGGGGACGTCTTCGCAGTTGGCGGCGGGTGGGCCGGGGGTGGATCGGTTGTGGGAGACGTGCGCCCGAACGGGTGAGAACGTCAAGGCCGGGCCCCGGGCGTGTCGTCTCGACGGCACGTTCTGCCACATGCGAAAACCTGTCAAGCGGGACGAGGTGACGGACCGTCCGCGCGAGTTGCGGGGGTGGCCGGGGCCCCTTGTCCTTGAACCATGAATGATCCTTATGCATATGCCCTGGCCATGGGACCCCGCTACTTTCCGACCGGGTCCGGGGGCGGGCCTGACGGCGCCACCGGCTTCGTGTCCGTCCGCCCGCTGCCGAGGAACCGTTCCGCCGCGGCCTCCCGCAGGGCCTGCGCCAGGCCGTCCACCACGCGCCGCTCCCGCCACGGGCGCCCGGCCGCGCCGCTCACACCCGCTCCGGCATCCGGGCGGTCCGCCGGGAGGGCCGCCGGACGGGAGGCAGGGCGGGCGCCGCAGCCCGGGTGAGGTAGCCGGCGGCGAGCGGCGGGACGGCCAGCGCGGTGGTGGCCGCCGGGGGCTGGAGCCCCGACAGGCGCCGCAGCAGTCGCGGGGCCAGCTCGGGGCCGACCGCCCGGATCAGCGCCCGGGCGCCGGTGGAGTGCTCGTGGACCCACCCGATGTGGCGCAGCCCGGACCAGCCCGGCTCCGCGGCCGCTTCGGCCAGGGCGCGGGCCGCGGGGGCCAGCGGCAGCAGGTGGACGGCCGCCGGCTCCGCGCAGCCCGGTGGCCCCGCGGGAGTCGGCCGGAGGGCTTCGGCGACCGCGAGGCGGGTGAAGGCCGGCCGCGGCAGTTCCGCGTGGTCGGCCAGGTCGCTGACGGTCGGGGCCAGGCAGTGCACCCCGGCCGGGAACCCGTCCCGCAGGGCCGCGGCGGCGACCGTCCGCCCGGCCGGGCCCGGGTCCCCGACGGTGACCAGGTGGAAGGCCGTACGCCGGTCGCCCCCGGCCGCCAGCGGCAGCAGGGCGGCCGCGGTGGCGGCGGGCTGTTCCACGCACCAGACGGCGTCGAAGCGGCGGGCCGCGGCGGGCGGCCCGTCCGCCGCGGCGTCGGAGGCCCGCAGTGCGTCGGAGGCCCGCAGCGCGTCGGAGGCCCGCAGCGCGTCGAGGCGGTCCGCGAGGAGGTCTACGTACTCGGGATAGAGCCCGATCAGCGTCAGCTGACGGGCCAGCAGGAGCCTGCTGCGGCGCACGTCGGTGGCGGTGAGCAGGGTCAGGTGGTGGCCGCGGCCGAGCAGTTCGGCGGCGAGCCGGATACCGGTGGGGCTGGCGGCACCGGCGAGGGCGATGTGCACGGCGTACTCGTTTCGAAGGAGGTGGGGGCACGTGCTCCTACGCGGTGGCGGCCGCGGCCCGGGTACCGGGGGCCGTGGGGACGGCTTCGGCGGCGGCCGGGACGGGCGGCAGGGGCGTGGTGACGGTGACCTCGCCGGGGATCGCGACGCGTGCGAGGAAGGCCCCGCGTTCGGGACCGGCGCCGATGACGGAGAAGCAGACGGTGTCGCCCGCGCCGACCAGGCCGTTCACGACGTCGGTGTAGAAGAGCACCGGGGTCGCGGAGGTGACGAGGTTGCCGAGCTCGCGGGCGTGCGCGGGGGCCTTGCGCGCGTCCAGCCCGGCCAGCTCGTGGAAGTCCGCCACCAGGGCGGGCCCGGCCTGATGCGTGTAGATCCGCCGGACCTCGTCCACGAAGCCGGGGCGGTGGGCGTCCATCGTCCCCTGGTTCAGCATCATGCCGCGCGAGTAATAGCGGGCCAGTTCCGGTCCGTTGAGCCCGAATGCGGAGAGTTCGGCGGATCCGGGAAAGCCGGGCGGGTGGGCGGCGCCACCGCCGGGGTAATGGATGAGCGGATCGTTGAATCCGGGCTTGCCCCCGAATTCGAGGGAATCGCGCGAATAGAAACCGAGGCCGTCGCCGAAGCTTTCGTCCCGCTCGAACACGAGGGCCGTGGCGGCATCGGAGAACAGTGCGCCGGAACACCACAGGGTGTGCGCGAAAGGATGCTCGCCGTCCGCGCCGCTGTACTGGGAAATGATGCCGTTCTCGTCGATGCCGATGGGACTGGCGGCGTTGTACGAGATCACGAGCGCGCGCCGGGCCCCCGAGCCGGCCAGGTGTGCGGCGACGCGGGAGAGCCCGCCGCAGCCGGCGCCGAGCTGGAAGGGCGGCACGCTGTCGGGGATGCGCAGGCGGCGCAGCAGGTTGAAGGCGTCCTGGTCGAGCATGATCTCGTACGGGGTGCACGTGGCGACGAAGACCGCGTCGATGTCCGCGGGCTCGGCGCGGGCGGAGCGCAGGGCCTGGCGGGCGACGTCGACGACCGTGTCGAGGGACCCGAACCGCTCGCGGTCCCAGCTCTTCGAGGTGACCCCGAGTATGCGCTCGACATCGGCGCCGGTGATTTCCCTTCCGGCCTTCTTCCGGTGCGGAACGTGCGCGAGGCGGGCCCAGTCGTCGACGGATATGACCTCGCCGATCTGGGCGCCGACTCCGGAAATCCGGTAGGGGAACGCGTACGCGTGCGTCGCGGAGGTGGGCTGGGCCGTTTCCGAGGCAGACATGCTTCTCCGGTCCGTGGAATCCGATGGGGACGGCTCCAGCGAACACCAGAGGGTGGGCGGGGAGAAGGGAATTCGGGGGGTGCGGTGGTGAAAGCGTTGAATGCGGGTGCGTGGCCCGGTGCGGGTGCGGCCCCGTACGCGGGTGTGGGTGTGGGCGCGGCGGGGGCAGGGGCGGGGGCCCGGCCGGGTGCCGGTGCCGTCGCGGGGACGGGCCCCCGCGCGGGCTGGGGGCGGAGTCGGTGACGCCGAGACGGAACAACCCGCTGCTGGCCGGGCTGCTGGCGGAGGCCGGCTGGAACGGCGCGGAGCTGGCGCGGGGCGTCAACGCGCTCGGGACGTTGCACGGGCTGACCCTGCGGTACGACCGCACCGCCGTCGCGCACTGGCTGTCGGGAACCCGGCCGCGCGGGCCCGTACCCCAGTTGATAGCGGCGGCGCTGACGGACCGGTGCGGGCGGCTGGTGACGGTGGAGGAGGCGGGCTTCGGCGGGGGGCCGTCGGGAGCGGGCCCGGCGGCAGGGGGGTCCGCCGTGGAAGGACCGGCGGCGGGGCCGGGGGCGGCGGGGCCCGGGGCGGCGGGGCCGGTCGCAGCGGGGTCCGCGGCGGAGGGGCTGCTCCGGCTCGCCCTGCGGGCCCGCGCGGACGCGGACCCGCACACCAGGCCGCCGTTGCTGCGCAGTCCGTACCAGCCCGCCGAGGTTCCGGTGCCGGTGTGGGACGGGCCACCGGAGGGTCGTGCCGGTGCCGTGCCCGGGATCGCCGAGCTGGCCGCGCGGCGCCGTCTCAGGGTGCACGCCGAACAGCTGCGGGCCCTCGCGCAGAGCTTCTCGGGGCTCTACCTCACCCATGGCGGCGTCCACACCCGCGCGGCCCTGGCGGCCTGGCTGGCCCAGGACGCGGGGGAGTTCGCCGCCCGCCACCGCGCGGCGCGCGGTTCCCGGCGGGCCGGGAGCGGGGCCGCCGGTGCGCCGGCGGGGAGCGCGGGTACGGCCTTGCGCGGGCGGTCGGGGGACTCGGCGGTGGAAGGCGACGTGTGGCGGGGCTACGCCCAACTCGCGCACCTGCTGGGGGAGATGACCGCCGACTCCGGTTACCACGGGCTCGCGCAGGAGTACCACGGCATCGCCCTCGGGCTGGCCCGGCAGGCCGGGGACCGGCGGATGTACGCGATCACGCTCCGCGCGATGAGCGCGCACGCGGGACGGCTCGGGCAGCCCCTGCACGCGGTGCGGCTGGCCCGTACGGCCGTGGAGACGGCGCCCCCGGACGGGGAGCCCGGCACGCTGGCGTTCCTCCTGGTCCAGCGGGCGGCCGCGCACGCGCACGCGGGGGAACGGGTGGAGGCCGCCGCGGATCTGGCCGCCGCCGACCGGTTCCACGCGCGGCACGCGGTGGCGCCGCCGGCCGGGCCCTTCGACTCGTACGCCCGCGCCGACCTCGACTTCGCCCGGGCCCGGACCCACCTCGCCCTCGGCGAGTTCCCGGCCGCCGCCGAGGCCCTCGAACGGTCCCTGCGCGGCCGCGCGGCCGGCCAGCACCGGGCCACCGCACTCACGCACGCCGCGCTCGCCGAGACGCTGCTGCGCCTCGGGCACCTGACCCGGGCGTGCGAGCACTGGCGGGCCTTCCTGACGGCCGTCCCGGCGGTCCGCTCGCGCGCGGTGCGCGAGGCCCTCGGGCGGCTGCTGCGGGACCTGGCCCCGTACCGCCGGGTGCGGGAGGCGGTGGCGACCGCGGCGATGGCACGGGCGCTCGCGGAGCGGCCGTAGCCGCACGGACCGGACGAAGGAACCCCGCGGGGCTAGGCGCCCGCGGGGCTAGGCGCCCGCGGGGCTAGGCGCCCGCGGGGCTAGGCGCCCGCGGGGCTAGGCGCCCGCGGGGCTAGGCGCCCGCGGGGCTAGGCGCCCGCGGGGCTAGGCGCCCGCGGGGCTAGGCGCCCGCGGAGCTAGGAACCCCGCTGGGCTAGGGGTCCGCGGGCCGCCGTTCAGGCCGTGGCGCCGCGGCGGTAGCGGACCTCGGGCACGGAGACCCCGTCGACCTCGTAGGAGGTGAGGGCGCCGTCGGCGCGGAAACCGGCGCGCTCGTAGAAGCGCCGGGCCGGGGTGTTGCCCTCGACCACCCACAGGAGCAGTTCGGTGAAGGCGCCGCGCCGCAGCACCTCGTCCATGAGGGCCCGGCCGATGCCGGTGCCGATGAGATCGGGCCGCGCGTAGAGGGCGTACAGCTCGCCCTCGCCCTCACCCGGCAGGACCTCCCCGCCCTCCCCGCCCTGCACCGGTCCGAAGGCGGCCCACCCGACCACCGAGCCGTCGGGGGCCTCGGCCACGAGGTTGGTCGCCGTACCGGCCGGGCCGGCGGAGGCCGCGCCGTGGAAGGCCGCACGCCGTCGCCCGGCGTCCTCGGCGGGGCTGAGCCGGTCGAGGTACGACTGCGGCATCAGGCCCGCGTAGGCCTGCCGCCATCCGGCCACCCGCAGGGCGGAGACGGCGTCGATGTCGGTCCCGGTCATCTCGCGGACGGAGCACCGGGGTTCACCCGTACTGGCGTTCATGCGCGGAGTCTGCCAGGACCGTCCGCCGCCGCGCACCGGGAAATGATCCGGGCCCGGTGAGATCCGGAGGAGCCGGCCTACGCGTCCAGCCAGGGCCTGCGTCCGGGGCCGGTCGGGTGCGTGCCGGTGACGCCCATGACCACCGAGTAGAGGCTGGTCTCGGCGGTGATGAAGAGCCGGTTGCGCTTGGCCCCGCCCCAGGCGATGTTGGACACCGATTCGGGGACGCGGAGCCGTCCGAGCAGGGTGCCGTCCGGGTCGTAGCAGTGCACCCCGTCGCCCATCGCGGCCGCCCAGAGCCGCCCGCCGTCGTCGAAGCGGAGGTTGTCGAAGCGGGCGCCGCGGGTTCCGGCTTCCGCGAAGACCTTCCCGTCCGAGAGGGTGCCGTCGTCGCGCACGTCGAAGACCCGGATGACGCCGGCGCGGGTGTCGGAGACGAAGAGCTGCCGCTCGTCGGCCGAGAAGACGAGACCGTTCGGTGCCTCGAAGCAGTCGGCGACCAGCCGCACTTCGCCGGTGCCGGGATCGATGCGGTAGACGTTGTTGGAGCCGATCTCGCTCGGCGCGACGTAGCCCTCGTAGTCGCTGGTGATGCCGAAGTCCGGGTCGGAGAACCAGATCGAGCCGTCGGACCTGACCGCGGCGTCGTTCGGGCTGTTCAACCGCTTGCCCTGCCAGCGGTCGGCCAGCACCGTGACGGTGCCGTCGTGCCCGGTCCGGGTCACCCGCCGGTTGCCCTGCTCGCAGGTGACCAGCCGCCCCTGCCGGTCGAGGGTGTTGCCGTTGGTGTGCCCGGCGCCGCGCCGGAAGACGGCCACGTCCCCGGTCTCCTCGTCCCACCGCAGCATCCGGTCGTTGGGGATGTCGCTCCAGACCAGCTGCCGCCACGCGGGCACGTACACCGGCCCTTCGGCCCACCGGCAACCCGTGTACAGCACCTCCAGCCCGTCGTCCCCGTTCATGCACTTCCCGGTGCGAAAACGGTCGTCGAACATCTCGTACATCGGCTGCGCACTGGCCATGACGATCCCCCATCCCGACTGGAGCCGAAGCTCCTTCGGCTCAATAGACACACTGCAAGACCACATATGGTCTTCGCAATCAGAATCCGAACGGAGAGTTGTGGATCACACTGGTTGCGGATCGCAGTGCCTGCCGGGGGCGCCCCTACTTCCCCGTGAGGGCCCTCAGGGCCGTGTTCAGTTCCAGGACGTTCACGCGCGGCTCGCCCATGAAGCCGAGGGTGCGGCCCTGCGTGTGGGCCTTCACCAGCTTCGCGACCGCCGCCACCGGAAGGCCGTTGCGTTCCGCGACGCGGGCGGTCTGGAGCTCCGCGTACGCCGGGGAGATGTTCGGGTCCAGGCCGGAGCCGGAGGAGGTGACCGCGTCGGCCGGGATCTGCGAGGGGCGCGGGGCGTAGCCCGGGACGGTGTTGTCGAGCAGCACCTTGGCCTTGGCCTCCCGTACCGCCTTCAGCAGCTCCGGGCTGTCCGCCGCCTTGTTGGTGGCTCCGGAGACCAGCAGCTCGTACTGGGTGTTGACGGTGTTCTTGCCGAGCCCCGCCGCCGGGCGGCCCTGGAACCAGTGCGGGTCGTCCCCGTACGACTGGCCGATCAGGGAGGAGCCGACGACCTTGCCGGCCGCGTCCTTGACCTCGGAGCCGTTGGCCTCGTGCCCGAAGGCGGCCTGGGCGATGCCGGTGATGGCGAGCGGGTAGAGGACCCCGCACAGCACGGTCAGGACGAGGAGCGCGCGGAGGCCGGCGCCGAGCAGGCGGGCGGTGTTGCCTACGGAGTTGTTCATGGCGGGTTCAGCACGTTCCTAGTCAGGAGAGGCCGGGGATGAGGGAGACGAGCATGTCGATGAGCTTGATGCCGATGAACGGGGCGACCAGGCCGCCGAGTCCGTAGAGGGTGAGGTTGCGCCGCAGCATCTTGTCGGCGCTGGTGGGCCGGTACTGGACGCCCTTCAGGGCGAGGGGCACCAGGGCGATGATGACCAGCGCGTTGAAGATGACCGCGGAGAGGATCGCGGAGTCCGGCGAGGCCAGGCCCATGACGTTGAGCTTGTCGAGGCCCGGGTAGACCACGGCGAACATGGCCGGGATGATCGCGAAGTACTTGGCGACGTCGTTGGCGATGGAGAAGGTGGTCAGTGCGCCGCGGGTGATCAGCAACTGCTTGCCGATCTCGACGATTTCGATGAGCTTGGTGGGGTTGGAGTCCAGGTCCACCATGTTCCCGGCCTCTTTGGCGGCGGAGGTTCCGGTGTTCATGGCCACGCCGACGTCGGCCTGGGCGAGGGCGGGGGCGTCGTTGGTGCCGTCGCCGGTCATGGCGACGAGTTTTCCGCCCGCCTGCTCGCGCTTGATGAGGGCCATCTTGTCCTCGGGCGTCGCTTCCGCGAGGAAGTCGTCCACGCCCGCCTCTTCGGCGATGGCCTTGGCGGTGAGCGGGTTGTCGCCCGTGATCATGATGGTCTTGATGCCCATGCGCCGCAGCTCGTCGAAGCGTTCGCGCATGCCCTCCTTGACCACGTCCTTGAGGTGGATGACGCCCAGGACCCGGGCGCCCTTCTCGTCCTCCACGGCCACCAGCAGCGGCGTGCCGCCCGCGCCGGAGATCTCGTCCACCTTGGCGCCCGCGTCCGGGGCGACCGTACCGCCCTGTTCGCCGACCCACGCGACGATCGAACCGGCGGCGCCCTTGCGGACCTTGCGGCCGTCCACGTCCACGCCGGACATACGGGTCTGCGCGGTGAAGGGGATCCATTCGGCGCCCGTCAGCTCGCCCTGGTGGCGTTCGCGCAGCCCGTACTTCTCCTTCGCCAGGACCACGATCGAGCGGCCCTCGGGGGTCTCGTCGGCCAGCGAGGACAGCTGCGCGGCATCGGCCAGTTCGGCAGCCTTGGCGCCGGTCACCGGGACGAACTCGGAGGCCTGGCGGTTGCCGAGGGTGATGGTGCCGGTCTTGTCGAGGAGGAGGGTGGACACGTCGCCCGCCGCCTCCACGGCGCGGCCCGACATGGCCAGGACGTTGCGCTGGACCAGGCGGTCCATGCCCGCGATGCCGATCGCGGAGAGCAGCGCGCCGATGGTGGTCGGGATCAGGCAGACCAGCAGGGCGGTCAGCACGATCATCGACTGCTTGGCGTGCGCGTACATCGCGAAGGGCTGGAGGGTGACGACGGCCAGCAGGAAGACGATCGTGAGGGACGCCAGGAGGATGTTGAGGGCGATCTCGTTGGGGGTCTTCTGCCGGGCCGCGCCCTCGACCAGGTTGATCATGCGGTCGATGAAGGTTTCGCCGGGCTTCGTCGTGATCTTGATGACGATGCGGTCGGAGAGGACCTTCGTGCCGCCGGTGACGGCGGAGCGGTCGCCGCCGGACTCGCGGATGACGGGGGCGGATTCGCCGGTGATGGCGGATTCGTCGACGGAGGCGACGCCTTCGACGACGTCTCCGTCGCCGGGGATGATGTCCCCGGCCTCGCAGACGACGAGGTCTCCGATACGGAGCTCCGTGCCCGGGACCTGCTCTTCCACTGCGCCGTTCAGGCGGCGGGCGACGGTGTCGGTCTTGGCCTTGCGCAGGGTGTCGGCCTGGGCCTTGCCGCGGCCCTCGGCCACCGCCTCCGCGAGGTTCGCGAAGATCGTGGTCAGCCAGAGCCAGGCGGTGATCGCCCAGCCGAAGAGGCTGCCCGGATCGGAGACGGCCAGCGCGGTGGTCAGTACGGAACCGATCAGCACCACGAACATGACCGGGGACTTGACCATCACCCGGGGGTCGAGCTTGCGCACCGCGTCCGGGAAGGACTTCAGCAGCTGCTTCGGGTCGAAGATGCCGCCGCCGATCCGGGCCTTCTCGGGCTTGTGACCGGTGGGCAGGTCCCCGTGCGGGGCTCGGGTGGGGGTGACGGTGCTCATGAGGCGAGCCCTTCGGCGAGCGGGCCCAGCGCCAGCGCCGGGAAGTAGGTGAGGCCGGTGACGATGACGATCGTGCCGACGAGGAGGAAGGTGAACAGCGGCTTCTCGGTGCGCAGCGTGCCGGCGGTCGCCGGGACCGGCTGCTGTCCGGCGAGGGAGCCGGCCAGGGCCAGGACGAACGCCATCGGCAGGAAGCGGCCGAGCAGCATGGCGATGCCGGTGGTGGTGTTGAACCACTGGGTGTTGGCGTTGAGGCCGGCGAAGGCCGAGCCGTTGTTGTTGCCGGCCGAGGTGTAGGCGTAGAGGATCTCGGAGAACCCGTGCGCCCCGCCGTTGGACAGGGAGTGGACCGGGGTGGGGAGGGCCATCGCCAGCGCCGTGAAGCCGAGCACCACGGCCGGGGTGATGAGGATGTAGCAGGCGGCGAACTTGATCTCGCGGGTGCCGATCTTCTTGCCCAGGTACTCGGGGGTGCGGCCGACCATCAGGCCGGCGATGAACACCGCGATGATCGCCATGATGAGCATGCCGTAGAGGCCGGAGCCGACGCCGCCGGGCGCGATCTCGCCGAGCTGCATGCCCAGCAGCTGGATGCCGCCGCCCAGCCCGGTGTAGGAGGAGTGGGAGGAGTTGACCGCGCCGGTCGAGGTCAGGGTGGTGGCCACCGAGAAGATCGCGGAGGCGCCGATGCCGAAGCGGGTCTCCTTGCCCTCCATCGCGCCGCCCGCGGCCTGGAGCGCCGGGCCGTGGTGGCTGAATTCCGTCCACATCATCAGGGCGGTGAACCCGAGCCAGATGGTGACCATCGTGGCGAGGATCGCGTAGCCCTGGCGGACCGAGCCGACCATGCGGCCGAAGGTGCGGGTCAGCGCGAAGGGGACGAGGAGGATCAGGAAGATCTCGAAGAGGTTCGAGAAGGGGGTCGGGTTCTCGAAGGGGTGGGCGGAGTTGGCGTTGAAGTAGCCGCCGCCGTTGGTGCCCAGCTCCTTGATGGCCTCCTGCGAGGCGACCGCCCCGCCGTTCCACTGCTGGGTGCCGCCCATGAACTGGCCGACCTCGTGGATGCCCGCGAAGTTCTGGATGACCCCGCACGCGACCAGGACGATCGCGGCGATGACCGAGAGCGGCAGCAGGATCCGGACGGTGCCGCGCACCAGGTCGGCCCAGAAGTTGCCCAGTTCACCGGTGCGGGAGCGCGCGAAGCCCCGTACGAGGGCCACCGCCACGGCCATGCCCACGGCGGCGGAGACGAAGTTCTGCACCGCCAGGCCACCGGTCTGCACGAGCGGGCCCATGGACTGCTCGCCGGCGTACGACTGCCAGTTCGTGTTCGACACGAAGGAGGCGGCCGTGTTGAAGGCCTGGTCCGGCTTGATGGAGGCGAAGCCGAGCGAGCCGGGCAGGTGGCCCTGCAGGCGCTGGAGCAGGTAGAGGAAGAGGACGCTGACCGCGGAGAAGGCGAGGACGGAGCGCAGGTACGCGGGCCAGCGCATCTCCGCGTTCGGGTTGGCGCCGACCGCCTTGTAGATCCACTTCTCGGGAGCCAGGTGCTTCTTCGAGGAGTAGACGCGGGCCATGTGGTCGCCCAGGGGGCGATGGGCGAGGGCCAGGGCCGCGATGAGCGCGAGCAGCTGGAGCACCCCGGCGAGGACGGGACTCATCGGCGCTAGAACCTCTCCGGGAAGACAAGGGCGACGACGAGGTAACCCAGCAGCGCGAGGGCGACGACCAGGCCGATGACGTTTTCGGCGTTCACAGCTTGGCCACCCCCTTGGCGACGAGGACCACCAGCGTGAAGACCGCGATCGTGGTGACGACGAAGGCCAGGTCGGCCATCGTGAGCTCCCGGAAGGTTCGAGGGCGTTTTTCGGACACCTCTGAGTGGAACGCCTCTCCGAGGCCTCACAGGCTTCCTTGACGGGGCCCATACGCCCGGTGGCGCGGCTTTTACGGGTCCCTAACGCGGTGGATGCGTGGGTGCGTGCCGTTGGCTCAGGGTAAGTGGGTATGTCCTGGTATGCCCGGTGCCTCCGGCTTGGCGGGGGCGGGAAAGGGTCTCGAATTTCGAATACCGGAAATTCACTTCCGCCATGCGACATTCGCGTTATGCTCCGGCCATCCCGCACGCATCCGCGGCCCGGGAGCGGACCCCTGCCAGGAGGAGCGCCATGACCGAGCCCCGAGCCGAGAGCCGAGTCGCCCTGATCACCGGCTCCTCCTCCGGAATCGGCGCCGGCATCGCCCGCGGACTGGCCGCGGCCGGGATCCGCGTGGTCCTGAACTCGGCGCGCAGCGAGAGCGCGGGGAAGGCGCTCGCCGCCGAGCTCCCGGAGGCGGTCTACGTACGGGGCGACGTGGCCGACGCCGCCGACGCGCGGCGGATCGTACGGACGGCGATCGACGCGTACGGGCGGCTCGACATCCTGGTCAACAACGCGGGCGTCACCCGTTTCATCCCCCTGGGCGACCTGGACGCGGCCGACGCCGACGCCTGGCGCGAGATCTTCGAGGTCAACGTCGTCGGCACCTGGCAGATGATCACCGCCGCCACCCCGCACCTGCGGGAATCCGCCGCGGCGAACGGCTCCGGCGCGGCCTCGATCATCAACATCTCCTCGGTCTCCGCCACCCGCGCCCTCGGCAGCTCCGTCCCCTACGCCGTCAGCAAGGCCGCGGTCAACCACATGACCCGGCTGCTGGCCTCCCAGCTCGGCCCCGCCGTCCGGGTGAACGCGATCGCGCCCGGCCTGATCGACACCCCCTGGTACGAGGGCGAGGACCAGGTCTGGGAGAGCTCGCGCGAATGGATCACCGAGAACACCCCGCTGCACCGGGTGGGCACGCCGGACGACGTGGCCGGGGCCGCGCTCTACCTGGTGGACGCCGCCTACACGACCGGCGACGTCCTCACCGTCGACGGCGGACGGCACATCGTCTGAAACCACCAGCCGGGCCCCTCCGCCCCGACCCCAACGGATTCCACATCGTGGACAACTACCCTCGGAATATGAACGCAGAAGCCGACGCCCGCGCCGCCGCACAGGACACCTCCGCACAGGACACCTCCGCAAAGGACGTCTCAGCAAAGGCCACCGTGAAGGACGACGACCGGGGGCACGTCTTCCACTCCTGGTCCGCCCAGGAACTCATCGACCCGCTCGCCGTCGCGGGCGCCGAGGGTTCCTACTTCTGGGACTACGACGGCAACCGCTTCCTCGACTTCTCCAGCGCCCTCGTCTACACCAACATCGGCTACCAGCACCCCAAGGTCGCCGCAGCCATCGCCGAACAGGCCGGCAAGCTCTGCACCGTCGCCCCCGGCTTCGCCGTCGACGTGCGCTCCGAGGCCGCCCGGCTGATCGCCGAGCGCACCCCGGGCGACCTCGACAAGATCTTCTTCACCAACGCGGGCGCCGAGGCCGTGGAGAACGCCGTCCGCATGGCCCGGGTGCACACCGGCCGCGCCAAGGTCCTCTCCGCGTACCGCTCGTACCACGGCGCCACCTCCACCGCGATCAACCTCACCGGCGACGCGCGCCGCTTCGGCAACGACAGCGCGACCGCGGGCGTCGTGCACTTCTGGGGGCCGTTCGCCTACCGCTCGCCCTTCTATGCGGCCACCCCCGCCGAGGAGTGCGAGCGCGCCCTGCGCCACCTCGAGGACACCATCGTCTTCGAGGGCCCGCAGTCCATCGCCGCGATCATCCTGGAGACCGTCGGCGGCGCCCCGGGCGTGCTGGTGCACCCCGACGGCTACCTGGCCGGCGTCCGCGAGCTCTGCGACCGCTTCGGCATCGTCTTCATCCTCGACGAGATCATGGTCGGCTTCGGCCGCACCGGTAAGTGGTTCGCCTCCGAGCACTGGGACGTCACCCCCGACCTGATCTGCTTCGCCAAGGGCGTCACCAGCGGCTACGTCCCCCTCGGCGGAGTCGCCATCTCGGCCGAAATCGCCGGGACCTTCGCCCGCCGCCCCTACCCGGGCGGGCTGACGTACTCCGGGCACGTGCTGGCCTGCGCCGCCGCCGTCGCGACGATCAACGTCATGGAGGAGGAGGGCGTCGTCGAGCAGTCCGCCCGCACCGGCACCGAACTCCTGGGCCCGGGCCTCGCCGCCCTCGCCGAACGCCACCCGTCGGTCGGGGAGGTCCGAGGGCTCGGCACCTTCTGGGCCCTGGAACTCGTACGGGACGAGCGGACGCGCGAGCCCCTGGTCCCGTACAACGCCTCGGGCGCCGAGAACGCGCCGATGGCGGAGTTCGGGGCGGCCCTGAAGAAGGGCGGCCTGTGGCCGCTGCTCGCCGGGAACCGCATCCACGTCGCGCCGCCCTGCAACGTCTCGGCGCAGGACGTGGCAAAGGGGCTGCGGATCATCGACGAGGCCCTGTCGGTCGCCGACGCGCACACGGTCTGACCTGCGCAGATCGTGCGGTTGCCCAAGCCGTGGGTGCCTGTTCTCGGAGGATTCGCTCCCTTACGAACACCATGTGAACGTGCTGGAATCAACAGGCACCTACGGACCGGGATGCACGTCAGTCCCGGGGCGGTCCACGTGTTTCTCCACTCCACGTGACCGAACGGCGGGGGGCGGGCTGCGCGTCCGCCGGACGCCGGGCGTACGGGATCCAGAAAACCGGACTCCGTGTTCCCGAGTACCCGAAGGAAGACAGCGCATGAGCAAGCACGTCCTCGCCCAGAACCAGTACGGCAAGGCCGAGAACCGCATCGTCAAGGTCACCCGCAAGGGCAGCGACGGTTCCTGGCACGAGATCCGCGACCTCAACGTCTCCGTCGCGCTGCGCGGCGAGTTCCGCGACGTCCACCTCACCGGTGACAACGCCAACTGCCTTCCCACCGACACCACGAAGAACACCGTGTACGCCTTCTCCAAGGAGCACGGCATCGCCTCCCCGGAGGCCTTCGGAATCCTGCTCGCCAAGCACTTCGTCTCCTCGCAGGAGCCGATCCGCGAGGCGCAGATCCGTGTCGAGGAGTACGCCTGGGAGCGGATCCCGGTCCCGACGCGCAAGGAGCAGCACTCCTTCTCCCTCAAGGGCACCGAGGTGCGCACCGCGCAGGTCACGTACAGCGAGACCACCGGCCTCCAGGTGATCTCGGGTCTGAAGGACCTGACCGTGATGAACTCGACCAACTCCGAGTTCCACGGCTTCATCAAGGACAAGTACACGACGCTGCAGGAGGCGTACGACCGCATCCTGGCGACCAAGGTCACCGCGCGCTGGGCGCACTCGGCGCTCGCCGCCGAGGACGCCGGGTACGACTGGGACCAGTCGTACAAGAAGGTCCGCAAGAACATGCTGGAAGCCTTCGCGGAGACCTACTCGTACTCGCTGCAGCAGACCCTGAACCAGATGGCCGAGCGCGTGCTCGACAACTGCCCCAAGGTCAACGAGGTGCGCCTCAACCTCCCCAACAAGCACCACTTCCTCGTCGACCTGGAGCCCTTCGGCCTCAAGAACGACAACGAGGTCTACTTCGCGGCGGACCGCATGTACGGCCTCATCGAGGGCACCATCCACCGCGACGGCGTCCAGCCGGTGATCGCCACCAGCGACTGGATCACGGCGTAACGCCCCGTCCGACGCGCTGAAACAGCCGGCCCGGCCCGCCCGCGCGGCCGGGCCGGCTGTGCGTCCACCGCGCTTCACCCCTCGGGCTGCCCCACGAGCAGGTTCCAGCGCCCGGAGCGCCCCGTCAGGGCCGTCACCGAGCCGGGCCGCACGTCGAGCCGCCAGAAGGCCGCTGCGGGCAGCTCCAGCGCCCACACCACGGCCGCCCGTACGACGCCCTGCCCGACCACCACCCGGTGCGTCCCCGGAGCCAGGCCGCCCAGGTGTGCGCCGACCCGCGCGATCAGGGCCTCCACCGACTCCCCGCCGCCCGGGGGCGCGAAGGAGGTATCGGTCATCCAGCTGCGCAGCCCGCCCGGATCCCCGGCCGCGACCTCGTCCATGCCCCGCCCGGCCCAGGCCCCGTACGCCTGCCCCCGAAGCCCGTCGTGCCCGGGGCAGGGCTCCGCGAGCGGGAACCGGTGCAGCCGCTCGGCCTCGCCGATCGGAGGTCTCACGAGCTGGACTCGCACGGAGGGGGGCTTCATAAGGTGAGCGTAAGCGCGGTACGGTCACGGACGACAAGACGACGGTATGACGGAAGCACCGGTGAGAATCCGGCACGGTCGCGCCACTGTGAATCCTCCCGGAGGGGGAGGAAAGTCAGACCCGCCACCGTCGTCAAAAGCACCACTGACCGGGACGCGTGTTCCCTCTGGAGGCTCCTGCCATGGCCCACTCCGCCGTGCCCACGACTGCCGCACCCGCCGGCCTCGCCCCCATCTCCCTCTCCGCGCTGGCCCCCTGGGCCCTGTTCGTCGGCGTCCTCATGCTCGTCCTGCTCTACCTCGTCGGCGCCGAACAGGGCGCCACCGCGATCTTCGAGGGCGACACCGTCCACGAGTGGATGCACGACGGCCGCCACCTCCTCGGCTTCCCCTGCCACTGAGCCACCCCATCAGCAAGGGAAGTACCGAAAACATGAATTCCATCTCCCCCCGCGTGCTCCTCGTCCGGGGCATGCTCGCCGGCCTGCTGGCCGGAGTCGCGGCCTTCCTCGTCGCGTACCTCCTGGGTGAATCCCAGGTGGATGCGGCGATCGCCATCGAGGAGGCCGGCGCCCACGACCACGGCGACGAGGCAGCCCCGGTCAGCCGGGCCCTCCAGGCCACGGCCGGCCTGGGCACCGGGACCCTGCTCTACGGGATCGCGCTCGGCGGCATCGCCGCGCTCGTCTTCTGCTACGCGCTGGGCCGCATCGGCCGCTTCGGCCCCCGGGTCACGGCGGCGCTGGTGGCCGGCGGTCTGTTCGTCACCGTCAACCTGGTGCCGTTCCTGAAGTACCCCGCCAACCCGCCGGCCGTCGGAGACCCCGACACCGTGGTCCGGCGGACCACCCTGTTCGTCCTGATGATCGCGCTCAGCGTGCTGCTCGCCTCGGTCGCGCTGATCGTGGGCCGGCGCCTCGCGCCGCGCCTGGGCAACTGGAACGCCTCGATCGTCGCCTCGCTCGCCTTCGCGGTGGCCGTCGGCATCGCCTACGCGACCCTGCCCACCATCAACGAGGTCCCCGCGGACTTCCCGGCAGCGCTCATCTGGCAGTTCCGGCTCGCCTCGCTGGGGATCCAGATCGCACTGTGGACCACTTTCGGCCTGGCTTTCGGATTTCTTGCCGAACGGGCCCTTGTCCCGGCCGTCGCACCCAAGGAGGCTGTACAGCCTGCGAGTTGACGTCTCGCTTGCTGGTGACTGAAGGGCTGGTGGCGGCGCGATGACGACGGCGATCCGAGAGTCGGCGGACCACCGAAGACCCAAGAGCCGCCGAGAACGGCCGCAATGGCGGGAGTGGCGGGGCTGGACGGGCGCCGCCCCGTTCTGGCTGAACTCCGCCCTGCTGCTCCTGACCCCCTTCGCCGACGTCACCCTCTTCGCGCAGATCGGCATCATCGCGGCCCTGGCCGCCACGGGGGGCCTGGCCCGCCACCTCTGGTCGGGTGACTACGGCCACCCGGCCATCCATACCGCCGCCGTGCTGATGGGCGCGGCGGCGGTGGCGTTCGTGGTGCTCTGACCGCGGGGGCGTGCACGGACATGGCCGTGCACGGACATGGCCGTGCTCGATTCGGTCGAGCGCCCCGGCGCCGTCAGCCGGCCGGGGGCGTGAAGATGCGGTCCAGGTGGTGGCGCAGTACCCCGGTGGCCGCGTCGGGGTCCCGCTGGCCCACGAGGATGCTGGTGCCCAGGGTCGCCGACATGGCCAGCAGGCTGATCGCCTCCGTGCGCGCGTCCACGCCCGGGTCGGCCAGCGCGGAGTCCTGCGCGTGGCGGATCAGGCCGGTCAGCGCGTCCTCCGCCGCGTCCGGGTTGTCGATGAAGGGCTGGGCGGCCAGGGCCTCGTCGGTGACCGACAGGATCGCGTACGAGCTGTAGAGCAGGTGGAAGGTGCGGCTCTCCTCGTCGGTCGGCAGCGCGGCCAGCAGCAGCGCCTCGGCGGTCGCGCGCGGCCCGGGGTCCGGTCCGGCGGCGCGCAGGCGGGCGCCGACTCGGGCGGTGAAGCGGTCGGTGAGGTGCTGGAGGCCGTAGAGGAGCAGCTTCTCCTTGGTCTCGAAGTAGTACTGCACGAGCCGCAGCGATACGCCCGCCTCGGCCGCCACGTCGCGCATGCCGACGGCGTGCAGCCCGCGCCGTCCGGCGACCCGGACGAGTGCCTCGGCGATCTGGGTGCGCCGTTCCTCGTGGTCCACGCGCTTCGGCATGTTCTGGTGTCTCCGCCCGGTCGGCCGTGGGTGACGAGCCCCTCGGATCCTCTTCATGGTACCGCCGTACCATCATCATGGTACGGTCGTATCACGAAGAACGGATCCTCCCGGAGGTGCCACCGTGCCCGAGACCCCTGTGACCGAGAGCGTGACCGGAGCCCGCCGCGACATCGGCCGCTACGTCAACGACACCCTGCGCGACCGCTACTTCGCCGCCTGCGACGCGGTCTACGCGATGGGCGCGCCCGCCCGCTCCGAGACGGACGTCGAAACCAGCTTCGGCACCACCCACGTCTACCGCTACGGCCCCACCGACCCGGCGGCCGAGTCGCGCACGCCGATCGTCCTGATACACGGATCGGGCGGCTGCTCCGCGCAGTGGTACCCCAACACCCGTGCCCTCAGCGCCGAACGACCCGTGTACGCCCTCGACACCCCCGGTGACCCCGGCCGCAGCGTTCAGCGCGAGCCCATGTGGCAGCCCGAGCGCGCGGCCCAGTGGATGGACGAGGCCCTCGACGCGCTCGGTCTCGACCGGGTCCACCTCGTCGGCTCCTCCTACGGCGGCTGGCTGGTCATCAACCAGGTGCACCTGCGGCCCGGCAGGCTCGCCTCCGTCACCGCCCTCGACCCGGGCGGCCTGGAGAAGGTGGGCCTGCGCTTCTTCGGCTGGATCTTCGCCAGCCTCTTCGCCACGTTCGCCCCCAAGGCGCTGCGCCCGCGCCTCGCCGCCTGGCTGGAACAGCCGGTGATCGTCGTTCCCGAGCTCCGGGCGTGGGTCCACGCGGGCGTCCGCGCGTTCCGGATCCGCCGCCCCGCCCCGCTGCCGCTGTCGGACGGGGAGCTGGGCTCGATCCGGACGCCGTTCTACCTGATCATGGGCAAGCGGAGCCTGCTCGTGCACCCGAAGCGCCAGCTGGAGCGGGTGCCGCGGCTGATCCCCGGAGCCCGCGCCGAGATCGTCGCCGCGACCGGACACGGACCCCAGCTGGACCACCCCGACCTGGTCAACACCCGGATGCTGAGCTTCATGGAGGACGTCGACTCCCTGGATCCGGCCGCGCACGGGGCCCCGTAGACCGGGCTCCGCACGCCGGACGGCGGGCGTCAGACGGCGGAGCCGGCCCGGAAGCGGAGCCGGTACTCCGTCGGCGTCGTGTCGAGCTTGCGGCGGAAGGCCCGGATGAGGGTGTCGGCGGTGCCGAACCCGCAAGCGGAGGCGATGCGTTCGAGCGTGGCATCGGTGGCCTCGAGCTGGTTGCGGGCCATCTCCACCCGGGCGGACTCGATGTACGCGGCCGGGGTCATGCCGAGCTCGGACTTGAAGATCCGGGCCAGCTGCCGCTCGCTGATGTGGGCGTACGCGGCGATGTCGCCGAGGCTGAGCTGGTCGCCGATGTTGCGCCGGATGAAATGACGCAGGTCCTCGCTGCGCCGCGTCGCCGAGACCGGCTCCAGGGGAACGCTGAACTGGCTCTGCCCGCTCGGCCGCTTCAGGTACATCACGAGCTGCCGGGCGACGCGCAGGGCGATGGTCTCGCCGAAGTCGTCGGCCACCAGGGCGAGCGAGAGGTCCAGGCAGGCGCTGATCCCGGCGCCGGTCCACACGTTGCCCTCGCGGATGAAGATCGGGTCGGCGTCGACCTCGATCGCCGGGTGGTCGCCGGCGAGCTGCTGAGCGGTGGACCAGTGGGTGGTGGCGCGCTTGCCGTCGAGCAGTCCGGCCGCGGCCAGGATGTGCGCCCCGACGCAGACGGACGTGACCCGGCGCGTCCGCTCCGCGAGCACCTTCACCCAGCCCACCACCATGGGGTCGGTGAGGGCGTGCACGCGGCGCTCGGCGTCCAGCTCGACCGCGCCGGGCACCAATAGCGTGTCGATGCTCCGCGCGGAGGCCTCCTGGAAGGTCATGTCCGGAAGGATGCGCACCCCGGCCGAGGTGGTGACGGGGTCCAACGTCTCTGCGGCCAGGACCACTTGATAGCCGGTGGCGTCGTCGGTCTCGCGCTGTACCAGGGAGAACACCTCTGGCGGACCGGTGACGTCCAGCAGGTCGACGCCCTCGAAGAGGACGATCACGATCAGTCGTTCGACGGGGCTCATGGGCGTGAAACCGATGTCCATATCTGCATGCTAGACGCCATTGTTGACATGGATGCGTCGCACTAGCGTTCAACTCGCCCCACACCGGTCAGGTGTTGGGCGACGAAGGCCCGAACCCGATACCCATACCCGTGAGTTGGCACACCCATGTCCGCGACGAGGCCTCGCGCGGACCCACCGGGGCCAACTCGCCACCCCCACACGCAGAACCCCCCACAGAAGAGTCTCCACGCAATGACTGAACGCATCCCTTTCGCAAAGAGAAGACGGATAGACGGACCATGGCTACACGCAGAGGTTTCATCGGCGGCGTCTCCACGATTAGCGCCGTAACGCTCCTCGGTACTTCCACGGCGGCCTCGGCCGTCGAGGTCACGGACCCGGCCACGGACGGGACCGTGGCGGCCTCGCCGGAGGCGGAGCTGGCGGCCCGCGACGCGATCCGCGCCGTCAACGCCGGAATGCGGTCCAACTACGCGGCGCTCAAGGCCGAACTGATCACCCACCTGAGCCCGGTCATCGTCGTGCAGAACGACGCCAAGGGCGGCAAGTTCACCCTCATCAACAACGGGGCCGTGCAGGAAGCCGTCAACCCCGTCGCCGAGATCTTCGAGCTGGCGAAGTCGGTCAGCCACGTCGCGCTGGGCATCTTCTCCGTCATCGCCCCGTACCTGAGCGAGCGGATCCCGAACCTCCCCAACGCCGCCCGCGTCGACGCGCACGACCTGCACATGGTGGCCTTCAAGGGCCCCCAGTCGGACGGCTGGATCACCCCGCTCCAGGGCTTCGCCACCACGCTCACCACCGCTCGCCAGCAGCTGAACAAGGCGAACCTGCCGCAGGACCTGCGCATTTCCTTCGGCAAGGTCATCGACGAGGCCCTCACCTTCATCGCCGACTCGGTGCGCGCCCGCTCCTTCGACATGGCCTCCTTCGAGAACTTCTCGGCACGGGTCTACCCGAGCATCCGCACGAACATGACCTACGCGGCCAACGCCCAGATCACCGCGATCGAGGGCCTCATGCAGCGCTGGCGGACCCGGATCGGCGAGGCCGCGTGGGCGGACCTGTACACCGTCGTGCTCTCGATCTGGACGACCTCCGAGCTGAACCAGGCTTCGATCATCATCAAGCGGTGCATGAACCCGGCCAAGGTCGCCACCCACTTGATCGACCTGCCGACCGTCCAGTTGCCCACGGACCCGATCTTCGTGGCCCTGGACAACCTCGCCCGGATCGTGCAGGACAACATCGCGGCCGAGATGGTGTTCCCCACGGACCAGAAGGTCGCGGACGCCCTCAAGGGCAAGGAAGACCTGCTCTCCGACGAGATCCTGAAGCAGCTCGGCGTGACCACCGGGGTGCGCACCGCCTCCGCCGTCTCGACGGTGGCGACCTGCCCCGTCCAGCGGACGACCGCAGCGGTCTAGTCGTGACGGACCGATTCCTTGTCCGGGAGCGTGCGGACGTCCAACTCCCGGACGGGGAAGCCGGATCCGCGCACGACAGGGGGACAGGAACACCATGGCTTCTTCACTTTCACTCTCACTCTCGCGTTCGCTTTCGCGTTCGCTTTCCCTGCGCAAGGTCCGGGCGGTCCGTGTCTGGGCCCTGTTCGGAGTCGTCGTACTGGCCGTCAACCTGCGCGCGGCCATCACGGGGGTCGCTCCCGTACTCGCGGAACTGAAGGCCCAGTTCGGGCTGAGCGGGTTCGGGACGAGCGTGCTGACCACACTCCCCGTGCTGTGCCTGGGCGTCTTCGCCTCCCTCGCCCCGCCGCTCGCCCGCCGGGTGGGCGCCGAAGTGGCGGTGGCGGGTGCGCTCGTACTGATCACGACGGGGATCCTGATCCGTCTGCTCGACTCCCCGGTGGCCCTGTTCAGCGGAACGGTGCTGGCGGGCGCCGGCATCGCCGCGGGCAACGTGCTGCTGCCCGCGATCATCAAGTGCCAGTTTCCCGGGCGGGTGGGGTCCGTCACCGGGCTCGCGATGATGCTCATGGCCGGCAGCGGCGCGTTCGCCGCCGGTCTGGCCGTTCCCCTCGATCACGCCGCCGGCTGGCGCGTGGCCTTCGCGGTGTGGGCGGTTCCGTCCGCGATCGCGGCGACGGTGTGGGCGGTGCGCGGCCGGGTCGACTGTCGCTGCGTACCCGCGACCACGCCCCAGGCGCCGGGTGCCGCCGCGGGCTCGCTCCTGCGCTCGCCGCTGGCCTGGTCGGTGGCGGCGTTCCTGGGACTGGTGTCCCTGGTGTTCTACGTGCTGGTGTCCTGGCTGCCCGCGATCATGCGGGACGGCGGGTACCCGGCCACCGAGGCCGGGGTGATGGTCTCCGTCATGCTGCTCATCGGGATCCCGCTGGGCTTCGCCGTCCCGCTGCTCGCCACCCGGCTCGGTGACCAGCGGCCCCTGGTCCTGGTCGCGGCCGGGCTGACGGCGGCGGGCCTGGCGGGCCTGCTCCTGGCGCCGGGGGCCGGCTGGGTGTGGGTGTGCGTACTGGGTCTCGCGACCGGGAGCGCCTTCCCGCTGGCCGTCACCCTGCTGAGCCTGCGCTCGCCGTCCCCGGTGGTCGCCGCGGGACTGTCCGGCATGGCGCAGACCGTCGGCTACCTGCTCGCCGGGCTCGGACCGCTGGCGGTGGGGGCGCTGCGCGGCGCCACCGGGGGTTGGCACGTCCCGCTGCTCGTGGTGCTCGGTCTGGTGGTGCCCGAGACGTACTTCGGACTGCGCACCGCCCGGCCCGGCTTCGTACGGCCCCTGCCCGCCGAGGGCGCCGGGGACGGCGACGGCGGCGGGGGCCGGGACGGGGGCGGCGCGGCGGGTCCGCGGATTCCCGCTCCCCGTACGGAGCGGCCGCTGGCTACGACAGGTCCTTCTTCTCCCCGGCCGGCTTCAGGCTGACCAGCTTGGCGTCGAGGCCCTGCTCCCGGAACGCCCTCACGAGGGACTCCGTGTTCTCGGAGTAGATGTTCCAGCTGTCGGTGTGCACCGGGACCACCCTGCGGGGGTTCAGGTCCTTCGCCACCAGGGCGGCGTTCCGGGAGGTGAGGGTCAGCGGGGCGTTGTCGAGGATCGCGGGAGTGCGGGCGGCCCCTGCGAAGATCACGGCCGTGTCGATGGGGCCGATCTCCTTCTTGACGCGGTCCCCGACCTCCTTGGCCACCTTGACCGAGGCGTTGTCGCCGGAGATGTAGGTGGTGGGGACGTCCTTGCCGCTGAGCACGAAGCCGGTGACCTCGCCGTCCGCGCCGCGGTCCACACCGTCGGGCCCGTGCAGTCCGGGGACGGCGGTGACCTTGATGGTGGCGCCGCCGGAGGTCTTCAGTTCCGTGGAGGTCCAGCTCTCCATGCCCTGGACGTGGGTGCCGAGTGCTTTTTGGGCCCCGGGGGTGGAGAGCACGAGCGGCATGGTCTTGAGCAGTTCGCGGCCCGAGTCGTCGAGGTTGTCGTCGTGCTGGTGGTGCGAGAGGAGTACGGCGTCGATCCTGCCGATCCCGTCGGTGCCGAAGGCGGGCCCCTGGATCTTCTCCAGGCCGCTCGGGTACTTCTTGGGCGCGTCGAAGGTCGGGTCGACCAGGATCCGCGAGCCGGCGACCTCCAGGATCACGGTCGGCCCGCCCACGTGCGTCACGGTGAACGCCTGGGCGGCGGTGGATTCGGTCCCGCCAGTGGACCCGGTCCCGGGGGTGGACCCGGCGGCGCTCTCGCCGCCGCAGGCGGTGAGGAGGGCCGCGCTCGCGGTGGCGGCGACGGTGGCCGTGGTGGCGCGGAGGAACGACGAAGAACGGCTCATGAGGGCGTACCAGCTCTCTTGCGGTGAACGGGCGGCAACTGTTTTCAACGCTAACACAAGTCGTAATCGTTGATAACGAACCTCTGTGAAAGCAGGCCTGTTTCCGGGAAACGCCCAGGTCCCCTCTGTTAGCGCTGATATCGTTTGCGGTATGTCAACGGCACGAGAGCGCATCCTGGAAGCCACCGCGGAGCTGCTCGCCACCAAGGACGCGCCCGCGATCTCGACCCGGGCCATCTGCGACCGGGCCAAGGTCGGCATGCCCGAGATCTACCGCCAGTTCGGTGACAAAGAGGGACTGCTGACCGCGGTGGCCGACATCGGCTTCGAGCGCTTCCTCGCCAACAAGCGGCGCAACCCCCACACCGGCGACCCGGTGGCGGACCTGCGCGCGGCCTGGGACAGCCACGTGGCGTTCGCGCTGCGCAACCCCCACCTCTACCGGCTGATGTTCACGCCCGCGGGAGAGGCCAAACCGCAGTCGATCAAGGAAGCGCAGGCCCTGCTCCTGGCAGCCGTGGAGCGGTGCCGCGACGCCGGACGGCTGCGCACGAACCCGGCTCTGGCCGCCCAGTCGATCCTCTCCGCGAACGTGGGCGTGTGCCTGATGGCGCTGTCCTTCCCCGAGCTGTTCGGGGGTCTGGACATCTCGCAGTCGGTGCGCGACGCCGTGATCGGGAAGGTCACCGGCGAGGAGGGGGAGGACACGAGGGTCGCGGCCGCGGTCGTCCTCGCCCAGGCCCTGGTCGGCACCCTCACGGGATCGGCGCCGGCGGACGAGGACACCGTCGACCGCCTGACCCGGGCCCTGCTCCCCTCGGCGGAGGCGCCCCCGGCCTAGGCGTCGCCTACGGCTGCGTACGCCCGCGCCCCGCTGTCAGCAGCGGGGGCGCGGGCGCGGGGGCGGTACGGGGGCCGGTCAGCCGGATGCGCCCGCGGGGGCCTCCGCGGGGGCCTCGGTGGAGGCGGCGCTGATCGCGTGCTGTTCGTCCTCCGGCCGGGCCTTCGCGGGCAGCAGGAAGCCGCTGGCGAGGAACGCCACCAGCAGGCAGGCCTGCACGACGAGTGCGCGCTGGTACCCACCGGTGAAGTCCCCGGCCCCGGCCCGGGCGAAGAACACCGAGCCGAAGACCGCGACCCCGACGGACCCGCCGATGGACTGCACCGCGGACAGCACCCCGGAGGCGGAGCCGATCTCGTCGTCGTCGACGGCGGCGAGGACGAAGCTGAACAGGGCGGCAATGACCAGGCCCGACCCGATGCCCGCCACCGTCACGCCCGGGGCCACGTCCAGGATCGAGAACGGGGCGCCGCCCAGGGCGTCGAGCTCGAACCAGAGCAGGGCCGCACCCGCGAGCTGGACCAGCGGGCCGATCTGGAGCACCTTGCGGCCGATCCGCTCCGCGAGGAAGGCGCCGCCGACCGCGCCTCCGATCGCGGTGCCCAGGGCGAGCGGCAGATTGCCGAGGCCGGCCTCGCCGGCGGTGAACTGGCGGCCGATCTGCAAGTAGAGGGTGAGGACGAGCTGCGTGCCGACGAGCCCGGTGAAGAACAGGGCGATGCCCGCCAGCCCGACGCTGAAGGCGGGCTTGCGCAGCAGGGCCGGAGCCACCAGCGGTTCGCGGCCCGCCGCGGCCGTACGGCGCTGCTGGAGCGCGAACAGGCCGAAGCCGATGACCGAGGCGACCATGGACAGCCAGGTCCACAGCGGCCAGCCGTCCTCCTGGCCCTGGTTCAGCGGCAGCACCAGCAGCGCGCAGGAGGCCGCGACCAGGCCCGCACCGGCCAGGTCCACGCGCACCGAGCGGTCACCGGGCTTCCTCGGCACGAACTTCGCGGCGACGGCGAGGGCGGCGAGGCCGATGGGCAGGTTGACGAGGAACACCGCCCGCCAGCCCAGGCCGAAGAGGTCGCCCTCGATCAGTCCGCCGCCCAGGACCGGGCCGATGATGCCGCCCAGGCCGAGCACGGGGCCGAAGATCCCGAAGACCTTGGTGAGTTCGGGCCCGGAGAAGTTCTCCCGGAGCAGACCCAGGCCCTGGGGGAGGAGCAGCGCCCCGGCGGTGCCCTGGAGCAGCCTGAAGGCGATCAGCGAGCCGGTGTCCGGTGCCAGTGCGCAGAGCAGCGAGCAGGCGGTGAAGGCGGCCAGGCCGAGCAGGAACACGCGGCGGCGTCCGTAGCGGTCACCGAGCCGGCCCCCGAGGACGAGCCCGGCCCCCAGGGTGAGGGCGTAGCCGCCGATCACCCATTGCAGGCCCACGGGGCCGGCCCCGAGGGACTCCTCCAGGGCCGGGCCGGCGACGTTGACGATCGAGGCGTCCAGCAGATCCATGATCTCCGCGACGATCATCACCACCAGGATCAGCCAGCGCCACCGGTAGGGCCCGGTGGGGGACGGCGGGGCATGCATCCAGATACCTCCATGGTGAAGTAATTCCACGGTGAAGGTAAATTGGGGTCGATAGGTTGTCAAGGACAGGCAGAAGGGGAAGGTGGCGGCCTTGACGGAGGAACCGGTGCACGACGAGGTGCGCGCCGAGGTGCGCGACGAAGTGCGCGACGAGGTGCGCGACGAAGTGGCGGCGCAGCGGGAACGCCTGATGGAAGGGTTGAGGACCTACGGCGGCCACTACGCCGAGCTCGGCCGGCGCTTCGCCGCCTGGCTGGGCCTGCACTCCACCGACGCGACCGCGGTGCTGGAGATCGCCGCCGCCGAGGAGCGGGGCACCCCCCTGTCCCCGGCCCGCCTCAGCGAGCGCATCTCCCTGTCCACGGGTGCCACGACCGCGCTCCTGAACCGCCTCGAAGCGGCCGGGCACGTCACCCGTACCCGCGAACACTCCGACCGGCGCGTCATCACCCTGCGCGGCGGGGCCCACGTCCGGGAACGGGCCGACGAGTTCTTCGGCCCGCTGGCCCACCGCCTGGACGCCACCATGGCCCACTACCCGCCGGAACTCCTCGAACGCTTCGAGTCCTTCGTGGCCGACCTGAACGCCACCATGGACACCCACCTCGGAACCAGCGGCTGAAACCGGTCATGGCGGAGACGAGGCGTCAGGGACGCGCTGTGGAGCGGTCCCTGACGGGCTGGCATACTGCTGCGGTAGCCCTTCGTGCATCCCCCGTCGCGAAGGGCTACAGCCGTAGGTCGGCGCGGGGTGATGGGGGCAGGGGTGTTTCACACGGCCAGGGGACTCCCCTGTGGTCCCCTGACCGTGTTTTTTGTAGTTAACAGTGACGTAGAGTGTTTATGCAAGCCCGGCACTTGCGCCGGTGCATGATGCGAACGTGGGTAACCGGATGGACATCGGCGAGGAACACGTGCCCGAGCTGCAGTCGTTGCGGCAGAAGGTCGAGTACATGCTGGAGAAGACCTTCCCGGGCCAGAAGGTTTCCGGGCGGACCTTCGCCGAGTTGGTCAAGGAGCGCGGCGGCTCCCTCTCCCACAGCTACTTCTCGAACATCCTGGCCGGGAAGGTCACGGAGCCCTCCGAGGAGATCCTCAAGGCACTCGGGCTGGGCTTCGGCGTGGACTGGCGGTTCTTCAAGGAGGAGTCGGAGGTCGTCGGCGACGTGGTCGCCGGACTCCAGTTCCTCGCCAAGCGGCGCACCGGCGAGATCAGCGGCGTGGCGGGCCGGGGCGTCGATGACGACGGACTGTCGGCGGAACTGCTGGAGTTCGCGCTCTCCCTGCTGGCGGACACCAAGGCGAAGCAGCGGCCCGACGCCGTGGAGAATGGGGAACCGGGGAGCTAGCGCACGCGTCTCTCTGCGGGCGGTGCGCGTTGGCTACACTCGCCGACCGTGTGTCACACACGCGTGACGACGACCAAGAGGCCTCAATGTCCCTGCGTGAACTGCGCAAAGAGTGCGAAGCCGGACTGGCGGACCTCCCGATACCCGCCCCCTTCACCATCGAAGGCCTGGTGGCGAACATGGAGGCGGCCCGCGGCCGGACCATCGTCCTCCAGGAACTGCCCGAACGGCTGGCACGCGTCAACGCGGCCTGCGGTCTGCGCCTGAAGTCGGGCACCACCAGTTACGTGCTCTACCGCCGCCGCCCCACCGAGTACCAGACCCAGCACGTGATCCTGCACGAGCTGTGCCACGAGTGGTTCGACCACGGCACCAGCCTGGACGCGGACCAGCTGCGGTCACTGCTGCCGGTGTTCGACACCTCCCTGATCAAGCGGGTGCTCTCCTCCGATACGGTCCAGGCCCGTGCCCAGTACGACACGCACGACGAGCGGATCGCCGAGTTCGGCGCCTCCCTCATCCCCCGCATGGCCAGGGACGTGACCAGCGACGACATGGTCGGACGGCTGGCCAACTCGCTCTCCCGGCCGGTCGCCCACCGGCGCCGCGGCCTCTTCCGCGGCCTCTTCCACCGCTCGTAGCGCCGCCCTTGCCCTTGGCGCTGCCGATGCCGCTGCCGCTTCCCCTGTCTCCGCTCCTGTCCCCGCCCCCGCCCGACACCCCGAGGAATTCACGTGACCGCGCTCGATCTCGCCGGCTACCTCATCGCCGGTCTGATGACTGCCGTAGCCCTGTGGCGCATGCCCGCCGCACTCTGGGGCGATGAGGAGGACAGGCGCCGCCGCGCCCTGTGGGGCTGCTACGCGGGCTTCGCCATCGCCCTGTGGACCAAGACCCAGGTGGTCCGAATAGGCCTCAACAACAGCCCGGTCGTGGACCTCGCCGTCCTGATCAAGCACTACACGTCCACCATCGCCATCCTGGCGATCCTCAGCTACATCGTCGCCATCTACGGCCACTTCCCGGAGGGCGGGGTGATTCCCCGCCACGTCCGGTTCGCCCGGCTGATCCAGCAGGTGGCTGCCAAGGCCTCCGTGGTCACCCTCGTCCTCCTGACCGTGCTCTTCTTCACGGTGGTGGACCGCTCGGTCCCCGCGGACCGGTTCGTGGCCGAACACGCCGGCCAGTGGGGCGCCACGCTCTACATGAGCGTCTTCTACCTCTACTTGGGCGCCGCATCCGCCGTCTGCGCCTACCAGTGGGCCCTGGCCACGGCCGACACCAAGCTGCTCCACCTCCGGGTGGGCCTCGGCATGATGACCTTCGCGATGTTCATCGGCGTCGGCTACACCCTCAGCCGGACCCTGTTCCTGTGGATCAGCGTGGTCGACCAGCCGAGCCAGAGCTTCGCGCTGACCTTCGACAAGGCCACCGAAGCCGCCCAGCTGGTGCTCTTCGCCTTCTTCGCGCTCGGCGCCTCCATCCCGGCCTGCAGCAAGGGATGGCGGCGGGCCCGGCTGTGGCGGGCGCAGGTGAACCTGCATCCGCTGTGGCGCGAGCTGATGACGGCCTTCCCCGACCAGCCCTTCGCCCCGCCGGCCTCGCTCACCCGGGAGCTGACCCGTTTCGACACCCCTGCGGATCTGCGCGTGGACCGCTGGGCGGCCGATATCGCGGACGCGGTGGAGAAGCTGCGGCACTACGTGCCCGACAGCCTGCTGACCGCCGCCAAGGAGGCCGCCGAGGGCGAGGACGCGGACCCCGTGAAGGCGGGCTCGCTCGCCGACGCCTACTGGATCAAGGCGGCCCTGATCTCCAAGGCCGAGGGCACGCCCGCGGGCAAGGCCGCCGCCTTCGAGGGCAGGCAGGCCACCGACCAGGACGGCGAAGTCGCCTGGCTGGTACGGGTGGCCGCCGCCTACAAGACCGTACCGGAGCAGCGGACCCGGGCCGTCCTGCGGACCTGCCTGGAGCCCAGCGCGTGAACCGCGCCGGCGGCTCCGGGCTCTCCGGACCCGGACCGGGGCCTACGGGGCCTACGGCGCCGAGGGATCGGCGGCGCGGCGGTATTCGGCGTTGATGCGCTGAGCCTCTTCGAGCTGGTCCTCGAGGATGATGATGCGGCAGGCGGCCTCGATGGGGGTGCCCTGGTCGACGAGTTCCCGGGCGCGCGCGGCGATGCGCAGCTGGTACCGGGAGTAGCGGCGGTGGCCGCCGTCGGAGCGGAGCGGGGTGATGAGGCGGGCTTCCCCGATGGCGCGGAGGAAGGCCTGGGTGGTGCCGAGCATGGCTGCCGCCCGGCCCATCGTGTAGGCGGGGTAGTCGTCGTCGTCAAGACGGTCGAACGAAGCGTCTGCTGTCATTGCACCTCTCTCGTGGAACGCGCGGAGGGGCCCTGGCGCCTATGGCACCAGGGCCCCGAAGGAACTACTACACCATCTGCCGGCCCCGATACTGCACCGGCCTTCTGTTTCCGCCGACCCGGCCCTATCGCTGCCGGGAGTGCGGGGATCGCGGTTGCTTGACCGGAGACCACCTCACTATCGATGTCCTGCGGTACCCGGGCCCACGACTCCTGCCCGGGCGATCCTGATGGCGCTCGGCTCCTCCGTTCTTCCCTCGGTGATCAACTGCTTATCCAGCGGGGGACTGCTCACTGCACCCGGTGCACGCGTCCGCAGCCGACGCCTTCACCGGGGTACCGCTCACTGACTTCACTGCTGCGCACTGCACTTGCGCGTACTGCTGCCCGGCAGTTCGTCTCTGCCGGGCCCTTCGGTCTCTCTGGCTACGAGAGAAACCATAGCCACGTCACAACCCAATGTCTACTCCGGCCAGGATAGATTTTTGTGTGTTCCGGGGGGAGATAGGCCGTCGGTACGCGAGAAGGGCCCGACCGGCTTGTGCCGGTCGGGCCCTTCTCACTGTTCGGACGGTCAAGCGGCCAGACGGTCAGGCGGTCAGGCGGTCGCGGGGTTGCCGAGCATCGCGGCGGCCTGCTGGAGCGGGCTGAGGACGCGAGCGGGCACGGCGGCCCGGGGAAGGCCGCGGCAGGTGAAGCCGAGCTGGGTCATGGCGCGGAGGACTTCGCCGACGCTGAAGTCGCGGCGGTCCTGGCGGGTGATGACCTGGCCGACCTGCTTGACGGGGTAGGTGCGACGGCCGATGATCACGGACTCGGCGAGGACCTCCTCCGGCTTGACGTCCTTCATCGTTTCCAGGACGCCGCTCTTGGTCAGGTCGAACGGGAAGCGGGCGATGACGCAGCGCATGGTGCCTCACAGGGAGAAGGGGAGGTGAATGGTCCGGCCGCGGTGACGTGGTTCGGCGTACGGGGTGAACGGCCCGCGACCGCCGGGGTCAGCGCCTGGCCGGGTCGTTCTCAGGCCGCGGCGTCGAAGGCGGCCTGCCGCAGGCCCGCGCGCCGGGCGGCCGACATGGTCCCGCGCCGGCCGCGGGAGGTCGTGCTGCGCTTGGGCCGCTCGGACACCGGTGCGGTGATGGTGACCGGGATGCCGGAGGGGGCCTGGGCGCCGGTGATGCGGTGGAGCTCCTCGTCGCCGGAGCGGACCTGGGTGGTCCGGGGGGCGATCCCGGCGGCGGCCATGAGGCGGGTCATGTCGCGGCGCTGGTTGGGGGTGACCAGGGTGACGACGCTGCCGGATTCGCCGGCGCGGGCGGTGCGGCCGCCGCGGTGCAGGTAGTCCTTGTGGTCGGTCGGCGGGTCCACGTTGACGACGAGGTCGAGGTTGTCGACGTGGATCCCCCGGGCGGCGACGTTCGTGGCGACCAGGACGGTGACGTGTCCGGTCTTGAACTGGGCCAGGGTCCGGGTCCGCTGGGGCTGCGACTTGCCGCCGTGCAGGGCGGCGGCGCGGACCCCGCTGTCGAGGAGGTCCTGGGTGAGGCGGTCCACGGCGTGCTTGGTGTCCAGGAACATGATCACGCGGCCTTCGCGGGCCGCGATCTCCGTGGTCGTCCGCTGCTTGTCGGCGCCGTGGACGTGCAGGACGTGGTGTTCCATCGTGGTGACCGCGCCCTGCGAGGGGTCGACGGAGTGCACGACGGGGTCGGTCAGGTAGCGGCGGACCAGCAGGTCGACGTTGCGGTCCAGCGTGGCGGAGAACAGCATCCGCTGGCCCTCGGGGCGCACCTGGTCCAGGAGCGCGGTGACCTGGGGCATGAAGCCCATGTCGGCCATCTGGTCGGCCTCGTCCAGGACGGTGATCGCGACCTGGTTCAGCCGGCAGTCCCCGCGGTCGATGAGGTCCTTGAGGCGTCCGGGAGTGGCCACGACGATCTCCGTGCCGTTGCGCAGCGCGTTGGCCTGGCGGCCGATCGGCATCCCGCCGACGACGCTGACCAGGCGCAGCTTCACGGCGCGGGCGTAGGGGGTCAGGGCGTCGGTGACCTGCTGGGCGAGTTCCCGGGTGGGGACCAGGATCAGCGCCAGGGGCTGGCGGGCCTCGGCGCGCTGTCCGGCGGTGCGGGCCAGGAGCGCCAGGCCGAAGGCCAGGGTCTTGCCGGAGCCGGTGCGGCCGCGGCCCAGGACGTCCCGGCCTGCGAGGGAGTTCGGCAGCGTCGCGCCCTGGATCGGGAACGGCACCGACAGCCCCTGGGCGCCGAGCGCGGCCAGCAGCTCCGCGGGCATGTCGAGTTCGGCGAACGCCTCGACCGCGGGCAGCGCGGGAGTGATCGTCTTCGGCAGGGCGAACTCACCCTGTACCGCGGCCGGTCGCCGGCCGTAGCCGCCCGAGCGGCCCTGGCCGCCCGAGCGGCTCGGGGCGGACGAACCGAACCGGCCGCCCCGGCCGGATCCCGAACCCGAACCCGAACCCGACCCGGAGCCGAAAGCGGGGCTGCCGGTGCGGCCGCCGCGGGTACGGGAGGAGCGGTCGTTCTTGCGTACGGGGTTCATTCAGAACCTTCCTTGATACGGCACGCATCAAGGAATTCCCGCAGCGGAATGGCGGCGCGGGGAATTGCAAGAACGGGCCGGGTGAAATGCGAAATCGAACGGGAGCTGTGGGAAATGCGTGCAGCTGGGGCCCGCACCCCGAGGGATGCGGGCCCCAGCTGCAAGACGCGCGTCAGCGTCAGGCGGGAACGATGTTCTCGGCCGTCGGGCCCTTCTGGCCCTGCGCGATGTCGAAGGTGACCTTCTGGCCCTCGAGCAGCTCACGGAAACCCTGGGCGGCGATGTTCGAGAAGTGGGCGAAGACGTCGTCGCCGCCACCGTCCTGCTCGATGAAGCCGAAACCCTTTGCCGCGTTGAACCACTTCACGGTGCCGGCAGCCATGTCATATCTCCTCTGGGGCAGTACACCAATGCCCGCACGGTACGGGCACCGTGTCGCCGCGATGATGCCCCGCCCGGAAAAAGACCGGAAATATGAAGCGCTTCCCCGGGGCGAAAAAAGCCGACCGGGGGCGCTTGAAGTTTTTGGGTACCAAAACTGCAACCGAGATCGACAGTAGCACGCTGCAATGGCCTTCGTACGGTGAATATTTCCACCTTGCGGGCCGCCTTGTGCGCCGCGATAAAAACTCTCCCCGCGGGATCCGTTAAATTCTCGAACCGCGGGCACAGGTATTCACCCCGCGCGCTCTCCGCCGGTGGTTTTTCCAGGCCCGGGCCCGAGCCCGGGCCTCAGGTCTCGTCGGCGTGGGTGCCGGTGCCCACGGGGGTTCTGCTGGCGGCCAGCCAGGAGCGGGCGGGGCCGGCAGGTTTCGCCGTGTCCACGGTGAGGTGGAGCCGGGTGCCGCCGTCGAGACCGGGGTAACTGCGCTGTTCCGCGCCGGCGAAGCAGTGGCGCAGGGCCTCCGCGACGGCCCGGGCGGCTTCGGGGGTGTGAGCGACGATCCGCACCTCGGCCTGTGCGAGCGACGGCGGTGTCCGGGTCTCGATGGACTTCATGCTGGCGTGTTCCCTTCGGAGGGGGTGGAGAGTTCGCAGGACGGTCCCACGGAGCTCACCGCCGGCCGTTCCCCGGCAGCGGGAGGGCGCGTCGGTCCATCCGGTTCCCGAAGGGGGACATGCAGGCCCCGCCCTCGCTCTCCCAGCCGGCTTCCTGGCGCCGGGTGTCCCGGACGCCGCGCCCGATGGCGGCCTCGTTGGCCATCAGGACGCCGGCGGTGAGGAAGCTGCCCGGGACCGCGGCGGCGGCCATCAGCCGGGCCGCGGCCACGGGCCCGGTCTCGGGCGGGATCACCAGCAGGTCCCAGCGGCCGACGGTGTAGGACAGCAGGATCAGCTTGTCGGGGTCCTGTTCGGTGAACCAGCCCACGTGCAGGGTCTGCCCGGGCACGGAGACCGTGTGCGGGACGACGGGCCAGCGGGCGGGGTTCACGGTGACGCGGGTGATGCGCCCCCAGGGCTCGACCAGCGCGGCCGCGAGGGCCGGGAGCTCGGCCGCGAGATCACGGGAGTACGGCCACCAGGCACCGTCCAGCTGGCCCGCGAGAGCGGTCTTCGGGGTCAGGGACAGCCGTGCCGTGACAACGGGAGCACGCACCGGGGACTCGGCGCGGTCAAAGGTCGTGGTCATGTCGCGGACCCGTCCCCGGGCCGTTCGCGAACGGCCCGGTGCAGTGATCGCCGGAAACGACGTCCGCGTGGAGCGGGTGTACGAAATACTCCCGGTCCTCCCACCGTACTCCGGTCCACGACCCGGCAAGCCGCTCCCGACCGGGCAGTGCCAGACCGGCGGCGAAGTCCTCCGGCGCCGCGGCGACGGAGCGGGGAGCCTCCAGGGGCAGCAGGTGCCCGCTGGCCGGGATGACCTCGAACCGGGCACGAGCGAGATGGCGCAGGAGGTGGCGGCGCAGGACGTCCACCGGTTCGACCCGGTCGTGCTCGCCGGCCAGGACCAGGACGGGGTGCTCCCAGACCCGCCGGCCGGGCCCCCGGCGGGAAGTGCCCATGACCACAAGGTCTTCCACCGCTACCGGACCGCGGTGGAGGAAGGGTTCGCCCGGCACCACCACGTTCTTCCAACGCCAGGCGGGACTCTCCCCCAGTCACCGGCGCACCGTGCACGCCGCGCCGGAGACGCCCTCGTCCTGTGACCCGGTCAGGCCGTGGCCTCCGCCTGTGCGCGGCTCCCGGTCTCCTGCCGTACGACACGCTGGTGCCGGGTCGGCATGCCCATGGTCGGGTTGGCGACGCCCCAGGCCGCGCCCTTGCAGATCAGCTCCTTGTAGAAGGCGGCCGTGCGGCCCGTCAGAGCCCTGTCGACCGCCTGGTCCTCGGGGCTGACGAACTGGATCAGGCCCTCCTTGCGGCCCAGGGAGATGCACTGCTGCGAGTAGTGGATGTCGACGTGGGGGACCTTGGTGCCAGCGAGACGGGCGGCGACGGCGTCGGCGGCCTGCCATGCCATGGGGATGCCCGAGGCGCAGGACATGCGCAGCGGCTTGCCTCCCGGGCCCGCCGCCATCGCCGCGTCGCCCACGGCGTACACGTCCGGGTGGGAGACCGAGCGCATCGTGGTGTCGACCACGATCTGGCCGCGGTCGGTGGTCTCCAGGGCGGTGGCCAGGGCGAGCGGGTGGACGGCGAAGCCGGTGGTCCAGACCGTGACCGCGGCGGGGATGGTCCGGCCGTCGGCGGTCTGCACGCCGTCCGCCTCCACGGCGTCGACCGCGGTGTGTTCGTGGACGGTGATGCCGAGCCCGTCCACCACCTTCCGCAGGTGGGCGCGGCCCTTCTCCGAGAGCCAGTCGCCGAGGGCCCCGCGGGCGGCGAGGGCGACGTCGAGGTCCGGGCGGGCCTCGGCGATCTCGGTCGCGGCCTCCAGGCCCGTCAGGCCGCCGCCGACCACGACGACGGGCCGGCCGGCTTCCAGCGTGGCCAGGCGGTCGCGCAGGCGCAGGGCGCCGGGGCGGCCGGAGATCTCGTGGGCGTGTTCGGCGGCGCCGGGGACGCCCCCGTCGTTCCAGCCGCTGCCGAGGGCGTAGACGAGGGTGTCGTACGCCAGTTCCTCGCGCCCGGGCCCGTCGGCGGCGGTGACCGTGACCACCCTGCGGTCCACGTCCACGGCGGTGACCTTGCCGAGCTTGAGTTCCACGCCCGTCCCCGCGAACATCCCGGCGAACGGCCGGGGCTTGAGGTCCTGGCCGGTCGCGAGCTGGTGCAGCCGGACGCGCTCGACGAAGTCGGGCTCGGCGTTGACGAGGGTGATGGTGACGTCCTCGTGGTGCAGCCGCTTGGCGAGGCGGCCGGCGGCGACGGCACCGGTGTAGCCGGCTCCGAGGACGACGATGCGGTGCTCCATGTCCGTGCTCCTGTCTGGGCGGGTCTGCCGTTGTCCGGCGTGGTTTCGCCCCTTGAACCGGACAGCCCCCCGTTCCCTGACAGGATCCGGATGTGACCTGCGCCACACCTCCCTCAGAGGGTGTGGAGCGGGGCCTCCCCGTGGTGCGCGGCGGCCCACTGCCCGGTCGCGCGGACGAGCTTGTCGGGGTTGACCTGGTTGCGGATCGCGGAGATGCCCTCCGCGGTGACCTCCAGGCAGGTGATCGCGACGACCCGGCCGTCCACGACCGCCACGATGGCGGGCCCGCCGTTCGCCGTCGTGGCGTAGATGTCGGGCGCGCCACCGACGTGGGCCCGCTTGGCGGCGCTGGGCTTGAACAGGCCGCGCATGAACGTGGCGACCGCGAGCGCGCCCTCGAACGCCTTCGCGCGGGCCGGGACCTTCCCGCCGCCGTCGCCGACCGAGACGGCGTCCTGGGTGAGCAGGCGTACGAGTGGTTCGGTACGGCCGGTGGTCGCCGCGGCCAGGAACTCCTCGACGATCCGCAGGGCGGTGGCCTCGTCGATCTCGGTGCGTGCCTTGCCGTCCGCGATGTGCTTCTTGGCCCGGTGGAAGAGCTGCTGGCTGGCCGCCTCGGTGATCTCCAGGATCTCGGCGACCTCCCGGTGCGGGTAGTCGAAGGCCTCGCGCAGCACGTACACCGCCCGCTCGCCCGGCGAGAGGCGCTCCAGCAGGACGAGGACGGCGTACGACACGGACTCGCGCTGCTCGGCGGTGTCGGCCGGGCCGAGCATCGGGTCCCCGGTGAGCAGCGGCTCGGGCAGCCACCTCCCCACGTACGTCTCACGCCGGGCGCGCGCCGAAGTGAGCATGTTGAGACACCAGTTGGTGAGCACCTTCGTCAGCCAGGCCTCGGGTACCTCGATCCGCCCGACGTCGGCCGCCTGCCAGCGCAGGAACGTCTCCTGCACCGCGTCCTCCGCCTCGCTCGCCGAGCCGAGCAGCCGGTAGGCAATGGCTTCCAGCCGGGGCCTGGCGGTCTCGAACCGGTCCACGTCACTCGCGATCAAGGCCATGGTCGTGATCCTAGGCGCCCGCCGGGGCGGATCGGCAGGGGTGTGGTGCTCGAAGGAGGGATCGGCGCCGGGCCGTTGGCGCCGGCCTGTTGATGTCAGCCCGTTGGCGCAGGCCCGCTGAGGTCAGTCCGCTGGCGTCAGTCAGCTGGCGTCAGCCCGCTGGCGTCAGCCCGTCGCGGTCCCGATCTTGTCGAGCTCGACGACGGCGTCCGCCGGCAGCTCCAGCGATGCGGCGGCGAGGTTGTCGCGGAGGTGGCCGATGGAGGAGGTGCCGGGGATGAGCGCCATCGTGGTGGACCGCTGCAGGAGCCAGGCCAGGGCCACTTGCTGGCGGGACGCGTCCACCGCCGCCGCGGCATCGGTGAGGGCCTGCGACTGGAGCGGGGAGAAGCCCCCGAGCGGGAAGAACGGGACGAAGGCGATGCCTTCGGCCTCGCACCGGTCGACGAGGGCGTCGTGCGTGCGGTGGGCGAGGTTGTAGTGGTTTGTAGTGGTTCTGTACGCACACCACGGGCGCGATCGCCTGCGCTTCGGTGAGGCTGCGTTCCGATACGTTGCTGAGGCCGAGGTGCCGGATCAGCCCCTGCTGCCGCAGCTCCGCGAGGGCCCCGAACTGCTCGGACAGCGGCCCGTCGCTGACCGTCTCCAGGGAGTCCGACGGGCCGCGCAGGTTGACGAGGTCCAGCGTCTCCAGCCCCAGCTGCTCCAGGTTCTCGTACACCTGCTGCTTGATGTCTGCGGGATCCAGCGCCGGTGCCCAGTTCCCGCCGCCGGCGCCCAGAGTGAGCGTGCCGCCGGGGAGGTACGTAGCCATGCTGCTCTCCGTCGGGTGGGGTGTGGGGGGTGGGGGTGTCGGGTGTGAGGAGCGGGCAGCCGGAGGCTCACAGCTGCTGCCGGGCGGTCTTCCACCCGGCCATCAGGGCGTTGACCGCCTGGGCGGCGCGGGCGGCGACGTCGTCGACCGTGTGGTGGGCCGGTGGGAAGTACCCGGCCTCGAACAGGTCCGCGTAGCCGCGGACCGTCGCCAGGTACTGCTCGAACTGCGTGTCGCGTTCGGCCGGATCGGAGCCGCTCGCCTGCTGGAGCAGCTGCTGGAGGTCCTCCCGCATGTTCCGGGAGGCCGCGGCGAGCAGGCCGTCGCGTTCGAGCCGCAGGGCGGTGGGGAGGACGGCGTCCATCGCCCTTCCCCGGGTGATGGCGTGCCGGGTGTGGGCCTCGGCGGCCGCGGCCATCCGCTCGCCGGGGTCCGGTCCCGCGGCGCGCACGCGTCGGCGACCTGCGCGGCGGCCTCGACGGCGGTCTGCTCCGCGACCGCGGTCAGCAGCTCCTGGCGGTCGCGGAAGTGCCGGTAGGGGGCGCCGGAGCTCACCCCGAGCCGCTTGGCGACCTTGGCCACCGAGAAGCCGGCCTGTCCGGACTCGGCGAGGACCTCGAAACTGGCCTCGACCAGCGCCGCCCGCAGGTCCCCGTGGTGGTACGGACGCTTGTCCCCGGGGTCCTGCGCTCGCTGAGGCACGGTGATCTCCTCGACTGGAGCGGGATGTAAGTACCGACTTCCATCCCCTTCCACCATACCGCGCGCCGCGCGCCGGGCGCCGGGGAAACCCCCAGGGGGGTCTTACCGCCCGATGGCGGACGGGTTTAATCGCGTGGTGGGTGGCGAGGGCGGCGAGTGCGTCCGGACGATGCCGCTCGCCGAGTCCCGTGCCATGGCCGCGCTGTCCGAAGCCGTGGCCGAAGCCGGAGCCGTGGCTCGTGCAGCCCCATCCAAGGAGAACTGACCATGGACCCCGCACCCAGCAGAGGGCCCTTCCAGAAGCTGTGGGCAGCCACCGCCACGTCGAACCTTTCGGACGGAATAAGCCTCGCCGCAGCGCCCCTGCTCGCGGCCACCGTGACCCACGACCCGGCGCTGATCGCCGGCATCACCGTGGCGCAGAGGGCCCCTTGGTTGGTCCTGGCCTTCATATCCGGAGCCCTCGCGGACCGGTTGGACCGCAAGCGCGTCGCCCAGGCGGCGAACTGGATCCGCGTCGCCGCGTTCACGACTCTCGCGCTGGCGGTCCTTGGCGACGCCGTCTCCATGCCGCTGCTCTACGCGGTCTTCTTCGCCATCGGAACGGCCGAGACGCTCTATGACAGTTCGTCGTCCGCGTGGCTGCCGACCCTGGTGGATCCGGATGACCTGGGCCGGGCCAACGGACGGCTGCAGACCACGTTCGTCATCTGCAACGAGTTCGTCGGACCGCCGCTGGGCGGATTCCTCTTCGCCTCCGCGGCCGCGGCCCCGTTCGTACTCGGAGCCGGCGGCTATCTGGCCGCCGTAGGCCTGCTGGCGCTGATCCCCTCAGCCACCCGGCACCGGCAGGAGCCGTCCGCGGAGCCCCTGACAGTGAAGGGCATTGCCGCGGACATCGCCGTCGGCGCGCGGTGGTACTGGTCGTCGCCGACGCTGCGGTCGCTGAGCGTCATCGCAGCGATGGGCAACGCCGTCAGCGCTGCCACCTACGGCATCCTCGTACTCCTGGCCACGGACGTGCTGGGAGTCAGCTCGAGCTGGTACGGCGTACTGCTCGCGGCCGGTGCCGTCGGCGCGGTCATCGGCGGCCTCGTGGCCGGCAAGGCCGGGGAGTGGATGCCGCTGGGCACGCTGATCCTGGTGACGAACCTGCTGTCGGCCGGATCCACCATCGGGATGGGACTGGCGATCAGCCCGGCGGCCACCGTCGCCTTCATGGCGCTGGACGGCTTCGTCGTCCTGATCCAGACCATCCAGGTCGTCACCCTCCGACAGCGGATCGTGCCGAACGACCTGATGGGCCGCGTCACGGCGGCCTACCGGTCCGTCGCCGTGGGCGCTTTCACCATCGGAGGGATGGCGGGCGGCCTGGTGGCGAAGTTCTTCGGAATCCCCGCCGCCTTCTACGCCGGTGGCACCGCCATGGCGCTCACTGCCCTCGCGGTCCTGCCGGTGCTGAACAACAAGCGCCTCGCCCAGGTGAAGAAGGAGGCAGCAGACCAGGAAGAGACCTCCGACTCCCATCCAATGAAGGCGGACGAACACAAAGAAATCCACTCCGAATAACCTGCTGCGCACCCTGCGGGAACGCGCCGCCCACACGGCCGCGACGCCTCCGTGGCCCACTGCCGCGCGACGACGGCCACCCACGGCGAGGTCACCCGCCCCCGGCTCATCGCGGCCTTCCTCGCCCACCTCGAAGCCACTGGTGGCTGCGCTGGTTGCGGCACTGTACTGCCACCCATGGCGATGCCGTGCACAAGGTCGGCAAGCCAGGCGATGCAGGCGACGTAGTCGTCATCGGGCCAACTGGACAGCGGCTTGCGCCGCCGGGCCATGGCCGGCATCCCGCAGACACTGCACGCTGCGCGTCAGCAGGAAGACTCACGAGAGCTCTGCCGCCGGACTCGGCAGAGTCGTAGTCTCCCAACCCATGGAATGGACATCGTTGGTCGCTACGGCGCTGGGTGCGGTCATCGGAGTGGGCAGCACGCTCGCCACAGACCGACTGCGCTGGCGACGCGACACGGGCGAGCTCGACAGGGAGACCCTGCGCACGGTGTCTGCCCAGTTCCTGGAGGCCCTCACCGAGGCGCGCGACGCCATAAGTGATGCCAGTCGCTCCGAGCACCTACCAGTGGATGAACGGAGCCGGCTCGCCCGCGCGAGCACCCTGGCCCACGGTGTGCACTCGAAGCAGTACCAACTGGAGCTACTGGCCACACCGGAGGTCGCCCGGTTGGCCGGCGATGCCGCCTACCAGCTGCTCCTCTACCGGGACGCGGTGGTTGCCGGCCATACTCGCGACGATCCTGAGTGTGCGCAGGTACGACGCGCCTTCCGGGAGGCCCGCCAGAAGCTCATGGCTGCCATTCGGTCCTCACTGGCCCGGGACTGAGAACGGCTCAGGAGCACGGTTCACCATGCGCGTGCTCGGAAGCACAAGGGGTGAAGATGGGCCTTCCCCCAAGAAGGTGGGCACGCGGTTATTGATCACGCGGCGAGGGTGAGTCTAGCGGCGTGGTGTCGGCGTTCGTATTCGTCGGGACTGAGGTGGCCGTTGGCGGAGTGCCGGCGGCGGGTGTTGTAGCGGGTCAGCCAGGCGAAGACGGTTCGGCGGCAGGTGTCGGCATCGCCGTAGTCGGGGTCTCCTTGGAGGGTCTCGCGTTTCAGGGAGGCGTGGAAGCTTTCGCAGGCCGCGTTGTCGGCGCTGGTGCCGACCGCGCCCATGGAACGGGTCACCCCGAGCTGGTCGCAGAGGCTGGCGTAGGCCCGGGAACCGTACTGGGCGCCGTGGTCCGAGTGGAACACGGCGCCGTCCAGGCTGCCGCGGGTCGAGCCGGCCATCCGCAGTGCGTCGGCGACCAGGCCGGTGCGCATGTGGTCGGCGATGGACCAGCCCACGACCTTGCGGCTGAAGCAGTCCAGCACGGTCGCGAGGTAGAGGAACTTCCTCCCGCGAGCGGGAGATAGGTGATGTCGCCCATGTATTTCCGCCCGGGCTCAGGGGCGGTGAAGTCTCGCTGGAACAGGTCTGCGACCGGTGTGGTCGACGGGTCGGGGACGGTGGTGCGGACGCGTCTGCGCAGCCGGATGCCGGTGACGGAGTGCGTCCTCATGACCCGGGCGACCCGCTTCTCGTTGACCACATGCCCCTTCTCGCGGAGCTCGGCGGTCACGCGTGGTGAGCCGTAAGCGCCACCGGACTCGCTGTGGACCTTGCGGATCTCCCCGGCCAGGACCTGGTCATCGCGCTGCCGGGCGGCCCGGGCCTGGGCGCCGGCGAGCCATTTGTAGTAGCTGGACCGGTTGACGTCCAGGACCTGGCAGAGCCGCTTCACCTCATAGGTGGCCCGGTGGTCGTCAACGAACTGGAAGCGGCTGGTCACCAGTTCGTCTCTCCGGCGAAATACTTGGCCGCCTTGCGGAGTATGTCCCGCTCGGTGGCGAGCTTGCGCTCACTGGCCTCGAGCTCGGCCACCCTGGCCTCCAGCCGCCGGACCCGCTCGTCCGGATCACTGGGCGACACCGCCGCCCCGTGGCCGGCGGCCTGCATCACAGCAGCGGCGGTGCCGCCACGGCGTTCGCGGTCCCGCAGTACCCACTCCCGCAGGGTCGCCCGGTTGACGCCCAGGTCAGCGGCAATGCCCTTGTACGTCGCACCGGGCGTGGACTCGTACAGGGCCACTGCATCTGCCTTGAACTCGTCCGAATAGTCCTTCAGAGCCATCGGTGGTCTTCTCGCTTCCTCCGGATCAATCAAGATCCAGTATCAGCGTGTCCACCACTCAGGGGGAGGCCCCGATCGCATACCCGCATACCCGCATACCCGCATACCCGCATCGCCCTTGACCAGCCAACTCGCCCTCCGAGCAGTAGCTGACTGTGTCCGACGATGTAGGTGAACAACTGGACAGGTCGCGCGAAGTTCACTGGCAGATGGGCCAAACCGACCTGTCGAGTCACTACTTGGTCTCCCTGTCCCGCGAGAAGGCCTGCGTCATCATCCTGGCACTTTGCCCCTGAGGCTCCGAGCGCCGGACACTCGTCCTGCCCTGAGTTGTCAGCCGTGGATGTCAGCTCCACACCCAGCCGCACTACGACCGCCGGTCAACCCTCACTCCTCGTCGCACCGCTCCAGGACCAGGCTGAGTGAACCGTCCTCCAGCCCGTTGCCGTCTTCGAGGTGCAGGTGACTCCCATCGCGAACACCCTCTGCAAAGACTTGCGCGACACCATCGGTCACGGCCGTAAGCAGGGTGCTCTCAACGGGGGCGCTGCTGGAATCAGAGGTCATGGAGCCATCTTGCCGCCCAGGTGGATCACCCTCGAAGGATTGGGGTCGCACCCAGGTGGAGCGCCCCCGCCGGAGACATCGTCGGGACGGGCGGTTCACCGATCAGGCCGCGGATCGCCGCCGAGGCCCTGCCCCAGCCGGCCAAGGGCGAGCAGCCGTCGGCCTACTTCCGACGTGTGCACCGGTGGCGTGTCGGCCTGGGTCTGCCGGACGAGGTGTTCGCTTCCGTCGAGTCCCCCTTCACAGCGGCGGGAGTGGCTTCCACGCCATCTGGGCGGCGGCGAACCACATCGGAAAGGCGAAGGACGCGACGGCCGTCCGGCTCGCCGAAACGTGCCCGGACCGCTCCGCGTACTGGCTGCGGGACGACAGCGGGACCCACCGGGCGGCCGAACACGTCTCCCTGCTGCGCTGGCAGCGCCCCTCACCCCATGCCAGGCCCGACAACGAGCCGATATCCCACAGCGCGGAGGCGAGCTCGTGAAGGACCCTCTCCTGCAGGCGGACTGGTGGTATGCACGCCTCTACCCCGGCGGACTCGACCACCTGGACCAGGCTGTTGTCCGGTGCCTGCCGCCACTTGTCGATCCCGCGCGGGAACTCGGCGCCGACCAATGGTTCTTCATCCAGTACACCGACTGGAAAGGCCCGCACCTCAGGCTCCGGATCCACGGCGAGCGCGACACGGTGGACCGGCTCCATCGCGGGCTCCCGCAGATCGCCCTCGAACTCGAATCACTCGCCCGCGAGCCCGTCCCAAGCCGTGGAGCCCTGGTCCCGTTCGAGTTGCAGCCGTCCAGCGGAAGTCATGCCGGAGTCGAAACGGCTCTCTACGAACCCGAGGAGGGGAAGTACGGAGGGTTCCTGGGGACCGAACTCGCGGAAGCGGTCTTCCAGCACTCCAGCAACCTCGCCCTGTGGGCCGGAAACCTGCCTCGGCACCCCGACCGCGCTGCCCTCGCGACACTGTTGCTGCGCGCCTCGGCAGCTGCCCTGCGGGACCACGGCACAGGCACCGACACCTCGTGGTTCTGGGAGCGCCACCTCGCCTGGTGGACGCATGACGGCGGACGGAAGGCCGAAGAGCTCCGCACCCGGCTGCGGAACTCCGTCGAGGCCGACGAGCCGGGAATCCGTGGTCGAACCGCCGAGATGGCACTCGATCCGGAGGTACGGGTCCGGCTACGGGGCTGGACGGAGGTTTTGTCTGCATACCTTCGGAGGGCCGAGGCCGGCCATGTTCGCTATAGCGCGGGGCACCTGGTATTCCATCAGGCCCACATGATGTGCAACCGGCTGGGAGTGCTCCCGCGAGAAGAGGCCCTCCTCGGAATCCTGGCTGCCGAGCAACCCGGCTTTCGTTGAAACTGTATGGCGCTCCATCAGGAAAGCTGGGCTGCGCGTGTCACAATGCGTGTATGACGCATGATGGTGTATCGGGAAATCGTTCAATAGGCATCGGGTTGGTCGTGGGCATGTCGCTCGGCGTCGCCGTCGGGCTCCTGCTCGGACTCTTCGTCTTCGACAACGTCGGCATGGGCTTGAGCCTCGGTATCGGGATCGGCAGCGCCGCCGGCATCGGCCCCGCGGTACGCCGTGCCCACAACGCCCGCTCGCGGGATGAGGGCTGATGCTCGCCGCCGCTCACCTTACGTCCCGCATGAGAAGCAATGTCAGTTTCAGTCGGCTGGTCCAAAGCCTACGAAAGCGCAGCGGTCACGGGGAAGCGCTACACGGAACGTGAACTTCCGTTCTCTGCACTTTCCACGCTCGTGATCAAGGGCGAGCTGAAGAACGCCGGCAACGACTGCTATCCCCTCTGGGCCAAGCTCGACATCGGCAGCGCGTCGGCCGCAAGGGCTGCCACCCAGTGCGGTCCGGGCACGGCTACTTTCAATCTGCGCTCGGTGCCGAGCATGAGCCCTAACGGAACACTCTTCCTCTGCAGGGGTGAGGGCACCCAGAACTGCGGTCCGCGGTTCTCGGCGCGCGAGTTTCCCGCCAGCGCGCTCCCGACGCGCTGACGAAGGCCGGACCCGCTGTGCCAGCGGAAGCCTGCGTCCTGGCAGGGATGGCAGAGAGCCTGCTCCGGCCCCAGGGCATGTCGCCATCGTGCCGCCTCTCGGAGAGCAGGCAAGGCTTCTCCTGTAGGGCGATCCCTTGAAGTAGGGCACGTGAAGGGCGCGATCATCCACACTGGCCAGCTGTCCGAGAAGACGACGCTGATCTGTCGGCACTCCGGTCTCAAGTGTCGCGATGCGGCCGCCGCGGGGTGCGAAAGCGGTGCGCGTCATGTGAATTGGTCCGGACAAAAGAGAAGGCCCTGGTCTGTGACCTGGGCCTTCGTTCAAGAGCGGATGACGGAAATCGAATCCGCGCTATAAGCTTGGGAATCTACTGCGCGGAACGTGCCCGCACCACCTCTGAGCTGCGTAGACAGGTTCCGGTGTGCGTTTCCCTGAAGCCTTCCAGGATTCGGCTCTGACCGCCGTTGACCGCTCTCAAGGGCACGGTTGGGGCACGCCTTCGCAGTGCTGCCGCGGAAGAGTCGCGAGCCGCCTGGACCACCCGCAGGTGGGGCCTGGTTGGTAGGCCGTCCTTGCGCCGGATTGCACCCGCAAGCCGTTGGCTGGAGGGTGCCGGGGGTGGCCTACGCGCCGGCCGTACCTCAGGCCGAGGGCTGGGCCTTCCAGGAGCGGTCCAGAGACTCGTCCCATGCGGACTCGGCCTCGTAGTCAAAGGACGCTGCCCTGCGCTCGAGCAGCTCACGCGCTGACATCTCGGGGTCCTCTGTGGCCAAGAGAGCGACCAAGCGGCGGGCGTTCTGGACCGTGGACGCGTTCAAGGTGGTGACCCCTCTGGTGAGATGTCTGACGAACCCATCCGATCCTGCCCGACGTGGGGTGAGCATGTCGCTGCTACGCGAGATCCCTCCCGAGTCAGGCAAACCGGACATACCCGTGACCCCAAGAGGTAGGTGGGAGCATGGGTGCATGGGGCCACGGCGGGCTCGGGATCAAACGGCCCTATTGCGTCGCGTCGCAGCTCTCGCAGCCGCCGGCCAGCCGTCCCATTCACTCGTGGGCACGCTGCTGCGTGGTGCGCGGGGAGTGCAGTCCGCGCAGTTGTGCATTTCATGGCGCTCGCAGTACTGCATCGTCCTCACCCAGTCATGTCTCGAGCTGTTGCTCGGTGCGGTCGAGCCAGCTCAGGTACCAGTTCGAGGAATCGTGTCCGGTCGGCTCGATCCCTCGGTCTGGTGGTCTCAGATCCTCCCAGATGGCACCTCGGTGCGGACCCGTTTCTACCGCCGCACGCATCCGCACCGAATTCGCCGACGTCCTGGACACCCCCGCCGGCCGGATCGGCGAACAGGTCGCCCTCGCCGAAATGCTCCAGGCCGTCGGCCGTGGCTGGTACAGGGAACTGGCTCCACTGTTGCGCCAATGTGCGGAGGAACTGACGGGCATCCTTCCTCGCTGAGCGTCAACAACTAAGGAGACAGACCAACATGATCGAACGAGTCCGAGCCGTCCTGGTCACCGCGGACGACAAGATGCTGGTCATCCGCCGCACCAAGCCCGGAATCCCCGTGTACTGGGTGCTGCCCGGTGGTGGGGTCGAGGAGGGCGACGCGTCCCGGGAGGCCGCTCTTCATCGGGAGATCCACGAGGAGATCGCGGGGAAGGCCGACATCATCCGCCTCCTGCACACGATGGAGTCCGACGACGAGCGCCAGCTCTTCTACCTCGCCCGCATCGCGACGTGGTCCTTCGAGGACCGCACCGGCCCCGAGTTCAGCGCCGAGGGGCGCGGCGAGTACGCGCTGGAAGAGATCCCGCTGACCGCGGAGGGGGTCGACAGCATCAACCTCAAGCCCGAGGAGATCGCCCATGCCTTGCGGCGAGCCATCGGCTCCGGGATGCTCGGGGCCGGGGCGCGGCCCAGCTGATCTATCAGCACTCCACCAAGGCGTACGCAGCCGAACCGGCGACGCCCCGGCGTGTGGCGTAGGCGCCCGGTCGTGTGCCGTGGCGGATCAGTGATCAATCTGACGCCCCGTGAGGGGACTTATGGCACGCGAATGGCACGCGGGCTCTGAGAGGTCTAGACAACGAAGAAGGCCCAGGTCGCTGACCTGGGCCTTCTTGGAAGAGCGGATGACGGGAATCGAACCCGCGCTATAAGCTTGGGAATCTACTGCGCCGAGGTAGTCCTCACCATGGCTGACCTGCGCAAACAGGTCCTGGTGGCCCCTCTGGATGGCCCTCCGAGACCCGTCCCTGACCGCTGTTGACCGCTCCTAAGGGCACGGTTGGGGCACGCCCCTCGCGAAGGTGCGCTATGGACGTGCGAGGTACCCGGATCACCTATGAGTTGCTGTTTCAGGCGGGCCGCTGGTACCGAGGATTGCGGCCGCAAGCGGTCGGGCTGGTGATCTCCGCGATCAGTCCGTACACGCGCACGTCAGCGGAGTCATCAGCCAATGTTGTCTCTTGCTCGTACGGCGGACGAGCTCCAGCCCTGGCTACACGTGGAACAGTCGTGCGTGAGGAAACCGCCCCTATTTCCCCCACGGCTCTGCTATCCGTATAGCCCGGGGCTCGATGTGCTGGTGCGGCATCGGGTGGTGAGGGGGGAACGTGACAACTGGAACTGTTGGGCCAACTACGGACGATGTCACTGATGCAGGAGATGTGAGCGCAGAGGTCTCGGGCACACTTCCGGCTTCGGTTGCTGAGCCTGCAAGGCCGACGGCATTGGCTCGGGTTGGCGGCTGGCGCTCTCGGCGGCGGCGCCGACTTGGTGATCGAGAAGTTGCCAACTTGCAGAAGGCGTTGGATCGCTTGGGGAGCACGCAGCCCGTTCCGAGGCGCCTGCGCGCGATGTTAAGGATCTACGGGGTTCGCCACTCGCGCTTCCAGAACCGGCTGGTGCTTGCCGAGCTGTGTGTCTGGGCGTGGTCAGGTGTGTTGTTCGTCCTCGTGACCCCGCGTCTGTACCGAATCCCATCACTGAAGTCTCCGTGGCCAGGCCTGACGGCGATGCCGCCGGACCGGCTGGTCGAGTGGGTCGGGCGGCAGAACGGCCTACTGGTGGGTGTCGGCGCGATGATGGCCGTCGCCTACCTGGTCTTCGTCGTGTTCATGATGGTGGTGATCTTCGGGGCGGGCTACATGTTGGCCGCCTGGTTGAGGGGGGCCCTCGTAACCCGACAGATGTTCCCGACGCTCTGGAGGCCCAAGGCGTTCCTCACAGTCCGGACCCTAGTGGCAGCGGTGGAGAGCTGCGCCACTGCTTACAGCGCGGGCGGTGAACGTAAGGCTGCGGAGATTGCCGAGGTGTCGAACCAGGTCAGGACGGTGTCTCGCGTGATCCTGAGGATGAGTACGTCACGTGGGTCGGTTCCATGGAGGTCGAGGCGTCGCCCCGCACTCAAGGCTCATGCCCAGCTGGTTGTCGGCAAGCTGCATGCTGTGGAGCAGGAGCTTGATAGGAACCCCAGCGTGGCCTTGCGCCAGCTGGCCGAGCTTCTCTTGACCATTGCAGGCCGCTACGCCGAGGGCCGTATCGGCCTCTTGGTCGACAGGGAAGATCTAGAGGGAGTCGAACCGGCCCGTGCCCGTGCACTGGATGCCGCCCGGGCAGCGATCTCGGTGGTTCTCACGGTCGTGGCGGTGTTTGCTGTTGCATCCTTGGACCTTCCGCAGGCGATCGAAGGCTATGCAGTTGCCGGCTCTGGAGTGGTCGTCATGGTCATGGTCTACGGACCTCAAGTGATTGCTGAGTATCGACGGCGCCGATGAGGAGGTGTGTCCTCCGAGCGGTGGCGCCGTCGGCGAGTAGAGCAGATCGGACGCCCTACCGGGTCATGTAGTCGCGGGTGTCGAACGCGTCGAGTCCGGCCCAGATCGGTTCGGCGCGTTTCTCCAGCTCCTGCAGGACCTCGTCAGTGCTGCGGCTCGTTGCTTCGGACAGTAGGCGGGCAGCCGCACCCGAGTAGTAGGCGAGGGCGACGAGGAAGTCCATCGACGTGTGGAAGCCGTACTTCCTGTCGATCTCGAACAGAACCTCGGCCATTCCGGGTCGGGCCTCCGGCTCGAAGATCGGGCGCACCAAGGAGGGGATGTATCCCCAGACGACGTCTCCATCCTTCAGGGTCCGGTCAGTGGCTATGTCGACGGCGTGCTGGGCGGAGAACTGCTGGAGCAGTTCGAGCGGGCTGAGCGGGCTGTGCTCGGAGAACATGATCGTGGCCTCGGCCGCCGTGCAAGCCAGATCCATGACCAGGCGCTGGAGACCTTCGTGCTCGAACTGCTTGAAGCAGTCACTCAGGACGGCAATCTCGGGAGCCTCGTTGCGGGGCCGGCCTTCGCGGGGCGTCTCGATCATTCCGGCACGGATCATCGGCATGACGTACCCGGTGGGCTTGCCGTAGGACAATCCGGCGGTTGGAACAGCCATGATTCGCTCCTGCCTCGGGAGTCGGGGGCGGCGCGGCTTGTTGGACTTCGCTCGTCCCATCGACGCATACCTCTCGTACGGGTGGTGTTGACCCATCAACGAGGAAGTGATTTCTGCGGTCGCTCCGCCAGGCGAGGGATCGAGCTGGCCGCCTTCGACCCGCCCACCTCTACTGCGGATTGCTTGTGTTGAAGGCGGTTGCCCGGAAAGCGTTGCGGACGGCCGTGAGGGGCTCGCGGTCGCGGTTGAGGCGGAGCTTGTTGGTCAGAAGGACGGCCCAGCGGTTCTGGGGCGGGCTGATCCACATGCCGGTGCCGGTGAAGCCGTAGTGGACCCAGATGTCCTCGGCGGGGTCGGTGCCGGGGGCGGGGTGCCAGAAGAGGCCGCGGGCAGGGGTGAGGTCGCCGGTGTGGAGGCGGAGGGAGTCCTTGATCCAGGTGGGGCCGAAGGCGGCCTGGGCGGGGGCGAGCAGGTGGCGGAGGAAGAGCGCGAGGTCGTCGAGGACGGAGAAGGTGCCGGCGATGCCGCAGACGCCGCCGAGGAGGCGTGCGGAGAAGTCGTGGGCGGTGCCCTTGAGGTGGGTGCCGGTGGTGTCGTCGTACTCGGTGGGGGCGCAGCGGGCCGCCTCAGCATCGGGGAGGGGGCCGAAGCGGGTCCCAGTCATGCCTAGTGGGCGCCAGATCCGGTCGGTGGCGAGCTGGTCCAGGGGCTGGCCCGCGAGGTGCTCGGCGAGGTAGCCGAGGATGAGGGCGGCTCGGTCGGTGTACTCGACGGCTTCGCCGGGCGGGCGGTGGAGGGCCTCGTGGAGGACCCCGTCGCGGATGTCCTGGTGGTCGGTGCCGTAGAGGTTCTTGAGGTTGGCACGCAGGGGCAGCCCGGCGGTGTGGGTGAGCAGGTGATGGGTCGTGGCCTCGGCCAGGGGGTGACCCGCGACTTCGTCCCAGAAGGTGCCCAGGGGAGCGTGGAGCTGGAGTTTCCCCTCGTCCACGAGAGTGCCGATCGTGGACCAGACGGCGAGGATCTTGGTGAGGCTGGCCACGTCGAAGACGGTGTCCAGCCGCATCGGCTCGTCCGGCTGGGTGGGGTCGAGGAGGCCGACGGTTCCGCTGGCCTGGATGCCGTTGGCGTCCCCGACCGCCCACACCGCGCCGGGGTAGACCTCGTCGCGTACTCCGGTCTGCAAGAGCTCTTCGATCCGGTCGCTGGTGTGGGTCATGGTCTCCCGATCGTCGTGGGTCGCGGGTGGTCCACTGGCCAGGTTAGTGACGCGGCCAGGGCAGTGCCCGCTGCGCCACAGGCGGGGTCAGGCGAGCCGTCGGCCGAGGTCGGAGATGGCTGCGACGGTGGTGCTGAGGGGGAAGCGGGCGGCGTTGGTGCGGCCGGATGCCCGGAGCATCTCCAGCAGGCCGGGTGTTGTGCGCAGGCGGTGGAGATCGTGGGCTGCGGTGGTGGCGTTGGTGAAGTCGGTTGCCAGGCCGCTGCCGGAGAGGGCTTCGCTGAGTCCGGGGACGGGTTGGTAGAGGACGGGGAGTCCGCAGGCCTGGGCTTCGAGCGCGACGAGCCCCATGGCCTCCAGGGTGGTGGAGGGCACGGCAAGGACGTCGTGGTCGGCGAAGACCTTCCAGAGTTGTTGCCGGCGGAACCAGCCGAGGTAGCGGACGTGGACACCATGGTGGCGGATGACCGGCGTGAGGTCGTGGAACTGGGCGCGTGGGGCGGCGATGCTCAGCTCGACCGAGGGGGTGGCCGAGATGGCTTGCAGGAGGGGTTCGAGCCCCTTCTCGGAGCTGAGGCGCCCGGCGAAGAGCACTCGCAGATGGCTGGCGGGGCGCCGGGCGGGCCGGGGTGGTGGGCTGGTGAGGAGATGGTCGGGGACGCCCCAGGGGATCTTCTCGATCTTGCGCCTGTCCGTCTTGGGAGTGAGCTTGAGGAGGCGGTCTGCCATGGCACCGGTGGGGACGACGATCGCGTCGGCTTCGGAGGCGGCCTCGCGCAGGACGCGGAGCTGGGTGCTGTGGTTCTCGGCATACAGCAGGTCGGTTCCGTGGACGAACGCGATCCGCGGGTGGGCGGGCAGCGCCCGCAGGAGAGCGGGGGTGGCGCCGAAGGCGAGGTGGTGCAGGTGCAGGATGCCGATCTGACGCGGGTCGATGGCGGTCGTCATGGCGTGGCGCAGGTTCGTGATGTACCGGCTGAAGGCGGGTCCGCTGATGGACTTGCCCGAAGCGTGGAGGAGGTCGAGGCCGGCAGGCGTGCGGGGTCGGGGACCGTCGGGAGCGAGCATGAAGGCACGGGCGGGGATGGCGGGTTGTGCGCCGGTGTAGAGGTCGAGGAAGAGTTCGACGCTGCCGCCGGGGCTGGGGTACGGCAGGTCGAGGGCGGTGGCGACGAGGGCGTTCATCGACGGCCTCCGGGGTTCTCCTCGTAGAGGCGTGACGTCTCGATGCCCTCGCTGGTGCGGTACTTGAGGCCGTGTTGCTGGTAGCTGGCGGGGGAGCCGTGGGTGCGGAGGAAGACGAGCTTGCCGAAGGTCATGCCGGGCCGGACGCGTACGGGGCGGGTGGCTCGGATCTCCAGGGTCCAGCGGATCGCGTGGCCCTGGTGCCCGAGCGGCGCCGATACGTGGACCCAGATGCCGAGGGATCCGGTGGTCCGGTCGCCGTTGAGGAGCTGGGCGTAGGTCTCGGAGCCTGTGCGCTCCAGGGTGTGGCCGAGGTAGAGGTGGCCGGGCTCCAGGACGTATCCGTCGTCGGGGAGGGCGAGCTCGCGGAAGGCGGTGGGAGCGGCGGCGTCGAGGTCCCCCTCGCAGACGCGGAGGGTGCTTCCCAGTCGCCAGTCGTACGCGTTGGGGGAGAGGCGACTCGGGTCGTACGGGTCGATGGCGAGGTGGCCCGCGGCGTGGGCGGCGGCGATGGCAGGTCCGGTCAGGATCACGACGACGCCTCCGATGCGTCGAGGTCGCGCCAGTAGGCGGAGGACTGGGGACCGGAGGCCGCCTGGTACTTGCCCGCGTACAGGTCCACCGCGCCTTCGGAGACGAAGAACATGATCTGCCCGATCCTCATCCCGGCGTAGACACGGACGGGACGGGTCGGGGTGAGCATCAGTGTCCACTGGCCGTGGAACCCGATGTCCCCGATCGGTGCGGTGATCTCGACGAAGAGGCCGAGGCGGCCCACAGAGGAACGGCCGAACAGCAGTGGGACGAAGCAGTCGGAGCCCACCTCCTCCTTGGTGTGCCCCAGGTACAGCTCGCCGGGCTGCAGCGTGTACCCGTCGTCACCGATCTGGATGCGGCGCGTGGGATTGGGGCGATGGGAGTCCAGGACCTCCTCCGTGTAGGTGAGAAGGACCGGTCCGAGGCGGACGTTGTAGCTGTTCGGGTTGACCTGGGTGGGCAGGAACGGATTGATGCGCAACCGCCCGTCCTGTGACGCGGACGTGATCTCGGGGCCGGTCAGGATCACTGGTCGTCTCCGTTCGTCAGCATGCTCCGGATCGCCGAGCCGAGGCCGAGGCCGGCGGGGTGGGTACGGCCGCCGAGGCAGCTGTCGGCCAGGTAGTCGGTGGTCAGCACGCTCGTCAGCCCGGCCGGAAGGGGGTTGGGCGAGGTGACGAGTGGGCCGACCCGTTCGGCGAGGTGCGCGACGAGGGCCTCGGGATCGTGGCGGTGGGCCGGCGCGACGCGGGCCTCGACCAGGGTGTTCGCGAACGGCTCGATGGCCAGCAGGTCACCCGTGGTCAGGACCTCGCCCAGCAGGGTCGTGCGAACGGTGGTCTCGTTCAGGACGACCGCCTCCCTGCCCAGTCCGCTGTGGAGCCGGTCGGCGACGGCCTGGAGGAGGGCCCGGCGGTCGAGCTGGTGGTTCCGGTAGGGCTTCGCGATCCGTCCGAGGGGTTCTGCCAGCTGGGCCTCGACCGTGGCCATGCGGTCCCGCAAGGAGGCCAGCTCGAGCGGCAGGTCCGGTGCTGCGGCCTCGGCGGAGTCCGGGAACAGGGCCGTACGTCCGACCCAGCCGACGGAACCGGGCGCCGCGATGGCGTAGCCGACGGCGAGTTCGCGGCCCTTGAGGACGACGGTGTTGCCGACGCGGGCAGGGCTCGTGTGCCGGCTGTGGCAGTGGCCCGCGAAGATCGCGTCCAGGAAGGGGCAGGCTTCGGCGAGCTTGAGGTCTTCCTCGAAACCGGAGTGGCTGAGGAGCACCCAGGAGTCGACCTCGTGGTGGTGCGCGAGCATCAGTTCGCGCAGCGCTTGCACCGGGTCCGTTGCCCGGTGTCCGGACCGTTGGCCGACGGGGATCGAGTCGAACGCCTGGAGACCGATCACCCCGGTGACGGCCGTACGCCGACCTGCGACCTCCACGATGCGCAGGCGCCGGAAGAGGGAGTTGCCGCTCGCAGTGTCGACCGTGTTCGCGCACACGGTCCGCCGGTGGAGCACCGGCTCGAAGTAGTGCGGCCAGCCGTGGTTCCCCGGCGCGATGACGTCGTACAGGCCGAGCAGGATCTCCCGTTCCAGGGCGCCCTGGCCAAGCCGGTAGTAGCCGGTGCCCTCGAAGAAGTCACCGCAGTCGACCAGGAGATTGCCCGCTCGCGACTGGTGAAGGTGGCCGAGCAGCAGGTCGCCCGCGCCGAGGGCGGAGTGGACGTCGGTGGTGGCCATGATCTGGCGCACCGAACGGCTCGCGGTCATGGGGCGACCTCGCAGATGTCGGCGCCGAGGTGGAGGAGCTTGCCGGGCAGGTCGGCGTGGCCTCGGCGGAGCTGGTCGACGCCGCCGGGGGTGGTGATCCCGCGAGCGGTCAGAGCGGCGACCATCAGGGCGGATCCGGTGCGGATGTCCGTGGCCTCGACACCGGCGCCGGTCAGGCGCTGCGGCCCGGTCAGCTGGCACTGGGTGGGCGAGATCTCCTCGATCTTGGCGCCGAGCCTGGCCAGCTGCGGAAGCAGGTTGCCGTGTCGGCCGGGGTTGATCGAGTCGGCGAACAGGTGTGTGCCGGGCTGGCTCAGGGCGAGGGCGATCAGCGGGGGCTCGAAGTCCGCGTCCAGGCCGCCCGGCGACAGGGTGGCGATGGCCCGCAAGGGCTGACCTGTCGGCCGGGCGTTTCCGCCGTCAACGAGGAGAGCCTCCCCTCGGACTGAGGTGGGGATGCCCAGACGCTGGAACGCGGCCTGCAACGGCACGAGGTCGCGCCCGCGGATGCCCTCGATCCGCGCGTTGCCCCCGGTGGCGGCCACGGCACAGGCCAGGGTCCCCGCCTCGATCTTGTCGCCCGGTACGCGCCAGGCGGGGAGCTCGGCGGGGATCGCTCCTGCCCTGAAGTCGAGGACCTGCTCACTGACCCGGGCCTCCCAACCCGCCGCCCCCAAGGCGTCCAGCACAGCGAGGACTTCCGGCGACAGGTTCGGCAGGCCCAGGCGCAAGGCCCGGCCGGCGACGACCGCACGGAGCACGGCGGCGATCGTCGCGCCGCGCGACCGGAAGGGCAGCGCGAGGGAGACCACGCCGGTACGCCGTTCACCGGCCTCGACGATGTAACCGGCGTCCTGGACGGTCACGTGGTCACCGAACGCCTCGTACACCTTGAAGTGCAGCTCCATCCCGCGCTCCCCGATCCGGCAGCCACCGGGCCAGGGCAGCCGGGCGCTGCCCTGTAAGGCGAGGAGGGCGGGCACCAGGTAGTAGGAGGCCCGGATACCCGCGGCACGGCCCAGATCGGGAGTAGTGGGTGCGGTCTCCGGTGCCATGACCAGCAGGCTGCCCTGCTGCCCGACGGCCTGAGCGACATGCCAGCCGGCTCCCTGGAGCAGTGCCAGCATGGACTGGACGTCGGCGCTGGCCGGGACGTTGTCCAGCTGAACCGTCCGTCGCACGGCCGCCGCTGCGGCCAGCATCGGCAGGGCGGCGTTCTTGGAGCCGTCGACGCTGACGGAGCCGGACAGAGGGCTCCCAGGGCGTACGGCGATCACCTCGGGGTTCGATGCAGAGGCTTGGGTGAGTGCCACGATCAACTCCTCCTGGAGGGGTGCGGTTCCACCAGGCAACCGGTTCGTGGGCGGGCTCCGCGATGTCCTGTGCGGGCGCTGCATCGCTTATGCACGTTGTGCATGGCGGGCAAGTTCCCTGCCGCTAGGCTCGGTTGAGCAGGCAGGATCGGTCTCGGCAGAAGGGGCTGTGGCGCAGATGGCCGACACACAGGGCGAGGCACACCGCATCGGTGAGCTGCTCCGCCAAGCGCGGGTCTTACGGGGCCGCTCACAAGCGGACGTGGCCGCCGATCTGGGCTACCACCAGTCGAAGATCAGCCGCCTGGAGGGCGGGCGCGGAACCGAGGACATCCGAGTCCTCCGTGAAGTCGCCCGTGTCCTGCGGATCCCGCCGGCCCACCTCGGGCTGGTGGAGACCGCCTTGGAAGCCGAGCCCGACGATCCGGAGACAGAGGACATGCTGCGCCGCCGTACCCTGCTTGCCGCCAGTGTCACCATGCTCGCTACCCCCGTACCCGTGGCGGCGGCGCATCCGGCCCTGGTCCAGGCTCTGCTTCCCGGCGTGCTGGCGGCTTCGACGACGGAGTCACCCTGCGCGGAACAGCTTCGGCAGCGAGCCATGAACGTGCGGCAGCTTCTGACCACGTGCGACTACGCGGAGCTGGAGCGAACGCTTCCCGGCCTGATCACGGATCTGCGCCAAGCGGCCCTCAGCTCAAGCCAGCCCGAGGAGGTGTCCCGCTTCCTGGCTACCGCCTACCAGACCTCGGCCAGCCTCTTCCTCAAGCGGGGAGACGCGGGTATGGCGTGGCTCGCCGTCGGCCGGGCCATGGCCGAGGCGGAGCGGTTCGGCGACCCGCTGGTCCTCGCCGCCAGCGTCCGGCTTCAGGCGCACGTCCTGGTGCGTGAGCAGCATGCTCGCCAGGCGGTCACGCTGATCCAGCACACCGCTTCCCAGCTCACCGGCTCGTACGACCGCCGTTCCCCGCACCATCTCGCCGTCCTCGGCCTGCTCCTGCTTCGCGGAGTCACGGCCGCGAGCCGCGCCGGCGACCGAGCCGCGACCAGCGAGTTCGTCGCCGAAGCGAAAGAGGTCGCCCAGTACATCGCTCTGGACCAGCCGGACGTGTGGGCCAACTTCAGCCCGACCAACGTCACGCTGCACCAGATCAGCGCCGCCGTGTCCTTCGGTGACGCCGGCATCGCCCTCGACGCGGCCCGCCCGCTCATGCGCCGCCACATCCCGGTACCCGAGCGCCGAGCCGCCCTCTGGATCGAGACCGCCCGGGCCTACGCCCAGCAGGGTCGTCTCGCCGACGGCTATCAGGCCCTGCGGATCGCCGAGACCTGCGCCGCCCAGGATGTACGCCGTCCCGCTGTCCGCGAACTGGTCGCCGACATGGCCGCCCGGGACCGCCGTCGTACGCTGCCAGAGCTCCACCACTTCAGCCGTCGACTGGGAGTACCCGCGTGACCGAGCCGCAGCGCAAGCCCTTCCTGTACGTCGTCGTGTGCGCAGCCGGGGTGGCTGACGATGTCGGCAGACTGATCAGCGCCGCACAGGAGCGGGGCTGGGACGTGGGTGTGGTCGCAACACCCCAGGGGCTCGGCTTCCTGGACGCCGCGGCTGTCGAGGCCCAGACCGGGTACCCGATCCGCTCGGCGTGGCGCTCACCCGGCGAGGCGCGGCCGTTCCCGCCGGCCGACGCCATCGCCGTCGCGCCGGCCACCTTCAACACGGTCAACAAGTGGGCGGCCGGATTCGCGGACAACCTCGCCCTCGGCATCCTGTGCGAGGCCACCGGCATGGGAGTCCCGACCGTGGTCCTCCCGTACGTGAACAGCGCCCTCGCCGCTCACCGGGCGTACCAGAGAAGCCTGGCCGAGCTCCGCGAGATGGGCGTCCTGGTCAGCAGCTACCAGCCCCACCCTCCCAAGTCTGGCGGAGGTGCCGACCGCTTCCCCTGGCTGGAGGCGGTCGAACTCCTGGCCCCAGCAATCCGCACCGAGGTCGAACGCCCTTGAGATGCCTCGCGGTCGGCGTGGACTGTGTTGGTAGTCGGAGCCTTCGCCTTACTGGACGAGGTGGAGTACGGGCCGTTGTTCCTGGACGCCGAGTAGATCTCGAACCCGCCTGTTGGTCCAAGCCAGTTCATGCGCCAGCTCGGACACCGAGAGATTCGTTTCCTTGGACGCCAGGTCGAAGGCCTGACCGAGCAGCGAAGGCTGCTCACCGGAGAAGTTCGAGACCGACTCTGGCGTGAAGCCGGGCTGGCCGTCGAGAGCGCGCAGGCGCTGGTACGTCCTGCTGGCGGTGGCGTCGGAGATCAGTCCCAGCTCGCGGCATCGGTAGACGAGCGACTGGAGGGATACCCCCCAGACTCCCCTCAGCTCCGCCAGTCGTGCGATATCCATCCGCCTGGGCAACAGGGGCAGGATGCTGGCCTGAGGTGTCAGGAACTCGGCTGCGAACGCGTCGGCCTCTTTCTCCTGGCGGCTGTCGCCGGTGGCATCGCCGTGAAGCACCAGGTGGCCCAGTTCATGCGCGGCAGTGAACCGGTGCCGGTAGATGTCGTCCGCCCGGTTGGCGGTCAGAACGACGAGTGGCCGCGCGGCCCGGGTGGAGAACGCGTCCACGCTCGCAGCGGAAGGATCACTGGCTGGTGGCATCACCACCACGATGCCGTGCGACTCCATCCGGCGCACCAGGTGTGTGACAGGGCCGTCGCCGAGACCCCAGCGCCTGCGCAGCTCGCGGGCGGCGGACGCTGGATCGGTGGACAGCTCCTCGCCGGGGTGGACCTCCCCGCCGGCGAAGCCGGGCAGATCGACGAGAGGCAACTGGATCCGCTGTTCGAGCGCGTACGTGAGCTCCCAGACCTGCTCGGCGAAGGCGAGAGCGCGCTCTCGCTGGGCCTTCGGTGTGCTGCGCAGGCTTCGGAAGTGCGCCATGGAGGCGTCGAGCCGGTTGGCCGGTCGTCCCAGCAGGAAGAACGTCACCGGAACCCCGAGGATCTCCGCGAGACGGGGAATCAGGTCGGGCCGAGGCTTGGAGACCCCCGTCTCGTACTGACCCACCGCGGCGGGCGTCACTCCGAGCTGTGCGGCCACGTCCTTCTTCGTCATCTCCGCCAGCCGACGGGCTTGCGTCAGCCGGGTGGGGTCGAAGCCGTCGGAGATGGCACGCGGCGTGGCGCCTCGTTCTTCCGTACCGGGAATCAGGTCTTGCTTAGTGAGTCGCATCGTCTTCGCTGGTCTGGTCCTCGACGGGTTCTGCCTCGGTCCGACCGGGCACGTGCAGAGCCCGGTCCGAGGCGGTACGAGAGGACAGCGTAAGGGTGGGTTCGGTTCCGTCGGCGAAGCTGGTGTGCGCCGTCGCCTGGGCCGGGAGGAAGATCGGCCGCGAGGTGTACGAGGTGACCTCCTGCGGCAGGTGGAGCGGCTCGGGATCGGTGGTCCACTCCAGCCGTTGGTCGATTCCGAGAGCCGCGATACCCCAGTAGGCCTCGAGCAGTTCGGAGGCGTTGCAGGCGAAGGGCACCAGGATCAGTTGGGTGTCTGGCGGGACGGTAGCCAGGGCGCCACGCGGTTCAATGACCGGGACAGCCGTTCCGAAGTCGAAGTCGAGCGGGTCCTGGGTGTGCTTCGGCGACGGCGCGAAGGTGAAGAGCTCCTTCACCAGCCGCGTCTCGTTGGGGATGCGCGCGCTGCGTACGTCGGACTTGGTCCTGGCGTACCGGAACGGGTAGAGCAGTCCGTTGCCGATGAGCATCAGTTCGTAGGGGAAGCCGAAGGGCTGGACCGAGCGGGCTCCGGGCAGGTCCTTGAGTTCGTCCTGCAGTCGCTCGTACTGGTTCTCGTACCGGCTAGTGCCGTAGGCGCGGGTGGTGCGGGATCCGCCTTGTTCCTGTGCGGCCTGTGCGTTGGCCTGCATGTTCCGAAGGCCCTGTCCGACGCCGAGGCGTACGGCTGCGGCCTGATTGCCGAACACGTCGGTCGCCCATGGCGACGGAGGCACACTCATGCGGACGACTCCTAGGGTCGGACTACGCATCGAAGCATTCCAGTGCGGTCCTGACTTTAGTTGATGTCCGAGTTTTTGCACAACTGCTTGTGTGTTCGGCGTGTTTGCCCTCAGTGGATCACCGCCGGGCGCGCTGCCCTGCAGCAGCGCGGAGCGTCCCCACGCATCGCTGAGCGTCGTTCATCGCTGGGCAGTCCGTCCACGTCGATGGCAGCTGGCTGCTGCACTGAGACGTCAACAACCAAGGAGACAGAGCGAAATGATCGAACGAGTCAGAGCCGTCCTCGTCACTGCGAACGACACGATGCTGGTCATCCGTCGCACCAGGCCCGGAATCCCCGTGTACTGGGTGCTGCCCGGTGGCGGGGTCGAGGAGGGCGACGCGTCCCGGGAGGCCGCTCTCCACCGGGAGATCCATGAGGAGATCGCGGGGAAGGCCGACATCGTCCGCCTCCTGCACACGATGGAGTCCGACGATGAGCGTCAGCTCTTCTACCTCGCCCGCATCGCGACGTGGTCCTTCGAAGACCGCACCGGCCCCGAGTTCAGTGCCGAGGGACGCGGCGAGTACGCGCTGGAGGAGCTCCCGCTGACCGCGGAGGGGCTCGACGGCATCGACCTCAAGCCCCAGGAGATCGCCCACGTCCTGCGGGGCGCTATCGGCGCCGGCATGCTTGCGGCTGGGGTCGTGGCGTAGCCATAGACATGCGGACAGGCCACCGGGGCCAACGCTGAGTCGCGTTGGCCCCGGTGGCCTTGCTCAGAAGGTATATGCGGTGAAGGGCCGAGGGGCCTCGGTCATGAGGCCAAGCAGCCGTTCGAGCTCTGCCCTCTCGTCTTCGCTCATGAGCTCGACGGCGTTGCCGAGGGTCTTCCTCGTCAGCTGCTCCATGAACGGAGCGAGGAACCGCTGGAGTGCGTCCGGGGCTTCCTCCAGGGTCCGCAGGTACTCCATGTACCGAGTGTGCTGGCCGGCGAACTCTTCGAACTCGTAGCGGGTGGCGCTCCAGGCAGCGGCCTGCTCTTCCTTGGTGAAGGGGCGGCCGTCTATGTGGGACCAGGTCTTGGTGTCGCGCCGGTATTTGAAGTTCGAGTCGCAGAGGAGGGCGACGACGGTCGGTCGGATATCGGTTTCAGGCATGCGAGTGCTCCTCGAAAGTGTGCGGGAAGGGGTGTTGTTTCAAGTGTCTGGAGATTCCCCGGTTTGGCTGACCGGGGATCGTCGGCTATATTCCGCCGCTCGCTCCGATCGCTGGGGGCAGGCAAGGTGCAGTTGGGCGGTCGGGCGCCCTGGGCAGAGGGGCCAGTCGGGCACGGCGGGTCAGGCCTGGAGGCTCGTGCCGCCCATGGGGCGCGATGACTCTGGTGCGGAATTCGGTCTGGGCATGGGGGGATTCCTTGCGGGGTGATTGCTGGTCGTGCCTTCAATGCTCCGCAGGATCCGGGAATTCGATAATCCCGGATCGTCGGATATAAGAGGTCCTGCTGTCGGTCGTCTCAGCGGCGGCGGGCGTTGTCACTTGCGGGCTTGACGGTCGTCTGCGCGATGTACGCCGGGGCCTGGATGCTGCCGGTGCGCACCGTGCCGACAGGCGCGCTACTGGGGTCGGCGGGAAGCTGCGCAAGGCGCCGGAGCCGCCAGACGAGGACGTCGCTGATGGAGGTGGCGCTGTCCAACTCCCGCCGCTGGGTTGCTTCGGCGAGCAGGTCGGCGGGGCTGTGGCCTGCCGCCTGGGCGTCGGCGAGGGTGGCCGCTAGGGCGGGCCAGCCGGGCTCGGCCAGGATCCGATCCGCCAGTTCGGGGACTGCGTGGCGCAGGGCCGCCGCTTGCTGGTGCTGCAGGGGTCGGGACATGTGTCGGCCCCGCTGCTGGAAGAGGGCCATGGGCTGGGCCGCGGCGGCTTCGTAGGCGGCCCGGAGGTGGTCGGCTGCCTGGAGGGCGGCGACGGCCTGTTGGGCGTGGCTCTTCCTGGCGTGCCAGGCGGACGCCGCCACGGCGAGGAAGAAGGCCATGTCGATCAGCATCGCGCCCGCGGCACCGTCCTCGCCCCGTCCCAGGGCCGGACCGCTGTGCACGAGATCGCGGGCAGCCTGGCGCAGGGCCTGGTCCTGGCCGCGTTCGGCCCGGATGTGGGAGCGGGCCGCCTGCTCGAAGGCTGTCGCTGCTTGGCGCAGCTGGGTGCGGGTGTGGGCGGCGGAGGTCTTGGCGAGGGCGTCGAGGACTTCGCCGGCGGCGGCGAGCTGGGCGGCTACGGTCCCGTCGTCACCGTGATCGATGAGGAGAACGGCATGCCAGACGGCTCCCGTGGCGTGGCGGCGAGCGGATGCGGGTCGGCTCGCCTGGGCGGGCGTCGGCCGGGTCGGTGCACCGGTCCAGCGTTCGCGGAGGCGGGGCAGGGAGAGGTCGGGCGTGAGCTTGGACCCCGAGTAGTGGACGGGCGCACCGTCCTTGTTGCGGTCCTCGGGCAGGGCGACGGTGTAGCCGAGGGTGTCACCGGAGGGGGCGGTCCGGCGCTTGACGAGGAGGCCGGCGGAGGCGAGGCGGTCGAAGAACTCCGCCTCCGAGCCGGTACCCGCGGCGGCGCGGCGGACGGTCTCGCGCAGTTCCTCGCGGGCGGTACGGTCCCGGCCCTGTCGCTGGGCTTTGTGGCGTTCGGCGCTGGTGGGGCGCTTGGCCGCGGTCCCGTCTCCGGGCGCCACGCGGTGAAGGTCGTAGTCCGCCTCGATGCGGCGGCATTCCGCCTGGGCGCGCTTGCCGGAGCGGTGGTGGTCGGGCTTGCGGCCATCTTCGCGTACGAGGGTGGCGATGAGGTGGATGTGGTCGTCGGCGTGGCGGACGGCCGCCCAGCGGCAGCCCGCACCGTCGCCGGGGTCGATGCCGGTGGCGGCGATGACACGGCGGGCGATGTCCGCCCACTCGGCGTCGGTGAGCGTGCGGTCGCCGGGGGCGGCACGGACCGAGGCGTGCCAGACGTGCTTGTCCGGTCGGGTGTCCTCGGAGAGGAGGTGGAGGGGTTCGTCGAGGAGCTGCTGGAGATCGTCTTCGGTGGCGCCGAGGTCACGGCCGGGGTCGGGGGCGAGGCCGTCGAAGGAGGCGACCAGGCGGGGGTCGACGTGCTCTTCGCTCCGGCCGGCGCCGAAGAGGTAGGCGATCAGACCGGCGGTGCTGGCGCCCTGTTTGTGGATGGAGGGGATCAAGCGGTCTGGGTTCCTTCGGGGTCGGTCATGCGGGCGGTGACGCGGTGGATGTTCTCGGCGGCGCGGCGGACGGCGGCGATGGTGTCGTCGAGTCCTTCGGGGGCGATGCCCAGGTGCAGGGCCTTGGCCGCCTGGTTGAGGTTGTTGTTGGTGAAGCCGAGTTGGCGGCGCAGGGTGAACAGGGTGATGAGGACGTCCTGCTCGGTGGCGATGACGGCAGCGGTGCGGTTCAGGTCGCGGGCCGCGGCGAGTGCGCTGTGCGCGACGAAGCCGGCCTCGCTCATGTCGACGGCATCGGCGCCGGCGGAGACGAGTGCGCGCTCGGCTTCGCTGAGACGGACGCTGAGTGCGGGGCGTCGCTTCTTGGCGCGGGCACGGGGCTTGCCTCGGCGCTTCGCAGGCTGCGGTCCGCCCTCGGCCGCAGCCTTCCCGTCCCGTGCCCCCTGGCGCGGGACGGGGCCCACCACCCCCGGGGCGGGCTGCGGTTCGGACGCGCCCCCGACGGGGGAGTGTCCGAACCTCCAACTTGCTGCGTCTGAGGCCGAGGTGGTCGTCTCCGGTGCGAGGGGTGGAGGGGTCTGCTGGTCGTGCACGTGGTGCTCCTAAGAGGGGTGAGGTGGTGCGGGGTGAGGTGCAGTGATGCGGCTGGTCAGGACGTGGTCCTGCTCGGCTCGTCGACTTCGGCCTGCAGAAGGCGCTGGGCTTCTTCCGCACGGACCCGGCTGATGGAGAAGCCCTTGGCTCGGACGGCCGCCTCGATGTGGCGGCGGGAGACGCGGCCCTTCGGTCCCCGCTTGGCGGTGCGGCCGATGTCGAGGACCTCCTCCATCGAAGCCCGGGGCAGCCGACTGTCGGCCTGCTTGGCCCGGTTCGTGGCCGCCGCCTTCTCGGTACCGCCCGCCGCCTCTTCGGTGGGCGCCGCGCTCGGGGCAGGCTGCTGGGCAGGGCGGTCCGGAAAGGGTTCGGCGACGAGCGTTCCCGGCTCGGGGGTGGCGCTTCGATCCGCCTGGGTTCGGCTGTGGCCGACCACGGTCTTCGGATCTGCCGAACGAGGCGCTTCGGTCTTCGCCACCGTGGCGTTCGCCTCCGAGCGAGGCGTGGCGACGAGGCGGTGGATCTGCCGCATCAGCACGCCGAAGGCCAAGAGCGCCGCAGTCGGCGGGACCGCGGCGACCACGTAGTCGAGGACGGGGACGGGAGTCTCCCCGGTGCCGCTGACCCCGGCCACGTTGAGCACGATGGATCCAACCGAGCCGGTGGCGGTCAGCGCGATGGCCCACCCGTCCGGCTCCCGGCGAAGACCGGCATGCAGCATCAGGAGTTCGCCGATGACGACGAAGGCGTCCAAGGTGGCCGGCCACGCCCACTGGCGGATGGGGGAGGCGGCCAGGCCGTGGGCTCCGGCGACCTCGGCCAGGTGCGCGTACGAGAGCCAGAACCCGGCGGCGGTCAGGACGATGATCACGGCGCCGGCGGCGGCGAGGACGTAGCGCCCGGCTGCCTCCGCAGAGGTGGGTCGGGGTATCGGGTTGGTGTGCAGAGGGGTGCTCCTGATGGGGGTTGGAGGGGGGCGATCACGGCGTGCACGGAGGGGGCGTACACGCGAGCCCCCTTCTAAAGGGGGGCTCGCGCGTGAACGCTCTGGCACGTGTACGGCGTGTACGGGTGCGTGACCGGATGACCTGCGGTTTTCTGCGATGCGTGAACGCCTGAGGGGTGGCGTGGGTGGGGCTGTGCCCCGAGGGCGCGTGTACGCCCCCGTGTACGGACGCGCGCCCGATGGCGGTCTTAGGAGACGGCGCCGATGCGGCGGACGGAGGTCCGGTAGCGGGCCTGCTGGCCGCCCCCGTTGCCGCCTGCCGCGCCCTCGGCCTTGGTCGCCAGGCCGTTCTTCACGAGGCGGTCGAGGATCCGCCTGGCCTTCTCGGTGGCGGCGCGGTCCGGGTTGTTCTCGCCGCTCTGGATGACGGCGAGTTCGCGGACGGTCAGCCCGTCGGGACGCTTGCGGAGCATCTCGGCGGGATCCAGCGCGGGGTCGACCTGGGAGGTGCCGCGCTCGTGGTCGTGGATCACCTGGAGGGGGCCGATCTCGCCCGTGGAGCACTTGACCTGGTGGATGGTGACGGCGAGGTCGCCGGCCTCTCCGGACACGAACAGGACAGTGCCCGCACCTGACGTCAGCCAGGTGGAGCCGTAGACGCGGTCCAGCGACGGCCGCTGGGCGCGCGGCGTGCCCTCGCTGCCCTTGCGTTGGTGATGGAGCTCCATAACCTCAACGCCGTTGCGTATGGCTCGCTGGCGGGCGTTGTTGTACGCGACCGCGAGGGCGTCGTCGACCAGGGTGCTCATCGCGTCCTTCAGGCTGTCGATCACGATGGTGTCGGCCTGGTGGGCGGCGGCGAGGTCGGCGAGGAGGTCCGGTTCCTTGTCCAGGGTCGCGGGCAGTGGCCCCTGCCAGACGGCGAGCCCGTCCCGCATGCGGGACTCGTGCTCGGGCCTGATCCGGCGGGCCATGGCCTGCGCGATCTGCTTGGGCCGGTCCATCGCGAGGTAGAGCACGCGCTTGCCCTGGGCGACCGGCATGTCGAGGACGCTGTCGGTCAGGCCGAGGCGGGCGAAGATCAGCTGATGCGCGAGCGTCGTCTTCCCGACGCCCGGAGCTCCGACGATCATCAGGCTCTCGCCGGAAGCCCAGGCCGTCTGTTCGCGGGTTCCCCACAAGGGTTCCTTGTCGGCGCCGGTCTCGGTGAGGAACCGCCAGCCGTCGGTGATGTAGCGCGACAGCCGCCCCTGACCGGAGGCCAAGGCCCGCTCGCGCTCGGCCCGGACCTCGGACTCGACCTCGCTGCGGATGGCATCAGGGTCGGCGCCCGGCTCCATCGCGCGCTGCACCGTACGGATGCCGGAGGCGAGCAGGCGACGCAGGTCGGCCTTCTGGCGGACGATGCCCGCGTAGTGGAGCGCAGCGTCCACCGCTGGCGTGGCGCCGTACAGCTGGTGCATGTAGACCTTGCCGCCGACCCGGTTCAGGTCACCCTGTTCCTGGAGCCGGTTGCCGAGGACGATGGGGTCCGTCGGCAGGTCTTCGCTGCGCAGGGAGAGGATGGTGCGCCAGACCGTCTCGTGGGCCGGGCGATAGAAGTCGGGCCCGTCGAGCAGGTTGCGGACGGCGTCGATGACGTCGGCGCCCTGCATGCAGGCGCCCAGGACAGCAGCCTCCGCGTCCGCGTCGTACGGCGGCACGGCGGTCATGTCCATCGCGGCGAGGTGTGGCGGGTTCGGCAGGGGGTCGTCCATACTGGACAAGAAGCTCCTCTACGTGCGGGCCACATGGGACGGCAATCCCGGCCTCGCAGGTCAGTCGTTCAGGGATGGGCGGCGTGAGGTTTGCGCTTTGGGCCCCTCGGTGTTGGACCACCGGGGGGCTTTTTGCATGTCTGGGTAGGGGGTCGCGGACTCCAGGGGATCGCTGCGGTCTTCTGGGGGTGATCGAACTGTACCACATATTATGCGGTTGGCAGAGGTCTATGCGAACCGCAGAGGATGATGTATGGTTTTGGCATGCCGCAAAACCGTGGCCGATGCAGCGACAGAAGGGAGGGGTGATGCCGCAGGACGAGAGCGACGCCCCCGAGGGGGTGCTGCTCAGTGGCGAGGAGAACGCCGCCGTGCGCATCAAGCTGGAACGGGAGAGGCGCGGTTGGAGCACCACCGCGCTGTCCGACCTGCTCAACGAGGCGGGCTTCGACATGAACCCGTCCGCGGTCTGGCGCATCGAGAACCGCAAGCGCCGGATCAACCTCGACGAAGCCATCGGCTTCGCTGAGATTTTCGGCGTCCCGCTCAGCAACTTCGTCGGGCCGCCGAGCCTGGCGGCCATGGGCCGAGCCATGGAGCTGATCGACAACGTGGTGGCCACCTATCGGGCCTCCTTCCGCGCCGGCGCCGAAGCCGCCCAGGCGCGGGACGACCTCGCGGCCTACCTGGCCGACCACCCCGAGATCGCCACCGAGGCCGACGCGATGGTCTCCAACGCCATCGCCGCCGAGGCGATGAAGATCAACACGGAGCGGTACGGACAGCCTCCCGGCGCGTAGCCGCACCCCGCCTCACCTCGCTGCCCTGGGCCCGCAAACCCCCAGCTGGCAGCCGCAGTACCGCCCATCCCATCCCTGAACGACACACCGGCCGGCTCAGGGGGTTGCCGCCCCCGCACAGCTCGGCCAGAGACCGGAGCACTGCTTGCGCCACCAGGCGATACCCCACACCTCCGTCCAGCGCCCGCGCACCGCGAAGGAGGTGACCACCCCCGACACCTTCCTCACCGTGGAGCAGGCCGCCGAGCGCCTCGGCACCGGCGTGCGCTTCATCCGGCGCCTCATCCAGGAACGCCGCATCGGCTACGCCAAGTTCGGTAAGCACGTCCGTATCGCCGACAGCGTTCTCGCCGCGTACATCGACGCGAGCACCGTCCCCACCCTCCGCGACGCCCGTTCCCGCTTCGGGAAGGCGGCCTGATGGCGGCCCGCAAGCCGCAGCGGCGGCGCGAATTCGGCACCACCCGCCAGCTCCCGTCCGGCCGTTGGCAGGCGCGCTACTGGGCCCCCGACGGCAGCCGCCGCACGGCCCCGGAGACCTTCGCGACGAAGACCGACGCGCAGGACTGGCTCACCCTCACCAAGGCCGACATCCAGCGCAACCACTGGACCGACCCCGACGTGGGCAAGGTCAACTTCGAGGCGTACGCGCTGAAGTGGGTGGACGAGCGGGGCCTGGCTGCGACCACGGACGAGCTGTACCGCCGGCTCCTACGTCTGCACGTTCTCCCGGGCTTCGGCGATCTCGACCTGGACGAGATCACCCCGCCGACCGTGCGCACCTGGCGGGCCGAGCGCCTGACCGCCACTGGCGCCACGACGGTCGCCAAGTCCTACCGGCTGCTGAAGGCCATCATGGAGACGGCGACCGACGACGAGCTGATCCGCCGCAACCCGTGCCGCATCAGGGGTGCGGGAAGCGAGCAGGCCAAGGAGCGCGCGACCGCGACCGTTGCCCAGGTCGACGCCCTCGCAGAGGCGATGGGCCCGCGCTGGCGGCTGATGGTCTACTTCTGCGCCTACGGCCCGATGCGCCCGGAGGAGCAGGCGGCCCTGCGCCGGACCTCGGTCACCCTGGATCCCCTCGCCGTACGGATCACGGAGGCAGCCCCGGAGCTGAACACCGGCCGCCGCGTCGAGGGCGACACCAAGTCCGCGGCGGGTGTCCGGACGATCCACCTGCCGGCCTTCCTCTACATGGAGGTCAAGCGGCACCTGGACTGGTTCGCGGAGAAGGCGCCCGACGGCCTGCTGTTCGTGGGGGAGAAGGGAGCACCGTTCCGGCGCACGTCCTTCGGCCGCAAGTGGGCCAGGGCCCGCGCGAAGGTCGGCCTGCCGAGGGATTTCCGCTTCTACGACCTGCGCCACACGGGCCACACCCTCTCCACGCAGTCCGGCGCGACTCTCAAGGACACGATGGTCCGCGCCGGCCAGTCCTCGGAGAAGGCCGCGATGATCTACCAGCACTCCGACGACGAGCGTCAGCAGGAGGTCGCCGGGGGCATCGATGCGAAGGTTCGAGATGCTCGCCAGAGAGGTACTGGGGTTGGCAAGGCCAATGCAACGAAGGCCGTCTGACACGGTTGGGTAGGGCGGCACTTGTCGCTCTACCAGGCGGGTGTCCTCACCGCATATGGAGCGTCGCCTCTGTCTTCATTCGGTGCCGCAAGACTGCAGCAGCCTTGCGGCATCGAGTGGGCCAGGTGTACGAGCCCTCTGCCCACTCGTGCCGATGAGTAGGCAGGGGGGTCCAGGCTGCCTATCGAGTCGTATCACCAGGCGGTCCGGGTGAGGCCGACGTCACGTAAGACGGCCATCGAACCAGACCGTCCCCGGAGCTACGTACCGCACATTGATCACGGCTCGACATACGCCCTGGGCGCGACCTGCCGCCAATCAGCCGCAAGCCATGGCCACCCAGCGCTATGACAGAATGACTGTCAGCAATGATCATGGGAGGGCTCATCATGGCCAATGTACTGATCAGGCGCGGGATCTCGGGGCTTCCGGGCGTGCCCCGCCAGGGCGACCGGGGGAACTACCCGTACGAGGCAATCACCGTGGCCAAGGTCCTTCGGGCTGCCGGGGTGACCGTCGAGTTCGAGGACGCTAAGCCGGAGCGGGATTACCACACACACGACTCGGCCGACATCTGGCTGCCCGTCATCGAGTTCGCCACGGATGTAGGCAAGGACCTGGTCGTCGCAGCAGTGACTGCGATGGTCACCCGCTACATCGTGAGGCGACAGGACGGAGCCAACACGCCAGCCGCCGACGAGGTCACTCCTACGTCGGCAATTCTGCACCTTGAGGTCATCAGGGAAGGCGACCGGACCCACCTGCGGCTCGACGGACCGCCCGAGGCCGTCCTGAAGGCGATCGAGGAGATCGACTGGCGTGGAGAGAACGAGCATGGCCGGCTCTCCGAGGACTGAGTGGGAACTGTACGAGCGCTGCGTCGCCGCCCTGCGCAGCGTGCGGACAGTTCAACATCCCGATGCAGCAGCGAAAGCGACCCTGCTCGGGTTGCGTGGCCAGCTCCGGGAGGCAATGGATCGCGCAGAATTTCGCGATCCAGCCCTCTTCGAGTCAGCCCATGAACTTGTTGATGAGGTCGGAACCCTTCTCCGGCGTTACTACTCCGAATCCTGCACGTTGCCCTACCGCGACGGCGCCTACTACCGCGAGTGTCCGGTGGATCTCGCCCATCTGCGAGTGGGCCTGAGCCCTGAGATCCGAGTGCTGGAGTCCGAGTGTTCGATCTGCAACCTCGACCCGGAGGACTGCGATCACCTGCCCGGCGAGATGTACGACGGCCGAGAGTGCTTGAGCGTCATCACCAAGGCCGAAATAACGGCCGTGGCCATCGTGGCCAACCCGCGGCAGCTGGTCACCAGGTTCACCAGTGTCCCGGCGGGGACGACGGCGGAACTAAGCGCCGCCTTGGGCCCAGAGTTCCGCCCCGGAGTACAGCTCAACTGTGACCGATGCCTGTCCGGCTGCACCGGGCTTAACCATGGCTTCGCGGGTGCCAATCACGGCTAGTGCGCGGGCCTGCCGATCGGCGAGTACGCGCCCTAGCCGATCCAGTCCATGGCCCTCATCGCAGCGATGACCAACTGCCTTGCATCAGGATGTGTGGGCGTCGTCAACTGGTGCGCCATCTTGTTCCGAGCCCGGAAGAGCTCTCCGAGGCTTGACCAGAGAGCTGGATCGTCCTGCTCGAGCGACCGCCCGATCACCACTTTTGCGATCGGACCGTACAGATCAACGGCGGTGCCGTGTATCTGTTGGAGCGACCGGACGCTGGGTGTGGAGCCGGGAGGCCGACGGGACTTGAGTGACTCTTTGGCGTAGGTCTCGGCCGCCACGGCAGCCAGCAGAATCGCAGTCCCTGGCTGTGGGCTGTTGGTCGACTGCGTGAGGTATCTCGCCTGCGAGAGTAGCGCTCGTGCAGGCGGCAGCCCGTCGCGCAGTGCGCTCATTGCGATGTCGGCGGTCAGGACAGGCAGCCCTCGGACAATGGGGTAGCCCGGGTTGAGGGGTTCAGGCACTGTCAGCGGGAGGCCCTGGGTGATGTTTGTTGCCGTGAGGGAGAGAACCTTCGGTATATGACCAACCATGCCCACGCTCGGTTGTTCGACCCGCAGAGCGTCAGACAGGCGCGCAGCGGCGAATCTGATGGCTGCGACGGCAGCCTTCAGCTCTGCCTGGACGATGGGCTCATCAAGGGCGGGAGGAAGCGTGAACACGGTGTGTGCCGTGAAGTGCGTCGGACACAGCGCCACGGGCGCGTCTTCGTCCCCCAACCATCCGTGGTATCCCTCGGCAGGGAGTCGTCCTTCGAACTTTGGGAACGCGAGTACAACATCGAATGCGCCCACTGTGGTCGTTAGCGGCCGAGACGCCAGGGCGATATCGATGTCGCACATACGGCCGACCGTCGGCTCGCTTGATGCTTGGTAGACGGCCTCGACTCGGATCTCATTCATAGGGAGACGATGTTCCTCTGTCTGATCGATGTTGCGCAGCCGGATATTTCGAGCTCTTGTTTCGGGGCGGTGGGACGGCGCGGAGCAGTTCCCACAGTGGGCGTGAGCCGTTGGCCCATTGGGCGAGGAGGTGGCGGTCGACGAGGTGGAGGCGCTGCGACTTGGCGAAGCCGGGGGCCTGCTTAGAGAAGCGGCCGTTGGTGAGCATGACGATGACGTCGCCGTTGTGGATCTGGCGTCCTGTGCCGTTGAGGCGTTGGAGGTCGGGGGTGCCGACCGCGGACCCGGACCAGCCGTCCTTGCGATGCTTGCATTGGATCACCCAACGTCGACCGAAGGGGTCCGTGGCCTTCACATCGGCTCCCTGGTCGCCACCTCTACCGACTTGCTCTGCGTCCTGGCAGCCGTCTCGACGGAGTAGGTCTCGCACGGCGTATTCGAACTGGGTGTAGTGCAGGCCGTCCAGGTGCTCCACCACGTACCGGAGCCCCTGGGCTCGAGTGGCCTCCTGGCGGGCTCGCTCCTTCTGCAGGTGCATCCACATGGCGATCGTGCCCGCTAGAGCTGCGACCGGGAGAGCGAGGACCCAAAGGTGGTCGGCCAACCAGGACTGCACCGACATGAGGAAGCCGGATGCCCAAATGCCGATCAGGCCGATCACCAAGAGGAACTGGAAGTCGGAGCCCTTCTGCTTACGCGGCCGACTGCCTCGGTTCGGCCGGCGTCGAGCGGGGCGGCGGGTCACCGGCCGTTCCCTGTGCTGGGGAAGACGATCGGATAGGAGACCGTCGGTATGGGTTGGGGTGCTGGGCGGTTTTCCCACGCCGGCCACTTGATCGGGTAGACCACCGTCGACTGCGGCCTGGGTAACTCCTGACCCGAGCCCGCTCCGGCCCCCGCAGATGTTGTTCCGTTCCCGAAGACGATCACTCCGGCGACGATCAGGCCGAGTGTCGCGGTCTCCCGCCGGGCCCCGGCAGGGAGCCGGACGTGGCCTTTGACCCGAGTGCCGTCTCCTCGGAAGTAGTCATTGATCCAGGGCACAGCTGTATCCCCCCACCAGTCGCGATGCGCCTCCCTGCGCACCGGATCCATGAAAGCACTCGCCACTGACAACGCGTCACCTACTTGTCACCACTCGTGATCATCTGCCGAATCGGGGCGGGCCCGCCGGCGCTTCGACGGGGAGTGCCTTCGGGGGCATTTGGAGGGGCGGAGGGAGCGCTGCGCCGTCGCCAACTTCGCCGTGCGGGCGGTGTGGTTGAGGGCTGCCTTCAGGGTTGCGAACAGGTGAATCCGAGCGCTCATGTGGCGCGGGTCACATGAAATGCGTCCCGCGATCCGAGGCGATTCCGCGTCCGAGTGGTGCGGGTGGTGCGCGGAAGGCCCTCCGAGCAGGGCATTTCTGCGAGTTGGGGCACGCGGAGGGCACGGAGGGGTCGCAGAGGTCTAGACAACGACGAAGCCCCAGGTCGCTGACCTGGGGCTTCGTAGAAGAGCGGATGACGGGAATCGAACCCGCGCTATAAGCTTGGGAAGCTCATGTTCTACCATTAAACTACATCCGCGTAGTGGTCCAGTCGCCTGGAGCCCTATCGTTTCTCACCCTACCCCATGATCGACCCCCGGTGAATTCGCCCCGGGGGTCGTGTTGCGTGTGGGGTACATGGGCGGTCGTGGGGGCGGGAGTTGGGGCGTAGCGTGTGCCTGCGTGGTGGCGGCTGGAGTGGCGGCTGGAGTGGGTCTTGTTCATCCCCTAATGTGGCGATTCATCGCAGTACGGCTGGTTGGGGAAAGGGACTCGATGGAGCACACCGTCGTCCGTTGTGCCGAAGGGCACGTGTTCAGCACCGCTTCGTTCCCGCTGCAGCACCTCGGTGCCGGTCGGATCGGGCCGGGCCGGCTGCTGCGGTGTCCGCGGTGCGCGCGGCTGCGGCATGCCGTGCCCGTGGGGGCCGCGGCGAAGCGGTAGGCAGGGCGAGCAGTGCGCGGCGAGGCCGGTGGGGACCGCGGAGCGGTCGTCACCTTCGTCGCAGGTGTTGTCGGCGCGCGGGCGTCTGCCTCGATTGGGGCGGTCCGCGCGCTCTGCGTATCCTCGGGACGTGCTTCTCTCTGACAAAGACATCCGGGCCGAGATCGACAGCGGACGGGTTCGCATCGACCCCTTCGACGAGTCGATGGTGCAGCCCTCCAGCATCGATGTGCGTCTCGACCGGTTCTTCCGGGTCTTCGAGAATCACCGCTACGCGCACATCGACCCCGCCACCGAGCAGTCCGATCTGACCCGGATGGTCGAGCCGGACGGGGACGAGGCGTTCATCCTCCACCCGGGTGAGTTCGTGCTCGCCTCCACGTACGAGGTCATCTCGCTGCCCGACGACATCGCCTCCAGACTGGAGGGGAAGTCCAGCCTGGGCCGCCTCGGTCTGGTGACGCATTCGACCGCCGGTTTCATCGACCCCGGGTTCTCCGGGCACGTGACCCTCGAGCTGTCGAACCTCGCCACGCTGCCGATCAAGCTCTGGCCGGGTATGAAGATCGGACAGCTGTGTCTGTTCCGGCTCAGCTCGCCCGCGGAGTTCCCCTACGGGAGCGAGCGGTACGGATCGCGGTACCAGGGCCAGCGCGGCCCGACGGCCTCGCGGTCCTTCCAGAACTTCCACCGCACCCAGGTGAGGCACGAGGCATGAGTGACGCAGTGCGCGAGAACCTCGACTACGCGGGATTCGGCCGGGCCGTGCGCGAGCTGGCGCAGACCATCGCCGACGACGGCTACGAGCCCGACATCATCCTGAGCATCGCCCGCGGCGGGGTGTTCGTCGCCGGCGGGCTGGCGTACGCCCTGGACTGCAAGAACATCCACCTGGTGAACGTGGAGTTCTACACCGGGGTGGGGACCACCCTGGAGATGCCGGTCATGCTGGCGCCCGTGCCCGAGGCGATCGACTTCACCGCCAAGAAGGTGCTGATCGCCGACGACGTCGCCGATACGGGCAAGACGCTCAAGCTGGTGCACGACTTCTGCCTCGGGCACGTCGCCGAGGTGCGGTCGGCCGTCATCTACGAGAAGTCCCACTCGCTCGTGAAGTGCGAGTACGTGTGGAAGAAGACCGACGAGTGGATCAACTTCCCCTGGTCGGTCGAACCGCCCGTGGTGAAGCGTGAGGGCCAGGTCCTCGACGCCTGACCTGGTGGAGCGTGGACGCACAGAGGGCCCGCCGTACGCGAATGCGTGCGGCGGGCCCTCTTCGTGCGTGCGGGGTGTGCGGCGCGGGCGTCAGATCGTGCCCAGCTTGATGATCGACAGCAGGGCCACCAGCTGGATCGCCGACGCGCCCAGGGCCTTCGGCCACGGCAGGTCGTGCGATTTGGCCACCAGCGAGGTGAAGAGCGCCCCTGCCACCACCCAGGTGGCCCAGCCCAGGATCTGGACCAGCATGTTGTCGCCGCCCAGGAACATCGCGAACAGCAGCCGCGGTACGTCCGTGAGGCTCATGACCAGCATCGACAGACCCACCGTCGGCTGCCACGCGCCGTCGCCGCCCAGCTGGCGGGCCAGGGTGTGGGTGACGGCGCCGAGGATGAGCCCGCAGAGCACGAAGGCCACGCCCGCCGAGAGCACTATCGGGACGGCCTTGCTGAGGGTCGCGCTGATGACGTCCTGGCGGGTGTCGTCGAGGCCGAAGACCGCGAGCAGGCCGTAGAGGAAGGTCACGATCAGCGCGGGACCCCAGACGGGGTAGTCGCGCATCTGCAGGAACGTCGGCCCCGGGCGCGTCACGATGCCGCGGAGCAGTTCCTTCCACGGCAGCCGCGGACCCGTGGGGCCGGCGGCCTGGGCCGCGCCCGCCTGGTAGGTCCCGCCCTGGGTGTAGGCGTACGGGTCCTCGCCGATGGAGAAGGCCTGGGTGTAGCCCGGGGAGTCGCCCGGGTGGCCGTTCCCCTGTCCGGGGCCGCCGGGGCCGCCGGGGCCGTATCCGTACCCCTGACCCTGCCCGGCGTTGCCGCCGTGCGGGTCGAAGTATTCGGGCTCGCCGTGGCCCCCCGGGGCGGCCTGCTGCGGCCACTGCTGGGGGGCGTAGGGCTGCTGGCCGTACGGTGCGGGCGCCTGGGGCGCCTGCTGCTGACCGTACGGCTGCTGCCGCGGGGGTTGTTGCGGGGTGCGGTTGTTGTCCCGGCCGCGTCCGATCCTGAATCCAGCCACGTGATCGAAAGTACCCGCTCCGGAGCGGCCCCATGGCCGGGCGGCGGGAAGAAGCCCCCTTTGCGGCTGAGCTGTGACATCCCCTAGGGGGTACCTGGAGGGCCTTCTCGGGGTGGGTTACGTGGCTGCGGGGCAGTCTGCTGATCCTTGTTACATCCCCTACGGAATACGGACATAGCGGGCCCGTAGCTTCGTAGACGTAGCCGCCACGCAGTGCGAACCAGCACGAACGAGCACGAACGAGCACGAGAAGAGCCCCTGTCATGCGCAGCCCCCGCCGCCGCACCACCCTCCGTACCGCCGCCGCCGTCGCCGGGGCGGCCGCCGTCCTGGCCCTCCCGGTCGGGTCCGCCTTCGCGGACTCCCCGGCGGTGCCCGCGCCCGGTGTGGTGCCCGGTGCGGAGCAGCCGTCCGTTGAGCAGCCGTCCGTGGACCCGCAGGTGGACCCGAGTGTCCCGCCGACGACTCCGCCGACCACCCCGCCCGTGACGCCGCCGGTCCGGGCCTACGTCACGTCTGTGAAGCTGGCGGACGGGTCGGTCGCCAAGGTCTACCAGTTCGGCGACTCCCACTTCGAGGCCGACATCTTCTCGGGCGACGTCAAGCTGGGCACCCTGGTCAGCAAGGGCGGCGAAGCGGCGCAGGGCCAGCACAACGGCCTGCACGTCGTCCTCCAGCCGAACGGCACCGTCACCTCGTGGGTCGAGGGCGCGACCAAGCCGGTCGAGAAGCCGAAGCCGGTGGAGAAGCGGGAGAACTCCGTGCAGGTCGCCATGCCCGACGGGCGCAACGCGCGGCTGATCGACGGCCCGAACGGCAAGCGCGCCGAGATCTCCATGCCGAACGGGAACCTCCTCGGGACGATCGACCTGAAGCACCCGAGCGCGGTGAACGACGGCTGGACCTACAAGCTGGTCCAGGACGGGAAGCGCGTGAAGTTCGTCGTCATCGACGGCCGGAGCGGCGGGAACAGCTGGGTGTACGACTTCGGCAGCGGCAAGCTGATCGAGAAGTACGAGGTGTCCGAGGACGTGAAGAAGGACGCGAAGAAGGACGTGCAGAAGGACGCCAAGAAGGACGACGCGAAGCCCGTGGTGAAGACGGGCGAGCGGGTCGTGCCGAAGGGCGGCGTGAAGGCCGGCGCGGAGGGCATGGCGACGGTGTCGGCGCAGGCCGGTGCGGACGGGCAGGCCCCGTTGTTGTTGGCCGCCGGTGGTGGCATGGCCGCGGCGGGCGCCGCCGGGCTCGGGTTCGCGATGCTTCGTCGCAGCCGGAGCGACCGGTCCTGATCCGGGGCTCCGCCCCGCACCCCGTACAGCGGAACGGCCCGCCCCCTGGAGGGGACGGGCCGTTCCGGCGTTCCTGTCGCGCGGGCTACTTCGCCTCGGCGTCCGTGTCCGCCTTCGGCGCGGGCGCCTCAGCGGCCTCGGCCGCCGGCGGGGCTTCGGCCGGGGACTCCGGCTCGTCCGCCGCCGCCGGGTCCTCGGCGGCAGCCTCCGGCTCCGGCTCCGAGGCGGCCGCGACCGCCACCGGCTCCGTCACAACCACCGGCTCCGCGGCGGCAGCCTCGGCCACCGGCTCCGCAGCAGCCTTGAGCGCGGGCTCCGCCTCGGCCACCGGCTCCGGCTCCGCCTCAACCACCGGCGCGGGCTCCGCCTCAACCACCGGCTCCGGCTCCGCCACAACCACAGGCTCCGGCTCGGGCTCCGGCTCGGGCTCCGGCTCCGGCGTCTTCACCGACTCCAGCAGCAGCTGCGCCACGTCGACCACCGTGACGTGTTCCTGCGCCTGGCCCTCGTTCTTCTTGCCGTTCACCGAGTCGGTGAGCATGACGAGGCAGAAGGGGCACGCGGTGGAGACGATGTCCGGGTTCAGGGACAGGGCCTCGTCGACGCGCTCGTTGTTGATGCGCTTGCCGATCCGCTCCTCCATCCACATCCGCGCGCCACCGGCGCCGCAGCAGAAGCCCCGCTCCTTGTGGCGGTGCATCTCCTGCTGGCGCAGGCCCGGCACGGCCGACATGATCTCGCGCGGCGGCGTGTAGACCTTGTTGTGCCGGCCCAGGTAGCACGGGTCGTGGTACGTGATCAGCCCGTCGACCGGCGTCACCGGCAGCAGCCGGCCCTCGTCGATCAGGTGCTGGAGCAGCTGCGTGTGGTGGATGACCTCGTACTCGCCGCCCAGCTGCGGGTACTCGTTCGCGATCGTGTTGAAGCAGTGCGGGCAGGTGGAGACGATCCGCTTCGCCGACTTCGGCTTCTTCGTCGACTCGTCGTCGTCCTCGCCGAAGGCCATGTTCAGCATGGCCACGTTCTCCTGGGCCAGCTGCTGGAACAGCGGCTCGTTGCCCAGGCGGCGCGGCGAGTCACCCGTGCACTTCTCGTCGCCGCCCATGATCGCGAACTTGACGCCCGCGATGTTCAGCAGCTCCGCGAAGGCCTTCGTGGTCTTCTTCGCCCGGTCCTCGAGGGCGCCCGCGCAGCCGACCCAGTACAGGTAGTCGAACTCGGAGAGGTCCTCCGCGTCCTTGCCGATGATCGGGACCTCGAAGTCCACCTCCTTGGTCCACTCGACGCGCTGCTTCTTCGCGAGGCCCCAGGGGTTGCCCTTCTTCTCCAGGTTCTTGAGCATCGTGCCCGCCTCCGACGGGAACGCGCTCTCGATCATCACCTGGTAGCGCCGCATGTCGACGATGTGGTCGATGTGCTCGATGTCCACCGGGCACTGCTCGACGCACGCGCCGCAGGTGGTGCAGGACCACAGCACGTCCGGGTCGATGACGCCGTTCTCCTCGGCGGTGCCGATGAGGGGGCGCTCGGCCTCGGCCAGGGCCGCCGCCGGGACGTTCGCCAGCTGCTCGGCGGTCGCCTTCTCGTTGCCCTCCATGTCCTTGCCGCCGCCCGCGAGCAGGTACGGGGCCTTGGCGTGCGCGTGGTCGCGCAGCGACATGATCAGGAGCTTGGGGGAGAGGGGCTTGCCCGTGTTCCAGGCCGGGCACTGCGACTGGCAGCGGCCGCACTCCGTGCACGTGGAGAAGTCGAGGATGCCCTTCCACGAGAACTGCTCGACCTGCGAGACGCCGAAGACGTCGTCCTCGCCCGGGTCCTCGAAGTCGATGACCTTGCCGCCCGAGGTCATGGGCTGGAGGGCGCCGAGCGCCGTCGCGCCGTCGGCGTTCCGCTTGAACCAGATGTTCGGGAAGCCGAGGAAGCGGTGCCAGGCCACACCCATGTTGGTGTTCAGCGAGACCACGATCATCCAGATCAGCGAGGTGCCGATCTTGATCATGCCGGTGAAGTAGATGGCGTTCTGCAGCGCGCCGAGCGAGAGCCCCTTGAACGCGAGCACCAGCGGATACGAGACGAAGTACGCCGGCTCGTAGGAGTCGACGTGGTGGATCGCGCCCTCGAGGCCGCGCAGCGCGAGGATCGCGAGGCCGATCGTCAGGATGATGTACTCGACGAAGTACGCCTGCCAGGCCTTCGAGCCGGTGAACCGCGACTTGCGGCCGGCCCGCGAGGGCAGCGACAGCAGACGGATCGTGATCAGTACGAGGATGCCGAGCACGGTCATCAGGCCGATGAACTCGGTGTACATCTCGAACGGCAGGAACTCGCCGACGATCGGGAGCGTCCAGTCGGCCTGGAAGAGCTGCCCGTACGCCTGCACCAGCGTCGGCGGCAGCGTCAGGAAGCCGATCGCGACGAACCAGTGCGCGAAGCCGACGAGGCCCCAGCGGTTCATCCGGCTGTGGCCGAGGAACTCCCGGACCAGGGTGAGCGTTCGGGACTTCGGATCGTCCGTACGGCTGCCGGCCGGTACGGGCTGTCCGAGCTTCACGAAGCGGTAGATCTGCGCCACGGCTCGGGCGAGCAGCGCGACGCCGACCACGGTCAGGACCAGCGACACGATGATCGCGGCGAGTTGCATGGGAGGGCTCCTCGGGCGGCACTTACTAAGCGGTAACTTATCCAGTCAAGGCTTGAGGTTACCCAGTCCCGACGCCGCAATGTAGCCGAGCGGGCGGTGATCTGCGTCGCTCGCCCCTGCCCCGCGCCCGCCCGGCGCCCGCCCCGGGCCTGCAGCGGAGCCGCCTCAGGGCCGGCCGTGCCGCCAGGCCGCCCGCGGGGTCTGCGCGAGGATCGCCAGGTCCATCCCCAGCCAGTGGTTCTCCACATAGTGCCGGTCCAGCAGGTCCATCTCCTCCCACGGCAGGTCCGAACGTGCGCTCACCTGCCACAGCCCGGTCATCCCGGGCCGTACGAGGAGCCGCTCGGGCCGGTCCGTACGGGGCTCCGGGCGCGGCCCGACCAGCGACATCTCGCCGCGCACCACGTTGAGCAGCTGGGGCAGCCCGGCCAGCGCGGACCGTTCCAGCGCGGCCCCGGCCCGGCCCTTGCCGACGCGGAAGCGCCATGCCCGGTAGGGCCGTCCGCCCAGGCCCGCCGCCGGTTCGCTGACGAGGACCCGGGGGCCCTGGGTCGCGTACAGCAGTCCGGACGCCAGCAGGAGGGGCGTGCCGAGCAGGGTCAGCAGGGCCACCGCCCCGAGGAGGTCGAGCACCCGCTTGGCCGATGGCCTGGCCGGCCGTAGCCCTGGCCGGGCGGGGAGGCGTAGCAGCAGAGGCATGTCAGCACGGTGCCGTACGCCTCCGGTGGTCCCGGGTTGCCGCGCGGCCGTGGTGCCCCGTTCGGCTGCGGCGCCGTTGCCGGGGCTCCGCCCCGGACCCGGCGCCCCGGGCGCCGGCGGGGCCGGGCCTTCTCCCCCTGGTTGCGCGTAAGGGGAGCCTAAAGGTTGAGTCCCCTCGACTCACCTCTGTTGACGCGAGGGCAACGATCCTGCATTCTTGAGTCTGTTCCACTCAAGTCAGCTGGAGGAATCAAAATGGCACGTGCGGTCGGCATCGACCTGGGCACCACTAACTCCGTCGTCAGCGTTCTGGAAGGCGGCGAGCCCACCGTCATCACCAACGCCGAGGGCGCCAGGACCACGCCGTCCGTCGTCGCCTTCGCCAAGAACGGCGAGGTCCTCGTCGGCGAGGTGGCCAAGCGCCAGGCGGTCACGAACGTGGACCGGACCATCCGCTCCGTCAAGCGCCACATGGGCACTGACTGGAAGATCAACCTGGATGGCAAGGACTTCAACCCGCAGCAGATGAGCGCCTTCATCCTGCAGAAGCTGAAGCGCGACGCCGAGGCGTACCTGGGCGAGAAGGTCACGGACGCGGTCATCACCGTCCCGGCCTACTTCAACGACTCCGAGCGCCAGGCGACGAAGGAGGCCGGCGAGATCGCGGGCCTGAACGTCCTGCGTATCGTCAACGAGCCGACCGCCGCCGCCCTGGCCTACGGCCTCGACAAGGACGACCAGACCATTCTCGTCTTCGACCTCGGTGGCGGCACCTTCGACGTGTCGCTCCTCGAGATCGGCGACGGCGTCGTCGAGGTCAAGGCCACCAACGGTGACAACCACCTCGGTGGCGACGACTGGGACCAGCGCGTCGTCGACTACCTGGTGAAGCAGTTCCAGAACGGCCACGGCGTCGACCTGTCCAAGGACAAGATGGCGCTCCAGCGTCTGCGCGAGGCCGCCGAGAAGGCGAAGATCGAGCTGTCCTCCTCCACGGAGACCTCGATCAACCTGCCCTACATCACGGCCTCCGCCGAGGGCCCGCTGCACCTGGACGAGAAGCTCACGCGCTCGCAGTTCCAGCAGCTGACCGCGGACCTGCTCGACCGCTGCAAGACCCCGTTCCACAACGTCATCAAGGACGCGGGCATCAACCTGTCCGAGATCGACCACGTGGTCCTGGTCGGCGGCTCCACCCGCATGCCGGCCGTCGCCGAGCTCGTCAAGGAGCTCACCGGCGGTCAGGACGCCAACAAGGGCGTCAACCCGGACGAGGTCGTCGCCATCGGCGCGACCCTCCAGGCGGGCGTTCTCAAGGGTGAGGTCAAGGACGTCCTGCTCCTCGACGTGACCCCGCTGTCCCTGGGTATCGAAACCAAGGGCGGCATCATGACCAAGCTCATCGAGCGCAACACCACGATCCCGACCAAGCGGTCCGAGATCTTCACGACGGCCGAGGACAACCAGCCGTCGGTGCAGATCCAGGTCTACCAGGGCGAGCGCGAGATCGCGGCGTACAACAAGAAGCTCGGCATGTTCGAGCTGACCGGCCTGCCGCCGGCCCCGCGTGGCGTCCCGCAGATCGAGGTCTCCTTCGACATCGACGCGAACGGCATCATGCACGTCACGGCCAAGGACCTCGGCACGGGCAAGGAGCAGAAGATGACCGTCACCGGCGGCTCTTCGCTCGGCAAGGACGAGGTCAACCGCATGCGCGAGGAGGCCGAGCAGTACGCGGAGGAGGACCAGCAGCGCCGCGAGGCCGCCGAGTCCCGCAACCAGGGCGAGCAGCTCGTCTACCAGACGGAGAAGTTCGTCAAGGACAACGAGGACAAGGTCCCGGCCGACGTCAAGGCCGAGGTCGAGGCCTCCGTCACCGAGCTGAAGGAAAAGCTCAAGGGCGAGGACACCGCCGAGATCCGCACCGCGACCGAGAAGCTCGCCGCGGTCAGCCAGAAGCTCGGCCAGGCGATCTACGCCGACGCCCAGGCCGCTCAGGGCGCCGCGGGCGCCGAGGGCGCCGAGCAGGCCAAGGCCGATGACGACGTCGTCGACGCCGAGATCGTCGACGACGAGAAGCCGAAGGGCGGCGCTGCCTGATGTCGGAGGAGACCCCGGGCTTCGAGGAGAAGCCCGAAGTCCCCGCCGACGGCACGCCTGACGACGCCGCCGAGCCGAAGGCCGCAGCTTCCTCCAAGGAGGAGGCCGCGGCCCCGGCCGGGGACTCCGCAGCAGCACGGTCCGCTCAGTCCGCCCCGGACAGCGGTGCAGCTCTCCTGGCCCAGCTGGACCAGGCCCGTACCGCGCTCGGCGAGCGCACCGGGGACCTCCAGCGGCTCCAGGCCGAGTACCAGAACTACCGCCGCCGGGTGGAGCGGGACCGGATCGCCGTCAAGGAGATCGCGGTCGCGTCCCTCCTGACGGAGCTCCTCCCGACCCTGGACGACATCGGCCGGGCGCGGGAACACGGCGAGCTGGTCGGCGGCTTCAAGTCGGTGGCCGAATCGCTGGAGACCGCCGCGGCCAAGATGGGCCTGCAGCAGTTCGGCAAGGAGGGCGAGCCCTTCGACCCGACGATCCACGAGGCCCTGATGCACTCGTACGCGCCGGACGTCACCGAGGACACCTGCGTGGCGATCCTGCAGCCGGGGTACCGGATCGGCGAGCGTACGATCCGTCCCGCGCGGGTCGCGGTGGCCGAGCCCCAGCCGGGCACGGCGCCGAAGTCCGAGGCGGCGGAGACAGCGTCCCCGTCGGACCCGTCGGACCCGTCGGCCAAGGACGCGGATGCCCCCGACAAGGGCTGACGCTGCAGCGCACTTTGCACGACGGGTAGCACCAGCAGGACGAGAAGTACCGGAAGTACGAGAGGAGGGACACCGGGGATGAGCACGAAGGACTTCGTCGAGAAGGACTACTACAAGGTCCTCGGTGTCCCGAAGGACGCCACCGAGGCCGAGATCAAGAAGGCGTACCGGAAGCTCGCCCGCGAGTTCCACCCGGACGCCAACAAGGGCGACGCCTCGGCCGAGGAGCGCTTCAAGGAGATCTCCGAGGCGAACGACATCCTCGGCGACTCCAAGAAGCGCAAGGAGTACGACGAGGCCCGCGCCCTGTTCGGCAACGGAGGCTTCCGCCCCGGTCCGGGCGGGGGCGGCGGCTCGTTCAACTTCGACCTCGGTGACCTCTTCGGCGGTCAGCAGACCGGTGGCACGGGCGGTGCGGGCGGCGGCTTCGGCGGCGGTCTGGGCGACGTGTTCGGCGGTCTGTTCAACCGCGGCGGCGCCGGCCCGGGTGCGGGGACCCGTACCCAGCCGCGCCGCGGCCAGGACATCGAATCGGAGGTCACCCTCTCTTTCACGGAGGCGGTGGACGGGGCCACGGTCCCGCTCCGGATGTCCTCGCAGGCGCCCTGCAAGGCCTGCTCGGGCACCGGCGACAAGAACGGCACGCCCCGCGTGTGCCCGACCTGCGTCGGCACCGGCCAGGTCTCGCGCGGCAGCGGCGGCGGCTTCTCGCTGACCGATCCCTGCGCGGACTGCAAGGGCCGCGGCCTGATCGCCGAGACCCCCTGTGACATCTGCAAGGGCAGCGGGCGGGCCCGCAGCTCCCGGACCATGCAGGTCCGGATCCCGGCGGGGGTCTCCGACTCCCAGCGGATCCGGCTGCGCGGCAAGGGTGCTCCGGGCGAACGCGGCGGCCCGGCCGGTGACCTGTACGTGGTCGTGCACGTGGACGCGCACCCGGTCTTCGGCCGCAAGGACGACAACCTCACGGTGACCGTTCCGGTGACGTTCGCGGAGGCGGCGCTGGGAGCCGACATCAAGGTCCCGACCCTGAACGGCCCCTCGGTGACGCTGAAGCTGCCGCCGGGCACTCCGGGCGGCCGCACGATGCGGGCCCGTGGCAAGGGGGCGGTCCGCAAGGACGGCACCCGCGGCGACCTGCTGGTGACGGTGGAGGTCGCGGTCCCGACCGAGCTGAACGACAAGGCCCGTGAGGCCCTGGAGCTGTACCGCGAGGCGATGGAGTCCGAGGATCCGCGCTCCGCGCTGTTCGAGTCCGCGAAGGGAGCATGACATGGACGGCCGCCGTAGGAGCCACTACCAGCTCACGGACGAGACCCCGGTCTACGTGATCTCGGTGGCCGCCCAGCTCTCGGGCCTGCATCCGCAGACCCTCCGGCAGTACGACCGCCTCGGCCTGGTCTCCCCGGGCCGTACGGCCGGCCGTGGCCGGCGCTACTCGGCCCGCGACATCGAACTGCTCCGCACGGTGCAGGCGCTGTCCCAGGACGAGGGCATCAACCTGGCCGGCATCAAGCGGATCATCGAACTGGAGAACCAGGTCGCCGCGCTCCAGCAGCGCGTGGCCGAGCTCTCCACGGCGGTCGACGGCGCTGCCGCCGTCCTCCAGCAGCGCGAGGCCCAGGTGCACGCCTCGTACCGGCGCGACCTGGTCCCGTACCAGCAGCCGCAGCCGGGCAGTGCCCTGGTCGTCTGGCGCCCGGCGCCCAAGCGGCCGTTGGACTGAGCGCGACCCGCAGGACGGGACGTGACACGAAGGGCCCCACCCGGTTCACCGCCGGGTGGGGCCCTTCGCGTTCGGCCGCGGACCGGCCGCAGGCCCGCGCGGTACGCCCTGAGGGGCGCGCCCGCACCGGGGGCGGCCCGACGGGACCGGGCGGGGTCCGGCGGGCCCCAGGGGGCCGCCAGGGGCCTGCCCGGCGCCCGTGTTCAGGTATCCGAATCCTCCAGGATTCCCGACTGGGCGATGAGGAAGCCCAGTTGCGCCCGGCTGCCGCTGCCCAGGGCGGAGGCGAGCTTGGCGATGTGCGCGCGGCAGGTCCGTACGTTCATGCCGAGCCGGCGCGCGATGGCCTCGTCCACGTGGCCCTCGATGAGGAGCTGGGCGATGGAGCGCTGCACGCCGGAGATGCCCGCCGGCGTGTGCTCGTAGGTCACCTCGTCGCCCAAGGGCACCGCGCGCCGCCACAGTTGTTCGAACACCTTGATGAGGTAGGCCACGACTCCGGGGTGGCGCAGCTCCAGCGCGACACGCCGGTCGTCGCGGGCCGGGATGAAGGCCACGGTACGGTCGAAGATGATGAGGCGCTCGATCAGTTCTTCGAGCGTGCGGATCTCGACCTTTCCCGTGGAGATACGGTCTGCATAGGCGAGCATGCTCTGGCTGTGCCGCGCGGTGTGCTGGTACAACGTGCGGATGCTGACCCCGCGGTCGATCACATTGGTGCCGCGCTCCAGGGACTGGGACAGGACGAAGGGGGAGCGGCCCCCGCCGGGCTGGATCGTCAGCACCTCGGTGTGGCACTCGGCGGTGGCCAGGTCGAGCGCGGCGTTGATCTGCTCCAGGCCTTCGAGCGCGGTGATGGCGTGGGTGTTCGATGGACTCCGGGCGCTGATGGCCAGGAACGGCTCGAATGCATCGGTGAGGTCCACGGCGCTGCGGCGGCGGTCCTGGATCTCCTGCTCGAGCGGGTGGAGCCGTTGTGCCAGTGCGACGGAGGGGGGAACCGCGCGGAGTTGGTTCGCGTCATCCGGATCAGACCGCAAGAGGCCGAATTCGAGCAGGCAGGGGACGTTACCGACCTCGCTGCGGGCCACGCGGCCGGTGCTCAGCGCCGCCGCGTACAGCCGTGTCCCCTCGGCGCACATGCTGGTGACCGGGTGGGGATGTGTCGGGTTTATGTCGTTGTTGGGCAAATCTCCACCCCCCAGGGTCCTGAACATGTAAGAACATGATGCATCGTCCCTGTGGCACTGACGTGCCTGAATGAGCCATCGTCTGACACGCGGGGGAGAGGATTCCATCAAGTGAGGACGAAGCCGACCATGTATAAGAGAATGCTTCGCTCGGCGCTTGCCGTTGTTTTCTCCGTCGTTGCGGTCTTTGGGGCAATCAGCGCCGCCACTGGGGATACGGGGAGCGCTCAAGCCGCGCCGGGGGCGAGTCCGACTTCGGCACCGTCGGGCAAGATTGACATCGGGTGGGACACCATCCCCGCGCAGGTCTCCTGATGACCCCCGACGACCACGGCTTCCGCCGTGAAATGGCATCGGCATACCGCTCGGGCTGGCAGTTCATCGATCTCACCAGCGCCATTCCTTACGCCGGTGACTCACTGAAGGTCACCCTGTTCGGCCAGCCGATCATCGTGGTGCGGGAAGAGGACGAGGACGTCCGCGCGTACCGCTGTCTGCGCCGACCCCGGGGCGCGCCGCAGCCCGTCCGCTGCGAAATCCGGTACGGCATGGTCTTCGTCAACCTGGACCAGCGTGACCACCAACTTTTCGAGCCCGAATCCGCCGCCACCCCCCGCAGTGCCTGAAGCGATTCCCCTGTCGTCGAAGATCGCTCAGGCGCTACCCCCACACAGCGACGCCATCGTGGACCTGACCACGATGGCGTCGCTGTGATGTCCGTGTCCAGTGGTTGAACCGGACAAGGTTGAAGCGGATACCGCCGCCTATGCCCGGCCCATGGCGCGGTCCAGGGTGATCTCCATGACCACCCGGTCCGGGTTCGGCGAGGGCGTCCGCCCGTACCGCTCCGCGTAGCGCCGTACCGCCTCCGCGACCGAGGCCTCGTCCGTACGGATCACCGCGCGGCCCTCGAGGGTCGCCCAGCGCCGCCCCTCCATCTGGCACACCGCCACCCGGGCCCCTCGCTGCGGGCCGGCCTGTGTCTGTGCCTCCGCCTCCGCCTGTGCCTGCGCCTGTGCCTGCGCCTGTGCCTGCGCCTGTGCCGCCAGGACGTTGCGGATCTTCTTGCTGTGCTTGTTGCTGATCACCCGCGCCAGCCCGGCCTCCGGGTCGTACGTCACGCCCACCGGCACCAGGTGCGGGGTGCCGTCCGGGCGCGGTGTGGTCAGCGTGCAGACGTGCCGCTCCCGCCAGAAGGCGAGGTACTCGGGCGTCGGGTTGAGTACGTCATGAGACATGCGCGAAGGGTACGTCCCTCCACCTTGAGTGGAATAGACTCAACTTTGTGCAGGTTGTTCGTGTAAAGCACATGAGTCGTGCCAGTCGTGCCAGTCGTACGGAAGGGAGAAACCGCCCGTGGATGCCGAGCTGACCAACAGGAGCCGGGACGCGTTGAACGCGGCCACCAGCAGGGCCGTCAAGGACGGTCACGCGGACCTGACGCCCGCGCACCTGCTGCTGGCACTGCTCGCCGGCGAGGACAACGAGAACGTCACCGATCTGCTGGCCGCCACCGGCGCCGACCAGGCCGTCGTACGGGCGGGCGCGGAGCGGCTGCTCGCCGCCCTGCCCAGCGTCACGGGCTCCACGGTCGCGCCGCCGCAGGCCACGCGCGAGCTGCTCGCCGTACTGGCGGAGGCCGACGCGCGGGCCGGGAAGCTCGGCGACGAGTACCTCTCCACCGAACACCTGCTCATCGCGCTCGCCGCCAAGGGCGGCGCGGCCGGCGAGGTCCTTTCCGCACAGGGCGCGACGGCGGCCAAGCTGCTCGCCGCCTTCGAGAACGCAAGAGGAGGGCGGCGGGTGACCTCCCCCGACCCCGAGGGCCAGTACAAGGCCCTGGAGAAGTTCGGCACCGACTTCACGGCGGCGGCCCGCGAGGGCAAGCTCGACCCGGTCATCGGCCGCGACCAGGAGATCCGGCGCGTCGTCCAGGTCCTCTCGCGCCGCACGAAGAACAACCCGGTGCTCATCGGCGAGCCCGGCGTCGGCAAGACCGCCGTCGTCGAGGGCCTGGCCCAGCGCATCGTCAAGGGTGACGTCCCCGAGTCCCTGAAGAACAAGCGGCTCGTCTCCCTCGACCTCGGCGCGATGGTGGCCGGGGCCAAGTACCGCGGCGAGTTCGAGGAGCGGCTCAAGACCGTCCTCGCGGAGATCAAGTCCAGCGACGGCCAGATCATCACCTTCATCGACGAGCTGCACACGGTCGTCGGCGCGGGCGCCGGCGGGGACTCCTCCATGGACGCGGGCAACATGCTCAAGCCCATGCTGGCCCGCGGTGAGCTGCGGATGGTCGGCGCGACCACCCTCGACGAGTACCGCGAGCGGATCGAGAAGGACCCGGCGCTGGAGCGGCGCTTCCAGCAGGTGCTGGTGGCGGAGCCGTCCGTCGAGGACACCATCGCCATCCTGCGCGGGCTCAAGGGCCGCTACGAGGCGCACCACAAGGTGGTCATCAACGACAGCGCGCTGGTGGCCGCGGCGACCCTCTCCGACCGCTACATCACCTCCCGCTTCCTCCCGGACAAGGCCATCGACCTCGTCGACGAGTCCATGTCCCGGCTCCGGATGGAGATCGACTCCTCCCCGCTGGAGATCGACGAGCTCCAGCGCTCGGTCGACCGGCTGCGGATGGAGGAGCTGGCCCTGAACAACGAGTCCGACGCGGCCTCGCGCGAACGCCTGGACAAGATCCGCAAGGACCTCGCGGACAAGGAGGAGGACCTGCGGGGCCTGACCGCCCGCTGGGAGAAGGAGAAGCAGTCCCTCAACCGGGTCGGCGAGCTCAAGGAGCGGCTGGACGACCTGCGCGGCCAGGCCGAGCGCGCCCAGCGCGACGGGGACTTCGACACCGCCTCCCAGCTGCTCTACGGGGAGATCCCGGCCCTGGAGCGCGAGCTGGCGGAGGCCACCGAGGCCGAGGCCGAGGTCTCCAGGGACACGATGGTCAAGGACGAGGTCGGCCCCGACGACATCGCGGACGTGGTGGGCGCCTGGACGGGCATCCCGGCGGGCCGCCTGCTGGAGGGCGAGACCCAGAAGCTGCTGCGCATGGAGGACGAGCTGGGCCGGCGCCTGATCGGCCAGGGCGAGGCCGTGCGCGCCGTCTCCGACGCCGTACGCCGCACCCGTGCGGGCATCGCCGACCCGGACCGGCCGACCGGCTCGTTCCTCTTCCTCGGCCCGACGGGCGTGGGCAAGACGGAGCTGGCCAAGGCCCTCGCCGACTTCCTCTTCGACGACGAGCGGGCCATGATCCGCATCGACATGTCGGAGTACGGCGAGAAGCACAGCGTGGCCCGCCTGGTCGGCGCGCCGCCCGGGTACGTGGGCTACGAGGAGGGCGGCCAGCTCACCGAGGCCGTCCGCCGGCGCCCGTACTCCGTGGTGCTGCTGGACGAGGTGGAGAAGGCCCACCCGGAGGTCTTCGACGTCCTGCTCCAGGTCCTCGACGACGGCCGCCTCACCGACGGCCAGGGCCGCACCGTGGACTTCCGCAACACCATCCTGGTCCTGACCTCGAACCTGGGCAGCCAGTTCCTGGTGGACCCGCTCATCTCCGCCGAGGACAAGAAGGCCAGGGTCCTGGACGTGGTCCGGGCCTCCTTCAAGCCGGAGTTCCTCAACCGCCTGGACGACCTGGTGGTCTTCTCCGCCCTCACCCGGGAGGAGCTGGCCCACATCGCCGAGCTCCAGATCGGCCGCCTCGCCAAGCGGCTGGCCGAGCGCCGCCTGACCCTGGACGTCACGCCCGAGGCCCTGGCCTGGCTGGCGGACAAGGGCAACGACCCGGCGTACGGTGCCCGGCCGCTGCGCCGCCTGATCCAGACGGCGATCGGCGACCGGCTGGCCAAGGAGATCCTCTCGGGCGAGGTCAAGGACGGCGACACCGTCCGCGTGGACCTGGCGGGCGAGGACCTGCTGGTCGGCAAGGCGCTCTGAGGCGGGCCGAAGGCCGTGGTGCGGGGTCCCGAGGAGCTTTCCCCGGGGCCCTCACACCCCGGAGGCGACGAACCGGACGCGGACGTCGTCCACCTGCTGCTCGATGCTGATCTCCACCTGCCGGGCGCGGCCGCGCACGGGGTCGGGGTGGGCGACGCCCAGGCACCGGTTCCCGCCCTCCGGGTCGTAGCCGGGCCCCGGCTTCGGACACACCCCGGGACGTTCGTCCAGCTCGTGCTCCAGGGCCCCGGGGAAGGCGGCGCTCAGCCACGCTCCCACTCCGTCCCGGTCCATGCGGAAGGACCCGGTCATGGTGGTGTCCGGCCGGTCGGCCCGCTCGCACTTCCCGTGGCGGGCCCCCGCGGGCAGGCTCGCCCGGGCGAATTCCATGGCTTCGGCGCAGGAGACCTCCGCACCGTTCCCGGGGTCTTCCCCCGGGGTGCCCCGGTCGTCCGGGGACGTCACCAGCCAGATCGCGGCGCCGCCGATCACCAGCGAGGCGGCCACCGCCGACACCGCCGGTACGCGCAAACTCCCTTGAAGTGCCATCCATCCCCCTTATGGCGGGCCTACTCCTGTCCGCCCGGAGCGGATCGTAGCTGCGGGGGTGGACACGGGGTGGGCGCGATGGGGGAGGATGGCCGCATCCGCACGAAGGGAAGTCACACGGTGAGCATCGACCCGGCCTCGATTCCGAACTTCGGAGGGCAGCAGCCCGATCCGCAGGCCACAGGACCGGCGGGCCCCGTCGTCCCCGACCAGGACCTGGTCAAGCAGCTCCTGGAGCAGATGGAGCTCAAGTACGTCGTCGACGACGAGGGTGACCTCGCGGCGCCGTGGGAGGACTTCCGCACGTACTTCATGTTCCGCGGCGAGGACGAGCAGCAGGTCTTCTCCGTGCGGACCTTCTACGACCGCCCGCACAAGATCGACGAGAAGCCGCAGCTCCTCGAGTCGATCGACGACTGGAACCGCCGCACCCTGTGGCCGAAGGTCTACAGCCACACGCACGACGACGGCTCCGTCCGCCTGATCGGCGAGGCGCAGATGCTGATCGGCACCGGCGTGAACCTGGAGCACTTCGTGTCCTCCACGGTCAGCTGGGTCCGCGCGTCGATCGAGTTCGACAAGTGGCTCGTCGAGCAGTTCGGCCTGGAGAAGGAAGTCGACTCGGCCGATGAGGACGAGGACGGCGAGAACGGCGAGGGCGGGGACTCCGCGACCAACTAGGTCCCGGCCCGTCCCCTCAGGGCGCAGTCCCGGACACGAGCAGCAGGTACGGCCCGTATCCGTACGAGAGCCCGGCCAGCACCCCGGTCACCACGACCGCGGTGCGCGGCCGGGCTCTCGCCATGACGGCCACCGCCGGCAGCAGCAGCGGGAACGCGGGCAGCAGGAAGCGCGGCTTCGATGCGAAGAAGCCCGTGCCGCCGTAGGTCATCAGCATCAGCACGCCGGTGTACACGAGCAGCGGCAGCGGGACCGTCCGGTCCACCGCCAGCAGGCCTGCGAGCACGAGCGCGGCCACCAGCAGCACCACCGTCACGGTGGCGGCGAGCGCCAGGTGGCCGCTCAAGACGCGCCATACGGAGCCCAGCATCCCGGCGCCGAAGTCGAAGCGCGAGCCCCAGCCGCGCTGGACGGCGAAGTAGCCGCCCAGCGGATCCCCCCGGTGCACGCCGACGAGCAGGACGTACGAGGCCCAGCCCGCGGGTGCGGCGAGCCCGGCGGCCCACACCCGCGCGGGTGCGCGGCCCCGGCGCCGCAGGATCTCGTACGCGGCGGCCGCCGTCACGGCGGCGGCGACCGCGATCCCTGTGGGCCGGGTCAGCCCCGCCAGCACGGCCAGGCCCGCGGCCCACCACCAGCGGCCGCGGAGCAGGGCGTACAGGGCCCAGGCGGCGAAGGCCGTCAGCAGGGGCTCGGTGTAGGCGAGGTTCAGCATGAGGGCGTGCGGCAGCGCGGCCCACAGCGCGACGAGCAGCACACCGGCGCGGGCCCCGCGCAGGTGCGCCCCGACCCGGTACACGCCCACGGCGGCCGCGCCCGAGGCGATCCACGCCACCAGCAGAGCGGCGGCGGTCAGGGGGCCGGGCAGCACGGCGGAGGCGCAGCGGATCAGGACGGGGTAGAGCGGGAAGAAGGCGGAGTCGCTCTGGACGGAGTCTATCGCCGGCCACATCTGGGTCCGCCCGTAGCCGTGCTCGGCGATCCACAGGTACCAGACGGAGTCCCAGGACTCGCCGAGCACCGCCAGGGGGCTGCGCCCGGTCCACCGGGCCACCGCGGCGACCACCAGCACCCCGGCCCCGCGCACGGCCGCGTACACCGCGAGGGCGACGAGGGCCGCCGGGATCCGGCCCGTCCGGCCCGTCCGGCCCGTGCGGCTCGGCCGGTCCGGCCGGTCCGTGGGCCGTGCGGTGCGTGGGCCGGGCGCTGCGCCGTTCGACACCGTCTCCGTCGCCATGCGTCCCGACTTTCTGGTCTCGCGTGAGTACGCTCATCCGATGATGAAAGCTTCCGGCACGTTCACGGTCGTCAGCTTCAACCCCACGGCGCTGACCCCGGAGCCTCCGGTGGAGACCGGGCTCCCGGTCGGAGTCGCCACGATGGAGAAACACTACGAGGGCGAGACCCTCACGGGCCGCTCTGCCACGCTCTTCACGGCCGCCTTCGACCAGGAGGCGGGCATCGGCAGCTACGTGGCCATGGAGTCCTTCGAAGGGGCCCTGGCCGGTCGCGAGGGCGCCTTCAACTTCGTCCACTCCGCCGCCACCGACGGCGGCCCCGCCCGCGGCGCCGAACACTTCGCGATCGTCCCGGGCAGCGGCACGGCCGCCCTGGCGGGCATCACGGGCTCCGGCGGCCTGCGCATCACGGAGGACGGCACCCACCACATCTGGTTCGACTTCGACCTTCCGTAGCGGGCCCGCGGGGCGTGGAGGGCGGGCGGCGCGGATCAGAGACCCCGCAGCCGCTCCACCGCCTCCTCCAGCACGTCGGTGCGCTTGCAGAAGGCCCAGCGCACCTGCGTGGCGCCGGCCGCCTTGTCGTCGTAGAACACCTGGTTCGGGATGGCCACCACCCCGCAGCGCTCCGGCAGCGCCCGGCAGAAGGCGAGGCCGTCCGTCTCGCCGAGCGGGGTGATGTCGGTGGTGATGAAGTAGGTGCCCTGCGGGCGGAAGACCTCGAAGCCGGCCGCCGCGAGGCCGTCGGCGAGGAGGTCGCGCTTGGCGGCCAGGTCGGCGCGGAAGGCGTCGTAGTAGGAGTCGGGGAGGGCGAGGGCCTCGGCGATCGCGTACTGGAACGGGCCCGAGGACACGTACGTCAGGAACTGCTTCGCCGAGCGGACCGCCGTCACCAGCTCCGGGGTCCCCGTCACCCAGCCGACCTTCCAGCCGGTGAAGGAGAAGCTCTTGCCGGCCGAGGAGATCGTGACCGTGCGCTCGCGCATGCCCGGCAGGCTCGCCAGCGGGGTGTGGGCGCCCTCGAAGACCAGGTGCTCGTACACCTCGTCCGTGATGACCAGCAGGTCGCGGGAGACGGCCAGCTCCGCGACCGCGGCCAGTTCGGCGGGGGTCAGGACGGTCCCCGTCGGATTGTGCGGGGTGTTCAGCAGCAGCAGCCGGGTGCGCGGGGTCACCGCCGCCCGCAGTGCGTCCACGTCCAGGCGGAAATCGGGGGCGCGCAGGGTCAGCGGCACGCGGACGGCGCCGGCCATCGCGATGCAGGCGGCGTAGGAGTCGTAGAACGGCTCCAGGGCGATGACCTCGTCACCGGGCTCCAGCAGGGCGAGGAGCGAGGCCGCGATGGCCTCCGTGGCCCCGGCGGTGACGAGGACCTCGGTGTCCGGGTCGTGGCTCAGGCCGTAGAAGCGCTGCTGGTGGGCGGCGATCGCCGTCCGCAGTTCGGGGATGCCGGGGCCCGGCGGGTACTGGTTGCCCCGGCCGTCGCGGATCGCGCGCGCCGCGGCCTCGGCGATCTCGGCGGGACCGTCGGTGTCGGGGAAGCCCTGGCCGAGGTTGATGGATCCGGTGGCGGTGGCCAGCGCGGACATCTCCGCGAAGATCGTGGTGCCGAAGGCCGCCAGCCGGCGGTTGAGGAAGGGGCGGGCGGGGCGGTCGGTGCGTTCGGGAGCGGTCATGGGCGCCATCCTGCGGGGAAGCTCTGGACTTGCTCAAGTGGGCTTTGGGCCGCGATGCCCGAGGGCATCCCCCCGGTACGCGGGGCCACGGGGGTTCCCGCATCCGGACGGTCGAGGACAGGGGGTGGCGAGATGACGGTCGTTTTCTGGATCCTGATCGGGCTCGTCGTGTGCGTGGGACTGGTGATGGCGGCGGTGGGGGTGGTCCGCGCGTTCCGCAGCGGGTACGCGTCCGGCGGTTCGGGCGGGTCCGGCAGCGGGAACACCAGCTGGTGGACGGGTGGTGACGGCGGCGGCGGATCCTCCTGCGGGTCCTCTTCCTCCTGTGGCTCCTCGTCCTCGTGCGGTTCCTCGTCGTCCTGTGGCGGTGGAGGATGCGGTTCCAGCTGACACGGGGCAGCATGGAACCGTGGGTTCGGCGGCTTCCGTGGCTTCCACAGCCGAAAGCTTCCTCCGCCGAAATGCGTGAGACGCCCGCCGGGTACAACTTCCGTCGGGCGTCTTCTTGTTCGGACGCCGGTGCCGCGCATTACGGCGTACGGGCGGCATGTTGTTGAACACGTGAACTGTGTAGCCCCCGAGGGGATGTAAACCCCGTCAAGTTGGGTAAAAACGCTGTGAGTGCCGTGCCTTTCATGATTCCCTCGGTTGAGTAGACCAGTCCTCGGACCTCCCTGGACTTCCTGTGGACCCGTGCCGGTGTCCCCCCACCCGTTGACTACCGCTGGCGGGCCCCGGCCCATCTCCCTCGCGCGTTTGCGGAGCCGACTCATGCTCACGACCCTCCAGACCACCTACACCGACACGCGTGCCGCCGATCTCGCCTGGGCCCTGGGTCGGGAGCGGCTGCCCGCCCTGGCCGTACTGAACCTCGAACTGGCTGGCGCAAAAGTTGAGTTGCGCCTGCTCGGGGCCTCTCATCAGGTACTCTTGGAGGAAGGGGACGTGCTCTGTTCGGAGACCGTCGCCTGTATGCCCGCCAGCAGCACCCCGCTTCCGCTCGGCGTGGCCAAGCGCGTCGGCGACTGGGAGTACGAGTTCGCCGCGCGGGTCGAGAACCTCTCGCGCGGTTCCTTCGCGGGCCGGGCCCAGGAGCTGCTCGCGCTGGTCGCGGACCACCCGAACGGGCTCGCCGGCACCTTCCCGGGCAGCCCGTACGCCTTCACCGCCATGCTCGCGCAGCGCTACGAGGGCCAGATCCGGTGGCGGACCTGGCACGCGTACCCGCAGGAAGGGCAGCTCGTGGCCACCCGCACCCGGGTCGGCGTACGGACGTCCGCGACGGGCGGGCCGGCGGGTGCGGCATCCGCCGCGGCGGCGGTGCCGGGCGCTGCGGTGCCGGGCGCCGCGGCCGCCGCGGGCGCGCAATCGCCGGTGCTCATCTAGGGGGCGCGGGCGCGGGGGCGCGGGGCCGCGCAGTCGCCGGTGCTCGTCCGGGGGCGCGGGGTCACGGGGTCGCGGAGTTGCCCGTCCGTTACGCCAACTGCCCGAACCAGTGCGCCACTTACACCCATGTGGGTGACCGGGTGCGAGCAGGCGGTGACGTACGGTTCGCTTCATGATCGACCGTTCCGCCCCGCGCGGGGTGCTCCCGGCTCCGGAGCCGCGCGGTGTGGCCCGCGTCCCGGCCGCCCTGCCCGTACGGCCTCGGACCGGCCGACTCCTCGTCCTGGCCACCGTGTTCGTCTGCGCCGCCTGCGGGCTCGTATACGAACTGGAGCTGCTCGCCCTCGGCTCGTACCTCATCGGCGACTCCGTCACCCAGGCGTCGGTCGTGCTGTCCGTCATGGTCTTCGCCATGGGCGTCGGATCCCTGCTCGCCAAGGCCCTGCGGGCCCGTCCCGCCTTCGGCTTCGCCGCCGTGGAGGCCGCCCTGGCCCTCCTCGGCGGCCTCTCGGCCATGGCGCTCTACGCCAGCTTCGCCTGGCTGGGGGAGTCCCAGCCCGCGCTCGTCGCGTTCGCCTTCGCCATCGGCGTCCTCATCGGCGCCGAGATCCCGCTCCTGATGGTCCTGATCCAGCGGATCCGCAGACAGGACGCGGGCGGCGCCGTCGCCGACCTGTTCGCCGCCGACTACGTCGGCGCGCTCGTCGGCGGCCTCGCCTTCCCCTTCCTGCTCCTGCCCGTACTCGGCCAGCTCACCGGCGCCATGCTCACCGGCACCGTCAACGTCACCGCGGGCGGCGGCCTCGTCCTGTGGCTGTTCCGCCGGGACCTGAGCCCCCGCGCCCGCTGGCTGCTCGTCGCCGTCAACGTCACCGTCCTCGCCGTCCTGGCCTGCGCCACCGTGCTGGCCGACGACTTCGAACGCGTGGCCCGGCGCGCCGTCTACGGCGGAGAGGTCCGCGTCGCCGTCCAGACCGGCGTCCAGGAGCTGGTCCTCACCGGCCCCCCGACCGGCTCCCCGCGCTCCCTCGACCTCTTCCTCGACGGCCGCCTGCGGGTCAGCGGCTACGACGAGTACCGCTATCACGAAGCCCTCGTGCACCCCGCGATGACCGGCCCGCACACCCGCGTGCTGGTCCTCGGCGGGGGTGACGGCCTCGCCGCCCGCGAGGTGCTGCGCTACCACGACGTCGCCTCCGTGACCGTCGTCGAGCTCGACCCCGGAGTCGTGCGGCTGGCCCGCACCGACCCGATGCTCTCCGCGCTCAACGCCGGGGCGTACGAGGACCCGCGACTGAGCGTCGTCACCGAGGACGCCTTCTGCTGGCTGCGCGGACCCGCCGCGCAGGGCCGCTTCGACGTCATCGTCTCCGATCTGCCCGACCCCGGGATCACCCCCAGCACGAAGCTGTACTCGCAGGAGTTCTACGGGCTGGCGGCGCGGGCCCTGCGCCCCGGCGGGAGGCTCGCCGTCCACGCGGGACCGCCCGCCACCAGGCCCCGCGCCTACTGGACCGTCGAGGCCACCCTGCGCGCGGCCGGGCTGCGCACCGCCCCCTACAGCGCCGGCGGCCGCCTCTCGGGCTTCGCCGCCGGGCCCGACCGGGCGCTCGGAGCCTCCGCCGCCACCGCGCCGCCGCAGGACTGGGGCTTCGTCCTCGCGGCCCGCGAGGGCGTCCCCCGGCTGCGCGTGGACCGGGACACGCCCGCGCTGCGCTCGCTGTCCACGCAGTCCCTGGCCGACGCCGCCCGGGACACGGAGCGAACGCGGCTGACCGGCCTCCCGCCGTCGACGCTGCCGCACCCGAGGTACTCGTAGGCCCCGGCGGTACGCGACCCCGGCGAACCCGTCCGGTTCCCTGACGGGGAACGGCCGCGTCGGTAGTCTCGACCGCATGGAGCATCAGGTGTTCGTTCCGGTCCCCGCCGCCGACGTCCGCGCCGTGCTGCGCGATCCCGCCCGGGTGGCGCGCTGCGTGCCGGGGCTCCAGCAGGACGCCGACACCGAGGCCGGGCCGCTGTCGGGCCGGCTGAAGGTGCGGGCCGGGGGGCACACCGTGACCTACCGCGGCGCCCTGTCCGTCACCGAGCGGGACCCCGACCGGTTCGTCCTCGCGGGCGAGGGCATGGAGGTGCGGGGGAGCGGGACCGTGAAGTTCTCCCTCGACCTGCGGCTGGCCGAGGCGGACGGCGGCACCCGGCTGGAGTTCACCGCCGAGTCCGCCGCCGACGGGCGCGCCGCCGCCTTCGATCCGGAAGCGGCCGCCATGGCCGCCCACCGCCTCCTGGACCGCGCCGCCGGGCACCTCGCGGCCCTCGCGGTCGACGACGCCCCCACGCCCCCCGGCGCACCCCCGGCCCCGCTCGACGACCCGGGCCCGGACGGAGACGTGGATGCGGACCCGGGCGTGTACGGAGACGTGGATGCGGGCTCGGGCCCGGACGGAGACGTGGACGTGGACCCGGGCCTGGACGGAGACGTGGACCTGGACCCGGGCCTGGACGCGGATGTGGACGTGGACCCGGACGCCGACCCCGCCGCCGGCCCGGACTTCACCGAGGTCACCGCGTCCGTGTTCGACGCCGAAGTCCCGCCCCCGTCGCTGGACCCCTTCCTGGAGGGCGGCTTCGAAGGCATGGCCGAGCTCGGGGACCTCGCGGGCCCCCCGCGCCCGCCCGCCGAAGCCGCCCACGCCCGCCGCACGATGATCGGCCGCAGCGCGGAGGAGGTCGACCACGCGCCCCCGCGCGGCCGCTACGCCCCCGTCCCCGCCCCCACCTCCGCAGGCTCGAACCCGAACCTGCGCTGGATCGCCCCGGCCGCCGCCGTGGCCGTGGCCTCGGCGGTCCTCCTGGGCCGCGCCCTGCGCCGCCGGAGCTGAGGGCCCACGGAGCATCCGGACCGCCCGCGACACCTCGACCGCACGCGCGGCCCTGACCACCCCACCGATCTGGCTAAGGTCATCGCATGAGTACGCAACTGCGCGCCGGCGGCGCCGAGGTGACCATCGACCAGGAGAACGGCTGCCGGATCAGCAGTCTGCGCATCGACGGGACGGAGCTGCTGCGGCAGGGGGAGCACTACGGGGCCTTCCCGATGGTGCCCTGGTGCGGGCGGACCAGGAACGGGCAGTTCCAGGACGGTGCGACCCTGCACCAGCTGCCGCTCAACCACCCGCCGCACGCCATCCACGGCTTCGGCCGCGACGCCGCCTGGCGCCCGGCCCGGGCCACGGACACCGAGGCCGCGTTCACGTACCCGCTCGCCGACCCGTGGCCCTACGAGGGCCTGGTCACCCAGATCTTCGAGCTCGGCGAGAACGCGCTGACCCTGACCATGGGCATCGAGACGTACGGGGACTCCTTCCCGGCGCAGGCCGGCTGGCACCCCTGGTTCCACCGCAACCTCGGCAACGGCGGCGAGGACGTGCGCATCGCCTTCGACGCGGCGTGGCAGGAGGAGCGCGGCGCCGACCACCTCCCCACCGGCAACCGCATCGAGCCCAAGCCCGGTCCGTGGGACGACTGCTTCGGCATGCCGTACGGCGTCGACGTCACCCTGACGTGGCCCGACGCGCTGGAGCTGAAGGTCGCCAGCCGATCCGAATGGGTGGTCGTCTACGACGAGGAGCCCGAGGCGGTCTGCGTGGAGCCGCAGTCGGGCCCGCCGAACGGGCTGAACAGCCTGCCGCACCTGGTGACCCCGGTGGACCCGCTGGAGATCTCCACGACGTGGAGCTGGCGGCGGCTGGGATAGCGCCCAATTAAGCTCATGCCCATGAGTGACGTACGCGATGAGCTTCTGCAGCAGATCAAGGACAAGGCCGTCGTGCACGGCAAGGTGGTCCTCTCCTCCGGCCGTGAGGCCGACTACTACATCGACCTCCGCCGGATCACCCTGGACGGCGAGGCGGCCCCCCTGGTCGGCCAGGTCATGCTCGACCTCACCGCCGACCTGGAGTTCGACTGCGTCGGCGGCCTGACCCTGGGCGCCGACCCGGTCGCCACCTCGATGCTGCACGCTTCCGCCGCGCGCGGCGCGCGCCTGGACGCCTTCGTCGTCCGCAAGGCGCAGAAGGCGCACGGCATGCAGCGCCGCATCGAGGGCACCGACGTGAAGGGCAAGCGCTGCCTGGTGGTCGAGGACACCTCGACCACCGGCGGTTCCCCGCTGACCGCCGTCGAGGCGGTCCGCGAGGCCGGCGGCGAGGTCGTCGCCGTCGCGACGATCGTCGACCGCGGCGCGACCGACGCCATCGCCGCGGCCGGCCTGCTCTACCGCACGGGCTACCAGCTGAACGATCTCGGCCTGTCCTAGGCCTGTCCTGGGCCCGTGCTGGGCCTGTGCTGGCCTGTGCTGGGCCTGTCCCGGACAACTGGTGACTTAGGTCCCCGGAGATCCCTGAGGCGGTCCTGACCTGGGCTTTTCCGGACGGGTGGAGTGTTTCACGTGAAACACTCCACCCGGTTCGGTGCGCGCGGCGCCGCCGCTGAGGTGGAGTGTGCCCGGGAGTCTGGAAAGATGGGCATGACGGCAACGTCGCCCCCAGGTCAGGGCCCGCAATAAGCACACTCCCCGCACATCCAAGGAGCGGACAGATGCCCATCGCAACCCCCGAGGTCTACAACGAGATGCTCGACCGGGCGAAGGCAGGCAAGTTTGCCTACCCGGCGATCAACGTGACCTCGACCCAGACTCTGCACGCTGCACTGCGCGGCTTCGCGGAGGCCGAGAGCGACGGCATCATCCAGATCTCCACCGGTGGTGCGGAGTTCCTGGGTGGCCAGTACAACAAGGACATGGTCACCGGCGCCGCCGCCCTGGCCGAGTTCGCGCACATCGTGGCCGCCAAGTACGACATCACCGTCGCGCTGCACACGGACCACTGCCCCAAGGACAAGCTGGACGGCTACGTCCGCCCGCTGCTCGAGATCTCCGCCGAGCGCGTGGCCCGCGGTCTGAACCCGCTGTTCCAGTCGCACATGTGGGACGGCTCCGCCGAGACCCTGGCCGACAACCTGGCCATCGGCCAGGAGCTGCTCGCCAAGGCCGCCGCCGCGAAGATCATCCTCGAGGTCGAGATCACCCCGACCGGTGGCGAGGAGGACGGCGTCAGCCACGAGATCAACGACGAGCTGTACACCACCGTCGACGACGCGCTGCGCACCGCCGAGGCCCTGGGCCTGGGTGAGAAGGGCCGCTACCTGCTGGCCGCCTCCTTCGGCAACGTGCACGGCGTCTACAAGCCGGGCAACGTCGTCCTGCGCCCCGAGCTCCTCAAGGACCTCCAGGCCGGTGTCGGCGAGAAGTACGGCAAGTCCTCGCCGTTCGACTTCGTCTTCCACGGCGGCTCGGGCTCCACGGCCGAGGAGATCGCCACCGCGCTGGAGAACGGCGTCGTGAAGATGAACCTCGACACCGACACCCAGTACGCCTTCACCCGCCCGGTCGTGGACCACATGTTCCGCAACTACGACGCGGTCCTGAAGGTCGACGGCGAGGTCGGCACCAAGTCGAAGTACGACCCCCGCACGTGGGGCAAGGCCGCCGAGGCCGGCATGGCCGCGCGCGTCACCGAGGCCTGCGCGAACCTGCGTTCCACGGGCACCAAGCTCAAGTAGTCCCCGAAGCTTGCGGGAAGGGCCCGGTTCCACCGTCCACGGACGGCGGGGCCGGGCCCTTCCGTCGTTCGCGCGTCCTCCATCCCCCAGACTGGTGCGCATGTCTCTTCACCAGAACCTCCTCGGGGGCCCCGCCCCCACCCACCTGCCCGACGAGCCGGGCATCGCGGCCATCGCCGCCGGCACCCCCGCCGTCGAGGTGGCGGCCGCACACCCGACCTCCTCCCTCGCCTGGGCGGTCCTCGCCGACGAGGCCTTCGCGGCCGGCCGCACGGTCGAGTCGTACGCGTACGCCCGCACGGGCTACCACCGCGGTCTCGACGCGCTGCGACGTGCGGGCTGGAAGGGCCACGGCCCGGTGCCGTGGGAGCACGAGCCGAACCGCGGCTTCCTGCGCGCCCTGAACGCCCTGGCCCGCGCGGCCGGTGCGATCGAGGAGAAGGAGGAGTTCGAGCGCTGCTCGACCTTCCTGCGCGACTCCTCGGAGACGGCCGCGGACGTCCTCGGCGCCTGACGTGTGAGGTCCGGGACCGGGCGGGGCCCCATCGGGCCCCGCCCGGTCGCGGAATGTGACGTGCGCCACGGACTATTGAAGCCCTGCGGCACGCCGGTCTTATGATGCGGACAGGGGACCGGAGCTCCACTCACCTCACGGAAGGAGCGGACCGCTACCCGGAAGCACGTATCGAGGAGACAGCGATGTCGCACGCCCTTGATGCCTCCGGAGACGGCGGTTCGGACACCCCGAACCTCGACTTCGCCGGCACGACCCCCTACGAGGACTACGTTCAGGCGGACGTCCTCACCCACCTCCAGCACCTGCGCTCGGAAGACCCGGGCGAGATGGTCTTCCTGGTCACCACCCAGGTCATGGAGCTGTGGTTCACGGTCATCGTCCACGAATGGGAGACCGCCGCGCAGGCGCTGCGCGAGGACCGGATCCCCGTCGCGATGGATGCGCTGAAACGTTCCCTCCGCGAGCTGGAGGCCCTCAACGCCTCCTGGCGCCCCCTCGCCCAGCTGACCCCGGGCCAGTTCAACGCGTATCGCGCCGCCCTCGGCGAGGGCTCCGGTTTCCAGTCGGCGATGTACCGCCGCATGGAGTTCCTGCTCGGCGACAAGTCCGCCTCCATGCTGGTCCCGCACCGCGGCGCGCCGCGCGTCCACGCGGAGCTGGAGAAGGCCCTGCACGAGCCCAGCCTCTACGACGAGGTCCTGCGCCTCCTCGCCCGGCGCGGCCTGCCCGTCCCCTCCTCCGTCCTGGACCGCGACCTGACCGGCCGCTACGAGCCCTCGCCCGAGGTCGAGGCCGTCTGGACCGGCCTGTACGCCAGCCCGGACGCCCATCCGGACCTGCACCGGCTCGGCGAGGTCCTGACGGACGTGGCGGAGCTGGTCTGGCGCTGGCGCAACGACCACCTGGTGGCCACGCGCCGCGCGATGGGCGCGAAGACGGGCACGGGCGGTTCGGCGGGCGTGGCCTGGCTGGAGAAGCGCGCCACGAAGAACGTCTTCCCGGAGCTCTGGACGGCGCGCAGCCATGTCTGAGCCGACCGCGCCGGACCTGGCGCAGCGGGCCGCCGAGCTCGACGCCGCCGACGAGCTCGGCAAGCTCCGCGAACGCTTCGTGCTGCCCGAGGGCGTCGTCTACCTCGACGGCAACAGCCTCGGCGCGCTCCCTGCGGGGGTCGCCGCCCGTCTCGCGGAGGTCGTCACCGAGCAGTGGGGCACCCGGCTCATCCGGTCCTGGACCGAGGGCGAGGCCAACTGGTGGAACGCCCCCGAGCGGGTGGGCGACCGGATAGCCCCGCTGGTCGGCGCCGCCGCCGGCCAGGTCGTCGTCGGCGACTCCACCAGCGTCAACCTCTTCAAGGCACTGGTGGGCGCCGCCCGCCTGGCCGGGTCCGGCCGGACCGAGATGCTCGTGGACGCCGCCACCTTCCCCACCGACGGCTACATCGCCGAATCGGCGGCCCGCATGACGGGCCTGCGCGTGGTCCCGGTCGACCCGACCGAGGCCGCCGCGGCGATGACCGCGGACACGGCCGTGGTCCTCCTCAACCACGCCGACTACCGCACCGGCCGCCTCCACGACCTGCCCGCGCTCACCGCGGCGGCCCGCGCCGCGGGCGCCGTGGTCGTCTGGGACCTGTGCCACACGGCCGGCGCCCTGCCCGTGGGCCTCGACGCGCACGGCGTGGACCTCGCGGTCGGCTGTACGTACAAGTACCTCAACGGCGGCCCCGGCGCCCCCGCGTACCTGTACATCGCCGCCCGCCACCAGTCCGCCTTCGACTCCCCGCTGCCGGGCTGGAACGGGCACGCGGACCCGTTCGCGATGACCCCGTCCTACGAGGCCGCGCAGGGCGTGCGCAGGGGGCGCGTCGGTACCCCCGACATCCTGTCCCTGCTCGCCCTGGAGGCCGCGCTGGACGCCTGGGACGGGGTGTCCGTCGAAGCGGTCCGCGCGAAGTCGCTCGCGCTGACGGATTTCTTCCTCGACTGCGTGGCGGCGTACGTCCCGGCCGGCAAGGTCGAGCCGGTCACCCCCATCGCGCACGGGCAGCGGGCCAGCCAGGTCTCGCTGCGCACGCAGGACGCCGCCGGGGTCATGGGCGAGCTCATCGCGCGCGGGGTGATCGGGGACTACCGCGCCCCCGACGTCCTGCGCTTCGGGTTCACCCCGCTGTACGTCGGTTTCGCCGACGCGGAGCGTGCGGCCCGCACACTGGGTCACATTTTCGGGTGAACCGGTAGCGAAACGTCACATCACCGCGCGGGCGGGGCTACGGCCCCGCCCGCAGCCGTATCTCCTCGGCCCGCCACGGAGGGCCCCGTTCCAGACTGATACGGTCCCGCTCTGCCGTAACACCGGAACACCAGTCCCCCCTGTCCCATGCGTTACCGGAGGTTGAGCCGATGACGGACCCCGAAGTCGAACGGGACGCCGCCGAGGCCGCCTCGGCCTTCTCCCATCCGCCCGTCGTCCCCGACACGACGGCGGCCTACGGTGAACACCCCGACCAGATCGTCGACTTCTACGCCCCGCGCGGAGAGCGCGCGTCCGGCCTGCCGCGCTCCGCCCCGCTGGTGGTCGTCCTGCACGGCGGAGCGTGGCGCGCCCCGTACGACCGGCAGCACATCACCCCCTTCGTGGACTTCCTGGCCCGCCAGGGTTTCGCCGTCGCCAATGTCGAGTACCGACGCGGAAGTTCCCTGCCGCACCAGGACGCGCAGGGCCCCGTGGCCGGCCGCTGGCCCGAGACCTTCGACGACGTGGCCGCCGCCCTCGACGCCCTGCCGGACCTGGCCGCCGACCGCCTGCCCGAGGCCGACCCGCGCCGCACGGTGCTGACCGGCCACTCCGCGGGCGGCCACCTCGCACTGTGGGCAGCGGCCCGGCACGTGCTCCCGTACGACTCCCCGGCCCGCTGGAGGCTGAGCTCCGCGCCGCTGCTGCGCGGGGTGGTGGCGCTGGCCCCCATCGCGGACTTCACCGTGGCGGAGGAGCTCGGGGTGTGCGGGGGCGCTTCGGCACAACTGCTGGGCGGGGCGGCCGGCTTCGCGGAACGGCGCCCGTACGCCGACCCGGCCGCGCTGCTCCCGACGGGCATCGCGACGGCGGTGGTCCAGGGCCGGAGCGACATCGTGGTCCCGGAGGAGGTGTCCGAGGCGTACGTGGCGGCGGCCGCGCACGCGGGGGAGACGGTGGGCCTGACCCTGCTGGACGGGGTCGGCCACTTCCCGCTCATCGACCCGGCGGCCGACGCGTGCGCCGTGGTGTCGGAGGAGATCGCGCAGCTGGCCTGGTAGGGATGGGGCATGCCCTTTCTTCGCGCAGGTGGCCCGGAGCTCTACTACGAGGTCGTCGGGGAGGGCGAACCGCTCGTCCTCGTGCACGGTTCCTGGAACGACCACACCTCCTGGCGGCCCGTGATCGAGGCGGACCTGCGTGCCTCGTTCCGGGTGCTGACCTACGACCGCCGTGGTCACGGCCGGAGCGGAGCGGGGCCGGCCCCGGGAACCCGCAGACAGGACGAGGACGATCTGGCGGCCCTGATCGAGCGGCTCGGTCCGGCCCCCGCGCACGTGGCGGGCAACTCCTTCGGCGCGGCCACCGCGCTGGGGCTGGCCGCCCGCCGCCCGGAGCTCCTGCGCACCCTGACGGTCCACGAACCGCCGCTCATGGCGATCGTGTCCGGCGACCCGGCCGCCGTGGCGGAAATGGGGGCGGCGCGGGCCTCCATCGACGCCGTGCTCGACCTCCTGCGCAAGGGCGAACACGAGCGGGGCGCGCGACTGTTCGTGGAGGAGGTCGCCATCGGCCCCGGCACGTGGGACGGGCTGCCCCGGCGGGTCCGCGAGGCGTTCGCGCACAACGCCCCGACCTTCCTGGACGAACAGTCCGACCCGGACTGGGCGTCGCTGGACCTGGAGGGGCTCTCCCGGTGTCCGGTCCCGGTGCTGCTGAGCGGCGGTACGCAGAGCCCGGCGTGGCTGACGACCGTCCTCGATCACCTGGCCGCGGCCCTGCCCCGGGCCCGGCGGCAGCGGCTCGAAGGCGCGGGCCACATCCCGCACGTCACTCACCCCGCGCAGTACGTCGCGGCCCTCACCCGCTTCGCCCGGCAGGGCTGAGCCCCGGACCTCAGTCCCGCTGCCGGTGCGCCTCGGCGGCGTCTCCTTCCGGGTACGCCGAAGGGGCTGTGCGCGGCCCGCGCACAGCCCCTTCGGACGGCCTGACTGAGGCACTGAGGTGTTGAGGCACTGAGGTGCCGAGGAACTGCGGTACTGCGGTACTGCGGTACTGCGGTACTGCGGTACTGCGGTACTGCGGTACTGCCTAGAGGAACGAGTTGATCTCGATCGTCTCGGTGCGGCCGGGGCCGACGCCGATCGCGGAGATCGGGGCGCCCGACATCTCCTCCAGGGCCTTGACGTACGCCTGGGCGTTCTTCGGGAGGTCCGCGAAGGTCTTGGCCTTGGTGATGTCCTCGGACCAGCCGGGGAGGTTTTCGTAGATCGGCTTCGCGTGGTGGAAGTCCGTCTGCGAGTACGGGAGCTCCTCGACGCGCTTGCCGTCGATCTCGTACGCGACGCAGACCGGGATCTCCTCCCAGCCGGTCAGCACGTCCAGCTTGGTGAGGAAGAAGTCCGTCAGGCCGTTGACGCGGGTCGCGTAGCGCGCGATCGGGGCGTCGAACCAGCCGCAGCGGCGGTCACGGCCGGTGGTCACGCCGCGCTCGCCGCCGATGCGGCGCAGGGCCTCGCCGTCCGCGTCGAACAGCTCGGTCGGGAACGGGCCGGAGCCGACGCGGGTCGTGTAGGCCTTCAGGATGCCGATGACGCGGCTGATCTTCGTCGGACCGACGCCCGCACCGGTGCAGGCGCCACCGGCCGTCGGGTTCGAGGAGGTGACGAAGGGGTACGTGCCGTGGTCGACGTCGAGCAGGGTGCCCTGGCCGCCCTCGAAGAGCACGACCTTGTCCTCGTCGAGCGCGTTGTTGATGATGAGGGTGGTGTCGGCGACGTACGGCTTGATCTGCTCCGCGTACTGGAGCATCTCCTCGACGATCTGCGCCGGGTCGATCGCGCGGCGGTTGTACAGCTTCGTGAGGAGCTGGTTCTTGCCCTCCAGCGCCGCTTCGACCTTCTGGGTGAGGATCGACTCGTCGTAGAGGTCCTGGATCCGGATGCCGACGCGGTTGATCTTGTCCGCGTAGGTCGGACCGATGCCGCGGCCGGTCGTACCGATCTTGCGCTTGCCGAGGAAACGCTCGCCGACCTTGTCGAGGGTGACGTTGTACGGCGTGATCACGTGCGCGTTGCCGCTGACCAGCAGCTTGGAGGTGTCGATGCCGCGCTCGTTCAGACCGCGCAGCTCGGAGAGCAGGACGGCCGGGTCGATGACGACACCGTTGCCGATGACCGGGGTGCATCCGGGGGAGAGGATGCCGGAAGGGAGAAGGTGCAGCGCGTACTTCTGGTCGCCCACGACGACCGTGTGGCCGGCGTTGTTGCCGCCCTGGTAACGCACTACATAGTCAACGGATCCACCGAGCAGGTCGGTGGCCTTTCCCTTGCCCTCGTCACCCCACTGAGCTCCGAGCAGCACAAGAGCGGGCACAGGCGTACACCTCTTCCGGATGGGGCATGTCCAAGGTCAGGGGGCGTACGACGATGTACACCGCAGGCTGAGCCGTCGGACCGGTACCCCGGAATAGACGAAGGCCCTGGCGCAATAGCGCAAGGGCCTCTTGCACAAAGATGCTACCCGAGGAAGGACCGAGGTGTCGGCTCCAGAGCCCACCATGAGCCATGCGGGCGCGCCGGTAGGCGGCCTGCTCGTGCTCGTCGACCCGGTCGCCCGCCGTCTTGACGGCGAGTCCGTGCGAATCGCGAAAGATGTTCTGTCAGCGGGAGCGGCAGCGAAAATCTGCCTCCCGGACTCGCCGGAGGAGTTTGCGCGGGCCCTTGCCCGCCGGGGTCATCGCCGGCCGGTGATCGTGGGCGACGACCGCGCGCTCGTACGGGCCGTCGGGCTGCTGCACCGTGAGCGGGCACTGTCCGGAGGTGCCGTTTCGCTGATTCCCGTGGGGCCGGCGGGCTCGCTGGTCCTGGCGCGGCAACTGGGTGTACCGCTGTCGGCCGTGTCGGCCGCGCGGGCGGTGCTGGACGGGGCCGTCGGCATGCGGGACCTGCTGGTCGACGACAGCGACGGGGTGGTCCTGGGCGGGATCGGGATCCCGCCCCCGCCCGTACGGGCCGTGCCGCAGCCGGCCGGTCCGTCGGTGTGGAGCGCGTACCGCTCGCTGGTCCGCACGTTCGTCCGCCCGCCCGGGACGGCCCCGGCGGGCCCGGGCGGCGGGTACCGGCTGCGCGTGGAGGCCGACGGGGTGGTGCTGGCGGACGTGGACCGGATTGTGGAGGACCTCCGCGTGTCGGCCCGGGAGGGCGACGGGCTGGCTGACGTGCTGGTCCGGCTGGGTGCGGGTGCGGAGGCCGATACGGGTACGGGTACGGGTACGGCCACGGCTACGGGCGCTGCGGCCGGTGCGGGTACCGCCACGGGTGCGGGGACGGTCGTGCGGGCGCGGGCGGCGACCGTGACGGTCTCCGGGGCGGATTTCCGCTACCGGTCCGACGTCGGCGTCACCGGCCCGGTCCGGCGTCGTACGTGGACCTTGCGCCCGGCGGCGTGGGGGCTGACACTGCCGCTGCAACGCTGACGCGGGGGAGGCGCCGACGTGGCTTCGTGGCCGGAGGGTGGTGCGCCGCAGGGTGGCGGGTCGCCGGAGGGCGGTGCGCCGAAGGCTGGTGGGCCGCAGGGCGGCGGGTCGCAGGAGGGCGGGCCGGGCTCCGGGCCGCCCGGCGCGGTGGCCGTGCGGGACGCGCTCAGCGACTGGCGGCAGGACGCGCTGCTGATCTGCCTGCTGCCGGTGCTGTGCTGGCCCGCACTGATCGGGGCGCTGGTCACGCGCCCGGCGCCGTTGCAGATCGTGCTGATGGGGCTGCTGTGCCTGCCGGTGCTCGTCGCGCTGCGGGAGCTGTACGTCGCCCAGCGCGTGCGCGGCCTCCTGCGGGATCCGGGGCTGCGCTGGACCGCGTACGACGTGGAGGTGGTGCGCGGGCGCGGGCTGCCGCCCCTGCTCGTCCTGGGCGGCGGCGGGAGCGCCGGGAGCGGTGGCAGCATCGGCGATGCCGGGCCGCCCCGGGTGCTGACCCTGGGGCCGCTGGGGCGGCGGGTGGTGCCGCCCCGCGCGTGGCCCCGTAGCGACCCGGCCCTGCCGCAGTCGGCGCTGCCGCCCTCGCCGGCGGAGTCGGACGCCCCGGACCCTCCGGCGGAGCGGATCGTGTGGCTGGCCGGGGATCCGGGACCGGGGGCCGTGGTGTGGGCGCCGCGCGCCCGGGAGCTGGGCCGGGCGCGCAGGCTGTGGCGGCGGGGCGCGCTCAGGCGGAGGCGGCCGCCTCGATGAGGTCGCAGCCGGGCCCGGGAGGGACGCGGGGGAGGCGTGGCTCGCGTCGAGCTCGCTGGTCTTGCAATCGCGCGGGCCGTGGCCGAGCGGTACGGGGCACGATTCCCCGAGGAGGCCGTGGCGACCCTCCTGGCCGTCGGCGGGGCGGACCGCGTCGTGCTTCCGCCCGCCACCGGTGCGGCCCTGGAGCGGGAGGCGGCCGGCTGGCGCAGCGTGATCGTCCCGAACGGGCGGACGGGGCAGCAGGCGGCGAAGCTCCGGCACACCGGCCTCGACGCACTGCTCCACGGATGGGTGATCTCCGAATCGGCCGGCCACAACAAGCCCGCGCCGGGGCTCCTCCGTGCGGCGGGCGCGCACGCCCTCGGGATCCCCACCGTTTGGATCCTCCCGGGCGCGCCCTGGCTGGAGACCGGATTCCGGCCGATCCGGGTGGCCCCGGACGCGGCGGTGGCGATCGACTCGGTCATCGGGGTGCCCCTGGCCCGACCGGGTGACGGGCCAGGGGTTACGGCAGGTTCAGGGTCGCGCGGTGGGTGCGCCAGCGGTCCATCAGATCCAGCAGTTCCGCCTGCATGAACTCGAAGAACGCGGCCGTCTCGGCGATCCGGCTTCCCGCCGGGGTCTCGGGGCCCAGGCCGGCCGCGCCCTCGCGCAGGGTCTTCTCCCAGAGGGTCAGGATCTGGTCCCGGCGGGTGAAGGTCTCGTACCAGAGCTCGTTGTGCAGGACGTAGCGGTCGCGCCGGGAGCCCGGCTCGCGCTCCCGGCTGACCATGTTGACCTGGGCCAGGTACGACACGGCCCCCGACACCGCAGCCGGGCTGATCTGCAGGGCTTCGGCCAGTTCCGCCGAGGTCATCGCGCCGCCGTCGCTCGCGAGCAGCTGCGCGAAGACGCGCGCCGCCATCCGCTGCATCCCGGCCTCGGTCAGCTGCGCGGCGAACCGCTCGACGAAGCGGGAGACCGCCTGCTCGTCCCGTCGTACTTCCACGTCGTTCTCGTCGTTCTCGTCGTTGTTCACGTCGTCCGCCACCCTCCCGACTTTACGTGATTTCCGACCTTCACAAAATTATGAAAGAAGCGTACGTTCGGAAGCATGACGAAGGCAATCAGCGTCGCCGGACTCCACAAGGCGTTCGGCCGCACCCGCGCACTGGACGGACTCGACCTCTCCGTCACCACCGGAGAGGTCCACGGCTTCCTCGGCCCCAACGGCGCCGGCAAGTCCACCGCGATCCGGGTCCTGCTCGGACTGCTGCGCGCCGACTCCGGCACCGCCGCGCTGCTCGGCGGCGACCCGTGGGCCGATGCCGTGGAACTCCACCGCCGCATCGCCTACGTCCCCGGGGACGTCACCCTCTGGCGCAACCTCTCCGGCGGCGAGGTCATCGACCTCTACGGGCGACTGCGCGGCGGCCGGGGCGGCCGCACCGGCGGTCCGGACCGGGCGCGCCGCGCGCAGCTGATCGAGCGCTTCGAACTCGACCCGACCAAGAAGGGGCGCACCTACTCCAAGGGCAACCGGCAGAAGGTCGCCCTCGTCGCCGCCTTCGCCGCCGAAGCCGAACTGCTCATCCTCGACGAGCCCACCTCCGGCCTGGACCCGCTGATGGAGGAGGTCTTCCGGGGCTGCGTCGCCGAGGCCCGCGCCGCCGGGTGCACCATCCTGCTCAGCTCGCACATCCTCAGCGAGGTCGAGACCCTCTGCGACCGGGTCAGCATCATCCGGGCCGGCCGCACGGTCGAGACCGGCAGCCTCGCCGAACTGCGCCACCTCACGCGTACGTCGATCAGCGCCGAGCTCGCCGGACCGCCCGGCGCACTCGCGGACCTGCCGGGCGTCCACGGCCTGGAGGTGCGGGGGGACCGGATCCGCCTCCAGGCCGACACGGACAAACTGGACGCCGTACTGCGGTCGCTGGCCGCTTCGGGCGTGCGGTCCCTGACGGCGGCCCCGCCGACCCTGGAAGAGCTCTTCCTGCGCCACTACGCCGAGGACACGAAGGCGGGTGCGCTGCGATGACGAGCCGCCGGAGCGGGAGCCGTCAACTGGCCGGAACCGCGGCCCTGCTGCGGCTCGCCCTGCGCCGCGACCGGGTCATGATGCCGGTCTGGGTCCTGGGCGTGGCCTCGATCGTGCTCGCCCTGCCCGCCTCGCTCGAATCGGTGTACGCGACCGGGGCCGAACGGGCCCGGCTGCTCGCCACCATGAGCTCCAACGGCTCGCTCCGAGCCCTCTACGGACCCGCCTTCGGTGACTCGGTCGGCGCGCTGACCGCCTGGAGGGGCGGGGTCTTCGCGGGGCTGCTCGCGGGGGTCATGAGCCTGATCCTCGTGGTCCGGCACACCCGCGAGGAAGAGGAGAACGGCCGTCAGGAGCTGCTGTCGGCGGCGATGGTGGGGCGCCGCGCCCCGCTGACGGCGGCCCTGCTGGCGGCCCTCGTCGCCAACGCCCTCCTCGCCCTCCTCGTCACGGCCGGGCTCGCCGGGCGGGGGGCGGGCGGCGCGCTCGCATTCGGCCTCGGCATCGGCGCCACCGGAATGCTCTTCGCGTCGGCGGCGGCGGTCACGGCGCAGCTCACCGGGAGCGCCCGGCTGGCGAAGGGGCTCGCGGGGGCGCTGATCGGCGCGGCCTTCGTCCTGCGCGCGGCGGGTGACGCGGGCTCCGAGGCCGGTTCGTCGGCGCTGACCTGGGTCTCGCCGCTGGGCTGGCTGGAACACCTACGGGCCTTCGCGGCCGAACGCTGGTGGGTGCTCGCCCTGTTCGCGGCGGCCTTCGCCGCCCAGACGGCCGGGGCCTACGCGCTCGCCGGCCGGCGCGACCTCGGCATGAGCTTCCTGGCGGTCCGGCCGGGCCCGGCCCAGGGGCGGCTCGCCTCCGCCGGGGCGCTGGCGTGGCGGCTCCAGCGGGGCGGGCTGCTCGGCTGGAGCCTCGGATTCCTGCTGGCCGGCGCGGTGTTCGGCGGGATGGCGGACGGCGCCACCGAACTGGTCGGCGACAACGCCAAGACCCGGGAGATCATCGAACGGATGGGCGGCACGGGCGGAGGGGCCGGACTCACCGACGCCTTCCTGGCGACGATGGCCGGGATGCTCGGGCTGGTCGCGGCCCTGTACATCGTCTCGGCGGTACTGCGCCTGGGCGCCGAGGAGTCGGGACAGCGCGCGGAGCCGGTCCTGGCGCACGCCGTCGGCCGCCTGCGCTGGGCCGCGGGCCATCTGGCCGTCGCCTTCGGCGGGTCGGCGCTGATCCTGCTGCTGGGCGGCCTGGGCCTGGCCCTCGGCCACGGCGGGGGAGTCGCCGGCACCGTCGGGGGCTGCCTCGCGCAGCTCCCCGCGGTCTGGGTGATCGGAGCCGTCACCGCACTCCTCTACGGCGCGGCCCCCGGGTACGCCGTGGCCGGCTGGGCGGTGGCCGGGGTCGCGCTGGCACTCGGCTGGATCGGCCCGGCGCTGGACCTCCCCCGGGCGGTGCTCGACCTCTCGCCCTTCGCCCATCTGCCCAGACTTCCGGGTCCCGAGCCCCTGACCTGGGCACCTCTGCTCACACTGACCGCACTGGCGGTGGCGCTCCTAACCGCCGCCCTGACCGCCCTGCGTCGCCGCGACCTCCCGGCCTGAGCTCCGAAACACCCTGTGCGCCGCCCGTCCGAAAAGTTGTCCACAGCTGTGGACAACTTTTCGGACCTCACTGCCCCGGGGTCACCAACCGGGCCTCGTACGCGAACACCGCCGCCTGCGTGCGGTCCCTCAGGCCCAGCTTCACCAGGATCCGGCTCACATGGGTCTTGATGGTGGACTCGGCGATGATCAGACGGTCCGCTATCTCCGCGTTGGACAGCCCCTGCGCGATCAGCACCAGCACTTCGGTCTCACGCTCCGTCAGCTCCGAGATCCCCGCGGACCCCACCTGCGTGCGGGTCTCCGACAGCTTGGAGAACTCCGTGATGAGCCGCTTGGTCACCGAAGGGGCCAGCAGTGCTTCCCCGGCAGCCACCACCCGCACCCCGTCGGCCAGTTGACGGGCGGACGCATCCTTGAGGAGGAACCCGGACGCCCCGGCCCGCAGCGCCTGGTACACGTACTCGTCGAGGTCGAAGGTCGTCAGGACCAGCACCTTCGCGTCGGTCAGCACCAGCACCTTCACCGCGGAACCCGGGGCGCCCGTAATGAGGGAGGTGGCCTCGATGCCGCCCATCCCGGGCATGCGGATGTCCATCAGGACCACGTCCGGCGCCAGTTCGGCGACCTTCGCCACGGCCTCGGCACCGTCGACGGCCTGGCCGACGACCTCGATGTCGGGCTGGGCGTTGAGGAGCACCGTGAAGCCCTGCCGGACCATCATCTGGTCATCGGCGATCATCACCTTGATCGGGGCGGTCATACGTCCTTCTCCTTCGTCTCGGCCGGGACGACGCCGCTCGGGGCCACCGGATCCATCGGCAGGACGGCGCTCACCTCGTACCCCCCGCCGGGGCGCGGACCGGCGGCCAGCTCGCCCCCCAGCATGCCCGCCCGCTCCCGCATCCCGAGCAGCCCGTGCCCCGCCCCGATGCTCGGCGGGACCGCCCGGGTGGGCGCGCTGTTGGCGACGCACAGGTGCAGTTCGCGGGGGCCGTAGGCGATCCCGACCTCCACGCGGGCGCCGGGCGCGTGCCGGAGGCAGTTGCTCAGCGCCTCCTGAACGATCCGGTACGCGGTGAGCTCCACACCGGGGGACAGCGGCCGGCGGATGCCCGCGATCTCGGTGGTGACCTCGAGCCCGGCCGCCCGCACGTTGTCCACGAGGCCACCCAACTCGGCCAGGGTGGGCTGCGGATGATGCAGATCGGCGGACTCGTCCCCGTGCTCGGAACGCAGCACCCCCAGCACGCGGCGCAGCTCCGTCAGGGCCTCCACGGCATTCGCCCGGATGCCCGCCAGATTCTCCTTGAGCTCCTCCGACGGGTTCTCCACGAGATAGGGGGCCACCTGCGCCTGGATGGAGATCACCGACATGTGGTGCGCAACGACGTCGTGAAGCTCACGGGCGATCCGGCTGCGCTCCTCCAGCAGCGTGCGCCGGGCGCGCTCCTCCTCGGTGAGGGTCTCCTGCTCGACGAGCTTGGTACGGGCCAGTCGCGTCGCCCGCAGGGCGTACCCGAGGAGACCGGTGAAGCCGAAGAGGAGGATGGCCCCGGGGGCGCTGGTCCCGCTGTGCTCGGGCTTGAAGAACCCCTCGGCCAGCCCGGTGAAGGCGATCGCCACGAAGACCGCCCCGATGGTCACCGGGGGCCGCACCCGCAGGGCCACCAGCAGCAGCACCGGCGCGAAGCCGAATATCCCGGCGGGCAGCCAGGGCCAGGTCTGTCCCTGTCCGACGTGGTCGTGGATCGCCCAGGCGATCAGGCCCGCCGCGGTCAGGCCGAGCCAGAACCCGGCCATCGGCCACCGCACGGCAACCACGATGGACACGCCGACCAGGAGCGACAGCCACTGCACCGGGGTGCCGTTGAGGCCGTAGTGGTTGTGGAGCTGGTCCACGGTGAGGAAGCGGAGTGACACCGCCAGATAGACGAGCACCACGTGCGGGAGCCAGGCCAGCCAGCGCGGCCGCGACATCTTCGGGAGCGGATCGGACCTCAGGTCGAGCAGGTCCCGGACCACGCCCCGCACCGACGCCGAGGTCCTGCCGCGGGGGCCGCGGGCGGCCTCTCCGGCCACGGATTCAGCCGCCGTCGGGACCGGTGCCGGTCCCGGCACCGGTGTCGTGGGATCGCTCTGCTCGTTCACGTCGCCCAGCCTAGGCACGGACGGTCTCCCCGGTGCGCGCCACCGGGCCGGTGGCGGCGGCGGGGACGGTCCTGCCCACGGCCGGGACGGACGAGGCGACGATCCTGGACGGGGTGACCGGCGTCCTGGAAGTCCCGCGCAGGGCACGGCTCTTGGATCGCGCACCACCGTGCTCGTAGGTGCGGAAGGCCGTCCAGCAGACCGTCAGGGCGGCCGCGAACACCGGGAGCCAGAGCAGCCGGACGGCTATCCACTGCGGGGAGGAGGGCATGGTGTGCAGCCCGGGGAGATCGGTGGAGACCAGCAGGCCCAGGGCGGTGACGGCCATCATCGCCGTCTGGTGCCACAGGAAGATCGTCATGGCGGACAGGTTCACCAGGGCCACCTTCGCCCAGGCCCGCGGCCGGCGCATCACCCGGGCCAGCGGATCCCGCACGAGCAGGGCCAGCCCGCACTGGGCCAGGCCGAACGTGACGGCGGCCAGCGTCGGCGGGTTCAGGTTCGATACCGCCGCCCCGGGGACGCCGACCATGGACGCGGGATACCCGCCCCAGAGGATCAGCGCGGCCGTGGCCACGATCCCGCCGCCGAGCAGCAGCGCGGCCGGGGTGCGGCGGGCGAAGGCGCCCCGGGAGCAAGCGGCGCCCAGGGTGTACGGGACCAGCCAGCCGGCGGCCACATTGACCCAGCCGATCCACTCGGGCCCGCCCGGTCCGAAGCGCCAGACGTCGACGACGGCCACCACGGCCAGCGGCCACAGGGGGCTCAGCCGGGCCACGAGCGGGGTCGCGGCGGTGAGCGCCGCGAAGACCAGCAGGAACCAGAGCGGGGAGAGGACCAGTTTGAGCAGGGTGTGGATGGTGTCCGTCCCCACTCCGCCGAGCAGCATCCCGCCGGCCGCGACGCTCCAGAGGACGAGGACGGCGGCGACCGGCCGGAACAGCCTGCCCAGCCGCTGCCCGACCCACTGCCCGTACGGGACTCCCCGGCCGCGCGCCGACTCGTACCCCTGCGCTGCGACGTGGCCGCCGACGAGGAAGAAGACGGCGAGGGTCTGGAACACCCAGGAGACCGGGGCCAGTCCGCTCATGTGGGCCAGCGGGCTGGTGGTCCGCAGGCCGCCGTCGACGAGGGTGAGCGCGGTGACCAGCCAGTGCCCCAGCACCACGCCGAGGATGGCGAGGGCCCGCAGGGCGTCCACGGCCCGGTCCCGGTGGGCGGGGGTCCCGGAGTCGATGCGGTCCGCGAGAACGGACCAGCGGGAGTGCAGTTCACGCAAGCGCACGGGAGGCCTCCGGAGCGGTGACGGCGGACGGGGCGGGGAACGAAGCCGAAGTCGGCGCGAGGGACGGTGTGGAGGTCGGCGCGAGGGACGGTGCGGAGGTCGGGGCGAGAGGCGGGGCGAGGGGAGAGGAGAGGGGAGAGGAGAGCAGCGCGGTTGAGGCGGCCGCGACGGGCCGTGCCGTCGGGGAGGCGCTGAGGACGATCCCGGCCAGGCTGTCCAGGGACTCGGTGCCCGGCTTGAGGTAGTCGCTGTGCCCGCCGGAGCCGGCCGCGAAGGGCAGGGCCCCGAAGGCCGGGTCCACGGGATCAGCGCCGAAGCCGAGCCCCGCGAAGCTGACGTGCGGGACGTTCGCGATCCAGTCGTCGGCGCCCCGGCCGGCCCAGACCCGGGCCCGGGTCGGCAGACCGGCGGCGGAGTCGGCCCCCGTGCCCGGGCTGCCGAACAGCGCGATGTCGGTGACCCCGGGGCCGGTGGCGGTGCGGGCGCAGACCACGGATCCGTAGGAGTGGCAGAGCAGCGAGAGCCGGGCGCCCGGAGCCGCCATCCGCTCCAAACGGCCGAGGAAGGGACCGAGTTCGGCGGCGGCCCGGTCGGCGCGGCCGGTCGTCAGCACGGTCGGGCTGACCGTGCCGGGGGTGTCGTACCCGAGCCAGGCGACCACGGCGGAGCGGAGGTGCCCGGCCTGGAGGCGCTGCTGAAGGGCGACGGCCCCGGCACGGAACCTCTGGTAGGTGTCCAGCGTCGTGTCCGACCCGGGAACCAGGACCGCGACCCGGTCGGCGCTCTCCAGATCGCCGAACACCTCTATCGCGCGACCCTTGCCCCGCCCGTCGAAGACGAGGAACCGGGCCTCACCGCCCGCCTCCATCGCCCGGAGCTTCGCGGCGCGACCACCACGGCCGGCCTCCTGGGCCGTGCGGGCGGCCTCGCCGAGATTGGCGAGGTTGGCGGCGTACCGGGCGGGAAGGGCCGCGGTCTCGGACAGGACCGCGGGAGCCGGGGCCGGGACCGCCGGCGACGCGGCGGCGGAAACGGGGAACACCACGGCCGCGGCGACGAGCCCGGCCAGCAGCGTGCGGCGCAGACGGCCGCTGCTGCGGCCGGCGGGACGTGCGGTGGGGCGGCGGGTCATGGGTCCGTTCCTTCGTTCGTGCCAGAGGGGCGGTGCTGCGTTCTTCTCTGGTCACGAAGTTAGGAATCGAGAGCCCTGGTCGGCGTCCCGCTGGAGAGCCGTCTTCGCAAGTAGCTCTCAGGTATGACAGGGATTACTCAGGGCCGGTACAAGGGCAGTTGGGCCCGACCCCAGGGCTCAGATCAGGCCCGGCCCCGTCCCCGCTCAGTCCGCCGCCAGCGGTTCGACGAGCGGTTCGACGAGCGGTTCCACGAAGCCCGCGCGCCAGCGGGGCGCCGGGTCCTGACCGGGGCTGGTCCAGTACTCCCGCGCGCCCACGATCTCCCCGTCCCGCACGGTCCACAGGGAGACCGCACGGTAGACGACATGGTCCTGAGGTATCTCCACCTCGGTGACGACGAGATCGCCGTCCGCGAGGATCCGCAGCACGTGCACCGGTCTCTCGTCCGCGTAGTCGTCATCGCTGATGACGGCGATGAAGTTGGCGCGACCGACGATGCGTTCGCTGCTCACGGGCCATTCGATCACCGCGTCCTCGGCGATCAGCAGGGCCACTCCGTCCCAGTCGCGTGCTTCGATCCGCTCCCACAGTCGTGCCACTACCTTCAACGGCTCCATGTGCCGCAGTGTGCGATGGGTTTCGTGGATGCAACAACCTTTGCCCGCAGGCTTATTGACATCGAAATGATTATTGACGGTGGTACGTGAGCGGTGCGCTGGGGCTGTCGGCGAGCTCCCGCACCAGACTCCCGTCGGGAAGCAGGCGCAGCGTGCTGCGGCCGCCCGGTGTGCAGGTGGGTGCGGCTCCGGAGGTGACGGTGGAGGGGGCGAGCCCGACGGTGCCCGCTCCGGCGGGGGCGCCGGCGGCGGAGTCCAGCGGTGCGCTCCAGGCGCAGGCGATGCCGGGGGCCTGGACGGTCAGGGACATCACAGGGGTGCCGGCCCCGCCGGGGGTGAGGGTCAGCCGCCAGCTCTGGCCTCCGGAGGTGGCGCGCCAGGTGCCGGCGTAGGCCGCGGGCAGGACGGCGGGCGGGGGGATGGAAGCGGGGCTCGAGGCCGTGGCTCCTGTGGCGGGTGGGGCGCCCGGGGCGGAGAGGGGCTGGTCGTCGCCGGTCATGAAGGCGTACACGGTGCCGCCCGCCGCAACGGCGACGACCAGGGCGATGGAGACGAGGAAGACGCTGGAGGCGGAGGCGGAGGCGGAGGCGGAGGCGGAGGAGGCGGAGGGAACAGCGGAACCGGAGGGAGAGGACGAGCGGGAAGAGGACGGGGACGGGGTGCCAGCCGAGGGCCAGCGTGTCGCTGTCGCCGCCGATGGTTCCGGTTCCCCCGCACGGGGTGGGGTCGGCGCCGCCCGGTCCGGTCCGGCGTCCTCGCGGTCCAGGAGGGCTACGGCGTGCAGCCCGAGCCGCGCGAGCAACGGTGCCGGCAGCCACGGATCCGGTACCGGAGCTCGCTCCGCGGCGACCCGCGCGAGCACCTCGGCGGGCGACGGCCGGGCGGCGGGTTCCTTGCGCAGGCAGTCCCGTACGAGGTCGCGCAGTTCGGGCGGTACGCCGGCCAGGTCCGGTTCCGCTTCGGTTATGCGCAGCAGGAGCGCCGCGATGCCTCCGGGCTGTTCCGGGTCCCCGAACGGCAGCCGGCCGGTGGCGGCGTAGGCGAGTACCGCGCCGAGGCCGAACACGTCGCAGGCCGGGGTCAGGGCCGCGCCGTGGATCTGCTCGGGGGCGAGGAAGCCGGGGGAGCCGAGCAGTTCGCCGGTCTGGGTGAGGGCGGGGCCGTCGGTGGTCTCCAGGGCCCGGGCGATGCCGAAGTCGATGACGCGGGGGCCGTCGAGGGTGAGCAGGATGTTGCCGGGTTTCAGGTCCCGGTGGACGAGTCCGGCGCGGTGGATGTCCTGGAGGGCGTACGCGAGCCCCTCGGCCAGGGCCCGTACCGAGCCGGCCGGCAGCGGGCCGAAGTCGCGCGCCACGGCTTGGCGCAGGCTCGGCCCGGCGATGTAGGCGGTGGCCAGCCAGGGGATGTCCGCGTCGGGATCGGCGTCGAGGACGGGTGCGGTCCGGGCTCCGCCGACGAGGCGTGCGGCGGCGACCTCGCGGCGGAACCGGGTGCGGAAGCCGGGGTCGGCGGCGAGGTGGGGGTGGATCAGCTTCACGGCCGCGGCCCCGGTGGTGGCACCGGCGGCGGGGTGCGCGGCGGGACTCGCGGTCGGGCTCGCGCCCCCGGGGTCGCGCCGGGCGAGGTAGACCTGGCCCATGCCGCCTGCGCCGAGGCGGGCCAGCAGGTGGTAGGGGCCGATGTGCTGTGGGTCCCGTGGATGCAGCTGTTCCATGACTGGTTGGTCCTCCCCCTGGGACTCGCCGGGGGTCGACAATAGTGCGGGCGGACGCGGTGTCGTGCGGTGGGTGGCGGGGTGGCCTGCGGCGGCGCGCACGGGTCGGACTGCCCGGGGAGTACAACTGGTGCGGCGCGGTGCGGCGCGGCCCGGCGCGGTGCGGCGCGGCCCGGTGCGGCCCGGCGCGGCCCGGTGCGGCCCGGTGCGGCGCGGTGCGGTGCGCTCCGGTCCGGTGCGGCCCGGCGCGGTGCGGCGCGGCCCGGTGCGGCCCGGCGCGGCCCGGTGCGGCCCGGCGCGGTGCGGCGCGGCCCGGTGCGGCCCGGCGCGGCCCGGTGCGGCCCGGTGCGGGGCCCGGCCCGGTGCGGCCCCGGGGAGTACAGCCGGCCCGGCCAAGCCCGGTCAGTCCAGTGGGTCCGGGCGGGAGTCCAGGGCCCCGGGATCCGGAAGACCCGTCGGGCCCGCCCTAAGAGGTCGGGGAACCAGGTACAGTCGGCAGGGCACCCGGGCTGCCCGGGCTGTCCGCAGAGTGCGGGCCGTCCAGAGCCTCCAGCGCATCCAGAGCGGCCGACAGGCGTTCCAGGACGCGGACCGTTTCGGCGAAGGCCTCCTCGCCCAGGGCCTCCGCGAGGCGGGTGGCCAGGGACGCGTGGCCCGGGCCGATCCGGGCGATGGCCGCGCGGCCGGTTTCCGTGGGGCGCAGCAGCTTCGCGCGCCGGTGGGCCGGGTTCGGGACGTACTCGGCCAGGCCCCTGGAGGCCAGGAGGTCGGCGATGCGCTGCACGCTCTGCCGGGTGATGCCCATGGCCCGGGCGATGCCGGCGACGGGGAGCGGCTCGTGCAGTACGGCGCCGAGCACCTGCCACCAGGCGGCGGTCAGCCCCGCCGGGCGGGCCAGCTCCTCGGAGACGGAGAGGAACCGGCCGTTGAGGTGGAACACGCCGAGGGCGGTGCGGCTCAGCAGATCCTGTCGGGCCCGCAGGGAGTCCGGCCCCGAATCCGCCCCCTCCGCCACTGCCCCCTCCGGCACGGGCTCCGCCCCCTCCGCCCCCTCCGGCACGGGCTCCGCCCCCTCCGCCACCGGCTCCGCCCCCACCGGCTCCGCCCCCTCAGGCATCGCCCGACTCCGCCGCCGCCATGAGGACCGGGTACGCGGTCGGGTCGGAGTCGTGGAAGAGGCGGTACCAGGCGTCGAGGACGTGCGGCTGGTACACCCCGAGGCGGGCGAAGACCTCGCGGGCGAACGCCACCGGCTCCGTCGGGCCCGCCGTGATCAGGTCGCCGTCGGTGACCGCGTCGGCCTCGACGTAGTGTGCGGCGCCCGCGTAGCCCGGCTGGCCGCCGAGGTAGAAGGGGGCCGCGCTGGTGTGCGTACGCCCGTCCAGGACTCCCGCGCGGGCCAGGCCCGCCGTGGCTCCGCAGATCGCCGCGACCGGGACCCCGGCCGCCAGGAACTCCGCGGCCTTCGCCGCGAAGGGGGCCAGCTCGTCACCGGTGTCCCACAGCCCGGCGCCGGTCAGGATCAGGAGGGACGAGTCGCCGGGGGTCAGGTCGGCCAGGGCCAGGTCGGGCTGGATGCGGAGGCCGCCCATCGTGGTGACGGGCTCGCCGGCGGCGAGGCCGACCGTGCGGACCTCGTACCCGCGCTGGGTCAGGTGCGCGGTGGTGTGGCCCGTCTCCCAGTCGGCGTAGGTGTCGTAGACCGCCACGTGGACCGTCGGGAGAGGGGAAGTGCCTGCCGTCCGGGCTTCGCTCATCGTGCTCGCCTCCAGCGTCCTGCCATCGGGGGACGTGCCATATGACAGCAGACTGACGGAAAGACAGCTTGCTGTCAAGTAAGCGGCCCCACCCCCCACCCCATCCCACCCCACGCACCCACCCCATACAGACTGCCGAGACCCGCCCCCCACCCGCATACAGACCGCCGATATCCCGCCCCACCTGCGCACTTCTACGGTGGCGGCATGACCCCTCACGTCACCTCGGGCGCCTCCGTCAAGGCTGCCGACCGCGCTCACGTCTTCCACTCCTGGTCCGCACAGGCCCTGATCGACCCGCTCGCCGTGGCCAAAGCCGAGGGGTCGTACTTCTGGGACTACGACGGCAAGCGCTACCTCGACTTCGCCTCCCAGCTGGTCAACACCAACATCGGCCACCAGCACCCCAAGGTCGTCGCCGCCATCCAGGAGCAGGCGGCCACGCTCTGCACCCTGGCCCCCGGTTTCGCCGTCGACGTCCGCTCCGAGGCCGCACGCCTCATCGCGCAGCGGACCCCCGGCGACCTCGACAAGATCTTCTTCACCAACGGCGGAGCCGAGGCCGTGGAGAACGCCGTCCGCATGGCCCGGCTGCACACCGACCGGCAGAAGGTGATGTCCACGTACCGCTCGTACCACGGCGCCACCGCGGCCGCGATCAACCTGACCGGCGACCCGCGCCGCTGGCCCTCCGACACGGCCGCCGCGGGCGTCGTGCACTTCTGGGGCCCGTTCCTCTACCGGTCGCCGTTCCACGCGGTCACCGAGGCCGAGGAGTGCGAGCGCGCCCTCACCCACCTCGCCGACACCATCGCCTTCGAGGGTCCCGCGACGATCGCCGCGATCATCCTGGAGTCCGTCCCCGGCACGGCCGGGATCATGACCCCGCCCCCCGGCTACCTGGCCGGCGTGCGCGAGCTCTGCGACCGCCACGGCATCGTCTTCATCCTGGACGAGGTCATGTCGGGGTTCGGCCGGACCGGGAAGTGGTTCGCCGCCGAGCACTGGGACGTCACCCCCGACCTGATCACCTTCGCCAAGGGCGTCAACAGCGGCTACGTCCCGCTCGGCGGGGTCGCCATCTCGGGGGCGATCGCCGAGACATTCGCCACGCGCCCCTACCCGGGCGGGCTGACCTACTCCGGCCACCCCCTGGCCTGCGCGGCCGCCGTCGCGACGATCACCGCGATGGACGAGGAGGGCATCGTCGAGCACGCCGCCCACCTCGGCGAGAACGTGATCGGCCCGGCCCTCGCCGAGCTCGCGGAGCGCCACCCCTCGGTCGGGGAGGTGCGCGGTCTGGGCACCTTCTGGGCGCTGGAACTCGTACGGGACAAGGAGACGCGCGAGCCGCTCGTCCCGTACAACGCCGCCGGCGCGGACAACGCCCCGATGGCCGAGTTCGCCGCCGCCTGCAAGGCCTCCGGGCTGTGGCCGTTCGTCAACATGAACCGCACCCACGTCGTCCCGCCGTGCAACATCACGGAGGCCGACGCGAAGGAGGGCCTGGCCCTGCTGGACGACGCGCTGACCGTCGCGGACAAGCACGTTTCGGCCTGAGCCCCCGTGTCCGGGCCGCCTCGGATCCGCTCGGTCCCCCTCGGGACCGCCGCAGATCCGCCCCGGCCCGGCCCGGGTTCGCCCCGGTTCGTCCCGGGTCCTCCCCCGGGTGAGCCGTCCACACCGCTCCTGAACAGGGAGAACGCCCCTGCGTGCAGGTCCCGGGAGGCCCCGCGCAGGGCCAGATGATCAAGAAAAGAGCCCCCGACCGTCCGGATAACGGTCGCTAAATCCATATAGCGGCCACAAACCGATCGGTTTCGGCCGTCCTGTCTGGCCTAAGGTGTCCGAAGCCCACAGATGGAGACGGACCCCTATGTCAGGCAGCGGCGCTGTCACCCGCAACACACTTCGCCAGCAGATCGCGGACGCGCTGCGTGACGAGGTGCTCGCGGGGCGTCTGCCCGCAGGGGCCGAGTTCACCGTCAAACAGATCGCCGAGCAGTACGAGGTCTCCGCGACCCCCGTCCGCGAGGCACTCGTCGACCTCTCCGCCCAGGGCCTGCTCGACTCCGTCCAGCACCGCGGCTTCCGTGTCCGCGTCTTCTCCGTGGACGATTTCCGGGGCATGATCGAGGCTCGCACGCTGATCGTGGAGGGAATCTTCCGCCGGCTCGTCGAACGCGGCACCGCTCCCGGCACCGGCGAGCGGCTGGTGTCCGTCCGCCGCCGGGCGGAGGAGGCGCGGAGGTCGGCGCTGGACGGCTCGCTCGAAGTGCTGATCGGCTACGACCTGCGCTTCTGGAGGGAGCTGAGCGGGCTGGTCGGCAACAGCTACATCTCCGAATTCCTGCACCGGATCCGCGTGCAGTGCTGGGTATTCTCCGTGCCCTACCTGAAGGCGGAGCCGCCCCTGCGCGGCAGCCTGTGGGCGGGCCACAACGAACTGATCGACGCGGTGACCCGCGGGGACGCCGAGGAGGTACGACGCCTCGTGCACGCGTACAACCAGCACGGTCTGGACTGGGCCGCGGGCCTGAAGGGGGCCGGCGCGTGAGCGGGAAGAGCGTGGACGACCGGCGCGGCGCGAGCGAGCACCGGTCGGCCCCGACCACCGGTACGCGATGGCTCGGCGCCGTCGGCCTCTCCGTCGTCATCCCCGGTCCCGTCCCGGAAGCCACCCTCACCGCCGTGCGCCACCACCTCGACGCGCACAGCGGCACCGGCCCCGGTGACTGGGAACTCATAGTGGTCACTGCCGCGGACGAGGACGGTCCGGCCCGCGAGCCCCTGGCGGCCGCCGCCGACGAGACAGCGGCCGCCGCCGACGAGCCCCGGATCCGGCTGGTCCGCCCCGCCTCAGGCCACCGGGGCAAGGGGGCCGCACTGCGCGCCGGAGTACTCGCCTCGGCGGGCCGCCGGGTGCTGCTCGCCGACGCCGCCCTCACGACGCCGCTCGACGAGCTGGCCCGCCTCGAGGACGCCCTGGACGCGGACGCCCCGGACGAGGACGCGCGGCGGGACGAGCGGCGGGCCCCCGGGCGGGCTCCCGGGCGGGCCCCCGCGCAGGCCGCCGGGCAGAGCAACGGAACGCCCGAGGCGCAGCCCCCCGCCGTGGTCCAAGGACGCTCCGGAAACCGCCTGGTCCGCGCCCTCGGCATACCGGGGATACCGGGCTTCCGCGCCGACACCTGCGGCTTCGCCCTCTTCGACGGCGACCGCGCCCGCGCCGCCTTCGCCGCCTCCACCCTCGACGGCCCGGCCATCGACGCCGAGGTCCTGCGCTGGATACGCCGCCAGGGCTGGGAGGTGGCGGAGATCCCGGTGAGCCGCGCCGCACAGAAGGTCCCCGCGAAGCTCCCCGCGTACAAGGTCCCCGCACAGAGGGTCCCCGCGCAGAGGGTCCCCGCACCAAAGGCCCCCGCACCAAAGGCCCCCGAGCCGCGCACCGACCGCCGCCAGGCCCTCGCCGAGCTGCTGCGCCTGAACGCCGGCGGCCTCGCCGTCGCCGCCGCCTTCCTCGCGCTCTCGTTCTACATCTTCCACGGCCTGTGGGCGGACCTCGGCGGGAGCTACCTCGCCGACGCGCTCCAGGACCAGAACCAGTGGGAGTGGTTCGTCGGCGTCACCACCGACAACATCACCCACCTCCGCAATCCGTTCTTCACCTTCTCCCAGGGCATGCCCGACGGCGTGAACCTGATGGCCAACGCCACGATGCTCGGCCTGAACGTCCCGCTCATCCCGGTCACGCTCCTCTTCGGCGAGACGGTCACCTTCGCGCTGGTCCTCACGCTCGGCATGGCCGCCAGCGCCTGGACCTGGTACTGGCTGATCCGCCGGCACTTCGTGCGCTCCCGCTGGGCCGCCGCGGCGGGCGGGGCGCTCGCCGCCTTCGCGCCGCCGATGGTCTCGCACGCCAACGGCCACCCGAACTTCGTCGTCCTCTTCATGATCCCGCTGATCATCGACCGGGCCCTGCGCCTGTGCGGCCCGCACCGCAGGGACCACAGCGTGACCCGTGACGGGGTCCTGCTCGGGCTCTTCGCGACGTACCAGATCTTCATCGGCGAGGAGCCGCTTCTCATCGCCGCGCTCGGCATGCTGGTCTTCTGCCTCGCCTGCCTGCTCGTCGACCACCGACGGGCCCTGGCGGCCGCGCGACCGCTGGGCGCGGGCCTGGCCGTGGCCCTCGCCGTGTGCCTGCCGCTGCTGATCGTCCCGCTGCACTGGCAGTTCTCCGGCCCGCAGAGCTACCACTCGGTCCTGCACGGGGACGACGCCGGGAACAGCCCGCGCGCCCTGATCGAGTACGCCTCCCGCTCGCTCTTCGGCGACCCGGAGACGGCCGGGCGCCTCTCCCTGAACACCACCGAGCAGAACGCCTTCTACGGCTGGCCCCTGCTGGCCTTCGCCGTCGCCGTGTGCGTGTGGCTGTGGCGCGACAGGCTGGTACGGGCCCTCGCGGTCACCGGCTTCGTGGCGCTCCTGCTGTCCCTCGGACCGTGGGTGCCCGTCCCGCACACCGAGGTCGTGCTGCCCGGTCCCTGGCGCCTGATCATCAAGCTGCCCCTCTTCGAGTCGGTGATCGAGGGGCGCGTGGCGATGGTGTGCGCCCCCGTCCTGGGGATCCTGCTGGCCCTCGCGCTCGACCGGATCGTCCGGCTGCGCACGCGCGAGCTGCGCACGCTGGGCCTGCTGGGGGCGGCGGCCGCGCTGATCCCGGTCCTGCCGCTGCCGCTGACCGTACGGGACCGCGCGCCGGTGCCCGCCTTCATCACCTCGGGGTCCTGGAAGGACTACGTCAAGGACGGGGAGGCACTCGTTCCGGTACCGCTGCCGGACCCGGGCCAGGCGGACGCACTGCACTGGCAGGTCGAGGCGGACTTCGGTTTCCGGCTGGCCGGCGGCTACTTCAACGGCCCGTGGGGACCGGACCGCATGGGCATCTACGGAGCCACCCCGCGCAACCTGTCGAACCTCCTGCGCGACGTCCGCTACGGTGCGCAGCCGCCCGAGATCACCCCGGCCTGGCAGGTGCAGGCCCGCCAGGACCTGGAGTACTGGAAGGCGGGCGCGGTCGTGCTGCCGGTCCAGGACCGGGACACCGAGCTGCGGCAACTGATCACCGGACTGCTCGGCCGGCCGCCGGAGAAGGTGCTGGACGCGTGGGTCTGGAGGGTGGGACCGGGGCAGCCGTAGGCCTCTCCGGTACCGCCGTCGCGCCGCGGGCCCGGGCGCGAGGTTTTGCTCACCCCTTCGCGGAGCGTGTCCGGCGCACTACGCTGGCCCGATCGGCGGCAACGACTGATCGGAGGCCGAGTGGCCTGTGACCTGTGGCTGGTCCCCCTTGTCGACGTGCTGTGCCACAGCCCCGACAATCCCTTCGCGGAAGAGATCGCCTCGTACGACAAGGCGCTGGGCGAGGCCGGACTGCCGTCCGTGCCGGTGTTCGCGTACATGCCGGGGCTGTCCGGGGACGTCGCCCCGGTAGCCGGTTTCGACTATGACGCCCTGCACTTCCTGCGGCGGGCGTACCTGCTCCAGATCTGCGGGCTGCCGGTGACGCCGGTGGACGAGCTGGGCGGGGACTACGAGCAGCTGCTGGAGATGTTCGAGCCGACGGCGCAGCAGTCGCACCTGGTGTGGCACTACGACCACGCGGGGGCGTACGTCCCCGTGGACTTCGCGGCGCCGCTGGCGAACGAGGAGCTGCTGGCCGGGGGCGGGCCGCTGGGCTCGGCGCAGGGGCTGCTGCGCGAGCTGGCGGTGGTGGCTCCCGCGATCGGGATAGATCCCGGGAATCCCCCGATGGCGCCCGCGCCGCCGGGGCGGCCGACCTCGCTGGAGGAGCCGGCCGGGCCGATTCCGCACGACGACAGCCCGTTCGCACGGGAGCGGCACGTGTGGCTGGGACTGCACGCGGCGGCGACCCGGAGCCTCGGCCAGGGCTCGATGATCATTTTCAGTTGATGTGCAGTGCGCGGTGCGGTGTGCGGTGCGGTGCGCGCACTGCACCGCACCGCGGTGCGCCGGTCCGGGGCGGGTGCGAGGAGCTCTCCCCGCCCGGCCCTCCACCGTTTCCCGATCGCCGGCGGGGCCGGATTCAGCGCGGCTGTTCCGGGGGTCTCTGGCGCGGCATGTTCGGGCGGGTGCCCGGCGGGAGCGGGAAGCGGGCCGGCGGGACGTACGCGTCCGGGCGCCCCCCGCCCGCGCCCAGGGACTGCATGACCAGCGGGGCGGGGCCCGAGCTGAACTCGACCATCCACTCCGCGGTCTCGGAGCGCACGAGCTCCGTCACGTCCTCCGAGAACCGCCGCAGCACGGTCAGACATCGCTCCGCGGCTTCGCTCGCGGTGCCCTCCGTCGGGCCGAGGATCTCCCGTACGTTCTCGGTGGCCCAGTCGAACTGCAGGGTCTGCAGGCGCCGCTGCACGGCCTGCGCCGTCGCCACGTCCCGCATCCAGCCCGAGGTCAGGCCGAAGAACCGGTCGCCGGCCAGGCAGGCCGCTCCCAGGAGCAGCGCGAGGTAGCCGTACGAGGCCGCCCCGGGCACCGAGCCGGTCAGTTCCAGCAGTGGCATCGCCGCGCCCGTGACCGCGCCCGCGGCGGCTCCGGCCCGCAGGATCCGGGCGCCCCGGCGCTTCCACGCCCGGTCGGACAGGTACCACTCGGCGGTGCGCAGCGCGTCGGCCTCGACCCGCCGGTAGAGCTCGTCGAGCCGCTCGGCGGGCTCGCCCCAGTCCCCGAGGGGGAACGGCCGGCCGGTGAGGTCGCCGTCCTCAGCGGGATCCCGGGGTGGCCCCTCGGGCTGCATCTCCGGCTGACTCACCCGGCACTCCCTCTGCCTGCGCTGACGTGTGGTGGTGCGCGTGTGCGCAATGATGCGCATGCTCTTCCTACCTTCGAATGGGGCGCGATGGGCAACGATTCCCCGGATTTCCGCTCACAAGGAGGGCTCCATCAGGTACGCGCACGCCTCGTCTCTCACTCGAAAGAGTTGGTCCTCACGGCGTAGGGCGCGGCGCCCGGGGAGCACGTAGGCTCGGATTGACCAAGCCGCCAGATGCTTGGCCCGACGCTACGGAGTGAGTGACCTGTGATTCCCGGTGGTGGTCAGCCCAACATGCAGCAGCTGCTCCAGCAGGCCCAGAAGATGCAGCAGGACCTTGCCGTGGCACAGGAGGAGCTGGCGCGGACCGAGGTCGAGGGCCAGGCCGGCGGCGGCCTGGTCAAGGCGACCGTCACCGGTTCCGGTGATTTGCGCGCGCTGGTGATCGACCCGAAGGCCGTGGACCCCGAGGACACGGAGACGCTCGCGGACCTGGTGGTCGCGGCGGTCCAGGCGGCCAACGAGAATGCGCAGGCGCTCCAGCAGCAGAAGCTGGGCCCGCTGGCGCAGGGCCTGGGCGGCGGCGGCATCCCCGGCCTTCCGTTCTAGCCCCTCCGCCCCTCACCCCTCCGCACCCCGCACTCCCCGTACTCCCACCGGGAACCGCACTCCCACCGAAAACCGAAAGAAGGCAGTCCGTTGTACGAAGGCGTGGTCCAGGACCTGATCGACGAACTGGGCAGGCTGCCCGGCGTCGGGCCCAAGAGCGCGCAGCGGATCGCCTTCCACATCCTGCAGGCCGAGCCCACCGATGTCCGCCGTCTCGCGCACACGCTGCTCGAGGTCAAGGACAAGGTCCGGTTCTGTGCGGTGTGCGGGAACGTGGCGCAGGAGGAGCGGTGCAACATCTGCCGCGACCCGCGCCGCGATCTCACGGTCATCTGTGTGGTCGAGGAGTCGAAGGACGTCGTCGCGATCGAGCGGACCCGCGAGTTCCGGGGCCGGTACCACGTCCTCGGCGGCGCGATCAGCCCGATCGAGGGCGTCGGCCCGGACGACCTGCGCATCCGGGAGCTGCTGGCGCGGCTCGCCGACGGCGCGGTCACCGAGCTGATCCTCGCGACCGACCCGAACCTGGAGGGCGAGGCGACCGCCACCTACCTCGCCCGCATGATCAAGCCCATGGGCCTGAAGGTCACCCGCCTGGCCAGCGGGCTCCCCGTCGGGGGAGATCTGGAGTACGCGGACGAGGTCACGCTCGGGCGGGCCTTTGAAGGAAGGCGACTTCTCGATGTCTGACGCAACGCTGCACGCCCTGGGACAGGATCCGGACGACTTCGCCGTCCAGATCTCCGACCAGATCGAGTCCTTCATCGTCGCGGTCACCGAGGTGGCCAAGGGCGAGGACCCGGACAGCGCCGTGCCCTTCCTCCTCCTGGAGGTGTCCCAGCTGCTGCTGGCGGGCGGCCGGCTGGGCGCGTACCAGGACGTCCTGCCCGACGAGCGCTACGAGCCCGACCTGGGCCCGGAGCCGGACGTGGAGGACCTGCGCGAGCGGTTCGCGCTGATGCTGGAGCCGGTCGACGTCTACTCGGAGGTCTTCGACCCCTACGAGCCGCGCAAGGCACCGGTCCCGCACCGGATCTCCGACGACCTGGCCGACGTGGTCGCCGACCTGCGCCACGGCCTCATCCACTACCAGTCGGACCGGGTCACCGAAGCCCTGTGGTGGTGGCAGTTCTCGTACTTCACCAACTGGGGTCCGACGGCTTCGGCCACGCTGCGCGCGCTCCAGTCGCTGGTCGCCCACGTACGCCTGGACCAGCCGCTGGCGGCCCTGGACGGGCTGGACACGGACGAGGACCTGGCGGAGGACGATCTCGCGGAGCAGGCCGGGCAGGTCATGGCGGAGGAGCTGGGCGGTCTCGGCCGGAAGTGATGCCTCCGGCGGGGCAACCGGTTCTTTGATCCTTTCGTCTCATGATGTGGTACGAGACGGTCGTATCCCGGTCGCTCGTTAGACTGCACCAGCAATGAGACGGATTGAGCGAGGAGCGCACGTGGGCCTTGTCGTGCAGAAGTACGGAGGCTCCTCCGTAGCCGATGCCGAGGGCATCAAGCGTGTCGCCAAGCGAATCGTGGACGCCAAGAAGAACGGCCACCAAGTGGTCGTCGTGGTTTCCGCGATGGGCGACACGACGGACGAGCTGATCGATCTCGCTGAGCAGGTGTCCCCGATGCCTGCCGGGCGCGAATTCGACATGCTGCTGACCGCCGGAGAGCGGATCTCCATGGCCCTGCTGGCCATGGCGATCAAAAACCTGGGCCACGAGGCCCAGTCGTTCACCGGTAGCCAGGCAGGCGTCATCACCGACTCGGTCCACAACAAAGCGCGCATCATCGATGTCACGCCGGGCCGTATCCGCACCGCGCTGGACGAGGGCAACATCGCCATCGTCGCCGGTTTCCAGGGCGTGTCCGCGGACAGCAAGGACATCACCACCCTGGGCCGCGGCGGCTCGGACACGACCGCCGTCGCGCTCGCCGCGGCGCTGGACGCCGAGGTCTGCGAGATCTACACCGACGTCGACGGCGTCTTCACCGCGGACCCCCGCGTCGTGAAGAAGGCGCAGAAGATCGACTGGATCTCCTCCGAGGACATGCTGGAGCTCGCGGCCTCCGGTTCCAAGGTGCTGCTGCACCGCTGCGTCGAGTACGCGCGCCGCTACAACATTCCGATCCACGTCCGCTCGTCCTTCTCGGGACTGCCGGGCACCTGGGTCAGCAACGAGAATCCGCAAGGAGACGAGCCGGTGGAGCACGCCATCATCTCCGGAGTCGCCCACGACGTCTCCGAAGCCAAGATCACGGTCGTCGGCGTCCCGGACAAGCCGGGCGAGGCCGCGGCGATCTTCCGCGCCATCGCGGACGCCGAGATCAACATCGACATGATCGTGCAGAACGTGTCCGCCGCGTCCACGGGCCTGACGGACATCTCCTTCACCCTCCCCAAGGCCGAGGGCCACAAGGCCATCGACGCCCTGGAGAAGGCGAAGGGCACCATCGGCTTCGAGTCCCTGCGCTACGACGACCAGATCGGCAAGATCTCCCTGGTCGGCGCGGGCATGAAGACGAACCCGGGCGTCACCGCCTCGTTCTTCCAGGCGCTGTCCGACGCGGGCGTCAACATCGAGCTGATCTCCACCTCGGAGATCCGCATCTCGGTCGTGACCCGGCAGGACGACGTCAACGAGGCCGTCCGCGCCGTGCACACGGCCTTCGGCCTCGACTCCGACAACGACGAAGCCGTCGTCTACGGAGGCACCGGACGATGACGGCCCCCCGGTCGACCCCGCCACCGGCACTCGCGGTGGTCGGGGCGACCGGAGCGGTCGGCTCCGTCGTGCTCCGGATCCTGTCCGAGCGGGCGGACGTCTGGGGCCCCGTACGCCTGATCGCCTCGTCGCGCTCGGCCGGCCGCCGGCTGACCGTGCGCGGTGAGGAGACCGAGGTGCTCGCCCTCACCGAAGACGCCTTCGACGGCCTCGGCGAGGGGGACGTCGCGCTCTTCCTGACCCCGGCCGAGGTCTCGCTCCGGTGGGCTCCCGTCGTCACCGCGCGCGGCGCCGTCGTGGTGGACCAGTCCGCGGCGTTCCGGGAGGACCCCGGGGTGCCGCTCGTGGTGCCCGAGGTGAACGCGCACACCGCCCGGATCCGGCCGCGCGGGATCGTCGCGGGCCCGGACTGCGTGACCGCCGCGATGATCGCGGCGCTGGGCGCGCTGCACGCCGAGTACGCGCTGGCCGAGCTGGCCGTCTCCTCCTACCAGGCCGCCAGCGGGGCCGGGCGGGCCGGGTCGGAATCGCTGCGCCGCCAGCTGTCGCTGGTCGCCGGCACCGCCCTGGGGGAGCTCCCCGGGGACGTGCGCCGTGCCGTGGGCGAGGACACCGGACCCTTCGCGGCGCCGCTCGCGCTCAACGTCGTGCCGTGGTCCGGTGAGCTGCGCGAGGACGGCTGGTCCTCGCACGAGCTGGCCGTACGGGCGCAGACCCGCCGCATCCTGGACCTCGCGGAGCTGCCGGTCTCGGTGACCTGCGTACAGGTACCCGTGCTGACCGGGCATTCCCTGACCGTACGGGCCCGTTTCGAGGGCGAGGTCGAGGCCGTGCACGCCCGGGAGATCCTGGATTCCGCGCCCGGAGTGGTCCTCGTGGACGACCCCGCCGCAGGCGAGTTTCCGACCCCCGCGGACGCCGCGGGAACCGATCCGGCCTGGGTGGGGCGGGTGCGGGCCTCGCTGGACGACCGGTGTTCCCTGGAGTTCTTCGTCTGCGCGGACAACGTCCGCCAGGGCGCCGCGCTGAACGCCACGCGAACTGCGGAACTCATCGCGGCTGAATTTAGCCTTTTCACTTTGTAGGATCATCAGTGATCCCCTGATCGACCTGATCAAGGTGATGCCCGATGCCCGCTGTCGTAGACGCGGCCACCGGGGCGAACGGCTATGCATGAGGGCAATGGGGACCACGCCGATGAGTCTGCCCCGCGCGTACAACCCTGACGGGGTGACGCGCGTCCAACTGGCGTGGCAGAAGCATTGCTGGACTTCCCCGTCATTTCTGTGCGCACCGGGACGATCCCGTCGCGCCTGCGCTCCCGCACGCCCGGCGGCTTCCCGGTGATGGTTCCCGTCCCGCCGACCGCCACGACGCCGGAGGCTCCCGCGCTCCCCGCCGTCCCCGGTGTCCGGGCGCCCGCACCCGACCGCGACGGCCGCGTGCCGGGGCCGCGCGACAGCGCGGAGGCCACCGGCGGAACCGAGACGGCCGTGGTGGCTGAGACGGCCTTGGTGGCCGAGGTGGTCGCGGGGACCACCGTCGACCACCTCACCGAGACCTACCAGGCGCACTACCGCTCGCTCCTCGGGCTCGCCGCGCTCCTCCTCGACGACACCGCCTCCTGCGAGGACGTGGTCCAGGAGGCCTTCATCCGCGTCCACTCGGCCCGCAACCGGGTCCGCGACCGGGACAAGACCCTGGCCTACCTGCGCCAGACCGTCGTCAACCTCTCGCGCTCCGCCCTGCGCCGCCGCATCCTCGGCCTGAAGCTCCTGTCGAAGCCGATGCCGGACATGGCGAGCGCCGAGGAAGGCGCGTACGACCTGCTGGAGCGGGACGATCTCATCAAGTCGATGCGCGGACTCCAGCGTCGCCAGCGCGAGGTCCTGGTGCTGCGCTACTTCGCGGACATGACGGAAGTCCAGGTCGCCGAGACGCTCGGCATATCGCTCGGTTCGGTCAAGGCGTACGGATCGCGGGGCATAGCTGCGCTGCGTGTGGCGATGGAGGCTGCGCAGTCATGAACGAGGACCGCAAGAAGAGACAGGACGAGGAGCAGGTGCTCCGGAGCCTGAGGGGCGGAGCCCCGGGAGCGGACCGGGGACTGCACGGCCTGACGCGCGCATCCGCCGGCGAGGGCCAGGAGGCCCTGCGCCAGCTCCTGCGCACCGCACCCGGTGCCACACCCGGCACCGCGGACGGCGGTACGGGCGACGCGGCGGCCGGCAGCGCGGCCGGCAGTACGGCGGACGGATCGGCCGACAGCACTGACAGCACGAACAGCACGAACGGCGCAGCCGCAGGCACCGGCCCCGCCGCCGGCCCCGCCGCGGGCACCAAGGGACCGGCCGGGGAGGAGCAAGTGCTCCGCGACCTGCTGCACGGCGTGGTCGGGGGCCTCGAACCCTCCGGCGACGCGCTCGAGCGACTGCGGTACGCGGTCCCCGCACGCCGGGTCCGCAAGCAGCGGATCGTCCTCGCCGCGGTGGCGGCGGCGCTGGTGGTGGGCACCTCCGTCCCGGCGGCCGTGTACTTGACTGCGGCCGAGGGCGATTCCAAGGACCGCTCCACCATGGCGGGCCACGGCCAGCAGGGCGCGGACCGCAAGGGCGGGCTCTCCAACCCGCACCAGAACGGCTCCACCAAGCCGAAGCCCAGCAAGTCCCCGGGCAAGGGCCAGAGCACGCCCGGCGCCACCGGCGCCGCGCCGACTGCGCCCGGCACCGGTTTTCCCGGCATCACCGGGCCCGACGTCGTTCCGCCCGGGGCGGCCGTCTCCCCCCGGCCCGGCGTCACCAGGCTCCCCGGCGGCGGTCTGCTGCCCCCGCCGGCGGCTCCGGGCGTGCCCGCCTGCAGTGCCACCCAGCTCGGGGTGTCGGGCAGTGCGCAGCCCCCGGCGGCCGACGGCAAGGTCTACGGCAGTTTCAGGGTCACCAACGTTTCGGTGCGGGGCTGCACCGTCCTCGGTCCGGACACCGTGACCGCGGCCCCGGCGGCGGGTCCCGAGCCAGGCAAGGGCGGCGTGGCGGTGCCCGTCGTAGGCCACACCACGGGGGATCCGGCGACCGGGCTGCTGCCCGATCCGTCGATGGAGGCCCCGCTGATGGTGCTCGCGCCGAGCGCGGCGTACGAGGTCCGCTTCGCGTGGGTGCCGCCGGCGGAGGGCTGTCCGGGCGCGGGCGGGTCCGGCGCGGTGAACCCGCCGGACGGCGGCGTCGCCGGCGCGCCGAACACCGATCCGGGCACCGGGACGGGCGCGGACGGTGCGGCGAAGGGCCCGGAGTCCGAGACGAACCCCCCGGCGCCGGTACCGGAGGGCGTGTCGGTGTCCCACACGGCCGATACGACGCTGCCGGGCGGCCCGACGACGCAGACGACGATCCCCGACGCGTGCGGCGGAACGGTGTACCGGACCGGGGTCATCCCGGTGTCGGACCCCGGTCGGCCGTAGGACCCGGGGGAGGCCCGGTCCTGCCTAGGCCGGACCGGCTCCGGCCGGCGCGGCGGCCGCGCTGTCGGGAGTCTCGGCCGTATCGGCCGTCGCAGGACCCTCGGGCGCGACTGGCGCGACTGGCGCGACTGGCGCGGCCGGTCCCGCCCCGGGGTCTCCGGTGAGCAGGCCCGCCTCCGCGTCGCGCAGGGTCTCCACCTCGCGCCGGTAGAGCCGGAACCACATGAAGAGCACGAACGCGGCGAAGACGAACCACTCGCCGGTGTAGCCGAGGTTCTGGAAGGCCTTGAGGTCGAGCCCGGTGTTGACCGGAGCCTGTGCCGGGACCGGCGTCAGCCCGTCGGCGGGGGTCTGCACGGTCAGCCAGGCGTCGTACAGGCCGTACGGCACGATGTTGACGAGCGAGGCGGCCCCGATGACGCCGAGCTGCCCGGCCGGGAGTCCGCCCGAGGAGTACACGCCCTTGCTGCTGGAGTTCTCCGAGGCCTGCAGCGCACCCGTGACCTCGACCCGTCCGGCCGGGGCGGCCGGAGCCCGGCCCGCGTCGGCGGTGCCCGGCAGCCAGCCCCGGACCACCGGGACGGCCTTGCCGGTGTCGGTGCGCAGCAGGGTCAGGACGTAGAACCCGTCCTTCCCGTCGAGCCGCCGCTCGGGGACGAGCAGCTGGTCGGCGTACTCCCCGGAGACGGAGGCGAGCCGTCCGGAGGTGTTCTTGTCCACCGGGAGCAGCGAGTCCAGCGGCGCGGCCGCCTGTTCGGCGGGGCGTGCGCTGGTGGCCTCCTTGTGGCTGTCGACGCGGTCCTCGAACCGGCCGAGCTGCCAGGTCCCCATGAACAGGCAGAAGGGAACGCCGAGCGCGACGAAGACGTTGATCCCCCACCAGCGCGGGGTCAGGAGAAACCGGTGCACCCCACCACCGTACGGGGGGCGCACCGGTCCGCCGGTGCCGGGGCCACCGCGGCTGGTGCTTCGGCGCGAGCCCCGGGCTACCGGGCTATCGCGGCAGGTGCTTCAGCGCGAAGTCGAGTTCCATCCGGACCTGCTTGATCCGCTCCTCCACGACGAGCGAGCCGTGCCCGGCGTCGTACCGGTACACCTCGTGCTCCGCGCCGCGCGCCGACAGCCGGTCCACGTAGTTCTCGATCTGCCGGATCGGGCAGCGCGGGTCGTTGAGGCCCGCCGCGATGTGGACGGGCGCCTTCACCGCGTCCACGTAGGTCAGCGGCGAGGAGACCTCGAAGCGCTCCGGGACCTCCTCCGGGGTGCCGCCGAAGAGGGTGCGGTCCAGGGACTTCAGCGCCTCCATCTCGTCGTGGTACGCCGTCACGTAGTCGGCGACCGGTACGGCCGCCAGCCCCACCGCCCAGGCGTCCGGCTGCGTGCCGAGGCCGAGCAGGGTCAGGTAGCCGCCCCAGGATCCGCCGGACAGCACGAGGCGCGCCGGGTCGGCGAGGCCGGAGTCCACCGCCCAGTGGCGTACGGCGTCGATGTCCTCCAGCTCGATCAGGCCGACCCGGTGCTTGAGGGCGTCGGTCCACTCGCGGCCGTAGCCGGTGGAGCCGCGGTAGTTGACCCGCACGACGGCGAAGCCGTGGTCGAGCCAGGCCGCCGGGGTCGCGGCGAAGGCGTCGCTGTCGTGCCAGGTGGGCCCGCCGTGGATCTCGAAGACGGTCGGGAAGGGGCCGTCTCCGTGGCCCGCGGGCCGCTGCGCGAGGGCGTGGATCCGCCCGCCGGGACCCTCCACCCACACGTCCTCGACCGGTACGGAGCCGGGCGGCCGGAAGCCGGGAGGGTCGAGCACGACCCCGCCCGCGGTCGAGCGCACCACCGAGGGCTCGGCCGCGGAGGACCACTGGTACTCCACCGACCCGTCGGGCCGGGCCGTCGCGCCCGACACCGTCCCCGGCGGCGTGTCCAGCCGTACGAGGGTCCGCGCGGCCAGGTCGTAGCGCAGCAGCTCGCTGCGCGCCTCGAAGCTGTGCTCGATCAGCAGCGCGGAGCCGTCGGGGTACCACTCGGCGCCGACGTCGCCCGGCAGGTCGACGGCCAGCTCCTCCTCGGTGCCCGCGGCCACGTCCCAGACCATCGGCTCCCACCGGCCGCGCCGCTGGTGGCCGACCAGCAGCCGGGTGTCTCCCGGGACGGGCGCGAAGCCGAGCACCATGAGGCCCAGGTCCTCGGTGCCGCCCTTGGAGTCGTCCAGTTCGGCGACGGCCGTACCGTCCAGCGTGATGACGCGCAGCGCCGAATGCATGGCGTCGCCGTGCTCGGTGTGCTCGACGGCGAGCAGGGTCCCGTCGCGGGACAGGTCGCCGACGCCGGCCGACTCGCGGTGCCGGTAGACGACGGCGGGCGCCGTCCCGTCGGGCCGTACGACGTGGATGGTGGTCCCGTCCTCGTCGGTGGAGCGCCCCACGACGGTCGTCCCGTCGCGGCCGATGGCCAGTCCGGCGGGGTACGAGGCCTCCAGCCCGGGCGTGGCCGGCTCGTCGGGGCCGCCGGCGAAGGGCTGGCGCACCCAGGTGCCGAACTCGTCGCCGTCGGTGTCGGAGAACCACCAGATCCACTCGCCGTCGGGGGAGAGGGTGCCGTCGGTGGTGCCGTTGGGGCGGTCGGTGGCCTGCCGCTGCGTGCCGGTGGCGCGGTCCCAGGCGTAGAGCTCGTAGGTCCCGGTCGCGTTGGAGACGAAGAGCGAGCGGTCGGGCGCGTCCTCGGCCCATTCGGGCAGTCCCACGCGCGGCGCCCGGAAGCGCTTCTCCCAGTCGGGTACGGCGGCGTCGGTGTCAGCGGTGGCGTCAGTCATGCCCCCATGTAACCCGATCGCACCACCCGGGGTCCGGGATGCCGACGGGGCCGGACGGGGGCAAGGCGGTCTGCGTACGAAGTTCTGCCGCGAAGACGCGGGGCATGCAGCAGAAGGCCCAGGCCAAGCGGGGCTGACCCGGGCAGGGGCCGGAGCCGGGGCCCGGGCAGGTCCCGGGCGCGGGCCCGGGCCGATCCGGGACGGCGTGCGTAGGCTGGCGCCATGCGGATGATCGTCCGGGGTGCCCGGCTGCTGCACAGCGAAGGCCTGCACGACGTCGAGGTCGCGGAGGACGGGCGGATCGCGCGCGTGCTCCCGTACGACGACCAGAAGGAACCGCCGGCGACGGGGATGCTGATCGAGGCCCGCGGGGGTCTGCTCAGCGCCCCCTTCGTCGAGCCCCACATCCACCTCGACACCGCCCTGACGGCCGGCGATCCGCGCCCGAACGCCTCCGGGACCCTCTGGGAGGGCATCGCCTGCTGGAGCGAGCGCAAGAAGACCCTGACCCGCGAGGACGTGATCGCGCGGGCCACCGAGGTGCTGCGCTGGCAGGCGGCCCAGGGCGTCCTGCACGTGCGCACGCACTGCGACGTGACCGATCCGGCGCTGACCGCGCTCGACGCGCTGCTGGAGGTGCGCGACCGGGTCCGGGACGTGATGACCCTGCAGATCGTGGCCTTCCCGCAGGAGGGCATCGTCTCCTTCCCCGGCGGTGAGAAGCTGCTGCGCGAGGCCGTCCGGCGCGGGGCCGACGTCGTCGGCGCGATCCCGCACTTCGAGGACACCCGCGAGGACGGGGTGGCCTCGCTGGCCGTCGCCTTCGCGCTGGCCGAGGAGCAGGGACTGCGCGTGGACGCGCACTGCGACGAGATCGACGACGAGCAGTCCCGGTTCGTGGAGGTGCTGGCCACCCGGGCCCTGCGCTCGGGGCTGCGCGGGCACGTGACGGCCTCGCACACGACGGCGATGGGTTCCTACGGCGGCGCGTACAGCTTCAAACTCCAGCGGCTGCTGTCGCGTTCCGGGATCAACCTCGTCTCGAACCCCTTCGCCAACCTCAACCTCCAGGGCCGTTTCGACGCCTATCCCAAGCGCCGCGGCCTCACCCAGGTCAAGGAGATGCTGGCGGCGGGGGTGAACGTGGCCTTCGGCCACGACGACGTCATGGACCCCTGGAACGCGCTCGGCACCGGCAATCCGCTGCAGACCGCCCTCGTCGGGATCTACGCCGCCCAGCTCACGGGCGCGGACGAGATCCCGGTGGCCTTCGAGATGGTGACGGAGCGCGCGGCCCGCGTCCTCGGCCTCTCGCCCTCGGAGTACGGCGTCCGGCAGGGCGCCCCGGCCTCCTTCGTGCTGCTGCCGGCCGAATCGCCGACCGAGGCGATCCGCCGCCAGGTCCGCCCGCGCTACGTGGTCTCGCACGGGACCGTTCTCGCCGAAACCCCGGCCGCTCCGGCCCGGTTGCTGGCTTGGCCGGGAGAGGAGGGGCCCTCGGAGGTGGACTTCCGGCTGCGCCTACGCTGACCTGCCATGACCCTTGTGACATGGACTCTTGACACTCCGTCCGGCCGGGCCGCGCTGGAGATCGCCTCCGAGTACGCGGACGCGGCGCTGCTGAACCACTCCGTCCGCTCGTACGCCTTCGGGGCCGAGTACGCGGACCGGCACGGGCTCTCGTACGACCGCGAGCTCTTCTACGTCAGCGCGCTGGTGCACGATCTCGGCCTGACCGCACCCTTCGACAGCCACACCCTTCCCTTCGAGGAGGCGGGCGGCCACGTGGCGCGCGTGCTGACGGCGGGCCTGGGCTGGCCGGCGCAGCGGCGGGCGCGCGCCGAGAAGATCATCGTGCAGCACATGCGCGAGGACGTCACGGCGGCCGAGGACGTGGAGAGCCACCTGCTCCAGATCGGCACGACCGCGGACGTCTCCGGGGTCGGCGTCGGTGACGCCGACCCCGTGTTCACGGCCGCGCTGCTCGCGGAGTACCCGCGCCTCGGCTTCGGCGACGCCTTCTTCGCGCTGGTCTCGGAGCAGGCCGAGCGCAAGCCGCAGTGTGCGGCGGCGGCCTATGTGGCGAGCGGTGCGAAGGACCGCATCGCGGCCAATCCGCTCGACCGGCAGGTCTGAGGGAGCGGGATCACCGGTAGGTCTGCGGGAGCGGGATCAGAAGAGGCCCAGCGCGTTGTCCAGGGACCAGGCCTGCCAGGCCATGGTGAAGAAGGCGACCCCGGAGATCAGGGCCATCATCAGGTTCTGCCCCTGTTCGCCCCAGTCGTGGATCATCAGCACCAGGTAGACCAGGTTGAGCACCAGCCCGGCGATCAGGGCTATGGGGGTCAGGAATCCGGCGATGAGGCCGAGGCCCAGGGCCAGTTCGGCGTAGGCGACGAGGTAGGCCATGAAGCGGGGACGGGGCTTCACGACGACGTCGAAGCCGCGCGTGACGAACCCCCAGCGGTGCTTCTCGGCAACGCCCGCGGCCCAGCGGATGCCGCCTCCGCCGAACCAGTCCTTCTTGTCCTTGTGCCGCCAGCTCTCCAGCCACCACAGCCCGAGCCCGATCCGCAGAACGGCGACCCATTCGGGCCCGCCGAGCCAGATGGTCTGCATCCTCGGTTCCTTCCCTCGCATTGATCTGACGATGTGTCAGTTTCGAGGGAAGGGAGCCGGGGTGGCAAGGGGTCGGCCACTCCGAATGCGGATCACCCGATCCAGGGCTATGAATGAATATGTCCCTTATGTGATCGGAGTGACGCGTGGACGACTATCCGCTCCTCAATCTGTTCTGGACGATGCTCTGGCTCTTCCTGTGGGTCATGTGGTTCTTCCTGCTGTTCAAAGTGATCACGGACATCTTCCGGGACCACGAACTGCACGGCTGGGGCAAGGCGGGATGGCTGATCCTGGTCCTCCTGCTGCCGTACATCGGCGTACTCGTCTACCTGATCGTCCGCGGCCGCGGTATGAGCAAGCGGGACGTGAAGCAGGCGCAGGACAACGAGAAGGCCTTCCAGGACTACGTCCAGAAGGCGGCGGGCGCAGGCCCGCGCCACAGCCCGGCGGAGGAACTCGCGAAGCTGTCCTCCCTCAAGGAGAAGGGCGACCTGACCCAGGAGGAGTTCGACAAGGCCAAGGAGAAGCTCCTGACCTGAGGGGCCGCATTCACTCCCCGCCCCCTGTCCTTGCCCTGGGCCTGGCCCTTGCCCTGGGCCTGCTCCGCCCCCCACCGCGCGTGCGGTGGGGGGCGGAGTGGCTGCGGGTGGGGCTGCGGGTGCGGATGCGGTGGGGGCGTGGGTGTGGTGCGTCAGGCCGCGACCGCGGCCATGAGCGGCGACGGCGGGCCGGCGGCCGGGGTCCGGAGCCCGGTGATCGGGCCGGCACCCGCGTCGGCGTCCGTGAGCAGGTCGATCAGGGAGGAACGGGCCCGGGCCACGCGGGAGCGGACGGTGCCTATCGGGCAGCCGAGCATGAGCGCCGCCTCCGCGTACGGCAGGCCCATGAGCTGGGTGAGGACGAAGACCTCGCGGCGCTCGGCGGGGATGGCCGCCAGGAGCTCCGCGAGCGCGACGCCGTCCTCGAATCCGGGCACGTCGCGCGGCTGGTTCTGCTCGGCGGCGCTCTGCCAGTCGTCTCTGTCCGCGATCCGTGGGCGGGCCGCTTTGTGGCGCAGGCTGTCCACCACGGTTCGCCGGGCGATGGAGAGCAGCCAGGTGCGGGCGGAGGAGCGGCCCTCGAAGCGGTGGAGGCTGCCGAGGGCGCGCAGGAACGTCTCCTGGGTGAGGTCATCGGCGGACTGCGGATCGGCGCTGAGGTAGGCGACGTAGCGGCGGACGTCACGGTGCAGGGCGCGTACGAACTGGTCCACCGCGTCGGGGTCGCCGTCCCGGGCGGCCAGCGCGAGGAGGGTGACGGCCTCGTCGGGGCCGGCGCAGTGGCGGGCGGGGGCGGGGGCAGGGGCGGAAGCGGCGGCGGGCCGGGCGGCGGGCGTGCTGGCGGTCGCGCGGGTGAGCAGGGCAGGGGTCATCGCCTGAGGTCCTTCGGGGAATCCGGGGGCCGGTGCCGCACGGCGGGGACCCCGCGTCTGCCGGGAGTCCCGGGAACCCCGGGTCTCGTGGGAGGCCTGAGGGTCCCGGGACGCCCGAGGGCCCCGGGGACGCTGCGCCTGCTGAGTGCCAGGGCAGCCGGGACCGGGCGGGCGCGGACGCGGGGTGCGGGGCGCTGTGGGCACGGCTGGGCCGGTGAACGGGTTACGGCCTGCCGGACGGCATGACCGATGCCCGAGGCGCGGTGCGGGGCGGTGGGCCCGTCGCGCGTCGGGAAGCCGGCTGTCAGATGACAGCGGTCCCGTGGGGCGGACCCCGTGAGGTGAGGGCGTCGGCGAGCAGCAGCCTGCGCGGTGTCCGGACCCGGTGCTCCCGGGGGAAGCGGATGCGGGGCCGGTACGCGGGCGCGGGGAGCCGGAAGAGCAGCCGCAGCGGTACGAGGAGCAGCGCGGCCACGGCGCGCAGGACGCGGAAGGCGCCGCGTTCGCCGTACGCGAGCCAGAGGCCGCAGACCAGGGCGGCGAGGAGGTGACCGGCGAGCATGCCCAGGGGGGACATGGACCCCATCGAGGCCATGGACCCCATGGGGCCCGTCGGGCCGGTGGAGTGCAAGGGCGCCGTGCCGTCGGCGACCGAGTGCGCGGCGTGCATGACGTGCTGGGTGTGGCCGCCCGTGTCCGGGGGCGACGAAGACTGCGGGAGGAGCGCGGGTGGGGCGCAGAGCAGGTACTGGGCCCAGCGGCGGCCCAGGGAGGTCAGCGCGCCGGGGGAGGTCAGGGAGGTCAGGGAGGCTAACGAAGAAGTGCCGGGTGCCGAGGGGCGTGCCGCCGCGGCCTGGGCCAGCGAGAAACCGCTGTGCAGGGCGATCTGCGCGGCCACGGTCGCGGAGGTGATGGCCAGCAGGCCGCGTTCCCGTCCGGCGAGGACCCATCCGGTCGCGGAGGTGACGGCGAACGCCGCCGCCATCGTCCACCAGGGGACGGAGGTTCCCGACATGAGGACGTGCCCGAGGGACGAGAGCAGCACACAGGTGGCCGCGAACATCGCAGCCCGTACCCCGCGGCAACATCGACCCGTAGTCATGGCCCGGTCATCGTTGCACCGGCCCGGCGGCGGCGACAGAGGGCATCAGGATTTCTCATCGGGCCCCGGAGCGGCTGCGCCGCCGTGTGTCCCACGCCACAACGGAGCCCGGGAACCCGGGTGTTCGTCCGCCCGACTCCTGTCCCGGACCGAAGTGCCGGGCAGCAGCGGATCGGAGTGGACGAACGGTGGCGGAACGGAGCGCTCCGGCGCGGGACGGCGGCCCGGGAGCCGATCGCAGGCTGACGGCGCTGCTCACCAGTGCCATGGCCTTCTCGATGCTCCAGCTCTTCCTCTTCGGTGCCCTCGGCCCCCGTCTGGTGAGGGAGTTGGGGGTCTCGCCGGCCGCGCTCGGCTGGACCACCACGGTCGGATTCGGGACGGCGGCCGTACTGTCGCCGGTCGGCGGCCGCGTGGTGGACCGGATGGGGCCGCGCCGCTCCCTCGTACTCCTGCTCTCGGTGTCCGCCGTGACCCTCGCGCTGATCGGCGCCGCGCCCGGTCCCGGGTTCCTGCTCGCCGCCGTCGCGCTGGGCGGGGTACCGCAGGCCCTGGCCAATCCGGCGACCAACAAGGCGATCCTCGCCGCCGTGGCCCCCGCCAGGCGGGGGCCGGTGACCGGCATGAAGCAGTCGGGCGTCCAGGTCGGGGCCTTCGCGGCCGGTCTGCCGCTCACGGCACTGGCCGGGGGGATCGGCTGGCGCGGGGCGGTGTGGACGGCCGCGGCCACGGCCGCGCTGGCCGCGCTGTGGGCGCTGCGCGCCCTGCCCGCGGACCCTGCGGACGCTGCGGAGCTCGCCTCGAAGGCGGCCGCGCCCCGGGGTTCGCTGGTTCCCCGCGGGTCCATCGCCTGGCTGGCGGTGTTCTCCCTGTTCCTGGGCTGCGGCATCGCCTCCGTCAACACGTACGTGGCCCTCTTCGGCGCGCAGCGGCTCGGCATGGGCCCCACCGCGGCCGGTGCGCTGGTCGCGGTGCTCGGCGTCGCGGGCATCGGCGGACGCGTGGGCTGGGCGAAGGCGGCCCGGCCGGGGCGCGCCGAGTGGCTGCCGGGAGGGCTGGCGGCCGGTGCGGTGGGGGCGGCGGCCCTCCTGGCGGCGGCGCTCGCGGTGCCCGCGCTGGTCTGGGCGGGGGTGGTGGCCGTCGGGGTGTTCGCGGTGTCGGCCAACGCCGTCTCGATGGTCCTGGTGATGCAGCGCTCCGCCCCCGGCCGGGCCGGCCAGGACTCCGCCCTCGTGGCGGCCGGCTTCTTCGCCGGCTTCGCCGTCGGCCCGTCCCTCTTCGGCCCCCTCGCGGAAACCGGCCGGTACGGCCCGGGCTGGCTGCTGGTGGCGGCCGAGTTCGCGGCGGCCTGCGCCGTCGCGACGACCTGGGCGGTGCGGGAGCGGAGGGCTGGGCCGGCGGAGGTACGGGGGCCTGGGCTGCGGGTTGGGCGGGGGCGTTGAGGGGCGCCGGGGGGAAGAGTGTGGAGGAGCGGCCGGATCAGGGATGCCCGTGCCCCCTCCGGCCGGTGCGATCCGGACCGGTCACCTATCAGCACCGCCCAGCCGGACGGTATGGAGGCCCGGGACGGTCAGAGCATCCAGGACCGGGCGGTCGGACACCCTTCCCGAGACTTCGGACAGCCAGCCCACACCAGGGGATGACCATCGGCCCCATCCGGGTCGGTGGGCGCGTCAGATCGCTACACACTCCCACTCGGCCAAGCGACTACCGACCGTCCGTGGGTGATGTGGGTGCCACGGGTGGCACGGGTGGCACGCACGTGAGAGCCGGTGGTCTTGGGACGAAGACGAAGACGAAGACGAAGAGAGGATGCGCATGCGTACGAGCACGAGCACGAGCACGAGCACGGGCACGGGCACGGGGTCTAGGACCCGGGGGGTGGAATGGGCGGGGCGGGCGCTTGCCGAGGTTCTCGATGGGGTTGGGGAGGCTGGCGGGGAGGTTGGGGAGCGGTTCCCGCTGTACGCCGAGGCGGAGACGGGGCGTTGGACGACCACCGGGCGGGGTTCGTGGGCCGGTGGGTTCTGGGCTGGGCTGCTCTGGTTGCGGGCCCGGTACACGGGCGCCGAAGCTGACCGGGCCCTGGCCTCCGCGTGTACCGGCCGGCTGACCGACTGGGCGGACGCCGACACCTCCACGCGCGGGCTGATCCTCTGGTACGGGACCGCTCTGGCCGTGGGTGACACGGGGGCAAGGGACGTACGTACGCGGTCGGCCGGTGCCTGCCTGGCGGCGATGGACGCGGAACTGGGGCTGCTGCCCTGGGGATCGGCGTTCGGCGGTCCCCGCCTGCTGGCCCGGGTGGACGGAGTGCCCGGCACGGTCCCCCTGCTCGCCACCGCCGGACCCCGGGGCGCCGCAGCGGCGGCCTCCCACCTCCAACGGCACCTGAGCCTGTGCCTCCCCCCGCACCCCGGGCCGGAGTTCGTGCCCGCCTGGTCCTACGAGGAGGGTGCCGGTTGGCGGGCCTGCGCGGAGCCAGTGCCCGGCTGGAGCCGGGGCCGGGCCTGGTTGCTGCTCGCACTGGCCGACGTACTGCACCGCCCCGCCGTCGCCGAGCAACTGCCGGGGAGCCCAGAGGCACTGGCGGAACAACTGGCGACCTCATGGACGGGGCCGGGGACACCCCTAGTCCCCCCGGCCGACGATGCACGGCCCGACGGCCCCCAGGACACATCAGCCGCAGCCATCACGGCCGTAGCCCTCCTGAAACTCGCCCGCCTCCCCGGCCCCCACGCCGCACACCACGCGCACCGCGCAGCCGAGATCCTGCAACGCCTGGTCGACGGACACCTGTCCCGGGGCAGACTGCTGGACGGCTGCTACGACGCAGAGAAGGGCATCGCCCTCCGGCACCAACTGATCTGGGGCGACTTCTTCCTGGCACTGGGCCTGGCCGAGCTGACCGGCCTGGTGGACATCCGTGACGTGTGACCACGACATGTGACCGTGATTCCTGACCGTGACGTGTGACCGCTACGTGTGACCAGCACCGCGCCCCCCGTCCATGACACCCATGACACCCATGACACCCATGACACCCACATCACCCACGGACGGTCGGCAGTCGCTAAGCCGAGCGAGAGTGTGTAGCGATCTGATGCGCCCACCGACCCTGCGAAGGGGTGGTGGTCGTCCTTACGGTCCGGTTGGCCGTGCGAAGTCTCGGGAAGGGTGTCCGACCGCCCGGTCCTGGGCGTTCTGACCGTCCCGGGCGTCCATACCGTCCGGCTGGGCGGTCCCGACCAGTGACGGGTTCGGATCGTCGCACCGGCCGGAGGGGGCATGGACATCCCTGATCCGGCCGCTCCTCCGTATCCGTCCCTCCCGGCCGTTCCCCGGGGGGAACCCGGAAGTCTTGTGGCATTTCGGGGTGGGTCGGTCGGTCAAGGGTGGCCGAAGGCCATCGCGAAGCGACGCGACCGCAGGGAGCGCCCTTGACGGGCCGGCCCGCACCGAAAGGACACTGGACTGCCGGGCTCCCCCCGGCGCCCCTCAACGCCCCCGCCCAACCCGCAGCCCAGCCACCCCCCCACCCCCACCCCCTACCCCCCATACCCCCCCAACACCCTCCGAGCCACCCCACTGATGTGCAGTTCGTCCGGCCCGTCCAAGATGCGGGCGGTGCGGCCGGAGCGGTAGAGGGCGGGGAGGGCGGTGTCGGGGCCGAGGCCCGCCGCGCCGTGGACCTGGATGGCTGCGTCCGTCACCTGCTGGAGCGTCCGGGCGGCGGCCACCTTGGCCAGGCCCACCTCGACGTGCGCGTCCAGCCCGGCGGCGATCCGTGCCACGGCCTCGTGGACGATCGGGCGGGTCGTGCGCAATGCCAGCAGTGACTCGAAGACGTGGCTCTGGACGAGCTGGTGGCCCCCCAGCGGACCGCGCGACCCCGTACGGGAGTTCACGCGCGCGCACATGAGATCGAAGGCGCGCTGCGCCTGGCCGAGCCAGCGCAGGCACCGCAGCGTGCGGCCCAGCTGGAGGCGTTCCCCGGCGATGGCGAGGGCCTGGCCGCGTTCCCCGAGCAGGTGGTCGGCGTCCACGCGGACCCGGTCGAACTCGATCTCCCACTGGCCCGACGCGCCCAGTACGGGCAGCTCCCGCACCACGCGGAAGCCCGGAGCCGAGGTGGGGACGAGGAGGAGGGACAGGCCCGTGCGGTCACCCTGCTGTCCGTCGGTGCGGGCCAGGACGGTGACCAGGTCGGCCTCGGCGGCGTGCGAGGTGAACCACTTGCGCCCGCTCACGGTCCAGCTCCCGTCGCACTCCTCGACGGCGCGCGTGGTCGTCAGGAACGGGTCGGTGCCGGGGGTCTCCGGATCGGTCATGGCGTAGCAGGCGCGCAGCTCGCCGGCCGTCAGGCGCCCGGGGTACAGCGCGCGCACCCGCTCGCTGCCGTGGCGCCACAGCATCGTGACGTCCAGCAGCGGAGCCGATCCCAGGGCGGCCGGTCCGTGGTCGCTGGCCCCCTCGGCTTCGGCGAACCGCGCGTACTGCGACAGGTCGACTCCCTGGCCGCCCAGTTCGGCGGGGAGCGGCAGTGCCCACAGGCCCGCCTCCTTCGCCCCGATCTGGAGCTCCCGCAGGGCGGTTGCCGCCGCCGGGCCGCCCGCGTCCAGTACGGGCTCGTAGGGCATGACCCGCTCGCGCACGAACTCGCGCACGCGCTCCCGCAGTTCCGGCTCGGAGCGGGTTCGGTCGGTGCCCGGGTCTCCTCCATGTTCGGTCACTCGGTACTCCACCACTTTCCTCCAGCCTGCCGGGAACCCGTGGGAACGGCAGTGCGACTGCCTTCCCGTGGAACTGGTCGGGCGCGTGCGCCCCCTGGTTCCCGCGTACGGATCATCCGGATCATCTGCGGTCCCGGTCCACCGCCGGGCCAGAAGTAGAGGAGAGGCATGGCGTCACCAGCCGTCACCCAGACCGCTCGGCCGCTCGACGGGCTGCGCTTCACCGCCTCGGGACCGACCGCGCTCGCCGGCCCGGTGGCCGGGCACCTGAGGCTGCTGGGAGCCGTGGGGGAGCCGGGAGGGGACGCGGGAGGCGATGGGGGCGCGGCCCGCATCACCTTGGCCGACGAGGAGTTCGGGACCCGTCTCGGCACCGGCTCTTCCGCCCCCGCCTCCGCCTCCGCCTCCGCCACCGTCTCCTGGTCATCGGGCCCGTCCGTCCCCACGGGCACCCCCGTCACCGACGAGGCGACCGCGCAGGCCGCCAGCGGGATCATGGCCGTCCACGGCCGCCGCGACGGCGTACCGCGCGGCCTCGCCGTGGACTACGCCGTCACCGCCACGGCCATCCTCACCACCCAGGCGCTGCTGGCCGGCCTGCTGGCCCAGGCCAGGGGCGGCCAGGCCAATGCCGGGCACCCGCACCGGAACGGACACCCCCACCCGCACCCGAACGCCCACCCCCACGCCCACCCCCACGCCCACCCCCACCCCCACCCCCACCCCCACGCCCACACCTACGTAGACCGCTCCGGCCTCCTGGTCGTGTCCCAGTACCTGGCCGCGACCGGCGCCGATGAGGGCGAGGCCGCCGAGCTCGCGCCGGGCGGGCCCCCCTTCACCGCCGCCGACGGCACCCTCTTCGAGCTGGAGACCCTGGACCCGGGCGCCTGGGCCGGGTTCTGGCGCGCCCTGGAGGCCCCCGCCGACGCGATGCGGGCCGGCTGGCGGCCCTTCCAGTTCCGGTACGCCACCGCGTGCGCCCCCTTCCCCGAGGCACTGCACGCCACCACCCGGGCCCACGGCTGGCAGCGGATCCGGGAGGCTGCGGCCGCCTCGGGGGCCGAGGTCTGCCGGCTGCGGAGCCTGGCCGAGCGGGGCGCCGAACGGGCCGCCGAGCAGGACGGGGCCGCCGAGCACGACGGGCCCGCCCCCTGGACCCTGGCCCCGTACGGCTCCGGCGCCCACGTGCCGAGGCCGGCGCCCGCGATCGGAGGCCCCCTCGCGGGGCTGACGGTGCTGGAGGCCGGCCGCCGCGTCCAGGCGCCGCTCGCCGCCCACCTGCTGGGGCTGCTCGGCGCCGAGGTCATCCGGATCGAGCCGCCGGGCGGCGATCCGCTGCGCGGCATGCCGCCCGCCTGTTCGGGAGTTTCCGCCCGCTGGCTGGCGCTGAACCGGGGCAAGAGCGCCGTGGAGATCGACATCAAGTCCCCCGGTGACCGGCTCCGGTTGCGGGAGCTGGCGGCCGGAGCCGATGTGTTCCTGCACAACTGGGCTCCGGGGAAGGCGGCCGAGCTCGGGCTGGACTCCGGCGACCTCGCGCGGGTCAACCCCGCGCTCGTGTACGCGTACACCGGCGGCTGGGGCACGGGCCGGATCGCCGATGCCCCGATGGGTACGGACTTCATGGTCCAGGCCCGCACCGGCGTCGGCGAAGCCGCCCGTCCCGAGGGCGAGGTGCCCGCGCCCTCGCTGATGACCCTGCTCGACGTGATGGGCGGGCTGCTCGGCGCCGAGGCCGTCCTCGCGGGGCTGCTGCTGCGCGAACGCACCGGGCGGGGGGTCCGGGTGGACTCCTCGCTGCTCGGCGCCTCCGACCTGCTCACCGCCCCGGCCCTGCGCCGCGCCCGGAGCGGGGGGCGCACCCGCCGGCCCGCCGGGTTCCGTACGCCGCTGCGCACCGCAGACGGCTGGGTCGCCCCCACCGACGCGGACGCCGCGGCCTGTGCGCGGGCGGCCACCGCCCACGGCCTCGCCGGTCTGCCCACCGAGGACGCCGTACGGGCGCTGCGCGCGCACGGCCTGCACGCGACCGCCGTCACCACCGACCTGGCCGACCTGCACCACGACCCGCGCTTCGCCGGCTCGATCAGCCGGGACGCGCACGGTGCCCCCGCCGTTCCCGACCCCTGGAGCTTCGTATGACCGTCGCCCTGCACGATCTGCTGCCCGTTGGCCTCCGCCGTTCGTGGGTGGTCGACGGCACCTGCCCCGACCTCGACCTCTACAGCCTCTTCCGGGCCCGCCAGATCGCCGATCTGCACCGCACCGCGATCGTCGACGCCAAGGGCAAGCTCTGTTACACCGCGCTCGACCGCAAGGTGCGATGTCTGGCCACCGGCCTCGCCGACCTCGGCGTACGGCCGGGCGACGTGGTCGGTGTCCAGCTGCCCAGCGGGCGCGACGCGGTCACCGCCGACCTCGCCCTGGCCGCGCTCGGAGCGGTGGCCCTGCCCTTCCCCGTGGGCCGGGGCGGCCAGGAGGCCCGGTGCCTGCTGCGCCGTGCCGAGGCCGTGGCGGTCATCGCCGCCGTGGAGCACCGGGGGGTGCACCACGCCGCCGAACTGCGCGACCTGGTTTCCGAGCTGCCCGCGCTGCGCCATGTCATCGCCGCCGGACCGGCGGGCACGGCACCCGAAGGAACGATTCAGCTCTCGATGCTGCTGCGCTCCGACCCGGCCGCCTTCGTCCCCTCCCGGCCCGACCCCGACAGCGCCGCCCGCATCCTGGTGTCGTCCGGCTCGGAGGCGGAGCCGAAGATGATCGCGTACTCCCACAACGCGCTCGCCGGCGGCCGCGGCAACTTCCTCGCCTCGCTGATGCCCGACGGTACGCCGCCGCGCTGCCTGTTCCTCGTGCCGCTCGCCTCGGCCTTCGGCTCCAGCGGCACCGCGGTCACCCTCGCCCGGCACGGCGGAACCCTGATCGTCCTGGACCACTTCACGCCGGAGGCGGCCCTCGCGGCGGTGCGCGAACACCGGCCCACCCACGTGCTCGGGGTGCCCACGATGGTCCGCATGATGGTCGACCGGCTGGAGGCGGAGGCGGCGGAGGCCGAAGCGGCGGGTTCCGGCGCCGTCCCGCCGCTGCCCGCGCCCGTCGCCGTGGTCCTCGGCGGCGCGCCCCTGGACGAGACCACGGCCGAGAGCGCGAGCCGCGCCTTCGGCTGCCCGGTGGTCAACCTCTACGGCTCGGCCGACGGGGTCAACTGCCACACCGGGCTCACTGCGCCGGCCGAGGGTCCGGGTGTCGGCGCGGGCATCGCCGCCGGCCGCCCCGACCCCCGGGTCGCCGACATCCGCATCGCCGACGCCGAGACGCACGAGCACCTCCCGGACGGGCAGGTCGGGGAGATCATCGCGCGCGGCCCCATGACCCCCATGTGCTACGTGGCCTCACCCGATCTGGACGCCCGCTACCGCACCCCCGGGGGCTGGGTCCGCACCGGGGACCTCGGCCTGATCGACGAGGGCGGGGTCCTGCACGTCGTCGGCCGCCTCAAGGACGTCGTCATCCGCGGGGGCGCCAACATCAGCCCCGCCGAGGTGGAACGGGCGCTCTCCTCCCACACCCGGGTCCGTGACGTCGTCTGCGTCGGAGTGCCGGACGAGCTGATGGGCGAGCGCCTCGCCGCCTGCGTGGTCCCCCGCGGCGGGCAGGAACCGGCCCTCACCCTCGAGTCGCTGGGCGCACACCTCACGCGGCAGGGCCTCGAGCTGCGCAAGCACCCCGAACGCCTGCTGGTGCTGGCGGAGCTGCCGCTGACCCCGGCCGGCAAACCCGACCGCGCCGCCCTGCGCGAGCGGCTGGCGGCTGCCGGTCCGGCCCCCGTGACCGCCGGTGCGAGGGCCGCCACGGCCGCCGCGGTGGGCGCGTAACGAAGGCGGGGCGGGCCCCGGTGGCCCGCCCCGCCCGCTTCACTCAGCCGGCTTCACTCAGCCCGCTCCACCGGCTCAGCCGGCCCCGGCCTACCCGGCCTACCCGGCCTTCCCCATGGCCTTCTTCAGCTCGGCCCCCGCGTTGCGGTAGACCGGCAGCAAGTCGAGGTCGGCCCCCGGGTAGTTGACGATCTCCACCTGCCGCGCGCCCGAGTCGGGCAGGACGGTCCCGGTCGACATGTGCGCGTTGTCCAGCACCAGCGCCGGCTTCTTCGCGGACAGCTCGGCCAGCTGCGCCGGGGTGACCGCCTCGGGACCGTACGTACCGACCGTGGTGGCGCCCGCCAGCTTCGCGGACCAGGTGGAGAACACCTGGCTCACGACCGCCGGGCTCTTCCCGCCGGGCCAGGCGGCCTGAACGTCCTTGGCCACCAGGCCGTACTCGGTGTCGAAGGACGCCGTCCACTTCGCGGCGGCCGCCTCGGTGCCGAACAGCTTGCCCAGCCGGGCGACTTCGGCCTTGACCTTGTCGGCGTCGTTGTCGAGGGCCACCTCCACCAGCTCGGCCTTCGAACCGGCAGCCTCCTTGATCTTCGCGGCGTACGGCTCGAACGGCGCGTACAGCACGAAGTCGGCCGAGGCGACGGCGGCGAGGTCGGAGGGCTTGGGGTCGTAGTCCGGCGCGTGGTGCACGGACTGCGGCACGATCACCTTGACGTCCTGCGCACCGGCGGCCTTCGCGAAGGCGCCCTCCCAGGTGGTCGTCACCACCACGACGGGCTTGCCGCGCTTGGCCTGGGCGCCACTGCCGCCGTCCCCTTTGCTGTCGGTGCTGCCGCAGCCGGTGGCCAGGGCGGCCAGGGCCGAAGTCAGTGTGAGGAGGAGGGTGTTGCGGGCAGTGCTGCGGACGCGGGTTCGCGACGCCATGAGCTGATTCTCCGTTCGGGTACGAGGTGCACCGCGAGGACGAGTACCCCCGCGGTCAGGACGAGGACCGGACCGGGCGGCCAGTCCAGTCGGAGGGCGATGAGGAAGCCGGTCAGGTTCACGAAGACGCCGATCCCCACCGCCCATCCGGTGATCGATTTCAGTGAGGTGCCCAGCCGGCGCGCGGCCAGTGCGGGCAGCAGGGTCAGGGCGTCGACCAGCAGGGCGCCGGTGAGTTTGATGGCCCCGGCGACCGCGACCGCGACGAGCACCAGCAGTACGGCGGTCAGCGCCCGCACCGGCACGCCCGAACACTGCGCGAGCTCACGGTCGTACAGCAGCAGGGCCACATCGCGGCGCCGCCACCAGAACAGCCCGGGTACGAGGACGGCCAGCGCCCCGAGCACCACGAGATCGGCGGTCCCGACGGACAGGATCGACCCCCACAGCAGGGCGAAGGCGCCCGAGGCGTTCACCCCGGAGACCGCCAGGACCAGCAGCGCGGCGGCGATCGCGAGGCTCATCAGCAGCCCCATGGCCCCCGACAGCCCGTCCGGCGTCCGGGCCAGCGGCGCGACACCGGCCCCGGCCAGCGCGCAGGCGACCAGCGCGCACAGCATGGGGTCGAGTCCCGCGAGCAGTCCGACGGCGATGCCCAGCAGAGCGACGTGCATCATCGCGAAGCGGACCGGCATGATGTCCAGCCCGACGATGACCACCCCGATCACGGGCAGCCCGACGGCGGCCAGCAGCAGGGCGAAGCCCGCCCGCTGTACGGGGACCAGCTGCAGCAGGGTGCCGAGGTCGGCGCCGGCCGCCAGGGTGGCGCTCACCGGACCTCCCGCAGCCGGCCCGCGGCCATCTCCAGTACCCGGTCGCAGCGTTCCGCGAGGGCCCGGTCGTGCGTGACGACGACGAGCGTCACGGGCAGCGCGGCCAGCACGTCGGCGGCCTCGTCCTGCCCGGCGAAGTCGAGGGCGGCGGTCGGCTCGTCGGCGAGCAGCACTCCGGCTCCGGCGGCGACGCACCCGATGGCCCGGGCCAGGTACATCCGCTGCAGCTGGCCTCCGGACAGGGTGTGCAGCGCCCGCCCGGTCAGCGGTGCCACGCCCAGCCGGTCGGCGGCTTCGGCGGCCGCCCGGGGGTCCCCGCTGCTGGCGAGGAGCTCCCGGCCGAGGAGCGGAAACCGTCCGGCGGCGGGCTTCTGCGGGATCCACGCGCAGACCCGGCGCCGCCAGGCCGCGTCGGTGTCGCGGCCGCCGACCAGGATCGTGCCGCTGACCTGGGGGTGCAGGCCGAGCACGGCGCGCAGCAGCGTGGTCTTGCCCGAGCCGTTGGTCCCGGTCAGGGCGACGCGTTCACCGGCCGCGATCTTCAGATCCACCCCGGTCACGGCCTCGACCCGGCCGTGGCGGCACCCCACCCCCTCCATCCGCACGTCCAGCCCGCCCATCCCACGCCCTTCCGCCGTCACCGGTCCCGTCCCCACACGGAGTTGGTCGGTGGGCGGGGTCCCCCAGTTCCAGCGATCTTCGGGGTGGTGCGGCGCGGCTTGGTGCGGCCCGGTTCGGTGCGGCCCGGTTCGGCGTGGGTACGGTCACAGCTCCCGGGCGGGCCAGTCGAGCAGCCGGGCCCCGATGACGGCGGTCTGCAGGGTGTAGCGCTGTACCGGATCGGCCGGACTGGAGCCGGTGAGCTGCTGGATGCGTTCCAGGCGGTACGTGAAGGCCCGCACGCTCAGGCTCAGCCGGCGCGCGGCCTCCGCCGCGTTGCAGCCGGAGTCGAAGTAAGCGGCCAGGGTGTCGAGCATCACCGGAGCTCCGCCCCGGGCCTTCCTGAGCGGCCCCAGCGCGCTGAGGACGAGATCGGCCATGGCCTGCCGGTCCCGGGTGAGGACGGGGAAGACGAGCAGGTCGGCGGCGCGCAGCAGGGGGGCTTCGAGGTTCATGCGCCCGGCGAGGTCGAGGGCGTTCAGCGCCTCCTCGTAGGAGTGGACCACCCCGCCCGCCCCGGGATGCGCGCGGCCGATGGCCACCTGCCCGCCCCGGGTCGCCGCGCGGGCCTGCTCGGCGAAGTGCACGAGGACGTCGTCCTGGTCCCCCGGCGCGACGCACAGGAGGCGCCCGTCCTTGGCGGTCAGCAGGATCCGCCGGTTCCCGAACCGTCCGGCGAGGGCCCGTTCCACGCTCCGCATGGCGGGATGCGCGTCGTCGTAGGCCTGCGGACCGTTCGCGACCGCCACCGCGTGGGTGTGGGAGAGCAGCAGCCCGAACCGTTCGGCGCGCTCGGCGAGGTGCCCGGGGTCGCGGCGGCCGTGGAGGAGGTCGTCGATGAACTCCCGCCGGGCCGCCTCCTCCTGGCGCACGGCCAGGAGCTGGGCCCGCTCGTGGCCTTCGGCGAGCGCGTCGACGACCTGCTCGACCGCGGCCAGGACGTGGTCCAGGGAGGCGGGGGAGAGTCCGGGGCAGGCCGCGCGGGTCGTGGCCAGGTGTGCGCGCACCAGGTCGCGAAGCGAGCAACCGGCCTCCGCGGCGCGTTCCCCCGCGGCGCGGCGCGATTCCAGTTCGTCGCGGGTGAGCCGCCGCCCGGTGGCGCAGACCTCGGCCAGGATCGGCTGGTAGCCGTCGAGGCAGTCCTCGGGTATCTCACGGGCCGCCACGGTTTCTCCTGGTTCCTGATGGGTTCTCAGCGGGCCGGTTTCGCCCTCTTGACGTGCGAGCGTCAAGGGTTGCAGACCGCCCGGACGGGCCGTCACCCGGCATCAGGAACGCGCTGGGACTCCCGCCGGATCACCCCGAGGGGGGCAGAGCCGTCGTCGCATCGGTGAGGGCCGTCCCGAGCTGCTCGGCGCCGCCGTACCCCTTCGCCCGGCGCAGGTCGGTGCCGCGCAGGTCCGTGTCCCGCAGCCGGGCGCCGGAGATCACGGCGCCGTCGAGGCCCGCCCCGCGCAGGTTGGCCCTGCTCAGAACGGCCTTCGTGAGGAACGAGCCGGTCAGGTCGGCCCCGGGGAGCCAGGCGTTCTCCAGGTCGGCGTCGCGCAGATCGGCGTGGCTGAGGTCGCAGTCGGCCAGGCGGGCGCGCCCGAACCGGGCGCCGGTGAGGTCGGCGCCCGGCAGGTTCGTGCGGCGGAGGTCCAGCCTGGTGGGCTCTTCCCGTGCCGGGCGCCTGCCCAGCACGGTCAGGGCGGCCTGGATCTCCTCGGTGACGGGCCCGGATCCCGGTCCGCCGCCTTCCGGCAGGCGCGCGTGCTGCCGTATGAACCCGGCGAGCACCGCGACGACCGTCGTATGGTCCTTCGCCGAGTCGCGCATGATCCGTTCGAGGCTGTAGATGCCGCCGAGGCGCTGGGTCGGGTGGTCACCGCTCAGCAGCTTGATGGCTTCGACGTAGCGGTCCGTCACCTGCCCCTCGCGCGTGAGCTCGGCCTGCTCCCGGTCCCGGGCGCGCGTGTGCTGCAGGGAGTGGTGCGTGTAGTACAGGCCCAGGCAGGCTATGACCCCGGCCCCGAGGGCGACCAGGGTGGTCCTGAAGCCGGTGACGATCACCCCGTCGGCCGGCTGGAGGTTCTGCGTGCGCAGATGACCCCCGTCAACCATCCACGGGCCCCGCCACATCAGGATCAAGTAGCCGGCCAAGACACCGAAGAGGGCAACCGCCCGAAGGGTCCGCTTCATGCGGCACATCATGTCCAGACACGCGGCCCCGTAGTCACTCAGTCAGCCGCCCAAATACAGAAAGAGCCGGCACAGATTTCTCTGCACCGGCTCTCACCTGGTACTTCAGCGTCGGGGTGGCGGGATTTGAACCCACGACCTCTTCGTCCCGAACGAAGCGCGCTGCCAAGCTGCGCTACACCCCGATGTCCACCCCTGCAGCGCTTGCTGCCCTGGCGACATCGATTACTTTAGCGGACCCTCGGCCGGAGACGAAATCCGGTTTTCACGGGGCGGGCGGTAGCGGTCCGCCACGACCAGGGCGAGGCCGAGGGCGTAGAAGGCGGCGCCCAGGACCGCCGCGTTCAGTGCGACCCGGGCGTAGCCGTACTGGGCGGCGTCGATGAAGGGGTACGTGTACCGATGGGGGACGCCGGGGGAGAGGAGGGCGCCGCGGACCAGCGCGAAGATCACGTAGACCAGGGGGTACGCCAGCCACTGCGCGGCGTGGCGCGGGCGCAGGGTGCGGGGGGTGGTCAGGAGGAGGAAGTCCAGGACGGCGCCGATGGGGGTGACCGTGTGGAGGAGCTGGTTGGCGACGGCCTTCGCTCCGGAGAGCTTGTCCAGGTCCTCGACCACGTTGAAGGAGCTCGACGGGTTGTCCAGGACCAGGTGGAAGACCAGCCCGGTGATCAGGATGAAGAGGAGGACCCCGCCCCGCCAGAGGGGGGCCACGTCCGGTTCGCGCCGGTGGGCGCGGACGGCCGAGAGCGTGAAGACGATCGCGACCAGGATGTTCGTCCAGATCGTGAAGAAGCTCAGGACGAAGGGCACACTGCCGTACGCGCACTCGATGACGAGCCCGGTGAGCGCCGCGGCCGCGATCAGCGCGCGGAAGGCGACGGTCGGGAGGCGTGCAGCGGCGGGTGTGATCATCTTGTCAACGTACTCGGCCGGCCGGCCGGTACGCGTCAGGCCTTCGGGGTCAGCGTCAGCAGTGTCGCCTCGGGCGGGCACGCGAACCGCACCGGGGTGAAGCGGTTGGTGCCGCAGCCCGCCGACACGTGGAGGTACGCGCGCTGCCCCTCCGCCTCGTGCGTCGAGAGGCCCTTGACCCGCTTCGTGTCCAGGTCGCAGTTGGTGACGAGCGCCCCGTAGAAGGGGATGCACAGCTGCCCGCCGTGCGTGTGCCCGGCCAGGATCAGCGGGTAGCGGTCGGCGGTGAAGGATTCCAGGACGCGCAGGTACGGGGCGTGGACGACGGCCATCGAGAAGTCCGCGTCCACCTCCGGCCCGCCCGCGACCTTCGCGTACCGGTCGCGCTTGATGTGCGGGTCGTCCAGGCCGGTGAAGGCCAGCTCCAGCCCGTCGAGCTTGAGCCGGCCCCGGGTGTTGGTGAGGTTCAGCCAGCCCGCCGCGTCGAAGGCGTCCCGCATTCCCTCCCACGGGTTGTGGACGGCGCCGACGACCGGCGCATTGCCGTTCAGCCCGTGCCGGCCCTGGGTCTTCTCGATCAGGTAGCGCCCGGGATTGCGCATCCGGGGGCCGTAGTAGTCGTTCGAGCCGAAGACGTACACGCCGGGGAAGGACATCAGCGGGCCGAGCGCGTCGAGCACCTCGGGCACGCCCTCGGTGTCGGAGAGGTTGTCGCCCGTGTTCACGACGAGGTCGGGGCGCAGTCCGGCCAGGGACTGCAGCCAGGCGCGCTTCTTGCGCTGACCGCCGACCATGTGGATGTCCGAGACCTGCAGGACGCGCAGCGGTCGCATCCCCTGCGGGAGCACGGGCACGGTGACCCGGCGCAGGCGGAAGGACCGCGCTTCGAAACCGGCGGCATAGGCCAGGCCGGCGGCCCCCGCCGCGGCGATCCCGGCGGTGACCTTCAGGGGTACTCCGTAACGCGCACGCATGTCCTCATGTTCGCAGACCCGGGCCCGTGGATCGCAGTTCGGTCGTCCGATCGTCGAATACGAGCCATTCCGGCGGGATGCGGTTCTCCGTGCCCCGCCCGGGCGGGTCTTATCGCCGCAGCTCAATGACAGCGGTGTGTCCGTTGGGGTGGGAGTGAAGAGATGAGTTCCGGACAGCCCGGTGCGGACATGGCGGAAAGTCGCTTGATCACACGTTCGGTCGGGGCCCTAAGGTGAACCGAATTTCAGCCAGGCACCGCGGATCTTTGGGGGAAGCGTGAAGCAAGCAGTTTCCAGGACGGCGTCGGTCATCGGCACGATTCTGGCCGCCCTCGTACTCGGCATCACCATGGCGACGTCCGCCGCGGCCGCCGGGTGCACCGGGTTCGGCTGCGACGGCCACGACCCGAACATCCAGACCTGGCAGCAGGGGCCGAACACCACCTACGGCCCTGACGACGTCGGCAACAGCTTCACGCTCGAGCTGCGCTGGGGCAAGACCGACGGCGACGACTACAGCTGGGGCCGGCTCCGCTTCCCCAACGCCTCGGGCGGGCAGAACTGGAAGGTCTCCGTCGACCGCTGTCCCAAGAGCGGCGGCTCCCCCTGCGCCTGGGGCCTCGGCGTGCGGTACGGCTACGCCAGCGGCTGGTCCGCGGCGTCCGGTGCGAACTACACGGCGACCCGTACGCCGATGTACTACAACCCGTCGACCCACATGATGCGCGCCTGCGCCACCAACCCGTCGGGCGACGAGTACTGCACCGCCTGGTACTAGGCCGTCTAGGCCGCCGGCCTGGGGCCGGGGGTACGGCAGGGGTACGGCGGAGGGGCCGGGTGCGATGCACCCGGCCCCTCCGCCGTACCCCCGTGGTGGTGCTCAGCCCGTGAGGAGCTGCTTGACCACGGCCGCCACCCGGCCGCCCTCGGCGAGCCCGGCGACCTTCGGGTTGACGATCTTCATCACGGCGCCCATGGCCCGCGGACCTTCGGCCCCGGCCGCCTTCGCCTCTTCGACGGCCTGGGTCACGATCGCGGTGAGCTCGTCGTCGCCGAGCTGCTTGGGCAGGTACGCGTCGAGGAGCTCGCCCTCGGCGACCTCCCGCGCGGCCTGCTCGGTCCGGCCGCCCTGGGCGAAGGCCTCCGCGGCCTCGCGGCGCTTCTTCGCCTCCTTGGCGATCACCTTGAGGACTTCCTCGTCCGAGAGCTGGCGGGCCTCCTTGCCGGCCACCTCCTCCCGGGTCACCGCGGTAAGGGTGAGACGGAGGGTCGAGGCGCGCAGTTCGTCGCGTGCCCGGATCGCGGAGGTGAGGTCTTCCTGCAGCTTGGCCTTGAGCGTTGTCATGCGTCCTTCTTAACGTTCGGGTACGAACACGGTCAACGCGATATCGCCGCGGACGGGCCGCGGACGAGCCGCCGGACGGGCCGCCGGACGGGTCGCGGACGAGCGGCGGACAGAGCCGGACAGGAGGCGGACGGGTGGCGGACCGGCTGCCCGCCGGGCCCCGCGTACTACCGGTTCCCGCCGCCGATGAGCCCCGGCGGGATCGTGACCCCGCCCAGCGGATCGGTCGCGCCGCCGTCCGTGGGGCCGCCGCCGGTGCCGCCGGCGGCCGTCTGTCCGCCGGCCCGCCCGTCACCGGGCTTGCCGTCGCCGGGCTTGCCGTTCCCGGGCTTGTTCGGCTTCCCGTTCCCGGGCTTGCCCGGGTTGGTGCTGGGCCGCGAGCCGCCGGTCGGAAGGCTCGGCTCCGGGATGCCGACGGTGACGAAGGAGGGGGCCTCGCGGCCGGACAGCGCGCCGGTGATCGCGTCCTTCCAGATCGGGCCGGGCAGGCCACCGCCGAAGACCTTCGGGTAGTACTGGCCGCCGATGGTGATGTCCTCCATCGAGACCTTCTTGGCACCGCCGGAGCCGACCCACACCGCGCCGGACATGTTCGGCGTGTAGCCGACGAACCAGGCGTTGAAGCGGCCGTCGGTCGTACCCGTCTTGCCCGCGCTGTCGCGGCTGGTCAGTCCGGCCCGCTCACCGGTACCGGAGTCGACCACACCGCGCAGCAGGGTGTTGATGGTGTCGGCCGTCGTCTCGGACATCGCGCGGTCGCACTTGGACTTCGGCACGGTGAGCGCCTTGCCGTGCGAGTCGGTGATCGACTCGATGGCGACCGGCGTGCAGTAGACACCCCGGTTGGCGAAGGCGGCGTACGCGTTGGCCATCGTCAGCGGGGAGAACTCGGCGGAGCCGAGGGCGATCGAGGGCGCCTCGGGCACCTTCACGCCGCTGCCCTGCACCACACCGAGCTTCTGGGTCATCTCGGTGACCGGGCAGAGGCCGATCTCGCTGATCATCTCGACGAAGTAGGTGTTGATCGACTTCTCCATCGCGGTCTTCAGCGCGTAGGGGCCGACCTCGTCCTCGGTCTCGTTCTTGGCGCGGGCGAGCTTGTGGTCGTTGCCCGGCAGGTTGAGCCAGTTCGACCCGTCGCACTTCTGCACCGGGCTCGGGTAGTCCATCGAGTTCGGCGACTGGTAGACCTGCGTCGGCGCCATGCCGCGCTCCAGGGCCGCGGCCGCGATGAACGGCTTGAACGTCGAGCCGACCTGGAAGCCGTAGGCGGACCCGCCCATCTTCTTGTCGACGGAGAAGTTGATCTGGGTCTCGTTCTTCCCGAAGCCGTACGGCATCGACTGGCCCATGGCCAGCACCCGGCCCGTGCCGGGCTGGACCACGGTCATGGCGGACGCGACCTTGTCGTCCGCGTCCACGTGGTCCTTGATGGACTCGTTGGCGGCGTCCTGCGACTGCGGGTCCAGGGTGGTGCGGACCGTCAGGCCGCCCTGGTTCCAGACCTTCGCCCGCTCCTCGCGCGTCTTTCCGAAGGCGGTGTCGTCGAGGAAGGTGTTGCGGACGAAGTCGCAGAAGAAGCCGGCGCCCTTGACCGCGGTGATGCAGCCGTTCTTCGGCTTGGTCACCTTCAGCTGGACCGGCTTGGCCTTCGCCGCGTCCGCCTCAGCCTGCGAGACGTCCTTCGTGTCGGCCATGCGCTGGAGGACGATGTTGCGGCGCTTCGTCGCTTCCTGCACGTCGTTCACCGGGTCGAACCGGCTCGGCGACTGGACCACGCCCGCCAGCAGCGCGGACTCGTCCAGGGTCAGGTCCTTGGCGGGCTTGCTGAAGTACCGCTGGGCGGCGGATTCGATTCCGTACGCCTGCTGGCCGAAGTAGGTGATGTTGAGGTAGTTCTCGAGGATCTTCTTCTTCCCGAGCTCCTCCTCGACCTGGATCGAGTACTTCAGCTCGCGGATCTTGCGGCCGAGGCTCTTCTCCTGCGCCTCGCGCACCTTCGTCTCGTCGTCGCCGGCCTCTTCGACGAAGACGTTCTTCACGTACTGCTGCGTCAGCGTCGAGGCGCCCTGCGCGGCGCCGCCCTCCTGGGCGTTGCGGTTGACCGCGCGCAGGATGCCCTTGAGGTCGACCGCGCCGTGCTCGTAGAAACGAGAGTCCTCGATCGCGACGATCGCCTTCTGCATGTACGGGGAGATGGCCGTGATCGGGACCACCTGCCGGTCCCGCGAATAGACCGTGGCGATCAGGCCACCTTCGGCGTCCAGAATCGTCGTGCGCTGACTCAGCGGCGGTGTCTTGAGATTGGCCGGGATCTCATCGAACCCCTCGACCGTTCCCTTGGCCGCGAGCCCCAGGGCGCCTGCCCCCGGGATCGCGATGCCCGCGAGTACAACTCCGGAGAGAACGGACACACCGAGGAACTTGGCGGCCTGCTGTGGCCCCGTGAGCCCGCCGCCCGAGCGCTTCTTTCCCATAGAGGGCAGCCTACGTTCTCATTCGCCGGACACACGCGAATGCCTTGGCCTAAGCTGTCCCCAACTGTCACAGCAGTGCGGTGGGACATCAACCCCTCGGCTTGTTTTTCACCCTTCCCGAATGGGGTGGACGCATGTCCGAATCTCGCCTGTGGTGATCACCTCGGCCCGCCGATTTCACCCAAATCGCCGGAATGGTCGGGCATGTCGCAGGATCACTCCGTCGGGTGATCTGCCGCTTACCCATAGTCCGTTCGGACCATTCAAGATTGGGCCCGTCGGGGGTGTTGCACTGTGCTCGCCTTCCGTAACGTCCTCAACTGGCAGCGGTGAATATGCCGCTACCGCCGTGGGGGAGCCTCGATTCGGGAGAGGACGGCGCCGGGATGGGCTGGGTTACCGACTGGAGTGCGCAGGCAGCCTGCCGCACTACCGATCCGGATGAACTGTTCGTTCAAGGAGCGGCACAGAACAGGGCCAAGGCGGTGTGCACCGGATGTCCGGTGCGGACCGAATGCCTGGCCGACGCGCTCGACAATCGTGTCGAGTTCGGAGTATGGGGCGGAATGACCGAGCGGGAACGACGTGCGCTGCTGCGCCGGCGTCCCACCGTCACCTCGTGGCGGCGCTTGCTCGAAACCGCCCGCACGGAGTACGAGCGCAGTACGGGCATCCTCGCCATGGATGTCGACGCTGAGAGCGACGTTCCGTACGAGACGTACGCGGCAGCCGGGTAGACCACCCGGGCGCCCCGTCGTACGAACGCCTACGCTCCGGCCGGAACCCCGGCCGCGAGTCGCTCTCCGATGGCCCGCAGCCCGGCGAGGTCGTGCACATCGCCGGGCAGGGCGGCCACTTCAACCACCGCCACCTCGGGGTGAAGCGAGGTGAAGCGGTCACGCGTGCGCTGTTCGCGCGCGATGACCTGCATGCGCTCCGCGTGCAGGCGCAGCAGTCCTGCCGTGATCTCGTCCACGTCGGCGTCCGCGTCGGCGTCCGCGACGTGGTCCGCGGCGTGCTCTGCGTCGACGTCCGGGACGTCAGCGTCTATGGCGTCGGTCTCCCGCCCCGCGCGGGCGGCCGGGTCGGTGGCGCTGTCGGTGTCGGCATCGGCATCGGTGGAGTCACGAAGTCCAGCTTTCCCGGACTCCTGATCGACAATGCGGCCCTCTTCAAGATTCTCCGCGGCGGCCAACGCCCGCTCGGCCGACAGCTGGTCGGCGCCGCTGCCGTGCACCCGGTTCAGTACGAGCCCGGCCAGCGGCATCCGCTCCGCGGCCAGCCGCTCCACGAAGTACGCCGCCTCGCGCAGCGCGTCCGGTTCGGGCGCGGAGACCACGAGGAACGCCGTACCGGGGGCCTGGAGGAGCTGGAAGGTCGCGTCCGCGCGGGTGCGGAAGCCGCCGAACATGGTGTCCATGGCGGCCACGAAGGTCTGCACGTCCTTCAGCAGCGAGGCGCCCATCAGCTTGCTGAGCGTGCCCGTCATCATCGACATGCCGACATTGAGGAACTTCATCCCCGCTCGGCCGCCGACCTTCGCCGGAGCCATCAGCACCCGGATGAACTTCCCGTCCAGGAAGGACCCGAGGCGCCCCGGAGCGTCCAGGAAGTCCAGCGCGGACCGGCTCGGCGGGGTGTCCACGACGATCAGGTCCCAGTCGTCCCGGGCCCGCAGCTGCCCCAGCTTCTCCATCGCCATGTACTCCTGCGTGCCCGCGAAGCCGGCCGACAGGGACTGGTAGAAGGGATTGGCGAGGATGGCCTGCGCCCGCTCGGGATCGGAGTGGCCCTCGACGATCTCGTCGAAGGTCCGCTTCATGTCGAGCATCATGGCGTGCAGTTCGCCGCCGTCCGGGCCCTGTACGCCCTTCACCCTGCGGGGGGTGTTGTCGAGCGAGTCGATCCCCATCGACTGGGCCAGCCTGCGCGCCGGGTCGATGGTCAGGACGACCACCTTGCGCCCGCGCTCGGCCGCCCGTACCCCGAGCGCCGCCGCGGTCGTGGTCTTGCCGACCCCGCCCGCGCCGCAGCACACCACGATCCGGGTCTGCGGATCGTCCAGCAGCCGGTCCACGGCCAGCCGCGGCGGAGCGTCCATCTTCGTGTCCGTAGGGGTGGCCCTGCTCATTCCTCGCCCACCTGCTTCCGCAGCTCCGCGGCGAGCCCGTAGAGCCCGGCCAGGTCCATCCCCGCGCCGAGCAGGGGAAGTTCGTACGTCGGCACGTGCAGCTCCCGCAGTACGGCGCGCTGGGCGCGCTCCAGCTCCACCCGGCTCGCGTGCTCCGCGGCCTGCGCGAGCAGCGGGTCCACCAGCCGCTCGGCCAGCCCGCCGCGCCGGGCGCTGCCCAGACCCGCCCGGGACAGCGCCCTGGAGACGTCGGAGCGGCGCTCGCCGGAGGCGGCGCGCAGGGCGTCCTCGTCGAGGTGGTGCGGGCGGACCATGTTGACCACGACCCGTCCCACCGGCAGGCCGGCCCCCTCCAGCTCGGCGATGCCGTCGGCGGTCTCCTGCACGGGCATCTCCTCCAGCAGCGTGACCAGGTGCACGGCCGTCTCGGAGGACTTGAGCACCTTCATGACGGCCTGCGCCTGGTTGTGGATCGGCCCGAACCGGGCCAGGCCCGCCACCTCGTCGTTGACGTTCAGGAAGCGGGTGATCCGCCCGGTCGGCGGAGCGTCCATGATCACGTGGTCGTAGACGTACCGCCCCGTCCTGTCCTTGCGCCGCACCGCCTCGCAGGCCTTGCCCGTCAGGAGCACGTCCCGCAGCCCCGGCGCGATGGTCGTCGCGAAGTCGATGGCGCCGAGCTTCTTGAGGGCGCGGCCGGCCGAGCCCAGCTTGTAGAACATCTGGAGGTAGTCGAGCAGCGCCCGCTCGGCGTCGATGGCGAGCGCGAACACCTCGCCGCCGCCCGAGGCGACCGCGATCTTCCGCTCCTCGTAGGGGAGCGCCTCCGCGCCGAAGACCTGTGCGAGACCTTGCCTGCCCTCGACCTCCACCAGAAGAGTCCGCCTGCCCTCGCGTGCGAGGGCGAGCGCGAGTGCGGCGGCGACCGTGGTCTTGCCGGTGCCGCCCTTGCCGCTGACCACCTGGAGCCTGCTCACAGAGCCCGAGCCTAATTGCTCCGGGGCGGTGGCGGTGGTGGCGGGTGCCCCTGTGACAGGTACTACGCTCGCCTCCATGACCAAGAAGTTCGAATACGCGACCGTCCCGCTGCTGGTCCACGCCACCAAGCAGATCCTGGACACCTGGGGCGAGGACGGCTGGGAGCTCGTCCAGGTCGTCCCCGGGCCGAACAACCCCGAGCAGCTCGTGGCCTACCTGAAGCGGGAGAAGTCGGCATGAGCGCGAGCGGAGCCGTCGAAGCACGACTCGCCGAACTGGGCCTGACCCTGCCCGATGTCGTCCCGCCGCTGGCCGCGTACCAGCCGGCCGTGCGCTCGGGCGCCCACGTGTACACCGCGGGCCAGCTCCCGATGGTCAAGGGCAAGCTGAAGCTCACGGGCAAGGTCGGCGCCGAGGTCTCGGCGGAGCAGGCCAAGGAACTGGCCGCTACCTGCGCGCTCAACGCGCTGGCCGCGGTGAAGTCCGTCGTGGGTGACCTCGACAAGATCGCGCGTGTCGTGAAGGTCGTCGGCTTCGTGGCCTCGGCCCCCGATTTCACCGGCCAGCCGGGCGTGTTGAACGGCGCGAGCGAGCTGCTGGGCGAGGTCCTCGGTGAAAGGGGCGTCCACGCCCGCAGCGCCGTCGGCGTGGCGGTCCTCCCGCTGGACGCCCCGGTCGAGGTCGAGATCCAGGTCGAGCTGGTACCGGAAGCCTGACCCCGGCGTGGTCCTGAGGGACCGCACGTCTGCCCCGGAGGGGCTGGATCCTGCCCGTAGGGCACGATCCAGCCCCTCCGGCGTTTGAGGAGCGGGGTCCGGGGCGGAGCCCCGGGTGGTCCGGGCGCAGCCCGGGGTACGGGCGAAGGGCGGGGAGGGGACTCCGCCCCGCGCAGCGGCACGTCCGCAGCCGGGCGCCCCCCCTCGCAGCGGTGCGTCCTAGAGCACCCCTCGAACATCGGGCCGGATGGCCGTAGCATCCCGCCATGCCGAATGGTCAGTACGGTCAGCAAGAGCCCTCCGCCGGAGGCCAGTGGTACCCCCCGGAGTGGCCCGACCGCATCCGCGCGCTCGCGGACGGTTCGCTCACCCCGGTGGAGCCGAGGCGCGCGGCCACCGTGATGCTGCTGCGCGACACCCCCGCGGGCCCCGCCGTGCACATGCTCCGCCGCCGGGCCGAGATGGCCTTCGCCGGAGGCGCGTACGCGTACCCCGGCGGCGGCGTGGACCCCCGTGACGAGGACCACCTCATCGGCTGGGCCGGCCCGAGCCGCGCCGAGTGGGCCGAGCGGATGGGAACCGACCCGGCCACCGCCCAGGCGATCGTCTGCGGAGCCGTCCGGGAGACCTTCGAGGAGGCCGGGGTGCTGCTCGCCGGCGAGTCCGCGGACACCGTCGTCGGCGACACCACCGGCGAGGACTGGGAGGCAGCCCGCGCGGCCCTGGTCGCCCGTGAGCTGTCCTTCGCCGAGTTCCTCGACCGCCGGGGCCTCGTCCTGCGCTCCGACCTGCTCGGGGCGTGGGCCCGCTGGATCACACCGGAGTTCGAGCCGCGCCGGTACGACACCTGGTTCTTCGTCGCGGCCCTCCCCGAGGGCCAGCGCACCCGCAACGCCTCCACCGAGGCCGACCGCACGGTGTGGATCCGTCCCGCCGACGCCGCCGCCGGGTACGACAAGGGCGAGCTGCTGATGATGCCGCCCACCATCACGACCCTGCGCTCCCTGGAGCCGTACGCGAGTCCGGCCGACGCCCTCGCCGCGGCCGCCGCGCAGGACCTGACGCCGGTCCTCGCCCGGGCCACCCTGACGGACGGCGAGCTCGTGCTGAGCTGGCCGGGCCACGAGGAGTTCACCAAGCGCGTCCGCGTCGCGAGCCCCGGAGGAGCCCCCGCATGACCGATGCCGCCGCCCTGCCCGGCCAGCCCCGCGGAATGGTCGTCTCCGGGCCCGCCACCGCCCGAGCGGTGAACATCCTGGCCCCGAACGCCTCCGCGATGACCCTCGACGGCACCAACACCTGGCTCGTCTCCGAGCCCGGCTCGGACCTGGCCGTCGTCATCGACCCGGGCCCGCTGGACGACGTACACCTGCGGGCGGTCATCAAGGCCGCCGAGGAGGCCGGCAAGCGGGTCGGGCTCACCCTGCTCACGCACGGCCACCCCGACCACGCGGAGGGCGCGGCCCGCTTCGCCGAGCTGACCCGTACGAACGTCCGCGCACTCGACCCGGCCCTGCGCCTCGGCGACGAGGGCCTGGCCCCGGGGGAGGTCATCCGCACCGGCGGCCTGGAGCTGCGGGTGGTCCCGACGCCCGGCCACACCTCGGACTCGCTCTGCTTCCACCTGCCGGCCGACGGCGCGATCCTGACCGGCGACACGATCCTGGGGCGCGGCACCACGGTCGTCGCGCACCCCGACGGGCGCCTGGGGGACTACCTGGACTCCCTGCGCCGGCTGCGCTCGCTGACGGTGGACGACGGGGTCCGCACGGTGCTCCCGGGCCACGGGCCGGTGCTGGACGACGCGCAGGGCGCGGTCGAGTTCTACCTCGCCCACCGGGCCCACCGCCTGGCACAGGTCGAGACGGCGGTCGAGAACGGACTGAGCACCCCCGAGGCGGTCGTCGCCCACGTCTACGCGGACGTGGACCGCTCGCTGTGGCCGGCCGCCGAATGGTCCGTACGCGCGCAGCTGGAGTACCTGCGGGACCACGGCCTGATCCCGGGCAGGTCCGACTGAGCGGGGTTGCCGGGGCGGGAAGGGCCAAAGGGGTGAGTGGGGCCAGAGGGGTGAGCGGGGTCGGAGGGGCTGGAGGGGCCGTCTAGTCCTCCGGGCGGGGCGTCTTCCTCCCGTGCCGGGCCGTGTACTCCTCCGCGAGCCACGGTCCGAGGTCCTCCGTGTAGGCCCGCAGGACGGCCGGGTCCGCGACCGGGTCCAGCGCGGCGGCGGCCGCGGCCCGCATCTGGTCGGCGCGCTCGGGGTAGTACCGCGCGAAGACCTCCGCGGATTCGGCGAGGTCGCTGGTCCAGCCGCCCCAGCGGGGCATGACGAGCGTGAACCCGGTCCGCACCAGGTGCCTGGAGACCCCCCGGCACAGCTTGCGGTACTCGTCCGGGGTGGCCGCCGCCCGGATCCTGTCCCGCACCCGGGGCAGCAGCTCGGCGAGGTCGCCGTTGGTCTCGCGGGCGAGCAGGCCGTCCGGGCGGTAGCGGGGCAGGTGCTCGGCCAGATCGGCGCCGAGCAGCGGGGTGCACAGGCAGGCGAGGAACCAGCCCAGGTCGTAACGTTCCTGCTCGCTCAGCAGCCGGTCCTTGCCGTACAGCAGGACGCCGACCCCGTCGATCGCGTCGAACTCCTCGTCGAGAGCGCGCGCGAGCACCTCGGTGGTGTCGCGGTCCTCGTCGGAGGGCTCGTGGTGCAGGGCGATCAGCAGGTCGAGGTCGGACCGGCCGGGCCGGGCCGTCCCGCGCGGCACGGACCCGTACAGGTAGGCGCTGTGCAGCCGTGGCCCGTAGGCCTCCGCGATCCGCTCGCGCGCGGCGGCGACGACCGGCACGAAGGCGGCCCGCACCTGCCCGAGGGACCCCTCGCGCTCGAAGTACCCGTATGCGTCGAGGCCTTTGTGCTCCATGGGTCCACTGTGCCCGAGAGCTGTCTGGAATCAGCCCCGGCCGGGGCTGATTCCAGACAGGCAAAGGGGCCCCGCCCGACCGGGCAGGACCCCTTAAGCCAGTGACCGCGGGCGTCAGCGCGACCGCTTCGCCAGCCGCTCCACATCCAGCAGGATGACCGCGCGGGCCTCCAGGCGGAGCCATCCACGGCCCGCGAAGTCGGCCAGGGCCTTGTTCACGGTCTCGCGCGACGCGCCGACGAGCTGGGCCAGCTCCTCCTGCGTGAGGTCGTGCACGACGTGGATGCCCTCCTCCGACTGCACGCCGAAGCGGCGCGACAGGTCGAGGAGCGCGCGGGCCACACGGCCCGGAACGTCCGAGAAGACCAGGTCGGACATCTGGTCGTTGGTCTTGCGCAGGCGCCGCGCGACGGCGCGCAGCAGCGCGGTCGCCACCTCGGGCCGGGCGTTCAGCCAGGGCTGGAGGTCGCCGTGACCCAGACCGAGCAGCTTGACCTCGGTCAGCGCGGTGGCGGTGGCTGTGCGCGGGCCCGGGTCGAACAGCGACAGCTCGCCGATCAGCTCTCCGGGGCCGAGGACGGCCAGCATGTTCTCGCGGCCGTCGGGGGAGGTGCGGTGCAGCTTCACCTTGCCCTCGGTGACGACGTACAGCCGGTCACCGGGGTCGCCCTCGTGGAACAGGGCGTCACCACGTGCGAGGGTCACCTCGCCCATGGAGGCGCGGAGCTCCGCGGCCTGCTCGTCGTCGAGCGCCGCGAAGAGCGGGGCACGCCGCAGTACGTCGTCCACGAGTCTCTCTCCTATGTCGACCAGCCGGGGGATCGCTCCCCCATTTTGCCGGACGGCTCAAACAGTGCGATCAATCACGTTCATCACAAGGATGCCGGACGTACGGGTGTGCTGTGCGGCGAGAGGCCGATCGGGATGGTGTTACCTGAGGTCCTGGGTGGGTGTTGCCGGTGGGCCCCGGACCTGCCCGGTGTCCAACAGGCCGGTGGGAGCACAGGCCAAGGGGTCCGGGGGAGTGACGGAGACACCGAATTCAGCCGTGGGCGAACACACCTTGGCGGGGGCCCCTCCGGAGCAGTCGCCCCCACTCCAGGGCAAAGCTTCGGCCAAGAAACCCCGGCCGGGCGGAGGTCACGTCCGCCCACGGCCGACGGGCTGCGCGGCGTAGCCTTCGGGGATGGCAGAGAGCAAGGTCAAGAAGGCCGGGGCGAAGCCCGAGAGCCACCTGGCGATGGTGCGGCGGGCGCGCAGGATCAACCGCGAACTCGCGGAGGTCTACCCCTACGCCCACCCGGAGCTCGACTTCCGCAACCCCTTCGAGCTGCTGGTCGCCACCGTCCTGTCCGCGCAGACCACCGACCTGCGCGTGAACCAGACGACCCCGGCCCTCTTCGCCGCCTACCCGACCCCCGAGGACATGGCCCAGGCGGTCCCGGAGGCGCTGGAGGAGATCATCCGGCCGACCGGGTTCTTCCGGGCCAAGGCCAAGTCCCTCCTCGGCCTCTCGCAGGCGCTGCGCGACAACTTCGGCGGTGAGGTCCCCGGCCGCATCGAGGACCTGGTGACGCTCCCCGGGGTCGGCCGCAAGACGGCGAACGTCGTCCTCGGCAATGCGTTCGGAGTCCCCGGGATCACGGTCGACACCCACTTCGGGCGGCTGGTGCGGCGCTGGAAGTGGACCGAGCAGGAGGACCCGGAGAAGGTCGAGGCGGAGATCTGCGCGATCTTCCCGAAGAGCGAGTGGACGATGCTCTCGCACCGCGTCGTCTTCCACGGCCGCCGGATCTGCCATTCGCGCAAGCCCGCCTGCGGCGCCTGCCCGATCGCCCCGCTCTGCCCGGCCTACGGGGAGGGCGAGACCGACCCGGAGAAGGCGGCGAAGCTGCTGAAGTACGAGAAGGGCGGCCAGCCCGGGCAGCGCCTGAGCCCGCCGCCGGACTACCCGGGGCTGCCGGCCAGACCCGGCCCCGCCGGCATGTGAGCCCCGGCAGCGGAGCCGCACCGGTAAGGAACGAATCGCCACCCGCGCCGCGTTGGCCGGGGTGTGGGGAACAACGGACAGGGGTGCCCATGACCGGGGCCACGCAGAACCACCGGGCGGAGCCCGCCGTGCCGCGCGCGGCCACCGCGTACGAGGGCCCGTACGAGGCCCCGTACGAGCCCCCGTACGACGGGCAAGGCGACGGCGGCCGGGGCGGTGGCAGTACGGCCCTGAGCGCCCACGGTCTGCCCGGCTGGCTCGACCCCGTCGTCGAGGCGGCGCGGACGGTCCGGCCGCAGCAGCTCAGCCGGTTCCTGCCGCCCGAGGACGGCGGCGGCCGCCAGTCCGCCGTGCTGATCCTCTTCGGCGAAGGCCCCCGGGGCCCCGAGCTGCTGCTCATGGAGCGGGCCGGCACCCTGCGCTCGCACCCCGGCCAGCCCTCCTTCCCCGGCGGCGCCCTCGATCCCGGGGACGGCGACCCGCACACCACCGGTCCGCTGCGCGCCGCCCTGCGCGAGGCGCAGGAGGAGACCGGTCTGGATCCGGCCGGGGTCCAGCTCTTCGGGGTGCTGCCCCGGCTCTACATCCCGGTCAGCGGCTTCGTCGTGACCCCGGTGCTCGGCTGGTGGCGCACCCCCAGCCCGGTCGGTGCCGTCGACCCGGCCGAGACCGCCCGCGTCTTCACGGTGCCCGTGGCCGATCTCACGGACCCGGCGCACCGGGTCACGGCCGTGCATCCCCGCGGCTACCACGGCCCGGCCTTCACCGTGGAGTCCGCTCTGGTCTGGGGTTTCACGGCCGGGGTGATCGACCGGATCCTCCACTTCGCCGGCTGGGAGCGCCCCTGGGACCGGTCGCGGGAAGTCCCCCTCGACTGGCGCGCATGAGACGGTGGCCCATGTGAACGTGCTGGACATCCTGTTGCTGCTCGCCGCCGTATGGTTCGCGGTCGTCGGCTACCGCCAGGGGTTCGTCGTCGGCATCCTGTCGGTGATCGGCTTCCTCGGCGGTGGTCTCGTCGCCGTGTCCCTGCTGCCCTTGATCTGGGACCGGGTCACCGACAACGGCACCCAGGTGTCCACCACGGTCGTGGTGATCGCCGTGGTCGTGATCATCATCTGTGCCTCGATCGGCCAGGCGCTGACCACCCACCTGGGCAACAAGCTCCGGCGCCACATCACCTGGTCCCCGGCCCGCGCGCTCGACGCGACGGGCGGCGCCCTGGTGAACGTGGTCGCGATGCTGCTGGTGGCCTGGCTGATCGGATCCGCGCTCGCCGGCACGTCACTTCCCACCCTGGGCAAGGAAGTCCGCAACTCCAAGGTGCTCCTCGGCGTCTCGCGGGTGCTCCCGGCGCAGGCGAACACCTGGTTCTCGGACTTCAGCTCCACCCTCGCCCGCAACGGCTTCCCGCAGGTCTTCAGCCCGTTCTCCAACGAGCCGATCACCGAGGTCAAGGCCCCCGACCCGGCGCTGGCGCACAGCCCCGTGGCCGAGGACGCCAAGCGCTCGATCGTGAAGGTCGTCGGCACGGCTCCCTCGTGCAGCAAGGTGCTGGAGGGCACCGGCTTCGTCTTCGCGCCGGGCAAGGTGATGACCAACGCGCACGTGGTCGGCGGGGTCGGCGAGCCGACCGTGCAGGTCGGCGGCGAGGGCAAGCTGTACGACGGCAAGGTCGTGCTCTACGACTGGGCGCGCGACATCGCCGTCCTGGACGTGCCCAAGCTGAAGGCGCCCGCGCTGCAGTTCACCGACAAGGACGCGGCGAGCGGGAGCGACGCGATCGTCGCCGGCTTCCCGGAGAACGGTGCGTACGACATCCGCTCGGCCCGCGTCCGCGGCCGGATCAACGCCAACGGTCCGGACATCTACCACCGGGGAACCGTGCGGAGGGACGTCTACTCCCTGTTCGCGACGGTCCGTCAGGGCAACTCCGGCGGCCCGCTGCTGACGCCCGAGGGCAGGGTGTACGGGGTCGTCTTCGCGAAGTCCCTCGACGACCCCAACACCGGTTACGCCCTGACGGCGGACGAGATCCGCGAGGACATCCGGATCGGGCAGACGGCCGACCGGCGGGTCGACACCCAGGGTTGCGCCCTCTAGAAGCCCTACGGGGCCCTACGGAGGGCCACGGAGCCCTCCGCCGGCCCCGCGGGCCCTCCGCGGCCCTTCGGGGGTGCGCTTACGTGCGCTGGTGCCTCAGCCGGGCCGAGACCCAGCGGGCCCGCCTGCGCAGGATGCGCGGAATCCCTAGTCGGGGGTCGTCGTAGCCTTCGCGGCCCTGCCCCCTGTGCGTGCCCGGCGTGACCGTCGAGCGGCGTTCGTGTGCGGTGTCACCGTAGTCGTGCGTCCAGCCCATACTTCGAGCTGTGCCCGGGGCCCAAGGTCGGTAATCGCGTTGGGGGCGGCCAATTGGCCTATGCGCCGGGCAATTGAATGCTTGTCATATAAGTCGTTCGACTGGGTCGTTCGGTGAAGCCGATTGGCGGGGCCGTTCGGCGGCCGCTCGGCTCAGCGGTCCGGCTCGGGATCCTTGAGCCAGTTGACCAGCTCGGTCGAGAACGCCACCGGGTCCTCCTCGTGCGGGAAGTGGCCGAGTCCGTCGAACAGCCTCCAGCGGTACGGGGCTTCGACGTACTCCCCGGACCCCGCCGCACTCCGCGTCCGCATCACCGGATCGAGCGAGCCGTGCAGGTGCAGCGTGGGCACCCGCACCGGCCGCTTCATGCGCCGGTTGAACTGCAGACCGTCGGGCCGGGCCATGGAGCGCATCATCCAGCGGTACGGCTCCACCGAGCAGTGCGCGGTGGACGGGATGCACATCGCGCGCTGGTACACCGCGACGTCGTCCTCTTCGGGGAGCCGGGGGCCCGACCAGTCCCGGATCAGTTGGCCGACGAGCGCCCCGCCGTCGGCCACGAGCTGCCGCTCGGGAACGAACGGCCGCTGGAAGCCCCAGATGTGCGAACTGGCACGGGTCTGCCCGAAGTCGGACAGCATCGCCGAGCGCCAGCGGCGCGGGTGCGGCATCGAGGACACCACCAGCCGGCGCACCAGCTTGGGCCGCATCACCGCCGCCGTCCAGGCGAGGTAGCCGCCCAGGTCGTGCCCCACGAGGGCGGCGTCGGGCTCGCCGAGGGACCGTACGACCCCGGTGATGTCGAGCGCCAGGTTCGCCGGGTCGTAGCCGCGCGGGGTGCGGTCGCTGCCGCCCACCCCGCGCAGGTCCATCGCGACCGCCCGGTAGCCGGCGTCGGCGAGCGCGGTCAGCTGGTGCCGCCACGTCCACCAGAACTGCGGGAACCCGTGCAGGAGCAGCACGAGCGGTCCGTCGCCCAGCTCGGCGACGTGGAACCGGGCCCCGTTGGCCGCGACGTCCCGGTGGGTCACTTCCCGCCCGCCGGGGATGTCGATCCGTGCCGCCGTGGCGGCGGTGGGGGGCGTACCGGGAGTGCCGGGAGTGCCGGGAGTACCGGACGTGCCGGAATCCGGCGAGGGGGCTGTCATGAGGTCGAGCGTGCCACACCCACGGCGTTGTCACTGACCGACCGCGCGTGCGGCTTGACGGTGCCGACGAGGGCCGCGGTCTGCTTGACCGAGGCGATGGTCTTCGTCGGCGGCTTGACCTTCTTGAACTTCACCACGGCGAGCAGTCCGACCAGTCCCGCGAGCAGCCAGAACGCGCCCCCGACGATCAGGAACGACCAGGCCAGCCCGAGCCCGAGGTTGTGGATCCCGTACGCCGCGGCGATGCTCAGCACCGGCAGGGAGAAGAGGATGAGCACGCCCGCGGCGATGGCGGCCCCGCTGCCGATCCCCGCGCGCTTGACGTCCTGCTTGATCTCCACCTTGGCGAGGGCGATCTCGTCGTGCACCAGGGCGGACATCTCGGCGGTGGCCGAGGCGACCAGCTGGCCGAGTGTGCGCTCGGCTCCTGGGGCCCCTTGGTCCACTGCGCTCATCGCTCTCTCCCTCTGTCGTCCATCAGGCGACGGCTGTCCTGTCGTCAGTCAGATCATGCCGGACGGCCGCCGTCGGCGCTGGACCCGCCCGGTGCTTCGCCCGCGGCGGCGGCCGCCGCTTCGGCCCTGCGCAGGTGCTCCGCGGCCTTGGCCTCGTAGATCTTCGCCATCCGCAGGTGGTAGTCCGGCTTGTCCTGCTCGTAGATGTCGGGGATGCCGTCGAGGTCCTCGTCGCGCTCCTCGTCCTCGGTGAGGGCCCTGTACTTGCGGTTGCGCATCTTGAGGAGGACGCCCGCGAAGATCGCGGCGATGAGCGAGCCGATCAGGACGGCGGCCTTGACCTCGTCCGTGAGGACGGGGTCGTCGGTGAAGGCCAGTTCGCCGATCAGGAGCGAGACGGTGAAGCCGATTCCGGCGAGCGAGGCGACGGCGAAGACGTCCGGCCAGGCCAGGTCGTCGTTGAGTTCGGCCTTGGTGAAGCGGGCGGCGAGCCAGGTACCGCCGAAGATGCCGAGCGTCTTGCCGACGACGAGGCCGAGCACCACCCCGAGGGTCTCGGGCCGGGTGAAGACCTGGCCGATGGACTCGTCGGAGAGGGAGACGCCGGCCGAGAGCAGGGCGAAGAGGGGGACGGCGAGGCCGGCCGAGACGGGCCGCACCATGTGCTCGATGTGTTCGCCGGGGGAGTGGGCCTCGCCCTCCTTGCGGTGGCAGCGCAGCATCAGGCCCATGGCGACACCGGCGATGGTGGAGTGGACCCCGCTGTTGTACATCAGGCCCCAGATCACCAGGGCGAGCGGGACGTAGACGTACCAGCCGCGGACGTCGGCGCGCAGCAGGAACCAGAAGAGGAGCAGGCCCGCGACGGCGCCGCCCAGTGCCAGGAAATTGATCTCGCTGGTGAAGAACACCGCGATGATCATGATGGCGAACAGGTCGTCGACGACGGCCAGGGTCAGCAGGAACGCGCGCAGGGCGGACGGCAGCGAGGTGCCGATGACGGCGAGGACGGCGAGCGCGAAGGCGATGTCGGTGGCGGTCGGGACCGCCCAGCCGTCGGTCGAGCCGTTGCCGAGCACGTTGATCAGTACGTAGACCAGCGCGGGCACGGCCATGCCGCAGATGGCGGCGATGACGGGCAGCGCGGCCGCCGTGGCGTCGCGCAGGTCGCCCGCGACGAGTTCGCGCTTGAGCTCGATGCCGGCGACGAAGAAGAAGACGGCGAGCAGGCCGTCGGCGGCCCAGTGCTGGAGGGAGAGGTCCAGGCCGAGCGCGCCGGGGCCTATGTGGAAGGAGCGGACGCTGTCGTAGCTCGCCGAGACGGCGGGCACGTTCGCCCAGATGAGTGCGGCGATCGCGGCCACGAGGAGGAGGACTCCGCCGACCGTTTCGGCGCGCAGGGCGTCGGCCACGAAGCGGCGCTCGGGCAGCGACAGGCGGCCGAGGAGCTTGCGGCTCTGGTTGTCGGTGGGGGTGGGCGCGGCCACGGGTGGCACCTCCGGGGTGGGTTGGACGGCATGGCGAAGCACGTTGCCGACCAGACTTCCCGGCGCACCCTGTGGAGTAATTCTTTAACCGTCTAATACTTTACAGGGTGCACGCGTGGGCGTATCCGGTGATCGTCACTTTATGTGCGAAAGGGACATCCGGCGCGTCGCGCGCGGGATGCCCCTTCCACGGTGTTGTTCCACTGGGTGCTGCGGGTGCTGCGGGTGCTGCGGGTGCTGCGGGTGCTGCGGGGGTGCGGGTGGTGCAGGTAGTGCGGGTGGTGCCGGACCTCAGTCCTCGCTGCCGGCGGCCGGCAGCTTGCTCTGGATCAGGTCCATGACCGAGGAGTCCGCGAGCGTGGTGACGTCGCCGACCGCGCGGTTCTCGGCCACGTCGCGCAGCAGCCGGCGCATGATCTTGCCCGAGCGGGTCTTCGGCAGCTCCTGCACGGGCAGGATCCGCTTTGGCTTCGCGATCGGGCCGAGCGTGGCGCCCACGTGGTTGCGCAGTTCCGCGACCAGGGTGTCCGTCTCCGAGGCGCTGCCGCGCAGGATGACGAAGGCCACGATGGCCTGGCCGGTGGTCTCGTCGTTCGCGCCGACGACCGCCGCCTCGGCGACCGAGGGGTGCGAGACGAGCGCCGACTCGACCTCGGTGGTCGAGATGTTGTGACCGGAGACCAGCATCACGTCGTCCACCCGGCCGAGCAGCCAGATGTCGCCGTCGTCGTCCTTCTTGGCGCCGTCGCCCGCGAAGTACTTGCCCGGGAAACGCGACCAGTAGGTGTCGATGAACCGCTGGTCGTCGCCCCAGATGGTGCGGAGCATCGACGGCCACGGCTCGGTGAGGACCAGGTAGCCGCCACCGCCGTTCGGAACCTCGTTCGCCTCGTCGTCCACGACGGTGGCGGAGATTCCGGGCAGCGCGCGCTGCGCCGAACCGGGCTTGGTCTCGGTGACACCGGGCAGCGGGGAGATCATCATCGCGCCGGTCTCGGTCTGCCACCACGTGTCCACGATCGGGCAGCGGTCGCCGCCGATGTGCTTGCGGTACCAGATCCAGGCCTCGGGGTTGATCGGCTCGCCGACCGAGCCCAGGACGCGCAGGCTCGACAGGTCGAACTTCGCGGGGATGTCGTCGCCCCACTTCATGAACGTGCGGATCGCCGTGGGCGCGGTGTAGAGGATGGTGACGCCGTACTTCTGCACGACCTCCCAGAACCGGCCCTGGTGCGGGGTGTCCGGCGTGCCCTCGTACATCACCTGGGTGGCGCCGTTGGCGAGCGGCCCGTAGACGATGTAGGAGTGCCCGGTCACCCAGCCGATGTCGGCGGTGCACCAGTAGACGTCGCTCTCCGGCTTCAGGTCGAACACCGCGTGGTGGGTGTACGAGGCCTGCGTGAGGTAGCCGCCGGAGGTGTGCAGGATGCCCTTGGGCTTACCCGTGGTCCCCGAGGTGTAGAGGATGAAGAGCGGGTGCTCGGCGTCGAAGGCCTGTGGCGCGTGCTCGGCGCTCTGCCGCTCGACGATCTCGTGCCACCAGACGTCGCGGCCCTCGGTGAAGGCGGTGTCCTGGCCGGTGCGGCGCACCACGAGGACGTGCTCGACCTGCGGGCACCTGGCGACGGCCTCGTCGATGGCGGGCTTCAGGGCCGAGGGCTTGCCGCGGCGGTAGCCGCCGTCGGCGGTGATGACCAGCTTGGCGTCGGCGTCCTGGATGCGGGAGGCGACGGCGTCGGCGGAGAAACCGCCGAAGACGACGGAGTGCGCGGCGCCGACGCGGGCGCACGCGAGCATCGCGACGACCGCCTCGGGGATCATCGGCAGGTAGACGGCGACGCGGTCGCCGGCCTGTACGCCCAGCTCGGTCAGGGCGTTCGCGGCCTTGGAGACCTCGTCCTTGAGCTCGGCGTAGGTGAGGGAGCGGCTGTCGCCGGGCTCACCCTCGAAGTGGATGGCCACGCGGTCGCCGTTGCCGGCTTCGACGTGACGGTCCACGCAGTTGTACGCGACGTTCAGCTTGCCGTCCGCGAACCACTTCGCGAAGGGCGGGTTGGTCCAGTCGAGCGTCTCCGTCGGCTCGGTGTCCCAGCTCAGCCGCCGCGCCTGCTCGGCCCAGAAACCCAGCCGGTCCGCGTCGGCCTGTGCGTACGCGGCCTCAGTCACATTGGCGGCGGCGGCCAGATCGGCGGGCGGTGCGAACCGCCGCTCCTCCTTGAGCAGATTGGCCAGGCTCTCGTTGCTCACGACATGTCCCTTTCCCAGGGTGTCCGTTGTGTCCCCGGCATACCTCATCAGTCAATGGCCCAGGTGACAAGGGGTTGCCGGAAATTGGTGTAGACCTATTACTCGGCTGGGCCCACGCGCGAGTGGCCCCTTCCCGCTGCAGGGCAGGGGAAGGGGCCACTGAGTGGCACGGATACGGGAGCGTATCGGTTCGCGTGCTCCCGCCCGGTCCGGCACTACCCGTTCAGCCGCGCAGCGCACCAGCGCCGACGGTGTCGAACACCCGGCAGTCGAAGAAGTCCTCCCCCTCCGACAGCAGGTAGGCCTGCGCCTCGCCGACGTGGAAGTACATCCCGTGCAGTTCCAGCGTGCCCTCGGCGAGCCGCCGGGCCACCGATTCGTGGGCCCGCAGGTGCTCCAGCTGCTGCACCACATTGGTCAGGCACAGCTGCTCCACGGCGTCCGCCGGCAGCCGGCCGGAGATCCGGGCCCAGGCGTGATGGCGGCTGGCCATCCGCTCCAGGCTCGGCAGTCCGTGCCGCAGCCACCGCCGCAGCGGGGTCATGGGCGCCCCGGGCGAGGAGTTGAGCAGGGCCTGCATGGCCCCGCACCCCGAGTGCCCGCACACCGTGATGCTGTCGACCTGGAGCACGTCCACGGCGTACTCGATGGCCGCCGCGACCGAATCGTCCGTGGACTCGGCGCCGGGGAGCGGGACGAGGTTGCCCACGTTGCGGACGGTGAACAGGTCCCCGGGTCCGCTGGCCGTGATCATGCTGGTCACCAGGCGGGAGTCCGCGCAGGTGAGGAAGAGCTGCGAGGGGCGCTGCCCCTCACGGGCCAGCCGGGCCAGCTCGTCGCGGACGTGCGGCGCGGTGTCCCGCTGGAAGGCGCTGATCCCGCTGGCCAGTTGCCCGGCGCCGCGCCGGCGGGGCGTGGCCGGGGCCGCGATCTTGGCGGTGGCCGAGGACTGCGCCGGGGTGGTGGCGGTGGCGGGCTCGGCGGCGGGCGCGGTGGCCGTACGGGCACCAGTGGCCCGGTGGTCGCAGTGGTTCTGCCACGGCGTCCAGGGCCGGCAGCACTGGTGGTCCCCGCGCTGCGCACCCCGCTGCTCCCGCTGCGCGAGCTCGGCCCGCTGGGCCTGCTCGGCTTCGGCGATCCTGGCCCCCGACCGGCCCGTGACCTCCAGCGAGCCCCCGTGGGCCAGATGGGAGTCCTGCCAGTCCTGGAGCGTCTCGTAGGCGGCGTGGTCGATGAACGAGCCGTCGAGCTCGATGACCGCGTGCCCGTCGTGCGGGATCTGGTTCAGGGCCCGGCTCAGCCGCGGGACCGCGAGGAAGGTCAACTGCCCGCGCGCCCACACCCGGTGGACCCCGCTGTCGAGCTGCTCGATGGTGATCCGGGTCCGGGCGAGCCGGTGCAGGGCCACGGCGACGGCCACCGCGATGCCGATGGCGACGCCCTCCAGGACCCCGCCGAGCACCACGGCCGCGATGGTCGTCGCGTAGACCAGGATCTCGCGGTGCCGGGTGACCGTGCGCAGGTGCGTGGCGCTCACCATCTGTACGCCCACCGCCATCACCAGCGCGGCCAGCGCGGCCAGCGGGATCAGGTCGAGGGCGGGGACGAGCAGCCCGGCGGCGAGCAGCACCCACAGTCCGTGCAGCATGGTCGACCGGCGGCTGACGGCACCGGACTTGACGTTCGCCATGCTGCGGACGGCGCCGCCCGCGACGGGCAGCCCGCCCAGGGCCCCGGAGACGATGTTCGCCGCGCCCTGGCCGCGCAGTTCGCGGTTGAGGTCGGCCCGCGCGGGGCGTTCGCCCGTGCCGCGCCCGGAGGCGATCAGCTTGTCGGTGGCGACGGCCGAGAGCAGGGATTCCACGCTGCCGACCAGGGTGACGGTCAGGACGGCGGCGATGATGCCGAGCACCGGGCCCTCGGGCAGTTCGGGCAGTGCGTGGCTGCGCCAGGAGGGCAGGTCCACGCGGGGCAGCGTGAGTCCGGTGAGGGCGGCGACGGCCGTGGCCACGGCAACGGCGGCCAGCGCGGCCGGCACCTTGCGCAGGGTCCGGCCCGTTCGTCCCGGCAGCCGCGGCCAGCAGAGCAGGACCGCCAGCGTGAGCACGCTGACCCCCAGTGCGGCGGGGTGCAGTGCGGCCAACTGGTCGGGCAGTCCGCGGACATTGGCCAGGGCGGAGCTCTGCGGAGTGCCGCCGAGCACGATGTGCAGCTGGGCCAGCGCGATCGTCACGCCGACTCCGGCGAGCATGCCGTGGACGATGGCCGGGCTCACCACCAGCGCGGACCGGGCGGTCCGCAGCGCGGCGAGGCCGAGCTGGCAGCAGCCGGCGAGCACGGTGATGGCACAGGTGGTGCGCCACCCGTAGTGCTGGATCAAGTCGGCGGTGACGACCGTGAGTCCGGTCGCGGGGCCGCTCACCTGGAGCGGAACCCCACCGAGCCGTCCGGCCACGATCCCGCCGGCCGCCGCGGCGACGAGCCCCGCCTGGAGGGGGGCGCCCGTGGCCAGGGCGATGCCGAGGGACAGCGGCAGGGCGATCAGGAAGACGGCCATGGAGGCCGAGAGGTCTTTGGCGATGGAGCGGTCGTCGGTGGAGGGAGGGGAGGTGGGTGCGGGGGTGGCTGTCATAGGTCCCGTCTCCTCGGGGGAGGGGTGAAGTGGCGGGAGTCTCAACACTCGGTAAATGAACGGTAATGGAGAGTAAAGGTCTGCGGTAGAAGATGGGGTCAAACGGCCTAGGAATTAGCGCTCAAGAGTGATTAAGCATTTAGTACGGCTTGTCACACCTTCCTAAAAACGGACCTCGTGGGACGTTGCGGCGCGGAAGTCCTGCGATGGAACTGCGAGGGAAGAGGTGGGCGGATGACTGCCATCACGAAGAAGACCGCCACGAAGAAGACCGCCACGAAGAAGATCGCCGGCGGTCTGGTCGCCACGGCGCTGGTCATGGGAGTGGCCGGGTGCAGTGCCTCGGAGCCCGCCCGGCAGCCGTCACCGGGAGGTCAGGCGGCCAAGAAGGGCGCCGCGGCCCCGGAGGGACCGGCCCCGGGCAGCGTAAAGCGGCTCATCGGCGACGGCTCGACCTCGTACACCGGCCTGCAGCCGAACGTACGGCGGGCGGAGAAGCTGAAGCCCGGCGAAAAGCCGCCGCAGTTCGTCGTCTATTCATGGGACGGGGCGGGAGAGGACAGTCAGAAGCTCTTCTCGCATTTCCGTGAGGTCGGCAAGAAGTACAACGCCCGCATGACGTACTTCCTCAGCGGCGTGTACATGCTCCCGGAGGAGAAGCGGTCCCTCTACACCGCGCCCCAGCACTCCTCGGGCCGCTCCGACATCGGCTTCGGTGACCCCCAGGGCATCAAGGACACCGCCACCCAGGTGCGCGGGGCCTGGCTGGAGGGCAATGAGATCGGCACCCACTTCAACGGCCACTTCTGCGGACCCGAGGGCGGCGTCGGCACCTGGTCCGTGGAGGAGTGGAAGAGCGAGATCAACCAGGCGAAGTCGTTCGTCAAGAACTGGAAGACGAACTCGCCCGCCCTCAAGGACATGGAGGCGCTCCCCTTCGACTACGAGAAGGAGATGATCGGGGCCCGCACCCCCTGCCTCGAAGGCCAGAAGAACTTCATGCTGGCGGCGAAGGAGATGGGCGGCTTCCGCTACGACTCCAGCGGCATCAGCAAGCAGATCTGGCCGAAGAAGACGGACGGCCTCTGGGACATCCCGCTGCAGCTGGTGCCCATGCCGGGCCGCGCCTTCGAGACGCTCAGCATGGACTACAACTACCTGGTCAACCAGTCCGGCACGACCACGCAGGGCGACCCCTCGCAGCACGCGTACTGGGGTGAGCAGATGCGCGACGGCCTGGTCAAGGCCTTCGAGCGGACCTACCAGGGCAACCGCGCGCCGCTGATCATCGGCAACCACTTCGAGTCCTGGAACGGCGGCACCTACATGCACGCCGTCGAGGACTCCATCAAGACCATGTGCACCCAGAAGGAGGTCCGCTGCGTGCCCTTCCGCGAGCTGGCGGACTGGCTGGACGCCCAGGACCCCAAGACCCTTGAGTGGATGCGCACCCTCGACGTCGGCGAGGCGCCGAAGGAGGGCTGGAACAAGTTCCTGACGGCGGGGCCGCCGGCCAAGCCGGCCGCCCCCGCCGGGGTCAAGCCGGCTGCGGAGCCGGCTGGAGCGAGCCAGAACGAGGAGTGAGCAGTTCCCGTAGGACGAAACCGGGGTCGACCTGCTCCGCCAGGTCGACCCCGGTCTTCGCGTTGCCCCAGCTCTCCGCGTTGCGCAGGTGGAAGTGGACCATCTGCTCCGTGTACCGCACCCAGTCGCGGTGCGCGTAGGAGTCGTCCGCCGCGTCCTGCAGCGCCTGGAGGGCCAGCCGGTTGGTGGCCTCCAGCAGTTCGAAGGCGGCCGGGCGGCCCTTCTCCATCGCCCGGACCCAGTCCGACTGCCCGACGGTGACCAGCAGGTCCTCACCGGCCTCGTCCTGGAGGAACTCGATGTCCTCCGGGCCCTGCACCTTGTTGCCGACGACCTTGAGGGTGATCCCGAAGTCCCGCGCGTACTCCTTGTACTGGCGGTAGACGGAGATGCCCTTGCGGGTCGGTTCGGCCACCAGGAAGGTCACGTCGAAGCGGGTGAACATGCCGGAGGCGAAGGAGTCCGAGCCGGCCGTCATGTCGACGACGACGTACTCGTCCGGGCCGTCCGCGAGGTGGTTGAGGCAGAGCTCGACCGCGCCGACCTTGGAGTGGTAGCAGGCCACCCCGAGGTCGGACTCGGTGAACGGCCCCGTGGCCATCAGCCGCACGGGCTCCCCGTCGAGCAGCACGGTGCGTGCGCAGGCTTCGTAGACGGGGTTGTCCTCGTCGACCCGCAGCAGCCGGGAGCCGGTGCCGGGCGGAGTGGTCTTGATCATCGTGTCGGCGGACGCGATGCGCGGGTTGGAGCCCCGCAGGTAGTCCTTGATGAGGGGCAGGTGCGCGCCCAGCGCGGGCAGCGAGGCCGCCTCGTCCTCGCTGAGCCCGAGCGCCGCGCCCAGGTGCTGGTTGATGTCGGCGTCCACCGCGACGACACGGGCTTCATTGGAGGCGAGGTGGCGGATGAAAAGGGAGGACAGCGTGGTCTTGCCGCTGCCGCCCTTCCCCACGAAAGCGATCTTCATGTTCACGAAGGGTAGTGGGTTGGTGGCTTTGTGTGGTGTGCCTGAGTGAAGAAGACCACTCCAAGGAGGGGTCGGTGCTAGGGGGGAGCAGTGCGTAGGCTCCCTACTTATGAGTAGCGCCTCCGGTTCCGCCGCCGTTCCTTCCGCCGCTTCCGCCCCTGCCGACCCGCTGGCCCCGCTGGCCGGTCTTCCCGGCGTCTCCGAGTCCGTGGATTCCGTGCGCAAGGCCGTGGACCGGGTCTACGGCCACCGCGTCATGCGCCGCCGCTCCGGGGCGGTCGCCTCGGAGGCCGCGCTGCGCGGAGCGCGCGGGAGCGCGGCCCTGTCGGGGGCGGACTGGGCGCTGGAAGAGGTCCGCCGGCGGTCCGACTTCGGTTCGGAGCCGGAGGCCCGCGCGGTGGGAGCCGCCCTGCGCCTGACGGCGGAGGCGGGTCAGCTGCTGAGCATCTGGCGCCAGTCGCCGCTACGGGTCCTGGCGCGGCTCCACCTGGTGGCCTCGGGCTCCACGGCCGACGGTGACACGGTCGGCCGGCCGCGCCTGGCCGGCGAACCGGTGGACGAGCCGCTGATCGACCTGCCCCTCCCGGACGCGCAGGAGGTGGCGGGCCGGCTGGAGGGGCTCTCCGGGCTGATCATCGCGGGTGGCTCGGCACCGGCCCTGGTCACGGCGGCGGTGGTGCACGGCGAGCTGCTCGCGCTGCGTCCGTTCGGCTCGTACAACGGCCTGGTGGCGCGGACGGCGGAGCGGATCGTGCTGATCAACAGCGGTCTGGACCCGAAGGCGATCTGTCCGGCGGAGGTCGGTCACGCGGAACAGGGCCGGGACGCCTACCTGGAGGCCTTCGGGGGCTACGTCTCGGGGACCGCGGAGGGGATGTCGGCCTGGATCGCGCACTGCGGCCGCGCGATCGAGCTCGGAGTCCGCGAATCGACGGCGGTCTGCGAGGCGCTCCAGCGCGGCGCGGCCTGACCGGGGCCTGGCCCGTGGGCGCCGTAACGCGGGGCGGCGGGCAATGGGTTGCGGCGACACCGTACCGCTCTGGTGTCGCCGCTGGCACTTACGCCCAGTTACCAAGCGTCCTCGATAGTTGCCCATCAGGTCGGGGACTTTGCCCGTTACCTGGTGCGGCTGGCCCGTAATCGACGGGTCGACGTCGCGTGGGTGCTCGGCGTTCATGCTTCGGTCCGTGGGCCTTACTGCGTTTTAAAGATGATCCTCTCGGATGTTCTTTGGTCTCGCGGGCCGTTGACTCCTTTGTACTCCGCTTCGGTGCCGAGCGAAACCCCTGGCCGCATTTCTTTGCATTCAGGGACATCTCCGCACTTATCGGACAGCCTGTGTCCTTGCAGGTCAGGTCAGGTCAGGTCAGGTCAGGTCAGGCCAGGCCAGGCGGGGTCACGTCTGGCCGGGCCGGGTCGGGTCGCGTCTGGTCAGGACAGCGCGGCAGCGGCGAGCGCGCGCCGCCGGCTCGCGTACCAGACCAGTCCGGCGGTGGCCGCGGCCGCGCCCACTGCCGCGGCGGCGACCAGTGCCGGCCGCGCGGGCATCGACAGCCCCGGTACCCGCTGCTTCAGCCGCACCGGCCGGTTGAAGACCAGCACCGGCCACTCCCGCGCCGTTGCCTCCCGCCGCAGCGCCCGGTCGGGATTGACCGCGTGCGGATGTCCGACCGCCTCCAGCATCGGGATGTCGGTGACCGAGTCGCTGTACGCGTAGCAGCGTGAGAGGTCGTACCCCTCGGACTCCGCGAGCTCGCGGACGGCCTCCGCCTTCGTGGGGCCGTAGGCGTAGTACTCGATCTCCCCGGTGAAGCAGCCGTCCTCGCCCACGACCATCCGGGTGGCGACGACCCGGTCGGCGCCCAGCATCTCCCCGATGGGCTCGACGACTTCGGCGCCGGAGGTGGACACGATCACCACGTCGCGGCCCGCCGTGTGGTGGGCCTCGATGAGGGACGCGGCCTCGTCGTAGATCAGCGGGTCGATGAGGTCGTGAAGGGTCTCGGCGACGATCTCCCGGACCTGCTGCACGTTCCACCCCTTGCAGAGGGCGGACAGGTACTCCCGCATCCGCTCCATCTGATCGTGGTCGGCGCCGCCGGCCAGATAGATGAACTGGGTGTAGGCGGTGCGCAGCACGGCCCTTCGGTTGATCAGGCCGCCCTGGTAGAAGGACTTGCTGAACGTCAGAGTGCTCGACTTCGCAATGACCGTCTTGTCCAGGTCGAAGAAGGCTGCGGTGCGAGGCAAGGAGTGCGGCAAGGGCTGATTTTCCACGACCCGAGCATATGCGCCCACCATTCGGCGTAAAGTGCGGCGCGTGGGTTTGCCTGAGAAGCCTCTCGGGTACACCATGGAAGTCACGGATCGTTCGCGACCGTGCTAACCCGGTCTGGCTCCTCCCCCCCCGAGTCGGACCGTGGGGACGACCCCCGCTCTCCCCCCCGGCGGGGGTCGTCGCATGTCCGGACGCGGTTCGCGTCCCTGCCTTCGACCCCAAGTGGTTCATTCCCCGGTACCCCGCTCTTCCTGGGGCCCGCGCGGCGAAGGCCCTCACCTCTCGAACTCGTCACGGTGCGTAGTCGTTCCGGCGCGCTCCGGAACTCACCTGTTGGGGTGAGCGGGTTATTCACAATGGGGCGGCTGTCCACGGTTTGCGATCAAGATCCACTTCTTTTTCCCGATCCCGTCACGGTGATTCCGGCCGCGAAGTCCGCGGCGCTGGATTTGCGGTGAGAAGGAGGCGGAGATCGTGGCTGGATCGAAGTCGTGTGAAGTCCGGGATCTCGCGGTGGCGGGCGGGGGCAGGCCGAATCCCGGTGCCGGAGGGGCCCTGCCCGCCGGCGGACGACCGCTGATCATCACCGAGGACCCCCTGCTGCTCGACGACCTGCTGCGGCTGTGCGCCGCGGCGGGAGCCGAGCCGCATGTGCAGCACGCGGTGCCCGAGCAAAGCGGAACCGGTGGTGGCGGTGGTGCAGCTGGAGTCGGTGGTGGCAGTGAGGGGAGCGGTGCCGGTAGCGGCGGTGGCGCCGCGGGTGTCGCGGGTGTCGGCTGGGAGTCGGCGCCGCTCGTGCTGGTCGGTGCCGACGCCGCACGGCGGGTGCGCGGCGCACCCCGGCGCGGTGGGGTCTTCCTCGTCGGCCGCGATCTGGACGACCCCCATGTGTGGCAGCTGGCGGTGGAGATCGGCGCCGAGGAGGTCCTGACCCTCCCCGACGCAGAGAGCAGGCTCGTCGACCGCATCGCCGATGTCGTCGAGGGAGCCGGGCGGCCCGCCCTCGCGGTCGGGGTCATCGGGGGCAGCGGCGGCGCCGGAGCCTCCACCCTCGCCTGCGCCCTGGCCCTGCGGGCCGCCCGGGCCGGGGAGCGGACCATCCTCATCGACGCGGACCCCCTCGGGGGCGGCATGGACGTGCTGCTCGGGGGCGAAACCGCCGAAGGGCTGCGCTGGCCCGACTTCGCCGCGTCCCGCGGCCGGGTCGGCGCCGGAGCCCTGGCGGAATCCCTGCCCGAGCTGCACGCCCTGCGGGTGCTCAGCTGGGACCGGGGGGACCGGGTGGTGGTGCCGCCCGCCGCGATGCGCTCGGTGCTGGCCGCCGCGCGCCGCCGGGGCGGGGTCGTCGTGGTCGACCTGCCGCGCCGGGTCGACGAAGCCGTGGCCGAGGTGCTGGCGCAGCTGGACCTGGTGCTGATGGTGGTGCGGGGCGAGCTCCGGTCGGTGGCGGCGGCCGGCCGGGTGGCCGCCGGAGTGCGGATGGTGGCCCGCGACGTCCGCGTGGTCGTACGGGGCCGCGTCCCCGGCGGACTCGACGCGGAAGCCGTCGCCGGGCTGCTGGGGGTGCCGCTGGCCGGCGAAGTTCCGGTCGAGGTGGGGCTCCCGGGCCGGGTGGCCGAGGGCGAGCCGCCGGGAGCGCACGGCCGGGGCGCCCTCGCCCGCTTCTGCGACGGCTTCTGGCAGCGCGCGCTCGGCTCCGCCCAGGGGGTGACGGCATGAGCGCCGTACTGCTCGACGCGGTGCGCCAGCGGCTCGCCGAGAGCGGGGCGGAGCCCACACCGGCCAGGGTGGCCGCGGCCCTGCGGGCACAGGGCCGGCTGCTGGGCGACGCGGAAGTACTGGGGGTCGCCGCCGAGTTGCGCTCCGAGCTGGTCGGCGCGGGCCCCCTGGAACCCCTGCTCGCCGACCCCGAGGTCACCGACGTCCTGGTGGCGGCCCCCGACCGGGTGTGGGTGGATCGCGGTGGCGGGCTGGAGCTGACCGGGGTGACCTTCGCCGACCCCGAGTCCGTGCGCAGGCTCGCCCAGCGGCTCGCCTCCGTCGCCGGGCGCCGCCTCGACGACGCCCGGCCCTGGGTCGACGCCCGGATGCCGGACGGCACCCGGCTGCACGCCGTACTGCCTCCGGTGGCCGTCGGATCGGCGTACCTCTCCCTGCGGGTGGTGCGGCCGCGCGCGTTCACCCTCGAGGAACTGGTGACGGCCGGGACGCTCCCGCCCGGCGGGCAGCGGCTGCTCCGGGACATGGTGGAGGCCCGCCTGTCGTTCCTCATCTCCGGAGGGACCGGCACCGGCAAGACCACCCTGCTCAGCGCCCTGCTGGGACTGGTCGGCCCCGGGGAGCGGATCGTGCTCGCCGAGGACTCGGCCGAGCTGCGGCCCGACCATCCGCACGTGGTGCGCCTGGAGACCCGGCCGGCCAATCAGGAGGGCGCCGGTCTGGTCACCCTCGCCGACCTGGTCCGCCAGGCCCTGCGGATGAGGCCCGACCGTCTCGTCGTCGGCGAGGTCCGGGGAGCCGAGGTCGCGGACCTGCTCGCCGCCCTCAATACGGGCCACGAGGGAGGCTGTGGCACGGTTCATGCCAATGCCGCCGCCCACGTACCGGCCCGGCTGGAGGCCCTCGGGACGGCCGCCGGGCTCGACCGGGCGGCCCTGCACAGCCAGTTGGCGGCCGCCCTGACCCTGGTGGTCCACCTCGTACGGGACCGGGCCGGCCGGCGCCGGGTCGCCGAGGTGCACGTGCTGGAGCGGGACCCCGCCGGGCTCGTGGTCACCGTGCCCGCGCTGCGCTGGGCCGCGCGGGGATTCGTACGGGAGCGGGGCTGGGAGCGGCTGCGCCCCCTCCTCGGAGGTGCCCGGTGAGCGCCGCGGCGGTGGTGCCGGTGCCGGTGTTCGCCGGGGTGCTGTGCGCCGGGGCGGCCGCCTGGTCACTGGCCGGCGGCGACAGGGTGTCGCGGCGGGCCAGGGTGGTGCTGGCCGGGGCGGGCCCGGTGGTACCGGCCGGGCCGGTGCGCTGGGAGCGGCTGGTGATCGGCGTCCGGATCCGGGCGGCGCGCCGCCGGGAGTGGGCCTGCCTCGGGGCCGGGCTGCTGCTCGCGTTGCTCGGCGGGTCGGTGATCCCGCTGCTGGCCGGGGCGGCGGCGCTGCCGCTGGTGCGCCGGTGGCTGCGGGCCCGGGAGCGGGCGCGGGCCCGGGCGGCGCGGGCCGCCGAAGTGGCCGCGCTGTGCGGCGCGGTGGTGGGCGAGCTGCGCGCCGGAGCCCAGCCCGGCCAGGCGCTGACGGCGGCCATGCGCCGGACGGTGTCCGGCCCCGGCGGGCCGGGAGCCGCGGAGGCCGGGGTGCTGGCGGCGGCGGCCTTCGGCGGGGACGTGGCCGGGGCGCTGCGGCTGGCGGCCCGGGAGCCCGGCGCGGAAGGGCTGGCCGCGATGGCGGCCTGCTGGCGGGTCTCCGTCGACGGGGGCGCGGGGCTGGCCGCCGGACTGGACCGGCTGGAAGGGGCGTTGCGGGCGGAGCGGGACCGGGAGGAGTCGCTGCGCGCCCAGCTGGCGGGGGCCAGATCGACGACGGGGGTGCTGGCCCTGCTGCCCGGGGTCGGCCTGCTGATCGGTACCGGACTGGGGGCCGATCCGCTGCGGGTGCTCCTGCACACCCCGGTGGGGTGGGGCTGCCTGCTGGCGGGCGGGGTGCTGGAGGCCCTGGGGCTGCTGTGGTGCCGGCGGATCGTGTGGGCGGGGGAGCGATGAAGGACGGCTTCGCGATCCACAGGCTGGGGATGGCGCTGTGCTTCGCGGCGGTGGCGCTGTGCACGGCATCGGCGGTGGCGGCACGGATCCGGGAGCGGGCGGCCCGGCGCCGGCTCACGAGCCTGCTCGCGGTGGAAGCGGCGATGCGGCGACCGCTGTTCGGACCCCGGCTGCGCGGCGGGGTGGCGGCCTGGGCCGGTCCGGCCGGAGTGCTGGCCGCGCTCTGGGTGCTGATCGGCGGCCCCGCGGGTGTGGTGGCCGGCTGCGCGGCGGCCCTCGGGGTCCGGTGGTGGCTCGCGCGGCCCGGGCCCGCCACCGGGGTGGACCCGGGTGAGGTGGAGCACCAGCTCCCCTTCGCCGCCGACCTGCTCGCCGCCTGCCTGGCGGCCGGAGCCGGGCCGGTGGACGCCGCCGAGGTGGTGGGGGAGTCGCTGGGCGGCCCCGTGGGCGAGCGGCTGGCGACGGCCGGGGCGGAGCTGCGGCTCGGCGGCGAACCGGGCGCCGCGTGGGGGAGGTTGGCGGAGATACCGGGCGCCCGCGCGCTGGCCGAATGCCTGGAGCGCTCCGCCCGTACGGGGGCGCCGGCCGCCGAACCGGTCTCCCGCATCGCCTCCATGCTCCGGGCCGACCGGGCGCGGCGGGCGGGAGCCCGGGCGCAGCGGGCGGCGGTCCTCGTCACCGCACCGGTGGGTTTGTGTTTCCTGCCCGCTTTCCTCGCGCTGGGTGTGGCGCCGGTGGTGATCGGAATGGCTTCCGATCTTCTGTCCGGCACCTGAAATGGCCGCCCGAAATCGGCTTCGGGGACGGCTGTCTGAGATCACGTCAAAAAGCTGAATCAACGGGAGGTTGTCATGAGGATCATCTGGTTTCGTGTTCGGGCGGCGCTGAGGGGCCGTGCGGGCGACGCGGGAATGTCCACTTCGGAATACGCCATGGGCACGATCGCGGCATGTGCGTTCGCGGCCGTTCTGTACAAGGTGGTCACGAGCGAAGTGGTCTCGACGGCACTTCAGTCGACCATCGGGAAGGCACTCGATGCGCCGTTCTGACCGGGGATATGTGACGGCTGAGGCGGCAGTGGTGATTCCGGCGCTGGTGCTCTTCGCAGCGCTGCTGGTGTGGGCGTTGATGGCGGCCGCCGCGCAGATCCGGTGTGTGGACGCCGCCCGGGCCGGTGCCCGGGCGGCGGCCCGGTCCGAACCTCCGGGCGCTGCGGTGGCGGCGGCCGAGGCGGCCGCCCCGGCCGGGGCGCGGGTGGAGCTGTCACGCACCGGTGACCTCTGGCAGGTCCGCGTATCGGCCCCCGCCCCGGGCCCGGCCGCCCTGCCTATCCACCTCACAGCTGCGGCGTCCGCTCTGGCCGAAGACACCGTGGGACCACCGCCATGACCGGGTCGCAGCCCGGGGACCTCGCCGGGGTTCCGGGTGGGGACCGCGGGCGCGCCCGGGCGTTGTTACGGGACGACCACCACGGGCTGGACGGAGTGCGAGCCGGGGCCTGGGCCGGGTTCGAGGCCCAGGGCCGGGGCTTGGGCTTGGGCTTGGGTTGGCTCCGGGGCCGGGCCGGGCCTGGGGCTTGGGCCGGGGCCGGGGCCAGGCCTGGGGCTCGGGCTGGGGCTTGGGCTGGGGCTTGGGCTTGCTCCGGGGTCAGGCCCGGGCCCGGGGCCGGGGCCGGGGCCGGGGCCGGGGCCGGGTCTCGGGCCGGCTCTGGGGCCGCGGACGGGTCCAAGTCATGGGCCGTGGACGGGGACGCGCATGGGGGTGGGTCTTGATCCGGGATAGGGACAGGGGCGGGGGTCGGGTGCGGAGCTGGGGCCGGGGGCTTGCGGGTGGGCGGGAGCGGGGGTCGGCCACGGTGTGGGGTGTGGTGGTGGCGACCGTGTTGGTGGCGGTGTTCGGCGGGGTGCTCCTGCTGGGGCAGGCGGTGGTGGCGCGCCACCGGGCCGCGGCGGCGGCCGATCTGGCCGCACTCGCGGCGGCGGTCAGCTGGTCCCACGGCCCGGAGGCCGCCTGTGCCACGGCGACACGGGTGGCTGTGGCACAGGGTGCGCGGATCGTCGGGTGTGTGGTGACGGGCGAGGTCGTGGAGGTCACGGCCCGTGCCCCGACAGGTCCCTTCGGGCCGCCCGTGCGCTCCCGCGCGGGCCCGCCGCTGGCTGGCGACCGCCGATGACCGTCCGATCGGCCCCGAGGCCCTCCGCAGCGTCGACAATCAGCCATTCGGCGGGAGGTCCATGTTTGGTTCTCCCGGCCCGGGTCCGCGCCCCGGACACGGCCCGGATACGACCCGCACCGAGGCTCCGTCCGCGGATGGAGCCTCGACCCGGGCCGTCCGCGGACGGAGCGGCCGAGCCGTCGTCGGTGGCGAGCGGCCCCGGCCGTTCGCCGCCTGCGCCTGGTGCGAAGAGCGGGGCCCGGTAGCGGTGGCTGACCCGCCCACCCGCCCGGTCGTGCTGCGGGGAACGGTGGTGCCCCCTGGAGTGCCGGCCGGCCTGGGTTGGCCGGCACTCGGATACCGGTGCCCGCCCGAGGCCGGGAGGGGTGCTGTGGCGGCCTGTGGGGCACCTGCCGGGCCCCTCCCGCCCCCATCCGGGTGAGCGGTGCCGGACCGGTACCCGCATCTCGCGAGCTGCCCTCTCAGCGCCTCCGTCCGGGGCTGCCGGGCTCGGGGCCGGGGCCTGTCGGATACGCACCCGTGCGCGGGGGCGGCGAGGGTCGCGAGGCCGGTGCGTGCGTGGGGTTGGAGGGTGCTCGCGCGCGCCCTCGTGGGCGCGGCAGGGTCCGGTCGGGCCGGTGTGTGCGTGGGGGAGGAGGCCGGGCAGGCGGGCCCTCGGGTGGGGCTGCGGGGTCTGCCGGGCAGGTGGGCCCTCGGGTGGGGCTGCGGGGTCTGCCGGGCAGGTGGGCCCAAGGCCCCGGGCTGCGGGGGCGCCGGGCAGGTGCTTGCGCGCGGCTGGTGGGCGCTCAGGTGCGCTGCTGTGCGGGGCTGTGAGGGTTGCGGTCAGGCCGGTGAGCGCAGGGGGAAAGAGGCTGGCCGGGTAGGCCCTAGGACGGGGCGGCAAGGTCGCGGGGCGCGGATGTGGGTGGGGATGAAGGTGGTCAGGCGGGCACTCGGGTGTGGGGCTCCGGAGTGGTCAGGTGGGCACTCGGGCGGGGGCCGCCGGGCCGGGGCGGGTGTGGGGGCGGCCGGGTCTGGGGGTCAGGGGGGTGGGGGTTCTGAGAGGAGGTGGGTGAGGAGGCGGATGGCGCCGCGCTTGTGGAGGGGGTCGTTGCCGTTGCCGCATTTCGGGGACTGGATGCAGGACGGGCAGCCGGCCTCGCATTCGCAGGCGGCGATCGCGTCGCGGGTCGCCGTCAGCCAGGCGCGGGCCGTGTGGAAGGCGCGCTCCGCGAAGCCGGCGCCGCCCGGGTGGCCGTCGTAGACGAAGACCGTCGGGAGGAGGGTGTCGGGATGCAGCGGGACGGAGACTCCGCCGATGTCCCAGCGGTCGCAGGTGGCGAAGAGCGGGAGCAGGCCGATCGAGGCGTGCTCGGCGGCGTGCAGGGCGCCGCCGAGGATCTCCGGGTTGATCCGGGCCTCGTCGAGCTGGTCCTCGGTGACCGTCCACCACACGGCCCGGGTGCGCAGGGTGCGCGGCGGCAGGTCCAGCTTGGCCTCGCCGAGGACCTCGCCTTCTCGCCCTTGAGGTCGGTCAGGGGCGGCTCCCACAGGGCGAAGACGACCTCGCCGCGCGGGGAGGCGTCGTCGGAGACCTCCACCACCGGCAGGCCGGTCAGCCTGGAGGCGGCGGTGGCCGGGTCGCTCGCGGTGGCGGAGGCCAGCAGGAAGACGGGATCGGAGCCGTAGCGGGCGCACAGCCGCCGCAGCCGCCGCAGGACCTGGGCGACGTGTGAGCCGAAGACGCCCCGGTAGGTGTGGCACTCGTCGATCACGACGTAGCGCAGGGCCCGCAGGAAGGAGGCCCAGCGGGGGTGGGCCGGGAGGATCCCGCGGTGCAGCATGTCGGGGTTGGTGAGGACGTAGTTGGCGTACTGGCGCACCCACTCGCGCTCCTCGACGGGGGTGTCCCCGTCGTAGACGGCGGGCCGGACGGCGTTGCCGAGCGGGCCGGCCAGTTCCCGTACGGCGCGGCGCTGGTCGGCGGCCAGGGCCTTGGTCGGGGCCAGGTACAGGGCGGTCGCGCCCCTGCCGTTGGGCGCCTCGGCACCGTCGGCGAGGGCGGAGAGCACGGGCGCGAGGTAGGCCAGGGACTTGCCCGAGGCGGTGCCCGTGGCGACGACCACGGATTCGCCGTCGAGGGCGTGCTCGGCGGCGGCGGCCTGGTGTTCCCACGGATGGTCGATCCCGGCGGCGGCAATCGCGGCTACGACATCAGTTCGGATGCGATCGGGCCAGACCGCATGACGACCCTCCCGAGGGGGCAAGTGCTCCGTATGGGTGATGCGCGCAGCCCGGGAAGACCCCCGTGACAGCCGGTCCAGGACCGTGCCGGGGGTGGGTCTGATGTCCTCGGGTGCCGTGGGCGGACCGGGACGGTGAGTGTTGGCCATTGGAACCGAGTGTGTCACCGGCGTGCGGGACAATGGTCAGAAGGCGTCGTGCGCGCCTGCCGGTAAGTGATTGAATGCCATCGCGGCAGCCAATCCCTCGCCCACCTTCGGGTGGGGAGGCCCCTGGGGGGCGCCGCTCGATAGCAAGGTGCTGGAGGATCCGTGGACCTGTCCCTGTCGACTCGCACTGTCGGCGACCGTACGGTCGTGGAGGTCGGTGGCGAGATTGATGTGTATACCGCGCCCAAGCTGCGCGAGCAGTTGGTCGAGTTGGTGAACGACGGCAGCTACCACCTGGTTGTCGACATGGAGCGAGTGGACTTCCTCGACTCCACCGGGCTTGGTGTGCTCGTGGGAGGCCTCAAGCGCGTCCGCGCGCACGAGGGCTCGCTGCGTCTGGTGTGCAACCAGGAGCGCATCCTGAAGATCTTCCGAATCACCGGTCTGACCAAGGTGTTTCCGATCCACAACTCGGTGGACGAAGCCGTCAACGCCACCGACTGACGGACCTCGCCGGCGAGAGCCGATGAGGAGCGGGGGGTACCGGGCCACAAGCGGTCCGGGCCCCTGTAAGGCACGCCCGTAGTCCGAGGGGGACGCGCATGGCCACCGTTGAACTGCGCTTCAGCGCCCAGCCCGAACACGTCCGGACGGCCCGCCTGGTCGCGGCCGCCGTGGCGCGCCGGGCCGGTGTGGAGGAAGCCGTACTCGACGAGGTCCGCCTCGCCGTGGGCGAGGCCTGTTCGCGTGCCGTCGGACTGCACCGCAGCAACGGGCTGACCGCGCCCGTCCGGGTGGTGCTGACCGAGGAGGAGAAGGTGTTCTCCATCGAGGTCGGCGACGAAGTGCCCGGGCCGGCCGGCGGTCCGGCTTCCGCCGTGCCCGGAATCGAGGCCGTTCTGGACCCCGATGCCGAGGGTGAGGACGAGATGGGCCTCGCCGTGATCAGCGGCCTGGTCGACGACGTCGAGGTCATCAGCGGGGAGACCGGCGGGACCATCCGGATGAGGTGGCCCGTCTCGGGGAACTCCGAGCTGCCGTAGCGGCCCGCGCCGGCGGGGAGCGGATACGGGCGGCCGAGGCGGTCGGCAGACGGCGGCCGGCTCCAGAGCGCGGCTCCAGGCCGCGGCTCCAGACCCCCGGCTCCAGACCCCGGCTGCAGGGCCGTGACCGGTGGTCCGTGGCCCCTGCCCCTTGCCCCCTGACCCGTCGTGGCCCCTCCGTGCAACCCGGCAGCCCCGGTGGCCCTGTGCGCCGCTGCCGGGGTATTCGTGCGTCCTGCCCGGTCCCGGCCCCGGCACGTCTCTTCGGTGCGTTCGGCTGCCCTCCGTGACCCTGGGCGGGCCCGGGGTGCGGTCGGTTTTCGGAGTCGGCTCGTCCGGGGCGGGGACCGGGTGGGTGCCGGGCGGGCGTCGGGAGTGCCGGGCGGGTGGGTGCCGATGATGTTCCGCCGCGCGTGCCGACGTATCTTCTGATCTTATTCAAGGCCCTGCCGAGCAGGGTCTTTTGTGTGCCCGTAGATCAAATTCCGTGATCAGGTTTCAGGGGTTTCCGGGTCGCTGATCAGGCGTCAATGCCTTTGCCCCGTTACCACTTTCGAGGGTAATGGAGGGACCGGATCTATTGGTGAGGAGCAAGTGCAGGCCAATTCCGTTTCCCGCGCACTGTTTTGATCCGGTCGCGCTCCCTACAATCCGTCCACATCTTGAGCTCATCGCGTCAAGGAGGACGAATGACGGGGCTCTTCACCCCTATCGCGCCCGGTCGCACCACTGACCTGGCATCCGCAGTACTCACTGATGACAATCGGCTCATCGTGATCGTCATTGCGGCCGTGGCAATCGCCGCGCTCGTCGTCGCGCAGATCCTGGTCCGCCAGGTGCTCGCCGCCGACGAGGGAACCGACTCCATGAAGGAGATCGCCGCCGCCGTCCAGGAAGGCGCCAACGCCTACCTCGGCCGGCAGCTGCGCACCCTCGGCGTCTTCGCCGTCGTCGTGTTCTTCCTGCTGTTCCTGCTCCCCGCCGACGACTGGACGCAGCGGGCGGGACGTTCCGCCTTCTTCCTCGTCGGCGCCCTCTTCTCGGCCGCCACCGGCTACATCGGCATGCGCCTGGCGGTCCGTGCCAACGTCCGTGTGGCCGCCGCCGCACGTGAGGCCACCCCCGCCGAGGGGGAGCCCGCCAAGGACCTGACCGAGGTCTCCCACAAGGCCATGCGGATCGCGTTCCGCACCGGCGGCGTGGTCGGCATGTTCACCGTCGGCCTCGGCCTGCTCGGCGCGTCCTGCGTCGTGCTCGTCTACGCCGCCGACGCCCCCAAGGTCCTGGAGGGCTTCGGCCTCGGCGCCGCACTGATCGCGATGTTCATGCGCGTGGGCGGCGGCATCTTCACCAAGGCCGCCGACGTCGGCGCCGACCTGGTCGGCAAGGTCGAGCAGGGCATTCCGGAGGACGACCCGCGCAATGCCGCGACCATCGCCGACAACGTGGGCGACAACGTCGGAGACTGCGCGGGAATGGCCGCGGACCTCTTCGAGTCGTACGCCGTCACCCTCGTGGCGGCCCTCATCCTCGGCAAGGCCGCCTTCGGCGACCTGGGCCTGGCCTTCCCGCTGATCGTCCCCGCCATCGGGGTCGTCACCGCGATGATCGGCATCTTCGCGGTCTCCCCGCGCCGGACCGACCGCAGCGGAATGACCGCGATCAACCGCGGATTCTTCATCTCCGCGGTCATCTCGCTGATCCTCGTCGGGATCGCCGTCTACGCCTACCTGCCCGCCACCTACAAGGAGCTCGTCGGCGTCGACGACGCGACGATCGCGAACCACTCCGGCGACCCGCGGATCCTGGCACTGGTCGCCGTCGCCATCGGAATCGTGCTCGCGGCCCTGATCCAGCAGCTCACCGGCTACTTCACCGAGACCAACCGCCGTCCCGTCCGGGACATCGGCAAGTCCTCCCTGACCGGCGCGGCCACCGTCGTCCTCGCCGGCATCTCGGTCGGACTGGAGTCCGCCGTCTACACGGCGCTGCTCATCGGCCTCGGCGTGTACGGGGCGTTCCTGCTCGGCGGCACCTCGATCATGCTGGCGCTCTTCGCGGTGGCACTGGCCGGCACCGGCCTGCTCACCACCGTCGGCGTCATCGTGGCCATGGACACCTTCGGCCCGGTCTCGGACAACGCCCAGGGCATCGCGGAGATGTCCGGCGACGTCGAGGGCGCCGGCGCGCAGGTGCTGACGGACCTGGACGCGGTGGGCAACACCACCAAGGCCATCACCAAGGGCATCGCCATCGCCACCGCCGTGCTCGCCGCGGCCGCGCTCTTCGGCTCGTACAACGACGCCATCGCGAACGCGGTCAAGGACGTCGGCGCCAAGGCCAACGAGATGAACCTCAGCCTGGACATCGCGCAGCCCAACAACCTGGTCGGGCTGATCCTGGGCGCGGCCGTCGTGTTCCTGTTCTCGGGCCTGGCCATCAACGCCGTCTCGCGTTCGGCGGGCGCGGTGGTCTACGAGGTGCGCCGCCAGTTCCGGGAGCACCCCGGGATCATGGACTACACCGAGAAGCCCGAGTACGGGCGCGTCGTGGACATCTGCACCAAGGACGCGCTGCGCGAACTCGCCACGCCCGGGCTGCTCGCCGTGCTCACCCCGATCGCGGTCGGGTTCTCGCTCGGTGTCGGCGCGCTCGGTTCCTTCCTCGCCGGAGCCATCGGCACCGGCACCCTGATGGCGGTCTTCCTCGCCAACTCCGGTGGCGCGTGGGACAACGCGAAGAAGCTCGTCGAGGACGGGCACCACGGCGGCAAGGGCAGCGCGGCCCACGAGGCCGTCGTCATCGGCGACACCGTCGGCGACCCGTTCAAGGACACCGCGGGTCCGGCGATCAACCCGCTGCTCAAGGTCATGAACCTGGTGGCGCTGCTGATCGCCCCGGCCGTCGTGCAGTTCAGCTACGGCGCGGACGCCAACCCGACCGTGCGGGCCGTCGTCGCGGTCCTCGCTATCGGCGTCATCGTCGGCGCGGTGTACGTCTCCAAGCGCCGCGGCATCGCCGTGGGCGATGAGGGGGAGGGCGAGAACGAGAGCGCGCCCGCCGAGCGGGTGGCCCAGCAGGCCGACCCGGCGGCGGCGGTTTCTTCCTGATCCAGGTCCTGATCCAGGTCCTGACCCAGGTCCTGACCTGGGTCCTGACCTGGGTTCCGACCCGGGACTTGACCTGGGTTCCGACCCGGGTTTCTTCCTGACTCGACCGTACGCCCGAATGGCGGACGGGGGGCGCGGACTGACGCGCCGTCCGTCCGCCTTTGCGTTTCCCGGATGGCGGGCGTGTATCTTCCGGGCCGAGAGTCTTCGAAGGGACCAATCCGGTGAACAAGAAGCTTGCGGCCGCGGTATCGGGCGGTGCGGTGCTGATGCTCGTCCTGTCCGGCTGCGGCGGGGACGACGGCGACAAGAAGACCGACGCCTGGGCCAAGAAGGTCTGCGACAGCTGGCAGCCCGAGCTCAAGAAGATCGAGCAGGCGAACGCCGACATCAAGCGGGTGGCGACCGAGAGCAGCAAGCCCGACGAGGTCCAGACGACCGACTCGGCGGCCTTCGGAACCATGTCGGGGTCGTACAAGGCGATGGGTACGGCGCTGCAGAACGCGGGTGTTCCACCGGTCAAGGACGGCGAGAAGACGCAGGCCGCCGCGGTGATGGGGTTCGAGTCGACTTCGAAGGGCTACACCGCTCTGAAGACGAAGATGGACGCCCTCGACGCCAAGGACCAGGGCAAGTTCGCCGAGGGCCTCAAGGACGTGGCGAGCGGCCTGGAGGAAGCGACCAAGGGCGGCAAGGAAGCGCTGGACCAGCTCAAGGCGGGCGGTCTGGACAAGGCGATGAACGGCCAGAAGGGCTGCCAGGTGACGACGCCGTCGCCGGCGAAGTCCTAGCACGGGCAGCCGCCTTGCCGGCCCGCCGCGCTGCTGCCTTGCCGGCGGCGACGCGGTGGGTGCGACGCGGTGGGTGCGACGCGGTGGGTGCGGCGCGGTGCCGCGCGGCGCGGTGCCGCGCGGCACCGCGCCGACGCGACGCGGACCGGGGCGGCCGGGATCCTTCGGGACCCCGGCCGCCCCGGGGCGTTTCCGGGGACCGCCCGGCGCGGACGATCGGCCCGCCCGCCAAGGCGGCACGGGCCTTACGAAGCTCCGCACGGGCGGTGCCCGTCCCGGGGCGCCGGGCCCGGGCGGCGGCTCCCGGCGGCGACGGGCGTCCGCGCCGCAGGCCGTTTGGCGCGGGGAACGGCGGTCGCAGCGGCCACAATGGGCGGGTGAGTACCACCAGCCTTCCCTCCGGTCTGCCCGCCCGCCTCCCCTCGTCGGCCCGCGCGGCCGAGCTCCGCGCCGCGCTGCTCGCCGCGGGCTTCACCGCCGACGGGCTGCTCGACCTGCTCGGCGCCCCGGCCTACGCCGCCCTGGCCCGCAGCGAGACGGTCCCCGCCCTGCGCGCCACGCGGAGCGCCGGCGACGGGCCGCTCGCCTCTCTGATCCGGCTCTTCCTGCTGCGGCAGCCGGTGGCGTACGCGCACGCCGCGGCCGCGCTGCCCGTCGACGCCGCGCTGGCCGACGGCTGGCTGCGCCGGGAGGAAGCCCCTGACGGCGGCGGGGACGGCCAGGGCACCGTGTGCGCCGTCGTGGACGTGCGCCCGTACGGCGGCCCGGACGGCGAGGACTGGTTCATCGTCTCCGACCTCGGCTGCGCCGTCGGCGGGGCCGGCGGCATCGGCAGCCGCGAGGAGGGCGTGGTCCTCGGAGTCGGCGGCGCCTCCACCACCCTGGCCGGGATCACCGTCCGTACGCCGGTCGGCTCGGCCCTCGACGTCGGCACCGGATCCGGGATCCAGGCCCTGCACGCCGCCCGGCACGCCACCCGGGTCACGGCGACCGACGTCAACCCCCGGGCCCTGGAATTCACCCGGTTGACGCTGGCGCTGTCGGGGGCCCCGGAGGCCGAGCTGCTCGCCGGGTCCCTGTTCGAGCCGGTCGGCGCGGCCACGTACGACCTGATCGTCTCGAACCCGCCCTTCGTGATCTCCCCCGGGGCGCGGCTGACCTACCGGGACGGCGGAATGGGCGGCGACGACCTGTGCCGGACCCTGGTCCAGGAGGCCGGAGCCCGGCTCAACCCGGGCGGGTACGCGCAGTTCCTGGGCAACTGGCAGCACGTGGACGGCGAGGACTGGCACGACCGGGTGCGGGGCTGGGTGCCGCGCGGCTGCGACGCCTGGATCGTGCAGCGTGACGTGCAGGACGTCACGCAGTACGCGGAGTTGTGGCTGCGCGACGCGGGCGACCACCGCACCGGCCCCGCCGAGTACGAGCGGCGGTACGAGGACTGGCTGGACGAGTTCGAGGCCCGCAAGACCAAGGAGGTGGGCTTCGGCTGGATCACGCTGCGGCGCACGGACGCGGCCGAGCCGTCGATCGTGGTCGAGGAGTGGCCGCACTCGGTGGAACAGCCGCTCGGGGACGCCGTCGTCGCGCACTTCGCCCGGCAGGACTACCTCCGAGACCACGACGACGCGGCCCTGCTCGCGGGCTACTTCCGGCTGACCGAGGAGGTCGTGCAGGAGCAGGTCGGCGCGCCCGGAGCGGAGGATCCGGAACACGTCGTGCTCCGGCAGCACCGCGGCATGCGGCGCGCCACCAAGGTCGACACGGTCGGGGCCGGCTTCGCCGGGGTGTGTGACGGATCACTGAGCGCGGGGCGGATCCTGGACGCCATCGCGCAGCTGGTGGAGGAGGACCCGGTGGTCCTGCGGGACCGGACGCCCGAGGCGATCCGGATGCTGGTGGAGCAGGGGTTCCTGGAGCCGCTGACGGGGGCCGCCGGTCCGGGGGGTGCTCCGGACAGCGCTCCGGACACCGCTCCGGGGGCAGCTCCGGACACGGGTCCGGACACCGGTCCGGGCACGGGTCCGGGCTCCGCGCCCGGCTCCGCTCCGGGCTTCGGGGAGTAGCCCCGGAGGGCGTGTGCCGACGCCGTCGCGGGCAGCCCGGATCCAGGATGTAACCCCAGGTTCAGCTGGTGTATCCCCTCGCCTGAAATGCTCCGCGACAGCGGGATCCGGGGGGATCCCGGGAGCGGCCCAGGGATGAGGGGAACGGCATGGAGAGCGGTCCGGCGATCTTCGCGGCGACCGTGTTCCTGCTGTTCGGGGCCGCTCTGCTGGCATGGACGGGGGCGCGCGCCCGGCACGGCGCGCCGGTGGCCGAGGGCGTGCGCCCCGTCGTGTCCGTACCGCTGGCGCTGCTCGCCGGCGGGGCCCTGCTGGCCCTCGGGGTCTGGTGCCTCGGGCGGCTGTGACGCTGCTCTCGTCGCGCCGGTCCTGAGGTCGGGTCCGGGGCGGTGACGCCGGGGCGGTGACGCCGCGCCCGTGACGCCGGTGAGGCGGCGCCCGTCAGGCCGCGCCCGTGACGCCGGGCTCCCGACGCGGCAGGGCCACAGGGCCACCGGGCCACCGGGCCACCGGGCCACCGGGCCACCGGGCCACTGGGTCGCGGTGCCTCCGGCCGGCGAGCGGCCCGGGACCCGCCGGCCCGCGCAGCCGCCGCGGCGGGTGCCTGCGTACAGACCCTCCCGGGACGGGCGCCGTCACCGGCGGGGCAGCCGGTCGCCCCGCCCGTACCCCCGGCTGCGCGCCGGGTTTCGCCGGGTTCCCCGGATGTGCGTACGGCCGTAAACGCCGACGTGAGGAGGGGTGCGGAGGCGGGGCCAGACGGCCCTTTGGCCACCCGGCCCGGTGAGTGCGGCGGGCCCGGCGCGACATCCGGGCGGCAGAAATGGCACTTGTCGGGTTACCGTTCGAGTGGCCGTTGCGGGCTTCTGCCGTTTGACACGGGGGCGGGTTGTACCGTCACACTCCGCAGCGTCGCCGTACTGCGACCGAGTGCCGACCGGAGAGAAGAGCCAAGTTGTCCCCGACTAGCGAGACCGCAAAGGGCGGCCGCCGACTCGTCATCGTCGAGTCCCCTGCCAAGGCGAAGACGATCAAGGGCTACCTCGGCCCGGGATACGTCGTCGAGGCGAGCGTCGGGCACATCCGCGACCTCCCCAGCGGCGCGGCCGAGGTGCCCGACAAGTACACCGGTGAGGTCCGCCGCCTCGGGGTGGACGTCGAGCACGACTTCGCGCCGATCTACGTCGTCAACGCCGATAAGAAGGCCCAGGTCAGGAAGCTCAAGGAGCTGCTGGCCGAGTCCGACGAACTCTTCCTCGCCACCGATGAGGACCGCGAGGGCGAAGCCATCGCGTGGCACCTGCAGGAAGTCCTCAAGCCCAAGGTCCCCGTCCACCGGATGGTCTTCCACGAGATCACCAAGGACGCGATCCGCGACGCCGTCGCCAACCCGCGCGAGCTCAACCAGCGCATGGTCGACGCCCAGGAGACCCGCCGCATCCTCGACCGCCTCTACGGCTACGAGGTCTCGCCGGTCCTGTGGAAGAAGGTCATGCCGAAGCTGTCGGCGGGCCGCGTGCAGTCGGTGGCCACCCGCATGGTGGTGGAGAAGGAGCGCGAGCGCATCGCCTTCCGCTCCGCCGAGTACTGGGACCTGACCGGCACCTTCGCCACCGGCCGCGCCGGCGACCCGTCCGACCCCTCCACGCTGGTCGCCCGCCTGAACACGGTCGACGGCAAGCGCGTCGCGCAGGGCCGCGACTTCGGCTCGACCGGTCAGCTCAAGGGCGAGGTGCTGCACCTCGACGAGACGAACGCGCGGGCGCTGGCCGCCGCGCTGGCGGAGACCTCGTTCGCCGTCAAGTCGGTCGAGTCCAAGCCGTACCGCCGCTCCCCGTACGCCCCGTTCCGTACGACGACGCTCCAGCAGGAGGCCTCGCGCAAGCTCGGCTTCGGTGCGAAGGCGACGATGCAGGTCGCGCAGAAGCTGTACGAGAACGGCTTCATCACCTATATGCGTACCGACTCCACGACGCTGTCGGACACCGCGGTGACGGCGGCCCGGGCGCAGGTCACGCAGCTCTACGGGGCCGAGTACCTGCCGGAGAAGCCGCGCGTCTACGCGGGCAAGGTCAAGAACGCGCAGGAGGCGCACGAGGCGATCCGTCCTTCGGGTGATCGTTTCCGCACCCCGGCCGAGACGGGCCTGACCGGCGACCAGTTCCGCCTGTACGAGCTCATCTGGAAGCGGACCGTCGCCTCCCAGATGAAGGACGCGGTCGGCAACTCGGTGACCGTGAAGATCGGCGGCCGGTCCGCCGACGGCCGCGTCGCCGAATTCAGCGCGTCCGGCAAGACGATCACCTTCCACGGCTTCATGAAGGCCTACGTCGAGGGCGCCGACGACCCGAACGCCGAGCTCGACGACCGCGAGAAGCGCCTCCCGCAGGTCGGTGAGGGCGACGCGCTGTCGGCCGAGGAGATCACGGTCGACGGCCACGCGACCAAGCCGCCGGCCCGCTACACCGAGGCCTCGCTGGTCAAGGAGCTGGAAGAGCGGGAGATCGGCCGCCCGTCGACGTACGCGTCGATCATCGGCACGATCCTGGACCGCGGGTACGTCTTCAAGAAGGGCACGGCGCTCGTGCCGTCCTTCCTGTCGTTCGCCGTGGTCAACCTGCTGGAGACGCACTTCGGGCGGCTCGTCGACTACGACTTCACCGCCAAGATGGAGGACGACCTCGACCGCATCGCGCGGGGCGAGGCCCAGTCCGTGCCGTGGCTGAAGCGCTTCTACTTCGGCGCGGAGGACGCGACCGAGGTCGTACCGGCCGACGGTGACGCGCTGGGCGGTCTGAAGGAGCTGGTGACCGACCTGGGCGCGATCGACGCCCGGGAGATCTCCTCCTTCCCCGTCGGCGAGGGCATCGTCCTGCGCGTCGGCCGCTACGGGCCGTACGTGGAGCGCGGTGAGAAGGACGCCGAGGGCCACCAGCGGGCGGACGTCCCGGAGGAACTGGCCCCCGACGAGCTGACGGTCGAGTACGCGGAGGAGCTCTTCGCGAAGCCGAGCGGTGAGTTCGAGCTGGGCAAGGACCCGATCAGCGGGAACGAAATCGTCGCGAAGGACGGTCGCTACGGGCCGTACGTGACGGAGATCCTGCCCGAGGGCACGCCGAAGACCGGCAAGAACGCGGTCAAGCCGCGGACGGCCTCGCTGTTCCAGTCGATGAGCCTGGACACGGTCACGCTCGAGGACGCCCTGCGGCTCATGTCCCTTCCCCGGGTCGTGGGCGTGGACGCGGAGGGCGCGGAGATCACCGCGCAGAACGGCCGCTACGGCCCGTACCTGAAGAAGGGCACGGACTCGCGGTCGCTGGAGACCGAGGACCAGCTGTTCGCCATCACCCTGGAGCAGGCGCTCGCGATCTACGCGCAGCCGAAGCAGCGGGGGCGCGCGGCCGCGAAGCCGCCGCTGAAGGAGCTGGGGACCGACCCGGTGAGCGAGAAGCCGGTGGTCGTCAAGGACGGCCGCTTCGGCCCGTACGTGACGGACGGCGAGACGAACGCGACGCTGCGGCGGGACGACGACGTCGAGACGATCACGCCGGAGCGGGGCTACGAGCTCCTCGCGGAGAAGCGCGCGAAGGGGCCGGTGAAGAAGACGGCCAAGAAGGCTCCCGCGAAGAAGGCCCCGGCGAAGAAGGCGACGGCGACGAAGACCGCTGCCGCCAAGAAGACGACGGCGGCGAAGAAGACCACCGCCAAGAAGACGGCCGCGAAGAAGACGGCGGCCGCTGCGGCGGACGAGTAGTCGCCGAGTAGTCACAGACAGGGCCCGTGCGATGCGCACGGGCCCTGCGTGCCTTTCCAGCCGTCCGGCGTTTGAGGACCTGGGTCTGGGGCGGAGCCCCAGAAGCGGCTCGGGGCTGCGCCCTGGGAACGGTGGAAGGGCGGGTAGGGGACCGGCCCCGCGCAGCGGCCCCGGCCCCGGGCGTGCCCCCGGAGAGGCGGCACCGGCCCCCGGCGTGCCCCCCCCCGGAGAGATGGGTCGGGGGTCACACCGGACCTTGTCCACAGCCCTCCGCACCCGCCAAGCGCAGCGGATAGGCTGGGCGGATGACGCGAGCCGAGCAGCCAACGGTCGTGACCGCCACCACTACCGCTCCCACCGCCCCCACCGCCCCGACCTACGACGAAGCCCTCGCCGCGGACTCCCGCGAGCGGGCGGTGCGCGCCCTGCTGCGCACTCCCAGGCTGCGCCGTCTGTGGAGCGCCCAGCTGGTGAGCGGCATCGGTGACGCCCTCGCCCTGCTGGTCCTGGTGGTGCTCGCCTTCCAGGCGGCCGTGGACCAGGACTCCTTCGGCGGGGGGTACACCGGCTGGGCCCTCGCCGTCGCCGCCGTCTTCGGCGTCCGCGTGCTGTCCACCGTCCTCTTCGGCGCCGTCCTGCTCGGGCCCCTGTCCCAGCTCACCGCCCCCGGCGGCGCGCTGGACCGCCGCTGGACGATGATCGGCGCCGACGGGATCCGGCTCGGGCTCTTCGTCGTGGCCCCGCTGTGGCTCGACTGGATCGGCGCCCACGCGCTGACCGCCCTGCTCGCCACCGTCTTCGTCTCCGGCGCCGCCGAGCGGCTGTGGGCGCTGGCCAAGGACAGTGCCGCGCCCGGCCTGCTGCCGGCGCCGCCGCCCGAGGGGGCGACCGTACGGCCGCTGCCGGACCACCTGGACGCGCTGCGCCGGCTGAACCTGCGCACCTCTTTCGCCGCCCTACCGGTCGCCGCGGCCGCGCTGCTCGCCGCGACCCTGATCGGCAAGGCCCTCGGCCTCGGTGTCGGCTGGTTCGCCGAGAACCAGGCGGCGCTCGGGTCCTATGTGGCCTCCGGACTCTTCGCGGCGTCCGTGTCCCTGTTGCTGCCGCTGGTGCTGCCCGCGACGAAGACCCCGCGTCCGCGCTCCCCGCTGGAGGGGCTGCGCGCGCCCAGGGCGGGGGACCGGCCGGAGAAGGGGCGCACGGGGGCCGTCCCGCTGTTCGTCCTCGCCTGCGCGGCCGTCGCCGGAGCCGTTGCTTCCGCCGCCGCCGTCGCGGTCCTGCACGCCACCGACCTGGGGGGCGGAGCGGCGGCGTTCGCGCTGTTCGTACTGGCCCTGCTCGGCGGCACCGGCCTCGGCATCCGGGCCACCCAGGCCGGCAAGGTCCTCCCCGCCCTGTCCCGGCGCCGCCTGCTGGCCCTGGCCATAGCGGTGGCCGGCCTCGCGCTGCTGCTGACGGGGCTTGTTCCGGACACCTCGACCGTGGTGTTCCTCTCGCTGCTCGCGGGGGTCGCCTCGGGCGTCGCCGCCAGCACCGGGCACACACTGCTGGACCAGGAGACCGAGGAGTTCCGCCGGGCCCGGGTCACCGAGCACCTGCAGGCCGTCGTCCGGGTCGCCGTGGCCGCCGGGGCCGTGGCCGCACCGGTGCTCGCCGCCCTGATCGGCCCGCACCGGCTGGCCGCCGGCGAGGTCGTGTTCGCGCACGGCGGCGCGGCCTTCACGCTGATGCTGGTCGGCGCGTTGCTGCTGCCCGTCGCCGTGGTCGTCCTGGCCAAGGCCGACGACCGCAGCGGCGTACCGCTGCGGCGTGACCTGCGCGAGGCGCTGCGCGGCGGGGAGCCGGTCCAGGCGGCGTCCGACGCCGGGTTCTTCATCGCCCTGGAGGGCGGCGACGGCGCCGGCAAGTCCACCCAGGTGCAGGCACTGGCCGACTGGATACGGGACAAGGGCCACGAGGTGGTCGTCACGCGCGAGCCCGGGGCCACCCCGGTCGGCAAGCGGCTCCGCTCGATCCTGCTCGACGTGTCCTCCGCCGGTCTGTCCAACCGCGCCGAGGCCCTGCTGTACGCGGCCGACCGCGCCGAGCACGTGGACACCGTCGTGCGGCCCGCCCTGGAGCGCGGCGCGGTCGTCATCACCGACCGCTACGTCGACTCCTCCGTGGCCTACCAGGGCGCCGGCCGCGATCTGTCGCCGACCGAGATCGCCCGCATCTCGCGCTGGGCCACGGACGGGCTCGTACCGAATCTGACCGTGCTGCTCGACGTGTCGCCGGAGGCGGCCCGGGAGCGGTTCACGGAGGCGCCGGACCGGCTGGAGTCGGAGCCGGCGGAGTTCCACCAGCGGGTGCGGGCCGGATTCCTGACGCTGGCCGCGGCCGATCCCGGGCGCTACCTGGTGGTCGACGCGGCCCAGGACCCGGAGTCCGTCAGCACGGTCGTGCGCCACCGCCTGGACCGGATGCTCCCGCTCTCGGAGGCCGAGGTGGCCGCGCAGGCGGAGGCCCGCCGGCGCGCCGAGGAGGAGGCGAAGCGCCGGGCCGAGGAAGAGGCGGCGCGCAAGGCCGAGGAAGCCCGGCTGCTGGCCGAGGAAGAGGCCCGCCAGGCCCGCGAGGCGGAAGAGGCCCGGATCGAGGCCGCGGCCGAGGCCGCCCGCAAGGAGCGCGAGGAGCGGCTGCGCGCCGAGGAGGAGGCCCGCGAGCGGGCCGAGGCCGAGCGGCTGCGGCTGGAGGCCGAGGAGAAGGCCCGCGCGGTGGAGCGGGAGCGGCTGCGCAAGCAGGCGGAGGAGGAGTCCCGGCTGCGCGCCGAGGCCGAGGAGCGCCGCCTGGAGAAGCAGCGCAGGGCCGAGGAGGCCCTGCTGAAGGCCGAGCAGGCGCGGCGGCTCGCCGCCGCCGCTGCGGCCGAGACGGCGGCTCAGGCCGCTGCCGCGGCGGCTGCCTCCGCGGCGGCTGCTTCGGCGTCCGTGCCGGCTGCCGCTGCTCCCGCCGCTGCGGCTCCCGGCGCGCCGGAGGTGCCGGCGGCCCCCGCCGCGCCCGCGCCCAAGGCGGACCTGCGCAAGGCCGATCTGCCCGAGGCCCATCTGCACGAGGCCGATCTGCGCAAGGCCGATCGACGCGATGAACCGCACCGCGACGAGGCCGTGACGATCGAGACTCCGGTCGTCAAGCGGGTCGTGCAGCCCGACGACGTCACCCAGACGGTCCCGGTCCCGAAGGTCGATCCGGCCGCGGAGACCTCGGTGCTGCCGCCGGTCCGCGCGACGAGTCCGGCCGACGAGACGGCCGTACTGCCTCCCGTACGCCCGACGGGCGGCGGTGGCGATGGCGGTACGGGTGCGGGTGCGGGCACGGGTGCGGAGGCTCCGCGGTCGCCCAGGGCCGGGTACTCCGCGTCGCGGCCGACGACCCGGCGGCCCGAGGAGAACCCGGCCGACCGGGTCCCGCCGGGCATCTTCCGCGACGCGGGCGACGACGCGACCCGCGAGCTGCCGGTCCTGGGCGAGGACGGCCGGCCCCGCCGGGCCCGCTCGGACTGGGCCGAGGAGACCCCGCTGGACGATCTGCCGACGCTGGCCGACGAGCTGCTGGGTCCGCGCCGGGACGACGAGGACGAGCAGGGCCGGGGACCGCGCCGCCGCTGACGGCGGTGGGGGCACTGACGGTGGCAGTGGCGGCGGGCTGACGGGGATTGTCAGTGGGAGCCGCCACACTGGGTGAGCAGGCACGGACGGTACGCGAGGGGAAAGGTGGTGGGCGGGATGCCCGTATGGGACGACCTGGTGGGACAGGAGCGGGTCCAGACGCAGCTGGCCGCCGCCGCCCTCGACGCCGACGCGCTGGTCACCGCCATCGAGGCGGGGACGGAGGCGCCGGCCGCCTCCAAGATGACGCACGCCTGGCTGTTCACCGGCCCGCCCGGCTCCGGACGGGCAACGGCCGCCCGCGCCTTCGCGGCCGCGCTCCAGTGCACCAGCCCGGACCGGGCCCTCGGCGGGGCGCCGGGCTGCGGGTTCTGCGACGGCTGCCACACCACCGTGATCGGCACGCACGCCGATGTGGAGATCGTGCGCACCGACCAGCTGTCCATCGGCGTGAAGGACACCCGGGCCCTGGTCCGCCGGGCGCAGCTCTCGCCGGCCGTCGGGCGCTGGCAGGTCATCGTCCTGGAGGACGCCGACCGGCTGACGGAGGGCGCGGGCAACGTGCTGCTCAAGGCCGTGGAGGAGCCCGCGCCCCGCACCGTGTGGCTGCTGTGCGCGCCCTCGCTGGAGGACGTGCTGCCCACCATCCGCTCCCGCTGCCGGCACCTGACGCTGCGCACCCCGCCGGTGTCCGCCGTCGCCGAGGTGCTGGTGCGGCGCGACGGCATCGAGCCGGCCGTCGCGCAGGCCGCCGCCCGGGCGACCCAGGGGCACATCGGCCGGGCCCGGCGGCTCGCGACCGACGAGGCGGCCCGCTCCCGGCGGGCCACCGTCCTGAGGCTGCCGATGCGCGTGGACGACGTGGGCAGCTGCCTCAAGGCGGCGCAGGAGCTGGTGGACGCCGCCGCCGAGGACGCCAAGCAGGTCGCGGAAGAGGTCGACGTCAAGGAGACCGAGGAGCTGAGGGCGGCGATGGGCGCCGGAGCCGGTACGAGCGGGCGGATGCCGCGCGGTACGGCGGGCGTGATGAAGGAGCTGGAGGACCGGCAGAAGCGCCGGCGTACGCGTACGCAGCGCGACACCCTCGACCTGGCGCTGACCGACCTCACCGGCTTCTACCGGGACGTGCTGGCCCTGCAGCTCGGCTCTTCGCTGGCCATCGCGAACGAGGAGATACGGCACGACCTGGACCGCATCGCCCGGGAGTCGGGCCCCGAGCGCACCTTGCGGCGCATCGAGGCGATCATCGCGTGCAGGCAGGCACTGGACCGCAATGTGGCCCCGCTGCTCGCGGTCGAGGCGATGACGATGTCCCTGCGGGCGGGCTGAGCCGGCTGAGTCTGCCTGCGGCGGGGTGAGTCGGCTGCGGCGGGGTGAGTCGGGCTGAGTCGGGCTGAAGAGCCCTGAGGTAGGTGGCCTGCGTTCCGTGGGCCCTCACCGGTCCGGGCGGTGCCCGCTGTCCGTCGTCGAGTGCGGACTCTCAACTCACGTTGACGGCTTCACCCGTTCGAGGGGTCCGGGTGGTGCGTCCGGGACGGCGCCGGTCCGTGCGGGGCGGCGGCCCTTGCCCGGGCGGCCGTCCGCCGCCCGGCGTGGAGGTCACCGCTCCGGCATGCCCGCAGGCCGTAGGCTCCGGGGATGGACACCAGCCGCCTGCTGCGCACCACCGGAACCGTGTTCGCCGCTGCGGGGCTCCTGCTCTCCGGGTGCACCTCGGGCAGTTCGGGGGGACCCCGCGCCGCGGCCTCGTCCAGCGGGGGTTCCGCCGTGCCGTCGGCCGCGCCGACCGGGATCCCGGCAGCGCTGCGCCCGTACTACGACCAGAAGCTGAGCTGGCGCGAGTGCGGTGTCCCGGGCTTCGACTGCACCACCATGAAGGCCCCGCTGGACTACGAACACCCCGGGTCCGGCGACATCGACATCGCGGTGGCCCGCCGCAAGGCCACCGACCCCGCCAAGCGGCTCGGCTCACTGGTGGTGAACCCGGGAGGCCCGGGCGGCTCCGGCATCGGGTACCTCCAGGCGTACGCGGGCATCGGATACCCGGCGCCGGTCCGTGCCGCGTACGACATGGTCTCCTTCGACCCGCGCGGGGTGGACCGCAGCAGCCCCGTGGAATGCCTGACCGGGCCGGCCATGGACAAGTACACGCAGGTGGACCAGACGCCGGACACCCCGGCGGAGCAGGCGCTGCTGGTGGCCTCCTTCAAGGAGTTCGCGGCGGCCTGTCAGACGCACTCGCAGCGGATCCTGCCGCACGTGTCCACGATCGACGCCGCCCGCGACATGGACGTGCTCCGTGCGGCGCTGGGCGACGAGAAGCTGAACTACGTCGGAGCCTCGTACGGCACCTTCCTCGGCGCGACGTACGCCGACCTCTTCCCGGGCCGGGTCGGCCGGCTGGTCCTGGACGGGGCGATGGATCCGTCCCGTCCGGCGCTCGAACTGAACCGGGACCAGACCGAGGGCTTCGAGACGGCCTTCCGCGCCTTCGCGGCGGACTGCGCGAAGCAGCCGGACTGCCCGCTCGGCCAGGGCAGCCCGGAGGCGGTGGCGGAGCGCCTGAAGGAGTTCTTCCGCAAGGTCGACGCCCAGCCGGTGCCCACCACCGACCAGGCCCGCCCGGCGCTCGGCGAGTCCCTGGCGACGACCGGGGTGATCGCCGCGCTGTACGACGAAAACGCCTGGCCACAGCTGCGCGAGGCGCTCACCGCCGCGATCAAGGGCGACGACGGCAACGGCCTGCTGGCCCTCGCCGACAGCTACTACGAGCGCGAGCCGGACGGCAAGTACGCCAACCTCATGGCCGCGAACGCCGCCGTGAACTGCCTCGACCAGCCCCCGGCCTTCGACGGCCCCGGAGGCGTAGAGAAGGCGCTGCCCTCCTTCGAGAAGGCCTCCCCGGTCTTCGGCCCGGGCCTCGCCTGGGCCTCGCTGAACTGCACGTACTGGCCGACCAAGGCCACCGGCACGGCCCGCGCCCTGACCGCGAAGGGCGCCCCGCCGATCGTGGTGGTCGGCACCACGCGCGACCCGGCGACCCCGTACAAGTGGGCCCAGGCCCTGGCCGGTCAGCTCGACTCGGGCGTCCTGCTGACCTACGACGGCGACGGCCACACGGCGTACGGCCGGGGCAGCGACTGCATCGACTCGGCGATCAACACCTACCTCCTGCAGGGCACCGCGCCGACGGCCGGCAAGAAGTGCTGACCCCCACCGGGGCGGCGCCCGCACCACCTGCACGACCTTGTTCGGGGCACCCCGTTTAACCCTGTAGACTTGGCGCCGCTGCTGATGAGAGGCTCCCACCAGGGAAATTCTTGTCTTCCCAGCGGTGCCGCCTTAGCTCAGCTGGCCAGAGCAACGCACTCGTAATGCGTAGGTCTCGGGTTCGAATCCCGAAGGCGGCTCTGTAGAACCCCCAGGACTCACTCGCCGTGACCTGGGGGTTTTGCTATTTCCGGGGTCGGTCCCCGCTGACGGCCAGACAGCAGAACCCGTCGGCCGTCCAGCGAAGGCCGGACGACCCGGGGTTCGGTCGTCCGGCCTTCGCCGCGGGGTCACAGCGCCGTGTCAGGTGCGGGCGCCCGGGTCGTGCTTGCTCAGGGACGCCTTGACCGCTCGGGCGTAGGGGCCCTCCCACCACGGGATCGTTTCCACCAGGACCGGTTTGGTGCCGGAGGCCAGGACGAGTGCCCGGCCGGGGGGCATCGCGCCCAGGTCGGAGACCTTCAGGACGCGGTCGCGGCGTACGGACTCGTTCATGGTGCGGTTGCCGGACCAGCCGCCGGCCTCCGCCTCGCGGGTCGTGGTGAACTCGCGCAGTTCGTACTCGCCCGCCAGCTCGGACAGGTCTCCCAGGAAGCGGGTGTCGGAGACGCCGCCGCCGTAGACCCGCACGTTCGCGGCCGACCAGAGCTTCTCCATGCCGCGTTCGCCCCACACTTCGATGCCCTGGTCCCAGGACTGGAGGATCGTCATCAGGACGATGCCGCGCGAGCCGTAATGCGAGTAGAGGTCGGGCAGGGCGCGCCAGCGGCAGACGTTCGCCGCCTCGTCCAGGACACCGACCAGCGGGCGCGAGAGCCGGCCGCCGCGCTGGGTGGTGGCGTACTCCTCGGCGGCCTCGACGACGGCCACGGTCAGGGCGGTCACCAGCGGACCCGCCGAGTCGCTGCCCTCGCGGGAAAGCGAGTAGAGGGTGGAGTCGCTGCGGACGAACTCGCGGGGGTCGAACTCCGGACGGTCGTCGTGGGGGGAGGCCGGTGTCACCCACCGGTTGACCTCGGGGTTGATGAGGCAGGACGCCATCTGCTGGGCGACGCCGTAGATGCCGCTGCGCTGCTTGTCCGGGGCGGTGATCACGCCGGCCAGGGAGTCGGCCGGCATGAGCTGTCCCGCGCCGCGCAGGATGCGCTCCGGGGTGTCGTCCTTCGGGTTGGCCAGCCAGGTGTAGATCTGGGTGATCGAGGACTTGGCCGTGGCAGCCGCGAGCAGGAGGTTGGCGAGCAGGTCCTGTCCGGCCGGGTCGAAGTACGCGTCCGTCGATGCGTCGGCGTCCCGCGAGCCCGACGCGAAGTGGTCGGCCAGCTTGCGGGCCTTGGCGATGTCGGTCACGTACGACAGGGGATCCCACCACCAGGCGGGTGGCTCCTGGGCCACCTGTTGCGGGTCGAAGACCCAGACCGGACCGCGCGCCTCGCGGGGGCCGCGGGTGGCGTCGACGATGTCCCGCTTGTTGGAGGTGACGAGCACCGCGCCGGGGGCGTCGAGGATCGCGGGGATGGCGCGTCGGGTCGTCTTGCCGGTACGGGGGCCCCAGATGTCGATGTGCATGTCCTCGAAGGAGCCGTACAGCGGCTGCCGTCCCCGCAATGAGCGGCCGATGAAGACGCCGGGCACGTTGCTGTGCACGCCGAGTCGCTCGGCGGTCGCGGCGGCGCCCTTCATGGTGAGCTTGCCGAGTTCCTCGCCCTGCGCGAGATGGCGGGCCGCGCCGTCCACGTCGGGCTTGTTGCGCATGCGCAGGCGGATCCGGTACACGGCGGTCGCGGCCGCGCCGAGCAGCAGCGCCTCGCCGGCCGCGACGGCGTTCGCCGCACCGCCCGGCCACGCGTAGTCGCCCTTGACCAGGGCCACGGCGAAGGAGAGGGGGTTGCTCGGCGGGGCTGGTTCACCCCCGAAGGACGCGGCGACGCGGGTGGCGAGCCAGGCGCCGCAGAGGAGGGTCAGGACCGAGACGACGAGCAGGACGATCTCGTTCGTCCAGTCCTCGTCGGAGCGGGGCTTCTTCTGTTGTTGGACGGTCATGGTCAGGCCTTTCCTTCCGCTGGGGCGGGCGTGGTACGGAAGGCGGAGGGACCCTTCTCCTCCGGGCCCCCGCAGCGGGCGGCCAGCCCCGGGGCCGGTACGGCCGTGCTCGCGAGCGCGAGCGCCCTGCGCTTGTTCATCGACACCCTTGTCCTCTGCGCATGTTTCTAGCTGCCGCCGGCCTCGGCGGGGTTGGTGCCCGGCGGGATCGGCACCCGGTACACGGCGGTGATCGGGTCCTGCACGTCCCAGGTGCTGAACTCGACGTTCTTGCCGGGGCGGGGGGCGTGGAGGATCTTCTTGCCGGCCGGGTCCCACACGATGCCCACGTGCTCGGAGCCCGCGCTGCTGGGGTGGAAGAAGATCAGGTCGCCGGGCCGCGCCTGGCTCAGATCGATCTTGTACGCACGGAGCCGGTCTTCCTGCTCGTAGGTGGTCGAACCAATGTTGATCTTGCCGCCGCTGGCCTGGTAGTAGATCCACTGCGTGAAGCTGGAGCAGTCGAAGGAGACCGGGCTGTCGCCCTGGAGCCGTGGGGCGCCCCAGACGTACGGCTGGCCGATGCCGCGCTGCGCCCAGCGCAGTGCCGCCCGCACGACCGGGTCGTCGGCTCCCGGCAGTACGCCGGTCACGCCGGCGCCGTCCGGGGGAACCGCGGTGCCCTTGCCGTTCTTGGCGCAGTCGGCGTAATCGGCGTCCTTGCCCTTGCCGCCGCCGGGAACGGTGCCGTAGTCGGGGTTGGCCGAGACCTTGCCCTGCAGCCAGTCCTCCGGGTCGACCATGCCGGGACCGTTGTCCTGGCCGGGGACGAAGGGGTTGTCGACGCCCGGCATGCGTACCTCCCAATGGAGGTGGGGGCCGGTCACGTTGCCGGTGGCGCCGACCGTGCCGATCTGGTCGCCGCGCTTGACGGTGCTGCCCACCGAGACCGAGATGGTGGTCTGGTGCGCGTACAGGGTGATGACGCCGTTCGCGTGCTCGATGTCGGTCTCGTTGCCGTACGAGCCGCCGTTGCCCGCCTTCACCACCTTGCCGTCGGCAGGGGCGTAGATCGGGGTACCGCTGGGAGCGACCAGATCGAGTCCGGTGTGGTACCCGAGACTCCAATGGGGGCCGCTCTCGTGGTACTTGGTGCCGATCTGATACGTGCCTTCCTTCAGCGGCCACTGCCAGCTCTTGCCGTCCGTGGCCGGTGGGTCGGCGGCCGGCTTGAGCAGCGGACGGGAGAAGGCGGCCGGTTCCATCCTGTTCGCCGTGTCCTGGCTCCCTCCCGTGTCGCCGCCGTAGGGCGGGGTGGACCAGGAGCGGGGCGGGGACGCCTTGATGCTCAAGGCCTCGTTCGGCTGGGCGTCGTTGCCGACCGGCTCGGGGATGTCCGAGCGCTGTCCGAGGGTGGGGAAGCCGGGGTTCTTCTCGACGGTCGTCTTCAGGTGGGCGTACCAGCCCTCGATCAGGCTCTTCTCGCCGGTGAGGTTGCCGCGGTAGCGGGCCGCCTGGGTGAGGACCACCCGGGGGTAGACGGTGTTGTCCTTCGTCGAACCGGAGTAGGACAGCAAGGCGTCCCAGGGCTTCGTCTCGGCCTTCATCGCGTGCAGGAAGTTGGCGGCGGCGAACGCCGCGTCGTCGATGTTGTAGAGGTCCTTCTTGCCGTCGCCGTTGCCGTCGCCGCCGTAGTCGTGCCAGGCGTCGTCGCCGAACTGGAGCAGGCCCATGTAGCCCGCGCTGTTCTTGCCTCCCGGCGCGGCGGACGGGTCCTGGCCGAACTTGGTCTCCTGGTACATCTGCCCGACGATCAACGTCCAGTCGAGTCCCTCGTAGCGGGCCGCGGCCCGCATCGCGGCCAGGATCATCCGCGGGGGTATCTCGTTGCGGGCCGTATCGCTGGGCATGTAGACCTTGCCGGCCGGCATGATCGGGTTGGTGGCCGCCTGATCACCGGTGTTGCCCCCGGCCGCGTTCTCGCCGTAGTTGCCGCAGGCCGCCTGCGCGGCGCCGCTGCCGAGGCCGCCCACCAGGGCGCTGATCATGACGATGGCGAGGAAGCCGACGGCGCCGATCGGCAGCAGGCTGCCGCCGCCGAGGATCAGCATCCACTTGCCGTTGCTCTTCTTCTTGCCGCCGCCGCCGCCGTCACCGCCCTGGCCGCCCGCCAGCTGGGCGGCCGCCTTGGCCGATTTCGCCACCTTGGCGGCCTTCGACGCGGCCGCCAGCACGGCAGGAGCCACCATCGAGTCTCAGCCCCCCGCTTTGTCGGATGCGCCCACGTTGCCCAGGCCGTACAGGTCGAACGCGGAGACCTTCCACGCACCGCCCTCCTTGCGGGAGGTGACCAGCCAGGAGTTGCTCTCCGTACGGGTCTGCTTGCCGTTCTCGGAACGGACGGCGGTCAGCGAGACCACGCTGGACACCATCCCGCCGCTGCCGCGGGCGAGGTCGTCGGCGATCATCGCGTCGCGGACCACGGTCGCCTTCCCGACGGACGAGCAGTGGACGGCCTGACAGGTGGCCCAGTCCTTGCCCGTGGGAAGCGCGGTCTGCCGGTTCATCTGATCGCCGCCGACGGCCAGCGCCAGCAGCGGCTTCGCCCAGGCGGCGGTCTGGTCGGTGTGCTTGTACGTGCTCAGGCCGGCCATGTAGGCGGCCATCGCCTGGTGTGCCTCGGTCAGTTCCGCCGGTGTGACGATGGGCGGCACGGCGTCGGAGGCACCGGTCTGCTGCGTGCCGTCACCGGCGGGGGCGGCCTGGCCCGCGCCCTTGTCCTGGGCGGCCGCCGCGGGGGCCTTGGCATCGGACGACACCTCGGCGTCGTCATCTCCGTCGAAGACGGTGAGTACCACCAGGGCGCCGATCAGTACAACGCCCAGTATCGCCAGGGCAAGTGCCGCACTTCGCTTGTTCTCGGCAGGTGACTCCACCGTCCCGGGCCTCCCTCAGTCAGGTCGCCCGGACACGGTAGGGGGAGGGACAGCCGATGACGCACGCCTTTTCCCCGCGAGGAATTGCGGGGAAAAGGCGAGGAAACTTCCGGGCGGTCAGATCGGGTCGAGCCGGTGAAGTCCGTGCGAAGAATCCGCGAAGAGATCTCCGGAACCCCTCGCCGCCCCTGCTCAGACGGAAGAGCCCTCGGGGTCGTAGGGGTCGACGGGAAGGGGGCCGAAGGGATAGGCCGTATGCCCGTCCTTGGGCGAACAGGCCGCGAACGGGCCGAGATCCGCGTCCAGCAACACGCGCAGGTGCGGGTCGGCATGGTGGAGCCACCAGGTGGACATGCCCAGTGCCGGGTCGTGACGCAAGTGCTCCCAGGCCAGCCATAGCGCGGAAAGGCGGGCTCCCGCTTCGGGGTGCTCCCACCAGCGCGGACACCAGGTGGCGGTCGAGCCGTTCACTCGGCGCCGCACCATCTGCGACAGGTATTCGGAGACGAAGACGAAGACGTCGGCGAAGTAGAACTCCACCTCGTCGTCGGCCGACTTCTGTTCGCTCTGCCGCTCGGCGGCAAGGAGGGGGAACGCCTCGCACAGCTGGGCCAGAGCGCCGTCCCGGCCCCGCAGCTCAGCCAGCACCAACTCGCGGAGTTCGGACTCGACGGCATGCCCGGCTGCCGTGTCGCCCGCCTCGCGGGCGGCCACCACGCGCCCCTGCCAGTCGTCCAGTTGCCTGGAGCGCTGATGCTCCTCATGGCCCGAACGAGCTCCGGCCAGGAAGAACGTCAGCTTCATGTGCATGTCGGCCCAGGCTTTGGTCGCGGCGAAGAAGGCCGCCTTCTCCGCCAAGCTCTGGGCGATCCGCTCGTGGTCGCTGCTCAAGTGGGGTGCCTCTCGCACAGGGTCGGTCGGTTAGCGCTCGACGCCGGACTGCGCCGGTACGACGGACGGGAATTCGGCCGCCGGGTTGATCACACCGTGGCCGGTGGGGCCGCGGGGGGCCGCGGGGCGGGCGACGGGGCGGGCGCCCATGCCGGGCATGAAGGCGTTGCCTGCCTGCGGGGACTGCTTCGCTGCGGCACGGGCGGACAGCTCGTCATAGGTGTTGGCTGACGCCAGCTGCCACATCGCCGCTTCATGTGCCATCCGCTGGTTCTCCGGGACGTCGATGGCGGCGAGCTTCACGGCGAGGTCTTTCGGGGACTTCTCGGGGTCGTAGTCCCCCTTGCGTAGCTGGCAGCGGACGGGGGCGTCAGCCATCAACGCGTCGATCTCGGCGGGAATGTGCTCATGCCGGGGCATCGGTGTCGCGAACTTGATGCCTTCCTTGCCGACCTTGGAATTCTGGAGCAGCGCCGGAATCTCGGTCTTGCCGAGTACCGAGTCCTCGGTGATGTCGGCAGCGAAGGTGATCACCAGACCCTCGGTTGCCTCGGCGTACCGGTCCGAGAGGGTGTCCCAGGCCCTGCCGTGGGCGGTGCCCAGTTCGTCCGGATCGAAGTCGAAGTGCTGGGCGAGGGCCCGCACCACGGTGCGGTTGCCGAGGGAGTACGAATTCAGCTGATGCCCCGCCGGAGTGTCCTCCAGAACCTGGAGGCCACGTGACTCTCCACAGGCCCGTGCCAGAAACCGGTTCGGTACTGGCTTGTCCGCGCCCTCAAGCTGGGACTCGTAGGACCAGAAGGCGCGGTCGGCGCCCCGCTCCTCGTTGGTGACGGATCCTTCCCGCGCAAGAGCCGTGATGAACCCCAGCAGATTCGGCTCGGAGCTCTCCGGCTGAGCCGAAAGGCAGTCCCTGTAAACCTTTTCCGCTACCTCCCGCCCGGCCCGCGGGTCGGCACGGTCCACATCGGCCTGTGCCTCCTGGAGGACGAACGCCCTTGCTATCTCTTCAGGGGTGGGGGGAGCGTCGGCTCTCACCGGTGCCTCCGTGAGCCCTCAGTCGCGTTCACGCTCAGCCGGATTCGCGAGCCGCCCGATCTGTCGGTGGTCCAGCTTGCGAACGACACCGACTGCTCCAGCACGATGCATGCCTGTCCGGGGTGTTCGCCCATCGGCTTCCAGTACGCCATCCGGTAGGGGGTACGGGTCTCAAGGCGGTAGTCCCGGTCCGCCCAGAACCCTTGCTCCGGCGGTTCCGGGAAGTCCGGTGCGTTCCAGACGCCGTTCCAGGCCGCCGGTCCCAACACGTCCTCGGCCGCCTTCAGGAACGCCGGCCACTCCTCGGCCGAGCGGGCCAGGAGGGCGGGGTTTTCGGACGCCTCCTCGGCCTTGAGGTGCCACGGCCAGTGGGTCAGGCCCTCGACCGGGTGCCAGTTGCCGTTCGACTCGAACGTCCACCTGCCGCCGCCAGCGGTGTTCACGACCAGGTTGCGGTCGGCCGTCTGCGGTTCCCAGCCGTACCTCGCACACCACTTGCTGCACTCCGACGATCCACCCTGCGGCGGCCCGGCCCATACGGAGGCCCAGTCCACCCCGCGCAGACCCTCCAGCTCGGCGGCCAGGTCCTGGGCCGTGCGGCCCGATGTCTCCGTCAGCATCGTCTTCAGCTCCTCGCTCGGTACACCTGTGGGCATCGTGGCAGACGGTCAGGACAGGACGATCCCGAGGATCAGCAGGCCGACCACCACCGCGCCCATGATGAAGCGGACCTGCGGGTCTCCCTGCTCCCAGAGGTCGTGGACCACGGCCCAGCCCGTCATCCGTGCGGCGCGGCCGTTGTGCAGGTCCGTGCCCGTGTCCACGTCGTCGGACGGGTCGTCGTCCGCGACCGGCGTTCCGGTCGTCCCCTGCTGGGCCTGCGCCACCATGACCAGCCCCTCCAGGAGCTCGGGCATCGTGTGCGGAGTGAGGGGGTAGGCGACGGTGCCGTGCGGGGTCCGCAGGCAGAGCTTCGACTGCCAAGGGTTTCCGGGCTCGTAGCCGTCGATCCAAGCGTGCTGGGCCTCCGTCGCGGGGCCAACGTTCTGCTGCGGGAGGGCGTACTGGTCGCTCAACTCTCGTCCTTCGCATGGTGGGGGACGGCTCGACGCCCGTCACCCGGGCACGACCCGTCATTCTGGCGGAGCGCAGGCAGGGCCGTGCCACCCCGGGGTCCCCGGACCGCCTCACGGGGATGCCCGACACATTCCCCGGCTTTCCCCACTCTTTCCCCGCGGGGAAAAGGGGAAGGGCGATGGGCACTTCATTTGCCACACTGCCGTTCCGCACACCCGCCCTCATTTCCAGGGGCCCGCCAACCGGTCGGCTGGCGGAGGGGGGATCACACGCGTGGGAGAGACGGACTCGATGACGGACCACAACAGCTCTGCTGGCGGGGTCGGCGGGGGCCGGCCTTCCGAGCAGCGAGGGCAGTTCGGCCCCGCAGGGCACGCCGACGGACAGCAGGCCCAGGCCCAGGCCCAGGCCCAGGCGCACGCCCAGGCGCAGCCGCCCGGGCAGCCGGGGTCCGCTCCCTACGGCTATCCGGGCAGCGCCCAGGCCCCGGCGCAGCAGTCCTCGGAGGCCGCCCGCGCACAGGTGGCCGCGGCCTGGGTGCGCACCACCCGGCCGGGAACCGTGCCGCCGGGTGAAGCGGCCGTGCCGGCCCTGCCCCCGCGCGCGAACCAGCCGTCCGAGCCGTCGAAGAAGGACAGGCGCGAGCAGGCCAAGGCCGAGAGCCAGGCCGCCAAGGAAGCCAAGAGGGGCGTGCGCAAGGCCGCGTACGAGCAGAAGAAGGCCGCACGCGAGGGGCGCAAGCAGGGCGGCGCAGCGGCCCCCGTGGCCGCGCCGGCCCCGTCGGCAACCGCGCCGGTGACGAACCAGCCGGCTTCCGCCGCCGCGGCCCCGCAGCTCAGGGCCCCCGCACGCACGCAATCGGGCTTCGACGTGCCTCGCCCCGGTGGGCGCCTGCCCGCCCAGGGTCGGCGTACCCACGTGGCCGTCCGTGCGACGCTGCTGATCACCACCTGTGTCTTCGCCCTGGGTTCGTGCGGTGTCGCGGGCCTGGTCATCGGCAAGTCGTCCGTCGCCGTGCAGAGCGGCGCCCTGGACGACAAGGACCTGCGGCGGTACCGGCTGACCGACTTCCCGACCCAGGCCGCGGCGACCTTCGCGGAGGAGTACGTGACGCTCTGCATGACGTACTCCCCGCAGACCGCCGACAAGCGCCGCGATGCGCTGGCCCACTACGCCTCGTCGGGCGTGGACCGTGACTGCGGCGTGAGCGGCCAGGGCAGCCAGAGCGTCCGCGAGGCCAAATGGGACGGGACCGTCGAGGAGCTTCCCGAGTACGGGGCGAACGGCCGCTACCTGGGCATCCAGGTCAAGCTGTCGACCGGTCGAACCACCACCCTCTCCGTGCCGGTGTACGTGAGGGACCTGGCCGCCGGGTCGGGACTGCGCGTCGCGGGCAACCTGGGCGAGATGCCGATGCCTTCGCGCGGCAGCGCTCCCGTCGTCGGTCAGGACAAGGAGGCCGTCGATCAGTCGCTCTCCGACCAGCTCAAGTCGAAGGTCCTGCCCGGTTACTTCAAGGCCTGGGCGGCTTCCGATGCGACGGGGCTTCCCCGCTTCACCACCTCCGATGCGACTCAGTCGGCGACCACGGGCCTGGCCGGGGCGCTGGCCTCGCCCGAGGTCCAGGAAGTCGTGGCGCTCGCGCCGGCAGGCAGTGAGAACGGCAAGGCCGTCCAGTACGGGCCTGGTCAGACGGTGCAGGCGCGGGTGACGGTCGTCTGGGGCGGCGCCCCGGCCGCCGGGGCGAAGGGAACCTCCCCGGCCCCCACCGTGAAGCGCTCCTACCGGGTGACGGTGGTGAACACCGCCCAGGGCTGGTTCATCAAGGACATCCGCGGCGGCGTCCTCGACCCGACGGGCGGCACGGCGGACGCAGGAGCGGCCGCGCCCGCCGTCCAGGTTCCCGAGGAGAGCGCCCCGGCGGCCGGCGGCGCCACCCCCGGCGCGCCCAAGTCTCCCTGACGGCACATCACCGACGAATCCCCTCCCACCAATCCCAGCGAAAGGACATCGCCATGTACCTGGCGGCTACCACCCTCAACGGCATGTTCGGAGAGATCCAGAAGATCCTCCTGGGCATCGGCACCACCGTGGCCATCTGCTCCCTGCTCATCCTCGGCATCCGGATGCTGCTGTCGATGAAGCGCGGCGACGGCATGCGCGAGGCCTTCCAGGGCTTCGGCATGATCGCGCTGGCCGCCCTGATCATCGGCGGCGCGACCGGTCTCGCCGGTCTGCTGATCGACCTGGGCAGCCAGATCGGTGGCGGCGGCACCAAGACCTGAGCCGATGCACGGCCGGGGCACGGCCGATTCACGGCCGGGGCGCGGCCGGTGCACGCGTCCGGCCCGCACCCGTAACCCACGGTCCGCAACCACGTCAGAGAGGGGGACCTGCTGATGGCACAGGACACATCGGACGTACCCGAGCCGATGGTCGCCTACGACCACACGGATCTGCTCAACCGGCCCAAGCGCATCTGGAACTGGGGCAACATCCCGCTCCCCGGACTGCTCCTGCCCGCTCTGGGCGCGGCCTTCGGCTTCGGTGTCCTGTGGCTGGTGGCGCTGCTTTCGCTCTCCGCGGTCCTGCCCTTTCTGGGCATATCGATGCTGACGTCGGTGCTCTACATCGGGCCGCCGGTCGCCGTCTACTTCGTGTGGGGGCGGCCGCTGCCCTCCGCCCTCACGCTCAGCCAGCAGCTGGTGGTCTGGGGCGACTACTGGTTCCAGCCCAAGCGTCTGCAGGGTCTGGCCGCCGACCGCGAACCCGAGGAACTGCACTGGCAGGTGATCCTCTGGCAGCCGGGTTCGCGGCGCTGGCAGGGGCAGTACGAAGAGGCCCTTGCCGCGGCGTCCCGGCAGGGTTCCTCGTACGCCGCGCACGCGCATGCGGCGCACGCCGCAACCGCACACTCCGAAACTGCAGGATGACTCCTTCATGATCATGATGATTCTTCTGGGCGGGGCGGTCGCCTTCTTCGTGATCGCCATGATCATCGCCTCCGCCGGCTCCAAGAAGTCCAAGGGCGGTCAGGGTTCCGGTGGTACGCGGAACTCAGGCGGGTCCCGGAACCAGGCCGCCCGGTCCACGCGCCGCGAAGACATGCGGCTGCCCTACCGCTACGCCGACGACATGGTCTTCGTCCACGGCGAATCGGTGTGGACCGGAATCGTGCTGCCCACCGCCATCGACGAGTACCTCAACGCCACCGAGCTCCAGGCTATGGCCGAGGGTCCCGCCCGCGGGCTGCTCAACCTCGCCCGCGGCGACCGCAACGTCGAGTGCCACTACCGCAAGGTGTACCGGCCGATCACCGCCGTGGAATGGGCCGACCAGCTCAACACGGTGGCCTGGGACCCCACGGAGAACTACAAGGCGTACAACCTCCGCAAGGCCGAGTACCAGGAACGCATCGGAGCGACGCGCGAGCGCAACATCCTGCTGGTCAAGCTGGGATCGTTGAAGCGGGGGTCGAACGGCAGCGGGGTACTCCCCGGCGGTGACGACCCGGTCGAGGAGCCCGGCCTGAGCCGCGCCCTGCGCGGCACCGCCGACAGGGCGGCGGCGGGCGCCACCGGCGTCCACGACGAGTACCTGTCTCCCGGCGTGCTGGCCCAGTGGACCCAGGTGGCGCGAGAGGTCCACGAGAGCCTCGAGGGCCTGAACGGCGTGCCACTGACCCGCGAGGAGCTGGTCTGGCTGATCCGCAAGCCGCTCCACGGTGATCTCGCCGTGCCGCCGGAACCGGTGCTCGGGTCCCGCTCCTGGGGCCCCGACCAGTTCGACCTCGTCGTCGACTTCTCCGGTGAGAACCACAAGACGCACATCGTGCTGCACCAGTACGACGAGGTCACCGGCGAACAGCACACCAGCTACACGACGACGCTGGTGGCCGCCAGCTGGCCCACCGAGACCCGCTTCCGGCAGTCCACCGCCTGGGCGCGGTACGCATCGCAGCACGTGGACTTCCCGGTCGAGATCGACATGCGGTTCACCCTGATCCCGTACCTGAAGTTCAAGGACCGGGCGAAGAAGATCAGCGGCAACCTGGTCGACGAGATGAACGACATGGCCAACTCCGGTCGCTCGCCCGGCACCCAGCTGGCCAATCAGGTCACGCGTGCCCAGCACCTCCTCGACGACGTCGAGGAGCACAAGATGCCGGGCATGGAGGCGCAGATCCGCTTCACCATCTCCGCGCCCGACATCGCGGAACTGGAACGCCGGCGCCGCGTGCTGGAGATGCAGTTCAAGCAGGACCTGAAGGTCACCCTCCTGCGGCCGACCCGCCAGCAGTGGCGGCTGCTCCAGTCCCAGCTGCCGGGCGACGCGCCCAAGCTGGCCATCGCGCCGTACCTGCGGCTGCAGGAGGTCGAGCAGCTCGGCGCCGGGCTGCCCACCGCGGGCACCGAGCTCGGCGACAACCCCGAACACCGGTCGGGCAAGCAGCTCGGCTGGGTGGGCAACCTCGTGGGCTGGGCCGGGAAGATGCCCGTCCACTACTCCCTGCACGTCGGGCCGGCCCGCAACGACGGCGGTGGCCTCGCCATCGTCGGCGCGTCCGGCGGCGGCAAGTCCTCGCTCGCGCTGCAGAAGTTCTACGAGGAGTCGGAGTCGGGCGTGCGCTGCCTGGTCATCGACCCGAAGACCGACTTCGCCCAGCTCTGCTACTACCTGGGCTTCGGCTCCCAGGTGAACGACCCGGCCTTCGCACACGACGCGGACACGGGCATCCTGGGGACCGAGCAGAGCCGCTTCCGGCCGGTCAACCCGGAGTTCTGGGCCGAGACCGAGGTCGTCGACCTCCTCAAGGGCCAGGCCGGCGTGCTCGACCCGTGGGTGGTCGCCCGCGACGTCCCCTCGGGCCGGCTGCTCGCCGAGTCGATGCTGCGCGGTTTCCTCGGCGACGAGGACTACCAGCGCGTACGCCTGCCCGTCATCGAGGGGATGGCCACCGTCGTCGGCCGGTACAACTCCGCGATGCGGCAGGCCACCGAACACGGGCTGACCGCCAGGGAGGCCGAGCAGAAGGTACCGCGGCCGACGCTGTGGCAGGTCGTCGACGAGGTCGTCCAGGCCTACGACCACGCGGTGTCCAGCGGCGACCGCGAGGCCGCCAAGGAGCTCAAGCTCGCCCAGATGCTCCTCACCGAGCTGCGGACCCTGCCGTACGCGCGACTCGCCTTCGCCGAGCACCCGCAGACCCTGTCCGCGATGCGAAAGCGCCGTACGGTCATCACCCTGCGCGGCTTCCAGTCCCCGTCCTCCTCGGACCCGCGCAACTGGAACCCGGCCGAACGCCTCGCCGCCACCGCGCTGATGGCGGTCGTGGAGCTGGGCAGCCAGATGCTCGACGTCGGCTACGAGAAGAACCCGGTGACGGGGGAGATCGGGCTGCGGCCCAAGGCGCTCTTCGTCGACGAGGCGTACGTCGTCACCGCCACCGAGAGCGGCCGGGACCTGATGCGGCGCGCCCTCAAGCAGGGCCGCTCGTACCTGGCGGTCACCGTCCTGATCACCCAGCAGGCCATCGACCTCGTCCAGATCGAGGACTCCGAGGCCCGCAGCGGTGGCGCCAACCAGATCCACACGGTGTTCGCCTTCAAGCAGAAGTCCGCCCAGGAGGCCTCCCTGGTGGCGCCGCTCCTCGGCCGGCCCGAGAACGACGCCAAGGTCATCTCGGCCCTGCAGGAACTCCGTACGGGCGTCTGCCTGCAGCGTGACGTCGACAAGCGGGTCGGCACGGTCGCCGTTGACCTGGTCTTCAAGGAGATCCTCGCCGCCACGGACACCAACGGCACGACCCGCCCCGGCAGGCAGGGCATCGACCCGCCGCTCAGCGTGTGGGACTGGACCTTCATGCAGGAGGCGGGCCAGGCGGCGGAGGCCGCGGCCGCGGCGCAGGCCGCCGCAGTGTGACCGAGCCGTACCGAGACCGTTTCGAACGACTGACCCAAGGAGACACCATGCGCTTGTCCAAGAGCATCACTGCCGGGGCCGCTCTCGTGGCACTCGTGGCCCTGACCGGTTGTGGGGGCGGCGGTGACAAGGGGAGCAGCGGTCCGTCGAAGGACGATCTCGGTCTTCCGGCGGCCGGGGACATGGCCTCCATCGAGAAGTTCATCAACCAGCACGCCAAGTGCACCAACCTGCGGCCCGTCGACGAGGAAGGGAAGGGCCTCTTGGAGAAGGAGGCCAAGGACCCTGCCTGGGCCATCAAGGAGCGCGCCGTGTGTGACGACGGCTCGCGCCAGACGATCACGCTGCTGTCGATCTCCGACATGGCGAAGTTCCAGGCCACGAACCGGGCCGGCAAGAAGTACGAAGCACTGGTCGGAAAGAACTTCGCGGTCGTGCCGACGGACGACGGAACCGTCAAGGCGCTGATGAACGCCAAGATGCTCACCCTGACCTGCGACCCGGACGGCTACCAGATCCCGAGCGGCTACAAGCAGCACAAGGGTCTGGTGGAGGGCTGCATCCTGACCGACTACAACCGCTCGTAGTCGTCGACTCCCACCGACCCCTATCGCGGAACTCCCGAAAGAAGATGTCCGTGCGCCGTAGCGCCCAGCCACTTGGATCCTCCCCCAAAGCCCCGTCTCCCCTCGACCGGGTGCGGAGCGCCGGGCGTGCCGTCCGGACCGGCGCGTTCCTCGTCCTCGCGCTGCTCGCCCTGTCTTTCGCCGTTCCCAGTACGGCACATGCCGAGGACTTCGCCTGCAGTTTCACCGGTGATGACAGCTATAGCCATGACAATCCTGGCGCCAGCGGTGAATCCATCATGCCTGCCGTCAACCAGTGGGAAGACAAGGAAAAGCGCGCCAAGAACCTCAACGACACGACGGGAATGATCACCGGCGCGGTCAGGATGCCGGAGGGCCCCGAGAAGTACACCCTGTACGAGATGAACGGCATGCGGGGCCTGGACTGGTCCATGACCTTTCGAGGCCGGGGCAACGCCTCCCAGGTAGACGACACCACGGGCGGTGGCGCGGACCACTGCTCGATCATGGACCTCGTCAACAACGGCATCGCCAACATGGTCTTCAACGGAACGAAGATCCTGACGCGCTCCGCCATTTCCATCAAGGAACTGGCCTCCAACCCGAGTCCCCTCAGCGGTCTTTACGCCGGTCGGGACAGTGTGGTGAAGACCCTGAAGGACAACGTCTTCATTCCTGCGGTGCCCGTCATGATCTCGCTCACCGGTATCTGGGTCTTCACCAAGTGGCGCAAGAACGAAATGCGTGAAGCCTGGTCGGGCGTCGGATGGGCTTCCTTGACGACGGTCGCCGTCGTCGTGCTCCTGACCGGTGGTAACTACGACAAGGTCATCAGCGAGGCGGACACCGGCATCGGCAATTTCAACTCGCTGCTTTCCGAGGCGGTGCTCTCGGGCGTCTCGGGCCAGATGCAGTCACCTTGCGATCTGGCCGAAGGGGCTTACAACCGCGGTCTGCGCGTATCCAGCTGCGCGATGTACGACACGCTGGCGTTCCGGCCTTGGGCCTTGGGTCAGTTCGGCGAAAACGGCACGAACTGCATCTTCCGTAAGGGTGAGGGCCGGATTGACAACGGTGCGTGCGTACCGAAGAGCGGAAGCACCGACTGCAACTTCGGCAAGGGCGCACGCTGTGAGGACGTCCGGGTCAAGCAGGTGGTGTCACAGTCCACGACCAACATCGACGCGTTCCCCAAAAAGGGCAGTAAGGAAATCGACAAGAAGAAGGACGAGTGGGTACCCATCCGCATGGATATAGCGGGTGGCGACGGGCAGGGCTATCCCGGCAAAGCCCCTGACCAAAAGATCTACCCGGTGCCTTTCGACGACTGGGCCGGGCACAACGCCGGAGCCCGCGTCGGACTCGCCTTCTACTCGTTGATAGCGGCGCTGATCGTCGGCCTGATGGTGATCGTCCTCAGCGCACTGACGCTCCTGTGGCACGCCGTGACTCTGATCATGATCATTCTCTTGCCGCTGATCGCCACGCTCGGTATCCATCCGTCCCAGCAGAAGCTACTCAAGGGCTGGCTGCAGACGTTCATCCACAGCTTCGTGCTGCGCGCGGGCTTCGGCATCATCCTCACCGTGCTGCTCGTGCTCTACCAGATGATCCTGCCCGCGAAGATTTCCCTGGGCATGCAGTTGCTGATGCTCCTGCTGGTCACGATCGCCGTGGTGATGATGCTGAAGAAGCTGCTCTCGGGCAGTTACAGCCCGAAGATCGCGGGAGCGGAAGACGCGCTCGGCGTGGGCGACATGGCGAACTCGCTGACCAGCAAGCTGGGTGCCCAGGGTCAGCGCCTCGCGGGCAATGCCGCCGCCGGCACGGCCAGGACGGCAGGCCGGGTGGCCGGGCGGGGCGCCGGGAACGTCGGCCGGGGCATGGACAAGGCCGTGCTGGGGGGACGGCTGCAGAAGGGCGGCTGGATCGCTCCGAGCAACACCAAGCGGAAGCAGCGCAAGACCGCGCAGATGGGGGCGGAGGTCCAGAAGGACCAGTACGACGAGATGGTGAAGAGGAAGGACGCGGCCCAGGAGACCGGGCCCTCCGCCGACCAGGGATCCACGGCGTCCCCTCGCCGCAGTGGGCGGGTCAGCGCGTCCACGCAGTCGGCACCGCAGCAGCAGGGCCAGGGAGCCCCTTCGGCACCTGCCCCCGCCGCCCCGTCCGCACCCGGACCCGCACCACAGGCCCCCACCCCCGGGCCCGCACCGCTGCCGGCTCCGCGCTCCGGTGGCCGGGTCAGCGGCGACGACGCCGCTCCGCGGCGGCAGCCGCCCGCGCGGGCGGCGGATCCGCGGACCCCGCAGCCGCCCGCTCCGTCGCACCAGCCTCCGCCGCCGCGCAACGGCGACCGGATGCCCCGATAGGAGGCCCCGACCATGGCAAGCGTGATCAGCGACCACTCGCCGCGGGAGCTCGCCGCCGAGCTGGGCGCGCTCCTGCGCGTGGACTGGCGCACCGTCTGGGACGGGATCCCGGCGGACGAGGCCGAGCGCCGCGAGTGGTGTGCGGAGTTCGGGTGGCAGCCGCTCTGGCTCGAGGCGGGCCTGTGGGTCCGTACGCGCCGGGGCGGCCGCCTGCACCTGGCCGCGCCCGGCCGGCCCGTGACCTACGCGTCGTACACCGTCTGGAAGGTCAGGGAGGACGCGACGTCCGAGGACACGGGCCTCGTGGCGGTCGCCCTCGACCGCTACGCCGCCCACCTCGCCCAGATGGCCACCCTGTTGGGCCCCCCTGGCTGGGAGGGCGCCTGGGACAGCCCCGGCTTCCCGGTGCCGCCCGCTCCCGGCCGGTGGGGCGACGCCGAAGAGCGGCTGGCGCACCGCGCCCCGTACCGGCTCGCGCAGTGGAGATACGCCAACCCGCTCGCCCCGGTGATCGTGCTCGACCTGCACTGCCGGACGGGCCTGGGCCGGGGAGGTGGCACGATCAATCTCACCTTCCACGGTCCGGCCGACCCCCATCCGATCGGTGGCCCCGGCTGGCGGCTGTGACGTACGAGACGCGAGAAAGAGAGACAGCCAGATGGCCTTTGAACCGCCGGTGAACCGGACCCCGCAGGAGCTGGTCACCGAGCTGCGCGGGCTGGCCGACGTGCACTGGGAGACCGTCTGGAACGGCCCGCCCCTGCCCGGAAAGGGCCTGGACATGTGGTGCGGCCAGTTCGGGTGGACGCCCACCCAGTTCGAGTACGTCCTCAACGTGCTGACCGACACCGGGGGCGAGTTCGTGTTGAACGCCAGGGGTGGCAGCTGGGCGCCCGTGCAGAGCCTCTCCCACTGGGTCTGGGGGGAGCGCGCCGGAAGGGCGGCGGACAACCCCCAGGTTCTGGCCGAGGCCGATCGGGTCTGGCCGCTCTACCGCGACGCCGTGTCCTCCGTGCTCGGGGAACCGGCCTGGGACGGCGCCTGGGACTCCATCTCCTTCCCCGATGAGCTCGGTGAGTATGCGATCCCCAGTGTGGAGGACCGGCTGGAGGACAAGACTCCGTACCACATCGCCTATTGGGAGCTCGCTGCTCCGGACGGCGCCCTAGCCAGCCTGACCATCACCCCCGCGATCGGAACCGCCGACGGGTCCGGTATCGGCGTGGTCAACATGCACCTCGACGTCTATCCCCGTCCTCTGAAGATTGGACGGCTGTGAGCCCGGAACCGATACCGAAACACATTGAGGAAGGCTCCCTGCGCCGAGCGAACGCCCGGGAGGCGGCGTCCCAGGAGGCCGCACGCAGGCCGGGATCCGTCGCACGGCGCATCAGGGCGGCTGCCGCAGCGGCAGGACTGACGGACAAGCCGGCGACGGGCGAGAGGCCCGCGGAGTCGAAGCAGAAGCAGTACATCGACAAACTGGCCGCGGACAAGGCGAAGCTCACTCCGCCCGACGGGACGAAGCCGATCAGCGCCTTCTGGTCGTACGGCATCGAGCACCCAGACGCGCCGCTGAACGAGTGGGGCACCCCGTTCCTGTCCCAGCGCTTCATCGCGGAAGAGTGGGCGGCCGAGCAGAACGAGACCCATCCCGGTGCGGCACAGACGCTGGAAACGACCCAAGGCGGTCGTGAACTCGACGACATGTTCCTGTGGGAACCTGCAGTCATCAGGGCCCTCGGTGGTGAGGGAGCAGGCTTCCAGCCGGGCTACGCCAAGGCCACCTGGGCCAAGATCTCCGAAACGTACGCCGGGTTGGCCGAAGGCCGGGCCATCGTGTTCGGGCAGAGCGCCGACACCCGGTCGATCCTCCACCAGCAGGAGTTGGGCGCGCTCTGCGAGAACCCCGACGTCGGCCTGCACAACATCCACTTCGCCTACGAGCCCGATCAGAAGTGGCCGGAGGTGACCCGGGCCGAGGCCGGAACCGACGCGGTGCGTGCCGTCGCGCAGTTCAACGACCCGACCCTCCCGCGCTACATCGACCCGCAGGGCTTCGCCGCCGAGGCCCCCGAGGTGCGCAAGGCGCGGATCGACGAGATCTCGGAGGTATTCGCCCCGGGGCAGGCCGAGGCCGAGGCCGTCAAGGCGCCTGAGCTGCAAGCCCCGTCGAAGAGCGTGCGCACCCCGCTCTGGCAGGTGGGTTTCAAGCAGCCGCTCAAGACCACCCGGGCCGTGACCCCCGCACCGGGCACCGGTGCCGGCCCCTTGGCCGATCCGGCCCTCGTACCCCGCCCCCTCGCCACAGGAATGGACGGTCCGGCATGACGTCTCGCCCCTCCCTCGACTCCGTCCGCCGCTTCGTGCGTCAGGAGCGCGACGACGCGTGGGCCGTGCGGCTGCTCCGCCGGATCGTTTTCGGGCTGGCCGGTGCCTACACCCTCTTCGTGCTCGCCTCGAGCAGCATGTCCTCGTTCGTCACGGTGTGCGGGCTGCTGGTCCTCTCCGCGCTGCTATGGCTGATGCGCCGCCGTGGGCAGTTGCTGCTCGCGCTCGCCTCGACGCTCGTCACCGCCGCGGTCGCCGGCTACTTCGCGTCCGCGGCCGAGATCGCCCGTGGTCAGGCGGACGGACTGCTCAGCGGGCAGGCCGTGTTCGGATACTGGGCGCTCGCCGCGATGGCCCTGCTCGGGGCTTGGATGGTCAAGGACCATCCCGGCCGCCGCGGCATCACCGTGGTGGCCGCCGACCTGGTCCTCCTCGTGACTTCCGGGGTGGGAACGGTTCTTCCGGCCCTCACCGTCCCTCTCGGATTCCTCGGCCTGATCCTGGTACTGGCGGCTCGCGGAGGCGGTATCGGCTCAGCACGGCGGCGCATGGAGTGGGTGAAGCGCCGTTTCGCGCGACGCGCCGTATCGACGGTCACCACGGACAGCTAGTTGATTGATGAACCGTCACTTGTGGTGCTGGCCAGGCACAGGACTCCATCTGAGACAACTTTGCCGACGCCAACTCGCCTGACCTAAAGTCCCCGTAAGTCTTGATCGCTTCGGGGGAAATCTTTTTATGGTCACGACAGTCCACAGAACGCACAGGACGCCGCCGACATCCGTTCAGGCGGTCGGCGCCGCCACCCTTCTGCCATGCCAGCGGCGGCCCGACATTTTCGGCCAGCCGCTGCTCACGAACCCGCCCGCGGGTAGGGCGGGGCCTCCGCTCCAGACGCGAAGGCGCCAGGCCCTCACCCACGCGGCCCGGCAGCTCTGCTCCTCCTGCCCCCTCTGGGCGGAATGCCTTCGTGACGCCGTCGCCCAGAGCGATCCCGGTGGGTACGCGGCGGGCACCACCCGGCAGGACCGGCGGTGGATCCGGCGGCGGATCGGAATCGGTGACGCACAGGGACGGCTGGCGCTCTGGCCGGACCGCGGGGGGCGCCACGTGGAGGTCGGCGTCGTCCTCACCGCGTTCCAGGCGCTGCAGGAGCACTGGGTGAACCGGCCCGCGCTGTCGGCGGCCACGAGTGCGGGAGCGGGTCCGGTCGGCCCGGACGATGGCAAGGCACACCGCGTCGCGGCATGTGGAGAGCCGCACGGAGGTCAACAGCGAGTCAACATGGACGAGGTATCGATGGCGGCCCCGGCAGGCGAACGGATCACTTTCTCACTCGACGATCCGTCCCGCGCCATACAGACGGCCGTACTCGGTCCCCTGGTGCGCTCCACGCTGTCCACCCTGGAAGTCACCGAGCAGATCGCGGCGATGCTGGTCCGCATGCCCGCGGGCAGGGTAAGGCCCCAACTCCTCGAGGCCTTGGGCGAGGTGCGCCGGCACCTCGTGGCGTGGCGTACGGCATCGGGGGACGACGGCCCGTACCCCCCGGCGGCCGGCGGGCTCACCGGATCGGTGAGCGTGGAGCTCGTGACCAGTGATCCGCTCGGCGCGCTGCGGCAGGACATCTTCGAACCTCTGCTGAACCGGCTTGCCGAATCGATTCGCCAGATCGAGGTGCTCACGGCGGTGCTGAGCACCGCACCGGACGACGGGGTCCTGGGCGGCGGCACCCCGGGCGGCACCCCGGGCGGCACCCCGGGCGGCACCCCGGGCGGCAGCGTTCGGGTCGGCGGCTCCCCGTACCGATCGGAACTGGGTGCCGTGCACACTGCCCTGTGCGAACTCGGCCTCCACATCGACCAGTACGCTGCCGACGCGCCCCAGCGGCACGTTCCCGTCCGGCCCGGTGACGGCTTCCGGCGCGACGCGCCGCTGCGCTCCGTTCCGGACTTCGCTTCCGGGGGCGCGTTCACGCCGGACCCGTCGACCACGCCGAGCCTGCGGCAGGCCGTCGAACAGGCGGTGATCTCCTTCCCGGGGCCGTTCACCGGCCGGGACGTCCTGCTGGCGCTGCCCCGGGGGGCGTACCGGCAACCGGCGAAGTCGGTCAGCAACGCCCTGTCCGCCATGACCCAGGCGGGCCGCCTGCTGCGCGTATCCCGCGGCAGGTACGCCCTGGCCGTTCCGTCCACCGGCGAATACGCCGCGAGCTCCTGAAGGGGTCCGCACCATGCATCTCATGCACCCGCCCGCCGAAGTCCGCGTCTTCTCACAGAGCGCGGGACTCATCGACGGCGTGCCCGTGACCGCGCCGCTGTACGTCGACATCCAGGAGGTCATCATCGCGATCCTCCAGCAGCGCGCCCAGCAGATGGGCGGGCCGGCCCTGGTGACGATCAGCGACGACCGCTACGGTGGCACGATCCGCCTCCTGATCCACCCGGACGGAACCACGGAACCCGTGGACTGAGCCGCTCCCCATCCACCAAGGCCCGGCCCCGGCAACCGGCCCCGGCAACCGGCCCCGGCCCTCGGCCGTGCTCCCGCGCCGCCTGGCCCAGGCGCCGGGGCGCCTGCCGTGACTGGGGAAACAGGATTCTCTGGCACAGGGCTGCAGTACTCGGGACGATTTGGTCGGGCCTCGTGATGCGTAGGTCTCGGGTTCGAATCAAGCGCGCGATCAGCGTCCGGGGGCGGCGGTTACGGGTGGTCAGCATGTCAATCTGCTGCGGCTCTCGGGCAGAGGCGCTGACCTCCTGGCGACCTCGACATCGCAGGTGTGAATGGGCCTGCGGCGCAGCCGCCCCGATCGAGCTGGTCCCGGGGTGGCCGTGGCCTGTGGACGCTGGTCAACCTCCGGCTCATAGGCCCCGGTCAGGGGTCGGTGAGGTCCGCGAGGTCCGCCAGGACTGGGCTGGTCGGCGTTGTGGGTCTCAGCCGCCGGTCGTGCCGTCGAGGAGCTCGCGCAGGATGTCCAGGTGGCCGTTGTGGCGGGCCGTTTCCTCGGTGAGGTGGAGGAGGATCCAGCGGAGGTCGACGTGGAGGCCGTCGCGTACGGGGCGTTTGGCCCGGGTGTCCAGGCTGGTTGCGGCGGCCAGTTCGCGGTGGCGGGCGCTGTGTTCGGCGTATTCGTCGAGCAGTTGGGTCAGGGGGAAGTCGACGGCGATGCGCATCTCGCGGTCTGGGTCCTCGTCGGTCCAGGGGGCCTGGTCCTCCTCGCCGAGGAGGACCACCCGGAACCAGTAGTACTCGACCCAGCGAAGGTGGTTGATCACCCCGCTCATGGTCATCAGCGGGGAGCCCGGCAGGACCGCCTTGCGGGCGTTCTCCGCGGAGACGCCCTCGCACTTGGCGCGGGCGGTGTCGCGGGTGTAGTCGAGGAACGTGGTGAGCTGCGTGCGCTCGTCCCACGCGGGAGGTGTGTCGTCGATTCTGGTCATCGGGCGAAGCATCACCCGGGCGTGCGGACCGTGTCCAACTCCGGGGGCCTGGGGGGCTGGGCGCAGGTGGTGAGGGGCGCAGGCTCGTCGCGGGGTCCAGGGGCGGATGCGCGACTCGTGCGCCGGTAGCTCCGCCCCCGTGATCGTGTATCCGCCGTGGCATGTCGGCCACCAGAACGAGGCCGGTGACGACGGCTCGACCGTGCACGTCGGCGAGGACGGGGTCTTCTGTGACGAGAGGGACGGCGACGACGTACACGGCGACCCTTCCCTGGCGAGCGCCCACTTCATGGCGCTGACCTCGCACTCCATCGTGCAGCTCTCCCACTACGGCGTGCTCCCGCTGCCCCCGGAGCGCACCGACCACCTGATCGAAGGCGGTGTGGCCGCCTTCCTGCGGGCCTATCGGGCCAATTGAGCCGGAAACCGGGGCGGCGCGCCCGGGGGTGGGCTATGCAGGGGCGTGGCCGGGCCGTCTCCTTACGGTGGAAGCGGCCGGTGGCGACGCGTGTGAGGGGGGCTCTGTGGAGGAGTTGGCGGCGCTTGCCGCGGCGGCGGCCGCGCAGTTCGTGGGGCTGGCCGTCTCCGACGGCTGGGAGTCGGCCAAGGGGCGGGTGGCACGTTTCCTCGGACGCCGCGGTGAGGGCGCGGGGACCGGCGCCGCGGGCGGCGCGGAGCCTGCGGCGGGCGCGGAGCTCGCGACCGTCGACGCGCTCGCCGGAGCGGACCAGGACGCGTGGCGCGCGGGACTGCTCCGCGTGCTCCTGGAGCGGCCCGGAGCCGAGGCCGAGCTCAGGACGCTGCTCGGCGAGCTCGCCCAGCTCGGCGGGTTCGGCGGACCGCCCGGATTGGGGGTCAACTCCGGGACCCAGTACGGGGTGTACCAGGGGGCCGTGATCCACGGCGGGGTGAACTACCACGCCCCGGTGGCCAAGGCCGTCGAGGTGCCCGACGAGATCCCCGCGCTGCGCACGCGCTTCCACAACCGCACCGGCGAACTCGCCGAGATCGACGGGCTGATCCCCGAAGGAGCCGACCACGTCAGCGTCCTCCTGCTGGGCGGCGCGCCCGGAGTCGGGAAGACCGCGACGGCGACCCGCTGGGCGCACGCCTCGCGCTCCCGCTTCCCGGACGGGCAGCTCTACGTGGACTTCGCCGCGCTGCGCGGTCCGGCCGGCGGCGGGGACGTCTCGGCCGCCGTCGGGATGTGCCTGCGGTCCCTGGGGGTCGAGGAGGAGTACCTCCCGCACTCGCTGGCCGAACGCACCCGGCTGTACCGGCAGCGGTCCGCGGGCCGGCGGATGCTGCTCATGCTCGACGACGTCAGCGACCCCGCGCAGGTCAGGGCCCTGATCCCGCGGGGTGCGGGCAGCGCGCTGGTGGTCACCAGCAGCAGCGCCCGGCTCACGGAGCTGTTCGCCGACGGGGCCCGGCCGCTGGACCTGGAGCCGCTGACCACCGCGAGCGCGCTGCTGATCCTCGCCGACCGCTGCGGGGAGCGGGCGATCGCCGCCGAGCCGGAGGCGGCCGAGCGGCTCGTCGCGCTGTGCGGCGGGCTGCCCGTGGCCCTGCACATCGTGGCGGCCCGGCTGCTGACCACCCGCCGGCTGACGCTCGCGGGGCTCGCCGCGGAACTGGCCGACGATTCCCGCCGGCTGTCCGCGATGTCCCTCCGAGGGGAGAGCACGGTGTCCGTCTCCGGCGTCTTCGATTCCGCGTACCGGCAACTGGGGCCCGCAGAAGCCCTGTTGTACCGCCGACTGGGACGGCTGCCCTGCCGCAGCTTCGACGCCGGTACCGCCGCGGCCGCCGCAGACCTGGGTGCGGAGGAGACCCTGGAGCTGCTCGACGCGCTCCAGGACGCCCGCCTCCTGGAGTACGGACAGCAGCGCTACCGGATGCACGACCTCGTACGGCTGCACGCGCGCGAGCGGGCCGACGCGGAGGAGGGCCCGGGCAGTCACCGGGAGCTCGTGGAGCGGGTCGCGCGGAGCTACGTCGTGCGCGTCGGCCACGCCGACCGGGCCGTACGGGCCGAGCGGCTGCGGATCGCCGACTTCGATCCCGGGCCGGAGCCGAGCCCCTTCGCCGGGGGCGGCGCCGGGCGCGAGGAGGCGCTGGCGTGGCTGGAGGCGGAGCGGGCCGGGATCGTCGCGGTCCTGCGCGAGGCCTCCGGACTCGGGCTGTGCACGCCCGTGTGGCAGCTCGCGGAGGGCTTCACCGCGCTCTTCCTGTACCGCCGCCACCTCGGGGACTGGCGCGAATCCCTCGAACTGGGCGCCGCGGCCGCCGCCGGGGACCTCGTACCGGCGGCCGAGGCACGGCTGCGGAGCATGCTGTCGCGGCCGCTGATGGACCTGGGCGAGCTCGCGCAGGCGCGCAGGGAGCTGGAGAAGGCCGTGGCCTGCGCCGAGGTGGCCGACCGGACCGTACTGCGGGCCTCCGTCATGGAGTTCCTCGGCCGCTACCGGGACCGCGTCGAGCCGTCCCGCGCCATCGAGGCGTACGAGCGCTCGCTGGAGCTCAACACCGAGGCCGGCGAGGCCCGGGGAGCGGCCATCGCCCTGCTCTTCCTCGGCCGCGCGCAGGACGCCGCAGGGGATCCGGCCCGGGCGCTGGAGACCCTGACCCGGGCGCGGGAGGCCTTCCTCGCCGGGGCGGAGCCGGACCGGCGGATGGCGGCCCGGGCTGGCATCGCCCTGGGCCGGACCCACGACCACCTCGGCGACGCCGCGCGGGCGGCGGCCGAACTGCGCGAGGCCGTACGGGTCCTCGCGCGGGAGGGGGCCGCGCACTACGAGGCCGAGGCGCTGCTGGCCCTCGCGGACCTCGCGGAGCGGCCGGGCGGCGACCGGACCGACCTCGCGGCGGACCTGGCGCGGGCGCTGGAGATCCACGAGGCGGGCGGCAGCCCCCTCACGGCGGCGCTACGGGAGCGGCTGCGCGCCCTCGAACCGTAGGCGTACGAGCCTTCGCGCCCCGGCCGTCCCCAGCCGCAGCGGCACCTCCGCGTCGGCGAGGGGCCGGCCCGAGCGCAGGCAGGCGTACACGGCGGCCGCGGCGAGCCCCGGGTCACCGGAGCCGCTGACGGCCAGGGTCCGGCCGTCGCGCAGCCCGACGAGCACGGCGGCTGCGCCCGGGCCCGGGCCCGTGGCCACCGCCGCCAGCACGGCGCCGGGCCAGGCCTCCAGGGTGTCCGCGATCCAGCGTGCCGGGTCCCCGGCGGCGCGGCCGAGCACCACGGAGGCGCTCTCGGCCAGGCGCCGGTCCGGCTCGGTGTCCTCGCAGGCCAGGTGTGTGCGGGCGGGGTCGGCGCCGTCCCGGTCCGGCTCCCCGGCCGCCGCGGGGAAACGGCGTACCAGGACGGCTTCGGCGGTGACCTCGGTGCTCACCCGCCACGCGGTGCAGGGCGTGGCGCGGACCGGCCCGGGGAGCGCGAGGGCCGGGGCGCACGGCGCGGCGGAGTCCGGTTCCGCCAGCCGCAGCAGCCGGTACAGGGCGCCGCGCAGCCGGGCGTGGGCCAGCCCCGGCTCGGCGAAGGCCTGCCGCGCGACGGGGGCGTAGCGCCCGGGCTCGTACCCCTCGATGGCGGCGGCGACCCGCGCCGCCAGCTCCGTACCCCGCGCGCCGGGCTCCAGCCGGGGTGCGAGGCGGGCCAGCGAGGCGGCGGCCGTGCCGGGGACGGACTCCTCGCCGAAGGCGCCGAGCAGCACCGGGGAGCCGAGCGCGGCTCCGTACAGGGTCACGGAGCCGTGGTCGCCGATCACCAGGTCGGCGGCGACGAGCGCGGACCGCCAGTCGTGGACCGGCGGGATCAGGAGCAGGCCGGCGTCGAGGGCGGAGGCCAGCTGGGAGGTGCGCAGCTGCCAGGCCCCGTGCCGGGACCAGACGTTGGGGTGCAGGACCAGGGCGACCCGGTACTCGTCGTACGGCAGCGCGGCGAGCAGCCTCGCGGGCAGCTTCGGGTCCTGCCCGATGAGGGAGGACCGGGCCCAGGTGGAGCTGATCAGGACGAGCCGGTGGTCGTCCGCCACCCCGAGGGCCCGCCGGTGCGCGGAGCGCCGGGGCAGGGCGGCGAGGAGCTCGTCGAAGCAGGGGTCGCCGACGAGGAGGGTGTGCCCGGCGGTCTTGGGGTGCGCGGTGCGGAGCTGCTCCTCCTGGCCGGGGTGGGAGACGGCGAGCCAGGCGCGGCCGGCTTCGAGGAGGGCGTCCGGGACGAGACCGGACAGGCGGACCCGGGAGGCGCGGGAATCGGGGACCAGCTTCTGGAAGCCGACGCCGTGCGGGAGGACGAGGACGGGGCAGTCGCCGGCCGGGACGTCGATGTTCTCGCTGGCGGAGAGGATGAGGTCGGGGGCGGCCTCGGGGATCCGGTCCCAGGGGATGACGCGGCAGCCCGCGTCGTGGAGGAGGTCGAGGACCCCTTCGCTGAAGGCCGAGGTGGGGTCGTGGGCGAAGACGACGGAGATCCGGCCGTCGTCGCGGACGAGGGCGGGCAGGCACTCGAGGACGCGCACGGTCGAGGTGACGGTACGGGCGGCGACGACCAGGGTGCGTTCGGCGCGGAACGTGGCCCAGCGGTCGGCGGCGGAGCCGGAGTCGGCTCCGACCCGGGCTCCGGCGGCGGCCGGGCCGGCCGAGTCGGCCGGGCTAGGCGGGGTGGTGTGCATGGCCACCCCGGAAAACTACGTGCCGCCCGCCCTGTTCACCGTCGCGGATCGCGGATCGCGGATCGCGGATCGCGGATCGCGGATCGCGGATCGCGGATCGCGGATCGCGGATCGCGGATCGCGGATCGCTCCACAGTGCCCCTATCGCATCCCGTGCGGACTGACCAGTTCCCGTTCGATCCCGTCGTCGGCACGCATGAGCCGGCCGGGCCCGGTACACGGTACTGGGGTGCCCGGCCGCTCCGGTCGCCCGGCCCCGGGGCCGGGGCTACGTTGGACGGGTGAGCACGACACGGTTGCGCAGGGCGGCTGTGGGAGCAGCCGCCGTGGGGCTCCTCATGGTGCCCGTGGGGGCCGGTGCCGGGTACGCGGTGGACGCCCCGACACCCCCGGCGGCGAGCAGTCAGGCCGCCTCCGACACGTTTCCGCAGCTCAACCCGGCCATGGCCCGGAAGTTGGACGCCGCCATCCGGAAAGTGATGACCGATGCCAAGGTGCCCGGGGTACAAGTGGCCCTGTCGGCGCCGGGCAAGGGCGAGTACGTACGGGCCTTCGGCGTGGCCGACAAGGCCACCCGTGCGCCCATGACCGACAACCTCAACATGCGGATCGGCAGCGAGACCAAGACCTTCACCGTGACCGCGCTGCTGAAGCTGGTCGACGAGCACAAGATCGGGCTGGACGACCCCATCGGCAAGTACATCGACGGGGTTCCCAACGGCGAGCTGATCACCTTGCGCGAGCTGGCCGAGATGCGCAGCGGGCTGTTCAGCTACTCCGCCGACGAGGACTTCTACAAGGCGCTGACCAGCAATCCCCGACGGCCCTTCACCCCGCAGGAGCTGCTCGAGTACGCCTTCAAGCACCCGGTGCTCTCCGCGCCGAACGCGAAGTTCTACTACTGCAACACCAACCTCATCCTGCTCGGCCTCGTCGTGGAGAAGGTCAGCGGCCAGAAGCTGGCCGACTACATCACGAAGGAGGTCATCGAGCCCGCCGGGCTGAAGCACACCGTCTTCCCGGCCGGTGCCGAGTTCCCGGACCCGCACGCCCAGGGGTACACGGACCAGACGGCCTCCGGGAAGGTCGAGGACGCCGCCGACTGGAACCCCTCGTGGGGCTGGGCCGCCGGAGCGATGATCTCCGACCTCCAGGACCTGCGGCAGTGGGCCAAGGTACTGGCCACGGGTGAGCTGCTGACCAAGGCCACCCAGGCCCAGCGCCTCAAGGTGGTCAACGCCCTCCCGGGCACCGGCTACGGACTGGGCATCTTCAACGTCCAGGGCTGGATCGGGCACAACGGTTCGATCCCCGGCTACCAGACGCTGACCATCTACGACCCGCAGTACAAGGCCACCCTGGTCGTCCTCCTCAACACCGACATCTCCGCCGAGGGCGAGGAGCCGAGCACCCTGTTCGGCCAGGCGATCACCAAGATCGTCACCCCGGACCACGTCTACACCCTGCCGGCCCAGCCCGTCACCGGCGACCACTGACGGCCAGGGCCGCCTCCGCCCCCAAGGTCCCCCGTCGGCCACCCCCGGCGTGGGGCCGCGGCGTGTCTGTCCGACCCCCCGCGCACAATGGGCAACGGCGCGCGGGAGTGGACTAGGGAGAGCGACATGAGCGGTCGGACGATGCGGGGCGGGGCGGAGCGGGTGGGCGGGGACGCGGCCGGGGGCCCGGCCGAGGTGGTCCTGCGCGAGGCGGGCGAGGCGGATCTGGACGTCGCCGCCGAGCTCTTCCGCGGCTACCTGGAGTTCTACGATGTGGAGGTCGAGGACCCGGAGCGCCCGCGCGCCTTCCTGGCGGAACGGATCGGGGCCGGCGATTCCTTCGTCCTGCTCGCCGAGGTCCCGGGCGCGGGCACGGTCGGCTTCACCCAGGTCTACCCGATCTTCTCCTCGCTGGCGATGCGGCCCGCATGGCTGCTGGGCGACCTGTACGTCGCACCGGCCGGCCGCCGTACGGGCGCGGGCCGCGCGCTGCTGCGCGAGGTGCTGCGCCGGGCGCGGGAGGCCGGGGTGTCGGGCGTGCAGCTGGAGACGGCGTACGACAACCACCTCGCGCAGGGGCTGTACGAGGCGGAGGGCTTCGTGCGCGAGGAATTCCACATGTACTTCCACGACCTCTCCGAGAAGGTTTGAGAACGGCTGAAACATTCCGGGGCCTCCGTCGCGTCGTTGGAGTGAGACGGACGCGAGGGGGAGCGGATGCGGCAGGGTCGCAGAGACGGGTTCCGTGAGTTCGCGACGGGCAGATCGGCGCACCTGTACCGGTCGGCCTGTCTGCTGACGAGCGGTGACACCCACCTCGCGGAGGATCTCGTACAGGAGACCCTGGGGCGCATGTACCTGCTCTGGGGGCGCATCACGCGGATAGACAATCCCGCGGCGTACGCGCAAACCGTGCTGGTACGGGCCTTCCTGACGCACCAGCGCCGCCGGTCGACGGGGGAGCGCCCGGTCGGGGAGCTCCCCGATCCGGGCGCGGCGGCCGAGGGCGGCGACCCGACGCTGCGGCTGACCCTGCTGCAGGCGCTGGGGCGGCTGGCGCCGAAGGACCGGGCGGTGCTGGTGCTTCGGTACTGGGAGGACCGCAGCGTCGAGGAGACCGCCGACGCGATGAACGTCAGCTCGGCGGCGGTCCGCACCCGGAGCTCGCGGGCGCTGGCCCGGCTGCGGGAACAACTGGGCGGCTCGCTCGTGGAGTTCGCGGAACGCTGAGCGGGCGGGCCGCACGGCCCGCCGCTCGGGTCACTCCCCATTCCCCCATTCCCCCATTCCTTTCACCCCTCTCTTCAACTCCCCATCACCACACGACTCTTGGACGGAAGGTTTGATTCCGCATGCCCTTTGAAGATGAGCTCGGTGAAGCCCTCCGGCGTGCGGGAGACACCTTCACGGCCGACGGCCGCGGCCTCGCCGAGGCCGGGGAGCGGCGGGGCAGGCGGCTGGTGGCCCGCCGCAGGGCCTCCGTGATCGGCGGATCGACGCTCGCCCTGGCGGTGATCGCCACGGCCGGGGCCTACGCGGGCGGGCTGCTCGGCGGGGACGGCTCCGGCGGTCCCGCGAACGTGGCGGACGCCCCGAAGCCGACCTCGCCGGCGCCGAGCGCGTCGACCCCGGGCGAGCTCCGCGACCAGGCGGCGAACAAGCGCGTCGGCACCGGGGCCGTCTCCGCCGAGCGGCTGATCGAGGTGTTCAAGCAGCTGCTGCCGGGCGGCGAGGTCACCGGGGCCACGGCGCGGGGCACGGGCGAGGCGCCCGGTCCGGCGGTGGCCGGGGTCTTCGACGACGGCCGGGGCAAGGGCGCCGTCAGCGTGGGCCTCTCGCGCACGGACCCGAAGGGACACAGCGCCGGGCAGGCGGTGAAGTGCCCGTCCAAGATCCTTCAGGCGTACGACGGTTGCACCACGGAGAAGCTCGCGGACGGCTCGACGCTCATGCTCTTCCAGGGCTACGAGTACCCCGACCGCCGGGTGGACACGAAGAACTGGCGCGCCACGATGGTCACCCCGCAGGGGTACCTGGTCGACGTGCAGGAGTTCAACGCGGCCGCCCAGAAGGGCGCGCCCGTCTCCCGGAGCACGCCGCCGCTGACGCTCGCGCAGCTCAAGGCCTTCACCACCTCACCACTGTGGGTGCCGGCCCTGAAGGACCTGCCGGCCGCCCCGGCGGAGCCGGAGGAACCGGCCGTGCCGGGGTCGAAGGCGGCGGACGCGCTGGACCAGCTGCTGAGCGGGTACGGGATCCCGGTCGCCGGCCGGGAGGAGTTCGACGCGCAGCTCGCCTACTTCGTGCTCGACGACGGCAAGGGCCAGTCGCTGGTCGACCTCCAGATCCAGCCCGACAGCAAGGACCGGCCGGGCACGTGGGCCGACCTGTTCAACGCCGCGGAGACGCTCCCGGACGGGACGAAGATCCTGACCCACCAGCGGCGCGGCGAGGCCGCGGGCTCGGCCTGGTGGAGCGTGGAGGTGCTGCGGACGAACGGGACCCGGGTGATCGTGTCGGCGTACAACACCAAGACGCTGAAGGGCGCTCCGACCCGCAAGGAGCCGGCGCTCACGATGCAGCGGCTGAAGGAGATGGCCACGAGCCCGAAGTGGGCCGGGTTCGGGTACTGAACTCGCGAATTCGGGATCTCGGCATTCCGGGATCTCGGGCTTCCGGGATCCCGGGATTCCGGGATTCGGGGCGGACCGGCCTACTTCGCGTCCGCGTAGCACTCGACGACCGCGGTGGTGAACGGGAAGCGGACCGGAGTCTCGCCGAAGGTGATCCGGCCCGCGAGATCGCCCGCCGCGCGGATCGCCTCCACCACCGCCTGCGCCTCCTCCTGCGGGCAGTGCACGATGACCTCGTCGTGCTGGAAGAAGACGAGCTCGGCCCGCATCCCGGCCTCCGCGATCGACCGGCGCAGGGCCGCGAGCAGCAGCAGCGCCCAGTCCGCGGCGCTGCCCTGCACCACGAAGTTGCGGGTGAAGCGGCCGCGCGCCCGCGCATCGGTCGAGGCGTAGCTCGGCACCCAGCCGTCGGGGGCCTCCTCGGCGTCCGCGGCGTCGGCCGGCGGCGGACAGGTCCGGCCCAGCCAGGTCCGTACGAGCCGTCCCTCCTCGCCCGCCTTCGCGGCGTCGTCCACGTAGGCCACGGCCCGGGGGAAGCGGCGGCGGAGCGCGGCCAGGTTCTTCAGGCCGTCCCCGGAGGTCTGCCCGTACACCGCGCCGAGCACGGCGATCTTCGCCATGTCCCGGTCGCCGGAGAAGCCCTGACGGGAGATGGAGGTGTAGAGGTCCTCCGGGCGGCCGGCCACGTCCATGAACGCGGGGTCGCGGGAGATGGCGGCGAGCACCCGCGGCTCCATCTGGTCGGCGTCGGCCACGACGAGCCGCCAGCCGGGGTCGGCGACGACGGCCCGGCGGATCACCTTGGGGATCTGCAGGGCACCGCCGCCGTTGGTGACCCAGCGGCCGGTGTAGGTGCCGCCGGGGATGAACTCGGGGCGGAAGCGGCCGTCGTGGACCCAGTCCGCGAGCCAGGACCAGCCGTGGGCGGTGTAGATGCGGTACAGCTTCTTGAACTCCAGGAGGGGTTCCACGGCGGGGTGGTCCACGTCCTGGATCTCCCAGCGGCGGGTGGACTTGAGCTTGATCCCGGCCTCCGCGAAGGCCTTGATCACATCTGCGGGCAGCTCGGGCCGTACGCGGCGGCCGAACGCGGCGGAGACGGCGTCGGCGAGCTCGGCGAGCCGGCGGGGCTGACCGCGGCCCGCGTACCGCTCGCCGAGCAGCTCCGTGAGCAGTGCCCGGTGCACGTCGGCCCGCCAGGGCAGCCCGGCGCGGTTCATCTCGGCGGCCACGAGGAAGGCCGCCGACTCGGAGGCCACGAGCAGCCGCATCCGGTCGGGGTGGGCGGTGGCGTCGAGCCGTTTCGCCTGGTCGGCGTGGACGGCGACGAGGGCGTCGAGCGGTACGGGGGCGGGCTGGGGGTCGAAGAGGGAGTGCTGGCTGCCGGGCTCCGCGGCGCGCTGCGGGGGGTCGGACGGTACGGGGGCGTTCGTCAGGCGGGCCCAGGCGGCGGCGGCCGAACGCGGTTCGCCGAGGCGGCCCTCGTGGGCGAGGAGCAGGAGCTCGGCGTCCTCGATGTCGTGGCAGCGCTCGACGCGGGCGCCGGCGGCGAGCAGCCGGGGGTACACGGCGGGGGTGGACCGCCAGACCCAGCGGGTCCCGGCGGGGGCGGCGCGGATCGCGTCCGCGGGGTCGGTGGTGGTGATGCGGGGGCCGCCCGCGGTGGGGTCCAGTGACGTGGCGTGCCACTGGCCGTCGCCGTCCTCGGCCAGGGCCCACCGGGGGCTGTGCTCGGTCATGCGTGCGATGGTCCCACCGGGGGCTGACAGTGGCGGTGCGCCGCGCGGCGCCGCTCCCGGGGGCCGGCCCCCGGACCCCCGCGCCTCGAACGCCGGCAGAAAATCCAGCCCCTCCGGCGATCGAGGAGCGGGGTCCGGGGCGGAGCCCCGGGAGGGGCGGGCCACGCCCGTTCCCGGTGCGGGGCGGGGAGGCGGGCATGCCAAGCTGGACGGTGTGAGAGACATCGTCGACCGGGCCTGCGAGGCCGCGCTGTACAACCAGGACGACGCCGGGCTGGACGCCGGGGCGTCGGTGCTCGTCGCCGAGGGGGAGCGGTGGGCCGGAGTCGGCCAGGCGCTGCTCGCGCGCGGGGAGGAGTACGTGCGCCAGGCCTGGGAGCGGGGCTGGCGGCCGGACGACGTACTGCGCCTCGTGCGCCGGGACCTGGAGCAGCCTCACGCACGGATCGCCGGGGACCTGGTCGCCGCCGAAGCGCGGCGCTACGCCCGGCTCCCCGAGCGCTGGAGCGACGCCGAGGTGTGGTGGGGGGACGACACGCGGTACGGCGAGCAGCTCGCGCAACGGGAGCGGACCGACCGCTTCAGCCTGGCGACCGCCGTACTGGAGGTGTTCCGGCTGCTGATCCGGCTGCCGTCCATCGAGCCGGTCGGGCCGCTGCCGGGGGACGCGACCGACGGACTCGAACACGCGCACATCGAGCCCCGCATGCTGGGCCGGATCCGGGCGCTCCTCGCGAAGGCCGAGGCGACCACGTTCCCGGAGGAGGCGGAGGCGCTCAGCGCCAAGGCGCAGGAGCTCATGGCCCGGCACACCGTGGACGAGGCCCTGCTCGCGGTCAAGAGCGGCGTCAAGCAGATACCCGGCGCCTGCCGGATCGGCGTCGAGGCCCCGTACGAGGAGGCCAAGGCGGTGCTGCTCGATGCCGTGGCGGGCGCGAACCGGTGCCGGTCCGTGTGGAACAGCGCCTACGAGTTCTCCACCGTCGTCGGCTTCGAGAGCGACCTGGAGGCCGTGGAACTGCTCTACACCTCGCTGCTCGTGCAGGGCACCGCCGCCATGACCCGGGCCGAGGCCGGTCAGCGGGCGGGCGGGCGCAAGCGCACCAAGACCTTCCGGCAGTCCTTCCTGCTGGCCTACGCGAGCCGGCTCGGCCAGCGGCTGGCCGAGACGGCCGAGCACACGGTGGCCGAGGCCCCCGACAACCTGCCCGCGCTCGTGGCCCGGGACGTGGCCGTCACCTCGCGGGCCGAGGAGATGTTCCCCCGGACCACGACGACCCGGCTGCGCGGGGCCACCGACCTCGCGGGCTGGGAGGACGGGACGGCGGCGGCCGACCGGGCGCACATGGCGGAGGGCAGCCGCCCGTCCCTCCGGGGGTAGTTGCACCCCTCCCCGGCACGTGCGCCTCGATCGCGGGCGGGGCCGGACACAGACCGCCTCATTCGCCGGCGGGGCTGAACACAGACCGCCTCAATCGCCGGCGGGGCTGAACACAGACCGCCGCAATCGCCGGCGGGGCCGAACAGACCGCCTCAATCGCCGGCCGGGCTGGAATGTGCCGCGGGAGCCGGGACGTCCTCGCGGAGGGCGCGGGCCTCCGACTTCAGGATGCGGGCCGATCGGCCCAGGCCACGGGCCATTTCGGGCAGCTTCTTCGAGCCGAACAGCATCAGACAGACGAGCACGACGATGACGACGTGCCAGGGCTCCAGGCCGTTCCTGAGCATGGGTCGGTCCTCCACCTTCCGGACGGGGTCGGCCGTGTGCCGACTGGCTGATGATGGGGCGTGTCCGGGCACAACGCCATAGATCACGTCATATCTGAAGAACACCTGAAGCCGGGCTACCCTCGGTGCCATGAGCTGGGTCCGGGCGCTGAAGGACACCGCCCGATCCGGACTGCGGGTCGAGCGGACCCGTCTCCAGCCCCTCATCGCCCTCCGCGCCGCCGCCGGGCTCGCGATCGTCATCGGTGTGAGCCTCGCCCTGCTCGGGCCGGGCGCCGCCGCCAGCTCCGCCTTCGGGGCGTACATGGCGGCCATCGCCACCTTCCAGCAGAGCTGGCGGCCGCGCCCCGTCCTGGCGCTGGCCGCCGGGCTGACCCTGGCCGTCTCCACCTTCATCGGCTACCTCGTCGGCTCCTCGCACGTCCTGGCCTTCATGCTGCTGCTCGCCGTCTGGAGCTTCCTGGCAGGCCTGATGTGGGCGGCCGGGCCCACCGCCGGCATGATCGCCTCCGGCAACGTCGCGATCATGCTCGTCACCGTCACCCTGCCCACCTCGGTGCCGCAGGCCGCCGGGCACGCCGCGATGATCGCCGCCGGCGGGGTGGTCCAGGCAGCGCTGATCGTGCTCTTTCCCGTCCGCCGCTGGGGCGCCCAGCGCGACGCGCTGGCCGACGCGCTCGCCGCCGAGGCCGACTACGCGCGCCGCCTGCGCCAGGACCCGGCCGCCTCCTTCGACCCGCAGCCGCTGATGAGGGCGCGGGACGCCGCGACCGTGACGCTCCGCCAGGCCCGCCGCCGCCCGGCCGAACTGCACGGGGCGCGGGGGCTCGCGGAGCGGATCCGGCCGGTGCTGGCCTCGCTGGCCGACCCGGCGGTCGGGGCCCCGGCCGAGGGCCCGGCGCGGGACCGGGTGCGGGAACTGCTCGCCGCCGCCGGGTCGGTCCTGGACGCCGCCGCTTCCGCGATCCGGCACGGGGAGGCGGTACGGCTGCCCGCACCGGCCCTCGCGGTGCTGAAGGCACCCGACACCGCCGACCTGTTCCAGGGCGCCCCGCTGCGGGCCGCGCGACGGCTCGCAGCCCTGCTGGACGACGTGCTCGACACCGCCGAGCCGGGCTCCGGTCGCACCGCCGATCCCGGCGAGTCGATGCTGCGGCCCACCCTGCCCGCGCTCGCGCCGATGGTGCTGGCCGCCGTACGGGCCGAGCTGCGCCCCGGATCGCCGATCCTGCGGCACGCGCTGCGGGTCACCGCCGTCGCCTGCGCCGGCTACGGCATCGGCCACGCGCTGCCGCTCGGCCACGCCTACTGGGCCCCGATGGCCTCCGTCATGGTCATGCGGCCCGATTTCACGCAGACCTACACCCGCGCGGTCGCCCGCTTCGGCGGCACCCTGGTCGGGGTCGCCCTCGCTACCGCCGTCGTCCAGCTCGCGCACCCGGGGATGTACCTCTCCGGACTGCTCGCCGTCATCAGCGCGGGTCTGATGTACACCCTCATGCGCACCGGGTACGCCGTCGCGATGGTCTGCGTCTCGGCCTACGTCGTCTTCCTGCTCGGCATGGGCGGAGTCCGCTGGGACCAGACCGTGCCCGACCGCGTCGCCCTCACCCTGGTCGGCGGAGTCCTCGCGATGCTCGCCTACGCCGTCTACCCGGCCTGGGAGACCCCGCGGCTGCGGACCCGCCTGGCCGACTGGGTGGCCGCCGGCGGGCGGTACGCGGCGGCCGTGCTCGGGCAGTACGCCGACCCGGCCGGGGCCCGGCGCGCGGACGTGCGGGAGGCGCTGCTGGCCGCCCGGGACGCCCGGGTCGCCTGGCAGGAGGCGGTGGACCGGGCGGCCGGGGAGCCGGTGCGCCACCGCGGGATCTCCGCCGCGGCCGCCGAGGACGCGGGCCGGGCCCTGGCCGCCATGGGCCGTCACGCGATGCTGCTGGAGGCGCACTTCCCGGACCGGGCGCAGGCTCCGGCCCCGGGCGCGGCCGAGCTGGCCCGGGTGCTGCGCTCGGCGACGGAGGCCGGCGCGAAGGCGGTCCGGGAGCGGAAGGTGCCCGAATGGGACGGGGTCCGCGCGGTGCTGGCAGGCTGGGACGCCCCGGAGCAGGGCGTTCTGCACGGAGCGGCGGGGCAGCTGCTGGAATCCCTGGAGGAGGTCTCCGAGGCCCTGCGCCCCCCGCCCCCCAAGGAGCCCGGGCCCTAGCGGCACCGGGGCCTCCGTTCGTGCACGTGCATCTGCCCATGCAGGCGTTCATGAACACGGCTATGATCCGGTGCAGTTGACATCTGCACTATCGGGGGCTTCCTGTGGACCACGCGTACAACGGGATGGCAGCTGCAGAGCTTGACGGGGTGACCTGGCAGAAGAGCAGACACAGCAACTCGCAGGGTTCCTGTGTGGAGTTCGCGAAACTGCCGGGAGGCGAGGTTGCCATGCGCAACTCGCGGTTTCCGGACGGACCGGCGCTCGTGTACACGCCGGCCGAGATAGAAGCGCTGCTGCTGGGTGTCAAGGACGGCGAGTTCGATCACCTGATCAGCTGAGAATCACGGATCCGCGCAAAGGATCAAGCCATGCACGTGCACTGGCCGGGACTGATCGCAATGATCGGTCCCGGCCGGTTGCCGTGTATGCGGTGGTTCGTCCGGTGGCCCGTCCGGTCGTCCGGCAGCGCGCCCGACAGTCCGTCCGGCGGTCCGTCCTACAGGGTGAACAGCGCCCAGACCACCTTGCCGGTCAGCCGCCCCGCGAGCGGGTGCCAGCCCCAGCTGTCGCTGTAGGAGTCGACGAGGAAGAGCCCGCGCCCCGACTCCAGGTCGCAGTTCTGCTCCGTCGCCTCCGGTGCGAAGCTCCCGCCGGGCCGGTCCTCACTGGGGTCGCGCACCGCGCACACCAGTCGGGTGCTCCACCGCATCAGGTGCAGCCGTACCGGCTGTTCCGGGTGCTCCAACTCACCTGTGCCTGGGCGGGATTCGTCCGGCAGGGCATGCCGAAGCGCGTTGGTGACCAGCTCGGAAACGACCAGCGCCACGTCGTCGAAGCGGTCGTCGAGGCCCCACTGGGAGAGGGTGGAACGCGTGAAGGTGCGTGCTCCGCGCACCGCGTCGAAGCGGGCGGGCAGGGCGCAGGACGCGGACCCGGAGACAGCCGTGGGGTCGACCGGGGGAAGCCCCTGCCGTAACGGCTCGAGCATGGTCGATCCATTCGTCCCCATGCGAGGCACTCCCGGGATTCGAAAGAACTGCGGGGCACGCAGGTGCGCGGGACCATGGTTCCGAATGCGGAAGCCGGATGCAAGGGCAGATGCACGTGCACGCGCCGGACCTGTCCACTCCCGTGACGGTTCTTGCTCATTTCTTCCTACGCATACTTACGGACTTCTTTTACGGTGGGGCCAATTCCGTTACAGAACGAGTACGGAGAGAAGCGTTTTGGTGGCAGACTGCGGGCCTTGAGGGGCACGGGGGCCCCTGCGACGCAGTCGTTCAAGACGCAGCCATCCACTAGTGGGGAGGGGCAGGACCAGTGACCGCAGAAGCCAGTGGTTCTGTGGTGCGCCGCATTCTCCTGGGCTCACAGCTCAGGCGACTCCGAGAATCCCGCGGCATCACCCGTGAGGCGGCCGGCTACTCGATCCGCGCATCCGAATCGAAGATCAGCCGCTTGGAGTTGGGAAGGGTGAGCTTCAAGGCCAGAGACGTCGAGGACCTCCTCACGCTCTACGGAGTCACGGACGGCGCGGAGCGGGAGTCCCTCCTGGGGCTGGTCCGCGAGGCCAACGTGGCCGGCTGGTGGCACAGCTACGGCGACGTCCTGCCGGGCTGGTTCCAGACGTACGTCGGCCTGGAAGGCGCCGCCTCCCTCATCCGCATCTACGAAGTGCAGTTCGTGCACGGCCTGTTGCAGACCGAGGCGTACGCCCAGGCGGTGGTCAGCCGCGGCATGCCCGGCGCCGGCCGCGCCGAGATCGACCGCCGCGTCGCGCTGCGCCTGGAGCGCCAGAAGGTCCTGGTCTCCGAGAACGCGCCCGTCTTCCACGCCGTCCTCGACGAGGCCGCGCTGCGCCGCCCGTACGGCGACCGGGACGTGATGCGCGGCCAGCTGGAGCACCTCATCGAGATCTCCCAGCGGCCCAACGTGCACCTGCAGGTCATGCCGTTCTCCTTCGGCGGCCACGCCGGCGAGAGCGGGGCCTTCACCCTGCTGCGCTTCCCCGAGTCCGACCTCCAGGACGTCGTCTATCTGGAACAGCTCACCAGCGCCCTCTACCTGGACAAGGACGAGGAAGTGGGGCAGTACGAGCGGGCGATGCTGCGGCTCCAGAACGACTGCCCGGACCCCGACCAGACCCGGGACCTTCTGCGTGGACTTCTCCAACTGTCTTGATTCACACGTACTATGACGGCTGATCAGTGCATGATCAGCATGGCGACGACCCATGGGTCTCCGTTGCAGCGCAAGGACGCGCGCTCGCAGTAAGGGATGGCATGTCCATATTCGACGACCTGGCTCACCAGTACATCGACGGCGAATGGCTGGCCGGTACCGGTTCGTGGGACATCATCGACGTCAACCCGTACAACGGGGAGAAGCTCGCGGCCATCACCGTGGCCACCGTGGAGCAGGTCGACCGGGCCTACCGCGCCGCCGAGCGCGCCCAGAAGGAATGGGCCGCCACCAGCCCGTACACCAGACGGGCCGTTCTGGAACGCGCCCTGCGGATCACCGAGGTGCGCGAGAAGGAGATCATCGAGGCGATGATCGACGAGCTCGGCGGGACCCGTCCCAAGGCCGAGTACGAGGTCCACCTCGCCAAGGAGTTCATCCGCGAGGCCATGCAGCTGGCCGTCCGCCCCGAGGGCCGCATCCTGCCCTCGCCGGTCGAGGGCAAGGAGAACCGGGTCCAGCGCCTGCCCGTCGGGGTCGTCGCCGTGATCAGCCCCTTCAACTTCCCCTTCCTGGTCACCCTCAAGTCCGTGGCCCCGGCCCTGGCGCTGGGCAACGCCGTGGTGATCAAGCCGAACCAGAACGCGCCCGTCGTCGGCGGCGGGGTCATCGCCAAGATCTTCGAGGACGCGGGGCTCCCGGCCGGGCTGCTCAACGTCCTGGTCACCGACATAGCCGAAATAGGCGACGCGCTCCTGACCCACCCCGTCCCCAAGGTCATCTCCTTCGCCGGTTCCGACCGGGTCGGCCGGCACGTCGGTGCCGTCGCCGCCCGCCACTTCAAGCGGACCGTCCTGGAGCTGAGTGGCAACAGCGCGCTGGTCGTCCTCGACGACGCCGACCTCGACTACGCGGTGGACGCGGCCGTCTTCAGCCGCTTCGTCTACCAGGGCCAGGTCTGCATGGCCGCCAACCGGATCCTGGTCGACGCCTCGGTCGCCGAGGAGTTCACCGGGAAGTTCACCGCCCGCGTGCGCGCCCTGAAGACCGGCGACCCGCACGACGTCGATACCCACATCGGCCCGCTGATCAACTCCTTCCAGGCCGACGCCCTCACCGCGCTCGTCGACCGCGCCGTCGCCTCCGGCGCGCAGGCGCTCGTACGGGGCTCTACGCGCGGCAACCTGGTAGAGCCCACCGTGCTCGCCGGGATCCCCGAGGACTCCCCGCTGCTCGGCCAGGAGATCTTCGGCCCCGTCGCGCTCCTCGTCGTCTTCGACGGGGAGGACGAGGCGGTCCGCCTCACCAACGAGACCCCCTACGGCCTCAGCGGCGCCGTCCACACGCGCGACGTGGAGCGCGGGGTCCGCTTCGCGCGGCGCATCGAGACCGGCATGATCCACGTCAACGACTCCACCATCGGCGACGAGCCGCTGGCCGCGTTCGGCGGGGAGAAGGCCTCCGGCATGGGCAGGCTGAACGGCGAGGCCACCGTGGAGGCCTTCACCACCCAGAAATGGATCTCGGTCCAGCACGGCCGGACCCAGTTCCCGTTCTAGCCGTCCGGGAGACCTAGACTCGGGCGGGTCAGGCGAGGACGCGTCCCGGGGAGAGCCGAGTTGAGCAACATACCGGAGACCGGGCGCACGCCCCGGGTCCAGAACCGGCTCATCATGATCCAGATCGTGGTGTTCTCGCTGCTGCTGACCCTCGGCGGCCGTCTCTGGTACCTCCAGATACGCAACGGCCAGGAGTACACGGACGAGGCGAAGAACAACAACACCCAGCAGGTGGTCCAGCCCGCCGTGCGCGGCTCGATCCTCGACTCCCGCGGGGTCCCGCTCGCCGACAACGAGACCCGCATGGTGGTCTCCGCCAGCCGCACCGAGCTGTCCAAGATGAAGGACCGCGGCCAGGGCGTCCTGACCCACCTCGCCGGGGTGCTGGGTCTCAAGCCCGAGGACGTGGTCAACGGGGTCAGGCTGTGCGACGCCAAGACCCCCAAGCCCTGCTGGAACGGCTCCCCGTACCAGCCGATCCCCATCACCGACGAGGCGACCACCGACCAGGTCCTGGAGATACGGGAGCACGCCGAGCAGTTCCCCGGCATCACCGCCGAGCCCACCGCCCTGCGCCGCTACGCCGGCCCCGACGGCGCCAACACCTCCCAGGTCCTCGGCTACCTCTCCCCGGTGACCGACGCGGAGATCACCAAGGCCAAGAACTCCGCCTCCCCGTACCTGCGCTCCGACCAGGTGGGCCGCAGCGGCCTGGAGCGCACGTACGACAAGGAACTGCGCGGCAAGGCGGGCGTCACCCGCTACGAGGTGGACAACCTCGGCCGGGTCATCGGCGAGGGCGTCAGCGACAAGGCGGAGCCCGGCGCGAACATCGTGACCTCGATCGACTCGCGGGTGCAGGCGGTGGCCGAGCGCGAGCTGAACAGCGCGATGATCGAAGCCCGCAAGGGGTACGACAAGAACACGCACCGCAACTACGAGGCCGACTCGGGCGCCGTCGTGGTCATGGAGGCCAAGACCGGCCGGGTCGTCGCGATGGCGTCCAACCCGACCTACGACCCGAACGCCTGGGTCGGCGGCATCTCCTCGAAGGACTACGCCTCCCTCACCGACAAGGAGTCGAACTACCCGCTGCTGAACCGCGCCATCCAGGGCCAGGCGGCCCCCGGCTCGATCTTCAAGGTGGTCTCCTCGACGGCGGCGGTCAACGCCGGCTACCCCTTCAACGGCCGCTACGGCTGCCCCAGCTCGTACTCGGTGGGCAGCCAGGTCTTCACCAACTTCGAGTCCCAGGGCTACGGCGACATCACCATCGGCAAGGCCCTGGAGGTCTCCTGCGACACGGTCTACTACGGCATCGCCGACAAGGAGTGGAAGAAGGACGGCGGGATCAAGCCCAAGGCGCAGCCGGGCGACGTCTTCTTCAAGACCGCCCACGAGTTCGGCCTCGGCAAGCCCACCGGCATCGACCTGCCCAGTGAGGTCCCCGGCCGGGTCCCCGACCGCCAGTGGAAGAAGGACTTCTTCGAGGCGAACAAGGCCGCCTGGTGCCGCGACGGCAAGAAGGACGGCTCGTACGCCGAGAAGATCGCCTACGAGAACTGCCGCCAGGGCAACCAGCTGCGCGAGGGCGACGCGATCAACTACTCCATCGGCCAGGGCGACACCCTCGTCACCCCGATCCAGATGGCCTCCGTCTACGCGGCCATCGCCAACGGCGGCATGCTCCACCAGCCCAGCATCGGCAAGGCCGTGGTCAGCGCCGACGGCACCTCGGTGAAGGAGATCGCCCCGAAGGAGCAGGGCAGGCTCCCGATGGACGCCAAGCTGCGCGACAACATCGACGGCGCCCTGGCCGACGTGGCCACCACCGGCAGCGCGGCCTGGCGCTTCGGCGGCTGGCCGCAGAAGCAGATTCCGATGCACGCGAAGACCGGTACGGCCGAGGTCCAGGGCAAGCAGACCACCTCGTGGTTCGCCTCCTACACCGAGGACTACTCGATCGTGATGACGATCTCCCAGGGCGGCACCGGCTCCGGAGCCTCGGGACCGGCCGTCCGCAACATCTACGAGGCGATGTACGGCCTGGACGACAAGGGCAACCAGGACCTGTCCAAGGCCCTGCTCCCCAAGCCGCAGACCGGGCTCCCGCCGACCCGCCAGGAAGGCCAGTAGACGCGCGCGGCCGGCGCGTGCGATCGAGGACAGAAACTGACCGCAAGGCTCCGTAACGTGGTTCTCGTCAGCAGGAGAAGAACCACGGAAAGCAGGCGGTCGGCATGGCTCAGATTTCTGCAGAGGTCCCCGGTGACGAGCGCGGCACGCTCCTCTCCTTCGTCGAGTCCCAGCGGGCCGCGCTGCGCGAGGCGGCGCAGGGGCTGACCGCGGAGCAGGCGGCGAGCAGGCCCAGCGTCAGCGAGCTCTCCCTGTCCGGGCTGCTCAAGCACGCGGCGCAGTGTGAGCTCAACTGGCTGCGCATGGCAGGGGGCGCGCCCGGCGGGGACGAGGACTCGGAGCAGTCCTGGAGCGATGCGTTCCGCCTGGTCGAGGGCGAGTCCGTGGAGTCGGTCCTGGCCTTCTGGGACGGGGTCAGGGGGCAGACGGAGGCCTTCATCGCCGCCGTCCCCAGCCTCGACGACAGCTTCCCGCTGCCGCCGGCCCCGTGGTTCCCGCAGGACGCCAAGGTCTCGATGCGCTGGATGCTCCTGCACCTGGTGGAGGAGTTCGCCCGGCACGCGGGCCACGCGGACATCATCCGCGAGTCCATCGACGGCACCCGCGCCATGGGCTAGGTGTATTGCCCTGTGAGGTTGGGGACGCGGCTGGCGGGTGGTTTGCCTGCGAGTGCGGTGTGTCCGCGGTGGTGATTGTAGGTGTGCAGCCACTTCGGGAACGCGTCGCGGCGTTCCTGTTCTGACTGGTAGGGGCGGGCGTAGGCCCATTCCTCGGCGAGGGTGCGGTTGAGGCGTTCGACCTTGCCGTTGGTTTGTGGCCGGTAGGGCCGGGTTCGCTTGTGGGTGATCCCCGCTGCCGCCAGTGCGTCCCGCCAGAGGTGGGATTTGTAGCAGGAGCCGTTGTCGGTCAGGACCCGCTCGACGGTGATCCCGACGCTCGTGAAGTAGGCGTGCGCCCGCTGCCAGAAGGCGGTGGCGGTTTCTTTCTTCTCGTCGGTGAGGATCTCGCTGTAGGCGAGGCGGGAGTGGTCGTCGACGGCGGTGTGGATGTAGCTGTAGCCCAGGCGGGGCCGCTTCCTGCGGCCGGCCTGGCGGCCGAGGGTCTTGTGGCCGCCGCCGTCGGGGATGTTGCCGAGCTTCTTGATGTCCACGTGGACGAGTTCGCCGGGCTTGTCGCGTTCGTAGCGTCGTATGACACGGCCGGTGGCCCGGTCCAGATGGCTCAGGCGGGCCAGCTTGTAGCGGGTCAGGACGCGGTGCACGGTTGAGGGCACCAAACCCAGCAGGTGGGCGATGCGGGCCGGTCCCCACCGGCGCAGGACGCGGACTTTGATGATCCGGCGTTCGGTGCGGGTCGGGGTCCGGCGCGGGCTGTGACGCGGGCGCGAGGAGTGGTCACTCATGCCCGCTTCGCCGTGATCTCGGTAGCGGTCGGCCCACCGCTGGGCCGTCGTCGGCGAGACCTGGAAGCGCTCGCCTGCACGGCGGTAGGTCCAGCCGTCTACGACCACGCAGCGGGCAAGGCGCAGGCGTCCGGTCTCGGTCAGGGGTGCATTACGGTGGGGCATGAGGGCCTTCTGTCGTTCGGTGTAGACGTCGCAATCCACACCGAACCCGGAAGGCCCTCACCCGTTCAAGACGCCTCAGCCGAGACCTCCATCACCCGTCCACAACCTCCCGAGGCAATACAGCTAGGCCGTCCCTTTCGGATCTTGCCGGGCCAACCGGGCCCGCGCACCGTGCGGCTTGCACCTCACGCCGCGTGAGGGACCACAGTGAAGGGCGTACCCAACCAGAGGAGCGGGAACGATGAGCTACTCCGTGGGCCAGGTCGCCGGTTTCGCCGGAGTCACGGTGCGCACGCTGCACCACTACGACGAGATCGGGCTGCTCTCCCCGGGCGGCCGCAGCCACGCGGGACACCGGCGGTACGAGGACGCCGATCTCGACCGGCTGCAGCGGGTCCTGTTCTACCGGGAGCTCGGCTTCCCGCTCGACGAGGTCATGGTCCTGCTGGACGACCCGGAATCGGACCCGAGGGAGCACCTGCGCCGGCAGCACGCCCTCCTGTCCGACCGGATCGCCCGGCTCCAGCAGATGGCCGCGGCCGTTGAGCACGCCATGGAGGCGAAGAAGATGGGCATCAACCTCACGCCCGAGGAGAAGTTCGAGGTCTTCGGGGACAAGGACCCCGAGCAGTACGCCGAGGAGGCGGAGCGCCGCTGGGGCGGCACCGACACCTACGCCGAGTCGCAGCGCCGGTCCGCCGGCCACACGAAGGACGACTGGCAGCGGATGCAGGACCAGGCCGCCGACTGGGGCGCCCGGTACCGGGCCCTCATGGAGGCCGGTGAGTCCGCCGGGGGCGAGCGCGCGATGGACCTGGCGGAGGAGCACCGCCTGCACATCTGCACGTGGTTCTACGACTGCTCGTACGAGATCCACACGGGCCTTGGCGAGATGTACGTGGCCGACGAGCGGTTCAAGGGGTTCTACGACTCCGTGCACCCGGGCCTCGCCCTGCACCTGCGGGATTCGATCATGGCCAATGCGGTGCGCAAGGTTTGACGGCCGGGCTCTGGAACCAGCCAGGGGTGGTGTGCGTTCATAATTGGACGGACACCCCCCGATCCAGGAGAGCCCGGAACCCGTGAACATGCTTGCGCTCGGACCTCAGTGGATCTCTCCGGAGTATCTGATCGGGCATTTCGGCCTGATCGGCATCCTGGTCATCGTCTTCGCGGAGTCGGGTCTCTTCGCCTTCCTGCCCGGGGACTCGCTGCTCTTCACGGCGGGCCTGTTCGTCGCGAGCGGCACCATCAGCCAGCCGCTGTGGCTGGTGTGCACCCTGATCGTGGCCGCCGCGATCCTCGGTGACCAGGTCGGATACATGATCGGCAAGGTCTTCGGGCCGAAGATCTTCAACCGGCCGCAGTCCCGGCTCTTCAAGCGCGAGAACCTCGACGCGGCGCACGAGTTCATGGAGAAGCACGGCCCCAAGGCCATCGTGCTCGCGCGCTTCGTGCCGATCATCCGCACCTTCGCGCCGATGGTCGCGGGCGCCACCGCGATGAAGTACCGCACCTTCCTGATGTTCAACGTCATCGGCGGCGTCCTGTGGGGCGCGGGCGTCACGGTCCTGGGCTACAAGCTCGGCCAGTTCGAGGTCATCAAGAACAACGTCGAGCCGATCTTCATCGGCATCGTCCTGATCTCCGTGATCCCGGTGATCTTCGAGGTGCTGAAGTCCCGCAGGCACAAGAAGGCGGCCGCGGAGACGGGCGCGCAGCCCGGCTCCGGGGACGACCCGCAGGCCCCGGGCCAGCGCAGCGGCCGCCACGCCAAGCGCTGAGGCCCGCCACGCCAAGCGGTGAGGCCCGCCGGGTCAAGGGCTGAGGCCGACCCGGCCCCGTACGTACGATGCCCCGCGCGACCGGATTCCCGGTCCGCGGGGCATCGCCGTGTCCGGGGGTGTCCGGGGGCCGTCCGCAGGGCGCGGGGGAGCGCCTAGAAGCCGCGGGTGCGCTTCGCCGCGCCGCGCTTGGCCGCGCTGGCCGCGCCCGGGATCCGCATGAACAGGCGGGACATCTCCGAGCCGAGGTTGACGCCGATCGCGATGGCGAGCGCGATGGCCGCGGCGTTCGTCAGCGAGCCCAGCCCCTCGTTGAGCCGGTTCTCGGCGATCAGCAGCAGCCCGTAGTAGGTGGCCGAGCCCGGCAGCAGCGGGCCGATGGCGGCCGTGACGAAGGGCAGGGCCGAGGAGAACCGGTGCCGGGCGAGGAGCTGGCCGAAGAGTCCGACGAGCCCGGCCGCGATCGCGGTGGACGGCACCGGCGGCATCTTGGCGGCGAAGTGCAGGGCCCCGTAGATCACCCAGGCGATCCCGCCGTTCAGTGTCACGAACCACACGGTGGAACGTTCCTGCTGAAGCAGGATCGCGAACGTGAACACCAGCACCATCGAGGCGGCGATCTGGAGCAGCGGCCGCTGCTCGATCTGGAGTACGTCCTCCGGCCGCGGATTGGAGCCGAACTGCACGCCGAGGTAGAGCACCACCAGGACACCCATGATGATGCCGATGAAGAGGTACATGACCTCCAGCAGCCGGGCGGAGGCGGTGATGTAGTAGCCGGTCAGGCCGTCCTGCACGGCCGCGACCAGGGCCCGCCCCGGCAGCAGCGCGAACAGTCCACCGGTGATCACGGCGGAGGAGCGCACGTCGAACTCGGTGAGCTTCAGCGCCACGCCCATCGCGGCCGGGGGCATCGCCGCGACCACGAACTGGTAGAACTCCGGCAGCCCGCGCCCGGCACACAGCCAGGCCAGCCGGTCGCCGAGCACCGCCCCGAGTGCGGCCGCGAAGAACACCAGCACCCCACCGCCGACCAGCGTGGAGGCCGCGCCGGCGAGCAGCCCGGCGGCGGCGGTGAGCATCCAGCCGGGGTACGGGTGCCGGTTGCGGCGGATCTCGGCGAGCCGGCGGTACGCGTCCTCCAGCGAGATCTCGACCTCGTGCGCGGTGATGTCGTTCACGAGGCGGAACACGGCCGAGAGCCGGGTGTAGTCGGTGCCGCGGCGGCGGACGGTGCGGTTCGCCGACACGGGGTCGTCCACCAGGGACGGCTGGTGGGTGATCGACAGCAGGGTGAAGGTGACGGTCGGCTCGCAGCGGTCCAGACCGTAGCTGCGGGCCACCGCGAACATCGCGGCCTCCACGTCCTCGGCGCCCTCGCCGCCCGAGAGCAGCAGCTCGCCGATGCGCAGCGTCAGGTCGAGCACGCGCCCCACGGCGGGCCCGGTCTCCGCGGCCAGCCGCTGCGCGGGTTCCGGTACCGGCCGGATGTCGACCGGCATGCGCAGCACCGTGCGCATGCGGTCCTGCCAGGGGGATTCCTTCATCCGGGTGACGGGAAGGCCCGTGGGGCCGGTGTAGGCCGGCGGGGAGTGCGCGGCGCTGTAGGTGTGCGGGGTGGCGAAGGCGGAGCCCTCCCCGGGCTCCAGGCCCACCGCGGCGAGCCCGTCGGGGACGGCGAACTCGGAGGTCGGCTGCTCCTCCTCCGTCACCTCGGGGTCCACCCCGACCCCGTCCGGCACGGAGAACGCACTGTGCGCCTCGTCCGACTTCGGCTTCCGGTCCTCGGCCCCGGATGCTTCGCCCTCCGCCACGCGTCCTCCAGTCCCCGACCCGGCCCGTATCAGTATGCGGAACGGTTTGATCCATCTTCAGCCCCGCCGGCGTTTGAGGCGCGGGGGTCCGGGGGCCGGCCCCCGGCAACGGACCCGCACCCGGGGCACGACAACGGGCGGCACCCCCGAAGGGATACCGCCCGCGGTGTCACAGGGGCCGGCGGGACTCCCGCCCACCCGTCAGCGGAGCCTAGTGGTGGCCGCCCTGCGCCTCGAGGCGCTTGTACGAGGCCTCGATCTCGGCCTCGGCCTCGGTACGGCCGACCCAGTTCGCGCCCTCGACGGACTTGCCCGGCTCCAGGTCCTTGTAGACCTCGAAGAAGTGCTGGATCTCCAGGCGGTCGAACTCGGACACGTGGTGGATGTCGCGCAGGTGCTCCACACGCGGGTCGGACGCCGGCACGCACAGCAGCTTGTCGTCGCCGCCCGCCTCGTCCGTCATGCGGAACATGCCGATCGCGCGGCACTTGATCAGGCAGCCCGGGAACGTCGGCTCGTCCAGGATGACCAGCGCGTCCAGCGGGTCGCCGTCCTCGCCGAGGGTGTTCTCGACGAAGCCGTAGTCCGCCGGGTAGCTGGTGGACGTGAACAGGCGACGGTCCAGGCGGATCCGGCCGGTCTCGTGGTCCACCTCGTACTTGTTCCGCGAACCCTTGGGGATCTCGATGGTGACGTCGAACTCCACGTCCTGCTCCTCCATGATCAGCTTCATTGCTTTCGAGACTGCGTTTGGTTCACCTGCGTGCGCGGACGCCCCGGCCCTGCCGGGTGGGGTGCCATGCTCGCGGCAAGACGCAGTGGTTAAGTGTCCCTCACGCATATGTGTGATCGCGAAAGGGGCTGGTCCGAGGTGCCATTGGTCAAGACGTGGCAGCTCATCGCGGTGTCGGCCGTGGCCGGCCTCGCCCTGTCGGCCGCGACGGTGGCCGCCGCGGGTCCCTGGGACTCCGGCCAGCGTAAGGCCGAGCGGGACAAGGCCGCCTCCTGGGGCCGTACGGGTGGCGCAGATCACGGTGAGGAGGGCGGCTCCGGGCTGCCGCAGGCCGCCCCCAGCGCCCCCGGAGTGCTCCCCGGAGTACGGCCCGGCGGATCCGGCTCCGGATCCGGCTCCGGATCCGGCGATCAGGCCGGAGCGGTGAATTCCGGATCCCTCGCCGCCGCCCTGCGGCCGCTGCTCGCCGATTCCGCGCTCGGCAGCGTCCGCGGCGCCTCGGTGATCGACACCGCCACCGGACAGGTGCTGTACGAGTCCGGGGCCCGGGAAGCCATGACCCCCGCCTCCACCGTCAAGATCGCCACCGCGACGGCCGCCCTCACCGCCCTCGGCCCCGACCACCGGATCCGGACCACCGTGACCCCCGGCGCCGGCCCCGGCCAGATCATCCTGGTCGGCGGCGGCGACCCCTCGCTCACCGCGAAGAAGAAGGCACCCGCCGGCGCCGGCGGCAGCCTCGTCGCGCTGGCCGCCGACACCGCCCAGGCCCTCAAGGCCGCCGGCACCGACACGGTGACCCTCGGCTACGACGACTCGCTCTACACCGGCCCCGCCCGCCACCCGATCGGCGCCAACGACAACCTCGCCCCCGTCACCGCCCTGACCGCCGACGAAGGCCGTCCCGACGACTCCTTCTCCGGCCCCGTCACGCGCACCGACGACCCCTCCAGGGCCACCGCCCGCGCCTTCGCCGCCCTGCTCGGGGAACGCGGCGTCAAGGTCACCGGCGAACCCGCCAAGGCCAGGGCCGCCACCGGAGCCGTCCCGCTCGCCGCCACCCTCTCGCCCCCGCTGTCCGGGCTCGTCGAGCGGATGCTGACCAACAGCGACAACGACATCGCCGAGGCGCTGGCCCGCCAGACGGCCCTCGCCTCCGGAGCGCCCGCGAGCTTCGACGGCGTCGAGCAGTCCCTCGGAGCCAAGCTCGCCTCGCTCGGCATCGACACCGCCGGCTCCCGCTTCACCGACGGCAGCGGCCTCAACCGCGCCGACAAGGTCAGCGCCGGCCTGCTCACCGCCCTCCTCGCCAAGGCCGCCGATCCGCAGCGGCCCCAGCTGCGCCCCGTCCTCACCGGACTGCCCGTCGCCGGATTCACCGGAACCCTGCGCACCCGCAACTCGGGCACCTCCCCGGCAGCCGGTCTGCTCCGCGCCAAGACGGGCACCCTGACCGGTGTGAACTCCCTCGCCGGCACCGTCGTGGACCCCTCCGGCCGACTCCTCGCCTTCGCGTTCCTGACCGCGAACGCACCCGACCCGGGCGCCGCCGAGAAGGCCCTCGACAAGCTCGCGGCAGCCGTGGCGACCGCTTCCTAGGGATCCCGCGCGCGCGGGAGTCCACGTACGGTTGACGCATGACGAGCTTCGGCGGTGCGGAGATGGTCGACTGGAACCTCGCGGTGGCGACCGCGACCAGGCTCGTGCGGCCCGGCCCGGAGGTCGGCCGGGACGAGGCGCGGGCCGTCGTCGCGGAACTGCGCAGGCACGCCAAGACCTCGGAACGGCACGTGCGCGAGTTCACCAGGATGATGCCGGAGGGCTCGGTCCCGCCCGACACCCCCGTCCTCGTCGTGGACCGGGCCGGCTGGGTCAAGGCAAACGTGGCCGGCTTCCGCGAACTCCTGGCACCCCTCCTCGACAAGATGCAGGAGCGCCGCACCGGCACCCCCGGCGGCACCCTGCTCGGTGCGGTCGGCGGCAAGGTCACCGGCGTCGAGCTCGGCATGCTGCTCAGCTTCCTGGCCTCCCGGGTGCTCGGCCAGTACGAGACCTTCGCGCCCTCCGCGCTCGACCTGCCCGGCCCGGCCGGCGGCGGCCGGCTGCTGCTCGTCGCGCCCAACATCGTGCACGTCGAGCGGGAGCTGGAGGTGAACCCGCACGACTTCCGGCTCTGGGTCTGCCTGCACGAGGAGACGCACCGTACCCAGTTCACGGCCGTCCCGTGGCTCCGCGAACACCTGGAGGGCGAAATCCAGACGTTCCTCGGCGCCACCGAGGTGGACCCGGCGACCGTCCTGGAGCGGCTGCGCGAGGCCGCGCAGTCCTTCGCCGGCGCCCGCCCCGACGCGGAGAGCGGCGAGGAGGGCCGCTCGCTGGTCGAGCTCGTCCAGACCCCCGAACAGCGCGAGGTGCTGGCCCGGCTCACCGCCGTCATGTCCCTGCTGGAGGGCCACGCCGACTTCGTCATGGACGGGGTCGGACCCGAGGTCGTGCCCTCCGTCGCCGAGATCCGGGAGAAGTTCCAGCAGCGCAGGGCCAGCGGCGCGGGCCGGCTCGACGCCGCCCTGCGCAAACTGCTCGGCCTAGACGCGAAGCTGCGCCAGTACCGCGACGGCGAGCGGTTCGTGCGCGCCGTCGTCGCCCAGGTCGGCATGGACGGCTTCAACCGGGTCTGGACCTCCCCGAACACACTGCCGACCAAGGCCGAGATCGCCAGGCCCGCGGACTGGGTGGCCCGCGTGCACCGCAAGGGGAGCGAACAGAGCGAGGCCAGCGAGGAGGTGTGACACGAGAGGCGTGAAGATGTCCCTCTGGGGTAAACAGCGTCACCCGTCCGAGGGACCGTGGGGCGTGGAAGGGCGTGCGATGCTCGGGGAACGGCTCGGTTCTGTCACCATCATCGCACTCTGAGTGACAACCCCCGTTCGCGGGGAAGCCGGGCAGCACCTCGGCACACCACCCTCCCCAACGCCTCTCAAGCCCCTCCGAGGCATCCGAACTCCACCGAAGGGCACCGGACATGGGTCCCCATCCTGCGGTCGCGGCGATACGCCTGGCGGTCCGCCGCGCACTCCACGACGTCCTCACCGACCTCACCGACCGTCCCGCTCCCCCTCCGGCGGCGCCCCGGGTCGGCCGCCCGAGCCGCACCGTCGCGATCCACGGGGTCCCCGGCGGGCCCGCCCCCCACGACCCCCTCCCCGACACCGCGCCGCTCGTGCTCGTCGCCTGCTCCGGCGGCGCCGACTCCATGGCGCTCGCCTCCGCCCTCGCCTTCGAGGCCCCCAAACTCGGAATCCGGGCCGGCGGCATCACCGTCGACCACGGCCTCCAGGACGGCTCCGACCTGCGCGCCGCCGAGGTCGTCGCCCGCATGACCGCGCTCTGCCTGGACCCGGTGGAGTCCGTCGCCGTGCGCGTCGGCCGTGACGGCGGTCCCGAGGCCGCCGCCCGCGACGCCCGCTACGCGGCCCTGGACGAGGCCGCCCACCGGCTGGGCGCCGTGGCCGTGCTGCTCGGCCACACCCGCGACGACCAAGCCGAAACCGTCCTGCTGGGCCTCGCCCGCGGCTCGGGCATCCGCTCGCTCTCCGGCATGGCGGAAGTGTCCGGGGGACCCGGCACCCCGGGCGCCCGCGGCCGCCGCCACCGCTACCGCCGCCCGTTCCTCCAGGTGGACCGGCAGACCGCCCGCAAGGCCTGCATGGTCCAGTCCCTCGCCGTCTGGGACGACCCGCACAACACCGACCCCGCCTACACCCGCTCCCGGCTGCGCCACGAGGGACTGCCCGCCCTCGAGAAGGCGCTCGGCAAGGGGGTCGTGGAGGCGCTCGCCCGCACCGCCCAGCTGTCCCGCGACGACGCCGACGCACTGGACGCCTGGGCCGCCGAGGCGGAGCACGGCGTACGGGACGAGGACGGCCGCCTGGAGTGCGCCAAGCTGTACGTGCTGCCCCCCGCCGTCCGCCGCCGCGTACTGCGCCGGGCCGTCGTCGCCGCCGGGTCTCCCGCGGGCTCCCTCTTCGCCCGTCACATCGAAGAAGTCGACCGGCTCATCACCGGATGGCGGGGCCAGGGAGCCATCAACCTGCCCGGCCGCGTCGAGGCTCAGCGGCAGGGTGGCAGACTGGTCATCCGGCAGGGCTGATTGGTGCTGAAACACGGCTGAGTCCTCCGGGGTCACCCCCCGGAGCCCCAGCCGACAACGAAAGTGATGCGGGTGGACGAGAAGGACATGGGTACCGACCTCAAGTCGGTGCTCATCACCAAGGAAGAGATCGACGCGAAGCTGGCCGAGCTGGCCGCGAAGATCGACGCGGAGTACGCGGGCAAGGACCTGCTCATCGTCGGCGTCCTCAAGGGCGCGGTGATGGTGATGGCGGACCTGGCGCGCGCCGTGTCCACCCCGCTCACCATGGACTGGATGGCGGTGTCCTCGTACGGCGCCGGGACCCAGTCCTCGGGCGTGGTCCGGATCCTCAAGGACCTGGACACCGACATCAAGGACAAGCACGTCCTGATCGTCGAGGACATCATCGACTCGGGCCTGACCCTGTCCTGGCTGCTGTCGAACCTGGGCTCCCGCCAGCCGGCCTCCCTCGAGGTCGTCACGCTGCTGCGCAAGCCCGACGCCGCGAAGGTCGCGATCGACGTGAAGTGGGTCGGCTTCGACATCCCGAACGAGTTCGTCGTCGGCTACGGCCTGGACTACGCGGAGAAGTACCGCAACCTGCCGTTCGTCGGCACCCTCGCACCCCACGTCTACGGCGGCTGACCCAGCCGGACCAGTGGACGGACCGACAGCCGGATCAACCGTCCGGCAGGGGAACCCTGGAGCGATTCCCGCCGTTGGAGCATGGAAAGGCGGGTCTGTCAGCCGTCCCATGAGGCAGCGGGTGACAATACAGGGGTACATTCCGAAGAACAGTCTTTACTCACAGCAGCATTTACCTACGGGCAGGAGGGACGGGGTGCCTAGCGCCCCGTATGGATGGACGTGAAGCGATACTTCCGTGGGCCGGTCATGTGGATCGTGCTGGCCGTCCTCGCCGTGGTCGTGTTGATGAACGTCGTCGGCTCCGGCGGCGGCTACAAGTCGGTGGAGACCAGCGAGGTCATCAAGGCGATCAACAATGGCCAGGTGCTGAGCGCCAAGCTCACCACCGGTGACAGCCAGATGATCAAGATCGAGCTGAAGAAGGACGAGAAGCTCGGCGACAACGACGGCACCAAGTTCCAGGCCAACTACATCGGGGACCAGGGCGTACAGCTCGCCCAGAACCTCCAGACCAAGTACGAAGCCGGTCAGATCAAGGACGGTTACTCCGTCTCGCCGGACAAGACCAGCCCGTTCCTGAGCGTGCTGCTCTCCCTGCTGCCGTTCGTCCTCATCGTCGTCGTCTTCCTGTTCCTGATGAATCAGATGCAGGGCGGCGGCTCCCGAGTGATGAACTTCGGGAAGTCCAAGGCCAAGCTCATCACCAAGGACACCCCGAAGACGACGTTCGCGGACGTCGCGGGAGCGGACGAGGCCGTCGAGGAGCTCCACGAGATCAAGGAGTTCCTCCAGGAGCCGGCGAAGTTCCAGGCCGTCGGCGCCAAGATCCCCAAGGGCGTGCTGCTCTACGGCCCGCCCGGTACCGGAAAGACCCTGCTCGCGCGTGCCGTCGCGGGCGAGGCCGGTGTCCCCTTCTACTCGATCTCCGGTTCCGACTTCGTCGAGATGTTCGTCGGTGTCGGTGCCTCGCGTGTCCGTGACCTGTTCGAGCAGGCCAAGGCCAACGCCCCGGCGATCGTCTTCGTCGACGAGATCGACGCCGTCGGCCGGCACCGCGGTGCGGGCCTGGGCGGCGGTCACGACGAGCGCGAGCAGACCCTCAACCAGCTGCTGGTCGAGATGGACGGCTTCGACGTGAAGGGCGGCGTCATCCTGATCGCCGCCACGAACCGTCCGGACATCCTCGACCCGGCCCTCCTGCGCCCCGGCCGCTTCGACCGCCAGATCGCGGTCGACCGTCCGGACATGCAGGGCCGTCTGGAGATCCTCAAGGTCCACCAGAAGGGCAAGCCGGTGGCACCGGACGTCGACCTCGGCGCCGTCGCCCGTCGCACGCCCGGCTTCACGGGTGCCGATCTCTCCAACGTCCTGAACGAGGCCGCGCTGCTCACGGCCCGCTCGGACAAGAAGCTGATCGACAACCACGCGCTGGACGAGGCGATCGACCGCGTCGTGGCGGGTCCGCAGAAGCGGACCCGGATCATGTCGGACCGGGAAAAGAAGATCACCGCGTACCACGAGGGCGGACACGCCCTGGTCGCGGCGGCTTCCCCGAACTCCGACCCGGTCCACAAGATCACGATCCTGTCCCGCGGCCGGGCCCTGGGTTACACCATGGTCCTGCCCGACGAGGACAAGTACTCGACCACGCGCAACGAGATGCTCGACCAGCTGGCGTACATGCTGGGCGGGCGCGCGGCCGAGGAGCTGGTCTTCCACGACCCGACCACGGGCGCCGCGAACGACATCGAGAAGGCCACGGCAACGGCCCGCGCGATGGTCACGCAGTACGGCATGACCGAGCGTCTCGGCGCGATCAAGTTCGGCGGAGACAACACCGAGCCGTTCCTGGGGCGCGAGATGTCGCACCCGCGGGACTACTCGGAAGAGGTCGCCGCGCTGGTCGACGAAGAGGTCAAGAAGCTCATCGAGACCGCGCACAACGAGGCCTGGGAGATCCTGGTCGAGAACCGCGACGTCCTGGACAACCTGGTCCTCGCGCTCCTCGAGAAGGAGACGCTCAACAAGGAGCAGATCGCCGAGGTCTTCTCGACGATCGTGAAGCGCCCGGCCCGCCCGGCGTGGACCGGCTCCTCGCACCGCACGCCGTCCACCCGTCCGCCGGTGCTCTCTCCCAAGGAGCTCCAGCTGACGAACGCGGCGAACGGCACGTCGGCGACCCCGGCCGTGTCGGTGGAGAAGTCCCCGGAGCCCTCCCCGGAGGAGCGTCCGGAGGCCTGATCCCTCCCGGAATGGATGCCGCGCCCCCCAGGTTCTAGCCTGGGGGGCGCGGCACTTTCACATGCCCGCGCGTGCACAGACAGGAACGAGGCAGAGATGACCGACCCAGTGACCCTGACCGGCGGCGAGGGCACGATCGGCGAGTTCGACGAGAAGCGCGCCGAGGCGGCGGTCCGCGAGCTCCTGATCGCGGTCGGCGAGGACCCCGACCGCGAGGGGCTGCTGGCGACCCCGGGCCGGGTGGCGCGGGCGTACAAGGAGATATTCGCCGGCCTCTACCAGAAGCCGGAGGACGTCCTGACGACGACCTTCGACCTCGGTCACGACGAGATGGTCCTGGTGAAGGACATCGAGGTCATGAGCACGTGTGAGCACCATCTCGTGCCCTTCCATGGCGTGGCGCACGTCGGCTACATCCCGTCCACGGACGGCAAGATCACCGGCCTGTCGAAGCTGGCCCGGCTCGTGGACGTCTTTGCCCGCCGCCCCCAGGTGCAGGAGCGGCTGACCACCCAGATCGCCGAGTCGGTCATGGACATCCTGGATCCGCGCGGGGTCATTGTGGTCATCGAGTGCGAGCACATGTGCATGACCATGCGCGGGGTCCGCAAGCCCGGCGCCAAGACCATCACCTCGGCCGTCCGCGGCCAGCTCCGCGACCCGGCGACCCGCAACGAGGCGATGAGCCTGATCATGGCGCGCTGAGCGGGTCGAGCCGGGGAGACCGTCCTCGCGGGCGCCGGTTCGGGCGGCTCAGGCGCCGGCTGGGGACTTTGTGGGGTCCTCGTCGTCCGGGAGTTTGAGGACGTGTTCCAGGAAGAGGGCGGCCGCGATGACCGCCGCGCCCGCCAGGACCGAGAAGGCGGCGTACCAGGTCTGGTCGCGGCGGGCCGGGACGTCGAGGGCGGTGGTGAGGAGGAAGACGCCCACGCCGCCGTAGGCGCCCGCCACCAGGGCCGCCACCAGGGCGCTGGCCTGGCCGAAGACCACCGCGCGGGCCGCCATCAGCGGCTCCACGCCCTTGGCGCCCGGCACCCGCTCGCGCTGCGCCTTCAGGCGGGCGCGCATCGACAGGGCGGTCGCCAGCAGGACCACCGCGATGGCGCCGAGCACGATGGGCGCGGCGAGGGGGACGCCCGGAAGCGAGCCGTAGGAGTTCCACAGCCGGGCGCCGGCCCAGGACAGCACTCCGGCGACCGCGAAAATACCCGCCAGGACCGCCGGCCTCAGTTGCTTCACGTGCGCCTCTCCCCGCTCTCCGTCCGTACCTGGTACCTGGTGATCCTAAGTGTTCGGCCGGGCGCGGCGGGCTACTCCGGGAGGCGCAGTTCCAGGTCGGGGCGGCGCGCGAGCCCCGCCAGGCCGACCCCGGTCAGCAGCGCGGCGACGGGCCCGTGGCCCGGGATCTGCGCCTCGGGGTCGATGTCGTTCCAGGGGGCCAGCACGAAGGCGCGCTGGTGGGCGCGCGGGTGCGGGAGGGTGAGGTCGGGATCGGCGGAGACCACGTCGGCGTAGGCGATGATGTCGACGTCGATCGTGCGGGGTCCCCAGCGCTCCTCGCGGACGCGGTCGAAGGCTTCCTCGATGGCGTGGCCGCGCTCCAGCAGGGAGCTGGGGGGCAGCGTGGTCTTCACCGAGATGACGGCGTTGAAGTACGCCGGCTGCGAGCCCGGGTCCACGCCCCACGGCTCCGTCTCGTAGACGGGGGACACGGCCTTGACCCGCAGGCCCGGGGTGTCGCCGAGGGCGTCGATGGCGCCCTGCAGGGTCTCCAGCCGGTTGCCCAGGTTCGCGCCGAGCGCGATGACGGCCCACTTGGGGTTGGACAGCGTGATGTCCGCCGCGTCCACGGCCTCGACGACGGACGCCGGTACGGGCTGGACGGTGGGGTCGCTCTGGGCGTTCATTCCGTTGTTCACGCGCGGCTCCGGGTGATCGTGATGGTCACGTCGTCGAAGGGGACGGTGATGGGCGCGTCCGGTTTGTGGACGATGACCTCCACCTCAGCGACCGCCTCGTGCTTGAGGCACTGCTGGGCGATCCGCTCGGCGAGCGTTTCGATCAGGTCGACCGGCTCTCCTTGGACCACGTCGACGACTTCTTCCGCGACTACCCCGTAGTGCACGGTCTTAGCCAGGTCGTCTCCGGCAGCGGCGGGACGGGTGTCCAGGTGGAGCACCAGGTCGACGATGAAGGTCTGGCCTTCCTCGCGTTCCCGGGGGAAGACGCCGTGGTGCCCGCGAGCCTTGAGGCCGCGCAGCGCGACACGATCCACGCGAATCACTCCTGCTTTTCGTAGGTGCTTCCGGTCCGGGACTCCCCGGATCCATGGGCCTAGGCCGAGTGCGGTCGGCGTCGTCCAGCTTCGAATTTACCTGCGAAATACTCCGGACCCCGACGGAGGGGTCAGGAGGGCTCCTCCTCCTCGTCCTCGTCGGAGTCCGTGAGGACGGGAGAACCGTGGTGCGACCAGAGCCGCCAGCCCTCCGGTGTGCGTCGGAACACATTCGTGGCGACGACGAGCTGGCCGACGAGCGGGCCCAGTTCCCCGCCGTCCTCGGCGGGTCCGCCGCTGAGGATGTTCTCGGTGCAGGTCACCAGGGCGGTGTCGGCGATGACGGTGACCTTGGTGTCGGTGAGGAAGAACTGGATGTACTCGGTGTGGGACATGATCAGCGCGTAGGAGCGCAGCACTTCTCCGCGCCCCGACAGCACCGGCCAGCCCGGGTGCACGCAGGAGATCTCGTCCTCGAGCCAGAGCGCCGACAGTGCGTCGAAGTCTCCCCGCTCCATGGCCTCGTAGAAGGCCGTGTTGACCTCTTCGACGGATTCGATGTCGGTACGGCTCACCGTTCCCCTTCCCGGTTGCTGCGGCTGGTACTGAGTGCCCCTTCCACGGCGCGGGCCACCCGAACCGCGTCGGCGCTCGCCCGTACCTCGTGGACGCGTACGGCCCAGGCGCCCTGGTGGGCGGCGATCGCGGAGACGGCCGCGGTGGCGGCGTCGCGTTCGCGGGCGGGGGGCGGGGAGGTGTGGTCGGCGCCGGCCAGCACCCGGCCGAGGAAACGCTTCCTCGATGCGGCGACCAGCAGCGGGAAGCCCAGGGCGCGCAGCTCGGAGAGGTGCGCGACCAGGGCCAGGTCGTGTTCGGCGTTCTTGGCGAAGCCCAGGCCCGGGTCGACGAGGATCCGCTCGGGGGCGATTCCGCCGCTCACGACGGCGTCGATGCGGGTCCGCAGCTCGGAGCCGACTTCGGCGAGTACGTCCCGGTAGACGGCGAGGCTGTTCATGCCGTCGCTGAAGCCGCGCCAGTGCATCACGACGAACGGCACCTCGGCGGCGGCCACGGCCGGGATCATGCCGGGGTCGGCCAGGCCGCCGCTGACGTCGTTGACCAGCGCGGCACCGGCGGCGACGGCCCGGGAGGCGACGGAGGCGCGCATGGTGTCCACGGAGACGACCACGCCCTCGGAGGCGAGGCCGCGCACGACGGGGACGACCCGGCGCAGCTCCTCCTCCTCGTCGACGCGGGAGGCGCCCGGGCGGGTGGACTCGCCGCCGACGTCCACGAGGTCGGCGCCCTGGGCGACGAGGTCGAGGCCGCGCTTGACGGCCGCGGTGGTGTCGAACCAGCGGCCGCCGTCGGAGAAGGAGTCGGGGGTGACGTTGACGACGCCCATGACCCCGCAGCGGTCCCACTCCGGCAGCCCTGTGACCCGGCCCCTGTCGGCTGCCCCGCGCTTCGTGTTCATGGGTCCAGGGTAGGGCTGCCCTGCACATGGCAGGGCCCCCGGAGCTCTGAGCTGCGGGGGCCCTGGAATGCGTACGTCCGTTTACGCGGCCCGGACCTTGTGCTCGGCCTGGGCGGGGACCGTGTGCACGTGGTTGTGGGCGCAGGTGCGGACCGGCTTGGGGCGGCGCCGGCTGGCGAACAGGCGGGGCAGGGCCAGCGTGACGAAGCCCTCGGCCTGCATCGCGGCGAAGCCGATGCGGGGCAGGTCGCGGGTGGTGCGGAAGACCACGAAGCGGGGCTCCCAGCGGGGCTTGAACTTCGCGTTGAACTTGTACAGCGACTCGATCTGGAACCAGCGCGACAGGAACACCAGCAGGCTGCGCCACATCCGCAGCACCGGTCCGGCGCCGATCTTCTCGCCGCGGGCCAGGGCCGAGCGGAACATCGCGAAGTTCAGCGAGACCTTCTCGATGCCGAGCGCCGGGGAGGCCTCCAGGGAGGCGACGATCAGGAGCTCGTTCATGCCGGGGTCGGCGGCGCGGTCGCGGCGCATCAGCTCCAGGGACATGCCGTCCTTGCCCCACGGGACGAAGTGCAGGACGGCCTTGAGGTCGCCGAAGGGGGAGGTGTCGCCCTCCTCGACGCGGTGCGCGGTGGCGATGTAGCAGTCGCCGTCGCCCGGGTCGCCGACCCGGCCCAGCGCCATGGAGAAGCCGCGCTCGGTGTCGGTGCCGCGCCAGGCCTCGGCGGCGCCCCGTACCTGCTCCAGCTCGGTCGCGGTCAGCTCGCTGACCCGGCGGACCTTGGTGGTGTAGCCGTTGCGCTCGATGCGCTTCACCATCTGGCGGACATTGCGCATCGGGCGGCCGGCCAGGGAGAAGTCTTTGACGTCGACGATCGCCTCGTCCCCGAGCTCCAGGGCGTCCAGGCCGGTCTCGCGGGTCCAGACCTCGCCGCCGGTCTCGCTGCAGCCCATGACGGCGGGGGTCCAGGAGTGGGCCTTGGCCTCCTCCATGAACCGCTCGATGGCGCCGGGCCAGGCCTCGACGTCGCCGACCGGGTCGCCGGAGGCGAGCATCACGCCGGAGACGACGCGGTAGGTGACGGCGGCCTTGCCGCTGGGGGAGAAGACGACGGCCTTGTCGCGGCGGAGCGCGAAGTGGCCGAGCGAGTCGCGGCCGCCGTGCCGGGCGAGCAGCTCGCGCAGCTTGACCTCGTCGTCGGCGGTGAGCCGGGCGGCCGGGTGCTCGGGGCGGAAGGCGAGGTAGATGGTGGTGACGGCGGTCAGCATGCCGAGGGCGCCGAGGGAGTAGCCGACGGTCCAGGACACCCGGCCGGCGTAATCGACGGGACCTTCGAATCCGAAGAGCCCGTAGACGACGTGACTGATCTGCTCGTAAACACCCGGATTGCCGACAACGCGGCCGGGGTGCGAGTTGACGATGACCAGTCCGAGCCCGATGGAGCCCGCGCTCATCAGCACGAAGTTGGCGAGCGCCTTCCAGCGGCTGCGCGGGTCCGGGAGGGCCTTGAATTCACTCTGGTGGCGTACCAGGAGCCCCAGGAGCACCGCCGAGATGACCATGCCGATGATGGAGTGGCGGTACGTGAACTGCGCGACCGCGCCGGCCGGCAGCAGCACCACCGCGGCCCGCCAGGCACGGCGCTTGCGGCGCTTGAGCCCGTGGGCGAGCAGCAGGAGCAGGACGCCCGCGCTGAGGGCCAGGGCCGCGGCGAAGGGGCCCAGGGAGCCGGGCAGCACCTCGGTGACCGCGTGGATGCGGCTGTGCCTGAAGCGCGGGAAGACCCCCGCCGCGATGTCCAGCAGACCGACGACCATGACGGCCGTGCCCACCAGCCCGGGGACGGACTCCGGTCGTGGGCCTCGGAGGATTCGGCTGACCCGCTTCGGAACCTGTCCCGACTTATCGCCATCTATCCTGCTAGACATCGCTTCCCGTTGCTCCGCGAGAGATCATGTGGCCGAAGGCCGCGACAGCCTCCGGAGTGTGGTGCGTCCACTAGGACGACATCGAGGGGGAGCGGGTTCACTCATCCGCCGAGAAAAATCTAGTCCTGCCATAGAAAGTCGACTGACTGCTCATGGGTCTCACCAGTAATACGGTCCTGGCGCTGGCCATCATCGCCGGTGTGCTGCTCTTCGCGGCCACGGTGTGGTTCTGGCCGAAGCTTTCGGGCCGCTCCTGGCGCTCGGTCCTCGGCCGGATCGGCCTCCTCCTGGCGACGCAGCTGGCGCTGTTCTCGGCGGTGGGTCTCGCGGCGAACAAGTCGTTCCTCTTCTACGGGTCCTGGGCCGACCTCTTCGGCCAGGAGACCTCGATCGGCAAGGTCGTCGACCACGGGATGAGCAGCGAGGACATCAAGGTCGTCGACAAGCAGAAGCTGGACGTGCCCGGCGGCGCCAAGCCGCAGGTCGGCGGGCAGATCCTGAAAGTCGCCATAACCGGCCAGAAGTCGAAGATAACGAGCCCGGGCTACGTGTGGCTGCCGCCGGAGTACTTCCAGCCGCAGCACAAGAACCAGAACTTCCCGGCCTCCATCGTCCTCACGGGCTACCCGGGCACCGCCGAGAACCTGATCAAAGGGCTGAACTACCCGATGACGGCCTTCAAGCAGGCCAAGACGGGCAGGATGAAGCCGATGATCCTGGTCATGCTCCGTCCCACGATCTCCGGCAACCGCGACACCGAGTGCGTGGACATACCCGATGGCCCGCAGACCGAGACCTTCTTCGCCCAGGACCTCCCGCAGGCGATCCAGAACACCTTCCGGGTCGGCAAGAAGCCGGAGAACATGGGCTTCATCGGCAACTCCACGGGCGGCTACTGCGCCCTGAAGATCGCCGCGCACTACCCGCAGACCTTCGGCGCCGCCGCCGGCCTGTCCGCGTACTACGAGGCCGCGGACGACCCGACGACCGGTGACCTCTTCCACGGGGACGAGAAGCTGAAGGCGCGCGCGAACGTGCTGGAGTCCATCAAGGCGAAGAAGCCGGCCGGTACGTCCTTCCTCGTCACCAGCAGCGAGAAGGGCGAGCCGAACCTCGGCGGCACGAAGAAGTTCATCAAGCTGGTCAAGGGCCCGGACCGGGTCTCCTCGATCATCCTCGACAGCGGCGGCCACAACTTCAACACCTGGCGCCGCGAGATCCCGCCGATGCTGGAGTGGATGAGCAAGCGCATCCAGGCGTAGCAGCCGGTCAGGGCGCCTGCGCCCGGCAGCCGGTCAGGCCTCCTGCAGCTGGGCCCGGCGCAGTGCCCGGTGCACCCCCTCCGGGGTGAGTACGCCGATCAGTGCGCCGGAGTCCGGGTCCGTGACCCCGATCCGGCCGGAGTCCTCCTGCAGCAGCAGCGCGAGCGCCTCGCGCAGACTCGCCCCCAGTGCCACCGCGGCGCTGGGGGCCTTTCCGTCCACGGCCGCCAGGTCGGCCGGTGCCACCGCGGTGACCGCGAGCCGCTTCAGGCCCCGGTCGGCGCCGACGAAGCCGGCCACGTACTCCGTCGCGGGGGCGCCCAGCACCTCCGCCGGGCGGGCGAACTGCTCGATGGTGCCCGCTCCGTACACCGCGATGCGGTCCCCGAGCCGGATCGCCTCCTCCAGGTCGTGGGTGACCAGCAGGATCGTCTTGCGGACCGTCTTCTGCAGCGTGAGGAACTCGTTCTGCAGCCGCTCGCGGACCACCGGGTCCACCGCGCCGAACGGCTCGTCCATCAGGAGGACCGGCGGATCCGCCGCGAGCGCGCGGGCCACACCGACGCGCTGGCGCTGCCCGCCGGACAGCTGCTCGGGGTAGCGGCCCCCGTAGACGGCCGGGTCCAGCCCGACCAGCTCGAGGAGCTCGGCGGCCCGCGCGCGGGCCTTGGCCTTCGGGGTGCCGATGAGCTGGGGCACGGTGGCCGTGTTCTCCAGCACCGTCTTGTGCGGGAACAGCCCGACCTGCTGGATGACGTAGCCGATGCGGCGGCGCAGCTCGACCGGGTCGGCGGCGGCGATGTCCTCGCCGCCCAGCAGGATCCGGCCGGACGTCGGCTCGATGAGGCGGTTGACCATCTTCATGGTGGTCGTCTTGCCGCAGCCGGACGGGCCCACCAGGGTGACCAGTTCGCCCTCCGCGACCTCGAAGGACAGGTCCGCGACGGCCGTGGTCCCGTCGGGGTAGCGCTTGGTCACTTGCTCGAATCGGATCACACCGCCATCCTTCCCTACCCGCGCGGCCGGTTTGTGAAGGGCGTGTTGCCCCAGTGCGAAGGATTCCGGCCATTGTCCGCGGTGGGGGTTATGGTCGCTCCTACGTGCGTGTGGTGACTGGGGGTGAGGACGGATGGCCGGGCAGAGCTGCCTGGTGGCGAACGACTGGATCTGCTGGGACTACGTCACGTCCCGTTCCCAGGAGCTGACCGACGCCACCGTCGAACACGTCTGGATCACGGCGGTGTCGGTGCTGATCGGCGTCGCCGTGGCCGTCCCGCTCGCGCTGCTGGCCCGCCGCGGGCGCCGCTGGGCGGCCCCCGTCCTCGGCATCACCACCCTGCTCTACACGGTCCCCTCGCTCGCCATGTTCTCGCTCCTGCTGCCGGTCTTCGGGCTCTCGGCGGCGCTGGTGGTGACCGGACTGGTGCTGTACTCGCTGACCATCCTCGTGCGCAACGTCCTGGCCGGCCTCGAAGCCGTTCCCGAGGAGGTGCGGGAAGCCGCGCGCGGGATGGGGTACGGCCCGGGCTGGCTGCTGTGGCAGGTCGAGCTGCCGCTGGCGCTGCCCGCCCTGCTGGCCGGCGTACGGATCGCCACCGTCTCGACGGTCGCGCTGACCACGGTGGGCTCCATCGTCGGCAAGGGCGGACTCGGGAACCTCATCGCACCGGCCGTGAACAGCTCCTTCAAGGCCCAGGTGCTCACCGCCTCGGTCCTTTGCGTCCTGCTGGCCCTGGTCGCGGACCTGGCCCTGCTCGGGCTCCAGCGGCTGCTGACGCCCTGGACCCGCGCGGCCGGCGCCGCCGAGGGGGCCTGATGGGAGTCCTGGGACAGGCGTGGGACTGGCTGGCCGACGGCGCCAACTGGTCCGGGGAGAGCGGGGTCTGGCACCGGCTCGGCGAGCACGTGTACGTCAGCGGGATCGCCCTCGCACTGGCCTGCGCGGTGGCCCTCCCGGTCGGGCTGTGGCTCGGCCACCTCGGCAAGGGCGGCGGCCTCGCCGTCAACGTCTCCAACATCGGCCGGGCCGTGCCGGTCTTCGCGGTGCTGGCGCTGTTCATGGTCTCCCCGCTGCGCAACGCCGGGTACCTGCCCACCATCGCCGCGCTCGTGCTCTTCGCCGTCCCGCCGCTCCTGACCAATGCCTACGTCGGCATGCGCGAGGTCGACCGCTCGGTGGTCGAGGCGGCGCGGGGCATGGGCATGTCCGGCGGCCAGCTCTTCTGGCGGGTGGAACTGCCGCTCGCGCGCGGTCTGGTGATGACGGGGCTGCGCTCGGGCGCCGTCCAGGTCATCGCCACCGCCACCATCGCGGCCATGGTCGGCCAGGGCGGCCTCGGCCGGATCATCACCGCCGGCTTCAACACGTACAACACCCCGCAGGTCGTCGCGGGCGCCCTGCTGGTCGCCGCGCTGGCCCTGCTGGTGGAGGGCGCGCTGGTGGCGGCCGACCGGCTGCTGCCGGGTGCGGCATCGCGCTGAGCGGAGCCCGTCGCGTCACCTCCCCCCTGCATCCCGCCCCTCGAAGGAGATTGAGATGAGCAAGTCCACGCGCGTCCTCGGCGCGGCCCTCGGGGCCGTCGCCCTGACCGCTTCGCTCGCCGCGTGCGGCGGCGACAGCCTGGAGAAGACCAAGGACGGCGGTTCCTCGGCCTCCGCTCCGGCCGAGGGCGGCAAGGGCGGCAAGCTGGTCATCGGCGCCGCCGGCTTCACCGAGTCCAACGTGCTGGCCGAGCTGTACGCGCAGGTCCTCAAGGACGCCGGGTACTCCGCCTCCGTCACCACGGTCAGCAACCGCGAGCTGTACGAGCCCTCGCTGGAGAAGGGCGAGATCGACGTCGTCCCGGAGTACGCGGCGACCCTCGCGGAGTTCCTCAACGCCAAGGTGAACGGCTCGAAGGCGCCGGCGGAGAAGCCGGTCGCGTCCAGCGACGTGACGGCGACCGTGGCGGCCCTGGAGAAGCTGGCGGGCCCGCTGGGGCTCAAGGCGCTGCCGGCGGGTTCGGCGGTCGACCAGAACGCCTTCGCGGTGAGCAAGGAATTCGCCGCGAAGAACAATCTCAAGACCCTTTCCGATCTGGGCAAGTCGGGTCTGAAGGTGAAGATCGCCGCGGGTGACGAATGCGCGGTGCGGCCCTTCTGCGCGCCCGGATTGCAGAAGACATACGGAATCGATGTTTCCGGTATTGACCCGAAGGGCGTCGGAACCCCGCAGGCCAAGCAGGCGGTGAAGGACGGCGCCGACCAGCTGGTCCTGACCACCACCACGGACGCCACCCTCGACAGCTACGGCCTGGTCCTGCTGGAGGACGACAAGAAGCTCCAGAACGCCGACAACGTGCTCCCGGTGGTCAACGCCAAGGATGCCGGCGCCCCCGAGATCGCGGCGGCCCTGGACAAGATCACCAAGGCGCTCACGACGGCCGACCTGGTCGAGCTGAACCGCAAGGTCGACGCCGAGCGCGCCAAGCCGGCGGATGTCGCGAAGGCCTATCTGGAGTCCAAGGGCCTGCTGAAGAAGTAGGAGTTGCGCCTTTCGTGCGGCACGTGGGGTAACTGCTCGGAAACAGATTCCCGGGCGGCTACCCCACACCCTGTCAACGCCCTGTAAATTTCGGGCCATGCCCCGTGGACGCCACCGCAATCCCGAACCCCTTCACCGGCTGCTCACGCCGACGACCGTCGCCGGTGTGTCCGTCGCCGGTGCCGGCGCCGCCTGGCTGCTCGCGGAACCGATGGCGCTGCGCCTGCTCGTGGCCGTCACGGCCGCCGCCGGGGTCGTCGGCGCCGTCGTCATGCGCTCCTGGGACCGGGCGGCCGGCCGCCGGGTCACCGAGCTCGGGCGCGAGCGGGTCAAGGACGAATGGCGTACCGACGAGCGGATAGCCGAGCTCGAATCCGACCTCGAAGAGGCCCGGGTGCTGCGCGGCAAGCTCGATGCCAAGCTGCGGGCCAAGCGGGTGGAGCTCGCCGGGCTGCGCGGCGAACACGCCTCGCTGCTGCGGCGGTACGCCACCGCCGAGACCGAGCGGGCGAGCGCCCTGGAGCGGCGCCGGCTGCTGGCCATCGAGGCGGCCCTGCCCGCCGCCCCGGGCCCGAAGGAACTTCCCGCCGTCTCCGAGGAGCGCACCACGGCCGGTGCGGCCACCACGGTCGGCTTCGCCCGCGCCAACGCGGCACTGGCGGCCCTCGCGGGCAAGGCGGACGCACCCCGCACGGCGAAGCCGGCGGCACTGGCGGCTCCCGCGGCTCCGGCGGCGCTGGCGGCGGCTCCCGCGGCTCCGAGGCTCGGGTCCGCGGAGACCCCGGAGCCTCCGAAGCCGCCCAAGTCCACGAAGGCTGCCCCGGTCGCCGGGGCGGGTCCGGCGGCTCCGGCGGCTCCCTCCGCGCTGGAGGCGCACTCCCGGCCCGCGCTCGCCGGCCCGGCGCCCGTCGGCCCCGCGGCCGCCGTTCCCGCGCGCCGCCTCGCGGCCACGGTGGCCCCGTACGCCGCCCAGCGGCGGCCGGCCTCGCGCGTCGAGGGCGGCTTCGACTTCTTCGGCACGAAGACCGCGGCGCAGGCCCGCGCGGTCATCGAGTCCGTCCAGAACGAGGACCTGGCCGACGTGGTCGGCGCGGAGGTCCTCGCGGTCCACAAGGCGGAGTCCGCCCAGAGCGGCGCGGAGCCGGAGTTCAAGGCACCCACCGCCGAACAGCGCGCCGTGGGCCAGGTCATCGACCTGACGGCCCACGACGAGACCGAGCCGATCGACGTGGGCCGGCTGCGCAGCGCGATCTCCTAGCGGACCGGGCCGGGGACGGCGGGCTTCCCGCCGAACGGTCCTTCCATAGCCTGTGCACAAGGTGCCGGAACACCCCGGCAGCGCCGCCGCACGCGGCAGGGGTCCGGGGTCGGGGCCGGGCCCGGTGGGGTTCCGGGGTCGGGGTGCGGCCCGGTGGGGTTCAGAACAGCGGGAGTTGGCCCGGGTGGGGGGCCAGGGCGAAGCCGTCCAGGGTCGGGGCGCAGGCGCCGAGCATCACGCGGGCACGGGAGCCGGGACAGGAGACGAGGTCCCCGCGGCCCCGCCCCGAGGGCGGGTCGTGGCGGGCGATCCGCCCGGCGGTGACGGCGCAGTCGCGCCCACAGGAGGGGCAGGCCCGGCGGGGTGAGTGGGACATCCCCCAAGTCTGCCCTGCCCCAAGGACATCGGCACTCCAGCCCCTCGGTCCCCCGGGGCCCCGCGCCTCAGGCCTCCCGCGTCGCCAGCCAGGCCTCGTGGGCTTCGGTCACCCGGGTCCACAGGGTCGTGCGGTCCGTCGGGGTCAGGTCGTCGAGGTTGCGGGCGAAGAGGGAGGTCAGGGTGGCGTAGAACTCCTCCGGGGTCTCCAGGACCCGTTCCGTGTTTCCCTTCGCCGGGTCGATCCGGCTCAGCACCCGCCCCCGCAGCACGTCGATGCCGTCCGCGTCGCGCCGCAGGGCCGCGAAGGCCCGTACGAAACCGGAGTCCTCGGAGGTCGACAGGCGGATGTGCTCGGCCTCGAAGTCGGCCGTCGAGGCGGGCTCCGAGCGGAAGCTCACGATCGGGGCGGAGCTGCCCGGGTGGCGGTAGATCCAGCCCGGCCGGTCCGGCCGGTGTTCCCCGTTCCGCCGGGCCGGTCGTTCCAGGGAGTAGGTGAAGGCGCCCTGCCGGTACGAGCCCTCGCGCAGCGGCAGCGGCTCGTACGGGCCGTCGCCGAGACCGGCGTCCACGAAGTACTCCGAGGACCCGATCCGGACCGTGAGCGCCAGGTGGTTGCCGCCCGCGCCCTCCGCGGCGGCTTCGGTCTCGGACTCCTTGTACACGCCGCCGACATGGCGGGTGACCTCGTAGCCGAGGTGGTCCAGGAGCGCGGCGAAGGCCCCGTTGAGGTGGAAGCAGTACCCCCCGCGGCCGGCGGCGAAGCGGCGCGCCGACAGCTCCGGGTCGATGCCCGGCGCACGGCCGAGCTGGATGTCGAGGTTCTCGTACGGAACCCGCTCCAGATGGGCCCGCTGCAGGGCGAACAGCCCCTCGGCGGACGGGACGCCGGGTTCGGCGATGCCGAGCCGCCGCAGATACGCCGCGTAGGTGCCGGAGGTGCCGGAGGTGCCCGAGGCGCCAGAGGTGGCAGAGGTCATGCGGGCAGCCTAATCCGCGGGCACCGTCACTTGTCGATGTCGCCGACCACGAAGAACAGCGACCCGAGGATCGAGACCATGTCGGCGACCAGCTGGCCGGGCAGCAGCACCGCCAGGGCCTGGATGTTGTTGTACGAGGCCGAGCGCAGCTTGAGCCGGTAGGGGGTCTTCTCGCCCTTGGAGACCAGGTAGTAGCCGTTGATCCCCAGCGGGTTCTCGGTCCACGCGTACGTCTCGCCCTCGGGCGCCTTCAGCACCTTCGGCAGCCGCTGGTTGATCGGGCCGGGCGCCAGCTCCGCCATCCGGTCCAGGCAGGCCACCGCCAGGTCCAGGGCGTTGTGGGTCTGCTCCAGCAGGACCTCGAAGCGGGCCAGGCAGTCGCCCTCGGTGCGGGTGACCACCTTCAGGACGTCCTGGAGCTCGCCGTAGGCGAGGTACGGCTCGTCGCGGCGCAGGTCGAAGTCGACGCCGGAGGCCCGGGCGATCGGGCCGGAGACCCCGTACGCGTGGACGGCCTCGGCGGACAGGACGCCGACGCCGCGCGTGCGGCCGCGGAAGATCTCGTTGCCGCGGACCAGGTCGTCGTAGACGTTCATCCGGGTGCGGACGTCGGCGATGGCCTCGCGGGCGCGGCCGAGCCAGCCGGCCGGGAGGTCCTCCTTGAGGCCGCCGACCCGGTTGAACATGTAGTGCATCCGGCCGCCGGAGATCTCCTCCATGACGGCCTGGAGCTCCTCGCGCTCGCGGAACGCGTGGAAGATCGGGGTGATGCCGCCCAGTTCGAGGGGGTACGAGCCGAGGAACATCAGGTGGTTCAGCACCCGGTTCAGCTCGGCGAGCAGCGTGCGCATCCACACGGCCCGCTCGGGGACCTCCATGCCGAGCATCCGCTCGACGGCCATGACGACGCCCAGCTCGTTGGAGAACGCGGACAGCCAGTCGTGGCGGTTCGCGAGCATCACGATCTGGCGGTAGTCGCGGGCCTCGAAGAGCTTCTCGGCGCCTCGGTGCATGTAGCCGACCACCGGCTCGGCGCTGACGATGCGCTCGCCGTCCAGGACGAGCCGCAGGCGCAGCACGCCGTGCGTGGAAGGGTGCTGGGGGCCGATGTTGAGCACCATGTCGGTGCTCTCCGCCGCGCCGCCGATGCCGACCGTGGTCTCCGTCATGCGGGCATTCTCGCAGCCCTACTGTGGGGGTATGGAAACGGGGACAGAGGGTGAGACGGTTCCACCCGAGTGGGTGGGGCTGCCGGGCGGGCTGCTGACTCTTCGCAGATTGCTGCTGGTGCTGTGGATGACCCTGCTCGCGGGGGTGACCGCCGTCGTACTGGGGCTGGCGGTCGGGCCGGCGTGGGCGGCCGTGGGGGCGTTCTGGCTCGCGGTGCTCGCCTGGGGCTGGGTGCTGCTCGGACGGAACTGGCGCTCCTGGCGCTACGCCGAGCGCGCCGACGACCTGCTGATCAGCCGGGGCGTGATGTGGCGGGCGCAGACCGTGGTCCCGTACGGCCGGATGCAGCTGGTGGAGGTGGCCTCGGGGCCGCTGGAGCGCCGCTTCGGGCTGGCCTCCGTACAGCTGCACACGGCCGCGGCGGCGACGGACGCCAAGATCCCCGGGCTGGCGCCCGAGGAGGCGGAGCGGCTGCGCGACCGGCTGACCGAGCTCGGCGAGGCAAGGTCGGCGGGTCTGTGAGCGCCGCCGAGCCCACGAGGCAGGAGGCAGCGGAGCCCGGCCTCGCACCGGAGCCCGGCTCAGCACCGGAGCCCGGCTCAGCACCGGAGCCCGGCTCCACACCGGCCCCCGCCTCCACACCGGCCCCCGCCTCCGCACCGGCCCCCGCCTCCGCACCGGCCCCCGGCTCCGCACCGGCCCCCGGCTCCGCACCGGCCCCCGGTTCCGAGCGGCGCCTGCACTTCCTGACGCCGCTGCGCCGCGCCTGGGTGCCGATCGCCGCGACCATCGGCATCGTCGCCCAGCAGGGCGAGAACGTCTCGGAGTGGGTCACGGCGGTCTCCGTCGCCCTGCGCGTCCTGGCACTGGCCGCGCTGGTCCTCGTCTTCGGCGTGTACGGCTTCCTCAGCTGGTGGTTCACGCACTACGCCGTCACCGACACCGAACTGCGCATCCGCAGCGGGCTCCTCTTCCGCCGCACCGCCCACATCCGCCTGGACCGCATCCAGGCGGTCGACGTCACCCGCCCCCTGCTGGCCCGCTTCGCCGGAGTCGCCAAGCTCCGCCTGGACGTGATCGGCACCGAGGAGAAGGACGAGCTGGCCTTCCTCGGGGAGAAGGACGCCGTCGCGCTGCGCGCCGAACTGCTGGCCCGCGCGGCCGGCTTCGCCCCGGCCGAGGCCCTCGTCCTGGGTGAGGCTCCCGAGCGGGAGCTGCTGCGGGTGACCCCGCGGGACCTGGCGGTGTCGATGCTGCTCACCCTCTCCACCCCGGCGGCCGTGGTCGGCGGGCTCGCCGCGCCGGTGGCCGTGTGGTGGCTCAGCGCCAACCCGTGGGCGGCCGCCGTGGCCCTGCTGCCGATGCTGGGCGCGGTCTGGAAGGGCACCGCGGGCCGCTACCTCACCGAGTACGACTGGACGGTCGCCGAGTCCCCGGACGGGCTGCGCCTGGACCACGGACTGCTCGACCGGGCCCACGAGACGGTGCCGCCGGGGCGCGTGCAGACCGTACGGATCGTCGAGCCGCTGCTGTGGCGCCGGCGCGGCTGGGTCCGCGTGGAGCTCGCGGTGGCCGGCTCGAAGAACGACGTGCTGGTCCCGGTGGCCACCCGGGCCGCCGCCCACGCCGTCGTCGCCCGGGTGCTGCCCGGCGTCGACCTCGCGGGCCTCGTCTTCGCGCCGTCGCCCGGAACCGGATCCCGCTGGGTGGTGCCGGTGTGGTGGAAGGGGTACGGCCTGGCCGTCTCCGAGGACGTGTTCGCGGCGCGCCGCGGCCGCCTGTGCCGGCGTACGGAGATCGTGCCGCACGCCAAGGTGCAGAGCGTGCGCCGCTCCCAGGGGCCGTGGGAGCGGGCCCGCGCAGTGGCCGACGTCCACGTGGACACCGGCGCGAACGGGACGGTCACGGCCCGCCTGCGCGGGTCGGCCGAGGCCGACGCGCTGCTCCACGCCCAGGCGGCCCGCTCCCGCACCTCCCGGGCCACGGCCCGCCCGGACCGCTGGATGACCTGAACGGCCTGAACGGCCTGAACGGCCCGAGCGGTCCGAGCGGCCTGAACGGCCCGAGCCGCCCGGGCCACCCGAGCGGCCCGGACCACCCGGCGGGCTCAGCCCGTCGGGACCTGGATGGTGGCGCGGCCCGTCAGGGCCCGGTGGTCGGAGCAGTACACCCGGCTCACCGGCAGGACGATCTGGTTGTCCGGACCGACGGCCTTGCAGTCGGCCGGGATGTTCTGCGCCTGCGCCGAGTAGGCACCCGCAGGGAGTTTGCCGCGGGCGATGATCAGGTCGATCTTGGGGTGCGGCCCGCAGGCCGGCTGCCCGGCGGCCTCGCGCGGGGGCAGCGCCGTCCACGTGCCGTAGCCCGGGCAGTGGGCGGCGTTGTTGTCGTCGAGCTCGGTGTGCCTCTTCATGAGGGGCTTCAGCCGCACGTACTGCTTGAGGTCGGGCTGGGCGTTGAAGTCGCCCGCCACCAGGTACGCCTGCTTCGCCTTGGCGAACGAGTCGAGGATCCGGGCTACCTCGGCCAGCTGCTGCGAGTTGACCTTCCGCTGGGAGCCGCCGCGGGGGGCGGGCAGGGCGCGGTTCGAGCCGGTGATGTGGACCGTGCAGAACTTCATCCGGGGCTGGTCCGCCGGCGGCGCGCACAGCATCTTGCGGTCCTCGACGCCCCGGCCCGCGGCCGACAGCCTGGCCTTCTCGCCCTTGGTGTAGTCCTTGGGCAGCAGGTACTCCTCGGACGTACCGAGCTCATGGCTGCTGAGCAGCGCGTTCCCGAAACCGCCGCTCCGGCAGATGCCGGTGCCGGGGTCCCGGGTCACGGCGAACCGCGCATGGGCATCGGGCACCGTCCACCCCGAGACCTCGGCGAGCCCGTCGCGGATGGCCTCGTACTGGTCCTGGCAGATCTCGTTGAAGGAGATGAAGTCGGGCTGCGCCGCCGTGATCGAGGCGATGGCGTCCTGGACGAGACCGGTGTCGGTCCGCCCGCGGTGGATGGCGCTGCCGGCCACGTTCCAGTGGAACACCGAGTAGGTCTGCGCCACGGTGATCCCCGGGTCCGGGTCCGGGCCCGGATCCACGTAGGAGTCCGCGTCCGCGTCCGGGGCGGCGGACTGGCAGCCCGCCGTGAACAGGATCGCCAGGGCCAGCGCGGCCGCCCCCAGCACTGCGGCGAGCGTCGAGCGCCCGCGCCGGGCCCGGGCGGCCCGGGGTATGGATCCCTCGGCGGTGGAGGGCAGTTCTGCGGTGCGCACGGTCTACTGGGCCCCGCCGCCCGCGCGGACCAGCCCGGTCTCGTACGCCAGGACCACGACCTGCACCCGGTCGCGCAGGTTCAGCTTGGTCAGGATGCGGCCGACGTGGGTTTTGACCGTGGCCTCCGACAGGACCAGGCGGGCGGCGATCTCGCCGTTCGACAGGCCCTGGGCGACCAGCATCATGACCTCGCGCTCGCGCTCCGTCAGCCGCTCGACGTCCTTGTTGCGCGGTTCGGCGGAGGTGGACGGGAGCATCGGCGCGAAGCGGTCCAGCAGCCGGCGCGTGGTGGACGGGGCGACCACCGCGTCGCCGCTGTGCACCGAGCGGATGGCGGCGAGCAGTTCGCCCGGGGGGACGTCCTTGAGCATGAACCCGCTCGCGCCCGCCTTCAGCCCCGAGAAGGCGTACTCGTCCAGGTCGAAGGTGGTCAGGATGATGACCTTGGGGTGCTCGTCGGGCTCACAGATGCGGCGCGTCGCCTCCACCCCGTCGAGCCGGGGCATGCGGACGTCCATCAGCACCACGTCCACCTTCGTGGCACGCAGCACCTCCAGCGCCTCCAGGCCGTCGCCGGCCTCGGCGACGACCTCCATGTCGGGTTGCGCGGCGAGGACCATCCGGAAGCCGGTGCGCAGCAGCACCTGGTCGTCGACCAGCATCACGCGGATGGAGGGGCCGGTGGGGAAGGACATCGATCACCTTTTCTTGAGCGGGAGCAGGGCACTGATCCGGAAGCCGCCTCCGGGCCGGGGACCCGCGTCCAGGGTCCCTCCGACCATACCGATGCGTTCGCGCATGCCGATCAGCCCGTGGCCGGCGCCGTCCGCGCCGCCGTCCTCGTACAGTTCGTGGGCCGCGCCCCGGCCGTTGTCCTCGACCAGCAGGCCGAGTCCGTCGTCGAAGTACACCAGGCGCACGCTGGCGCTGGCGTCCGGGCCGCCGTGCTTGCGCGTGTTCGTCAGCGCCTCCTGCACGATCCGGTACGCCGTCAGCTCCACGCCGCTGGGCAGTTTCCGCGGGGCGCCCTCGACCTCGAAGTCCACCGCGAGTCCGGCCGCGCGGACCTGCTCGACCAGTACCTCGATCTGTTCCACGTCGGGCTGCGGCACGTAGTCCTCGGACTCCTGCGGCTCGCCGGTGCGCAGGACGCCCAGCAGCCGGCGCATCTCCGCGAGCGCCAGGCGCCCGGTGCCGGAGATGGTCTGCAGGGCCTCCTTGGCCTGCTCGGGGGCCACGTCCATGACGTAGGCGGCGCCGTCGGCCTGGACCACCATCACCGAGACGTTGTGCGCGACGACGTCGTGCAGCTCGCGGGCGATGCGGGCGCGCTCGGCGGCCACGGCGACCTTGGCCTGGGCCGCGCGCTCCTGCTCCAGGCGCTGGTTGCGCTCGACGAGCTGGGCGTAGTAGGCGCGGCGGGTGCGCAGGGAATCGCCCGTCACCCAGGCGAGGGCGAAGGGGACCATCATGAACAGGACGAACATGATGCTCTCGGGGCCGGACGCCCCCTTGTCCACGCCGACGCGCACGAAGTACAGCGGGGAAGCGAGCAGGCCCCAGCCGAGGGCGGTGCGCGAGAGCCAGCGCGGCACGTCGGCGGCGGCGATCGTGAAGAGCACGACGAGCATGGCGAAGTCGTGGACGTCCGCGATGCCGCCGATGGCCAGCTGGTAGAGGCCGGTGACGACGGTCAGCCAGAACATCGGCACGGTCCACTTGCGGCGCAGCGCGACCGCACTGCTCAGGGCCACCACAGCGGGCGTGGCGAGCAGCGCCTCGCCGGTGGTCTGGTGCGTCGAGGCCACGGATGCCATCGAGAACCCGAAGAGGAGGACGGCCCAGAAGCTGTCGACGCCGGTCGGGTGTCTGCGGAGGAAGTCGTAGAGGCGCTGCACGTAACCCAGAGTAGGGAAGCCGGATAGGTGCTGGAGTCAACCAGAGGGGCGATCCACATGGCGAGGGAGTACTACCGGAGGTGGAGGCGACCATAACCTTTCTGCAGTGAGCACTCAGGGTGAAGGCACGGCGCAGATGGGGCCGGTCCGCTGGCGGACGGCGATGGAGCGGGCGCTGTACGGGCCCGACGGCTTCTACGTACGCCCCGGCGGGCCGGGTCCCGCGGGGCATTTCCGCACGTCCGTGCATGCCTCGCCGCTCTACGCGGGGGCCGTGGCCCGGCTGCTCCTGTGGGTGGACGAGGAGCTCGGCCGTCCGGACGAGCTGGACCTGGTCGACGTGGGGGCCGGGCGGGGGGAGCTGCTGACCGGGGTGCTGGCGGCGCTGCCCGCGGAGACGGCCGCGCGCGTGCGGCCGTACGCGGTGGAGCGCGCGGGGCGGCCCGGCGGGCTGGACGAGCGGATCCGGTGGGTGAGCGAGCCGCCCGGGGGCGCCAGGGGGCTGCTCTTCGCCAACGAGTGGCTCGACAACGTACCGCTGGACCTCGCCGAGGACGGACGTTACGTGGTGGTCGCGCGGGACGGTACGGAGAGCGAGGGCGGCCCCGTGGAGGGGCGGGACCGGGCCTGGCTGGAGCGGTGGTGGCCGGGCCCGGGCCGCGCCGAGATCGGGCGGGCGCGTGACGAGGCCTGGTCGGCGGCCGTCGCGACCGTGGAGCGGGGGCTCGCGGTGGCGGTGGACTACGCCCACACCCGGGACACCCGCCCGCCGTTCGGAACGCTCACCGGATTCCGGGCCGGGCGGGAGGTCGCGCCCGTCCCGGACGGCGGCTGCGACGTCACGGCGCACGTGGCGCTCGACGCGTGCGCGGGGCCGGGCGCGGTGCTGCTGACCCAGCGGGCGGCGCTGGCCGCGCTCGGAGTCACCGGGGCCCGGCCCCCGCTCGCGCTGGCCTCCGCGGACCCGGCGGCGTACGTCCGGGCCCTGTCCCTGGCCGGGGAGGCCGCGGAACTCACCGCCCGGGGCGGCCTCGGCGACTTCGGCTGGCTGGTGGAGCCGGTCGGCGTCCGCCGCTGGCCGGCGTAGCCGCCGGGGCTGGAAAATCCAGCCCCGGCGGCGATTGAGGCGCGGGTCCGGGCGGCGCCCGGGGAACGGGGGAAGGGCGGGTAGGGGACGGCCCCGCGCAGCGGCCGCCCCTGCCCGCCCCTCCGGGGCCCGGTCCGGATTACTCCGTCACGTCGTGGTCGTGGCCCTCGCGCAGGCCGCCACCACCCGCACCGCCGGTGCTCGGCTTCGAGACCACCGGGACCGAGAGCGGCGCCAGGTCATACGCGTAGTGCCCCACCGCGTTCGCGATGACGTCGACGTTGATGTCGAGCGCCTTCTGGTCGATGTTCGCGATGGTGTCGCCCTTGCCGTGGTAGTTCACGTCGTACGCGACCCCGGCCTGGCCACCGAACTTCGCCGCCTGCGCCGCCGTCTTGATGCCCTCGGCGCCCGTGTCCGTACCGCCGGAGGGGATCCCGGCCGCGATGAACGGGCCGTAGTCCGAGCGACCGGTGAAGTCCGAGCCCTCGTGCGGGATGCCGCGGCCGTCGAGGAAGTCGGTGATGCCCTTCTCCAGCTGCGCCGAGCCTTCCGGGCCGGGGCCCGAGCCGACCTTGTCGGAGTCGTCACCGTCGTAGACGAAGTACGCGGCGTTCGGCGAGGCGATCATGTCGAAGTTCAAGTACAGCTTGATCTGCTTCTTCTGCGCGTCCGTCAGCCCGTCGACGTACGCCTCGGAGCCGAGCAGGCCGAACTCCTCCGCCGACCACCAGGCGAACTTGACCTTGTTCTTGATCTTCGACTGGCTGCTCGCGAGCCGCTGGGCGACCTGGAGGATGCCGGCCGAGCCGGAGCCGTTGTCGTTGATGCCCGGGCCCGCCTTGACGGAGTCCAGGTGCGCCCCGAGGAACACGGTGTTGTTCTCGTCGCCGCCACGGGTCTCCGCGATGACGTTGTACGTCTTGCGGTTCTCCCGGAACTCGCGGATGTCCAGGGTGAGCGAGACCGGACCGGCCGCGGCCTCGGCGGCGAGCTTCTCGCCCTCCTCCTGGGAGACGCCGCCGGTCGGGACCTTGCCCGCGTCCGCCGAGCCGAGGGTGCCGTTCAGGGCGCCCGCCGTGTTGTTGTAGATGACCGCGCCGACCGCACCGGCCGCCGCCGCGTTCGACTGCTTGATCGCGAAGGTGCAGCCGCCGCGCTTGACCAGCGCGATCTTCCCGGTGAAGGCGCCCGCGGCGAAGTCGCCGGGCTCGCAGCCGTTCGTACCGTCCGCGTCGACCGGGGCGACGGCCAGCTGGGCCGTCACGCCGTTCGCCGGGCCGCTGGCGGTGTACGTCATCAGCTTGACCGGGACGTCGCGGCCCGCCGCGCCGTTGACCTTCAGGGTCTCCGCGATCGTCTCGACGTACACGAAGTCGAACTCGTTCTTGGTGACCTTGTACCCGGCCGCGCGCATGACGGCTTCGACGTACTTGGCCGACTGCACGTGGCCCTTGGAACCCGCCACGCGGGTGCCGTCGTTGTAGTCGGCGAGGGCCTGGAAGACCTTGAGGTGGTTGTTCGCGCCCTTGCCGGTGGCTTCCTTGACCAGTTTGGCGGCCAGCGCGTCACCCCGGGCGGCGTCGCTCTGCGGGCTGCCGGTGGCTCCGGCCGGTCCGGCGAGCAGCAGCGGGGAGACGAGGGCCGCGGCCGCCAGGGCGGCGGTGGCTGCGGCTATACGGCGTGAGGGCATGAAAGTCCTTCCACGGCAGGTGCAGGTCAGGTGCGGTGCGTTACGTGGGGGGAGCGGTGGACGCACGGTAGGCACCAAGGGGCGGCCATGGCCAGAGTTTTGCTGATTTCGGTTTGTGAAATCCGTATATCGGTGAGTCCGAGCCGTCGAGAACCGGCCAATGCCCGTTCTCCGGGCTAGCGGAGAATGCCCTCGACGAAGTCGGATCCGATACGGGCGACGGCCGTGAGGTCCAACTGGTGCTGCACGTAGCGTCCTTGCCGGCGGGTCTGGAGCAGCCCGGCCTTCTTCAGCACCGCCAGGTGGCGGGAGACCTCGGGCGCGGTGATCCCGTGCGCGGCCGCCAATTCGCCGGTCGTGTACGGGGCGCGCGCCAGATTGCGGCACAGCATCATCCGCATCGGGTGGGCCAGGGCTTCCATGCGCCGCCGCAGCAGTTCCACCGACCCCGGGGAAGAGGCCAGTTCGGGAGAGCCGAGCGGATAGTGGATGACCGGACGCCAGCCCGGTGCGTGCAGCACCAGCAGGTGGGGCCAGCCGAAGTTCGTGGGGACGAACAGCAGCCCGTCGCCTATTCGGGCATCGGTGGCGGTCGTGGAACCGTGGACCATCTTGTCCACCGTGACCGTGGTCAGACCCTCGTCGACGCTCAGTGCCGAGGAGACGTCCTTGAGGACGGCCGGCAGCCCCTTGCGCCGCAGCAGCTCCGTCTTGTGGCGGGCGTCCGCGCTCTGACGGGGTTCGACCCGGCGCCAGGTCTCCGCGAAGAAGGCCTCGTCGCAGTCCTCCAGGAGCCGGCGCAGCCAGACCCGGACGCCCGCGGTGTCGTCCAGCACCCGCACGGCGAACGCCAGCTGCGCGGGGCCGCGCGCGGAGGCCGTCTCCAGGGCCCTGGCCCGGGCGAGCGGATCCGAGAGCGGCGACGGCCCGGCGCCGTCGTCGTACAGCGCCAGCCGGCAGTGTTCCAGGGCGGCCGTCACGAACCGCTCGTCGTCCAGCCGGTCCAGTACGTCGAGCTCGGCGGCCAGCGTCGCGGCGGGCCGGCCGGAGCCGCCGGGGATCCCGGCCCAGGCCATGAAGATGTCGGCGAAGGAGCTGCGCCACATGAAATCGCCCTCCAGTAGCCGGTCCGCGAGGTCGGGTTCGAGCGCGGCGGCGGTGGTGGAGGTCCAGGAGGCGAGCCCGGGGTGGTGGCCGGGCTGGGAGAGCGCGTGCAACGCCATGCAGAGCTCTGCGAGGGGGGACGGCGCGAAGCCGATCCGCTCCGCGGGGAGCCCGGTGATGTCGATGGTGACGCTCATCGGATCATTCTGCCGGTGCGCTGGCCGCGCGGTTGACGGGACGCGTCGCCCTTCGCCCGTCCGGCCCCGCCCCGGGCCCGAACGGCCCCCCGAACACCCGCTGCGCGGGGCATGGCTCCCCTACCCTCCCTTCCCCCGGACGCCGCCCGGATTCCGCGCCTCAATCGCCGGCGGGGCTGAAAAGATCGCCTCAAACGCCGGCGGGGCTGGATTTAGCAGCCCCCGGCGATCACCTGCGGTCTGGGGCCAGCCAAAATCCAGCTTGTTCGGGCGGTCACGTGTGGGCTGGGGTCAGCCGAAAACCAGCCCCTCCGGCGTTTGAGGAGCGGGGTCTGGGGCGGAGCCCCAGAGGAGCCGCGCGGCGGCGGTCCTGTGGCGGGTCCGCCCCGCGGCTAGAGCCGGGCCACGAAGGCTGCGGTCGCTTCGGTCACGTCCGCGTCCGTCCAGGACAGGGCCGGTCCGGTGACCTCGACCTCCGTCATGGACAGGCCCGGCGGCCCGTCGGGAGCCCACCGGCGGAAGAGCATCGTGCCCGTCTCCTCCGCCAGCCGGACCCCCGCCTCGGTGAGGCGGTCCGCGTCGTAGGGGAGCCACACCTGGAACTGGTGCGTGTGCGGGACCTCCGGGTTGACCCGGAACCAGGGCACCCCGGGAGCCGCGGCGAGCGCCGAGGACAGCGCGGCCGCCACCGCCCGCGCCTTGGCCACGTAGGACGGAAGCCTCGGCAGCTCCCGTTCCAGCCCGGCCAGGGCGGAGAGCGCGGCCGGGAACTGGCGGAAGATCTGACCCCCGTAGCGGTGGCGCCAGACCCTGGCCTCCTCCACGAGCGAGGCGGATCCGGCGAGGGCCGCCCCGCTCAGGCCGCCGAGCGACTTGTAGAAGGAGACGTACACCGAGTCCGCCAGCGCCGTGATCTCCGGGAGGGTCCGGCCGAAGTGCACCGTGGACTCCCACAGCCGGGCGCCGTCGAAGTGGACCACCGCGTCCCGTTCCCGGGCGGTGTCCACCAGGGCCGACAGCTCCTCCCACGTCGGCAGCAGGAAGCCCGCGTCGCGCAGCGGGAGCTCCAGCATCAGCGTCCCGAACGGCTCCGGCAGCCCGGCGACCTCCGAGGCGGCCGGCTGACGCGGTTCACCCGTCGGGTGGACCGTCCGCAGCCCCGAGACCACGGACAGCGCACCGCCCTCCCACCGCTCCGGATGGCTCATCGGATGCAGGGCGACCACCGGGTTACCGGTCCGTCCGGCCCAGCAGCGCAGGGCGATCTGCTGGGCCATGGTCCCCGTCGGGAAGAAGGCCGCGTCCTCGGTCCCGAGCAGCTCCGCGACCCGCCGCTCCAGCCGCTCCACGACGCCGTTGCCGTAGACGTCGCCCGGCTCGTCGGGGTCCGGGGCCAGTCCGCCCAGGTCCGCCAGCAGTTCGCCGACCGTCGCCTCCCGCAGACTGTGCGACAGCTTCCGCCCCGCCACCCGCCCGGCGGCCACCAACCGCTCGGCCACCGCCTCCGCGGCCCGCTCGTCCGCGGCCCGCTCCGCCACCGAGTCCGCCATTCGCGCGTCCGCGGCCCGCTCCGCCACCGAGTCCGCCACCCGCGCGCCCGCGGCCTGCTCCGCCCCCGCGCCGGCGATCGGCTCCGAGCCCGCGCTCCACTCCGTGTCCTCGTCCATGCCCCGATCATCGCCGACCGGCCCGCACGCCAGGAGCCGAGCGGCCGCGAACAGCGAATCCCGGCGCCGCACCGCCCCGTCCGGCCTGCCCCTGCACCGTGCGGTGCCGCGCTGTCCGGTCCGGCCCGGCCGTGCTCCGTGTGGCGGGTGCGCAGCTCCCTCCACCCCGTCCGGCCCCGTCCAAGGCACCGCACCGGGCGACCTGGAAACGCACCCCACCCCCCGGGACGGCTTAGCATGGCGGCGTATCGTCCGGTACCCCCCGCGGACTGGAACGGAAGGCCTTACCCGCGTGAACACAGTCCCTCAGGCGGAGCGCCCCGCCAGGCTCGCCGTCGGTGTAGTCGGAGCCGGCCGGGTCGGTCCCGCGCTGGCCCGTGCCCTGCAGCAGACCGGGCACCGCCCCGTCGCGGTGTCGGGCGTTTCCGACGCCTCGCGACGGCGCGCCGCGCGGATGCTGCCCGACGTCCCCGTCGTACCGCCCGCGCAGGTCCTCGAAGTCGCCGACCTGGTCCTGCTCACCGTCCCCGACGACGCGCTGCCCTCGCTGGTGGAGGGCCTCGCCGAGACCGGCGCGGTCCGCCCCGGACAGCTCCTCGTCCACACCTCCGGGCGGTACGGGGTCTCCGTGCTGGACCCGGCGCGCCGCGCGGGCGCCCTCCCGCTGGCCCTGCACCCCGCGATGACCTTCACCGGCACCGAGGTCGACGTGCAGCGCCTCGCGGGCTGCTCCTTCGGGGTGACCGCCCCCGACGAGCTGCGGCTCGCCGCCGAAGCCCTGGTCATCGAGATGGGCGGGGAGCCCGAGTGGATCGCGGAGGCGAACCGCCCGCTTTACCACGCGGCCCTCGCCCTCGGCGCGAACCACCTGGTCACCCTGGTCGCCCAGTCGATGGAACTGCTGGCCAAGGCCGGGGTCGAGCACCCGAACCGGATGCTCGGCCCGCTGCTCGGCGCGGCCCTCGACAACGCCCTGCGCTCCGGGGACGCCGCCCTGACCGGCCCCGTGGCCCGCGGCGACGCCGGAACCGTCGCCGCGCACGTCTCGGAGCTGCGCAAGCACGCCCCGGGCACGGTCGCCGGGTACCTCGCGATGGCCCGTACGACCGCCGACCGGGCCCTGGCGCACGGTCTGCTCAAGCCCGAGCTCGCCGAGGACCTCCTCGGCGTCCTCGCCGACAGCGCCGACCGGTCCGACCGGTCCGGCGGAGCCAACGGCTCCGGCCCCACCGGCCCCACCGGCCCCGACGGATCCGCAGGTGGTGACCGGTGATCCTGCTCGACACCGCCCGCGAACTGCACGGCCTCGCCCGCACCGGCGGCCCCGCCGCCCGCCGCGCCGTCGTCATGACCATGGGGGCCCTCCACGAGGGTCACGTCACCCTGGTCCGCACCGCCCGCGCGCAGGTCGGCCCCACCGGCCAGGTCGTGGTCACGGTCTTCGTCAACCCCCTCCAGTTCGGGGCGAACGAGGACCTCGACCGCTACCCCCGCACCCTCGACGCCGACCTGGCCCTGGCCGAAGCCGCCGGCGCCGACGCCGTGTTCGCCCCGGCCGTCGACGAGGTGTACCCCGGCGGCGACCCCCAGGTCCGCGTCAGTGCCGGACCGATGGGCGGACGCCTCGAAGGCGCCACCCGCCCCGGGCACTTCGACGGCGTGCTGACCGTCGTCGCCAAACTGCTCCACCTCACCCGCCCCGACCTGGCCTTCTTCGGCCAGAAGGACGCGCAGCAACTGGCGCTGATCCGGCGGATGGTGACCGACCTGAACTTCCCCGTGGAGGTGGTCGGCGTACCGACCGTCCGCGAGGAGGACGGGCTCGCGCTGTCCTCCCGCAACCGCTACCTCTCCGCCAAGGAGCGGCACACCGCCCTCGCCCTCTCCCGCGCCCTGTTCGCCGGCCGCGACCGGCTCGCCGCGCAGTCCGCGCTGCGCGCCCGCGCCGAGGCACAGGCCCCGCCGGCCGGCGACGAGCGGGCCTCCGGCCTGGCCCGGCTCGGCGAGATCCGCGCCTCCGCCGACGCCCACGCCGTCGCGGCGGCGGGCGCCGGGCTGCCGGACGCCGTACGGGCCGCCGCGCGGCACGTCCTCCAGGAGGCGGGCCGCCACGAGCCGCCCCTCGTACTGGACTACCTGGCGCTGGTGGACCCACAGGACTTCACCGAGGCCGGCCCCGGCTTCACCGGTCACGCCGTACTGGCCGTCGCCGCGAAGGTGGGCGCGACCAGGCTGATCGACAACATCCCATTGGAGTTCGGAGCACACGCGTGAGCACCCCAGGCAGAGGTCCCGCAACGGCGGGCACCAGCACCGGCATACGGCTGCACGCCCAGGCCCCCGGCTGGTCCGTCGACGCCGACGTCGTGGTCGTCGGCTCCGGCGTCGCCGGCCTGACCGCCGCGCTGCGCTGCGCGGCCGCGGGCCGCCGTACCGTCGTGGTCACCAAGGCCCGGCTCGACGACGGCTCCACCCGCTGGGCCCAGGGCGGCATCGCCGCCGCCCTCGGCGACGGGGACACCCCCGAGCAGCACCTCGAGGACACCCTCGTCGCGGGCGCGGGCCTGTGCGACGAGACCGCCGTCCGACTCCTGGTCACCGAGGGCCCGGGCGCCGTGCGCCGGCTCATCGCGGAGGGCGCCGTCTTCGACACCTCCGCCGAGACCGGCGAGATCGAACTGACCCGCGAGGGCGGCCACCACCGCCGCCGCATCGCGCACGCCGGCGGGGACGCCACCGGCGCCGAGATCTCCCGGGCGCTCGTCGAAGCCGTCCAGGCGGCCGGCATCGAGACCGTCGAGAACGCCCTCGTACTGGACCTCCTGCAGGACGCGCAGGGCCGTACCGCGGGCGTCACCCTGCACGTCATGGGCGAGGGCCAGCACGACGGGGTCGGCGCCGTCCACGCGCCCGCCGTGATCCTGGCGACCGGCGGCATGGGGCAGGTGTTCTCCGCGACGACCAACCCGTCGGTCTCCACGGGCGACGGCGTGGCCCTCGCGCTGCGCGCCGGAGCCGAGGTCTCCGACCTCGAGTTCGTCCAGTTCCACCCCACCGTGCTCTTCCTCGGCGCCGACGCCGAGGGCCAGCAGCCCCTGGTGTCGGAGGCCGTCCGCGGCGAGGGCGCGTACCTCGTCGACGCCGAAGGCGTGCGCTTCATGACCGGCCAGCACGAGCTCGCCGAGCTCGCCCCCCGCGACATCGTCGCCAAGGGCATCATGCGCCGCATGCAGGAGCAGGGCACCGAGCACATGTACCTGGACGCCCGGCACTTCGGCGCCGAGATGTGGGAGCAGCGCTTCCCGACCATCCTGGCCGCCTGCCGCTCGCACGGCATCGACCCGGTCACCGAGCCCATCCCCGTCGCCCCGGCCGCGCACTACGCCTCCGGCGGCGTACGGACCGACCTGCACGGCCGCACCACCGTCCCCGGGCTGTACGCCTGCGGCGAGGTCGCCTGCACCGGTGTGCACGGCGCGAACCGGCTGGCCTCCAACTCCCTTCTGGAGGGCCTGGTCTTCGCCGAGCGGATCGCCGACGAGATCATCGGGAACCCGCCCGCCGGCACCGGCCCCGGCATCCCCGTCCCGGCCACCGGCCCCCTCCAGCCCGCCGAGGCGCGCTACGAGATCCAGCGCATCATGACCGACGGCGCGGGCGTGCTCCGCTCCGCCGAGTCGCTGCGCAGGGCCGCCGCCGCGCTCGAAGCCCTGTACGCGACGGCGCTGACGGAGCTGGAGACCCAGGGCAAGACGGCCGTCCCCGGCACGGAGACCTGGGAGGCCACCAACCTGCTGTGCGTGGCCCGGGTGCTGGTCGCCGCCGCCCAGCGGCGCGCGGAGACCCGCGGCTGCCACTGGCGCGAGGACCACCCCGACCGGGACGACGCGCAGTGGCGCCGCCACCTCGTCGTCCGCCTGTCGGCGACCGAGCGGCGGGCCCTGGTCGTCACCCCCACCGACTCGGCGGACTTCCCGTCCGTACAGATCCCCCTGAGCACCGACAGCCTGGAGCGGTAACCGTGAGCACGCACGAGCACGACCACACCCCCCACGAGCACGAGGAGCTTCCGCTGCTCGACCAGAGCGAGGGCGGCGGCTGCGGCGACGACTGCGCCTGCGGCGAGGGCGAGGAGACCGGCCTCGACCCGGCACTCGCCCAGCTGCTCGTCGACGCGGGCCTGGACCCCATCGAGGTCGAGGACATCGCGCACATGGCGATCTCCGAGGACCTCGACGGCGGGGTCGACGTGACCACCGTCGCCACCGTCCCCGAGGACGCCGTCGCGACGGCCGACTTCACCGCGCGCGAGGCGGGCACGGTCGCCGGCCTGCGCGTCGCGGAGGCGGTCCTCTCCGTCGTCTGCACCGACACCTTCGAGGTCGAGCGGCACGTCGAGGACGGCGACCGCGTCGAGCCCGGCCAGGTGCTGCTGTCCGTACGGGCCCGCACCCGGGACCTGCTCACCGGCGAGCGCAGCGCGCTGAACCTGCTCTGCCTGATGTCGGGCATCGCCACGGCGACCCGCGCGTGGGCCGACGAGCTGGAGGGCACCAAGGCCAAGGTCCGCGACACCCGCAAGACCACGCCGGGCCTGCGCTGCCTGGAGAAGTACGCCGTGCGCTGCGGCGGCGGCGTCAACCACCGGATGTCGCTCTCCGACGCGGCGCTGGTCAAGGACAACCACGTGATCGCGGCGGGTGGCGTCCGCGAGGCCTTCAAGGCCGTGCGCGAGCAGTTCCCCGACCTCCCCATCGAGGTCGAGGTGGACACCCTCCAGCAGGTCCGCGAGGCCCTGGACGCGGGCGCGGACCTGATCCTGCTCGACAACTTCACGCCCATCGAGACCGCGGAGGCGGTGGCCCTGGTCCACGGCCGCGCGGTGCTGGAGTCCTCGGGCCGCCTCACCATGCACAACGCCCGCGCCTACGCCGAGACGGGCGTCGACTACCTCGCGGTCGGCGGGCTCACCCACTCCTCCCCGATCCTGGACATCGGCCTCGACCTCCGCGAAGCGGTGTAACCGATGCTCCTCACCATCGACGTGGGCAACTCCCATACGGTCCTGGGCCTGTTCGACGGTGACGAGATCGTCGAGCACTGGCGCGTCTCGACCGACCCGCGCCGCACGGCCGACGAGATGGCCGTGCTGATGCAGGGCCTGATGGGCATGCACCCGATGCTCGGCAACGAGCTGGGCGACGGCATCCACGGCATCGCGATCTGCTCGACGGTGCCGGCGGTCCTGCACGAGCTGCGCGAGGTGACCCGCCGCTACTACGGCGACGTCCCGGCGGTGATCGTGGAGCCCGGCACCAAGACGGGCGTCCCGATCCTCATGGACAACCCGAAGGAGGTCGGCGCCGACCGCATCGTCAACGCGGTCGCGGTGGTCGAGCTCTACGGCGGCCCGGCGATCGTGGTCGACCTCGGTACGGCCACCACCTTCGACGCCGTGTCCGCGAAGGGCGAGTACGTCGGCGGGGTGATCTCCCCGGGCATCGAGATCTCCATGGAGGCCCTCGGCGTGCGCGGCGCCCAGCTCCGCAAGATCGAGCTGGCCCGCCCGCGCAACGTCATCGGGAAGTCCACGGTCGAGGCGATGCAGTCGGGCGTGGTCTACGGATTCGCCGGCCAGGTCGACGGGATCGTGGCCCGGATGGCCAAGGAGCTGGCCGGCCCGGGCGGCTCCCCGGACGACGTCCGCGTCATCGCCACGGGCGGCCTGGCCCCCATCGTCCTCGGCGAGGCCGCGGCCATCGACGACCACGAGCCCTGGCTCACCCTGATCGGCCTGCGGCTGGTCTACGAGCGCAACGCGCCCAGCTTCGACTGACCGGGCCGCCCCGCAGGGGGCCCGCCGCCCGGCCCGACGGCCCCCGCCCTCCCCGCAGGGCGGGGGCCGTTTTCGGCCCACGGCCCCGCCGGGGATGTCGTATGTTGTCGAGCCGACGGCCCAGGCGAGTACAGGACGGACGGTCCGCATGCCCCGTGACACGGCCTACTCACGGGTGGCCGACGCCCTGCGGACCCGCATCCGGGCCGGGGAGTGGCCCGTCGGCGCGCGGCTGCCCTCCCGGGCCCGGCTCGCCGACGAGTACCGCGTCGGGCAGTCCGTCACCCAGCGCGCGATGGAGCTCCTGATCATCGAGGGGCTCCTCGACGGCCGGACCGGCGCCGGCACCTACGTCCGGGCCCCGCGCGCCCGGCTGCGCGTGGTCCGCTCCCGCCGCCGCGCCCCGGCCGGCTCCGGGCCCGTGCGCGGGACCGGGACGTCCCGGTCCCACACCAAGACCCGGGTCGCCGCCACCGAGTCCATCGCCGAGCGGCTCGCGATAGCCCCGGGGGACCCGTGCGTGCTCACCACGTACGCGTTCCTCGACGAGGACCGGCCCTTCGAGGTGTGCGAGTCCTGGGAGCCGATGGCCGTCACCGACGGAACCCCGGTCCTGCTGCCCGAGCTGGGCCCCCACAAGGGCGCCGGAATCGTCGAGCGGATGCGCTCGATCGGCATCACCGTCACCTCCGCGCTGGAGGTCCCGCGCCCGGCGCGCGCGACCCGGCGCCAGGCCGGCCTGCTCGGCATCTCCGTCGGAGACCTGATCACCGAGATCGAGCGCACCCACTACGCGGCGGACGGCCGCGCGGTGGAGACCGCCGACATCATGGTCTGCGACCGGCACTCGGAGATCGCCTACGAGATTCCCCTCCGGTAATCCGGGACGGGCACCCGCCCGGCCCGGAAGGCCCGGCCCGGAACAGGTGGCCGGGAACGTCCGGCCCGAAACCCACGGTCGGGAACCCGTGGCCGTCCTTACCGCGTCCTGACACCCGACGTGGGAAATTCCCCGGAAATGGCCGGAGTGCGGCCGACACGGGGATACCGTCACCCCACGAGAAATACCGGGAGCTCGTCCACGGCGCCGCACGCGCCTGTGAACGGAGGAGACACCATGACCGCTCGGCCCGCCTGGCAGAAGTCCTCGTTCTGCGGCGAGGGGGACAACTGCGTGTACGTCAGCGCCGCCCCCGGCACCCTGGTCCGCGTCGCCGACCGCGCGGATCCGGCCCATCTCGTTCTCGCCACCACCCAGGCCGCCTGGGCCGATTTCCTCCGCGAGGTCAAGCAGTCGGGCTGAGCCGGGTGGGGCGGGGCTGCGTCCTTTCCGCGGGGACACGCGCCACGTACGTGTCCACTCAAGGAATTTTGTCCGATTAGCGCGTATCTTCGGCCCATGCCCACGCCCTACGGATCCCGCGGCGGCATGGCGTTCGGCGCCGATGAGCTTCACGTGCTCAGGCGCTCGCTCGCTCACGCCCTTCAGTCCTCGACGGCCCCACTGACGGCCACCGAGGTCCAGGACTGCCTGCGCCTCGCGGCGTCGGTGGACGACGCGGTCCAGGAGGCGGGCCGGCTCAGAGCTTTCCTCCTCGCCGACCTGGCCCGCTACAGAACCGCCCTGCCGGGGAGCCTCTCCGGCTACCTGGAGCTGCTGCAGGACGCCCTGGCCGCCGGGTACGAGCCGGTGCCGGACGACCTCGCCGCCCTGCGGGCGCTGCGCGCCAACCCGGTCGCGGCCGCGCTGCTGGGCCGGGCCCAGGGGATCGCGGAGCGCTCCGTACGCCGCAGGCTGTCCACGGCGCCGGCGCCGCGTACCCGGCTGCTGACCCTCGCGGGCGGCACCGCCACCGGACCGGGCCAGGGCTCGAGCCGGGGCTCCGCATCCGGCTCGGGCTCGGGTTCCGGCTCCGGCTCCGGCTCCGGCTCCGGCAAGGACAACGAACCGGCGCGGCCGCAGCCCAAGCCGCAGCCCGCCGACCGGCCCGGCCGCCCCGTCCCCACCCCGGGCGAGGTCTTCCCGCCGCGCCGCAAGCCCTCCCCGCCCCCGGAAGCCGGGCGCGCGGCCGGGTAGCTAGGCTGTGCGCATGGACTACGTATCCGCGCTCGTGCCCCCCTTCGTGATGGCCGTGTTCTTCATCGCGCTCGTCGTGACGATCGTGAAGAGCCAGGGCGGTGCCAACAAGGCGAAGGAGGACGCGGCCGTCGACGCCGTGCTCGCCCGCGCCGAGGCGGCCCAGCAGCCCCGGTCCCAGACCCACGAGTAGAGCCCCACAAGCAGGCCCCGCAAGGGGACGGGCGTACGGCCTCCAGGGCCGTGCGCCCGTTTTTGTTGCGCGTTGGAGTCCGAATGGCCGGGCAATTGCACACAACCCGCACTATCGTGCTGCTGTGCCTCGCCCCTTGGGAGAACTCGAAGACGCAGTGATGACGCGGGTGTGGCAGTGGAACCGCCCGGTCACCGTTCGCGAAGTCCTGGAGGACCTCCAGCAGGAACGGTCCATCGCGTACACCACGGTCATGACCGTTATGGACAATCTCCATCAGAAGGGCTGGGTCCGCCGGGAAGCCGAAGGCCGGGCCTATCGATATACGGCGGTCTCCACCCGCGCCGCATACTCGGCCGCACTGATGAACGAAGCCTGGTCGACGAGCGACAACCCCGCCGCCGCCCTCGTGGCCTTCTTCGGCATGATGTCGGCGGAACAGCGCGAGGCGCTCCGGGACGCCGTACGCATCGTGCAGCCGGTCGTCCCGGAAGAACAAGCCGCGGAACAGGTCGCAGAACAAGCCGCAGAACAAGCCGCGGAACAAGCCGCGGAACAAGCCGCGGAACAGGCCGCCCCCGAAGTGTCCGCGGACTCCCCGGCGCAGGCTCCGCCCGCCGAGGGCGACTCCGGCGGGCAGAGCGCAGACCCGGGGCGATAACGTCCGGGCATGGGTGAGTTTTCCGCTGCAGATGCAAAAACAGTGACGATCCGCCGAGCGCGCACCGGTGACGTTCCCGCGCTGCGCCGCCTCCTCGACCAGTACGTGCAGCAGCGCATCCTGCTCGACAAAGCGCCGGTCGTCCTTTATGAGGACATCCAGGAGTTCTGGGTCGCCGAACGCGACTCCGACGGTCAGGTGGTCGGCTGTGGCGCACTCCACGTGATGTGGGAAGACCTGGCCGAAGTCCGCACTCTCGCCGTCGACCGCGACTTGAAGGGCGTGGGAGTCGGTCATCTGGTGCTCGACAAGTTGCTCCAGACCGCCCGCAGGGTGGGTGTGAGCCGGGTTTTCTGCCTGACCTTCGAAGTGGACTTCTTCGCGAAGCACGGCTTCGTCGAGATCGGCGAGACCCCGGTCGAGACCGATGTGTACATGGAGCTGCTGCGTTCCTATGACGAGGGTGTCGCAGAGTTCCTCGGTCTCGAACGAGTGAAGCCGAACACCTTGGGCAACAGCCGGATGCTTCTGCACCTGTGATCGATCACCGCGGGGATTTCCCGGGACCCCGTACGTGTGGCCTATGTCCGAATCGCGCACGTTTCCCGACCCGTTGCGGACCCGAACCCGTGACTGGGGGTTTGTGTTTTCCAGGCAAAAGCGGTTTCCTTTCCGCGTACTGCTTTTCGATGAAAGGAAATCCCGGTGGCACAGAAGGTTCAGGTCCTTCTTGTCGACGACCTCGACGGCGGCGAGGCGGACGAGACGGTGACGTTCGCTCTGGATGGCAAGACCTACGAGATCGACCTCACCACCGCCAACGCGGAAAAGCTCCGCACCCTGCTCGACCCGTTCACCAAGGGCGGTCGCCGCACCGGTGGCCGTGCCGCGGCCGGGCGTGCCAAGGGTGGCCGCGGTCCCGCGGCGTCCGGTAACCCGGACACCGCCGAGATCCGCGCCTGGGCCAAGGCCCAGGGAATGAGTGTCAACGATCGCGGCCGCGTGCCGCAGGAGATCCGCGAGGCCTACGAGAACCGGGGCTGACCCTCGGGCAGCCCCCCGGTGATGACGCACCTCGCAGGGGTCGTACGCCGCCTCAGCCGCGCCCGGTGGCATTCCGTCGCCGCCGCCGCGACCAGGCGTACGAGACCGGGCCCGGTGGCGTCTTCTCCGAGACCGGGCCCGGTGCCCTGCCCGTACGCGGGCAGGGCGGGCAGCAGTGCCTCGCACCCCTGCTCGGGGGGCCGCAGCCAGACGGCGGCCCCCCGAGGGTTTTCCCCGGGCCCCACGAGGTGTCCCGGCGGCCACGGAGCGGTGATCCGGCCACCCGTACCCAGGGCGGTCAGGTCCAGGGCCACCCCGCCCCACTCCAGCCACTCGAGCAGCCCCTCCAGCTCGTCGGCGCTCCCCGGGGCCACCAGGAACCGCATCCTGCGGCCCATGAGCGCCACGGGTCCCGTCGCGAGGGGTCTGCGCAGCACCGCGGCACCGGCATCGGCCGGCAGCTCCAGCACGTCGAACCGGACTCCGGTCACGAGCTGGGCGGGCGGTCCGCCGGCCACGGGCCAGCCGAGCACGCGTTCGTACCAGGACGCCGGCGTGCCGGTCGCGGCGCGGGGGAGCGGGACGGTGACGGGCGGCGCGGTAAGAGCCATGTCCGGAGCAACTCCCGAAACGCTCCGGGGTTACGCGCGGTGTGACGTTCAGCACTCGAACCAATGCGGAACGTAAACATCCGCGGGGGTGGAGTCCCACATTCGGGACGGGAGCGTGTTCGCCCGTAGCGGAGGGAACCGTCGTCCACCGACGTGAACTGTCCGCTCTTACGGGTAAGACATTCCTAGTGGATCGGGGCGACACGCAGATTTGCAGGGTCCGAGACCGGCTTCCGTTCGCCATCGGCGTACACGTGTGACGGGTATCTGCCTGGCCTGCGGGAACATCGTCTCGCACCATCGGGTTGGAGCAGTAGTCGGCACTTACAGCCGGTTTTTCCCACGGACGTGAGGGTGAGCCGCGGACGGATGTCGGCAGTTGGAATGAGCTGTCCCGCCCCGCGGGACTAGCATGCGGAAGGACAGGGCGGGGACCGACCCCGAACTGCCCGACCGCTCTGAGGAGCGATAAACGATGTTCGAGAGGTTCACCGACCGCGCGCGGCGGGTTGTCGTCCTGGCTCAGGAAGAAGCCCGGATGCTCAACCACAACTACATCGGCACCGAGCACATCCTCCTGGGCTTGATCCACGAGGGTGAGGGTGTCGCCGCTAAGGCCTTGGAGAGCCTCGGGATTTCGCTCGAGGCTGTTCGCCAGCAGGTTGAGGAGATCATCGGACAGGGGCAGCAGGCCCCTTCCGGCCACATCCCCTTCACCCCGCGGGCGAAGAAGGTCCTGGAGCTTTCGCTCCGAGAGGCCCTCCAGCTCGGCCACAACTACATCGGCACCGAGCACATCCTGCTCGGCCTCATTCGCGAGGGCGAGGGCGTCGCCGCCCAGGTCCTGGTGAAGCTGGGCGCCGATCTCAACCGAGTCCGGCAGCAGGTCATCCAGCTGCTCTCCGGCTACTCCGGCGGAGGCAAGGAGTCGGCCACGGCCGGCGGCCCGGCCGAGGGCACGCCCTCGACCTCGCTCGTCCTGGACCAGTTCGGCCGCAACCTCACCCAGGCCGCCCGCGAATCCAAGCTCGACCCGGTCATCGGGCGCGAGAAGGAGATCGAGCGGGTCATGCAGGTGCTGTCCCGCCGGACCAAGAACAACCCGGTCCTCATCGGCGAGCCCGGCGTCGGCAAGACCGCGGTCGTCGAGGGCCTGGCCCAGGCGATCGTCAAGGGCGAGGTGCCCGAGACCCTCAAGGACAAGCACCTCTACACCCTCGACCTGGGTGCACTGGTCGCCGGTTCCCGCTACCGCGGTGACTTCGAGGAGCGCCTCAAGAAGGTGCTCAAGGAGATCCGCACCCGCGGCGACATCATCCTGTTCATCGACGAGCTCCACACCCTCGTGGGTGCGGGTGCCGCCGAGGGCGCGATCGACGCCGCCAGCATCCTGAAGCCCATGCTGGCCCGTGGTGAGCTCCAGACCATCGGTGCCACGACGCTGGACGAGTACCGCAAGCACCTCGAGAAGGACGCCGCTCTCGAGCGCCGTTTCCAGCCGATCCAGGTGGCGGAGCCTTCCCTCCAGCACACCATCGAGATCCTCAAGGGCCTGCGCGACCGCTACGAGGCCCACCACCGCGTCTCCATCACGGACGAGGCCCTCGTGCAGGCGGCCACCCTGGCCGACCGGTACATCTCGGACCGCTTCCTCCCGGACAAGGCGATCGACCTGATCGACGAGGCCGGCTCCCGGATGCGCATCCGCCGGATGACCGCGCCGCCGGACCTCCGCGAGTTCGACGAGAAGATCGCGAACGTGCGTCGCGACAAGGAGTCGGCCATCGACTCCCAGGACTTCGAGAAGGCGGCTTCCCTCCGTGATTCGGAGAAGCAGCTGCTGGCGGCGAAGGCCAAGCGCGAGAAGGAATGGAAGGCCGGCGACATGGACGTCGTCGCCGAGGTCGACGGCGAGCTCATCGCCGAAGTCCTCGCGACCGCGACCGGCATTCCCGTCTTCAAGCTCACCGAGGAGGAGTCCTCGCGTCTGCTCCGCATGGAGGACGAGCTCCACCGTCGGGTCATCGGCCAGAAGGACGCCATCAAGGCGCTCTCCCAGGCGATCCGCCGTACCCGTGCGGGTCTGAAGGACCCGAAGCGCCCGGGTGGCTCGTTCATCTTCGCCGGTCCGTCCGGTGTCGGTAAGACCGAGCTCTCCAAGACGCTCGCCGAATTCCTCTTCGGCGACGAGGACGCGCTGATCTCCCTCGACATGTCGGAGTTCAGCGAGAAGCACACGGTTTCCCGTCTCTTCGGTTCGCCCCCCGGCTACGTGGGCTACGAAGAGGGCGGCCAGCTGACCGAGAAGGTCCGCCGGAAGCCGTTCTCCGTCGTCCTCTTCGACGAGGTCGAGAAGGCGCACCCGGATATCTTCAATTCCCTTCTCCAGATCCTGGAAGACGGTCGCCTGACCGACTCCCAGGGCCGGGTCGTGGACTTCAAGAACACGGTCATCATCATGACGACCAACCTGGGTACGCGGGACATCTCGAAGGGCTTCAACCTCGGCTTCGCGGCCCAGGGAGACACGAAGACCGGATACGACCGGATGAAGGCGAAGGTCAACGAAGAGCTCAAGCAGCACTTCCGGCCCGAGTTCCTCAACCGTGTCGACGACACGGTCGTCTTCCACCAGCTCACCGAGGAAGACATCGTCCAGATCGTCGACCTGATGATCGCGAAGGTGGACGACCGCCTGAAGGACCGCGACATGGGCATCGAGCTCAGCACCGAGGCGAAGGCACTGCTCGCCAAGCGCGGCTACGACCCGATCATGGGTGCGCGTCCGCTGCGTCGCACGATCCAGCGCGAGATCGAGGACGTGCTCTCGGAGAAGATCCTCTTCGGCGAGCTGCGCCCCGGTCACATCGTGGTCGTCGGCAAGGAGGGTGAGGGCGAGGAAGCCAAGTTCACCTTCCGCGGCGAGGAGAAGTCGGCTCTGCCGGACCTCCCCCCGATCGAGGCCACGGGCTCCGGCCCGGACCTGTCGAAGGGTGCGTAAGCGCTAGTCGCTGACAGCAGTACGAAGGGGCGGCCCCGGGACCGAGAGGTTCCGGGGCCGCCCCTTCGCCGTGCTCCGGGGCGGGGCCGATCAGATGTCGTACGCCGGCGGCAGCCGCCGGATCCGCGCGTTCGGGAAGCGCCGGAGCACCTGCTCCTCGACACCGGGATCACGTTCCCTGTCGTCGTAGCACCACACCTTCCGCAGCGAGGGCAGGTCCGCGAACTCGGCGAGGCCCTCCAGCACGTCGGGGTGGACCTCGATCCCCCGCAGGTCCCGCAGGGCCGAGAGCTCCGCCCACGCGGCCGCCCCGGAGGGCCGCCAGCCGCGGCCGAGCCCCAGGTGCCGCAGGCTCCGCAGGCGTCCCAGCCCCGCCAGGTCCGCGGCGGCGCCGCTCACGTCGAGCCACTCCGGCCGGCAGTCCCCGGCGAAGTCCCGGAAGGACCAGGGGCCGTTCCCGTCGGTCAGCGTGAGCCTGCGCAGCCCGGGCCAGCTCGCGAGGGCCGGGCCGAGCGGTGTGGAGTTCTCCAGGTGGAAGGAGACCTCCTCCAGGGGCAGTCCGTGCAGGGCGCTCAGGTCGGCCAGCTCCGGCCAGGAGCTGATCTGGAGCAGCCGCAGCGAGGTGTGGCCGCGCAGGAACTCCGCGTCGGCCCCGCCGGCGAAGCTCCACAGCCTCAGGCCCGCCACCGGCTGGCGCTCCAGCAGGCGCGCCAGGGCGTCCCGGGACACCAGGCGCCCGACGGACAGGTCGGGCGGGCCGGTGAGGCCGGTCAGTGCCGCGGCCTTGGCGTCCGAGTCGAGGTTGAGGCCGACGGGCGGCGGGTCCATCCGCGCGAGCACCTCGGCGGCGTACTGGCGGACGCCGAAGCGGTCCCACGCGTCGGTCAGCGTCTTGCGGACCCGGTCGTCGGGGTGCCGGGCGTAGCCGGCGAGGTATCCGACGGCCGCCTCGCTCCCCGCCTGCTCGGCCGTGATCACCGACAGGTGGGCTCCGTAGCCGGCCTCCGTGTACCGCGGCAGCAGGTCCAGGACCAGGGGGCCGAGCAGGCCCAGCGTCCGCGCCGCGTTCTCGTCCTTCGGGGGGATGAGCCGGCGGGCGGCCGAGCGGACGTCCTCGCGGAGCTCCGGTTCCAGCTCCGTCGCGTACTCCAGCGAGGCCAGGGCCAGCAGGACCGCCCGGTCCGTGCCCCGGACCAGCAGGTCGCCGATGATCGCCGCGCGTTCGAGGGGGCGGCCCTGGGCGACGGCCATGCGGATGACGTCCTCCCACTGGTCGTCGTCCGCGTGCCGGGTCAGCTCGCCCAGGCTGCCCTCGTCCAGGGCCGCCCGGGCCCCCAGGAAGTCCTGGAAGGTGCGGTGGACGAACTCCAGGGTGTCCTCAGTGGGGGCCCGCAGGAGGCCGGTCCGGTCCAGGAAGTGCCGCAGGACGGCCGGGGCGTCACCCAGCGCCTGCGCGGCCGGTACGGAGGCCAGCGCGGCGGAGATCAGCCCTTCGGCCCGGCCGCGGCCGATCTCGGTGCGGCCGTTGCGGATCAGCCAGTACGCGAGCCGCTGGAGGAGCTGGAGCTGCGGTTCCTCGGCGAGCTCGGGCAGGCGCAGCTCCCGCTCCCGGTCGCGGCGGTGCAGCAGCATCGACAGGGCGGCCGTGTAGAGCTCCTTGCGGCCCGAGGGCAGGAAGCCCCGGCGTTCGCGGTGCAGGGCGCAGATGAGGCCGCACAGCAGGGGGTTGGTGGCGAGCCGGGCCAGCTCCGGCTTGGTGGCCAGGGATTCCAGCAGCTGGTCGCGGAGCTCCTCGCCGGCCCCGGTCGCCGTGTGCCACCGGGTGACGAAGGAGGCCACGGCGGCCCGGTTCATGGGGACGAGGGCCAGCTCGGCGAACTCCTCGCCGGCGAGCCAGTCCTGGCGGACCGCCGAGGGCCGGGAGGTGACCAGCCAGCGGTTGCCGGGGTAGACGGCGAAGAGGTCGACGAGCCAGTCGCGGGCGCGGGCCCGCTCGGTCTCCGGGATCTCGTCGATCCCGTCGATCAGGACCAGGCCGCGTCCCGCGCTCAGGACCCGGTCCTCCCAGCCCTCGGGGGACTGCCCCTTGAGCGCGGTGGCGGCCAGGAAGTCCTTGGCGGCGGGCAGCGGCTCCCCGTGCCGGGTCAGGGTCCGCAGGGGCAGTACGTACGGGACCGGACCGCCTTCGGCGGCCCCTTCCCGGCCGGCGGAGACGGCCAGCTGCTGGATCAGGGTGGTCTTGCCGGAGCCGGCCTCGCCGCGCAGCAGGACGCGGTGGCGGTGGGCGAGCACCGCGTCGGCGAGGTCGGCGTGCTGCTGGGCCCACCGCCCGAACGAGGGCGGGGTGGTCCCGGCGGTCCCGGCGGCGCCGGCGGTCTCGGGGGGCATGGGATCGGCGCCGTGGCCTTGGTCGTGGTCGTGGTCGTGGTCGTGGGAGACCGTCTCCAGGCCCACGTACGCGGCGTCCAGCGGCCAGCGCGCCGAGCCCGGGGGCAGGTCGAGCCCGAAGATCGTCAGGCTGCCGTGCCGTTTGACGAGGTACGCCAGGTACCGGGCCTCGAACTCCGCGTCCCGGCCGTCCTGGCGGGGGATCCGGGCGAGCAGTGCGTCGACCTTGGCGATGATCTCGGCCTGGCGGCGGGCGGCGTCGACCAGGGCCCGCGGGATGTAGGTGGAGCGGGTCGTGAAGAACTGCAGGATGTGCAGGCAGGTGGTTTCGAGCAGCCGGTCGTGGAAGAGCTCCGCGTCCCGTCCCAGGCCCGTGGCGGGCGCGGCCCTGCGCAGTTCGGCGGCGAAGGCGCCCGCGCCCATCTCTACCGCCTGGGCGTCCTCCAGGGCGAGGTCCCCGAGCGCGTGCAGGGTGACGGCCAGCGCCGCCGCGACGCCCGCCTCCTCGCCCGGCGGCAGCGGCTGCTCGCCGGGGGCCCGTAACGCCGCGTCGACCAGCCCGTCGGCGAGCCGGCGCAGGTCGTCCCGGGCCAGCACGCGCTGCTCGCGCAGGGAGACGTACGAGGAGATCCGCAGGGGCCGGTCCACGAGGCCCGCGCCCGCGCCTTCCCCCCGGAAGAGTTTCTTGACGAGAGGGGCAAAGGCCCCCGAGGCCAGCCGGATCCCCACCACGGATGCGTCCACGACCCGTGAGCGTAGCTCCGGGGTGGAACGGGGCGCAGGGCTTTGGTCCCGCCGGAGGTCCGCGGAGGTCCCGGGCCGGTGACAAGCGGCACAGGGCAAATCGGACCTACTAGGAGCATTCGTAGAGCTGGGTGTCCGATTTGCCCCACCCCAACCCCAGTAAGAGAGCGGTCAACAGGCCTGACAGCCCTCCTCGCACCTACGAGCCCGGTTAGTACCGGAGGGGTTTGGGGAAGCCGGGGTGCCCGGGTTACCAAGGATGAGCAAGCAAGCCCGGCACCCGCTCAGCGTGCCGGGTCCTTTCTTGCCCGAAGCGCCCGAAGTGCCCGAAGCGCCCGCAGCACCCGCAGCACCCGAAGTACCGGCAGTACCGGCAGTACCGTCCCCGTCCCCGGCCCCGGAGGTCCCCTTCATGTCCGCGAAGCGCGTCAGCACCCGTCGTACCCGTATCGCCATCGGCGCGAGCGCCCTCGGCGCGGCCCTGGCATTCGGGGCCGGGACGACCGCCGCCTTCGCCGACGAGGCCCAGACCGCCCTGACCGGCACCGCCGGGCTCGTGGCCGAGCAGGCCGGCGCCCAGGCCGCGGCCGTCGCCGCGAAGCCGGCCGCCCTGTGGGAGAAGCCGGTGTCGAAGTACACGCTCTCCGCGACCTTCGGCAAGGGCGGCGCCATGTGGTCGCACAAGCACTCCGGCCAGGACTTCGCCGTCCCGGTCGGCACCGTGGTCGACGCCGTCTCGACGGGCACCATCGTCAAGGCCGGCCCGAACGGCGGCGGCGACGGCCCGGCCTACGGCAACGCCATCGTGATCAAGCACGCGGACAACACGTACTCGCAGTACGCGCACCTCTCGAAGATCCAGGTCAAGATCGGCCAGAAGGTGTCCAAGGGCCAGCAGATCGCCCTCTCCGGCAACACCGGCAATTCGAGCGGCCCGCACCTCCACTTCGAGATCCGGACCACCCCGAACTACGGCTCGGCCGTGAACCCGGTGGCCTTCCTGCGCCAGGTCGGCGTCAGCGTCTGACGCCGGTCCCGTCCGGGATCAGAACAGCAGCCAGGAGCCGAACGGCCTGATCGACGCGTCGAGCTTGCCCGGCTGCTGGTTGAGGACCTGCTCCGGCGAGAGCGCGATCCGGTAGACCCGCACGCTGTCCATGGCCCCGCTCCACCCGCCGGCCCACTTGTCCTGCGCGCGGGTCCGGCCCAGCTCCAGCGAGCCGGGGGCCCGGAAGAGGGTGGGCACCGGGGTTTCGCCGGCCGCCTTGCCGTTGATGTACAGCGAGATCTTCTTGGCCTTGGCGTCGTAGGTGCCGGTCAGCTCCGTCAGCGTGTTGTCCACCTTGCGGCCCTCGGCCACCACGGTCTTGGTGGTGGCGTCCGCGCCCGCCGCGTCCGTCTGGACCCGGAAGATCCACACCAGCTTGCCGTTCACCTCGTCCGAGCCCAGCTCGAAGGAGAACGTCTTCTGGTTGCCCTGGCTGACGGCGATCTGCCGCCCCTTCGGGGCGCTGTTCGAGACGCGGGCCGAGACGGTGAAGCTCTTGGCCACGTCGACGAGGGCCTTCTCGGACTCGGCGTAGGAGTTCTCCCCGCCCGTCGTGCGGAACTCGAAGCGCTTGTCGACGGCGACCACGGAGGCCTCGGAGCCCATCTTCAGGTGCGTCTTGCCGCTGCGGTCGCGCAGCAGGGTCGGGTCGCCCGCCACGGTCGGGGCATCGGCCGGCGGCTTGGGCCCGCTCGCCGACGGCGAGGGGGAGGACGGGGCCGAGGACGAGGCGCTCGGCTTTGCGTCGTCGTCGCTCCCCCCGGAGCCCAGCAGTACGTACGCTCCGCCACCGGCCAGCAGGGCCAGTACGGTCACCCCGCCGCCGATCGCCCACAGCCGCTTGCGGCGCCGCTCCCGGTCCGCCCCGTCCGCCAGCGCGGCCCAGTCCGGCTCGTCGGACGGCGGCTGGAACTGCGCCGGGAACGGCGTGCCCGGGCCCTGTTCGAAGGGCGGCTGCTCGAAGGACCCCGGCTGGAAGGGCCCCTGCTGGTACGGACCCTGCTGGTACGGACCCGCCTGCGGGTACCCGTACCCGGCGGGCTGCTCCGCCGGGCCGCCGGGCGGCGGGCCGAAACCACCGGGCTCGGCGGGGGCGGGCGGGTAGCCGTAGCCCCCGGGCTGCTGCCCGGCCTGCGGATAGCCGTACCCGCCGGCGGGTACCTGCCCCTGGGGGTAGCCGTAGTCGCCGTTGTCGGGGGCGCCGGGCTCGGGCTGGGGGCTGTGCGGGCGATCCGTACCGTCAGTCATGCGTCGGATGCTAAAACATCGGTGCGGGCAATCGAACAGCCGCCGGCCGCTCAGTCCGTCCGCGGGACGATCGGGAAGCTCCCCGTCGCCGTCGGCGCGTGCTCCGGAAGCCACAGCACCGCCACCGCCCCCGCCGCCGCCGCGCCCTCGCGGACGAAGCCGCCCGGGGCCGCCACGTTGCGGAAGGTCAGTCGGGCGCCCAGCACCCGCGCCTGCCCCTCGGCGATGGTCAGCCCGAGCCCGTGCCCCACCCCGGCGCGGTCCGTGGACCCGGTCCGGAACCGGCTCGGCCCCTCGCGCAGCAGTGCCTCGGGGAAGCCCGGCCCGTGGTCCCGGATCCGTACGACCCGGCCCTCGACGTCGACCTGGACCGGCGCCCGCCCGTACCGCGCGGCATTGGCCAGGAGGTTGCCGAGGATCCGCTCCAGGCGGCGCGGATCGGTGGAGACGATCTCGTCCGCGACGATCCGTACGCTCGCCTCCGGCATCAGCGAGGAGACCCGGCGGCTGACGAACTCGCCCAGGGCCACCTCCTGGAGCTCCGCCCGCTCGGACGCGCTGTCCAGCCGGGCCACCTCCAGCACGTCCTCGACCAGTGCCCGCAGCGCCTGCGCGCGGTCCCGCACGAGTTCGGTCGGCCGGCCCGGAGGCAGCAGTTCCGCCGCCGTGAGCAGGCCCGTCACGGGGGTGCGCAGCTCGTGCGCGATATCGGCGGTCACCCGCCGCTCCGCCTCCAGCCGCTGCTGGAGCGCGTCCGCCATCGCGTCGACGGCCCGCGCGAGGTCGTCGGTCTCGTCGCGCACGACGCCCCCGACCGCGTCCCGCACCCGTACCTCCGGATCCCCGTGCGCCACCCGTTGAGCGGCGGCCGCCGCCTTGCGCAGCCGGCGCGAGATCTGGCCGCCGATGAGCACGCCGAGCGCCGAGCCGCCGATCACCACGGCGAGGGATCCGACGACCAGCGCCCGGTCCAGGTCGCGCAGCATGTTGGCGCTCTCCCGGAACGGGCTGTTCAGCGACAGCACCTGCCCGTTGCCGAGCGGTACCGCCGCCCACACCTCGGGCAGTCCGCGCGGGTTGTCCTGGATGAAGGTGCCGCGCCGTCCCGACCGGGCCTTCTCGCGCAGGACCGCGGGCAGCTCCGGATCGTTGAGCTTGGCACCCATCTGGGGCTTGCGGCCGGCCTCGGCGGTGCGGGAGATGAACTGCACCCGGTCCAGCTGCACCTCGCGGGCGCTCTCCAGCATCGACACGCGGGCAGCACTGTGCACCACCAGGCTCAGTGCGACGGCGGTCAGCGCGCCGACGGAAGCGATGGCGAGCGTGATCTTCCAGCGGATCCCGGTCCGCAGGGTGAACCGCTTCATCGGGCCTTCATCCCCGCGTTCGCCCCCCGTGCTCGTCTTCTCAAGGCATCAGGCCTTCAGCTTGTATCCGAAACCCCGGACCGTCTCGATCCGGTCCTGCCCGATCTTGGTGCGCAGCCGTTGTACGTGGACGTCCACCACGCGGGTGTCGCCGCCCCAGTCGTAGTCCCAGACCCGCTCCAGCAGCCGGTCGCGGGAGAGCACGGTGCCGGGGGAGGTGGAGAACTCCAGCAGCAGCCGCATCTCGGTGGGCGTCAGCGCCACCGCGGCACCCGCCTTGTGCACCTCCATGCCCTCCGTGTCGACCTCCAGGTCACCGAAGACCAGGACCCCGCGCTCGCCGGAGGCGTCGTCCTCGCCCCCGCCGTTGCCCTGCGGGCCGCCGGCGTGGCCGAAGCGGCGCAGCACCGCGCGGATCCGGGCGACGAGGACGGAGCCGTCGAAGGGCTTGGTGACGTAGTCGTCGGCGCCCGCCTCCAGGCCCAGGACCACGTCGATGGAGTCGGCGCGCGCCGACAGCATGATGACGGGGACGGTGGACTCGTCGCGGATGCGGCGGCACAGGCTCACGCCGTCCATCCCGGGCACCATCACGTCCAGCAGGGCGATGTCGGGCCGGTCCGCGCGGAAGGACTCCAGGCCGGACAGTCCGTCGGGCATGGCGGTGACCACGAACCCGTCGCGTTCCAGCGCCAGGGTCGTGGCCTCACGGATGACGTCGTCGTCCTCCACGAACAGGACATGGGTCTCGGCCATTCGGGAGCCTCGCCTCGCCTCGGTACTCGTACTGGGTGCTCTTCGCTTCTGTCCTGCGGTCCGTCCGGGGTCAGCTCTTCGGGGTGACGGCCGGGGCGGGGACCGTTCCACCGTCGACCACGTTGCTGTAGTCGGTGTGCACCCGGTCCTGCTCGGTGAACTTCTCCCCGTTCCAGCGGTAGGTGATCAGGTCCTCGCCGGACGGATAGGAGAGCGCGTCGCTCTTCCCGTAGACCGGCTTGGTGAGGACCAGGTCGCCCCGGTCGATCTCGGCGTAGACGGGCGGCTGCTCGTCCGAGAACACATTCTCGTACCTGTCCCCGTCCGCGCGGTACACGAACGAGCCGCGGCCCAGCGCGTCGGCGCAGGACAGGACGTTGATGACGATGTCGGCCGCCGGTCCGCCGGTGACCTTGCCGTAGCTGACGTCCACCGGGTACTCCTTGCCCGAGCAGGGCTTCAGGTCCCGTTTGATCGCGGCGCTGACCTTCGGGTCGGCCTTGAGGATCGCGACCGGGTCGGCCTTCTTGCCGGCCGTGCCCGCGGTGCCGGAGGCCTGGGGGAGGTGCCCGGTGGCGGAGCCCCCGTCGGGGTCGGTGGGCGCGGAGGACGGTGCGCCGGTCTTGGCCGCCGCCTCGGTGCGGGCCGGGCCGCCGTCACGCAGCCCGGTGCCCCCGGTGGAGCAGCCGGCCGCGAACAGCACGGTGCCGGCGAGGACAGCCGTCCCCGCCGACATGAGTACCACCGAGCTCCTGCCGCTCAGTCTTGGGCCAGTCAGGCCGCGCACCGCTCACGCCCCTCGTACCGGATGGTGTGGTCACCGCGCTCCAGCGCGCGCATGTCCAGGTCCCGGCTCTCCAGTTCCTGCCGGAGCCGGGCCAGCGCGCGGTGCAGAGTGCTCTTGACGGTACCCGCCGACATGCCGAGCGCCGCTGCCGTCTCCTCGGTGCTCATCTGCTCCCAGTGTCGCAGCACCACCACGCTGCGCTGCTTGGGCGCGAGCACCTTGAGGATGTCCATCAGCAGGGCGCGGTCGGCGCGCTGGTCCGAGCCGTCCTCGACGGAGGCGTCGGGGAGCTGCTCGGTGGGAAGCTCTTCGAGCTTGCGGGCGCGCCACCATTCGGTGCGCGTGTTGATCATGACACGGCGCAGGTAGGCGTCGGCGAGGGACTTGTCGGCGATGCCGTCCCAGCGGCCGTAGGTGCGGACGAGGGCGGTCTGCAGGAGGTCCTGGGCGTCGGTCGGGTCCGGAACCAGGCGACGGGCACTGCGCAGCAGCGCGTCCTGCCGGGTGCGTACGTACTCTTCGAATTCGAGTACCTCGCCGTGCGCCATCTCAGACCGCCTCCGTTCCGACCAAACCGTTCATCCGCTGCCTTACGGATCCGACGGTACGGAGGCGTTGTCACGGGCCTGTGCGGGTCAGCCTTCGGTGGGCGCACGGACACCCATAGGTTGTGTAACAGTGCCCGTGAGCTGCGGTTTCTCCGAGTCAAGCGGAATGCCTGACTCAGCCTCAGGGGCCTGGCCGGCCGTCGTCGCGGGGCCTGCCGGAAGCCGGTACATCCGGCCCGCCAGCGGCTCCACGAGCCCGTCCGAGACCAGCCCGTCCAGCGCGCGGGCCCGCTGCACGGGCTCGTCCCAGACGGTGTCCAGGACGGACCGCGGCACCGCGCCGACCGCCTCCCGCAGCACCGCGAGGAGTTTGCCGCGCACCTGCCGGTCCGTCCCGGCGTACGTCTGCCCGCGCCGCGGCGGGCCCTCGTGCGCGGGCTTCCCGGCGAGCCGCCACGCGCACAGCGAGGCGACCGGGCAGCTCCCGCAGTCCGGGGTCCTGGCCGTGCACACCAGCGCCCCGAGCTCCATGGAGGCCGCCGCCCAGCGGGCCGCGGTGTCCTCGTCCTCGGGGAGCAGGGCCCGAGCCAGGCGCCGTTCGGCGGCGGTCGTGGCGTTCGGCGGGTACTCGACCCCGGTGGCGGTGCGCGCGAAGACCCGGCGCACGTTGGTGTCGAGGACCGCGTGCCGCTGTCCGTACGCGAAGGAGGCGACGGCGGCCGCCGTGTACTCGCCGATCCCGGGCAGGGCCAGCAGCTGTGCGTGCTCGCGCGGTACGTCGCCCCCGTGCCGCTCCGTTATGGCGACGGCCGCGCCGTGCAGGCGCAGGGCCCGGCGCGGATAGCCGAGCCGCCCCCAGGCGCGTACGGCCTCACCGGGGGCGTCGGCGGCGAGGTCGGCGGGACGGGGCCAGCGGGCGAGCCACTGCTCGTAGACCGGCAGGACCCTGTTGACGGGGGTCTGCTGGAGCATGAACTCGCTGACCATCACCCCCCAGGGACCGGCTTCGGGGCGGCGCCAGGGCAGGTCGCGGGCGTGTGCTTCGAACCACGCGATGACGGGTGAGTGCAGTGCGGCGGCGGGAATGGTTGCAGTCATGTCAGACGGCATCCTGGCACGTTTCAGGCCTGGCGTGCCGGGCCCGGGCCGGTGATCAGGACAGCGGCGCGCCCACCCCCGGCCCGCACGGCGGTGACGACCTTGGCGGTCGGGCCGGTGAGCGCGAGGACGGCGAGCGGGGCGAGGCTCGCGCCCAGCAGCAGGCCCATGGCCACGTCGTGCGGGTAGTGGACGCCGACGAACACGCGGGAGAAGGCCATCAGGAGCGCGAGCGGAACGGTCAGCAGCGCGAGGCGGGGAACGGCCAGGGCCAGTACGACGGCGGCGGCGCCCGCGATGACGGAGTGGTTGCTCGGGAAGGACCAGTCCCCGGTGGCCGGGCACTTGATCAGGGAGGCCGCCGCCCCGGCCACGGCCCGGCAGGGGCGCTCCTCGTCGACGCTGGACTTCACCAGCTCGGATGCGACGTAGGCGAGGGCGGTGGCGAGCGGGGCGAGCAGTGCGAGGGCCACCGCGCGGGGGTCGCGGGCACCCCGCGAGCGCCACCACACGGCTATGAAGAGGGCGCCGAAGACCAGCAGCCCGTACTCGGTGAAGAACTCGAACGCCGATTGCACCCAGGTGGGGGTCGAGTGGGCGAAATCGGTGACGTCGAGGTAGAGGCCGGAGCTGTCCATGGTCACCGACGGTATCCAAAGCGGAATAACGTCCTCATCAGACTCCTGGCTGATTCCGGAGGCTCTGGGATCCCCCCGCAGGATGATCATCGGCAAAACAAGCCGGGTGCGCGGCATGTGGGGCACGGATCGCGCCGCGAACTCTCGTAAAGTTCCGTCCGTGGGATCTCTGCGCAATCCGGTCGGGCCGCTCCCCTCCTCCATCTACTGGCGACGGAGGGCCGTGCTGGCGTCCGTCGCCGCGCTCCTCGCGCTCCTCGCCGTATGGACCGTCAGCTCCGGCGGAGGGCAGCCGAGTACCAACGGCAAGGGGCAGGGCGGCTCCGGCCCCGCCACCCAGATCACCCCGGGACCCGCCGGGTCCGGCCCGGCGATCAGTCAGGCCCCGGGCGGGCGTGGGGGATCGGGCTCGGGCGGCGGCGGCACGGGCGGCGGCGGCACGGGCGCGAGCCCCGGCCCCGGCCCCGGCGCCAGCTCCGGCACGGGCAAGAACGGCGAGCCGGGCAGCGAGCCGGGCTCCGCGGACCAGGGCGGCGCGGGCGGATCCGGCGCGGGCCAGGTCGTCCCGGCGGACTCGCCGGTGCCCACGTGCGTGCCGAGCGCGCTGCAGTGGGAGGTCAGGAGCGTGAAGAACGAGTACGAGGCGAGCGAGAAGCCGCGCCTCGAACTCATCGCGCGCAACGTCTCCGGTACGACCTGCAAGGTCGATCTCGGCCCGAAGCAGGCCGTGCTGACCATCACTCAGGCCAGCAACGCCAAGCCGGTCTGGTCCTCCTCGGACTGCCCGGCGGGCGCGGGCAACGTGTTCTTCCGGGTCGCCTCGCAGGGCGAGACCAGGCAATCACTGGAATGGGACCGCCACTTCAGCGCGGCGGACCAGTGCCAGACGCCCCCGGCGGGGGCGGCTGCGGCGGACACGTACGTGGTCGAGGTCAAGTCCCCGGGCATGCCGGTGGCCCGAACCTCGTTCGTCCTGAAGCAGGAGTAACGGGCGCGGCGCCGCTGCCGGGGGCTCTGCCCCCGGACCCCCGCGCCTCAATCGCCGGCGGGGCTGGATTTCGGCTGACGTCAGCCTCACGTGCGCGCAGCGCATCCCGCGCCGGGGCTGGATTGCCCGCAGGGCAATTCCAGCCCCTCCGGCGTTTGAGGAGCGGGGTCCGGGGCGGAGCCCCGGGAGCGGCGCGGCCGCACACCCCGCAGCTGCGACCTAGGGTCTGTTGCGAAAGTGGATCTTGATCGTTGATGATCACGTTCTGTGGGACGTGGAGATCTGACGAATGGCCAGTGGGTCCGGCTTGAGCCGTTGCTGCCGCAGGGCATCAAGCCGGGCCGGCCTCAGGTGTGGACGCGGCGGCAGCTGATAGACGGCATACGGTGGCGGACGCGAACCGGCGCCCCGTGGCGGGATGTGCCGGAACGGTACGGGCCGTGGGACCGGGTCTACGACCTGTTCCGACGCTGGCAGCGAGACGGTACTTGGGCCCGCATCGTCACCCAGCTCCAGGCCCAGGCCGATGCGAAGGGTCTGATCACCTGGGACGTGAACGTTGACTCGACCGTCTGCCGGGCCCACCAGCACGCCGCCGGAGCGGCGAAAAGGGGGATCTCCAGAAGGAACCGCCCGGTGGCGTGTTCGCCGAGCCGGCCGATCACGGACTCGGACGCTCCCGGGGCGGGCTGAGCACCAAAATCCACCTTGCGGTCGAGCAGGGCCAGAAGCCCCTGGCGATCGTGATCACGGCCGGGCAGCGGGGCGATTCCCCGCAGTTCGAGCCTGTCCTGGAAGCGATCCGGGTTCCCCGGCTCGGACTCGGGCGGCCGCGCAAGCGCCCGGACCGAGTACGTGCGGACAAGGCGTACGACTCCCGCAGCAACCGCTCCTACCTGCGCAGACGCGGAATCAAGGTCACGATTCCGGTTCCTGCGGACCGCGTCCGCAACCGGAACAAGGCTGGCTCCCGCGGCGGCCGGCCGCCGAAGTTCGACAAGGACGACTACAAACAGCGGCACGCGGTCGAGTGCGGCATCAACCGGCTCAAGCGTCACCGCGCGGTCGCCACGAGATACGACAAGCTCGCCGTCCGCTACGAAGCGACAGTGCTGATCGCAGCCATCAACGAATGGCTGTGACCAGCACTTTCACAACAGACCCTAGACGTACCGCTCCAGGATCGAGGACTCCGCCAGCCGGGACAGACCCTCGCGGACGCTGCGCGCACGCGCCTCGCCGACGCCGTCCACCGTCTGCAGGTCGTCCACCGACGCCGCGAGCAGCTTCTGCAGCCCGCCGAAGTGCTCCACCAGCCGCTCGATGATCGCCCCCGGCAGCCGCGGAACCTTCGCCAGCAGCCGGTACCCGCGCGGGGACACCGCCGAGTCCAGGGTCTCCGGCGAGCCGGTGTAGCCCAGGGCCCGCGCCACGATCGCCAGCTCCAGCAGCTCCGGATGCGTCAGCGCGTCCAGGGCCGGCAGCGCCTCCTCCACCGTGCGGGAACGCTTCGCCGTCGGCTCCGGCACGTAGTCCCGGATGACCAGCTCCCGCTCCTGCTCGATCCCGACCGTCAGCTCGTCCAGCTGGAGCGACAGCAGACGGCCGTCCGTGCCGAGTTCCACCACGTACTCCGCGATCTCCGTCGCGATGCGCCGCACCATTTCCAGCCGCTGCGCCACCGCCGTGACGTCGCGGACCGTCACCAGGTCCTCGATCTCCAGCGCGGACAGCGTCCCGGCGACCTCGTCCAGGCGGAGCTTGTACCGCTCCAGCGTGGCCAGCGCCTGGTTCGCCCGCGACAGGATCGCCCCGGACTCCTCCAGCACGCGCCGCTCGCCGTCCACGTACAGCGCGATCAGCCGCATCGACTGCGAGACCGACACCACCGGGAAACCGCACTGCTTCGAGACCCGGTCCGCGGTGCGGTGCCGGGTGCCCGTCTCCTCCGTGTGGATGGACGCGTCCGGCACCAGCTGGACGCCCGCCCGCAGGATCTTGGTGATGTCCTTGTCCAGGATCAGCGCGCCGTCGAGCTTGCACAGCTCGCGCAACCGGGTCGCCGTGAACTCCACGTCCAGGACGAATCCGCCGGTGCACATCGCCTCGACGGACTTGTCCATGCCGAGGACGATCAGCCCTCCGGTGTTGCCGCGGACGATCCGTTCCAGCCCGTCACGCAGCGGCTGACCAGGCGCGACCGCGCTCAGCGAGGCGCGCATCATGGCCTCCTGCTTGGAGCTGGCGCCCGACTTCCCGGATGCTGCTGCCCCGTCCTTGGCTGCCACTGCACTCCTCCGGTCGCGGGTTGTACCGCCTGCGTACGGCCGGGCGGACCATGCCGAAGTCTACCGGCGCGGCCCCCGACCACGCCGTGCCTTGCCCCGGCCGGGCCGCGGAGCACCCCGTCCGGGCCACTTGACCTGCGGTTCAGCCCTGGGCCGTCTCTTTCGGATCCTGCCGGGTACGCGTCCGCCCGCGCGGCAGGACCCGTAGCGCATCGCCCATGTCGGCGACCTCCGTCACCTTCATCCCGGCCGGCACCTTCCCCGGGTCCACCGGCACCAGCGCGTGCGTGAACCCGAGCCGGTACGCCTCCGCGAGCCGCCGCTGCACGCCCGTCACCCGCCGGACCTCGCCCGCGAGACCGACCTCCCCGATGGCGACCAGGTTCTTCGGGAGCGGCACGTCGCTGGCCGCCGAGGCCAGGGCCAGCGCGACGGCCAGGTCGGCGGCCGGCTCGGTGAGCTTCACCCCGCCCACCGTCGCGGTGTAGATGTCCCGCTTGCCGAGCGCCGTGATCCGCCCGCGCTGCTCCAGCACCGCCAGCATCATCGAGACCCGCGAGGTCTCCAGCCCGGAAGTGGTCCGGCGCGGCGAGGGGATCTGCGAGTCCACCGTCAGCGCCTGCACCTCGGCGACCAGCGGACGCTTGCCCTCCAGGGTCACCGTCAGACAGGTGCCGGGGACGGCCTCGGTGCGGCGGGTCAGGAACAGCCCGCTCGGGTCGGCGAGGCCGGTGATGCCCTCGTCGTGCAGCTCGAAGCAGCCGACCTCGTCCGTCGCGCCGTACCGGTTCTTCACACCGCGGACCAGGCGCAGCCGCGCGTGCCGGTCGCCCTCGAAGCTCAGGACCACGTCCACGAGGTGTTCCAGCAGCCGGGGACCGGCGATCGCCCCGTCCTTGGTGACGTGGCCGACGAGCAGCGTGGACATCCCGCGCTCCTTGGAGGCCCGGATCAGCGCCCCGGCCACCTCCCGGACCTGCGCCATGCCGCCGGGCGCGCCGTCGATCTCGGGGGAGGCCACGGTCTGTACGGAGTCCAGGATCAGCAGCGAGGGCTTCACCGCGTCGAGGTGCCCGAGGACCGCGGACAGGTCGGTCTCGGCGGCGAGGTAGAGGTGGTCGCTGAGGGCCTTGATCCGCTCGGCCCGCAGCCGCACCTGGCTCGCCGACTCCTCGCCCGTGACGTACAGCGTGCGGTGCTCGTCGCTGGCCGCCTTCGCCGCGACGTCGAGCAGCAGCGTGGACTTGCCCACGCCCGGCTCGCCGGCGAGCAGGACCACCGCCCCGGGGATCAGCCCGCCGCCCAGCACCCGGTCCAGCTCGTCCACGCCGGTGCTGCGCGCGGTCGCGGTCCTGACGTCGACCTGCCCGATCGGCACGGCGGCCGTGGTGACCCGGCCGGCCGCGGTGGTCCGGATCGCGGGCGCCCCGCCCAGCTCCTCGACGGTGCCCCAGGCCTGGCACTCGGGGCACCGGCCGAGCCACTTGGCGGTGGAGTACCCGCACTCGGTGCAGCGGTAGGACGGCCGGTCCTTGGCGGACGAACGGGATGTACGGGCAGCAGCCATGCGGTCCACCGTAGCGGCCGCCTCCGACAGTGCCGCCGGGCAGCCGCCCGGCGGCACCGTGCGCCCGCCGTGGCGTGCGGCGTCAGGGGCGCTGTCAGCGCGATGCCGATCTGTTCACCCGTAAGGGCTAAAAGTGGTGAAGGCTTCCGGAGCGCCACCAGCGCGCCGCCTACGGTCGCCAGGTGAACAGCAGCAACCAGGGACACCCCGCACCGCGCACCGGCGCACACCGGGCGCACGGGCGCACGCCCCCCGAGGGGACCAGGGTGGAGCAGCCGCCACCGTTCCGGTACGAGCCCTACCTGGACGGGCTGTTCACGTACTGCCTCTCGGTCCTGTGCGACCACGACACCGCCACCGACGTGCTCGGCGACGTCCTCGCCGTCGCCGAGCGGTACCCCGGCCGCTGCCCCGACGAGGGGGACCGGCGGGCCTGGCTCTACGCCCTCGCGCGCTGGGCCTGCCTGCGGCGGCTGGCCGAGCGGCGGCGCGAGCGGTACGGGTACGGGGGAGCGCATTCCGCCCGGCGTACACCGGAGCATGCGGCACCCGGCCGTGCGCCGGACACCGCGAACGCCGACGCGAACGCCACCGCGAACGCCGATGCGAACGCGGCCGCTAACGCCGCCTCGTACGGAGCCTCGTACGGAGCCTCGTACGGAGCCCCGTACGGGACCGCACGGTCCGGCGGATCCGGCGGTATCTACGGCCCAGGCGGCCCCGGCGGTATCGACGCGTCGGCCCACCGCCGCACCGAACTCGCCCGCCTCGCCTGGCCGGAGGCCGCCGGCACCAGCCCCGAGCAGCGCGAGGCCCTCGAACTCGCCGTCCGCCACCGCCTCGCCGTCCCCGAACTCGCCGCCGTCCTCGGCACGCCCCCGGCCACCGCCCGCGAGCTGCTCTCCGGCGCCGCCTGCGAGGTCGAGCGCACCCGCGCCGCCCTCGCCGTCGTGGAGACCGGAAACTGCCCGAGCGTCTCCCGGCTGACCGGCCAGGACGACGAGGGCGGGGGAGACGGCGGCGGGAACGTCCTGCTGTCCTCCGCCCTGCGCGCCGAGCTGGTCCGCCACGTCGACGACTGCCCGCGCTGCCGCCGCGTGGCCGAACGCGTCGGAGCCGGCGCGCCCTGGCCCGGCTCGGGCGGCATCAACACCGCCGCCCTCCCGCTGGTCCCGGCCCCGCGCACCGCCGTCCGCGCCGCGATGCTCCGCTCCGGCAGCCGCCGCGGCGCCGGGACCGGACCGCGCTTCGACCGCACCGGCTTCCCGATGGACCCCAAGGACCGGGCGGCCCGCCGCGACCGGCTGCGCGCCCGCGCCGTGACCACCACCGTGGTCGCCACCGTCGTCGCGGCGCCGGTCCTGGCGCTGTGGGCGGCCTACCGGGGCGCCCCCAGCACCGGGGAACCCGTCGGCAGCACCTCCACCCGCATCTCCGCGAGCGAGGCGGAGCTTCCGCTGCCGCGCACCGACGGACGCCCGCTGACGGCGTACGAGAACGCCGGCAACGCGGCCGTCACCACCGACGGCCCCGGCTTCGCCGAAGGCAGCGCCGCCCCCGACGTCTCCGTCGAGGTCATCAGCAGCGGCCAGCCCTCCGCCACCCCCGGCGCACCCGGTGCTCCCGGACGGCTGACCGCGAGCGCCGCCTCGCACGGCGCGACCACCCTGCTCACCCTCACCGCGTCGGGCGGCGCCCCGGTCGACTGGCGGCTGTGGTCCGACGCCCCGTGGCTGCGCGCCAGCCACACCTCGGGCCGGCTGGCCCCAGGAGAATCGGTCACCCTGCGGATCACCGTGGACTCCGAGGCCCAGCCCGTCGGGGCCTGGAGCGCCCGCGTCGGGGTGGACCCGGGCGGCGCGGTGATCTCCGTCCAGGGCCGCGGCCGCCCCGCGCCGACCCCGACACCCACGCCGCACGACCCGACGCCGACCCCGACCCCGACACCCACGCCGCACGACCCGACTCCGACGCCCACCCCGACGCCCACGCCCACGCCGACTGCGACGCCGACCCCCACTCCGAGCCCGTCGGAGGGAACACCGTCACCGACGCCCCCCGCGACGACTCCGTAGGGCTCGACCACGCCGTTGGGCTACTGAACGGCCGGATCCGCGGGGTGCGGGGCCATCGGCAGCAGCGAGGAGAGCCGCGCCTCGCACAGCCCCACGAGCACCTCGTACGCCGCCTTGCCCATCAGCTCCGTCAGCTCGGGCCGGTACGACACGTACACCGGCTCGCCGGCGCCGTGCGCGGAGGTGGCCGACGTGCACCACCAGTGCAGGTCGTGGCCGCCGGGACCCCAGCCGCGCCGGTCGTACTCGCCGATCGACACCTGGAGCACGCGGGTGTCGTCGGGCCGGTCGATCCAGTCGTAGGTCCGGCGGACCGGCAGCTGCCAGCACACGTCCGGCTTGGTCTCCAGCGGCTCCTGTCCGCTCTTCACCGCCAGGATGTGCAGGGAGCAGCCGGCTCCCGCCGGGAACCCGGGCCGGTTCAGGAAGATGCAGGCGCCGTCCCAGCGGCGGGTCTGCTTCTCCCCGTCGTCGTCGTGCTGCGTCCAGCCGGTCTCGCTGCCGACGTCGTGGAACTGCCACAGCTCCGGGGTCAGCCGCGCCACGTTCTCGGCGACCCGCTTCTCGTCGTCCTCGTCGGAGAAGTGTGCGCCCAGCGTGCAGCAGCCGTCGTCCGCGCGGCCCGCCTGAATGCCCTGGCAGCCGCTGCCGAAGATGCAGGTCCAGCGGGAGGTGAGCCAGGTCAGGTCGCAGCGGAAGACCTGCTCCTCGTCGGCGGGGTCGGGGAACTCCACCCAGGCCCGCGGGAAGTCGAGCCCCTTCTCGTCAGCCGGCCCGGATGCGGCGGCCTTGGCGGACTTCGCCTTTGCCGCCTTCCCCGCCTTCCCCGTCTTCTCCGAGGTGTCCGAGGTGTCCGACCGGGACTTGGACTTGTTGGCCTTCTTCGTATTTGGCACAAACCCAAGCCTAAGCGCCCCTTACTCCACCCCTACGCCTTTGGCCCAGTAGCGTTTCCCCCCATGAGACTCGGTGTCCTCGATGTGGGTTCGAACACGATCCATCTGCTGGTGGTGGACGCGCACCCCGGTGCGCGCCCGCTGCCGGCGCACTCGCACAAGGTGGAACTGCGCCTGGCGGAGCTCCTCGACGAGCACGGCGCGGTGACGCCGGAGGGGGTCGAGCGGCTCGTTTCCGTCATCGCGGACGCGGTGCAGGCGGCCGAGGACAAGGGGTGCGAGGACGTACTCCCCTTCGCGACGAGCGCGGTACGGGAGGCCACGAACGCGGACGAGGTCCTCGCCCGGGTCAAGTCGGAGACGGGCATCGACCTCCCCGTGCTGAGCGGCGACGACGAGGCCCGCCTGACCTTCCTCGCGGCGCGGCGCTGGTTCGGCTGGTCGGCGGGCAAGCTGCTGCTCCTGGACATCGGGGGCGGCTCGCTGGAGATCGCGTACGGCATCGACGAGGACCCGGACGCCGCCGTCTCCCTCCCGCTCGGCGCGGGACGGCTGACGGCGGGCTGGCTGCCGGGCGACCCGCCGGACCAGTCGGACATCAGGGCGCTGCGCCGCCACGTACGGGCGCAGATCGCGCGCACGGTCGGCGAGTTCAGCCGCTTCGGGACTCCGGACCGGGTGGTGGCGACCTCGAAGACCTTCAAGCAGCTGGCCCGGATCGCGGGCGCGGCCCGCTCCGCCGAGGGCCTGTACGTCCAGCGCGACCTGACCCGCAAATCCCTGGAGGAGTGGGTCCCGCGCCTGGCGGCGATGACCACCGCGCAGCGGGCCGCCCTCCCCGGAGTCTCGGAGGGCCGTTCCAACCAGCTGCTCGCGGGGGCGCTGGTCGCGGAGGGCGCGATGGACCTCCTGGGCGTGGACGCCCTGGAAATCTGCCCCTGGGCCCTGCGCGAAGGCGTGATCCTCCGCCGCCTGGACCACCTCCCGGGCTGACCCCCGCGCCCCCGGGCCGTCCTTCCACCCGTCCGGAGTTCACGGACCGGGGTCCGGGGCGAGAGGCCCGGGGCGGAGAGGTCCGGGGCGAGAGGCCCGCGGCGAGAGGCCCGGGGGGAGAGCCGGACCCCGGGTGTGCGGGGACCCCGATACCCTGTCCCCGTGGCAAAACCAGTCCGGATCCCGACCGCGAAAGTCGCCCTCTCCACCGCCTCCGTCTACCCGGAGTCGACGGCGACCGCCTTCGAGATCGCCGCGCGCCTCGGCTACGACGGCGTCGAGGTCATGGTCTGGACGGACCCGGTCAGCCAGGACGTCGACGCCCTGCGCCGCCTCTCCGACCACCACCGGGTCCCGATCCTCGCGATCCACGCCCCCTGCCTCCTCATCACGCAGCGCGTCTGGTCCACCGACCCCTGGACCAAACTCCAGCGCGCGCAGGTGGCGGCCGAACGCCTCGGCGCGAGCACCGTGGTCGTCCATCCCCCCTTCCGCTGGCAGCGCCAGTACTCCCGCGACTTCGTCACCGGGATCTGGCGGATGGCGGACGAGACCGACGTCCGCTTCGCCGTCGAGAACATGTACCCCTGGCGCTACCGCGACCGCGAGATGCTCGCGTACGCCCCCGAGTGGGACGTCACCAAGGACGACTACCGCCACTTCACGGTCGACCTCTCCCACACCGCGACCGCCCGTACCGACGCGACCGCGATGATCGACCGGATGGGCGACCGGCTCGCGCACATCCACCTGGCCGACGGAAACGGTTCCGCGAAGGACGAGCACCTCGTCCCCGGCCGCGGCAGCCAGCCCTGCGCCGAACTGCTGGAGCGGCTCGCCGCCACCTCCTTCGACGGCCACGTGGTCATCGAGGTCAACACCCGCCGCGCGATGTCCTCCGCGGAGCGGGAGGCCGACCTCGCCGAGGCACTGGCCTTCACCCGGCTCCACCTCGCGACGGCCCCCGGCCCGGCGGTCAGGACCCCGCGCCCATGACCGAGCCCCTCCCCACCCCCGCCTCCGCGGCGACCCCCGCCCCCGCCCCCGCGGCGGCGAGCCCCGCCCCGCCCGGCGCGGCGACCCCCGCGACCAAGCCCGCCCCCCGCCGCCGCGGCCCCGGCCGCCCCCGCCACGACGAGGCCGAGGACGGTCCCGGCACCCAGGAGCGCATCCGCCTCGCCGCCCGCGCCGAGTTCGCGGCGCGCGGCTACGACAAGACCTCCGTGCGCGGCATCGCCAAGGCGGCCGGCGTGGACCCGGCCCTGGTGCACCACTACTTCGGCAGCAAGGACGACCTCTTCGCCGCCGCGATCGAGCTCAGCATGGAGCCCGCCCTCGTCGTACCGGCGCTCCTCGCCCCCGGCCCCGACGGCATCGGCGAGCGCCTGGCCCGCTACTTCCTCGGCGTCTGGGAGAACCCGGTCACCCGGGCCCCGCTGCTCGCCGTGATCCGTTCGGCCCTCACCCACGAGGCCGCCGCGAAGGTGCTGCGCAGGCTGGTCCTGACCCGGCTCCTGGAGCGGATCGCGGCCGACCTGAACGTCCCCGACCCGACCTTCCGCGCCGAGCTCGCCGCGTCCCACATGGTCGGCATCGCGATCCTGCGCTACGTCGTCCAGATCGAGCCCCTCGCGTCGGCGGACCCGGAGACCATCATCGAGATGGTGGCCCCCACCCTCCAGCGCTACCTGACCGACGCATGACCGAGTAGTGAGCCACCCGTCCCGTCATGCGGACACCGTGTCCGTTATCGCGGGCGAGGGGCGTAGCCTCGTAACCGAGCCATATCCACAGTCGCGGCAGGCGTGCACACGCCACCGCACTCATGGGGAGTGAACCCGATGCCCGAGCTGAGGTCCCGCACCGTCACCCACGGCCGCAACATGGCGGGCGCACGCGCCCTTATGCGTGCGTCGGGCGTAGCGAGCGGGGACATCGGGAAGCCGATCATCGCGGTCGCCAACTCCTTCACGGAGTTCGTCCCCGGCCACACCCACCTGGCCCCGGTCGGCCGCATCGTCTCCGACGCGATCCTCGCCGCCGGTGCCGTCCCCCGCGAGTTCAACACCATCGCGGTCGACGACGGCATCGCCATGGGCCACGCCGGCATGCTGTACTCCCTGCCCTCCCGCGACCTCATCGCGGACAGCGTCGAGTACATGGTCGAGGCCCACTGCGCCGACGCCCTGATCTGCATCTCCAACTGCGACAAGATCACCCCCGGCATGCTGATGGCCGCCCTGCGCCTCAACATCCCGGTCGTCTTCGTCTCCGGCGGCCCGATGGAGGCCGGCCAGGCCACCCTCGTCGACGGCACCGTCCGCAAGCTCGACCTGATCGACGCCATGGTCGACGCCTCGAACGAGAACGTCTCCGACGAGGACGTGCTCCGCATCGAGGAGAACGCCTGTCCCACCTGCGGCAGCTGTTCCGGCATGTTCACCGCCAACTCGATGAACTGCCTCGCCGAGGCCATCGGCCTGGCCCTCCCCGGCAACGGCTCGGTCCTCGCCACGCACACCGCCCGCCGCGCCCTCTACGAGGACGCCGGCCGCACGATCGTGGAGATCACCAAGCGGTACTACGAGGACGGCGACGAGTCGGTCCTCCCGCGCAACATCGCCAGCCGCGACGCCTTCGAGAACGCCATGGCCCTCGACATCGCCATGGGCGGATCCACGAACACGATCCTCCACCTCCTCGCCGCGGCGCAGGAGGCGGGCCTGCAGTACGACCTCACGGACATCGACGCCGTCTCGCGCCGGGTCCCGTGCCTGTCCAAGGTCGCGCCGAACGTGGCGCCCGGCGGCACGTACTACATGGAGGACGTCCACCGGGCCGGCGGCATGCCCGCCATCCTCGGTGAACTGCACCGCGGCGGCCTCCTGAACAAGGGCGTCAACTCCGTCCACTCCGCCAACCTGGAGGAGTGGCTGGCGAAGTGGGACCCCCGCTCCGGCACGGCCTCGGCCGAGGCCATGGAGCTGTGGCACGCCGCCCCCGGCTGCAAGCGTTCCGCCACCGCCTTCTCCCAGTCCGAGCGCTGGGAGACCCTGGACCTAGACGCCGAGGGCGGCTGCATCCGCTCCGTCCAGCACGCGTACTCCAAGGACGGCGGCCTCGCCGTCCTGCGCGGCAACATCGCGGTCGACGGCTGCGTCGTGAAGACCGCGGGCGTCGACGAGTCGATCTGGACCTTCGAGGGCCCGGCCGTGGTCTGCGAATCGCAGGACGAGGCCGTCGACAAGATCCTCCGCAAGGAGATCAAGGCCGGCGACGTCGTCGTCATCCGCTACGAGGGCCCGCGCGGCGGCCCCGGCATGCAGGAGATGCTCTACCCGACGTCCTTCCTCAAGGGCCGGGGCCTCGGCAAGGTCTGCGCCCTGGTCACGGACGGCCGTTTCTCCGGCGGCACCTCGGGCCTCTCCATCGGCCACGCCTCCCCGGAGGCGGCCTCGGGCGGCACCATCGCGGTCGTGGAGGACGGCGACCTCATCCGCATCGACATCCCGAACCGCTCCATCGAGCTCCTGGTCGACGAGGCCACGGTGGCGGCCCGCCACGCGGCCCTCGGCGGGGTCTACGCCCCGAAGGACCGCGAGCGCAAGGTCTCCGCGGCCCTGCGCGCCTACGCGGCCATGGCCACCAGCGCCGACAAGGGCGCGGTCCGCGACGTCTCCCTCCTGGAAGGCTGACCCCGGCCCTCCAGGCCCGGCCCTCCAGGCCCGGCCCTCCAGGCCCGGCGATCGAGGCCCGGCCCCCGCACTCCGGCTCCGGCCCCCTCCGACACCTTCGGACGGGGCCGGCCCCGTTTCACCACCCGGCGGGATCCCCCGCCGCCACCGCGAACACGGTCCCGTCCGGAGCCGAGGCGTACACCCGGCCGTCCGCGACCACGGGCGCGGGCAGGCTCGCCGCGAAGGTGTCCTTCCCCGTGCCCATCCGGGGCTTGGTCTGCCCCAGTAGCCGCCCCGAGCCCGCGTCCACGGCGAGGAGCCGGCCGTCCGGGGCCGTCAGGTAGACCCGCCCGTCGGCGAACACCGGCCGGGAGGCCAGGGCCAGCCCCGTCTCCAGCCGCCACTCCTCCTTGGCCGGTCCCACGGCCACCAGCGCGCCCGGGGCGCCGAAGACGTACACGGTGCCGTCCGGCCCCACGCTCGCCTCGGCCTGGTACAGCGGAGTCGCCAGCCGTACCCGCCCCACCGCGCGCGTGCCCAGGTCCACCCGTACGACCGCGTTGGCCCTGGCCTCCTGGGCGCCGGTCTCCAGCAGGAACAGCGCGCCGCCCGCCACGCCGACGGGCTGCAGCAGTCCGGCCGTGCGCGCCTGCCACCGCACCGACCCGTTCGCGGGGTCCACCGCCGACAACTGCGTCGACTTCCCGTCGCGGGCGGGCGTCGCCCCGTACAGCACCGGTCCGCCGGGTCCCTCCGGCGCGCCCCACCACAGGGAACCCACACCGCCGACGGGCTTGGTCCACAGCTCGGCGCCGCCCGCCGCGTCCAGGGCGGTGACCGCTCCGCCCGCCGCGGCCACCAGCACCGTCGCGCCGAGGGGTACGACGTGCGAGCCGTCCGGGAGGCTCCGGTGCCAGCGCTCGGCGCCCGTCGCGGGATCCCGCGCCTGGAGCAGCCCGCTGCCGGGAGCCGTGACGAGCACGAGCCCGCCCGCGTGGAGGGGAGCGCTGCCGGTGGCCGGCCGGACGTCCGCCCCGGTCTCCCGCAGCTTCCACACGGCAGCCCCGTCCGCCGGGCCTAGCCGGGCCACCGCCGGGCCCGGTCCCGAGCAGTACAGGGCCGGGGCCTGCCAGGAGCACGCCTGACTGCGCTCGCCCAGCCGTACCGACCACGGAGCGGGCCGCGCCGCGGGCGCCGGCGCGGCTGCGCCCCCCGACGGCCCCGTGCCGGGTCCGGTCCCGGACCCGGCGGCGGATCCGGACCACAGGTATCCGCCGACGGCCCCCGCCACGAGCAGCAGCCCGAGCCCGGCCGACACCGCCACCCGGGTCCGCCGCCCGCCCGAGGGCGGCGGGGGAACGATCCGCTCCCGCAGGTGCGTGGCCTCGTCCGTCCCGCCGGAGGGTCTCCGCGGCCGCGGGACGAAGGCCTGCGTGTCCAGGTCCGTCGGGTACGCCACCGTACGCAGCGCCACGATCAGCTGGTCCGCGCTCGGCCGCTCCGCCGGGTCCTTGGCCAGGCACTGCGCGACCAGCGGGACGAGCCGCTCCGGCAGGCCGGTCAGATCGGGTTCGCTGTGCACCACCTGGTACGCCACGAGGTAGTGGCTGTCGGAGTCGAACGGCCCCCGCCCGGTCGCCGCGTGCACCAGTACCGCCCCGAGGGCGAAGACATCGGCCGCGGTCCCGACCTCGCGCGGCCGCTGGAACTGCTCGGGCGCCATGAACGGCGGGGTCCCGATCAGCTTCCCCGTCTCGGTCCGCAGATCGCTGTCGGCCGGCCGCGAGATCCCGAAGTCGATGACCCGCACCCCGTCCGGGGCCATCAGCACGTTGCTGGGCTTCAGGTCCCGGTGCACGACCCCCGCCCGGTGGATGTCCCGCAGGGCCTCCGCGAGTCCGGCGGCGAGCCGCGCCAGTTCCCGGGGCTCCAGCACGCGCTCCCGTACCCGCTCGGCGAGCGTCGGGGCATCGATGAACAGCGTGGCCATCCAAGGCCGTTCGGCATCGGGGTCCGCGTCCACGACGGGCGCGGTGAAGGCTCCGCTCACCCGCCGGGCGGCCGCGACCTCCTGCCGGAACCGGGCCCGGAACTCCGGGTCCACCGCGTGCTCCGGGTGCACGATCTTGACGGCGAGTTTCAGCCCCGACTCGGAGGTGGCCAGGTGGACGACGCCCATGCCGCCGGAACCGAGCACGGACTCGAGCCGGTACTGCCCGGCATACTCCGGAAACCCCGCGTAGTCCGCATGCACTGAACGCACCGCTCACCACCCCCGCCGGAGCCTAGTCGATGGTCCGTGCGAATCTCCAAGGTCCTGCTACCCTGCGCGAGTTGCGCAGTGCAACGTCGTAGGGGGGATTTTCCGCATGGCCATCGAGAGCGATTCCGGCCAAGTCCAGAGCCTGGCGTCGGGTTCCGGATTTCCGACATTCCCGGTCGCACCGGGCTACCGGGTGAACGTCCGCAACGGTCCCGGCACCAACTACTCCGTCGTCCGCGTCCTGCCGCTCGGCGCGACCGTCGGGATCCGCTGCCAGTGCGAGGGCATGACCGTCTCGGGCCCGTACGGCACGACCGACCTGTGGGACTGCATCGGCAACGGCGAGTTCGTCTCCGACGCCTACGTGAAGACGGGCAGCGACGGCTGGGTCACCAGCCGCTGCGGCTAGGCCGCCTCTTTCGGATCTTGCCGGGCCCGCGACGTAGGCCGTCTCGCCCATCTCGCGGTCTGCCCCGTGAGGCACCCCGGGCCCGCCACGGCCGGCGGGGGATAATCGCTGGTGTGAGCGACGACCAGCGAGACCAGACCCCCGCCGAGCCGGCCGCCGGGGCCCCGGCGCAGCCCGCGGTGTCCACCGGCCCCGAGCCCGAGCCGATCCGGTTCTTCGGCACCACGTGGGTGAACCACGACGGCGGCTATCTCGCGCGCCGCGCGGGCGTGGCCCTCGGCGCGCTGGCCCTCGCCGTCATCGGAGCCTTCCTGCTCCGCTTCTCCTACGAGGGCCTGGAGATCGGCAACGTCGGCTCCTTCCTCAGCATCTCCGTCGTCGTCCTCTTCGCGATCGCCAGCTCCATCGCGTTCGTCAAGACCTGGGAGTCCTTCGGCCGCCGGCAGGCCCCGTCCTCCGACGAAGCGGCCCTCAAGGGCCTCAAGGCGATCGGTTTCATCGGCAGCCTCATCGCGTACTTCCTGCGCTGCTTCGCCGAGGCCCCAGGCGAGAAGCTGCGCCGCACCGAGTACGAGCACGCCTCGGCCGAATTCGCCCGCCGCCGCAGCTCCCGCACGGGCAACCCGGCCGCCCGCCGCCCCAAGCGCAAGAAGTAGCCCCGGCCCCGGCCACTCCCGGCAGACCCCAGGCCCCCGTGGGCTTGCGTCAGGGGCGCAGCCGGGAGCATTATTCATCACATGATGAATAACCAGGCGGGCGCCGCCGTCCACGCAGCCGGCCTCACGGTCCGCCGCGGCACCGGCCGCACCCCCCGCACCGTCATCGACGGCATCGACTTCGACGTGCCCCGCGGCCGCATCACCGGTCTCCTCGGCCCCTCCGGCTGCGGAAAGTCCACCCTGATGCGCTCCGTCGTCGGCACCCAGGCCCACGTCACCGGCACCCTCGAGGTACTCGGCAGCCCCGCCGGCCACCCCGCCCTCCGCTCCCGCATCGGCTACGTCACCCAGGCGCCCTCCGTCTACGACGACCTCACCGTCCGGCAGAACCTCGACTACTTCGCCGCCGTCCTCGACCCGGGCCGCGCCGCCGGCGACCGCCGCCACGAGACCGTCACCCGGGCCATCGCCGACGTCGACCTCACCAGCCGCGCCACCGCCCTCGCCGGGAACCTCTCCGGCGGCCAGCGCAGCCGCGTCTCCCTCGCGGTCGCCCTCCTCGGCAGCCCCGAGCTCCTCGTCCTCGACGAGCCGACCGTGGGCCTCGACCCCGTCCTGCGACGCGACCTGTGGAACCTCTTCCACGACATCGCCGCCACCCGCGGAGCCACCCTCCTCGTCTCCTCCCACGTCATGGACGAAGCCGAGCGCTGCCACGACCTGCTCCTGATGCGCGAGGGCCGCATCCTCGCGCAGGGCACCCCGGCCGCACTGCGCACCCGTACCAACGCCGACACCGTCGAAGAGGGCTTCCTCCGCCTCGTCGACGCGGCCGTCGCCGAAGCCGCCGGCACCCCGGCCGCACACCCCGAAGCCGCCAACGCCGAAGCCGCCAACGGGAGCACCCGATGAGCATCGCCCGCACCACCGCCACCGCCGCCCGCGTCCTGCGCCAGCTCCGCCACGACCCGCGCTCGATCGCGCTGATGCTGCTGGTCCCCGTACTGATGCTGATCCTGCTCCGCTACGTCTTCGACGGCAGCCCGCAGACCTTCAACAGCATCGGCGCCAGCCTCCTCGGCATCTTCCCGCTGATCACGATGTTCCTGATCACCTCCATCGCGACCCTGCGCGAGCGCACCTCCGGCACCCTCGAACGCCTCCTCGCCATGCCCCTCGGCAAGGGCGACCTCATCGCGGGCTACGCCCTCGCCTTCGGCGCCATGGCCGTCATCCAATCCCTGCTCGCCACCGGCGTCGCCCTGTGGGTGCTCGGCCTCGACGTCATCGGCTCCCCGTGGCTGCTCCTGCTCGTCGCCCTGCTCGACGCACTCCTCGGCACGGCGCTCGGCCTCTTCGTCTCCGCCTTCGCGGCCTCCGAGTTCCAGGCCGTCCAGTTCATGCCGGCCGTGATCTTCCCGCAGCTCCTCCTGTGCGGCCTCTTCGCCGCCCGCTCCACCATGCAGCCGGTCCTGGAGGGCATCTCCAACGTCCTGCCCATGTCCTACGCCGTCGACGGCATGACCCAGGTCCTCACCCACACCGACATGACCACCGACTTCGTCCGCGACGCCTTCGTCGTGGCCGGCTGCGCCCTACTGGTCCTCGGCCTCGGCGCCGCCACCCTCCGCCGCCGCACGCCCTGACCGCAGTCCGGACACCACGCCGCCCTGCCCCGCCCTGGTGCAAGGATGAGCACGTAGACGTAGCTCACGTGCAAGAACAGTTCGGCGAGGTGAATCGGGCATGACCCAGACAGTCGCAGTCCTCGGTACCGGCAAGATCGGCGAGGCCCTGCTCAGCGGGATGATCCGCGGCGGCTGGCCCGCCTCCAAGCTCCTCGTCACCGCCCGCCGCCCGGAACGCGCCGAGGAGCTCCGCACCCGCTACGGCGTCGAGGCCGTCTCCAACGCCGAAGCCGCCAAGCGCGCCGACACCCTCATCCTCACCGTGAAGCCGCAGGACATGGGCAAGCTCCTCGAAGAGCTCGCCCCGCACGTCCCCGCCGACCGCCTGGTCATCAGCGGCGCCGCCGGCATCCCGACCTCCTTCTTCGAGGAACGGCTCGCCTCCGGCACCCCCGTCGTCCGCGTCATGACGAACACCCCCGCCCTCGTCGACGAGGCCATGTCCGTCATCTCGGCCGGCAGCCACGCCACCGCCGCACACCTCCTGCACACCGAGGAGATCTTCGGCGGCGTCGGAAAGACCCTGCGCGTCCCCGAGTCCCAGCAGGACGCGGCCACCGCCCTGTCCGGCTCGGGCCCGGCCTACTTCTACTTCCTCGTCGAGGCCATGACCGACGCCGGCATCCTCCTCGGCCTGCCGCGCGCCCAGGCCCACGACCTCATCGTCCAGGCCGCCATCGGCGCCGCCGTCATGCTCCGCGACAGCGGCGAGCACCCGGTCAAGCTCCGCGAGGCCGTCACCTCCCCGGCCGGCACCACCATCAACGCGATCGTGGAGCTGGAGAAGCACGGCGTACGGGCGGCCCTGATCGCCGCCCTCGAAGCGGCCCGCGACCGCAGCCGCGAACTCGCCTCCGGCAACAGCTGACACCCGGCCGGTACGGGGCCGCGCGCGCAGCCCCGTACCCGCGCCAGGGCCCTTCAGGGCTCGAGCAGCCCGATGGCCCGGTACGCCTCGTCGACGACGGGCCGCGCCATCGCCCGCGCCCGCCCGGCCCCCGCCCGCAGCACCGCCTCCACCGTCCCCGGATCGGCCGCCAGCTCCGCGTGCCGTGCGCGGACCGGCCGGAGCAGCTCCACCACGGCGTCGGCCACGTCCCGCTTGAGCGCCCCGTACCCGCTGTACCCGTCGGCGAGCTTCTCCGGTTCGCTTCCGGTGCAGGCGGCGAGGATGTCCAGCAGGTTCGCCACCCCCGGCCGCTCCGCCCGGTCGTAGACCACCCCGCCGTCCCCGCTGTCGGTGACGGCCCGCATCAGCTTCTTCCGCACCGCCTCGGGCTCGTCGAGGATGAACACCACTCCCGGGCCCGCGTCCCCGGACTTCCCCATCTTCGAGGTCGGGTCCTGAAGGTCCATGACCCGCGCGGCCACCACCGGATGCGTGGCCCTGGGCACGGTGAAGGTGTGTCCGTAGCGCTGGTTGAAACGGACGGCCAGATCCCGGGTCAGCTCCACGTGCTGGCGCTGGTCCTCACCCACCGGCACCTCCTCGGTCCGGTAGGCCAGGATGTCCGCGGCCATCAGCACGGGATAGGTGAGCAGCGACAGCCGTACGCCCTCCCCCGAGGCCTGCGCCTTCGCCGTCTTCTCCTTGTACTGCACCATCCGCCGCAGTTCCCCGTCGGAAGCCGTGCACTCCAGCAGGTACGCCAGCCGCGCGTGCTCGTCGACGTGGCTCTGCACGAACAGCGTGCACTTCTCGGCCGTCAGCCCGGCGGCCAGCAGCAGCGTCGCGGCCTGCCGGCTGAGCCGGCGTACCCGGGCCGGATCGTGCTCGACGGTCAGGGCGTGCAGATCGACCACACAGAACAGCGCCTCGTCGGGCTCCTGCTCGGCGGCGACCCACTGCCGTACGGCCCCCAGGTAGTTCCCCAGTGTCAGATGCCCGGTCGGCTTGACCCCGCTGAAGATCCTCGTCATGTCCCTGCTCCCTGCTGCTCTCGGTGTGGGTGCCGACGGCCACCGCGTCGGGCGGCCGGGCCACTCCCGGGAGGGGAGAAACGAAAACGGCCGCCGTGGTCGGCGGCCGTCGAGCGCGTGCGTGCTCGCGTGGATGGTCGGCCGCCGTCAGGCGGCCCACCAGCGAAGGTCGGGCATGAGCGCACGCGTAGTCATGGAGCAGAGGTTAGACCGTGGCGGGTCGGGACCGCGTGAGGTTTGCGCACTCCGCGTGCCCGGCGAGCCGGGGGTTGACACAGGTGTGCCCGATCCGTAAGGTTCTTCGAGTTGTCCGAAGTGAGCGCCGACCCCGGTCGGTCCCCGGACAGCCATCCCGCACTACACATTCGAACGAACGACTCGCTTTGTCGTCCCGTTTTCATGCGTATTTGCGAATGAGGAATCCGCGTCCACGGACGCAGTCGCCGATTAGGTTCGGGGGCAAGGAATCCGCTACTGTCTCACTCGTCGCAAGGGCCCAACAGCCCGAACGGCAAATCCCGTTGACTGGGAGTCAGGCCCGAAAGGATCTGATAGAGTCGAACTCGCCGGAAAGGGAAAACGCGAAAGCGAAGAACCGGAAGGCGGAAAACAAGCGAGACTGACTCTGATAGAGTCGGAAACGCAAGAACGAAGGAAGCGCCCGGAGGAAAACCCGCGAGGGTGAGTACAAAGGAAGCGTCCGTTCCTTGAGAACTCAACAGCGTGCCAAAAATCAACGCCAAAAGTTGATACCCCGTCCATTTCGGTGGATGAGGTTCCTTTGAAAAAGACCTGTGAGGTCGCGGCTTCGGCTGTGATGCTTGCAGGCAATTACACAGCGAGGACGCAGTGGACGGTCGGTCTTATTCCGACATGACTGTCCCGCTCTAAGTGCGTGTGCAACCGGGCAGCTTTTAATTAAGCACAGCCGGGTAAACATTCATGGAGAGTTTGATCCTGGCTCAGGACGAACGCTGGCGGCGTGCTTAACACATGCAAGTCGAACGATGAAGCCCTTCGGGGTGGATTAGTGGCGAACGGGTGAGTAACACGTGGGCAATCTGCCCTTCACTCTGGGACAAGCCCTGGAAACGGGGTCTAATACCGGATAACACTCCTGCCTGCATGGGCGGGGGTTAAAAGCTCCGGCGGTGAAGGATGAGCCCGCGGCCTATCAGCTTGTTGGTGGGGTAATGGCCCACCAAGGCGACGACGGGTAGCCGGCCTGAGAGGGCGACCGGCCACACTGGGACTGAGACACGGCCCAGACTCCTACGGGAGGCAGCAGTGGGGAATATTGCACAATGGGCGAAAGCCTGATGCAGCGACGCCGCGTGAGGGATGACGGCCTTCGGGTTGTAAACCTCTTTCAGCAGGGAAGAAGCGAAAGTGACGGTACCTGCAGAAGAAGCGCCGGCTAACTACGTGCCAGCAGCCGCGGTAATACGTAGGGCGCAAGCGTTGTCCGGAATTATTGGGCGTAAAGAGCTCGTAGGCGGCTTGTCACGTCGGATGTGAAAGCCCGAGGCTTAACCTCGGGTCTGCATTCGATACGGGCTAGCTAGAGTGTGGTAGGGGAGATCGGAATTCCTGGTGTAGCGGTGAAATGCGCAGATATCAGGAGGAACACCGGTGGCGAAGGCGGATCTCTGGGCCATTACTGACGCTGAGGAGCGAAAGCGTGGGGAGCGAACAGGATTAGATACCCTGGTAGTCCACGCCGTAAACGTTGGGAACTAGGTGTTGGCGACATTCCACGTCGTCGGTGCCGCAGCTAACGCATTAAGTTCCCCGCCTGGGGAGTACGGCCGCAAGGCTAAAACTCAAAGGAATTGACGGGGGCCCGCACAAGCAGCGGAGCATGTGGCTTAATTCGACGCAACGCGAAGAACCTTACCAAGGCTTGACATATACCGGAAAGCATTAGAGATAGTGCCCCCCTTGTGGTCGGTATACAGGTGGTGCATGGCTGTCGTCAGCTCGTGTCGTGAGATGTTGGGTTAAGTCCCGCAACGAGCGCAACCCTTGTCCTGTGTTGCCAGCATGCCCTTCGGGGTGATGGGGACTCACAGGAGACCGCCGGGGTCAACTCGGAGGAAGGTGGGGACGACGTCAAGTCATCATGCCCCTTATGTCTTGGGCTGCACACGTGCTACAATGGCCGGTACAATGAGCTGCGATACCGTGAGGTGGAGCGAATCTCAAAAAGCCGGTCTCAGTTCGGATTGGGGTCTGCAACTCGACCCCATGAAGTCGGAGTTGCTAGTAATCGCAGATCAGCATTGCTGCGGTGAATACGTTCCCGGGCCTTGTACACACCGCCCGTCACGTCACGAAAGTCGGTAACACCCGAAGCCGGTGGCCCAACCCGTAAGGGAGGGAGCTGTCGAAGGTGGGACTGGCGATTGGGACGAAGTCGTAACAAGGTAGCCGTACCGGAAGGTGCGGCTGGATCACCTCCTTTCTAAGGAGCACAGTACCGATTGCAGACAAATGTTCTGCACGGTCAGCTCATGGGTGGAACGTTGATTAGTTGGCACGGTTTCCTTGATGGATCACGAGTACTGCTTCGGCGTGGAAAGTGACTCACTGATGGGGGATCGTGCTTGGCACGTTGTTGGGTATCTGAGGGTACGGCCGTAAGGTCATGCCTTCTGTGATGCCGGCCCCAGTGAACTTCATCTTCGGATGGGGGTGATGGGTGGCTGGTCGTTGCTTGAGAACTACACAGTGGACGCGAGCATCTGTAGGCCAAGTTTTTAAGGGCGCACGGTGGATGCCTTGGCACCAGGAACCGATGAAGGACGTGAGAGGCCGCGATAGGCCCCGGGGAGCTGCCAACTGAGCTTTGATCCGGGGGTGTCCGAATGGGGAAACCCGGCAGTCGTCATGGGCTGTCACCCACTGCTGAACACATAGGCAGTGTGGAGGGAACGCGGGGAAGTGAAACATCTCAGTACCCGCAGGAAGAGAAAACAACCGTGATTCCGGGAGTAGTGGCGAGCGAAACCGGATGAGGCCAAACCGTATGCGTGTGATACCCGGCAGGGGTTGCGCATGCGGGGTTGTGGGAATTCTTTTGATCGGTCTGCCGGCCGGTCGGCGAGTCAGAAACCGTTGATGTAGTCGAAGGACATGCGAAAGGTCCGGCGTAGAGGGTAAGACCCCCGTAGACGAAACATCAGCGGCTTGCTTAAGAATCTCCCAAGTAGCACGGGGCCCGAGAAATCCCGTGTGAATCTGGCGGGACCACCCGCTAAGCCTAAATATTCCCTGGTGACCGATAGCGGATAGTACCGTGAGGGAATGGTGAAAAGTACCGCGGGAGCGGAGTGAAATAGTACCTGAAACCGTGTGCCTACAAGCCGTGGGAGCGTCGCGCATTGAGTTTACTCAATGCGTCGTGACTGCGTGCCTTTTGAAGAATGAGCCTGCGAGTTAGCGGTGTGTAGCGAGGTTAACCCGTGTGGGGAAGCCGTAGCGAAAGCGAGTCCGAATAGGGCGATTGAGTTGCACGCTCTAGACCCGAAGCGGAGTGATCTAGCCATGGGCAGGTTGAAGCGGAGGTAAGACTTCGTGGAGGACCGAACCCACCAGGGTTGAAAACCTGGGGGATGACCTGTGGTTAGGGGTGAAAGGCCAATCAAACTCCGTGATAGCTGGTTCTCCCCGAAATGCATTTAGGTGCAGCGTCACGTGTTTCTTGCCGGAGGTAGAGCACTGGATAGGCGATGGGCCCTACCGGGTTACTGACCTTAGCCAAACTCCGAATGCCGGTAAGTGAGAGCGTGGCAGTGAGACTGTGGGGGATAAGCTCCATGGTCGAGAGGGAAACAGCCCAGAGCATCGACTAAGGCCCCTAAGCGTACGCTAAGTGGGAAAGGATGTGGAGTCGCAGAGACAACCAGGAGGTTGGCTTAGAAGCAGCCACCCTTGAAAGAGTGCGTAATAGCTCACTGGTCAAGTGATTCCGCGCCGACAATGTAGCGGGGCTCAAGCGTACCGCCGAAGTCGTGTCATTGCAGCTATAGGGCCAACGCCCGCTGTGATGGGTAGGGGAGCGTCGTGTGCCGGGTGAAGCAGCAGCGGAAGCTAGTTGTGGACGGTTCACGAGTGAGAATGCAGGCATGAGTAGCGATACACACGTGAGAAACGTGTGCGCCGATTGACTAAGGGTTCCTGGGTCAAGCTGATCTGCCCAGGGTAAGTCGGGACCTAAGGCGAGGCCGACAGGCGTAGTCGATGGACAACCGGTTGATATTCCGGTACCCGCTTTGAAACGCCCAATATCGAATCAGGCGATGCTAAGCCCGTGAAGCCGTTCCGGACCCTTCGGGGAATGGAAAGTGGTGGAGCCGGCGGACCAGACTTGTAGTAGGTAAGCGATGGGGTGACGCAGGAAGGTAGTCCAGCCCGGGCGGTGGTAGTCCCGGGGTAAGGGTGTAGGCCGAGGGGTAGGCAAATCCGTCCCTCATATAAGGCTGAGACCTGATGCCGAGCCGATTGTGGTGAAGTGGATGATCCTATGCTGTCGAGAAAAGCCTCTAGCGAGTTTCATGGCGGCCCGTACCCTAAACCGACTCAGGTGGTCAGGTAGAGAATACCGAGGCGTTCGGGTGAACTATGGTTAAGGAACTCGGCAAAATGCCCCCGTAACTTCGGGAGAAGGGGGGCCATCACTGGTGATCGGATTTACTCCGTGAGCTGGGGGTGGCCGCAGAGACCAGCGAGAAGCGACTGTTTACTAAAAACACAGGTCCGTGCGAAGCCGTAAGGCGATGTATACGGACTGACGCCTGCCCGGTGCTGGAACGTTAAGGGGACCGGTTAGTCACATTTCGGTGTGGCGAAGCTGAGAACTTAAGCGCCAGTAAACGGCGGTGGTAACTATAACCATCCTAAGGTAGCGAAATTCCTTGTCGGGTAAGTTCCGACCTGCACGAATGGCGTAACGACTTCTCGACTGTCTCAACCATAGGCCCGGTGAAATTGCACTACGAGTAAAGATGCTCGTTTCGCGCAGCAGGACGGAAAGACCCCGGGACCTTTACTATAGTTTGATATTGGTGTTCGGTTCGGCTTGTGTAGGATAGGTGGGAGACTTTGAAACCCCAACGCCAGTTGGGGTGGAGTCGTCGTTGAAATACCACTCTGGTCGTGCTGGATGTCTAACCTCGGTCCGTGATCCGGATCAGGGACAGTGTCTGATGGGTAGTTTAACTGGGGCGGTTGCCTCCCAAAAAGTAACGGAGGCGCCCAAAGGTTCCCTCAGCCTGGTTGGCAATCAGGTGTTGAGTGTAAGTGCACAAGGGAGCTTGACTGTGAGACCGACGGGTCGAGCAGGGACGAAAGTCGGGACTAGTGATCCGGCGGTGGCTTGTGGAAGCGCCGTCGCTCAACGGATAAAAGGTACCCCGGGGATAACAGGCTGATCTTCCCCAAGAGTCCATATCGACGGGATGGTTTGGCACCTCGATGTCGGCTCGTCGCATCCTGGGGCTGGAGTCGGTCCCAAGGGTTGGGCTGTTCGCCCATTAAAGCGGTACGCGAGCTGGGTTTAGAACGTCGTGAGACAGTTCGGTCCCTATCCGCTGTGCGCGTAGGAATATTGAGAAGGGCTGTCCCTAGTACGAGAGGACCGGGACGGACGAACCTCTGGTGTGCCAGTTGTCCTGCCAAGGGCATGGCTGGTTGGCTACGTTCGGGAGGGATAACCGCTGAAAGCATCTAAGCGGGAAGCCTGCTTCAAGATGAGTATTCCCACCTCCTTGAGAGGGTAAGGCTCCCAGTAGACGACTGGGTTGATAGGCCAGATGTGGAAGCCCGGTAACGGGTGGAGCTGACTGGTACTAATAGGCCGAGGGCTTGTCCTCAGTTGCTCGCGTCCACTGTGTTAGTTCTGAAGTAACGAACTGTGTCATATCCGGTTGGTTAACTTCATAGTGTTTCGGTGGTCATAGCGTTAGGGAAACGCCCGGTTTACATTCCGAACCCGGAAGCTAAGCCTTTCAGCGCCGATGGTACTGCAGGGGGGACCCTGTGGGAGAGTAGGACGCCGCCGAACAATTATTGTGGGGAAGCCCCGCACCAGCCCTTATGGGTTCGGTGCGGGGCTTTTCTGCGTTTACCGGCAAAAACCTGTGGCCACCGGCCGGGCTCCATGGAACTCTGTCCGGCATGAACATGCATGTAGACCCCATTGACCAGGCGCGGCGCATCGTACGGGAACAGTTTCCCGATGCGCTGGTGGCGGTCCTGGGCGGGTCCACGGCCTTGGGGCGGGCCACGGCCAGCAGTGATCTGGACATCGTGGTGCTGGTCGGGGACGACGGCGAGACCTGCAGGGAGACCCTCCGCTTCGAGGGGCGGGTCGTGGAGCTGTTCATCCACACCCGGGCCGGCCTCGCGGAGCTCTTCGCCGTGGACCTGGCCGCACGCCGTCCGGTCCTGCAGGTGATCTACGCCACCGGTCTCGTCCTGCTAGACAGGGACGGCGGGGCGGCTCGCGTACGGGCGCTGGCCGAGGCGGATCTGCGGCAGGGGCCGCCTGCGCTGGACGCGGACACCGTGGAGACCAAGCGGTACGGGCTCACGGACGCGCTGGACGACCTGGGTGACGCCACCGACCCCGTCGAGCGGGTGGCGGTGGCCGGGGTGGTGCTGGCCGGCGCGGCCGACCTCCTCTTCGACCACCACCGGGCATGGACCGGTGTCGGCAAGTGGCTGCCGAGGCGGCTGCTGGAAGCGGACGGGACGCTCGGGGCGGCCCTGCTCGACGGGCACCTGCGGCTGTGCGCGACCGGAGATCCGCAGGCGCTGACGGGCGCGGCCTCGGCCGTCCTGGACCTGGCCGGCGGTCCGCTCCGTGAGGGCTACCGCCGGTTGTGGCGGAGCACCGCCGACCGGAGGTGAGGTCCCGGCCCGCGCCGTGTCCCCAGGGGCCCAGGAACTTTCGATGTCCTGCGGATGCCCGGCATGGGGTCCGGATGGATTTGTACTGACGGCTCGTAGGGTTGTCGCATGGGCTACGACCTCGTCATCTTCGACAACGACGGCGTGCTGGTGGACAGCGAGCCGCTCGCCAACAGCATCCTCTCCGGGTATCTGACCGAGCTGGGGCACCCGACCTCGTACGAGGAGTCGCTGCGCGACTACATGGGGGCCGCCGTGCACCGGGTGCACGACCTCGTGCGGGAGCGGACCGGGCAGGCGCTGCCCGCCGACTTCGACAGCACGCTGCACGCCCGTACCTCCGCCGCCTTCGAGCGGGAGCTCAAGCCCGTTCCCGGGGTCGAAGGGGTGCTGGCCGCGCTGGTCGAGGCCGGGACGGCGTACTGTCTGGCGTCCTCCGGGAGCCACGAGCGGATCCGGGTCGGGCACCGGGCCGCCGGGCTCGACGAGTGGTTCGAAGAGGAGTGGATCTTCAGCTCGGAGGACGTGGGCCAGGGCAAGCCCGCCCCGGACCTGTTCCTGCACGCCGCGGACCAGATGGGCGTCGACCCCCGCCGGTGCGTGGTCGTCGAGGACAGCCCGCTGGGCGTCCAGGCCGCCATCGCCGCGGGCATGGACGTGTACGGGTACACCGCGATGATGCCCGCCGACCGGCTGCCCGGCGCCACCGGGTACTTCGGGGACATGAACCAGCTGGCCGGGCTGCTGGGGCTGGAGGTCGGACCCGCCGGGTCGGCCGGGTATTCGGGTGGGTACACCGGTGGGTACACCGGTGGTTACAGCGGCGGTTACGGCGCCGGCTACAGCGGTGGGTTCTCGCACTGACCCAATCGAGATGTGATCGCTCTACCCACCGGTAGGACCGGCGCCTACGCTGAGCCGCCATGACAGCAGACGCGCGGCTGAGCCGCGGGCGTGGAGCGTTGGGGTTCAGTTTCTTCGTGCAGGGCGTGGCCTTCGCGCTCCTCGTGACGCGGATCCCGGCCATTCAGGACCGGTACGGGATATCCGACGGGCTGTTGCCCGCCTTCCTGGCCGCCGTGCCGATCCTCGCCGGAGTGTCCAGCGTCGTCACCGAGCACCTGGTGAAGCGGGTCGCGCCCAGCACCGTACTGCGGTGGGCGCAGCCGCTCGTCCTGCTGGCGCTGCTCGGGGTCGGCGCCGGCAGCCGGATGTGGCACGTGGCACTGGCCCTCGGGGCCTTCGGGCTGTTCGTCGGGGCGCTCGACGCCTCCATGAACATGCTCGGGGTGAGCCTGCAGGGCGCGTACGGACGCAGCATCATGCTCGGCTTCCACGCCTCGTACAGCCTCGGCGGCATCCTGGGCGCCTCCGCTGCCTGGGCGGGGGCGCACTGGCACCTCGCGCTGTTCACCTCGTACCTGCCCGCCGTGGTGGTCCTGCTGCCGCTCGCGCTCTTCGCCAGCCGGTTCTACGTGGACCAGGAGACCGGGCAGGACGCCGCCGCGGACAAGGGGCTCGGCGCGGGCGGGTTCAAGCTGCTGCTGCCGCTGTGCCTGGTGATGGCGTGCGCGTACATCGGGGACTCGACGGTGTCGAACTGGAGCGCCAAGTACCTCCAGGACGTGCTGGGGAGTTCGGAGCAGCTCGCCACCGTCCCCTACAACGTCTACATGGTGACCACCCTGCTGGGGCGGGCCGTCGGGGACCTCGGGGTGCGGCGCTTCGGGGCCGTGGCCGTCGTACGGATCGGGACGGTCGTCGCCGCGCTGGGCTTCGGGGTGGTCGCGGCCGCGCCCGGGGCGTGGGCGGGGATGCTCGGCTTCACCCTGCTGGGGACCGGGCTGTGCGTGATCGTGCCGCAGACCTTCGCCGCGGCGGGCAGGCTCTTCCCGAACTCCTCCGACACCGCCATCGCGCGGCTCAACATCTTCAACTACGTCGGATTCCTCATCGGCGCACCGCTCGTCGGTGGCATCGGCGATGCCTGGAACTACCGGGGCGCCATGCTCGTACCGATGGTGCTGGTCCTGGTGACGCTTTTCTACGCCCGCTCGTTCGGTGCGAAGGAGGCCCGATACGGTGTTGCGCATGAGCGGCCGCGGGTTGTTGATGTGGGACGAGGCGGTAACGAAGTATGACTTCGGGCCGAGCCATCCGATGGACCCGGTGCGCCTGGCGCTGACCATGGGTCTGGTACGGGCCTTCGGGCTCGACCGGGAGCTGGAGGTACGGGCCGGCCGGCCGGCCGGGGAGTCCACGCTGCGCCTCGTCCACCGTGAGGACTACGTCGCCGCGGTGCGCGAGGTGTCCGCGGACCCCGGGGTCGCGGACGGTTCGTACGGGCTCGGGACCATGGACGACCCGGCCTTCCACGGCATGCACGAGGCGTCGGCGCTGATCGCCGGGCAGTCGGTGGCGGCCGCCGAGGCGATCTGGCGCGGGGACGCCGAGCACGCCGTGAACTTCGCCGGCGGGCTGCACCACGCGATGCCCGGCGGGGCGGCCGGTTTCTGCGTGTACAACGACGCGGCGCTGGCGATCGCGCGGCTGCTGGAGCTGGGGGCCGAGCGGGTCGCGTACGTGGATGTGGACGTGCACCACGGGGACGGGGTGCAGGCGGCCTTCTGGGACGATCCGCGGGTGCTGACGGTGTCCCTGCACGAGCACCCCAGGACGCTGTTCCCGCAGACCGGGTGGCCCGAGGAGACGGGCGGGCCGGCCGCGGAGGGGGCGGCGGTGAACATCGCGCTGCCCGCCGGGACCGGGGACGAGGGGTGGCTGCGGGCCTTCCACTCGGTGGTGCCGGAGCTGCTGGAGGACTTCCGGCCACAGGTGCTGGTGACCCAGCACGGGGCCGATACCCACTTCGAGGACCCGCTGGCGCACCTGGCGGTGTCGCTGGACGCGCAGCGGGCGGTCCAGGAGGCCTGTCACGAGCTGGCGCACTCCTGTGCGCAGGGACGGTGGCTGGCGTTGGGGGGCGGGGGGTACGCGGTCGTGGACGTCGTACCGCGGTCGTGGACGCACCTGGTGGCGATTGCCGGGCATCGGCCGATCGCGCCGGAGACGGCGGTGCCGGGGTCTTGGCGGGAGTTGGTGTACGCGCGGACGCGGGAGGTGGCGCCGGGGCGGATGACTGACGGGCGGGTGCCTGTGTGGCGGGACTGGGAGGCGGGGTACGACCCGGCGGACCGGATCGACCAGGCCGTACTGGCCACCCGGCGGGCGGTGTTCCCGCTGCGCGGGCTGCTGGCCTAGCCCCTGCGGGCCGCTGGGCCGGGCCCTGCGGGGCTGTCCCCTACCCGCCCTTCCGCCGTTCCCTGGGGCTCCGCCCCAGACCCCGCTCCTCAAACGCCGGAGGGGCTGGATCCTGGCCGGCGTCAGCCTGCGGGTGAACGCCGGTTTTCCCGGAGGGGACTTGGTGGGGGCGTTACGCCAAGGGTGGGGGGAATGGCCGGAACTGGTGAGGTGTCAGGTCCGGTGGGGCAGCATCGGGGGGGTGTTGAGTACCGGCGCGCTGCGTGCGCATCTGCTGGCCGCCCGTCTGGCCGGGACCGTCGCGACTTCCCGGGAGGAGAGCCTGCGCAGCTACCGGCTGTTCGCGGCGCGGGATCCGCGCGTGCTGCTGGGGCTGGATCCCGAGTGGGGCTGGGGGGAGGCGGAGCTCCTGCGGCTGATGGCGGACAAGTGCGGGGTCTCGGCGGATCCGGCGCACGTCAGCGGGCCGGACGTGATCGATCCGGAGCGTACGGTGGCGGGGTTGGAGGCCTTCGCGGAGCGGCTCGGCGCGGCTGCCGGGGTACGGGCCCCGGTGCTGCTCGGGACCGGGCATCCGCACCGGCTCCTGGGGTTCTACGCCACATTGGCCGAGGCGTTGTCGGCGGCGGGATGTGATGTCCTCACCCCGGCGCGGGGGGCGGCTGTCGACATGCCGACCCGGTTCGGCGTACGCCGGCACCGCATCGATTACGTACGAGGGGTCGCACTGGTGCGTGAAGACGGCGCGCGCCCACCCGGGAGTGCGACCGGCGCGCACACCCATTCGCCGCTGCCGGTTCGGATCGCGCTCGGGGCGCTGGCGGAGTCCGGAGGGCCGCTGCCGGAGCTGGTGATCGGGGACCACGGGTGGGTCTGCGGCGCAGGTCAGCTTGGTGTGGAGGCGATCGGGCTGGCCGATACGGATGATCCCGCGCTGTTCGTGGGGGAGGCCGAGGGGCGGGTCTCGGTGGCCGTTCCGCTTGATGACGCGGTGCGCGCGGACTACTACCGACCGCTCACTCGCTATGTACTCAATCGGGCGAGTCTGTCGGGTTGGCAGGAGTGGCCGTAGCTCCTCTTCCCCACTCGTATCACACGCCCCTACTCTGGTGAGTGAGCGTGCGACGACGGGGCGTAACCGGAGGGGAAGCCGGTGCCCGTCATGCGCGGAAGGTCAAGGTGTGTCATGGCTGCTGGCGAGAGGCCTCTCAGTGAGGTTCAGTTCCTGACCGTGGCGGAGGTCGCCTCGGTGATGCGAGTGTCGAAGATGACCGTGTACCGATTGGTGCACAACGGACATCTGCCCGCAATCCGGGTGGGCCGGTCCTTCCGGGTCCCCGAAAATGCGGTGCACGAGTACCTCCGCGAGTCTTTTGTGGGGGTGGAATCGGCCTGAGGGCAAGGGTCGGGAGCCTGCTGTCGCTCCTCGGAAGCACCGGATTACAAGCTCAGAGCTCGGACGGGTAGGCTAGGCCGACGTAGGTCGTGTGGGCCCAGACGCCCCGCACCGAGATCCCCGCGACGCGGGGATGTTCCGAGAAGTGAGCGAGGGTAGTCGTGGGCTCTGTTATCAAGAAGCGGCGTAAGCGGATGGCCAAGAAGAAGCACCGCAAGCTGCTCAAGCGCACCCGCGTCCAGCGCCGTAACAAGAAGTAAACGGTAGCTGTACGTGTTCTCCGCAGCCCCTCCACCATTCTGGTGGAGGGGCTGCGGTGCAGCCGGGGGACTTCTTCGAGGGAGGCGCTGAGCTCGTGGGGAAGGTCGTGCTCGTTACCGGGGCTGCCCGGCAGCTGGGAGGCCGCTTCGTGCGGCGGATCCAGCGGGACCCGGAGGTCGAGCGGGTGATCGCGGTCGACGCGGTGACACCGTCGCACCGGCTGGGATCGGCCGAGTTCATCCGTACGGACATCAGACAGTCGGCGATCGCCAGGGTGCTCGCCGAGAACGCGGTCGACACGGTGGTCCATCTCGCGGTCACCGGAGGTGCCGCGACGGGCGCGGGCGCCGTCTCGTACAGCACCGTCAAGGAAACCAACGTCATCGGGACGATGCAGCTCCTCGGGGCCTGCCAGAAGTCCCCGACGGTACGGCGGCTCGTGGTGAAGTCCAGTACCAGTGTGTACGGGGGCACCTCACGGGATCCGGCCGTCTTCACCGAGACCACGCAGCCGAAGTCGCTGCCCGCGGCCGGCTTCGCCAAGGACGCCGTCGAGGTCGAGGGATACGTACGCGGCTTCGCGCGCAGGCGGCCGGACGTCGCGGTGTGCGTACTGCGGTTCGCGAACATCCTGGGGCCCTTCGCCGACTCCTCGCTCGCCGAGTACTTCTCGATGCCCCTGATCCCGACCGTGCTGGGCTACGACCCGCGGTTGCAGTTCGTGCACGAGGACGACGTACTGGACGTACTGCGGCTCGCGTCGCAGACCAGCGGGATCAGCGGGACCTTCAACATCGCCGGTGACGGGGTGCTGCTGCTGTCGCAGTGCACGCGGCGGCTGGGGCGGCCGTCGGTGCCGCTGCTGCTGCCCGCGGTGACGTGGGTGGGCTCGGCGCTGCGCGCGGTCGGGGCGACGGACTTCTCGCCCGAACAGATAAGGCTCCTCACGCACGGGCGGGTCGTGGAGACCACGCAGATGCGGGAGGTGCTGGGATTCGATCCGATGTACACGACCGCCGAGACCTTCGCCGACTTCACGCGGAGCCGGGGGAACGGGCTGCTGCCGCCGGAGCGGGTGGGGCGGGCCGTGGACCGGGTGGCGGAGCTGTTGAACGTGGAGGCTGGGGCTGTGGCTGAGGGAGCGAAGCGATAGTGGCGGACGCCAAGGTCATTCCGTTCGACGAGGACCGGCCGCGACGGCGGCCGTCGTCCGCGGCCCGGCGGGTCCGGGTGGCGCCGGAGGTGCCCGAGCCGGTCGTGGAGGCCGTACCGGAGCCCACCGCTGAGGGCGGCGGCTGGGACCGGCGGATCGCCGGCGGTCTGTCGTTCCTGCGGCGCCGGCTCACCGGCGAGTACGAGGTCGACGAATTCGGCTACGACAAGGAGCTGACGGACCAGGTCCTGATGTCCCTGCTGCGGCCGGTGTACGACAAGTACTTCCGGGTCGAGGTCAAGGGCATCGAGAACATCCCGAAGGAGGGTGGCGCGCTGATCGTGGCGAACCACTCCGGGACGCTGCCGCTGGACGGCCTGATGCTCCAGGTCGCCGTGCACGACCAGCACCCGGCACAGCGGCACCTGCGGCTGCTGGCGGCGGACCTGGTGTTCATGCTGCCCGTGGTGAACGAGATCGCCCGCAAGGCCGGCCACACACTGGCGTGCGCGGAGGACGCGCAGCGGCTGCTGGAGGCCGGGGAGCTGGTGGGTGTGATGCCCGAGGGCTTCAAGGGGATAGGGAAGCCGTTCGGAGAGCGGTACAAGCTCCAGCGGTTCGGGCGGGGCGGGTTCGTGTCGACCGCGCTGAGGGCGGGGACGCCGATCGTGCCCTGCTCGATCGTGGGGGCGGAGGAGATCTACCCCATGATCGGCAACGCGAAGACGCTGGCTCGGCTGCTGGGGATTCCGTACTTCCCGATCACGCCCACGTTTCCGCTGCTCGGGCCGCTCGGGGCGGTGCCGCTGCCGACGAAGTGGACGATCCAGTTCGGGGAGCCGATCGTCACCGCGGGTTATGCGGCGGAGGCGGCGGAGGACCCGATGCTGATGTTCAACCTGACGGATCAGGTGCGGGAGCAGATCCAGCACACGCTGTACAAGCTGCTGGTGCAGCGGCGGTCCGTGTTCTTCTGACCGTTGGGTGCCGGCCCCCGGCACCCAACGCCTCAAACGCCGGCGCGGCTGGATCCATCCAGCCGCGCCGGCGTTTTCGGCTAGTCCGCGTCTTCCGCCTTGATGCCCAGGCCCGGGAGGAGGCCGGGGAGGAGGGGCGGGAGGGTGATGTCCGGGTGCGGAATGTCCGGGGTGCTGCCGGACTGGGACGGGGTCGGCTGGCCCGCGGGCGGGTTCAGCAGGTTGCCCGTGCCGCCCAGGAGACCACCGGGGGGCGGGGACTTCGGGGAACCCGAGGCCGACGGCGTGGGGGCCGCGGACGGGGTGCCCGAGGGGGACGGCGCCTGGTGCTTGCCCGCAGGGGCGCTCGGCCTCGTGGAGGGGCCGGAGCCGCGGGACTGTTCCGGAGGCTTCGGGAGCAGTCCCTGGAGCGGCGCCACGTCTTGGTCTATGGCCTGGAAGACCGAATCCACCTCACCGCCCACGTCCGTGAGCTGCGCCGGGAGATTGCCCCGGAGCTTGTCCCAGGCGTCGCGGTGCGAGCGGGAGAACGAGGACAGCGCCTGGATCGGGCCGAGCGAGCCGTCCCGTTCGTAGGCGGCCTGGAGGAGCCGGTGGCCCTCCGAGGCGTCGTGCTTCATTCCCGCGAGGGCCCGGCGGATCTCACCGAGGGACTCGTGGTCGAGGGCGCCCAGCCGGCCGCGCTCCATGAGCCGGCGCGCTTCCGAGAGACGGTTCGAGGCCTGGTCGAGATAGAGCTCGCCCCGGTCCGAATCGTCGTCGGCCATCCCGAGCCGGATGTCCTCCATGCCCCGCTTCACGGGGTACAGGTGGTCACCCGGCAGGGCGTCCGTGCTGGCAGCGGCCACTCCGCTGAAGGCCCCCGCGGCCACACCTACGGTGAGGCCGCCCGCTGCGATGCCCTTGGACCAGCGGGAGCGGGGCCGCATCTTCCGGAGCGAGGTCGCCCGGTGGGCGCCGCGGCCGGTCCGCTGTTCGGGCACTTGAGGGTCCGCGGCCACACCGCCCCCGGCCCTCTCTTCCATCACCTTGGCCTCCATGGCGGCAATGAGCTGGGCTCGTTGCACCACTTTGACCTCGGGGTCCAGCACCGGGCGCGGCATTCTTTCGCCGAGCGCGCTCGCCAGGGCCAACAACCGGTCGTGGTCGGCAGGTTCGGCAGGTGCCTCGGACTGCTCGGCCGCCGGGTCCGGTTCCGAAAGGTCGGACGGGGTCCGCTCCTCCAGGGCCTGGGCGAAGGCGTTCGCCCGCCGGTGCGGAGTCACGTTCGCGATCACTGGCGGCACCTCCTCTCGTCATGACGATCGACTCCCCAAGGTGTCCGGAAGGTTGCCTTCCTTGAGCACATCCACCCTTTCGAGTGAGCGGCTTCGGGCAGGGCTTGTCCACAGGGAGCCTGCATCCCGCACAACGAGCGGCGCGGCACTTGGGTTACGGACGAAGGATGATCGGACCACAGCGTCGTCAATGTCGTTGTTGTCGGCAGTGTCATCAAGGTCATCAGGGAGGGATACCGAATGTGATTGGGGAGGCGGCGTCAGCGGGCGTCGTCCGGGAGGAGGCGGGCCAGCGTGCGGACCGCCCGGTACTGGAGGGTCTTGATCGCACCCTCGTTCTTTCCCATCACCCTGGCCGTCTCGGCGACCGAGAGGCCCTGCAGGAAGCGCAGGGTCACGCACTCCTGCTGCTGCGGATTGAGTTTCCGTACGGCTTCCAGCAGGGCCGCGTTGGAGAGGGACTCCAGGACGGAGTCCTCGGGGGACCGTTCCACCTCGTTGGCGTCCAGCATTTCGCCCGTGGTGACTTCCAGGCGGAAACGGCTCGACTTGAAGTGGTCGGCGACCAGGTTGCGGGCGATCGTCACGAGCCAGGCGCCGAAGTCACGGCCCTGCCAGGTGAAGGTGGAGATGCGGCGCAGCGCGCGCAGGAAGGTCTCGCTGGTGAGATCCTCCGCGGTCGCCTTGCCGCCGACTCGGTAGTAGATGTAGCGGTAGACGGTGTCGCTGTACTGGTCGTACAGGCGGCCGAAGGCTTCGGCCTCACCGGCCTGGGCGCGTTCGACCAGGTCCATCATGCGGGCCTGGTCGCTGTCCGCGGTGGGGCGGCGGGCGGCGGGCGCGGTGGTTCCGGCGGCTGCGCCACCGGAGGCCGCGCCGCCGGAACGACCGCGTCTGCCCACCGTTGCTCCGCCGTCGGTCAGGGCATAGCAAGGACCGGCCGGGCCGAGTCCGGCGGGGACCGCGGCGGCGAAGGCGGGGACGGCGTACGCGGTGGGGACGAAGCCGCGCAGGTGGTCGAGGACCGTTGCGCGCAGCGTAGCCAGGCCCGAGGCGTCAACCCCGACAGGTGGGTACACGGGACTCCCAGAGGCAGAGCTTCCATCACGTGCAGTGCGGGACCGTTCACCCGTCGTGGCGACAGGTGGCGGTGGCATGCGTTTGAGGAGAATAACGCTTCGTACAGGCAGCGCTACACCCAGTTGCTCAAATCACCGGTTACGACACTTCTGTTGCGTGTCGAAGGCATATTTAGTCGCACCTGGTGATCGGTTCTTGATCGGTTGGGTGCGCGGAATGGCACCTTCCACGGTGGCTCGCGACCGAGTGGGGCAGGGCGGAGTGCCGCGCCGGGGGCGCGGGTAGAGGTGAGCGAATGCCCCGGGCCCGGGGGCGCGGCGGGCGCGGCGGCCCGGGAGGCCGGGCAGGGCCCGGGTGCGGACCCGCGGGGGTTACTTGCGGCGGCGGTGCAGGGCGATCGCGGCGGCCGCGCCGCCCGCGATCGCGCCGACGCCCGCGGCGGCCGGGACGCCGACCTTCACGGCCTTGCGACCGGTCCGATAGTCGCGCAGGCGCCAGTCGTTGGCGCGGGCATGCTTGCGCAGTTTTGTGTCGGGATTGATCGCGTACGGATGTCCGACCAGCGACAGCATCGGAATGTCGTTGTGCGAATCGCTGTACGCGGCGCAGCGCGCGAGGTCGAACCCCTCGGCGGCGGCCAGGGCGCGCACCGCCTCGGCCTTGGCGGGGCCGTGCAGCGGCTCGCCGACCAGCCGGCCGGTGTAGATGCCGTCCACGGATTCGGCGACCGTGCCCAGCGCCCCGGTCAGCCCGAGCCGGCGGGCGATGATGGTGGCCGTCTCCACGGGGGCGGCCGTCACCAGCCACACCTTCTGGCCGGCGTCGAGGTGGGCCTGGGCCAGGGCGCGGGTGCCCGGCCAGATCCGGGTCGCCATGTACTCGTCGTAGATCTCCTCGCCGATGGACATCAGCTCGGAGACCTTGTGTCCCTTGACGATGGACAGCGCGCTGTCGCGGGCGTCCTGCATGTGGTCGGGGTCCTCGACCCCGGCGAGCCGGAACCAGGCCTGCTGCCAGGCGAAGCGGGCGAGCTCGCGGCGGCGGAAGAACTCCCGCTTGTAGAGGCCGCGGCCGAAGTGGAAGATCGCGGCGCCCTGCATGACGGTGTTGTCGAGGTCGAAGAAGGCGGCCGCGAGGTCGTCGCCGGCGACGGGGAACTCGGGCTCGCGGGCTTCGGCCTCCTCGGCCTCGGTCCGTGCGGCTTCGAGGGCCGGAGAGTCGAGCTCTTCGTCGGCCAGCGCGGTCTTGCGGGCGGCCTCGGCCGAGGCCTCGCCTGCCAGAACGCTCCGCGCGGTGGCGGAGCGCCTACGGGGGGTGAGCCATCCCAGAGCGGCCATGACGCGAGCATAGCCACTGTGTTCGGGAGTTCCCGAACTCACGGGAATCGAGGGCCTGAACGCTCCCCTCCCCGAGGGTGAAGTTTCCCTCCCCTCCCGGGCGGTGCGGGGATTTTCGGCCCGGGCCGCCCGGCTGACCGGCGGTTCGTCGGGTTTTCTGCGGCGCGAATCCAGACGCTCCGGCGGCGGTGTGTGCTCGGTCTCATTCGGCGGAGTGATCGATCCTGCCGGGGAGGGAGAATGGGCGCATGAGTCCTTTGCTGCGCCGTGCCGGGAAGAAGCGTCCCGAGGAGCGGATGGTGACGCTCGTCGGGAAGCCGGGGTGTCATCTCTGCGATGACGCCCAGGAGGTCGTCGAGAAGGTCTGCGCCGAGACGGGCGCACAGTGGGAGAAGAAGGACATCACGCAGGACGAGGAGCTCTACCGCCTGCACTGGGAGCAGATTCCCGTGGTGCTGGTGGACGGTGAACAGCACACCTTCTGGAGGGTGAACCCTGACCGGCTCCGACGGGCATTGCAGGCCTGACCCCTCGGGCGGTTACGATCGTGGGCGATTTATGGGGTCTCGGGGGCGTATTGGTGAGGAGTGTGTTCCGTTTTGCCCCCTTCGGGAATTGAACGGGTTCGGCGTGTCGCCCGTTCCCGGCCCGTATGCCCAAGGCGCGTGACCCCGGTCACTTTGCTCGGACAAAGCGGACACAATCTTTGTGCACGCGTTCACAAAGACATAGCCTGCATTCGACGGGGTGGTCCTGGGACAAGTGGCCACCTGCAGCCCCGCTCATCCCGCAGGAGCATCGTGGCAACTGGCCGAACTCACCGACCGGCGACCCGCAGCCGAGGTATTCCCGAGGCCACTGTCGCCCGGCTTCCGCTGTACCTGCGCGCACTCACCGCGCTCTCCGAGCGATCGGTGCCCACGGTGTCCTCCGAGGAGCTGGCCGCGGCCGCCGGAGTCAACTCCGCGAAGCTCCGCAAGGACTTCTCCTACCTCGGTTCCTACGGGACCCGCGGGGTCGGTTACGACGTGGAGTACCTCGTCTACCAGATCTCCCGCGAGCTCGGGCTGACCCAGGACTGGCCGGTCGTCATCGTCGGCATCGGCAACCTCGGCGCCGCGCTGGCCAACTACGGCGGCTTCGCGTCCCGCGGCTTCCGCGTGGCCGCGCTCATCGACGCCGACCCGGCCATGGCCGGCAAGCCCGTGGCCGGCATGCCCGTGCAGCACACCGATGACCTGGAGAAGATCATCGAGGAGAACGGCGTCTCGATCGGGGTCATCGCGACCCCGGCGGGTGCCGCGCAGCAGGTGAGCGAGCGGCTGATCGCCGCCGGTGTCACCTCCATCCTGAACTTCGCCCCGACCGTGCTGTCCGTGCCCGAGGGCGTGGACGTGCGCAAGGTCGACCTGTCGATCGAGCTCCAGATCCTGGCGTTCCACGAGCAGCGCAAGGCCGGTGAGGAAGCGGCGGCCGCCGCTGCCGCCGGCGGCAGCGCCGTGGGCACCGGCACCGGGGCGGCCCCGGCCGCCGCCGTCGTGCCGCCCGCCGGGCGGGCCGCGGCCGTCGCGCGCAAGGGCGGACCCGAGGGTGACGTGCCGGCGGTGATGCCGGCATGAGTCTGCTCGTCGTAGGCCTGAGTCATCGCAGTGCGCCCGTGAGCGTGCTGGAGCGCGCCTCGCTGCCCGCCGATGCCAAGGTCAAGCTGCTGCACGACACGCTGGCCGCGGAGCCGGCGACCGAGGCGGCCGTACTCGCCACGTGCAACCGGATCGAGCTGTACGCGGACGTGGACAAGTTCCACGCCGGTGTCGCCGAGCTGTCGACCCTGCTGGCGCAGCACAGCGGGGTCGCGCTGGAGGAGCTCACTCCCTACCTCTACGTGCACTACGAGGACCGGGCGGTGCACCACCTCTTCTCGGTGGCGTGCGGCCTGGACTCGATGGTGGTCGGCGAGGGGCAGATCCTCGGGCAGATCAAGGACGCGCTGGCGCTGGGGCAGGAGCTCCACACCGCCGGGCGCCTGATCAACGATCTTTTCCAGCAGGCGCTCCGGGTCGGCAAGCGGGCGCACTCCGAGACCGGGATCGACGGGGCGGGGCAGTCGCTGGTGACCTTCGGGCTGGAACAGCTCGCCGTGCACGTGCCGGTGGAGGAGTGGGCCGCCGGGAAGCGGGCGCTCGTCATCGGGGCCGGTTCGATGTCCTCGCTGGCGGCGGCGACGCTCGCGCGGGTGGGCATCGCCGAGGTCGTGGTGGCGAACCGGACCGCGGAGCGGGCGGAGCGGCTGGCCGGGATTCTGGTTGCCTCGGGCACCGGGGTGGCGGCTTCGGCCATTGCGATGTCCGCCGTCGCCGATGAGCTGACACGAGTCGACGTGGTGGTGTCGTGTACCGGCGCCACCGGGCTCGTGCTGACCGGGGACGACGTGGCCGCGGCCGTGGAGGCGGGCCCCGCGGGGGCCGTCCCCCACCCGCCCTTCGACCGTTCCCCGGGCTCCGCCGGGGCCCCCTGGGGTTCCGCCCCGGACCCCGCGCCTCAACCTCCGGCGGGGCTGGATTCGGCCGGGCTGGATGTGCCCGCAGAGCTCGTCGCGCGGCTTGCCGTGATGACGGCCCGGGGGCAGCGCGTCGCCGATGCCGGGGCCGTGCGGAGCAAGGTGGCCGTGGACGAGCGCGACGGGTGTCCCGTCGGACTGGAGGCGCTGGCCTCCGATCCGGGACGGACCGCCGACGGGCGCGCCGCGCTCGCCGGAGTGGACGCCAGCTCGCTGGAACTGCACGGCACCTGGGCCGACCAGGGCGAGGCCGCCGCGCAGCGGCAGCAGCCGCGCAAGGAAGCCCGTACCCGGGCGGACGAGCGGCCCGTCACCCTCGCACTGCTCGACCTGGCCATGCCCCGCGACATCGACGCCGCCGTGCACCGCATCCCCGGGGTGCGGCTCGTCGACATCGAGTCGCTGGCCGAGGCATCCGCCGACGCGCCGATGGCCGCCGACGTGGACGCCGTACGCGGGATAGTGGCCGCAGAGGTGGCCGCCTTCGGCGCCGCCCAGCGGGCCGCGCACATCACGCCCACCGTGGTCGCCCTGCGCGCCATGGCCGCCGAGGTCGTCGCCATGGAAGTGGCACGGCTCGACGGGCGAGTGCCGGACCTCGACGACCGGCAGCGGGCTGAAGTGACTCAGACCGTGCGGCGCGTCGTCGACAAGCTCCTCCACGCGCCGACCGTGCGCGTCAAGCAGCTCGCGAGCGAGCCCGGCGGCGCCGGGTACGCCGAGGCGCTGCGCGAACTCTTCGATCTCGACCCGCAGACGGTGGCCTCCGTCAGCCGGGCGGACGCGGCAGACAAGAACGACGACTCAGGACGGGCATCATGAATCCACGTCTCGACCAGCCCCTCCGGCTCGGCACGCGGCGAAGCAAGCTGGCCATGTCCCAGTCCGGACATGTCGCCGAGGCGGTACGGGCGATCACCGGCCGGCCCGTCGAGCTCGTGGAGATCACGACCTACGGTGACGTGTCCCGCGAGAGCCTCTCGCAGATCGGCGGCACCGGCGTCTTCGTCACCGCCCTGCGCGAGGCCCTCGTACGCGGCGAGGTCGACTTCGCCGTGCACTCGCTGAAGGACCTGCCCACCGCGCAGCCCGCCGAGCTCGTCATCGCGGCCATGCCGCAGCGCGAGGACGCCCGCGACGCGCTCGTCGCGCGCGACGGCCTGACCTTCGAGCAGCTGCCCGACGGTGCGCGGATCGGTACCGGTTCGCCGCGGCGCACCTCGCAGCTGCACGCGTACGCCCGCTCGCTGGGCAAGGTCATCGAGACCGTCGGCATCCGCGGGAACGTCGACACCCGGATCGGGTTCGTGCGCAGCGGAGAGCTCGACGCCGTCGTCCTCGCCGCCGCCGGCCTCAACCGGATCGGCCGCGGCGACGAGGCCACCGACCTGATCTGTGTCGACAACGTGCTGCCCGCACCCGGCCAGGGTGCCCTGGCCGTGGAGTGCCTCGCGTCCGACACGGACCTGATCTCCGCGCTCGCCGAGCTCGACGACCCGTACACCCGGGCCGCCGTGACCGCCGAACGCGCCCTGCTCGCCGCCCTGGAGGCCGGCTGCAGCGCCCCCGTGGGCGCGCTCGCCGACCTGCTGGCCGACGGGCAGATTGTCAATGAGATGCGCCTGCGTGGAGTCGTGGGAACCCTCGACGGTTCCACGCTGGTGCAGCTGTCCACCACCGGTCCCGTGCCCCAGTCGTACGACGAGGCCATGGCGCTCGGCCGCGAACTCGCGGACGAGATGCTGGCCAAGGGCGCGGCCGGTCTGATGGGGGAGCGGTCGCTTTGAACCCCACAAGCCCAACCACCTCCGCATTCGCGGCCGTCGCCGTCCACGGGCACGTCACCTTCCTCGGTGCCGGCCCGGGCGACCCGGGACTGCTGACGCTCCGCGCCGTGGAGGCCCTGGCCGCCGCGGACGTACTGATCGCGGAGCCCGATGTGCTCGAGGTCGTACGTACGCATGCGCGCGCGGGGGTGGACACGCCGCAGCTGACGATCGCTGACGAGAAGTCAACGGCCGCCGGGGTCCCGGTGATCCGAGACGCCGCCAATCTTGTCATGGAGGCCGCGCGCTCCGGCAGGCGGGTCGTCCGTGCCGTCACCGGTGACCCCGGGCTCGACGGGAACGCGGCCGACGAGATGCTCGCCTGCGCCACCGAGGGGATCCCCTTCGAGGTCGTCCCGGGCGTCGCGACGGCCGTCGGCGTACCCGCGTACGCCGGTGTGCCGCTCAGCGGCAAGCAGGGCGCCGACGTGCGGTTCGTGGACGCGCGCAACGCCTCCCAGCGCTGCTGGAGCGAGGTGGGCGCCAGCGACGGCATCCTCGTCGTCTCCGCGACGCTGGAGACGGTGTCGGCGGCCGCCGCCGAGCTGGTGAGCGCCGGGCGCAAGCCCGACACCCCGCTCACCGTGACCGTGGCCGGTACGACCACGCGCCAGCGCACCTGGTCGGCGACCCTGGGCACCATCGCCCAGGTCTTCAAGCAGGGCAAGATCCTCCCCTCGCCCGAGGGTTCGCGGCCCGTCATAGCCGTGGTCGGGGAGCACGGCGCCGCCGCGCGCCGCGAGGAGCTGTCCTGGTTCGAGTCGAAGCCGCTGTTCGGCTGGCGGGTCCTCGTACCGCGCACCAAGGAGCAGGCGGCCTCGCTCTCCGACCAGCTGCGTTCCTACGGCGCGGTGCCCCACGAGGTGCCCACCATCGCCGTGGAGCCCCCGCGCACCCCGCAGCAGATGGAGCGGGCGGTCAAGGGGCTCGTCACCGGCCGCTACGAGTGGATCGCCTTCACCTCGGTGAACGCGGTCAAGGCCGTACGCGAGAAGTTCGAGGAGTACGGGCTCGACGCCCGTGCCTTCGCGGGCATCAAGGTGGCCGCCGTGGGCGAGCAGACCGCCGCCGCGCTGGTGGAGTTCGGCGTCAAGCCCGACCTGGTGCCCAGCGGCGAGCAGTCCGCCGCCGGACTGCTGGAGGACTGGCCGCCCTACGACCCGGTCTTCGACCCGATCGACCGCGTCTTCCTGCCGCGCGCCGACATCGCCACCGAGACCCTGGTCGCCGGGCTGATCGAGCTCGGGTGGGAGGTCGACGACGTCACCGCCTACCGGACCGTGCGCGCGTCGCCGCCGCCGCAGGACACGCGCGAGGCGATCAAGGGCGGCGGCTTCGACGCCGTTCTCTTCACGTCCTCCTCGACGGTGCGCAACCTGGTCGGCATCGCCGGCAAGCCGCACAACGTCACCGTCATCGCGTGCATCGGCCCGGCGACGGCGAAGACGGCCGAGGAGCACGGGCTGCGGGTCGACGTGCTGTCGCCGGAGCCGAGCGTGGGCAAGCTGGCGGAGGCCCTGGCCGAGTACGGTGCCGCGCGCCGCGAAGCCGCGAAGGAGGCCGGGGAGAGCGTGTACCGGCCCAGTGAGCGACGGCCGGGGGCGCGCAGGCGTCGTACGACCTGATGTGGGCGTTAGAGGGTAGGGCCCGGGTGCGAGCGCACCCGGGCCCTACCCTTGTCTGCGACTGTTTCCACCGACCGACCGATGCTCGAAGAGGCGACTAGAAGATGAGCGCGTACGGATCCTTCCCCGGCTCGCGGCCCCGCCGGCTGCGCACCACCCCGGCGATGCGGCGCATGGTCGCGGAGACCCGGCTGCACCCCTCGGACCTGATCCTCCCGGCGTTCGTCCGGGAGGGCATCAGCGAGCCGCTCGCCATCTCGGCGATGCCGGGCGTGGTCCAGCACACCCGGGACACGCTGCGGAAGGCCGCCGTGGAGGCGGTCGAGGCGGGCGTCTCGGGGATCATGCTGTTCGGGGTTCCGGCCGACGAGAACAAGGACGCGCGGGGCACGGCGGGCACCGAGCCGGACGGCATCCTGCAGGTCGCGATCCGCGACGTGAAGGCGGAGGTCGGCGACGACCTCGTCATCATGTCCGACCTCTGCCTGGACGAGTACACCGACCACGGCCACTGCGGGGTCCTGGACGAGCACGGCCGCGTGGACAACGACGCGACGCTGGAGCGCTACGCCGAGATGGCGCAGGTCCAGGCCGACGCGGGCGTCCACGTGGTGGGCCCGAGCGGGATGATGGACGGTCAGGTCGGCGTCATCCGCGACGCGCTGGACGAGACGGGCCACGAGGACGTCTCGATCCTCGCGTACACGGCCAAGTACTCCTCGGCCTTCTACGGCCCCTTCCGCGAGGCCGTCGCCTCCTCGCTCCAGGGCGACCGCAAGACGTACCAGCAGGACCCGGCGAACGCCCGGGAGTCACTGCGCGAGCTCGCCCTCGACCTGGAGGAGGGCGCCGACATGGTGATGGTCAAGCCGGCCGGGCCGTACCTCGACATCCTCTACCGGGTCGCACAGTCGGTGGACGTCCCGGTGGCGGCATACCAGATCAGCGGAGAGTTCGCGATGATCGAGGCGGCGGCGGAAAAGGGCTGGATCGAGCGCGACCGGGCCATCCTGGAGACCCTCCTCGGCATCAAGCGGGCGGGCGCGGACACGATCCTGACGTACTGGGCAACCGAGGCGGCGGGGTGGCTGCGGGCGGAGCGCTGACCGTCAGGGCCAGTCCACGATCCGGTGGAAGACGGTGTAGCTGAGTATCACGGCCGCCGTGGCGAGGAGCGCGAGCGCCACCCGGCGGGCACATGAGTACGGGTACTCAGACGGGGTGGGGGCTGCGGTGGGGGTGGGCTGCGGGTTGGGCGGGGGCGTTGACAGGGTCCGGTGGGAGCCCGGCAGTCCAGTGTCCTTTCGGTGCGGGCCGGTCCGTCAAGGGCGCTCCTCCTTCGTCGTCGCGTCGCTTCGCGATGGCCTTCGGCCACCCTTGACCGACCGACCCACCCCGAAACGCCACAAGACTTCCGGGTTCCCCCCGGGGAACGGCCGGGAGGGACGGATGGGGAGGAGCGGCCGGATCAGGGATGCCCACGCCCCCTCCGGCCGGTCATCCGGACCGTCGAGCGGCCAGGACCACAGAGGGGGAGGGTATGGCTGCCCGGGACGGTCAGAGAATCCAGGACCGGGCGGTCGGACACCCTTCCCGAGGGTTCCCACGGTCAGCATGAGCGTAGGGACGACCACCACCCCTTCGCAGGATCGGTGGGCGCGTCAGATCGCTACACAGTCCTTCTCGGCTTAGCGGCTGCGGCCCGTCCGTGGCTGGGCATAGGCCGCCCACGGCCCGGATGGACCTGGGGCCGTCCGGCGACGATCCTGTGCACTCTCCTGGACTCTTCGGTGGGCTTGCGCCATCTCATGGCGACTCTTTCGTCCTCAGACTCCGAGAACTGATCGTTTCGATTCCCTGGCCACAGACGGTCGTTAGTCGCTAAGCCGAGAAGGACCGTGTAGCGATCCGACGCGCCCACCGACCCTGCGAAGGGGTGGTGGTCGTCCTTACGGTCCGGTTGGCCGTGCGAAGTCTCGGGAAGGGTGTCCGACCGCCCGGTCCTGGGCGTTCTGACCGTCCCGGGCGTCCATACCGTCCGGCTGGGCGGTCCCGACCAGTGACGGGTGCGGATCGTCGCACCGGCCGGAGGGGGCGTGGGCATCCCTGATCCGGCCGCTCCTCCGTATCCGTCCCTCCCGGCCGTTCCCCGGGGGGATCCCGGAAGTCTTGTGGCGTTTCGGGGTGGGTCGGTCGGTCAAGGGTGGCCGAAGGCCATCGCGAAGCGACGCGAACGAAGTGAGCGCCCTTGAGGGACCGGCCCGCACCGAAAGGACACTGGACTGCCGGGCTCCCACCGGACCTTGTCGAAGTCACCGACCGGCCCGCAGCACCTGCCCACCCACCCCCGACCCCACCCCCGAGTCGCGTCGTGTCCCGCTCAGGCGCACTCTGGAGACAGGGTGAACCCCTGGAGGTGGTGCAGCATGTCCACACTCGTTGGGTGGCATGTGGAGATCGAATTCACCGAGGAGGGCCATCGCACCAGTGCGGCGGCCCTGGTCAGGCTCGGGGACGGCTCCGAGATCCGGGCGCGCGGCTATGCCATGCGTCATCCCTCGGACCCGGACCAGCTGAAGGTCGGAGAAGAGATCGCCGGCGCGCGGGCGATGATGGACATCGCGTCCCAGATGCTGCAGAAGGCCCACACCGAGATCGACGCGGCGACCGGCCGGCACTCCTATCCGCTGACCCACTGAGCAAGCAGCCCCCGCCCGGGCGGGGGCTCGCCAACGGGGACGCCCTCGCCGGCGCCCGGGGTGTGCTGTCCCGGGCGCCGGGCAAGGTCGTCTGGTGGGAGTTCCGCCGACTCAGGCTGTCGTACGGCGGCGGTGGCGGCCGGTGCCGGCGACGAGGGCCGCGCCCAGGGTCAGGGCGACGCCGCCTGTGCCGAGGGCCCAGGTGCTGGCCGGGCTGCTGCCGGTCTCGGCGAGCTGGCCGCCGGGGCGGTTGCCGGTGCCGGTGCCGTCGATCGGCTTGGAACCGCCGTTGGGGGCCGGGTCGTTGCCCTGGTTGCCGGTGCCGCCCGTGGCCGGGTCGGCCGCGAGGACCTTGGTCAGCCGGGCCTTCGCGGGGCTGACGACCCACACGTGGTGATCGCCCGAGCCGAGGTCGTCCTCGGCGCCGCCGGCCGGGCGCAGCCTGATGTCGCCGAGCGGGGCGTCCTTGGTGAAGCGGATCCGCAGCTTGACGTCGGTGGTCTCCCCGGAGGAGATGGGGCCGAGACCGAGGTCGAAGAAGACGAGCCCGGTGTCCGAGTAGGAGTGCTTCACCGCCTGCCAGCCGTTGTGGCCGTAAGCCTCGACCTGGATGTGCTCGGGCTGCAGCTGCGAGAAGTCCAGGCGCTCCACGGCGAGCGCCATGCCGAACTTCTTCAGCGCCGGCTTGCCGGTGTTGTCGACGTGGATGCCGACCTCCCGCCAGTCGCCGCCCGCTTTGTAGCCTTCCGTGGAGACTCCGGTCAGGGAGAGCGACGGGCCCTCGACGGTGTCCGGGTAGGCGATCGCGCCGGCGATGCTGGTCTCGTACCAGGTGGCGCCGGACCAGGCGTTTCCGCCGTCGGGGCGGATGCTCAGGCCGTCGGAGTCCAGCTTGAAGGGGACCACCGGGGTATCGGCGGCGAAGCTGATCCGCACGTCGATCGTGTAGACCGACTCCCGGGCGACGGACGCCTTCTTCCCGAGGCCGTAGGTGAAGTAGTTGGAGTTGTACCCGCCGATGAAGTCGGCGGGCTTCCAGGACTTGTTGCCCGCCGCGTCGGTGACGAGCCGCTCGACCTTGATCTGGCCGGGCTTCAGCTTCCCCTGCTCCTGGGTGAAAGTGATCCGGGGGGTGTAGTCGGTGACTTCCGTGTTGGCCGAGTTGTCGACCTCGACGGTCAGTGCGGTCCAGCTGCCGTCGGCCTTGAATCCGGCCTTCGGGATGCCGGCGATCGTGACGTCCGGGCCCATGAGGATGGAGTCCCCCGGGGTGTCCTTGGCCTCGGCGGGCTTCTCGGCCGCCGGGGCCGGGGCCGGGGTGACCGGCGCGGGCGGCGTGGTGGCCGGCCCGGTCGCCGGGGTCCCCGGCTGGGTGACCGGCGGTGTGACGGGCTGGGTGACCGGCGGTGTGACGGGCGGCGTGACCGGGCCCGTTCCGGGCGTGGGCCCGGTCTGCGGCGTGGTCGTCGGCGTGGTCGCCGGAGTGGGGTCGGCGGCGGGCGCCGCGTCGTCCTTCGGTGCGGCGTCCGGCACGGATACGGCCGGCTGCTGCTGCTCGTCGGCCATCGCGGGCGTGGTCATGAGGACCGTCGGGCCGACCACTGCCGCGGCGGCCACGGCGGCTATGCGCTTGAACTGCATGTCTGGGTTCCCTCCCCTTTTGAACGTGCTCAGACTAGGGGCGGTGGGAGAGATTCCGATACGCAAACAGATCACGGATTCGGCAAGATCCGTGGGCTCCGGGCCCCCTGCGCGCGCGCACCCGCCAGGCGGGCCGCCGCCCACCCGAAGGCGAGGCAGGCGGGGGTGTAGAGGGCGAGGTTGAGGGTGCGGAAGGGGCCGTCCGCCGGGCTGTTGAGGAGGCCGGCGGACCAGCCCAGACCCGCGAGGCCCCGTACGGCCAGGCCCGCGGCGACGGCGGCGGTCACCAGGCGGGCGGCCCGGCGGGTGGCCGGGCCGCCGAGGCCGTGCGTGTGCGCGAGCACAGCCGCGGCGCCGGTCAGGGTGAGCGCGGCGAGCGGCAGGACCACGGGCGGCCCGAAGGACACCTCGGTGCCGAGTACGGCGAGGGACAGCGTCCGCTCGTCGGGGGCGGGCCAGGTCAGGCCGGTGGCCCAGTACAGGTGGACCAGCCCGTCGGCGGCGAGCAGTGCGGCCAGCGCCCGCCCGGTGCGCAGCCGTGTCGTGTCGCGCAGCTCGTTCATCGTGTGTCCCCTCGGTGCTGAAACGCTTCGGCACAGAGAGGAGGGGGCTCACAGGGGGAATGTTCCCTGTGAGCCCCGTCACTGGGGTGGCGGTCCGGTCAGTCGCCGAGCCCCGGGTTCGCCTTGATCACCGAGAAGACCCCGCCCTGCGGGTCCTTCAGTACGGCCATCCGGCCGGCCGCCATGTCGAAGGCCGGGGCCGCGACGGAGGCGCCTGCGCGTACGGCGGCGGCCTGGATCTCGTCCACGTCGTCGACGCTGAAGTACGGATTCCAGTTCGCCGGAGTGCCCGGCGGGAGGGTCGCCAGGTCCATGATCCCGGCCACCGCGCGGCCGTTGACCTGGACCTCGTGGTACTCCCCGGCGTCCGGCATCTCCGACTTGGCGGTGGTGACCGGCAGGATGGAGCTGTAGAAGGCGCGGGCGGCGGGGATGTCGCCGGTGCTCAGCTCGTTCCAGATGAGGGCGCCGTGCTCGTTGACGATGCCCGCGCCCTCGAAGGTGCCCGCCTGCCACAGCCCGAAGACGGCTCCGGTCGGGTCGGCGACGACGGCCATCTTGCCGAGGTCCATGACGTCCATCGGGCCCGTCATGACGCTGCCGCCGTTGCCGGTGACGGACTTGAGGGTGGCCTCGATGCCGTCGGTGGCCAGGTACGTGGTCCACACGGTCGGCGGCATCGGGTCGGGGACGGTGCCGTCCTGGTTCGACGCCTTCATGATTCCGGCGACGGGCTTCCCCTTGAGGGTGCAGACGGCGTACCCGCCCTGGTCGGGCGGGCCGATCTCGCCGTGCCAGCCGAAGAGGTCGGAGTAGAAGTCGATCGCCGCCTGCTGGTCGGGAACCATCAGGTCGATCCAGCACGGGGTGCCGGGCTTGTAGGGGCCGTTCATGTCGGGCACGGATGCCTCCGGGTTGCGGACAGGGATTGGACGGGCCGTCCCCTACCCGGGCCACGCGGCCCGAACCGGGCCGTACGGGTGACTGCGCCGGCCCCGGCCCCGGCCCCCGGCCCGGGTGCTCGGGCCCCGGCCCGGTGCTCGGGCCTCGGGTACGAGGGGAGCGGGAGGCGAGCGCCCCGATGGCTCAGCCCAGCACGCGCTTGCCGGCGAGGAAGGCGGCGAGGTCCCGCACATCCAGTACCCGGATCGCCTCCGCGGCTCCGGGGAGGGCGTCCCGGTAGGCCGTGATGTCGCGCGGGTCGGAGGTGGCGATGACGGCCTGGGGGTGGCGGGCGGCGATGACCACGGCCAATGCGCCCACCGCGTCGGGCCGCATCTCGGTAGGGATCGCGGCGGAGGCCAGGAGACGGCCGGCGCGCTTCGCGTCGTCCTCCGTGTGGCCCGCTTGGCACGCGCCGCACGAAGGCGGAGCGGAGGCGTGCACCCCGAAGACGACGCATTGGGGCACGGCGCGGGTCAAGGGCGTCCACTGACCGGGACGCCATGCCTGAGCCAGGACGGGCAGGGGGACGATCGGGGCATGGCCGCGCTCGATGAGGACCTCGTGCAGGAGCCTGCCGGGCCTGCCGGGCCTGCCGGGCCTGCCGGGAAACGCGAAGGCCCCCGGCGCGGGCTTGGGTTCTAGGAGTCGTCGCAACACCCCAGCTCAAGGGGTGCGATGGAATTCGAGATCCGCAAGGTGCGGGCGGTGGCCCAAGGCCCGAGGAAGCTGGTCCGTGAGCGGGAGGAATACTTCCGGCTCATGGACCAGGGCCTGAGCAGTTCCGAGGCTTGCAGACGCGTCGGGATCAACCTGCGGACGGGCAAGCGGTGGCGTAACGGCCGCCGCCCGTCGGGCGGGCAGAAGGCGGCAGCACCCGTTCGTCCGGTGCTGCCGCCTTCTGGTGCATCCCGGTACCTGTGCGAGGCCGACCGGATCCACATAGCCGACCGCGTGCGGGAGAAGGCCACGGTCAGGGCGATCGCCGCCGAGCTGGGCCGCAGCCCCTCCACCATCAGCCGGGAGATCCGCCGCAACAGGCATCCCGGAAACGGGCAGTACCGGCCCTTCGCCGCCCAGGCCCGGGCCGATGGCCGCCGGCCCCGCCCCAAACCGCGCAAGATCAGCCAGAACCCGCAGCTGCGGGCCGCGGTCCAGGCCGGCCTGGACGAACTGTGGAGCCCGGAGCAGATCTGCCAGGCTCTGCGGGCACAGTTCCCGAACCGGCCGGAGATGCACGTGGTCCACGAAACCGTCTACCAGGCCCTCTACGTGCAAGGACGCGGCGAACTGCGCAGAGAACTCGCCGGAGCCCTGCGGACCGGACGGGCCCGCCGCAAACCCCACCGCCAGACCCAGCAGCGTCAGCCCCGCTTCGCCGAGCCCATGGTCATGATCAGCGAACGGCCCGCCGAGGCGCAGGACCGGGCGGTGCCCGGACACTGGGAAGGCGACCTGATCATCGGCAAGGACAACGGGTCCGCCATCGGCACGCTCGTCGAACGCGCCACCCGATACGTGATGCTCCTGCACCTGCCGAACGGCCGCGGCGCCGAAGCCGTCCGTGACGCCCTCCAGGAAACCGTCCAGCGGCTGCCCGCACACCTGAAACGGTCCCTGACCTGGGACCAGGGCTCAGAGATGGGCCGTCATCACGAGTTCACCGTTGCCACCGACGTCCCGGTCTACTTCTGCGACCCGGCCAGCCCCTGGCAGCGCGGCTCGAACGAGAACACCAACGGCCTGCTGCGGCAGTACTTCCCCAAGGGCACCGACCTGTCCGTCCACGGCCGCGAACACCTCGACGCCGTCGCCGCCCAGCTCAACGGCCGACCACGCAAAACGCTCGGCTGGGAAACCCCAGCCGAGCGCCTGCATAAACTCCTCGCGGCCTGACCAACACGACCACGTGTTGCGACGACCCCTGGAAACCGCCGGGTGCGTCAGGGGCCTTCGCGCAGCAGGTCAGAGCTTCTCGGGCGTCCGGATGCCCAGGAGGGACATGCCCTTCGAGAGGGTGCGGGCGGTCAGGTCGCAGAGGAACAGGCGGTTCTCGCCGACGACGAGCTCCGGCTCCGGCCGCACGACCGGGCACTGGTCGTAGAACGTCGTGAACAGCGAGGACAGCTGGTAGAGGTACGCGGCCACCTTGTGCGGGGCGTACTCCGCGGCCGCCTCGGCGAGCAGCTCGCCGAAGTGGTCCAGGTGCAGGCCCAGCGCGCGCTCGGCCGGGGCCAGCTCCAGCTCCGGGTGCGCGACCGGCTTGCGGTCACCCGCCCGGCGCAGGATCGAGCCGATGCGGGCGTACGCGTACTGCAGGTACACGGACGTGTCGCCGTTCAGCGAGACCATCTGGTCCAGGTCGAACTTGTAGTCGCGCGCGGCCGAGGTGGACAGGTCCGCGTACTTCACGGCGCCGATGCCCACGTACCGGCCGTTCTCGACGATCTCCGCCTCGGTCAGGCCGACCTTGTCCGCCTTGTCGCGGACCACGGCGGTCGCCCGCTCGACGGCCTCGTCCAGCAGGTCCACCAGCCGCACCGTCTCGCCCTCACGGGTCTTGAACGGCTTGCCGTCCTTGCCCAGCACGGTGCCGAAGGCCAGCTGCACGGCCTTGGTGTCCTCGTTCAGCCAGCCGGCCCGGCGGGCCGTCTCGAAGACCATCTTGAAGTGCAGGGACTGCCGCGCGTCCACGACGTACAGGAGCGTCGTGGCGCCCAGCACGCCCACGCGGTCGCGGATCGCCGAGAGGTCGGTCGCGGCGTAGCCGAAACCGCCGTCGGACTTCTGGACGATCAGCGGGGTCGGGTTGCCGTCCGGGCCCTTGACGTCGTCGAAGAACACGCAGAGCGCGCCGTTGGAGCGGACCGCGACGCCCGAGTCCTCCAGCAGCTTGCAGGTCTCGGTGAGCATGTCGTTGTAGCCGGACTCGCCGATGACGTCGGGGTCCTGGATGTCCATGTCCAGCTTGTTGAAGACCGAGTAGAAGTAGATCTTCGACTCGTCCACGAACCGCTGCCACAGGGCGAGCGTCTGCGGCTCGCCGGCCTGGAGGTCCACCACCCGGGCCCGGGCGCGCGTCTTGAACTCCTCGTCGGAGTCGAAGAGGGTGCGCGAGGCCTTGTACAGGCGGTTCAGGTTGGACATCGCCTCCTCGCCGGAGACCTCCGCGACCTCCGCGCCGTCCTCCGCCTTGTGGTCCAGCTCGTGCGGGTGCTCCAGCAGGTACTGGATGAGCATGCCGAACTGGGTGCCCCAGTCGCCGATGTGGTGGCGACGGACCACCTTCTCGCCCGTGAACTCCAGGATCTCCACCATCGCCGCGCCGATGACCGCCGAGCGCAGGTGCCCGACGTGCATCTCCTTGGCGACGTTCGGCTGCGCGTAGTCGATCACCGTCGTACCCGGCCGCGCGGCGAGCGGCACGCCGAGGCGGTCGTCGGCGGCGCGCCCGGCCAGGGTCTCGATGATCGCCCGGTCGGTGATGGTGATGTTGAGGAAGCCGGGGCCCGAGACCTCGATCTCCTGGATCAGGCCGCCCGTCTCGATGCCCTCGACCACGGTCGTCGCCAGCTCGCGCGGGTTGGCCTTGGCCTTCTTCGCGAGCGCCAGGATGCCGTTGGCCTGGAAGTCGGCCCGGTCGCTTCGTCGCAGCAGCGGGTCGCTCGCACCGGCATCCGGCAGGGCGGAGGCGAGTGCGTCGGCGACGCGCTGGTTGACGGAGGAAGCGAGGGAAGGGACCGAGGCCATGAGCTGCCGTTCCTGTGAGGTCGTGTGTGAGCTTGCACGCGAGCATGCGCGTCTGCGCGAGCTTGCACTTGGGTGTTCCGACAAGGACCGAGTATCCCACGCGGGGGCCCGGCGCTTCGCGGGATATCAGTGGGTGGGAGCAACCCCGGAGCGTGCCGTTCCGTCTGGGAGAATGGCGAGAAGCCAGCATTCGAGATAGAAGGACGTGCCGTGGCTCAGAGCGCCCCCAGCAGCACCGAGACCGACTGGGTCTCCCGTTTCGCGGACGAGGTCATCGCCGAGGCGGAGCGCCGAGCCCCGGGCAAAGCCGTCGTCGTCGCGTCCGGACTCTCCCCTTCCGGCCCGATCCACCTGGGCAACCTCCGCGAGGTCATGACCCCGCACCTGGTCGCGGACGAGGTCCGCCGCCGCGGCTTCGAGGTCCGGCACCTGATCTCGTGGGACGACTACGACCGCTACCGGAAGGTCCCCAAGGGCATCCCCGGCGTCACCGAGGAGTCCCACGCCCAGCACATCGGGCGCCCGCTGACCGCCGTGCCCGCCCCGGCCGGCTCGGAGTACCCGAACTGGGCCGAGCACTTCAAGGCCGCCATGGTCGAATCCCTGGCCGAGCTGGGCGTCGAGTACGACCCCATCAGCCAGACCGAGCAGTACACCAGCGGTGTCTACCGCGAGCAGGTGCTGTTCGCGATGAAGCACCGCGCCGACATCGACGCGATCCTCGACCAGTACCGCACCAAGCAGAAGCCGGGCGGCAAGAAGCCCCAGCAGAAGCAGGTCGACGAGGCCGAGCTGGAGGCCGCCGAGGGCTCGGGCGCGGCCGCCGAGGACGACGGCAGCGTCGGCGAGGCCGGGTACTTCCCGTACAAGCCGTACTGCGGCCAGTGCGGCAAGGACTTCACCAAGGTGACCTCCTACGACGACACGACCACCGAGATGACCTACGTCTGCACCGAGGACGGGTTCACCGAGACGGTCAAGCTCAGCGAGTTCAACCGCGGCAAGCTGGTCTGGAAGGTCGACTGGCCGATGCGCTGGGCCTACGAGGGCGTGATCTTCGAGCCCTCGGGCGTCGACCACTCCTCGCCCGGCTCCTCCTTCCAGGTCGGCGGGCAGATCGTCGGCATCTTCGGCGGCGAGCAGCCCATCGGACCGATGTACGCCTTCGTCGGCATCAGCGGCATGGCCAAGATGTCCTCCAGCAAGGGCGGGGTCCCCACCCCGGCCGACGCGCTGAAGATCATGGAGCCGCAGCTGCTGCGCTGGCTGTACGCGCGCCGCCGCCCCAACCAGTCCTTCAAGATCGCCTTCGACCAGGAGATCCAGCGGCTCTACGACGAGTGGGACAAGCTGGAGTCCAAGGTCACCGACGGCTCCGTCCTGCCCGCCGACGCCGCCGCGCACGCCCGCGCCGTGCGCGTCGCCTCGCACGAGCTGCCGCGCACCCCGCGCCCGATGCCGTACCGGACGCTCGCGTCCGTCGTCGACGTCACCGCCGGGCACGACGAGCAGACCCTGCGCATCCTCAGCGACCTGGAGCCCGAGCGGCCGCTGACCTCGCTCGACGAGGTGCGCCCGCGCCTGGACCGCGCCGAGAACTGGATCACCACCCAGGTCCCCGCCGACCAACGGACGCTGGTGCGCGAGGAGGCCGACGTGGAGCTCCTGTCCTCCCTGGACGACGAGGGCCGCGAGTCGCTGCGGCGGCTCGTGGACGGGCTCGACTCGCACTGGTCGCTCGACGGGCTGACCACGCTCGTCTACGGCGTGCCGAAGGTGATGGCCGGCCTCGAGCCCGACGCCAAGCCGACCCCGGAGCTCAAGGTCGCGCAGCGGACGTTCTTCGCCCTGCTCTACCGGCTGCTCGTGACCCGGGAGACCGGTCCGCGCCTGCCCACGCTGCTGCTCGCGGTCGGGGCGGACCGGGTGCGCAAGCTGCTCGCCGCGTAGATTCCTCACGGACACGGGGAAGGGCCCGCACCCCCTGGGGGGTGCGGGCCCTTCCGGTTCCCCGGGGGCGCCGGGGCGGGGCTACGCGATGTGCTCGTTCTCCAGCTCGGTCTGGTAGCGCTGCTTGAGCTGCGGGAAGATCTTGCGGATCAGCGAGGCGCTGCGCGGATGCACCACGCCGTACCGGTCGGCCAGCACTATGTCGAGCTGCTCGGCGGTCAGGACCTCGCCGTTCTCCTCCAGGTGGGAGCGGAAGACCTCGTACGCCGCCTCCGCGAACTTCTCGTCGTCGGCGCTGGACTCGTCCTCCGGCGGGGCCTCGTCCGGCCGGGGAGCCGGTACGGGGAGCTCCTGCCGGCCATCCTGGTCCTGGTCGGGGTCCTGCGGCTCCGGGCCGGTCGGGGCCATGACCGGGGTCGGCTCCAGGCCCTCGACGTACTGGGGGTTGTAGCCGCCCTCGTACGCGGCCTGCGGCGCGCGGGGCGCCGCGAACCAGGCGCTGTTGTGGGCGGCGGGCATGGCGGTCGGGTCCACCACGAAGGGGGCGGCATCGGGGTGGCCCTGCGGGGCGCCCCCTTCGGTCGCGTCCCAGAACTGGGGGTCCTCCCCGGCGCCCTGGTGGGGCTGCGGCAGGGGGGCGTGCAGGCCGGCCGCGGCCGCGGCCGCGGCCGCGAAGGCCGCCTGCTGCGCGGGGGTGCCTGGCTGCAGGGCTGCGCCGGCCGGGCCGAAGGGCTGGGCCTGGGCTTGGGCCTGGGCCTGCGGTGTGGCTTGGGCCTGGGCCTGGGCCTGTGGTGTGGCCGGGCCGACGCCCGCCTGGGGCTCGGCCTGGGCCTGGGCCGGGAGGCCGACGGGAATCGGGCCGTCCACGCCGGGAAGGCCCGCCGTGGTGGACGTACCCGCGAGGACGCGCGCGCCCGCCGCCCCCGCTAGGCCCTGCGGGCCCGCCGCTCCGGAGAGGGCCGGGGTGGCCGCGTCCTGCGGGGAGGCGGCGTGGGCGTCCGTGGAGCCGGGCGGGAGGGCCGGGTGGGTCGGGTGGGCCGGGTGGGTCGGGTGGGCCGGGTGGGTCGCCGGGTCCGCCGGGGGGAGGAGGAGGGGGTCGATGCCGGCCGCCGCGAGGCCTTCGGGGGCCGTCTGGGACAGGGGGACGCCGATGCGGGCCAGGCGCAGCGGCATCATGGCGCCGACCGGGGCCTTGCGGCGCCAGAAGCGGCCGTATCGGGCCTGGAGGCGGGCCTGGTAGATCAGGCGGTCCTGCTCCATGCCGACGGCCTGTTCGTAGGAGCGCAGCTCCCACAGCTTCATCCGGCGCCACAGCTTGAAGGTGGGGACCGGGGAGAGCAGCCAGCGCGTGATGCGCACGCCCTCCATGTGCCGGTCGGCGGTGATGTCCGCGATCCGGCCCACCGCGTGGCGGGCCGCCTCGACGGTGACCACGAAGAGGATCGGGATCACGGCGTGCATGCCGACCCCGAGGGGGTCCGGCCAGGCCGCCGCGCCGTTGAACGCGATCGTCGCCGCCGTCAGCAGCCACGCGGTCTGGCGCAGCAGCGGGAACGGGATCCGGATCCACGTCAGCAGCAGGTCCAGCGCGAGCAGGACGCAGATGCCGGCGTCGATGCCGATGGGGAAGACGAGCGAGAAGTTGCCGAAGCCCTTCTGCAACGCGAGGGCCCGCACGGCGGAGTACGAACCCGCGAATCCGATCCCCGCGATGACGACGGCTCCGGCGACCACCACACCGATCAATATCCGGTGCGTACGAGTCAGCTGCATCGCGGCCACCCGCGATCCCCTCCCCTTGTCGAGCTACGGCAGGCACAGCGTACGCGCGTACGGGTGACCGGACGTCAGCGGTCCGGACGTCCGGTCACCCGTGGGTCCGCCTGCTAGGAGTTCGACGGCGAAGGCTGCTGCTCCGGCTGCTTCTGCTGGTTGGCCGCCTCGACCGAGGCCACGGTCTCCTTCGTCGCCGCGATGGCGTCCTGGAGCAGCTTCCCCTGGTCGGGAGCGTCCGCGCCCTCGTAGGCGGTGCCGTTGTAGTCGAGGGTGATGACTACGTTGTGCGTGCGGGCGATGACCGTCGTGTTGGCGAAGTCACCGTCCTTCTTGGTGGTGAAGGTGACGGAGGTGGCCTGATCGCCGATGCCGCCCGCCGCCTCCGGCTTCACGTTCTCCGCGCCCTCGACGACCTTCGCCTTCTCGACCTGCTTGGCGTACTCGTCCTCGGCGCGCTTGCTGCCGGTGCCGACCGAGGCGAGGGAGTCGTAGCGGACCAGGGAGATCGAGAGCCAGCGGTACTGCGAGCCCTTCAGGCCGGCCTCGTCCAGACCGTTCCAGGTGCAGGTGGCGCGGCTGCTGAGGTCGTTCGACTTGGCCGCCGTGCCGTTGGCGTCCTTGGCCTTCGGGACGATCGTCTCGATGGTCTTCGCGGCGACCGCCTTGCACGGCTCCGGCAGCGTGGCGTACACGGCCTTCTCCAGCGCGGTGGAGGCCTTGGCGCTCGGCTTCGCGGACGAGGTCGCTCCGGACTTCTTGCCGCTGCCGCTGCCGGAGCCCGAGTCCTTGCCCGAGTCGGACGAGCAGCCGGCGACCGTGAGGATCACCGGAACGGCTGCGCAGGCGAGGACGCGGGTGAGGCGCGAGGCTGATCGGTGCATGATTCCTTCAGACGTTGTGGGTCTTCGTGCGGGCTCATTGGACCCATTACGGGCGCGGGACCCGAGCAACGGTAGCCCGACCCGGCGCCCGCACGCTGTGCGCGCCGTCACCCGGGGCCGGCGGGACCCCTTCCGACGTGCGCCGTCACTCGTCGAACCGGTCCACGAGGGCCTGCGCCAACTGCCGCGCCCTGTCCTGGGTTTCCGGGCTGGGCGGGACCGTGCCGGGGAGTGCGGGCTGGACGCTGTACTCGACGGTGACGATGACATTCGAGGTACGGAACACAATGCGGACGGTGCGCGACTGGACGGCGGTGGCTCCGGCCTGACCGAGCTTGTCGTCGAGGAAGGCCTCGTTGCCGAGCCCTTCGAGGACGCGGGAGCCGAGCTCGGGCGGGGCGGAGGAAGCGGAGGGCGAGGGGCTCCCGCTCCCGCTCGCGCCTGGGCCTGCACCCGTACTCGTACCCGTACTCGGTGTCGGGCCGGGTGCCGGTGTCCCACCCGCACCCGGCGTCGCACCGGCCCCAGGCGTCCCACTTGCACCGGCAGTCGGGCTCGTGACCGGGCCGGGAACGGGGAGATGGGCGTTGGTGAGCTGGCGGATGTAGACCTGCCGCGCCTTGTCGTCGTCGCTCGTGGCGGCCCGGTCGTACGAGACCACGCGCTCGAAGCCCACCGACAGCAGCCGGGTCTCGGTCGCCGTCTGCGCGGTCCAGCGGCAGCCGACGCGCCGGTCGGCGTCGTACGAGGGGTCAGCGACACCGGCGTAGAGCGCCTCGCGCGCGGCGGGGGCGAGGGTGTCGGACGCCGGGAGCATCGCCTTGACCTTCTTGGCGTCCGCGGCCTTGCAGGGCATGGGCAGGCTGCGGTACTTGCCGGGCTGCGGGACCGCCCCGGCACTGCCGCCGGCCTTCGCGTCGCTGGTGGTTCCGCCTCCGCCGCTTTCGGTGCACGCGGTGAGGCCGGCCGTGAGGGCGACGAGCGTCACGATGGCTGGCAGGACTCCGCGTACCGTCTTGCGCTGCACGTTCCACCGGCTCCCTTCGGGAAAATGCGTTGCCGCGGCTCGGGCGCGGATGGACACAATGTCTATCGCACACGCTGGTGCCGGCGCCGGTCTCCTGTCGCATTTGAGGCCAAGAGCGAGGCTTTTTGCGTATTGAGACTTTTCTGTGGTTAACGGGGTGTTGGGGTCGATATGTCGTATGTAGAAGTGCCCGGGGCGAAGGTCCCGATCCGGATGTGGACCGACCCGGCGTCGGTCGAGGACAGCGCGATGCGCCAGCTGCAGAACACGGCCGGACTCCCGTGGATCAAGGGCCTGGCCGTCATGCCGGACGTGCACTACGGCAAGGGCGCCACGGTCGGCTCGGTCATCGCCATGAAGGACGCGGTCTGTCCGGCGGCGGTGGGCGTGGACATCGGCTGCGGCATGTCGGCGGTGAAGACCTCCCTGACGGCGAACGACCTCCCGGGGGACCTGTCGGGACTGCGCTCGCAGATCGAGCGGGCCATTCCGGTGGGGGCGGGGATGCACCGGGAGGCGGTGGATCCGGGGCGGCTGTACGGGTTCCCGGAGAGCGGCTTCGGGGACCTGTGGGAGCGGTTCGACTACGTCGCGGACGCGGTGAAGTTCCGGCGGGACCGGGCGATGCGGCAAATCGGAAGTCTCGGGCAGGGAAATCACTACATCGAGGTCAATCTAGACAATCAGGGCGCGGTGTGGCTGACCCTGCACTCCGGCTCCCGGGGCATCGGCAACCAGCTCGCCGACCATCACATCGGCATCGCGCGGGGGCTCTCGCACAACCAGGGACTCGTCGATCGCGACCTCGCCGTGTTCCTCGCCGAGACTCCGGAAATGGCCGCCTACCGCCACGACCTCTACTGGGCGCAGGAGTACGCCAAGTACAACCGTGCCGTGATGATGAGCCTGTTCAAGGAGGTCCTGCGCAAGCAGTTCCGCAAGGCGAAGGTCTCCTTCGGGCAGGAGATCAGCTGCCACCACAACTACGTGGCGGAGGAGCGGTACGACGGCGTGGACCTGCTGGTCACGCGGAAGGGTGCGATCCGCGCCGGCAGCGGCGACTTCGGGATCATCCCGGGCTCCATGGCCACCGGTACCTACATCGTGAAGGGCCTCGGCAACAAGGCGGCCTTCAACTCCGCCTCGCACGGCGCGGGCCGGAAGATGAGCCGGACGGCTGCGAAGAAGCGGTACACGGCGCGGGACCTGGAGGAGCAGACGAGGGGCGTGGAATGCCGTAAGGATTCGGGCGTCGTGGACGAGATCCCGGCGGCCTACAAGTCGATCGAGCATGTCATGGAGCAGCAGCGGGACCTCGTGGAGGTCGTTGCCAAGCTCAGGCAGATCGTCTGCATCAAGGGCTGAACGCGTGAGGGGCACACCGGACATCCGGTGTGCCCCTCACGCGTTCACTCGGCTACTGGGGTGGGGCGACGGTGCGTCCGGTGCGGATCCGCCAGAGGCGCATCGCACAGCTCTGTTCGGTCCGGTCCAGGGCGGAGGCTGCTGCGGCCGGGTTGCCGAGGCGGACCAGTACCTGGTCGTCCTCTACGGTCCAGCGGCGTCGCGGCGGGGCGATCCTCATGTCCGCAGGACGGATCCAGCTTTGGACGGACTCTGCGTTCGCCCTCTTGTGGGCGAGGGCGGGGCAGCCGTCGTAGTACAGGTGAGCGGCGAGCTGCTGCGCCGTCTCTTTGTAGTAGCAGACGTTGTAAACGCCGTCCCGGGTGTTGCGTGAGATCGTGCGCTCCGTCCCCGTGACCTTCTTGCCGTAGTGGCACAAGTAGGCGGCGATCGCCGTGCTGGCCGAAGTGAGGGAGAGGAAGGGAAATCCCTGGGCGGTCCAGCCGAGTGACCCGTCTGCGTCGATGATTCCGCGGACGTAGTCGGGGCGCGCGAAGTCCGCACGGGGCGGCTTGATGCTCAGGGATTTCTTGCCGTAGGGCATGCCGAGTTCGTTGACGATGGTCCGGGCTTCGAGTGAGCAGACGGTCCAGGTCGCGGAGTGGTGGCGCTCGGAGAAGTTCGTAGCCCGGACGCGCTCGGTGATGGAGCTGTAGAACGGCGTGAGCTGCTGGAAATCCCGGAGAAGGTGGATGTCCCGCGCGTTGATCTCGACAGCGAGCTTGACCTTCTGTCCCCTGCCCTGGGACCAGTGCCCGTCGGCCTGGAGGAAGCCGAACATGTAGGCGTAGCGGGGGTCGCGGAGGTCCATGAAGCGTGTGGGGGCGCTAGGGTCCTGGTCAGCCATGAGGAAGTCCTTCTTCCCTGTCGGTGAGGCCCTCGGCCGGGACTGCCATCCCGGGCGGGGGCCGTTCGTGTTTGCCACCGAACGTAGGGATGGGGCCTGGCGGCGCGGGGGTCTTCGTGAGGGCTTCACTCGAACGCGTGGTGGGGTGTCACATTCCCGTTCGTGACGGGGTGACCGGGTGCGGCTGGTGGGGTGGTGGCCAACTGCCTTGGGGGTGGGGTGAATTCGGGGGGAGGAGATCCCGACCGGGGGATTGACGGCGGGAGTTGGTCTAGACCAAGGTGTGCGCCATGTGGAGATCCCGCGCGCTTCTTGCCGCGCTCGCGTCGTTGTCGCTCGCCCTCGGGGCCGTGGGTACCGCCGGTGCCGTGGGGGGTGGTGGGGAGGGTGTTCCCGTCGCTTCGTCGGCCGAGGGGGCGGGCTCGCGGAAGGTCGGGCTGCCGCCCGTCGTTTCGCACGTGCCGACCGGCGAGAAGGTCGTGTTCATCACCATCGACGACGGCTGGGTGCACGACCCCGCCGTCGCGCAGACCCTCGTCGACCAGCGGATTCCCGCGTCGCTGTTCCTGCTGCCGGGGGCGACCTCGTACGACACCCAGTACTTCACCGGCCTGGTCGATCAGGGACGGGTGAGCGTGGAGAACCACACGGTCAACCATCCTGATCTGACCGCGCTCGACGCCGCCGGCAAGGACGCCGAGGTGTGCGGGGCCGGGGAGCAGCTGACCGCGGCCTTCGGGAAGGAGCCGAAGCTGCTGCGGCCGCCGTACGGGGCCGTGAACGACGACGTGCGGCTGGCGGCGAAGGCGTGCGGGGTCAAGGCGCTGATCACCTGGACGTACGACTTCACCACGTGGAGCGAGACGCCCGCGACGCCGCGGCTGCAGGCGGGCGACATCGTGCTGCTGCACTTCACGCCGACGCTCGGCGCGGACCTGAAGCGGGCCCTGGACGCGGCGAAGGCCGCCGGGCTGAAGCCGGCGGCCCTGATGCCGCACCTGAGGAGTGCCGGGCTGGTGCGGTAGCCGCAGCCCGCGCCCTACAGCTCGCGGTGGACCTTCGTGTTCGAGGCCTGGGCGCGGGGGCGGACCACCAGGAGGTCGATGTTGACGTGGCTGGGACGGGTCACCGCCCAGGTGATGGTGTCGGCCACGTCGTCGGCGGAGAGGGGCTCGGCCACGCCGGCGTAGACCTTCTCCGCCTTCTCGGCGTCGCCGCGGAAGCGGGTCTTCGCGAACTCCTCGGTCTTGACCATGCCCGGGGCGATCTCGATGACGCGGACGGGCTGGCCGACGATCTCCAGGCGGAGGGTCTCGGCGAGGACGCGGGCGCCGTTCTTGGCGACCACGTAGCCGGCGCCGCCCTCGTAGGTGGAGTGGCCGGCGGTGGAGGAGAGCACGACGACCGTGCCGTCGCCGGAGGCGGTCAGGGCCGGGAGCAGGGCCTGGGTGACGTTGAGCGTGCCGATGACATTGACCTCGTACATCGTGCGCCAGTCGGCGGGGTCGCCGGTGGCGACGGGCTCGGCTCCGAGTGCTCCGCCGGCGTTGTTGACGACCACGTCGCAGCGCTGGAGGGAGGCGGCGAGGGCGTCGACGGCGGGGCGGTCGGTGACGTCGAGGGCGTAGGCGGTGGCTTCGTGGCCGGCGGCCCGGATCTCGGCGGCCAGGGCCTCGACGCGGTCCTTGCGACGGGCGGTGAGGACGACGTGGTAGCCGGCCGCGGCGAGCTGCCGGGCGGTGGCCGCGCCGATGCCGCTGCTCGCGCCGGTGACTACGGCGGTTCGGGTGGCCGTGCTCATGCGGGCTCCTCGTGCGTTCGTACGGGTGATTACTCGCCAGCATAGGCCGGTCACGCCGCAGGTCACCGGCCGCGCGGGGCGTACATGATCACCGCCGTTCCGGCGAGGCAGACGAGGGCGCCCACGATGTCCCATCTGTCGGGGCGGTAGCCGTCGGCGACCACGCCCCAGAGGAGGGAGCCGGCGACGAAGACCCCGCCGTAGGCGGCGAGGACGCGGGCGAAGTCGCCCTGGGGCTGGAGGGTGGCGACGAATCCGTAGAGGCCGAGGGCGATGACCCCGAAGCCGATCCAGGCCCAGCCCCGGTGCTCGCGGAGGCCCTGCCAGACGAGCCAGGCGCCGCCGATCTCCAGGACGGCGGCGAGGGCGAACAGGGCGGCGGAGCGGGCGATCAGCATGGCCGGAAGCCTACGCAGGAGCGAATGGGTGGGGGCTCGCCCTCATTCGTGTGATGGTCCGACCAGCGGGTGGGTGCGATGGCTAGCGTCCGCGCGTGGAGGTGGTCGCGGTGCGCAGAGGTGCCGTACGGAGTGTGGTGATGACCGGGCTGCTGGTGCTGCTCGGCGGCGCCGGGAGTGCCGGGAGCGCGGTGGGTGCGGTGGGTGCGGTGGGCGTCGACGCCCCGGGTAGCGCCCGCGCCTGGGCCGGCCCGGAGGCCGACGTGGCCTACCACGGGCGGGTCGCCCTGGCCCACGGGCGGCTGCGGGTCCTGCTGGTCCCGGAGAACGAGGGTCCGTCCCCGCTGGTGAACGCGACCGTACGGCTGAGGCTGTCCGCCGAGCTCGCGGACCGGCAGGAACTGGCGGAGGGCTGCGCGCGGGCCGGGCTGCGCGAGGTGGTGTGCGAGACGGGTGAGCTGCCGCTGCACGGGCGGGGGCGGCACATCGGGCTGGTGCTGGAGCTGAAGGAGCGGGCTCCGGAGGTGGTGGTGCGGGTGGACACGTGGTGGAACGGCGGCGCGACGGACCGGAACCCCACCAACAACGAGCACGTGGTGCTGGCGCTGGACACGGGGGACACGTACGCGTTCTGACGCGGGTCGGCGCGGGCCGGTCGGGAGAGTTGTCCCCGCCGTTGCGGCCCGGGGTCCGGCTACGGGGTGGCGACGCCGCCGAATTCGGTGAGGGCGTCCTCGACGATCCGCTCCAGCCGGGCGTGGTGGGCGCCGCGCCAGTAGACCCGCTCGCAGTCCGCGCACTGCGCGAAGACCTCGTACGAGCGCTGCGTGCCGCTCTCCAGCTTGTCGCCGACGCTGTCCTTGTCGGCCTCGCGCAGGGTGCCGTTGCACGCGGTGCAGCGGGTCCACGGCGCGAGGGCGGGGGCGAACCGGCTCAGGATGTCGCGGACCTGCTCGTCGGGGTTGTCGCTGTAGACGTACGCGCCGGCGAACAGCTCGCGGCGGCGCAGCAGTCCGCGGTCGCGGGAGAGCAGGACGCGCCGCTCGGCGGCGGAGCGGGTGGCCAGGGCCGGGTCGCCGATGTCCTCGTTCTCGTACGCGGCGTCCACGCCCAGCAGGCGCAGGCGGCGGGCGAGGGTGCCGAGGTGGACGTCGAGGAGGAAGCGCAGCGGCGCGGTGCCGGGGACGCCGGGGACCTGCTGGGGGCGGTCGACGCCGAAGACCTCGACCGATTCACCGGCCAGCGGTACGTGGGCGAAGGGCGTCTCGGTGCCGTCGACGAGGATCCGGCCGACTTCGGTGAGCGGGATGCCGGTCGATTCGACGACGTGGCCGAGGCTGGAGACGCCGTCCGTGGTGGTCGCCACGCGCGTGCCGCGCCGGGCGGGTGCGGCGAACACGTGCAGTTCGGGGGCGAGGGTGAGGGCGATGGCTGGTCCGTTCACGGGGCCAGCATGCCACTGCGGGGCGCGGGTCGGCGGGGGATTTACGCGTTGTCCACGAGGGTCGCCGTCTCCCGGTCGTGGCTTTCGCGATGGGCGTTGACCTCGTCGAAGTGGTTCTCGGCCCACTGCTTGACGGAGGTGAGCAGGCCGCCGAGGCTGCTGCCGAGTTCGGTGAGCCGGTAGTCGACGCGGGCGGGGACGGTGGGGGTGACGGTGCGGGTGACGAGGCCGTCGCGTTCCAGGGAGCGCAGGGTCTGGGTCAGCATCTTCTGGCTGACGCCGGGGATCTTGCGGCCGAGGTCGCTGTAGCGCATGGAGCGGTCGTCGGCCTGGGCGAGCGCGCTGACGATGAGGCCGACCCACTTGTCGCTGATGCGGGCCAGGAGCTGGCTGGTGGGGCATTCCCTGAGGAAGGCGTCGTAGGCGGAACGGGCCTCTTCGCGGCGGTCGGCGGCGGTGCGGGTGGCCATGGGAACCCCACTTCCGGGGTCGGGTACGCACTCCGAAGTGCGTACTTACCGATGGAGAGTAACTCTCTTTACGTTAGTGGTCATCGGGAAGCCGACACAACGGGAGTGATGACCATGAGCGACGACCGGACGACGCAGACGCAGACGCAGACGCAGACGCAGACGCGGACTCAGACGACGCTGACGATGCGGGCCGTGGTGGCGGACGGATCCGGCGGACCCGAGCGGCTGCGGACCGTACGGGTGCCGGTCCCGCAGCCCGCCGCCGGACAGGTCCGGGTACGGGTCCGGGCGGCCGGGCTGAACCCGGTCGACGGCGCGGTACGGGCCGGGGTCTTCGGCGGCGGGGACCGGCGGCTCGGCTTCGGGTGGGACGTGGCGGGGGAGGTGGACGAGCTCGGCGCGGAGGTGAGCGGCTGGGCGGTCGGCGACCGGGTGGTCGGCCTGCACTACGGGCCGGTCAAGCCGCTGGGCACGCACGCGGAGTACGCGGTCCTCGACGCCTCGGCACTGGCGGCGGCCCCCTCCTCGGCCGGACCGGAGGCCGCGGCCGCACTGCCGCTGAGCGGCCTGACCGCCGCCCGGGCGGTGGACCTGCTGGAGCTCGCCCCGGGGGCTTCGGTGCTGGTCACCGGTGCGGCCGGGGTGGTCGGCGGCCTCGCGGTACAGCTGGCCGTACGGGCCGGGTACGCGGTCACCGCCCTGGCGGGCCCGGACGACGAGGCGCTCGTACGCTCGCTGGGCGCGGCCGCCTTCGTCCCGCGCGGCGCGGCTCCGGCCGCCCCGGTGGACGGCGTCGTGGACGCGGCGGTCCTGGGGGAGCCGGCGCTGGCCTTCGTCCGGGACGGCGGGGCCTACGTGGGCCTGCGCCCGGGCGCCGCCCCGGCGGCCGGCCGGGGCGTGCGCGTGGCGGAGCAGGAGGTCGCGGCGGACGGCGCGCACCTGGCCCGCCTGGTGTCGCTGGTCGACGCGGGCGAACTGACGCTCCGGGTCGCGGAGACCTACCCCCTGGAGGAGGCCGCGAAGGCCCACGCCCGCCTCGCGGAGGGCGGCACCCGCGGCCGGATCGTACTGACGGTGGGCTGATGGGCCATGGGCCACGGGCCACGGGCCACGGGCGACGGACGCTGGGCCCCGGCCCCGGCCCCGGCCCCGGCCCCGGCTCGGGCCCGGGCCCGGCTCGGGCTGCGGACGCTGGGCCCGCCCGCCGGCGGTGGCTGCCGTAGCCGGCGGCCGGCCCGGCTACGGCACGCGCGTCACGTGCGGGGCTTGGGTCACGCGCCCGGCGGGCCCGGCGTGCGGGGTGGGCAGGGAGGGCGTCACGCGCGTGGCAGGCGCGGCAGGCGCGGCGTGCGCCGGCCGCCAGGGCTTGCGGACGACGGCGCTCGGGGCGCGCAGGGGGATGGCGGCGGTCGACTCGCAGTTCACCGCGGTGTCGGCGGTGCCCGCCTCGCCGTCGCAGGCGTCGGTGTCCGGTCCGCCGTCGAGGGTGTCGTTGGCGGGACCAGCGAAGATCGAGTCGTCGCCCGTGCCACCCTGGAGCCGGTCCCGGCCGCCGGCGGTGCCGACGGTCGTGTCGCCGTCGAAGTTGACGTTGTCGCCGAAGAGGACGTCGTCGCCGCCCCGGCCGTCGATCACGTCGTTGCCCGCCACCGTCGTGGCGGCGTTGGCGACGGAGCTGTCACCGATGAGGATCTCGGCCGAGGAGCCGCCGGTGATCCGGTCGTTGCCCGCGCCGAAGGCCTGGCCACCGCCGTCCGGGTCGCCGATGTTGTGGTCTCCCAGGGCGAAGAACCCGCCGTCGGCCCCCATGTCCAGCACGTCGTTGCCGCCGTTGCCGTAGGCCGCGGCCACGCCCTCGCTGTCGCCGACCAGGGTGTCGCCCGTACCGGCTCCGCCGCGCAGGGTGTCGTTCCCGGCGCCGGTGGCCGTGCCGCCGAACGGTGTGGCCGAGTCACCGAGGAGGCCGTCGTCGCCGTTGCCGCCGTCCAGCAGGTCGTTCCCGCCGCCTTCGGCGTTGCCGCCGAAGGCGACGCTGTCGCCGCTGATGTGCTCGTCGTCCCCGTCGCCGCCGAAGAGGCGGTCGTTCCCGCCGCCCTTGGCGTTGCCGTTGGACTCGCTCCTGGAGTCACCGGTCATGAAGTCGGCGCCGCTGCCGCCTTCCAGGAGGTCGTTGCCGCCTCCTTCGGCGTTTCCGCTGCCCGTCAGCGAATCGCCGACCATGTCGTCGTCGCCGTCGCCACCGAGCAGGACGTCGTTCCCGCCGCCCTTGGCGTCGCCGGTCTCGACGGCCACGTCCCCGCGGATGACGTCGTTCCCGGAGCCGCCGTCGATCCGGTCGTTGCCGGCCGCGCCGATGAGCAGGTCGTCGCCGCCGAGGCCGCAGATGACGTCGTTGCCGCCGCGGCCGTCGATGACGTCGGGGCCGGCCGATCCGACGATGACGTCGTTGCCCGGTGTGCCGGTGAGGGTTCCGGCGCCCGTCAGCGTGGCGGGGAGACCGAAGCAGGTGGCCGGGGCGGCGACGGCGGAGGCCGCCGGCTGCCCCAGTGTGATGAGTGCCACTGTGACGATGCCGGCCGTGATCAGTCGAGCCATGCGGGTGCCTCCGGGGCGAGAGTCAGCGTTTGCGGGAGGACTGCCCCGCGAACCGCTGATCTCCGGCCACTGCTCCGCCGTCTGCTCCAGACCGTCCGTCGTACGGATTACCTGACGATGCATCAGGCGGAACGTAGGACCGGACTGCCGACCGTCACGGCCACACGAGGCAATAGGGCTGGTGCCCGGCTTCGTGCAGTCGGTGGGAGAAGTCCTGCCACTCGTGGAGCAGCTGGTAGACGTTGAACGCGTCGCGCGGGCCGCCGCGGTCGGGGACCGTGGACCAGATGAAGGCGGCGGCGCCGACCGACTCCTCGCCGATGTCGCGCAGCGGGTCGACGACCGTCATCGGGAGCTTCACGACGGCGTAGTCGGGGTGGAGGACGACCAGCTCCAGCGGGGGGACCTTGTGCAGGGGTATGCCCTGGATGCCGGTCAGGACCATCGCGGCGACCGTTTCCGGCTTGATCTTGCTGAACATGCCGCCCATGCCGAGCTCGTCGCCGCCCAGCTGCTCCGGCCGCATCGTCACCGGGACGCGCGCGGCCGTGGCCCCGTCGGGCGCGCCGAAGTACTTGTACGTCACGCCCATGCCGCGGCCCCTGGGCAGGCCCTCGGGGGCCTGTGCGGGGTCCGGGACGTGTTCCGCGGCGTCCGTGACGCGGCGGCGGTGCCTGCCGCGGCGACGTTCGCGGGCGCGCTGCGGATCGAGGTCGTCCGTGCCCTCGCCCGGTCCACCACCGCGTTGCATATCTCCACCCGACTGGTCTTGCCTGCCCCGGCCCCGCGGCCCCCGCCACGCAGCCTGATCATCATGGCAGTGACCTCCCCCGGGGTGGCGCGGTGAAACGCCCGTCCGCAAGACAGTCGCGGCCTCTGAGACCATGGCTGGTGTGAGCTACCCGTACCCGTATGAAGCCAAAGTCTCGCAGACTCTCTTTGACCGTGCGTCGCTAGTGACGCCTGGCGGCGTGAACTCTCCCGTGCGCGCCTTCCGCGCCGTGGGCGGAACGCCCAGGTTCATGGTGTCCGGTACCGGTCCGTACCTGACCGATGCCGACGGGCGCGAGTACGTCGACCTGGTCTGCTCGTGGGGGCCGATGATCCTCGGCCACGCCCACCCGGCCGTGGTGGAGGCCATCCAGGCCGCCGTCGTCCGCGGCACCTCCTTCGGTACCCCCGGTGAGGGGGAGGTCGCGCTCGCCGAGGAGATCGTCGCGCGGATCGCGCCCGTGGAGCAGGTCCGCCTGGTGTCCTCCGGCACCGAGGCGACCATGTCCGCGATCCGCCTCGCCCGCGGTTTCACCGGCCGCGCCAAGATCGTGAAGTTCGCCGGCTGCTACCACGGGCACGTGGATTCGCTGCTGGCCGCCGCCGGCTCGGGCCTGGCGACCTTCGCGCTGCCGGACACCCCCGGTGTGACGGGCGCGCAGGCCGGGGACACGATCGTGCTCCCCTACAACGACCTCGAAGCGGTCCGTGCCGCGTTCGCCGCGCACCCGGGCGAGATCGCCTGCGTGATCACCGAGGCCGCGCCCGGAAACATGGGCGTCGTGACCCCGGGGGAGGGCTTCAACCAGGGGCTCGCCGACCTGTGCCGGGCGAACGGCGCGCTGTACATCTCCGACGAGGTCATGACGGGTTTCCGTACCTCGCGCGCCGGCTGGTACGGCGTGGACGGGGTCGAGCCCGACCTGATGACCTTCGGCAAGGTCATGGGCGGCGGTTTCCCGGCCGCGGCGTTCGGCGGCCGGGCGGACGTGATGGGGCACCTGGCTCCCGCCGGTCCCGTCTACCAGGCGGGCACGCTCTCCGGCAACCCGATCGCGACGGCCGCCGGCCTCGCGCAGCTGCGGCTGCTGGACGACGCGGCGTACGAGAAGGTCGACGCGGTGTCGGCGCAGGTCCAGGCGCTGGTGACCGAGGCGCTCAGCAAGGAGGGCGTCGCGCACCGGCTGCAGACCGCCTCCAACATGTTCTCCGTCTTCTTCACCGAGGACGAGGTCAGGAACTACGACGACGCGAAGAAGCAGGAGGCCTTCCGCTTCAACGGCTTCTTCCACTCGATGCTGGCGCAGGGCGTCTACCTGCCGCCGTCGGCCTTCGAGTCGTGGTTCGTGTCCACCGCCCACGACGACAAGGCGATCGAGCGCATCGCGGCCGCCCTGCCGGCCGCCGCCCGAGCCGCCGCGGAGGCCACCGCATGAGCACCGAAGCCCGCGGCGAAGGCGCCGAGATCACCGTCGTGCACGTGGTGCGCCACGGTGAGGTGCACAACCCGGAGGGCGTCCTCTACGGCCGCCGTCCCGGCTACCACCTCTCCGAGCTCGGCCGCAAGATGGCGGACCGGGTCGCCGAGCACCTCGAGGGCCGGGACGTGACGTACGTCGTGGCGTCCCCGCTGGAGCGGGCCCAGGAGACGGCGTCGCCGATCGCGAAGGCGCACGGGCTGGACCTGGCGACCGACGGCCGCCTGATCGAGGCGGGCAACGTCTTCGAGGGCAAGACCTTCGGGGTCGGGGACGGCGCGCTGCGCAAGCCCGAGAACTGGAAGCATCTGACGAACCCGTTCAGGCCGTCCTGGGGCGAGCCGTACGTCGAGCAGGTGGTCCGGATGATGAGCGCGATCGAGACCGCCCGCGACGCGGCCCGCGGCCACGAGGCGGTGGCGGTCAGCCACCAGCTGCCGATCTGGATCGTACGGAGCTTCGCGGAGAAGCGGCGGCTGTGGCACGACCCGCGCCGCCGCCAGTGCACGCTGGCCTCGCTGACCTCGTTCACGTACCAGGGCGACAAGCTGGTGTCGGTGGGCTACAGCGAGCCGGCCCGGGACCTGGTCCCGGCGCACCTCCTCGCGGGGGCGAAGCCGGTGAAGGGCAAGTCCAAGGCGTTCGGAGCGTAGGCCCCGGCCGGGCGGGGGCGCGGCTACCGGGCCGGTCCCGGGGGTCGCCCCCCGGGACCGGCCCGGAACCGCCGGGTTCCGGGCCGGTCAAGACTCAGCCTAATTTCATACAAGTTGCCTGATCCGGTCGTGTCGGCCTTCTGCTTCGATGAAATGTCCGTTTGTATGACATTTCATGAGCGATATGCGCGACTTCAGCCGGAGAGGTGTGCTCGGACTGGGACTTGGCGCCGCCGCGGCGGTCGGCGTCGCCGGCTGCAGCGGCGGCGGGTCCTCCGGCACGGGCAACCCGGGCCCGGTCAACCCGACGGGCGGTACGCGGCCCGGCGGCCCCGCGGCCAGACCGATCGGCGACGGTTCCACCGCCGACACCGGCCCGCAGCCCCACCAGCCGGCCGCCCCCGTACCCCTCCAGCCGGGCGAGACCCCGCCCCAGTTCGTGGTGTTCAGCTGGGACGGCGCGGGCGAGATCGGCAACGGCCTCTTCCCCCGCTTCCTCAAGGTCGCCAAGGACCACGGCGCGGCGATGACCTTCTTCCTCTCGGGCCTCTACCTCCTCCCCGAGTCGAAGAAGGACCTCTACAGGCCCCCGAACAATCCCGTCGGCGCCTCCGACATCGGCTACCTCAAGGACGAGAACGTCCGCAACACCCTCAAGTACGTGCGCGAGGCGTGGCTGGACGGCCACGAAATAGGGACCCACTTCAACGGGCACTTCTGCGACGGCGCCGGCTCGGTCGGCCGGTGGAGCCCGGAGGACTGGCAGAGCGAGATCGACCAGGCCGTGTCGTTCGTCACCAGCTGGCGGACCAACACCGGCTTCACCGACCTCGAACCGCTGCCCTTCGACTACCGCAAGGAGCTGGTCGGGGCCCGCACCCCCTGCCTGCTCGGCCAGGACAGCCTGCTGCCGACCGCCCAGAAGCTGGGCTGGCGCTACGACTCCAGCTCGCCCGGCGGCCTCCAGCAGTGGCCGGTCAAGCGCGGGGGCCTGTGGGACCTGCCGCTGCAGTCGCTGCCGTTCCCCGGGCACTCCTTCGAGGTGCTGTCGATGGACTACAACATCCTCGCGAACCAGTCCAAGAACACCACGAAGGGCGTCCCGTCCAACTACCCGGCCTGGCGCTCCCAGGCCACCGCCTCCTACCTCGGCGGCTTCAAGCGGGCCTACGAGACCAATCGCGCGCCCCTCTTCATCGGCAACCACTTCGAGGAGTGGAACGGCGGGATCTACATGGACGCCGTCGAGGAGGCCCTCAAGGGCATGGCGGACAAAAAGGACGTACGGCTGGTGTCCTTCCGGCAGTTCGCCGACTGGCTGGACGTCCAGGACCCGCAGGTTCTGGCCAGACTGCGCACGCTCGGTCCCGGCCAGTCGCCGACCGGTGGCTGGGGCACGTATCTCACCGGCCGCTGACCTGCCGCCGGTCCGTACCTGACCAGCGGCTCAACACATGCTCCGGGGGGCGCGGAAGATCCCCAAAGGGCACATGCGAAACTTTTCACATGAGCCTTAGCCGCGCCCCCCGACGCCGCCGCTCGACCAGCGGCCGCGCCATCCTGCTGACCGCGGTGACCCTCGCCGGCGCCCTGACCCTGACGGCCTGCGGCGATTCGGACAGCGGCAGCAAATCCTCCGGTTCCGCCGGAGGCAACTACGTGACGGGGAGCAGCGGCATCTCCACCGTCGCCAAGGCCAACCGCGACGAGGCGCCCAAGCTCGACGGCGAGACCGTGGACGGCAAGTCCCTCGACACCGAAACCCTCAAGGGCAAGGTCGTCGTGCTCAACGTCTGGGGCTCCTGGTGCCCGCCGTGCCGGGCCGAAGCCCCGTACTTCGCGAAGGTCGCCAAGGAGCTGGAAGCGGCCGGGCAGCCCGTCGCCTTCGTCGGCATCAACACCCGCGACAACACCAAGCGGAACGCGGCCTCCTTCGAAGAGACCTACGGGATCACCTACCCGAGCCTCTTCGACCCGGACGGCAAGCTGATGCTGCGCTTCCCCAAGGGCACCCTGAACCCGAACGCCATCCCCTCCACGCTCGTCCTCGACAAGGACGGCAAGATCGCCGCCCGCACCCTGGCCGCGCTCAACGAGGAGAAGCTGCGCTCGATGATCGACCCGCTCCTCGCGGAGAAGTGACCTCGTGGTCACCGAGCTCTCCGAGGTCGTCCTCGCCGCCGATGCGACCGGCGTGAACACGACCGTCTTCAACGGCGCCCTGCTGCTGGCCCTGCCGATCTCCCTGCTCGCAGGGCTGATCTCGTTCTTCTCGCCCTGCGTGCTGCCGCTGGTCCCCGGCTACCTCTCCTACGTGACCGGCATCGGCGGAGCCGATCTCGCCGAGGCCCGGCGCGGCCGGATGCTCGCCGGCGCGAGCCTGTTCGTCCTCGGTTTCACCGCCGTGTTCACCTCGACCGGCGCGCTGTTCGGCTTCTTCGGGCGGACCCTCGCATCCAACAAGGACGTCATCTCGCAGGTGCTCGGCGGGCTGGTGATCCTGCTCGGCCTGTTCTTCATGGGCGCGATCCCGGGCCTGACGATGCGCGAGTTCCGCTTCCACAAGAAGCCGGCGGTCGGTCTGGTCGGCGCGCCCGTGCTCGGAGTGCTCTTCGGCCTCGGCTGGACCCCGTGCATGGGCCCGACCCTGGCCGCCGTCGGGACCCTCTCCATGGACCAGGCGACCGCGGCCCGCGGCGCGCTGCTGACCGTCGTGTTCTGCCTGGGACTCGGGCTGCCGTTCATCGCCACCGCGCTCGCCTTCCGCAAGGCGCTCGGCGCTTTCGGCTGGGTGAAGAAGCACTACGCCTGGGTGATGCGGATCGGTGGAGGCATGCTGATCCTGACCGGTCTGCTGCTCGTCACAGGAATGTGGAGCAGCATCGTCAGCGACATGCAGAGCTGGACCAACGGCTTCACGGTGGGGATCTGAGGATTACACGGACATGAGTACGACCGACAAGGCGTCCACCGAGGCGCCGCACGAATCCCCGGATTCCGTTTCCGCCGACGCGACGGCCGAAGCCACCACCGAGGCGGCCGCCGGCGCGCAGCTGTCCACCGCCCCCCTGGAGGACGCCCCGGGCGGCCCGGTGGGCATCGGCGTGCTCGGCTGGGTCCGCTGGTTCTGGCGCCAGCTCACGTCCATGCGGGTGGCGCTGATCCTGCTCTTCATGCTCTCCCTGGCGTCGATCCCCGGTTCGCTGATCCCGCAGAACCAGGTCGACCTGATGAAGGTCGCCACCTGGAAGGCGGAGCACGCCTCCTGGGTGAGCATCGCCGAGAAGCTCCAGCTCTTCGACGTCTACAGCTCGGTGTGGTTCTCCGCGATCTACCTGCTGCTGTTCATCTCGCTGATCGGCTGCATCCTGCCGCGTTCCTGGCAGTTCGTCGGCCAGCTCACCGGCCGCCCGCCGGCCGCCCCCCGGCGGCTCGACCGGATGCCCGCGTACACGACGTGGCGCACGGACAAGTCCCCGGACGAGGTGCTCTCGTACGCGAGCGGCCTGCTCGGCCGCCGCCGGTTCCGTACGGAGCCGGGCCGCGGGTCGGTCTCCGCCGAGAAGGGCTATCTGCGCGAGGCGGGGAACCTGGCGTTCCACGTCGCGCTGATCGTGATGCTGATCGCCTTCGCCTGGGGCCAGTACTTCAAGTCCGAGGGCGGCAAGCTGGTCCTGCGCGGCAAGGGCTTCTCGAACACGCTCACCCAGTACGACGACTTCAAGTCGGGCACCCTCTTCGAGCCCGACGACCTGCCGCCGTTCTCCTTCACCCTGGACAAGTTCGACGCGACGTACGAGCGCAGCGGCCCGCAGAAGGGCACCCCGCGCGACTTCAAGGCGTACGTCACCTTCAGCGACGGCGCGCACGGCAAGCCGCAGAAGCGCGAGATCCAGGTCAACAAGCCGCTGGAGGTGGACGGGTCCAAGGTCTACCTGCTCGGCCACGGCTACGCGCCGGTCATCTCGGTGACCGACTCCACCGGCAAGGTGGTCTACAAGGACGCCGTGCCGATGCTGCCGCAGGACGCCAACCTCACCTCCACGGGCGCGGTCAAGGTCACCGACGGCTACAAGGACAAGGACGGCAAGGCGACGCAGCTCGGCTTCGCCGCGATGTTCGTCCCGACCTTCGCGGGCGCCGGCCAGGGCACGATGTTCTCGCAGTTCCCGGAGCTGGACTTCCCGGCGCTCGCGCTGAACGCGTGGCACGGCAGCCTGGGCGTGGACTCGGGGCTGCCGCAGAACGTGTACCAGCTGGACACCTCCAAGATGGAGTCGTTCAAGGGCGAGGACGGCAAGCCGCTCTCGAAGCGGATGCTGCCCGGCGAGAGCATGGAACTGCCCGGCGGGCAGGGCACCGTGAAGTTCGAGGGCATCGAGCGCTGGGCGACCTTCTCGATCACCCACCAGCCCGGCAGCGCGATGGCCCTCACCGGTGCCATCGCCGCCATCGCGGGCCTCGCGGGCTCCCTGTTCATCCAGCGCCGCCGGATCTGGGTCCGGGCGGCGGTGGGCGAGGACGGCGTGACCGTCGTCGAGATGGCCGGTCTCGGCCGCAGCGAGTCCGCCAAGCTCCCCGAGGAGCTGTCGGCGCTGGCCGGCGCGCTCCACCAGCAGGCGCCCACCGCGGCGCCGGCCCCCGCCCCACCTGTCGAAGCCCCACCTGCCGAAACACCTGAAGAAGTCGAAGGGGAGCGCGCGTGATGCAGCTCGCGGTCGCAACCAACGAGAGCCTGGCTCACCTCAGCAACAACCTCATCTACGCGTCGATGGCGGTCTACACGCTCGCCTTCCTCGCCCACATCGCCGAGTGGATCTTCGGCAGCCGCAGCAAGGTGGCCCGTACGGCCGCCGCGCTCACCGCCCCGCAGGCCGGCGCCCCCGCCGTTCAGGTGCGGAGCAAGGGGGGCACGGCGGTCCTCGACAAGCCCAAGGTCGTCACGCGCAGCGCCACCGGCACCCGGGACGTCCCGGACGGCCCCGGCGCGGCCGGCGGCACCGTCAAGGGCGACCTGTACGGGCGGATCGCGGTCTCGCTGACCACCCTCGGCTTCCTCCTCGCCACGGGCGGCGTCGTCGCCCGCGCGATGTCGGTGGAGCGGGCGCCCTGGGGCAACATGTACGAGTTCTCGATCACCTTCTCCACGGTGGCCGTCGGCGCGTACCTGGGGCTCCTCGCGCTGAAGAAGAACGTCCGCTGGCTCGGCCTGTTCCTGGTCACCACGGTCCTGCTGGACCTGGGCATCGCCACCACGGTGCTCTACACCGACAGCGACCAGCTGGTCCCGGCCCTGCACTCGTACTGGCTGTGGATCCACGTCTCCACCGCGATCTTCTGCGGGGCGGTCTTCTACATCGGCGCGGCGGGCGCGGTCATGTACCTCTTCCGCGACTCCTACGAGGCCAAGCTGGCGGGCGGCGGCACGCCGGGCCGCTTCTCCACCTCGGTGATGGAGCGCTTCCCGTCGGCGGCCTCGCTCGACAAGTTCTCGTACCGCATCAACGCGGCCGTCTTCCCGCTGTGGACCTTCACGATCATCGCGGGCGCGATCTGGGCCGGCGACGCGTGGGGCCGCTACTGGGGCTGGGACCCCAAGGAGGTCTGGTCCTTCGTGACCTGGGTCGCCTACGCCTGCTACCTGCACGCCCGCGCCACCGCCGGCTGGAAGGGCCGCAAGGCCGCGTACCTCGCGCTCTTCGCGTTCGCCTGCTGGATCTGGAACTACTACGGCGTGAACATCCTGCTGAACGGCAAGCACTCGTACGCGGGCGTCTGACCCGCTGGGAGCGCTCGCAGCGCTCGTGACGTGCGGAAGGGGCCGGGCCGGCCGGAAGGCGGCCCGGCCCCTTCGGCGTTCCCGCCCCGTGCCGGGGTGCCCCTCACCAGACGGGGCGCAGCGCGGGCAGCGGCCCGTCGCCGTTGAGCGCGCCGACCAGCCGGCCGAGCTCGGCGCGCAGTGCGCCGAGCTCGACGCCGCCGCGGCCGAGTTCGGTCTCCAGTGCGTGCAGGACCCGCCCGGCGGCGCGGAGGTGGGCGCCGGCCGCGTCGGTCAGTACGACCAGCTTGCGGCGGCCGCCCCCGGGGTGCGGCTCGCGCCGCACGTACCCGCGCCGCTCCAGGTCGTCGACGATCTGCCCGGCGGCCTGCTTGGTCACCCCGAGCCGCTCGGCGAGCTCGGTCGCGGTCGCCCCCGCGCCCCCCAGGGCCTGGAAGGCCATGCCGTGCAGCGGGCGCAGGCCGTCGGCGTGGCCGGCCTCGTCGAGGCGGCGGGTGAACTCGCCGAGCAGCAGCTGGAAGCCGAGGCCGAGGAGGAAGACCAGCTCGGTGCCGTCGCTCTCGTCGGTGTGTTGGGTGGTCACGGAAACATGGTGACACAAGTGAGTCAATCTGCTTTACTCAACCTGAGTAAAGCAGATTGACTCACCCGAGCGGTCGGCTGTCCCCGACAAACCGAAAGGACCCGCCTTGCACGTGATCACCACATCCCCCGAGCACGTCATCACCACGCCGAACGCCACCATGACCGGCTTCGCCTCCCCCAGCCGGGGGAGCGCCGAGCTGAGCACCTGGCGCGCCGAGATCCCCGCCGGGGTCACCGGCCCCGAGCACTCCGTCAGCCGCGAGCAGGTGTGGACGGTCACCGCGGGCGCCCTGGAGATCACCTGCGGCGGGCGGACCGGGAAGGCCGCGGCCGGCCAGGCCGTCGTCCTACCCCCGGACGTCCTGCGGCGTGTCCACGCCCTCGAGGACACCGAGGTGTACGTCGCCATGCGCGCCGACGGCCTCGTCTCCGTCCCCGGCACCGAGGGCGCCCGCCCCCTGCCTTGGGCGGTGTGACGCCCGCCGGAGCCCCGGCAGGCTGACCGCGGCCCGCAGGCCTCGGGCCTAGTCCTTGTCCTTGTCCTTCTCGGCGTCCCCGGCGTCCTTCGCGTCCTTCGCGTCCTGCTCGTCCCGCAGGGACTTCAGGAACTCGGGGTTGTCGTCGGGCGCCACCCACTGCGTGCGGCGCGCCCGGCCACCGCCGGGTCCCGCGACGCCGGCCACCCGCTTCTTTCCGGCGAACAGCCACACCACCGGACCGACGATCGAGAAGAGCAGGATGATCAGGACCCAGACGACCTTGGGGAGGTGCTTGACCTCTTCCTCGGGCGTGTTCAGGCAGTCGACGAAGGCGTAGATGGTCAGCGCGATGATCAGCAGGAACGGCAGATAGCGCAGCACGGTGTGGGAACGACCCCCAGAAGAACGGTGCGGACCGGGCAGGTCCGCGGCGGACTCTTCCAGGGTAGAGGCCCCGCCGCGGTTCGGGCTCGGAGCGAGGATGCCACAATTGCCCGCATGGCTTACGACGATCTCCGCTCGCTGCTCCGGGCCCTGGAGCGGGAGGGCGACCTCAAGCGCATCAAGGCCGAAGTGGACCCGTACCTAGAGGTCGGGGAGATCGTCGACAGAGTGAACAAGGCGGGCGGACCCGCGCTGCTCTTCGAGAACGTCAAGGGCTCGGCGATGCCGCTGGCCATGAACGTCTTCGGGACCGACCGGCGACTGCTGAAGGCCCTCGGGCTGAAGTCGTACGCCGAGATCAGCGAGAAGATCGGCGGCCTGCTGAAGCCGGAGCTGCCCCAGGGCTTCATCGGCGTCCGCGAGGCCTTCGGCAAGCTCGGCTCGATGGTGCACGTGCCGCCGAAGAAGGTGAAGGGCGATTCCGCGCCCGTCCAGGAGGTCGTCCTCACCGGCGACGACGTGGACCTGGACCGGCTGCCGGCCCTCTTCACCTGGCCCAAGGACGGCGGGTCCTTCTTCAACCTCGGCCTCACGCACACCAAGCACCCGGAGACGGGCGTGCGCAACCTCGGCCTGTACCGCCTCCAGCGCCACGACAAGCGCACCATCGGCATGCACTGGCAGATCCACAAGGACAGCCGCAACCACTACGCGGTCGCCGCGGCCCGCGGTGAGCGGCTGCCGGTCGCGATCGCCTTCGGCTGTCCGCCGGCCGTGACGTACGCGTCGACCGCGCCGCTGCCGGGCGACATCGACGAGTACCTCTTCGCCGGGTTCGTGGCGGGCAAGCGGATCGAGATGGTGGACTGCAAGACGGTCCCGCTCCAGGTCCCGGCCAATGCCGAGGTCGTCATCGAGGGCTGGCTGGAGCCCGGGGAGACGCTCCCCGAGGGCCCCTTCGGCGACCACACCGGTTTCTACACCCCGCAGGAGCCGTTCCCGGCGCTGAAGATCGACTGCGTGACGATGCGCAAGCGTCCGCTGATCCAGTCGATCGTCGTCGGCCGGCCGCCGACGGAGGACGGCCCGCTGGGACGCGCGACGGAACGCTTCTTCCTCCCGCTCCTCAAGATCATCGTCCCGGACATCGTGGACTACCACCTCCCGGAGTCGGGCGGTTTCCACAACTGCGCGATCGTCTCGATCGACAAGAAGTACCCGAAGCACGCGCAGAAGGTCATGCACGCCATCTGGGGCGCGCACATGATGTCGCTGACCAAGCTGATCATCGTGGTGGACAAGGACTGCGACGTCCACGACCTCCACGAAGTCTCCTGGCGGGCGCTGGGCAATACGGACTACTCCCGCGACCTCACCGTCGTGGAGGGCCCGGTGGACCACCTCGACCACGCCTCGTACCAGCAGTTCTGGGGCGGCAAGGCGGGCATCGACGCCACGAAGAAACTGCCCGAGGAGGGCTACACCCGCGACGGCGGCTGGCCCGACATGGTCGAGTCCGACCCGGCGACCGCCGCGCTGGTGGACCGGCGCTGGAAGGAGTACGGACTGTGAGCCCGATCGTGGTGGAGGGACCGGAGCTGTTCATCGGCACCGACACCGTCTACGTGGCCCTGGCGCGTCCGAAGATCGACCCGACGGACCCCGGCGTCCGCCAGGCCGCCGAGCAGGCGGGCGTCTCTCCGGAGGAGTTCGCCGGACCCGGCGACGTCTGGGCGCTGATGCTCGACGTGGACGGCGAGGGCGGCGGCTTCGAACTCCCCGGCGCGCGGGACATCGAGGCGGACGACTTCGCGGAGCAGCTCCAGCGCTACCTGGCGGCGGCCGAGCCCTTCACCGCCGAGGCCGGCAACTTCCTGCGCCTCGAAGCCCGCCCGGCCGGCGACGCCTGGCTGCTCACCGCCCACGTCATTCCGCCCGAGGGCCACGAAGACGACGCCCCCCGGACCCTGGAGCTCGGGGCGCTCCCGGCGGCGGAGCTCCTGGCCGACCTCGAAGAGTTCCGGAGGGACCTCGTATGACATCCGCCGCTGAGGGCGTCCTCGGACCCGGGCCCGCGCCGCAGGCGAGCGGGAAGGTGAAGGCGTTCCTGAGGCTCGTGATGATCGAGCACTCGGTCTTCGCGCTGCCCTTCGCCTACATCGCCGCGCTCACCGCCATGTTCACGCTCGACGAGCGGATGCACTGGGGCGAGCTGCTGCTCGTCACCGTCTGCATGGTGGGGCTGCGGACCTTCGCGATGGCCGCGAACCGGATCATCGACCGGGAGATCGACTCGCGCAATCCGCGTACCGCCGGGCGGGAGCTGGTCACCGGGGCGGTGTCCGTGCGGTCCGCGTGGACCGGGGCCGGGATCGCGCTGGCCGTCTTCCTCGGAGCGGCGGCGCTGCTGAACCCGCTGTGCCTGATGCTGGCGCCGATCGCCGTCGTGCCGATGGTGGTGTACCCGTACGGGAAGCGGTTCACGAACTTCCCGCACGCCATCCTCGGCCTCGCCCAGGCGATGGGCCCGATCGGGGCCTGGCTCGCGATCACCGGTGAGTGGTCCTGGGACGCGGTCATCCTCGGCCTCGCGGTGGGCGTGTGGATCGGCGGGTTCGACCTGATCTTCGGCTGCCAGGACGTGGCCGCCGACCGCGCGGAGGGCGTCAAGTCCGTCCCGGCCCGCTTCGGCATCCCGGCCGCCCTGTGGGGCGCCCGCGGCGCGCACGCCGTGACCACGGCCCTGCTGGCCTGGTACGCCGTCGCCACGGACGCCGGCCCGCTGTTCTGGTTCGGCCTGCTGATCGTCGTCGGCGCCTTCCTCTACGAGCACACCATCGTCAAGCCGCACGACCTGTCCCGCCTGAACCGGGCCTTCTTCACGGTGAACGGCTTCATCGGCATGGCGCTCTTCGTCTGCGCCCTGCTCGACCTGGTGGTCCGGGGCCTGTCGCTGTAGCTCGATCGTGTGTGCCCTGCGGGGATCGGGCGGTTCGTGGCCTGCCCCGGGGGCCAGCGTGCGGCATACCATCGAGTGCATGGACAGGGAGGCCGACGTGACCGTCTCGGAGAGCGACCGCCTGCACTCGCAGCTCAGCCGGTTCGAGGACATGTTCCCCGGGTACCGGACCGAGATCGTCGAGGGCAACATCGTGATGAGTCCGGTCAAGCCGCACCACAACGAAACGATCTGGGAGGTCCGCACGGCTCTCAAGGGTCAGCTTTCGGAGGAGTGGGGATTCATCAGCGATGTCGCAGTCCCCTTCGACCCTGACAACGAGCTCTGTCCCGATCTCGCGGTGATCCCGAAGGCGGAGGTGCGGAAGAACCTCAGCGCCTACCCGCCCGACCTGATCGAGCTCGCCATCGAGGTCGTCTCCCCCAGCAGCGTGCGCAACGACTACGAGGTCAAGGACCGGGCCTACGCCCGGCGCGGGATCCCGCACTACCTGATCTTCGACCCGTACAAGGCGCAGTGCACCACCCTGTGGAACCCCGGGCCCGACGGCTACCTGGGCCGCGACGTGATCCCGTACGGGGACACGGTCACCGTGGAGACCGGCATCGGGAAGGTCACCGTGGACACGGCCGAACTGCCCGTGGACCCCGGCACCGCCGCCTAGGCCGCCACCTCGGCCCGGGGGCGGGAGAAGACGGCCACGGCCGCGCCCGCGAGGAGGCCGAAGAGGTGGGCCTGCCAGCTGACCACGGAGTCCGTGGGGAGGGCTCCGGCCAGGAAGGTCGTGCCCCAGACGGCGGCCATGACCACGGCGACCGCGACGCCGAGCGGGCTGCGCTCCACGAAGCCGCGTATCAGCAGGTACCCGAAGAGGCCGAAGATCAGGCCCGAGGCGCCCGCCGTGATGCTGTGCGCCGGGGAGATCAGCCAGACGGCGAACCCGTCGGCGAGGACGATGGCCGCGCAGACGGCCAGGAAGCGGCGGATCCCGCTCAGCGCGGTCACGAAGCCGAGGACCAGCAGCGGGACGCTGTTGGACGCCACGTGGTCGAAGCCGAAGTGCAGGAACGGCGCCAGGGGTATCCCGCCGAGACCGTCGGCCTCCCGGGCGGTGATCCCGTAGCCGTCGAGGGCGTGGCCCGTGGCGTAGTCGACGGCCTCGATCAGCCAGAGCAGGGCGACCCAGCCCAGCATCAGCTGCGCGGCTTGCTTGACCCGGCCGGTCCGGCTCCAGACGCTGACCCCACTCATGACGACCCCGTCCCCTGTGCTTCCGTGTCCACCCCTTGAACGTGCGGTCACCTTAGCCAGTGCCCATCAGCGGTGGCCGGATAGTCTCGGAGGTATGACTGAGGGCAAGCGCACCCCGTGGGTGGTCGGGGTTTCCGGGGCGTCCGGGACGCCGTACGCGGCCGCGGTGATCCGCGGGCTGCTGGCGGCGGGCGAGAGCGTGGACCTGGTGGTGAGCCGGGCGTCCAGGCTGACCCTGCTGGACGAGACCGGGATCGCCTTCCGCGACGCGCACTGGCGCGACGACCTGGCGGAGTGGCTGGAGCGGGGGGCCGACGGCAAGCCCGCGACCTTCGCACGGCCGGAACTGGACGGAGTCCGTCACTGGGGTGCCGGAGATCTGGCGGCCGGACCGAGCAGCGGCTCGTACCCCGTCAAGGGGATGCTGATCGTGCCCGCGTCCACGGCCTGCGTGGCCGGCGTGGCGCTGGGGCTGTCGAAGGACCTGCTCCAGCGGGTCGCGAGCGTGACGCTCAAGGAGCGGCGCCGGCTGGTGGTGGCGGTACGGGAGACCCCGCTGAGCGGGCAGACGCTGAAGCATCTGGTGAGCCTGGACGAGGCGGGCGCAGTGGTGCTGCCCGCCTCTCCGGCGTTCTACGCGGGTGCGACGCACATCCAGGATCTGGTGGACTTCGTCGCGGGGCGGGTGCTCGACGCGGCAGGGGTGCCGCACGGCCTGTACCGCCGGTGGGAAGGGGAGCTGGGAGGCTCCCGGGCCCCCGTTCCCGGGAGGGACCGGGGGGCGGGCGGTGGCGCCTAGCGCTTCTTGGCGCGCCCCGGCCTGCGGGTCTTGTCGACGCGGTGTGCGGCGGCGGGCTGGTCGGTGCGGGATCGGTTGGCCAGCTCCTGGAGCTGTCGCATGTGCGCGTAGGCCATCTCGATCGTGTACACGGTGAACCACTCCTGAAGATCGTCAGATCGTCTTTGATCTGTTGAAAGATTCACAGGGTGTCGACCCTGTGTGCCTTTGATTCTATACGTAAACTCGAGGGAACGCCGAATAATGGAAGGCTCCAGGTATATGGACGCGGTGGATAGGCAGCTCATCCAGGCACTTCGTGAGAACGGACGTGCCTCGTACGCGGAGCTGGGCCGGCTCGTGGGCCTCTCCGGCCCCAGCGTCACCGACCGGATCAACCGGCTGGAGACGGCCGGAGTCATCACCGGCTACCGCGCGACCGTCGACGCGGCCTCGCTCGGCCTCGGCGTCACGGCGCTGATCGGCATCTCCCTCTCCGACGCCGCGGACCACGAGGACGTGGCCCGCCGGCTGCGCGACCTCTCGGAGATCGAGGACTGCTGGTTCATCGCCGGTGACGACTCCTTCATGCTGAAGGTGCGTGCCAACGACGTGGACGGTCTGGAGAAGATCATCCGCAAGCTCTCCGGAACCAAGGGCGTCTCGCGGACCCGCACCACGATCGTGCTCTCCACCAAGTGGGAGAACCGGGTCGGGGGACTGCCCGAGGAGGCCTGAGAGTACGGTTGGGACGATCGCGGCCAAGGTCAAGGACAGGGCCAAGGCCAAGGACAGGGTCTAGGTCGCGGTCGAGGTCGCGGGCAGTGACGAGGACAGAGGACAGAGGAGAGGGCGGCATGGACGCTGGGCTCAAGCGTGAGCTGGAGGAGAAGGTTCGCTCCGGCGAGCGGCTGACCCGGGAGGACGGCATCGCCCTCTACGAGTCGGACGACCTGGCCTGGCTCGGCGGCCTCGCCCACGAGGTGCGCACGCGCAAGAACGGCGACGTCGTCCACTTCAACGTCAACCGGCACCTCAACATGACGAACGTGTGCACCGCTTCGTGCGCCTACTGCTCGTTCCAGCGCAAGCCGGGCGAGAAGGACGCGTACACGATGCGCATCGAGGAAGCCGTTCGCCTGGCCAAGACCATGGAGAACGAGAACCTCACCGAGCTGCACATCGTCAACGGCCTGCACCCCAGCCTCCCGTGGCGGTACTACCCGCGCTCGCTCTCCGCGCTGAAGGAGGCGCTGCCGAACGTCTCGCTGAAGGCGTTCACGGCGACCGAGATCCACCACTTCGAGACGATCTCCGGCATGTCGGCCTCCGACATCCTGGACGAGCTGATCGAGGCCGGTCTGGAGTCCCTCACCGGCGGCGGCGCGGAGATCTTCGACTGGGAGGTCCGCCAGCACATCGTCGACCACCGCACCCACTGGGAGGACTGGTCGCGCATCCACCGCCTGGCGCACGCGAAGGGCCTCAAGACCCCTTCCACGATGCTCTACGGGCACATCGAGGAGTCGCGCCACCGCGTGGACCACGTGCTGCGGCTGCGCGAACTGCAGGACGAGACCGGCGGCTTCCAGGTCTTCATCCCGCTGCGCTACCAGCACGACTTCGTGGACATGAAGGACGGCAAGGTGCGCAACAAGCTGCAGGCGCGCACGACGATGGCGACGGGCGCGGAGGCCCTGAAGACCTTCGCGGTCTCGCGCCTCCTCTTCGACAACGTCCCGCACGTCAAGGTCTTCTGGGTGATGCACGGCGTGCAGACCGCGCAGCTGGCGCTCCAGCACGGCGCGGACGACATGGACGGCTCGGTCGTCGAGTACAAGATCACGCATGACGCGGACAACTACGGCACCCCGAACAAGCTGGGCCGCGAGGACCTGCTGGAGCTGATCCGCGAGGCGGGCTTCCGCCCGGTCGAGCGCAACACGCGCTACGAGATCATCCGCGAGTACCCCGGCCCGGACGCGGGGCTCCGCGAGACGCCGCAGGCCATGCGCCTCTGACACCGGCCGACGAGGCCCCGGCTCCCTCCACGGGGGGCCGGGGCTTTCCTGTGCGCGACGACCGCGACGACCGCGACGACAGCGGCGACGTCCGCCCTCCTGCTGCCGCCGCACTGACCTGCGGAGCCGCGGCGGGCGTGACCCCGGCGGGCCGGAGCCGGGCCCCGGCGTGCTTCACTGGACGGGCACGAGCCGACGTACGACCACGTACCACCACGACGAGAGAGCAGGGGTCACCGTGTCCCTCAAGCCGAGCGCGACGATCCGCTACACCGCGATGCGTCTGGGGATCTTCGTCGGGTGCCTCGTCCTCGTCGCTGCCCTGGTCCGGCTGGGCTGGGTGCCGGGGAGCCTGGGCGACGCCAACTTCGTCTGGATCGTGCTGCTCGCCCTCGTGATCTCCGCCCCGCTCTCCTTCGTCCTGCTGCGCAAGCAGCGCGACGAGATGTCCGTGGCCATCTCCGGACGCGTCGCGGGTGCGAAGCAGAAGCTCGCCGCGAACCGCAGCCAGGAGGACGTGGCGGACGACGCCTCGCGCGTCAGTTAGGTTCATCACACACCGAATTGCCCCGGCGCCGGGCCCACCGCCCGCCGCGCCGGGGCTTTCGGCGTTTCCGGGGGTCTCGGGGAAGGGTTCGCGGGCAAGGGATCTCAAAGGGACCCTTTTAGATTCCCAAAGAAGAAGTGTTAGCGTGTTCAACATGTTGACGACAGCCGCGCACCGGGTGCACCGCATGCACCGGAAGATCACGAGCGTTCCGCTCGTGGCGCGCCTGCACGTCGACCTCTGCCGCCGCGTGTCCGCGGCCTGTTGCTGTTGTTGCTGAGTCCCGCGACCAGCCCTGGCACAGCAGCGGTCCCGCCCGCCCGGCTCTTCGTCTTTCCGGGTGCTGCCGCACCGCACCACCACCCCACCGCAGAAACCGCAGAACCACCCGGAGAGTGTCCGTGTCCGCGTCACCGCAGACCCCTGCCGCCCAGGCCCCGGCCCAGGCGCCCGCCAAGAAGTCCTCGTTCCGCTTCCCCTTCTGGGCGCAGATCGTCACCGGCCTCGTGCTCGGTGTCCTGCTCGGCTGGGTCTCCCGCAGCCAGGAGATCAGCTGGCTCGGCACCACGCTGGAGCAGATAGGCGACATCTTCGTCCAGCTGCTGAAGCTGGCCGTCGCCCCGCTCGTCTTCTTCGCCATCCTGGTGTCCATCACCAACCTGCGGAAGGTGAACAACGCCGCGCGGCTCGCCTCGCGCACGCTGCTCTGGTTCATGATCACCTCGCTGATCGCGGTGGCCATCGGCCTCGGCATCGGCCTGCTCACCAACCCGGGCTCCGGCACCGGCCTCACCCCGCAGGACGGCAAGCTGCCGAAGCGCCACGGGTCCTGGCTGGACTTCCTGACCGGCATCGTGCCGAAGGACATCATCACGCCGTTCACCGAGCTGAACGTCCTTCAGATCGTCTTCCTCGCCGCCGTCGCCGGTATCGCCGCCCTCCAGCTCGGCAGCAAGGCGCAGCCCGTGCTGAACCTCGCCGAGTCCGTGCTGGAGCTGCTCCAGAAGGCGCTGTGGTGGGTCATCCGCCTCGCCCCGCTCGGCACCGTCGGCCTGATCGGTACCGCGATCGCCACGTACGGCTGGGACCTGCTCGGCAAGTACGCGACCTTCACGGCGGACGTGTACGTCGGCTCCGCGCTCGTGATGTTCGGCGTCTACCCGCTGCTGCTGTGGACCGTCGCCAAGGTCAACCCGCTGCAGTTCTTCAAGGGCGCCTGGCCCGCCATCCAGCTGGCCTTCGTATCCCGCTCCTCGGTCGGCACCATGCCGGTCACCCAGAAGGTCACCGAGCGCCTCGGCGTCCCGAAGGAGTACGCCTCCTTCGCCGTCCCGTTCGGCGCGACGACCAAGATGGACGGCTGTGCCGCGATCTACCCGGCGCTCGCCGCGATCTTCATCGCGCAGATCTTCGACGTGCAGCTCGGCATCACCGACTACCTGCTGATCGCCTTCGTCTCCGTCGTCGGCTCGGCCGCCACGGCCGGTCTGACGGGCGCCACGGTCATGCTGACCCTGACCCTGTCCACGCTGGGCCTGCCGCTGGAGGGCGTGGGCCTGCTGATGGCGATCGACCCGATCCTGGACATGATGCGCACCGCCACCAACGTGGCCGGCCAGGCGCTGGTCCCGGTCATCGTCGCGGCCCGCGAGGGAATCCTGGACAAGGTGGCCTACGCGACCGCCTCTTCCTCCCCGCTGGACGAGCCGGCCCCGGCTCCGGCCGAGGCGCCCGCCGAGGCCGCCGCCGAGAAGGTCCTCGTCACGGCCTGACCCCCGGCCACCCGCACCCCGCAGCCCCCGCCCCCGTCCGGGCGGGGGCTGCGGCGTGCCCGCAGGGTCCCGCGCCGCTCGCGGCGCAGCCTCATCCTTGAACTGGCCCTCGGTGAAGGGGGCGAAGCGCAGGGCTTCCGCGGAGACGTCGGCGGGCGCTTCCTCCAGGCCGTCGGGGCCGGGCCCCGGGCCCGGCGACCGGCCGGCCGAGGGCCGGGCAGGCCGTGGCCTTAGGGTTCGGGACCATGACGAGGACCACGCCACCGCGCCCGCTCGACGCCGAGGCGCTCTTCCCCGGGCTCGCCGCTCACCGCGGCACGACCACCCGGCTGCATCCGCGGCCGGGCAGCCCCGACGCGTCGGTGAGCTCCGTGGGCGGGCCGATGCTCTGGCCGGCGGACGAGCCGTGGCCGGTGTGCACCGATCCGCACCCCCACGGTCGCGGCCGGCGCCCCGCGGACATCCACCGGGAGCGGGAGCTCCTGGCCGCCGCGTGGGCCCGGAACCCGGACCCCGGCCCCACGGAGGAGGAGCGGGGGCTGCTGGAGGAGCTCCGGCGCAGGCACCGGGCGGCGGGGGAGAGCGGGGAGGCGGATCCGCTCCCGATGATCGGTGTGGCCCAGCTGTACCGCCGGGACGTGCCCGACCTGCTCGCGGGTCCGCAGGACTGCGATCTGCTCCAGGTGTTCTGGTGCCCCTTCGACGCGCACGGCGAGAAGCGGACCGGCATGCTGCTGGACCTGCGCTGGCGCCGGTCGTGGGAGGTCGCGAGCGTGCTGGCGCAGCCGCCCGTGCCGGAGGTCGTGGGCTCCGAGGGCTACGTACCCGAGCCGTGCGTGCTGCACCCCGAGCAGGTGGTCACGTACCCCTTCGCCGGGCTGCTGCCCGAAGAGCTGTGCGACCGGATCGAGGCCAGGGAAGACGCCCTCGAAGAGGAGGCCGAGGAAGCGGGCGTGGAGGAATGGGACTGGCCGACCTACCAGTTCGACCTGTCCATCCCGCCCGGCTGGCGCGCCGGGGGCTACGCGTCCTGGAACCTGACCGACGCCGCCCCCGTGGACTGCCCGTCCTGCGCCGCCCCGATGGAACTTCTGCTGACCATCGCCAGCTCGGAGTGGGACGGCGCGAGCGGCAGCTGGATGCCGCTGGAGGAACGGGACCCGGCCGGCGGCGGGAGCTGGGAGCCCACCGAGGTCCAGGTGGGCCGCTGGGGCAAGCTGAACGTGTTCGCCTGCCCAGCGGACCCGGGACATCCGCACCTCAAGAGCATCCAGTAGCTGCCGGAAGCTACGGCCTCGGGGTCAGCCGCTGGGCTGGTTGGCGAACAGTTCGAGGTGCCCGCAGCGGGGGCAGCGGGCGGCCTCGACGCGGTAGCGCTTCTTGCCCTTGATGAACCGGCCGAAGGCGCCCGTGCGGAGCTCGCCCTCGACCCACCGGGTGAAGCCACTGGCGCTGGTGATGTCGTCCAGCAGGCCCTTCTCGAGGCCGGTGGCGGAGCAGTGCGTACAGGTGACCATGTCCATGCGCGGAGTCTAGGAACGAAGCCGCGGAAGGTCCCCCTTCGGTTCGCTCAGCCGGTGGCGGCGTGCGCGAGGAACCCGGCCCAGGCGCGGGGCGCGAAGGCGAGATGGGGCTGGTGGAGGTCCTTGGAGTCGCGGACGTGGATCGTGGCGGGGGTGTTTGCCACCTCGACGCAGTCGTTGATGTCGCCGCTGTCGCTGTAGCTGCTCTTGAACCACTCCAGCTCGGGCTTGCGGATCATGTCTCTCCCAGCACTTGCTCGATGAATGCAACCGACTCCCGTGGCGTGAGAGCCTGGGACCGGATCATGGCATGACATTGCTCAAGGACCCGGAGCCGCTTCGGATCGGAGACGGGGCGACCGTTGAAGGCGCCTTCTGAGCGCCCCACTGCCGATCCGTCCGAGAACTTCAGCACCTGGATCAACCCGCCCATCCCGGCGTGCTCTTCGCGATCGGTCGGCATGATCTGAATCGTCACATGCCGCAACCGGGCCACCTCCAGCAGGCGTTCGAGTTGCCCGCGCAGCACCATTGTCCCTCCGATGCGGCGTCGAAGGGTCACCTCTTCCTGGACGAAACTGAGAGCTGGTGCCGGGGACCGTTCGAAGATCGCCCTTCGGGCCATCCGGCCGGCCACGCCGCGTTCGACCTCCTCCGCGCTCTGCGGCGGCTGCCACATTTCGAACAGGGCCCGCGCGTATTCGTGCGTCTGCAACAGGCCGTGGATGTTGTGGTTGCTGTAGGCCGACATCTCGACCGCCCGACCCTCCAGCTTCGCCAGGTCCCGGACCTTCTTCGGGTAGCGGACCTGTTCCATGTCCTCCTTCATCGCGGCGATCTTCCCGCCCGCCCGCAGCGCCTCGTCCGCCCTGTCCAGGTACTCGGGCCGCGGGATCCGTTTGCCCGCTTCGACCTTGCGGATGAGGTCCTCGCCGTAGCCGATCTCCGTGCCGAGGTCCGTGGCGCGGATGCCCGCTTCCTCGCGCCAGGCCTTGAGCTGGCGGCCCAGCGCGGCCAGGACGGCCACGCCCTGTTCGTCCTCGGGATCGACGTCCCAGCCGGCGTCTTCCGTACCGTCACTGTCCACGCTCATGCGTGCCCCACCTTCAACGCACCGATTTCCTCAGCACTCCGTTCCCGGGGCCCGGACGGGACAGGCACGACAGCACCGGACAACGACCGGACAGAAGCCGGACGCAAGGGAGGTTCCGCTTCTCACGGTACGCACGCCCCACCACGCTCGGTTACGTGAATACGCAAATCAGCGACTCCGCAGAGCAGTTCACCGCCCGGCTCACGGCCACGCCCTTCGGGGCCCGCCAGGCCCGCCGCCTCGCCGTCGAGAAGCTCGCGTCCTGGGGGCTGTCCTGCGAGGGCCCCGCGCTCATCGTGGCCGAGCTCGCCGCCAACGCGGTGACCCACGGCCGGGTTCCCGGCCGGGACTTCCGGATCGGGCTGGCCCTCGGCGGCGGGGTGCTGCGGATCGAGGTGGTGGACACGCGGGGCGACCGGGTCCCGGGTATCCGCGACGCGGGCGGGAGCGCGGAGGCGGGGCGGGGGCTGGTGCTGGTCGACGCCATCGCGGACCGGTGGGGGGTGGAGCGGGGGTTGCCGCCGTGCAAGGTGGTGTGGGCGGAGCTGGACGTGACGCGAGGGCCTGTTGGGGGCTGCGAACCGGGTCGCGGGGGACCGGGATCCGGTGGCGCCGGACGTCAAACCCTTGAAATCCGGTGAGGTAAATCCAACCAACCCCACCCCTCCGGCTCCCCAGGCGTCCGCCATCACTCGCATGGGTGAACTGCGCCAACTGGGCTGGATTTTGGGATGGTTGCCGGGCATATGCTCGCCCCACACAACACCAGACATGAGACGGCCCCCGCCGGGACGGCAATCCCGATCGAGGGCCTGACCAGATCAGGAAGTCCAACCCTTCCCTATGGCTCTCCAGAACCTTAGCGCTCCCTCGCGCGCCTCGTCCCGTGTTCACGCCGGGACCGCTCAATCCGGTGTCGTCCACGTCAAGGTCCGGCACGCCGCCCACTACACCGTGATCGGCAACCACCTCGTGCAGCACCGCTCGTTGTCGCTGGTTGCGATCGGTCTCGCCGCCTACATCCAATCCCTGCCCACCGGTGCGCGCATTGGCATCAAGCGGCTGACGGAGCGGTTCCGGGAGGGGGAGACGCGGATCTCGGGCGCCCTGCGGGAGTTGGAGGCACACGGGTACCTGGAGCGCAGCCGGGTCCGGCTGCCGGACGGACGGGTGATCACCCGAACGGTGTCCTTCAACCGCCCCTCCGCGCGCGGCGGCCCGCCCCTGGAGCCGGTCGCCGAGCCGGAGCCCGTGGCCCCGGCCCAGCTGGAACCGGGACCGGGCGCGGAACCGGAGCGGGTGGCTGCGCCCGAGCCCCCGCCCGTGCCCGACCCGGGTGCGATGCCCGAGCCGGCGCCCCCATGGGGGCCCGACCCGGAGCCCGAGCCTGAGCCCGAGCCCGACCCGGAGTCCGGGCCCGACCCGGAGCCGGCGGCTGCGCCCCCACCCCCGCCGCCCCAGGACCCGGGCCCGGGGGCCGAGGTGGCTGCCGAGTCGGGGTCGGAGCCTGCGGCCGCGCCGGGCCCCGTACAGCCGCCGGAGGCATCGCTGCGGCAGGCCGAGGAGTTGCTCGCGCGGCTGCGCGGGGACGATCCCCGGCTGCTGCTCGCGGAGCGCGACGTGCGGCAGCTGGCGCCCGGGGTCGCCGAGTGGCTGGAGCGGGGGGCGGAGCCGGAAGCCGTACGCCTCGTACTGTCCTCGGAGCTGCCCAGTGACCTGCGGCACCCCGCCGGTCTCATCGCCTACCGGCTCAAGGCCTGGGCTCCGCCCGAACTCCCGGCGCCACCACCCGTACGGGCCGTCAGACCGCCGGATCCGCTCCAGAACTGCGACGGCTGCGACCGCGCCTTCCGCGCCCCCGCTCCGGGCCGCTGCCGGGACTGTCCGTCCGCCCCTTGATGCCCGGGGCCCGGCGGTGTGCCCCCGGCCGGGTCACCGCCGCCGGGACCGCCCCTCCGCCCCCGGCGGGTCGCGGGGCGCCCGTGACCGGCCCGTGGGTGCGAGGTGGGGGTGTGGGCGGCATGGCGTGGAGCATCGGTGAAAAAGCGGTCGCGGGGCTGTTCAGGTGTGGTTACCGCTAAGTAGATTACCGGCGGTAACCCAATGGCCCATTAGCCCGGTAACCCGGTGACCGAGGAGGGCACGCGTGACAGCCGAATCGAGCCTGGTGAGGGTCGCCGAACCCGTCGAGCCCGTCAAGACCCTGATCGACGGGCGGGTGCGCGAGGTCTGGGTACCCGCCCTGGTGGCACCTCCGCAGTACGGCTCCCTCGGGGACATCCCCTTCGACAACGCCCGCGAGGCCCCGGGCGAGGCCGTGCTCGCCCGCAAGGAGCGGGACGGGACCTGGCGGGACGTGACGGCGGCCGAGTTCGCCGCGGAAGTGCTCGCCGTCGCCAAGGGCCTGATCGCCGAGGGGCTGCGGCCCGGCGACCGGATGGCCATCATGGCGAGGACCACGTACGAGTGGACGCTGCTGGACTTCGCGGGCTGGGCGGCCGGGCTGGTCACCGTACCGATCTACCCCACCTCCTCCGCGATCCAGGCGCGCTGGATCATCCAGGACTCGGGAGCCGTCGCCTGCGCCGTCGAGGACACCGCGCAGGCGCGGATCATCAGTACGGAGCGGGCCAACCTGCCCTGGATGCGCCACCTCTGGGAGTTCGACACGGGGGCCGTGGCCCGGCTGGTCAAGGCGGGGGAGCACGTGCCCGACGAGGTCGTGCGCGACCGGCGGGCGGGGTGTTCGCCGGAGTCGGTGGCGACCCTGATCTACACCTCCGGGACCACCGGCCGGCCCAAGGGGTGCGTGCTGACGCACGCCAACTTCTTCGCCGAGGTGGACAATTCGGTGGAGCTGCTGCACCCCGTCTTCAAATCGGTCAGCAAGGACCCCGCCTCCACACTGCTCTTCCTCCCCCTCTCCCACGTCTTCGGGCGGATGGTGGCCGTCGGGTGCATGCGGGCACGGGTGAAGGTCGGGCACGCGCCGAGCATCAGGAGCGAGGACCTCCTCGCCGACCTGGCCGGCTTCCGGCCGACGTTCCTGCTGGCGATCCCGTACGTCCTGGAGAAGGTCTACAACACCGCGCGGGCCACCGCCGAGAAGATGGGCCGCGCCTCCTCCTTCGACCGGGCCGCCAGGATCGCGCGGAGCTTCGGCGAGCTCGCCGAGGGCAAACGGCCGGGGCTGGCACTGCGGATGGGCCGGGCGCTGTACGACCCGCTCGTCTACCGGCGGATCCGGGCGGCGCTGGGCGGGCGCGTGCGGTACATCCTCAGCGGCGGCTCCCCGCTCGGGCGGCGCCTGGCCGCCTTCTACACGGGCGCGGGCATCGAGGTCTTCGAGGGCTACGGGCTCACCGAGACGACCGCGGCCTCCACCATCACCCCGCCGCTGCGGCCCCGGCTGGGCACCGTGGGCTGGCCGCTCCCCGGGACGGCGGTACGGATCGCGGACGACGGCGAGGTCCTGCTGTCCGGGCCGCACGTGTTCGCGGGGTACTGGAACGGCCCGCCGGCAGGCTCGGCCGGGCAGTGGCTGGCCACGGGGGACATCGGCGAACTGGACGCCGACGGCTACCTCACCATCACCGGCCGCAAGAAGGACCTGATCATCACCAGCGGCGGCAAGAACGTGGCCCCCGCCCCGCTCGAGGACTGGCTGCGCGCCCACCCGCTGGTCGGCCAGTGCATGGTGGTCGGCGACAACCGGCCCTACGTCACCGCGCTGATCACCCTGGAACCGGAGGGGCTCCAGCACTGGCGGCAGATGCACAAGAAGACGGCGATGCCGATCTGGGACCTGGTCCGCGACGAGGAGCTCCTGGCGGACCTCCAACGGGCGGTGGACGACGCGAACCGACTGGTCTCCCGCGCGGAATCGATCCGCCGCTTCGCGGTCCTGACGACCGACTTCACGGAGGAACGCGGCCACTTGACCCCCTCCATGAAACTGAAGCGGGCCGCCGTGGCCCGCGACCACGAACGCGAGATCGAGGGGCTGTACGGGGCCTCGTGACCATGACCTCCGCTCGGGAAGCACCGGCGGGGCGGCGGGGCAAGGGGCTGAACGGGTGGCGGCTTCCCGGGCGGGGTGGGTGGGGTCGGTTTATCGTGGGCTGACCGGATTTGGGGGGCCTCTGAGGAGGGTGCAGTGCACCGTTCCCGCCCGTCTCCGTCTCCCTCCCCGTCTTCGTCTCCGTCCCCCTGCCCGGCCGTCCGTGTTCGCGGGCGCGGGCGGCGTGCCCGGGCCCGGATAGCCGGGGGGCTGGTGGGGGTCGCGCTGGGGGCCGGGGTGCTCGCCGCTGCCGCGGGTACCGGGGCCGGCTCGCGACCCGGCGCTCCCGCCCCCGCCGCCACCGGAGGACCGCGGATCCGGTGGGGGGAGTGCCCCGAGAAGCCCGTGCCCGCCGGGATGCAGTGCGGGAGCCTGCGAGTGCCGCTCGACTACGCCAGAGGGGGGAACGGCGGCGGGACCGTCCAGATCGCCCTCGCCAGGCTGCCCGCCACCGGGCCCGGGCGGCGGCTCGGGTCGCTGGTGCTGAACTTCGGGGGGCCCGGGGCGCCCGGGACATCCACCCTCGCCGCCGATCCCAACGGGTTCGCGGAGCTGGGCAAGCGGTACGACCTCGTCGCCTTCGACCCCCGGGGGGTCGGGCGGAGCGAGCCCATCAGCTGCGGCGGGGATTCGCAGGCGGGCGAGGAGGCGGGCTCCGGGGCCGCCGACGGGCCCGCCGCCGAGCTCGCCGCCCTGCGCGCCGTCGCCGAGCGCTGCGCGCGCGACTCCGGCCCGGTCCTCCCGTACGTCGGTACCGTCAGCGTCGCCCGGGACCTGGACCTGCTGCGGCAGGCCCTCGGGGAGAAGAAGCTCGACTACCTCGGCTTCTCCTACGGGACGCGCCTCGGCGCGGTCTACGCGTCGCTCTTCCCGCACAGCACCGGCCGGATGGCCCTCGACGGGGTCGACACCCTCTCCGAGCCGCTCACCGAGCAGGCGCTGGTCTCGGCGGCCGGCCAGCAGCGGGCGCTGGACGACTTCCTCGTCTGGTGCGCCCGCCGCCAGGGGTGCGTCTACGGAACCAATACGCGTACCGCCAAGGAGAAGGTCCAGGCCCTCGTCGCCCGCCTCGACGCCGACCCCCTGCACGGCGAGGGCGGCTTGCGCTTCACCGGGCAGGACGCGGTCGAGGCCATCGGGGCCGCCCTGTACTCGCCGAGGATGTGGCCCCAACTCGCGGGCGCGCTGGCGCTGGTGGAACAGCGCCGGGATCCGGTGGGGCTGATGCAGCTCGGCGGGCCGACCGAGCCGCCCCCGCCCTCCGGCGGCGGCGGCAAGCCCGTGCCCGCCGACAACGCGTCCGCCGCCCTCGTCGCCGTGAACTGTGCCGACGACCCGGACCGCGGGGACGCCAAGGCCTCCCCGGCCGCCATCGCGCGGGAGCTGGAGGAGCTCCAGCCGATCTTCCTCGCCGCCTCGCCCGTCTTCGGGCCGCGCCAGCTGATGACGGTGCTGTCCTGCTACGGGCGCCCCGCCGGCACGGACGCCATCCGGAAGATCGACCATCCGGCCGGCATCCCGCGCATCCTCCTCGTCGGTACGCGCGGGGACCCGGCCACCCCGTACGAGTGGACGGAGGAGACGGCCCAGCGGCTCGGGAACGCCGTGGTCCTGGACCACAAGGGCGACGGGCACACCGGGTACACGTCCTCGGCCTGCGTGCAGCAGTACGTCAACCACTTCCTGATCGACGGCCGGCTGCCGTCCGGCACGCGCTCCTGCCCCGCCGAGGAGTCCTGACCGGCCCGGGGTTAGGGTGACGCGCTCGATGTCCGAGGGCGGGGGAGAAGAACGCGTGAACCGGAAACGGCTTTGGTTGATGACCTGCGGCGTCACGGCAGCAGTCGCACTGCTGTCCGCCTGCGGCGGCGCTGACGGTGGCGACGGCGACGCTGCTGACGGTGGTGGCGGTGGCGGCGCAGTGGTCGCGGACGCGGATCCCTCGGCGGGTGCGTCCGCAGACCCGTCCGCGTCCTCGTCCTCGTCCTCGTACGCGGACCCGGTGTCCGAGAAGGCGGCCACGGCCGAGAAGGTCAAGTCCGCCGTGGAGACGCGGCTGACCGCGCACGAGGCCCGGTTCGGCTCCGGTGTCACATCGCCGTGCTCGACGGGCTCCGCCAAGATGTTCACGCAGGACTGCGACGCCGCGGCGAAGGCGACGAACGACGACGCGGCGTTCTCCCTGGCCCAGATCGGCGGCCACGAAGGCTTCGCCACGCTGAGGTCGGCGGCGCAGAAGATCCAGAAGGCCGCCGCCAGGTATCAGGAGCTGGGCTGCCCGAAGAACCCGGCGGATGCCGCCGACCGCCAGTCGTGCCTGGACTCGGCGGCCGTCCTGGCCCAGGGCTTCCCGGACCTCCGCACCGGCCTCAACCTCGGGCTGGCCGGCAAGTAGCCGGAGGACCGGCCGGTGCGGAGCGGTGGCCGCCGGGCGGTCAGCAGTTGGGGTGGGTGGAGCGGTCCGCGAAGCGGTCCGCGAGCCAGTTCCCGGCCTCCAGGGAGTGGGTGATCACGCCGCTGACGTGCTCGCCGACCAGGATGGTGTCGAACTCGACGTTCGCGCCCTTCGCGCACCACTCGGAGCGCAGCCGGCGCCCGACGGCGTACGGGATGAGCTCGTCGCCGAGCGCGTGGTACTGGTACACGGGCGCGGCCGGGGCGGTGCCCCCGAGCCTGCTCTGGTTCAGCCGGGCCTGCCAGTCCGGCTGCGCGAGCGGGTTGCGGGTGGTCAGGTCGGAGACCCGCTTGAAGGAGCCGGCGATGGAGTCGATGGCCACGCAGTTCTCCTTCATGCCGTCCACCAGGACCTTCCCGGCCGCGTTGAGGTAGGAGTCGAGCTTCAGCTCCGGGAAGGCCGCGTCCTGGCCGGCGGCGGCCATGAAGATGAGGCCGGAGCCGTAGGAGCCGTTGTTGAAGTCGGCCACCTTCATCAGGTCGGCCGGGACACCGCCCGTCGCGGTGCCCTTGACCTTCAGCTCCGGTGCGTACGAGCCCTGCAGCTCGGCCGCCCAGCTGCTGGCCTGGCCGCCCTGGGAGTACCCCATGATGCCGACCGGCGTACTGGCGGACAGCCCCGTCCCGGGGAGGCGGGTCGCGGCGCGGGCGGCGTCTAGGACGGCGTGGCCGGCGGAGGGGCCGACGGTGTACGTGTGGACGCCCGGGGTGCCGAGGCCCTCGTAGTCGGTGACCACGACGGCCCAGCCGCGCAGGGTGAGCTGCTGGATGAGGTTGGCCTCCAGGGCGGTGCCGTACGGGAGGTTGTTGCTCGGCGCGCAGGAGTCGCCCATGCCGACGGTGCCGACGGCGTAGGTGACGAGGGGGCGCGGGCCGGTGCGGCCGTCCTGCGGGACGATGACGGTGCCGGAGACGACGTTCGAGGCGCCGTCGGCGGTCGTCGAGTTGTAGTGGATCTTCCAGGCCCTGGTGTTGGTGGGCTGGAGGGGCAGCGGGTGGAACGCGGACGGCTCGCTGCTGACGATGTCGCCCGGGCGGGGGGCCTGGCCGGCCTCCTCGCCCGCGTGGGCGGTGGTGGCGGGTACGGCGACCGACAGCGCCAGGGCGGCCACGGCGGCGAGGGCTGAGCTTCGGATGCGCATGGGGCGGCTCTCCCAATGGGTCCGGTGGGGGTAGGTGAGGAGACCGTAGTGACCGACCGGTAGGAAGGTCGCTGACCGCGCAGCTCACCTTTCCTGACCCGGCGCCTCATTCACCCGATTGCCACGAGGGCGAGGCGCGGTGTGCAGCAGGCGTCCCGGCCGGACCTCTACGTCATGGGCGCGGAGACCTCGGGTGCGCCCACCGCGGTGGTGACGCCCTCGCGGCGGTGAACGCGATCCTGCGCTGATCGGCGGCACCGGCTGACCCGGCCTCCCTGAGGCCCCGCCCCCGGCCCCGGCCGCTGCCCCGGCCCCTGCGCAGACCGATGCCGCGCGGGGGCACGGGGCGCGGGGCCCGGGAGCGGCCCCGGCCTAGCCCCCCGACGCGATGCGGTACGCCCCCGGAGTCGTGCCCGTCCAGCGGCGGAAGGCCCGGTGGAAGGCCGTGTCCTCCGAGAAGCCGAGCCGGGCCGCCAGCTCCGCGATCGGTTCGCGGCTCTCCGCCAGCCCCGCGATCGCCGCGTCCCGCCGCACGTGGTCCTTCAGCTGCTGGAAGGACGTGCCCTCCTGCTGCAACCGCCGCCGCAGCGTCGCGGGCGACACCGCGAGCCGCCCCGCCACCTCCCCGAGCTCCGGCAGCCGCGGCGAACTCCGCAGCGCCTGCGTCAGGCTCCGGCGGACCTGCTCCGCGACCGTGGTCCCGTACGCCGGGCGGGACAGCAGGTCGAAGGGGGCCCGCCGCAGCATCGCGTCCAGCGCGGCCTCGTCGCGCACCAGCGGCGCGGTCAGCCAGTGCGCGTCGAAGGCGACGGCCGCGCCCGTGCGCGCCTCCCCGAAACGGACCGGGCAGCCGAAGAGGATCTCGTACTCCTCCTCGTGCGGCGGCGCCGGATACGCGAAGGAGGCGTACGCGAGCGGGATGCGCCGACCGATCAGCCAGCTGCTCAGCCGGTGCCAGATGGCGAGCACGCACTCCGTGAGGAAGCGTTCCTCGTCCCGCGCGAAATCGTTGCGCACCGTGAACCTCGCCTGCCCGCCCTCGACTTCGAGCGCCAGCTCCGGCCCGCCGGGGAACAGCCCGTAGAAGTTCGCGGACCGCTCCACCGCCGCGCCGAGGTCCCGGCAGCTCAGGGCGGCGTAGCACATCATCGCGAAGGTCCCGGGGCGGCTGGGGGCGGTGGACAGGCCCAGGAACTCGTCCTGCGTGACCCGGTACAGCGCCCGGAACAGCCGCGCGAACTGTGCGGGCGTGACCCGCGCCCGGTCGTCGCCCAGCAGCAGCGGCGGAATCTGCGCCTCCTGGAGCAGCGGCACGGTGTCGACACCGCTGCCGCGAGCCCCCGCGAGCACGGCGCGCACGTGGTGCACGGTGACCGTCCGCCTCCCCATGGCTCTGACGGTAGCCGCATTGAGCGCTGGGGTCAGCGGGGGTGACGCTTCCGGTCATGCCGCGGACGCCTCCGGGGTGCCTAGCGTCATCGGTACGACCCGAGGGGGAGGCGAGCCCGATGACCGACGCGACCAGTGATGCGGCGAGCGACGTGACCGGCGGTGCGACGAGCGGGGCGATCGGGGTGAGCGGGGTGAGCGGGGCGGCGACGGACGGGGCCGAGCGGCGGCCGCGCACGCTGGCGGTGTTCACCGAGTGGACGGGCGAGCGCTACGCGGCCGAGACCGCGCTCCGGCACAAGGCACGGCCGGCGGCGCAGGCGGCACAGGCAGCACCGGAGGCGCAGGCAGCACCGGTGCCACCGGCGGAACCAGCACCCCCCGGCACCTGGTCCACCGTCTCCTACGCGGAACTGCGCGCCCGCGTAAGGCAGTCCGGGTGCGCCCTGCTCGGCCTGGGGGTCGCCGCCGGAGACCGGGTCGCGCTGCTCGCGGAGACCCGCCCGGAGTGGACGTACACCCACTTCGGGGTCCTGGCGGCGGGGGCCGTCCTCGTGCCCGTGTACCCGACGGCGGGGGAGGAGGAGCTCGCCTGGGTGCTGTCGGACTCCGCGGCGGTGGTGGCCGTCTGCGACGACGCGGCACAGGCCGCGCGGGTGGAGGCGCTGCGGGGCAAGGGGGAGCTGCCGGCGCTGCGCGCGGTGGTGGCCATGGACGAGCTGCGGTCCCTTCCCGGGGCCGCTCCGGAGGCCGAACTCCTGGCCCGGGCGGCCGCGGTGGAGCCGGCGGCCGACGCCTCCATCGTGTACACCTCGGGCACCACGGGCCTCCCCAAGGGCTGCCGCCTCACGCACGGCAACCTGGGCGCGATCCAGGACGCGACGCTCCCGCTGATCAAGGGCGGCCCGGGCGACTCCACGTACCTCTACCTCCCGCTGGCCCACCTCCTGGCCCAGCTGATCCAGTTCACCACCCTCCTGGAGGGCGGGGAGCTCTGCTACTTCGGTGGCCGGATCGAGGACGTCATCGGCGAGCTCGCCGAGGCGAGGCCCACGCACCTGCCCTCCGTACCCCGCCTGTTCGAGAAGCTCCACTCCGTGGTCCTTTCCCTCGCGGAGTCCCAGGAGGGCGGGGCCGCCCGCTTCGGCGAGGCGGTCCGGCTGGGCCTGCTGGCCGCGGAGGGCCGTCTGCCGGAGGAGTCCCGCGAGGCGTACGAGGCGGCCGAGAAGTCCCTGTACTCCCTGGTCAGGGGCGCCTTCGGGGGTCGCCTGCAGTGGGCGCTGACGGGCGGTGCGCCGATCGCCCCGGCGACGCTCGACTTCCTACGGGCCTGCGGGATCCCGGTGTTCGAGGGCTACGGCATGACGGAGTCGGGCGGGGTCATCAGCCTCAACCACCCGGCCGGGATCCGCTACGGCACGGTGGGCCGCCCGATCGCGGGGTGCGAGGTCCGCATCGCGCAGGACGGCGAGGTCCTGGCCCGGGGCCCGATGATCTTCCCGGGGTACCACGGCAACGACACCGCGACGGCGGAGACCCTGGACGCCGGGGGCTGGCTCCACACGGGCGACCTGGGCGAGCTCGACGCCGACGGCTACCTCTCCATCACGGGCCGCAAGAAAGAACTGATCATCACCTCGGCGGGCAAGAACATCACCCCCACCGAGCTGGAGTTCGCCGTCCAGCGCTCCCGCTGGGTCTCCCGCGCGGTCATGATCGGCGACCGCCGCCCCCACCCGGTCGCCCTGATCACCCTGGACGCGGAGGAGATCACGGCCTGGGCCGCGCGGGAGTCGATCGACCTGGACCCCGCCCGCCCCGGCGCCCACCCGGCGGTACGGGCCCTCGTGGAGGAGGCGGTCACGGCGGCCAACGCCACGGTCTCCCGCCCGGCCCGCGTCCGCGCCTTCCACATCCTGTCCGAGGAGTTCACGGTGGACGCGGGCACCCTCACCCCCACCCTGAAACTCCGCCGCAGAGCAGTGGCGGAGCGGTACGCGGCGGAGATCGAGGAGTTGTACGGGTAGGGGGTGGGGTGGGGTCGGGGGTGGGCGGGTGCTGCGGGTTGGGCGGGGCGTTGACAGGGTCCGGTGGGAGCCCGGCAGTCCAGTGTCCTTTCGGTGCGGGCCGGTCCGTCAAGGGCGCTCCTCCTTCGTCGTCGCGTCGCTTCGCGATGGCCTTCGGCCACCCTTGACCGACCGACCCACCCCGAAATGCCACAAGACTTCCGGGTTCCCCCCGGGGAACGGCCGGGAGGGACGGATGGGGAGGAGCGGCCGGATCAGGGATGTCCATGCCCCCTCCGGCCAGTGCGATCCGGACCGTCGAGCGGTCAGGAGCGGCCAGCTGGAGGGTACGGCTGCCCGGGACGGTCGGAACATCCAGGACCGGGCGGTCGGACACCCTTCCCGAGACTTCGACACGGCCAACCGGACTGTAAGGACGACCACCACCCCTTCGCAGGGTCGGTGGGCGCACCAGATCGCTACACAGTCCCACTCGGCTTAGCGACTAACGACCGTCTGTGGCTGGACATAAGCCGCCCACGGCCCGGATGGGCTTGTGGTTGTCTGGCGACGATCCGTCAGCCCTCAGGACGATCCCTTCGTCCTCAGCGTGCGACTGGTGCTTCTCAGCATCGAACCCTTCGTCCTCAGCATTCGACTCTTCGTCCTCGGTGTTCGATCCTTCGTCCTCACGCTCCGGGAACTGATCGTTTCGATTCCTCGGCCACGGACGGTCGGTAGTCGCTTAGCCGAGTGGGACTGTGTAGCGATCTGATGCGCCCACCGGCCCGGATGGGGCTTCTCGTCGTCCTTACGGTCGGGTTGGCCGTGCGAAGTCTCGGGAAGGGTGTCCGACCGCCCCTGCCTGGATGTTCTGACTGTCCCGGGCGTCTATTCCGTCCGGCTGGGCGGTGCTGACCGGTGACGGGTGCGGATCGTCGCGCTGGCCGGAGGGGGGATGGGCATCCCTGATGCGGCCGCTCCTCCGTATCCGTCCCTCCCGGCCGTTCCTCGGGGGGATCCCGGGAGTCTTGTGGCGTTTCGGGGTGGGTCGGTCGGTCAAGGGTGGCCGAAGGCCATCGCGTAGCGACGCGACCGTAGGGAGCGCCCTTGAGGGACCGGCCCGCACCGAAAGGACACTGGACTGCCGGGCTCCCCCCGGACCTTGTCGAAGTCACCGCCCAACCCGCAGCACCCGCCCACCCCCGACCCCACCCGGAGGCACAGATTCCGCAGCCCCCTGCTGTCAAGCGGAATCTGTAGCGGATCATGACTACGTCGAAATGGTCCAATCCCTACGTGACCGGTCTGACCCGCCCTACACTTCGAGCCGTCAACGCCAAAAAGAGCCAGGGGGGCGCGAAATGGCGGACGGAATTTCGACAGTTCAAGTCCGGGTGCAAGAAGGTGTGGTGTGGGTCGAAGGTGAGGCCTATCCGCTGCGCAACATCTCCCACGTCGGACAGCGCGTATTGGAGGTCAACAAGGGTGCGGCCTGGAAACAGTTCATCCGCCGGGCCCTGCTCTGCATCGTCGTAGGAGCCATCGCGGCGGCCATCTTCGGGAACGTCGCCGGGTTCATCGCGGTCGTCGTTTTCGGCCTGCTGGTCTGGCAGCTCGTCCAGCTCATCAGCAGGCCCCCGGTGTACGGCCTGGTCCTCAACACCTCGGGCACCCAGCGCGATGCGGTGTGGTCCCTGGACCAGGCGGAGATCCAGAACCTCGTCTACGAGATCACCAAGGCCATCGGCAAGCCCGACTCCGCCCCGGTGACCATCAACATCAAGGAAGCGGTGATGGGAGACCAGGTCGTCAAGGTGTACGGACCCGGGGCCATCGGCATCGCCCAGCACAGCGGCACCGGAGACATCAGGGGAGGCGGCCGATGACCGGCGGCGAGCACTACACCGTGCACGGCGCCGGCGCCATCGGCAAGGCCTCGCACACCGGCACCGGGGACATCGTGGCCGGCGGCAAATACGTCGGCGGAACGGCGCCGGAAGCATCGGCCGTCGAAAAGCTGCTCGAAGAAGTCCAGGCGATGAGGCAGCACCTGGACGACAGCGACCGGGCGGAAGTCGACGCCGCGATCGAAGAGATCCATGAGAATCCCTCCGAGGAGAGATTCAAGAAAATCCTCCGGACGTTCTCCGGAATTGCGACGCTGATCGGAGAAGCGGGAGTTCCGGTGATCAGCGCCATCAAGGCGCTGCTCGGAGGCTGACTGCTGACGCGTAAGCGGAAGGAGAGGGGGCCACGCCCAGTGGCCCCCTGGTCCTATGCCTCCGTGACCCCGCCGAGGAACGCGGCCCAGGCGGTCGGAGCCACCGCCAGCTGAGGTCCGGCCGGGACCTTGGAGTCCCGGATGTGGACGGAGTCGGCACAGCTGGCCACCTCGACGCAGTTACCGCCCTCGCCACTGCTGTAGCTCGACTTGCGCCAGTCGAAGGCGACTTCGAGGCACTGGCCACCCTCGCCGCCGCTGTAGCTGCTCTTGAACCAGGCCAGGTCCATGGTGTTCATCGCTCTTCTCCCAGCATCTTCTCGATCAGGGTCAGGGACTCGTCCGGCGTGAGCGCCTGTGCCCGGATGATCCCATAGCGCTCGGCGTAGATCCGTACTCGCTCGGGATCGGTGATCAGGTTGGGGTGGTTGTAGGTCTCGGTGTAGGCGACCTGCTGGCGACCCTTGGGGTGAAGGAGGCTGAACGAGCCTTCCATCGCTGCGTGTTCACCTGTGCTGAACGGCATTACCTGCAGCTCCACCGTGCGCAGGCGCCCGATCTCCAGGAAGCGGCGCAGCTGGCCCCGGTGGACGGCGGTGCCGCCCACCGGGCGCATCAACAGGCTCTCGTCGAGGACGAAGCTGAAGGTGGGGGACGGCCATCGCTCGAAGATCTGCTGGCGGGCCATCCGGTCGGCTACTCGCTTCTCGATCGTCGCTTCGTCGAACAACGGGCGGCGCTTCTCGAAGACAGCCCGCGCATGCGCCTCCGTCTGCAGGAGCCCCATCACGCCCTGGTAGCTGTAGTCGTGGACGGCATTGGAGGCGGCCTCCGCCTTCGCGTAGTCACGGAACCAATCCGGATGCCGCGTCCGCGCCCGCTTAAGCGCCTCCCTCACCTCCGGGACCGCCGCGATCAGCAGCCCGCCCGCGCCCAGGGCTCGGTCCACGTTCTCCAGGAAGTCCGGCTGTGGCGTCCGTACGCCCCGCTCGATGGAGGACACCAGGTCCTCTCCCACGTGCACGAGCGCCGCGAGCTCCTTCTGTTGGAGGCCCGCCCGTTCCCGTAGCACCTTGATGATTTTGCCGAGTGCCTTGAAGAGGTACGCGGTGCCGTCGACCTCCACGGGCCGCTCCGGCTCCTCCTCGCGCTCCGACAGGTCGTTCATACGCTGAACCGCCCTCACCCGTACAGGCCGTACACGCAACTGCCACCGGCCCTACGGGGTTTCGCCGTAGCGCCGCCGTTCCTGGAAAGCGTACGGCGGACCGGACACGCTCGGTGAGGTGACGACCGAATTGAGTGACATGGCACCCGTCGAGTTCCGGCAGCTCCTCTCCGCCACCCCGCGCGGGGCCCGGCTCGCCCGGCGCCTCGCCGGGGTGCAGCTGGCCGCCTGGGGGATTCCGTACGGCTGTGCGCTGGCCGAGGACGTGGAGCTGGTGGTCGGGGAGCTGGCCGCGAACGCCGTGCTGCACGGGCGGGTGCCCGGGCGGGACTTCGAGATGCGGCTCGGCTACGACGGGCTGCGGGTCCGGGTCGAGGTGAGTGATGCCCGGGGTGACCGGGAGCCACCGGAGGCGGCGGCCGCCGTGGACCCCTGGTCGGCGGAGGGCGGGCGCGGGCTGGTGCTCGTAGCGGCCGTGGCGCGGGAGTGGGGCGTCGGGCCGCGGGAGTCGGGCGGGCCGGGGAAGACGGTGTGGGCCTGCCTGTGAGGCGGGGAGCTCCGGGCGGGGCCCGGCCCCCGGACTCCGGACAGTGGTCGGTTGACGTGTGCACGTGGGTGAAGGTCATCATGGGGCCATGGCGAACGGGGCGGGCAGCGACGGGGCGGGCGGCGACCGGGCGGTCGGCGAAAGAGCGGGCGGCGGCCGGGCGGGCAGCGGCAAAGCGGGCGGTGACCAGGCGGAGCACGACCCTCTCGGGCTCGGGAAGCCCGTGGAGGCGGTGCCGTGTCCCCATTGCGGGGCGCCGACCACCGTGCTGATCGGCAGGGCGCTGGAGACCAGCGGGTGCACGCACTTCGCCGAGGGGGCCGTGTTCGCCTTCGGGGCCGGGGCCGCGGGCAAGTACTACGCCGAGGAGAAGGGCTGGCCGTGGCTCACGGCGGTCGGGGTCCTCGTCGGGGTGCTGATCCTGGCCGTCACCATCTGGGTCATCCGGGACGCGAACCGGACCGCCGCGCGGGCGCGGGTCGCCGTGGACCGCACCCGCGCCAAGGGGGTGGCGGCCACCCACTACTGCGGTGCCTGCCGGGAGGCGTCCGCCCCCGGGGCGCCGGCCCCCTCCTGACCTCACGGGCCCCCGTGACGGAGGTCTCCCCGCTGCCGTCCGCGACCACCGGCCGGTCGTTGTGTGGTCGGTGTAAGGTGAGTTCTGATCGATCTCGATCACAGGATTGTTACTCCCCGAGGTCACCACCGTCGTCGCCACGCGCGATGCCACGGCGGTGCACCGCTTGAGGGGAGGCAAGGCCTGGGTGGCGCCGTTGGCGCGACCCGGGCCTTTTTTGTTGCCCGGATCCTGGTGTGAGAGGTCGCGACCGATGCAGGACGGCAACAGCCCAGGGATGCAAGGACGCATCATGAACACACCCACAGCAGGGCCCGGCGCGCTGGCGGAGCAGATCCTCCGAGGCGTCGGCGGACCCGGGAACATCGAGAGCCTCACGCACTGCGCGACGCGGCTGCGCTTCCAGCTCCACGACGGGGAGAAGGTCGACCAGGCCGCGCTCGACGCCCTCGACGGCGTCATGGCCACCGTCCCGCAGTCCGGTGACCGCCTCCAGATCGTGATCGGCGGAGCCGTCGCACGCGTCTACTCCGAGATCATGAACCTGCCGTCGATGAGCGGTGGCGGCACCCCCCGCCCGCAGTCCGACGCGGACGTGAAGGCCGCGGTCCGGTCCAAGGGCCGCGGCCGCTACGCCTGGGTCGACAACTTCTTCGAGTACCTCTCCGACTCGTTCCGCCCGCTCATGGGCGTGCTGCTGGGCTCCTCGCTGATCATCGCGATCGCCTCCGTGCTCGACGCCCTCGGCGTGGTCGACTTCCGCGCCGCGGACAAGTCCGCCACCTGGGTGTTCGTCGACGCGATGTGGCGCTCGGTGCTGTACTTCCTGCCGATCATGGTCGCCTACAACGCCGCCAAGAAGCTGAAGATCGACCCCTGGGTGGGCGCCGCGGTGATGGCCGCGGTGATGACCCCGAACTTCACGGGCATGCTCGACCCGAAGTCCGGGATCCCCGGCATCACCTGCACCACCAACGGGACGCTGGGCACCCAGGAGTGCGTCGCGCACGTCTTCGGGCTGCCGATGCAGCTGAACGACTACGGCGGCCAGGTCTTCGTGCCGCTGCTGATGGTCGCCGTGCTCGCCCTGGTCTACAAGGGCCTGCAGCGCATCTTCCCGGAGACCGTGCACCTGGTCTTCGTACCGTTCTTCAGCATGCTGATCATGATCCCGATCACCGCCTTCCTCATCGGCCCGATGGGCGTCTGGGCGGGCAACGGCCTCGGTTCGGGCCTGTCGTGGCTGAACGGCAACGCCCCGATCGTCTTCGCGATCATGATTCCGCTGCTGTACCCGTTCCTGGTCCCGCTGGGTCTGCACTGGCCGCTGAACGCGCTGATGCTGGTGAACATCAACACCCTCGGCTACGACTTCATCCAGGGCCCCATGGGCGCCTGGAACTTCGCCTGCTTCGGCGCGACCGCCGGTGTGCTGCTGCTCTCGATCCGCCACCGGGAGAAGGAGATGCGCCAGACCTCCGTCGGAGCCCTGGCCGCGGGCCTGCTCGGCGGCATCTCCGAGCCCTCGCTGTACGGCATCCACCTGCGCTTCAAGCGGATCTACCCGCGCATGCTCGTCGGCTGCCTCGTCGGCGGCGTGATCGTGGGCGTCCTGGGCGGCGTGGACACCAAGGCCTTCGCCTTCACCTCCCTGCTGACCATCCCGGTCTTCTCCCCGATGGGCACCTACGGCATCGCGATCACGGCGTCCTTCTTCGTGTCGATGGCGCTCGTGTACTTCTCCGACTTCCGCACCCCGCAGGAGCGCGTCCAGGCCAACGCCGAGCGCGACGCCGCCGAGGCCGCGGCCCGCGGTGAGGCCGTCGTGGCGGCCGATGACCGCGAGCTCGTCGGCGTCGGAGCCACTGCGGCCGCCGCCACGGCCACCGCCGGCTCCGCCTCCGCTTCCGCCGGCTCCGCTTCCACCGCCGGTGCTCCCGCCTCCCCGGCCGGTGCTCCCGCGGCCGCCGGGGCGGGTCTCACGCTCGCCGCGCCGGTCGCGGGCCGGGTGGTCGGCCTCGACGAGGTCGGGGACCCGGTCTTCGCCTCCCGCGCGCTCGGCGAGGGCGTGGGCATCGAGCCCGCCGACGGCCACGTCGTCGCCCCGGTCGACGGAGAGCTGGTCACCGTCGTCAGCACCGGGCACGCCTTCGGCATCCGCACCGCGGACGGCGTCGAGGTGCTCATCCACATCGGCATCGACACGGTGCGGATGAACGGCGAGGGCTTCGACGTGCGCGTCAAGTCCGGACAGCAGGTCTCCGCCGGGGACCTCCTGGTCGAGGTCGACCTCGACGCCGTGCGCGCCGCCGGGCACCCGACCGTCACCCTCATGACCGTCACCAACACCGCGGACCTCGCCTCGGTCGAGCCGCACACCGGGCAGGACGTCGCCATCGGCGCCCCCGTGGTGACCGTACGGCGGTGACGACCCGCCACTGATCCGGCGCGCGCCCGCGACCCGTACGGGGACGTGGGCGCGCGCCGGACCGGGCCGGGAGAGCACCGGGAGAGCACCCGGAGAGCATCGGGAGAGCATGGGGCCCGGGCCGCGGACAATGCGCGATCATTGGAAGAAATCGGACCCGGACAGGAAGGAGGGCAGGCGGTGAAGGCGCTGCGTGTCCTCAACAACAACGTGGTCCTCGCGCGTGACGAGCAGGGCCAGGAGGTCATCCTCACCGGGCGCGGCATCGGCTTCAACTGCCGCCAGGGCCAGCGCATCGACCCCGAGCTCATCGTGCGCGTCTTCGTCCCCGCCGACGGCCGCGACCCCGACCATCTGGCCGAGGTCCTCGCGCTCATCGGCGAGGAGGTCCTGCGGGCCGTCGTGATCGCCCTCAGCGAGGTCGGCATCGAGGGGCGCGAGTCCACCCGCCCCACCCTCGCCATCGCCGTCGCCGACCACGTCGCCGGGGCGCTGGACCGGGCCGCGCGGGGCATCGTCATCGAGTACCCGCTGCGCGCCGAGGCGCAGACCCTGTACGCAGCCGAGTACGCCCAGGCGCAGCGCCTGCTGGCGGCCATCAACGCGCGCGTGGACCCGCAGCTGGACCCTTCCGAGGCGACCGCGCTCACGCTGCACCTGGTCAACGCCGGCTTCACCTCGGGCGACCTGTCCTTCACGTACACGATGACCGGGATCATCCAGCAGATGCTCGCGGTCGTACGGGAGCGGTACGGGCTGGAGGTCCCCCAGGAGTCCATGAGTGCGGCGCGGTTCATCACGCACGTGCGCTACCTCTTCGTGCGGGTCCAGCAGCACCGGCAGCTGAAGGGCCACGAGTCCACGATCGGCAAGGGCATCCGCCAGCACTACCCGGAGGCGACCCACACCGCGCAGCAGCTGGCGACGATCGTCGAGCTGCGTCTGGGGCAGCAGCTGAGCGAGGACGAGGTCTCCTACCTGGCGCTGCACGTGGCCCGCATGACCATGGAGACCGACGGCACCGCCGTATGAATTCGATGGTCCGGGCCGGATGGATTTGTCATCCAGTCCGGACCGTGAATTCACATGGTTGTCTGTCGTGACTCCTTTTGATCCGGGTACCTCAGCGTCCGTGGTGTTGGTGGTGGTGCTGGTTGTAGCAGTAGCCCCAGCCCCACTCCCAGTTCCAGTCCCAGCTCCAGCCGTGGTGGCGGTCGTAGCAGTAGCGCCAGTCGTAGCCGTGGTCGCCGTGCCCGTCGTGACTGGGCGCCATCGCGGTGATGGTGTTGGCCTGCGGCGCCGCCTGGGCGGCGAACGCGTTGGAGGGCAGCAGTACGCCTGCTGCCGCCAGAGCGGCCGAGGCCGTGAGGACGGCGAGACGCGGTGTGCGGGATTCGTGTTTCACGGGAATTCACCCCCAGTGGGAATGTAGAAGCGAAAAAGAGAAAAGGCCCACCAGCTCTGCGTGAGCCTCTGCCTCGATTAAGCCCGGGTGGGCGCATCGCGTCATGCCCCTGTTTTTCGGGACTTGACAGATCGCCCCCGGGCGGCGCTCCCACGATTCGGCGGTCAGGTGGAGGTGTCCGGTACGAAGATGCTGATGCGGTACGTCGACGGGTGGGCGAGGCGGCCGCAGTAGGTGTCGATGCGCAGCTGCGACGGGTCCTTGGCGGTGCCGTCGGTGACCAGGCGGTGGAGGTGTTCCCTCAGCTCCGCCTGGTCCTGCGTCGAGAACAGCGGCTCCCAGCGGCCGGGAGTGTCCTCCGTCCGCTGGCGGGCCCGCTCCCTGCTCCGCTTGCGTTTGCGCTGTCCCGGCATCCGTCGAGTATCGCGGTGTGGTCAGAGGTTTGTTCAGAGGTGTGGTCAGAGGTACTGCGCGAAGCCGTCCAGGACGGTGAGGACCTCCGCCTCGCCCTCCGAGGGGAGTTGGAGGACGACCTCCTCGATGCCGAGGTCGGCGTAGTGGGACATCTTCCCCGGGGTGGGCTGGACGGCGTACGGGACCACCTGGAGGGACTTGGGGTCACGGCCCGCGGTTTCCCAGACCTGGCGCAGGGCCGGGAGGGACTCCGTCAGGCCGCCGCCGCCGATCGGGAGCCAGCCGTCGCTGTGGTCGGCGATGGCTGCGAAGAGCTTGGGGCCGGCCTGCCCGCCGATCAGGGTGCGCGGGCCGTGCAGGGGGACGCCCGGGGAGAGTTCGCGCGGGGGCTGGACCGGCTTGGGGTACGCGGAGCTGGCCTGGACGGAGGAGAACTGGCCGACGTACGCCGTGGGCTGCGGGGACCACAGGGCCCGCATCAAGGCCATGCGGTCACGCACCAGTTCGCGGCGGGTGCGCCACTCGACTCCGTGGTCGGCGGCCTCCTCGACGTTCCAGCCGTAGCCGATGCCGAGGGTGACGCGGCCGCCGGACAGGTGGTCCAGCGTGGCGACCTGCTTCGCGAGGTCGATCGGGTCGTGCTGGGCGACGAGCGTGATGCCGGTGCCGAGGTGGAGCCGCTCGGTGACGGCGGAGGCCTGGCCGAGGGCGACGAAGGGGTCGAGGGTGCGCCCGTACATCTCGGGGAGTTCGCCGCCCATGGGGGCGGCGGTGTCGCGGGTGACCGGGATGTGGGTGTGCTCCGGGAGGTAGAGGCCGGAGAAGCCCCGTTCCTCCAGGGCGCGTGCGAGGCGTACGGGAGAGATGGTGCGGTCGGTGAGGAAGATGGTCGTGGCGATCCGCATGCGGTCTGGCACCTCCGTGACGTGGGACGGCCAAGGTACGGCTTCGCGCGCGCGGACGGCAGGGGCACGCGTCGGCCACCGCGGTTGGTGGGGGCGGGGGTTGGGGCGGCGCCGGTGGTGCCGTGGCCGGCCGCGGGCTCGTCGGGAAGGCCCCCCGAGGCGGTGGTGTGCTCGGCCGCGCCGTAACACCCCGGGTGGTGCGGGAGCGCTGGAATCCGGCGCCAGGCGCCAGGCGCCAGGTGCCAGGTGTCCGGCGCCCGGTGCCCGACCCCCGATCCACGGCGCACGGCGCCCGACCCACGGTGCCCGACCCACAGCGCACGGCGCCCGACGCTCGGCCCATGACGCCTGGCGCATGGCGCACGGCGCCTGACCCAGGAAGTACGGCGCCCGACGCGCGGCGCACGCCATCGCCGGGACCCGTCGGCCTCCGTGCGCCGATAGGGGCACAGGGGCTGCTCCGGGTGGAGCCGCCCCCGGCGGGCCCGGTGGGTTCGGGGCGTCAGAGCTGGGGGTAGCGGGTCAGCCAGGTGGTGGAGGCGGCGGCGGGGCCGTGGAGGGCCGGGCCCTGGGTCATCTCCAGGGCGAAGTCGTCGGCGATCTCCAGGACGGCGGCGCGGCCCTCGAGGCCGGCCAGCCAGGCCGCCGGGAGGGCGGTCTCGCCGTGCTGCGCGCCGAGCAGGGAGCCGCACAGTACGCCGGTGGCGGCGGAGTCACCGCCGTGGTTCACGGCCAGGCGCAGGCCGTGCGCGACGTTCTCGGCGACCAGGGCGCAGTACACGGCGATGGCCAGCACCTCCTCGGCGTCGCGGCCGTCGCCCGGGGACAGGGCCTCGACCGCCTGCGGCGACGGGGCGCCGAGCGTGACGGCCGAGAGCGCGCGCTGCAGGGCGTCCGTGACGGGCTGGTGGCCGGGGCGGGCGCCGAGCAGCCCGAGGGCGCGCTGGACGGCGGAGTCGAGGGATTCGCCGCGGGTCAGGCCGTGGACGATGACGGCGTGCGCGCCGGCCGCGAGGTACGCGGTGGGGTGGCCGTGGCTCTGCGCGGCGCACTCGACGGCGAGTTGGAGGACCAGGGCCGGCTCCCAGCCGACCAGCAGCCCGAAGGGCGCCGAGCGGGTGGCGGCGGCCGGGTCGAGGGCGGTGGGGTTCTTCGGCTGGTCCAGGGTGCCGAGCCGGGGGTCGGCGAACCCGGTCATGCAGGCGCGGGCGGGGTCGCGGCGGGCGTAGAGCCACTCCTCGCGCGCCAGCCAGCCGTTGTCCGCGCGGCGCTCGTCGGGGCCCCAGTCGTGCTGGGTGGCGGCCCAGCGGAGGTACGCGCGGTGCACGTCGGTCGGCGGGTGCCAGGCGCCGGTGTCCCGGCGCACGTGGGCCCGTATCAGGCCGTCCACCGTGAAGAGGGTGAGCTGGGTGGCGGCGGTCACCGTGCCGCGGGGGACGGGTTCGGTCAGGCCGGCCGGGCCGTGCGCTTCGAGTACGGCGGCGAGGGCGAGGGCGGCGACGGGGGCGCCGAGTGCGTCGCCGATGGCGGAGCCGAGGAGGGTTCCTCTGACGCGGCTGCGGAAGTCCTGCTGCTCGGCGCGGCCCCAGAGGCCGGTGGTTACGGCGGCGCGACCGCCGATGGTGTCACCTGCGGTGGGGCCGGTGGCGGGGCCGAGGGGGGTGGGTGTGGGTGCGGGTGCGGGTGCGGGTGCCGGGGCCGGGGTCGGCGGGGGCTCGGGCGTGCTGGCCTGGCTTCGATGCTCCCCGGACGTTTCCGTCGCCGTGTCCATACGATCCCCCCGGACTGCCCGCGCGCGTGCTCTGGCGGGCACTGTAGTGGACAGGATCGGTCGGGTCCGGAACCAGTCGGTCATGCGGCCCGTATGGGGGCAGGGAACGGCTTGTTTCCGCCGTTCCCCTGCGGGGTGCGGGGACGGTTCTACCCCCGCCCGCCGCACAGGCCCGCGTCCCCGAAACTCCGCCCCGGCCCCGCGCCTCAATCGCCGGCGGGGCTGAAAGACCGCCTCAAACGCCGGCGAGGCTGAGGTGGCCGCCTCAAAGGCGGGCGAAGGGCGACCGCCTCAAACCCCGGCGAGCGGCGGCCGCCTCAATCGCCGGCGGGGCTGGAAGGACCGCCTCAAAGGCTGGTGGGGGTGGGAGGGCGGCCTTGAAGGCTGGTGGGGCTGGGAAGGTCGCAAAAATCGCCGGCGGGGCTGGATTTTGGCCGGCGTCGCCCGCGCGTGCACGTCGGCGGTCTGGAAAATCCAGCCCCTCCGGCGATTGAGGAGCGGGGTCTGGGGCGGAGCCCCAGGGGGCCTCGAGCGGAGCGGGGACTTGACGGGCCGGAGCCGAGCCAGCCGGGACCGGGCGGACCCCGGGCGCAGTCTCGTGGGCGGGTCTGGGTGGGAGTCCGGGCGGAGGTCCGTGGGTGGGCCTGCGTGGAGGTCCGTGGGCCGGTCGGGGCGGAGGTCCGTGGGCGGGGCTGGGCGGAGGCCCGAGCACGGGGCCGGGTGGAGGTCCGGTGGAGGGGCTGGGGCCCGGGGGGTCCGGTTCTGCGCCGGCCAGGCGGGTGGCACGTTTTGTCAGTCGCCTTGCACCCCACCAGTTCAGGCCATGCCAAGTTCACGCGGAGTTATCCGGAGCCCAACAACCTCAGAGGCATGAAGAAGGCACTGCTCGCTGCGACCGTCGTCGCCTCCACGCTCACCCTCACCCTGGTCGCGGCCCCCGCCGCCACCGCCTCCGGCTGGGACTTCCCCTGGGCCGGCCAGCACCACGGCCGGTCCGCGATCCCCTTCACCGAGGCCACCGTCACCGCCGGCGCCGACGGGTCGTACACCCTGAAGTGGAATGCCAAGGGCACCCCGCGCGTCGAGATCAGGGCGAACGGCAAGGTCGTGGCCAAGGGCGGCGCCCAGGGTCAGGCCGTGGTCAGCGGGCTGCCCGCCGCCGACCGGCAGTGGTTCGACTTCGAGCCCGCCCGTGGCGAGGGACTGCGCCTGGCCGACCGGCTGATCAAGCTGGAGGGCACCTCGAACTTCCGTGACGCGGGCGGCTACCGCACCACCACCGGCCAGTGGGTCAAGATGGGCGAGATCTACCGCTCCGACGCCCTCAACAAGCTGACCGACAACGACCTCGCCAAGCTCCAGCGCCTGCGCGTCAGGACGGTCTTCGACCTCCGCATGGAGAGCGAGCGCACCAAGGACGCCGACAAGGTCCCGGCCGGCGCGAGCTACGTCGTCGCCGACGTCTTCGCGGGCTCCCCCTCCTTCCAGGCCATGCCGACCTCGCCCGACGCCGCCGTCAAGGCCATGGTCGACGCCGAGAAGTCCATGGTCAGCGGGGACGGCGGCAAGAAGGCCTACACCCAGGTCTTCGAGGGGATCGAGCGCGACCGCAACCGCGCCGTCCTCTTCCACTGCACCGCGGGCAAGGACCGCACGGGCTGGGCGAACGCCTCCCTGCTGACCGCCCTCGGCGTCCCCGGCGAGACGGTGATGGCCGACTACCTGGCCAGCAACGACTACCGCAAGGCCGCCAACGACGCGATCCTCTCGCACCTGCCGGCCGCCCAGGCCGCCGTGTACAAGCCGATGCTCGACGTGCGCCCCGAGTACCTCAACGCCGGGTACGACGAGGTCACCGCCAAGTACGGCACCTTCGACAACTACCTCAAGAGCGGCCTCGGCATCGACTCCCGCGAGCTGAAGCAGCTGAAGAAGGACCTGCTGGTGGGCTGAGCCCGGGACACGGACGCGCGGGCCCGGCCGGGCTGTCCCCCGGCCGGGCCCGCGCACGTCCGTCAGTCCAGGACCGGCAGCAGCTCCGGCAGATGACCGTCCGAGGCGCGGGCCGCCTCCTGGCGCTCCGTCGGGACCTCCCCGTACAGCGTCGTACGGGCCTTCGCGGGCCGGCCGGCCGCCTCCGCCACGGCGATCAGGTCCTGTACGGACTTGTACGAGCCGTAACTGCTGCCCGCCATCCGGGAGATGGTCTCCTCCATGAGGGTCCCGCCGAGGTCGTTGGCGCCCGAGCGCAGCATCTCGGCCGCGCCCTCCGCTCCCAGCTTGACCCAGCTGGTCTGGATGTTGGGGATGTGCGGGTGCAGGAGGATCCGGGCCATCGCCGTCACCGCCCGGTTGTCGCGCACCGTCGGACCCGGGCGGGAGATGCCCGCCAGGTACACCGGGGCGTTGGTGTGGATGAAGGGCAGGGTCACGAACTCCGTGAAACCGCCCGTCCGCTGCTGGATGGAGGCCAGGGTGCGGAAGTGGCCCAGCCAGTGGCGGGGCTGGTCCACGTGCCCGTACATCATCGTGGAGGAGGACCGGATGCCCAGCTCGTGCGCGGTCGTGACCACGTCGATCCAGTCCGCCGTCGGGAGCTTGCCCTTGGTGAGGACCCAGCGGACCTCGTCGTCCAGGATCTCCGCCGCCGTGCCCGGGATGGAGTCGAGCCCGGCCTCCTTGGCCGCCGTCAGCCAGTCCCGTACCGACATGCCCGTGCGCGTCGCGCCGTTGACGACCTCCATCGGGGAGAAGGCGTGCACGTGCATGCCCGGCACCCGCTCCTTCACCGCCCGCGCGATGTCGAAGTAGGCCGTCCCGGGCAGGTCCGGGTGGATGCCGCCCTGCATGCACACCTCGACCGCGCCCACGTCCCAGGCCTGGGCGGCCCGGTCGGCGACCTGGTCGAGCGAGAGGGTGTACGCGTCCGCGTCCGTGCGGCGCTGCGCGAAGGCGCAGAAGCGGCAGCCGGTGTAACAGACGTTGGTGAAGTTGATGTTGCGGGTGACGATGTACGTGACCTCGTCGCCCACCACCGACTTGCGCAGGTCGTCCGCGATCCGGCACAGCGCGTCCAGCGCCGGGCCGTCCGCGTGCAGCAGCGCCAGCGCCTGGTCGTCGGTGAGCTTCGTCGGATCGTCGGCGGCCTGCGCGAGCGCCGCCCGTACGTCCGTGTCGATGCGCTCGGGCACCATCCCGGGGGCGGCCGCCTCGCGCAGGGCCTCCCAGTCGCCGTAGACCTCGTCGAAGTCCTCACGACGGTCGCCGGTACGGCCCTGCGTGTCGATGGCGGTGTGCAGATCGGTGCGGCCGTACGCCGTGAAGCCCTCATCCGGCTCCTGCCACGGGCGGCCCTCGACGGTCGCGGACTCGTCCGCCAGACCGGTCTGCGCGTCGGCCAGCGCGCGCACGTGCGGCAGCAGCCGGGGGTCCAGCCAGGGTTCGCCGCGCTGCAGGAACTCCGGGTAGATGGTGAGCCGTTCGCGCAGCTCGAAGCCGGCGGCCGCGGTGCGCTCGGCCAGCTCCTCGATGTGCGGCCAGGGGCGTTCGGGGTTCACGTGGTCGGGGGTGAGCGGCGAGACGCCGCCCCAGTCGTCGATGCCGGCTCCGATGAGCAGCGCGTACTCGGAGTCGACCAGGTTCGGCGGGGCCTGGATGCGGGCGCCCGGGCCGAGGATGTGGCGGGCCACGGCGATGGCCGCGGCGAGCTCCTCCAGCTCCGCGTCGGGCATGGCGCGCATGACCGTGCCGGGCTTGGCCCGGAAGTTCTGGACGATGACTTCCTGGATGCCGTGGTAGCTGCGCTGGATCCGGCGGAGCTCGAAGAAGGCGTCCGCGCGCTCCTCGTAGGACTCGCCGATGCCGATGAGGACCCCGGTGGTGAACGGGACGTTGGAGCGGCCCGCGTCCTCCAGGACGCGCAGCCGCACGGCCGGGTCCTTGTCGGGGGAGCCGTGGTGCGGGCCGCCGGGCTCGGACCACAGGCGGGTGGCGGTGGTCTCCAGCATCATGCCCATCGACGGGGCCACCGGCTTGAGGCGCTGGAGGTCCGACCAGGACAGCACGCCGGGGTTGAGGTGGGGGAGGAGGCCGGTCTCCTCCAGGACGCGGATGGCCATGGCGCGCACGTAGGCCAGGGTGTCGTCGTAGCCGTGCGCGTCGAGCCACTCGCGGGCCTCGGGCCAGCGGTCTTCGGGCCGGTCGCCGAGCGTGAACAGGGCTTCCTTGCAGCCCATGGCCGCACCCTGGCGGGCTATGTCGAGGACCTCGTCGGGGGACAGGTACATGCCGTGGCCGTCGCGGCGCAGCTTGCCCGGCACGGTGACGAAGGTGCAGTAGTGGCACTTGTCGCGGCACAGGCGGGTGAGGGGGATGAAGACCTTGCGCGAGTACGTGATGACGCCGGGCCGGCCGGCGGCTTCGAGCCCGGAGTCCCGTACTCGGGCGGCGGAGGCGGCGAGGTCCTTCAGGGCCTCGCCGCGCGCCTGCAGGAGTACGGCCGCCTCGGTCGCGTCGAGCGCGACGCCGTCGCGGGCGCGGCGGAGCGCGCGGCGCATCGAGTTCTCGGTCGGAGCGTCACTCGGAGTGGTCATGGGCCGAGCATACGATCCGCTCGCTCCGGGGCGGAGTGCCTCATCGCATCAGCTCACCGGCGTTGACCAGCAGGGACTGGCCGGTTATCGCCCGCGCCCGGTCGGAGGCGAGGAAGGCGGCGGCGTCGGCGACGTCCCCGTCGGTGGCAAGATCCGGCAGGGCCATGCGGTCGGTGAGCCGTGCGTGCACCTCGGCCTCGGGTACGCCCTCGGTGTGCGCGGTGAAGGTGACGAAGGCCTGGACCGGCGGGCCCCACATCCAGCCGGGGAGCACGGTGTTCACGCGGATGCGGTGCGGGCCGAGCTCGCGGGCCATGGAGTACATGGCGGAGGTCAGCGCACCCTTGGAGGCGGCGTAGGCGGCCTGCTGCACCTCGTTGGGGGAGGCGATGGCGGACTGGGTGCCGATGATGACGACGGAGCCGCCGGTGCGCTTGAGCGCGGGCAGGCAGGCGCGGGTCATGCGCAGGGTGCCGAGCAGGTTCACGTCGAGGATCTGCTGCCAGGTGCCGAAGTCGGCGTCCTGGAGGCCGCCGAAGTACGAGTCCCAGGCGGCGACGTGGACGACGGCGTCGACACCGCCGAAGCGCTCCTGGGCGAGGGCGGCGAGGGCCTCGCACTGGCGCTCGTCGGAGATGTCGGTCGGCAGGTACGCGGTGTGCGCGCCGTCGGGGTCGATCTCGGCGGCGGACTTGGCGAGGTTCGCCTCGGTCCGCGCGCCGAGCACGGCGTTGCCGCCGTCGCGGACGACGGTGGCGGCCACCTGATGGCCGAGCCCGGCCCCCACTCCCGAGACGATGACGGTCTTGCCTTGCAGCAGCAGCGGCGACATGGTGCGGGCCTCCTGGGACGCGGACCTGTATCTGACGGGCCGTCAGGCTACGGCGCGCGGCGCAGCGAGGGAACCCCCGCGACGGGTCCCGTACCCCCTGCGCTCCCGCCTACGGGACTCAGCCCCGGGTTCCATGCGCTCCCGCTTACGGGACTCAGCTCCGGGTTCCATGCGCTCCCGCCTACGGGACTCAGCTCCGGGCCCCTGCGCTCCCGCCGCTTACGGGACTGAGTCCCGCACCCCCTGTGCTCCCGCCACCGAGGCCGGGCCCCGGGCCCCCGCTCCTCAATCGCCGGAGGGGCTCGATTTGCCTCCGGCGGCTCCTCAATCGCCGGAGGGGCTGGATTGCCTCCCGCGGTGCCTTGAACGCCGGCGGGGTTCCATTGCCTCCGGCGGCGCCTCAAACGCCGGCGGGGCTGGGCTGCCTCCGGCGGTGCCTCGATCGCGGGCGGGGTTCCATTGCCTCCGGCGGCTCCTCAAGCGCCGGCGAGGCTCTATTTGCGTCCGGCGGAGGCTCAAGCGCCGGCGGGGCTGGAGTTGGCCGGAGCCGGCTGCGCGTGCACGTCCGCGGTCTGGAAAATCCAGCCCCTCCGGCGTTTGAGGAGCGGGGTCTGGGGCGGAGCCCCAGGTGAGCCGCCTGCGGCGGTCCCCGGCGGTCCCCGGCGGTCCCCGGCGGTCCCCGGCGGTCCCCGGCGGTCCCCGGCGGTCCCCGGCGGTCCCCGGCGGTCCCCGGCGGTCCCCGGCGGTCCCGGGGCGTGCCCGCGCCCTCGGCGGGCGCCCGCCGTCGCGCCCCGGCCGGGGGTTGCCTACCCGCCAGCCCCCTGCCGGGGGTGGCCTTCCCGTCAGCTCCCGGCAGGGGTGGCCTCGCCCCCCGGCAGGGGTTACCTCCCAGTCAGCTCCCGGCAGGGCCCCGCCAGGCGGTGGAGGCCCTCCTCGATTTCGGGGGCCGTGTGCGTCGTGAACGACAGCCGCAGGGTCCGGGGGTCCGGGGACTCGGCGAAGAAGGGGGCGCCGGGGACGAAGGCGACCCCGCGGGCGGCCGCCGCACGGAGCAGGGCCGTCGCGTCGTGGCCCTCCGGGAGGCGGGCCCAGACGAACATGCCGCCCTCCGGCCGGTTCCACGTGGAGCCCGGCGGGAGGGCCGAGGGCAGCCCGGCCAGGAGGGCGTCGCGCCGGATCCGGTAGGCCCCGCGGACCTTGGCCACGTGCGCGTCCAGGTCCGCCGTCCGCAGGTACTCCGCCGCCGCCAGCTGGTCCACCGTCGAGGTGTGCAGATCGGCCGCCTGCTTCGCGAGCGCCGCCCCGCGCAGCAGCGCGGCCGGTGCGCGCAGCCAGCCGAGCCGGAGCCCCGGCGCCATCACCTTGGAGAAGCTCCCGAGCAGCGCGGTGCGGTCCTCCGCCCCCGGGTGCGCGGCGAGCCACGGCAGGTCGTGGCCCTCGTAGCGCAGGTCACCGTACGGGTCGTCCTCCAGCAGCCACAGTCCGAGCCGGGCCGCGACCGCCGCGACCTCGGCCCGGCGGGCGGCGGGGAGGGTGCGGCCGGTCGGGTTCTGGAAGGTGGGGATCGTGTAGAGGAGCTTGGGGCGCTCGCGGGCGACGAGCTCGGCCAGCGCGTCCGGGAGCATGCCCTCGCCGTCGCACGGTACGGGCACCACCCGGGCGCCGGCGAGCGCGAACCCCTGGAGCGCGGCCAGGTAGGTGGGGTTCTCGACCAGGACCGCGTCGCCCGGCTCGATCAGCGCGGTCGTGAGCAGGCTGAGCCCCTGCTGGGAGCCGGTGGTGATCAGTACGTCGTCCGCGGCGGTCGCCAGCCCCCGCCCGTCGAGCCGCGCCGCCACCGCCGCGCGCAGCTCGGGGGCGCCCTCGGTGGTCGAGTACTGGAGTGCGCGGCGGGCGGAGTGCGCGAAGGCGCTGTCGTACGCGGCCCGCAGGCCCTCGGCGTCGAAGAGCTCGGGCGCGGGCAGACCGCCGGCGAAGGAGATCATGCCGGGCTGCGCGGTGACGGCCAGGATCGCGCGGACGGCGGAGAGCGCGGTCGTACGCATCCGGGCGGCGAAGGGCGGCGGCGCGACGGCCGGGGCGGCGACGGCCGGGGCGGCCGGGGCGGGAGCGGGTGGAGCGGCGGCATCCGTGGCGGCACCCGTGGAAGGGGTGGCGGGGCCGGGTGCGGAGGCGGGCGCGGAGGCGGGCACGGGGGCTCCTTCGGGAGGCGGGTGCGCGCATCGTAGCCGCATGAATGTGTAGACGGCACCTATGTATCGGATGCTGAACCGGCCCCGAGGGCTCCCCATCTGACGCTCTATCAGCTAGACCGTTTCCCATGACAGCAGACGAGCGGAACATCCAGGCCGACACCCGGGCCGACGACTACGCCGAGCTCGCCTCGGTCGGCCCCTACGGGGTCCACCCCGGCCACGCCCTGATCACCATGGTCGAACCGCACCCGGGCCACGAGTTCGCGTACAACCGCTGGTACGAGGACGACCACTACTATGCCGGCGCCATGGCCATGCCCTGGATGTACGCCGGCCGCCGCTGGGTCGCGACCCGCGAGCTCCAGGAGCTGCGCTACCCGGAGAAGTCGGCCGTCGCCCAGCCCGTCACCGCCGGGTGCTACATATCCACGTACTGGGTCACCGAGGGCCGCTACGACGAGCACATGAAGTGGACCGTCGGCATCAACAAGCGCCTCAACCGCGACGGCCGGGTCTACCAGGACCGCACCCACGTCTTCACCGCGTTCCAGGACCACGAGGCCACCGTCTACCGCGACGGCGCCGCCGGTCCCCGCGACTTCCACGCCCTCGACCACCCCTACGGCGGGCTCGTCGTCCAGGTCGTCGACGCGGAGGGGCCCGGGCAGCGGGCCGAACTGCTGGAGTGGCTGCGCTCGCGAGCCCTGCCCAAGCGGCTGGCCGGCTCACCGGCCGCGATGGTCACCGTCTTCCGGCCGACGCCGCTGCCCGGGGACCGGATGACCTACGTGAAGCAGGTGGAGGGCGTCGACACCCGGCTGACCCTGCTGTGGTTCCTGGAGGCCGACCCGCGCACCTGCTGGGACCGGTTCCAGGGGCTGGACGCCGAGGTGGCGGAGACGGGGCTGGGGCGGGTGGAGCTGGTGGCGCCGTTCATCCCGACGGTGCCGGGGACGGACCGGTACGTCGACCAGCTGCGGTAGCTCCGTAGCTCCGTAGCTCCGTAGCTCCGTAGCTCCGTAGTGCCGGAGCGGCCCGCGGACATGGCCGAGCCCCCTCGGCCAGGACGGCGGGCCGGTCGAGAGGGCTCCAGTCAGTGGTGCGGGTGGTGCGGGTAGTGCGTATGGCGCTGTTCGTATGACGGTGGTTGGGATGCTCGCCTCGATGTTCAGGCGAGGCGTCCCAGCCGGCCCTCGGTCACGTCGGCGACGAACGAGGTCCAGGTACCGGGCGCGAAAGTGAGGGACGGGCCGTTCTGCACCTTCGAGTCACGGACCGCGATGGCCTCCATGACGGGGGACTTGACTTCGACGCAGGCGCCGTTTGCGGAGTACGAGGACTTGGTCCAGTTTTCCGTTGCACCTTGACGAATAGCCATGTTTCTCTCCGGTTCAGCGAGTGGTTCCGGTGTCATGTCGGCCATTGCTCCGGCTGACGTGATCGACGCTACCCGCAGCTCCGGTTGTGCGAAGGGGGCGTTCACCCGACCGAGTGGCATATTCCATTCAGGCCTTCTGCGGCCGGGGATCGACGGTGTACCGTACCGGCCTTTTCGTCGAACCTCACTTCCCCTTGCCCGCGAAGTCCTCGATGATCTGCGAGATGAACTGCCTGGTCTGGTCCACATTGTGTGCCTGTGCACGCAGATGTTCGTACATCACGCTGTATTTCTGAACGTCGTTGGCCTTCTCCAGGTACAAGTCGCTCGTCACGCCTTCGATGTAGACGACCGTGGAGTCGGAAGCATCCGGGAATTCCAGAATGGCGTACTGGCCGTTGACGCCCGGGTGGGCCCCCATCGAGAAGGGCATCACCTGGACGGTGACGTGCGGCTTCTCCGATTGTTCTATCAGGAACTCCAGCTGCCGGATCATGAGCTGCGGATCGCCCACGTGGCGCCGCAGGGCCGCCTCGTCGATGACCGCCCACAGGCGCAGCGGCCCGATCTCGGGATTGCTGTTCTCGGTCTCGGAGAGCCGCTTCTGGCGGTGCATCCGGACCTGGACGCGCTTCTCCACGTCGACCGGAGCCGTTTCCGGCCACGCGCCGCGGACGAGCGACTGGGCGTACTCCGGGGTCTGGAGCAGCCCCGGGATCACCAGGGGCTCGTAGGTGCGCAGGCTGGCGGCGTCCGTCTCCAGGCCGATGTAGACGCTATACGGGATGTCGCCGAAGGCGTGCCACCAGCCCTGCTGGCGGGAGTCCTTGGCCATCTGCATGAGGGAGTCGACGAGTCGCCGGTCCTCGACCTCGTAAACGTCGCACAGGTCGCGGACGTCGCGCTGGCTGATGGAACGGCGGCCGTTCTCCAGCCGGCTGATCTTCGACTGGGAAACGAGCAGGCGCTCCGCGACCTGTTCGGCGGTCATGCCTTTGTCCTCGCGCAGTTTGCGCAACTCCATGCCCAGTCGGCGGCGTCGGACGGTGGGATTGACATTGGACGCCACGTGAACGGCACCTCCGCCTTCTTCTGTTGCTGTCTCTCTGCGTGTCTGATGGTGAGCAGACTGCCACCGAAGCACGTGGGCCCGCTGGGGAACGGCCCGGATCGGGTGCGGATCGGGTGTGGATCGGGTGTGGATCGGGCCCGGATCCGCTCCGGAAAGCAAACGCGCGGGGCGGCGGGGCCGGGATACCGGCCTCGCCACCCCGCGCGCTGGCGGCTCCCGGACCGGGTCCTGGGGACGCCGGTCACGGCGGTGGCGTTGCGTGTGCTGCGCGTGGTGCGTGTGCGTGTGCTGGCTTTGGTGCTTGTGGTGCTTGTGGTGCGTGCGGTGCGGTCCTGCTGTGCTGCTGCCCTGCGTTTCCTGCCGGTGGGATCAGTGCGCGGCCGCGCGGGCCATCGCACCGGTCCGGCGCGGCTGCAGCGGTACGGCTGCCGCAGTGGCCCGGACGGGCTGTGCGGCCGGTGCCCGGTCACGGCGCGGCTGTGCGGCCACACCGTTCTGGACGTCCATGACGGCGTGAGCCACCAGTCCGCCCATCGGGTCGTGCCGGATCAGGTCCCGCAGCCGGGACCTGGACGACCGCCCCTCGTTGCCGGGGTACAGGTGCTTGCCGAGTCCGACCGCGTGGGCCAGTGCGGCAAGCGCCGCGGTCCGCGGGTCCGGCGGTACACCGGTGCGGATCGCACTGTCCAGCCGGCCTCGGATCTCCCGGCTGATCGCTGTGTCGGTCGCTTGGTAGCGAGTCGTCGGCAGCACCCCGCACATCTGGCCCGCGACGGCATGGACCATGCCGCAACGCTCCAGGTGAGCGAGGTAAATCTGGCGGAGCCCCAGGCGGGGTCCGCCGATCCAGTGGACCGCCCGAACCGGGCTGCCGCGCCTGCGCAGCAGTTCCAGTGCGGAGTCCAGAGTCGGATCTCCTGTCGGCCGTGGCATCACCACGGCGATACGATCCCCATCAGGGGCTATCCGTCCTGCCAGAGCCAGCTCCACTAGCTGTGCCCCGGCCAGGCCGAGGTCGAGCGACTGCGGCTGCGCCGTGGTACCCGTGGCCGGGTCCAAAGCGAGCAGCAGAAGCTCCTCCGGAATTGTTCTGCGGCTCCTGCCCATCCATGCCTCCCCGCGTGGATGAGTGACAGGGTGACGCCTCTCACATTCATCTGTCGAGAGCGCCTGACCGCTTTGCGCGGGAACCGTCAGCTATGTCGTTCTCGTCTGGCACGGGGGCGATGCCCCCTAGACGGGACACTGTTAGACATTCGGACAGCCGGACGTGATGGCGATCGAGGAGGAACTGGTGGCGGGCGAGTCCCCCGACAAGTCGGTTGATGAAGGAGCGTCGGGGGCGACGGAGTCGTCCGAAGCGCGTGACCCGAGGGCTTCGGTGTTCCGGCCGAGGGACCCGGAGGAGCGGTCCGGCGAGTCCGCTGACCGGTCCGCTGACCGGCTCGGTGAGCGGTCCGGGGCGCGCGATCCGCTGAGGGAAGCGGTGGCCGCGTGGGTCGCCACGGCGGAGACCCCAGCCTCCGGGGACGAGCCGGATGAGGTTCCGCCGGGTGCGGGTGCGGGTGCGGGTGCTTCCGGTGCGGCTTCGGCCGCCGAGGGTTCGGATGCTTCGGATGCGGAGCCGGCGGCGAAGTCGGCCGGGTCTGCCGAGTCGGCCGCTCCGGCTGCCGGGCCGGTCGACAGCGAGCGCACGGCCGTGTTCCGTGCCGTGACGCCGCCGGCCGCCGGTGACGAGCCCGCCGCTGCCGGTTCCGCCGCTGCCGGTTCCGCTTCGCCCGGTTCCGCTTCGCCCGGTTCCGCTTCGCCCGGTTCCGCTTCGGCGGGTGCGGGGAGCGTTCCGGAGGGCCGGTCCGGGTCCTCGGGCAAGCCTGCGGCGGCGCCCGCCGAGCCGGTCGCCGAGTCGAACGTCAAGCCTGCGCCCGCTCCGGCCGCCGAGCCGGCCGACAGCGAGCGCACCGCCGTGTTCCGCGCCGTGACGCCCCCGGTCGTCGCCGACAAGCCTGCTCCTTCTGATTCCGCTTCGGATCGTGCGGGTCGTCCGGCCGCGACACCGTCCGGGTCCGGATCCTCGGAGAAGCCCGCGGCGTCCGCCGGGTCGACCGCCGAGCCGGCTGCCGACGACCGCACGGCCGTGTTCCGTACGGTGACGCCTCCGGCCACGGGTTCCGGTGCTGCTCCGGGTGCGGGCAAGCGCTCCGAGGCTCCCGCGGCCGGTGAGCCGGCCGACAGTGAGCGCACCGCCGTGTTCCGTGCCGTGACGCCGCCGGCTGCCACCGGGAAGCCCGCGGGTTCCGGTTCCGGTTCCGGCGTGGGTGGCACTCCGGTGCGGGGCTCCGAGGGGTCGGGAGACAAGCCTCCGGCCGCTCCGGCTGCTCCGGGTGCGGGCAAGCGCTCCGAGGCTCCCGCGGCCGGTGAGCCGGCCGACAGCGAGCGCACCGCCGTGTTCCGTGCGGTGAAGCCGCCGGCTGCCGCGGCCAAGCCCACGGGTTCCGGTTCCGGTCCGGCGGGTGGCTCCGAGGGCTCGGGTTCGGGCTCGGGTGACAAGCCCTCGGCTGCTCCGGCTGCCGGAAAGCCTTCCGCCACTCCCGCGGCCGGTGAGCCGGCCGACAGCGAGCGCACCGCCGTGTTCCGTGCCGTGAAGCCTCCGGCTCCGGCCGCTCCGGCCGCTCCGGCCGATGACGAGCCGGCCGACAGCGAGCGCACCGCCGTGTTCCGTGCCATCAGGCCCGGCTCCGCCGCCCCCGGCTCCGCCAAGCCCGGCACCGCCACCCCCGGATCCGGTACCCCCGCCTCCAGGCCGGTGCCGCCGCACGCCGTCGGCGGGGAGCGCTCGAGCACCTTCGTACCGCTGCGGACCGATGACACGACCGGGCGGCCCGCCGCCGGACCGGCGCCGGCCACGGCGCCCGCCCGACCCGGCACCCCGAAGACCCCGGCCGCCGTCCCTGCTCCCGCCCCGAAGGCTCCGGCCCCGAAGGCCCCCGCGCCCGCCCCGGCCGCGGCGCCGACCCCGGTGCCGCCGCCCGCCCCCGCCGTCACGCGGGAGTCGCCCGAGCGGACCACGCAGCAGCCGCTGCCGCCCAAGCCGCCGCTCGACATGCTGGCGGACCTGACCAACAACCCGCCCCCGCCCCCGAGCGCGGCCCGCACCGCCGTGCGGCGGTTCAAGATCTACGCCCCGATCCTGGTGCTGCTCGCGGTGGTGCTCGCCGTAGTCCAGCTGGTGCGCCCGCTGCCCGAGCCGACGCTGCGGATGACCGCGAAGACCTCGTACACCTTCGACGGCTCGGCCCCGTCCCTGCCGTGGCCGAAGGAGGGCCAGGCCTACGTGGCCGCGGCCGGCCTCGGCCCCGTGGGGAGCTTCGGTGACCAGAAGCCCGTCGCGATCGGCAGCGTCGCCAAGGCCATGACGGCCTACGTCATCCTCAAGGACTTCCCCATGAAGAAGGGGGAGAAGGGCCAGCTGATCCCCGTCGACAAGACGGCGGTCGAGGACGGCAAGAAGGAGAGCGAGGGCGAGTCCACGGTCAACACGCTGAAGGAGGGCGACAAGCTCTCGCAGTACGACGCCCTCGCCGCGATCATGATCCCGTCCGCCAACAACGTCGCGCGGCTGCTCGCGCGCTGGGACGGCGGGCAGGAGGCGTTCGTCAAGAAGATGAACGACACCGCCCGGGAACTCGGCATGACCAACACGACGTACACGGACCCCTCGGGTCTGGACGCGACGACGGTCTCCACCGCCGAGGACCAGGTCAAGCTCGGGCTCAAGATCGTCGAGATGCCGGAGCTGATCGCGATCACCAAGATGGGCGAGTGGTACGACCCCTCGGGCAAGAAGTGGCGGAACTACAACACCCTCATTCCGGCCAACAACTCGCTCGGCATCAAAACCGGCTCCACCACGAAGGCCGGCGGCAACCTGCTCTTCGCCGCCGAGAAGAAGGTCGGCAAGACCAACCAGCTGATCGTCGGCGCGGTCCTCGGCCAGCACGGCGTGCCGATCCTCGACACCGCGATCGCGGCGAGCAAGGACGTCATGATCGCCACCCAGAAGGCGCTCACGGCCGCGGCCGTCGTCAAGAAGGGCGATGTCGTCGGCTACGTGGACGACGGACTCGGCGGCCGCGTGCCGGTCGTGGCCACCGGTGACGTCGACGCCGTAGGCTGGCCGGCCCTCACCGTCGCCGTCAAGCTGGGTGACGGCACGGGCAAGCTCCCGCAGACCGCCAAGGCGGGCTCGGAGATCGGCGTGCTGACCGTCGGCGAGGGCGCGAGCCAGGTCAAGGTGCCGGTGGCACTGCAGAGCGACCTCACCGCGCCCGGCATCGGCCAGAAGCTGACGCGCGTCGGCTGACGCGCGTCGGCCGACGCCGCCCGCGAGTGGAGCGGTCCGGCACCCCGGGGCAACCCCGGGGCGCCGGACCGCGTCTATGGACCGAGGGCGGGCCGAGGACGCACCGAGGGAGCGGAGACTCATCGTGTTGGGGAGTACGCCGGCGTGACCATCGCTGAGCTACAGGAAAAGGACCGGGACCGGGGCCGGGGCCATGGCGGCCGAGGGCCGCAGGCCGGGCCCGGCGAGTTGCCGGCCCCCGCCGGTCCGGTCCGCCGTGCCCTCGACCTGGCGCGCCAGCACCCCGTGGCGGTGGCCACCGCGCTGGCCGCGCTGCTGCACGTGATCTGGTTCCTCGCCGTGGCCAACAGCGGCGGCGACCTCGCCGCGCAGGACGCCTGGGCCGAGTTCGTGGGCCGCCATCCCGACACGGCGTACAACCTCGCCTGGTACGGCGGCATGCACCCGGTCTCGTACAGCGTGGTCTCGCCGTACGTGATGCACGTGCTCGGCGTCCGGACCACGATGATGATCGCCGGTACGGTCTCGGCCGGACTGCTCGCGCTGATCCTGACCCGCTGCCGCGGCGCGGTGCGGGAGCCGCTGTGGCCCGCGCTGGCCGGGGTGTACGGGCTGCTGTGCAACGCCCTGTCGGGCCGCGTCACCTTCGGCCTCGGCGTGATGTTCGCGCTCGGGGCCGTCGCCGCCGTGTTCTGCTGGCCCCGCAAATGGGCCGAGCGGCGCTGGGCGAAGGCCGCCGTCGCGGCTCCGCTCGCGGCCGTCGCCACCGCCTCCAGCCCGGTCGCCGGGCTCTTCCTCGGGGTGATCGCGGCCGCGCTGTTCCTGAACATGCGACGCCCGGGGGCGTACGCACTGGGCCTGGCGCCGGCGGCGGTGGTCGGGCTGTCGGCGTGGCTGTTCCCGTTCTCCGGGACCCAGCCGATGAAGCTGGTCTCGGCGGCGCTGCCCTTCGGGTGCGCGCTGGCCGCGCTGTTCCTCGTACCGAAGGGCTGGAAGACGGTCCGGACCGCGTCCGCGATATACGCCCTCGGGGTGGCGCTGACCTGGGCGGTCGACTCCCAGGTCGGCTCGAACGTGACCCGGCTGGCGATGCTCTTCGGCGGGGCGGCGCTGCTGGCGGCGCTGCCGTACGAGTCCGCCCGCAAGGAGGCAGGGACCGGGACGGGGGCCGGGGCCGGCGGCGGGGGCGGTGGGCGCACGCGCCGCTGGTACGGGCTGGTCCTCGCCCTCACCGGGCTGACCGCGTGGATCACCGTCAACAGCGTCACCGACATCGTCCGCACCACCCCGCTGGCCTCCTGGAGCCGGGAGCTGGCCCCCCTGGTGGACCAGCTCCAGAAGGCGGGCGCCGACCGCGGCCGCGTCGAGGTGGTCCCGGCCAGCAGCCATCGCGAGTCCTCCGCCTTCCCCGCGTACGTCAACCTCGCGCGCGGCTGGAACCGCCAGGCCGACCTCGAGCGGAACCCGGTCTTCTACGACGACACCCTCACGGCCGGCACCTACCGCGACTGGCTGGAGCGCTGGGCCGTGCACTACGTGGTGCTGCCCGCAGACAAACCCGATGAGGGCGGCAAGGCCGAGGCGAAGCTGGTGCGCGAGGGGCTCCCGTACCTCCAGCAGGTGTGGGGCGACGAGAACTGGCAGCTCTTCAAGGTCGTGGACCCGACCGACCTGGTCGCGGGCCCCGCGACCGTCGTCCGGGCGAGCGCCGACCAGCTGGTCATCGACGTGAAAGAGGCCGGACGGGTGCTGGTGCGGATCCCGCACTCGCCGTGGCTGGGCCTGGTGGACGGCGCGGGCAAGCCGGTGGAGCCGCCGCAGGAGACGGAGGCCTCGAAGGCGGCCGGCAAGGAGAAGGACAAGGAGAAGGACAAGGACAAGGAGACGGGAGCCTCCACCGGGCCGAAGGAGAAGGCGAAGCCGAAGGTCTACGCGAACACGGCCGGATGCCTGTTCAAGGCGCCCCCGGACGCCACCGGGGACGTGTGGACCGAGCTGCTGGCCCCGGCACCGGGGGAGTACAGGCTGGCGGCGAAGTACCAGCTGCCGCGGGGGACGCCGTGTCCGGAGGAACTGGTCTACGAGGTGCTGGGGACGCCGGAGCGTCAGGTTCCGCCGAAGGCTTGATCCGCTCGGCGCACCCTTCTTGATCCAACATTCTTTACGTCCGGTCCGGGTGCGTTGGCCCCTTTATATGCATACGATCCCAGTAGTCCGATTGGGTGCCCCGAGTCTTTAGGGAGTGACGACGGGATGAGCAAAGAGCAGAAGCAGGACTTCCAGGCGGCTGTCGCGAAGGCCGTGGAGGTGACCCACCTCCCACGCGCCGTGCAGCAGGCGCACGGGTTCGAGGGTCCGGTCCGGAGCAAGGTCAAGGGCGGAGCGCACACGAAGGCGGAACTCAAGCGGGCGGGGACCCCGCAGGGCGACCGCATCGGCGAGCGCAGCAGAGGGCTCAGCTGAAGGGCGGCGCCCGGTCCCGGACATCGTCGTGAATTGCCCTCCCGGTTCGACCGGGAGGGCTTTCGTCTGCCCTTGACCTGGGACTTTGGTCCCAGTTCTGGTGCCGGGTGAGGGTCTTTACGCCTTCGTGGGCCGCTGTCCGGTCAGCTGTTACGTTGCCTACGCATTACCAAAACATGACCCTCGTAGCGTCTTGCTTGTCGCCAGGGCAAACCACCCGAAAGGGGTGGGCAGCCCGGACCGAGACCACCGGCGACGCCGACCCGAGGGGAACCACTCCATGCGCGCCACCTTCCGTACCGCCGCCGTCGCCGCCGGTGCCGTCACCGCACTGGCCCTGCCGACCGCCCACGCCTTCGCGTCGGACGCCCCCGCGGCCTCCCCCTCCGAGGCCTCCCCCTCCGCATCCGCCTCCCCCTCCGCGTCCGCCTCCCCCTCCGCCCCGACCGCGCCGACGGCGCCCGCCAAGGAGACCAAGCGCGAGGCGCTGCGCACGGTGCACCTGGAGCAGGGCTGGAGCGGCACGGTCTACGAGCTGGCGCAGTACGAGGGCGGCAAGAAGACGGCGACGCTCGGCTACGAGGCCGACGTCATGAAGGGCGGCAAGGTCCAGGGCACGCTGAAGGCCCACGACGGCAAGGGCGGGTCCACGACCACCACCCGGACCATCGGCGGGGTCGTCTTCACCCTGGACTTCAACGGCGGGCTGACGGCGAAGGGCATGACCGAGGGCAAGGGCCAGGAGGGCCGCACCTTCGTCAAGGAGCACCGGAACCTCGGCGGCTCCGGCTTCGACGCCCGCGTCTACAAGACCAAGGGCGGCTACGAGGCCGACCTGCTGAACGGCACGTCGGTCTGGCACACCATGAAGACGGACGGCAAGAGGGCCGACAGCGCGCAGCACAACGGCGCGTACTTCCTCCTGAACCCGGACGGCACGATGAAGGGCTGGACCGAGGGCGCCAAGCCGTCGGCGAAGCCCGAGACCAAGCCGTCGGTGAAGCCGTCGGTGAAGCCCGAGGTCAAGCAGGACAAGAAGGTCACCCCGAAGGGCGGCGTACGGGCCGGCGCCGAGGGCGTGGAGAGCTCCGGCGACGGCACCCTCCTGCTCGCGGGCGGCGCCGGTCTGGCGGCCACGGGCGCCGCGGGCCTCGGCTTCACGATGCTCCGCCGCCACCGCACCGAGGGCTGACCCACAGCACCCCCTCCCTTCCCCGGCCCGCCGGACGGACGCCGACTCCGGGTCCGCCCGGCGGGCCCGGTCCCGCCGCTGCCACCCCGCCGCCTCACCCCCCTGCCGCCCCGCTGCCCGGAGTACGCCATGACCCGCCCCCGCCCCCTCGCCGTATCGCTCACCGCCCTCACCGCCCTCACGGCCGCCACCCTCCTCACCGCGTGCGGCGGCGGAGGCGGCGGCGCCAAGCTGCCCCCGGACCCGAAGGTGGGCAGCACGGCGGCCCCCGCCCCCGCGGGTGTCGGCGCGCCCGCGCTCCCGAGGTCGAAGCCGACCGGCATGAAGATCGACGCGGCGGGCGTGAACGCGAAGAAGATGGTCGACCTCAAGGTGGACCCGGCGACCGGTGAGCTCGGCGTGCCGAACGCCGACACCGACGCCGACAACCCCGGGTGGTGGACCGAGGGCGTCACTCCGGGGGAGAAGGGCGCGTCCGTCCTCGTCGCGCACTTCGACACGAAGTACGGGCCCGCGGTCATGAAGAACGTCAAGAAGATCAAGCTCGGCGACCTGATCGAGGTGGCGCGCGAGGACGGGAAGACGGCGAAGTTCAAGATCCGCGAGATCGAGGACGTGAACAAGAAGGACTTCCCGACCGACAAGGTCTACGGGGACACGAACCGTCCCGAGCTGCGCCTGCTCACCTGCGGCGGCGAGCTGAAGGACGGCCACCGCACCAACAACGTCATTCTCTACGCCGACCTGGTGGCGTGAGGCGCCGCAGGCCGGCCTCCGTACGCCTCCCGGCCTGGACCGCCACCCTCACCTGCAAGGCGGCGGTCTTCATCACCCTCATGTGCTGCGGCCTCGCGGCACTGCTCGGCGCGCTCGTCCACGACGCGATGAGCCGCCAGACCGTCGGCATCGCGCGCGAGCGCGCGCTGGCCAAGCTCGACCGCGTCACCGCCCTCCACGGGACCGGTTCGGACCTGCCGCGCGGCGAGGGCCTGCACCCCGACGGACTGCCGGCGGACCTGAGGGAGCTGGCGGCGGGCGGCGGACGCGGCACGGCCGTCGGCGAGCACCGCGGCAAGTCCGCGATGTGGGCCGCGGGCCCCGCCGCCGGGGGCGGGGTGCTCACTGCCGCCGTGGACTTCAGCCGTAGCGAGGAGGCCATCGCCGGTCTGGACCGGGCCATCATCGGCTCCTCGGTACTGGCCATCGGCGGCACGCTGCTGATCGGCGGGTTCGGCGTCACCCGGATCACCCGCCGCCTGCACCGGACGGCGCAGGTGGCCCGCCGGATCAGCGCGGGCGACCTCGACGCGCGCGTGGGGGACTCCCCGCGCGCCAAGGACGAGGTCGCGGCGGTCTCGAACGCCCTGGACACCATGGTCTCCTCCCTCCAGCGCAGGCTCGAAACCGAACAGCGCTTCACGGCGGACGTGGCCCACGAACTGCGCACCCCCCTGACCGGCCTGAACGCGGCCGCCGGGCTCCTTCCGCCGGGCCGCCCGGCCGAGCTCGTACGGGACCGGGTGCGCGCGATGTGCTCGCTGACGGAGGACCTGCTGGAGATCTCCCGGCTGGACACGCGCAGCGAGCGCCCGGAGCTGGACCCGTACGACCTGTCCGACCTGGCGGCCCGCGCGATCCGCGCGTCGGCCAAGCCCGCCACCCTGGTCGTACGCTCCGCCCTGCGCCTGGAGACGGACCGCCGGCGCCTGGAACGCGTCCTCGGCAACCTGATCGAGAACGCCCACGAGCACGGCGCGGCCCCGGTCACGGTGACGGTGGACGGCCCGACCCTGACGGTGACGGACGCGGGCCCGGGCTACCCGGAGTACCTCCTCGCGAGCGGCCCGCAGCGCTTCCGCACGGAGGGCACGAAGAAGGGCCACGGCCTGGGCCTGACCATCGCCACGGGCCAGTCCCGCACCCTGGGCGCGACCCTCACCTTCACCAACCCCCCAACAGGCGGCGCCCAGGCCCGCCTGACCCTCCCACGGCGCTCCCCCTGACGAGGGCCGGCTCCATGACGTGCCTCGTCCCGGGCTCGCAGCAGTCGGACCCGGAGTGATGCCGCGTCATGGGCGGGAGTAGGCAGACGGTCCCTCGGGAAGGACGGCGAGTGTGCCGGGGGCCAGCTCCGTACTGCAGCTGCGTCCCCGACTCGGCTGGGACGCACGGCGGCTCAGCCGATCTTGCCGAGGACACCCTCAACCGTCTGACGAGTCCCGTCTTTGCCGGTGCCCGAGTAACTGAATCGGAGTGTTTCCGGGCCTTCAAGCGTGACCAGAATAGAGCCCGTCGGGATGCATCGGCCACGGTCAATGCGCTCGTCCAGACGCACGGTGTTGCCACTCACAGACGAGAGGCGGACTGTTCCCCGGCAAGGCCCATCGGAGACTTCGTACTCCGTCTCCCCTACCTCGGAGCCCTTCGTGCCATCCCGCAACGTCAAGGTCGTGCGGTACGTCGCGGTGCTTCCACTGCGCTCTGTAGTGCCGCCTTGCCACTTCCCGACGAATGCGGATGGCACGTCGCTCCTGTGATCGTTCGATGGCGGCGAATTCGTGATGTAGGACACGATGATGGTCACGATGCCTCCGATCACGGCGGTGATCGCAGCACTGATCGCGACTTTCTTCCAGCCTCGCACTCCATCAGATTGGGGGTTGGCGACACTCTGCGCCATCTGCATTGCCCCACCCGGGCGAATGCCCGGAGCGGACTGCCTGGCCACAGGGCGCCCAGCCCCACCCGGTGGTCAGCGAGGCCGGGCGGGGGAGCGTTGGACGGAGAGTCGTCCGCTCACGCATCGCGCACGCATCCGGCGGTGCACGCACGGATGACGTGGCAGATCAGACGCTCGTCCATGCGTCGAAGAAGGCTTCCCGCCTGGATGGATCGGCTGATTTGTGGTCCGCGTGCAGGACGCGCCAGGCGGTGAGTTCGAGGTCGCGGAGCCACAGCTCTCCGATGACCTGTGTTTTGAGGTCGGGTAGGTGGTCGGACTCGGCGAGTGCCTGGCCGATGACCTCTCCGGCCGCGATGCGCTGGGGCGGGGTCATCTCGTCGAAGGCCGAGAGGATCTGCCCGGCCAGGCCGGTGCCTTCTCCCGCCAGTGAACTCAGCACGCAAGCTTTGATGTTGGCGGGCAGCAGGTAGAGGGATCCCGAGGACCTCCACAGGTCCGACCAGAAGTGCTCTCCGGACTCGGTGGGGGCGGGGAGTGCGGCCAGCAGGCCGAGAAGGTGTGCGGTGGCCGCGTAGCCGTCGGAGTGTGCCGATGCGACGACGGCGATGTCCGCGACGCGCTCCACGTCGATGCGGCCGGCTTCGAGGCGGGGATCCAGCCCCAGCCGCTGTTCCAGCTGATGGGAGAGGGGGGCGGACGCGTGGGAGCGGAACTCGGGAAGCATCGGCGGTCCTTGGACGTAGGAGAGCGGACAGGCCCGTTCGGAAGCCCAGATCGTTCCCCTGGCCCGCCGGATTACACGAGTTCCACAGCCCCAGTTGGCGGAAGACTGCCAGGACCGCAGCCAAGAGGCGGTCGAACCCACGTTGCCGTCCTCCTCGCGGCCTACTGAGCGCGACTACGTGTCGATGCTTCCCGGCCCATTTTGTGGGGGCCGGTGAGTTGCCGACCACCTTCGGGTCAGGGTGCGGGCGGGCGGCGGAGGGAGACGTAGTAGTCGCCGACCGCGGACAGGTAGGCGTGGTCGGCGGTTTCGCTGTCGGTGGTGAACCGGGGCGCGGCTTTGATGTCCTCCTGCGTGGCCGAGACCTTCACCGCCTGCGCCGCCGTATCGATGTGGGTGATGGCGCCTGCCGGGATCAGGACGCTCCTGCCGAACACCCACACGCCGGTGTCAACGACCAGGTGCTGCATGCCCGGCTGGTCCTGCTGTCGGTCTACGTGTCCGATGACCCCGTCAGCGGCTTCCACGGTGAATCCCACCAGTGACTGCCCGGATGTGTAGTCGCTGTCCTGCGCGTACATCCACACTCCGCTCACAGACCGTCTCCTCGTCCTCGGCGACTGGGCGTGGTGGCTCGGTGCACCACTGGTTCGCGTCTGCCCGACCACATGCCCCGGTGTCTGCCGCGCAACCGAGTCCGCGGAGGAATCCGGGCGGGCACTCCAGGGCGGACCTCGCAGAGGCCTCTGGACCCGAGTACATCTCCGTCCCAGGGTTCGCACTGCGGCGAGTGGGACGACGAGGCCGCGGTGGTGTGGTGCGAACGTCGGTCGCTGGGCCCGTGCGGCGGGCGCGGCGAGGCCTGCGGGTCCGGGGCTGCGGCGCCGGAGGGTGGCGGCAAGGGGGGTGGCACGATCACCTCAGGCCGAGGTCGATGGAGCCGAAGATGCGCCGGCTCGAACGCGTGGAGGGGCCCTGGTGCCTATGGCACCAGGGCCCCGAAGGAACTGCTACACCATCTGCCGGCCTTGAGACTGCGCCGGCCTTCTCTGTCCGCAGGCCCGAGTCATACGTGATCGGGGTGCGGGGATCGCGGTTGCTCGACCGGAGACCACCTCACTATCGATGTCCTGCGGTACCCGGGCTTCAACCTGCCGGCCCGGGCGATCCTGATGGCGGAAAAGCTCCTCCGTTCTTCCCTCGGCGATCAACTGCTTACCAAGTGGGGTACTTCGTAATGCGGGTGATGCGTACTGCGAACCGCTCGTACTGCTCGTGACCTGCCCTAGCGCCACGCTTCGGCAGCCAGCCCCGTCGCCCGTCCTGCGTCTGCTCTGGCTTGGAACCCCACTGCCGAACTTCCCGGTGCGCGCGCCCGCAGCCGACGCCTTCACCGAGGTGCTGCTCACTGACTTCACTGCTGGGTACTGCACCTACTGGCACTGCTACTGCGGTACTGCTCGTGGTGGCCCCTGATGACTGCGGGCCACCCGGTCCGGTCGTCAGTCCCGTCGCCGTCCTGCACCAGCCCTGGCTTCGGAACTCCACCACCGCACCGTCCTGCGCACTGCAACTGCGGGTACTGCGTGTACTACTGCCGGCAGTTCGTCTCTGCCAGGCCCTGCTGTCTTGCTGGCTACGAGAGAAACCATAACCACGCCACCGGTCAATGTCTACTCCAGCCGCGATAGATTTATGAGCGCGCACCACAGAGGTAATCGGGTCCCGTCAGGTTGAACAGTCGTGGGTCAGGGAACAACGACCGTCCAGGCAAGGCGGGACACCGACAACAGACCCGGAGCGCGCGATGACCACGATGAGCGCCGAGTGCACAGCCCTTGCTTCACCGTCCGCCGTCGCCGAGGCGCGCCAGGCGACCCGGACAATCCTCGGAGCCCTTGGGCCGTGGGGGATCGATCGGGATTGTGCCGACACCGTGATCCTGGTCGTCTCCGAGCTCGTCACCAATGCCCTGCGTCACGGCGGCGGCGCCTACACGCTCCGGCTGGCCGTGCACTCCGACCACATCGAGGTCTCCGTCGAGGACTCCAGTCCCCACGCGCCGTGCATGCGTACCCCCGACCTCGTCGACGGCACCGGCGGGTTCGGCTGGCACATGGTCAACGACCTCGCCCACGCCACCATCGTCACGCCCACGCCCGAAGGCGGGAAAACCGTACGAGCCCTCCTGCCCCGCCGGACCGGCGGATAGGCGCGAGCCTGCGGTCGGCCAGCCGATCCAGGGCCTCTCCGCGCGGAGTTCTGGCGCTCCGGCCGCCCGGGGTGCGGTCCACCCGAATGCGCTTCCCTGTGGCTATGCGGAAGGGCCCGACCGGTGCGTGCCGGTCGGGCCCTCTTCGCTGTGCGGGTGGCGGCGTGCGCCGGCCCACCGGTCAGGCGGTGACGGGGGTGCCGAGCATCGCGGAGGCCCGCTGGAGGGCTGAGTACGCGTGTGGCCACGGCGGTCCGGGGGAGGCTTCCGCGGCAGGTGAAGCCGAGCTGGGTCATGGCGCGGAGGACTTCGCCGACGCTGAAGTCGCGGCGGTCCTGGCGGGTGATGACCTGGCCGACCTGCTTGACGGGGTAGGTGCGGCGGCCGATGATCACGGACTCGGCGATGACCTGCTCGGGCTTGATGCCCTTCATGGACTCCAGGACGCCCGTCTTGGTCAGGTCGAACGGGAAGCGGGCGATGACACAGCGCATGATGCCTCACAGCGAGAAGAGGGGAACGGTCCGGCCACGGTGAGGTGGGTCAGCGGGCGAGGGCGAGGACGCCCAGAGCGCTGCCTTGTTCATCGACGACAGGCAGGGCGGCGAGCTTGCGATAGCGCATCGCGTGCTCGGCCTCGGCCATCGCGGTCATGGGTGAGGTGAACGGCCCGCGGTCACCGAGGACATCGCGCAGCCGGAGCCGGTCGGTGTACGCGGCGCTGTCGCGGATGGCGCTGAGCCGCTCCCGCGTGATCAGCCCGGTGCAGAGGCCGTCCTCGTCGCAGACGAGCAGATGATCCGTGCGGGAACTGGCCGTGACGGCCAGGGCCACCTCGACGGTCATGTCGTCACAGACCTGAGGACCGGCCGCCTCCATGGCATCGTCCACCGTCCTGCGGACGAGGTCGGCGTGCGCGGAGCGGGGCTGCATCTGGACCAGCGTCAAAATCTGCCTCCTGCAGGGATGGGTCAGTTTCCTGATCAAGTTGTTCTCAGGCCGCCGCATCAAAGGCGGACTGCCGCGCGCTCGCGCGCCGGGCAGCCGAGGCGGGCCCGCGCCGGCCGCGGGAGGTCGTGCTGCGCTTGGGCCGCTCGGACACCGGTGCGGTGATGGTGACCGGGATGCCGGAGGGTACCTGCGCGCCGGTGATCCGGGTCAGAGCTTCGTCGCCGGAGCGGACCTGTGCGATCTGCGGGCTGATCCCGGCGGCCTGCATGAGGCGGGTCATGTCGCGGCGCTGGTTGGGGGTGACCAGGGTGACGACGCTGCCGGACTCGCCGGCGCGGGCGGTGCGGCCGCCGCGGTGGAGGTAGTCCTTGGGGTCGGTCGGCGGGTCCACGTTGACGACGAGGTCGAGGTTGTCGACGTGGATGCCGCGGGCCGCGACGTTCGTGGCGACCAGCACGCTCACGTGCCCCGTCTTGAACTGCGCGAGGGTCCGGGTGCGCTGGGGCTGGGACTTGCCGCCGTGCAGGGCCGCGGCGCGGACCCCGCTGCTGAGCAGGTGCTCGGTCAGCCTGTCCACGGCGTGCTTGGTGTCCAGGAACATGATCACGCGGCCTTCGCGGGCGGCGATCTCGGTCGTGGCGGCCTGCTTGTCGAAGCTCTGCACGTGCAGGACGTGGTGTTCCATCGTGGTGACCGCGCCCTGCGAGGGGTCGACGGAGTGCACGACGGGGTCGGTCAGGTAGCGGCGGACCAGCAGGTCGACGTTGCGGTCCAGCGTGGCGGAGAACAGCATCCGCTGGCCCTCGGGGCGCACCTGGTCGAGCAGCGCGGTGACCTGGGGCATGAAGCCCATGTCGGCCATCTGGTCGGCCTCGTCCAGGACGGTGATGGCCACCTGGTTCAACCGGCAGTCCCCGCGGTCGATGAGGTCCTTCAGACGTCCCGGGGTGGCGACGACCACTTCCGCTCCGCCGCGCAGCGCCTGTGCCTGCCGGTAGATGGGCATGCCGCCGACGACGGTGGCCATGCGCAGCTTGACCGCCCGGGCGTAGGGGGTGAGGGCTGCCGTGACCTGCTGGGCGAGCTCACGCGTGGGTACGAGGATCAGCGCGAGCGGCTGACCCGACTCGGCGCTCTGGCCGGCGGTACGGGCCAGCAGGGCGAGGCCGAAGGCCAGGGTCTTGCCGGAGCCGGTGCGGCCGCGGCCCAGGACGTCCCGGCCCGCGAGGGTGTTGGGCAGCGTGGCGGCCTGGATCGGGAACGGCGTGGCCATGCCCTCGCGGGTGAGCGTGGTGAGCAGCTGGGCAGGCATGGCGAGGTCGGCGAACGCCTCCACGGCGGGCAGCGCCGGGGTGATCGTCTTCGGCGGTGCGAACTCACCCTGGATCGCAGCGGGCCGACGACCATAGCCGCCCGAGCGGCTCGGACCACCGGAGCGGCTCGGACCACCGGAGCGGCTCGGGGCCGAAGAGCCGAAGCGACTGCCCCGGCTCGAACCGGAGCCGGCGCCGGAGCCGAAAGCGGGGCCGCCGGTGCGGCTGCGGGTGCGGGAGGAGCGCTCGTTCGTACGGGTGGGGTTCATGCGGAACCTTCCTTGATGCGGCACGTATCAAGGAAGGTTCCGCAGCGTAGGAGCGGCGCAGGGAATTGCGAGAACGGGCCGAATGGAATGCGAAAGCGGATCTTGCGGACAGGGAATCTGTACGGGATCAGACGCTGAAAAAAGGTGGCGCCATATGGGCGCAACAACCAAAACAATCCACTCGGGTTCGGCTTCGAAAGAGCCGGTCGGCCGAGTGTCTCCATGCTCGATACCGCGGGTGAACTCACCGCGGGAAATGCGTGCAGCTGGGGCCCGCACCCCGAGGGATGCGGGCCCCAGCTGCAGAACGCGTGTCAGCGCTTAGGCGGGAACGATGTTCTCGGCGGTCGGGCCCTTCTGGCCCTGCGCGATGTCGAAGGTGACCTTCTGGCCCTCGTTCAGCTCGCGGAAGCCCTGGGCGGCGATGTTCGAGTAGTGGGCGAACACGTCAGCGCCGCCACCGTCCTGCTCGATGAAGCCAAAACCCTTTTCCGCGTTGAACCACTTCACGGTACCAGCAGCCATGTCATATCTCCTTTGGGGCAATACACCAGCGACAGCACTGTGCGGACGCCGTGTCGCCGCGATGATGCCCCGCCCGGTAAAAGACCGGGAAATACAAAGCGCTTCCAGTGGAATGAATTCCGGTCTGGAGGCGCTTGAAGTTCTTGGGTACCAAAACTGCAACCGAGATCGACAGTAGCACGCTGCAGCAGCCTGTGTGTGTTGAATATTCCGGCCGCCGTGTTGCGGTAGAAACCCTCCCCGCTGGATCCGTTAAATCCTTGGTTCGCGGTGACAGATATTTACTCACCCCGACCGCAGCGTTTTTTGGTTGTTTGCCACCGGCTGCAGGAGGTGGCAGCGAAGTCGGCTGGTTGGAGGCGTGTTGGGGACAGGTTCGGACGTGGCGGACCGTTGGAGCGGTCCTCGCGGTGACGAAGCCCTGTGCGGCAACGAACGCGCCTCGGGAGGGGCTCGACCACCGGCGCCACTGGCTGTTCGGAGGCCCGACGGCGGCCGCCCCAGCAGGCCTTGCGGATGAGTGACACGCGGGCTCGTAGGGTCCGCGTAGACCGGAGGCTTTGCCCGCCGGGGCGCGGTGGAGAATGGAATTGCCTTCCATGTCGAAGCCTGACGAGCTGCTCTTGAACGTCGCCGCCCTGATGGAGTCCGGGCAGAGCAACCAGATGTCCCTGACCGTGGTCACCGGCGGTGCTGTCATCACCGGCCGGCCGGCCGGCCCCGAAGCCGAGTGGAGAGAACGGGTGCCGGAGGTGCTGACGGATTCCGCCCGCCTGGGCGAGCGGTCTTCTTGATCCTGCTCTTCGTGGCGGCCCTGGTCTACCTGGACATGCGCGGGCGTCGCTCCGGACGCCGGCGCATTCGCTGAGAAGGCCGGGCGACCATCTGTACCCGGTCTGTGCTGCGGAGATAGCGGTAGTTGACCGTCCGGGGCGGACGCAGGTCCTCGGTGACGTCCCCTTCGCCGCGGTGTCACAGGCTTTCGAGGCCCGGCTTCGCGGATGCGAGTGCCGGAGGCGCGCCAGGAGGGTCGTGGCGGCCGGCCGCTGAGTTTCCGCGCCTTGTAGCAGCTCGTCAGCCCGCGACGCGGGCTGCCCGCTCGCGGAGCTCTTGGGCCTCGGGGCTTCCGCTGTACCGGCGCAGCCGGACCCGCATGTCCAGGGCGTGGTGGAGGTGTTCTTCGGCGGCGTTGGCGAGGGTGGCTTCGTAGCAGGCGACGGCGCGCGGGCTGTCGAGGTTGCGGCCGTAGTCCACGCAGGCTTCGCCGAGCTGTACAGCCTCCGCTCGGTAGCCGAGGTCGACGCACTGCACTGCGAGGCCTCGGAGGGCCGTGGCGGACAGCTCGGGGTCGCAGGCTTCGGCGGGAATCCCGGAGCCCGCTGGCACGTCCGCTCACGCAAACGGCCCCGGACGCGGAGTCCGGGGCCGAATAGAGCGCCCTCCTGGAAGAAATCCCAGGTCAGCGACTTGCGTGTCGTGCCCTCGGCAGGATTCGAACCTGCGACACCCGCTTTAGGAGAGCGGTGCTCTATCCCCTGAGCTACGAAGGCGGGGATCTGTCGGAAAACGTGTCTAAAAGTCGGTCCAGGTAGACACGATGATCCAGACGGGCTTACCGGCAGCATGCGGAGGCCAGGCTGTGAGGCTGGGCCACCGCGGTCAGTGTAGCGGGTGGTGCATGATCCGCATTCGAGATAGACGGCTCCACGCGTTCCCAGGCGGTGGAGGTAGGGGGCAGGAGCGTCAGGCCGCGAGGGCGATGGCGTTCATGGCTCGGGTGACGGAGTTGCTGAGCCAGGCGGAGCCGATGTAGATCAGCAGAGCGGCGTTCGCTCCGTAGGCCGGGACCCGCTTGTGGGGGTACGCCTGGTCGAAGCGTGAGTGCTGGGACTCACTGTCCTGGCGGAAGCCCTTGAGGCGGCGGCCGGCGTGGGTGTCCGGTGGGACCTGTCGCAGGTGTTCGGTCCGGTTGAACTTCTGCCGGCTTGTTGACGGATCGATCTGCCGGTCCTCATCGGTCTCGTCGACCCGGATGCGCTCGGTGTGGATCCTGCGGGGGCAGTTGATGGTCACGCGGTGGTAGAAGCGGACCCTCTTGCCCTTCCTGTACTCGAGCTCCTCGACGGGTAGCGGCGTGTGGAGGGTGACGGTGCCGTCGTCGTTCAGCCGGCGCTCGCATACGCGGCCTTCGACGACGTAGAGGTCGTGCTGGCAGTCCTTGTAGGTGTAGCGCTCGAGGGACTCAGGAGCCAGCCCGCCGTGCTGGGTGGTGAAGACGACGAGGCCACCGGGATGAGTCTGACCCGGGAGAACTTCAAGCGCGGAACCGCCGCACAGTGGGTGAACGGAGTGCAAGTGGTCCTGAAACGCGACCCGTCTGCGGCGAGCGGCTACCGCATCCTCACTTCGTATCCCATTGCATAGCCCGAGAGTAAGGCGTGAACAGGTGACACCGTCGACCGATCGTTTTCGTGAGCTGCGCCAGCTGCTGCGCTCTTATGAAGTGACCGGCTTCATCTTCGATGACACGGAGGGCCGGCGTGGGGTTGCGCTCAGTGCCTACCTAAGGCAGGTCGCGTTCGATCCCGCGCGTGCAGCCGAGGCGGCAGCAGAGGTCGACGACCTCCTCGGGACAGGCCTGTTCAACGAAGAGATCGCGGATGACGTCGACCTCTTGCCTCACATCAACCCGCCCCACGGGAAGACGGTGGAGAGCTGTCTCGCCGTCATCGGCGGGCACCTCCGCCAGTTCCTCGCGGAGCCGGAGACTCCCTCTCAGTCGCCCCCGCAAACCGCATGGGAATGGAGAGAGCGCTTCCCCGGACTCCGAAACCTGTTGGCGGCGTACTTCCATCAAGATTTTTCGCTGGAGTATTCCTCGCACAGGGAGGCTCTGGACGACTACGTTTCGGACACTTCGGAAGACGAGATCCGGAGCGTGGCCGACGAGATCCACGACTTTCTGACGATCAACGAATCGGACCGGTCGCTCAAGGAGTCGGCGTCGACGCTGGGGCTCGGTGTTCTTCCGCCGCAAGGTGTGCGGCTGCGTCAATGGCTGGCGGACGTGCGGGAGATCGTTCTCCGCCAGTCCCAGGGATGAGCGGCGGGTAGTCGGTACGGCTTGGCGGGAGGGTGTCCTGTCGGGGTGCTTCCCGGCCGTCGGGGTGGTGAAGACCGTTGGGGCGGGCGGGAGTTGGTCGACGCTTGCCCGAACTTGCGGGAGATCTTTACCGTTCGACAAATCTCATACGCCCCAATTGCCACAAGTCCCGGGTGCTCTAATGATCTGGGGGTCGCGGCCCCCGGAGCCCCCCCCCGGAGCCCCCCCCGGAGCCCCTCTCCACCCCCCGTCCCCGTCCCCAACGCACCCCGTCTCGCCCCCGCCGCAGCGCACGTCCCCTTCGTACCGGCCTCGTGGCCGTTCACAGGTTCCCGCCGTCCGGCCGGTGTCCCGGTTCGGAGCAGGCCGGGATTCGCCGTGCTGGTGGATCCAGCGCGGTGCGTGGGGTGCGCACTGTGCGCACCCCGAATTCGGGGAGTTTTCGTGTTGCGATATAGATGGCCAAAGCTGGGCATACCGGGGACGGCGCTCCTGGCCATGTCCCTGCTGGCGGTCACGCCGGCCCCGGCCTCCGCGGCCTCCGGCCCGGCGGTGGGTGCGAAGGCGTCCGGCGCGCAGGCGTCGCCCGCCGAGTCGGCGGGTCCGGCGGCCGATGTGCTGGTCAACGGGTGGGGTGACAGTGCCGGTTACCACCTGTCGGTGGGTACCGGCGCCGGTGGTTACGCGTGGCGCGAGCTGGCGGTCGTACGGCCGGGGGGCATCGACGACGCCTCGTGGACGGGGTATCAGTGTGTGTCCGGTGACGGGCGTTTCGCGGCGGTGACGGTTCTGCCGTCGTCCGCCGTCAACCGGGCCGAGGCCCGTGACCACGGTGCGTTCGCGTACTCGGTCGATCTGAAGAGCGGCGCGGTCAAGCCGGTGGCCAGCGGTGTGGCGATGAAGTACCACTCGCCGGGCTGCGGTCTGGGCGCGGATGCGACGTTCGTGGTCAACCCGGGTGAGAACCAGCGCAGTACGCAGGTCCTGTCGGTGGATCTGACGACCGGCAGGATCCGCAGCACGGTGACCGTGCAGGGGCAGGTGACCTCCGTGGTCCCCACCTCCGAGGGCCCGGTCGGCGTGATGGGTGCTGATCTCGTACGGATTCCCTCGCCCGTGTCGGGCCCCGTGACCCCGAAGGTGCTCGCGAAGGTCGATGGTGACGCGTACGACCTGCGGCCCGGGGCCGGCGGGACGGTGGACTTCGCGGTCCAGTCCGAGCGTGCCGAGCCGTCGAAGCTGATGCGGCTGCGCTCCGGGAAGGTGTCGTCCCTGGGGCAGGGTCCCAAAGAGTCGCTGCGTCTGATGCAGGGCCGCTCCGGCCACTCCATCGCGGTCGGCGCCAGTGAGGTCGTCTCCGGCTCCGGGATCACCGAGGCCCAGTCCAAGGGGCTGCCGAACGGCGTCTCCGCGGCTTCCCTCGACGGCGGCGCCCTGATCGGCGACGGCCAGGACACCACCCCGGACGCGCCCCTGGTCCTGGCCACCAAGGACGCCCGGCTGCTGAACCGCCCGGCGGCGAAGCCGTCCAGGAGCGCGGTCACCACCCTGCCGGCCCCGCTGACCCTGCCGGTCATCCCGCCCCCGCAAGGAGCGAAGCCCGCCGCTGCCTCCGCCGCTGCCGCCGCCTCCGCCGGTGCCTCCGCCGGTGCCGCGCCCGGTGCGGGGTCCGGCATCCAGTGGATGAAGGAGTCCGCTCCCGCGGCCACCCCGATGGCGGTGGCTGCCGCGCAGACCACCCCCAAGTGCGCGGTGGACCGGCTCGCGGAGAACCGCCAGGTCATGCAGCCGGGTACGGCGCAGGTCTCCTGGGCCGTCCAGATGGCCGAGCAGGGCCTGCTGACGGGCTCGGCCTACACCCGCCCGGCCGGTTACGCGAACCTGGGCCTGGCGGCGTACGCCCCGAACGGTGACTTCGGCCGGATCGTGCTCAAGCACCCGGCGGGGGACACCTTCGACTCGGTGCCCCGCTCCCTCTACCAGGCGATCGTCGCGCAGGAGAGCAACTTCAGCCAGGCTTCCTGGCACGCCCTGCCCGGTATCGCCGGCGGCGCCCTGGTGGGCGACTACTACGGTGCCGGCGGCTCGATCACGCACATGGACTACGCGAAGGGCGACTGCGGCTACGGCCTCGGTCAGGTCACCAGCGGCATGTCCAAGGGCGACACCACGTACTCGGTGAACGGCCAGACGAAGATCGCGGTCGACTACCAGGAGAACGTCTCCGCGGGTCTGCAGATCCTGGAGAAGACCTGGAACCAGCTCTACGACGCGGGCATCACCGTCAACGGCGGCAACCCGCGCTACCTGGAGAACTGGTACCTGGCCGCCTGGGCGTACAACTCCGGCGTCCAGCCCACCGCGGCCTTCGGCAACACGACGGGCTGCGTTCCCAGCCCCACCTGCGTCGGAGCCGACGGCACCTGGGGCCTGGGCTGGGCCAACAACCCGGCCAACCCCGACTACCCGCCGGTCCGCGCCCCCTACCTGCGCTCCTCCTACGCGGACGCCTCGCACCCGGCGAGCTGGCCGTACCAGGAACGCATCATGGGCTGGATGGGCCAGCCCATCCTGCGCTTCACCGAGCTGGGGTACGCCAGGCCCGACTACCACGGCGGCAAGACCTGGCTGCAGATCCCGCCGGTCGGCTCCTTCTGCACGACCGACAACAAGTGCGACCCGACGGGCGCGCAGAACCCGAAGAACTGCACCCTGGCCAGCCTCCAGTGCTGGTGGCACTCGCCGGTGACCTTCATCCCCGACTGCGCCACCACCTGTGCGACCAGCGCGTACACGGCGGCGGCCGGATCGACCGAACCGGCCATGGTGGCCCCGCACCCGCACCCGCCGACCTGCTCGCTGGATTCGGCCAAGGTGGGGAACGCGGGCTACGGCGCGCCGATCATCGTCGACGAATCGCAGAGTCAGCCACCGCTGAACCGGGCGGGCTGCGGATCGTCCAACTGGTCGCAGGGCGGCACGTTCACGTACTCCTACGGAACGAACGCCGCGGGCGATCCGATCGGCGCCCTGGACACCCACCAGCTGGGCGTCGGCTTCGGCGGGCACGTGCTGTTCACGCACACGGAGGACGGCTCCAACCCGGACGAGATCAACACCGGTACCTGGACGCCCAACCTGCCCAAGCTCCAGTACTACAAGATCAAGCTGCACTTCCCGGCGACGTCCGCCTCCGCGACCAACGTGGTCTACACGATCAACCCGGGTGGCGGGGTGAGCCCGTGGAAGATCCGGGTGAACCAGGACTGGGGATCCGAACAGTGGGTCACCATCGGCACGTTCGCCATGCAGAACGGCGGCAACGTCAAACTCACCAACAAGAGTGACATCACCGGCTCCGGCAACATCAACTACGCGGACTTCGACGTCGCGTACGACTCCGTCGCCTTCATCCCGATGGGCGGCACCCCCGGTCAGCCGATCGGCGGGCCCCCCGGCGTCAAGGACGCGCCCAAGGGCAGCAACCCGTCCTGGGTGCAGTGCGGCTGCGTGCGCCGTACCGCCGGTGACCCGGTGGACACCAGCACCGGCTACTTCGGCGAGACCGTCACCGACCTGACGACCCCCGGACGCGGCGCGGCGCTGAACTTCTCGCGCACCTACGCCTCCGCGCTGGCCAGCCCGGCGGGCCCGAACGCGGCCCTGGCCGTCAACGGCCCCTTCGGCTGGGGCTGGACGTACTCCTACAACCTCGCCGCCGCCACCGACGGCCCGACCGGGAACGTCACGGTCAAGCAGGAGGACGGCTCCCAGGTCACCTTCGTCAACACGGCCGGCAGCTACGCGCCGTCCGCGCCGCGCTACAACGCGACGCTGACCAAGAGCGGTTCGACCTACACCTTCACCCGCAAGTCGAAGGAGGTCTTCACCTTCGACACCGCCACCGGGCACCTGCTCTCGGCGACCGACCCGGCCGGCGCCAAGGCCACCCCGCCCTACGCCACGACGATGGCGTACAACGGCTCCGGCCAGCTGTCCACGATCACCGACCCGGGCGGTCGCGCGTACACGCTGACCTGGACCGGAACCCACATCACGGGCCTGTCCGACACGGCCGGCCGCAAGGTCACCTACGGCTACGACGCCGGCGGCAACCTCACCGACGTCTACGGCGCGGGCACCACGCGCACCCCGGTGCTCAAGGACGACGACCACGCCACCTTCGGCTACGACGCCGCCCACCTGATGACCTCGATGCGCAAGCCCGCGCAGTTCGGCTCCACGGCCACCCCCACCCCGGTCACCGGCAACGTGTACGACGCCTCCGAGCGCGTCACCAAGCAGACCGACCCGCTGGGCGGCGTCACCGTCTTCGAGTACGGTCCGGACGGCACGGGCCTGACGGCCGGGCAGACCCGGGTCACCGACCCGGTGGGCCACAAGACGCTCTACACCTACCAGAGCGGCATGCTGACCTCCGAGACCCGCGGGTCCGGCACCGCCGAGGCCGGGACCTGGACGTACACCTACGACCCGATCAGCATGGGCATGACCTCCTCCAGCGACCCCAACGGCAACCTCGAGACGTTCGCCTACGACGACCACGGCAACCAGATCTCCAAGAGCGACGCCCGCGGGTTCACCACCAGCTACGTCTACGACGACAGTGACCAGCTGATCACCACCGTCGACCCCGCCGGCCTGCGCACCGACCGCGGCTACGACGAGAGCGGGCACATCACCGCGCCGGGCAGCGGATTCGGTCTGCTCACCAGCACCACGACGCAGCCGGCCGACGGCAGCGCGCCCGCCCGGGTGAGCGGCACGTACTACGAGGACGCGGCCCATCCGGCGGACCTCACCCGGAGCGTCGACGCCCGGGGAAACACCACCCTGATCACCTATGACGCGAAGGGCAACCTCGCCGGCAGCACCGACCCCGAAGGCAACAAGACCCTGTACGGCTTCGACGCCGACCGGAGTCTGATGACCTCGTCCGTCTCGCCGGCCGGCACGGCGGCGGGCACCACGCCGGGGTGCACCCCGCCCGCCAAGGGCTGCACCTCCTTCTCGTACGACGCCTGGGGTCACCAGACCAGGACCGTGGACCCGTTGGGCCGCACGACCTCGGCGGTCTACGACGCCAACGGCAACCAGATCTCCTCGACGGACGCCAACAACCACACCACGGTCAACGGCTACGACGCCGTCGACCAGAAGACCACCGTCACCCGCCCGGACACCACGAGGACGCAGACCGTCTACAACGGCGACGGCACCGTCGCCAGGACGATCGACGCCGCGGGCGTCGCGACCCTCTACGGCTACGACGCCCAGAGGCGGCAGACCAGCCGGACCGACCCGGGAGGCCGGGTGACGGCCGCCGCCTACGACACCGCGGGCAACCTGCTGACCACCACCGACCCGCAGAACCGGGTCACGACGTACGCCTACGACCCTGCCGGAAAGCCGGTCTCGGTCACGTACTCCGACGGCACCACCCCGAACGTCACGGCGATCGGCTACAACCCGGCCGGGCTCCGTACGGCCATGACCGACGGCACGGGCACCACGACCTGGGCCTACGACGTCTTCGGCGAGCTGACCTCGCAGACCAACGGCGCGGGCGCCGCCACCACCTTCGGCTACGACGCGGGGGGCAACCAGACCTCCCTCGTCTACCCGGGAGGCACGGGCCGCACCGTCACCCGCACCTTCGACAAGGACAACCGGCTGACCGGACTGCAGGACTGGAACACCAGGACCACCGGCTTCGGCTACGACGCCGACAGCCACTGGAACTCCACCACCTACCCCAACGGAACCGTCGCCACCAGCGGATGGGACGACGCCGGGCGCCTCTCGTCCGACACCCTCAAGAAGGGCACGACGACCCTCGCCGCTCTCACCTACACCCGTGATCTCGCCGGCCAGCTCAACGGCGAGACGCCCACCGGCGTACCGGGCAGCGCCCAGACCTTCGGGTACACGGCGCGCGACCAGCTGAAGACCGCCACGGCCGGGTCCACGACCACCGGATTCGGCTACGACGCCGCGGACGATCCGACCCAGGTCGGGACGGCCAACCAGGTCTTCGACACGTCGGGCCGGCTGTGCTGGTCCACCACGGGCACGGCACCGGTCAACCCGGCCTGCGCCGCCCCGGCCTCCGGGGCCACCACCTACACCTACGACCCCCAGGGCAACCGCACCAAGGCCACCACCGGGGCCGGCGCGGTCACCTCGTACGGCTACGACCAGGCCGACCGCCTGACCACGGCCACCACCGGCGGCGCCACGGCGACCTACCGCTACGACGGCAACGGCCTGCGCGCCTCCAAGACGGCGGGGGGCACCACCACCGCCTTCGCCTGGGACGGAGAGGAGAACCCCGACCTGCTCTACGACGGGACCACGAGCTACCTCTACGGTCCCGAGCAGGCTCCCGTCGAGCAGATCTCCGCGGCCGGCACCCAGTGGTACTTCCACGACCAGATCGGCTCCACCCGCGCACTGACCGACACCACCGGCGCGGTCACCTGCACGTACGGCTACACGCCCTTCGGCACGGTCAGCGGCCACACCGGAACGGCATCGACCGCCCTGCAGTACACGGGCCAGTACACCGACACGGAGACCGGACTGCTCTACCTCCGCGCCCGCTACTACGACCCGTCCACGGCTCAGTTCCTGAGCGTGGACCCGCTCGTGTCGCAGACGCTCAGCGCGTACGGGTACAGCGTGAACAACCCGCTCAACTTCACCGACCCGAGCGGTCAGTGGAGCCTCGGCGGGTTCATCCACAAGCACGCGGCCGTCATCTCGCACATCAACGCCATCGCGACCGCCGTCACGGCTGTCGCGGCAGTGGTGGGAACGGTCTGCACGGTGCTGACCTCGGGAGCGTGCGCGCCCGTCGCCGCGGCGGTCTTCTGGGTGAGCTACGCCGTGATGATGACGACGCAGGTCGCGCTCAACTACGACAAGTGCAAGTACGGAACCGGCTGGGACTGCGCGGAGTCCACGGCCTTCACGATCGGTGACGCGGCGGCCGGCGGCACGGCCGGAGTCGTCACCAAGTTCCGTGGTCTGCTGCCCGTCAAGATGGAACAGACGGTCAACAACATGCGGAAGATCTGCGGTTTGGACTAGCCGATCCGACGGCGGGGTCCCGGACCCCGTTCCAGGGACCCCGCCGTCCTCCCCTCCCCGTCCCCACCGTCCTCAACCACCAAAGGAATCCGGCACCAGCATGTCCTCCGATGCCCCCGATGGCGAGAGTCTTTCCGTCCGTCCCGACCTGCGCCTGCTCTGCCTGCCCACCGTGCCCCTGGGAGTGCTGACGCTCCTGCGCGCCTTCCAGGGCGGCTTCGGTGCGTCGTCGCTCTGGTGGCTCGCCCTGGGCGCGGTCGTGATCGCGTCCCCCTTCGTTCTCTCCCGGGCCCTGGCCGTCACCGTGACCGCCGAGCACATCGACATCCGCAAGGGCTGGTCGACCAGGCGGCTGCGGACCGCCGACCTGCGGGCCGTCCGGGTGGAACACCCCAAAGGCCGGCGCCAGGTGTACGCGGCCCACTTCGGGCAGGAGGGAGAACCCGAGGTCGAGGTCGGGCTCACGGCGATCCGGCCCGGCGAGCGGCGAGCGCTCATCGAGGCGATCCGTTCCTCGGTCGGCCACGGCGTTCTACAAGACACCGAGGCCCTGCGGGAGTTCCTCGGCTGAGTCCAGGACGCGGAGAGCCACACCCCGTGCCCCCGTCCGGCGGTTTCCGCCGGGCGGGGGCACGGGGCCTTTCCAGGACCCCCCTCAGAGGTCTCCGGCGGCCAGCTGCGCCGCCCGCCGGGCATCCCCGCCGGCGCGGACCAGCAGGGCGTCCGCGTCCCACGTGACCTCGCCGCGTCCGGGGGTGATGAGCAGCAGCGTCAGGTTCGCCTCGAAGCGCGAGGCGTACAGGGCCGCGCCGGCCTCGGGCAGCAGGGCGCAGACCGCCTCCAGCAGCGCGCACGCCGCGGCATCGCGGCGCTCCCGGGCGGCCGGGTCGCAGGCCGCGAGGGCCTCGCCGACACCGGGATCCGCCGGGTCGTACTTGTTCAGCGAAGGCAGCAGCCCCGGATCGCCGAGCACCGCCGCCGCGTTGAACGTCTGGACGTACGCCGTCGGTTCGTCGAGCAGTGCCGCGAGCAGCGCGACGGAGCCGGGATCCCGCCGCACGGCGAGGCCGCGTACGGCTTCCTCGCGGGTCTCCGGGTCCGTGTCGTCGACGCGCCGCCACAGGGCCGCCCTGATGTCCGGGCCGTCCACCTCGGCGAGCTGGCCCAGCGCGAAGGTGGCCTGCTCGCGGACGTACGCCTCCTCGTCGGAGGTCAGCCGGACCAGGGCCGCCAGCACGGGGTCGCCCGCCTCGCCGGACAGTGCTCCGGGCAGCTCGCTCGACACCTCGGCACGGATGTCGGGGTCCTGCGCGGCCGCCCGGGCGATGAGGGCGGAGGTCTGCGGCGCGTCCGTGGCCACGGAGCCCGTCAGCCGGTCAGGAAGCGGGTGCGCAGCCGCTCCGTCGTGGCCGGGGTGATGCCGACCCGGTCCGTGAGGTAGGCCCGGACCGAGCCGTGGCGGGCGGCGAGGTCGGCCAGGGTCAGGCGCAGGATCTCGGCGGGGGCGCGGCCGTACGAGGGCCAGCGCATGGTGCGGCCGGGGTTGGCGGTGTGCCAGTCGGCCGTCAGGCGGGCGGTGGCCAGCTCCGTCAGGGCGAAGTCGACAAGGATCTGCTCCTCGTCGACGCCGAGGAGGGTCAGGACGAGCGCCGCGATCAGGCCGGTGCGGTCCTTGCCCGAGGTGCAGTGGAACACCGCCGGGCCCGGGCCTTCGGCGAGCAGCTCGATCGCGGCCCGGATCTCCGCCACGCCGTCCTCGGCGACCTCGGCGAACCGGTCCGCGAGGAAGCGCCACGGATCGGTGTCCGGGTCGATCTCCGCCTGGTCGTAGGGCCGGTGCTCGATGCTGAGGTTGGCGTACGTGAACCGCTCGGGCTCCGGTATCCGGCCCTTGGCCTCGATCTCCCACGGGTAGCGCAGGTCGATGACCGTGCGGACGCCGAGTTCCAGGAAGCGGTCCCAGTCGGCTCCGTCGAGCTTGCCGAGCGAGTCCGCGCGGTAGAGGGCGCCCCAGGCGACGGTGGAGCCGTCGTCCGTGCGGTAGCCCCCGAGATCGCGGAAGTTGTGCAGCCGCTCGAACTCGATGTGGCGGTTCATGGATGGGGTCCCCCCGCTCGATCCGGTGTCCGGCCCCACCCTGCCACGCGGCCCCGCCGCGCTCCCGATCGCGCCCTCCCGCCCTAGTGCCGCGGGAAGACGATGACCGGCTTGATCATGCCCGGTTCCCGGGCGGCGAGCCGGGTGAAGGCCTCGTCGACGCGGTCGAAGGGGAACTCGTGGGTGGTGATCACCGTCGGGTCCACCAGCCCCTCGCCGATCAGCCGCAGGGCCCGCGCGAGCCGCGCGCCGCTGCTGCGGGGCGGCCGGCAGCGGGCGTACGTGATCCGCCCGCCGCCGGAGAGTCCCGCGCGGGCGGCCGTCGCGGCGGCGGGCGCGGCCGTCGCCATGATCGCGCGGTCGGCGCCGGCGCCCCCGGTGAGCTCCAGGATCCGCTCGGTGGTGTCCTCGTAGGCCGGGTCGATCACCACGTCCGCCCCGAACCGCAGGGCGAGGCGCTGGCGCTTCATCTCCGGTTCGACCGCGATCACGCGCGCCCCGCGCAGCCGGCCGGCGGCGATGGTGGCGCCGAGCCCGACGGCGCCCTGGCCGAAGACGACGACGCTCGCGCCCGGCGGCGGCCCCGACTCCTCGGCGGCGGCGAAGCCGGTGGGGAGCGCGCCGGCCGCGTAGAGGGCCTGGTGGTCGGAGATGGCGCGGGGGAGCGGGACCAGCCCGGCCCCGGCCGCCGGGGCGCGGAAGAACTCGGCGAGCCGCCCGTGGCCCTCCACGCCGACCCGCCGGCCGACGTAGGACGGGCAGACCCCGGGGCCGATGCCCTCGACGACGCCGACGGCCTCGTGGCCGAGCCCGGTGGGCGCCCCGGCGGCGAGGTGCCCGTCCCAGGCGCAGATGAGCGCGGCCGTGGTGCGCACGAGGACCTCGCCCGGCCCGGGCTCGGGGACGGGCCGGTCCATCACGGCGGGCGGCTCGCCGGTCCGGCGCAGCGCGAAGGCCTTCACGAGTCTCCTTACTACGTCGTCACACGGCTTGGCCTTCAACCCTCGCCGTACGGACGCGGTCCGGCGGGGGGCCGTAGGTCGCTATCCGGCGGGCCGGTCGTCAGTACTTCGGGCCGCTGCTCGTCACTTCGGGCCGCTGCTCGGCCCGTCCCCGAGCCCGGTGGGGCTCAGGGGCGGGTGACCCGGACCTGGTAGCTGCCGTTGCGCAGTTCGCCCACGACCGAGACGCTGATGCCCGCCTTCTCGTCGGTGAAGGTCTCGCCCGGGCGGAACGGCGCGTCCGAGAGCTCCGCGTGCACGTTGGGCCGCCGGGTGCAGCCGCCGCTCGCGCCGGAGCTGTCGGAGACGGTGACGGGCCCGCGGCCGGTGTCCACCTCGGAGTCCACCTTGTAGATGAGGACCCCGGGCTTGCAGACGGCGTCGTCGTTCCCGGCCCGGGTGCGCACCTCCACGGCGTATCCGGCGCTCTCCGAGACGGGGATGAACGCCAGCTTGGTGCCGCCCCCGACGGCCAGCGGGCTCAGCACGTGGTCGCTGACCCCGGATTTCCCGGCGCAGCTGATCTGGGCGCTGTCGAGCCAGCCCAGCTTCCACTTGTGCCATCCCAGCAGGTCGTTGTTGGCGCCCCAGTCCTCGCTCATGACGTCCCAGTGGCCCACCGTGCCGCCGCCGTCGGCGGTGTAGAGGTCGGGCAGTCCGAAGATGTGCCCGTTCTCGTGGGGGAGCACCCGGTAGCCCGTCTCCTGGTAGGAGCCCGAGCCGTCGTCCTGGCGGCTGAAGACGAAGGAGGTGTTGGCGAGCGGGACACCGTCGGCCATCGGGGCCTCGCCGTTGCCGGAGAAGGTGACGGAGAGGACGGTGTCGAGGGCGGAGGGCCCCGCGTTCGGCGTGACCAGGATATTTATCAGGTCATACCGGGAGAAATCGACCTCGGCGTCGGCGGCCTTGATGATGTGTTCGACGAGCTGGCGGTAGCCCGGGTCGTACGCGGAACCCCGCTCGATCCCGTACGACGCGAACGGCATCGGCATCCGCAGCCAGTTCTTTATCGGCGCCTCGGCCCGGTAGGTCAGCCGCCCGTAGGAGCTGGTGCGGAACCAGTCGGAGGTCTTCGGGAAGAACTCCGCCAGCCGGTCGGCCGCCGTGCCCTCGCCCTTGGCGTCGGGGAAGTCGATCATCAGGTTCAGCGCCCGGACCTCACCGGTCGAGCGCGCGTACCCCGGTGCGGTCGGCAGCCCCTCGGACATCTGCACGCCCATCGCGCCCGCGATCCGGCAGGGCGCGAGCATCGACTCGACGGTGGTCGCGGCCACCGGCCCGGCCGCCGAGTGGTTGCGGCTGGATATGCCCGCGCTCGCGGTCGCCGTGACGCCGAGGGCCAGCGCGGTGATGCCGATGTAGGCGCTGGTGCGGCTTGGCTTGCGTATCCGGTGGCGCGTCTGCGGCATGGAGATCGGCCTTCGGGTCCGCGGCAGCCGGCCGGGTCCGGACTGCGCTCTGTGGGCTCACCCTCCGACGGCGGGGGCGGGCCCGCGCGCCGGGAGCGGCCAAACGGGAGCAAGCGGCCCGGAGTGGTGTGACCCAGGTCACACGGGAGGGTGAAATAAGCGGGGACCTCTTCCCCGTTTGAACCAGAGTCCCCATGAACCGGGGAGCCGCTCCCCGTTTCGAGCGGACCCACGACCCACCTGCCAGGGAGTCCCGGATGAAGAGCCCCGCCACCACCGATCCGGCGGCCCTGCCCGTACCGGACCCGGAGGCTGCCCTCGACCTCGCGGCGCCGGGGGCCGTGACGGGCCTGGGCGCGGGTGCGGGTGCGGGCGGCAGTACGGCCAAGGGCAAGGTCGCCCGCGCGGCCGCGCCCACCGCGCCCACCGTGGCCAACGCGCCCACCGGGCCCGCGGCCGCCGCCGCGGACGGCAGGGTGCCGCGTCCGCGCGCCGACGCCGTCCGCAACCGCGAGCGCATCCTGACCGCCGCCCGTGACGTCCTCGTGGAGTTCGGCCCCGCGGCCCCCCTCGACGAGATCGCCCGCCGGGCCGGCGTCGGCAACGCCACGCTCTACCGGCACTTCCCCGACCGGCCGACCCTGGTCCACCACGTCGTGCTGTTCGGCATGGACCGGGTGACCGGACTGGCCCTCGACTCGCTGGCCGGGGAGCCGGACGCCTTCGCCGCCCTGTGCCGCTTCACGCACGCGGCGGCGGACGAGCGGATCGGCGCCCTGTGCCCCATGCTCTCCAGCGACTTCGACCACGACCACCCCGAACTCCTGGCCTCCCGCGAGGCCTTGGAGGAGGCCGTCGAGGCCCTGCTGGGCGCCTGCCGGACCTCCGGGCTGGTGCGCACGGACGTCGGCGTCGGCGACCTGATGATCGCGCTGTCCCAGCTCAGCCGCCCCCTCCCGGGTACGGCCTGCTTCGACGCGGACATCTTCGTCCACCGCCATCTGCAGCTGTTCCTCGACGGGTTGAGGGCCCCGGCCCGCTCCGAACTGCCGGGCTCGGCGACCACGCTGGCGGACCTGAGGCGGAAAACCATGTGACGCCCCGGGTCGCGCCCGTTAGCGTCGTGAACTCGCCCTAAACCGGCATAGAACCTTCCTTTTCAGTCGTCTCGCACCATGAAGTGGGTACCCCCATGTCCAAAACAGCCGCGAACCCGCCGCTGGCTGCCGCCGACCCCAGCCGCTGGAAGGCCCTGGTCTTCATAGCCCTGGCGCAGCTGATGGTCGTCCTCGACGCCACCATCGTGAACATCGCCCTCCCCTCCGCCCAGGCCGACCTCGGCATCTCCGACGGAAACCGCCAGTGGGTCATCACCGCGTACGCGCTGGCCTTCGGCGGACTGCTCCTCTTCGGCGGCCGCATCGCCGACAAGTGGGGCCGCAAGAACGCCTTCATCACCGGCCTCGCCGGCTTCGCCCTGGCCTCCGCGCTGGGCGGCGCCGCCCAGGGCGAGGCGATGATGCTGGGCGCCCGCGCCCTGCAGGGCGCCTTCGGCGCACTGCTCGCACCGGCCGCGCTCTCGCTGCTGGCCGTCATGTTCACCGACGCCAAGGAGCGCGCCAAGGCCTTCGGCATCTACGGTGCGATCGCCGGTGGCGGTGGCGCCGTGGGCCTGATCCTCGGCGGCTTCCTCACCGAGTACCTGAACTGGCGCTGGACGTTCTTCGTCAACATCCCGTTCGCGATCATCGCCGCCGCCGGCGCCTGGATGATCATCCGTGAGCCGGCCGGCGGCCGTAACCGCGCACCGCTCGACATCCCCGGCGTGCTGCTGTCCACGAGCGGCCTGGTCGCCCTCGTCTACGGCTTCACCCGCGCCGAGTCGGCCGGCTGGTCGGACGCGCTGACCGTGGGCATGTTCGTGGCCTCCGTGGTCCTGCTCGCCTCGTTCGTCTTCGTCGAGTCCCGCACGACCCACCCGCTGCTCCCGCTGCGCGTCCTGCTGGAGCGCAACCGCGGCGGCGTGTACCTCTCGCTGGGCCTCGCCGTCATCGCGATGTTCGGCCTGTTCCTCTTCCTCACCTACTACCTGCAGGTCGTGAAGGGCTTCTCGCCCGTCAAGACCGGCTTCGCCTTCCTCCCGATGATCGCGGGCATGATCACCGGCTCCACGCAGATCGGCGCCCGCCTCATGACGCGGGTTCCGCCGCGCCTGCTGATGGGCCCCGGCTTCATGATCGCCGCCAGCGGCATGCTGCTGCTGACGCAGCTGGAGGTCGGCTCCTCGTACCCGGCGCTGATCCTTCCGGCGCAGCTGCTGCTGGGCCTCGGCATGGGTACGGCGTTCATGCCCGCCATGTCCCTGGCCACGTACGGGGTGAACCCGGCCGACGCCGGTGTCGCCTCCGCGATGGTCAACACCTCGCAGCAGGTGGGCGGCGCGATCGGCACCGCCCTGCTGAACACGATCGCCGCCTCCGCGACGACCGCGTACCTGACCGACCACGCGGCCCAGGCCGCGGCGGGCGGCTCCGCGGCCAAGCTGATCCAGGCCCAGGCCATGGTGGAGGGCTACTCCTCCGCGATCTGGTGGGCCGTCGGCATCCTGGTGGCCAGCTCGCTCATCGCCCTGACCCTCATCACCACGGGCCGTCCGGGCGCCGGCGGCCCGGTTGCCGAGGGCGTGGACTCCGACGCCGACGTGAAGGTCCCGGTGATCGCCCACTGACCCGGTCCGGGCCCCGGCCGGGGTTGCGGGAATGACTGAAGACCCCGCATCGTTCAAATTTGAACGATGCGGGGTTAGTCTTTGTCCGGCGGCCCGCCTTGACGATTCCTGGAGCCCCTGATGACGACCTCCGAAGTCACGACGCCCGAAACCGGCCGGATGCCGGCGCTGTACCTGAGCCACGGAGCCCCGCCCCTGGCGGACGACCCGGTCTGGCCCGGCGAACTGGCCGCCTGGTCCGCCGACCTGCCCCGCCCCCGGGCGATCCTGATGGTCTCCGCCCACTGGGAGGAGGCCCCGCTCGCCCTCGGCGCCACGGAGCCGGTCCCGCTGGTCTACGACTTCTGGGGCTTCCCCGAGCACTACTACCAGGTCCGGTACGGGGCCCCCGGCGCCCCCGAGCTGGCCGCGGCGGTACGGGGACTGCTCAAGGCCCCCGGCACCCCGGTCCAGGACGTCCCCGACCGGGGCCTGGACCACGGCGCGTACGTCCCCCTGGTGGAGATGTTCCCGGCGGCCGACATACCGGTGCTCCAGATATCCATGCCGACGCTGGACCCGCGCCGCCTGATGGACATCGGCCGCAAGCTGGCCCCGCTGCGCGACGAGGGCGTCCTCATCGTGGGCAGCGGCTTCTTCACCCACAACCTGGCCGCGCTTCGCCACACCGGCCCGGGGGTCCCCGGCTGGTCGGCGGAGTTCGATGCGTGGGGCCGGGAGGCGCTGGCCGCCTGCGACGTCGACGCCCTGCTGGACTTCGAGGCCAAGTCCCCGGCGGGCCGCCTCGCCCACCCGCGCACGGAGCACTTCGCCCCGCTGTTCGTCACCCTGGGCGCCGCCGAAGCCGAGCTCGCCACGGCCGCCACCCCGGTCTCGGGCTTCTGGATGGGCCTCTCGAAGCGCTCCCTGCAGTTCGGCTAGCCGCCGCCATGCCCCGGTGAACCCCTCCGGCCGCAGCACCGGCCGCGCCGCGGACCGGGTGGCCCCCTCCGGCCGCAGCGCCGGCCGCGCCGCGGCCGCGGGCGGCCCGCTCTGGTGCCCCAGCGGCTCGGCGTACGCGGCGGAGTCGGTGGTCCTGGCGGTCCGCGAAGGCCTCGACGGACCCCCGGCCTACCTCCCCGCCCCGCGCCCGGCCGCCGAAGCCCTGGCCGGACTCCCGCCCGGCACCGAACCGCGCCGCCTGCTGCGGCTGGCCTCGCACTGCGTCCCGTACTGCCTCAACCGCGCGGGCGACACCTGCACCCTGGCCGCCCGCCTGACGGCCGCCCCGCCGCCACCGGCGACCCCCCTCCCCGCCTGCCACCTCCGCCCGTCCTGCAAGTGGTGGACCCAGTCGGGCCCACCGGCCTGCCAGGCCTGCCCGGGGGTCGCTACCCGCCGCTCCGGCCCGGACCGGTGACGTCCTCCCCGATGGCGAAGCCCTTGGCCGGACCGGCCGGGATCGCGACGGGGGTCCCGTAGCGGGCCCGCACTTCGTCCTCGTAGGCGGCCTTCTCAGGGTCGGGCGAGGTCAGCACGGTGACGGTGCCGCCGTCGCCGAGGTCGTCGATCAGGGCGTATACGGGGATGCCCGCACGGGCGTACTCGCGCCGCTTGCGCGTCCGGTCGCGGGTGATGTCGTCGCTGCCCGGGGAGACGACTTGGTCGAGCACCGGCTGCACGTGCCGGAGGACCATGCCGATCCTTCACTCGGAGGGGTGGTGCAGATCCTTCTCGTACCACCGCACGTCCCAGTACCGGTCGAACTTCCGGCCAGCCTCCGAGAACTCCCCGACCTGCCGGAAGCCGAAGCGTTCGTGCAGCCGGATCGAGGGCATGTTGGGGACGGTGATGCCGGCGAAGGCCCGGTGGACCGGCTCCGTGGCGAGCGCCGCGAAGAGGGATTCGTACAGCAGACCGCCGATGCCCCGGCCCACCGCGTGCGGGGCGAGGTAGACGCTGACCTCCACCGAGGTGTCATAGGCCGCTTTGGGGCGAAATTGGCTGCTTGTGGCGTATCCGGCGATTCGATCGCCGATCCAGGCAACCAGAAGCCGGTGCGGGCCGTCTACGGGGTGGGAGTGCAGCCACGGGCGGCGCTGTTCCGGGGTGAAAGCGGCCGTGTCGAATGTGACGGCCGTCTCACGGACGTAGTGGTTGTACAGGTCCGTGAGGGCCTCGAGGTCGGCCTCCACTCCCGCCCTGACCTGCACCTCTTCGGGCTCTGGGGGCATCGCGGAACCTCTCGTGTCGGGGGGTGGCGGGGCAGGATACTGCAAGATCTCGAAAAAGAGGGAGCAACGTGGGAATTCTGTCCCGATTCCAGTCGTTGTTTCCTTCGGAAGCGGGCACTCGGGAGAGTGTCCTGGCAGCCGCAGCACCGCGACCGAACTCATCGCAAGGGAGCACGCATGGCAACCCGCGCCGTCGCCCGTCGTCAGTCCACGAGCAGCGCTCGCGCTGCGGGCGGGGAGATCGCAGACCGCGACCTGGTGGGCATGTACCTGGACGAGATCGCACGCACTCCGCTGCTCGACGCCGCCAAGGAAGTGGAGCTCTCGCAGATCATCGAGGCGGGCGTCTACGCCCAGCAGATCCTCGACGGCGCGATAGAGCGCAAGGGCAAGAAGCCCTCCCAGGAGGAGCTCGAGGTCCTGGCCGCCGAGGGTGAGCGCGCGAAGGAAGTCTTCATCCGCTCCAACCTCCGGCTGGTGGTCGCCGTCGCCCGCCGCTATCCGCGCAGCGGCCTGCCCCTCCTCGACCTCATCCAGGAGGGCAACGCCGGCCTGGTGCGCGCGGTCGAGAAGTTCGACTACGCGAAGGGCTTCAAGTTCTCCACGTACGCCACGTGGTGGATCCGCCAGGCCATCACCCGTTCCATCGCGGACCAGTCCCGCACCATCCGCCTCCCCGTCCACCTGGTGGAGGAGCTCGGCCGGATCCGCCGGGTCCAGCGCGAGTTCAACCGCGAGAACGGCCGTGACCCGGAGCACGCGGAGATCGCCGCCGAGCTGGACACCACGGAGAAGCGGGTCGGTGACGTGCTGGACTGGGCGCGCGACCCGGTCAGCTTGAACATGGGCGTGGACGAGGACGGCGACACGCAGTTCGGCGACCTCCTCGAGGACACCTCCGCGATCTCCCCGGAGCAGTCGGTCCTGTCGCTCCTGCGCAGCGAGGAGCTGGAGGACCTGCTGGGCAAGCTGGACCAGCGGACGGCGTCGATCATCAAGATGCGTTACGGCATCGAGGACGGCCGGGAGCGTACCCTGACAGAGGTGGGCAAGCAGCACGGCCTGACCCGCGAGCGGATCCGCCAGATCGAGAAGCACGCGCTCCTCGAACTGAAGCGGATGGCCCGGGACACGGGCTTCGACGCAGCGGCCTGACCCCCGGAACGAGCCCCCGGCACCTAACCCCCCCCAGGTGCCGGGGGCTCCCCCTTTTCCCACCCCGCCCCGCCCACCCCGTCGCGGTACGGGCCGAGGATCCTGCACCCGTACCCGCCTGCGCCCGCTACGGGCCCGCCGCCCCCGTGAGCCGGGCGCCGAGCGCCCCCGCCGCCTCCGCCAGGAAGCCCGGCCCGTGCACCGTGAACGGCACCCCCACCAGCCCCAGCCGCGCCACCAGCCACTCCGGCGAGTCCGCCGACTCGAACGCCACCCGGACCCCGCCCCCCGCGCCGGGGCTCCCCACCCCCGCGAGCTCCCGTACCCATCCCGGCAGCTCCCCGAGGGCCCCCGCGAAGGTCACGTCGACCCGGTACGTCTCCCCGCCCCGCAGCCCCCGCCGGACGAACTCCACCGCCTCCATCGGCAGCTCCCGCCCCACGAACCTCGCCCCCGTCGCGCACGGCTCGCCCACCCGGTCCACCCTGAAGGTCCGCCAGTCCTCGCGCTCCATGTCGTAGGCCACGAGGTACCACCGGCTCCCGGTGCTGACCAGCCGGTACGGCTCCACCAGCCGCCGCGAGGCCACCCCGTCCCGCGCGCGGTACGCGAACCGCAGCCGCTCCGGACCCGCCACCGCCGACGCGATCACCGTCAGCGTCCGCGGATCCACGCTCGCCCCGTCCCCCCGGGTCAGCGCGACCGTCGCCGACTGCAGTGCGCTCACCCGGCGCCGCAGCCGGCCCGGCAGGACCTGTTCCAGCTTCGCGAGGGCCCGTACGGACGCCTCCTCGACCCCCTCGATCGCGTGCCCGGCCCCCGCCCGCAGCCCCACCGCGATCGCGACGGCCTCTTCGTCGTCCAGTACCAGCGGCGGCATCGCCGCCCCCGCCACCAGCCGGTAGCCGCCCTCCGAGCCGAGCGTGGCCTCCACCGGGTACCCCAGCTCCCGCAACCGGTCGATGTCGCGCCGGATCGTGCGGGCGCTCACCCGCAGCCGCTCCGCCAGCTCGCTGCCGGGCCACTCGCGCGGGGTCTGCAGCAGGGAGAGCAGGGTGAGGAGCCGGGCCGGGGTATCGGTCATGGATTCCAGGTTGCCAGCCAAATAGGACACCACCTGACCTACATGCCGTCTAGGTTTCTCCTCATGAGCACCGAGACGACCCAGTCATCGCCCGAAGGAAAGAACGGGCCCGTACAAGAAGAGCGGACCGATCCCCCCGCAGAGACCCGCTCCACCAGCGATGCCCCGACGGCGGAGACCGGCACCTCCGCCGGTGACCGCCGCCGCTGGCTCGCGCTCGCCATCGTGATGACCGCCGCCTTCATGGACCTGGTCGACGTCACGATCGTCAACATCGCGATCCCCCGCATGCGCGAGGACCTCGGCGCCTCCACCAGCGCCATCCAGTGGATCACCGCCGGCTACGCGCTCGCCTTCGCCGCCGGCCTGATCACCGGCGGCCGTCTCGGTGACATCTACGGCCGCAAGCGCCTCTTCCTCATCGGCATAGCCGGCTTCACCACCGCTTCGCTGCTCTGCGGCATCGCGCCCAGCCCCGACGTGCTCGTCGCCTCCCGCATCCTCCAGGGCGGCATGGCCGCCATGATGGTCCCGCAGGTGCTCGCGATCATCCATGTCACCTTCCCGCCGCAGGAGCGCGGCAAGGTCTTCGGCATGTTCGGCGCGATCGTCGGCCTCGGCGCCGTCTCGGGCCCGATGCTCGGCGCGCTGCTCACCGAGTGGAACATCCTCGGTCTCGAATGGCGCCCGATCTTCCTGATCAACCTGCCCGTCGGCATCGCCGGCGTGATCCTGGGCCGCAAGTTCATCTCCGAGTCCAAGGCGCCCAAGGCGCTGCGGCTGGACCTGGTGGGCGTCGTGCTCGCGACCCTCGCCCTGGTCATGCTGATCTTCCCGCTCACCCACGGCCGTGAGAACGACTGGCCGGTGTGGGGCTTCGTCTGCATGATCGCCTCGCCCTTGGTCTTCGGCGCCTTCATCGCCTACGAGAAGTTCAAGATCCGCAAGGACGGCTCCCCGCTGGTCGAGCTCTCCCTCTTCAAGGTCAAGAGCTTCGCGGGCGGCGTCGCCGTCCAGCTGACCTTCGGCATCGCGACCGGCATCTTCTTCCTGGTCTGGACGCTCTACATGCAGATGGGCCTCGGCTGGAGCGCCCTGAAGGCCGGCACCACCGGCATCCCGTTCTCCCTGGCCGTCTCGGCCGCCGCGGGCATGTCCGTACAGAAGCTCGTACCGCGCTTCGGGCGCAAGGTGCTCCAGGCCGGCGCGCTGGTCATGGCCTCGGGCGTACTCCTCTACATCTGGGAGTCGGACCGCTACGGGATGGACATCGCCTCCTGGCAGATGGCCGCCCCGCTGATCATCATGGGCGCGGGCATGGGCCTGATCATCGCCCCGCTGACCGACACCGTGCTGTCCGAGGTGCCGCGCGAGCACGCGGGCTCGGCGTCCGGCCTGATCAACACCACCGGCCAGATGGGCAACGCGCTGGGCCTCGGCCTGACCTCCGTGGTCTTCTTCGGGGTCATCGACAACGACCTGGTCTTCGGGCCGCCGTACGTCGAGGCCTTCCGCAACGCGCTGTGGTGGGTCGTGGCCGTCCTGGTCGTGATCTTCGCCGTGATGTTCATGCTGCCGCGCAAGGCGATCCCGATGGAGCAGCGCGAGGGCGGTTCGGAGCACGCGGGCGAGCCGTCCGCGGAGAAGGTCCCGGCCGCTTGACACCAGGCGCACCAGGCGCACCAGGCACTCCAGACTTACCCCGCGCACCTGCGCACCACATACGGGCATGTCCGCTTCTGTTGGCGGACATGCCCGTATGTTTTGTTTTTGGCTGCAAGCGGGCGTACGGTACAAGGGAACCCACAGAGTCGGGCATCGAACGGATCTGAAACCACATGTACGCACCGGAGCGCCAGCAGGAGATCCTCCGCCTCGCCCGCGAGGCCGGCCGGGTCGACGTCCTGTCCCTGGCCGAGCAGTTCCAGGTCACGGCCGAGACCGTGCGCCGCGACCTGAAGGCCCTGGACCGGGCCGGTCTCCTCCGCCGGGTGCACGGCGGCGCCATACCGGCCGGCCGCCTCGACTTCGAGCCGGACCTCACCGAGCGCGAGGCCACCGCCGCCGACCAGAAGGACCGCATCGCCGCCGCCGCCCTGGCCGAGCTGCCCGACGGCGGCAGCGTCGTCCTCGACGCCGGCAGCACCGTGGCCCGCCTCGCGGCCGTTATCCCCGTGGACATCGCGCTCACCGTGGTCACCCACGCGCTGCCCGTCGCCGCCAGGCTCGCCGACCACACCGGCATCGACCTCCACCTCGTCGGCGGCCGGGTCCGGCACCGCACCCGGGCCGCCGTGGACGCGTGGGCGCTGCGCGCGTACTCCGAGATCCGCGCCGACGTCGCCTTCATCGCCACCAACGGCTTCACGGCGGACGGCGGCCTGACCACCCCCGACCTCGCCGAGGCGGCCGTCAAGCGGGCCGCGATGACCGCCGCCCGCCGCGTCGTCCTCCTCGCCGACTCCGCCAAGGCGGGCCAGGAGCACTTCGCGTGCTTCGGCTCCTTCGCGGACGTGGACCTCCTCATCACGGACACGAGGCTCGCCCCCGCCCACAAGACGGCGATCGAGTCCGCCGGTACGGAAGTTGTGCTCGTATGATCCTCACCGTCACCCCCAACCCCTCCCTCGATCGGACCTACGAAGTCCCTTCGCTGGACCGCGGTGAGGTACTGCGCGCCACCGGCGACCGGGTGGACCCCGGCGGCAAGGGCGTGAACGTCTCCCGCGCGGTGGCCGCCGCGGGCGTCCGTACGACCGCGGTCCTGCCGCTCGGCGGCGCGCCGGGCGCGCTGATCGCCGAACTCCTCGGCGCCCAGGGCGTGGACGTCACGGCGGTCTCCATCGCCGGCCAGACCCGTTCCAACATCTCGGTCGCCGAACCGGACGGCACTCTCACCAAGATCAACGCGGCCGGACCGGAACTGACGCCCGAGGAATCGGCCCTCCTCCTGGAGACGGTCCGCACCTTCTCGGGCGGCGCCGCCTGGATCGCCTGCTGCGGCAGCCTCCCGCGCGGCCTGCGGCCCGAGTGGTACGCCGACATCGTGGCCCGCGCCCACGCGGCGGGCGCCCGCATCGCCCTGGACACCTCCGGCCCGGCACTGCTCGCGGCGCTGCCAGCCCGCCCGGACGTCATCAAGCCGAACGCCTCGGAGCTGGCGGCGGCGGTGGGACGGCCGCTGGCCACCCTCGGCGACGTGGTCAAGGCCGCGGAGGAGCTGCGCTCGCTGGGCGCGGCCGCGGTCCTCGCCTCCCTGGGCGCGGACGGCCAGCTCCTGGTCTCCGGGGAGGGCACGTACTACGGCACGGCCGCCGTCTCCTCGGTCCGCAGCAACGTCGGCGCGGGCGACGCCTCCCTCGCCGGTTTCCTGATCGCGGGCGGTACGGGGCCCGCGGCCCTCGCCTCCGCCCTGGCCCACGGGGCGGCCGCGGTCCAGCTGCCCGGCAGCGTCATGCCGGCCCCCTCGGACCTGCGGCCCGACGCGGTCCACGTCACCCAGGACCTGCCCCTGGATCTCCCCCTGTCCGAAATGAGCGAGGAGCGATGAGCGAGATGATGCAGTGCCCTCTGCCGGCCGAACTGGTCGACCTCGACCTGTCCGCCGATTCCAAGGAGGGGGCGGCACGTGCCCTCGCCGAACGGATGGTGGCGCTGGGCCGGGTCACCGACCTGGACGGCTTCCTGGCGGACGTGGCGGCGCGCGAGGCCCAGATGCCGACCGGTCTGGAGGGCGGGATAGGCATCCCGCACTGCCGCAGCGCGCACGTCTCGGTCCCCACCCTGGCCTTCGGCCGGGCCCCCTCCGGGGTGGACTTCGGGGCTCCGGACGGCCCGGCGGACCTGATCTTCCTGATCGCGGCCCCGGCGGGCGCGGACGACGCCCACCTGTCGATCCTCTCCTCCCTGGCCCGCCGCCTGATGCGCCCGGAGTTCGTCGAGGCCCTGCGCGAGGCGAAGACCCCGGCGGAAGCAGCAGCATTGGTCAATCCGGCCCCGCCGGCGGTTGAGGAGCTGGGGCCCGGGGGCGGAGCCCCGGTTTCGGGAAGGGGCGAGGTGGGGGAGAGCCCCGCAGGGCGCCCGTTCCGCATCGTGGCCGTCACCTCCTGCCCCACCGGCATCGCCCACACCTACATGGCCGCCGAGGCCCTTCAGCAGGCCGCCGCCGAGGCCGGAATCGACATGCAGGTCGAAACCCAGGGCTCCGCCGGCTTCACCAAGCTCACCCCCGAAGCCATCGCCACCGCCGACGCGGTCGTCTTCGCCCACGACGTCCCGGTCAGGGAAAGGGCCCGCTTCGCCGGCAAGCCCACCGTCGACGTGGGCGTCAAGGCCGGCATCAACCGCCCGGCCGAACTCCTCGCGGAGGCCCGCGAAAAGGCGGAGCGCGGCGAGGTCACCGCCCGGCAGGCTCCGGTCGACCAGCAGGGCGAGGAAGCCGACGGCTACGGCGCGAAGCTCCGTACCTGGCTGATGTCCGGCGTCAGCTACATGGTCCCCTTCGTCGCCGCCGGCGGGCTCCTGATCGCGCTCGCCTTCGCCATCGGCGGGTACGAGATCAACACCGCCCCCTCGGTCGCCGAGCACTTCGTCTGGACCGAGGCCGCGAGCTGGGCCGCGCTCCTGTTCCAGACCGGCGGCCTCGCCTTCGGCTTCCTCGTCCCCGTCCTCGCCGGCTACATCGCCTACGGCATGGCCGACCGCCCCGGTCTGGTACCCGGCTTCGTCGGCGGCGCCGTGGCCCTCACCATCAACGCCGGCTTCCTCGGCGGCCTGATCGCCGGCCTCATCGCGGGCGCCACCGTCCTCGCCGTCCAGAGGCTGAGGATCCCCGCCGCCCTGCGCGGGATCATGCCCGTCGTCGTGCTGCCGCTCATCGGCTCGGCCGTCACCGCGTTCCTGATGTTCCTGGTCGTCGGCAAGCCCGTGGCCTCGCTCCAGCAGGCCCTCACCGACTGGCTGTCCGGCCTCTCCGGCGCCAACGCGATCATCCTCGGCGTCATCCTCGGCCTGATGATGTGCTTCGACCTCGGCGGCCCGCTCAACAAGGTCGCCTACGCCTTCGCCATCGGCGGCCTCGCCACCCCCAACGAGGGCAGCCTCAAGGTCATGGCCGCCGTGATGGCGGCCGGCATGGTGCCGCCGCTCGCGATGGCGCTGGCCACCACCGTCCGCGGCCGGCTCTTCTCCAGGACCGAACGCGAGAACGGCAAGGCCGCCTGGTTCCTCGGCGCCTCCTTCATCAGCGAGGGCGCCATCCCCTTCGCCGCGGCCGACCCGCTGCGCGTGATCCCCGCCGCCATGGCCGGCGGGGCGGTCACCGGGGCGCTCTCGATGGCCTTCGAGTGCACCCTGCGGGCCCCGCACGGAGGCATCTTCGTGATCCCGCTGATCGGCAACCCGTTGCTCTACCTGATCGCCATCGCCGCCGGTACGGCCACCACCGCCGGTCTGGTCATCCTCCTGAAGGGCATGCGCAAACAGGACGCGGCCCCGCCGGCCCAGGACGCGGATGCCGCCCCGGCAGCCACGGCCGAGCCCGCGAAGGTCACCGTCGCGGCCTAGGCCCGGCGGTCGTCCCACCCGGACCGGCCGTCACCTCACCGGGCCGGCCGTCACCTCACCCGCGCGCGGAGCTCCATGGCTCCGCGCGCGGCCGCTTCGGTCTCGTAGACCTCGCACATGTGCCGCCCGTCGGGCGTCGCCGTGTGCTCGACCTCCCACAGGCTGAACTCGCCGCCGTCCAGCAGCACGAAGGCGTGCTCGTACAGGCTGAAGCCGGCGTCCCGCCCGTCGAGCAGGCACTGCCGGGTCCCGAACGCCTGCGTGATCCGGTGCGCGTACGCCGAGCGCAGGAGCAGTGCCACGCTCTCGCCCGGCCGGTCCGGGTTCTCCGCGCGGCGCAGTACCCGGCGGGCGTGGTCCGCGGACTCCTCCACCGCGTACTCGCGGTGCCGCTGGGCCGGGGTCGGGTTGGTGAACAGCGCGCTCAGCACCGCGATGTCGCTCTCCGGCTCCGCCTCGGCCCTCACCTCCGTGAGGTCCCGGGCCACTTGCGAGGGGGCCTCGCCGAACAGCCGGGCCACCGCGAGGCAGGTCTCCGCCTTGCTGGCGAAGACCTCGAACCGTATGGAGAGGCCGCTTTCCCTGCGGTGCGCCAGCTCCCACAGGGTCACTGACTCACCGTCGGACAGCAGGTACACGTGCCGGCGGATCTCCCGCCAAGATCCCGCCGCCGGACTGTGGCGGGTGGTGTGGAGCGAGGAGCTGTGGGCGAGCGCCGTCCCGAGGCGCTCGACCAACCGGTCCGGCAGGTCGAAGGAGTTCAGGGCGCGGCCCAGGAGTCGCTCGAGGTGCGCCTCGGTTGTCTCGTACGGATCGCTCAAGGTGGGTCTCCAGGCCGTCGCAGCTCGTCACTTCACGGAAGCACAACGTAGCCCCTGGGTCTGACATCACGTCCGGGGTTCGGTAAAACGTCCGGGAAGCATCGGGGGTTCCCGCCACCCCTTCAGGTCAACCTCCCCGGGGATGAGCATGGTTGGACGCGATCGCGGCGGCAAGAGCGGGACCATGACCGTATGGCAACGAATACCGTGGGCGTCCCCCGCCAGCAGGGCCGGCCCCACCAACGCGAAGACGCAGAACCGCAGGCGGCCTCCCGCGCGCTCGCCTGGCTGCTGCTGCTCACCGGGGCCGCCGGGGTGCTGGCCGCCTGGGTCATCACCCTGGACAAGTTCCTGCTGCTGGAGGATCCGGACTTCAAGCCCGCCTGCAGCCTCAACCCCGTCGTGTCCTGCGGCAGCGTGATGAAGAGCGAGCAGGCGGCGGCCTTCGGCTTCCCGAACCCCCTGCTGGGCCTGGTCGCCTACGGGGCGGTCGTGTGCGTGGGCGCGGGGCTGCTGGCCGGCGCCCGCCACCGGGGCTGGTTCTGGCTGGGACTCAACGCCGGAATGCTCTTCGGCGTCGGATTCTGCTCCTGGCTCATGGCCCAGTCGCTCTACGAGATCAACGCGCTCTGCCTGTGGTGCTGCCTGACCTGGGTGGCCACCCTGCTGATGTTCTGGGCGGTCACGGCGCACACCGTGAGTACGGGGATCCTGCCCGCACCGGCGCCGGTGCGAGGCTTCTTCGCCGAATTCGGCTGGGCCCCGCCCGCCCTGCACACCGGTGTGATCGGGATGCTGATCCTGACCCGGTGGTGGGAGTTCTGGACCGGCTGACCGGGCCCGTCGGCGAAAGGGCCCGACGGCACACGAGGGCCCCGGCAGCTGGAGGCTGCCGGGGCCCTCGTCACGTCAACGCGTCGCTACATCACTGCATCGCTCCACGGGCTCCAGGTGCCCGGACCACAAAGGGGAGCGGAGATCAGCTGCCGACGGAGCCGTTGCCCGACAGGACCGGGATGTTGTCCAGGATGTGCGAGAGCGGCTCGTCGCCCTTGGCCTGGGTGGAGTTCTCGGTGCACTGCTGGTTCTGCGGGTTGGACAGGACGTTGATGTCCTGGACGCCGACGTTGACCAGGGCGATGAGGGACTGCGCGTTGACCTTGGCCGGCAGGCCGATGCAGGGCTTGTTCAGCGTGCCCTGGATGACGCCGAGCTGCGGGCTCATGTCGCCAGTCGTCTTCTGGTTGCCGTAGATCTGCGAGGCGCCGTTGCCGTTGACGGTGTTGATCCCGTTGTCGTTGCCGATGGCCATGGCCGGGGCCGCAACAGCAGCGCCCGCGCCGACGGCGGCGGCGGTGACCGCGGCAGCAGTCATGATCTTCTTGAGCATCTTGATCCTTTTGTCGCACGAGTGCCCGCTAGTGGAGCGCCCTGATCAACTGTCCTGCCGGGGGGTTGGTTCCGCTGCTTCACTCAAACGGCCTGCCGGCGGGCAGGTTTTCCCCGGGTGGGGTGAGCCGCCCCCGGACGCCTGCGCGAAGCCCGTACGCACCCCGCAGCGGCAGCGGAGCCCCCGTCTTCCTGTTGCGGTCCGTAGAACACGTTCGCACGGTGGGTAAGGAAGCGGATCGCTCGGGTCCGCTCCTGAGCGACCACCAGAAGGATCATCCATGCACCGCACCAAGGCCTCCCGCGTCCGCGTCCTCGTCCCGTCGGCCCTGGCAGTCGTCATACTCGCAGGCGCGGTCGCCCCCGCGGTCGCCGCCGAGGGTGCCGGTGCCGCCGCGAACCGGGTGGCGGCAGCCCAGGAGAAGATCGACGAGAGGGTGGCGGCGGCGGGTCCCCTCGACGACCTCCTCGCGTCGATCTCCAAGATCCTGACGGACCTGACCTCGAGCCTGGGCAACCTGCTCCCGGGGGTCAAGATCCCCGCGATCCAGCTGCCCAAGCTCCCGGCCCTGCCGGGGATCCCGGACATCCCCAAGCTGCCGCTCCCCTCGATCCCGGACATCCCCAAGATCCCGGAGATCCCGGCGCTCCCGGTCGCGGTTCCCGTGGCTCCGGTAGCTCCGGTAGCTCCGGCGGCTCCGGCGGCACCGGCGGCACCGGCGGTACCCGCGGCTCCGGCAGTACCGGCAGTACCGGCGATCCCAGCAGTGCCGGCGATCCCTGCGATCCCGGCGGTTCCGGCGGTACCCGGGGTGACGCCCGCGGTGCCGGCCCTGCCGCCGCTGGACATCGTCCCGGACCTCCCCGACTTCCTCCCGTAGGCGGCCGGACCCTCGAACGGACCCGCACGCGGTTACGACTATTGGGCTGAACAGGTCTGATCGCGTGCGGAACCGTGTCGTCTGGGAAGCTGGACCGTTTCGCTCGATGTGAGCCCCGGAATCGGGGCAGAACATCGAAGAGAAGGTGCACTTCCCATGAACACTGCCAAGAAGGCCGCCCTGGTCCTGGCCACCGCTGGTCTCGCTGCGGCCGGTGCCGCCGGCTCCGCCATGGCCGACTCGTCGGCCGAGGGCGCGGCCGTGGGTTCCCCCGGTGTCCTCTCGGGCAACCTGGCTCAGGTCCCGGTCCACGTTCCGGTCAACGTCTGCGGCAACTCCGTGAACGTGATCGGCGCGCTGAACCCGGCGTTCGGCAACACCTGCGTCAACGACTGACGTCAGACGCACCAAACGACTGTGGGCGCCCCGGCCTCGCCGGTGGCGCCCACAGTCATGTCGGCAGGAGAACGGAACGGGTCCGTCAGTGGTTCGCGCCGCCGTTGAGCTTCACGCCGCCGAGCAGCGGGGACGCCTGGGTGGCCCCGTTCGCGAGGTGCATCACCTCGCCGGGCGCGTTGTTGCGGACCTCGTTGACCTTCTGGACGGTGGTCACGACCTTCTCGACGCTCTCGCCCTGCTCGGCCAGCCCGTTGCCCACGGTCTGCGGCAGCGCTTCCGAGACGGGGTTGACGGCGTTGGTGACCTCCGTGAATCCACTCGTCAGGCTCATGGGGACGGCCGGTGCCTCGGTGGCGAAGGCGGGGGAGGCGGCGCCGAGGGCGGCGACGGAGCCGACGACGACTGCGGCGACCTTCGAGAGCTTCATTATCGAATCCTTTTTCAGGGGTGTCAGTGGCGACCGTCGCGCCACTTTCGACCTGGCTAACGATTCCCCGCCGCTGCGGAAACGCGGAACCGAACACGGCAACGGCCGGAGAATCCGACAAGGGATTCTCCGGCCGATATTTCTTCCGATTACCAGTATTGCCGTCAGGCGATACTGGACCTGCGGTACAGAATGGCGCCGCCCAGGATCAGCGCCGCGGCGAGGGCCGCCGCCGCGCCGGTCTGCCCGGCGCCGGTCGCGGCCAGCTCCGGCGCGGTCGCCCGCGCGGTGGCGGGAGCCGGTGCCGGGGCGGGGACGGTCATCGGCGCGGGGGCGGGAGCCGGTGCGGGAGCCGGTGCCGGTGCCGGTGCCGGTGCGGGCTGCGGAGCCGGCGGCAGGTGGACGGGAAGGTCACCGGCCGGGGCCGCCGGGGGCTGGTCGGCCGGCCGGACGGCCTCGGGCGCCGGGGCGGGCGCGGGCGCCGGGGCAGGCGCGGGGGCCGGTGCGGGGTGCTCCACGAACTGGCTGCCGTGCGGCGGCATCGGCGCGGGAGCCTCCTGCTCGACGGGGGCCGGGGCGGGGAGCGTGTGCGGGGCCTCCTCCGCCACGGGGGCGGGCGCCGGGAGCGGCTTGGGGGCCTCCTGTACGGGCGCGGGCGCGGGCGCCGGTGCCGGGGCGGGCAGCGGTACGGGTGCCGGCGCGGGAGCCGGGACCGGCTGCGGCGCGGGAGCCTCCTCTACGGGCGCGGGCGCCGGTGCGGGCGCCGGGTGCTCCGCCTCGGGCTTCGGCAGGGGCCTCGGCCTGGGCTTCGGCGCGGGCGGCGCGTGGTGCGGAGCGGGGGCCGGCGGGTGTTCGGCGTGCGGCTTCGGCGGGTGCTGCGGCCTCGGCGCGGGCCGCTCCGGAGCGGGGTGGTCGTCGCACTCCTCCTCGCCGCTCCCGGAGTTCCCGCCGCCCGAGTCTCCGTAGCCGCCGTGCTGCCCGGGGCCGCGGTCGTCGCCGTGGCCGCCCCGGTGCTGGGGCTGGTACTGGTGCTCGGGCTGGTCCTCGGGCCCGCGCTCGCCGTAGCCACCGCGGTCCTCGGGCCCGCGCTCGCCGTAGCCGCCACGGTCCTCGCGGTCCTCGCGCTCGTGACGCTCGCGGCGTTCGTCGCGCTCGTCGAGGTAGCGCCCGAACTTCTCCGCCTGCTCCGGGCTGAGGTAGCGCTCGTAGTCGTACCCGGCGTCGGAGCCGGTCGTGGTGGCGCAGTTGTTGCCCATCGCGGGGTTGAGGCCCGCTCCGGCGTCCACGGTGTTGCCGCACACGTTCGGCGAGAAGGTGATCGGTACCGAGACGCTGTTGCCGGCCAGCACACCCGGTGAATGGGAGGCCTCGGCCATCGCTCCGGGTTGCGCGTACGCCGCGCCGGTCGCGATCGACAGCAGACTGGACGCAGCGGCCGCGGTGAGCACCCCCTTGCCCAGTACCTGTCGGCTCAGTACCTGTCGCATGGGTCCTTCCCTGTCTACCGGCACTGGCGGCCGGTGCTGAATCGAAGGTGGCCTCGGAGTGCACCGCCGTGCACTCCGAGGCCACCCCGAGGAGGCCTGCCCTTGCGGGCGCAGGCGCTTCGTCAGGCGTTGACGCAGGTGTTGCCGAAGGCCGGGTTCAGCAGCGCGACCACGTTGACGGTGTTGCCGCAGACGTTGATCGGGATGTGGACCGGGACCTGGAGCACGTTGCCGGACAGGACGCCGGGGGAGCCCACGGCCTGGCCCTCGGCGGCCGCGTCGGCCATGGCGGGGGAGGCGGCACCGGCAGCCATGAGAATGCCGGCGGCCAGGACCACTGCCTTCTTGTACGTCATTTGTTTTCGATTCCTTCCCGCAGAGGTCTATCCGCTGCAGAAATAACAACGAGTGGGTCCGGGAAAAGAAACCGGGGATTTTGGCGGGCGTGTCGGCAATTCACTCAGATGCCTGCGCGTCCTGAATTCTGACCGGATTCGCCCGGCCCCCAATTCGAGTCCCGACATGCGGCGGGGCCGCCGCGACCCGAAGGTGCGACGGCCCCACTGGCGCGGTGCGCGGGTGCTGTCAGCTGCCGGCGGAGCCGTTGCCGGACAGAACCGGGATGTTGCTGAGGATGTGCGAGAGAGCCTCGTCGCCCTTGGCCTGGGTGGAGTTCTCGGTGCACTGCTGGTTCTGCGGGCTGGACAGGACCGGGATGTCCTGGACGCCGACGTTGACCAGGGCCAGGACGGACTGGACGTTGGCCTTGGCCGGCAGGGCGATGCAGGGCTTGTTGAACGAGCCCTGGATCAGCGCCATCTGCGGGCTCATGTTGCCGTAGGTGGCCTGGTTGCCGTAGATCTGCGAGGCGCCGTTGCCGTTCACGGTGTTGATGCCGGCGTCGTTGCCGATGGCCATGGCCTGCGGGGCCATGGCGGCACCCAGGCCGACGAACGAGGCGGCAACCGCTGCGCCGGCCGCAAACTTCTTGATCATGATGGTCCCTTTTTTGCAGGATTGCCCGGTACTCAAGCACTCGGATCAACGGCGCAACCGTGGTTTGGGTTGCGTGTCTTCACTCGGATGCCGAAGTTTCGGGCGGCACGGTTGACGTCAGGCGTTGACGCAGGTGTTGCCGAACACCGGGTTCAGCAGGGCGATCACGTTCACAGTGTTGCCGCAGACGTTGACCGGGACGTCGACCGGGACCTGGAGCAGGTTGCCGCTCAGGACGCCGGGGGACTCGCCGGTGAAGCCGTTCGCCGTCGCGCCGTCACCGCCGTGCGCGGAGGCGAGGCCCGCGCCGCCCAGCAGCATCGCGGCGCCCGCGACCGCCATGGTGGTGCCGCGCACCAGCCTCTTCTTCATCTCCGTTTTTCCTTTCCGTTCGAACAATGGTGCACCCGCATAACGACCCGCCCGGTCCGAGGGTGCGTGCTATCGCCCAAAAGGCCGTATGAGCGAGTCCGGCGTGATTTCCCCCCTGATTTCTGACAAAGTTCACTCCTGTTTTGTCCCCTTGATCGAAAAATGGAGACGGGGTCATGGGTTCCTCCCGCAGAATCCTCGGCACGCTCGGCCTGCTGTCCTGCCTCACGCTTTCGGTGAACGTGCCCGTGGCGGGCGCGGCGGCCCCACCGGGCCTGGGCGCTCCGCTGATCAGGGAAGCCCCCAGGGTTCCCTTCACCCAGCGTTATCAGGCCGTGCAGCACGGCGGCCTGGTCCGGGCCTCGAACTCGTCCATCGGCTGCCGCGCACAGGAGGCCGAGCAGGCCGAGCCGTGCGCCGAGGTCAACAAGGGTGCGGCGGGCACCAACGGCGACTACGAGATGTTCTACGACGAGGTCGACAAGGACCCGGACACCTACAACTCCACCCGGGCCGAGCTCAAGGTCCCGCAGGGCGCGAAGGTCTCGTACGCCCGGCTGTACTGGGGCGGGAACCTGCGGGTCGGCGAGCAGAAGCCGCCGGAGGACAACGGCCGGGTGCTCCTCGCCGAGCCGGGCGGCGCGTACAAGGAAGTGCTGGCCGACACGGTGGTCGGGCACCGCAGCGACGCGGGCAGCGATGCCTACCAGGCCTCCGCCGACGTCACCCCGCTGGTCCGCAAGGGCGGCGCCGGCATGTGGACGGTGGCCCAGCTGAACATCGCCATGGGGCACTCGGCCACGGGGGCCTGGGGCGGCTGGACGCTGGTGGTGGCCTACGAGCACCCGCAGGAGCCGGTGCGCAGGGTCTCGATCTGGGACGGGTTCGAGGGCCTGGCGGCGGGAGCCGGCGAGGCGGCGGGCGAGACGGTGGAGATCGCCGGTCTGGACGCGGCGCCCGGGGCCCAGGGGCGGGCCGGGGTGGTCGGGTACGACGGGGACCGCGGGACGCTCGGGGACTCACTCACGGTGACCGCCGACAGCGGGCGCCGGATCGATCTCAGTGACGGAGAAAATCCTTTTAATGATGTTATGAATTCCACGATCACGGAATTCGGGCATCCCCCGTTCGTGCGACAGCCCGAACATATGAATAACCTCGGATATGACGCGGATGTGTTCGATCTGAGCCCCGCACTGTCCGGTGGTGCCCACAGTCTGACCTTCAGGTTCACAGGCGAAAGCCAGGGTCATTTCCTCGGTGTGCTCTTCGTTCAGACAGACGCGCGCCGCTGAACGCAGGAGACCACTCCACGTGCCGACACAACCTACTTCTCCTCCCTCTCCTTCACCTTCCGGGCCTTCCCCCTCCGGGCCCTCCTCACCGGTGCCCGGCCGGGCACCGGTGGTCCTCCACCTCGTCCAGCCGGTCGACGGCGGGGTCGCCCGCGTCGTCGTCGACCTCGTCCGCGCCCAGTCCGCCGCCGGACTGCGCACCGTCGTCGGCTGCCCGCGCGGCGGACAGCTCGCGGCGGCCGCCCGGGAGGCCGGGGCCGAGGTGCTCACCTGGCGTGCCGGACGGGCCCCCGGACCGGGCCTGGCCGCCGAAGTCCTCGGCGCGCGCCGCCTGATCGGACGGGTCCGCCCCGACGTCCTGCACGCCCACAGCGCCAAGGCCGGTCTCGCCGGACGGCTCGCCGTGCGCGGAACCATCCCGACCGTCTTCCAGCCGCACGCCTGGTCCTTCGACGCCGTGGGCGGGGCCACCGCCGCGCTCGCCCTGCGCTGGGAGCGGTTCGGGGCGCGTTGGGCCGACCGGGTGCTCTGCGTCAGCGAGGCCGAACGCCGCACCGGCGAGTCCGAGGGCATCGACGCCCGCTGGTCGGTGATCCGCAACGGAGTCGACCTCGGTCACTTCCGCCCCGCCGACCCGGACCCCGTCAAGGACAAGGCCCGGGCGCGCGCCGAACTGCCCCTGCCCGCCGCCTTCCAGGGCGACGGGCCGCTCGCCGTCTGCGTCGGCCGGCTCTGCCAGCAGAAGGGCCAGGACATCCTGCTGCGGGCCTGGTCGGAGCTGCTCGGCGCCGTACCCGGAGCCCGCCTCGTGCTGGTCGGTGACGGCCCCGATACGGAGCGGCTGCGCCGTGCGGCCCCGCCCGGAGTCCACTTCGCGGGGGCCGCCTTCGACATCCGACCGTGGCTTCGGGCCGCCGATCTCGTTGTACTGCCGTCGCGGTGGGAAGGAATGGCGCTCGCCCCGCTCGAAGCGATGGCCTGTGGCCGGCCGGTGCTGGTCTCCGACGTCAGTGGTGCCCGGGAGAGCCTCCCGCCCGGTCAGGGGCGGCTGTGCCTGGTGGAACCGGAGGACCCGACGGCGCTGGCCAAGGCCCTCGGCGGGCTGCTCGCCGAGCCGCGGCTGCTCGCCGAACTCGGGGAGCAGGCAGGGCGGCACGCGCGGATGGAATTCGACGTGCGGCGCACCACGGACGCGGTCACCGGTCTGTATCACGAACTGCTGGGCAGGCCCCGGCCCTTGAACCAGGAGCGCATCAGCCGATGACGATGGACAGCGCACCCGCCCGGCACACCGGGCAGGGCGGCACGGGGCCCGCCGCAGGCACCGGCACCACCAGTACGAGTACCGCCGGCGCCGCCGGCATCGGCGCCGGCGGCACCACCGCCGTCCGCCGCTCCGTGACCGCCATCCACCCGCCGCGCGGGCCCAAGGCCGACCAGGCCCGCTCCGCCGTCCGGCCCAAACGGGTCCGGCGCCGCGACGGGGTCACCCCGCTGCTGACCGCCGACGCGCTGGCCGTGGTCGTGACGGCCGCAGCGGTGCCCGGACTGGAACTGCCGGTCGAGGCGGCCCTGCCGCTGGCCGCGGTGCTGGCCGGGCTGCACGCGCGGGCCGGGCTGTACCGGCCCCGGCTCGCCCCCTCCGCGCTCCTGGAGCTGCCCGCCCTCGCGGGACGGGGTGCCGTGCTGTGGTGCGCCGTCGCCGCCGTGCTGGCCGCCGCCGCCCCGGGCGAGGCCCTGAGCTGGGGCGCGCTGCTCGGCGCCGTCTGCCTCCAGGTCGTACTGGCCTGCGCGGGACGGGGCTTGGTCAACCAGCTCCGCCGTCGCACCCGCACCCGCCGCCCGGCTTCGGCCCTGGTCGTCGGCCCCGGCGCCGGGGCGAGCGCGGTGGCCGCCGCCCTGCACGGGCGGCCCGAGTACGGGCTGCTGCCCGTCGGGCTCGCCGATACCGGAGCCGTCGCGGACGGGGCCGGGGGGGTGCCCGTACTCGCCACCCACGAGGACATCCGGCGCGCCGTCATCCAGAACTCCGTCCGCCACGCCGTCTTCACCCGCCCGCCCGAGGCCGACGAGCGCACCGCCTCCCTGGTCCGGCTCTTCCACGACCACGGCTGCCGGCTCTGGCTCGCCGACGCGGCGGGCACCGCCAAGGTCACCGGGATGCGCGTCGCCGAGCCCGCCGACCAGCTGTGGGGCTACGCCGTCCAGCCGCTGCTGCCGCGCCCGGCCCGCCCGCTGGAGCGCTACGCGAAGCGCGCCATCGACTCCCTGCTCGCCTCGGCCGCGCTGCTCGCCGCCGCGCCCGTGATGGGCGTCTGCGCGCTCGCCGTACGGGTCTCCGACGGGCCGGGGGTGATCTTCCGGCAGGAGCGGGTCGGCCTCTACGGGCGCCCCTTCACCCTGCTGAAGTTCCGTACCCTGCGCGCCGACGCGCACGAGTCCGCGACCCGGTGGACGGTGGCCGGCGACTGCCGGATGAGCCCGGTCGGCTCCTTCCTGCGCAAGTCCTCGCTGGACGAGCTGCCGCAGCTGTGGAACGTCGTCCGGGGTGACATGAGCCTGGTCGGCCCGCGTCCCGAACGGCCCTTCTTCGTCGCCAAGTTCAGCAGCGTCCACCCCGGGTACGAGGCCCGCCACCGGATGCCGGTCGGCATCACCGGACTCGCCCAGATCAACGGCCTGCGCGGGGACACCTCCATCGAGGACCGGGCCCGCTTCGACAACCACTACATCGACACCTGGTCGCTGTGGCAGGACCTGTGGATCCTGGCCCGCACCGCGGCCTCCTTCTTCCGCTTCCGGCTTGGGGGCAGCTGAGCATGAGCCTTGCCGCACCGACGTCCTGGGCACGCCCGGACACCGCCGATCTGCTGAGCCGGCACTGGCCGCTGCTTCCGCTCGCCGCGACCGTACTGGCCCTGCTGGCCCCGCTGCCGGCGGGTGACGCGACCGCCTCCGGGAAGGTCGGCCCGGCCGACGCCGCCTCGCTGCTGCTCGTCCTCGTCTGCGGGATCCAGGCCCTGCGGGGCCGGGTGCGGACGCTGACCCCGCTCGGGGCGTTCGTCCTGGGCCTGCCCGCCGTCGGGCTCGCCGTCTCGACGGTGACCGCGGGGGACCCGTACGCGGCCCTGCCCGGGTTCGTGCGCTACCTCCAGGTGTTCGTGCTGGTCCCGGCGGCGATCGTGCTGCTGGTGCGCGACGCCTCGGAGTTCCGGCTGGCCGCCGGCTGCTTCGTGGTGCTGGCACTGGTCCAGGGCGCGGTGGGCGTGGTGCAGTTCGCCACCCACACCGGAGCCTCGTACCAGGGCGAGGACATCCGCGCCGTGGGCACCTTCGGCCCCGGTGACGTCATGGGCATGGCCACGGTGGTCGCCTACGGCCTGGTCGTCGCGACGGCCGCCGCGCTCGCGCCGGGACTTCCGGCGCGGGTGCGGCGGGCGGCGGGGGCGGCCGCCCTGCTGCTGGTGATCCCGCTGGTGCTGTCGTTCAGCCGGGGCGCGTGGATCGCGACCTTCGCCGCGGCCGGGCTGGTCATGGCCATGGCCGGGATCCGGCGGGCCCTGAAGGTACTGCTCGCGCTGGCCGCCACGGGCGTGGTGCTCGTGGGCGGACTGGGCGTCGGCTCCGAGATGGTCGCGGAGCGGCTGACCTCGATCACGCAGGTGTCCGACGCCCCCGACCAGTCGGTGACCGACCGCTACACGATGTGGGCCGCGGCCGAATCGATGTGGCGCGAGCGACCGGTGGTGGGGGTGGGGCTGAAGGGCTTCCCGGCCAACCGGGACTCGCACTCCGGACTGGCGCTGTCCTCGGGCAGCGACACCGCGGGCGCGGGGCAGGCGTACATCCGCCAGCCGCTGCTGTCCCCGCACAACATGTACCTGCTGGTGCTCAGCGAGCAGGGGCTGACCGGTCTGGTCGCCCTGGCGGGCGGCTGGCTGGCGCTGCTGGTCGCGGGCCTGCGCAGGTGCCTGGCCGGAGGGCCGGCGCTGCGGGACTGCGGACTGGTCGCGACCGGCCTGTTCGTATGGCAGCTGACCGACTTCCTCTACGCCGACATCGGCGGCCCTTCGACCGTCCTGACCGGAGTGATCATCGGCCTGGCGGCCTGGTGGGCGCTGCCCTCCGCGGGCCGCGCGGGTGCGGGTGCGGGTGCCTCCGGCGGTGGACCGGTCGGGCTCGCCCGGGCCGGGGCGGCTGCTTCGGACCGAGGGCCCGGTGCGGGTGCCTCCGGCGGTGGTCCGGGTGGGCCCGGGCCGGCCGGGGCGGCCGCCCCGGGGCACGGGCCGGGCCCCGTTGCCGGGGCAGTGGCCCCTGAGGGTGCGGCCGGCCGGTGACGGACACGACGCCCTGGCGGCGGCCCGCAGCCGCGGCGACCGAGGTCGCCGCGGCTGCGGGCCGCCCGCCGCATCCGGCCGACGGCCCCGCGGCGCCCGGCGCGGGCGCACCCGCCGCGCGCCCCGTCGCGCCGGGCTCCGCCGGGGACCAGGCCTTCGCCGTGGGGTCCGGTGCGGCCGGGGGCGGCGCCACTCCCGGTCCCGGTCCGGGGTCCGGTCCCGGTCCGGGGTCCGGTACGGGTCCGGGCCGCGCGGGCACGCCGGGCACCGGGTACACGGGCGTACCCGAGGCCGCCGGGCCCACCGGGCCCGGTGCGGCCGGGGGCCCGGGGTTCGTGGCGGCCGGCGGCCGGGACGTCCTCAGGACGGGCACCGCCGGGCCCGGGGCTGCCGGCTTCGCCGCGCCCGTGTCCGCCGACTCCGCCGTGCCCCTACCTGCCGGCTCCGCCGTGCCCGTACCCGCTGGTTCCGCCGTGCCCGTGCCCGTGCCCGCCGGCTCCGCCGTGCCTCAACCTGCCGGCGCCACCGTTCCCGTGCCCGCCGGCGCCGGGCGCAGCGTTCCTCAGGCCGGGTCCCAGACCGGGGTGCTTCCCGGGGCGGATCACCGGCCGGGCCGCGGTGCGTACCGGGAGCCGGAGGGACGCGGACCGGCCCGGGGCCGGAGCCGGGTCGCCGTGGCGGGCGGCCCCGGCCGGGGCAAGAGGCCGCCGGGCCCGGGTCCCGCGCAGGCTCCGGCGAGCGGCGGCACGGGCAGCGCCCTGGCCAAGGCGGCCGCCGTGACCGCCGGGCTGACCGCCGCCGGGGCGGTGTTCGGGCTGGTCCGGGACCAGACCATCGCGCACCTCTTCGGCGCCGGGCACGACAGCGACGCCTTCCTCATCTCCTGGACCGTCCCCGAGATGGCCTCGACGCTGCTCATCGAGGACGCCATGGCCCTGCTGATGGTGCCCGCGTTCAGCCACGCCCTGGCCCGCCGGGCCGCCAGCCGCGCCGGGCTCACCCGCAAGGAGGCCCGCGCCCAGGACCCCGTACGGCTCCTCGTCGGGGCGACGCTGCCCCGGCTGGCCGTGCTGCTGGCCGCCGTGGCCTCCGTACTCATCGTCGCCGCGCCGCTCGTCGTGGGCGTGCTCGCCCCCGGGCTGCCGGATCCCGGACTCGCCATCGAATGCACCCGGATGACCGCACTGACCGTGCTGTCCTTCGGGGTCGCCGGGTACTTCAGCGCCGCCCTCAGGGCACACCGCTCCTTCGTGCCCCCCGCCGCCATCTACGTGTCGTACAACGTGGGCATCATCGGGACGATGGTCGCCCTGCACGCCCTGTGGGGGGTGCGCGCCGCCGCGGCCGGGGTCGCCGTCGGCGGGGTGCTGATGGCACTGGTCCAGCTGCCCGCCTTCATCCGCAACGTCGGCTTCGGCCCGACCCGCGCCAAGGGCGCACCGCGCAGCCAGCGCGACCGGGACCGGCCGACCCTGATCGCCTTCGGGGTCATCGCCCCGGTGATCTTCTTCGCCGTCTTCCGGCAGTCCCAGGTCCTGGTCGAACGGTTCCTCGCCGCCTCGCTGCCGCCCGGCGCCATCTCGCACCTCAACTACGCCCAAAAAGTCGCGCAGATGCCGATGGTGCTCTCCCTGATGATCTGCACCGTCACCTTCCCCGTCGTCGCCCAGGCCATGGCCGGTGGGGAGCGGGAGAAGGCCCGGCGGCGGGTCGAACAGGACCTCGCGCTGGCCTCGCTCGCCGTCCTCATGGGCACCGCGCTCGTCATCGGCTACGCACCCCAGATCATCCAGGTCCTCTTCGAACGCGGGGCGTTCACCCACGCCGACACCGAGGCCACCGCCTCCGTCATGCGGGTCTACGGCCTCGGCCTGCTCGGCCACTGCCTCGTCGGGGCGCTGTCGCGGCCCTTCTTCTCCACGGCCCGGCCCACCTGGTTCCCGGCGCTCGCGATGGGCGCCGGGCTCCTCGTCAACATCGTCGCCGGGGCCTTCGCCGTCGGCTGGTGGGGCACCTACGGGATCGCCGCCGCCAACGCCGCCGGCATCTCCACCACCGCCGTGCTTCTGCTCACCGGGCTCGGCTCGCGGATCATCGCCATCCAGGTCCGGCGGGTCGCCGTCAGCATCGGCCGGCTCTCCGTCGCGGCCGTCGCCGCCTGCGCCACGGGCTGGATCGCCGGGCCGATGATCCCCGACCCGCTGGTCAGCGCCGTACTCGGCTGCCTGCTCGTCCCGGCCATGTTCGGGGCCACCGGCATGGCCATACGGGCCCTGGAGGTCACCGCCCTGCCGGGCCAGCTCGCCCAGCTCACCGCTCACCTCACCTCCCAGCTCACCCAGAGGTTCCGCAATGTCCGCTGACACCGAAACGGCGCCCGCCGCCGCGGTGGTTCCCACCCGCCGCGGCACGTCGCCGTGGGTCCTGATGTACCACTCCGTCGTCGAGTTCACCGATCCCGCCGAGGACCCGTACGGCATCACCGTCACCCCGCACGCGCTGGAGGCCCAGCTGCTGTGGCTGCGCTCCCGGGGACTGCGCGGGGTGTCCGTCGGCGAACTGCTGCGGGCCCGCGCCGCCGGGCGCGGGGCCGGGCTGGTCGGCCTGACCTTCGACGACGGCTACACCGACTTCCTGACCCGCGCGCTGCCGCTGCTGCGCCGCTACGGCTGCACCGCCACCCTCTTCGTCCTGCCCGGGCGGCTCGGCGTGGACAACGTCTGGGACCCGCTCGGCCCCCGCAAGCCCCTCCTCACCGCCGAGGGCATCCGCGAAGTCGCCGCGGCAGGACAGGAGATCGGCTCGCACGGGCTGCTCCACCAGGACCTCACCGTGGCCCCCGACGACGTGCTCCAGCAGGAGCTGCGGGGCAGCCGGGAGCTGATCCGGGAGCTGACCGGGACACTGCCCGCCGGATTCTGCTACCCGTACGGGCACCTCGACGCCCGGGTCGTCGCCGCGACCCGGAACGCCGGCTACGGCTACGCCTGCGCCATCGCCCCCGGGCGACTCGCCGGACCGCACGCGATGCCCCGTACGCACATCAGCCAGGCCGACGGCGGACCGCGCCTGTGGATCAAGCAGGCACGCCACCAGGTGCGCGAGCTGCGGCGGGCGGTGCTGCTGTGACCGCGGACAAGGTGCTGCACATCATCACCGGCCTGGGCGTCGGCGGCGCGGAGCAGCAACTGCGGCTGCTGCTGCGGCACATGCCGATGCGTTGCGACGTCCTGACGCTGACCAACCCCGGCCCGGTCGCCGAGGGACTGCGCGCGGACGGGGTCCGGGTCGTCCACCTCGGGATGCACGGCAACCGCGACCTGGGCGCGCTCCCGAAGCTGGCCCGGTTCATCCGGCGCGGCGGGTACGACCTGGTCCACACGCACCTGTACCGGGCCTGCGTGTACGGGCGGCTCGCGGCCCGGCTCGCCGGCGTACGGACCAGCGTGGCCACCGAACACTCCCTGGGGGAGGGCGAGATCGAGGGCCGGCCGCTGTCGGGCGGGGTACGCGCCCTGTACCTGGCGAGCGAACGGCTGGGAGCCGCGACCGTGGCGGTGTCGGACACCGTGGCGGCCCGGCTGGAGGCCTGGGGCGTGCCGGCCGGGCGGGTGCACGTGGTGCCGAACGGGATCGAGGCCGTGCGGTTCCGCTTCGACGAGGGCGTACGGCGGGCCACGCGGGCCCGGACCGGACTGCCCGAGCGGGCCTTCGTGGTCGGCGGGGTCGGCCGGCTGGTGCCGGGCAAGCGCTTCGACGTACTGGTGCGTGCGGTGGCCGCGCTGCCGGGCGCGCACCTGCTGCTGGCCGGGGACGGACCGGAGCGCGCCGCGCTGCGCCGGCTGGCCGCCGAGCTGGGCGCACAGAGCCGGATCCACCTGCTCGGGGAGCGGGACCCGCTGGGTGACAGCGCGGACGGGCGCACGCCCGGGATCCCGGCGCTGCTCGCCGCGATGGACGTCTTCGTGTCCCCTTCGCGGGAGGAGGCGTTCGGGCTGGCGGTGGTCGAAGCGCTGGCGGCCGGGCTGCCGGTGCTGCACGTCACGTGCCCCGCGATCGACGACCTCCCGGCGGCCCAGGCCCCCGGGGCGCGGCGGATCGGCCCGGGCACGGAGGAGCTGGTCGCGGCGGTGCGCGGGCACATGGAGGCGGGCGCCACGCGGCTGCCGCCGCCGGCGGTCGTGCGGCGCTACGACATCGCGCGGAGTGCGGCGCAGCTGCTCTCCGTCTACGACCTCGCGATGGCCAGCGCTCCGGCCCGCGCCCGGGGTGCCGTCCCCGCCCCGGCGGGGTCCCGCTCCGGGTCGGGTCGCCAGGGTGCGGCGCCGTCGCCGGGGGCCGGCCCCCGGACCCCCGCGCCTCAAACGCCGGCGGGGCTGGATTCCGGGGCTGCGTCCCGGACCCCGGCGGCTCAATCGCCGGCGGGGCTGGATTCCGGGGCCGGGCCCCGGACGCCGGCGGCTCAATCGCCGGTGGGGCTGGATTCCGGGGCTGCGTCCCGGACGCCCGCTGATCCGACCCCCTCGGGTCCCCGTGCAGGGGCCTGAACCAATCACCCGTCACAGAGATAGAGGCACGCACATGGCTGACACCGCCGATCAGAAGAAGAAGTCCACCCACCGCCGCCGGGTACGGCTGCTGCCGCCCCCCGCGTGGTGGCCGTTGCCCGCCGCCGCGGTGCTGGGGCTGGCCGCGGGTGGGGCGTACGGGGTGCTCAAGGCGCCCGAGTACGCCGCCACCAGCTACGTCGTCGCCGTTCCCGACGACACCACCGAGCCGGCCACCGCGCTGGGCTTCGCCCAGGCCTACGCCCGCATCGCCACCAGCAGTTCGACCCTCGCGTACGCCCAGCCCCGGGCGGGCATCGCCGTGGCGCAGCTGCGCACGCAGGTCCGTGCCGAGACCTCCCCCGAATCCCCGATGATCGCCATCACCGGGACCGCGAAGAGCGCGGGCGAGGCCGCCGACATCGCGAACGCCGTCGCCGACGCCCTGTCGCTCAGCAGCAACCAGGCCGCCAAGAACACCGGAGTGCAGCTGCTCCTCTTCAACCAGGCCGTCGCGCCCACCGCCCCCGCCTCGGCGTCCGCCCCCCTCAGCGGAGCGGTCGGCCTGTGCGCCGGCGGGCTGCTGGGCGGGCTGTGGATGCTGGCGCGGCCCGCGGCGCGCCGCCGGGGCGAGCCGGACGGGCAGACGGTGGACTCCGGGGCCGTCGCCGCACCGGAGTTCGCCTCGCTGCCCGCGCAGGGTGACCACAGCGAGACCAAGGAGAAGGAGTCCGTTCGATGACGTCGGGCTCCGCCGGGGCCCTGTCGGTGACGCTGTGCCGCGATCCCCGGCAGTTCGCCGCGCTGGAGGAGCCGTGGAACCGGCTCGTCCGCGGCTGTCCCACCGCAACCCCGTTCCAGAGCCACGCCTGGCTGCACTCCTGGTGGCTGTCGTACGGCAAGGACGGCCGGCTCCGGATCGTCCTCGTGCGGCGCGGGGAGGAACTGGTCGGCGCGGCCGCGCTGATGCTCGTACACCGGCCGCTGCCGCTGCTCGTGCCGCTCGGCGGGGGCATCACCGACTACTTCGACGTGCTCGTGGCCGGGGAGTACGCCGACCAGGTCGTCCCGGCACTGGCCAACGGCCTGCACCGGGCCGCCCGGGGCGCGGTCGTCGACCTGCGCGAGGTCCGGCCGGGGGCCGCCGCCGAGGCGGTGTACGCGGCCTGGCCCGGCATCGGCAGCAAGCTGGCCGACTCCACCTGCATGGAGCTGCCGGCCATGCCCTTCGACGAGCTGGTCAAGCGGATGCCGGCCTCCGGCGCGCAGCGGGTGCGGGCCAAGCTCCGCAAGACCGACGCGGCCGGGATCGAGGAGCACGAGGTCACCGAGCAGGAAGTGCCGCGGGCGGTACGGACGCTGCTGCGGCTGCACGAGAAGCAGTGGCGCGGGCGCGGGGTGACCCCCGAACACCTCAAGCCGCGCTTCGCCGAGCACCTGACCCGGGCCACCCGGCGGATGGTGCGGGCGGGTGAGGGACGGCTCGCGGAGTTCCGGCTCGACGGGAAGGTGGTGGCGGCCAACCTCACGCTGCTGTCGGGCGCGCTCAGCGGCGGCTACCTCTACGGCGCCGATCCGGACCTGCGCGAGCGGAAGGTGGACGTGGCCACGCTGCTGCTGCGCTACGAGACCACCCGGGCGCTCGCCGAAGGCCGCCCGGTGGTGAGCTTCCTGCGCGGCAGCGAACCGTACAAGAACCACTGGCGGCCGGAGACGGTCGTCAACCAGCGCCTCCTGATGGCCACGGCCGCGCTCGCGCCCCTGCTGCGACTGCACGAGTCGCAGGTGACGGGGCGCGGGCGGGCGGTGGACGTACTGCGGGAGGCGTTGCCGGCCGCCAGGGACTGGCGGGCGCGGCTCAACGAACTGCGAGTGCGATGACGCGTTCTGACGTGCTGGACGGGTTGGACGGGCTGGACTGGCTGGACTGGCTAGAAGGGCCAGAAGCCGGAGTCCTGGCCCCAGTCGACCTTGACGCAGACCGCCTGCTTGCCGACCAGCTTGGAGAGCCACTCGCCGAAGTTGAGCGGGATGCACCACTCCTTGCTGTTGACGGGCGGTGTGATCGGCGGGGTCGGCTGGGGCGGCGGGGTCGGCTCGGGCGTCGGCTTCGGGACGACCGGGCTGACCGGGCTGACCCCGGGGCTCGGCGCGACCGGGACCTCCGGGCTCGGCGCGACCGGGACCTCCGGGGTGGGCGCGACCGGGACCTCCGGGGTGGGCGCGACCGGGACCTCCGGGGTGGGCGCGACCGGGACCTCCGGGCTCGGTGCGACGGGGACTTCGGGGGTGGGTGCGACCGGGACCTCGGGGGTGGGTGCGACCGGGACCGCTGGGCTCGGTGCGACGGGGACCTCCGGGATCGGTGCCACCGGGACCTCGGGGCTGGGTACCTCCGGGATCGGGATCGGCGGGATCGGCGGGATCGGGGGCACCACGGGTACCACCGGCGTCGGGATCTCCGGTGTGGGGATCGGCGGGGTCGGGATCACGGGCGTGGGGATCACGGGAGTGGGCACCACGGGGGGTGTCGGGACGACCGGCGTCGGGATCACCGGGCCGGGCTTCTGCGGCGTCAGCGCGTCGCGGAAGGCCTTCGCCGAGGCCGGGTTCTGCTTGCACTGCCAGACGCCGTGCGGACAGTAGTCGGTGATGGTGTGGTAGAGCGGCTTCTGCTTCTCGATCCACTGGAGCATGCGCCGCACGTACTCCGGGTTGTCCCCGTTGCGGAACAGCCCCCACTCCGGGTACGAGATCTCCTTGCCGTGTGCCTTCGCGAAGTCGACGTGCTGCTGGAGCCCGTACGGCTGGCTGATCTGGTCGTCGAAGGTCCGGCCGGGACCCTGGTCGTACGAATCCATGCCGACGACGTCGACCACGTCGTCACCCGGGTAGCACTTGGTCCAGCCGATCGCGTCGGTGCCGCGGTTCGGGGTGAAATCGAACTTGAACTTCTGGCCGGGCACGGAGCGCATCGTGTTGACGACGCGCTTCCAGTAGGCCTTCCAGTTCTCCGGATCGGGCCCGCAGCGGTGGGTGTACGTGTCCCCGTTCATCTCCCAGCCCAGGACGATCACCGTGTCCGGGACGCCCAGCGCCACCAGCCGTTCGGCGAGCTTCTTGAAGTGCCGGTCGTACTGGCCCTCCGCGCCCGCCCGGATCAGCTGGGCCACCTGGTAGTCGGGGACCCGGGCCTCGTTGCGCTCCTGCATGGGCACGTTGAGGACGAACATCCGGTCGTCCCGCTCCTGGCGCCACTCGGCCCAGTCCTCGAGGAAATCGACGTTGCCCTCGATGCCGGCCCACTGGTCACCGGGCAGATAGGTGTGCCCGACCCGGATCTCCTTGCCGCCCAGCCAGCGCGACAGGTACGGGATCCGTGCGACTCCCGGAGGCCCGTAGTCGAGGTAGGCGCCCATGGCGATGTCGGAGCCCCCGCCCTGGTCCGCGGGGGCCGCGAGGGCGGCCCCGGTGGCGAGCAGTCCGGCCGTGACCGTGCCGATGCAGGTACTCGCCAGTCGGCGACGTGGTCTGGGCATGGCGTCTCCCGAGCTTTCCTGAATCGGTGTGCTTACCAAAGACGTTAGGCATCACATCTGACGAATGGCCTGTCCGGTGACACTCGCGTAGGCCATTCGCACCTGCGCATCCCCCTCGCTTGGTCCGACTAGGTGAAAGACACCGTTCCCATGCACGCGCATCCCAGCCAACTGCCCGCAGTTCTGCTCAGACTCGATCGGAATCCGTTCCACCACGGAACCCTCGGCGCCGTCAGATCCCTTGGGCGCGTGGGCGTGGAGGTCCATGCCGTCGTCGAGGCCGGGGGAGGTCCCATGGGGCGTTCGCGCTACCTGCGTGCCGTGCATCCCGGGCCCTCGGGCGGCGTGGACCCGGAGGCGCCCGAGGCGCTGCTGGAGTGCCTGACCGGGGTCTCCGAGCGGATCGGCCGCCCGGCCGTGCTCATCGCCATGGACGATCTGAGCGCGATCGCGGTCTCCCGGATCGCACCGATGCTGACGGACCGTTTCCGGATCCCCCATCAGCCCGACGACCTGCCCGCCCGGGTCGCGGACAAGGCCGAGCTGTCGCGGCTGTGCGCCCGGTGGGACGTACCGCACCCGGAGACCGTGATCCCGGCGAGCGGGTCCGAGGCGGCGGAGGCCGCCTGGCGGCTGGGGCTGCCGGTGATCGCCAAGTGGAGCCGGCCGTGGCTGCTGCCGCCGGGCGGGGACCTGCGCAGCACCACCCTGGTCCACGCGGCCGCCGAGGCGCGGCGGCTCTACGAGCGGTCGGCGGAGGCGGGCAGCAGGCTGCTGCTCCAGCGGTTCCTGCCGGCCGGGCCGGACACCGACTGGTTCTTCCACGGCGCGTTCGCCCGCGACGGGCACCCGCTGATCACCGGGTCCGGGCGCAAGGAGCTGTCCTGGCCGGTGCGGACGGGACTGACGGCGGTCGGGCGGTGGCTGCCGGATCCGGCGGTGGAGGAGGCGGGGCTGCGCCTGGCCGAACGGCTCGGCTACCAGGGGATCCTGGACCTGGACTTCCGCCGGGACGAGCGGGGCGTCTTCCGGCTGGTGGACTTCAACCCCCGTCCCGGAGCGCAGTTCAGGCTCTTCACGGACGCGAGCGGCCTGGACGTGGTCCAGGCGATGTACCTGGACCTGACGGGCCAGCGGGTCCCGGAGCCGTCCGGCGGCCCGGGCCGGGTCTTCGTGGCGGAGAACTACGCCCTGCTCGCGGCGGTACGCGGCCGCTCGGTCCCGCGCCGCGCCGCGGCCCCGGCTCCGGCCCCGGGAGCGGGCGCGGGAGCGGAGGCGGACCGGTCCGTACGGACGGCTCCGCGCGGGGAGCGGGGGCGGGTGGAGCGCGGGCGGGTGGAGGCCGCGTGGTTCGCCGCCGACGACCTGATGCCGTTCCTGGCGATGCTCGGCGCCTTCCTGGGGCGGGGCGCGGACAAGGCCGGGCGGGTGCTGCGCGGGGTTCCCGCGCACGGGCGCCGCACGGCCCGGGCGGTGGTCCGCACCCCGCGCCAGCGCGGCCGGGAGCAGGGTCCGCCCGCAGCGTCGGGCGGACCGGCCTCCCGGCCGGCCCCGCCGGAGGCCCCGGCGGAACCGGACGAGCTGGTGACCCGGTGAGCGGGTGAGCCGGTGGCCCGGTGGCCCGGTGAGCCGGTGAGCCGGTGCCCCGGTGACCCGGTGAGGTGCTGAAGCCGGCGACCCGGACCGGGCGTACCGGACGAACCAGATGAACCAAATGACCCGGTTGAATGATGAGGCTGGAGTGACTGGGGTGACACGGATGGACGACCTCGTGGTGGTCGGGGCGGGTCCCTACGGGCTCTCGATCGCCGCGCACGCGGCCGGTGCGGGGCTCGGGGTGCGGGTGCTCGGCCGGCCCATGGCTTCCTGGCGCGACCACATGCCCCAGGGCATGTACCTGAAGTCGGAGCCGTGGTCTTCCAACCTGTCGGCGCCCGGCGGGCGTTACACGCTGGCCGAGTACTGCGCGGGCCGCGGGATCGCGGCCGAACACGGAACTCCGCTGCCCATCGGGACGTTCAGCGCGTACGGGCTCTGGTTCGCCCGGCATGCCGCACCCCCGGTGGAGGAGGCGACCGTCACCGAAATCACCCCGCAAGGCGAGGGTTTCCGGATCCGCACCGCCGAGGGGCCGCCCCTGCTCGCCCGGACCGTCGCGCTGGCCGTGGGCGTGATGCCCTTCGTCCGGTACCCCGACGCGCTGCGGGACCTGCCCGCGGAGCACTACTCGCACAGCAGCGGCCACCGCGACCTGACCCGCTTCGCCGGCCGCGAGGTCGCCGTGCTCGGAGCCGGGCAGGCGGCCCTGGAGACCGCCGCCCTGCTCGCGGAGATCGGGGCCCGGCCCTGCCTCGTCGCCCGGCGCCCCCGGCTGAACTGGAACACGGTGCCGCAGCCGCTGCGGCGCACCCCGCTGCGTGCCCTGCGCGATCCGCACAGCGGCCTCGGCACGGGATGGCGCAGCTGGGCCTGGTCGGAGCTGCCCGGGGCCGTGCGGCTGCTGCCCGCGCCCACCCGGGAGCGGATCGCGGCGACCGCGCTGGGTCCGGCCGGAGCCTGGTGGCTGCGGGAGCGCTTCGAGCGGCGGGTCCCGGCGCTGCTCGGGCACCGGCTGCACCGGGCGGTCCCGGTGGGCGGGCGGACCCGGCTCGGGCTGTCCACCGCCGCCGGGGAGTCCGTCGTGCTGGACACCGCGCACGTGATCGCCGCGACCGGCTTCCACCCGGATCTGGCCCGGCTGGAGCTGCTCGACGCGGGGCTGCGGGCCGCGCTGGTCACCGTAGGGGAGAGCGGGACGCCGGAGCTGAGTGCCGGGTTCGAGTCCTCGTGGCCGGGGCTGTTCTTCGCGGGGCTGCTGACGGCTCCCTCATTCGGCCCTTCCATGCGATTCGTGCACGGTGCCGGCTTCACGGCAGGGAGACTGGTGTCAGGAGTCCGCAAGCGTCTGGGGGCCCGGAGCCCGCTGACGGGTTCCACCGGTGCGACCCGGAGCGACCGGGCTCCGGCGGCCGGGCACAGAGCGTGAGAGCCAGCCACACGAGGTGAGAGGTGTCGCGATGGGCGCTGAGCGAGCACAGGGCCGCGGCTGGGTGAGGATTCCCGCCAGCCGGAGCGAACAGCCCGCCACGGCGAGGGCGGCTCCCCGGCACCCGCAGGCCCCGTACGCGAGCGGCCCGTACCCGCAGGCCCAGTACGGGAGTGCCCCGTATCCGCAGGCCGCGTACCCCCAGGCCCCGTATCCGCAGGCCGCGTACGACCCCTCGACGATCTACCTCTCCCTCGTCAGGCGCTGGCAGGAGGCCGGACGCACCCTTCCGGGGCATCCTGACGAGGAGTGGGAGCGGCTCATTTCCCAGCCGTGCTGGCCCGGCCGTTAGGTGGTGTGAGTCTCGTGGCAGCGGCGGAGCGACGCGACAAGAGGCCGGAGAGCCCCGGTGGCCCCCTCACCGGGCCGGGTGAGCGGCTCGCGCTCAACGGCATGGGCAGCTTCGAGTGGGACCTCGCCGCCGGGACCATGGCGCTGGACGAGGCCGGGATGACGGTCTTCGACCTGGACCCGGAGGTGTTCGACAGCACCCCCGAGGGCCTCGGGCTGCGGATTCCGGCCGATGACGCGGCGCGGCTGCAGGACACCGTCCAGGGCGCCCTGGAGGACGGGGAGGAGACGTACGGCCAGTACTTCACGGTGCAGCGGCGCGACGGCCGCGACCAGTGGACGCACACCCAGGGCCGGGTCGTCCGGGACGCGGAGGGCACCCCGGTGCGGATCCTCGGCATCGTCCGGGACGCGACGGCCGAGCTCGCCCACCTCACGGTGCTGCGCAAGCTGGAATCGGCGCGCGCCCAGCAGGCGACCATCGTGCAGCGCACCACGGAGGCCCTGTCGCGGGCGGTGACGGTGGACGACGTGACGGCCACGCTGACGGGCGCGGGCGCCCTGGAACGGCTCGGCGCGGACGGGCTGGCGCTGGGGCTGGTCGAGGGCGGCCACATCAAGATCATCGCGCTGAGCGGGGAGTCCCTGGAGATCCTCAGCGAGCGCAAGTTCACCCGGCTCGACGGCTCGCTTCCGCTGTCGCGGGCGGTGCTCAGCAGGAAGGCACGTTTCGCCACCTCGCTGGCGGAGCTGGCGCAGGAGTTCCCGCTGCTCTCCGACTACATGGGCCGCATCCAGTACGACGCGGCCGCCTACCTGCCGCTCATCGCGCAGGCCGAGGCCATCGGCGGCCTGGTGATGTTCTACCGCCGCCGCACCGGCTTCAGCCCCGAGGAGCGCAACCTCTGCCTGGGCCTGGCCGGCATCGTCGCCCAGTCGCTCCAGCGGGCGCTCCTCTTCGACCAGGAGCGCGAGTTCGCCACCATGCTCCAGGCCGCCATGCTGCCGCGCCGGATCCCCGAGATCACCGGCGGGGAGATCGCCGTGCGCTACCACTCGGCCTGGAGCGGGCGCGAGGTCGGCGGGGACTGGTACGACGTGATCGCGCTGCCCCGCGACCGCGTCGGCATCGTCGTGGGCGACGTACAGGGCCACGACACGCACGCCGCCGCCATCATGGGCCAGCTCCGCATCGCGTTGCGGGCGTACGCGGGCGAGGGCCATCCCCCGTCCACCGTGCTGGCCCGCGCCTCGCGCTTCCTGGCCGAGCTGGACACCGAACGGTTCGCGACCTGCATGTACGCGCAGGTGGACCTGGAGACCGGCGGGGTACGGGCGGTCCGCGCGGGCCACCTCGGACCGCTGATCCGGCACACGGACGGGCGAACGGGCTGGCCCAAGGTGCGCGGAGGCCTGCCGCTCGGGCTGGCCACGGTCTTCGAGCAGGAGGAGTTCCCCGAGACCCGGCTCGACCTGGTCCCCGGTGAAACCCTGGTGCTGTGCACCGACGGTCTCGTGGAGGAGCCCGGCACCGAGATCACCCAGGGCATGGAGGCGCTCGCCCACGCCGTCCGCACCGGCCCGCAGGAGGCCGGGGCGCTCGCCGACCACCTCTCGGACCGGCTCTGGGAGCGCTGGGGCTCCGGCGACGACGTGGCCCTCCTCGTCCTGCGCAGGGCCCCGGACCCGGGCACCCACCGGGCTCCGCGCATCCACCAGTACGTCCACCAGGCGGACCCGGAAGGCCTCTCGGAGGCCCGCTACGCCCTGCGGCACGCGCTGCGCGACTGGGGCATGCCGGAGCTCGCCGACGACGTGGAGCTGGCGGCGGGAGAGCTGCTGGTCAACGCCCTGCTGCACACTGACGGCGGAGCGGTGCTGACCATGGAGGTGCTGCCGGAGCCGGTCCGGCGGATCCGGCTCTGGGTCAAGGACCGCTCCAGCGTGTGGCCGCGGCGGCGGACCCCGGGGGAGTCGGCGACCACGGGGCGCGGGCTGCTGCTGGTGGACGCGCTGGCCACGCACTGGGGGGTGGAGTCCCGGGGCGACGGCAAGGCCGTGTGGTGCGAGTTCGACGCGGCGGGCAGCGCGGCCCGGAGCGCACCGTGACCGGCTGCTCACGCCGAGTTGTGGGGCCCGTGGGGCGGCGTGATGATGCGGCCATGGAACGGATTTCGCGGATTCCGCAGTGCGCCGCCTGAACAGGCGTGCGGTGACCGGCGCCCTGGCGGTGCTGCTGCTCGCGGCCGGGGTGCCGAAGGTGGTGGACTGGACGACCGGGCGCCCGCACTCGGACCCGGGGTGCCAGACGGTGGCCTTCATGTCGATGACGGACGTCGCGCCCGAGTGCCGGTGACGGCGGTGACGGCGGTGACAGCGGTCAAGGCGGTGGCGGCGGTCAAGCCGGTGGCAGCGGTGCAGCCGGTGGTGCCGCTGACGCCCGGGTCGCGGCAGCGGCGGCTACCGGACGGGGCGTCCTCGCGCACGCGGCGGGGCTAGCGGTCCCGGTGGTCGAACACCGTGACGGGGTGGGTGTCCTCGGCGACCGTGTCGACCGACCGCGGCAGCAGGCCGCCGCCGAAGCGGATCTCCTGGAGCTCGGCCTTGGCCAGCGCCTCGCCGGCGTGCACGCCCGGGGTGAACCGGAGCGTGCCGTGCGCCGCCCAGTCGTGCTCGGCGCCGTCGCACCGCGCGTCACCGCCGCCGATGCTCAGGCGGACGTCCTTCTGGTGGACGGTCGCCTTGATCTGAACCGCTCCCGAGGGTGACGGCGCGGTGCAGTGGTAGGACCCGAAAAGGTGGATCGTGCCGTCCTCGGCGATGTGGGCATCAGGTGATACGTAAATGCCATTTCCGTAGTGCGCGGCATTCGCCGGGGCGGTGAATACCGCCGCCGCGCCGAGAGCGGCGAGTGCGGCCAGAGCCATGCGGGGGCCGGACACGGCCATCGTTCCTCCTGTTGGGCGAGGGTTGCAAGGGGTTGCGGAATTCCGCCGGAACGCATTGTGCTGGCATATGGAGGTCAACGCGTTCCGTGTGCTCGTGTCGGTGTGTGCAATTTCCCGCTCTGGCGCGTGAGACTGGCCGGAATACATCCCCGAAGATCCCCGAAGGGATCCCGCATGCGTCGCTCCGTTCCCTCTTCCGTGCTCGCCGCCACCGCCCTCCTCCCGATCCTGCTGTTCGGCGCCACGGCCTGTTCCGGCGCCCCCGAAGGGGCCGCGCTCGCCCCCGCCGCGGTGCCCGCCGTACCGGTCGACGACGGTGCGCCGGGTGTGGGGGACGACCCCGGAGCCGAGCGGGAGGGCGCGGCGCGGGCGGCTTCGAAGGATGCCCATGTGGGTGACTCCGTACGGGTCAACGGGCGGGAGGTCGGCCGTCACCTCCAGGTGGTACTCGGTGCCTACGTGGACCCGGCGGTCAGCGTCGAGAAGAACTTCGCCCCGGCGGCCGGCAAGCGGTGGGTGGCCGCGTCGATGTCGTTCGTCAACGTCGGCGGGGCCTCGTACGGGGCCCTCGGGCGCATGTGGGCGCTCGACAGCGCGGGGCAGCGCCACCCGGTGGTGCCCACGGGGGAACTCACGACCGGCAAACCGCTCGTCTTCGATTCCCTCGCGGTCGGTGAGCGGGCCGAAGGATGGGTGGTGTTCGAAATCCCGGAAAACGCGCGCATTGTGCGGCTCCAGTACCAGGACGCGAACGTGCAGGCGAATTCCGGAGGTGGATTCTGGGCGGTCTAGCCCGGTCGGGTGAAACGGCGTCAAAGGGCCGGGTCGCAGACCACTAAGGTGCGGCGCATGACTTCTACCCAAGCCGAACTCGACCGCTCCAAGCTCGGCACCCTTTCGGTGCTCGCCTGGATCGGCGACCCCGACGAGGCCCACGACATTCCCTACCTGCTCGCCTACATCCTCGGGGACGGCCCCGACGGACCGGAGGCGAGCGAGGCGGCCGCCCGCGGGCTGCTGGAGGAGATCGGGCTGCCGATCGGCGACGTGGTGATGGACGGCGTGCGCAACCCGGCGGCCTTCCCGGTGCAGATCCTGCTCGAGGGCAACCAGATCGCGCTGACCCTGCCGGGCATGAACGCGAGGTGCACCGCCCCGCCGGAGTGGGTCAAGGCGGCGGACGACAGCGGGCAGGCGTACTTCCTCTTCGCCACGCGCGCCTGGCCCGAGGCGGTCCCCGGCCGGCCGGTCGAGGCGGAGACCCTGCAGGCGTTCGCGGGTGACACCGAGGTGCTCAACCACAGCGCCCACGCCGTCCTCGCGGTGCGGCGCCTGCAGCGCTAGTCGGCCCGCACACGCACGCACTTACGTACGCACGCCACGGCCACTGCTCCGGCCGCCGGGCTCCCAGCCTGCCCGGTGGCCGGTCCGTCGTTTCCGGCTGCGGCTACGGCTGGTGCTGTGCCTGTGCGCGCGGCTGCGGCTGCTCGAAGGCGAAGTGCAGCGAGCGCACCCGGTTGTCGAAGCTGGACCCGGCCAGGTCCGGATGGCCGACCGCGCGCAGCCCCACGGGGCGGGTCAGGAGCTCGCGGAAGAGCGCCTTCATCTCCACCCGCGCCAGGTGCGCGCCCAGGCAGAAGTGCGGTCCGCCGCCGCCGAAGCCCAGGTGGGGGTTGGGGGAGCGGGTGATGTCGAAGGCGTCGGGGTCGGGGAAGACGGCCTCGTCGCGGTTGGCGGAGGCGTAGTACAGGACCACCTTGTCGCCGGGGGCGAACGCGTGGCCGCTCAGGGTGTGTTCGGCGGCGACCGTCCGGCGGAACTGGATGATCGGCGTGGAGTGGCGGATCATCTCGTCCACGGCGCCGTCCGCGTGCTTCTCGAAGTCCGCGAGGAGCAGGTCGCGTTGGTCCGGGTGATCGGTCAGCAGGGTCAGTCCGTGCGTGATGGCGTTGCGCGTGGTCTCCACCCCGGCCACCATCAGCAGCGAGAAGAACGCGCCGAGTTGGCGGGCACCGAGCGCCTGGCCGTCGACGTTGGCGCACACCAGCGCCGAGATCAGGTCGTCCGCCGGGTTCTTGCGCCGCTCCCGCCCGATCCCCGCCACCATCCGCTGCATCCGGGCCAGCGCCCGCAGCCCGCGTCCGGGCATCCGCAGCCGGGATGCCAGGCCGCGCTCCACGCCGATGTTCTCGGAGGCGTGGTTGACCCGGTCGGCGATCTCGGCGCGGTAGCGCTCCGGGATGCCCATCATGTTGCAGATGACCTCCAGGGGCAGCCGGGAGGCCACCGCCGAGACGAACTCGTCCGGGCGCTGCTCCAGTACGTCGTCCACGATGCGGGCCGCCACCGCGTGGATGTCCTCCTCGGCCGCCGCCAGCAGCCGGGGCGTGAAGGCCCGCTGCACGATCTTGCGCAGCTGCGCGTGGTCGGCGCCGTCCAGGTTGACCATCGAGTCCCCGAACAGCGACCGCACCCAACGGGCCGGCTCCGGCGTCGTCACCCCGGGCGCGCTGGCGAAGACCCTGGGGAGCCGGCTCGCCTCCTGCACGTCCGCGTGGCGTACGAGGGCCCAGTGCCCGGTCCCTTCGGGGACGAACACGGGGGAATCCAGGGCCCGCAGCCGGGCGAAGGCGGCCAGGCGGTGGGCCGGGGGCGCCTGCCAGAATGCCGGGTCGGCCAGTTCCCTGCCGGGATCCTGGCCGGGTCGTTGTGCGGGGAGCGTCATGGCCGTGCCTCCAGTTGCTGCGCGTCGTCCTGCGGTGGAGAACGGTGGCGGAGGCGCGGGGGTGACGGGTCCGGCGTGGCGCCGTCGCCGGGGCTCCGCCCCGGACCCCGCATCGCGATCGCCGGCGGCGCTGAAACGGCCCGCCCGGGCGGGATCAGGAGGCGGGGGCACCGCGTACGGCGAGGGTCATGCCGACCACCACCGTGGCCGTCGCGACCAGGCCCGCGTACAGCACGGCGTACGCGCCCGCCCACGAGCAGGCCAGCACCACGAGGGCGGAGACCGGCAGGGTCAGCTGCTGGGCGAGGCCCCGCTTGAAGTGGCGGGAGTGCAGCAGCCAGACCATCAGCAGGAAGACCGCGGTCGGGACGGTGACGGCCGCGTTCGCGGCGAGCTGCGAGATGTGGGCCTTCCCGACCGCGTGCTCGACCGCGACCTCGATACCGGCGCCGATCGCCGCGCCGGAGCCGAAGATCAGCACGTGCCCGTAACCCCAGGGGATCGCCTCCCGGTTGGAGGTCAGCCGCTCGTGCATCGGCACCGCGAAGTAGATCCACCAGGCGGCGAAGACGATCAGCAGCCCGCCCGCGGCGATGGGCAGCAGCTCGCCCAGGGCGTCGTGCTCGTCGAGCGCCGACTTCACGGCCACCGTGCTCGCCGCGATCGTCTCGCCCAGCACGATGATGGTGAACAGTCCGTACCGCTCCACGATGTGGTGGGAGTGCCACGGGGTCTGGTGACCGCGCTCGGCCAGCACCGGGACCAGCAGCTCCGCGACGACCATGATCAGGAACAGCCAGCGCTTGCCGGCCTCCGGGGCGAACAGCAGCGCCACCCAGCCGGCCTGGCAGATGACCAGCCCGGCCGCGTACTTCAGGGCCGCGGTCCGGGCCGTGCCGCTCTCGCCGGAGGCGGCCCGCAGCCACTGGGCGGTGAGCCCGACCCGCATGATCAGGTAGCCGATGACGGCCACCGTCCAGTCGTTCTGGTCGAACGCCCGGCCCACGCCCGCCGCGTAGACGAGCACGCCGGCGATCTGCACGAGCGTCGCGATCCGGTACGGCACGTCGTCGCAGTCGTACGCGGAGGCGAACCACGTGAAGTTCATCCACGCCCACCACACGCCGAAGAAGACGAAGCAGTAGCCGATCACACCGGTGCCGGGGTGCCCCTCGGCCAGGGCGTGCACCAGTCGCGCCCCGGCCTGCGCCACGGCGACCACGAAGCAGAGGTCGAAGAAGAGCTCCAGCGGGGTCGCGGCGCGGTGGCCCTCGTCCCGGCTGCGGGCGGTCATGGGTACGTAAGCCAGAGCCATACCGCCCAGGACATCAGCCCTACGGGGTTCAGCAGGCGAGGCGCGCGGCCCTCAGCGCCCGCGTGCCCCGGGCGGACTCGTACCTGCGCAGGACGAGCCGGGCCAGCCGCGGATGGTCGGCCAGCGGCTCCGAGACCGTCCAGGCGCCCGAGCCGTTCAGGGCGCGCGAGAAGCGGCCCGGGGCCAGCAGGTGCGCCGCCACCGCGATCCGGCGGTACCCGGCGGCCCGGAGCGATGCCAGGGCTTCGGGAACGGCCGGCCCGGCGGAGGTGAGGTACGCGGGGACCACCGGAACGGGGTCGGCGCCGCCGTCGTACTCCAGCAGGGCCGCCAGCTGGGCCGCGCAGGCGCGGGTACCGGCATTGCCGCCGGGGCGGGAGGAGCCGGCCCCGGCCACCACCACCGCGTCGGCCCGGGTGTACGGGCCGCGGCGGCGCTCGGCGTCGCGCAGGCGGCTGTACAGGGCGCGGGCGATGTCGCGCTCCCCGCTGAGCCCCTCGGTGAGCACGCAGCCGGTGCCCTCCAGGACGGCGGGCATGTCGACGCTGCGGTGGAACCCGTCGCCGAGGAGCAGCGGGACCACCACGGAGTCCGGATGCTCCCGTACGACGTCGGCGAGCGAGGGGCGCTGCACGTCGAGGTGGCCGACCAGCGCGCGGACCCCGCTGAGGGCCTCGACGGCGGCGGTGAGCCGCTCGATGGTCGCGGCGGCCTCCGGGACCGCGCTGCCGTGGACGGCGATGACGAGCATGTGGCCTGCTTCCCTGATCCGCCCCCGCGTCCCCCTTCCACGCTAGGCCCGGCGGGGACCCGCGGGAGCCCGGCCAAGGGCCTTCTCCGCAGGCCGGAGGTCCTGTGTGGAAAGGGTCCGTCTCCCCGCCCCCAGGGGCCCTTTTCGGTCGTCGCGGGCCGGTGGGCAGACCTACCGTCGAAGGGTCGGAATACATGCACGCGTGACGTTTTGGCCCGGCTGTCTCCACCGCCCCCGGACCGGGCGGCACAGGGACACACGGAGTGAGATCCATGGGGCAGACGCTGGTTGTCATCGGCCACGGCATGGTGGGGCACCGCCTGCTGGAGGCGCTCGCCGAGCGCGACGCGCTCGCCGACCCGACCCGCCCCGAGCGCGGCGGCTGGCAGGTCACCGTCCTCGCGGAGGAGCAGCGCCCGGCCTACGACCGCGTGCACCTGTCCGCGGCCTTCACCGGCTCCACCGGCGAGGAGCTGTCCCTGGTCGAGCCCGGCTTCCTGGAGAAGCACGGCATCGACCTGCGCCTCGGTGACCCGGCCGAACTGATCGACACCACCGCCCGTACGGTCACCGCCCGCTCCGGCGAGGTGCTCGGTTACGACGCCCTGGTACTGGCGACCGGCTCCTACCCCTTCGTCCCGCCGATCGCCGGCGCCGACGCCGAGGGCTGCTTCACGTACCGCACGCTCGACGACGTCGCGGCGATGTCGGCGTACGCCGCGGACGCCGAAGTCCGTACCGGTGTCGTCATCGGCGGCGGGCTCCTCGGTCTGGAGGCGGCCGGCGCGCTGCGCACGCTCGGACTGGCCACGCACGTCGTGGAGTTCGCACCCCGGCTGATGCCGCTGCAGGTGGACGACGGCGGCGCGGCCGCCCTGCGGGCCACCATCGAATCCATGGGCGTCGCCGTGCACACGGGCGTCGGCGCGGCCGGGGTGCAGATCCACCCAGACGGGCGGGCGCAGGCGCTGCGGCTGACCAGCGGCGAGGAGATCGGCTCCGACATCGTCGTCTTCTCGGCCGGTGTGCGCCCGCGCGACCGGCTGGCCCGCGAGTGCGGCCTGGCCGTCGGCGACCGCGGCGGGGTCGTCGTGGACGCCCACTGCCGCACCAGCGACCCGTACGTCTACGCGGTCGGCGAGTGCGCGCAGACCGTCGACGGCAAGGTGTACGGGCTGGTCGCGCCCGGCTACCAGATGGCCGAGACCGTCGCCGAGGCCCTCGCGGGCGCCGGCGAGCTGACCTTCACCGGGGCCGACACCTCCACCAAGCTCAAGCTGATGGGCGCCGACGTCGCCTCCTTCGGTGACCCCTTCGCCCGCGAGGGCCGCGACGGCGCCGTCTCGGTGGTCTTCTCCGACGCCCGCGAGGGCGTCTACAAGAAGCTGCTGCTCGGCCCCGACGGGGCGCTGCTCGGCGGCATCCTGGTCGGCGACGCGGAGGCCTACGGCTCGCTGAAGCCGCACGCCGGCCGGCAGCTGCCGGCCCCGGCGGAGGCCTTCATCCTGCCGTCGACCGAGGGCGTGGCACTGCCCGGCGCGGACGCGCTGCCCGATGACGCGGTGGTGTGCAGCTGCCACAACATCACCAAGGGGCGGGTGCGCGAGGCGGTGGTCACGGAGTCCCTCACCGACATCGGCGGCATCAAGAAGTGCACCAAGGCGGGCACTGGCTGCGGCGGCTGCATCGGCACGCTGCAGGCGGTCCTGGACGCCGAACTGGAAGCGGCGGGCATAGAGAAGCCCCGAGGCCTGTGCGAGCACTTCACCCTGACCCGGGCGGAGATCTACGAGAAGATCCGCACCGAGCGCATCCGCAGCTTCAGCGAGTTGCTGGAGACCTGTGGCGAGGGCGGCGAGGGCTGCGCCGTCTGCAAGCCGGTCGTCGCGAACGTGCTCGGCACCCTCGCCCCCGACCTGGGCATCGGGCACATCCTGGCGGGCGAGCAGGCGGCCCTGCAGGACTCCAACGACCTCTTCCTCGCCAACCTCCAGAAGGACGGCACCTACTCGGTCGTCCCGCGCGTCGCCGGCGGCGAGATCACGGCCGAGCAGGTCATCGCCCTGGGCGAGGTGGCCCGGGACTACGGCCTCTACACGAAGATCACCGGCGCCCAGCGGATCGGCCTCTTCGGCGTCCGCAAGGAGCAGCTGCCCGACATCTGGCGGCGGCTCGGCGGCGCCGGCTTCGAGTCCGGGCAGGCCTACGGGAAGTCCCTGCGCGCGGTCAAGTCGTGCGTGGGCGCGCGCTTCTGCCGCTTCGGGCAGGGCGACTCCATCCAGCTCGCGATCGACCTGGAGCTGCGCTACCGCGGTCTGCGCACCCCGCACAAGTTCAAGGGCGGCGTCTCGGGCTGCCTGCGCGAGTGCGCGGAGGCGCGGGGCAAGGACATCGGCGTCATCGCCACCGCCAACGGCTGGAACCTGTACGTCAGCGGGAACGGCGGAGCGACCCCGCGCCACGCCGACCTGCTGGCCTCGGACCTGGACACCGCCGAACTCTTCGCGCTGATCGACCGGTTCCTCATGTACTACATCCGCACCGGCGAGCGACTGGAGCGGACGGCCGCCTGGATCGAGCGGCTCGGCGGCAGCACGGTGGGCCTGGACCACCTCAAGGCCGTCCTGATCGAGGACTCGCTGGGCATCTGCGCGGAGCTGGAGGCGCAGATGGAGCGCCACGTGAGCGCGTACGAGGACGAGTGGTCCTCGGTCCTGGAGGACCCCGCGGCGCTGGAGCGCTTCGGGAGCGTGGACTTCGGGGCGGCCGCGGGCGCGTCGGCGGCTGAGTCCCTGGAGCCGGGCCGCGGCCGCACGGCGGTACTGCCGGACGGCACGGAGGCCGCGGTGTTCAAGGACCGTGCGGGCGAGGTCTACGCGGTGGGCAACCGGGACCCCTTCTCGGGCGCCGACGTGATCGCCAACGGCATCATGGGCTCGCGCGACGGGGTGCCCGTCGTGGCCTCGCCGATGCACAAGCAGGTCTTCGACCTGCGGACCGGCGTCTGCCTGGACGACCCCGAAGTGTCCCTGCCGCTGGTGGACCTCAAGCCCTAAGGCTCTGCGGGCGCCGTACCAACGCACTGTGGGCGATGGGACCTTGTCCTGTCGCCCACACGACGTTCTCCCCTGACGCTGGGCGCCCCCGGCGTCGGACCCTAAGAAGGTCAGGACTCCTCTTTTCATCTTCTCAACTCCTCCGAACGTTCAGGACATGCCATGAGTTCCGCCAAGCAGGACGTGCGGTCGGCAACCAGCCGAGTCACTGCGCCCGATCCGGCGCAGTACCGCCCCGGTCGCACGATCACGGACTGGACGCCGGAGGATCCGTCCTTCTGGCAGTCCACCGGCAAGAAGGTCGCCACGCGCAACCTGTGGATCGCGGTGCCGGCCCTGCTGGTGGCCTTCGTGGTCTGGCAGGTCTGGAGCATCACGGCGACCAACCTCAAGGACGTCGGCTTCGGCTTCTCCCAGTCGCAGCTGTTCTGGCTGACGGCCGTCCCCGGCATCACGGGCGGTACCGCCCGCATCCTCTACACCTTCATCGGCCCGATGATCGGCCAGCGCCGCTTCACGGCGGTCTCCACCGTCGTGCTGATCGTGCCGCTGCTGTGGCTGGGCTTCGCGGTGCAGAACCCCGACACGTCCTACGGCACGATGGTCGCCATCGCCGCGCTCTGCGGCATCGGCGGCGCCAACTTCTCCTCCTCGCTGGCCAACATCGGCTTCTTCTACCCGAAGCAGGAGAAGGGCAACGCGACCGGCATCAACGGCGGCCTGGGCAACCTGGGCGTCTCCGTGGTCCAGCTGCTCACCCCGATCCTGATCACCTCCTCGGTCCTGGCGATCGGCGCGGGCCAGAAGAAGGCGAACGGCTCGGAGATCTACCTCCAGAACGCCGCGTTCGTCTGGGTCCCGGTCCTGATCGTCCTCGCGGCCATCGCCTGGTTCGGCCAGAACGACCTGAAGGTCGCCTCCACCCCCTTCAATCAGCAGAAGATCATCTTCAAGCGCAAGCACAACTGGCTGATGACCTGGCTCTACGTCGGCACCTTCGGCTCCTTCATCGGTTTCGCGGCGGCGCTCCCGCTGCTCATCAAGACCACCTTCCCGGCGTACTCCGTGGCCACCTACGCCTGGATGGGCCCGGCGCTCGGCGCGCTGGCCCGCTGGGCCGGCGGCTGGATCGCCGACAAGTTCGGCGGCGCGCGGGTGACGATCCTGTCCTTCGTGGGCATGGGCGCGTCGATCATCGGCGTGATCACCTTCCTGCCGGCGGGCTCCGACACCGGCTCCTTCTACGGCTTCTTCTTCTGCTTCCTGTCGGCGTTCTTCTTCTCCGGCATCGGCAACGGCTCGACCTTCCGCCAGATCCCGGTCATCTTCCGCGGCCAGCACCTCGCGGGCCTGACGGAGGGCACCCCGCAGTACGCGAAGGCGCTCAAGCAGGCCGAGATCGAGTCGGGCGCGGTGACCGGGTTCACCGCGGCCATCGCCGCCTACGGCTTCTTCTTCATCCCGGCGATGTTCGCCAACTTCGCCGTGACCAGCGCGATGTGGGGCTTCGTCGCGTTCTACGCCAGCTGTGTCGTGGTGGCCTGGTGGTTCTACGCCCGCAAGGGTGCGGAGGCTCCCAGCTAGTCGGGAGTCGTGGCCTTGCCGGCCCGGGTGGATGCGGGGCCGCTGCGCGAGCGGAACCCGCACCCGCCCGGGCTCCCCGGGGCTGCGCCCCAGACCCGGCCGTGGGCGCCGGCCGTGCCCGCCCGCGGCGCCGTTGCCGGGGGCCAGCCCCCGGACCCCCGCTCCTCAAACGCCGGAGGGGCTGGATTTGGGCGCCGGCCGTCCCCTCCTGCGGCGCCGTTCCCGGGGGCCAGCGCCCCCGGACCGCCGCTCCTCAAACGCCGGAGGGGCTGGAATTGCCCGGCGTCGGGCACCCCACAGACTGAAAGGCCACGCCAGTGCTCGGCATGTTCCTGCAGCTCGCCGTCATGGTGGCGGCCATCGCACTCGGGTCCCGGAAGGGCGGGGTGGCCATGGGGCTCTGGGGGGCCGTCGGGGTGTTCGTGCTCGCCACGTTCTTCGGGGTCACCCCAGCCGACACCTCGGGCATCGTCGACGTCATGCTGATCATCCTCGCGGTGATCATGGCTGCCGCGGCGATGGAGGCCGCCGGGGGCATCGACTTCCTCGTGGGGCTCGCCGAGAAGGCGATCCGGCGCAAGCCCAGCCGCGTCGTCTACGTGGCACCCCTCGTCTCATGGGCCTTCACCCTGGGCGCCGGCACCGCCCACGTCTTCTACCCCCTGCTCCCGGTGATCCACGATGTGGCCCGTGAAGGCGGTGTCCGCCCGGAGCGGCCCATCGCCGTCTCCTCCATCGCGGCCACCTTCGGTATCACCGCGTCCCCCGTCTCCGCCGCCATGGCCGCCATGATCGTGATGTTCGACGGGGACGGCTGGAACCTGCCCCGGATCATGGCCGTCGCCGTGCCGGCCACCCTGCTCGGCGTGCTCGTCGCGGCCACCGTGCAGTCCCGGATCGGCAAGGAGCTCGGGCAGGACGCCGAGTACCTGCGCCGGCTGGCCGCCGGAGAGATCGAGACCCCCGCCCCGGCCGAGGCCGCCCCGCCACTGCGGCCGCGGGCGCGCTGGTCGGCGTACCTCTTCCTCGGCGGGACCGTCGCCGTCGTCCTCAGCGGCCTCTTCCCGGCGCTGCGCCCCGAGACGGCCAAGGGGCCGCTCTCGATGCCCGCCACCATCGAGATCCTGATGATGGCCGTGGCCGCGCTGATCCTCCTGCTGTGCAAGGTCGACGCCAAGCGGATACCGGGCACGGACGTGGCCAAGTCCGGGCTCGTCGCCGTCATCGGCGTCTTCGGGCTGTCGTGGCTGGGACTGTCCTTCATCGGTGCCAACGAGGCCCGGATCACCGGTGCGCTCGGCGGGGTCGCGCAGGACCACCCCTGGTTCTTCGCCATCATGCTGCTGCTCCTCTCCGCGCTGCTGTTCAGTCAGGCCACGACCACCAAGGCGCTGATGCCCCTCGGGCTCGCCCTCGGTATCCCGGCCCCCCTCCTCATCGCGATGTGGCCCGCCGTGAACGGCTACTTCCTCCTCCCCACCTACGGCACCTTCATCGCGGCGATCAACTTCGACAGGACCGGCACCACCCGTGTCGGCCGCTTCGTCGTCAACCACTCCTTCATGTTGCCGGGCCTGATCACGACGTGCGTCGCGGTATCCACAGGCTTCGCCCTGGTTCAGATTGTCTGACCGGTCAAGCCTCCGAGGCAGCCTTTTCGGGAATCTTGTGAAAGTTTTCACAAGCGCACGATGGACCTTTGACCTGCTCAAAGTGCCAGGTCAGCGGGGATGGGAGACCCTTGGTGGCGGGGATCAGGGGACTTTCGGGCCCCAGCTCAGGACCAACGCGGCGCCAAATGATCGATCAAAAGGCGTGCAATGGATACAAGCAATGAGGCGACTCGGAAGGTGCGGGCGATGACTGCCACCCCTGCGGAAACCACGAAGAACGGCGAGGCCTGGGAGGGCTTCAAGGGCGGTCTGTGGCGTGACGCCATCGACGTCCGCGACTTCATCCAGCAGAACTACACGCCGTACGAGGGCGACGACACCTTCCTCGCCGGCCCCACCGAGCGCACCACCGCCGTGTGGAAGGCGATCACGGACAAGTTCCCCGAGGAGCGCGAGAAGGGCGTCTACGACGTCGCGCACGACATCCCGTCGACGATCACCGCGCACGCCCCCGGTTACATCGACCGCGACAAGGACCTGATCGTCGGCCTCCAGACGGACGCCCCGCTCAAGCGCGCGATCATGCCCTACGGCGGCTGGCGCATGGTGGCCGGCGCGCTGGAGACCTACGGCTACCCCGTCTCCGACGACCTGGAGAAGGTCTTCACGGAGTACCGCAAGACCCACAACGCCGGTGTCTTCGACGCGTACACCCCCGACATCCGCGCCGCCCGCAAGGCCGGCATCGTGACAGGCCTGCCGGACGCGTACGGCCGAGGCCGCATCATCGGCGACTACCGCCGCGTGGCCCTCTACGGCGTCGACCGCCTCATCTCCTTCAAGAAGGAGGAGAAGGAGGAGATCAACTCCCTCCCCGCGGGCAACCGTTCGCTGGAGGAGACGATCCGCCTGCGCGAGGAGCTCTCCGAGCAGGTCCGCGCCCTCGCCGAGCTCAAGGCGATGGCCGCCTCCTACGGGTATGACATCTCCGGCCCGGCCGAGACCGGCCGCGAGGCCATCCAGTGGCTGTACTTCGCCTACCTGGCCGCCGTGAAGGAGCAGAACGGCGCGGCCATGTCGCTCGGCCGCACCTCCACCTTCATCGACGTCTACCTCCAGCGCGACATCGAGGCCGGTCTCCTCACCGAGGAGCAGGCCCAGGAGCTGGTCGACGACTTCATCATCAAGCTCCGCATCGTCCGCTTCCTGCGCACCCCGGAGTACGACGAGCTCTTCTCGGGCGACCCCACCTGGGTCACCGAGTCGATCGGGGGCATGGGTGAGGACGGCCGTCCGCTGGTCACCAAGACCTCGTTCCGCTACCTCCACACCCTCTACAACCTCGGCCCGGCCCCCGAGCCGAACATGACGGTCTTCTGGTCGCCCCAGCTGCCGCAGGGCTTCAAGGAGTTCTGCGCCCGGGTCTCCATCGACACCTCCTCGGTGCAGTACGAGTCCGACGAGCTGATGCGCCCGCGGTTCGGCGACGACACCGCCATCGCCTGCTGCGTCTCGGCCATGCCGGTCGGCAAGCAGATGCAGTTCTTCGGCGCCCGCGTGAACCTCGCCAAGACCCTGCTCTACGCGATCAACGGCGGCCGTGACGAGAAGTCCGGCGCCCAGGTCGGTCCGTCCACCGGCGCGCTCACCTCCGAGGTACTGGACTACGACGAGGTCATGGCGAAGTTCGACGAGCAGATGGAGTGGCTCGCCGACACCTACGTCCACGCCCTGAACGTCATCCACTACATGCACGACAAGTACGCGTACGAGCGCATCGAGATGGCGCTCCACGACCGCGACGTGCGCCGCACCATGGCCTGCGGCATCGCGGGCCTCTCGGTCGCCGCCGACTCGCTGGCCGCCATCAAGTTCGCCAAGGTCACCGCCCTGCGCGACGAGACCGGCCTCGCCACCGACTACACCATCGAGGGCGACTACCCGGCGTACGGCAACAACGACGACCGCGTCGACTCGATCGCCGTCTGGCTCGTCGAGGAGTTCATGAAGAAGGTGCGCAAGCACCCGACCTACCGCGACGCCGAGCACACGCAGTCCGTGCTGACCATCACCTCGAACGTCGTCTACGGCAAGAAGACCGGCAACACGCCGGACGGACGCCGCGCCGGCGAGCCGTTCTCCCCGGGCGCCAACCCGATGAACGGCCGCGACACCCACGGCTACGTCACCTCGGCGCTGTCGGTCGCGAAGCTGCCCTACGAGGACGCCGAGGACGGCATCTCGCTGACCAACACCGTCACCCCCGACGGCCTGGGCCGCACCCCCGAGGAGCGGATCAAGAACCTGGCGGGCGTCCTCGACGGCTACATGGCGGTCGACGGCTTCCACATGAACGTGAACGTGCTCAACCGCGACACGCTCATGGACGCCATGGAGCACCCGGAGAACTACCCGCAGCTGACCATCCGCGTCAGCGGTTACGCGGTGAACTTCGTCCGCCTCACGCGCGCTCAGCAGCTCGACGTGCTGAACCGCACCTTCCACGGCTCTCTCTGACCCCCACGGGAGACCCACGAACCGCGCGGCCCGGGGCCGGCCCTCACCCGGCCCCGGGACCGCGCGTCACCAGATCAGCCCACGGAATCTGGAAGCTGGAGCACCTGCCATGACCGTCCTCTTCGGTACGAGCCTTCCCGTCGGCCACGCCAACGCGATCAGCGTGAGCGCCGGCCAGACGCCCGCCGCCGCCGCGACCCAGCGGCCGAGCGAGGGCACGGTGCACTCCTGGGACCTGTCCACCGGGGTCGACGGACCCGGGACCCGGTTCGTGACCTTCCTGTCCGGCTGCCCGCTGACCTGTCTGTACTGCCACAACCCCGACACCATGCGGATGCGCAACGGCAAGCGCACCTCGGCCGACGACGTCATCGCCGAGGCCCGCAAGTACACCAAGTTCATCTCGGCCTCCGGCGGCGGCGGCGCCACCATCTCCGGCGGCGAGCCGCTGCTCCAGCCCGTCTTCGCCGGCGAGCTGCTGCACCGGATGAAGAACGACCTCGGGCTGCACACGGCCCTGGACACCTCGGGCTTCCTCGGCGCCCGCGCCACGGACGCGCTGCTGCGCGACGTGGACCTGGTCCTGCTGGACATCAAGTCCTGGGACCGGGAGACGTACAAGCGGGTCACCGGCCGCCCCCTGGAGCCGACCCTGGACTTCGCCCGCCGCCTCGCCGACCTCGGCAAGGAGGTGCACCTGCGGTTCGTGCTGGTGCCGGGGCTGACCGACGCCCGGGAGAACATCGAGGGCGTCGCCGCCTTCGCCGGCACCCTGGGGAACGTCTCGCGGGTCGACGTACTGCCCTTCCACAAGCTCGGCGAGAGCAAATGGGAGGCGCTCGACTTGAAGTTCACCCTCCACGACACACCGTCGCCGACGGTCGGGCAGGTCACCGAGGCGAAGGCGATCTTCGCCGCGCGGGGTCTGAACGCGATCTGACGGCGATCTCAACGCCGTCCGAAGGCGATCCGAAGGTGGCCCGAAGTCGGCCCGAAGGCGATCCGCCGCGGTCCCAGCCTCCGAGAGCGTCACCCGTACGGCCTACCCACAGACTCCGCATAACGGGCTGAATCGGTACAGACCACCTAGCGTAGTGCTGTGTCCGAGCCCTCAGATGTCATCGACGCCGCGCCGCCTCCACCGGTGCCCGAGACCCCGCCGCCGGCCGGGCGGTCCGTCACCGCACGGGCCACCCTGGCCGGCGCCGTCGTCTCGCTCCTGCTCATCGTCGCGATCGTGCTCGGCAGCCGGCTGCTGCGGGACTTCGACTCGGCCCTGCTGCCGTACGCCGTCGCCACCGTCTTCCTGGCCTTCGGCGTGGCCTACCGGTACACGGTCTGGGTCTCGGCCCCCGGCGCCCGCCGCCTCTTCAAGAAGGGCTTCGGCAGCTTCTTCTCGGCCGCGAACTTCCGCAAGGCGCCCACCGCCCTGCCGAAGATGATCGCGACCTACCTCGGCTTCCAGAAGTTCCTCGGCGCCCGCTCCCGGGGCCGCTGGATCGCCCACCAGCTCATGTTCTGGGGCTGCCTGCTCGCCGCGGCGATCACCTTCCCGCTGACCTGGGGCTGGTTCACCTTCACCGGGGACAGCGCGACGGGCCCCGGATACGAGATGCGGATCTGGGGCATCAAGGTCCTCGGCTTCAACTCCCTGAACATCCTGGGCTGGCTGATGTTCCACGGCCTGGACATCGCCGCCGTCCTCGTCATCCCCGGAGCCTCGTACTTCCTGTACCGGCGGATGAAGGACCGCGGGGCCATGACCGGCCAGCGCTTCGCCTACGACCTGCTGCCGCTGATCTGCCTGATCGTGATCTCCGTGACCGGTCTGCTGCTGACCTTCTCGTCGATCTTCCTGCACGGCGGCGGATACGAGTTCCTCGCGATCCTGCACATGGTGTCGGTGGTGTTCACCCTCATCTACATCCCGTTCGGGAAGTTCTTCCACATCGTCCAGCGCCCGGCCGCCGTCGGCATGCAGCTCTTCAAGTACACGGCCCGCCAGGACGAGCAGATCTTCCTGTGCAAGCGCTGCGAGGAGCCCATCGACACCGCCCCGTACGTGGAGAACCTGCGCGGCACGATGAAGGACCTGAAGCTCGACTTCGACGCCTGGGCCGAGTACTGCCCGCGCTGCAAGCGGGTCCTGCGCGGCAACGCCTACCTGACCCAAGTCAAGAAGGGTTTCAAGTGACCGCGACGGACCCCATCAAGGCCGCGTCCCGGCCCGTACCCGTCTCCATCGACCCCTCCATCGCCCCACCCGGCACCCGCAACTTCCGCGACGCCGGAGGCATCCCCGCCGACAAGTGGCACGCCGACCAGAACGGCGAGACCCTCGTCCCCACCCACTGCTGCTTCTGCGGCGTGCAGTGCGGGATGTACCTGCGCGTCGACAAGGGCGGCAAGGTCTTCGGCGTCGAGCCCCGCAACCACGACATCAACCGGATGCGGCTGTGCCCCAAGGGCATCAACGCCTACCAGCAGGTCAACCACCCCGACCGGCTGACCGCGCCGCTGATGCGGCGCTCACGGGACGAGGAGTTCAAGGAGGTCTCCTGGGACGAGGCCCTCGACCACACCGTCGCCGAGGTCCGCCGCATCCAGGAGGCGCACGGCAACGACGCCTTCGGGCTGCTCGGCGGAGCCAGCCTGTTCTCCGAGAAGACCTACCTGGTCGGCAAGTTCGCCCGAGTCGCACTGAAGACCAAGCACGTGGACTACAACGGTCGGCTGTGCATGGTCAGCGCCGCCGGGGCCAACAAGCTCGCCTTCGGCATCGACCGGGCCGGCAACCCCTTCTCCGACATCCTCCTCACCGACTGCCTGCTCATCGCCGGGTCGAACGTGGGGGAGTGCTTCCCCGTGATGACCCAGTACCTGTGGGGCGCGCGGGACCGCGGTGCCTCGCTGATCGTGATCGACCCGCGCGAGACGGCCATCGCCCGCACCGCCGACATCCACGTCGCGCTCAAGCCCGGCACCGACTCCGCCTTCTTCAACGCCGTGCTGAACGTGGTCATCGCCGAGGGGCTCACCGACGAGGCCTACATCGCCGCGAACACCACCGGCTGGGACGAGGTCAAGAAGACCGTCGCCGAGTACCCGCCCTCCCGGTCCGCGGAGATCTGCGGGGTCCCGGCCTCGCAGATCGTCCAGGTGGCGCGCGTCTTCGCCGGTGCGGACAAGGCCATGGCCTGGCACGCACGGGGCATCGAGCACCACTCCCAGGGCGTCGAGAACTGCCTGTCCGTCATCAACCTGTGCGTGGCCACCGGACACATCGGCAAGCCCGGAGCCGGCTACGGCACCATCACCGGTCAGGGCAACGGCCAGGGCGGCCGCGAACACGGCCAGAAGTCCGACCTCCTGCCCGGCGGCCGCTCCATCACCAACCCGGAGCACCGCAAGCAGATCTGCCGGATCTGGGGCATCGAGGAATCCGAACTCCCCGGCGCGGGCACCTCCATGATGGAGATGGTCTGGCAGATGCAGCGCAAGGAGATCCGCGGTCTCATCGGGATCTGCAACAACCCCTTCGTCTCCCTCCCCAACTACGCGGTGGTCAAGGACGGCTACGACACCGCCGAGTTCCACGCCCAGTTCGACTTCTTCCTCTCCGAGACCGCGTCCAACGCCCACGTCGTCTTCCCCGTCACCACCTGGGCCGAGGACGAGGGCGTGATGGCCAACGCCGAGGCCCGCGTCGTCAAGCACAACAAGGCCCAGGAACCCCCCGCCGGGGTGCGCACCGACACCTGGGTCATCTGCGAGCTCGCCAGGCGGCTCGGTGCCGGCAAGCACTTCGACTTCCCGGGCTCCCGCGAGGTCTTCGAGGAGCTGCGCGTCGCCTCCGCGGGCACGGTCAACGACTACTACGGCATCACCTACGAGCGCCTCGACGAGACCGGCGGGATCGTCTGGCCCTGCCCCTCCACCGAGCACCCCGGCACCCCCCGGCTGTTCGAGGACGGCCGGACCTACCACGCCGACGGCAAGATCCACATGCAGGTCGTGGAATGGCATCCGCCCATGGACGCCTACACCGAGGAGTTCCCCCTCTCCCTCACCACCGGCCGCACCGTCGCGCACTTCCTCTCCGGCAACCAGACCCGCCGCCTGGGCGCCCTCGTCGAGCAGACCCCCCGCCCCTGGGTGGAGGTCCACCCCTCGCACGGCTTCCGCAACGGCGACCCGGTACGGGTGATCACCCGCCGGGGCAGCGAGGTGTTCCCGGCGCTGGTCACCGAGGCCATCCGCCCCGACACCGTCTTCATCCCCTACCACTGGCCCGTCCCGACGGCTGCGAACGCCCTGACCATCGACGCCCTGGACCCCCGCTCGAAGATCCCCGAGTACAAGGTCTGCGCCGCCCGGATCGAGGCCGCGGAGCGGGTCGACGAGGTGCCCGCGCCGCCCACCGCACCGGGCCACGAGGCGTATCCGGAGGCCCAGGTCTCCCGTACCGACCCGCTGCCCCCCACGTCCCCGCAGGGCCGTGGCACGGCCGAGAGGAGCTGACCCGCCATGATGGGCCGCACGATCTTCATCGACCCGGGCCGCTGCATCGGCTGCCAGGCCTGCGTATCGGCTTGCCGTGAGTGCGATTCGCACCGCGGCAAATCGATGATCCACCTGGACTACACCGAACCCGGCATGTCCGTCGCCTCCCTCCCGAGCGTCTGCATGCACTGCGAGGACCCGGTCGCACCCTGCGCCGAGGTCTGTCCCGCCGACGCGATCCTGGTGACCGCCGACGGCGTGGTCCAGCAGGCCGACACCACCCGCTGCATCGGCTGCTCCAACTGCGTCAACGCCTGCCCCTTCGGCATTCCGAAGATCGACCTCCAGGCGAAGCTGCAGATGAAGTGCAACCTCTGCTACGACCGCACCGCATACGGCCTCGCCCCCATGTGCGCGACCGTCTGCCCGACCGGCGCCCTCTTCTACGGAACCCTCGAAGAGCTCCAGGCGGAGCGTCCCGGGGTCCAGGTCGCCGATTCCTTCGTCTTCGGCGACGTCGTCGTCCAGACCGGCGTGGCCATGGTCGTCCCCGCCGAGAAGGTCCAGTGGCCCGTCCCCGGCGGCCTGCCCGTCGTAGAGGTGAACGGAGTGGACGTGCGATGAGCGTCACCGAACAGCCCCCTCCGCACCCGGGGCCGGCCCCGGACGACGGCGCGGCCGCCGACGCCGCGATCGAGCAGCTGCGCGACCGGATCAGCGCCGACTCCCTGACCACCCGCCGCGACTACCTGCGGATCGTCGCCACGGTCTCGGGCGGCCTGGCCATCGGGGGTGTCGGCGTCGCCGCCGGCATCCTGCACCGGCACGGCGACAGCGAGGGCCTGCCCGCGCCCAAGAAGGTCAGTGACCATCTCGCCCCCGGGAAGTCCGTGGCCTTCCGCTTCCCCGGCGAGGAGGACCGGGCACTGGCCGTGCGGCTGGCGGACGGCTCCCTCGTGGGCTACTCCGCCGTCTGCACCCACCTGGCCTGCGGGGTGCTGTGGCGCAAGGAGCGGGGTCCCGACGGCGAGCTGTACTGCCCGTGCCACGAGGGCGTCTTCGACGCGCGCACCGGCGCGGTCACGGCCGGTCCGCCGCCCCGCCCCCTGCCGAAGGTCTTCCTGATCGAGCAGACCGACGGCAGCGTCTGGGCCGTCGCCGTCGCCCGGTCGGAAGAGCCGGCCAAGGAAGCGCTCTGCCGGCAGTTCGGTGATTCCCACCCGGTGGAGTCCGCCCGCCTGGGCTGCCCCGGGACGGCCCGGGCGGCCACCACCGAGAGGAGGCCCACGTGAGCGAGACCCCGCTGCCTCCCCGCCCGGAGTACCACCCGGGCAGCGCCGATCCCAGGCTCAACCGGCCGGTGCGCGAGCGGTACCCCCAGATCCGCTCCACCAGCGGGTACGGGGACCCCCGGGTCCGGCACACGGGCCCTGGCCCGGGCGCCGGCTCCGAGCAGGAGCCCGAACGCTCCTCGAAGCTCAACGCGCGTCTGGCACTGGCCCTCACGGTCGTGATCGGGCAGCTCTGGGCGCTCACCGTGACCGTCAACGAGTGGATGAAGGGAAACACCGGCACGGCCTGGTGGGGGGCGGGGTTCCTGATCCTGTCCTTCCTCGTCGTGATCGGACTGTGGCTCCTCGACCCGAAGGACCGATGACCATGTCGATACCCACGCCAACCCCGTCGGTGCCCCACAGCCACCGGGTGGAGAGCTACAAGCCGGGGGCCACGATCGCCGACTGGAGGCCCGAGGACGAAGGCTTCTGGCAGTCCACCGGCCACCGGGTCGCCCAGCGCAACCTCTGGGTCTCGATCCCCGCCCTGATGCTCGGCTTCGTGGTCTGGCAGGTCTGGTCGGTGACCGTGGTCAAGCTGAACGACGTCGGCTTCGGCTTCTCCAAATCGCAGCTGTTCTGGCTGACCGCCATCCCCGGCGTCACCGGAGGCACCTTCCGGATCCTGTACACCTTCATCGGGCCGATGTTCGGTGAGCGGAAGTTCACCGCCTTCAGCACGCTCATCCTGGTGGCGCCGATGCTGTGGCTGGGCTTCGCGCTCCAGGACTCCGGCACCCCCTACTGGGAGCTGGCGCTGATCGCGGCCGTCTGCGGTATCGGCGGCGCGAACTTCGCCTCCTCGATGGCGAACATCGGCTTCTTCTTCCCCAAGCGGGAGAAGGGCAGCGCCAACGGTCTCAACGGCGGTCTCGGCAACCTCGGCGTGAGCGTGGTCCAGCTGGTCGCCCCGCTGGTGGTCACCGCGGCCGTCCTGGGCGCCCCGGCGGGTGGACCCCAGCACGACGGGAAGAAGAACACCGACATCTGGCTGCAGAACGGTGCCTTCCTCTGGGTGCCGCTGCTGGTCATCATGGCGCTGGCCGCCTGGTTCCTGATGAACGACCTCAAGGTGGCCGCGGCCCCCTTCAGCCAGCAGAAGATCATCTTCAAGCGCAAGCACAACTGGCTGATGACCTGGCTCTACGTCGGCACCTTCGGGTCGTTCATCGGCTTCGCCGCCGGCCTGCCCCTGCTGATCAAGAACAACTTCGAGGCCCAGGGCTACCAGGCCACCACCTACGCCTGGATCGGCCCGTTCATCGGGGCGCTCACGCGCTGGGGCGGCGGCTGGCTCTCGGACAAGATCGGCGGAGCCAGGGTCACCATCCTGTCCTTCGTGGGCATGGCCGCGGCGCTGGTCGTGGTCATCTTCGCGCTGCCGTCCGGAGGGCAGGAGGGCGACTTCTGGCCCTTCTACATCGGCTTCCTGGTGGCCTTCGCCTTCTCCGGCCTGGGCAACGGCTCGACCTTCAGGCAGATCCCGGTGATCTTCCGCGACCAGCACATGAGGGAGGCCGCGGGCAAGGGTCCCGAGGCGCAGGCCGCCGCGCTGAAGCAGTCGGAGATGGAGTCGGGAGCCGTCACCGGCTTCTCCTCCGCCATCGCCGCCTACGGCTTCTTCTTCATCCCCGCGATGTTCGCGGCGATGGCCGTCACCAACGCACTGTGGATCTTCATCGGCTTCTATGCCACGTGCCTGGTGGTGTGCTGGTGGTTCTACGCCCGCAAGGGCGCCGAGGCTCCCAGCTGAGCGGGGCCGGTGGCGGGGGCGGCCGTACCCTGGAGGCATGAGCAACGCCTCCGCCACCGACCCGCAGGACCCGCAGACCGCCGAGGTCTCCGAGCCGGTTCCCGGGAAGACCGCGCCCGCGGCGAAGCCCGGGCCGAAGCCGCGGCTGGTCTTCGACGACCCGCTCGACCAGCAGTCCGCGGACGACACCGACCGGGGCTGGGGCGAGCGGCCGCCCGCCGGGGGAAGTGCGGCCGACCTGGCCCGCTTCCTCGACGAGAAGCCGCCGCACCACGTCTGAGCCGCCGGGGCGGTCAGAAGCCGTCGCGCGAACCCGGCGCCAGGCCGCCCCCGCCGTTCGCGCCCCGCTGGGCGACCAGTGCGTCCCGGATCTCCTTGAGGACCTCCAACTCGGTGATCTCCATGGTCTCCTGCACGCCTTCCTTGGCCTTGCGGCGCGCCTCCTGCCGGGCGAGGTACTTCGACATCGGCAGAACCATGAGGAAGTACACGACCGCGGCGGTGATCAGGAAGGTCAGCGCGGCGTTGAGCACCGAGCCCCAGAGGAGCTCCACACCCGTCGCCTTGCCGTCCGGGCCGACCCCGCAGGTGTCCTTGATGCAGCTCTTGTAGGCATCCAGACTCTGGGTGCCGACGAGGCCGATCACCGGGCTGATCAGGCCCTTCACGACCGAGTTCACGATGTTCGTGAACGCGGCACCGATGACCACGGCCACCGCCAGGTCGACCACGTTGCCGCGCATCAGGAAGGCCTTGAAGCCTGCCAGCACGCTCACCTTCTTCTTCTCGCTCACCAATGAGCCTTTCTTCGCATCTGCTGAACATGGAGCCAACGGTTCCGAAAGCTACGGCAGTCCGGGCCCGGCGTGTCCAATCGGCGCCCATCTCACGGTGACTTGACTGTGCGCTTGTTCGATTCAACACAGTGTCACCGCCAGCCGGGACAGGGTGCCCGCCCCCACGAGAGCCCGCGCGGTTTCCCGGGGGACGGACAGGACCACCAGTGCCCCGTCGTCCCCAACCTCCTCCTCGGGAAGGGGCACTTCGGCGACTCTGGCCCCGGCCGCCACCACCCGGGGAGAGCCGCCGCGCTCCGCCGCGACCACGTCCACCCGGTCACCGGGCCGCAGCAGACGCACCGTCGCCGCGTCCGCGATGCGCACGGGCGCCGACACCATCCGCACGACCGCCGGCGGCGGCTTCGGTTCGGGCGGCGCGGCCCCCCGCGAGGCCTCGGCCTCGGTGCCGCCCACCACCAGCGCGGCCGCCACCACTGCCAGCCCGGCCGCGGCGCTGCGCCGCCGGCGGCGCACGGCCCTGCGCAGGCGGTCCCCGGCCCGCCCCACGCGGAGCGGGGGGAAGGAGGGAACGGGGCGCGCGGGGGTGTGGACGTGGGAGGGCGACGAGGACGGGGAGGTCAGGGAGAACGGGGAGGGGGAGACGGCAGGGGAGGGAGCAGAAGTGGAAGGGCGAGAGGAAGAGGAGACGCGGGACTTCGCGGTCATGACGGCCACCACCTGACGGAGTGAGATCCGGTGCCCGGACCCGACGTCCGGACACCCCTCACGATCCACCGCCCCGCCGGATCCCGCCGGGCCCTGTGGACCATCCCCAGCCTGTGGACAGCCCCGTCACCCGCGTGAGTTACCCGCGCGCGTTACCCACCGGCCGCGATCCGCCGCAGCGCGGCCACCGGATCCGCGGCCCGCGTCACCGACCGGCCCACCACGACGTGCGAGGCCCCCGCCGCGAACGCGGCCCACGGGGTGCCGGCCCGGGCATGGCCGCCGCTCTCCCCGCCCGGCAGCGTCACCCCCGGCGTGACGATCAGCCGCTCCGGCCCCAGCAGGGCCCGTAGCGCCCCCGCTTCCCCGGGAGCGGCGGTGACCCCGTCGCATCCGGCCTCCGCCGCGAGCCGGGCCAGCCGCAGCACCTGCTCGTCGGTGCTCGCGGCGATGCCGATGTCGGCGAGGTCGCCGCCGGTCATGCTCGTGACCACGGTCAGCGCGAGCACCTTCAGCCGGGGGAACTCCCGCGCCGCCCCGACCGCCGCCGCCATGATCCCCGTACCGCCCATGGAGTGCACGGTCACCATGGACGCGCCCAGGGCTCCGGCGGCGCGGACGGCGCCGGCCACGGAGTTCGGGATCTCGAAGAGCTTGAGGTCTAGGAAGACCTCGCGGCCCTGCCCCACGAGCTCGCGTACGAGGCCGGGTCCGGCGGCGGTGAGGAGTTCCAGGCCGATCTTGTAGGAGCCGCAGGCGTCGCCCAGGCGCGCCACGAGGGCCTCGGCCTCGGTGCGGTCGGCGAAGTCGAGGGCCACGATGGTCCGGTGATCGGCAGCGTTGTTCACCCCACCAGTCTCCGGGGCGGCTGCTCGCCCGGGGTCCGGCGGGAGCCCGGAAGCGGGCAAGCCCGAGTGGCCGCGCGGGCAGGTGGCGGGTCGGTGGCCCGACCAGCCACCCTCTGGCCCTTGCAGCCGGGGTGGTGCATGTGGTGCGCCTGTGGTGCTCGTGTGCTCGTGTGCTCGTGTTGCCGGTGTTATCGGTGGTGTTGGGCAGCGGGAGGCGGGGCCGCCGGCCGCTGCCCCCGTGCTACCAGGTGAAGTTCGACGCCTGTGCGCTGGTCGCGGTGCAGTAGATGCTGGCGACCCCCGGCGGGGTGATCGACACCGTGAAGTTGGCCGCGCCCGGAGCCCCGGCCAGTGCCGCGACGTTGGTCGTGTCGCCCGTGGCCAGCGTGCCCGTGGTGAGCGGGAGCGGGCCGACCGTGACCGAACCGCCCGCGACCATCGGCGGGTTGATGGTCCCGGAGAACTGCGTGGTTCCGGCGACGCCGTTCTTCGTGACCTTGATGACGGTCGCGATGGTGTTGGCCCCGATCGGGGCCGTGCCCGCGGGGACCTTGATCGCGGTCGACGCGAGCTTGAGCTTCTTGACGCCGCCCGAGTCGGTGGCCGTGAGGGTCACGCTGCCGCTTCCCCAGGTACCGCAGTTGAAGCTCGCGGTCGTGGTGGCCGGGGCGACCGCGTAGGCACTGGTCGACAGTGCGATCGAGGCCGTTATCGCGGCCGCGCCTGCGGCTGCGATGGTGGCGATCTTGAGGCGGGACATGGTGGTGCTCCCTTCGAGAACCTTGCGGACATGAGGGGTGTCGCAGGAGCCGCGGGCTTGCCGTACCGGCAGTGCGCCGCGTGGTGACGGGAATTCCCGGGCCGGACCTCCGGGGGCTCGGCTGTGCCCGTTTCGTCGGGGCCCAGGTGTGGCTGGATCCAGTATCCCGAATTGCAGTGAAGCCGCGCTTTCGGGTGGGAGTCAAGTCTTTCCCGGTAATTCTTTTCGATTACGGAGGTGAGTCGGCAGTGTAAAGCGAAGGAGGCCCGGAGCCCCTCGGTTGACTTTGTAGGCGGGGTCGTAAAGGGCGTCTGACGTACCGTCAACTTGGCTATTCCCTTCTGTACCCGGCTGCGCCACGCTGTGCGCTCCGGGTGGTGCGGAGGGTCAATCCGCCCACTCCGGGTTGTATGCGTTTGATCAGGTCAGAGCGGCAGTCGGGCGGATGTATCAAAGAGAGGTCGGGCGTTACAGAGTCGCGAGCCGAGTGCGCTTGTCGCAGGCGATTCTTCTGTCCATTTCGATGCGTCGTGGGCATTCGGCGCGATGGGTACAGAAATTGACCGAAAGGGAATCCGTCCGCAGTCGGTCGCTCGAACCGCCGGCGCCGACTCACCCACGAGCGGGCCGGAACTCCTACTCTCGAATGAGGAGATCAGGTGTTCTTCCAGCGAAGTCCGGTCGCCCGGAGATCGGTGATGGTGGGGGGAGGGCTGACCGCCGCACTCGCCCTGGCGGGCGCGGTGCTGGCGCCCGTGGCGCAAGCGGGAACGATCCGCCCCACCGTGCACTGCGTACTGCCGGCCGGTCAGGGCGATCCCTCCGGCCCGCAGGACGTCACGGTCGAGCTGTCCCCGGCCACGGTGGCGCCCGGCGGCAAGGTGCACGCCAAGATCACCCTCGGCCCCGGCCCGGCGGTCAGCCCGATGAAGCTCGACGACGTGCCGTCCACCCCCTCCATCGACCTCGTGATGTCGGGGGGCGCCACGGGCAAGGTGACCGTGCAGGGGCCGACGGTCCCGGTGGACGTCCCCATGCAGCCGGCGCCGATCGTGATCCCGCCCTACGAGGGGGACTTCTTCGTCCCGGCCAGCGCCTCCGGGCCGATCCAGTTCACCCCCGTCAAGATGAACACGGCCACCGTGGTCTTCGGCGGCAACTACAACACCCCCTGCGACGTCGTCAGCGGCGGCGGAGTGGTCGGTACGGTCACCGCGCAGGGCGGCGGCGGCGCGGAGGCGACGGTGTCGGCGCCGACCGGTCCGGTCAAGCCGAGCACCTCCGTACCCCTGGCCGGAGGCGGCTGGACCGCCGGCGCCGCGGCGACGGCGAGCCTGTGCGACGCGGGCGGCGCCGGGTGCGACGCGACGAAGCTGACCGCCAGTTCGCTGGTCATCGATGCCTCGGGCGCACTCATTGGGAGCGTGACGCTGGCCAACTCCTGGACCGTCGCCGATGGTTCGTATTCCGTCCAGGTCAGCGACGGCACGAAGCAGGCGAAGGCTCCGCTGGAGGTGAAGGCGTACGTGCCGGCGGGCCCGTATGAGCTGACGGCCAGCCCGAACAGGGCCGCGGTGGGCACGGTGATCACGGTCTCCGGCAAGAACTACCACCAGGACCAGCAGCTCAACGTGGTGGCCCTGGACGCCGCGGGCAACACGCTCGACGACACCGCCGTCTACCCGAACACCACCACGGACGGCACCTTCAGCACCGAGTTCACCATCAGTGACCCGGCCATCGCCTTCATCCACACCGACGAGGGAGGCCTGGAGGGGACCGAGACGAAGGTCCCCTTCACCGTCACCACCGGCGGGGGCGGCACCGGCACCCAGAAGTTCACCGTCTCCGTGACCCCCGGCCCGCTGTCGATGAGCCAGTCCGGCGCGGAAGTGAACTTCGGGACCGTCCAGCTCGACGGCACGAGCCACGACGTCCCCGGCACCCTCAACCCGATCCAGGTCTCGGACGCCCGGGGCTCCGCCGCCGGCTGGTCCCTGACCGGCACGCTCAGCGACTTCACCGCGGCGGGCGGCGCCGCCGGAGTGATCCCGGCCGGGGCCGTGAGCTGGACCCCGTCCTGCTCGGCGCACGCCGACGCCGTCGGAACTCCGAACGCGGGAGCGCCCGGAGCACTCGGCGCGACCCCGGCGGGGCTGTGCGAGCTCCCGTCCGGCGGCGGCCAGGTGGTCGGCGGAGTCTTCGACGCCTCCGCCGGGCTGAACCTGCACACCCCGGCGGTCATCCCCGGCGGGAACTACGCGGCGACGCTCACGCTCTCGCTGTCCTGATCCACACCGGAGCAGTGGCCGCACCACGCCAGTAACCGCACCAGGAACCCGCACCGCACCAGGAACCCGCACCACCGGGCCGGGGCCCCGCGCGAACCGCGCAAGGACCCCGGCCCGCCCCGGCCCGCTCCAACCCAAGCCAGCCCAGCCCAACCCCCGTGCAACCAACACCCACCCACCCCCCCTCCACCGACAAAGGGAGACCGGATGCTCTCGTACCGAAGACTGCTGCCCCGGCGCACGCCGCTGGCCTCGGGCGGCCTCGCCCTGATCCTGGCCGCCGGCGCCCTCGCCCTGGCACCCGCGGCCCAGGCCGGCACCGTCACCCCCACCGTGCACTGCTCCCTGCCCGCCGGGCAGGGCGAGGCCACCGGTCCGCAGAGCATGACGGTCGACCTGACCACCACGAGCGCTCCGCCGGGAGGCAAGGTCCACGCCAAGATCACCCTCGGCGTCAGCCCGGCGAAGAGCACCACCAACCTCAGCAACATCCCGACCACCCCGGCCATCGACCTGGCCCTGTCCGGCGGGGCCACCGGCACCGTCACCATCCAGGGGCCGACGGTCAACCTCGACTACACCAGCGGCCAGGCCGTCGTCCTGCCGCCCTTCGAAGGCGACTTCTTCCTCCCGGCCACCGCCTCCGGCGCGGTCAACCTGACCCCCCTGCGGACCCGGACCACCACCGTGGTCTTCGGCGGCACCTACCAGACCCCCTGCGATGTCACCGCCGGCGGCGGGACCGTGGCGACGGTGACCGCGCAGGGCGGCGGGAGCACGGAGGCCTCGGTGACCGCGCCGACCGGCTCGGTGAAGCCGAGCACGTCCGTAGCCCTGGCCGGCGGCGGCTGGACCCCGGGCGCCACGGCGACCCCGACCCTCTGCGACGCGGCGGGCGGCAACTGCGACGCGGCGAAGATCGCGTCGAGCACGCTGGCCATCGACGCCTCGGGCGGCCTGAGCGGCAGCATCACCCTCGCCAGTTCCTGGACGCTCGCGGACGGTTCGTACTCCGTCCAGGTCAGCGACGGCACGAAGCAGGCGAAGGCTCCGCTGGAGGTGAAGGCGTACGTCCCGGCGGGCCCGTACGAGTTGACGGCCGGCCCCGATCACGGCCCGGTGGGCACGGTGATCACGGTCTCCGGCAGGAACTACCACCAGGACCAGCAGCTCAACGTGGTGGCCCTGGACGCCGCGGGCAACACGCTCGACGACACCGCCGTCTACCCGAACACCACCACGGACGGCACCTTCAGCACCGAGTTCACCATCAGTGACCCGGCCATCGCCTTCATCCACACCGACGAGGGCGCCGTGGAGGGCACCGAGACCAACACCCCCTTCACCGTCACCACCAACCCCGTCACCCTCGCCACGGGCGCGGCCACGGTGAAACCGGGCGCGACGGTCTCCCTCTCCGGCACCGGCTGGCCCGGCAACGCCGCCCTGACCGCCGCCCTGTGCGCGGCCGACGGCACCGGCTGCGCCCTCGCCAGGCTCTCCGCGACGAACCTGACCGTCAACGCCGCCGGGGTGCTGTCCGGCACGGTCACCCTCGCCTCCTCGGCGACCGAAGCGGCCTACCAGGTCCAGGTCACCGCGGGCGGTCTGCACGTCACCGCCCCGCTCACGGTGGCGAAGACCTTCATCACGCTCTCCCCGTCCACCGGCCCGGCCGGCACCAAGGTCACCGTCGTGGGCCAGGGGTTCGCCCCGGTGAGCACCGTCCAGATCGACGGGCTGAGGGCGAACGGCTCGAAGGGCTCGGACGGTTACAAGACCAAGGTGGTCGGCCTCGACGGCAGCTTCTCGCAGACCTTCACCGTCAACGATCCGGCGACCGTGGCCCTGCAGGCGCACGAGTGGCTCGTGAACGGGAAGACCGCCGTGGCCCGCTTCACCGTCGGCGGCACCCCGCCGCCGCCCGCGCCCACGTACGCGCTCTCTCCCGACCGCGGCCCCGTGGGGACGGTGGTCCAGGTCACCGGGCGCAGCTTCGCCCCGGTGGCGACGGTGGCCGTGACCGGGCGGAGGGCGGACGGCACGAAGACCTCCGACTCCTGCGTCACGCGGGTGATCGGGCTGGACGGGACGTTCGCGCTGAACTTCACCGTGAAGGATCCGGCCACGACCTCGATCATGGCCTCCGAGGTGCTGGCGAACGGCAAGGTGATCCAGATGGGCTTCACCGTGAGGTAGCCCCCGGAGCGACCTCCGAACCCGACCCCGAACGACCCCCGAACGACCCCCGCCCCGTCCGGCACCGCGAAGGCGCCGGACGGGGCGGGAGGTCTCGTACGGCGTCCGAGGACGTCTACGGCAGCTCGATGCCCAGGTCCCAGCCGTCGTGGGCGTGGGTGCAGAGGCAGGCGCGGGATTCCGTCGGGGGCAGGGCGGCCACGGCGTCGAAGAGGACCTCGCGCAGACGTCCGACGTTCTCCCCGAAGACCTTCAGGACCTCGGTGTGGGACACGCCCTCACCCGTCTCGGCGCCCGCGTCCAGGTCCGTGACCAGGGCCATCGAGGTGTAGCAGAGCCCCAGCTCGCGCGCGAGGACCGCCTCGGGGTGGCCCGTCATGCCGACCACCGACCAGCCGGCCGCCGCGTGCCACCGCGATTCGGCGCGCGTGGAGAAGCGCGGGCCCTCGATGACGACCATGGTGCCGCCGTCCACCGGCTCCCACTCCCGGCCGCGCGCGGCCGCCAGGGCCACCGACCGGCCCACCGGGCAGTACGGGTCGGCGAAGGTGGTGTGCACGACGTTCGGGACCGAGCCGTCCGGGAGGGGCTCGCCGTCGAAGAAGGTCTGCGCGCGGGACTTCGTACGGTCGACCAGCTGGTCGGGGACGAGCAGGGTGCCCGGGCCGTACTCGGAGCGCAGACCGCCGACCGCGCAGGGGCCCAGCACCTGGCGGACGCCGACGGAGCGCAGCGCCCACAGGTTGGCCCGGTAGTTGATCTTGTGCGGGGGGACGGTGTGGCTGCGGCCGTGCCGGGGGAGGAACGCCACCGTCCGGCCCGCGAGCTCGCCCAGGTACAGGGAGTCGCTGGGGGGCCCGTAGGGAGTCTCCACCTGGACCTCGGAGACGTTCTCCAGGAAGGAGTAGAAGCCCGATCCGCCGATGACACCGATCTCTGCATTCGCCATGCGTCCCACCCTAACGGGGCATGCCGAAGGCCCCGCTGTCCGTACGGACGGGCAGGGCCTCGGGTGGATCGGGTGGAGCCGCGGAGCGGGTCAGGCGGCCGAGGAGCTCGACGACGACGAGGAGGTCGAGGTCGAAGACGAAGCCGTCGACGAGGACGACGCGGCCGGGGTGGCGGCGGGCGTCGACGCCGGCTTCGAGGCAGGGGTGCTGCTCGACGAAGCGCCGCGGCTGTCGTTCCGGTAGAAACCGGATCCCTTGAAGACGATGCCGACCGCGGAGAACACCTTCTTCAGGCGTCCGTCACAGCTCGGGCACACGGTCAGCGCGTCATCGGTGAACTTCTGCACGGCCTCAAGGCCCTCACCGCACTCGGTGCACTGGTACTGGTAGGTCGGCACGAATTTCCTCCTGGCACTCTCACTCAATGAGTGCTAACGACGCTCCATGGTGACGTATTCCGGCGGATCAGTCCACCGTCACCGGCACGCGGTGACCCAGACCACGCTCGTTCACACCCGCGGCGGGCGCCGCGGAGGTGGCCGAGGTGGCCGGCTTGGACGAGCTGACGATCCGGCTCGGGGCCTTCGGAGCCAGCTTCGCACGCAGCGCCAGGAGGATGGCCAGCGCGAGGGCGGTGGCCACCAGCGGCACGAGGAAGCCGTACGAGGACCCGTGCGCGTCCGTCAGACGGCCGGCCAGGGTCACGGCGCCGGCCTGCCCGAAGGCGACCGCTCCGGTGAGCCAGGTGAAGGCCTCGGTGCGCGAGGCGGCCGGGATCAGCTGCTCGATCATGGTGTAGCCGGTGATCAGCGCGGGGGCGATGCACAGACCGACGACCAGGCCGAGCGCGCCGAGCAGGATCATCGAGTCCGCGGCCCACAGGACCGAGGCGGCGGCGGTCAGGCCGATGTAGCCGAGGAGCAGGCGGCGGCGCGGGCCGATCTTCCAGGCGATGGCGCCGCAGGCGATGCCGGCGATCATGTTGCCCGCGGCGAAGACGCCGTAGAGCAGACCGTTGGCGCCGGGGTTGCCGATCTCCTCGGAGAAGGCCGCCAGCGAGACCTGCATGCCGCCGAAGACGGCGCCGATGCCGATGAAGGCGACGATCAGGACGCGCAGGCCGTGGAACGACAGGGCCGGGGCGTGCTTCTCACCGTGGGCCGGACGGGCGACGGGCTTGGGCTGCGTGGCGCGCTGCGCGGCGAAGAGCAGGCCGCCGATCAGGGTCAGCGCGGCCTCGGTGACCAGACCGGCCGCCGGGTTGATGCCGGTGCACAGCGCGGTGGCGAGCACCGGGCCGACGACGAAGGTGAACTCGTCGGTGACGGACTCGAACGCGGCGGCGGTGGGCAGCAGCGGGGAGCCCTCGAGCTTGGCCGCCCAGCGGGACCGGACCATGGGCCCGACCTGCGGGACGGATGCACCGGCGGGGACGGCCGCCAGTGCGAGCGCCCAGACGGGCGCGCCCAGCAGCGCGAACGCCACCAGGGAGCTGACGGCGGTGGCGTGCGCGAGGGCCACCGGGACCAGCACGGCACTCTGGCCGTGGCGGTCGATGAGCTTGCCCATGACCGGGGCGAACACGGCCATGGAAATGCCGGTGAAGGCGGCGACGATGCCGGCGCTGCCGTAGGAACCGGTGGTGTGCTGGACGAGCAGCAGGATGCTGATGGTCAGCATGCCGAAGGGGAGTCGCGCGGCGAATCCCGGGAGAACGAAGCCGAGGGCGCCGGGCGTGCGCAGGAGCTGCCCGTAACCGGGGCGGGCGGACTTGTCGGTCGTGACCGCGGATGTCACGGCCTGGCCTTTCCGCTGCCTGGTAGAACTCCCCGTCTGCGGACGATGCGCCGCCTTGTGAGCAGTCGCACCCGTACATGTGGGAGCCCCGAGAGCTGTCCTCTTGCGCCGAACCGAGTGATACCTGGGCACCCACTGCGGGAGGGAGCCACGGCCGCTTTGCGGTCGCGCCAGCTCTGCGTCAGGCAGAGTTGGTTCGATGTGTTGTTCCTTTATCGTACAGGCAGATCGCCCGATACGCCCTGTGATTAGGGCTACAAGGCGTGTCTTCACCTGCGATTAACTGGAACTTCGCATTCAGGTACCACCCAAACCCGGGTGAATACGGGCATAGACCCTTGAAAATGTCGAATTAGAGCGCCGCTCTAACCCTGCCGCTCTAACCCTGCCGCTGCGGCCCCGGCCGCCTAGCCCCGCCGCTCCGGGCCGCCCGTCCCGAGCCACCCCGCCAGCTTGCCGCCCCGGGCCACCGCCCGCAGCCGCGCCTCCGCCGCGTCGCGCACCGGATCCGTGGCCACCACCAGCAGCTCGTCCCCGCGCCGCAGCACGGTCGACGGCGCCGGTACGAAGCTCTTCGCGTCCCGCACGACCAGCGTGACGGACGCCCCCGGCGGCAGCCGCAGCTCGCTCACCTCGACGCCGTGCATCCGCGAGGCGGGCGGGATCGCGAAGGACAGCAGGTGACCGCGCAGCTTCTCCAGCGGAGCCGACTCGATCCCCAGGTCGGAGGCCGCCTCGTCGTTGTCGCGGAGCTTCAGCTGGCGCGCGAGCCAGGGCAGGGTCGGGCCCTGCACCAGGGTGTAGACGACGACCAGGACGAAGACGATGTTGAAGACCCGCTCGCTGCCCTCGATCCCGGACACCATCGGGATGGTCGCCAGGATGATGGGCACGGCGCCGCGCAGGCCGGCCCACGACATCAGGGCCTGCTCCTGCCAGGGCAGCCGGAACGGCAGCAGCGAGACGAAGACCTCCAGGGGCCGCGCCACCATCGTCAGCACCAGCCCGATGATGACGGCCGGCCAGAAGTCGTGCCCCAGCTCGTGCGGGGTCACCAGCAGGCCGAGCAGTACGAACATGCCGATCTGGGCGATCCAGCCGAGCCCGTCCGCGAACCCCCGGGTGGCGGGCCAGTGGGGGAGCTTCGCGTTCCCGAGCACCATCGCCGCCAGGTACACGGCGAGGAAGCCGGAGCCGTGCGCCATCGCGCCGGCCGCGTACGCGGTGATGGCGATGGCCATCACGGCGATCGGGTAGAGGCCGGAGGCGGGCAGCGCCACGTGCCGCAGTCCGTACGAGCCCAGGAAGCCCACCGCCAGTCCGATGGCGGCGCCGATCGTCAGCTCCAGGGCGATCTTGCCTATGAGGACGTACCACTCGTCGACCGGGCCCACCGTCGCGAAGGCCACCACCAGGATGACCACGGGGGCGTCGTTGAAGCCGGACTCGGCCTCCAGCACGCCCGTCACCCGGGAGGGCAGCGGGACCTTGCGCAGCACGGAGAAGACGGCCGCCGCGTCGGTCGAGGAGACGACCGCCCCGATCAGCAGGGCCTGGCGCCATTCGAGGCCGACCAGGTAGTGCGCTCCGGCGGCGGTCACGCCCACGCTGACGGCGACGCCGACCAGCGAGAGCACGATCGCGGCCGGCAGGGCCGGCTTGATCTCTTTCCACTTGGTGCCCAGACCGCCCTCGGCGAGGATCACGACGAGCGCGGCATAGCCGATGACCTGCGTCAGCTCGGCGTTGTCGAAGACGACGTTGCCGATGCCGTCCTGGCCTATCGCGATGCCTATGCCGAGGTAGATGAGCAGGCTGGGGAGACCGCTGCGTGAGGAGACGCGTACCGCCGCGACGGCGACGAGCAGCACGAGCGAGCAGACCAGCAGGAGCTCATTGAGCGTGTGGACAGTCAGCGGGCGGCCCTTTCCTCGACGTGCCTGGCGATGACGGAACGGTCCTCGTCGGACTGACGGATCGTTCCGGCGCGGGCACGGACGGCAAGTACTTCGTTACCTTACCTAATCTTTGACGCGCCCTTTACTCGACAACCACATTGTGAAACGCCTGCGGGGCTCTGTCCTCATGACCTGTCGTCACGAGCCCGACCCCTGGCGGATCAACGAACCCGGTCCTGCGCCTATGGTTGCTCCCAGCACTCCCAGGACCACCCTGCCCCTCTAAGGACAGCGATGCCCGCCAACGAAACCGCCCCTTCCGTCAAGAAGAAGGGACGACGCGCCCGTCTGATCGTGCTCGTCCTGGTACTGGCGCTCTTCGCTGGCCTCGGGTACGGGGCGTACTGGAGCCTGGACAGCGTGCGGGGCTCCTTCCCGCAGGCCACGGGCTCCCTGAAGGTGCCCGGCCTCTCCGCGCCCGTGGACGTCAAGCGCGATGCCAACGGCATTCCCCAGCTGTACGCCGACACCGACGAGGACCTCTTCCGCGCCCAGGGCTTCGTGCACGCGCAGGATCGGTTCTGGGAGATGGACGTACGCCGGCACATGACCTCCGGGCGGCTCTCCGAGATGTTCGGCGCCGGCCAGGTCGAGACCGACGCGTTCCTGCGCACGCTCGGCTGGCGCCAGGTCGCGCAGCAGGAGTACGACACCAAGCTGTCGCCGGACACCAAGAAGTACCTGCAGGCCTACGCCGACGGGGTCAACGCGTACCTGAAGGGGAAGTCCGGCAAGGACCTCTCCGTCGAGCACGCCGCCCTCAAGCTCAGCGACGACTACCGGCCCGAGCAGTGGACCCCGGTCGACTCGGTGGCCTGGCTCAAGGCGATGGCGTGGGACCTGCGCGGCAACATGCAGGAAGAGATCGACCGCGCGCTGATGACGGGCAAGCTCTCGCAGGCGCAGATCGACGACCTCTACCCGCCGTACCCCTTCGACCGGAACCGGCCGATCGTCGACGCCGGCTCCGTCAAGGGCGGGAAGTACACCCCCGCCGCCGGTCCCGGCTCCGGCAGCGCCGTGGGCCCCGGGGGCCAGGGCAGCACCACCGGCTCCCAGGTCTCCGCGCAGACCGGTGGCGCGGCCGACACCCAGACCGGGCTGGCCGGGAACGCCACCGCCCAGGGCGCCACCGTGGGCCTGCGCACGCAGCTCAGCGCGCTGGCCGACACCCTCGACGAGATCCCCGCGATCCTCGGCCCCGCCGGCAGCGGCATCGGCTCGAACTCCTGGGTCGTCTCGGGCCAGTACACGACCACCGGCAAGCCGCTGCTCGCGAACGACCCGCACCTCGCCCCGCAGCTGCCCTCGGTCTGGTACCAGATGGGCCTGCACTGCCGGGCGGCCTCGGCCGCGTGCCAGTACGACGTGGCCGGCTTCACCTTCTCCGGCATGCCGGGCGTGGTCATCGGCCACAACGCCGACATCGCCTGGGGCATGACCAACCTCGGCGCCGACGTCACCGACCTCTACCTGGAGCAGGTCAGGCCCGAGGGCTACGTCTACGACAACAAGGTGCTCCCCTTCACCACCCGCGAAGAGGTCATCAAGATCGCCGGCGGCGGTGAGAAGAAGATCACGGTCCGGAGCACCAACAACGGCCCGCTGATCTCCGACCGCAGCAGCGAGATCACGGCCGTCGGCGCCCGCGCCCCCGTCGCCAGCTCCGCGCCCGACCGCGGCAACGGCTACGGAGTCTCCCTGCGCTGGACCGCGCTGGACCCCGGCAAGTCGATGGACGCCGTCTTCAAGCTGGACCGGGCCAAGAACTTCACCGAGTTCCGCGCCGCGGCCCGCGACTTCGAGGTCCCCTCGCAGAACCTGATCTACGCCGACAACAAGGGCGCGAACGGCAACATCGGCTACCAGGCCCCGGGCCGGATCCCGATCCGCACCACCGGCGACGGCCGCATGCCGGCCCCCGGCTGGGACTCGAAGTACGCCTGGAAGGGCGGCAAGGACGGCACCGCGGGCTACGTCCCGCAGGACGAGATGCCGTACGAGCTCAACCCGGCCCGCGGCTTCATCGTGACCGCGAACCAGGCCGTGACCGAGAGCGGCACCGGCACCAACACCGGCAAGTACCCGTACCTGCTGACCACCGACTGGGGCTACGGCGCCCGCAGCCAGCGGATCAACGACCTCATCGAGGCGAAGATCAAGGACAGCGGGAAGATCTCCACCGACGACATGCGCACCATGCAGATGGACAACAGCAGCGAGATCGCCGCGCTGCTGACCCCGATGCTGGCCAAGATCGAGGTCTCGGACCCGGACGTGCGCGCCGCGCAGAAGCTGCTGGAGGGCTGGAACTACACCCAGGAGCCCGACTCGGCCGCCGCCGCCTACTTCAACGCGGTCTGGCGCAACATCCTCAAGCTGGCCTTCGGCGACAAGATGCCCAAGGAGCTGCGCGTCGAGGGCAGCTGCATGAACGTCCCCGAGCAGACGACCGGACCGGCCGACGACCTCGCCAAGATGGTCCGCGAGTGCGGTACGCGCGGTTCCGACTCGGCGCAGCCCGACGGCGGCGACCGCTGGTTCGAGGTGGTCCGCCGCCTGGTCAAGGACGAGAAGTCCGCATGGTGGCAGGCGCCCGCCGCCCGCCGCGGAGAGGCTGCCACCACCACCCGCGACCAGCTCTTCGCGCGGGCCATGAAGGACGCGCGCTGGGAGCTGACCGCCAAGCTCGGCAAGGACCAGTCGACCTGGAGCTGGGGCCGGCTGCACCAGCTGATCCTGAAGAACCAGACGATCGGCACCGAGGGCCCGGGCTACCTGCAGTGGCTCCTCAACCGCGGCCCGTGGAACCTGGGCGGCGGCGAGGCCACCGTCAACGCGACCGGCTGGAACGCCTCCAGCGGGTACGAGGTCACCTGGGTGCCGTCGATGCGGATGGTCGTGAACCTCAACGACCTCGACAAGTCCCGCTGGATCAACCTGACGGGCGCCTCGGGGCACGCGTACCACGACCACTACACGGACCAGACGACGATGTGGGCCAAGGGCGAACTGCTGGACTGGCCCTTCGGCAAGGACGCCGTGGACAAGGCCACGGTCGACACCCTGACCCTCAAGCCCGAGGGTTCATGAGCTGAAGCGCACCACCCCCGACGGGGTGGCCACCGCCCGCACGGGGTGGTCGTGCGGCTCCTCCGGGACCCGCGCGACCACCTCGTCGTCGTAGAGGAGCACGACGAGCGCGGGATGCGCCCCGGCGCGCTCCAGCCGCTCCAGCACCCGGTCGTACGAGCCCCCGCCCCGGCCGAGCCGCATCCCGCGCCGGTCCACCGCGAGTCCTGGCAGCAGTACGGCGTCGGCGCCGGTCACCGCGTCCGGGCCCAGCCGCGGACCGGCGGGCTCCAGGAGCCGCATCTTCCCCGGGTGGGCCACCCCGGCCAGGGTGTCCGGGCCCCCGTACGCCGCCCAGTCGAGGTCGTTGTCGGGCAGCAGGACGGGCAGCAGCACGTCCTTCCCGGCGGCCCGCAGCGCGTCGAGCAGTTCGCGGGTGCCGGGCTCGGAGCCGATGGAGACGTAGGCCGCGACCGTTCGCGCCACGGCCAGCTCGGGCAGGGCGAGCGCGGAGCGGGAGAGCGCGCGGGACGCCGTGCGCAGGGCGTCGTCGGACAAGGCGCGGCGGGCGGCGAGGAGTTCTCGGCGCAGGGCCGTTTTGGCCCCCGAAGGCTGGTTGTCTGCCACGGCTGGCTGGTACCCCTTCCTATGGTGCAAACAGGCACATGTTCATATGGATCTCACGTGGTCCGGTCCACGAGCGACTATCGTTCGGCTCATGACTCAGTTGCACCCCGTGATCAAGAAGGCCGTCATTCCGGCCGCGGGCCTCGGTACTCGCTTCCTCCCCGCGACCAAGGCGACACCCAAGGAAATGCTCCCGGTGGTGGACAAGCCGGCCATCCAATACGTCGTCGAGGAAGCCGTATCAGCCGGTCTCGACGACATTCTCATGATCACGGGCCGTAACAAGCGCGCCCTCGAAGACCATTTCGACCGCAACTACGAGCTGGAGTCCGCGCTCATCGCCAAGGGCGACGACGACCGGCTCAAGAAGGTCCAGGAATCCAGCGACCTGGCCGCCATGCACTACGTCCGCCAGGGCGACCCCCGGGGCCTGGGCCACGCCGTCCTGTGCGCCGAGCCGCACGTCGGCGACGAGCCCTTCGCCGTCCTCCTCGGTGACGACCTCATCGACCCCCGCGACCCGCTGCTGCGCCGGATGACGGAGATCCAGCAGAGCTCCGGCGGCTCCGTCGTCGCGCTGATGGAGGTCGACCCGGCCCAGGTGCACCTCTACGGCTGCGCCGCGGTCGAGGCCACCGGCGACGCGGACGTGGTCCGCATCACCGGCCTCGTCGAGAAGCCGGACGCCGCTGACGCCCCCAGCAATTTCGCGGTCATCGGACGGTACGTCCTCAGCCCCGCGATCTTCGGCATACTGCGGGAGACCGAGCCGGGCCGCGGTGGAGAGATCCAGCTGACCGACGCCCTGCAGAAGCTGGCCGCCGACGAGACCCTCGGTGGCCCGGTGCACGGCGTGGTCTTCCGCGGCCGCCGCTACGACACCGGGGACCGCGGGGACTACCTGCGGGCCATCGTCCGACTCGCCTGCGAGCGTGAAGACCTGGGCCCGGAGTTCCGCACCTGGCTTCACCGTTACGTCACGGAGGAGATGTAGCACCTTGAGCAAGCCCGACGCACCGCAGGATCCTCGACCGGCCGGCGACCACCAGCGCCTCTGGTCGGTGGACGAGCACCTGGCGGACATCCTCGCCACCGTCCGGCAGCTGGAGCCCATCGAGCTCCAGCTGCTGGACGCCCAGGGCTGTGTCCTGGTCGAGGACGTCACCGTGCCCGTCGCCCTCCCGCCCTTCGACAACAGCTCGATGGACGGCTACGCCGTCCGGACCGCCGACGTCCAGGGTGCGAGCGAGGAGTTCCCCGCAGTGCTGACGGTCATCGGGGACGTGGCGGCCGGCAGCGGTGAGCTGCCGACCGTCGGCCCCGGCCAGGCGGCCCGCATCATGACCGGCGCCCCGCTGCCCCCCGGCGCGGAAGCCGTCGTACCGGTCGAGTGGACCGACGGCGGCACCGGCGGCGGCGCCGCCTCCGGGATGACCCCCGCCAGCGAGGCGCCCGAGGGCGCCGCCGGCGAGGTACGGGTCCACCGCGCGGCCGAGGCGCGGGCGCACGTGCGCTCGCGCGGCAGCGACGTACAGGCCGGAGACCTCGCGCTCGCCGCGGGCACGGTCCTCGGTCCGCCGCAGATCGCGCTGCTGGCCGCCATCGGGCGGGGCACCGTACGGGTGCGTCCGCGTCCGCGCGTCGTCGTCATGTCCACCGGCAGCGAGCTGGTCCAGCCGGGCGAGGCGCTGACGGCCGGCACCATCTACGACTCCAACAGCTTCGCGCTGGCCGCCGCCGCGCGGGACGCCGGAGCCATCGCCTACCGGGTCGGAGCCGTCGCCGACGACGCCGACACCCTGCGCTCCACCATCGAGGACCAGCTCATCCGGGCCGATCTGCTGGTCACCACGGGCGGGGTCAGCGTCGGCGCGTACGACGTGGTCAAGGAGGCCCTCGCGGACCTCTCCACCGGCGGCGGGGCCGACGGCACGGACATCGACGGCGCGGGCATCGACTTCCGCAAGCTCGCCATGCAGCCCGGCAAGCCCCAGGGCTTCGGCACCATCGGCCCCGACCACACCCCGCTGCTGGCCCTGCCCGGCAACCCGGTGTCCTCCTACGTCTCCTTCGAGCTGTTCGTGCGCCCCGCGATCCGCGCCCTCATGGGCCTGCCGGTCTCCGAGGTCAGCCGGCCCAGCGTGCGCGCGGTGCTCGAGGCCGACAAGGCGATCGGCTCCCCGGCGGGCCGCCGGCAGTTCCTGCGCGGCAAGTACGACGCGGCGAGCGGCACGGTCCGCCCGGTCGGCGGATCGGGCTCGCACCTGATCGCCGCGCTGGCGCACGCCGACTCGCTGATGGTGGTACCGGAAGACGTCACCTCGGTGGAGCCCGGGGCCGAGCTCGAAGTGGTCCTGCTCGGCTGAGGCCCCGCGGATGCGGGTAGCGTGTTGCACCACACAGGCCCTTGCGGGGCCCGGACGGGAGCGGCACGCAGATATGAGTACGCAGAGCAGCGCCGGCGGCGCCGCGGGCACCAGGCTGACGCACATCGACGAGGCCGGGGCGGCCCGGATGGTCGACGTCTCGGAGAAGGACGTCACCACGCGGACGGCCCGGGCCAGCGGGCGCGTGCTCGTCTCCCCCAGGGTGATCGAACTGCTGCGGGGCGAGGGCGTGCCCAAGGGCGACGCCCTCGCCACCGCGCGGATCGCCGGGATCATGGGGGCGAAGAAGACCCCCGACCTGATCCCGCTGTGCCACCCGCTGGCCGTCTCCGGGGTCAAGGTCGACCTGAAGGTCGTGGACGACGCCGTCGAGATCCTCGCCACCGTCAAGACCACCGACCGGACGGGCGTCGAGATGGAAGCCCTGACCGCCGTCGCGGTCGCCGGGCTCACCGTCATCGACATGGTCAAGGCCGTCGACAAGGGCGCGGTCATCACCGACGTCCGGGTCGAGGAGAAGACGGGCGGCAAGTCCGGCGACTGGGCGCGCTCGTGAACGCCCCGCGCGGCGGCGAGGTCCACAGCCACAGCCACAGCCACAGCCACAGCCCCAGCGACAGCCCCAGCCACAGCGACGTGCCGCAGCCGGTGACGTCCGGGGCCCCCTCCGCGGTCCCGGCCGAGGCGCCCCCGGGAGCCGCGTCGCTGCGCGCACTCGTGGTCACGGCCTCGAACCGGGCCTCGCAGGGCGTGTACGCCGACAAGGGCGGCCCGGTGCTCGCCGAGGGGCTGCGCGCGCTCGGCTTCGCGGTGGACGGCCCGCGGGTGGTCCCCGACGGGGACCCCGTGGAGGCGGCCCTGCGCGAGGGCGTGGCCGCCGCGTACGACGTCATCCTGACCACCGGCGGCACCGGAATCTCGCCGACCGACCGGACCCCGGACGCCACCGCCCGGGTGCTGGACTACGAGATCCCGGGCATCCCGCAGGCCATCCGCGCCGAGTCCCTGGCGAAGGTGCCGACCGCGGCACTGTCGCGGGGCCTGGCGGGCGTGGCCGCGCGCACTCTGATCGTGAACCTGCCGGGCTCGACGGGCGGGGTCCGCGACGGGATCGCCGTCCTGTCCCGGGTGCTGCTCCACGCGGTCGACCAGATCCGCGGCGGAGACCACCCCCGGCCCGCCGACAGACCCGGGAGCGCGAGCTGAACGGCCCGTCCTGGCCGGTGGTGCTCACCGACGGAGACGTCACGCTCCGGCCGATAAAACTGCGGGACCAGGCCGCCTGGCGCGAGGTCAACCGCCGCAACCGCGACTGGCTCCGGCCGTGGGAGGCGACCATCCCGCCGCCCGCTCCCTGGGGGCCGGTGATCCAGCGGCCGACGTACCGCCAGATGGTCCGCCATCTGCGGGCCGAGGCGAACGCGGGGCGCATGCTGCCGTTCGTCATCGAGTACCAGGGGCGCCTGGTGGGTCAGCTGACGGTCGCCGGGATCACCTGGGGCTCCATGTGCGCCGGCCACGTCGGCTACTGGGTGGACCGCGAGGTGGCGGGCCGGGGCGTGATGCCGACGGCGGTCGCGCTGGCGGTGGACCATTGCTTCGGCAAGGTCGGGCTGCACCGGATCGAAGTGTGCATCCGGCCGGAGAACGGACCGAGCCGGCGGGTCGTGGAGAAACTGGGATTCCGCGAGGAAGGACTGCGGCCCCGTTATCTGCACATCGACGGCGCGTGGCGTGATCACCTCGTGTACGCGCTGACGGTGGAGGAGGTGCGGGAGGGGCTGCTGCGCCGCTGGCACCGGGAGCGCCATCCGCACGGTCCCGCGTCGCAGACCTAATGCCAATCAGATATATGTTCGAATTCTTTCGCTCGGTGACCGATTCGCCCATAACCTGATCCGAAGAATCACAAAAAAAGTCCGTGATATCAGCGAGATCGCGCGACACGCCGTCCCAATTGGCGGATCCGCCCGGCCGCGTCCCTCTACGGTGTGGGGTGTGAGCAGCAGCGGCCTCATCTACGCAGTCATTGTCGGGGCCTGGGCCGCCTACTTGGTGCCCATGTGGCTCCGGAGGCAGGACGAGCTGAACGAAGCCCGTCCGACGGAACGCTTCTCCACTGCCATCAGGTTGCTTTCCGGCCGGGCGGGAATGGAGCGCCGTTACGCCAAGGGGCTGCGTGAGCGCGGTGACGAGGAGGCGTGGTCCCAGCCCCCCGCGGACCCGGACGCCGCGACGGAAACGGTGAACACCGTGGACGCCGCCGACGCCCGGGCCGTTGTCGTGCCCCCGCCGACCAGGTCGGAGCCGAGGTCGGCCGCCTCCGAGCGGGCGGACCGCGCGGAACGGGCCCGCCGCGAACAGCGCCTGGTCGTCCTGGCCCGCCGCCGGCGCACCACCGCGCTGCTCTTCCTGATCTTCACCCTCGGTGCGGTCGTCGCCGCCGTCGGCGGACTCCAGTACCTGTGGGCCCCGGCGGTCCCCGCCCTGCTGCTGAGCACGTACATCGTGCACCTGCGGGTCCAGGAGCGGCGCCGCTACGAGTTCACCATGGACCGGCGGCGCGCCGAGGCCGCCGCCCGCCGCCTGCGCGAGAACCGCCCCCGGCGGCGCCCTTCCGAGGACACCGCCGCGGCCGGTTCCGACCCGGACCCCGCGCCACCCGTCTCCCCGCAGGAGGCCGGCCGGCGCGCCCTGGTCGAGCAGACCGACCACGCCGAGTGGGTGGACCAGCAGCGCGAACGCGAGCGCGGCCCCGCCCGCGGTGACAGCTGGGAGCCCGTCCCGGTCCCGCTGCCGACGTACGTGACGGCCCCGGTCGCCCCGCGCGCCACCGGCCCGGCCACCCCGGACCCGTGGAGCGCCACCCGTTCCAGCACGGCCGAGCCGACGGAACCCCGCCTGCGCGCCCAGCCGGCGCCCCCGGCGCCCCGCGGCCGCGCGCGCGATGCGGCCCGTACGCCCCTGTTCGACCAGTACGAGGGCGACGACCGCCCGCGCGCCGCGAACGAGTGATCTATGACCTGCGCGGACGCTCCCGATATCGGTTTTGGAGCACCCGCGCGGGGATGCTAATGTTTCACACGTCGCAAGGGCCTGTGGCGCAGTCTGGTAGCGCACCTCGTTCGCATCGAGGGGGTCTGGGGTTCAAATCCCCACAGGTCCACAAACGACAGTTCTTGAGTAGCTCTCAAGGATCGTCTCGAGATCCCGTTCAGCCGAAAGGCTGGGCGGGATCTCGGCGTTTGTGGGGTCCTGGGCCCATGTGCCTCCTGGCCTAAAGTCATGGCCGTGACTTTTGCGGGGTGGGGGAGGGGCGTTGAAGTGACCGGTGACGGGGTTCGGTACGTGGTCGGGCTCGTGCTGCTCGCGGCGGTCGCGGGGTGCGGGGGTCCGGCGAAGGCCCAACAGCCGAAGGTGCAGGGGCCGATGCCCGCCGCCGAGTTGCGGACGCGGCTGCTGCCCGCGGCGCTGCCGGGCGGCTGGGCCTCCGTGGCGGACCGCCCGGACGGGAAAGCGCAGGGGGGCGCGGCGGCTTCGGTGCCGCCGCCGGCCTGTGAGGGGCTCCTCGACGGGCAGACCGTCGTGGACGCGACCACGGCGGCGGCGTCCGCCTCCGCGACCGCCGCGTTCAGCGGCGGGCACACCGTGGACAACGGCGTCATCTCCGGCGCGGAGAAGCTCTATTCGTTCCCGGGCGACGGCGCGCACCGGGCGATGCGGGACATGCGGGAGCTGGTGGCCCGGTGCGCGAGCGTGGATCTGCGAACCGCGGAATGGGAGCCCCCCGATACGGCCGGCTTCGCCGTGGCCGACGGGCCCCGGCTCGGAGACGAGAGCCTCGTCGTGCGGGGGACGGTGACGGACCGTGCCACGGGTCGCTCGGACCGTGCCGACGCGACCGTCGTGCGCGTGGGGAGTTCGCTCGTGGTCATCAGCACCGTCCTCACGCTGACCCCGGCGGAGATGGAGACCGTCATGGCGTTCATGCCCGCTGCCGTGGCGCAGTTCTCTTCGGAGCGTCCCGAGCCGGTGGACGCGGCCGCGGGCGGCTGACCGGCCGGGCCGGGCCGCCGCGCCTCCCGGGGGTTCCGGGGCGGCGCGGCGGGGGTGGGTCCGGGTTCAGGCGGTCGGGTTCAGGGGCTTGGTCATGCAGCGGCTGGAGTCGTGGAAGCGGTAGTGGCCGAACTTGGCGGCCGCCATCGTGTAGCCCTCGGAGAGGTAGAGGGCGATGGCCTCCGGCTGCTGGTCGCCCGTTTCCAGGACCATGCGTATGCGGCCGGCCGCGCGGGCGTCGGCTTCCAGGGCGGCCAGGATGCGGCGGGCGAGGCCCAGGCCGCGGGCCTCGGGGACCACGTACATGCGCTTCAGCTCGGCGTCGCCGTCCGCGTAGCCCTCGTCGTTCGCCTCGTGCGCGCGCCAGCCGCCACTGGCGATCGGCGCGCCGGAGGCGTCGTAGGCGAGGAGGTAGAGGCCGGCGGGCGGGACGAACATCGCCGGGTCGAGGAATGTGACATCGCCCTCGCCGTCGTAGCGCACCTGGTATTCGATCTGCACTTGGTCGTTGAGCTTGACCGCGTCCGGGTGGTCGTACGACACCGCGCGGAGCTGGATCTCCTGAGACATCCGGACAGCCTACGGAACGCTCCGGCTATCGTGCAGGGATGCTCATCGTGACCTCCGTGAATGTGAATGGGATCCGCGCCGCCGCCAAGAAGGGGTTCTCCCCGTGGCTCGCCGGGTCGGACGCCGACGTCGTCTGCCTGCAGGAAGTGCGGGCGGAGGAGGGTCAGATTCCGGAGGAGGTGCGGGCGCCCGAGGGCTGGCACACCGTGTTCGCACCGGCCGCCGCGAAGGGGCGGGCCGGGGTCGCGCTGTACACGCGCCGGGCGCCGGAGCGGGTGCAGGTCGGATTCGGGAGCGAGGAGTTCGACGACTCGGGCCGGTACCTGGAGATCGATCTGCCCGGTGTGACCGTGGCCAGCCTCTACCTGCCCTCCGGGGAGGCCGGGACCGAGAAGCAGGACGAGAAGTACCGGTTCATGGGCGAGTTCCTCACCTACCTGAAGGAGCTCAGGGCGCGGGCCGCGGCGGACGGGCGCGAGGTCGTCGTCTGCGGCGACTGGAACATCTGCCACCGGGAAGCCGACCTGAAGAACTGGAAGACCAACCGGAAGAACGCCGGCTTCCTGCCCGAGGAGCGCGAATGGCTCGGGGAGGTGTACGACGCCGCCGGTTACGTGGACGTCGTGCGGAGCCTGCACCCGGACACCGAGGGGCCGTACTCCTGGTGGTCCTACCGCGGGCGGGCCTTCGACAACGACGCCGGCTGGCGGATCGATCTGCACGTGGCGACGCCGGGACTGGCGGCCAAGGCCGTCAAGGCGTTCGTGGAGCGCGCCGAGACCCACCCCGAGCGGTGGTCCGACCACGCGCCCGTGACCGTGGCCTACGAGCTCGGGGTCTGAGGCTGAGAGGGCTGAGAGGGCTGAGAGGGCTGGCCGGGCTGGCCGGCCTGGGCCGGCGGGCGCAGCCGGTCCATGGCCATCGTGAGCTCCGCCTCGACCACGCTCTTCGCCAGGGGGCGCAGGCGCGGGACCGCGTCCTGCGAGATGTGCGTGGTGATGAGCTCCGCGAACAGGGCCGCCATCGCGTCCGCGTGCTCGCGCACCGCCCGGCCGGCCTCCAGGACGGCGGAGAGCGGTACGCCCTCGCGGACCAGCGCCGAGGAGACGTCCAGCAGCCTGCGGCTGACGTGGACGATCTCCTCGCCGTCGGTGGCGAGGTAGCCGAGGTCGAGCGAGGCCGCCAGGTTCTCCGGGGTGACCTCGCCCTCGAAGTAGTCGGCGAGGGCCTCGGGGGTCAGGCGGACCGGGGTCTCCTCCGACCAGCCGATGCCGAGCAGTTCGCCGAGCTGGCCGACGTCGCGGCCGTTCTCGAAGGCCACGGTCAGCTCGGCGATGCCGCCGAGGGTGTGGCCGCGCTCCAGCAGGGCGGCGACGGTGCGCAGCCGGGCCAGGTGGTGCTCGTCGTACCAGGCGATGCGGCCCTCGCGGCGGGGCGGCGGCAGGAGCTTGCGCTCCCGGTAGAAGCGCAGGGTGCGTACGGGTATGCCGGCGGCCTCGGCCAGCTCCTCCGTGCGGTATTCGCGCACTGTGGTCCCCGCTCCCGTTGCTTGCGGTGCTTCCGCTGTCTGCGGTGTGTCCTGCGTCGCGTTGTCCGGCACGAGCGAAGCCTAGGGCGTACTCGCGGTAACTTTCCCGGCTCGACCCCTACCCATGAGTACGGGGCTGCTCTACTCTCCCGATTGTGCCAGTGATTGCTGGCAGCATGGGAATCCGAAGGCGGCGGGCATGGGCGGCAGGGGCGGTGGCATGGACGAGCGCGAGGACGTACGAGAGCACGTACGCGAGGACGTACGCGAGCACGTACGGGTGGCGGTGATCGGATCCGGGTTCGGCGGACTGGGCGCCGCGGTGCGGCTGCGGCGCGAGGGGATCACGGACTTCGTCGTCCTGGAGCGCGCCGACTCCGTCGGCGGCACCTGGCGCGACAACAACTACCCCGGGTGCGCCTGTGACGTGCCCTCCCACCTCTATTCGTTCTCCTTCGCGCCCAATCCCGACTGGCCGCGGACCTTCTCCGGGCAGCCCGCCATCCGGGAGTACCTGGAGCACGTCGCCGACACCTTCGGACTGCGCCGCCACATCCGGCTGAACCACGAGGTGCGGATGGCGCGCTGGGACGCGGACGCGATGCACTGGGAGATAGAGACCTCGGGCGGGGAACTCACCGCCGATGTGGTCGTCTCCGCCACCGGGCCGCTGTCCGACCCGAAGATGCCGGAGATCCCCGGGCTCGCCGGCTTCCCCGGCAAGGTCTTCCACTCCGCCCGCTGGGACCACGACTACGACCTGCGCGGAAAGCGCGTCGCCATGATCGGCACCGGCGCCTCGGCCATCCAGATCGTCCCCGCCATCGCCCCCGGGGTGGAGCGGCTCACGCTGTTCCAGCGGACCCCGCCGTGGGTGATGCCGCGCACCGACCGGGCCATCACCTCCGTCGAGCGCTGGCTCCACCGTCAGCTCCCCTTCACCCGGGCGGCGCGCCGGGGGCTGCTGTGGGGGATACGGGAGCTCCAGGTCAGCGCCTTCACCAAGCGGCCCAATCAGCTCGGGCTGATCGAGTCCCTGGCCAAGGCCAACATGGCGCGCTCGATCAAGGACCCGGAGCTGCGGGCCAAGCTGACGCCCTCGTACCGCATCGGCTGCAAGCGGATCCTGCTCTCCAGCGAGTACTACCCGGCGCTCGCCCGGCCCAACGTGGACCTCGTCGCCTCCGGGCTGAAGGAGATCCGGGGTTCGGTGCTGGTCGCCGCCGACGGCACCGAGACCGAGGCCGACGCGATCGTGTTCGGCACCGGCTTCCACGTCACGGACATGCCGATCGCCGACCGGGTGGTGGGCGTGGAGGGCAAGACCCTCGCGGAGGTGTGGAAGGACGGGATGCAGTCGCTGCGCGGGGCGACCGCGGCGGGCTTCCCGAACTGGATGACGATCATCGGGCCGAACACCGGGCTCGGGAACAGTTCGATGATCCTGATGATCGAATCGCAGCTGAACTACATGGCCGACTACATGCGCCAGCTGGGGGTCCTGGGGGGCAAGGTCGCCCTGGCCGCCAGGCCCTCGGCGGTCAACACCTGGAACCGGCACGTCCAGACGCGCATGGAGCGGACGGTGTGGAACACGGGCGGCTGCACCAGCTGGTACCTGGACGCGCAGGGGCGCAACACCACCGTCTGGCCGGGCACCACGGGAGAGTTCCGCAAGGAGACGCTTCGCGTGGACCTGGGTGAGTACGAGGTCGTACGGGGGCGGGAGCGCGAGCGGGACCGGGTGGCAGTGGCGGTGGCTGCCGGTGGCGGCGGCGCGGCGAAGCGGGGCCGGGGCCGGGCGGGGTCCGCGGGTGCGGCGCCGTCGCCGGGGGCGCTGCCCCCGGACCCCCGCGCCTCAAACGCCGGCGGGGCTGGATTGACCCCCGGCGGGGGTTCGAATGCGGGCGGGGCTGGATTGACCCCCGGCGGGGGTTCGAACGCCGGCGGGGCTGGATTGACCCCCGGCGGGGCTGGGTCTGCCGAAGCGGTGCAGGGTGGTGCCGCGTGAGGCGGCCGGCGCATGTCACCGCCGGGCCGTACGCGCCGCCGGTCGCCCGGCGTGAGCTGGTCGTCGTCTCCGCCGACGGGTCGCGGCTGCACGCGGAGGTGCACGGCGAGGACGGGGACCCGGCCGTCGTGCTCGCGCACGGCTGGACCTGTTCCACCGCCTTCTGGGCCGCGCAGATACGGGCCCTGGCGGCATCCGGACACCGGGTCGTCGCCTACGACCAGCGCGGCCACGGGCGCAGCCCCGCCGGCTCCGGCTGCAGCACCACCGCCCTCGCCGACGACCTCGTCGCGGTGCTGGGGGCCGCCCTCGCCCCCGGGGAGAAGGCCGTCGTCGCGGGCCACTCCATGGGCGGGATGACGGTCATGGCCGCCGCCGCCCGGCCGGAGTTCGCCGAGCACGTCGCGGCCGCGCTGCTGTGCAGCACCGGCAGCGGCCGGCTGGTCGCGGAGGCCCGGGTCCTGCCGTGGCGCGCCGGGCCCGCGAGGACCCGTATCACCGGGGCGGTGCTGGGAGCCCGGGTCCCGCTCGGGCCGGTCACCCCCGCCGCCAGGAAGGTGCTGAAGTACGCCACGATGGGCCCCGGCTCCGCGCCCGACAAGGTCGAGGCCTGCGCCCGGATCGTGCACGCCTGCCCCACCCGGGTGCGCCACGCGTGGTCGCAGGTGCTGGCCGGGCTGGACCTCGACGCCCAGCTGGCCGCGCTCACCGTGCCCACCGCCGTCATCGGCGGCAAGAGCGACCGGCTGACACCGATCGTGCACGCCCGGGGGCTGGCGGCCGCACTGCCGAACTGCGTGGGGCTGACCGAGCTGACCGGGATGGGGCACATGACCCCGATGGAGGCCCCGGAAGCCGTCACCGCCGCCGTGCGCGAGCTCGCCGAACTGTACGTCCGACCCAACCACCGGCCCGCGAAGGAGAAGACCCCGTGAGTGCTCGCAGGAATCTGGAAGGCCAGGTCGCCGTCGTCACGGGCGCCGCCCGCGGGGTCGGCGAGCTGCTCGCCCGCAAACTCTCCGCGCGCGGCGCGAAGGTGGCCCTGGTGGGCCTGGAGCCGGAGGCCCTCAAGGAGGTCTCCGAACGGCTGCACACCGACAGCGACCACTGGTACGCCGACGTCACCGACCACGAGGCCATGGCCCGGGTCGCGCAGGAGGTCAAGCAGCGCTTCGGGAAGGTGGACATCGTCGTCGCCAACGCGGGCGTCGCGTCCGGGGGGCCGTTCACCGACTCCGACCCCGACGCCTGGCGCCGGGTCATCGAGGTCAACCTCATCGGCGGGGCCGTCACCGCCCGCGCCTTCCTGCCCGTACTGATGGAGAGCCGCGGCTACTTCCTGCAGATAGCCTCGCTCGCCGCGATCACCCCGGCGCCGATGATGAGCGCGTACTGCGCCTCCAAGTCGGGGGTCGAGGCCTTCGCCCACTGTCTGAGCGCCGAGGTCGGCTACAAGGGCGTCAAGGTCGGTGTCGGCTACCTGTCCTGGACCGACACCGACATGGTGCGCGGAGCCGACCAGGACGAGGTGATGCGCGAACTGCGCCAGCGGCTGCCGTGGCCGTCGAACCGGACGTACCCGCTGGGGCCGGCCGTCGACCGGATCGTGGCGGGCATCGAGCGGCGCTCCGCGCACGTGTACGCGCAGTGGTGGCTGCGCGGCATGCAGGGGGTCCGCGGGTACCTGCCCGGGATCATCTCCTCCGTCGGACAGCGCGAGATGAAGCGGTTCGAGCCGCGACTGGCCGGTGTCTCCAAGGGACTCGTGGGGGCCGGCGGGGCGGCGGACGAGCAGGAACGCACCCGGACCCCCTGACATCATGACCGAAATGCGCCGTATGTTCCCCTGTGCAAGCCTGGTCGGGTTCCCCTTACCGAGCACCGATTCAGGAGTGAGGACACATGGGCATCAAGGACCAGTTCCAGGACAAGGCGAGGGACCTCGCGGAGAAGGCGAAGGCCGCGGCCGCCGGCAAGCAGGACGAGGCGTCCGAGCGTGCTTCGCGGGCCGCTGACCAGGCCAAGGACAAGGCCCGTGACACCTTCGACGAGAACTTCGACAGCTAGGTCCGTACGGGGTTGAGGGGTGCGACCCGCCGTTCGCGGGTCGCACCCCTCAGCCATGTCCTACGGGGTCGCGCCCCGCGCGGTCACGTCCGCGGCGGCAGCTTCGGCCGCCGCCGGTCCGGTACGTCCGTGTAGCCGGGCGGCACCGCCGCCGGGTCCTGCTCCAGCAGCTCCAGCGCCAGGTCCACGGCTTCGTCCATCTGCGCGTGCCGTCCCTCCGCCCAGTCCAGCGGGGTCCGCAGGATCGGCAGGTCGGGCTCCACGCCCTGGTTCTCCACGGACCAGCCGTACTCGGGGAACCACGCCGCGTTCATCGGCACCGTGATCACCGTGCCGTCGCCGAGGGTGTGCCGGCCGGTCATGCCGACCACCCCGCCCCAGGTGCGCTGGCCGACGACCGGGCCGAGCCCCAGCAGCTTGAAGGCCGCCGTGATCATGTCCCCGTCGGAGGAGGTCGCCTCGTCGGCCAGCGCCACGATCGGCCCCCGGGGCGCGTTGGAGGCGTAGGAGACCGGCTGCGCGTTGCGCGTCAGGTCCCAGCCCAGGATCGAGCGGGTCAGCTTCTCCACCACCAGCTCGCTGATGTGCCCGCCCGCGTTGCCGCGTACGTCCACGATCAGGGCCGGCTTCGACATCTCCGCCCGCAGGTCGCGGTTGAACTGCGCCCAGCCCGAGCCGCCCATGTCGGGGATGTGCAGGTAGCCGCACCGGCCGCCGCTGCTCTCCCGGACCACCGCGCGGCGTTTGGCCACCCAGTCCTGGTAGCGCAGCGGCCGCTCGTCGATCAGCGGTACGACCGCGACCCGGCGGGCGCGGCCCTGCCCCTCCGCGGGCTCGAAGGTGAGCTCCACGGTGGTGCCGCCCGCGGCGGACAGCAGCGGGTACGGCCCCGCGACCGGGTCCACCGGCCGGCCGTCGACGTGGGTGAGGACCGCGCCCTCCCGGATGCCGGTGCCGGCGAGCGGGGAGCGGGCCTTGGAGTCGGAGGACTCGCCGGGCAGGATCCGGCCGACGACCCAGGCGCCGTCGCGGGGGAAGAGGTTGACGCCGAGCAGGCCGATGGCCCGCTGGTAGTGCGGAGGCCCTTCGTTGCGGCGGGCCGGGGACACGTAGGCGTGCGAGGTGCCGAGCTCGCCGAGCACCTCGCGCATCAGGTCCGCGAACTCGTCGGGGGAGGCCACCCGTTCGACCAGGGGGCGGTACTGGCGCAGCACCCCGGCCCAGTCGATCCCGCACATCTGCGGCTCCCAGAAGTACGCGCGGATCAGCCGCCCGGCCTCCTCGAAGGCCTGGCGCCACTCGGCCGCCGGGTCCACCTCGTGCAGGATGCGCCGCAGGTCGAGGTAGACGGTGGAGTCGGTGTCGCCCGACTCGGTCGCCGGGACCGCGCGCAGATCACCGTCGTCGTTGACGACGAGCCGGGTGCCGTCGCCGCTGACCGCGAACCAGTCCAGCCCGGAGGCCAGTTCCGTCTTGCGGGCCTTGGTGAGGTCGAAGTACTCCAGCGTGGGCTTGCCGCTGGTGTCGGCGGGGTTGGCGAAGGTCTCGCCGAGCGCGCCCGAGATCGGCCAGCGCAGCCAGACCAGACCGCCACCGCTCACCGGGTACAGGGCCGAGTACTTGGAGGCCGACACCGGGAAGGGGGTCACCCGGCTCTCCAGGCCCTCCATCTCCACGGTGACCGCGCCGTCGCCCGACTCCGATTCCCCCTCGACCGGGTCGAGTCCGCCCGCCGCCGGACGCCCGTCGGGGGAGAACGCGAAGGGGGAGGGGGTGGCCGAGGAGAGCGGCACCAGGTACGGGCGGCAGCCCAGCGGGAAGGACAGGTCGCCGGTGTGCACGTCGTAGACCGGGTCGAAACCGCGCCACGACAGGAAGGCGAGGTAGCGCCCGTCCCGGGTGAAGACCGGGTTCTCGTCCTCGAAGCGGCCGTTGGTCACGTCCACGACCGTGTGCGCACCGGGGCCCGAGATCCGGGCCATCTTGATCTGGCGCAGCGAGCGGCCGACGCCCGGGTGCGACCAGGTCAGCCAGCAGCCGTCGGGGGAGAAGGCGAGGTCGGTGACGGGCCCGTTGTCGGACCGGACCAGCTCGCTGGCCTCCCCGTTGGACTCCTCGGTCGCGTCGATGAGCAGCAGCCGGCCGTCATTGGAGGCGATCGCGAGCCGCTCACCCTCCGGATCGGAGAGCAGCTCCAGTACGCGGCCCAGCGCGCCCGAGGCGAGCCGGCGCGGCTCCCGGTCCCCTGAGGCCCGGGGCAGGTAGGCGATCTCGATCGCGTCCTCGCCCTCCGCGTCCGTCACGTACGCCACCTGCCCGCCGCTGCCGAGCATCTCGGGCAGCCGCACCCGGACGCCCGGGGTGTCGGCGATGGTGCGGGCGGGCCCGTCGCGGTGCGTGAGCCAGTACAGGCTGCCGCGCACGACGACGGCGCTGGCCCGCCCTGTGGCGTCCACGGAGAGGGAGTCGACGTGACTGGCGGCCGGGACCTGGTAGGTGCGGCGCCCCGCGCGGGGGCCGCCGAGGCGAACCTCCAGCTTGCGCGGGGAGGCGCCTTCGGCCAGGGACTCCACGATCCACAGGTCGCCGGCGCACTGGTAGACCACCCGGGAGCCGTCGCTGGAGGCGTGCCGGGCGTAGAACTCCTCGTGGTCGGTGTGCCGTCGCAGGTCCGTGCCGTCGGGCAGGCAGGAGTAGAGGTTGCCGATGCCCTCGTGGTCGGAGAGGAAGGCGATGCGGCCCCCCACGAACATCGGGGAGTCCAGGTGCCCCTCGATGCCCTCCAGCAGCCGCTCGCCGTGCAGCCACAGCCGGCCGGTGGCGCCACCGCGGTAGCGCTTCCAGGCGGCGGGCTCGTGCGGTGGCTTGCCGGACAGCAGCAGGGTGCGCCGCTCGCCCGGGGCGCCGTCCCCGTCCGGGGGGTCTTCGTGCACGGCGATGTCGGAGACGGGCCCCCACGGGAGGCGGCCGCCGGGGCTGCCGTCCGTCGGCAGGCTGTAGGCCCAGGAGTAGTAGGAGAAGGGCTGGGCGTGCGAGGAGACGGCCAGGATGTCGCTGCGGCCGTCCTTGTCGGGCGGGGTCCAGCCGCAGACCCGGGTGTCGGTGGAGCCCCAGTAGCTGAGGCGGCGGGCCGGGCCGCCCGCGACGGGGGCGAGGTGGATCTCGGGGTCGAGGCTGCGCCAGGTGGTGAAGGCGATGTGCTTGCCGTCGGGGGAGAAACGGGGGTGGCCCACCCGGGTGCGGTCGACGGTGATCCGCCAGGCCCGGCCCGCGGGCTCTCCGGGCGGAACCAGGGGAGCCACCCAGAGGTCGTCCTCGGTGGCGAAGCACAGCAGATCGTCGTGGAGATGGGGGAACCGGAGGTACGCCGCGTCGTGACTCACACCCCAATGCTTTCCGCGCGGAGGGGGGCTGGCAACTCGTACAGGTGATCCATGGGCGTGCCGGCGGGCGTGGCGCGGGGTGGGCGGCGCGTGACCGACACCACTCCCAGAGCGAAACGGAACGGTTTCGTTTCGCTTGGCGCAGGGGTATGGTCTAACCGTACGAAACAGTTTCGTTCGGTTGGGCAAGGTCGGGAGGAGACGCGAGATGGTCGAAGAAGTCATGTCGCGCCGCAGCCGGATCACCCCCGAGCGGGAAGCCGAACTCCACGGGGCGGTCCTCGACCTCCTGCGCGAGGTCGGCTACGAGGCGCTGACCATGGACGCGGTCGCCGCCCGTACCAAGTCCAGCAAGGCCACCCTCTACCGCCAGTGGGGGAGCAAGCCCGAGCTGGTCGCCAAGGCCCTGCGGTGCACCCAGCCGGTCTCCCTGCGGGAGATCGACACGGGCACCCTCCGCGGGGACTTCGCGGTCATGGTCCAGAACTCCGACGACGCCCAGATGGCGAAGGACACCGCTCTGATGCGGGGCCTGACCCATGCGGTCCACGAGAGCCCCGAGCTCCACAAGGCGCTGCGGGAACTGCTGGTCGACCCGGAGATCACCGGTCTGCAGGTGATGCTGCAGCGTGCCGTGGACCGGGGCGAGATCGCCCCGGACTGTCCGGCCCTGGCCTTCGTGCCGCACATGCTCATCGGGGCGTTCATCGCGCTCCCGCTCATCGAGGACCGGTCCGTGGACCGGCGCTTCCTCGGTGACTTCGTCGACGCCGTGGTCTTCCCCGCCCTCGGCGTCTGATCCCCCCTCCCCAGGGGGGAATCCGCACCGTCCCCGCGCTCGATTCCTGCTGCTCCTGACACGCCGCTCTCGTCGTCGGACCGGCATTCCATGCCCTGATCCATCCCACGACCCGAACGGGAGAACCACCGACGTGGCCACCTTCCTCTACCGACTCGGCAGGGGCGCCTTCAGGCGCCGCCGATTCGTCGCCCTCGTCTGGGTTGCGCTGCTGTTCGCCGCCGGTTTCGGCGCGGCCTCGGCATCCGCACCCACCTCAGGCTCGTTCTCCATACCCGGCACGGAGGCCCAGAAGGCCTTCGACCTGCTGGACAAGCGCTTCCCGGGGATGGCCGCCGACGGCGCCACCGCCCGCATCGTGATCAAGGCCCCGGCCGGCGAGAAGGTCGACTCCGCCGCCGTCAAGCCGCAGGTCGAGAAGATCGTCAGTGACCTGAAGGACGGCCCGGGCAAGGACCAGATCTCCTCGGTCACCAGCCCGTACGAGGCCAAGGCCGTCAGCCAGGACGGCTCCACCGCGTACGTGAGCGTCAAGTACAAGGTCAGCGGCATGGAGCTGACGGACGCCACCCGCGACGCGCTCAAGGATTCCGGTGCGGCCGCCAAGGCCGACGGCCTGAACGTCCAGATCGGCGGCGACGCCCTGATGGCCGCCCCCGAGACGGGCTCCGGCGAGATCATCGGCATCGCGATCGCCGCGATCGTCCTCGTCATCACCTTCGGCTCGCTCATCGCGGCGGGTCTGCCGCTGCTGACCGCGCTGATCGGCGTGGGCATCGGCATCTCCACCATCACCGCGCTCGCCAACGTGCTGGACCTCGGCTCCACCACCTCCACCCTCGCGATGATGATCGGCCTCGCCGTCGGCATCGACTACGCCCTCTTCATCGTCTCCCGCTACCGCGCGGAGCTCGCCGAGGGCCGCGAGCGTGACGAGGCCGCCGGCCGGGCCGCCGGAACCGCCGGTTCCGCTGTGGTCTTCGCCGGTCTGACCGTGGTCATCGCCCTCGTGGGCCTGTCCGTGGTCAACATCCCGATGCTCAGCAAGATGGGCTTCGCCGCCGCCGGCACCGTGGTCATCGCCGTCCTCGTCGCCCTGACGCTGGTCCCGGCCATCCTCGGATTCGCCGGCAAGAAGGTGCTGCCCGCCGGTACGAAGAGCAAGCTGTTCGGCAAGGGCAAGCCGGCCGCCGAAGGCGCCGAACCCAAGGCCAACGGCGGCACCCGCTGGGCCCGCTTCATCCTGCGCCGCCCCGTCATGGTGCTGCTCGCGGGCGTGATCGGCCTCGGCATCATCGCCATCCCGGCGAGCAAGCTGGAGATGGGCCTCCCGGACGACGGCGCCCAGCCGGTGTCCACCACCCAGCGCCAGGCGTACGACCTGCTCTCCGAGGGCTTCGGCCCCGGCTTCAACGGCCCGCTGATGGTCGTCGTGGACGGGGACAAGGCGCTCGCCGACAAGACGGTCGACCGCATCAAGGGCCTGGACGGCGTGGCCGCGGTCATGCCGCCCGTGCAGAACGAGGCCAAGGACGCCGCCGTCATCACGGTCGTCCCGAAGGACCGGCCGTCCTCCGCGGAGACCGAGGACCTGGTCCATCAGATCCGCGCGGGCAGCGGGGGCAAGGGCGACGTGCTCGTCACCGGCGCCACCGCGATGAACATCGACTTCTCGCAGAAGATGAACGACGCTCTGCTGCCCTACCTGGCACTCGTCGTCGGCCTCGCCTTCCTGCTCCTGATGCTCGTCTTCCGCTCCGTCCTGGTCCCGCTCAAGGCGGCCCTCGGCTTCCTGCTCTCGGTGGTCGCCGCCCTCGGCGCCGTCGTCGCGGTCTTCCAGTGGGGCTGGCTCGGCTCGCTCTTCGGGGTGGAGCAGACCGGCCCGATCATGTCGATGATGCCGATCTTCATGGTGGGCGTGGTCTTCGGCCTGGCCATGGACTACGAGGTCTTCCTGGTCACCCGCATGCGTGAGGCGTACGTCCACGGCGAGCGGCCGGGCCAGGCCGTGGTGACCGGGTTCCAGTACAGCGCCCGGGTGGTCGTGGCCGCGGCCGTCATCATGATCGCGGTGTTCTCGGGCTTCATCGGCGCCAGCGAGCAGATGGTCAAGATGATCGGCTTCGGTCTGGCCGTCGCCGTCTTCTTCGACGCGTTCGTCGTCCGGATGACCATCGTCCCGGCCGTCCTCGCGCTGCTCGGCCACAAGGCCTGGTGGCTGCCGAAGTGGCTGGACCGGATCCTGCCGAACGTGGACGTGGAGGGCGAGAGCCTGCGCAAGCACCTCGGGGATTCTGCGGACGACTCCGACGGCTCCGACGGCCCGGACAAGGACCGCGAGCTGGTCAACGCCTGACCGGCAGCGCCCAGTACGCAGGAACGGCCCCGCACCGGATGGTGCGGGGCCGTTCCCGTGTGCGCGCTGCCGTGTGTGCGCTGCCGCGTGCCCGGGCCGGTGGGGCCGGGCGGGCCGGTCGGACCGCTCGGACCGGGCTGGGCCTAACGGGTGGCCGCGGGCGCGGGCGCGTACGTACGGCGCAGGAAGCGGCGCAGCCCGGCGATGTCGAACTGGACCACCGCGACGCCGTCGGGGGAGTGGAACTCGACCACGGCCTGCACGCGCCCGCAGGGCCAGACGCGTACGTCACCGGTCCCGGTCGGCGCCTGGAGACCGGCCTCCAGGAGGGCGCGGGGGAAGACCCACTCGTTGTCGGTGCCCTGGGGGGACAGATCGGCGGGGAAGACGATCCGTACGGCCAGTGGCTCGTCGGGGACGAAGCGCAGGGAGACCGGAATGGCGCGGTAGAGCGGGTCGTCGGTGATGACCCGGGCGCGCACGCGTTCCTCGACGAGGGGTGCCGTGGCACTGGCGGACGGATTCTCGGCGGTGGCTGACATCGACAAGACTCCTCGAATCGGAACATTTACTTCCGTATTGCCCCCAGCCTCGCACATTCCCACGAATCCGCGCGGACCTATTTGTGACGCCTGCGCTCTTGCCAACGATTCGCAATTAGGCCCTATTCTTGAACGGTTAAAGACCTTGTCAGCTCAGGCCCCAGCTCAAGGCCCCAGCTCAAGGCCCCAGCTCAACGGACCGCAGGAAGCGGAGCAGAACCATGCATGTGCCCGACGGCTTCATCGATGCCCCCGTGTCCATCGCCGCAGGTGTCGCCGCCGCCGGAGCCGTGGCGGTCAGCCTCCGCGGCGCCCGCCGGGAGCTCGACGAGCGCACCGCCCCGCTCGCCGGCCTCGTCGCCGCCTTCATCTTCGCCGTCCAGATGCTGAACTTCCCCGTCGCCGCCGGGACCAGCGGCCACCTGCTGGGAGGCGCGCTCGCCGCGATACTCGTCGGCCCCTACACGGGCGTGCTGTGCGTCTCCGTGGTCCTGCTCATGCAGGGCGTCCTCTTCGCCGACGGAGGCCTGACCGCCCTCGGCGTCAACGTCATGAACATGGCCGTCGTCACCGTGGTCGTCGCCTACGCCGTCTTCCGCGGCCTGGTGAAGCTGCTGCCCGACAGCCGCCGCTCGGTCACCGTCGCCGCCTTCGCCGGAGCCCTGCTCTCGGTCCCCGGCGCCGCCGTCATGTTCACCCTCTTCTACGCGGTGGGCGGCACCACCGACGTGCCGCTGACCAAGGTCTTCGGCGCCATGGTCGGCGTCCACGTCCTCATCGGCATCGGCGAGGCCGCCATCACCGCCGCCACCGTCGGCGCCGTGATCGCGGTACGCCCCGACCTCGTGCACGGCGCCCGCGGCCTGTCCGCCCCGCTGAAGCTGCGCGTCGGCGGCGAACTCGTCGACGCCCCCGCCGCCGCCCCGGCCCCGGCTCCGGCCGGCCTCGCCGCCCGCTCCACGAAGCCCGTCTGGATCACCGGCCTGGTCACCGCGCTGGCCCTGGCCGGCTTCGTCTCCTACTACGCCTCCGCCAGCCCCGACGGCCTGGAGAAGGTCGCCGCCGACAAGGGCATCGACCAGAAGGTCACCGAGCACGCCGCCGCGGACTCCCCGCTCGCCGACTACAGCGTCAAGGACGTCTCCGACGCCCGCCTCTCCGGCGGCCTCGCCGGGGTCATCGGCGTCGGTGCGACCGTCGTGGTGGGCACCGGGATCTTCTGGACCGTCCGGCGTCGCCGCGCCGCCGACCTGACGGCCGCCTCCACGGCCGTACCGGTCGCCTGACATGGGCGCGGGCCACGCCCACAAGCTCTACCGGCACGGGCACTCCCCGGTCCACGACCTGCCGCCGCACTGCAAGCTCGCCGCGACCTTCGCCTTCGTGGTGGTCGTCGTGTCCACACCGCGCGAAGCGGTGTGGGCCTTCGGCCTGTACGCCCTCCTCGTCGCCGCGGCCGCGGCCGTGGCCCGGATCCCGGCCGGCTTCCTGCTGCGCCGGCTCCTGATCGAGGTGCCCTTCGTCGCCTTCGCCGTCCTGATGCCCTTCGTGGCCGAGGGCGAGCGGGTGCAGTTCCTCGGCATGTCGCTCAGCGTCTCCGGCCTCTGGGGCGCCTGGAACGTGCTGGCCAAGGGCACCCTCGGGGTGGCCGCGTCCGTACTGCTCGCCTCCACCACCGAACTGCGGGCCCTGCTGCTGGGCCTGCAGCGGCTGAGGCTGCCGCCGCTGCTCGTCCAGATCGCCTCGTTCATGATCCGGTACGGCGACGTCATCACCGACGAGCTGCGCCGGATGTCCATCGCACGGCGCTCCCGCGGCTTCGAGGCGCGCGGGATCCGGCACTGGGGCGTCCTCGCCAAGACGGCCGGAGCCCTGTTCATCCGCTCCTACGAGCGCGGCGAGCGGGTCTACCTCGCGATGGTCAGCCGCGGCTACGCCGGCTCCATGCCGGTGATCGACGAAGTGGCCGCCACCCGCACCCAGTGGGCGTACGCGGCCGCACTCCCGGTGACGGCACTCGCCGTCTGTCTGATGGGATGGACGTTGTGAACGCACCCTCTCTGGAAGTCTCCGGCCTCGCCTACGCCTACCCCGACGGCCACCAGGCCCTCTTCGGGGTCGACCTGACCGTCGGGCACGGCGAACGGGTGGCACTGCTCGGCCCCAACGGCGCCGGCAAGACCACGCTCGTGCTCCACCTCAACGGCATCCTCGCCGGCGGCGTCGGCTCGGTGAGCGTGGCCGGGCTGCCCGTGGAGAAGCGGAACCTCGCCGAGGTCCGCCGCCGGGTCGGCATCGTCTTCCAGGACCCCGACGACCAGCTGTTCATGCCGACCGTGCGGGAGGACGTGGCCTTCGGCCCGGCCGCCGCCGGGATGCGCGGCGCCGAGCTGGAGGAGCGGGTGCGCGGCGCCCTGGAACAGGTCGGCATGGCCGCCTTCGCGGACCGGCCCCCGCACCACCTGTCCTTCGGGCAGCGCCGCCGGGTCGCGGTGGCGACCGTACTGGCCATGCGCCCCGAGATCCTCGTGCTCGACGAGCCGTCCTCCAACCTGGACCCGGCGTCGCGGCGGGAGCTCGCGGACATCCTGCGCTCGCTGGACGTCACCGTGCTGATGGTGACCCACGACCTGCCCTACGCGCTGGAGCTCTGCCCGCGCGCGGTGATCCTCAGCGAGGGGACCATCGTGGCCGACGGGCGGACGCAGGACGTGCTGTGCGACGAGGAGCTGATGCGCGCGCACCGGCTGGAGCTGCCCTTCGGCTTCGACCCGCGCTCGGTCGCGGTGGCATAAGCGCCGGTCGGAGGTTGTTGGACCGGCCGTGGACATCCAGGGTGTGGTGGCGGAGGGCTTCGAGCCCGTCAGGGACGCGTTCGTACGCAACTTCCAGGTGCTCGGGGACCGCGGCGCGGCCGTGGCCGTGTACCGCGACGGGCGCAAGGTCGTGGACCTGTGGGGCGGCACCAAGGACGCCGACGGCACGGAGCCGTGGGCCGAGGACACCGCGCAGATCGTCCGCTCCGCGACCAAGGGCGTGGCCGCCGCCGTCCCGCTCCTGCTCCAGCAGCGCGGACTGCTCGACCTGGACGCGCCGGTCGGGTCGTACTGGCCGGAGTTCAAGGCCGGCGGCAAGGAGCGGGCCCGGGTCCGGGACCTGCTCGCGCACCGCGCGGGAGTTCCGGCCCTGGACCGCGGACTGACCGTGGCCGAGGCCGCCGACGGGGTCTCCGGGCCGCGCGCGGTCGCCGCCCAGCGCGCCTTCTGGGAGCCCGGCACCGAGCACGGCTACCACGCGCAGACGTTCAGCTGGCTGCTGTCCGAGCTGGTGCTCCGGGCGACCGGCCGCTCGCTCGCGGGCATCCTGGCCGAGGAGATAGCGGAGCCGCTGGGCCTGGACTTCTGGATCGGCCTGCCCGAGACGGAGGCCCACCGGGTGGGGCGGGTGGCGCCCGTCGAGCCGCCGGAGAGCGCGGGGATGCTCAGGACCCGGCCGAGGCGAAACGTTTCCGAGGCCTACGCCGATCCGGACTCCCTCACCCGCCGCGCCTTCGCGGCCATCGACCCCCTGCCCGACGAGAACGACCCCGCCTACCGCGCGGCCGAACTGCCCGCCTCGGCCGGCATCGGCACGGCCCGCGCCCTGGCCCGCTTCTACGCCGCCACCATCGGGGTGGTGGAGGACGGCGCGCGGATCTTCACCCCGGCCACCACCGCGCTCGCCGGCAAGGAGTTCTCCTCCGGCCCGGACCGGGTGCTGGTGGTCAACACGCGCTTCGGACCCGGCTACATGCTGCACGGCCCGGCCTCGCCGCTGCTGTCCCCGGCCTCCTTCGGGCACCCGGGTCGCGGTGGCTCGCTCGCCTTCGCGGACCCGGAGGCGGGCATCGGCTTCGGCTACGTCACCAACGCGCACGCGAAGTCGGTCACCGCCGACCCCCGCGCCCAGGCACTGGTCCGCGCCCTGCGCTCGGCGCTGTGACCGCTCAAATGTCTCGCCCGGCCGGCGGGCGCCGCGTTAGCGTGCCCGCATGACGACCACCACGCACCCCCTCTTCGCCGAAGCCCTGGCCGCCCTGGGGCTCGAACCGGACGTACGCAGCTTCCCCGACGGCACCCGCACCGCCGCCGACGCGGCCGCCGCGATCGGGTGCGAGCTCAGCCAGATCGTGAAGTCGCTGATCTTCGCGGCCGACGGGGTGCCCGTCCTGGTCCTCATGGACGGGGCCTCGCGCGTGGACGTGGAGGTGGTGCGCCGCGAGCTCGGCGCGGGCGCCGTGACCCGGGCCGACGCGGCCCTGGTCCGGGAGACCACGGGCTACGCCATCGGTGGTGTCCCGCCCTTCGGGCACCGCACCCGCACCCGGGTCCTCGCGGACCGTTCCCTGCTGGCCCACGAGGTGGTCTGGGCGGCGGCCGGGACCCCGCACACGGTGTTCCCGATGGCCCCGGGCGAGCTGATCCGCCACGCGGGGGCCGCACTGGCCGACGTACGGGAGAAATGAGCGCGGCCGGCCGCGAGGGGTGAGCTCGGGCCTCCGGGGGCGGTGAGCGCGGGCCTCCGGGGCGGTGACCGTCCCGGGGACCGCCCCTCAGCCCGCGTTCAGTACGGCCGCCACGATCGGGCCGGCCGCGTCGGCGCCGTGGCCGCCGCCCTCGACGAACGCCGCGGCCGCCACGTCCCCGCTGAAGCCGGTGAACCAGCTGTCCGGGTTCTGCGCGCCGTCGACCTCCGCCGAGCCGGTCTTCGCACCCTTGTCGGAGCCGCCGACCGAGGCCATCGCGCCCCGGGCCGTCCCGTCCGTGGCGGTCAGCTTCATCATCCGGACCAGCTGCGCCGCCACCGCCGGCTTCATCCGCCGGGAGGCCTTCGCGAGCTGGCGGCCGTCCATCGAGGCGTCGACGACGACCGGCTGACGGAACACCCCGGTCCGCGCGGTCGCCGTGATCGAGGCCATGGTCAGGGGGTTCATCTGGATCTGCCCCTGGCCGATGTACGCGGCGGCCGCCGCCGGACCGGTGGCGTCCGGGACCTTGCCGTCGACGGTGGGCACCCCGACCTTCCACTCGACGCCGATGCCGAAGACCTCCAGGGCCTCCTTCGGGAGGGCGTCGATGTCGTGGACCGGCTTGATCTGCTTGATGAAGGCGGTGTTGCAGGACTGGGCGAAGCTCGTCGCGAAGGTCTCGTTGTCGAGCTTGAAGCCCTTGAGGTTCTTGAAGGTCCGGCCCTCCCAGGACACCTCCGGCGGACACTCGGCGACCTTGTCCGCCGACACCAGCCCCCGGTCCAGCAGCATCGCCGCGGTCACGATCTTCATCGTGGAGCCGGGCGCCCGCCCGCCGCTGATGGACGCGGGGAAACCGTCCCCGCGGTGGTCGGCGATGGCCAGGACGTCCCCGGTGCTCGGCTGGACCGCCACCACCGACGCCTGCGGGAACTTCAGGACCGCCTTCTCGGCAGCCGCCTGGACGTCCGCGTCCAGGACGGTCTCGATCCGCCCCGGCGTGCCCTCCACCAGCGTCAGCAGGCTCCGCCGCGGGGCGTCCTGGGCGGCCGGTTCGATCCACAGTTCGGCGCCGCTCGCGCCGCCCAGCTTCTTCCCGTACGTCGTGCGCAGGCTGTCGAGCACCGGGCGCAGCGACGGGTACTTCTCGGCCGTCAGCTCCTTGCCGTTGCGGTCCACGGCCTTGACGGGCGGGCTGGCCGGGGCGCCGCCGCGCAGCTTCTCGCCCTTCTGGAGCTGCGGGTGGAGCACCGAGGGCTGCCAGTCGACGAGCGGCAGCCCGGAGGTGTTGCCGCGGACCACGGTGAGCTTGGACTCGTAGACGAGGGGCTTGGTGACCCCCTCGTACGTCACCTCCGCCGCGACGGAGTACGCCACCGTGGTCCCGGTCTGCGCGCCGGGGGTGATGGCGACCTTGGACACGTAGGCCTTGTTCCTGAAGTCGCCCAGGGCGCCCTGGGCCTCCGCCGGGTTGTTCGTCAGATCGGCCCCGGCCCGCGCGTCCCCGGCCGACCACGCGGCGAAGAACGCCCTGGCGGTCTGCGCCGCGTCCTTGTCGCTGACCGGCCCGCTGCCCTTGGCGGGGGCAGCGGGTCCGGCGGCGCTCGTGCTCTTGCCGCCGTCCGCGCCGCCGTCCCCCACCAGCGCGTACACCCCGTATCCCGCTCCGCCCAGCATCGCGAGGAATGCCCCGCCGACGATGGCGCCCTTTGCGGCCCCGTTCATTCCACTGTCCCCATCCCCCGTGCCACGCCCCCCGGTCATGAACACTGAACGCGTTCAGGGGGCCACTGGTGGAGACCTTACGTAGAACAGACGCACGGCCGAGGGGTTTTGTCGCGGACTTTGACCAGGGTCACACCCACCCCGCTACACCCAGGTGTCCAGCCACATCCGGCCCCGCCAGGAGTCCATGGGGAGGGACTGGCCGGTATAGATCGGCCAGAAGTAAATGAAGTTCCAGACGATCAGGAGCACCAGCACGCCCGCCGCCACCGCTCCCAGGGCGCGGCGGCGTTCCGAGGAGCCGGCCGGGCCGAGCAGGGCGCCGATCATCATGGCCACCGCCAGGCAGAGGTACGGGACGAAGACCACCGCGTAGAAGTAGAAGATGGTCCGCTCCTGGTAGTTGAACCAGGGCAGCAGGCCCGCGCCGAGCGCGCACGCGATGGCGCCCGCCCGCCAGTCGCGGCGGAAGAACCACCGCCACAGCACGTACAGCAGCGCGAAGCAGCCCGCCCACCACAGCAGCGGCGTGCCGAGCGCCAGCACCTCGCGCGCGCACTTGACCGTCTCCGTCGCCGGGCAGCCGTCGGTGCCGGGCTCGGGGGACTCGTAGAAGTAGGAGACGGGACGGCCCAGGACCAGCCAGCTCCACGGGTTCGACTCGTAGGTGTGGCCCGAGGTCAGGCCCACGTGGAACTTGTAGACCTCCGTCTCGTAGTGCCACAGGCTCCGCAACCACTCCGGCACGAACGACCACGAGCTGTGCTGGTCGTTCTTGGCGGCCCAGTCGCGGAAGTAGCCGCCCTTGCCGTTGTCGGGGGAGAGGATCCAGCCGAGCCACGAGGCCAGGTAGACGGCGATCGCCACGGGGACGGTCGACAGGAAGCCGGGCAGCGCGTCCCGGCGCAGCATCGCCGCGTACGGGGCGCCCGCGCCGGCGGTGCGGCGCGCGGCCGCGTCCCACAGCACGGTCAGGATCCCGAAGAAGGCCAGCACGATCAGGCCGTTCCACTTCGTCCCGAAGGCCAGGCCCAGGCACACCCCGGCCAGCAGCCGGTACGGACGCCAGCCCAGCCGCAGCGTCTCCGCGATCCGGGCGTCCGGGCGGGTCCGCCCCTCCTCGTCCACCGGGAGCGCCGCCGCGAGCCGGGCCCGCGCCCGGTCCCGGTCGATGACCAGCGCGCCGAAGGCCGCCAGCACGAAGAACATCAGCACCAGGTCGAGCAGCGCGGTGCGGCTCATCACCAGGTGCAGGCCGTCCACCGCCATCAGGAGGCCGGCCAGGCAGCCCAGGAACGTCGAGCGGAACATCCGCCGCCCGATCCGGCACAGCATCAGCACGGACAGGGTGCCGAGCAGCGCGGTCATGAACCGCCAGCCGAACGGGTCGAAGCCGAACATCCACTCGCCGAGGCCGATCACCCATTTGCCGACCGGCGGGTGCACGACGTAGCCCGGGTCCAGCGGGAGGGGGACCCCGTCCGGGTTGGCGAGGATCGACTTGTCGATGTCCTTGGGCCAGTTCGCCTCATAGCCCTGGCGGACGGTGGCCCAGGCGTCCTTGGCGTAGTACGTCTCGTCGAATATCACCGCCTTCGGGCTGCCCAGGTGGGCGAACCGCAGCACCCCCGCGAGCAGCGCCACCAGCAGCGGCCCGGCCCACGCCAGCACCCGCTGCCAGTTCTCCGCGGCGGCGGGGCCGATCCCCAGCTGGCCCCACAACTGCGCGGAGGGCCGGGCGTACGGCGGCACCAGGCGGGTGCGCACGTCCGACTGCCGCTTCGCCCCGGCGGGCGGCACGTAGCCGAAGCCGCGCAGACGGCGCAGCCAGGCGGACGGCTGGTCGGCGGGGCCGGGGTGGGGCCCGGACCCGGTGGCGGGCGGGGCCCCCGCGGGGCTGGGCGGCGGCGTCGCGGTACTGGTCACCGGCACATCGTAGGGAACGAGGCTGTGCCACACCCAGGGGGACGGGAGCGTTGGGGCGCGGCGGTTGGGGCGGCTGAGAGGATGGGGCGGTGACCACTGACCAGCCCGGCTCCGCCGAAGCCCCCTCCCCGGCCCTTCCCCCGGCCCCCTCCGACGCGCTCGCGGGGGGCGTCCTCGTCCTCGCCGGGACGCCGATCGGCGACCTCGCCGACGCCCCGCCGCGGCTCGCGACCGAGCTGGAGCGGGCCGACGTGATCGCCGCCGAGGACACCCGGCGGCTGCGCCGGCTGACCCAGGGGCTGGGCGTGTACACCACCGGGCGCGTGCTGTCGTACTTCGAGGGCAACGAGTCCGCGCGCACCCCCGAGCTGGTCGAAGCGCTGGAGGCGGGCAAGCGGGTCCTGCTCGTGACCGACGCCGGAATGCCCTCGGTCTCCGACCCCGGCTACCGGCTGGTCGCCGCCGCCGTGGAGAAGGACATCAAGGTCACGGCCGTGCCGGGCCCCTCCGCCGTGCTCACCGCGCTCGCCCTCTCCGGGCTGCCGGTCGACCGCTTCTGCTTCGAGGGCTTCCTGCCGCGCAAGGCCGGCGAGCGCCTCGGCAAGCTCCGCGAGGTCGCCGGCGAACGCCGCACCCTCGTCTACTTCGAGGCCCCGCACCGGCTCGACGACACCCTGGCCGCGATGGCCGAGGTCTTCGGCGCCGAGCGGCGCGCGGCGGTGTGCCGCGAGCTGACCAAGACCTACGAGGAGGTCAAGCGCGGCGGGCTCGGCGAGCTGGCGGCCTGGGCCGCCGAGGGCGTGCGCGGCGAGATCACCGTGGTCGTCGAGGGCGCCCCGGCGGCGGCCCCCGGCGACGTGGACGCGGAGGAGCTCGTGAACCGGGTACGGGTGCGCGAGGAGGCGGGCGAGCGGCGCAAGGAGGCCATCGCGGCGGTCGCGGCCGAGGCCGGGGTACCCAAGCGCGAGGTTTTCGACGCGGTCGTCGCGGCAAAGAACGCGGCACAAAAGTCGCCGTGAGTCGGTAAAGAGCTAACCTGAAAAGCAAAGCTCAGACCGCGCACCGGGCGCTTTGGGCATGAGTCGCCCAAAGACCGTCCAACACTAGACAGGGCCTGATGCGCTCCCGCCCGAAGAGGCGTCCACTGGCAATGGCACCAGTGGAACAAGAGGAGCTGGCATGAGTGAGATCGCTGAACCCGAACCCTTCGCGGTACCCGTCGCCACGACCGTCACCGCACCCGTCGCACCGGCAGCCCGCACCGCTCCCGTTCCCACTGCCGCTGCCGTGCCGACCGTGCACGAGGCGTACGCCTTCGCCTGCATGAAGTGCGGCTACGGCTGGGAGCAGGCCTATGAGATCGAGCACCACGTCGACGGCACGGGACACCCCTTCATCGTCTACACGGCCGGCGGCGAGCGGGTCCCCTCGCCCCTGTCCAACCCGACCTGCATGAACTGCGGCGGGCACGTGGTGCGGATCATGCGGGAGGGTCAGGTCAAGTCGGTCATAGGCATGCTGGACCAGCTGTACCACCACCGCGCGGCCCCCGGGATCGCCGGCCCGGTGCCCGCCGGGTACACCCCGAGGACCCCGAAACCCCGCAAGGCCACCCTGCACGACGCCCCCGGGCCGGTGCCGGTGACGGCCGAGCGGCGCGGGCTGCTGGCCCGGCTGCTGGGGTTCTTCCGCGGATCGCCCTCGTAGCGGCCCGGGCCGCGGTCCGGTCATAGGATCGGCCGCATGAGCCGTAGTACGTCGAACGACGCGCCGCCCCCGCTGCCCGAACCGCTGCGGGTGGCGGTCGCCGATTCCCACACCCACCTGGACATGCAGTCCGGCACCGTCGAGGAGGGCCTGGCCAAGGCGGCCTCCGTCGGGGTCACCACCGTGGTCCAGGTCGGCTGCGACGTGAAGGGCTCCCGCTGGGCCGCCGAGACCGCCGCCGCCCACGAGAGCGTCCACGCGGCCGTGGCCCTGCACCCGAACGAAGCCCCCCGGATCGTGCACGGGGACCCGGACGGCTGGTCGCGCCAGGGCGCCCGGACCGGCGGCGGAGAGTCGGCCCTGGACGACGCGCTGGCCGAGATCGAGGCGCTGGCCCGGCTGGCGCACGTGAAGGCGGTCGGCGAGACCGGGCTGGACCACTTCCGGACCGGCCCGGAGGGCATGGCGGCGCAGGAGCGTTCCTTCCGCGCCCACATCGAGATCGCCAAGAGGCAGGGCAAGGCGCTGGTCATCCACGACCGCGAGGCCCACGCGGACGTGCTGCGAATCCTGCGCGAGGAGGGCGCCCCCGAGCGGACGGTCTTCCACTGCTACTCCGGGGACGCTGAGATGGCCCGGGAGTGCGCCGCCGCCGGGTACTACATGTCCTTCGCCGGGACCGTCACCTTCAAGAACGCGGCCCCGCTGCGCGAGGCCCTCGCGGTGGCTCCGCTGGAGCTGGTGCTCGTGGAGACGGACGCCCCGTACCTGACCCCGGCCCCGTACCGCGGACGGCCCAACGCCCCGTACCTCATTCCGCTGACCGTACGGGCGATGGCCGCGGTCCGCGGCCTCGACGAGGACGCCATGGCGACGGCGCTGGCGGCCAACACGGCCCGCGCCTTCGACTACTAGGCCGGACTGCCAGGCCGCCGCCCGCCTCCGTACCCGCCCGCCTCCGTACCCGCCCGCCTCCGTACCCGCCCTCACCCGTTAGCCGCCCTCACCCGTTCGCCACGTTCCGTAGTCGTCCCGCTTTGTGGCGTGACGACGGCTCCGCTAGGGTGCCGTGCCCGAAGCAGCCGGACGGACCAGTGGAGCGAGCGTCATGAGCGATGTGGCCTGGCCGGCCGGCGAACGGACCCCCTGGCCCGGGGACGCGGACCCGGGGCCGGAACCGGCCCCCACCGGTGGTGGCGTGGTCGGCTGGGCGGAGGCGATGGCCGCCCGGCCCGGAGCCCATGCCGCGCCCGACCCCGGCCGGGCCGCCTGGGACACACCCCTCCCCGACCCCGGCCGGGCCGCCTGGGAAGCGCCCTTCCCCGGCCCGGATCCCGCAGCGGGGAGCCCGGCGCAACCCGCCCCGGAACCGGAGCCCGCGGTGCCCGCGCCCCGGGCCGGCGGGCGGCGGCGTACGGGAGCGGGCGGAGCCGGGGCCGGCCCCGCGCAGGGCCGCCGGGCCCGCGGCAGGGGCGCCGCACCGGAACCGGAACCTCAGCGAGAGCCGCAGCCGCAGCCAGAGCCGCGGCCAGAACCGCAGCCGGGACCGCAGCCGGAGCCCCCGGCCACCGGACGCCGCCGGCGTGCGGAGCAGGCGGCCGGTGCGGACGCGTCGGCCACCGCCGGGGCCCCGGCCGGGCCGGGCCACAGGCGGGGAACCGCGCAGGGCGTACCCGGCGCCCCGGATCCGGCGGCGCCGCTCCCCGCAGCGGCCGCGGACCCGCTCGCGCCCGGGCCGGGCCGCCGCCGGGCCGCCGGGATTCCGGACCCCGCGGGGCCCGGCGGCGGGCACGCTGGGCCGCGCACGGCCGCCGGGGTTCCGGACGGTGCGGGGCCCGGCCGGCGCCGGGGCGGGGCACGGGCCGTCTCCGAGGTCTCCGAACCGGCGGGGCCCGGCCGCAGGCGCGGTGGCGTACGGGTGCCCGCCGAGACCGGGTCCGCGTGGCCGGGCGCGGCGGCCGCCGAAGCGGCGGCTCCCGCGGGGACCGGGCGGCGCAGGCTCGACACGGTGCCCGCCCCGGCGGGACCCGGGACCGGTGGCCGGCGGCGGGGCGGCGCCCCCGCACACCGCGACAGCTGGCGGCGGATCGTGCCGCAGGCCCTGGTCGTGGCCTTCCTGGCGGGCGGCACCACCGCCTTCGTCGCCGCCGACAAGGCGGTCCGCCTGACCGTGGACGGGGTCCCGCAGACCCTGCACACCTTCGCCGGCGACGTCGACGCCCTGCTCGTCGCCGAAGGACTCGGCGTCGGCCCCCACGACCTCGTCGCCCCGGCCGGGGGAGAGCCGCTCGACGACGGGGACGAGATCGTCGTCCGCTACGGCCGCCCGCTGAGGCTGACCCTCGACGGACAGCGCCGCGAGGTGTGGACCACCGCCCGCACCGTGGACGGCGCGCTGCGCCAGTTCGGCATCCGCGCCGAGGGCGCCTACCTCTCCGCCCCCCGCGACGCACCCGTCCCGCGCGCCGGGCTGGCCCTCGCCGTGCGCACCGAACGCAGCATCACCTTCATGGCCGACGGCCGCGAGCGGGCCATCCGCACCAACGCCGCCACCGTCCAGGAGGCCCTGGACCAGGCCGGGATCAGCCTCCACGGCCAGGACACCACCTCCGTGCCCCCCGGCTCCTTCCCGCGCGACGGCCAGACCGTCACCGTGCTCCGCATCACCGGCACCCGCGAGATCCGCGAGGAGCGCATCCCGTACGAGACCGAGAAGGCCAAGGACGCCACCGTCTTCGCGGGCACCGAAGTCGTCGAGCGCTCGGGGCGGCCCGGGGTGCGCAGGGTCACGTACAGCCTGCGCACCGTCAACGGGGTCCGCCAGAAGCCCCGCCGGATCGCCGAGGAGACCGTCCGCGAGCCCGTCAGCCAGCTCGTCAAGGTGGGCACCAAGCCGCTGCCGAGCTCCGTCCAGGGCGCTGACGGACTCGACTGGGCCGGGCTGGCCCGCTGCGAGTCGGGCGGCCGGCCCGGCGCCACCGACCCCTCGGGGACGTACGGCGGGCTGTACCAGTTCGACGTGCGGACCTGGCAGGCCCTGGGCGGCAGCGGCCGGCCGCAGGACGCCCCGGGCCCGGAGCAGACGTACCGCGCGAAGAAGCTCTACGTGCAGCGGGGGGCGAGTCCGTGGCCGCACTGCGGCCGTACCCTTTATCGGTGAGCACAGCAGAGCAGCAGCCCGAGAACACCGTGCCGGAGACCTCCGAGCCGCAGACCACCGCACCCGCGGCCGCCGCGCCCGAGACCTCCGCCCTCCTCGGCGCGGCCGACATCCGGGAGCTGGCCGCCGTACTCGGCGTACGGCCGACGAAGCAGAAGGGCCAGAACTTCGTCATCGACGCCAACACGGTGCGCCGCATCGTGCGCACCGCCGAGGTCCGGCCGGACGACGTGGTCGTCGAGGTCGGTCCCGGACTGGGCTCGCTGACGCTCGCGCTGCTGGAGGCCGCCGACCGGGTCGTCGCCGTCGAGATCGACGACATCCTGGCCGCCGCGCTGCCCGCGACCATCGAGGCGCGGATGCCGGAGCGCAAGGACCGCTTCGCCCTCGTCCACTCCGACGCGATGCTGGTGAAGGAGCTGCCCGGCCCGCCGCCGACCGCGCTCGTCGCGAACCTTCCGTACAACGTGGCCGTGCCGGTCCTGCTCACCATGCTCAGCCGCTTCCCGAGCATCGAGCGGACGCTCGTCATGGTGCAGGCCGAGGTCGCCGACCGGCTCGCCGCCAAGCCCGGCAACAAGGTCTACGGAGTCCCCTCGGTCAAGGCCAACTGGTACGCGGACGTCAAGCGGGCCGGCTCCATCGGCCGCAACGTCTTCTGGCCCGCGCCGAACGTCGACTCCGGGCTGGTCTCCCTGGTGCGCCGGGCCGAGCCGGTGAAGACCACCGCCTCCCAGGCCGAGGTCTTCGCGGTCGTCGACGCGGCCTTCGCGCAGCGCCGCAAGACCCTGCGCGCGGCGCTCTCCGGCTGGGCCGGGTCGGCGGCGGGCGCCGAGGCGGCGCTGGTCGCCGCCGGGGTGTCCCCGCAGGCCCGCGGCGAGTCCCTGACGGTGGAGGAGTTCGCGGCGATCGCCGAGCACAAGCCGGCGGCGGAGAGGCCCGCGCTGTGAGCTCCGTGACGGGTGTGACGGTACGGGTCCCCGCGAAGGTCAACGTGCAGCTGGCGGTGGGCGCGGCCCGTCCCGACGGCTTCCACGACCTGGCCAACGTCTTCCTCGCGGTCTCCCTCCACGACGAGGTCACCGCGACCCCCGCCGAGTCCCTGACGGTGACCTGCGCGGGCCCGGACGCGGACCAGGTCCCGCTGGACCGTACGAACCTGGCCGCGCGGGCGGCCGAGATGCTCGCGGCCCGCAACGGCCTGACCCCCTCCGTCCACCTGCACATCGACAAGCGCATCCCGGTGGCGGGCGGCATGGCGGGCGGCAGCGCGGACGGGGCGGCGGCCCTGCTGGCGTGCGATGCGCTGTGGGGTCTGGGCACCCCGGTCGCCGAGCTCCTCTCCCTCTGTGCGGAGCTGGGCAGTGACGTGCCGTTCAGCCTGGTGGGCGGGGCGGCGCTGGGTACCGGGCGCGGGGAGATCCTGACCCCGGTGGAGGCGGGCACCTTCCACTGGGTCTTCGCGGTGGCCGACGGCGGCCTCTCCACCCCGGCGGTGTTCCGGGAGTTCGACCGCCTCACCGCGGGCGTGGAGGTTCCCGCCCCGCAGGCCTCCCCGGAGCTGCTCGCGGCCCTGGCCTCGGGCGATCCGGACGCGCTGGCCGTGACCCTGGCCAACGGCCTGCAGCCCGCGGCCCTCTCGCTGCGACCGTCCCTGGCCGACACCCTGGCCGCGGGCACCGATGCGGGGGCGCTGGCCGCGCTGGTCTCCGGCTCGGGCCCCACGACGGCCTTCCTGGTCCGCGACGCGGAGTCCGCGGCCAAGGTGGCGGCGGCCCTGGACGCCTCCGCCACCTGCCGCAGCACCCACGTGGCCACCAGTCCCACCCCAGGCGCAACCCGCCTCTGACCACCCCGGACCCCGGGTGGGGGGTACCTAGGGGAGAGTGAGTACGTGCGCCCTGTTGGGGGGCGGGGTGGCGCGGGAGCGTGGGGGTATGGGAGTCACCGCCAAGGACATCGCCGCCGTCACCCCGGCCACCCGGGACCGCTACGTCGACCTGCTCCGGGTCGCCTCGCTCGGGACCGTCATCGCCGGCCACTGGCTGATGGCCGCCGTCAGCCGCGACGGCATAGGGAACCTGCTCGCCGTCGTGCCGCCGCTCCAGGTCCTCACCTGGGCGCTCCAGGTCATGCCGGTGTTCTTCTTCGTCGGCGGGTTCTCGCACGCCCTGTCTTACCGCTCCCTCGCCCGCCGCACCGACGGCGGCCCCCTCTACGCCGCCTTCCTGCGGGCCCGCCTCCAGCGCCTGCTGCGGCCCACCCTGGTCTTCGTGGCCGTCTGGACGGCCACCGCGCTCGCCGCGCAGCTGTTCGGCGGGGGTGGCGGGCGGCTGTCCGGGGCCGCCTTCCGGCTGGTCACGCAGCCGCTGTGGTTCATCGGGATCTACCTCGCGATGGTCGCCCTCACCCCGCCGCTGCTCAGGCTCCACGAACGCTGCGGCTGGGCCGCCTTCGCAGGGCTCGCCGCGGCCGCCGCCGCCGTGGACCTGCTGCGGTTCGCCGGAGGCGTCCCGTACGCCGAGTTCCTGAACTTCGCCTTCGTCTGGCTCGCCGTCCACCAGCTCGGCTTCCTGCGCGCCGACGGGCGGATCCGCCGCCCCGGCGCCCTCGCCGCCGCCGGTCTCGCCGCGGCGGTGGCGCTGGTGGCGTACGGGCCGTACCCGCTCTCCATGGTCGGGATGCCCGGCGAGAAGGTCTCCAACATGGCCCCGCCGACGCTCGCCCTGCTCGCGCACGGGATCTGGCTCGTGGGCGCCGTCGAACTGCTCCGGGCCCCCGCGGGCGCGTGGCTGGCCCGGCCCCGGGTCTGGCGCCGGGTGGTCGCCGCCAACGGGGTCGCCATGACGGCGTTCCTCTGGCACCTCACCGCGATGCTCGCCGTCTACGCCGCCCAGCTGGGCCTCGGCATCGCGCTGCCCGAGCCCGCCGGCGCGGCCTGGTGGGCCCAGGTCCCGGTCCGGTTCCTCACCGCCGCCGCGCTGACCTGCGTACTCGTCGGGCTCTTCCGCCGCTTCGAAGCGCCGGCCGCGAGCCGTCCGGGCCGTCCGGGCCGTCCGGGCCGTCCGACCAGCGCGGGCAGCGCGAGCCGTCCGAGCAGCCCGCCCCCCGGCTCCGGCGCCCGCGCCGCCCTCGGCACCGTGCTCTGCCTCCTCGGCGTCCTCGGCCTCTCCTCGACCGGTCTCGGCGGGCTCCTGGAGGGCCACAGCGCCACCCTGATCGCGTTCCCGGTGACCGCTCCCGCCGCGATCGGCATGGCGATCGGCGGGTGGCTGCTGGTGGAACGGTCCGGCACTTCGCGGAGGGTTAGGCTGGGGGGCTGATCCACACCCCTTCCCTGGAGCGCTCCTGATGGCCGTCAACCTGGTCAATGTCGAGGCAGTCAGCAAGGTGTACGGCACCCGTACCCTGCTCGACGGCATCTCCCTCGGCGTATCCGAGGGGGACCGGATCGGTGTCGTCGGCCGCAACGGCGACGGCAAGACCACCCTCATCCGCATGCTCGCCAAGCTGGAGGAGCCCGACACCGGCCGGGTCACCCAGAACAGCGGCCTGCAGATGGGCGTCCTCACCCAGCACGACTCCCTTGACCCCGAGGCCACCGTCCGGCACGAGATCATCCGGGACATGGCCGACCACGAGTGGGCCGGCAATTCCAAGATCCGCGACGTGCTGACCGGGCTGTTCGGCGGCCTCGACCTGCCCGGCTTCGGGCAGGGCCTGGACACCGTCATCGGCCCGCTCTCCGGTGGCGAGCGCCGCCGCATCGCGCTGGCCAAGCTGCTCATCGCCGACCAGGACCTCCTCGTACTCGACGAGCCCACCAACCACCTCGACGTCGAGGGCATCTCCTGGCTGGCCAAGCACCTGCAGGAGCGCCGCTCCGCGCTCGTCTGCGTCACCCACGACCGGTGGTTCCTCGACCAGGTCTGCACCCGCATGTGGGACGTGCAGCGCGGAGACGTCCACGAGTACGAGGGCGGCTACAGCGACTACGTCTTCTCCCGCGCCGAGCGCGACCGCATCGCCGCCACGGAGGAGTCCAAGCGGCAGAACCTGATGCGCAAGGAGCTGGCCTGGCTGCGCCGCGGCGCCCCGGCCCGCACCTCCAAGCCGCGCTACCGCATCGAGGCCGCCAACGAGCTGATCGCCGACGTGCCGCCGCCGCGCGACAAGTCCGAGCTGATGAAGTTCGCCAACGCCCGCCTCGGCAAGACGGTGTTCGACCTGGAGGACGTGACCGTCCAGGCCGGCCCCAAGACCCTCCTCAAGCACCTCACCTGGCACCTGGGCCCCGGCGACCGCGTCGGCCTCGTCGGCGTCAACGGCGCCGGCAAGACCTCCCTGCTGCGCGCCCTCGGCGAGGCCGCCCGAACCCAGGGCGAGGTCCAGCCGGCCGCCGGAACGGTGACCGTCGGCAGGACGGTCAAGCTGGCCTACCTCTCCCAGGAGGTCGGCGAGCTCGACCCCTCCCTGCGGGTCCTGGAGGCCGTCCAGCGCGTCCGCGACCGGGTGGACCTCGGCAACGGCCGCGAGATGACGGCGGGCCAGCTGTGCGAGCAGTTCGGCTTCACCAAGGAGAAGCAGTGGACGCCCGTCGGTGACCTCTCCGGTGGTGAGCGGCGCCGGCTGCAGATCCTGCGCCTGCTGATGGACGAGCCCAACGTCCTCTTCCTCGACGAGCCCACCAACGACCTCGACATCGAGACCCTGACCCAGCTGGAGGACCTCCTCGACGGCTGGCCCGGGTCGATGATCGTGATCTCGCACGACCGGTTCTTCATCGAGCGCACCACCGACACGGTGATGGCCCTGCTCGGCGACGCCAGCCTGCGGATGCTGCCGCGCGGTCTGGACGAGTACCTGGAGCGCCGTCAGAAGATGATCGAGGCGGCCTCCCCGGCGCCCGCGGCGGCCGCCGCCGGGAAGTCCTCGGCCTCCGGGGACGCGCGCGCCGCGAAGAAGGAACTCCAGAAGATCGAGCGCCAGCTCAACAAGATGATGGACCGCGAGAGCAGCCTGCACGCCCAGATCGCCGAGAACTCCACCGACTTCGACAAGGTCGCCAAGCTCGACGCCGAGCTGCGGGAACTCATCTCGGGCCGGGACGAGTTGGAGATGCGCTGGCTGGAGCTCGCCGAGGAGGCGTGAGTTCCGGGGGCCATCCCCCCAACTGGCCGGATAACGGCGGCATCACGGGCCGGTCCTCCCTTGGGAACAGGGGGCGGACCGGCCCGGTGCAGTCCGGGCCGTCAGTGATAGAAAGAGCATCCTCCGACACCCGAAGCCGAAGGTATGCGCTGATGACCGAGCCGCCCGAGCCGCCGAACCAGCCGCCGACACCTTCCGGTTACGGGCACCTGCCCGGACCGCCGCAGCCCGGTTACGGATTCCCGCCGCAGGGCGAGAACCCGTACGCCCAGCAGCCCCAGCAGCCGCCGCAGGGCCCGTACGGCCAGCAGCCCCAGCCGCCCCAGCCGCCGCAGGGCCCGTACGGCCAGCAGCCGCCCGGGGGGTACGGGTTTGCGCCGCCGCCCCCGAACATGCCGCCCGGCGCCCCCGGCGGCCCCGGCATGCCGCCGGGGCCGCCCGCCAAGCCGAAGAAGAAGCTCGTCGTGATCATCGCGGCGGCCGTCGCCGGTGTGCTCGTCCTCGGCGCCGGCGGCTACTTCGCCTTCGGCGGGAACGGCGACAAGGACAAGCCCGTCGCCCAGGAGTCCTCCTCGCCCTCCGACGACAAGGCCTCGCCCTCCGACTCCGCGGACAAGGGCGACGGCAGCGGCAACGGCGGCGAGGACAAGGAAGACCTCAACGCCGGCCGCAAGCAGGGCGAGGACAAGGTCCTCTGGTTCAAGACCAGCAAGATCGACGGCCCCGGCTCGGGAGTCGATTCCAAGGGGCAGTGGATCATCGGCGACACCCTGGTCAAGACCCTCTGGAAGACGGTCACCGGCTACGGGGTCGCGGACGGCAAGGAGAAGTGGAGCCTCACCCTCCCCACCCTGATCTGCGGGGTCACCGACCGGACCACGGACGGCAAGACCGTCGTCATGTACAAGGACGGCGAGACCGACGGCGCCACCTGCAACCAGATGCGGATGATCGACCTCAAGGCCGGCAAGGAGGGATGGTCGCACGAGGTGCCGAAGGAAGGCCTCTTCGACATCTTCACCAGCCCCGACCTGGCCCTCACCGGGGACACCGTCGTCGTCAACCGGATGGGCACCACCAGCGCCTTCAAGGTCAGCACCGGAGAGAAGCTCTTCGACAACAAGCGGGACCAGGGCTGCCAGCCCGGCGACTTCGTCGCCATGGGCGGCAAGATGATCGCGATCGCCACCTGCCTGGACGCCGACAAGACCGTCGAGGTCATGGACGCCGACCCGGCCACCGGCAAGAGCACCTGGGCCTACAAGCTCCCCAAGGGCTTCGACGTCAAGACCGTCTACTCGCTGGACCCGATCGTCCTCGACCTCGGCAACAGCGACAAGAAGGAGCGCTCCATCGTGGTCCTCGGACCCGACGGCAAGCAGCGCACCACGGTCTCCGGCGAGGGCAGTTTCCCGGTCGGCTGCGGCGGGCTCTTCGACCGCTCGATCCAGAGCTGCGGATCCTCCCTGGTCGACGCGAACACCCTCTACCTGCCCACCAAGGCCGATATCGGCAAGCCGAACGAGATCGTCGCCTTCGACCTGGGCACCGGCAAGGAGAAGTGGCGCACCCCGGCCGGCGAGGGCCGCACCCTCAGCCCGCTCAAGGCGGCGGGCGGCCAGCTGGTCGTCTACCGCGAGGCCACGAGCGACAAGGGCGGGGAGGTCCTCACGATCCCGGCCGCCGGCGGCACGCCCACCGCGGTCCTGCGCAACCCGTCCGGCGCCGCCGCCCCGGTGGAGAGCTCCTTCCTCTCCCCGCAGGTGGACTACGTGGACGGCCGGCTCTTCGTCTCCGCATCCCACCTGCAGGCCCAGAACAAGGACGAGAAGTTCCTGATGGTCTTCGGCAAGTGAGCGACCGCCCCGAGCACGAGCAGTCCGCCGAGCCGCCCACCGAGAGGCAGTAGCACCGATGAGTACCCCGCCGCCCCCCAGCCAGCCGCCGTCCGGCGGTTTCGGCGCGCCGCAGGACCCCCCGCCGGGTGGCTTCGGAGCCCCCCAGAACCCCCCGCCCGGCGGTTTCGGCACGCCCCCGCCGGCCGCGCCCGCCAAGCCGGCCGGCCCCCCGCCCCCGCCGGCCCAGCCCCCGACCGTCCCGGCGGCGCCGCCCGTGGCTCCCCAGGGCCAGCCGGGAGCCCCCGCGGGCCAGCCCGGCGCCCCCGCCGGACAGGCCGCGTACGGGTACCCGCAGGAGCCCTACGGCTACCCGCAGCCGCAGCCCGTCACCACGCCCATGTACGCGGCCCAGAGCCCGGCGGTCCCCGGACCGGGCGGCGCCGGCGGCGGCAACGACGTGCGCACCCAGCTCATGATCGTCGGCGCGGCCCTGCTGGCCATCGTCCTCATCGTCGGCGGCGGCTTCTGGTACGTGTCCGGCGACGACAAGGGCTCCGACAAGCAGCCCGTCGCCGACGGCAGCGCGAGCCCCGGCGGCGACAAGCCCCAGGCGGGCGGCGGCGGTTCCGAGAAGGTGCCGGCCAAGACCAAGTCGAAGACGCTGGTCAACGTCCCGATGCCGGTCTCGGACGACATCATCCAGATCCCGGGTTCCTGGCTGACGGACACCACGTACGTGAAGTCCGACGCGGGCAAGGTCGTCGGCTACAACGTGACCGACGGCGCCAAGAAGTGGGAGACCCCGCTGGGCGCCAACATCTGCGGGGCCAGCCGCTTCTCCTCCGAGGACAAGACCGCGATCCTCTTCGACGAGGCCCCGGTGACCGCGGAGAAGAAGTACCAGCCGTGCAACCAGGTCGGCGTCATCGACCTGAACACCGGCAAGCTCCTGTGGAAGGCCAGCGCCAAGTCCCAGACCGGCGGCGACAAGCCCGTCACCTTCGCCGAGGTCACCGTCAGCGGCCAGACCGTCGCCGCGGGCGGCCTGAGCGGCGGCGCCGCCTGGAACCTCACCGACGGCAAGCCCCTGTGGTCGCCCAAGACCGACGCGGACAACTGCGAGGACCTCGGTTACGCGGGCGGCCCGGCCCTCGCCGTGATCCGCCGGTGCGGCCAGTCCCCGAACTACTCGATGTCCGCGCAGACCCTCGACCCCGTCACGGGCGCGCAGAAGGCCTCGTACAAGCTCCCCGCAGGCCTGGACTTCGCCCAGATCGTCTCGAGCAAGCCGCTGATCGCCGCGGCGAACGTCAACAGGACCGCCAAGAACGCCACCGGCGTCAGCGACCTCTTCGTCGTCGACGACGGGGGCCAGCTGAAGGCGCGCATCCCGCTCACCTCGGGCAACTACTCGCCCAAGTGCGGGGCCACCGAGGTCGAGACCTGCGTCCACATGATCGTCGGCAACGGCAGGCTCTACCTGCCGACCGAGGAGCACAAGGGCACGTCCGACTACGGCCGCACCAACGAGATCGTCTCCTTCGACCTGGAGACCGGCAAGCAGACCACCGACCGCGCGGACGCCGGCGACCGCTTCACGATGATCCCGCTGCGCATGGACGGCTCGAACCTCATCGCCTACAAGATCCCGCCCTACGACGGCGGCGGTCAGATCGTCTCCATCGACGGCAAGACGATGAAGGAAACCCTGCTCATGCAGAACCCGGCGACCAAGGAATCGCAGCGCGCCGAGACCCAGTACGTGCCCTACGCCGCCGAGTACCGCTACCACGACGGGCGGCTCTTCATCGCCCGTGACAACGTGAGCAGCAAGTCCTCGGTCAACACCGACCCGTACTACACCTTCGTCTCCTTCACGACGGGCTGATCCGGCACCGCACCCGCGCCCGCGCCCGCACCCGCACAGAACGCCCGAAGCCCCCGGAAGGTCCGTCCTTCCGGGGGCTTCTGCGCGGTATCCGCACCGCGCCGTCGAACAAGCGTGTAGCTTGCCGGGTCAGAAGGGTGGGGGGTGGGGTGCCTCAATGGGCGTACGGGTCATGGTGGTCGACGAGCACCGGCTGCTGGCCGAGGCGCTCGCCTCGGCCCTGAAACTGCGCGGCCACCGGGTCCTCGCGGCGGCCGCGCCCGCCGCGGGCGCCGCCGAGCTGGTCATCAGCCGGTCCCCCGAGGTCTGCCTGCTGGGTACGGCGACCCCCGCCGAGCCCGGGGTCTTCGAGCCGATCGTCCGGATCAAGCGGGAGCGCCCGCAGATCGCCGTGGTCGTCCTGGGTCCGGTGCCGAGCCCGCGCGGCATCGCGGCCGCCTTCGCCGCGGGCGCTTCGGGGTACGTGCGCCACGACGAGCGCATCGAGGGCGTGGAGCGGGCCCTGGCCAAGGCCCGCGCGGGGGAGGTGGCCATCGCGCCGCAGCTGTTGCAGGGGGCCTTCGCGGAACTGCTCAACCCCGCCGCCCAGCCCGACGACGAGGGCAGCCGGCTGCTGCGGCTGCTCACCCCGCGCGAGGTGGAGGTGCTGGTCCGGGTCGCCGAGGGCGAGGACACCCGGCTCATCGCCGCCGGGATGGCCATCGCGCCGAGCACCGCGCGCACGCACGTGCAGCGGGTGCTGATGAAGCTGGGCGTGGGATCGCGGCTGGAGGCGGCCGCGCTGGCCGCCCGTACCGGCCTGCTGGACCGGGCCGGACTGCCGCCGTCCGGCGCTCCCTGGCTCTGATCGGGCCCGAGGATTTCCCCGGCGGGGCGTATTCGGGTATGCCGGATACCAGCACGTGCATGGTGCGTGCGTTTCCCCGCGAGAGGCAGTAGGACACGTGAGCAAGACGGCGACTTCCAAATACCTTGTCACCGGCGGCGCCGGATACGTCGGCGGCGTGGTGGCGGCCCATCTCCTGGAGGCGGGCCACGAGGTCACCGTCCTCGACGACCTCTCCACCGGCTTCCGTTCGGGCGTGCCGGCCGGGGCCGCGTTCATCGAGGGCCGCATCCAGGACGCCGCGCAGTACCTGGACTCCTCCTACGACGGGGTCCTGCACTTCGCGGCCTCCTCGCAGGTCGGCGAGTCCGTGGTGAACCCGGGCAAGTACTGGGAGAACAACGTCGGCGGCACCCTGGCCCTGCTGGCCGCAATGCGCGGGGCCGGCGTGCGCCGCCTGGTGTTCTCCTCCACCGCGGCCACCTACGGGGAGCCGACCGAGGGGCTGCTGACCGAATCCTCGGTGACCGCCCCCACCAACCCGTACGGGGCCTCGAAGCTGGCCGTCGACCATATGATCGCGGGGGAGTGCGTCGCGCACGGCCTCGCGGCGGTGTCGCTGCGCTACTTCAACGTGGCCGGGGCGTACGGGGAGTTCGGCGAGCTGCACGACCCCGAGACGCACCTGATCCCGCTGGTGCTGCAGGTGGCCCTCGGGGAGCGGGAGTCGATCTCGGTGTTCGGGGAGGACTACCCGACCCCGGACGGCACCTGCGTACGGGACTACATCCACGTCGCCGACCTGGCGCAGGCCCACCTGGCCGCGCTGCGCGCCGCCACCGAGGGGGAGCACCTGATCTGCAACCTCGGCAACGGCAACGGGTTCTCGGTCCGCGAGGTCATCGAGACGGTCCGCAAGGTCACCGGAAAGGAGATCCCCGAGGTCGTCGCCCCGCGCCGGGCCGGTGACCCGGCCACCCTGGTCGCCTCCGCCCGCACGGCCCACGAGCGCCTCGGCTGGACCCCGGCCCGCTCGGACCTCACCGGCATCGTGACGGACGCCTGGAACTTCACCCGCGCCCGCCGCGGCTGATCCGGCCGCCGGCTCGGCGCCCGCGCCCCGCCCGTACCCGCGCCCCCGCCCGGACAGGGCGGGGGCGCGCGTGCGTTCGGGAGCGCCGTCACCGGGCGCTTCGCGCGGGCGCCCGGCGTGCGCACGCCGGGTGAAATACACCGTGTGCAACTGCCCACGGCACACGACGGTCCCGAACAGGTCGCATCGGGGCGAAGAGCCGTCGATTTCAAGCCACCGCTGAGCCCCGTCAGGAGCGCCTCGCCGGAAAATCGCTCGAAAAACTTCTGCTATTCGGCCAACCGCCGGCCGCCCCCGGCCCTACGCTGATGCGTGACACCGGTGGGGGCCGGTGTTGATTCAGGGGTCGAGACAAGTCGGGTACGACGTCCGGTCCGGGGTAGTGCAGAGATGTCACGGCGGCGGCCGAGGCGCCTGCGGATCACCCGGTCCGGGCGCCGTGCCCGCAGTCGTCCGTTCCCCGACCCTTGGGGGTTTTGTGGTTCGTATCCGGGTACTCGTGGTCGACGATCACCGCATCTTCGCCGAATCTCTCGCCGCCGCGCTCGCGGCCGAACCGGACGTGGACGTCTCCGCGGCCGGCAGTGGCCCCGCCGCGCTGCGCTGCCTCGAACGCGCGGTGGCCGAGGGCCGCCGCTTCGACGTCCTGCTGGTCGACGCGGACCTCACCGCCGTCGTCGCGGGCGTGCCGGCCCAGCGGGAGCCCGGCTCCGGGCCACCGCCCGGCAGCGACGGGATCGCGCTGGTGGCAGGCGTACGCGTGTCCCACCCCGGGGTCCGTACGGTCGTGCTCGCCGAGCGCGACGACCCGCGCCGGGCCGCCCTGGCACTCCAGGCGGGCGCCTCGGGCTGGGTGGCGAAGGACTGCTCGCTCTCGCGGCTCCTGGCCGTCATCCGCGGAGTCCTGCGCGAGGAGACCCACCTGCCGCCCGCGCTGCTCACCGGAGTGCTCCGGGAACTGACCGCCGCGCGCAAGCACCGTACGGACAGCGAGCGGCTCGTGGAGTCCCTCACGCCGCGCGAGCACGAGGTGCTGCGCTGCATGGTGGCGGGGCTGGGGCGCAAGGACGTGGCCGCGCGGCTGTTCCTCTCCCCGCACACGGTGCGCACCCACATGCAGAACGTGCTGGGCAAGCTCGGCGTGCACTCGACGCTCGCGGCGGTCGCCCTGGCCCGGCGGGCCGGCGTACGCCCCGCGGACCTGCCCGGACTGCCGGGGTCGGGACTAGCCGGGGAGGTTGTCGAACGGAGCGGTCAACTGGCGTAGCAGGGCGGCGAGATCGCCACGCTCGGTACGCGACAGCTGGGCCAGGATCGCGCGTTCCTGGGCCAGCAGTCCGGCGAGCGCCTGGTCCGCGCGGTCGCGGCCCTCGCGGCTCAGCCGAACCAGCACCCCGCGCCGGTCGTTGGGGTCGGGGAGCCGCTCGACGAGGCCCTTCTTGGCGAGCCGGTCGATGCGGTTGGTCATGGTCCCCGAGGTGACCAGGGTCTGGGTCAGCAGCTGGCCGGGGGAGAGCTGATAGGGCGCGCCGGCCCGCCGCAGCGAGGTCAGGACGTCGAACTCCCACGGCTCCAGGCCGTGCTCGGAGAAGGCGAGCCTGCGGGCGCGGTCGAGGTGGCGCGCGAGCCTGCTGACGCGGCTGAGCACCTCGAGTGGTTCCACGTCGAGGTCAGGGCGCTCCCGCCGCCATGCCGCAACCAGTCGGTCGACCTCGTCCTCCATGCCGATCAGTGTAAAGGGTCTGTCGACATGAAGTCTCTTCAAATCAAGTATCTCGATGTGGTGTATCTTGATGTCGAGATATATTTTGCGCCACGTGGGGCATGGAGGGGGCCGGAGCAGCTTCCGTTCCCCATCGCATCACCAGCAGGAGGCTCGAACATGCATTTCGATACCGTGCCGGCCAGGGTTCCGGCGTCGACCACCACTCCCGCCGCACCCACGTGGGATCCGCAGCAGTACCTCCGCCACGCCGGCCACCGCGCCAGGCCCTTCCTCGACCTCCTGACCCGGATACCGGAACTCCCCACCCGGCCCGCCCGCATCGCCGACCTCGGCTGCGGTCCCGGGAACGTCACCGCGCTCATCTCGGAGCGCTGGCCCGAGGCCCACATCACCGGGTACGACCTCTCCCCGGAGATGCTCCAGCGCGCCAGCGCCGAGTACGCCGGGCCCACCAGCGGCGGCGGTCTGCTCGACTTCCGCCAGGCGGACCTCGCCGACTGGCTCCCTGAGGAGCCGTACGACCTGATCGTCTCCAACGCCGCCTTCCAGTGGGTCCCCGGCCACCCCGGATCCTTCGCCCCCTGGATCAACGGACTGCGCCCCGGCGGCACCTTCGCCTTCCAGATCCCCGGCAACTTCACCGCCCCCAGCCACCGGATCCTCGCCGAGCTGTGCGACGCGCCGCGCTGGCGGGCCCGGCTCGCCGGTCACGGGGCGCGCTACATCCACCTCCTCGAACCCGCCGGATACCTGGAGCGGTTCACCGAGCTCGGCTGCGCCGCCGACGTCTGGGAGACCACGTACTACCAGCTCCTCGAAGGCCCGGACCCGGTGCTGGACTGGGTCAAGGGCACCGCCCTGCGACCCGTGCTCACCGCCCTGGCCGACGACCAGGAAGCCGCCGAGGCCTTCCTCGCCGAGTACCGCGCCCTGCTGCTCGAGGCCTACCCGCCGGGGCCGCGCGGCACCGTCTTCCCGTTCCGGCGGATCTTCGCCGTCGCCCGCAAGGAGGTCTGACCGTGCTCGCCGCAGTCGACCACGTCCAGCTCGCCGCGCCGCCCGGCTCGGAGGACCGGCTCCGCGCGTACTACACCGACGTCCTCGGCATGACGGAGATCCCCAAGCCGCCGGTGCTCGCGGCGCGCGGCGGCTGCTGGTTCGCCGCCGGGCCCGTCCAGCTCCACCTCGGCATCGAGGAGGACTTCCGCCCGGCCCGCAAGGCGCATCCGGGGCTCAGGGTCGAGGGCATCGAGGCCTACGCCGACAGACTGGAGGAGCGCGGGGCCGAGGTGGTCTGGGACGACAACCTTCCGGGACACCGCCGCTTCTACTCCGAGGATCCGGTGGGCAACCGGCTGGAATTCTTGGAGAAGCACAGCCTGGAAAGGCACAGCTTGGAGAAGCGCAGCCCGGAAAGGCACAGCCCGGAGAGCGCCTGAGCCGCGGCCCCACACACGACGGCGCCCCGTCACCGCAACCGCGGTGACGGGGCGCCGTCGTACGTCCGCACGGGGCGGCCGGGCCTCAGCTCTTGCGATGGCCCACCAGCCGCGGCTTGGCCTCCAGGTTCTCCAGCCCGTGCCAGGCCAGGTTCACCAGGTGCGCCGCGACCTCCGCCTTCTTCGGCCGGCGCGTCTCCAGCCACCACTGCCCGGTCAGCGCGACCATCCCTACCAGCGCCTGCGCGTACAGCGGGGCCAGCTTCGGGTCGAAGCCCCGGGCCTTGAACTCCAGGCCCAGGATGTCCTCGACCTGCGTGGCGATGTCACTGATCAGCGAGGCGAAGGTGCCCGTCGACTGCGCGACCGGGGAATCCCGGACCAGGATCCGGAAACCGTCCGTGTAGTTCTCGATGTAGTCCAGCAGCGCGAACGCCGCCTGCTCCAGCAGCTCCCGGGGATGCCCGGCCGTCAGCGCGCCCGTCACCCCGTCCAGCAGCTGGCGCATCTCCCGGTCCACGACGACCGCGTAGAGGCCCTCCTTGCCGCCGAAGTGCTCGTACACCACCGGCTTGGAGACTCCGGCCTTCGCCGCGATCTCCTCCACCGACGTGCCCTCGAACCCCTTCTCGGCGAACAGGATGCGGCCGATGTCCAGCAGTTGCTGACGCCGTTCGGCGCCCGTCATCCGGACCCGGCGGCTGCGCCTGGGCTTGTCGCTGCTGGAACTGCTGCCGTCGATTCCCACGCCCCCCATCATGCCGCGTTCGACGCTTCTTCCTTGCGCCGGGCGTCGATGCGCGCCGCGGAAGGCCAGCGCACCTCGGAGGCCCATCCCAGCTGTTCGAACCAGCGGATCAGCCGCGCGCTGGAGTCGACCTGACCGCGCAGGACGCCGTGCCGGGCCGAGGTCGGGTCGGCGTGGTGCAGGTTGTGCCAGGACTCGCCGCAGGACAGCACGGCCAGCCACCACACGTTGCCGGAACGGTCGCGCGACTTGAAGGGGCGCTTGCCGACCGCGTGGCAGATCGAGTTGATCGACCACGTCACGTGGTGCAGCAGCGCGACCCGGACCAGCGAACCCCAGAAGAACGCCGTGAACGCGCCCCACCACGACATCGTCACCAGGCCGCCCACCACCGGCGGGATCGCCAGGGAGAGGATCGTCCAGAAGACGAAGTCGCGCGAGATGCGGCGGATCGCCGGGTCTTTGATCAGGTCGGGGGCGTACTTCTGCTGGTTGGTCTGCTCCTCGTCGAAGAGCCACCCGATGTGCGCCCACCACAGGCCCTTCATCAGGGCCGGCACCGTCTCGCCGAACCGCCACGGCGAATGCGGGTCGCCCTCGTGGTCGGAGTACTTGTGGTGCTTGCGGTGGTCGGCCACCCAGCGCACCAGCGGCCCCTCCACCGCCATCGACCCCATGATCGCCAGGGCGATGCGCAGCGGCCGCTTCGCCTTGAAGGAACCGTGCGTGAAGTAGCGGTGGAATCCGATGGTGATCCCGTGGCAGGCCAGGAAGTACATGAACACCATCAGGCCCAGGTCCAGCCAGCTCACCCCCCAGCCCCAGGCCAGCGGAACGGCCGCGAGCAGCGCGATGAAGGGGAACGTGATGAACAGCAGCAGGGCGATCTGCTCGACGGACCGCTTGCTCTCACCGCCCCGGGTGGCGGGCGAAGCGGACGCGCCGGAGGTCGCCGAGGCGTCCTCGATCACGTCGGGACTGATGGTCATAGGTGTGTCCCCTGAGGGTGAGGAGTCGGCAGGCGCGCCGCCGGGCCACGTCCCTACGGATGCGTAACCTACGGCAACGTAAGTATGGCAAAGGTCCTGCGGGCGGCAAGAGGAGCGCGCCCGCCCGCCGTGTCCCCGGACCCCGGCCGGCGGGGCCCATCGGCCCGCACGGACGCCCCGGCCGTCCCGCCTGATGACACACCGGCCGGGGCACGAGGACGGGCCACCTATCCTGGTGTCGTCGGACAGCGCGGTCCGCACGGGCAGCCCGAGCTGCGCATCAGGAGCGGCGGCGCCGCCGGACGAAGTCCGGAGGGGCACACCGCGCGCATCCGGGGCCCACCTCCCAGTAGCGCTCGAAACACTGCAAGGAGCCGCACCTGTGAGCAGTGCCGACCAGGCCCACTCGACCACCGCCGTGGCCATCGCCGCGGCCAACGCCGAGCTGCGCGCGGACATCCGCCGCCTCGGCGACCTCCTCGGCGAGACCCTCGTACGCCAGGAGGGCCAGGACCTCCTCGACCTGGTCGAACGCGTCCGAGCCCTCACGCGCAGCGACGGTGAAGCCGCCGCAGAGCTGCTCGGCGACACCGACCTGGAGACCGCCGCCAAGCTGGTGCGCGCCTTCTCCACCTACTTCCACCTCGCCAACGTCACCGAGCAGGTGCACCGCGGCAAGGAGCTGCGCGCCCACCGCGCCGCCGAGGGCGGCCTGCTGGCCCGCACGGCCGACATGCTCAAGGACGCCGACCCCGAGCACCTGCGCGAAACGGTCAAGAACCTCAACGTCCGGCCCGTCTTCACCGCGCACCCCACCGAGGCCGCCCGCCGCAGCGTCCTGAACAAGCTGCGCCGCATCGCGGCCCTCCTCGAGGAGCCCGTCTCGGGCGCCGGCGAACGACGCCGCCACGACCTGCGCCTCGCCGAGAACATCGACCTCGTCTGGCAGACCGACGAGCTGCGCGTGGTCCGCCCCGAGCCCGCCGACGAGGCCCGCAACGCCATCTACTACCTCGACGAGCTGCACGCCGGAGCGGTCGGCGACGTCCTGGAGGACCTCGCCGCCGAGCTCCAGCGCGTCGGCATCGAGATCCCGGCCGGCACCCGCCCGCTCACCTTCGGCACCTGGATCGGCGGCGACCGCGACGGCAACCCGAACGTCACCCCCGACGTGACCCGGGACGTGCTGATCCTCCAGCACGAGCACGGCATCACCGACGCCCTGGAACTCGTCGACTTCCTGCGCGGACTGCTGTCGAACTCCATCCGCTACACCGGCGTCACCGAGGAGCTCCTCTCCTCCCTCCAGGCCGACCTGGAACGCCTCCCCGAGATCAGCCCGCGCTACAAGCGGCTGAACGCCGAGGAGCCGTACCGCCTCAAGGCCACCTGCATCCGGCAGAAGCTCGTCAACACCCGCGAGCGCCTCGCCAAGGGCACCCCCCACGAGGAAGGCCGCGACTACCTCGGCACCGCCGAGCTGCTCACCGACCTGACCCTCATCCAGACCTCCCTGCGCGAGCACCGCGGCGCGCTCTTCGCCGACGGCCGCATGGACCGCACCATCCGCACCCTGGCCGCCTTCGGCCTCCAGCTCGCCACCATGGACGTGCGCGAACACGCGGACGCCCACCACCACGCGCTGGGCCAGCTCTTCGACCGGCTCGGCGAGGAGTCCTGGCGCTACGCCGACATGCCGCGCGACTACCGCGGCAGGCTGCTGGCCAAGGAGCTGCGCTCCCGCCGCCCGCTCGCGCCCACCCCGGCCCCGCTCGACGCGGCCGGGCAGAAGACCCTCGGCGTGTTCGGCGCCATCAAGGACGCCTTCGAGAAGTTCGGCCCCGAGGTCATCGAGTCGTACATCATCTCGATGTGCCAGGGCGCCGACGACGTCTTCGCCGCCGCCGTCCTCGCCCGCGAGGCCGGCCTGATCGACCTGCACGGCGGCTGGGCCAAGATCGGCATCGTGCCGCTCCTGGAGACCACCGACGAGCTCAAGGCCGCCGACTTCATCCTCGACGAGATGCTCGCCGACCCCTCCTACCGGCGCCTCGTCTCGCTGCGCGGCGACGTCCAGGAGGTCATGCTCGGCTACTCCGACTCCTCCAAGTTCGGCGGCATCACCACCTCCCAGTGGGAGATCCACCGCGCCCAGCGCCGGCTGCGCGACGTGGCCCACCGCTACGGCGTGCGCCTGCGCCTCTTCCACGGCCGCGGCGGCACCGTCGGCCGCGGCGGCGGCCCCTCGCACGACGCGATCCTCGCGCAGCCCTGGGGCACCCTGGAGGGCGAGATCAAGGTCACCGAGCAGGGCGAGGTCATCTCCGACAAGTACCTCGTCCCCTCCCTGGCCCGCGAGAACCTGGAGCTGACCGTCGCGGCCACCCTCCAGGCCTCCGCCCTGCACACCGCCCCGCGCCAGTCCGACGAGGACCTGGCCCGCTGGGACGCGGCCATGGACACCGTCTCCGACGCCGCGCACAACGCGTACCGCGAGCTCGTCGAGGACCCGGACCTGCCGGCGTACTTCTTCGCCGCCACCCCCGTGGACCAGCTCGCCGACCTGCACCTGGGCTCGCGTCCCTCGCGCCGCCCCGACTCCGGCGCGGGCCTCGACGGCCTGCGCGCCATCCCGTGGGTCTTCGGCTGGACCCAGTCCCGCCAGATCGTTCCCGGCTGGTACGGGGTCGGCTCGGGCCTGAAGGCCCTGCGCGAGGCCGGCCGGGGCGACGCGCTGGCCGAGATGGGCGAGCGCTGGCACTTCTTCCGCAACTTCCTCTCCAACGTCGAGATGACGCTGGCCAAGACGGACCTGCGGATCGCCCGGCACTACGTCGACACCCTCGTGCCCGACGAGCTCAAGCACGTCTTCGCCCGCATCGAGGCCGAGCACGAGCTCACCGTCCGCGAGGTCCTGCGGATCACGGGCGGCGAGAAGCTCCTCGACTCCAACCCGGTCCTCCAGCAGACCTTCTCGGTCCGCGACGCGTACCTGGACCCGATCTCCTACCTCCAGGTCTCCCTGCTGGCCCGCCAGCGCGCGGCCGCCGAGCGCGGCGAGGAGGCGGACCCGCTGCTGTCCCGGGCCCTGCTCCTGACCGTCAACGGCGTCGCGGCGGGCCTGCGCAACACCGGCTGAGGCCTCCCGTACGGCGTACGACGGAGCCCCCGTCACCGGACCTGTCCGGTGACGGGGGCTCCGTCGTACGCGCCGGCTGTCGGCACGCCCAGCTGTCGGCACGCCCAGCTGTCGGCACCTCTAGCTGATGGCACCTCTAGCTGTTATAGCCGGACTGCGCCCGCTCCAGGCCCTCCTGGATCAGGCACTCCACGGCGTCCGCCGACCGGTCGACGAACCAGTCCAGCTCCTTGCGCTCGGTGGAGGAGAAGTCCTTCAGCACGAAGTCCGCGACCTGCATCCGGCCGGGCGGGCGGCCGATGCCGCAGCGGACCCGGTGGTAGTCCGGGCCCATCGCCTTCGTCATCGACTTCAGCCCGTTGTGGCCGTTGTCCCCGCCGCCCAGCTTCAGCCGCAGCGTGGGGTAGTCGATGTCCAGCTCGTCGTGGACCGCGACGATCCGGTCGAGCGGCACCTTGTAGAAGTCCCGCAGCGCCGTCACCGGGCCGCCGGACAGGTTCATGAACGACATGGGCTTGGCCAGCACCACGCGCCGGTTCAAGGGTCCCGGCGGGCCCATGCGGCCCTCGACCACCTGCGCGCGGGCCTTGTGCGCCTTGAACTTGCCGCGCATCCGCTCCGCGAGCAGGTCGGCCACCATGAAACCGATGTTGTGGCGGTTGCCCGCGTACTCCGCACCCGGATTCCCGAGGCCCACGATCAGCCAGGGCGCCGCGTCGTCCGACATCAAAAGCTCCTTATACGAAGACGACCGCCGTCCCGCTCCAGTGGAGCCGGACGGCGGTCGTTCAGCAAGTGCTGAGGGGGAGGGGCGAGGCTCAGGCCTCGGTGCCCGCACCCTCGGCGGCCGGCTCCTCGGCGGAAGCGCCGATGACCTGCAGGACGGCGATGTCGCCGTCGACGGCCAGGGTGGTGCCGGCCGGGAGGACCAGGTCCGAGGCGGTGATGGTGGCACCGGCCTCGAGGCCCGCGATGGACACGGTGACCTCGGTCGGGATGTGCGTGGCCTCGGCCTCGACGGAGATGGTGTTCTGGAGGGTCTCCAGCATGTTGCCGCCCGGGGCCAGCTCGCCCTCGGTGACGATCGCGACGTCGACGGTGACCTTCTCGCCCTTCTTGACGATCAGGAAGTCGACGTGGGAGATCGAACGCTTCAGCGGGTGCTTCTGAACGGCCTTCGGGATGACCAGCTCGGTGCCGGCGCCCTCGATGTCCAGGGAGAGCAGGACGTTCGGGGTGCGCAGCGCCAGCTGGAGGGCGTGGGCGTCCACGTTGACGTGCTTCGGGTCGGTGCCGTGGCCGTAGATGACCGCGGGGGTCAGGGCGTCACGGCGGGCCTGGCGGGCAGAGCCCTTGCCGAAGTTTTCGCGGACCTTCGCGGCAAGCTTGATCTCGGACATGCTCACTCCTCGTGGGGTGACGGAAATGGACGACAGTCACCCGGCCGGAACACGGCCTGCTACGAAGAGCGCGTCGATAACGGAGCATCCACACCCGTGGAAACGGGTACGGCCTCCCTCGCCGAGCAACTCGAGGAGTGTACCCGGGGAGGGAGGCCGTACCCAAAACGATCTCTGCTGGAGCTGCTGCCGCTACTGCTGCTCTTCGAACAGGCTGGTGACCGAGCCGTCCTCGAAGACCTCGCGCACCGCGCGGGCGATCATCGGGGCGATGGACAGCACCGTGATCTTGTCGAGCTCCAGGTCGGACGGGTCCGGCAGGGTGTTCGTGAAGACGAACTCGCTGACCTTGGAGTTCTTCAGGCGGTCGGCGGCCGGGCCCGACAGGATGCCGTGCGTGGCCGTCACGATGACGTCCTCCGCGCCGTGCGCGAAGAGCGCGTCGGCGGCGGCGCAGATGGTGCCACCCGTGTCGATCATGTCGTCGACCAGGACGCAGACGCGGCCCTTGACCTCACCGACGACCTCGTGGACGGTCACCTGGTTGGCGACGTCCTTGTCGCGGCGCTTGTGGACGATCGCCAGCGGGGCGTCCAGGCGGTCGCACCAGCGGTCGGCGACGCGCACGCGGCCGGCGTCCGGGGAGACGATCGTCAGCTTGGAGCGGTCGACCTTGGCACCGACGTAGTCCGCGAGGACCGACAGGGCCGAAAGGTGGTCGACCGGGCCGTCGAAGAAGCCCTGGATCTGGTCCGTGTGCAGATCGACCGTGAGGATGCGGTCCGCACCCGCGGTCTTCAGCAGATCCGCGACCAGGCGCGCCGAGATCGGCTCGCGGCCCTTGTGCTTCTTGTCCTGGCGGGCGTACCCGTAGGACGGGACGATCACGGTGATGGAGCGTGCCGACGCGCGCTTGAGCGCGTCGATCATGATCAGCTGCTCCATGATCCACTTGTTGATCGGAGCCGTGTGGCTCTGGATCAGGAAGCAGTCCGCGCCACGAGCAGACTCCTGGAAGCGGACGTAGATCTCGCCGTTCGCGAAGTCGAAAGCCTTGGTCGGCACGAGGCCGACACCGAGCTGGTGCGCGACCTCCTCGGCCAGCTCGGGGTGGGCGCGGCCGGAGAAGAGCATCAGCTTCTTCTCGCCGGTCGTCTTGATCCCGGTCACAGCACTGTCTCCTCAGACGTGGGAAAGCTGCTCGCCCCCATGTGCGTCCGTCCCGCACACGGTGAGCCAGCCGAATTGCGTGCACCTATCACGGTACGCCGTCTCGGGCGCAGCCGTTTCCGGTCAGTTCACCTCAGCGTTCGCCGGAGTCCTCGCGGACCACCGACTGAGCCGCTGCGGCGGCGGCACTTCCCGGACGCTTGCGGGCCACCCAGCCCTCGATATTCCGCTGCTGGCCACGGGCCACGGCCAGTGCGCCGGGCGGCACATCCTTCGTGATCACGGAGCCGGCGGCCGTGTAGGCACCGTCCCCGATGGTGACGGGAGCCACAAACATGTTGTCCGAACCCGTCTTGCAGTGTGAGCCGACGGTCGTGTGGTGCTTGTGCTCACCGTCGTAGTTCACGAACACGCTGGCCGCGCCGATGTTCGTGTACTCGCCGATCGTGGCGTCGCCGACGTAGGAGAGGTGCGGGACCTTGGTGCCCTCGCCGATCGTCGCGTTCTTCATCTCCACGTACGTACCGGCCTTGGCCTTCGGGCCCAGGTTGGTGCCCGGACGCAGGTACGCGAAGGGGCCGACGCTCGCGGCCTCGCCCACGACGGCGGTGTCCGCCACCGTGTTGTCCACCCGGGCGCGCGCACCGACGTGCGTGTCCTTCAGGCGGGTGTTGGGGCCGACTTCGGCCTCCTCGGCGACGTGCGTGGTGCCGAGCAGCTGGGTGCCCGGGTGGACGATCGCGTCCTGGCCGAAAGTCACCGTCACATCGAGGAGGGTGCTGGCCGGGTCGACGATGGTCACCCCGGCGAGCATGGCGCGCTCCAGCAGACGTGCGTTCAGCAGCGCGCGGGCCTCGGCGAGCTGGACCCGGTTGTTGATCCCGAGGATCTGCCGGTGGTCGGCGCCCACGGCCGCGCCGACGCGGTGGCCGGCCTCGCGCAGGATGCCGAGCACGTCGGTGAGGTACTCCTCGCCCTGGCTGTTGTCGGTACGGACCTTCCCGAGGGCGTCCGCGAGCAGGGCGCCGTCGAAGGCGAAGACTCCGGAGTTGATCTCGCGGATCGCGCGCTGGGCGTCGGTGGCGTCCTTGTGCTCCACGATCGCGGTGACGGCGCCGGTGCCCGGGTCGCGCACGATGCGGCCGTAGCCGGTGGAGTCGGGGACCTCGGCGGTCAGCACGGTGACGGCGTTGCCGTCGGCCTCGTGCGTCGCCGTCAGCGCGGCCAGGGTCTCGCCGGTCAGCAGCGGGGTGTCGCCGCAGACGACGACCACGGTGCCGGCGGTCTCGCCGCCGAGCTCTTCGAGGGCCATCCGGACGGCGTGCCCGGTGCCGTTCTGCTCGTACTGGACCGCGGTGCGGACGTCGGCGTCGATGGCGGCGAGGTGCGCGGTGACCTGCTCGCGGGCGTGCCCGACGACGACGACGAGGTGGGCCGGGTCCAGCTCGCGGGAGGCGGCGACGACGTGACCGACGAGCGAACGCCCGCTGATCTCGTGCAGGACCTTGGGTGTGGCCGACTTCATGCGGGTGCCTTCACCCGCTGCGAGTACGACGACGGCTGCCGGGCGGTTGGCGCTCACGGGTGTGCCCTTCGGCTTCGGGTGGTGGACCCGTGAAGGATACCGGTGGGTCACGACCCCGAAACGAGGCCGGGTCCGGACCGGTGAGGTCAGGACCCGAAGTTGAGCAGTCGTGCGGTGTGAGCTCCCGGAGAAGGATTCGAACCCTCATTCAATGGACCAAAACCATTTGTCCTGCCCTTAGACGATCCGGGATGGTTCGCCGTTTATGTCCGATTTAACTGATCGAACTGCGCTGCAGCCCCTACTATGCCGCACCACCAGCCTTCAATGCGACGGTACAGTCCGGCGCTTTGGAGTACACGCACCGCGAGGCAGCCGTGGTAGCTCTCGCCGGTGTTCTTCCGGGTGGTTTTCGGGTTGTGGCGTTTGAGTGTCGTCTTGAGGAATTGCTCAGGCGGCACCCCTGTGAGGTCCGCCCAGAATCTTTCCGCGCCGGCCACGTCGGCCGTTTCGTGGATCGTCACGGCGAACCGAACGTGCTCGCCCTTGACGCCGAGGAGGCGTAGCCAGGAGAGGTGGACGTTCACCATTCCGGGGTCGCTGTTCACGAAGATCGCGCGTTCGCGACGGTCGTACGCCTTGTCCTTGCTCCCCTCTGACCAGTAAAGGCTGACGCCCACGAGGAAGAGGTCTCGCTCCGAGAAGGGTCCGATCTCGGAGGCTGCTTCCAGCTTGGTCTGACGGCGTTCCCCTTCCCGGATCTCCAGCGTCCGCTGCCATCCTCGGCGCGCGATGGCTGAAGCTTCCTCCGAAGTGCGCCGCCGCTCCGGCTTCGGGAGGTCGCGGACCCAGAGGGAGATGGAGCTCTTCGAGCAGCCGAGCTCGACCTGGATCTCGTCGTAGGTCATGCCCTGGAGGCGGAGCTCGCGGGCGCGGTCGCGGAGGTCGTCCTTCGCGTTCGGGCGCTTCGTCCACTCCGGTGGCGGCTCTCCCTTCACCAGGCCGTTGAGGATGTTGTTGTTGTGGATGCCCAGGCGGTCGCGGATCTGTCGCAGGCTCAGGCCCTCCCGGCGGAGTGCGATCGCCTGTTCGCGGAGGGATTCGTAGGTCGCGGTCCCGCTGCGGAGGCCGCCGGTGCCGTCGCCGGGGCGGCGGTTGATATCGGTCATGTCGCCAATGTCGTCCGGAATGCGGGATTCAGGTCTTGCTCCGTGGGCTATTCGGTCATATGTGCGATTACCGTCGGTTCGTGGGAATTCTCGGCGGCCGTGTGCTGGAGGCCCTGCGTACGCTGGACCGCATGACCAGTACGGGGGAAGAGCAGGGCGATGCGGGGGCCGGGCGGGACGGGCCCCTGTGGTGGGAACGGCGCCGGTCGGCCGTGCTGGACGTGGGGCTCGGCGGGGTGTCCGCCGTCGAGTGCGCCGTGGAGGGCGTGGGGTTCGCGCACGAGGCCGGGATCCCGGTCCCCGCGGGGGTGCTGTTCGGGTTCGCGGTCGGGGCCGTCCTGGTGCTGCGGCGGCGCTGGCCGGTCGCCGTGGTGCTGGTCGGGATCGCGGTGTCGCCCGCCGCCATGGGGTTCCTGCTCGGCGTGGTCGGGCTGTACACGCTCGCCACCTCCGAGGTGCCGAGGCGGATCACCGCGACCCTGACCGCGATGTCACTGGCCGCGACCTACGTGGTGATGTACCTGCGGACGGTCGGGGACGAGGGGGTGAGCCGCACGCTCGTCGTCCTGCTGTCCGTGTTCGTGGCGGTGGCGCTGACCGTGCCGCCGGTGCTCCTCGGGCTGTACACGGCGGCGCGCAGACGGCTGATGGAGAGCCTGCAGGAGCGCGCGGACTCGCTGGAGCGGGAGCTGTCGCTGCTCGCGGACCGGGCCGAGGAGCGGGCCGAGTGGGCCCGTACGGAGGAACGGACCCGGATCGCGCGGGAGATGCACGACGTCGTCGCGCACCGGGTGTCGCTGATGGTGGTGCACGCGGCGGCGCTCCAGGCGATCGCCGTCAAGGACCCCGCGAAGGCCGTGAAGAACGCCGCGCTGGTGGGTGACATGGGCCGCCAGGCGCTGACGGAACTGCGGGAGATGCTCGGCGTGCTGCGGGCGGAGGCGCCCAAGCGGGTCGCCCCGGCGCCGTCGGCGCCGTCGGCGGCGTCGAGGGCGCCGGGGGCCGCGGTGGCCCCGGTGGCCCTCGTGGGGTCTTTCGAGGACGGGCCGACGCTGGGCGCACTGGAGACGCTCGTCGGGCAGTCGAGGGCGGCCGGGATGGTCGTGGAGCTGGACGTGCGCGGGGAGTACCCGGCGTACCTGGCGGAGGTGGAGCAGACGGCCTACCGGGTGGTGCAGGAGGCGCTGACCAACTGCCACAAGCACGCTCCGGGCGCGCGGGTCTTCGTACGGCTGGCGCACCGGGAGGGGGAGGTGGCCATGCAGGTGGAGAACGGGCCGTGCGACGGGAAGGCGGCCGAGCCGGGCCTGCCGAGCGGTGGGAACGGCCTGGTCGGAATGCGCGAGCGGGTGCTCGGCCTGGGCGGGGTGTTCGTGTCCGGGCCGACGGACGACGGCGGCTTCAAGGTCTCGGCGGTCCTGCCGGGCGGCAGGGGGTAGCACGATGGCCTGGGATCCGGTGGCGGAGCTGACGGACGAGGAGCGCACGCACTTCGCGAGGGGCGGGCAGGAGGGGGAGCGGCTGTGGTTGAACGTGCCCGGGCCGTTCTATACGGGTGAGACGGACAACTGCTGGACCGGCCGGATGGAAGCGCCCGGCAACGTGCTGTACGCGGCGGAGAGCGCCTACTGCACCGAGTACGTGTTCCGGCAGCCGAGGAATCCCGCCGAGGTGCGGGCGGTGGCCGAGGCGGCCTGGGCCGATCCCCGCGGGGAGTACCACTGCGACGGGGATCTGTGCTGGACCCCGGCCGGGGTCCGCTCGTGGTGGGCGGGCCGGGGACGGGCCGCCGAGCACCTGGCCGAGTCGCTCGCCGACTTCGAGGGGGGAGGCGGCGAGGTCTCGGCCGAGGCGGCCGGCGGGGTGCGGGAATTCCGGGCCTATCTGGCCGGTGGTCTCGCCGGGGACCTGCGGGCGTATGTTTTCCGGCTGGAGGAAGGCCGGTACCCGGAGGCCGGGGAGCGGTTGCCGGAGCTGTGAGGCGCGGCGTACAGGGGGAGAGCGGGATGACGGTGGGCTGGGATCCGGTGGCGGAGCTGACGGGCGAGGACCGCAAGCTGTTCCAGGGGCGGTGGGAGAAGCGGCTCTGGCTGAACGTGCCGGGCCCCTTCTATACGGGCGAGACGGACACGTGCTGGACCGGGCGGCTCAACGCGCCGGACAACGTGATGTACGCGGCGAGCACCGAGGGCAGTCTCGAGTACGTCTTCCGCCAGCCCCGCGACCGGGCGGAGGTCCGCCGGATGGTGGACGCGGCCGACGAGGAGCCCTTCCAGGAGTACGCCTGCGACGGGGACCGCTGGTGGACCCCGGACGCGGTGCGCCGGTGGTGGTCCGGGCGCGGGCGGGTCGAGGAGCACTTGACGGCCACGCTGGCGGAGTACGGGGACAGCGTCCACCCCGCGGACCGGGACGCGGCCGCCGGGGCCCGGGAGTTCCGGGCGCACCTCTCGGGCGCCCTCGCCGGTGATCTGCGGACGTACCTCTTCCGGCTGGAGGAGGGCCGCTACCCGGTGACCGGGGAGCGGCTTCCGGAGCTGGGCGCCTAGGCGGTCTCTTTCGGATCTTGCCGGGCCCGCGACGGCGCGGGCCCGGGAGGTCCCGGAAGGGGACCCCTCGGGCGGGCGTCAGGCGGTCGTCAGGCGGGTCGGCTGGAGGCCGGTCAGCAGGAGGGTGAGGGCCTCGTCGAGGCCGGCGCCCAGGTACCAGTCGCCGGTGTGGTCGACGCAGTAGACGCGGCCCTCGCGGTCCAGGGCGAGGTGGGAGGTCCCGTCGGCCTCGACGCCGAGGGGGCACAGCTGCGTGGACAGGGCGCGGCCGAGGTCGGCGAAGGTCCGGGCGAGGTGCAGGCCCGTGAGGGGGTCCAGTCGTACGGCGGTGGGCGCGATCTGGCGGCCGGTGCCCGGGGCGGCGACGGTGAGGTTCCCGAACTCCGCCCAGGCCTCGACGGCGGCCGGGAAGACCGTGTGGCGGTGCCCGGCGGGAGTGGTGTGGTCGCGCAGGGCGTCGGCCCAGTACTCGGCCTGCTTGATGTCCCAGCGGCCCGGCTCCCAGCCGGCGGTGCGCAGGGCGGAGTCCACGGCCACGGGGAAGCGGGCGGCCGAGGAGCGGTCGTAGGAAGCGGAGGTGGCGGTCATGGTGGCTACTCGGGGTGGGTGAGGTCGACGGGACGTACGCCGAAGTGGGCGAGGAGGGCCTCGCAGGAGCGGCAGGGAGGTGCGTAGCTGCCGTGGAGCGGGTCGCCGTCCTCGCGGATGCGGCGGGCGGTGATCTTGGAGTGCTTCAGCGAGCGGCGGGCCTCGCTGGGGGTGAGCGGCTTGCGCGAGGCGCGCTTGCTGCGGGCGCCCTCGACGGAGGCCAGGTGGCGGGAGAGCAGGATCGCCTCCGGACATCGGCCGGTGAAACGTTCGCGCTGGCCGCTGGTGAGGGTGTCCAGGAAGTCCTGGACGAGCGCGTGCAGCACGGGCGGCTGGTCGGCCTTGCCGGCGGTGCCGGTGAGGGTTTCGCCCCGTACGGACAGGGCGGCGGCCACGGTGGGCAGGATGCCGTCGCGGCGGAAGCGGAGCGCGGGCACCACGGGCCGGCCGTCACCGCCGCCGCCCCAGCGCAACCGGGGGTCGCCGTCGGGCGCGGGGTGGCCCTGCGCCGGGACCGCCGTCGGACCACCGGCTCCCGTGGGGCCCGTGGGGCCCGTGGGACCGTGGGTGACCGTGGGGCCGGTGGGTCCTGAGTGGGCGTCGGCCGCTTCTGTGCGTGTTGCCGTGTTCTGCATGGTTGCGCTTTCCCTCCCGTGGCGGCGGTGGAGACCGCTGTCGCGCACGCCCCCGTGCTGTGGGGACAGCCTGTCAAATGTCCCGTGAGTTGTGGAAGCGGGGTCGAATATTCGTATCAATTCGGATCTTCCCGGCCGTCGCGCGGGCGCCTCTGGTACGAGCGGGTGAGGCCCTTGCCGGAGCACATAGGCTGTGGTGAACCAGCCAGATCCAGCAGGGGGCTACCGCCATGACGACAGGTCGGCTCGGGCATCAGGCCGCGCCACCCAACGCCGCTTATTCGGGGCAGGTCGTGCATTTCCCGGACCCGGTCCGGGCCGCGCGCCATCCCCACGGAGTCCGCATCGGCGCGAACGGGCATCCCGACTTCGCGCCCTACGCGCGCGCGGCGGTGGAGATCGCCGATCCGCCGGAGGGCTTCGGCGTGGACGAGCTGCGCCTGACGGACTGCGTGTCCGCGAACGCCGCCATGCGGGCCACCGGCCACGAACTGTGGGACACGGTCGGCCCGGTGGCCACCCCGCACGGCTGGACCTGGCACCACGTGTCCGGCACGCGCCGGATGGAGCTGGTCCCGGTCGAGGTGAAGGCGCTGCTGCGGCACCACGCCGGTCTGGTGACGGCACCGGTGGACCACGGCAAGCGCGGCACGCGGGCGTTGCAGGAGACGCACCCGGTGCACCTGGGGCTGCCCAAAACGGTGGTCTCGGTGTCCGAGCAGCAGGTCCAGGGCGTCGAGGAGGACCTCGGCTACCGGCTCCCGGAGGCGTACCGCTCCTTCCTGAAGGCGGCGGGCGGCTGCGCCCCGGTGGGCGCGGGACTGGACGTGGAGCTGGGTCTGCTGGTGGACCAGCCGTTCTTCACCGTGCGCGAGGAAGCGGCGGTCAACGACCTCGTCTACGTCAACAAGTGCCTGCGGGACCACCTGACGAAGGACTACCTGTGCGTGGCCTTCGTGCAGGGCGGGCTGCTCGCGGTGAAGGTGCGGGGCGATGCGGTCGGCTCGGTCTGGTTCTCCCCGTACGACGATGCGCGCGACCAGGACGGCTGGTCGGTGCAAGAACGCGTGGAGCGGTTGCTGCTGCCGTGCGGTGCGGATTTCGACGCCTTCCTGGAGCGGCTGGCGGGCAATCCGCCGGAGCTGGAAACGGTGGCCGGTCTGATGGTGGACGGCGGATTCGCGCGCTCGGTTCCCGTGTCGGGTCCGGGTGCGGGTGCGGGTCCGGCGGAGCGTTCGGTTCCGGGTGTCGGGTCGGCATCCGCACCGGTGGAGGGGTGACGGCGCGATGGTGACGTTTGCGCAGGCGCAGGAGCGCGCCGAGGAATGGATCAACGGGGACGTGCCCGGGTACCAGCACCGCGAGGTGCGCGTACGGGAGTTCGGGCTCGGTTTCGTGGTGTGGGCCGAGGACCGCGCGGCCGGACCGGTGTCCGGTGCCGGCCGGCAGCGGCTGGTCATCGCGCGGGACAGCGGGGAAGTCACGCTCTGGCCGGGGCTGCCGGTGGGCGAGGTGATCCGCCGCTACGAGGAGGAGTACGGGGCGTCGGCCGCGCAGGCCGAGGCTTCGGTGCCGGTGTCGCGCATCGACTCGGAACAGACCTCGTTCATGCTGAGCCCGCCGGAGTGGCTGCAGGAGGCGGCGGACCGGGCCGGGATCCCGGGGGCTCCCGCGGCTCCCGCGGCTCCCGCGGCTCCTGCGGATCCCGCTGTTCCCGTCGCCGCGGCTCAGGTGGTTTCGGAGCCGGTGGCTTCCGAGCCCGTGCCGCTGCGGCGCGGGGGCGAGGTCCCGTACGAGCCCACCGCCAACGACGGGGTGCCGGCCGGGGTTCCGGCCGGGGCCACGCCGTGGGCCGGTACCGATGTGAACGGTGCGGACTCCGTGTCCGTGCCGCTGCCGGCGACGGTGTTCGCGCCGCCGCTGTCCGGGTCGGACCAGGACGACGCGCTGTCGCCGTCCGGGCCGGGCCCGGAGGCGCGCACGACGCTGATGCCGAGGGGCAGCGAGCTGCCGAAGACCGCCGTGGTGCCCGCGCTGGATCCGGAGGCCGGGGTCAATGCCGGTTCCGCTTCCCCTTCCGGTTCCGCTTCCGGCCCGGGCGCCCGGCCGGGCGCCGGCCCGGCTTCCCGGCCCGGTGCGGCTTCCGGGGACATCGCCGACGCGCCGACGAGCAAGGCCCGGGTCAACCGGTCCGCCGCGCCCGGGCCCGTGACCCCGCCGGGTCCGCCCGGTGCTCCGGGTGCTCCGGGCGGCGGTTCGGAGCCGCCCTCGTACGCCGCCACGATGCTCGCGGCTCCCGGCGGGCCGCAGCAGCCCGCGCCGCCGGGTCCGCCCGGGGCCCCCGGGGCTCCCGGTGTTCCCGGTGGCGGGCTGGACCATGCCGCGACGATGCTGGCCGGTCCGGCCGTGACCGGGCAGCCGCCCGCCCCGCCGGGCCCGCCGGGGGCGCCCGGTGGGCCCGGAGCGTCCGGCGGGCGCGGGGACGCGTACGCCGCCACCATGCTGGCGGGCCCCGGCGGACCGCAGCAGCCGGGTCCGCCCGGTCCTCCCGGGGCCCCCGGTGCCGGGCAGCCGCCCGGTCCCCCCGGCGTGCCCGGCGCGGGCGCGCACCAGGCGGCCACGATGCTCGCGGGTCCCGGCGTACCCCAGCCGCCCGGTCCGCCGGGTGCCCCCGGGGCGCCTGGGGCTCCCGGTGCCCCCGGTGTTCCCGGTGCCGGGCTGGACCATGCCGCGACGATGCTGGCCGGTCCGGCCGTGACCGGGCAGCCGCCCGCGCCGCCCGGCCCGCCCGGTCCCGCGCCGCAGGGCCGCGTACCCGCACCGCAGCCCGGGGTGCCCACGGTCGGTCCCGGCTACCAGGCCGTCCTGCGCTACCGCGCGCCCGACGGCTCCGAGCAGCAGCTCATCCGCCGTTCCGCGCCCGGCACCCCGCACCCGGAGTGGCAGATCCTGTACGAACTGCGCGCCATGAACGTGCCGCCGCAGCAGGTGCTGGAACTGCACACCGAGCTGGCTTCGTGCGAGCTGCCCGGCGGCTACTGCGCGCGCATGATCCGGGAGACCTGGCCGCAGGTCCGGATCACGAGCGTGGCCCCGTACGGGACGGACCACGCGGGCCGCCGGCAGGGGATGCAGCACCTGCTGACCCACCAGGGAGAGCTGCACCAGGTGGCGGACGGACCGGCGCGCCCCGCGCCGGTCCGCGCCCCGCTGCCGCAGGTGCCGCTGCAGCCGGCGATCCCGCTGGACGCGATCGCGCACGAGCTGGCGGGGGCGTTCGGGCCGCAGGGGGTCTTCCGCTTCGAGCAGCGCGCCGTGTCCCGGCAGGGCGTGCCGGAGATCGTGGCGCAGACGCTGATGTGGTCGGGTCTGCCGGTCGACTTCGGGCCGTTCTTCTGGGCCCAGGCCGTACCGGGTGCCCCGCTGCCCACGCTGGCCGAACTGGCCGCGCAGCGGCAGGTGCAGCCGGCTTCGGACGCGGGCTCGTACCTCGTCGTCGGCAGCGACTTCGGCAAGGCGCTCTGCGTGCAGTACGGCACCGCGCACATCGTGGCGGTGCCCGTGGAGGGCGGTCCGGGCGGGGCGCCGGTGCCTCCGCAGTTCGTGAACTCCTCGCTGCCGCAGTTCGTGCGGTCACTGGCGATGCTGGGTCACATGTGGCGGCTGCGCCAGCACTTGACGCCGGAGCAGGCGGGCCGCTGGACCGTCGATTTCCAGGCGAATCTGGCGGGGCTGGACAGCGCTGCGCTGGCCTCGCCGGAGAACTGGTGGGCGGTGCTGCTGGAGCAGATGTGGGACGGACTCCTCTGACCGTCGCCTGAACCGGATGGCCGGGTCGGGACCCTCGAACGGGGTCTCGGCCCGGCCATTCGGGCTTCTGGGAGCAAATGACGCATCCTTGGCAGGAATCCCCGCGAGAGAGGCGCTTCCAGGATGAGTGCACCCTTTACGACCGTGCGCGGCCGCGGCTACCGGACGGAAGAGGTGGACCGGTACCTCGCCCGGCTGTCGGGGAGCCGGGACGAGGCCTGGGAGCGGGTGGCCCGGCTGACCGTGCTGGCCAGGCAGATGGGGGCGGAGGCGGAGCGGCTGCGCGCGGAGGTCTCCGGACTGGCCCCGCAGTCGTACGAGGTGCTGGGCGAGCGGGCCCGCCGGATCCTGCTGCTGGCCGAGGAGGAGTCCGAGACGCTACGGCTGGACGCGCGGGCGGACGCGCTGGCGACGGCGGGCGCCGCCGAGGCGCACGCCGACCGGGTGGCCGGGCTGGCGCGCACCGACGCGGAGGCGGTGCGTGAGCAGACCGAGGTCCGGGCACGGCAGGGGCTGCTGCGGGCGGGGCGCGAGGCGGACGGCGCGCGGGCGGAGGCGAGGGAGGACGCCGCCGCGTGGCGGGCGGAAGCGGCCGCCGCGCTGGCGGAGACGGGGCGCCGGGCGGACGCGCTGCTGGCGGAGCGCGAACAGGAACACGCGGAGCGCTGGGACGCGGCGGAGCGGGAGCTGGCGGCGCGGGCGGCGGAGCTGGACGCGCGCCACGTCGAGCTGGAGCGGTACGCGGAGTCCCGGCTGGCGGAGGCGAAGCGGGCGTTCGCGCAGGCGCAGGAGACGGCGCGGCACGGTCAGGAGGACGCGGAGGCGAGGGCGGCGGAGCTGATCGCGGAGGCGCGGGTGCGGGAGGAGCGGGTCGGGCGGGAGACGGACCGGATCCTGCGCGAGCACGGGGAGTCCCAGGAGGAGATGCGGGCGCACATGGACCACGTCCGCTCCAGCCTCGCCGCCCTGACGGGCCGCGCCCCGGCCGAGGGCTGACCCCCGGGCGGAGCCCCGCGACGGCCGCGCGCCGCCACGGGTGACCAGCCCCCGCCCCGCGGCTCCTCAACTGCCGGAGGGGCTGAAAAAGATCGCCTCGAACGCCGGCGGGGCAGGATTCCGGCCGGCGTCACCGCAGGGGTCAGGCCGCCGGAGCGTACGGGGACGGGTCGCTGCGGAGGCCGCGGGTGGTGACCACCACGGTGAAGGCGGGCGGCGCCGGGACGGGCAGGGCCGCGGCCAGCGCACCCGCCGGGGTGACGGCGGTCGCCAGCACCGTGCCGTCCACCTCGATCCGCGGATCGTCCCCGAAGCCCCCGCCCTCGACGGTCAGCAGACCCTCCGTCACGGAGACGCGCGTGATCACCGGGTTGGCCCGGACGGCCATCTTGTTCAGGAGGTACGCCCCTGCGGGCGCCCCCGTCAATGCCCACATCTCCGCCGGGAGCTTCGGCAGCCCGCCCCCGACGTCCGTCACGAAGAACGCCACCACGTACAGCATCGTGACCGCGCTCAGCGCGACGTACTGCAGGTCGACCAGGTCGGTCCGCCCGCCGTCGTTCGCGATCAGATCGTGCAGCGGGCGCCGCCCGGTGCCCTTGGGCCCGGGCTTGGCCATGCTGCCGTTCTCCACCCGTAGCCCGACCACCGCCTTCGCCGCGATCAGGGCGGTGTACGGGCCCCCGAGCAGGGGGAGGTAGACGGTCGTCAGGCAGGACAGGGGCCCGTCGGGCCCCTGGAACCAGTCGGTGCCGCCGCCCGCGGTGAGCCCGTAGCCGAGGGTCGCCAGCAGCAGCCAGACCAGGATCACCGTCCAGGCCAGGGCCAGGGTGATCGAGGTGGAGAGGCGGCCGTCGCGGCCGGTGACCAGCCCGGGGCGGCGTACGAGGCGCAGGACGATCGGGGCCGCGAGGGCGGCGAGTAAGGCGAGTGCGAAGAGTGCGGACGTCATGTGCTCTGGTCCCCCCGGGAGTGTGGTCTCCACAGAGGGTTACCGCCTCAGCCGGGGCATGACAAGTCGCGCCGGGATCCCGCGGCCGCCCGCCGCCCGTTCCCCGTCATTCCTCCCGCTGCTCCGGCAGCACCGGGAACCGCCGCGGCGCCACCAGCAGCAGCACCAGCGCGGACGAGGCCGCCGCCAGCGTCGCGCCGAGGAAGATGTGGTCCCCGGCGGCGGCCACCGCCTGCCGCAGGTACTCGGCGGCGGCCGGCGGGAGGAGCCCGGGGTGGGTCAGGGCCTTGGAGGCGTCGTCCAGGCGCGTGGGGAGCCCGGGCACCGGGGCGTCCGCCAGCCGGGCCGCGACGGTGGCGTTGGCCACGGCACCGAGCAGTGCCGCTCCGACGCTCTGGCCGACGTTGCGGCAGAACAGCACCGAGGCGGTGGTGGTGCCGCGCTCCTCCCAGCCGACCGTGGACTGCACCCCGACGATCAGCGGGAGCTGGAAGAGGCCGAGGGCCCCGCCCAGCAGCAGCATGATCAGCGCGGGCTGCCAGACCGGGGCTGGATAGGGGAGCAGGGTGAAGGAGCCGAGGACGACGGCGGCCAGACCGACCCCGGTGGCGGCCGTGTTGCGGAAGCCGATGCGCCGGTAGACGTGCTGGGCGAGGGCGGCGCTGATGGGCCAGCTCAGGGTCATCGCGGAGGTGACCAGCCCGGCGCCGGTGGGGCCGAGGCCGAGCACGGTCTGGGCGTACGTCGGCATGAACACCATCGGGGCGACCATCAGCAGGCCGAGCCCGGCCATGGCGAGGTTGACGGCGGCGATGGTGCGCCGGCGCCAGACCCAGCCGGGCAGGATGGGCTCCGCGGCCCGGCGTTCGATGCGGACGACGAGTACGCCCAGGACCGCGCTCGCGCCCAGCAGCCCCAGCGAGGGCGGTGACAGCCAGGGCCAGGCGACCCCGCCCTGCACGAGCGCGAAGAGCAGCAGTCCGCCGCAGGCGAAGACGGCCAGTGCCCCCGCCCAGTCGACGGGCCCGCGGCGGCCGGGGGGCCGGGTGGGCTCGGCCAGGTGCCGGCTGATGATCCACAGGGCGGCTGCGGCCAGCGGCAGGTTGAGCAGGAAGATCCAGCGCCAGTCGGTGTACGAGGCGATCAGACCGCCGAGCGCCGGTCCGGCCAGGGCCGAGGTCGCCCACACCACGGACATCCGGGCCTGGATGCGCGGCCGTTCCCTGAGCGGGTAGAGGTCGGCGGCCAGGGTCTGGACGGTGCCCTGCAGGGCACCGCCGCCCAGGCCCTGGAGGATCCGGAAGGCGATGAGGGCGGCCATGTTCCAGGCGGCCGCGCACAGCAGTGAGCCGATCAGGAAGAGGCTGATGCCGAAGAGCAGGACGGGCTTGCGGCCGTAGGTGTCGGAGAGCTTGCCGTAGACGGGCAGGGTGACGGTTCCGGCCAGGATGTAGCCGGAGAAGATCCAGGAGAAGACGGCGAAGCCGCCGAGGTCGCCGACGATCTGCGGGACCGCGGTGGAGACGATGGCGCCGTCCAGGGCGACGAGGCCCATGGTCAGCATCAGCGCGGCGACGACGGCCGTACGGGGGCGCGCGGGTGGCGGGGTGGCGGCCCCCTTCCCGCGCGACCCGGCGGAACCCGGCCCCGCGGATCCGTCCCGGGGTATGCCCCCTGCGCCGCCGCCGGTACTCGCTCCCGTGCTCTCCCCTGAGCCCATGAAAAACCCTTCCCCCCCGTGCGTACCTGCGCAGACACCCTCTCACCACCGTGCGACAGGGGGGTATCCCCTCAGGGCGCCTCGTCCCAACGGGCGAGATCCCCTAGGGGTTGCTCCTCACAAGGATCCAGGGACGCTTCGTCCCGGGGGAGGAGGAAGTCCGGCCGATGCGGTCCTTAACTGGTTACTACAGGACGGGAAGCGGGGGGTAGGGCTAGCACCCCTACGGATACGGCGCTTGGCACCAGCGCGCCGGAGCTCCCCGGCCAGCAGACTTCAAATGAACCGACGACGTACGACTCGAGCGAGGGGAAACACCGTGACAACGGCTATGACCGAAACCAGGCACGGGGGTACTGGAGGGCATGCAGCCGTCGCGGCGCGGGCGCGGAAGGTCGTCAAGGCCTACGGCTCCGGCGAGACGCGGGTCGTCGCCCTCGACTCGGTGGACGTGGACATCCAGCGCGGCCAGTTCACCGCGATCATGGGCCCCTCGGGCTCCGGCAAGTCCACGCTGATGCACTGCCTGGCCGGGCTGGACACGGTGACGAGCGGTGAGATCTTCCTGGACGACACCGAGATCACCGGCCTCAAGGACAAGAAGCTCACGCAGCTGCGCCGGGACCGGATCGGATTCATCTTCCAGGCGTTCAACCTGCTGCCGACGCTCAACGCCCTGGAGAACATCACGCTCCCCATGGACATCGCCGGCCGCAAGCCCGACACCGAGTGGCTGAACCGGGTCGTGGAGACCGTGGGTCTGGCCGGCCGCCTCAAGCACCGGCCGACCGAGCTCTCCGGCGGTCAGCAGCAGCGCGTGGCCGTCGCCCGCGCCCTGGCCTCCCGCCCCCAGATCATCTTCGGCGACGAGCCCACCGGAAACCTCGACTCCCGGGCCGGGGCCGAAGTGCTCGGCTTCCTGCGCCGCTCGGTGACCGAGCTGGGCCAGACCATCGTCATGGTCACCCACGACCCGGTCGCCGCTTCCTACGCCGACCGCGTCATCTTCCTCGCCGACGGCCGGATCGTGGACGAGATGCACACGCCCACCGCCGACCAGGTCCTGGACCGCATGAAGGACTTCGACGCGCGCGGGCGGACCTCATGACCGTCATGAAGACCGCGCGGCGCAACTTCTTCGCGCACAAGGGCCGGATGGCGCTCTCCGCCGTGGCCGTCATGCTCTCCGTCGCCTTCGTCTGCGGCACCCTGGTGTTCACCGACACCATGAACACCACCTTCGACAAGCTCTTCGCCGTCACCAACTCCAATGTCACGGTCACCCCGAAGAAGGTCGAGACCAGCGGGGAGACCCCGGACACCGGCAAGCCGCAGACGCTGGCCGCCTCGGTGGTCGAGCAGGTGAAGAAGGCGCAGGGCGTGAAGTCCGTCGAGGGCGGCGTCGCCTCGATGGCCGTCACCGTCGTCAACGCCAAGAACGAGAACCTCGGCTCGACCACCGGCGCCCCGACCTTCGCGGGCAACTGGACCGAGAACGAGCTGAAGTCGATGAAGATCATCGAGGGCCAGGCCCCGCGCGGCCCCACCGAGGTGATGATCGACGGCGACACCGCGAAGAAGCACCACCTCAAGCTCGGTGACGACATCCGCACCATCGCCGTCACCGGCGACATCCGCTCCAAGATCAGCGGCATCGCCGCCTTCACCGTGACCAACCCGGGTGCGACGGTCGTCTACTTCGACACCGCCACCGCGCAGCAGAAGCTGCTCGGCGCCCCGGACGTCTTCTCGCACCTCAACGTCACCGCCAAGGACGGGGTCAGCGACACCCAGCTGAAGCAGGACGTCGCCGCCGCCGTCGGCGCGGACACCTACCAGCTGCAGACCGCCAAGGAAGCGGCGGACGCCAACCGCAAGGACATGTCCTTCCTGGACATCATGAAGTGGGTGATGCTCGGCTTCGCCGCGATCGCCTTCCTCGTCGGCATCTTCCTGATCTTCAACACCTTCTCGATGCTGGTCGCCCAGCGCACCCGTGAGATCGGTCTGATGCGCGCCATCGGCGCCGACAGCGGACAGGTCCTCAAATCGGTGGTCATCGAGGCCTTCCTGCTGGGGGTCGTCGGCTCGGCCCTCGGCGTCGGCGCGGGCATCGGCCTGGCCGTCGGCCTGATGAAGCTCATGGGCCAGCTGGGCATGAGCCTGTCCACCGACGACCTGACGATCGCCTGGACCACCCCGGTGGCCGGCATGGTCCTCGGCATCCTCGTCACCGTGGTCTCCGCCTACATACCGGCCCGGCGGGCCGGCAAGGTCTCCCCGATGGCCGCCCTGCGCGAGGTCGGCACCCCCGGCGACAAGAAGGCCGGCCGGATCCGTGCCGCCATCGGTCTGGCCCTCACCGGCATCGGCGCCGCGGCCCTGTACCTCGCCTCCACCGCGGACACGGCCGGCACCGGAGCCCAGTGGCTCGGTCTGGGCGTCCTGTTCACCCTCATCGGCTTCATCGTGATCGGCCCGCTCCTCGCAGGTGTCGTGGTCCGGGCACTGTCCGCCCCGGTGCTGCGACCCTTCGGCTCCATAGGCCGCCTCGCCGAGCGCAACGCGCTGCGCAACCCGCGCCGCACCGGCGCCACCGCCGCCGCGCTGATGATCGGCCTCGCGCTGGTCGCCTGCCTTTCGGTGGTCGGCTCCTCGATGGTGGCCTCCGCCACCGACGAGCTCGACAAGTCGGTCGGCGCCGACTTCATCGTCCAGTCCCAGACCGGCCAGCCGGTCGTCCCCCAGGCCGAGGAGGCGCTGCGCAGGACCCAGGGCCTGGCCCACGTCACGGCGTACCGGGAGGTGGATGCCAAGATCACCGCTCCCGACGGCAGCTCCGAGCTGTCCGGGCTCGGCGTCCAGGACCCGACGTACGCCAAGGACATCCGCCGCAAGATGATCGCCGGCGAGCACGCGGCGGCGTACGGACCGGGCGCGATGTCGGTGGGCTCCGAGTGGGCCGGCAAGCACCAGGTGAAGCTCGGTGACGAGCTGACGGTCGCCTTCACCGGCGGCAGCACCACCAAGCTCAAGGTCGCGGCGATCACCAGCGACGAGGGCAACCTCGACAAGGGCATGAAGTACGTCAGCACCGCCACCGCCGCGGCGAACCTGCCGGCCGACAAGATGCCCCGGCCCTTCATGCTGCTGGCCACCGCGAAGGACGGCCAGGACGACGCCGCGTACGCGGCGGTCAAGTCGACGCTCGCCGAGTACCCGCAGTACCAGGTGCTCAACCAGACGGACTACAAGCAGGCCCTGAAGGACCAGGTCGGCCAGCTGCTGAACGTGGTCTACGCCCTGCTGGCACTCGCGATCATCGTCGCGATCCTGGGCGTCGTGAACACCCTGGCCCTCTCGGTGGTCGAGCGGACCCGTGAGATCGGCCTGATGCGCGCCATCGGTCTCTCCCGCCGCCAGCTGCGCCGCATGATCCGGCTGGAGTCGGTGGTCATCGCCCTCTTCGGCGCCCTGCTGGGCCTGGGCCTGGGCATGGGCTGGGGCGCCACCGCCCACCAGCTCCTCGCGCTGGAGGGCATGAAGATCCTCGAGATCCCGTGGGCGACGATCCTCGGAGTCTTCGCCGGATCGGCCCTGGTCGGCCTGTTGGCCGCGCTCTTCCCGGCCTTCCGGGCGGGCCGGATGAACATCCTGAACGCGATCGCCAGCGAGTAGTCGCCGGTCGGTCGTACGGGGGAACGCCCCGGCCCCGGTCCACCCCTTCGGGCGGACCGGGGCCGGTCGGCGTTTCCGGGCCCACGACGGCCCGCCGGGTCCCGGAGCGCGCCGGGGGGTCCCCGGCGCCGCCGATCTCCCGCGCGCCTGTCGGTCCCGCGTCGTAGGGTGGGAGCCCCCGGCCCGTGAGACGTGTCGGGCCCTTCGCGTTGCCGCCCCACGGCATCTCAACCGCACCTCACCGGATGGAAAGCCGCCTTCATGAGCCTGCACGGACTGCTCGACGCCGTCACCCGGGACCCCGCACTCACCGAGGCGGTCACCGCGGCCGGGGACGGCAACCGCATGCACGTGGACCTCGTCGGCCCGGCCGCCGCGCGGCCCTTCGCGATCGCCGCGCTGGCCTCCCGTACCGGCCGGACCGTGCTCGCCGTCACCGCCACCGGGCGGGAGGCCGAGGACCTGGCCGCGGCCCTGCGCTCCCTCCTGCCGCCGGACGAGGTGGCGGAGTACCCGTCCTGGGAGACGCTGCCGCACGAGCGCCTGAGCCCGCGCAGCGACACCGTGGGCCGCCGGATCGCCGTACTGCGCCGCCTCGCGCACCCGAGCAAGGACGACCCGGCGGCGGGCCCGGTGTCCGTGGTCGTCGCGCCGATCCGGTCCGTGCTCCAGCCGCAGGTCAAGGGCCTCGGGGAGCTGGTCCCGGTGAGCCTGCGCCAGGGCGCCAGCGTGGACCTCGGCGAGGTGACGCACGCGCTCGCCGCGGCCGCGTACGCCCGGGTCGAGCTGGTGGAGAAGCGCGGGGAGTTCGCCGTGCGCGGCGGCATCCTCGACGTGTTCCCGCCCACCGAGGAGCACCCGCTGCGCGTGGAGTTCTGGGGCGACGAGGTCGAGGAGATCCGCTACTTCAAGGTCGCCGACCAGCGCTCCCTGGAGATCGCCGAGCACGGTCTGTGGGCCCCGCCCTGCCGCGAGCTGCTGCTCACCGACGAGGTGCGCGAGCGCGCCGCGGCCCTCGCCGAGCTGCACCCCGAGCTCGGCGAGCTGCTGAACAAGATCGCCGAGGGGATCGCGGTCGAGGGCATGGAGTCCCTCGCCCCGGTCCTGGTCGACGACATGGAGCTGCTGATCGACGTACTGCCCGCCGGCGCGATGGCCGTCGTGTGCGATCCGGAGCGGGTGCGCACCCGGGCCTCCGACCTGGTGGCGACCTCGCAGGAGTTCCTGATGGCCTCCTGGGCGGCCACCGCGGGCGGCGGCGAGGCCCCCATCGACGTCGGTGCGGCCTCGCTGCGCGGGATCGCGGACGTACGGGAGCACGCGCGCGAGCTCGGCATGATGTGGTGGTCGGTCTCCCCCTTCGCCGCCGACGAGGACGCAGCCGTGGGCCGCGACAGCCTCACCCTCGGCATGCACGCCCCCGAGGCCTACCGCGGCGACACCGCCCGGGCGCTCGCCGACACCAAGGCCTGGATCTCCGACGGCTGGCGCACCGTCTACCTCACCGAGGGCCACGGCCCGGCCGCCCGTACCGTCGAGGTGCTCGGCGGCGAGGGCATCGCGGCCCGCCTGGAGGCCGATGTCTCCGCGCTGGAGCCCTCGCTGGTCCACGTCTCGTGCGGCTCCCTGGACAACGGCTTCGTGGACCCGGTGCTCAAGCTCGCCGTGCTCACCGAGACCGATCTGACCGGCCAGCGCACCGCCAGCAAGGACCTGGGCCGGATGCCCACCCGGCGCCGCAAGACGATCGACCCCCTCACCCTGGAGGTCGGCGACTACATCGTCCACGAGCAGCACGGTGTCGGCCGGTACATCGAGATGGTGCAGCGCACCGTGCAGGGCGCCACCCGCGAGTACCTCCTCGTCGAGTACGCCCCGGCCAAGCGCGGTCAGCCCGGCGACCGGCTCTACATCCCCACCGACCAGCTGGAGCAGGTCACCAAGTACGTCGGCGGCGAGGCCCCGACCCTGCACCGGCTCGGCGGCGCCGACTGGACCAAGACCAAGGCGCGCGCGAAGAAGGCGGTCAAGGAGATCGCCGCCGACCTGATCAGGCTCTACAGCGCCCGCATGGCCGCGCCCGGCCACACCTTCGGCCCCGACACCCCCTGGCAGCGCGAGCTGGAGGACGCCTTCCCGTACGCGGAGACGCCCGACCAGCTCACCACCATCGCCGAGGTCAAGGAGGACATGGAGAAGTCCGTCCCCATGGACCGCCTGATCTGCGGGGACGTCGGCTACGGAAAGACCGAGATCGCGGTCCGCGCCGCCTTCAAGGCGGTGCAGGACGGCAAGCAGGTGGCCGTACTCGTCCCCACCACGCTGCTGGTGCAGCAGCACTTCGGGACCTTCTCCGAGCGGTACGCGCAGTTCCCGGTCAAGGTGAAGGCGCTGTCCCGCTTCCAGAGCGATTCCGAGTCCAAGGCGACCCTGGAGGGGCTGCGCGAGGGCTCGGTCGACATCGTCATCGGCACGCACCGGCTGTTCTCGCAGGAGACCAGGTTCAAGGACCTGGGCCTGGTCATCGTCGACGAGGAGCAGCGGTTCGGCGTCGAGCACAAGGAGCAGCTGAAGAAGCTGCGCGCCAACGTCGACGTGCTGACGATGTCCGCGACCCCGATCCCGCGCACCCTGGAGATGGCGGTCACCGGCATCCGCGAGATGTCCACGATCACCACCCCGCCGGAGGAGCGCCACCCGGTCCTGACCTTCGTCGGCCCCTACGAGGAGAAGCAGATCGGCGCCGCGATCCGCCGCGAGCTGCTCCGCGAGGGCCAGTGCTTCTACATCCACAACCGGGTCGAGTCCATCGACCGGGCGGCCGCCAAGCTCCGCGAGATCGTGCCCGAGGCGCGCATCGCGACGGCGCACGGGCAGATGTCGGAACAGGCCCTGGAGCAGGTCGTGGTGGACTTCTGGGAGAAGAAGTTCGACGTCCTGGTCTCGACGACGATCGTCGAGTCCGGCATCGACATCTCCAACGCCAACACCCTCATCGTCGAGCGCGGCGACAACTTCGGCCTCTCCCAGCTCCACCAGCTGCGCGGCCGGGTGGGCCGTGGCCGTGAGCGCGGGTACGCGTACTTCCTCTACCCGCCGGAGAAGCCGCTGACCGAGACCGCGCACGAGCGGCTCGCGACGATCGCCCAGCACACCGAGATGGGTGCGGGCATGTACGTGGCGATGAAGGACCTGGAGATCCGCGGCGCGGGCAACCTGCTCGGCGGTGAGCAGTCCGGTCACATCGCGGGCGTCGGCTTCGACCTCTACATCCGCATGGTCGGCGAGGCCGTGGCCGACTACCGGTCCGCCGTCGACGGAGGCGTGGAGGAGGAGCCGCCGCTGGAGGTCAAGATCGAGCTGCCGGTCGACGCGCACGTCCCGCACGACTACGCGCCGGGCGAGCGGCTGCGCCTCCAGGCGTACCGGTCCATCGCGTCGGCCAATTCCGAGGAGGACGTCAAGGCCGTCCGCGAGGAGCTCACCGACCGCTACGGCAAGCTGCCGGAGCCGGTGGAGAACCTGCTGCTGGTGGCCGGACTGCGGATGCTCGCCCGCGCCTGCGGGGTCGGTGACATCACCCTCCAGGGACCCAACATCCGCTTCGGGCCGGTGGAGTTGCGCGAATCGCAGGAGCTGCGGCTCAAGCGCCTCTACCCGGGGGCCGTGCTCAAGCCGGCCGCCTCGCAGGTGCTGATCCCGCGGCCGAAGACGGCCAGGGTCGGCGGGAAGCCGCTGGTCGGGCGGGAACTGCTGGGCTGGACCGGGGAGTTCCTCGCCACGATCCTCGGCTCTTGACCCCGTAGGGGGTGCGGGGCGGTCGTGGCGACGCCCCGCCCCCGGGACGTGGCGACGGCCGCGGCGGGGGACCTTCACGGTCCCCGGCCGCGGCCGTTCGCGATACCGCGCGGGGTTACTTCTTGGGGTCGTCGTCGATGCCGAGCTGTTGCTCCATCGTTTGCTGGGCCTTGTCTACGGTGTCGGCGTACTTGTTGCCGGTCTTCTCGTTGACCTCGGCCTCGACGTTGTCGGAGATGTCCTTGGCCTTGTCCTTGGCCTGGTCCCTGAACCTGTCAAAGATCCCCATGTTTTGGGCTCCTTCCGTAATCCCGCTTGCGACGGTACGCGCGTTTCCCGTGGTTCGCCCGCCGGAGGGTCGTAACGTCCCGAAATCGCGGGAGCGTGTGAACCGAGTCAACGGGATTGTCTTGGATCCGTGAATTCACGCTGTGAATCGGTCTCTCGCCTCCTCGGCCGCTACACTCACGCCATGCCGGAGCCGACGCCCGCCCCAGAAGTCACCGCCGCGGAGATCGCCCGGCTCGCCCGAGTCGGACGCGCCGCCGTGAGCAACTGGCGCCGCCGCCATGCCGATTTCCCCCCGCCCGTCGGGGGTACGGAGACGAGCCCCTCCTTCGCCCTCCCGGCCGTCACCGACTGGCTCCGGGTCCAGGGCAAGCTCGCCGAGGTGCCGCTGCGCGAACGCGTCTGGCGGTACGCCGCCGCCCACCCCGGCGGCTCCGTGGCCGCGCTCGTCACGGCCGGGAGCGCGCTGCTCCTCGTACGCGAGCGGCCCCGGGAGTGGCTGGAGGCCGCGGCCGTCTCCGACGAGCGGATGGCCGCCCTGCTGGGGCCCGCCCTCGACCGGGTCCTCACCCTGCGGCTCGGCCCCGCGCACCCGCTCGGCGCCGCCGCCCCGCAGGCCGCCGCGATGCCCTTCCTGCGGGCCACCGCCGAACTCGCCGCCGAGCTCGGGACCCGCGGCGCCTTCGAGTTCCTCCTCGGCCGCCACCTCGAAGCCAACCCCCGCCAGTACGCGCCCACTCCGGACCGGGTCGCCACCCTCATGGCCGCCCTCGCCGGACCCGGGGTCCAGGCCGTCCTGGACCCGGCCTGCGGCGCCGGCACCCTGCTGAGGGCGGTCCCCGGAGCCACCGTCCGCTACGCGCAGGACAGTTCGCCCGAGCTCGCCTCCCTCGCCGCCCTGCGCCTCGCCCTGCACGCGGACGCCCAGGTCCGCGCGGCCGCCGCCGACAGCCTGCGCGCGGACGCCTTCCCGCCCCCCGGCGCCGAGCGGGTCGACGCCGTGCTCTGCCACCCGCCGTTCAACGAACGCAACTGGGGGCACGGGGAACTGGCCTACGACCCGCGCTGGGAGTACGGCCTGCCGGCCCGCGCCGAATCCGAACTCGCCTGGGTCCAGCACGCCCTGGCCCACCTGCGCGAGGGCGGCACCGCCGTACTGCTGATGCCGCCCGCCGCGGCCGCCCGCCGCTCCGGCCGCCGCATCCGGGCCGACCTGCTGCGCCGGGGCGCGCTGCGGGCCGTCGTCGCCCTCCCGGCCGGCGCGGCGCCGCCCTACGGGATCCCGCTCCACCTGTGGGTGCTGCGCAGGCCCGCCCCGCAGGCGGCGCCCGCCTCCGGACTGCTCCTCGTGGACGCGGCCGCGCTCGGCGCCGAGGGGCAGGGCCGGGCCGGGTGGGCCGCCGTGCACGGCGCGGTGGAGGAGGCCTGGACGGCGTACGAACGCGGCGGCGCGGCCCCGGATGTCCCGGGCGTGCGCCGCGTCGTACCCCTCGTGGACCTGCTCGACGACGACGTGGACCTGACCCCGGCCCGCCACCTGCCGCCGCCCGCCGCGGGCGGCGGCGTGGCCGAGCTGGCCGCCGTACGGGACCGGCTCGACGCGACGCTGACCCGCGCGGCCCGGCTCACCCCGCAGACCCCGGCCCCGGCCCCGGCCCCGGCCCCGGCCCCGGCCCCGGCCGCCGGTTCCGCGGACCGGCCCGCCGGGCCCTCCGGGTCCGCCGCCTCACCTGCCGACTCTGCCGACTCCGCCGGCCCCACCGACCCGGCGGCCGCCCCGCGGCCCCGCCCGGCGCCGACCACCGTCGGCGAACTCGTGCGCGCCGGGGCCCTGCTGCTGCACGCGGGCACCGGCAGCGGCGCGGGCCGGGCCCCCGTCCTGACCGAGTACGACGTCAGCGCCGGGACGGGGCCTTCGGGGATCCTGGCCGCCGCCGCGGACGAACCGCTGCTCACCGAGCCCGGCGACGTGGTCGTGCCCGTCACCGGCGGTGCGGGCACCGCCCGGGTGATCGACGCGGCCACCGCGGGCGCGGTTCCCGGCCGGGGGCTGCAGCTGCTGCGCGCCGACCCGGCCGCGCTGGACCCCTGGTTCCTCGCCGGATTCCTGCGCGCCACCGCCAACAACCGCCGCGCCAGCAGCCACGCCTTCAGCACGGCGAGGCTCGACGTGCGCCGCCTCGAACTGCCCCGGCTGCCCCTGGCCGAGCAGGAGGTCTACGGGGCGCGGTTCCGGGCGCTCGCCGAGTTCGAGGACGCCCTGCGGCTGGCCGCCCGGCTGGGGGAGCAGCTCGTACAGGGGCTGTACGACGGTCTGTCGGACGGTACGGTCCGCCCGGAATGAGCCCGCGCACCGCGCGGGTCCGCCCGCCGGGCTGCGACCGTGCAACGGTTGGGCGCATCCCCTCACTCCCGGCCGGAAACGCTGTATACGCTCAGGACCCGAACCTTCCTCCGCACGGCCCGTCAGGAGCAGCGATGCACGGCCCCGGCACACCGCCGCCCCACGGACACCAGCCCAGCACCGGGGGCGTGGTGGCGCTCCGCGTGCTGTTCACGCTGCTGCCCTTCCTGAGCTGCGGGTTCCTCGCCTGGGGGACGATGCTGCGGCTCGCGCTGGTCACCCGCAAACCCCGGGACTGGGGGCTGCTGGCGGCGACCGGCGGGCTCGAGGTCTTCTGGGTGGCGCTGATCGGCGCCGACCCGACACCCGACACGAGCGGCTGGCAGGGCAACACCGGGGCGTTCGGCACGATCCTGACCGGCTTCGCGGTGTGCGCGTACTACCTCGTCGCCGACATCCGGCACTACGAGGCGCACAAGGCCGTACCCGCCGCCGGGTGGTACCCGCCGCCCGCCGCCCCGTACCTGCCGCCCCAGCCCTCCTACGGGTACCCGCAGGCCCAGCAGACCTCGCAGCCCGTCCCGCAGCCGCAGCAGCAGCCGCAGCAGCCCGCCCCGCAGCAGGCCCCGGAGCCCGGGGCCGCCCCGGCAGCGCCGCCGCGCATCGGGCAGGTCCGCGCCGAACTCGACGAGCTCAGCGAGCTCCTGCGCCGGCAGCAGCCGCCCCACAACGAGGGCCCCCGCCCGTGACGGACCGGCTCATCGGGGACCGCTACCAGCTCGCCACCATCCTGGGCCAGGGCGGCATGGGCCAGGTCTGGACGGCGTACGACCGGCGCCTGGACCGCCGCGTCGCGGTCAAACTGCTGCGCCCCGACAAGGTGGCCGGCCCCGGCTCCGTCGCCGACGAGCTGCGCCGCCGCTTCGTGCGCGAATGCCGGGTCACGGCGCAGGTGGACCACCCCGGGCTGGTCACCGTGCACGACGCGGGCAACGACGGCGACGAGCTCTACCTCGTCATGCAGTACGTCGAGGGCGCCGACCTCGCCGACCACCTCGCCGAGCACGATCCGTACCCGTGGCCGTGGGCGGTCTCGGTGATCGCGCAGCTGTGCTCGGTGCTGTCGGCCGTCCACGCGGTGCCGATCGTGCACCGCGACCTGAAGCCGCGCAACGTGATGGTCCGCCCCGACGGGACCGTGCTGGTCCTGGACCTCGGCGTCGCCTCGGTGATGGACACCGACACCACCCGCCTCACCAGCACCGGTTCGCCGATCGGCAGCCCCGCGTACATGGCGCCCGAACAGGCCATGGGCGGGGCCGTCGGCCCGCACACCGATCTGTACGCGCTCGGCGTCGTGCTGTACGAGCTCCTCTCCGGCAACGTCCCCTTCGCCGGATCCACGGCGCTCGGGGTGCTCCACCGCCACCTGTACGAGCCCCCGCTCCCGGTGCGCCAGCTGCGCCCCGAGGTCCCGCAGCAGCTGGAAGCCGTACTCCTGCGGCTCCTGGCGAAGGACCCGCAGGACCGGCCGGCCTCCGCGCAGGCGGTGTACGCGGCCCTCGCGCCGCTGCTGCCCCACCACGGCTCGGGCGCCCCCACCGGACCGCTCGACCCGACCCGGCCCTTCCTGCGCCCGCAGGCCCCCTGGCCCGACCGGGCCACCGTGATCCCGCCCCGGCCCGCCACCCCGCCCGCGCCGCCGAGGCCGGACGTCCCGGCGGCCGTCGAGGAGGCGAAGAAGCTCCTGGACCAGGGCATGCTCACCCAGGCCGTGGACATCCTCGGGGGCATCCTCCCGGCCGCGGCCGAGCAGCACGGCGAACACTCGCCGGTGGTCCGCTCCCTGCGCAAGCAGTACGCGGCCACGCTGATGGACGACGGCCAGTACCGCCGGGCCCTGCCCGAACTGCGCCGGCTCGCCGAGGAGTTCCCGGCCGGCGATCCGAGCTCCCTGCGCTTCCGCTACGACGCGGCCCAGTGCCTGGAGCAGCTCGGCGAACCGGCGGCCGCGCTCGCCGAGTACCGCGCGCTGCTGCCGCTCTTCGAGAACCACTACGCGAACCCGGACCCGGGACTGCCCCTGGAGGTCCGCCGCCGGATAGCCCATTTGCTGCTCTCCCTCGGCGACCGCCCGGCGGCCCACGACACCCTGGCCCGCCTCCTCTTCGACGCGGAACGCCTGCACGGCCCCGCGCACCCCTTCTCCGCGGAGGTCCGGCGCACCCTCCAGTGGCTGGGACAGGTGCGCTGACGCTGTCCGGATCACGACTGGGCATCTCCTCGGGGAGCGGAGGTCGTCCTCTGCCTGGGCCCGGTCAAGTAGTAGGCGCAGTACCCGAAGTACCCGCAATCCGCGCGGTACCCGCAGCGCCCCGCCGGCCCGTCCGCAGCAGGGCCGGGAACGCCAGGATCACCAGCAGGGCCGCCCCCGCGGCCGCGAGGCCCGGGGCGAGTCCCGGCGGGCGGAAGGTGCAGGTCACGGTGGTGGTGTGACCGTCCAGGGGGATCGCGACCAGACCCAGGTGGCTGGCGGCCGGGCGGCCGTTGCAGCTCCATCCCGCGATGGCGGGGGCGGAGAGCACCGCCGTGCCCGTGCTGCCCGCCGGGAGCACGGCGCGCACGCCCGAGGAGCCGGCCCGCACGGAGAGCGCCGCCGTGGCGCGCAGCCGGGCGACCGCCGCGGTCAGCCGGGGGCGGTCCAGACAGGACAACTGCCACTGCGCCGGGGCGGCCTGCTCGAAGACCAGCTCTGAGGCCGGGCCGTGCGAGACGCCCATGGGCTGCAGGGCGGCCCGGTTGCGCGGTGGGTTGGCGTTGAGCCGGAAGGCCGGTCCGTCCGCGAGGCGGGCCGTCGCGTTGTACTGCGGGGCCCACAGGAAGGCCTCCGTACCCGCCCGGCAGACACCGGGGGAGAGCGGATCCTCGTAGACCCGGGCGCCCAGCAGGAGTTCCTGGTTGGCGAAGGGCGAGTCGCCGAAGACGGGCTCGGGGCCCGGCGGGCGGGTGGTGACCAGCGGCGGGACCTCGGCGCGGGCGATCGTGCCGTCCGGCCGCAGCCGCGCGCCGACGGCGAAGACGGCGTCCGTCACCGGGTTGTCCAGGCTCTGCACGTTGCGGCCGCGCGAGGTCCAGCCCGCCCCGAGGGCCACCATGGTCCGGGTGAACAGGTCCGGGGTGTGGCTGCTGTAGTACGCGCCGCCCTCCCCGCCCAGCAGCATCGGGTCGTTGCCGGTCAGTGCCGGACGCCCGGCGTCCGTGCGGTACGCGGGCCAGCCCTCGGCGGCCGCCAGCGCCCCGGCCCGCGCCGTGTGGGCCCGGCCCCACACCGGATAGTCGTCCAGGCCCGCCAGCTTGCCCTTCTCCCCGTACGCGGTCGTCGCCGCGGCCTGGGCCAGCAGGACCAGCGCCAGCACGCCCGCCGCCGGGAGCGCGAGGCGCCGGTGGCGCAGCGCCCACCAGGCCGCGGCCGCCAGGGCCAGGCCGCCGCCGAACAGGGCCAGGCCCCAGGCCGTCGCCAGCCCGCTCCCGCTCGCCGCGAGCGCCACGGCCGCCAGCACGCCCGCGCCGCCCGCCAGTGCCCGGGGCCCCGGCAGGCCGGCCGACAGTCCCGCCCAGGCGGCGATCACGACGATCCCGGCCAGCACGAAGGTCTGCCGGTACGGGCTGCCGTTCGGCGTCGCGAAGAGGTGCCAGGCCAGGTGCGTCGGCATCCACTGGAAGGACAGCAGCACCAGCAGGACGAGCCCCGCCCAGGCGAGCCGGGCCCGCCCCGCCACCGCCCGGTGGAAGGGCAGGGCCGCCACCAGCAGCAGGGTCCCGGTGCCGATGAAGAGGGCGGGGGTGGAGAAGGAGTAGGTGGCGGGCAGCAGCCGGGCCAGCAGGTCCTCGGTCCCCACCGGCCGGAACGGCTTGAACCACCCCGGGTAGGCCTGCTTCGAGCTGAGGAAGAGGGGGACCAGGACCGGCGCCGACAGGGCGATGCCCAGCACCGTGGTCAGTGCCGCCCGCGCGAGGACCCGTACGCGCGGGCCCGCGCCCTCCCGGGCGAGCAGCACCCGCACCAGCAGCACCAGGGCCGCGCCCAGCGTCGCCATGTAGGCGGTGTAGAAGTTCGCCGTCCAGCAGAGCGCCACGACCACCGAGGCGGCCGCCGGGCGGCGCGAGCGCAGCGCCCATTCACCCGTCAGACACAGGAGCGGGAAGGCGATCAGCCCGTCCAGCCACATCGGGTTGTACGAGGCCTCGATCACCGACCAGCCGCACAGCGCGTACGAGGCCCCGAGCAGCCCCGCCGCCCACGCCGGACCGCGCCGCTGGGTGCGCAGCAGCCAGGCCATCGCCGCCGCCGCGGCCGCCGTCTTGAGCACGGTGACCACGTACACCGCGAGGTCCACGTCCTGCCGCGGGAAGACCCCCACCAGCACCGCGAACGGACTGGTCAGGTACGTCCCGAAATCGGGCAGGAAGCTGCTTCCGTACCCGGACTGCCAGTTCAGCAGCAGTCCGCCCGCGGCGCGCCCGTGCAGCAGGTCCCACAGGTGCGCGTGGAAGGGCACGAACTGATTGCCGAGGTCGTTGATGCTGCGGTGGCGGGGCCCGTACGGGAAGACGCGCGCGACCGCGTCTCCGGCGCACACGGCCACCGTCGTGATCAGGGCGGCGAGCGCCGAGCCGAGCAGGCTCGGGCGGCGCGGGGAGCGGTGCGGAGTCGGCATGGTGGCCCGACCTTGGCAGTGCCGGTGGACCGAAGGGTGGCCACCGGGTGAACGCGAACCCCAACACCCCCGGAATCGTTGGTCGAACAGGTGGCTCCGGCCACCTCGACTGCATAACATCGATCACCGCACGGCCCTTGTGCACCGAAGCACAATCTCCCGGCCCTGGAGGCTCCTTTGCACCGTCGCACAGCGCTCTCCGTCTCCGCCGCCCTGCTCCTGGCGGCCCCTCTGCTGTCCGCGTGCTCGGGCGAAGCCCGCCCCGGCACCGCGGCCGTGATCGGCGGCGAACGGATCACCACCTCCGCGCTCCAGGCCCAGGTGAACGACGTCCGCTCCGCGCAGAACCGTTCCGAACACTCCGCCGAGCTGATCGCGGCCGTCCCGCAGCTGGACCGGGTCAAGCTCAGCACGATGCTCCAGAGCCGCATCCTCGACCGGATGGCGAAGGACGCGGGCATCACGCTCACCCCCAAGGAGCTGGAGGACGAGCGCAAGTCCTACGACCAGAACAACCGCGGGGCCGAGGCCTTCGAGGAGGCGATCCTGCAGAAGGCCGCCATCGCCCCCGACCAGATCGACCGCTGGGTCCGCGACCAGGTGCTCTTCAGCAAGCTCAACGCCAAGTACGGCGAGGGCAAGCTCGCCGAGCCCGCCTCGAAGGCGGCGTCGAAGCTCGGCATCCAGGTCAACCCGCGCTACGGCGTCTGGGACCCCCAGCGGGTCACCCTCGGCGAGTCCGAGACCCCCTGGATCACCCAGGTCACCCGGCCCGAGCAGCCCCCCGCCGGGGCCTGAGCGGGCCGCCCGGAGGTAGGTTCGGAGGGTGACTGACGACGTACCCTCCGAGCCCTCCGAGCCCACCGGCCGCATCGTGCTGCTGACCACCAGCCACCGGGTCGCCCCCGGCGTGCTGTCCTGGCCGGCCTGGCGGACCCTGCACGCCGCGGACCGGGTGCTGTGCGCCGACCCGGGCCACGCGCAGCTGCCGTACCTGCGCGAGGCTGGTGTGGAGGTGGCGCTGGAGTCCCCGGACGCGCAGGCGCTGATCGAGGAGTGTGCCGGCGGGCGCACGGTCGTCGTGCTCCTGAGCGGCGAGGGCGACCGGCGGCTCACCGACGGCCTGTCCCGCTTCGCCGGGTCCGGCCGGGTGGCCGTACCGGACCTGGAGCTGCTGCCGGGCTCCTACGATCTGCCGGGCGCGCGCCTGCTCGACCTCGTCCAGGTGATGGACCGGGTCCGGCGCGAATGCCCGTGGACCTCGGAGCAGACGCACGAGGGGCTGGTGAAGTACGCCATCGAAGAGGCGTACGAGCTGGTCGAGGCCATCGAGGACGGGGACCGCGAGGAGCTGCGCGAGGAGCTCGGGGACGTCCTGCTCCAGGTGGTCTTCCACGCGCGCATCGCGGAGGAGGGCGGCCCCGGCGAGGAGGACGAGCCGTTCTCCATCGACGACGTGGCCGGGGCCCTCGTCGAGAAGCTGATCCACCGGCACCCGCACGTCTTCGGCGACGCCACGGCACAGACCCCGGAGGACGTGAACGCCCACTGGCAGCGCACCAAGCAGGTGGAGAAGCGGCGGGAGTCGGTGACCGACGGGATTCCGGTCGGTCAGCCCGCTCTCGCGCTCGCGGCCAAACTCGCCGGCCGGGTCAGGGCGGGCGGGATGGCCGTGGAGCTCCCGCGCGGCGAGGGCGTCGGGTACGAGCTGCTGGAGCTGGCGGCGCGCGCCGAGGCGGCGGGCACCGACCCCGAGACCGCGCTGCGCGCGGCGGCCCGGGTCTACCGGGACGCGATCCGCGGCGCCGAGGGCGTCGGCGAGTAGCCCCCGGGCGCGGCGGAAGAGGGGTCCGCCGTTCAGTACTCCCGGGGCGCGCGGCCCGACGGGTTGTGCCAGTGCGGGTCGGGGCGGTTCAGGAACCACTCGCCGAAGCCCATCGGCCGGTTCCCCTGGCCCTGGCCCTGGCCCTGGCCGCTGACGGGTACGGAGTCGTAGAAGATCCGGTCGGGCCGCGCGCCGAGCCCCTCCAGGAGGTACGCGGTCTCCTCGATGAACTGCGGCGGACCGCTGAGGTAGACGTCCTGGTCGGGCCAGAGCCCGCGGTTGCTGAGCGCGGTGGCCAGCCGGCCGGTGGCCTCGTTGCGGTGCTGCCCGGGGGCGGGGGTGATGTAGGTGACGCTCAGCCAGCCGAAGGCGGCCGCGCACTGGTCGATGAGCGGGCGGTCGTAGAGGTGGGCGGCGTCCCGCGCGACCACGAAGAGGCGTACGTCCTGATCGGGAGGGCGGTCCGCCAGCTCCTCCAGCATGGCGCGGATCGGGGCCCATCCGGTGCCGGCGGCTATGAAGCTGACCGGGCGGTCCTCGCGGCGGAACGTCAGCTGCCCGCCGGCCGCCCCGAGCCTGAGCACGTCCCCGGGCAGCGCTTCGCGGACCAGGGAGGTGCTGAGCCGGCCGCCCTCGATCCGGCTGACGTGGAGGTCGACCGTCCCGTCGGGGCGGGGCGCGTTCCCCAGGGAGTACGTGCGCCAGGTCGTCGGGACCCGGCCGCTGCTCACGCTCGCGTACTGGCCCGGGACATGGGGGAAGGGGGCGTGCGGGCGGAGGGTGAGGACGGCGATGTCCTGCCCGTACAGCAGGTGTCGTACGACTTCCGCGTCCCACCAGGGCGGGTCCTCGCTGGCGCGGGCTCCGGCCATCATCGTGTCGGCGATGAACTGGTACGCCTCTGACCAGGCCTTTTCCGTCTGAGGGTGCCAGGCGGACCCGGAGGCCTCGGCGAGCGCCGCGATCAGGCTGGTGCCCACGGCCGCGTAGTGCTCGGGGCCCGCCAGGAACTTCCGGTGGTCGCGGCCGAGGTCGCGTAGATAGGGGACGAGCGTGTCGTTCTCCAGGTGGGCGATCACATGGGTGAGCGCGGCGAAGAGCCGGTCCCGCTGCCGCTCCATGTCTTCGAAGGAGGCCGGGAAGAGCTCACGGACTCCGGGGTTGTGCCAGAAGAGGTGGGAGTAGAAGAACTTGACCGCGTGCTCGGCCCGTCTCTCCACCACCTCGAAGCTGCTTTTCAAGATCCTCACATCCACAAAACCGAAAGTAGGAATGCCGGGGAACGTGAGGTCAAGCGATGGCGGATCTACGGACAGCCGCGACAAACACCCTATTCGGGGCGGTGGCTGCCGGGCGGGATACGGTCTCCAGGTGCCTGAGCAGACCCCCGCAGCCCCAGAAGAGCCCGCCGCCGCCCACTCCGTGGACGGGTCCGCCGCCGGCCCTCCGGCCGACGGATCCGGCCCGACCCTGTTCGACTGGGAGTTCGCGACCGACCCGTACCCGGCGTACGCCTGGCTGCGCGAGCACTCGCCCGTGCACCGCACCCGGCTCCCCAGCGGGGTCGAGGCCTGGCTGGTCACCCGGTACGCCGATGCCCGCCAGGCCCTCGCCGACCAGCGGCTCAGCAAGAACCCGGCCCACCACGAGGGGTCGGCGCACGCCAAGGGCAGGACCGGGATCCCGGGGGAGCGCAAGGCGGAGCTGATGACGCACCTGCTCAACATCGACCCGCCGGACCACACCCGGCTGCGGCGGCTGGTGTCGAAGGCGTTCACCCCGCGCCGGGTCGCCGAGTTCACCCCGAGGGTGCAGGAGCTGACCGACCACCTCATCGACGGCTTCTGTGAGAAGGGGGAGGCGGACCTCATCCACGAGTTCGCCTTTCCGCTCCCCATCTACGCCATCTGCGAGATGCTCGGCGTACCGCGCGAGGACCAGGACGACTTCCGCGACTGGGCGGGAATGATGATCCGGCACGGCGGCGGCCCCCGCGGCGGAGTGGCCCGGTCGGTCAAGCAGATGCGGACCTACCTCGGCGAGCTCATCCACCGCAAGCGCGACGACCTCGGCGACGACCTGATCTCCGATCTGATCCGGGCCAGCGACCACGGGGACCACCTGACGGAGGCCGAGGCCACCGCGATGGCCTTCATCCTGCTCTTCGCCGGTTTCGAGACCACGGTCAATCTGATCGGCAACGGCGTCCACTCCCTCTTCATGAACCCGGAGCAGCGCGAGCGCCTCCAGCTCTCCCTCGCGGCCGGCGAGAGCGGGCTGCTGGCCACCGGCGTGGAGGAGCTGCTCCGCTACGACGGCCCCGTGGAGCTGGCCACCTGGCGGTTCGCCACCGAGCCCGTGACCCTGGGCGGTCAGCGGATCGCGGCGGGCGATCCGGTGCTGGTGGTCCTCGCGGCCGCCGACCGGGACCCCGAGCGGTTCGCCGACCCGGACACCCTGGACCTCTCGCGGACCGACAACCAGCACCTCGGATACGGGCACGGCATCCACTACTGCCTGGGTGCCCCGCTCGCCCGGCTCGAAGGGCAGACGGCGCTCGCGACCCTGCTGACGCGGCTGCCCGATCTGCAACTGGCCGTGGCGCCGGAGGAGCTGCGCTGGCGCGGCGGGCTCATCATGCGGGGGCTGCGCACGCTTCCGGTCCATTTCACGCCCCAAAACAGGTGAAACCAGGCGGACTGGAAGCCAGTTGCCGCCCAAACTTGTGACAGGCGTTCGAAGGCCGCTAGGTTCTGCCGTTACCCCGCCGTTATGCGAAAGGTGCACCCTCATGCGTTCCGGGAACGGCCGCCACAGACGACCCCGACAAGTGCCCGCACTTGTCGTCACCGCCGGAGTCGCAGGCTCCGCGCTGGCCCTGCCGCTGCTCGCCGCCACGGGCGCGAACGCCGCGGAGACCTCCACATGGGACAAGGTCGCCGAGTGCGAGAGCGGCGGAACCTGGAGCGCCAACTTCGGCAGCGGCTCCTACGGCGGGCTGCAGTTCAGCCAGGAGCAGTGGAAGAACGCCGGCGGGCTCGACTTCGCCGAGCGCGCCGACCTCGCCAGCCGCTCCCAGCAGATCGCCGTGGCCGAGCGGGTCCTGGCCTCCCAGGGCCCCCAGGCCTGGCCGCTGTGCGGAGCGTCGGCGGGGCTGACGCAGCAGGCGCCCGCCGCCGAGGTGGACCCGGGCCTGCCCCGCGGTTCCGAATCCATCACCCCCACCCCGTCCCGCCCGGACGACTCCGTGCCCTACCTCGGCTCGGGCGCGCCGTCCACGGACTTCGGGGCCCCGACTGCTCCCGCTCCCGGGCCCTCGCCGTCCTCCCTGCTGCCCGACTATCCGATCGGCCCGCCCAGCGGACTGCCCGTCATGCCCCCGCCGGACCTCCCGACGGCCCCTCCCGGGCTCCCGGGGGACCCGACGGCTCCCACGACCCCGGCGGACCCCACCGTTCCGACGGCGCCGTCCACGGACCCGACCGCGCCCGTGGTTCCCGTAACCCCCGTGGACCCGTCGGTTCCGGTGACCCCGTCCGACCCGGCGAATCCGACGAATCCGGCGAACCCGACTGTTCCGAGCGCCCCGTCGGAGTCCGCGCAGCCCGGTCAGTCCACCGCCCCGGCCGATCCGGCGGCGCCCGGCGCCACCACCGATCCGGCCGCCCCGGCAGCCGGTGCGAGCGAGGGCGGCGGTAAGCACCGCGGCCCGGCCGCCGTTGAGGAGACGGCCCCGGCTGACGCCGCGTCGGACCCTCAGTACACCGTGAAGGTGGGCGACAGCCTGGCCACGATCGCGGACGCCAACGGAGTGAAGGGCGGCTGGAACGCGCTCTACGCAGCCAATGAGCAGGTCATCGGCGAGGACGCGAACCTGATCAAGCCCGGTCAGAACCTGGATCTATCGCACTAATAGCGGCACTTCAGGCGCCCGGAAGCAGCTGATTGTCCGTTTTCTGTAAGTGAGACATGTGTCTCTTCAGGTCAACTGGCGTGTCCGGCCCGGAGGGTTCCGCAAACCCCGCCCTCACCTGCGCAAACGCCCCTCCGGGAAGCGCAAGTAGGCACGTTTTCCCCCGATGGCCCTCGTTGAACATCGGGGGGAGACCTGTCTACCTTCTGAATCGCTCGCCACCGCGGGCTCCTTCGACCGCATCGCCGAATCCTGCCGGCGGACGGAGGGAACACTCGTCGCGTCAAGCGCCGAAGGCAGGAGCGGGGGAACCAAGGTAGGCGCCGGAACCGGCCGTTGAGAGACGGTCACGGAACCGGCTTGGGGTTAAGCCAAGCGCTAGGTCGCTTGTCCGGGCACTCACTCGCCCGAACCCGACAGCTCACCTCGCAGGCGTCGGTGAGGAGAACTCCATGCTGCTTTCCGGCAAGGGCAAGCACCGTCGCGGCTCCAGGGCCGTCCGCATCGTCACGCTCGCCGGTGTCGCCGGTGTCGCCGTGGCGGCGCCGCTGATGGCCGCGGGCACCGCTTCCGCCGCGACCACTTCCGAGTGGGACCGCGTCGCCTCGTGCGAGTCCGGCGGCAACTGGGCCATCAACACGGGCAACGGCTACTACGGCGGCCTGCAGTTCTCGTCCTCCACGTGGGCCGCGTACGGCGGCAAGTCGTATGCCGCGCAGGCCAGCCAGGCTTCCAAGTCGCAGCAGATAGCGATCGCCGAGAAGGTCCTCAAGGGCCAGGGCAAGGGCGCCTGGCCGTCCTGTGGCGTCGGCCTGTCCAACGCCTCCTACAACGGCGGCGGTGCGGCGGAGACCCCCGCCAAGCCGAAGGCCGAGCCGAAGAAGCAGGAGAAGAAGGCCGAGCCGAAGAAGGAGACCAAGCGCTCCGAGGCCCCGACCACCCGCTCCGAGCGTCCGGCGGCCGCTCCGAAGACCGAGGCCCCGAAGACCGAGGCCCCGAAGACCGGCAACGGCTCCTACGAGGTCAAGTCCGGCGACAACCTGGGCGTCATCGCCGAGGCGAACCACGTCGCCGGCGGCTGGGAGAAGCTCTTCGAGCTCAACAAGGACATCGTGTCGGACGCCGACCTGATCTTCCCGGGTCAGAAGCTGAAGCTCAGCTGAAGTCTGGCGCAACAGTCGTAGGGCTTTCCGCGACACGCAGTAATTCCACCGCCCGGCGCGCAACACCCTGCGCGCCGGGCGGTGCTGCGTGCCCGGGCGTCCGGGCTGACGGATCATCCGCAGGTACTGATGATCAAGGGCCCTATGTCCTGTAAGGGGGGCATTCAGACCCTTTTTCGTCCCAGGACCCGGGCGGTCGGCTGGCCGAGTGCCCGGAGCCGGTTAGGCTCTAAGCGGCAAGGCCATCCCACGGCCCGACATGCCACCGCACACTCAGCGTCACATCCCAGAAGGAGATGCTCGTGCCGTCCATCGACGTCGTCGTAGCCCGGGAAATCCTGGACTCCCGAGGCAACCCCACGGTCGAGGTCGAGGTGGGCCTCGACGATGGCAGCACCGGCCGTGCTGCAGTCCCGTCCGGCGCCTCCACCGGAGCGTTCGAAGCCGTAGAGCTCCGTGACGGTGACCCCAACCGCTACATGGGCAAGGGTGTCGAGAAGGCCGTCCTCGCCGTCATCGAGCAGCTCGGCCCGGAGCTCGTCGGTTACGACGCCACCGAGCAGCGCCTGATCGACCAGGCGATGATCGACCTGGACGCCACCGAGAACAAGGGCTCCCTCGGCGCCAACGCCATCCTCGGCGTCTCCCTCGCCGTCGCGCACGCCGCGTCCGAGGCCTCCGACCTCCCGCTCTTCCGCTACCTCGGCGGTCCGAACGCGCACCTGCTGCCCGTTCCGATGATGAACATCCTCAACGGTGGGTCGCACGCCGACTCCAACGTCGACATCCAGGAGTTCATGATCGCCCCGATCGGCGCGGAGTCCTTCTCCGAGGCCCTTCGCTGGGGTGCCGAGGTCTACCACACCCTCAAGAAGGTCCTGCACACCAAGGGCCTCTCGACCGGTCTGGGCGACGAGGGCGGCTTCGCGCCGAACCTGGAGTCGAACCGCGCCGCGCTCGACCTCATCGTCGAGGCCATCAAGCAGGCCGGCTACGTCCCGGGCAAGGACATCGCGCTCGCGCTCGACGTCGCCGCGTCCGAGTTCTACAAGGACGGCAAGTACGAGTTCGAGGGTCAGTCCCGCTCGGCCGCCGAGATGACCGAGTACTACGAGGAGCTCGTCTCCGCGTACCCGCTCGTCTCCATCGAGGACCCGCTGTACGAGGACGACTGGTCGGGCTGGAAGACCCTCACCGACAAGCTGGGCGCCAAGGTCCAGATCGTCGGCGACGACCTCTTCGTCACCAACCCGGAGCGTCTCGCCCGCGGCATCGAAGAGGGCTCGGCCAACGCCCTGCTCGTCAAGGTGAACCAGATCGGCTCGCTCACCGAGACCCTGGACGCCGTCGAGATGGCCCAGCGCAACGGCTTCAAGTGCATGATGTCGCACCGCTCCGGCGAGACCGAGGACGTCACCATCGCCGACCTCGCGGTCGCCGTGAACTGCGGCCAGATCAAGACCGGCGCCCCGGCCCGCTCGGACCGCGTCGCCAAGTACAACCAGCTGCTGCGCATCGAGGAGATCCTCGACGACGCCGCGGTGTACGCGGGCCGCTCCGCCTTCCCGCGCTTCAAGGGCTGAACGGTCCTTTAGGGGCGCAAGCCTCCCTACGTCCCCGCACTCGGTCCCGTACCGTGTGCGGGGACGTATTGCGTAGTGCGTGTATAGGGGAGGCGGATCAATGGCCGGGAACCGGGACCGGTTCGCCACGTTCTCGACCGCGACCAGGCTCAAGCAGCTCGGCGAGCGGACCGCGGCGCACGTGTACCGCTCGCAGTCCCGCCGCCAGGTCCGCCGCAGCCGGCTCACCGGCCGGGCCGCCCTGCTCGTCCTCGTCCTCTGTACCCTGGTCGTCGCCCTCGCGTATCCGATGCGTCAGTACGTGTCCCAGCGCTCGGAGATCGCGACGCAGGAGAAGGCCGCCGCCACCGCGCGGGACCGGCTGGAACGGCTGCGCGACGAGAAGGCCCGCTGGCAGGACGACGCGTACGCGGAGCAGCAGGCGCGCAAGCACCTGCACTTCGTCCGGCCGGGGGAGATCAGCTACATCATGTCCGACCCCGGTGGGCAGGGTCCCGAACACCGCCGCGGCGGACAGTCCGGCGCCGACCGGCCCTGGTACTCCAACGTCTGGGACGGTGTCGACAAGGCCGACCGCCCGGGCGACTGAGACGTACCCGACCCCTCACGTACCCATCCACGAGAACGAAAAGACTTCTTCCAGGCATGCAGACGCCCCCGCCCCAGACCGACCGGACCGAGCCGACCGACGCCGACATCGAGGCCTTCGAGCAGCAGCTCGGCCGCCCGCCGCGCGGGTTGCGCGCCATCGCGCACCGCTGCCCCTGCGGGCAGCCGGACGTGGTGGAGACCGCCCCGCGGCTCCCGGACGGCACCCCCTTCCCGACGCTGTACTACCTGACCTGCCCGCGCGCCGCCGGTGCGATCGGCACGCTGGAGGCCAACGGCGTGATGAAGGAGATGCAGGCCCGGCTCGCCGTGGACCCGGAGCTGGCCGACGCCTACCGGGCCGCGCACGAGGACTACATCACCCGGCGCGACGCCATCGAGGTGCTCCAGGGCTTCCCGAGCGCCGGCGGCATGCCGGACCGGGTCAAGTGCCTGCACGTGCTGGTCGGGCACTCGCTGGCCGCGGGCCCGGGCGTGAACCCGTTCGGCGACGAGGCGCTGGCGAGGCTGCCCGAGTGGTGGGCCAAGGGCGCCTGCGTCACCCCGTGCGGGGAGAAGAAGGAAAAGAAGAAGGACGAGCAGAAGGACGAGCAGCCGGAGCCGGGCGCGTGACGCGGGTCGCGGCCGTCGACTGCGGTACGAACTCCATCCGGCTCCTCGTCGCGGACTGCGACCCGCGGACCGGTGAGCTGACCGAGCTGGACCGGCGGATGACGGTCGTCCGCCTCGGCCAGGGCGTCGACAAGACGGGCCGGCTGGCCCCGGAGGCGCTGCAGCGCACCTTCGCGGCCTGCCGCGAGTACGCGGCGGTCATCAAGGAGCTCGGCGCCGAGCGGGTGCGCTTCGTCGCGACCTCGGCGTCCCGGGACGCCGAGAACCGGGACGAGTTCGTCCGGGGCGTACTGGACATCCTGGGCGTCGAGCCCGAGGTGATCTCCGGGGACCAGGAGGCGGAGTTCTCCTTCACCGGCGCCACCAAGGAGCTGACCGGCACCGACCACCTGGAGAAGCCGTTCCTGGTGGTGGACATCGGCGGCGGCTCCACGGAGTTCGTGGTCGGCTCCGACCACGTGCGGGCGGCCCGGTCCGTCGACGTGGGCTGCGTCCGGATGACCGAGCGCCACCTGCTGGTGGACGGGGTCGTCACCGACCCGCCGACCGGCGAGCAGGTGGCCGCCATGCGGGCCGACATCGAGGCGGCGCTGGACCTGGCCGCCGGGAGCGTGCCGCTGGGCGAGGCCCGCACCCTGGTGGGGCTGGCCGGTTCGGTGACCACGGTCGCCGCGATCGCGCTGGGCCTGACGGAGTACGACTCGGCGGCCATCCACCACTCCCGGATCCCGTACGCGGCGGTCCGCGAGATCAGCGGGCGGATGCTGACGCTGACGCACGCCGAGCGCGCGGCGATCCCGGTGATGCACCCGGGACGGGTCGACGTGATCGGCGCGGGCGCCCTGGTCCTGCTGGCGATCATGGAGCGCGTCGGCGCCACGGAGGTCGTGGTCTCGGAGCACGACATCCTCGACGGCATCGCGATCAAGGTCGCGCAAGAGGCCGAGGCCGACAAGCAGCGGCCCTGACCGGCAGCACCACTGAACGGCGGCGCTCCGGTCAGCTGACCGGAGCGCCGCCGTGGTACTCAGATGTTGCGGTAGACGTCGCGGCGGTCGCCGACCTTGACGACGAGGATGACGAGCTCGCCGTCCAGCACCTGATAGGCGATCCGGTAGCTGCCGACCCGAAGGCGGTAGAGGCCGGACGGTCCGGTGAGCTTCTTGACGTCGGCGTCCTCGCGGTAGGGATCATCCCCCAGGGCGGTCAGCGCGGCGAGGATGCGCATGGCCGCGGGCTTGTCGATCGCCCGAAGCTGTCGTTGCGCCGCAGTGGTGAATCGAAACGCGTACTTCACGCTGCGCCGTCACGCCGTTCGCTGAACAGGTCGGCCAGCAGCTCGGCCATGGTCACGGTCGCCCCGCCTTCGGCCAGCACGGCCTCGGCCTCGCGTGCGAGCAGTTCGTCGGCCGCTTCTTCGAGTGCGTTGAAGTCCGCGATGGGGACCAAGGCGGCCACGGGAGCGCCATTGCGGGTGATTATGGTCGGCGCGCCCTGCTCGGCGCGGTTGATGTGGTCCGCAAGGTGGGCGCGGGCTTCGCGCACGGTCACAGCGTTCTCACTCATGACGTCAGTGTACGCAGGGCTGTGTACACATGCACTCCCCGCCGCAACGAGGCGTTGGCTTACCGGTCGCGTGGTCAGAAGAGGCTCCGGGGGCCGTTCGGGGGCTGTTCGGGGGCCCTAGGTCCCGCCGTCCACATGAAGTTCGTGAAGTTCTTCACAAGGAAAAGATGCCTGTGAGGGCCTCAGAGGAGCCATTTGGGCAAGTCCGGAGGCCCCTGGGCCTTGTTTTTGCGAGCGCTTGTGCGAATGGCGGACGCCGGGAGGGTCTGTCGGTAGGTATCCACGAAGCGGGTGGTCTACTCCGCTTACCGGCCTGGAGGCCAGTTCAGGACTGGTGTACAACGACTCCCGTTACACCCTGGTTCCCGTTCCGCACCATGACCTCGATCACGTGGGCGGCGGAGTGTAGCAGAGGGTCCAGAGGTCCTTGTGAAGGGGCTCACGAGCGTCACCCCTTGGGGTGCTGGATACTTTTCCTCATGAGCACCACGGAGCGTCCCAGGATCCTCGTTGTAGGAGGTGGGTACGTAGGCCTGTACGCAGCCAAGCGCATCATGAAGAAGATGCGTTACGGCGAGGCGACCGTCACGGTCGTCGACCCGCGCTCGTACATGACCTACCAGCCCTTCCTCCCCGAAGTGGCCGCAGGCAGCATCTCGCCTCGGCACGTCGTCGTACCGCTGCGACGCGTGCTGCCCAAGGCAGAGGTCCTCACCGGCCGGGTCACCAGCATCGACCAGGACCGCAAGGTCGCCGTCGTCACGCCGCTGGTCGGCGAGGCGTACGAGCTGCCCTTCGACTACCTGGTGATCGCGCTCGGCGCCGTCTCCCGCACCTTCCCGATCCCCGGCCTCGCCGAACAGGGCATCGGCATGAAGGGCGTCGAAGAGGGCATCGGCCTGCGCAACCACGTCCTCGAGCAGCTCGACAAGGCCGAGTCCACGACGGACGAGGACGTCCGCCGCAAGGCCCTCACCTTCGTCTTCGTCGGCGGCGGCTTCGCCGGCGCGGAGACCATAGGCGAGGTCGAGGACATGGCCCGCGACGCCGCGAAGTACTACTCCAGCATCAAGCGCGAGGACATGCGCTTCATCCTGGTCGACGCGGCCGACAAGATCCTTCCCGAGGTCGGGCCCAAGCTCGGCACCTGGGGCAAGGAGCACCTCGAGTCGCGCGGCATCGAGATCTACCTCAACACCTCCATGGACTCCTGCGTGGACGGCCACGTGGTGCTGAAGAACGGCCTCGAGGTCGACTCCAACACCCTCGTGTGGACCGCCGGCGTCAAGCCCAACCCGGTGCTGGCCCGCTACGGCCTGCCGCTGGGCCCGCGCGGCCACGTGGACGCCGAGCCGACCCTCCAGGTCAAGGGCACGGACTACATCTGGACCGCCGGCGACAATGCCCAGGTGCCGGACCTCGCCGCCCGCAAGGCCGGCGTGGCGAACGCCTGGTGCCCGCCGAACGCCCAGCACGCGCTGCGCCAGGCCAAGGTCCTCGGCGACAACGTCATCTCGGCCATGCGGGGCTTCCCGCAGGCCGATTACTCGCACTCCAACAAGGGTGCGGTGGCGGGCCTCGGCCTCCACAAGGGCGTCGCGATGATCGTCATGGGCAAGATGAAGATCAAGCTCAAGGGCCGGCTCGCCTGGTACATGCACCGTGGCTACCACGGCATGGCCATGCCGACCTGGAACCGCAAGATCCGCGTCTTCGCCGACTGGACCCTCGCCATGTTCCTCAAGCGCGAGGTCGTCTCCCTCGGTGCCCTGGAGACCCCCCGCGAGGAGTTCTACGAGGCCGCCAAGCCGGCGCCGGCTCCGGCCGCCGTCACGGCCCCGGCCGAGAAGGCCAAGGCCTCCTGACCCGGTCCGGCCCCCGGGCCGGAGCGGCGTGACCCCGCAGGACCAGCGTGACCCCGTTCGACCCAGCGTGACCCCGAAGGGGCCGCCCGCCATCCGTGGTGCGGGCGGCCCCTTCGGCGTTCCCGCGCGCGCAATACCCCCCGCACCCATCGAAGAAACCAATGGGTGCGCTTATCCGGGCTCGGAACGGGGTAGTTCGTCGCGTCGGAACTTATCGGAGGTGCCTACGATGAATGACGCCGCGCCGCGGCTGGCCGCTTTAGCCGAAACCCTGCTGGGCGCCCCCCTTCCCGTCCGCATACGGGCCTGGGACGGCAGCGAGGCCGGTCCCCCGAGCGGTCCCACGCTGGTCCTGAACCACCGGCGCGCGCTGCGCCGGATCCTGTGGAAGCCGGGCGAGCTGGGCCTGGCCCGCGCCTGGGTGGCCGGGGACCTGACCGTCGAGGGCGACCTCTTCGACCTGCTGGACCGCGTCGGCGGGCTGCTCTGGGAGCGCGACCCCGCGGCTCCCGGGCAGGACGGCGGCGGCCGCGGGCCCGCCGCCCTGCTGCGCGATCCGGCGGCCCGCGCCGCCGTGCGCTCGCTCGTGGGTCTGGCCCGGCCGTGGCCCGCGCCCGCACCGCCGCCCGAGGAAGCGGTCCGCCGCGGCGGCCCCCGGCACACCAAGGGCAGCGACAAGCAGGCCATCAGCCACCACTACGACGTGGGCAACGAGTTCTACGAGCGGGTCCTCGGCCCGTCCATGGTCTACTCCTGCGCCTACTGGAGCCCCGGCGGCAGTCTGGAGGACGCCCAGCGCGACAAGCTGGACCTGGTCTGCCGCAAGCTCGCCCTGCGCCCCGGGGACCGGCTCCTGGACGTCGGCTGCGGCTGGGGCTCCATGGCCCTGCACGCGGCCCGGGAGTACGGCGCCCGGGTCACCGGCATCACGCTCTCGCGCGAACAGGCCGCCTACGCCCGCAAGCGGGTCGCGGAGGAGGGCCTGGCCGACCTGGTCGAGATCCGGGTCCAGGACTACCGGGACGTCAAGGACGGTCCGTACGACGCCATTTCCTCCATCGGGATGGCCGAACACGTCGGCGCCGAGCGCTACCGCACGTACGCGCACACCCTGTACGGCCTGCTGAAGCCGGGCGGGAGGCTGCTGAACCACCAGATCGCGCGGCGGCCCGAGCCGGACGAGGAGGCGTACCGGATCGACGAGTTCATAGACGCCTACGTCTTCCCCGACGGGGAGCTGTCCCCGGTCGGCACCACCGTCGGCGAGCTGGAACGGGCCGGCTTCGAGGTCCGCGACGTGGAGGCGCTGCGCGAGCACTACGCCCTCACCCTGCGGGCCTGGGTGGCCCGGCTGGAGGAGCACTGGGAGGAGGCGGTACGGCTGACCTCGCCCGGGCGGGCCCGGGTCTGGCAGCTGTACATGGCCGCCTCGGCGCTCGGCTTCGAGCACAACCGGCTCGGGGTCAACCAGGTGCTCGCGGTGCGCACCGGGGCCCGGGCGGCGTCCGGGATGCCGCTGCGCGCCCGGGAGTGGCCGGCGTAGCCGTACGGGTGCGCGTACGAGTGCGAGTACGGGTACGGGTACGGGACGGGAACGGCGAAGGGCCCCGCGACGGGAGAGGTCGCGGGGCCCTTGGCCTTCGTTCGTACGGGTGGCGGTGGCGCGGTGGCGCCGTACCGCTACTCCGTCTTGATCGCGGTCAGCATGTTCAGCCGGGCCGCGCTGCGGGCGGGCCACATGGCGGCCAGGACGCCGACCACGCCGGCCAGCAGGAGGAAGATGCCGATCCGGTCCCACGGGAGGACCAGCTCGTAGTCCGTGATCGTCTTGGCGAGGGTCGAGCCGACCGCCCAGGCGAGGAACATGCCGACGGCGACACCGAGGACCGCGCCGAAGAGCGAGATCACGACGGCCTCCAGGCGGATCATGTTCTTGACCCGGCTCCGGTCGAGACCGATGGCGCGCAGCATGCCGATCTCCTGCGTCCGCTCGTACACGGACATCGCCAGGGTGTTGACGACTCCGAGGACGGAGATGATCAGCGCCATGCCGAGCAGGCCGTACATGATGTTCAGCGCCGTGTTGATGAGGCCGCCGCTCTCGTTGCGCATGTCCTGCTGGGTGGCGACCGTGAGCGCCGGGTTCTTGCCGAGGGCGTCGACGATCGCCGCCTCGCCGGCCTTGGACTCGCCGCCGTCGGTGTTCACGTAGACGGCGAGGGTGTACTGGCTGTCGGAGTGGGCGCTCAGCACCTTGTTGTCGAGGAGGTACGGGGCGGCCAGCATCCCGCCGAGTTCCTTGTAGACCGTGCCGACCTTGAGGGTGGCCTTCTGGCCGTCGTCGAACCGGGCCTCGACGGAGGATCCGACGGCCAGGCCATCGGCCTTGGCGGCCTTGTCGGAGACCGCGAGCTCGCCCTTGCCGAGCGCGCTCAGCGAGCCGCCGGTGGTCTCCAGGTTCAGCATCTCGCCGATGGCGGCCGGGGTGACGCCCGAGACCGACCGGACCTGGCCCTTGAGGCTCACTCCGGCCTCGGCTACCGGGGAGACCGCCTTGATGCCGGGGGCCTTGGCGAGGGTGTCGGCCACGGCCTTGTCCAGGCTGCCGCCGCTGGCCATGGAGACCTTGTAGTCGGCCTTGATCTTGTCGGTGGTCTCCTTGTCCACGGCCTTGCCGATGGTGACGCCGAGGACCGACATCGTGGTGACCAGGGTCAGGCCGATGGCCAGGGAGGCGGCGGTGACGGCGGTGCGGCGGGGGTTGCGCACGGCGTTCTGCGCGGCGAGCTTGCCCGGGACCCCGAAGATCTTCTCCAGCGGCGGCCGCAGGGCGGCGATGACCGGCCGGGACAGCAGCGGGAGCAGCACGATCAGGCCGACGAGCAGGAAGAAGGCTCCGGCACCGATGACCATCCGGCCGTCGGCTCCCATGGCCACGCCGCCGAAGACCACGGCGAAGCCGAGGACGGTGATGAGGCTGCCGAGGACGTTGCGCACGACGAGGGACTTGCTGCTGGCGGGCAGGTGGGCGCTGCCCATGGCCGCGACCGGGGCGATCCGGCCGGTGCGCCAGGCGGGGAAGAGCGCGGCGACCACGGTGACGAGGACGCCGATGACGAGGGCCGCCACGATGGTGCCCGGGGCGATGACGAGGGCGCCGCCCGGGAGCTTCGCACCGAAGGCGCCCATCGCGGAGCGCATGCCGACGGCCAGCCCGATGCCGGTCACCAGACCGACGGCGGCGGAGATGACACCGACGACGAGGGCCTCGGCGAGCACCGAGCGCATGACCTGGCCGCGGTTGGCGCCGACGGCGCGCAGCAGGGCCAGCTCCTTGGTGCGCTGGGCGACCAGCATGGTGAAGGTGTTGTAGATCAGGAAGATGCCGACGAAGAGGGAGATGCCGGCGAAGGCGAGCAGCATGGTGCTCATGCCGCCGAGCACCTTCCCGATCTGCTCGGCCTGTTCCTTGGCGAGCTCGGCGCCGGTCTGGGCCTTGGTGTTCTTGGCGTCGAGCAGCGGCTTGACCTCGGCGAGCAGCTTGTCGGCGGAGGTGCCGGAGGTGGCGGCCACGGCCAGCTCGTCGTAGAAGCCGGGCTGGAGGTAGAGCTTCTGGGCCACGGAGGTGTCGAAGAGGACCAGGCTGCCGCCGGCCTGGACCGCGCCGTCCTCGGTGGTGAAGACGCCGCCGAGGGAGTACTCCTTCACCGGGCCGTTGGTGGCCACGCGGACCTTGTCACCGACCTTGTACTTGCCGGCGGCCGCAGTCTCCTTGTCGAGGGCGATCTGGCCGTCCCCGGCCGGGCCCGCGCCCTCCGTGAAGGTGTACCGCGGGTCCTTGCCGTCCTTGCCGGGGGCGAAGTTGGAGCCCTTGTTCGACCAGCCCTGGCCGATGAGCTTGCCGCTCTCGTCGCCGACGCCGGCGAAGCCGGTCACGCGCCCGGAGGCCGAGTCGACGCCGGGCAGGGCCTTGACCTTGTCGAGGGTCTGCTGGCTGATGCCGGGGTCGCCCTGCTTGAGGCCGTCCTCGCCGCGCGAGGCGCCGTAGGAGGTGACCGAGACGGCGACGCCGTCGTAGCTCTTGGCGGACTGGCCGCTCAGGGACTTCTTGAGGGTGTCGGTGAAGACGAGGGTGCCGGAGACGAAGGCGACGCCGAGGACGACGGCGAGCACCGTCATCAGCAGCCTGGCCTTGTGCGCGAGCACGTTGCGCAGGGCGGTTCGGAACATGGTGGAGGAGTCCAGGGGTAAGGGGTCAGCGGGGACGGACGTCTGCGAGGGCGGTCGTCCCTCAGCTGGTGCGGCCCTTGGCGTCGAAGGCCTTCATGCGGTCGAGGACGCCGTCCGCGGTCGGGCTGAGCATCTCGTCGACGATGCTGCCGTCGGCGAGGAAGATGACGCGGTCCGCGTAGGAGGCGGCGACCGGGTCGTGGGTGACCATGACGACGGTCTGGCCCAGCTCGCGCACGGAGTTGCGCAGGAAGCCGAGGACCTCGGCGCCGGAGCGGGAGTCGAGGTTTCCGGTGGGCTCGTCGCCGAAGATGATTTCGGGTCGGGAGGCCAGGGCGCGGGCGACGGCCACGCGCTGCTGCTGGCCGCCGGAGAGCTGGGTGGGGCGGTGGGAGAGGCGCTCGGAGAGGCCGACCATGGAGATGACCGAGTCCAGCCACCGCTTGTCGGGCTTGCGGCCGGCGATGTCCATGGGGAGCGTGATGTTCTCCAGGGCGGTCAGGGTCGGCAGCAGGTTGAAGGCCTGGAAGATGAAGCCGATCTTGTCCCGGCGCAACTGCGTGAGCTGCTTGTCCTTCAGGGTGGAGAGCTCGGTGTCGCCGATGCGGACGGATCCGGCGGAGAAGGTGTCCAGGCCGGCTACGCAGTGCATCAGGGTGGACTTGCCCGAACCCGAGGGGCCCATGATCGCGGTGAACTGTCCCTGGGCGAAGTCCACGGTGACGTTGTCCAGGGCGACCACCTGGGTCTCGCCCTGGCCGTACACCTTGGACAGGCCGGTGGCGCGCGCGGCGACGGCCTGGGTGGTGTGCGGGGCGTAGTTCATGGTGGTCACGGAGCGACTCCTTGGGCTGCGGACCGGGCTCACCGTCCGCGATCGGCGGGACCCCTTCATCGTCGCGTCGCCCACCCCCGCCGCGGATCAGCCGCGGTGCCCGTTCTCGGGTCCACTGGAGTCTGATCGCGGAGGGGTCCGTCTCCTCCTTTGGTATGACGGGAGCCGGGCCGGGAGTGGGGGTCGGGCTCCCGGGGCGGTCCTGGGGGGGTCCCGGGGAGGTCCCGCGGAGGTTTCGAGAGGATCCGAGCTCAGAGGGGTGGCGTACGGGGTGGCGCGGGCCATCGAAATCCCGTCAATCCCACAACGGCCATGATCGACGCCCGGAGCGGGCCGACCGCGCCTTCTCCACCCTGACTGCCCATCAATCACCAATAAAATCAGACAACATCGGCGAGACGCCCAGGTCGGGGCGTAAGCGTTCCGGATAGGCTCGGCGCAGCGTTCATGGCTTTTCCCACGGGGCCGCTACGCCCTGCCCGGATGGTGGAATGCAGACACGGCGAGCTTAAACCTCGCTGACCCTCGGGTCGTGCCGGTTCAAGTCCGGCTTCGGGCACGATGACGTTCCGTTTCAGGCCGGAACACGTGAGGGGCGGGGGCGCCACGGGTTCCCCCGCCTTCCCCCGAGAGCACACCGGTACCACCGGGAAAGATCCTCCTTCAGCAGTAGGGCGATTTCTTTGCGTCCGCATTACTCTTGACACCTAGGCCGCGCACGGTGGCCACGGAGGAGTGAGATGAGGAGCAGCAACCCGGTCTTCTCGCGACGGGGGTTCAGCCGCGACAACGGTGCTTATGCGGGCTTCGGCACGCAGCAGCCCCAGGCACAGGCCGGGACCGCCACCAACCCGTACGCGACCAACCCCTACGCGACCGACCCGGCCACGGGTATGCCGCAGGCGCCGGTCCGTGGCAACGCGATGACCATCGACGACGTCGTGAGCCGTACGGCCCTGACGCTCGGCACGGTCATCGTGACGGCGGCCATCTCCTGGATCGCGCTTCCCGTCGACCAGGCCAACCTCAAGACCTCGTACGGCATCGCCATCGGGGCCGCGCTCATCGCCTTCGTCTTCGCGATGATCCAGTCGTTCAAGCGCAAGCCGGTCCCCGCGCTGATCCTGGCCTACGCGGCGTTCGAGGGCGTCTTCCTCGGCGTCATCAGCTCGGCCTTCAGCACCTACACCGGCCCGGGCACGGTGATCCAGGCCGTGATGGGCACGATGTGCGTCTTCGCCGGCGTGCTGATCGCCTACCGGATGCGCTGGATCAACGTGAACCGGCGCTTCGTCGGCTTCGTGACGGCGGCCGCCATCGGCTTCATGCTGCTGATGGTCGTCAACCTGCTGTTCTCCGCCTTCGGGGGCGGCGACGGCCTCGGCTTCCGCAGCGGCGGCCTCGGCATCCTCTTCGGCGTCATCGGCATCATCCTCGGTGCCTGCTTCCTCGCCATCGACTTCAAGCAGGTCGAGGACGGCGTGACCTACGGCGCCCCGCGCGAAGAGTCCTGGCTGGCGGCCTTCGGCCTCACCATGACCCTGGTGTGGATCTACATGGAGATGCTGCGCCTGATCTCCATCCTCAAGGGTGACTAGTGCCCGTACCCCTTGACCGGTTCAGCAGCTGAGCGGTTGAGCAGAGGAAGGCCCCGCGAGCACGTGCTCGCGGGGCCTTCCCGCATGCCGGGCTCAGCCGAACTTGCGGGCGGCGCGGCGCAGGTCGTACTCGTGGATGATCGCTTTGGCCTGGCCGTACGACAGCTCGTGCGCGCCGAGCAGCCAGCTGACCTTCTCCTCGAACCGGACCAGGGAGGGACCTTCGTCCACGGCCCGGAGCCAGTCGGACACGTCACGACCGGTGGTCTGCGGGATTCTGTCGATCATGTTGCGGTGTGTCTGCTCGGAGAACTCTACGGACATGGGCGCCTCCGGAGGTATCGCCGTGCTGCTCTCTTGACGCCACCGTGCCGGAGAGTTCGCCCGTTGGCAATGGCGCCGGGGCGGCGCGTAAGGTCGGCCGCGTGCTCGATACCTCACCCCTGACCGCCGCCGTGGAACGTTTCGCCGACCGGCTGCGGGCCGCACCGCAGAGCCGGCTCCAGCAGGGCGCCGCCGAGGTGGCGCTGGACCTGGCCCGGGAGCTCTCCGTACGGGCCCAGCGGCTGGAGGCGGCCACCGGGGGCGCCGGGGCCGCCGGGGGCGGCGCGGGGGCGGCTCCGGCGCGCAGGATGCCGGACGCCGGGATCTTCGTCGTCGGCGACCAGCTCGCCGTGGCCGGGCAGGACCTCGCCGAGGCGCTCCACGCCGCCTGGTCCGGAGCGGGAGCGACGGCCGCCCCGGCGACGGCCGCCCCAGCGGCGGCAGGCTCCGCGACCGCAGCCCCCGCAGACGTGGCGACGGCCCCGTCCGAGGTGCTGGACGAGGCCGTTCGACTGGTGGAGCAGGCGGAAGTCAGAGCGATGCGATGACGCGGTCCGCGAGGATGTAGACGTTGCCGTCCGGGTCCTCGGAGTCACCGCAGGAGAAGGTCAGGGCGTAGGCGCCGGAGATGCCCGAGCCGCCCAGCAGGACGGGCGCGCGGCCCGAGCGCAGGGCCTCGGCGAGGCGCTCGGCGGTCTCCCGGTGCCCCGGGGTCATGCAGAGCGTGGTGCCGTCCGTGAAGACGTACACGTCCAGGGTGCCCAGCGGGCCGGGGCGGACGTCCGCGAGCGCCGTACGGGCGTGCGCGAGCTCCTCCAGGCGGCTGACCGTGCGCTCGTGGTCGGCGCCGGGGTGCGAGGCCTGGACCGGCACGAAGTCGGGGTGCGAGGGGTGGCGCCGGCGGGCGGCGGCCAGCTCGGCCGAGTCCTCGGGGTAGGCGAGGTACTCGGCGGCAGCCTCGGCCTCCTCGCTCAGGAGCGGCTCCAGGCCGACCATGTCCGCCTGCCGGGGCAGGAAGACCGGGCTCTCCTCGCCGAGGCCGGACAGGCCGCCCAGCAGCGAGGGGGCGTCCGCGGCGTCACGGGCCTCCTGGGCGGCCCAGAAGGCACGTGCCTCGGCGAGCTCGCGCTCGCGCTCCTCGGCCAGGGCCTCGGCGACGGCGGCTCGTATCTCGGCGGCGGGGGACTCCACGGCGCTGCGGGCGTGCGGGACGGTCGCACCGCGAGGGTGCACCACCGTCAGCTCACCGCGAAGGGCCGTGACCTGCTTGCGCAGGCCGTGGACGGCGTGCAGCGCAGCAGCGCCCACGGTCGTGGCAGCGGCCGTGGTCAGCAGTAGGGCAAGAGACATGGCGCTCACTGACTAACTCCTGATTGATTCGATCCCCCGACTTCCTACATCAGCTTGTCCTGCCCTGGGAATGGCGTGCAGTGCATTACGTCACGAATTGGACAGGCCTTTAGGCCTGGCGGCCACCCCCAAGCACGGCCTGACCTGCGGAAACGATGATCCCCCAGGGCGTATGTCACATCCTGGGGGACATTTGGTCACAGAATGGCCGCGACAGGGTTAGATTCGCTGTCAGTACGGCGCAAGGGATCAAGCGGATCCCTTACGGCGCCTGGCATCGGCCCTTGATCCCGACGAACCGGTGGCCGAATCGGCTCAGCTCAGGCGCTCGATCACCATGGCCATGCCCTGACCGCCGCCGACGCACATGGTCTCCAGACCGAACTGCTTGTCGTGGAACTGCAGGCTGTTGATCAGCGTGCCGGTGATGCGCGCGCCGGTCATCCCGAAGGGGTGGCCGATGGCGATGGCCCCGCCGTTGACGTTCAGCTTCTCCAGCGGGATCTCCAGGTCCCGGTAGGAGGGGATCACCTGGGCCGCGAAGGCCTCGTTGATCTCGAACAGGTCGATGTCGCCGACGGTCAGGCCCGCCCGCTTCAGCGCCTGCCTGGAGGCCTCGACCGGGCCCAGGCCCATGATCTCGGGGGAGAGGCCGGTCACGCCGGTGGAGACGATCCGGGCCAGCGGGGTCAGGCCGAGCTCGCGCGCCTTGGTGTCGCTCATGACGACCAGCGCCGCGGCGCCGTCGTTCAGCGGACAGCAGTTGCCGGCCGTGATCAGGCCGTCGGGGCGGAAGACGGGCTTGAGGCCCTGGACGGCCTCCAGGGTGACCCCGGCGCGCGGGCCGTCGTCCTGCGAGACGACCGTGCCGTCCGGGGTGGTGACCGGGGTGATCTCGCGGGCCCAGAAGCCGTTCTTGATGGCTTCCTCGGCCAGGTTCTGCGAGCGCACGCCGAACTCGTCCATGTCGGCGCGGGTCACGCCCTTGAGGCGGGCCAGGTTCTCGGCGGTCTGCCCCATCGCGATGTACGCGTCGGGGGTCCGGCCGTCCTCGCGCGGGTCGTGCCAGGAGGAGCCGGTGGACTGGGCGACCTCGGCGGTACGCGCCTCGGAATCGGCGAAGAGCGGGTTGTGGGTGCCCGGGATCCCGTCGGAGGAGCCGTTCACGGTCCGGGACACCATCTCCACGCCCGCGGAGATGAAGACGTCGCCCTCGCCCGCCTTGATGGCGTGCAGCGCCATCCGGGAGGTCTGCAGCGAGGAGGCGCAGTAGCGGGTGATCGTGGTGGCGGGCAGGTGGTCCATGCCCATCTGCACGGCCACGATCCGGCCGAGGTTGTGGCCCTGCTCGCCGCCCGGCAGGCCGCAGCCCAGCATCAGGTCGTCGATCTCGCGGGGGTCCAGCCCGGGGACCTTGGCGAGCGCGGCCTGGATGACCGTGGCGGTCAGGTCGTCCGGGCGGACGTCCTTCAGGGATCCCTTGAAAGCGCGCCCGATCGGCGAACGGGCGGTGGAAACGATGACGGCTTCGGGCATCGGGGCTCCAAGGGAGGTGGTGTCGTACCGGGACCGCATGCGAAGTTACCGCCCCGTACCGTCGAGGTCACTGCCCTTGCGATGTGACACCGGTCGCTCTGGCCCCGCCCCCGGCCGCCGTCCCGGACGGCTTCCCGGCCGTCCCGCCCGTCCCGGACGGCTTCCCGCCCGTCCGCGCCGCCGTGGCCGCCCCGCCGGTCCCTCCGGTCTGCTCCGTGAGGTCCTCGCCCGGCACCCGGCGCCTGCGCCGGTACTTGAGCAGGGCCCACGGTCCGCGCGCCGCCGTCACCTCGGTGCCCGCCTGCCCCGCAGCCGCCGAGGCGGCCTTGGCCACCGGGAGCATGTCCTCGTTGCGCGACACGTCCAGCCGGTCCGACTCGGGCCAGACGCCCAGGGCCGCGCACAGCGTGGGCAGCACGGCCATCGCGGCGGTCGCGTACCCCTCCGCGGACGGGTGGTAGGAGTCCGGGCCGAACATCTCGCGCGGGTTCGCCGCGAACTCCGTCCCCATCAGGTCGCCGATCGAGACCGTACGGGCGCCCAGCGCGAGCACCCCGATCGTCTGGGCGGCGGCCAGCTGGCGCGAGACCCGGCGGGCCAGCCACCGCAGCGGCTGGTAGACCGGCTCGATGGTGCCCAGGTCCGGGCAGGTGCCGACCACGACCTCGGAGCCCGCGAGCCGCAGTCTGCGTACGGCCGAGGTCAGCAGCCGTACCGACTGGGTCGGCGGCATCCGCCGGGTCACGTCATTGGCGCCGATCATGATCACGCACACGTCGGGGGCCGGCCCGTCACCGTCCAGCAGCAGCCCCGTCTGCCGGTCCAGGTCGTCCGACATGGCCCCGCACAACGCCACGTTGCGCAGCTCCACCGGACGCTCGGCCACCGCCGCCAGCCCCGAGGCGAGCAGTGCGCCCGGGGTCTGCCGCGCCCGCCGCACGCCCAGCCCGGCCGCCGTGGAATCGCCCAGCATGCCCAGGCGCAGCGGGCCCGGACTCAGCTCCGGCCCGCCGAACTCGCTCCCGTACAGCCCGTCCGCGTGCGGCGGATCCGGCAGTCCGGTGCCGACCGTCCGCTTCGCGAACTGCATCTCCGCCACGACCAGCCCCACCGCGGCGGCCCCGACGAGCCCGAGCCCGCCCCCGCCGTACGCCGCGCCCGCCGCGATGCGGCGGGCCGTCCTCGCTCTGGACACCCTTCAAGCCACCTCCTCGGTCCCTCGGCCGGATCTTTCCTCTGTCACTCGGTCCTGATGACCTACCTGCCCCGTAGTGCGGGTCGGCCAATCCCTTTCCGCTTAGTCTGGCGGTGCCTCCCGGAGAACCCGTGGAGTCCCCTCCTTGGAGAACATGGTGCAATTCCACGACTCGATGATCAGCCTCGTCGGCAACACCCCGCTGGTGAAGCTCAACCGTGTGACCGAAGGCCTGCAGGCCACCGTCCTTGCCAAGGTTGAGTACTTCAACCCCGGCGGGTCCGTGAAGGACCGGATCGCCGTCCGGATGATCGAGGCCGCCGAACAGAGCGGTGCGCTCAAGCCCGGTGGCACCATCGTGGAGCCGACGAGCGGCAACACGGGTGTAGGACTCGCCATCGTGGCCCAGCAGAAGGGCTACAAGTGCATCTTCGTCTGCCCTGACAAGGTCTCGGCGGACAAGATCAACGTCATGCGCGCGTACGGCGCCGAGGTCGTGGTCTGCCCGACCGCCGTCGACCCCGAGCACCCGGACTCGTACTACAACGTGTCCGACCGCCTGGTGCGCGAGACGCCCGGCGCCTGGAAGCCGGACCAGTACAGCAACGCGAACAACTCGCGCTCCCACTACGAGACCACCGGTCCCGAGCTCTGGGAGCAGACGGCCGGGAAGATCACCCACTTCGTGGCCGGCGTCGGCACGGGCGGCACGATCTCCGGCACCGGCAGGTACCTCAAGGAGGCGTCCGGCGGCCAGGTGAAGATCATCGGCGCCGACCCCGAGGGCTCGGTCTACTCGGGCGGCTCGGGCCGTCCGTACCTCGTCGAGGGCGTCGGCGAGGACTTCTGGCCGACCGCCTACGACCCCAACGTGACGGACGAGATCATCGCGGTGTCCGACAAGGACTCCTTCCAGATGACCCGCCGCCTCGCCAAGGAGGAGGGCCTGCTCGTCGGCGGCTCCTGCGGCATGGCGGTCGTCGCCGCGCTGCGGGCGGCCGAGGGCCTGGGCCCGGACGACGTGGTCGTGGTCCTGCTCCCGGACAGCGGTCGCGGATACATCAGCAAGATCTTCAACGACGAGTGGATGGCCGGACACGGCTTCCTGGAGGACGCGGGCCCCTCCGCCCGCATCCGCGACGTGCTCGCGGACAAGGCGGGCGGCATCCCCTCCCTGGTCCACATGCACCCCGAGGAGACCGTCGGCGAGGCCATCGAGGTGCTGCGCGAGTACGGCGTCTCGCAGATGCCGATCGTCAAGCCGGGCGCGGGTCACCCCGACGTGATGGCGGCCGAGGTCATCGGCTCCGTGGTCGAGAAGGAGCTGCTGGCGGCGCTGTTCGCGCAGCACGCGTCCCTGACCGACCCGCTGGAGAAGCACATGAGCGCGCCCCTGCCGCAGGTCGGCTCCGGCGAGCCGGTGTCCGAGCTGATGGCGGTCCTGGGCGAGGCGGACGCGGCGATCGTGCTGGTCGAGGGCAAGCCGACCGGTGTGGTGAGCCGTCAGGACCTGCTGGCGTTCCTGGCGAAGGGCGCCAAGTAGCCCGTACGGGGCCGCGCGCGGGCGTCGCGCAATCGGTACGGGCCCGACACGTGACGGCAGCACCCGCTTAACACGGCTCCGGCACAGTGGTGGTTGTCGGCAGGGAAGCCCGGGAGACCGGGACCCGGCCGGCGCCACGAACGGCGTCGACGCACTTCCGGAGCGGCTCCCGGACCGCGTTGGACGCCACGGACGCGCGGACGGCCCTGACCCGGCCCGTGTCCAGCGCGGGGACCGCCGTCGTCCCGCCCCCGGGCAACCGGGGTGCGGCGGTCCCCGCGCTCACTCCTTTTCCGGGCCCGGAACGGCCGGGGCCCGGCGCCCAGGACCGGCGGGGTCAGGCCCTTTTCGGGCCCTTCCGGTCGGCCCGGATCAGTCGAGCGGGTCGGGACCGCCGGGCCGCTGGTGACGGCGGCCGCGGAACTTCGCCGCGTGGACGTAGTTGACGCCCAGGATGCCGAGCCAGGCGACGACCAGGCCGCTGAGATGGGCCTGTGCGGCGCCGATCGCGGACAGCGGGACCGCCAGCACCAGCGTGATGATCGCGAAGCCGAACCGTTCGCCGAAGTTCCCGTCCGGGGAATCCGCCGCGGCCCCGGGCCCGCCGCGGGCCGCGGTGAGGCGCTCCTCCGCGAGGCGCCGGCGGACCTGCGTGTCGATCTTCTCCACGAACGAGTCCACCAGCGCGGCCTCGTACTCCGGCCCCAGCTCCCGCCGGGCGTCGAGCGTGGCGGAGAGTTCCTTCTTCAGCTCTTGGGACTCCATGCCGCCAGCCTAGGAACCGCCGCCCGGCCCGGCACTGGGGGTAGCCCCCGTATCGCGTCGCACGAGGGTGCGGACGGGGCGTACGAGGATCAGGGCGAGGGCGCAGCCGAGGCCGATGGCGGCGCCGGCCAGCAGGAGCGGGCGGACGCCGAACAGGGCGCTGGCGGGGCCCGAGAGGACCTGCCCGAAGGGGATGGCGAGGATCGAGCCGCCGATCTCGTACGCGGTCACCCGGTTGAGCCGGTCCCGGGGGATCTGGGTCTGCACCGTGGTGGACCACTGGACGCCCCAGAACGCCCAGCCCACGCCGCTGACCGCGTAGCCGAGCATGAGCAGCGGGAGGGCGGGGACCAGGGCCGCCGCCAGCGGCATCATCGGGAACAGGCACATCGCGAAGCCGCCGCCGAGCAGCGGGCGGACCGGGCGGAGCCGGATCGCGACGAGTCCGCCGAGTACGCAGCCGGCCCCGAACGCGGCCTCGGCGTACCCGAAGGCCGCCTTGCCGTGTTCGGCGATGACCGAGGCCGCGCCGAGCGGGGTGAGCGGGCCCCAGACGAAGACGCCGAGCACCCACCAGATCAGGATGACCGCCCACAGCCAGGACCTGGAGCGGAACTCCTGCCAGCCTTCCCGCAGGTTCGCGAGCGTGGACTCCGAGCGGTCGGGCACGAAGCGGGGCAGCCGCAGCGCCAGCAGGCAGAGCGCGCTCACCGCGAAGGTGGTGGCGTCGATCAGGAACACCCAGGCCGTGGAGGTGGCGGCGACGAGGACGCCCGCGAGGGCCGGACCGGCCATCGTGGACATCCCCTCGCTCACCCGCAGCACCCCGTTGGCCTGCGTCGGGTCGGCGGAGACCTGGGGCACGAGGCTGTTGGTGCCCGGCTGGAACATCGCGGTGGCCATGCCGCCGAGGACCGATCCGCCGATGACGAACCACAGGGTGGGGTGGCCGAGCCAGAGGTAGAGGGCGAAGGAGCCCTGGGCCACGCACCGGACCGCGTCGGCGCCGATCATCTGGGGCAGGGGGTGGAACCGGTCCGCGAACACCCCGCCGAAGACGACGAAGAGGGCGAAGGCCCCCATCCACGCACCCAGCGCGTACCCGATGCCGCTCACCCCGTAGCCGAGGGAGATCATGGCGACGGCCATCGCGACGGGCATCATCGTGTCGCCCAGCATCGAGACGACGCGGGCGGTGAAGAACAGACCGAAGTCCCTGGTCCAGAGGCGGGCACCGGGAACGGGCGGGGCGGAGACGGACGAAGACACCATGGAGGGCCAATTCGCTTGGGTGTGGGGGGCGTTGGCCGGGCGAACCGCGGTGGCCGGCACTTGAGGATCAAGCGCGGGCCCTCGGTCGTCAAACGAATTGCGCGGGGCTCCGGGCGGGGTCCGGGAGGTCCCGGATCGCGAGCGCGGGTTGCCGTCCTGCATAACCGCATGCAGAGTGCTCGGTGACTGAATATCCCACCGGCGACGGACGGGACGGAGGGGAACGGGATGAGCGAGAGCCCTGCGGCGAGGCTGCAGAAGCTGTTCGAGGGACACCGGCTGACGCCGACCCAGCGGCGCATCGCGCACTGCATGGTGCGCGGTGCGGCGGAGGTGCCGTTCCTGTCGAGCGTGGAGCTCGCCGAGCTGGCCGGCGTGAGCCAGCCCTCGGTGACGAGGTTCGCGGTGGCGCTGGGCTTCGACGGCTATCCGGCGCTCCGCCGCCACCTGCGGGAGGTGGCCCCCGCCGAACGGGCCGGGGCCGGGGACGCGGACTCGTACAACGAGTACCAGCAGGCGGTGCAGGGGGAGATCGAGAACCTGCGCCGGCTGTCCGCGATGCTCGCCGACCCGGCGCCGGTGCGGGAGGCGGGGCGGCTGCTGGCCGGGTCGAGCCCGCTGCCCGTACTGGGGCTGCGCGCGGCCTCCTCGCAGGCGCGCGGGTTCGCGTACTTCGCCGCGAAGGTCCATCCGGACGTACGGCTCCTCGACGAGGGCGGCTCGATGCTCGCCGACCGGATCGACGCGACCGTGGCGGCCGGGGCCTCGGCCCTGCTGTGCTTCGCGCTGCCCCGGTACCCGAAGGAGGTCGCCGAGGCCCTGGACCACGCGCGGGCGGCCGGGCTGACCGTGGTGACGGTCGCCGACTCGGCCTTCGCGCCGGTGGCCCGCCATTCGGACCTGCTGATCCCCGCCCCGGTCGGGACCGGGCTGGCCTTCGACACCGCGTGCGCGCCGATGCTGCTGGGGCGGGTGCTGCTGGAGGCGATGGCGGACGCCCTACCGGACGCGCAGGCCCGCCTGGAGTCCTTCGACGCCCGGGCCGCTGCACGGGGCCTGTTCGTGGAGTAGCCCCCGGGCCCCGGGCCTCTGACCCCGGCCTCCGGCCTCCGGCCCCGGCCTCTGACCCCGGCCTCTGGCCCCGGCCCCGGCCTCTGACCCCGGCCTCTGGCCCCGGCCCCGGCCTCTGGCCCCGGCCTCCGGCCTCCGGCCCCGGCCTCTGGCCCCGGCCTCTGGCCCCGGCCTCCGGCCTCCGGCCCCGGCCTCTGGCCCCGGCCTCCGGCCTCCGGCCCCGGCCTCCGGCCTCCGGCCCCGGCCTCCGGCCTCCGGCCCCGGCCTCCGGCCTCCGGCCCCGGCCTCCGGCCTCCGGCCCCGGCCTCAATCGCCGGCAGGGCTGGAGTGTGCTGCCGGTCCGTGCGCACGCCGCGGCGCCGTTGCCGGGGGCCGGCCCCCCGCTCCTGGATTTGGCTGACGTTGGCCGAAATCCAGCCCCTCCGGCGTTTGAGGAGCGGGGTCTGGGGCGGAGCCCCAGGGGCTCGGGCGCAGCCCGGGGCCCGCGGGTCAGGGCGGAGCCCGGGACCCCTTCCAGCCCGTCCGGCGCCTGAGGACCGGGCTCCGGGCAGCGCTCGGGGAACGGTGGAAGGGCGGGTAGGGGACTCGCCCCGCGCAGCGGCTCGGCCCGGGCCGAGCACAGGGCCTGCCCCGTGCAGCGGGTCACCCCGGGCGGCGCTCCGGGAGAGCGGCGGGCGCGCCCGGGCAGCGGTCCGGGAGGGCGGCGGCCGGGAGGGCGTCGGTCCGAAGGGGCGGTGGTCCGGGAGGGCGGTGTTCCGGGAGGGCAGCGGTCCGGGATGGCGGTGTTCCGGGAGGGCGGCGCTTCGGGAGGGCGCCGGTTCGGGAGGGCGGCGCTTCGGGAGGGCGCCGGTCCGAGGGGGCGCCGGTTCGGGAGGGCGCCGGTTCGGGAGGGCGGCGGGCGCGCCCCGTCAGAGGAGGGCGTCCGGGGCGGCCCCGCCCGCTTCGGCGGGGATCGTGGACGGTGACTGCGCCGCGCGGGCCAGGGCGAAGCGGACCCCGCCCGCCGGGGAGACGGTGAAGCCGTGCACCGCCGGCCGCGGCAGGCTGTTGTAGCCGTAGTGGGCGGTGAAGGCGTACGCCCCCGTGTCGGGGACGGCGATCAGGTCCCCGGGGGACAGCAGCGGCAGCTCCCGCCCGGCCGCCAGCAGGTCCCCCGCGAAGCAGGCCGGCCCCGCGACGTCCTGGACGACGTCCGGCCCCGTCAGCGGAGCACCCCCGGCGTCGTAGGGCACGATCCGCAGTGGCCAGGCCGCCGGCGCGTACACCGTACGGGTGGCCACCTGAACCCCCGCGTGCGTCAGCGCGATCGCCCGCCCGCCGGTCGTCTTCGTGTACTCGACGCGCGAGAGCACGAGCCCGTGCTTGGCCGTCAGGGACCGCCCGAACTCCGTGACCAGCCCGTACGCGCCCGAGAAGAGCCCGGGGACGGCCTCCCGCAGGGCCGCCACGTACTCGGCGAAGGTGGGCGCGACCGCGTCCGAGGCGAAGTTCACCGGCAGCCCGCCGCCGATGTCCAGGGTGTCGACCTGCCGCCGCCCGGCCGCCGCGTTGATCTCCTCGGCCAGCGCGTACAGCTCCCGCACCCCTTCGGCGATCAGCGGCAGCGGAACCCCCTGGGAGCCCGAATGGGTGTGCAGGCGGGTGAGCCAGGGCCGTTCCAAGTACGCCCGTACGAGCCATTCGCGCGCGCCCGGATCGCGCAGGCCGACGCCGAACTTCGAGGTGGCCGTGGCGGTGGAGAGGGCGCCGATGCTGCCCGCGCCGGTCTGGGTGTTGATCCGTACACCGATCGGGGAGGCCCCCGCCGCCCCCGCCCCCGCCGCCCCGCCCGCCCCGGCGACGAGCCCGTCCAGGCGTTCCAGCTCCTGGCGGTTGTCGGCGTTCACCGCGATGCCCAGCGCGAGCGCCTCCCGCAGCTCGGCGGCCGTCTTGGCGGGGGAGTCGAGCACGGTGCGCTCCGGCGGGACCCCGGCCGCGCGGGCCAGGGCCAGTTCGCCGGGGCTGGCCACCTCGCAGCCGAGCCCGGCGTCGGCGAGCAGCCGCAGGACCGGGACGAGCGGGGCGGCCTTGACGGCGAAGGCGTGCAGGACGGGGGTGCCGGGGGCGCCGGCGGCCGCGAAGGCCTCGGCGAAGGCGCTGGTCAGCGCGGCCGCGGAGGTGCGGATGCCGGCCACGTCGAGCAGGCAGACCAGGGGCGACCCCTCGTCGATCAGGCCCTGCCGGACGGCGGCCCGCACGGCCAGGTCGCGCCGGAGGGCCGGCCCGCCGGCGGTGTGCGCACGCGTTTCGTCTGCCATGTCCGTCAGTGTCCGCCGGTCCGCCGCCCGGCGCGTTCGCCCGCAGCTGTTGACTGAATCTATTCAGGGAGCAAGTATGTGAATGGATTAACCAACACCGGAGGAGGCACCGCCATGTCAGGACCCCGCCCCGTACGTGCCGCACGAGGTACCGAGCTGAGCACCCTGGGATGGCAGCAGGAGGCCGCGCTGCGGATGCTCCAGAACAACCTCGACCCCGAGGTCGCCGAGCACCCCGACAAGCTCGTGGTCTACGGCGGCACCGGCAAGGCCGCCCGCGACTGGCGCTCGTACGACGCCATGGTGCGCACCCTCCAGACCCTCAAGCAGGACGAGACGATGCTCGTCCAGTCCGGCCGCCCGGTCGGCGTGATGCAGACCCACGAGTGGGCGCCGCGCGTCCTGCTCGCCAACTCCAACCTCGTCGGCGACTGGGCCAACTGGGAGGAGTTCCGCCGCCTGGAGAACCTGGGCCTGACCATGTACGGCCAGATGACGGCCGGTTCCTGGATCTACATCGGCACCCAGGGCATCCTCCAGGGCACCTACGAGACCTTCGCGGCCGTGGCGGCCAAGAAGTTCAACGGGACCCTCGCCGGCACCATCACCCTCACCGCCGGCCTCGGCGGCATGGGCGGCGCCCAGCCGCTCGCCGTGACGATGAACGACGGCGTCGCCATCTGCATCGACGTGGACCCGCGCGCCATCGACCGCCGCATCGAGCACCGCTACCTGGACGTCAAGGCCGACAACCTGCGCCACGCCCTCCAGCTGGCCACCGAGGCCCGCGACGCCCGCAAGCCGCTCTCCATCGGCCTGCTCGGCAACGCCGCCGAGCTCCTCCCGCAGATGCTCGCCGAGGGCGCCCCGATCGACATCGTGACGGACCAGACCTCCGCCCACGACCCGCTCGCCTACCTGCCGGTCGGCGTCGACTTCGACGACATGGCGGCCTACGCGGCCAAGGACCCGGCCGGGTTCACCACGCGGGCCCGCGAGTCGATGGCCACGCACGTCGAGGCCATGGTCGGCTTCATGGACGCGGGCGCCGAGGTCTTCGACTACGGCAACTCCATCCGCGGCGAGGCCCAGCTGGCCGGCTACGACCGCGCCTTCGCCTTCCCCGGCTTCGTCCCCGCCTACATCCGCCCCCTCTTCTGCGAGGGCAAGGGCCCCTTCCGCTGGGCGGCCCTGTCCGGCGAGGCCTCGGACATCCACAAGACCGACAAGGCGATGCTGGAGCTCTTCCCCGAGAACGAGTCCCTGCACCGCTGGATCAAGATGGCCGGCGAGCGCGTCCACTTCCAGGGCCTGCCCGCGCGCATCTGCTGGCTGGGCTACGGCGAGCGCGACAAGGCCGGCGAGCGCTTCAACGAGATGGTGGCCGACGGCACGCTCGCCGCGCCGCTGGTCATCGGCCGCGACCACCTGGACTGCGGCTCGGTGGCCTCCCCGTACCGCGAGACCGAGGCCATGCTGGACGGCTCCGACGCGATCGCCGACTGGCCGCTGCTCAACGCCATGGTCAACGTGGCCTCCGGCGCCTCCTGGGTCTCCATCCACCACGGCGGCGGCGTCGGCATGGGCCGCTCCATCCACGCGGGCCAGGTCACGGTCGCCGACGGCACCAAGCTGGCGGGCGAGAAGATCCGCCGCGTCCTGACCAACGACCCGGGCATGGGCGTCATCCGCCACGTCGACGCCGGCTACGACATCGCCGAGACGGTCGCCGACGAGCGCGGCGTCCGCATCCCGATGCGCGAAGGCGACCAGGCGTGACCCAGGAAGCCGCCGCCGGAGCCTCGTTCCACGAGATGTGGGCCGAGCTCCGGCCCATCGGCCGGGACCAGGGCAGCGGCGGGTACCGGCGCTACGCCTGGACCGGCGCCGACGCCGACTGCCGGACCTGGTTCCAGGCCCAGGCCGAGGCGCGCGGGCTCGCGTACGAGACCGACCGCAACGGCAACCAGTGGGCCTGGCTCGGCGACCCCCTGGCCGGTGACGCCGTGGTCACCGGCTCCCACCTGGACTCCGTCCCCGACGGGGGCGCCTTCGACGGCCCCCTCGGGGTGGTGTCCTCCTTCGCGGCCCTGGACGAACTCCGCAGCAGGGGAGCGGAGTTCTCCAGGCCGCTGGCCATCACCAACTTCGGCGACGAGGAAGGGGCCCGCTTCGGGCTCGCCTGCGTCGGCTCCCGGCTCAGCGCCGGGCAGCTGACCAGGGAGAAGGCCTACGAGCTCCGTGACGCGGACGGCGTACGCCTGCCGGAGGCCATGGAGGCGGCCGGGTACGACCCCGCCGCCATCGGGGCCGACCCCGAACGCCTCGCCCGCATCGGCGCCTTCGTCGAACTGCACGTGGAACAGGGCCGCGCCCTGGACCTGTCCGGGGACCGGGTCGGCATCGCCTCCGCGATCTGGCCGCACGGCCGCTGGCGCTTCGACTTCCGCGGCGAGGCCAACCACGCGGGCACCACCCGCCTGGTGGACCGCCGCGACCCGATGCTCACCTACGCGCAGACCGTGCTCGCGGCCCGCGCGGAGGCCGCCCTCGCCGGGGCGGTGGCCACCTTCGGGAAGATCTCGGTGGAGCCCAACGGGGTCAACGCCATCCCCTCCCTCGTGCGCGGCTGGCTCGACTCCCGCGCCGCCGACCAGGCCACCCTCGACACGGTCGTGACCGCGATCGAGAAGGCCGCCCGCGAGCGCGCCGACCAGGACGGCATCGACCTGGACATCGTCCGGGAGTCCTTCACCCCGGTCGTCGAGTTCGAGCACGCCCTGCGCGACGAGCTCAACCGGATCCTCGGCGGAGCCGTCCCGGTCCTGGGCACCGGCGCGGGACACGACGCCGGAATCCTCTCGGCGGCCGTCCCGACCGCGATGCTGTTCGTACGGAACCCCACCGGCGTCTCGCACTCCCCGCGGGAGTCCGCCGACGAGGACGACTGCGTTGCCGGCGTCCTCGCCCTCGCCGACGTACTGGAAGGCCTCGCATGCGGTTGAAGGGGCACGTGCTGAAGACGTACTGGCTGGAGCACGCCTGGCTCGGCACCCATGTCGAGCCGGGCGTCACCCTCGAGGTCGCGTCCGACGGGCGGATCGCCGCCCTGCGGACCGGACCCGGATCCGAGACCCCGCCCCCGGGAGCGGAGATCCTGCGCGGGCTGACGCTCCCCGGCCTGGCCAACGCGCACAGCCACGCCTTCCACCGGGCCCTGCGCGGAACCGTCCAGGTCGGCTCGGGGACCTTCTGGACCTGGCGCGACTTCATGTACAAGGTCGCCCACAACCTCACCCCCGAGAGCTACTTCGAGCTCGCCCGCGCCGTCTACGCCGAGATGGCGCTGGCCGGCATCACCGCCGTCGGCGAGTTCCACTACGTCCACCACGCCCCCGGCGCGGTCCCCTACGCCGACCCCAACGCCATGGGCGAGGCCCTGATCGAAGCCGCCGCCGCGGCCGGCATCCGGATCACCCTCCTGGACACGGCGTACCTGTCGGCGGGCTTCGGACAGGCCCCGAACCCGCACCAGCTGCGCTTCAGCGACGGCACGGCCGACGCGTGGGCGGAGCGGGCCTCGGCCCTCAAGCCCCGCGAACACGCGCTGATCGGCGCCGCGATCCACTCGGTGCGCGCCGTGCCCGCCGACCAGCTGGCGACCGTGGCCCGCTGGGCCCGGGAACGCGGGGCCCCGCTGCACGTCCACCTCTCGGAGCAGACCGCCGAGAACGACGCCTGCCTGGCCGCCCACGGCCGCACCCCGACGCAGCTGCTGGCCGACCACGGGGTGCTCGGCCCGCGCACCACCGGGGTGCACAACACGCACCTCACGGACGCCGACATCGCCCTCCTGGGCGCCACCACCACCGGCACCTGCATGTGCCCCACCACCGAACGCGACCTCGCGGACGGCATCGGCCCGGCCGTACGCCTCCAGCGCGCGGGCAGCCCGCTCTCGCTCGGCAGTGACAGCCATGCGGTGATCGACCTGCTCGAAGAGGCCCGCGCGATGGAGCTGAACGAGCGGCTGAGCAGCCGTACGCGCGGCCACTGGACGGCGAACGCCCTGCTGGCCGCGGCCACCGCGGACGGTCACGCGGCCCTCGGGTGGTCGGGTGCGGGGCGGCTGGAGGCGGGTGCGCTCGCGGACTTCACCACGATCGCGCTGGACTCCGTACGGACGGCCGGTCCGCTTCCCCGCCTCGGCGCGGAGACGGCGGTCTTCGCCGCGTCGGCCGCCGACATCCGGCACACGGTGGTGGGCGGCCGCCACATCGTCCGCGACGGCGCCCACGCCCTGGTCCCCGACGTCCCGACGGCCCTGGCCGAAGCCATCGCCGCCCTGCGCGCCTGACCGCCCCCGCCTGCGGCGAGGCTTCCCCCCACCCCACCCCGCCCCTTCCCGAAACCGGGGCTCTGCCCCGGACCCCGTTCCGGGCGCTGCGCGCACGGTGCGCTCAAACGCCGCGCGGGCTGGATGTATCCAGCCCCGCCGGCGTTTGAGGCGCGGGGGTCCGGGGGCGGAGCCCCCGGTTTCGGGAAGGGGCGGGGTGGGGGAACAAACCACTCGACCACCCGAGGAACCATGACCACCACCACCGTCATCACGAACATCCGCAGCCTCGTCACCAACGACCCCGCCCTCGGCGACGGCACCCCCCTGGGCCTCATCGAGCACGCGGCCGTCGTCATCGAGGACGACAAGATCGCCTGGGTCGGCCCCACCGACAAGGCCCCCCAGGCAGACGGCGCGTACGACGCCCGGGGCCGGGCGGCCATCCCCGGCTTCGTCGACTCCCACTCCCACCTCGTCTTCGCGGGCGACCGCACCGCCGAGTTCAACGCCCGCATGTCCGGCCGCGCCTACTCCGCCGGAGGCATCCGCACCACCGTCGCCGCCACCCGCGCCGCCTCCGACGCCGAGCTCGAAGCCAACCTGCTGCGCCACCTCGACGAGGCCCGCCGCCAGGGCACCACCACCTTCGAGACCAAGTCGGGCTACGGCCTCACCGTCGAGGACGAGGCACGAGCACTCCGCATCGCCGCCGCGCACACCGAGGAAGTCACCTACCTCGGCGCGCACATCGTCTCCCCCGACTACGCCGAGGACCCGGCCGGCTACGTCGACCTCGTCACCGGCGAGATGCTGACCGCCTGCGCCCCGTACGCCCGCTGGGTGGACGTGTTCTGCGAGAAGGGCGCCTTCGACGGGGACCAGGCCCGCGCGATCCTGACCGCCGGCGCCGCCGCCGGGCTGATCCCGCGCGTCCACGCCAACCAGCTCTCGTACGGCCCCGGCGTCCAGCTCGCCGTCGAGCTCGAAGCCGCCTCCGCCGACCACTGCACCCACCTCACCGACGCCGACGTGGACGCCCTCGTGCAGGCGGCCGGCACGACCGTGGCCACGCTGCTGCCCGGCGCGGAGTTCTCCACCCGCGCCCAGTGGCCCGACGCCCGCCGGCTCATCGACGCGGGCGCCACCGTGGCGCTGTCCACGGACTGCAACCCCGGTTCCTCCTACACGAGTTCGATGCCGTTCTGTATCGCCCTCGCCGTCCGCGACATGCGGATGACCCCGGACGAGGCCCTGTGGTCCGCCACCGCCGGAGGCGCCCGGGCCCTGCGCCGCACCGACATCGGCGCCGTCACCCCCGGAGCCCGCGCGGACCTGGCCCTGCTCGACGCCCCCAGTCACGTCCACCTCGCGTACCGCCCGGGCGTTCCGCTGGTCTCCGCCGTCTGGCAGAAGGGCCGCAAGGTGGCCTGAACCAGCCGCAATCAGGACGGCGTCGGTGCGGCCCGGGGGCCGTTGATCCGGCGCTGTCCTGTGTCTTCCCTCCGTAAGTCCCCCGGCGTACCTTGAGCCACCAATCTGATGTGCCGTCAGTAACTTGTGGCCCAAGGTTCGAGGGGAAGACGAAGGTGTCCGACCGGAAACGTTCCACCGCGCTTGCGCTGGCCTCCGCGCTCGCGGGGGCGGCGGTACTGCTGGCCGCCCCCGCAGCCCACGCGGCCGTGATCGACGTCCAGTACGACTGCAAGACCCCCATCGGGGACAAATCGGCGGTCTCGCCGATCGACATCAAGGCAGTGAAAGAGGGCAGCGGGTACAAGCTGACGATGTCCTTCCAGAAGGGCGTCTCCTCCAGCCCCATCGAGCTCGGCAAGGGCGCGATGAGCCCGAGCGCCGTGATCCTCGTGGACGGCGCGGAGAAGGTGTCGGTGCCGGTCTCCGGTCCGCCCAACCCCGAGGCCATTCCGGCCAACCAGCCCATCAAGATCACCGATCTCGCGGGCACCTACACGCCGAAGAAGTCCGGCAAGGTCACCCTGACCGCGGGCACGCTCACGATCAAGGCGATGGGCACGACCACCACCTGTACCGCGGGCAACAACCCCAAGCCGTCCCTGGAACTGGACGTGACGGGCAGCGGGGGCGCCCCGGCGACCACCGGCTCCACGGGCTCCACCGGGGACACCCTCCCGCAGACCGGCCCCGAGGACTCCGCCATCGCGCTGGGCACCCTCGGCGCCACCGTGCTGCTCTCCGGCGCCGCCGGCGTGCTCTGGCTGACCCGGCGCGGCCAGCGGGCCCGGTCCTGAACGGAGCACACCCGGTCATGCCCGTGCCCCACTCACCCCGAAGGTTCGGCGCGTTCCTCCTCGCCACCGTCGCCGCCGCCGCGCTCCACTGCGCGGTGGCGGTCCCGGCAGCCGCCGACGAGCCCGGCTGGACCGCCGAGCCCGTCGCGGGGAGCGCGCCGGGGGCGGCGAAGGCCGGGGCCCGCCCGTACTTCTACCTCGCGGGGACCTCCGGCACGGTGCTGGAGGACCGCCTCGCCCTGGTCAACACCAGCGACCAGGAGCACACCGTCACCCTGCGCGGGGCCGACGCCTACAACACGGCGGGCGGCGCCTTCGCGGTGCGCTCCGCCAAGGAGTCCACCGGCGCCGGGCTCTGGATCAGCTTCGGCGCGGGCACCACGGTCAAGGTCCCGGCGCACACCCGCGCGGTGGTCCCCTTCACCGTCACCCTGCCGCCCGGCTCCCAGCCCGGCGACCACCCGGCCGCCGTCGTCGCCACCGAGTCCGGCCACGAGGTGGGCGTACGGGTCCACCTGCGGGTCGGCGGCCCGGCGCTGGCGGCGCTCACGGTCGAGGACGTGTCCGTACGGGGCAAGGGCGCGACCGCGCGCGTCTCCTACACCCTGGTCAACCGCGGCAACGTGGCGCTCACGCCCGAACTGTCCATCAGCGCCGAGGGCACCCTCGGCAAGGTCGCGGGCCGCAGCACCCGCACCCTGCCGGTCGAGGTGCTGCCGGGCCAGCGGGTCGAACTGACCGAACCCTGGCCCGGCGCGCCCGTCCTCGACCGGGTCGGCCTGACCCTCACCGTCACCGCCCCCGGCGGCGCCCGCGCCACGGGCAGCGCCTCGGCGTGGTTCGTGCCCTGGGGGATCGCGGGCCGCACCGGCGTGGGGCTGCTCGGCCTCGGCGCCGTCGCGGCGGCCGCGCTGCTGCTCGTACGCAAGCGGCGGATCCGGTCCGGCGACGGGCCCGGTCCGTCGCCGCACGGGAGCGCCGTACCCGAAGAAGCCCCAGCGCCGGAACACGAGTTGACGGGAGCACCCAGGTGAGAGCCAAGGTGAGGGCCAGGGTGAGAGCCAGGGCCGGCGGGACGCACGGCGGCAGGATCAGGGCCCTCGTCGCGGCGGGATCGGCGGCCTCGGCGGGGCTGGCGGGCGGGCTGGCGGGCGTGCTGGTGTGCGCGCTGGCGCTGCTGGCGGCCGCCCCGGCCACCGCCGACGACGGGGCCAAGCCCGCCGTGGCCCTCTCGCTCAAGGAGGCCGCCAAGGGTACGGAGATCGCCGTCACCGGCACCGGCTGGCGGGCCAAGACCATGGTGATGCTGCTGGTCTGCGGGCAGAACATGATCGGCGGCACCAACAGCTGCGCCAACGCCGACGGCATCGCCGCCTCGGTAGCCGACGACGGGCACTTCTCCGCCCAGCTCCCGGTGGTCGCCCCGCCCAAGCCCTGCCCGTGCGTGGTCAACGTGACCTCCGTCAACGGGGACCAGTCCACGGTCGCGGCCCCGCTGAAGATCACCGACCACCCGGTGGCCGACCTGCCGGCCGAGGGCGGCACGGCCCGCCTCGCCATGCTCACCGGGGTCCAGCTCAAGGGTGAGGACGGGGTGCTGACCTGGTTCGGGGCACCGCCCAGCCGGAAGTTCACGGTCACCGTGGGCAATCTCGGCTCCGCCCCGGTCACGGACCCGGTCTTCCAGCTCGGCACCGCCCACGGGGTGTTCGCGCCCCTCTGGGAAGAGGTCCGCTGGAAGGGCACCATCCCGCCCGGCGGAAAGGCGGAGGTCTCCTTCAACGCCTCCCTGTCGGCGGGAGCCCACGGGGACTACACGCTCTCCCTGAAGTACGGGGAGACGGTCGTGGCCACGCAGCCCTGGGGCGTGGACCGCCCCTACGGGGTACTGCTGTTCTGGGGCCTGCTCCTGCTGGTGATCCCGGCCGGGATCTTCCGCATCGGCATGGCCGTCGTCGACAAGGTCCGCCCGCGCGAGTCCGGCGGCCGCCACCGGGGCCCGCGCCCGCCGTCCGACCCGGCGGCGGCCGTGACAGCCCGGCTGCCGAGGATCCCGGCGGTACGGGGACCCGCGCGAGGTCCCGTACGAGGACCCGGGCCGGGCCGCTCCGAGCCGGCGGACGAACCGCCTCAGACCACCACGGCGGTACTGCCGTGGTTCACCCCGGACACCGCTCCGGGACCAACCGCACCACAGACAGGCGCACCACACACGGACGCGCCACACACCACCGCACCACACACCACCACCGCACCACAGACGTCCGCACCGTCTGAGAACCGTTCGACGACGAAAGGACACTCGTGAAGACCCAACGGAGGGCGAGCGCGGCCGCGGTCGCGCTGCTGCTCGGCGGCGCGGGCATCGCCATGGGGGCCACGCCCGCGCAGGCGGACGTGATCGACGTCCAGTACAAGTGCAAGACGCCGATCGGGGACAAGGAAGCCGTCTCGCCGATCGACATCAAGGCCGTCAAGGAGGGCCTCGGCTACAAGCTGACGATGTCCTTCCAGAAGGGCGTCTCCTCCAGCCCCATCGAGCTCGGCAAGGGCGCGATGACCCCGAGCGCCGTCATCGTCCTGGGCGGCGCCGATCCCGGCTCCGTCCCGGTCTCCGGCCCGGCCAACGCCGATCCCATCCCCGCCAACACGCCCATCAAGATCAGTGACCTCTCGGGCACCTACACGCCCAAGAAGTCCGGCAAGGTCACCTTCACGGCCGGTGTCCTCACGATCAAGGCGATGGGCACGACCACCACCTGCACCCCGGGCAACAGCCCCAAGCCCTCACTCGAACTCGACGTGACGGCGGGGGGCGGCAGCACCCAGCCGCCGACCAGCCCGCCCCCGACCTCGGCGCCGCCCACGAGCCCGCCGCCGACCTCGGCGCCGCCGAGCAGCCCGCCGCCCAGCAGCGCGGGCCCCTCGCCCACGGCGACCGGCGGGGGCCAGACCGACTTCCCGGGCCAGCCCGTCGACGTCACCTTCGACTGCGGGAGCTTCCTCCCCAACGGCCCCCTGAAGGGCAAGGTGACGATCAGCGCGAAGAAGAACGGCGGCAGCTACGACCTGACCGCCACGACCGCCAAGGGCGTGATGAACAGCCCCGCGGACCTGCCGGCGGGGGCCCTCAAGCCCTCGCTGGACATCAAGCTCGGCGGCGCCGACAGCGGCACCGTCAAGGTCAGCGGCCCGGGCAACCCCGGGCCGATCAAGGCCGGCTCGCCGGTCGACCTCAGCGCCATGACGGGCACCTACAAGCCCGGCAAGACCGGAAAGACCACGCTGACCCCGGACAAGCTGACGATCAACGTGGTCATGGCCGCGGGCGTCGACCCGATCGTGGTGCCCTGCGCCGCGACGGCCAGCTCGGTGTCGCTCACGCTCGACACCACCGCCCAGGCGGGCGGCTCCGGCACGTCCGGCAGCTCGGGCACCAGCGGCAGCACCACGGGCGACCTCGCCCAGACCGGCGCCGGGGACGACGGCGGCATCAAGGCCCTGGGCCTGGTCGCCGGCACGGTCATCCTGCTCGGTGCCGCGGTGTTCACCTTCACCCCGTGGCGCCGCCTGCGCGGCCAGCGGTAGGAGGCGGCGACCCGCCCCCGCAACGACGGAACGGCCCGGCACACCTCAGGGTGTGCCGGGCCGTTCCGTGAAGCGGGACGCGTCAGTGGACGGTGCCCATCAGCTTCTGGACGTTCTTGCGGTACGCGTAGACCGCGAAGCCCGCGATCACCGCGGCCAGCGCCTCGAAGGCGATCACCCAGGTGCCGTTGAGGTCCACGCCACCGATGGACAGGAGGCTGGTGATGCAGTCACCGGCGGTGACCGCGAGGAACCAGACGCCCATCATCTGGGAGGCGTACTTCTGCGGGGCCATCTTCGTGGTGACGGAGAGGCCGACCGGGGAGACGCACAGCTCACCGATGGTCTGGATCATGTAGATCGAGACGAGCCACATCGGGGAGACCTTCGTGCCGTCGCCCGCCATGTTCATCGGGACGATGAAGACGAAGAACGAGGCGCCGATCAGGACCAGGCCCATCGCGAACTTCACGATGGTGTTCGGCTCCTGGTTCTTGCGGGCCAGCCACAGCCACAGCCAGGCGAAGACCGGGGCCAGGGCCATCACGAACAGCGGGTTCAGCGACTGGTACCAGGTGGCCGAGAAGCCGAGGCCGAAGACGGTGTCGGCGGTCTTGGCGTCCGCGAACAGGGACAGCGTGGAGCCGCCCTGGTCGTAGATCATCCAGAAGACGGCGGCCGCGATGAAGAAGAAGATGTACGCGGTCATCTTCGACTGCTCGGTGACCGACAGGTCCTTGTCGCGCTTGATGCGCGTCAGAACGGCGATCGGGATGAACAGGCCGGCCAGGGTCAGCGGGACCAGGGCCCAGTTCAGGGTGTACGCGCCGAGGGCGACCACGGCGCCGTAGAACACGGCGATGCCCAGGACCGCGAGCGCGACCTTGGTGAGGACGGCCTTGCGCTCCTGCGGGGACAGCGGGTTCGGGACCACGCTGCTCTTCGGGCTCAGGTGCTTGGTGCCGAGCAGGAACTGGGCGAGGCCCAGGGCCATGCCGACGGCGGCGAGGGCGAAGCCCAGGTGCCAGTTGTGTTCCTTGCCGACCGTTCCGACGACGAGCGGGGCGACGAAGGCACCGAGGTTGATGCCGATGTAGAAGAGCGTGAAGCCACCGTCGCGACGCGGGTCCTCCGGGCCGTCGTACAGGTGGCCGACCATCGTGGAGATGTTGGCCTTCAGCAGGCCGGAACCCGCCGCGACGAGGATCAGGCCGACGAAGAACATCGCCTGACCCGGCACGGCCAGCGACACGTGACCGGCGATGATCACGAACCCGGCGATGGCGACCGTCTTGCGGGCACCCCAGACGCGGTCACCGAACCAGCCGCCCGGCATGGCCATGAGGTAGACCATGGAGACGTACACGGAGTAGATGGCCGTGGTCGTGGCCGCGGTCATCGCGAGACCGCCGCCCTGGCTGCCCGTGGCGGCGTCGGCGCCGCCCGAGACCAGGTAGTACACGAGGAGGGCGCGCATGCCGTAGTAGGAGAAACGCTCCCACATCTCGGTCATGAACAGAGTGGCCAGGCCACGGGGGTGTCCGAAGAAGGTCTTCTCGGTGGACGGGTCCGCCGAGTCCCTCGTCAGGCTGGAAGCCATGGTCGATCCTTGCTTGCTCGGGACGCGCGGCTTCGTGAGCTCAACGGCGCCCGGTGAGGGGTGGCCGGTACCGGCAGCGGCTGTCCCGCCCCACGCCCGGGGGCCTCGCTCCGCGGGGGCGGAGACGAAGGAACATCCGTAACCGGGATCCACGCCCCGCCGCGCTCCATCGCGCGAAGGGCCCGGCCCATAGGTCATTCACTGTTGTTCTGCCCGGAACGGGCTCTGAGACAACAATGCCTGTCCGGTCAGGACAGAAATAAAGACTTCCGGCTGGTTTTGGCACGAAAGTCTCTGAGGTAGTGCATCAGGCGTCTCGACACCATACGACACGACAGTGCCGCATATGAAAGTACTTGAGATATGGATCACAGGTTGCAGTGGAACCAAGTGGGTACATTCGAAGGCCGTTAGTACTTCATAAGCCCAGATCGGCAGGGGTGTGCACGCGGGCCTCTTCTTTCCCCCGCCGCGGACTACCATCACCCACATGACGCGTGTACTGCTCGCCGAGGACGACGCATCCATCTCGGAACCCCTGGCCCGCGCCCTGCGCCGGGAAGGGTACGAGGTCGAGGTCCGGGAGGACGGCCCCACCGCCCTGGACGCGGGACTGCAGGGCGGCGTCGATCTCGTCGTCCTGGACCTGGGCCTGCCCGGCATGGACGGCCTCGAGGTCGCCCGCCGGCTGCGCGCCGAGGGCCACGGCTTCCCGATCCTGGTCCTGACCGCCCGTGCCGACGAGGTCGACACGGTCGTGGGCCTGGATGCCGGGGCCGACGACTACGTGACCAAACCCTTCCGCCTCGCCGAGCTGCTCGCCCGGGTCCGGGCCCTGCTGCGGCGCGGCGCCAACGAGGCCTCCCAGGCCCCCGCCACCCACGGGGTCCGCATCGACGTCGAATCGCACCGGGCGTGGATGGGGGAGGAGGAGCTCCAGCTCACGGCCAAGGAGTTCGACCTGCTGCGCGTCCTGGTCCGCGACGCCGGCCGGGTCGTCACCCGCGACCAGCTGATGCGCGAGGTCTGGGACACCACCTGGTGGTCCTCCACCAAGACCCTCGACATGCACATCTCCTGGCTCCGCAAGAAGCTCGGTGACGACGCGGCGAACCCCCGCTACATCGCCACCGTCCGCGGGGTCGGCTTCCGCTTCGAGAAGAGCTGAAACCGCCCGCTCTAGGGCATTCTCTAAGCCATGCGCCGCCGCCTGATCAACTCCACGCTCGCCGTGGTGCTCGTCGTCATCGCCGTGTTCGGGGTCTCCCTCGTCATCGTCGAGACCCGGACCATCACCAGCAGCGCCCAGGACCGCATCGAGTCCGAGGCGCTGCGGCTGGTGGGCATCGTGGAGAGCGACGTCCTGGAACAGAAGGGTGTCGACGCCGAGACGCTCGGGGATCAGCTCGACGCCGGCCGGTACGCGCGGATCACCATCCCCGGCCGGCCCCCGGTCGAGGTCGGGCCGCGCATCGCCGACAGCGTGATCCGGGGCACCGCCCGCGGTGAACAGGGCGAGGTCGTGGTCGTCGAGGAGTCCCGCTCCACCGTCACCAGGGAGGTCGGGCGGACCCTGGCCGTGGTCGGCGCCGTCGCGCTGCTCGCCGTCGTGGCGGCCGTCCTGCTCGCCGTGCGCCAGGCCAACCGGCTGGCCTCCCCGCTCACCGACCTCGCCGAGACCGCCGAGCGCCTGGGATCGGGCGACCCGCGGCCCCGCCACAAGCGGTACGGGGTCCCCGAGCTGGACCGGGTCGCGGACGTACTGGACTCCAGCGCCGAGCGGATCGGCCGGATGCTCACCGCCGAGCGGCGCCTGGCCGCGGACGCCTCGCACCAGCTGCGCACCCCGCTCACGGCCCTGTCGATGCGGCTGGAGGAGATCACCGTCACCGACGACCTGGAGACCGTACGGGAGGAGGCGACGATCGCCCTCACCCAGGTGGAGCGGCTCACGGACGTGGTGGAGCGGCTCCTGACGAACTCCAGGGACCCCCGTACGGGCTCGGCGGTCCCCTTCGACCTCGACGAGGTCGTCAAACAGCAGCTGGAGGAGTGGCGCCCCGCCTACCGCAGCGCCGGCCGGGCCATCGTCCGCTCCGGGAAGACCGGCGTACGGGCCGTGGGCACCCCGGGCGCGGTCTCCCAGGTACTGGCCACCCTGGTGGAGAACGCCCTGATGCACGGCGGCGGCACCGTGGCCCTGCGGACCCGGGTGATCGGCAACCAGGCCGTACTGGAGGTCACCGACGAGGGGCCGGGGGTCCCGCCGGACCTCGGCAACCGGATCTTCGAGCGGGCCATCAGCGGCCGCAATTCCACCGGGATCGGCCTCGCCGTGGCCCGGGACCTCGCCGAGGCGGACGGCGGCCGCCTGGAGCTGCTCCAGACGCAGCCGCCGGTCTTCGCCCTGTTCCTCAGCCGGACGGCGCCGCAGCGCGCCGAGCCGGAACAGACGGTCCGCTAGGCCGTCTCTTTCGGATCTTGTCGGCCGAGCCCGCGGCGTCCGGTGCCGTGCCAGGCGTCGCGGGCCCGGCAAGATCCGAAAGAGACGGCCTGGACCGGGTGGATCGTGGCGGTCAGTTGGCGGCGGTTTCCGGGGTCCGGGCCGGGGCGTCGCTCTGACCGTCACGCTGCTCGACGACCAGCGAGGCCGCGGGCGCCACGGGCAGGGCCTTGAAGACCCAGGTCCGGTAGGACCAGAAGCGGAACACGGTGGCGATGCCGATGCCGGCGAACTTGAAGAAGTTCGAGGCCAGCGGCCCGTCCCAGTGGAAGCCGTAGGTGGCCGCGAACAGGATGCCGTTCTCGATCACCAGCCCGATCGCGCTGAACGCGATGAACAGGCCGACCTCACGGGTGCGCCCGGCCCCGGTCTGGTCGGCGCGGTCGCGGTAGGCGAAGTAGCGGAAGCCCAGGTAGTTCGTGACGATGGCGACCAGCGTCGCTATCACGCTCGCGCGCACCACCTGCAGGTCGGTGATGCTGCGGATCAGGTTGAAGACGCCCAGGTTGACCAGGACGCCCAGTCCGCCGACGGCCCCGAACTTGGCTATTTCGCGTACGAGCCCGCGCACGCGGTCGAGGATGGATCCGTTCTCCGGCTTGCTCATATGAGGCTTCAATCCTGTCCTTCGGGCCTCCGTATGAGGCTTCACGCGTTTACCGCTGCGCATCCATGCTAAGTGTCGCCCCGCTGGTACGTCTGCGCCTTCGGAGACCGTGCGACACACGGCACACCCACCGCCCCGGACGCCGCCTACCGGCCAGGGGCACGTCCGTATGGCGGAATACCGCCGGATACCCTGGTGGTGTGACGTTCCCGGTAGTCGGCATGGTCGGCGGCGGACAGCTCGCCCGCATGACCCACGAGGCGGGTATCCCCCTCGGCATCAGATTCAAGATCCTCAGTGACACCCCACAGGACTCGGCGGCCCAGGTCGTGAGCGACGTCGTCATCGGCGACTATCGCGATCTGGAGACCCTGCGCGCCTTCGCGCGCGGCTGTGACGTGATCACCTTCGACCACGAGCACGTGCCCATCGAGCACCTGCGGGCCCTGGAAGCGGACGGCATCCCCGTCCGCCCGGGGCCCGACGCGTTGGTGCACGCCGCGGACAAGGGGGTGATGCGCGCCAGGCTCGACGAGATCGGCGCGCCCAGCCCCCGCCACCGGATCGTGAGCGATCCGGCGGACGCGGCGGCCTTCGCCGAGGAGGTCGGCGGGTTCCCCGTCATCCTCAAGACGGTGCGGGGCGGGTACGACGGAAAGGGCGTGTGGTTCGTCCGCACGCCGGCGGACGCCGAGGCCCCGTTCAAGGCGGGCGTCCCGGTCCTGGCCGAGGAGAAGGTGGACTACGTCCGCGAGCTCGCGGCCAACATCGTGCGCTCCCCGCACGGCCAGGCGGTGGCCTACCCCGTCGTGGAATCCGTCCAGGTGGACGGGGTATGCGACACGGTGATCGCCCCCGCGCCGAACCTCTCCGAGGAGCTGGCCGGCGAGGCCCAGGCACTGGCCCTGCGCATCGCCAAGGAGCTCGGGGTCACCGGCCACCTGGCCGTGGAGCTCTTCGAGACCACCGACGGCCGGATCCTGGTCAACGAGCTGGCGATGCGCCCGCACAACAGCGGCCACTGGACCCAGGACGGTGCCATCACCTCCCAGTTCGCCAACCACGTACGGGCCGTCCTGGACCTCCCCCTCGGCGACCCGCGCCCGCGCGCCCGCTGGACGGTCATGGCGAACGTGCTCGGCGGGGACTACCCCGACATGTACGCGGCGTACCTGCACTGCATGGCGCACGACCCCCAGCTGAAGATCCACATGTACGGCAAGGACGTGAAACACGGCCGCAAGGTCGGCCACGTCAACACCTACGGCGACGATCTGGACGATGTGCTGGAGCGCGCACGTCACGCAGCCGGCTACCTCAGAGGAACCATCACCGAATGAGCACCTCCGCAACAGGCCCCGTCATCGGCATCGTCATGGGTTCGGACTCGGACTGGTCCGTCATGGAGGCCGCCGCCCAGGCCCTCGACGAGTTCGAGATCCCCTACGAGGTCGACGTGGTCTCCGCGCACCGGATGCCGCGCGAGATGATCGCGTACGGGGAGCAGGCCGCCGACCGCGGCCTGAAGGCGATCATCGCGGGCGCGGGCGGGGCCGCGGCCCTGCCCGGGATGCTCGCCTCGGTCACCCCCCTGCCGGTCATCGGCGTGCCGGTGCCGCTGAAGTACCTCGACGGCATGGACTCGCTGATGTCGATCGTCCAGATGCCCGCAGGGGTTCCCGTCGCCACCGTCTCCATCGCCGGCGCCCGCAATGCCGGTCTGCTGGCCGTACGGATGCTGGCCGCGCACGATCCGGAGCTGCTGGGCCGGATGAACGACTTCCTGCAGGACCTCAACGACCAGGCCACCGAGAAGGGCAAGCGGCTGCGTACGAAGGTCGCGGGCCAGGAGTCCTTCGGATTCGGCAAGTGACCCCCGGCAGCGGTACCGGCAGCGGTACGGACGTCACCGGCGCGGCCCGGTACCTGGACGCGGCGCGCGAGCTGCTCGCCGAGCACCCGGTCGTCGACGGGCACAACGACCTGCCCTGGGCGCTGCGCGAGACCGTGCGCTACGACCTGGACCGGCGGGACATCGGCCGCGACCAGAAGGGCCACCTGCACACCGACATCCCCCGGCTGCGGGCCGGCGGGGTGGGCGCGCAGTTCTGGTCGGTCTACGTGCGCTCCGACTACGCGGGCGACGACGCGGTCAGCGCCACCCTGGAGCAGATCGACGTCGTCGCCCAGCTGATCGACCGCTACCCGCGCGACCTGGTGCGGGCGCTGACGGCCGACGACATGGAGGCGGCCCGCGCCGGGGGCCGGATCGCCTCGCTTATGGGCGCCGAGGGCGGGCACTCCATCAACAACTCGCTCGCCACCCTGCGCGCCCTGCACCAGCTGGGCGTGCGGTACATGACGCTGACGCACAACGACACCATCGACTGGGCGGACTCGGCGACCGACGAGCCACGGCACGGCGGCCTGAGCGACTTCGGCCGCGAGGTCGTCCGCGAGATGAACCGCATCGGCATGCTCGTCGACCTCTCGCACGTCGCGGCGACGACGATGCGCGACGCGCTCGCGGTCTCGGCCGCGCCGGTGGTCTTCTCGCACTCCTCCGCCCGGGCGGTCTGCGACCACGTGCGCAACATCCCCGACGACGTGCTGGCGCTGCTGCCGGCCAACGGCGGGATCGCGATGGCCACCTTCGTGCCCAAGTTCATCCTCCCGGCGGCCGTCGAATGGACCCTGGCCGCCGACGAGAACCTGCGCGCGCACGGCCACCACCACCTCGACACCACCCCTGCGGCGATGGAACTGCACCGGGCGTTCGAGGCCGGGCGCCCGCGCCCGGTGGCCACGGCCGCCACGGTCGCCGACCACCTGGACCACATGCGCGAGGTGGCCGGGGTCGACCACATCGGCATCGGCGGGGACTACGACGGCACGGCCTTCACCCCGGCCGGTCTGGACGACGTGGCCGGGTACCCGAACCTGGTGGCCGAGCTGCTGGCCCGCCGCTGGTCCAGGGCCGACCTGGCCAAGCTGACCTGGTCGAACGCGGTACGCGTGCTGCGCGACGCCGAAGCGGTGGCGCGCGAGCAGTCGGCTTCCCGGGGCCCGTCCAACGCGGTGCTCCCGGCGCCCGCTCCCTCCTGACCGGCCCGCCCGGCGGATCCGGCGCATGGGGTGTGACCTGCCGGTTACACCCGAACGCCACATCCGCCGGGCGCCTCTGGTGTCCCACATGTCACGGTGGCAACAACTTCCCTGCTTCTCTCCCGCTGCCGCCGAGACCGGAGCGCATGCCATGGCCGACTTGCAGGATGAACCGCACACGAGCCCGGCGACCCCCGTGGGCCCCGGCTCCCTCGGAGCCGAGGACACCCCCGGCACCCCGCTGCAGGGCGCCCTGGAACGGGCCGCCGCACTGCTCAGCGTCCATCCCGTCGCGGATGGCTGCAACACCCTCGTCTGGACCCTGCGGACCAGTCCGTACCACGACATCGAGACCTCGGACACGGGCGTCGACACCGACATCCCGCGGCTGCGCGCCGGGGGAGTGGGCGCGCAGTTCTGGTCGCTGCTCACGCCGCGCGAGGCCGCGGTCGCCGACCAGGTGGTCTCCGACACCCTCGAACAGATCGACGTGGCGCTGGCCCTGATGCGCCGCTACCCCGACGGCCTCTGCCTCGCGCTGAGCGCCGACGACCTGGCGGACGCCCGCAATCGGGGCCGCATCGCCTCGTTCCTCGGCCCCGTGCCCGGCCGGACCCTGACGGATTCCCTCGGCGTGCTGCGCGCCTTCCACGCGCTGGGCGTACGCATCCTCGCGCCGGCCGGGGCCCCGTGGGCGATGGAGGGCCTCACTGCCTTCGGCCACGAGGTGGTCCGGGAGATGAACCTGCTGGCCATGCTGCTGGACCTCACCGGCTGCCCGCCGGCGGCGGCCTGCCAGCTCGCCGCGGCCTCCAAGGCGCCGGTGATCATCTCGCACACGGCGGCCGCCGCGCTCAATCCGCATCCGGCCAACGTCACCGATGAGGTGCTGCTCGCGCTGCGCGCGGCGAACGGCCTGGCGATGATCAGCTTCGACACCGCGCTCACGGGGGACTCCCTGCACGCGGTGGCGGACCACGTGGAGCACGTACGGGCCGTCGCGGGCCCGCACTGCGTGGGCCTGGGCGCCGGTTTCGGTGCCGAGCCGGGCATCCCGCGGCCGATGGGCCTGACCGATCCCTCGGGCTATCCGCGGCTCGTCGCGGAACTGCTGGAGCGGGGCTGGCCGGAGGCCGACCTGGCACTGCTGACCTGGGGCAACGCCCAGCGGGTGGTGCGCGACGCGGAGTTCACGGCCCGCGCCGCGCAGCACCGCAGGACGGCTTAGGCACCCGCCCGGGCACCGCCGGGCCGGGGCGCCGGCCCGCCGGTGCCGGCGCCGGTCACGGCCTAGACGCGCGCCGGAACCCCGGTCCCGGCCGGGACCGCCGGGGCGGCGGCGGGGCCGGGATCCGGCGGCGCGGTCACGCTCGCCCGCCACAGGCGGACGCAGGACAGGACGGCGGCCCAGGCCAGCAGGCCGTTGCGGACGCAGAGCAGGAGCGTGCCGAAGGCGGTGCCCGGGAGGATCTGCGAGCCGTACGTCAGCGGGTAGATCACCGTGCTGAGCGCGGTGGCGGCGACGATCAGCCAGGCGACCGGGCGCTGGGTGGTGTGCCGGCAGGTCAGGCAGACGGCCGCGAGGCCGACCAGCCAGATCAGGTACTGCGGGCTGAGGACGCGGCTGGTGATCGTGAACACCAGGATCGCGCAGAGCGCCGCGTCCAGCGGGGTCGCGGTCGACCAGCGCCGGGACTTCACGCGCCACAGCAGCAACCACGCGAACCCCACCAGCGTGAGCAGGACGGAGAGCAGGGCCACGCTGGAGACGTAGGGGCCCAGGTACTCGTAGGCGCCGTAGCGGACCTCGACCTTCCCGGACCAGGCGCCGATGAGCTTGCCGAGCATCAGGGCCGAGCCGCCGAGGGATTCGACCTGGATGCCGCGGTTGCCCTGGTTGCCCAGGAAGCCGAGGGTGTCGCGGAAGAACAGCGCGAGCACGGCTAGCAGCGCGGCCGAGGCCGCCAGGGCCGCCAGGACCGCGTCGCGGGTGGTCCGGCCGCGCGGGGTGCCGATCAGGGTGAGCAGCGGCCACACCTTGACCAGGGCGCCGACGCCGGCGAGGACGCCGCCGAGCTTGCGGCGGAAGCGCAGGCACAGCAGCGAGCCGACGGCGAGCAGGGTGACCTGGAGGTCGTAGCGGCCGAAGGGCAGCGACAGCAGCAGCGGCAGCGTGGTCAGCCACAGCACGGCGCCGGCCTTGCTGCCGTCGGGGCGGCGGGCGGCGCGGACCAGGCCGATGGCGATGAGCGCGTCGCAGACCACGGTCAGGGCGACGAAGGCCTGGAAGTAGCTGAAGAAGGGCAGCAGGTCGGGCGAGAGGAAGATGGCCGCCGCGGCCGGCGGGTACTGCCACATGACGTCGTTGTGCGGCATCGTCCCCGTGATGAGGACGTCGTACCAGTTGTTGTAGGTCTTGGTGATCTCCACCCGGACGGAGGAGGTGCCGCTGAGGTTCACGACGAGGAGGGAAACCATCAACGCCCGGGTGACCAGCCAGAACGCCGCCATGGCCAGATGACCGGCGCGCCCCCGCAGGGCCTCGTCGATGGAGCGGGCAGGAGGACTGCTCGTACTGGTCATCGGCGGTGAGTCTAGCTATCCGACGCTGACCGCTCGTCGAGCGGCGACAAAGAACCTGTAACGAGATACGGGGCCCTGTATTCCGCAACCTGCCGCGCGGGCGGTCCGGATCAGGCGCGCGGGCGGCCCATCGCGCGGTAGGTCCAGCCCGCGGCGCGCCAGCGCAGGGGGTCGAGGGCGTTGCGGCCGTCGAGGATCAGCCGGTCGGTGACGACCTCGCCGAGCGCGGCCGGGTCGAGGTCGCGGAACTCGCGCCATTCGGTGAGGTGGAGGACGACCTCGGCGCCGCGGGCGGCGGCGAGCGCGGAGTCGGCGTAGCCGAGGGTGGGGAAGACGCTGCGGGCGTTGGCCATGCCCTTCGGGTCGTAGACCGTCACCTGGCCGCCCTGGAGGTGAATCTGGCCGGCCACGTTCAGGGCGGGGGAGTCGCGCACGTCGTCGGAGTCCGGCTTGAAGGTGGCGCCGAGGACGGCCACGCGCTTGCCGAGGAAGGAGCCGCCGACCGCCTCGCGGGCGAGCTCGACCATGTGGCCGCGGCGGCGCATGTTGATGGAGTCGACCTCGCGGAGGAAGGTCAGGGCCTGGTCGGCGCCGAGCTCGCCGGCCCGCGCCATGAACGCCCGGATGTCCTTGGGCAGGCAGCCGCCGCCGAAGCCGATGCCCGCGCGCAGGAACTTCTTGCCGATGCGCTCGTCGTGGCCGATGGCCTCGGCGAGCTTGACCACGTCGCCGCCGGCGGCCTCGCAGACCTCGGCCATGGCGTTGATGAAGGAGATCTTCGTGGCGAGGAAGGAGTTGGCGGCGGTCTTGACGAGTTCGGCGGTGGGGAAGTCCGTGACGATCAGCGGGGTGCCCTCGCCCATGGGGGTCGCGTAGACCTCGCGCAGGAGCTTCTCGCCGCGTTCGCCCTGGACGCCGACGACGATCCGGTCGGGGTGCAGGGTGTCCTGGACGGCGAAGCCCTCGCGCAGGAACTCCGGGTTCCAGGCCAGTTCGACCTCGTCGCCGGCCGGGGCGAGCGCCGTCAGCTTCGCGGCGAGGCGCTCGGCGGAGCCGACGGGCACGGTGGACTTGCCGACGACCAGGGCGGGGCGGGTCAGGTGCGGGGCCAGCGACTCCATCGCGGAGTCGACGTAACTCATGTCACACGCGTACTCGCCGTGCTTCTGCGGGGTGTTCACGCAGACGAAGTGGACGTCGCCGAAGGCGCCGACCTCCTCCCAGGAGGTGGTGAAGCGCAGCCGTCCGGTGGAGCCCGGCAGTCCGGCCACATGGGCGGCCAGCAGCTCCTCCAGCCCGGGTTCGTACATGGGCACGCGGCCCGAGGCCAGCATGGCGATCTTCTCCGGCACCACGTCCAGCCCGAGCACCTCGAACCCCAGCTCCGCCATCGCCGCGGCATGCGTCGCGCCGAGGTATCCGGTGCCGATCACGGTGATCTTGAGGGGGGCCATACGTGCTCCTGGAGGTGCGGGGCCGTTTACGGCCACTGAGCATAGTCGGGCCGGTCAGAGGGGACGCTCCGCGAGAACGCCGCGTGAACACCGCCGGTGCCCGGGCTGTCACGCAGCTCACGTGCGCGCTACGTACCGCTGCCGGGGCGCCGGACACTAAGATTGGGTTACTTAACGGTAGTTAGCATCGCGCACCACTTGGGGAGTGAGACATCTTGGCGGGTTCTGCCGACTTCGACCTGTACCGTCCGGCCGAGGAGCACGACATGCTCCGCGAGTCCGTCCGTGCGCTCGCCGAGGCGAAGATCATGCCCTTCGCCGCCGCGGTCGACGAGGAGTCCCGCTTCCCGCAGGAGGCCCTCGACGCCCTGGTCGCCAGCGACCTGCACGCCGTGCACGTGCCCGAGACCTACGGCGGTGCGGGCGCCGACGCGCTCGCCACCGTGATCGTGATCGAGGAAGTGGCCCGCGTCTGCGCCTCCTCCTCCCTCATCCCGGCCGTCAACAAGCTCGGCTCCCTCCCGGTGATCCTCTCCGGCTCCGAGGAGCTCAAGGCGAAGTACCTCGGCCCGCTGGCCACGGGCGACGCGATGTTCTCGTACGCGCTCTCCGAGCCGGACGCGGGCTCCGACGCCGCCGGCATGAAGACCCGCGCCGTACGCGACGGGGACTTCTGGGTCCTCAACGGCGTCAAGCGCTGGATCACCAACGCGGGCGTCTCCGAGTACTACACGGTCATGGCCGTCACCGACCCCGAGAAGCGCTCCAAGGGCATCAGCGCCTTCGTCGTGGAGAAGGGCGACGAGGGCGTCTCCTTCGGCGCCCCGGAGAAGAAGCTCGGCATCAAGGGCTCCCCGACCCGCGAGGTCTACCTCGACAACGTGCGCATCCCCGCCGACCGCATGATCGGCGCCGAGGGCACCGGATTCGCCACCGCGATGAAGACCCTCGACCACACCCGCATCACCATCGCCGCCCAGGCGCTCGGCATCGCGCAGGGCGCCCTGGACTACGCCAAGGGCTACGTCCAGGAGCGCAAGCAGTTCGGCAAGCCGATCGGCGACTTCCAGGGCGTCCAGTTCATGCTCGCCGACATGGCCATGAAGATCGAGGCCGCCCGCCAGCTGACCTACGCCGCCGCCGCCCGCTCGGAGCGCGTCTCCGCCGGAGGCGCCCACGAGGACCTCACCTTCTTCGGCGCCGCCGCCAAGTGCTTCGCCTCCGACGTGGCCATGGAGGTCACCACCGACGCGGTCCAGCTGCTCGGCGGCTACGGCTACACCCGCGACTACCCGGTGGAGCGCATGATGCGCGACGCGAAGATCACCCAGATCTACGAGGGCACCAACCAGGTCCAGCGCATCGTCATGGCGCGGAACCTCCCGTAACCACCCCGCGCCGCGCGCACCGAGGCCCCCGGCAGCTGCCGGGGGCCTCGGTGCGCGCGCCGGGGCGGCGGGCCCCCGGGGTGTGATGGCTTACCTTCGGTGATTCCGCTTCTCCGCGTGGGCTAAATTTGAACCTTCGTACGCCGGAAACTGTTCGGGGAGAAGAAATGACGGAAGCGATCCTGCTGGTCGGTGGGCAGGGGACGCGTCTGCGCCCCGTTACGGTCAACACCCCCAAGCCGATGGTCCCGGCCGCCGGTGTGCCGTTCCTCGCCCACCAGATAGCCAGGGCCGCCGCCGCGGGCGTGACCCACGTGGTCATGGCCACGTGCTACCTGGCCGAGGTGTTCGAGCCCTACTTCGGCGACGGATCCGCCTTCGGCCTCACCCTCGAGTACGTCGTCGAGGACGAGCCGCTCGGCACCGGCGGCGCCATCCGCAACGCCGCGCAGCGGCTGACCGGCGGCCCCGACTCCCCGGTCCTCGTCTTCAACGGCGACATCCTGACCGGCCTGGACATAGCCGGCCTGGTCGAGTCCCACCGGACGGCCGACGCCGACGTCTCCCTGCACCTCGTGCGGGTCGAGGACCCCCGCGCGTTCGGCCTGGTGCCCACCGACTCCGACGGACGGGTGCTGGCCTTCACCGAGAAGCCGCAGACCCCCGAAGAGATCATCACCGACCAGATCAACGCCGGCTGCTACGTCTTCCGCCGCAGCGTGATCGACTCCATTCCCGCCGGCCGGCCGGTCTCCGTCGAGCGCGAGACCTTCCCCGGCCTGCTCGCCTCCGGTGCCAGGCTGCACGGAGTCACCGAGGACACCTACTGGCTGGACCTCGGCAAGCCCGAGTCCTTCGTCCAGGCCTCCGCGGACCTCGTCCGCGGCGTCGTCTCCTCCCCGGCCGTCCCCGGCCCCCGCGGCGAGGCCCTGGTCCTCCCCGGCGCACTGGTCGCCGACGGCGCGAAACTGACAGGCGGTACCGTGGTGGGCGCCGGAGCCCGGATCGAGGCGGGAGCCGTCGTCCGGGGTTCCATCGTGCTGGACGGTGCGACCGTCGGTCCGGACACGCATGTCAACGCCAGCCTCATCGGTGCCGGCGCCCATGTGGGAGCGCGCACCGTCCTGGACGGAGCGGTCATCGGTGACGGCGCCGTCGTGGGCGCCGACAATGAACTCCGCGCGGGCGTCAGGGTGTGGTGCGAGGCCGAAGTACCGGCCGGGGCAGTCCGCTTCTCCTCCGACCGCTGACCAACTTCAGTCTTCTGTGAGGCATTGACCCTGTGACAGGCGAACAGCAAACCCCCCGCGCGACCGACGTCGCGTCCACGAAGCTTCCCGACACCTGGGCGCACACGCCGCTCACCGTGGTGATGCCCACGTACAACGAGGCGGGCAACCTCCCGGGCATGGTCGAGCTCCTGATGGGCCTCGACCAGCCGGGCCTGCGCCTGCTCGTCGTCGACGACTCCTCGCCCGACGGCACCGGCAAGATCGCCGACGAGCTCGCGGAGGGTCACCTCACCGCGGACGGCAAGCCCCGCATGTCCGTCCTGCACCGCACCGCCAAGGACGGCCTCGGCCGCGCCTACGCGGCCGGCATGGCCAAGGCCGTCGAGGACGGCGCCCAGTACGTGCTCCAGATGGACGCGGACGGCTCCCACCCGGCCGGCAAGATCGCCGAGATGCTGGGCGTGGCCCTGTCCACCGGCGCCGGTCTCGTCGTCGGCAGCCGCTACGTTCCCGGCGGCACCCTGTCCGAGGCCTGGGGCGCGCACCGCAAGCTGCTCTCCCGCTGGGCCAACGCCTACGCGAGCACCATCCTGGGCACCCGCGTGCGCGACATCACGGGCGGCTTCAACCTGTGGAGCGCCGAGGCGCTGACCGCGATAGACCTGGCCTCGGTCGGCAGCGCGGGCTACAGCTTCCAGGTGGAGATGAAGTTCAAGGCCCTGCGCCGCGGCTTCCAGGTGATGGAGGTCCCGATCCACTTCGAGGACCGCACCGTCGGTGAATCCAAGATGAACTTCGCGGTCCAGCTGGAATCGATCGCCATGCCGTGGAAGCTGCGCGCCCGCGCCGGCAAGCGCTGACCCGCACGCGGTACCAAGCACGACCTGCGGAATACGGAAAAGGGGCACCCCCTCGGGGGTGCCCCTTTTCCGTGGGCCTCTTCCGCGGACCGCTCACTGCCCCCGGACGGTGACCTTCTCGTCGTTCTGGATCTGCTTGACCAGCTGCTGCACCTTCGCCTTGTCCCAGACGAGGTTGCCGCCGCGCTGCCCCGAGATCGGCATGTTCATGGAGACGCCGTCACCACTACTGATGCCCTTCATCGCGAAGAACATCGACCCCATGTCCCACAGCGACATGTCCTTGTCCACGATCAGCGTGTCCAGGCCCGCGCCCAGCATCGGGTACAGCGAGAAGGGGTTGAGGATCGTCGACGGGGTCGCCGCCTGGCTCGCCAGCGCCGACAGGAACTTCTGCTGGTTCTTCGTCCGCTGCAGGTCCGACTCGGCGAAGGCGTAGCGGGTGCGCACGTAGGCCAGCGACTGCTCGCCGTTGAGGGTCTGGGTGCCCTCCTTGAAGTCGGCCCCGGACTTCTCGTCCTTGAACCCCTTCTCGATGTTCAGCTCCACCCCGCCCAGCGCGTCCACGATGTTCGCGAAGCCGGCGAACCCGATCTCCGCGTAGTGGTCGATGCGCAGGCCGGTGTTGAACTCCACCGTCCGCACCAGCAGCTCCGGGCCGTCCTCGGCGTACGCCGCGTTCAGCTTGGTCCGCTTGCCCGTGCCCGCGAACTTCTTGCCCGACTCCGAGCCGACGAAGGACGGGATCTCCACGTCCGAGTCGCGCGGCAGCGAGATCATCGTGTTCCCGCTCGAGCACTTCGCCAGGATCATCATCGAGTCGGTCCGCTTGCCCTCGGCCGAGCCCGTGTGGAGCTTCTTCTTCTCCTCGTCGGACATGCCCTCGCGGCTGTCGGAGCCCACGATCAGGTAGGTCGTGCAGTCGCCCTCCTTCGGGCGCTCGATGACCTTGGAGAGGTCGACCTCGCGGCGCACGTTGGAGTCGGCCCAGAAGTACGTGCCCACGCCCGTCACCAGCAGGCCCGAGACCAGCACGATCGACCCGATCTTGATCCGCCTGCGCCAGTCCGGGGCCGGTCCCGCCGGTCGCGCCGGTCCGCCCGGGCCACCCGTACCGCGCCCGCGCGGCCCGGCGGGCGGCTGCGCGCTGCCGTGCCCGCCGCCGTAGACCTGGCCGGTGTTGTAACCGCTGTCGTACGAGCCGTCCTGCTGCCCGGGCACGTACGCGGGCCGGCCCGGACCGCCGGGCCCGGCCGGCTGCTCGGCCGGGCGGCGCGGAGGCTGCTGCGGCTGCGGCGGCTGCTGCCGGGACGCCTGGGGGCCGGGCCGCTGGACGTGCCGCATCCGCTGCGCGCCTTCCGGCTGCGCCTGCTCGCTGCCGCGTCCGTACCCGTCATCGCGGCGGCCGCGCCCGCTCTGCTCGCCGCTCCACCCGTCCCAGTCGCTCATGTGCCAAGAATGCCTGGCCGGGCGTGTCGCGGAACAGCCCGGAAGGGCATCGTTCCGGTCCTGTTGCAGAGCTGATGCCCGCGCACCGCACTTAAGGTGGCCGTATGACAGAGATACCGGGCGAGCTGCTCGGAAAGCCGATCTCGGCTTCCCGCACCACCCTCAGCCACATCATGACCGCGAACGACACCAACCTCCTCGGTACCGTGCACGGCGGCGTGATCATGAAGCTGGTGGACGACGCGGCCGGCGCCGTGGCCGGCCGCCACTCCGGAGGCCCGGCGGTCACCGCGTCCATGGACGAGATGGCCTTCCTCGCGCCGGTCCGCGTGGGCGACCTCGTCCACGTGAAGGCCCAGTGCAACTGGACCGGCCGCTCCTCCATGGAGATCGGCGTACGCGTCCTCGCGGAGCGGTGGAACGAGTCCACCCCCGCCACCCAGGTCGGCAGCGCCTACCTCGTCTTCACGGCCGTCGACTCCGAGGGCAAGCCCCGTACGGTCCCGCCCGTCCTGCCGGAGACCGAACAGGACGAGCGGCGCAACCAGGAGGCCCAGATCCGCCGCACCCACCGCCTCGCCCGCCGCCGGGCGATCATGGCGCTGCGCGAGGAGCGGACGGCCCAGGGCTTCGACGGCGATCTCTGAGCCGCCGCGCGGCTCCCGCGGGCCGCCCGCGCACTGAGTTCTGCCTCACTCCTGGATTCGGGCGCCTGGTCTCGCCACGGGCCCCGCGTAGACTGATCAGCCGACGTTCGGCTTGGCTCGGCTCACCGGGCGGATCGACGTGGCCCTCGAACCGGCTCTGCTGCGGAGAAACTCCTCTATGTCGACGGTAATACCGCCCCATTCGGCGCCGGGCACCAACGCGCCCCACGTCCCGCACCCCCAGGCGGCACCCGCGCCGGGCGGTGGCGGTCGGCGCGCGCGGCTGCGGGCCCTGGACGGCCTGCGCCTGGTGGCCGCGCTCATGGTGGTCGCCTTCCACTGGACCGGCGTCAACCGCATGTCCGACGTCTGGGACGGCGTCCCGCAGAAGCTCATGCCGGACCTGCACCGCTTCACCGCGTACGGCTTCCTCGGCGTCCAGCTCTTCTTCCTGATCAGCGGCTTCGTCATCTGCATGTCCTGCTGGGGCAAGACCCCCCGCCAGTACTTCACGTCCCGCGTCGTGCGGCTCATGCCCGCCTACTGGGTCGCGATCATCCTGACGACGCTCGTGCTGAACTACGCGGCCTCGGCCCGCGACCGCCACGTCAGCAAGACCGAAGTGCTCTCCAACTTCACGATGCTCCAGCAGCCGCTGGGCGTCTCCGAGGTGGACCCCGCCTACTGGACCCTCTGGGTCGAGCTGCGCTTCTACCTGCTGTTCGCCGTCGTCGTGGCGCTCGGGGTCACCTACCGCCGCGTGGTGGCCTTCTGCGGGATCTGGATGGTCCTCGCGGTGGTCGCCGGCAAGGCGGACAGTGCCCTGCTGAACATGTTCGTGATGCCGGAGTACGCCGCGTACTTCATCGCCGGCGTGGCCATGTTCCTGATCTACCGCTTCGGCGCGAACTGGCTGCTGCTGGGCATCGTCGGGTTCTCCTGGCTGGTGGCGCAGCACATGCTGCTGGGCACGAAGGCCAGTTACCAGTACGGCGTCATGCACGAGCTGAGCTGGAACGTGATGGTCGCCTTCTCCCTCGTGGCCTTCGGCGTGATGCTCGCCGTGTCCCTGGGAGCCTTCGACCGGATCCAGTGGAAGTGGCTGACCGTCGCGGGCGCGCTCACCTACCCCGTCTACCTGCTGCACCAGGAGATCGGCTTCGCCCTGATCCACTGGGGCCGCGGGCACGGCATCGCCATCAAGGTGATCCTGCCCGCCGCGCTCGCCATCGTGCTCCTGCTCGCGTGGATCGTGCACCGGTACGCCGAGCGGCCGCTGTCGGCGCTCCTGAAGCGGATGCTCGACGCACCCGGCCTCAGGCTGCCGAAATCCGACCCACCCGTACGGGACCGGCAGGCGGAGCGCGAGCGCAAGGCGATGGACACGGCCGGTACCGCCCGATGACCACCAGCACCCGACGCGCCACCCCCGGCGGTACCACCCCCGCGGCGTCCTCCGGTGACGGAGCACGCGCCGGCTCCCGGCCCTCCCGCCGGCTCGACTGGCTGTGGGCCGCCGCGCTGACCTTCGTGGTCGCCGTCGTGGGCAGCGGCACCCCGCTGCTGTGGCGCGACGAGCTCGCCAGCTGGAACGCGGCCGTCCGCAGCACCGGCGACCTGATCGGCATGCTGGGCCACGTCGACGCCGTCTCCGGCCTCTACTACCTGCTGCTGCACGCCTGGATCTCCGTCTTCGGCGACTCCGAGGCCATGCTGCGGATGCCCTCGGCCATCGCCATGGCCGGAGCAGCCGCCTTCGCCGTGCTGACCGCCCGCACGGCGTTCGACCGCCGCACCGCCGTCTTCACCGGCCTGCTCTTCGCCCTGCTCCCGTCCGTCACCCGGTACGGACAGGAAGCCCGCTCGTACGCCTTCGTGGTGCTCGCGGTCACCGCCGCGACCTGGCTGCTGCTGCGGGCCCTGGACCGGTCCTCCCCGGCCCGCTGGGCACCGTACGCCGTCGCGGTGGCGGCGGCCGGGCTGTTCCACATCGTCTCGCTGCTGTTCCTGCTGCCGCACGCGCTGATCGTGCTCCTGCGCTGGTGGAGCGACCTGCGCGGGCGCACCCTCGTGGCCTTCGCGGTGACGACGGCGCTGGCCCTGGTCCCGGTGGTTCCGCTGGTGCTGCTGGGGCAGCGCCAGGTGGGCCGGCAGATCAGCTGGATCAAGACCCCGCACCTGCGCAGCATCGCGGACGTGTGGAACGCGCTGTTCGGCTCCCCGCTCATCGCGCTCGCCGTCATCGGGCTGGCCATGCTCCCGCTCGCGTGGCCCCGCGGCCGCCGGCGGGCGCTGGAGCTCCTGCTCGTCGGCGCGGTCCCGATCCTGGCGGACTGGGTGGTCTCCCAGGGCAGCACCTCGTACTTCATGGACCGCTACCTGCTCTTCACGATGCCCGCGTGGGTGGTCCTCGCCGCCGCCGGCCTGGCGGCCCTGCGGCCCCGCCCGCTCGGCGTGGCCGGCCTGGCCGCGGTGATCCTCCTCGGCCTCCCCGACCAGCGTCAGATCCGCACGGAGCAGGTCAAGAACGGCGTGCAGGGCGAAGAGGCCGCGCAGATCATCGCCAAGGGCTACCGCCCCGGCGACGGCTTCGTTCCGGTCCGCGGCAACGACAGCGTGTACATGGTCGACTTCCAGGTCGAGTACGCCCTGCCGGACCGGGTCAAGCTGCGCGACGTGTTCGCGGAGCGCTCGGGGGTGGCCAACGACGACCTGTTCCCGGTGGAGTGCAAGCAGGCCGAACAGTGCCTCGGCACCACCCAGCGCATCTGGGTGGTCACCTGGAGCGGTACGGCGAACCCGTACCACAAGCTCCCGAAGGACCAGGCCGCCGCGCTGGAGAAGCACTACAAGGTGGTCCAGACGACCAAGACGCACGGCTTCCAGGTCACCCTGGTCGAGCGCGTCCGCTAGCGCGCCGGGCACACCGCGCGGGGGACGGGGCGACGGGCCGGTCCGGGCCGGGTGGGGGCGGGGTCACTTCCCGCACACCACCTGGTCACCGGTGACCACACCGAACTCGCCCTGGTACGGGTCCTCCGCGCGGACCGCCACCACCTTGCGGTAGTCCGCGCCCGCGATCACCACCACGGTCCGCCCCTGCCCCGGCACGGCCCGCATCTCGCTGCCGGGCAGCGCGGTGGAGACCGTACGGGCCGACCGGTCCCAGCGCGGGTCGTACGTGATCACCGTGCGCTTGACCTCCCGGCTCGCGCCGTTCCCCGGAGCACGGGTGGTGTCGAAACCGGTGGCGCGCAGCGCCGAGTCCACCCGGGTGCCCAGGCCGTCGATCCGGGTGCCGTTCTCCACCTGCACCCGCACCTGCTGCGGGGCCACGTCCACCGGCACCGCCGGCTGCTGGTGCGCGGGCCGGCCGGGAGCCGGGGCCAGGGCCATCGGCCGGTCCTCGCGCAGGGCCTCGAAGAGCTTCGCGGCCTTCCCCTCGTCCCATTTCACGGTGGAGCCGAGGCCCTTGACCGGGAAGGAGGGGTTGCCGACGGGCACGGAGGCGAACTCCGAGGAGGACGGGGTGAAGTCCCGCATCGCCTGTCCGAGCGCCAGCATCTGCTCCGAGCCGAAACCCTTGTCGGCCCGCACCGAGCCCAGCAGGGTGGAGCTGACCTCCTTGAACTTGACGGGGTTGAGCAGCACCCCGCCGCCGGTGGCCTGCTTGATCAGGGCGGCGATGAACCGCTGCTGGCGCTGCATCCGGCCCAGGTCCGAGGCCCCGTCGACATGGCGCGAGCGCACGTACTGCAGGGCCTGGCCGCCGCTCAGCCGGTGGGTGCCGGGGAGCAGGTCGAGCCCCGTGTTGGGGTCGTGCATGGTCTTGGCGGTGCAGATCTCCACGCCGCCCATCGCGTCGACCGTCTTCATGAAGCTGGTGAAGTCGACCTCCAGGTAGTGGTCGATCTTCACGCGGGTCATGTTCTCCACGGTGCGCACGGTCAGATTGGGCCCGCCCTCGGCGTACGCGGCGTTGAGCTTCACCGGGTGGGGCCCGTGCTGCTTCCCGTCGGCCTCGTCCAGGTGCGCGGGCAGCTCCACGTAGCTGTCGCGGGGGAGGCTGATCACGCTGGCCCGGGCCCGGTCCGCCGAGAGGTGGACCAGCATGACGGTGTCGGTGCAGTGGCAGGGCGCACCGCCGAGCCGGTACTCGCGCTTCTCCTCGGCGGTGATCTTGTCGCGGCCGTCGGTGCCGACGAGCAGGAAGTTCACCCCGTGCCCGGCCTGCGGGCGGTTCTTCATGTCCTTGAAGGGGTCCACCCGCTGGATCCCGGTGTCCAGCCCGGTCATCACGGCGTGCCCGACGGCCCCGGAGCCCAGGACGGCCACCGACAGGACGGCTGCGAGCCGGACCCCCCAGCGCGGTCTGTCCGCCCGGCGCCTGACCTGACCGTCGGCCCGCGGCGCGCGCTGCGACGGCCGGGCGGGCAGGGCGGGTCGGGTGGGACGGTGCGGCTGGGGCACGGGGGACACCTCGCACGTTCGGCTGATTCTTCAGAACAGTAGGTCCATACGATCAGCCTCTGTCCGTACTGCTCATCCGCCGCGCACCCGGGTCCCCCGTACGCGGTAACGTGACACCGATACCCGACCTTGAAGGACCACATGCCCGCCCAGCAGCCCGCAGTTTCGGTGATCATGCCGGTACTCAACGAGGAGCGCCACCTGCGCGACTCGGTCCGCCACATCCTCGGACAGGAGTACGGGGGTGAGATGGAGGTGGTGATCGCGCTCGGGCCGTCCACGGACCGCACCGACGAGATCGCCGCCGAACTCGTACGCGAGACGGCGTCCAGTGAACGAGCCCGGGTCCGCACCGTGCCGAACCCGACCGGCCGCACGCCCGCCGCCCTCAACGCGGCCATCCAGGCCTCGAGCCACCCGATCGTGGTGCGCGTGGACGGCCACGGCATGCTCTCCCCCAACTACATCGCCACCGCGGTCCGCCTCCTGGAGGAGACCGGGGCGCAGAACGTCGGCGGCATCATGCACGCCGAGGGCGAGAACGCCTGGGAGGACGCCGTCGCCGCCGCGATGACCTCGAAGATCGGCGTCGGCAACGCGGCCTTCCACACCGGCGGCAAGGCCGGCCCGGCCGAGACCGTCTACCTCGGTGTGTTCCGCCGCGAGGCCCTGGAGGCCGCCGGCGGGTACAACGTGGAGTTCATCCGCGCCCAGGACTGGGAGCTGAACTTCCGCATCCGCGAGGCCGGCGGACTCATCTGGTTCTCGCCGGAGCTGAAGGTCCAGTACCGTCCGCGGCCCTCCGTGCGGGCGCTCGCCAAGCAGTACAAGGACTACGGGCGCTGGCGCCACGTGGTGTCCCGCTACCACGCGGGCTCCATCAACCTGCGCTACCTCGCCCCGCCGGCCGCCGTCTGCGCGATCGCCGCCGGCCTGGTCGTCGGCGCGGCCGTCACCCCGTGGGCCTTCGCGGTCCCGGCCGGCTACCTCGCGGCGATCACCGCCGGGTCGGTCCCGGCCGGCAAGGGCCTCTCGCTCAAGGCCCGTGCGCAGATCCCCGTCGCCCTGGCGACCATGCACATGTGCTGGGGCTTCGGCTTCCTGACCAGCCCGCGCTCGCTGGCCGCCAAGGTCATCGCGAGCCGCCGCCCGTCGGTGCGCCGGGACCCCGCCGAGCTCTGAGCCGCCGCGGGCGCGCAGCCCCGTACGCACGCGAAAGGGGTGACCCGGTCCGCTGAGGACCGGGTCACCCCTTTCGCATTCCGTACGGCACCGGGTGGTGGTGCCGCGTCAGTTCACCAGCGGTACGGCCCGTACACGTCCATGCAGCCGGTGTCCGAGCCGTTGAGCACGTCGGCGCTCTCCGGGACCGCGCCGGCCTCGGGCGCGGCCTGCTGCGGGAAGACGTTCCCCTCCCGCCAGTCCGCACCCACCACGACGGTGATCGCGGACACCGCGGAGGACTTCTGCACGGAGGTGGCGGGAACCCCGAGCGCCGCCGCCACGCCCTGCGCGTCGGCCGCCTGGGCGTCCGTGGCGTAGCGGACGAGCGTGGTCTTCTCCGGGGTGAGCGTGTTCTCCGCCCTGGCCTGGGTGAAGCCCTTGGAGACCAGCTGTCCGGCGATGGCCGTGGCCCGCTTGCCCACCGGAGCCGCACCGACGCCCGTGCCGTTGACCACGTGCACGGCGATCTTCGCCGGGTCCGCGGGCGGGGCCGTGGAGGGCCCGGTGGCCGGCGCCGACGGGGAACTGCCGGGCTGGCCGCTCTGGGCCGGGGCGGCCGGGTCGCCGTTGGCGTCCAGGGCGACGTCCTTGCGGAGCATCGTCCACATCTTTTCGGCGTCCGTGTTGTTGATGACCAGCCGGTCCTTGTCGGACGGAGCCTGCAGCACCGGGATCGTGGCCATCGTGATGCGGTTGACCGGTACGTCCTTGAGCGTGAGGCTGAGGTCGAGGAGCTTCTTGACCGACCCGATCTCCTCCGAGACCTTCAGCGCCTTCGTCGCCGCCTCCGCCAGGTTCGTGAGCCGGGGGAGGTCGGTGAAGGCGTTCTGGCTCTTGAGCCCGCGCATCATCGAGTTCATGTACATGTGCTGCGCCTTGGCCCGGCCGAGGTCACTGCCGAAGGCGTGCCGGGTGCGCAGCCACTGCAGGGCCTGCTGGCCCTGCACCTTGGTGGTGCCCGCCTTCAGCTTGAGGCCGGAACCGCCCGTCCCCGAGCCCGGCTTCGACGTGTCGAAGACGTTCTGGTTGACGCAGACGTCGACGCCGCCGATGGCGTCGGCCATGCTCACGACACCGGTGAAGTCGATCATCATCCAGTGGTCGATGTAGACGTTGGTCAGCTTCTCCCAGGTGGCCAGGGTGCATCCGGGACCCCCGCGCGCGAGGCTCTCGTTGATCATCGTCCTGGTGGCTTTGAACTTCTCGCCCGACTTGGGATCGGTGCATTCCGGTATGTCCACGAGGGTGTCGCGGGGAACGGAGGTGACCGAGGCGTTCTTCCGGTCGGCGGATATGTGGATCAGCATCTGCACGTCGGCCCGAGCTTGGGCGCCGATCATGTCCCAGCCCCCGCCGAGTTCCGCGTTCGCCTCGTCGCGGGCGTCGGAGCCGAGCATCAGGATGTTGATCGGGCGCCGGCCCGCGGCGTCCGCCTCGGTCCTGGCGACCCCGCTGTCACCGCTCAGGCGCTGGCCGCTGCGGATGTTGGCGTTGAGGTGGCGGTAGTAGAGGTAGCCGGCCGCCGCCGTGCCGAGTATGAGCAGCGCCACGATGGAGGCGGTCCAGCGCAGTACGCGCCGCCGCCCGCGCCGGTTCGGCCGCCGGCCGTTCCCGCTCCCGCGCCCGCCGTCGCCACCGCCGCCGCGGTGGCGGCTGGAGCCGGACCGCGGTGGGGGTACGACGCCGTTCCCCGTCGGGCTGCTGCCGGATATGCCGTCACCGACATGCCCCTGCGCCCCCTCCCCCTGCACGCTGCTGCGCTTCACTCGTCCCCCTCAAGATCAATCCGTGTCGGTATTCTGCCGGTCCGACGTGCGCCCGATGGTCATCGGGCTGCCGTGGACGGCCGGGCGGCCCCTCTGCCGGTCCCTGTGACGCTCTCCCAGACGTTCTCCGTGCCGATCCCTCAGCCGGTCACTTGGCGCAGATCGATTTGTCCGCCTCGACCCGCTGTACCCCCTCGGGGGCCTTCAGCGGAGCGGACAGGGAGACCCCCGCCCCCTTGAAGTCCGCGCCGAGCGTCAGCTTCATCGGAGTCTTCGGCCCGGCGTCGGCCGTGCCCACCTTCAGCGCCGTCGCGGGCAGCCCCATCATGTCCGCCAACGCCCGTGCCTGGTCGGCCTGGTTGGGCGCGTACTCCAGCTGCGTGGTGTCCACCTTGGCGGGCGCGTTGCCCAGGTTGGTGGACTTGGGCACCCCCTTGGTGTTCTGCAGCCAGGTCAGCGTGCCGGACGCGGATCCGGCCGGGCCGCCGCCGTTGTAGACGTCCACCCGGACGTCCTTGGCCGCCGCCCGCTGGCCCTGCAGCAGTGCGTCCTGCTTGGCCTTCGCGTCGGCGTCGGCCGCGTCCTTGGCGGCCTGCTCCTTCTGCTCGACCTCCGTGAGCGAGACGTCGCCCCGGATCATCTGCAGCAGCGGATCGGCCTGCGACGGATTGACCACGACGGTGGATTTGATCTTCTCCGCCGGATTGTCGAGCACGGGAAGTGTGGTGAAGGTGATGTTCTTGAGGTCTATGCCCTTCAATTCACCGGCAAGATCGGTGAGTTTGGCGATCGACCCTATCCCCGAGTCCACGCTCAGCGACTTCGTCGCCGCCTCCGCGAGGGAGAAGAACTTCTGCGGACTCGTCAGCGTCTCCTTCGACTTCATCTCGCGCATCATCGAACTCAGGAACTGCTGCTGGGTCTTGATCCGGTCGAGGTCGCTCTCGTTGCCGAAGGCGTGCCGGGTGCGCACGAAGGCCAGCGCCTGCTCGCCCTGCAGCCGGTGCTCGCCCGCCGTCAGCTTGAGCTTGGAGTCCTTGTCGTCGACGTTCTTCTGCACGCAGACCGGCACCCCGCCGACCGCCGTGCTCAGGTTCTTCACCGCGTTGAAGTCGGCCATCATGAAGTGGTCGACCTGGATCCCGGTGAGCTCCTTGACCGTGCGCATCGTGCAGCCGGGGTCGCGGCCCGCCTGCCCGAGGCTGGTGTTGAAGCGGACCCCGTGCTCGCCGGCGATGGTCTTCGTCGAGCCGTCCGGCTGCTTCGTCGGACAGGCCGGCACGGTGGTGATCAGGTCGCGCGGGATGGACAGCGCCGTGGCGTTGGAACGGTCCTTCGAGACGTGGAAGAGGATCGTGGTGTCCGCGTGGCCGACGCTGCCGGCGTCCCCGTACCCCTCGTTGCCGGCGCCGCTGCGCTTGTCCGTGCCGATCACCAGGATGTTGATCGGCTGGTCCTTCTTGAAGCCGCCGCTCGTGCCGGCGTCGCCGACGTCGGTGACCTTGAGGTTGCCGTTCAGGTGGTCGTAGTAGAGGTACGCGGCCACCGAGCCGCCGACCAGCAGGAGGGCCAGCGTCCCGCCGGTGACGACCAGGGCCTTCTTGCGGCGTCCGTCGCCCCCCTTGCGGGAGCGTCCGCCCCTGCGGCCACCGCCGGGCGGAGAACCGTCACCGCGCCGCGGCCCGGGGACCCCGGGGGACGGGGTGGCGGGGGATCCGGGAGCGGTGGGGGCCCTGCGGGCGGACGCGGGGGGCGCCGCGGACGCGGTCCGCCGCCCCGGCGACGGTTGCGCAGCGGAATCTTCCAGTCGCAGCTCGTAGTTGCCGGTGCGGGGGTTGAGTACCCACTGGTCTGCGGGGTCGATCTCGTCGGCCCGGCCACGGCTTTGCGCATCCACGGTTTGCTCGAATCCTCCGTCGGTGCTTCGCGACGCGCCTCCCCCGGGCGCACGGTCAACGATCCGGCTGCTGGCACACGGCCTCTGTGCTGGCCGGGCGCCGGATCGCTCACCTTATCCGGACAGGTTCGCCGCAAACCATGCTGGTGATGAATTCCACGCTCTTACAACGGGGCAATCGCCCCAACAAGCTCGGCCCGAGCACCGGCTTTTGGGATTGCTTTACCGGCAATCGGCCACACCGGCCGTGGTGCCGGTAAAGGTGGGGACGGGTGCGGAGGGCTCCGCGGTTCCCGGACGGTCCGTCCGCGGCGCGGCCGTGGAGCCGTCCTCGGAGGCCTCCCCGGCAGCCCCCCCGGCCGACTCCGGGTCCGTGTCGGCGGCGGGAACGGCGGCGGGCACGGGGGCGGGCGGGGCGATGGTGAGCGGCTGGTCCGCCCGCAGCCGCTGGAAGAGCTGGCTCGCGCCCGGCTCCCGCAGCTCGTCCCGGTTGGGGTTGGCGGCGTACGGCTCGCGCGGCACCGTGAGGAACTTGATCTGGTCGGTCGGAATGTCCCGTACGCCCCGGACCAGTTCGTACAGCCCCCGCAGCGAGGCCAGCCCCGGGTCTGTGGTCACCGAGGAGGTCGCCGCGTCCAGCAGCGGATACAGCCGCGCCGGGTTCAGCAGCACCCCGTTGCTCTGCACCTTCTTCACCAGCGACCCGAGGAAGAGCTGCTGGCGCTCCATCCGCTCGGTGTCGCTGCCGTTGCCCAGGCTGTAGCGCGCCCGTACGAAGCCCAGCGCCTGCTCGCCCTGCAAGGTCTGCCGGCCGGCCGGCAGCTTCAGCTTGGCCTCCACGTCGTCCACCGGCCGCTTGAGGCAGACCTCCACCCCACCGATGGCGTCCACCATCTTCTTGAACCCGCTGAAGTCCAGCAGCATGTGGTGATCGATCCGGATCCCGGTCAGCGCCTCCACCGTACGGATCGTGCAGGCGGCCCCGCCCCATTCGAAGGCCCAGTTGAACTGGGCGAACTGCTCCGTGGTGCGCGTGCCGTCCTGCTTCAGGCACGCGGGCACCCGCGCCATCAGATCCCGGGGTATCGACACCGCGGTCGCGCTCTTCCGGTCCGCCGGCAGGTGCAGCAGGATCGTGGTGTCCGAGCGCTGGGTGCCGCCGTCCTGCCCGTAGCGGGAGTTGCCCGCGCCGCTGCGCGAGTCCGAGCCGATCAGCAGGATGTTCTGCGCGCCCCCCGCCAGGTGGGCCGGGCGCTCCTTGTCGTAGCGCCGCAGCTCGGCGGCGGCCGAGGTGTCCTCGCTGATGTTCCCGTCGAGCTTGGAGTAGACCCACCAGCCGGTGGCCGCCCCGAGCAGGACCAGCAGGACCGCCCCGAGCCCGATCCAGCGCAGCAGACGGCGCCGGCTGCGGCCGCTCGGAGGCTTTTCGGTGCCCCCGGCCGCATCGGTGCCGCCCGGTATGCCCGCGCTGTCCCTCACTGGAGTTCCGTCCCCTCACCCGTCCAGGTACGGGCCGTACGGGTGAGTACGGCCTGTGCCGATCGTGCCCCCGGGTGACCGGTGCGGCCCGGGGGCACGCCCCTGTATAGGGCCATGTGGGTGACAAATAGCCGATATCCGGCATTGGGCGGTGTGGGTGACGGCCGTATTAGGCGGTGTGGGTGACGCGCTCGCTCTCGATCCGCTGCGCCAGCGCCTCCGGCGACAGCCCCCCGGCGTTGCGGCACAGCACCACGGAGCCGCCGGTGGCCAGGGCCGCGTAGAGCCCGGCCGAGAGCCCCTCCCAGCTGTCGTAGCCCAGGCGCGACAGCACGCGCGAACCCTCGCCGAGGCCGCGCTTCGCCGCGTCCTCGCGGGCCCGCTCGCAGATCCCGGCGTACGAGAGCTGCTCGCCGCCGACCACCAGGCCCGGGCGGTCCGCGTCCACGGGCTGGAAGGGCGCGAACCGGTCGCCCTGCCCCGGCACCTCCACGGCGTAGTCGGCGAACCCGGCCGGCGGCTGCGGGAAGCGCCCGCCCAGCGGCCGCAGCGCGAGGGCCACCCGCTCGCCGGAGCACGCGGCGGCCGCGTCCAGGGTGTCCGGCCCGCTCACGACCAGGTCCGCGGCGGCCGGATCCCCGCCCACGTCGGCGACGACCCCGACCGAGGCGCAGGCGAGCAGCCACACGGCGCTCTGCCAGTGGGCGGGGAGCAGCAGGGCGAGCCGGTCGCCGGGTTCCGCGCCCAGGTCGCCCTGGAGCAGATTGGCGGTCTTGGCCACCCAATTGGCGAAGGTGGCGACGGACAATTCGACGCGCTCGCCCGTGGAGTCGTCGTAGAAGGTGACGAGCGGGCGGCCGGGATCAGCGGCGAGCGCGGATCGCAGCAGGTCGGCAGGGGTGCGGTCAGTGGCGTTCACGGATCAGAGCCTACGCGGGGCGGGGCGGGCCCCTCCTCCGTACGGCGGCAGTGCGGTCCCCCGTACGGGGGAGGGGTATCGGCGCATCGAACCGACGATGCGTCAGTTTTCGGATGGCGCCCGCCACCGGCAGTGCTGAACATCCTTCTCATGCGTGCATTCCTTGCTTCCTCGATCGGCGTCGCGACGGCTGCCGCACTGGCCCTGCCGCTCGCGCTCCCCACTACGGCCCTCGCCACCCCGGCGGCGGTCACGGCGCCGGCCGCCCCGGTGACCCCAGCCGGATCCACCCAGTCGCTGCCGCTGGTCCCCGTGGGACCCGCGGCGGACCGCACCACCGGCGTCCCCGGCATGAGCACCTCGCCCAGGCTCCCCGAGACGCGGGGCCTGGCCGCGCGCGACGTCAAGACCTTCTCGCTGGTCGGCGTCGTCTGGGACGACGCGAGCACCCGGCTCGACGGCCGCGTCCAGGTCCGCACCCGCTCCGTGGCCACCTCGGCCTGGTCCGACTGGCAGGACGTCGAAACCCACAACGGCGAACACGCCGCCGACCTCGACACGGCCGAACGCGGCTCCGGCCACGTCCGCGGCAGCACCGCCCCCCTGTGGGTCGGCGCGTCCGACGGGGTCGAGGTCCGTGTCCAGGCGGAAGCGGGCGCCCGCCCGGTGACCGGCCGCCTCCCGGCGGGCATGCGGATCGAGCTCGTCGACCCGGGAAACCCGGACCGGTCCACCGCGGACGGCAAGAACGGCAAGGAGGGCAGGACCGGCCGGACGGGCGGGACGGGCCGGACCCGGGAGGTCACTGACCGGGCTGACCGCGCCGACCGGACTGACCGGGCTGACCGCGCCGACCGGGCAGAACTCGGCCAGGTCGCCGCAACCTCCCCGGTGGACGACGACAAGGGGGAACTGGTCCTCCTCCCCGGCATGTCGATGGAGATGGCGGAGTCCTCCTCCGCCAACCTCCCGATGGCCTCCCTCGGAGCCACGGAGATCACCGCCCTCAACAAGGCCGACTCCACCGCCGACGCGGTCCTCGCCGACGGCTCGCTGGAGGCCGCCGCCCGCCCGTACATCGGCCCGCGCCCGCGGATCGTCACCCGGCTGGGATGGGGCGCGGACGAGAACCTGCGGGAGAAGGGCTTCGTCTACACGAACACCGTCAAGGCCGCCTTCGTCCACCACACCGCCTCGGGCAACAACTACGCCTGCAAGGACGCCCCGGCGGTGCTGCGCAGCCTGTACCGCTACCACGTGGTCAGCAGCGGCTGGCGGGACATCGGCTACAACTTCGCCGTCGACAAGTGCGGCACCGTCTACGAGGGCCGGGCGGGCGGAGTCGCCAAGCCGGTGCTCGGTGCGCACACCATGGGCTTCAACACGGACAGCATGGGCGTCGCGGTGATCGGCACGTTCACCGGCACGGCCCCGCCCAAGGCGGCGGTCGACGCGGTGGCCCGCCTCACGGCCTGGAAGCTCGGCCTCTTCGGAGCCGACCCCCGGGCGAAGACGACCCTCCGCTCGGGCGGCGGCAACCTCTACGCCAAGGGCACCAACGTCCGCATGAACGTCATCTCGGGCCACCGCGACGGCTTCGCGACGGAATGCCCCGGCCGCCTCCTCTACGGCCAGCTCCCCCCCACCCGCACCACCTCAGCCAAACTCCAGGGCCGCCCCTGAGCCCCCCTGACGCGCCCTCGCACCGCTCGACCCTGGCGGGCCTCCCGGACCCCGTCCGCCGGGGCCCCGGCCGGACGCCCTCGCACCGCTCGACCCTGGCGGGCCTCCCGGACCCCGTCCGCCGGGGCCCCGGCCGGGGGTCGCAGCCACCACCGTCCCGGCGCGGCCCCGGCCGTCCCGGCGCGGGCCCGGTGCTTGGGTGCGGGCCCGGCCGTTCTGGCGTGGGTCCGGTGCTCGAGTGCGGGCCCGGCCGTTCTGGCGCGGGTCCGGTGCTCGGGTGCGGCCCCGGCAGTCCCGGCGCGGGCCCGGCGCGCGGGTGCGGCCCCGGGTCCTCCAGCCCCGCCGGCGTTTGAGGCGCGGGTCCGGGCAGAGCCCGGGGAACGGTGGAAGGGCGGGTAGGGGACGGCCCCGCAGGGCTACGCTCGGATTCATGGCCGGCCGCTTCGACCCCCTCACCCGCACCGCGATCCGCGGCGGCCGCACCGACATACCCCCGGGCCCCGCCCCGGACCCGGGCACGGGCCCAGGCCCGGACTCGGGCACGGGCCCAGGCCCGGACTCGGGTCCGGCTCCGGGTTCCGGCACGGGCTCGGGGCCGGCCCCGGATCCGCGCCCGGACCTGCACCCCGGCCCGGAGTCCGGCAACGGCCCCGGCCCCGGCTCCGGTGGCGGCCCCCGCCAGGGCTCCGGCGGTGGCCAAGGGAGTGGGCGGAGTCGGGTGTGGAGGCCGGTCGGGCCGGTGGATCTCGGGCTCACGGTCGGGCCGCTTCGGCGCGGGCCCGCCGATCCCACCTTCCGTACCGCTCCGGGAGCGGTCTGGCGTGCCAGCCGGACCCCGGCCGGTCCCGCCACCCTCCGCGTCGCGCAACAGGCCGGGGAGGTGACCGCCGAGGCCTGGGGCCCCGGCGCCGAGTGGATGCTCGACCGGCTGCCCGAACTGCTCGGCTCCGCCGACGACCCCGCCGCCTTCGTCCCCCGCCACCGGCTCGTGCACGCCAGCCACCGCCGCCGCCCGGGCCTGCGCCTGACCCGTACCGGCCTGGTCCTGGAGACCCTGATCCCCACGATCCTGGAGCAGAAGGTCACCACCGACGAGGCCTACCGCGCCTGGCGCCGCCTCGTACGGCAGTACGGCGAGCCCGCACCCGGCCCGTGCCCGCCGGAGCTGTACGTCATGCCCGACCCCCGCACCTGGACGCTGGTCCCCTCCTGGGACTGGCACAAGGCCGGCGTCGACGCCAAGCGCTCCGCCACCGTCATCCGCGCCGCCCGCGCGGCCGCCCGCCTCGAGGAGGCCGCCGCCATGGAGCTCCCGGCGGCCACCGCCCGGCTGGAGGCCGTCCCCGGCATCGGCCCGTGGACCTCCGCCGAGACCCTCCAGCGCAGCAACGGCGCCCCCGACGCCGTCACCACGGGCGACCTGCACCTGCCGGGCATCGTGGGCTATGCCCTGGCCGGGGACCGGAACGCCGACGACGCCGCCATGCTGGAGCTCCTCGCCCCGTACGCCGGCCAGCGCCACCGAGCGGCCCGCCTCGTCCTGCTGTCCGGAGCCGTCCCGCCCCGCCGCACCCCCCGGATGCCCCGGGGCGACATCGGCAGGCTCTGAGGTCCGTACCGCCAAGGGCCGTACCCCGTCCAGGGCCCGGCCACCAAGGACCCAGCGGACCTAGGACCCAGCGGACCTAGGACCCAGCGAATCAAGGACCCAGCGAATCAAGGACTCAGCGGACCAAGGCTCAGCGGACCTCGATGAACTCCTCCGCCGTCCGCCCAGCCCGCTCCGCCGCAGCGGCCGCCGGGTGGCCCACGGCCACCGCCCCCATCGGGTCCCAGTCCTGCGGAAGCCCGAGCACCTTGCGCACCACGTCCCGGCAGAACATCGTCGAGGACACCCACGCCGAGCCCAGCCGTTCCCCGGCCAGCGCGACCAGGAAGTTCTGCACGCCCGCGCCCATCGCGACGACGAACATCTCCCGCTCCGCCGCGTCCCGCCGCGCGTGCCCGTAGTCGTGCGCGCCGTCGGTGACCATGCACGGCACCACCAGGTACGGGGCGGCGCGCAGGACGTCGCCCCGCCGGACCCGCTTCGCGATGGACTCCTCGGACTTGCCGTCGCGGCGCAGGTCCGCGATCCACGCGTCCCGCATCGCGTCGAGCAGTTCCAGCCGGGCCACCGCGGACTCCAGCAGCACGAACCGCCACGGCGTCGTGTGGTGCGGAGCCGGGGCGGTCACGGCCGCGGCCACGGCCCGGCGGACCGCGCCCGGGTCGACCGGCTCGGAGGTGAAGGCCCGTACGGTACGCCGCTGCGTCACGGCCTCCCGTACTGCCTCCGAGGTGCCCAGCCGGAACATGTCGTCGGCCGGCGAGCGGACCAGGTCCGCCGCCGTGGAGCCCTCGCCCAGTACGTGCGCCAGCCCGCGCACCACCGCCACCGGCAGCCCGGTGGCCTTGCCCTTGACCAGGTCACCGGCGGCGGCCAGCTCGTCGGCGGTCGCGACCACCGTCGCGCTCAGCGGGTTGCCGTGGGCGTCGGTGCCGCCGCGCAGGTCGTCCAGGACCCGGACGCCCGAGGAGCCGATCGCCACGTCGGTGAGCCCGGTGCGCCACGGCCGCCCGAAGGTGTCCGTGACGATCACGCCCACGTCCACGCGGAGCAGCTCCCGCAGCCCGGCCCGGATCGCGGCGGCCGACGCGTCGGGATCCTCGGGCAGCAGCAGGACGGTGCCGGCGGCGGTGTTCGAGGCGTCGACGCCGGCGGCCGCCATGACGAGCCCCTGCCGGTTCTCCACGATCCGCAGCGGACCCCGGCGCGCGACGACCCGTACGGTCTCGGCGTCGATCGCCTCCTCGCGCGAATCGGCGCGGACGATCCGGCCCTCCGCCTTCGAGACGATCTTCGAGGTGACGAGCAGGACGTCCCCGTCCCGCAGCGGCGTGCCGGCGGCGGCGATCAGCGCGGCCAGGTCGTCGCCGGGGCGCACCTCGGGAATCCCGGGCACGGCCTGCACCAGATAGGCGGGCGGCTGGTCCCCGCCGGTCACCGGGAGGCCTCCGCCAGTGCGAGCGCGGCCCGCGCCATCTCCGCCGTGGCCGCCGGGTCGGTCATCATCAGCGGCACCGCCCGGCAGGTGATGCCGGCGGCCTCCACCTCGGCGACGGCGTCCGCGTCGGCGGTGTCGACGAGCCAGCCGTCGAGCAGCTCGGTGCCGTAGTGCAGGGCGACGGCCGCGGCGGTCGCCTCGACGCCGACGGCGGCCAGCACCTTGTCGGCCATCCCGCGCACGGGCGCGCCCCCGACGATGGGGGAGAGTCCCACGACGGGCGCCCCGGCGGCGGCCACGGCCTCACGGATGCCGGGTACGGCCAGGATGGTGCCGACCGAGACCACGGGGTTCGACGGCGGGAAGATGATCACGTCGGCGGCGGCGATGGCCTCCAGCACGCCGGGCGCGGGCTTGGCCCGTTCGGCCCCGACGGGTACGACGGCCTCCGCGTCCACTTCGGCGCGCAGCCGGACCCAGTACTCCTGGAAGTGGATGACCCGGCGCTCGCCGGTGCCGGCTTCGGTGATCGCGACGTGGGTCTCGACCCGGTCGTCGGACATGGGGAGCAGCCGGACGCCGGGTTGCCAGCGGTCGCAGAGGGCCTCGGTGACGGCGCTGAGCGGGTAGCCCGCGCCGAGCATCTGCGTACGGACGATGTGGGTGGCGAAGTCGCGGTCGCCGAGGCCGAACCAGGTGGGTCCGACCCCGTACGCCGCGAGTTCCTCCTTGACGGTGAAGGACTCGTCGGTGCGGCCCCAGCCCTGGTCCTCGTTGATGCCACCGCCGAGGGTGTACATCACCGTGTCCAGATCGGGGCACACCTTGAGCCCGAACAGGTGAATGTCGTCACCGGTGTTGCCGATGACCGTGATGTCCGCGTCGGGAACCGCGATCTGCAGACCGCGGAGGAAACGGGCGCCGCCGATGCCGCCGGCCAGAACAACAATGCGCATGCGGCACAGTCTGTCAGCCGCGGGTTGTCCGCCGGGTGGCGGTGGTCGGGTGACGGGTGGGACTGCCGGGCGGCGCCGGGATCGGACCCGGGGCGGGACGGGGCGGGACGGGATCGGACCCGGGATGGGGCGGGATCGGACCCGGGCGGCGCCGGGATCAGACCGGGAGGGCCTCGGGCCGGGCCGGGGAGCAGCTGTGCATGGGCATCTCGGTCAGGCCGGGGAAGTACACGTGCAGGCTGACCGCTCCGTCGAGGCTGTCGTTCTGGACCTCGTGGGCGTAGCCGGGGGCGAAGACCCGCTGGGAGCCGGCGCCGAGGGTGAGCGCGCCGCGGGCGGTGCGCTCGGTGAGCTCCCCGTCCAGGACGGTCAGCACGCCGGAGGAGGGGCCGTGGTCGTGCAGGCCGCTGCCCTGGCCGGGGACCCAGCTGAGCAGCCAGACCTCGTAGCCGGGACCCGTGCGCAGCCGGTGGTACCAGCGGGTGGTGGCGTCGTACTGGACCAGGTGCTCCCACTCGGAGCGGTTCTGGGCGATGGAACGCGCGAGGCCCACGAACTCGGCGACGGTGGCCGGGTGCTCGCGGGCGGGCTGCAGGAGGTGCTGGACGGAGAGGATGTCGCCGGCGATCTGGAGGTCGCTCTCGACCATCCGGGTGGTGGAGGCGGTGGGGCCGGTGGGGGCCGCGGTGGGGGTGGCGTTCAGCGTGCTGGTGCGGTTCATCGGGGGGTTCCTCGACGGATGTCAGTCGTGCAGGCGGGTGCTGTGGGGGGCGAGCTGGAGCTCAGGGGAGCCGAAGCTCCCGAGGCATCAACAGCTGCAACAGCAACAGCGAACCTGCGCAGCGCACAGGAACCCACGAATGGGGGTCCAGGTGGTGGCTGCGGGCGCTGACATGGCAACAAGGAGACCGTCTGAGAGGCCGGACTGTCAACCCAATGTCCGATTTGGTGGAAAAGTTTCACCTCATCCGGTTACCGTGCCCGGAGAAAGGTTTGTGCAGTCGCCACCAGGGGATGTGGCGCTGCGAGTCGCGCTGCAACCCACCGCGGCGGCTCTCAAACCCGTAACGCCGTGTGATGTCGGGCTGTGGCTGAAATGTGATCTGCGCCGCTTCTTCGGCCGGATCGGAACCACGTCGCAGAGTGATCCGTCGGTTACGGGTGAGGGAGTCCCGCATGTGACACGTGTGGCATGTGTCACGATTTTTGGCGATTTGAACACTTTCTGCATAGGCTTGGTTCCGCAGAGTGAATAAGGGGCCCAATAGCAGATCTCGGCTTGACTGCTCCGGAGCCCGCACTTGTAATTTCACTCGTGTCGTTACGTAGCGATGAGTAACGGCATCACCACGGGGACGCACAGACAGAGCGAGGGGCGCACATGACCGAGCTGGTTCAGGAACTGCTGGTCGAGGAGGCGGACGAAGAGCTCGGATGGCAGGAGCGAGCTCTCTGCGCCCAGACCGACCCCGAATCCTTCTTTCCCGAGAAGGGCGGCTCGACCCGCGAGGCCAAGAAGGTCTGCCTCGCCTGCGAAGTCCGCTCCGAATGCCTTGAGTACGCCCTCGCCAACGACGAGCGATTCGGCATCTGGGGCGGCCTGTCCGAGCGCGAGCGACGACGTCTGAAGAAGGCCGCCGTCTGAAACGCTCCCGGCGCGCACCGGCCGGCGCTCACAGGGCGATCCATGACATATCCGGCGGCATCCCGAGCGGCATATCCGGCGGCGTGCCCCACGGCATATCCGGCGGCGTGACCGCCCGTGCACACGCCAGTGCACACAGCAGCACACGCGGCAGTACGCGCAGTAGTACACACAGCGGTGCACACGGCAGTGCACACAACGGTACAAATCGCAGTACAACGAACACGATGACGAGCAGAGCAAACGGTCCGCCTCCCGCACCTTCCCCGCAGGAGGCGGACCGCTGTGTTCCCAGCCGTTAGTGTGGGTCGCCTGTCCAGCAGCCTCCGAGGGCACACCACCCCCGGACCCCCGGCCGGAGGGCCCGTACCGCGATGTCCCTGCACAGCCAGTCGAGCGCCTCCCACCAGGCTGCCGCCGCACCAGAGTTTCCCCGGCACGTCGTCACCGCGGTCATCGTCGCCCACGACGGCTCCCGCTGGCTGCCCCGGACCCTCGCCGGTCTCCTCGGCCAGGAACGCCCCGCCCAGAACCACGTCGCCGCCGACACCGGCAGCGCCGACGACTCCGCGCGACTGCTCGGCGAGGCCCTGGGGGAGGACCGCGTCCTGCACCTCGCCCGCCGCACCGGCTTCGGCGCCGCCGTGGACGAGGCCGCCCGCACCGCCGGCACCCTGACTCCCGAGGAACTCCCGTACCTCAAGCGCCCCTCCGGCTGGGACCCCGTCAGCCGCACCTGGCGCGACGACGCGTACGACCTCCCCGAACTGCCCCACGGCGAACCCGTCCAGTGGCTCTGGCTGCTCCACGACGACTGCGCACCCGAGCCCGACGCCCTCGCCGAACTGCTGCGCGTCGCCGAGGGCAACCCCGACGCCGCCGTCATCGGCCCCAAACTGCGCGGCTGGTACGACAAGAAGCAGCTCCTCGAAGTCGGCGTCACCATCGCCCGCAGCGGCCGCCGCTGGACCGGCCTCGACCGCCGCGAACAGGACCAGGGCCAGCACGACCAGGTCCAGCCCGTCCTGTCCGTCTCCAGCGCCGGCATGCTGATCCGCCGCGACGTCTACGACGCCCTCGGCGGCTTCGACCGCCGCCTGCCCCTCATGCGCGACGACGTCGACCTGTGCTGGCGCGTCCAGAGCGCCGGCCACGCCGTCCTCATCGCCCCCGACGCCGTCCTGCGCCACGCCGAGGCCTCCGCCCGCGAACGCCGCACCGTCGACTGCGCCGGCCGCTCGGCCGCCAGCCCGCACCGCGTCGACAAGGCCGGCGCCGTCTACACGATGCTGGCCAACAGCTCCGGCAGCGCCCTCCCCTACGTCCTGCTCCGCGTCCTCGTCGGCACCGTCCTGCGCGCCCTCGCCTACCTCGTCGGCAAGGCCCCCGGACAGGCCGTCGACGAGGTCACCGGCCTCCTCGCCACCCTGCTGCGCCCCGGCCGCATCCTCGGAGCCCGCCGCAGACGGGGCCGCCCCGCCGTCCCCGCCAAGGAACTGCGCCCCCTCTTCCCGCCGCCCGGCGCCACCCTGCGCGCCAACGCCGAACAGCTCGCCGGCTACTTCGGGGCCGACGCCGAAGCCGAGGCCTCCAACGCCGGCCGGCACGGCGGAGCCGTCGAATCGGGGCCCGGCGGGGACGACGCCGACTACCTGGAGATCGAACAGTTCGCGCGCCTCAAGCGGATCGCCCGCAAGCCCGCGCCCGTCCTCTTCGCGCTCCTCCTGCTCGTCTCCGTCATCGCCTGCCGCTCCCTGCTCGGCGGCGGCTCCCTCATGGGCGGAGCCCTGCTCCCCGCCCCCGGCGGCGGACTCGACCTCTGGCGCGTCTACGCCGACGACTGGCAGCCCGTGGGCACCGGCTCCACCGCCGGCGCCCCGCCCTACCTCGCCGTCCTCGGTGCCCTGTCCACCCTGCTCTTCGGATCCACCAACGCCGCGCTGACCCTGCTGCTCGTCTGCTCGGTCCCGCTCGCCGGACTCACCGCCTACTTCGCCTCCCGGCCGCTGGTGGAATCCCGGCTGCTGCGCGCCTGGGCCTCCGTCGCCTACGCCTTCCTCCCCGCCGTCACCGGAGCCCTCGCCGGCGGCCGCCTGGGCACCGCCGTCCTCGCGATCCTGCTCCCGCTCATCGCCCGCTCCGCCGTCGCCGCCTTCGGCTTCGGCGGGGAAGAGGGCAGCTGGCGCTCCGCCTGGACCTACACCCTGCTGCTGACCCTGGCCGCCGCCTTCACCCCCGTCGTCTGGCCGCTCGCCGCCGTCCTCGGAGCCGCCGCGCTGGTCCTGCGCCGCGCGCAGTGGAAGACGTACGGCCCGCGCCTCCTCGCGACGCTCGGCGTCCCGCTCCTGGTCCTCGCGCCCTGGTCGCTGACCCTGTTCACCCACCCCGCCCGCTTCCTGCACGAGGCCGGACTGTCCTACGGAGCCGGCTCGGCCACCGCCCTGGACCTGCTCGGCATCAGCCCCGGCGGACCCCGCACCGCCGGCGGGCTGATCCTCATCGGCATCGTCCTGGCCGCCCTGGGCGCGCTGCTGCGCACCGACCGGCAGTTCGCCGTACGCACCGCCTGGGCCGCCGCGCTCGCCGCGCTGGTCCTCGCCGTCCTCGTCAACCGCACCACCTGGGCCGGCCCCGCCACCCTCGTCCACGGACTCGCCCTGCTGGCCGCCGCCGCCATCGGCGCCGACGGCGCCAAGGAGCGCGTGGCCGCCCGCAGCTTCGGCTGGCGCCAGCCCCTCGCCGCCCTGATCGCACTCGCCGCCGCCGCCGGCCCGCTGATCGGCGCGGCCGCCTGGATGCTCAGCGGCGCCGCCGGACCGCTGGAGCGGCGCGACCCCGTACAGGTCCCCGCCTTCGTCGCCGAGGAGAGCGGCACCCGCGACCAGGCCCGCACCCTCGTCCTCGGCGCCACCACCCCCGCCGCCGTCTCCTACAGCCTGGTCCGCGGCTCCGGCGGCCGCCTCGGCGACGCCGAACTCGGCGACCGGGCCGGCAGCGACACCCGCCTCGACAAGGTCGTCTCCAGCCTCGTCGCCGGCTCCGGCGCCGACCAGACCGACCAGCTCGGCGGCTTCGCCATCCGCTACATCCTGGTCCGCGACGGAGCTCCGCCGCAGATCGGCCGCGTCCTCGACGCCACCCCCGGCCTCAGCCGCCTCAGCAAGCTCGAAGGCAGCGCCCTGTGGCGCGTGGACCGGCAGGTCGCCCGCGCCGTGATCGTCCCCGGCAAGCCCGGCGAAGCGCCGATCCCCGTCGCCTCCGGACCCGTCGAGGCCCACACCAAGATCCCGGAGGGCGAGGCCGGCCGCGTCCTGCGCATCGCCGACAAGGCCGACCCCGGCTGGCAGGCCACCCTCGACGGCAAGCCGCTCAAGGCGAAGACCCTCGACGGCTGGGCGCAGGGCTTCGAGCTCCCCGCCGGCGGCGGCAAGCTCGACCTCGTCCACGAGGACGCCCTCGCCCGGACCGCCTGGCACTGGGCCCAGGGCCTGCTCGCCCTGGTGCTCCTCGTGATGGCCCTGCCGGGCCGCCGCGCCCGCCTCGACGACGACCTGCCCGAGGAGGACGCCCCCGCCGCCGAGGAGGCCGGCGAGGGCCGCCGCGCCCGCCGGCTGCGCGAGCAGTCCGAGACCGAGACCGAAGCCCCCGCCGAGGCGGCCGTCGCGGCCGACCCGTACGCGCAGATCCCGGCGCAGCCTGCGTACGGCGAGGACGAGGCGTACGCCTACCAGCCGGCCTACGGTGACCAGGGCGGCTACGCCTACGGACAGCAGCAGGCGCAGCCCCACCACCAGCCGCAGCAGCCGCAGTCGTACGAGCAGTACCCGTACGAGCAGGAACCGGAGCAGCCGCAGCAGTACGGCGGGCAGCAGTCCTTCGAGCAGTACCCGTACGAGCAGCCGTACCCGCCCTACCAGCAGCAGGAACAGCAAGGGCAGCAGCACGGCCGCCCCTACGAGCCGTACGACGGCTACGGACAGCACGACGGACAGCACGACGGACACGGACAGCAGGACGGGCAGCACGCCCCGCGTCCCGACGGGAGCCCCCAGTGAAGCAGCGCGTACCCCTCACGCTCGCCGCGGTGACGGCCGCCCTGGCCGCCGTCACGGGCCTGGCCGCGCTCACCGCGCCCGCCGCCGACGGGGCCCCCGCGGCCGCCGCGCAGGGCAAGGCGGCCGCGCGGATGCCGGTGGAGCGGTCCCTGCTGGTGTGCCCCGCGCCCAGCACGTCCGACATCGCCGAGACCGTGTACACGGCGATCACCCCGGGGTCGGCCGCCGCGGGAGCCAAGGGCACGGCCCGGCTGCTGGGCGCGACCAAGGACGCCAAGCAGGTACTGGAGCTCAAGGAGCCCGGCAAACCCGTCGGCGCCAAGGCCTCCGGAGCCGAGGCCCCCGCGCTCACCGGCATCGCCGACGGGTTCCTCGCCCCCGGCTGGAGCGCCCAGCAGACCACCGTGGTCTCGGTCGGCCGGACCCGCGGCCTGCTCGGCGTCGGCTGCACCGCGGCCGGCACCGACTTCTGGTTCCCCGGCGTGAGCACCGCCAAGGGCCGCGAGGACTACATCCACCTCACCAACCCCGACGACACCGCGGCCGTGGTGGACATCAAGCTGTTCGGCCCCGACGGAGCGGTCAAGACCGAACCGGGCACCAGCGAGAACATCCGCATCGACCCGAAGTCCAGCAAGGCCATCTCCCTGACCTCGCTCGCCCCCGGCGCGCAGCTCGCGGACGTCACCGCACACGTGACGACCCGCGCGGGCCGGGTCGGGGCCACCACCCAGGCGGGCGAGGAGGGCACCGGCTCCGACTGGCTGCCCGCCTCCGTGGACCCGGCCGGGACCCTGGTCCTGCCCGGCATCCCGGCGGACGCCACCTCCGTCCGGCTGGTGGCCTTCGCGCCCGGCGAGGACGACGCGGACCTCAGGCTCCGGCTGGCCGGGCCGACGGGCTCGATCAGCCCCGCGGACAACGAGCAGCTCCACGTCAAGGCCGGCATGACCGCGAGCGTCGACCTCAAGGACGTCACCCGCGGCGAGGCGGGCTCCCTGATCCTGTCCCCGGCCGACGGCAAGAAGGCCGTCCCGGTGGTCGCGGCGCTACGGGTGGTCCGCGGCAACGGCCCCAAGCAGGACATCGCCTTCATCCAGGCGGCCGCCCCGGTGGGCGCGCGGGCGACCGTGGCCGACAACCGGACCGACCAGAACGCGACGGTGCTGTCGCTGACGGCCGCGTCCGGGGCCGACGCGAAGGTCAGGGTGACGGCCTCGCCGGGCACGGAGGGCGGCGAACCGGCCTCCCAGGAGGTCACCCTCAAGGCGGGTACCACCCAGAACCTGACGCTGGTTCCGACGGGCGGCAAGGGCTCCTACGCCCTGACGGTCGAAACCCTCTCCGGCGGCCCGGTCCACGCGGCCCGCACCCTGACGATCCCGCGCGACGGAATCCCGATGTTCACGGTCCAGACCCTGACGGACGACCGCTCCACGGTCGCGGTCCCCAAGGCCACCCAGGACCTCACGGTCCTCACGGCCCGCTGACCCGACCCCGGGACCCCGGGAATCCTCAGCCGGTCGGCCCGGGCCCGGGCCCCCGGCTTGGGCTCGGCCCCGGCTTGGGCTCGGCCCCGGCTTGGGCTCGGCCCCGGCTTGGGCTCGGCCCCGGCTTGGGCCCGGACCGGGGCCCCGGCTTGGGTCCAGGCAGGCCCGGACCGGGGCCCGGACCGAGGCCCAAGCCCGGGCCTAAGCCTCCCCGTACCTCGGATCCACCGTCTCCGGCGACAGTCCCAGCAGCTCGGCGACCTGCTCCACCACGATCTCGTGCACGAGCATCGCCCGCTCGTCCCGCGACTTCGCCCGGATCTCCACCGGCCGCCGGAACACCACGATCCGCGCCGGCCGCCCGCCCCCGGCCTCCACCAGCGCCCCCAGCGGCACCGCCTCGTCGTTCCAGCCCGCGTCCGCGCCGCCCGGCGGGCCGGGGACGTCGCCGACCATGAACTCCACCTCCGCCAGCTGCGGCCAGCGCCGCTCCAGCCGCTCCACGGAGTCCCGTACGAGATCGCCGAAGAGCTCCCCCCGGCTCGCCGACAGCGGCACCTGCGGTGGGGCCACCGGCCCGCGCATCCCCCGCCCGTGCCGGTCGCGCCGCCGCACCCGCGGTTCGCCGATGGGGGAGCCGCCAGGAAGGGACGCCGAAGAGGGAGGGGGAGGGGGAGGCAGAGTGCTGTCCGTCACCCACGCAGGGTAGCCCGCACACCCCCACCGGGGCGGGGGCGATCGGACGACACGGGGGACCGGCCGGAGGGAGCGTCGTCGCGGCCCGGTCAAGAGTGCGGTACCGTCCAACGTCGTGAGCCTTGTACGTCGCTGTTCGCGCACCGCGTGCGGCCGCCCTGCCGTCGCGACACTGACGTACGTCTACGCCGATTCGACCGCAGTTCTCGGCCCGCTCGCCACCTACGCCGAACCCCACTGCTACGACCTGTGCGCCGAGCACTCGGAGCGCCTGACCGCCCCGCGCGGCTGGGACGTCGTACGCCTCACCGGCGCCTCCTCTCCCTCCCGTCCCACCGGCGACGACCTCGAAGCCCTCGCCAACGCCGTGCGCGAGGCGGCCCGTCCGCCCGAGCGCGCGGCCGGCGCCGGCGGCGGAGCGGGCAACGGTGGTCCGGCCACCGGCGAGACCCGTCGCGGACACCTGCGCGTCCTGCGTTCGCCAGAAACCTGACATTCGGCTCGTCCGAAAAGCCGTACTGCATCCACGGTAGGTTTGCTTCCCCGCACATCACCTTCAGGAGGGCAGGCAGTGGCCACCGATCTTTCGAACATCGTCAAGGCTTATGACGTACGAGGCGTCGTGCCGGACGAGTGGGACGAACCCCTGGCCGAACTGTTCGGTGCCGCCTTCGTCGAGGTGACCGGTGCGGCGGCGATCGTCATCGGCCACGACATGCGCCCCTCCTCCCCCGCGCTGTCCGCCGCCTTCGCCCGCGGCGCGGCCGCCCGCGGCGTCGACGTCACCCTCATCGGCCTGTGCTCCACCGACCAGCTGTACTACGCCTCCGGCAAGCTGGACCTGCCCGGCGCGATGTTCACTGCCTCGCACAACCCGGCCCAGTACAACGGCATCAAGCTCTGCCGCGCGGGCGCCGCCCCGGTCGGCCAGGACACCGGCCTGTCCACCATCCGCGAGCTCGCGGAGAAGTGGAGCGACGACGGCGCCCCCGCGATCCCCGCCGGCACCGTCCCGGGCACCGTCACCGAGCAGGACACCCTCACCGGCTACGCCGAGCACCTCAAGGGCCTGGTGGACCTCACCGCCATCCGCCCGCTGAAGGTCGTCGTCGACGCGGGCAACGGCATGGGCGGACACACCGTCCCCACCGTCTTCGCGGGCCTCCCGCTGGACGTGGTCCCCATGTACTTCGAACTGGACGGGACCTTCCCCAACCACGAGGCCAACCCCCTCGACCCGAAGAACATCGTCGACCTCCAGGCCCGCGTGAAGTCCGAGGGCGCCGACCTCGGCATCGCCTTCGACGGCGACGCCGACCGCTGCTTCATCGTCGACGAGCGCGGCGAAGGCGTCTCCCCGTCCGCCATCACCGCCCTGGTCGCGGCCCGCGAACTGGCCCGCAACGGCGGCACCGGCACCGTGATCCACAACCTGATCACCTCCTGGTCCGTACCCGAGGTCGTCCGCGAACACGGCGGCACCCCGGTCCGCACCCGCGTCGGCCACTCCTTCATCAAGGAGGAGATGGCCAAGTCCGGCGCCATCTTCGGCGGCGAGCACTCGGCGCACTACTACTTCAAGGACTTCTGGAACGCGGACACCGGCATGCTCGCCGCGCTCCACGTCCTCGCAGCCCTCGGCGGCCAGGACGGCACCCTCTCCGACCTGGTCTCCTCCTACGACCGCTACGCGGGCTCGGGCGAGATCAACTCGACCGTCGCCGACCAGGCGGCCCGCCTCACCGCAGTCAAGGAGACGTACGGCGGCCAGCCCGACATCACCCTGGACGAGCTCGACGGCCTCACCGTGACCAGCACCGACTGGTGGTTCAACGTGCGCGCCTCCAACACCGAGCCGCTGCTGCGCCTGAACGTCGAGGCCCGCGACGCCGCCACCCTCGCCAAGGTGCGCGACGAGGTCCTGGCCCTCATCCGCGCGTAAGGGCCCGATGCCCGGTGCCCGGTGCGGAGCCCCGGCAACGGTGCCGCACCCGACCCCCGCCGTACCGCCGAGCCACCTCCACCCCACACCGGAGGTGACTCGGCGGTAGGCTGACCAGGCCCGATCCGCATCCCCGAAGGGAACCGCCCCATGCCGCTCGAAGCCGGCCTCCTGGAGATCCTCGCCTGCCCCGCCTGCCACTCGCCCCTCGAGGACAAGTCGGCCGACGCGGAGACCCCCGAGCTGATCTGCACCGGAGGCCAGGACTGCGGTCTCGCCTACCCGGTCCGCGACGGCATCCCGGTACTCCTCGTCGACGAGGCACGCCGTCCCGCCTGAGCCTCCTACCGCCACCCCGCGCAAGAGCTGAGACTGGTTCCGTCACCTCATAGGTTCCGTCACCCGAACAGCCGGAGGCCGCCATGCTCGACGAGCCGCTCCTCGACGCACCTGACGATCTCGCCCGAGCCGACCGCCGCGGCCTGCTCCGCGGCGCCGCGGACGCCGGAGCCAGGGTCCGCACCGCAGCCCGGCACGCCGCCGAGGCCGGTCTCGGCGACCTGCGCCCCGACGGCCGCCCCCGCGCGGTCCTCATCGCCGGACCCGGCACCGCCGCGACCGGGGTCGCGGACCTCCTCGGAGCACTCGCCGGGGCCTCCGCGCCCGTCATCCGGCTGCACCCGACCGGCGTCGCGCACGCCGCCGGGGCGCTGCGCTGGACCCTGCCCGGCTGGGCCGGCCCCGTCGACCTGCTGCTCATCGCCACCACCGACGGAACCGAGCCCGGCCTCGCCGTCCTCGCCGAGCAGGCCTACCGGCGCGGCTCCACCGTCGTCGCCGTCGCCCCCGAACGCTCGCCCCTGAGCGAGGCGGTGGACGGCGCGCACGGACTCCTCGTACCGATGGCCAAAGCCCCGTACCAGGAGTACGACGAGTCCGCCGCGGCCGGCCCCGGCGCCCTGTGGGCGCTGCTGACCCCGCTGCTGGTGCTCCTCGACCGGGTCGGCCTGATCGCCGCCGCCCCGCACACCCTGCAACTCGTCGCCGACCGGCTCGACCGCACCGCCGAACGCTGCGGCCCCGCCATCGCCACCTACTCCAACCCGGCCAAGACCCTCGCCTCCGAGCTCGCCGACTCCCTCCCGCTCATCTGGAGCGAGGGCATCGGCGCCGGACCCGCCGGCCGGCGCTTCGCCGCCACCCTCGCAGAACTCGCCGGACGCCCCGCGCTCGCCGCCGACCTCCCCGAGGCCCTGCCGGCCCACGGAGTCCTGCTCGCCGGGGACTTCGCCGCGGGCGCCGACCCCGAAGACTTCTTCCGCGACCGAGTGGAAGAACCGCAGGCCCTCCGCGCACGCATCGTCCTGCTGCGCGACCGGCCCGCGGGCGGACTGACAGCCGCCCCTGCCGCACGAGAGCTCGCCCTCAGCCACGACACGGCCATCAGCGAGCTCGAACCGGAGGAGGGCACCGAGCTGGAACAGCTCGCCGAACTCCTCGCCGTCACGGATTTCGCCACCGCCTACCTGGCGCTGGCCTCCGGGGGACACAGCTGAGGCACACGATCCCGTGCCCGCACTACTGCAGGAAGACCAGCGATGGACCGCCTCACGAACACGATCCGCCCCTACGCCTGGGGATCGACCACCGCGATCCCCGGACTCACCGGAGCAGCGCCCACCGGTGAACCCCAGGCGGAGATGTGGATGGGTGCCCACCCCGGAGCCCCCTCCCGCATCGACCGCGGAGCAGGCGAGAGCGCCCTCTCGGACGTCATCGCGGCCGACCCCGAAGGCGAGCTCGGAGTCGCCGCCGTCGCCAAGTTCGGCCCCCGGCTCCCCTTCCTCCTCAAGATCCTCGCCGCCGGCGCCCCGCTCTCCCTCCAGGTCCACCCCGACCTGGCCCAGGCGAAGGCCGGATTCGCGGACGAGGAGCGCCGCGGCGTCCCGATCGACGCACCGCACCGCAACTACAAGGACGCCAACCACAAGCCCGAGCTGATCTGCGCGCTCACCCCCTTCGACGGCCTGTGCGGATTCCGCCGCCCGCTGGAGGCCGCCGAACTGCTCGAGGGCCTCGGCGTCAACTCCCTGAAGCCCTACGCCGATCTCCTGCGGGCCCATCCCGAGGAGGCGGCCCTGCGCGAGGTGCTCACCGCCGTACTGACCGCCGACCGCACCGAGATGGCCCGTACGGTCACCGAGGCCGCGACCGCCGCACAGCGGCTCGGGGGCCCGTACGCCCCGTACGCCGGACTCGTCCACGACTACCCCGGCGACCCCGGGGTCATCGCCGCGATGCTCCTCAACCACGTGCGGCTCCAGCCCGGCGAAGCCATGTTCCTCGGCGCCGGCATTCCGCACGCCTACATCGAGGGCCTCGGCGTCGAGCTCATGGCCAACTCCGACAACGTCCTGCGCTGCGGGCTCACGCCCAAGCACGTCGACGTCCCCGAGCTGCTGAAGGTCACCATCTTCGAGCCCGGCGACCCCGCGGTCCTGCGCCCCGAGGGCAACGGCGAGGAGGTCTACGAGACCCCCATCGACGAATTCCGGCTCTCCCGCTTCGTCCTGGCACCCGGCGGCGCCCCCCGCCCCGTCCCGGACGGCACCCCGCAGATCCTGCTGTGCACGGCCGGATCCCCGAAGGCGGATTCCACGAAGTCCGGCGAACTGACCCTGGCCCCCGGCGAATCGGTCTTCGTACCGGCCGGCGAAAAGGTCGAACTGTCCGGAACCGGCACCGTCTTCCGTGCCACCGTGGTGGTCTGACGTACCGTCCCTACCGGTGGCTGTGAGAATCTGCGGCCGTAGCGCGGCGCCCCGCACAGGGGCGCCGCACCGAGGAAGGGACACATCGCAACCATGAGCGCGTCGGGCGGTACCAAGGCGATCGTGGCGGCACTCGCCGCCAATCTGGCCATCGCCGTGGCCAAGTTCGTGGCCTTCGTCTTCAGCGGCTCGTCGTCGATGCTCGCGGAAAGCGTCCACTCGCTGGCGGACTCCGGAAACCAGGGCCTGCTCCTGCTGGGCGGCAAGAAGGCCCAGCGCGAGGCGACACCGCAACACCCCTTCGGATACGGGCGCGAGCGCTACATCTACGCCTTCCTCGTCTCCATCGTGCTGTTCACCGTCGGCGGCATGTTCGCCATCTACGAGGGCTACGCGAAGATCCAGGACCCGCACGAGATCGAGCACTGGTACTGGCCGATCGGCGTGCTCGTCTTCGCGATCCTCGCGGAGTCCTTCTCCTTCCGCACCGCCATCAAGGAGTCGAACGAGATCCGCGGGAACCTCTCGTGGGGCCAGTTCATCAAGCGCGCCAAGGCCCCCGAGCTCCCAGTGGTCCTCCTCGAGGACCTCGGCGCCCTCGTCGGCCTGGTCCTGGCCCTCGCGGGCGTCGGCATCGCCCTGGCGACCGGGGACGGGATCTGGGACGGCATCGGCACGCTCTGCATCGGCGTCCTGCTGATCGTCATCGCCATCGTCCTCGCCGCCGAGACCAAGTCCCTCCTGCTCGGCGAGGCCGCCGGCACCGAGGACGTCGAGAAGATCAAGGCCGCCGTGGTCGACGGCGACGTGGTGACCGGCGTCATCCACATGCGCACGCTGCACCTGGGCCCCGAGGAGCTGCTGGTCGCCGCGAAGATCGCGGTCCAGAGCGACGACACGGCGACCGAGGTGGCCAACGCCATCAACGCCGCCGAGGCCCGCATCCGCGAGGCGGTCCCGATCGCCCGCGTGATCTACCTGGAGCCGGACATCTTCAACGCCGAAGCCGCGGCGAAGGGCGCCAACCCGGCCAAGTCCCCGGGCGGCGACGGCCACTGACCCGCTCCGCGACGTGACGAGGCCCCCCGCGGCGGTGCGGGGGGCCTCGCCGTTTCCGGAGGCACCGGGTCAGTCGTTCGCCGCCGTCTCGTCGGACCAGGTCACGTGGGCGGGGCCGGCGCCCTGCGGGGCCTTCGCGGCCCGCCGCCGCGCCACCAGCGAGGCGATGCCGAGCCCCCCTCCGGCGAGGAAGACGGTCGCGCCCAGGGTGCCGAGCGCCGCGAGGACCAGCACGGTGACGGGAACATCGCCCATGGGCACTCCGCGCACGGCCGACACCGGCAGGGTGCCGTCCGTCCCGTCCTGGCTCGCCATCAGGGAGGAGTCGACGGAGTTGAGGCGGTGGTCGCCCATGACGAACACCCGGCCCTCGGGCACCGTGACGTCGAAGGGAACGAACGCCGGGACGGCCGGGTCCTTCAGGTACGGCTCGGTGAGGGGCTTCCCGTTGAGCGTCAGGGTGGCGTCCCCCTTGGCCCAGAAGACGTGGTCCCCGCCCAGCGCGACCACCCGCTTGAACACGTCCCCGCCGGTCCGCCACGAGTCCGGCGGCGTGACGAGGACGGGGTCCCCGTGGCGCAGCTCTTGTGGGGCGACCCGTCCGAACCAGACCTCGTCGCCCTTGGTGTAGGCCGGCTCCATCGACTGCGACGCGATGAGCTGATGGGAGTACTCGTCCGCGAAGCTGTACCGGACTCCCGTGCCCGCCCCGACGAACAGCCCCGCGCCGAGGACCATCAGCGATACCGCCCACATCCCCCTGCGCCGCCCCGGCCTGCGCTGATCCCGCCCCATGCCCGTTCCCCTTCGCCCAAAGTCCTGTCCGGTCGGCGAAGCGTACGCACAGCCGCCGGGCCCCGTACCACCGAGGTGGGGTACGGGGCCCGGCGGCTCGTGCGGAGGGGCCGCGCGGCTACCGGATCTCGCGCAGGACGTCCAGGACCGCGGGCTCGTCCGGCGCGGCCTGCAGCCGCTCCCGGAAGCCGGTGTCCATCAGCTTGCGCGACAGCAGCGCCAGGATCCGCAGGTGCTCGTCCCCGGCGGCGGCCTCCGGCACGGAGATCATGAAGACCAGCCGGGCCTTCGTCCCGTCCAGCGCACCCCACTCGATGCCCTCGTCGGACCGGGCGAAGCCCACCGTCGGGCGGGTCACCGCGTCCGTCTTGGCGTGCGGGATCGCGATGGACTCGCCGAGACCCGTCGTACCCTGCGCCTCCCGGGCGAGCGCGACCCGTACGAGCTCGTCCACGTCGCGGACGTTGCCGGTGGTGGCCAGCATCTCCGCCATCTCGCGGATCGCGGCCTCCTTGGAGTCCGAGGCCAGCTCCGTCTTCACGGTCCGCTCGGTGAGGTACCCGGACAGCACCTCCGCCGGACCGGCCGCCGAGACGGGGGCCGCGGCCGCGGCCTGCGTCCGTACGGCCGTCCCGGCGCCCGCACCGGCACCCGAACCGGCGCCGACACCGGCCCCGACACCGGCCCCGACCAGGACCGGCTCCGGCGAGAGCGCCGCCGGCGTGCCCGCCGTACCGTCCCGGCGCTGCTTGATCTCGATCAGCGCGTTGGTCGTCAGCGCCGTCACCACGGCGCCGGCCGCGATGGCCACGAAGAACATCGCGACACCGCTGATCGCACCGAACAGCGAGACGATCGGACCACCGTGCGGTACGGAGTCCTGGACCCCGGCCACACCGGCGATCGCACCGGCCACCGCGCCACCGAGCATGTTCGCCGGGATGACCTGGGCGGGCCTGGCGGCGGCGAAGGGGATCGCGCCTTCCGAGATGCCGAAGAAGCCCATGAACAGGGCCGCGAGGCCGGTTTCCTTCTCCTCGTCGCTGTAGAGCTTGCGGCGCAGGAGTGTGGCCAGACCCTGGCCGAGCGGCATGACGGGGATGGCGGCCGCGGCCATGCCCATGACGTGGTTGTTGGTGCCGATGAGGCCGACGGCGACGAGGAACGCGGTCTTGTTGACCGGACCGCCCATGTCGAAGGCGATCATCAGGCCGATCAGGGTGCCCAGCACGATCGCGCTGGAGCCGGTCATCCCGTTCAGCCAGCTGGTCAGGTGCGTGAAGACCCAGGAGATCGGACGGCCGATCACGTAGATGTAGAACAACCCCAGGGCCAGTGTCGACAGGATCGGGATCACGATGATCGGCATGATCGGCTGGATGACCTTGGGGACCTTGACCTTCTTGATCCACATGACCAGATAGCCCGCGAGGAAGCCCGTCACGATGGCGCCCAGGAAGCCGGCGTTCGCATCGGCCCCGTAGATGTGGACGGCGTCGGCGGCGAGGAAGCCGCCGATCATGCCGGGTACGAGCGCCGGCCGGTCACCCAGTGCGTAGGCGATGTAGCCGGAGAAGATCGGCAGCATCAGGCTGAAGCCGGTCACGCCGAGCTTGTTGACGTAGAACCAGAAGGTCCCGTCGGGAATGACCAGGCCGCCCTTGGCGTCCGCGTGCCCGCCGAGCGACAGGGATATGGCGAGCAGCAGACCGCCGACCACCACGAACGGGATCATGTGGGAGACGCCGTTCATCAGCGCCTTGTACGCCTGGCGGCGCTGGCGACCGCCACCGCCGCCGCTGCCCGGGGCCGCGGCGGTCCCGGCCTGCACCGGCGCGGTGCGCACGCGCTCGAAGAGCTCCTCCGGCTTGTGGATGCCGTCCGCGACGCCCGTGGACAGCACGCGCTTTCCGGCGAACCGCTCCCGGTCGACCTCCTTGTCGGCCGCGATGATGACGCCGTCCGCCTCTCTGACATCGTTGTCAGAGAGCACGTTCTCGGCCCCGATGGAGCCCTGCGTCTCCACCTTCATCGAGATGCCGAGGCGGTCGGCGGCCTGCTGGAGCTTCTCCGCGGCCATGTAGGTGTGCGCGATGCCCGTGGGACACGCGGTGACGGCGACCAACTTCACGGGCTTGCGCCCGCTCGCGTCCCCACTGCCGGGAGGGCCTACCGGACTGGTCACTGGAATCTCCTCACGCCACATGCCTTGGTCCTGCGGGATCGCGCGTACAACCCGACCCACCGGCATCCTTCCGCATGTAGGGGGTGCATCAAAAGTCCGAAAGGCCCCGGATTCAGCGCCAGAGGCCCCGAACCCCGGCCACGACTTGCCCCTCGGTCACCTGGGCCCCGCTCCGCCGATCGGTGTAGATTCGTCATCAGTGTCAGGCGTCGCTGCTGATGGCGGTCGGGCGGTCCACGGACCGGCCGAGGGGAGAGAGGACCCCCGACGGACTGAGCGCCAAGCACGCCGTCCCACGGACGGTGCGCGGCTCAGCCGTACCCACCTCTCTACGCACGAGGAGCAGCACCACATGACTGCCGCATTCACCGACTTCAAGGTCGCGGACCTCTCCCTGGCCGTGTTCGGCCGCAAGGAGATCACCCTCGCCGAGCACGAGATGCCGGGCCTGATGTCGATCCGCCGGGAGTACGCGGCCACCCAGCCGCTGGCCGGCGCCCGTATCACCGGTTCCCTGCACATGACGGTGCAGACGGCCGTCCTCATCGAGACCCTCGTGGCTCTGGGTGCCGATGTCCGCTGGGCGTCCTGCAACATCTTCTCCACCCAGGACCACGCGGCCGCCGCCATCGCGGTGGGCCCGAACGGCACCGTGGACAACCCGCAGGGCGTCCCGGTCTTCGCCTGGAAGGGCGAGACGCTGGAGGAGTACTGGTGGTGCACGGAGCAGGCGCTGACCTGGCCCAACACCCCCACCGGCGGCCCGAACATGATCCTGGACGACGGTGGTGACGCCACCCTCCTCGTCCACAAGGGCGTCGAGTTCGAGAAGGTCGGCGCCGCCCCGGACCCGTCCACGGCGGACTCCGAGGAGTACGGCCACATCCTGACCCTCCTCAACCGCACCCTGGGCGAGGCCCCGCAGAAGTGGACGCAGCTGGCGTCCGAGATCCGCGGTGTCACCGAGGAGACCACGACCGGCGTCCACCGCCTCTACGAGATGATGGCCGAGGGCACCCTGCTCTTCCCGGCGATCAACGTGAACGACGCCGTCACGAAGTCGAAGTTCGACAACAAGTACGGCTGCCGCCACTCCCTGATCGACGGCATCAACCGTGCCACCGACGTCCTGATCGGTGGCAAGACGGCCGTCGTCTTCGGCTACGGCGACGTCGGCAAGGGCTGCGCCGAGTCCCTGCGCGGCCAGGGCGCGCGTGTGATCATCACGGAGATCGACCCGATCTGCGCCCTTCAGGCGGCCATGGACGGCTACCAGGTCGCGACGCTGGACGATGTGGTGGAGACCGCGGACATCTTCATCACGACCACGGGCAACAAGGACATCATCATGGCCGGGGACATGGCCAGGATGAAGCACCAGGCGATCGTGGGGAACATCGGTCACTTCGACAACGAGATCGACATGGCCGGTCTCGCGAAGATCGAGGGCATCGTCAAGGACGAGGTCAAGCCGCAGGTCCACACCTGGAAGTTCCCCGACGGCAAGGTCCTCATCGTCCTGTCCGAGGGCCGCCTGCTGAACCTGGGCAACGCGACCGGTCACCCGTCCTTCGTGATGTCGAACTCCTTCGCGGACCAGACCCTGGCCCAGATCGAGCTCTTCACCAAGCCGGCCGAATACCCCACCGGTGTCTACGTGCTGCCCAAGCACCTCGACGAGAAGGTGGCCCGCCTCCACCTCGCCGCCCTCGGCGTCAAGCTCACCACCCTGCGCCCCGAGCAGGCCGCCTACATCGGCGTCAAGGTCGAGGGCCCGTACAAGCCGGACCACTACCGCTACTGATCCCCACGGATCCGCAGCACCCACGAGCACCAGGAACAACCACGCGTCAGGCCCCCGGCATCCGTGCCGGGGGCCTGCCCCGTACCCGCCCGAAACCCAGGAAGACGCCCCCATGCCCCGCGGCCGCTACTCGCTCCACGACCCGCACGACCACACCCCGCTCGGCGAGGAGCACTTCCACTGCGCCCCGGGCCCCTCCGGCTGGCGCTACGTCTCCCAGCTCACCGCCCCCGACGGCGGGCACCGCGGCTCCGTCGACCTGGCCGTCGACGAACTGGGCCGCCCCATCCGCCTCGAGGCCAACGCCTCCAGCTGGCAGGTCCGCGGCGCCGCCATCGACGGCGTCACCTGGGTCCGCACCGACCCCACCGGAGCCGAGGCCACCGAGGGCAACGTCCGCGGCGCCGCCGGCTTCACCGGCAGCTCCCCGGCCTTCCTCGTCGCCACGGCCCGCCTGCTCCGCCTCACCCCCGGAGCCCCCGCCACCCGCGTCCGCCTCGTCGCCCTGACCGACCCCGTCCTGGCGGCCCGTACGGTCGACCAGGCCTGGTCCCTCCTGCGCCGCGCCGAGCACCCCACCGACAGCGGCCCGCTCCTCGTCGACGAGTACCGGGTCAGCGCCCTGGACACCGGCGAGGTCCACACGGTCCACATCGCCGGCGACGTGGTCCTCTCGGCCCCCGGCATCGAACTGGAACACCTGGAAACCCCGCCGTCCGCCTTCCCCGAGACGACTCCGGCCGTCTAGGCGGGCGGAGCGAACCCGGTCGCCCGCGGCGGCGGCCCCGGTTCGGATACGGGTACGGGTACGGGTGCCACCTGCGCGGGCGCCACCGGCGCGACCGGAACCACGCTTGCCGCGACGGGTCCCACGGTCGGCATCACCACGGGCACGGGCTGCTGCCCGTACGGCACGGGCTGCCCGTACGGCACGGGCAGCCCGTACGGGACGGGGAAGGCCCCCGGAGCCGGCCGCCGGAAGGCCCGCGCCGCATCCCGCGACTGCCGCTCGTGCACCACCGCCATCAGGAACGCGGCGGCCGGCACCCCGACCGGCGGCGGGGTCCCTGTACGCGCCACCAGATCGTCCGCGAGCCGCACCGCCATGGCGGCGCCCACCTGCGGATCCAGCTGGTTCATCCGCGTCAGGTACTGCCGGATCGCCAGCCACAGCCCGTCCGGCACCGCCGACAGGTCCAGCCCCCCGAACCGCCCGGCCAGCCACGGCGGTGGCGGTGGAACCGGCATCACCCGCGCCCCCGGCACCCGTTCCCGGATGACCAGGGTCCCCGCGAACACGTCCCCGAGGCGCCGCCCCCGCTCCGAGAACAGCGAGGCGATGCACGCCACGGACCCGAAGGTCATCAGCAGCTCGAAGACCCCGAACGCCCCGCGCACCAGCGCGTGCCGGAACCGGATCGGCCCGCCGTCGTCACGCACCACGCGCAGTCCGCACGCGAGCTTGCCCAGCGACCGTCCGTGGCTCAGCGTCTCCACCGCGATCGGCACGCCGACCAGGACGAGGACGAACGAGGTCACCGACACGGCAGCCTGCGCCGCCCCGTCCATCGAGGCGGTGGCGAGGACCAGCCCCATGGAGACGGCCAGATAGCCGGCGACGTACACGACCAGGTCGAGCAGGATCGCCAGCGCCCGGCTCGGCAGCCTCGCCGGCCGCAGCCCCAGGACGACCGCGTCCCCCGTCACCAGATCGCTCACCGACGCACACACCCTTCACGTGACCTGCCCCGCCCCTTTGGCACCCAGTCTGCCAAGCTGACGAAGGAAGCAGTAGGACAATCAGGGGCCGGCCGGGGACGGACCGGGGTCCGACCAGGGGCCGGCCATCAGAGGGACCAGGGGCAGGGGAGCGCCAACCACATGGATCTCGACGTCTTCGTTGCAGCCCACCAGGCGGAATGGGCCCGCCTGGAACAGCTCCTGGGCCGCGGCCGCCGCCTGACGGGGGCCGAGGCCGACGAGCTCGTCGCGCTGTACCAGCGCACCTCCACCCACCTCTCCCTGATCCAGTCCAGCACCCCGGACCCGATGCTCACGGGCCGCCTGACCCAGCTCGTCGCCCGCGCCCGCGCCACGGTGACGGGCACCCGCAAGGGCGGCTGGCGCGACGCGGCCCGCTTCTTCACGTCCACCTTCCCCGCGGCCGTCTACCTCAGCCGGCGCTGGTGGATACCCACGGCGCTCATCTCCACCGCGGCCGGCGTGCTCGTCGGCTGGTGGATAGCCACCCACCCGGAGATCCAGGGCGCCATCGGCGCACCGGAGGACCTGAAGGCGATGACGAAGCCGGGCGGCGAGTACGAGACGTACTACTCCAGCCACCCCGCGGCCTCCTTCGCGGCCCAGGTCTGGACGAACAACGCCCAGGCCGCCGCGATCTGCCTGGTCCTGGGCGGCTTCCTGGGCCTGCCGGTGCTGTACATCCTGTGGCAGAACATGCTGAACCTCGGAGTCGGCATCGGCCTCATGTCCTCGGCCGACCGCCTCGACGTCTTCCTCGGCCTGATCCTCCCGCACGGCCTGCTCGAACTGACGGCCGTCTTCGTCGCCGCCGGTACCGGCCTGCGCCTGGGCTGGACGGTCATCGACCCCGGCCACCGCACCCGCCGCACCGCACTGGCCGAACAGGGCCGCGCCGCCCTCGGCATGGCGATGGGCCTGGCGGTGGTGCTCTTCGTCTCGGGCCTGATCGAAGGCTTCGTCACTCCCTCCGGCCTCCCCACCTGGGCCCGCATCACCATCGGCGTCGCAGCCGAGGCGGCCTTCCTCCTCTACGTCTACGCCCTGGGCGGCCGAGCGGCCCGAGCCGGCGACGTGGGCGACGTGGAGCTCGCCGACCAGACGGCGACGCTCCCCACGGCAGCCTGATGTGCGTACAGGCCTGCTGAGCTGCTAGTCTCCTCGTCGTCCCGCAAACACCGTTGACACGGAAGCTGCGGGGAGGTAGATTCGAACGGTTGCCTCGAACTGGACAAGTTCGGCAGCGATGGTTTAAAGTCTTTCTCGCCCCCAGGAATTGAATTCCAAGTGGGCACACTCGACTCTTCATTCAGGAAACTGAAGCCGGGAAATCCGGTGGAAAACTTCTGATAGAGTCGGACTCGCCGGAAAGGGAAAACGCGAAAGCGAATGACCTGGAAGGCGGAAAACAAGCGAGACTGACTCTGATAGAGTCGGAAACGTAAGAACGAAGGAAGCGCCCGGAGGAAAACCCGCGAGGGTGAGTACAAAGGAAGCGTCCGTTCCTTGAGAACTCAACAGCGTGCCAAAAATCAACGCCAAAAGTTGATACCCCGTCCATTTCGGTGGATGAGGTTCCTTTGAAAAAGACCTGTGAGGTCGCGGCTTCGGCTGTGATGCTTGCAGGCAATTACACAGCGAGGACGCAGTGGACGGTCGGTCTTATTCCGACATGACTGTCCCGCTCTAAGTGCGTGTGCACCGGGCAGCTTTTAATTAAGCACAGCCGGGTAAACATTCATGGAGAGTTTGATCCTGGCTCAGGACGAACGCTGGCGGCGTGCTTAACACATGCAAGTCGAACGATGAAGCCCTTCGGGGTGGATTAGTGGCGAACGGGTGAGTAACACGTGGGCAATCTGCCCTTCACTCTGGGACAAGCCCTGGAAACGGGGTCTAATACCGGATAACACTCCTGCCTGCATGGGCGGGGGTTAAAAGCTCCGGCGGTGAAGGATGAGCCCGCGGCCTATCAGCTTGTTGGTGGGGTAATGGCCCACCAAGGCGACGACGGGTAGCCGGCCTGAGAGGGCGACCGGCCACACTGGGACTGAGACACGGCCCAGACTCCTACGGGAGGCAGCAGTGGGGAATATTGCACAATGGGCGAAAGCCTGATGCAGCGACGCCGCGTGAGGGATGACGGCCTTCGGGTTGTAAACCTCTTTCAGCAGGGAAGAAGCGAAAGTGACGGTACCTGCAGAAGAAGCGCCGGCTAACTACGTGCCAGCAGCCGCGGTAATACGTAGGGCGCAAGCGTTGTCCGGAATTATTGGGCGTAAAGAGCTCGTAGGCGGCTTGTCACGTCGGATGTGAAAGCCCGAGGCTTAACCTCGGGTCTGCATTCGATACGGGCTAGCTAGAGTGTGGTAGGGGAGATCGGAATTCCTGGTGTAGCGGTGAAATGCGCAGATATCAGGAGGAACACCGGTGGCGAAGGCGGATCTCTGGGCCATTACTGACGCTGAGGAGCGAAAGCGTGGGGAGCGAACAGGATTAGATACCCTGGTAGTCCACGCCGTAAACGTTGGGAACTAGGTGTTGGCGACATTCCACGTCGTCGGTGCCGCAGCTAACGCATTAAGTTCCCCGCCTGGGGAGTACGGCCGCAAGGCTAAAACTCAAAGGAATTGACGGGGGCCCGCACAAGCAGCGGAGCATGTGGCTTAATTCGACGCAACGCGAAGAACCTTACCAAGGCTTGACATATACCGGAAAGCATTAGAGATAGTGCCCCCCTTGTGGTCGGTATACAGGTGGTGCATGGCTGTCGTCAGCTCGTGTCGTGAGATGTTGGGTTAAGTCCCGCAACGAGCGCAACCCTTGTCCTGTGTTGCCAGCATGCCCTTCGGGGTGATGGGGACTCACAGGAGACCGCCGGGGTCAACTCGGAGGAAGGTGGGGACGACGTCAAGTCATCATGCCCCTTATGTCTTGGGCTGCACACGTGCTACAATGGCCGGTACAATGAGCTGCGATACCGTGAGGTGGAGCGAATCTCAAAAAGCCGGTCTCAGTTCGGATTGGGGTCTGCAACTCGACCCCATGAAGTCGGAGTTGCTAGTAATCGCAGATCAGCATTGCTGCGGTGAATACGTTCCCGGGCCTTGTACACACCGCCCGTCACGTCACGAAAGTCGGTAACACCCGAAGCCGGTGGCCCAACCCGTAAGGGAGGGAGCTGTCGAAGGTGGGACTGGCGATTGGGACGAAGTCGTAACAAGGTAGCCGTACCGGAAGGTGCGGCTGGATCACCTCCTTTCTAAGGAGCACAGTACCGATTGCAGACGAATGTTCTGCACGGTCAGCTCATGGGTGGAACGTTGATTAGTTGGCACGGTTTCCTTGATGGATCACGAGTACTGCTTCGGCGTGGAAAGTGACTCACTGATGGGGGATCGTGCTTGGCACGTTGTTGGGTATCTGAGGGTACGGCCGTAAGGTCATGCCTTCTGTGATGCCGGCCCCAGTGAACTTCATCTTCGGATGGGGGTGATGGGTGGCTGGTCGTTGCTTGAGAACTACACAGTGGACGCGAGCATCTGTAGGCCAAGTTTTTAAGGGCGCACGGTGGATGCCTTGGCACCAGGAACCGATGAAGGACGTGAGAGGCCGCGATAGGCCCCGGGGAGCTGCCAACTGAGCTTTGATCCGGGGGTGTCCGAATGGGGAAACCCGGCAGTCGTCATGGGCTGTCACCCACTGCTGAACACATAGGCAGTGTGGAGGGAACGCGGGGAAGTGAAACATCTCAGTACCCGCAGGAAGAGAAAACAACCGTGATTCCGGGAGTAGTGGCGAGCGAAACCGGATGAGGCCAAACCGTATGCGTGTGATACCCGGCAGGGGTTGCGCATGCGGGGTTGTGGGAATTCTTTTGATCGGTCTGCCGGCCGGTCGGCGAGTCAGAAACCGTTGATGTAGTCGAAGGACATGCGAAAGGTCCGGCGTAGAGGGTAAGACCCCCGTAGACGAAACATCAGCGGCTTGCTTAAGAATCTCCCAAGTAGCACGGGGCCCGAGAAATCCCGTGTGAATCTGGCGGGACCACCCGCTAAGCCTAAATATTCCCTGGTGACCGATAGCGGATAGTACCGTGAGGGAATGGTGAAAAGTACCGCGGGAGCGGAGTGAAATAGTACCTGAAACCGTGTGCCTACAAGCCGTGGGAGCGTCGCGCATTGAGTTTACTCAATGCGTCGTGACTGCGTGCCTTTTGAAGAATGAGCCTGCGAGTTAGCGGTGTGTAGCGAGGTTAACCCGTGTGGGGAAGCCGTAGCGAAAGCGAGTCCGAATAGGGCGATTGAGTTGCACGCTCTAGACCCGAAGCGGAGTGATCTAGCCATGGGCAGGTTGAAGCGGAGGTAAGACTTCGTGGAGGACCGAACCCACCAGGGTTGAAAACCTGGGGGATGACCTGTGGTTAGGGGTGAAAGGCCAATCAAACTCCGTGATAGCTGGTTCTCCCCGAAATGCATTTAGGTGCAGCGTCACGTGTTTCTTGCCGGAGGTAGAGCACTGGATAGGCGATGGGCCCTACCGGGTTACTGACCTTAGCCAAACTCCGAATGCCGGTAAGTGAGAGCGTGGCAGTGAGACTGTGGGGGATAAGCTCCATGGTCGAGAGGGAAACAGCCCAGAGCATCGACTAAGGCCCCTAAGCGTACGCTAAGTGGGAAAGGATGTGGAGTCGCAGAGACAACCAGGAGGTTGGCTTAGAAGCAGCCACCCTTGAAAGAGTGCGTAATAGCTCACTGGTCAAGTGATTCCGCGCCGACAATGTAGCGGGGCTCAAGCGTACCGCCGAAGTCGTGTCATTGCAGCTATAGGGCCAACGCCCGCTGTGATGGGTAGGGGAGCGTCGTGTGCCGGGTGAAGCAGCAGCGGAAGCTAGTTGTGGACGGTTCACGAGTGAGAATGCAGGCATGAGTAGCGATACACACGTGAGAAACGTGTGCGCCGATTGACTAAGGGTTCCTGGGTCAAGCTGATCTGCCCAGGGTAAGTCGGGACCTAAGGCGAGGCCGACAGGCGTAGTCGATGGACAACCGGTTGATATTCCGGTACCCGCTTTGAAACGCCCAATATCGAATCAGGCGATGCTAAGCCCGTGAAGCCGTTCCGGACCCTTCGGGGAATGGAAAGTGGTGGAGCCGGCGGACCAGACTTGTAGTAGGTAAGCGATGGGGTGACGCAGGAAGGTAGTCCAGCCCGGGCGGTGGTAGTCCCGGGGTAAGGGTGTAGGCCGAGGGGTAGGCAAATCCGTCCCTCATATAAGGCTGAGACCTGATGCCGAGCCGATTGTGGTGAAGTGGATGATCCTATGCTGTCGAGAAAAGCCTCTAGCGAGTTTCATGGCGGCCCGTACCCTAAACCGACTCAGGTGGTCAGGTAGAGAATACCGAGGCGTTCGGGTGAACTATGGTTAAGGAACTCGGCAAAATGCCCCCGTAACTTCGGGAGAAGGGGGCCATCACTGGTGATCGGATTTACTCCGTGAGCTGGGGGTGGCCGCAGAGACCAGCGAGAAGCGACTGTTTACTAAAAACACAGGTCCGTGCGAAGCCGTAAGGCGATGTATACGGACTGACGCCTGCCCGGTGCTGGAACGTTAAGGGGACCGGTTAGTCACATTTCGGTGTGGCGAAGCTGAGAACTTAAGCGCCAGTAAACGGCGGTGGTAACTATAACCATCCTAAGGTAGCGAAATTCCTTGTCGGGTAAGTTCCGACCTGCACGAATGGCGTAACGACTTCTCGACTGTCTCAACCATAGGCCCGGTGAAATTGCACTACGAGTAAAGATGCTCGTTTCGCGCAGCAGGACGGAAAGACCCCGGGACCTTTACTATAGTTTGATATTGGTGTTCGGTTCGGCTTGTGTAGGATAGGTGGGAGACTTTGAAACCCCAACGCCAGTTGGGGTGGAGTCGTCGTTGAAATACCACTCTGGTCGTGCTGGATGTCTAACCTCGGTCCGTGATCCGGATCAGGGACAGTGTCTGATGGGTAGTTTAACTGGGGCGGTTGCCTCCCAAAAAGTAACGGAGGCGCCCAAAGGTTCCCTCAGCCTGGTTGGCAATCAGGTGTTGAGTGTAAGTGCACAAGGGAGCTTGACTGTGAGACCGACGGGTCGAGCAGGGACGAAAGTCGGGACTAGTGATCCGGCGGTGGCTTGTGGAAGCGCCGTCGCTCAACGGATAAAAGGTACCCCGGGGATAACAGGCTGATCTTCCCCAAGAGTCCATATCGACGGGATGGTTTGGCACCTCGATGTCGGCTCGTCGCATCCTGGGGCTGGAGTCGGTCCCAAGGGTTGGGCTGTTCGCCCATTAAAGCGGTACGCGAGCTGGGTTTAGAACGTCGTGAGACAGTTCGGTCCCTATCCGCTGTGCGCGTAGGAATATTGAGAAGGGCTGTCCCTAGTACGAGAGGACCGGGACGGACGAACCTCTGGTGTGCCAGTTGTCCTGCCAAGGGCATGGCTGGTTGGCTACGTTCGGGAGGGATAACCGCTGAAAGCATCTAAGCGGGAAGCCTGCTTCAAGATGAGTATTCCCACCTCCTTGAGAGGGTAAGGCTCCCAGTAGACGACTGGGTTGATAGGCCAGATGTGGAAGCCCGGTAACGGGTGGAGCTGACTGGTACTAATAGGCCGAGGGCTTGTCCTCAGTTGCTCGCGTCCACTGTGTTAGTTCTGAAGTAACGAACTGTGTCATATCCGGTTGGTTAACTTCATAGTGTTTCGGTGGTCATAGCGTTAGGGAAACGCCCGGTTTACATTCCGAACCCGGAAGCTAAGCCTTTCAGCGCCGATGGTACTGCAGGGGGGACCCTGTGGGAGAGTAGGACGCCGCCGAACAATTATTGTGGGGAAGCCCCGCACCAGCCCTTATGGGTTCGGTGCGGGGCTTTTCTGCGTTTACAGACCTGTTCTGGGACCAGTATGTGTGGATTCAGTCGGGGCCTACCAGTCGGCGGGGTAGCTTTTGAGGCTGCTCGTCTCGAGCGTCCAGCGGCCGGCGGGGACGGTGTCCCCGAAGGAGTAGGGAACTGTCTTGCGGTAGCGGATGCCGTCGGGACCTTCCGAGGGGTCACTGTGCACTGTGGCGGTCCTCTTGTCCTTGCGGGGGTCCACCACGACGTAGAGCGGGACCCCCATCTTCGGATAGTCGTGAAGTTTGTCGCGGATGTCGGTGAGGGAGTTCGTGCGTGAGACGACCTCGACCACCATCAGGACATCGCGGGAGTTCACGACCTTCGCTGTGTCGTCGGTGTCTTCCTCGGCGATGACCATGAGGTCGGGGACCTTGGTCAGGCCGGTCACCGGATCGCCCATGTTCGTGTCGTTGAGGGCCATGACCTCGGGTGTCTGGGCCTCGATCTGTCGGCGCAGCCGCACCACGTTCAGCCCGTGCGGAGCCGTGGGACTCATCATCGTGAGGGAGATCTGACCGTCGGTGGTCTGCACCTTCCACTGGTCTTCCTGGTGTTCGGCCAGCTCCGAGAGCTGCTCCGCGAAGTCGTGCATGCGACGCATCTGCTCGGGAGTGAGGTCGGCCATGGTGTCCTCCTGGTGGGTGCGCCACCCAGCGTATCCAGGTTGGGACGGATGGGCCGTACTACAGCCGGCCGGCGGCCTTGAGGGACAGGTAGGCGTCGGCCAGGGCCGGGGCCAGGGTTTCGGGGGTGGCGTCGACCACGTGGACGCCGTGGCGGGTGAGCTGGTCGGCGGTGCGGCGGCGGGCGGACTGGGACTGGGTGCCGGCGGCGGCTTCGTAGACGGCTTCGAGGGTGCCGCGGGACTTCGTCATCTCCGCGATGTGGGGGTCCGCGACCGAGGCCAGCAGGACCGTGTGCCGCTGGGTGAGGCGGGGGAGGAGCGGGAGCAGGCCCTCCTCGATCGGGGCCGCGTCGAGACTGGTCAGGAGTACCACCAGGGAGCGGCGCGGGGCGCTGCGCAGGATGGTGGAGACCAGGGTGCGGGAGTCGGTTTCGACGAGCTCCGGCTCCAGGGTGGCCATCGCGTTGACGAAGGCCGGGAGGGTGTCGGCGGCCGTGCGGGCCTGGACCTGGGCGCGGGGGCGGCGGTCGTGGGCCAGGAGGTCCACGCGGTCACCGGCGCGGGTGGCCAGGGCCGTCAGGAGCAGGGCGGCGTCCATCGCGGCGTCCAGGCGCGGGGCGTCGCCGACGCGGCCCGCCGAAGTACGGCCCGTGTCCAGGCAGATGAGGATGTGGCGGTCGCGTTCCGGGCGCCAGGTGCGGACGGCGACCTTGTTCTGACGGGCGGTGGCCCGCCAGTCGATGGAACGGGTGTCGTCGCCGGGCACGTAGTCGCGCAGGCTGTCGAACTCCGTTCCCTCACCGCGCGTCAGGAGGCTGGTGCGGCCGTCGAGTTCGCGCAGTCGGGCCAGGCGGGAGGGGAGGTGCTTGCGGCTGGCGAAGGGCGGGAGCACGCGGACCGTCCACGGGACGGTGTGGTGGCCCTGCCGGGCCAGCAGTCCGAGCGGGCCGTACGAGCGGATCGTGACGCGGGCCGCCCGGCGGTCGCCGCGGCGGGTGGGCCGCAGGCGGGTGGCGAGGCGGCGGCGTTCGCCGGCCGGAACGGTCAACGCGTGCCGGGAGGCGTCGAATTCGGTGCCGGGGACCCAGCTGCTGGGGGGCCAGGCGTCGCGGATCCGGGCGCGCAGGGTGCGGGTGGAGGTGTTGGTGACGGTCAGGTGCACGTCGGCGGATTCGCCCAGCCGCACCGAGGTGTCGCCGGAGCGGGCCAGTTGGAGCGTGCGGACCGGCGCCGCGAGGGCGTAGTCGACCGCGCAGGCCAGGGCGATGGGGCCGTTGACCGCGAGCATCCCGGTCCAGCTCGGTTCGAGGATGCCGACGGGGACGGAGCCGAGGGCCGCGAGGAGGGCGGCGCGTCCGGTGAACCCCATCAGCGCGGGACGGGGACGTGGGTGAGGATCGCGGTGATGACCGCGTCGGCCGTGACGCCCTCCATCTCGGCCTCGGGCCGCAGCTGGACGCGGTGGCGCAGGGTCGGCAGGGCGAGGGCCTTCACGTCGTCGGGGGTGACGTAGTCGCGGCCGGTGAGCCAGGCCCAGGCGCGGGCGGTGGCCAGCAGGGCGGTGGCGCCGCGGGGGGAGACGCCCAGGGTGAGGGAGGGGGACTCGCGGGTGGCGCGGCAGATGTCGACGACGTACGCGGTGATCTCCGGGGAGACGGCGGTGGCCTCGACGGCCTTGCGGGCGGCTTCGAGTTCGGCGGGGCCGGCGACCGGGCGGATCCCGGCGGAGTGCAGGTCGCGCGGGTTGAAGCCGGCCGCGTGGCGGGTGAGTACGCCGATCTCGTCCTCGCGGGAGGGGAGGGGGACGGTGAGCTTCAGGAGGAAGCGGTCGAGCTGGGCCTCGGGCAGGGGGTACGTGCCCTCGTACTCGACCGGGTTCATGGTGGCGGCGACGAGGAACGGCTCCGGCAGCTTGCGGGGGGTGCCGTCGACGGTGACCTGGCGCTCCTCCATCGCTTCGAGGAGGGAGGACTGGGTCTTGGGAGGCGTGCGGTTGATCTCGTCGGCGAGGAGGAGGTTGGTGAAGACCGGGCCGTTCTGGAACGAGAATTCGGCGGTGCGGGCGTCGTAGACGAGGGAGCCGGTGACGTCGCTCGGCATCAGGTCCGGGGTGAACTGGACGCGCTTGGTGTCGAGTTCGAGGGAGGCGGCGAGGGCCCGCACGAGGAGGGTCTTCGCGACGCCGGGGACGCCTTCGAGGAGGACGTGGCCGCGGCACAGGAGGGCTACGACGAGACCGGTGACGGCGGAGTCCTGGCCGACCACGGCCTTTCCGATCTCGGTGCGGAGCGCTTCCAGGGCGGAGCGGGCGCTGTCCGTGGTGGCCGTCATGAGGTGCGGACCTCTCTTTCGAGGGCGTCGAGTTGGTCGGCGAGCGCGACGAGCGCCGCGTCGGTGGCGGGGGTGGTGCCGAAGAGCAGGGTGGCCGGGTCATGTCCCGGGCCGGGGGCGGTGCCCGGGTCGGCGCTCCGGCGGGCGGAGACCGCGGGGACCAGGGCGGCCGGGTCGTGGGCCTGCGAGGGCGGTACGCCGACCAGTGCGGCCAGGCGTTCGCGGGCGGCGGTGCGCAGCACGGTGGCGGCGCGGTCGCGGGCGCCGGCCCTGACGTACAGGCGGGCGCGGCCCTCGGTGGCTTCGGAGGCGCGGATGAGGACGGGCAGGCGTTCGGTGACGAGCGGGCCGAGGCGGCGGGCGCGCCAGAGGGCGGCGACGGCGGCGGCGAGGAAGAGCTGGAGCAGGGCCCAGCTCCAGCCGGCGGGGATCAGCTCGAGGAAGTCCTGCTGCCGGCTGTCGGTGGCCTCGTCGGGGTTGCTGTCGGCGGGGGACGGCAGGTACCAGACGAGGTGGGGGCGGGAGCCGAGGAGCTGAAGCGCGAGGGAGGCGTTGCCTTCCTTGGCGAGGCTCTTGTTGAGCAGGACGGTCTCGGAGCCGAGGAGGACGGTGTCGCCGCCGGGGGTGCCGGTGGGCAGGACGAGGAGGGTGGGGTGACCGGCGGAGGGGTAACAGCCGCCGGCTCCGGGGGTGTTGGTGGTGTAGCGGTAGCCGCCGCCGGTGGCCGCGCGGCCGGCGGTCTTCGCGGCGGGCAGGGTGCAGGTGGGGCCCGGGTCCAGGGGGGTGTCCGGGGTGGTGCTGCCGTGGGTGCGGGTGCCGGGGGCCAGGGCGGGCAGGCTCAGGACGCTCGGGGCGAGCAGGACGGTGCGGCCGCCGGACAGGTCGATGGCGGAGCGGATCGAGCGCAGCCGGGTTTCGTCGAGCCGGTCGGGGTCGGTGACCAGCAGGGTCGTGTCGGGACCGGCGGCGTCGGCGGCTTCCTCGGCGGTGGTGACGACGCGGGTGGCGACCCCGCGGGCCTTGAGGAGTTCGGCGACGGCCTGACTGCCGAAGGGGTCGGCGGAGCGGGGGTCGAGGTAGCCGTGCCGGGCGCCGGAGTTCAGCGCGGCGAGCGCCAGCCCGGCGGCGAGGAGCACCGCGAGCGCGACGAGGAACCCCCGGGAGCGCGCCCAGAGGTCGCGGGCACGGACGCCGGTGCCGGTGCCTCCGGCGGTCGTACGGGGGCCGGCTGGTGTTCCCCCCGGGGTGGCGCCGAACTCGGAGGCCGTGCCCGTCTGCGGGGCCCCTCCGGCCGTCGTGCCGGGGCCGGGCGTGTCCGGGGTGGGTCCGGGGGTGGTGGGTTGGGGTGTGGGGACTCGGGGGTCCGGGGTGGGGGTGGTCATGGGGTGGGGCCCGTCAGGAGGGGCTTCGTGCGGGACAGGGCCTGGTCCAGGGTGCGCAGGGTGGCGTACATCGTCGCGTCGGCCGGGCGGGCGCCGTAGGTGACGTCGTCGAAGGTGCGGGCCGCCGCGCGGAGGTCCGCGGCGTGGGACGGGAGGGAGACGGCGGCCTCGGCGGCCGCCTCGTCCGCGGTGCGGCCGGGGCGGGGGTCGAGGAGGGTGCGCTCCTCCAGGGAGCGGACGACGGCGCGCATGCGCTCCTGGACGGCTTCGTTCCAGCGGCTGTCCGCGGCCAGTGCCTCGGCGGCCGCGCGGTGGTCGGCCGCACTGCGCACGCGGTCGTCGAAGAGGTGGCCCGCCGCGGTCGCGGCCCGGCGCGGGGTGCCCAGGCGCCACCACAGCGCGGCGACGACGAGGAGGACGAGGACGGCCACGGCGACCAGACCGGCCGTGCCGCCGGGAGTCGCGCCGGAGGCGTGCTCGAAGAGGCTCCCGATCCAGTCCCAGAAGCGGTCCATGGCACGCCGGAACAGGCCCGGGTCGTTCCGGTGGTACTCCGGCCTGGACAGCTCGTGCCGTGCCGCCTCGCGAGCGGCCTCACGTCCTGTCGTGACCGGTGGTGTTTCCGAGAGCAGGCCCCCCATGCCCCTCATCCCCGCGTCAGCCCGCGGTCGGCGGCGACGCGGCGCCGTAGTTCTCGATGCCCGCCGCCCGGGCGAGCTCCAGGTCGAGGGCCTCGCGGCGGATCCGCTGGTCGACGTAGAGCAGGACCGTGACGCCCGACTGGATCGGCATGGTGATGGTCATCGCGATGACGGCGCCGATCGCCGAGACGATCAGGTACCCCCAGCTGGTGGTCCCGGTGCCCTCGGCGAGGTTCCGGAGGCCGTCACCGAACAGCGCGGCGCCCACGATCGTCAGCGGTGTCACGATGATCATGGAGACGAAGAACGTGATGACGACGGTGAGGACGGTGATCCCGAAGACGCGCCACCAGGAGCCCTTGACCAACTTCGAGGAGCGGGCGAGGGACTTGAACACCGACGCCTTCTCCAGTATCAGTGCCGGAGAGGCGAGCGAGAACCTGATCCACAGCCACACGATCAGCCCGAAGGCGGCGAAGCCGCCGAGGACGCCGACGGGGACGTTCTCGAGGAGGACGCCGGGCAGGATCAGCACCAGGATCAGGAGGCCCGCGCCGAGGCCCAGGAGCAGGGTCAGACCGGCCAGCCGCAGCAGCTGCGAACGGGCACCGCGCCAGGCCTCGGCGACCGAAGAGCTCTGACCGAGCACCGAACGGCTGAAGATCATCGTGAGCATCGCGGTGGCCACGATGCCGCCGACGAACTGGAGGAAGAGGCTCGCGCCGCTCAGCGCCAGGGTGCTGCCCAGGCTGTTGAGGACCTCGTCGGGGGCCATCTCGGGGCGCGCCGGGTCGATCGTGAGGTCGGAGAGGGCGTACTTCTGGGTGATGACGGTGGCCAGCTGCACGACGACGGACACGGCCAGGGTGATCGGCAGCACCGAACGCCAGTGCTTGCGCATGGTGGCGACCGCGCCGTCGAGGATCTCGCCCAGGCCGAGCGGGCGCAGCGGGATCACGCCCGGCTTGGCCGCCGGGGCCTGGTTGCCCCAGCTGCCGGGTGCGCCACCACTGCCGTTCTGGGGCGGGTAGCCGCCGCCGTACGAGCCCCAGCCCTGCGGGGGCTGCGCGGGCGCGGGCGGCTGCGGGGCCTGACCGGCGGCCGGGCTCGACCACTGGCCGGGCGGCGGCTGCTCGGCGGACCACTTCGGGTCGCCGCCCGGGGGCTGCGGGGCCGGCGCGGGTGGCTGCGTACCGTGGGAGCCCTCACCATCGGACGGGGAGGATCCGGGCGTAGCCCAGCCCGGAGAGTCGTTCATCGTCGCTCCTTCACGTGCACTGCTGGTGCGGGGCGCTTGGTCCGGCTGCCATCGTGCCATGTGACAACCTCGAACGGACCAGCCGTCCCCTGGATCCCGGGCCGTTCGCGCCTTCATTTGTCGTGTGGATCCGGGGCACACTGGGCGCCCTGATCTCCACGCAGGTCCGAGGGACTATTTCCAGCCCCTTTGGCTGTGGGACAGCTCACCGCCAGGTAACGATTAGCTAATGGGATGATGTCAAGCATGAAGGGACGAGTCCTTGTCGTCGACGACGACACCGCGCTGGCCGAGATGCTCGGCATTGTGCTGCGTGGAGAAGGTTTTGAGCCGTCGTTCGTAGCGGACGGTGACAAGGCGCTGGCTGCCTTCCGGGAGGCCAAGCCGGATCTGGTACTGCTCGACCTCATGCTTCCCGGACGGGACGGCATAGAGGTGTGCAGGCTGATCCGGGCCGAATCCGGCGTGCCGATCGTCATGCTCACCGCCAAGAGCGACACGGTCGACGTCGTGGTGGGCCTGGAGTCCGGGGCCGACGACTACATCGTGAAGCCGTTCAAACCGAAGGAGCTGGTGGCCCGCATCCGGGCCCGTCTGCGCCGGTCGGAGGAGCCCGCACCCGAGCAGCTGACCATCGGTGACCTGGTCATCGACGTGGCCGGGCACTCGGTCAAGCGCGAAGGCGCCTCGATCGCCCTGACCCCGCTCGAGTTCGACCTCCTGGTCGCCCTCGCGCGCAAGCCCTGGCAGGTGTTCACCCGCGAGGTGCTGCTGGAGCAGGTCTGGGGCTACCGGCACGCGGCGGACACCCGCCTGGTCAACGTGCACGTGCAGCGGCTGCGCTCCAAGGTCGAGAAGGACCCCGAGCGCCCCGAGATCGTCGTGACGGTGCGCGGTGTCGGCTACAAGGCCGGACCGAGCTGACATGAAACCCGGCATGCCCCGTGGCCGCTCCCGCTGGGGAGCGCTGCGGGGAAGCCGGCTGCTCCGCGACGGAGCACCCGGCGGCCCCGTGCTGCGGCTGTGCGTGCGCCTCGGACGCCGGCCGCTGCTTCCGGCTGTCCGGCTCTGGCGGCGCAACATCCAGCTCCGGGTGGTCGCCGCCACCCTGCTGATCTCACTCGCCGTGGTCCTCGCCCTCGGCTTCGTGGTCATCGCACAGGTCAGCAAGGGCCTCCTCGACGCCAAGGAGGAGGCCGCGCAGAGCCAGGCCGCGGGAGGGTTCGCGGTCGCACAGGAGAAGGCCAACACGCCCTATACGGCCGACGGGCCCGACGCCTCCGACAACAAGGTCGGCCGCGACGCCAGCACCTGGATGAACTCCCTGGTCAAACAGCTCGCCAGTGGCGGGCAGAGCGCCTTCGAGGTGGCCGCGCTGGGCGCGGGCACCGGAACCGGCGAGGAACAGCAGGCCGGCCGCGGGGCGGTCGGCGTCCGCGGTGCCCGCGCCTCCGGCAACGTGGACCCCACGGCCAGCGTCCCGCTGGGACTGCGCCGCAACGTCAACCACGCCACCGGCGCCTTCAAGACCTTCTCCCGGATCCGCTACACCGACGCCGGGGACAAGGCGCCCGAGCCCGCGCTCGTCATCGGCAAGCGGCTCACGGACATCAACGGCGACCCGTACGACCTGTACTACCTCTTCCCGCTGACCCAGGAGGAGGAGTCCCTCAACCTGGTCAAGGCCACCATCGCCACCGCCGGGCTCTTCGTCGTCGTCCTCCTCGGCGGGATCGCCTGGCTCGTCGTGCGCCAGGTCGTCACCCCCGTCCGGATGGCCGCGGGCATCGCCGAGCGGCTCTCCGCGGGGCGGCTCCAGGAGCGGATGAAGGTCACCGGCGAGGACGACATCGCCCGCTTGGGCGAAGCGTTCAACAAGATGGCCCAGAACCTCCAGAACAAAATCCAGCAGCTGGAGGACCTCTCCCGGCTCCAGCGCCGCTTCGTCTCGGACGTCTCGCACGAGCTGCGCACCCCGCTCACGACGGTACGCATGGCCGCGGACGTCATCCACGACGCCCGCGCCGACTTCGATCCGGTCACCGCACGCTCCGCCGAACTCCTCGCCGGACAGCTCGACCGCTTCGAGTCGCTCCTGGCCGACCTGCTGGAGATCAGCCGGTTCGACGCGGGCGCCGCCGCCCTGGAGGCGGAGCCGATCGACCTGCGGGACGTCGTGCACCGCGTCATCGACGCCGCAGAACCGCTCGCCGAACACAAGAACACCCGGATCCGCGTCCTCGGCGACACCCAGCCGGTGATAGCCGAAGCCGACGCCCGGCGCGTGGAGCGGGTCCTGCGCAACCTCGTCGTCAACGCCGTCGAGCACGGGGAGGGCCGCGACGTGGTCGTCCGGCTCGCCTCGGCCGGCGGTGCCGTCGCCGTGGCCGTACGGGACTACGGCGTCGGGCTCAAGCCCGGCGAGGCCACCCGCGTCTTCAACCGCTTCTGGCGGGCCGACCCCGCGCGGGCGCGCACGACCGGCGGTACGGGCCTGGGCCTGTCCATCGCCGTCGAGGACGCCCGGCTGCACGGCGGCTGGCTCCAGGCCTGGGGCGAGCCCGGCGGAGGCTCGCAGTTCCGCCTGACCCTGCCGCGCACCGCCGACGAGCCGCTGCGCGGATCGCCGATCCCGCTGGAGCCCGAGGACTCCCGGGCCAACCGGGCCAGGGCCGCCGCGGAGGGCTCCCTGGAGCCCCGCGGGCAGGCGGAGCCCGCGGGGCGGCCCGACCGGTCGCCGATACCGTCGAGGTCCCCGGTCGCCAGCGCGCTTCAGGTACCGGCCGACCCGACGGCGCTGCCCGGCAGCGGGGCGCGGGTCGTCACCCGGCCGGCGGAGCAGACGGCGAACGGTGCTGGTGCCGGTGCCGGTGCCGGTGCCGGTGCCGGTGCCGGCAACGGGGTGGCGGGTGCCGGGCCGGGCGGGACGGGCGGAGCGGGCGGGACGGGCGGAGCGGCGGACCGAGAGGGTGGAGCCGGTGGAGCGGGCGGAGCGGGTGGATCGCATGGGCACTGACCCGGACCGTCCGCGGACGGTACCCCTGCGGACGGAACCCCTGCGGACGGGACTCCCGCCGCGCAGGCCCCGTACGACGCGCACCCTCAGGGCGTACGCCTTCGCCGCGGCCGGGCTGCTGCTCGCCGGCTGCGCCTCCATGCCCGACCACGGCGAGATCCGGCCCGTGCAGGCCTCGCAGGGCGTCGACTCGCAGGTCCGCGTCTTCGGCGTGCCGCCGGCCGACCGGGCCAGCCCGCAGGAGATCGTCGACGGCTTCCTGGAGGCCATGACCAGCGACGACCCGCAGCTCCAGACCGCCCGCAAGTACCTCACCGAGGAAGCGGCGAAGAACTGGAAGCCCGCCTCGGCGGTCACCGTGCTCTCCTCCGGCCTCGACCGGTTCTCCGTACAGGGCGAGAAGGACCCGGCGGCCCCCCGCTTCAAGGTCGCGGGCAAGACGCTGGCCACGGTGGACGAGCGCAGCGCCTACCAGCCGGAGACCGGCGACCGGCGCTACGAGGAGTTCCTCCAGCTCACGCAGGAGAACAAGGAGTGGCGGATCGCGACCCCGCCCAGGGGCCTGGTCCTGAGCGAGTCCGACTTCCAGCGCATCTACATGCCGGTCAACAAGTACTACTTCGCGGGCGGCACGCTCGTGGCCGACCCCGTCTACATGCGCCAGCGCAGTGACCCCGACTCCCGGATGGACCCCACCACCCAGACCGTCAAATCGCTGCTGGCGGGCCCCTCCAAGTGGCTCGGGCCCGTCGTCACGTCCAGCTTCCCCACCGGTACCGAACTGCGCGAGGGCACCAAGTCCCTTTCGTACGACGGCCAGAACACGCTGCGCGTGCCGCTGAACGAGAAGGCGGACGACGTAGCGGGGCCGCAGTGCCAGAAGATGGCCACCCAACTCCTCTATACCGTCAAGGACCTGACGGGCTCCCGGGTCGACCGGGTCGAACTCGTGCGCGCCGACGGCAAGTCCTCGCTGTGCCAGGTCACCGAGGCCACCGCCGCCGTGATCGCCAACCGGCCGCTCTCGCCCGGCCACCAGTACTACGTGGACAGCGAGGGCCGGCTCCAGTGGATGAGCCTGGACCCCAACCGGGAGGAGCAGGAGCCTTCGAGGCCGGTCCCCGGACCGCTGTCCGGGAACCCGCCCTTCAAGGTCTCCTCCGCCGCCATCGCCTACGACGAGAAGCGCGCCGCGGTGGTCTCCGACGACGGGCACGGGCTGTACGTGGTCAACCTGACCACCGCCGGACCGATGCCGCAGCCCCTGCTGACCGGCAAGGGCGCCAAACCGAACGGGCTGACCGCCCCCACGTGGGACGCGGCCGGCGATCTGTGGATCGCGGACCCGGACCCGCAGGCCCCGGCGCTGTGGCGGCTGCCCCACGGGGCGGGGCCCGCCGAGCGGGTCGAGGTGTCCGGGCTGGACGGCGGGCGCATCACGGGGCTGAAGGCCTCGCCCGACGGGGTGCGGATGGCGCTGCTGGTGGAACGGCAGGGCCGCAAGACCCTGTACATCGGCCGGATCGAGCGGCCCGACGGCAAGGGCGACTCCTCGGCGGTCTCGGTGCGCGAGCTGCGCCCGGCCGCCCCGCAGCTGGCGGACGTGACGGCGATGAGCTGGGCGCCGCGCGGCCGGCTGCTGGTGGTGGGCCGCGAGAGCGGCGGTGTCGTGCAGGCCCGCTACATGCTGGCCGACGGCTCGATGGTCGGGGCCGGGCTGCCCGGTGCGACCGGGCTGGAGGCGGTCGCGGCGAGCGAGGACGAGAAGAAGCCCGTGGTCGCCTCCTCGGCGGAGGACGGGATCGTCTGGCTGCCGCCGGGTGCGCAGTGGCGCATGGTGGCGGCGGGCGGCCGCGCGCCGGTCTACCCGGGCTGACCTGTCCGGACTGCCCCGCCCGGGGTCTGGCCTGCTCTTTTCCGCGTTGTCCACAGGGGTGGCGGCGTCCCGGCCCCGACCCGCAGAGTGGACGTCATGCGGGAGTGGTGGCGGGGGCTGGCCGGTGAGCTCGCCGGGCTGGTGCTGCCGGTCGACTGCGCGGGATGCGGGGCCGCCGGGGAGACGCTGTGCGGAGTCTGCCGGTCGGCGCTCAGCGGGGCCGGGGCGGGCCCGGTACGCCCGTCTCCCAGCCCCGCGGGGCTGCCCGCGGTGTATGCGGCCGTCGCGTACCGGGAGGCCGTACGGGCCGTCGTACTGGCACACAAGGAGCGCGGCGCGCTCCCGCTGGCCGGTGCCCTCGGCGCAGCCCTGGCGGCGGCGGTCCGCACGGGCGGGGTGGGCGGGGTGGGGGAGGGGGAAGTGGCCCTGGTTCCGGTCCCCTCCGCGCCCCACCGGGTACGGGCGCGCGGTCACGACCCGGCGCGCAGGATCGCGCTGGCCGCCTCGGCGCGGCTGCGGCGGGAGGGCGTGCCCGCGCGCGTGACGCCCGTGCTGCGGCTGCGGCGGGCGGTGGCCGACCAGGCGGGCCTGGGGGCGTCGGAGCGCCGGGAGAACCTCGCGGGTGCCCTGGTGGCACGTCCCGGCGCCGGTCGGGTGACGGCCGGCGCGGCCCGGATCGTGATCGTGGACGACCTCGTCACCACCGGGTCCACGCTGGTGGAGGCGGCGCGGGCGCTGCGTGCGGCCGGGATCGGGAGACCGGACGGGGCGGCGCCGGGGGCCGTGCTGCTGGCCGCGGTGGTGGCCGCGCCGGCGGATGCCTTCGTACGCCCCGGTGCGGGTGGCGGGTCCGGTCGGAGCCGGGCGGATCCGGTCCGCAACTCGAACAGAGCAAAAAACTTGTGAATAGATTTGGAACTGGGAGGGAAGGCGCATCGTTGCAGGTAGTAAGAGGGAACGGCCACCTGAACGGAGGTACGTTCCGGTAGCGGGTGCCGACAACCGGCATAGAGGGATATGTTCGGTTGTAAGGAATTGGCGAACCTTGGGCCCCGCGCGTCGGAACGGGCATTTCGAGCGTTTGTACGTTTCGGAAACTTCGTGTCAGAGGTTGTCCCTCGACTCCGAAGTCGGTGGGGTGTAGATCTTGCCGGTGGGGGAGGAGGAGGTGAAAGTCGCCAAGTCCGAGGCTCCGGTGTTCACCGGAGTCTGGTGCGAAAGGGAGACGCTTCGCCCCTGGGGCGGAGCTATCCGGGAACGGAGTTCTGCGTGGACATCGTCGTCAAGGGCCGTAAGACCGAGGTGCCCGACCGGTTCCGCAAGCACGTCGCCGAGAAGCTGAATCCGGAGCGGATCCAGAAGCTCGACGCCAAGGTGATCAGCTTGGACGTCGAGGTGTCCAAGGAGCACAACCCGCGCCAGGCCGACCGTTCCGACCGCGTGGAGATCACCCTGCGTTCGCGGGGCCCGGTGATTCGTGCCGAAGCCGCCGCCGCAGACCCGTACGCGGCGCTCGACCTCGCTCAGGACAAGCTGGAGGCCCGGCTGCGCAAGCAGCACGACAAGCGCTACACCCGGCGCGGCGCCGGACGGCTCTCGGCGGCCGAGGTCGCCGATGTGGTCCCGAACGCCGCGACCCTGAACGGCAACGGCGAGCCGGTCAACGGCGAGAAGGCGGACGCGATTCCGACCACGCGGATCGGATCGCTGGAAGTGCAGGGCGAAGGCCCGCTCATCGTTCGCGAGAAGACCCACGCGGCCACACCCATGTCACTCGACCAGGCTCTGTACGAGATGGAGCTGGTCGGTCACGACTTTTACCTGTTCGTCGACTCCGACACCAAGATGCCGAGCGTCGTCTACCGGCGCCACGGTTATGACTACGGCGTGATCCACCTCGACGCCTCCGACGCCGCGTCCAGCTCGGGCGAGCTCGACGGCGCCGGAGCCGGTGGAGCGCTCGGCGGCTGAAACCGCTGATTCCGGACTGATTCCGGGCTGAAACCGGATGTCCGTTCGGTGCCCCCGCGTTCGCTCAGGCGGGCGCGGGGGCATTTGTGCGATGTGGTGGCTGCAACCCGATGGCTCACGGTGGCTGGTAACCACCGGCCTGTAATCGTCTGCCCCCGCCGGGCCACGCGGGCATGGAATCATGTCGGGCAGTCACCCGGCGGCCGCTCTCGTCGGATTGACCCAGCAGCTCAGCACACGCGGTGCAGGGGGAGGAACGATGGCGGACAGCTTCGGGCCGGTGCGCGATGACGACGGTGCGGGCTGCCGTGAGGAAGGCCGGACGGCAGAGCCGATCCGGGTGCTCGTGGTCGACGACCACGCGCTGTTCCGGCGCGGGCTGGAAATCGTCCTCGCGCAGGAGGAGGACATCCAGGTCGTCGGCGAGGCGGGTGACGGCGCGGAGGCCGTGGACAAGGCGGCGGACCTACTGCCGGACATCGTGCTGATGGACGTGCGGATGCCGAGGCGCGGCGGGATCGAGGCGTGCACGTCGATCAAGGAGGTGGCGCCCTCCGCGAAGATCATCATGCTGACGATCAGCGACGAGGAGGCGGACCTCTACGACGCGATCAAGGCGGGCGCGACGGGGTACCTCCTGAAGGAGATCTCGACGGACGAGGTCGCCACGGCGATCCGGGCGGTGGCGGACGGGCAGTCGCAGATCAGTCCGTCGATGGCGTCGAAGCTGCTGACGGAGTTCAAGTCGATGATCCAGCGGACGGATGAGCGGCGGCTGGTGCCGGCGCCGAGGCTGACGGACCGGGAGCTGGAGGTCCTGAAGCTGGTGGCCACCGGGATGAACAACCGGGACATCGCCAAGGAGTTGTTCATCTCCGAGAACACCGTGAAGAACCATGTGCGGAACATTCTGGAGAAGTTGCAGCTGCACTCCAGGATGGAGGCGGTGGTGTACGCGATGCGGGAGAAGATCCTCGAGATCCGGTGAGTGGGTGGGTGGCGGTGGGTGCGGGTGGTTGGGCCCTGCGGGGCTGTCCCCTACCCGCCCTTCGCCCGTTCCCTGGGCTCCGCCCAGACCCGGTCCTCAAACGCCGGACGGGCTGAAAGGCCTGGGCTGCGCCCGGGCCCCGTCCTCAAACGCCGGACGGGCTGAAAGGCCTGGGCTCCGCCCAGACCCGGGCCTCAAACGCCGGACGGGCTGAGGGGCCTGGGCTGCGTCCGGACCCGGGCCCTGAGCGTCTGACGGGCTGGGAGATCGCTCGTCAGAGGGTCGAGAGTTCCGAGGTGACCGCCTCCGCTTCCGCGGGAGAGGTGGCTCGGTCGATTCGGATGGTGTCGCAGCCGACCCAGGAGGCGGCTTCCCGGAGGGCCTGGGCCATGGGGCGGGCTGCCTTGGGGGTGGTCAGGGAGAGTTGGCGGGCCACCAGGGTGGTGCCTTCGCGGGCCGGGTCCACGCGGCCCTGGAGGTGGCCTCCCGCCAGCAGGGGCATCGCGAAGTAGCCGTGGATCCGCTGGGGCTTGGGTACGTACGCCTCCAGACGGTGCGTGAAGCCGAAGATCCGCTCCGTGCGCGGGCGTTCCCAGACGAGGGAGTCGAAGGGCGACAGGAGCGTGGTGCGGTGGCGGCCGCGGGGCGGTGACGCCAGGGCCGCGGGATCGGCCCAGGCCGGCTTGGACCAGCCCTCCACCTCCACCGGGACCAGGCCCGAGTCCGCGACGACCGCGTCGAAGTCCGGCCCCTTGAGGCGGTGGTAGTCCGCGATGTCGGACCGGGTGCCCACGCCCAGCGACTGCCCCGCCAGGGTGACCAGGCGGCGCTTGCACTCGAGGTCGTCCAGGTCGTCGTGGAGCAGTGCCGCGGGGACGGCCCGCTCGGGGAGGTCGTAGACCCGCTTCCAGCCGCGGCGTTCGGTGCAGACGACCTCGCCGATGTCCAGGAGCCACTCCACCGCGATCTTCGTCTCGGACCATTCGAACCATTCGCCGCCGTTCTTGGCGCCGCCCAGTTCGGTGGAGGTGAGCGGGCCCTCGGCGGCCAGCCGGTCCAGGACGGTCTTCGTGGAGCGGTCCTTTTCCTGCAGGACGTGCCAGCGGTGGCCGCGGGCCTTGCGGGCCCGGCGGCGGAAGGCGAAGTGCGGCCATTCCTCGATGGGCAGGATGCAGGCCGCGTGCGACCAGTACTCGAAGGCGTGCTGGTCCGACCAGTAGGAGGCCTCGACGGTGGAGCGGCCGACCGCGCCCAGGCGGGCGTACGGGACGAGCTCGTGGGAGCGGGCCAGTACGGAGATCGTGTCGAGCTGGACGGCGCCCAGGTGGCGCAGGACGCCGCGGACGCCGCCCTTGCGGTCGGGCGCTCCCAGGAACCCCTGCGCGCGCAGGGCGATGAGGCGGGCATCGTCGGCGGACAGGGACACGGTCGGCCGCGGCCGGGGTGTGGCGGTCGTCATGACCGCACCCTAGACCCGGCCACTGACAGCGGTCCGCGGAGCGGGCGAGGGCAGGTACGGGAGGCGGGCGGGCAGGCCCAGGTCCGAGGGGAGCAGGGAGCCCACCCAGCAGTCCCGCAGGGTGCCGCGGTGTTCCATGCCCGCGCGCTGGACGCCCTCGACGGTGAATCCGGCCTTTTCGGCGACGGCGCGGGAGGCGTCGTTGCCGATGCCGGCCCGCCAGATCATGCGGACGCAGCCGGCCTCGGTGAAGGCCCAGGGCAGTACGGCGGACAGGGCCTCGGGGAGGTAGCCGAGGCCCCGGTGCGCGGCGACGGTCCAGTAGCCGACCTCGTGCGCGTGCGGGCCGCGCGGCACGATCCCGACGGTGGCGACGAGCGGGCCGCCGGCGCGGAGGCGGACCGCGAAGTTGTACTCGGAGTCCTCCTCCCACCCGGCCGGGCCCCTGGCCACGTAGCCCTCGGCGTCCGTGCGCGCGTACGGGACGGGGACGGGGATCCAGCGCTGGATGGCCGGGTCCTGGCACGCGGCGTGCACCTCGTCGGCGTCCGAGGGGAGGTGGGGGCGCAGGACGAGGCGTTCGGTGGTCAGGGTGATCGGTTCCATGAACGGATTCTGCTGGTGGAGGACAGCGGGTGTGAACACTTTTTGGGGAAGTGGGACGATCCGTCCCGGCACCTTCGGCGCCCCCCGCACGTTCTCATTTCCGGGCAGTCCTGTCCCGCGGCAGTGCGGACCTCCCGACGCGACCGCGTCCTCGCTTACGATGGCCGTTGCGGTGGGGCCCACCCTCCGTGCCCGTGCACGAACCAGTGCCAGGCCCGACCGGCAAGGAGACAAACCTCGGTGTCCGTCTTCAACAAGCTCATGCGTGCAGGCGAAGGCAAGATCCTCAAAAAACTGCACCGCATCGCGGACCAGGTCAACTCCATCGAAGAGGACTTCGTCAACCTCTCCGACGCCGACTTGCGTGCGCTGACGGAGGAGTACAAGCAGCGCTTCCAGGACGGCGAGAGCCTGGACGACCTGCTGCCCGAGGCCTTCGCGACCGTCCGCGAGGCCGCCAAGCGCGTCCTCGGCCAGCGGCACTACGACGTCCAGATCATGGGCGGTGCCGCGCTGCACCTCGGCTACGTCGCCGAGATGAAGACCGGTGAGGGCAAGACCCTCGTCGGCACGCTCCCCGCGTACCTGAACGCGCTGTCCGGCAAGGGCGTCCACCTGATCACGGTGAACGACTACCTCGCCGAGCGCGACTCCGAGATGATGGGCCGGGTGCACAAGTTCCTCGGTCTGGAGGTCGGGTGCATCCTGGCGAACATGTCTCCGGCGCAGCGCCGTGAGCAGTACGCCAACGACATCACGTACGGAACGAACAACGAGTTCGGCTTCGACTACCTGCGCGACAACATGGCGTGGTCGCAGGAGGAGCTCGTCCAGCGCGGCCACAACTTCGCCGTGGTCGACGAGGTCGACTCGATCCTCGTCGACGAGGCCCGTACCCCGCTGATCATCTCGGGCCCGGCCGACCAGGCCACCAAGTGGTACGCGGACTTCGCGAAGCTGGTCACCCGCCTGACCAAGGGCGAGCCCGGCCAGCCGCTGAAGGGCATCGAGGAGACCGGCGACTACGAGGTCGACGAGAAGAAGCGCACCGTCGCCATCCACGAGACCGGTGTCGCGAAGGTCGAGGACTGGCTCGGCATCGAGAACCTCTACGAGGCGGTCAACACCCCGCTCGTCGGCTACCTGAACAACGCCATCAAGGCGAAGGAACTGTTCAAGGCCGACAAGGACTACGTCGTCATCGACGGCGAGGTCATGATCGTCGACGAGCACACCGGCCGCATCCTGGCGGGCCGCCGCTACAACGAGGGCATGCACCAGGCGATCGAGGCGAAGGAAGGGGTGGACATCAAGGACGAGAACCAGACCCTTGCCACGATCACCCTCCAGAACTTCTTCCGCCTGTACTCGAAGCTGTCGGGCATGACCGGTACGGCCATGACCGAGGCGGCGGAGTTCCACCAGATCTACAAGCTCGGTGTCGTCCCGATCCCCACCAACCGCGACATGGTCCGCAAGGACCAGGCGGACCTGATCTACCGCACCGAGGTCGCGAAGTTCGCCGCCGTCGTCGACGACATCGCGGAGAAGCACGAGAAGGGCCAGCCGATCCTCGTCGGTACGACGTCGGTCGAGAAGTCCGAGTACCTCTCGCAGCAGCTCTCCAAGCGGGGCATCCCGCACGAAGTGCTGAACGCGAAGCAGCACGAGCGCGAGGCCTCGATCGTCGCGCAGGCCGGCCGCCGCGGCGCCGTCACGGTCGCCACGAACATGGCCGGCCGCGGTACGGACATCAAGCTGGGCGGCAACCCGGACGACCTCGCCGAGGCCGAGCTGCGCCAGCGCGGTCTGGACCCGGAGGAGCACATCGAGGAGTGGGCGCACGCCCTTCCCGAGGCGCTCACGCGGGCCGAGGCGGCCGTGAAGGCGGAGTTCGAGGAGGTCAAGGAGCTCGGCGGGCTGTACGTGCTGGGCACCGAGCGCCACGAGTCGCGCCGTATCGACAACCAGCTGCGCGGTCGTTCCGGCCGTCAGGGCGACCCGGGCGAGTCCCGGTTCTACCTGTCGCTCGGCGACGACCTGATGCGTCTGTTCAAGGCGCAGATGGTCGAGCGCGTCATGTCGATGGCGAACGTGCCGGACGACGTGCCGATCGAGAACAAGATGGTCACGCGGGCCATCGCGTCGGCCCAGTCGCAGGTCGAGACCCAGAACTTCGAGACGCGCAAGAACGTCCTGAAGTACGACGAGGTGCTCAACAACCAGCGCACGGTCATCTACGCGGAGCGCCGGCGGGTCCTGGAGGGCGAAGACCTCCAGGAGCAGATCCGGCACATGATGGACGACACGATCGACGCGTACATCACGGCCGAGACGGTCGAGGGGTTCGCGGAGGAGTGGGACCTGGACCGGCTGTGGACCGCCTTCCGGCAGCTCTACCCGATCAAGGTCACGGTGGACGAGCTGGAGGACGCCGCGGGCGACCGCGCGGGCATCACCGCCGAGTTCATCGCGGAGTCCGTCAAGGACGACATCCACGAGCAGTACGAGGCGCGCGAGACCGCGCTCGGCTCCGACATCATGCGCGAGCTGGAGCGGCGCGTGGTGCTGTCGGTGCTGGACCGCAAGTGGCGCGAGCACCTGTACGAGATGGACTACCTGCAGGAGGGCATCGGCCTGCGGGCGATGGCCCAGAAGGACCCGCTGGTCGAGTACCAGCGCGAGGGCTTCGACATGTTCAACGCCATGCAGGAGGGCATCAAGGAGGAGTCCGTCGGCTACCTGTTCAACCTGGAGGTCCAGGTCGAGCAGCAGGTCGAGGAGGTCCTGGTGGCGGACGCCGGTCCGTCGCTGGCGAAGCCGGAGATCCGGGCCAAGGGCCTGGACGCCCCGCAGCGCCCGGACCGCCTGCACTTCTCCGCCCCGACGGTGGACGGGGAGGGCGGCGTCGTCGAGGGTGACTTCGAATCGGAGTCCGGTGACGACTCCGGGATGACGCGCGCGGAGCGCCGCAAGGCCGCCAAGGCCACGGGTGGCCGTCGCCGCAAGAAGTAACCTCCGCCGTTCGCGGCGCAGGCGTGCCCGCCGGGGCCGGACACCACGTACCGCGTGGGGTCCGGCCCCGGCGTCGTCGTACGGGGCCCCGGCCCCGGCCCCGGCCCCGGCCCAGGCGGCGGCCCCGGCGGCGGCCCCGGCGTCGTCGTACGGGGTACGGGCGCCGCGGGCGGCCGGCGGGGTCATGGGCGCAGGCCCTGGAGTTCGACGGCCGCGCAGCGCCAGCGCAGGTCGGGGCCCTGTTCCAGACGGAAGGCCAGGGCCGTCAGCCGGTCCCCGGTGGCGATGCGGGCGAAGGCCTCGATGACCCCGGGCCCGGGGGTGAAGCGGCCGCATCCGCGGATCACGGGGGTGAGGTGCTCGCACCGGGGGTCCGCGGGGGCCAGGGCGATCAGCTGGTCGTAGGCGGGGCCGACGGTGTGGCCCATGAGCGAGTGGACCGGGCGGCGGCCGGTGAGCACCGCGAGCAGCCGGTCCGCGAACCAGTGGTGCGGGCCGCGGTGGACGACGGCCGGCGGCCGGTGCTGGTCGTGGCGGCCGGGGGGCCGGGTGGTGTTCCTGGTCCGGGCGGTCCTGGTGGTCATGGCGGTCGTCCCCCGAGAAGGCCGGGCCCGGTCGAGTACCGGGCGGTAACTTGGTAGGGGACTTCTACGGGCCCGCGAACACGCTCCGCAACGGCGCCGCGGAGCCCGCGGGGACCCGGCCCGCCTTCACCTATCCGGGTCGCCCTCCCGCGGCCCCGGCGCCCCCGCGGCCTGCCCGCCGGGAGCGGGGTGGACGCCCCGCGGCCGCGCCCCCGCACTCCGAAGGGGGACGCGACCCGTCACGGACGGAGTCGGGGGCGGCGCCCCGGGCCATCAGCTGACGGAGCCGGGTGCGGTCGTATCCTGAAGGCGTTTCCGACTACCGAAAGCAGCCGGCCATGCGCGTGTACGTACCCCTGACCCTGCCCGGCCTCGCCGAGGCGCACCAGGCGGGTGAGCTGGGTCCGGCTCCGCTGCGGGCCTACGCCGTCACGCCCGCGCTGCGCGAGTGGTACGCGTCGGACGACATGGAGGAGCTGGAGTACGCCGCGCTGACCCTGGCCGCCGCCGCCTCGCTGCGGATGATCGCCGAGGACGGGGCGGCCCCCGCCAAGCGGGTCGTCGTGGCCGTGGACGTGGACGACAAGGCGGCCACCGCGGCCCCCGGGCCCGACGGGGACGCGTTCGGCCAGGTCGCCCTCGCCGGGGCCGTACGGCTCTCGGTGGCGGCCGCGGTGCACGTGGACGCGGAGGACGCCCTGGAGGACGTGAGCGCCGCCGTAGGGGCCGTCGCGGCCGCGGACCAGGGCGACCAGGGGGCCCAGTCCGCCGTCGACGGGGCCGAGGACCACGAGCTGCTCTGGTTCGGGATCCAGGAGATCGCGGGGCTGCTGAAGTGAGCCAGGCCCCCGCCACCGCCGCCTCGCACATCGTCTGGGACTGGAACGGCACGCTGCTCCACGACATCGACGCCGTCATAGCGGCGACGAACGCCTCCTTCGCCGAGTTCGGCTTCGCGCCGATCACCCTGGAGAGGTACCGCGAGCTGTACGTCGTACCGGTGCCGAAGTTCTACGAGCGGCTCATGGGCCGGCTGCCCACGGACGCCGAGTGGGCCGTCATGGACGAGGCCTTCCACCGTCACTACTGGGCCGCCGCCGAGGACGCCGGGCTCGCCGAGGGGGCCCGGGAGCTGCTGCGGGACTGGCAGGCGGCCGGGCTCACGCAGTCCCTGCTGTCCCTCGCGCCCCACGACAAGCTCGTGCCACTCGTCCGGGCGCACGGCATCGACCGGCACTTCCTGCGCGTCGACGGGCGTACCGGCCCCTCGCACACCACCAAGGCGGGACACCTCGTACGTCACTTGGAGGCCCTGGACGGGACGGGGGTGACGGCCGGCCGTACGGTGCTCATCGGAGACGCCGTGGACGACGCGCTGGCCGCCGCGCACGTGGGCGCCCGGGCCGTGCTCTACACGGGTGGTTCGCACAGTCGCAGCAGTCTGGAATCGGCCGGTGTCCCCGTCGTCGACAGCCTGGCGGACGCCGTGCGCACGGCTCGCGAGCTGGCCGGATAGCGACAGGGAAATGAGCGGAGAGCGACGGAGCGACGGTCTGGCACGCCAGATCAGGCCAGTCGCTGTCCAGAGTGTCAAAGTTCCACCCCAGGTTTTGTACACATACAGCTCATGACGAGCCGGGGGTGGGGCGAGATAGCCTGGTACCCGTGATCAGCGCGATAGTCCTCGGAGGCACTGAAGCCTCCGGCCAGCGCCCGGCGCACCACCGTGCCCGGGCCATCGCTGATCCCCGCCGCCGGGACATCCTGCCGATCATGGCCGATTTCCTCCCGAGCGGCTCTCCCGACGACATAGCGTCGATCCCGAACGGACACACCGCCTCGCGGAGCTATGTCATTCCTTCCTTCACCTACGTCACGCAATGGCGCGCGACAGGAGCCAGAGGACATGCAGACCAAGCTGGACGAAGCAAAGGCCGAGCTGCTCGCGCGGGCGGCACGGGTAGCTGAGAACAGCCCGGCCGGGGGGCTACTTCCGACTGGGTCCGAGCAAGGGGAGCGTCCTGACCGGGACGCGATGCTCTCCTACCTCCAGCGCTACTACCTGCACACCGCTCCCGAGGACCTCTTGGACCGGGATCCGGTCGACGTGTTCGGGGCAGCGCTCTCCCACTACCGGCTCGCGGAGACCCGCCCGCAGGGCACCGCGAACGTCCGCGTGCACACCCCCACGGTGGAGGAGAACGGCTGGACCTCCAGCCACTCCGTCGTCGAGGTGGTCACGGACGACATGCCGTTCCTGGTCGACAGCGTCACCAACGAGCTGTCCCGCCAGGGCCGCGGCATCCACGTCGTGATCCACCCGCAGGTCGTCGTCCGCCGCGACGTCACCGGCAAGCTGATCGAGATCCTCGGCCCCGACTGCGACGCGCACGGTCCCCGCACCGCGCGCCCCCACGACTCCCTCGTCGAGTCCTGGATCCACGTCGAGATCGACCGCGAGACCGACAAGGCCGACCTCAAGCAGATGACGGTCGACCTGCTGCGCGTCCTGTCCGACGTCCGCGAGTCCGTCGAGGACTGGGAGAAGATGCGCGACGCCGCGCTGCGCATGGCCGAGGGCCTTCCGGACGAGCCCACCGCTCCCGACCTGCGTGAATACGAGCTCGAAGAGGCCCGTGAGCTGCTGCGCTGGCTCGCCGACGACCACTTCACCTTCCTCGGCTACCGCGAGTACAACCTCGTGGACGGGGACTCCCTGGCCGCCGTGCCCGGCACCGGCCTCGGCATCCTGCGCTCCGACCCGCTGCACCACGGCCAGGACGAGGCGCACCCCGTCTCGCCGTCCTTCAACCGGCTGCCGGCCGACGCCCGGGCCAAGGCCCGCGAGCACCGCCTGCTGGTGCTGACCAAGGCCAACAGCCGCTCCACCGTGCACCGCCCCTCGTACCTCGACTACGTGGGCGTGAAGAAGTTCGACGCCGAGGGCAACGTCGTCGGCGAGCGCCGCTTCCTCGGCCTGTTCTCCTCCGCCGCCTACACCGAGTCGGTGCGCCGGGTCCCGGTCATCCGCCGCAAGGTCGCCGAGGTCCTCGCGGGCGCCGGCTTCGCGCCGTCCAGCCACGACGGCCGCGACCTGCTCCAGATCCTGGAGACCTACCCGCGCGACGAGCTGTTCCAGACCCCCGTCGAGCAGCTCCAGGCCATCGCCACCTCCGTGCTCTACCTGCAGGAGCGCCGCCGGCTGCGGCTGTACCTGCGCCAGGACGAGTACGGCCGCTACTACTCCGCGCTCGTCTACCTGCCGCGCGACCGCTACACCACCGGCGTGCGGCTGCGGCTGATCGCGATCCTGCAGGAGGAGCTCGACGGCATCAGCGTCGACTTCACCGCCTGGAACACCGAGTCGATCCTCTCCCGCATCCACTTCGTCGTCCGCGTCCCGCAGGGCACCGAGCTGCCCATGCTGACCGACGCCGACGTGGAGCGGATCGAGGGCCGCCTGGTCGAGGCCGCCCGCTCCTGGGCCGACGGCTTCGGCGAGGCGCTCGTCGCCGAGCTGGGCGAGGAGCGCGCCGCCGAGCTGCTGCGCAAGTACGGGACCTCCTTCCCCGAGGGCTACAAGGCCGACCACTCGCCGCGCGCGGCCGTGGCGGACCTGTGCCACCTGGAGCGGCTCTCCGCGAGCGACCGCGAGTTCGCGCTGTCGCTGTACGAGCCGGTCGGCGCGGGCCCCGGCGAGCGCCGGTTCAAGATCTACCGCACCGGCGAGCAGGTCTCGCTCTCCGCGGTCCTGCCGGTCCTGCAGCGCCTGGGCGTCGAGGTCACCGACGAGCGGCCGTACGAGCTGCGGTGCAGCGACCGCTCCAACGCGTGGATCTACGACTTCGGCCTGCGCATGCCGCTCCCCACGGGCAACGGCGACTCCGTCCCGACGTCCAACTACCTCGGCGACGACGCCCGCGAGCGGTTCCAGGACGCCTTCGCGGCGGTCTGGCAGGGCGACGCCGAGAACGACAACTTCAACACCCTGGTGCTGGGCGCCGGACTCACCTGGCGCCAGGCCGTCGTGCTGCGCGCGTACGCCAAGTACCTGCGCCAGGCCGGTGCCACCTTCAGCCAGGACTACATGGAGGACACCCTCCGCAACAACGTCCACACCACCCGGCTGCTGGTCTCCCTCTTCGAGGCGCGGATGTCGCCGGGCCGCCAGTCGGCGGGCAGCGAGCTCGTGGACGCGATGCTGGAGGAGCTGGACGGGGCCCTGGACCAGGTCGCCTCGCTGGACGAGGACCGGATCCTGCGCTCCTTCCTCACCCTCATCAAGGCGACGCTGCGCACGAACTTCTTCCAGCTCAACGACTCGGGCGAGCAGCACTCCTACGTGTCGATGAAGTTCGACCCGCAGGCCATCCCCGATCTGCCGGCGCCGCGCCCGGCCTTCGAGATCTGGGTGTACTCCCCGCGCGTCGAGGGCGTCCACCTGCGCTTCGGCAAGGTCGCCCGGGGCGGTCTGCGCTGGTCCGACCGGCGCGAGGACTTCCGTACGGAGATCCTCGGCCTGGTCAAGGCGCAGATGGTCAAGAACACCGTCATCGTCCCGGTCGGCGCCAAGGGCGGCTTCGTCGCCAAGAACCTGCCGGACCCGTCGGTGGACCGCGACGCGTGGCTCGCCGAGGGCATCGCCTCGTACAAGATCTTCATCTCGGCGCTGCTCGACATCACCGACAACATGGTCGGCGGCGAGGTCGTCCACCCCAAGGCCGTGGTCCGCCACGACGAGGACGACACCTACCTCGTCGTCGCCGCCGACAAGGGCACCGCGACCTTCTCCGACATCGCCAACGGGGTCGCCGAGTCCTACGGGTTCTGGCTGGGCGACGCCTTCGCCTCCGGCGGCTCGGCCGGCTACGACCACAAGGGCATGGGCATCACCGCCCGCGGCGCCTGGGAGTCCGTCAAGCGGCACTTCCGCGAGCTGGGTCACGACACCCAGACGCAGGACTTCACGGTCGTCGGCGTCGGTGACATGTCCGGTGACGTCTTCGGCAACGGCATGCTGCTCTCCGAGCACATCCGCCTGGTCGCCGCCTTCGACCACCGGCACATCTTCATCGACCCCACCCCGGAAGCGGCGACCTCGTACGCCGAGCGCCGGCGCCTGTTCGACCTGCCGCGCTCCTCGTGGGCCGACTACGACACCTCGCTGCTCTCGGCGGGCGGCGGCATCCACCCGCGCAGCGCGAAGGCCATCCCGGTCAACGCGCACGTCCGCGAGGCCCTGGGCATCGAGGCGGGCGTCACGAAGATGACCCCGGCCGACCTGATGAAGGCGATCCTCCAGTCCCCGGTGGACCTGCTGTGGAACGGCGGCATCGGTACGTACGTCAAGGCCACGGCCGAGACGCACGCGGACGTCGGCGACAAGGCCAACGACGCCATCCGCGTCAACGGTTCCGACGTGCGGGCCAAGGTCATCGGCGAGGGCGGCAACCTGGGCCTGACCCAGCTCGGCCGCATCGAGTTCGCCCGCGGCGGCGCCGGCGGCGAGGGCGGCAAGGTCAACACCGACGCCATCGACAACAGTGCGGGCGTGGACACCTCCGACCACGAGGTGAACATCAAGATCCTGCTGAACTCGGTGGTCGCCGACGGGGACCTGACCGTCAAGCAGCGCAACAAGTTCCTCGCCGCGATGACCGACGAGGTCGGCCGTCTGGTGCTGCGCAACAACTACGCGCAGAACGTGGCGCTGGCCAACGGCGCCGCCCAGGCGCCCAGCCTGCTCCACGCCCAGCAGCGCTTCATGCGCCGCCTGGGCCGCGACGGACTGCTGGACCGGGCGCTGGAGTTCCTGCCCAACGACCGGCAGATCCGCGAGCTGCTCAACAACGGCAAGGGCCTGACCCAGCCGGAGCTGGCCGTCCTGTTCGCCTACACCAAGATCACGGTGGCGGACGAGCTCATCCACACCGAGCTCCCGGACGACCCGTACCTGGACCGCCTGCTGCACGCCTACTTCCCGGGCGCACTGCTCGCGAAGTTCCCGGAGCAGGTCGACGGGCACGCACTGCGCCGCGAGATCATCACCACCGTGCTGGTCAACGACACCGTCAACAGCGGTGGCTCGACCTTCCTGCACCGTCTGCGCGAGGAGACCGGGGCCTCCCTGGAGGAGATCGTGCGGGCACAGCTCGCGGCCCGCGAGATCTTCGGCCTGGCCGATGTGTGGGACGCGGTGGAGGCGCTCGACAACAAGGTCGCCGCGGACGTCCAGACCCGGGTGCGGCTGCACTCGCGGCGCCTGGTCGAGCGCGGTACGCGCTGGCTGCTGAACAACCGGCCGCAGCCGCTCCAGATCACCGAGACCATCGAGCTGTTCTCCGAGCGGGTGGCGCGGGTCTGGTCGGACGTGCCGAAGCTGGTGCGCGGCGCGGACCTGGAGTGGTACGAGGCGGTCATGGCCGAGCTGATCGGCGAGGGCGTGCCGGAGGAGCTGGCGGCGAAGGTGGCCGGCTTCTCGTCCGCCTTCCCGACGCTGGACATCGTCGCGATCGCGGACCGTACGGGTGTGGAGCCGCTGGCCGTCGCCGAGGTGTACTACGACCTCGCGGACCGTCTGGACATCACCCAGCTGATGGACCGGATCATCGACCTGCCGCGGGCCGACCGCTGGCAGTCGATGGCCCGTGCCTCCATCCGCGAGGACCTCTTCTCGGCGCACGCGGCCCTGACCGCCGACGTGCTGACGGTCGGCAACGGCACGTCGACTCCCGAGGAGCGGTTCAAGGCCTGGGAGGAGAAGAACTCGGCGATCATCGGGCGGGCGCGGACGACCCTGGACGAGATCCAGGGGTCGGACGACTTCGACCTGGCGAACCTGTCGGTGGCGATGCGGACGATGCGGTCGCTGCTCCGGGCCCACACGTAGCCCTGCGGGGCTTGTGCGGGAACTGAAGCGGGCCGGGCCCGGGACCTTTGGTGGTCCCGGGCCCGGCCCGTTCGTGTGTCCCGTTGTGGGCTGGTGCGGCGCCGTTGCCGGGGGCTCTGCCCCCGGACCCCCGCGCCTCAAACGCCGGCGGGGCTGGATTTGGCGGGGCGGGGCCGGATCTGGCGGGGCTGGATGTGGCGGCGCTGGATGTGGCGGGGGGTCAGCGACTGTTCGTGAAGGCTTCGTACGCGTCGCAGACTTCTGCGGAGGGGCCGTCCATGCGCAGGACGCCCGACTCCAGCCAGATCGCGCGGTCGCAGGTTTCGCGGACCGTGCCGATGCCGTGGCTGACGAGGAAGACGGTGCCGGCCTGTTCGCGCAGTTCCTCGATGCGGGCCTGGCTGCGCCGCTGGAAGGCCGCGTCTCCGGTGGCCAGGGCCTCGTCGATCATCAGGACGTCGTGGTCCTTGGCGGCGGCGATGGAGAAGCGCAGCCGGGCGCCCATGCCGGAGGAGTAGGTGCGCATCGGGAGGGAGATGAAGTCGCCCTTCTCGTTGATCCCGGAGAAGTCGACGATGCCCTGGTAGCGCTCGCGGATCTGCTGCTTGGACATGCCCATCGCGAGGCCGCCGAGCACCACGTTGCGTTCGCCGGTCAGGTCGTTCATCAGGGCGGCGTTCACGCCGAGCAGGGAGGGCTGGCCGTGCGAGAAGATCCGGCCGTGGGCGACGGGCTGGAGCCCGGCGATGGCCGACAGCAGGGTGGACTTGCCCGAGCCGTTGGTGCCGATCAGGCCGATGGCCTCGCCCTTGTAGGCGGTGAAGCTGACGCCCTTGACGGCGTGCACCTCGCGGATGCCGGGGGCGGGCTTGCGGGAGAACATCCGGCTCAGGGCGGCGGTGGCGCCGCCCTTGCGGCCGCCGGATCCGTGCACCTTGTAGATCACGTGCACGTCGTCCGCGATGACGGTCGGGACACGGGTTGCGGTGTCAGCCACGGCCGTACTCCTCCTCAGCCTTCCAGAAGAAAATGAACCCGCCGACGCCGGCGAGCAGGGCCCAGCCCAGTGCGATCAGCCAGACGTGGTGCGGGAGCTGGCTCGCCTTGTAGGAGCCGATGAGTGCGAAGCGCATCAGGTCGATGTAGACGGCCGCGGGGTTGAGCTTGAGCGCCATGGCGACCCAGCTCGGCAGGTGGTCCGTCTTGAGCATCGAGTCGATGGACCACATGACGCCCGAGGCGTACATCCAGGTCCGCAGGACGAACGGCATCAGCTGGCTGACGTCGGGGTGCTTCGCCCCGATCCTGGCCATGATCATGGCGCAGCCGGCGCAGAAGGCGGCCATGAGGAGCAGGGTGGGGAAGACGAACAGCCAGTTCAGGGTGGGGGTCTGGCCGAAGACGAACAGCAGGATGATCAGCGCGCCCATGGTGACGAGCAGCTGCTGGAAGAGCTGGACGACCGTGGACAGGGGCAGCGAGGCGCGCGGGAAGTGCAGGGCGCGCACCAGGCCGAGGTTGCCCTGGACGGCGCGGGTGGAGGCGTTGATGGAGCTGCCGATGAAGTCCCAGACGAAGACGCCGGTGATCAGGAAGGGCAGGTAGTCCGGCACGCCGTGGCTGGCGTGCATGACGATGCCGAAGATGAAGTAGTAGACGGCCGCGTTGAGCAGCGGGGTCACCAGGTGCCAGACCTGGCCGAGGCTGGCCTCGCTGTACTGGGCGTGCATCCGGGCGGTGGCGTACGCGGTGACGAAGTGGCGGCGGCCCCAGAGCTGTGCGACGTACTGGGGGAGCGGGGGGCGGGCGCCGCTGAGGGTCAGGTCGTGGGCCGCCGCCAGTTCGGCGATGGGGTCCGGGGCCTTGGCCCCGTCCTTCGCCGGGGCGGGGGCCGGGGGCGCGGTGGTCACTGTCACGAGGGTCGCTTTCGACGGGGTCAGTGCGTCGCTGGCGATGGGACGGGTCCGTATCGTCGCTACGGCGAGGTTAAGACCTCGAGCGTCGGAACGCAACCGTATCGTCGTCGCGCGGATATGCTCTGCCCATGACGACTGATCCTGCTGCCCCCGCCAACCCCGCCCCCGCCGCCCGCAGAGCCCCCGCCGGGGCCGCCGTCCTGCGCGAGGACGTGACCGAGGCGATCCGGGCGGCCGTGGTCGAGGAGCTGGCGACGGTCGGGTTCGCGCGGATGTCGATCGAGGGGATCGCGCGGCGGGCGGGCGTGGGGAAGACGGCCGTGTACCGCCGGTGGAAGTCGAAGCTGCACCTGGTGCTGGACCTGGTGGGGGCCTTCGCCGTGGACGGCCTGCCGGTCCCGGCGACGGGGACGCTGTACGGGGACGTACGGGCGCTGCTCGAGGTGATGTCACACGTGCTGCGGCATCCGGTGGCCTCGGCGGTGATCCCTGACCTGCTGGTGGAGGCGGCGCGGAACCCGGAGATCGCGGACGCCGTGCGGGGGGCGCTGCTGGAGGGGCAGCGGCGGATGGCCGAGGGGATCATCTCGGAGGCGGTGGCTCGGGGGGAGCTGCCGGTGGGGGTGGACGCGGGGAGGGCGCTCGATCTGGCGATCGGGCCGTTGTACTGGCGGCAGGTGGTCGTGCGGGATGCCGTGGCCGGCGGCTACCTGGATGACCTGGCGCGGTCGGTGGTCGCGGGGCTCACGGCCGGGCCCGCACCTTCTTGACGGGCCGCGTGCCTTCTTGACGCGGCCCTCGCACCGCTCGGCCCTGGCGGGCCTTCCGGGCTTCGGGCCGCTGCGCATGACTCCGTCCGGCGGGGCCTGAGCGCGGTCGCGGCCGCCGTCGTCCCGGCGTGGGCCGGTGGGCGGGTGCGGGCGGTCGGCCCTGCGGGGCGGAAGTCCCCTACCCGCCCTTCGCCCGTTCCCCGGGCGCTGCCCGGGCCCGGTCCTCAAGCGCCGGACGGGCTGGAGGGGTTCCCGGGCGCTGCCCGGACCCGGTCTTCAAGCGCCGGGCGGGCTGGAGGGGTTCCCGGGCGCTGCCCGGGCCCGGTCTTCAAGCGCCGGACGGGCTGGAGGGGTTCCCGGATGGGCTGGAAAGATCGTCGGCGGGGCTGGATTTTCCGGCGGTCACGTGTGGGCTGACGCCGAAAAAATCAAGCCCCGCTGGCCCGCGGGGTGGGGCTCGGTTATGGCCAGCGGGTCGTGGTGAGGTGGGCCAGGGTGGGTTCCGGGGTGGCGGAGGGGGCCGCGGGGGTGGGGCGGCGGTCCTCCGGGGGGATGATGGGCGGCGCGGGCTGGCTCAGGAAGACCCGGCGGACCACGCGCTCGGCCGCCTGGCCGTCGTCGTGCGTGCAGAAGCGGGTCCGGAACGACGCGCGGAGTTGCGCCGAGCGCGAGCCCTGCCAGTGGCCGGTGGAGAAGATGTCCACCAGCTCGTCCTCGGTGCGGGCGATCGCCCCCGGAGGGAACCCGCGCAGGTCGAAGTACGTGCCGCGCGAGGCCTCGTACGCCTCCCAGTCGTCCGCGTGGATCACGATCGGCCGGTCCAGGGACGCGTAGTCGAACATCAGCGAGGAGTAGTCCGTCACCAGCGCGTCCGAGGCCAGGCAGAGTTCCTCCACCGAGGGGTGGGAGGAGACGTCCAGCAGGCGGGGGTGCGGGTCGGGGGCGGGTGAGCCCGCGTAGGTGAGGTGGGTGCGGGTCAGGATCGTGTAGCGGGGCCCCAGGTCGCGCAGGATGCGCTCGAAGTCCAGGTGTGCCGGGCGGCTGCGGCGGTAGTCGCGGTGCGTGGGCGCGTACAGGATCGCCGTGGAGCCCGGCGGGATGCCGAGGCGTTCGCGCAGTTCGAGGACGTCCGCCTGGGTGGCCCGGTGGAACACGTCGTTGCGGGGGTAGCCGTATTCGAGCGTCGTGTACGACGAGGGGACGGCCTTCTCCCAGACCAGGGTGGAGTGGCGGTTCGCGGAGAGCAGGTAGTCCCACTGGTCGGCGCCGCGCAGCAGGCCCGCGAAGTCCGTGGTCGGGGTGGCCGCCGGGCGGTCCTGGAGGTCGAGGCCGACCCGCTTGAGCGGGGTGCCGTGCTGGGTCTGGAGCAGGATCTGGCCCGGGCGCTTGACCAGCGTGCGCTCGAAGTTGACGTTCGTGACGAGGTACGTGGCGCGGGCCAGGGCCGTCCAGTACGCCATCGATCCCGGGCGCAGGGGGGTCGTCTCGCGCGGCAGGGTCGCGGCGTGGGCGGGGTCGCAGATCCAGGCCGTCCGCATGCGCGGGGCCAGTTCGCGCAGCTTGGCCTCGATCGCCGCCGGATTGCAGGCGTAACCGCCGTGCCAGTACGCGGAGAAGACCGCCAGCTCCGGGCGGAGCGGGAGCAGCCGCTGCACGCGGTAGTGCAGGCGCAGGCCCGTTTCGCGCAGCCCCCGCCACAGCGTGACCCCCGCGCGGCGGGCCGTCAGCGAGGCCGAGCGCAGCAGGGACAGCAGGCGGTACGTGCGCCTCGTGCCGAGCCGCATCAGGAGGTGGCGGGTGCGGTCGGTGCGGGTGAGGGACAGGGGCCGGGGGCCGGCGGCGCGGTAGCGGCGCAGCAGGGCCGAGGCCCGGGTGAAGAACTCGGCCCGGGCGGCGCGCGGGAGGCGGCGCGGGTCCGCGTACAGGGTGCAGAAGTGCTCGGCCATCCGCCGGTGCACGGCGGGCCGCCAGCGCTCCAGCTCGGGGCGGGTGGCGAGGTAGCCGAAGACGCGGTCGTACTGGTCGAAGATGTCGAGGTGGCGCCGGCTGGTGGTGGTCAGGATCGAGCCGGTGCGGCGCTGGCGGTAGTGGACGCACACCCGGTCCAGGACGGCCACGGACTCCGCCGCGAGGAGCGCGGGATAGGTCCAGGGGGTGTCCTCGTAGAAGCCGGGCGGGAAGGAGAGGCCCTCGCGCTCCACGTACTCGCGGCGGTACGTCTTGTTCCACACCACCATCAGCATGCCCAGCAGGGAGGGGCGGTCGGCGAGGCGGAAGCTGGCCGGGCCCTCTTCGGAGAGGCGGTGGGAGAGGCTGTTGCGGACCAGCTCGCCGGTCCAGAAGGTGCGCGCGTAGTCGTAGACCAGGACGTCCGGGGAGCCTGTGGCCTTCAGCCGGTCGGTGATGGCCTGCAGGGCGCCCGGGGCGAGGGTGTCGTCCCCGTCGAGGAAGATCAGGTAGTCGCCCGTGGCCCGGGACAGGCCCGCGTTGCGGGCCGGCCCCAGGCCGAGGTTGTGCGCCAGGTGCACGGCGGTCACCCGGGGGTCCCGGGTGGCGTAGTCGTCGATGATCGAACCGCAGGCGTCCGGGGAGGCGTCGTCGACCACGATCAGTTCGAGATCCGGGTACGACTGGCTCAGGACCGAGTCCAGACTCTCCTGGAGGTAGGCCTGGACCTTGTACGCGGGCACGATGACGCTGAACCGGGGCACGGCACATCCAGGGGTCGGCACGGGCATATTGCCCAGGAACCCCCGGCGTGGTGATCGGGTTACGCACCGTGCGGCATTCGGGTTACGCAGCGTCAACCCGGCACGTCAACCGCATGATCAATCCGGGTTACTTGATCGCTCCCGCCATCACCCCCGAGACGAACTGCCGCTGGAAGGCGAAGAACACGGCGAGCGGCACCACCATCGACAGGAACGCGCCGGGGGCCAGTACGTCGATGTTGTTCCCGAACTGCCGTACCTGCTGCTGGAGCGCGACCGTGATCGGCGGGTGCGTCGAGTCCGCGAAGACCAGCGCGACCAGCATGTCGTTCCACACCCACAGGAACTGGAAGATGCCGAGCGAGGCGATCGCCGGAGCGCCCAGCGGCAGCACCACCCGCGTGAACAGCCGCAGTTCGCCCGCCCCGTCCAGCCGGGCCGCCTCCAGCAGCTCGCGCGGGATCTCCGCGAAGAAGTTCCGCAGCAGGAACACGGCGAACGGCAGCCCGAAAGCGGTGTGGAAGAGGACCACCCCCGCCGTCGTCTCGAACAGGCCGATGGAACCGAAGAGTTCGGACACGGGGATCAGCGCCACCTGGACGGGGACCACGAGCAGCCCGACCACGATCAGGAACAGCCAGTCCCGGCCGGGGAACTCCAGCCAGGCGAAGGCGTATCCGGCGAACGCGCCCAGCGCCAGGACCAGCAGGGTCGCGGGCACGGCGATGGCCGCCGTGTTGAGCAGCGAGCCCGTGATGGTGTCGTTGGCCAGCAGCCGCTCGTAGTTGGCGGCCGTCAGCCGGGACGGCTCCGTCAGCGCCCGCCACCAGCCGCCCTCGTTCAGGGCGGTGGGGGAAAGGAAGGAGGAGACCAGCAGCCCGAGCGTGGGCAGCAGCCAGAACAGGCCCGCGAGGACCAGGAAGACGCGCAGCGCCCCGCCGGCCGCGCGGGAGGCGAGGGAGTGCGACATCGTGCTCATCGGCGGGCCTCCCGGCGCATCCGGCGGATGTTGTAGGCCATGACCGGGACCACCAGCACCAGCAGCAGCACGGCGATGGCGCTGCCCAGCCCCGGATCGGCGTCCGCGCCGAAGGAGGTCCGGTACAGCTGGAGGGCCAGGACGTTGGCGTCGTCCTGGACCGCGCCCGGAGCGATCACGAACACCAGGTCGAAGACCTTCATCACGTTGATGACGAGGGTGACCATGACGACGGCCAGGACGGGCGCCAGCAGCGGCACGGTGATCCGCCGCAGCACCTGCCACTCGGTCGCCCCGTCCACCCGCGCCGCCTCCAGCAGCTCGCGCGGTACGGCGGCCAGCCCGGCCCCGATCAGCACCATCGAGAACCCGGCCCACATCCACACGTAGGCCCCGATCACCGCCGGGGTCACCAGCGTCGGGCCGAGCCACTCCACGCCCCCGTACGCCTCACGGAAGTTCGAGGCGGGCAGGCGTAGCAGCGCCCCGTCGGCCTTCGCGGACAGGGAGAAGGTGCCGTCGGCGCGGGCCGTCGCGGAGTCGACCACCCGGCCGTCCTTCACCGCCTCGATCCGCAGCCCCGCGAGAGCGGACTCCGTGGGGTCGACCGCGTTCGTGACGCCGCCCCCGCCCCGGGTGAAGTCCTGCCAGGCGGTGCCGGTGACCCTGCCGGGCTCGGCGGCGGCCGGCTTCGCCGTGCCGGTGCCCCCGGGCAGGTCCTCCGGGGCGATGCCGACCAGCGGGAGCAGCGCGGGCACGCCCGCCCGTACCGGATCGCGGGTCAGGTACGCGCCCCCGGCGGCCGGGACCAGCGGGGAGTCCCGGCCGGGGCGGGCCTTGGGGAAGGCGGAGGACTCGGCGAAGGTGTCGTGGACGCCCACCCAGACGGCGTTCGCGACGCCCCGGTCGGGGTCGGCGTCGTAGACGAGCCGGAAGATGATGCCCGCCGCGAGCATCGAGATGGCCATCGGCATGAACACGATCAGCTTGAACGCCGTTCCCCAGCGCACCCGTTCGGTCAGCACCGCGAAGAGCAGGCCGAGCACGGTGGCGGTGACCGGGGCCACCACCACCCAGATCGCGGTGTTCCCCAGGGCGGTGCGGATCGTGTCGTCGCGCAGTATCTCCCGGTAGTTCCCGGCGCCCACGAAGGTGTCGCCGGAGCGGTCGAAGAAGCTGCGGTAGAGCGAGTAGCCGATGGGATGGACGACGAGCGCCCCGAGCAGCACGAGGGAGGGGAGGAGGAACGCCACCGCGGTCAGGCGGCGGCGCCGGGTCTCCTTCCACCTGGGGGTGACGCGGGTGCCGCGAGAGCCGCGGGCGTCGCTGGTGCCATGGGCGTCACGGGTGGTCACGGGCTCAGTTCCCGTAGGCCTTGGCCGCGTCCGCCTCCAGCCTCGCCTGCGTCCCCGCCACGTCCGACGGGTTCGCCAGGAAGTCCTGGAGCGCCTTCCACTCGCCCGCGCCCGGAGTCCCGCCGAAGGCCGCCGGCGCCTGGTCCGACATGTCGAAGCGGAAGTCGTCGCCCGCCGCGATCAGGGCCTGGGCCATGCCGCGCTGGATGTCGTTCGGGTACGCGCCCGGCTCGACCGACTTGTTCGGGGAGAGGAAACCGCCCTCGTGGGCCTGGATCCGCGCCGAATCGGCCGAGGCCAGGAACGTCAGCAGCGCCTGCGCGCCCTTCGAGGCCTTCAGCGCGACCGCCACGTCACCGCCCGAGACCACCGGGGCCTTCGCGCCGACCGAGGGGAAGGGGAAGACCAGGGCGTCCGTGCCCACCTTGGCCTGCGTCTGCGCGATGTTCACCGCCACGAAGTCGCCCTCGTAGACCATCGCGGCCGCCGGCCGGTCACCGCCGGTGAAGGTCTGCGTCACCGACTTCGGGAACTCCGTCGCCAGCGCCCCGCTCTGGCCGCCCGCCAGGAAGTCCGCCCGCCCGAACAGCTCGGCGAGGGTGGTCAGCGCCTGCTTGACGCTGTCGTCCGTCCACTTGAGCTGGTGCCCGGCGAGCTGGTCGTACTTCTCCGGGCCCGCCTGCGAGAGGTAGACGTTCTCGAACCAGTCCGTCAGGGTCCAGCCGTCGGCACCGGCCACCGAGACCGCCGGGGTGCCGGACGCGGACAGGGTGTCGGCCGCGGCGATGAGCTCCTTCCAGGTCTTGGGGGGCTTCACCCCCGCCGCCTCGAAGGCCTTCGCGTTGTACCAGATCAGCGACTTGTTGGCGGCCTTGTAGTACACGCCGTACTGGGCGCCGTCGACCGCGCCCAGCGATTTCCAGCCGTTCGAGTAGTTCTTGTCGAGCTGGGCCTGCGCCTCGGTGCCGACCGGCTGCGCCCACTTGTTCTTCACCGCCGAGACCAGCGCACCGACCTGCGGGAGCAGCGCCACGTCCGGCGGGGCGCCGCCCGCGATCTTCGAGCCGAGGAAGGTGACGATCGGGTCCTGCGCCGGGACGAAGGTGACCGTGGCGCCGGTCCGCCGCTCGAACTCCTTCAGCACCTTGACGAAGTTCTCCTGCTCCTGGCCCGTCCAGACGGCCGCGACCTCCAGCTTCTCGCCGTCGAGCCGGGGTAATACGACCGTGGCCGCGGTCGGGGTGGGACCGTCGGCCGCCTTCGGGGGCTCCTTGGCGCCGCCGCCGCACCCGCTGAGCGCGAGCGCGCCGACGGCCGCGAGGGCGGCCCAAGCGCGGTGCCCCGCAAGCGCCTTCGTACGGTCGCGGTCGGGTGTCCCGGTACGGCGGCCCGTGGGCACTCTCGTGCGGCGTCCCGTAAGCGTCCTCGTGCGGCTCGTTCCGTGCTTGCGCATGGCGGTGCCCCCGATGCCTCGCTGGCGATGGTGTGTCCCGTGCCACAAGGTCTACGCCGACCCGCGCACCCCCGCAATAGCGCCTCGCCGCGTACGACCGGGTGGACGACCGTCGCTCAGGGGGCCGGGGAGGGGGTCAGGGGGCCGGCGGGAACAGCACCGGTATCGCCGACACCAGGTGCGAGGCCCGGTCCAGGGCGCTCGCCAGCAGGGCGAGGTCGGTCGGGCCGTTGCCCAGCTCGCGGACCGGGCGGCGGGCCGGCGGATCACCCATCCGCTCCCATTCCACCGGCACCACCGTCGGCCGCAGCGTCGCCGTCCGCGGGATCCGGCCGGTGACCCGGCCGCCCTGGAACGGGACCGTGCGGCCGTCGGCGGACCGGAGCACGCCGCGGCCGGGCCCCGGCTGGTCGGGGGCGTCGAGCTCCACGCGCAGGGTGGTCAGCCGGGCCAGTTCGGTATCGGCGGTCCGGTCCGGGCGGGCGCTGGTGGCCACCAGGTGCACACCGAGCCGCGCACCCTCGCGGGCCACCGCCTCCAGCGCGCGGACCACCGAACCGGCGGCGGGCCGGCCCGTGCTGCCCAGCCCCGGCGCGACCAGCGCGTCGAAGTCGTCCACCAGCACGACGAGGCGGGGCAGCGGGCTGGGACCGGCCGCCGGGTCGGTGCGGGTGGCCGAGGAGCGTAGCCGCAGGGTGCCGGAACGCTGGGGGTCGATGTCCCCGCGCAGCTCGCCGGGGGTGGGCTGGCGGGGCGAGACCAAGCGGTCGGAGACCTCGCGCAGTGCGTGCCACTCGGAGAAGGGGACCCCGTCCAGCAGTTCGGCCCGCCGCTTGAGCTCGGCACCCAGGGCCTGCGCGAACTCCCGCATGCGCAGCGGATCGGAGGCGACCAGGTGGGCCGAGACGTGCGGCAGCTCGGTGCAGGGCAGCAGCCCGTCACCGCGTTCGCCGCCGGCCCCGTCGAGCAGGACCAGCCCGAGCCGGTCGGGTCGGGCGGCGGCCGACAGGGAGGCGGCGACGGAACGGAGCAGCTCGGTACGGCCGCTGCCGGCGGGCCCCTCGATCAGCAGGTGCGGTCCGTCGGTGACGAGTTCGGCGCCCACCGGCCCGCGCCGGCCGGTGCCGAGGACGATCTCGGCGAGACCGCCGACCCGCTGCCCCTGGTCGGTGGCGGCGGCCCAACGGGCCATCAGGGAGGCCGGGGTGGCCCGGGCCAGCCCCAACTCGTCCAGCAGCCGGGCGGTCTGGGGCAGGTTCGCGGCGGCCGGCCGGTAACCGCCTTCCGCCGATGGGGAGTCGGCCTTGAGCGGGGCCAGGGCGCGGGCGAACCGCTCCGCCCAGGCCGCCGACACGGCGTCCGCGGTGGCCATCGAGCCGGACCCGGCCGGCCGGCCTCCCGAGACCGCGAAGGTCCGTACGGCCGTGGCCACGTCCCCGCTGAGCAGGGCTGCGGCGGCGCAGTCCCGGAAGGCGGGGGCGGCCGCGCAGGCCGATTCGTACGTTTCGGCGACCGGGGAGGCGGGCGTCGCGGCCGGCGCGTCCGCGAGGACCAGCACGTGGATCCCGGCGGCCGGACCGTGGGTGGTGAGCCGGCCGGTGACGTCCCGGAGCGCGCCGGAGCCGGGGTCACCGTCGATGACGAGGAGGGTGTACGGGCCCCGGTAGGCGTACGAGGCCTCGCGGACGGCGTCCGCCGGGGCGGCGGCCCAGTGGGTGCCGAGGGGGCCGTCGTCGAGGCGCCGGGTCAGCTCGCCGGCGCGGGCGGTCGCCTGGTCGCGGTCGTACGCGAGCAGCAGCCGGCAGTCCTGCCCGTGCGCGGGCCGTACGTGGGGCAGCCAGCCGAGCCAGCCCCAGTCGCGGCGGCGTTCGGCGAGCGGGCGGGCCCGGTCGGCGGCGACCAGCACGATCTCCAGGCGCTGGCCGGGGGCGTGCAGGGCGGCGAGCTGCGCGATCACCGACCGGGCGACGCCGGTCAGCCTGGCCCGGGGCCCGGCGATGCCGAGCGCGCCGGTCTCGCGGAGCGCCACCTCGCTGCCCGCGCCGAGCGTGACGTCGAGCCCGGCGGGCCCGGCCCACAGCCGCGGGGCCGGCCCGAGGGCGGCGAGCAGCAGGGCCGCCGGATCGTCGGAACCGGGCCGCGCGGCGACGGCGGCCTCGGCCTGGGCCACCTCCTCAGCCACCTCCGCGGCCTCCGCTCCCCGCACCCACTTCCGGGCCCACGCCCCGATCCCGCGACGGGCCCCGCGACGGGGCTCGGGGGCGATGTCCGCACCGGGGGCGGCGTCCGCACCGGGGGCGGCGGAGCCGGGGGTGCTGGACTGTCCGGCGCCGCCGGTGCCGTACTGGCCGGTGGCGGGGGCGCCCCCGCCACCCCCGCCGTGCTGCTCGCCAGCGGGGGTGCCCCAGCCGGCTCCGCTGTGATGTTCGGTGCTCTGGGTGCCCGAGTCGGTTCCCCTGTGCTGTGCGGTGCTCTGGGTGCCCTCGCCGTGCTGCCCGGTGCCGGGGGTGGCGGGCTGCCCGGTGCCGCCGGTCCCGCGCTGTTCGGTGCCGCCGGTGCCGTACTGACCCGAGCCCGGGGTTCCCCAGCTCTCTGCGCCGTACTGCTCGGTGCCCCAGCCCGCTGCGCCGTGCTGTCCGGTGCCGGGGGCGGTGGACCGCCCGGTGCCGCCGGTGCCGTACTGGCCCGGATCGGGCGCGCCCCAGCTTGCTCCGGCGTGCTGTCCGGTGCCGGAGGTGCCCCGGTCGGCTCCGGTGCGCGGGGTGGTGGTCGGGCCGCCGTGGCCCTGGTCGGCGGTGCCGTCCCAGTTCGCGGCGGGTGCGGGGAGGCCCGGGCCGGTGGCCCGGCCGCCGGGTTCCGCGCCGGGCCAGACGGGGTCGGGGGCGGAGCCCCCGTTACGGGAAGGGGCGGGCTGGGGGAACTGTCCCCTCGGGCCCCCGCCGACCCCCCGCGCGCCGCCGGAGGTCCCGCCGCCGGGGTACGCCCCGGAGGTGACGCCGCTCCAGGCTCCGCCGGAGGTCCCGCCGCCGGGGTACGCCCCGGAGGGGGCGCCGGTGCGGGCTTCGTCCGGGGAGGGGTTCGGGTGGGGGTCGGGTGCGGTCCCGGGCCCCGGGGTGCCGCCGTCGGCGGTGGGGCCCGGTGGAGGGTCCGGGAGGGTGAGGGAGAGGTGGCCCTCCAGGTCGGGGGTGACCGCGAGGCGTGCGGGGGCCGGGCCCACGGCCAGGCGGAGGGTGGATTCGCCCACCCGCAGCAGTGCACCCGGCGCGAGCGACACCCGCTCCGCGCCGACCACCGCGCCGTCGAGCGTCGTACCGTTCGTCGACCCGAGGTCGGCCACCGCCACCCGCCCGTCCGGGAGCACCGTCACGGTGCAGTGCAGGCGCGAGACGTCGGGGTCGTCCAGCGGTACGTCCGCGTCCGCCGAGCGCCCGATCCGGATCGCCCCCGGGTGCAGCAGGTGCACACCACCCGCGTCCGGCCCGGCCACGACGTGCAGTTGCGGCCCGTCCCCGGTCTCGGCGTCCGCCTGGAGGTCGGGGCCGGGCACGTTCAGCGACAGCACCGCGCCGTCCACGAGCGGCGGCTCACCGAGCGCGCACCGGGCGGGGTCGAGCCGCTCCGTACCGGCGTACAGCACGACCGTGCCGCCGGTGTCGGGCCCGCCGACGGTCGCAGCGAGCCCTGAGGCCACCGAGGACAGCGCGGTACCGGCGGGCGCGGTGACGAGTACGTCACAGCTCGCCGGTGCGCCGCCTCCGCCGGTGCCCCCGCCGGAGGCGGTCGCGGTGGCGGTCTGGTGGCCGCTGCGCGACCCCGACCCAAGGACGGTCAGCCGGATCTGCATCGCCGTCAGCGGTCCCTTCTGCGCGGTGCGCGGTGTGTGCGCCCGGCAGGGACCTGCGGGACATGTCACACGTCATTTGCATGACATGACATGGCTGTCCGCCCACCCCCACCCGGCACGGACGCGTCGTCCGGTCAGGTCTGCCCGGAAGGCGGGGCTCCCGTCCCGGCCGTTCCGTACGGGTGCATCCTCGCACCTGTCGTCCGCGACGCGCCCGCCACCCACCAACAAGTGATCTTGATCGGTCGCGGACCGGCACGGGATGGGCACGGGACCGGCCAGCGGGCCGATCGGATATCGACACCGACCGGAGGAAAATCGCCCCTGGCATACACCGCAAACATCACCCTTCGTGCATATGTGCGGCAACCAACCCTCCACGCCCCGCGTCTTCCCTCGGACAACCCCTAGAGTGGGCCGGAAAACCATGTGCCGGATCGTTCGCCGGACCAGCCGGACAGTTCGCCGAAATCGACCATCGACTACAGCAGGGAGCGCGCGACGTGCGGCCAGTCGGCAGCAAGTACCTGCTCGAGGAGCCGCTCGGGCGCGGCGCCACGGGCACCGTCTGGCGCGCCCGCCAGAGGGAGGCCGCCGGCGCGGAGGCGGCCGTGGCCGGCCACCCCGGCGAGACCGTGGCCATCAAGGTCCTCAAGGAGGAGCTGGCCCAGGACGCGGACATCGTCATGCGCTTCCTGCGCGAGCGTTCCGTCCTGCTGCGCCTGACCCACCCCAACATCGTCCGCACCCGCGACCTCGTGGTCGAGGGTGACCTGCTCGCGCTCGTCATGGACCTCATCGACGGTCCGGACCTGCACAAGTACCTCCGCGAGAACGGCCCCTTCACGCCGGTCGCCGCGAGCCTGCTGACCGCCCAGATCGCGGACGCGCTCGCCGCCAGCCATGCCGACGGCGTGGTCCACCGCGACCTGAAGCCCGCCAACGTCCTGCTCGACGAGCGCGACGGCCAGATGAAGCCGATGCTGACCGACTTCGGCATCGCGCGCCTGGCCGACTCCCCGGGCCTGACGCGCACGCACGAGTTCGTCGGCACCCCGGCCTACGTCGCCCCCGAGTCCGCGGAGGGCCGCCCGCAGACCTCCGCCGTCGACATCTACGGCGCCGGCATCCTGCTCTACGAGCTCCTCACCGGCCGTCCGCCCTTCGCCGGCGGCACCGCGCTGGAGGTCCTGCACCGCCACCTCAGCGAGGACCCGCAGCGCCCGCCGAACGTGCCCGAGCCGCTCTGGACCGTCATCGAGTGCTGCATGCGCAAGGAGCCCCACGAGCGCCCGAGCGCGGAGAGCCTGGCGCGCGGCCTGCGCGTCGTCGCCTCCGGCATCGGAGTGCACTCCACGGTCTCCGAGGTCGAGGCCGCGCTCGGCGTCGGCGCGCTCCTCGCGCCCGACCCCTCGCCCGCGCCGGTCCCCGCGACCCCGGGCGCCGCCGACGCGACGCAGGTGCTGCCCGGAGGCGCCGGGATCTCCCCGCTGGGGGCCTACGACCCCAACGGCATGACCAGCGTGCTGCCGCCGGTCGGCGCGGCCGACGCCACCTCCGTGCTGCCGAGCACCGGCGGGCCGGGAGGTGGTCCGGGAGGCGGTCCGGGAGGTGGTCCGGGCGCGGATCCGACCTCCGTGATGCCGCCCGTGCAGCGGCCGGACCAGCCGCACCCGTGGCAGTCGCAGATGCAGGCGGCCCGCGACCGCAACGAGCAGACGCAGATGCAGTACCTCGACCCGAGCGAGGACCCGCTGCGCCGCCGTCCGCAACGGCAGGGCCCGCCGCCGCAGCAGCAGTACCAGCAGCCGCAGCAGCCCCCGCGCGGCCAGCAGCCGCCCCAGCGGGGCCAACAGCCGCAGCAGCCGCCGCAGTACCGCCAGGGCCCGCCGCAGCAGCAGTACCAGCAGCCTCAGCAGTACCAGCAGCAGCAGTACGCCCCGCCGCCCCCGCCGCAGCACTACCAGCCGCAGCAGCACCACCCTCAGCAGTACCAGCAGCCGCAGGGGCAGCCCCAGTACCGCCAGCCCCAGCAGCAGCCCCAGCAGCAGCCCCCGCAGGGACCGCCGCCGCGTCAGCAGCCGCCCCAGCGCGAGCCGCGCGAGCCGCGCCGCAGTGCGAACCCGGTCAGGATCCCGGGGCTGGGCTGCCTCAAGGGCTGCCTGGTGATGATCCTGGTGTTCTTCGTCGCGGGCTGGCTGATCTGGGAGCTGACCCCGCTCCAGGAGTGGGTCGGCACCGGCAAGGGCTGGTGGGACCAGGTGTGGACCTGGGGCTCCGACGTCGTGGACTGGGTGAGCGCGATCGGCGACTCGACGGGTGGCCCGAACCCCTGACCGGGCCGAAACGGGCCGAACCGGGCCCCGCGCCACTGACTTCATGGATTTGTCGACTTCCGGGACGTGATTTCGCCCGCAGAAGTGAAGGTCGCCGCGATCCGTGGGCTCCAACCCCCACCCGGCCGCGTAGCTTTGGTGCGTACGCCAGCCGCTGAGGGAGCAGTTGTGGCACGGAAGATCGGCAGCCGGTACACCGCGCACCAGATCCTTGGACGCGGCAGCGCGGGCACGGTGTGGCTGGGCGAGGGGCCTGACGGGCCCGTCGCCGTCAAACTGCTGCGCGAGGACCTCGCGTCCGACCAGGAACTCGTCGGACGGTTCGTCCAGGAGCGCAGCGCGCTGCTCGGACTGGAGCACCCGCACGTCGTCTGCGTCCGCGACCTCGTCGTGGACGGCAACGACCTGGCCCTCGTCATGGACCTCGTCCGCGGTACGGATCTCCGTACCCGCCTCGACCGCGAGCGGCGGCTCGCCCCCGAGGCGGCCGTCGCGATCGTCGCGGACGTCGCGGACGCGCTGGCCGCGGCGCACGCGGCCGGGGTCGTGCACCGGGACGTCAAACCGGAGAACGTCCTGCTCGACATGCAGGGCCCGCTCGGGCCGGGCGGCGCGCACCCGGCGCTGCTCACCGACTTCGGCGTGGCCAAGCTCATCGATTCCCCGCGGCGGGCCACCGGCGGGCGGGCGTCCGCCCCGACCACCCGGATCATCGGGACGCCCGACTACCTGGCGCCGGAGATCGTGGAGGGCCTGCCGCCGCGAGCGGCGGTGGACATCTACGCCCTGGCCACCGTGCTGTACGAACTCCTGGCGGGTTTCACGCCGTTCGGCGGCGGGCATCCCGGGGCGGTGCTACGGCGCCACGTGACGGAAACCGTCGTCCCGCTGCCCGGTATCCCCGACGAGCTGTGGCAGCTGATCGTCCAGTGCCTGGCGAAGGCCCCCGCTTCGCGGCTGCGGGCCTCGGAACTCTCCCTGCGGCTGCGGGAGCTGCTGCCGCTGCTGGCGGGGATGCCGCCGCTGGACGTGGACGAGCCGGACGAGCCGGAGCCGGCGGACTTCCCGGAACAGGAAGCCGCGGACCCGGTTCGGCGGCGGGGCGTGGTTCCGCTGGTGCCGGGGTCCTCCACGGACTCCAACCGGGACACCCACACCTCGATGCGGGTGCCGGGGCCGGAGGAGCTGGCGGGCGGTGCGCTGGGTACGGCCCGGGTGCCGCGGCCGGCCGGCGGGCACCGGCCGGGGGCCGCGCGGCACCGGGCGGAGACGGTGCGCAAGCGGAGGCTGGCGTTGTCGGCTGCCGCCGTTGTGCTGGCCGCTGTGGTCGGGGTCGGCAGCTGGTTGGCGGTGTCCTCGGACTCCCCGCCGCCCCAGGACAACAAACAGTCCGGCCCGGCCACTCCGTAGCCCGGTAGCCCGGTAGCTCGGTAGCTCGGTGCCCCGGTGCCCCGGTGCCCCGGCGTCCCGGTGACTCCGCGGCCCCGCACCCCGGGGCTGCCCTGCGGGGCCGTCCCCTACCCGCCCTTCCACCGTTCCCCGGGCTGCGCCCGGACCCCTCCTGGGGCTCCGCCCCAGACCCCGCTCCTCAAACGCCGGAGGGGCTGGATCTTGGCCGGCCTCAGCCCGCACGTGATCGCCGGGGGGCCGGAAAATCCAGCCCCGCCGGCGTTTGAGGCGCCGCCGGAGGCACATCCAGCCCCGCCGGCGATTGAGGCACGGGGGAGGCCCGGCGCGGTCGCCGGGCCCGGGTGCCGCCGCGGCGGTGGTTACGCGCCGACCAGCTCCGGGTGCCAGCGCCGCGCAACGGCGGGGTGGGCGCGGACCCATCCCTTCAGCTCGTTGCGGCCGTACTCCGCGTGCAGCGGGTTCGACGCGTCGTGGGCGATGCCCGGCGCCGAGCGCAGGTAGTCGCCCGGGACCGTCTCGATGACGGCGTCCAGCCGCGGGTTGTAGAAGAACGGCACCGAGTAGCGCTCCACCGCCCCCTGCGGGCTGACCACCCGGTGGTCCGTCGCGGTCAGGTACCCCTCCGTCGCGATCTCCAGCAGCTCGCCCAGGTTGACCACGAACGCGCCCGGCATCGGCGGCACGTCCAGGTAGGCCCCGTCGCGGACCACCTGGAGCCCGCCGACCGAGTCCTGGAGGAGCAGGGTCAGGAAGCCGTAGTCCTTGTGGGCCCCGACCCCCTGGTCGGTGCCGGTCGGCGCGGATCCGGGGTAGCGGATCAGCTTCGTGTGCAGGTGGGGCCGGTCCGCGAAGGCCGCGTCGAAGAAGTCTGCCGGGGCGCCGATCGAGGCGAGCAGCTCCTGCAGCAGGCGGTGGGCCACCGCCGCCAGCCGGGACTGCCACTCCAGGACCGCGGTGCGCAGCTCCGGGAGGGAAGCCGGCCACTGGTTGGGGCCCTCCAGCCACAGGTACGCCGGGTCGTCCGGGCCCACCTTCGGCGCCGGCCGCTCCGCGCCCACGTCCAGCTGGTCGCGCCAGTCGGAGGCGCCGCCGGTCAGCTCGTGCCCGATGAGGGTGTAGCCCCGGAAGTGGGGGGAGTTCAGATTGCTCACGGCCAGCCGGTCGGCCTCCGGGAGCGCGAAGAAGGCCTTGGTCAGCTCCAGGATGCGGGCGGTCTCGGCGGCGGTGACACCGTGCCCGGTGAGGTGCAGGAAACCGCTGTCCCGGGCGGCCGCGTGCAGTTCCTCGCGGAAGGAGTCGCGCAGCGCCGGATCATCGGCGTGGGACAGGTCCAGGACCGGAAGGGAGTGCGCGGAAGCGGAATGAGCGGAAGGAGCGGAAGCAGGGGAGGAGGTGGTGGAAGAAGGGTGCGCGGACGGCATGACGACTCCGTTTCGGATGTCACGGGGTCCTGTCCCCAGGGATGGCGGGGGCCGCGGCCGGGGGATGGGGCCGCCGGCAGGGTTGGCGCCGGGACCGCGAGGCCGCGTACAGGACCAAGTCGGATCGGGGTGGATCAGGCTTGGGGCAGGTCCGGCGGCAGACAGCTCGTCGTGGTGACACGCATGTGGTCCACATGGCGGCGCTTGACGAGGAAGACGGTCATATCGTGAGCGTACGCCCGTACGGGCCGTCATTAGAACGGGTGATCCGGCCTGGCCGGAGATCGGCCCCCGGGGACCGGCTACGCTGGACCCGTGGCAGTCGTCGATGTTTCCGAAGAGCTGAAGTCCCTCTCCTCGACCATGGGGTCGATCGAGGCCGTCCTGGACCTCGACAAGCTGAGGGCAGATATCGCCGTGCTCGAGGAGCAGGCCGCCGCGCCGTCCCTGTGGGACGACCCGGATGCCGCTCAGAAGATCACGAGCAAGCTTTCGCACCTCCAGGCGGAGGTCCGCAAGACCGAGAACCTGCGCGGGCGCATCGACGACCTCTCGGTGCTGTTCGAGCTCGCCCAGGAGATGGACGACGCGGACACCCTCGCGGAGGCGGAGACCGAGCTGGTCTCCGTACGCAAGGCGCTGGACGAGATGGAGGTCCGCACCCTGCTCTCCGGCGAGTACGCCGAGCGCGAGGCGCTGGTCAACATCCGCGCCGAGGCCGGTGGCGTGGACGCCTCCGACTTCGCCGAGCGCCTGCAGCGCATGTACCTGCGCTGGGCCGAGCGCCACGGCTACCCGACCGAGATCTACGAGACCTCGTACGCGGAAGAGGCCGGCATCAAGTCGACCACCTTCGTGGTCAAGGCCCCGTACGCCTACGGCACCCTCTCCGTCGAGCAGGGCACCCACCGCCTGGTCCGGATCTCGCCCTTCGACAACCAGGGCCGGCGCCAGACCTCCTTCGCGGGCGTCGAGGTGCTCCCGGTCGTCGAGACCAGCGACCACGTGGAGATCGACGAGGCCGAGCTGCGCGTCGACGTGTACCGCGCCTCCGGTCCCGGCGGGCAGGGCGTCAACACCACCGACTCGGCGGTGCGCATCACGCACCTGCCGACCGGCATCGTGGTCTCCTGCCAGAACGAGCGCTCGCAGATCCAGAACAAGGCCAGCGCGATGAACGTCCTCCAGGCCAAGCTGCTCGAGCGGCGACGCCAGGAGGAGAAGGACAAGATGGACGCCCTCAAGGACGGCGGAAGCTCCTGGGGCAACCAGATGCGCTCCTACGTCCTGCACCCGTACCAGATGGTCAAGGACCTCCGGACGGAGTTCGAGGTCGGCAACCCGCAGGCGGTGCTCGACGGCGAGATCGACGGCTTCCTGGAGGCCGGGATCCGCTGGCGCAAGCAGCAGGAGCAGACCGCGTAAGGACTCCGGCAGCGCTCCGGCGGCGCTTCAGGAGCGCTTGACCAGCAACGAGGGCCCGGACACCGATCGGTGTCCGGGCCCTCGCGCTGTGCGTCTGATCGGGACGTGGCGGCTGAGGAGCTACGCCGTCTGCTGAGCCACCAGGGCCAGTGCGGCCACCAGGATCACCAGCAGCGCGATGAGCGCCACCGGATTCAGGCCGCCGGAAAAGGGGCCCTCCTGCTGGAGGCGCTGTCGGTTCGCCCGGCACACAGGGCAGCGGCCCTGGCTGACGGGTGCGGCGCAGTTCGCGCACACGAGCCGGTCATATGTCATGCGCTCCTCCTTTCGTCCCCTCGGTTACAACGGCAGCGGGAACCGGTCGGTTCCCCTACCACTGTGCCAGCTCCGGCGGCATTCGGCGCGGCCCGTCCGGGCAAACGCGGTCGGGCACCTCCGGACCAGGGGATATATCGGGGCAACTCCGGACGCCGGGCCCACACCTCGCGCCTGTTCGCGTATGGTCACGCACACCTACTCCCGGCGACCGTGGTGCACCCGTGATCCGATTCGACAACGTCTCCAAGTCCTACCCGAAGCAGAGCCGTCCCGCACTCAGAGATGTCTCCCTGGACATCGCGAAGGGCGAGTTCGTCTTCCTGGTCGGCTCCTCCGGCTCCGGCAAGTCCACCTTCATGCGGCTCATCCTGCGTGAGGAGCGGGCGAGCCACGGCCAGGTGCACGTGCTGGGCAAGGACCTCGCCAGACTCTCCAACTGGAAGGTTCCGCACATGCGGCGCCAGCTGGGGACCGTCTTCCAGGACTTCCGGCTCCTGCCCAACAAGTCCGTGGCCGACAACGTGGCCTTCGCCCAGGAGGTCATCGGCAGGCCCCGCGGCGAGATCAAGAAGGCCGTTCCCCAGGTCCTCGAGCTCGTCGGCCTCGGCGGCAAGGAGGACCGGATGCCCGGCGAGCTCTCCGGTGGCGAGCAGCAGCGCGTGGCCATCGCCCGTGCCTTCGTCAACCGGCCGGCGCTGCTGATCGCGGACGAACCGACCGGCAACCTGGACCCCCAGACCTCCGTCGGGATCATGAAGCTGCTGGACCGGATCAACCGGACCGGCACCACCGTGATCATGGCGACCCACGACCAGCAGATCGTCGACCAGATGCGCAAGCGCGTCATCGAACTCGAGCAGGGCCGTCTCGTCCGCGACCAGTCGCGCGGCGTCTACGGCTACCAGCACTGAAAGGCCCCTGAGACGCGATGCGCGCCCAGTTCGTCATGTCGGAGATCGGGGTCGGTCTCCGCCGCAATCTGACCATGACCTTCGCGGTCATCATTTCCGTATCCCTGTCGCTGGCCCTGTTCGGCGGCTCCCTGCTCATGCGCGACCAGGTGAGCAAGATGAAGGGCTACTGGTACGACAAGGTCAATGTCTCGATCTACCTGTGCAACAAGAGCGACGCCGAGGCCACCAACGGCGCGTCCTGCTCCAAGGGGGCGGTGACGCCGGAGCAGAAGCAGGCCCTGGAGAAGGAACTCAAGGGCATGGACCTCGTCGAGAGCGTCTCGTACGAGTCCTCCGACGAGGCCTTCAAGCACTACAAGGAGCAGTTCGGGCACACCGCCCTGGCCGCCTCCATCACCCCGGACCAGATGCCCGAGTCCTTCCGGGTGAAGCTCAAGCAGCCGGAGAAGTACAAGGTCATCACGACCTCCTTCTCCGGGCGTGACGGCGTCCAGTCGGTCGAGGACCAGCGCACCGTGCTGGACAACCTCTTCCGGCTCCTCGGCTACCTCAACTGGGCCGCCCTCGGCATCATGCTGATCATGCTGATCGTGGCACTGCTGCTGATCGTCAACACGGTGCGCGTCTCCGCCTTCAGCCGGCGGCGCGAGACCGGCATCATGCGGCTGGTGGGCGCGTCCAGCTTCTACATCCAGGTGCCGTTCATCATGGAGGCCGCCTTCGCCGGCCTCATCGGGGCCCTGCTCGCCTGCGGCATGCTGGGCGCCGGCCAGTACTTCGTGATCGACCACGGCGCCGCACTGCGCGACAAGATGGAGCTGATCAACTTCATCGGCTGGGACTCGGTCCTGACCAAGCTGCCGCTGGTGCTGGTCATCGGTGTGCTGATGCCCTCGCTGGCCGCCTTCATCGCGTTGCGCAAGTACCTGAAGGTGTGACAAGCGCCCCGTGAGCGGTACGGCCAACCATCCGTACCGCGGCGGGGCTTGTCCTAGACTCGGCGCCATGCTGCGCCTGCCGCGTATCCCCGCCTCCTGTCTCCGGCCCCGCGACCTCAGTCGCGGGGCCGTCTTGACGTTGGTCTTCCTCGCGGCCGTCGGCGCCGGAGCGTGCACCGGCAGCTGGGACCCCGGCGGTGCCGGATCCGCAGGCTCCGCCGGACCCGCCGGATCCGCCGGCGCCTCCGCCCTCCTGGCGCGTAAGGGGCCCTCCGCGCCCGGACCGTACGCGAGGGCGCCCCGCGAAGCGGGCACGGCCGACCGGGAGGCGGTGGCCCGTGCGGCCGCCGAGGCCGTGGCCGAGGGCAAGTCCGCCAAATCGGCGGCCCAGGAGGTCGTCAGCCGCAGCGGGGACCGCTGGGGCACGGTCTACGACCACAGCGAGTACGAGGCGTTCGCCGACGACCTGGACGGTCACTGGACCGGCGTGGGCCTGTGGGCCGGGCGGCTGCGCGACGGCCGCATCGAGATCGACCGGGTCCAGCCCGGCGGCCCCGCCGCCCGGGCCGGGCTGCGCGCCGGGGACCGGCTGCTGAGCATCGACGGACAGGGCGTGACCGGGCTGCGGGTCACCGAGGTGGTGGCCCTGCTGCGCGGCGCGGCCGGCACCCCCGTGGTGCTGAACCTGACCCGCGGCGGCACCGATCTCACCGAGACGGTGCGGCGCGAGGAGCTGCGCAGCGATCCCGTGACCGTACGGGAACTGCCCGGCGGCATCACGGTCATCAAGGTCGCCTCCTTCACCAAGGGCTCCGGCGAGCGGGTCCGCTCAGCGGTCCGCGCGGCCCCGCCCGGCGGCGGGGTCATGCTCGACCTGCGCGGCAACACGGGCGGTCTGGTCGCCGAGGCGGTCACGGCCGCCTCCGCGTTCCTGGACGGCGGGCTGGTGGCGACGTACGACGTACGGGGCGCCCAGCGCGCCCTCTACGCCGCTCCGGGCGGCGACACGGCCAGGCCGCTGGTGGCACTGATCGACGGCGGCACCATGAGTGCGGCCGAGCTGGTGACCGGCGCCCTCCAGGACCGCGGCCGCGCGGTGGCGGTGGGCACCCGCACCTTCGGCAAGGGCTCGGTGCAGATGCCGACGGAGCTCCCGGACGGATCGGTGGCGGAGCTGACGGTCGGCACGTACCGCACCCCGGCGGGCCGCAGCCTGGACGGCGGGGGCATCACCCCGGACCTGGCGGCGGCGGACGGGGTCGAGGAACGGGCCCGCACGGTATTGAGTGGCATCGGGGTGGGTCCGTAGTGCGAAAATGACCGCACTATGGCTAAGGAAACAGGGCGCAAGCTGATCGCCCAGAACAAGAAGGCGCGGCACGACTACACGATCATCGACACCTACGAGTGCGGTCTCGTGCTCACGGGTACCGAGGTCAAGTCCCTGCGTCAGGGCCGGGCCTCGCTGGTGGACGGCTTCGTCTCGGTGGAGAGCGGCGAGGCCTGGCTGTACAACGTCCACGTGCCGGAGTACAGCCAGGGCACGTGGACCAACCACAGCGCCCGGCGCAAGCGCAAGCTCCTCCTGCACCGCGAGGAGATCGACAAGCTGGAGTCGAAGACCGGGGAGACGGGCAACACGATCGTGCCGCTCTCCCTGTACTTCAAGGACGGCCGGGCGAAGATCGAGATCGCGCTGGCGAAGGGCAAGAAGGAGTACGACAAGCGGCAGGCCCTGCGGGAGAAGCAGGACACGCGCGAGACGAACCGGGTGATCTCGGCCGTGAAGCGGAAGGAACGCGGCCAGCTTTAATCTCCTGGCAGAGTGTGGTCCACGTCGCGTAGGATGGCGTCAGCACCACACGTTCGCGGGTGGCGCTGGTTGAGCGGTACACAGCAGCAGTGCAACAGCAGTACATAACTCAATAGCGTGAAACATGGGGATGATCGGTTTCGACAGCGGATGTCGATGTAGGGGAAGCGAGCCGAGGAAGCGGCAATGATCTCGTTAACCATATGTCGCAAACAATAATCGCCAACTCCAAGAGCGATAACTCCCGCTTCACCCTCGCTGCCTAATAACAGTGAGCTGAAGCCTCTGTGAGGAGCGTCAGCCCGGAAGTGGTCCCGGTCCGGATCCTGGCGTCAATTAGGGATCTAAACCTCTAACTCCGGTCACGGGGGATAGAGGGAAATCAAACAGTGACTGAGCCCGTCGGAGACTTGTCCGTGTGATCTCCGGGGCCGAGAAAAGCGCAGCGGAATGCGCTCGGAGAAGCCCTACTTCTGCACCGTTGGACGCGGGTTCGATTCCCGCCATCTCCACAACCCCCATGTTGGGTAAAGGCCCCGCGGCCATCAGGCTGCGGGGCCTTTGTCATGCCGCCCCCGGCGTGCTCCGGTCCGCGGGCGGTACGGTGAGGGCTCGAGTGGCCCGCAGGCCCCGGGAGGACACGTGAGCGCGCCGATTCCCGCCGGCGGGCCGTTGATCCCCATGCCGGAGCTCACTGTTGCCGCGATACGGAATGCCATCACGCGGATCGTTCCCTCGCGCGTCCACGCCTTCGACGAACACCTCGCGGAGGCCGCGACGAACGCGCAGCAGACCCAGAGCCTCGCCCCCCTGCGCGCCTTCATCCACATCTGGGCCATCAACGTGGCCGTCGCCCGCCACCCAGCCCGTGCGGCCCGCCTCCGCGCCCTGGAGCTGCTGATCGACGCCGGGCAGGACGACCCCTCGGATGCGCTCGCGGAGATCCAGCAGATCCTCCGGGCGGCGGAGGCCGAGGCGGGCCTGTGACCGACTGGCGCTGGGACTACAACACCGAAGATCCCACTCACCACACCATGGGCTTGCCCCCTGGTGTGGTCGCGGAGGTCGAGAGGCTGGCAACAGAACTCGCGGCCCTGGGGCATGACGCCGTACGGGTAGCGCCGGCCGGGGTGTGATCTGGTGGGGTGTCAGTTGGTGCGGGTGGCCGGTGTCGAGGTGCCCAGGAGGAGGGCCAGCAGGGCCGCCGCGGCCGGGAGGGCGTACGGGGCGGTGGTGCCCAGGTGGTCGACGGCGGCGCCGGCGCTCGCGGAGCCGGCCGCGATGCCCGCGAAGATGGCGGTGACGGCGAGGGTCATCCCCTCGTTGAGGCGGCCCGGCGGGGTCACGGCGTGGATCCGGGACATCGCGGTGACCATCACCGGGGCCGTGGCCATGCCGGCCAGCAGCAGGGCCGCGGCGAGGGCGGGGACCGCGCCCGTGGCCGCCGCCGCCCAGGGCAGTGCCATGGCGCAGGCCAGGGCGGCCAGGCAGACGGGCAGTCCGCGCGGGCGCAGCGTTCCGTAGAGCAGGCCGGCCGCGCAGGAGCCCGCCGCCTGGAGGGCGAGGACCGGGCCCGAGAGCGCGCCGAGGCCGTGGGCGCCGAGGTGGGCGACGGAGGTGATCTCCAGCGAGCCGAACATCGTGCCGAGGACGAAGAAGAGCGGCAGGAGCCCGCCCAGGGCGCGGAGCGGGGAGGGCCCCCGGACCCCGGCCGCCGGTGGGGGCTCCGTCGCCCGGTGGGCGGTGAAGACCAGCATCCCGGTCAGGAGCAGTACGGCCCCGGCCAGGGTGCCCGCCTCCGGGAAGGCGGCGGTGCACAGGAAGGCGGCGACCACCGGCCCGAGCATGTACGCCAGCTCGTCGGCGGCCTGCTCGAAGGACATCGCGGTGTGGTGCGCGGCGGGTTCGCCCTTCAGCAGGTGCGTCCAGCGGGCCCGGGACATGCCGCCGATGTTGGGGGTGGAGGCGGTGGCGGCGTAGGAGGCGAAGAGGGTCCACGCGGGGGCCTCGCCGCGGACGCACGCCACGAGGGAGAGCGAGCCGAGGACCGCGATCAGGGTGGCGGGTACGGCGACCCGGGCCTGCCCGTGCCGGTCCACCAGCCGGGCCGTGAGGGGCGCCACGAGGGCTGTGGCGGCCAGGCCGGCCGCCACGACCGCGCCGGCGAGGGCGTACGAGCCGCGCTGACCGGCGATCATCATGACGGCGCTGATTCCGAACATGCCCATGGGGAGCCGGGCGATGAGGTTCCCGGTGGTGAAGCCGCGGGTGCCGGGGAGGGCGAAGAGCCGGCGGTAGGGGCCGGCAGGCCGGGCCGTACGGGCTGCACGGGCTGTAAGGGCTGCACGGGCTGCACGGCCCGAACGGGTGGCGCTCGGCAGGCCCTGCGGCCGCGCCGGGGCGGCCGCGAGGACCAGCGTGCTGCCGGTGACGGCCATCAGCGGCCCGGACGGCCGGTCGGGCACGGGCGCGGGGGTGGCGGCGGGCGCGGCGGGAGCGGGAGCAGGCGCGGGAGCGGCGGGAGCAGGCGCAGGCGCAGGCGCGGGAGCGGCGTCGGTGGGCATGGGGCAAGGCTCCCGGCGGGGGGTGCCGGGGGTCCAACACCTGTTCGCGGCGGATTCACCGCTTCCTGTTGTTAGTCTCCGCGGGTGATGCCCCGAGACGTGGACCCCCGCCTGCTGCGCGCCTTCCTCGCCGTGGCCGAGGAACTGCACTTCACCCGCGCCGCCGCCCGGCTGTACGTGGCCCAGCAGGCCCTGAGCCGGGACGTGCGCCGACTCGAACAGGAGCTGGGCGCCGCCCTGTTCGCCCGCACCACCCGCGCCGTAGAGCTGACCGCCGACGGGGAGCGGCTGCTGCCCCTGGCCCGGGGCGTCCTGCGGGCGCACGAGGAGCTGGCCGCCGCGTTCGCCGTCGGGGCGGCCCCCCGGCCGCTGCTCGTCGACCTCAACACCGACGGACCCGGCACCGCCCGCACTGTCCTGGACCGGGCCCGGGAACTGGCCCCCGACTGCGAGCTGATGGCCCGCTTCGAGTCCGGGCTCACCCATGCCGCCGCCGAGATCGCCGCCGGCCGCCTCGACGTCTCCTTCGGGTACGCCGACGGCCTCGACCCGGCGCTGCGGGCCCGGCTCGCGCGGATGCCCGTACGGTACGAGCCGCTCGCCGTGGTGCTGCCCGACGGGCACGCGCTGGCCGCGCGGGAACACGTACCGCTGGCCGCGCTCGCCGGGGAGACCGTGTACGCCGGGGCCGGGAACCCGCGGACCCTGGAGTGGACGGGGCTGGCGCGCGAGCTGTTCGCCGGGCGGGGGATCACGCCCGCGCCGCCCGCGCCGGTGGCGGTGGGCAAGGACGAGTTCCGCCGGGTCATGGCCAGGACCGGGAACCCGGTCCTGGCCACCGTGGACTTCACCGATCTGCCCGGCTGCGTCAAACGCCCGCTGACCGCCCCGGTGCCGCTGTCGCCGCTCGCCATGGTGTGGCGCGAGGGACTGGTCCACCCCGGGCTCGACGCGCTGCTCGCCGCCGCCACGGGCCTCGCCGCCGAACGCGGCTGGCTGGAAGTGCCTCCGGACAGCTGGCTGCCCGCGCTCACACCCGGCCCCGCCGCCGGGTGAGTGCAAGGTTTCCCGGCGGTCATCCGGCGGGGACCGGGGCCGAAACGAGCCGTTCCTACGGTCTTCACCACGGACCGGTCGCGACGAACGCGACGAGCGTGGGCAACGCGACGACGACGAGCGTGGCAACGCGACGACGAGCGTGCGCAACGCGACGGGCGCGACGTGATCGCAGCAGCTGTGGAGGCGTGTGATGACCAGTACGACCGCACCGCGCAAGGGGGGCCGCTGGATCGAGCGGTGGGACCCCGAGGACGAGACCTTCTGGAGGGAGACGGGGGAGAAGACCGCCCGCCGCAATCTGGTCTACTCCGTGCTCTCCGAGCACATCGGGTTCTCGATCTGGTCCCTGTGGTCGGTGATGGTGCTCTTCATGGGCCCGAAGTACGGGATCGACCCCGCCGGGAAGTTCTTCCTCATCGCCACCGCCACCTGCGTGGGCGCCCTCGTCCGCGTCCCCTACACCTTCGCCGTGGCCCGCTTCGGCGGCCGCAACTGGACCGTCTTCAGCGCCCTGCTGCTGCTCGCGCCGACCGTCGTCGCCTGGCTGGTGATGGAGCCCGGGACCTCGTACGGCACCTTCCTGCTGGTGGCCGCGCTGACCGGGGTCGGCGGCGGGAACTTCGCCTCCTCCATGACGAACATCAACGCCTTCTTCCCGCTGCGCAAGAAGGGCTGGGCGCTCGGCCTCAACGCGGGCGGCGGCAACATCGGCGTCCCCGTCGTCCAGCTCGCCGCCCTGCTGGTCATCGGCACGGCGGGGGCCGGCCACCCCCGGCTGCTGCTCGGCGCCTACATCCCGCTGATCGTGATCGCCGCGGCCCTCGCCGCGCTGCGGATGGACAACCTGGCGCCGGTGCGCAACGACACCGGGGCCGTGCGCGAAGCGGCCCGCGACGCCCACACCTGGATCATGGCGTTCCTCTACGTCGGCACCTTCGGCTCCTTCATCGGCTACAGCTTCGCCTTCGGGCTGGTGCTGCAGACGCAGTTCGGCCGCACCCCGCTCCAGGCGGCCTCGCTCACCTTCATCGGGCCGCTGCTCGGCTCGCTGATCCGGCCGGTCGGCGGGGCCCTCGCGGACCGCTTCGGCGGGGCGCGGATCACGCTGGGCACGTTCGTGGCCATGGCGGCGGCGACCGGGGTGGTGATCCTGGCCTCGGTACGGGAGTCCCTGCCGGTGTTCCTGGTCGGTTTCGTGGCGCTGTTCGTCCTCAGCGGGCTCGGCAACGGCTCCACCTACAAGATGATCCCCGGGATCTTCCAGGCGAAGGCGCTGGCCCGCGGCATGAGCGGGGAGGAGGCGGCCGCCTACGGGCGGCGGCTGTCCGGGGCCTCCATGGGACTCATCGGCGCGGTCGGCGCGCTCGGCGGACTCGGCATCAACCTGGTCTTCCGGGGGGCCTTCCTCAGCTCCGGCTCGGGCACGGGGGCCTTCGTGACCTTCCTCGGCTTCTACGCGCTGGCGTGCGGCGTCACGTGGGCGGTATACCTTCGCCGGCCCGCCCGGGTGACGGCCCCGGTGGCCGGGGTGGCGGTGAAACCGCAGCTCACCTCGGTGTAACGGGGGCCGGACGCCGGTTAACGGCACCGAAATACGCGTGAACCGAGCCTGATACGCCCCCAGGGCAGGCTCGGTCCACGCGCACTTCCGTTGAGCCAGTGAGTGCGAGAGCGATCCCGGTCCCGGTCCCGGTGCCGGACCCGGTCCCGGACCGACGCCGGACCCGACCACTGCGCGAGGCAGGTCACCATGCACGACACCCACACCGGTCCGCCGGCCGGCCCGCTCGCCGGATTCACCGTCGGGGTCACCGCGGCCCGGCGGGCCGATGAACTCATCGCCCTGCTGCGCCGTCGCGGGGCCACCGTGCTGCACGCGCCCGCCCTGCGGATCGTGCCGCTCGCCGACGACACCGAACTGCTGTCCGCGACCAAGGAGCTGATCGCCTGCGCGCCCGACGTGGTGGTGGCCACCACCGCCATCGGCTTCCGCGGCTGGATCGAGGCCGCGGACGGGTGGGGGCTCGGCGAGGAACTGCTCGGGCGGCTGCGGGAGACGGAACTGCTGGCGCGCGGACCCAAGGTCAAGGGCGCGATCCGGGCCGCCGGGCTCGTGGAGACCTGGTCCCCGGGGTCGGAATCGCTCGCCGAGGTGCTGGACCGGCTGCTGACGGCCGGGGTGGCCGGCCGGCGCATCGCCCTCCAGCTGCACGGGGAGCCGCTGCCCGGGTTCATCGAGGCGCTGCGGGCGGGCGGGGCCGAGGTGGTCGGCGTACCGGTGTACCGGTGGATGGCGCCGGAGGACCTCGGGCCGCTGGACCGGCTGATCGACGCGGTGGCCGCCGGCGGGGTCGACGCGGTGAGCTTCACCTCCGCGCCGGCGGCGGCCTCACTGCTGTCGCGGGCGGGGGAGCGGGGCGTACGGGAATCCGTGGTCGGGGCGCTGACCGGCGGGTCGGTGCTCTCCGCGTGCGTGGGACCGGTGACGGCCCTGCCGCTGCAGGCGGAGGGGGTGGCCACGGTGCAGCCCGAACGCTTCCGGCTCGGCCCCCTCGTCCAGCTCCTGTGCCAGGAGCTCCCGGGCCGGGCCCGGGTGCTCCCGGTGGCCGGACACCGCCTGGAGCTGCGCGGCCACGCGGTCCTGGTCGACGCCGAGCTGCGCCCGGTCCCGCCGGCCGGCATGGCCCTGCTGCGGGCCCTGTCCCGCCGCCCGGGCTGGGTGGTGGCCCGCTCCGAACTCCTGCGCACCCTGCCGGGCGCGGGCCGCGACGAGCACGCGGTGGAAACGGCGATGGCCCGCCTGCGCGTGGCCCTGGGCGCGCCGAACCTGATCCAGACCGTCGTCAAGCGCGGCTACCGGCTGTCGCTGGACGCGGGCGCCTGCGCGGACTGAGCGGACTGAGCGGTCCGGGTCAGCGGGGCACCCGGTGCACGTTGTGCTCCCGCACCTCCGGGAGCAGGCCCGCCGCGGCGGCGAAGTCCTTGTCGTCGTGGAGGACGACCAGCCCGTGATGGGCCGCCGTGGCGCAGATGAGCCAGTCCACGACGGACAGGCTCTGGTGGCGGCCGCGCTGGGCCAGGCGGTACTGCGCGGTCTCGATCCACTGCCAGGCGTTCTTGGGGACGGGGACCTCCGGATGCAGGTCGGCCAGCATGTCCGTCATGGCCTCGTACTCGTCGAGATTCCGGGCGGGCCTGCGGAACTCCGTGCGCTGGGGGCGGCAGGAGCCGACGTTGCCCTCGTCGATCTCGTGTGCCCATGCCTCATTGAGATTCCGGTCGCGCTGCAGGCGCCAGACGGCGGTCGAGTCGATCAGGTAGCGGAGCACGTCAGGCGATGCCCTTCTCCGCGGAGTGCTGACGCCAGAAGCTCTCTTCGTCCCACTCCTGGGCCTCCTGGAAGTGGCGGATCCGGGCCTCGGTGCGACGGCGGCGCTCGACGTACTCGCGCAGCGCGAGGTTCACCGTCTCCTTCTTCGTCCGGGCGCCCGACAGCTGCATGGCCTCGGCAAGGGCCTCGTCGTCGAGATCGATCTGGGTGGCTGACATGGGCCCCTCCCAAGGGATGGAACATAGGCTTCATACAAAGTTAGCGGATGTTCCATACATCCGGCCTGGGAAAGCGGTGTCTGCGGGGTTCCGGTGGGGCTCCGGCACGGGCACTCTGGGGGTGCGCCCCAAGAGTGAGGCGGTGACGGGCATGTGGTTCGACTCCGGGCGGGTCTGTCTGGACCTGGTGGCCACCTTCGGGTCCCACGGGAACACCGCCGAGGGGATCCGCGACGGGGACGAGCTGCGGCTGTGGCTCGCCGGAGCCGGGCTGGTGCCCGACCGGACGCCGCTCGCCCGCGTGGGCGCCGACTGGGTGCAGGCCTTCAGGGCGCTGCGCGCCGACGTCGAGAGCCTCGTACGGGCCGAGCTCGCCGGAGCCGAGCCGCCGCAGGCCCCGCTGGCCCGGGTCAACGCGGCGGCCGCCGGTCCACCCCCGGGACTGTGTGCCGTACAGGATCAAGAAGGGCACCTCGTACGGGAGTTGTGCGGCGGTGTCGAATGCGCCGGGCTGCTCGCCGCTGTGGCCCGGGACGCCGTCGAACTGCTCACCGATCCCGGCGACCGGGCGCTGCTGCGGGCCTGCGAGGGGGACGGCTGCGACCGGGTCTACCTCGACACCTCGCGCGGGCACCGGCGCCGCTGGTGCTCCAGCGAGCTCTGCGGGAACCGCGAACGCGTGGCCCGTCACCGGCGGCGCGTGCTCGGGTCGCGGCCAGGTTAGAGCCGCGCGCCCGCCGCGCGCCCACCGTGCGCCCGCCACGCGCGCCCGCCGCGGGAGCCCACGGCGTCGCCCGCCGGGCGTGATCTTCGTCCTGATCCGCGAGCCGTCCCGGAACGGGCGTGCGCGCGGGGGTCCGTTCGCGTACGGTTGACGGCTGCCCATGCACGACCGAAAGGGGCCTTGGTGGCCGCGCAGAATGCCGCTGTCGACAGCACGGCGGATTCCGTCCGCGATCGGGAGATCGCGGCCGAGCAGACGCATCTCGATCATGTGTACCGACGCCTTGAGGAGAAGATCCACGAGGCGGAGTTCCTGATGAACGACGCCGCCAAGCGTGGCCAGGTCGGCACGCCCGGCGCGCTCGCCGAGCGGGACGCCCAGGTCTTCCGCGCGGGGATCCACCTCAACCGTCTCAACAACGAGTTCGAGGACTTCCTGTTCGGCCGCGTCGACCTGGTCCTCGGCAAGGACGGGGAACGCGGCCCGGACGGCGCCTTCACCTCCGTCGATCCCGCCGACGACGCGATCCGCGCCGACCTCACGGCCGACATCGCCGAGACGCTCCACATCGGCCGCATCGGAGTCCTCGACTCCGACTACGCGCCGCTCGTCATCGACTGGCGCGCCCCGGCGGCCGCGCCGTTCTACCGCTCCACGCCCAAGGACCCCGGCCGCGTCGTGCGCCGGCGCGTGATCCGCTCCAAGGGCCGCAAGGTGCTCGGCGTCGAGGACGACCTGATGCGTCCCGAGGTCACCGCCTTCCTCGACGGGAAGGAGCTGCCCGCGATCGGCGACGGCGCGCTGATGGCCGCCCTCGGGCGGGCCCGTACGCACTCGATGCGCGACATCGTCTCCTCCATCCAGGCCGAGCAGGACCTCGTCATCCGGGCGCCCGCCGCCTCGGTCGCCGAGGTGGCCGGCGGACCGGGCACCGGCAAGACCGCCGTGGCCCTGCACCGCGCCGCCTACCTGCTCTACCAGGACCGGCGGCGCTACTCCGGCGGCATCCTCATCGTCTCCCCGACCCCGCTGCTGGTCGCCTACACCGAGGGCGTCCTGCCCTCCCTCGGCGAGGAGGGCCAGGTCGCCATCCGGGCGCTCGGCTCGCTGGTCGACGGCGCCGAGGCGACCACGTACGACGACCCGGGCACGGCCAGGATCAAGGGCTCGTCCCGGATGCTGAAGGTGCTGCGCAAGGCCGTGCGCGGGGCCCTGGAGTTCGGCGGTCCCGGCGGGACCCCCGCGCCCGACCGGCTGCGCGTGGTGGCCTTCGGGCGCCGCCAGGAGCTGGAGGCGGCCGACCTCGACCGGATCCGGCAGAACGTCCTGTCGGGCACCACCCCGGTCAACCTGCTGCGCCCGCGCGCCCGCAAGCTCCTGCTGGACGCGCTGTACTCCAAGTCCGGCGGGGCCGGCCGGCACAGCGACCCGGAGCTCGCCGCGGAGCTCCGCTCGGCCTTCGACGAGGACATCTCGACGGAGGACGTGTTCATCGAGTTCCTGAACGCCTGGTGGCCCGAGCTGACCCCGCGCGCCGTACTGGCCTCCATGGCCGACGAGCGGCGCCTGGGCCGCTGGTCGCGCCGGGACCTGAACCCGCGCGAGACCCGGCAGCTGGCGCGCTCCCTGCGCCGGGTGGGCCCGGACGGCAAGGGCCCCCTGTCGGTGCACGACGTGGCGCTGCTCGACGAGCTCCACCAGCTGCTCGGCGCGCCCGCACGGCCCAAGCGGAAGCGGGAGATGGACCCGCTGGACCAGCTGAGCGGGCTGGAGGAGCTGATGCCGACCCGCGAGGAGACCCAGTGGGAGCGGGCCGAGCGGCTCGCGGCGGAGCGCACCGAGTACGCGCACGTCATCGTCGACGAGGCGCAGGACCTGACGCCGATGCAGTGGCGGATGGTCGGTCGCCGGGGCCGGATGGGCACCTGGACGGTGGTCGGTGACCCGGCGCAGTCCTCGTGGACCGATCCGGAGGAGGCGGCAGCCGCGCGGGACGAGGCGCTGGGCTCGCGGCCGCGGCGCCGGTTCACCCTGACGGTGAACTACCGCAACCCGGCCGAGGTCGCGGAGGTCGCGTCCCGGGTGCTGAAGCTGGCGGCCCCGGGCATGGAGCCGCCGACGGCGGTGCGCTCCACGGGTCTGGAGCCGCGCTTCACGGCGGCGGCCGGCGATCTGCGCGAGAGCGTCCGGGAGGAGACCCGGCGGCTGCTGGGTCAGGTGGACGGCACGGTGGGCGTGGTCGTGGCCATGGACCGGCGCGCGGAGGCCGCGGGCTGGCTGGCGGACCTGGGGGAGCGGGCGGTCGCGCTCGGCAGCCTGGAGGCCAAGGGGCTGGAGTACGACGCCACGGTGGTGGTCTCCCCGGCCGAGATCGCGGACGAGTCCGCGGCGGGTCTGCGGGTGCTCTACGTGGCCCTGACCCGTGCGACGCAGCAGCTGACGGTGATCTCGACCGGCCGGGACGCCCCGGACGCGGAGGGCGTCGCGACGCTGCTGAGGCCGTAGGGCCGGATGGGCGGCGGCCAGGGGCGTGGTCCGCACAACCGGTATCCGGGAGGGGGATCACTTCGGGCGAACCTTTGTTAGCCTGGGTACGGCACCGACTCGATCCAAGCCCCCGGGCCCAACCTTCGTCGCCTAGAGCGACCACTTGCCGCGAGGCGAGCATGGCGGGTCGGTGTCATAGACGTATGAATCACCAGGTCCGCGCCCTCCACCCAGTGGAGGGCGCGGACCTTTTTGTATGGGCCACCCATTCCGAAGACCCCGTCTATCTCGTATGGTGGAAGTGTCTTTCCGAAATTTGTAGCTGGTTACCTTGTACCGGCTGGTAGGTGGGACGATCGGACAACAGGTCCTGCCATACCTGCCATGTTCTCGGCCGGTACTGCGCTGGACCCTGTGTGTACAGAAGAACCAGGGACAGAAGAGGAACACGGCCATGGCAACGGCGCCCAGCGTCTCGTACTCGATGACGGTCCGCCTGGAAGTGCCCGCGAGCGGAACCGCGGTCTCCCAGCTCACCACCGCCGTGGAGTCCTCCGGTGGCTCGGTCACCGGCCTCGACGTGACCGCATCCGGTCACGAGAAGCTCCGTATCGACGTCACGATCGCCGCGACCTCCACGGCGCACGCCGACGAGATCGTCGAGAAGCTGCGGGGGATCGAGGGCGTCAGCCTCGGAAAGGTCTCCGACCGCACCTTCCTGATGCACCTCGGCGGCAAGATCGAGATGCAGTCGAAGCACCCCATCCGCAACCGCGACGACCTCTCGATGATCTACACCCCGGGCGTGGCCCGGGTGTGCATGGCGATCGCCGAGAACCCCGAGGACGCCCGCCGCCTCACCATCAAGCGCAACTCCGTCGCAGTCGTGACGGACGGCAGCGCCGTACTGGGCCTCGGCAACATCGGCCCGATGGCCGCACTGCCCGTCATGGAGGGCAAGGCGGCCCTCTTCAAGCGCTTCGCGGGCATCGACGCGTGGCCGATCTGCCTGGACACCCAGGACTCCGACGAAATCGTCGCGATCGTCAAGGCGATCGCCCCGGGCTTCGCCGGCATCAACCTCGAGGACATCTCCGCGCCGCGCTGCTTCGAGATCGAGGCCCGGCTGCGCGAGGCCCTGGACATCCCCGTCTTCCACGACGACCAGCACGGCACCGCGATCGTGGTCCTCGCCGCCCTCACCAACGCGCTGCGCGTGGTGGGCAAGGCCGTTGGCGACGTCAAGGTGGTCATGTCGGGCGCCGGTGCGGCCGGTACGGCCATCCTCAAGCTGCTCCTCGCGGCGGGCGTCAAGAACGCCGTCAGCGCCGACATCCACGGTGTCGTGCACTGCGACCGCCCCGACCTCGTCGACGCGGCCGCGGACTCGCCGCTGCGCTGGATCGCCGACAACACCAACCCCGAGGGCTACACGGGCACCCTGAAGGAGGCCGTGGTCGGCGCCGACGTCTTCATCGGCGTCTCGGCCCCGAACGTCCTCAGCGGCGAGGACGTGGCCGCCATGGCGGACGGCGCGATCGTGTTCGCGCTCGCGAACCCGGACCCCGAGGTGGACCCGGCGATCGCCCGCCAGACCGCCGCCGTCGTGGCCACCGGCCGCTCCGACTTCCCGAACCAGATCAACAACGTGCTGGTCTTCCCGGGTGTCTTCCGCGGCCTGCTGGACGCCCAGTCGCGGACCGTGAACACCGAGATGATGCTGGCCGCCGCGAGCGCCCTGGCCGACGTGGTCGGCGAGGACGAGCTGAACGCGAACTACATCATCCCGTCGGTCTTCAACGACAAGGTCGCCGGTGCGGTCGCCGGTGCCGTCCGCAAGGCGGCCTCGGCCGCTGTGACGGCGCCCACCTCCGTCTGATCCCCGGCGCGTCGCGGGATGCGAGGTCACACGGGCGCCTCTAGGGTTGCGGGGATGCCCGCGTGGCACGCGGTCCGCGCCCGCGGACTCCGTCCGGACCCCTTCTGGTGCGGACGGAGCGTCACCGCGGCGTGACTGTGGCGCTTTTCGTGTGACCCCGGCGGGTGCCGGATTGGCTTTCCCGCCGCTGGTGGGGGCAGGATGCGTAACCGGGCGAGAGGGTCTGACGTCAGACCCGGGTCCGGGGACTGTCCTAGGGCCCTGGCAGCATCGGCTTCGATCTCACGCCTCTAAGGCACGTTGAACACGGGAGTACAACATGAACCGCAGTGAGCTGGTGGCCGCTCTGTCCGAGCGCGCCGAGGTGACCCGCAAGGACGCCGACGCCGTTCTGGCCGCGCTCGCCGAGACCGTCGGCGAGATTGTCGCCAAGGGCGACGAGAAGGTCACCATCCCCGGCTTCCTGACCTTCGAGCGCACCCACCGTGCCGCTCGCACCGCGCGCAACCCGCAGACCGGCGACCCCATCCAGATCCCGGCCGGCTACAGCGTGAAGGTCTCCGCGGGCTCCAAGCTCAAGGAAGCCGCCAAGGGCAAGTAGTCGCCCTTGTGCCGAGGGCCGCACAGACCCTTGGGACGGCAGTAGTACGTAGTACGCGAGAGGCGGCCACCCGGCACCGGGTGGCCGCCTCTCGGCGCTTGCGGGACCCCTGGTGGCCCCCGGGAGCCAGAACGCCCCCAGAGGCCCTGTACGGGGCCCCTGGGGGCGTTCTGGGTCGGTCTGTGCCGATCTACCGGAGACCGGCGGCCGGGACCGGCGGCCGGGACCGGCGGACCCGGGTCAGACGAGGTCGCCGCCCGGCAGCTCGACCTTGGCGCCCAGCTCCACGAGCTTGTCCATGAAGTTCTCGTAGCCGCGGTTGATCAGGTCGATGCCGTGGACCCGCGAGGTGCCCTCGGCGGCGAGCGCCGCGATCAGGTACGAGAAACCGCCGCGCAGGTCGGGGATGACCAGGTCGGCGCCCTGGAGCTTGGTGGGCCCCGAGACGACGGCCGAGTGCAGGAAGTTGCGCTGGCCGAAGCGGCAGGCGCTGCCGCCCAGGCACTCGCGGTAGAGCTGGATGTGTGCGCCCATCTGGTTGAGCGCGGAGGTGAAGCCGAGGCGGGACTCGTAGACCGTCTCGTGGACGATCGAGAGGCCGGTGGCCTGGGTCAGCGCCACGACCAGCGGCTGCTGCCAGTCGGTCTGGAAGCCGGGGTGGACGTCCGTCTCCAGCGCGATGGCGTTGAGCGGACCGCCCGGGTGCCAGAAGCGGATGCCGTCGTCGTCGATCTCGAACGCCCCGCCGACCCGGCGGAAGGTGTTCAGGAAGGTCATCATCGAACGCTGCTGCGCGCCGCGCACGTAGATGTTGCCGCCGGTCGCCAGCGCCGCGGACGCCCAGGAGGCGGCCTCGAGCCGGTCCGGGAGCGCCTTGTGGTTGTAGCCGCTCAGCCGGTCCACGCCGGTGATCCGGATGGTCCGGTCGGTGTCGACGGAGATGATCGCGCCCATCTTCTGCAGTACGCAGATGAGGTCCTCGATCTCCGGCTCGACGGCGGCGTTGCTGAGCTCGGTGACGCCCTCGGCCAGGACGGCCGTCAGCAGCACCTGCTCGGTCGAGCCGACCGACGGGTAGGGCAGGCGGATCTTGCAGCCGCGCAGCCGCTGCGGGGCCTCCAGGTACTGACCGCCCTCGCGCTTCTCGATGGTCGCGCCGAACTGGCGCAGCACGTCGAAGTGGAAGTCGATCGGCCGGCCGCCGATGTCGCAGCCGCCGAGGCCCGGGATGAACGCGTGGCCGAGGCGGTGCAGCAGGGGGCCGCAGAACAGGATCGGGATGCGCGAAGAGCCCGCGTGGGCGTCGATGTCGGCCACGTTGGCGCTCTCGACGTACGTGGGGTCGAGGACGAGCTCGCCCGGTTCGTCGCCGGGGCGGACGGTCACCCCGTGCAGCTGGAGCAGCCCGCGCACGACCCGGACGTCACGGATGTCGGGGACGTTGCGCAGCCGGCTCGGCTCACTGCCGAGCAGGGCCGCGACCATGGCCTTGGGTACGAGGTTCTTCGCGCCGCGGACACGGATCTCGCCCTCGAGCGGGGTTCCGCCGTGGACAAGCAGTACATCGTCACTGATGCCGGTCATGAATCTCGCGTTCCGGAGAGGGGTGGGCAGGGGGCCAGTGAAAAGGGTAAGGGGCACGACCCCCCTGTTCGTATGGCTGACGGGGCCGTAGGACTGTCATGAATTCGGTACAACACCCTGGGTGCCCGCCAGGTGGCGGAGCGTCTCCTTCCGCCCGCGGTCCGGCCGGGAGGCCGTGCGCCCTCCCCGCTGCCGCAGTGCGCCCTGAGCTGCGTACGGTCCGAATGTGACGTCCACTCCCCCTCACGGGCCAATGTGCGGGATCATGTGGCCATGACCGAGGTGTCCTCCCTCACAGGGCGGCTGCTCGTGGCCACCCCAGCCCTAGCGGACCCGAATTTCGACCGCGCGGTGGTGCTGCTGCTCGACCACGACGAGCAGGGCTCGCTCGGCGTGGTCCTCAACCGGCCCACCCCGGTGGGAGTCGGCGACGTCCTGCTGCCCTGGGCCCCGCTGGCCGGAACCCCGGGAGTGGTGTTCCAGGGCGGCCCGGTGGCGCTGGACTCCGCGCTGGGGCTGGCGGTGATCCCGGGCGAGGAGGGGCCGCTGGGGTGGCGCCGGGTGTTCGGGGCGATCGGCCTGGTGGACCTGGAGGCCCCGCCGGAACTCCTCGCGGCGGCCCTGGGCGGTCTGCGCATCTTCGCCGGGTACTCGGGCTGGGGTCCGGGGCAGCTGGAGGAGGAACTGGGCGTGGGCGCCTGGTACGTCGTCGATTCCGAGCCGGGGGACGTCTCCTTCCCGGATCCGGAACGGCTGTGGCGCGCCGTGCTGCGGCGCCAGCGCAGCGAGCTGGCCATGGTGGCCACGTACCCGGACGACCCCTCGCTGAACTGACCCCGGGTGCCGGCGGGTGCCGGGCCGACCCCGCCGCTGAACCCTCGCGCGCGAGGATCGGTACCCTGGCATTCATGAGCACTCTTGAACCCGATCGCGGGACTGGTACGGGGACCCTCGTAGAGCCGACGCCGCAGGTGTCCCACGGTGACGGCGACCACGAGCGCTTCGCCCACTACGTCCAGAAGGACAAGATCATGGAGAGCGCGCTCGGGGGCACCCCCGTCGTCGCGCTCTGCGGCAAGGTCTGGGTGCCGGGCCGGGACCCGAAGAAGTACCCGGTCTGCCCCATGTGCAAGGAGATCTACGAGTCCATGGGCCCCGGCGGGGACAAGGACAAGGGCGGCAAGGACCAGTAGTCCGGCCCTCCCCGAGCAGGACCAAGGCCCCCGGTGCGCGGATGTGCGCCCGGGGGCCTTTGCCTTGCCCGGAGGGCGGGTTAGGGTCGCCGCGTAAGCGCCATGTGAAACGTACGTTGCACATGCTGCAACGGTGGAGGAGTCGAGGCCATGCCCGAGTTGATCCCGCAGCCGCGGTACGCGCGATTCCCGCCCGACGCCGGCACCTGCGAGCTCACGGCCCCGCTGCTCGACGCCGGGCCCGGAGCCCTGGGCACGGCCCGCTGGCTGCGCCGGGAGCTCGGCGCGGCCACCGGCTGGGCGCTGCCGGCCCCGGTGCCGGGGGACTCCGGCGGCGGACGCACGGTGATCCGGCTCGAGCTGCGCCCGGAGACCGCACGGACCGCGGGCGCCGAGTCCTACGAACTCCACGTCACGCCCGGCCTCGTACTCCTCCGGGGAGCCGACCGCCCGGGCCTCTTCTACGCGGCCCAGACGCTGCGCCAGCTGCTCGGACCCGACGCCTACCGGCGGGCGCCGCTGCCGGGGGCGGTGTGGCGGCTGCCGTACGGGGAGGTCGCGGACGGCCCGCGCTTCGGCTGGCGCGGGATGATGCTCGACGTCGCCCGGCACTTCACGCCCAAGGACGGCGTGCTGCGCCACATCGACCTGCTCGCCGCCCACAAGCTCAACGTGCTGCACCTGCACCTGACGGACGACCAGGGCTGGCGCGTGCAGATCCGGCGCTACCCGAAGCTCACCGAGGTCGGCGCCTGGCGGGCCCGCAGCCGGTGGGGGCACCGGGCCTCGCCGCTGTGGAACGAGACCCCGCACGGCGGGTTCTACACCCAGGACGACATCCGCGAGATCGTCGCGTACGCCGCCGAGCGGCACGTGCGGGTGGTGCCCGAGATCGACGTACCGGGGCACTCGCAGGCCGCGATCGCCGCGTACCCGGAGCTCGGGAACACCGACGTGGTGGACACGGCCGCGCTGGAGGTGTGGGACGACTGGGGCATCAACGAGAACGTCCTCGCGCCCACCGAGGCCGTCCTGCGGTTCTACGAGGGCGTCTTCGAGGAGCTCCTTGAGCTGTTCCCCGCCGAGGTCTCGCCCTTCGTGCACATCGGCGGCGACGAGTGCCCCAAGGCGCAGTGGAGGGCCTCCGCGGTGGCGCAGGAGCGGATCGCGGAGCTGGGGGTCGACGGCGAGGACGGTCTGCAGTCCTGGTTCGTCCGGCACTTCGACGGCTGGCTCGCCGAGCGCGGCCGCCGGCTCATCGGCTGGGACGAGATCCTCGAGGGTGGCCTCGCCCCCGGCGCGGCCGTGTCCTCCTGGCGCGGGTACGCGGGCGGCGTCGCCGCCGCCGAGGCGGGCCACGACGTGGTGATGTGCCCCGAGCAGCAGGTGTACCTGGACCACCGTCAGGCGGGCGGCGGGGACGAGCCGATGCCGATCGGGTACGTCCGCACATTGGAGGACGTGTACCGGTTCGAGCCGGTACCGCCGAAGTTGTCCGAAGAGGCCGCCGCCCACGTGCTGGGCGCGCAGGCCAACGCGTGGACCGAGGTGATGGAGAACCGCGGTCGCGTCGACTACCAGGTGTTCCCGCGCCTCGTGGCCTTCGCCGAAGTGGTGTGGTCGAAGCTGCCCGCGCCGGAGGAACGGGACTACGCGGACTTCGAGGCGCGCATGACGGAGCACTACCGGCGGCTGGACGTGCTCGGGGTCGACTACCGGCCGCCCGGCGGCCCGTTGCCGTGGCAGCGCAGGCCCGGAGTGCTCGGACGTCCGATCGAGGGAGCGCCCCCGAACGTGTGAAGGCCCCCCGTCCGAATGAGCCGCGGCGGGGCCGCCGCGGCAGGGTCCCGGGGTGCGGCGCGGGGGTGGGGCGGGAGGTGGAGCGGGGGTGGGGCGCGGGGCGGTGGACCCTCGCGTCCGGTGCTCCCGAAGATGTGCCAGAGTTGCCACGTCCCGGCGGTGAGGACGTACCGTACGGCGGACACAGGCGTGAGCGCCGGGACCGGGACATCGGGAAGGGGCAGCTGGGTTGACCACGCACGCACCGCACACACCGCAGACACGGGATTCGTCCCAAGGGCCCCGAAATGACCCGCGGGCGGGGCACGCGGCGCAGTCCGTGACGCTGCCGGCCTCGCTCGACGAGGCCGTGGCGGCGCTCGCGGCCATGCCCGCCGCGGTCCCCGTGGCGGGCGGCACCGACCTCATGGCCGCCGTCAACGCCGGACTCCTGCGGCCCGCCGCCCTCGTGGGCCTCGGCCGGATCAACGAGATCCGCGGCTGGCAGTACCAGGACGGCCACGCGCTGCTCGGCGCCGGTCTCACGCACGCCAGGATGGGACGGCCGGACTTCGCCGCCCTGATCCCCGCGCTGGCCGCCGCCGCGCGCGCCGCGGGCCCCCCGCAGATCCGCAACGCCGGCACCCTGGGCGGCAACATCGCCACCGCCGCACCGACGGGTGACGCGCTGCCCGTGCTGGCCGCGCTGGAGGCCGTGCTCGTCATCGTCGGACCCGGCGGATCGCGCCGCGAGATCCCGGTCTCGCACCTGCTCGCCGGGCGGGAGATGCTCCGCCCCGGAGAGCTGATCGGCTTCGTGCGGGTGCCGTTGCTGCACGCGCCGCAGGTGTTCCTGAAGGCCACGGGCCGTACCGGGCCGGGTCGCGCGGTGGCCTCCGTGGGGCTCGTACTGGATCCCGCGCGGCGGGGCGTGCGCTGCGCGATCGGCGCGGTCGCCCCGATGCCGCTGCGGCCGCTGGAAGCCGAGCAGTGGGTGGCTTCGCTGATCGACTGGGACGGGGACCGCAGTCTGGCCCCCGAGGCGCTGGAGGCCTTCGGCGAGTACGTCGCGGCCGCGTGCGTACCCGACCAGGGGGAACCGGTGGCCCCCGCAGTACTGCATTTGCGGCGGACGGTGGCCGTGCTGGCACGGAGGGCCCTGGGGAGGGCACTGAGCTCATGAGTGAGAACGAGAACACGCGTCACACGGGTCCCGAGGGTCACACGGGATCTGCTGGTCCCGCATGGGGCTGGGAGCCGGTGCCGCACGGAGGCGAGTACGACGCCGAGGCGACGGCATTCGTGAAACTGCCGCAGGACATGCTGGACGCGCTCGGCACCGGGGAGCCCCTCGCGGCGCCCGGGCACGGCTACGTGCCGCCGCCGATGATCGTGCCGCTGGGCACGGCGAGCACGGATCCGTCCGCCACGGGCACCTGGACGATGCCGGTGCAGTGGCCGGAGGCGGGTGCGGCGGCTCCGGAGGGCGCGGGTGCGGGCTCGGGTTCGGGTCTGGGCTCGGGTTCGGGTGCTTCGGGTGCTTCGGGTGTGCAGGCTCCGGTGCGGGCTCCGATCCCGGCCTCGGTGCCGCTTCCGGCCTCGGTGGCCGCGGCGTTCGCGGAGTCGGTGGCCGATCCGGTCGGGGAACCCTTCGACGAGGCGCTCGGTGAGGCCTTCGGCGAGTCCTTCGGCGAGCCGTTCGCGCAGCCCTACGCCGAGCCCTACGCGGAGTCCTTCGCGCAGCGTGACGCCGGGACTCCGGCCGGGCGGCCGGGCGGCGCGCACGAGTCGGGGGAGACCGCCGAGTGGCGGTTCCCCGAAGCGGCCGCCAGCGACGTGTGGGCGCCCGGAGGCACGGGCGACACGGGCAGCTTCGGGCAGCTCGCGGCCTCGGCCGACTGGAGCCGGGCCCCCGCGACGCTGCCGGGCGGGGCGGCGGCCCCGTGGGCCAGCCATCCGGACTTCGAGGGCGCGCGCGGGTACGCGGCGCAGCAGCCCGGGGCGGACGGGCCGGGCTCCGGGGCCCCGGAGCCGGGCTTCCCGGACCCGCTGGGCACGGGCGCGCTGCCGGGGGCTTCCGGAGCGGGCGGCGGATCCTTCGGCGTGAACCCCGGGCGCGGACCGCGCGTGCTGGGCGGCCCGGGGGTCGGTACCCCGCTGGAGGGCGAGCAGGGTTATCCCGCTCCGCACGACATCGAAGCCGCCCACGGGCCGGCGCAGGCCCCGGTGACGGGGGAGCGGCCGCATCCGGCGGGCGAGGCCGAGGGTGAGGGCGAAGCCGGGGTTGAGGCCGGGGCCGAAGCCGGGGCCGAAGCCGGGGCCGGGCCTGAGGGTGCGGCCGAGCTCGAAGCCGGTGGCGGGCCCGAGGCCGGTGCCGGTGACGAAGGCGTGGCCGGTGGCGAAGCCGGGGCCGTGGCGGCGGAGCAGGGCGGTGGCGAAGCCGTGCCGACCTCCGGCGGAGCCGGGGCCGGGCCGGTGCCGGGTGCGGACGACGCCGACAGTGCTGTGGAGACGGCTCCGGCCGGGACGGGCGAAGGGGCTCCGGACGAGGGGCCGGCGTACGAGGTGGAAACCGCCGACGAGGCGGACGCCGCCGCCGTCGCCCATCACGAGCACCCGTCGGCCTCCTACGTCCTGCGCGTCAACGGCGCCGACCGCCCCGTCACCGGTGCGTGGATCGGCGAGTCCCTCCTCTACGTGCTGCGCGAGCGCCTCGGCCTCGCCGGCGCCAAGGACGGCTGCTCGCAGGGCGAATGCGGCGCGTGCGCCGTGCAGGTCGACGGCCGGCTCGTCGCCTCCTGCCTCGTCCCGGCGGCCACGGCGGCGGGCAGTGAGGTCCGGACCGTCGAAGGTCTCGCGACCGACGGGGAACTGTCGGACGTGCAGCAGGCGTTGTGCAAGTCGGGTGCGGTGCAGTGCGGGTTCTGCGTGCCCGGCATGGCCATGACCATCCACGACCTGCTGGAGGGCAACCACGCCCCCAGCGAGCTGGAGACCCGCCAGGCCCTCTGCGGCAACCTCTGCCGCTGCTCGGGGTACTCGGGCGTCATCGACGCCGTGCGCGAGGTCGTGGCCGAGCGCGGCGCGGCCGCGGAAGCCGCCGCGACGGCCTCGGCCGAGGCGCGGATCCCGCACCAGGCCCCGCCCGGCGAGGGCGGCATCCACGGGAACCACGGGAACCACGGGAACCACGGGACGCAGGGCGGTCACGGGATGCACGGCAACGGCAACGGCAACGGCAACCAGGGCAACCACGGCAACCACCAGGGCAACCACGGCAACCACCAGGGAGGCACGGCGTGAGCGCCCACGACGCGGCGACGGTCCCGGCAGCGGTCACGGCGGCGCCCGCCGAGGGCGTGGACCCGTCGGAGCGGGCGGTTCCGCGCGGCATCGGCGCGTCCGTCCCGGCCACCGACACCCGCGCCAAGACCGAGGGCACCTTCCCCTACGCCGCCGACCTGTGGGCCGAGGGCCTCCTGTGGGCCGCCGTGCTGCGTTCCCCGCACGCCCACGCCCGGATCCTCTCCATCGACACCTCCGCCGCCGCCGAAATGCCCGGCGTGCGGGCCGTCGTCACCCACGCCGACGTCCCCGGCGCCACCACGCACGGCCGCCGCATCGCCGACCGGCCCGTGTTCGCGTACGACGTGGTCCGCCACCACGGCGAGCCCATCGCCGCCGTCGCCGCCGACCACCCGGACACCGCGCGCCTCGCCGCCGCCGCGATCGCCGTGGAGTACGAGCTCCTCGACCCGGTCACCGACCCCGAGCAGGCCTTCGGCGCCCCCGACCTGCACCCCGACGGCAACCTGATCCGGCACATCCCGCTGCGCTACGGCGATCCGGAAGCCACCGGCGAGGTCGTCGTCGAGGGCCTCTACCGCATCGGCCGCCAGGACCCCGCGCCCATCGGCGCCGAGGCCGGGCTGGCCGTGCCGCGCCCCGACGGCGGCGTGGAGATCTACACCGCCTCCACCGACCCGCACACCGACCGCGACCTGGCCGCCGCCTGCTTCGGGCTCGAACCCGACCGGGTGCGCGTCGTCGTCACCGGGGTCCCCGGCGCGATGTCGGACCGCGAGGACGCCGCGTTCCAGCTCCCGCTCGGCCTCCTCGCCCTGCGCACCGGCTGCCCCGTCAAGCTGGCCGCCACCCGCGAGGAGTCCTTCCTCGGCCACCCCCACCGCCACCCGACGCTGCTGCGCTACCGCCACCACGCGGACGCGGAGGGCCGCCTGGTCAAGGTCGAGGCCCAGATCCTGATGGACGGCGGCGCCTACGCCGACGCCTCCTCGGAGTCCCTCGCCGCGGCGGTGGCCTTCGCCTGCGGCCCGTACGTCGTCCCGCACGCCTTCGTCGAAGGCTGGGCGGTGCGCACCAACAACCCCCCGTCGGGCCACGTGCGCGGCGAAGGCGCCCTGCAGGTCTGCGCGGCCTACGAGGGCCAGATGGACAAGCTCGCCGCCGCCCTCGGCATCGACGGCGCGGAACTCCGCCTGCGCAACGTCCTGGCCACCGGCGACCTGCTCCCGACGGGCCAGACGGTCACCTGCCCCGCCCCCGTCGCCGAACTCCTGCGCGCGGTACGGGACTACGAACTGCCCGCCCTCCCGAAGGACACCCCGGAGGAGGACTGGCTGCTCCCGGGCGGCCTGGAGGGCGCGGGCGAACCGGGCGCGGTGCGGCGCGGGGTCGGGTACGGGGTCGGCATGGTCCACATGCTCGGCGCGGAGGGCACCGACGAGGTGTCCACGGCCACCGTGAAGATCGTCGGTGGTTCGGCGACGGTCATCTGCGCGGCCGTCGACACCGGGCAGGGCTTCTCCACGCTCGCCCGCCAGATCGTCCAGGAGATCCTGGGCGTGGACGAGGTCGTCACGGCCCCGGTCGACACGGACCAGCCGCCGGCGGGCCCTTCCGCGCACGGCCGGCACACATGGGTCTCGGGCGGGGCGGTGGAACGGGCGGCAAAAATGGTCCGCACCCAACTCCTCCAGCCGATGGCCCACAAGCTCGGGATGTCCACGGAGCTCCTCCAGATCGCGGATGGCCGGATCACGTCGTACGACGGGGCCTTCTCCACGACGGTCGCCGAGGCGATGGAGGGCAAGGAACTCTGGGCGACGGCCCAGTGCCGCCCCCACCCGACGGAGCCGCTGGACGGGGACGGCCAGGGCGACGCCTTCGTCGGCCTCGCGTTCTGCGCGATCCGCGCGGTGGTGGACGTGGACATCGAGCTGGGCTCGGTGCGCGTCGTGGAACTCGCGGTGGCCCAGGACGTGGGCCGCATCCTCAACCCCCGGCAGCTGGAGGCCCGTATCGAAGCGGGCGTCATCCAGGGGGTGGGCGCGTCCCTGACGGAGAACCTCCGCACGGCCGCCGGCCTGATCCGCCACCCCGACCTGACGGGCTACGCCCTGCCCACGTCGCTGGACGCCCCGACGGTCCGCATCGTCAAACTCGTCGAGGAACGCGACGTGGTGGCCCCCTTCGGCGCCAAGCCGGCGAGCGCGGTCCCGGTCGTCACGGCCCCGGCGGCGGTGGCCTCGGCGGTCCGCGCGGCCACGGGCCGCCCGGTCAACAGGCTCCCTATCCGGCCATCGGCGGCGGTGGCGGCGCCCAACTCATGACCTTGTGACCCTGATTGCACCTGCAACCCAGAACTTGGGCCTGTCGGACTCTCTCGATAGAGTGACTGGGGACACTGGCGACGTGCGTGTGCGAACGCGTACGAACGCGGTGTGAACGGGGAAGACGGGGAGTCGGGGAGGCCAACGTGGCAGTGGACTATGGGCCGGGTGTGTTCGGGCGGGACTTCGGCGTGGGCGTGATCTCGCAGGCCGCTCTGGGGGCGCTCCAGGTCGAGTACGAATCGATGTCGGACTACAAGAAGCGCGTCGACGGTCTGTTGGCCAAGCTGGACGAGTCCCCGGCAAGCGACAAGAAGCTGGCGGACGGCACCATTCCGGAAAGCTCCCTCGGCGAGGGCTTCGACGAGGCCAAGCGGCTGTTCACGGCGTACTCGAACGTCCACACGCAGCTGTTGGCGCTGTCCAAGGGTCTGGCGGACCAGATCGAGGGTCTCAGCATCGCGATCCAGACGAGCGGCCGTGATTTCGCGGGTGTGGACGAGGACACGAGGCGGCGGATGCTGGCGATCAGCAAGCAGGCTGACGCGAACTACGTCCCGGACCGGGATCCGTTGGCGCCGCCGCCCCCGCACAGCTCGGCTTCACAGGGAAGCGCGCCGTCAGGCACTGGGGGGGAGAGCTTCTGATGGCGACGAACTTCGAAGGCCACACGCACCAGCAGCTGTTGGCCATGATCGCCTCGGCGAACGCCGAGACCCTTAAGACGCGCGGCGCTCAGCTGACGGACGCAGCGGCGACCATCAAGGAGATCGGCGAAAGCCTCAAGGACCACCGGGTCACTGGCTGGGACGGCGAGTCGGCCAATGCCTTCCGGGACTGGGTCAACCGCGCGGGCAACGCGACGCTGCGGCTGAGCGAATACAGCGCTGCGGGTGGCAAGCAGATGACGCAGGCCAGCCAGGTCGTCATCGAGGTCAAGGCCAACATGCCCGCCTACGACACGGGGGCGGCGGCGAACCTCAAGGCGGCCCGGGAGTTCCACAACGACCCGGACTCGCAGCAGATCGGCCAGCAGGCGAACTCGAAGCTGAATGGTGACCACCAGCAGGCCGTCCAGCAGATGACGAAGCTGGCGCAGGGGTACGAGGCGTCGGCGACCGGGATGGAGATGGCGGAGATTCCGACGTTTCCGAAGTTTCCGGAGCGGTTCGTTCCTCAGGTCAAGGATGGCGGGCAGCGACTAGAGCGCTCTCCGAGCGGTTCCACGGGGACTTCTGGTGCGGGCGGATCGTCGTATGTGCCAGCGACGGCGGGACCCGGTCCTTCGTCTCCGGACTTCGGTTCTGGTGTGGGCGGCATTGGTCCCACACCGACTGGTTCAATGCCGGGCCCCGTTCCTGTACCGCCGGACCGCGATGTGGGCACCGGTCTCGACACCTTGGGCCCCACACCGAGTACGACCCTGCCCCCGACCTCGGGAGTGCCCGGAGGGCTGGGCCCGGTCGGACCGGGCGGTAGCGGTCCAGGTGTCACCCCCGGCGGGTTCGTCCCGCCCGTGACGCTGCCGCCGGGTGGTGGCGTACCGAAGCCCATCGGCGGTATCGGCCCTGGCGGGTTTGGTCCGGGTTGGACCATTCCCGGACCCGGCGGGAAGTCTGGCGGCGGTGGTATTGCCGGGCTACCTCCGGGCGACAGCGGAATCACGGGCGGTCGGCCCGTGACGCCCGGTGGGCCGGGCGCGAGCCTTCCCCGTGGCACGGTCATCGGCGGTGAGGGCACCCAGGCGGCTGGTCGTGGCATGGGTATGGGCGGCGGGATGGGCATGGGAGGCGGCGGCGCGCATGGCGGCGCCGGCGGCTCCATGGTCGGTCGCCGTCTCGCCACCGAACCGGGCGGTGTCGTTGGTGGGCGCCAGTCGGGTGTGGGAGGCCGCTCAATCGCCGGTGGGCAGCCGTTTACCCAGGGCGGGTCCGGGCTGGTTCGGGGTGGACAGGGCGCCGGTCCGGCGGGTGGTCCAATGGGTCGCGGTGGCGCGGGTGCGCATGCTCCGGGCCGACGGGGTAACGGCCGACAGGGTGAGCGCCCTGACTACCTGGCTGAGGACGAAGAGACGTGGCAGGGCGACCGTGATGTCGTGCCGCCGGTGATTGACTGAGTGGAGCGGACGTTGCACGGGATGCGTATGCGTAAGGCGACCGCGGGCTTGGCGGGTTTTCTGCTGGCCGGGGTCGCTGCGACCCCGGCCCATGCGGAGACGGTTCGGTCCCAGCAGTGGCACCTCAACTCGATGAAGGCCGATGAGATCTGGAAGACCAGCACGGGCAAGGGAGTGACTGTCGCTGTAATCGACACGGGTGTCGGCCGCATCCCCGAGTTGGAGGGGCAGGTCCTCCCCGGAAAGGACCTCGCCACGGACAACGAGGGCGACGAACGTACCGACTATGAGAAGCATGGGACCACCATGGCTGCGTTGATTGCAGCAACAGGTAAACATCCCAGCGGTGATGGGTCGTTCGGGCTTGCACCAGGAGCCAAGATCCTTCCAATCCGTGTCCCACATGAGTCTCGTGAGACGGCCCCGTCTTGGACCGAGGCGATCCGATTCGCGGCGGACTCGGATGCCAAGATCATCAACATCTCGCTCGGAATGTCCAAGGATGACCCCGCGCGACTCGACGCCGTTAAGTACGCCCTATCCAAGGGGAAGTTGATCTTTGCTTCCGTGGGCAACGAGGGTGACGCGGGTAACAGTGTCTTGTATCCGGCTGCAACGCCAGGCGTGGTGGGGGTCGGTGCTGTCGGCCCTGAGGGCAAAGTTACCGCGGAGTCTCAGCACGGTCCCCAGGTCGACCTGGTGGCTCCGGGGGTCGACATCGTCACGGCTTGTGCCAGCGATACCCAACTGTGCAAGAACCACGGCACAAGTGACGCCACCGCCCTCGCCTCCGCCTCCGCCGCACTGGTCTGGTCCGCCCACCCCGACTGGACCAACAACCAGGTCCTCCGAGTCCTCATGAACACCGCCGGCAAGCCCACCGACGGCACCGCGCGCAGCGACTTCGTCGGGTACGGCATCGTCCGCCCCCGCATCGCCGTGGCCACCCCCGGTGACCCCGGCCCCGCGGACGTCTACCCGCTCCCCGACCTCGCGGAAGCCGGCGGCGGGACCGGCGCCAAGGGCTCACCCGCGCCCTCCGCGGACGGCAATACGCCGCAGGCCGGCGGCGGCGCCGCCGGCCCCGCGCCCCAGGCCGAGGCCAAGGAGGAGAGCGGCGGCAGCAGTCTGCCCTGGCTCGCCCTCGGGCTCGGTGCCTGCGTGCTCATCGGCGGAGCCGTCACCGCGGTCGCCGTCCGGCGCAGGAACCGCTGATCCGCAGAGGACCGTAGGACCGTAGGGCCGCTTAGAGGCGCACCACGGCACCGAAGCCAGTAGGAGAGGGAGAAGCGCACGCCATGTCGTTCGACGAGGAATGGTCCGCGGCCCGGACCACCGCCGCCGCCAACGTGACCATGCGGCTCAACCACGTCCCCGCCGAGCCCGGCCCGGGCGCCGGCGGCGCCGATCTGGAGCTCAACCAGGACCACATCGGCGAGGTCGGCTCCGAGGCGTACAAGCTCCACACCCGGCTCGCCGCGGACGGCAAGCACGCCGCCACCTCCACCGCCGAGGCGGCCGGTGCGCTCACGCGGGAGAACTTCGCGAGCGGTGCGGCCCTGCTCAAGGTCAATACCCGCTGGGAGAGCCAGCTCAAGACCCTCGTTGCCGCCTGCGCGAACATCTCCAACGGCCTGAACTACTCCCTCTCCTCGCACAGCAAGGAGGAGCAGCAGCTGCACGCCGACTTCACCTCCTCCAAGATCGACCAGCTCCTCAAGTAAGGCGGCGGACACGTGCTGACGTACGAGAACGTGATGAACGCACCCCTGGGCCAGCTCCAGACCGCGATCACGGACTGGGCCGCGACGGTCGCGAAGCTGAACGAGCTGGCGGAGTCGGCGCGCAACGGCATGAAGGCCAAGTCGGACAAGGCGCAGTGGAACGGCGTCACGGCCGGCGTCGCCCGCTCCTTCATCGACAAGACGGCCAAGGAGTTCGACGACGCGGCCCAGGAGGCCAAGGGCATCCACCTGCTGCTCACCGACGGCCACGCCACCATCAAGGCCGTCCAGGATCAGCTCAAGAAGCTGGTCGCGGACGCCCCGGCCGCCGGATTCCGGATCGACGAGAGCGGGCGTGTCTCCGCCGTCCCGCTCGCCGATCCTCAGGACCGCTACGCGGCCCAGCACGACCCGGACTACCAGGCGACCCTCCGCACGAACCATGATCTGTGGCAGGAGCGGGTGAACCGGGCCGTCGAGGATGCCCAGGACGCCGACGACTCCCTCGGCCGCGCGCTGCAGGCCAACGTCACGGACGACAACAACTTCACGGTGGCGAAGTACACGACCTTGGACGCGGAGCAGGTCGCCCGCGCCGCCGAGCTGATGAAGAAGGTCACGGGCGAAGGCGGCACGGCGCGCAACCCTGAGGCGCTGCGGGAGCTGGAGGACCTGCTCGACGACAACCGCGAGGACCCGGAGTTCGCGACGGGCTTCTACCGGACGGTCGGCCCCGAGGGCACGCTCCAGGCGTACGCGAAGATGTCCCTGGACGCCACGAGCCTCGGCCCGGCCGGCGCGGACCGCGCGCTCATGGTCGCGAACATCCAGAGCGACATGGGCGCGATGCTCGGCCTGGCGACACACAAGGACGTCCCGAACCACCTCGACGCCGCCTGGACGACCCAGCTGATGAAGGCCGGTCGCAAGGAGATCGACGTCGGGATGATGACGAAGGTCTACGGCTACCAGGTGCTGGGCTCGCTGCTGCACGACGGTAAGTACGACACCGAGTTCCTGACCTCGGTCGGCCGGGACATGGTCGCCATGGACCGCAAGGATCCGGGGGCCTGGGATTCCCACAACCCGTACGACCTGGGCGTGGTCCTCAACCACGACAAGGACGGTGGCCGGGGCTTCCACCCGCTGACGGGGCTCATGGAGGCCCTCGGCAACAACCCGGACGCGGCGACGGCCTTCTTCAACGAGCCGGTCCGCGAGGACAGCAACGGCGACGGCATCGTCACCAAGGACGACAAGCCGGTCAAGGGCCAGCACGGCAAGGACCAGGGCATGGTCGACTACATGCTCGACAAGAAGCCGTACGAGGACGGCTTCGACGCCACGAAAACGGGCGAGGTGCACCCGGGTCAGCGGGCGCTGGGCGATGCCCTGGTGTCGGCGGTCTCGCATCGTATTCCGGGTGACGAGGACTCCCCGCCGGTCGAGCACACCAAGGAGATGGCGGCCGTCATGGAACGGGTCGTCGAGAAGATCGGCGACAAGCCGGAACTGGTCGTGGCCGACCCGGGGGAGAGCCAGGCCCCGCTCAAGGGTCTCTCCGGGCACTTCGGGCAGATGGCGGCGGAGTACATGCCGGATCTTCAGGCGTCGGCGGAGAACGGCAGCCGGATGATCAAGGCGAACGGCGAGATGGCCGAGTTCGACAAGGCCGGCATGGCGGCCTTCATCGGCGTGGTGGGCCAGGACCCGGATGCCTACGGCGCGATCACCAATTCCCAGCGGGCGTTCACCACCACCCTCATCAACGATGTCGTCGTGCACCGCAACGAGTACGAGGATGTGGACGCGGCGATCAAGAGCGCCGTACACCCCGGTGGTCAGATCGCGGGCATCCTTTCCGAGGCGAGGGCCGAGGGGTCGTTTGCTGAGAGCGGCCACAAAGCGGAGGAGTACGTCAAGGGCGTAGAGGACAACGCTAAGTGGATCAACCGCGGTATTACCGCGGCGGGTGGCAAGTACCTGGAAATGGTGCCACTGGCGGGAGACTTCGTGGAATGGCTCCAAGAGGACATCACGGACGGCGTGGTCGAGAGGGCGACGAAGGACCAGGCGGAGAAGCAGGGCGAGGCCGATCAGGCGGCAGTGATCGACTACGCGAAGGCGCAGAAGGAGGCCGGCGAATCCGCGGCCCAGTCGGTCCGCAAGGCTGTGGAAGGCACCGGTATGAACGAGCGAAGCATCGACGCCCTTGCCGGTGTGGCATCCACGGAGACGGCGAACGCCCATGCGGTGGGCCGTGGTCAGGTCGCGACGTCGAACGGCGGTTCCTGATGAGCTACTCCCGCAGCACTCTGGCGGTCACTGTCACTGCCACGCTGGTGGCGCTGGCGGTGGCGGGCTGTTCCAGCGAGAAGGAGTCGGCGGCCTCGAAGCTGCCGGACCGCTCGTGCTGGGGAGTCTTCAGCCGGTCCGATCTGGAGCCGCTGATCGGACCTGGCCAGGAGGTGAAGGAGAAGTCTCCGATCGACCTCAGGCTGAACGCGGTGCGCCGTGCGGCGACATGCACGATCGAAGTGGACGGCCAGGTCCGGGTAATGGTCACGGCCACGCGTCAGCCTCTGGGGGACAGCTTCTTCTGGCCCCCCACTGACACGAAGCCCGCACCGGAACCGCTAGCCCTCGGAGACAAGGCGATGGTGTGGGACACGGGTGCCCGCACGACCCTCACCTGCAAGGGATCCGCGGACTCCTTCGAGCTGGAGCTCGAGGTCAGCGGCTCCGTGGAGCACATGAAGTCAGCCGACCGGCGCCCGCTGTTCACCACGCTCACGAAGAAGTACCTGGAAGTGGCCAGGGAACAGACCCAGTGTGGCGTCTAGCACCCCGTGGACTGCCGAAGGTCGGTGGGAGCCGGCGGTACGCCGCGACCGGGCCGTGTGAGGGCAGAACCGCACCTGCGAGGAGCTGATGCATCCGCGCTGATGCTTGCCACTGCCGAGTATGCGGCCGATGGGCGTCTTGGCTTCATGTCGCTCGCAGCAGTCGCCCACCTCGTCGCCGCGTGAAGTGCCGTTGGCGTCGTGGCCAACATGGCTGCGTCCTGGGCCACGTACCGAAGGAACGCACCCCACCTGAAGCTCCGGGTGCGCCCGGCTGCCCCACAACATTCGCGAGGCGTGCCTGGCCGATGACGAGGGCCGGTGGTGCACGTCCTTCCATGTCCACGTGGAACTCCCGGTGACGCTGGCCCACGGCCGGGAGGTCTTGAGCCGCCCGATGCCGCTGCGCGGAGTGGTTGCGGAACTTCGCGCGGTGCATGAGGAGGGCTTGTACTTCGTGGCACGGAAGCGCAACGGCGGCGCCACCTGGGGCGATGCCCTCAGGGCGCTGGAAGAGGAACGGAACGGGGCCGCTTGAGAGTCGGACGCGAAGTGAGACGGGCGAACCAGGACGGCGGCACCCGTCCGGGAGCCGCCGTTTCCTGCCTGGTCCAGATGTCAGAAGCCGTGACCGGAATCGAACCGGCGTAACTCGCTTTGCAGGCGAGTCCCTCAACCACTCGGGCACACGGCTGGGTGGTGGTGATGTCTATGACCGTACGAGGGCGGGGGTGGGTCGGGAAGGGGTGCGCGGGGGGTGCAACGTGACTGCCATGCCGCGTTCACAGTCCGGGGCGGTGGGGTGGGCGGGCGGGGTGGTTCCGACCGTGGGCCTAGGGCTGGGGGACGAGGTGGGATACGCCGGAATGACAGGGTCGATACCGGGCCACGCACCTTACTCTGGGGCGATGAGCGTCCTCCCGCAGCGAGCCACCGCACCCGTCCCCGTCCCGCCCCGGCCCCAGGGCGGGGTGCTCGGGCCGGCGTACCGGACGCTCAGCATCGGGGTCATCTCCGTCGTCTTCCTGATCGCCTTCGAGGCCACCGCCGTCGGGACCGCGATGCCCGTGGCCGCGCGGGAACTGAAGGGGATCGGGCTCTACGCCTTCGCCTTCTCCGCCTACTTCACGACCAGCCTGTTCGGGATGGTGCTCTCCGGGCAGTGGGCCGACCGGCAGGGGCCGCTGCGGCCGCTGACCGTGGGGATCGGGGCCTTCGCCGCCGGGCTGGTGTGCTCCGGGACCGCCGGGGCGATGTGGATGTTCGTGCTCGGGCGGGCCGTGCAGGGCTTCGGCGGCGGGCTGGTCATCGTCGCGCTCTACGTGGTCGTCAGCCGGGCCTACGAGGAGCGGCTGCGGCCCGCGATCATGGCGGCCTTCGCCGCGAGCTGGGTCGTGCCCTCGATCGTCGGACCGCTGGCCTCCGGCACGGTGACCGAGCACCTCGGGTGGCGCTGGGTCTTCCTCGGGATACCCGCGCTGGTCTTCGTACCGCTCGCGGTGGCCCTGCCGGCGATACGGCGGAGCGCGTCGGGGCCGGTGGACCCCGAGGCCCCGCCCGTGGCGTTCGACCGGCGGCGGATCCGGCTGGCGCTCGGGATCTCGGCCGGTGCCGGGCTGCTCCAGTACGCCGCCCAGGACCTCCGGTGGCTGTCGCTGCTCCCGGGGCTGGCGGGAGTGGCCCTGCTGGTGCCCGCCGTGCTGGGGCTGCTGCCGCGCGGGACCTACCGGGCGCGGCGCGGGCTGCCGTCGGTGGTGCTGCTGCGGGGTGTGGCGGCGGGGTCGTTCATCGCGGCGGAGAGCTTCGTCCCGCTGATGCTGGTCACCCAGCGGGGGCTGAGCCCGACGCTCGCCGGGTTCTCGCTCGCGCTGGGCGGGGTGACGTGGGCGGCGGGCTCGTGGGTGCAGTCGAAGGGGCGGGTGGAGCCGTACCGCCGGCGGCTGATGGTGCTGGGCATGATCATGGTCGCGGCCGCGATCGCCGGGGCACCGGCGGTGCTCGTGGCGTGGGTGCCGGTGTGGACGCTGGCGCTGGTGTGGGCGCTGGGGTGTCTGGGGATGGGGCTGGTGATCGGCTCCACGAGTGTGCTGCTGCTGAAGCTGTCGGCGCCGGAGGAGGCGGGGGAGAACTCCGCCGCGCTGCAGATCTCGGACGCCCTGGCCAATGTGGTGCTGCTGGCGGCCGGTGGGGCGGCGTTCGCCGCGCTGGGCGGGGGAGCGGTGGGAGCGGTGCACTCCGTGGGCGGGGGCGGCGCGAGCGCCGCCACGCACCCCGCCGCCTTCGTGGTGGTCTTCCTGCCGATGGCCTGCGTCGCGCTGGTGGGGGCCTGGGTGGCGACCCGCCTGGACGGGAACCCGCCTGGACGGGAACCCGGCGGCCAAGGCCTGACCCGGCGGGACTGACACCGCACGGTACCGCGCGGTACCATCGACTTATGGCCGGTCTGAATGTCAGGTTCACCGAAGAAGAGCTGGACGCCCTGCGCGAGCGCGCCGAGGCGGAGGGCCGCAGCATGCAGTCCTTCGCGCATGAGGCGGTGATCAGGGCCGTAAACGAACACTCACGGCTGTTCAACGAGGCCGCCGAGCACGTCCTGAAGGTCAGCGGTGAGCTGAACCGGAGGCTTGCGTGACCCATTACCTGGCCCTGCCCGAGGTGCTGAACCTCGCGGAGCGGCTCGGGACCAGCGAGGTGCGCGACTACGGGCTGCTCGACTCGGCGCTCGCCCGCCCGCAGTCGAGCGTGTTCGGGCAGGACGCCTACCCCGACATCTGGGAGAAGGCTGCGGCCTTGATGGAGTCCCTCGCCCGCAACCACGGCCTTGTGGACGGCAACAAGCGCATCGCCTGGTATGCGACCTGGGTTTTCCTGCACATGAACGGACATCCGCTGGACGCCGGTTTCGACGTCGACGAGGCCGAGCGTTTCGTGCTGGACGTGTGCCAGGGCGTGCTGGACGTGCCCAAGATCGCCGCGCAGCTGCCGCAGTTCGCCCGCTGACCCGCGGAATGTGACGCTCGACGCACGCCCCGAGGTCACGGGCCTGTCCCTCCGCGGGGGGCGGGTCCGGGCCGGTAAGGTGGCCCGGTTGTCCTACGTACGACTGCCCGTACCGCGGCCCGTACCGCCGCTGTCCGTACCGGGTACGCCGCCGAGAGCCCGAACCGGAGACCGTGACTACTACCGCCTCCCACCACCTCTCACCCGCCTTCCCCGGCCGCGCGCCGTGGGGTACCGCCAGCGCCCTGCGAGCTTGGCAGCAGGGTGCGCTGGACCGGTACCTGGAGACCCAGCCGCGCGACTTCCTCGCCGTCGCCACCCCCGGCGCCGGCAAGACCACCTTCGCGCTGACCCTCGCCTCGTGGCTGCTGCACCACCACGTGGTGCAGCAGGTGACCGTCGTCGCACCCACCGAGCACCTGAAGAAGCAGTGGGCGGAAGCCGCCGCCCGGATAGGGATCAGGCTGGACCCGGACTACTCCGCCGGCCCGCTCAGCAAGGACTACCACGGGGTCGCGGTCACGTACGCGGGCGTGGGCGTGCGGCCGATGCTGCACCGCAACCGGTGCGAGCAGCGCAAGACCCTGGTCATCCTCGACGAGATCCACCACGCCGGTGACTCGAAGTCCTGGGGCGAGGCCTGCCTGGAGGCCTTCGACCCGGCGACCCGGCGGCTCGCGCTCACCGGCACGCCCTTCCGGTCCGACACCAATCCGATTCCGTTCGTGGCCTACGAGGAGGGGAACGACGGGATCCGGCGGTCCTCCGCCGATTACACCTACGGCTACGGGAACGCGCTCGGCGACGGGGTCGTGCGGCCCGTCATCTTCCTCTCCTACAGCGGCAACATGCGCTGGCGCACCAAGGCGGGCGACGAGATCGCCGCGCGCCTCGGCGAGCCGATGACCAAGGACGCCATTTCCCAGGCCTGGCGCACGGCGCTCGACGCGCGCGGCGACTGGATGCCGAACGTGCTGCGCGCCGCCGACCAGCGGCTGACGGAGGTCAGGAAGGGCATCCCGGACGCGGGTGGGCTGGTCATCGCCGCCGACCAGGACTCCGCGCGCGCGTACGCCAAGCTGATCCGCGAGATCACGGGGACGAAGGCCACCGTGGTGCTCTCCGACGACACCGGTGCCTCCAAGCGGATCGACGAGTTCGCCGCGAGCAACGACCGCTGGATGGTCGCGGTCCGCATGGTGTCCGAGGGCGTCGACGTACCGCGGCTCGCGGTGGGCGTGTACGCCACCACCATCTCCACGCCGCTGTTCTTCGCGCAGGCCGTCGGGCGCTTCGTGCGCTCGCGCAGGCGCGGCGAGACGGCATCGGTGTTCCTGCCGACCATCCCCTACCTGCTGGGCTTCGCCAACGAGATGGAGGTCGAGCGCGACCACGTGCTCGACAAGCCGAAGAAGCAGGGCGAGGAGGACCCGTACGCCGACTCCGAGAAGGAGATGGAGGAGGCGAACAAGCAGGAGGACGAGGACACCGGCGACGAGGAGCAGATGTCCTTCGAGGCGCTGGAGTCCGACGCCGTCTTCGACCGGGTCCTGTACGACGGCGCCGAGTTCGGCATGCAGGCCCACCCGGGCAGTGAAGAGGAGCAGGACTACCTCGGCATCCCCGGGCTGCTGGAGCCCGACCAGGTGCAGATGCTGCTCCAGAAGCGGCAGTCGCGGCAGATCGCGCACAGCAGGCGCAAGCCGGACTCGGAGGCCGACCTGCTGGAGCTGCCGGCCGACCGGCGCCCGGTGGTCTCGCACAAGGAACTGCTGGAGCTGCGGAAGTCGCTGAACACGATGGTGGGCGCGTACGTCCACCAGAGCGGCAAGCCGCACGGGGTGATCCACACGGAGCTGCGCCGGGTGTGCGGCGGACCGCCGAGCGCGGAGGCGACGGCGGGACAGCTGCGGGAGCGCATCAAGAAGGTCCAGGAGTGGGCCACCCGCATGCGGTGATTTCCTACGGAATATGCGGTGGGGGACGGGTGGAGGTTCGCCCGCTCCCCGCCCGTCCGGGGACCCGTGGCGGGGGCGTCCTGTGCGTCGTGGGGCCGTGGGAGGCGGTAGGGGACCGTGAGGCGACGCCGGGGACCGGAAGGTCACGAATTGACGGCGACTCGCGTTCACAATCGCCATAAAACGGCTGTAGGCGCCCGGATTGTGGACGAGCCCTTCCGCTGAGCGGACCCGCTCGCTACTGTCCCCGCATCGAACGCCCCGTGGCAACGCCGCCGCGGGAGCGCAGCCGGTGCCATGGCCGCTACCGGCGGCCTCTCCGTGCGTCGCCGAGGGACCGGCGTCGCTATCCCCAGAGAGTCACCGCCGCCCACCGAAAGAGGGAGAGGCGTCGTGACCGCGGAAACCTCCCAGACTCTCGACCGAGGACTCCGAGTTCTCAAACTGCTCGCCGACACCGACCACGGTCTGACCGTCACCGAGCTCTCCAACCGCCTCGGTGTGAACCGCACCGTGGTCTACCGCCTCCTGGCCACCCTCGAACAGCACGCCCTGGTCCGCCGCGACCTCGGCGGCCGCGCGCGCGTCGGGCTCGGCGTCCTGCGGCTGGGCCGCCAGGTCCACCCGCTGGTGCGCGAGGCGGCACTGCCCGCGCTGCGCTCCCTCGCCGAGGACATCGGTGCCACCGCGCACCTGACCCTCGTGGACGGGACCGAGGCGCTCGCCGTGGCGGTCGTGGAGCCGACCTGGACCGACTACCACGTCGCCTACCGGCCCGGCTTCCGTCACCCCCTCGATCGCGGGGCCGCCGGCCGGGCCATCCTGGCCGCCCGCCAGGGCACGCTCATCGAGCCCGGGTACACGCTCACCCACGGGGAGCTGGAAGCGGGCGCCAGCGGGGCCGCCGCGCCCCTCGTGGGCATCACCGGACTGGAGGGCAGCGTGGGCGTCGTCATGCTGGCCGACGCCGTGCCCGAGCGGGTCGGCCCGCGCGTGGTGGACGCCGCCCGTGAGGTGGCCGACGCCCTGCGCTGAGTCCCGCAGCAGGACGTCAGCAATCAGGACACCGAGCCGCGTCCCCGCCCGCCGGGGGGCGCGGCTCGACCCGTTGCCGGGCCGCCGCGCTAGATTGGGCCGGTGCTCTCTCGCCTCACACGTCTGCCGCGCCCCACCGCCCTCGCCGTCTGCGCCGTGCCCGTGCTCGCGCTGTTCGCCGTGGCGGCCCTCGCACCGCTGCCCTTCGTGATCGCGCAGCCGGGCCTGACGGCCGACGTGCTCGGCTCCCGGGACGGCAAGCAGGTCATCAGCATCACCGGGGCGCCCGTCCGTGAGACCACGGGCCAGCTGCGGATGACCACCATCCAGGCCACCGGCCCCTCCACCTCCGTCACCCTCCCCGAGCTGGCCGACGACTGGTTCGACACCACCCGGGCGGTCATGCCCCGGGAGGCCGTCTACCCCTCGGGCGGGAGCGACAAGGAGATCGAGGAGCACAACCTGGAGGAGATGACCAAGTCGCAGTCGACGGCCGCCGAGGCCGCGCTCGGTTTCCTCCACAAGGACCCCAAGGACGTGAAGGTCGAGCTGAACCTCGCCGACGTCGGTGGCCCGAGCGCCGGACTGCTCTTCTCCCTCGGCATCGTCGACAAGCTCGACGGGAACGGCGCCGGAGGCGATCTCACCGGCGGCCGCACCATCGCCGGTACGGGCACCATCAGCGGGGACGGCGAGGTCGGTGCGGTCGGCGGGGTGGCACTGAAGACCCAGGCCGCACGGCGCGACGGCGCGAGCGTCTTCCTCGTACCGCAGGCGGAGTGCTCGGACGCGAAGTCCGAACTCCCCGAAGGGCTGCGGCTGGTCCCCGTCACCTCGCTGACGGATGCGGTGAACGCGCTGTGGGCCCTGCAGAAGGGCGGAGCGGTTCCGTCCTGCTGAGCGGCTCCGTCCTGCCGGTCCGCGGGGCCTCCATGGCCCGCCAGGCGGGGAACACCAGCGGGGAGAGCGTGGCGAGGAAGTACACCCCGCCGAAGACCAGCAGCGCCCGCGTCACACCGAAGCCGTCGACGAGCAGCCCGGCCGCCAGCCCGCCCAGCGGCATCGTCAGCTCGCAGCCCGCCTGGGTCACGCCCGCGACCCGGCTGCGCAGCGCGTCGGGCACCCTCTCCAGGGTCACCGTGGTCAGGATCGGGTTGAGCATGCCCGCGCCCAGCCCGGACAGCGCCATCGTCACCGCGAGCGGCAGCGGGGTGTCGGTGAAGGCGGCGACCACATAACGCGGGGCTCCGCACAGCAGGAAGGCCGCCGCGAAGACGGCCCTACGGGGCAACCGCTCGCCCCAGGCTCCGTAGAGCAGGGCGCCCAGCAGTGCGAACCCGCCGAAGAGGGCGATCATCAGGCCCAGCGCGGTGGCTCCGCCGAGGGCTTCGCGGCCGTGCACGGGCAGCAGCACCGAGGACCATCCCTGGTCGAGGCCGTTGGTCATCATCACCATCACGGTGACGCCGAGCAGCAGCCGCGTACGGGTCATGAAGCGCCAGCCCTCGGCGAGTTCGGCCCGGTAGCCGGCCAGCGACACCTTCCCGCCGCTGCGCTGCGGCTCGGCGGCCGGGACCCCGCGCAGGAACGCGGTGACCAGCAGCGCGGAGGCGCCGAAGCTGGCCGCGTCGAGGAGCAGTACCGATTCGGCGCCGGTCGTGGCGATCAGTACGCCGGCCAGCGCGGCCCCGATCATGCGGGCTCCGCGCGAGACGGCGTCGTAGAGGCTGGCGGCGCGGGCCACGGTGGTGCCGGCGTGGTCGGCGAGGTGGGGGAGCAGGACGTAGCGCGCGGCCAGTCCGGGGGTGTGCACGAGCCCGCCGACGGCCATCAGGGCGCACAGCATCCAGAACTCCAGCAGCCCGGCGTAGTGCAGCAGCGGGATCGCGGCGACGGCCAGCCCGCAGATCAGGTCGGAGGCGGCCGAGACCCGGCGGCGCCCGATCCGGTCGATGACCGGGCCGCCGACGAGGGCGGCCACGGCCACGGGCAGGGTGGCGCAGAAGGCGACGATCCCGGCGCGGCCGGCGCTGCCCGTGGTCTGGAGCACGAACCACGGGACACCGACGAGGGTGAGGGAACTCCCCGCTATCGAGATGGTGTTGGCGAGCAGTACGGCGGTGAAGGGGCGACGGCTCACGCGATGCCGCCGTGCGGGCGGGTGATGCGGTTGTGCAGGTGGGCGGGCTGGATCAGGCGGATGCCGACGCCGATCAGCGCCTCGCCGAGCCGGTTGCGCAGGGCGGCGGCGCGCAGGTGGGGGGTGCGGGGGAGGGACGCGCGGGAGAAGGGCGCGGCGGTCCGCGCACGGCGCCAGGCGGCGGCCTCGGCGGTGCGGGTGGCGTGTATCCCGGCATGGATTTCGGCATGGCTGAAGGTGTGCACGGCAGGCTCCTTCTGCGAAAGGGGGTGGGCAGGGCACTGTTCGGCACCACTGTTCGGCGCCACTGTCCGGTGGCGCTGCCGGGTGGGCCTGCTGGGTGGCGCTGCTGGGTCGCGCTACTTGGTGCGGACCGGGAAGGCGTGCGTGTGGAAACGGACCATCTCCGTGCCCTCCGAGGGCGGCAGATCGCGGTAGCTGTTGATCAGGTCGTGGACCTTGAGGACCAGCTCGTGGCTCTGCTCGGCGGTCAGCTTCAGTGAGAAGTCGCTGAGCTCGGAGCTCCGCCGCCATTCCATCGGCCAGGTGTGGGATTCACCGAGCCAGGTGGACAGCTCCTGTTCGTGGATCTTCACGATCTCCGCGAGGAAGACCTCCGCGGCGCCGCGCGTGGCCGGGTCGGTGTCGTAGATCAGCGCCTCGTCGAACTGGGTGCCGTCCTGGGAGGGCCTCCACCAGCGCTCACGGCCCTTGCCGTGCTCGGGGGCGTCCTCGACGAACCCGTACGCGGCGAGCTGGCGCAGGTGGTAGCTGGTGGCCCCGCTCGACTCCCCGAGCCGCTCCGCGAGTTGCGAGGCGGTGGCCGGCCCGTGCCGGCCCAGGGCGCCCAGCAGTCGGATGCGCAGCGGATGGGCCAGACCGCGCAGGGAGTGCGGGTCGAGCTTGCGGACCTTCGGCGTGGCCGGCTTGTGGGGCTCCACCGGCCCCTCGGGCGGCGCCGACTCCTCGGGCTGCCCCGACTCTTTGGGCTCCACCGGCCCCTCGGGCTCCACCGGCTCCGGGGAATGGGCGTTCTTCTCGGGCATGTTCCAACAGTAGAGTTGCAAAGAACCCTGTGCAAGGGTTTCTTTGCAACTACTTCTTTGCATGCGCGTCCCCGGACGTCAGCCCTCCTTGATGAACCCCTCCGCCACCAGCCACTCCTTCGCCACGTCGTGCGGATCCCGCCCCTCCACGTCCACCAGCGCGTTGAGCCGCTGCGCCGTCTCCGTCGTCAGCCGCTTCGACAGGGGGTCCAGCAGGCCGGCGATCGCCGGGTACTTCGCCAGCGTCTTGGCGTGCAGCTCGGGCGCCGCGTTGTAGTTGGGGAAGAAGTGCCGGTCGTCGGCGAGGGTGTCCAGGTCCATGGCCTTGATCCGGCCGTCCGTGGTGAAGGCCTCGCCCAGCAGGCAGGAATCGGACGTGGAGACCTGCGTGTAGATGATCCCGGCGTCCATCTTCTTGACGTTGCCCGCCGGGATCTTCATCCCGTACGCCTTCTCCATCCCCGGCAGCCCGTCCTCGCGCGAGGCGAACTCGTTCTCCACGCAGAGCGTCACCGCCGACGGGTCCTTCGCCGCCAGCGCCGCCACGTCGGACATGGTCTTCAGCCCGTACCTGGCGTTGTTCTTCTTGCTGATGGCGAGCGTGTACGTGTTGTTGAGCGTGGACGGGGGCAGCCAGGCCACGCCGTTCTTCACGTCCGCGTCCCGCACCGCCTCCCACTGCCCGTACGGGTCCGCGATGGGCTTGTCGTTGCCCAGGTAGGTGATCCAGGCCGTGCCCGTGTACTCGTACATGGCGTCGGCGTCGCCCTGGCGGATCGCCTCGCGCGCGCTGATCGAGCCGGGCAGGTTGGTGCGGTCCAGCACCTCCGCGCCGGCCGCTTTGAAGATCAGGCCGATCATCTGGCCGAGCACGATGTTCTCGCTGAAGTTCTTCGAGGTGACCGTGAGCGAGGCGCCCTTGAGGGGCAGCCCCCGGCCGACCGAGCCCGGTACGACGTCGTCGGCCATCGGGGACCCGCTCTTGAGCCCGCAGCCCGCGAGCGCCAGCAGCGGCAGCAGGGCCGCGCAGGCCGCGGCGGCCGTCCGTGTGCCGAGCCCGCGCATCTACGCCTCCAGCCCGCGCGGCGTCATGACCGTCTCGGCGAGCGAGGCCAGCCAGTCCACGAACAGCGCCAGCGACACGGTCAGCACCGAGCCCAGCACCAGCACCGGCATCCGCTGCGTCTGGATCCCGGAGGTGATCAGGTCGCCCAGGCCCCCGCCGCCGCCGAAGGTGGCCAGGGTGGCCGTGCCGACGTTGAGGACGAGGGCCGTCCGCACACCGGCCAGGATCAACGGGACGGCCAGCGGCAGCTCCACCTTCAGCAGGGTCCCCATGGAGGACATGCCGATCCCGCGCGAGGCCTCCACCAGCTGGGGGTCGATCTGGCGCAGTCCCGCGACGGTGTTGGACAGCACGGGCAGGACGGCGTACGCCACCATGCCGATGATCGCCGTCGAGGGGCCGATGCCGAGCCAGATGACGAGCAGGGCCAGCAGCCCGATGGCCGGGGTGGCCTGGCCGATGTTGGCGATCGCGGTGACCAGCGGGGCCGCCCGGCTCAGGCCGCGCCGGGTGAGGGCGATGCCGAGCGGGATCGCGATGATCAGCACCCAGAAGGTGGAGACGGCGGTGAGCTGGATGTGCTGCCACAGCCGGAGCTCGACGTTGCCGCCGGTGAGGGAGTTCTCGGCGATCGTGTCGAGGGTGGTGTTGGTGATCCACAGGTACGTGGCCAGCAGCACCAGCGCCAGGACGATCGGCAGGGTCACCAGCTGGGTCCAGGTCAGCCGCCGCTTGGGCCGGGGAGGCGGGGCCGCGGGCTCCGCGGCCTCCGCCGGCTCCGTATCGCGGAAGACGTGCCCCTTGACCTCGTGCTCGCCCGGCGGGCGCTCCGGGGAGACGGGGTTGCGCGGGCTCATGATCCGTCCGACCCGTCGTCCCGCAGCCCCTCCAGGTCCCGCTCGGTGCGGTGGTGGCGCAGCTCCTCCAGGTCGTGCGCGTGCTCGGCGGCCGTCAGCCGGTCGGCCTCCAGCATCTCGTGCACGGAGTTCATCAGCGTCTCCATGTCCACGACGCCGATGTACTCGCCGCGCCGCCCGGTGACGGCGACCCGGCCGCCGCTGTCGGTGAGTACGGCCTCCAGGGCGTCGTGCAGGGTCGCGTCCCGGGTCACCGTGTCGTGCACGAGCTGGCCGGCCCGGGCCAGCGAGCCCTTGGCGCGCATCAGGTCGCCGCGGCGCAGCCATTTGTACGGGCGGCCGCGCCGGTCCAGCATCAGCAGCTCGTTGCCCTGGCCGGCGCGCAGGGTGTTGAAGATCTGCTGGAGCGGGTCGTCCACGGAGACGGTCGGGAAGTCGGCGATCTCCACGTCGCGCACCCGGGTCAGGTTGAGCCGCTTGAGGGCCGCGCCCGCACCGACGAATCCGGAGACGAAGTCGTCGGCGGGGTTGGTGAGGATGGCCTCGGGGGTGTCGAACTGCGCGATGTGCGAGCGCTCGCGCAGGACCGCGATCCGGTCGCCGAGCTTGATGGCCTCGTCGAAGTCGTGGGTGACGAAGACGATCGTCTTGTGCAGCTCGTGCTGGAGCCGGATCAGCTCGTCCTGGAGGTGGTCGCGGGTGATGGGGTCGACGGCGCCGAAGGGTTCGTCCATCAGCAGCACGGGCGGGTCGGCGGCGAGCGCCCGGGCCACGCCGACGCGCTGCTGCTGGCCGCCGGAGAGCTGGCGCGGGTAGCGGTCGTGGAACTCGCGCGGGTCCAGTCCGACGAGGTCGAGCATCTCCTCCACCCGGTCCTTCACACGGGACTTGGACCAGCCGGTCATCTTCGGGACCAGGGCGATGTTCTCGGCGACCGTCATGTGCGGGAAGAGCCCGGAGGACTGGATCGCGTACCCGATCTTGCGGCGCAGTTTGACCGGGTCCATGTCGGTGACGTCCTCGTCCCCGATGCGGATCCGGCCGGAGGTGGGCTCGATCAGCCGGTTGATCATCTTGAGGGTGGTGGACTTCCCGCAGCCGGAGGGGCCCACGAAGACGACCGTCTCGCCGGCCTTGATCTCCATCGACACCTCGTCCACGGAGGGGTTGGCGTTGCCCGGGTAGCGCTTGGTGAGGTTCTCCAGCTCGATGGTGGCGCCGGAGGTGGAGGAGGGCTCGGACGTCGTCGGCTCAGACACGGATTCCCCTGGGGATGGTGAGACGGCCGAGCAGGACGTACGCGGCGTCGAAGAGCAGGGCGAGGATGACGACCCCGAGGGTCCCCGCGAGGACCTGGTTGATGGCGTTGGCGCTGCCGAGCGAGGCGATCCCCCGGAAGATCTCGTTGCCGAGGCCCGGCCCGGAGGCGTAGGCGGCGATGGCGGCGATGCCCATCAGCATCTGCGTGGAGACCCGGATGCCGGTCAGGATCGGCGGCCAGGCGAGCGGCAGCTCCACCTTCAGGAGCTGGGCGCCGCGCGACATCCCGATGCCCTTGGCGGCGTCGACCAGGGCCGGATCCACCCCGCGCAGCCCGACGATGCAGTTGCGGACGATCGGCAGCAGTCCGTACAGGGTCAGGGCGATCACGGTCGGTGCCACGCCGAGGCCGACCAGCGGGATCAGCAGGCCGATCATGGCCAGCGAGGGGATGGTCAGCACCGTGGAGGTGGAGGTGACGGCGAGGTTCCCGGCCCAGCCGCTGCGGTAGGTGAGGACGCCGATGGCGATGCCGAGCGCGGTGGCGATCACCATGCACTGGAAGACCGCGCTGGCGTGCTGGAAGGCGTCGGTGAGGAGCTGCTGGTGACGGTTGGACAGGTAGCTCCAGAAACTCACGCCGCGTCACCTCGTCCCGGTCAGTCGTCCTCGGCCGCCTGTTCGACCAGGGGGATGATCCGCAAAGGTACGGGATTCTCCATGACAATCGCAGTGGAAGCCCGAACAATCCCATCAAACCCGACAACCCGGTCGATCACCCGCTGGAGGTCCGCGTTGGACCGGGCCACGAGCCGGCACAGCATGTCCCCGTGCCCGGTCGTCGTGTGCAGCTCCAGCACCTCCGGCACCCCGTCCAAGTGCGCCCGCACGTCGGCCCCTTGCCCCTGTTTGATCTCCAGCGTGGCGAAGGCCGTCACCGGGTACCCCAGGGCCGCCGGATCCACCTGCGGACCGAACCCCCGGATGACTCCGTTCGACTGAAGGCGGTCCAGCCGGGCCTGCGCGGTACCGCGCGCCACGCCGAGCCGGCGCGAGACCTCCAGGACCCCGATCCGGGGCTCGCGGGCGAGCAGGACGATGAGCCGGCCGTCGAGCTCGTCGATTCCCATGGCACCTCCGGGGTGGTCGGTCGGTGGTCATAGTGTGCAGATATTCCAGCCATGGTGGGCTGTGACTGGGCAGTCTGTACAGACAAAATCGAAACTATTGCGCATCTTGTGGAACGGCGGGACTCTGCGGTCATGACTGAGGAGACCCAGCCGCTCGCCGCCGCCCCGCTCACCGCCGCCAAGGCAGACCCCTTCCCCGTGAAGGGCATGGACGCGGTGGTCTTCGCCGTGGGCAACGCCAAGCAGGCCGCGCACTACTACTCCACGGCCTTCGGCATGAAGCTCGTCGCCTACTCCGGACCGGAGAACGGCACCCGCGAGACGGCCAGCTACGTCCTGACCAACGGCGCCGCGCGCTTCGTCCTCACCTCGGTCATCAAGGCGTCCACCGACCGCGGCCGCTTCCTCGCCGAGCACGTCGCCGACCACGGCGACGGCGTCGTCGACCTCGCCATCGAGGTCCCGGACGTGGCGGCGGCGTACGCGTACGCCGTCGAGCACGGCGCGCGCGGCCTGGACGAGCCGTACGAGCTCAAGGACGAGCACGGCACGGTGCGGCTGGCGGCGATCGCCACCTACGGCCAGACCCGGCACACCCTGGTCGAGCGCGGCGACTACTCCGGCCCCTACCTGCCCGGCTTCGTCTCCGTCGGCCCGATGGTCGAGCCCCCGGCCAAGCGCACCTTCCAGGCCATCGACCACTGCGTGGGCAACGTCGAGCTCGGCCGGATGAACGAGTGGGTGGCGTTCTACAACAAGGTCATGGGCTTCACGAACATGAAGGAGTTCGTCGGCGACGACATCGCGACCGAGTACTCGGCGCTGATGTCGAAGGTCGTCGCGGACGGCACCCTGAAGGTGAAGTTCCCGATCAACGAGCCGGCGATCGCGAAGAAGAAGTCGCAGATCGACGAGTACCTGGAGTTCTACGGCGGCGCCGGCGTGCAGCACATCGCCCTGGCGACCAACGACATCGTGGCGACGGTCCGCGCGATGCGGGCGGCCGGCGTGGAGTTCCTGAACACCCCGGACTCCTACTACGACACCCTCGGCGAGTGGGCCGGCGAGACCCGGGTCCCGGTCGAGATCCTGCGCGAGCTGAAGATCCTCGTCGACCGCGACGAGGACGGCTACCTGCTGCAGATCTTCACGAAGCCGGTCCAGGACCGCCCGACCGTCTTCTTCGAGATGATCGAGCGCCACGGCTCGATGGGCTTCGGCAAGGGCAACTTCAAGGCGCTCTTCGAGGCGATCGAGCGCGAGCAGGAGAAGCGGGGCAACCTGTAGGTCGCGCAGCTCCGGCCCCTCGGCTCCCGCCGGGGGCCGGTGCCGCACCCGGGTGCGGCACCGCTGCCGGGGGCTCCGCCCCCGGACCCCCGCGCCTCAGACGCCGGCGGCGCTGGACTTCCCCGGCGGGGCCGGCTTCGGCTTCGCGGCCGGTTTCGCGGCGGGCTTCACCGCCGGCTTCGCGGCCGGTTTCGCCGCCTTCGGGAGCTCCGGGGCCACCCACGGCGTGGTCGGCTGCATGTTCTCCGGGCCGCCCGCCGGCGGCTTGCCGATCGCCGCCAGGGCTTCCTTCGCCAGCGGCCCCCGCACCGGCGAGAACCGCGGGTTCGTCCGCAGCGCCTCCTCCAGGTGCCGCCGCGCCCCGCCCTCGTCGCCCAGGCCCCGCTCGATCAGCGCCCGGTGGAACGAGAACTCCGCGAGCCGCAGCCCCTGCTCCGTGGCCTTCTTCGCGTACTCCAGCGCCGCCGTGTCATCGCCCGCCCGGTGCAGCGCCCACCCCAGCGCGTCCGCCACCTGCACGTTCTTGTGCCGGCCCCACTCCACCGTGAGCCGCCGCACCGCCGCCGCCGGGTCGCCGTGGTCCGCCTCGTACCGGCCCAGGACCAGCTCCTCGTTCACCCCGCTCCGGGCAACCTGCCCGGCCAGGCCCTCGTACACCGCCCGCGCCTCCTCCCGGCGGCCCAGCGACTCCAGCAGCTCGCCCAGCTCCAGCGCCAGCCCCGGCACCGCCGCCCGGCCCAGCGCCAGCCGGTAGTCCCGTACCGCCTCCCCGCTCCGGCCCAGCGCCGCCAGCACCCGGGCCCGTCCGCCCAGCGCCTCGGCCTGCGCCGGATCGGTGCGCAGCGCGGCCTCGTACTGGCTCAGCGCCTCCGTCTCGTCCCCGCGCTCCCAGGCCAGCTCCCCGAGCCGGAAGAGCACGTACGCCTTCTCCGCCGGGGCCTTCGCCGCGCCCCCCGCGTGCTCCATGGACATGGCCGCGTCCTCGCGCCAGCCCCGGTCCCGGTACACCTGAGAGGCCTTCATGAACGCTGCCAGCCCCGGCCGCAGGTCCACCAGGCGTTCCATCGCGCTCTGCGCCGCCTTGTAGTCCCCGAGACCGGTGTACGCGTCCACGAGCACCGGGTACGCCGTCCACCGCTTCGGCGCCTGCGCCCGTACGAGTTCGCCCCACTTCTTCCCGGTCCCGAAGTCCCGGCGGGCGTTGGCCAGCGTGCCCATGCCCGTCATCGCGTCGAAGTTGCCCTTCTCGGCCGGGCGGATCTCCAGCGAGCGCTTCAGCGCCTTCTCGGCCTTCGGGTGCCAGGCCGGATCGGCCGTCCGCCGGGCCTGCTCCAGGTACGCCGACCCCAGCACCGCCCACGAGGCCTCGTCGTCCGCGTGCTCCGCGACCCACTTCTCCCGGTCCGCGATCAGCGCCGACAGGTCCACCGCCGCCGCGGGCGCGCCCATCCCGACCGCGGCGCGGGCCCGCTCGCTCGGTCCCGGCGGACGCGCGTCGTCGCCCGCGCGCGCGGGCCGGATCAGCAGGGCCCCCGCGATCAGGACCACCATGGCCGCCGCCGCCACGAGCGTCTTGCGGCCGGTGAAGGTCACGGGCGGGGCAGCCTGCTGCTGCCTTTCCTGGGAGACGGGGGCCTCACGCATAGGGTCCATGGGGTCACTGTGCGTCAATATGAAGAGTTCGCGGAGGTGTCCGAAGGGCGTCGCGGGCGTGTTCACACCGATGGCCCCGGCTGTCACGCTGGTCCCATGGATGACGTTCTCTCCGCCCCGCTCCCGTCCCGGCTGCACGCGATGCTCCTCGAAGGCCTCCCGCCCGAGGCCCTGCTGACGGACCCGCAGGTGACCGCCTCCTACGCCACCGACATGGCGAGCTTCTGCGCGGCCGGCACCCCGGCCGCCGTGGTCCTGCCCCGCACCGTGGAACAGGTCCGGCACGTCCTGCGCACCACCCACGCCCTGCGCGTCCCCGTGGTTCCGCAGGGCGCCCGCACGGGCCTTTCGGGCGCGGCCAACGCCTCCGACGGCTGCGTGGTGCTGTCCCTCGTGAAGATGGACCGGATCCTGAGCATCGACACCGTCGACCGGATCGCCGTCGTGGAACCCGGCGTCGTCAACGCCGTCCTGTCGCGCGCCGTCGCCGAGCGGGGCCTGTGCTATCCCCCGGACCCCTCCAGCTGGGAACAGTGCACCATCGGCGGGAACATCGGCACCGCCGCCGGAGGTCTGTGCTGCGTCAAGTACGGGGTCACCGCCGAGTACGTGCTCGGCCTCGACGTGGTCCTCGCCGACGGCAGGCTCCTGCGCACCGGCCGGCACACCGCCAAGGGCGTCGCGGGGTACGACCTCACCCGCCTGTTCGTCGGCTCCGAGGGCAGCCTCGGCGTGGTGGTCCGGGCCGTCCTCGCGCTCCGTCCGGCCCCGCCGCGCCAGCTCGCGCTCGCCGCCGAGTTCCCCTCGGCCGCGGCCGCCTGCGAAGCCGTCTGCGCCGTGATGGAGGCCGGTCTGACGCCCTCGCTGCTCGAGCTGATGGACCGTACGACCGTCCGCGCCGTCAACGCGCTCGGCAAGATGGGGCTGCCCGACACCACCGAGGCGCTGCTGCTCGTCGCCTTCGACACCCCGCACGCGCCGGACGACCTGGCCGCCGTGGGGGAACTGTGCACCGCCGCCGGGGCGAGCGCCGTCGTACCGGCCGAGGACGAGGCGGAGTCCGAACTGCTCCTCCAGGCGCGGCGGATGGCCCTGCCCGCGCTGGAGGCCCTGCGGCCCGCGACGATGATCGACGACGTGTGCGTACCGCGCTCGCGGCTCGCCGAGATGCTGGACGGGACCGCGGCCATCGCGCGCGCCCACGATCTGCTCATCGGGGTCTGCGCGCACGCCGGGGACGGCAACACCCACCCCATCGTCTGCTTCGACCCGGCCGACGGGGACGAGGCCCGGCGGGCCCGCGCCTCCTTCGAGGAGATCATGGCGCTCGGGCTCGAACTGGGCGGGACCATCACGGGCGAGCACGGGGTCGGCGTCCTGAAGAAGGAGTGGCTCGCCCGCGAGCTCGGCCCGGTGGGGCTGGAGCTGCAGCGGGCCGTCAAGCACGCCTTCGACCCGGAGGGGCTGCTCAACCCGGGCAAACTGTTCTGACTCACAGCTCCCCGTCCGCCGACTCGTCCGACGGCCACGGGTCGCGCATCCACAGCTCGTCGGCCGGCGTCGGGGTGAGGAGCTCGGCCAGTGCCGCGTCCATGCCGAGCAGCTCGGCCTCGCTGCCCGGAGGCACGATCCGCAGGGTGCGCTCCAGCCAGGCGGACACGGACACGGCGGGGGCCTCCAGCAGGGCGTCGCCGTCGGGGGAGCTGAGCGCCATGCACAGGACGGCCTTCTGGCCGATCTTCGTGGGCCAGATCCGCACGTCGCCGTGGCCGCACGGGCGGAAGATCCCCTCGACCAGCAGCTCGCGGGCGAAGGTCCAGTTGACCGGGGCGCTGGATCCGGTGTGGAAGGTGATGTGCACGGCGTACGGGTCGTCCGTGAGGTACAGGAGCCGGGCGGGGACGGTGACGCTGCGCTCGGGGGACAGGACCAGCTTCAGTTCCAGCTCGCGCTCGACGACGGGGTGGTGCATGACGGCCTCACTTCGCTACGGAGTACGTGTTCGGGCGGTGCGCGGGGCCGTGAATCCGCCCCACGCCCGAAGAGAGCGCCGAAGTGCCCGGGTATGACGCGACTTCGCGGACCAATCCGCGGATTGGCCGAAACCTGTCGGCTGACCGGAAACATGCGCAGGGGACCGCGTTCGCCCGAACGCTTGGATTCTCCCGTTACCGGACCTGTCGGGGGGCGGTTCTTGGCTATGGTCCACCCCTGCACAAGCCTCAAGCCACGATCGGAGTTGGGGACATTGACGGCCTCCCCTGGTGACGGCGAGCAAGCGGCCCGCGAGGGCTACTACCCCGATCCGTCCATCCCCGGGTACGTCAGGTTCTGGAACGGCCTGAACTGGGTTCCCGGCACGAGCCGCCCAGCGGTCCCGGCGGACGAGACGGGTCCGGTGTTCCTCGACGAGACCGGCGTGAGCGAGGCGCTGCGCGAACCGGAACCCGGGCCCCCGCCCGCGGGCGGGGCCGGGCCGCGGGACGAGCCCGTCGTGTGGCAGGCCGATCCGCTCCACCAGTCCGGCTTCGGCGGGCCGCGCGACCACCGCATCTCCTGGGGCAGCGAGCCCGCCGCGGCCGCGCGTCCGGCGGGGATCTCGCTGGCCCGTACGCCGGTCCCCGCCCAGATGTCCGGCTCCGCGGCCGCGGAGGGCGTGGGCATCCTGTCGGCCCGCTCCCCGGCCGCTGCGGCCGCTGCCGCCGCTGCCGCCCAGGCACCGGCCCCGGCTCCCGCTCCGCTGTGGCCCGCCGCCCCGGGGTCGGTTGGCTCTCAGGCGCGGCCGGTGGAGCGCACGGAGCGTGCGGCGCCCCCGGAGCGTGCGGCCCAGGCCCAGGCCCCGGCCACGGCATCGGCCGAGGCACCGGCCCCGGCGCGCCCCGGGCCGGCCGCGGAACCTCCCGCACAGCGTCCCGCGGCCGCCGCACCGCCCGCGCCCGCCACGCCCGCCGCACCCCGCCGGGCCACCGAACGGGCCGTGTTCGAGCGGATGGCGGAGCGGGCCGTGCGCCCCGCCGGGCTCGTGCGCCGCTCGGTCGCCCGGCTGCTGGACTCCCTCGTGTACGCGGCCGTCGCGACCGGGACCGCGCTGCCCCTCGTACCCGGGGCGACCGCGCACGTCCAGGCGAAGGTGGACGCCGCCCGGGTGAGCGGGCGGACCACCACCGTGTGGCTGCTCGACGGGACCATCACCGGCCTGCTGGGCCTCGTTCTCGGCGCGGTCCTGCTCTTCGGCGTGCTCTACGAGGCCCTGCCCACGGCCCGTTGGGGCCGCACCCCCGGCAAGAAGCTGCTCGGCGTGCGGGTCCTGGCCACCGCCACGCTGCGCCCGCCCGGCTTCGGGGCGGCCCTGCGCCGCTGGCTCGTGTACGCCCTCCTGGGCCTCCCGGGGGCCCTGTGGGCCCTCGCGGACCGTCCGCGCCGCCGCACCCTCCACGACCGCTCCGCACGGACGTACGTGGCCCGCTAGCGAGGCCGCGCGGGACCGCCCGCGCAAGGTGCGTCCCCCGAACGGACGCGTCCCCGTTGCGGGCCCGGCCGGGCCGGGTTCGACTCGGGCCATGAGCACCGACCAGCCGCCGCCGGGCCAGCCGCCCGAGGACGACCCGTTCCTCAAGAAGCCCCAGGAGCCGACGCCGCCGTCGGGTGGTTCGCCGTACGGCCCGCCGCCCACCGGCTCGGGAGGGGGATTCCCGCCTCCGCCCCCGTCGGGCGGCGGGGGAGGCGGCTACCCGCCCCCGCCCCCGCCCGGTGGCGGCGGCTACCCGCCCCCGCCTCCCTCCTACGGCAGTGGCGGTGACCCGTACGGCGGTGGGGGCGGCTACGGCATGCCCGACCCGCTCGCCGGGATGCCTCCGCTCGCCGACTTCGGCAAGCGCCTCGTCGCCCGCGTCATCGACCTGCTGATCATCGCCGTCCCGCTGTTCCTCATCCAGCTGACCGTCGGCGACCGCAACCGGTACACGGTCAAGACCAACGACGGCGAGGACGTCACCGAGGTCATCACCAAGTCCTACAGCGGCAGCGGCCTGGTCATGACCCTGATCTCGATCGTGGCCTACGTCGGCTACGACTGGTGGTTCGTCAAGAAGAACGGCCAGACCTTCGGGAAGAAGTGGATGGGCCTGCGCGTCGCGATGCTCGACCACGGCGGCGTCCCGAACTCCAACGCCGCCCTCAGTCGTTCGGCGGTGCTCTGGCTGCCGACGCTGATCTGCTGCTTCTGCCTGTGGCCGATCGCGCTCATCGTCTCGATGCTCATCGACAAGCCCTACAAACAGGGCCTGCACGACAAGGTCGCCAAGACCGTGGTGGTCCAGGCCACCACATAGCGGCACCGCACAGGCGTACGGCCAGGCGCGCGGGCGGTCTCCCCACGGGGGAGGCCGCCCGCGCCGCGCTGCCCCGGGCGGTCGGACGGGTCATCGGACGGGTCACGGACGGGTCAGTGGTGCACGGGGTGTTCGACCGGGGCCGGGGCCCCGGCGGCGACCGGGGGCGCCGTCACGTCCTGCGGCAGGGTGTCGGGCACCGGCGAGGCGGTCCTCGTACGGTTCGCGGCGTGCCGGCCGCCGCGCCGGCGCGGGATCGGGACCGTCACCGCGACGAGGAGTCCGAGGGCGAGGGCGGCGGCGGAGATGACCGCGACGCCGAGACCCGTACTCGTCTGCGAGAGCAGCAGCATGGCGATCGTCGACACGATGACGGTGGCGGACCCGTAGGCGAGCTGTGCGGCAGTCGGACGCGGCATGGCGGTTTCCGTCCTCGAAGCGGGAGGGGGAGTCTGCTCAACCAGGTCTGGCGTCAAGTGACTCTACGACGGTGGATGCCCGAGGGGAACTGTCGGTAAGCGCGACCTAACCCATGTGGTGCTCAGCGGCGGAGCACAGGGGGCGCACGGGGCTCATGCCGGGGCCGGTGTGAGGCAGGGGGAGCGCCTCCGGGATGCTGGGCGCCGCGCGGGAAGCGCGCCGCGGGAGTCCGGGAAGCGTGGTTCGTCCGCTATGCCTGCGGAACGTCCGAATAGCGGAACTCGTTGCCCGCATAGTGCAGTTGTAAGGAACAAGTCAAGGTCTGTCTTTTCTCGCGACTCTCCGGTCAAATGTCGTCACTTGAGACGCGCGCCGCACGGAACCCCCCACTCCTCCGGAGACGTTCCGCACCACTTCGCGGCCGCGGGAGGGGAACGACATCAAGTGACCAGCAACTCCGCAAGAAGACGAGCGCTGCGCGCCGCCGCAGTCGGCGTGACCCTGGCCGCGACGGCGGCCACCGGCGCCGCCTTCACCATGGCCCAGGCTGACCAGGGCCGGAGCGTGCCCACCGCGGCGGACCGCCAGGACCCGACCGCTCCCTCCAAGGAGCAGGTCCAGCACAACCTCGACGGCCCGTTCACCAAGAAGCAGGAAGCCGCCAAGAAGGCCGCCCTGGAGCAGGTGCTGACCGGCAAGAAGGACGTCGAGCAGCGCGGTGCCTCCAAGGTCGTCAAGCTCGACGACAAGAAGTACGTCGAGCTCGGCCGCGAGAAGACCGACAAGATCTTCACGATCCTCGTCGACTTCGGCGACCAGGTGGACAGCACCACCATGTTCGACCCGGACGGTCCGGGCGGCCCCAAGCCGCCCGCGCCCAAGTACGGCGGCACCGCCGGACCGGCGCACAACCAGATCGCCCAGCCCGACCGTGCGACGAACAACAGCACGGCCTGGCGCAAGGACTTCAACCGCGCGTACTTCCAGGACCTGTACTTCGGTACCGGCCAGGGCAAGAACTCGCTGAAGACCTACTACGAGAAGACCTCCTCGGGCCGTTACTCGGTCGACGGAGAGGTCGCCGACTGGGTCAAGCTGCCGTACAACGAGGCCCGTTACGGCTCGAACTACTGCGGTCAGACCAACTGCGCCAACGTCTGGGACACGGTCAAGGACGGCGTGACCGCCTGGGCCGACGCGCAGAAGAAGGCCGGCAAGACCGACGCCGAGATCAAGGCGACGCTGTCCCAGTACGACCAGTGGGACCGCAACGACTTCGACGGCGACGGCAACTTCAACGAGCCCGACGGCTACATCGACCACTTCCAGATCGTCCACGCGGGCGAGGACGAGTCGGCCGGCGGCGGCGTGCAGGGCACCAACGCCCTGTGGGCCCACCGCTGGTACGCCTACGGCACCGACGCCGGCAAGACCGGCCCGGCGAACAACAAGGCCGGCGGTACCCAGATCGGCAACACCGGCATCTGGGTCGGCGACTACACGATGCAGCCCGAGAACGGCGGCCTCGGCGTCTTCGCGCACGAGTACGGCCACGACCTGGGCCTCCCGGACCTCTACGACACCTCCGGTGGCGGCGAGAACTCGGTCGGCTTCTGGTCCCTGATGTCGGCCGGCTCCTGGCTCGGCAACGGCAAGGACTCCATAGGCGACCTCCCGGGCGACATGAACGCCTGGGACAAGTTCCAGCTGGGCTGGCTGAACTACGACACGGCCAAGGCCGCGACGAAGTCCACCCACAAGCTCGGTGTGGCGGAGTACAACACCAAGGACAAGCAGGGGCTCCTCGTCGAGCTGCCGAAGAAGCAGGTCAAGACCGAGATCGTCGCTCCCGCCGAGGGTTCCTCGCAGTGGTGGAGCAACATGGGTGACGACCTCAAGAACACCCTGACCCGCTCGGTCGACCTGACCGGCAAGTCCTCCGCGGCCCTGTCCCTCAAGGGCTGGTGGGACATCGAGGCGGAGTACGACTTCCTGTACACCGAGGTCTCCACGGACGGCGGGGCCACCTGGACCGCGCTGGCCGGCACCGCCGACGGCGCGGCCATCCCGGCCGACTCCTCCGGCAGCCCGTCGCTCACCGGCGCCTCGGGTGCCTGGAAGAACCTGAACTACTCGCTGGACGCCTACGCGGGCAAGAAGGTCGACCTCCGCTTCCGCTACCAGACGGACGGCGGCGCGGGCGGCAAGGGCTTCACGGCCGATGCCCTCGCGATCACCGCGAACGGTGCCACCGTGTTCACCGACGGCGCCGAGAACGGCGACAACGGCTGGACCGGCAAGGGCTTCTCCCGCGTCGGCAACGGTTTCACCAAGGAGTACGCCCAGTACTACCTGGCCGAGAACCGTCGCTACGTCTCGTACGACTCCACCCTCAAGGTGGGCCCGTACAACTTCGGCTTCGCCAACACCAAGCCGAACTGGGTCGAGCACTACCCCTACCAGGACGGTCTCCTGATCTGGCAGTGGGACACCTCGCAGAAGGACAACAACACCAGCCAGCACCCCGGTGCCGGCCTCGTCCTTCCGATCGACGCGAACGCCAAGCCGATGAAGTGGTCGGACGGCACCCTGCTGCGGAACAAGATCCAGCCGTACGACGCCACCTTCAGCGCGTACTCCACGGACGCCTTCACCCTGCACAAGAACGGTGAGGCGCTGTTCCTGAAGCCGAAGGCCGCCAACCTGGTCTTCGACGACCACAAGGGCAAGTACTTCTACGACGAGAACCCGACCGGCTCGGTGAAGGTCACTGACACCAACACCAAGATCAAGATCGTGAAGGAGCCCTACGACGGTCTCCAGATGACGGTCGAGGTCGGCCCCTCCGTTAAGTAATTCGGTAAAGCCGCAGGTCAAAGCATGATCGGCCGTCGCCCTCTAGCGGGCGGCGGCCGATCGCGTTTAGATGCGTGGGCTGAGTTTCTTATTGACGGGGGAGATGAAGACATGCCCGCAGGTGGTTTCGTCCGAATGCCAGGCGGCAGCGTGGTGGTCGCGCTCACGCTGCCCAGACCGCCCGCCGGCGGCGCCCCGGGCGTCGTCGCGGAGGACGGGAACGTCCGCGTGCTGGTGCACGCGGTGAACCGGGCCCGCGCCCTGACCAGGCTGCGGAACCTCGGCATGCGCGCCGTCTACCTGCGCGGCAACGCCCAGCCGCCGACCCCGGACGAGATCACCGCCGTCCTGCACCACCCCGACGGCCTGCTGTGGCGCTGCGCGCCGGACCGGGCGGAGGAGCTGTGGCACCCGATCAGGGCGCTGCTGGGCTGAGGCGGGGACGGCACTGGGGCGCGGCCGGGGCGGGGCCGGGGCGGGGCTGAGGCGGCGCTGAGGCGGCGCTGAGCGGGTGCCGGGCGGGTGGTGGGGGAGGGGCGGGGCTCAGCCGAGCTCGAAGCCGAAGCTGCCGCCCACCCGTAAGCCGTCCGCCTCGCGGACGGTCCACCACCGCACGGCGTAGGCGCCCGCCGGGATCCGGTCCCCGCGGGTGTGCCCGAAGCTGTAGGCCGGCGGCAGGGTCCGGCGCATCCGGAACTGCAGCACCGCCTCCCCCCGCCGGGTGAGCACGTCGGCCCCGGCCAGGAGGGCCAGCTCCCCGGTGGGGCGGGCCGGCTCGCCCTGGCCGGACCAGCAGAAGGTCGGCTGCCAGCCCCCTTCGCCGGCCGAGAAGCTGATCGTGCCGCGGCCCTGGAGCGAGCGGTCCGGCGGGGTGCCTTCGTCCGTCGGTCCGCTGAAGCTGAGCATCACAGATCGCCTCCTTGTGGCAGTTGGTGCCGAGGTGGTGCCGGCCTGCTGCCGACGCCCCGCACGCTGCCAGGCGGCGCGGTTCCGCGTGCGTCACCTTCGCGGCATTGACGGGATCTGGCCCCACAATGTCCGGTTGGTGCTCCGGTGTTGCTCCGGTGACGCTCCGCTGGTGCCCGATCAGCGCTCCGGGGTCAGCCGGCCACCACCGGGGTCCCGCTCAGCTCCACGCCTGCCGCCCGGAGCTCGGCCAGCGCCCGGGTCGTGGTGTGCGGGGCCACGCCGGCCGTCAGGTCCAGCAGCACGCGCGTGCGGAACCCCGCGCGGGCCGAGTCCAGGGCGGTGGCCTTGACGCAGTGGTCGGTGGCGATGCCGACCACGTCGACCTCGGTGACCTGCCGGTCGCGCAGCCATTCCACGAGCCCGCGGCCGTTCTCGTCCGCCCCTTCGAAGCCGCTGTACGCCGCCTCGTACGCCCCCTTGTCGAAGACGGCGGCGACCGCCCCCGAGGCGACGGCGGGCGCGAAGTTCGGGTGGAAGCCCACGCCCTCGGTCCCGGCGACGCAGTGGACCGGCCAGGAGGTTTCGTAGTCCGGCCGGGCCGGGGGGTGGGCGAAGTGGGAGCCGGGGTCGATGTGGTGGTCGCGGGTGGCGACGACGTGCCGGTACCCGGCGGTGGACTGCCCGATGAGCTCGGTGATGGCGGCGGCGACGTCGGCGCCGCCGGTGACCGCGAGGCTGCCGCCTTCGCAGAAGTCGTTCTGTACGTCGACGACGATCAGTGCGCGGTGCATGTCCGGTGCCCTTCGGCTTGGTGTGTGGTGCGACTGGGACCCTGCGGGGGCTCTTCCCCCACCCCGCCCCGTCCCGAAACGGGGGCCCGGCCCCGGACCCCTGCCGGTGGCATCGGCCGAAGGCGCGGGGTCCGGGGCGGAGCCCCGGGGCCCCGGCTCCGCTACGCGTACTCCGTCGGGATCACGGCCTCGCCGCGCGAGAGCTGCGTCGCGGACAGGGGGAGGCCGGCGAGGGCCTCGCGGTGGCGGTCGCGGACCGTTTCCAGGGACTCGCGGGCCACGACCTCACCGGCCTTGACCAGCTGGACGAGGAGCTGCGTATCGGCCAGCGCCGCCGGCACCGGCCCGGTCCCGAGCACCTCGGCCTCCGCGATCCCCTCGGAGTCCACCCGGCGGGCCGCCCACTTGCGGCCGCCCACGGAGGTCTTGCCGCCCGAGGACTTCTTCGCCACCGACACCAGAGGGGCCTTCGGATCGGCGGAGGCCGCCCGCGCGACCAGCTTGTAGACCATCGAGCACGTCGGGTGCCCGCTGCCGGTCACCAGCTGCGTGCCGACCCCGTAGGCGTCCACCGGAGCGGCCGCCAGCGAGGCGATCGCGTACTCGTCGAGGTCCGAGGTCACCACGATCTTCGTCTCCGTGGCCCCCAGCTCGTCCAGCTGCTGCCGCACCCGGTGCGCGACCAGCAGCAGGTCCCCGGAGTCGATCCGGACGGCGCCCAGACCGGTCCCGGCGACCTCCACGGCCGTCCGGACGGCTTCCGCGACGTCGTAGGTGTCCACCAGCAGGGTGGTGGAGCTGCCCAGTGAGGCGACCTGGGCCGTGAAGGCGTCCCGCTCGCTGTCGTGCAGCAGGGTGAAGGCGTGCGCGCTGGTGCCGACCGTGGGGATCCCGTAGCGGAATCCGGCCGCCAGGTCGGAGGTCGAGGTGAACCCGCCGACGTACGCGGCGCGCGCCGAGGCGACGGCCGCCAGTTCGTGCGTGCGCCGGGCGCCCATCTCGATCAGCGGCCGGCCGCCGGCGGCCGAGGACATCCGGGAGGCGGCCGCGGCGATCGCGGAGTCGTGGTTGAGGATCGACAGGATCACGGTCTCCAGCAGCACGCACTCGGCGAAGCTGCCCTCGACGCGCAGGAGCGGCGAGCCGGGGAAGTAGACCTCGCCCTCCGGGTAGCCCCAGATGTCGCCGGAGAAGCGGTAGGAGGCCAGCCAGTCGAGGGTGCGGGCGTCGATGACGGCCCGCTCGCGCAGGAACTCCAGTACGGCGCCGTCGAAGCGGAAGTTCTCCACCGCGTCGAGCACCCGTCCGGTCCCCGCGACCACGCCGTAGCGCCGCCCCTCGGGCAGCCGCCGGGTGAAGACCTCGAAGACCGAGCGGCGGTCGGCGGTGCCGTTGGCCAGCGCGGCCTGCAGCATCGTGAGCTCGTAATGGTCCGTGAAGAGCGCTGTCGACGGCACGTCCACCGGCAGGCCCAGGTCCGCAGGGTTCATGCAACGGATGCTAGCGCACATCTCGTCAAAGTGACGAGATGTGGGAGCCCGTTTGTGCGACGGGCCCCTGTCAGTGGCAGCATGGGACAAGTGAGTGTTGCTCCCGTTGAGATCGAACGCACCGAATCGGCCGAAGAGACCTTCGTGGTCCCGGAACCCGACGTCCCCTGGGTGACCCTGGTGCACAACGACCCGGTCAATCTCATGAGCTACGTGACGTACGTGTTCCAGGCGTACTTCGGTTACTCCAAGGACAAGGCGAACAAGCTGATGATGGACGTCCACCACAAGGGGCGGGCGGTCGTCTCCAGCGGCAGCCGCGAGGAGATGGAACGCGACGTGCAGGCCATGCACGGCTACGGCCTCTGGGCGACCATGTCCCAGGACCGCAACTGATGGGCGGCGTGTTCGAGCCCCTGGGCGGGGGCGGCGCCGCCGCCGCGCTGGACGAGATCGAGATCTCGATCCTGCGCTCCCTCGCCGTGCAGCTGCTGGAGCTCATCGGCCCCGGCGACCCCGAGCCCGAGCCGGACGCCGACCCGCTCGCCGCGCTCTTCGCGGCCTCCGACGGCCCGACCGAGCCCCCGTCCGACCCGGCCCTCGCCCGGCTCTTCCCCGACGCCTACGGCGGCCCGGACACCGCACCCGGCGCCGACACGGAGGAGCTGCGGGCCCACTCGGCCGAATTCCGCCGCTTCACCGAGAACGACCTGCGCACCCGCAAGCGGGAGGACGCGCTGGCCGTCGTACGCAGTCTCGACGCGCTCACCCCGGCCGGCGACGAGCCGGCCCTGCTGGAGCTCACCGGAGAGCTGCCGCTGCGCTGGCTGGGGGCCCTCAACGACCTGCGGCTCACCATCGCGGCCCGCCTCGACATCACCGAGGACGACGAGAGCGCCGTGCTCTTCCGGCTGCCGGACGACGATCCGCGCAAGCCGATGGTGATGGCGTACCTCTGGCTCGGCGGCCTCCAGGAGACCCTCATCGAGACCCTCTGAGGAACGCCCCGGGCAACCCGCTCCGGGGAACCCCCTGAGGATCCTCAAACGGCGGGCCGGTTCGCTCAGCGGACGCTCAAATCCGCATAACGATCAGATCACCACGATGTGGTGATCTGATTTGCTTCCGGGGTCTTTGTGCCGATTTTTTTGCGCACTGCGTCACATTTTCTGCCCTCGCCCACCCGTAGGCACGTGATAGATCTTCACGACCGCCGACGGGGCGCCACCCCTGCCCCCCGGCCTGCTTGAACCGGCTGACCGCCGGCGTGCAACTCCATCCGTATCCGGGGGGATCGAGGACCCGATCCGCAGCCACTCAAGGCGCGGGTCGGCGTGGAGAAAGGCGCACCAAGAACATGACCTCCGTACAGGTCGACGAGCAGCAGCACGACACGGGAGAGGGCGGCGGCGAGGGGTACCACCGCGCGCTCGGCGCCCGGCAGATCCAGATGATCGCGATCGGCGGTGCCATCGGCACCGGCCTCTTCCTGGGTGCGGGCAAGGCCATCTCCAAGGCCGGACCCAGTCTGATCCTGGCCTACGCCCTCGCCGGCCTGGTCATCTTCTTCATCATGCGGGCCCTGGGCGAGCTGCTCATGTACCGCCCGGTCTCCGGCTCCTTCTCGGACTACGCCCGGGAGTTCCTCGGCCCCTTCTGGGGTTATGTGACCGGCTGGACCTACTGGCTCTTCTGGGTGGTCACCGGCATCGTCGAGGTCACCGCCGCCGCGCAGTACATGGCGTACTGGACCCACGACAGCTTCCCGCAGTGGGCGTACGCGCTGATCTTCACCTTCGTCCTCTACGGCGCCAACCTGATCTCCGTGAAGCTCTTCGGCGAGCTGGAGTTCTGGTTCTCCATGGTCAAGGTCACCGCCATCGTCGGCATGATCCTGATCTGTGCGGGCATCCTCACCATCGGCTTCTCCGACGCCGCCGACACGGCGACCGTCTCGAACCTGTGGAACGACGGCGGCTTCTTCCCCAAGGGCCTCGGCGGCACGCTGATGACCCTGCAGATCGTCATGTTCGCCTTCCTCGCGGTCGAGCTGGTCGGCGTCACCGCCGGCGAGTCCAAGGACCCGGAGAAGACCCTGCCCAAGGCCATCAACACCGTGCCGTGGCGCATCGCCGTCTTCTACGTCGGCGCACTGATCATGATCCTCTCGGTCGTCCCGTGGCACGAGTTCCAGCCCGGCGTCAGCCCCTTCGTCGCCGCCTTCGAGAAGATGGGCCTCGGCGTCGGCGCGGCGATCGTCAACTTCGTCGTCCTCACCGCCGCCCTGTCCTCCTGCAACTCCGGCATGTACTCCACCGGCCGCATGCTGCGCGACCTGGCGCTCAACGGCCAGGGCCCGAAGGTCTTCACCAAGCTCACCAGGAGCGGCACCCCGCTCGCCGGCACCACCTTCTCCGCCGCGCTGATGCTGGTCGGCGTCTGGATCAACTACGTCGCCCCGGGCAAGGCCTTCGACTACGTCGTCTCCTTCGCCACCATCTCCGGCATGTGGGCCTGGATCGTGATCCTGGTCTGCCAGATCCGCTACCGGGCCGCCTCCGACCGCGGCGAGCTCCCCAAGTCGCCGTTCCGCGCGCCCGGCGCCCCGTACACGAGCTGGTTCGCCCTCGCCTTCATCGGCATGGTCATCGTGATGATGGGCATCGACAAGGACGCCCGCGTCTCGCTCTACTGCGCGCCGCTCTGGGGCCTGCTGCTGGGCGTGTCCTACCTGGTGATGAAGAGCCGCGACCCGCGCGGCGCGGCCTTCACGAAGGCCTCGTAGCCGACGCGACGGCCCTTCCGGGCCGTGGGTCCCGGCCGCCTGCCGCGGCCGGGAACCATGCTCTCCCGGACCCCGTGTCCAATATTCGGGCCCTCCCGTACCACTCCTCGGTACGGAAGGGCCCGTCTGCATATCCTGTCGCCCATGCTGACCATCACCCAGGCCCTTTACGACCAGATCGTCGCGCACGCGCGCCAGGACCACCCCGACGAGGCCTGCGGAGTGGTGGCCGGCCCGGCGGGCACCGACCGGCCGGAGCGGTTCGTACCGATGCTGAACGCCGCCCGGTCGCCCACGTTCTACGAGTTCGACTCGAAGGACCTGCTCAAGCTCTACCGCGACCTGGACGACCGGGACGAGGAGCCCGTCATCGTCTACCACTCGCACACCGCGACCCAGGCCTACCCCTCGCGCACGGACGTCACCTACGCGAACGAGCCCGGCGCGCACTACGTGCTGGTCTCCACGGCGGACGAGGACGGCCTGGGGGAGTTCCAGTTCCGGTCGTACCGGATCGTCGACGGCGTGATCACCGAGGAAGAAGTGCAGGTGGTCGAGGCCCACTGAGGACCCGGCGAGCAGCTACTGCCCAGTATGTGAGCGGTATTCGTCCACGATGCGGGATCACACTCCAAACCAGGGGTCGGGAATCGTTAACATGACCGCATGGTTTCCCACGACGTGAGCATCGAGACGCCCGGCAGGCTGCTGCTCGTGGCGCGGCTGCACGTCGATCTGTGCCGCCTCGCCAGCGCCATCTGTACTGCCGCCTGAGCCCCTGGGCCCCCCGCGCGGGGGGCCGTGCCGCTCATGCCCGCTCCGCTTCGCCCGCCCGCTGTCCCACCATTCCGACTGGAGCCTGCCATGGCCATCGAGGTCCGCATCCCCACCATCCTCCGCACCTACACCGCCGGCGAGAAGGCCGTCACGGGTGAGGGCGCGACCCTGTCCGAGCTGTTCACGGACCTGGAGACCCGCCACAAGGGCATCCAGGAGCGCATCGTCGACGATGCCAAGGGCGGCGAGCTGCGCCGCTTCGTCAACGTCTACCTCAACGACGAGGACGTCCGCTTCCTCGACGGCATCTCCACCGCGCTGAAGGACGGCGACAACGTCACCATCCTCCCGGCCGTGGCCGGCGGATCGAAGTAATGCGCTACGACTCCCCACTGGCCGCGGTCGGCAACACGCCGCTCGTGCGGCTGCCCCGGCTCTCGCCCTCCGCCGACGTGCGGATCTGGGCGAAGCTGGAGGACCGCAACCCGACCGGCTCGATCAAGGACCGCCCCGCGCTCCACATGGTCGAGCAGGCCGAGAAGGACGGCCGGCTGTTCCCCGGCTGCACGATCCTGGAGCCCACCTCCGGCAACACCGGCATCTCCCTGGCGATGGCGGCGAAGCGTAAGGGCTACCGGATCGTGTGCGTCATGCCGGAGAACACCTCGCAGGAGCGGCGCGACCTGCTGGCCATGTGGGGAGCCGAGATCATCCCGTCGCCGGCGGCGGGCGGCTCGAACACGGCCGTCCGCGTCGCCAAGGAACTGGCGGCGGAGCACCCGGACTGGGTGATGCTCTACCAGTACGGCAACCCGGACAACGCGGGCGCCCACTACGCGACCACGGGCCCCGAGATCCTGGCCGACCTCCCCTCGATCACCCACTTCGTGGCGGGCCTCGGCACCACGGGCACCCTCATGGGCGTGGGCCGCTACCTGCGCGAGCACGTGCCGGGCGTCAAGATCGTGGCGGCGGAACCGCGCTACGACGACCTCGTCTACGGCCTGCGCAACCTCGACGAGGGCTTCGTCCCCGAGCTGTACGACCCTTCGGTCCTGACGACCCGCTTCTCGGTGGGCTCCGCGGACGCGGTCACCCGCACGCGGGAGCTGCTCCAGCAGGAGGGCATCTTCGCGGGCGTCTCCACGGGCGCGGCCCTGCACGCGGCGATCGGCGTCGGCCGCAAGGCGGTGGCGGCGGGCGAGCCGGCGGACATCGTCTTCGTCGTGGCCGACGGCGGCTGGAAGTACCTCTCGACGGGCGTCTACACGGCGGCGACGACGGAAGAAGCCATCGAGGTCCTCCAGGGCCAGCTCTGGGCGTAGCCGCTCCCGAAAGATCGCCTCAAACGCCGGCGGGGCTGGAGAATTCCAGCCCCGCCGGCGCATATCTCCAGCCCCGCCGACGCGTATCTCCGGCCCCGCCAACGCGTATCTCCAGCCTCGACGGCGCGTATCTCCAGCCCCTCCGGCGTTTGAGGAGCGGGGTCTGGGGCGGAGCCCCAGAAGCGGTCCGGGCGCAGCCCGGGGAACGGGCGAAGGGCGGGTAGGGGACTCCCGCCCCGCAGGGCCGACCACCCGCACCCGCCCACCGGCCCACGCCGGGACGCCGGTGCCCGCGACCCCCGCAGGCCACCGCCGGACGGAGTCCGGCGCAGCGGCGCGAAGCCCGGGAGGCCCGGGAGGCCCGGGAGGCCCGCCAGGGCCGAGCCCTGCGAGGGGCGCGTCACGAAGCACGCGCCAGCAGCGCGGCCAGCACCCCGGCGTGGCTGGCCGCCGGATCCCCCACCGCGGTCAGCAGCGTCACCGGCCCGGCCCCCACGAGCTCCCGCAGCCGCGCGAGCTCCACCACCGCCCCCTCGGCCCCCAGCTCCGCGGAGTACCGCTCCCGGAACTCCTCCACGGACCCACCCCCGTGGAACCACTTCCGCAGCTCCGTGGACGGCGCGACCCCCTTCGCCCAGTCGTCGACCGCCGCCGCCTCCTTCGACAGGCCCCGCGGCCACAGCCGGTCCACGAGGACCCGTACGCCGTCCACTCCCGGCTCGGGGGGATCGTAGACCCGCTTCAGCCGGACGACCCGAGTCCCTTCACCTCGTCCCACACGGCCGGATCCACCGTCCCCAGCCGCCGTGCCCGCGCGAACTCCCATACCGACACCTCCACCACCCGGTCCGCCTCCAGGAAAGCGCCCCGCGACCCCACCACTCCCGGCGGCAGCGGGATCACCCCGGCGTGCCGGTCGTCGTACTTCCCGGTGATCCGCGCGATCCGCGCCCGGTGGCCCCGTACGCCCAGCACCAGGCAGGGCCGTGCGTCCGCCAGGGACCACAGCTCACCGGCGGCCGGCCGCGGCAGCGGTCCCGGTCCGTGCGGCGGGTCCGCGGGCCGCCGTGCCCGCCGGGGGACCAGTACCAGCAGGACCACGGCCACCACCGCGGCGGCCGCCGGCCACCAGGACGTGTCCATACTCCGACCGTAGTCGCGCCGGGACGCCACGGCACGGCAGCGGCGACATCAGCGGCGACATCAGCGGCGACGGCAGGCACGACGGCAGGCACGACGGCAGGCACGACGGCAGCGGCGACGCACCCGCGGCACCGCCCGCACGGCAACCCGCATCCGCCCTGTCGCTCCCCCGGGTGACAGCACAGGTGATTCCCCCCACAACGGCCCGCCGCGGAGGAGCGACCGGACGTTCCGCGCCTTACGCTCGACCCACGCACGGCCCGCATTCCGTCCACGGACCGTCCACGGAGGTTCACGCTCCATGAAGCTCACCGTCGTCGGCTGTTCGGGTTCGTTCCCGTCCGCGGAATCGGCCTGTTCGAGCTACCTCGTCGAGGCCGACGGCTTCCGGCTGCTCCTCGACATGGGCAACGGCGCCCTCGGCGATCTCCAGCGCTACATCGGGCTCTACGATCTCGACGCGATCTTCCTCAGCCACCTGCACACCGATCACTGCATCGACATGTGCGCGTACTTCGTCGCCCGCTACTACCGCCACGAGGGCGGCCGCTGCGGCACCATCCCCGTCTACGGCCCCGAGGGCACCGAGAAGCGGCTGTCCACCGCCTACGAGGACGTCCCCGACGAGCGCTCCATGAGCGAGGTCTTCGACTTCCGGACCCTGAAGTCCGGCAGCTTCGAGATCGGCCCGTTCCAGATCCGCACCGAGAGGGTCTGCCACCCCGTCGAGTCCTACGGGATCCGCGTCGAGCACGGCGGCCGCTCGCTGACGTACTCCGGCGACACCGGCGTCTGCGCCGAGCTGGGGCTGCTCGCCGAGGACACCGACCTCTTCCTGTGCGAGGCCTCCTTCACGCACGGCAAGGAGGACATCCCCGACCTCCACCTCAACGGGCGCGAGGCCGGCGAGTTCGCCCACGGCGGCCGCGTCGGCCGCCTCGTCCTGACCCACATCCCGCCGTGGACGGACGCCGAACGGAACCTGGCCGACGCCCGCGCGGTCTACGACGGCCCGGTGGACCTGGCGTACGCGGGCGCGGTCTACGAGGTCTGACCGCCGTCCGCCGACGGTCCGCCGGCGGACGGGATGCCGGTTGTCGGGCGTTTCCCAGGCGCGGACCGCATCGATTTCGTCGACCAGGTCGGACAGCCGTCCGAGCGATCGGCCGGCCTCCATGAGGCTGCGGTAGCAGGCGGCCTCGCCCTTCCGGTCCGAGTCTGTCGTGAGGGTATTCCGCACGCACCCGAGGGTGTGCACACCGGATTGGTGTGCACACCCTCGGAATTATGGTGCGGTGCTTGCTACTTGGCCTCGGCCTTGAGCAGCTCCGCCAGTTCCTCGTCGGACTCGCGGCCCGGCGTGGGGAGGTTCCACTTGGTGATCGCGAAGCGGAAGACGAAGTAGTAGACGACCGCGAAGCAGAGGCCGATGCCGGCCAGGCCCAGCGGGTTGTCGGCGATGCCCAGGTTCAGCAGGTAGTCGACGAGGCCGGCGGAGAAGCCGAAGCCGTCACGCATGCCCAGGGCCCAGGTCAGCGCCATGGAGACACCGGTCAGCACCGCGTGGATCGCGTACAGCACCGGGGCGATGAACATGAAGGTGAACTCGATCGGCTCGGTCACACCGGTGACGAAGGAGGTGAGCGCGAGGGAGAACATCATGCCGCCGACGACCTTGCGGCGCTCGGGGCGCGCGCAGTGGACGATGGCGAGGCAGGCCGCCGGGAGGGCGAACATCATGATCGGGAAGAAGCCGGTCATGAACTGTCCGGCGGTCGGGTCGTGGGCGAGGAAGCGGCTGATGTCGCCGTGGACCGCACCGGTCGGGGTCTCGAAGGAGCCGGCCTGGAACCACGGGAAGGAGTTCAGCAGGTGGTGCATGCCGATCGGGATCAGCGCACGGTTGGCGACACCGAATATGCCCGCGCCGATGGCGCCGGAACCGGTCAGCCACTCACCGAAGTTGTGCAGACCGGTGCCGAGGACCGGCCAGATGAGACCGAACACGATACCGGCGACCAGACCCGCGAGGGCGGACAGGATCGGCACGAGGCGGCGGCCGCCGAAGAAGCCCGCCCAGTCGGGCAGCTTGGTCCGGTAGAACTTCTGGTACAGCAGGGCGGTGATGATGCCCATCACGACGCCGCCGAGGACGCCGGCGTTGACCGGGGCGTCCACCATGACGATCTTGCCGCCGGCAACGGTGGCCTTCTGCGGCAGGTTGCTGTCCGTGAAGGTGGCGAGCACCTTCTGGAAGACCAGGTAACCGGTGACGGCCGCGAGGGCGGTCGAACCGTCCGACTTCTTCGCGAAGCCGATCGCGATGCCGACGGCGAACAGCAGCGCCATGTTGTCGAGGATCGCGCCACCACCGGCGGCCATGTAACCGGCGATCTTGAGGATGAACGTCGGGAAGACGTCCTTGTCGCCGAGCATGTCGTCCGCGCCGAGGCGGAGCAGGAGTGCGCCCGCCGGCAGCACCGCAACGGGGAGCATGAGGCTCCGGCCGATGCGCTGCATGACGGCCATCACGCCAGCGCCCTTCTTGTTTTCCGCAGCGGTGGCTGTGGACATGGTCTTCCTCCAGTGGACAAGGCGCTGCCGGGGACGTGGAAAAGAAAGGGGGGTGGCGGCGTCTCGGAACGGGGGACCACGGGGCCGAAAGGCCTACGTGGTCTACACCACTCAGTGGTGTAGACCAGTTGTAGCACGGTGAGGTCCGCGTAAGGAACCCACCAATTCCGTGGGGGAGGACACACCCGGGCATACACGGCAAAGGCCTTCGGACCCTGGGTCCGAAGGCCTTCGACTCTCATATGGGCGCCCCGAGCGGGGCGCATGTCACCGCGGAGGGGGTCGTCCGGCGGTCCCGGACGGGACTTCCGCCGGGGTCCGGCCCCCGCCGCTCACGCCTTGGTGTTCTCCGCCTGCATCACGGCGATCTCCTCGTCCGACTCCCGGCCGGGGGTCTTGATGTCCCACTTGGTGATCGCGAAGCGGAAGATCGCGTAGTAGACGACCGCGAAGCAGAGGCCGATCGGGACGATCAGCCAGGGCTTCGTCGCCAGGCTCCAGTTGATGACGTAGTCGATCAGACCCGCCGAGAAGCTGAACCCGTCGTGGACCCCGAAGGCCCAGGTCACCGCCATCGACACACCCGTCATCACCGCGTGCACCGCGTACAGCGCCGGCGCCAGGAAGAGGAACGAGTACTCCAGCGGCTCGGTGATGCCGGTGACGAACGAGGTCAGGCCGACCGAGAGCATCAGGCCGCCGACCTCCTTGCGCCGGGCCGGCTTCGCGCAGTGCGTGATCGCCAGCGCGGCCGCCGGGAGGGCGAACATCATGATGGGGAAGAAGCCGGTGGTGAACTGGCCGGCCCCCGGATCCCCCGCCAGGAACATCGGGATGTCACCGTGGACGGTCTGCCCGTCCGGCTTGGTGTAACTGCCGAACTGGAACCACACCGGCACGTTCAGGAACTGGTGCAGGCCGATCACCAGCAGCGCGCGGTTCGCGACGCCGAAGATGCCCGCGCCCAGCGATCCCAGACCCACCAGCCAGTCCGAGAAGCTCTCCAGCGCGTCACCGATCGGCGGCCAGATCCACAGGCAGAGCACGGCGAACACGATCGCCACGAAGGTCATGATGATCGGGACCAGGCGCCGGCCGTTGAAGAAGCCGAGCCAGTCGACCAGCTTGACCCGGTGGTAGCGCTGCCAGAACCAGGAGGCCAGCAGGCCCATGATGATGCCGCCGAACACCCCCGGGTTCTGGTAGCTGTACTCGACGAAGGCTTCGCCGGCCCCCAGGCAGGCACCCTTGATGTCCTTGGTCCCCGCCGGGCAGTCCTTGGGGAAGGCGTGCAGCACGCTCCGGTAGACGAGGAAGCCGACCACCGCCGCGAGCGCGGTCGAGCCGTCCGCCTTCTTGGCCATGCCGATCGCGACGCCGATGCAGAAGAGGAGCGGCAGGCCGAGGTCGGCGTTGAGCAGGGCGCCGCCCGCGGCCGCCATCACCCTGGCCACGTCGTTCCAGCCCAGGCCGTCCTTGCCGAACACGTCGTCCTGGCCCAGCCGGTTCAAGATGCCCGCCGCGGGCAGAACGGCGATCGGCAGCTGGAGGCTCCGCCCCATCTTCTGCAGCCCTTGGAACATGCCGTTCCACCACTTCGGCTGTGGCACTGCTGCGGCGCTGCTCGCGCTCATCCGCGTCCTCCCTGACCGGCCCGTTTTTGGCAGCCGCGACACTTGCGGCACACTGGTGTAGACCACTCGTGCTGCGGTCGCATTTCACCCGCCCGAGGGCAGGCTGGTGCTGATCGTCATCATTCGGCAGATGGCGGGCATGTGCCCGCGTAGCTGGGCCAATCGTGAGTTACCGTGACGAAGCGGACCACGCCGGTCGGTCAGTCGCACCCATAGCCGCACCATTCGCCGGCCGACAGGCAACGGCGGCCGCCGAGACCCGTTCTTCGTAGAACTCAGGGAGAAACACATGGCCACCAAGGCTGAGAAGATCGTCGCCGGGCTCGGCGGCATCGAGAACATCGAAGAGGTCGAAGGCTGCATCACCCGCCTGCGCACCGAGGTCATCGACCCGAGCAAGGTCGACGAGGCCGCCCTGAAGGCCGCCGGCGCCCACGGCGTCGTCAAGATGGGCACCGCGATCCAGGTCGTCATCGGCACCGACGCCGACCCGATCGCCGCCGACATCGAAGACATGATGTGAGCTGAGCCCACCCGGCTCGCACCCACCCGCCTGCACGACGAGACCCCGCCCGGACGCACCCGGACGGGGTCTTTTCGCGCGCCCGCACCGACTAGGCTCGGTGCCATGTCTCGCATCGACGGCCGTACGCCCGAACAGCTCCGCCCGGTCACCATCGAACGCGGATGGAGCAAGCACGCAGAGGGCTCCGTCCTCGTCTCCTTCGGGGACACCAAGGTCTTCTGCACCGCCTCCTTCAGCGAAGGCGTCCCGCGCTGGCGCAAGGGAAGCGGCGAAGGCTGGGTCACCTCCGAGTACTCGATGCTGCCCCGCGCCACCAACACCCGCGGCGACCGCGAATCCGTACGCGGCAAGATCGGCGGCCGCACCCACGAGATCTCCCGCCTGATCGGCCGCTCGCTGCGCGCCGTCATCGACTACAAGGCGCTCGGCGAGAACACCATCGTCCTGGACTGCGACGTCCTCCAGGCCGACGGCGGCACCCGCACCGCGGCCATCACCGGCGCCTACGTGGCCCTGGCCGACGCCATCACCTGGGGCCAGCAGAAGAAGCTGATCAAGGCCGGCCGCAAGCCCCTGACCGGCACCGTCGCCGCCGTCAGCGTCGGCATCGTCGACGGCGTACCGCTCCTGGACCTCTGCTACGAGGAAGACGTGCGCGCCGAGACCGACATGAACGTGGTCTGCACCGGCGACGGCCGCTTCGTCGAGGTCCAGGGCACGGCGGAGGGCGAGCCCTTCGACCGCAAGGAACTCAACGCCCTCCTCGACCTGGCCGCCGGCGGCTGCGCCGACCTGGAGGCCCTCCAGCTGAGCGCCCTGGAGCTCACGCTCTAGCACGTGCCCCCGTGGCAACCGCGCGGCGCGTCCGCGCGTCCCTTGCGATACGGGCGCACGGCGTCGAAGCCGTGCGCCCGTCCACGCACCCGAAGCCACGCACACCCGAAGCCACGCACCTGAATCCACGTACCCGAATCCACGTACCCGAATCCGTCCACTCCTGGGGGCCGAAGTGAAGCCGAAGTACCGCCTGGCGGCCGTTGCCCTGACGGCAGCGCTCGCCATACCAGCGATCACCTCCTGCGACGCGATCTCGACCGCGATGGACTGCGCGAACACGGCGGTCGCCATCACGGACGGCGCCAACGACCTCCAGCAGGCGGTCTCGCAGGCCGGCAACAGCCCGCAGGACGCCCAGAACGCGCTCAACCAGATCGAGGCCAACCTCAAGAAGGTCGGCGACCAGACGGACAACGCCGATCTCAGCAAGGCCATTTCCTCGATGAACACGGCCGTCTCGAACGTCCGGACCTCGCTCCAGAACGGCAACTCCACCCCGGACATCACCCCGGTCGCGGACGCCGCGAAGGAGATCTCGAAGGTCTGCACACCGGGATAATGGCGTCATGACCTCGACGCCGACGCCCTCTCCCAGCCGCCTGATCCTGGCCACCCGCAACGCGGGCAAGGTCACCGAGCTCCGCGCCATCCTGTCCGACGCCGGCCTGCCGCACGAGCTGGTCGGCGCGGACGCGTACCCGGAGATCCCGGACGTCAAGGAGACCGGCGTCACCTTCGCCGAGAACGCCCTCCTCAAGGCCCACGCCCTCGCCCGGGCCACCGGCCTGCCGGCGGTCGCCGACGACTCGGGCCTCTGCGTGGACGTCCTGGGCGGCGCCCCCGGCATCTTCTCGGCCCGCTGGGCCGGCGCCCACGGCGACGACGCCGCGAACCTCGCGCTCCTGCTGGCGCAGCTCGGGGACATCGACGACGCCCACCGCGGCGCGCACTTCTTCTGCGCGGCCGCCCTCGCCCTCCCGGACGGCACGGAACGCGTGGTCGAAGGCCGCCTCCTCGGCACCCTGCGCCACACCCCGGCGGGCACGGGCGGCTTCGGCTACGACCCGATCCTCCAGCCCCTGAACGACACCCGCACCTGCGCGGAACTGACGGCAGCGGAAAAGAACGCCATCTCCCACCGGGGCCAGGCCTTCCGCGCCCTGATCCCGGCGGTCCGCGAACTGCTGGGCTGAGGCCCGATCGAACGTCGACGGCCGGCCCCCTCAGCGGAGGGGGCCGGCCGTTGATGTGGGCCCGGTGGGACTCGAACCCACGACACACCGGACCTAAACCGGCGCCCTCTGGCCAGCTGGGGTACGGACCCGTGCGACCACCTTACTGGTCGAACACGGTTGGCTGCGATGGGATGGCCCCCTTGATCGTTTGGCGAAGGTCGGGGTCTGGCTGTGGCAGGAGGGGCACAGGTAGCGGAGGTTCCCCCGACGGTTGTCCAAACGGTCACCGTTCACGTGGTCGATCTCCAGGACGAGCCTCCGGCCGCGCCAGACGTCCCCAACGCCGCACTCCGCGCAGACGTGTGGCACTCCGAGGTCGTCCAAGGCCCGACGCAGCGTCACCGTCTTGGTGCGAGAGGAGCCGGCTTCGAGTTGCCGCAGGATCTCGGCCGATGACTTGCGCGCAGGGGAGGGGCGGCCGACGGCGTGCCCCTGGCCCGTGAAGTGCTCCGTCGACAGTCCGTATTCCTCGATGCTTCGCCGGGCCTTGCCGCGTGCGGCGCCGCCGAAGGGGTTGTGGCCAAGTGCGCGCATGACCCCCGCCATGCTCGTCGAGCCCGAGACCGCAGCTGCGATCTCCTCGCGGACGAAGAAGCGGTGTGACGAAGGAACGTCTCGACCGGGGAAGTGCGACGTGTCAATCCCGAGCCGGTTGAGGAGCTTGGCGATATGGGCGTGGGCGCTGTTGTACGGCTCGACGCCCATGTACGCGAGCATTCCCGTGATGCTGTCCGTGTGGGCGGCAGCTTCCCGAAGTCGCTCCTCCGTATAGCGCTGCCGGGCTCGGACGGGAAGTGGCTCATCGACGAAGTGGGATACGTCGATGGCGTAGTGGGCCAGCCTGTCACGCAGGTACCGGCGAGGGCCGGCCGCGAGCGGGGCGTCCAGAACCCTCATGAGGTCGACGAGGCTGGTGGCCAGAGGCGCGGCGCGGCTCAGCAGCGCTCGGGTGTACCTGACCTGGCTCATGCGGCCCTCCTGGCCTTGCGGCCGCGGTACGTGTCCGTAGACGCGTGGCAGTTGGGGCACAGGAGCCGAAGGTTCTTCTGCCGGTTGTCCCACCACTCACCGCTGATGTGATCGACCTCGTGTCGAAGCGGTTTGTCGTTCCACTCCGGACCGACTCCGCACTCGGCGCATTCCTCCGCAATGCCGGCCTTCAGCAGCTCTCGGTGCAGGCGCTCGCCGGGGACCCGGCCGTCCCGTGGATCCCTGAGCGAAAGTGCCGGTCCCAGAGTCCCCTTGGGGCGACGCTTCCGGGTGGCGGCGAAATGAGAGGTGTCGATGGCAAGGGTCGCGATCCGCCGGGCGATGTGCGTCTGGTTGCCGCCCACGTTGTTGATGCCGAGGCGGCTGACCACTTCCGATATCGACGTGGACTCGGCCACCAGCTGCCGGAGCCGCTCCTCCGTGTGCAGTGCCCATCGCGTGGGGAAGTGGGAACAGTCGATCCCGGCTTCCCGCATTTTCGCTTGCAGATAGCGCCTGCTGCCACTGCTCGGCGTGCCACCGCACCATCGGACGGCGTCATCCCAGTTTTTCGTCCCGCGGGCTGCGGCTTCCAGCAGCTCTTGCGTGTATCGGACCGCCATTGCTTCCCCTCCCGGCCGCGCGTGCGGCTCTCGTACGGAGTAACAGGGCCGATAGTCGGACGGTTACGGCTGATTTCGTCCGATAAGCGGAGCGGCCCGCACCGGGTGGGGTGCGGGCCGCGCTGATGGGGAGGGGAGGGGCGGGGTCAGATGCCCAGGTCCTTGATGATCTTGGCTACGTGGCCCGTGGCCTTGACGTTGTAGAGGGCGCGCTCGACCTTGCCCTCCTCGTCGACGATCACCGTGGAGCGGATGACCCCGGTGACCGTCTTGCCGTACAGCTTCTTCTCGCCGAACGCCCCGTACGCCGTCAGGACCTCCTTCGAGGGGTCGCCGACCAGGGTGACCTTCAGGTGCTCCTGCTCGCGGAACTTCGCCAGCTTCTCCGGCTTGTCGGGGGAGACGCCGATGACGTCGTAGCCGGCCGTGGCCAGGACCGCGAGGTTGTCCGTGAAGTCGCAGGCCTGCTTCGTGCAGCCCGGCGTCAGCGCGGCCGGGTAGAAGTACACGATGACCTTGCGGCCCTTGTGGTCGGCGAGCGAGACCTCGTTGCCGTCCGCGTCGGGCAGGGTGAAGGCGGGGGCGATGTCGCCCGGCTCAAGTCGCTCGCTCATCTCAACAGTCTCCTCAAGAGGGGATCGGTACGGTCACGAGACTAAGCTGCTGACAGACTGTTCACGGTGGGCTACGCCCCCATGTGACCGACCATGACGACGGAGGCAGCGCGGTGCCGCAAGCCAGGACCCCCGCACAGATCGAGGCGGACATCGTCCGCCGCCGCGAGCAGCTCGCCGAGACGCTCGACGAGATCGGCGTGCGCATGCACCCCCAGACCATCATCGGGGACGCCAAGGCGAAGGTGGTCGGCACCGTCGACCACGCCGTCGGCCGTGTCGTGGCGACGGTGAACCGCCTCGTCACCGATGCCCGCGACGGGCTGCGCCACGAGGACGGCGCCCCGCGCGTCGAGCGGATCGTGCCGGTCGCTCTGCTCGCGGCCGGTGTCGTGGGCCTGCTCGTGCTGTCGGCGCGTCGCAAGCGCTGATGACCCTGGGGGGTGCGGGCCGGGCGCGGGCGGGTAGGTTCGGGGCGTGAGCGAGAACACCACCACCCACGACAAGCTGCCCATCCGCATGCTCCACGACCGCGTGCTCGTGAAGTCCGATTCGCCGGAGGGCGAGCGGCGCTCGGGCGGCGGCATCCTGATCCCGGCGACGGCCGCGGTGGGCAAGCGGCTGGCCTGGGCCGTGGTGGTCGCGGTCGGGCAGAACGTACGGACGGTCGAGCCGGGGGACCGGGTCCTGTACGACCCGGAGGACCGGGCCGAGGTGGAGGTGCGCGGGGCCACGTACGTGCTGATGCGCGAGCGGGACCTGCACGCCGTGGCCGCCGAGCGGCTGGAGGGGTCGGAGGACTCCACGGGGCTGTATCTGTAGAGCGTTGCGATCTTGGGCGCGAGCCCGGGCGTGGGCCTCGGCGCGAGCCCGGGCGTGGGCCTCGGCGCGAGCCCGGGCGTGGGCCTCGGCGTGGGCAGGGCCGGTGACCGGGGTCACCGGCCCTTTTCGTTCGGTTTTGCTACGGTGGTGGGGAACCCCCGACGAGACGCGCCGTACCGGGTGGCCGCCGCTGTGGCGATGGCTGCATGACAAGACGACGCACCCCGTTCCGCTCTCGTTCCGGAGGTGCCGTCATGGCCTGGATCCTGCTCCTTCTCGCCGGTCTGCTCGAAGTGGGCTGGTCGATCGGCATGAAGTTCACCGAGGGGTTCACCCGGCTCTGGCCGAGCGTGTTCACCGGCGCCGGAATCGTGGTGAGCATGGTGCTGCTGTCGTACGCCGCCAAGACCCTGCCGATCGGTACGGCGTACGGGGTGTGGGTCGGCATCGGCGCGGCCGGGGCGGCGGTGCTCGGCATGGCGGTGCTGGGGGAGCCCGTCACCGCCGCCCGGATCTTCTTCATCTGTCTGCTGCTGGTCGCCGTGGTGGGGCTGAAGGCGACCTCCGGTCACTGACCCGGCCGGCCCCGGTCATTCCAGGAAGTCCGCTGGCGGGCGCAGGCCCTCGGTGGTGCCGCCCTGGGTGCCGGCCGTGGTGCTGCCGGTGGTCAGGCCGCCCGTGGTCTGACCGCCCGTCGTCTGGCCGCCGTTGGTCTGGCCGCCGTTGGTCTGGCCCCCGGTGGTCTGACCTCCGGTCGTCTGACCCCCGGTGTTCTGGCCGCCCGTGTTCTGGCCGCCCGTGTTCCGCCCCCCGTCCGTCCGTCCGCCCTGCGTCTGCCCGCCCGTCGGCGGGTTCCGCGTGGGGCGGCCCGGCCGGCCCGGGGGGCGTTCGCCCGGGGTCTCCTCCTGCGACTGGTTCGGGTTCGGGTTCGGGTTCACGGGCGGCGGGGGCTGGTTGGCGCCCGGCATGAGCTCCAGGTCGAATTCCTGGGGGTCGCTGTCGGCCAGGGCCGTCTTCGTGTATTGCGCCCAGATCCGGGCCGGGTAGCCGCCGCCCCCGATGCGGGCCTCGCCGAGGGCCCCGTAGAGGGATTCCAGGGAGCCGGTGTCCGGGTCCTGGCCCATCATCGAGACGACGGTGACCAGGTTCGGGGTGTACGCCGCGAACCAGGCGGAGCGGTCGTCCTCGCCGGTTCCCGTCTTGCCCGCGGCGGGGTGCCCGGCGGCGAGCGCGGCCGTGCCGGTGCCGTTGTCCACGACGCTGACCAGCATGGACGTGGTGGTGTCGGCGGCTTCGCGGCTGACGGCCTGGCTCTGGTCGCGGTGCGGGAGGGAGACGGAGTCGCCCGCCTTGGTGATCTTCTCCACGAAGGTGTAGGGGGTGCGGCGGCCGTGGTCGGCCAAGGTCGCGTAGGCCTGGGTCATGTCCAGGACGCTGGCCTGCATGGTGCCGAGCGCCATGGCCGGTCCCGCGACGAGGTTCGGGGTGTTCTCCGGGATGCCGAGGGCGACGGCGGTCTGCTTGACCTTGTCGGTGCCGACGTCGACGACCATCTGGGCGAAGACGGCGTTGACGGAGAGGTCGGTGGCGGTGTTGACGGTGATGTTGCCGTAGCTGATCTGCCCCTCGTTCTCGGGCGCGTAGGGGATCCGGGTGCCGACGACGCGCCGCTTGTTGTCGCCGTTGTAGATCGTGTACGGGGTGATCAGGCGGCCCTCCTGGGTGTGCGAGTCGTTCTGCACGGCGGAGGCGAAGACGAACGGCTTGAAGGTGGAAGCCACTTGGAAGTCGTGCCGGGTCGCGTTGTTGACGTACTGCTTGGTGTAGTCGATGCCGCCGTACATGGCGACGACCTTGCCGGTCGCCGGATCGATGGAGACGGCGCCGGTGCGCACGACGCGGTCGGCCTTGATCTTCCCGGGGTCGAGCTTGCTGACCATCTTGTCGTTGACGGCGTCGACCATGGCGGTCTGGCGGGTCTTGTCGATGGTCGTGGTGATCCGGTAACCGCCCTCGGCGAAGGTCTTGTCGTCGAGGATCTTGTTCTCGACGATGTAGTCCTTGATGGCCTCGACGAGGTAGCCGCGCTGTCCGGAGAGCCCGGCGGCCGGGCGGACCTTGCCGGGCTCGGGGAACTGCGCGGCCGCGCGCTCGGAGGCGGTCATCCAGCCCTTCTTGACCATGCCGTCGAGTACGTAGTTCCAGCGGGCGAGGGCGCGTGCGCGGCCCTGCGGGTGGGCGACGACGTCGAAGGCGCTGGGGGAGTTGAGGAGGGTGGCGAGGTACGCGCCCTCGGTGGTGGTGAGTTTGCCGACGTCCTTGCCGTAGTACGCCTGCGCGGCGGCCTGGATGCCGTAGGCGTTGCGGCCGAAGTAACTGGTGTTCAGGTACCCCTCGAGGATGTAGTCCTTCGACTCCTCGCGACCGAGTTTGATCGCGATGAAGAACTCCTTCACCTTCCGCTTGATCGTCTGTTCCTGGCCCAGGTAATAGTTCTTGACGTACTGCTGGGTGATGGTCGAGCCGGACTGGGTGCCCTTGCCGGTCGCGGTGTTCCACGCGGCGCGGATCATCGCGGCGGGATCCACCGCCCGTTCGGAGTAGAAGTCCCGGTCCTCGGCGGCCAGTACGGTCTCCTGGACGGTCCGCGGGATCTGGGAGAGCGGCACGTTGACGCGGTTGACCTCGCCGTCGCGCGCGAGCTGGGAACCGTCGCTGTAGAGGTACACGTTGGACTGCGCGACGGCGGCCGCGTTGGCGGGCGGGATGCGGACCAGCAGGTAGCCGGCGATCAGGGCGCCGATGCACACCAGGGCGACCAGCAGGAACGCGCCCAGCACCATGCGCCACGTCGGGATGAGGCGGCGCCAGCCGGTGCGCCTGGCCTTCTTCGCCGCCTTGGCCCGCTGTTTCTCCGCCTTCCTGGCCTCCTTGGGAGTGGCCGGCGGCCCGGGCGGCGGGCCCGGAGCCGCGCCGTTGGCCTGCTGCCCGGCGGAGGGGGTGGGCGTGTCGGGATCGCGAGGGGTCCAGCCGGGCGGGGGTGACGGGTCGCTCATCTCCGGGACTCCTCGGCGCCGTACGAAATATCCACATCTGTACCTCATGCTGTCTACCCGATGGCCGTCGGTTCCGCTCCGGACGGGCGTAAATCGTTCGCGTGGATCGCCCCTCCGCACTAAGCTCGCGCGCTTTGGCCGACGCACGGCCGACGTGCGGCCGACGTAGGAACGACGCAGCGACGACGTGGGAAACGGAGGGATGCGGTGAGCGAGGGAGCCGCCCGGCGAGCCGGGCTCTACGGGGCGGTCGCGGCCGGGGGTTTCCGTAGGTACGCCACCTACGGGACGGCGACCGCGGCGGGGGTGTTCACCAACACCGTGTTCGGTTTCATCCTCTCCTACACGTACATCGCGCTCTGGGACGAACGGCCCGGACTCGGCGGCTACGACCAGTCCCAGGCCCTCACCTTCATGTGGGTCAGCCAGGGACTGCTCGCCGCCGGGGCGCTGATCGGCGGCGGCTTCCAGGAGGAGTTCCAGGAACGCGTCCGTACGGGTGACATCGCCGTCGACCTGTACCGTCCGGCCGATCTGCAGATGTGGTGGCTCGCGTGCGACCTGGGCCGGGCGGGTTTCCAACTCCTGGGCCGCGGCGTCCTGCCGCTGGTGGTCGGCGCGCTCGCCTTCGACCTCGCGCTGCCCGCCGACCCGCTGCGCTGGCTGCTGTTCCTGGTCTCCGTGCTCCTCGGGCTGCTCGTGAGCTTCGCCCTGCGCTACCTGCTGGGGCTGGCGGCGTTCTGGCTGATGGACGGGGCGGGGATCAACATGATGGCCACGGTCGTCTCCATCTTCTTCTCCGGGATGCTGCTGCCGCTGACCGTGTTCCCCGGCGGCTTCGGGGAGTTGGTCCGCGTCCTGCCCTGGGCGGCCATGCTCCAGGTGCCGGCGGACGTCCTGCTCGGCGGGGGAGCGGGCACCGGGAGCGGGGCCGCAGCCGGAGCGGGTACGGGTGCCGGTTCGGGGGCCGCGGGCGTGGTGCGGGCGCTCGGATTCCAGGCCGGATGGGCGCTGGTGCTGCTGGGGCTGGGCCGGCTGGTGCAGTCCGCCGCGACGCGCAAGGTGGTGGTCCAGGGTGGCTGAGCAGGTGGCCGAGGCGGCTCCCGCGGAGGACCGGCCGGCGTGGGCGCCGGACCTGCCCCGGCGCAGCCGGGCCGTGGAAGGCCTGCGCGGCTACGGCCTGATCGCCGCGATGTGGATCCGGTCGACGATGACGTACCGCACGTCCTTCTTCCTCTCCACCTTCGGGAACGCGGCGATCACCCTCCTGGACTTCGTCGCGGTCTACATCATGTTCTCCCACGTCGACGAGCTGGGCGGCTTCACCCTGCCCGAGATCGCCCTGCTCTACGGGTCCTGCTCGGCCTCCCTCGGCCTGGCCGACCTGCTGCTCGGCAATACCGACCGGATCGGCGCCCGGGTCCGCGACGGCTCCCTCGACACCATGCTGGTCCGCCCGGTCCCGGTGCTCGCCCAGGTCGCGGCCGACCGCTTCGCGCTGCGCCGGCTGGGGCGGATCGCCCAGGGGCTGGGGGTGCTGGGGTGGGCGGTCTCGCAGCTGGACCAGCTGCACTGGACGGTCGCGAAGGTGCTGATGGTGCCCGTGATGATCACGGCGGGGGCGGCGATCTTCGGGGCGGTGATGGTGGCCGGAGCGGCGTTCCAGTTCGTCGCCGGGGACGCGGCGGAGGTGCAGAACTCCTTCACCTACGGCGGCTGCACCATGCTCATGTACCCGCCGACCGTCTTCGCGAAGGACCTGCTGCGCGGGGTGACCTTCATCGTGCCGCTCGCCTTCGTCAACTGGCTGCCCGCACTGCACCTGCTGGGGCGGCCCGATCCGCTGGGACTGCCGGGGTGGGTGGCGTACGCGAGCCCGCTGGTGGCCTTCGCGGTGTTCGTGCCCGCGTCGCTGGCGTGGCGCGCGGGGGTTCGTTCGTACCGGAGCACGGGGAGCTGAGCAGACGTGTCGGATGCACTGATTTCTTTGGACGGGGTCGAGAAGGTCTTCGACGTACGGCGCCGCGTGGGTCTGGTGCGTCGGGAGAAACGGCAGGTCAGAGCCGTGGACGGGATCAGCTTCGAGGTGTCGCCGGGTGAGATGGTCGGCTACATCGGGCCCAACGGCGCCGGCAAGTCGACCACCATCAAGATGCTGACCGGCATCCTCACCCCGAGCGGCGGCCGGCTGCGCGTCGCCGGGATCGACCCGGCGCGGGAGCGGCTGCGCCTCGCGCACCGGATCGGGGTGGTGTTCGGGCAGCGCACGACGCTGTGGTGGGACCTGCCGCTGAAGGACTCGTACGGGCTGATGCGGCGGATGTACCGGATCCCGGCGGCGCGGTTCGCGCAGAACCTGGAGCGCTGCGTGGACCGGCTCGACCTGGCCGACCTGCTCGACGTACCGGTACGGCAGCTGTCGCTGGGGCAGCGGATGCGCGGGGACATCGCGGCGGCGCTGCTGCATGATCCGGACGTGCTGTACCTGGACGAGCCGACGATCGGGCTGGACGTGGTGAGCAAGGCGAGCGTACGGGGCTTCCTGCGGCAGCTGAACGAGGAGCTCGGGACCACGGTGCTGCTGACCACGCACGATCTCCAGGACATCGAGCAGCTGTGCGAGCGGGTGATGGTGATCGACCACGGGCGGCTGGTGTACGACGGCTCGCTGGGCGGGCTGCACACGGCGGGCGGGGCGGGGGAGAGCGAGCGGACGCTGGTGGTGGACCTGGAGCGGGAGCTCGCGCCGATCGAGGTGGCGGGGGCGCGGGTGGTGAAGGTGGAGGGCGCACGGCAGTGGCTGGCCTTCCCGGCGCGGGCTTCGGCGGCCCCGCTGGTGGCGGCGGTGGCGGCGCGGTACCCGCTGCTGGACCTGTCGGTGCGGGAGCCGGACATCGAGGACGTGATCGCCCGGATGTACGCGGGGCGGGGTTAAATCAGGGACAACCCTGAGCCGGAGCGGGGGCTGAGTCATACAACTCTCGGCGATGACTGCTTAGGCTGGGCCGCATGAGTGACGAGCGGCCTGAGAAGCCGTTGCCCGAGAAGGCGCTGCCCGACGAGCCGCTGACCGCAAAACCGCTGCCGGAACTGAGGGCGTCGGACGCCGACCGGGAGCGGGTGGTGGACCGGCTGCGGGACGCCGTCGCCGAGGGTCGCCTCGACATGGACGAGTTCGAGGAGCGGCTGGAGGCGGCGTACACGTCCCGTACGTACGCGGAGCTCGAACCGCTGACCCGGGACCTGCCCGCGCCCGGCGCGGCGGCCCCGGTGGCGGCTGCCCCGGTCGGCCTGACGAAGGCCGGACCGGCGGCGGGTCCGGACTCGGCGTGGCCGTCCCGGATCGGGGGCGGCGGCCCGGCGGGCGGCCCGGCCATGGCCGTCGCGGTCATGTCGGGCTTCCAGCGCAAGGGCAACTGGACCGTGCCCGCCCGTTTCCACGCGGTGGCGTTCTGGGGCGGCGGCGAGATCGACCTGCGCGAGGCGAACTTCGCGCAGCGCGAGGTGGTGATCAACTGCGTGGCCATCATGGGCGGCATCCAGATCACCGTGCCGCCGGGCGTCGAGGTCGACATGCGCGGCATCGGCGTGATGGGCGCCTTCGACCAGCGCGACGGTACGGGGCCGGTGCAGCCGGGGGCTCCGCGGGTGATCGTGACGGGGTTCGCCTTCTGGGGCGGGGTGGAGATCAAGGTCAAGCCGCCGAAGTCGGCGCAGGTCCGCAAGGCTAAGCAGCGCAAGGAGCTGTAGGGCGGGGGCTGGGCGGGGCGGGGGCGCGGGCTGGGCGCGGGCTGGGCGTGGGCACGGGTGCGGCGTGGGCTCGGCGCGGGCGTGGCGTGGCGTTGGCGCGGCGGCGGCTCGGAGTGGGTGTGAGCACGGGCGCGGACACGGGCATAGGCGCGGGCCCAGGCATGGCGTGGGCGTGGGCGTGGGCTGAGCCGGGGGACTCGGACGGCGCGCCGGGAACTCTCCCGGCGCCCCGGGAGTCGGATGCTATGCAGACAAAACCGGCGCCCGGGGGAAGGCAGGAGCACGTGGAGCAGGGCAGCACGCCGAGGCCGACTTCGGATACGGCGGATATGGCGGGTACGGCGTCCGCGACGGCGGATACGACGGCCGCGACGGCGGGTACGGCGTCCGAGGCGGCCTCGGTCGCCGAGGCGGCCTCGGCGGCGGGTGCGGCCACGACGGCGGCCAGGCTGGCCACGGCACGGGGCGGCTTCGTGTTCAGCGAGGCGGACGAGGAGCGCCGGCGCGGTGTCCGCGGGATGAAGCGGACCGCCACCGGCCTGCTGATCCTGGTGGCACTGGTCTACGTAGCGGCGAAATGGGCGGAGCACGCGGGCGCGGGCGGTTGGGCGGGCTACGTCGCCGCCGCGGCCGAGGCGGGCATGGTCGGCGCGCTCGCGGACTGGTTCGCCGTCACCGCCCTCTTCCGGCGGCCGCTCGGCCTGCCCATCCCGCACACCGCGATCATCCCGACCAAGAAGGACCAGCTCGGCGTCTCGCTCGGCGAGTTCGTCGGGGAGAACTTCCTCTCCGCCGATGTGGTGCGCACGAGGCTGCACGCCCTCGGCATCGGCGGCAGGCTCGGCGCCTGGCTGGCCGAGCCCGCACACGCCGACCGGGTCACGGCGGAACTGGCCACCGCCCTGCGCGGGGCGCTGACGGTGCTGCGGGATTCCGACGTGCAGGCCGTGGTCGGCGAGGCGATCACGCGGCGGGCCGAGACGGCGGAGATCGCGCCGGGGCTCGGCAAGACGCTGGAGAAGGTCGTCGCGGACGGCGGGCACCACCGGGTCGTGGACCTGGTGTGCTCACGGGCGCACGACTGGCTGGTGACGCACGCCGAGTCGGTGGAGGCGGCGGTGCAGGGCGGGGCCCCCGGCTGGACCCCGCGGTTCGTCGACCGCAAGATCGGCGACCGGGTCTACAAGGAACTGCTCCGCTTCGTCCAGGAGATGCGGGACATGCCGGAGCACCCGGCGCGCGGGGCGGTGGACCGTTTCCTCGCGGACTTCGCGACCGACCTCCAGTCGGACACGCAGACGCGGGCGCGGGTGGAGCGGCTGAAGTCGGAGATCCTGGCGCGCGACGAGGTCCAGGACGTGATCGCCTCCACGTGGTCGGCGGTCCGCTCGATGATCATCTCGGCGGCCGAGGACGAGCGCAGCGCGCTGCGCCTGCGGGTCCGGTCCTCGCTGATGGCGCTGGGGGCCCGGCTGGCCACGGACGGCCGGCTCCAGGACAAGGTGGAGGGCTGGACCGAGGGCGCGGTGGTGTACGTGGTCACCAACTACCGGACGGAGATCACCTCGCTGATCACGGACACGGTGGCGGGCTGGGACGCGGAGCACACCTCGCGCAAGATCGAGGCCCACATCGGCCGCGACCTCCAGTTCATCCGCATCAACGGCACGGTGGTGGGCGCCTTGGCGGGCCTCCTGATCTACGCGGTGTCCCGCGCCTTCGGGGCATAGTCGACGGGCGCGGGGCCCGGTGGCCGGGGGTTGCTGCGCTCGGCCCACCGGGGGACGGCCCTCGGTGCGCGGGGCAGGCTCCTGGCTCCCGGTACCCGCACCGGGCTCCTGAACCCGGCCCCGGTACCCGTGCCCGGCTCCCTGCACCTGCCCCCTGAACCCGGTACCTGCACACAGCCACCGGGCCCGCGCCTTCGGGGCCTAGGGGACGGGCGCGGGGCCCGGTGGCCGGGGGTTGCTGCGCTCGGCCCCTGGCCCCCTGTACCCGTGCCGGTCCCCTGCGCCTGCCCCCTGAACCCGGCCCCCTGTGCCCGGTACCTGCACACGGCCCCTGCACCGGGTACCCGTTGCCCGGCCACCTGCAACTGCACCTGCCCTGGTACCCGTACCCGGTCGCCCGGGCTGGTCCCCGGGGGTCGGGCGGCCCGGCCGGACCCGACTCCGGGCGGAGTGGTGTCGGCCTCGGACTCACCCGGCCGCGTTGGGGGTCGTCCTAGGGCTCACCTGACCGCGGGTGGGCCCGGCCTCACGCTCGCCGGGTCGGGGGTGGTGTCGGCCTCGGATTCACCTGACCGCGTGCGGTATCGGTCTCGGGACTCACCTGACCGCGTGCGGGGTCGACCTCGGACCCTCGCTGACCGCGCGGGGGTCGGCCTCGGGCTCGCCGGGGCGGGGGCGGGGGTCGCTCTCGGTCGGTGACGGTCGCGGGTGGGGTCGGCTCAGGGCTCGCCCGGCCGCGGGTGGGGTCAGCCTCGGTCGGCGACGGCCCAGGACGCGGCGGCCACCACGCTCGCGGCCCCGATGACCGCAGGCCACGCGCCGACCTTCTTCGCCAGCGGGTGGGCGCCCGCGAAGCCGGCGAGGTACAGCGCGCCGAGCCCGGCCGCGGCGGGGGCGCCGCCGCGCTTGTGCCACTCCCGCCCGGCCACGACGCCCGCCGCGCCGAGTACGACACCGCCGAGCGGCCGCTTCTTGGTCCACCGCGCGACGGCGTACCCGCCGACCAGACCGGCGGCCGCCACCACAGAGCTCGGTACCCGTGCCATGCTGCCCAACTCCCTCACATCATCAGTCCGTACGCTCACGCATATGCTTGCCCACGAGGCTAACTCGGCCCCTTGACCACCCGTCGGGCGCCCAGCGCACCCAGCACCAGCACGGCCCCGCCGATCACCGCATCCGGGAGCGCGTCCCGTACGCCGCTCGGCAGCACCGCGACCACGCCCAGGACGAGCAGAAACGCGAGCCCGCAGCCGCCGGCGGCCCGAAGGAGTCTGTCCACGGCCTGTTCAACGCGACCGCCCGGCCGCCCGACACGGACCGCGCCGAGGGGATTTGTCGCACACTCGCCGGATCCGTGCGATGTCTGGCCAGGCAACCGGATGGGCATAAATTCAATCTCCCACCCAAAGGGGCAAACTACCTCAGCCACTTCCACCCCCTACCACACCTGGAGCAAGGACATCGTGATCTGCTACGGACAGGCCGTCCTCGACCTCGCGGACGAACTGGTCGACGCCTACGCCGACGTCTTCTCCGCCCCGCCGTGGAACGAAGACGAAGAAACCATTCGTCAGTTCGCGGCCCGCCTCCCGGCCGACGCCCGGCGCCGTGGTTTCCGTACCGCCCTCGCCCAGTCCGCCACCGGCATCGACGGCTTCGCCACGGGCTGGATCACCCCGGCGGCCTTCCCGAAGGCCCGCGCGTACGCCCAGGTCGCGGCACAGCTCGGTCCGGCCCGGGTGAAGGAACTCCTCTCCGGGGCCCTGGAGATAGACGAACTCGCCGTACGCCCCCACGCGCGCGGCCGCGGCACCGGCCGGGCCCTCCTCACGGAGATCACCACCGACGCCCCGGACCGCCGCGCCTGGCTGCTGACCAGCCGGCTCGCCAAGGACACGGTGGCCACGTACCGCCGCCTCGGCTGGCACGAGGTCGCGGCCCTGCCGGGCACGGAGACGGGAGTGATCGTCTTCCTCTCCCCGGACCACCCGAACCGCGCTGTGTAGCCCTCCCGCCCCGGGCCACCCGCCAGGGCCCCCCGCCCCGGGCCTCCCGCCACGCCCCAACGATTCCCGCGACCCGACATGGACTGCCCGACTCCTCGCGTTGCTCGCCGCCCGACGGGGCCCGGTGTCAGGTGGGTTGCTCGGTCCTCGAAGCGCGAGGGATCCGAACACAACGACACCGGGCTCCTCTCGCCGCAGTGGCCGCACGCATCCGCCGAGCACCCGGCGTCGATCCGCAACCGCACGACATGGCGCCGCTCACGGCTCCCGCGCGCCCGGGGTCAGCCCGAAAGATCGCCTGGCGGGGCGTCCGGGCCACCCGGGCGGGGCATACCGCGCGCATGAACCCCACCATGCGCACCGCGCGCACCACCCCCTCGCACCAGCCCGCGCACACCAAGAACACCGCACGCACCACGCAGACCACGACCACTGCACGCACCCCGCAAGCCACAAGCGCAGTGCACGCCGCGCAAGCCACGAACACCGTGCGAGCCACTCACACCACGCCCACCGTGCAGACCACGCCCACCAAGTCCACCAAGTCCACCAAGTCCACCATGCCCACCATGCCCACTGAGCCCACCAGGGGGTCCAGGCCCCACCCGCTCGCCACCCGCACCCCACCCACCGCCCGTCGGCAGCTCAACCTCGCCACGCGCCACCAACTCACCACCGCCGCCGGCATCCCACCCGGCACGATCACCTCTCGCACCCGCCCCGGCGGACCCTGGCAGCGTCTGCTGCCCAGGGTGTACCTCCTCCAGACCGGGCCCCCGGACCAACGTCAGCGCGCCCTCGCAGCCGTCCTGTACGCCGCCGAGCCCGGCTCCGACCCGCTCTCCGGGGACACCGCCGCCCTCACCGGTGGCGCCGCCCTCGCCCTGCTCGGCATCCGCGAAGCCCCGTACGCGCCCGCCGACGTCCTGATCCGCGCCCCGCGCCGGCTCGCCGGGGCACCGGAGGTACGGCCCCTCCCGACCGCCCGCTGGCCCCGCACGATCACCGTCTCCGGCATCCCGAGCACCCGCCCGGTCCGCGCGGCCGCGGACTTCGCGGCCCGGGCAGACCAGCCGGCGGACCAGATCCGCTCGGTCCTCGCCCACGTAGTCCAGTCCGGCTGGTGCCACCCGCGAGACCTGCACACCGAACTCCGCGCCTCCCGCCTCCTGACCCGCCCCGCGATCCGTGCGGCTGCGGCGGAACTCCTCGCAGGGGTCCGCTCGGTGGCGGAGGCCCAGGCCCGCGACACGCTCTCGGCCACGGACCTCCCGACCCCCCTGTGGAACGCCCGCCTCCACACCCCGGACGGCACCTTCCTGGCGAGCCCGGACGCGTACTGGCCCGACGAGGGCGTGGCCCTGGAGATCGACTCGGCGGAGTACCACTACACCCGCGATTCCTGGCACGCCACCCTCCGCCGCCGCCTGCGCCTGGAGTCCCACGGCGTCCTGGTGGTCAGCGCCACCCCGTCGATGATCCGGGACACCCCGGACGAAGTCATCGCAGCCCTCCGCACCTTCCTCACCCTGGCCACCACCCGCCCCACCCCACCCACAGCCCTGGCCCGCGGCCACCAACAGCTCTTACTACCCTTGTAGTTGATGCTAAAAAATGACTGATCCTGATCGAGGGTGACTATGCTGATGTGATGACGGTTGTGCGAGTTGTGGGTCATATTGATGGAATCGAGCCCGGTTCTGTGCTTCGGCGACGCAGAGACGTCTTCGATGCGCGCCTCCATGGTGATCTGCAGCGGGGGATCTCGAAGCTCAAGGATGGGGACGGGGCATTAGTTTCGGATGCGATCGTCCTCAATGGCGGGTATCTCGACGATGACGATTCCTGGCATGAGATTCTCTACACGGGAGCTTCTCCCGACGCGGATCGCGATCCACAGACCAAGCGACTCAAGGTGAGTCAGAGCTGGGATTATGCGGACAATGCCGCGCTGAAGCTGAGCTACGAGCGCGGGCATCCGATCCGGATCCTTCGTGGTCACAAGGGTGAAGATCGATATTCGCCCAGCGAGGGCTATCGGTACGACGGCCTCTACCGCATCACCGAAGCGCGCACGGGAACCTCCGGCATGCCGGGTCTGGCTGGTGAGCCCATCTCCATCTGCCAGTTCGTCCTCGAGCGTCTTCCGGAATCCGATCAGGAACTCACGACAGTGGAACGCGCCATTGTTGAACTTCCTGGGTTCAGCGAGGTGGAGAAGATGCCCGAGACGCGGACCATTCAGGTCCAGCGCATGGTGCGTGATACGGCGGCCGCTCGCCGGATCAAGGATCTGTACGGCGGACAGTGTCAGACCTGTGGCATCCAGTTGGTGGGCGCCAATTCCCGGCCGTATTGCGAGGGGGCTCACCTCAAGCCCCTGGCTGCACCTCACAAGGGCCCCGATGTCGAGCGCAACATCTTGTGCCTCTGCCCGAATTGCCATGTGCGATTGGACATCGGGGCCATCTCCATCGGAGACGACTGGAGTGTGATCGAGCGGGTTCCCCCCTCGGGGGTACGCACGACCCTGCCGCGGCTCCTGATGAAGAAGGGGCACGGCCTCCATCAGGCCTACGCCGCGTATCAGCGCGACTGGTGGGACTCTTTCGAGCGAGGCCGCGCAGCAAACTAACCCGGTTCTGCTCCCCGGCCCCTGCCTTCCTGCCCTCGACGCCGGCTACGAAGTCCGTGTCTCGCCGTGGCAGTTCCCGTACGGCCTGCCCGAGGTGCACCAGCACGGGGTTGTCCGGGTCGGGGGCCAGGGGGTGGCCTTGCCGCGGGCGGCCAGGGTGGTGGCGTATTCCGCCAGGAGGGACGGGGAGGACGGGGAGGTCTTCTCCGAGGCCGCGAAGGCTTCGTAGGACGGGACGCTCGCGGTGACGATGCCGAGGTTCGTCGTGCCCGAGGCGGCCAGGGCGCGGAGGGAGGTCTCGACCTGGGCCAGGTGTGCGTCGTGGGAGGGGTACTCCGCGGCCAGGGTGGGGTACGAGGTGAGGAGCTCCGACAGCTCGCGCGCCGGCCAGTGGAGGATCGCCACCGGGAACGGGCGGGAGAGCGCCGCGCGGCGGTCGCCCAGTTCCGCGCGCAGGCGGGCGATCTCGGCGCGGAGTTCGGCGGGGTCGTCGGAGCCGAGGGCCCAGATGCGCTTGGGGTCGTGAAGTTCGTCCAGCGGGATCGGGCCGGTGTGGCGGGTGTCCGCGACCATGTCCCATTCGTCGTGCGGGAGTCCGAGCAGGCGGCGTACGCGGTGGCGGCCGGTCAGGAGCGCGGTCGTGGCGGGGGTGAGGGGGGCGCTGTCCGGGGCCAGGAGGGTGGCCGCCTCGGTGAAGCACTCGTGGGAGGCCTCGAGTTCGTCGTGTGCTTCGAGGGCCTCGGCGATGACCTCCCAGGGGGCGGGGTCCGAGGGGGCTGCCGCGCGGACGCCCTGGATGAGGGCGCGGGCCTCGGCCTCGTGGCCGTACTCCCAGAGGTTGGCCGCCTGGAGGGCCTTGATGAGGGAGGGGTCGGCCGGGGAGGCGGAGAGGAGTTGGTCGTACAGCGCGCTGGCACGGTCGCGTACGTCGGCCAGTTCGAGGTGGGCCGCGGCCTGGAGGAGCAAGGGCTCCTGGTCCTCGGGGTAACGGGTCGCCGTGCGGATGAGGCGCTCGGCTTCGGCGATGTGCTCGGCAGGCGTGTCAGGGCGCATGGTTCACACCGTACTGCCGCTGGTCAGTTGACGGGGGAGGACTTAGGGTGCCGCCCGTGCGAGATCGCGTGCGGGTGGTGGTGCAGGGGAAGGACCGGTGGTCGCGCCGGGCCGGTCTCGCGGGGGTGCTGTGGGCGACCGGTGAACTGGCCGTCACCGTAGGCGTGGTGGTGTTGTTGCTGGTGGTGCACCAGGTGTGGTGGACCAACCGGCAGGCCCTCACCGCCGCGCACGAGAAGGTCAGGGAGCTGGAGGGGGGCGGGTGGCCCGCCCTTTCCGATACCGATGGCGATACCGATGGCGATACCGATGCCGATGCCGATGCCGATGCCGGTGCCGATACGGATAGCGGCAGCGGCAGCGGCAGCGACAGCGGTTCCGGTTCCGGTGTTGTGTCCGGGGCTTCGGGCGGGGCCGGTGCCGCCAAGGTGCCGCCGCGGGAGTCCGCGTACGGCGTCCTGCGCATCCCGCGCCTCGGCGTCGTCGTGCCCGTGGCCCAGGGGGTCGACAAGCGGTCCGTCCTGGACAAGGGGTACGCCGGGCACTACACCGGGACCGCGCAGCCCGGGGCGGAGGGGAACTTCGCGGTCGCCGGGCACCGCAATACGCACGGGGAGCCCTTCCGCTACATCAACCGGCTGCGGGCCGGGGACGAGCTGATCGTCGATGTGCGGGGGAAGCGGTACGTGTACGTGGTGGGCAGGACCCTGGCGGAGACGACCGAGCGCGACACCGGGGTGATCGCGCCCGTCCCGCACAGCACCGTCAGGCCGGACGCCGGCTACAGCGAGCCCGGCGCGTACATCACGCTCACCACCTGCACGCCCGAGTACACGTCCAAGTACCGGCTCGTGGTGTGGGGAACCCTCAAGCGCTGACGTGCGGACGGGCGCGTGCACCGTAATGTGGGGCGGTGCGTCAGAAATGGGTGAAACGTCCGCAGTTGTTGTGGCTCGCCGTGCCGTTCGTGCTGTTCGTCGCGGCGCTGCCGCTCGTGAACCGGGTGGATCCGGCGCTGGGAGGTGTGCCGTTCCTGTTCCTCTGGTTCATCGGGGCGACCCTCCTGACCCCGCTCGCCGTCTGGCTGACCTGGCGGGGTGACCACCGGTGAGCGCGGCGGCCGTCGCGACCACCGTCTTCGCCGTGTCCATGGTGGCGACCGTCGCGCTCGGACTGCTCGCGGTGCGCGGGCGCGGCGGGGGCGGCGGCGGGCTCGCCGAGTGGTCGGTGGGCGGGCGCTCGCTGGGCACCGTGTTCATCTGGGTGCTGATGGCGGGCGAGGGGTACACGAGCTTCAGCTACCTCGGCGCGGCCGGCTGGGGGTACGACTACGGCGCTCCCGTGATGTACGTGGTCGCGTACATGTCCTGCGGCTACGCGGTCGGTTACGTCGTCGGGCCGACGCTGTGGGACTACGCGCGCCGCCACGGCCTCGTCGGCATCACCGACATGGTGGCCCACCGCTACGGGCGTCCCTGGCTCGGCGCGCTCGTCGCGGTCCTCGCGACCGTCTTCCTGCTCCCCTACATCCAGCTCCAGATCACCGGAATGGGAGTGGTGGTCTCGACGGTGACCTACGGGGCGGTGTCCCTGGAGTGGGCGTACTTCATCGCCTTCGCCGTCACCACCGGCTTCGTCGTCGTCAGCGGACTGCGCGGCAGCGCGTGGGTGTCGGTGCTCAAGGACGTGCTGGTCATCGGCACGCTCGGGTTCCTCGCCGTGTACGTGCCCCTCCACCACTTCGGCGGCTACGGAGAGCTCTTCGACCGGCTCGCGGCCGAGCGCCCGCAGTGGCTGACGCTGCCCGGTGCGGGGAGCGGGGACGACGGGCGCGGGAAGCTCGGGGTGGCGTGGTTCGCGTCCACCACCGTGCTCAACGCGCTGACCGTCGTCATCTTCCCGACCACCGTGGCGGGGTACCTGGGCGCGCGCAATGCCGACGCGCTGCGCCGCAACGCCATCCTGCTGCCCGCCTACAACGTGCTGCTCTTCGTGCCGATGCTGCTGGGCATGGCCGCGCTGTTCGTCGTACGGGGGCTGGCGGGCGCCGACTCCAACCTGGCCCTGTTCAAACTGGTCGTGGACTCCCTGCCGGCGTGGGCCGTGGGGGTGATCGGGGTGGCGGCGGCACTGTCGTCGATCGTGCCGATGGCGGTGTTCATGCTGGTGATCGGCACGATGTGGGGGCGCAGCGTGCTCTCGCTGGTGCCGCGCTGGAGCTCGGGCGAGCGGCAGAAGCTCGCCTCGCAACTGGTGGTGGTCGCGGCCGGGACGATCGCGCTGGTCATGACGTACACCGCGCCGAACACGCTGGTGAGGCTCTCGCTCATCTCCTACGAGGGCATGGCGCAGCTGGTGCCGATGCTGCTGCTGGGTCTGGTGTGGCGCAGGCTTACGGTGGTGGCCGCGGTGAGCGGGCTGGCCGCGGGGGTCGCGGTCGTCTGCGGGCTGGTCTTCACGGGGAACGACCCGGTGCCGGTGTGGGGCGTGAACGCGGGGACGGTCGCGCTCGCCGTGAACCTGGCGGTCGCGCTGACGGTCGCACTGGCGGTGCCCCGGCGGGGCCCGCGGGCGGCGGCGGGGGACGGCCGGCCTGACGAGGAGGTGCTCGCGTGGGATCCGCTGCCCCCGTCCTCGCCCGTTGTCAGTGGGCCTGGTTAGTATCGAACCCGAGTGGCCGATCTCGTACGAGAGTTCGTGCGCGGGAGTGGGGGAGGAGTGGTTCGCATGGCAGAGCACGGCGGTCTTCGCCTGGCGCGGTTCACGCTGCCTTCCGCACCGCCCGCCCGGCTGCTGTCCCTGCTGACCTCGCTCGTACTGCTCGGCGGGTTCCTCGGGCTGTTCGCCGGGGAGGGCGGGCTCGGAGCGGTCGTGGTCGTCCTCGCGGCGACCCTCGCCGTGGGCGCCTCCGTGCTGGCCGCCCGGCTGGTCCGGCCCGTCCCGCCGCACCGAATACGCACCGCGATCCGTGATCGAGAGCAGCGCACGGCGTTCCTGCCGCAGCGCGATCCCGACGCTTCGGGCCGGTCGCGGCCCAGGGCTCCCGGCCGTCTCGTCCCGACGGCCGCGTAGGGGCGCGCAGCTCCTTCTGATCACTCAGTTCCACTGATCGCTGTTGATCACTGTTGTCGCCCCTCGCGGGTCGTCACGCCGAAAACGCATCTCTTTCGACGTTCGACGAGACCCCTCGGAGGGCCCACGTGTCCGCTTTCACTCATCTTGTTGCTCTGCTGGGCCGGCTCCTGGAGCCGGTGCTGGCCGAGTCCGCGACCGCTGCCGCGATCGTGCTGTTCACCGTGCTCGTACGGCTCGCGCTGCACCCGCTCAGCCGGGCCGCCTTCCGCGGGGCGACCCCGGTGGCGGGCTGCCTGCCCGTGCTGCTCCAGCTGCCGGTGTTCTTCGTGATGTACCGGGCGTTCTCCTCGGCGGAGATCGGCGGGACCGCCAACGAGCTGCTCGGCCACCGGCTGTTCGCCGCACCGCTGGGGGACCGGTGGGGCGACGCCCTCGGGGACGGCGGCCCGTTCGGGGCGCGTGGGCTGGTCTTCCTCGGACTGTTCGCGGCCATCGCGGCGGTGGCTGCGTGGAGCGCGGTCCGCGGGCGCAGGGCCGCGGCGCTGACGGCTACCGCGGCCGAGGCGGCTGCGGCCGAGGCCAAGGCCGGTGGGCGCAAGGGCGGTGGGGCCAAGGGCGGTGGGGCCAAGGCCGGCGGGGTCAAGCCTGCCGGGGCCGGGGCCGGGGCCGGGGCCGGGGCCGCTGTGGCCGGGGTCGGCGGCGTCGTGAGTGCCGAGCAGCAGCAGGTCATGCGGAGGCTGGGCGGCGTACTGCCCCTGCTGTCGTTCGGGACGCTGGTCACGGCGGCCCTGGTGCCGCTGGCCGCAGGGCTGTACCTGGTCACCACCACCGCCTGGTCGGTGGCTGAGCGGGCCTGGCTCCAGCACCGCAAGGAGCAGGCCGGGCTGACGGCAGCCGGAGCTGAGCGTTCCGCCATGTGAACAGGGTCTTGCGGATGAGGCCGTCATCTTGGAGGATCGACCAATCCTCCGATGGCCGCAACCCATCGTCCGGCCCGGGGCATGCCCTTGGGCCGACCACCCTCGACCACGGGAGAATGCCCATGAAGCTGCTGCGTGTAGGACCCGTCGGGTCGGAGCGCCCCGCGCTGCTCGACCAGGACGGGACCCTGCGGGACCTGTCCGGCCTGATCACGGACGTGGACGGTGCGCTGCTCGCCGACGACTCCGTGCTGTCCCGGGTACGGGACGCGGCCGGATCCGGAGAGCTCCCGGTGCTGGACGCCGAGGGTCTGCGGATCGGGTCCGCGGTCGGCCGCATAGGCAAGGTCGTGGGCATCGGCCTCAACTACCACGGGCACGCGGCGGAGGTCGGCGCGGAGGCGCCGGCCGAGCCGATCCTGTTCCTCAAGGCCTCCGACACCGTGGCCGGTCCCGACGACACCGTGCTGATCCCGCGCGAGAGCGTCAAGACCGACTGGGAGGCGGAGCTCGGCGTCGTCATCGGCGCCACCGCCCGCTACCTGGCCTCCCCCGAGGAGGGCCTCGCCCACGTCGGCGGGTACGTGCTGGTCAACGACGTGACGGAGCGCGCGTTCCAGACCGAGCGCGGCGGCACCTGGGACAAGGGCAAGAACTGCGAGACCTTCACGCCGCTCGGCCCCTGGCTGGTGACCGCGGACGAGATCCCGGACCCGCAGGCGCTGGACGTGAAGCTGTGGGTCAACGGTGAGCTCAAGCAGGACGGCCACACCTCGGACCAGATCTTCCCGGTAGGCGAGGTCGTCCGGTACGTGAGCCAGTTCATGACCCTGTACCCGGGAGACGTCATCGTCACCGGCACCCCGGCCGGTGTGGCCGCGGGTCAGCCGGAGCCGAAGCCGTTCCTGCGGGCCGGGGACGTGGTGGAGCTGGAGATCGACGGCCTGGGCCGCCAGCGCCAGGAGTTCAAGAACGCCTAGCCGGTGCGGGCCGCGCGGCCTGTGGGGTTCGCGTGGCCCGTGGGGCTGAAGCGCAAGGGGCGGTGCCGTCGACGACGGCGCCGCCCCTTCCGCGTCGACGGCGCCGCCCGTTCCGTGCCGACCGGGGCGCTGGCCGGTCTCGACTGCCTCCACCAGCCCCCACCGGCCCCTGCCACGTCAGAGTTCCACGGTCCGCCCGTCCCTCGAGGAGACGCGGGCCGCCTCCAGCACGTCCAGGCAGTGCGCCGCCTCCAGTGCCGTGACGGGCGCCGGTCCGCCGTCGCGCAGCGCCGCCGCGACGGCCGCGTAGTACGCCGGGTAGTCGCCCGGCGCGGTCCGCACCGGTGTGCCCGCGCCGGTCAGCGGTGATTCCCCGGAGCCCAGCCGGCCCCACAGGTGCTCGGGCTCCTCGCCCCAGGCGTGCGCGGGGTCGCCGGGGCGCAGGCCTTCGCGCAGCGCCCCCTCCTGCGGGTCGAGGCCGTACTTGACGTAGCCCGCGCGGGAGCCGAGTACGCGAAAACGCGGACCCAGCTGGGCCGTGGTGGCGCTGACGTAGAGGTGGGAGCGGACCCCGCCGGCGTGGGTGAGGGCGATGAAGGTGTCGTCGTCCGCCTCGGCGCCCGGGCGGCGCACATCGGTCTCCGCGTAGACCCGTACGGCCGGACCGAACAGCACCAGTGCCTGGTCCACGACATGGCTGCCGAGGTCGTACAGCAGCCCGCCGATCTCCTCCGGGGCGCCGGACTCCCGCCAGCCGCCCTTGAGCTGCGGACGCCAGCGCTCGAAGCGGGACTCGAAGCGCTGGACCCCGCCCAGCTCGCCGTCGGCGAGGAGGCGGCGCAGGGTGAGGAAGTCGTTGTCCCAGCGGCGGTTCTGGAAGACCGACAGGAACGTGCCGGTCCGCTCGGCGAGCGCGGCCAGTTCGCGCGCCTCGGCGGCGGTGGCGGCGAGCGGCTTGTCCACGACCACCGGGATGCCCGCGGTGAGGGCGGCGGTGGCGAGCGGGACGTGCGTCTTGTTGGGGGAGGCGATGACGACGAGATCGGGTGCGGGGCGCTGTTCGAGCAGCTCGGCGGCGGTGGCGGCGATCCGGACGTCCGGGTAGGCCTCGCGGGCCCGGGCGGCGCGGCCGGGGTCGGAGGTGACGACGGTGTCGAGGACGAGCCCGTCGGTCGCGGACACGAGCGGGGCGTGGAAGACGGAACCGGCCAGTCCGTAGCCGACGAGTCCGACGCGGAGGGGAGCGGTGGGGGTGACGGGGGCGGTGGCGTTCATGGTAACCACTTTGGCAACAGTGTTGCCTAAGTGCAAGGAGGGTGGACAATGAGCAGGTGAACAGCGGTAGCGGGTGCGGGCGTGGTGGGCGCAGCGGGGGCGGCGGGGGCAATGCGTAACGGCGGTGGCGGCGGCGCGAGCGGAGTGAACCTGCCGGTGCTGCGCGGGCACAACGACGCCCTGGTACTGGACCTCCTGCGCGGCGCCGGCCCCGCCGGACTCGGCCGCGGGGACCTCGCCGCCCGTACGGGGCTCACCCCGCAGGCCGTCAGCAAGATCACGGCACGGCTCCGGGACGAGGGCCTGGTGGCCGACGCCGGGCGCGAGGCGTCCACGGGCGGCAAGCCGCGCACGCTGCTGAGGCTGGTGCCGCAGGCGCGGTACGCGGTCGGGGTGCATCTGGACCGCGACGAGCTCACGGCGGTACGCGTGGACCTGACCGGCCACGTCGTCGCCGAGCGGCGGAGTCCGCTGGACTTCGGGGCCGGTCCGGACACGGTGGTCGAGGAGACGGTACGGGCGGTCGCGCGGGTGTGCGCTGACGGGCCGGTCCCGGGCCTCCTCGGCGTCGGCGTGGCCGCGCCGGGGCCGCTGGACTGGCGGACCGGGGTACTGGGGAGGGTGACGGGACACCCGGAGTGGGAGGGATACCCATTGCGGGAGGTGCTGGAGGGACGGCTCGGGGTCCCGGTGCGGGTGGACAAGGACACCAACGCGGGGGTGGCGGGCGTGGCCGCCTCCGGCGAGGAGGCCGTGGCGTACGTACACGTCGGCACCGGACTGGGCGCGGGCCTCCGGCTTGCGGGCGGCGAGGTGTACCGGGGGCGGCGCTCGGCGGCGGGGGAGTTCGGACACCAGGTGCTGCGCCTGGACGGGCCGCCCTGCCGGTGCGGGGGGCGCGGGTGCGCGGAGGTGCTGTGCCTGGACGCGGTGGCGGAAGGCCGGCCGGGGGAGGCGGCCCGGATCGTGGGGGAGGCGGCGGCGAACCTGGTCGCGCTGCTCGACGTCGACCGGGTGCTGCTCGGGGGACGGCTGGTGGAGGCCGCGCCGGGGGTGTTCCTGGAGGGGGTGCGGGCGGTGGTGGCCGTACGGTGCCTCGTGCCGGGCGGGGTGGCGGTCGACCTCGCGGGGGCCGGTGTGGCGCAGGGGGCGGCGGAGCTGGTGCTCGCGGGGGTGTTCGGCCGGGGCGACTGACGGCCGGCCGCGCCTGAGGCGGGCCCGCCCTGCGGATGCTGTCCCCTACCCGCCCTTCCCCCGTTCCCCGGGCTCCGCCCGGTCCCGGTCCTCAAGCGCCGGACGGGCTGGGTTGGGCTCCGCCCGGTCCCGGTCCTCAAACGCCGGACGGGCTGGGTTTGCGCTGCGCGGGCTGGAAGATCCAGCCCCGCCGGCGTTTGAGGCGCGGGGCCTGGGGCGGAGCCCCAGGAGGCTCGGGCGCGGCCCGACTTCGTCCCGGCCCCGCGGAGCCCAGTGGCAGCTGTCCGCTGAATGGGGGGAAACCGGGAGGACTTGGGCGTGGTGCTGGACAGGGCGTTGTGGGGGCGTGGGAAGGTGCGGGCAGGGCCGGGGTGATTGTCACCTCGTCCGACAATCGGTCCCACCGTTCGTTCCATCGTCGGCGAGTAGCGAAGGTCTTCCATGCTGCGACTGCGCACAGCACGCAAAGCCCTTGCCCTCACCGCCGTTCTCGTCGCCGTCACCGCTCCCACCGCGGCCGCGGACATCGGCACCGGCGGCGGAGCCCGCCCCGCCCCCGCGCTGCCCTCGCGCGTGGAGGCCACCTGCGGGGACGGCAAGAGCACGCAGTTCCCCATCGGCGCCCGCATCCGGGGCGGCCCGGCCGTGTACCGGACCGGCGGGGACGCGCAGACCTGGTACCTCGACCTCACGAACACCACCGCCACGCAGTGCACCGCCATCCACCCCGTCGTCGTCTTCACCGACAAGGCCCGCACCCTGCGACCCGCCCACTTCCGGATGGAGTTCGCGGCCCCCGGCACCCCCACCGGCAGCTTCCCCGTCAGCCTGGAGCGCACCGACCGGGACGAGATCGTCGCCGTCTTCGACGGCGGCGACGCCTTCCCCGGCTTCGCCGTCGGCCCCGGCGGCGCCCTGACCGTCACCGTCCGGCTCGCCTTCACCGCCGACGCCCCGCACGGCGAAGCCGTCGCCGACGCCGCGCTCGTCCAGCGCAAGGGCGACGACGGGGACTGGGTCGGCGAAGCCGGCGGCTACCGGTTCGACATCCAGGGCCCGGACGCGGAGACCGGCGAGGCCGGAGCCCTGGCGCACACCGGCCGGGGCCGGGCGTCCTGGATGTACGGGGCCGGCGCCGCGACCACCCTGGCCGGCGGCATCGCCCTCCTCCTCGGCGCCCGCCGCCTCCGCCGCGGATCCACCCCCGCCTGAACCACCCCGCCCGCCGGCCACCCCCGCCCGAACCGCCCGCGGCCGCCTCCGCCCGAACCACCCGCTACGCCCCCGCCCCCTCCACGTAGAGTCCGGGGGTGGAAGAACCGACCGTGCACGCGCACCACCACCAGCCCGGCCTGCCCGTTCGCTCCGGGATTCCCGAGCACGGCCGCATCCCCAAGTACTACGCCGTCAAGGCCCGCATCGCCGGGCTGCTCGACGAGCTCGGCGAGGGTGGGGCGCTGCCCACCGAGCGGGATCTCGCCGAGCAGTACGAGGTCTCGCGCGAGACCGTCCGCCAGGCCCTGCGGGAGCTGCTGCTCGAGGGCCGGCTGCGCCGCTCGGGGCGCGGCACGGTCGCCGCCGGGCCGAAGCTCGAACAGCCCCTGTCGCTGGCGAGCTACACCGAGGGCGTACGCCGCCAGGGGCGCACGCCCGGCCGGCACCTCATCGGCCTGGAGCGCTTCCCCTGCCCGGCCGGCGTAGCCCCGGACATCGGCGCCGAGCCCGGGGAACCGGTCTGGCACCTGGAGCGGGTGCTGCTCGCCGACGAGGAGCGGGTCGGACTGGAGAGCACCTACGTCCCGGTCGCCCGCGCACCCCGCCTCGACGTCGATTTCCAGCCGGACTCCTCCTTCTACGGATACCTTCACGACAGCCTCGGCATCTCCTTCGGCGACGCCGACGAGAAGCTGGAAACGGTGCTGGCGACCCCCCGCGAGGCCCTGCTGATCGGCACCCCGCCCGCACTTCCGATGCTGCTCATCCACCGTTTCTCCCGCGACCGGGACGGCCGGCCGCTGGAGCGGGTGCGTTCGCTCTACCGTGGCGACCGGTTCAGCTTCACGACCCACCTGCGGCCCGAATAGTCCCGCCCGATCCCCCCGGAAGGTGAGAAAAGGGACGCATGTTGGTCACGGAATGGTAACGGGTCTAGTCCAAGCGTTGGAGGCTGTTCACCGGGACGTCGTCCGGGGGATCCTCCCGGGTCACGGGCCGCCGCCACCGTGGACCACGTGAGAGTCATAGTCGTCGGAGGCGGCGTGGTAGGCACCATGCACGCCTGGCAAGCAGTGGAACGCGGCCACGAGGTCGTCCAGATCGAGCGAGAGGCGGAGGCCCGCGGCGCGTCATTGCGCAATTTCGGCCAGATCTGGGTCAGCGGCAGAGCCGGGGGCGAGGAGCTCGACACCGCCCTGCGGGCCCGTGAGCTCTGGGAGCGGATCGGCGAGCGGGTCCCCGGCCTGGGCTTCCGCGCCATCGGCTCCCTGACCCCCGTCCGCAACGCCCGCGAGTACGCCGTCGCCGAGGCGGCCGTCGCCCGTCCCGACGCGGCCGCCCGCGGCTACGAACTGGTCACCGCCGAAGCGGCCCGGGCGATCAACCCGGCCCTGCGCGGCGCGTTCGAGGCCGCCCTGTGGTGCGAGCGGGACGCGGCCGTGGAACCGCGCACCGCCCAACTGCACCTGCGCGAGGCCCTGCGCGCCTCCGGCCGCTACACCTTCCTCGCCGGCCGCGAGGTCCGCGAGGTCACCGGGCCCGGCGCCGTCCGCGACGACCACGGCGACGTCCACCGGGGCGACGCCGTCGTCCTGGCCACCGGCGCCTGGCTCTCCGGCCTGGTCCGCGAGCTGGTGCCCGACCTGCCCGTGCGCCGCGTCCGGCTGCAGATGATGCAGACCGCCCCGCTCGGCGAGCCCCTGACGACCTCGGTCGCCGACGCCGACAGCTTCCGCTACTACCCCGCGTACCGGAGCGGAGCCCTCGACGAGCTCAACGCCGAACAGGCCCAGGCCCCGATCGCGGCCGCGCACAAGATGCAGCTCCTGATGGTGCAGCGGCAGGACGGCGGACTGACCATCGGCGACACCCACGAGTACGAACACCCCTTCGCGTTCGACACCCTCGAAGACCCCTACGAACACCTCACCGGGGTCGTCGAGTCCTTCCTGGGCCGCCCGCTGCCGAAGATCAGGCACCGCTGGGCCGGCGTGTACGCGCAGTGCACCGACACCACCCGCGTCGTCCACCGCCAGCAGGTGGCCGACGGCGTCTGGCTGGTGACCGGACCCGGCGGCCGGGGCATGACCTGCTCGCCCGCCATAGCCGAGACCACCGCCAACGAACTGGGCTGGTAAGCGATATGACTGACAACACCCCTCACGGGACCCGCGAGCACGGCCTGGTCGTCCTCGACATGGCCGGTACCACCGTCGCCGACGGCGGCCTCGTCGAGCGCGCCTTCGAGCGGGCCGCCGAGCGCCTGGGCGTCGAGCCCGGCAGCGCCGACCACGCCGCCAAGCTCCAGTACGTCCGCGACACCATGGGCAAGTCGAAGATCTCCGTCTTCCGCCACCTCTTCGGCACCGAGGACCTGGCCCGGCGCGCCAACTCCGCCTTCGAGGAGGCCTACGGGGAGCTCGTGGACGGCGGCCTCATCGCCCCGCTCCCCGGCGCCCGCGAGGCCGTCGAAAAGCTCCGCGCCGACGGCCGCACCGTCGTCCTGACCACCGGTTTCGCCCGCGTCACCCAGGACGCCATCCTCGACGCCCTGGGCTGGCAGGACCTGGCCGACCTCACCCTGTGCCCCGCCGACGCGGGCGGCCGCGGCCGCCCCTACCCGGACATGGTGCTGACCGCCTTCCTGCGCACCGGCGCCGTGGCCGACGTACGCGACACCGTGGTGGCCGGCGACACGGCGTACGACATGCTCAGCGGCGTGCGCGCGGGCGCCGGGATCGTGGCGGGCGTCCTCACCGGCGCCCACGACCGCACGGCGCTCCAGGAGAACGGCGCCACCCACGTCCTGGCCTCCGTCGCCGAACTCCCGGCCGTCCTGGAGCGGGCGGCGCACGGCCGGGCGGCGCACGGCCGGGCGGCGCAGGAGCAAGCGGCGCAGGACCGGGCAGCCCAGGACCGGGAGTCCGGCGCGTGAGCGGCATCCGCTTCGACTCCGTCTCGGTCGCCTACCACGGCACCACCGTGCTCGACCGGCTCGACCTGACCGTCGAGCCCGGCGAGGTCATGGCGCTGCTCGGACCCTCCGGCTCCGGCAAGACCACGGCGCTGCGGGCGGTGGCCGGGTTCGTACGGCCCGTCTCGGGCCGGGTGCTGATCGGCGACCGGGACGTCACCGCCCTCCCGCCGCACAAGCGCGGCATCGGCATGGTCGTCCAGCAGTACGCGCTCTTCCCGCACATGCGGGTCGAGGACAACGTCGCCTTCGGCCTCAGGGCACAGAAGGCGCCCAGGACCGAGATCCCCGGCCGCGTCGCCGAGGCCCTGGAGATGACCGGGATGGCGGCCTACGCCAAGCGCTACCCCCGGGAGCTCTCCGGCGGGCAGCAGCAGCGCGTGGCCATCGCCCGCGCGCTCGCCATCCGCCCCGGGGTACTGCTGCTCGACGAACCGCTGTCCGCGCTCGACGCCCAGCTGCGCTCCGGGATGCTGGCGGAACTGGCCCGCCTGCACCGCGAGTTGCCGGAAGTCTCCATCCTCTACGTCACCCACGACCAGGTCGAAGCGCTGACCCTGGCCGACCGGATCGCCGTCATGGACCAGGCCCGGCTGCAGGACTGCGGCACCCCGCAGGAGCTGTACCGCGCCCCGCGCACCGAGTTCACCGCCTCCTTCGTCGGCAACGCCAACCTGCTGCCCGTCACCGTGGCCGACGGGGGCGCCCTCTTCGCCGGGCACCCCCTCGCGCTCGACAACGGCCGCGCGGCGGTCGGTGCGAGCGCGACCCTGTGCGTACGGCCGCACCTGCTCGGCCTGGGCGCCGGCCCCAACGCGCTCAGCGGGACGATCACAGAGGTGCAGTGGCGCGGTTCGACCCACCGGCTCTACGTGGACATCGAGGGCCACCGGGTCAAGGCGGACCTGCCCGAACTGCGCGAGACCCCGGCGCTGGGCGACCGGGTCACCCTGCACTTCGAGCCGGAGGACGCCGTGCTGCTGTCCGCGGGGGTCTCCGATGACTGAGGCCACGGACCGGCGCACCCCCACCCCGGCCACCACCCCGCAGACCACCCCCACCCCGGCCGCGCCCGCCGGGCACCGGGCTCCGGCCGTTCCCCACCAGCCCGTACGATGCCCTGCCCCGGGCGGACCGCAAGGCCCGGCCGAAGCCCCTGGCGGCTTCGCGGCGAAGGCCGCACGCGGGCCCCGTACCGTGCCCGGCTGGCTGTGGGCGGTTCCTCCCGTCGCCGTGCTCGCGGCGGTGTTCCTCTACCCGCTCGCGCTGGTCGTCCAGCAGTCCCTGACCCCCGAGAACGGCGGCGGAGCCTTCGACGCCTACGCCTCCGTCTTCGCCTCGCACTCCTTCCGCGAGGCCCTCGGCACCACGGTCTGGCTGGCCGTCGGCGCCACCATCGGCTGCCTGCTCCTCGGCTTCGCGCTCGCCCTGGTCGTCGCCTTCGTCCCCTTCCCCGGGGCGCGCGCCGTCGCCAAGTTCATCGATGTCTTCCTCTCCTTCCCCTCCTTCCTCATCACCCTCGCCCTCCTCTTCGTCTACGGCACGGTCGGCATGGCCAACGGCCTGTGGACCGACGCCTTCGGCGTCACGGAGGGGCCCTTCCACTTCCTGACCACCCCGTGGGGAGTCCTCCTCGCGGAGGTCACCTACTTCACGCCCTTCGTCATGCGCCCGCTGCTCGCCGCCTTCTCCCAGCTGGACACCGCCCAGCTGGAGGTGGCCTCCTCGCTCGGCGCGAAGCCCGGCCGCATCATCCGGCGGGTGATCCTCCCCGAGGCGCTCCCGGCCCTCGCCGCCGGTGGCAGCCTCGTCCTGGTCATGTGCCTCAACGAGTTCGGGATCGTCCTGTTCACCGGAGCCAAGGACGTCACCACGCTCCCGATGCTCATCTACGGCAAGGCGATCCTCGAATCCGACTACTCGGCCGCCTGCGTGGTCGCCGTCGTCAACATCGCGATCTCCGTCGGCCTGTTCGGCCTCTACCGGGTGGTGAGCAAGCGTGCTGGTGCATAGCAAGAGCGGCCGCTGGGCCGCCTGGAGCCTCTTCGGCCTCCTCTTCCTGCCCCTCTTCGCGCTGCCCCTCCTCGTGGTGGTGGCCGCCTCCTTCTCCACCCACTGGTCCGGCGCCTTCCCCTCCGGACCGACCACCGGGAACTACGCGGCGGCCGTCCGCGGCGAATCCCTCCAGGCCCTGACCACCTCACTGGTCACCGCCCTGGCCGCCAGCCTGCTCGCACTCACCGTCGGCAGCTGGGCGGCACTCGCCGCCGCCGGGATGCGGGAGCGGGCCAAGCGGTCCATGGACGCGCTGTTCATGCTGCCGGTCGCCGTGCCGTCCGTGGTCGTCGGCCTCGCCGTGCTCGTCGCCTTCAGCAAGCCGCCGCTGCTGCTCAACGGCACCAGCTCGATCGTGATCCTCGCGCACACCATTCTTGTCACGGCGTTCGCCCACCAGTCGGTTTCGGCTGCCATCCTGCGTCTCGACCCCGCGTACGAGCAGGCGGCGGCCTCCCTGGGCGCCCGCCCCGCGTACGTGCTGTGGCGGGTCAAGCTCCCCCTCCTGCTGCCGTCGCTCACCGCGGCCGCCGGGCTCTGCTTCGCCCTCTCCATGGGCGAGCTGAGCGCCACGATGATGCTCTACCCGCCGGACTGGATGCCCCTCCCGGTCCGCATCTTCACCGCCACCGACCGCGGTTCGCTCTTCAGCGGCTCCGCCGTCGCCGTGGTCCTGATGGCCACCACCCTGCTGGTCCTGCTGGCCGTCTCGCGCGTCCGCACCAGGGCCGCGTACCGCTGAACGCTCCCGCCCCGCTCAACCCCGCTGATTCCCTGCAGACTCCCTTTCCCCGTAAGGAAGCTCCATGCCCAGCAACACGTACCTGCGCCTCACCGCCGCCGTCACCGGCAGCCTCGCCCTGGCCGCCGGCCTCACCGGCTGCTCGGGATCCGCGGCCGGTTCCTCCGCGGACAAGGGCGGCGGCGAGAAGGTCGTCACCGTGTACAGCGCCGACGGCCTCAAGAGCGACAAGGGCGACGGCTGGTACGACAAGGTCTTCGCCGACTTCACGAAGAAGACCGGCATCGAGGTCAAGTACGTGGAGGGCGGCTCGGGCGAGATGGTGCAGCGCGCCGTCCGCGAGAAGACCAACACGCAGGCCGACGTACTGATCACGCTGCCCCCCTTCATCCAGCAGGCCGACGGAAAGGGCCTCCTCCAGTCGTACGAGCCGCAGGGCTCCGAGAAGGTCAACGGCGCGAACAAGTCCTCCGCCGGCAAGTGGACCTCGGTCGTCAACAACTACTTCGGCTTCGTCTACAACAAGAAGGAGCTGGCGTCGCCCCCCAAGACCTGGGAGGAGCTGCTGGACGCCAAGTACAAGGGCAAGCTCCAGTACTCCACCCCCGGCGTCGCGGGCGACGGCACCGCCGTGCTCATCAAGTCGATGCACGACTTCGGCGGCAAGGAGCCGGCGATGGAGTACCTGAAGAAGCTCCAGGCCAACAACGTCGGCCCGTCCTCCTCCACCAGCAAGCTCGCGCCGAAGACCGACAAGGGCGAGCTGCTCGTCGCCAACGGCGACGTCCAGATGAACTTCGCGCAGTCCAAGTCCATGCCGAACCTGGGCATCTGGTTCCCCGCCAAGGACGGCGGCAAGCCCACCACCTTCTCCCTCCCCTACGCGGCCGGCCTCCTCGACAAGGCCCCGCACACCGAGAACGGCAAGAAGCTCCTCGACTACCTGCTCAGCGAGGAAGCCCAGAAGCTGGTCAGCGGGGTCGGCGGCGGCTTCCCGGCGCGCACCGACGTCAAGCCCACCGACGCCAACGCCGTCGAGCTCACCAAGCTCATGACCGGCGTCGAGGTCTTCGAGCCGGACTGGGCCGACATCGACAAGAACCTCACGGGGTACGTGGACGCGTGGAAGTCGGCAACCGGAAGCTGACCGGTCGCCTCCCGGTCACCCACGACCGGGACAGTGACGCATGGATAACGGGTCTGGACCGAAGACCGCACCTTCGGTCCGGACCCCACGCACGCACCGACGCCCGCACCGACCCACGCACCGGCGCAGGCAACGCTCCACGCACCGACGCACGTAACGCAACACGCACCGCTCCACGCACCGCCGTACGTCCACCCGCGCATTCACCACGATCACTCCCGGAGGAGTTCGTGCCCACTGCCCTGCCCGGACGCGCCCTCGCCGTGGCCGCCACCGCCACGGCCCTGCTCGCCGGCTCGCTCGCCGCCCACGCCGCTCACGCCGCCACCACCGACGAGGCCGTCGCACCCGTCAACAAGGTCCTCGTCATCGGCATCGACGGCACGGTCCTGGACCGGGTCAAGGTCGCCGACGCACCCAACCTGAACGGCCTGATGGCCCAGGGCCTGACCGCCCGCAGCACCCTGTACGCGAACCCGATGGCCGCCACCTCCTCGGGTCCCGGCTGGTCCACCATCGCCACCGGCGTCTGGCCCGACAAGCACGGGGTGAAGGACAACTCCTTCACCGGCAAGAACTACGCGGCCTACCCGGACTTCCTGACCCGCATCGAGAACGCCAAGCCCGCGCTCAACACCTACGCGGCCGCCGACTGGGAGCCCATCACCTCCACCGACCAGAACGGCCCGATCTTCTCCGCCAAGGTCGACAAGAGGCTCAGCCTCAAGGGCGACCGCGACGGTTACGGCAGCGAGGACCCGAAGATCGCCGCGGCGGCCGCCACGGAGCTGCGCGACCAGAACCCCGACGCCGCCTTCGTCTACTTCGGCGAGATCGACCACGCGGGCCACTCCTCCGGCGCCGCGAGCCAGGAGTACCTGAACACCATCGCCCGCGTCGACAAGCTGGTCGGCCAGCTCCTCACCGCGGTCCAGGCCCGCCCCACCTACGGCCAGGAGAACTGGAAGATCCTGGTCACCACCGACCACGGCCACACCGACGCGGGCGGCCACGGCGGATCCACCATCCAGGAGCGCGGCACCTTCGTCATCGCCAAGGGCGCGGGCATCACCGCCGGTTCGGTACGGACCGACGTGAAGCTCGTCGACGTCGCGGCGACCGCGCTCGCACAGGTCGGGGTCGCGGCGGGCTCCGCCATCGACGGCATCCCGCTGGACGCCCCGGACGACAACGACGCCTTCGACACCCTGCGCCCGAACCTCCAGGCACGCGTGGACGAGACGGGCATCCCGGCCGCCACCAAGGGCTTCACGCACACCCCGCCGGCCGGCTGGTCGATCGACAACTCCAAGATGGGCACGGGCGGTGTCACCGAGTGGGCCGGATGGGCCTTCGCGACCGACGAGTTCTGGAGCCAGTCGCAGCGCGACCAGTGGCGCGAGCTCAACGTCCGCTCGCGTGACGTCTTCGCCGTGGCCGACTCCGACGAGTGGGACGACAAGAGCCACACCGGCTCCTACGACTCCACCCTCATCACCCCCAAGTGGCCGGTCACCGGCGGCTCCACGAAGGCCCTGACCTTCCAGACCCACTACCACCACGAGGCCGGCCAGACCGCCCAGGTCCTGGTCTCCTACAACGGCGCCGCCCCGTCGGTCGTCAAGAGCTACACCGCCGACGCGGTCGCCAGGTCCGAGTCGATCGCGCTCCAGGTCCCGGCCGGTGCCACCGACGTCCAGGTCCGCTTCCGCTACAGCGGCAGCAACAACTGGTACTGGACCGTCGACAACGTCCACCTGGGCTGACGGCGTCCGCCCTCCGGTCCGGGCCGTGGACGCCGAACGCGTTCCCGGTCCGGCCCGGATAGGGTGGTAGAGACCAGAGGTCACAGAGGTCAGACGCCACCGAGAGCGGAGAACAGTCCAGTGGCAGAGCGCAAGCCGATCGAATCCTGGCTCACCGACATGGACGGGGTCCTCATCCACGAGGGCACCCCGATCCCCGGCGCCGACGCCTTCATCAACCGGCTGCGCGAGTCCGGCAAGCCCTTCCTGGTGCTGACCAACAACTCCATCTACACCCCGCGCGACCTCCAGGCCCGGCTCAGCCGGATGGGCCTGGAAGTCCCGGTCGAGAACATCTGGACCTCGGCGCTGGCCACCGCGAAGTTCCTCGACGACCAGCGCCCGGGCGGCACCGCGTACGTCATCGGCGAGGCCGGCCTGACCACCGCCCTGCACGACATCGGCTACGTCCTGACCGACCACGAGCCGGACTACGTGGTCCTGGGCGAGACCCGGACCTACAGCTTCGAGGCCATGACCAAGGCGGTCCGCCTCATCAACGCGGGCGCCCGCTTCATCTGCACCAACCCGGACGAGACCGGCCCCTCCACCGAGGGCCCGCTGCCGGCCACGGGCGCGGTCGCCGCGCTGATCACCAAGGCGACCGGCAAGAAGCCGTACTTCGCCGGCAAGCCCAACCCGCTGATGATGCGGACCGGTCTGAACGCCATCGGCGCGCACTCCCACAGCAGCGCGATGATCGGCGACCGGATGGACACCGACATCCTCGCGGGGCTGGAGGCGGGCATGCAGACCTTCCTCGTGCTGACCGGTCTGACGTCGATCGAGGACACCGAGAAGTTCCCGTACCGGCCGACCAAGACGGTCAAGTCCATCGCTGATCTGGTCGATCTGGTTTAGGGCGTACGGCTGACACGTACGGGCCAAGAGAGCGCCGCTCCGGATGCGGAGCGGCGCGGCGCGCGTGAATCTCCTTGTTGAGGAGGTTCACCATGCGCAGTGATTTGATCGCTCTCCGTGCCGCCGGGGTGGCCGTCGCCCTGACGGCCCTGTCCGCCGTGACCGCGCCCATCGCCTTCGCGGAGGAGTGGAACCGCGGCAGCGTGTCCGCAGACCCCCATCCGGCCGAGCCGGGGGCGCAGGTCAAACTGCGCGTCCGCGGCTGTGACGAGGACTGGGCCGTCGCGCAGTCCGCCGTGTTCGTCTCCGAGGTCCGGCTTTCCGCCGGCCGCGACGACGGCCGCACCCTGTGGGGCGACGCGATGATCCGTTCGTGGGCCGAGCCCGGCCGCCACGACATCAAGATCAAGTGCGGCGGCCGGGGCGGCGAGCGCGAGTGGGGCACGATCGAGATCGAGCGCCGCCGCGAGCATCACCCCGACCCCCACCACACGCCCGTCTGGCCGGTCCACGCGGGCGGCGGCGGCATGTCCGCGGAGCTCGCCACGAAGGCCAAGGCCGAGCAGGTCAAGGCCGAGCAGGTCAAGGCGGAGCAGGCCGCCGCCGGAACCGCCGCCGGCTCCGCGCAGCTGGCCGCGACGGCGAAGAAGAGCCACGGGGGCGACGGCCCCGGTCTGCCGCACACGGTGATCGGCGCCGTGCTCGCCGCCGCCGCCACCCTGGCGGTCGCCGGCCGGGCGATGACCCTGCGCCGTCGCCGCAGCGGCGAGTGAGCGGGTGATCGGGTGAGCGGGGAGGCGAAGGTGCCCGGCTCCCGGCTGCTGACCTTCGCCGCCTGGTCGGTGCTGGTCCTCGGGCTGTGGCTGTGGGGCCGCGAGATCACCGGGGTGCAGATACCCGTCCCCGGCCAGGCCGGCGGACCGGCGGCCGCGGGCATGCCCGCGGCGCACACCCCGCTGGGGCCGGCCGCGCCCGCGCGGGTCGACGTACCGTCCCTGGGCGTCCAGGCCCCGGTGATCGTCCGGGATCTGGACGCGAAGGGTGCGATCGAACCGCCCCCGTACGAGAACCCGGGCACGGTGGGCTGGTGGCGCGGCGGTGCCCAGCCCGGCACGGCCGGGACCGCGCTGCTGGTCGGGCACGTGGACACGCAGTCGAAGCCGGCGGTGTTCTACGGCCTGAGCTCGGCGAAGCCGGGCGACAAGGTGCGCGTGGTGCGGGCGGACGGATCGGTCGCGGAGTTCACGGTCGAGGACGTACGGGTCCACGAGCGTGCGGGCTTCGACCCGGCCAAGGCGTACGGCCCGAGGGTCAGGGGCCGGGCGGAGCTGAGGCTGGTGACCTGTGGCGGCGCGTACGACAAGGCGGCCAAGGAGTACACGGCGAACGTGGTGGTGTCGGCGTACCTGACGGGCGTCGGGGTCCGCCCGGGAACGGCGGCGTAAGCGGCGTAAGCGGTCCGGGCAAACGAAGAAGCCCCTCGCAGTTTTCACTGCGAGGGGCTTCTTCCGTCTGTGCGCCGCCAGGGACTCGAACCCCGGACCCGCTGATTAAGAGTCAGCTGCTCTAACCAACTGAGCTAGCGGCGCTTGGTGACAGGGAAAACTCTACCCCACCCGTACCGGTGCTCGTGACAGGCCGCGCCCGCGTTGTCCGATTAACCCATGTTTGGGGGGTTTATCGTGCACGATATGTCTGGGCCAGGCCGAATCTGATGCCCCGACAGATGCGGTCCCGGCCGACCAGCGGACGAGCAGGGGAGTGGACGGAACCGCATGACGATGCAGCCTCCGACGGATGTGTACGAAGTGACGCCGATGCCCGCACCGGCCCCGGCCCCGGCACCGGCCGCGGCGTCTGCCGGGACCCCGATGCCGATGCCCGCCTTCGAGGAGTACGAGCCCGCCGGCGACTGCCCGTGCCAGGGCTGCGCCCAGCGCCGCCGCGCACTCGCCCGGGCCCGGGCCATACCGCTGCGCGACGGCGGACACCCCGCCGCGCGCGGGGCGCGCCGGGCACTGGTCCTGGTCACTGCCGCGGGGGTGGTCCTGGGCGGCGGCGCGGGAGCGGCGGTCGCGGTGACCGCTCCGGGCCCCGGCGGCACGGTGTCGCAGGACGACCCGGGGCAGCCGCAGGGCGGCCGGGCACCGCTGCACGGCGGGAAGAAGGGCGCGCCCGCGAAACCGGCCGGACTGCCGGGAGCGCCCTCGGCGGTGAAGCGGACCGACCGGGCGGCGATCATCAACCGGGCGAAGCTGTGGCTCGACGCGCAGGTCCCGTACAGCATGTCCGAGTACTGGTCCGACGGGTACCGGCAGGACTGCTCCGGCTTCGTCTCGATGGCCTGGAACCTCGGCACGAACGAATGGACCGGCAGCCTCGACAAATTCGCGACCCGGATCACGAAGGAGGAGCTGCTGCCCGGGGACATGCTGCTCTTCCACAACCCGGCCGACCCCAACAAGGGCTCGCACGTCGTGATCTTCGGCGGGTGGGTGGACGAGACCCGCACGCACTACGTCGCCTACGAGCAGACGCGGCCGACCACGCGGCGCCTGCCCACGCCCTACGGCTACTGGAACAACGCCGCGAATTACGTCCCGTACCGGTTCAACGGGGTGGCGGGCGGCGTCGTTCCCGGGACCCCGGTGGTCGGCGAACCGCCGAAGCCGGGCGGCCCGCCGGCCGTCCCGACCGCCTTCCCCGGGGCGTCGAAGTTCGGGCCGGGCGCGGACAACGTCCACATCGCCCAGCTGGGCCGGATGCTCGTCGACCGCGGCGGCTCCCGCTTCTACCCCAAGGGCGTCGGCACGCAGTGGACCGACGCCGTCCGGCAGGCGACCGAGGCCTTCCAGCGGGCCCAGGGCTGGACGGGCGCGGACGCGGACGGCCTTCCGGGCGCGCACACCTGGCGGCTGCTCGCCCAGCACCAGGGCAAGGACATTCCGCCGGCACCGGGCACCGCCCCGGCACCGGCCGGCACCCCGGCCCGCGGCGGTACCCCGGCACGGGGCGTCGCCCCGGGCCCGGCGGGCAAGCCCGCCTACCCGGGTCTGGCGACCTTCCGCCCTGGGGTGTCCCACCCGTCCATCACCGCCCTTGGCCGCCAGCTGGTGAAGAAGGGCTTCGGCAAGTACTACCCAACCGGTCCGGGCTCCCGCTGGGCCGAGGCCGACCGCCGCAGCGTCGAGGCGTTCCAGCGAGCCCAGGGCTGGCGCGGCGCCGAGGCCGACGGCTACCCGGGCCCGGAAACCTGGCGCCGGCTGTTCGCATGACGGAGGCAACGATGTACCCCACGCGCACCACCTCGACCACAGGCACCTTCCACCTCCGCCCGACCCCACCGGACCGGACGGCCACCCCGACATCCGCGGCCGCGCCGAACCGGACCGAAGCACTGCAGCCGACGGCCGCACCGTCCACGGCGGCCACGCCGGAGCGGGCGGAGGCCACCTCCGAGTGGGCGGATGCCATGCCCGAGCGGGCGGAGGCCGCGCCGTCTGCGCCGGGGCCGCGTGCCACGGAGTGGGCGGCGACGGGCCCGGCCGAGGGCGCGCCGCCCCTGGCCGGGCCGCACGCGGCGGAGCGGCCGGCGACCGAGCCGGGCGGTGCCGAGTCGGCGGCGACCGGGCAGTCCGCGTCGGAGCGGGCTCGGGCCGGATGGGCGGTGGCGGGGGAGTCTGTGGCCGCGTCCGCTCAGGGTGAGTCGGTGGCGACCGGGCAGTTCGCGTCCGCGTCTGCTCAGGGCGAGTGGGCCACGACCGGGCAGTCCGTGTCCGAGCGGGCTCGGGCTGAGGGTGTGGTGACGGGGGAGCCCGTGGCCGCATCCGCTCAGGGCGAGTGGGCGGTGACCGGGTCGTCCGCGTCCGCGCCGCCGCCGGGTGAGTGGGTGGCGGCGGCGCAGTCCGAGTCCGCGGCGGGTCTGGCCGAGTGGGCGGCGACCGGGCAGTCCGCGTGCGCGCCGTCTCAGGCCGAGCTGGCGGCGACCGGGCAGTCCGCTGCCGAGCGGGCACGGGACGAGTGGGCGGTGACCGCGCGGACCGCGGCCGCGCCGACCGCGACCGGGTGGGCGGAGCCGACCGGTTGGGTGGTGGCTCAGGACCAGGCGCGGCCGGAGCCGGCTCCCGTTGCCGTCGCCGAGACGCCACCGGGGGGCACGGAGGACCGGGACATCGACGGCCCGGGCATGGACTGGCCGGTCGTCGCGGGAGCGGCGGGCCGGGGTCCGGCCGGTGCCCCGCACGGGCCCGCCGCCCGGGCGGCGGAGGCCGCGCGCGGCGACGTACCCGCGGCGCGGGCCCAGGCGCTGGACATTCCGCACCCCCAGGACGAGCAGGCCCACGCCGGGGCCGCCACCCCGCGCCTGCGGGGGCTCGACGGCGAAGCCGCCCGCCCGCATCCGCAGGACGACCTCTGGCCCGCCACCCCCCTGGCCGCCCGGGGAGCGTCCCTCGCCGCCGCGGGTCTCGTCGCCGACGCCGAAACCGGCCGCCGGAGCGGGCTGTTCAGCGACGGGACCTACGCTCCGCCGAGCACGGCGGACCTGCCGGGGTCGACCGGCCGAGCCGCCGAACCGGCCGAGGCCGAGGCGGGCAGCGCGCCGCCGTACGGTGTCCCGGGCCCGGCCCAGGAGGCCGGGTACACGGTGCCCGCGGCCGTACGGGGCCTGCCCGGACCGGCCGATGCCGAGCCCGCGCACGGCGTCGCCGGGTTCGTGTCCGAACGCGGTGTCCCCGGTCCGTCCCCTGACGCCGAGCACGCTTTCAGCGGCGCGGCCGCACGGCAGGCGGGAGCCGACGTAGCTCCGCACGCCCCGGCCGGCGGGCGCGAGCTGACGTGGTCCGTACCCACACCGGGCGGCGCCGTGCCCGCGTCGGGCGGCGCCGTGCCCGCGTCGGGCGGCGCCGTGCCCGCGTCGGGTGGCGCCGTGCTCGCGCCGGGCGGTGCCGTGCCCGCGCCGGGCGGCGCTGTGCCCGCGTCGGGTGCCGCCGTGCCCGCGCCCGGCGGTGCCACACCCACACCCGGCGGTGCCGTGCCCGCCTCCGAAGGTGGGGTCGGATGGGCGGGTGCTGCGTCCGGCGAGCCCGCCGCCTATGCCGACGCCGACGTCGAGGACGCCCCCGAGCCGCACGCCCCGTTCGTGCCCGGGCCCGGGGTCGTCGAGGTCGTCGCGCGGGCCGTGGCGCGGATGGCGGAGGACGATACGCAGGACCTGCCCCGGGTCACGCCCGTACGCGGGCCCGGGGTGACCGAGGTACCGGTCCACCTGCCGTTCCGGGGCGCGGTCCAGCGCACTGCCCAGCCGCCCGCGAAGCAGCAGCCCCAGGCAAAGGCCAAGGCTCCGGCTGCCCCCGCCCGGTCCGCCCCCGGCCGCCGCGTCCCCCGTGGCGACGACCGGCTCCGCGAGCACCACGGCCCGGTGCTTCCCGGCTGGATCGGCGTGGCCGTCGGCGGGATCGCGCTCGCCGGCTGCGCGGTCGTGCTCTGGCGGGCCGGGGCCGTCCCCGACCCCCTCGCCGTGGCGTTCGGCGTGGAACCCCGCCCCTACCGGGGACTGCAGGCGCGGTTCTGGCCCCCGCTCGCCTTCCTCGGGATCATCGTGCTCCTCGCCCTCGGCGGACTGGGCCGGGGCCGCGCCGGGCACGCCTGGGTGCTCACCCTCTTCGGCCGCTACCGGGGCACCGTCCGCCGCTCCGGCCTGACCTGGATCAGCCCGCTCCTCCTGCGCCGCCGTGTCGACGTCAGGCTCCGGCACTGGCGCAGCGACCCGATGCCGGCCGTCGACTCCGGCGGCCTCGCCCTCCAGGTCGTCGTCCAGGTCGTCTGGCAGGTCAAGGACACGGCCCGCGCGACCCTCGCCGTGGCCGACCACGTGGACTACCTCGCCGAGCAGGTCGAATCGGCCATGGCCCGCGTGCTGTCCCAGCTGCCCGCCGACGCCTTCCACGAGGACGCCCCGACCTTGCGCGACGCCGAGGCGGTCGGTGACGCGCTGACCCGGATGCTGGCGGCCGAGACCGAGGCGGTCGGAGTGGAGGTGTTCTCGGCGCAGCCGACCCGGATCGAGTACGCCCCCGAGGTCGCGGACGCCATGCGCCGGCGCCGGGTCGCGGCGATCGACGCCAAGCACCGGGACACCGTCCTGACCTCGGTGGTCGACGCGGTCGACGACACCGTCCACCGGCTCACCTCGCGCGGGCTCGTAGAGCTCGACGACTACGAGCGCAAGGCACTGGTGAAGGACCTCACCGTGGCCTTCTACACGGGCCGCGCGGAGTAGCACCCACGCGGAGCGCAAGAAGGGGCAGCGCAAGCTGGGCGGCGCAAGCTGGGCGGCGCAAGAGGGGCAGCGCAAGAGGGGCAGTGGAAGAGCGGGTGGATACGGGTGGACCGGACCACCCGTTCTTCCATTGGTCTGGACATGGCCAACTCCCGTCAATACTGTGGGACTTGGTCTAGACCTAAAGAGTCGTGAGCGGGCCGTGCCGCCGACACCGGTACGGTCCATCCCCACGTGCGCGCACGCTCTCGCCGGACACCCCCCCCACGTTCAAGGAGCATCATGCGTTCCTTCCGCATGCCCAGAACCCCGCGGGCCGCCGCCGTCGCCGCCGCCGGCCTCGGAGCCGTCACCACCCTCGCGCTGGTCACGGCCCCCACCGCGACCGGCCACGGCTACACCGACACCCCCATCAGCCGCCAGAAGCTCTGCGCCAACAAGACCGTCGCCGACTGCGGCCCCATCCAGTGGGAGCCCCAGAGCGTCGAGGGCCTCAAGGGCTTCCCCGCGGCCGGTCCCGCAGACGGTCACATATGTTCGGCGAACCACAGCGAGTTCGCCCAGCTCGACGACCCGCGCGGCGGCGCCTGGCCCGCCACTCCGGTGACCGGCGGGCAGAGCTACAGCTTCCGCTGGCAGTTCACCGCGAACCACTCCACCACCGACTTCCGGTACTACGTCACGAAGAACGGCTGGAACCCCACCAAGCCCCTCACCCGCGCCGACCTCGACCCGCAGCCCTTCCTCACGGTCGCCTACAACGGCGCCCGCCCCGCCATGACCACCGTCCACCAGGGCACCATGCCGAGCGGCAAGAGCGGCCGGCACCTGATCCTCGCCGTCTGGACCGTGAACGACACCGCGAACGCCTTCTACTCCTGCTCCGACGTTCAATTCTGACGGAACGTCAGCTACCCTCCGGCGGCATGCGGACGACGACACCCGAAACCGTCGCGGAGCTCATCGCGAGCCAATGGGGCGACCACCGGCCCGGCCTGAAGCACGCCGACGGCGTGCTCAGCCACCACCGGACCGCCCGGGAGGCCGCGGCGCGCGCCGCGCTCCTCGTCGACCTGCTGCCGCCGGGGGCGCAGCCGCACGTCGGGGTGCTGCTCGACAACACTCCCGAGTTCCCGTTCTGGCTCGGCGCGGCGGCCCTCGCCGGGGCCGCCGTCGCCGGGATCAACCCCACCCGGCGCGGTCCCGAGCTGGCCCGTGACATCCTGCACACCGACTGCCGGATCCTGGTGACCGAGCGCGCCCACCTGCCGCTCCTGCGCGGCCTCGACCTGCCCGGCGTACGGATCCTGGTCACGGACGGTGAGGACGGCGGGGAGTACGCGGCGCTGCTCGCGCCGTACGCCGGAGCGAAACCCGGTGACGCGACCCTGGGCGCCGGTCCGGGCCCGGCCTCCCGGCTGCTCCTCTACTTCACCTCGGGCTCCACCGGCGCCCCGAAGGCGGCCATCTGCACCCAGGGCCGCCTCGCGGGCGCGGGCGCCTCGCTCGCCCGGCACTTCTCGGTCACCCCGGACGACGTCCACTACATCTGCATGCCCCTCTTCCACGGCAACGCGGTCATCGCCGACTGGCTCCCGGCCCTCGCGGGCGGCGCCGCGGTGGCGCTGCGACGGCGGTTTTCGGCCTCCGCGTTCCTGGACGACGTACGGGCCTACGGAGCGACGTACTTCACCTACGTCGGCCGGGCCGTCCAGTACGTCCTCGCCACCCCGCCCCGCCCCGACGACCGCGAGCACGCCCTGCGCCTCGGCTTCGGCACCGAGGCGGGCGCGGTCGACGCGGCGCGCTTCGCCGAACGCTTCGGGGTCCGTCTCGTCGAGGGCTACGGGGCCACCGAGGGCGGCGCCTCGGTCCAGCGCACCCCCGACACCCCGCCGGGCGCACTGGGGCGCGCGGGCGCGGGCGACGACCTGGCCGTCATCGACCCGGAGACCGGGCGCGAGTGCCCGCCGGCCGTGCTCGACGCGCGCGGCCGGCTCCTGAACGGCTCCGAGGCCATAGGCGAGCTGGTCAACAAGGGCCGCAGCCTCTTCGAAGGCTACTGGCGCAACCCCGACGCGGAGGCGGCCCGCACCCGCGACGGCTGGTACTGGACCGGCGACCTCTTCTTCCGCGACTCCGACGGCTTCCTCTACTTCGCCGGCCGCACCGACGACCGGCTGCGCGTCGACAGCGAGAACCTGGCCGCCGCGGTCATCGAGAGCATCCTGGCCCGCTGGGCCCGGGCGGCCGCCGTGGCCGTGTACGCCGTACCGGACGAGGTGGCGGGAGACCAGGTGATGGCGGCCGTGGCCCTGCGCGAGGGGGCCGCCTTCTCCCCGCAGGGCTTCGCGGCCTTCCTCGACGCCCAGCCGGACCTCGGCACGAAGATGGCCCCGCGCTACGTGCGGATCGTCGCCACCATGCCGGTCACGGCGACGAACAAGGTCCACCGGGTCTCCTTGCGCGGCGAGGCCTTCAGCACCACGGACCCGGTCTGGTGGCGGCCGCCGGGCGAGAGCGCGTACCGGATCATGGAACCGGCGGACCGGGCGACCCTCCTGGCCTCCTACGAGGCGCAGGGGCGGGCCGATCTGCTGGGGCGCTGAATACGGTTTTGAGCACCCCTGAGGAGCAGGTAGTATTTTCTCTATCAGCAGGCGCCGCTAGCTCAGTTGGTTAGAGCAGCTGACTCTTAATCAGCGGGTCCGGGGTTCGAGTCCCTGGCGGCGCACCTGTCCTTCGGGCGGTTTCCGGTTCACCGGGAACCGCCCGAAGTGTTTTCCGGGACGGTTCCGGGGCCCACCGGGCGCGAGGCCCGGCCGACCGGCCGCCCCGCCGTCAGAGGGTGAGCGACAGCAGCAGCGGCGCGGCCTTGCGGTTCAGGGCGTCGGCCGCCGCCCGCAGCCGGTGGGCGTGCTCCACGGGCAGGGACAGGGCCAGGCAGCCCACCGAGGCTCCGGCGGTGATCGGGACGGCCGCGCAGACCGTGCCCACCGCGTACTCCTGCAGGTCGAGCATGGGAACCGTGGCCGGCTGGCTGTCCAGCTTCGAGAACAGGATCCGCTCGTTCACGATGGTCTTCGACGTCAGCCGGGCGATCTTGTGCCGGGACAGGTGGTCGCGCCGTCCGTTCAGGTCGAGCTGGGTCAGCAGGCACTTGCCCACCGCGCTGGCGTGCGCCGCCGAGCGGAAGTCGACCCACTCGTGCACCTTGGGCGTGCGGGGGCTGTCCGCGAACTGCGTGATCCGTACCTCGCCGTCGACGTACCGGCTGATGTAGACCGCCGCGCCCACCGAGTCGCGCAGCCGGTCCAGGGTGTCCTGGAGCTTGTCCTGGAGGGCCTGCTGGCGGTCGATGCCGGAGCCGAGCAGGACGAGGGAGTCGCCTATGGCGTAGGCGCCGTCGGACACCTGCAGCACGTACCCCTCTCGGCGCAGCATGAGGAGCATGGGGGCGAGATGGACCGCGGGCAGGCCGGTCTCACGCGCGATCTGTACGTCGGTCACGCCGCCGGTATGGCGGGCGACCGTTTCGAGTACGCGCAGGGCGTACTGCACCGAGTGGAACGGCGCGGTCGGCTCGGGCTTCAGCGCCACGGTTTCCCCCTAGCAGGTTGTTACCGCTTGCTCTCACACGATAGCCACCAAGAGGCCCATGTGGAGCGCCTGTTGATGAGATTGATGGCTCAATCACATCGCTCTGCCTGGATCTACTCCCCTGGCATATGCCAAGGTCATGGGCTATGTCCGAGAGCACCGGGAATGCCCGGCCCGGCCGTGCGGTTCGAGTTCTTCGTACGGACGGGCGAGCGGAGCGGGAGCGACGATGAGTGACACCGGAGACGCGGGTCGGCAGGGTCGGCAGGGGAGCCGCACACCGGACCGGGCCGGGACCGGCCCGTCCGGGGACCGCGGCGGGATCCGCGGGACGGCCGTCGGCCGGGCCCCGGTCCCGCTCTCGGTGCTCGACCTCGTCACCGTCGGAGCCGGCAGCACCGCCCACGCCTCCCTGCGCACCAGCGTCGGCATCGCCCGGCTCGCCGAGGCCCGCGGCTACCACCGGCACTGGGTCGCCGAGCACCATTCGATGCCCGGGGTCGCCAGCTCCTCCCCGGCCGTGATCCTGGCCCACCTCGCGGCCCACACCTCCCGGATCCGGCTCGGCTCGGGCGGGGTCATGCTGCCCAACCACGCCCCGCTCGCCGTCGCCGAGCAGTTCGGCACCCTGGAGGCCCTCGCCCCGGGCCGGATCGACCTCGGCCTCGGCCGGGCCCCCGGCACCGACGGGCACACGGCCGCGGCGCTGCGCGGGCCCGGGCGGCGCGACGAGGCCGTGGACGAGTTCCCCCGGCAGCTCGCGGAGCTGATCCGCTTCCTCGACGACGACTTCCCCGACGGGCACCCGTACGCCCGCGTCCACGCGGTGCCGGGCCCGGTCCAGGGGCCCGCCGCCCGCCCGCCCGTGTGGCTGCTCGGCTCCTCCGGCTTCAGCGCCCGGCTGGCCGGCGGTCTCGGACTGCCCTTCGCCTACGCGCACCACTTCTCCCCGGCCGGGACCCTGCCCGCCCTCGACCTCTACCGGCAGTCCTTCCGGCCCTCGGCCGTCCTGGACGCCCCGTACGCCGTCATCGGGGTCGCGGCCCTCGCCGCCGGCACGGACGCCGAGGCCCGCGCACAGGTCCTGACCGGCGCCCTGTCGATGCTCCGGCTGCGCAGCGGGCGCCCCGGCCTGGTGCCGACGCCCGAGGAGGCGGCGGCGTACCCGTACACGCCGCTGGAGCGGGAGTTCGTGGACGAACGGCTCGCGAGCGTGATCCACGGCACCGCGGACGAGGTGCGCAGCGGGCTCGACGCCCTGGCGAAGCTGACGGGCGCCGACGAGCTGATGCTGACCGCCAACGCCCATGACGGCGAGACCCGGTTGCGCTCGTACGGGCTCGTCGCAGATGCGTACGGGATGCCGGGGGAGGACCCGGAGGCGCTCTGATCGAAGACGAACGGGGTTTGGCTGGTTTGTTGCCGAAACCTTGCGCGGGGATGGCCGGAGGTTCCCAAAAACTGCTCGTCACCTGGGGTGGCGGGCAGTTATTGGTATGCAGTCACGCCTCTGACCAAGGGATTTGTCCCAGCAGTGGTCTAGTCCTTCTTTGGTCCAAACCATTGACTCGGGCCAGGAGTGATCGCTATCACTTCTCCCACCTGATGTTCTCGCTCTCCCCTCCCACCCCCCGGAGGCAGTTCATGCACATCCGTAAACCCCTCATCGCGGCTGCCGCCACCGCCGCGCTTGCAGCCGGTGCGCTGGCGACCTTCGCGGGGCTCGGTACCGCCTCGGCCGCCGAGGCCTCTTCCACTGCCACGGCCGGCAATGTCAAGATCGCTTACTACGACCAGTGGAGCGTGTACGGGAACGCCTTCTATCCCAAGCACCTCGACACCCGCGGCATGGCGAGCAAGCTGGACGTCATCAATTACTCGTTCGGCAACATCCACCCCACCGACCTCACCTGTTTCGAGGCGAACAAGGCGGCGGGCGATGACAACAACCCCAACGCCGGTGACGGGGCGGGCGACTCGTACGCCGACTACCAGAAGTCCTTCAGCGCGGCCGACAGCGTCAGCGGCGTCGCCGACAAGTGGGACCAGCCCATCGTCGGTGTCTTCAACCAGTTCAAGCAGCTCAAGGCCAAGTACCCGAACCTGAAGATCAACATTTCGATCGGCGGCTGGAGCTACTCGAAGTACTTCAGCGACGCGGCCAAGACCGACGCTTCCCGCAAGAAGCTCGTCTCCTCCTGCATCGACCAGTACATCAAGGGCAACCTGCCGGTCGAGGGCGGCTACGGCGGCGCGGGCAGCGCGGCCGGCATCTTCGACGGCATCGACATCGACTGGGAGTACCCGGGCTCGTCGGGCGGTCACCTCGGCAACCACTACGCCGCCGAGGACAAGCAGAACTTCACGCTCCTGCTCAAGGAGTTCCGCACCCAGCTCGACGCGTACGGCGCGGCCAACGGCGGCAAGAAGTACCTGCTGACCTCGGCCCTCCCGGCCGGCCAGGACAAGATCAAGTACATCGAGACGGACAAGATCGGCGCGTACCTCGACTACGCGAACATCATGACGTACGACATGCACGGAGCCTGGGACGCGGACGGTCCGACGTACCACCAGTCCCCGCTGCTGCCCTCCTCGTCCGACCCGACCGACGCGATCGCCCCGGGCACCGAGAAGTACAGCATCAAGAACGCCATCGACTCCTGGATCGACGGCAACGCGGCCTACGGGATCACCGGCGGCTTCCCCGCCAACAAGCTGACCCTGGGCTACGAGTTCTACTACCGCGGCTGGAAGGGCGTGCAGGCCGGCACCACCAACGGTCTCGCCCAGCCCGCCTCGCAGGCCTCGGCCGCCCGTCCGACCAGCCAGCAGGCCGGCATAGCGCTCTACAAGGAGCTCGGCGGGATCGTCGACAACCCGGCGACCACCTTCTGGGACGACCAGGCCAAGGCCTCGTACTTCTTCAAGGACGGCGAGTTCTTCACCGGCCTCAACCAGAAGTCCATCCAGGCCCGGGTCGACTACGGCAAGCAGCGCGGCCTGGCCGGCGCGATGATGTACTCCCTGCTCGGCCTGGACGCCAACGCCACGCTGCTGAACCAGATCTCGGACTCCCTCGGCGGCACCACGCAGCCGCCGACCACCCCGCCGACCACGCCTCCCACCACCCCGCCCACGACGCCTCCGACCACCCCGCCGACCACGCCTCCGACGACGCCGCCTGCGGGCTGCACCGCTCCGGCCTACGTCGCGGGCACCGTCTACACCGGCGGCAACGAGGTCTCGTACAACGGCCGCAAGTACAAGGCCCAGTGGTGGACGCAGAACGAGGTGCCCGGCACCACCGGTGAATGGGGTGTCTGGAAGGACCTCGGCGCCTGCTGATCTCCCCCCACCCCGCGCCGAGCGCCGACCGCCCCCGCCCCCTCACCGGGGGCGGGGGCGGCCGTGTTCGCGATCAGCGCGCGGTGCGGCCGTCCACCTCGTACTGGCCGGTCGTCACGAAGTAGCGCAGCTCCTCGGGGGTGCCGTCCAGGGCCTTGTTGGCCGCCGCGCGCAGGGCCGGGCTGATGCCGGGGCGGGCCAGGATCCGGGCGACGGCGAACCGGTCGTCCTCGGCCCGGGCGAGCCGGAGGCCGGTGGCGAGGAAGGCGGTCCGGGCGGCGGCGGTGCCGTCCAGGGCCTTGTTCGCCTCGCGGATGACGGCCCTGCCGGAGGCCGGGTCGGCGAGGAGCCTGACGATGGCCACCCGGTTGTCCTCGTCCCGGGCGATCGGGAGGCCGGTGCTGAGGAAGGCGACGCGGTCGGCCGGGGACCCGTTCAGGGCCTTGTTGGCCTCGCGGATGACGGCCCTGCCGGAGGCCGGATCGGCCAGGAGCCTGACGATGGCGGCGGCGTTGTCGGCGTCCGTCGGCGTCGCCGCCGATACGGCGGCGGCGGGCGCGGCCGCCGGGCCGGCGGCGAGGGCCGGGGTGGACAGGAGCAGGGCCGGAGCGAGTGCGGCGGCGGTCAGGACGAGTGCGGCTCGGGTCGTCTTCATCGTGGTTCCCCCCTGGGACGAAAGCTGCCGGCGGTGGCCGGCGCGAAGATCGTTCCAAAGGTGGGCGCGGCGGCGTAATGCCGGGAACCGGCAGTGTCCGGCCACGGCTTCCTTCCGTGGTTGCCGTACTAGGGGGACTAGGGGGTTTCGCCGGTCCGGGGCCGGGCCGCGATCATCTCGGCGATCAGTTCCGGGGCCACCGCCCGGGAGTACAGCCAGCCCTGGCCGGTGTCGCAGCCGACGCGGCGCAGCCGGGCCGCCTGGCCGGCCGTCTCCACGCACTCCGCGGTCACCGTCAGGCCCAGCCGGTGCGCGAGCTGCACCAGGGCCTCGACGATGGTCTCGTCGGCCGGGTTCGGGTGCGCTCCCTCCTCGTAGCGGAAGCCGCGGACGAAGGAGCCGTCCAGTTTCAGCACCGAGACCGGCAGCCGGCTCAGGTAGGCGAGGTTGGAGTATCCGGTGCCGAAATCGTCGATGGCGATCCGCACCCCCATGTCGCTCAGCGCCTGCAGTGCCTGGAGCGGCCGTCCGGCGGAGCCCATCACCGCCGACTCCGTCAGCTCGAGCTGGAGCAGCTGCGGCGCCAGACCCGTCTCCGCCAGGATCTCGGCGACGTCGCCGACCAGGTCGGAATCCCAGACCTGGCGCACCGCGACGTTGACGGACACGAAGACGGGCGAGTCGCTGGGCTGCTCGATCTGCCAGCGCCGCGCCTGGCGGCAGGCCGTGCGCAGCACCCAGCGCCCCAACTGGACGATGGAGCCGTCCTCTTCGGCAATTCCGATGAACCGATTCGGCGTCAGCAAGCCGAACTGCGGGTGGTTCCAGCGCACCAGGGCCTCCACCCCGCGCACCACCCCGCTCTCCAGGTCCACCAGCGGCTGGTACTCCAGCGTGAACTCGCCGCGCTCCACGGCCGGCCGCAGCGTCGAGGACAGGGCCTGACGGGTCATGCGGTGTGCGTTGCGCTCCGGGTCGAAGAGCGTCCAGCGGGCCTTGCCGTCGGCCTTGGCCCAGTACAGCGTGGTGTCCGCGGCCTGCATGAGGGCGGTCGCCGAGGTCCCGGCGGCCGCCCGCTCCACCACCCCGATCGAGGCCGAGACCGACAGCCGCTGCCCGGCGAGGTCGAACGGCTCCTGTACGGCGGCCAGTACGCTCCGCGCGAGGTCCGCGAGCTGTTCGGTGCCGGTGGACTCCTCGACCAGCAGGGCGAACTCGTCTCCGCCGAGCCGTGCCACGAGGTGTCCGCCGTTGCGTCCGTAGCCGGACTGGTCGGCGCACCGGGTCAGCCGCTTGGCGACGGCGGCCAGCAGCCGGTCGCCGACCCGGTGGCCCAGGGTGTCGTTGACGGCCTTGAAGCCGTCGAGGTCCAGGTAGCACAGCCCGATCCGGCCGGTGCCGCCCTGCTCGTACGAGGACGCCTCCAGGGCGGCGGAGAGCCGCTCGAAGAACAGCGCCCGGTTGGGCAGCCGGGTCACCGGGTCGTGCATCTGGAGGTGGCGCAGGCGGGCCTGGAGGTCGCGCCGGTCGCTGATGTCGGCTACGGACAGCAGTACGTCGCCGGTCGCGGGGACGGGGCCGAGGGTGATCTCGGTCCACAGCGAGTGCCCGTCGGGGTGCTTGAGCCGCCGGGTGCAGCGCAGCCGGGCCTGCCGGCCGCGCAGCACCTCCTGGTAGGCCTGCCAGGTGCGGGCCTCGGAGGCCAGGTCCACCAGATCGGCGGCGGACTGCCCGGTGAGGGCGTCCGGCTCGGCGCCGAGCAGCCCGGCGAGGGCCTCGTTGGCGCAGGCGACGTGGCCGCCGCGGTCGATGAGGGCCATGGGGAGGTGGGCCGCGTTGAAAGCGGCCCGGAAGTCGGCTTGGTGACCGGCCGCGTGGTCGTGCGGCGCGGATCCGGTGTGGTCCGGGGTTGCCGTCGTCGACGGCTCGGAGTGACGCTGCGTCATGGCCGATCGAATGCTGTCGGCCGCCGAACCGGTTCCGTCTGAGGTTCCGCTCACCGTTGGCTCCCGCAGTGCGTGTGAGTGTCCGTGCAGGAAAGTGTGCCGATCATAGAGGCTGCCGGACGGCCCTATCCAGCGGCGTCGCCGTGTGGGACGCGGGAGTTCGGTGTGATGACGGATCGTCGGCGCGATGGAGCGTGATCGTTTCCGCACGGCTGTGAGCATGCGGCGACCTCTGCTGTCCTCACCTGACCGGTCGTGACTTTCCGTAGGCGGGTGTGCGAAACCCCGCGTCACCGTCTTGCCCCAGTGCTCACTCGTGTGGGGCAGCGGAACAGGGCATTAGTAAGACAATCGCCCCAAGGTGGATGAAGAGGTACCAATCCACCACCGGAGGTCGATGTGCCGCGACAGCAGACACCCGGGGGAGTGGACCGCTCCCGCATGCGAACCACGGCGGCGGCGCTCACTTCCCTGACGGCGCTCGCCGCCATGTCGCTCGTCGCGGGACCCGCGGTCGCCGTGCCCGGAGCCGGACCCTGCGCGCTCACCCGTACCGCGGCCCACCACTCCCTGGGCCTGGACAGCTGGAACGGCGCCTACCCCAAGCCCGAGCGGACCCTCAACGCGGTCATGGTCTTCCTCTCCTTCCCCGACCACCGCCCCGCCCTGACGACCGAGCAGCTCACCGGCGACTACTTCCCGGCGACCAGCGACTTCTTCGAGAGGGCCTCCTACGGCCGCTTCCGGCTGGTCCCGCACCCGCAGAAGCAGTGGATCAGGATGCCGAAGCCGTCCACCGCGTACGGGATACAGCGTGACTGGGCCCCCGCGGACCGGGCCGCCTACCTGCGCGACGCCGTCGCCGGAGCCGACCCGACGGTGGACTTCAGCCAGTACGACGTCGTCTACTTCATCGCCGACCCGGACGCGCCGGGAGTCGACTCGGACGCCACCAAGGTCGTCAACTTCGACCAGCCCATCAGGGCGGACGGCACCGACCTGCGCCGCATCGTCACGGTCTTCGAGAAGCACCCGCCGGACCGCAACGTGCTGGCCCACGAGACCGGGCACGTCTTCGACCTGCCCGACCTCTACCACCGGCCTTCGGACGGCAAGGGCGACTGGGACACGTACGTGGGGGACTGGGACGTCATGGGCAGCCAGTTCGGCATGTCCCCGGACCTCTTCGCCTGGCAGAAGTGGAAGCTCGGCTGGCTGGACGCCTCCCAGGTGGACTGCGTACCGGCCGGCTCCTCCCTGCACACCATCCAGCCGCTGTCCCAGACCCCGCCCCTCGGTGGCACGGGCGGCACCCGGCTGGCGGTGATCCGTACGGGGACCGGGAGCGCGATCGCCGTCGAGGCCCGGGGTTCCGCGGGCAACGACGGGGAGACGTGCACCGAGGGCGTCCTCGTCTACCGGATCCGCACCGAGGCGGCCTCGGGCGGCGGGCCGATCGAGGTCATGGACGCGCACCCCGACACCGAGGCGTGCTGGGACCGGTCGGTGTACCCGCCGCTCGCGGACGCGCCGCTGGAGGTGGGCGAGACGTTCACGGTGCCGGGCGAGCGGATCACGATCGAGGTGGCCGACCGCACGCAGTCGGGCGCGTACACGGTGAAGATCACGCGGTAGGGCGGGGAAACGAGAAGGACCCCCACTCGCGTGGGGGTCCTTCTCCGTCTGTGCGCCGCCAGGGACTCGAACCCCGGACCCGCTGATTAAGAGTCAGCTGCTCTAACCAACTGAGCTAGCGGCGCTTGGTGACGAGGAAGACATTAGCACCCCGACCGGCGATCGGAAAAATCGATATCCGCAGCTCGGGTGGCACGGAGGAACGCCCACAGCAGCGCCTCGGGTCCGGGCAGCCACGGCAGCCGCGTGTCGGGCGCCACCAGCCAGCGGGACGGTCCCGCGGTGGTGGCCAGCGGGGGCACGGTGACCGCGTCGCCGGGGCCGTGGCAGAGCGGGGCGGGGACGGGCGTGCTCCACTCCTCCCAGGCGAGGAGGGCCGGGAGGCGGTGCGCGGTGCCGGGGGCGGCGAAGAGCAGCGTCCGCCCGCGGTGCACGGCGGCGGGCCCGGAGCCGGGGCCTTCGGCCCAGAGCAGGTCGAGCATGCGGCGCCCCAGGACGAGCGGGACGCTGACGACGTCGAACGCGGTCCCGCAGGGCAGCACGGCGGGCACCGTGGGCCGGGCCTGCCAGGCGGCCAGCGTGCCGCCCGGCCGGGCGGACGCGGAGGCCAGCCAGGCGGCGCCGGCCGGGGTGACATGGGTCGCGGAGGCGGTCGTCGTCCGCATGTCGAGCGCGGGACAGCCGGTGAGGGTCGTCATGCGTCCAGGTCTACCCGGCGTAGTGGAGCGATCTCCGGGAGTTACGGGAATCCGGGACAGGGCGGGTGGCTCTGGGGTATGTTGCGCCCCGCATATGCCAGAGGTCGCACCGCGGAGCCCGCCCGCCCGTCGGGTCAGGCACCCTCGGGGGTGGTGCCGCGCAGCAGCGACTCGCCGAACTCGATCATCTTGCGGGCGTAGTCCTCGGTCCACTCCGCCTGCTCCGCGATCGCGGCCACGGGCATCCGGTCGAACCGCCGCGGATCCGCCAGCTGCGCGGCGGCCACCGCCTGGAACTCCACCGCCCGCTCCTGCGCCGCCCGGAAGGCCAGGGTCAGCTCCGTCGCCCGGACCAGCAGCTCCCGCGGGTCCTCGATCGACTCCAGGTCGAAGAAGTGCTCCGGGTCGGTGACGGTCTCCGACGGCTCGAAGAGCAGGTGTGCGGGCCGTAGCCTCCGCTCGGTCCGCTCGGGCTCTGCCATGCGTGTCCTCCTGCTGCGCGTGGGAAAACGGTGGGCCGGAAAGGTGCCGGGCCACCGTCCATTGTCCAGCGTCGCGCAAGACGGCCCGAGGGTGCCCGTGCGCGGGCTGGAACACCCGTACGGTCGGTGGTGTGCACGGGGAACCGGACCGGCTCTGCGACGAGGGCGTCGAGCAGGTGATCGGTCGGCGCCGTCATCCGCACCGCCATCCGGAGCCGTCGAACCGGGAAGCCGCCATCGCGCGGCTCGTCACGCGGTGACCGGCGCCTTCGCCAGGGCCGCCACTTCGTCCAGTACGGTCGCCAGCTCGCAGGCGAGGCCCTGCGGGGCGCGGAACCCGTCTGCCGGGACCAGCCCGGTGATGCCCGGGACGGCCACCGAGGACGCGGTGGTCACCATGCCCACGGCCTCCAGCACCGGCCGCAGCATCGCCGCGGCCGGCGCACCGCCGGTGCCGCCCGCGCTGTAGGAGACGAGACCGGCCGGCTTGCCCTGCCATTCGCGGTAGAGGAAGTCGATGGCGTTCTTGAACGGGGCCGTGAAGCCGCCGTTGTACATCGGCAGGACGAAGAGGAAGGCGTCCGCGGAGTCGATCAGGGCGCTCCACGCGCGGGTGTGGGGGTGGGCGTAGCTGCCGGTGGAGGCGTACTCGGGCTCGTCCAGGAAGGGCAGGGCGATCTCGCCGAGGTCGACGGGGGTGACGCGATCATGACGGCGGCCCCGCTCCACGTGGAGTCCGTGCGCCGCCACCTGATCGACATCCTGACCCCGGAACAGCTGCGCACCTTCGCCGAGGTGGGCGAGGTGCTCCGGACCCGCCTCGGCGTCGAGCGCAAGTCCCGCTGAGCAAGCGACGCTGCGGGGCGGGGCGGGCCGTGTCCCGGTCAGGGGCGCCAGCTCACCCGGTGTTCCGCCAGGTGCGCCAGGACCGAGTGGTTGGCCTCCCAGCCGTCGGGGAACTTCACCGTCACGCCCAGCTGGACCGGTTCCGTCGACGGGTGCTCGTCCAGCAGCTCCGCTATCCCCGCCCGGGCCACCACCACGCAGGCGTGCCGGTGCCGTGACGCCAGTACGCACAGCCGGCCCGTCTCCAGGTGGAAGGCGGTCGCGTCCGGGCGGCCCGACAGGGGGTGCAGGACCACCGTGAGGTCGTACTCGCGGCCCTGGAGCCGGTTCGCGGTGTCCACCGTGACCCCGGTGACCCCGAGGGAGGCCAGCGCCGCCCGGACCGCCGCCGCCTGGTCCCGGTGGGCCGTGCCCACCGCGATCCGGTCGGCCGTCAGCGGGGACGGGCCGCCGGGCTGTTCGTCCATCGTCACCGCACCCCGGTCCAGCGCCCGGCGGACCACCAGGGCCACCGCCCGCACCGCCTCCGGGTCGGTCCGCGGGGTGTGCCGGGCCGGCAGCTCCAGCAGCCCCCACCCCGACGCGGCGGCCTCGTCCAGCACCCGGTCGGGGCCCGAGCCGTCGCCCGCGACCCCGTAGGACAGCCGCCGCTCGCCCGGGCCCGTACCGCTGCGGAACTGCGTGTACGGGTAGAACGCGCGGGAGACCAGCGGGGCGGCCGAAGCCGGCAGCCGCCACGACACCGGCAGCCGGTGCTGCGGCAGGTCCGGGTTGTGGGCGAGGAGGGTGGACACCGCCGAGGCGGAGGGATCGTAGGACAGGCCCGCCCACTGCTCGGCGCCGACCACGCTGAAGGGGTCCAGCTGCCCCGGGTCGCCGACGAACAGCGCCCGGTCGAACAGCCCGGCCACGGCCAGCAGCGCGTCCGAACGCATCTGGTACGCCTCGTCCACGATGGCGTGCTCCCAGGGCTCCACGTCCTTGACCCACGCCCACTTGGCCGCCGTGGAGATGGTCACCGGCAGCCCGGCGAGCTCCGCCGGCTTCGCCGAGAGGACCACCGAGGGCAGTTCGCGCAGGGCCGGATCGAAGCTGTCGCCCTCGCTGCTGTGCAGCCGGCCGACCTTCAGCTCCGGGTCCTTCCCGTGCAGCCGCAACACCAGGTCGTCGACCTGGGCGTTGGTCTGCGCGACCACCATCAGCCGGCGCCCGGCGGCCGCCAGATCGCGCGCCGCCCGCACCACGAGCGTGGACTTGCCGGCCCCGGGAGGGGAGTCGACGACCACGCCCCGGGCCGGTCCGTGCAGGGTGTCGCGCAGGATGGCCGCGGTGGCCCGGTCGGCCTCCGCACCGGGATCGAAACTCACAGCAGGTCCTCGGCGGTCACTGGATCGGGCGCGGAGTCGGGCATCGGGAGCGCGGGGGCGGAACCGGCCGAGTGGGCCGGAGCGGAACCGGCCGGGTGGGCCGGGGCGGAGCCGGTCAGGTACGCCGGGGTGGAGCCGGTCAGGTGGGCGGGCGGGCCGCCGTGGGTCCACGGGGTCTGTTCGGCGTCCGGCAGCTTCGGGCCGCCGCGCGCATCGTGCTCGAACAGCGTCCAGCACACCCGGTCGCCCTTCTCCGGCACGGAACCCGGCTCCGGGTCCTTGCCGCGGCCCATCTTGTCGAGCAGGCGCAGCACGAGGCGGCCGTCCACCTCCCGGCGCACGAACTGCGCGCTCTGCGGGCGCCCGTCCAGGGAGCGGTACACCTTCGCGCCACCGCTGCCGCCACCGCTGCCGTCCTCGGCGCCGTCAGCGAGCTGCGGCCGGTCCTCGGTGGCCACCGTCACCAGCGGGCGCGGGCTCGGCCGCTTCGACTCCGTCCACTCCATGACCACTTCGGTGACCTCGCCGGCGAAGGCCTCGCCCGCGAGCCGCCGCCCCGCCATCACCAGGAGGTCGTCCAGCGCCTCCTGGGCCTCGAGCCTGACCTGCTCGGTCTCCCGCGTCGCGAGCTTGCGGGCCGCCGTCACCGCGTCGTCGCGGCGCGGCTGCGGGGCCTCGCCCGCCCGGACCCGGTCCCGGTGGCCGGTGTAGGACCAGCGGTCACCGGTCCAGCGGTCCTCGGCCCGCTCCCCGGCGGGCAGTTCGCGCAGCAGGCCGACGGCCTGCCACACGGCGTTCCAGGTGCTCTGCATCTGCGACACGACCAGTTGCCGGACGGCCCGCTCGGCGGCGGCCCGGGCCCGGTCCCGGGCCCCGTCGCCGTTCCCGTTCCCGCTCCCGTTTCCGTTCGGGGCCGCGGCCGCGGCCGCCCGCGCCGCGTCGAACCTCGCGATCGCCGGAGCCAGCAGCTTGTTGTCGAACGCCGGATCGGTGGCCGGACCGGCCGGCGGGACCAGCAACTGCCCGTCCGCGCCCCGGCCGAGCTCCGCGCGCAGTGCCCGCTCGGCGCCGGTGGTCCCCGGCGGCGGGTCGATCCACGCCAGCAGGGCCCCCAGGTGCTGGTCCTCCAGATTGCTCTGCCCGGTCGCCCAGTGCCGGGACAGCAGGTCCGTCGCCGACAGCAGCATCGAGGAGCCCGGTACCCGGGAGCGCTCGGCGAGGTGCGTGAACCAGCGCCCCAGCAGCGGTACCCGTGCGGGCGCCGGATACGGGTTCTCGGGGTCCTCCTCGGCGGTCCGCCGGAACCGCATGGACCGGCCCAGCAGCCGTACGTACTCGATGCCCGTGCGGCTCGGCACGATCAGCTGCGGCGCGTCCAGGCACAGCTCGGCCTCCACCTTGACCCGCTTGCCCGTCTCCGGATCGGTCTCGGTGCGCTCCACGGGCTCGACGGCGTCCGCGTACGACTCGAGGTACGGGACCACCTGCCCGGCCAGCTCCGCCAGGAACTCCCACCGCAGGTCCCGGTCGCGCGGCTGCGGTATGACCAGGACGTGCGGCGCATCGGGATCGGTGCCGACCATCGCGCCGAGCGGAGCCCCGGCCTCGCCCGCGGTCGTCAGCGGTACGAAGACCAGCGGGCGCCCGCTCAGATGCCGGTGCCGTACGGTCGCCAGCGCCTGGGCCCGCCCCGCCCGGACGGCCTCCAGCCGGGCCAGGGTGTTCATGAGGGACATGCGGCGGCCTCCGGGCGGACGCGGTCGGGTGCCTGCTCCAGCGCTTCGGCGCGCAGCCGGGCGGCGTACCGCAGGGCGGCCGCCGTCGGGTCGTCGGCTGCGGCGGCGGAGCCACCGGCCGCGGCCGCCGCGAGGGCGGCTTCGACCGTGGTCAGCGCGCCCAGCTCGCCCCGTACCGAGCGGCCCAGCGCGGTCACCTCGCCGGCCCCGCGGGCCCGGTCCCGGCAGTGGAAGGCCAGCTCGCAGGCGGCCAGGCACTCGGGGGCGTAGGCGGCGGAGACCGCGGAGACGGCCTCGGTCAGCTCCTCGGGGGAGCGCGCCGGGTCGAAGCTGAGCCCCTCGGGCAGGGCCCCGGCCAGTTCCTCGACCCGGGTGAGGCGCTCCAGCTGACGCCGGGTCACGGAACGCTCGCGGCGGATGTCGACGGCGGCGGCGGTGGGCAGGTTCGAGAAGTCCCGGGGGCAGACCAGCAGCACGCTGTGCCCGACCTCGGCGCCGGTCAGCTTCGCGGCGGTGGTCTCCAGGGCCAGTACGTAGACGGCGGCCTGGCGGGCGGCGGCGCCCACCTTCGCGGCGTCGGCGGCCCCGTCGATCATCGGGAACGACTTGATCTCCACGACGGACCAGCGGCCGTCGGGGTGCACGACGACGGCGTCCGGCTCCAGGTAGGCGGGGGAGCCGGCCACCTCCAGCGCGAGCATGGGGTGGTCCAGCAGGGTCCAGGCGCCGGCGGCGGTGGCGTCCCGCAGCGCGAGCGCGGTGCGGGCGCCGCGGCCCTGCGGCCCGGCGGCGGTGAGATCGGGCACGAGGGCGTCCGGCCCGGGCGGCGGCCCGGCATCGCCACCGGACCCCGCGCCGAGGTGTTCGTACACCAGTCGCAGGAGCTCGGCTCCGCCGTCGGCCTTGACCTTGGCCTCGAAGGAGTTCCCGCGCACGATGGCGAACTGCGACTGTCCGAAGGCGGCCGGCGAGCCGAGGGCCGCGGCGAGGGCCGTCTTGTCCACGCCGGCGCCGTCGAGCAGGGCGCGTCTGCCGCAGCCGGGGTTGGCGGCGAGCGCGGCCAGCGCGCGGGCGTCGAGCGGGCGGGGCGCCACGGCGGGGCCGCGCAGGTCAGCGAGCCGCTGCCGCAGAGTCCTCGGGGGCGGAGTCGTCGGCCGCAGTGGCCGTGGCGTCTGCGGCAGCTGCGGCGTCTGCGGCGGCACGGCGCTGGACGGGTAGGAGCTCACCCGCGGAAGTGTCCCATCCGCCACTGACAATCGTGGACTTACCGCGGAAACCGGCTGTTCGGACGGTGTGCGGTGCGCGGGATCCGGGCAGGGCGCGGGCCGCGAGCCATCCGGCGCCCATCACGGCGGCCCCGGCGACGGCGTCGAGGAAGTAGTGGTTGGCGGTGCCCATGACCACGAGGGTGGTGACGGCGGGGTACGCGGCGCCGAGCGCCCGCACCAGCGGCCGGCGCCCGTGGCGCCACAGCGCGATCCCGCACCACAGGGCCCAGCCCACGTGCAGGCTGGGCATGGCCGCGAACTGGTTGGTCAGGCCCCCGAGCCCGCGCGGGGCACTGGCCTCCCCGCCCCACCAGCCGTACGCGCTGTACCGGGCCATGGTGTCGGTGAACCCGTACGAGGCGTCGAGCAGCCGGGGCGGGCAGGTGGGGACCAGGGCGAAGCCGATGAGTCCGAGGACGGTGGAGATCGCCAGCCAGGTGCGGGCGAATCGATACTGCTGGGGGCGCCGCCGGTAGAGCCAGACCAGCACCGCCGGGGTGACCAGGTAGTGCAGTGAGGCGTAGACGAAGTCGGCGGGTATGCCGAGCGCCGCGTGGTGGGTGAAGAGCCGGTTGAGCGGCCGCTCCAGGTCGATGGCCAGGAGTTCCTCCACGCGCAGGATCGCGAGCCCGTGGTCGACGGCCAGCCGTACGTCGCCCCGGGCGAGGAGTCTGCCGCCCGAGTACGCCCCGTAGAGGAGTCCCAGGACCAGCAGTTCGGCCCACCATCTCGGGGGCTGCCGCCGATTAGTCATACGGCGTAGGACGTGCGTGAACAGGCAGAGGTTGCGCGCCGTTCATCTGATGGATGATGGAGCGGCGACGCAATCCCCGCAAAGCAGTGCGAATGGTTCCGTCGTGTTGCGCCCCTTTTCGCCCCCTCGACCGGGAGAACTCACATGGCCCCCCGCATCCTCCTGGCCCGTCACGGCCAGACGGCGTGGTCCCAGCTCGGCAAGCACACCGGACGCACGGACGTGCCCCTGCTGGAGGAGGGCAGGCGCGGCGCGAAGCTGCTCGGCGAGCGCCTCGCCCGCGATCCGTGGGCGAGCCTGCGCGGCCTGGAGGTGCGCACCAGTCCGCTGGTCCGGGCGAGCGAGAGCTGCGACCTGGCCGGCTTCGGCATCCAGGCGGAGCCGTGGGACGCGCTGATGGAGTGGGACTACGGCGACTACGAGGGCATGACCCCGGCCGAGATCCAGGCGGTCCGGCCCGGCTGGCTGATCTGGCGCGACGGGGTCCCGGGCGGCGAGTCCGTCGCGGACGTCTCGGCCCGCGCGGACGAGATCGTCACCTGGGCCCGTTCGGCCGAGCGCGACGTCCTCGTCTTCGCGCACGGCCACATCCTGCGCACCCTGGCCGCGCGCTGGCTCGGCTTCGACGCCTCCTTCGGTGCCCGCATCCGCCTGGAGCCGACCTCCCTGTCGGTCCTGGGCTGGGCGTACGGGGCCCCGGCGCTGGAACGCTGGAACGACACGGGGCACCTGGACACGTAGCGGCCGGGCGCACGAACGGCCTGACGCCGGCCGGATCCGCCCCTCCGGGGCGCGGCCCCCCCCAACGGCCTGGCCCCGCCCGCTCAGACCGCCGCGTGCCGCGCGAGGAACGCCCCCACCCGCGGCGAGCGCTGGTGCGGGATCAGCGTGCGGGCCGTGGCCGCCACCATGGACTGGATCCGGGTCGACTGGACCTCGTCCAGCAGCTCCAGCACCCGGCCGCCCGCCCAGGCCGCCTCGTCCGGGGCGCCCGCGTGGGCCAGGTTGTCGGCCAGCTCGGCGGTGTAGAGGGCGACGTTGCGGGCGAAGTGCGGATCCTGGAGGTCCGCCGCCCGGCGGGCGTGCCGGGCGGCGCGGGCGTGCTCGCCGAGCGCGGCCCAGCAGCGGGACTCCAGGGACTCCAGCTCGGCCTCGCCGAAGAAGGACATCCACTCGGGGTCCGCCCCCGCCTCACCGCGCGAGAACTCCGTGTGCGCCCGGGTCAGCGCCTCCTCGCACGCCTTGCGGTCGGCCAGCCCCGCCCAGCCGCCGGCCTCCCGCAGGGCGAGCAGGGACAGCAGCCGCGGGGAACCGAGCGAGCGGGCGGCCCGGCGGCCCGCCTGGGCCGCCCGTACGGATTCGCGGGGACGCCCGCAGTCCCGGGCGAGGAACGCCATGTTGCTGAAGGCGTGCGCCTCCAGGCCGGCGTCCCCGGAGACCCGGGCGGTGGCGAGCGCCTCCGCGTAGTGCGAGCGGGCGTCGTCGAAGCGGCCCGAGTCGTGCGCGAGCCAGCCCACCGAGATGGCCAGCTCTCCCGCGCCCGCGTGCAGCCGGTCCTCGGTCGACTGCCGGGTCGCCCCCGCGTCGAGCAGCGCGTAGGCGGTGCGCAGCGGTTCCGCGGCCCGCCGGTACAGCGAGTCCGCCCCGTGCCGGTCGTCGAGCAGCCGGATCTGGCGTACGGCGTCCTCGACCGCGGCCGCCTCGGACTCGCCGGCGCGGTGGGGGAGGCGGCGGGTGTCGCCGAGCAGGGTGAGGCTGAGGGTCGCGGCCGCCACGGTCGCGGAGCCGCCCGCCATGAACGCGCGACGCAGCACGTCGCTCTCCTTGGAACGAGGAACGGACGAGAAGGAGGAAGCGGAAGAAGCGGAAGATCCGCAGGAGGCGGAACCGGGGGCGGTGCGCCTGGTGAAGGGCGAGAAGGACGCGACCTGTTCGCGCTGGGCCAGCCTGCCGCGGACCGTCTCGCGCGGGGAGAACCCCAGGTCGGCCAGGTTGTGGCCGGGGAACATGTGGCGGAAGACCCGCTCGTAGGCGTAGTTGGGGCAGCGGATCTCGCCGGACTCGACCCGGCCGATGTAACGGGCGTCGCAGGAAACCGTTTCTCCGATTTCCTTCGCCGCCCTGCGCACCATCGCGGCGAACTCGGCCGGGGAGTGCTGACCGCGCAGCCGCCGGAAGGAGGAATTGGGTGAGTGGGGGGACGCCGCCATGGACGTGGCCTCTCTGGGGCAAGGGACGCGCTGCCGGTGACTGTGCTGAGGGTGGTGACTGAACGGGGGTGCCCGGCGGGCACGAACGTACCGCCAGCGGCGGTGGGTTGACCCGGTGTTTGGCTACAAAACGGATATCTCACCCGCGATCCGCCATGAACTGCCATCCTTTGCAGCGTCTTGCCACCGCACCTGTTGACGCTTCCGTGCGTTGAACCCATGCGGAGTGGGAGGAAGCCCGCCGGCTTTCAGGACCGCTCTCGCGAGGCTCGTACGCGGATCGAGGAGGGGTTCCCTTGGTGGAGGCCGGCATGGAGAGCACTGATACGAACACCGTGCCCGAGCCGGGAGCGCCCGTGCTGACCGGAGCGCCCCTCATGACCGGACAGCCGCTGGGCGCCGACGCCCCGGATCTGGTGACGGTCCCCACCAGGCAGGGCCTGGAGGCCGTGGACATCATCCGCCGGGCCGCCGGGCAGGCCAGCCGGGCGGGCGGAGTCGGCCCGGTCCTGCACGACGGCTCCGGCAGCACGCTCGGCTTCCTCGTCCCGCCCGGTACCGCCGACGCCTGGGACCTCCCGGGCAGCGCCTGTACGCAGACCAACGGGCGCGGCATGCGCTTCGGCGACGCCTCGCCCACCGCGGGCGGCACCGGCTGGCTGCTGCCGCCGGACGCGGTAGGGCCGGTCACCGACCCGGAGGTGCTGCGCGCGGCGCTGGGCGAGGCGGCCCGGCTGATCGAGGCGGCGGACAACTGCCGCTGACGCCCGCCAGGCCCTGACCAGCGATAATGAGGGCGTGGCAGCAAAAGGCAAGGACAAGGACAAGCGGCGCGGGCAGGGCGGTTCCGGGGCGGTCGTCGGGCAGGTGGACGGCGGTACGGCGGAGCTGGAGCCGGACCGGGAGCGGTCGCGTGCCTGGACCCTGCTGATCGACGGTGCCCCGCAGTCGCACGTGGACCTGGACGACCCCGGGTACCTGGACTTCTCCTACCAGCGCCGGATCGGCCACCTGATCGATCTCGTCGCCCCGGCCCGCCAGCCCCTGAACGTGCTCCACCTCGGCGGCGGCGCCTTCACCCTGGCGCGCTACACGGCCGCCTCCCGCCCCCGCTCGACGCAGCAGATCGTCGAGATCGACGCCGGGCTGGTGGCCTTCGTACGCGAACACCTGCCGCTGGACCCCCAGGCGCGGGTCCGGGTCCGGGCGGTCGACGCCCGGGCGGGGCTGGCCAAGGTCCCGGACGGCTGGGCCGACCTGGTGATCGCGGACGTGTTCAGCGGCGCCCGCACCCCCGCGCACCTGACGAGCGCCGAGTTCCTGGACGACGTACGCCGGGCCCTGGCGCCGGGCGGCTGGTACGTGGCGAACCTCGCGGACGGTCCGCCGCTCGCCCACCTGCGGGGCCAGATCGCGACGGCCGCGTCCCGGTTCGCGGAGCTCGCGCTGGCCGCCGATCCCGTGGTGTGGCGGGGCAAGCGCTTCGGCAACGCCGTCCTGGTGGCCGCGGACCGGGAGCTGCCCGTGGCGGAGTTCACCCGCCGGGTCGCGAGCGACCCGCACCCGGGCCGGGTCGAGCACGGCCGGGCCCTGGCGGACTTCGCGGGCGGCGCGGCGCCGGTCGCGGACGCCTCGGCGGTGGCCTCACCCGAGCCCCCGCCCTCCGTCTTCCGCTGACCCGGGCGCCCCGGCCGGCCCACGAGCCCCGGCGGTGGCCGCCAGCTCCCGCAGGCGGCGCTTGTCCGGCTTGCCGCCCTCCGTCAGCGGGAGGGCCGCCAGCCAGAACACCGCGGTCGGTCGATGGCCTGGTGCCAGCGCCGCCCCGACCAGGTCGCAGGCCTCGGCGGCCACCTCGTCCGTCGGGGCGCGGCCGGGGGCCGCGACGAGGAAGGCGCACACCGCCTCCCCGGTGACGGCGTCGGTCCGGCCCACCACGGCCGCCCGGGCCACGGCGGGGTGCCGGGTCAGCTCCGTCTCGATCGGGCCGCAATAGACGTTCGCCCCGTGCACCATGACCACGTCCTTGACCCGGTCGTCGAGGTACAGGTACCCCTCCCCGTCGAAGTGACCGACGTCCCCCGTGCGCAGCCAGCCTTCGCGCAGTGCCTCGGCCGTCAGCGCGGGCCGGTCGCGGTAGCCGGCCATCACCATCGGGGACCGCACCCACACCTCGCCGGGGGCGCCCGGCGCGGCGCCCCGCACCTCGACCTCCACCCCCGCCACCGGCCGGCCCACCGAGCCGAGCAGATGGGGGCGGTCGGTGACGGCCGCGTCGTGGTCGGCCGGGGAGAGACGGCTCAGCACCCCGGCCTCGTTCATCCCGTAGCCCTGCGTCCAGCGCACCCCCGGACCCCAGCGGGTCACCGCCCGCCGCAGCCGCTCCGGGTGGACGGGGGAGTCGCCGTAGGAGACGCGGACCAGGCCGGGCACGCCGTCGGCGGTCTCCGGGTCGTCCAGCAGCCGGTACAGCATCGAAGGCGTCAGGTACGTGGACGCGGGCCCGAGCCGCCGGCACGCCTCGGCGAACGCCCGGGTGTCGAAGGGGTGCAGGATCTCGGAGCGGCCACCGATCCGCAGCTGCTCCAGGCAGCGGCCGCCGGAGCGCTGGGAGAGCGCGTCCACCGACACGAACACCAGCGGCCCGGGGCCGTCGGCGCCGGGGGAGTCGGTGCGGGTGGCCGTCCGGGCCGCCATCGCGGCAAACGTCGAGACCACCCCCTTCGGCAGGCCCGTCGTACCGCCCGTGTAGGTCACCCGCGCCACGTCCCCGTCGCGGGCCGCCACCGGGACGGGCAGGGCCTCCCGGGCGGCAGCCAGCTCCAGGAGTGCGGCCAGGCCGATGCGGGCCCCGGGGCCCGGCGGCACGGGGGTGTCGTGGACCACCAGGGAGGGCGCGCAGTCCCGTAGCAGGTGGTCGAGCGCGTGGGTGGTCGGGCCGACGCACACCTGGGTCAGCCGGGCCCCCAGGATGTGCGCGGCCAGTCGTACCAGCAGCGTCCGCGGCGAGTTGCCGGCCGACACGCAGGCCAGCCCGGAGCCGCGCCCGATGCCGAGCCCGGCCAGGGCGCCCGCCAGCCGGTAGGTCCAGGACAGCACCTCGGAGTGGGTCAGCACCCACGGCCCGGACGAGAGGGCGGGCCGCTCCGCGTACCGTTCGCACGCTTCGACCAGGTCGGTGACGTACCGCGCGGCGCCGTTCATGGCGCCACGGTACGGGGCGGCGCGCGGCATCGGACGTCGCGGTCCCGGCAAGATCCGAAAGAGACGGCCTACGGGTCGACGATCTCCACCAGCGGCGGGTGGTCGTGCCAGGTGCAGAACACCGACACCTCGCGACCGGCGCGGGTGAAGGTGACGCGGATCCAGTACGGCTGCTTCCACACCTGCATCCGCCAGCCCGCCGACGGGGTCGCCGAGACCAGCTCGGCGGAGGTGGCGCCGAGACCGAGGACGACCCGGCCGCCCGAGACGCTGTACGCCTTCACGTCCTCGTTCGCGGTCCCCTGCCTGGGCTGGGGCGGGGTGGGCGGCGGCGAGGGCTTCGCCGCCGAAGGCGGGGCGGGGGAAGAGGACGGAGCGGACGGGGAGGGCGTCGGCGAGGGGGACGGGTCCGGCGAGGGAGCAGGCGGCAGGGCCCGGTGCGTGGAGGAGGAGAGGGGCTGCGTGGTCAACGGCACCGCGAGCGGCGGATCGTAGGCCGTGCCGGACATGACGGTGTGCACGCCCCACCACGACAGCGTGACCGCCGCCCCGGTGGCCAGCGTCCACGCACCCGCATGTACAAGTCCTCGTCGCATCGGGGGACATACTGCCCCACCCGTCCCAGACCTGGACCGCCACCCCGCGGCATCCCCCGAATGGGCTACGGTGCGGGCCATGGCTAGTGTGCTCGTGGTCGAGGACGACCAGTTCGTACGTTCCGCCCTCATCCGGCACTTGACCGAGGCCTCGCACACCGTGCGCAGCGTCGGTACCGCCCTGGAGGCCCTGCGCGAGGTCGCCCACAACCGGTTCGACCTGGTCATCCTGGACCTCGGGCTGCCGGACCTGGACGGGGCCGAGGCGCTCAAGATGCTGCGCGGGATCACCGACGTTCCCGTCATCATCGCGACCGCCCGAGACGACGAGGCGGAGATCGTCCGGCTGCTCAACGACGGCGCCGACGACTACCTCACCAAACCCTTCTCCGTGGAGCACCTCTCCGCCCGGATGGCCGCCGTCCTGCGCCGCGCCCGCTCCGCCGCCGGCTCCGAACCGCCCTCCCGGGTCCTGCGCGTCGGCGGCCTCGCCATCGATCCGCTGCGCCGCCAGGCCGAGCTGGACGGGGCCGTACTGGACCTCACGCGGCGGGAGTTCGACCTGCTCGCCTTCCTCGCCGGGCGGCCCGGTGTGGTGGTGGCCCGCCGGGAGCTGCTCGCCGAGGTCTGGCAGCAGTCGTACGGCGACGACCAGACCATCGACGTCCACCTGTCGTGGCTGCGCCGCAAGCTCGGCGAGACCGCCGCCAGCCCGCGCTACCTGCACACGCTGCGGGGTGTCGGGGTCAAGCTGGAGCCGCCGCTGTGAGGTGGGCGCTGGTCAAGGTGTGCCTCGCGGTCACCGTCATGGTGGTCGTGGCCTTCGCGGTGCCGCTCGGGATGGTCGTCCAGGAGATGGCCAGCGACCGGGCGTTCTCCAACGCCGAGCGGCAGGCCGCCACCATCGGGCCGACGCTGTCGATCACCACCGACCCGGTGCAGCTGCGCAAGGCCGTGGAGTCCACGCAGATGGGCGCCGCCCGGCGGATGGCCGTGCACGTACCGGCCGTCGGCGGCAGCCCGCGCGTGGAGGTCGGCACGGGCTGGGCCGGCGAGCGCGCCGTCCTTGACACCCGGCGGATCGGGCGGGCCGCGACGGCCCGGGTGGCGGGCGGGGGCTCCGCGCTGCTCCAGCCGGTCGCGCTGGGCTCCGGCGACATCGCGGTGGTGGAGATCCTCGTGCCGGAGAGCGAGGTCAGCAACGGGGTCACCACCGCCTGGGTGGTCCTCGCGGGCGTCGGACTCGCCCTGATCGTGGGCTCGGTGGCGGTCGCGGACCGGCTCGGCGCCCGTCTGGTGCGGCCGGCCGAGCGGCTGGCGGACGCCGCCCACCGGCTGGGCGAGGGGCGGCTGGGGGCGCGGGTCCCGGAGGAGGGGCCCAAGGAACTGCGCCAGGCCGCCGTCGCGTTCAACTCGATGGCCGACCAGGTGGTGGAACTCCTGGCCAACGAGCGGGAGCTGGCCGCCGACCTCTCGCACCGGCTGCGGACCCCGCTGACGGTGCTGCGGCTCAACGCCGCCTCGCTCGGCGAGGGACCGGCGGCCGAGCAGACCCGGGCGGCCGTGGAGCAGCTGGAGCGCGAGGTCGACACGATCATCCGGACCGCCCGTGAGCAGCGGCCCGCCGCCGCGCAGGGACCGGGGGCCGGGCCGGGTTCGGCGGGCGCGGGCTGCGACGCCTCCGAGGTGATCCGCGACCGGATGGGCTTCTGGTCGGCGCTGGCGGAGGACGAGGGCCGTGAGGTGCGGCTCGCGGGGGTCGACCGTACGGTACGGATCCCGGTGGCCCGGCCGGAGCTGGCGGCCGCGCTGGACGCGATGCTGGGCAACGTCTTCCGGCACACCCCGGAGGGGACTCCCTTCGCGGTGGACGTCCACGACGCCGGGGACGCGGTCATCGTGCTCGTCTCCGATGCGGGGGGCGGCATCGCCGATCCGGACGCGGCCCTGCGGCGCGGCAACGACGGCGGCCGCGACGGTTCCACGGGCCTCGGCCTGGACATCGTGCGCCGGGTCGCGGAGTCGACGGGCGGCGACGTGCGGCTGGGGCGTTCGGTGCTCGGCGGCACCGAAGTGCGGGTGTGGATCTCGCTGGACGGGCGGTCGCGGGGCGAGTCGGCCCGCGCCGGGCGCGGCCGGCGCAAGCGGCGGGGCAACTGACGTAACCCTGTGGTCGGCGGGGGCGCGCCGCGCGACCGGTATGTCCCGGTGTGGATACGGTCCGCGCCATGGACACCCTCATCTTCGGCGGTCTTCTCGCCACCATGATCGCGATGTACCGGGACGCATCGCGGTTCGTCGTGCTCGGTGCCTGGTGGGTCATGCTCCTCGCGGTGATCCTGCTGATGGCGCACCACATCACCAGCAGCCTCGCGCTCACCCTGAGCTACTGACCGTGGCCGCGATGTCCAGCCTCCTTCCGGAGGCCCCGCTGGAGGGCGGCCTGCTGGGCCGGGTGCAGTTCTGGTTCGCGTGCGCCTTCGCCATCGGCTGGACCGGGGTGGTCTGCGGCGGGCTCTTCTACCAGTTCGGGATGTGGGAGTACCCCTGCCCGCTCTGCATCGTGCAGCGGATGTTCATGCTGCTGGCGGCGATGGGGGCGGCCCACATCGTCCGCACGGCCCTGACCAACGGGGCGGTGACGGGCCGCGACTACATGATGGGCTGGGGGCTGGCGCTCGTCGCCGCGATCGCGGGCTCCTTCGCCTCGTGGCGGCAGACGATGCTGCACGTCCTGCCGGGCGACAAGGGCTACGGCAGCGAGGTGTTCGGCCTGCACCTGTACGTATGGGCGTGGATCCTCTTCCAGGCCTCGGTGGTCGCGGTGGGCATCGTCCTGGCCTTCGCGCACGCCACCGCGGACCGGGTGGTCCCGGCGGAGGGCCCGGGTCCGTACCGCACGGTGGGGATGGCCGCGCTGTGGTTCCTGGGGCTGGTGATCGCCGTGAACCTGGTGGCCGTCTTCCTGGAGGCGGGCCTCCACTGGTTCCTGCCGGACGACCCGGTGCGCTACCGGTTCTTCTACGACGTCGGCATCCTGGACTAGCTGAGGTTGGCGCGGAGTTGACGCCGGCCGCGCGGGAATCCGTACGAACTGCTTGAGTGGGTGCGCCCGTCCGCTGCTCCTCCGTTTCGCCGTTCCTCCGTTCCGCTGCTCCTTCGCCCGCTCATCCGCCCGCACTCGATGGGAAGCCACCATGCGCTACGCAGTCCTCGGCACCGGGATCGTCGGCCGCACGGTGGCCACCCGGCTGCTCTCCCTCGGCCACGAGGTCGTCGTCGGCACCCGGGACCCCGGGGCCACCCTCGCCCGCAGTGAGTACGCCGAGTGGCAGGCGGCCCACCCGGAAGCGGGGCTGGCCGGCTTCGCGGCGGCAGCGCGGCAGGGCGAGACGCTCGTCAACGCCACGGGCGGGCGGGTCAGCGTGGCCGCCCTGACGGAGGCGGACGCCGCGCACCTGGACGGCAAGATCCTGATCGACATCGCGAACCCGCTGGACTTCTCCCACGGGTTCCCGCCCGGGCTCGACCCGGTGGACAGCGACAGCCTGGGCGAGCTGATCCAGCGGACCTTCCCCGGGCTGCGCGTGGTCAAGACGCTGAACACGATGAACTGCCAGGTCATGGTCGACCCCGCCCGGGTCCCCGGCGACCACACCGTCTTCCTGTCGGGCGAGGACGCCGAGGCCAAGAAGGCCGTACGGGAACTCCTGTACTCCTTCGACTGGCGCGAGGACAGCGTCATCGACCTGGGCGGGATCGAGACGGCGCGCGGTACGGAGATGCTGCTGCCGGTCTGGCTCCGGCTGATGGGGGCCCTCGGGCACACGGACTTCAACTTCCACATCCAGGGCGCGAACCGGGGGCGGTAGCCGCACGCCCGGATGGAGGCGGAGATGTTGCCGCCCCCCGCACCCCCGCCGAGGGTGGCCGTGACGAAAGGAGCCGCGCATGAGAGTCATGCTCAGGGCCCATCTGGACACGGCGGCGACGAACGAGGGCATCAAGAGCGGCGCCCTTCCCGAGGCGGTCCAAAAGCTCATGAAAGCGATCAAGCCGGAGTCCGCCTACTTCGGCCTCAGTGAGGGCGTCCGGTCCTGCTGGATGGTTTTCGACCTCCAGGACAGTTCGCAGCTGCCGCCGCTGTTCGAGGACCTGTTCATGCAGTTCAACGCCGAGGTGGAGGTCTCTCCGGTGATGAACGCCGAGGACCTGACGAAGGGCCTGGCGGCCCTGCAGTCCTAGCGCGGCGGGGCGCGGCGGGGCGCGCCGGGGGCCGGCCGGGGGCGGCCGGGGGCGGCTCTTCGCCGGCCCGGGGGCTGTGGGGGCGTCTATTCGGTGTCGCCCGAGGTCAGCCGCTTGGCCTGGGCGCGGCCGACCTCGGCGGCGCGGTGGAGGTAGTCGGCGATGACGGCGAGTTCGGTGTCGGAGTAGCTCTGCAGGACGGCGCCGAAGGCGCGGCCGGGGGTCTCCCAGGCGGCGCCGATCCGGTCGCGGGCGGCGGGAGCGAGGGCGACGAGGGAGCGGCGGCGGTCGTTCGGGTCGGCATGGCGTTCGACGATGCCGGCCTTGACCATGCGGTCGACGAGGCGGGTGGCGGAGCCGGAGGTCAGGCCGGTGAGGCGGGCGATGTCACCGGTGCTGACCGGGCCGGGCTCCATGTCGAGGAGCGCGACGCACTGCATGTCGGTGGGGTGCAGGCCGACGTGGTCGGCCATGGCCTGGCTGAAGAGCGAGTAGTCGGCGTAGTGCCGCTGGCTCTCGGTGACGATGCGCGCGAGCAGCTCGGCGCGGGTCCACTCATCACTCGAACGAGCGTAATCGGTTGACATCGGCTTCTCCGTGCTCCAAATTTGTCTGTGTGGCGCAGAGATTGCGCCACGCAGAATCTGCGTCACATGTTCAGTCTAGAGCAGCCGGAACAGCCAGAACAGGAAGATGCCATGTCGAAGATCCTCGTCACCGGTGGCCGCGGGGCCGTCGCCCGCGGTCTCTCCTCCCTCCTCGCCGCCCACGGCGTCCCGCACCGGCTCGCATCCCGCGAGCCGGACAAACCCGGGACCGTCCACTGCGACCTCTCCGATCCCGCCACCTTCCCCGGAGCCCTCGGCGGAGTCCGCTCCGTCTTCCTCTACGCCGAGGCCTCCGCCATCGACGCGTTCGTGAAGGAGGCCGTCAGCGCCGGCGTCGAGCACGTCGTACTGCTGTCCTCCTCCTCGGTGCTCGCACCCGACGCCTCCGACAGCCCCCTTGCCGCGTCCCACCTCACGGTGGAGCGGGCCCTGCTCGCCTCCCCGCTGCGCACGACCCTGCTGCGCCCCGGATCCTTCGCGAGCAATGCCCTCAGCTGGGCCTGGTCGCTGAAATCGGGCCGCCCGGTCCACCTGCCCTACCCGGGCTCCTACTGCGACCCGGTCCACGAGACCGACCTCGCCGAGGCCGCCTTCGCGGTCCTCACCGACCCGTCCCTCGGAGGTCGGGCGTACACCCTGACCGGGCCGCAGACCCTGACCTTCGCCGCGCAGCTGGCGATACTGGGCGAGGCGATCGGCCGCCCCATACCCTTCGAGCCCGTCTCCCGCGAGCAGTGGAAGTCCGAGGTCGACGGATACATACCGGGTCCGTACGCCGAGGCCCTGCTGGACTACTGGGCCGCGACCGACGGCCTCCCGGTCGACCTCACCGACGCGGTCGAGCAGCTCACCGGCCATGCGCCGCGCACCTTCGCCACCTGGTCGGCGGACCACGCCGAAGCCTTCCGGTCGCAGAACTAGCGATCCCGCGTGGGGTCACCGGGCCCGCTCCGCCGTTGCCCGGTGCGGGGACCGCCCCGGGCCTTGCGGGATGCGGCGGCGAGGGAAGGACGCCCCCACTTCCAGGCCAGGGCGAGGAAGCCCGCCGAGAGGCCGACCTGGAACCAGACCGGGGAGCCGGCGATCACCAGGGCCCCCAGAGCCAGTGGCACGAGTGCGAGGACACCCATCACGACCCACCCGGCAACCGTCACCGGGCGGGTGCGGCCGGCCGCGTAGTCCTCGGGGTGGCGCAGCAGCCACTGGGCGAACCACACGCCGAAGGCGCCGACCGTCGCGAGAAGCAGGGCCAGGACCAGGGAGAACCAGTGGTCACCCGTGGGGTCTTTCAAGGTCGCCTGGCTGGTGCCCCTCCCGGAGACCTCGGTGATCTGTCCCCGCCAGACGGTTGCCAGGACGGGATCGCCCTTGGCCAAGCGGGCGAGCAGCGGGGAGTCGGTGCGGAAGCGGACGGACGCGGGGGAGTGGGCTCCGTCGGAGAGACGGGCCTCGTAGCGGGAGCCGCGGCCGTGGAAGATCACCGTGCCGGTCACGCGGTACGGGACGAGCCGGAGGCAGTCCGTGTCCCCGGCAGGGGCGGCGGCCGCACAGGGGCGGGCCGAGGAGTAGCCGTGCTCCTTCGCCAGGGTTTCGGGGATCGCGCTGCCCACGAGGGCGGCCAGGGCGAGGCAGGCCAGCCCGCCGGGCAGGAACGCGGCGGCCAGGAGACGAGGCCGCGGCCTCCGGCGCTGTCGGCGGCGCGGAGTGACGTACGTGAAGCGCATGGGCCCCCCCCGGACGGCGGCCGGGCTCGCGGCGTGCCGACGGACACGTTACGGAGCGCCCGGGAGGAAGGGACCGTCGGCTGTCGGCAGTGTCCGCATCCGGTGCGGTGCCGGATCGCGGCACCGCCCCCGGTCGAGGCCGCCGATGGCAGTGCGTGCTAGCGTCCGCCGGTTGATCAATTGCATGGGGGGATTGTGCGAAGAATCTTGAGCATCGGCGCCGCGGTGGCGCTGCTCGTCACCGGCGGTGTCGCGGGTGCGGGGACGGCCATGGCGGCCGGGGATCCGACCTTCTACTTCGACCCGGTCACGGACAAGGTCCTGATGCCGGGCGAGGGACGGGTCTGGCTGTCGCCGTCGGGCGGGGGCGGGCAGAACGACGGGCAGCCGGACGGCACGTACGTCTACGTGCTGAGCAAGAAGCCGCTCACGGACGCCGGCTGGTCCGGCGGCGGGGCGCCGGCCGGGCTGATCGTGGACCCGACGGACGGCTGCGCGCCCAAGGCGGGGCTCGCCGGCGTGTACCTGTGCGACCTCAACCTCAAGGGGTGGAACAACCCGGCGCCCGAGATATCGGCCGCGAGCGCGGCGGCGGACGGTCTGACGGCCTACTACGGTCTCGTCTACGTACCGCGCGGGGAGAGCGTCGACGCGGGCATCAAGGAGGCGCAGACCGCGGGCTCCAAGGCCATCGGTCCGCGCCGGGCCCACGCGACGATCACGGCGAAGACCGCTGCGCACGTCGCGCAGAACACGGTGGTGCTGTCGACTCCGGCGCTGCCGGCCGGCGGCACGGTGCAGCACACGGTCAAGCTGCACGCGGTCGACAAGGGCCGGCTGGCCGTGGTCATGTCCCCCGCGCCGGGCTTCCGGCGCTGGGACGACGGCGAGCTGAAGGTCGGCGTCGAGAGCGCCGACGCGGCCGGCGCCGACGGCGCCGAGTGCAGCCACTCCACCGGCGACGGCGGCGGTGTCTGGTGCGACATCAAGAAGCCCGGGGACTACACGGTCACCTACAAGCTGAAGGCGGAGGCCACGGCCGCGGCCTGGCGGCTGACCGTCGGCACCGTCTACGAGGTGTACAACTTCGGCACCGGCAACCCGGAGAAGTCGGCGGACTTCGCCGTCGCCAGTTCCACCCCGGTCACCGAGCGGTTCCGGATCATGGGCCGCAGCGCGGACGGCGAGCTGTGGGACTACCGGAGCACCGGCAAGATCCCGGAGGCGTTCGTTCCGGTGGATCCGGTCGGCGGCAGCCCGGACTGGAACCAGTACTCGGCACTGACCCGGCTGGGTCCGGTGACCGTGCAGAGCACCGGTCCGGGTGCGGTGGCGCGCGACAAGGGCGGGGTGCTGTGGTTCTACCCGACGTCCGGTGACGGCGCCGTCTACAAGGACCGGCTGCGGGTCGGTGGCGGCTGGAACATCTACGACCGGCTGGTCGGTGCCTCGGATCTGAACGGCGACAAGAAGGCGGATCTGCTCGCGCGGGACACCGCGGGCGTGCTGTGGCTGTACCCGGGCACGGGGGTGGATTCGAAGCCGTTCGCCGGGCGGGTGAAGGTCGGTGGGGGCTGGAACATCTTCGACACGTTCGTGGGCGGCATGGATGTGACGGGTGACGGCAAGGCCGATCTGGTGGGCCGGGACCCCGCGGGCAAGCTGTGGCTCTACCAGGGGACGGGCACGGCGGCGAGGCCGCTGGCGAGCCGGGTGCAGATCGGTACCGGCTGGCAGATCTACAACTCCCTGGTGTCCCCGGGTGACCTGAACTCGGACGGCAAGGCCGATCTGGTGGGCCGGGACGCCGCGGGCGCGCTCTGGTACTACCGGGGCACGGGAGTGGCCGCCAAGCCGTTCGCGGCCCGCGTGAAGGTCGCCACCGGCTTCGAGAAGTACAACCTGCTGTTCTAGCAAACGCGAAAGGCCCCGCTCCGCTTTCGCGGAACGGGGCCCTCTCGCAGGGTGAGTGACGGGACTTGAACCCGCGGCCACCTGGACCACAACCAGGTGCTCTACCAACTGAGCTACACCCACCATGTCCGGTCGGAAAACCGACCGGCCGAAGAAAAGCGTACAGGGTCCGGGAGGGTGCTCGCTCCCCCCTTTTCCCGCGCCCGCCTCCGGGGGCCCGGCAAGATCCGAAAGAGACGGCCTAGGCGCCGGGGACCACGTGCTTGGCGGCGATGGTCCGCGCCGTGTCCGAGTCCGGGCCGGGCTGCGGCACGAAGACCGCCTCCCGGTAATAGCGCAGCTCGGCGATGGACTCCTTGATGTCCGCGAGCGCCCGGTGGTTGCCGTTCTTCGGGGGGCTGTTGAAGTACGCGCGCGGGTACCAGCGGCGCGCCAGCTCCTTGATCGAGGACACGTCCACGATCCGGTAGTGCAGGTACCCCTCCAGCGCGGCCATGTCGCGCAGCAGGAAGCCGCGGTCGGTGCCGACCGTGTTTCCGCAGAGCGGGGCCTTGCGGGGTTCCTTGACGTGTTCCCGTACGTAGGCCAGGACCTGTGCCTCCGCGTCCGCGAGGGTGGTCCCGCCGGCCAGCTCGTCGAGCAGGCCGGACGAGGTGTGCATCTCGCGCACCACGTCGGGCATGGTCTCCAGGGCAGCGTCCGGCGGGCGGATCACGATGTCCACGCCTTCGCCGAGCACGTTGAGCTCCGAGTCGGTGACCAGTGCGGCCACCTCGATAAGTGCGTCGTCCGTCAACGAGAGCCCGGTCATCTCGCAGTCGATCCACACCATGCGATCGTTCATGTGCCCCACCTTATGCGGAAGGTCCCCCGTATCGGTGACCACCGATACGGGGGACCTTCTCAGGACCTTCGCCGGGCAGGGCCCGGCACGGGCTACGCGTGCTCGCGCAGCACCCGGCCCGGGGCGTACAGCTCCGTCACCGTGGAACCGGCCGCGGCCAGCGCCGCGGCGGTCCGCTGCGGCTGCGGAGTGCGCTGGTGCGGTACCGGCGACTCCGACAGCTGCGCCACCTGGGCCACGTCCGTCTGCGGGCGACGGGCCCGGTAGGCGGAGCGGTAGGCGGCCGGGGAGGACCCCAGCTGGCGGCGGAAGTGCCCGCGCAGCGCGACCGGCGAACGGAACCCGCAGCGTCCGGCGACCTCGTCGACCGAGTAGTCGGAGGTCTCCAGCAGCCGCTGTGCCTGGAGCACCCGCTGGGTGATCAGCCACTGCAGCGGCGCACTGCCGGTGAGCGAGCGGAACCGCCGGTCGAAGGTGCGCCTGCTCATGTAGGCGCGCGCCGCCAGCGTCTCCACGTCGAACTGCTCGTGGAGGTGTTCCAGTGCCCAGGCGACGACCTCGGCCAGCGGGTCGGCGCCGATCTCCTCCGGCAGCGACCGGTCGAGGTAGCGCTCCTGGCCACCCGTGCGGCGCGGCGGGACGACGAGCCGTCGGGCCAGGGCCCCGGCCGCCTCGCTGCCGTGGTCCGTGCGGACGATGTGCAGGCACAGGTCGATTCCGGCCGCGGTGCCCGCGGACGTCAGCACGTCGCCGTCGTCGACGAACAGCTCGCGCGGATCGACGTGGACGGACGGGTACCGCTTGGCCAGCGTCGGCGCGTACATCCAGTGCGTCGTCGCGGGCCTCCCGTCCAGCAGACCGGCGGCGGCGAGCACGAATGCCCCCGTGCACAGTCCGACGATCCGGGCCCCCTCCTCGTGCGCCAGACGCAGCGCGTCGAGCGCCTCCGGCGGCGGCGGTGAGGTGATGGAACGCCACGCGGGAACGACGACCGTGCCTGCCCGGGCGATCGCCTCCAACCCGTATGGCGCGGTCAGCTCGAGTCCGCCGGTGGTCCTCAGCGGACCGTCCTCACCGGCGCACACGAGCAGTCGGTAGCGTGGAACTCCCGCGTCCTGCCGGTCAATGCCGAACACGGAAAGTGGAATGGAGCTCTCGAAGATCGGCCCGCCGCTGAACAGCAGCACCGCGACGATCTCCCTGCGGCGACGCCCCGCGAGCTTCCTGCCGTCAACGACGACGGCGGTGGAATCCTGGCTCATGGCGCTAAGCCCCCCTTGGGTGTCGCGACTCCTTGGTCTGGTCGCACCTGCACGTATCCCCTCGGCCTTGCACGTGGCTCCCCCGCCGTAAATACATGATCGAATCTACTGCGTCCCGTGGTGTCGGCGTGACAAGTTCAGCACGCAGCGCTATGTCGACTTGGCAACTTGGCGAAAAGCATTCGATCAGGAAGCGTTCCACTCCGCTACCCGGGTGGAAAGCGCACTGTCCGGCCATGGCCAGTACTCGTAGGGTCAAAGTCCCCCTCCGGCGCCGTAGTCGCTGATGGTGAGGGGGGTGGGGGGACATTCCGGCAAGGGGGGTGACCTGCCGGGAAGTTGGCTGAAAACGTGCGGGTGTGGATGTGCGAATCGGTCAGTCGTGAGGGGACATCCCACCGGAAACCTGACATCCACGCTGTGTTCCGCCCCCGGCACGCGAATGCCGGCCCCGATGGGCGGGCGTCAATCGGTCCCGCGCGAGGACCCGGGCAGCCTTCCGCTCCTCCTTCTCCGAGTGGCGCAGCAGCACCCGGCAGGCGGCCGTGACGGCGGCCAGGCCGAGCGTGGCCACCGCGGCCCCGCCGAAGGAGGTCCCGTAGACGACGAGGACGACGGGGACGAGCAGGCAGCTGAAGGCCGCCCAGCGCACCACGTCACCCGCGGGGTCGTCCTGGGTCCGCCTCGCGGGCTGCACGGACGGGTGAAGAGGAGGGGGTGGCATGTGGACGGACTGCGTCGGCTGAGCGGGCGACTGAGCGGGCTGGACGGGGTGAACCGGATGACCGGGCACGGCGTGCTCCCTGCGGGCTCTTCCTGGACGGTCGGACTCGTGTCCAACGGCGGGCGGCGCGGCTCGGTCACTGCGCGCACGGGTGGCGCGTACCCGCTGGGGCGCCTCTCGTCACTGGCTGTAGGGGGCAGCGGACATTGCCAAGGCGGCGTCGCTGCGGCATGCTCCCTTGGACGCTCTCCAGGGGCGGCAAGCCCTGTGCAGTGCAGGAGTGTCGCCGTACCCTGGTGGGTATGGGCTTGGGAAGATGCTTCCCGGACAGAGCTCGGTCACACTGAGTTGTCGTTTTCTGGAATCGTCCCGTTCGAATAGTCGCTTCCGCCTACTGGCGCCCCGCCCGCTTGTCCCTTCCCCCGAGGACCTCTTCGCCGAGACACCCATGGCCGGTCACGAATTCTCCGAACCCGCGGACCGCAAGCGCAAACGCCTCGCCGACCCAGAATCGGCCGACCTGCGCGCGGTGGAACAACCACGTCATCCCTGCGACCCGGCCTTCCGGCACGGGGTCGTGGTGGGCTTCGACGGATCCACGTCCAGTGAGCGCGCCCTCGCGTACGCGATCGGGATGGCCCGTCGCTCGGGATCCGGGCTGATCATCGTCCACGTGGCCAACCGGCTGCCCACCACCGTGTGGGCCGGCTGCGAGCCGCCGGTCTTCGTCGACGTGCCGGACCACCGGACCGAGGTGCTGGGCCTGGAGCTGGCCTGTGCGGACTACCTGGCCGAGGTCCCGTGGATCCTCGTGGAGCGCGGCGGGGACATCTGCCACGAGCTGGAGGAGGTCGGCCGGGAGTATTCGGCGGACGCCATCGTCGTCGGCTCCACGCACGGCATCGTCGGCCGGATCTTCGGATCGGTGGCGGGCCGGCTGGCGAAGCGGGCGCAGCGACCGGTTGTTGTCATCCCGTAACCGACTGTATGTCGATTGTGCGGTTGTGCACCCCCATGTAAGGGGTAGATAAATGCTGCTGGGACGCAGCAAACAACTGCAGATCGAAGGGAGCCCGCCGTGGACAATGGTGTCTCTGCGGGAAGCACGGCCTCGACTTCGACCCTCGGGCACATCGCCCTGGGTCTCACCCTTCTCGCGTTCGGTATCGGCCACACCGGCATCATCGACGGTGTCACCGTGGCCAACTCCGTGTCGCTCGCGACTTTCCTCGGCGGTCTCGCCCTGTTCGTCCTCGGAGTCATGGAGTTCCGTGGCGGCAACGGCTTCAACGGGACGGCGTTCGCCGGTATCGGCGCCTTCTGGTTCACCTGGGCCAACGGCGCTGACGGAAAGGTTTCGGCACACGCGGCCGGACTGTTCCTCGTCCTGTTCGCCATGCTGGCGCTGACCCTGACCGCCGGGGCCTCGGGCGGGCTGTTCGGCCAGGGCGTGTACGGCCTGTTCACCCTCTCCCTCCTGCTCCTGGCGATAGGCACCTTCGCCGACAGCGGCGGGCTGGCCAAGGCGGCCGGCTGGGTGGCGGCGCTCGCCGGACTGCTGGCCTGGTACGGGGCCACCGCGGCGCTGGCGAGCTGGCCGGTGGCGTTCGGCAAGGGTTCGCGCGGCGCGGTCGCCGCGAGCTGAGGGCACGGGCCCGCACGACCCGCACGGCGTGCACGGCCCGCACGTACGAAAAGGCCCCCGGGGGATCCCCGGGGGCCTTCTTCGTGTGCGGTCCGGCTACTCGACGGTCACGGACTTCGCCAGGTTGCGCGGCTTGTCGATGTCCCGGCCCAGGGCAAGGGCCGTGTGGTACGCCAGCAGCTGGAGCGGGATGCCCATCAGGATCGGGTCCAGCTCATCCTCGTTCTTGGGCACGAGGATGGTGTGGTCGGCCTTCTCCTGCTCGCGGTGGGCGACCGCCAGGATCCGGCCGCTGCGGGCCTTGATCTCCTCGAGCGCCGCGCGGTTCTTCTCCAGCAGGTCGTCGTCCGGGACGATCGCGACCGTCGGCAGCGACGGCTCGATCAGGGCGAGCGGACCGTGCTTGAGCTCGGAGGCCGGGTAGGCCTCGGCGTGGATGTAGGAGATCTCCTTGAGCTTCAGGGAGGCCTCCAGGGCCACCGGGTAGCCCCGGACGCGGCCGATGAACATCATCGACTTGGCCTCGGCGTACTCGGCGGCCAGCTTCTTGATGTCCTCTTCGCCGTCGAGGATCTCCTGGATCTGCGCGGGCAGCTTGCGCAGGCCGTCGATGATCCGCTTGCCGTCGGTGACGGACAGGTCGCGGATGCGGCCCAGGTGCACGGCGAGCAGCGCGAAGGCCACGACCGTGTTGGTGAAGCACTTGGTGGAGACGACGCAGACCTCGGGGCCGGCGTGCACGTACACGCCGCCGTCGGCCGCACGGGCGATCGCGGAGCCCACCACGTTGACCACGCCGAGGACGCGGGCGCCCTTGCGCTTGAGCTCCTGCACGGCCGCCAGCACGTCGTAGGTCTCACCGGACTGGGAGACCGCGATGTAGAGGGTGTCGGGGTCCACGACCGGGTTGCGGTAGCGGAACTCCGAGGCCGGCTCGGCGTCGGCGGGGATCCGGGCCAGGCTCTCGATGAGGCCCGCACCGATCATGCCGGCGTGGTACGAGGTGCCGCAGCCCAGGATCTTGACCCGGCGGATGCCGCGCGCCTCGCGCGGGTCCAGGTTCAGGCCGCCCAGGTGCACGGTGTTGAAGCGGTCGTCGATCCGGCCGCGCAGGACGCGGTCCACCGCGTCGGCCTGCTCGGAGATCTCCTTGTGCATGTACGTGTCGTGACCGCCCATGTCGTACGAGGCGGCCTCCCACTCCACGGTCTCGGGCGTGGCGGTGGTCGTCGTGCCGGAGGTGGTGTACGTCCGGAAGTCGTCGGCCTTCAGGGTAGCCATCTCGCCGTCGTCCAGGGTGACGATCTGGCGGGTGTGGGCCACGAGCGCGGCGACGTCGGAGGCGACGAACATCTCCTTCTCGCCGATGCCGAGGACGACCGGCGAGCCGTTGCGGGCCACGACGATGCGGTCGGCGAAGTCGGCGTGCATGACGGCGATGCCGTAGGTGCCCTCGATGACCTTGAGCGCCTCGCGGACCTTCTCCTCCAGGGTGTCGGCCTGGGCGCGGGCGATGAGGTGGACGATCACCTCGGTGTCGGTCTCCGAGAGGAAGACGACTCCGTCGGCCTCCAGCTTGGCGCGCAGCTCGGAGGCGTTGTCGACGATGCCGTTGTGGACGACCGCGACCTTGTTGTCGGCGTCCAGGTGCGGGTGGGAGTTGATGTCGCTCGGGGCGCCGTGGGTGGCCCAGCGGGTGTGGGCGATGCCGGTGGTGCCGGCGAAGCGCTTGGGTACCCGGGACTCCAGCTCGCGGACGCGGCCCTTGGCCTTGACGACCTTCAGGGTCGCGGCCTTCGGGGTGTTGACGACGATGCCGGCGGAGTCGTAACCGCGGTATTCCAGTCGCTGCAGCCCCTCCAGCAGCAGCGGTGCCACGTCACGCCTGCCGATGTAACCCACGATTCCGCACATAAAGGTCTTTCCCCTCCTGAAGTTCGAACGCTCTCTTGCCGCTGCCCGCCCCCCTGTCCGGGGCGGTGCTCAGCCGTGTCAGCCGTAGACGATGCGGCGCAGCTGCCGGAGCGACAGCTCCGGTGGCGCCACGGCGCGGTGCGGCAGCTCGGCCGCGATCCGCTCGAAGATGTCCGCGTTGACCGCGCCGCCGGACTGGAGCTCACGGTGGCGGCGGCGGACGAACTCTTCGGTGCTCTCGTCGAAGTACGCGAGTACGTCGAGCACCACTCGGGCGGCTTCGCCCCGCTGGAGCGAGGTGCTGCGCACCAAGTGGTCGACGAGGTCCTCGTGCGACGGGCGGCGGTCGGGCATTCGTCGATATTGGCGGTACGGGCCCAAGAACGCAAAAATCCTGCCCGATATCGGGCAGGATCTCGCTGGTCTGGACCATAAGGCAGGTCTATTCCGGTCTTTCGCGCTCAGAATCGACCCAAAATCGCCGCTTTCGCCGTCGTGAACTCCTCGGCCGTGAGGATCCCCGCCTGATGCAGCTCTCCCAGCTCGCGCAGCCGCCGCAGCAGGGCGTCGTGGTCCTCCGCCGGGGCGGGGGCGGGTGCCGCCGCCGGGGCGGAGGCCAGAGCGGGCTTCACCGCGGGACCGGGGACGGCCCCGGCCCCGGCCCCGGGCGCCGCCGGGTGGGGCATGCGTACCGCGACGGCCGCCGCGACCAGCGCCATCAGCGGGTCCTTCTTGAATCCGAACAGTTCCACCGTGTGCGGGTCGTACTTCGGCGCGGCGGGCTGCGCCGAGGTGCCGGCCAGGGAGAAGCGGATCCACCCGTTCTCCAGCCCCCGCGAGGGGGCCCACTCCACCGACCGCACGTCCGCGACCCTGAACTCCCTGGCCCCGCCGGACCGCTTCGCCTCCTCGGTCGTCCAGCTCCACTCCAGGGTCACCCGGTCCCCGTCGAAGGCCACCGTCCCGTCGCCCGCGCCGACCGTGATCGGCACGGCGGGACCCGGCAGGAGGTAGGAGCCGGCGGGCCCGGGATCCACCTGGTCCAGCAGCAGGGCATTGCGCACCTCGTCCACGAAGTACTCCGCGACCCCGCCGCGGTCCGGCTCCACGGTCAGCCGGTAGGGATCGGAGGCCTCCGGCAGCCGCCCGCCCGTCACCTGCAGCAGCGGGTCGGCGCCGTCACGCAGCCGCAGGCGCAGCCGGCCCGCCTTGCGCCCCGGTTCGTAGGAGATCCCGGCCAGCGCGCGCAGCGGCACGACCACCTCGCCCAGCGTCTGGCGCAGCAGGGCCACCCCCTTGTCGCGGCCCGGCACGATGCGCACCGCGTCCCCGTCGAAGGTCCATGTGCCGTCCTTCTGGATGATTTCCGCCATCCTGGGATTCTCGCACCGCCCGTACGGCCCCCTTCCGGGTCCGGTTGGCCTATACCTGTGCGCATGAGAGTCCCGCGACGCACGCTCGCCGCCCTCCTCGTCCTCGCCGCCGCCCCCGCGGCCGTCTCCTGCACTGCCGCCCACGGGGACGACGCCCGGCCCGGCGACGAACCCCCCGCCGCGCTCGCCCCCTACGAGCGGCTCCTGCCGGCGCCCGTCTCCGCGCGCGCCCAGGGCCCGGGGTACGCCTTCGGCCCGGGCACGGTCATCCGCACCGGCCTGACGCAGGACGAGGAGGTCCGCAGGGTCGGCGAACTCCTCGCGGAGCAGCTGCGCGGCCCCAGCGGGCTGCCGCTGCCGGTGGTCGGCGGGGCGGACGGCGACGGCATCCGGCTCCGGCTCGACGAGGGGGCCGAAGGGGCGGGGGAGGAGGGGTACCGGCTGGAGTCCGGGCCCGGCGGGGTCACCCTGACCGCCCGCACGCCCGCCGGCCTCTTCCACGCCGGGCAGACCCTGCGCCAGCTGCTGCCCGTGTCCGGACCGGGGACGGTGCCGGGCGGCACGGTCACCGACGCGCCGCGCTTCGCGTACCGGGGGGCGATGGTGGACGTGGCCCGGCACTTCTTCACGGTGGAGCAGGTCAAGCGGTACGTCGACCAGCTCGCGCAGTACAAGGTCAACACCCTGCACCTGCACCTGACCGACGACCAGGGATGGCGCATCGCGATCGACTCCTGGCCGAAGCTGGCGCGGACCGGCGGCGCCGGCCAGGTCGGCGGCGGGCCCGGCGGGTACTGGACGAAGGAGCAGTACCGGGAGCTGGTGGCCTACGCGGGCGAGCGGTACGTCGACGTGGTCCCGGAGATCGACATGCCGGGGCACGTGAACGCGGCCCAGTCCGCCTACGCGGAGCTGAACTGCGACGGCAAGGCCCGCGAGCCGTACACCGGGATCAAGGTCGGCTTCAGCTCGCTGTGCGTCGGCGAGGAGCGGACGTACGAGTTCATCGACCAGGTGCTGGGGGAGCTCGCGGAACTGACCCCGGGCAAGTACCTGCACATCGGCGGCGACGAGGCGAACTCCACGCCGGCGGCGGACTACGCGGCCTTCATGGACCGGGCGCAGGCGGTGGTGGCGAAGCACGGCAAGACCGTGGTGGCCTGGCACCAGCTCGCGACGGCCCGTCCGGCCAAGGGCGCGGTGCTCCAGTACTGGGGTCACGACCGCACCCCGGCGGCGGAGAAGGCGGCGGTGGCCGCGGCGGCGAAGGCGGGTAACCCGGTGATCCTGTCCCCGGCGGACCGGCTGTACCTGGACATGAAGTACGAGAAGGCGACGAAGCCCGGTTTGGCCTGGACCGGGTACGTGCCGGTGAAGCGGGCCTACTCCTGGGACCCGGGGAGTTACCTGAACGGTGTCCCGGAGTCCGCCGTCCTCGGGGTGGAGGCCCCGCTGTGGACGGAGACGATCGCGGCGCGCGGGGACTGGGAGCTGATGGCGTACCCGCGGGTGCTGGGCCTGGCGGAGCTGGGCTGGTCGCCGGCCGGGGCGCTGGGCTGGGACGGGTACCGCAGGCGCCTGGCGGCCCAGGGGCCGCGGCTGGACGCCCAGGACATCGCCTACTACCGGGCTCCGGACGTCCCCTGGTCGTAGCGGGCGGACGGCGGACGGCCGGACCGCGAAGAGGGCCAGTCAGGGCTTCGCGGTCCCGCCGTCCAGCGAGGGGGCGGGGCGCCGCCGAGGGACCGTATCGCCGCCGCCCCGCCCGCTGTCACCGTCGCGCGAAGGGCGCGACGGGGTTCTTGAGGGTGCCGATCAGCTGGAGTGCGGCGGACGGGTCGGCGAGGTCGACCATCTGCTTGTTGTTGCGCAGCTGCAGGCGGTTGAGGCAGGAAAGCTGGAACTCCTCGGCGAACAGGTCGTACCGCTCGAAGCGCTCGGCGAGCTGCGGCATCGACTCCTGGTACTCGTGGCCGCAGTCGGCGACCGCCCGCCAGAAGGTGTCCTCCTCGCAGATGCCCTCCGCGACCAGGATCGAGCCCAGGAAGCGGAAGAAGCAGTCGAAGACGTCCGTGAAGATCGACAGCAGCCTCATGTCCTCGGGGACGTCGGCCCGGACCCGCTCCACGGCCGGCGGCAGCACCGCGTCCGCGTCCATGATGACGATCTCTTCGGCGATGTCCTTGAAGATCGCCCGCTTCACCACGCCGTTCTCGATGACGAGGATCGTGTTCTCGCCGTGCGGCATGTACGCCAGGTCGTACTGGTAGAAGCAGTGCAGCAGCGGTACCAGGTAGGCGCGCAGGTACGGGCGCAGCCACTCGGCCGGGGTGAGGCCCGACTCCGCGATGAGGGCGCCGACGAAGGATTTGCCCTCGGAGTCCACGTGCAGGAGCGAGGCCATCGTCGCCAGGCGCTCCCCGTCCCGGAGCGAGCCCACCGGGGACTCGCGCCACAGCGCGGCCAGCATCTTGCGGTACGGGGAGTACCGGTCGGTCGCGCGCTCGTACTGGCGGTGGTGGTAGCCGATCGCCGCGCGCTCGCGGATGATCGAGAAGTTGACCGCCTGGAGGACCGAGTCCGACTGGATCAGCTGGTGCAGCCAGTCGTTGATGGCCGGGGTGGCCTCCATGTAGGCGGCGGACAGCCCGCGCATGAAGCCCATGTTGAGCACCGAGATCGCCGTTTTGACGTAGTGCTTCTCAGGGGCGCTGGTGTTGAAGAAGGTGCGGATCGACTGCTGCGCGAGGTACGCGTCCTCGCCCTCGGCCAGCAGCACCAGGCGCCGGTTGGCGATCTCGGCGGCGAAGGTGACCGTGGTCTTGTTCCACCACTGCCAGGGGTGCACCGGGAAGTAGTGGTAGTCCGCCGGGTCCAGGTCCAGGGCCCGCAGGGAGGCCTCGAACCGCTCGATCGCGGCCTCGCCGAGCTCGGCGCGCATGAAGGAGTCGTGGTCCAGGCCGGCGCCCGCCGTGAAGGTGGAGACGTCCTTGCGGGCCGCCACCCACACCAGGTGGACCGGGCTGGCGGTCTCCGGGGCGTACGAGAGGTACTCGTGGACGCCGAAGCCGAGCCGGCCGTTGTTGGCGACGAAGCAGGGGTGGCCCTCGGTCATGCCGGTCTCGATGTCCTGGAAGGAGGACTTGGCGAGGACGGCGGAGGAGACCTGGGGCTTGGTGTACTTGAAGCCCGAGCCGGCCAGGGTGGAGGAGATCTCCTCCAGGTAGACCGGCAGGACCTCCGCGCTGAGCCCGAGGGAGTCCTTCAGCTCGATGTGGAAGTCGATGGCGTCCAGCGCCAGCTCGGCCCCGTCCCGGTGGCGGGTGATGGAGACCTCGTCCACCGCCCAGTGGTCCAGGGCGTGCAGGACCGCGGTGAAGCGGTACTCGACGGTCCGGTCGTCGCTGAGGACGGCGTACGCGTCCTCGCCCAGTGGCACCGGGGTCAGCAGGCGCTCGTGGGAGAACTCCGCCAGGGCCTTCCTGACCAGGGCTCGGTTGGCGCGGGCCCACAGCTCGGGGGAGAGGTGGGACACGGCGTCGGTGAGGCTCATATCGACTCTCCCGTGGTGAGGCCGGTGGCGGCCTCGAACTGCTCGCGGGTGCAGAAGCTCAGCAGGGCTTCCTTCTCCGGCTTGGTGACCGGGCCGTCGGGCACGAAGCCGACCGCCTCGTTCAGGGCGTGGACGGCGGTGTTGCGCACGTCGGGCTCCACCACGACGCGGCGGGTGGCCGGGTCGGCGAAGAGGGCCGCCATGACGGTGGTGATGACGGCGCGGGTGAACCCGTGCAGAGGGGTGTCGCTGGGGGCGACGAGGAAGTGCATGCCGACGTCCCCGGGCTGGGCCTCGTACAGGCCGACCAGCTCCAGCTCGGCCGGGTCGTAGCTCTCCATCAGGAAGGCGGGGCGGCCCTCGTGGAGGCCGATGAAGGCGTCGTGGTGCTCGTGCGCGGCGATGCGCATGTACTCGCGCTCCACGTCCGGCAGCGAGGCCTCCTGCATCATCCAGAACGAGGCCTTGGGGTGCGTGACCCAGCCGTGCAGCAGCTCCGCGTCGGCGAAGGGGTCCAGCGGGCGGACGGCGAAGGTGCCGAGCTCCGCGTCGGTGCGGGTGAAGGGGGAATCGGTGGTGGTGCTCATGCGAGGGTGCCTTCCGGGGCTGCGAACTGCTGGAACGCGATGGACTTCTCGACCTTGTAGTACTCGCGGCCGAGCAGCTCTCCGATGATGTACGCGTTCCGGTACGCGGCCATGCCCAGGTCGGGCGAGGTGATCGAGTGGTTGTGGACCGTGCCGTTCTGGAGGAACACGCCGCGGCCGGTGGTGTCGATGCTGTAGTTGCGCGCCGCGTCGGGGCGGCCGTGGCCGTCGAAGTTCAGGCGGTCGCGGACCGGGTTCAGGAACTCCGGGAGCACGTACTTGTAACCGGTGGCGAGCACCAGACCCTCGGTGGCGAGGGAGAAGTCGCGCTCCTGCTCCTCCTGGCGAAGGCCCAGCGTGTACGCGCCCGTGGTGGTGTCGTACGCGGCGGTGTTCAGCGAGGTGTTGGTCAGCAGGGTGGTGGTGACCGGGCCCGGCGAGGTGACCTTCTTCTGGTACAGCATGTCGAAGATGGCGTTGACGAGCTCGCCGTCGATGCCCTTGAACAGGTTCTTCTGCTGGGTCTCCAGCCGGTAGCGGGTGTCCTCGGGGAGCGCGTGGAAGTAGTCCACGTACTCGGGGGAGGTCATCTCCAGCGTCAGCTTGGTGTACTCCAGCGGGAAGAACCGCGGGGAGCGGGTGACCCAGTTGAGCTGGTAGCCGTGGACGTCGATCTCCGACAGGAGGTCGTAGTAGATCTCGGCCGCGCTCTGGCCCGAGCCGACCAGGGTGATCGACTTCTTCTTCTGCAGTTCCGCCCGGTTCTGCATGTAGGCGGAGTTGTGGGTGAAGTCGCCGCCGAGCCGCTCGCAGGCCTGCGGGACGAAGGGCGGGGTGCCGGTGCCCAGGACCAGGCGGCGGGCCAGGTGGGTCTCGCCGCGGTCGGTGTGGACCTCGTAGAGGCCCGCCTTCTCGTCGTAGGTCACCTCGGTGACGGAGGTGGAGTACCGGACGTTGTCGAGGCGGTCGGCGGCCCAGCGGCAGTACTCGTTGTACTCGGCGCGCAGCGGGTAGAAGTTCTCCCGGATGTAGAACGAGTACAGCCGGTCCTTGTCCTTCAGGTAGTTCAGGAAGGAGAAGGGCGAGGTCGGGTCGGCGAGGGTCACGAGGTCCGACATGAACGGCGTCTGCAGGTGTGCGCCGTCCAGGAACATTCCGGCGTGCCACTCGAAGTGCGGCTTCGACTCGATGAAGAGCCCGTCGAGCTCGTCGATCGGGGCGGTCAGGCAGGCGAGTCCCAGGTTGAAGGGACCGAGGCCGATTCCGATGAAGTCACGAGGCGTGGACAAGGGATTCTCCAAGGAACTGCTCGGCGTGTGCGGCGAGGAGGTCGAGGACGGCCGCGATGTCGGCCGTCGTCGTCTGCGGGTTGAGGAGGGTGAACTTCAGGTACTGGCGGCCGTCCACCTTGGTGCCGGCCACGACGGCCTCACCGGAGGCGAACAGGGCCTTGCGGGCGTGCAGGTTGGCTTCGTCCACGAGCTCGGCGGGCACGTCGGAGGCGTTCCCGGGGACGAAGCGGAAGACCAGGGTGGAGATCTGCGGCCTGACGACGACCTCGTAGCGCGGGTCGGCGTCGATGACGTCCCAGCCGGCCGCGGCCAGGTCGATGACCTCGTCGAAGAGCGAGCCGATGCCGTCGGCGCCCATCACGCGCAGGGTCATCCAGAGCTTGAGCGCGTCGAAGCGGCGGGTGGTCTGGATGGACTTGTCGACCTGGTTGGGGATGCGCTCCTCCGCCATCCGGCGGGGGTTGAGGTAGTCCGCGTGGTACGTGGCGTGCTTCATGGTGTCGCGGTCGCGGACCAGCAGGGCGCTGGAACTGACCGGCTGGAAGAACGACTTGTGGTAGTCGACCGTGACCGAGTCGGCGAACTCGATCCCGTCGAGCAGGTGCCGGCGGGTGGGGGAGACCAGCAGTCCGCAGCCGTACGCGGCGTCCACGTGCATCCAGGCGGAGTGCTCGGCGGTCAGGCGGGCGATCTCGGGGAGCGGGTCGATGGACCCGAAGTCGGTGGTGCCGGCGGTGGCGACGACGGCCATGGGGAAGAGGCCCTCACGGGCGCAGTTCTCCAGTTCCAGGGCGAGGACCGAGGTGTCCATGCGGCGGTTGCGGTCCACGGGGACGGCGATGACGGCCTCGTAGCCCAGTCCGAGCATGGCGGCCGACTTCTTCACGCTGAAGTGGCTGGCCTCGGAGGTGAAGATGCGCAGTTTCGGCAGGACTTCGGACTTCGGCAGCTCGCGGGAGCTGTTCTTCATCACGATGCGGCAGGCCTCGTCGCGGGCCAGGAGCAGCGCGTGGAAGTTCGACTGGCTGCCGCCGGAGGTGAAGATGCCGTCCGCGGCGGGGCCGAGGCCGATGCGCTGTGCGGTCCAGTCGATGAGCCGGCGCTCGATGAGCGTGCCGCCGATCGACTGGTCCCAGGTGTCGAGGGAGGAGTTGACGGCCGAGAGGACCGCCTCGCCGAGTACGGCCGGGATGACCACCGGGCAGTTGAGGTGGCCCAGGTAGCGCGGGTGGTGGAAGTACACGGCGTCGCGGAGGTAGACCTCCTCCAGCTCGTCCAGGGCTGCGGCCGCGTCCTCGAGCGGGGCGTCCAGGTCGATGCCGGCGATGACCGGGGCGAGTTCGTCGACGGATATGCCGGTGTGGGGCCGTTCGGTGGTCGCGAGTTTGGCCGCGACGCGTGCGACTCCCTCGGTGACGGAACGCCGGTAGAGGTCCGCAGTCGTCTCGTTGAGCAGATGCTGACGCATCAACTTTCCTCCGGGCAGGGGGGAGCGGGGGGCGTGGGGTGCGGGGCTTAGGTTAGCCTAACCTTACTTCCATGCCAAATACGGATGGGCCCCGGCGGGAAAGCCGGGGCCCATCTCAAGTGTTTTCAGCCAGGGGGAAGTTGGAGCTAGAGCTCCGCCGCCGGGTCCTCACTGGGCGCGTTGCCCGAGTAGGCCTCCGCGAGGAGCTCCTCCTCGCTCGCGCCGAGCCGCCAGTAGCCGGTGAAGCGCACCGCGCGCCGGTCGACGCCCCGCTCCTGCACGAAGTGCCTGCGCACCGCCCGGATCGTCGAGGACTCGCCCGCGATCCAGGCGTACGGGGCTTGGGCGGCGGGCAGTTCGGCCGCCCGGAGCGCCTCCAGCAGCTGCTCGGTGCGCTCCCGGCCGGAGGCCGGCTCCCGGACGACCCAGGTGATGTCGGCGTCCGCGAGCGTCGCGGGGACCAGCCGGTCGTCCTCGTGCGGGACCTCGAACCAGGCCCTGACCCTGGTCCCGGCCGGGAGCCGGTCCAGGATCGCGGCGGCCGCGGGCAGGGCCGTCTCGTCCGCGTACATCAGGACGGCGTCGGTGGCGGCCGGCGGCTGGAAACGCACGGACTTGTTCTCCGCGACGGCCGGGCCGATGACCATGATCCGGCGGCCGGTGACCGCGCGGCCCGCCCAGAAGGAGGCGGGCGAGGAGTCCCCGTGCAGGACGAAGTCGATGTCGATCTCGTCCACCCCCTCGGGGGTCCGGCGCTGTTCGCGGACGGTGTAGGAGCGCATCACCGGGCGTTCCCCGTCGGGCATCGCGCGCCAGTCCGCGAACCAGGTGTCCTCGCCCGTGGACGGCAGAACCGTGTGCTCCCGGCCGGCCGGCGGCAGGAAGAGCGAGAGGCTCTGGTCGTAGCCGCCCGAGCGGAACTCCCTGAGGGACTCACCGCCGAAGGTGATCCGCAGGAACGATTTTCCGAGACGGCGCGTGCGGACCACTTCGAGCTCGAAGAACCGGAAGTGTGCGACGGCCGGGGCGGCGTCGGATGCGGTGGCGGTCATGCGGAGGGTCCCCCCTGGGATCGGTTCGGCGCCGGGTGGCGGGCGGCGGGTGGCGCGTGACGACAGGCGGCCCCGGCGCCTGGGTGAGGCGCCGGGGCCGTGCTGCCTGAGGTCAGCTGACCTTCTTGGCGCTCTGGATGGACTTGGTGAGGTCCTCGATGATCTGCGCGCACTTCTCGTACGAGTAGATCGGCTCGGTCACGCGGGGGGTGATCTGACCGGCCTTGACGGCGGGCATCTCGGCCCAGGTCGGCTTGGCCTTCAGCTCCTGCGGCTGCAGGGTGCCGGTGCGGTTGTCGAGGAGGACGACGTCGGCCTTGTACTTGCCGGCGTTCTCCCAGCTGAGGCTCTCGAAGAAGCCGCCCTCGTCCGTCTTCTCCGGGGTGACGAACTCGACGCCGAGCGACTGGAAGTACTTCAGGTCGGCGGAGGTGGCCGCGGTGGAGACGTAGAACAGGTCGGCGGAGCCGGAGCCGACGAGCACCTTGATGCCCGGGTTCGCCTTGGTGGCCTCGCGCAGCTTCGCGGAAGCGGCCTCGAAGCGGGCCTTGGCGTCGACGGCCTTCTTGGCGTTCAGGTCGGCGCCCAGGGACTTGGCGAGGTCGGCGGTGCGCGAGAGCGCCTTGTCCATGGTGACGTCGCCGCCCACGCCGATCGCGGCGGCCGGCGCCAGCTTCAGGATCTTGTCCTTGGAGGCCTCCGGCACGTACCAGTACGTGCCGTCCCAGGTGTTGGTGACCAGGAGGTCGGGCTTGAGGGTCGCGTACTTCTCGACGTTGAACTCGTCGTAGACGTTGCCGAGGATCTCGACCTTGGAGATGTCCATCGAGCCGGCCTGGACGTCGGCCTTGCCGTCGGCGGTCTTCGTCGGGCCGAACACGCCCTTGACGTTGACGCCGTAGTCGTACAGCGCGGCGGCGGTGCCGGTGAAGGCGACGATGTTCTTCGGCGTCGACTTCGCGGTCAGCGGCTGCTTGGCGAGGTCGTCCTGGAAGGTCCAGGTACCGGAGGCGGCGCCCGAGGCCTTGTCGCCCGATCCGCCCTTCGCGGAGTCGTTGCCGCCGCAGGCGGTGAGCGCGGCCACGAGACCAAGGGCGCCGCCTGCCGCGATGAGACCGCGGCGGGTGAGGAGGGAGGAGCGGGACTTGGGCATGTCGATGTCGCTTTCATGCGTGCCGGGCGGCCGTCGAGCCGTTCGAGGGGAAGGTTAGCCTAACCTTGGCTGAAAGCGGTAAGGGGGCCCTAAGTAAAGGACCCCCCATTTTTTGAACCGTCGGTACCGCTAGGAGGAAAGCCCCAGCTCACGGGCGATGAGCATGCGCTGGACCTCGCTGGTGCCCTCGCCGATTTCCAGGATCTTCGAGTCCCGCCACATCCTGGCCACCGGGTACTCGTTCATGAACCCGTAGCCGCCGTGGATCTGGGTGGCGTCCCGCGCGTTGTCGACGGCCACCGTCGAGGAGTACAGCTTCGCGATGGCCGCCTCCTTCTTGAACGGCTCCCCGGCCACGAGCCGCGAGGCCGCGTCGCGCCAGCCGATCCGGGCCATGTGGGCGCGCATCTCCATGTCCGCGAGCTTGAACTGGATGGCCTGGTTGTCGCCGATCGCCCGGCCGAAGGCGTGCCGCTCCTTGGCGTACTTCACCGACTCGTCCACGCAGCCCTGCGCGAGACCGGTGGCCAGCGCCGAGATGGCGATCCGGCCCTCGTCCAGGATGCGCAGGAACTGGGCGTAGCCGCGGCCCTCCTGGCCGACCAGGTTGGCCAGCGGGACCCGTACGCCGTCGAAGGAGAGCTCCCGGGTGTCCGAGGAGTTCCAGCCCACCTTGGAGTAGGGGGCGGCCACCGTGAAGCCGGGGGTGCCGGACGGGACGATGATCGAGGAGATCTCCGGACGGCCGTCCGCCTTGCGGCCCGTCACGGCGGTGACGGTGACCAGACCGGTGATGTCCGTACCGGAGTTGGTGATGAAGCACTTCGAGCCGTTGATGACCCACTCGTCGCCCTCGCGGACGGCGGTGGTGCGGGTGCCGCCCGCGTCGGAACCGGCGCCGGGCTCGGTCAGACCGAAGGCGCCCAGGATCTCGCCGGAGCACATCCTCGGCAGCCACTGCCTCTTCTGCTCCTCGGAGCCGAAGAGGTAGAGGGGCATGGCGCCCAGCGAGACGCCCGCCTCCAGGGTGATGGCGACCGAGGAGTCGACCCGGGCCAGCTCCTCCAGGGCGATGCCGAGGGCGAGGTAGTCGCCGCCCATGCCGCCGTACTCCTCCGGGAAGGGCAGGCCGAACAGGCCCATGCGGCCCATCTCGCGGACGATCTCGTACGGGAACTCGTGCCGCTCGTACAGATCGCCGATCTTCGGCGCCACGACATCGTGCGCGAACGCCTCGACGGTGCGGCGGAGTTCCTCGTGCTCGGGGGTGAGCCGGTGGTCGAGGGCCATGGTCTTCGTTACTCCTTGTGGGAGAGGGCGCGGACGGTGCGGGAGGGGCTGGGGCGCCCCAGCTGCTCCGCCATCCACACGCTCGTGGCGGTGAGGGCGGTCAGATCGACCCCGGTTTCGATGCCGAGGCCGTCGAGCATCCAGACGAGGTCCTCGGTCGCGAGATTGCCGGTGGCGCTCTTCGCGTACGGGCATCCGCCGAGGCCGCCCGCGGAGGCGTCGACGGTGGTCACGCCGTGCTGGAGCGCGGCGAGGGTGTTGGACAGGGCCTGGCCGTAGGTGTCGTGGAAGTGCACGCCGATCCGGTCGGTGCCCACGCCCTCCTCGTTGAGCTCGCTCAGGAGGGCCTGGACGTGCCCCGGGGTGGCGACGCCGATGGTGTCGCCGAGGCTCAGCTCGTCACAGCCGAGGTCGAGCAGGGCCTTGGCCACGCCGACCACCTGGTGGACCGGGACGGGCCCCTCCCAGGGGTCGCCGAAGCACATGGAGAGGTAGCCGCGCACGTGCGCCTTCTGCTCCTTGGCGCGGGCCACGACGGGCTCGAACATCGCGAGGGACTCGGCGACCGTGCGGTTGAGGTTGCGGGAGGCGAAGGTCTCGGTGGCCGAACCGAACACCGCGATACGGGTGGCACCGAGCGCGAGCGCGCGGTCGAGGCCGCGCTCGTTGGGGACGAGGACCGGCAGCGCGGCCGCCACGTCGGCGAGGAGCGGGAACAACTCCTCGGCGTCGGCCAGCTGGGGCACCCACTTGGGGTGCACGAAGCTGGTGGCCTCGATGGTGGTGAGCCCGGCGGCGGCCAGCCGGTGCACGAACTCGGCCTTGACGTGGGTGGGGACGGCCGGCTTCTCGTTCTGCAGCCCGTCGCGGGCGCCGACCTCGTGGATGCGGACCCGGGCCGGCAGGCCGGCGGCGGGGACGGTCATGGGCAGCCCGTTCACTTGGCCTCCTCCTCGTTCCCGGGGGTGACCACGGCCAGGACCTGGTCCATGGCGACGGTGGTCCCGGGGGTGACGTCCAGCTCGGTGACGGTTCCGGCGTGCGGGGCGGAGATGACGTGCTCCATCTTCATGGCCTCGACGACTAGCAGGCTCTGACCGGCGGTCACCTCGTCGCCGACGGCCACCTTGACGACGGTGACGGTGCCGGGCATGGGGGCGGCGAGGGTTCCGGCGCCGGTCCTCGTGCCGCCGCGCAGGTTCGCTTCGACCGGGTCGTACGTCTGCACGTGCCAGGCGTCTGCGTCGTGGCCTAGCCAGATCCCGTCGGGGGAGGTGGCGTGGCTGAACCGGTGCGTGATCCCGTCGAGTTCGACCGTGAGGTGCTCGGGGGTGCGGGCGAGGATCCGGCCCCGGGCCGGTGCGCCGGGGCTCCGCCCCGGACCCCGCGCCTCAATCGCCGGCGGGGCTGGATTTTGCCTGGCGCCGCTGTCGGGTGCGGGTGTGGACGGATTTTGGGCGGCGTCGCCGGCGGGTGCGGGTGTGGACGGATCCCGGCCGGCCTCGGCGGCGGCTGTGAGCAGCAGTTCCGTGTCGGAACCCGACGGGCGGGTGCGGACGGTGACCGGGTCCTGGCCCGGGAGGCGGAAGTGGTGGACGGTCCAGGCGGGGGTGCCGCCCAGGCGCCAGCCGTTGGCGGAGTCGAACGGGTCGATCCATCCCGGCTTCGCCGAACCCGTCGAGCCGCCCTCGTCCGGCCCCGCCGGCGTTCGAGGCGAGGGTCCGGGCAGAGCCCGGTTTCGGGAAGGGGCGCAGTGGGGGGAGGAGAGCAGTGCGGCCGCCGCGTACACCTCGTCCGGCACCCCCTCCGGGAGGAGGGAGAGCAGGTCCCGCTCGACCAGGCCCGTGTCCAGCTCGCCCGACACCACGTCGGGGTGCGCCAGCAGCCTCCGCAGGAACCCGGCGTTCGTCTGCACGCCCAGGATCACGGTGTCCGCGAGGGCCCCCCGCAGCACTCGCAGGGCAGCCGCCCGGTCGGGCCCGTAGGCGATGACCTTCGACAGCATCGGGTCGTAGGTGGACCCGGTGTCCACCCCCGCCACCAGCCCGGAGTCGGTGCGGACGGCGCCGCCCGAGGGCTCGGACAGCGCCAGCACCACGCCCCCGGAGGGCAGGAACCCCCGGGCCGGGTCCTCGGCGCAGACGCGGGCCTCGATGGCGTGGCCGGTGAGGGTGACGTCCGACTGGCCGAAGCCGAGCTCCGCGCCCGCCGCGACCCGCAGCTGCTGCTCCACCAGGTCGAGCCCGGTGATCAGCTCCGTCACCGGGTGCTCCACCTGGAGCCGGGTGTTCATCTCCATGAAGTAGTACGAGGACGGGTCCCCGCCCGGGACGATGAACTCCACCGTGCCCGCGCCGACGTACCCGCACGAGCGCGCCGCCTCCACCGCCGCCGCGCCCATCGAGGCCCGCAGCTCCGGCGTCAGCAGCACGCTGGGAGCCTCCTCGATGACCTTCTGGTGGCGCCGCTGGAGCGAGCACTCGCGCTCGCCGAGGTGGACCACGTTCCCGTGCGCGTCCGCCAGCACCTGGATCTCGATGTGCCGGGGCCGGTCCACCCAGCGCTCGACCAGCAGGGTGTCGTCGCCGAAGGAGGAGCGGGCCTCGCGCCGCGCCGCCGCGATCTCCTCGCCCAGCAGCCCGGGGTCCCGTACCAGCCGCATGCCCTTGCCGCCGCCGCCCGCCGAGGGCTTCAGCAGCACCGGCACGCCGATCTCCTCGGCGGCCGCGATCAGTTCGGCGTCGGACAGTCCGCTGCCCGTGGAGCCGGGGACCACGGGCACGCCCGCCGCCTTGACGGTCTCCTTCGCGCGGATCTTGTCGCCCATCAGGGAGATCGCCGCGGCCGGCGGCCCGATGAAGGCGAGGCCGGCGTCCGCGCAGGCGGCGGCGAAGGCCGCGTTCTCCGCGAGGAATCCGTAGCCGGGGTGGACGGCCTGCGCCCCGGTACGCCGTGCGGCGTCGAGCAGGCGTTCCACCGACAGGTAGCTCTCGGCGGCCGCCGCCGGGCCGATCCGGACGGCCGTGTCGGCCTCCCGTACGTGGCGGGCGTCCGCGTCCGCGTCGCTGAAGACGGCGACCGAGCGTACGCCGAGCTCCCGCAGGGTACGGATGACCCGTACCGCGATCTCGCCCCGGTTCGCCACCAGAACAGTGCTGAACATCGAAGAAGTCCTCACGTCACATGCGGAAGATGCCGAAGCCCGAGTCGCTCAGGGGAGCGTTCGCGCAAGCCGTCAGGGCCAGTCCCAGCACCTGCCGGGTCTCCATCGGGTCGATGACCCCGTCGTCCCACAGCCGCGCCGTGGCGTAGTAGGCGTTGCCCTGGGCCTCGTACTGGGCCCGGACCGGGGCCTTGAAGGCCTCCTCGTCCTCGGCCGGCCACTCCTGGCCGGCGCCCTCGATCTGGTCGCGCTTGACCGTGGCGAGGACGGAAGCGGCCTGCTCGCCGCCCATCACGGAGATCTTGGCGTTGGGCCACATCCACAGGAAGCGAGGCGAGTACGCCCGCCCGCACATCGAGTAGTTGCCCGCGCCGTACGAGCCGCCGACCACCACCGTGAGCTTGGGGACCCGGGCGCAGGCCACGGCCGTGACCATCTTGGCGCCGTGCTTGGCGATGCCGCCCGCCTCGTAGTCCCGGCCGACCATGAAGCCGGAGATGTTCTGGAGGAAGAGCAGCGGGATGCCGCGCTGGTCGCACAGCTCGATGAAGTGCGCGCCCTTCTGGGCGGATTCGGAGAACAGGATGCCGTTGTTGGCGATGATGCCGACCGGGTGGCCGTGGATCCGGGCGAAGCCGGTGACCAGGGTCTGCCCGAACTCGGCCTTGAACTCCTGGAAGCGGGACCCGTCCGCGATCCGGGCGATGATCTCGCGGGCGTCGTACGGGGTGCGGGAGTCGACCGGCACCGCGCCGTACAGCCCGTACGGGTCCACCTTGGGCTCCTCGGGAGCCTCGACCGACCAGGGCAGGGCCCCGCGGTCGGGCAGGGTGGCCACGATGTTCCGTACGATCCGCAGCGCGTGGGCGTCGTCCTCCGCGAGGTGGTCGGTGACCCCGGAGATCCGCGAGTGGACCTCGCCGCCGCCCAGCTCCTCCGCCGTGACCACCTCGCCGGTGGCGGCCTTCACCAGCGGCGGGCCGCCGAGGAAGATCGTGCCCTGGCCGCGGACGATGACGGCCTCGTCGCTCATGGCCGGCACGTACGCGCCGCCCGCCGTGCAGGAGCCGAGGACGGCGGCGATCTGCGGGATGCCGGCCCCCGACATGCGGGCCTGGTTGTAGAAGATGCGGCCGAAGTGGTCCCGGTCGGGGAAGACCTCGTCCTGCATGGGGAGGAAGGCGCCGCCCGAGTCGACCAGGTAGAGGCAGGGGAGACGATTCTCCAGGGCCACCTCCTGGGCGCGCAGGTGCTTCTTGACGGTCATCGGGTAGTACGTGCCGCCCTTGACGGTGGCGTCGTTCGCGACGATCACGCACTCGCGGCCGCTGACCCGGCCGATGCCCGCGATGACCCCGGCGGCCGGGGCCGCGCCCCCGTACATGCCCTCGGCGGCCAGGGGGGCCAGCTCCAGGAAGGGGGATCCGGGGTCGAGGAGGGCGTCCACGCGGTCGCGCGGCAGCAGCTTCCCGCGGGCGGTGTGGCGGGCCCGGGCCTTCTCCCCGCCGCCGAGCCGGGCGGCCTCCAGCCGGGCCCGCAGGTCCTCGGTGAGCTCGCGGTGGGCGGCCTCGTTGGCCCGCCAGGCATCGGACGCCGGGTCGGCGGCGCTCGTCAGCACTGGTGCCTGCTGCATCGGTCGAGCTCCCTTGCTCGGTGCGCTCCTGTTAATGAGCGTTAACGCATGTGGGACTTAGGTTAACGACCGCTAACGGCCCTGTCTAGAATGGATTCCCATGAGCACCAGAGCGGCCGCCCCGACCCGGCGCGAGCAGATCCTCAGCGAGGCTGCCCGCCTCTTCGCCGAGCGCGGTTTCCACGGCGTCGGCGTGGACGAGATAGGGGCCGCGGTGGGCATCAGCGGCCCCGGCCTGTACCGGCACTTCGCGGGCAAGGACGCGATGCTCGCCGAGCTGCTCGTCGGCATCAGCGAACGGCTGCTGACCGGCGGCCGCCACCGGGTCGCGGAAGCGGCCGGTGACCCGTCCGGAGTACTGGCCTCCCTGATCGACGGCCACATCGACTTCGCGCTCGACGACCGGGCGCTGATCACCCTCCACGACCGGGAACTGGACCGGCTGCGCGATGCCGACCGCAAGCTCGTACGGCAGCTGCAGCGCCAGTACGTCGAGCTGTGGGTCGACGTCGTACGGGAGCTGCACCCCGAGGTGGGCGAGGCGGAGGTACGCGTCTCCGTGCACGCGGTCTTCGGTCTGCTGAACTCCACCCCGCACCTGGCCGCGCTCGGCCGGGAGGCGACGGAGTCGCTGCTGCGGCGGCTCGCCAACGGGGCCTTCGGGGCGCTGTCGGGATGACGGGGCGCGTCCGCAGATCGGGATGGACGGGACGGCTCCGGGCGCGCGGCGGCAGAATGGGCCGCATGTCGAAGCCGATAGAGACGCCTGTCCCCAGCCGAGCCGAACTCATCGACCACCTGGTCCGGACCCGGATCGCGGGAGACGTCGCGACCCCGCGCGACAACAACCTCTCCCACTACCGCAAGCTCGCCAACGGCGACCGGCACTACTGGCTGGGCCTGGAGCTGGGCGACCGGTGGACGGACGAGCAGGACGTGCTCGCGGTGATGGCGGAACGCTGCGGGGTCGTGGACGACGCCTCGTACCGCTTCGGCCAGGACACCATCGACCCCGAACTGACCGTGGCGGGCCTGGACCGGCTGGCGGCGCGGCTGCGCAAGGCCGCGCTGGACCGGCAGAGCGTGCTGCTGGCCACGGGGCACCCGGGCGGCCTGCTGGACGTGCACCGCGCCACCGCCGACGCGCTGCGCGCGGCCGGCTGCGAGATCGTGGTGATCCCGGCGGGGCTGACGGCCGACGAGGGCTCGGTGTGGCAGTTCGCGGACGTCGCCGTGCTGGAGCGCGGGGCGACGCTGTGGCACACCCACTCCCCGGAGCCGATGGCCGCGATCCTGGACGCGCTGGCGGCGCACGGCCGCCCCCAGCCCGACCTGGTCGTCGCCGACCACGGCTGGGCGGGCTGCGCGGCGCAGCGCGGCCTGGACGCGGTGGGCTACGCCGACTGCAACGACCCCGCGCTCTTCCTGGCCGAGGCCGAAGGCACCCTCCAGGTGGCGATCCCCCTGGACGACCACGTCCGCGACCCGCGCTTCTACGACCCGATGGTGGCGTACCTGCTGGACGCGGCGGGCCTGCTGTAGCAGCTGCGCCCCCGCTCCCGGGGCCCCTCCGCGCGGCGGGGCCGGGTCAGCGGACCCAGGCGCCCGTGAGGGTCTGGACGGCCGAGCCGTCGAGGTCGGCGAGCTTCGCCGCGACGAAGTCGCGGGCCCACTCCGAGGTCTGGACGCGGAACGCCGGGTGCTCCGCGGTCAGCGCCGCGATGACCGGGGCGGCGGCTTCCGCAGAGCTCTGGGCGCCGGCGAAGGACTGCGTCGTCCGCTCGACGTAGGCCTTCAGCGCGGGCGCGTACGGTCCCGCCGCGGCCAGCATGGCCGGGAGGTCGAGCTGCAGGCTGGCGACGAACTCGCTCGCCACCGCCCCCGGTTCGACGACGGTGACGTGGACGCCGACACTCGCGGCGACCGGTGCGAGCGATTCCATGAACCCCTCGACGGCGAACTTGGCCGCGCAGTACGACTCGTTGAAGGGCTGCCCGATCACTCCGCCCACGCTGGTGACCGTGATGACGCGGCCGCCGCCCGCCCGCAGATGGGGAAGGGCGGCGCGGGTGAGCTCGACGACGCCGAAGTAGTTGACCTCCATGGCGGAGCGGACCTGCTCCATGCCCTGCTGCTCGATGGTGCCCACGGAGCCCGCGCCGGCGTTGTTCACCACCGCGTCGAGCCGGCCGTGCTCTGCCACGGTCTCGGCCACGCAGGCGGCGACGGACGCGGGGTCGGTGACGTCGAGGCGCTTCACCTGGACGAGGCCGGAGACGCCCGCCTCCTCGGCGGCCTTGAGCAGGGCGTCGGCCCGGCCGGTGTCGCGCATGGTGGCGACGGTGTGCCAGCCGGCCGCGGCGGCGGCCACGGCGGCGGCGAGGCCGATGCCGGAAGAGGTGCCGGTGATGAGGACGGTCTTGCGGGCCGTGGGTGTCATGGAGGTCTCCTGGGTGCGGTGGACGGCGCAGGCGTCGCGGACGTCACGCGAATAATCTTCGCGTGTACACACACAGATTATCGTTGTGTGTGCGTACACGCAAACAGGTACCCTGGGCGCATGGCGCACAACGACCTCACCCTGGGCGGTCTCACCCCCCGCGACCACGCCTTCTACGGCCTCGTCTGGGCGGGCACCACCCTCACCGCCCGGGTGGACCAGGCCCTGACCCGCCGCCACGACCTGCCGCTGTCCTGGTTCGAGGTCATGCTGTGGCTGCGGTCCCGGCCCGAGCCGGTCGCCCCCTCCGAGCTGGGGGCCAGGACCCTGCTCAGCCGCAGTCAGGTCTCGCGCGTCACCGACTCGCTCCGGGCCCGCGGCCTCGTCGAGCGGATACCGTCCCCGACCGACGCCCGCTCGATCCGGGTGGCCCTCACCGACGCCGGCCACCGCGCCTTCGAGGAGGCCGACGCCACCCGCCGCGAGGCGCTGGCCGAGGTCTTCGACGACCGGCTCGACGACGAGGACATCGCCGCGCTCGAAGCGGTCTGGGCCAAGCTCAAGGCCCGCCCGCAGGGGTAGGGGCACCGGGGGCGGGTTCCGGCGGCGGGGCCTGGGTGGGCGTCGGGTCCAGGTACACCCGGCGGATCGCCGGGAACCGCTCCCGCAGCTGCGCCTCCGCCTCCTCGCACGCCGCCTCCACCTGCCGCGCCGACGCCAGGTCGTGGAAGTCGACCTTGGCCGCGATCAGCACCTCGTCCGGCCCCTGCACCAGCGTGGTGAGCTCCAGTACGCCCTCGATGTGCAGCACGGACAGCAGCTCCTCGCGCACCTCGGCCCGCATCGCGGCCGGCAGCGGCCGCCCGATCAGGTACTGCGCGTTCGAGCGCCCCAGCTCCCACGCCACCCACACCAGCAGCAGCCCGATCAGCAGCGAGGCCACCCCGTCGTACGCCCCGGACCCGGTGAGCTGCGCCCCCAGCAGACCGCCCGCCGCCAGCGCCAGGCCGATCAGCGCGGCCACGTTCTCCAGCAGGACGGCCTTCACCGCCGTGTCCGGGGTGTGTTTCACGTACAGGCCCAGCGGGGCCCGCATCCGCGCGGCCTCGCCCTTGACCTGCCGCCAGGCGACCAGCAGCGAGTAGCCCTCCAGGAGGGCGGCCACGCCGAGGATGACGTAGGAAACCGTCGGGTTCCCCGGGTCCTCCCCCTGGACCAGCGTGTGGATGCCGTCGTAGATCGCGAACACCGCACCGCCGATGAAGGTGGCGATCGACGCCAGCAGCGCCCAGATGTACCGCTCCGGCCCGTATCCGAGCGGGTGCGCCTCGTCCGCGGGCTTGGCACTGCGCTTCAGCGCGGCCAGCAGCATCACCTCGGTCACCGTGTCGGCCACCGAGTGCGCGGCCTCTGCGAGCATCGCGCTCGATCCGCTGATGACCCCGCCGACCGCCTTGGCCGCCGCGATGCCGAGGTTCGTGACCACGGCGACCAGGACCGTCCCGACGCTTTCGTCTTCGCTTCCACCGCTGCTGGACATGGTGTGACGGTACGTCGGACGGCCGTGCTAAGCGCGCGGGACGCGCACCACGCCCTCCTGGATGACCGTCACGGCCAGCTGGCCGTCCTGGGTCCAGATCCGGGCCTGGCCCAGCCCCCGGCCGGCCGCCGCCGAGGGCGACTCCTGGTCGTAGAGCAGCCATTCGTCGGCGCGGAACGGCCGGTGGAACCACATCGCGTGGTCCAGTGAGGCGCCGACCACGTCGCCGACCGCCCATCCGCCGCGCCCGTGCGCGAGCAGGACGGAGTCGAGCAGGGTCATGTCGGAGACGTACGTGGCCAGGCACGTGTGCAGGAGCGGGTCGTCGCTCTCCAGCTTGCCGGCGGTACGGAACCACACCTGCGAGCGCGGCTCGACCGGCTCGCCGACGCTGCCCCAGGGCGGGACCGTCGCGTACCGCAGGTCCACCGCGCCGCGCGCGTCGATGAGCCGTTCCACCGTGCCGGGGTCGCGGAAGACCTCCCGGTAGAGCGGGAGCGATTCGGCGGCCGTCGGCAGGGTCTCCGGATCGGGTGCGCCGGGCATCGTGCTCTGGTGGTCGAGCCCCTCCTCGTACTTCTGGAAGGACGCCGAGAGGTGGAAGATCGGCTGGCCGTGCTGGACGGCGACGACCCTGCGCGTGGTGAAGGAGCGGCCGTCGCGGATCCGGTCGACCGAGTACACGATCGGCGCGCCCGGGTCCCCGGCGCGCAGGAAGTAAGAGTGCAGCGAGTGCGCGGTGCGGTCCTCGGGCACCGTGCGGCCGGCCGCGACCAGGGCCTGGGCCGCGACCTGGCCGCCGAAGACCCGCGGTACCAGCGCCGAACGGCTGGTACCGCGGAAGATGTTCTCCTCGATCTGCTCCAGGTCGAGCAGTTCGAGGAGGGTCGTCAGTGCCTCGTTCATGGTGGGTAAGCGTAAGTCGCCTGCTGCTTACAGACCCATGGACTTGGCGATGATGGACTTCATGACCTCGCTGGTGCCGCCGTAGATGCGGTTCACGCGGTTGTCGGCGTACAGGCGGGCGATCGGGTACTCGTTCATGTAGCCGTAGCCGCCGTGCAGCTGGAGGCACTTGTCGATGACGCGGTGCGCGACCTCGGTGCAGAACAGCTTCGCGGACGCGGCCTCGGCGGGGGTGAGCTCACCGGCGTCCAGGGCTTCCAGGGCGCGGTCGGCGACGGCCTCGGCGGCGTCCACCTCGGCCTGGCAGGCGGCCAGTTCGAACTTGGTGTTCTGGAAGTGCGCGACGGGCTTCCCGAAGACGGTGCGGTCCGTCACGTACTGCTGGGCGAACCGGATGGCGGCCTTGGCCTGCGCGTACGCGCCGAAGGCGATGCCCCAGCGCTCGGAGGGCAGGTTGGCGCCGAGGTAGTGGAAGCCCTTGTTCTCCTCGCCCATCAGGTCCTCGACCGGGACCTTCACGTCGACGAACGCCAGCTCGGCGGTGTCGGAGGTGCGCAGGCCGAGCTTGTCCAGCTTGCGGCCGATGGAGTAGCCCTCGGACTTGGTGTCCACGGCGAAGAGGGAGATGCCGAAGCGGCGGTCGTCCTCGCGCGGGGCGGAGGTGCGGGCGCAGACGATCACGCGGTCGGCGTGCACGCCGCCCGTGATGAAGGTCTTGGAGCCGTTGAGGACGTAGTGCGTGCCGTCCTCGGAGAGCTTGGCGGTGGTCTTCATGCCCGCGACGTCGGAGCCGGTGCCCGGCTCGGTCATGGCGAGCGCCCACATCTCCTCGCCGGTGACGAACTTCGGCAGGTAGCGCTTCTTCTGCTCGTCGTCGGCCAGCATCTTGATGTAGGGCAGGGCGAGCAGCACGTGCACGCCGGAGCCGCCGAAGTTGACGCCCGCACGGGAGGTCTCTTCGTAGAGGACGGCCTCGAACTTGTGGGTGTCCAGGCCCGCGCCGCCGAACTCCTCGGGGACGTTGATGCCGAAGACGCCCAGCTCGCCGAGCTTGTAGTAGAACTCGCGCGGGGCCTGGCCGGCCGCGAACCACTCGTCGTAGACCGGGACGACCTCGGCCTCGATGAAGGCGCGAATGGTCTCGCGGAACGCCTCGTGGTCCTCGTCAAAAACGGTACGGCGCACGGCCGGCTCCCTTCGGTCGCGGCGGTCCGCCGCTTAATGCCTAAGCGCTTGCTCAGATTAAGTTACCGGCGAGTTGTCTCTCCTGTCCAGAGTGAGGTGGGGCACTGCGTCAGAACCCCTCGCAGACCGCGGAGGCGAAGGGGCCGCTGGCCGTCGCCGTGACCGGCGGGGAGTCGTCCACCGTCACCGAGCAGGTGGCCGTGCCGCCGTCGGCGCCGAGCGTGACGACGAGCGAGCCGCCTTTGGCGAAGCCCTTCGTGGTGATCGCCTTGGTCCAGGGCAGGGGCTGGTCACCGATCTGGCTGGAGGAGGCCCTCCCGTCGCGCCAGGTCGAGTAGGAGACGGTCGCGCGCGGGGCGGTTCCGGTCGCCGCGTAGGTGATGCGGGCGGGCGGTCCGGCTTCCTCGGCCACCTCGTTGACGAAGACGGCGAAGAGGGCGGCGCACCCGCCGAGCAGCAGCAGGACCAGGCCGAGCACCACCCACGGCCAGCGGCGACGCCTTCGTGCGGGCGGCCGGGGCGCGTAGGGGTGCGAGGGTGGTGCTGGCTGCGGGGGTGCGCCCCGGGGCGGCGGGCCCTCGGGCGGGCGCGGTCCCCAGCCCTGTGGCTCCGGGGAGCTGTCCGGCGGGTTCATGTCCCAAGCGTGGCCCCGGCGGTGGCGCACCGCGACTCGCCCTTCAGATGCGTGCGGCCGGTCCGGCGTGCCGGAGGGCGAACCACAGCTCCATCCGGGCGTCCGGGTCGTCCAGGTCGGAGCCCAGCAGGCCGGCGGCGCGGGCGATGCGCTGGCGGACGGTGTTGCGGTGGACGCCGAGGGCGGCCGCGGTGCGGTCCCAGCTGCCGTGGTGGGCCAGCCAGGCGCGCAGGGTGTCCCGCAGGGCGGGGGAGAGGGGGCCGAGCAGGGCCTCGGCGTGGGCGCGGGCCTCGGCTTCGCCGATGAGGCCCGCGAAGCCGGGGTCCCGGTGCCGGGCCAGCGGGGTACGGGCCGCCTCGGCGCGCTCCAGGGCCCGCCCGGCCTGCGCGTCGGCGCCGGGCAGCCCCCCGGGCCCGGCCGGGGCGCTCACCCCGAGCCGCCAGCCGGGCTGCGGGGCGGGATCCCGGTCGGTGAGCAGGCGTACGCGGTCCTCGCGCGGGTCCAGCAGTACGGTGCCCAGCGCGGCCGCCAGGGCCCGCGGGTCCCCGGAGCCGCGGGCGTGGACGGCGTACCAGGGCCCGGGGCCCAGCGCCCCGCCCGGATCCCCGCCGAGCAGCAGCCCGGTCAGGGCCGCCTCCGCCCCGGCCGGGCGGTGGGCGGTGAGCAGCGTCAGCAGGACGGCCGCCACCGAGGCGATGGTGTGGTCCCCGGGAGCCCGCGCCGGGGTCGCGAGCACGAGGACCCACCCGTCGCCGAGGGCGTGGACGCCGAGGTGGACCCCGCCGTGCGCCCCCGTCGCGGTGGCGGCGCCCCCGGCCGCCACCCGCCGGACGAGCCCCCCGACCGCGTCGAGCACCCCGCCACCGGGCACGGAACCGGCGGAGGCGCCGGGGGCGGGGGCGCCGGGGGCGGGTGCAACGGCCCCGGCCCCCGCCCCCGGGGTCCCCGCTTCCGCGGGCTCCGGCGGGGGTGTGGGCAGGAGGGCGGCCCAGCCGCCCAGGGTGGTGGCCAGGCGGCGCAGGACCGCCGGGACCGGGTCCGGGCGGGCGGCGGCCGCCGCCAGGGACTGCTGGGCTTCGGTGACCCGGCGGAGCTCCGCTGTGCGGGCCCGCGCCATCAGCCGCCAGACGCTCCGGCCGACCGCCGTGAACGGGGTCCCGGGCGGCACCTCGACCAGGGGCAGCCCGAACCGGTCGCAGGCCTCGACGAGGGAACCCGGCACGGTCTCGTGCACCGGGGTCACCCCGAAGCCGAGGGCGCCGACCCCGGCCCGGACCAGCCGGGCCACGTACGGCCCGGCACCGGTGTCACCTTGCTCCGCGCCACCGCGTTCGGCCCCGCCGGGCGCCGGACCGCCGCTCTCCGCCCCGCCCGGTCCTCCCCCCGCCGGGTCCGCGCCCGCGAGGCCGAGGCCCGCGCCCGCCGTCAGGAGGAGTTCGCCGCCCAGCAGATACGGGGAGGGGTCCGCCATCTCGGAGGCGTGGACGCCGTGCACCTCGCCCTCGGCGGGGCCGGCCAGGTGGCGCAGCCCCAGCTCGCGGTCGGCGAGGAGCCTGCCCAGCGGCACCGGCGGGGTGGGAGGGGCCTCCATGGATACTCCGTACACATCGGGGCGGCGTGGTGGATGAAACGTACACTCCGTACTCCCGGAGTGTCCGTTTACGCTCGAAGGACCGCACCGCACACCTCCCCGGAAGGCACCCCCATGAGCACGCAGCCGCGCGGACCCGTCGACTCCTCCCGCATCCCGCGCTACGCGGGCCCCGCCACCTTCGCCCGGCTGCCCCGCCTGGACGAGGTCGGCGGCAAGGCGGACGTGGCCGTCGTCGGCGTGCCGTTCGACTCCGGTGTCTCCTACCGCCCCGGCGCCCGCTTCGGCGGCAACGCCATCCGCGAGGCCTCGCGCCTGCTGCGCCCGTACAACCCGGCGCAGGACGCCTCCCCGTTCGCGCTCGCCCAGGTCGCCGACGCCGGTGACATCGCCGCGAACCCCTTCAACATCAACGAGGCCGTCGACACGATCGAGGCCGCGGCCGACGAGCTGATCGGCAACGGCTCCCGCCTGATGACCCTCGGCGGCGACCACACCATCGCGCTCCCCCTCCTGCGCTCGGTGGCCAAGAAGCACGGCCCGGTCGCGCTCCTGCACTTCGACGCCCACCTGGACACCTGGGACACCTACTTCGGCGCCGAGTACACGCACGGCACGCCGTTCCGCCGCGCCGTGGAGGAGGGCATCCTCGACACCGAGGCGCTGTCCCACGTCGGCACGCGCGGCCCGCTGTACGGCAAGCAGGACCTGGACGACGACGCCAAGATGGGCTTCGGCATCGTCACCTCGGCCGACGTCTACCGCCGCGGCGCCGACGAGGTCGCCGACCAGCTGCGCCAGCGCATCGGCGACCGTCCCCTCTACATCTCGATCGACATCGACGTGCTGGACCCGGCGCACGCGCCCGGCACGGGCACGCCGGAGGCCGGCGGCATGACCTCCCGCGAGCTGCTGGAGATCATCCGCGGGCTGTCCTCCTGCAACCTCGTTTCCGCCGACGTGGTCGAGGTCGCCCCGGCGTACGATCACGCGGAGATCACCTCGGTCGCGGCCTCGCACACCGCGTACGAGCTGACCACGATCATGAGCCGTCAGATCGCGCAGGCGAAGGGCAAGTAGAAGAAGTGACGCACGACCACGACCTGGTACTCCGTCCCACCGAAGCCCAGAAGGCGGCCGCGCTCGCGCCGCCACCGGGGCGGACGGGCGGGGACCTGGTCGTGGAGACGCTGCGCTCGTTCGGCGCCACCACCGTCTTCGGACTGCCGGGCCAGCACGCCCTCGCCCTCTTCGACGCCGTCGGCCGCTCCGACCTCCGCCTCGTGGGACTGCGTACGGAGAACAACGCGGCCTTCGCGGCCGACGCGTACGGCCGGATGACGGGCGAGGCGGTCCCGCTCCTCCTGTCCACCGGCCCGGGCGCGCTCATGGCGCTGCCCGCCCTCGCCGAGGCGGCGGCGGCCTCCGCCCCCGTCCTGGCGATCTCCTCCCAGGTCCCGACCCCGGGCCTGGGCGGCGGCCGGCGCGGCCACCTGCACGAGCTGCGGGACCAGGCGGCCTCCTTCCGCGACGTGGTCAAGTCCGTCCACACGGCCCGGACCCCCTCCCAGATCCCCTCGGTCATCGCGGAGGCCTGGGAATCGGCGCTGAGCGCCCCGCACGGCCCGGTGTGGGTGGAGATCCCCGAGGACGTGCTGCGCGCGGAGACCGTCATCCCCCAGGTCACGGGCATGGACGCGACCCCGCACGAGCTGGCCCCGCGCCCGGAGCTCACGGCGCTGGCCGCGCACTGGCTGGAGAACGCCGAACGTCCGGTGATCATCGCGGGCGGCGGAGTCATCCGCTCGGACGCGGCCGGCAAGCTCAAGCAGCTGGCGGAACGACTCAACGCCCCCGTCGTCACCACCTTCGGCGGCAAGGGCGCCTTCCCCTGGACCCACCCGCTCTCCCTCCAGTCCTGGCTGGAGGACCGCCACATGACGGACTTCCTGGAGGACGCGGACGTCCTGCTGGTGGTCGGCTCGGGCCTGGGCGAACTGTCCTCGAACTACCACACGTTCTTCCCGGAGGGCCGGGTCGTCCAGATCGAGGCGGACCTGGGCAAGCTGGAGTCCAACCACGCGGCCCTCGGCATCCACGCGGACGCCCGGCTCGCCCTGCAGGCCCTCCTCGAAACGGTCGCCGAGCGCGAGGACCCCGGTGCGCCGGAGCGCGTGCGTCTGCTCCTCGCCGACATCGCGGCCCGCCTGGCCGCCCAGGACCTGACCCTGGAGCAGCAGCTCCTGACCTCGATCAGGTCGGCGCTCCCGCCCCGCTCCCCGTCCTTCTGGGACATGACGATCCTGTCCTACTGGGCCTGGTCCGCCTTCGACGCCAAGCACCCGAACACCATGCACTCGGCCCAGGGCGCGGGCGGCCTCGGCTACGCCTTCCCGGCGGCACTCGGCGCGGCCGTGGCGGAGCCGGACACCCCGGTCCTCGCGGTCTCCGGCGACGGCGGCGCGATGTACTCGATCGCGGACCTGGCCACCGCCCGCCAGCACGACCTGGACGTCACCTGGCTGATCGTGGACGACGGCGGCTACGGCATCCTGCGCGAGTACGGCTGCGAGACGGGCACCACCCTGACCCGCCCCGACTTCGTGGCCCTGGCCGCCTCCTTCGGCATCCCGGCGGCCACCACCACCCCGCAGTCCCTCCGCGAGGACCTGAAGAAGTCCCTGTCCACCCCGGGCCCCTCGGTCCTGGTCCTCCCGACCACCCTCAAGATGTTCGCCCCGACCCACCTCTGACCTCGGCCCACACGGCCTTCCCGATCCCGTGCCGCCGGGGGCACTGCCCCCACCGCACGGCGAGCGCGGCGACGATGGTGAGCCCGCGGCCCGACTCGTCCCACGCGGTGGCGGCCCGCGGGGTCAGCTCGACGGGGTCTCCTGCATCGGCCACCTCCACGCGCAGCACCCCGTCGTACCGGGCGATCCGGACCCCGATGTCCCGGCCCTGCGGGGCACGGGCGTGCCGTACGGCGTTGGTGACCAGCTCGGAGAGCAGCAGCTCCGCCGTTTCGGCGGGCTCCGGGTCTACGCCCCATTCGGTGAGTTGCTTGCGCACGAGTGCTCGGGCCCGGCCGGGCGCGCGGAGGCTGCGGGGAACGATCCAGAACATCTCGTCGGTGCAGGGCAATGTCATGAGGCCTCACCTATCTAGATACCTAAGAAAAGTGAAGCGGCCTCCGTGATCCCGGTCAAGGGGTATCTAGATATGTTCGATGCTGGCGTGTGTTGTACGGGCAGGCGGCATCTCCGGTTCCGATGCGCCCCTAGGCTGTCGGCAGATGATCGGGGAGGACCGCATGCCGAGTAACGGCGCCGCACGGCAGCCCAAGTACCTGCGCATTGCCGCCGCGCTGAAGGACGCCATCGCAGCAGGCGAGTACGGGCCCGGCGACCGTCTGCCCGGCGAGAGCGACCTCATGGCCACTTACGGCGTCGCCCGGATGACGGCCAGGCAGGCATTCGGCGTTCTGCAGGCCGAAGGGCTGGCCGAGGCGCGCAAGGGTGCCGGGGTCTTCGTACGTGAATTCCGGGTCGGGATCCGGCGGAGAGGCATCCAACGGCTGGCCGTCGAGGTCTGGGGCGCGGGAGGGTCCATCTGGGCCGCAGAAGGTAGGGGGCATGACCCCGAGGTCGAGTTCCTCGGGGTTTCCGAGGAACCGGCGCCCGACGCGGTCGCCGCCGTGCTCGGGCTCCCGAGCGGCTCAGCGGCCTGCGTCCGCCGCCGCAGGTTCCTCCTCGACGGCAAGCCCGTCATGCACGCGACCTCCTACCTCGACGCCGCCCTCGTGGCGGGCACTCCCATCACGGAGCCGGACACCGGCCCCGGCGGCATCTACGCCCGCCTCGCCGAGCTCGGCCACAAGCCCGCCCGCTTCCGCGAGGAGGTCCGCTCGCGGATGCCCAACACGGAGGAGGCCGCGAGCCTCGGGCTGGCCGCCGGGACCCCCGTCGTGCTGGTCGTCCGTACCGCCTTCGCCGCCGACGGCCGGGTCGTCGAGGTCAACGAGATGGTCCTCGACGCCTCCGCGTACGTCCTGGAGTACGAGTTCGACGCCCCGTAGGAGGCGCATGTGGAAGACGACGACGAAGTCCGGGCCGAGGCCGAGCGCCGGCTCCAGAGGCTGCGGGCGCTGGACGAGCTCGTGGCCATGGGGGAGCGCGGCGACTTCGACCTTCTGCTGGACAAGGCCGCCTACCGCCGCTGAGTTCGCGCGCCCCGGAACCATCTACCCCGGATGGCCACGGCCGCCTCGCCCAGCTGCGCGTAAACCCGTTCGATTGTTGCGGCGGGATGAAATCCGCCGGTCGGAGCGTTGGCGCTTGCGGTAGGGCAGGACGAACGGGGAGGCAGTACGTGGCCACGGCGACGGGAACGGCGGCTGGGGACAAACAGGGGTGGGGGAGGCGGCTCGCCGCCTACACCTGGCGCTACAAGGTCAATGTGCTGCTCGCGCTCGGCTCCTCGCTCGGCGGCATGGCCGTCATGGCGCTCGTGCCGCTGGTCACCAAGGTGATCCTCGACGACGTCATCGGGGGCAAGACCAAGCCCATGGGGCCCTGGGCCGGGATGCTCATAGGCGCGGCCGTGCTCGTGTACGTGCTCACCTACATACGCCGGTACTACGGCGGCCGCCTCGCCCTCGACGTGCAGCACGACCTGCGCACCGACATGTACGACACCATCGCCCGGCTCGACGGGCGCCGCCAGGACGAGCTGTCCACCGGACAGGTCGTCGGACGGGCGACCAGCGACCTGCAGCTCATCCAGGGCCTGCTCTTCATGCTGCCCATGACCATCGGGAACTTCCTGCTCTTCGGGATATCCCTGGGGATCATGCTGTGGCTCTCGCCGCTGCTGACCCTCGTCGCACTGCTCATGGCCCCCGCCCTCTGGTTCATCGCCAAGCGCAGCCGCAAGAAGCTCTTCCCCGCCACCTGGTACGCCCAGAGCCAGGCCGCCGCCGTCGCCACCGTCGTCGACGGGGCCGTCACCGGCGTCCGCGTGGTCAAGGGCTTCGGCCAGGAGGACCAGGAGACCGGCAAGCTCCGCGACGCCGGCCGGCGGCTGTTCGCCGGGCGGATGCGCGGCATCCGGCTGAACTCCCGCTACACCCCCGCCCTGCAGGCCGTCCCCGCCCTCGGGCAGGTCGCCATGCTGGCCCTCGGCGGCTGGATGGCCACCAAGGGGCAGGTGACCCTCGGTACCTTCGTCGCCTTCTCGACCTACCTCGCCCAGCTCGTCGGACCCGTCCGCATGCTCGCCATGGTGCTCACCGTGGGCCAGCAGGCCCGGGCCGGCGTGGAACGGGTCTTCGAGCTCATCGACACCGAGCCGGTGATCCGGGAGGGGAGCGGCGAGCTTCCCGCCGACGCGCCCGCCACCGTCGAGTTCGAGGACGTGCGCTTCGGGTACGACCCGGAGCGGCCCGTGCTCGACGGGTTCAGCCTCTCGATCGCCGAAGGCGAGACCGTCGCCCTCGTCGGCTCCTCCGGCAGCGGCAAGTCCACCGTTTCGCTGCTCCTGCCGCGCTTCTACGACGCCGACCGCGGCGCCGTCCGGGTCGGCGGCCACGACGTGCGCGAGCTGACCTACGACTCCCTGCGCGACGCGATCGGGCTGGTCCCCGAGGACTCCTTCCTCTTCTCCGACACCATCCGCGCCAACATCGCCTACGGACACCCCGGCGCCACCGACGAAGAGGTCCTGGCCGCCGCCCGCGCAGCCCAGGCCGAAGGGTTCATCACCGCCCTTCCCGCCGGGTACGACACCAAGGTCGGCGAGCAGGGCCTGACCCTCTCCGGCGGCCAGCGCCAGCGCATCGCGCTCGCCCGCGCCATCCTCACCGACCCCCGCCTACTGCTCCTGGACGACGCGACCTCTGCCGTCGACGCCCGCGTCGAGCACGAGATCCACGAGGCGCTGCGGGCCGTCATGGCCGGCCGCACCACCCTGCTCATCGCGCACCGCCGCTCCACGCTCGCGCTCGCCGACCGGATCGCCGTGCTGGACCAGGGGCGGCTCTCCGACATCGGCACGCACGAGGAGCTGGAGCGCCGCTCCGCCCTCTACCGGCGGCTGCTGACCGACCCGGACGCGCTGGGCGCCGGCTCGCCGCGCACGCCCGAGGCGCCGGCGATGGGCGAGTTCGAGCGGGAGCTCGACCGCGACATCGAGCGGGGCATCGAGCTCGAGGCCGAGATCGACTCCGAGCCCGTCAACGCCAAGCGCCGGGTGGCCGGCGGGATCACCCCCGAGCTCTGGCAGCGCCAGGAGGAGGCGGACGAGAAGACCACCGCCCCCGCCGGCATGCCCGCCACCCCCGAACTGCTCGCGCAGGTGGCCGCGCTGCCGCCCGCCGACGACACCCCCGACGTGGACGAGACCCGCGCCGAGTCCGCCGAGGACAGCTACAACCTGCGCCGCCTGCTGCGCGGGTTCTGGGCTCCGCTCGCGATATCCCTCGGCCTCGTCGCCCTCGACGCGGGCTCCGGGCTGCTGCTGCCGATCCTGATCCGGAACGGCATCGACGAGGGAGTCGAAGCGGCCGCCCTCGGCGCCGTCTGGGTGGCGTCCCTGCTCGCACTGGGCGTGGTCGTGGTCCAGTGGGCCGCGCAGTTCGCCGAGACCCGGATGACCGGCCGTACCGGCGAGCGCGTGCTCTACGCCCTGCGCGTCAAGATCTTCGCGCAGCTCCAGCGCCTCGGCCTCGACTACTACGAGCGCGAGCTGACCGGCAAGATCATGACCCGGATGACCACCGACGTGGACGCCCTGTCCAGTTTCCTGCAGACCGGGCTCGTCACCGCCGTCGTCTCCGTCTTCACCTTCTTCGGGATCCTGATCGCGCTGGTCGTGCTCGACGTCGGGCTCGCCCTGATCGTCTTCGCCACCCTGCCCCTGCTGATCCTCGGCACGATCGTCTTCCGCCGCAGGTCGGTGGCCGCGTACGAGCTCGCCCGGGACCGGGTCGGCCTGGTCAACGCCGACCTCCAGGAGTCCGTGGCCGGGCTGCGCATCGTCCAGGCCTTCCGCCGCCAGCGTGCGGGAGCCGCCCGGTTCGCCGAGCGCAGCGACTCCTACCGGCAGGCCCGGGTCCGCGGGCAGTGGCTGATATCCGTCTACTTCCCCTTCGTGCAGCTGCTGTCCTCCGGGGCCGCGGCCTCCGTGCTGATCGTCGGTGCGAACCGGGTGGAGGCCGGCACGCTCACCACCGGCGCGCTGGTCGCGTACCTGCTCTACATCGACCTGTTCTTCGCCCCGGTGCAGCAGCTCTCCCAGGTATTCGACGGCTACCAGCAGGCCACCGTCTCCCTCGGCCGGATCCAGGGCCTGCTGCGCGAGCCCACCAGCACCCCCCGCCCGGCCGAGCCCCGTGCGGTGCCCGGGCTGCGCGGCGAGATCGCCTTCGAGGGGGTCCACTTCGGGTACGGCACCGCCGAGGAGCGCGGGGAGAAGGAGCCGGCCCTGGCCGGAATCGACCTGCGCATCCCCGCCGGGCAGACCGTAGCCTTCGTCGGCGAGACCGGCGCCGGAAAGTCCACGCTGGTCAAGATGGTGGCCCGGTTCTACGATCCGACCTCCGGCCGGGTCACCGCCGACGGGGTGGACCTGCGCGAGCTGGACCTGACGGGCTACCGCCACCGGCTGGGGGTGGTCCCGCAGGAGCCGTACCTCTTCCCGGGGACGGTCCGCGACGCCATCGCCTACGGCCGGCCCGGGGCCAGCGACGCCGAGGTGGAGGCCGCCGCGCACGCGGTCGGCGCCCACGGGATGATCGCCACCCTCGACGGCGGCTACCTGCACACGGTCACCGAACGCGGCCGCAACCTCTCGGCGGGCCAGCGCCAGCTGATCGCGCTGGCCCGCGCCGAGCTCGTCGACCCCGACGTGCTGCTGCTCGACGAGGCCACCGCCGCCCTCGACCTGGCCACCGAGGCCCTGGTCAACCAGGCCACCGACCGGCTCGCCGGCAAGCGCACCACCCTGGTGGTGGCGCACCGGCTGACGACCGCCGCACGCGCCGACCGGGTCGTGGTCATGGCCCGCGGCCGGGTGGCGGAGGACGGCACCCACGCCGAACTGCTGGCCCGCGGCGGCCGGTACGCGGAGCTGTGGCGCACCTTCGTCGGAGAGGACGAGCCGGCCGCCGCGGCCTGAGCGGCCCGGGGAACGGCCGAGGGCTCAGAGCTCGCCGAACAGCAGGTTCCCGGGGGCGTCCTCCTCGGTGCCGGTGTAGTACTCGCGCACCGCACCGAGGAGTTCGTCCACCGACAGGAACCCGTCGTGGTTCAGGTCGATCCGGGCGAAGAGCGCGTCGGCGTCCTCGCGGCCCAGCTTCGTGTCGAAGGCGAGCTGGGCCTTGTGGAACTCCTCGGCGCTGATGCGCCCGTCGCCGTCCGAGTCGGCGACCAGGAGCATCGCCTGGACCATCGGCCGGAACGACTTGTCGTACGCCTGGCCGCCGTCCTCGGAGTAGAGGCGGGTCATGCCCTGCTTGTACTCCTCCGGCGTGACCTTGCCGTCCCGGTCCAGGTCCAGCTCGGTGAAGAGCTCCTGCCAGAAGTCTACGAGCCCGCCCATCACCTGGGTCGCCTTGGGGGAGGTGGCCGGCTCGCCGAGGGCCGACAGCAGGCGGGAACCGAGCCCGATGATGTCGTGCTCGTCGATCACCCGGTCCTCGTTGACGTCCAGGTGCGTGAAGGCGCGGTCCAGCTTGCGGTCGAGCAGGTCGTTCGTCATTTCAGTTGCCTTTCACGGCTACGGTGCGGGGTCTTGCGCTCACCTACCGTAATCTCCTTCTTGATCGTGAACTCCCGTTCTCCGGCTAGGAAGTTGTGGATGCACTCTTACGAGGTATGGGTCAACGGCGTGGCCGAACCCGGCACCCGTTGGGTCTACTGGCCCCGGGTGGGTCAACTCCTGCGCGAGCCGTTCGAGGTGCTCGGGCTCAAGGCCCGGCTGGAACGCGGCGAGGACCTGCCCCACGACGAGCGCCTGCTGGCCGGCCGCGTCGCCATGTCCACCCCGGAGCAGGGCCTGCGCGCGCTGGCCGCCGCCCGTGCCGCCCAGCCCGCGTGGGCCCGGGTCCCGCTCGCCGACCGGCTGGAGCTGCTGCACGGGGTCCACCGGGCCGTCGTCGAGCGGCGCGCGGAACTGGCCGGACTGCTGGTCGCCGAGGGGCATCCCGTCCGGCTGGCCGCCTGGGAGCTCGCCTCGGTGGCCGCCTCCTTCCACCCGGACTCCGTCGCCGACTTCACCGGGCGGCTGCGGGAGCCCGAGCGGACCGCGGCGGGCCGGCGGATCCGCATGGTGCGCAAGCCGGACGGGGTGGTGTGCCTGAGCCCGCCGCGCAACGCCCCCACCTCGAACTCCTTCTACGGGGCGATGGCGCTCGCCGCCGGCAACAGCCTGGTCGTCAACGCGCCGCCGACCGCCCCGCTGGGCGTCAGCTTCGTCTACCGGGAGATCGTGGCCCCGCTCCTGGAGCGGCTCGGCGCCCCGCCCGGCACCCTGAACGTGGTCTCCACGCACGCCCGCGCCGCGGTGCGCCAGTGGCTGGACAGCCCCGACTGCGACGACCTCGTCTTCTTCGGCGGCTCCGAGCAGGGCCTCAAGCTGGAGCGGGAGTGCGTGGCCGCCGGGAAGAAACCCGTACTGGAGCTGTCCGGCAACGACGGCGTACTGGTGTGGCACGACGCGGAGGCCGATCTGGCCGCGCGGGCCCTGTGCGAGCGGTACTACGGCTCCGGGCAGATCTGCATGACCCCGAAGTTCGCCATCGTCCACCCCGAGGTCGCCGACCGGCTGCTGAAGGAGGTGGTGGAGCGGGTGCGGGAGATCCGGCCGGGGCCGCCGGAGGATCCGGACACCGTGCTGAGCCCGGTGGTCAAGCGGGCGGAGTTCACCGAGTTCCTCGACGAGGTGCTGGCGGCCGGCGGGGAACTGCTGTGCGGCGGGGAGTTCGTGGACGTGGACGACGTGCCCGCGGCGCAGGGGCCGTTCATCCGCCCGGCGGTCGTGCGGGTGGACGGGCTGGCCGCCGCGGCCCGGCTGCGCGCCTTCCGCGAGGAGACCTTCTTCCCGCTGCTGTGCGTGGTCGTGCCCGAGGCGCCGGCCGGCCTCGGCGAGGCCATCGGCTTCCTCAACGCCAACCGCTACGGACTGCGCAACTCCCTGTGGACCCGGGACGAGCGGGTCGTGGAGCGGTTCTGCGAGGAGGTGGTCAACGGCGGCATGCTGAAGGTCAACGATTCGCACATCGGCTGCCTGCCGGTGCTCCCGTACAACGGCGGCACGGGCGCCACGGGCGGCATCTTCGGCGAGGCCAACCAGCCCGCCGTGCGCACCACCCACCTCCAGTCCATCGCGGTCGCCACCCTGGTCCGCCCCCGGGAGTCGGTCTTCGACCACGGGCTGGGGTGCGCGGCGGCGGTCCCGGCCCCCTGAGTTCTCCCGTCCGCGGCAACCTTTCGGGGGCATCGGGCGTCGTACGTGCGTACGCACGTGGTACGTACGACCGATGGGGGACCTGGTGATGAAGGCGCGGAACGGAACCGGCCGGTGGGCTGCCCGGCTGGGGATGTGTGCGGCGGCACTGTGGCTCGGCGCGGCCGGGCTGCTGGCCGCGCAGCCCGCGCAGGCGGCGGCCGGGGGCTGTGCGGGGCAGCTGGTGCGGACGCTGCCGTTCTCCACGGGTGAGGTGCGCGTGTACAAGACCCGCGACCGCGCCTGCGCCGTGGCGGTCGCCCACCGTCCCGGTGTGCGGCGTCCGATGTCGGTGAGCATCCAGCCGCGCGGCGGCTACCCGGTGCGCGATTCGGGGCAATTCACCCAGTACGCCGGACCCGTCGGCGCCCACGCGATCAACCGCTGCGTGTATGTAAAGGGGAGCGTGGGGGCCGGATCCGTTGATTCCGGCTGGATTCTGTGCTGATGGAGCGGCCCAACTAGGTCTGTTCAGCCGTGTGTTCCCCCGGCTAGGTTCACGGCGACCGAAGTGAACTCAAGGGGAGGGTGAATGCGCAAGACGCTCGGATGGCTGCTGTCGCTCGTGGTGCTCATCGGCACCATGGGCGCGGTGGGTTCCACGGCACAAGCGGCCACCGCCGCGGAGCCGGCCGCCGCCACGGATGCCACCGCCGCCACGCAGGACATCAAGGACCAGATCCTCTCGATCCCGGGGATGAGCCTGATCGAGGAGAAGCCGTACCCCGGCTACCGCTTCTTCGTACTGAACTACGAGCAGCCGGTCGACCACCGCGCGCCGTGGAAGGGCACCTTCAAGCAGCGCCTGACCCTGCTGCACAAGGACGTCTCGCGGCCGACGGTGTTCTTCACCTCCGGCTACAACGTCAACACCAGCCCGCGCCGCAGTGAGCCGACGACGATAGTCGACGGCAACCAGGTGTCCCTGGAGTACCGCTTCTTCACCCCCTCCCGGCCCGATCCGGCCAACTGGGCCAACCTGGACATCTGGCAGGCCGCCAGTGACCAGCACCGGCTCTTCACCGCCCTGAAGAAGGTCTACAAGAAGAACTGGCTCGCCACGGGCGGCAGCAAGGGCGGCATGACGGCCACCTACTTCGAGCGCTTCTACCCGCGCGACATGGACGGCGTCGTCGCCTACGTCGCCCCCAACGACGTGGTGAACAACGAGGACTCGGCCTACGACCGGTTCTTCGCCAAGGTCGGCACCAAGGAGTGCCGCGACAAGCTGAACGCGGTGCAGCGCGAGGCGCTCGTGCGCCGCGTCCCGCTGGAGGCCAAGTACGCCACCGCGGCCGTCGAGAACGGCTGGACCTTCACCACCGTCGGCAACCTCGACAAGGCCTACGAGGCCGTCGTGCTCGACTACGTGTGGGCCTTCTGGCAGTACAGCCTGCTCGCCGACTGCGCCACCATCCCGGCCGCCGCCACGGCGACCGACCAGGAGATCTGGGACACGGTCGACACGATCTCCGGTTTCTCGGCCTACGCCGACCAGGGCCTGGAGACGTACACGCCGTACTACTACCAGGCGGGCACGCAGCTCGGTTCGCCCGACATCAAGCAGCCCCACCTGGGCAACCTGAGCCGCTACGGCTACCAGCCGCCGCGCAGCTTCGTGCCCCGCGACATCCCGATGACCTTCCAGCCGGGAGCGATGCGGGACGTGGACACCTGGGTCAAGAACAACGCGAACCAGATGCTGTTCGTCTACGGCCAGAACGACCCGTGGGGTGCCGAGCAGTTCCACCTCGGCTACGGGGTGCGCGACAGCTACGTGATGATCGCGCCGGGCGCCAACCACGGGGCCAACGTGGACAAGCTCCAGGAGGGCGAGAAGGCGCTGGCCACCCAGAAGATCCTGCAGTGGGCGGGTGTGGCCCCGGCCACCGCGCTCACCGGCACGGCGAAGGCCGCACCGCTGGCCAAGCCGGACGCGCAGCTCGACCAGCGCGACATCGAGCGCGAGCCGATGCTGCGGCCGTAATGCCGTAATGCCGTAGTGCCGCGGGTCAGTACCTCAGGCCGTGGCCCAGCGGGTAGCGGCCCGGCACCGGGACCGGGAGCCGCCCGGTGGGCCGTACGGTCCCGGTGACCACCCGGGCCGCCGCCCGCATCTCCACGTCCGTCCAGGTGTAGGTGGCCAGTTCGGCCGCGCAGTCGGGCAGCCGGGCCGGGTCGTACGGATTGCGGACGGCCACCAGGACCACCGGCACCCCGGTGGCCAGCAGTTCCGTGACCAGCTCGCGCTGCGGGCTCTCCCCCTCGGGGACGTTGTACGTGCACACGAGCACGGCCGCGTTCCCGGGGGCGGCCGCCGCCGCGCGGGCGGGCGGCACCGCCGTGGCCCGGCAGCCCAGCGCGGACAGCTCCCTGGCCAGTACCGCGGTGGGGGGTCCGGTCGTCCCCGTGGGGGAGACCGGGTCGGTCCCGGTGACCAGGAGCAGCGGGCGGTCCGCCGGATCCAGCGGCAGCAGCTCCACCGGATTGGCCAGCAGGGTCGTCGTGCGGTCCGCGATCTCCCCGGCGGCCGCCAGGTGCGCCGGGATCCCGACGGCGGCGTCCACCTCCTCCTGCGTCCGCGCGGCGTCGGCGGCCGGCCGTGCGGCCTCGTCGAACAGGCCCCGGCGGGCCTTCAGTTCCAGGATCCGCAGCACCGACTCCTCGATCCGGGCCCGCGTCAGCTCGCCCGAGGCCACGGCCGCCAGCACGCTGCGGTACGCCAGTCCCAGGTCCGGCGGGTTCAGCAGCTGGTCGCAGCCCGCCTTCAGGGCCAGCACCGGGACCCGGTCGTCCCCGTACTTCTGGCGGACCCCGGCCATGTCGAGGGCGTCGGTGACCACCACCCCCCGGAAGCCCAGGCGTTCGCGCAGGATGCCGGTGACGATGGGCCGCGAGAGGGTCGCCGGATCCCCCGAGGGGTCGAGGGCGGGGAAGACGATGTGGGCCGTCATGACCACGTCGGCGCCCGCCTCCACGGCCGCCCGGAACGGCGGCTCGTCCAGCTCCTCCCACTGCGCGCGGGTGTGCCGCATCAGCGGCAGCCCGACGTGGCTGTCGGTCCCGGTGTCCCCGTGCCCGGGGAAGTGCTTCACGGTGGCGGCCACCCCCGCGCCCTGGTAACCGCGGACCTGGGCGGCGACCAGGGCCGCCACGGCCTGCGGGTCGGCGCCGAAGGACCGTACGCCGATGACCGGGTTGGCCGGATCGACGTTCACGTCGGCCACGGGGGCGTAGTTGTGCCGGATGCCCATGGCCGCCAGCTCGGCGCCCGCGATGCGCGCAGCCCGGCGGGCCTCGGCGGTGGAGGCCTCGGAGACGGCGGCCCCCGGCTCCCGGGATCCCTGGGCCAGGGCCCCCAGCGCCATGGCGCCCGGGAGCAGGGTCGCCGGCTTGCCCACCCGGGCGACGGCCCCGTGCTCCTGATCCGTGGAGAGCAGCAGCGGGACGCCCGCGCCGGAGCCGGCGGCCGCGCGCTGGAGGCCGGCCGACAGCTCGGCGATCTGGCGCGGGGTACGGGTGTTGTGCGCCCAGCCGAAGTAGACGATCCCGCCGAGGTGGTACCGGGAGACCAGCTCGGCGGCGGTGCCCACCCCGAACGCCGCCCGGTTCTGCTCGGCGTCCTGCGGATCGGGGTCCGTGGCCGAGTGCCCGTACGCCCGCGAGACGAAGAGCTGCCCGACCAGTTCGGCCAGGCTCATCCGGGCCAGGGTCGCGCGCGGGAGGAACCGGGCGCGGGAACGCCCCGGCGGGCTGTCACCCGGCCGGGGGTCGTCGGTGGGCTGGCCGCCGGGGGACCGGGAGGGGTCCACGGCGGCGGAGGCGGCCCCCGCGGCGGTGACGGCGGCCACGGCGGCCGCGGTGAGCAGGGTCCGGCGGGAGGCTTGGTACGGCACGCGCCGGACGCTACTGCGGGGCTGGGCCTTCCGGGCGACGGACACTCGCGGAGTCCCCCGGACGGGGGGAGACCTGCGGCCAGTGCTCCCGCAGGGTCCGTACGGTCTCGGTGATCGCGGGCCGCCGGGCCGCCCCGGTCCGCCACAGGGCGTACAACCGGCGTACGGGTCCCGGCTCCAGCGGTACGGCCACCGCGCCCGGCGGCAGCGCCCCGGTGCCCAGCCGCGGTACGACGGCCACCCCGAGCCCGGCGGCGACCAGTGCGACGACGGTGTGGTTCTCCTCGGCGACGTGCGTGATGTCGGGCTCGAACCCGGCCGTGCGCAGGGTCCGTACGAGCCAGTCGTGGCAGACCCGGCCCGGGGGCTGGCACACCCAGCGCTGTCCGCCCAGGTCGGACCGGTGGATGACGGCGCGGGAGGTGAAGGGGTGCCCGGACGGCACCACGAGGTCGCAGCGGTCGTCCCCGATCACCGCCTGCTCCACGCCCTCGGGAGCGGGCAGCGGGGCGATGTCCCAGTCGTGGGTGACGGCCAGGTCGGTGACGCCGCGCGAGACCAGGTCCATCGAGAGGTGCGGATTGATCTCGGTGAGCCGCACCTCCAGGGCCGGGTGACGGTGGGCCAGGTCGGCGAGGACCCCGGGGAGCAGGCCGCGGGCGGCGGAGGCGAAGGCGGCGACCCGCAGTCGGCCCACGGGCTGGCCGCGGGACTCCTCCAGCGCGGTCTCGGCCTGCTCGGCGATGGCCATCAGCTGCTGGGCCGTCGCGGCCAGCAGCTTGGCCTCCTCGGTGAGCGCGACACCGCGGCCGTGGCGTTCGAGCAGGGTGGTGCGGGTCTCCCGCTCCAGCTTGGCGATCTGCTGGGAGACGGCGGAGGGGGTGTACCCGAGGGCGGCCGCGGCCGCGCCGACCGAGCCGTGGACGGAGACGGCGTGCAGGGCGCGGAGCCGGGAGAGGTCGAGCATGCCAGGCAGCTTAGGGGGCCCGTGGCCAGCCCGGATGTAGCAACGCTACATCCGACCCTGAAGACATCTGTGCTGGTGCTAAACGGTTGATGACCCGATGCTCGGATCATGCGACCCATTCACACCGCCCTCGCGGTCATCGTGGCAGCCGTCTGGGGTTTCAACTTCGTCGTCATCGAGTTCGGCCTCGGCACCTTCCCGCCGCTGCTGCTGTCGGCCCTGCGCTTCCTGGTCGCGGCCCTCCCGGCGGTGTTCTTCGTCGGCCGGCCCAAGGTGGCCTGGAAGTGGGTGATCGCGGTCGGCGTGGTCCTCGGCATCGCGAAGTTCGGGCTGCTGTTCTCCGGGATGGCCAACGGGATGCCGGCCGGACTGTCCTCGCTGGTCCTCCAGGCGCAGGCGGTGTTCACCGCCGTGTTCGCGGCGGTCGTGCTCAAGGAGCGGCCGGGCCGGCTGCGGATCGCGGGCATGGCCGTGGCCTTCGCGGGGATCGCCGTGGCCGCCGTGGACGGGGGAGCCTCCGGACCGGTCCTGGGCTTCACGATGGTGATCGCGGCCGCGGCGTGCTGGGGCGTGTCCAACGTGCTGACCCGCAAGGCGTCGCCGCCCGACGCGCTGAACTTCATGGTGTGGGTGAGCGTGGTGCCGGTGGTGCCGCTGGCGGTGCTCTCGCTGCTGATCGAGGGACCCGACCGGGATCTGGCGGCGCTGCGCGGGCTCGACTGGAGCGGGGTCGGGGTCATCGTCTACCTCGCCTGGATCACCACGGTGTTCGGCTTCGGTGCGTGGGGGTACCTGCTGCGCACCTATCCCGCCTCCTCGGTGGCCCCGTTCTCGCTGCTGGTGCCCGTCTTCGGGATGAGCTCGGCGGCGCTGGTGCTGGGGGAGGAAGTCAGCGCACTGCGCTGGGTGGCGGCCGTCCTGCTGGTGGGCGGGGTGGCGGTGACCTCGCTGGTCCCCTCGAAGCCGAGGCCCCGGCCGCAGCACGTGGCCGCGGCCACGCCCGGAACCACAGCCACACCCACAGCCACAGCCACACCCACAGCCACCGCCGTGGCCGAGACCGGTACCGGGAACGGGACCCGGACCGGTACGGCGGATCCGCTCCCTGCGGCGGGGGGCCGCTAGGGGGCCGCCCGCGGGTCCGGGCCGCACTGCGGCGGCCCGGACCCGCGGGCGGGTCAGATGCCGTTGAAGGGCTCCTTGCCCAGCAGGTATCCGGCGTGGAGCCGGTTGCGGGCGCCGATGCTCTTCATGATGTTCGCGATGTGGCGCTGGCAATTACGCAGCGATATACCCACGACGTGGGCTATTCGGTTGTCCGATTCGCCCTGAATGAGCAGCGAGACGATGGTCTGCTGAATGTCGGAGGTAATCGCCGCGCGGGCCGGCCGGTCGCTTTCCGGGGTGAATTTCTCGGCCGCGCTCCAGGCGCGCTCGAAGGCATCCGAAAGAAATGAGACAAGGTGACTGTTTCTCGATACGGCCGCTCCGTGCGATCCGTCCGCGAGGGGAATGATCGCCACTTCCTTGTCGAAGATGATGCAGCGCGGAAAGCCGCCGGCGAGCGTGCACACCTCCGCGCCGAGCGGTGTCACCCGCCCCACGAAGGAGGAAGTGGCCGGGCTGAACCGGGCCGTGTGCTGGTAGAGGGTCCGCATCCGCACGCCGCGTTCCAGCAGTCGTTCGGTGCGCTCCAGGCTCTCCTGGAGCACCTCCTCGTCCCGGGCTCCGCCGGGCTGCGAGGTCAGCACCTCGGTGCGGCTGCCGTCCGCGAGCCCGGCGATGAGCTTGCGCACGTCGCCCACGCCCGGGATGACCTCCAGTGAGGTGTCGTCCTGCAGGTGCGCCGTTCTCAGGGTTAACTCATCGAGATCTCCGCGGAGTTGGTCGAGATGGGTCTGGTTCTCGTTCAGGCTGTGCTGCGCCGGATTGAGGACCTTGATGCGCGCGTGCTCCACCGGGAAGGGTGTGAAGATCCCCGTCACCGGGCACTTGCCGAGCAGCCCCAGGGCTTCCAGTGCTCCGGCGGCCTCTTCTATCTCCGTGGCGTCCATGTCCAGAGCCCGGGCCGCTGTTTCGCATGTTGTACCCGGTGTCTGGGTGACGAACCGGTAGAGACGGTCCCCGGCATGGGTGAGCCGGGGCACGGGAAAAGGATGGACTTGTCTGATTGAGCTCAATTCATCCCCCTGTCATGTTTTCGCCAGCGGCAACATGATCCCAGAAAGGGATGGATCCGGATGTCGTCGAACGGACAGGATGAGGCCGAAGCTGATCCGGACCGCAGGACATCTTGAGGGGCAGGCAAGCATGCCACGTATAGCGAGTTTCCTCATCGCCATTGCGGCAACTTTCGCGGTGACCGTCTTCCTTGCCCCGTCGACGAGTGGTGCGGCGAACCTCGCCGCCTCCACTGGTCCGGGTCAGGTAGTCAACGATCTCGGCTGGGGATGAGATGCCTCGTAGTAAGTCGTACAACACGTACTCCAACCTGCAACGCCCTGAGTTCCGCAAGCGCGTCGACGAGCTCCTGCTGAAGTTCGAGCGGGACTTCTACGAGCGCAGCGCGGGCGCCGACGGCATGCTCGACAAGGAGAAGTTCGACCTCGAGCTGTACAAGCGGCACAACGTCGAGACGATGATCCGCATCGGTCTCAAGCGCGCCGTCGACCCGCTCATCGCCAACTACTGGGCCACCCGCGACCCGCAGCTCTGCAAGGAGTGGGGCCTGTACGGCGCCGAAGAGGGCCGTCACGACCGCATGTTCGCCGGTGACCTGCACAAGGTCGGCATGACGGACGACGAGATCTACGCGATCCGTCCGACCTTCGCCACCGAGCTCCTCAACGGCTACTTCTACTACACGATGGCCACGGAGGGTCCGCTGGCCGCGATGATCAGCGGGTTCTACCTGGAGTACATCGCGGGCAAGACGCAGCCCGACTGGCTCGACATCATGGAGCAGCACGTCGGCGCCGCCAACACCAAGGGCGCCCGTGCCCACCTGGCCCTGGACGACGACGACGACCACGTCGACATGGTCTGGAACCTGATCATGCGCGTGATCAAGGACGAGGCCGACGAAGAGCGCTTCGTCGACCACCTCATCAAGATCAACTCCCTGTTCGTCTCGTACTTCGTCGAGGTCTACGCCGCCACCGTGCTCGGCGCCGGCGCGGACCCCTCGCTGCTGACCCAGGCAGCACCGGCGGCCGCCGTCCAGACCAACCTGCAGACGAAGGCCACCGCTTCGGTCTGACCGACCGGCTCCGGTCGGCCCGCTGTTTGAAGGGCCGACACTCCCGCATGCCGGCGATCCCGGGCATTGCGTTCCAGATGTGCCGTACCGCCCCGACGGGGCGGTGCGCGCGATGTCCGGGGTCCGGCTGCTCCACCCGTCTACTCACCAAGGAAGACGATGCACTATTCATGGCCTCGCGAGCTGTCCGAACAGGACATGCGCGAAATGATCGAGCTGATGGACGCCGTGGCGGTCAAGGAGATGACCCTCGGCTTCTACGAACCGGTGGGACTGGAGAAGGGTCTGCCCCTGATGCGGGCCTTCGAGGCCGACCTGCGCAAGGGCGCCGTCGACCTCCTCCACGTCCGCAACGACGACGGCCGCATCGTGGGGATGGTGACCCTCGCCCGGGCCCCGCTGCCCGCCCGCCGGCACATCGTCGAGATGCGGCGCTGCGTCGTCGCCCCGGACTACCGCGGGCAGTTCCTGCTCGAGGGCTGGGCCGAGGCCCTGCGCAAGGTCGGCGAGATGGGCTGCGACGTCATCACGCTCGAGGTCCGCGACGACGGCCCCTCGGTGCTCTGGCAGCGCCTGGGCTTCCGCGAGTACGGCCGCCTGCCCGACTACGCCCGCGCCGACGGCCGGCCCGTCACCGGCTTCTACATGCACGCCCGGCTCGCCGACATCCAGGCCCACTTCGAGGCCACCGGCACCTGGCTGCACGAGATCGAGGCCGACCGGGTCGCGGTCGCGAGCTGATCCCCGTAGCGGCAGGACCGGCTCGCACCGAGCCTGACGCACCGCTCCGCCGGCTCCTCCCGCGGCCCGACTTCCCGCACCTCTCTTTCCCGCAGCCTCCCTTCCCGCAGCCTTCCTTCCGGCACCCTCCGCGCCCCATCTGACCGCCGTCGCCCGACAGGGCAGCCGGCCGCGCACCGACAGCACTCCGCGGCACGCCCCGGGCCGACGCGCCCGCGCGGCAGTGGCCCCTCGTGGCCGCCCGGACCGGTGCGCCTTCCCCCGAACCGCCGTCCGCGGCGTTGTGCGCCGACGGGGCAGGGACCCGCCGGCCGCGAAGCTCCGTACCGGGGCGGCCGGGCATCCGCCGCACCTCCACGACCCCACCCGCCGGGGCGCGCTCCGACGTGCGCCCGGCCGGGCCCGCGCACCACACCACCTCACCGAAGGGCACAGCCATGTCCAAGATCGCCGTCCTGACCAACGACCTCCAGTACGAACTGGTCGAGAAGAACCCGGAGCGCGTCGCCGCCGTCGAGGCCGCGACCCCGCACTTCACCGGCTTCCTCGACGAGATGCGCAGCCGTGGCCACCACATCTTCCACCTCCAGCTGGTCAACGACCCGGACGACCCGAACGCCGAGCGCTACGACGGTCACCTCCCGGTCCAGCGCGGCACCCACGGCGCCGACATCATCGAGGCGTTCCTCGCCCCCGAGGACGTCGTCATGGAGAAGAGCAAGGACTCCGGTTTCTACGAGACCGACCTGCACGAGCGGCTCCAGGCCCTCGGCGTCGACACCGTCCTGATCACCGGCATGCAGACGCAGATATGCGTCCAGACCACCGCCGCCGACGCGTTCTTCCGCGGCTACAACATCTGGGTCCCCTCCGACTGCGTCGTCTCGGCCCGGCTGGACGACAAGCAGCGCGCCCTGGACTGGCTGGAGGGCTACTGCGCCACGGTGAGCGACTCCACCGAGGTCATCAAGGTCCTCGACGCCGAGGGCGGCCTGCCCCGCAAGAACATCAAGACCCCGTGACCACGCCCCTCCCCACGACCCCGCACTCCAGAGAGGAACCGGCATGACCACGAGCGTGGATCCCACCGAATTCATCGTCCTCGACCACGGCACCGGCGCGAAGCTGAGCCAGGACCTGGTCCAGCTGATCGCGGCGACCCTCGGCGACGCGTACATCGGCATCATGGAGGACAGTGCGATCCTCAAGATCGAGGGCGACCGCATCGCGATGACCACCGACTGCTTCGTGGTCGACCCGCCGTTCTTCGGCAACGGGGACATCGGGAAGATCGCGGTCTGCGGCACGGTCAACGACCTGGCCGTGGCCGGCGCCCGGCCCAAGTACCTCACCCTCGGGATGATCCTGGAGACCGGGTTCCCCATCGCCAAGCTGGTGCGGGTCCTGGAGTCCATCCGCGACACCGCCCTGGAGGCCGGAGTACAGGTCGTCGGCGGCGACACCAAGGTGGTCCGCAAGGGCGAGGCCGACCAGATCTACCTCAACACCGCGGGCGTCGGGGTCTTCGAGCGCGAGCCGCTCACCATGACCGACGTGCGCCCCGGGGACAAGGTGATCCTCAGCGGCCCCATCGGCAACCACACGGTGCACCTGCTCTCCATCCGCGAGGGCCTCGGGTTCGAACAGCGCGTGGACAGCGACTGCGCGCCGCTCAACGGCCTCGTCGACACGGTCCTGTCGGACGTGGCGCCCGGCGCCGTCCGCTCGATGCGCGACGTCACCCGCGGCGGCCTGACGGCCGTGCTCCACGAGTACGCCGGCAAGCTCGGCCGCACCATCCGCGTCGCCCAGGACGACCTGCCCATCCAGCACGAGACGGCGATGGCCGCCGACATGCTCGGCATCAACCCGCTCCACTGCGCCAACGAGGGCTGCCTGGCCCTGTTCGTGGACCCGGCGGCCGAGGCCGAGGTGCTGGCGGCCCTGCGCTCCCTGCCCTACGGCAAGGACGCGGTGACCATCGGGGAGATCTCCGAGGACACCGAGGCCCTGGTGCTGCTGCGCGACAAGGACGGTCGCGAGACCCAGCTGGAGGAACTGCTCGGCGCCGAACTCCCCCGGCTCTGCTGAGAAGGACCGAGGAGACCGCCATGAGCACCGAGCAGATCGCGGCGACCACCGAGGCCGCGGAGACCGAGCAGAACGCAGTGACGTTCGACGAGTGGCGCATCCGCGTCACCGGCGTGGTCCAGGGCGTCGGCTACCGGCCGTTCGTCTACAAGCTGGCCCGTGAACTCGGCCTCTCCGGCTGGGTCCGCAACGACCCCGAGGGCGTGCTGGTCGAGGCGTCCGGACCGGTCGCCGCCCTCACGGAGTTCGCGGCCGGCCTGCGCGGCCGCGCCCCCGAACTCGCCCGGGTGGACGAGGTCCGGCCGACCAGGGGACTGACTCCGGGCACCGTGCCCGCAGGGCCGTTCACCATCGTGCACAGCGAGCACACCGGAGCCCGGTCCGCGCTGCTCCCGGCGGACACCCACGTATGTGGCGACTGCCAGGCGGAACTTCGCGACCCGAAGGACCGCCGGCACCGCTACCCCTTCATCAACTGCACCAACTGCGGGCCCCGGTACTCCATCATCCAGGACCTTCCGTACGACCGTCCGATGACCACCATGTCCTCGTTCACCATGTGCCCGCAGTGCAAGGGCGAGTACGAGGACCCGATGGACCGGCGCTACCACGCGCAGCCCAACGCGTGCCCGGACTGCGGCCCCAGGCTGCTGCTCCGGGACCGCGAGGGGAACACGGCCGAAGGGGACGAGGCGCTCCTGCGGACCGCCCGGGTCCTGGCCGACGGCGGGATCGCGGCCATGAAGAGCGTCGGCGGCTTCCACCTCGTGGTGGACGCCACCAACGCGGAGGCCGTGGCCCTGCTGCGCAGCCGCAAGCGCCGTGACTCCAAGCCGTTCGCGGTGATGGTCCGCGACCTCGCAACGGCGCAGCGCCTGGTGGAGCTCTCGGAAGCGGAGATCGACATCCTGCGCTCGCCGGCCCGCCCCATCCTGCTGGCACGCAAGCGGGCGGGCTCCCTCCCGGAGTCCGTGGCCCCGCGCAATCCCAACCTCGGGATCATGCTGCCCTCGGCGCCCCACCACCACCTGCTCCTGGACGAGCCCGGGCTCGAAGCGCTCGTCGCCACCAGCGGCAACATCTCCGGCTACCCCATCGCCTACCGCAACGAGGAGGCCCTGGAGCAGCTCTTCGAGATCGCGGACGTGATCCTCTACCACGACCGCGACATCGAGATCCGCGTCGACGACTCGGTGGTCCGCCTCTCGGACCACCCCGAACTCGACGAGCCGCTGCTCCAGTTCATCCGCCGGGCCCGCGGCTACGCGCCCTACCCGGTGGACGTCGGCCGGGAGGTGGCCCCCGTGGTCGCCCTCGGGGCCGAACTGAAGACGACCGTCGCCCTCACCAACGGCTCCCAGGTCTTCCTCAGCCAGCACATCGGCGACCTCAAGAACGACGAGACCTTCGCCGCGCACCACCGCACCGCCCGGCACCTGGCGCAGCTGTACGCGCTCAAGCCGGAGATCACCGCGCACGACATGCACCCGCAGTTCCGCTCCACCCGCGCCGCCCTGGACGACGACGGCACCGGCCCGGTCGGCGCCACCGTCGAGGTGCAGCACCACCACGCGCACATGGCCTCCTGCATGGCGGAGAACCACGTGAGCGGCACCACCCTGGGCGTCATCTTCGACGGCTTCGGCTACGGCGAGGACGGCACGGTGTGGGGCGGGGAGTTCCTGCTCGGGGATTTCGCCTCCTTCCGCCGCGTCGGCCGGATGCGCGGGCTGCCGCTGATCGGCGGTGACCAGGCCGTGCGCGAACCCATCCGTACGGGATACGCACTGGCCCTGGACGCCTTCGACGGCGACCCGGACCGGGCCCTGGCGGGCTTCCCCGCCCTGGCCGCCCTCGACGAGCAGCGCCGCCAGGTCTTCGCGACGATGGCCGCCCGGGGCGTCAACTCCCCGCTGACCTCAAGCATGGGCCGGCTCTTCGACGGGGCCGCGGCCCTCGCCGGGGTCTGCGCGAAGGCCGAGTACGAGGCCCAGGGCCCGATCGAGCTGGAGGGCCTGCTCGACCGCGACCCGGCCCGGGAGCCGCAGGCCTCGTACCGCTTCGGCGCCTACGAGAGCGACGGCCTGACCGAGGTGGACCCGCGGCCCGTGATCCGGGCCATGGCCGCCGACATCGCCGCCGGACTGCCCGTGGACCGGATCAGCCGCCGCTTCCACACGGCCGTCGTCGAGATGGTCCGGGAGCGCTGCAAGGCCCTGCGGGAGGCGACCGGAGTCAACCAGGTCGCCCTCTCCGGAGGCGTGTTCCTCAACGAGTTCCTGCTGCTCAACTGTCTGACCGGGCTGACCGCCGACGGTTTCGACACCTATGTCCAGCGGCTCGTGCCGACCAACGACGGAGGCATCGCCCTCGGTCAGGTCATGGTCGCCGACGCCCGCTCACACCTGAGGAAGTGAAGACGTGACCACCCTCACGCCGGACGAGATGTACACATTCGTCGAGGCGCGCGAATCGGGCGCCCGGACCTACGCCAACGCCTTCGGCAAGCTCCTCACCGAAGGCCGCGGCGCGCGGATCCGCGACGGGCACGGCCGTGAATACCTGGACTGCCTCGCAGCGGCGGGCACCCTCGCCCTGGGGCACAACCACCCCGAAGTACTGCGCACGGTGGGGGAGTACCTCACCTCCGGTCAGGTCCAGCAGGCGCTGGACCTGACCACCCCGGCCAAGTACGAGTACCTCCAGGCGCTGTACGCCCGGCTGCCGGGAACCATGGCGGACACCTTCAAGACGCAGTTCTGCGGACCGGCGGGCACCGACGCCACCGAGGCCGCGATCAAGCTGTTCAAGACCGCCACCGGCCGCCGGACCGTGATGTCCTTCCACGGCGCCTACCACGGGATGACCGCGGGGGCGCTGGCCCTCACCGGCAACCTGGGCGCCAAGGAGTCCGTGCCCTCCCTCATGCCGGACGTCCACCACCTGCCCTATCCCTACGACTACCGCTGCCCCTTCGGACTCGGCGGCGAGGCGGGCATCCAGGCCGGCCTGACCTACATCGAGCGGCTGCTCACCGACCCGGAGAGCGGCATCACCAGACCGGCGGCCATCTTCGTCGAAGCCGTCCAGGGCGAGGGCGGGGTCATCCCCGCACCGGCCGCCTGGCTGCGCGGGCTGCGGGAGATCACCGCCCGGCTGGACATCCCGCTGGTCCTGGACGAGATCCAGGCCGGCTTCGGGCGCACCGGCAGCATGTGGGCCTTCGAGGAGTCCGGGATCGAGCCGGACGCCGTCCTCGTGTCCAAGGCGGCCGGCGGCGGCTTCCCGCTGGCGCTGCTGCTCTACCACGGCAAATACGATTCCTGGTCGCCCGGAGCCCACGCGGGCACCTTCCGCGGGAACCAGATCGCCCTGGTCGCGGGACTCGCCGGGATGCGGGTCACGGAGTCCGAGGACCTGATCGAAAAGGCCGCGTCCAAGGGCCTGCTGATCGAGGGCCTGCTCGGCCGGCTGGCCGCGGACCACCCGGAGATCGGCCAGGTCCGGGGCCGGGGCCTGATGTGGGGCATCGAGATCGTGGACCCCGCGGGGCCGGCCGACCACCTCGGAACCCTGCCCGCCGACGGCGCCCGGGCCAAGCGCATCAAGCGGGCCTGCCTGGACCACGGGCTGCTGCTGGAGAGCGGCGGCCGGCACGGCGCCGTACTGCGCCTGCTTCCGCCACTGGTGATCACCGAGGAGGAGATCCACGAGATGGCGGCGGCTCTGGAGAAGGCTCTGATCGACTGCGCCTGAACCGGATCAGCCGGTTCGGCACGGCAGGACAGAGCACGGATCCGCCGGGCGGCGGATCCACGAACGCGAGGACAGAGAACATGACCACGGGAACCACGGGAACCACGGGAACCAACGGCGTTGAGTGGCGGGTCGACTTCGACGCCGAGGTCGTCTTCAGCAACGGAGGCGCCCTGCAGATGCAGGGGTTCCGCCTGGACATCCCCGGCGAGGACATCGGCGACGGGGAACTGGGCGAACTGCTGGTGCGTCACCTCGGACTGCTGATGGTCGGCAGTACGAAGATCACCCGCCGGGAGCTGATCCAGGAACCCCACAAGGGTTCGCGCAACACCGGTGCCACCGGCCCGGACCGCGCCGCCGCCGCGGACCTGACCGGACCCGCGACCCGGGCCTCCTGGCCGGCGGGTCCCGGCACCGCCGCACCGGCCCTGGCCGGTCTGGTGGACCTTCCCGTGGTCCTGGTCCGGCTCCTGGGAGCCGGGCAGCCGGTCGCCGACCGGCTCGCGCTGGCGCCCTTCGACCTCGCGGGTCACGCCGTCCTGGTGCAGACCGGCCGTGCGGCCGGCCCGTACCTCACCGAGGACGCCGTGGCACTGCTCGCCGGGCAGGGCGCCGCCCTCGTGGCGACCGACAGCCGCGAGGGCGGGGGACCGGTGGCGGCGGCGCTCGCCGCCGCCGGTCTGCCCGCCCTCACCGGCCTGACCGGCCTGGAGGCGCTCCCGGCGACCGGGGTGCGGCTGCACGCCGTGCCGTTCCCGGGCCGGGACAACTCGTTGATCAGGGTCTACGGAGTAACAGATGACCAGCATTGAGACCGACCGTCACGCGGGGGGCGGCGTCCCGGCGGCCGGTGCGGCGGCGGACACCACCGCCGCCGCGCCGGCCCGGCGCCCCCGCAGGGAACTGGCCGCCGCTACCGTCGGATCGGTCGTCGAGGCCTACGACTGGACCATCTACGGCATCCTCGCCCCCTACTTCGCCGAGGCACTGTTCCCCGGCACCTCACCCACCGCCAAACTCATCGCCGCCTACCTCGGCTTCGCCCTGGGCTTCCTGGTCCGCCCGCTGGGCAGCGTGCTCATCGGCCGGCTCACCGACACCCGCGGCCGGCGCTTCGGACTGACCCTCACCGTCGGCCTGATAGCCGCCGGCTCGCTCTTCCTCGCGGCCGTACCGGGCTACGCGTCCATCGGCCTGGCCGCCCCGCTCCTGGTGGTCGGCGCCCGGCTGGTGCAAGGGCTGTCCGTGGGGGCGGAGAACCCGAGCGTGGCCGCGTACGTCACCGAGACCGCGCCCGCCGGCCGCCGCTACTTCTACAGCGCCGTCTCCTACGGCGGCGTGGTGCTGGGCAGCGCGCTCTCCTTCATCGTGATGAACGTCCTGCTCGGGGTGTTCGGGGAGACCGGCGTCGAGGACGGCGCCTGGCGCTTCGGCTTCGTCTTCGGCGGACTGCTCGGGCTCACGGCCCTGTGGATCCGGCGCGGAGCGGCCGAGAGCCGCGTCTTCACGGCCGCCGCGGGCGGGGCGGCCGACCCGGAGCCGTCCACGGCGGCGAAGGCGCCCGGGGCGAAGGCACCGAGGACGGCCGCGCCGAGCCCCTGGCCGGTGCTGCGGGCCCACCTCGGGCGCCTGGCCGTGGTGTTCGCCATCACCTCCGGCGCCACCACCGCGTTCTACTTCGTCACCGTCGACTTCCCCTCCTACGCGGACAGCACCGGGGCCGCCACCAAGGAGGAGACCTCCGCCGCCCTCCTCCTCGGCATGGTGGCGCTGCTCCTCGCGATGCTCGGCGGCGGCAGGGCGGCCGACCGGTTCGGCGCCCTGCCCGTCCTGCGCCTGGGTTTCGCCGGACTCGCCCTGGGCTCCGTACCGCTGCTGATGGCGATGAGTTCCGGACGGGTCCCCGTCCAACTGGTCACCGTGGTCCTGCTCTTCCTGCTGGGCCTGCCCCTGGCGGTGAGCAACGTCTTCGCGGGACAGCTGTTCCCGCCGGCCGTGCGCGCCGTGGCCGTGGGACTGCCCACCGCGGCCGCGATCAGCCTCTTCGGCGGCACCTTCCCGATGCTCGCGGAGCTCCTGAGGTCGGCGGGCCACAACGACTGGCTGCCCTGGTGGCCCGCCCTGACCGCCGCGGCGGCGCTGGCCGCCTCATGGGGTGTGCGCGAACACCCCGTGTCCGTAACCCCTCATGCCTGAGAAGGACGACATGACTGCACTGCTCGAAGGACTCGACGCGCTGATGCCGGCCCTGGAGGCCGACTACCGCGAACTGCACACCCACCCCGAACTCGCCTTCCAGGAGAAGCGGACGGCGGCCCTGGTCGCCGAGCGGCTCGCCGCCCAGGGCGGCTGGGAGATCACCACCGGCGTCGGCCGCACCGGCGTGGTCGCCGTCCTGCGCAACGGCGAGGGCCCGGTGGCCATGCTGCGCGCCGACATGGACGCGCTGCCCGTGAAGGAGACCACCGGGCTGCCCTACGCGAGCACCGTCACCGCCACCGACGACACGGGCGCGGAGGTCCCGGTGATGCACGCCTGCGGCCACGACCTGCACGTGGCCGCGCTGATCGGCACCTGCGAACTGTTCGCCCGCAACCGCGGAGCCTGGCGGGGCACCGTCGTGGCGGTCTTCCAGCCGGGCGAGGAGAGCGGCTACGGAGCCCGCGAGATGGTCGACGACGGCCTGTTCGAGCGCTTCCCGCGCCCCGACGTGATCCTCGGATCGCACGTGGGACCCGGCCCGGCCGGGCTCATCGCGACCCTGCCGGGAACGGTCATGGGCGCCACCGACTCCATCACGGTCAAGCTGTTCGGGCGCGGCGGCCACGGCTCCAAGCCCGAGGCCGCCGTGGACCCGGTGGTGATGGCGGCCTCGCTGGTGCTGCGCCTGCAGACGGTGGTCTCCCGCGAGATCGCCGCCCAGGAGCCGGTGGTGGTCACCGTCGGCAAACTGCACGCCGGCACCACCGCCGCGGTCATACCCGACACCGCCGAGCTCGGCATCAACGTACGCACCAGCTCCGCGCCGGTCCGCGAGAAGGTCCTCGCGGCCATCGAACGCCTGGCGCGCGCCGAATCGGCGGCCGCGGGCGCGACCGCCGACCCCGAGATCACCTCCGTCTACCACCTGCCGATGACCGTCAACGACACGGAGGCCGCCGAGCGGGTGGCCAACGCCCACCGCGAGCACTTCGGGGCCGGGGCCGTCATGACGATGGGCCCGACCACCGCGAGCGAGGACTTCGGCCTCCTCGCCACGGCCGCCCAGGTGCCCTCGGTGTACTGGTTCTACGGCGGGCTCGACCCGCAGGCCTTCGGCGAGGCCTTCGCCGCCGGCAAGCTGGAGGAGCTCCCGCAGAACCACTCCTCCACCTTCGCCCCCGTCGCCGGCCCCGCCCTGTCCGTGGGCGTCCGCACGATGGCCACGGCCGCACTGCCCTGGCTGGCCGCCGAGGCCGCCGACTCCGCCGCCACGACCGCCGACGCGGGTGAGGGGGCCGGGACGGCATGAGCGCAGACCGGCCGCACATCATCGTCCTGCACCGCTGGCGCGACACCCACGCCCACTACGCCGACTACCTCGACCACGCCGCCGCCCACGTCACCTACGTGAGCACCGAGCTCGGCCGCGCCTCGCTGCCGCAGAGCGCCGCCGCGGTGACCACCGTCGGGCTGACCGACGACCTGCCCGCCGTGCGCGCGGCCGTCGCCGGGCTCGTCGCCCGCTTCGGCGCCCCCGCGCGGCTGATCGCCCTCAACGAGGGCGACCTGGACACGGCCGCGATGATCCGCGAGGAGTTCGCCGTCCCCGGCCAGAGCACCGCCGAACTGGCCGTGTTCCGCGACAAGCTGACCATGTGCCGTACGGCCGAGGCGGCCGGGCTCCCGGTACCGGCCTTCGCCCCCGCCCCCGACCCGGCCGCCGTGCTCGCCTTCGGCGAAGCCCACGGCTGGCCGCTGGTCGTCAAACCGCACCGGGGCACCGCCAGCCGGGGCGTGGTCCAGATCGACTCCGCCGCGGAACTGGGCGCGCTGACCGGGCTGGCCGCCGCCCTCGCCGCCGAACCGCACCTCGTCCAGACCTACGTGGACGGGCCGATCCTGCACATCGACGGCCTGTGGGAAGGCGATTCGCTGGGCAGCTGGACCGTCTCGCGCTACGTGGGCGGCACCTGCGCCGACTTCACCCAGGGCACCTGGCTCGGCTCCGTGGAGGAGGACGACCCGGCGCTGCTGGACGCCGTCGAGGCCTTCGCCGCAGCCGTGGGACCCGCCCTCGGCGGCTCCCAGCCCTGGGTCTTCCACCTGGAGGCCTTCGTCACCGAGGCGCCCGGCGGCGGGCCCGCGCTGGTCTTCCTGGAGTGCGGGGCCCGGGTGGGCGGCGGGGAGATCCCCTTCACCTGGCGCGACGTCCACGGCATCGACCTGATGGCCGCCGCCGTGGACATCCAGCTCGGCCTGACCCCCGTCCTGCCTCCCCTGAAGACCGGCGAGGTCGGCGGCTACCTGCTGCTCCCGCTGCCCCTGCCCGCCCCCTGCCGGGTCGAAGCCGCCGGCTGGGTACGGCAACCCGCGCCCGAGCGGCTCCCGTACGCCGTCAAGCACACCCCGGTCGGCAGCGTGGCCCCGGCGATCAGCGGCTACGAGCACGTCGGCACCCGCTTCCGCTTCCGCGGCAGCTCCACCCGGGAGGTCGAGGCGGCCATCACCGAGGCCGCGAACTCCTTCCGGCTGACCTGCGTACCGGTGGACGGTCCACCCGGCCCGAAGAGCTGACCCACGGCGCGCCGCGCGGCCCGGCCCGCGGCCCGTCCCTCCCGAACCCCTGCCGCACCTCCTGTTTTCCGGGGCGTCACGCACACCACGCCCCGCCCCGCACCGGAAAGGATTCCACCGTGGTCCTCAAGACCTCTGAACGCCAGCGCGTCATCCTCGTAGGCAGCCGCATACAGCAGTACCGGGAATACGCCCTGGCCTCCCTCGCCGAGCACTACGAGGTGACGCTCGTCGCGCCGGAGGCGCCCACCTGGCAGGCCCGGTACGTGGACACCCACCGGATCGCGGACACCACGGACGCGGCCAAGCTGTACGCCCCGGTCGCCGACCTGCGGGGCGAGGTCGCGGACGCCGCCGTCGTCACCTGGGACGAGTGGTCCCTGGTCGCCGTGTCCTCGGTCGCCAAGAAGCTGGGCATGCGGGCCATGGACCCGGCCGCCGCCAAGATCTGCCGCGACAAGTACGCCACCCGGCAGGCCCTGGAGGCGGCCGGCATGGCCGCCGTCCGCTACATCCCGGCCACCACCGAGGAGGAGGCGGTCGCCGCCGCCGAGTCCATCGGCTTCCCCGTCGTCGTCAAGCCCCGCACCCTCGGCGGCAGCTTCGGCGTGATGATGGCCCGCGACGTGGACGGCCTGCGCCGGGCCTTCCGGCTCGCCTCCACCAGCCGGCTGCGCGGCGCCGGGACCACCGCCTCGGTCCTGATCGAGGAGTTCATCGAAGGCCCCGAACTGAGCGTGGACAGCGTCGTCGTGGACGGCGTGGCCACCCCCGTGTGCGTGGCCCGCAAGCGGCTCGGCGCCCACCCGTACTTCGAGGAGGTCGGCCACCTGGTCACCGACTGGCGCCACGAGCCGTGGGCGGACGCCGTCACCCAGCTGGTCCAGGACTCCCACCGCGCGGCCGGCGTCGACTACGGCGTCACCCACACCGAACTGCGGGTCGCCGCGAACGGCCCGCGCCTGATCGAGCTCAACGGCCGCCTCGGCGGGGACCTCATCCCGCACCTGAACAAGCTGGCCACCGGCGTGGACCTGCCGCTGGCCGCCGCCCGGATCGCCTTCGAGGAGACCCCGGACATCACCCCGACCCGCGCCCTGAGCGCTGAGGTCCGCTTCCTCTACCCGGCCTACGACGGCGCCGTCGACCGGGTCGTGCTGCCCGCCCCCGACCAGGTCGAGGACCTCGTCGAGGCCGTCGCGCTGGTGGAGCCCGGCGACGAGCTGCTGCTCCCGCCGCGCGGCCTGACCCCGCGCTCCGCCGCCCTCGTCGCGGTGAGCGCGACCCCGGCGGGCACCCGCCGCGCCCTGGACGATGCCGAGGCGCTCTCCCGTACGGAGGTCTCCGGAGTCGCCGCGCACCGGCTCGGCGCCCGCGTCGAGAACGCCGTGACCCGCCGCTTCTTCGACCACGAGCGCACCTCGGCCCGGATGACCGTCTCCGGCGTCCGCGGCGTGGAGTGGTTCCGCTACGGAGCCGGCGGCGGCGAGGGCCTCAACCGCCCCGTCTTCCTCAGCGCGGCCGACGTGACCGGCCTGGAGAACGACCTGAACGGCCTCTTCGAGCTGCTGAAGGCGGTGCCCGCCCGGCTCTTCGGCGGCGACCTGCGCGCCTTCGCCACCGCCGTCGGGATGTCCGACACCCAGGCCGACCTGGTCCTGCGCGGCTCCTCCGAGGAGCTCGCCCCGCTCTCCCGCGCCGACCTGTACCGCGAGACCGGCGGCTTCCGCGTCATGGAGCTCAACACCGGCTCCTCGCTGGGCGGCTGGCAGATGGGCGAGTTCGCCCGCGCCCTGATCCAGGACGAGGAGTTCGCGAAGTTCGCGGCTGCCGAGGGCCTGGTGTACCCCGACCCGCTCGCCCGCATCACCGAGGTGCTGCGCCGCCAGGCTCCGGCCCTGGAAGGCGTGGAGCGGCCGCTGCTGGCGATCACCGACTGGCCCGAGGGCTTCGAGAAGTCCAAGTGCTGGATGGAGTTCGTCGTCCCGGCCTTCGAGCGGCTCGGCTTCGAGCCCGTCGTCTGCCACCTGGGCGACTTCGCCTACGAGGACGGAAACGTCCTCCACCGGGGCCGCAAGGTCGACGTGGTCTACCGGATGTTCCTGCCCGGCGAAATGCCGGACGAGCCCCGCACCTACGACCTCGTCAACCCGCTGCTCGACGCCGTCGAGGCCGGCACGGTCGAACTGTTCGCCCCGCTGGACTGCGAGCTGTACGGCAACAAGGGCAGCCTCGCCATGCTCAGCGACGAGCGCAACCGCGCCGTCTTCACCGAGGCCGAGCGCGAGCTGATCGACCGGATCCTCCCGTGGACCCGGTTCGTCCGCGACGAGAAGGTCACCTTCGGCGGCGAGAAGATCGACCTGCTGCCCTACGCCATCGCCAACAAGGACCACCTGGTCCTCAAGCCCACCCTGCTCTACGGCGGCGTCGGCGTGACCCCCGGCTGGACCACCGACCAGAAGGAGTGGGTGGCCAAGCTGCGCCAGGCCGTCGACGGCCCGTACGTCCTGCAGCACCGCCTGCTGCCGACCACCGAGCGGTTCCTCTCCGAGGACGGCGAGACCTGCGAGGACATGGCCGTCGCCTACGGGACGCTGATGGTCGACGGACGCTACGCCGGCACCCTGGCCCGCGGGGTCACCGACCCGGCCGTGGGCATCGTGAGCATGCTGCGCGGCGCCCAGATCGGCTGCGCGTTCCACGTGGACCCGGCGGCAGAGGGAGTGGACTCCAAGTGACCGACATCGGGAACGGGGCCGCCGAGCAGACCGGGGAGACGGTGGCCGCGGACGCTCCCGCCGCCCCCACCACGCTCTGGCGGGACCCGGAATTCCTCAAGTTCTGGTCCGGGGAGGCGATCTCACAGGTCGGGGCCCAGGTCACGACCCTGGCGCTGCCGCTCACCGCGGTGCTGACGCTCGACGCCAGCTCCTCCCAGGTGGGCTTCGTCAACGCGGCCTCCTACGCCCCGTTCCTGATGGTCACCCTCCTGGTCGGCGTCTGGGTCGACCGGGTGCGGCGCAGGCCCCTGATGATCATGGCCAACGTGGGGCGCGCGGTGCTGGTCAGCGCGGTACCGCTGCTGGCCGTGCTCGACATGCTCCGCATCGAGTACGTGTACGTGGCCGCGCTGCTCGTCGGCACCCTCACGGTGGTCTTCGACGTCTCCTACCAGTCCTACCTGCCGACCCTGGTCGGCAAGGAACACCTGGTGGAGGGCAACAGCAAGCTCCAGGGCACCAGTTCACTGGCCCAGATCGGCGGACCCGGACTGGCCGGCCTGCTCATCGGCTGGGTCACCGCCCCGTACGCCCTGCTGATCAACGGGATCTCGTACCTGGTCTCCGTGCTCACCCTGCTCGCGGTACGCCGGCCCGAGCCGGAGCCGGTGCCCCAGCAGGAGCGGACCGGGATCCGGACCAGCATCGCCCAGGGCATCCGGATCATCTGGGACAGCGCCCACCTGCGGGCCTGCGCACTCCAGTCGGGGCTGTACAACCTGTGCTGGATGTCGCTGCAGACGGTATTCGTGCTCTACGCGGCCCGCACGCTCGGCATCTCGCCGGGTGGCATCGGCCTCCTGCTGGGCACCGGAGCGGTCGGCTCGCTGGCCGGCTCGATGGTCGCGCAGTGGCTCAAGCGCAGGACCGGGCTCGGCCCGGCCATCCTGACGGCCCTGCTGCTGTGCTGCCTGGCCCCCGTGGCCATCCCGGCGGCCCCGGCGAACGGCGGGGCGCTCTCACTGGCCCTGTTCGTCGCCGCGTTCGGCCTGATCGGCGCGGGCGGCACCATCGCCAACATCCACATCATCAGCCTGCGCCAGTCCATGACCCCGGACCACCTGCTGGGCCGGATGAACGCCGGCTACCGCTTCGTCTCCTGGGGAACCCTGCCGCTCGGCGCCCTGCTGGGCGGCTGGCTCGGCGACCTCATCGGGCTGCGGGAAACGCTCTTCGTCACGGCCGGGGTCTTCCTCACCGCCGTCCTGGTGGTCCTGAAGTCGCCGGTCTGGCGCCTGAAGGACTTCCCGCCCCAGATCGTCGCGCAGCCCCGGAAGGTGGACGCAAGATGAGCTCCGCAGTACGGCAGGCCCCCGCCCCCGGGGCCATCGAGAGCCTGCTCGCCCGCCGGACCGGCTGGGGCCGCTCCGACGCGGTGAGCCGGATCCTGGCGGCGGCCGCCGCCCCCGGCGTGCTCTCCATGGCCGGCGGGATCCCGGCCCCCGACAGCTTCCCCGTGGCCCGGCTCGCCGAGGCCACCGACCGGCTGTTCGCCGGCTCCGCCGTCCGGGCGCTCCAGTACGCCCCCACCGACGGCATCGCCCCGATGCGCGAGGTGATCGCGGCGCGGGCCAGTGCGACCGGCGCCCCCGTCACGTCCGACCGGGTGATGGTCACGGCCGGGAGCCAGCAGGGGCTCGACCTCGTCGCCCAGACCCTCATCGACGAGGGCGACGAGGTGGCCCTGGACGACCCGAGCTACCTGGGCGCCGTACAGGTCTTCCGGCGGGCCGGTGCCCGGCTGCTGCCGGTGCCCGGCGACGCGCAGGGGATGCGCACCGACGTGCTGGAGCAGCGGCTGGCCGCCGGGGCGCGGCCCAAACTAGTCTACGTCGTACCGCACTTCCACAACCCCACCGGGGCCGTGCTCTCCGAGGAGCGCCGCCGCCACCTGGCCGCGCTGGCCGAACGGTACGGATTCCTGGTCGTCGAGGACGATCCGTACGGGGACCTGGCCTTCGAGGGCAGCCGGCTGCCGTCCACCGACGTCCACAGCGGGCGGGTGGTCCGGCTGATGAGCCTGTCCAAGACGGTCTGCCCGGGGCTGCGGGTGGCGGGCCTGGTCGCCCCGGCCGAACTGATCGGGGAGCTGGTCGCCGCCAAACAGTGCGGGGACCTCCAGACCAACACCTTCGGCCAGTACCTCCTCGCCGATCTGCTCGGGGACCCGGAGTTCCTGCCGGCCCACCTGGCCGGACTGCGCACCCTGTACGGCGGCCGGGCCCGGGACATGGAGACGCTGCTGCGCGAGCGCCTGCCCTGGCTGGACTTCGAGCGGCCGCGCGGCGGCCTCTTCTTCTGGTGCCGGCTGACCGACCCGAGGGTCGGCTCGGACGCGCTGTACGAGCACGCGCTGGCGCAGGGCGTGGCCATCGTGCCCGGTACGCCCTTCTGCATAGAGGAGGACGGCTCGCGGGTCCTGCGCCTGTCCTTCGCCTCCCTGGACGACGCGCAGCGCCAGGAGGGCGTTTCGCGCCTGGCCGCGGCATGGGAGAAGGCCCTGGCCGACGGAGCCTGACCCGGCCGCAGTGCCTGCGTACGCACGAACGGCATCCGCACGAACGGCATCCGCACGAACGGCATCCGCACCGTTTTTCCGTCCACACCCTTAAGGAGCAAGGCCGTGACAACGACGTCGCCCGCACCGGTGACCGCCGAATCCCTGGTGGCCCGGCTGTTCCAGGTGATCGACACCCGCTCGTGGGACCGGCTCGGCGAGGTCTTCGCGCCGGACGCCGTGTACGAGCGGCCGGGTTACCCGGCGCTGGAGGGGCTCGACCGGATCCGCCGGTTCTACGAGCACGAACGGATCATCACCTCGGGGGCCCACGAGGTGAGCCAGGTGACCGGCGGCCTCGCCGCGGCTGCCTGCTGGGGGCGCTTCCGGGGGGCCGACAAGGACGGCACGGCCCTGGACGAGGCCTTCGCCGACACCTACCTCGTACGGGACGGCAGGATCGAGCGCCGCAAGACCTTCTTCTACCGCCCGGCGATCTGAGCACGGGGCCGGTACGGGCGGTGCGGGCCGGTGCGGGCCGGGACTCGCCGGGTAAGGCCCGGTTCCGGCCCGTACCCGGCTCGTCTCCGCCGAACGGGTGAATCCGCGGTGCTACTTCTTGCCGCCGCCGAGGATCTGGCCGAGCAGGTCACCGAGACCGCCACCGCCCGCCGGGGCGGCCGGGGCCGCGCCCGCCGCGCCCGGCACGGCTCCGGGCGACGGGATGGCGGACTCCCCGCCCGCCGCCGTCGGGGCGCCGGCCCCGGCCCCGCCCTTGCCGGCGGCCGCGCGCTTGGCGAAGACGGCCAGCAGGACCGGGATCAGCAGTTCGATGACCCGGGCGATGGTGGGCGCGGGGATGCCGGTCTTCTTCGAGACGGCGTTGGCCACGGGCTTGCTCACCTTGGCGAGCACCCCGGCCATCATCCCGCCGCTGAGCAGGCCGCCCAGGCCGCCGCCGAGGGTGGCCACGCCTTCGAGCGGGGCCTCGGTCACCTCGGCGAAGGCCTGGCGCACCTCGTTGCCGTCGTCGTCGTCCGCGTCGGCCTTCTGCTGGAGGTCGCCGGTCATCGCGCCGACGGTGGCCGCGACGGTGTCGCGGGCGCCGTCGGCGTCGGTGCCGAGGAGCCCGGCGATCTCGGTCAGCTTGTCGTCGCCGAGCTCGCCCAGCACGTCGTCCTGGAATGAAGATTCGCTCATGCCTGAAACGCTACTTCTGTGGTGATTCACCGGCACCTCGGATGGCCTCCGGACCACCCCTGAGTAATGGAAAGGTAAAGCTCCGGATCCGCGTGCAACCACCGGCGGGGGTCGCGGGTCGTATGTTGCGTCGGCGCTTCCGGGGAGGGATCCGGGGGGATCGGGAAGTCCGGCGAGGGAGGGGTAACCGTGAGGGGGTCCGGCCGGAAGGCCGGACCCCCTTCTGGTTTTCCGGCCGGTCCTCCCCGGTCTTTCCACAGGCCCGGCGGGCTGTCGGATCCGGGCTGTAGCTTCGGGCCATGACGACGAACGCGGACGTGCGGTCCGCTGTGGTCGAGGGGGTGCTGGAGCGCATCACCTACGCCAACGAGGAGAGCGGTTACACCGTCGCCCGGGTCGACACCGGCCGCGGCGCCGGTGACCTGCTGACGGTGGTCGGATCCCTGCTCGGGGCCCAGCCGGGTGAATCGCTGCGCATGGAGGGCCGCTGGGGCTCGCACGCCCAGTACGGCAAGCAGTTCACCGTGGAGAACTACACGACGCTCCTGCCCGCGACCATCCAGGGCATCCGGCGCTATCTCGGCTCCGGCCTGATCAAGGGCATCGGGCCGAAGATCGCCGACCGGATCGTGGAGCACTTCGGCCTCGACACCCTGGACGTCATCGAGGAGCAGCCGAAGCGGCTCATCGAGGTGCCCGGCCTCGGCCCCAAGCGGACCAGGCTGATCGGTGCCGCCTGGGAGGAGCAGAAGGCGATCAAGGAGGTCATGGTCTTCCTCCAGGGGGTCGGCGTCTCCACCTCGATCGCCGTCCGGATCTACAAGAAGTACGCCGACGCCTCCATCTCCGTGGTGAAGAACCAGCCCTACCGGCTCGCCGCCGACGTCTGGGGCATCGGCTTCCTCACCGCCGACCGCATCGCGCAGGCCGTCGGGATCCCCCACGACAGTCCGGAGCGGGTCAAGGCCGGGCTCCAGTACGCCCTGTCCCAGTCCACCGACCAGGGGCACTGCTTCCTGCCCGAGGACCGGCTCATCGCCGACGGGGTCAAGCTGCTCCAGGTGGACACCGGGCTGGTCATCGACTGCCTGGCGGAGCTCGCCGCCGATCCGGAGGGCGTCGTACGGGAATCCGTACCGGACCCGCAGGGCGGCCCGGACCCCCTCACCGCGGTCTACCTGGTGCCGTTCCACCGTGCCGAGCTGTCCCTGGTCGGTCAGGTACGCCGGCTCCTGCACGCCGACGAGGACCGGCTGCCCGCCTTCCGGGACGTGGACTGGGACAAGGCCCTGGGCTGGCTCGCGGGCCGGACCGGGGCCACGCTGGCCCCCGCGCAGCGCGACGCGGTCCGCCTCGCGCTCACCCGCCGGGTGGCGGTCCTCACCGGCGGCCCGGGCTGCGGCAAGTCCTTCACCGTCCGCTCGATCGTGGAGCTGGCCCGGGCCAAGAAGGCCAAGGTCCTCCTCGCCGCCCCCACCGGGCGGGCGGCGAAGCGGCTGGCCGAGCTCACCGGGGCCGACGCCTCCACCGTGCACCGGCTCCTGGAGCTCAAGCCGGGCGGGGACGCGGCGTACGACCGGGAGCGGCCGCTCGACGCGGACCTGGTCGTGGTGGACGAGGCCTCGATGCTCGACCTGCTGTTGGCGAACAAGCTGGTCAAGGCCGTGGCACCGGGTGCCCACCTGCTGCTGGTCGGAGACGTGGACCAGCTGCCCTCCGTCGGGGCGGGCGAGGTGCTGCGCGATCTGCTCGCCGAGGGCGGGCCGGTCCCCGCCGTCCGGCTGACCACCATCTTCCGGCAGGCCCAGCAGTCCGGCGTGGTCACCAACGCCCACCGGATCAACACCGGAGTGCCGCCGATCACCGACGGGCTGCCCGATTTCTTCCTCTTCCCCGAGGAGGACACCGAGGAGGCCGGAAAACTCGCCGTCGACGTCGCCGCACGTCGAATTCCAGCCAGATTCGGGCTCGACCCGAGGCGTGACATCCAGGTCCTCGCCCCCATGCACCGCGGCCCGGCCGGCGCCGGGAACCTCAACGCCCTGCTCCAGCAGGCCATCACCCCCGCCCGGCCGAACCTGCCCGAGAAGCGGTTCGGCGGCCGGGTCTTCCGGGTAGGCGACAAGGTCACTCAGATCCGGAACAACTATGACAAGGGGGCCAACGGCGTCTTCAACGGCACGGTCGGCGTGGTCACCGGCCTCGACCTGGAAGAACAGCGTCTGACGGTGCGCACGGACGAAGACGAGGAAGTGGCCTACGAGTTCGCGGAGCTCGACGAGCTGGCCCACGCGTACGCCGTCACCATCCACCGTTCCCAGGGGAGTGAATACCCGGCCGTGGTGATCCCGGTCACCACGGGTGCTTGGATGATGCTCCAGCGAAATCTGCTCTACACGGCGGTGACCAGGGCGAAGAAACTGGTCGTCCTGGTCGGGTCCCGCAAAGCCCTTGCCCAGGCGGTGCGTACCGTTTCCGCAGGCAGGAGGTACACCGCCGTCGCACCGAGACTGGCCGGCCGCATACCGGTGGGAAACATCACCTAGATGATCGATCATTTGGGGTTCCTACAACCGGCGCGGACGGGGCAGGATGTGCAGGTTGGCGGCACTCAGTGCCGTCAAAAACACCAAAGCTCGACCCCGAGTGCACTCACCTGCGCCAAATGGGGGAAGGTAGAGGCAGTCAGGGCACCTCGAAGAAGAGGCACTACGTCGGTGAGGGATGACGTGAGCGACAACTCTGTAGTACTGCGGTACGCGGACGGTGAATACACCTACCCGGTGGTCGAGAGCACCGTCGGTGACCAGGGCTTCGACATCGCGAAGCTCAGGGCTCAGACCGGGCTGGTCACCCTGGACAGCGGCTACGGAAACACCGCCGCCTATAAGTCCGCCATTACCTACCTCGACGGTGAGCAGGGCATCCTGCGCTACCGCGGATACCCGATCGAGCAGCTCGCGGAGCGCTCGACCTTCATCGAGGTCGCCTACCTGCTGATCAACGGGGAGCTGCCGACCGTCGACCAGCTCGCGTCGTTCCGCAACGAGATCACCCAGCACACGCTGCTGCACGAGGACGTCAAGCGTTTCTACGACGGCTTCCCGCGCGACGCGCACCCGATGGCGATGCTGTCCTCCGTGGTCAGCGCGCTGTCGACGTTCTACCAGGACAGCCACAACCCGTTCGACGAGAAGCAGCGCAACCTCTCGACGATCCGGCTGCTGGCCAAGCTCCCGACGATCGCGGCCTACGCGTACAAGAAGTCGGTCGGCCACCCGGTGGTCTACCCGCGCAACGACCTCGGCTACGTCGAGAACTTCCTGCGCATGACCTTCTCCGTGCCGGCCCAGGAGTTCGACCTGGACCCGGTCGTGGTCGCCGCGCTCGACAAGCTGCTCATCCTGCACGCGGACCACGAGCAGAACTGCTCCACGTCCACCGTGCGCCTGGTCGGCTCCTCGCAGGCGAACATGTTCGCCTCGATCTCCGCCGGCATCTCGGCCCTGTGGGGTCCGCTGCACGGTGGCGCCAACCAGTCGGTTCTGGAGATGCTCGAGGGCATCAAGAACGACGGCGGCGACGTCGACGCCTTCATCCGCAAGGTGAAGAACAAGGAAGACGGCGTCCGCCTGATGGGCTTCGGGCACCGCGTCTACAAGAGCTTCGACCCGCGGGCGAAGATCATCAAGGCGGCGGCGCACGATGTCCTCTCGGCGCTCGGCAAGGACGACGAGCTCCTCGACATCGCCCTGAAGCTGGAAGAGCACGCGCTGGCCGACGAGTACTTCGTCGAGCGCAACCTCTACCCGAACGTCGACTTCTACACCGGCCTGATCTACCGGGCCATGGGCTTCCCGACCGAGATGTTCACCGTGCTCTTCGCGATCGGCCGGCTGCCCGGCTGGATCGCCCAGTGGCACGAGATGATCAAGGAGCCCGGCTCCCGCATCGGCCGCCCGCGCCAGATCTACACCGGCGAGGTCCTGCGCGACTTCGTCCCGGTCGAGTCCCGCTGACCCGAGGGCAGAGCCGCAGTACCCGTAGGACCCGTAGTACCCGCAGTACAGGAAAAGCGCCCCGCCATCGATCCCCCCACGGGTCGAAGGTCGGGGCGCTTTCCGTACCCCGGAACGGATTCCCCCCACGGGACCCGGACCGGGTGTCTGCGTGCCGAAAAACGCGCGTACACCTCAACGCGTTTCTGGCATCGCCCCATTAGACCCATGGGCCTGCCCGATGGTTACGTTGTGATCGCTGTGATCTGCGTCTCGCGTGAAGGAAGTGTGCGCGAATTGCGAAGGGTGATCACTAGCGGAAGGAGCGCAGCCGCAGGCTGTTGGTCACCACGAAGACCGAGGAGAAGGCCATCGCGGCCCCCGCGATCATCGGGTTGAGCAGTCCGGCGGCCGCCAGCGGCAGCGCCGCGACGTTGTAGCCGAAGGCCCAGAACAGGTTGCCCCTGATGATGGCCAGGGTGCGGCGGGAGAGCCTGATCGCGTCCGCCGCGACCAGCAAGTCGCCCCGCACCAGGGTCAGATCGCTCGCCTCGATCGCCGCGTCGGTGCCGGTGCCCATCGCCAGGCCCAGGTCGGCCTGGGCCAGCGCGGCCGCGTCGTTGACCCCGTCGCCGACCATGGCGACCGTACGGCCCTCGGCCTGCAAGCGGCGTACGACGTCCACCTTGTCCTGCGGGAGGACCTCGGCGATGACCTCCCCGATGCCCACCTCGCGGGCCACCGTCTCGGCGACGGCCCTGTTGTCGCCGGTCAGCAGCACCGGGGTCAGTCCCAGGGCCCGCAGCCGGGAAACGGCCTCGGCGCTGGTCTCCTTGACCGCGTCGGCCACGGTCAGCACCCCGCGCGCCTCCCCGTCCCAGGCGACCAGGACGGCGGTGGAACCGGCGGCCTCGGCGGCCTCCTTGTGCTCCGAAAGCCCGGCGGGCAGCGCGATCGACCAGTCGGCCAGCAGCTTCTCGCGGCCCACCAGCACGGCACGGCCGTCGACCACGCCCTGGACGCCGAGGCCGCCGTGGCTCCGGAAGCCCTCCGGGACGGACAGCCCCTCGGCGAGGTCTGCCGCCGACGCCGCGATGGCCCGGGCGATCGGATGCTCGGAGGCGTGCTCCAGCGAGCCGGCCAGGCGCAGCAGTTCGTGCGCGTCGACGCCATCGGCGGGGTACGCGCCGGTCAGGGTCATCCGGCCGGTGGTCACCGTGCCGGTCTTGTCCAGGACGATCGTGTCCACGCGGCGGGTGGACTCCAGCACCTCGGGACCCTTGATCAGGATGCCGAGCTGCGCGCCCCGCCCGGTGCCGACCATCAGCGCGGTCGGGGTGGCCAGGCCCAGGGCGCAGGGGCAGGCGATGATCAGTACGGCCGCGGCGGCGGTGAAGGCGGCCGTCGGGTTGTCGGTGATCAGCAGCCAGGTCACCCAGGTGCCCAGGGCCAGGAGGAGCACGACCGGCACGAACACGCCGGAGATCCGGTCGGCGAGGCGCTGCACCTCGGCCTTGCCGTTCTGCGCGTCCTCGACCAGCCTGGCCATCCGGGCGAGTTGGGTGTCCGAGCCGACGCGGGTCGCCTCGACGACCAGCCGGCCGGAGGTGTTGACGGTGGCTCCGGTGACGGTGTCGCCGGCGGAGACCTCCACCGGTACGGACTCGCCGGTCAGCATGGAGGCGTCCACGGCGGAGCTGCCCTCGACGACCGTGCCGTCGGTGGCGATCTTCTCGCCGGGCCGGACCACGAACCGGTCGCCCGTGGCGAGCGCGCTCACCGGGACGCGCACCTCGGCGCCGCCGCGCAGTACCGCCACGTCCTTGGCGCCGAGGCGCATCAGGGCCTTCAGGGCCGCCCCGGCCTTCCGCTTCGAGCGGGCTTCCAGGTACCGGCCGAGCAGGATGAAGGAGACGACCCCGGCCGCCACTTCCAGGTAGATCGCCGAGGAGCCGTCCGTGCGGGAGATGGTCAGATCGAACTCGTGCCGCATGCCGGGCATTCCGGCGTGGCCGAAGAACAGGGCCCACAGCGACCAGGCGAAGGCGGCCAGGGTGCCCACCGAGACCAGGGTGTCCATGGTGGCGGCGCCGTGCCGGACGTTGGTCCAGGCGGCCTTGTGGAAGGGGAGGGCGCCCCAGACGACGACGGGGGAGGCGAGGGTCAGCGAGAGCCACTGCCAGTTGTCGAACTGGAAGGCCGGGACCATCGCGAGCAGGACGACGGGCAGGGCGAGCGCGGTGGAGACCAGGAGGCGCTGGCGCAGGGCGGCCAGCTCGGGGTCCCGCACCTCCGGCGATCCGGCGGCCTGCGCCTCCTCCGGTCCCGGCTCGGGCTGCGGCGGCGGGGGCTCCTCGGCGGTGTAGCCGGTCTTGACGACGGTCGCGATGAGGTCGGCGACCTGGAGGCCCGCGGGGTAGGAGACCTTGGCCTTCTCGGTGGCGTAGTTCACCGAGGCGGTGACCCCGTCCATCCGGTTGAGCTTCTTCTCGATGCGGGCCGCGCAGGAGGCGCAGGTCATCCCGCCGATGGTCAGCTCGACCTCGGCCGTGGCCCCGTCCGCGCCCCCGTCCGGTGCGGGGGTGGCGCCGGTCGCCGCTATGGGTCCGTCGTGCACTGTGCTGCTGCTCATGATCCGGGCTCCAGGGGGAGGGCCGGGCCGTACGGAACCAGTATGAGCTGGCCGGCACGGCCCGGCGGGACACTGCCGAAGAGGAGGTGCTCAGGCCTGGTCGGCGAGCGCGTAGCCGGCCTCGTCCACGGCGGCGCGCACGTCGGCCTCGTCGAGCGGGGCGGCCGAGACCACGGTGACCTCGCCGGTCGCGGCGACGGCCTTGACCGAGGTGACGCCCGCCAGGGCGGAGAGCTCGGTGGTCACCGCGCCCTCGCAGTGCCCGCAGGTCATGCCGGTCACCCGGTAGACGGCGGTGGTCTGGGTGTCCGTGTCGGCGCTCATGTCGTTCTCCTCTTGAGGGGCGTTTCCGGGCGGCCGGAAAGCGGTGGATCTCCCCACCTTCTTCCCGACACTCCGAGACTATACCCCTAGGGGGTATCGATGCGAGCGTTCGCCGCGAATCCATGAAGTGGACAATCGGGGTGAAGCGTATGTAAATGGCACCCATGGCGCACTCGGGGGTCACCCTCATCCTGATCATGTCGATCGCGGTGCTCGCCCCCCTGCTCGCGTACGGGGTCGCGCGCTGGCTTCCCGTACCGCTGGTGATCTTCGAGATCCTGCTGGGCGTCCTGGTCGGGCCCGACGTCCTCGGCTGGGCGCACTCCGGCGAGGTGGTCGACGTACTGAGCGAGCTCGGTCTCGCGATGCTGATCTTCCTGGCCGGCTACGAGATCCAGTTCGACCAGGTCAGGGGCGACACCCTGAAGCGGTCGGTGTGGGCCTGGGTGGTCGCCCTCGGGCTGGGGCTCGGCGTCGGCCTGCTGCTGGCGAAGGGGGGCGGGTTCGACAAGGGCGTCTACATCGGCACCGCGCTCACCAGTACCGCGCTGGGCACGATCCTGCCGGTCCTGCGGGACTCGGGGGACCTCCAGAGCAGGTTCGGCTCCGTGATGATGGCGATGGGCGCGGTCGGCGAGTTCGGGCCGATCATCGCGATGGCCCTGCTGCTCAGCGGGCGGGCCCCGGGCCGCTCGGCGGCGCTGCTGATCGCCTTCGCGGCGCTCACGGCGGCGGCCGTGTTCTGGGCGCTGCGGCCCAAGCCGCCCTGGTTCTCCCGGGTCATCGCCAAGACCCTGCACAGCAGCGGCCAGTTCGCCGTGCGGCTGGTGGTGCTGATCCTCGTGGCGTTCCTGGCGCTGTCCCAGGTGCTCGGCCTCGACGTACTGCTCGGCGCCTTCGCCGCCGGGCTGATCACCCGGCTGGTGCTGCACGGGGCCGCCCCGGAGAGCAGCGAGACCGTGCTGTCGAAGGTGGAGGCCATGGGCTTCGGCTTCCTGGTGCCGCTGTTCTTCGTGGTCACCGGGATCGAGTTCGACCTGGACGCGCTGCTCGGCGGCGGGTGGGTGCTCCTGCTGCTGCCGGTGTTCCTGCTGCTCTTCCTCGTGGTGCGGGGCCTGCCGATGTGGCTGCTGGCACCCCGGGACCTGGGGCGGCGCGACCGGGCGGCGCTGGTGCTGTTCGGCTCCACGGCGCTGCCGCTGGTGGTGGCGATCACGACCCTGGGGGTGGAGGACGGCAAGCTGGGATCGGGGGAGGCGGCGGCACTGGTCGGGGCCGGGATGGTGTCCGTCCTGGTGTTCCCGCTGCTGGGGCTGCGCCTGCGGGCGCGGTCGGCCGGGACGGGGGCGGGACCGGGTGGGGCCGGGGGCGGGGCGGGGTCCGGGGGCGGGGTCAGTGAGGAAGAGGCGTGGTGATCAGCGGCTCCAGGTAGCGGAGCAGTACGGCCTTCAGCTCCGCGACGTACGCGGCGCGTTCGGCGCCCTCGCTGGCCAGGATCAGTTCGAGCGAGGCCTTGAAGATGCAGAGGACCATGTGTGCGACGTGGGTGAGGTCGGCGGGGCCGGTCGGGTCCGCGGGGTCGGCCGGGTCGGTGGGGTCGGCCGGGTCGGCCGGGTCCGCGGGGCGGGCCAGGGCTGCGGGGAGGGCCGGTTCTCCGGTCCCCGGGCGCGTGATGCAGGTGTGCAGTAGCTCCTCGACGCGGGTCACCATTCCGACGTGCAGTTCGTCGTGCTCCTGGGCGATGCCGGGGACGCCGGATCCGTGCATGAGCGCCCAGAAGGCCGGGTTCTCGCAGTTGAAGGCGATGACCGGGTCCAGTACGGCGTCGAGCATCTCGGGCAGCGGCCGGTCCAGGTTCGCGGGCAGGAAGGCCTGGCCGTGCGCCTCGTGGGCGCGCTGGAGGAGCTGGCCGCCCAGCTCGATGGCGATGGCCTCCTTGTTCGGGAAGAACTGGTAGAGCGTGCCCGGTGACACACCGGCCTCGCGGGCGATGGCGTTGGTGCTGGCCGCGGCATAACCCGTACGGCAGAACACCCCGGCGGCGGCGCTCAGGAGCTGGGCGATCCGGCGCTCACCGCGGGCCTGGCGGCGGCGGGGGGCGGTTTCGGCAGGCGTCTCTTCCGGCGTCTTTTGCGGCGTCTCGGCCTGCGTCGCGACCGGCTTCACGGCTGGCTTCTTGTCCGGCTTCTTGTCCGGCTTCTTGGCTGGCGTTTCGTCGGTTTTGTCGGCGCTCTTGGTTCGAGAGTTCTCCCGCATGTCCAATCCCTTGCTTCCCGTGGGTGATTGACAAACGCGAGAGGTCGCTCGCATTCTTGAGAAACGCGAGCGACTGCTCGTGTTTGCCAGTCTATGTGGCCTGGCAATCACGGTGAAGGGGACACCGAGACATGTCCGAAGTCAAGAATCCGCCGCCGCCTGGCGAGGGCGGCCGGTGGACCGGGTTCGTCACCACGCGCCCCAGGCTCTCGCTGCTGCTCGCTCTCGTGGTCACGGCGCTGGCCGTCTTCGCCGGGGGCGGCGTCGCCGACCGGCTGGGCAGCGGGGGCTGGGAGGACCCCGGCGCCCGCTCCACCTACGCCACCCAGGCGCTGGAGCGCGAGTTCCCCGGCTCCCGGCCGAATCTGCTGCTGCTCGTCGACGCCGGAGCCGCCGGGGTGGACGACCCCGGCGTCGCCGCCGAGGCGGAGCGGCTGACGGCACGGCTCGCCGCCGAGCCGGGGGTGACCGGCGTCGGCTCGTACTGGCGGAGCGGGCTGCCCGCCCTGTGCTCCGGGGACGGCGGGCAGGCACTGATCGCTGCCCGGGTCCCCGGGGACGAGAAGACGGCCAACGCCGTGGTCGACCGGATCGCCGCCGGCTACCGGGGGGAGCACGGCCCGGTGAAGGTCTCCCTCGGTGGACCCGCCGCCGTGCAGCGGGAGGTGACCACCACCATCCAGGAGGACCTGCTGCGCGCCGAGCTGATAGCGCTGCCCGTGACGCTCGTCCTGCTCGTCCTGGTCTTCGGGAGCGCCGTCGCGGCCCTGCTGCCCCTCGGTGTCGGCATCGTCGCCATCATCGGAACCAATGCCGTGCTGCGCGGTCTCACCGAGTTCACCGACGTCTCGGTCTTCGCGCAGAACCTGACCACCGCGCTCGGCCTCGGACTCGCCGTCGACTACGCCCTGTTCATCGTGCGCAGGTTCCGCGAGGAGCTGGCCGCCGGGCGCGATCCGGTGGCGGCGGTCGGGGTCACGCTGCGGACCGCCGGGCGCACGGTGCTGTTCTCGGCGCTGACCGTCGCCGTGTCACTCTCGGCCATGCTCTTCTTCCCGATGTACTTCCTGCGTTCCTTCGCCTACGCCGGAGTCGCGGTGGTCCTGCTCGCCGCGGCGGCCGCGCTCATCCTGCTGCCCGCCGCGCTCGTGCTGCTCGGGGAGCGCGTCAACTCCCTCGACATGCGCCGGCTGTGGCGGCGCGGCCGGTCCGGGCGCCCCGACGGGGGCGCCGCGACCGCGGCCCCGGCGGCCGGCGGGCGGGGCTGGGCCCGGCTGACCGCCCTGGTGATGCGCCGCGCCCCGGTGTTCGCCGTGGCCACGACGGCCGGGCTTTTGCTCCTCGGACTGCCCTTCCTCGGGGTGAAGTTCGGCACCGTGGACGACCGGCAGCTGCCCGGAACCGCGGAGTCGCACGTGGTGCAGCAGCAGATACGGGACGGCTTCCCGGGCAGTCCCGGCGGCGCGCTGACCGTGCTGACCGAGGGCGCCCGCGGGGCCGCCGATCTCGACGGCTACAAGCGGCGGGTGGAAGCCCTGCCCGGTGTGCTCGGGGTGGAAGGGCCGGTGAGCGGGCCGGCCGGCACGGGATACGCCTACTTCTCGGTGCTCACCGAAGGGGAGGCGGTGGGAGAGCTGACCCAGGACCTGGTGGACCGGGTCAGGGCGGTGGACGCGCCCTTCGAGACCTCCGTGACCGGCCAGGCCGCGGTGCTCGTCGACGCCCGCAAGGCCATCGCCGAGAAACTGCCGCTGGCCCTGGCCGTCGTGGTGCTGGCCACGCTGCTCCTGGTCTTCCTGCTCACCGGGAGCCTGCTGATACCGCTCCAGGCCGTGCTGCTCAACGCGCTCAGCCTGACGGCGATGTTCGGGGCGGTGGTGTGGGTGTTCCAGGAGGGCCACCTCTCGGGACTGCTCTCCTTCACCTCCACGGGAGACATCGAGGCCACCCTGCCCGTGCTGATGTTCTGCATCGCCTTCGGGCTCTCCATGGACTACGGGGTGTTCCTCATATCCCGGATCAAGGAGGAGTACGACCGGACCGGGGACCACGAGGGTGCGGTGCGCACCGGACTGACCCGGACGGGCGGGCTGATCACCGCGGCGGCCGTGATCCTGGCGGTGGTGATGGTCGCCATCGGCAGCTCGCGGGTGACCAACACCAAGATGCTGGGTCTGGGGATCGCGCTGGCCGTGCTGATGGACGCGATGATCGTGCGGAGCCTGCTGGTCCCGGCGGTGATGAAGCTGACCGGGAAGGCCACCTGGTGGGCGCCGGCGCCGCTGCGCAGACTGCACGAACGGTTCGGGCTGAGCGAGGGGGAGTCCGCGCCGACGGCCGTGGAGCCCGAGCCCGGGGCCGAGCCCGGGGCCGAGCCCGGGGTCGAGCCCGGGGTCGAGCCCGGGGTCGAGCCGGTGGCGGTCGGGAGCCGATAGCGGACGGGGCCCGGGAGGGTCCCGTCCGTGGCCCGGACGCCGGCGTCAGTCCTCGCGGCGTCCACGGTTGCCGGGCCGGCGGGCCACCCAGGTCCGGATGGTGTCGGCGTACCAGTAGGGCTTGCCGCCCTCCACGTGGTCGGGCGCGGGCAGTAGCCCGTGCTTGCGGTAGGAGCGCACGGTGTCCGGCTGCACCCGGATGTGAGCGGCGATCTCCTTGTACGACCACAGCTGTCGGTCGCTCATCCTCGACACCTCCTTGTCCACGCCGCAGGGCCGGCCGGGAGGCCGTCGGGGGAGCCGGCGCGTGGACACTGACGATCACTCAGGTTGTGTCCGGAGAACGACGCCGGGTGAGGCCAGGGGAGGGCCTGTCGACCGGCTGTGACGGAAGACCCGCGTAATGCGGATATGTGTGACACGAGAGCGACCCCTGTGACACATACGGCACACACGGGGCGCATTGGGCGCACCGTGCATAGGGGTCACAGGGTGTCGCAGGGGTCGAAAGGGGCAGGTCAGCTGTAGAGGGCCGGGCGCCGTGCCAGCTCCACGGGGGTCCGTACGCCGCTGCGCGCCGCGGTGAGGCCCGCCTCGGAGACGGCCGCCGCCGCGTAGCCGTCCCACGCGTCGGGACCGTCCACCCGGCCCTGAGCCGCCGCCGTGACCCAGCGGCGGAGCTGGCGGTCGTAGGCGTCGGCGAACCGCACGGTGAAGTCCTGGTCGATCTCCCCGCCCCACCGGCCCGCCGACTGGACGACCATCGCGTGGCCGTCGCCGATCCGGGCGCTGCCGGACTCGCCGACCGCCTCGCACTGCACCTGGTAGCCGAAGCCGCAGTTGACGAAGATCTCGACGTCCACGACGGCGCCGCCCGAGGTCTCCATGAGGACCAGGCGCGGATCGCGCAGCCCCTCGCGGGCGGCTGAGGTGGGCGTCGGGGAGAGCACCGTCACGGCGGTGATCTCCTGGCCCAGCAGCCAGCGGGCCGCGTCCACCTCGTGCACCACCGAATCGCTGATCAGCATGTCGCTGGTGAAGAAGGACGGCGAGGAGGCGTTGCGGTGCCGGCAGTGCAGGAACAGCGGCCGTCCGATGCCGCCCGCGTCGAGCAGCTCCTTGAGCCGCGCGTACTCGGCGTCGAAGCGCCGCATGAAGCCGACCTGGACGAGCCGGCGGCCCAGCCGCTGCTCCGCCTCCATGATCCGCAGGGCCCCCGCCGGGTCGGGGGTCAGCGGCTTCTCGCAGAGCACCGGCAACTCCCGCTCCAGCGCGTGCAGGATCGCTTCCTCATGGGCGGGCCCGGGCGAGGCGATCAGTACGGCGTCCACCCCGGGCGCGGCTATCGCGGCCGCCGGATCGGTGTGCGCGCGGGCCCCCTCGAGCCCGGCCGCGACCTCCTTGACCCGGTCCCCGTCCGGGTCGGCCACGGCCACCACCCGGGCCCCGCCGACCGTGCGCCCGAACCGGCGGACGTGATCGGAGCCCATCTTCCCGGTGCCGATGACGGCGATACCGAGCGTGCTGGTCATTTCGTGTTCCTCCAGGGGGGGGTGCGGCGGCCGTGCGGGGACGGCCGTGTCGGGGGTCAGCGGGCGCCGCAGGAGCGCAGGTAGGCGCGGGTGCGGCGGGCGATCGGGAGCGGCCGGTCGGGCGGGCACGGGTACATGTCCTGCTCCACGATGGCGAACAGGTCCACGCCGAGCCGCTGGGCGGCCGCCAGCACCGGTTCCAGCGCGGGCACCCCGGCCGGCGGCTCGCACATCACCCCGCGCGCCACGGCCGGCCCGAAGGGCACCTGCCCGGCCAGGACTTCGGCGAGGACCAGGGGATCCACCTGCTTGAGGTGGAGGTAGCCGATCCGCTCCGCGAAGGTCTCGATGGCCTGCACGCTGTCGCCGCCGCAGTACGCGTAGTGCCCGGTGTCCAGGCACAGCGAGACCAGTGCGGGATCGGTGGCGTCGAGGAAGCGGGCCACGCTCGCAGGAGTGTCGATGTGCGTGTCGGCGTGCGGGTGGACGACGATCCGCAGCCCGTACTCGTCCTGGACCCGCCGTCCCAGCCGCTCCGTCTGCGCGGTCAGTTCGCGCCACGCGCCGGGGGTGAGGGTGCGGTCCTCCAGGACCTCGCCGGTCTTGTCGTCCCGCCAGAAGGACGGGATCACGACGAGGTGCGCCGCGCCCACGGCCCGGGTGAGCTCCGCGATCCGCGACACGTGCTCCCAGGTGTCCTCCCACACGGCGGGCCCGTGATGGAGTCCGGTGAAGACGGTCCCGGCGGAAACCCGCAGGCCGCGCTTGGCGACCTCGTCGGCGAGCCGGACGGGATCGGTGGGGAGGTAGCCGTAGGGCCCCAGCTCGATCCACTCGTACCCCGCGTCGGCGACCTCGTCGAGGAACCGCTCCCACGGCGTCTGCCGGGGATCATCGGGGAACCAGACCCCCCAGGAGTCCGGAGCCGAGCCGATGCGGATACGGGTCAACTCGGGTGGTGAGGAGGTCATACGGCCACCTTAGGGTGCGAGGCTCTCGGGTACGGGGAGCACTCGATCGGGAGGATTGGTGTGGTGATGGCTGCGGATCCGTTGGCGTTCGACCTGATCACGATGGGGCGGATCGGGGTGGATCTCTACCCCCTGAAGACGGGCGTACCGCTCGGGGAGGCGGACACCTTCGGGAAGTTCCTGGGAGGTTCCCCGACCAACGTCGCGGTCGCGGCGGCCCGGCTGGGGCGGCGGACGGCGGTGATCACCCGGACCGGGGCGGACCCCTTCGGGGCGTATCTCCGGGCGGAGCTGCGCGGGTTCGGGGTGGACGACCGGTGGGCCGGGGAGGTGGCGGCCTATCCGACGCCGGTGACCTTCTGCGAGATCTTCCCGCCGGACGACTTCCCGCTGTACTTCTACCGCTACCCGAAGGCGCCGGACCTGGAGATCACCGCGGAGGAACTGGACCTCGACGCGGTGCGGTCGGCGCGGGTGTTCTGGATGACCGGTACGGGGCTCAGCGCGGAGCCGAGCCGGACGGCCACGCTGGCCGCGCTGCAGGCGCGCGGGAAGAGCGGGGTCACGGTGTTCGACCTGGACTGGCGCCCGATGCTGTGGCCCTCCGGGGGCGGGGAGGGTGACGGGGGCGGTGCCGGGGGCGTGCCCGCCGGGCCGGGGGAGTGGTACCGGCGGGCGCTCTCGATGGCCACGGTGGCCGTCGGCAACGCCGAGGAGTGCGCGCTCGCCACGGGCGAGAGCGAGCCGTACGCGGCGGCCCGGGCGCTGCTCGCCGCCGGTGTGGAACTGGCGGTGGTGAAGCGGGGCCCGGCGGGGGTACTGGCCGCCCACCGCGACGGGACGGTGGTGGAGGCGGCGCCGGTGCCGGTGACCGTGGTCAACGGGCTCGGGGCGGGGGACGCGTTCGGCGGGGCGCTGTGCCACGGGCTGCTCGCGGGGTGGGAGCTGGAGCGGGTGATCCGCTATGCCAACGCGGCCGGGGCGATCGTGGCCTCGCGGCTGGCGTGTTCGACGGCGATGCCGTTCGCCGGGGAAGTGGAGGAGGTGCTCGGCCGTGCCGGTGGTGTCTGAGTGGGGGATGGAATGGACGAGGCTGATCGTGCTCGACCTCGAGCCGGGGGAGGTGTACGCGCACACGTGCGGGGAGTCGGAATGGATCGTGCTCCCGCTGTCCGGCGGCTGCGAGGTCCGCTGCACGGAGCCTGTCCCCCACCCCGCCCCTTCCCGAAACCGGGCTCTGCCCGGACCCGCGCCTCAAACGCCGGCGGGGCTGAGATCGGCCGGAGGGCAATCGAGCCCCGCAGGGTTGCACGTGCAGGCCGAGGCCGGCCGAAATCCAGCCCCTCCGGCGTTTGAGGAGGGGGGTCCGGGGCAGCGCCCCGGGAGCGGACCGCAGGTCTTCGAACTGCGCGGCCGCCGCGGGGTGTTCGACGGAGTCACCGACTTCGCCTACCTGCCCCGGGACGGGCACGCCGAGATCCGGGCCGCCGCCGGCGGGCGGTTCGCGCTCGTCGGGGCCCGGTGCGAGCGGCGGCTCCCCGCCAGGTACGGGCCCGCCCGGGAGGTCCCGGTGGAGCTCCGCGGGGCCGGACAGTGCTCGCGGCAGGTCAACAACTTCGCCGCAGCCGGCCCCGATGCCTTCGCGTGCGACCGGCTCATCGCCGTAGAGGTGCTCACCCCCGGAGGGAACTGGTCCTCGTACCCACCCCACAAGCACGACGAGCACCACCCCGGCGAGGAGTCCCGGCTGGAGGAGATCTACTGGTTCGAGATCGCCCCGCACGGGGACACGCCCGGAGTCGGCTATCAGCGTGTCAGCCCCTCCCCGGCGGGGAAGACCGACATCCTCACCGAGGTGAGGACCGGGGACACCGTGCTCATCCCGGACGGCTGGCACGGCCCCTCCATCGCCGCGCCCGGCCACGACATGTACTACCTGAACGTCATGGCGGGACCCGGCGGGACCCGGGAGTGGCTCATCCGCGATCACCCCGATCACGGCTGGATCCGCTCCACGTGGACCGGCCAGGACACCGACCCCCGGCTCCCCTTCTACCGTGCGGAGGACCCCGTATGACGAACCGGATGATCCGGCTCACCGTCGCGCAGGCCCTCGTCCGTTTCCTCGCCCGGCAGTACACCGAGCGCGACGGACACCGGCAGCGGCTGATCGCCGCCACCTGGGGGATCTTCGGGCACGGGAACGTCGCCGGGATCGGCCAGGCCCTCCTGGAGACCGGGCGGGAGGAGATGCCGTTCCTGCAGGGGCGCAACGAACAGGCCATGGTGCACGCCGCCGTCGGGTACGCGCGGCAGAGCGGGCGGCTGTCCGCGCACGCCGTCACCACCTCCATCGGGCCGGGGGCGACCAACCTCGTCACCGGAGCCGCCCTCGCCACCATCAACCGGATCCCGGTGCTCCTGCTGCCCGGGGACGCCTTCGCGACCCGGCCCGCCGACCCCGTGCTCCAGCAGCTGGAGGTCCCCCATGCGGGTGATGTCTCCGTCAACGACACACTGCGGCCCGTCTCCCGGTACTTCGACCGCGTCACCCGTCCCGAAGCCCTGATCCCCGCCGCGCTCCAGGCCGTACGGGTCCTCACCGACCCGGTGCAGACCGGCGCCGTGACCCTCGCGCTGCCGCAGGACGTGCAGGCCGAGGCGTACGACTGGCCGGAGGAGTTCTTCGCCGAGCGGGTGTGGGGCGTACGCCGGCCCCGGCCGGACCGGACCGAGCTGGCCGCGGCCGCCCGGGCCGTACGGGGCTCCGCGCGGCCGCTGATCATCGCCGGCGGCGGGATCCGGCACAGCGCGGCGGGGGCCGCGCTGGGGGAGCTCGCGCGGGCCACCGGGATCCCGGTGGCCGTCACCCAGGCGGGCAAGGGGGTCCTGCCGTGGGACCACCCCGCCGAGGTGGGCGGGATCGGGCACACCGGCACGGCCACCGCCGACGCGCTGGCCCGCGAGGCCGATCTGGTGATCGCCGCCGGGACCCGGCTGACCGACTTCACCACCGCCTCGGCGACGCTCTTCCGCCACCCGGAGGTGCGCTTCCTCGGGCTCAACCTGGACCCGTACGACGCCCACAAGCTCGCCGCCCGGCCCTTGGTCTGCGATGCCCGGGTGGGCCTGGAAGAACTCCGGGCCGAGGTCGCCGGGTACCGGGTGGACCCCTCGTACGAGGCGGCGTACGAAGAAGGGAAGAGGGCGTGGGAGCGGCTGGTCGACCGGGCCTGGGCGGCTTCCGACGAGGACGCCGTCCCGACGCAGGCGCAGGTACTGGGCCTGCTGGACGGCCTGGTGGACGACAGCGACATCCTGATCAACGCCGCCGGCTCGCTCCCCGGTGACCTGCACAAGCTGTGGCGGGCCCGCTCCGCCGACCAGTACCACGTCGAATACGGGTACTCCTGCATGGGCTACGAGATCCCCGCCGCGATCGGCACCGCGCTGGCCGCGCCCGGCCGGCCGGTGTGGGCGCTGGTCGGCGACGGGACCTACCTGATGAACCCGACCGAGATCGTCACGGCCGTGCAGGAGGGGATCCCGGTCAGGGTGGTGATCCTCGACAACCACGGGTACGCCTCCATCGGCGGGCTTTCGCAGGCGGTGGGCGGCGAGGGGTTCGGGACCGCGTACCGCTTCCGGGCGGTGGACGGTTCGTACACCGGCGCGCCGCTGCCGGTGGACCTGGCGGCCAACGCGGCCTCCCTCGGGATGGCCGTGATCCGCACCCGCACCATTGGTGACCTGCGGAAAGCCCTCGCGGAGGCACGGATGGCGGACCGTCCCACATGTGTCTACGCACAGACCCGAACACCCGACACTGTGTCGGGGCCGCCCCCGGCACAGGCATGGTGGGATGTGCCTGTGGCCGAGACCGCGACCCGTGCGTCGGCGGCCCAGGCCCGCGAAGAGTACGACCGGCAAGCCGCGCAGCGACGTCGCCATCTGTGAAGGAGCAAGGCATGAAGACCGTCAACCACTGGATCGGTGGCAAGACCGTCGAGGGCGCGTCGGGCAACTACGGCCCGGTCACCGACCCGGCCACCGGCGAGGTCACCACCCAGGTCGCCCTGGCGTCGGTGGACGAGGTCGACGCGGCCGTCCGCGTCGCCAAGGAGGCGTTCCGCTCCTGGGGCCAGTCCTCGCTGGCCGCCCGCACCAAGGTGCTGTTCGCCTACCGCGCCCTGCTGGACGCCAACCGCGACGCGATCGCCGACCTGATCGTCGCCGAGCACGGCAAGGTGCACTCCGACGCGCTGGGCGAGGTCGCCCGCGGCCTGGAGATCGTCGAGCTGGCCTGCGGGATCACCGTGCAGCTCAAGGGCGAGCTGTCCACGTCCGTCTCGAGCCGCGTGGACGTCTCCTCGATCCGCCAGCCGATCGGCGTGGTCGCGGGCATCACCCCGTTCAACTTCCCGGCGATGGTCCCGATGTGGATGTTCCCGCTGGCCGTGGCCTGCGGCAACACCTTCATCCTCAAGCCGAGCGAGAAGGACCCGTCGGCCTCCACGCTGCTGGCGCAGCTGGCGAGCCAGGCCGGTCTGCCGGCGGGCGTGCTGAACGTGGTCCACGGTGACAAGGTCGCCGTCGACGCGCTGCTCGCGCACCCCGACATCGCGGCCGTCTCCTTCGTCGGCTCGACCCCGATCGCCCGCCACATCCACACCACCGCCGCCGCCAACGGCAAGCGCGTACAGGCCCTGGGCGGCGCCAAGAACCACATGCTGGTGCTGCCGGACGCCGACCTGGACGCGGCCGCCGACGCGGCGGTCTCGGCCGCCTACGGCTCGGCCGGCGAGCGCTGCATGGCGATCTCCGCCGTCGTCGCCGTCGGCTCCATCGGTGACACCCTCGTGGAGAAGATCCGCGAGCGCGCCGAGAAGATCAAGATCGGCCCCGGCAACGACCCGCTCTCCGAGATGGGCCCGCTGATCACCGCCGCCCACCGCGACAAGGTCGCCTCGTACGTGAAGGGCGCGGCCGCGCAGGGCGCCGACGTGGTCCTGGACGGCACCGGCTTCACGGTGGAGGGCCACGAGGACGGTCACTGGATCGGGCTCTCGCTGCTGGACAACGTCAAGACCGACTCCGACGCCTACCGCGACGAGATCTTCGGCCCGGTGCTGTGCGTGCTGCGCGCCGAGACCTACGAGGAGGGCGTGGCGCTCATCAACGCCTCGCCGTACGGCAACGGCACCGCGATCTTCACCCGTGACGGCGGCGCCGCCCGCCGCTTCCAGCTGGAGATCGAGGCGGGCATGGTCGGCGTCAACGTGCCGATCCCGGTGCCGGTGGGCTACCACTCCTTCGGTGGCTGGAAGGACTCGCTCTTCGGCGACCACCACATCTACGGCAACGACGGCACCCACTTCTACACCCGGGGCAAGGTCGTCACGACCCGCTGGCCCGACCCCTCGGACGCCCCGGCCGGCGTGGACCTCGGGTTCCCCCGCAACCACTGACCGGACGCCCGGCCCGCAGGACAGCTCGCCCCCCGCAACCCTCACCGCGGGGGGCGAGCCCGTTTCCGTCCCCGGGGCCTCGCGCTGGCGGGCCCAGGCCGACGGTGGGGACGGCCGAGACGGCCTAGATGTGCTGTCCCGACACGTTGGTGACACGCGTGCTGGGTTCTTGAAATGGGTGAGGGCCTCCGGGTTCGGTGTGGATTGCGACATCTGCACCGATCCGAGGAGGCCCTCGTGGTTCACCGTAATGCCCCGCTGACCGAGACCGGACGACTTCGTCTGGCCCGCTGTGTCGTGGACGACGGCTGGCCTGTGCGGCGGTCGGCGGAGCGTTTCCAGGTCAGCCACACCACCGCGGCCCGCTGGGCCACCCGCTACCGGCAGTTCGGCGTCGCCGCAATGAGCGACCGCTCCAGCCGGCCCCACCACCAGCCCGCCCGGACCGCCGCCGAGGTGGAGGAACAGGTCCTGCGACTGCGGCGCGAACACCGGATCGGCCCCCTGCGGCTGGCCGCCCGCTGCGGGATCGCGCCCTCGACCGCCCACCGCATCCTCACCCGCCACGGCCTGCCACCACTCACGGCTCTGGACCGGGCCACCGGCGAACCCATCCGCCGCTACGAACGAGCCCGGCCCGGCGAGCTGATCCACATCGACGTCAAGAAGCTCGGCCGGATCCCCGACGGCGGCGGCCACAGAACCCTCGGCAGAGCCGAAGGCCGCCGCAACAAGACCGGCACCGGCTGGGCCTACCTCCACACCGCCCTCGACGACCACAGCCGCCTCGCCTACACCGAAGACCTCCCCGACGAGACGGCCCCCACATGCGCCGCCTTCCTGCGACGGGCGACCGCCTGGTTCGCGGAACGAGGCATCACCGTCGAACGGGTCCTGACCGACAACGCCTGGGCCTACAGCAGGAACACCTGGCGCCAAACCTGCCGCGATCTGGGCATCAGCCCCCGCTGGACCAGGCCCTGGCGGCCGCAGACCAACGGCAAAGTCGAACGCTTCCACCGCACCCTGCTCGAGGAATGGGCCTACCAGCAGCCCTACACCTCAGACACCGAACGCCAGACCGCGTTCACCGACTGGATCGACTGGTACAACTACCACCGACCCCACACCGGCATCCAAGGCCAAACACCCGCCAGCCGCGTCACCAACCTCCCCGGACAACACACCTAGAGCAGCGACCAGACGTCCGACGCCGCCGTCGTCGACCAGACGGCGTCGCCGTGGCCGTGGCCGGGGACGACCGTGAAGGAGACCCGCCGGTTGCCGCCCGCCCGGATCAGGTCCGCGCCGCCCGGGTGGTCGCCGCGGCCCAGTTCGGTGTTGATCCACACCACCTCGGCGCCGATCCGCGCCCAGTCGATCGCGTACGTCTTGCCGTCTCCCGCCCAGACCGCGGCCAGGTCGCGCATCAGGGCCGTCGGGATCAGCCCGCTGCCGAGGGCGGCGGTGGCCGCGTGCCAGGTGGTGAGCGGGGTGCGGCTGAGGTCGAAGCGGTCCTCGTCCGGGGTGGCCCCGAAGGCGTACGAGCCCGCGCCGTGGCCCTGGGTGTAGATCCAGTTCGCGGGGCCGGGCAGCAGGGACGTGCGGACCAGCGCGAAGTGCGCGAGCCCGGCGTTGGTGAAGCGGAGCGCGGGGTCCGGCGGCCAGGGGACCGGGGAGGGGGCCGCCGGGTCGGTGACGGCCCGGGCGATCAGCGCCGCCAGGCCCGGGTCCGCCGCGTGGGCGCCCCGGGCGAGCTGGGCCTCGTACGCGTCCCGGGTCAGGGCCGCCCGTACGGCCAGGTCACCCGCGTAGGGGCCGGTCGTGTCCAGGGCCACCACCCGGGTCAGGCGCGGGGAGTCGTCGTGCGCGGCCGCGTCCAGCGCGAGTGCGGCCCCGGCGGAGTGGCCGAGGTACTGGTACGGCAGCCCGAGCGCCCCGTCCAGTGCCTCCACGACTCCGGCGAGGTCCCGGCGGTGCGCCGCGAGCCCCCAGCCGGGGCCGATCTCGGCGGCCGTCGCGGCGTCCTCGCGCGGGGTGACGCCGACGACGAGGAAGCCCTCGCGGCGCAGCCGGTGGGCGAGGTTCAGGGGGTCCGGGGTGAAGAAGTCGGCGCAGAAGTTCAGCCCGCCGCCCGGCAGGAGGTACGCGATCGCGCGCGGGGCCCGCCGGGTGTCCGCGACCACGTCCACCGTGACCGGGGCCGGGCCGCCGTCGTCGAGGGGCAGCGTCAGCCGGATCCAGCCGTCGCCCGGGAGGTAGGCGGCGGTCCCGGTGCCCAGCGTCCGCTCGACGAGGGCCAGCAGCCCGATCCCGTGGGCGCTGGGGTCCGCCGGCCGGGCGGACCCCTCGTCGCCGTGCTGTGGTGCCATGCGTGGTGCCTCCCCCTACCGGGTGATGGCCGGATGCCGTCACCTGGGGACACCTTCGCCGGTCAGCGGGCTTCAGCCAAGTCCGGTGCCGCTTCGGGCTGTTCGGTGGCGGTCCGACGACGGCGGCGCAGCACCCGGACGGTGATCCAGGAGCCCGCCAGCACCAGGAGGGCGCCGAGCGCGGGCCACGGCACGGCGAGGAAGTCCGTGGCCGATTCGGAGACGAGGTCGGGGTAGGCGGAGGCGCCGGCGGTGATGTCGAGGGTGACCCAGTCGGACTGCGGTGCGTCCGCCCAGTCCTCGGTCAGCTCGATCCGCTGGCCCGGCAGCAGGACGAGCTTGAGCTCGCGGGCGGGCCGGTCCAGCACCCGGCGTCCGAAGAGGCCCTCGGCGGAGACCGTCACCTTCGGCTCGACGACCACGTTGCCCCGGTTGACCAGGGAGTACGAGATCTTGGCGCGGGCGTTCTTGACCCAGGGCAGCAGCGGCGCCGAGCGGCTGACCTTCACGTCCTCCACGCTCAGCCCCGGAGTCACCGGCCCGGGCACCCGGAAGTAGAGCCGGGCGCCGACCTGGCGCTTGACCCCGACCTGGACCTTGCCGTCCTGCTGGACGCCCTCCACGGCGGTGTTGAGGGCGACGATCCCGCCCACGTGGTCACCGGGCGTCGCGTCCGCCGGGACCTTCACGGAGAACGGGAAGTCCTTGCGGCCCTTGGGCGGCACGGTGACCGTGTTCTTCGTCTCGGGCGGCAGCGAGACCCAGGTGCCGACGTCCTTGGGCTTCGTCTCGACCGGCAGCAGCGCGAAGCCGCCGCCCACCGGGGTGTTCACGGCGTCGGTGGCGAATATCTGGAACGTCAGCTCCTTGTCGGAGGAGTTCACGATCGTCGCGCTGTCGCTGACGGTGGTGCCGGCCGCGCCCTGGTGGAAGAAGTACGCGCGGTCGGTCATCGCCGCACCGGCGGGCGGCGTGGGGAAGACGCCCCAGGTGCCGTTGTCCGCGGCGGTCGCGGTGCTCGTGGGGAGCAGGCCCGTGCCCAGCAGGAGGAGGAGCGTGACGAGCGGCCCGTAGAGGGAGGTGCGGCGGGTGCGGGTGCGCATGGGCGGGTCTCCAGTCGGCGCGGACGGGGTGGCGTTGGGGCGGTGCCGGGGAAGCGCGGAAGGGTGGTGCGGCGCCGGAGCGCCGCACCACCCGGGTTGGAGCGGGGCCGTACGGGTCAGGCGATCGAGAAGGTGACGACCGACTGGTAGGTGTCCGCGAACATGAACGGCGGGAGCTGGATCATTCCGGCGCCGCCGACCTCGAACTCGCCACCCGTCAGGTTGTCGCCGCCCGCGCTCTGGGAGGCGACCTTCATCGGGGTGTCGGAGATCGCGCCGGGGGCACCGGCGGTGCAGGTGCTCGGGCTGTCGGCGTTGGTCACCTTGCAGGTCGGCTGGATGCCGATCTGCGCGGTGGCCATGGCGTGGCCGGTGACCGAGTTCAGGAACGGCGTGCGGGTCGCCGAGACGTCCCAGCCGAGGGTCCCGCCGCGGAAGTCCTGGACGGCCATCGCGGTGAACTGGCCGATGACGGACTGGGACTTGCCGTTGATGGTGACCTTGCCGAAGCTGACGGCGGGGTTGCCCGCCTGCGGGCCGATGGCCAGCGGGCCGGGCAGGACCTCGACGTCGACCGGGTTCTTCACGCCGGGCTGGTCGACGACGAAGACGTAGACCTTGTACGGGGTGATCGAGCCGTCGATCTTGATCTCGTCGGCGGCGTTGTTGACGGTGATGTTGCAGGTCGCGGTGCCGTCCGCGGCAGCCGTACCGGTACCGGTGTCACCCGTGGCGGCCCCGGCCTTCAGCGCGGTGCAGGTGACCGGACCGGCCGGGAAGTTGGCGCCCGTGACGACGACCGCCTGACCGGCCTTTCCGCTGTTGGGCGTCAGCTTCGTCGTGATCGGGTCCTTGGGCAGGGCCTCGACCGCCACCGATCCGAGCGAGGCGCTCGGGCGCGGGTTCGGCGTACAGGTCGTCGTGAAGACCGATCCGCCGAGGTTCGCGTCGGTGACCGACAGGTCCAGGGCCACGCTGACCGTGGTGCCCTCGCTGCCGTCCGGGATCTTGATGGTGCCGGAGAAGCCGGAGGGGTCGAGCGGCTGTCCGGCGACCACGCTGACCGTCTCGGGCGGGCTGACGACCGTCTGGGTGGTCGACCCGACCTTGAGGGTGATCTTGGAGGTGTTCACCGTCGTGACGGAGAACCCCGGGATGACCGGGCTCGCACCCGGGTCGATGGTGATCGGGACCACGTCGCCGGCCTTGGCTCCGTCGGGCAGCGTGATCGTGAAGTTCTGGTTGCCCGTGGCCCCGGCCTGGGGCGGCGGGGCAACGCAGTCCAGCTTCACGGACGTCGTCTTGGTCGCGGCCTGCGCGGTACCGGACAGGCCCACCACGGCGCCCGTCAGGACGAGGGACAAGGCGCCCGTCCCGGCCAGAACTCTTCGTCGAAACGTTGTACTCACTGGGTCGCGACTCCTTCGTCATACGAACCCTCCCCCCACCCGCTGTGTGGGGGAGGTCGAGCCGGTGCGGTGGCCGACATTGACGCGTCGCGGTGATGAGAAGTCAATGGCTTGCTTTCGCCCGAAGCACACAGAAATTGATGTGCCATCAGGCCGGGTGGGGCGAAGGCCGGGATACCGACCGGCCGGTGGGTGGTACGGGTGGGGCGGGGGGTATTTCACGGGTGTTCCCGCCCCTGGTCGGAGCCCCTGGTCGGAGTGGGGGCCGGGCGCGGGCGGCCCCGTGCCGGGCGGTCGCCCGCCGGGGCGGGGAGGCCACCGCCGGCGGGGGTTCCCGTACGGGCTACTTGTCGGCCGGGACGTGCAGCAGGAGGTTCGGCGTGCCGGCCGGCAGGGCCGTGATCCGGTTCGGTACGGCCTCCCGCAGGAGAGTTTCGGCCACCTGAGCGGGAGTCGCGCGCCGGCCGCCGGCCGCCACGCTCCGGGCCAGCACCAGCGCGGCGGCGCCCGCCACGTGCGGGGCCGCCATCGAGGTGCCGGAGGCCCGGGCGGTGGCCCCGGTGGAGCCCTTCCAGGCCGATACGATGCCCACGCCGGGAGCCGAGAGGTCCACGCAGGGACCGTGGTTCGAGAAGGAGGCCAGCTGGTCCCCCATGTCCGTCGCACCCACGGTGAGTGCCTCCGGGACGTGGGCCGGGGAGCCGGTGCAGGCGTCCTCGGCGGAGTTGCCGGCCGCCACGGCGAAGGTGATTCCGGACGCGATCGCCCGGGTCACGGCCCGGTCCAAGGCGAAGCTGAGGCCGCCGCCCAGGCTCATGTTCGCCACCGCCGGGGTCGTGGGCGACTTGAGGGCGTCCTTCACCATCCAGTCGATACCGCTCGCGATGGCCGACAGACTCGCCTCCCCGTGGCAGTCCGCCACCTTCACGGCGACGAGCGAAACTCCCTTCGCCACACCGTAGGTGGCCCCGCCGACGGTTCCCGCGACGTGCGTGCCGTGGCCGTTGCAGTCCGTGGCGGCCTCCCAGTACACGGCGTTGGCGCCCCATCTGGCCCGTCCGCCGAACTCCAGGTGCGCGGTGTTGATCCCGGTGTCCAGGATGTACGCGGTGACCCCCTCCGCCTTGGTGGGGTACGCGTACGAACCGTCGAGCGGCAGCGCGCTCTGGTCGAGCCGGTCCAGGGACCAGGGCGCGGAGGTCTGGATCAGGGGTGCCGCGGGGGCGGGAACGGGAACGGGTGCGGGGGCGGGAGTGGGAACGGGGGCGGGAGTGGGAGCGGGGACAGGAGCTGGGACGGGGACAGGAGCGGGAACGGGAGCGGGAACGGGGGTGTCGGCGGGTGCGGGTGCGGGTGCGGGTGCGGGTGCGGGGACGGGAGCGGGGACGGGAGCGGGGACTGGGAGGGGGACTGGGACAGGAGCGGGGGCGGGAGCAGGGGTGTCGGCGGGGACGGGGGCGGGAGCGGGAACAGGAGCGGGAACAGGGGTGTCGGCGGGAGCGGGGGTGGGTGCGGGGACGGGTGCGGGAATGTCGGCGGCGGGGGTGGGAGCGGGGGTGTCGCCGTCGGCGGCGCCGGTCCGGGCCTCCCCGGTCCGGGCGCCGTCGATCCGGAAGATCGCGTCGGGTTCCACGGAGGCCACCCGGGGGTCGGCCGCGAGTTCGGCGGCGCGGGCGGCCGTGGTGCGGACGGCGAAGCCGTTGAGGGCGGTGTCGTAGACGGCTCCGACCCGGTCGCCGGCCGCCGCGGCCTCGGTGGCGAGGGCCTGGGTGGAGGCGCGGGTGGAGTCACGGGTGACTCTGTCCTTGAGGACGACGACGTAGGAGGCGGTGGAGGCGGTGGGGGCGTCGGTGGCGTCGGAGGTGTCGGCGGCGTACAGCGGCAGTGCGGTGGCCGCCGCCAGCAGGGCGGCGGCCGGGAACAGCGCGGTGAGTGCGGTCATGCGGCCGATGCTCGGCGAGGCACGGGCCGGCCGCGCGGAGGGTGCGCCGAGTGGCCCCACGACACGCCGTCCCAGGGGGGAAACGGGTCCGGCAGGATCCGGGAGGGACGGCCTACGGGGCGATGGGCCAGCCGCGCATGGTGAAGACGCCCTCGTCGTGCGCGCCGGCCGCTCCGTAGGTGGCCAGCGCGGCCTCGTTGTCGGTGTCGACACCCACCCACATGCCGTAGCAGCCGCGCTCCCGGGCCTCGGCGGCGAGCGCCTCGGTCAGGGCGCGGCCGATGCCGCGCCGGCGGTGGCCCTCGTCCACGGAGAGCTCGTAGAGGCACATCTCGGTGCCCTTGTCCGGGTGGCTCATCTCGACGCCGGAGACCATGCCGACGGGTGCGCCGTCCACGTAGGCGATGAGCATCAGGTGCCCGGGGGAGGCGAGGAACCGCTCCGACCACTCCGTGCGGGCGGGCCCGTCGAAGAGGCCTTCGGCGGCCTGGAGTTCGGCGGGGGTGTGGGCGCGGCGGATGTCCATGGCGTGACGATAATGGCCCGATGGGCAGCGGGGAGCAGGATTTCGACACGGCGTGGCACGCGGCGCCGGAGCCGGTGCGCGGGGCGCTCGCCCTCGCCTGCGAGGCGCTGGCAGCCGGAGGCCTGGCGGTGGGGGCGGTCCTGACGGACACCGCCGGCCGCACGATCGCCGCGGGCCGCAACGAGGCCTACGAGACGTACGAGGACGGCCCGGGCACCGGGCCGCTGCGCGGTACGCCGCTCGCCCACGCCGAGATGAACGCGCTGGGGGCCGCCCGTACGGACCTGCGCCCCACGGGGCCCGCCTCACGGAACTGGCTTCGGCACGCGAGCTGCGCACGCGCTGAGCCGCGCCCGCACTGAGCCGCCCCGGCGCCGAGCCGCCCCAGCGCCCGGGTCAGCGGGCGGAGCGGGACGCCGCCTGCTGGACCGGGGTGCCGTCGGGCGTCCTCGCGTCGGGGGACGGGGTGCCGTCGGTCCAGGCGAAGACCTCCTTGCCGCGCACCGTGACCTGGTACTGGTAGTGGTCCCGGCACTCGGGCCGCTCCTCGGCGCGGGTGCCGGCCGGCCACCACTTGGCCGCCAGCGAAGTCCCCGTGTGCTTCCGGGGGGTGCCCGCCGAGCACCGCGGGCCGTCCAGCGGGGTCGCGCCCAGGGTGAACCGCAGCAGCCGGGCGTCACCGTTGGTGCGGGCCTTTATTCGGACGTTGGTCGCGTCCTTGGGCACCCAGTCGGGGAGCGCCCAGGTCAGCCGCCCGCGGGTCGGGGCGTCGGCGGCCGACGCGAAGCGCATGCCCTTCTCCTTGAACACCCGGTCGTTGATCGTGTCGGTCACGGGGTTGGTCGGGAGATTGGGCAGGGCGATGGCGGCGGTGGCGAGAACTCCCACGGTGGCGGCGGCGATGACGAGCGGACGGCGGTTCATGTCCATGAGTATTCGCGGCGCCGGCCGTAACCCGCGTCCCTCCCGAGGACGAACCCGATGTCTGCCCCAAGAGTGACAACGAGTCATACCTGAGTCTCGTCTCTGCCCTTCGGCAGAGGACCGGATCCCCCGCGAGGCTCAAGCCCCCGCCCCTCCGGCCTCGGATAATCATCGATATGTCTGTCATGGGTCGCTCGCTGCTCCGGGCCGCCGCCGAGGCCTTCGGCGGCGGAGTACTCGTCCTGGCCGCGTTCCGGCTGATCGACCAGGTCGGCGGGTCCCTGCCGGCCCACACCAGGGCGGCGCTGACGCTCGTCGCGCTGGCCCTGTTCGTCGTACGCCGCCGCTGCCCGGAGGTGGCGCTGCTCGGGATGGGCGCGCTCCTCGGGGTGATGTCGTGCCTCGGCGTCCTGATGGCCGTGACCGCCTACACCGTCTCCCACCAGCTGGCCGGAGCCGGGCGCCGGGCCGCCGTGCTGTTCGGGGCCGGCGCGCTCACCGTGCTCACGGCGGGCGCCTCGGTGTACCGCGAGGGCTTCGGCTCCTGGCAGTACGGGCTCACCCTGGGCGCGGTGCTCGCCGCGGTCGCCGTCTTCGTACCCGGGCTGGTCGGGGCCTCCGCCGGGCAGCAGCAGCGGCTCCTCGCCGCCCTGCGCGAGCGGGCCGCGGCGGCGGAGGAGAACCGCAGGCTCGCCGAGAGCGAGTCCCGCATCCACGAGCGGTCCCGCATCGCGGCCGAGATGCACGACCTGGTCGGACACCGCCTCAGCCTGATCTCCCTCCACGCGGGCGGCCTCGAAATGGCCCTGCGCGGCCGCGGCGGCGAAGGCGCCGACGAGCTGCGCGAGAGCGCCAACCAGGTGCGCACCGCCACCCGCGACGCCATGCACGAGCTGCGCGAGGCGCTCGGCGTCCTCGGGCCGCTGTCCCGGGACACCGGCACCGACGCGCTCACCGACGCCACCGGGACCCGGGCCGACATCGAGGCGCTGGTCGCCGAGTCCCGCGCGGTCGGGGTCCCCGTCGGCTTCGACTGGACCGGGCCCGACACGCAGGACAGGGAGGCGCGGGTGCGGCGGGCGGTGCACCGGGTCGTACGCGAGGCGCTGACCAACGTGCACCGCTACGCCGCCGGGGCCCCCGTGGAGGTGCGGATCGAGCACACCGCCGACTCCGTCACCGTCCGCGTGGCCAACGGGGCCCCGGTGCGCCCGCCGGCCGCCGGTTCCGCCGGCGCCCCCGCGGCCGGCGAGGCGGGGCTCGGCACCGGCCGCGGCCTGAGCGGGCTGCGCGAACGCGTCGCCCTGCTCGGCGGCGACCTGACGGCCGGACCGGATCCCGCCGGGGGCTTCGCCGTACGGGCCCGGCTGCCCGCCGTCCCCCCGACGGCGGCGCAGACCGACGCCGAACGCGCGAAGGACCGTACGCCGGGACCCGCGGGCGCCGCGGCCCGGCGGCTGCGGCGGGCCCCGCTGCTGATCCCGCTCGCCCAGGCGGCCTCTGGGCTGCTGGGACTGGCCGGCATCGGGGCCACCTTGATGTTCGGCCTGCAGTTCGTCGGCCACGCCCGGCCGTTGAGCTACTCCCCGCCGCGGCCCCCGGAAATCGGGATGAGCCGGCAGCAGGTCGAGGGCGCCGGGGTCTACGACGAGAGGATGGCCCGCGCCGCCGCCGCCGGGCACGAGCCGCCCCGGCCGCCGGACGCCGGTGACTGCGTGTACCCGTTCAGCCGGGACACCGTCGGCCGGGACCGGCTGGAGCTCACCCGGTACTGTTTCCGCGGCGAGATTTTGATCCAGATCATCCGATTCGAGGTACCGATGGTGCCGGTGACCGCGTCACCGTCCCCGTCCCCCTCGCCCACTCCATCCGGGAGCGCACGTGAATGACCCGCAGGGGTCCGACCGGTCCGGCAGCGTCGTACGGGTCCTGCTCGCCGACGACGAGCAGATGATCCGGGCCGGCGTACGGATGATCCTCAAGCACGCCGACGGCATCGACGTGGTCGCCGAGGCGGCCAACGGGGCCGAGGCCGTGGAGCTCGCCGCCGTGCACCGCCCCGACGTGGTCCTCCTCGACATCAGGATGCCCGTGCTCGACGGCCTCGCCGCGATCGGGCCGCTCACCGCGCTGGACCCGGCGCCGCAGGTGGTCGTGCTCACCACCTTCGGCGACGACGAGAACGTGATGCGCGCGCTCGCGGCCGGGGCCACCGGGTTCCTGCTGAAGGACGAGGGCCCCGACGAACTGATCAGCGCCGTGAAGTCGGCGGCGAGCGGAGACGCCGTCCTGTCGCCGGGGGTCACCGGCACCGTCATCCGCCGCATGCTCCAGGGCGGCGGCGCCGGGCGGGACACCGCCGCCCCGGCCGGTCCCGGTGCGCGGACCGCCGCGCGGGTCGCCGGGCTCACCGACCGGGAGCGGGAGGTGCTCGCCCTGCTCGGCGCGGGCCTCGCCAATCTGGAGATCGGCCACCGGCTCGGCATCGGCATCGGCACGGTCAAGACGCACGTCGGCTCCATCCTGGAGAAGACCGGCAGCACGGGGCGGGTCCAGGCCGCGCTCCTCGCCCACCAGGCGGGGCTGACCGACGAAGACTGACCCGGCGGCACCCGCGCGGCACCCCGACACCCGGGATGGCGCGCGTCGTTGGACAGGACGTGCGCCCTCGCCCAGCCCTCGCCCCGGCCTCCACCGCCCCGGCCCCTGCCTCCGCCTCCCCGGCCCCTGCCTCCGCCTCCCCGGCCCCTGCCTCCGCCTCCCCGGCCCCTGCCGCCCCCGCTCCTGCCGCCCGCGCCCGCGCCCGCGCCTCCGCGCTCGCGGCCTGCGCCGCCGCCCCGGCCCCCGCCGCCCCCGCCATCCGCGCCCGCGCCTCCGCGCTCGCCACCTGCGCCGCCGCGGCCGTACTCCTCCTCGCGCCGCCCGCGTCCGCGGCCCCGCGGGCCCCGCTCGTCCCCGCGGACAAGCCGCAGGTGCTGACCGGCTGGACGCAGCCGAGCGGCGCCAGCCAGAGCGCCTGGGCCGCGGCGCGCGGCAACCGGGACGCGTGGGCGGCGTACGGCTTCGACTGGTCCACGGACTACTGCACCACGTCCCCGGACAACCCCTTCGGCTTCCCCTTCCGCATGGCCTGTGCCCGGCACGACTTCGGCTACCGCAACTACAAGGCGGCGATGGGCTTCCCGGCGGCCAAGTCCCGGCTCGACGAGATGTTCCGCTCCGACCTGAACCGGGTCTGCGCCCGGTACGCGGGCGTGCGCAGGACCTCGTGCGAGGGCACCGCCTGGACCTACTACCAGGCCGTCAGGGCCTTCGGCGCCACCCCGGAGGTGTCCGTGGCGCAGCGGACTTGAGTCCTTCTCGACTGCCGCGGGGGAGAAGGGCCCATGCCGATGATGCGTCCCCTGCGTTCCCTGTCCGTCCGCAACTTCCGCTGCTTCACCATCGGGCAGGTGCTCTCCGTCACCTGCGGCTGGATGATGTTCGTCGCCCAGGACTGGCTGGTCCTGTCCATGTCGGGCGACTCGGCGCAGACGCTGGGCGTGATCACCGCCCTGCAGTTCGCCCCGGTCCTGCTGCTCACCCTCTACGCGGGCCGGCTCGCCGACCGCCACGACAAGCGGCGCCTCCTGGTTCTGGCCAACGTCGCCGCGGGCGTGCTCGCCCTCCTCCTCGGCCTGCTGCTGCTGTCCGGGGCAGAACGGCTGTGGCACATCTACGTCTTCGCGTTCGCCCTCGGCACGGTGTCCGCCGTCGAGACCCCGGCCCGGATGTCGTTCGTCAGCGAGATGGTCGGCCCGGACCTGCTGCCCAACGCCTCCGCCATGAGCGCCGCGTACTTCAACGTGGCCCGGATCGTCGGGCCGGCCCTCGCGGGCGTGGCGATCGGCCGCTTCGGCGTGGTGTCCGTGGTCCTGCTCAACTCGGTGAGCTATCTGGCCACGGTGTCCGCCCTGCTGCTGATGCGGCCGCAGGAGCTGCTGCGCGGCGGGATCCGGCCGCACGGCGCCAAGGTGGCCGACGGGCTGCGCCATCTGCGCAGCCGCCCGGACCTGGTCCTGCCGCTGACCCTCGTCGCGTGCGTGGGCCTGCTGGGCTTCAACTTCCAGCTGACCCTGCCCCTGCTGGCCAAGACGGTGTTCCACACCGGCTCGGCCTCGTTCGGGATGCTCACCACCGCGCTGGCGGCCGGTTCGCTGGCCGCGGCGTTCGCGACCACCGCCCGCAGCGGCAGGCCCTCGCAGCGCCTCGTGCTCGGCGCCGCCATCGGCTTCGCCGCGGTGGAGACGGCGGCCGGGCTCGCCTCCGGCTACGCGGTGGCCCTGGTCCTGCTGGCCGGCACCGGCTTCGGGTCCGTCTACTTCGCGCAGGCCGCCAACCACCGGATCCAGCTGGGCACCGACCCGCAGTACCGGGGCCGGGTGATGGCCCTGTACTCCCTCGTCTTCCAGGGCTCCACCCCGCTCGGCGCCCTGGCCTCCGGGTGGCTGGCCGAGCGCTGGGGGGTGCGGGTCGTGCTCTGGGGAGGTGGCCTGGGGTCGCTGACCGTGACCCTCGTACTGATCTTCCTGTTCACGGGGCACCGGCCGGAACCGGCCGGAAAGCCAGACCCCGAGGAGCGGACCCGGGACGGCGGAGGCGGTGCGCGGGGGCGAAATGAAGCCACGCCCGGGCGCGGTTCCTCCCCGCTGCAGCCGGGCTCCAGGAAGACGCGAGCGAGGATCCCCACCTTGCAGCGGCGGGGCGACTGACGGTCAGGAGGCGCGGATGCCATATGCGGAGTGGTGGAAGAGGCGGACGGTGCTGGGCAGGGTCCGGCGCTGGCTCGCCGAGGCCCTGATGGCCTACGGAGCGACCTATCTCCACGGAGAGGGCCAGGAGGCCGCGGTGCGGATGCTGACCAGGCCCGCGCCCGCGCGGCCGGCCCCGCGGTACCTGCACGAGCCGCCGGCGGGACACCCCGAGCGGCTGCGCCCGGACATCCCGCTCAGCGATCTCGAACTGGACCTGGGACGGCAGCTGATGGCCGCCTACCACCGGGGCGACGAGGAGGACTGGACCGCCGCCTGAGCCGGCCGGCCGCGCGCCGCCCACCCGGGTTCGAGCTCCCGTCGAGCCCGGGGGCCAACACTCGGTGGAGAGAATCCGGAGTGGTCTGAGCAGGGAGGTTGCGTCATGGACGGAGGCCTGGAACCGCAGGATCTGGCGGGCAGGGTGGCGTCGTACGCCGAGCGGTGGCCGGAGCGGGACGCCGTGGTCCACGTACGGGGCGAACGGGAGAGCCGCATCAGCTACGGCGAGCTCGCCCTGCGCACCCGGCGGCTGGCCTGCTGGCTGGCCGGTCGCGGCGCGGCCGGGCGCCGGGTCGTCGTGGCCGTCGAGGACGGGCCGACGGCGGCCGTGGCGATGCTCGGCTGCCTGCTCGCGGGGGCCGTGGCCGTCCCCGTACCGCCGCCGTCCGCCTCGAGGGCCGCCGCCCAGCGCACCGCGGCGATCGTCAAGGACGCCAAGGGGCTGCTGGCCCTCACCGAGCGGGCCTTCGCGGCCGAGCTCACCCAGAGCCTGTCCCTCGCCGGGCTCGGCACCACGGAGTGCCGGGCCGTGGACGCGGAACTGCCGCTGCCGGACCCGGATCCGGAGCGGTCCGGCGGGGGCGCCGGCGCGGCCTCCGGCCCGGCCCGGGCCGGGGACGAGGCGCTGCTCCAGTACACCTCCGGCTCCACGTCCCAGCCGCGCGGGGTGATCGTGACCCACGGGAACCTCGCCGCGACGATGGCCGCCGTCCAGGAGGCGATCGGCACCGACTCGGACTCGCGGATCGGTGGCTGCCTGCCGCTCCACCACGACCTGGGCCTGATCGGCCAGCTGCTCCACCCGCTGTGGCTGGGCGCCACCGCCGTGCTCATGCCGCCCACCCTGCTCGTGCGCGATCCGGTGCGCTGGCTGGAGGAGATCGGCCGGCACCGGATCACCGCGGCGGCCGCGCCCGACTCGATGTACGCCCGCTGCGCGGCCCTCGTCACCGACGAACGGCTCGCCGGGCTGGACCTGTCGGGCTGGCGCACCGCCGTGAACGCGGCCGAACCGGTGTCCGGCGCCACCCTGCGGGCCTTCGCCGAACGCTTCGCCCCGGCCGGGTTCGACCCGGCCGCGCTGGTCGTGGGGTACGGGCTCGCGGAGGCGACCCTGCTGGTGGCGGTGTCCGCGCCCGGCGAGGCGGTACGCGGCGCCGGGCGGGCCCCGGTGAGCTGCGGGCCGGTGCGCGGGGTCGAGGTCCGGGTGGTCGATCCGGAGAGCTTCACGCCGCTGCCCGAGGGAAGCGTGGGGGAGATCTGGGTGCGCGGGCCCGCCGTGACGGCCGGGTACTGGAACCGGCCGGTGGAGACGGCCGAGACGTACGGCCGGCGCACCCCCGCGGGCGAGGGCGGCTTCGTGCGCACCGGAGACCTGGGGATGCTGGCCGACGGCGAACTCGTCGTCACGGGACGGCTCAAGGACGTCATGCTCGTCGACGGCGCCGCCGTGCACCCGCACGACGTGGAGCGGGCCCTCCTCGACAACGGCCGCTCGTTCGTGTCCGCCGCCGTCTTCGCCGTGAGCGAGCCGTCCGTGCCCGACCGGGTGGTGGTCGTCCAGGAGGTCAGGCACAGCGTCCACACGACGCCGGACCACCTCACGAGCACCGTGCGCCGCAGTCTCGCCGAGGAGTTCGGCGTCACGCCGCACGAGGTCCTCCTGGTCCGCCCCGGCACGGTCCGCCGCACCACCAGCGGCAAGATCCGCCGTTCGGCGGTGCGGACGATGTACCTGCGCGGTGAGCTGAGACCGCTGTACGTGTCCGGGCAGGCGGGCGGATGAGGGGGCTGACGCAGGTGCGCGACCAGCAAGGCGGCGCGGCGCCGGCCGTGGCCACGGCCGGGAGGACCGCCACGCCCGAGGCCACGGCCGCGCCCCGGGACCCCGAGGCCCCCGGGGCCGCCCCGGAGGCGGACGCCTTCGACCGCGCCGGCCGGCTCGACCGCATGCTCGGGGACCCGTACGACCCGGCCGGGCCCGTCGGCCTCGGGGCGCTGCTGGAGGCCGACCGGATCGGCGCCCGCTGCGCGGCGGGCGAGGCCGTGCTCGACGGGTTCGGGCTCGGGGCCGAGTTCGTACCGGTGGCCTCCGGCGGGCGGCTGGAGCGGGCCGACGGGCTCGCGGCGGTCCTCGGGGCGGTGTTCCGGCGCGACCTGGCGCTGGGGTTCGGGCACGGGATGACCTCGCTGTTCGCGGCCTCACCGGTGTGGGCCGCCGGGAGCGCGCGCCAGCGCGAGGCGGTGGCCGGGCTGCTGCGCGGCGGCGGCCGGGCGGCGATCGTGCACCACGCGCTGGCGCACGGCAACGCCCTGCTGACGGGCGAGGTGACCGCGACCCGGCCGGAGCCGGTGCCCGGGCGGGTCCGGGGGCGGGGTCCGGGCCCGGGGTTCGTGCTCGACGGCCGCAAGGAGGCCGTCATGAACGCCGACCGGGCGGGGGTGTTCACCGTGTACGCCCGCAACGGCACCGCCACGAACGGTCCGGGCAGCCACTCGGTGCTGCTGCTGGACCGGGACGCCTTCGACCGCGCCGCCCACGAGGCGGCGGGCCGCGCTCGGGGAGCGCGGATCCTGGACCGGCACCCCACCGACGGGCTGCGCGGCGGCTACATGGGCGGGCTCGAACTCCACGGCCACACCGTGCCCGAGGACGCCCTCGTGGGCCACGAGGGACAGGGCATGCGGCTGGCCCTGCAGACCACCCAGCTCAGCCGCGCACTCATCGCGGCCGCCCTGGTGTCCGGCGCGGACTCCGTGCTGCGCGCGGCCGTGGCCGCCGCCGCCCGGCAGGCCCCGGGCGGCATCGGGCCCCGGTTCGGCGCGGTCCTCGCCGGGGTCCTCGCCGACCTGCTGCTGTGCGACAGCGTGACGCAGGGTGCGCTGCGGACCCTCCATCTGGTCCCGCACAGCGCCCATTTGACCTCGGCCACCGTCAAGTACCTGGTGCCGGAGATCATCCGGGACGGCCTGGAGGACCTGGCGCAGATCCTGGGCACCGCGGGCCCGGACGGCGAGCCGGGCGCGGCCCAGCTGCGCAAGCTGCTCCGCGACATGCCCGCCGCCGGACTCGGCCACGCGGGCACGGCGACCTGCCAGGCGGTGCTGGTGCCGCAGCTGGCCCGGCTCGCGGGCCGGTCCTGGTTCACCGCGCCCGAGCCGCCGCACGGGCTCTACACGGCCCGCCCCGACCTGCCGCCCCTGGACCTGGGCGCGCTCGCCGTGGCGGGCGGCGAGGACACCCTGGCCGCGGCCCTGGTGCACGGTGCCCGGCGGGTACTGGACCGCAGCGCGCCCGGACCGTACGGCCCGGTGCTGCGCCGGCTGGTCACCGCGTTCGTCGGCGAGCTCGGGCTGCTCCGCGAGCGGCTGCGCTCCCTGTCTCCCGACGGCCGCCCGGTGGCGCCCGGGCCGGCGATCTACTCGTTGACCGACCGCTACGTGCTGGTGAGCGCCGCGGGCGCCGCCCTGTCCACCTGGGAGTGGCGCAGCGGCACCGGCTCCTTCGCCGCGCACCCCTCGTGGCTGGTGCTGGCGCTGCGCCGGCTCGGGCACCGGCTGGGGATGACCGGACTGCCGCAACTGCCCGCGGTGGCAGGGGAGGGCGTACTGGACGAGGCGCTCGAGCGGTGGCGCACCGGACGCTCGTACGATCTGCGGGCCCGGCCCCTGGAGGTGGAGCGGCCGTGACCGGCGCACCGCTCGCCGTGCCCGTCGAGGTGCCGGGACCGGACGCCCCGTGGGAGCGCGTGCTGGAGGACATGGCCCGCTCCGGCACCGCGGTGGCGCACGCCCGCTGGACCGGCTGGCTGCCGCGGGACCTCGACTCGCCCCGGCTGCGCGCGAGCCTGGGTCCGCACGACTGGCGGCGGCACGGGGCGATGACCAACCCGGCCGCGCGCGCCCGGTTCGTGGCGACCCGCCTGCTCACCCGGTACGCGGCCGCCGCGGTGCTGCGCGTCTCCCCCGAGGAGGTGGACCTCGCCTACCGGCCGGGCGGCCGCCCGTACCTGCGCGGCTGCGACCAGGTCGAGGTGGCCCTCACCCACACCGGCGACGTGGCGGCCGTCGCGCTCAGCCGGCGCGGCCGGATCGGCGTCGACATGGAGCCGCTGGTCCGCCGGATGTCGTACGAAGGGCTACGCCGTCTGCTGTGCACCTCTGCGGAGCGCGACACGATCGGAGCGATGCCCGAGCCGGAGCGCTCGGACGCGCTCCTGCGGCTCTGGACGCTCAAGGAGGCGTACACCAAGGCGATGGGGCAGGGAATGCGGATGGGATTCACCGGATTCGGATTCGACCAGCGCAGCGGGGACCTGGTGTCGCGGGACGGCACGCCCCTCTCGCCCGGGGAGTGGTCCTTCGCGGCGTACCCGATCCAGGGCACCCACCTGCTGAGCGTGGCGGGCCACACCGCGGGATGGGAGACCTCCTCCGACACGGCGGCCGGGAGCATGCTCGATTCCGGCTTCCTCGACGAAGTGACCCGGGCCCTGCTGGAAGTGATCGAGTAGACTCGCGGGGTGGTCGATTTTCCGTCACGTACGAGGAACGGCCGTCCCGATACAGGGGACTTGTGGATGTATGGAACATCCATCGCATCCATCGCAGGGCCGTGGGGCTGCCGGGAGCGCTCGCGCGGACCACGCCGCCTCACCGCCACGCAGAAGCAACGGGGGAACGGGGAAAAGTGGTCAGTGTTCTGATTGCCGAGGACATGCTCATGCTACGCAGGGCGCTCGTGTCGCTCCTGGAACTGGAACCGGACATCGAGGTCGTGGCCGAGGTGGCCAACGGCCTGGACATCCTTCCGCAGGCACAGAAGTACCGGCCGGACGTCGTGGTCCTCGACATCGACCTGCCGGGCATGGACGGCATCACGGCCGCGGGGGTGATCAGCAAGGAACTGCCCGGCTGCGGCATCCTCATGCTCACCAACCTGCACCGCACGGGGAACCTGCGCCGGGCGCTGGCGGCGGGGGCATCGGGATTCCTGCACAAGGACACGGATCCGGACCGGCTCGTCGCCTCGATCCGTGCCGTCGCGGAGGGGCGCCAGGTCGTCGACCCCGAACTGGCCCTGGCCGCACTGCAGGACGGTCCGCAGCCGTTGACCCCGCGCGAGCTGCAGGTACTGCGGCTGGCGGCCGAGGGTGAGGAGGCGGCGCAGATCGCGGTCCGGCTCTTCCTGTCCGCGGGAACGGTGCGCAACTACCTGACGAACGCGGTGACGAAGCTCGGCGCGCGCAACCGCGTGGACGCGGTGCGGATCGCCCGCGACGCCGGCTGGCTCTGAGGAAGGGTCCCCGGGAAAGGCACTGAGGAAAGGTTCCCGGGAAAGGCACTGAGGAAGGCTCCGGGGGACGGCCCCCGGCGGGCACGTCCGGCGGGTTCACCCCGCCGGACGTGCCCGCCGGTCAGGCCAGCGCACCCTGCTGTTCCTGCAGGGTGTCCTCGGAGGCCGGCAGCATGATCTCCGCCGTCAGGGCGAACCAGCCGTCCTCGCGGATCTCCGCGCTCAGCCGGCCCCCGTGTTCCCCCACCCGCGCGGTGAGGTTGGAGATGCCGCTGCTCCCCGTGGCGTCCGTGGCCGGGATGCGGCCGGTGCGGCCCACGCCGTCGTTGGTGATGCTCAGCCGCACCACCTCGCCGATCCGGTCCCCGGTGATCTCCACGTTCTCCGCCTTGCTGTGCCGCAGCATGTTGGTCAGCCCTTCCCGCAGCACCGTCGCGAGCACCGTGTCCGCTGCGGTGGGCAGTTCACCGCAGTTCAGGGAGACGGCGGTGCGCACGCCGAGCATCGAGAGCATCGACTCCGCCGTCGAGGCCTCGACGGCGAGTGACATGTCCCGGTAGCCGCGGGCCACCGTGCGGACGTCTGCCAGGGCCTGACGTGCCGTCTGGAGGATCTCGGTGAGCTCCTCCTGGGCCCGGTCGGGCTGCCGGGGTACGAGGCGGTAGGCCAGTTCGCACTTCAGGGTGATCGCCGAGAGGCTGTAGCCGAGCAGGTCGTGCAGGTCGCGGGCGAACCGCAGCCGCTCCTGGGCGATCGCGAGCCGGGCCAGTTCGGCGCGCGAGTCGTCGACCTCCTTGACGAGTTCGCTCAGCCGGGAGAGGCCGTACACCACGAGGGCGGTCAGGATCGTGGCGACGGTCGTGTACGCGATGTCCGCCGGGCTGACCCCCAACTCGGAGACGATCACATCGGTCGCCACGATCTCCGCGGCGAACAACGGCCAGGCCAGTGCCGCGGGGAGCAGCAGCAGCGTGGACGCGGCGAGGAACCCGGGCATTCCGAGCCAGGCCCTTCCGAGGAAGAGGAACGGCCCGTAGGTGAGGAAGCCCTGCGCGATCAAGGTCGCCTTCGGCGGCCTAAAGGACAGCACCTTTTGACGTGCGAAAGAATGCAGCAGCTGAGTGGAGAGCGTGGCCACCAGCAGCAGGATCGCGGAGATGAGTATGGCCGGATGCAAATGCGCCGCGAGGAGATACGTGGCCGCGATTGCGAAGAATCCGCACAGGACGACGGCGGTGATACCGGTGGCCACACGCGGCGCCAGGTCACGGGCCCGCTGCTGTCCGGTATCTGTGGATGGTTGTTCGGCAAAGGTGTTCACATGCATATTCGCCCCCTAGCCGGCGGGGCTTCCGCCGACGCGAGCGAGCATAGATGATGTCCGGCCTCCGTGGCCGGACCCGTTGTCGCGCATTTGTCGTACCGGATATTTGTTGAGAACTGAATCAATATCGGATGTCAGCGGAATGTGAGAATCCTATCAATTGGCGCGCGGGAGGCCGAGGATTATTTCCCCGACGCTCGGCTCCGTCAGCCAGTCCAGACCCAGGGCGCGGGCCACCAGGCCCACGTCACCGGCCGTCAGCGCGCAGGCGCCCAGCCCCATGGCCGCGCAGGCCAGGTAGATGGTCTGCTGCAGCGCTCCGACCTCCTTGAGCACGCTGGTGTAGGCGACCGGGCCGTGGCGGGCGGACCCGCGCGGCATCCGGGTCGTCAGCAGGACGAGCATCGGGGGCTGTTCGCCGAGCCCGGCCAGCGATCCGGCGTCGGCGAGGATCTCCGCCAGGGCGTCGGGGTCGCCGTGCACCGGCTCGAGACGGTGTTCCATGGGCTCGTAGTGGTACGCGCCCGGCAGCAGCCCGGCGCAGCGCACGGCCACCACGTAGATCTCCAGGCCGTGGCCGCCGCCGACGCTCGGGTAGGGGCGGCTCGTGCGCCACGCGGGAGCGGGGTCGTCCGGCCGCGGCGGGAGTACGGCCCGCACGCGCGCGGCCCGGTACAGCAGTTCGCCGAGCTGCCCCAGGTCCGGGCCCTCGGCCGCGAAGCTGCGGGTCGAGCGGCGGTCCTCCAGCACCTGGGCGAACGGCGGGTCGTCGGAGCGCAGGCGGCTCAGCGAGGGCCGCTCCAGGCGCACCGAGGCGGCGCCGTCCGCGGGCGCCGCCGGAGGCCGTACGGGGGCCCGGGCCGCCAGGGGGTACGCCGCCCCGAGCTCCGCGTCCTGCCGGCCGGGCCGGCTGCGCGCGTGCAGGAACAGCTCGGCCGGGCTCCAGCCGGTCAGGGCCGGGTCGGAGTCCTCCGCGTAGCCCGTCCCGTCGAACGGCGTGACCATGCCGGCCGCCGCCAGATAGGCGTGCACCAGCCGCACCGCGCGCTGCTCCAGCGGCTGCCGTCCGGCGAGCAGGCCCGAGGTGTCCCGCCCGCCGCCCAGCTCGCCCAGCACCCAGCTGACCCCCGGGTGGTGCACCTCGACGCGGTGCTGCGACAGGGGCGACTCCAGGTGCAGTCCGCGCCCGGCGCTGTGCAGCACCGCGAAGCGGGACAGCCGCTGCCCGGAGGGGTGCGAGGGCCGGTCCGCGGGCGGGGAGCACGGTTCGAACCGGGCGTCCGGGGTGATCGGCACCACCGAGAGCAGCGGGGTGCCGCCCAGGGCGAGCGTGCGCACCACGCAGTTCTCCACCGTGGCCAGCTCCTCCCGCAGGGCCGCCACCTCGAGGGGCAGCGCGGCCGCGTCCGTCTCGCAGAGCACCGGGGGAAAGGGCGCCAGCACATTGGCGGGGGAGACGGGACCGAGCGTCATCCGGCGCAGCAGCTCCACGAAGTACGGACCGGGGTGCTCGATGCGGGTCGCGCCCCAGCTGGACTCCAGGACGACGGCGGCGCGGCGTCCGTCAGCGCCGACGGGACCCGCGGGGTCCGCCGGACCGGCGGGCCCGATCGGGTTCCAGGTGCCCTCGTAGCGGAGCGTGGAGTCGGTGCGCAGCGCCCACAGTTCGGTGATGTCGGTGCCTGCGAGCTGGTCGATGCGCATGGGGGGACCGTCCGGGCTGAGAGTGGGGTGTGCGCGGGGGCGTCACACGAACAGGGGGGTGGGGTTGAGCCGGTCGTACGGGAGCGGGGCCGCGAGGCGTCCGAGCCGTACGGGTACGTCGTAGAGGCGGCCGGGGGCCAGGCGCGCCCAGTGCGGGCGCAGTCCCGGGACGATGACCTTGGCCACGGGAAGTCCCACGTCGGGTCTGCTCTGGTCGAGGACCAGCAGGTCCAGGCCGCGTTCGGCGAGCAGGCCCTGGACGAGCGCGACGTCCTCGGTGACGTCGGCGGTCGCCAGCGGGCGCCCGGTCACCACCGGGGCCGCCGGATCGGGTCTCAGGTAGGGCAGGGCGTCGGCCGTGGCCGTGCGGAACCAGCGCAGCGCCTCCGGGTCCGTGCAGCCGTAGCCGGTGCCGTCGGCGGCCGAGTCGACCACCGCGGGCATCAGCTGGTTCAGCTCGGTCAGCGCGCGGCGCAGGGCCACGGCCGGGTCCAGGTGCGCGCCGAAGCCGAACACGATGTCCTCGGCCGACCGGTCCGTACGGCGGGACAGGGCCGCCACGACCGGTATGCCGAGGTCCGTGGTGAGGTCGAGCGCCCACACCTCGCGGCCCAGCCCCCGGTGCAGGGAGCGCAGTTCACCGATCCACGGGTCGTGCGCGGCGTCCAGGTCCACCCCGGGCTGACGGGTGCGGTTGTACCACCATAAAGCGACGGCGTCGCGCTCCACGAGCTCCAGCGTGCCCTGCAGGACGGCGTCCTCCAGGGTGGCACCGGCCGCGGAGCCGTTGGAATTGGCCCAGCAGTACGCACGGCCCGGGGCCTGCGGGGCGTTGAAGTAGAGGAAGGCCGTCGGCAGCAGCCGCGTCCGCCGCTCGGTGAGCGACCAGACGGGCGTCCAGTCGATCTCGGCGTCCTCGTCGAAGGGGTCGCAGACCTGCTGGAACGCGCTGTGCCGGGCGTTCCAGCGCCTGCGGTCCTCGAACTGCCGCGGGTGGAAGAGCTGCACGGCGTCGGGGTGCACCGCGTCCGCCGCCAGGCCGCGGAAGCTGCCGCGCTCCACGGGCTCGTCACCCTGGTGGAAGCCGCTGTGCCGCTCCAGGGCCTCGCACAGGGCGCTGACCTTCGCGTGCAGCGGGCTCACGCCCTTGCCGGAGCTGGTGTGCCGCAGGCCCGCGCGCAGCGCGCCCAGCCCCGGGGTGCCGGCCACCGGATTGTGCCCGGCGTGGAAGCTGTTGAGGGCCTCGGGCCCGCGCGGGTCCCGCCGTATCTCGGCGACCAGCCCGGTCAGCGGGTCGACGTGGTGGCCGTACCGGGCCATGACCTCGGCCGGTGACGAGGAGCGGTGCCCGCCTCCGGAGGTGTCCCGCTTGGGGCGCGGGGCGAGCCGGACCGGCCGGCGCACCTGCCGCGCCACCAGCCCGGGGTCACCGCAACTGGCGCACTGCGGGCGCCGTTTGACGGGATGGTGCGCGGCCGTGAGGGTCAGGGTGTCCAGGGTCCACAGGGAGGCCTGGTGCCCGTCGCGGTGTCCGGCCAGCCACTTGGCCGCTTCCAGGGCCGCCAGCTGGAGACCGGCCAGCCGGGCCGCGGGCAGCGAGGTCGTGGGGCGCGGCGCGGGCCCGGGGCGCGACAGCAGCCGCTGTACGTGGGCCTCCGCCTGCCGCCCGCGCCACAGCCGGTCGGCGAGGCAGGCCCAGCAGGGCGCCCCGGACCGCTCCGGTCCGCCGAGGAAGGGGCCCGCCCAGATCTCCGTGCCGTTCACGAGGACCGGGAACCACGGGACTCCGGCCGCCCGCGACTCCTCGTCGACCAGGGCCAGTTCGGGATTGAGGTAGTCGTCGCAGACCACGGCGGTCAGGGCGGTCGGCGTCCCGTCGGTGGCGAGGGCCAGCTCGGCTGCGCGCAGGGCCGTGCGCAGCTCGGCCGGGTCGGTGCCCGCGCCGACCGCGAGGACCCGTACGGCGGTGGTGTCGAGCGCCCCGGCGGCGGCCGCGCCGTCCACGCCCGCGAGCTCCCAGTACGTCCGCTCCGCACAGTGGCCGGGCTCGGCCGCGCGGCGCAGCAGACCCGCCCGGTCGAGCTGGTTCACCAGCCGTTCCACCTGGACTCCGGGGAGCAGGCCCGCGCACGCGGCCCGCAGGGCGGCCAGATCGCGGGTGCCGTCGAGCAGCGGCGCGAGGACCGAGATGGCAGTGCCGTGCAGTGCGGTCACCCGCCGGTCGGCGATCAGATAGGCCGCCTCACCCGGCACCGACTCCACCTGGAGGTGGGGTTTGAAGCCGATCAGCGGTGCGGTGGCGGCGCGCTGCACGGGCGCCATCAGAGGGTGCGGGCCGATACGGCGGCGTCGGACTGCAGGTCGTGGAGGGAGGTGACCCAGCAGATGCACAGGTGGTTGTCGCCCACGGAACGGGTTTCCTGGACCAGTTCCTCTATGACGAGGTCGTCGAGGCGGTCGCCGTGCGACGCGGTGATGCTGGTCATCGGGTGGCTCCAGAGTGGTGAAGAGAGAATGAGAAGAGCGAACTGGCGGTGCGTCGCCGGGTTGCTGGACTCACGCCCCGCGGACCTCCGGGCCGGCCTGCCTCGAGGGTCCCTTGAGCGATGGCTGAAGTCTCTCCGTGGCCGGTCCTGACTGCCCAGTGCCCTGTTCACGAGTGACGGCATGAAAGTTTCACGGTTCGGACCGGTACGGACCCATCGCCGGTCAGGTACGGCGGCACTGGCCCCGGAGGTGCCGCCGGGGCGATGGTCGGGGTGTGCATCGAGGGGTCACGACGGACCCCGGTCCCCAAGGACCCGTTGAGGCGCATCTCCAGAGAAGACGAGGGGTAATCGACCGTGGACATCAAGGTGCTGGGGCCGTTGACCGCGGAAGCGTGCGGCCAGTCCATCGTTCCCACCGCGGCCAAGCCGCGGCAGATCCTGTCCCTGCTCGCCGTCCACGCCAACCACGTGCTGCCGGTGCCGACCCTGATGGAGGAGATCTGGGGCCACGCCCTGCCGCGGAGCGCCCTCACCACCCTGCAGACCTACATCCTGCAGCTGCGCCGCAAGCTGGTCGCCGCCTACGGCGTCAGCTCCGCGGAGATCTCCCGGGACATCCTGGTCACCCGGCACGGGGGCTACCTGCTCCAGATCCAGCCGGGCGCCGTGGACGTCCACGAGTACGACCGGCTCGCCGCCGCCGGCCGCGAGGCGTTCGACCACGGCGACGACGAGTCGGCCTCCCTGTACCTGAGCCAGGCCCTGGGCCTGTGGCAGGGGCCCGCCCTGGTCGACGTACGGACCGGGCCGATCCTGGAGATCGAGCTGGCCCGGCTGGAGGAGAGCCGGCTGTCCACCCTGGAGCGCCGCATCGAGGCGGAACTGCGCATGGGCAAGGACGCCATCCTCCTCGCGGAGCTCAGCGAACTGACCGCCCGCCACCCGCTGCACGAAGGCCTGCACGCCCAGCGGATGGTGGCGCTCTACCGCTCGGGCCGGCCCTGGCAGGCCCTGGAGGTCTTCCAGCACCTGCGCTCGCGGCTCATCGACGAGCTGGGTCTGGAGCCCTCCCCGCGCGTGAAGCGGCTCCAGCAGGCGGTCCTGTGCGGAGACCCGGCCCTGGAGTACGACGGGACGCACCGGCGCCGGGTCCTGGACCTGTTCGCCGCCTGAACCACCTCCCCTCCGTCCGGCGGGTCCCCCTGCCGCCGGACCCGTCCGAGCCCCGCGACCCGGCATCCCCCCATGGCCGGGTCGCGGGGCTCGCGCATGCCCGGGGCCGGATGTCCACGCCCGCGGCCGGGCCGGGCCGGTCCAGCGGCCTTCGAGGGCGTGTCGAGGGGCGGTGGACATGGTGCGTCCGCGGTCCAGCCCGGGCCGCGGGCGTGAACATCCGGCCTTGGGGGTTGCTTTGTCCGACGTTTCCGAAGTCTCAGACGTCTCAGGCGGTTCCGGCGCTTTCGACGCGTCGGACGTGCGCATCATCGACCTCTCCTCTCCCGTGGACGCCTCCTTCTGGGAGCCCGACCCCGTGATCCACGAGATCCTCACCCCGGCCGAGGGCGCCCGGCACATGGCCGAGGAGATGAAGACCCACTTCGGCATCGACTTCGACCCGGCCGACCTGCCCGGCGGGGAACTCCTCTCGCTGGACACCCTGACCCTCACCAGCCACACGGGCACCCACGTCGACGCCCCCTCCCACTACGGCTCCGTGGGCGACTACGGAGTACCGCGCCACATCGACCAGATGCCGCTGGACTGGTTCCTGCGGCCCGCGGTGGTCCTCGACCTCACGGACTCGGGCACCGGGGTCATCGGAGTCGAGCGGATCGAGAAGGAGCTGGCCCGGATCGGCTACCGGCCGCAACCCCTCGACATCGTGCTGCTCAACACCGGCGCGTCCAAGTACGTGGGCACCCCGCGCTACTTCACCGACTTCGCCGGACTCGACGGCCCCGCCACCGACCACCTCCTCGACCTCGGCGTACGCGTCATCGGCACCGACGCCTGGAGCCTGGACGCCCCCTTCGGGCACATGCTGCGCACCTTCCAGGAGACCGGCGACCGCTCGGTGCTGTGGCCCGCGCACTTCGCCGGGCGCCGGCGCGAGTACTGCCAGGTGGAACGCCTGGCCAACCTCGACGCCCTGCCGCGGCCGTTCGGCTTCCAGGTCTCCTGCTTCCCCGTGAAGATCGCGGGCGCCGGCGCGGGATGGACCCGCGCCGTGGCCCTCGTAGGACCGTGAGCGGCCACCCCGCGCCGCCGCTGCTGCTCTGCTTCCACCACGCGGGCGCCGGAATCTCGGCGTTCTCCCGCTGGCAGGCGCAGTTCGCGGCGGAGGCCGAGGTCGTACCCGTCCTGCTGCCGGGCCGCGACGCCCGAGTGCGCGAGCCCCGGGTCACCGGACGGGCCGCCCTGCTCGCCGAGCTGGAGGTCGCCGCCGCGCTCACCCGGGGCCGCCCGTACCTCCTGTACGGGCACAGCCTCGGCGGCCTGGTCGCCTACAGCTTCGCCGCCGCGCGGGAGGCCGCCGGGGACCCGCCCCGGGCCGTGGTGATCGGGGCGGTGCTGCCGCCCCACCTGCGCTCCCCGCTCGCCCTGAGCGCCGAACTCCCGGACACCCCGCTGCTGCACCTCCTCGTGCGCCAGGGCGTGCTGCCGCCGGAGGCGGCCGACGAGGACCGCGGCTCGGACCTGTTCCGGCGCCGGGTGCTGCCGCCGCTGCGCGACGACCTGCGCCTGGCACAGGACCTCATCCGGCGCGCGGACGTCCCGCTGCGCGCCCCGGTGGTGGCCGTCGCGGGGGCCGAGGACCCGGTGGCGCCGCCCGAGGGGGTCGCCCAGTGGGCCCGGTACGCGGCCGGGGACTTCCGGCTGCGCACGGTCCCCGGCGGCCACCTCTTCGTACGGGACAAGACCCTGCCCGGGCTGCTGCGCGCGGAACTGGGCGGGATCCTGGCGGGTCTCCGGCCCGAGTCAAGCGCGGTTTGAGCACGTCAGGGGAGGGTCGCGACATCAGCAGGAGCGATTGGAAGGTCGTGAGGACGTGAGAGGTCCGAAGCTCCGCCGCCCCGCGGTGGACATGGAAACCCGACGAAAGGGACAGGCGTGAGCCGGCGTGTGGTCATCACCGGGATCGGCGTGGTGGCCCCCGGCGGGGTCGGCACCAAGGAATTCTGGTCACTGCTGACCAGCGGGCGTACGGCGACCCGCGCCATCAGCCACTTCGACGCCTCCGCGTTCCGCTCCCGGATCGCGGCGGAAGCCGACTTCGACGCAGCGGCCGCGGGACTCACCCCGCAGGAGATCCGCAGGATGGACCGGGCCGCACAGTTCGCGGTCGTCAGCGCGCGGGAGGCGCTCGCCGACAGCGGCCTCGACCTCTCCGCGATCGACCCGTACCGGACCGGTGTCACCATCGGCAGCGCGGTCGGCGCGACCACGAGCCTCGACACCGAGTACGAGGTCGTCAGCGACGGCGGGGCCAAGTGGCTGGTCGACCCGCAGTACGCGGTCCCGCACCTGTTCGACTACCTCGTGCCCAGCTCCTTCGCGGCCGAGGTCGCCTGGAGCGTCGGCGCGCAGGGACCGGCCTCCGTGGTCTCCACCGGCTGCACCTCGGGGCTCGACTCCGTCGGGCACGCCGTGGAACTGATCCGGGAGGGCTCGGCCGACGTGATGGTCGCCGGGGCCACCGATGCCCCCATCTCGCCCATCACGGTCGCCTGTTTCGACGCGATCAAGGCGACCTCACCGCGCAACGACGACCCCGCCACCGCCTCGCGCCCCTTCGACGCGTCGCGCAACGGGTTCGTCCTCGGCGAGGGCTCGGCCGTCTTCGTCCTGGAGGAGCTGACGGCGGCGCGTGCCCGGGGCGCCCACATCTACGCCGAGATCGCGGGATTCGCCTCCCGCTGCAACGCGTACCACATGACCGGACTGCGCAAGGACGGCGCGGAGATGGCCGAGGCGATCCGGGTGGCCCTGGACGACTCGCGCCTGGACCGCACCGCCGTCGACTACATCAACGCGCACGGCTCCGGCACCAAGCAGAACGACCGGCACGAGACCGCCGCCTTCAAGCGCAGCCTAGGGGACCACGCGTACGCGACGCCGGTCAGCTCCATCAAGTCCATGATCGGCCACTCCCTGGGCGCCATCGGCTCCCTGGAGATCGCCGCCAGCGCGCTCGCCATCGAGCACGGCGTCGTACCGCCCACCGCGAACCTGCACGAGCAGGACCCGGAGTGCGACCTGGACTACACCCCGCGCGAGGCCCGCGAACGCAACATCGACACGGTCCTCAGCGTCGGCAGCGGGTTCGGCGGGTTCCAGAGCGCGATGGTGCTGACCCGTCCCGAGAGGAGGAACATATGAGCAGCGAGGTCCTGGACCGGGCGGCCGGGCCGGAGCCGGCCGGGCAGCGCACGGCGAGCGCGGTGTTCACCGGCATCGGCGTCACCGCCCCCAACGGCCTCGGCACCGAGGCCTGGTGGGCCGCCACCCTGCGCGGTGAGCACGGCATCCGGCCCGTCGGACGGTTCGACGCCTCCGGCTACCCGGCCACGCTCGCCGGCGAGGTCCCCGGCTTCGACGCGAGCGAGCACATCCCCAGCCGGCTCCTGCCGCAGACCGACCACCAGACGCGGCTCGCGCTCGTCGCCACGCAGGAGGCGCTCGACGACTCCGGCATCGACACCGAGACGCTGCCCGACTACGCGGCCGGCGTGGTCACCGCGAGCTCGGCCGGCGGCTTCGAGTTCGGCCAGCGCGAGCTGGAGGCCCTGTGGTCCCAGGGCGGGCAGTACGTCAGCGCGTACCAGTCCTTCGCCTGGTTCTACGCCGTCAACTCCGGCCAGATCTCCATCAAGCACAAACTGCGCGGGCCGAGCGGGGTCCTGGTCAGCGAGGGCGCCGGCGGGCTCGACGCCGTGGCCCAGGCGCGGCGCCAGCTGCGCCGCGGCAGCAGCGTCATCGTCACCGGCGGCGTCGACGGCGCGGTCTGCCCCTGGGGCTGGACCGCCCAGCTCGCCGGGAAGCGCCTCAGCACCTCGGGCGACCCGGAGCGGGCCTACGTACCCTTCGACGCGGACGCGCGCGGCCACGTCTCGGGAGAGGGCGGCGCCATCCTGGTCCTGGAGGACGCCGAGTCCGCGCGGGCGCGCGAAGCCCGGGTGTACGGGCGGCTCGCGGGCTACGCCGCGACCTTCGACCCGCGGCCCGGCACCGGTGGGGAGCCCGGCCTGCGCCGCGCCATCGACCTGGCCCTCGCCGACGCCGGAGTGTCGCACGAGGCCGTCGACGTGGTCTTCGCCGACGCCGCGGGCCTGCCGGACCTCGACCGTGCCGAGGCGGAGGCGATCACGGCCGTGTTCGGTCCGCGCGGTGTCCCCGTCACGGCGCCCAAGACGATGACGGGCCGGCTCGCCGCGGGCGGAGCCTCGCTCGACCTGGCGGCGGCGCTCCTCTCGATCAGGGATTCCGTGATCCCGCCCACCGTCCACACCGGCCGGCTCGCCGAGGGCATCGAGCTCGACCTGGTCACCGGGGCGTCGCGGGAGCGGCGCGAGGTCCGCACGGTCCTGGTGCTCGCCAGGGGCGCGGGCGGGTTCAACGCCGCGGCGGTCGTCACGGCCCCGTAGGCGGTCGTCACGGCCTCGTAGGCGGTCGTCACGGCCTCGTAGAGGAAACGTTTCGGGCGGTCGGTCGTACCGGGCCGTCGTCCCCCTACACCAGCGCAACCCGGGCGGCAGAGGGCCGCCCGGGCAGGGAAGAAGCAGGAGACAGGAACACCATGGCTGAAATGACACTGGAAGTGCTGACCGGGCTGCTGCGCGAGTGCGCGGGCGAGGACGAGTCCGTCGACCTGTCGGGAGACGTCCTCGACACCCCCTTCGACGACCTGGGCTACGACTCGCTCGCCGTCCTGCAGACCACGGGCCGCATCGAGCGCGAGTACGGCATCAGCCTGTCCGACGACACGGCCGCCGAGGCGAGCACGCCGCGGCTGCTGCTGGCCTTCGTCAACGAGGCCCTGGCCGGAGTGCCGGCCGCGGCCTGAGCCCGGACGGCGCGGCGCGCCACGGACGGACGACGCCGGCCGTGACACCCGAGGGGGTGTCACGGCCGGCGTTCTGCTGTGTGCGGGGGGAGGGCGCGGGGCGGCGGGGGAGGGTTCCGCGGACGCCGGTCCGGGTCCGGACGTACGACTGCCCCCGTCCCGCGGGGGGCGGGGGACGGGGGCAGTCGGCCGGGGGGAGGTCAGACCAGGTCGTCCCGGGTCACGTACCGGTACTCGACGAGCCAGTCGCTCCCCTCGCGCACCAGCCGGTCCTCGCACAGCGTGCTCACGCGGATCGCGGACTGGCCGCCCTTCGGGGTCTCGATGACCAGGGCGTAGCAGCGGGCGACGGCCGTCGTGGGCCCGGTCGGGTCGACGGTGAGCATGCCGAGCCAGTGCCGGCGCTTCACGCCCTTCGCCGCGAACTCCTCGGTGGCCTTGGCGGCCGCCGCGGTGATGGAGGCCCGGCCGGTGGCCGGCTCGGGGTGCGCGTTGGCGGCGAAGACCCCGTCCTCGGTGAAGGTCAGTGCCCACTCCTCCACCCGGCCGTCGTCCAGCAGCTGCATCTGCCGCGCGTAGAACTGCTGGACCTCGAGGTGGAGCGCCCCGAGGCCGGCGGCGGTCGCCTCGTCCGTCACGGTCATGGTGGTCCCTTCTGCCCGGTGGTGTGCGGAGCCGGCACCGTTGCCGGGCTCGCTTGTCTTCCACGGATCGTGGGCCCCGCGCCTCGCGCTCCTCTCGACTGCCGGTCGATCCCCGTACGCCCTTTCGCGGCCCGTCCCGCCCCGTGCCGGTCCCCGTCCCCGTCCAGCGCCCCTCGATCGGCGTTCGAGACCGAACGCCGATGCTCCGAACGGGTTTTCAACCAGAAGTCCAACCGACAAGCACATCGAGAGGAGCGCCGGACATGACGGGCAAGGAGCAGAAGGTCGCGCTGATCACCGGGGCGACCAGCGGTATCGGTCTCGCGTCCGCCCGCGCCCTGGGCGGCGCCGGCCTGAGCGTCTTCATCTGCGCGCGCAGCGCCGAGAGCGTGGAGCTCACGGTGAAGCAGCTGCGCGAGGAGGGCTTCGACGCCGACGGCACGACCGCGGACGTGCGCAGCGCCGAGAGCGTCAAGGCCCTGGTGGACGCGGCCGTGGAGCGTTTCGGCCGGGTCGACGTCCTGGTCAACAACGCGGGCCGGTCCGGCGGCGGTGTCACCGCGGACCTCGACGACGAGCTGTGGGACGACGTCCTGGCCACCAACCTCACCTCCGTCTTCCTCCTGACCCGCGCCGTGCTGCGCCAGGGCGGCGTACGGGAGCGCGGCTGGGGCCGCATCATCAACATCGCCTCCACGGCGGGCAAGCAGGGCGTCGTCCTCGGCGCCCCGTACTCGGCGTCCAAGCACGGCGTGGTCGGCTTCACCAAGGCACTGGGCAACGAGCTGGCGCCCACCGGCATCACCGTGAACGCGGTCTGCCCCGGCTACGTCGAGACGCCGATGGCCCAGCGGGTCCGCCAGGGCTACGCCGCGGCCTACGACACCTCCGAGGACGCGATCCTCCAGAAGTTCCAGTCCAAGATCCCGCTCGGGCGCTACTCCACCCCCGAGGAGGTCGCGGGTCTGGTCGGCTACCTCGCCACCGACACCGCCGCCTCCATCACCGCGCAGGCCCTCAACGTCTGCGGCGGCCTCGGCAACTTCTGACGCGTCCGGCGCTCCGCGTCCCGCGCCGTCCGTCCGCACCCGATTGCGTCACTCCGCACCACCACGCCCCGAAACAAGGAGAGTTCACGATGACCGTTCGCGAGGTCGAGCACGAGATCACGGTGCAGGCCCCCGCCACCGAGGTCTACCGGCTGATAGCCGAGGTGACCAACTGGCCGCTGATCTTCCCGCCGAGCGTCTACGTCGACCACGTCGAGCGGGGCGAGCGCGAGGAGCGCATCCGCATCTGGGCGACCGCCAACGGCACTGCCAAGAACTGGACTTCGCTCCGCACCCTGGACCCCGAGGCGCTGCGCATCAGCTTCCGTCAGGAGGTCTCCGCCGCGCCGGTCGCCGCCATGGGCGGTACGTGGATCATCGAGCCGCTCGGCGCGGACAGTGCCAGGGTCCGCCTGCTGCACGACTACCGGGCCGTCGACGACGACCCGGAGTCGCTGAAGTGGATCGACGAGGCCGTCGACCGCAACAGCCGCTCCGAGCTCAACGCCCTCAAGGTCAACGTCGAGCGGGCCACCCACGAGGCCGAGCTGACCTTCTCCTTCGAGGACACCGTGCGCATCGCCGGCGAGGCCAAGGACGTCTACGACTTCCTGAACGAGGCCGGCCTGTGGACCGAACGGCTCCCGCACGTCAAGCGCGTGGAGCTGACCGAGGAGACGCCGGGTCTGCAGACCCTGGAGATGGACACCCTCGCCAAGGACGGCTCCGCCCACACCACCAAGTCCATCCGGGTCTGCTTCCCGCACGAGGCCATCGCGTACAAGCAGATCACCCTGCCCGCGCTGCTGCTCCTGCACACCGGCCGGTGGACCCTCGTCGAGGACGGCGACGGCGTGCTCGCCACCTCGCAGCACACCTGCATCCTCAACACCGAGAACATCACCAAGATCCTGGGTCCCGACGCCGGTGTCGACCGGGCCCGCGAGTTCGTCACGGGCGCCCTCAGCACCAACTCCCGCGCCACCCTGGGACACGCCAAGGACTTCGCGGAGGCCCGTCGTGGCTGACGCCACCACCCGCCTCGACGACCTGGTGGCCGAGGCGGCCCGGGCCCACCCGGGCCGCACCGCCATCACGGCGGGGGCGCGGAGCCTGGACTTCGCCACCCTGGAGGCACAGGTCGAGGCGACCGCGGGCGCCCTGCGCGGGCTGCTGCCCGAGCCGGGCGCGGCGGTCGCCGTCTCCTCCGTCCTGGACCCCGACTTCGCCGTCGCCTACTACGCCGCCGTCCGCGCGGGCCTGGTCACCGCCGTCGTCAACCCGCTGCTGCGCGAAGAGGGCCTGCTGCACGTGCTCTCCCTGTGCGAGGCGCGCGTGGCCCTCGTCGACGCCGGGCTGTACGCGCGGCTGCTGCCGCTCCGCAAGAAGCTGCCCCACCTGCGCCACATCGTGCTGATCGGCCCGGCTGCCGGGCCCGCATCGGCATCGGCATCGGCTTCCGCTTCCGCATCCGCATCCGCATCCGCATCCGTAGACACGGACCCGGACCCGGCGCCGCCCGTACGGACCCTGGCCGAGCTCGTCGGTGCGGCGGACGGCGCTGCCCCGGCGGACCCCGCCGCCCGCCCCGGCCCCGACGACGTGGCCTGCGTACAGTTCACGAGCGGCACCACCGGACTGCCCAAGGGCGTCCGGCTGACCCACCGCAACGTCACCACCAATGCCGCGCAGGTCGCCGAGGCACACCTGCTGGACAGCGGGTCGGTCGCGGTCAACCACCTGCCGACGTACCACCCGATGCACCTCAACTCCGCGGTGCGCGCGGGCGCCACCCAGGTCCTGTGCCTGGCGCCCGACCCCGTGGACGCCGTCCACGAGGCCAACCGTTCGGGCGCGACGCACCTCTACAGCCTTCCCGTGCGCCTGGCCCGGCTGGCCACCGCCCCCGTCCCGGACGGACTGGAACTGACCAGCGTGCGGTACGTGGCCTCGGGCGGCTCGGCGCTCGCCCCGGCGGCGGCCCGGGCCCTCACCGAGCGGTTCGGCGTCCCGGTCTTCCAGGGCTACGGGCTCGCGGAGACCTCCCCGCTGACCCACAGCGACGACCCGCGCAGTCCGGCCCACGGCTCGGTGGGCCGCCCGGTCCGGGACACCGAGTGCCGGATCGTGGACACCGAGTCCTGGTCGGTGCTGCCGCAAGGCGCCACCGGCGAGGTGCAGTTGCGGGGCCCGCAGGTGATGAAGGGCTACATCGGCCGTCCGGACGGCTCCGAGACCGATGCCAACGGCTGGTTCACCACCGGGGACGTGGGCCGGATCGACGAGAGCGGCCGGCTGTTCGTGGTGGACCGGCTGCGCGACGTCTTCAAGTGCGACAACTTCCTCGTCGCGCCCTCGGAGATCGAGCAGGTCGCCGCCCGCCACCCGCGGGTGCGCGAGGTGGTCGTCGTCGGCCTGCCCGACGAGCGGCACGGCGCGGTCGCCGCGGCCCTGGTGGTCCTCACCGCCGAGGGGCGGGCCGACGCCGACGCGACGGTCGGCGACCTCGTCTCGTACGTGTCCGCGCGCGTCCCCTACTACCAGCACGTCCACCACGTGGAGCTGGTCGATGCCATCGAGCGTTCCGGGAACGGCAAGATCCAGCGCCGGCTGCTCCGGGACGACCTCGTGGCCCGGCTCGCGGCCACCCCTGCGCACAAGGAGGCGGTCGCACCATGACCACGCTGGAAGGTGCCTTCACGGGCAAGGTGGCCGTCGTCACCGGGGCGACCCGCGGCGTCGGCCTCGCCGTGGCCCGCACGCTCTGCGCCGCGGGCGCCCGGGTCATCGTCAACTGGGCGCACAGCGAGGCCGACGCCGACAGCGCGGTCCAGGAACTGTCCGGGCTCAAGGGCGAGGCCTTCGCGGTACGGGCCGACGTGACCCGGGCCGAGGAGCTGACCGGACTCCTGGACCGGGTGCGCGCCGAGCACGGCGGGATCGACGTGTTCGTGCACAGCGCGGCCTCCTGGCACCCCTCGCCCGCGGTGGGCGCCGACCCGGCCCATGTCCGCGCGGACATCGCCGCGGGCATCGACCCGCTGCTCACCGCGGCGCCCCTGCTCGCCCGGGCGATGGAGGGCCGCGGCGGCCGCATCGTGGCCGTCTCCAGCAGCGGTGCGCGCTCGGTGATCCCGCACTACGTCGGCCAGGGCGTGGCCAAGGCGGCACTCGAGAGCCTGGTGCGCTACCTGGCCGTGGAGCTCGCGGGCCGCGGCATCACGGTGAACGCCGTCGCCACCGCCAAGATCGACAAGGGTGCGGCAACGCCGAACCCGCAGGCCGCCGCCGCCCTGGCGGCCCGCACCCCGGCCGGCCGCCTCACCACCCCCCAGGACGTCGCGGACGTCGTGTCCCTGCTGTGCACCGACGAGGCCCGCTGGATCCACGGCCAGGTCATCACCGCGGACGGCGGCCTCGGGCTGCTCTGAGCCCCCCGGGCTCCGGGCCCCCGGCACTCCACCCGGGCCGAACGTCCCGGGGAGAGAAGGAGAGAGAAGGAGAGACAGGACGATGACAGCCGAGGACGAAGTCACCACCGACATCTGCATCGTGGGCGCGGGCCCGGCGGGCCTGGTGCTCGCGCTGCTGCTCGTACGGTCGGGCGTGCGGGTCGCCGTGGTCGAGAAGCACGGCGCCGGGCAGCGGGAGTTCCGCGGGGAGATCCTCCAGCCGGGCGCCATGCGGCTCCTCGACGAGCTCGGAGTCCTCGCCGGGGCCCGTGCCCGGGGCTGCCACGAGCACGCCCGGTTCCGGCTCGTGGAGCAGGACCGGGTGCTGCTCGACATCGACTACCGGGCGCTGCCGGCCCCGTACGACCACCTGCTGAGCATTCCGCAGGCCCACGTGCTGGACGAACTGCTGCTGCACCTGGAGAAGTACGAGAACTTCACCCACCTCGACCGGCGCCGGGTCTCCGGGCTGGTGCGCGAGGACGGCGTGGTGCGCGGAGTGCGGGCGGACGGCGCGGGCGGGCCGGTCGTGGTCCGCGCCCGGGCCGTGGTCGGCGCCGACGGCCGCTTTTCCAAGACCCGCCAGCTCGCCGGCATCGACGCCGGCCGCACCGAGGCGTTCGACCTGGACGTCCTGTGGTTCAAGCTCCGCTCCGACGAGGCGCCGCCCCCCGGCGGGCTGCGGGACGTACGGGTGTTCCGCTCCGGATCCAGCCCCGTCCTCGCCTACGACTCCTTCCCCGACCGGATCCAGGTCGGCTGGACCCTGCCGCACAAGGGCTACCAGCAGGTGGTCACCCAGGGGTTCGAGCACGTGCGCTCCGAACTCTCCCGCGCGGTGCCCCCGTACGCCGACCTGATCCACGAGCAGATCAACTCGTTCAAGGACGTGAGCCTGCTCGACGTGTTCTCCGGCCGCGCCGAACGCTGGGCCACCGACGGCCTGCTGCTGATCGGGGACGCGGCCCACACGCACAGCCCGATCGGCGCGCAGGGCATCAACCTGGCGGTGCAGGACGCGGTCCTCGCCCACCCGATCCTGGTCGGCGCGGTGCGCGGACAGGACGCGAGCGCGGGCGTCCTGGGCGAGTTCGAACGCCGGCGGGCCCCCGACATCGCCCGGATGGCGCGGCTGCAGAGCGTGCAGAGCCGCGCGATGCTCTCGACGGGAACCTTCGCCACCCGGGTGCGCCCCAGGCTCGCGGGCGTGGTGCGCCACACCCCGCTCTACCGCAAGATCCTCGACACGATCGCGTACGGCAACAAGTCCATCCGGATCGACGGGGACCTGCTCGTCGACTGACGCCGTACCGTGCGCGCCCGGCCTGAAGGCCCGAACCCCTTGCTCGACACGGGGTTCGGGCCTTCTTCGCGTTCGCCGGGGTGTCCTGCTCGAGATGCTCGGGGGCACCCTCGGCCTGATCGTGGTGACCACCGCGGCCCGGCGAATCGTCCAGGACCTCGTCCAGGACCTCGTCCAGGACCTCGTCCAGGACCTCGTCCAGGACCTCGTCCAGGACCTCGACCCGGCCGGCGGCCCGGTCATGCCGGTGCGGCCCGTCGCCCGCACCCTGCAGTACGCGGTCCCGCGCGAGGACCCGGGCGCGGCCACCACGACCGCCACCTCCTTCCGCACCCTCGGCCGGTCCTCCGGCGCGGCCGTGTCCGGCGCGATCCGCTCGGCCCGGCGGGCAGGTGCGCACCGCGTCGAGCAGCTCCCGGGACCGCGGGCGCGCCGCATACGGCGAAGGTCCCGGCCCCCCTTCCGGGGGCCGGGACCTTCGCCGTGTCGCGCGGGGTCAGGCGCGGTCTCCCGCCCCCACCGGCTCGCGCCGGTCCGCCGCGGCGGCCGCCGGCTCCTCGGCCGGCTCCACCGCCACGTGCGGCAGCGCCCGGTCGAGCCAGGCGGGCAGCCACCAGTTGGCCCGGCCCAGTACGTGCATCAGCGCGGGCACCAGGACCGTCCGCAGGACGAAGGCGTCCATCGCGACGGCGCCCGCGAGCCCGATCCCGAACATCGCCATCTGCCGCTCGCCGTTGAGGACGAACGCGCTGAAGACGCAGATCATGATGACGGCCGCGGAGTTGATGACGCGGCTGGTCTCGGCCAGGCCGACCCGAACCGCGCGGGCGTTGTCACCGGAGTGCACCCACTCCTCGTGCATGCGGCTGACCAGGAACACCTGGTAGTCCATCGACAGTCCGAAGAGCAGCGACAGCATGATCATGGGCAGGAAGGACTCGATGGGCCCGGCCCGGCCCGCGGCGACCGCCTCACCGCCCCAGCCCCACTGGAACAGCGCCACCAGCAGGCCGAACGAGGCGGCCGCGGCGATGAGGTTCATCAGCGCCGCCGTCAGCGGGACCACGACCGACCGGAAGGCGAGCAGCAGCAGGACGAAGCCGAGCGCCACGATCACGCCGATGAACAGCGGCAGCCGGTGCTCGAGGACCGTCGCGAAGTCCTTGAACAGGGCGGTCTGGCCGCCGACGTGCGCGCGCAGCGTCGTACCGCGCTCGACGGGAGGGATGACGTCGGAGCGCAGCCGGTCGATGAGCGCGTCCGTCTCCTCGGCCTGCGGCGAGGTGGTCGGCACCACGCGCACCAGGCCGACCGTGGCGTCCGGGGCCGCGGGCACGGCCACGACCTCGGCGACGCCCGGGACCTCCTTCAGCTTGAGCACCAGGGTGCTCAGGGCCGCGTGGTCGGCGGCGGCCGGGGTCTCGGCGACGATGGTCAGCGGGCCGTTGAAGCCGGGGCCGAACCCGTCGGCGAGCAGGTCGTAGGCCTTGCGCGTGGTGGTCGTGTCCGGGTTGTTGCCCTGGTCGGAGGAGCCGAGGCGCAGTGAGAGGGTGGGCAGCGAGATGGCCGCCATCACCAGCAGGGCGAGTACCGCCAGCGGCCACGGGCGCTTCTGCACCAGGGCGGACCAGCGGGCGGCGGCGCCGCCCGTCCCGGCCGCCACGGGCCCGTCGGCGGCGAGCCGGCGGCGCTGGCGACGGCTGAGGACGCGCATGCGCAGGATCCCGAGGAGCGCGGGGAGCAGGGTGATCGAGGCGGCCACGGTGAGCACCACGGTGAGCGCGGAGCCGATGGCCACGCCGTTGAGGAACTTGAGCCGCATCGTGAACATGCCGAGCAGCGCGACGCACACGGTGCCGCCCGCGAACACCACGGCCCGGCCCGAGGTGTTGACCGCGCGGACCGCGGCCTCCTCCGGGTCGAGCCCCTGGAGCAGGCCCTTGCGGTGCCGGGTGACCACGAAGAGCGCGTAGTCGATGCCCACGCCCAGGCCGACGAGGGTGGCGAGGATCGAGGAGAGGTCGGCCATGGTGATGACGTGGCTCAGCAGTCCGATGACCGAGATGGCGGTGCCGACGCCGAAGATCGCAGTGATGAGGGGCAGGAGCATCCCGAACAGCGAGCCGAAGGCGAGGAACAGCACGACGGCGGCGGCGACCACGCCGACGAGTTCGGCGGTGTGCCCGCCCTCCTCCTCCGCGAGGTTGATGGCGTCACCGCCGGCCTCGACCTGGAGACCGGTGCCCTGTCCCGCGGACCTGGCCGTGGCGACGAACTCCTTCATCTGTTCGGCGGTGAGCTTCTCCCCGCTCTTGGAGAAGGTGACGGGCGCGTACGCGGTCCGGCCGTCGGCGCTGATCTGCGTGGCACCGGCCTCGTCGAAGGGGCTGGCGACGGCCGCCACGTCGGGCAGCTTGCCCAGGTCGGCGAGCATCCGCTCGACGCGCTCCTTGGGGGCGGCGTCCCGTACGGAGCCCTCGCGGACGTGCCAGACGATGGTGTCGGTCTCACCGTTCTGGTTCGGGAACGCCTTGTCGAGCAGTTTCAGGGCGCGGGCGGAATCGCTGTCGGGGAGGTTGAAGTCGTTGGCGAACCTGTTTCCCAGCGCGGAGGAGGCGCTGGTGGCGGAGACGAGGAGGACTAACCACAGCAGGACGACCGACCAGCGGTGTCGGAAGCACCAGCGTGCGAGTGCGGACATGGCCAAAGGCCCTTTCGGTCAACGGACACGGCAGTGGATCCAGGTTCGCGGTACGCGGTGGAGGGGTCCCCGTGCCCCGCTCGCGTACCGGTCGGGTCCGGCCTGAGCCGGCCGGAGCGGGTCCGCACGCCCGGAATTCGAGGTTTCCTCAAGGGGCCGGGGACAGTCTGCGCGGCCACTGATCCGTTGGTGACGTCACCGACCCGCCATCGAGAAGGGACCTTGCGGATGAGCATCATCGAAGACACTCCGCTGACGGCCGCCGCCTGGCCGCAGGACGAACAGATACCGGACGGGCCGCCGCAGATGACGCGGCGGCTCGGCGAACTGATGGACCTGCGTGCCCGGATCCACGCGGGGCCCAGCGCGAAGGCCACCGAGGCGCAGCACGCCAAGGGCAAGCTCACCGCTCGCGAGCGTCTGGAACTCCTCTTCGACGAGGGTGGGTTCACCGAGGTCGAGCCGTTCAGGCGGCACCGGGCGACCGGCTTCGGCCTGGAGGACAAGCGCCACTACACAGACGGCGTCATCGTCGGCTGGGGGCAGGTCCACGGCCGTACGGTCTTCGCCTACGCCCACGACTTCCGGGTGTTCGGCGGCGCGCTCGGCGAGGCGCACGCCCAGAAGATCCACAAGATCATGGACCTGGCGGCCTCCGCGGGGGCCCCGATCGTCGGTCTGTGCGACGGCGCGGGCGCCCGCATCCAGGAGGGCGTCACCGCCCTCGCCGGATACGGCGGCATCTTCCAGCGCAACGTGCGCAACTCCGGGGTGATCCCGCAGATCAGCGTGATCATGGGACCCTGCGCCGGTGGCGCGGCGTACTCGCCCGCGCTCACCGACTTCGTGTTCATGGTCCGCGGCACCTCGCAGATGTTCATCACCGGCCCGGACGTCATCCAGGCCGTCACCGGCGAGGTGATCTCCCAGGACGCCCTGGGCGGGGCCGACGCCCACGCCGCCACCTCGGGCGTGGCCCACTTCGCGTACGACGACGAGGAGACCTGCCTGGAGGAAGTCCGCTTCCTGCTCTCGCTGCTGCCCTCCAACAACCGTGAACTGCCGCCCGCCACCGCCTCGTCCGACCCGGCCGACCGCCGCACCGACGCCCTGCTCGACCTGGTCCCGGCGGACCCCAACCGGGCGTACGACATGCGGGCGGTCATCGCGGAGATCGTCGACGACGGCGAGTCCTTCGAGGTCCATCAGGAGTGGGCGCACAGCGTCATCTGCGCGCTGGCCCGCCTCGACGGCCAGGTCGTCGGCATCGTCGCCAACCAGCCGGCCGCCTTCGCCGGGGTCCTGGACATCAAGAGCAGTGAGAAGGCGGCCCGGTTCGTGCAGCTCTGCGACGCCTTCAACATCCCGCTGGTCACCCTCGTGGACGTGCCCGGCTTCCTGCCCGGCGTCGACCAGGAGCACGGCGGCATCATCCGGCACGGCGCCAAACTCCTGTACGCGTACTGCAACGCCACCGTCCCGCGCATCCAGTTGATCCTGCGCAAGGCGTACGGCGGCGCGTACATCGTCATGGACTCCCGTTCCATCGGCGCCGACATCTCCCTGGCCTGGCCGGCCAACGAGATCGCCGTCATGGGCGCCGAGGCCGCGGCCAACGTGGTCTTCCGGCGGGAGATCGCCCAGGCCGAGGACCCCGAGGCCACCCGCCAGCAGCTCGTCAAGGAGTACAAGACCGAACTGATGCACCCCTATTACGCGGCCGAGCGCGGCCTCGTCGACGATGTCATCGACCCGGGCGAGACCCGTGCGCGGCTCGTCGACGCCCTCGCGGTGCTGCGGCGCAAGGACACGCAGCTGCCGCGCCGCAAGCACGGGAACCAGCCCCAGTGAGCGGGGTGGACACGGACCCCTTCCTGCGGGTCCTGAGCGGAACCCCGACCCCGGCGGAGCTGGCGGCGGTCGTCACGGCCCTCCTCGCCCTCACCGGCGCCTCCGGCGCCGCACCCCTGCCGGGCCGCGAGCCGGCCCCCGCTCCCGTCTGGACGCTCCCGGAGGGCACGTCCCGCCCGGAGGTCTCCTGGACGACGTGAAGCGGCGCGGCGGAGGGGGTGACCCCCGGGCGCGGCGCCGCAAGGAGCGGCGCCCGGCCCGCCCCGCGTCCACGGGCCCCTCCGGGGCTTACGGCAGCGCTACGCAGGTCGCGCTAGTGTGCCCCTGACCTGCACGAAAGCCCTCCGCAGGGGAGGGCTTCGGGGTGGTGCGTGAAGAGTGCCCCCGGCAGGACTCGAACCTGCGGCCAAGTGCTTAGAAGGCACCTGCTCTATCCACTGAGCTACGGGGGCCGGAAGGTGGCCGTGGTGGCCTGGAGCCCCGGGGTGGGGGTGGGACTGCGGTCCGTGCCGGGTCAAGGATAGGGCTCCGGTTGCCTTGTCCCGGTTGCTTCACCCGCGTGCCACGATGTGGAGGTTCGGTGAAGCGGTCCCGATAATCGCAGGCAGGTGCGATTCTCGCACCGCTTTTGCGTCGTGGCGCCCTGGGTGTTGTGCACTCGTTATGCCTGCGCCCCACTCGTCCGCTCTGTCCAGGATGTGCCACCGGAGTCGCGGTCGGCGCGCAGAGGACGTATAAGCTTCAAAAATGCTCCTAAATTGGGCATTCTTCGCATGTGGTGACCTTGGATGTTCGGCCTCAGCTGCTCGATGCCCTGTCCGCCCTGCGCGACCGGGTCGCGTCCGTGCGTCTGCCGCTGCCCCTGCCCGGCGCCCCCCGCGCCCGCCAGACCAGAGCGGAGCTGCTCGCGCAGCTCGACGACTATCTCGTACCCCGGCTGAAGGCGCCGGAGGCGCCGCTGCTCGCTGTCGTCGGCGGGTCCACCGGAGCCGGTAAGTCCACCCTCGTCAACTCCCTCGTGGGGCGCCAAGTGAGTGAAGCAGGCGTCCTGCGACCCACGACGCGCACCCCCGTCCTCGTCTGCCATCCGGATGATCATCACTGGTTCGCCGGGGTGCGGGTGCTGCCCGATCTGATGCGCGTCTGGGCTCCCCAGGGCGACGAGGACCCCGCCCCGTCCACCCGCAGGACCCCCCACCGGCACGGCGGCGACCAGGGGCACGCCACCCGCGAACTGCGGATCGAGACCGTCTCCACCCTGCCCCGGGGCCTCGCCATCCTGGACGCCCCCGACATCGACTCCCTCGTGGTCGACAACCGGACGCTCGCCGCGGAACTCATCTGCGCCGCCGACGTCTGGGTCATGGTCACCACCGCCTCGCGGTACGCGGACGCCGTCCCCTGGCACCTCCTGCGCACCGCGAAGCAGTACAAGGCCACCCTCGTCACCGTCCTCGACCGGGTCCCGCACCAGGTGCTCGCCGAGGTCTCCCGGCAGTACGGAGCCCTGCTCACCCGGGCCGGGCTGGGCGAGGTACCCCGCTTCACCGTCCCCGAACTGCCCGAATCGGCCGGCGGCGGCGGGCTGCTGCCCGCCAGCGCGGTGGCGCCGCTGTTCGCCTGGCTGGCCCACCACGCCCAGGACCCGGCCGCCCGGCAGTACGCCGTCGGGCGCACCGCCCTCGGCGCGCTCGACTCCCTCGGGCGCCGGATGCCGGAGCTCGCCTCGGCCGTCGCCGCCCAGCACGCAGCCGCCGTACGGCTGACCTTCGCCGTCGAGGACGCGTACAAACGGGAGGGCAAGCGGGTCCGCGCCCGCCTCGACCGGGGCGCCGTACTCGCCGGGGACGCGCTGACCCGCTGGCGCGGCTACCCCCTCGACACCAGCGCCGACGAACTGCTCGACTCCCTCGCCGAATCCCTCGCCGCTCTGCTCCAGTGCGCCGTCGCCGCCGCCGACGAGCGGATCGCCGACGCCTGGCGGCGCGAGCCCGCCGCGGGAGCCGTCGCCCTGCCCGCCCCCGACCGCGAAGCGGCGGAACGTATCGGCATGGCCGTACGGCGCTGGCGGCGCGTACTGGAGGAACTCGCCGAGGAAGAGGTCGCACGGCTCGACAAGCAGCCCGCACCCGACCCCGACGGGGTCGCCGCCCTGCTGGTCGCGGCCCTCCTCGGCGGCAAGCGGGCCCGCCCGGCGGGGGAGAAGCTCGCCGAGCGGATCGGAGTACAGGTCGCCGTACGCCTGCGCGACCGGGGCGGCGAGCTCGTCGCCGAACACCTCGACCAGGTGCTGCGCGCCGAACGCGACCGCCGGCTCGCCCCGATCGAAGCGCTCGAAGTGAGCCCGGAACCCCAGGCCGAGCTGATCGCCGCCCTGTCCGTACTGCAGAAGGAGAGGTGACGCGGTGACCGCCTTGACAGACCGGACCGACGATCGCTGGGACGACGGACTCATCGCGCGCTCGCGCCCCCGGGTCGCCGACGACGACTGGCCCGCGACCGACGGGGAGGAGAGCGACGAAGCACTCGTCCGGGCGGTCTCCGGCGCCGGAAGCGACGGCGGCAAGGCCCCCGCGCCCCCGCTCAGCCCCGAGGCACAGGCCCTGCGCGTCCGCCTCGACGCGCTGCGCCAGCTCATCGGACTGTCCCGGACCCGGATCCTCGACGGCAAGACCCTCGCCGAAGCCGGACGGGTCCTGGACGAGGCGGCGGCCCGCCGCGGACTCTCGGCCCAGCACACGGTCGTCGCCATCGCCGGAGCCACCGGAAGCGGCAAGTCCACGCTCTTCAACTCACTCGCCGGAGTGCAGATCTCCGAAACCGGGCTGCGCAGGCCGACCACCGCCGCACCCATCGCGTGCAGCTGGTCCGACGGCGCCGCGGGACTGCTCGACCGGCTGGAGATCCCCGGACGGCTGCGCCGCCGGCCCCGCGAGACCTCCGAGGCCGAAGTGCTGCGCGGAATGGTCCTCGTGGACCTGCCCGACCTGGACTCGGCCGTCGGAGCGCACCGCGAACACGTGGACCGGGTACTGGCGCTCGTCGACGCGGTCGTATGGGTGGTCGACCCGGAGAAGTACGCGGACGCCGTCCTGCACGAGCGCTACCTGCGCCCGCTGGCCGGGCACGCCGAGGTGACCTTCGTCGTGCTGAACCAGGTGGACCGGCTGCCCGGGGAAGCCGCCGACCTCGTCCTGGACGACCTGCGCCGGCTCCTCGACGACGACGGGATCGCCCTCGGCGAGCACGACGAACCCGGAGCCACCGTCCTCGGGATTTCCGCCCTTACGGGTGAAGGCGTCGGGGAACTTCGCGAGATGCTCGGACAGTTCACCCAGGAGAAGGGCGCCGCCACCCGCCGCATCTCGGCCGATGTGGACAGGGCCGCCGCCCGGCTGCGCCCGCTCTACGTCGCCGACGGCCACACCGGGCCGGAGATCGGCGAGACGGCGCGCGCCGAGTTCGAGGACCGGCTCGCCGAGGCGGTCGGCGCGTTCGCGGCCGGGCTCGCCGCCGAACGCGCCTGGCGGCGCAACGCAGGCAAAGCCTGCGGGACCCCCTGGCTGCGCCTGTGGCGCTGGTACGAGAGCCGGCGCGCCCCGCGCTCACTGGCCGGACTGGCCGCCCTCGCGGCCATCGGGCGCTCCGCGACGGCCGCCGAAGTGCCGGTCGAGGAGGAGGTGACGGCCCGCCAGCGGGTGGAACAGGCCGTACGGACCGTCGCCGACGAGGCGGTCCGCGGTCTGCCCGACCCCTGGGCGCAGGCCGTACGGGAGACCGCGGTCCGCGGCGCCGAACGGCTCCCGGAGGCACTGGACGAGATCGCGGTGACCCTCGGCGCGGCGATCGCGGTACCCAGCACCAGACCGCCGAGGCCCTCGTGGTGGCCGGCGGCGGTGCTGGCACAGGCCGCCATGACCCTGCTCCAGATCTTCGGCGGACTGTGGCTGGTCGGGCAGATCGCCGGAGTCCTGGAGCCCAGCCTGATGCCGCCGGTGCTGCTGATGCTGGCGGGCATCATCGGCGGGCCGCTCGTCGAGTGGGCCTGCTCGATCGGGGCCCGTGGCCCGGCGAGGCGGTACGGGCAGGACGCGGAGCGCCGGCTGCGGCAGGCCGCGGCCGGCTGCGGGCGGGCCCGGGTGCTGGAGCCGGTGGCGGCGGAGCTGCTGCGCTACCGGGAGGTCCGCGAGCAGTACGCGACGGTGGCGAAGTTGTCCACAAGCCGTCACTGATCCACAGGCCCAGGCAGGTTCCCGCGGTCCGGGCCAGCATGGCCGTACCCCGTCCGGATGGTCCGGACGGGTACGGAACGCGGACCCCGCCATGCGCCGTCCGGCGCGCGGCAGGGCCCCGGGAGGACGGCCGGGATGAACGACACCCAGGTGACGCTGGTGGGTTACGTGGCCACCCAGATCGACTACAAGGACACGCCGAGCGGCCCGGCGGCCCGCTTCCGCTTCGCGGTCACCCCGAGGTACTACGACCGGAAGAAGGAAGCCTGGGCGGACGCGGCCACCAGCTTCTACACGGTGTGGGCCCGGCGCGGCCTCGCCGTGAACCTCGCCGGCTCCGTTTCCGTCGGCGAACCGCTGGTGGTCCACGGACGGCTGCGGGTGCGCGAGGATCCGCCCGACGGGGAGGGGAACCGCTGGTTCTCGGCGGACATCGACGCGACCGCCATCGGGCACGACCTGAACCGTGGCACGGCGGCCTTCAGGCGGGTCGTCAGGACGGACACTCCGCTGATGGGCACTCAGAAGGCGGCGGTGGTCTGAGTGTTCGAGGAAGCTAGGATTCCACGGTACTCACGGGCACTTGGGCCTCCGGCCCTAAGGGGAAGACTGTGTCGATTGCCGTTCCCGCACCCTCCGCTCCTGCTCCCGCCGTCCAACCCGCGGCCGTACGGGGCTGCGCACGGCGGCCGATCGCGGGGGCGCTGCTCGCCGCCGCGCTGGCCGCGGCGCCGGGCACGGTGGCTGCCGCCGCCACCGGAACCGGTCCGGCCGCGACCCGGGCACCGGAGGGCGCGAGCGCCGTGCTGGACGGGCTGAAGACGTACGGGCAGGCCGTCCTGCGCGGCACGGACGGCTCCGTGCGGCAGATCCCGGCCGGGCTGTACGAGATGCGGGTCGACGGCGGCGGCATGCTCCAGACGTACGGAGTCGGCATCACGGGCAACGCACAGCCCCAGGCCCGGTACAGCGAGAGCGGGTGGAGCGGCACGACGCTCGGCGGGAACGCCGAGGCGGGCCGGATCCGCTGGGTCCTGGAACACTCCTATCCCCAGCTGAACGACCTGGCCGGGCTCGCCAAGGCGGCCGGAGCCGCCGGGCTCACCGCGGAGAGCGCGGCGGCCGGGACCCAGGTGGCGATCTGGCGGCTGGCCGAGGGCGTGCGGGTGGAGGCCGTCGACCCGCAGGCGGAGAAGCTGGCCGACTACCTCCAGCGGGCGGCGGGCCGGCTGCCGGAGCCGCCGGCCTCCCTGGCGGTGGATCCCGGCGAGGTGTCGGGGCCGCTGGGCACCCGGATCGGGCCGGTCACCGTACGGACGGGAGCGCACAGCGTGAGCGTGACCCCGGACGCGGCGGCCGCGGCCATGGGGGTGCGGGTGGTGGACGCCGAGGGGCGACCGGTCACGGTCGCCGCCAACGGCGCCGAGCTGTTCTTCGAGGTGCCGGCGGGGACGCCGGACGGCAGCGCCGAGATCACCCTGCGCGGGTCCACCCGGGTACCGGTGGGGCGGGTCTTCACCAGCGGGGTCCCGGCGCAGGTCCAGATCGTGGCCGGCTCCAGCGAATCCGCCACGGTGGCCACGGCCACGGGCACGTGGCCGCGGGTCCCCTCCGCCCAGCGGGTCGACGCCGCGGGCCAGGGCACGGCGATGAAGGCGCTGGGCGCACTGTCGGCGCCGGCCGCCCCCGCGGCGGGCCCGGACGCCCCGGAGGAGCGGCTGGCCTCCAGCGGCAGCTCGGCGGCCACCCCCGTGATCGCCTCCCTGGCGGTGGGCCTGGTCGTCCTGGGCGGCCTGGTCGTCCTCCTCCTGCGCAAACGCCCCCTGGAGGACACCCCCACCCCCAGCCAGGGCCCGAACCAGGAGTAGCCGCTCCGCTACGACCCCGACCCCGACCCCGACCCCGGCACCGGCCCCGACCCCGACCCCGGCACCGGCCCCGACCCCGACCCCGGCACCGACCCCGACCCCGGCACCGACCCCGACCCCGGCCCCGGCCCTGGGGCCGGGGTGCGCGCCGCCGGCAGCGCCGCGTCCACGGCGGGAGCCGCCGGCGGCACAGCGTCCACGCCCAGGTCGGCCCGCATCACGCCCCGCATGCCCGTCCAGCCCTCCGTGAGCCGCAGGAGCTCGGCGTGGATCTCCTCGAAGGATCCGCCCGGTGCCGGATCGCCCTCCTCCAGCCGCATCGTCCGCCGGTATGCCTCCGACAGCGCCACCGTCATCAGGTCCAGCTCCGCGAGCACCGCCGCGGAAGCGATCATCTGGGCCTCGGCGAAAGCGGCGTGGTGCGCGTTGCGGGCCTCCTCCACGGCCGCCCGCTCCTGCGGAGTGACCTGCGCCTTGTGCACGAGCCACAGGAAGTACATGAGGGCGATCCGATACCGCCGGTACGCCGCGTTCGACGCCGCGTAGCAGACCCGCCTGCGGGCCAGCTCCGCCAGCTCCTGCTCCCGCAGCCACCGCGCGTGCGCCACCCGCTGCTCACGGTCGAACTGCGCCGCCTGCACCCGGGCCATCATCCGCTGCGACAGCACGGTCGCCAGCAGCGTCCCGGCCACCCCCACGACGGCGGCGCCCAGCGCGATCAGCCCGTTGTCCACACTTCCCCCGCCCCCCGCCGCGGCCCCCCGGCCGCCGCCCGTCAACGCCATCCTGCCGTGCGGCACGGGGCCGGGGGCCCCTTTCCCCGACCCCCACGGAGGCGGTGGCGGGCGCCTTCGGGCGGTGTGCAGGTCAGGGCCCCGGGGCCATACGGGTTTCCCCCGAGGGATGGACGTCAGGCAAGATGGGGTGTATCTGCCCACCCATCGATCTGCCGGACGGTTTCTCTTGGCTGAGTTCATCTACACCATGCGCAAGACGCGCAAGGCGCACGGCGACAAGGTGATTCTTGATGACGTCACCCTGAACTTCCTGCCCGGCGCGAAGATCGGTGTGGTCGGCCCCAACGGCGCCGGTAAGTCCACCGTCCTCAAGATCATGGCGGGCCTGGAGCAGCCGTCCAACGGCGAGGCGTACCTGTCTCCCGGCTTCACCGTCGGCATCCTCATGCAGGAGCCCAAGCTCGACGAGGCCAAGACGGTCCTGGAGAACGTCCAGGACGGCGCGGCCGACATCATGGCCAAGCTGAAGCGCTTCAACGAGGTCGCCGAGGAAATGGCGACCGACTACACCGACGCGCTGCTGGACGAGATGGGCAAGCTCCAGGAGGTCCTGGACCACGCCAACGCCTGGGACCTCGACGCCCAGCTGGAGCAGGCCATGGACGCCCTGGGCTGCCCGCCCGGCGACTGGCCCGTCACCAACCTCTCCGGTGGCGAGAAGCGCCGCGTCGCGCTCTGCAAGCTGCTGATCGAGGCCCCGGACCTGCTCCTCCTCGACGAGCCCACCAACCACCTCGACGCCGAGTCGGTGAACTGGCTGGAGCAGCACCTTTCGCAGTACAAGGGTGCCGTCGTGGCCGTCACCCACGACCGTTACTTCCTGAACAACGTCGCCGAGTGGATCCTCGAGCTCGACCGCGGCCGTGCCCACCCGTACGAGGGCAACTACTCCACCTACCTGGAGAAGAAGGCCACGCGTCTCAAGGTCGAGGGCCGCAAGGACGAGAAGCGCCAGAAGCGCCTCAAGGAAGAGCTGGAGTGGGTCCGCTCCAACGCCAAGGGCCGCCAGACCAAGTCCAAGGCCCGTCTCGCCCGCTACGAGGAGATGGCGGCCGAAGCGGACAAGATGCGGAAGCTGGACTTCGAGGAGATCCAGATCCCGCCGGGCCCGCGTCTGGGCTCGATCGTGGTCGAGGTCAACAACCTCTCCAAGGCGTTCGGTGACAAGGTCCTGGTCGACGACCTGTCCTTCACGCTGCCGCGCAACGGCATCGTCGGCATCATCGGCCCGAACGGCGCCGGCAAGACCACGCTCTTCAAGATGCTCCTGGGCCTGGAGGCGCCGGACTCCGGCTCCGTCAAGGTCGGCGAGACCGTCAAGATCTCGTACGTCGACCAGAGCCGCGCCAACATCGACCCCAAGAAGTCCCTCTGGGCCGTCGTGTCGGACGAGCTGGACTACATCAACGTCGGCCAGGTCGAGATGCCGTCGCGCGCGTACGTCAGCGCCTTCGGCTTCAAGGGCCCGGACCAGCAGAAGGCAGCCGGCATCCTGTCCGGTGGTGAGCGCAACCGCCTGAACCTGGCGCTGACCCTCAAGGAGGGCGGCAACCTGCTGCTCCTCGACGAGCCCACCAACGACCTCGACGTCGAGACCCTGTCCTCGCTCGAGAACGCGCTCCTGGAGTTCCCGGGTGCGGCCGTGGTCATCTCCCACGACCGCTGGTTCCTGGACCGGGTCGCGACGCACATCCTCGCGTACGAGGGTGAGTCCAAGTGGTACTGGTTCGAGGGCAACTTCGAGTCGTACGAGAAGAACAAGGTCGAGCGGCTCGGCGCGGACGCGACCCGTCCGCACCGCGCCACCTACAAGAAGCTCACCCGAGGCTGAGGGCTGAGGTCAAGGCCATGGCCAGACATCACTACCGGTGCCCCCTTCGCTGGGCGGACATGGATGCCTTCGGGCACGTCAACAACGTCGTCTTCCTCCGCTATCTGGAGGAGGCGCGGATCGACTTCATGTTCCGCCTCGCACCGGGGGAGGGCAGTGAGTCGTTCACGGGCGGTTCCGTCGTGGCCCGCCACGAGATCGACTACAAGCTGCCCCTCGTGCACCGTCACGAGCCGGTCCTCATCGAGTCCTGGGTGACCCGGATAGGCGCCGCGTCCCTGACCATCCGCTACGAGGTCAAGGACGAGGCGACCGAGGACGCGCCCGAGACGGTCTACGTGCGCGCCGAGACCGTGGTCGTGCCCTACAACCTCGCCGAGGGGCGGCCCCGCCGCATCTCCGCCGAGGAGAAGCTCTTCCTCCAGGAGTACCTGGAGGAGCGGCCGCGGACCGGTTCCCGGGACCTCGCGGCATGAACGAGCAGCTGCACTTCGCCGACTCCGGGGAGGCGGCGGACCTCGCCGCCTTCCTGGGCCGGCTCGTGCACTACGACCGCGCCGCCGCCGTCCGCCTGCAAGCGCGGACCGGCGGCGGCGCGCTCGCCGTCTTCGGGCGGCCGCCCTCCTTCGACGTGCTGGCCGTCCGTACGGTGCGGCTCGCCGCGCCCGTCTCCGCCCCGCTCGACCTGACCGTCTCGGCCGGGGAGCTGCTGGAGTGCGTCGACGAGGGCGAGCGGGCCGGCGCCGTGGTCCCCGCGGCCGTCACCGGACCGCCCTGGGCCGGACTGCTCCCGCCCCGCGGCGGCTGGACACCGGTGGCCGGGCTACCGGGTCCCGAGGCGATGCGCGGAGCCCTCATGGCCGCCGTCGCCGAGTTCCGCACCCGCGACGAGGCCCTGCCCCCGCAGCACCGGACCCGCTCCGAGCGCGACCGCATCGGCCGCGAGATCTGGTCCCGCACGCTGGGGGACACCGAACTTCCGCTGCGCGCCGTGCACGCCGCGCAGTCCCTTGGCTTCCTGCGGCCGGTACGGTCCACCGTGCCCGCCCTGCCCGCCCTGCCCGCCCCGCCCGGCGCCCCCGAACCGGTGGCCCTGCTCGCCGCCGGGGGCTGGCTGCGGCTGCGCACCCCGTACGGCTCCGTCGCCACGCGCCGCCCCGGCGGACTCGGCGCCCTGCTCGTACGGCCGGTCTAGCGGAGCCGGTGCGGGATCCCGGGCGGGATCCCGCACCGGAGCCCGTACGCGCTAGCCCGCCGTGTTGATCATCGACGCGGCGGCGTACGTCAGGTACCGCCACAGCTGCGCCTCGAGCTCCGGCGCGAGCGCGAGCTCGTCCACCGCCACCCGCATGTGCTTCAGCCACGCGTCGTGCGCGGCCGCGTCCACCTGGAACGGCGCGTGCCGCATGCGCAGACGCGGGTGGCCGCGGTTCTCGCTGTAGGTGTTCGGGCCGCCCCAGTACTGCATCAGGAACAGCGCGAACCGCTCCTCGGCGGGCCCGAGGTCCTCCTCCGGGTACATCGGACGCAGCAGCGGGTCCCCGGCGACTCCCTGGTAGAAGCGGTGGACCAGACGGCGGAAGGTGTCCTCGCCGCCCACCTGCTCGTAAAAGGTCTGCTCCTGGACCGTGCCCCGCGGAATCTCATTCACCCGACCATCGTCTCAGACGCCCGGACGGAGGACCCGGGTCCCAGGGCCCCACGCTCCATCGCGGTCGCACCAGGGCGGTGTCCGCAGGACAGTGGAGACATGGGCGCACACGCCGAGGTACGCGACGTGCTGGAGACCGCGCACGCCGCCCAGGTACGGGAGCTGACCGCCGCCGGGGCGCTGGAGGACCCGGCCTGGCGGGCGGCCTTCGCCGCCGTGCCCCGCCACGTGTTCGTCCCGTACTACTGGACCGGCCGCGGCGCCGGCCACGAACGGCTCTGGGCCGAGGACCCCGACCCCGAGCGGCGGGCCCGCTGGCTGCGCGGGGTCTACACCGACGGCCCGCTCGCCACCCGGCTGCGCGACGGCGAGCTCGTCTCCTCCAGCAGCCAGCCCTCGCTGATGGCGAGGATGCTGGAGGCCCTGGACGTGCGCGACGGGGACAACGTCCTGGAGATCGGGGCGGGCACCGGCTACAACGCGGCCCTGCTCTGCCACCGGCTCGGCGAGGACCTGGTCACCACCGTGGACCTGGACGAGGAGATCACCGAGTCGGCGCGCGGACACCTGGCCCGGCTCGGCTACCGGCCCGCCGTCGTCACCGGGGACGGGGCGCGCGGCTGCCCCTCCCGCGCCCCCTTCGACCGGATCCTGGTGACCTGCACGCTCCCGCTGATCCCGTACGCCTGGCTGGGCCAGTGCCGGCCGGGAGCCCGGATCCTGGCCCCGCTGTCGACCGGGCTGATCGCGCTGACGGTGCGGGACGCCGCCTTCGGGGAAGGCCGCTTCCTGCACACCCCGGCGTACTTCGTGCCCCTGCGCGGAGCCAGGGCGGCGCCGCCGGGCACGTACGGGATGCCGCAGGGGCTCCCGTACGAGCTGGTGGAGAACGAGCGCTTCCAGTTCATGCTGGTGCTGACCTCGGGCGTGCTGCACCCGAGGGAGGCGCTGGACCTGTGGCGGCGCGAGGGCCGGCCGACGCGCGAGCGCTTCGGGGTGACGGTCGGCGCCGAGGGGCAGTGGTCGTGGCTCGACGATCCCCAGGGGCCCTACGTATGGCCCCTGGGGGAGCCGGAAACCGTCTAGGAGCCCGGCCTCAGCCTCTCGTCCTCAGCCTCTCGGCCTCGGGCTCAGCCGCGCCGGACGGTGATCGTGGTCCACGCGCCGACGTGGACGCGGTCGCCGTCGCCGAGGGGGACCGGCACGTAGGGCTGGATCGATTCCTCGCCGCCGTTGATCGTGGTGCCGTTGGTGGAGTTCTGGTCCACCACGGCCCAGCTGCCGTCGGGCTGCTGGACGAGCACCGCGTGCTGGTGCGAGACGCCCGGGTCCTCCGGGGGCACCGACAGGTCGATGTCGGGGGACTCGCCGGTCGAGGCGCGACGGCGGCCGATGGTGATCTGGCCGCCGGCGAGCGGCAGGTGCTGCTCGGGGGAGTACGCGGGCAGGTTGAGTGCGGCGGCCTCGGGGCCGCTGCGGTGCATCATCGCCATGAAGTACGAGCGGTCCGGGCCGATCGTCGCGGTCCAGGAGCCGCCCTGCTGGGGCGGCTGGTGCTGCTGGGGCGGGAACGGCTGGTGGGGCTGCTGCTGCTGCTGCTGATGGTGCTGCTGCGGGGGCGGGGGCGGCGGCTGGTACTGCCCGGTCCGTGAAGGCTGCTGGTACTGCTGCTGCGCCTGCGCCTGCGCCTGCTGCTGTTGCGGCGGAGGCTGCTGCTGGTACTGGGGCTGCTGGTACTCCTGGGCCGCCGGAGGCGGCAGCATCCAGTCGTCCTCGCGCTGCAGCGGCTCGGCCGGGCGGTTGACCCGGGAGGGCCGCGAGCCCTGGTAGTCGAAGTGGTCCTGGGAGTACGCCGGCGGGGCCGCCGGTGCGCCCGGGGACTGCGCCTGGGCCTGCGGCGGGGGCGGCGGCATGCCGGGCACGCCCATCGTCCCGGTGGCGATCGGGGATCCCGGACCGCCCTGTGCGCCGGTGCCCGTGCCGGAGCCCGGTCCCAGGTCCGGGGCGAGCGGCGCGTACGAGGTCGCCGTACGGGTCAGGAAGTTGTACCGGCACTCCTCGCAGAACGGGGCCATGGCCTCGCGCGGGGTCCGGCACTGCGGGCAGAGCTCGGCCTGGGCGGTCGGCTCGCCGGTCGGAGGGTAGCCGTAGCCGTAGGACGGCGCCGCGGGCGCGCCCGTAGGGGCAGCCATGCGGTGGCCGCAGACCTCGCACCAGTCGTCGGAGGCGGACTGGTGCCCGTTCGGGCAGGTCGGCATCGCGGCGCTTCCCCCTTCTTCCTGCGTCATCGCGGCAGGGCTTCTTCTCGTGTGTCTTCTTCGGCGTGCGTCTGATCAGATTAGAGCGTCAAGCTTTTCGCACTCGAACGGTTTGAGTCGAACGCGTCTCAAGTGTCATCTCGTCCGCGTCCGCGACCTTTGCCTTCAGCCGCACAGTACCCGCCGCCGCATCGACGACATCCACCACCTTCGCCAGCAGCTTCGCGGTGTCGGAGTTGCCCGAGGCGCTGGCCAGTTGCACCGCCCGGCCGAGCTTGGCCGTGGCACCCCCGACATCTCCCAGTTTGCGTGCCTCCAGGCCCTGTTGGATAGCCTGCGCGAGCTCCGCCTGCCCGGTGTAGTGGGCCACCTGCGGGTTGATGGCGGTGGATGCGGAGAGGTCGTCCGTCCAGACGGCGCGGACCAGGCCCTGGGCCAGAACGGCCGGTGCCTCGCCCGGCGCCCCCGGCATCACGAGGCTGGCGCGGGCGGCGAGCATCTCCTGCCCCACGGCCGCGCCCGGGACCCGTACGCACACGTGGTACTCACGGGACTCGTCGCCCCAGGAGCCCGTCGGATAGTCCCCGGCGCGCGGACCCGCCTCCGTGCGGCGGTCGGTGAGGTCCTGGACGGTGGGCGCGACCTGTTTGACGTACTGGATCTCCACGCCCACCGGGGTCCACAGGCGCAGCGAGACGTCCGCCACCTCCTTGCCCATGACGTTCTCCATCATGCGCGTGAAGTCCTCGGTGAGGTGGGCCGGGTCGGCCACGATGTCGGCCGAGCCGAGCAGCGCGTTCGCGATGCCGGTGACCTCCTTGACCTCCCAGTCGGTTCCCACGCCGCGGGCGTCACAGGTGAAACGGCCCGCGCAGGCGTCGAGCGTGGCGCGGAGCACGGCCGGCTCCTCGTGCTCGTTGCGGCCGTCGGTGAGCAGGATCCCGTGCCGGATCGCGGCGGTGGACCGGCGCAGCAGGCCGTCGGCCAGGCGCAGCCAGGTGCCGATGGCGGTGCCGCCGCCGGAGGAGAGGCCGCGCAGGGCCTGCTTGGCCTGGGCCCGGGTGGCCGCGTCGGCGACGGCCAGGCGGCCCTGGCCGGGGTAGACCTCCTTGGCCACGTGGGTACCGGCGATCACGGCGAAGGCGGTCCCGTCGCGGAGCGTGTCGACGGCGGCGGCGGTGGCCTCGCGGGCGCCGCGCATCTTGTCGGGCGGGTACTCCATCGAGCCGGAGCAGTCGACCATGATCACGACGGCGGCGCCGCCCGGGGCGACGGCCGTACGGGTGGCCGTGGCCCCGCCGCTGGAGGTGACCGTGACGATGGAGTGGACGTCGCGGCCGCCCTCGGGGAGGTACTCGTTCTGGTACACCTCCACGCTGAAGCGCGGGGCGCTCGGCTTGGCGAAGTTCGCCATCGGTCGGTACTCCTCGGGGACGGGGATCAGGCCTGGGCCTGCGGGGCGGCGGGGCTCGCGGGCGGGGTCTGCGGGATCGGCGGGGCCGGCGGCATCGGCGGGGCGGGTGCCGTGGGGTGCGTGGGCGGGGTCGCGGCGAAGGGGACGACGGCCACGGTGACGTTGTCGTGCCCGCCGCCGTCGAGGGCGTGCCCCACCAGGACCTGTGCGCTGTGCAGGGGTCTTACGGCGGCGTCGGAGGGGAGCACCTGGGCCAGGTCCCGGGCGGACTCGGCGTAGTTCCACAGCCCGTCCGTACAGACCACGACCACGCCGTCGTGGTCGGGCTTGAAGGTGGCGGTGTGCGGTTCGAGGTCGTACGCGTCGGCCCCGAGCCAGCCGGTGATGGCGTGCGCGCGGACGTCGGCGTAGGCCTCGGCCTCGCCCATCAGGCCCGCCGCGACCATCTGGGCGGCCCAGGAGTCGTCCTCGGTGAGCCGGCGGGGGAGCGCGGCGCGGTCGTCGGGAACCCAGTAGGCGCGGCTGTCGCCGACCCAGCCGATGGTCAGCAGGCCGCTGCTGACGACGGCGCCGACCAGGGTGCAGGCGGGGGCGTTCTGGGCGCCGGGCACCTCGGGGGCCAGCGCGTTGACGGCGGCCGCCGCGGCCAGGATCGCCTCGTGCATGGCCTCCTGGGGGTGGGCGCCGCGGGGGAGCGCGTCGAGGAGCGCCTCGTTGGCGGCGCCCGCGGCCGCGGCCGAGGCCTCGTCGGGGCGGCTGGCGGAGGACACGCCGTCGCAGACGATGGCCACGGTGGCGGCGGAGCCGTCGGGCAGCGCGGTGGCCGCCACGGCGAAGGAGTCCTCGTTGCGGTGGTGGCGCAGCCCGCGGTCGGTGACCGCGGCGACGCTCCCGAGCTCCTCCTCGATGTGGTCCCGCTCCCGCGGCTGCGCGTGCCCGCAGTGCTCGCAGTACCCGTCGGTGTCCACCCGCCCGGCCCGGCAGGCGACACAGACCTTGCCGCCACCGTCCCCCGGAGACTCGCCGCCGCCGTACGGATCCCCCTGCTCGCCCTCTTCCCCTTCGGGACCGTGCCCGTGCTGCGCGGGGCTGCCGTACGGGGCCTCGCCGTCGGGGTAGTGGCCTTGCGGGGCGGGGTTGCCGTACGGGTCCCCGGCCGTGGAGCCCTGCGGGGCGGGGCCGCCGTACGGGGCCTGGTGCCCCGAACCGGTCCCGTCCTGGCCGGTGTTGCCCCGGGCGGACCCCTGTCCGGTGGCTGCGCCCCCGTAGGGCGCTTCGTCCCCGGGGTGGCGCCCCTGCGGGGACGGGTGGTCGTACCGGGCCTGGTCCCCGGAGCCGGGGATCCCGTACCCGTCGGCCGCGCCCTGCGGCAGCTGCCCGCCGTACGGGGCTTCGCCCGCGGAACCGGGGCCCTGCGAGCCGCTGTTCCCGTATGAGCCCGCACCCGCGGCGGTGCTGCCGCGGGGGGCTGCGCCCGACGGTGGCGCGGAGTACCGGGTCCCGGGGCCCGGAGGTGTGCCCTGGGGGGCGGTCGGGGGCGTTGGGTCGGACCAGCCGGTGGGGCCGGTGGCCAGGGTGGGGGCGGCGGTGGAGACACTGCCCCAGCCGGGTGCGGATCCGCCCGCGTACACCGTGGCGGCCGGCTCGCCGTAGCCGCCGGGAGCGCGGGTCGCGGGGCCCTCGCCCGGCGACGCGCTGCCGTGTGCGGTGGGCACACCGGCCGCGGCGACCGGAGCCGCCGCCGGGGCGGTCGCCGCGACCGAGGCCACCGCCGGGTCAGCCGCGACCGCGGCCGACGCTTCGGCCGGCGTCGGGTCGGCCAGGGACCCAGGGGCGGATGTGGCCCGGGGGGGCTGGGTGGTGAGGGCGTACCCGCAGAGGCCGCAGAAGCGGTCGCCCTCCTCCAGGGGTTCCGCGCAGCTGGGGCAGCCCGACAGCCGATGCATCGACATCAATCACACCCACGTCCGGGGACGGAAACGGTTTGCCCGCTCCACCAGTTCGATCCTCTCCTCGCCCCGCTGCGCCAGCCGTGCCAGCACGCGGAACGAGCGCTCCAGGCCGAAGCGCAGTCCCCGCTCATCCAGTTGGCAGCCGAGCAGCGAGGCACTGCCGGGGTCGGAACCCCGGCTACCCGACAGTACCCAGTCCAGCGCCGAGCCCAGAACTTCCGCTCTGAGCCGCTCGTGGCGCACCGAGTCCAGGCCGAACCTCCCCAGCGCCTCCACCTGCGCCGCGGCCGCCGTCAGATCGGGCAGCAGTGCCTCCTGCGGGGACCGGTCGCGCAGGCGTGCCCGTACCGCCGCCACCCGGGCGGCGGTGTGGTGGATGGACGCCTCCGGCACGGATTCCAGCGTCCGTACGGCCCCGCCCCGGTCCCCGGCGGCCAGCTGCACCCGGGCCAGCCCGAACGCCGCGCCGACGAACCCCGGGTCCGTGGCCCACACCAGGCGGTAGTACTCGGCGGCGTTGTCCAACTGCCCCAGCACCTCCGCGCACAGCCCCAGCGCCAGCTTCGGCGCCGGTTCGCCCGGGAAGGCGTCGTAGACGGCGTCGAAGGACAGGGCGGCCGTCTCGTCCTCCCCGACGGCCAGCGAGGCGATGCCCCGGGCCCACACCACGCGCCAGTCGTCCGGATGCCGTGCTTCCAGCCGGGTCAGCGCCTCGGCCACGAGGTGCGCGTCGGTGCGGCCCAGTTCGAGCCGGGCCCGCAGCTCCCGCAGCCGCAGCTCGGCGGATTCGGCCGGCGCCGACCCGAGCGCGGCCAGCAGGTCGGCCGGCGCCGAGGCCAGCAGGCCCGCCAGGAATCCGGCGTTGGGGTCACCGGCGTCGACCAGCGGCACGGGCAGTGCCAGCGCGGCCTCGCGGGTGTCCAGCGTCGACGGCCCGGGCCGCCGCGGGGAGGTGATCGCGACCGGCGGCAGCGCCGCCGCCGGAGCCCGGCGCGGGGCCGGCACGGCCGGACCGGCGGCCCGGTGCGTCGCCGTGGTCACGAGCCCGCTCGTGCCGTACCCCGTGATCGGCGAAGCCGCCGGACCGGCGGGCGGGGTGACGGCGGCAGCCGGAGCTCCCGCCCCTTCGCCGGGGCCCGGAGCGAGACCAGACGCCCCACCCGCGACGGACGCCCCACCCGCCACGGACGCCCCACCTGCGACCGAACCCGCGACCGAACCCCGGCCCCGGCCCCGGCCCGCCGGCCACCGCTTCACGGGCCGCTCGCCCAGCCGGGACACCCGCGCACCCGACTCGTCGGTGAACAGCCGGTCGTCCGGAACCCGCAGCTCGGGCCCGAAGAGGGTCGAGATCTGCGGCCGCGGACGGCCCGTCTGGAGCGCGACGACCTCCCGCAGCACGCCCGTCAGCTGGTCCGCCATCTCCTGCGCGGACGCGAACCGCCGTCCCGGATCCGGGTCGGTGGCCCGTACCAGCAGCCGGTAGAAGGACTCGTACCGCCCGAACACCTCGATGTGCTGCGGGTCCGGCAGGGAGTCCACGAAGACGTTCGTGTACCCCTGGAAGTCGAAGGTCAGCACGGCCAGCGTGCGGGCCACCGTGTACAGGTCGGAGGCGACCGAAGGACCGACCTCCGCGACCTCCGGCGCCTGGTAGCCGACGGTGCCGTAGATGGCCGACTCCTCGTCGTCCATCCGCCGCACCGCGCCCATGTCGATCAGCTTCAGCTGATCGGCCTGCTGGATGGCGTTGTCGACCTTGAAGTCGCAGTACAGGAGGTTCCTGGTGTGCAGGTGGCCGAGCGCCTCCAGGGCCTCGATGCCGTAGGCGCAGGCCTGCTCCACGGGCAGCGGGTCGCGCCGCCCGTCCGGCCGGCGCCGGTCGTTGGCGATCTCCTTGAGCGATTTGCCGCCGACGTACTCCATGACGATGTACCCGTCCAGCGAACCCGTCCGCTGGTCCAGGTGCTCCACGAAGTTGTAGATCCGCACGATGTTGGAGTGCTCGATCTCCGCGAGGAAGCGCCGCTCCGAGATCGCGGCCGCCATCGCGTCCTGGTCCCCGGTGTCCAGGAGGCCCTTGAGGACCACCCAGCGGTCCGACACGGCCCGGTCCACCGCGAGGTAGACCCAGCCGAGGCCGCCGTGCGCGAGGCAGCCCGCGACCTCGTACTGGCCGTGCACGAGGTCGCCCGCGTGCAGTTTGGGGACGAAGGAGTACGGATGCCCGCACTTGGTGCAGAATCCTTCCGTCCGCCCCGGCCGGTCACCGCGGGCCCGGCCCACCGGAGCGCCGCAGTCCGAGCGGGAGCAGAACCGCTTGCGCTCCGGCACCTCCGGGTTCTCCAGGACCGCCTCGGAGGGATCCGGACGAGGCACCTCCGGTACGTTGACCAGCCCGGCCCCGAGCCTGCTGCGGCCCGACACCGAGGCGGCCGAACCCGAACTGCGCACCGACACCGACCGGGTGGACGCGGCCCCCGAGAGGGAGCGCGAGAGCCGCCCCGACACCGAGCGCCGCGAGGAGGAGGACCGCGAGGACCGGGAGGACCGGGAGGCCCGCGAGGAGGAGGACGAGGAGGCCGACCGGCCCGACCCGTGCGAGCCCTGGGACCCCTGCGAGTCGCCGTGGCGCGCCGCGCTCGTCATGGCCGTGGGCACCGACAGCAGCTCCCCGGCCCCCGCCGCGACGGCGCCGGTGGGCGCGAGCCCGCAGGTGTCGCAGTAGACCTCGCCGCCGCCCATGTCCTCGTACGCCCCCGGGCAGCCGGGGCGCATGCACGCCGTTCCGATCAGACTCACGCGTCCCCCTCCCTCGGCCCGTCGGGCCACTCTCGATCCCGTTGCCGCAGCCCGGGCCACTGCTGGTCCTGCGGCCCCCGCTGCTCTTGTTGCCCCTGTTGCTGCTCCTGCTGTTGCGGCGGTGCCAGCGCCTCCGCCGCCGCCCACTGGTAGCGCAGCACGGCCTGCTCGGCGGCCCGCAGATCGCAGGGCGCGCTCCACAGCATCCGCCGGGCGGTGTCGTACCGCTCCATCAGCAGCAGGTCCTCCGCCATGCCGAGCCGGGCCACCTTCGCCCGGTAGGCGTCGAGCCGCCCGCGCAGCTCCGCCCGCACCGCCAGCGGCGCCGTCACCGCGGTCAGCGATTCGCGGGCCCGGCGCAGTTCCTCCTCGGCCCGCTCCTCCAGCGACTCCAGCAGCGGCGACAGCCGGTGCCACTGGGCCCGGCGCCGGTACTCGGCCGCCGCCGACAGCTGCTCCTGGAGCGCCGTGGGCGGGCCGCTCACCGCGGGCACCTCGGACGCCGCGATCTTCGCCAGTACCTCGCCGCGCGCCACCCGGGCCTCCGCCAGGGTCCGGTCGGCCCGCGAGAGCACGTCCCGCAGGCCGATCAGCCGCTGCTCGGAGTCCTGCCGGACGGTCAGCACCGCCTCGACCTCCCGGCGCACGTCCTCCAGCGCGAGCGCGGCCCGGTCGTAGCGCGCGGTGTCGGGCCGCCCGCCGCCCGGCGCGGAACTCCCCGCCACGGCGCGCCAGAACGCCAGCGGGTCCTCGATCACCCGGGCCCGCAGGTCCGCCAGCTCGGCCGTGATGGCCTCCAGGTCGTCCCCCGAGGGGTGTTCCCCGGGCCGGACCCCCACCGAGTGGGCGAGGCCGCGGGTGCGGTGCAGTTCGGCGGAGAGCAGGTCGATGCGGGCAGGCAGCGCCGACCACACCGAGTCGGCGGCGACCACCACGTCCAGGGAGCTCGCGTACAGCTCGTTCATCCTGGCCACCAGCTCGGCGAGGGAGAACCGCTCGGCCAGCGGGACCCCCTCCACCCCCGCTCCGGAGATGAGCACGCCGGGCCCGCGCAGCCGGTCGGTCAGCTCCACCAGGTCCTCGCGGCTGGGCCAGCGGCGCCGTTCGCGGATCGCCCGGGCGGCGCCCAGCGCCCCGCTGTACGCGTCGAAGTACCGCCACAGCCGGGTGATGGCCGCGTCGGCCGCGGCCCACCGCTCCTTGGTGACCCCGGTCAGCCCGGCGCCTTCCAGCAGCCGCCGCCCGGCGTGGTCCTGGAGCGCGAGCAGCGAGGTCTCGACGGCCTCGTGCTCCGCGCCCAGCCGGGCCAGCGCGCGGTCCACGCCGTCCCGGTCCAGCACTGCCGGCTGCGACCCCACAGGATGTGCCTCCACCGACCCCGCCTCCGGTCTCGTGACATAGGGCTCCGAATCCGCCACCGGCCTCAGTCCCGGTACTTCGGCACGGGCGGGCCGCTCACACCGGGCAGCACGGGCTGCAGGTGGGTGCGGTAGGCGGCCATCCACGGGCTGGAGTCACCGCCCGTACGGTAGTCCTCCAGGACCTTGTTGACCCGGCGGACCAGGTCCCCCGCGTCCTTGTTCATGGCCACCCCGTAGAACTCCGTGGTGAACGGGGAGCCGACCAGCCGCACCGACGGGTCCTGCGCGGCCTGGCCGGCGGCGAGGGCGTTGTCCGTGACGATGCCGTCCACCTCGCCCAGCTGCAGCCGGACCAGACAGTCCAGCTGGTTGGGAACGCTGACCGGGACGGAGCCGTACGACTGTGCCGCCAGCTGGGCCTCCGCCGTGGAACCGGCCGCCGTGCAGATCCGGCGGCCCTTCAGCGAGGCGTCGTAGCCGGTGATGGCGGAGCCCTTGGGGGCCAGCACCTGCTGCCCGGCCTCGAAGTACGCCGTCGAGAAGGCGACGTCCTCCAGCCGCTTGCAGTTGATCGTCATGGTCCGCACGACGATGTCGACGGTCCCGTCCTTGAGCGCGGGGATGCGCTGGCTGGTGGGGATCGCCCGGTAGATGACCTTGTCGGGGTCGCCCAGGATGTCCTTGGCGATGGCCTTGACCAGGGCGATGTCGAAGCCGTCGAGCTCGCCCGCCGGATTGCGGTAGCCCCATTTGAAGCTGTTCTGGTCCACGCCCGCCACGAGGTGGCCCGCGCTGCGGATCCGCTGGATGGCCGCGCCGTCCACCCCGTTGGGCCGCAGGCTCGCCGCCGGGTCCTGGCAGGTGTCGTCACCCGGAGCCAGCGGAGCGACGGCCATCCTGGCCGGCTCGCGCACCAGCGGCGGGTGCGCCGCACTGCCCGGGGCCGCCTGGGCCAGCGGCAGCAGCACGGCCGCGGCCGTCAGCGCGCAGGCCACGGCCATCGCGCCGACCCCGCCCCAGCCGCGCAGCCGGGCCGTCAGCCGCCGCACGCCGCGGACCTCGTGGACCGCCTCGTCGCCGCCGGGGCCCTCGTGGCCCCCGGCCGCCACACGGGCCCCGGTGCTTCCGGTGCCCACGGCGCCCCCGAAGCCCTCGTCCTCGCCCCTCACACGTCCCGGCATCGCTCTCACCTGTACTCCGAAAGCCTGCGCCCGATGCCGAGCAGTGCCGCCGCCGCGCCGACGACCGCCAGGGCCGCGGTGCCTGTCGTCAAACCGTCGAGCGCCCCGAGCCCGTCCCGCGCGGCCCGGGTGAACTCCTGCTGCTCGTGGACCACGGCCTGTTCCAGCGAGGCGTCCACCGTGTCGAAGGCCGCGCCGCTGTACTCCTTGTGGTCCTTGTCCCCGATGACCTGCCCGACGGCGTCCTGGTAGTTGCCCTTCAGGTCCGTCTGCCGGGCCGCCGCGTGCAGTTCCTTCCACCGCTTCACGCCGTCCGTGGCACGGGTCACGGGCGCACGGCCCGCCTCGTCGTCGGCCAGCGCCGCCGCCGTGGCGAGACCCGTCTCCAGGGCCTTCATGTCGTTCGAGAAGTCCACGTCGTACTTGTCGGACTTCTTGTCCTCGGCCAGTACGGCGCCGCGCGCGATCAGCGTGAGGTTCTCACTGGCCCGCGCCTGGAGCGAGGCGATCCGCGCGTCACCCAGCACCTTGAGGGACTCCTGACCGTCCTTGCGGGCCTCGCTCAGCTCCGCCCGGGCGACGGTGTGCCCCGCGGCCAGCCACAGCAGGACCACCAGGGAGGCGGCGGTCGCGGCGACGAGCCCGTGGTTCATTACGCGGTTCGTGCGGAGGTAGTTGCGCCGCTGCGCCCAGGCCAGGGCGGCCAGCGCGAGCAGGCCCGCCGCGAGCGAGGCCAGCGGCAGCGCGCGGGCGTCGTCGTAGTCCGTGTAGAGCCGGCCGGTCTCCGCCTCGTAGAGCCGCTGCGCGGCGGGCAGCAGCTGGGTGCTCATCTGCTCGTTCGCGTACCGGAGGTAGGCGCCGCCGAGCGGCAGGCCCTGCTTGTTGGTGGCCCGTGCCTGCTCGATGAGACCGGTGTAGCGGGGCAGCTGCTCGCTCAGCAGGGTGATCTGCTTGCGGGAGTCCTCACCGGCGGTGGTGCTGGAGGCCGCGTTCACCAGCAGCCGGGACGCGTTGGCTATGTCCTTCTCGTACCGCTGCCGGACCTCGCGCGGCTCCTCGCCGCCCGCGAGGAATCCGCTGGAGGAGGCCGTGTCGGCGTCCGCCAGCGAGCGGTAGATGTTGGCCGCGTCGGCGCTCAGCGGCTGGCTGCGGCCCACCACGTCGTCGGCCGCGGTGACCCGGCCGGAGATCTCCCAGACGGCGACCGCACCGAACAGCAGGACCAGGGCGGCCAGCACCGCGCCGAGGATCCGCAGCCGGCCCGGCTCGGTGGTGGCCGCGGCGCGCAGCTGGTCCACGCCCTCGGCCCAGGCGGTGCCCCGCCGGGGCAGCCCGTCGGGTGGTGGCGCGGGCGGCCCGGAGGGCGCCAGGGCGCCGCCGCCGGGCGCGGGCGCGCGTGATGTGATGGCCACCGTGACCTCCCCCTCGGTCCTTCGTGCTTCGCAGCAGTATGGCCTTAGTGGCGGTGGACCACAGCACCCGGTGCTGGATCAGACACGATCAGACACGATCCGCCCCGGTCCGTCCCCGGCCCGGCCGCGTCCCCCGCCGCGTCCCCCGGTCCGGCCCCCGCCCCCGGTCCTTCCCCCTGGTGCTTCCCGCCGGCCCTTCGCCGGTCCCTCCCCCGGTCCGCCCGGCCGCTCTTCGCCGCCACCCCTTCACCGTCAATACGCCCAGCCGGCCGCCATGGTTCCGCGCCGGGCCCCGTTCATCCGAAATGGGCACGCAGCTTCCCGTAGGCCTCCGGCCGCGAGCCCAGGGCGTCCAGGCCCAGCAGGCCGGCGCCCAGCACCGGGGGGGCCGTCACCACCGAGACCCGGGCGTGCGGTGCCCGCTCGGCCAGCAGCGCCTCCACCCGCCCGTTCAGCCCCGGGTGCCGGGCGGCGAGCACGCTTCCGCCCAGCAGGACGGGCGCCTCCTCGCCCAGCAGACCGAGCCGCTCCAGCGCCACCGAGGCCAGCGCCACCACCTCCTCGGCCTGCCGCTCGATGAGGGCCGCGGCGACCGGATCGCCGGCAGCGGCCACCGCGAACAGCACCGGCACCAGCTCGTGGACCCGGCCGGGCCCGACGCTCCCCAGGTGCACCGCCTCGATCAGCTCGTACATGGAACCCAGCCCGAAGTGCCCCGGCAGGGCCGCCGCGAGCTCGGTGGGCCCGCCGCGCCCGTCCTCGGCGCGCGCCGCCCACCACATGGCCTCGGCGGCCAGTCCGCCGCCGCCGCCCCAGTCGCCGGAGATCTGCCCGAGCGCCGGGAACCGGGCCGTGCGCCCGTCGGGCAGCATGCCCACGCAGTTGATGCCGGCCCCGCACACCACCGCGACCCCGCGCGGCCCCCCGGCGGCCTCGCCGAGCCCGGCCCGCAGGATCGCGAAGGTGTCGTTGCGGACCTCGGTGGCCGCGCCCCAGCCGCGCGCGCCGATGGCCCGCGCGAGCAGCTCCTCCTCCACCGGGAGGTCCGCGTTGGCCAGACAGGCCGAGACCTGCACGGCGTACGGAAGCGCGTACGCGGCTCCGGGCGCGGGCCGCGGCAGCCCGGCGGCCGCGGCCGCCTCGGCGACGGCCTGCCCGAGGACGTCCACCGCCGCCTCGACCCCGACGCGCGGGGGCTGGAAGCCGCCCGCGCGCCCGGCGCCGAGGACGCGGCCGTCCGCGGCGATCAGCGCCACGTCCGTCTTGCTGTTGCCCGCGTCGACGGCGAGGACCGCCGCGGCCGCCGGCGGGGGCGGGGTGACGGGCCGGCTCACGCCCATGCCAGGTGCTCCTTGTTGTGCGCCAGGAGCCGGTCGGTCAGCCCCTCGGCGAGGTCGAACTGACCGACCAGCGGGTGTGCCAGCAGCGCCTTGAAGACCCGCTCGCGGCCGCCGCGCAGCGCCGCGTCGAGCGCGAGGTCCTCGTACGCCGTCACGTGGGAGATCAGTCCCGAGTACAGGGGGTCCAGCCGCGGCACGGCCAGCGGCGCCGGTCCGGAGCCGTCGACCCGTGCCTGCACCTCGATGACCGCGTCGTCCGGGAGGAACGGCAGGGTCCCGTTGTTCAGCGTGTTGACCACCTGCACGGCGCTGCCGCCGTCGCCCAGCAGGGCCGCGGCCAGGTCCACGGCGGCCTCCGAGTAGAAGGCGCCGCCGCGCTTGGAGAGCAGCTCCGGCTTCTCGTCCAGCGCGGGATCCCCGTACAGGCCGAGGAGTTCCTTCTCCATGGCGGCGACCTCGGCGGCCCGCGAGGGCTTGGTCCCGAGCTCCCGGACCACCTCGTCGTGCGCGTAGAAGTAGCGCAGGTAGTACGAGGGCACGGCGCCGAGCCGGTCCAGCACCGCGCGCGGCAGGCGCAGGTCCGCGGCGATGGCCTCGCCGTGGGCGGCGATCAGCTGCGGCAGCAGGTTCTCGCCCTCCGGGCCGCCCTTGCGCACCCCCAGCTCCCAGGTGAGGTGGTTGAGGCCCACGTGGTCGAGGTGGATGTCGGCCGGCGTCAGGTCCAGCATCGCGGCGAACCTGCGCTGGAAGCCGATGGCCACGTTGCACAGACCGACCGCCCTGTGCCCGGCCCGGAGCAGGGCGCGGGTGACGATCCCGACCGGGTTGGTGAAGTCGATGATCCACGCGTCGGGGTTGGAGCGCCGGACCCGCTCGGCGATGTCGAGGACCACCGGCACGGTGCGCAGCGCCTTGGCCAGACCACCGGCGCCGGTGGTCTCCTGGCCGACGCAGCCGCACTCCAGCGGCCAGGTCTCGTCCTGGAGCCGGGCCGCCTGGCCGCCGATGCGCAGCTGGAGCAGGACCGCGTCGGCCCCGGCCACGCCCGCGTCGAGGTCGGAGGTGGTGGTGATCAGGCCCGGGTGGCCCTGCTTGGCGAAGATCCGCCGGGCCAGGCCGCCGATCAGCTCCAGCCGCTCGGTGGCCGGGTCGATCAGTACGAGCTCGCTGACGGGAAGGGTGTCGCGCAGCCGCGCGAAGCCGTCGATCAGCTCGGGGGTGTAGGTGGAACCGCCGCCCACCACTGCGAGTTTCATCGTGACTAGCCTTTCACTCCGGTCAGGGTGACGCCTTCGACGAACGCCTTCTGGGCGAAGAAGAAGAGGACGATCACCGGGGCCATGACCAGCACGGTGGCGGCCATGGTGAGGTTCCAGTTGGTGTGGTGGGCGCCCTTGAAGGACTCCAGTCCGTAACTGAGCGTCCAGGCCGCCGGGTTGTCGGACGCGTAGATCTGCGGGCCGAAGTAGTCGTTCCAGGCGCAGAAGAACTGGAAGAGGGCGACGGCCGCGATCCCGGGCTTGGCCATCGGCAGGACCACCCGCAGCAGGGTGCGCAGCTCGCCGCAGCCGTCGACCTTCGCCGCGTCCAGGTACTCGTCGGGGATGGTCAGCAGGAACTGGCGCAGCAGGAAGATGGAGAAGGCGTCGCCGAAGGCCATCGGGATGATCAGCGGCCACAGGGTGCCGGACAGGTCCAGCTGCTTGGCCCAGAACAGGTACATCGGGATGACGACCACCTGCGGCGGCAGCATCATCATGGCGATCACCAGCAGCAGCGACAGCCGCCGGCCGCGGAAGCGGAACTTGGCCAGCGCGTAGGCGACGGGCACCGAGGAGACCACGGTCAGCAGGGTGCCGAGGCCCGCGTACAGCAGGGTGTTGCGCCACCAGGTCAGGAAGCCGGGGGTGTCCCACACCTTCGCGTAGTTGCCCCACTCCCAGCTGTGCGGCCACAGGTCGCGGGTCAGCGCCTGCTGGTCGCTCATGACCGAGGTCAGGAAGAGGAAGACGAAGGGAAGGGTGAAGAAGAGCGCCGCCGCGACGCCGAGGGAGTGCACGGCGACCCAGTGCAGGGCGGCCCGGCGGCGCGCGGTGCGCCCGGCCCGCGCGGAATCCGGCGTACGGGGAGTCGTGGGACGCGGTGCGCGCTCCGCGCCGCGGGTGATGGTCTGGCTCATGATCCTCAGTCACCTGCCTCGATCAGCCCGCCGCGCCGCCGCATCAGCAGCGCGGTGAAGGCCATGGAGAGGGCGAACAGCACCAGGGCGACCACGCAGGCGGTGCCGTAGTCGAAGCGCTGGAAGCCGACGTTGTAGATGACCTGGGGCAGGGTCAGGGTGGACTTCTCGGGGTACCCGGGCTCGAACTGCTGGCCCGAGCCGCCCATCACGCCGGAGGCCACCTTCCCCGCCACCAGGGGCTGCGTGTAGAACTGCATCGCCTGGATGACCCCGGTGACCACCGCGAACAGGATGATCGGCGAGATGTTCGGCAGGGTGATGTGGCGGAACCGCTGCAGGGCCCCGGCCCCGTCCAGCTCGGCGGCCTCGTACTGCTCGCGCGGTACGTCGAGCAGCGCGGCCATGAAGATGACCATCAGGTCGCCGACCCCCCACACCGCGAGCGCGGTCAGCGCCGGCTTGGACCAGGCGGGGTCCGTGAACCAGCCGGGCGTGGCCAGCCCGACCGAGTCCAGCAGGGTGTTCACCGGGCCGGTGCCGGGGTTGAGCAGGAACACGAAGGCCAGGGTCGCCGCCACCGGAGGGGCCAGGTAGGGCAGGTAGAACAGGGTGCGGAAGACGCCCGTACCCAGCTTGATCTTGGTGATGAGCAGGCCGATGCCCAGACCGAAGGCGACCCGGCAGGCGACCATCACCACGACCAGCCACAGGGTGTTGCGCATGGCCGGCCAGAACATCGGATAGTCGGTGAAGACGTAGGTCCAGTTGTCCAGCCCGTTGAAGACGGGCGGGCGGAAGCCGTCGTACTTGGTGAAGGAGAAGTAGACGGTGGACAGGAGCGGGTAGGCGAAGAAGGCGCAGAACCCGATCAGCCAGGGCGACATGAAGGCCGCCGTGCGCAGCGCCGACCTGCGGCGCCTGGCGCGCAGCTCGGGGGAGGGAGGGAGCGCGGTCGCGGTCATCAGTGGCTACTTCGCCTTCGCGATGTCCGTGTCGATCTGCTGATCGGTCTTGGCGAGCCCGGCCGCGATGTCCGTGACGTCGCCCTTCTCGACCGAGTAGGCGAAGTCGGTGAAGGTCAGCTGGTAGGTGCCGCCGTCGGCCTGCGCCGGAGTGGTGTTCGACTTCGGGTGCTTGGCGATCTCGATGAACGTCTTGAACTCCGGGGTCACCTGGAGCTTGGCGGACTCCAGGGCGGTCAGCGTGGAGGGGATGTTGTGGATGGCGTTGGCGAAGTCCACGACCGCGTCGGTGTCGGTGGTCATGTACTTCGTCAGTTCCCAGGCGGCGTTCTGCTTGGTGCTCTTCGAGGAGATCCCCATGATGGTGCCGGCGAGGTAGCCCTTGCCGTAGTCGGCGAGCTGGTCGTCCGGGACGGGCATCGGCGCGGTGGCGATCTCGAACTTGACCCCCGCCTCCTTCGCCATGGCCGCCCGCCACTCGCCGTCGATCTGCATGGCCACCAGGCCCTGGTGGAAGGGGTGCTCCGCGCTCCACTCGTCGCCGAAGGTGTTGCGGAACTTCTCCAGCTTCTCGTAGCCGCCGAGCTTGGCCACCAGGTCCTTCTGCGCCGTGAGCATCTTCGCGAAGGCGGGGTCCTTGGCCAGGTTGGACTTGCCGTCGGCGCCGAAATAGGCCGGGTTCCACTGGGCGGCCAGGCGCTGGGGGGCGGTCTCGTAGCCGTGGTAGGTGGGCATGATGCCGAGCTGCTCGTACGAATCGCCCTTGGCTATCGTCAGCTTCTGCGCGGCGGCCTCGAACTGGCTCCAGGTCTTGGGGGCTTCGGTGATCCCGGCGGCGTCGAAGGCGGTCTTGTTGTAGACGAGGCCGTAGGCGTCGTTCAGCAGCGGCAGCGTGCACTGGTTGCCGTTGAACTGGGTGTACTCCATCAGGGGCTTGGGGAAGACCGTGGTCTTGTCGATCCCGGACTTCTTCAGGAAGGGGTTCAGGTCGGTGAAGGCCCCGGTGTTGCAGAACTTGCCGACGCTGTCGGTGGTGAAGGAGGCGACCACGTCGGGAGCCTTGTCGCCGCCCGCGCGCAGCGCCTGGTTGATCTTGTCGTCCGTCATGTTGCCCGTGACGTTGACCTTGATGTTCGGGTGCGCCTTCTGGAACCGGGCGATGTTGTCCTCGATGGCCTTGATCTCGCTGGGAGCGGACCAGCCGTGCCAGAAGTTGAGGGTGACGTCCTTGTTCGGGTCGTCCGAGGCCGTGTTGGAGGCGGAGCCCGTACACGCGGTGGCGAGTACGGACAGCGCGGCGACGGCGACGGCTGCGGCGGTCAGGCGGCGGGTTCTGGGCATGACGGAGTCACTCTCTGCGCGGGGGGACTTCCTGGAGGGGTGGTGCGGGTGGGTGTACGGGGCTGCGTGTGCAGGTGGCTGCGCACGGGGTGGTAGGTGCCGGTGGGGCGAGAGGTGCGGGTGGTGCGGTGCGGGGTGGTGGTGGGGTCGCCGGTTCGGCAGTCCCGGGGTCAGGCAGTCCGGGGGCCGGGGGTCCGGCAGTCCGGGGGTCCGGGGGCCCGGGGCCGGGGGCCCGGCAGTCCCGGGGTCCGGCGGTTGGGCGCGGTTCAGCGGCGGGAGGTGTCGAAGACCTCGTCCCGGGTGGCCGCGAGGGCCCGCTCCAGTGCCCCGCGCAGCACGGGCCGTTCCCGTACCTCTCCGGTGACGAGCACCGGCAGGGACGGGGCGAGGTCGGCGAGCTCGGCTTCGAGGAGTCCGCGCAGCGGTTCCCCGCCGGCGATGGTCAGGGCGCCGGAGAGGACCACGACCTCCGGGTCCAGGACGGCGACCAGCGAGGCGAGACCGGTGGCGAGCGCGGTGGCGTACTCCCGCAGGAGCTCCAGGTTGGCCCCCTCCGGCGCGGCGGCGGCCTGGGCCAGCAGCGCGGCCGCCGCTTCGACCATCGCCCCGGACTCCGCCCCGTGCACCGACCCGAGCACCGATCCGGCTCCGGCCGCCGTGGCGGGCGGGGCCTCGATGCCGAGGCGGGCCGCCATCGAGGGCAGCACCTGCACGCCGGCCAGTTCCTGGTAGCCGCCGGAGTTGACCCGGGTGACCTGGCGGACCAGCGGGTGGCCGGCGACCGGCAGGAAGCCGACCTCGCCGGCGCCCCCGGTCCAGCCGCGGTGCAGCCGGCCGCCGAGGACGAGGGCGGCGCCGAGGCCCTCCTCGTTCCACAGCAGGACGAAGTCCTCGTGGCCGCGGGCCGCGCCGAGGCTCTGCTCGGCCACGGCGGCGAGGTTGACGTCGTTCTCGTACTCGACCGGCATGGGCAGGGCGGCGGCGAGCTCCTCCAGGAGCGTGGGGGACTGCCAGCCCGGCAGGTGGTCGGCGTAGCGCAGCACACCGGTGCGCGGGTCGAAGGAGCCGGGGGTGGCGATGACCAGCCGGTGGATGTCGCCGAGGGTCAGCCCGGCGTCCTTCACGGCCTCGCCGAGCGCGCGGTTGACCTGGGCGACCGGCCCGGTGCCCTCGGCGTACGGGAGCTCGTGGCTGCCGATCACCTCGCCGGTGAGGTCGGCGACGGAGGCGAGGATCCGGCCCGGGGTGACGTCGAGTCCGGCGACGTGCGCGGCCGTCGCGTTGACGGCGTAGAGCTGTGCGTTGGGTCCGGGGCGGCCGGTGGCGGTGCCGGTGGCGACGACGAGTCCGGCGGCCTCCAGCCGGGCGAGCAGCTGGGAGGCGGTGGGCTTCGAGAGCCCGGTGAGGTGCCCGATCCGGGTCCGGGACAGCGGACCGTGCGTCAGCAGGAGCTCGAGGGCGGCCCGGTCGTTCAGGGCGCGCAACAGGCTGGGCGTACCGGGGGTGGCGGGCATGGGGTGTTTTCTCCCTCACCGAAGTGAACTGTTAGGTAAGTTTCCTATCAGCGTGTGAGCCGTGTCAATGGCGGTGCCGAGACCGTGCTCCCCGTACTGAACATGCCGCTGCCCCCGCAGGTCGAACCTGCGGGGGCAGCGGTGCACTCGTGTGCGGGGTGGTGCCGGAGTCGTTCGCGGGGCTACTTGCTGATGCGCGGACCGGAGCCCGGGCCGCCCAGAGCCGACTGCGGGATGGGCGCGGTGGCCAGGGACTGCGGCGAGGCCGGGTTCGCCAGCGCCGACGGCGCGGCGACGGCGGCCGACGGATCGGCCGGGGCCTCGTCCTCACCGGAAGCCGGCCCCCCGACGATCCCGATGCCCGCGGCGGCGAAGGCGTCCTTGATCCGCCAGCGCAGTTCGCGCTCCACGGCGAACTGCTGGCCCGGCATCGTCTTGGCCGCCACCTTCACCGTCATCGAGGCGAGCAGCACCTCGTCCAGGCCCAGCACCTCCACGGGACCCCACAGCCGCTCGTCCCACGGGGACTCCTTGGCCATGGTGTCGGCGATCTCCTGGATGACCTCACGGATGTGGGAGAGGCTCTCGCCCGGCTTGACCTGCACGGCCACGCCCGCCGTGGCCCAGCCCTGGCTGAGGTTGCCGATCCGCTTGATCTCACCGTTGCGGACGTACCAGATCTCACCGCTGTCGCCGCGCAGCTTGGTCACGCGCAGGCCCACCTCGACGACCTCGCCCGAGGCCACCCCCGCGTCGATCTTGTCGCCGACCCCGTACTGGTCCTCGAGGATCATGAAGACGCCGGAGAGGAAGTCCGTGACCAGGTTCCGGGCGCCGAAACCGATCGCCACACCGGCCACACCGGCGCTCGCCAGCAGCGGGCCCAGGTTGATGTCGAGCGCGCCGAGCACCATCAGCCCGGCCGTACCGAGGATCAGGAACGAAGCCACCGAACGCAGCACCGAACCGATCGCCTCGGAGCGCTGGCGCCGCCGCTCGGCGTTGACCAGCAGCCCGCCCAGGGCCGTGCCCTCGACGGCCTCGGCGCCGCGGTTCATCCGGGTTATCAGCTTGGTCAGCGATTTGCGGACCACCGAGCGCAGGGCGAAGGCGATGACCAGGATGAGGAGGATCCGCAGGCCCAGGTAAAGCCATCCGGCCCAGTTCTCCTCGATGAAACTGGCCGCGTTCGTGACGTTCTCGTGCGTCTCTCTGATCGTTTCGGCCGCGTCGGGGGTCTCGGCTGCGAGCGGGAACAGGGCGGCAGGCCAGGGCACGGCAGGAACCTCCAGATGTGGCGTCCTGCCCGCGGAGCAGAGGTGCGGGCAGACCAACCACCCTAACGGGGCACTCGCCCTAGCTTGTTGCCGTGTTCGAGGGAGAGACCAGACTCACGCGGGGATGAAGCGGGTGTGGTCGAAAACACCCCGGACCCGTTACGGGCGCGTGGTGGCGCTTCGACCAGCCGTAAGGGGAGACTGGAAAGCAGATCGTCCCGGCGCGAGCCACGCGCCGCCGGCGTACAAGGAGGCAGTCCGTGCCGCACGTCCTGGTCCTCAACGCGTCGTACGAGCCCCTCGGCGTCGTACCGCTCCGTCGCGCGCTCGTCCTCGTCCTGGAGAACAAAGCGATCTCCCTGGAAGAATCCGGCGCCTTTCTGCACAGCGCGACAAGGGCCGTCCCCGCTCCCAGCGTGGTTCGGCTCAAGCGCTTCGTGCGGGTCCCCTACCGGGGGCCCGTTCCACTCACCCGCCGCGCGCTGTTCGCCCGGGACGGCGGCCGCTGCATGTACTGCGGGGCCGTCGCCACCAGCGTCGACCACGTCATCCCGCGCAGCCGGGGAGGGCAGCACGCCTGGGACAACGTCGTCGCCGCGTGCCGCCGCTGCAACCACGTCAAGGCGGACCGGCACCTCGTCGACCTCGGCTGGCGCCTGCGCCACCAGCCGGCTCCGCCGTCGGGGCTGGCCTGGCGGATCATCGGCACGGGGCACCGGGATCCGTGCTGGATGCCGTACCTCCAGCCGTACGGCGCGGACGACGCGCTGGACCGCATCGGCGTCCCCGCGACCGCCACGGCCGTGGCCTCGTGATTTTTGACGCGTCCCTCGCACCGCTCAGCGCCGGCGCGCTTCCCGGGCTTCGGGTCGCCGCGCCGGACTCCGTCCGGCGGGGGCCGAGCGGGGGTGCGGCCACTGCCGTCCTGGCGTGAGCTCCGGTGGGCGGGTGCGGGTGGTGTGCCCTGCGGGGCGGAGGTCCCCTACCCGCCCTTCGCCCGTTCCCCGGGCTCCGCCCAGACCCTCCCCCAGCTACCGCTGGGGGTGCCCCCTGCCTCAAACGCCGGCGGGGCGGGAGCTCCGGGGAACGGTGGAAGGGCCGGTGGGGGACGGCCCCGCAGGGTTCCGGGCCCCGGCTACGGGGTCAGTGCGAAGGCCTCCGCCCCGAGGAGGCTGCAGCCGTAGCGGGTGGCGCGGGCCTCGCAGGTGACCCGGACGTAGCGGGCCGGGGGAGCCGCCGGGTCCAGACGGACCGAGTCCACCCCGCCCCGGGAGGCGACCGTCGCCGACGGGTACCAGCTGACCCCGTCCGCGGAGGTCTCGACCCGGAAGCGGGACGGGTACGCCTCCTGCCACCGCAGCCGCAGCAGCCCGATCCGGGCCGGCGCGGCCAGCCGCGCCTGCCACCACGCCCCGTCGACCGCGGGCGAGGACCACCGGGTGAGCACGGAGTCGTCCAGCGCCGCCGAAGCCGGGAACTGCGGGGTCTCGTCGGCCGAGGAGGAGGCCACCGCCGAGCGCAGCAGGTTCGGGCCGCCCGTACGGGGATGCGCACGGACCTTCAGGGTGCGGGTCTCGGAGCCGAAGGCGACCGGGACCTCGTAGGTGCCCGGCGCCGTGCCCGCGGCCACCACGACCTCGACCGGGACCGACACCCGGGTGCCGCGCGGGGCCACGGCCGTCCCCGGCAGGCGGACCTCGATGCCCGGCGGCGGCGTCGCCGACAGGGGCCCGCGCACCTCGCCGGGGCGCAGCGCGGACAGTTCCGCCGCCACCCCCTGCGGAGCCCCGCCGATCTCCGCGTCCACCGCGTCCGCCAGTTCGAAGCGGGCCTCTGGGCCGTCCGCCGGCCACGGGACCACGCCGTGCACGGCCGGAGCCGGGCCCGACCAGCTGAGCCGGACCGCGTCGGCCCGCAGGCCGCCCACCTCGGCCTGGGTCCAGCCCGACGCCGCCGCTTCCGCGACCTTGCGCCAGCCCTCGCCCGGCACGTGCGCCTCGACCGCCGCGCCCCGGCTCCCGGGCGGCAGCGGATCGGTCATCACCGTCACCACCGAAACCGGGCGGGCGCCGGACAGCCGGACCGTCCACGCGTCGGGCTGCCGGCTCACCGTGCCGGGCTCGCTGGCCGCGCCGGTCCAGGTGTCGGCCTCGGCCGCGGCACGGTCGAGGAAGGGGTCCAGCACCGCCGTGTCCACGCGGGCGGTGTCCGGGCCGGACAGCTCCGCGCGGGCGGCGGTCAGGGCCTGCGAGGCCTGCCAGGCCGCCGCCCCGTCCCCCCGCGCCTGCGCCTGGAGGACGTCGAGGGCCAGCTCCCCGGCCGCCCCGTAGTGCGCGAGCCGCGACAGCCAGGGTCCCGCCTCCTCCGCGAGGCCGGGCAGCCGGTCGGGGGCCTCGCGCAGGACGCGGAAGGCGGCCCGCAGCCGGTCGCCCGCCGCCGGGTCGCCGGCGCCCCGAGCCCGCCAGAACTCTTCCGCCAGCGGGGCCAGGTAGGCCGATTCGGGCTGGGCCAGGCCGGAGGAGGCGTTGTTCCCGGCCAGTGCGGCCAGCGCCGCCCGGGCCCGGGGGTCGGGTCCGGCGAGCGAGGCGACGGCCGCCGCCCAGGAGTCGGCGGCCCGGTAGCCGCGCGGGTTCCAGGTGAAGTCCGCCGCCGTGAACAGCGGGACGCGCGACAGCGTGCCCTGGGGCATCGCGTTGGCCAGGACGGCCGCCGAACCGCTCGCCACCACCGGGTCCCGGCCGACGACCGGGCCGAGGAAGATCCGGCCCGGGTCCCAGTCGTTGACCGGGTAGTTGTCCATGGTGACCAGCGGATGGCCGAGCGACGAGCGCGCCCCGGCCACCTCGCGTCCGGTGATCGTGCGCGGCAGTACGCCGACGCCCGTCCACGCCACCTCCACCCGGCCGTCCAGCGCCCCGGCCAGCGCGGTCCGGTAGGCCGTCGCACCCTCCTGGTAGTACTCCGTCGGCAGCAGCGACAGCGCGGGCGCCCCCGGATAGCGGCGGGCCAGGTGCGCGGCCAGCTCGCCCGCGACCTCCGCGTGCGCCTTCGCGGCCGCGGCGGGGCCCTTCCCGTAGCGCTCCCGGTCGGCCCGGCAGCCCCACTCCGTGTAGCTGACGTCCTGGAACTGCACCTGGAAGGCCCGGAATCCGAGGTCCCACATCGCGTCCAGCTTCCGCGCGAGCGCGGCCCGGTCGGCGGCGGAGGCCAGGCACATCGACTGCCCCGGCGCCACCGCCCAGGCGAGCACCACCTTGTTGGCGCGGGCCCGTTCGGCCAGTGCCCGCAGCTCCGCCGCCCTCGGCGCGGGGTAGTCCCGGCGCCATTGCGTGGTCCGGTACGGGTCGTCGCCGGGCGCGAGCAGCAGCCGGTTCAGCTTCGTGCGGCCCATGAAGTCCACCTGTCCGAGCCGCTGGGCGGCCGTCCACGGAGCCCCGTAGAACCCCTCGGTGATCCCGCGCACGGGTGCGGAGGGCCAGTCCCGCACCAGGACTCCGGGCACCTTGCCGCCGCCCGGGGCCAGCAGCTGGCGCAGCGTCTGCGCCGCGTGGAACAGCCCGTCCTCGCCCGTGCCGGCCAGCGCGACCGTGTCCCGCCCGCCGTCGCGGCCCACCGCGAGCCGGTAGCCGCCGTCCGGCAGGTCGCCCGCCCCGTCCGCGCCCAGGGCCCGCAGCGCCCGCTCCGCTTGCGGTCCCTGGAGCCGTACGACCGGGATCCGCCCGGGCAGCGGCTCCCCTTCGGCCCGCTCGTGCAGGGTCCGTACGCCCGCCCCGCCCAGGGCCTCGCGGACCACCTGGACGGCGTACGGGTCCACGCCGGCGGGCAGCACCAGCACGGCCTCGGCGCCCAGCGCCACTTCGCGCGCCGGATCGGCGGCCATGGACTGCGGGCGCGGCCACACCGCGGGCCCCGCGGCGGCTTCGCGCGCCGGATCGGAGCCGGGGTCGAGCAGCGGGACGGATGCCGTCGTGCCGGTGGGCGCGGGGTCGAGCACCGGAGCGGGCGCGGCGGGAGTGCCGGGCGCAGCGGGTGTGCGGGGCGTGACGGGGTTCCCGGGCGTTCCGGGGGTGCGCGGCGTTGCGGGCGTGCCAGGAGCGTCAGGAGTGCCGGGAGTGCCGGGGGCGAAAGGTGAGGTCGGCGAGGCGAAAGCGGTGGGCGGTCCCACGACCACCGAGCCGCCCAGCAGCGTCCCGATGACGGCGACGGCCGCGGCCGTGGCCCGCTTGCTGCCCCTGAGCTGCACTGAGCCACCTCGTCCCGAGTCGTCCCCCGCTCGTACGAATGGGCCCGACCCCACCATCCGTACGGCCGGGGTGTCAACGTCCGCGGGTGATCTGGCCGGGATCGCGCAGGAATGCGATGCGTCCGACTGGGTATGGCTGCGGTGTTCTCCGGCGGTGTTCCATGGTCCTGACCGATTCTCACGCACAAAGGAGTGCCTGCCGTGAACACCGATGCCGTGAACAGCCGAGGCGTGAACAGCCGTGCCGTGAAGCCCGAGAGCGCCACCACCCCCATACCCGCACCGAAACAGCGCCCGCCGCTCGCCCATCTGCCCGCGCAGGCCGGGCCCGACGAACGGCCCCTCACCAGTGAGCCGTCGCTCGCCGACGCCGCGCACTCGCCGTTGACCAGTGAGCCCCCGCTCGCCTGTGAGGCCCCGCTGACCAGCGAGCCGACCACCCATGCCGCGGCGGCCGCCGCGGGTGACTAGACAAGGAACCTGATGGACGACCTCGCCCGGCTCGCGGCCCTGTACGGAGTCGCCACCACCTACCAGCCCGCCGAGGACGTCACCCTCCGGGTGCCGGAGGCCACCGTGGCCGCGGTGCTGCGGCAGTTGGGGGTGAACACCGACACCCCGGAGTCCGTACGGGCGGAACTGGCCGCGGCCGAACACGACGCGGCGCACCGGCTGCTGCCGCGCGTGCTGGTGTGGTGGGCCGGGTCGAGGCCGCCCGTGGAGCTGGGCACACTGCCGCCGGGGACGCGGACCCGGCTGGAGCCGGAGGAGGGCGCGGGGCCGGGGGCGGGGGCAGGAGCGGGGAAAGGCGCCGGAGAGGGGGCCGGGGAAGGAGCCGGGGAAGAGGCCGGAGACGGGTCCGGGGAAGGCGGGCGCCGGGGCGCCCCCGCGGGCGACCGGGCAGGCGCCGCGGCCGGGCCCTGGGGCGCCGGTGCCGGGACGGTGCAGCCGCCCCTCGGCGTGCACTGGGTCCATGCCGAGGCCCCCGACGGCCGTACCGCCACCGCCACCCTGATCGTGGCCCCCGACCGGGCCCCGGCGGCGCCGGAGCGCACCCACGGGATCCTCGTCCAGCTGTACTCGCTGCTCTCCGAGCGCTCCTGGGGCATGGGGGACCTGGGTGACCTGGCGGAGCTGGCGAGTTGGGCGGGCCGGGTCCACGGAGCCGGCTTCGTCCAGGTCAACCCGCTGCACGCGGCGGTGCCCGGGACCCCGACCGACCCCTCCCCGTACCGGCCGTCCTCGCGCCGGTTCCCCGACCCGGTGCACCTGCGGATCGAGGACGTCCCGGAGTACGCCGCCTGCCCGGACCGCGAGGCCCTCGCCGAACTCGCCGCCCGGGGCGGGGAGCTGCGCCGCGAGGTGCTGGAGAAGGGGGCGCTGATCGACCGGGACGCCGTGTGGGCCCTCAAGCGGGCCGCCCTGGAGCTGCTGTACGCCGTCCCGCGCACCCCCGAACGGGAGGAGGCCTACGGGACCTTCCGCGCCGGGCAGGGCGCCGAGCTCGACCGGCACGCCGCGTGGTGCGCCGCACGGGCCGGGGAGGACCCCGTCGCGGGGGCCGACTTCCACCGCTGGCTGGTCTGGCTGACGGACGCCCAGCTCACCGCCGCCCAGCGGGCCGCCAAGGAGGCCGGGATGGCGGTCGGCATCGTGCACGACCTGGCCGTCGGGGTGCATCCGGAGGGCTCGGACGCCTCCGGAGCCCCCCACTACGCCCGGGCCGTCTCCGTCGGAGCCCCGCCGGACGCCTTCAACGCGCGCGGTCAGGACTGGGGGCTGCCGCCGTGGCGGCCCGACCGGCTGGCCGCGACCGGGTACGAACCCTTCCGGGCCCTGCTGCGCGGGGTGTTCCGGTACGCCGGCGCCCTGCGCATCGACCACGTCATGGGACTCTTCCGGCTCTGGTGGATCCCGGAGGGGACGCCGCCCGCCGAAGGCGCGTACGTCTCGTACGACGGGGAGGCGATGCTCGCCCTGCTGGTCCTGGAGGCCCACCGGGCCGGGGCCCTGGTCATCGGGGAGGACCTGGGCACCGTGCAGCCGGGGGTCCGTCAGGCGCTGGCCCGGCGCGGGGTGCTGGGCACCTCGGTGCTGTGGTTCGAGCGGGACTGGGGAGGCGACGGGCAGCCGCTGGAGCCGGAGCGCTGGCGGTCCGACTGCCTGGCCACCGTGACCACCCACGACCTGCCGCCCACGGCCGCCAAACTGGCCGGCGCCCACGTGGAACTGCGCGACCGGCTCGGCCTGCTGACCCGTCCGCTGGAGCGGGAGCGCGCCGAGGACGCGGCGGACACCGCGCGCTGGCTGGACGTGCTGGAGGACCTCGGGCTCGACACCAAGGGTGAGGAGGCCGCCGTACGGGCCCTGTACGGGTTCCTGCTGCGCACCCCGGCCCGGCTGGTCGGGGTCTGGCTGCCCGACGCGGTGGGGGACCGGCGGCCGCAGAACCTGCCCGGGACCTGGGACCAGTACCCCAATTGGCGGCTTCCGCTCGCCGACGCGGAGGGCCGGCCGCTGACCCTGGCGGCACTGGCCGCCTCCCCGCGCGCGAACGCCCTGCTGGGGGCGGTGCGGGGGCGGGGTGAACCCCGTACGGCACCCCCGGGCGCGCGGGGAGTTTAGGTGTTCGCTACGTTTGCACCGTGGACAAGAAGAACGCTCTGCGCGCCGGCGCCGTCACTGCCGGAACGACGCTGATGATGCTGCTGATGACGTCTCCCGCTCTCGCGCTCACCCGCGACGACGGTGACGACCCGGGTCCGGGCCTGAGCGTCGCCGAGACGCTCGGCCTCTACGTGGCCACGCCGATCGTGCTGTTCCTGGTCATCGCCGGTCTGGTGATGGTCGGCGACAAGTCGCGCAAGCAGCAGAACGAGAGCTGACCCCTTCCCGGGGTCCCCTCGCTCGATCAGAAACTTCCGGGGCGCCGGGGGTCCGCACGGACCCCCGGCGCGCCGTCGTGCCCGCGCACCTTCGTGGAGCGCCCGCAGGGCCCGGACCCGGACCGTCTACGGGACCCCGGCCAGCACCTTGCGCAGCAGGACGGTGAGCGCCGCGACCTCCTCCTCGTCGAGCCCGGTGAGCGCGTCGCGCTGGACCGCCAGACCCGCTGCGACGGCCTCGTCGATGAGCGCGAGGCCGCGGTCGGTGATCGTCACCCGGAGCCCGCGCCGGTCGTCCGGGTCGGGATTGCGGCAGAGCAGTCCGGCCTTCTCCAGTTTGTCCAGCCGTCCCGTCATCCCGCCCGTGGTGAGCATCAGCGTGGCCGACAGCTCGCGGGGCGAGAGGGTGTACGGGGTTCCGCTGCGGCGCAGCGTGGCGACGACGTCGAACTCGCCGCGGGCGATCCCGTAGCGCGCGTAGGCCCGCTCCATCGCGTCGCCCATGGCTTTGGAGATCCGGAAGATCCGGCCGAAGACGGCCATGGGCGTGGTCTCCAGGTCGGGTCGCACCGCGAACCACTGATCGGTGATCGCGTCGACGGGGTCCTTGGCGGGCCCGGCTGCGGGCGTGGGCTCGGTCATGGGCGAAGTATCCGGCTTCCACTTGTTTCTCCGCAAGAAAGTTGCTTGCGGAAAAGTAGCTTAGCGCTAAGCTACTTCCAAGTGAGCTACTCGTCCCTGCCGGAGGAGCGTCCGTCATGAAGCGCGTCACCACCATCGCCCTGACCGCCCTGGCCCCCGTCTCCTGGGGCTCCACCTACGCCGTGGCCTCCGAGCTGCTGCCGCCCGACCGGCCCCTGTTCACCGGGGTGATGCGCGCCCTGCCCGCCGGACTGCTGCTGACGGCCCTGTCCCGCACCCTGCCGAAGGGGCGGTGGTGGTGGAAGGCCGCCGTCCTGGGCGGGCTCAACATCGGCGCCTTCTTCCCGCTGCTGTTCCTCTCCGCCTACCGCCTGCCCGGCGGGGTCGCGGCCGTGCTGGGCTCCGCCGGGCCGCTGTTCGTCGTGGGGCTGGCCGCCCTCCTCCTGGGCGAGCGGGCCCGGCTGCGGACCGTGCTCGCCGCCGTCGTCGCGGCCTTCGGCGTCAGCATGGTGGTGCTGACCGCGCAGGCGGAGCTCGACCTGGTCGGGGTGGCGGCCGGCATCGTCTCCTCCGCCTCGATGGGCGCGGGCACCGTCATGACCAAGCGGTGGGGCCGGCCGGAGGGCGTCGGCCCGCTGGCCATGACCGGCTGGCAGCTCACCGCGGGCGGCCTGATCATCATCCCGATCGCCGTGCTGGTCGAAGGGGCGCCGCCGGCGCTCGACGGCAGGGCCCTCCTCGGCTACGGCTACATGATGCTGATCAACACCGGCATCGCCTACTGGCTCTGGTTCCGCGGCATCGGGCAGCTCAGTGCCACCTCGGTCACCCTCCTGGGCCCGCTCTCCCCGCTGACCGCCGCCGTCATCGGCTGGGCCGCCCTGGGGCAGTCGCTGTCGCCGGTACAGGTGCTGGGGATGGTGATCGCCTTCGGCGCCACCGTCGCGGGGCAGCTCGCGGCGGGCACGGTGCGACCGAAGTCCGAACCGTTCAGTTCTGCTGAAGAAACCGATCGAAATGTTTCGATGGACCTGACGGGTGACTCGATGCGACGGTAGTGCGACGAACCGACACACCGAACTCCGAGGAGGAGACGCACAGTGGCCGTCATGGACCGTGCCCGTACCGTTTCGCAGACAGAGCAGCCCGCCGCCGAGGGCGCCGGGGCCAAGAAGGGGGCCGCCGGACTCGGTGTGCTCCTCGCCCTGCTCGCGACGGTCGTCTGGTCCGGAAGCTTCGTGGCCACCCGCGGCATGGCCGACAGCATCCCGCCCGTCCAGGCCGTCTTCTGGCGCTGGACGATCGCCACCGTCGCCGTCGCCCCCTTCGCCGCCCGCCAGGCCTGGCAGCAGCGGGCCCTGATCCGCAAGCACTTCGGCTACATCGCCCTGGCCACCCTCTTCGGCGTCACCCTCTACAACACCCTCGTGCACCAGGCCGGACTGACCACCTCCGCCTCCAACATGGGCATGATCATGGCCGCCTCGCCGGTCATCATGGCCCTGTACGCCCGACTGGGCGGCGAACGGCTCGGCGCCCGGCGCACCTTCGGCCTGACCCTCGCGGCCTTCGGCGTGCTGCTCCTGGTCGGCAAGGGCTCGATCCGCTTCGACTTCGCCGCCGGCGACCTGTGGATGTTCGGCGCCGCCCTGTCCTTCGCCACGTACAGCGCGCTCCTCAAGCGCAAGCCCGCCGAACTGGGCGGCCTCGCCTTCCTGATCACCACCTTCGTCCTCGGCGCGCTGATGCTGGCCCCCGCGTACGCCGTGTCCGTCAGTGTCCAGGGAGGCTTCCGGGTCACCCCCTCCGCCGCCGGAATGCTCCTCTACGTCGGCGTCTTCTCCTCCGCCGTCGCCTTCTTCGCCTGGAACAAGGCCGTCTCGCTCATCGGCGCCGCCCGCGCCGGAGTCGTCTACTACCTCCAGCCGGTCTGCGTCGCGGGCCTCGGGCTGCTGCTCCTCGGCGAGACCACCGGCCCGGCGCAGCTGCTCTGCATGGCGCTGATCCTGGGCGGCGTGGGTCTGGGTGCCCGGCGGTAGGTTCGGTCCCATGACCGAGTGGGACATCAAGAAGCTGCGGATCCTGCGGACCCTCGCCGAGCAGGGAACCGTGACCGCGACGGCCGAGGCGCTGCACATGACGCCCTCGGCCGTTTCGCAGCAGCTGACCAACCTGGCCAGGCTGCTGGGCGTCCCGCTGCTCGAGGCCCAGGGCCGCCGGGTCCGCCTCACCGCCTCCGCGCACCTCGTACTGCGGCACGCGGAGGCGGTGTTCGCGCAGCTGGAGCGGGCCGACGCCGAACTGGCCGGATACCTCGCCGGGGAGGCCGGGGAGGTGCGGATCGGCGCCTTCTCCACCGCCGTGCCGGTGCTGGTGGTCCCGGCGGTCGCCGCCCTGCGGCTCTCGCACCCCGGCGTGGAGGTCCGCGTACGGGAGACCGAGGCGGCCGAGTCCTACGAGCTGCTGTCCGCCGGGGTCGTGGACCTGGCCCTGTCCCTCGCGGCGCACGCCCCGACCGCCCGGGACCCCCGATTCACCCGCCGGACGCTGCTGGAGGACCCCCTCGACGTGGCCCTGCCCCCGGACCACCCGCTGGCCGGAGCCACGGAGCTGCGGCTCGCGGACCTCTCGCAGGACCCGTGGATCTACGGGGGCAGCGGCCCCTGGTCGGAGATCACCCGCAGCGCCTGCGAGGCCGCGGGGTTCGTACCCGAACAGGCCCACTCGGCTTCGGGGTGGACCGCGATCCTGGCCATGGTCGAAGCGGGCATGGGCGTGGCCCTGGTCCCCCGCATGGTGGCCAGCCGGGCCTCGGGAGTGGCCGTCCGCGTCCTGTCCCACGACCGCCCCACCCGCCACGTCGTCGCCGCCCTGCGCCGCGGCTCGGAATCCGCCCCGGCCGTGGCCCACGTACTGGCCGCGCTGCGGACGGCCGCGGGCGGGTGACCTACGCTTTCCCCTTTGCCTGATCTTTCCGAGGGTGGGGAACATGAGAGGGAAAACGGCGCTCGGGGGGTGGGTGGCCGCCGGACTCGTCCTGGTGGCGGGCCTGTTCGTCGCCGCACTGACGGGACTGACCGGGCTGACGGGACTGGCGGGACTGACGGGACTGACGGGGTCGACGGCACCGGCCGGGCCCGCGAAGGCCGCGGAGGCCGCGAAGGCCGCCGGGGACGCCGCGACCGTACGGACCCTCACGTACAACGTCTGCGGCGCGGCCGCCTGCCAGAGCCCGAAGCAGCTGCACGAATGGGCCGGCGGCCTCGTGCGGGAGATCGACTCCCCGGCGGGGAAGGCCGACGTGGTGGCGCTCCAGGAGATGTGCCGGGGCCAGTACGACGAGCTGCGCCGGGTCCTGCCCGGCTACGCGGGCGTGTGGACCAGCACCCAGAAGGCCACCGGCTGCGCCAAGTGGCCCGGGGCGGGCGGAGACACGAGCTTCGGCCAGGCGCTCCTGATCAAGGGGCACCAGAGCTCGGTCACCGGGATGTCCGCCGTGGTCACCCCGGCCGACCCGGTCCGGATGACGGCGGCCCGCTCCCTGGTCTGCGCGAAGGCTCCCGTCGGCGGGCGCACCGTCCTGGCCTGCGGCGCGCACCTGGCGCAGGACCCCGCCACGCAGAGCGGCACCCCGGTGCTGATGCGCAGCATCGGGGACTGGGCCGCCGGTCTGCCGGTCATCCTGGCCGGGGACTTCAACGCGGTACCCGGCAGCGAGGTCCTCAAGCCCGTCCTCGACGGGTTGCCCGGTTTCCTGTCCCTGGCCGACGCGGCGGCCGCCGATCCGAAACCCACCGCCTGGGACAAGACGAAGGGGGAGTCGGGCGAGTGGGGTCCCAGGATCGACCTCACCTTCTTCAGCGGGCAGGACTTCCGCGACCTTGGCAGCACGGCCGAGGACATCGGGCTGACCCACCACGACCACAAGCTGGTGCGTTCCACCGCCGTCTTCACCGAGCGCCCGCACGCCGAGGGGGACCTCACCGGCGACGGCTCGCCCGACCTGCTCGCCGTGCAGGACGACGGCTCGCTGCGGCTGTACCCGGGGCTCGGCGACGGCCGCTTCGCGCCCTACCGGGTCATCGGCACGGGCGGCTTCGCGGGCGCCGACGTCAGCCACCGCGGGGACTGGAACGGCGACGGCCGGGAGGACGTCATCGCCCGCATCGGCGACGAGCTGTGGATCTACCCCAACAGCGGTGACGGCCGCCTCGGCGACCGGATACCGATGGGCGGACGCCCCGACAAGTGGACGGGCATCACCGTGCTCGCCGCCGGTGACGTGAACGGCGACGGGCAGCCCGACCTCGTCGCCCGCGGCGTCGGCGGCCTGTTCCTGCACGTCGGAGCCACCGGCACCGACCCGGGCCTGCCCCACAAGGCGGAGCCCCTGGCCGGTGCGGAGTGGCAGGACGACGAGATCCTCACGCCCGGCGATGTGAACGGCGACGGCCGCGCCGACCTCTGGGCCCGCTCCGCCGACGGGCGGATCAGCCAGTTCCTGTCCGCCGGGGCCGCGCCGCTTCCCCGGCCCACGGTGATCGGGACCGCCCCCGTGGCCTCGTACCCGCTCGCCGGCACCATCGGCGACGCGAACCGGGACGGCCGCGCCGACCTGCTGCTCACCACCCTCACCACCGGGCCGCAGGGCACCGGCACCGGCACCGGCACCGGCGGACTGAACTACCTCCAGGGCAACGCGGCCGGCACCGGCTTCACCGCGGGCGTGCCCGTCGCGGACGGAGGCTGGCGCGGGACCCGGTCGGTCCGCTGACCGCCCGGCGCGGTGCGCGCGGCACGCGCGGTACGACAAGGGGGCGCCCCCGGTGCAGCACGCACCGGGGGCGCCCCCGTTCCTCCATCCGGGCCGGTCAGGCCCCGGCGGCGGCGTCCGCCGCCTGGGCCCTCAGCGCGCGCTCGACGCCCGCGCGGGACTCCGAGACCAGACGGCGCAGGGCCGCGTTCGGCTCGGCCGAGGCCAGCCAGGCGTCCGTCGCCGCGAGGGTCTCCGCGGAGACCTGGAGGGACGGGTAGAGCCCCACCGCGATCTGCTGGGCGATCTCGTGGCTACGGGTCTCCCAGACCTCCTTGACCGCCGCGAAGTACTTCTCCGTGTACGGGGCCAGGAGCTCGCGCTGGTCGGTCTGGACGAAGCCGCCGATCACCGCCTCCTGCACCGCGTTCGGGAGCGAGTCGCCCTCGACGACCGAGGCCCACGCCTCGGCCTTGGCCTGCGCCGTCGGACGCGCCGCCCGGGCGGTCGCCGCGTGCCGCTCGCCCGCCGCCGTCTTGTCCCGCTCCAGCTCGGCCGCGACGGCCGCCTCGTCGGCGACACCCGTGGCGACCAGGCGCTCCAGGAACGCCCACCGCAGCTCGGTGTCGACTGCCAGGCCCTTGACCTCCGCCGAGCCGTCCAGCAGCGCCGACAGGTAGGTCAGCTGCTCCTCGGTGCGGGCCGTCGCCGCGAACGCGCGGGCCCACGCCAGCTGGTGGTCGCTGCCCGGATCGGCCGCGCGCAGGTGCTCCAGCGTGGCCTCCGTCCAGGTGGCCAGGCCCTCCTCCCGCCACGCCGGGTCGGCGTACAGTTCGACGGCCAGCTTCACCTGGCGGTGCAGCGACTGGACGACGCCGATGTCCGACTCCTTGCCGATGCCCGAGAGCACCAGGGCGAGGTAGTCGCGGGTGGCCAGTTCGCCGTCGCGGGTCATGTCCCAGGCCGAGGCCCAGCACAGTGCGCGCGGCAGCGACTCGGTGAAGTCGCCCAGGTGCGCGGTGACGTTGGCGAGGGACACCTCGTCGAGGCGGACCTTGGCGTACGACAGGTCGTCGTCGTTGAGCAGGACGACGGCCGGGCGGGCAAGGCCGGTCAGCTCCGGTACGGCGGTGAGGCCGCCGTCGATGTCCAGCTCGATCCGGTCGGTGCGGACCAGCTTGCCGTCGGTCAGGTCGTACAGGCCGACCGCGATGCGGTGCGGGCGCAGGACCGGCTCGCCCTTGGCGCCGGCCGGCAGCGCGGGGGCCTCCTGGCGGACCGCGAAGGCCGTGATGGCGCCGGAGGCGTCCGTCTCGATCTCCGGGCGCAGGATGTTGATGCCGGCCGTCTCCAGCCACGCCTTCGACCAGGCGGTCAGGTCGCGGCCGGAGGTCTCCTCCAGGGCGCCCAGCAGGTCCGACAGGCGCGTGTTGCCGAACGCGTGCGCCTTGAAGTACGCCTGCACGCCCTTGAAGAAGGCGTCCTGGCCGACGTAGGCCACGAGCTGCTTGAGCACCGAGGCGCCCTTGGCGTACGTGATGCCGTCGAAGTTGACGAGGACGTCGTCCAGGTCACGGATGTCGGCCATGATCGGGTGCGTGGACGGCAGCTGGTCCTGCCGGTACGCCCAGGTCTTCATGGAGTTGGCGAAGGTGGTCCACGCGTGCGGCCACTTCGATCCCTCGGCGTACGCCTGGCAGGCGATCGAGGTGTAGGTGGCGAACGACTCGTTCAGCCACAGGTCGTTCCACCACTCCATGGTGACCAGGTCACCGAACCACATGTGCGCGAGCTCGTGAAGGATCGTCTCGGCGCGCGTCTCGTACGACGCGTCCGTCACCTTCGAGCGGAAGACGTACTGGTCGCGGATGGTCACCGCACCCGCGTTCTCCATCGCGCCCGCGTTGAACTCCGGCACGAAGAGCTGGTCGTACTTGGCGAAGGGGTAGTCGTAGGCGAACTTCTCCTGGAACCAGGTGAAGCCCTGCCGGGTCACGTCGAAGATCGCGTCGGCGTCGAGGAACTCGGCGAGCGAGGGCCGGCAGTAGATGCCGAGCGGGACGGACTGCCCGTCCGCGCCCTCGTAGGAGCTGTGCACCGCGTGGTACGGGCCGACGATCAGGGCCGTGATGTACGTGGAGATGCGCGGGGTGGGCTCGAAGCGCCAGACGTTGTCGGCCGGGGCCCGGGGCGTCGGGGAGTTCGAGATGACCGTCCAGCCCTCGGGGGCCGTCACGGTGAACCGGAACGTCGCCTTCAGGTCGGGCTGCTCGAAGCTGGCGAAGACGCGGCGCGCGTCCGGGACCTCGAACTGGGTGTACAGGTACGCCTGCTCGTCGACCGGGTCGACGAAGCGGTGCAGACCCTCACCGGTGTTGGTGTACGCGCAGTCGGCGACGACGCGGAGCTCGTTGGCGCCGGCGAGGAGGTGGGGGAGCGTGATCCGGGAATCCCGGAAGACGGCGGCCACGTCCAGGGCCTTGCCGTTGAGGACGACCTCGTGCACGGCCGGGGCGACCAGGTCGATGAAGGTCTCGGCGCCGGCCTCGGCGGACTGGAAGCGCACCGTGGTGACGGAGGGGTACGTGCCGCCCTCCTGTGCTCCGCCGAGATCGAGCTCGATCTCGTAGGAGTCCACGGTGAGCAGCTGTGCGCGCTGCTGAGCCTCTTCACGGGTCAGGTTCGTGCCAGGCACGCGGTCATCTCCTTCGATGGTGACGGTGCTGTCCATCCTTCCACGCGGGCCGGGTCATCGCGCCGGAGTAATCCACGGGCGAACGCGACGTCCGATTTCCGCCAGCTTCGGCCGGTCCGGCCGCGCACCCTGGATCCCATGACCGCTCACACCGCGCTCCCCATCGCCCCGTCCGCCCTCGCCGGCCTGCGCTCCCTCGACGACGCCGGGCGGCCCTGCCTGCCGTACGAGGACCCCGAAGGCGGCGCCCCGCTCCGCTGCTGCCTGCGCCGCAGCGCCCCGGGCGAGCGGATCGCCCTGGTCGCGTACGCCCCGCTGCGCCGCTGGGCCGCCGGGACCGGAGCCGACCCCGGCGCCTACGACGAGCAGGGCCCGGTGTTCATCCACGCGGCCGACTGCGGCGGACCGGCCGGGAGCGCCGGGCACCCCTTCGCCCACCCGGGTGCGCAGCGCACGGCCCGCCGCTACGACGCGGCCGGCCGCATCCTCGGCGGCCGGGTGCTCACCCTCGCCGGGGACCCGGACGCGGTGATCGACCAGGCCCTGACCGAAGCCTTCGCGGACCCGGACACCGCCCTGGTCCACGTCCGCGCGGCCGAATTCGGCTGCTACCTCTTCGAGGTCCGCCGGGCCTAGCCCCCGCGCTGGGGTACACGAACGACACAGGGGCGGCGCCGTGACGGCGCCGCCCCTGTCTCTTCGTGCGTGCGGGATCAGCCGCGCAGCTCCTGCGCGACCAGCTCCGCGATCTGGACCGCGTTCAGCGCGGCGCCCTTGCGGAGGTTGTCGTTGGAGAGGAACAGCGCGAGGCCGTTCTCGGCGGTCTCGTCGACGCGGATGCGGCCCACGTACGAGGCGTCCTTGCCGGCGGCCTGCAGCGGGGTCGGGATCTCCGAGAGCTCGACGCCCGGGGCGGACCCGAGCAGCTCGTAGGCGCGCTCGACGCTCAGGGGGCGGGCGAAGCGGGCGTTGACCTGGAGGGAGTGGCCGGAGAAGACCGGCACGCGCACGCAGGTGCCCGAGACCTTGAGCTCCGGGATCTCCAGGATCTTGCGGGACTCGTTGCGGAGCTTCTGCTCCTCGTCGGTCTCGAAGGAGCCGTCGTCCACGATCGAGCCCGCGAGCGGGACCACGTTGTAGGCGATCGGCCGCTTGTAGACCTGCGGCTCGGGGAACTCCACCGCGCCGCCGTCGAAGGTCAGCTGGTCGGCGGCCTCGGCCACCGCGCAGGCCTGGCCCTTGAGCTCGGCGACGCCCGCCAGGCCCGAGCCGGAAACGGCCTGGTAGGTGGTGGCGATCAGCGCGGTCAGTCCGGCCTCGTCGTGCAGCGGGCGCAGCACCGGCATCGCGGCCATCGTGGTGCAGTTCGGGTTCGCGATGATGCCCTTGGGGCGGTTCGCGATCGCGTGCGGGTTGACCTCGGAGACCACGAGGGGGACCTCGGGGTGGCCGCGCCAGGCGGAGGAGTTGTCGATCACGACGGCGCCCTGTGCGGCGACCTTCTCGGCGAGGGCCCTGGAGGTGGCGCCGCCCGCGGAGAAGAGCACGATGTCCAGGCCGGAGTAGTCGGCCGTGGAGGCGTCCTCGATGGTGATCTCGCGGCCCTCCCATTCGAGGGTGGTGCCGGCCGACCGGGCCGAGGCGAACAGCCGCAGCTCGTCCACCGGGAACTTCCGCTCGGCGAGGATGCCGCGCATGACTCCGCCGACCTGTCCGGTGGCTCCGACGATTCCGACCCTCACGGTGACTCCTCTTGGTACGTACGACGCGGGCGCGCGTGGAGCCATCATGCGTTCGACCCCACGAGGCTTGTCCAATCCATTGTCCGAGGAGCGGACGGTGTTCTGCGTGTGAACCCCCGTGACAACTCCGTGGCGGCCGTGTTGCACCCTCGCCGACCGCCCCTTTTGCCAGCTCGCAGCCGGTTACGGTCCGATCTGTCGCGTCCGCAATCCGGACGATCGTTCCGTACTTCGAACTCGGGAGAACCACCATGCGTGCCATCCGCCACCGGCGCCGGTCCATACCGGCGCTCGCCGCCCTCGCGGCCGCCGTCGCCGCGCCCGTCCTGCTCGCCGCCACCCCGGCGGCCGCCCACCCGCGCGAGGGCCGGCTGGCCAAGGAGCTGGTGGAGGAGGTCACCGCCCGCGGGGCCTACCGGCACCTGGCGAAGTTCCAGCAGATCGCCGACGCCAACGGCGGCAACCGCGCCGCCGGCACCCCCGGCCACGCCGCGTCCGCCGCGTACGTCCACGACACCCTCGCCAAGGCCGGGTACCAGGTCTCGTACCAGGACTTCGACATCTACGACGCGCACACGAAGACGGAGAGGACCACCGTCATCGGCGGCGCGGACCCGCGGGAGCTGGCCACCGCGGCCTTCACCTTCACCAAGTCGACCCCGGCCGGCGGCCTGACCGCCCCGATCGCCCTCGCCCGGGTCGACGAGACCCCGGGCTGCGACGCCGCCGACTACCCGGCCGGCGCCTTCACCGGGAAGATCGCCCTGGTAAAGCGGGGGTCCTGCACCTTCGTGGAGAAGCAGCGGGCCGCCGCCGCGGCGGGCGCGCTCGGCGTGATCGTCTACAACCACAGCGGCACCACCCCGGTGCGGGGCAGCTTCTCCTCGCCCGCCGAGGGGATCATCCCGAGCGCCGGGATCACCCTCGCCGACGGGGAGGCGCTGACCGCGGCCGCCGCCGGGGGAGAGGTGACCGTACGCCTGGACCTGGACCAGGAGCACGTGAAGAAGACCACCCGCAACGTGATCGCCGAGACCAGGGGCGGCCGCGCCGACCGGGTGGTCACGGTCGGCTCCCACCTGGACTCGGTCCCCGGGGGCCCGGGCATCAACGACAACGGTTCCGGCTCGGCCGGCCTGCTGGAGGTGGCCCTCAAGCTGGCGCAGGAGGGCGCCAACAAGAAGGGCAAGGGCAACCCGGCCGCCAACAAGGTCCGCTTCGCCTGGTGGTCGGCGGAGGAGCTCGGCCTGCTGGGCTCCGAGCACTACGTGGCGCAGCTGCCGGAGAAGCAGAAGAAGGACATCGCGCTCTACCTGAACTTCGACATGATCGCCTCGCCGAACCCGGTGCAGTTCGTCTACGACGGCGACGACTCGGACAGGACCGGCGAGGGCGCGGGCCCGGCCGGATCGGCGCAGATCGAGGCGCTGATCAACGGCTTCCTCGACAAGAAGCACAAGCCGCACGAGGGCAGTGACTTCGACGGCCGCTCCGACTACGGCCCGTTCATCGAGAACGGCATCCCGGCCGGCGGCACCTTCACCGGGGCCGAGGGCATCAAGACGCCCGAGCAGGCCAGGCGCCACGGCGGCACGGCCGGGGCCCCGTACGACCCGAACTACCACGGGGCGGGCGACACCCTGAAGAACCTGGACCTCAAGGCCTTCGACACCAACCTGGACGTCATCGCCCACGCGGTCGGTACGTACGCGCAGGACCTGAGCTCGCTCGGGAAGTGAGGCAGGGCCCGAGGGGGGCAAGCGGAAGGGGCGGGTACCCGATCGGGTACCCGCCCCTCCGTCATGCGGTCATGCGGTCATCCGTTCAGCGGCCGGAGCCGTTACGGGAGGACCTTCTCGATCTGCACGCTGCCGGTGCCGGCGGCGGTGCCGCGGGCGTTGAGCAGCTTGACCTCGCCGAAGAACTGGCGGCCTTCCGGAGCCGCGCTGTTGACCAGCACGTTCGCGGAGACGGCGGCCGAGGCGCCGTTGGCGAGGTTGACCTTCGCGGCCTCGTCGACCTGGACGGTGCCCAGGGCGGCCGAGTAGTAGACGTCGCGGTAGTCGTAGGTGGTGGTGCCGGTCGGGATCGCGTAGCCGATCACGTTGACCGTGTAGGTGCCGGCGGCCGGGTTGAGCAGGCTCACGGCCTCCTCGGAGTCGCCGTCGGCGGAGGTGCCGACCTTGACGCCGTCCTTGTAGACCTCGAGGTCGAGGTCGGCGGCGGTGTCGGAGACGTTGCCGATCGCGATGTCGAGGCGGGAGACGCCCTCGCCGATGGTGACCTCGGAGGTCTGGGTCTCACCGGTGGTGATGGTCGGCTTGGCGACCTTCGCGGAGCCGAGCGGGCCGCCCTGGAGCGTGCCGCCGGAGATGGCCGCGCCCTCGTTCTTGACGGTCCACTGGACCGGCGCCGGGGTACCCAGCTTGACCTCGGGCAGGACCTTGACCGCGGGGTCGAAGCCCGCGCCGAGCACGGAGACGTCCAGCTTGAACGGGTTGTCGAGCAGCGGCGACGTACGGCGCGACTCGACCTCGATCTCCCAGACGCCCGGCTGCGGGTTCGGGTACGAACGCAGGTCGGGGCGGCACAGGTTCGCCGGGTTGTCGTAGTTCGGGTAGCACTGGGTCGTCGCGCTGTCCTCGACGCCCACGCCGTACGGGTGGATCGAGATGAAGCGCGTCTGGCTGGTCGGCTTCAGACCGCCGAGGGCGACCTCGAGGGTCTTGGCGCCCGCGGGGACGGTCACGAAGTACGACTTGTGGCTGTTGCGCTGCACGGACGAGGTGTCCGAGTAGGAGAACGAAGGCTTCGCCAGCGGCGTCGAGACGACGACGGTGGAGAGGATCTGCTTGTCGATGCCCTCGGTGGTCGGGTCGTCGAGCTGCAGGATGCCGCTGTGGACACCGGCGGTCTTGGGCTTGGCCTCGACCTTGATGGTGACCGGCTTGTTCAGGGGCAGGGTGACGTAGTCGTAGTCGCTGAGGACCTTGAACGTACCGTCGTTGTTGCGCCAGCTGAGCTGGTGCGGGGTGCCGTACTTGACGCCGGTGGTGCGCGTCACGACGACGTTGTAGACCTTCTTCTGGCCGACCTTCAGGCCGCCCTCACGGTCGTAGACGCCGGTGCCGAAGCCCGGGGTCTTCAGGAACTGGTCGATCGCGGTGTCGACCGGCGCCGAGACGGTGAACTCGTTGGCCTTCGCGCCGCGCTGGATGGACTCCCACGCGCCGGGGATGTTGATCAGGCCCGCGCCCTGGGCGTGCGCCGGGACGTCGTCGATCTTCTTGGCGCTGCTGGTGAGCGCGACGCGCAGGGTCGCCGGGGTGAGGGCGATGTGCTGCTGCTTCGCGGCCGAGATCAGCAGGGCGGTGGCGCCCGTCGCCTGCGGCGAGGACATCGAGGTGCCCTGGAGCATCGAGTAACCGGCCGGCAGGTTGTAGCCGGCCTCCTTCACCGGGGAGCCGGGCAGCCACGTCTGGGTGGTGTTGATCGACGCGCCCGGGGCGGTGATGGTCGGCGTGAAGCCGCCGTCCTCACGCGGACCGCGCGAGGAGAAGGGGAACATGTTGTACTTCTTGGTCACGCCGGAGCCGTAGTTGGCCGCCCAGGTCTCCTTGGAGACCGCGGCGCCCACGGAGACGACCTTGTCCGCGAGACCGGGGTCACCGATGGTGTTGATGCCGGGGCCCTCGTTGCCCGCCGAGATGACGAGCTGGACACCGTAGGTGTCGATGAGGTTCTTGTAGAGCTCGGAGCGCGCGTTGTTGCCGTCGTTCAGCGCCGGCAGGCCGCCGATCGACATGTTGACGATGTCCACGCCGCGGTTGACGACGAGGTCGATCATGCCCTCGGTCAGCGCGATGTTGGTGCAGCCGCCGGACCAGGAGCAGGCGCGCGAGGAGACGATCTTGGCGCCGGGCGCCTCGCCGTTCATCGCGCCGCCGAACAGCCCGTTGGCGGAGGTGATGCCCGCGACGTGCGTGCCGTGCTCGGACTCGATGATGCCGACGTTGACGAAGTCGGCCTTCTTGCCGATCCAGTCACCGCCCAGCGGGTCCATCGGGACGTCCTTGCGGATCTCGATCACGAACGGGATGCGCTCGGCGACCTCGGTCGCCGGGTTGTCCGTGCCGAAGTAGCCGATCTGGTAGCCGTCCTTGTACGGCTTCATCGGCTCGTTGTTCGTGAAGTCGTTGTCCTGGTCGGTGTCGACGCGGACGGTCCCGGCGACCGGGTCGTAGAGCAGGCCGAACCGGTCGGTGGTGTCCCCGTCCCGGTTGACGTCGCCCTTCATGTCACCGGTCGCGGTGATCGACTCGGTGAAGCGGCTCCACTGGTACGAGCCCGCCGGAGCCTTCCAGCTCGCGCCGCCCGCGGTGAACGTGCCACCGGTGACCGGGGTGATCTGGGCCCGCCAGGTGGCGTCGCCGTCGGCGATCGGGTCGGTCGCGGTGACCCAGTCGACGATCTTGCGCTCGCCGGTGGTGGTCTTCTGGAGCGCGGGGTGACCGAGGTCGACGCCCGAGTCCAGGATGCCGATGGTCACGCCGCGGCCGTCGGCCGTCGGGTTCTTCTTGAGGAAGTCCAGCGAACCCGTCTCGAAGGAGGGGTTGTACGGGTTCTTCGCGGGGGTGTTCTTGTCCGGCCCCGGGTACGTCTCGGCGGCGGTCTTCTTGACCGTGCCGGTCTCGCGGCCCGCGTCCGGACGGGGGTCCGGAAGCTGGATCTCCTGACGCAGGTCGATGCCGTGCACGGAGGACAGCTTGGCGGCCGCCTTCAGTGCGGCCTCGGCCTTGTCGGTCGGCAGGGTGGCGCGGACGTAGCCGAGCTTGTCGTACGTCTGGCCCACCGAGGCGCCCTGGACGCCGTCGAGCTGCTTCGCCACCTGCTGGGTCTCGCCGGGAGCGGTCGCGACCATGACGGTGACGGTCTTCTCGCCCTTGGTCTTGGCCTCCTGCAGCAGTTCGACGTCAGCCGAACCGAGCTTCTGGTCGGCCGACTTCACCGCGGGGTTGGCGGTGGGCTTGGCCGTGGGGCCGTCGGTGCCGGTCGCCGCGAAGACGGGCATGGCGCCGGTGGCCGCGAGGGCGGCCACCAGGCCGGCCGCGGCCGCGACGCGCGCTGCGCGTCGGGTCACGGATATGGAGCTGGGGGAGTCGAGGGTCATCAGCATCCCTGGCTAAGTGAAAGATACGGTCCGGATTTCGGTGCCGGATGACCGGTCAGCCTCGCTTAAGTGACAGCTCTTTGGGGAGAGTTGTCATCGACCGAGACCTGCCGTGGCGGACTCCCGCCAATGCCAGGGATACGCCAGAAGGTCCGTACCGGGGAGAACCGGTACGAACCTTCGGGTTAAAACATCGATTTGTAGACTTCCCGACCTTCTGTCAGGGATGGGGTGAAGCTCCGTCTCGGATCGGGTGTGACAACTTCGCAGCGTTCAGCGCTCGCGCGTGCGCGCGTAGTGTCGTGATGCTTTCGCCCGGTTTCCGCAGGCCGCCATCGAGCACCAGCGTCGGGTGCCGTTGCGCGAGGTGTCGTGGAAGTGCAGGACGCACGTCTCGGAGGCGCACTTGCGGATCCGGCCGGGGCCGGATCCCAGTAGCTCCAGGTAGTCGTAGGCGGCCGTCCAGGCCGGACCCCAGGCCGGGTCCGCGAACTCGGTCCGCTCCCCGGGCCCGCCGGACGTCAGGGTGGCCCGGATCCGCCCGTGCTCCAGGACGGCGTCGATCAGGGCGCGGGCGCTCTCGTCGGCCGGGTCCGCGACCGCTCGGGCCAGTGCTTCGCGGGCGGTGAGCAGGTGGACCAGGGTGGCGGCGTCGGCGCGGAAGCGGCCGGAAAGTCCGGCGCTCTCCAGCCAGAGCGCGAGTCCCTGTACGCGGGTGAGGCCGAAGGCCCCGGCGAACAGGTCGAGGGGCTCGCCCTCCTGGACCCAGCGGGTGTTCAGCAGGTCCAGGGCCACCGGTTCCCCGGTCAGGGGGCGTGGGTCCGCCGTCGTCATGTCCGCCTCCTCGCGTCACTAACCCCTCAAGAGTACGTGAGTGGTTTGACGCCTCGACCTCTAACCTTTAACCTCAAGTTAGAAGGTTAGATATTTTCGTAGTTGTCTTCGAGTTCCGAGGGAAGGAACCAGCCATGACGGCCGTCATCAGCAAGCTCCGCACCGGCCACGTGGGGCTGAACGTCACCGACCTCGCCCGCTCGCTCGCCTTCTACCAGGGGGCCCTGGGCTTCGAGCTGCTCGGCGAGGGCAAGGAGGAGGGCCGTCGCTTCGCCTTCCTCGGCCAGGACGGCGAGCTGGTCCTCACCCTGTGGCAGCAGGCCGAGGGCGCCTACGCACCCGCCTCGGCCGGACTCCACCACCTCGCGCTCTCCGCGGAGGCCGTCGAGGAGGTCCGGGCGTACGAGGAGCGGCTGCGCGGCCTGGGCGTCGAATTCGCCTACGAGGGGGTCGTCGCCCACGGCGAGGGCGCGCACTCCGGAGGGATCTTCTTCCACGACCCCGACGGGACCCGGCTGGAGATCTTCGTTCCGGTCGGTGCCGAAGGCGTTGAGGCTCCCATCACAGGGGCCCCGACCTGCGGGTTCTTCTAATGTCCGGGTACCACTGGGGTTCGCTGGCGGTGCAGGACCGGGTCGGTGTCCGGGAGCACGCCGTCCACGTCGGCCGCTCGGTCACCCCGCACATCAAGGACGTCGCCGCGCAGTTCCTGGCGCAGCAGCCGCACCTGGTCGTCGGCGCCGCCGACCCGGGCGGCCGGCTCTGGGCCTCGCTGCTCACCGGCGCCCCGGGCTTCGTACGGGCCACCGGGCCGGACCGGATCGCGGTCACCGGGGGCCTGCCCGGCGGCGATCCGCTCGCCGAGGCGCTGGCCACCGCCGGCACCCGGGTCGGGACCATCTCCCTCGATCCGCGCACCCGGCGGCGGATGCGGCTCAACGGAACCCTGGAAGTGACCCCGGGCGGGTTCGCGGTGGCGGCCGAGCAGGTGTTCGCGAACTGCCCCAAGTACCTCCAGAAGCGGCAGCCTGTCCAGCTCGCCGCCGAAGGAGCCGGTGTCGTGCGGCGCGGGCACGCGCTCACCCCCGACCAGGAGCGGGCCGTCCGTGCCGCCGACACCTTCTTCGTCGCCACCACCGCCGAGGCGGACGGGGCCGACGCGAGCCACCGGGGCGGGATGCCGGGCTTCGTCGAGGTGCTGTCCCCGACCGAACTGGCCTGGCCGGACTATCCGGGCAACGCGATGTTCCTGACGCTGGGGAACCTGACGGCGGACCCGCGGGCCGGGCTGCTGTTCCCGGACTGGGAGGGCGGGGGACTGCTCCAGCTCAGCGGGCGGGCCGAGCCCGAGTTCGGCGCGGGCGGGGAGCGGCGGATCCGGTTCCGGCTCGACGCGGTGGTGGAGAGCGTGCACCCGGGGCGGCTGCTGTGGAGCGCCCCGGAGTACTCGCCGGCCAATCCGGTCCCGCCCTCGCCCCAGGGGCTCCGGGCGCGGGAACCTCACCTGGGCAGTACGACGAGGTAGGCGGCGGGCTCGCGGTCGCCGGCCGCCGTCAGGGCGGTGCGGACGACCGCGGCCTGCTGCTCGGGCCAGTCGCGGAGCTTGCGCGGGGTGATGTGCAGGACGGTCACCCCGCACCGTTCCAGGGTCTCCCGCTTGCGGACCGCCTCGGTCCACTGCTCGTCCTCGCCCTGGCGCGGGGCCCGCGTGTCGATCTCCACGGCCACCGCCTGCTCGGGCCAGTACGCGTCGACCCCGCCCAGGTGCGGGCCGCCGGGCAGTCGCAGGTCCACGTTCCAGACCGGCTCGGGGAGCTCGTAGCCCCGTACGAGCTGGTACAGCCGGTCCTCGGCGATGGCCCGGCCCTCCGCGAGCAGCGATTCGACCGCGTCCACGACGTGCGGGCGGTTCAGCAGCCGGGCCACCGTCAGCTCCCGCACCACGGCGGCCGGTTCGCAGTGCCCGCCGCGGACGGCTTCGCTGAGCAGGCGGCGGACCGTACCGGCGTCGGAGAGGTGGGCGACGGCGTCGGCGACGGCGCGGGCCACGGGCGCGACGGGGAGGCCGGTGACCTCCATCGGCCGGGGCGGGGTGTGCGCGCGGACGATGCGGACCTGTCCGGCGGAGCGCAGCCGGCGGGTGTTGGGGACGAGGACGTCGATGTGGGGGAGGCCGAGCAGGGCGGGGGCGGAGGAGAACCGGTACAGCGCGAGGGCGGCGAGCCCGGTGATCATGACCTCGTCGCCGCGGCGCCCGGCGTAGAGCAGCGCCGCGTGCAGCCGCTCCTCACTGGTGGCCGGCCCGGAGTGGAGCAGGAACACCCCCGGCAGGATCTGCTGCCAGGGGCGTTCGGCGGCGTCGGCGGCGGTGACGCCGTGCTCGCGGAGCTGGGCCAGCGACAGCACGCGGGGGCGGGTGTCGGTGAGGTGGGCGAGGGGGAGGGGCGCGTTGTGGTTCATGACGCGGTGATTCCCTCAGGCCATGGCCTCGCTAACCCCTGTTACACATCCGTCGGCAAATCGGGACAAGACGGGGCTAAAGTACGGGCGTTCGACTGCCGATGGAGTGCGCCGCCGAAGCCCCGTTCCTGGAGCTCAAACATCGGCGGGGCTGGATCTTCCAGCCCCGCCGACGTGCGTGCAGGCCGAGGCCGGCGAAATCCGGCCCCGCCGGCGTTCGGGGCGCGGGTCCGGGCAGCGCCCGGAAGGCCCCGCGGGGTCAGCCCGCCGCCGCCACGTCGCACGCCTGGCCGCGCAGCGCCCGCGCCAGGTCGTCCCGGGACTCAAGGACCAGCCGCCGCAATGCAGGCGGAGCCGACTCGTGCGCCGTCAGCCAGGCGTCAGTCGCGTCCACCGTCGCCTGGGAGCTCTGCAGCGAGGGGTACAGCCCCCGCACCACGTCCATGCCGATCTGGATCGACCGGTCGGCCCAGAGCCCCTCGATGGCGGCGAAGTAGCGCTCCGTGTACGGCGCGAGCAGGGCCCGCTGCGAAGGCTGCTGCATCCCCGCGATCGTGGCCTCGACCAGCGCGTTCGACAGCGCGTCCGACTCCACCACCGCCACCCACGCCTGGTCCTTGACCGCCGCCGACGGCCGCGCCGCCAGGCAGCGCACCTGGTGCCGCTTGCCCGACGCCGTGTCGTCCCGCGCCAGTTCGGCGGCGATGGCGTCCTCGCCGATCGCCCCGTGCGCGGCCAGCGGCAGCAGGAAGTCCCAGCGCAGCTCCTGGTCCACGTCCAGCCCGTCGACCCGCGCCGTTCCCTCCAGCAGCCCCAGCAGCAGCTGGAAGTCGCCCTCGGTCGCCGCGCCCGCCGCGAAGAAGCGGGCCCACGTCAGCTGGTGCTCCGAGCCCGGCTCCGCGAACCGCAGTTCCTGCAGCGCGCACGCCGCCAGCACCCGGCCGCCCTGCTCCCGCCAGCCGGGCGCCGCGTAGTGCGAGACGGCGGACAGCGCCTGCGAGTGCAGCATCTGGAGCACGCCGACGTCCGTCTCGCGGCCCGCGTGGGCCACGACGAGCGAGACGAAGTCCCGGGCCGGCATCAGCCCGTCACGCGTCAGGTTCCACAGTGCCGACCAGCACAGCGCGCGGCTCAGCGGGTCCGCCACCGAGCCCAGGTGGGAGCGCAGCGTGGCCAGCGAGGCCTCGTCGAAGCGGATCTTGCAGTACGTGAGGTCGTCGTCGTTGACGAGCACCAGGTCGGGCCGTTCCTGCCCGGCCAGTTCGGCCACCACGGTCCGGGCCCCGGCCACGTCCGTCTCGGCGCGCGCGTACCGGACCAGGGAGCCCTCGCCGGACAGCCGGTACAGGCCGACCGCCACCCGGTGCGGACGCAGCTCGTCGCCGTCCTGGACCACCGCCAGTTCGGTCACCCGGCCGCCCGCGTCACACGTCACCACCGGGGTCAGCGCGTTGACGCCGGCCGTCTGCAGCCACGCCCGCGACCACTCGGCCATGTCCCGCCCGGAGACCTCGGCGAGCACCGACAGCAGGTCGTCCAGCGTGGTGTTCCCGTACGCGTTCGCCTTGAAGTAGCGCCGCGCGCCGTCCAGGAACGCGTCGCGCCCCACGTACGCCACGAGCTGCTTGAGCACCGCGGCGCCCTTGGCGTACGTGATGCCGTCGAAGTTCAGCTTCGCGTCCTCCAGGTCACGGATGTCGGCCGTGATCGGGTGCGTGGACGGCAGCTGGTCGGCCCGGTAGGCCCACGCCTTGCGGCTGTTGGCGAAGGTGACCCACGCCTGGTCGAAACGGGTGGCCTCGACCAGTGCGAAGGAGCCCATGAAGTCCGCGAAGGACTCCTTCAGCCACAGGTCGTCCCACCACTTCATGGTGACCAGGTCGCCGAACCACATGTGCGCCATCTCGTGCAGGATCGTGTTCGCGCGCCGCTCGTAGGAGGCCTGCGTGACCTTCCCGCGGAAGATGTACTCCTCCCGGAAGGTCACCATCCCCGGGTTCTCCATGGCGCCCAGGTTGTACTCCGGCACGAAGGCCTGGTCGTACTTCCCGAAGGGGTACGGGTAGTCGAAGATCTCGTGGAAGAGGTCGAACCCCTGCTTCGTGACGAGGAACACCTCGTCCGCGTCGAAGTGCTTGGCCAGCCCCTTGCGGCAGATCGCGCCGAGCGGGATCGTCAGGTCCCCGCGCGTGTAGGTGTCCGTGACGTAGTGGTACGGCCCCGCCACCACGCAGGTGATGTACGTGGAGATGGGCGCGGTCTCGGCGAAGCGGCGGGTCTGCCCCTCGCGGGACTCCTCGGCGCCGTTGCTCCAGACCTGCCAGCCCTCGGGCGCCGTCACCTCGAAGCGGTACGGGGCCTTGAGGTCGGGCTGCTCGAAGTTCGCGTACACCCGCCGGGCGTCGGCCGGCTCGTACTGGGTGTAGAGGTAGACCTCGCCGTCCTCCGGGTCCACGAAGCGGTGCATGCCCTCGCCGGTCCGGCTGTAGGCGCAGTCGGCGTCCACCACCAGGACGTTCTCGGAGGCCAGCCCGTCCAGGGAGATCCGCGCGCCGTCGAAGACCTCGGCCGGGTCCAGCTCGCGCCCGTTGAGGGTCACGGAGTTCACCGCGGGCGCGATGAGGTCTGCGAAGCTGGCGGCCCCCGGAGCGGCGGCCCGGAAGCGGACGGTGGTCACCGAGCGGAAGGTCCTGGGGCCGTCGGCCGGTTCGGCCTCGTCCACCGCGGACCTCAGGTCGAGGACCACTTCGTACCCGTCGACGGACAGCAGCTCGGCCCGCTGGCGGGCCTCGTCACGGGACAGATTCTCTCCGGGCACGTGCACTCCTTCGTGCGTGATCGCGATACCTGACCGAATCCTCCCACGGGGGAATGCGTGTGCGGTCGGAGCGGTTGGGCAGGGAGGAACGTTCCTATGCGAGGAGAGACATGGCTGACACCCAGGTGCGCGAGAAGACCCCTGTCGACTTCTGGTTCGACCCGCTGTGCCCCTGGGCCTGGATGACGTCCCGCTGGATGCTGGAGGTCGAGAAGGTCCGTGACGTCGAGGTCCGCTGGCACGTGATGAGCCTCGCCGTCCTGAACGAGAACAAGCTCGACGAACTGCCCGAGGTCTACCGCGACCTGCTCGGCCCCAAGGGCTGGGCCCCCGTGCGCGTGGTCGTCGCCGCCCAGCAGAAGTTCGGCGACGAGGTCACCGGCAAGCTCTACACCGCGCTCGGCACCCGCTTCCACAACGGCGGCACGGGCCCGACCCGCGAGGCGATCGCCGAGGCCCTGGACGAGGTGGGCCTGCCCGCCGAGCTGATCCACTACGCCGACTCCGACGAGTACGACGAGGTCCTGCGCGACTCCCACAACGACGGCATCAACCGCGTCGGCCAGGAGGTCGGCACCCCGGTCATCTCGGTGCCCGGCGCCGACGGCGGGGAAGTGGCCTTCTTCGGCCCGGTCGTCACCCCGGCCCCGCGCGGCGAAGCCGCGGCCCGCCTCTGGGACGGGACCCTGCTGGTCGCCTCCACCCCCGGCTTCTACGAGATCAAGCGCACCCGCACCCAGGGCCCGATCTTCGACTAGTCGGGGACTGGTCGGGCAACCCGGGGGCTCCTCCCGGGAGGCGGGCATCCCCTTCCTCCCTTAACGTCCCCGTATGGGGATCAGCTCGACGCACGAGGGTACGCGCGAGGAACCGCTCGGCCGCTCCGGCGGCCGGGCGGAGCCCGCGATACCGAACGACAACGCCGCGCACGCCAGCCTGCCCGCACGCCCCCGAGACCGGGTGCTGCGGGCAGCTTGCGTCGCGGTGCCCCCGCTGTGGACGGCCCTCGGGGTCCGCCACGCCGCCGGCACCCTGCGCCACTACCTCCGGGGCACGGGCCGCCCGTACCGGGTCGACGCGCGGGCGCTGCTCGCGGTGCCCGCCGTACGGGAAGAGGTGGACCGGCGCCTGGCCGAGTGGCGGGAGGCCGCGCGCTCGCTCGGCGAGCCGGGCGCGTACGCGGCGGACAGCGGCTGGCGCGGGGTGCTGCTCACCCGGCGGGGGAGCGCGGACTGGTGGCTGGCGCTGCGCGGGGCCCAGTACCGGATCAGCGGCACGGTACGGGTGCACGAGGACGGGTCCGTGGTGAGCGACTACCGCTTCCAGGTGCACAAGAGCTGGAACTTCGACCGCGGGGAGTCGGAGTTCGGCATCCCCTTCACCCCGTTCGCGCGGCTGCACGAGACCGGGCTGGCGCGCGAGTTCACGGCGGTCGGCGAAGTGGACGGTCTCGTCGACAGCGCGGACGCGGACGCCGCGGGGGACACAGAAGACCCCCGCGAGTCACGTCCTCGCGGGGGCATTCTGGTGGACACGCCCGCAAGTGAAGGTTGAGAAGACGATCACGAGGCGGACGGGATTCGGTGGCGCGGATCAGCCCTTGACGGGGATCAGCAGCGGGGTGTTCGCCTTGGCGTCGGAGTAGCGCTTGGCCACGTCCTGCCAGTTGACGACGTTCCACATCGCCTCGATGAAGTCCACCTTCTGGTTCTTGTACTGCAGGTAGAAGGCGTGCTCCCAGGCGTCGAAGACCAGGACCGGGGTGCTGGCGACGCCGATGTTGCCCTGGTGGTCGTAGACCTGCTCGACGATCAGGCGCCCGCTGACCGGCTCGTACGCGAGCACGCCCCAGCCGGAGCCCTGGGTCGCGGAGGACGCGAAGGTCAGCTGCTTCCTGAACTTCGCGAAGGAGCCGAAGGACTCGGTGATCGCGTCGGCCAGGTCGCCCAGGCCGTCGGCCGCGGTGGGCTCGCCGCCGCCCTCGCCGGTCTTCGGGCTGGCCATGTTGTGCCAGTAGATGCTGTGCAGGATGTGGCCGGAGAGGTGGAACGCGAGGTTTTTCTCCAGGCCGTTCAGCGCGCCCCAGTTCTCCTTGTCGCGCGCCTCCGCCAGCTGCTCCAGCGTGTTGTTGGCGCCCGCGACGTAGGCCGCGTGGTGCTTGTCGTGGTGCAGCTCGATGATCTGCGGGTTGATCACCGGCTCGAGAGCCGCGTAGTCGTAAGGAAGCTCAGGAAGTGTGTAGATGGCCATGCGTGTTATCCGGTCCCCTCGGCGTGCCAACTGCTTATTGCAATCAATGCGCAACTGCACGCTAGCAGTATCTATTCCAGAGGTCGCATAAGGGTCACCTCAGTACGGCGTGCGACGTGTGGCGTGCGAGGTGCGGCCCACGACGAAGGCGCGTCCCGTGCCATTGCACGGGACGCGCCTTCGTCGTACGGGGCGGCTCGGGTCAGCTTCCGGCGGCGGCCCGCCGCTGGATGACGTACCCGGTGGCGGCCAGCGCCAGGGTCAGGCCGCCGGTGAAGACGAGCTGGACGCGGGTGTCCTCACCCATGGCCATCAGGACCAGGACCCCGGCCAGTCCGGCCAGCGCGACCCAGGTCAGGTACGGGAAGCCCCACATCTTCACGACCAGCTTCTCGGGGGCCTCGCGCTCCGTCCGGCGGCGCAGCACGAACTGCGAGACGGCGATGAAGCCCCAGACGACGAGGATGACGCCGCCGACCATGTTCAGCAGCCAGGCGAAGAGGGTGTCCGGGTACCAGTACGACAGCAGCACGGTGACGAAGCCGAAGCCGGAGGAGGCGAGCACCGCGCGGCGCGGCACCCGGCCGGAGACCTTGCCCAGCGCCTTGGGGCCCTGGCCGCGGGAGACGAGGGAGTAGGCCATGCGGGAGGAGCCGTAGATGTTCGCGTTCATCGCGGACAGCAGGGCGATCAGGATGACCACGTTCATGACCTGCCCCGCGTGCGCGATGCCCAGGTGGTCCAGGGTGGCCGCGTACGGGCCCTCGGTGGTGACCGCCGGGTCGTTCCACGGCAGCAGCGTGACGATGACCAGCATCGAGCCGACGTAGACGATCGCGATCCGCCACATGGTGGTCTTCACGGCCCTGGCGACGCCCCGGACCGGGTTGTCGGACTCGGCGGCCGCGATGGTCACCGTCTCCAGACCGCCGTACGCGACGACGGAGGCGAGCAGGCCGACCAGCAGTCCGTCCACGCCGTTGGGCAGGAAGCCGCCGTCGTGGAGCAGATTGGCGGAGCCGGGGGAGTCGGTGCCGGGCAGCACGCCCATGACGGCCAGGACGCCCAGGCCGAGGAAGAGCGCGATGGCGCCGATCTTCAGGGCGGCGAACCAGAACTCGAACTCGCCGAAGTTGGAGACGGCCGCCAGGTTGGAGCCGCAGAACAGCGCCATGAAGGCCAGCACCCACATCCACGAGGGGGTGCCCGGGAACCAGCCCGTCATGATGTGCGCCGCGCCGATGGCCTCGATGGCGACGCCCACGCACAGCAGGGTCCAGAACATCCAGCCGGCGGTGAAGCCCGCCCACGGGCCGATGGCCCGCTCCGCGTGCACCGAGAAGGAGCCGGAGGAGGGGTTGGCGGCGGACATCTCGCCGAGCATCCGCATCACGAACATCACGAGCAGGCCGGAGGCGGCGTACGCGAGCACGATCGAGGGACCGGCCGCCGCGATGCCCGCTCCGGAGCCGACGAAGAGCCCGGCGCCGATGACACCGCCGAGGGCGATCATCGAGAGGTGGCGCTGCTTGAGTCCGTTGCCGAGGGGCGAGGACCCGTCGGCGATCGCGGGGTCCGCGGGGTCCGCGGGCTTCTGCCCGTGCGGGGTCAGGGTGCTCTGGCTCATGGAGTGGTGCCTGTCCGGTGTGCGGGTGGACGGGGTGAGGTGCCCCAGTCTGCCCACTGTCCGTTTATCGGATCCTTAGTGTCCAATATCCGGACAGGAGTCTTACGTGAGGTGATCACCCGCGTGCGCTGTCGCGCTTGTCCCGGAGCTCGCGGAACCACGCCACCGCCAGCACCGCGGCCGCCGCGCCCGAGGACCACAGCAGCTGCGGCCGAGCCGAATCGTCGAACAGCATCAGGACCAGCACCGTGCCCATCCCGAGCAGCGCCGCCCACGTCGCGTACGGGAACAGCCACATCGGCAGCGTCAGCCGCTCGGGCATGTCCCGCTCGATCTTCCGGCGCAGCTTCAGCTGCGAGACCGCGATCAGCGCCCACACGAAGAGCAGCACCGCGCCCACCGCGTTGAGCATGTAGAGGAAGATCGTGTCCGGCCACAGCAGGTTCAGCACGACCGAGACGAACCCGAAGGCCACCGACGCGAACACCGCCCGGCGCGGCACCCCGCCGCCCGACACCTTCAGCAGGGCCTTCGGGGCCTCGCCCCGCTCCGCCAGCGAGAACACCATGCGCGAGGACCCGTACAGGTTGGCATTGAGCGCCGACAGCAGCGCCACGAAGATCACGACGTCCATGATCTGGCCGGCGTGCGGGATGCCGATCGAGTCGAGGACCGCCACGTACGGGCTCTGGCCCGGCTCCAACGAGTCCCACGGCAGCAGGGTCACGATGACCAGCATCGAGCCGACGTAGAAGAAGAGGATGCGCCATACGGCGCTGCGCACCGCGCGGGCCACGGACCTGGCCGGGTCGTCCGACTCGGCGGCCGCGATGGTGACGACCTCCAGGCCGCCGAAGGCGAAGACGACGGCCAGCATGCCGGCGACCACACCGCTCGCGCCGTTCGGGAAGAAGCCGCCCTGGCCGGTCAGGTTGGCCATGCCGATCGCGTCGGTGTCGGGGAGGAAGCCGAACACGGCCAGCGTGCCCAGGATCAGGAACAGCACGATCGCGCCGACCTTCAGGGCCGCGAACCAGAACTCGAACTCGCCGAAGTTCCGCACGGCGGCCAGGTTGCTCACGGTGAAGACCACCATGAAGACGAGCACCCAGACCCACTGGTCCACCGAGGGCAGCCAGCCGTTCGCGATCTTCGCGGCGGCGGTCGCCTCCACGGCCAGCACCACGACCAGCAGGAACCAGTACAGCCAGCCCGCCGAGAAACCGGCCCAGCGGCCGAGCGCCTTCTCGGCGTAGACGGAGAAGGAGCCGGAGGCCGGCATCGCCGCCGACATCTCGCCGAGCGCCCGCATGACCAGCATCGCGAGGACGCCGGCGAGCAGGTACGAGCAGATGATCGCGGGACCGGCGATGGTGATGCCGGCGCCGGAGCCGACGAACAGCCCGGCGCCGATCACGCCGCCGAGGCCCAGCATGGTCAGGTGTCGCTGCTTGAGGCTGTGGCTCAGGGGCTCCGGTGGGAGCCCGTCCACGGGGGCGGACGGGGCGGACGGGAGGTCGCGCATGAGGGGTGCTCGTACTCTCTGTGGCCTGGCGGCGGTGGGCGCGGCCGCCGGGGCGCCGCGACAGTTGGAGGGACCCTACAGTCTCACTGGAGAGCGCCCATCCGTGCAAAACGGACGTGCTGTCGGATCTGGCTCGTGATGCGGATCACTTCAACTCGGGTGTCAAGCAGGCTCTTTGTTCACTCCCCACCAAACCGGTGAGGGCGGCTTTGTTCCGGGCGACCCTGATGCGGCCCCGTGCCCGGGACTAACGTCGGTGATCGTTCCTGTCGCCAGCACCCTCCCGCGGAGTCCCCGATGAGCACTGCTTCCGTCTCCTTCCGGCCCGGCGCCGTCCTCGCCGACCTGCTGCCCGCTTCCGCGAGCCGCGTCCGCGACATCGCGCTCGTCGCCGGCGGAGCCGCGCTCACCGGCCTGGCCGCGCAGATCGCCGTGCCCGTCCCCGGCTCCCCGGTCCCCGTCACCGGACAGACCTTCGCCGCCCTCCTGGTCGGGACCGCCTTCGGCGCCCGCCGCGGCTTCCTCTCGCTCGCCCTCTACGCCCTCGTCGGCATGGCCGGCGTGCCGTGGTTCGCGGGCGGCACCTCCGGAGCGGGCGGCGCCTCCTTCGGCTACGTGCTCGGAATGCTGCTCGCCGCCACCCTGGTGGGCGCCCTCGCGCGGCGCGGCGCCGACCGCTCGGTCCTGCGCACGGCGGGCACGATGGTGCTGGGCTCCGCGGTCATCTACGCCGTCGGCGTGCCCTACCTGGCGCTGTCCACCGGGATGTCCTACGGCGCGGCCGTAGCGGCCGGGCTGACGCCCTTCCTGATCGGCGACGCGCTCAAGGCCGCGCTGGCGATGGGCCTGCTGCCCGCCGCGTGGCAGCTGGTGGGCCGCCGCGGCTGACGCCGCACGCGGATCGTCCTACGGAGCCGCGGGGCCGGTGCCCCCGGCCCGGACGGCCACCGCCTCGATCAGGGTCCAGCCGTCGACCTCCACCGGCCGGCGGTCGTCGGGCCGCCAGCCGCGGGCCAGGGCCTCGTCCAGCAGGGCACGTACGGCGCCCGGCTCGTGCAGGTTGAGGTCGGCGCCCCGGGTGAAGCCCACGTCCCCGGAGCCGAAGGGGGCCCCGCCCGGGACGTACCGGCCGGGGCCGTCGGCGAAGACGATGCGCAGCGGGCCGCCGCTGCCGGACGGCTGCGGGGACAGAGTGAGGGTCTGGCTGCAGTCCACGGCCCGGCCGTCCCCGTCCCTGCGGTGACGGTGGCTCATCGTCCACATGTACACGCGCCCGTCGACGACCAGTCGGCGGGGCTTCTTCGCATTGCGGGGCACCGGCCCGAGGGTACGCGGCCCGTCGCACCGGAAGGAGACGGCGGCGGCCCCGGACCGTTGGCGCGGTCCGGGGCCGCTTCCGTCGTTCCTATGTCCCCGCGATCACGCGGAGAGGCGCGCGGCCGCCTTGCGGCGTACGTCGCGGACCACGCCGATGACGATCACCACGGCCGCCACCAGCAGCGACAGCAGGACGGTCTCGCGGTTGTCCTTGTCGTAGACCATGTAGCCCAGGACGAAGGTGATCATCGCGGCGGTGGCCCAGGTCAGGTACGGGAAGAACCACATCTTCACCGTCACCTTCTCCGGCGCCTCGCTCATCAGGATCCCGCGCATCCGCAGCTGGGTCAGGCAGATCACCAGCCACACGAACAGCGCGATCGCGCCCGAGGCGTTCAGCAGGAAGCTGAAGACCGTGTCCTTGAAGGCGTAGTTGAAGTAGACGGCGACGAAGCCGAAGACCACGGAGCCCAGGATCGCGGCCGTCGGCACGCCGCGCTTGCTCACCTTGGCGAAGGCCTTCGGGGCATCGCCGCGCTCGCCCAGCGAGAACGCCATGCGGGAGGCGGTGTACAGCCCGGAGTTCAGGCAGGACAGCACGGCCGTCAGCACGATCACGTTCATGATCTGTCCGGCGTGCGCGATGCCGATCGAGTCCAGGGCGGCGACGTACGAGCCCTTCTCGGTGATCGACTTGTCGTTCCACGGCAGCAGGGTGAGGACGATGAAGATCGAGCCCAGGTAGAAGACGCCGATCCGCCAGATCACCGAGTTGGTGGCCTTGGTGACCGCGCGCCGCGGGTCCTCGGACTCGCCGGCGGCCAGCGTGACGATCTCGCTGCCCATGAAGGAGAAGACGACCATCAGCACGCCGGTGAGGACCGATCCCCAGCCGTTCGGCATGAAGCCGCCCGTGTCGGTGAGGTGGGCGAAGCCCGCGCCAGGGTTGTCCGAGCCCGGCAGCACGCCGAAGACGGCCAGCATGCCGATGATCACGAAGCCGCCGATGGCGACGACCTTGATGCCGGCGAACCAGAACTCGAACTCGCCGTACGAGGCGACCGAGCCGAGGTTGGTGACCGTCAGCACCGCCATCACGATCAGCGCCCAGCCCCACTGCGGGACGGCCGGCACCCAGCCGTGCAGGATCACGGCTCCGGCGGTGGCCTCGACGGCCAGCACGACGACCCAGAAGAACCAGTACAGCCAGCCGATGGAGAATCCGGCCCAGCGGCCGAGCGCCCGGTCCGCGTACGCGGAGAAGGAACCGGAGTTCGGGCTGGCCGCGGCCATCTCGCCCAGCATCCGCATGACGAAGACGACCATCGCGCCGACCAGCGCGTAGGAGAGCAGGATGGCGGGACCGGTCTTGGCGATGCCGCCGCCGGAGCCGACGAAGAGGCCGGCGCCGATGACGCCGCCGATGGCGATCATGGACAGGTGGCGGTTCTTGAGACCGGCCTTCAGACCGTCGGAGGACTGGGCGGAACCGGGTTCACCGGTCGGGTCGCCTGCCTTCTGAAGGGTCGTCGTGGAACTCATGGACGGATCCTTAGGTTCTCGGGTTGCGAGCCCGGGCATTCAAACCTGAGATGACGCAGGGCGGAAGACCTCAATCCGGATCGTTGCGATGGGACGAAGGTCCAGGACCTTGGCCCCACCGTGTCCCATCTGCGTCCTTTGGGTTTACTTGAGCTTTAGAAGTGACTTACGCGACACCCGCTGCGGCCCGTCGGGGGCGCCCGTGCCACACTCGACCCATGCGCGTGTACCTCGGATCCGACCATGCCGGCTTTGAGCTCAAGAACCACCTGGTGGACTGGCTCAAGAACAACGGCCACGAGCCCGTCGACTGCGGGCCCCACATCTACGACGCGGTGGACGACTACCCGCCGTTCTGCCTGCGGGCCGCGGAGAAGACGGCCGGGGACGCCGGCTCCCTCGGCATCGTGATCGGCGGCTCCGGCAACGGCGAGCAGATCGCCGCGAACAAGGTCAAGGGCATCCGCGCCATCCTCGCGTGGAGCGTCCAGACCGCCGAGCTCGGCCGCGAGCACAACAACGCCAACGTCATCTCCGTCGGCGGCCGCATGCACACCCAGGACGAGGTCGTCAGCTTCATCGACGCGTTCCTGAAGACCCCGTACTCCGACGAGGAGCGCCACACCCGCCGCATCGACATGCTCTCGGCCTACGAGCAGACCGGCGAGCTCCCCCCGATCCCGGCGCACCACCCGCAGGGCTGATTCCGCTTCCGGCCGCGGCGCCCTGCGGGGCGGCGCGGCCGGATTTTCGTTTCCGAGGAGTACCGCCGTGCCCGAGGGGCATACGATCCACCGCCTCGCCGAGGACCACCTCCACCGGTTCGCCGGACGGGAGGTCGCCGTCAGCAGTCCCCAGGGCCGGTTCGCCGAGAGCGCGGCCCTGCTCGACGGGCGGCTCCTGGACGGCGTCGACGCCCACGGGAAGCACCTCTTCCTCGGCTTCCGGGAGAGCGGCTGGATCCACATCCACCTCGGGCTCTTCGGCAAGTACGCCCTCGGCCCGGCGCCCGCCCCGCCGGCCACCGACACCGTCAGGCTGCGCCTCGCCAACGACGCCTACTTCTCCGACCTGCGCGGCCCGACCACCTGCGCGTGGATCACGGACGAGGAGAAGCGGGCGATAAGCGACCGGCTCGGCCCGGACCCCCTGCGCGGCGGCGACGACCCGGACACCGCCTGGGCCCGCATCTCCCGCTCCCGCACCACCGTCGCCGCCCTGCTGATGGACCAGAAGGTCGTCTCGGGCGTCGGCAACGTCTACCGCGCCGAGGTGCTCTTCCGGCACGGCATCGACCCGTACCGCCTGGGAAAGGACCTCGGGCGGAGCGAGTGGGACGCGATCTGGGCCGATCTGGTGCTCCTCATGCGCGAGGGCGTGCGGAACAACCGGATCGACACCGTCCGCGACGAACACCTGCCCGAGGCCATGGGCCGCCCGCCGAGGGTGGACGACCACGGCGGCGAGGTGTACGTCTACCGGAGGGCGAACATGCCCTGCCACATCTGCGGGGGCGAGATCCGCACCGCCGATCTCGCCGCCCGCAACCTCTTCTGGTGCCCGGGGTGCCAGGGCCGCTGAACAGCACCGGTCCGTCGCATTCCCGGGCCCGGCAAGATCCGGGAGGGACGGCTTAGAAGCCGTGCGGCAGCCAGGGGGCCACGTCACCGGCGAAGGCCCGGGAGGCCGCCGTCAGCGCTCCCGCGCGGAGCTCCCGGACCAGGCCGGCCGCGGCCAGCGAGTTCAGCGTGATCCCGCCCAGGTAGGCCCCGCCGAGCTCCCGTACCGACAGTTCCAGGTCGGCCGGGTCATCCGTCCGGGTACAGGTGGCGGACCCGTCCGGACCGGCGGACAGCCGCCAGCGCCCCGCGTTCCACGGGCAGAACGCGTCCTCGACCTCCAGCACCACGTCCAGCGGGGCCCCGTAGGTCCGCGCCGTCAGCGCCGCCGGCAGGTCCACCAGCCGTACGTGCATCGAGTCGCGCAGCCGCGCCACCGACCGCCGGACATCGGTGACCAGGTGCAGCACCGCGTCGTCCGCCGGCCGCCGGGTGGCCCGCACCCGCCAGGTCAGGTCGATCGAGAACACGTACCGCCACAGCGCCGCGTACGCCGCCGGGTCCAGCGCGTCGAGATCGACGACGTCCACCCGCCCGTCCGCGCCGCTCAGTTCCCAGTCGGCCTTCACCCGGTAGCGGGCGTACCCGACGACCTCGCCGTCCGCCCGCTCGGCGACAACGCACTTCAGCGGCGAGGCGCCCGCCCGCGTCGACTCCGTGTCCAGCAGCGACAGCAGCTCCCAGCCGGGCTGCCGGGCCGGGATGCCGGGCCGGGCCGCGACCAGCGCCGCGTAGACCCGCTCGCAGTCGGCCAGGGCCTTGTGCGCATCGACCAGCCGCAGCCGCACCTCGTCGGTCCCCGGCGGCACGGAGAGCCGTACGCGGGTGGTGTCGATGTCGAGCGCCATCGCGTAGACGGCGGTGCCGTAGCCGAAGCGCCCGTAGATCGCCGGATCGGAGGCCGTCAGCACGGCGAGCGGTTCACCACCCGCCCGGACGTCGTCCAACTGGCGCCGCATCAGCGAAGTCAGCACCCCCTGTCTGCGGTGGGTGGGGGAGACGCCCACCATCGTGACCCCCGCGGCGGGCACGAGCGCCCCGCCCGGCACGGAGAGGCGGAAGGAGAAGGCCCCGGCCGAGCCGACGCAGGCCCCGCCGTCCCACACACCGAGGGAGCGCTCCGTCTCGGTCAGCGACTTGTACAGTTCCCGCTCCTCGGGGGATTCGGGCACTCCACCGAACGCCAGTTCCAGGTGGTCGTACCAGACATCCCACTCATCAGCTTGCAATACGCGCGTCTCAAGAGCCATACGGCCATCCTTATCAGGGCAATCCGTCCTGGTCGATCTGTTTTCGGACGCCGATGGACCCCATCTCAGGGGGTACCCCTGCGCGCGCACAGCCGGGATGGATAGGGTCCCGAAGCAATGGCCGGAGAGCACGTGGAGACCCTCCTGGCCCGGACACGCATGATGTGGCACCGGGCCCGCACCGCCCTGCGCAAATCCGCCGTCGATTACTTCCGCGGCGACGCCTCCGACTGGCTCGCCTTCGGCGGCCTGCTGATCACCATCCCGGCCATCGCCTGCGGCACCCTGATGCTGCCGGTGTGGTTCTCGCCGGCCGCACTCGTCCTGCCGATCGTGGCGGGCGGCCTGCTCCTGCGCCCCGCCAGCCTGCTCGCGCTGTACGCGGCCTCCGCGGCCGCGCTCATCGTCGAGGCCCTCGTCCTCGGGCCCTACACCCAGGGCCCCGCCCGGGTCACCCCCGGCACCGTGCTCGTCGTCGCCGCCTGCGGATTCTTCGGACTGGTCATCGCACAGTTCCGCAGCCGCGTCGGCGTGCCCTGGCGACGCGGCGGCACCATGCTCTTCGACCTGCGCGAACGCATCCGGGTCCAGAGCAAGCTCCCCGCCCTGCCGCGCGGCTGGCACCGCGAGATGGCCCTGCGCCCGGCCGGCGGGCAGTCCTTCTCCGGAGACTTCGTCGTCGCCGCCCGCACCAACGGCGGCCGCACCCTGGAGATCGTCCTCACCGACGTCTCCGGCAAGGGGATGGAAGCGGGCTCCCGCGCGCTCCTCCTGTCCGGCGCCTTCGGCGGCCTGCTGGGAGCCCTCCCGCCGCACGGCTTCCTGCCGGCCGCCAACGGCTACCTGCTCCGCCAGGACTGGGACGAGGGTTTCGCCACCTCCATCCACCTCGTCCTCGACCTGGAGACCGGCGACTACGAGCTCCTCTCCGCCGGTCACCTGCCCGCCCTCCAGCTCTGCGCCGGCACCGGCCGCTGGCAGGAGGTCTCCGGCGAAGGGCCGCTGCTGGGCGTCTACGACGGCGCCGAGTTCGAACCGGCCCGGGGGAACCTGCGGCCCGGCGACGTCCTGATGCTCTTCACCGACGGCCTCGTCGAAACCGCCGAGCGCGAGATCAGCGAGGGCATGGACCGCCTCACCGGCGAGGCCGACCGCTACGTCTCCGCCGGGTGGGAGGGCGCGGCCTGGCACCTCATCGAAAAGGTGGCCAAGGACGTCAACGACGACCGGGCCCTCCTCCTGATCCGCCGCTCTCCTCTCTGACGCGCCCCTCGCACCGCTCGGCCCTGGCGGGCCTCCCGGGCTTCGGCCCGCTGCGCCGGACTCCGTCCGGCGGAGGCCTGGGCGGGGGCGCCGCCACCGCCGTCCCGGGGTGGGGTCCGGTGGGTGAGCGGGTGGGTGCGGGCGGGCGGGCCTGCAGGGCTTGCCCCCTACTTGGCCGCGCCCGGTCCCTGGCCGCCCGGTCCTTGGCCTTGGCCGGTCCTTGGCCTCGCCTGGCCCTTGTCCTTGTCCTTGGCCTGGTCCTTGGCCTCGGCTCGGTCCTTGGCCTTCGCCTGTCCTTGTCCTTGGCTCGGTCCTTGGCCTTCGCCTGTCCCCGGGCTTCGCCTGTCCTTGGCCTTCGCCTGTCCCCGGGCTTCGCCTGTCCTTGGCCTTCGCTCGTCCCCGAGCTTCGCTCGTCCCGGGGCTTCGCTCGTCCCGGGGCTTCGCTCGTTCCGTGCACTTCGCTCGTTCCCCGGCCTTCGCCAGGGCCTCAGACCTTTCTGGTTCCGTGGCCTTGGCCCGTTCCCGGGGTTCCGCCCGGACCCGGCCCCGTGCGGTCCTGCGGGGCGTTGTTCGCGCGGGCTGACGCCGGCCAAATTCCAGCCCCTCCGGCGTTTGAGGAGCGGGGTCTGGGGCGGAGCCCCAGAAGGGGTCCGGGCGCAGCCCGGGGAACGGGCGAAGGGCGGGTAGGGGACAAAGCCTCGCCGGTCCGGGCCGCAGGAGGGTCGGGTTTACCCCACCCCCGGTCCGCCTGCCTCCGTCATGGTCACGGACCGTCCGACCTCCGTAGCGTCGAAGACACGATCACCACCGGGTGGTCGACGGGCACGGAAGGCGGCACACCATGGGGCTCCGGCGGAGCAAACGACGGACCGAGCAGCGGCCGGCACCGGCCGGATGGGCCGGTCAGGCCGGTGGGGCCGGTCAGGCCGGTCAGGCCGGGGAGTCCCATGACCCCACCGCCGCCGTGGAGCTGCGCGGAGTCCAGCGCCGGTACGGCCACGGCGCCACCACCGTCCACGCCCTGCGCGGCATCGACCTCACCCTCCCGCGCGGCAGCTTCACCGCCGTGATGGGCCCCTCCGGCTCCGGCAAGTCCACCTTCCTCCAGTGCGCCGCCGGGCTCGACCTCCCCACCGGGGGCTCCGTCCGCCTAGGCGGCGCCGAGATCACCGGCATGAACGAGAACCAGCTCACCGAACTGCGCCGCAGCCGCCTCGGCTTCGTCTTCCAGGCCTTCAACCTGCTGCCCTCCCTCACCGTCGAGCAGAACGTCCTGCTCCCCATGCGCCTGGCCGGCGGCCGCGCCGCCGCGCAGGGCCAGGACCGCGCCGCCGAGCTGCTCGCCCGCGTCGGCCTGGAGGGCAAGGGCCGGCGCCGCCCCGCCGAACTCTCCGGCGGCCAGCAGCAGCGCGTGGCCATCGCCCGCGCCCTGGTCACCCGCCCCGACGTGGTCTTCGCCGACGAGCCCACCGGCGCCCTCGACACCACCACCGCCGCGGAGGTCCTCGGCCTGCTGCGGACCGCCGTGGACACCCTCGGAGCCACCGTCGTCATGGTCACCCACGACCCGGCCGCCGCCGCCCACGCCGACCAGGTGCTCTTCCTGGCCGACGGCCTGATCACCGACCGGCTCCCGCGCAGCTCCGCCGCCACGATCACCGCGCGGATGACCGCACTGACCACCCCCGCCGCCCGCTACGCAGGGGCGGCCGCCTGATGCCGTCCCGCACCCGGCGCCGCCTCCTTCCAGGCCCGCGTCCCAACGGCCTGGCCCGCGCCGCGCTCCGCTTCCGCCCCGCCGCCTTCGCCGGGACCTTCGTCGCCCTGCTCATGACCGTCGCCATCGTCTCCGCCTGCGGAGTCCTGCTGGAGACCGGGCTCCGGGCGGGCGTCCCGCCGACCAGGTACGCCGAGGTCCCCGTCGTCGTCGCCGCCGACCAGCAGGTCACCCTGCGGGTGGGCAGCGGCGAGGGGGCCTACGACGTCTCCGCGCAGGTCCCGGAACACGCCCGCGTGGACGCCGCCCTCCTGGACCGGCTGGCCCCACTGGGGCGCGCTGTCCCCGACCTGACGTTCCCCGTCCGGGCCACGACCGGCCCGGGGGCTGCCGTCCCGACCGGTGCTTCCGGTCCGACGGGCGCCGTTGGTACTGCCGGTACCGCCAGCGCTGCCGGAGCCTCCGGTACCGCCGGAGCATCCAATGCTTCCGGACCCGCCGGTGCGGCCGGAGCATCCAATGCCTCCGGACCCTCCGGACCCTCCGGACCCTCCGCACCCTCCGCACCCGCCGGACCCTCCGGACCCGCCGACCCGACCGGTGCTGTCCGTGCCGCCGGTGCTGCCGGAGCCGCCGGCCTGACCCGCGCCGCGGGAGCCGCGGACCCGAACGGCGCTGTTGGTGCCGCCGGCGCCGTCGGCCCCGGACGGGCCTTCGACGCGTACGGGTGGGGCTCCACCACCTTCAGCCCCGTGGAGCTGCGCGCGGGCCGCGCCCCGGCCGGGGCGGGCGAAGTCGTCCTCGGCGGCGGCGACGGACCCGGCCGGGTCACGCTTGACACCCCCGCCGGGAAGCGGGAGTTCCGGGTCGTCGGACGCACCGACCGCCCGGGCGCCTGGTTCTCCGACACCGAAGCACGCGCCCTCTCCGGACACCCCGCGACCGTGGACGCCATCGCGGTCTACGGAGCCGACGCCGAACGGGTCCGGGCCGCCGTCGACGGCCGCGCCCAGGTCCTGACCGGCGCCGACCGTGCCATGGACCCGCAGCTCGCGGGCGCCAAGGAAGTGCTGGCCGGCCTCGGCGGCTCCTTCGGCGGCATCGCCACCCTCGTCGCCGTCTTCACCGCCGCCGGCACCGTCGCGCTCTCAGTCGGCCAGCGCTCCCGCGAGTTCGCCCTGCTGCGCGCCGTCGGAGCCACCCCGCGCCAGATCCGCCGTACGGTCGCCACCGAAGCCCTGCTCGTCGCGCCGGTCGCGGGCGTACTGGGCTGCGTACCCGGCATCGCCCTGGCCTCCTGGTGGTTCGGCCAGCTCAAGGCCAAGGGCGCGATCCCGGCCGACGTGGACCTGACCGTCGGCTGGATCCCCCTGGCCGGGGCCCTCGGCATCGCACTCGTCACCGCCCTGCTCGCCGGCTGGGCCGCCGCCCGCCGCCCCGCCCGCATCCGCCCCGGCCAGGCCCTCGCCGCGGCCGCCGTGGAACGCCTGCGGCCCGGGTGGATCCGTACCCCGCTGGGCCTCGCCGCCCTCGCCGGCGGCGCCGCCTGCGCGAGCCTGGCCGCCACCAGCAGCGGACCCGACGCCGCCAACGCCGCGCTCGGCGTCGTCATGCTCTTCATGCTCGCCGTCGCCCTGCTCGGCCCGCTGATCGCCCGTGCCTGCGCCGCCCTGTTCGGACTGCCCCTGCGCGCCGCCGGCGCCGCCGGCTCCCTGGCCGCGGCCAACTCCCGTACCAACTCCCGCCGCCTCGCCTCCGCGATCACCCCGATCGTGCTCGCCATGGCCTTCTCCTCCACCCTGGTCTTCCTCCACACCAGCCAGGACCGGGCCGTGCGCCAGCAGCAGGAGGCCGGGCTGCTCGCCGACCACGTCGTCACCGACCCCGACGACCCGGACCGGGCGGTCGCGGCCGGGGCGGTCGCGCTCACCCGTACCTCCGTCCTCGCCGTCGTCGGCTCCGGAGCGGAGCGCCTGATCCAGAGCGCCTCCGCCCAGGGCGTCACCGGGGACATCACCACCGTCGAGGACCTGGGCGTGCGCTCGGGGGACCTCGCCCGGCTGGCCCCCGGCAAGGTCGCAGTCGACCGGACCCTGGCCGACGCCGACCAGGCCGTCGTCGGCGACAGCATCGAGCTGCGCCTACCGGACGGCACCCGCACCACCCCCGAGATCGTGGCCGTCTACTCCCGCGGCCTCGGCCTCGGCGAGATCACCCTCCCGGCCGCCGACCTGGCCGGCCACACCACCGCCGGCCGCCCCACGGAACTCCTGGTCCGCGGCCCGCTCCCGGCGGACCTCGGCCCGGCGCAGTCCGCTTCCGCCTGGACCACCGCCCAGAGCCTGGAACGCGAGGTCAACGCCTGGGCCAATACGACCATGGCGGCCGTCCTCGGCGGCTTCGCGGCCGTCGCCGCCGCCAACACCCTGGTCATGACCGTCCTCGACCGGCGCCGCGAACTGGGCATGCTCCGTCTGGTCGGCTCCACCCGCCGCCAGGTGCTGCGGATGCTCCGCTGGGAGGCCCTCCTGGTCAGCGGCGCGGGCATCACGCTGGGCTCGGCGATCGCCCTGGCCACGCTGATCCCGCTGACCCGGGCCGTGACGGGCACCGCCCCGTACGTCCCGCCCGTGCTCTACGCCTCCTTCGCGGCGGCCGCGATCGCCCTGGCCCTGACAGCCACCACCCTCCCGGCCCGCCGCGCCCTCCGCCACCCCCGCACCTGAGGCCCCCAGCCCCCGCTCCTCAAACGCCGGACGGGCTGACACATCCAGTACCGGACGGGCTGCCCCATCCAGCCCCGCCGGCGTTTGAGGCGCGGGGGTCGTCGGGCTGTCCCCCGGCAACGCCGCCGCACGAGGCAGGGGTCCGGGCGGAGCCCGGGGAACGGTGTAAGCGGGGGTCCCCCCGGACGGAGTCTGGGGGAGGGCAGGGGACACCCCCACGCAGCGCCCGACGGGCATCCCCGCGCCCGGCCCCGCTCCCCGGGCCGAAACCCACACGTGCCTCCGGGCACCCCGGCCCACCCGCCCCGAGTCCGGCAGCCCACGGCCCGACGGGCCACCCGAACCGGCAGTCCACCGGCCAGGAGGCCACCCGCGCCGAGTCCGGCAGCCCACGGCCCGACGGGCCACCCGAACCGGCAGTCCACCGGCCAGGAGGCCACCCGCGCCGAGTCCGGCAGCCCACGGCCCGACGGGCCACCCGAACCGGCAGTCCACCGGCCAGGAGGCCACCCGCGCCGAGTCCGGCAGCCCACGGCCCGACGGGCCACCCGAACCGGCAGTCCACCGGCCAGGAGGCCACCCGCGCCGAGTCCGGCAGCCCACGGCCCGACGGGCCACCCGAACCGGCAGTCCACCGGCCAGGAGGCCACCCGCGCCGAGTCCGGCAGCCCACGGCCCGACGGGCCACCCGAACCGGCAGTCCACCGGCCAGGAGGCCACCCGCGCCGAGTCCGGCAGCCCACGGCCCGACGGGCCACCCGAACCGGCAGTCCACCGGCCAGGAGGCCACCCGCGCCGAGTCCGGCAGGCCACGGGCCGGGCAGGCCACCCAGGCGGGCAGCCCCGACCGGCCCGTCGGCCACCGGAGGCCACCCGTGCCCGATTGGCCCGGTCCACCGGGCCCCCGCACCCCTACCGTGCCCCCATGGACCGCACGCTCGCCGAAGACCTCGCCAACCTCCCCGCCCTCCTCGACGCCACCCGCGACGCCGCCGCCGAGGCCCTGGCGGCCCTGGACGCGCGTCCCGTCGTAGCGCCGCCCCGCCCGGACGGGCCGCAGCACCCGCAGCACCCGCACGGGCCGCAGCACCCGCACGGGCCGCACGCGCCCGGAGCCCTGCCCGAGCACGGATCGGGCACCGGAGCGGCCCTCGCCGACTTCGCCGGCCGCTGGGCCCCGCGGCTGTCGGCCTCCGCCGGCCCCCGCTACCTCGGCTTCGTCACCGGCGGCGCCACCCCCGCCGCCCTCGCGGGCGACTGGCTCACCGCCGCGCACGACCAGAACTCCAACTCCGCCCTGGACGGCGCCGGCCAGGACCTCGAACGCGAGACCGTCGCCTGGCTCCGCGACCTCTTCCACCTCTCCGACGCCCACACCGGCACGTTCGTCAGCGGCGCCACCATGTCCAACACCACCGGCCTGGCCATCGCCCGCGAATGGCTCGGCGAACGCCTCGGCGTCTCCCCGGCCGAGGACGGCGCGGCCGCGCTCGGCCCCGTCCGCGTCCTGTCCGGCGCCCCGCACTCCTCCATCGCCAAGGCCCTCTCCGTCCTCGGACTCGGCCGCAGCGCCCTGGTCCCCGTACCGACCCTGCCCGGCCGCGAGGCCGTCGACCCCGCCGCCCTGGAACGCGCGCTCGCCGATACGCCCGGCCGCCCCGCCGTGGTCGTCGCCAACGCCGGCACCGTCAACACCGTGGACTTCGACGACCTCCACGCCATCGCCGCACTGCGCGGGCGCCACGACTTCTGGCTGCACACGGACGCCGCGTTCGGCGCGTTCGCCGCCCTGTCCCCGGAACACGCCCACCTCACCGCCGGCCTCGACGCCTCCGACTCCGTCTGCGTCGACCTGCACAAGTGGCTCAACGTCCCCTACGACAGCGCCGTGCAGTTCACCCGCCGCCAGGACCTCCAGGCCCGCGTCTTCCAGAACGCCGCCGCCTACCTCGGCCCTCTCGGCGACAACCCCGACCTGGTCCACCTCACCCCGGAGAACTCCCACCGACTGCGCGCTCTGGCCGCCTGGTTCACCCTGCGCGCCTACGGCCGCCAGGGCCACCGGGAGATCGTCGAACGCGACATCGCCTGCGCCCGCTCCCTCGGCGAGGCCCTCGACCAGGGCCCCTCCTTCACCGTCCTGGCACCCGTCCGGCTGAACGTCGTCTGCTTCACCCTCACCGCGCGGCCCACCGCCGCCCGCCTCACGGCCCTGCGCGAAGCCGTCGGACCGGAGGTCTTCGTCACGCCCACGACGTACGCGGGAACCCCCGCCCTGCGCGCCGCGTTCTCCAACTGGCGCACCACGCAGGCGGATGTGCGCCGGGTCGCGCAGGCCCTCCACACGGCGGCGAAGGAGCTCGGATGACGGACGGACCGCTGACGCTGATCGAGGTCGAGGCCCTGGCCCGCGCCGCGCACGAGGGCCAGACCGACAAGGCCGGCCGGCCGTACGCGGAGCACCTCGCGGCCGTGGCCGAGGGCGTCCGGGTCCGCGGGGGCACCGCCGAACAGCAGGCGGCGGCCTGGCTCCACGACGCGATCGAGGACGACGCCCTCACCCCGGCCTGGCTGGAATCGGCCGGACTCCCGCAGCCCGTCAAGGACATGGTCCTGTCCCTCACCAAACGCCCCGGCGAACCGCTCGAGGAGTACACGGCCCGCATCCTCGCCACCCCCGGCGCCCTCCTGGTCAAGGAGGCCGACCTGGCTCACAACGCGGACCCGGCCCGCCTCGCGGTCCTCGACCCCGCCACCCGGGACCGATTGTCCGGCAAGTACGCCTATGTCCGTTCGCTGCTGGGTCTGACCGCACCCTGAAGCAAATGCGCCACTGTCTCTTCGTCACGGGACGGATAGCCGGGCCCTGTTGGTGGGAGGATGGACCATATGGGGGTGCGCCTGGCCGCGCCCCGGGCCGACCAGGGGACGACCGAAGGTGTGATCAGAAGTGGCCATTTCGCTGTCAGTAGTCGTTCTGTTGGCGATCATCCTCGTGGTGCTCGTCCGCGGCGGCCACCTCAAGGCCGGCCCCGCGGTCGTCGCGGTCCTCTTCGGCTTCTTCCTCGCGTCGAGCTCCATCGCGCCGGACGTCAACCGGTTCCTGAACTCCCTCGCGGACACCATCGCGGGCATCAAGCTCTGAGCGCCGCCGGGGCCGCGGTCACCCACCGGTGACCGCATCCCGGCCACTGCCGCGCCCCGGGAACGACGAAGGGCCAGGTCGAGGAAACGTCCTCTGACCTGGCCCTTCAGTACTTCTGAGCGGGTGACGGGAATCGAACCCGCGTAGCTAGTTTGGAAGACTAGTGCTCTACCATTGAGCTACACCCGCAACGCGTGCGCCGCAGGTCCGGGGACCTCGGCACGAACAGCATCCTAGCGGGTCCCGGCGGGGGATCGCACACCACATTCGGGGCCCGCGTGCGGGCGCGTCGGCGCTTTCGCCGAAACTCCGCACGGCGGAGGGTCTTCGGGCATGTACCCTACGTGTCGCACCGACGGGGTGTGGCGCAGCTTGGTAGCGCGTCCGCTTTGGGAGCGGAAGGTCGTCGGTTCGAATCCGGCCACCCCGACCAGCAGGAGTGGCGCTCAGTGGGAGAACGGTCCCCACTCGGCGCCTGGCGATACGTCCTCCGTACGTTCGCCGTACGTCCTACGTGCGTCCTCCGCACGCGCCCCGCGACCCCTCCAGGAGATCGCGTCGAAGATCGCGTTGTGGGCTGATTGCCGCTTGCGGCTACTATGCAAGCTGCGTGCCCGTGTGTCTGATGTACCGGGCCCGATCCGCTGAGAACCGCGAGAGCGCGGCGACAGCAGAGACCCCCAGCAGTCAGCCACAAGGAGACCGAACCGTGAAGAGCGCCGTGGAGACCCTGAATCCGACTCGGGTTCGGCTCACTGTTGAGGTGCCCTTCGAGGAGCTCAAGGACAGCCTCGACGCGGCCTACAAGAAGATCAACCAGCAGGTCACGGTGAAGGGCTTCCGCAAGGGCAAGATCCCGGCCCGCGTCATCGACCAGCGCTTCGGCCGCGGTGCGGTGCTGGAGGAGGCCGTCAACGACGCCCTCCCGAAGTTCTACACCGAGGCGGTCAACGAGGCCGACCTGAACCCGCTGGGCCAGCCCGAGGTGGACATCACGGAGCTGAAGGACGGCGAGCTGCTGTCCTTCACCGCCGAGGTCGACATCCGCCCCGCGATCGAGATCCCGGACTACTCCGGCATCGAGGTCACCGTGGACGCCATCGAGGTCTCGGACGAGGACGTCGAGAAGTCGGTCGAGCAGCTGCGCGGCCGTTTCGCGTCCACCAAGGACGTCGAGCGCGCCGCCCAGGACGGCGACGTCGTCACGATCGACCTCGAGGCCAAGGTCGACGGCGAGGTGCTGGAGGACGGTGTCGCCCAGGACGTCTCCTACACCATCGGCTCGGGCGAGCTCCTCGAGGGCATCGACGAGGCCGTCAAGGGCCTGGAGGCCGGTGGCGAGGCCACCTTCGCCTCCCAGCTGAAGGGCGGCTCCGCCGAGGGCAAGGACGCCGAGGTCACCGTCAAGGTCACCAAGGTCTCCGCCCGTGAGCTGCCGGAGCTGGACGACGAGTTCGCCGGCCTGGCCAGCGAGTTCGACACCCTCGAGGAGCTGAAGGCCGACAGCCGCAAGCGCCTCGAGAACATGAAGCAGTACGACCAGGCCACGCAGGCCCAGGAGCGCGTCCTGGAGAAGCTGCTGGAGCTCGTCGAGGTCCCGATCCCCGAGAAGCTCCTCGCGGACGAGGTCCAGACCCGCAAGCACAACCTGGAGCACCACCAGCTCGGTCAGATGGGTCTGTCCATCGAGAAGTACCTCGAGATCCAGGGCAAGACGGTCGAGGAGTTCGACGCCGAGACCGCCGAGCAGGCGATCAAGGGCATCAAGACCCAGTTCGTCCTCGACGAGCTGGTCAACAAGGAGAAGCTGAACGTCAACCAGGAGGAGCTCACCGAGCACCTCATGCGCCGCGCCGCTTCCTCCGGCATGTCCCCCGACCAGTTCGCCCAGGCGGTCGTCGAGGGTGGCCAGGTTCCGACGCTCGTCGGCGAGGTCGCCCGCGGCAAGGCCCTCGCGGCCGTCGTCGAGGCCGCCAAGGTCACCGACACCAACGGTGAGGTCGTCGACCTCTCCGACGACGAGGACGACGAGAACGCCGTCGAGCAGGCCGCCGAGACCGTCGAGAACGTGGTCGAGGCCGACGGCGAGATCGCGGCCGACGAAGCCAAGTAACACCCGGGGTCACCCCCGCTGAGCAGTGCTTTAGCAAGGTCCGAGGGGCCCGTACGCCATCGCGTCCGGGCCCTTCGGTTTGCCGGTGGAAAGGCTCCGGTGACGGGTCCCTTACCTTGCGCTCCGAGCGAACAGTTCGGGAAGCGGGATGGCGTTGTCCCACCTGCGCGTTAGGGTCCATGAATACGAGGGCACGGGAGTACCCGACGCCGGCGGACATCGTCCGCACGGTTGGTCCGCGCCCCAGAACGAGACGCTGAGACGGCACATGGCCGTCGGAGACGAGCAGGTGGATACGTGACGAATCTGAAGCCTTACGCCGCGGGTGAGCCGTCCATCGGTGGCGGCCTCGGCGACCATGTCTACAACCGGCTGCTCGGCGAGCGCATCATCTTCCTCGGCCAGCAGGTCGACGACGACATCGCGAACAAGATCACGGCGCAGCTCCTTCTCCTGGCCGCCGAGCCGGACAAGGACATCTACCTGTACATCAACAGCCCCGGCGGCTCGGTGACGGCCGGCATGGCGGTCTACGACACCATGCAGTTCATCCCGAACGACGTCGTCACCATCGGTATGGGCATGGCGGCCTCCATGGGCCAGTTCCTGCTCACCGGCGGCACCGCGGGCAAGCGCTTCGCGCTCCCGAACACCGACATCCTGATGCACCAGGGCTCCGCCGGCATCGGTGGCACCGCCTCGGACATCAAGATCCAGGCCCAGTACCTGCTGCGCACGAAGCAGCGCATGGCTGAGATCACCGCCCACCACTCCGGCCAGACCGTGGAGACGATCATCCGCGACGGCGACCGCGACCGCTGGTACACGGCGGAAGAGGCCAAGGCTTACGGCCTCATCGACGAGATCATCTCCGCCGCGTCCCTGGCCCCCGGCGGCGGCGGCACCGGGGCCTGATCCCGGCCCCGGCGCGCGAGAACCCGTACGGGGGCTCGTACGCCCGCCCGCACCAGGCAAGTCTCAGCCCGCAGAACGCCACCAGGATGGTGAACACCCAGATGCACATGAACAACCTTTCTCCCGCGAGCGGCCTCTACACCGGCGCGCCGGTGGACAACCGTTACGTCGTGCCGCGCTTCGTGGAGCGCACCTCGCAGGGCGTCCGCGAGTACGACCCGTACGCCAAGCTGTTCGAGGAGCGCATCATCTTCCTCGGCGTGCAGATCGACGACGCCTCGGCCAACGACGTCATGGCGCAGCTGCTGTGCCTGGAGTCGATGGACCCGGACCGCGACATCTACCTGTACATCAACAGCCCCGGTGGCTCCTTCACCGCGCTGACGGCCATCTACGACACGATGCAGTTCGTGAAGCCGGACATCTCGACGGTCTGCATGGGCCAGGCGGCCTCCGCCGCCGCGGTCCTGCTCGCCGCCGGCGCCCCCGGCAAGCGCATGGCGCTGCCGAACGCCCGCGTGCTGATCCACCAGCCCTCCGGTGGCACCGGCCGCGAGCAGCTCTCCGACCTGGAGATCGCGGCCAACGAGATCCTGCGGATGCGCGACCAGCTGGAGAACATGCTGGCCCTGCACTCCTCGACGCCGATCGAGAAGATCCGCGACGACATCGAGCGCGACAAGATCCTCACGGCCCAGGACGCGCTGGCGTACGGCCTGATCGACCAGGTCGTCGCCACCCGCAAGACTTCGAACTGATCCTTGCCACCAGTTGGCGTGGGCACGTCGCGGGATTACGCGATGTGAACCACGTCAAGGGGGCCCCGCACGGGGCCCCCGGCAAGGTACCGTCGGATATGAGGCACCAGGAGCGCTGAACCAGGCGTCTCCCAGGCGAAGGGGAAGCACCTCGTGGCACGCATCGGTGACGGCGGCGACCTGCTCAAGTGCTCGTTCTGCGGAAAGAGCCAGAAGCAGGTGAAGAAGCTCATCGCGGGACCCGGTGTGTACATCTGCGACGAGTGCATCGACCTCTGCAACGAGATCATCGAAGAGGAGCTCGCGGAGACCTCCGAGGTCCGCTGGGAAGAACTTCCCAAGCCCCGTGAGATCTACGAGTTCCTGGAGAGCTACGTCGTCGGCCAGGAGCCGGCGAAGAAGGTGCTCTCCGTCGCTGTGTACAACCATTACAAGCGCGTCCAGGCCGGCGAGAACGGCGGCGGGACGGGCCGGGACGACGCGATCGAGCTCGCGAAGTCCAACATCCTGCTGCTGGGCCCCACGGGCTCGGGCAAGACCCTGCTGGCCCAGACGCTCGCCCGCATGCTCAACGTCCCGTTCGCCATCGCCGACGCGACGGCGCTGACGGAGGCCGGGTACGTCGGCGAGGACGTCGAGAACATCCTGCTCAAGCTGATCCAGGCGGCCGACTACGACGTCAAGAAGGCCGAGACCGGGATCATCTACATCGACGAGATCGACAAGGTCGCCCGCAAGAGCGAGAACCCGTCGATCACGCGCGACGTGAGCGGCGAGGGCGTGCAGCAGGCCCTCCTGAAGATCCTGGAAGGCACCACCGCTTCCGTGCCGCCGCAGGGCGGCCGCAAGCACCCGCACCAGGAGTTCATCCAGATCGACACGACGAACGTGCTGTTCATCGTGGGCGGCGCCTTCTCCGGCCTGGAGCGGATCATCGAGTCCCGCGCCGGCGCCAAGGGCATCGGCTTCGGGGCGACGATCCGCTCGAAGCGCGAGATCGAGGCGAGCAACCAGTTCCAGGAGGTCATGCCGGAGGACCTGGTGAAGTTCGGGATGATCCCCGAGTTCATCGGCCGTCTGCCCGTCATCACCTCCGTGCACAACCTGGACCGCGAGGCCCTGCTCCAGATCCTGATCGAGCCGCGCAACGCCCTGGTCAAGCAGTACCAGCGGCTGTTCGAACTCGACGGCGTCGAGCTGGACTTCGAGCGCGAGGCGCTGGAGGCCATCGCCGACCAGGCGATCCTCCGCCAGACGGGCGCGCGGGGCTTGCGCGCCATCATGGAAGAGGTCCTGATGTCGGTGATGTACGAGGTCCCGTCCCGCAAGGACGTGGCCCGCGTGGTCATCACCTCGGACGTGGTCCGCTCCAACGTCAACCCGACGCTGGTCCCGCGGATCGTCCCGAAGGACCAGGGCCCGCACGAGAAGTCGGCGTAGCTGCCAGCAGGCATGAGGAAGGGGCGCCCGCCATCGGCGGGCGCCCCTTCCTCATGCCCAAGATCAGCCACGTGAAAAATATTCGGCCATATATTCGATTTTTTTTGGACTTCGTGGAGTTCAAATGATCAACTAGCGATCAACTGCTGTCTGGCAGTCATTCACTAGTTGGAGTGGTTAATGATCAAAGTGCGGCGGATGATCGGGATTATGGCGGCAACAGCGATGGCGGGCGCGTTGCCCGTTCTCCTGGCGTCACCTGCCCATGCCACATCGGGGGACTGCACCAACTACATGCATAACCTGGGGTACCTCGTAGGCCCCAAGGTGATATCTGCGTGTGATTGGGGGGCGAAGCAGGGACTGATGGGCTCCATAGGTCAGAGCACTTGTCAGGCCTACTTGGCGCAAGCGGGAGTGTCGAACTCGGGTCACCGTAGCGAAGCGTGTTACCAGGCCTCGCGACGAGCCTAATCTCGTCGGTGCGCGGTGGAAGGCGCTGATGCGGCGCCGTGGCAGCGCCTTCCAGGTCGGCCCAATGCCTCAGGGTTCGAGCTTCTCCAGATGTGCGATAGGGGGCCTCAGCCGAGGGCTCGCCTTCAAGCTTTCTGGTTGATCGGCCATCTTGTGCGCTCTGCTTGGAACCTGCCAACAGGCGGGGTGTCGGCCGATCCGTCAAATCTTGGTGCGGGACGTGCTGTACAGCTTGGCGGCCAGCTTGGACACGTCCTCGAGTGAACCGCTGCTGCCTCCGGTCAGGCCTGCGACTTGGTCGATGAGGCTGGCACCGGACATGGTGGAATAGTCAGCCCAGGCACAGCTGGGGATCTTCACCTCGCGCACCATTCCAGGCTTGACCTCTTTGGTGGCGGTCATCTTGATTTCGGCGCACTTCATCACGGCGCCCTTGAATCCACTCGGCGTGAACGCCGTCGGGGTGCCGACCAGTTCGTACTTGAATCCGAGCTTCTCCGCCTCTTTGTTGTTCACGCCGATGTTGGCGTAGTAGCCGTCGACGGTCTTCTCCGGGTCGGCAATCTCGCCCCATAGCCCAGTGGAGCTCAGGGTCTTACCCTTGCCGCTCGGACTGTTCGAGTACGAAGCGGCCGCGTTGTGTGGGTTCTTCACGCCGAGAGCCTCGGCCTTCGCCCTCTGCTCTCCTTCCAGGGGGGCCTCCGACGCAGGCTTTGCCGATGGCTGCTGTGCGTACCCGTCGATGGCCTGCGGGTAGGTCAACTTGTAGCCCTTGGTGTCCGCGGAGATCGAGGCCGAGGCGCCGCCGCCCTTCGTGAAGTACCAGCCGCCGCCCGCTATCACGGCGACCACCACGACCACGGCGATGACCACGCCGGCCTTGGACTTCTTCGGGGGCTGCTGCGGGGGCATCCCGCCGCCGTACGGGGCCTGCTGCTGGTAGCCGCCGTACGGGGGCTGCTGCGGCGGGTAGCCGGGCTGCTGCTGGGGGTAGCCCTGCTGCGGGATTCCCTGCGGGGCCTGCTGCGGGTACCCGTAACCGGGCTGCGGGGCCGGCTGCTGCCCGTAGGGGCCGGGCTGTCCGTAGGGCCCGGGCTGCTGCGGCTGCTGCCCGTAGGGCCCCGGCTGCTGCGGCTGCTGGCCTCCGTACGGCCCCGGCTGGTTGTAGCTCATCCCGCGTCCCCCCATGAGGTTGTTTATCCGTCCCGGACATCCTGGCGGAAGCCGGAGGGGCGCACGGCCCCGGGCCCCGCTTAAGCCGGTTTCATGACCGGACCGTTACGGCCCTAAACTGTGGCTCGTGACCGAGAACACGCAGACACCCAGCAGCCCCTACTCCGAACTGCCGACGTCGTACGCACCGGCCGACGAGGGGAAGCTCTACGAGCGCTGGGTGGAGCGTGGGTACTTCACGGCGGACTCCGCGAGCGAGAAGCCCGCGTACACCATCGTCATCCCGCCGCCGAACGTCACCGGCTCCCTGCACCTGGGCCACGCCTTCCAGCACACGCTCATGGACGCCCTGACCCGCCGCAAGCGCATGCAGGGCTACGAGTCGCTGTGGCTGCCCGGCATGGACCACGCGGGCATCGCCACCCAGAACAAGGTCGAGCAGCAGCTCGCCGAGGAGGGCAAGTCCCGCCACGACCTGGGCCGCGAGGAGTTCGTGGAGCGGGTCTGGCAGTGGAAGGAAGAGTACGGCGGCAAGATCCTCGGCCAGATGCGCCGGCTCGGCGACGGCGTCGACTGGTCCCGCGAGCGCTTCACGATGGACGAGGGCCTCTCCAAGGCCGTCCAGACGATCTTCAAGAAGCTCTACGACGACGAGCTGATCTACCGCGCCGAGCGCATCATCAACTGGTGCCCCCGCTGCCTGACGGCCATCTCCGACATCGAGGTGGAGTACCAGGAGGACGCGGGCGAGCTGGTCTCCATCAAGTACGGGGAGGGCGAGAACACCCTCGTCGTCGCCACCACCCGCGCCGAGACGATGCTCGGTGACACCGCCATCGCCGTCCACCCGGACGACGAGCGCTACAAGCACCTGGTCGGCACGCTCATCAAGCTGCCGCTGACCGACCGTTCGATCCCGGTCGTCGCGGACACCCACGTCGACCCCGAGTTCGGCACCGGCTGCGTCAAGGTGACCCCGGCGCACGACCCGAACGACTTCGCCATCGGCCAGCGCCACGGGCTGCCCAACCTGACGGTCATGGACGAGCGCGGTGTCATCACCGTCCACGGCCCCTTCCTCGGGCTGGACCGCTTCGAGGCCCGGTCCGCGATCGTCGGAGCCCTGCGCGAGCAGGGCCGCATCGTCGCCGAGAAGCGTCCGTACATGCACTCCGTCGGGCACTGCTCCCGCTGCAAGACCACGGTCGAGCCGCGCCTGTCCCTGCAGTGGTGGGTCAAGGTCGGCCCGCTGGCGCAGGCCGCCGGTGACGCCGTCCGTGACGGCCGGGTCAAGATCCACCCCGAGGACATGTCGAAGCGCTACTTCGACTGGGTCGACAACATGCACGACTGGTGCATCTCGCGCCAGCTGTGGTGGGGCCACCGGATCCCGATCTGGTACGGCCCCGAGGGTCAGGTCGTCTGCGTCGGACCGGACGAGGAGGCGCCCTCGGGCGAGGGCTGGACGCAGGACTCCGACGTCCTGGACACCTGGTTCTCCTCCGGCCTGTGGCCGTTCTCGACCCTCGGCTGGCCGGAGAAGACCCCGGACCTGGAGAAGTTCTACGCGACCGACGTCCTGCTCACCGGTCACGACATCATCTTCTTCTGGGTCGCCCGGATGATGATGTTCGGCCTGTACGCGATGGACGGCCAGGCGCCGTTCCACACCATCGCGCTGACCGGCCTCGTCCGCGACGAGTTCGGCAAGAAGATGTCGAAGTCGAACCCGAACGCGGTCGACCCCCTGGACTGGATGGACAAGTACGGCTCGGACGCCGTCCGCTTCACCCTGGCCAAGGGCGCCAACCCGGGTGCTGACGTCCCGATCGGCGAGGACTGGGTCCAGGCCTCCAGCAAGTTCGCCAACAAGATCTGGAACGCCACCCGCTTCGCGCTCATGAACGGCGCCACGATCGAGGGCGAGCTGCCGCCGGCCGAGGAGCTGTCGGCGACCGACCGCTGGATCCTGTCCCGGCTGAACGAGACGGTCGCGCAGGTCGACGCCTACTACGAGGACTATCAGTTCTCGAAGCTCAGCGAGGCCCTCTACCACTTCGCGTGGGACGAGGTCTTCGACTGGTACGTCGAGCTGTCCAAGACGACCTTCTTCGCGGGCGGCGAGCCGGCCAAGGCCTCCGCCCGGGTCCTCGGCGAGGTCCTCGACGTCATGCTGCGGCTGCTGCACCCGGTGGTCCCCTTCGTCACCGAAACGCTGTGGACCACGCTGACGGGCGGCGAGTCCCTGGTGATCGCCGACTGGCCCAAGGCCGTGTTCGTCCCTGGGGCCGACGCCCCGGGCGGCTTCCGCGACGAGGCCGCCGAGGCCGAGATCGAGGGCGTCCAGAGCCTGGTCCGGGAGGTCCGCCGGTTCCGCAAGGAGCAGGGCCTGGACGACAAGCAGAAGGTCCCGGCCCGCCTGGACCTGTCCGCGACCGCGCTGGCCGCCCACGAGGCCGCCATCCGCCAGGTGCTGCGGCTCCAGCCCGAGGGTGACGACTTCAGTGCCACGGCGACCCTCCCGGTCGGCGGCGCCACCGTCGCGCTCGACCTGTCGGGCACCATCGACGTGGAGGCGGAGCGCAAGCGGCTGAGCAAGGACCTGGCCGCCGCCGAGAAGGAGAAGCAGCAGGCCGAGGCGAAGCTCGGGAACGAGGCGTTCATCGCCAAGGCCCCCGACAACGTCGTGGACAAGATCAAGGGCCGGCTGGCCAAGGCCGAGGCGGACATCGCCCGGCTGAAGGTCCAGCTGGACACGCTGCCGGCCGCCTAGGCCGTCTAGCGGTCCGGTGGCGCCGTAGAGCGCATGCGAAGGCCCCCACGCCGTCGGTCGACGCGGGGGCCTTCGCCGTATCCCTTCCCCGCGGGGGGCCGGGCGTCACAGGAGCCGGCTGCCGAACTCCGTCAGGATGAGCGCCGCGACCACCCCGTACGCGGCCAGCGGCACCAGCCAGTGGGGGACCGCCCGCAGCCGGGAGCCGGCCGGGGCCAGGTGCCGGGTGACGTACCAGAACAGCGGGATCATCACCGCCCAGACGACCATGCACCACGGGCACAGCGCCCCGATCACGTACAGGCACTGGCTGATCAGCCACAGCGTGAAGGCGAACCCGGCCGCGATCCCGGCCCACAGCCCGCGCCACAGCCACCGGGGGAGCATTGCCCCGGCGACCAGGGCCGCGCCCAGCCCGGCCAGGGCCGCGAAGCCGGCGATGCCGAGCAGCATGTTGGGGAAGCCCAGCAGGTTGCCCTGCCAGGTGGTCATCACGTCTCCGCAGCTCAGCACCGCGTTGACGTTGCAGCCCGGGGTGAAGAGCGGGTCCTCCAGGGTGCGGATGCGGTCGTAGGTGAGGATGCCGGAGGCCAGGGTGCCGATGAGGCCGCCGATGAGCAGGAGTAGGGGGAGGCCCCGGGCGGGGCGGGCGGGTCCGGTCGTTTCGCGCGTCGTTCGGGGGCTCATTCCTCCGACGCTACGAAAGGGGGGTGCGCCCGCGGCAGGGCCATCCGGCCATGTCCTGATCTGTCCGAAGTGCGGTATGTCACCTCATGGCGGGCGTCGGCGACGCGGATCCCCGGTGCGGACCCCGGATGATGGGGGGCATGCACGTCAAGCCCGCCGTCCGCGCGTTCCACCGGGCCGTGGCCTCCGGCCGCCGGTTCACCGAGAGGTGGAGCGGGTCTCCGCGGGCGATGGACATGCTCACGGCAGGTGGCTGTTTCGCCCTGATGGCGCTGGACCTGCCGGGCCTGGCGGCCGACGACAACTCCCTGAGCGGCCCGCTCGCCGCCGTCGTGCTCGCCGCCGGCTGCCTCAGCCTCCTGGTGCGCAGGCGCGCCCCCTGGGTCGCGTACCTCACCGCGCTGGTCTTCATCGGCTGGCTGCACGAGCTCACCCTGATCCAGTTCGCGCTCTACTCGGTCGGGCGCTACCGCGGCCGCCGCACCGGAATCCTCGCCACGCTCGGCTACGTGGCCTTCGCGCTGGCGGTGTTCGCCCTGCCCGGCTGGCCCGAGCCGCGGGTCGAGACGCTCAGCTCCTTCCTCAGCCTCGTCGTGCCCATCGGCGTCCTCGCCTCGGCCGTGGGCATCGCCGCCTACCGCCACGACCTGGTGCGCGAGCTCGACACCCGGCGCGCCGAGTCCGCCGTGCAGCGGGCCGTCCAGGAGGAGCGGACCTCGGTGGCCCGCGACGTCCACGACTTCGTGGGGCGCGAGCTGACCCTGCTCACGGTGCGCTCCGAGGTGCTGTCGATGCGCTCGCGCGAGACGGCGTACGCCAAGGACTTCGAAGAGCTCGCCGATACGGCCCGCCGGGCCCACCTGGTGCTCAACGAGATCATCGTGCAGCGCGGGGAGCGGGCGGCGACCCCGGGCGTGGACGGGCTGGCGGCGCTCGCGGAGGAGAGCGGACGCGCCGGTTCCCCCGTACGGCTCGCGCTGGATCCGGACGTGCACGGGCTGTCGCCGCTGCGGCAGGCGGCGGTCTACCGGGTGGTGCAGGAATGCCTGACCAACGCGGCCAAGCACGCCCGGGGCGAGACCATCGAGGTGTCCATCGCGGCGGACGGCCCGCAGCTGCGGATCGCCGTCAGCAACGGGCTGGCGGAGCGCAACCCGACCCGGGCCCCCGTCTCGGCGGGCTCGGGCACGGCGAGCATGTCCGAGCGCGTGCGCAGCCTGGGCGGGACCCTGACGGCGAGGCGCACGGAGGACTCGTACGAGGTGGTCGCGACCCTCCCGAGGGGTTAGCAGGCCCGGCGCGGCCCGGCCCGGCCCGGGCGTAGCGCCGGCCCGGCGCTACGCCCGGGCCGGTGCCAGCAGGCTGCTGAGCGTGTCCATGTCCTCCACGCAGCGGCCCGAGCCCAGCGCCACGCAGTCCAGCGGGTCGTCGGCGACGAAGACCGGGATCCCGGTCGCGGAGGCCATCCGCAGGTCCAGGCCGGGCAGCAGCGCGCCGCCGCCGGTCAGGACGATGCCGTGCTCCATGACGTCGCCGGACAGTTCGGGCGGGCACTCCTCCAGGGTGGTGCGCACCGCGGCGATGATCGCCTCGACCGGCTCGTCGAGGGCGGCCCGTACGTCGGCCGCGCCGAGCTGCAGGGTCTTGGGCATGCCGCCGACCTTCTCGCGGCCGCGGACGGTGAAGCCGCGGGTCTCCAGCTCCGGCCGGTCCGGCACGGGCCACGCCGAGCCGATGGCGATCTTGACGTCCTCGGCGGTGCGCTCGCCGATGAGCAGGGAGTGCTCCTTGCGGACCCAGTCGATGATCGCGGCGTCCAGCCGGTCGCCGCCGACCCGCAGCGACCGGGAGGTGACGATGCCGCCCAGCGAGATGACGGCGACCTCCGAGGTGCCGCCGCCGATGTCGACGACCATCGAGCCGCGCGGTTCGGACACCGGCAGCCCGGCGCCGATCGCCGCGGCCATCGGTTCCTCGATCAGGTGAACGGTCCTGGCCCCGGCCCGGGTGGAGGCGTGGATGATGGCCCGCCGCTCCACCGGGGTGACCCCGGACGGTACGCAGACCACCATGCGGGTACGCGTCCGGCGCCCGGGCACGGCCTTGCGGACGAAGTGCCGGATCATCTCCTCGGCGGCCTCGTAGTCGCAGATCACGCCGTCCTTGAGGGGGCGGATCGCGGTGATGGACCCGGGGGTGCGGCCGATGGTCTCCTTGGCCTCGGTGCCCACGGCCAGTGCGGTGGTCGTGCCCGCCTTGACGGCGACCACGGACGGCTCATTGAGGACGATGCCGTGCCCCCGTGCGTAGACCAGGGTGTTGGCGGTTCCCAGGTCGATCCCTATGTCGCGGCTGGAAGCCGTTTTGCTGGGCCCCGTCGTTTCACTGTGCGCCTGCGGCATTTGTTCCCCAATCTCCTGTCCGCAAGGCTTGCATAACGATTGGGTCGCCTTCGCCGCCGAAAGTCCCGAAGCGACCGGGCCGGAAGTCCTCCGGGCCTTCGTCCGTAGACTGGGTCCCGTGAGTACGCAGCAGCCCGAGAGCCACGATGACAGCTTCGACGAGTTCGACCAGATCGTGGCGGAAGAGTCCGACCGCGATCCCGACCTGGCGGTGATCGCTGCGGGCAGCCGCACCCTGCGCGCGCAGGCCGGTCCGCCTCAGGGCGAGCCGGTGCCCGACGTGCCCGCCGACCCCGAGACGGCCAAGGCGCTGCGGGAGGTGGAGCAGGAGCTGGCCGGCCGCTGGGGCGAGACCAAGCTGGAGCCGTCCGTCACGCGGATCGCCGCCCTGATGGACGTCCTGGGCGAGCCGCAGCGCGCGTACCCCTCCATCCACGTCACCGGCACCAACGGCAAGACGAGCACGGCCCGCATGATCGAGGCCCTGCTGAACGCCTTCGAGCTGCGCACCGGCCGCTACACCAGCCCGCACGTGCAGTCGGTCACCGAGCGGATCAGCCTGGACGGGGCGCCGATCACCGCCGAGCGGTTCGTCGAGACGTACCACGACATCAAGCCCTACGTGGAGATGGTGGACGCGGCCGAGGAGTTCCGGCTGTCGTTCTTCGAGGTCCTCACCGGCATGGCCTACGCGGCGTTCGCGGACGCCCCCGTGGACGCGGCCGTGGTCGAGGTCGGCATGGGCGGCACCTGGGACGCGACCAACGTGATCGACGGCGCGGTCGCCGTGATCACCCCGATCAGCCTGGACCACACGGACCGGCTCGGCTCCACCACCGGCGAGATCGCGAAGGAGAAGGGCGGGGTCATCAAGCAGGGCGCCACCGTGATCCTGGCGCAGCAGCCGGTGGACGCGGCGCAGGTGCTGCTGAAGAAGGCCGTGGAGGTCGACGCCACGGTGGCCCGCGAGGGCATGGAGTTCGGCGTCGTCACCCGCGAGGTCGCCGTGGGCGGCCAGCAGCTGACGCTGCGCGGGCTGGGCGGCGAGTACGACGGGATCTTCCTGCCGCTGTACGGCGCCCACATGGCGTACAACGCGGCGGTGGCGCTGGCTGCGGTCGAGGCCTTCTTCGGGATCGGCGCGGACCACGCGCGGGTGCTGGACGTGGACACCGTGCGCAAGGCCTTCGCCTCGGTGACCTCGCCCGGCCGCATGGAGGTCGTGCGGCGCAGCCCGACGGTGGTCCTGGACGCGGCGCACAACCCGGCCGGGGCGCGGGTCACGGCGGACGCGGTGACCGAGGCCTTCGGCTTCAGCCGGCTGATCGGCGTGGTCGGAGCCAGCGAGGGCAAGGACGCGCGCGGGCTCTTCGAGGCCTTCGAGCCGATCTTCGCGGAGGTCGTGATCACGGAGAACACCAGCCACCGGGCGATGTCCGCCGACGATCTGGCGGCCGTCGCGGTCGAGGTCTTCGGCTCGGACCGGGTGCAGGTGGAGCCGCGGCTGGACGACGCCCTGGAGGCGGCGATCACCCTGGCGGAGGAAGAGGCGGAGTACGGAGGGGCCGGCGTGCTGGTGACCGGGTCCGTGATCACGGTGGGCGAGGCCCGCCTGCTGCTGAAGAGGGGCTGAGGGATGCGCACGCTGTGTGCTTCGACGCTGATCGGCGAGTTCTTCGTGATCGGCTTCGCGGGGCTGGTCGCGATGAAGGGGGACCTGGGGCAGGCCACGGTCTGGACGGTCTGCGGGATCGGGATGCTGCTGTCGGTGCTGCTGTGCGGGATGCTCTCGCGCCCCGGGGCCGTGCAGATCGGCTGGGCCCTGCAGATCGGGCTGGTCCTGAGCGGGTTCGTCGTGCCGATGATGTTCTTCCTGGGCGCGGTGTTCGCGGGCCTGTGGTGGTGCTCGATCCACTACGGCCGCCGCATCGACGAGATCAAGGCCCGCTGGGCGGCGCAGGCCGAGGCCGACGCCCAGCCCACCGCCTCCGCCGGGGCCTAGCCCACCGCCTCCGCCGACGCCCAGCCCACCGCCTCCGCCGGGCGCAGCCCGCCGCTCCCGCCGGGGCGTAGCCCGGGAAGGTCCCGTACGGCGGGGTCCCCGGCCCCTGTAGCCTCGTCGGACCGCACCCGTATGCCGCAAGGAGTTACCCACATGACCCAGCGCACGCTCGTCCTCCTCAAGCCCGACGCCGTCCGTCGCGGCCTGATCGGCGAGATCGTCGGCCGCATCGAGCGGAAGGCCGGCTGGACCATTCCCGCGCTGGAGCTGCGCACGCTGGACCAGGCGACCCTGGAAGCGCACTACGGCGAGCACAAGGGCAAGGTGTTCTACGAGCCCCTCATGGGATTCATGGCGAGCGGCCCGGTCGTCGCCCTGGTCGTCGAAGGGGAACGCGTGATCGAGGGTGTCCGCCAGCTGGCCGGACCCACTGACCCGATCGCCGCGGCACCCGGCTCCATCCGGGGTGATTTCGGTACCGTCACCCGGGAGAACCTGATCCACGCCTCGGACTCCGAGGAGTCCGCGGAGCGCGAGCTAAAGCTGTTCTTCCCGGCGCTGTGATCACTCTTTTCTGACGCAACATCAGCCAAATAGCGCTCATGACCTGGGGCGACCGAAGTAATTTCGGTCGCCCTTTGGTATTACCGGGCATATTCGGGAACGCATCGACAGGACACGACGTCACCACTAAGGGGGCGGGTATCCGATCCGGCGGGTTTGCCGGAGTCCCGTCGCGCGATGTCCGTACTTGCGGCACTACGATGGGGCCTCCACCCACACACCCACCTCGCCGACCTGACAGCAGCCGCTATCAACTGGAAGGCCAGACGCTCCTCATGGGGAACAAGGGGAACAACATGTCGTTCATCGGCCGTGACATGGCGATCGACCTCGGGACCGCCAACACGCTGGTGTACGTGAGGGGCCGGGGAATCGTCCTGAACGAGCCGTCCGTGGTCGCCATCAACACGAACACCGGTGGCATCCTGGCGGTCGGCTCCGAAGCCAAGAAGATGATCGGGCGCACGCCCGGGAACATCGTCGCCGTACGGCCCCTCAAGGACGGCGTGATCGCCGACTTCGAGATCACCGAGCGGATGCTCCGGTACTTCATCCTCAAGATCCACAAGCGCCGCTACCTGGCCCGCCCGCGCGTCGTGGTCTGCGTACCCTCCGGCATCACCGGGGTGGAGCGCCGCGCCGTCATCGAGGCGTCCACGCAGGCCGGTGCCCGCCAGGTGCACATCATCGAGGAGCCGATGGCCGCCGCCATCGGCGCGGGCCTGCCCGTCCACGAGGCCACCGGCAACATGGTCGTGGACATCGGCGGCGGCACCACCGAGGTGGCCGTCATCTCGCTCGGCGGAATCGTCACGGCACAGTCCATCCGGGTGGCCGGCGACGAGCTGGACAACGCGATCATCCAGCACATCAAGAAGGAGTACTCGCTCCTCCTCGGTGAGCGCACCGCCGAGCAGATCAAGATCACCATCGGTTCGGCGTACGACCTCGACAAGGACGAGCACACCGAGATCCGCGGCCGCGACCTGGTCTCCGGCCTGCCCAAGACCGTCGTGATCTCGGCCGCCGAGGTCCGCAAGGCGATCGAGGAGCCGGTCAACGCCATCGTCGACGCCGTCAAGACCACCCTCGACAAGTGCCCGCCGGAGCTCTCCGGCGACATCATGGACCGCGGCATCGTCCTCACCGGCGGCGGCGCCCTGCTGCGCGGCCTCGACGAGCGGCTGCGCCGCGAGACGGGCATGCCCATCCACATCGCCGAGGACCCGCTCGACTCCGTCGCGCTCGGATCGGGCAAGTGCGTGGAGGAGTTCGAGGCGCTCCAGCAGGTCCTGGACGCCCAGCCCCGGCGCTGACCGGCCCGCCCCGGAGCGGTGGAGCACGGGCGGAACACGAGCGGAACACAAATGATCCGCCGTACGGGTGCTACCGGGCCCGTACGGCGGATCGTTGATATACAGGCAAGGTCCGGTGCGGCCGCGGCTCCACCGGAGCGGTTTCGCCGCACGGGTATCTATGAGGAAGGCACGGCCGCCGCACGTGAGGGACACACGAGAAAGCCGGCTGCTCCTGGTGCTTCTGATCGCCATCGCGTTCGCGTTGATCACGGTGGACATCAGGACGGGTGAGGAGTCGCCGGTCGACGGTGCCCGGCAGGCCGCCGCCGCGGTCTTCGGGCCGGTCGAGAAGGGCGTGGCGAAAGGGGTCGACCCGGTCGCCAACGCCATAGGGGCGGTACGGGACTCCGGCGAGCGGCACAGCCGCATCGCGACGCTGGAGCGCGAGAACGCGGCACTCAAGGCCAAGCTGGGCAGCGACGACCAGACCCGCAGCCGGATCCGCGAGCTCGACGAGATGCTCAAGCGGGCGGGCGCCGGACAGTACGGCATCAAGGGCGCCGAGGTCATCGCCATAGGAGCGGCCCAGGGCTTCTCCTGGACCGTCACCATCGACGCCGGCAGCAAGGACGGCATCGAGCGCGACATGACCGTCCTCAACGGCGACGGACTCGTCGGGCGCGTGGCCACCGTCGGCCCCGACACCGCCACCGTGGTCCTCGCCAACGACCCCGACTTCACCGTGGGCACCCGTCTGGAGAAGACCGGCGAACTCGGCTTCGCCACCGGCCAGGGCGACCGCTCCCTCTCCGTGCAGATGCTCAACGGCAAGGCCAAGATCAACACCGGCGACCGCCTCGTCACCTTCGGCTCGCGCGGCAACAAGCCCTTCGTCCCCGGTGTCCCGATCGGCGAGGTGGTCAAGGTCGACCCCTCGCGCGGCGACCTGACCCGCACCATCTGGGTGCGCCCCTTCGTCGGCTTCTCGCGCCTGGACATCGTCGGCGTCGTGGTGATGCCCCCGCGCGAGGACCCGCGCGACGCGGTCCTGCCGCCCAAGCCCGAGGCGCCCAAGCCCACCCCGACGGTCACCGTCACCGTCACGCCGTCGCCCGGCGCGTCCGCGTCCGGCAAGCCGGCCGACGAGTAGGAGCCGAACATCATGCGTTTCAACCGGGTCCTGCTCTCGGCCACGCTCGTCGTGGTCGCCCTCGTCATCCAGGTCTCCGTCCTGGGCCGGCTCCAACTCCCCGGAGCCGTACCCGACCTGGTCCTGCTCACCGTGGTCGCCCTCGCCCTCGTGTACGGGTCCGTCGGCGGCGCCCTCATCGGCTTCTCCGCCGGCCTCCTCACCGACCTCGCCCCACCCGCCGACCACGCCGCCGGGCGCTACGCGCTCGTCCTGTGCGTCATCGGCTACGTCGCCGGCCTGGTCCGCCCCGACACCGGACGGTTCCGCTCCGCCTGGGGCCCGATGCTCACCGTCGTCGGCGCCGCCTTCGCCTCCACCCTGCTCTACGCCGGGGTCGGCGCCCTGGTCGGCGACACCGCCGCCCGCCACGTGGGGCTGAGCGGACTGCTCTTCACCGCGGTCCTCTACGACCTGCTGCTCGCGCCGTTCACCGTGCCCTTCATCATGGCCCTCGCCCGCCGCGCGGAGAACGACCCCATGGCCGTCGACGCCAACGGCGGCCCGCCCGCGGGCAAGGACATCGCCTCCGGCTGGCTGGCCGGCGGCACCGGGCTGCGGATCGGCAGCCAGCGGGGCGGACTGCGGATGAAGACCGCCCGCAGCCGCGCCAACCGGGCCGGCCGGATAAAGGGCGTCAAGGGAATCAAGGGTGTGAAGAGCGTCAAGAAGCTGTGAGGGAGGAGTCCACGTGACCAACATTCCGGAGACCGGCCGTACCTCCCGGGTGCGGATCCGGCTCGTGATCATCCAGGTCCTCGTCTTCTCCCTGCTCCTCACCCTCGGCGGGCGCCTCTGGTACCTCCAGATCCGCAACGGCGACGAGTACTCCGACGAAGCCAAGAACAACCACGTCCAGCAGGTGGTCCAGCCCGCCGTGCGCGGCTCGGTCCTCGACGCCCGCGGGGTCGCCCTCGCCGACAACGAGACCCGCCTCGTCGTCTCCGCCAGCCGCACCGAGCTGATGAAGATGAAGGACCGCGGCAAGGACGTGCTCTCCCGCCTCGCCGGGGTCCTGGACATGAAGCCGCAGGACGTCACCGACAAGGTCCGGCTCTGCGACAACCAGACCCCGCAGCCCTGCTGGAACGGCTCCCCCTACCAGCCCATCCCGGTCACCAACAAGGCCACCACCCAGCAGGCCCTCCAGATCCGCGAGCGCCCCGAGGACTTCCCCGGGATCACCGCCGAGCCCACCGCCGTACGCCGCTACCCGGCACCCGGCGGCGCCAACACCGGCCAGGTCCTGGGCTACCTCGGCCCGGTCACCGACAACGAGATCATCAGGGCGAAGACCACCAACTCCCCGTTCCTGCGCTCCGACCAGGTCGGCCGCTTCGGCATCGAGCGCACGTACGACAAGGAGCTGCGCGGGAAGTCCGGCGTCACCCGCTACGAGGTGGACAACCTCGGCCGGGTCATCGGCATGGCCAGGAACGACCCCGCGGTCCCCGGCGCCAACCTCGTCACCAGCATCGACGCCCGCGTCCAGGGCGTGGCCGAGTACGAGCTCAACGCGGCCATGCTGGAGGCGCGCAAGCAGATCGACCGCAACACCGGAGTCCCCTACAAGGCCGACGCCGGCGCCATCGTCGTCCTGGAGTCCCGGACCGGCCGGGTCGTGGCCATGGCCTCCAACCCCACCTACGACCCCAACGTGTGGGTCGGCGGCATCTCCGGCAAGGACTACGCCAAGCTCACCGCCAAGGACTCCAACGTCCCCCTCATGAACCGGGCCATCCAGGGCCAGGCCGCCCCCGGCTCCATCTTCAAGGTCATCCCGACCGCGGCCGCGGTCAACGCCGGATACGAGTTCGACGGCAACTACCCCTGCCCGAGCTCGTACTCCATCGGCGGCCAGGTGTTCAAGAACTTCGAGTCCCAGGGACACGGCTCGATCACCCTCGGCCGGGCCCTCGAAGTCTCCTGCGACACCGTGTTCTACGCACTGGGCCACAAGGAATGGCTCAAGGACGGCGGGCTCAAGCCGAAGAAGAACCCGGCGCAGATCTTCTACAAGACCGCCCACCAGTTCGGCCTCGGCGCCGAGACCCACATCGACCTGCCGGGCGAGGAGAAGGGCCGGGTCCCCGACCGCGAGTGGAAGCAGCGGTTCTGGGAGGCCAACAAGGACGGCTGGTGCAAAACCGGCAAGAAGGGCGGCACCTACGTCGAGCTGCTCTCCTACGAGAACTGCCTCGAAGGCAACCTCATGCGCGCCGGTGACGCCGTCAACTACTCCATCGGCCAGGGCGACACCCTCGTCACCCCGATCCAGATGGCCACCATCTACGCGGCCATCTCCAACGGCGGCACCATGTGGAACCCCACCATCGGCAAGGCCATCGTCAGCGCCGACGGAAAGCACATCGAGGAGATCAAGCCGCAGGCCCACGGCAGGCTCCCGATGACCGAGGTCACCCGGCAGAAGATGGTCGCCGCCCTGGAAGGCGTCGCCACCCGGGGCACCGCCGCCTGGCGCTTCGGCGGCTGGCCGCAGAAGCAGATCCCGATGCACGCGAAGACCGGTACCGCCGAGGTCTACGGCAAGCAGACCACCTCCTGGTTCGCCACCTTCACCGACGACTACACCATCGTCATGACGATCTCCCAGGGCGGCACCGGCTCCGGAGCCTCCGGCCCCGCCGTCCGCAACGTCTACAACGCCATCTACGGTCTCGACATGGCAGGCAAACAGGACCCGAAGGCCGCCCTGCTGCTGCGCCCCGAAGCCAAGCTCCCCACCATCCAGGCCGACGGCTCCATCGACTCGCCCGCGATCAAGCCGTACGTGCCCCCGTCCCCGGAAGACCTGGCGCCGCCCCCGCTCGCCGGGCCGCCCGCCCCGCCCGCAGCACGGCAGGACTGAACCCTGATGCAGACCGCGAACAAGTTCTCCGTATCCCGGTACGCGCCGGAGCGGGGAGCGATGGCCAAGCTCACCGCCCGCGACTCCGTGGTGCGCCGGCTCGACTGGCCGATACTCCTCTCCGCGCTGGCCCTCTCCCTCATCGGCGCCCTGCTGGTGTGGTCGGCGACCCGCAACCGGACCTCGCTGAACAACGGGGACCCGTACTACTTCCTCTTCCGGCACGCCATGAACACCGGCATCGGCCTCGTGCTGATGATCGCCACCGTCTGGCTCGGCCACCGCACCCTGCGCGGCGCCGTACCGATCCTGTACGGGCTCTCCGTCCTGCTGATCCTCGCCGTGCTCACCCCGCTCGGCGCCACCATCAACGGCGCCCACGCCTGGATCGTCATCGGCGGCGGCTTCTCGCTCCAGCCCTCCGAGTTCGTGAAGATCACGATCATCCTGGGCATGGCCATGCTGCTCGCCGCCCGGGTCGACGCGGGCGACCTCACCCACCCCGACCACCGCACCGTGGTCAAGGCGCTGTGCCTGGCGGCCGCCCCGATGGGCATCATCATGCTGATGCCCGACCTCGGCTCCGTCATGGTCATGGTCGTCATCGTGCTCGGCGCCCTGCTGGCCTCCGGCTCCTCCAACCGCTGGGTGCTGGGCCTGCTGGGCTCGGGCGCGGCCGGCGCCATCCTGATCTGGCAGCTCGGCATCCTCGACGAGTACCAGATCAACCGCTTCGCGGCCTTCGCCAACCCCGAACTCGACCCGGCCGGCGTCGGCTACAACACCAACCAGGCGCGCATCGCCATCGGCTCCGGCGGCCTGACCGGCTCCGGGCTCTTCCACGGCTCCCAGACCACCGGCCAGTTCGTGCCCGAGCAGCAGACCGACTTCGTCTTCACGGTGGCCGGCGAGGAACTGGGCTTCGTCGGCGCCGGGCTGATCCTGGTCCTGCTCGGCGTCATCCTCTGGCGGGCCTGCGTCATCGCCCGCGAGACCACCGAGCTGTACGGGACCATCGTGTGCGCCGGGATCATCGCCTGGTTCGCCTTCCAGGCCTTCGAGAACATCGGCATGACCCTCGGGATCATGCCCGTGGCCGGGCTCCCGCTGCCGTTCGTGTCCTACGGAGGATCGTCGATGTTCGCCGTGTGGGTGGCCATCGGACTGCTCCAGTCGATCAGGGTGCAGCGGCCGATGTCGGCCTGATCCATCGGTTCCGGAACCGGTTTTCCGCCGCACCTCCCGTTTCCCTTCCCGCCGTGATCCGTACAGGACTACGTTCGATCCATGGCGGACACGAAGCGCGAGATCGAGCGCAAATTCGAGTTCAGGAGCAACAAGGCCGGACGGCGCGGGGTGCCGGACCTGACGGGCACGGCCGCCATCGCGGCCGTCACCGACCAGGGCACGGTCGACCTCGACGCCGTCTACTACGACACCCCCGACCAGCGCCTCGCTGCCGACGGACTCACCCTGCGCCGCCGCACCGGCGGCAAGGACGCGGGCTGGCACCTCAAACTGCCCGTCTCCCCGGGCGTGCGCGACGAGATCACCGCCGCCCTCAGCGACACCGTCCCGGCCGCCCTCACCGAACTGCTGCGCTCCAGGGTCCGGGACACCGCCCTGGAACCACAGGTCAGGCTGGTGTCCTCGCGCAAGGTCAGCCACCTCCTCGACGCCCAGGGCCTCCTCCTCGCGGAGCTGTCCACCGACGCGGTCCTGGCCGAGCGCGAGGACGTCACCGCCGCCTGGACCGAGGTCGAGGTGGAACTCGCCGACGGGGCCGACCCGGCACTCCTCGATGCCGTGGAGAAGACGTTCCGCAAAGCCGGCCTCCACGTCTCCGCCGCCCCCTCGAAGCTCGCCCGGGCGCTCGCCGAGACCTCCGCCGAACCCGCGCCACCCGTCCTGGGCGGCGGCCCGGAGGGCACCGCGGGCGCGTACGTCCTCGCGTACCTGCGCGAACAGCGCACCACCCTGATCAGCCAGGACCCCGCCGTACGCCGCGGCCTGCCCGACTCCGTCCACCAGATGCGGGTCGCCACCAGGCGGCTGCGCAGCGCCTTCAAGACCTACCGCCGGATCCTGGACCCCGCCGAGACCGGCCCCATCGGCGAGGAACTGCGCTGGCTCGCCGCCGAGCTCGGCGTCGACCGCGACCGGGAAGTACTGCTGGAACGGATCCAGACCCGGCTCGACGAACTCCCGCGGACCCTGCTGCTGGGCCCGGTCCGCGGCCGCCTCAAGGTCTGGAACACGGCCCGCCGCACCGGCTCGCGCCGCGCGGCCCTGGCCGCCCTCGACAGCCGGCGCCACCTGGCCCTGCTGAACGCCCTCGACGCCCTGCTGGCCGACCCGCCGCTGCTCAAGGCCGCCGCCCGGCCCGCCGAAACCTCCCTGCCCGCGGCGGTCCTCGGCGACTGGGAACGCCTCGCCGTCCGGGTCGAAGGCGCGCTCGCCCTGGACCCCGGCCAGGAGCTCGACCTGGCCCTGCACGAGGCCCGCAAGGCGGCCAAGCGCGCCCGCTACGCGGCGGAGGCCGCGGCCCCGGCCCTCGGCAAACCCGCACGGCGCCTGGCCAGGGCGGTGAAGTCGGTCCAGACCCTGCTCGGCGACCACCAGGACAGCGTGGTCGCCCGCGACGCCCTGCGCGCCCTCGCCGTCCAGGCGGCGGGCGCGGGGGAGTCCGCCTTCACCTGGGGCCTGCTCTACGCCCGCGAGGAGGCGCTGGCCGAGCGCCGCGAGCGGGAGCTGCCCCAGGTGTGGGCGGCGGCAGCGGCGCCCGCGCTGGCCCTGCGCGGCTGATCTTGCGGGCGGGGGGCGGCCGGGGCCCGGGGTACGCTTGAGAGTCGCCCCCTGCCCGCTTCACGAAAGTCGCGTGATGACCGAGTCGGTCTTCCCTCAGCTCGAAGCCCTGCTTCCGTACGTCCAGAAGCCGATCCAGTACGTCGGCGGTGAGCTCAATTCCACGGTCAAGCCCTGGGAGAGCACCGACGTCCGCTGGGCGCTGATGTACCCGGACGCGTACGAGGTCGGACTCCCCAACCAGGGCGTCATGATCCTCTACGAAGTGCTGAACGAGCGCGAGGGCGTGCTCGCGGAGCGCACCTACAGCGTCTGGCCGGACCTCGAAGAGCTGATGCGCGAGCACAAGGTGCCGCAGTTCACCGTCGACTCCCACCGTCCGGTCGGGGCCTTCGACGTGTTCGGGCTCTCCTTCTCCACCGAGCTCGGCTACACCAACATGCTGACGGCGCTCGACCTCGCGGGCATCCCGCTGGAGGCCCGCAACCGTACGGTCGACCACCCCATCGTGCTCGCGGGCGGCCACGCGGCCTTCAACCCCGAGCCGATCGCCGAGTTCATCGACTGCGCGATCATCGGCGACGGCGAGCAGGCCGTCCTCGACATGACCGAGATCATCCGCACGTGGAAGGCCGAGGGCCGCCCGGGCGGACGCGAAGAGGTCCTCTTCCGTCTCGCGAAGACCGGCCAGGTCTACGTGCCGGGCTTCTACGACGTCGACTACCTGCCCGACGGCCGCATCGCCCGCGTCGCCCCGAACAAGTCGGGCGTCCCGTACCGCGTGTCCAAGCACACGGTCATGGACCTCGACGAGTGGCCCTATCCCAAGCAGCCCCTGGTCCCGCTCGCCGAGACCGTCCACGAGCGCATGTCCGTGGAGATCTTCCGCGGCTGCACCCGCGGCTGCCGTTTCTGCCAGGCCGGCATGATCACGCGCCCCGTGCGGGAGCGAAGCATCACCGGCATCGGCGAGATGGTGGAGAAGGGCCTCAAGGCGACGGGCTTCGAGGAGGTCGGCCTCCTCTCCCTCTCCTCCGCGGACCACACCGAGATCGCGGACATCGCCAAGGGCCTGGCCGACCGCTACACGGACGACAAGGTGGGCCTGTCCCTCCCGTCGACCCGCGTGGACGCCTTCAACGTGGACCTGGCCAACGAGCTGACCCGCAACGGCCGCCGCTCCGGTCTGACCTTCGCCCCCGAGGGCGGCTCCGAGCGGATGCGCAAGGTCATCAACAAGATGGTCTCGGAAGAGGACCTGATCCGGACGGTCTCCACGGCGTACGGCAACGGCTGGCGCCAGGTGAAGCTGTACTTCATGGTCGGCCTGCCGACCGAGACCGACGAGGACGTCCTCCAGATCGGCGACATGGCGGTCAACGTCATCGCCAAGGGCCGCGAGGTCTCCGGCCAGAACGACATCCGCTGCACGGTGTCGATCGGCGGATTCGTGCCGAAGCCGCACACCCCCTTCCAGTGGGCGCCGCAGCTGTCGGCGGAGGAGACGGACGCCCGCCTCGGCAAGCTCCGCGACAAGCTCCGCGGGGACAAGAAGTACGGCCGCTCCATCGGCTTCCGCTACCACGACGGCAAGCCCGGCGTCGTCGAGGGCCTGCTGTCCCGCGGCGACCGCCGCGTCGGCGACGTCATCCGCGCCGTGTACGAGTCCGGCGGCCGCTTCGACGGCTGGCGCGAGCACTTCAGCTACGACCGCTGGATGGAGGCGGCCGAAAAGACGCTGCCCGCGCACGGGGTGGACGTGGCCTGGTACACGACCCGCGAGCGCACCTACGAGGAAGTGCTCCCCTGGGACCACCTCGACTCCGGCCTGGACAAGGAATGGCTCTGGGAGGACTGGCAGGACGCCCTCGACGAAACCGAGGTCGAGGACTGCCGCTGGACCCCGTGCTTCGACTGCGGGGTGTGCCCTCAGCTGGACACGAGTATCCAGATCGGTCCCACGGGCAAGAAGCTGCTGCCTCTCACGGTCGTGAAGTGACCTCGGGCTGAGCCCGCCCCGTCTATGCCCCCCACCGGGATCGGTAGGGGGCATATTCATTCGACCGCTGGATTATCGTTCCTGCGATTGACGTGAGCGGATATCCTGGGGGAGTGCGTGGAGGAATACTCCACATCTGCTGCCAGGAGGTGGCCGGCATGGCCAAGACGGTGATCGACATCGACGAGGAAGCCCTCGCGCTGGCGATGGAGGCTCTGGGTACCACCACGAAGAAGGACACGGTCAACGCGGCGCTCGAGGAAATAGGAGCACGGCTGCGTCGTGAGCGTGCACTGGAGAAGCTCATCGCTCTGGCTGACGAGGGCGCGTTCGACGCACTCACCGAGCCGGGCTTCGAAGACGAGGCGTGGCGCTGAATGACCGGACAGCAGTTCTTGATCGACAAGTCCGCTGCGGGGCGGATCCTTCGCCCCGGCGTTCGCGAAAGTTGGGTCGAGACCCTGAAAGCCGGACGTATCTCGCTCTGCGAGCCGACCGAGTTCGAGATGCTCTTCTCGGCGCGATCGGCGCAGGACTACCAGCGGACCAAGGCTCAGCTGCGTGACCTGTTCGGCTGGCGCCCGGTACCCGGGGACGGCTGGCAGCAGATCCTCGATCTGCAGGAGGCGTTGGCGCAGCGGGGTACCCATCGCTCCGCGAGCGGCACCGATCTGTTGGTCGCGGTCACAGCACGGGCGCACGGACTCACGGTGCTGCACTACGACCGTGACTTCGACACGATCGCCGGTGTCACCGAACTCAGCGCGCAATGGCTGGCCGATCCCGGATCCATCGACTGAAAGGCGCCCCCGGCGCAACGGCTTGGGGGTGTGGTGTGTCCTTAGCGGCATGGAACTGGAGAAGTCGCAGTCGGTGCCGCAGGGTGACGGCTGTCTGGTGGGGGTCGTCCGGGTACCCGTGAAGGTCGTGGCGGTGCTGGTCGTGCTGCCCGTGCGGGTGGTGTGGGACCTCCTCGTCGCCTTCGGGCGGATGCTCAACCGGCGGGTGCTCGGGCCGGCCGGGCGGGGGCTGCACTGGTTCCACGAGCGGGCCGTGCGGCCGGTGTTGCGGGGGCTGGGGCGGGCGCTGGCCGTCCTGCTGAAGCTGGTGTTCGTGTGGCCGTGGGTGGGGCTGTGGCGGTACGCGTTCGTGCCCGCCGGGCAGGGGCTGGCGTGGCTGGGGCGGGCCGTGCGCTCGTACCTCCTCCTCCCCGCCGGGAGGGGGATCCTGTGGATCGCCGGGGCCGTGGACGCGTACGTGTTCCGTCCCGTCGGGCACGCGGTCGTGTGGCTGGGCCGGGCCGTGGGGACGTACCTGCTGCGGCCGTTGGGTGACGCGCTCGCATGGACGCTGCGCGGGCTGGGCCGGTATCTGCTCCTTCCCCTGGCCAAGGGCGTCGCGTGGGTCGTGTGGGCCCTGGTGATGGTGGTGTTCGTGTGGCCCTGGGTCGGGCTCTGGCGCCACGTCCTCGTGCCCGGCGGGAGCGGGCTGCTGCGGTACCTGCTCAAGCCCGTCGCGGCGGGGACCGCCTGGCTGCTCGTCGGTGCGTACCGGGTCGTGGTGCGTCCTGCGGCCGTTGGGTTGTACGTCCACGTGCTCGCCCCCGTCGGGAGCGCGGTCGCCTGGTTCGTGCCGCGCGCACTCATGGCCGTGTTCGTCTGGCCGTGGGTGGGGCTGTGGCGGTACGTGCTCGTGCCCGCCGCGCAGGCGGTGGCCCGGCTGGCGCGCGGCGGCGGGGCCGTGGCCGCGTGGCTGGGGCGGGCCCTGTTCGTGTGGCCGTGGGTCGCGCTGTGGCGGTACGCCGTACGGCCCGGGGCGGTCGGCGCGTACCGGTACCTCCTCGCGCCCGCCGGGCGGGCGCTGTACGCGTACGTGCTCGCACCGCTCGGGCGGCTGCTCGTCAGTGCCTGGCACCTCGCGGGGCGCGTGAGCCGGGCGCTGGGGCGCGGACTCGTGTGGCTGTGGCGCTGGCTCGTGGTCAGGCCCGCGGGCTGGCTGCGCCGGCACGTGCTCACCCCGGCCGCGAACGCCGTCCGTGCGGCGCGGGCCGCCACCGGCCGGGCGGCCCGCGCCGCCCACCGGCACGTCCTCGCCCCGGCCGGCCAGGTCGTCCGCGAGGTGTGGCGGACCTCCCGCCTCGCGGTGCGCGAGGCGCGGGCCGACGTACGGCGGGCGCTGTTCGGGGAGCCGGCCGGGGAACCGCCGAGGTCACGGGCGCGTACTCTGGGTAGTAACACAGCCGCAGGCGACACGCCCGCCCCCGAGATCTCCCTGCGCGAGCAGGGGTGAGCCGGAGGGCACGGCGTGGCCGGCAGGCCCCACAGACATCAGGGTGACGCGCGAGCCGCGGAGCCCCGCACAAGGAGATGAACCACTGGGCAAGCGACAGCCCGAAGGCCCGCCTCCCGCACCTGTAGTGCAGCGCATCCGCCTGCGCTACACCAAGCGCGGCCGCCTCCGGTTCACCAGCCACCGTGACTTCCAGCGCGCCTTCGAGCGGGCCCTGCGCCGCTCCGAGGTCCCCATGGCGTACTCGGCCGGCTTCACCCCGCACCCCCGCGTCTCGTACGCGAACGCCGCCCCGACCGGGACCGGCAGCGAGGCCGAGTACCTCGAGATCGCCCTCGCCGAGCCCCGCGACCCCGCGAAGCTGCGCGAGCTGCTCGACGAGTCGATGCCCGTCGGCCTCGACATCATCGACGCCGTGGAGGCCCACACCTCCGGTCTCGCCGAGCGGCTGACGGCCTCCGTGTGGGAGCTGCGCCTGGACGGCGTGGACCCCGCGGACGCCGTACGGGCCGTGGAGGCCTTCCTCGCGGCGGAGGCCGTGGAGGTCCAGCGCCGCACCAAGAACGGCATGCGGACCTTCGACACGCGCGGCGCCGTGGTCAGTCTGGAAGTGGTTCCCGCATCGGCCACCGCCCCGGCTGATAGGCCCCTGGACAATGCTTGTGCGATACTGCGGCTGGTTGTTCGGCATCTGACACCTGCCGTGCGACCCGACGACGTCCTGTCCGGTCTCCGAACCGTGGCCGACCTAACGCCGCCGGTCCCCGCTGCGGTGACCAGGCTGGCGCAGGGGCTCTTCGATGAGGAGTCCGGCACGGTGACCGACCCGCTCGCGCCCGACCGCGAGGCTGTCACGGCCGCCCCACCCACGGTGGCCGTAGCCGCCGACGCGAAGGCGCCGGAAGGTCCCGCCGCGTAGGGATCGTCGTCGTCGCGCAGCCCTGGGACTCGGGAGCCACCTGGGTCGGGCCGCGCACAGACCTGAAGACTTCCGCCAGGCCGTACGAACTACCACGTACGGAACCGGCGGCCATTGAACTGAGCTCCCGTGTGGCGAACGCGCCCCGGAGGCCGGCCCCGCTCTCATTGTGCGGAGCCGTGCCGGACCGGAAGTCAGCCGCGGCGCCCGGGAGCGTGACGGGAGAAACCCCGCATGCTCAACAACGAAAACGACAGCAACAACACCGCCGCCGACAGTGGCAGCCCGAGCGACAACCTGCCTCCGCGCAGGCGCCGGCGTGCCGCGTCCCGGCCCGCCGGTCCCCCCGGTGGTGCGGTGGCCGCCGCCGAGGCCGCTCCCGCTCCCGTGGCAGCGGCACCCGCCGAGGAGGCCGCTCCGGCCGCCGCCCCGGCCCGTACCCGTCGCCGTGCGACCCGCGCCGTGACGGCTCCTGAGGTGCCCGTCGCCGAGGCCGCGCCCGTCGCGGTCGCCGAGGCTCCGGCCGTCGCGGCCGCCGCCCCCGTGGCCGCTCCGGCCGCGGAGGAGTCCGCCGCCCCGGCGCCCCGTGCCCGTCGTCGTGCGACCCGCGCCGTGACCAATCCCGAGGTGCCCGCCGCCGAGGCCGCGCCCGTCGCGTCCGCTGCCGTGGTGGAGGAGGAGCCGGCTGCTCCGGCCGCCGCCCCGGCCCGTACCCGTCGTCGTGCGACCCGCGCCGTGACCGCTCCCGAGGCGCCTGCCGCCGAGGCCGCGCCCGTCGCCGTCGCTGCCGTGGTGGAGGAGGAGCCCGCTCCCGCCGCCGCCCCGGCCCGTACCCGCCGTCGTGCGACCCGCGCCGTGACGGCTCCTGAGGTGCCCGTCGCCGAGGCCGCGCCCGTCGCGGTCGCCGAGGCTCCGGCCGTCGCGGCCGCCGCCCCCGTGGCCGCTCCGGCCGCGGAGGAGTCCGCCGCTCCGGCCCCCCGTGCCCGCCGCCGTGCCACCCGCGCCGTGACCGCCCCCGAGGCGCCCGCTGCCGAGGCCGTCGTGGAGGAGGCTCCCGCCGCGGCTCCGGTCGCCGCCGCCAAGGCCACCGTCACCGTCGCCGACGCCGTGGACTCCCCGAAGCGCGGCGGCCGCCGCCGCGCCACCCGTTCCACCACCGCTCCGGCCGCCGCCGCGCAGCCCGTGGCCCCCGCCGCCGAGGCCGAGGCGCCCGCCGCGCCGGCCCCGTCCAGGGGTGGCCGCCGGGCCGCGCGTCCCGCCGTCGCCGTGTTCCAGGCTCCGGTCTTCGCCGAGCCGATGTTCCAGACCCCGGAGACCGCGGCCATGATGGCCGCGGCCGCCGCTGCGGCAGCCCCGGCCGAGGAGGCCGAGGAAGAGGAGATCGAGCTCGTCGAGGCCGAGGTCGAGGCCGAGGTCACCCAGGCCCCCGCCGCGCAGCCGGCCGGCCGTCGCCGCCGCCGCGGTCGTGGCGCCGCCGAGACCGCCGCGCCCGCCGCCCCGGCTCCGGCCGCCGCCGCGCCGTCCGGCCCGGTCTCGCTGGCCGACGTGGAGCTGGTCGAGGAAGAGGCCGAGAGCACCGAGCTCGAGGGGTCCGAGGAGGACTTCGACGAGTCGGGCGACCGCCCGTCGCGCCGTCGCCGCCGCGGTGGCCGCCGTCGCCGTCGTGGTGAGGCCGCCGACCTCGACGAGTCCGCCGAGGAGGAGGCCGAGACCGAGTCCGCCGAGGAGGCCGACGAGGAAGAGGCCGATGAGGACGAGGAGAACGGGGCCCTCGGCTCCAGCTCCAGCCGTCGTCGCCGTCGCCGTCGCCGTCGCAGCGGTGACGGTGGTACCGACGCCGATGCGGGCGAGGACGACGGTGTGCGCACCGTCGTCAAGGTCCGCGAGCCGCGTCCGGCGCGCGAGCGCTCCGAGGCCCTGTCCACCTCCTCCGACGAGGTCCAGTCCATCAAGGGCTCGACCCGTCTGGAGGCGAAGAAGCAGCGCCGCCGCGAGGGCCGTGAGCAGGGCCGCCGCCGCGTCCCGATCATCACCGAGGCCGAGTTCCTGGCGCGCCGCGAGGCCGTCGAGCGCGTGATGGTCGTCCGCCAGTCCGGCGAGCGCACCCAGATCGGTGTCCTCGAGGACGACGTGCTCGTCGAGCACTACGTCAACAAGGAAGAAGCCACCTCGTACGTCGGCAACGTCTACCTGGGCAAGGTCCAGAACGTGCTGCCGTCGATGGAGGCCGCCTTCATCGACATCGGCAAGGGCCGCAACGCGGTCCTGTACGCCGGTGAGGTCAACTTCGAGGCGCTCGGCATGGCCAACGGGCCGCGCCGCATCGAGTCCGCCCTCAAGTCCGGCCAGTCGGTCCTGGTGCAGGTCACCAAGGACCCGATCGGCCACAAGGGCGCCCGCCTGACCAGCCAGGTCTCGCTGCCCGGCCGCTACCTGGTCTACGTGCCCGAGGGCTCGATGACCGGCATCAGCCGCAAGCTGCCCGACACCGAGCGCGCGCGTCTGAAGACCATCCTCAAGAAGATCGTCCCCGAGGACGCGGGCGTCATCGTGCGCACCGCCGCCGAGGGCGCGAGCGAGGACGAGCTGCGCCGTGACGTCGAGCGTCTGCAGGCCCAGTGGGAGGACATCCAGAAGAAGGCGAAGCAGATCTCGACCTCTTCGCCGAGCCTGCTGTACGGCGAGCCGGACATGACCGTCCGCGTCGTGCGCGACATCTTCAACGAGGACTTCACGAAGGTCATCGTCAGCGGCGACACCGCCTGGGAGACCATCCACGGCTACGTGAACCACGTGGCCCCGGACCTGGCCGACCGGCTGTCGCGCTGGACCTCCGAGGTGGACGTCTTCGCGACGTACCGGATCGACGAGCAGCTCGCCAAGGCGCTCGACCGCAAGGTGTGGCTGCCCTCGGGCGGTTCGCTTGTGATCGACAAGACCGAGGCGATGATCGTCATCGACGTCAACACCGGCAAGTTCACCGGTCAGGGCGGCAACCTCGAGGAGACCGTCACCAGGAACAACCTGGAGGCGGCCGAGGAGATCGTGCGCCAGCTGCGGCTGCGCGACCTCGGCGGCATCGTGGTCATCGACTTCATCGACATGGTCCTGGAGTCCAACCGCGACCTGGTCCTGCGGCGCATGCTGGAGTGCCTGGGCCGTGACCGCACCAAGCACCAGGTGGCCGAGGTCACCTCGCTGGGTCTGGTCCAGATGACCCGCAAGCGGGTGGGCCAGGGTCTGCTGGAGTCCTTCTCCGAGACCTGCGTCCACTGCAACGGGCGCGGTGTGATCGTGCACATGGAGACCCCGACCGTGGTCGGCGGCGGTGGCAACGGCAAGCGCTCCAAGCGTCGCGGCGGTCGCGACGGCGGGCACGAGCACGACCACGAGATCGAGGCCGTGGAGACCGCCGAGGGCGATGTCTACGAGGTCGAGTCCGAGGAGGAGGTGGCTGCCGAGGCCGCCGCCCCCGTCGCGCTGCCCGAGCCCTCCTTCGTCGCCGACGAGGAGCTCTACAGCAGCCCGGCCGAGGCCGAGGCCGCTGCCGGAGTGAACGGCCGCCGCAACCGCCGCCGCGCCACCCGCAAGGCGACCGCTCCGGCGGGCGCCCCGCGCGGTGCGGTGGACCGGACCCCGGCGGCCGCGGCCCCCGTGGCCGAGCCGGTGGCCGAGGTCGTCGAGGCCGTCGAGCCCGAGGTGGCGGTCGTCGCCGAGGTCGTCGAGGCACCCGAGGCCGTCGTCGTCGCGGAGCCGGTGGCGGAGGAGGCCCCCAAGGGCCGCACCCGCCGGCGTGCCACCCGGAAGGCGACCGCTCCGGCGGGCGCCCCGGCCGAGGTGGCCCCGGCTGCGGAGCCGGTCGTGACGGCCCCCGTGGCCGAGGCGGAGCCCGAGGCCGAGCCGGCGCCGGTCGTCGTGGAGGCCCCGGCCGAGGTCCAGGCCGAGCCCGTGGCCGAGGCCGCGCCGGCCCGTCCGCGCCGCCGTGCCACCCGTAAGGCCACCGCACCGGCCGGTTCCCCGGCGGGCGCCGAGGCGGCCGTGCTGGTCGTCGAGGCCCCGGTGGAGACCCCGGCCGAGGCCGTCGTGGAGGAGGCCGCCCCGGCGGCTCCGGCCAAGAAGGCGGTCCGCAAGACGGCCGCCAAGAAGGCGACGACGACCGCGGCGAAGAAGGCCCCGGCCAAGAAGGCGACGGCCGCCAAGAAGACCGTCGCGAAGAAGGCGGCGACGGCCAAGACGGCCGCGAAGAAGACCGTGGCGAAGCGGGCGACGAAGAAGACCGCGGCGGCCGAGCAGCAGACGCTGCCCTCCGTCTCGGCTCCGACCGAAGCCTGATCCGCTCGCAGGCTGTGGGCCCCGCCGTGTGGCGGGGCCCACAGCCCCCCGGGCCCGGTTTGACCCTCTGGAACCGGCCCCGTAACCTAGACCGTCGGCATGTCTTAGACGATTACGTTTAAAGCGTGCCGCACTCCTGAGCACCTTCCTCCCGCTGAGCACCACGTGCGGGAGAGGCCGCTCGTCCAATCCGGATCGGTGTGGTCCCGCCTCGCGGTGGTTCCTGCCTGAGCGGCTGGCTTCAGGAGTATCCGCCCCGAGTGAGAGAGAGATCCGCGTGTACGCCATCGTGCGCAGCGGTGGTCGCCAGCACAAGGTTGCTGTCGGCGACATCGTTGAGGTTGACAAGATTCCCACCGCCAAGGTTGGCGACACGGTCGAGCTCTCGACCCTGCTCGTTGTCGACGGCGAAGCCGTGACCAGCGACCCGTGGGTCCTGGCCGGCGTCAAGGTCACGGCTGAGATCGTGGACCACCACAAGGGCGTCAAGATCGACATCCTGCGTTACAAGAACAAGACCGGCTACCGCCGTCGCCAGGGTCACCGCCAGCAGTACACGGCGATCAAGGTCACCGGTATCCCCGCGGCTGCGAAGTAAGAGGGACTGAGACATGGCACACAAGAAGGGCGCATCGTCCACCCGGAACGGGCGCGATTCCAATGCTCAGCGGCTCGGCGTGAAGCGCTTCGGCGGTCAGGTCGTTTCCGCTGGTGAGATCCTCGTTCGCCAGCGCGGCACCCACTTCCACCCGGGTTCGGGTGTCGGTCGTGGTGGCGACGACACGCTGTTCGCGCTGCAGGCCGGTTCGGTCCAGTTCGGCACGCACCGTGGCCGCAAGGTCGTCAACATCGTTCCGGCTGCCTGATCTCAGCTTCTGCTGAATCAGTAGTCCGAAACATCCCGAGGGCGGATCTCAGCTCTTCCCGGCGAAAGCCGGGAAGAGAGGTCCGCCCTCGGCGCGTTGTCACATAGACACGTTTAATGGGCAGCAAGGCCTGCCCGGGACATTCCCGTATGTATCTGGAGGAACACCCATGACCACCTTCGTGGACCGCGTCGAATTGCATGTCGCCGCGGGTAACGGGGGCCACGGCTGCGCCTCCGTTCACCGGGAGAAGTTCAAGCCGCTCGGCGGCCCCGACGGCGGCAACGGCGGCCGTGGCGGCGACGTCATCCTCGTGGTGGAGCAGGCGGTCACCACCCTGCTGGAGTACCACCACAGCCCCCACCGCAAGGCCACCAACGGCCAGCCCGGCGCGGGCGACAACCGCTCCGGCAAGGACGGCCAGGACATCATCCTGCCCGTGCCGGACGGCACCGTCGTCCTCGACAAGGAGGGCAACGTCCTCGCCGACCTCGTCGGCCAGGGCACCACCTACGTGGCTGCCGAAGGCGGCCGCGGCGGCCTCGGCAACGCCGCGCTGTCCTCCGCGCGCCGCAAGGCACCCGGCTTCGCGCTCCTCGGCGTCCCCGGTACCGGCGGCGACGTCGTCCTGGAGCTCAAGACCGTCGCCGACGTGGCGCTGGTCGGCTTCCCGAGCGCCGGCAAGTCCTCGCTGATCTCGGTGCTCTCCGCGGCCAAGCCGAAGATCGCCGACTACCCCTTCACCACCCTCGTCCCGAACCTGGGCGTCGTCACCGCCGGCTCGACGGTCTACACGATCGCCGACGTCCCGGGCCTGATCCCGGGCGCCAGCCAGGGCAAGGGCCTCGGCCTGGAGTTCCTGCGCCACGTCGAGCGCTGCTCGATCCTCGTGCACGTCCTGGACACCGCCACCCTGGAGTCCGACCGTGACCCGCTCGCCGACCTCGACGCCATCGAAGAGGAGCTCAAGCTCTACGGCGGCGGCCTGGAGAAGCGCCCGCGCCTCGTCGTCCTCAACAAGGTCGACATCCCCGACGGCAAGGACCTCGCCGAGATGGTCCGCCCGGACCTGGAGGCCCGCGGGTACAAGGTCTTCGAGGTCTCCGCGGTCGACCGCACCGGCCTGAAGGAGCTGTCCTACTTCCTCGCCGAGGTCATCGCGAAGTTCCGCGCCCGCAAGCCGAAGGAGGAGGCGACCCGCATCGTCATCCGTCCGAAGGCCGTGGACGACTCGGGCTTCACCATCACCTACGACGAGGCCGAGGACGTGTACCGCGTGCGCGGCGAGAAGCCGGAGCGCTGGGTCCGCCAGACCGACTTCAACATCGACGAGGCCGTCGGCTACCTCGCCGACCGCCTCAACCGCCTCGGCGTCGAGGCGGCGCTGAAGAAGGCCGGTGCCCGTGCGGGTGACGGCGTCGCCATCGGCTCCGACGACAACGCGGTCGTCTTCGACTGGGAGCCGACCATGATGGCCGGTGCCGAGATGCTGGGCCGCCGCGGTGAGGACCACCGTCTGGAGGCGCCGCGTCCGGCCACCACGCGCCGCAAGGAGAAGGAAGCCGAGCGGGACTCCGTCCAGAAGGAGTACGACGAGTTCCGTCCGTTCTGACGGAACCACTGACGGAGCTGCTGACGGGGGCGCCGGCCGGACATCCGGCGGCCCCCCGGCCACCTGGCGGATTCCGTTTAGCCCCGTAAGGGTGGCCGGTCTTAAGGCCACGTTTACTCTTGTGGCCTAGGATCCACGGGTGACGAGCACCCATACCCCCACAGTTTCCGTTGTGGTGATCGCGTACAACGATGCCGAACTCGTGGGCGAGGCCATCTCCTCGGCCCTCGCCCAGGGTCCGGTTGTCGCCGAAGTCATCGCGGTCAACGATGCGTCCGCCGACCGCACCGCACTGGTGCTGGACGAGCTGGCAGCCCGCCACCCCCGCCTGAAGGTCGTGCACCGCACGCAGAACAGCGGGGGCTGCGGCACCCCCCGCAACGACGGCATCGCGGCCGCGACCGCCCCGTACGTCATGTTCCTGGACAGCGACGACGTCCTGCCCCCCGGCGCGGTCGGCGCCCTGCTGCGCGCGGCCGTCGACAACCGGGCTCCGGTCACGGTCGGCTCCTGCGTCCGCCGTGAGCTGCCCGAGAGCCGCGACGTGCCCTGGGTGCCCGGCCTGTACGTGCCGGGCGAGGTGATCGACAAGCCGGAGGACCGGCCGGAGCTGGTCCGGGACACCCTCTGCGTCAACAAGCTGTACGAGCGGGCCTTCCTGGACGGGCACGGGATCCGCTTCCCCGACGGCCGGTTCATCTACGAGGACTTCGTGTTCACCGCCCGCGTGCTGGCCGCCTCCCCCCGCATCGCGGTGATCGGTGACCTCGTCTACGTGTGGCACGTGCGCCGCGACGCCGCCCAGGTGTCCATTTCCCTGGACCGCAAGGACGTCGGCAACTGGAGCGCGCGCGTGGAGGCGCACCGCGCGGCCTCCCGGATCATCACCGGGTCCTCGCCCGAGCTGGGCCGGGCCTGCCAGGTCAAGTTCCTCGAGTACGACCTGCGCATGTACCTGCGCGAGCTCGGCCAGGACCCCGGGTACCAGGCCGCCTGGTGGACGCTGACCCGCGACTACGTCGCCGGCTTCGACGACGCCGACATCGAGGCCGCCGGGGCGCACGCCCGCTGGATCGTACGGGTGCTGCGTGCCACCGCGGTGCCGCCCGCCCCCGCCGACCTCCAGCGGCTGACCCGCTTCGCAGCCGACCCGCCGCGCCTGCTGCCCCCGTACGCGACCGGCCCCACCGGAGCGCCGGTGTGGAGCGACGCGCTGCCGGTGGAGCTGGACGGGCTGGCGGAGCTGGTGACGGCCGAGCTGCCCGTGACCATCGACGCCGAACCGAGCGGCTGCTCCGGGCTGCGGATCCAGGTGCACGATCTGTACGGGCGCCTCGCCGAGGCCGGCCCGCGCACCGTCCAGCTGCGCTTCCAGCCCCGGGGCAACCTGGGGAAGCCGCTGGTCACCGAGCCGGTGGAACTGACTCCGGCGGGCGGCGGCCACTGGACGGCCCAACTGCCCTTCCGGCTCACCTCGCTGGCGGGCATCGGGCGCGGTGACGGCCGGCGCGGCATGCAGGCGTGGGACGTGAAACTGAGCGTGGAGTGCGCCGACGGGAGCTCCCTGCTCACCTCCCCGCGCCCCCTCGACAGCCTGCTTCACCGGCGGGTGTTGCCCAGCAGCCGGTACGGTGTGCTGTTGGCGCAGCCCTACCGCACGAGCGGCGGATCGCTGGCGCTGCGGATCGCACCCGGTGCCGCGGGGGTCCTGAGCCTGGCTCGCAACCGCCTCCACCGGGCCCGCTCGACCCGCCGTTAGAGGGGGACCGGCTGCCGCCGGACGGGAAGCAAGAGAGAGAACTCGGGAGACACGCATGACATTTCTGATCACTGGTGGTGCCGGTTACATCGGGGCGCACGTCGTCCGCGCGATGCTGCTCGCGGGGGAGGAGGTCGTGGTTCTGGACGACCTCTCCACGGGCAACGCCGACCGCGTCCCGCAGGGCGTACCGCTGGTGGTCGGGTCCGTGCTCGACCGCCGGCTCCTGGACGAGACCTTCGCCCGGCACCGGATCAGCGGCGTCGTCCACCTGGCGGGCAAGAAGCAGGTCGGCGAGTCCGTCGAGAAGCCGCTGCACTACTACGAGGAGAACGTGGGCGGCCTCACGGTCCTGCTGCAGGCCGTGGCCGCCGCGGGCGTCCGCAACTTCCTCTTCTCCTCCTCGGCCTCCGTGTACGGGATGCCGGACGTGGACCTGGTCACCGAGGACACCCCGTGCCTGCCGCTGAGCCCGTACGGCGAGACGAAGCTGGCCGGCGAGTGGCTGGTGCGCGCCGCGGGCAAGGCCAGTGGCATCTCCACCGCGTGCCTGCGCTACTTCAACGTGGCGGGCGCGGCGACCGCCGGGCTCGCCGACACCGGGGTCTTCAACCTGGTGCCGATGATCTTCGAGCGCTTCGACAAGGGTGAGGGCGCCCGCATCTTCGGCGACGACTACCCGACCCCGGACGGCACCTGCGTCCGCGACTACATCCACGTCGCCGACCTCGCGGAGGCCCACGTGGTGGCGGCCCGCAAGCTCGCGGAGTGGGGCGAGAGCGGCGAGTACAAGGACCTCACCGTCAACATCGGCCGCGGCGAGGGCGTTTCCGTCCGCGAGATGGTCGAGCTGGTCAACGAGGTCACCGGGCACACCGGCGCCGCCTACGCGCCCGAGGTCTCCCCGCGCCGCGCTGGCGACCCGGCGAAGGTCGTCGCCTCCGCCGACCGCATCGCGGCCGAGCTGGGCTGGAAGGCCGGCCACGACGTGCGCGAGATGATCACCTCGGCCTGGGCGGGCTGGGAGTCCCACCGCAAGGCCTGACCCGGCCCGTCAGGACCCGGACCGACCTGAGACCGTACGAAGCCGCCCGCCCCGGACACGACCGGGGCGGGCGGCTTCGTACGCGTTTCACCGGGCTCGGCCCGCTGGGCTCAGCGCTCCAGGAAGGAGAAGAGCTCCTCCCACCGGTCGGTGATGTCGGCGCTGGAGTACCGCTGCACGTGGCGGAAGGCGCTGTCGCCGAGCCGCTCGCGCAGTTCGCGGTTCGCCATCAGCCGGTCCAGCTGCCCGGCCAGCTCCATCGTGTTGCCGAGCCGGGCCAGCAGCCCGTCCTCACCGTGCCGCACGATCTCGCGGACGCCCGGCGCGCAGTCGAAGGCGGCCACCGGCAGACCAGCCGCCATCGCTTCCAGCAGAGTGATCGGGAACCCCTCGGCGCGCGAGGCCTGCGCGAAGACGGAGGCCCCGCCCAGGGCGCCCAGTACGTCGCTGGTGCTGCCCATCCACTGGACGGAGTCCTCCACGCCGAGCTCGGCGGCGTGCGCCCGCAGCGTCGCCTCCTCCACGCCCGCCCCGTAGATCCGCAGGACCCAGTCGGGGTGCTGCGGGCAGGCGTCCGCCCACGCGTCGAGCAGCAGGTCCACGCCCTTCTCGAAGGCGAGGCGGCCGACGCTCGCCACGACCTTCTCGGTGCGCGGGGCGGGGGAGCCGGGCATGAACGGCAGCGGGTTCGGCATGCTGGAGACGTTCTCCATGCCCGAGCGGATCCACAGGTCCGCGTCCTCGGGGGTCAGCACGAGCATGCGGTCGACCTCCGTGTAGTAGCGGCGGACGCGGTTGCCGCGCGTGGACTTCTGGCTGGCCTCGAAGGACTCGTGGCTCATGCCGATGACCGTGCACCCCTTGGTGTCGGCGAGGGCCACCCACTCCATCGCCCAGACCTGCGTGACGATCACCACGGCGCCGGGGCGGGCCGCGCGCAGCAGCCCGCTCAGCACCTCCGCCTTGACCCGCATCTTCGCCCGGCGGGCCGCCTGGCGGCGCCGTTCGGGCGCGTTGAGCCGGCCCTTGATGCCGTGCAGGCGGCGCGCCGCGGGCGGGTGGGCGTCGTACAGCGTCGTCGTCGCGTAGGGGAGTTCCTCCGGCAGCTGCTGGCGGATCTCCTCGGCGACGGGGGCGATGCCGATGACGTGGACGCGGTGGCCGCGGTCGGTGAACAGCCGGGCCATCTGGTGCGACCAGGTCGTGACGCCGCCGAGCTCGTCCACGCTGTTGGAGACGAGGAAGACGTCACGGCCGCCGGCGGCCTCTTCCGGTGCGGTGGAAGTCTGCTGGCTCACTTGCCGCTCCTGGGGAAGAACTTCTCGACGATCCGGCGGGACGCGTCCCCGCGGTCGTATTCGCCGAACTCGGCGAGGAAGCGCTGGCGCGCCTCGGCGTACTTGGCGTCCGCCTCGTCAAAGGCGGCGACGGCCTGGAGCAGTTCGTCCGCGGTGGCCACGACCGGGCCCGGGGCCTTCTCCTTCAGGTCGAAGTACGTGCCGCGGATGTCGGTCGCGTACTTCTCGTAGTCGTACGCGAAGAACAGCATCGGCCGGTCCAGGACCGCGTAGTCGAACATCACCGACGAGTAGTCCGTGATCAGCCCGTCGGCGAGCGCCAGCAGCGGGGTGATGTCGTGGTGCCTGGACACGTCGATGACGCGGCCCGCGACCGACGGCGGCAGCTTGACGCTGTTGAGGTAGTGGGTGCGCACCAGCAGCGTGAAGCGGTCGCCGAGCCGGTCGGCGAACTCCTCCACGTCGAAGGGGAACTCGAAGCCCTCCACCGCGCCGTCCGCGTTCGCCCGGAAGGTCGGCGCGTACAGCAGCACCTCCTTCTCCGGGTCGATCCCGAACTCGCCGGCCAGGGGACCGCGGACCCGCTCCCCGCTGTCCGCCTCGGCGCGGTGGGCCGCGACCAGGGCGTCGTTGCGCGGGTATCCGGTGCGCAGCAGTACCTCGTCGCGCAGCCGGAAGCCCTTGGCGAGGGTGCGGGCGTCGTGCTCGGACCGGATGAGGAAGTGGTCGAAGCGGTCGACGGCCGCCTGGAAGCGGCGCTGTCCGGGCTTGTCCTGTGCCTTGGTGCGGGGCTCGTGGAAGCCCATCCGCTTGAGCGCCGAGCCGTGCCAGGTCTGGATGTACGTGGTCCCCGGGCGCTTGCCCAGCACCAGCGGGAAGCCCTGGTTGTCGATCCAGTACTCGGCCTGCGCCAGCGCGCGCAGGTACGGCCAGCTCCAGCGCCGCACCAGGGTGGCCTCCTTGGGGAAGCCGGTGGGCTTGCCGCCCGCGTACGACCAGATCGGCTCGAAGTCGATGCCCTGGCGCACCATCTCCTCGTAGATCGCCTTCGGGCTGTCGCTGTACTGCTTGCCCATGTGGCTCTCGAAGACGACCGTGCCCTTCTTGACCGGCAGCTTCGAGAAGACCTCGTGGTAGACCTTCACCTTCTGCTCGCCCGAGCTGATGTTGCGGCGGGCCCGCAGGGCCTTGCGCAGGCCCCGTTTGACCACGCCGGCGGCCTTGCCGTGCATCGCGCTGTTGATCAGCGTCTGGGTGCGCACGGCGGCGGCGCCCTGGGCGGTCAGGACGTAGGAGAGGTTCCCCTTCTTGGTGACCTCCGGCTCGAAGCGGTCGGAGACCAGCCGGGTCAGCCGGGGGCGCACGCGCAGCCGGGCCGCCTTCTCCAGGTCCACCCCGCCGACGGAGACGCGGGTGGTGAGGCGGGAGCCGCCGGCCGTCAACTTCAGGCGTACGTCCCAGACGGCGTCGATGATGCCGAGGGGGCGGACGGTGCTGCCGATGTCGGCCGTGGCCTTCCACTCGATCGAGTCACCGGCGTGGCGCACGGTTGCCACGGGGAAGACGAAGGAGCGGACACCGATCTGCCGGCGGGCCCGGAATTCGAGCGAGGCCTTCAGTTCCGCTTCCGGGCTGATGCGGCCCAGCGGGTTCACGACGGAGCCGGACAGGGTGACGGTGCCGCGCCCGTCGTCCTCGTAGGAGGTGAGGCGGTTGCCCAGGGCCAGGGAGGTGAGCGGCGTGCTCGGGAAGCCCTGGTCGGTGACGTCCAGTATCCGGCGGCCCTCGGCGTCGTCGAGGTGCTCGGCGCACCAGTAGACGCGCCCGTCGCGCTCGGCGAGCGGGGAGGTGAGCCGGCCCTTGTTGGTCATCGCGTCGGCGGCCGGGAGGAGGTTGTCCCAGTCCTCCTTGCCGAGCAGGTAGGCGCAGATCGCCTGCAGGTTGGTGACGTGTCCGTACGCGGCCGGGTCGATGCCGGCCAGGTAGCCGTTGGCGAGCCGGGCGAACTCCTGGCGGTAGGCGTCACCGAGCAGCTGCAGGTCCCGCAGGTGCAGCACCAGGTCGTGCTTGAGGAACTTGGCGTCCTTCGCGGACTTGATCTCCGAGTGCCCCTTGGCGGCCAGCAGCTCGTCGACGCGGCGGTGGATCTCCATCCGGTGGACGAAGTTCTCGATCTCGTGGCGCCGGTTGCTGATCGACTTCGCCGCGGCCTTCTCGATCACGTTCCAGAAGTACACGTGGTTCGGGATGAGCGTGATGCGGCGGGCGGCGACGTAGGCCTGCGCGGAGAAGAGCAGGTCCTCGTAGTGGATGCCGACCGGGAACTCCAGGCCCTGCTCCAGCAGGAACGCGCGCCGGTAGCACTTGTTCGTGGAGAGGGTGTCGTAGACCAGCAGGTCCGGGTACTCGGTGATGGACTCCAGCGTGCGGGTGCGCGAGTAGATCCACGGGTACCACTCGGTGGTCTTGCCCCAACGGTTGTCGAGGTGGACCCGGACGCACATGCCCGAGACCAGGTCGGACCCGGTCCGCTCGGCGGCGTCCAGCATGTTGCGGCAGGCGTTGCGTTCCAGCACGTCGTCGCTGTCCAGGAACATCACGTACGTGCCGGTGGCCTGCTGGATCCCGTGATTGCGCGGGGCGCCGCAGCCCCCGCTGTTCTCCGGCAGCCGGAAGGCGCGCACCCTCCCCGGATGCGCGGTTTCGAGCGCCTGGGCGACCGCGTAGGACCGGTCCTTGCTGCAGTCGTCGACGATCACGACTTCGACCCCGTGCAGAGTCTGGTCCAAAACCGACTGGACGGCTGTCGTGAGACGCTCTGCGTCGTTGTAGACGATGACGACCACGGAGACGTCAGGCACGTGCACCTCGATCCCTCTTATTCATTCCGCTTAACCAGTCAAAGCTACCGCGTGCCGCACTCGCCCCCGGCGGGCCCACCACCGCCGTGCATACTTCTAAGGAAGAGGTGAGTGGCAGGTCCGGTCGCCGACAATCACCCGTTCGGACCGCAGGAAGTGTTCATGAAGCTGTCTGTCGTAGTTCCTTGCTACAACGAAGAAGCCGTCATCGACAGCTTCGACACGGAGATCCGCAAGGTTCTGGACGCCCTCCCGGTCGAGTACGAGGTCTGCTACGTCGATGACGGCAGCCGGGACGGGACCCTGGGCAAGCTCCGCAAGATCGCGGCGCAGTACGCCGAAGAGACCCGCTTCGTCTCCTTCAGCCGGAACTTCGGCAAGGAGGCCGGCATGCTCGCGGGCCTGCGCGAGGCCACCGGCGACGCCGTGGTCATCATGGACGCGGATCTCCAGCACCCGCCGGAGCTCATCGCCACCATGCTCGACTACTACCGGCAGGGCCACGACCAGATCATCGCCCGCCGCACCCGCGAGGGGGACAAGAAGCTCCGCACGGCGCTGAGCCGGCTCTACTACCGGGGCATCAACCGGTGGGTCGACGTGGAGCTCACCGACGGCGTCGGCGACTTCCGGCTGCTGTCGCGACCGGCCGTGGACGCCCTGCTCTCGCTGCCCGAGTACAACCGCTTCTCCAAGGGCCTCTTCTCCTGGATCGGCTTCGACACCGTCCACTTCGACTACCGCAACGCGCAGCGCGAGGCCGGCGAGACGAAGTGGAAGTTCGGGTCCCTGCTGAACTACGGCATGGACGGGCTGATCTCCTTCAACAACCGCCCGCTGCGCATCGGCATCTGGGCCGGCGTCTCGCTGGTGGCCCTGACGGCGGTGTACGCCGTGTGGATCGCCGTCATGGCGATGACCAACGGCGTGACCTCCCCGGGCTACGTCACCCTCGTCGCGATCATCGTCGGCCTGGGCGGGGTCCAGATGATCATGTTGGGCCTGATCGGCGAGTACATCGGCCGCATCTACTACGAGACCAAGCGACGGCCGCACTTCCTGGTGAAGGAGTCGCACGGCGGGCCGCGGAATTCCACCGACATCCGCAACGCGCTGCTGCCCGAGGCCCAGGCCGTGGGCGCGGAGCGCAGCAGCTGATGACGCAGGCACCGACCACGCAGGCACCGACCACGCAGGCACCGACCACGCAGGCACCGACCACGCAGGCACCGACCACGCAGGCACCGACCGCGCAGGCACCGACCACGCAGGCACCGATGACGGAAGAACCGATGACGGAAACGACGAACAAGCCGGACCGGAAGGCCCAGCTCGGCCAGATCATCCGGTTCGCCATGGTGGGCGGCGTCAACACCGCCACCTTCTTCGTCCTCTACCTGCTCCTGCACCCGTGGATGCCGTACTTCGCGGCCTACTCCCTCGCCTTCGTCCTGGCGATGGTCGGTTCGTTCTTCATGAACACCTACTTCACCTACCGGACCCGGCCGACGTGGAAGAAGTTCCTGCTCTTCCCGCTGACCAACATCACGAACTACGTGATCCAGTCCGCCGGCCTGTACGCCCTGGTGACCTGGGCGGGCCTGAACACCAAGATCGCCCCGCTGGTCGCGGCCGTCGTGGCCATCCCGTTCACCTACGTCCTCTCCCGCAAGATCCTCATCCCGGGGACCTCCGCCGGGCCCGGGGACACGGAGCAGACCCGCAGCGCGTCCACGGTCTGAAACCCCAGGGCGGGCACGCCGGGCCACCCCGTAGATTGAGCGGGCAGGATCATTTTCGGCAAGGGTCAAGGGGACAGACGTGTCAGCGGCTAGGCAGGACGTGCTCGACGCGCGCAGGATCGTGGTCAAGGTCGGCTCCTCCTCCCTGACGACGGCGGCCGGCGGACTCGACGCCGACCGGGTGGACGCGCTGGTCGACGTACTGGCCAAGGCCCGCAGCGGCGGTGAGAAGGAGATCGTCCTGGTCTCCAGCGGAGCCATCGCCGCCGGACTCTCCCCGCTCGGCCTGCGCCGCCGCCCCACGGACCTGGCCCGCCAGCAGGCCGCCGCCAGCGTCGGGCAGGGCCTGCTCGTCGCCCGCTACACCGCCTCCTTCGCGCGGTACGGCGTACGCGTCGGCCAGGTGCTGCTCACCACCGACGACACGAGCCGGCGCGCGCACTACCGCAACGCCTACCGGACCCTGGACCAGCTCCTGGCCATGGGCGCCCTGCCCGTGGTCAACGAGAACGACACCGTCGCCACGGACGAGATCCGCTTCGGCGACAACGACCGCCTCGCCGCGCTCGTCGCCCACCTGGTCCGCGCCGACCTCCTCGTACTCCTCTCCGACGTGGACGGCCTCTACGACGGGGACCCGGCCCAGCCGGGCACCAGCCGCATCGACGAGGTGCGCGGCCCCGAGGACATCGCCCACGTCACCATCGGCAGCGTCGGCAAGGCGGGCGTCGGAACCGGCGGCATGGCCACCAAGGTCGAGGCGGCGCGCATCGCCGCGGCGGCGGGCATCCCCGTCGTCCTGACCTCGTCCAGCCAGGCCGCGGACGCCCTGGCCGGGCGGGCGACCGGCACCCTCTTCCACTCCACCGGGCGCCGTTCGGCGGACCGGCTGCTCTGGCTCCAGCACGCTTCCACCCCGCAGGGGCACCTCGTACTGGACGAGGGCGCCGTCCGCGCGGTGACCGAGCGGGGCAGCTCGCTGCTGCCCGCCGGCATCGCCGCGGTCGAGGGCGACTTCGTCGCCGGGGACCCGGTGGAACTGCGCTCGGCCGACGGCCGGGCGGTCGCGCGCGGCCTGGTCAACTTCGACGCCAAGGAGCTTCCGCAACTCCTCGGCCGTTCCACGCGCGAGCTCGCGCGGGAACTCGGACCGGAGTACGAGCGGGAGGTCGTCCACCGCGACGATCTGGTCCTGCTGCAGGGCTGAGGTTCGGTAAAACCGCCGCGCGGTGAGCCAAGGACTGGTCAACTGTGAGGGGCGGACACGCGTGGCGCAGACAAGGAGGCGGCTGGTGAGACGAGCGCTGACCAGCGTCGGCAGCGGGGACGGTGACGTCGGTGGGAGCGGGGAGGACCGGGACGCTTCCCGCCTCTGGCACATCACCCTGAGCGTCTCCGGGAAGCCCGCGCCGCTGTGCGAGGTCCGCCGCGGGCTGGAACAGCTCGCCTTCGACCACCCCTTCCTGCTGACCAGCCGCTACGCCGACGACCACGCGGAGATCCGCTACTGGGAAGAGGCCCGCGACCTCCACGACGCGGCGGCCGTCGCCCTGCGCCTCTGGGGCGAACACCGCTCCTCGGCGAAGCTCCCGCCGTGGGAGATCGTCGGCCTGGAAGTCATCGACCGCGCCACCTACCACCAGCGCGTGGCCGAAGGCTACGGCCCACCCCCGGCCCACCCGGTGGGCGTGCACCCCTACTGACGCGGGACGGGGTCACGGCCGCCGGCGTCTGAGGCGATCCCTCAGCCCCTCCGGCGTTTGAGGAGCGGGGTCTGGGGCGGAGCCCCCAGGAGGGGTCCGGGCGGAGTCCGGGAAACGGTGCAAGGGCAGGTAGGGGAATCAGCCCGCGGCCACCGGCCGCCGGCACGCGCAGCCGTCTCGGGGGATGGGACTCCATCGAGCCCGGCGCGGCCGGGGATTACCCTGGCCGCATGACCTCGCTGGATGCCACGACCTCACCCGTGATCGCCACCGCGCAGGCGGCCCGTGCCGCCGCCGCCACCATCGCCCCCCTCCCGCGGTCCGCCAAGGACAAGGCCCTGCTGGCCATCGCGGACGCGCTGGAGGCCCGTACGGCCGAGATCGTCGAGGCCAACGCCGTCGACACCGCCAAGGCCCGCGAGGCCGGGACCAGCGAGACGGTCATCGACCGCCTCACCCTCACCCCCGACCGCGTCGCGGCCATCGCCTCCGACGTCCGTGACGTCGCGGCCCTGCCCGACCCCGTCGGCGAGGTCGTCCGCGGCTCCACCCTCCCCAACGGCATCGACCTCCGCCAGATCCGCGTCCCCCTCGGCGTCGTCGGCATCATCTACGAGGCCCGCCCCAACGTCACCGTCGACGCCGCCGCCCTCTGCCTGAAGTCCGGCAACGCTGTCCTGCTGCGCGGCTCCTCCTCGGCCTACGCCTCCAACACCGCCCTCGTCGGCATCCTGCGCGACGCGATCGTGTCGGCCGGCCTCCCCGCCGACGCGATCCAGCTCGTACCCGGCGAGTCCCGCGACTCCGTCCGCGAGCTGATGCGCGCCCGCGGCCTCGTCGACGTGCTCATCCCGCGCGGCGGCGCCTCCCTCATCAAGACAGTCGTCGAGGAGTCCATCGTCCCGGTCATCGAGACCGGTACCGGCAACTGCCACGTCTACGTGGACGCCCAGGCCGACCTCGCCATGGCCGTGGACATCCTCGTCAACTCCAAGGCCCAGCGGCCCTCCGTCTGCAACTCCGCGGAGACCCTGCTGGTCCACCGGGACATCGCCGACGCCTTCCTGCCGCTCGCCCTCGACGCGCTCGCCGACGCCGGCGTGACCGTCCACGGCGACGAGCGGGTCCTCGCGTACGCGCGCGACTCCAAGGTCACGGCCCTCCCCGCCACCGACGAGGACTGGGCCGCCGAGTACCTCTCGTACGACATCGCCGCCGGCGTCGTCGACTCCCTGGACGAGGCCGTCACCCACATCCGCCGCTGGACCTCCGGCCACACCGAGGCGATCGTCACCACCTCGCAGGCCGCCGCGCGCCTCTTCACCCAGCTGGTCGACTCGACCACGGTTGCCGTGAACGCCTCCACCCGGTTCACGGACGGTGGTCAGTTCGGGTTCGGCGCGGAGATCGGCATCTCCACGCAGAAGCTGCACGCCCGGGGCCCGATGGGGCTTCCGGAGCTCACCTCGACCAAGTACATCGTCACCGGCGACGGTCACGTACGGTAGTCACCGCCTGAACGTGGTGTGGCCGGATTTCGGCGTACGCCCTGCCCAAAGGTGTCCCTCAGGTCTACGCTGGTCTCGTGCCGGACGACGTGGGGGGCAAACCGTTCCCGGACGACGGGGAGCCCGACGACGACCGCGGAGGCGCGGACAAGGACTTCGCCTCCGTGGTGTTCGACGAGGACTTCGTCCGGAACGCCGAGATCCGTGAACCGAGCGCCGCGGAGCGCCAGCGGGCCGGCGACCGGGCGCGCGCCGAGGCCGCCGAGGCCGCCCGCGCGGCCTTCGCCGGCGGCTGGACGGGCGACGAGGACTACGACGCGTACGCCTACGGCAACCCCGACGGGTACCACCACGAGGACTCCGGCTGGGAGCAGGGACACGGCTACGGCTACGCGGAAGGCCCGTACGGGGCCTACGGCGGCACCCTGCGCCCCTACCGCGGCCGCTCGCCGTGGCTGCGCCCGGTCGCCTGGGTCCTCGCCTTCGTGATGGGCCTCGGCATGGTCGCGCTCGCCTTCAGCGCCGTCTACCGCAGCGCGGCGAGCGACGCGGAACCCGCTCCGGCCCCCGCCAGCACCCCGATGGGCGAAGTCACCGGTGCCGGGGCGTTTATGGACCGCGTCGGCCGCCAACCCTGAAGGTAGACCCCGCTCCCCATCGCCGGAGCCGGGGGCTTCTCTGGAGCGGGGACAGCGGGGAGAAGCGATGGCCGTGTCAGGAAACCCGCCCAACGGCACCCCTGGTGGTACCGAAGGGGGCGACGACGAGTACCGGTCGGACGAGTACCGGTCGGTGGTGTTCGACGAGGACTTCGTCCGGGCTGCCCGGCTCCAGGAGTTCTCCGCGCAGGAGCGCATGGGCGAGCACGCCCGTGCCGTACGGAGCCGGTCGATCTGGTCCGGAGGCCACGCGGGATCCCGGGGCGCCGGCGGGGCGGTCCGGCAGGGCCGGATCATCGTGTTCTGCATCGCGCTGTCGCTGGCCGCCGCCGTGTACATGGGGGTGCGCAACCCCTACGTGCCGCCCGCCGCGGGCCCGGCAGAGGCGATGAGCAGCACCGTCGTCCCGCTCGCGCCCGCCGAGCCCGTGCCCGGCGGCCGGCCGGCCGACCTGTACGCGAACAGCCCGGCGGCGAAGTACCGGATCGGGGCGGCCGGGATCACCATGCCCGCCATGCGCCGCACCCACCACTTCACCGAGAGCCAGGTGCAGACCGCGCTGACCATCGCCAAGGACTACCTCGTACAGTCCTCGCTCGACCCCGACGTCCTGTCCGGTACGGCCACCCGGCCCGTCCGCGTCCTGCTCGACCCCGACCAGCTGACGCAGTTCGACCAGAGCATGCTCGCGCCGGCCGGTGACGGCCGGCACGCCCTCACCGGCTGGCTGGTCCGCTTCGACCCCGCCACCGCCGTGATGGCCGACACCAGGGTCCGGGTGAGCGGCACCCTGGCCGTCGCGGAGGTCTCCCCGACCGTGCTGGAGGTGACCTCCGACCACACCTTCGTGTACGCGGTACGTCCCGCCACCGGCCAGCCGGCCGCGGCGGACGGCGCCTCGCTGTTCACCGTCCGCCGGGAGCTGCGCCTGCGCTTCGACCGCGACGACCTCGCGGCGCAGCGGGCGGAACTGGCCTCGGCCTACGTGATGGCGGGTCCGCAGGACTGCTCGGCCGACCCGGCCGGGGGTTTCCGCCCGCTGACGGCCGGAGCCGGGCCGACCACCGTGGGCCCGGCCGCGAGCGATCCGTACGCCAGCGGCCGTCCGCGCCGCACGGGCGGGCTCTGCGGGGTCCTCGCGCCGCCGACCGCGGCCGCGCCCACCGCGGCCGCGCCCACCGCGGCCGCGCAGACCGCGGACCCACCGGAGCGGGGCGTCAGTCCTTCTCCGTAGCCCCGCCGCCGCCCGGGGTGCCGCCGCCATCGGAGGCACCGCCGCCCGAAGCACCGCCGCTCGAACCACCACCGCCCGCGAACCTGTCCCGGAGCTTGCCGCCCAGGTCCGCCGTACCGCCGGCGATGTCGCCGACCAGCTTCATCAGGGGGTCCTTGCTCGTGCGCACCGAATCGGCGTAGTGCGCCGCCGACTGCCGGAAGGAGTCGGTCACCGAGGCGTCCTTGTCCTCCTCGCGCCGCGGGTAGTGGCCGTCCATGATCCGCTGGTAGTCCCGCTGCTGCGACCACTTCTTCAGCTCGGCCGCCCGCACCGTGGTGAAGGGGTGCGTCCGGGGCAGCACATTGAGGATCTTCAGCACGGAGTCGCGCAGATCGCCGCTCGCCTCGTACTCCTCGGCCTGGGCGAGGAAGGCGTCGACATTCATCTCATGCAGGTGGTTGCCACCCGCGAGCTTCATCAGCCCGCGCATCGAGGCGTGCACGTCCTGCCCCACCAGCAGGCCCGCCCGGTCCGCCGACAGCTCCGACTTGCGGAACCACTCGCGCAGCGCGGTCACGATCGCCATGATCGCCACATTGCCCAGCGGGATCCACGCGATCTTGAGCGCCAGGGTCGTCAGGAAGAGCAGGATCGTGCGGTACACCGCGTGCCCCGACAGGGCGTGGCCCACCTCGTGACCCACCACCGCCCGCATCTCCTCCTCGTCGAGCAGCTCGACGAGGCCGGTGGTGACCACGATGATCGGCTCGTCCAGGCCGATGCACATGGCATTGGGCTTGGGGTCCTGCTGCACGTACATCTGCGGGACCCGCTCCAGGTCCAGGATGTAACAGGCGTCGAGGAGCATCGCGTGCAGGTGCGGGAACTGCGTCTCGCCCACCCGGACGGAGTCCGACAGGAAGAGCAGTCGCAGACTGCGCTCCGGCAGCAGCCCGCTGAGCGCCTTGAAGACCGTGTCGAAGCCGGTCAGCTTGCGCAGGGCCACGAGCGCGGAGCGGTCCGCAGGGTGCTCGTACGCCCGTGAGGAAATACCGGGGAACCTCCTGCGGTCCCGCGCCGGTGCCTTCTCGAATCCCGTCCCCGTCATAGCGCCCTCCCCGTTGATGTGCCCGTCGGGCCGTCCGTCTATCCTCTCCAACGCCTGAGTCGGCGCGAGCGTGCCCCGGGCCCCCGCATACGATGTGAGCGAAATCTCCGCCCGCTCCCCGACTCGATAGGTACCTGCCTGATGAGCCTCGCCTCCACCGCCCACAACCTGGTCGTCCTCGCCTCGGAGGGAGCCGAGCAGCACGGCGGCAACCACAACAGCCTGAACCCGTTCCTGACCGGCGGCGCCGCCTTCGGCATCCTCCTGCTGCTGCTGTGGGTCACCACGCGCCTGAACCGGGACCGCTGAAACCCCGCACACCGGGCACGCGCCCGCAGCCGGGTCCCCGTCGCGTCACCGGGCCAGTAGGCTCTGCGCTCATGGGAGAGCAGGAAATGCCTACCGGCCCGGTCAAGCGCCGGCTCGGGGTGATGGGCGGGACATTCGACCCGATCCACCACGGACACCTGGTGGCCGCCAGTGAGGTGGCCGCACTGTTCCACCTCGACGAGGTGATGTTCGTACCGACGGGCGAGCCGTGGCAGAAGTCGCAGCGCGCCGTGTCGGCCGCCGAGGACCGGTACCTGATGACGGTCATCGCGACCGCGTCGAACCCGCAGTTCTCGGTGAGCCGGATCGACATCGACCGCGGCGGCCCGACCTACACGATCGACACCCTGCGGGACCTGAGCGCCCTCAACGACGACGCCGACCTCTTCTTCATCACCGGCGCCGACGCCCTCGCGCAGATCCTGACCTGGCGCAACGCCGAGGAGCTCTTCGCCCTCGCGCACTTCATCGGCGTCACCCGGCCGGGCCACGTCCTCACCGACGACGGGCTGCCCGAGGGAGGCGTCTCCCTCGTCGAAGTGCCCGCGCTGGCCATTTCGTCCACGGACTGTCGTGCGCGCGTGGCCAAGGGGGATCCTGTCTGGTACCTGGTGCCCGACGGCGTGGTCCGCTACATCGACAAGCGTGAGCTGTACCGGGGAGCCTGAGCTTCCGGAGAGAGGGGCCCCGCGGTGAACGACCGACAGGATCCGTACGACCGGTTCGACGCCTACGCGGCGCAGGAGCAGCAGCTCGTCGGCTACGACGTGTACGGGCGGCCGGTGTACGGCCAGGTGCCCCCGCAGCCCGCCCCGGCCCCCGCTCCCCCCTACGAGCAGCAGCAGTACGATCAGCAGCAGTACGAGCAGCAGCAGTACGGCTACGACTACCAGGGGTACGGGCAGCCGCAGCAGCCCCAGCAGTACTACCCGCAGCAGCAGGAACACCCCCAGGCCGCGCAGCCCGCCCAGTCCTACGGGTACGACACCCAGGCCACCCAGCAGTGGATCCCGCAGCAGGCCGCGCCCGCCGCGCCCGTGCAGCCGCCGGCGCCCGAGCCCGCGTTCCGGCCGGCCGCCGCGCCGCAGGTCCCCGAGCCCCGCCGGGCCGACGGAGCGGCGACCCAGGCCGGGCAGGGGGCTCAGGACCCCTCGTACCGCACCGAGCAGTTCGCGTTCATCGACCAGCCGGACGAGGACTCCGAGGACGTCATCGACTGGCTCGCCTTCACCGAGAGCCGCACCGAACGCCGCGAGGAGGCCCGCCGGCGCGGCCGCAACCGGGTCGTGGCGCTGATCGTCGTCCTGGCCGTCTTCGTCGTCGCGGGCGCCGGGTACCTCTGGTACGCGGGCAAGCTGCCGTTCCTGGAAGGCCCCGGGAAGACGGCGGGCGCAGCCGCCGCGGGCCCGCAGAAGCGCGACATGATCGTCGTCCACCTGCACAACACGAAGAAGGGCGGCACCTCCACGGCGCTGCTCGTCGACAACGTCACCACCAAGCAGGGCGCCACCGTCCTGGTGCCGAACACGCTGAACGTCACCAAGGACGACGGCACCGGCGCGCCGCTCGGCAAGGCCGTCGGGGACGGTGGCCTGGGCGTACGGGAAGCCCTCGACTCGGTGCTCGGCACCCGCATCGGCGGCACCTGGCGCCTGGACACCCCCTTCCTGGAGAACTTCGTCGAGCTGGTCGGCGGCATCGAGGTCGACACCGACGTGGCCGTCCCGGCGGACGACGCGGCGAAGGTCCCGGCCGTGGGCCAGGGGCAGAAGCAGAGCCTCAGCGGGGCGATGGCCGTCGCGTACGCCACGTACCGGGCCCAGGGCGAGCCGGAGGCCAAGCAGCTGGACCGGTTCGGCAAGGTCCTGGTGGGCCTGTTGCGCAAGGTGCCCGGCGACCCGAAGTCGGCGGCGATGACCGTCGAGACCACCGGTCAGATCCTGGACCCCGCGCTGAACGCGCAGACGCTGGGCGCGATGCTGTCCAAGCTCGGCGAACACGCCAAGGTGGGCGCGTACCGCACCGACGTGCTCACGGTGAAGCCGGACGGCGGCCTCACGGACGAAGCCAACAAGAAGGTCGTCAAGGAGGTCCTCGGCGGCTCCGCCACGGCGGCCCAGCCCGGCGCCGTGCCGAGGGTGGGCATGAAGGACGCCACCGGGGACGACAAGGCATCCACGGCGGGGAAGGCGGCCCTGCTGAACGCCGGCTACACGCTGGTGGACGGCGGCAAGGCCGACAAGACCGCGCCCGCGTCGCAGATCACGTACCAGGACGACGCCCAGCGGGACAAGGCCATCGAGGTCGCCAAGACCCTGGGCCTGCCCGAGACGGCCGTGAAGAAGGCCGAGAACGCGGTGAACGCCGAAGTCGTGGTGACGCTCGGCAAGGATTACAAGCCGTCCTGACCCGTCCGAGGCCTTCTGCTGCCGCGCCCCCGGGACGCGGATCCGCCCGCGCGGCACGCTGCGCGCGGGCGGTGTCGGCGGTACATGAGACCCTTGTAAGGATCTGCCCGCCAACCCGAAAGCATGGCCAGTGACCGCCACGGACCGCTCCATCGAGCTCATCACCGCCGCCGCCCAGGCCGCGGCCGACCGGCTCGCGCACGACATCATCGCGTACGACGTCAGCGACGTGCTGTCGATCACCGACGCCTTCCTGCTCGCCTCGGCCCCCAATGACCGCCAGGTCAAGTCGATCGTGGACGAGATCGAGGAGAAGCTCCAGAAGGAGCTGGGCGCCAAGCCGGTGCGCCGCGAGGGCGACCGCGACGCCCGCTGGATCCTGCTCGACTACATCGACATCGTCGTCCACGTGCAGCACAGCGAGGAGCGGGTCTTCTACGCGCTGGAGCGCCTGTGGAAGGACTGCCCCGAGATCGACCTCCCCGAGGACGCCAAGCTCACCAAGGGCAAGGCCGAGGAGCACGCCGCCCTGCGCGCCGCACAGGGCGACGACGAACTGGACGGTGATCTGTTCTGAGCACCACTCCCGACAGCGCGGCCAAGCCGGGCAAGACCGGCCGGAAGATCGTCCTCTGGCGCCACGGCCAGACCTCGTGGAACCTGGAGCGACGCTTCCAGGGCTCCACGGACATCGAGCTGACCGAGGCCGGTGTGGCGCAGGCGCGCCGTGCCGCCCGGCTGCTCGCCTCGCTCAAGCCGGACGCCATCGTCGCCTCGGACCTGCGCCGGGCCTCGGCCACGGCCGCCGAGCTGGCAGCCATCACGGGCCTGACCGTGGCGCACGACGAGGCGCTGCGCGAGACGTACGCCGGCGAGTGGCAGGGCCTCACGCACGACGAGATCCTCGAGAAGTACGGCGACCAGTACGCGGCGTGGAAGCGCGGCGAGGCGGTCCGCCGCGGCGGCGGTGAGCTGGAGACCGAGGTCGCCGACCGGGCGGCTCCGGTGGTGCTGGAACACGCCGACCGGCTGCCCCCGGGCGGCACGCTCGTCGTGGTCAGCCACGGCGGCACCATCCGTACGACGATCGGCCGTCTGCTGGGCCTGGACTCGTACAACTGGGAGGGCCTCGGCGGGCTCTCCAACTGCTGCTGGTCGGTCCTGGGCGAGGGCGCGCGCGGCTGGCGGCTGATGGAACACAACGCCGGCACGCTGCCCGAACCGGTCCTCGGCGACGACGACTGAGCCCACCTCGGGGCGGCTCCCACCCGGATTTCACTTTCCGGCTGGTCACAGGCTAGAGTTCTTCTTGTTCGCAGCGCAGAACACCGGAAACGGGGGGAGCGTCGCGGAGAGCGGGGCTATAGCTCAGTTGGTAGAGCGCCTGCATGGCATGCAGGAGGTCTGGAGTTCAATTCTCCATAGCTCCACAATCAAGATCCCGTCCCCAACAGGGGGCGGGATCTTTGCTTTTGTCCACAGCTGCCCGAGTGAGCACCGGCATGGCAGAATCGGACGGCCGGAGGGGGACGACGACGGCCCGACGCGGGAGGGAGTCGCTGACGGATGGGTGCACACCGGCGGCGGTGCGACTGGTGCAACAACGGCACGCCGATCGTGCGGGACATGGAGCCGGTCAACCCCGACTACCAGTACTGGTGCGAGGAATGCGCGCGGGCGCTGATCATAAAAGGCGACCCGATCGAGACGTACCGGGAGCTGGAGGGCGAGCCGATCTACGGCCGTCTGCTCGACGAACACTGCACGCTGAAGCGGTTCTACCAGTTCGCGCGTGCATGACGAGTGTCTGATGATTCGGTTCAAAACGGGCATGGCTCACGGTCGGTGGAAACCGATTTTTGGACCGGGGCCATGACCGTGTAATGTTTGGGACGTCGCCAAGGGGAACGGAAACGGGCCAGGAAGCGGCAGGCAAGACAAGGGGCTATAGCTCAGTTGGTAGAGCGCCTGCATGGCATGCAGGAGGTCTGGAGTTCAATTCTCCATAGCTCCACAGTGAAGAAGCGGGCCACCCGGAACGGGTGGCCCGCTTCTCGTCGTGCGCCCGCCGGGTGGAAGGGCCGAGCGCCTCCGGGGGCCCCTGCGGTACCCTGACGCCATGCGTGCCGTACGCCTTCTGCTTACCGAGCCGCGCTGAACAGTTCCGACCCACGAGACGGTCGGCCCCGGCGCGGCGCCCCCTCCTGTGCGAGGGGTTTTTTCGTTTGGGCAGCAGAGCCGGCAGAGACGATCGATGGAGCTTCAGAAATCATGAGCGAGACGAACACCCCGGCCCCCGAGGCGGCCGAGGCGCACCGCTACACGGCTGCCATGGCCGCCGACATCGAGGCACGCTGGCAGGACGTATGGGACGCGCAGGGCACGTACGAGGCCCCCAACCCGACCGGTGACCTGGCCGGCGACCCCGCGGTGGTCGCACGGCCCAAGAAGTTCATCATGGACATGTTCCCGTACCCCTCGGGTGCGGGCCTGCACGTCGGGCACCCGCTCGGCTACATCGCCACCGACGTCTTCGCCCGTCACCAGCGGATGACCGGCCACAACGTCCTGCACACCCTGGGTTTCGACGCCTTCGGCCTGCCGGCCGAGCAGTACGCCGTGCAGACCGGCACGCACCCCCGCGTGTCGACCGAGGCGAACATCGAGAACATGAAGGTCCAGCTGCGCCGCCTGGGCCTGGGCCACGACAAGCGCCGGTCGTTCGCGACGATCGACCCGGACTACTACAAGTGGACCCAGTGGATCTTCCTGCAGATCTACAACTCCTGGTACGACGCCGAGGCGAAGAAGGCCCGCCCGATCGCCGAGCTGGTCGCCGCCTTCGAGGACGGCTCCCGTGAGCTGCCCGGTGGCGCCTCCTGGGCCGCGCTGAGCGCGGCCGAGCGGGCCGACGTGCTGAACGAGCACCGGCTGGCCTACGCCTCGGACGCGCCCGTCAACTGGTGCCCCGGGCTGGGCACCGTACTGGCCAACGAGGAAGTCACCGCCGACAACCGCTCCGAGCGCGGCAACTTCCCGGTCTTCAAGTCCAAGCTGAGCCAGTGGAACATGCGGATCACGGCCTATGCCGACCGCCTGATCGACGACCTGGACGCGCTGGACTGGCCCGAGGCCATCAAGCTGCAGCAGCGCAACTGGATCGGCCGCAGCGAGGGCGCGCGCGTCGACTTCGCGGTCGGCGCGGGCGAGGCCATCACCGTCTTCACCACCCGCCCCGACACGCTGTTCGGCGCCACCTACATGGTGCTGGCGCCCGAGCACGACCTGGTCGGGAAGATCGTCCCGGCCGAGTGGCCCGAGGGCACGCACCAGCTGTGGACCGGCGGCAACGCGACCCCCGGCGAGGCCGTGGACGCGTACCGCAAGCAGGCCGCCTCGAAGTCGGACGTCGAGCGGCAGGCCGAGGCCAAGGACAAGACCGGTGTCTTCACCGGCGCCTACGCGACCAACCCGGTCAGCGGCGACCAGGTGCCCGTCTTCATCGCCGACTACGTGCTGATGGGCTACGGCACCGGCGCGATCATGGCCGTCCCGGCTCACGACAGCCGCGACTTCGAGTTCGCGCGCGCCTTCGAGCTGCCGATGCGCTGCGTCGTCCAGCCCACGGACGACCGCGACGCGGACCCGCTGGAGTGGGAGGACGCGTTCTCCTCGTACGACGGCACCATCGTCAACTCGACGGGCGAGGGCGTCTCCCTGGACGGCCTGGGCGTGGTCGAGGCCAAGGCCGCGATCACCGACTGGCTGGCCGGGCGCGGCATCGGCGAGGGGACCATCAACTTCCGGCTGCGCGACTGGCTGTTCAGCCGTCAGCGCTACTGGGGCGAGCCCTTCCCGATCGTCTACGACGAAGACGGCGTGGCCCACCCGCTGCCCGAGTCGATGCTGCCGCTGGAGCTGCCGGAGGTCGAGGACTACTCGCCGCGCACCTTCGAGCCGGACGACGCGGCCTCCAAGCCGGAGACCCCGCTGTCGCGCAACGAGGCGTGGGTCAACGTCGAGCTGGACCTGGGCGACGGGCGCGGGGTGCGGGCCTTCCGGCGCGAGACCAACACCATGCCGAACTGGGCCGGCTCCTGCTGGTACGAGCTGCGCTACCTGGACCCGAACAACGGATCGGCCCTGGTCGACCCGGAGATCGAGCAGTACTGGATGGGTCCGCGCGAGGGCGCGCCGCACGGCGGCGTCGACCTGTACGTGGGCGGGGCCGAGCACGCGGTGCTGCACCTGCTGTACGCGCGCTTCTGGTCCAAGGTGCTGTTCGACCTGGGACACGTCTCCTCGGTGGAGCCGTTCCACAAGCTGTTCAACCAGGGCATGATCCAGGCGTACGCGTACACCGACTCGCGCGGTGTGTACGTGCCCGCGGCCGAGGTCGAGGAGCGGGACGGCGGCTACTTCCACCAGGGCGAGCCGGTCAAGCGCGAGCACGGCAAGATGGGCAAGTCCCTGAAGAACGCCGTCACGCCGGACGAGATCTGCGAGGAGTACGGCGCGGACACCCTGCGCCTGTACGAGATGGCGATGGGCCCGCTGGACGTCTCGCGTCCCTGGGACACGCGCGCCGTGGTCGGCCAGTACCGGCTGCTGCAGCGGCTGTGGCGCAACGTCGTGGACGAGGAGACGGGCACCGTCACGGTCGTCGACGCGGAGCCCGGCGAGGACACGCTGCGCGCGCTGCACAAGGCGATCGACGGGGCCGGCTCCGACATGGCGGGGTTGCGCTTCAACACCGCCATCGCGAAGATCACCGAGCTGAACAACGCGCTGACGAAGGCGGGCCGCCCGCTGGAGCGTTCGGTCGCGGAGCGGCTGGTGCTGCTGGTCGCCCCGCTGGCCCCGCACATCGCGGAGGAGCTGTGGCACCGCCTGGGCCACAGCGAGTCGGTCGTCCACCAGGACTTCCCGGTCGCTGACCCGGCGTACGTCGTGGACGAGACCGTGACGTGCGTCGTCCAGGTCAAGGGCAAGGTCAAGGCCCGCCTGGAGGTCCCCCCGACGATCTCCGACGCCGACCTGGAGCAGCTGGCGCTGGGCGACGACGCGGTCGTGGCGGCGCTGGGCGGGGCCGAGATCCGCAAGGTGATCGTGCGCGCCCCGAAGCTGGTGAACATCGTCGTCTGAGGCCTCGGCGCCGGTCTAGGGGTATTCCCGTACGGGCAGGTTGGGGGTTCCATTTGGAACCCGCGGCCTGCCCGCGGCGTTTACGGTGGAAGGGACTAACCGGCTGGGGAAGGGAAACCTCATGGAGGCGGCTCTCATCATCGTGGCCCTGGTGCTGCTGTTCGCCTTCCTGGGGCTCGGTGTCTATGTGACGGCGAAGGTGGTCAAGGCCGCGGCGCGCGGCGTGGACCGCACCATCACCCAGGCCCGCCGCACCGTGGAAGACACCACGCTGAGGGCGCGCAGCTTCGGTCAGGTCGGTGTCGCGGGCGCGCTGGCACAGCTGCGGCTGGACCTGCGGACGTCGATGCGGGCCACGCAGCAGGCACTGTTCGACGGGGTCCGGACGGACGCCTCGCTGAAGGAGTCGATCGGCCTGTTCGAGCGGCTGAGCGCGCACGGGCACGAGCTGGACGACGAGCTGAGGCGGCTGGAGGCCGAGCCGGACCGCGGGCGGACCGCGGAGGCCCTGCCGGGCCTGCGGGAGCGCACGGCGAAGATCACGGAGGCGGCGGACTCGCTGCGCTGGGCGGCACGGGACCGCGCGCGCCGTTTCGCGGAGGACGACCTGACGTCGCTGTCGGCGCAGATCGAGGTGGAGTCGGGCGCCCTGCGGGACTGGGGGTCCCGGGAATCGATCGACGACCTCCCCCACCCGCCCCCCACGTGGAACACCCCCCAGCCCCAGCCCCACCCCCGCCCCCAGCCCCCGCACACCTCACACCCTCCCCAGTCCCCACGGCCGGCCCTCTCCCGGCCCACCCCGGCCCCCCAGTACCCCTGGCAGAAAACCCCCCGCCCGGAAACAACGACGTGAGTCCGGGGGCCGGCACCTCGAGCCGGTCCGGCGCCCACCCAGCCCCGCCGCATGCGAGAGCACGGGTCCGGGCGCAGCCCAGCCCGAACCCCAGCCCCGCCGACGCTTGAGGCGGCCCCCAGCCCCGCCGGCGTTTGAGGCGGCCCCCAGCCCCGCCGGCGTTTGAGGCGACCTTCAAGCCCCGCCGGCGTTTGAGGCGCGGGTCTGGGCGGAGCCCAGGGAACGGTGGAAGGGCGGGTAGGGGACAGCTCCCGCAGGACCGGCCGGCCGACGCACCCGCACCAGCGGACCAGCGGACCGGGGGCCCCGCCCCGATCGGTCCCGGAGCCCGCTCCGACGCCGAACCCGGCCCCGCCGCCCCCCCCGCCACCACCCCCACCGGCGGAGGCGAGAGACCCGAGCTGCCGGAACACCCCCACTGCCGGTAACCTCCGCCTCATGTCCCGCCATGTCGCGATCGTCACGGATTCCACGGCCTACCTGCCCCAACCGGCCATGGCGCGGCACGGAATCACCTCCGTCCCGCTGACCGTGGTCCTCGGCGACGAAGCCCTCGAAGAGGGCACCGAGATCTCGGCCCGGAGCCTCGCCCTGGCCTTGCAGAAGCGCCGCCCGGTCACCACCTCCCGCCCCAGCCCCGAGGACTTCGTCCGGGCCTACCAGGCGGCCGCGGGCGCGGGCGCGACCGGCATCGTCAGCCTGCACCTGTCCGCCGAGTTCTCCGGCACCTACGACGCCGCCGTGCTCGCCGCGAAGACGGCCCCGGTGCCCGTCCGTGTCGTGGACACCGGCATGGTCGCCATGGCCCTCGGCTTCTGCGCCCTGGCCGCCGCGGAGGCGGCCGAGGCCGGCGGTTCCGTCGACGAGGCCGTCGCGGCCGCGGAGAAGCGGGCTGCCGGGATGTCGGCGTACTTCTACGTGGACACCCTCGACTACCTCCGTCGTGGTGGCCGGATCGGCGCCGCGCAGGCCCTGCTGGGTTCGGCGCTCGCGGTCAAACCGCTGCTGACGCTGGACGGCGGGCGGATCGAGATGCTGGAGAAGGTGCGTACGGCCTCCAAGGCCATCGCCCGCCTGGAAGAGCTGGCCGTCGAGCGCGCGGGGTCCGGAGCCGTCGACGTGGCCGTGCACCACCTGGCGGCCCCCGAACGCGCGGAGAAGCTCGCGCAGCGGCTCCGGGAGCGGATCCCCGGGCTGGTCGAGCTGCACGTCAGCGAGGTCGGCGCAGTGATCGGCGCACACACCGGGCCGGGTCTGCTGGCTGCGGTCGTATCCCCGCGCTGACGGCTGACGGCTGACGGCTGACGGCTGACGGCTGGTCGCCGATCACCGGATCGGGTGAAGGGGATATCCACAACATGCCTGGAATCCACCGGAATTGAGCCCTCCGAACGGCGTCCGAGATTCGGCCCTACTGTCGCGTCATGACTCTTCGCACACGTACCTCGCATCCCGTCGGCGCCGGCAGCGCCCCAGGTCGCTCCCGTCTCTCGGACGGCCGTCTGCGCCATCGGCGAGCCCGCCACCCCGATTACGCCGCACTGCGCCACCGGGCCGAGGCCCTGCTCGGCCCACCCCTCCCACACCCCGCCCCACCACCGGAACCCACCGCCCCACCCCCGACCCGGGCCGAGGCGTTGACCGTGCTGGGCGTGCCGCGGCCCGGTACCGCTGCGGGTCCCGACGCCGCCGGGGTGCCCGGCGGAGCTGCCCGGTGGCCCGCGGTGCGGGAGCGGTTGCCCGTGTGGCTGCAGGCCCGCTGCGCGGTGGAGCCGCGCACGGTGGCGGCCGTGTCGGTGGTGCTGGTCGTGGTGGTCGGGTTCGCCGCGCAGCAGTACTGGTCGGCCCGGCCGCAGCCGGTGACCGCACCCGCCGTGCTGGCTCCCGCACCGGCCGTCGCGCCGCCGGCCACCCCCGCGCCGGGCACCGGCCCGATCCTGGTGGACGTCAGCGGCAAGGTCCGGGACCCGGGGGTGCGAAGGCTGCCTCCCGGCTCACGGGTGGAGGACGCCTTGGCCGCTGCCGGGGGAGTACGCCCCGGGACGGACACCACCGGGCTCAACCGGGCCCGGGTACTGATGGACGGGGAACAGGTGCTGGTGGGCGCCCCCGCGCCGCCACCGGGAGCCGGAGGCGGCGGTGCCCCCGGGCCACTGAGCCTGGGCACGGCCACGGCCGAGCAGCTGGACGGCCTGCCGGGGGTCGGCCCGGTCCTCGCGCAGCACATCGTGGACTTCCGCACGGAGCGCGGGGGCTTCCGCTCGGTGGAGGAGCTCCGCCAGGTCAACGGGATCGGCGATCCTACATGTAGACGCTAACCTGTGGCTATGAAGCCGACGAGAGCAGTCCTGCTTGTTCGAATCAGCTACCGCAAGCCCGAGGATGACGTCGAGGAGACCGGCGTCGAGGGCGAGGGGAAGCGGCGCCGCGCCGAGTTCTCCAAGGGCATCGGCCGCCAGGAGGACGACGGACGTGCGCTCGCCGAGCGGCTCGGCTGGCAGATCGCCGAGGTGATCCCCGAAGACGACACCTCGGCCTTCAAGCGACGCAAGATCAAGCTCCCCGACGGGACCAGCGCACTCCGCACCGTACGGCCAGGGTTCCGCCGGGCCCTGGAGCTCCTCGCCTCGGGAGAGGCTGACGGGCTGATGGCCGACGACCTCGACCGCGTCGCCCGCGACCCGCGCGACCTCGAAGACCTCATCGACGTCGTCGAGTCCCGCCGGCCCCGGATCCCGGTGGAGTCCGTGACGGGCTCTCTGAGGCTCGACAACGACGCCAACATCACCATGGCCCGGGTCATGGTCGCCGTGGCTAACAAGAGCAGCCGAGACACCGCCCGCCGCGTCACCCGCAAGCACGAGGAGCTCGCTGCAGAGGGCAAGCCCGGTGGCGGAGGGTTCCGCGGCTACGGGTACACCGCCGACGGACACGAGCCGGTTGAGGCCGAGGCCGCCATCGTGCGCGAGATCGGCGCCCGAGTCCTCGGAGAGTGGGACGGGTGGACCGAGGAGCAGCGCGCCAAGATCGTGCCCGAGGTCGGCGAGAGCTTGAACTCCATCGCCGCGGACTTGGTGCGCCGGAGGGTCCCCACGGTGACCGGAAAGCCTTGGGGTTCCCGGTCCATCCGTTCGGTCGTCACCAAGCCGTCAGTGGCCGGCCTGCGGGCGTATAAGGGCGAGGTAGTCGGCAAGGCCGTGTGGCCGCCCATCATCCCCGTGGAGACGTGGGAGCGGATCTGTGCTCGCCTGGCTGGCCGGGCGAGGAACGTCGACCTCACCCTCCAGCGGTGGCTGACCGGCGTACTCCGCTGCTCGCTCTGCGGCCGCATGCTCATGGGCTGGCAGGGCACTGGCGGCGTCCGGTACTGGTGCGCCACCCCCCAGGGTGGTTGCGGAAAGATCGCGGTGAACGCCGCGTTCGTCGAGAACGAAGTTGAGCGTCAGGTTCTGGAGCTGCTGAGCAAGCCCGCCGTCCTGGAGCAGCTACGGCACGTCGCGGACACCGAGACGAGCGCGGACGCTCGCGCCGAGCTTGTCGAGGACGAGGCGCAGCTCAAGCAGATGGCCGGCATGTGGGCCCGGCGCGAGATCACGTTTGCCGAGTACACCGAGGCTCGCCGGATCGTGGAGGCCCGCGTGAAGGAGTCGCGGGCGCTCATCCACTCCCGGGCCCCGCGGGTCCTTCGGGCGCTGCTGGAGGGCGACGTGACGGACGGTTGGGGGCGGCTCACCCCGGCGGAGCGGCGTGACGTCGTTCTTGCCCTGGTGCCCGGCTACGACGTGCTCCCGCACGACCGCAGCTACGGGAACAAGTTCAACCCCGGCCGACTCGTGCCCCTCGGCTAGATTCCGTCTCCGAACCGTTCCCGTGTCTGCTCGGCGTTGGCCTGGAGGAGGCGAGGGCCTGGTTCGGCACCTTCGCGGCCTGCGGCCCCGGGGCCGAGCCACCCATCCTTCCGGGCCTTCACGACCCAGCTCGACACCGTGGCTTCTGGCCGCCCAAGCGCCGCTGCCAGTCGCTTCACCGCGCCTCTGGGCTTCCCAGGAGACGACTCGGCGATGTACCCCTCGGCTACTGCCTGCATGAGTTGGTCAGGCAGTGCTGCCCGGCCGGGCGCCGCCTTCGCCGGAGTGCTGGCGGCGATGATCTCGTCGGCTGTCTGGGTTGGAGCCTGGCCGGTGAACACCGTGCTGGTGATCGGGCCTACGGTCGGCGTGCCCTTCAGCTCCTCCACCGCGAGGTGGTAGCGGACGTCGTCGAGGATCGCGCCAACGGGCACGTCCCGGAGCAGGCGTGAGGTGACGCTCGCGCCGGCATCGCCGTGGGGCCGCACTTCCAGGCGCGTGATGACCAACCCCTGAGGCCCGCGCGAGACGTCCCCATTTGCTCGCCAGTCGGCGCCGCCTCTCGCGAACTTCCGGACCACGCCACGTGCGGCTTCCGCCTCGGTCGGCTCCTTGAAGCTGGTCACCTTGGCGAAGAGCTCATCGAGCGGGGTCTCTGCCTCATGGGGGTTACTCACCCTCTGAATGTCGCACCCACCACAACGGCGGGTCAACGGACCACGGCGAAAAAGGCCGGATTGGGCTCACCGCGAGATTGAACCCATGTGGTCGGCCTACCCGCTGGACAAAGGTGTGGGGTGGGCCTACCGTATTCCTCATGAGTTCAACAGTCTCCGAGCTCATCCGAGCCCGCCTGCGAATTCGTCGCAGCCTCCCGGCACCGCACGTATGTCGTGCAGCCCGAGAGGCCGCGGGGCTGACGCAGAAGGACGTTGCGGATGCCGTGGGTGTAACCATCCAGGCGGTCAGCTACTGGGAAGCCGGACTCCGGCGCCCCCGAGGTGAGCGCTTCGACCGGTACGCCGAGGCCATCGCCGCCCTTCGGGACGCGGCATGAGCGCACGCACCCTGTCCGACATCTACGCCGAACGGCCTCTCACCGAGCAGCAGGCCCGCCGGATCGTCGCCCTACTCGGCCTCGCAGGCCAGGCCACAACGACGAGGGGGAGGGCCGGGATTGCAGTCCCGAACCCTCCCGCCGAATCCGCTCCGCATCAAGCAGCTAGCTGACACGCCAAAGCCCCGGGGCTCATCGCTGGCAGGCGACCCCGAGGCTTCGACAGAACGGATGGCACCACTATGACACGCACCTCCGCCGCTGCGCTCGCCTCCGCCACCGATCCGACCGGGAAGGAGCACCCGCTACTCGCCGACCTCCCGGCGACCCTGGCGCCCGCCCCCAGCCCGCTCACCGCCGCTGAACGTGGCAGCGACTGGATCGCCCTCTACGACTGCACCCCGTGGTGCACCCTCGACCACGCCGGCGCCGACGGCCAGCCCGGATGGCACCAGGGATCCATCCTCCAGGCCATCGCCCCCGCCCCCAACGTGAACGCCCTCCCCAGCGATGAGCCCGACACCCTCTTCGAAGCCCGCGTCACCCAGACGCGGGCCGAGGCCGCCGTGTGGGGCATCGAGTCGAAGATCTGGCTCGACTACGGCCGCGACACCCTCGAACTCGACGTCGCGGGCACCGACCGATTCATCGCCACCACGGAGGCCTTCCTCCTGAAGCTGCGGGGGCTCCGCGATCAGCTGGCCCTCGTGTCGCGCGACGACTTCCCCGGGGACCAGGACGCGCAGGTCGCGTTCCGAGCCGCGGAGGACGCCCGTATCGCCGCCATCGACGCCGCGAAGGCCGGTCGGTGACCAGCAGCGCCGAGGACCGCCCCCGCCTGGCCATCACGGCCGGGCGGGGGCGCCCCCTCCACTCCGTACCCCCTCAGGCCACACCCGGCCAGGTGACCGGGCTCCGCGCCGAAGCGCAGATTGCCGCGCTCGGTGTTGGCGCGTGGCCGGCCTATGGCACCGCAGCGTGGCTCAGCCTCGAACCGACCGACCCGCGTTGCTACGCGGCCACGTTGGAGGCCGCCGAGCTGTGGCGCCGGATGGACGCCGACCCCGACCTGTCGGATGCCGAGTGGTACGCCGCCGTGTTCGGCGACGCCCGCCGCGTCGCCTCCCAGCTCGCCGCAGCGACCAACCGGATCCGCCGCATGCGGGAGATCCACGAAGAACGGGCCAAGCCCCGCCCCGCCCGCCAGCTCAAGGCCACCCCCGGGTGGCCCCCGATCGCGATCCCGGGCCAGCCCGGCCGCTACCTCGTTCATGGTCAGGAGACCACCGCGTGACCACCATGCACGACCCCGCAGGCCTGCCGCCGGACTCCATCCGCGCGGCGGGCCTGCTGGGCGTTCCTACGCGGGCCCCCGACGGGCCCCCGCTCTGGCTCCCTGACGACACCGCCGTCCAGCCGCAGGCCGGCAAGCTGTGGGTGCCGGAGCCCCGGGGCGGCCTCACGTCCGACGAGCACTTCGAGCAGCGCGTAGCCGCCATGGCAGGCGAACTCCTCGACACCGACGGCCTCGACAAAATCACCCCGCTCCGACCCCTCGTCGGGGACCTCCTCCACCTCAACACCCTTGCGCGCGTCATCGGCCCGTCGGGGACGTTCAAGTCGTTCGTGATGATCGACATGTGCGGGCACATCGGAACCGGCCTCGCCTGGCACGGCCAGTACGTCCGCCAAGGGACCGTGGTCTACCTCGTCGCCGAGGGCGCGGAGGGCATCCGCAAGCGCGTCCGCGCGTGGGAGCAGCACCGCGGCATCCGCATGGACAACGTGCGGTTCCTGCCCCGGCCCGTGCAAGCCATGGACCCGGAATGGGAAGTCCTCACCGAGGTCATGCGCCGCATGGAACCCGCCATGATCGTGGTCGACACTCAGGCCCGGATCACGGTCGGCATCGAGGAGAACTCCAACACCGAGATGGGCCGCGTAGTCGCCCGCCTCGACCGCCTCCGCGCAGTAACCGGCGCCTGCGTCACCCTCGTCCACCACACCGGCCACGTCGGCGAGCACGGGCGCGGCGCCTCGGCGGTCAAGGGCGCACTCCAATCCGAGCTGATGATCAGCCGCAAGGGTGACCGCCTCAGCAACTACGTGCTCAGCATCAAGAGCGGCAAGCAGAAGGACGACGAGGAAGGCGACGGCCACCTCTTCGGCCTCCAAAAGATCTCCATCGACGGAGAGTTCAAGCCCGACGGCCGGCCGGTCACCTCCCTAGTGCTGGTCTCCCTCGACGCGGTCCCTGACCGGGAGCCGCTCGATGGATCCGTGGAGTGGATCGTCGCCCGCCTTGACGCCGCGAGCGTTCCCGATGACTGGGGTCGGCGCCGACTCCGCACCGAGTGTCAGCGACTCGGAATCCAGGTGCGCGACGGAAAGCTCCAGGAGGCGGCGAACCTCCGTCAGAAGCGGTTCCCAGCCCGGTTCCCGACCGATTCCGGCACGGTGGCGCCCGCCCCGGGAACCAGAACCGAAGGAACCGCAGGTCACGCCGGTTCCGCACCGGTTGGGAACACACAGGAACCGCCCTCACGCGCGCCGGTGGTTCCCTCTCTCTTTCTAGAGAGGGAACCGGCGGCGGGGGAACCGCCGGTCTGCGTCGTCTGCGACGGCGAACTCGACACCGAATGGGCCCGGCAGGGCCACGACCGCCACGTCATGTGCTGAAGGAGAACCCCGTGCCGAACTTCACCAACCTCATCGCCGGCCCGGCTGGCCTCGTCGCCCTCGTCGTCGCGAACTACCGCTGCGGCCACTGTGCGAGCGAGACCGAAGCCCGCACCGACCAGCACGGCAACCCCCACCTCGTCATCCACCACGACGACGGATGCCCCGTCCTCGCAGGCACCCTCAGCAGCCTCCCCGACACCCTCCGCGCCACCGGGAGCACCTCGTGAACGTCGACGACATCGTCGCCGCGAAGATCGCCGCCGCCCGCTACCGCATCCAAGCCGCCACCCGACGACGCGCAGAACTCGCCGAAGCCCGACGCCACGGCATCGCCGCCCGACACGCCGCCAAACTCCGCCGCCAGGCCGCAGCCGAGCAGCAGAACACCGAAGACCCCTGACCCGCCCCCGGACTCGGTTCCCCAGTTCTCGCGCAGAACGCGCGCGGGACACGTCACGAGAGGACACCCTGCTCATGCCCGTCACCCCCACCCCCGACAAGACCCCCGCGTACCCCGGGCGGGACCAGCTCAACTTGGCGCAGGCCCAGTTCCGTCGCGCGTGCGCCCGCCTGAACAAGGAAGCCATCCGGCACGACCCCGAGCTGACTCCGAAGCTCACTGCGATCGTCATCGAGGCCGCCGAACACCTGACCCGTCTGGCAGGTGAGGCCACGGCCGCTGAGAGCGGGAGCACCCGGAACAGGGCAGTGCTGAAGACGGCCGAGGAGCGGCTCCGGCGCAACCTCCGACAGGGCGCCCGCAGGGGCAGCGAGGCCGCGGCCCGCACGCTCGCGAAGCTCGACGCGCGGCAGGCCCGACGTGAGCAGGACGAGCACGGTGACGACGCGGCCTGAACCCGCGGTCATTGCGGCCGGCGGCGTGTTCCTGCCCGCAGAGGTGTGCCACCCCTTGTGGCTGGTCCTGGGCGGCCACATTGCCGCACGGCGCGCGGAGGGTGGGCAGGTGCGGCCCGAGATCGCAGCCGCGCTGGTCGCCCTCCGTGCCGCCGGCCTGGCCCACCTCACCCGCCCGACCGGCAACGGACATGCGGAACGGACATCAGCGGACATCGAAGCATCCTCAACACGTGGCCTGGTCACCACCGAGGAGCTGTCCGGCCGTCTCGGAGTGACCGGGCGACACACCCGCCGCCTTGCCGCCGCCGAGGGCATCCAGCCCGCAGCCCGCGGACTGTGGCACCCCGACGACGCCGAGCACCTCGCCCGCGCACGCAGAAAGGCCGCCTGATGCCGAAGCAGAGCCAGCCGACCATGACCCACGCCGAGATGAGCGCCATCGTGCCCGCCGCCCAGGAGCAGGCCGCCGACGCCGCCCTCGCGGTCGCCGAGGCCGAGGCCGTCATCCGCGGTGAGGCACCCGGCACCCCGGCCACCCCCGAGGCGCTGGCACAGCTCCGGCTGAACGCGGAGTACGCCGGCATGCGCGTCACCGCCGCTGAACGCCAGCTGGCAGACGAGCAGAACGCCCGCCGCCGTGCGGAGCAGGCGGCCGCCCTGGCCCGCGTCCAGAATGGGGCCGCCCGCGACCTCGGCCAGGCCGACAGCATCATCGCCGCCCTGGACGGCTGCGAGGGCGCCGTGGCCGCCCTGTGCACCGCCCTGGCCGCGCACAACGCCCGGCTGTCCCACTGGGCCACCGAGATGGGCAACGCGGGCATTGCAGCCACCCACGGGGAGGGTGCCGGCCCCGAGGGCTTTGGGTACTCGGAGGACTGCGTGACCGTGGGCACGAAGGTCTACCGGCCGATGCAGGCCGGCGTCCTCCTCGGCGCCCTCCTCCACCGGGCGCTGGCCGACTACCCGCGCCACTTCCGCTACTACACGGGCACCACCGAGCTGGCCGACCGGTGCGACCTCATCGACTCCAACGGCACCGTCGACCTGCACGACCTGATCCGGAAGGACGCATGACCATGGCCATCCCCACGCCGATGCCCACGCACGACCAGGACCCCGACATCAACGCGGCCCGCCAGACGCAGGCCGACTACCTCACCGCCGTGCAGGCAGCCCGGTCCGACTACCGCGCCTCCGACCTCGCGAAGGCCGAAGCGATCGACGCCGCGTACACCGCGTACCGCACCGCGCTGCAAGGGGCATGGGACAGCCTCACGAGCCGCCGCCGGGCCCGCCTGGAGTACCTGGAGACCCTCGTCCCGGTCGGCCCCGGCATCCCTACGGACTCGACACCAGCAGACCGCGCCGTCCTCATGGCCGCGTTCCGCGCCGCCCTGGAGCGGGCGCAGGAGACCGGCCGGGAGGGCCGCGTGAAGATGCTCCAGGACGCCGAGCGGTGGGACGACGACGCGGCCCGCCGCGGCGCCCTCACGGCGATTCTCGAAGACTCCGACTGGCACACCGTCCGGGCGTGGGCGCAGCAGCACCTGACCACCGCCGGGTACGTCGAGGAAGTCGTTGGCCTGCGTGGCGCGCTGGCCGGCACCTCGACGGACACGAACGCCCGCTTCGCCGTCCGCGAGTGCACCGCGGTTCGCCCGCCGGCCGAGGTAGTCGACCTGCCCCGGCTGCTGAGCATCCGCGACGCCGCCGAGACCGAGGGCATGCGCATGGCGGCATCCGTAGCCGCGCACGCGAGCGCGCACGCCCGCTTCCCCGCCCCCGGCCGCCTGGCCTGATCAGGCCCTTGCCCCGCTACCGCAGCGAGGCAAGGGCATCCATGACCAGCGCGCGAGCATCCGCCCCGTACACCGCCATGCGGCGCAGTTCCTCGAACGCCTTCAGGTAGAGCCCGACTTCGGAGGGCTGGGTGATGTTCACCTCCGCCGAGAGGAGCTCCACGGACACGAACGCGTCGTCGTAGACGTGGAACGTCTCCAGCGGCCACACCGTACGTGGCTCCACCGAGCGGGGGATCACCCCCAGGGACACCGCAGGCAGAGCGCCGGCCGTCAGCAGGTAGCCGAGCTGGGCAGCCATCGCGTCCGGGTCGCCCATCCGGTAGTACAAGGCTGTCTCCTCGACCACCAGCACCGCGCGGCGGCCCGAATCGTGGATGATCCGAGACCGGTCCACCCGGGCACGTGCCGCCTCGTCGCCCTCCTCCGGGTACCCCCGGAACCGCGCGATCGTTCCGAGCAGGCCGCCCGCGTAGCCCTCCGTCTGGAGTAGGCCGGGCACGAGGGTGGAGGAGTAGATCCGGAACAGTCGCGTCTCTGCGAAGATCCGCGGCCACGAGTTCTGGAGCTTCTCCAGCTCCTGCACCTGGTGGCGCCACTCGCTGTACATGGACTCGGCGCTCATGGACCGGACAACGAGGTCCGGAGCCTCATCCGGATGACCGCACGCCCCGCACCAGCGGCGTATGTCCCCTGCTGACGGAGCCGTGCGCCCGTTCTCGATGCGGGACGTCTTGGAGTGGTGCCAGCCGCAGAGGCCGGCCAGCTCGGAGACGGTCAGCCCCGCGCCCCTGCGGAGGTCGCGCAGCCGTGCGGCTACGGCTTCGCGGGCGGCCTGCGCAGAGGACGATGGGGAGGCGGGCATCGAGCGTCGGACCGTCCTGTCAGATCTTGTACTCGGCGTGCGGCGTGGCCCGCGCCCAGACCGCCTCAAAGGCTTCCGTGCACAGCTTCGCCGAGACCGGATCACTGGTGATCTCCTCGCCGAGCGACGATCCGTCACCTGCGAAGTGGTTCCAGTGCACCCACTCGCCGTCGAACAGCCAGAAGTCATTCCCGGGCAGCGCGATGGCACTGGCCTGCCTGCGCGGTAGCCACCGCACGTCCTCGCCAGCGGCGACGTTCGTGAACGTCGAGTCGTACAGGAACCGGGTGTACTCGCTGACCGGCTCCGAGACGATGCGGGCCCGGCGGATCTCAACCCCGCGGTCCACCGCGTCCACCACCAGGTCCAGCCACGGGCGCCACCAGGCTGCTCGGTTGGCCGGATCGTGCCGGTAGCCCGTACGCCAGGCCGCGAACGGGCCGGTCTCGTAGTCCACGGCGTAGGCGTCGCGCATCTCCAGGTGGAAGGCCGTGGTGCAGCCGGCCATCAGCTCATCGAAGGTGGGCGTCGAGGGCATCGCACGCCTCCCTGATGATGTGCAGCATGCGGGCCGGGATGCGGATCACGGCTTCTCCTTCAGGGATTCCTACGGCGTGGCCCGGTACTTCAGTGGCCGCGCACTCGGCCTCAAGCTCCGGCCCGGGCTTCCATCCCTGGAGCACGAGCTCTGCATGCTCCAGGTCCGCCCAGACGGTTGGGCTTTGCTTGTCTCCGGTGCTGGGGTCGATTCCTACGAACAGTAGCGGCATGCCAGCCTCCTGTATCGGCCTGTGCACTTCTGTGCACCAGCGTTGTGGCCGAGCCGTAGCCGGTCAAGGTCCGGATGTAGCCAACCACGCTGGCGAGTAGGGGTGATGCACAGATCTGCACATCGCTGGCTCCGTCCCATGCCGCTCCGCCACGCTCGCAGCACCACCCGCTGACGACGGCAGGGAGTGCCCGAATGGAATCCAAGGCGACGAACCCGCCTACGTACCCCGCAGGCCGGTGGACCGCTCCCTCTCGCTGTCCCGAGTGCGGAGCCAAACCGCTGCCGATCGGTGGAGCTGAGGGCGGCGCCCTTGTCCACAACCAGGGCTGCTCGAAGGCCTGCTGACCCTGCACTCCGATACGAAGGAGACAGCCATGTCCAGCCCGTACCCCACCCCTCCGCCGTGCAGCGCAGGCAAGGGGGAGAGCCCCACCCCGGCATCCGCCCCGGGCAGCCTGCTTACCGCGGCACCGTCCGGGGACGCCCGCGAACTCCTCGGCGCTGAGGAGCTCATGACCGTCACGGCGACCCTCGCACGACTGCACCCGAACATGGGCTGGGTGATGGCCGAGCAGGTCATCAACGAGGCTCTGAAGTTCGTTGCCGCGGCTGCTCGATGCGGCGAGGCGCTTGTGCCGTCCCCCCTCGTCGACGCGGGATGGCACGCGTTGATCGAGAACACCGAGGTCTACCAGCACCTCAACCGGCGCCTCGGTGGGTTCGTTCACCACTATCCGGCCGTGGTGGGCGGCGTGCAGCCCGCCCCGGGCTGGGAGGAGCGGACGGCCGCCGCGATCGAGCGGGCCGGCTTCACCGTCGACAAGGAGCTGTGGGCATGATCACGACCGAGTTCCGTACGACTCCAACGGACGTCACCACCTGCGAGGCCTGCTGGAGGGAGCCCGTCGAGACGGCCCGCGCCGCCCGGCACGCCCACGGCCGTGACCTGTTGTGCATCCCCTGCGCTGAGGCCGGCTACCCCGCCCGCGTGGACCTGTTCCCGCCGCTGGGCATCTACCGCCTCTCGGGACGGCGCCTGAAGATGGGCAGGCACGGCGCCCCCGGCGGGCCCTCGATGCCGCCGAACCCCGGCCCGCCGCTCCCGTCGCCGCCGCCCACCCCGACCCCCGGCCGCCCACCGGTGTAGGGCCGCCCCGTGAGCGGGCCCCCGACGCGATCCGCACGCGTCGGGGGCCCTTTTGTGCACCTAGTTGCAGAACGGCGGGTCAGTGCCCGCAGTAGGGCTTGGACCACCAGCCGCAGGGCACGCAGTACTCGGCGCCGAGGAGACTCAACAGGGCTCGGATCATGAGTGGTTCACCTCCTCCCGAACCACGTGGACCGTGCACATAACCCCTTCTGGGCCCCTCTCCACCCGATCGACGCGCGCGATCTGACCTGCGTACTCGTCTCGGGAAGGGGGATCCGGAAGCGGTGGGGGAGTGGCGGACGAATCGGACAGCCCTCGCCAGTACTGCCAGCCGCACCCGGCGACCACCAGGCCCCACACGGTGAGCACTCCAGCGTCACGGGACACCGCAAACACGGCCGCCAGCGGCACCCCGGCCGCGACGGTGAGCACGCACCCGCCAGCCGTGCGGCTCGGCTCCGGGGCCTCCTCGTCGGGGGCGCTCACGCGAGTGCCCCGTAGACCGTGCCGCCCAGCCAGTTCACGGCCTGTGCGAGCGGGACCGCGGCGAACCCGGCGACGCCGGCCGAGGTGCCGAGGCAGATCCCGCACCAGGCACCGCGCTTGATGTCCGCCCCGTGCCTCGACTTCTTGACCGCAGCCACCAGGCCGACCGTGAAGATGAGCACCAGGGCGCCGCCCGTCTGCGTGAGCGGCAGGTACGTGACGCGAGCGACGTTCTGCCCGGCCTGGCCGCCGACGCCCCAGACGAGGGCGACGTCGCCGAGCCAGTTGGAGATCCACAGGGTGGTGTCGGCGATCCAGCCGATCAGGCCGCCGACACCGAGGATGGTCAGGACGCCGTAGGCCCACGAGACGAGGAACGGCAGGAGCGCGGCGGCGTGCTTCACCGGGTCCTTGCGCAGAGGCTTCGTACCGGGCCACCACCCGGTCACGTAGTGGACGAGGATGCCGAGGCCGACGGTGACGCCGCCGATGGTGACGATGTTCATGGGGTCCTCAGTGGAGGAAGGCCGCGCCGAACGCGGCGAGAAGCAGGATGAACGCGGCTGTCCCGAGAGCGGGCAGCGCGTAGAGGCCGCGGGCGCAGGCCGGGGCCGCGAGGGTGAGCCCCGCGAACCCGACCGCCGTCGCCGCGGCGAAGAACACGACGAGGAGCACGGCTACGCCGCTCCGGGGCTGTCCGTCATACGCGCGGCCGGGGCCGTCGGAACGCCGTCATATGCGGGCACCCGGACCGCCATACGCGCAGGTGCGACGCCGTCCGGGTAGAGCCCGGACTCCCACACCCACGCGTACCCGTGCGCCAGGAACGCCACCGCGTAACGGACCGCGTCGGACGCCGTCATACCGGTCCGCATGACGATCGCGAGGTCGTCGGACAGGGTCTCGTCCACGCGGACCGACAGGCACTTGCCGGCCTTCGGCGGAGTGGTCACCAGGCACCCCCGGCGCGGAGCGTGGCCAGCCGGTCGGCGAACTCGACGAGCAGCGCCGCCCGCGCGGCCATGCCCGCGGCGAACTCCCGCAGGCCGTCAGGGTCCAGCGTCGCGCCGGGTACGACGATCCCGACGTGGACGCTCACCGGGATGGTCTTGGTGCCGTACGGGAACTCGACGAGCTCGGCCTCCATGTCGACCAGGCCGGGCGGTACGGGGAGCGGTGCCGCGTGGTGGAGGTCGACGCGGTGCTCGGCCGGGCCGTCGGGGTGGCCGGCGCACCAGGACGGTTCGGGGAGGGTGACCGGCCCGTGGTCGAGGGTGTGCACGGTCACCGTGCGAGCCCCGGTCACTGGTCGGCCTTGTTGTCGAGCGCGGCAAGCAGGTCGTGGAGGGCGATCTCCAGGTGCACCGCGGCGCCGAGCATGGCCCGGTTGTCGTAGATGTTCGCGGCCTGCTGCTGGGCGAGGGTGTCGCGGGCCCGCTCGACGGCGAAGTCCAGCGGCGGCGTCCACCTCTCGGCGTCGCGCTCCGGGTCGCGCAGCGGCTCGTGCCTCACGTCGGCGCTCACTGGTCACCGCCCGCGGCCAGGCGGAGCTCGGCGGCGTACCGGCTACGGGTCATGCCCGTCTCGACGGCCGGCGCGAAGGTGAGGAGGAGCTCCTCTGCGTGCTCGGCGCGTGAAGTGCCGTAGCCGTGCCTGCGGGCGGCGAAGGTGAGGGCGAGGGCGGTGCGGATGCTCTCGCGCATGGGGTGCTGGGGGCGCTCGGCGGTGAGCCGTGCGGCGATCTGCTGGAGCAGGGCGCGGGTGTCTGCGTCGGGCAGGCGTGTACGTTCTGACATGGGCCTGTCTCCCCTTTATATGGAAGGGCGTTTCGGGCCAAGGCCCCTGCCGGTGCTCCAACACCGTCGGGGGCCGCCCTTTGCTCTTTTGCTAGATAGGCATGTACGTCTCGGCGAGCGACGCTTCGCCGACCTGCGGAAGCTGGTGCGGCCGTGAGCCGCCACCGCGAGCCGGCCCCAGACCCGGAGTCCCCGCCGGCGGGAGGACCGGCGCCCGTGCCGGGGCCCGTGCCCAGTCCGGGGCCAGGGCCAGGGCCAGGGCCAGGGCCAGGGCCAGGGCCAGGGCCAGGGCCGGGACTGCGGTCGGGGCCGGGACCGGTCTCGGGGCCGGGACCACGATCGGAGCCGGCGTCGGAGCCGGCGTCGGAGCCGGCGTCGGAGTCGGGTGTGCGGAGCGGGGTGGGGGAGTGGGGGGCCGGGGGTGTGCGGGGGGTGGATCTGCGGCTGGTGGGGCCCGCCCTGGCGGCCTGGGCGGGGGCTGCCGTCGCACTGGGCGTACCCGGCGGCCCGAGTGCCCTGGCGGCGGGGCTGGGGGTGGGCGCGGCCGGGCTGCTGATGCTGGTCGGCCGCCGGCGCCCGGAGCCGTTCTGGAAGGCCGGGACGGCCGTGGCGGCGGCGCTGCTGTGCGCGGCCGCCGGGGCGGGGGTCGCGGGGCTCCAGCGGGCCGAGGCACGGGCCGGGCCGGTGCCGGGGCTGGCCCGGGAGCACACCCGGGTGCTCGCGGACCTCACCGTCGCTTCCGATCCCCGGATCACCCGGGGCGGGAACGGGCCGCCCGTGGTGGTGCTCGACGCGGTGCTGACCCGGGTGACCGGGCCGAACGGTGCCCGGACCCGGGTGTCGACCCCGGTACGGGTACTGGCCGGGCATCCGGGGTGGGCCGGGCTGCTGCCCTCGACCCGGGTCGAGGTGGTCGCCCGGCTGGCCCCGGAGCGGGGCACGGAGCGGGCCGTGGCCCTGCTCCGGCCGCCCGGGGACGCGCCACCGCGGGTGACCGGCGGCCCGGACGCCGCGCAGCGGATCGCCGGACGGCTGCGGGCCGGGCTGCGCGAGGTCACCGAGGGGCTGGCGCCCGACGCCAGGGCCCTGCTGCCCGGGCTGGTGGTCGGGGACACCTCCCGGGTGGAGCCCGATCTGCACGAGGCGTTCCGGGCCACCGATCTGCTGCACCTGCTGGCCGTCTCCGGGTCGAACCTGACCGTGGTGCTCTTCCTGCTCATCGGGGCGCCGGCCCGCGCGCAGCAGGCCGAGCGGGGCGGTCTGGCGCCGCGGCTGGGGCTCTCGCTGCGGGCGACGGCCCTGTGCGGCACGGCGCTGACCCTGGCGTTCGTGGTGGTCTGCCGGCCGGAGCCGAGCGTGCTGCGGGCGGCCGCCTGCGGCTCGGTCACCTTGCTGGCCATCGCCACCGGGCGGCGCAGGTCCCTGATCCCGGCCCTGGCCGCGGCCGTACTGCTGCTGGTGCTCTACGACCCCTGGCTGGCCCGAAGCCATGGATTCCTCCTCTCCGTCCTGGCCACCGGGGCCCTGCTGACGCTCGCTCCCCGGTGGAGCGAGACCCTGCGGCGGCGCGGGATGCGGCAGCGCCCGGCCGAGGCGCTGGCCGCCGCGGCGGCGGCCCAGGCGGTGTGCGCGCCGGTCGTCGCGGTCCTGGCGGCCCGGGTGAGCCTGGTGGCGGTGCCGTGCAATCTGCTGGCCGAGCTGGCCGCGGGACCCGCGACGGTCCTCGGGTTCGCCGCGCTCGCGGCGGCCCCGCTGTGCAGGCCGGTGGCCGAGCTGCTGGCCCGGTGCGCGGGGGTGCCCGCCGGGTGGATCGCGGCCGTGGCGCGGGGTGGGGCGCGGCTGCCGGGAGCGGAGCTGGGCTGGCCCGGCGGGGTGGGTGGAGGGCTGCTGCTCGCCGCCGCCACCTTGGCGGTGGTGGGGATCGCCGCGCGCTTCGGCCGCCGGCGATGGTTCGCCTCCGCACTGGCCGTGGTGCTGCTCCTCGCCGTGCTGAGGCCGCCACTGGTCACTCGTACGGTCAAAGGCTGGCCGCCGGCCGGCTGGAGCTACGCGCAGTGCGCGGTCGGCCAAGGGGACGCCGCCGTACTCGCCGTGGCTCCGGGAACGGCCGTGGTGGTGGACGCGGGCCCCGAGCCCGGGCCGGTGGACGCGTGCCTGAGGGCGCTGGGCGTGAGGCGGGTGCCGCTCCTGCTCCTGACGCACTTTCACGCCGACCACGTGGGCGGGCTGACGGGCGTGCTGAGGGGCCGGACGGTGGGTGTGGTGCAAGTCACCGGACTGGAAGAGCCCCCGGGGCAGGCGCGGTTCGTACGGCGGACGGCGGCCGCCGCCGGGGTTCCCGTCGTCCCCGCGCTGGACGGGGAGCGGCGCCGGGCCGGACCGCTGGAGTGGCAGGTGCTGTGGCCGCCGGCCGGGGGCCCGCCTCCGGAGGGCCCCAACGACGCGAGCGTGGCCCTCCTGGTGCGCACGGCGGGCCTGACCCTGCTCATGCTGGGTGACCTCGAGCCGGCCTCCCAGCAGGCCTTGCTGAGGAACCATCCGGAACTGGGACCGGTCGACGTGCTGAAGGTCGCCCACCACGGCAGCGCACACCAGGATCCCGGGCTGTACCAGCGGATCCGGCCGCGCCTGGCGATCGTCCCGGTGGGCGCGGGGAACAGGTACGGGCATCCCGCGGCGGGTACGCTCGCGCGGTTGCGGGCGTCGGGCGCGGTGGTGCTGCGCACCGATCGGGACGGTTCCGTCGCCGTGACGGGCAGCGGTTCGCGGTTGCGGGCATTCCCGGCCATTCGGCGACGGGTCCGGCACGGGCATACCAGGCGTGACCACTCTGTTTGCCCCGAACCCGACAGCATGATCGAATGCGTTTTCGCCAGAGTGGTTCAAGCACAGACAGCACGGGGGTGCATAAACCATGTTCGGTCGCAGACGGGGGATGGAGACGGCGGGAAGCGCCGGTTCCCAGACTTCCGCGACACTGACGCTTCCTCATACGGCGTGTCTGCTCACCTGCCGGGTCCTCGACACGGTCCACCAGCCGCTCAGGCAGGCCGAGTTCGAGGTGACCGACCCGATCGGCCGCCGCATCGTCGGCGGGCAGACGGATCCGTACGGCGGGTTCACGGCGGCGGTGCCGGCGGGCGAGTACCGGCTGACCGTCACGGCCGAGGGCTACGCGCCCTTCCACGGGGCGACCCTGGTGGGGGACCCGGCGCAGCCGGGCACCAGGGAGATCGTCCTCGACGCGGTGGAGCCGCCGCTGCTGCCGCAGCCGGGCCACTGGGAGCTCGACCCGGCGCACTCCTCGATCGGGTTCTCGGCCCGCCACATCGGCTTCGCCCGGATCAACGGACGGTTCAACACCTTCGCCGGCGCGGTCCGGATAGCCGACCGCATGGAGGACTCCTCCATGCGCGTGATCATCGACGCGGCGAGCATCGACACGGGGCTGCGGATGCGGGACGACCACCTGCGCTCCGCGGACTTCCTGGACGCGGCCCGCCACCCGACGGTGGAGTTCTACAGCGAGCGGTTCATCCACCGCAGCGGCAGCCGGTGGTCCGTGGCGGGCGCGCTCACCCTCCACGGGGTCAGCCGGTCCGTCACCCTGGACACCCAGTACCTGGGCCTGGGCACGGGCCTGGAGGGCGAACCGCGGGCGGCCTGCCGGTCGACGGCCGCACTGAACCGCGAGGACTTCACGCTGAACTGGCAGTCGATCCTGGCGCACGGGGTCGCGGCGATCGGTTCCAGCGTGGACGTGGAGCTGGACATGCAGGTCGTGCACAAGGCCTGACCCGGCGGCGCCCGGGACCCGCTACGGGGCTTCGAGCCAGCCGTCGTACTCGGAGACGAGCTCGTCCAGTGCGGCGGTGTCGAGCCGCTCGCGCGGATCCTCGACGACCACCAGCCACTGGGCGTCCTCGGCGTCGTCCTCGCCGGCGAGGGCGTCGCGGACCAGCTGCGGTTCTTCCGGGAGGCCGAAGCGGTCGACCATCTCGCGCGCCACCTCCTCGGCGGCGTCGCGGTCGGGCAGGACCAGTACATGTCGCACGTTCACCCGGACATTCTCGGGTACGGGGAAGGGGGCGCGGAGAGGGGGGCTGTCGGTGCGGCGTGGGATGCTGGACGCGATGGCCACCAGGAAGAATTCCACCGACGATCCGCTCGCCCCGATCACCCTCGCGGTGGGGCAGGAGGACCTGCTGCTCGACCGCGCCGTGCGGGAAGTGGTGACCGCGGCCCGGGCCGCCGACGCCGACACGGACCTGCGAGACCTCGCGTCCGAACAGCTCCAGCCCGGCACGCTGGCCGAGCTGACCAGCCCTTCGCTCTTCTCGGAGCGCAAGGTGCTGGTCGTGCGCAACGCGCAGGACCTGTCGGCGGACACGGTCAAGGAGGTCAAGGCGTACCTCGCCGCGCCGTACGAGGAGATCAGCCTCGTCCTGCTGCACGCGGGCGGCGTCAAGGGCAAGGGGCTGCTGGACGCCGCGCGCAAGGCGGGTGCCCGCGAGATCGCCTGCCCGAAGATGACGAAGCCGGCGGACCGGCTGGCGTTCGTGCGGGGGGAGTTCCGCACGCTGGGGCGTTCCGCCACGCCGGAGGCCTGCCAGACGCTGGTCGACGCGATCGGCAGCGATCTGCGGGAGCTGGCGAGCGCGGCGGCGCAGCTGTGCGCGGACGTCGAGGGCACGATCGACGAGGCCGTGGTCGGCCGCTACTACACGGGCCGGGCGGAGGCGTCGAGCTTCACGGTCGCCGACCGGGCGGTCGAGGGCCGGGCCGCGGAGGCGCTGGAAGCCCTGCGCTGGTCCCTGTCCACCGGGGTGGCGCCGGTCCTGATCACCAGCGCGCTGGCCCAGGCGGTGCGGGCGATCGGGAAGCTGGCCTCCGCCCCGCGGGGGGCGCGTCCCGGGGACCTGGCGCGGGACCTCGGCATGCCGCCGTGGAAGATCGACCGGGTCCGGCAGCAGATGCGGGGATGGTCGGCGGACGGGGTCGCGGACGCGTTGCGTGCGGTGGCCGCGGCTGACGCGGGGGTCAAGGGCGGGGGCGACGATCCCGAGTACGCGCTGGAGAAGGCGGTCGTCGCGGTTGCGCGGGCCGCGCGGCCGCAGCGGGGTTAGTTCCCGGCTCCGCGGGCCGGGCCGCCCCCGCCCTCGGCATCGGCCTCGGCCGCCGGTGGCTCAGACGGTCCTCCCTGCCGGGCTGTCCCCTACCCACCCTTCCACCGTTCCCCAGGGCGCTGCCCGGGCCTGCGCCTCAGACGCCGGCGGGGCTGGGGTGGGCGCTGCCCGGGCCAGCCCTCAGGCGCCGGTTTGGCTGTGGGCTCCGGCGGGGCCGGCAGTGCAACGCGAAGGCCCCGGACGCGTCTCCCTGGGGAAGGGAGACGGCCGGGGCCTTCGGTTACTTCTTTGGTTGCACCGCACCCGCGTGGCGAACGCTTCGTGTGCGGCGCGGAGTGCCGGTCGGGAGCGGGAGAGAGGGCCCGCTGGATCCCTGTCCGGCGATCACATCAGGGGCTCAGGCCTGAAGGGAGGCAACCTTGGTCGCCAGCGCCGACTTCTTGTTGGCGGCGGCGTTCTTGTGGATGACACCCTTCGAGACAGCCTTGTCGAGCGCACGGGAAGCAGCGCGGGAAGCCACGGTGGCCTTCTCGACGTCACCGGCGAGGACAGCCTCACGGGCCTTGCGGATCGCGGTCTTGAGCGAGGACTTGACGGCCTTGTTGCGCAGGCGCGCCTTCTCGTTCGTCTTGTTGCGCTTGACCTGGGACTTGATGTTCGCCACGAAAGAGCCTTTGCAGGTTCAGAGTTTGATCTTCGGATTTGTGTCCCGAAAGCTAGAGGGCACACGAGACACAGCTGCTCAGGCTACCAGGCGCGCTCCGACCGGCCCAAACCGAGCGCACTCCCGCTTCCATGGGACGATGGAAGCCTGCGTACAGATCCGACTTCGCGCAGACCGACGCCCACACTTCGTTCCGACTGCGACCCGAGAATCAGGACACTGCGTGCCCGCGATCCCCAGCCACGTGCCCGAGCCGAGCCGTACCGACCCGGCGCTGATCCGCAATTTCTGCATCATCGCGCACATCGACCACGGCAAGTCGACCCTTGCCGACCGGATGCTCCAGCTCACCGGTGTGGTGGACTCGCGGCAGATGCGCGCCCAGTACCTCGACCGCATGGACATCGAGCGTGAGCGCGGCATCACGATCAAGTCCCAGGCGGTCCGACTGCCGTGGGCGCCCACCGAGGGCGAGGGCAAGGGCAACACCCACATCCTCAACATGATCGACACCCCCGGGCACGTCGACTTCACGTACGAGGTCTCGCGCTCCCTCGCCGCCTGCGAGGGCACGGTCCTCCTGGTGGACGCCGCCCAGGGCATCGAGGCGCAGACCCTCGCCAACCTGTACCTGGCGATGGAGAAGGACCTCGCGATCGTCCCGGTCCTGAACAAGATCGACCTGCCGGCCGCCCAGCCGGAGAAGTTCGCCGAGGAGCTCGCGAACCTGGTCGGCTGCCAGCCCGAGGACGTCCTGCGGGTCTCCGCCAAGACCGGTCTCGGCGTGGACGCGCTGCTCGACAAGATCGTGGCCACGGTCCCGGCCCCGGTCGGCCCCAAGGACGCCCCGGCCCGCGCGATGATCTTCGACTCGGTGTACGACTCGTACCGCGGCGTCGTGACCTACGTCCGTGTCGTCGACGGCCAGCTCAACAAGCGCGAGCGCATCCGGATGATGTCGACCGGCGCCACCCACGAGCTGCTGGAGATCGGCGTCTCCTCCCCGGAGATGACCCCGTCCGACGGCATCGGCGTCGGCGAGGTGGGCTACATCATCACCGGCGTGAAGGACGTCCGTCAGTCCAAGGTCGGTGACACGATCACCAGCCTGCACAACGGCGCGACCGAAGCCCTCGGCGGCTACAAGGACCCGAAGCCGATGGTCTTCTCGGGCCTGTACCCGCTCGACGGCTCGGAGTACCCGGACCTGCGCGAGGCCCTGGACAAGCTCCAGCTCAACGACGCCGCGCTGGTCTACGAGCCGGAGACCTCGGCGGCGCTCGGCTTCGGCTTCCGCGTCGGCTTCCTCGGCCTGCTCCACCTGGACGTGGTGCGCGAGCGCCTGGAGCGCGAGTTCGGCCTCGACCTGATCGCCACCGCGCCGAACGTGGTCTACCGCGTCGTCATGGAGGACGGCAAGGAGGTCACCGTCACCAACCCGAGCGAGTTCCCCGAGGGCAAGATCTCGGACGTGTTCGAGCCGGTCGTCCGGGCCACCCTGCTGGCGCCCTCCGAGTTCATCGGCGCGATCATGGAGCTCTGCCAGCAGCGCCGCGGCACCCTCCTCGGGATGGACTACCTCTCCGAGGACCGGGTCGAGATCCGCTACACGCTCCCGCTCGCGGAGATCGTCTTCGACTTCTTCGACCAGCTGAAGTCCAAGACGCGCGGTTACGCCTCCCTCGACTACGAGCCCACCGGCGAGCAGGCCTCCGGACTGGTCAAGGTCGACATCCTGCTGCACGGCGACAAGGTCGACGCCTTCTCCGCCGTCACGCACAAGGACGCCGCCTACGCCTACGGCGTGCGCCTCGTCGCCAAGCTGCGCGAGCTCATCCCGCGGCAGGCCTTCGAGATCCCGATCCAGGCCGCCGTCGGCTCCCGCGTCATCGCCCGCGAGACCATCCGCGCCATCCGCAAGGACGTCCTCGCCAAGTGCTACGGCGGTGACATCTCCCGTAAGCGGAAGCTGCTGGAGAAGCAGAAGGAAGGCAAGAAGCGCATGAAGATGGTCGGCTCCGTGGAGGTTCCCCAGGAGGCCTTCATCGCCGTCCTCTCCAGCGACGAGTCCGGCGGCAAGAAGAAGTAGCCGCCGCGCCGCACATCGGATACGAAGCGGGCCCCCGCGCTCCGGCGCGGGGGCCCGCTCCGTAGCCGGCCCCGCACCGGACCGGAATGCGGGGCACGGGCGCCCGCTTCGTTATGAATCGGCGTCCCAGGGGCTCTTACGCGCCAGGCGGAGGGCCCCTAGTCTGATCACTGCTCGTTGGTTACTCGCCAGTTACAAAAGCCGGTCCGGAGGATGTCCGTGAGCGACACGCAGACCTTGATCGAGAACCGCCCGCCCACCGTGGCGACCCTCTTCCTGGAGCGTGTCGCCGCCACGCCGAACGCCGAGGCCTACCGCTACCCGGTCCCCGCCGCGGACGGCAAGGGCGGACCGGACGACTGGAAGTCCCTGAGCTGGGGCCAGGCCGCCGAGCAGGTCTTCGCCATCGCGGCCGGAATCATCGAGCTCGGGATCCAGCCGGAGCAGCGCGTGGCGCTCGCCTCCAACACCCGGGTGGAGTGGATCCTCGCGGACCTCGGCGTGATGTGTGCCGGCGGCGCCGTCACCACCATCTACCCGAGCACCAACGCGGAGGAGTCGGCGTTCATCCTGTCCGACTCCGAGAGCCGGATCCTGATCGCCGAGGACGCCTCGCAGCTGGCCAAGGCCCGCGAGCGGCGCGCCGACCTGCCCGAGCTCGCCCACGTGGTGGTCCTGGAGGCCGCCGACGCGCTCGCGGCCGACGGCGACCCCGAGGGCTGGGTGCTCTCCCTCGCCGACCTGGAGGCGCGCGGCCGCGAGTACCTGGCCAAGCACCCCGAGGCGGTCAAGGAGCGGATCGCGGCCATCACCGCCGACCAGCTCGCCACCCTCATCTACACCTCCGGCACCACCGGGCGCCCCAAGGGCGTCCGGCTGCCGCACGACAACTGGTCGTACATGGCCAAGGCCACCGTGGCCACCGGCCTGATCACCAAGGACGACGTCCAGTACCTCTGGCTGCCGCTCGCGCACGTCTTCGGCAAGGTGCTCACCTCCGGCCAGATCGAGGTCGGCCACGTCACTGCCGTCGACGGCCGGATCGACAAGATCATCGAGAACCTGCCGATCGTCCAGCCGACCTACATGGCGGCCGTCCCGCGCATCTTCGAGAAGGTGTACAACGGGGTCGCGGCCAAGGCCCGGGCCGGCGGCGGCGCCAAGTACAAGATCTTCCAGTGGTCCGTCGGCGTCGCCCGCGAGTACGCCAAGGTCACCCAGGACAACTTCCGCCGCACCGGCCAGGCCACCGCGCCCTTCGCCCTCGCCACCAAGCACAAGATCGCCGACGTGCTCGTCTTCTCCAAGCTCCGCGAGGCCTTCGGCGGCAACCTGCGCGCCGCCGTCTCCGGCGCCTCCGCGCTGGCCCCCGAGATCGGCTACTTCTTCTCCGGCGCCGGCATCCACATCCTGGAGGGCTACGGACTCACCGAGTCCAGCGCCGCCTCCTTCGTCAACCCCGGAGAGGCCTACCGCACCGGCACCGTCGGCAAGCCGCTCCCCGGCACCGAGGTCCGCATCGCCGACGACGGCGAGGTCCTCCTGCGCGGCCCCGGCATCATGCAGGGCTACCACCGGCAGCCCGAGAAGACCTCCGAGGTCCTGGAGGCCGACGGCTGGCTGCACACGGGGGACATCGGCGAACTGTCGGCGGACGGCTACCTGCGCATCACCGACCGCAAGAAGGACCTGATCAAGACCTCGGGCGGCAAGTACGTGGCCCCGGCCGAGATCGAGGGCCAGTTCAAGGCGATCTGCCCGTACGTCTCCAGCATCGTCGTCCACGGAGCCGACCGGAACTTCTGCTCCGCGCTCATCGCCCTCGACGAGCCCTCCATCCTGGTCTGGGCCGCCGACAACGGCCTGGAGGGCAAGACGTACTCCCAGGTCCTGGCCGCTCCCGAGACCAACCGGCTCATCGAGACCTACGTCCAGACCCTCAACGAGGGCCTGCAGCGCTGGCAGACGGTCAAGAAGTTCCGCCTGCTGCCGCGCGACCTCGACGTGGAGCACGGCGACCTCACCCCCAGCCTCAAGCTGAAGCGCCCGGTCGTCGAGCGCGAGTTCAAGCACCTCATCGACGAGATGTACGAAGGCTCGCGCGAGGCGTAGCGCGGGGCCCGGCGCGGGGCGGGACGGCCCCGGGCGCATCCCGGGGCGCGAGCCCGTAAACGACCTTGGGGCAGTGCGGGACAATGGGCCCATGCCTTCCGCACTGCCCGACGGTGAACCCATGCCCGAAGACGGCTCGCTGCCGCTCCACGCCCTGGCGGGAGCCGGGGAGCGGCCGCTCGGGTTCTACCTGCACGTCCCGTACTGCGCCACGCGCTGCGGGTACTGCGACTTCAACACCTACACGGCCACCGAGCTGCGGGGCACCGGAGGCGTGCTCGCCTCCCGGGAGAACTACGCCGACACCCTGATCGACGAGGTCAGGCTGGCCCGCAAGGTCCTCGGCGACGACCCGAGGGCCGTGCGGACGGTGTTCGTGGGCGGTGGCACGCCCACGCTGCTGCCCGCCGGGGACCTCGTACGGATGCTCGCGGCGATCCGCGACGAATTCGGGCTGGCCGAGGACGCCGAGGTCACCACCGAGGCCAACCCGGAGTCGGTGAACCCGGAGTACCTGGCGGAGCTGCGGGCCGGCGGCTTCAACCGGATCTCCTTCGGCATGCAGAGCGCGAAGCAGCACGTCCTGAAGGTCCTGGACCGCACGCACACCCCCGGCCGCCCGGAAGCCTGCGTCGCCGAGGCGCGCGCGGCGGGCTTCGAGCACGTGAACCTGGACCTGATCTACGGGACCCCGGGGGAGTCGGACGAGGACTGGCGGGCGTCGCTGTCGGCGGCGCTGGGGGCCGGGCCCGACCACATCAGCGCCTACGCGCTGATCGTGGAGGAGGGCACCCAGCTCGCGCGGCGGATCCGGCGCGGCGAGGTCCCGATGACGGACGACGACGTCCACGCGGACCGGTACCTGATCCTCGACGCGGTGATGGCCGAGGCGGGGTACTCCTGGTACGAGGTCTCCAACTGGGCCACGTCCGAGGCCGGACGGTGCCTGCACAACGAGCTGTACTGGCGCGGGGCCGACTGGTGGGGCGCGGGCCCCGGAGCCCACTCGCACGTGGGCGGGGTGCGGTGGTGGAACGTCAAGCACCCCGGGGCGTACGCGGCGGCCCTGGCGGAGGGGCGCTCGCCCGGGGCCGGGCGGGAGCTGCTGTCGGAGGAGGACCGCCGGGTGGAGCGGATCCTGCTGGAGCTCCGGCTGGTCGACGGCGTCCCGCTGTCCCTGCTGGCCCCGGCAGGCCTGGCGGCGTCCGGCCGCGCCCTGGCCGACGGCCTTCTCGAAGCGGCTCCGTACGAGGCCGGGCGGGCCGTGCTGACCCTGCGCGGTCGGCTCCTGGCCGACGCGGTGGTCCGGGACCTGGTCGACTGACCCCCTCCGGGGGCCCGCCCCCGGACCCCCGCGCCTCAAACGCCGGCGGGACTGGATTCGCTACGCCGTGACGTGGTCGATCAGGTGCTCCACCGCACCCAGCAGGGTCGGCTCCAAGGACTTGTACGAGGTCACGCGCGAGAGGATGTGCTGCCAGGCGGCGCCCGTGTTCTCCGGCCAGCCCAGCGCGCGGCAGACGCCCGTCTTCCAGTCCTGGCCCGGGGGGATCACCGGCCAGGCGGGGATGGACAGCGCGGACGGTTTCACCGCCTGCCAGACGTCGACGTAGGGGTGGCCCACGATCAGGACGTGCGGGGAGGTCACGGAGGCGGCGATGCGGGACTCCTTGGAGCCCGGGACCAGGTGGTCCACCAGGATGCCCAGCCGGGCGTCGGCGGCGGGGGCGAAGTCCGCGACCACCGCCGGGAGGTCGTCGATGCCCTCCAGGTACTCCACCACCACGCCCTCGATCCGCAGGTCGTCGCCCCAGACCCGCTCCACCAGCTCGGCGTCGTGCCGGCCCTCCACGTAGATCCGCCCCGCCCGGGCCACCCGCGCCCGCGCACCGGGGACGGCCAGCGAGCCGGAGGCGGTGCGCAGGGGGGCCGAAGGGGCGCGGACCGGGCGGGTCAGGGTCACCACCGCGCCGTCCAGGAGGAAACCGCGGGGTTCCAGCGGGAACACCCGGCGCTTGCCGAAGCGGTCCTCCAGGGTGACCGTGCCCGCCTCGCAGGCCACCACCGCGCCGCAGAAGTCCGAACCGGCCACCTCGACCACCAGGTCGGGATCGGCCGGCACCTCGGGGGCGGGCTTGGCGCGCTTCCACTGCGGGGTCAGGTCGGGGGAGTACTCACGCATCCGGCCGAGGGTAGGAGAGCGGGCGGCCTCAGGCGTCCGACACGCCGAAACGGGCTGCCAGTGTGTGGCGTTGGGCACGGACGAAGGCCGCGTCGACCACCGCTCCGTGACCCGGCACGTACAGAGCGTCGTCCCCGCCCAGGGAGAGGAGCCGGTCCAGCGCCGCCGGCCACTGCCGGGGCACCGCGTCCGGACCCGCCTGCGGCTCGCCCGACTCCTCGACGAGGTCTCCGCAGAAGACCACCTCGCGCGTCCCGGGCACGAACGCCGCCAGATCGTGCCGGGTGTGCCCGGGCCCCACGTTCGCCAGCAGCACCTGCACGCCGCCCAGATCGAGGGTCCACTCGCCCGACACCAGGTGCCGGGGGACCACCAGCAGCTCGGCCGCCTCGGCGGCCTCGGACGCCGCCAGGCCGTGGCGCACCGCGTCGGCCCGCAGGTCCTCCCGGCTGACGGACAGCAGGGCGTCCAGCCCGACCGGGCCGTAGACCTCCACCCCCGAGAACGCCGCACCACCCAGTACGTGGTCGAAATGTCCGTGTGTGAATGCGATATGAGTCACGCGCCGGCCCGCCAGCCGCTCCGCCTCGGCCCGCACCAGCGCACCTTCCCGGAGGGAGGACCCGGGGTCGATCAGGAGGGCGGAATCCTCGCCCACCACCAGTCCCACGGTGCAGTCCCACACCGGCAGCCGCCGCCGGCCGGTCCGTTCGGTGAGCCGTTCCCAGCCCGCCTCTTCCCAACGCACGTCCATGCCGCGACGCTACCTTGGCGGGCCGCCCTTGCTAGGGGCGTACCACACCGCCGTACACTGACCGGGGGATCTCTGGCACTCGAACGCCCGGAGTGCCAGCCAGCCGAGCCGGACCAGGCCGCGACGACGGAAACGATGGAGGTGTGCGCGATGCTCAGCGAACGCAGACTCGAAGTGCTGCGCGCCATCGTCCAGGACTACGTCGGGACGGAGGAGCCGGTCGGCTCCAAGGCGCTCACCGAGCGGCACCGCCTCGGCGTCTCGCCCGCCACCGTGCGCAACGACATGGCCGTGCTGGAGGACGAGGGCTACATCGCACAGCCCCACACCAGCGCCGGCCGGATCCCCACCGACAAGGGCTACCGCCTCTTCGTCGACAGACTGGCGGGCGTCAAACCGCTGTCGACGCCCGAGCGCCGGGCCATCCAGAACTTCCTCGACGGCGCCGTGGACCTCGACGACGTCGTCGGCCGCACCGTACGGCTGCTCGCGCAGCTGACCCGGCAGGTCGCCGTCGTCCAGTACCCGAGCCTGACCCGGTCCACCGTGCGGCACGTGGAGCTGCTCTCGCTGGCCCCGGCCCGCCTGATGCTCGTCCTCATCACCGACACCGGCCGGGTCGAGCAGCGGCTCGTCGACTGCCAGGCCCCCTTCGGGGAGGCCTCGCTCGCCGATCTGCGGGCCCGGCTCAACAGCCGTGTCGTCGGCCGCCGGTTCACCGACGTGCCGCCGCTGGTGAAGGACCTTCCGGAGTCCTTCGAGAACGAGGACCGGGTGACGGTGCGCTCCGTCCTCGACACCCTTCTCGAAACGCTGGTCGAGGAGGCGGAGGAGCGGCTGATGATCGGCGGCACCGCCAACCTCACCCGCTTCGGACACGATTTTCCCCTGACGATCAGGCCGGTGCTCGAAGCGCTGGAGGAGCAGGTCGTGCTCCTCAAGCTGCTGGGCGAGGCCAATGAGTCGGGAATGGCCGTAAAGATCGGGCATGAGAATGCCTACGAGGGACTGAACTCCACGTCCGTCGTCTCGGTCGGCTACGGTTCGGGCGGCGAAGCAGTCGCCAAACTCGGCGTGGTCGGACCGACCCGCATGGACTACCCCGGAACGATGGGAGCGGTACGCGCAGTGGCACGTTACGTCGGACAGATCCTGGCGGAGTCGTAAGTGGCCACGGACTACTACGCCGTTCTCGGCGTGCGCCGCGACGCATCGCAGGACGAGATCAAGAAGGCATTCCGGCGGCTCGCGCGCGAGCTGCACCCGGATGTGAACCCTGATCCCAAGACGCAAGAGCGTTTCAAGGAGATCAACGCCGCCTACGAGGTCCTCTCGGATCCGCAGAAGAAGCAGGTCTTCGACCTCGGCGGCGACCCGCTGTCCTCCTCGGGCGGCGGTGGCGGCGCGGGCGGCTTCGGAGCGGGTGGCTTCGGCAACTTCTCCGACATCATGGACGCCTTCTTCGGCCAGTCCTCGCAGCGCGGACCGCGCTCGAGGACCCGCCGCGGCCAGGACGCCATGATCCGCCTCGACCTGGAGCTGGACGAGGCCGCCTTCGGCACGACCAAGGACATCCAGGTCGACACGGCCGTCGTCTGCACCACCTGCTCCGGCGAAGGCGCCGCCCCCGGCACCTCGGCGCAGACGTGTGACATGTGCCGCGGCCGCGGCGAGGTCTCGCAGGTCACCCGGTCCTTCCTGGGCCAGGTCATGACCTCGCGCCCCTGCCCGCAGTGCCAGGGCTTCGGCACCGTGGTCCCCACCCCGTGCCCCGAGTGCGCGGGCGACGGCCGGGTCCGCTCCCGCCGCAGCCTCACGGTCAAGATCCCGGCCGGTGTCGAGAACGGCACCCGGATCCAGCTCGCGGGCGAGGGCGAGGTCGGCCCCGGCGGCGGCCCCGCCGGCGACCTGTACGTGGAGATCCACGAGCTGCCGCACCCGACCTTCCAGCGGCGCGGGGACGACCTGCACTGCACGGTCACCATCCCGATGACCGCGGCGGCCCTGGGCACCAAGTGCCCGCTGGAGACGCTGGACGGCCTGGAGGAGATCGACATCCGGCCCGGCACCCAGTCCGGCCAGGCGATCCCGCTGCACGGGCGCGGCGTCACCCACCTGCGCGGCGGAGGACGCGGCGACCTGATCGTGCACGTCGAGGTCACCACCCCCGCCAAGCTGGACCCCGCGCAGGAGGACCTGCTGCGCCAGCTGGCGAAGCTGCGCGGCGAGGAGCGGCCGCTGGGCCAGTTCGCGCCGGGCCAGCAGGGCCTGTTCAGCCGCCTGAAGGACGCCTTCAACGGTCGCTGAGCCGCGCGCGCAGCAGCGTACGGGAACACCTGCCGAGCCCGGTCCGGGGACGCCCCGGACCGGGCTCGCGGCATGCGCGACGGCCGGATTCGGGCACCCGGCTGAAGGGGACTATGCCAGGCGAATGCCGTGATTCGGTCCCGTGAGCGGGACATGGCACGATGCAGCTCATGTCCTCCGCACCGAACGGTCTCTTCGCGTACCCGATCGTGCAGGCGCCCATGGCGGGCGGCGCGTCCTGCCCGCCCCTCGCCGCCGCCGTGTGCGAAGCGGGCGGGCTGGGCTTCCTCGCCGGCGGCTACAAGACCGCCGACGGCATGTACCAGGAGATCAAGCGGCTGCGCGCGCTCACCCGCCGCCCCTTCGGCGTCAACCTCTTCATGCCGCAGACCGGTTACGTGGACCCGGCCCTCGTGGAGGCCTACCGCGGGCAGCTCGCGAGCGAGGCCGGCTGGTACCAGATCTCCCTCGCCGAAGAGGACATCATCGGCACCTGCGACGACGGCTACGACGCCAAACTGGCCATTCTCATCGAAGACCCGGTACCCGTGGTCTCGTTCACCTTCGGCCTGCCCTCGCCCGCCGCCTTCACCCGCCTGCGCAAGGTCGGTACGTACACGATCGCCACCGTGACCTCCGTCGAGGAGGCCCGCGCCGCACAGGCGGCCGGCGCCGACGCCGTCTGCGTCCAGGGCATGGAGGCCGGCGGCCACCAGTCCACCCACCGCGACGACCCGCAGGCCGACGGCACGGCCGGCCTCGGCCTGCTCGCGCTCGTGGCGCAGGTACGCGAGAGCGTGGCCCTCCCGATCATCGCGGCGGGCGGTCTGATGCGCGGCTCGCAGATCGCCGCGCTGCTCGCCGCGGGCGCCGAGGCCGCGCAGCTCGGCACGGCCTTCCTGGTCTGTCCGGAGTCCGGAGCGGACCCGCTGCACAAGAGGGCGCTGACCGACCCGCTGTTCGTGCGGACGGAGATGACCCGGGCCTTCTCGGGACGGCCGGCCCGCGGACTGGTCAACCGGTTCATGCGCGAGCACGGCCCCTACGCCCCGGCCGCCTACCCGCAGGTCCACCACCTGACCGCACCGCTGCGCAAGGCCGCGGCGGCGGCCGGGGACCCGCAGGGCATGGCCCTGTGGGCGGGCCAGGGGCACCGGCTGGCGCGGGCGCTGCCGGCCGGCGAACTGGTGGAGGTGCTCGCGGCGGAACTCGGCGCGGCCCAGAACGCGTTGAAGGCAATGCAGATGAGGAGTGCGTCATGACCGCCCCGGTGTTCGTGGTCGAAGAGGTTCCCGCGGGGCCGGAGTTCGTCCTGGCCGGCCCCGAGGGTCGCCACGCGGTCTCCGTCAAGCGGCTGGCCCCCGGCGAGGCCGTGGTGCTGACCGACGGGCGGGGCGGCTGGGCCGAGGCCGTCGTGAAGGCGGCCGAGGGCAAGGACCGCCTCGTCGTCTCCGTGTCCGGGGTCTTCCGGGAGCCCGAGCCGGCCGTCCGGATCACCGTCGTCCAGGCCCTGCCCAAGGGCGACCGGGGCGAGGTCGCCGTCGAGACCATGACGGAGACCGGCGTCGACGCGATCGTGCCCTGGCAGGCCTCGCGCTGCATCACCCAGTGGCGCGGCGACCGGGGCGCCAAATCCCTCGCGAAGTGGCGGGCAACCGCACGCGAGTCCGGCAAGCAGTCCCGCCGGGTGCGCTTCCCCGAGGTCGCGGAGGCACTGTCGACCAAGCAGGTCGCGACCCTGCTCGCCGGGGCCGACCTCGCGGTGGTGCTGCACGAGGACCGTGACGCGCCCTCGGGCGCCCTGGCCACCGCGGAACTGCCCGCCGCGGGCTCCGTCGTCCTGGTGGTCGGACCCGAGGGCGGGGTCTCCCCGGACGAGCTCGCCGCCTTCGCGGAGGCCGGCGCGCACCCGTACCGGCTGGGCCCCTCGGTACTGCGCACCTCCACGGCGGGCACGGCGGCGGCGGCGGTGCTGCTGGCCAGGACGGGCCGCTGGTCCTGACGGGCCACGGGGCGTGACGGGCGGTCGCCCTGACGGGGGTTGGGCTGACCGGCGATTGCCCTGACGGGTGTGGTCGGCGGCGGTGGATACGATGCCGGAACCGATCACATGTCACGAAGGGCTCAGCACATGGCCGGGGAACCGCAGGCCGACTGCCTGTTCTGCAAGATCGTCGCGGGAACCATCCCCGCGACCGTCGTCCGGGAGACCGAGACGACCGTCGCCTTCCGCGACATCAACCCGCAGGCGCCCACCCACGTCCTCGTCATCCCGAAGGCGCACTACCCCGACGCCGCCTCCCTCGCCGCCGCCGAGCCGCTGGTGGCCGCCGCGGTACTGACCGAGGCGGCCCTGGTCGCCGCCGACGAGGGGCTCACCGAGCGCGGCCACCGGCTCGTCTTCAACACCGGCGCCGGCGCCGGACAGGTCGTCTTCCACGCCCACGCCCACGTCATCGGCGGCCGCGGCCTCCAGTGGCCGCCCGGATAGCCCATGTCCGTACGAGAATTCGTGATCCTGGGCACCGCCAGCCAGGTCCCCACCCGCCAGCGCAACCACAACGGCTACCTGCTGCGCTGGGACGGCGAGGGCATCCTCTTCGACCCCGGCGAGGGCACCCAGCGCCAGATGCTGCGCGCCGGGGTCGCCGCGCACGACATCAACCGGATCTGCGTCACCCACTTCCACGGTGACCACAGCCTCGGCCTCGCCGGGGTGATCCAGCGGATCAACCTCGACCGGGTCCCGCACCCCGTCACCGCCCACTACCCGGCCTCCGGGCAGAAGTTCTTCGACCGGCTGCGGTACGCCACGGCCTACCGCGAGACCGTCCGGCTGGCCGAGGAACCCGTGGCCGGGGACGGGATCCTGGCGAGCGGGGACGCGTACACCCTGGACGCCGTGCGGCTCTCGCACCCGGTGGAGTCCTTCGGCTACCGGGTCACCGAGCCCGACGGCCGCCGGATACGGCCCGAACTGCTCGCGCCGCACGGGATCAAGGGGCCGGACGTGGGCCGGCTCCAGCGCGAGGGCAGCCTCGGCGGGGTCACCCTCGACGAGGTCAGCGAGCCGCGCCCCGGGCAGCGGTTCGCCTTCGTGATGGACACCCGGCTCTGCGAGGGCGTCGAGGCGCTCGCGGAGGGCTGCGACATGCTGGTCATCGAGTCGACCTTCCTCGACGAGGACGTCCAACTGGCCACCGACCACGGGCACCTCACCGCCGGACAGGCCGCCCGGGTGGCGCGGGACGCGGGCGTGCGGCACCTGGTCCTCACGCACTTCTCGCAGCGCTACGGCGATCCGTCGGAGTTCGAACGCCAGGCCCGCGCGGCCGGTTTCGAGGGCGGGCTGACGATCGCCGCCGACCTCGTACGGGTTCCCGTGCCGAAGCGGGCCGGATAGCGGACCGGGGGGAGACATGACCGGAACATCCGGGGCGGGACCTGCGGGACAGAGGTCGGCCGAGGCGGCTCGGGCGGCGTCCCTGGGGTCCTCGTCGTTCGGGAGCCGGATGAGCGAAGCCGGCTTCAAGGGGGCCGAGAGGCTGGATCGGGCGCCGGAACGCGCAGATGCCGGGACGGAGGCGGACGCGGACGCGGACGCGGATGCCGCGCCCGCGGAGGCCGGGGACGAGACGCCCGCCTTCGAAGGCGGGGCTTCTGCGGACGGGGCATTCGATGACGGGGGTTCCGGGGACGGGCGTTCCCGGGACGGGGCCTCCGGGGGCGGGGGCTCCGTGGACGGGGCTTCCGAGGCCTCTGCCGACCCCGCCTTCGACGCCGCTCCGGGCGGCCGCTCCGACGCGCGGGAGCGGCTCGATGGCGGAGGTGCGGGAGGTGCCGGAGGCGCTGCGGACGGCCCAGGAGCGGCCCCGGCACCGGGCGGGGGAGCAGGGGCGGGCGCAGGGGCCTGACGGCGCCGACGTACGGAGGGGGTACGGCCCAGGGGGTGTCGGGCCGACCGGGCAGGACACCCCCTGGGCCGTCTCTTCCGGACCTTGTCGGCCGGCCCGGCGAGATCCGGAAGGGACGGCCTAGATGTATTGCCTCGGGAGGTTGTGGACGGGTGATGGAGGTCTCGGCTGAGGCGTCTTGAACGGGTGAGGGCCTTCCGGGTTCGGTGTGGATTGCGACGTCTACACCGAACGACAGAAGGCCCTCATGCCCCACCGTAATGCACCCCTGACCGAGACCGGACGCCTGCGCCTTGCCCGCTGCGTGGTCGTAGACGGCTGGACCTACCGCCGTGCAGGCGAGCGCTTCCAGGTCTCGCCGACGACGGCCCAGCGGTGGGCCGACCGCTACCGAGATCACGGCGAAGCGGGCATGAGTGACCACTCCTCGCGCCCGCGTCACAGCCCGCGCCGGACCCCGACGGGGCCTCCCCCTGAGTGGTGGACACGCTGATACTGGATCTTGATTGATCCGGAGGAAGCGAGAAGACCACCGATGGCTCTGAAGGACTATTCGGACGAGTTCAAGGCAGATGCAGTGGCCCTGTACGAGTCCACGCCCGGTGCGACGTACAAGGGCATTGCCGCTGACCTGGGCGTCAACCGGGCGACCCTGCGGGAGTGGGTACTGCGGGACCGCGAACGCCGTGGCGGCACCGCCGCTGCTGTGATGCAGGCCGCCGGCCACGGGGCGGCGGTGTCGCCCAGTGATCCGGACGAGCGGGTCCGGCGGCTGGAGGCCAGGGTGGCCGAGCTCGAGGCCAGTGAGCGCAAGCTCGCCACCGAGCGGGACATACTCCGCAAGGCGGCCAAGTATTTCGCCGGAGAGACGAACTGGTGACCAGCCGCTTCCAGTTCGTTGACGACCACCGGGCCACCTATGAGGTGAAGCGGCTCTGCCAGGTCCTGGACGTCAACCGGTCCAGCTACTACAAATGGCTCGCCGGCGCCCAGGCCCGGGCCGCCCGGCAGCGCGATGACCAGGTCCTGGCCGGGGAGATCCGCAAGGTCCACAGCGAGTCCGGTGGCGCTTACGGCTCACCACGCGTGACCGCCGAGCTCCGCGAGAAGGGGCATGTGGTCAACGAGAAGCGGGTCGCCCGGGTCATGAGGACGCACTCCGTCACCGGCATCCGGCTGCGCAGACGCGTCCGCACCACCGTCCCCGACCCGTCGACCACACCGGTCGCAGACCTGTTCCAGCGAGACTTCACCGCCCCTGAGCCCGGGCGGAAATACATGGGCGACATCACCTATCTCCTGCTCGCGGGAGGGAAGTTCCTCTACCTCGCGACCGTGCTGGACTGCTTCAGCCGCAAGGTCGTGGGCTGGTCCATCGCCGACCACATGCGCACCGGCCTGGTCGCCGACGCACTGCGGATGGCCGGCTCGACCCGCGGCAGCCTGGACGGCGCCGTGTTCCACTCGGACCACGGCGCCCAGTACGGTTCCCGGGCCTACGCCAGCCTCTGCGACCAGCTCGGGGTGACCCGTTCCATGGGCGCGGTCGGCACCAGCGCCGACAACGCGGCCTGCGAAAGCTTCCACGCCTCCCTGAAACGCGAGACCCTCCAAGGAGACCCCGACTACGGCGATGCCGACACCTGCCGCCGAACCGTCTTCGCCTGGCTGACCCGCTACAACACCCGCCGCCGGCACTCCGCCAACGGCCACCTCAGTCCCGACGAATACGAACGCCGACACCACGCCGCTAGACTCACCCTCGCCGCGTGATCAATAACCGCGTGCCCACCTTCTTGGGGGAAGGCCCGACCCGCACCGAACGCCGGATCATCAAAGTCCGCGTCCTGCGCCGGTGGGGACCGGCCCGCATCGCCCACCTGCTGGGTTTGGTGCCCTCAACCGTGCACCGCGTCCTGACCCGCTACAAGCTGGCCCGCCTGAGCCATCTGGACCGGGCCACCGGCCGTGTCATACGACGCTACGAACGCGACAAGCCCGGCGAACTCGTCCACGTGGACATCAAGAAGCTCGGCAACATCCCCGACGGCGGCGGCCACAAGACCCTCGGCCGCCAGGCCGGCCGCAGGAAGCGGCCCCGCCTGGGCTACAGCTACATCCACACCGCCGTCGACGACCACTCCCGCCTCGCCTACAGCGAGATCCTCACCGACGAGAAGAAAGAAACCGCCACCGCCTTCTGGCAGCGGGCGCACGCCTACTTCACGAGCGTCGGGATCACCGTCGAGCGGGTCCTGACCGACAACGGCTCCTGCTACAAATCCCACCTCTGGCGGGACGCACTGGCGGCAGCGGGGATCACCCACAAGCGAACCCGGCCCTACCGGCCACAAACCAACGGCAAGGTCGAACGCCTCAACCGCACCCTCGCCGAGGAATGGGCCTACGCCCGCCCCTACCAGTCAGAACAGGAACGCCGCGACGCGTTCCCGAAGTGGCTGCACACCTACAATCACCACCGCGGACACACCGCACTCGCAGGCAAACCACCCGCCAGCCGCGTCCCCAACCTCACAGGGCAATACACCTAGACCTCGGTCCGGACCCGCCGCCGGGCCTGCTCCCGGCTCCGGCGGGCCGCTGCCGGGGAGAGCAGCAGCACGCGGAGCGGGGGCAGGCGCAGCGGGCGGGCGGACCGGGCGGGGCGCGCGGGGATCGGCGCGAGCTCCACGACCTCGAGCTCCGGCGCACCCACCCGCGGCACCGCGCCGGACGGGGTCCCGGCTCCGGCGGCGAGCACGGCCGCCGGGGCCCCGCCGCGCCGCCGCACCGAGCCGGGGGTCAGCGGGCGTCCGCCGACGTGCAGGGCGACGGCGGCCATCGGCCCGGCCACGGCCAGCAGCAGGCCGCCCAGCACCAGGCCCATGCCGGGGAACCCGGCCCCTTCGGCGAGCAGGCTCCCGGTGACGGGGCCGCAGGCCACGCCGAGCGAGGACGCGGAGCCGACCAGGACTGCCCAGCGGCCGCGCGGGTCCAGGGCGGCGGCCAGCCCGATGGCGTAGGAGAGCACGACGGGGTAGACCGCGTTCCACAGGATCTCCCCGGCGGCGAAGGCGCCGAGGTCCCGCGCGTGCGAGGCCAGCACCACGCAGCAGGCGATGACCGCCGTGCCCACGCCCACCGGGACCGCCCGCCCGAGCCGGGCCCCCAGCGCGGAGGCGGCGGTGACCCCGAGCAGCCCGGCGCCGAGCGCGGCCGCGAAGACGATCCCGAGGGTGACCTCGGACAGGCCCGCCTGCTGCGCGCCGATGCGGCCGCTGACGCCCCACAGGGCGTTCTGGGCCAGCGACCACAGCATCAGGGCACCGGCCAGCACCACCCCGGCGCGGGGGTACGGCAGCCGGCCGCGGACCCGTACGGCCCGTCCCGGCCCTTCGGCGTCCTCGGCCCCGCCCAGACGGCCCGTCGCCGGCCAGCACGCCGCCGCGACCGCGGCGATCGCCGCGAACGGCAGCCAGTGGCCGCCACCGAGCCGGGGCAGGGTCAGGTACAGGGCCCCGGCGGTCGCCGACACCGACAGCAGCCCCAGCGCGGAGGTGCGGTGCGGGTCGCGCTGCGCGGCGATCCCGGAGGCGGCCACGGCGGTGGCGGTGCCCGAGCCGAAGCCCCCGACCACGGCGCCCGCGACGACGAGCGGGAGCAGCGGGGTGGCCGCCGCCGTGCCGTAGCCGAGGACGGCGAGCAGCAGCCCGAGCCGGGCCAGCGGACGTGGTCCGTGCCGGGCGATGCGGGAGGCGAGGGTGAATCCGGCGGCGGCGGAGCCGAGCAGCAGGACCGAGCCGATCAGTCCGGCCTGCGCGGGGCTCAGCGGCAGGTACGCGTCGAGCCGGCCGACGACTGTCGGCAGCAGGTACGGGGCGACGTAACCGGAGGTGAAGAGCGCGACGAGCGGCCAGGCGGCGGGCGGCGCGGGGGTGCGGTCGGACACGGGTGTTCCAGGTGACACAGGCGGAGCATGAGATTCCGCAACAAGGCGGTGCTCATATCTATCAAGTGCCCGGATCTTCAGAGAAGGGCGTTCGGACGGTGATCTGCGTCACACTGTAAGTCGGGTCTCCCCGGGAGGGAGGGCTGGACGGCGGACGTGAGTTAAGCCAGTAGGTCAAACCGGTAGGCCAAACCGGTAGGGCAAACCGGTAGGGCAAACCAAACAGGTCAAGCCGGTGGGTCGGGCCAGTGGGCCGGGCCCGTGCAGAAACGACCCAGCAGGATTCCAGCGACACGCGCACCGAACGGGGAGAACATCGTGACCAGTCGCAGCAGCCGGGACAGCCTCGCCTCCGCAGTGGACCCGCTCGGTCCGCTGCGGGACCGTCAGGAGCCGGGCTGTGACGTCTTCCTGACCGGCACGGTCTTCCTCGACATCATCTTCACGGGACTGGACTCGGCCCCCGTGCGCGGTACGGAGTCCTGGGCGCGGGGCATGGGCTCCAGCCCCGGCGGCGTCGCCAACATGGCCACCGCCCTGGCCCGGCTCCACCTGCGCACCTCCCTGGCCGCGGCCTTCGGGGACGACCACTACGGGGAGTACTGCTGGGACGCGCTCGAGCAGGGCGAGGGCATCGACCTGTCGATGTCACGGACGGTGCCCGGCTGGCACAGCCCCGTCACCGTCTCGATGGCGTACGAGGGCGAGCGCACGATGGTCTCCCACGGCCACGAGGCCCCGCCCCCGGCCGGCCCCGGGCCGTTCCCGCACTGCCCGCCCCGCACCCGCGCGGCCGTGGCCTCGCTCGGCCCGGGCCGCGGCGAGGCCTGGGTCGCCGAGGCGGCCCGGCGCGGGGCCCGGGTCTTCGCCGACGTCGGGTGGGACGACACGGGACGCTGGGACCTGGGGGCGCTGGCCGACCTGGAACACTGCGAGGCCTTCCTGCCCAACGCGGGGGAGGCGATGGCCTACACCCGCACCGACTGCCCGCGCGCGGCGGCCCGGGCGCTGGCCGAGAAGGTCCCGATCGCGGTGGTGACGATGGGCTCCGAGGGCTCGTACGCGGTGGACGGGCGGACCGGGGAGACGGCCGAGGTCCCGGGGATCGCGGTCGACGCCCTGGATCCGACCGGCGCGGGCGACGTGTACGTGGCGGGCTTCCTCACCGGCACCCTCGCCGGATGGCCGCTGGCGGACCGGCTCGCCTTCGCGGGCCTGACGGCGGCCCTGTCGGTGCAGGAGTTCGGCGGCTCCCTGTCCGCCCCGGGCTGGCCGGAGGTGGCCGCCTGGTGGCGCACCGCCCCGGAGGCCCTGCGCGGGCGGTACGGGTTCCTGGACGACCTGGTTCCGCGGACCCCCGCCCCGGCCAGCCGGCGCAGGGCGGTCCCGACGATCGGCTTCCGGCAGCCCGCGTAGCACCGGGGACGGGCCGACCCGGCCCGGCCGCGGCGCCGGGCCCGCGCCCGGCCGGGAGCCGCGACCGGCCGGGCCGTGCCCCCGCGCCCGCGCCGGGCCGTGCCCCCGCGCCCGCGCCGGGCCGTGCCCCCGCGCCCGCGCCGGGCCGTGCCCCCGCGCCCGCGCCGGGCCGTGCCCCCGCGCCCGCGCCGGGCCGTGCCCCCGCGCCCGCGCCGGGCCACGCCCCCGCGCCCGCGTCGGGCCCGGCAGGGGACCGCGTAAAACCCCTCGGGGATGACCCGGCGGCGACGTAGGCTTGGAAGTCCGGTGGCCGTCGATCGGCGCGGCCCCTCAGTGGGAGGTATGCGCAGGCCACAGTGCCGGCCCATGACTCAGACACCGACAGCCAAGAGCCCCGTGCCGGGGCAGGCGCGAGCCCACTTCACCGTCCCGGCCACCCACCCGATGGTGTCCGTCCTCGGATCGGGCGACGCCCTGTTGCGCGTGATCGAGAAGGCCTTCCCGAAGGTCGACATCCATGTTCGGGGCAATCAGGTCAGCGCGATCGGCTCCGCGGCGGAAGTCGCCCTGATCCAGCGCCTGTTCGACGAGATGATGCTGGTGCTCCGCACCGGGCAGCCGATGACGGAGGACGCAGTGGAACGCTCGATCGCCATGCTCAAGTCGAGCGGCAACGGCGAGGGCCCGGACGAGACGCCCGCCGAGGTGCTCACCCAGAACATCCTCTCCAGCCGCGGGCGCACCATCCGCCCCAAGACCCTCAACCAGAAGCGGTACGTCGACGCGATCGACAAGCACACGATCGTCTTCGGCATCGGCCCCGCCGGTACCGGCAAGACCTACCTCGCCATGGCCAAGGCGGTCCAGGCCCTGCAGTCCAAGCAGGTCAGCCGGATCATCCTGACCCGCCCGGCGGTCGAGGCGGGCGAACGCCTGGGCTTCCTCCCCGGCACCCTCTTCGACAAGATCGACCCGTACCTGCGCCCGCTCTACGACGCCCTGCACGACATGATCGACCCGGACTCGATCCCGCGCCTGATGGCGGCGGGCACCATCGAGGTGGCGCCCCTGGCGTACATGAGGGGTCGCACTCTGAATGAGGCGTTCGTCGTCCTCGACGAGGCGCAGAACACCACCCCCGAGCAGATGAAGATGTTCCTGACCCGGCTCGGGTTCGACTCGAAGATCGTCGTCACCGGTGACGTGACCCAGGTCGACCTGCCGGGTGGTGCCAAGAGCGGTCTGCGGCAGGTCCAGGACATCCTGGAAGGCGTACCGGACATCGCCTTCTCGCGGCTCACGTCCGAGGATGTCGTCCGGCACAAGCTGGTCGGCCGTATCGTCGACGCGTACGAGAAGTACGACGACAGCCAGGACGGGAAGCCGTCCCGGAACGGCTACCAGCGGAAGTAGAACCCAGCGCACCATGTCGATCGACGTCAACAACGAGTCCGGAACCGAGGTCGACGAGCAGGCGATCCTCGACATCGCCCGCTACGCGCTCGCCCGGATGCGGATCCACCCGCTCTCGGAGCTCTCCGTCATCGTCGTCGACGAGGAGGCGATGGAGCAGCTCCACATCCAGTGGATGGACCTGCCCGGACCCACCGACGTCATGTCCTTCCCGATGGACGAGCTGCGTCCGCCGTCGAAGGACGAGGAGGAGCCCCCGCAGGGGCTCCTCGGTGACATCGTGCTCTGCCCCGAAGTGGCCAAGAAGCAGGGCGAGGACGCGCCGACGCGGCACTCCATGGACGAGGAGCTCCAGCTCCTGACGGTCCACGGAGTGCTGCACCTGCTCGGCTACGACCACGAGGAGCCGGACGAGAAGGCCGAGATGTTCGGCCTCCAGGCGGCCATCGTCGACGGCTGGCGCGGCGAACGCGGCGTGACCGGCCCGTCCCCGGCCCCCACCGTCTCGTGACCGGCGATCCGCAGCTCATCACCGGGGCCGTACTGCTGGTCGTGGTGGCCTGGTTCGCCGCGTGCGCGGAGTCCGGGATCGCCCGGATCTCCGCCTTCCGTGCCGAACAGGCCGTACGCGACGGCCGGCGCGGCAGCGCGAAGCTCGCGCAGGTCGCCGGCGACCCCACCCGCTACCTCAATGTCGCGCTGCTGGTCCGGGTGACCTGCGAGATGGCCTCGGGCGTGCTCGTCACGTACGTCTGCCTCGACGAGTTCGGGGAGAACTGGACCGCGCTGCTCGTGGCCATCGCGGTGATGGTGCTCGTGTCGTTCGTGGCCGTCGGGGTGTCCCCGCGCACCATCGGCCGGCAGCACCCGCTGAACACGGCGACGGCGGCCGCGTACGTCCTCGTACCGCTCGCCCGCGTCATGGGTCCCATCCCGCAGCTGCTGATCCTCATCGGCAACGCGCTCACGCCCGGGAAGGGTTTCCGCAAGGGGCCCTTCGCCTCCGAGGCGGAGCTGCGCGCGATGGTCGACCTGGCGGAGAAGGAATCGCTGATCGAGGACGACGAGCGCCGCATGGTGCATCAGGTCTTCGAGCTGGGCGACACGCTCGTGCGCGAGGTGATGGTGCCGCGCACCGACCTGGTCTGCATCGAGCGGTACAAGACGATCCGTCAGGCGACCACGCTGGCACTGCGGTCCGGTTTCTCGCGCATCCCGGTGACCGGGGAGAACGAGGACGACATCGTCGGCGTCGTGTACCTGAAGGACCTGGTCCGCAAGACGCACATCAGCAGGGACGCGGAGGCCGACCTGGTCTCGACGGCGATGCGCCCGGCGGTCTTCGTGCCGGACACGAAGAACGCGGGCGATCTGCTGCGCGAGATGCAGTCGGTGCGCAACCACGTGGCGGTCGTCATCGACGAGTACGGCGGTACCGCCGGCATCGTCACCATCGAGGACATCCTGGAGGAGATCGTCGGCGAGATCACCGACGAGTACGACAGGGAACTCCCGCCGGTCGAGGAGCTGGGCGGGGACCGCTACCGGGTCACCGCGCGCCTGGACATCACCGACCTCGGTGAACTGTTCAAGGTCGACTCCTTCGACGACGAGGACGTGGAGACGGTCGGCGGACTGCTCGCCAAGGCGCTGGGCCGGGTGCCGATCGCCGGTGCCTCGGCGGTGGTGGACCTGCCGGACGGTCGGCCGCTGCGGCTGACCGCGGAGTCCCCGGCGGGACGGCGGAACAAGATCGTGACGGTGCTGGTGGAGCCGGTGGCTGCGGCGGCGGATCCGGAGGGCGGGGCATCATGACGCCGGCGCAGCTGCGCGCGTTCTGTCTGGGGTTCAACGCGGCGGTGGAGGAGTTCCCCTTCACCCCGCAGACCTCGGTGTTCAAGGTGCTGGGGAAGGTGTTCGCGCTGACCGCGCTGGACGGGGAGCCGCTGAAGGTCAACCTCAAGTGCGAGCCGGAGCTGGCGGTGCGGCTGCGGGCGGAGCACGAGGCGATCGTGCCGGGCTGGCACATGAACAAGCGGCACTGGAACACGGTGACGGCGGGCGGGCCCGGGGCGCTGCCCGACGCGCTGGTCCGGGAGCTGGTGGAGGACTCGTACGACCTGGTGGTGGCCGGTCTGCCGAGGGCGGAGCGGCTGAAGCTCGACCGGGCGTAGCGTTCCCGCCCGCGGAACGGGGGCCGGGTCCAAGGTCACCGATCACAGGACCTTCGGGGCCCGGGATCCGCTTACGCAGCGTTTAGCTTTGTCCCAGCGCACCAAGATCCGCGCCACCAGGATCCCGGGGGGACACCGGGGGTGGAGGGGAGAGCGCGTCGGCGGGGTCGTCGTGCGGCCCCGCCGACGCGCTCCATATGCTTCGGCCCATGACCGACAGCACCGGGATCGACCCCGAAGACAACAAGATCATCACGTTGGCGCGCAGCGCCCGGGCCCGCAACAGTGTGTCCGAGGGGGCGGCGGTCCGGGACGAGACCGGCCGTACGTACGTCGCCGGAACGGTGACGCTGGACTCCCTGAAGCTGAGCGCGCTCCAGACGGCCGTGGCGATGGCGGTGGCCAGCGGGGCGCAGTCCCTGGAGGCGGCCGCGGTCGTCAGCGCGGCCGACGCCCCCTCCGACGCCGACCGCGCGGCGGTACGCGACCTCGGCGGCCCGGACACCCCGGTCCTGCTGGTGGGCCCGGACGGCATCCTGAAGTCCACCACGCAGGCCGGACCCTGACCTTTCCGTTGTGCGGGACCCGGCAGGTCGCGGCCTTCGCGGCCGGCGGGGTCCTACAGCGGCCGGCTGCCCGCCGAGGCCGGTCCTGGCGAGGCCGCGCGGACACCCGGTTTCACCCCCCCCGGCCGGCCCCGTCAGGCCGTGACGGCCCCGGCGGGGGAGCGGCGGCGGATGACCATCGCCATGAGGGCGGCCATCGCGCACAGCGCGCCCGAGGCGTACCAGACGGGGTCGTAGGAGCCGAAGGCGTCGCGGGCCAGGCCGCCCAGGAAGGCCACGAGCGCCGCGCCGATCTGGTGCGAGGCCAGGACCCAGCCGAAGACGATGGCGCCGTCCTCGCCGTAGTGCTCGCGGCACAGCGCGATCGTCGGCGGGACGGTCGCGACCCAGTCCAGGCCGTAGAAGACGATGAAGAACACCATCGGCGGGTGCACGGACGGGGCCAGCAGCATCGGGAGGAAGAGCAGCGAGACCCCGCGCAGGGCGTAGTACACCGCGAGGAGGCGGCGGGACTCGAAGCGGTCGTCAGCCAGCCGGAGAACACGGTGCCGATCACGTCGAACACGCCGATCACCGCCAGCAGTCCGGCCGCCGCCGTCACCGGCATGCCGTGGTCGTGGGCCGAGGGCACGAAGTGGGTCTTGACCAGTCCGTTGGTCGAGGCTCCGCAGATCGCGAAGGTGCCGGCCAGCAGCCAGAAGGGCCCGGTCCGGGCCGCCTTGAGCAGCACGCCCACCGCCCGGCGGGCGGCGCCGGGGACGGGCGCGGGCTTGGCCGCGTACGCACCCCCGTACGGGGCGGCCCCGATGTCCGCCGGGTGGTCGCGCAGCAGGAGCCAGACGAAGGGCACCACGGCCAGGGCCGCCAGCGAGACGGTGACCGCCGCCGGGCGCCAGCCGTGGTGCTCCACCAGCCAGGCCAGCAGCGGCAGGAAGATCAGCTGACCGGAGGCTCCGGCGGCGGTCAGGATGCCGGTGACCAGGCCGCGCCGGGCGACGAACCAGCGGTTGGTCACCGTGGCCGCGAAGGCCAGGGCCATCGAGCCGCTGCCCAGGCCGACCAGGACGCCCCAGTAGAGGATGAGCTGCCAGGAGGCGGTCATCCACACGGTGGCCAGGGACCCGGTGGCTATGACGGTCAGCGCGAGGGCGACGACCCGGCGGATGCCGAACCGGTCCATCAGCGCGGCCGCGAACGGCGCGGTGAGCCCGTACAGCGCGAGGTTCACGGAGACGGCGAGGCCGATCGTGCCGCGGGACCAGTCGAACTCCTCGTGCAGCGGCTCGATGAGCAGCCCGGGGAGGGAGGCGAAGCCGGCGGCACCGATGATCGTCACGAAGGCGACGGCCGCGACGGCCCAGGCGCGGTGGACGCGGTGCGTCCGCCGCGGTGCGCCGGGGCCGGGGGCGGCGCCGGAAGCGGGCACGGTGGCGGGCACGGGCACGGGCACGGGTGCGGGTGCGGGTACGGAATCGGAGGAGGGGCCGGGGCCGGGGGCTGTCTTCGTCACGACGACAGTGTCCGGGCGGCCGGACCCCGTACGACAGTGGCCTGACTGACACTGTTCGATATGATCGGGCCATGGAGACCCGCGCGCACCGTGTCGTCGTCCTCGCCCTCGCCGGGCTGCTGCCCTTCGAGCTCGGGATCCCGCACCGGATCTTCGGCCGCGCCAAGGACCCGGCCGGGCGGCCGCTCTACGAGATCCTCACCTGCGGGCTCGCCCCCGGCCCGGTGCCCACGGACGCCGACTTCGACATCCACGTCGGGCACGGTCCGGAACTGCTGGCCACGGCCGACACGGTGGTGGTCCCCGCCTCGTACGAGCTGGGGCCGGTCCACGCGGAGGGCAGGCTCACCCCCGAACTCGCCGCCGCCCTCGCGCACATCAGGCCCGGCACCCGGCTCGTCTCCATCTGCACGGGCGGTTACGTGCTGGCCGCCGCCGGGTACCTGGACGGCCGCCCGGCGACCACCCACTGGGCCTCCGCGGAACACTTCCAGCGGACCTTCCCGGACGTCCGGGTGGACCCGGGCGTGCTCTACACCGACGACGGGGACGTGCTCACCTCCGCCGGGGTCGCCGCCGGCATCGACCTGTGCCTGCACATCGTGCGCCGCGACCACGGCGCGGCCGTCGCCAACGACGTGGCCCGGCGCACGGTCGTACCGCCGCACCGCGAGGGCGGGCAGGCGCAGTTCGTCGAACGCCCGGTGCCGCAGCCGCAGCGGTCGGCCACCACCGCGGCCCGCGCGTGGGTGCTGGACCGGCTGCACGAACCGCTGCGGCTGACCGACCTGGCCCGGCAGGAGGCGATGTCGGTACGGACCTTCACGCGCAGGTTCCGCGAGGAGTCGGGGCTCAGCCCCGGCGAGTGGATCGTCGGCCAGCGCGTGGAGCGGGCCCGCGCGCTGCTGGAGCAGACCGACCTGCCGATGGAACACGTGGCGCGGGAAGCCGGGTTCGGGACCGCGCAGTCGCTGCGCAAGCACGTGGGGGCGGCGCTCGGGGTGAGCCCGACGGCCTACCGGCGGACGTTCCGGGAGACCGGGGCGGGTGGCATCCTGCCATCTCCTGATGGGACATCAGTCGCTGCCGGATCCGTGCATTGACTTATCCCGCCGCCCGCTCGTGAATGGCCCCCTGTCGGGGTACGGGATCCCAGGGGGCGGGCAGTGCGGACATCGGCGCGGCACAGAGGGTGGTCGGCGGCCGTCGGCATGGCGGTGCTGGCGGCAGCGGGCGGGGGAGCGCTGAGCGGGCCCGCCGCGGCGGAGGGTGCCGGGCCGGCCGCTGGGCCCCCCGGGCAGGTCGAGTTCCCGACGCACTGCCTGCCGCCCCAGGAGGCCGGGCTGCCGCCCGCCGACGGGACCACCACCGCCCGGATCACCGTCGACGATCCGGCGCCGCGGGTGGGCGACACCGTCACCGTGACCTACCAGGTGACCCGCACCCCCGCCGTGAACCCCCTCGCCGCCGGGCTCCCCGCCGACGTCCTCACCCCGACCGGGCGGATCGTGCTCGGGGGCGCGCAGGGCGGCGAGGTCACGGTCGTCGGAGCCAGGCACAACGACCCCGTCGCGGTGGGCGGGGCGCTGCCCGCCGTCACCATGACCGGCACCTTCACCGTCACCGCGCCCGGCGAGATCACCCTGGCCCCGGGCGGCTACACCCTGCACACCAGCCACCTGCTCGTACTCGACACCGTCTGCGCCGCCGCGGAGAGCCCGGTTCCGGCCCCGGTTCCGGCCCCGGTTCCGGCTCCGGTACCGGATCCCGTACCGAGTCCGGATCCGTCCGGAGGCCCGTCCTCGGATCCGTCCCCGTCCACCTCACCGGCCTCACCTGCACCGTCCGGGCCCCCGGTCGCGCAGCGGATCACCGCGACCCCGCTGCCGACGGCGAACCTGCGCGAGATCGGACTCGGGACGGCCGCGGGCGGACCGGGCGCCAAGGTCAGGGTCACCGGAGCCGGCTTCCTCCCCGGCGCGGCCGTCACCGTGGCCGGCCGGGCGGGCGCGGCCGAGACCGCCGACCGGGTCACGGCGAAGGCCGACGAGCTGGGCGTGGTCCTCGCGGAGCTGCCGGTCACGGACCGGGCGACCACGGCGGTCGTGGCGTACGAGGGCGCGGCCTGGACCCCCTCCCGGGGCTCGGGCCCGGCGGCGTACACGGTGATCGGCGCTACCCCGGTGCAGACGGGCACGCAGACGGGCACGCAGACAGGTACGCAGACGGGCACGCAGGCGGTGACGGCGGTCGTGGAGCCGGGCGCGCTCGGCATGACCCAGGAGGGCGAGGCCGTGACCCTGGGCGCGGTGCCGTACGGGGACGGCGGCGCGGCGGCCGGCCGGATCGGCACCGTCACCGTCCAGGACGCCCGGGGCGGACCCGCCGGGTGGTCGCTGATCGGGAAGGTCACCGATTTCACGGGCGCCGGCGGAGTCCGCATCCCGGGCGCCTCCCTGAGCTGGACCCCGTCGTGCGCGGCAGCCCCGGGCAGCCCCAGCGTCTGTACGCCGGGCAGCGCGGGCACGGTCGGACCCGACGGGGCGGTACTGGCCTCCACCGCGGACGCCGCGCTGGTCGGCGGCACCTTCACCGTCGACGCGCCCGTCACCCTCCAGGTCCCGCCGTACACCCCGCCGGGCGCCTACACGGCGGTGCTGACGCTGACGTTGTCGTGACCCGGCACCGGGCCGCCGCAGCCGCCGCGCTGGGCGGGGCCGTCGTCCTGCTGCTCCTGCTCCTGCTGCCCGCCGGACCCGCCGCGGCCGCCGACAACGGCCAGTGGTCCGTGCTGCCCGCCGCCAACGCCATCGGGCAGCGCCCCTACTTCTACCTCGCCGCCGCCCCCGGCCAGGCCGTCACCGACTCCGTCACCATCGCCAACCGCACCGACCGGCCCCGCACCTTCCGCCTCTACGCCGCCGACGCCTACAACACCGCCCGCGACGGCGGCTTCGCCCTGCGCGGCCCCGACGAGCCGCGCACCGCAACCGCCGCGTGGACGGAGCTGGCACGGGAGCGGATCACCGTCCCGGCCAAGACGGCGCTCAGCGTCGGGTTCACCCTCACCGTCCCCGACCGGGCCGAACCGGGGGACCACCCCGGAGCCATCGTCGCGCTGGAGGACCGGCCGGCCGGCACCGCCGTGCAGGGGATCGCCGGGCAGGGAATCGGGGTGCAGCAGGCCGTCGCCGCCCGCGTCTACCTCCGGGTCACCGGCCCGACCGCCCCCGCCCTGGCCGTCGAGGACCTGCGCACCACCCGGCGGGGCGCCGCCGGCGCGGAGGTCTCGTACACGCTCCACAACCTCGGCAACGTCACGCTCCGCCCCCGGGCCACCCTGACCGCCTCCGGGGCGCTGGGCCGCACCCTCTTTTCCCGCCCCCTCACCGGCCTGCCCGCCGAGCTGCTGCCCGGCCAGCAGGTCCGGCTCACCACCCGCTGGGCGGACCCGCCCGCACTGGAATGGGCCCAGGTCACGGTGGTGGCGCGGGCCGACGGGGCCACCGCCGGGGCCGGCACCGGACACGCCGCGCACCCCGCCCTGAACGCCCTGGTCGCGGCCGCTCTGGCCCTCGTGGCGGCAGCCTGGTCGGCGCTGGGAGCCGCATCGGGGAGAATGGCCCGTATGAGCGATCGTTCCCCCGAGACCACCAGCCCGCACCGTGCGGGCTTCGCATGCTTCGTCGGCCGACCCAACGCGGGGAAGTCGACCCTGACCAACGCGCTCGTGGGTACCAAGGTCGCGATCACCTCCAACCGGCCGCAGACCACCCGCCACACCGTCCGCGGCATCGTGCACCGCCCCGACGCCCAGCTCGTCCTGGTCGACACGCCGGGCCTCCACAAGCCGCGCACGCTGCTCGGCGAGCGGCTCAACGACGTGGTGCGCGCGACCTGGTCCGAGGTCGACGTGATCGGCTTCTGCCTGCCCGCGGACCAGAAGCTCGGCCCCGGCGACAAGTTCATCGTCAAGGAGCTCGCGGGGATCAAGAAGACCCCCAAGATCGCCATCATCACCAAGACCGACCTCGTCGAGTCCAAGGTGGTGGGCGAGCAGCTCATCGCGGTGCACCAGCTCGCCGAGGAGCTGGGCTTCGAGTGGGCCGAGATCGTCCCGGTCTCCGCGGTCGGCGACAGCCAGGTCCAGCTGCTGGCGGACCTGATCGCGCCGATGCTGCCCAAGAGCCCGCCGCTGTACCCGGAGGGCGACCTCACCGACGAGCCCGAGATGGTGATGGTCGCGGAGCTGATCCGCGAGGCCGCGCTCGAAGGCGTACGGGACGAGCTCCCGCACTCCATCGCGGTCGTCGTCGAGGAGATGATCCCCCGGGAGAACCGCCCGGCGGACCGCCCCCTGCTGGACATCCACGCGAACCTCTACATCGAGCGGCCGAGCCAGAAGGGCATCATCATCGGCCCGAAGGGCGCCCGCCTGAAGGAGGTCGGGATGAAGTCGCGCAAGCACATCGAGGCGCTGCTCGGCACCCCGGTCTTCCTCGACCTGCACGTGAAGGTCGCCAAGGACTGGCAGCGCGACCCCAAGCAGCTCCGCAAGCTGGGGTTCTAGCCCGTCCCGTCCGGATCGGGCAAGGCCCTCGGCGGACGGAGTCCGGCGCAGCGCCCCGAAGCCCGGGAGGCCCGCCAGGGCCGACCGGTGCGAGGGGCGCGTCAAGAAGAGAGCCGCCGCACCTTCACCGCGTTGTCCGTACGGGTCCCGGGCCGGCCGTCAGGCCGGTTCTGGACCCGTACGTGTTCCTCCGCCAGCAGCACCTCCCAGGCGCCGGCTTCCAGCTCCAGCCGGTCCACGACCTCGGCCGGGGTCGGGAAGTCCACCTCCGGGCGGTCCTCCTGCCAGGACGGCCACCCCGCGTGCCCGACCACGAGCAGGATCCCGCCGGGGGCCACGGCCGCGGCGGCCCGGCGCAGGATCCGCTCGCGCGGGAACTCTCCGAAGGTGTGCAGGAAGCACGCGGAGACCAGGTCGTACTCCCCGGCCGGGAAGGACTCCGCGAGGTCGTGCCGCTCCCACGCGGTGCGGTCCGAGACCCCGGCGTCGGCGGCGTGGGCCGCCGCCCGTTCCAGGGCCACCCCGGAGATGTCCGTCCCGGTGACGTGCCACCCCCTGCGCGCGAGCCACACGGCGTCGCCGCCCTCACCGCAGCCGAGGTCCAGGGCCCGCCCCGGAGCGAGCGCGGCGGCCTCCCGGGCCAGCACGTCGTTGGCCTCGCCGCTCCAGACCTTGTCGCTCTCGCGGTAGCGGGTGTCCCAGTACTCCTCGCCGACGATGGCGGCGGAGGCCCCGGGGGAGTGGTGGTCGTGCTCGTGCGCCATGGCGGCCTCTTTCCGGTCGGTACGGGTACGGGTGCCCGTGCCTCCGATGCTCCGTCCGAACCCCCGCCCCGACCAAGCGATCTTGCCGTTTCCGCAAAACGGCCGGCGGCGGCAGCGGCGGGGCGGCGGGCGGCTCACCGCCGGCGGATCACAGCGGCCGGTCCGCGATCAGGGCCGTGCCGACGGGGCGGAAGCCGAGTCGGGCGTAGAGGCGGGCCACGTCCTCGTCGCCGGCCGAGAGGAAGACCGTGCGGGCCCCGCGGTCCAGGGCGTCCGCGACCAGGGCCGCCGTCACCGCGAGGGCCAGGCCCTGGCGGCGGGCCGAGGGCAGGGTGCCGACGCCGACGACCTCGGCGACGTCCCCGACCGGGATGTACTGGCCGGAGCAGAGCACCACGCCGTCGCGCACGGCCGCCGCCAGGGCGGTACGGCCCGACTCGATCATCCCGGAGACCCGGACCCGGCGGCCTTCCGAGGCCGGCTCCCGCTCGGCCACCGCGAGCTCGGCCGGGCCCGCCTCGCCCACGGCGGTTCCGGGCGCGGCGAAGGCCAGCATCGGCACCGTCACCGCCGACCGCAGCAGCGGGTCGGCCGCGCCGAGCACGCGTACGTCCGCACGCGCGGGGACCCGTACCGCCGAGGGGTCGAGCACCATCAGCGGATGCGTGTGGACGCTCAGCCCGGCGGCCTCCGCGGCGGCCCGCAGGGAGGGGGTGGTTTCGGCCACCCACTCGAAGGACTCGGGGACCTTCAGCTCCCGCTGCCGGGCCAGCACCCGCTCGACGTCGGCCGGCGACACCTCGCCGCCGCCGAGCGCGGGCCGCCCGTAGTACGGCCAGCCGTCGGACTCCTGGACGAACAGGGTCAGCGGGCCGAAGTCCTCGGCCCGCGCCCCGCCGGCCCGGGGTGCCGCGTCGTAGTAGCGCTCCAGCTCGGGCAGACGGTCGGAAGGGTTCGTGATCATCCGGCCATCCAAGCAAGCGGGCGGCGGTCAGGCACCTTCTTTGAGTACGCGCGAGATCAGCGAGCGCTGTGCGTCCGACAGGTCCGGGTCCTGGCAGAGCACCGTCCGCCCGTCCACCGTGATCCGGTACGAGAACCCGTCGCGGATCCGGTCCGCCGCATGCCCCGGCGGACCGGGCCGCAGGGCCAGCTGGGCCAGCGCCTGCCACTCGGCCTCGTCGGGCAGGCCAGAGGTGTCCACCTCGGCCCGCCGCTCGATCCCCGCGAAACCGCCCGTCCGTACCACCTGAATCCGCATTGCCGTCATTGTTCCGGCTCCGGCGGGAGCGCCGCCACCCGATCGAGAAGGCCCGTCCGGCGAGATCCGGGGGAATCCGGCGGGATCCCGCCGCCCGAACACGCCGAAGGGGCGGTGACCGGATCGCTCCGGTCACCGCCCCTCCGTTCACCCGCTCACCGTCAGTGGTGCGCCAGCCAGTCGAGGAACCCCTCGATCATCTGTTCCGCCCCGCCCTCGGCCAGCGCCCCGCCCTCGTGCTGGAGGACGAAGCCCCTGCCCGCGCGACGGACGAAGGGGGTGTCGTACCGGGTGAAGCGCGAACTGCGCAGCATCCGGAACACGCCGTGGCTGAACACCGGGAACATCGAGGCCAACTCGGAGCGGGCATACGCCGCTTCGACGACCCCGCGCCAGTCCTCCTGAACCTCCCGGCGCACCAGGCGCCAGGCGACCTCGACCTCGTTGCCCTCCTGGTAGGCGAGCCGTAGCTCGTCCACCACCACGAACGGCCACCGCGCGCCCAGCTCCCGGGGCGGGACCCCGTCGAGCCAGTCCTGTGCGGACCGGGCGGCCCCGACGAGGTCGGGAGTCTCGGCCCGGGCAGCGGCCTGCCCCGCCCCGCTGAAGGTGAGCAGGAACCGGCGTTCCCGTACGGCGAGTCCGACGACCACACTGCGGTCGCCTTCCACCGCCCTCGCCCGGGCGGGCCCGTCCGGCCCGCCCAGGTCCTCGTACCCCGGGCCCGCCGCCGAGGGGGAGACCCCGTTCAGCACGGCGCCGAGACTCCCGGCGTCAGCGAGTTCCGGGTAGAGCGAATCACGGCTCTCGGTCATGGATCCCTCCTAGTTCTTCCTCGGCGGCGGCTGTCCGGCGCTCACCCGCAATGCCGCCCAGTCCGGTTCGGGCATCTGTTCCTTGGTCAGCGGTACGCCGTCCAGGTACCAGGAGATGTCGGACCATTCCTGATCCCCGACGTATGCGTAGTATCCGACGCGGGACATCTCCCATTGAGTGCCGGGGCCGTCTGTGGGACCACCATTCTTGACACCTCGGCGGTAGGCCTCGGCGAAGATCTCCGGGGCGGTCCCGAACTTCCCCTGATCCTCGTGCAGCACGCCACCCAGGTCCACCGCGATGTTGACCCGGTCGTTCGTGAGGGCGTTGTTCACCTCCACGGCCCACTGCGGATACGCGTTGCCGTGGTAGTACCCGTAATCGTCGTTGTTCAGGGTCATCCCGCCCACAATGCTGTCGGCCACGGGGTCGCCCACCTCCTTGAGACCGAGCACCAAGGTGTCACCGGCGCCCGGCGAGCGCCCCAACGGCTCCTTGCCACAGTGGTTGTGGACCAGGATCGGCGTCGCGCCCGCCAGGACGTAGAAGGTGTGGAGCTCGCCGACCGTCAGGTTGTAGCGGGTCGCGGTGCCCGGGGTCGCCTCGACCGAGACCACGCGGACCGCGCGGCCGTCGGGTGTGGTCAGCGCGTGCCCGGAGACCAGGCCCGCAGCCGGGACCCACGTGTCCGTGGTCGCGTCCCAGAAGGGGTGCTCCGAGGTGGTGTGGAGCGTCTCCACATCGCCCGCGGACACCTCGACGGTGAGGTCGATCAGGTCGCTGTCGTCATGTGCCCAGGTGGCCACGACCGTACGGCCGCCCGCGTCCTGCCCGTTGTCCGGGTCGGCCGCCTCGACCTTGTCGCCCGCGGTGATCTCGGCGATCGGCTTGGCCGTCCCGCCGTGCATGAGGACCGGGGTTTCGGGCGAGAAGCTGCACGTCGTGCCGGGGGTTCCGGTGCTCGGTTCGTCCGCTCGCGCCGAAGTGCTGGCTGCTCCCTCCGCCGCGTCCTGCGGGGTGCTGCCCCTCTCCGGGGCACCCGCGTTGCCGCCGGCCGAGTCCTTCGCGGCCTCCTTGGCGGCGCCGCCTTCCGAAGCCGCGCCCTTGGGGCCCGTCGGGCCCGCCTCGCCGGAGGCTCTGGCCTCCTTGCTCGCGGCGCCGGCGTCCTCATGGGCGGCTTCCGACACCCCTTCCCCGCCGGGGCCGGGACCGCAGTCCCCCAGGAGCGCGCCGCACGTCGCGACGAACGCGCCGGCCGCGGCTTCGGCACAGACCGGGGAGAGCACACCACCGGTCCCCGTGACGCAGACGTAGGCGGCCGCCAGGATCACGACGGTCACGAGCACCACGACGATGACCGGTGCGGCCTTCTCGATGTAGTGACCGACGCAGCCCCAGAATCCGTCGCAGTCGTCATCGTCGTCGCCGCCGCCCCCGGAGGAGACCGTGGTGGTCGTCGTGACGGTCGTGGTGGTGGTCGGGGACGGGGACGGGGGCGCCGGGGTGTGGCCCGGGTTCTGGCCGTAGCCGTCGCAGAGGTCCTTGGGGCAGGCGCCGCTGGGGTCGCTGCTGCTGGCCGGGTTGTCGGCCGCGTACGTGTACCCGCCCATCTGGTTGGGGTCGCCGGCCTCGAAGACCGGGTCCGGGCCGAGGAAACGGCCGCTCACGGCGTCGTAGTCGCGGGCGCCGAGCAGGTTCAGGCCGGAGGAGGTGTCCAACGGTTGGCCGAGGAAGCCGCGGTTCTCGTCGGGTGAGACCCAGGACGTGGGTTTCGGACCGCGTGCGTTGCCGTACGGGTCGTAGTACCGGCGCGTGGCGAGCAGGCTGCCCGCGTCGATGGACGTGGTGGAGGTGCCCTGAGCGTTGGGAACCTGGTAGCTGACGGCACCGGCACTGGTGCGTGTGATGGTGGTGCCGTCCGGTCCGCTGTAGTGGCGCAGGCCCGTCCAGGTCTTGGCCGTGACGTTCAGGGTGATCTGCTCGGCACCGCCGAACAGGTACAGCACCCGGGTCTTGTCCGCGCCGCCCGCCGCGCCGGTCTGGATGAGTAGGCCGCCGTCGGCGTCGTACAGGTACTTGGCGGCGGTGCTGGTGGTGCCGGTCACCGTGGTGACGCCGGCCGTGCGGCCCTCGCTGTCATAAGTGAGCGTCTGGGTCTGGCCGGCCGGGACGGCGCCGGTGCCGGCCGTCGTCCACACCTGTCCGGCGCTGCCGCAGGCGGCCAGCGTCAGCTGGGTGCCCGTGGTGGCGTTGGCGGCCGGGTCGGTCAGACACATGGCGCTGTTGGCCGCGTTGACCAGGGTGCCTGTGGTGGTCGCCTTCCACGTCTGGGTGGCGTCCGCGCCGCAGGTGTCGATCACCACGAGCGCGCCCGCGGTGGTGGCGTTGGCCACCGTGTCCAGACACATGCCGAGCACCTTGACGGTGCCGTCCGTGCCAATGGTCCACGTCTGCGCGGTGCTGGTGCCCGAGCAGGTGCCGACCTGGACCTTGGTGCCCGGAGCGGTGACGCCGCCGGCGTCCTCCACGCAGAGCTTCCCGCCCCCGGAGAGGGCGAAGCCGGTGGTCAGCGGGCCGGTGGTGCTCACCTTTCGGGTGATGGTGTTGCCGCTGTTCTTGTTGCCGTACGCCGGGTCGGTGTACGTGTTCGTCCACGTCGCCGAGCCGTTCGCAGGATGGCTGCTGACCGTGGTGCCCGCCTGGTTGGGCAGGGTGGCCGCGACCGTGCCGTCCGTGCCCGTGTAGGCGATGGACTGGGTCGTGTCCGCCAGCGCGTTGCCACCCGGGTCGTGATTCACCAGGCCGGTGCGGTCACCGAGCTGGTCGAAGGTGTACGTCTGCCAGTACGCGGCCGGGCCGCCGACCGTGGTGGTCTTGATCTGCCCGGTGCTGGTGGTCTGGACACGGGAGCTGTTGCAGCCGCCGACCGCACCCACCGGAGCCGCTGTGGGAGAGGTGATTCCCGCCGTGTCCGTCCAGGCCTGGGTCAGGCGCTGGAAGGAGTTGTAGGTGAAGCACTGGGTGTCGTGCGTGGTGTTGTTCTGCAGGTCGTCGATCGCGGTGACTTCGCCGACCTGGTTGTAGCGGTAGTTGACCACGTCCAGGGCCGTGGCCGACGTCTGCACCATGCTGCTGGTCTGCGTCACCCGCCCGGTGGTGGTGTCGTACTGGGCGAAGACGGCGGCCTGCTTGCCGCTGGGGCCGTAGTTCGCCTGCTGGACCCGCCCGAGGGCGTCGTGGACCGTGGCGGACAGGTAGGCCGGGGTGTTGGCCGCGTTGATGTAGCCGCCGAAGGTGTCCAGGTTGCCCTGCTGCGTGTACCCGTAGTCCACGTCCTCGGCCGGCAGGTTGCCGTCGGCCTGGTAGTGGGTGGTGGACAGTAGACCGGCCGTGGGTGTGTGGTCCGCCGACATCGTGTACGTCACGGTGCCGGTGGCGGGCGCGGCGCTCTGGCCGGCCGCCGCGAAGCCCTCGGACGCGGGGATGGTCAGGCTGTTGCCCGTCGACTGGTAGGCGGTGTCGTAGCCGGTGACCGCCTTGGTGTACGCCTTCCCGGTCGAACCCCCGATGTAGCGGGTGGACGAGGTCGGGTACCCCTTGGCAAGAGTGTCGAAGACCCAGCCGGCCTGGAGCTTGGCCGGATCCGGCGTGGCCTGCCAGGGGCCGGAGTACTCGGCGGTGCGGCGGTTGTTCCAGTCGTAGGTGAAGGAGAGCACCTGGCCGCGGGCGTCCGTGGCCTGGAGCAGGTTGCCCGCCACGTCGTACTTGTCGAAGGTGCCCGTACCGGCGTTCGGATCGGACTGCGAGAGCCGCTGGCCGAGGAAGTTGTAGCTGTACGACCAGGTGTTGCCGGCGTTGTCCTTGACGGACTCGACCTGCCCGGCCGGCGTGTACGTGTAGTTGGTGGTCGCGTTGGCAGGCGGGACGGCTCCTGCGGTGCCCTTCTTCCACAGCACCGTGCTGTTGTCGGCCGCCACCACGACCGCGGTCGAGTCGGCGCGCACCCGGAAGGTGGAACCCGTCGAGGCCGCGAGGCCAGTCGTCCACTTCACGACGCCCGAGGTCGTGTACACCACGAGGTTGCCGTCGGCGCCGTACTTGGCGAAGGCGCCCGGGTTTCCGGCGGTGCCGCTGGACCAGATGGTCTTGCCGGTGGCCACCGCGCTCAGCACCAGATCGCCGTCCGCCTGCATGGTCAGGCGCACGCTGTTGGAGGCGAGCGAGGTACCGGAAGGAATCACGTCGCCGCCGCGCACCATCACGGTGGCGTCGGTGTTCTGGGCCACCGTGCGCACGGTCTGGCCGAGCGCGTTGGAGTACGCCGAGGTCTTGCGCCCGCCCGCCGGGGGCGTGCTGTCGGTCTGGTCGGCGCCCGGATAGGCGGTGGAGCTGTGCCACTGCTCGACGGCCTGGTGCCAGAGGGTCGAGGTGACGGACCGGCCCTGGCCGTCGTAGGCGACGGTGGACTCCGAGGGGATCTGGTTCTCGTTCGCCGCGAAGAGCGTGCCGGAGGGCCCGGAGGTCGGCTCGTAGTACGGGGCGTACGAAGTGACGGGCCACCCGTGCGAGTCGTAGAACGTGTCGCTCACGATCCGGCCGGTGTCGTTGTCGCCCTGCGGCATGCCCTGCGACTGGCGGGGCTGGAGCATGCCGTCGTAGATGGCCACGTTGACCGTGTAGGTGCCGTCCTCGCGCAGCGTCTTCGAGGTGACGGAGGTCGGGCTGCCGGGGTGGGTGATCGTGTCACCGGGGGCCGCGACGGCGCCCGGGTTCACGGAGTACGTGAACAGGCGGTCGGCGCTCTGGCCGGCTCCCTTGTCGCGACCTGGCAGCCACACCGCGGTGCGGCGGCCGAGCGCGTCGTAGGTGATGTCGGTCCTGCGGCCGTTCGCGTCGACGTGCTGGGTCTCCAGCCCGCGCAGCGGGGAATGGGTGGAGGTGACCAACCAGTTCTTGCTGTTGGTCGTCTTGACCGTGGTGGGGGTGGTGTTGTTCCCGGCCGTGTCCCAGGCCGGGGTGAAATCGGTGTGGGTGTTCTGCCCGGTCGCGTCGAGCGCGTCGGTGACGCGGCCGATGCCGTCGTACTTCATGGCGGCCGTGGTCTGCCAGTTCTCCGTGGTGCCGGTGAACCCGCCGGCCATCTGCGCGCCGGTCGCCGCGGCGTTCGCCGAGACCTGGCCGAAGGTGCCGAGTCCGGTGAGGGTGCCGTCCCCCTTGTAGTAGATCTTCCGGTCGGACAGCAGCGTCGAGGCGCTCACGGCCGTGCCGCAGGCACCGTGCACCTGGGTGATCTGATCCGCGTACGCGGTCATCGCCGGGTTGGTGGCCGGAGCACTCGCGTACTGGGTGGTGGTGCACTTCTCCTGGCCGTGGTCGCTCACGTCGCCGTACGCGTCGACCGTGGACTGCCGTCCCTGCGCGTCGTATGTGGTGTCCGTGCGCGTGTGCCGCCAGGTGCCGTCGGCGAGTTTGGCGTAGGCGTGGCCCTGGGTGCTCTTCATCCGGCGGGCGACGAGCGGGGGCAGCGTGGACAGGGCGGGCTTGGTTTCGCCCGGGTGGTCGGTCTGCTCCCAGTCGCTCCACGCGGTCTGCGGGACCGTCGCGGTGGTCGTGGTGGTGAAGGGGCCGTTGACGGTGGACGCGGAGATCGTGCCGCCGGCGGCCGTGTAGATGTCCTTCTGGAACTCGGTGGCCGCCAGGTGGTCGGCGTCCGTGACGGTCTGCACGACCGTGCCACCGACCTTGGCGTCCACGGTGACCGAGCGGCGGCTGCCGTCGGCCTTGTAGTCGCCGTCCATGCCCTGGAGGTAGGTGGAGACCGTCTGCGTGACGGGCTCGGGCGCGCGGCCGGTCTGTACCGTCACCGTGCGGAAGCCGCGGAACTGGCCCCAGGTGCGGTACTGGTCGTCGTTGAAGGGCGAGTCGTCGCGGTGCCAGGCGGCACCCGCGTAGCTGTACGTGGCCACCCGGGACGAGGAGCCTGCCGGGGCCGCCTTCCCGTCGGGGGTGTACGTCGAGGCGATCGTCAGGTCGGAGGTGGTGACCTGGTGGACGGTGATCTTGTTGAACCAGTCCTCGATCGGCTTCGAGGCGCCCGGCACGCTCCAGTACACCGGGTAGCAGGAGTTGGTGTTCGAGTCCGCGGTGGCGAAGGAGAGTGTCTTGCCCGCGCAGGGAGCCAGGTTGTAGTCGACCGCGATGGATTCGCCGGTCTCCGTCTGGATGGTCGACATGCGCGGGTGGTACAGCGGCGGGGCCGAGGGCATCACGTCGTTGACGCGGTTGTCGATCTCGGTGCCCGTGAACGCCACCTTGTTCAAGGTGATGTCGCTGTTGCTGTTGTTGTACGTGTCCTTGCCGGTGTGCTGGATGGTCTGCAGCCACATCACGGCCTGGAGGAAACCGGAGTGCGCCGGATCGACCGAGGTGCCCGTGACCGGGTCGACGGAGCCGCCCGCGTCGGAGAAGACGTGGCCGAGCTGGTACGAGTCGACCGCGACCAGGGCATCGGTGTTCGTGTTCTTGACGTGCACCTTGGTGGTGATGGAGTCGAGGCGCGTGGTGGACCAGAAGGTCGGGCCCCCGATGACGCACACGTCCGCGGGGACCGTGGTGGAGCCGTCCGGGATGACGGTCTTGTCCGTGGAGTCGCAGTGCTGGTCCCACGGGGTGTCCGGCCAGTGCGGGGAGGTCGCGTCCTTCAGGTTGTCGGCCGAGCAGTCCGTGAACGTCGCATCGGTCTGGCAGCGCTGCTTGGAGTCGAAGACCACCTGCGCCGACGGGGTGCGCTTGGCCAGCTCATCGGTGAGCGTGTAGCCGTACGAGATGGAGTCGAGCCGACCGCCGCGGGTGTACGGGGTCAGGGCGCCGAAATCGCCGGTGGGTGCCTGGCCGCCGCCGAGGCTGTAGTAGTTCGATTCGGTGGAGTAGTCGTACCGCTGGACCAGGCCGTTGGGTGAGACGACGAAGTCCAGGTTCCAGCGCCAGCCCTCGGGCTTGGCGCAGCGCGATGCCTTGCCCTTGGCCGAGTCGTAGCAGGGGTCCCCGGACTGGGGGTGGAGGACGGGCACGCCCCAGGCGGAGTCCGTGGCGTCGTCGGTGGGGGTCCCGGACTGCGGGACCGCAGCGGTACCGACGCCCGCGGGGGCGTGGTTCGAGCCGAAGTAGGCGGCCGAGCCGTCGGTGGTCAGGACACGGAAGTACGTGCCGTCCTGGAGGCCGTTGGCCGCGCCGGACAGCTCCTGGACGACGGTGCCGTCGTCACCGCTCAGCTTCCACTGGCGCAGCAGGCCGGGGACGCTCGCGTCCTTGGCGTCCGCGACGAGGACGCCGGAGTGCGGGCCGAAGGAGACCGTCGCGTTCGCTCCGCCCCAGCACTCGTCCCCGGAACCCTTGACGATCTTGTCGCCACTGCCGTCGCGCAGGCTGCCGCAGCCGCGGTACGTGCGCTCGACGAAGCCGGGGTCGTAGTTCCAGCCGTCGCCGATCCAGGAGGACTGGGAGTTGCGGGCGGAGGTCTCGCCGTCCACGGCCTGGGAGTCGTACGACAGGCCCACGGAGGGCGCGTTGCCGCCCAGGCCCGCCGGGACGTTGACCGGGTACGAGTACGTGAACGAGCCCGTGCCGCTGGCCTGCCAGGAACCGGAGGGGTTCAGGGAGGTGGCCGCGTAGTCGCCCTGGGAGCCGCCGCTGCCGGAGGTCACGGCGAGGGTGGTGCCGGACGAGGCCGTCGCGGCCGCCATCGTGAACATGACCGGCTCGGCGCCCTTGGGGGCCGCCGGGGCGGTGGTCGGGGCGGTGGTCGGGGCGGTACTGCCGAGGGTGACCGTGGCGGTCAGCTGGTCGGCGGTGGCCCGGTTGGTGAAGGGAATCTCGGTACGGGTGCGGCACTTGGCCAGCTGCGGGGTGGTCAGCGCGCACTCGGGCATCTGGACCAGCTGGAGGCGGGAGCCGTAGCCGCCGCCGTACGCCTTGGCCAGGGAGCCGTAGTCGATGACGACCTGGACCCTGCCGGACGCCGCGGCCGCGCCCGCGCCCGTGGGCTTGACCGAGACCAGCATGCCGTTGGCGCCGGCCCGCAGGGTCTGGTCGTGGGTGGCGATCTCGACACGGACCGCGTCGGGGGCGGCAACGCCCGTGGCGCTCTTGGCGTCTGCCGCCGGCGTCACCGGAGCCACCCACACGGGCAGCGGGCCCGCCTTGACGGGTGCCTCCGAGCCCTTGGCGTGCTGGTTGCCGGTGGCCAGGTTCACCGTGGCGGATCCGGCCTGCGGCCAGGAGGTGCGCCCGGGTGTGTAGGGCTTGATCGGCTGGTATCCGGCCGGGTGCCCCTGCTCCGGCCCGGGGCTCAGGTCATGGCCGCCGACCCCGGCGATCTGGGAGACCTTCTCCGGCTTCCACACCTTGCCGTCGAAGCGGTAGTGACCGGCCTGGCCGTTGCGGCCCTCCCAGTCGTCGCCCTTGCCCAGGCCCAGCAGGTGCAGGTCCATGCCCTGCGTGAAGACCACCGGCAGGAGTACGGAGGGGGTGGCCAAAAATGCCACGCCCAAAAGGGTCTTGCCACCCCATATCCGGAATCTCCTGCTCGCGAACCATCGATGTCGCGCTGTCAACGTGCTGTCCCCCATAGTTCCGCGTCACAGGTGTGTGACCGGCGGAGGCTATTGATGTGGTTGGGGTTTGATCAATACGGTTCACTCGTCACCGAGTTCGAATGAATCTGGCCATTCCTGTGTACGAAGTGCACCCCTTTACCCAGGACGAACAACCAGCCAATCGGACAAATGGCGGCCCCTGTCGCGCCGCACCGCCGCAGCGCTGCCGCTGGTGCATGGGGGAATCGAAGATTCCACTTCACTCGATCTTGCAAGGAATTTGACCAATGCATGACCAATATGCCCGGAGTCCACGGCAGTTCAGACATTTGACGCTGCCTCAGAAACTTCTGACGGCACTTTTTTCCGTGGCCCTGGCCGCACCCGCTCTGCCCGCCATCGCGCAGGATGCAGACCCGGCCACCGGCAGCCCCCTGCTCACCGCACAGCAGGAAGCGGTCTCCAAGGGCAGCACCGTGCCCGTGGACGCGCTGACCACGCAGACCACCACCGTGAAGGCCAACGCCGACGGCTCCTTCACCAGTTCCACCGCCCTCATGCCCGTACGCGTCCGCAAGGACGGCAAGTGGGTCGCGGTCGACGCCACTCTCGGCCGCAACACGGACGGCACCTGGTCCCCCCGGGCCACCCCGCACGCGGTGGCCCTCTCGGGCGGCGGCGCCGGCCCGGCGGTCCGCCTCACGCACGAGGACGGCAGCAAGCTCGCGCTGACCATGCCGTTCCCGCTGCCCGCGCCGGACGTCTCCGGTGACACGGCCCTGTACCGCTCGGTGCTTCCGGGGGTCGACCTCTCCCTGTCGGTCACCGAGCAGGGCGGCTTCAGCGACATCCTGATCGTGCGCGACGCGGCCGCGGCCGCCGACCCGCGGATCAAGGAGCTGAAGCTCGCCACCGCCACCGAGGGCCTGAAGCTGACCGCGACGCCCTCCGGCGGCATGGAGGCGAAGACCTCCGCCGGCACCCTGGACTACGTCTCCCCGCGCCCGGTGATGTGGGACTCCGCCACCACCGCGGCCGCCGACGCGGGCGCGGCTCCGAGCGCCCCCTCGGGCAGCACCCCGGTCGCCGCCGGCGCCCACGCCGTCCGCGTGAGCGCGCTCGCCGGCCCCGCCGCCGAAGGGACCCCCGCCTCCTCGGTCGAGGGCCCCGGCCCCGGCGCCCAGGTCGACCAGGTCCCCATGACCACGACCCCGACCGCGCTGACCCTGCGCCCGGACACCTCCGTGCTCAGCGACCCGGACACCGTGTACCCGGTCTACATCGACCCGTACACCAACCCGGTCTCCGGCAAGTCCGGCCACTACACCGAGGTCTACTCCAGCTCCTCGTGCTCCAACAGCCCGCAGTACGACAAGCCGCAGTCCGGCGGCGAGGGCGTGGGCTACCAGCGCTGGGGCGGTGCCTGCGGCAGCGGCATGGAGCGCTCGTTCTACGGGATCGACACCAGCGGGCTCTCCTCGCAGATGGTGATCTCGAACGCCCTGATCACGGTGAACTCCACCTACGCGGCCAGCTGGGACTGCTCCAAGGACCAGCCGATCACCCTGCACACCACCGGCAGCATCAACTCCGGCACCACCTGGAACAACCAGCCGGGCACCAACGACGGCACCCACCCCGCCGTGCGCACCACGATCCCCAGCGGCGCCAACTCCAGCAGCAGTTGCAGCAACCACACCGCCAGTTTCACGGTGACCAACCAGGCGCAGAAGATCGCCGACGCGGGCATCACCACCTGGACGGTCGGGCTCTTCGGTGACGAGTCGAACTCCAGCGGCAACGACAACTACCTGCGCGTGTCGACCGTGATCTACCTGACCACGAGCTTCGACATCCCGCCGAACGCCCCGGACAACCTGTACACCACCCCGTCCGCGGCCGGCGCCGCCGGTAACTGTGTGATCAACGGCCTCGGTTGGGTCGGCGCGACCTCGTACGGCGACGCGGGCAGCAACCTTCAGCTGCACTCCCGGGTCACCACCAACGTCTCCGGTGAACTGGCACAGGCCGTCTACGAGTTCTGGGACCGCACCCAGCTCACCAACGGCAACCCCACCACCATCGCCACCCCCGCCAGCTCGTACGTGGGCTCCGGCACCGACGCCGCCGTCCCGGTCGGCATCGCCCTCAAGGACGGCCACGAGTACGGCTGGGACGCGTACGCCAAGACCAACTCGTCCGCCCACCTGACCTCGTCGGTCGGCGACCACTGCTGGTTCCGTACCGACTTCACCGCGCCGGAGACCCCGAAGGTCACCGCCAACGCCTCCTTCCCGCCGGTCGGCGGCGGAGCCGGCAATCCGGTCGTGTACGCCGCCCCCGGCCGCACCACCGAGTTCAACGTCAGCGCGGCCGACCGCGCCCCCGCGGCCACCTGCACCCCGGGCCCCTGCCTGTCCAGCGGCGTCGACCACTTCGTGTGGCGGCTCGACAGCCAGCCCACCGCCCAGGTGGGCACCACGGTCGGGCTCACCGGCACCGACGCCGGCGGCGTGGCGAGTGCCAAGCTCACGGTCCCCGTGACGGCCTGGGGCGTGCACACCCTGTACGTCGCCGCCGTGGACAAGGCCGGGAACCTGTCCCAGACCCCGGTCGGCTACACCTACACCGTCCCGTGGAACCCCGACACCAAGATCACCCCCGGTGACATCGGCGGCGACGGGATCCCCGACCTGCTGGCCACCACCCGCACCGGCGACCTCCTCCTGCTTCCCGGCAACACCGACGCCGCGCAGCCGGTGGCCCCGGTCCAGAGCGGCCCCGTGTCCGAGCCCACCACCCCGGCCGGCGGCCCCGTGACCGTGGCCACGGCCGCGCAGTCCCCGGACGGAACGGGCTGGAACAACTACCTCATCGCGCACCGCGGCAACCTGCACGGCAGCGACGTGGACGACCTGATCGCCTTCAACAAGGCGAGCCACAACCTCTACGTGGCCAAGAACGACCTCGACCCGAACGTCGACACCGCCTTCCCGCGGGTCCCGTACTCCACGTACGGCGGCTTCACCGGCAAGCGCTACTCCCTGGTCCTGAAGGAGGGCTGCGAGCAGGCGACGCGCGTGGCTGACGACACCCGCTGCCGCACCGCCGGCTACAACGCCTCCGACTGGAACATCGAGCAGCTGATCACCCCGGGCAACCTGTACGGCAACACCACCGACTACCCCGCGGTGATCACCGTCGAGGGCAAGAAGCTGTGGATCTACCAGACCGACGGCGGCGGCCACTTCAAACACCCGCTGCTGCTCGGTGACGGCGACTGGTCGGGCTACACGCTCCTCGGCCCGGGCACCGTCGGCGGCACCCTCACCAAGGACGCCGACGGCAAGGGCACCGTCACCGGCGGCTCCGCCGTCATCTGGGCCCGCGACGACATCAGCGGCTCGGTGCTCTCCTTCCCGATCTCCGTCGATGCCACCACCCTGGTGCCCTCGCTGCTGCACGCCCCGGTGCGTTCGGCGCTCACCGCCACGGTGACCACGACCGACGGCCAGAAGCTCTGCCTCGACGTGGACCACGCCAGTGCGGCCAACGGCACCCGCGTCCAGGTCTGGTGGTGCAACCAGACCAACGCCCAGAGCTGGACCCTGATGGCAGACGGCACGCTCCGGGCCATGGGCGGCTGTCTGGACGTCAACAACAACGGTTCGACCAACGGCACCATCGTGCAGCTGTGGTCCTGCCACCCCGGCGTCGCCGCCCAGCAGTGGGTCCTCAGCCCCGGTGGCGGTCTGATGAACCCCAGCTCCGGCAAGTGCCTGGACGACCCCAACGCCAACCAGACCCCTGGCACCCAGCTGGTCATCTACACCTGCAACCAGACCAACGCGCAGGGCTGGACCGGCAGCGCCGCGGCCGGCTGGGCCACCAACCAGCCCACCCCGCTGGCTCCGGTCCTGACCGCGGCCGACTACCCGGCGGTCATGTCCCCGGGTGACCTGAACAGCCCGGCCGGCGGCCCCGACGGCAACCCCGAGCTGTACGCCGTCGACGCCAACAGCCAACTCCTGGAGTACCCGGGAACGGCCGCCCAGGGAACCGCCGCCACCTTCGCCGCCCCCACCTCGCTGGGCTCGGTCGGCAACACCGCCACTCACGGCTGGCGACTGAACGAGGGCACCGGCACCTCCGCGGCCGACTCCCCGGGCAACCTCACCGCCACACTGGGCGGCGCGTACAGCTGGGCCACGGACGCCACTCGAGGCAAGGCGCTCCAGCTCTCCGCCACCACGGGGTACGCGGCCACCGCGGGCCCGGCGGTGGACACCACCGGCAGCTTCACCGTCTCGGCCTGGGTCAAGATCGGCTCGCTGTCGGCCAACTCCACCTTCGTCTCGCAGCAGGACGCCGCGGGGAACGCGAGTGCGTTCCAGCTGTACTACTCCTCGGGCGCCAAGGGCTGGGCCTTCGGCACGCGCCACGGTGACCCGGCGAGCTCGACCTGGCAGGCGGCGTACGGCCCCCAGGCCGTGGTCGGCCGGTGGACCCACCTCGTCGGCGTGTACGACGCGGCCGCCGGCCAGATGCTGCTGTACGTCGACGGCAAGCTCGCCGGGAGCCGGGAGTACACGGGCGCCTCGTGGGTCGGCAACGGCAGCGTCCAGATCGGGCGCAAGGTGTGGCAGGGCGTGTACGGCGAGTACGCGAACGGAGTGGTGAGCGACGTCCGGATCTACCCGACGGCGCTGCCCGCGACGAGCGCCGCGGCCATGGGCGACCTGCCGGGGATCAGCCAGCTCGACTGATCGCCGGTGTTCGGGATTCCCCGAACCCCGAACCCCGAACCCCGAACCCCGACCACCGGAACCCGTAATTCCGTGATTCCCCCGGACCGTTCCCCCCGGGCGGCGCAACCGCGACCGCCCGGGGGGGAACGTCTTTCGTCACCCCAGTCCGACCGCCGACCACGCCTTCTGCAGCGCCTGGTGTTCCGGGCCGCCCTCCCCGTACCGGGCCACGGCCGCGGTGACCGTCAGGGCGGCGAACCGCGCGAAGTCCGCCTTCGGGCCGAGCTGCCCGCCGGTCAGCGTGTCGTACCAGATCCGCCCGGCCCGCTCCCAGGCCTTGCCGCCGAGCTCGGTGGCCACGATCCAGAAGGCGTGGTTGGGGATGCCGGAGTTGATGTGCACCCCGCCGTTGTCGCGGGAGGTGCGGACGTAGCCGTCCATCGTCCCGGGCTGCGGGTCCTTGCCGAGCTCGTCGTCCTCGTACGCCGTCCCGGGCGCCTTCATCGACCGCAGGGCGGAGCCGCTGTCCACGGACGGCCCGAGCAGCCCGGCGCCGATCAGCCAGTCGGCCTCCTCGGCGGTCTGGTCCAGCGAGTACTGCTTGATGAGGGAGCCGAAGACGTCGGACATGGACTCGTTGAGCGCGCCGGACTGGCCGTAGTACTCCAGGTTCGCGGTGTGCTGGGTGACCCCGTGGGTCAGCTCGTGCCCGATGACGTCGACGGACACGGTGAAATCGAGGAAGAGGTCGCCGTCCCCGTCGCCGAAGACCATCTGGCTGCCGTCCCAGAAGGCGTTGTTGTACAGCCGGTCGTAGTGGACGCTGGCGTTCAGCGGCAGGCCGGCGTCGTCGATGGAGTGGCGGCCGAAGGCCTTGAGGTACAGCTCGAAGGTGGCGCCGAGCCCGGCGTAGGCACGGTTGACGCTCGCGTCCTTGGTGGCGTCCGCCCCCTCCTCCCGGACCTTCTTGCCGGGCAGCCGGGTGTGGTGCTGTGCGTCGTAGATGGTCCGCCCCGGGGTGTCGGGCGGGGAGTCCCCCGAGGGCGGCAGGACCGCCATCAGGCGCCGGACCCGGTTGGAGGCGTCCAGCTCGAGGGTCCGCCGGGCGGCGGCCGCCCGGGCGGGGTCGGCGGACCGGGCGATCTTGTCCAGGAGGTGCGGCGGCACCACGGTGCAGAAGGCGGGGCGACGGTGGGGGAGGAAGGCATCCATGCCCGGCAATGTGGCAGTGGGTCACGGAATTGTCACTAGGTGCAACCATGATTCATTCGGTTGTGTCACATGCCCGCACCGGGAGGACGGGGGCCCGGGCCACCCTCTCGACGGCGCCGTGCTCCGAGGGGCGTCCGCGATACCCGGAGGGCAAGAAAAGAGGCTTAGCTCACAAATCTGGCAAAACGGACCTGCGGGTCTTGCATACTGAAACAGGTCCCGCATTACGGGGCGGCTCGGTTAGGCTCGGCCCATCATGCGTTTCGGGCTGCTTCTCCTTAGCTGCCGCGGCGAGGGCCTGTAGTCGTAGGCCGACCCCCTCCCCGCGGAGTTTGGTGTTGCGGTTTTGCGACCGTAGTCGGCCGTTCCAGCGAACTACACGCGGACACGCGAGGAGCCCAACGCCATGAGCCAGCACACTTTCGTCGGTCGCCCCACGCCCATCACCAACGCGACCCACACCCAGAAGCCCTCCGGGATGCCGATCCACAAGTACGGCTCGTACGAGCAGGTGGACATCCCCGACCGCACCTGGCCCGAGGCCCGCGTCACCAAGGCGCCCCGCTGGCTGTCCACGGACCTGCGCGACGGCAACCAGTCGCTGATCGACCCGATGACCCCCGCCCGCAAGCGCGAGATGTTCGACCTGCTGGTGCGCATGGGCTACAAGGAGATCGAGGTCGGGTTCCCGTCCTCCGGTGAGACCGACTTCAACTTCGTGCGCTCCATCATCGAAGAGGGCGCGATCCCGGACGACGTCACCATCTCCGTACTGACCCAGGCCCGCGAGGACCTGATCGAGCGGACCGTGGAGTCCCTGGTGGGCGCCAAGCGCGCCACCGTGCACCTGTACAACGCGACCGCCCCGACCTTCCGCCGGGTCGTCTTCCGCGGCTCCAAGGAGCAGATCAAGCAGATCGCCGTCGACGGCACCCGCCTGGTCATGGAGTACGCCGACAAGCTGCTGGGCCCCGAGACCGTCTTCGGCTACCAGTACAGCCCGGAGATCTTCACCGACACCGAGCTGGACTTCGCCCTGGAGGTCTGCGAGGCCGTCTGCGACGTCTGGGAGCCGGGCGAGGGACGCGAGATCATCCTGAACCTGCCCGCCACCGTGGAGCGCTCCACGCCCTCCACCCACGCGGACCGCTTCGAGTGGATGGCCCGCAACCTGACCCGCCGCCCGCACATCTGCATCTCCGTGCACCCGCACAACGACCGCGGCACCGCCGTGGCGGCCGCCGAGCTGGCCCTGATGGCCGGCGCCGACCGCATCGAGGGCTGCCTGTTCGGGCAGGGCGAGCGCACCGGCAACGTCGACCTGATCACGCTGGGCATGAACCTGTTCTCGCAGGGCATCGACCCGCAGATCGACTTCTCGCAGATCGACGAGATCCGTCGCACGAGCGAGTACTGCAACCAGATGGAAGTCCACCCGCGCCACCCCTACGCGGGCGACCTGGTCTACACCGCCTTCTCCGGCTCCCACCAGGACGCCATCAAGAAGGGCTTCGACGCCATGGAGGCCGACGCGGCCGCCCAGGGCAAGACCGTCGACGACATCGAGTGGGCGGTCCCGTACCTGCCCATCGACCCCAAGGACGTCGGCCGCTCCTACGAGGCGGTCATCCGGGTCAACTCGCAGTCCGGCAAGGGCGGCATCGCCTACGTCCTGAAGAACGACCACAAGCTGGACCTGCCGCGCCGCATGCAGATCGAGTTCTCGCGGATCATCCAGGCCAAGACCGACTCCGAGGGCGGCGAGGTCACCCCGAAGGCGATCTGGGACGTCTTCCAGGACGAGTACCTGCCCAACCCCGAGAACCCGTGGGGACGCATCCAGCTGCGTTCCGGCCAGACCACCACCGACAAGGACGGCACCGACACGCTGACCGTCGAGGCGGTTGTGGACGGCGTGGAGACCGTGCTGGACGGCACCGGCAACGGTCCGATCTCGGCCTTCTTCGACGCGCTGGCCGGCATCGGCATCGACGCCCGCCTGCTGGACTACACCGAGCACACGATGAGCGAGGGCGCCTCCGCGGTCGCCGCCTCGTACATCGAGTGCGCGATCGACGGCCGCGTCCTGTGGGGCATCGGCATCGACGCCAACACCACCCGCGCCTCCCTGAAGGCGGTCATCTCCGCCGTCAACCGCGCGGGCCGCTGACCCCGTTCGTGACCCGGCCCCGTCCCTCCGCTCCGGAGGGGCGGGGCCGCGCCGTTCGCCCCCGGGGGGCTCCGGCCCGCCCGGCCCGTGCTCCGGCGCAGGTGGGGGCGGTACGGGGAGGGGCGCACGGAGGGGCGCAGATCGGCCAAGTACGACGGGCGCGGGATGTTGTCTTGTCACACGGCTGACGCATCCTCACCGATGTGGCTAACATCACGCCAACCCGGCGATGTTGCCGGAGGGTTACGGAGGTGCGACGTGCTGCCAGTTCGGGGTGGGGACGGCCGGAAGCTGATGGTCTGGGGAATCCGCACCACCTGGAGCACCGTGGGGGACGGGGAGTTCTTCTGCCCCGACTGCGGTGGCGACCGCAATTACCGCCGGCGCACCGGGCGCCGCCGGTTCACCGTCCTCGGGGTGCCGCTGCTGCCGCGCGGGCAGTCGGGTCCCGTCGTCGAGTGCCAGGGCTGCCGCGAGCGGTTCGGCACCGAGGTCCTGGACCACCTCACCGCCACCCGCTTCTCCGCGCTGCTGCGCGACGCCGTGCACACCGTGACCCTGGCCGTGCTCGCCGCGGGCGGTACGGGCTCGCGCAGCGCGCTGGAGGCCGCCGCGGGCGCCGTACGCTCCGCCGGGTTCCAGGACTGCACCGAGGAGCAGCTGGAGTCCCTCGTGGACGCGCTGGCCACCGAGGAGGGACGGCTCGGGCTCTACGACGCCCCCGACTGCTGCGGCGCGGCGCTCTCGATCGAGCTGCACGAGGTCCTGGAGCCGCTGGCGCCGCACCTGGCCGCCCCGGGGCGCGAGTCGATCCTGCTGCAGGGCGCCCGCGTGGCCCTGGCGGACGGCCCGTACATCCCCGCGGAGCGCGAGGTGCTGGCGACGGTGGGCGCGGCGCTGCGGATCGACGCGGACGAGGTCGCCCGGCTGCTGTCGGCGGTCCGGGCGCCGTAGGGGGCGTAGCGGCCCGGCCGGTTCGCCTGTTCGTCCGTCCGTCCGTGACCACGCGACACCGTCAGCCCGTTTCGGCCGCGCCGACCGTTTCGGCCGCCCCGACCGCTTCGGATGCGGTCGGGGCTTCCGGCATGGGCGAAAGCGGCACGTCCTGAGGTAACAATCAGGCCTCGTGCCCCCGGATCCGTGCCCCTCGCGCGCCGTTCGAACCGCGGAGCCGTTCCATCCGTGCGTGGTGTTCTCACCAGGTGGACGGCCGGAGGGACGCCTTGTTGTTTGCGCGGCCGAACGCCGGCGAAGCATTAACCCGCACGTCATCCCGTAGGACCTTCGCGTTCGCGCAGCGAAAACCAGCCATTTCGCGACCGTTGGCCATAGCTGAGCCTGAGAAGCTCCGCCACTGGAGAAACCTCCAGATCGACCATCCCCAAGCGTCAACACTTTGTAGAAGTCGACGATATGTGTGAGCGGCCCCACAGGCGTTCAATTCCGGTCACACGAGGAGACGCCGCCGGTAACACCGCGGAGCTTCGATTCACGTGGACGTACTGACAACCCTGACGGATCAACGGGCTAACGACCCACTTCGCCAGGGACAACCAGCTTCCTCTCAGTTACCTACCTCATTGAAGGGCAAGGCAGAGATGGCACGTGTCGCCGCACCGCTTTCCGCCAGCGGAGAGCAGAGCACGCACCCGGTCGACGAGGTGCTCCCCCTCCCCAAGCTCGCGCTGTACGGCTTCCAGCACGTACTCGCGTTCTACGCCGGTGCGGTGATCGTTCCGATCATCGTCGGCAGTGCACTCAAGCTGAGCCCTGAACAGCTGGTCTACCTGATCAACGCGGACCTCTTCACCTGCGGCATCGCCTCGATCCTGCAGGCCTGGGGCATCGGCAGGGTCGGAGCCAGGCTGCCGATCATCCAGGGCGTGACCTTCACGGCCGTCTCCCCGATGATCGCCATCGGTCTCGGCGCCGGCGGCGGCACCGCCGCCCTCCTGGTCATCTACGGCGCCGTCATCACGGCCGGCATCGCCACCTTCGCCTTCGCCTGGCTGCCCGCCAGGGCCTTCCGCGCGGTGATGTCGCTCTTCCCGCCGGTGGTCACCGGCACCGTCATCACCATCCTCGGCATCGTGCTCCTGCCGGTGGCGCTCAAGGACACCGTCGGCGGCGCCCCGCTGGTCGGTGACGGCGGCGACCCGGGCCAGCTGGCCTACGCCGCCGGAACCATGCTCTTCGTCCTGCTGGTGATGCGCCTGGGCGGCAAGTTCCTGGCCAGCATCGCGGTCCTGCTCGGCCTGGTCGGCGGCACCCTCGTCGCCTTCATCCTCGGCGACGCGAAGTTCGACGCGGTCAGCGCCTCCAACTGGGTCGGCGTCACCACGCCCTTCCACTTCGGTGCCCCGAAGTTCGAATGGTTCCCGATCTTCCTGATGCTGATCGTCATGCTGATCACCATGGTCGAGACCACCGGTGACACCTACGCCGTCGGCGAGATCGTCGGCAAGGACATCGACAGCGAGACCGTGGCCCGCGCCCTGCGCGCCGACGGCGCCGCGACCGCCCTCGGCGGCCTGCTGAACTCCTTCCCGTACGTGGCCTTCGCCGAGAACGTCGGTCTGGTCCGGGTCACCAAGGTCAAGAGCCGCTTCGTGGTCGTGGCCGCCGGCGTCATCATGATCATCCTCGGCCTGCTGCCGAAGGCCGCCGCGATCGTCGCCGCGATCCCGCCCGGCGTGCTCGGCGGCGCCGCCACCGTGATGTTCGGCATGGTCGCCCTCGCCGGCATCCAGACCCTCGGCAAGGTGGACCTGAAGGAGGAGAAGAACGCCCTCATCGTCGGCGTCTCCCTCGCCTTCGCCCTCTTCCCGGCGACCGTCCCGGCCTTCTTCGAGAAGCACATGAGCGCGGACCTCTCCTCGCTCCTCAACAGCGGTGTGACGCTCGGTGCCACGGCGGCGATCGTCATGAACCTCCTCTTCAACGGTCTGTCCAAGGGCAACGCGCACAACGCCCCGCAGGCCGCCGCCCCGCAAACCGCCGCCCCGCAGGCCGCCGCCCCGGCGGCGGACGGCGCGGCCACGGCAGCCGTACCGGCCCAGTCGGGCGAGGGCGAGCCCGCCCCCGCGCCGACCGCCTGATCCTCCCAAGGGGTGTCCCCCGCCGGGCCCGTGCCCGGCGGGGGACGCTGCCGTTCCGGGACGCTGCCGTTCCGGGGCACTGCCGTTCCGGGGCGCGGCCGGCTTCGGCCGCGAGCTGTCGGTGGGGTACGGGACAATGGGCCCATGAGCCTGTTCCGCGACGACGGCATCGTGCTGCGCACCCAGAAGCTGGGTGAGGCGGACCGCATCATCACGCTCCTGACCCGGGGCCACGGCCGGGTCCGGGCCGTCGCCCGCGGGGTCCGCCGCACGAAGTCCAAGTTCGGTGCCGGGCTGGAACCTTTCTCCCACGCCGACGTGCAGTTCTTCTCGCGCGGCGGCGAGCTGATCGGCCGCAGCCTCCCGCTCTGCACGCAGACCCAGATCATCGCCCCGTACGGCAACGGCATCGTCACCGACTACGCCCGCTACACCGCCGGCACCGCGATGCTGGAGACCGCCGAGCGGTTCACCGACCACGAGGGCGAGCCCGCCGTACAGCAGTACCTGCTGCTCGTCGGCGCCCTGCGCACCCTCTCGCGCGCCGAGCACGCACCCCACCTCATCCTCGACGCCTTCCTGCTGCGCTCCCTCGCCGTCAACGGCTACGCGCCCAGCTTCGACGACTGCGCGAAGTGCGGGATCCACGGCCCCAACCGGCACTTCTCGGTCGCCGCGGGCGGGGTCATATGCGGTGACTGCCGCGTCCCCGGCAGCGTCGTACCCTCGTCTGAGGCCATCGCCCTGCTCAGCGCACTGCTGACGGGCGACTGGGCGCACGCCGACGCGTGCGAGGCACGTCACGTGCGGGAGGGCAGCGGGCTGGTCTCCGCCTATTTGCACTGGCATCTGGAGCGCGGGCTACGCTCCCTGCGATACGTCGAGAAATAGGAGCTGGGCAACATGGCACGACGCGGGATTCTGGGACGCTCTCGCCGCGAGTACAAGGTTCCCGAGCCGCACCCCTCCGGTGAGCGTCCGCCGAAGATCCCCGGCGAGCTGGTCCCCAACCACGTCGCGGTCGTCATGGACGGCAACGGCCGCTGGGCCAAGGAGCGCGGCCTGCCGCGCACCGAGGGCCACAAGGTGGGCGAGGGCGTCGTGCTCGACGTGCTCAAGGGCTGCCTGGAGATGGGCGTCAAGAACCTCTCCCTGTACGCCTTCTCGACGGAGAACTGGAAGCGCTCGCCCGACGAGGTGCGCTTCCTCATGAACTTCAACCGCGACGTCATCCGGCGCCGCCGCGACGAGATGAACGAGCTGGGCATCCGCATCCGCTGGGTCGGCCGCATGCCGAAGATGTGGAAGTCGGTCGTCCAGGAGCTCCAGGTCGCGCAGGAGCAGACCGTCGACAACGACGCGATGACCCTCTACTTCTGCGTCAACTACGGCGGCCGCGCGGAGATCGCGGACGCCGCGCAGGCCATCGCGCGCGACGTGGCGGCCGGCCGGCTCGACCCGTCGAAGGTCAACGAGAAGACCTTCGCGAAGTACATGTACTACCCGGACATGCCGGACGTGGACCTCTTCCTGCGGCCCAGCGGCGAGCAGCGCACCTCCAACTACCTGCTCTGGCAGAGCGCGTACGCCGAGATGGTGTTCCAGGACGTCCTGTGGCCCGACTTCGACCGCCGCAACCTCTGGCAGGCCTGCTACGAGTACGCCCAGCGCGACCGCCGCTTCGGCGGGGCCGTGCCGAACCAGGGGGAAACCGCCACCGGCTGATCTTGCCGGGGCCACCTCCGAGGACCTGGACCGCGCACGAAAGATCGTCGCCAGGAACGCGCCGCCGCTGTAGGGTCCGCTGTCATGGACATGCAGGGGGAGCAGGTTGAAGTACGGCTCGTCTACCAGATCACCGTGGCGGACGTGGCGCAGGCGGTCCGGGTGCGCGATGCCCGGCTGCCCGCGGGGCGCCGGAGGCGGTGGCTGCTGTGCGGATTCGGGGCGGTGCTGATCTGCTTCGGCGGACTGGCGCTGCTGGGGGACGGGCCGATCGGCAAACCGCTGAGCTTCCTCATCGGCGGAGTGCTGCTCCTCGGGCTCACGCTCTTCGGCCCGCAGCTCACGGCACGGGCCTTCGCGGGCCTGCTGGCCAAGGCGGGGGAGACCACGGCGCTGGTGACGGCCGCCGGGCTGCGGGTGAGCACGAAGGACACCGAGACGCGCATCGGCTGGGCCGCGCAGCCGCTGTACGCGGAGACGGCCGACGCCTTCGTCACGCTCAACGTCGCCAAGCGGGCGGCGGCGATGACCATCCTGCCCAAGCGCGGGGCGGCGGACCCGGCAGACATCGACCGCCTCCGGGCCCTGCTCGACCAGAACCTCCAGCGGATCTAGGCCGTCTCTTCCCGATCTAGCCGGCGTTGGCCGCGCAGTCCGCACAGGTGCCGAAGATCTCCACCGTGTGGGCCACGTTCACGAAGCCGTGTTCGGCGGCGATGCCCTCCGCCCACTTCTCCACGGCCGGGCCCTCCACCTCCACGGCCTTGCCGCACTTGCGGCAGACCAGGTGGTGGTGGTGGTCCCCGGTGGAGCAACGCCGGTACACGGACTCGCCGTCGCTGGTCCGCAGCACGTCGACCTCACCGGCGTCCGCGAGGGACTGCAGGGTGCGGTAGACGGTGGTCAGGCCCACGGAGTCACCGCGGTGCTTGAGCATGTCGTGGAGTTCCTGGGCGCTGCGGAACTCGTCCACCTCGTCCAGCGCCGCCGCTACGGCAGCCCGCTGCCGGGTGGATCGTCCTCGTACTGGCGCGGTATTCATCTCGCCAGGCGCAGTCGCCACCGGTTCCTCCTCGTTTCGGCCTGGGGTCATTGTGCCAGGCGGCCGGGTGCCCGCGGCCTTCAGACCTTTACGTCGTCCCGCGTGCAGACCTCTTCGGCGGCGCGGGCGGCCCTGGCGCGGCGCCGGGCCAGGGGGGTGGACAGGGCCGTCAGCACCATGAAGACCGCGATGGCCAGCAGCACGATCGAGGCACCCGAAGGGGCGTCGATGTAGTAGGTCACCGCCGTGCCGCTGAGGGCGACGGTGGTGCTGATCGCCATGGCGAGGCCGAGGGTGGCGGCGAAGCCGCCGGTCATGCGCTGGGCGGCCGCGACCGGGATCACCATCATGGCGCTGACCAGCAGCAGGCCGACGATGCGCATGGCCACGGTGACGGTGACCGCGGCGGTGATCGCGATCAGCAGGTTCAGTACGCGCACCGGCAGGCCGGTGACTCGGGCGAACTCCTCGTCCTGGCAGACGGCGAACAGCTGGCGGCGCAGACCGATCGTGACGGCGAGGACGAAGACGGCCAGGATCACCATGGCCACGATGTCCGCGGACCCGACGGTGGTGATCGAGCCGAACATCGAGCCGAGCAGCATGGACGTGGAGCCGCCGCCGATGTTGATGATCATGACGCCGCCGGCGAGGCCGCCGTAGAAGAGCATGGCCAGTGCCACGTCGCCGCTGGTCTTGCCGCGCGAGCGGATCAGCTCCATGCCGACGGCGCCCAGGACGGCGACCAGGGTGGCCATCCACACGGGGCTGGTGTTCATCACGAATCCGAGCGCGACACCGGTCATCGCGACATGGCCGAGGCCGTCGCCCATCACGGCCTGCCGGCGCTGCACGAGGTACGTGCCGATGGCGGGGGCCGTGATGCCGACCAGGGCGGCCGCGATGAGCGCGCGCTGCATGAAGGCGTAGTGGAGGAGGTCCATCAGCTCAGCAGTCCCGTCCGCAGGGGCTCGGCGTCGTGCGCCGCGTGGGGGTGTACGTGGTCGTGGCCGGGCAGGGCGTGCTGGCCCAGGGCTTCCGGGGGCGGGCCGTCGTGCGTGACGCAGCCGTCGCGCAGGACGACGGCGCGGTCGATGAGCGGCTCCAGCGGGCCCAGCTCGTGCAGGACCAGCAGAACGGTGACCCCGGCGGCGACCTGGGTGCGCAGGGCGTTGGCGAGCACCTCCTGGTTGGCCAGGTCCACACCGGCCATCGGCTCGTCCATGATCAGCAGCTCCGGCTCCACGGCGAGCGCGCGGGCTATGAGCACCCGCTGGTGCTGGCCGCCGGAGAGGGCGTTGACGGAGGCGTCGGCGAAGGAGCCCATGTCGACCAGGTCCAGCGCACGCTCGACGGCGGCCCTGTCGGCCTTGCGCAGGACCCCGAAGCGGGTGCGCGCGAGCCGGCCGGCGGAGACGACCTCGCGGACGGTGGCCGGGACCCCGCTGGCCGCGGTGGTGCGCTGCGGGACGTACCCGATGCGCGACCAGTCGCGGAAGCGCTTGAAGCCGGTGCCGAAGAGCGAGAGCTCGCCGCCGCTCAGCGGCACCTGGCCGACCACGGCGCGCACGGCCGTGGACTTGCCGGAGCCGTTGGCGCCGAGCAGGGCGACGACCTCACCGCGGCGGACGGTGAGGTCGATCCCGCGCAGCACGGGGCGCGAGCCGAGCGAGGCGGTGGCCCCGCGCAGGGATATGACGGGCTGGTCCGACGCCTGTTGGGGCTGGGACTCCATGGCTCGCGCCTCCGTTGCTGCTACTGCTGCCATTACTTGTTGCCGAGTGCCTTCTGGAGGTTCTTCAGGTTGGCCCGCATGACCTCGAAGTAGTCAGCGCCCTGGGACTTGTCCGTGATTCCCTCGAGGGGGTCCAGGACGTCGGTCTTCAGACCGGTGTCCGCCGCGAGGGTCTTGGCGGTCTTGTCGCTGGCCAGGGTCTCGAAGAACACGGTGGAGACATTGTCCTGCTTCGCGACGGCCTGCAGGTCCTTCATCCGGGCCGGGCTGGGCTCGGACTCGGGGTCGACGCCGGAGATGCCCTCCTGGTCGAGGCCGTAGCGCTCGGCGAGGTAGCCGAAGGCGGAGTGGGTGGTGATGAAGGTCTTGGAGGCCGTGTTCTTCAGGCCGTCCTTGAACTCGGTGTCGAGCGCGCCCAGTTTGGCGACCAGCTCGTCGGTGTTCTTCTTGTAGTCCGCCGCGTGGTCGGGGTCGGACTTCTCCAGGGCCGCGCCGACGCCCTTGGCGATCTCCGCGTACTTGACGGGGTCGAGCCAGACGTGGGGGTCCTCGCCGGCTTCGCCGTGGCTGTGGTCGTGGCCGTCGGCGGCGCCCTCTTCGGCGGCGTGGTCGTGGCCCGAGGTGCCGTGCACCTCGAGCTTGGTGAGGGTGGCGGCGTCGACGATGTTCTTCACGCCGGACTGGGCGACGGCCTTGTCGACGGCGGGCTGCAGCGTCTTGAGGTAGAGGACGACATCGGCCTCGCCGAGCTGCGCGGTCTGCTTGGGGGTGATCTCCAGGTCGTGCGGTTCGACGCCCGGCTTGGTGAGGGTGTCGACCTTCACGTGGTCCTTGCCGATCTGCTCGGCGAGGAACTGCATCGGATAGAACGACGCCATCACGCCGAGCTTGCCGTCCTTGGATCCGGCGGCTCCGGCGGCGCCCGAACAGGCGGTGAGGGCCGTGGCGGCGAGGGCAACGGCTCCGGCGAGGGCGGCGGTCGGTATGAGGCGTCGTCGTACGTTCATGACATCCATTTTCATCAAAGATGGAAACGATTGTCAAAAACCCTGGTGGGAGGGGTGTGGAGGGCCCGTGGACGGGGTCCCGATTTGAAAGGGGGGGTGCGGGCGCCGGTAACCTTGAGGCTTCGCCGTTCGTCCTCGTAAATGAAGAGAGCACCGTGGCCGCCGACAAGATCGAAACCATCGTCAGCCTGAGCAAGCGCCGTGGCTTCGTTTTCCCGTGCAGTGACATCTACGGCGGCTCTCGGGCTGCCTGGGATTACGGTCCGCTCGGTGTCGAGCTCAAGGAGAACATCAAGCGCCAGTGGTGGAAGGCGATGGTCACCGGACGTGAGGACATCGTCGGCCTCGACTCCTCCGTGATCCTGGCCCCCGAGGTCTGGGTGGCCTCCGGTCACGTCGGCACCTTCTCGGACCCGCTGACCGAGTGCACCTCCTGTCACAAGCGCCACCGCGCCGACCACCTGGAAGAGGCGTACGAGGCCAAGCACGGCCGCGTGCCCGCCAACGGTCTCGCGGACATCAACTGCCCCAACTGCGGCGTGAAGGGCCAGTTCACCGAGCCCAAGCAGTTCTCCGGCATGCTGGAGACCCACCTCGGCCCGACCCAGGACACCGGCTCCAAGGCGTACCTGCGCCCCGAGACCGCCCAGGGCATCTTCACCAACTTCGCCCACGTGATGACCACCTCGCGCAAGAAGCCCCCGTTCGGCATCGCGCAGATGGGCAAGTCCTTCCGCAACGAGATCACCCCCGGCAACTTCATCTTCCGCACCCGCGAGTTCGAGCAGATGGAGATGGAGTTCTTCGTCAAGCCGGGCGAGGACGAGCAGTGGCAGGAGTACTGGATGCAGGAGCGGTGGAACTGGTACCGCGACCTCGGCATCCGCGAGGAGAACATCCGCTGGTACGACCACCCGAAGGAGAAGCTGTCCCACTACTCGAAGCGCACCGCCGACATCGAGTACCGCTTCAACTTCGGTGGCAATGAGTTCTCCGAGCTCGAGGGCGTCGCCAACCGCACCGACTTCGACCTCAAGGCCCACTCCGCCGCCTCCGGCCAGGAGCTCGTGTACTTCGACCAGGAGTCGAAGGAGAAGTACACCCCGTACGTCATCGAGCCGGCGGCCGGTGTCAACCGCGCCATGCTCGCCTTCATGCTCGACGCGTACAACGAGGACGAGGCCCCCAACGCCAAGGGCGCCATGGAGAAGCGCACCGTGATGCGCTTCGACCCGCGCCTGGCTCCGGTCAAGGTCGCCGTCCTGCCGCTGTCCCGCAACGCCCAGCTGTCGCCGAAGGCCAAGGGCCTCGCCGCCGACCTGCGCAAGAACTGGAACATCGAGTTCGACGACGCGGGCGCCATCGGCCGCCGCTACCGCCGTCAGGACGAGATCGGTACGCCGTTCTGCGTCACCGTCGACTTCGACACCCTCGACGACAACGCGGTGACCGTGCGCGAGCGCGACACCATGAAGCAGGAGCGCGTCTCCCTGGATCAGATCCAGAGCTACCTCGGCAGCCGTCTGCTCGGCTGCTAGGTCCCACCGCTCGGACGGCAGTGGCCCGGTGCGCATCGCGCACCGGGCCACTGCCGTCTTCCGGGCCGGTTACGCGGGCGCCGGATCGCCGGCCGAGGCGGCCGCCAGGGCCGCGGCCCGGGCTTCGCCCTCGGCCTGGGTGCGTTTCGAGAACCGGATGGTCCAGAAGATCAGCGAGACCAGGAAGCCGTAGATCAGGACCGGGCTGATCCAGACCATGTCGTCCACGCTCAGCCGGTACGCCAGCACGACCCGCAGCGAGGCCTCCACCAGGTAGGCGACGCCCCAGACGGTGGTCATCTTCCGCATCGCCTTGCGGAAGTCGGGGTACTGCCAGAGCCCGTTGAAGTACGCCACGCCCTCCTTCGTCCCGTCCGTGCCGAACTTCCGGCCGAAGTAGAACATCAGCGGCCGGGGAGCGAAGAGGGTCGCGATGCAGAGCGCCCCGAACAGCCCCGTCACCCCCGAGTCCTTGATGAGCAGGGCGCGGGCCGAGTGCGTGCCGATCAGCGTGACGAGCGCGGTGATCACCAGGAAGACCAGGGTGACCACGGCGAACTCGTCGACCTTGCGGCGCCAGGCGAGGTGGACGGCGGAGTCGACCACCGGCCAGACACCGCTGACCAGCAGCGCCGCGAACTCGCTCCAGCCCCGGTCGGTGAGCATGTTGTACGTGAGGATGGGCGCGACCACGTTGAATCCGATGGTCAGGATCCAGCCGATGGCTGCGGCGGCTCCGGACCGGGCCGGCGGGCCCGACTGCGCTGCCGGTACTTCCTGAGCGGACAAAGTTCCCCCTGGAACAGACCTGATGATGTGCGGTACAGGGGAACGTAGGAACACGGCGGGGGACCGGCAAGGGCCCTGCGCCCAAAATGATGATCAAGCTGTCCGGACTGGCTGGTTCCAGACCTCAGGCGCGCAGGCCCCGGACGACCAGGGCCGTCACCGCCTCGAACTCGGCGGTGATGTTCGGCGAAAGCCAGTCCGCCGCGTACTGCGGATCGTGGAAACGGCCGGTGGCGTCGAACACCGCGCGCGCGGCGGCAGGGACGTCGGGTGCGCTGAGCGATCCCGCGGCGACCCCCTCGCCGATGATCCGGGACAGCTGCTCGATCAGCTCGGCCAGGTGCTGGTCCACCACACCGCTGTTCTCGGCGAGCAGCACGGTGTACGTCGCGAACAGCTCCGGGTCGGCGCCGGCCTTCTTCCGCTTGGCTTCGAACAGCGCCTCCAGCCAGGACTCCAGCTTGGAGGGGGCGGGCTCGGAGGGTGCCGAGGCGATCCGCTCCAGCACGGCCACGCTCTTGGCGAGCCAGCGGTCCGTGACGGCCTCGCGCAGCGCCGCCTTCGACGGGAAGTGCCGGTACACGCTGCCGTGGCTGACGCCCAGGGCCCGCGCCACGTCCACCACGGTCGCCTTGGTCGGACCGAAGCGGCGCAGCACCTCCTCGGTGGTTTCGAGGATGCGCTCGGGGGTGAGGGGCTCGGCGGCTGCGGGTGGCATGGGTACGACCGTACAGCCGGATCAGTGCTCGCTGTCCAGATGGGCCATCTGCGCCGCCGGATACCGCTGGCCGGCCGCGGCTCCGGCCGGCACCGCGTCCTCGATGGCCGCGAGGTCGGCGGGGGTCAGGGTGACCTGAAGGGCACCCAGTGCCTCGGAGAGCCGGTCACGGCGGCGGGCGCCCACCAGCGGCACGATGTCCTCGCCCCGCGAGAGCACCCAGGCGATGGCGGTCTGGGCGACGGTCACGCCCTTCTCGTCGGCGACCTTGCGCAGGGCGTCGACCAGATCGAGGTTCCGGTCCAGGTTCTCGCCCTGGAAGCGCGGGCTCATCCCCCGGAAGTCGCCGGGCGCCAGCGCCCGGTCGCGGGCGAAGTGACCGCTGATCAGGCCGCGGGACAGCACGCCGTACGCCGTGATGCCGATGCCGAGCTCGCGGGCGGTCGGCAGGATCTCCTCCTCGATCCCGCGCGAGATCAGGGAGTACTCGATCTGGAGGTCGGAGATCGGAGCCACGGCCGCGGCCCGGCGCAGGGTGTCCGCGCCGACCTCGGAGAGCCCGATGTGCCGGACGTGTCCGGCCGCGACGGCCTCGGCGATGGCGCCGACGGTCTCCTCGATCGGGACGTCCGGGTCCACGCGGGCGATGCGGTAGATGTCGATGTGGTCCCGGCCGAGCCGCTGGAGCGAATAGGCGAGGAAGTTCTTGACGGCCGCCGGGCGCCCGTCATATCCGGTGAAGCCGCCCTCGACCGTCCGCAGGGCGCCGAACTTCACGCTGGTCAGCGCATTCTCGCGGGCCGCGGCGGGTGCGGTGCGCAGGGCTTCGTTGATGAGGAGCTCGTTGTGCCCCATGCCGTAGAAGTCGCCGGTGTCGAGGAGGGTGACTCCGGCGTCGAGGGCGGCGTGGATGGTGGCGAGGGACTCCGCCCGGTCGGCTTCGCCGTAGAGCGCGGACATCCCCATGCAGCCCAGCCCCAGCGGGAAGGTGGCGGGTCCGGTGCGGCCGAGGGTGCGGTGCGGTTCGGTGGTGTGGGCTGAGGTGCTCTGGTTCGTCGTCATGGAACGAGAATGGCATGACGAGTGACAGATTTCAATATCTGTCACTCGTCAGTGTGATGGTGCGCCCTGGCCTCAGGTCCCGGGCCGTCCGGGCCGCTCGGGCTCGGGGCGGGCCAGGCGGCTCAGCAGGGCGACCGCGTCCCCGCGCGGCACCGGCCGGAAGAACTCCGCGTCGACCCGCTCGACGGCGGCGATGGCCCGCGGCGCCAGCTCGGCCCCGGCCGCGGTGACGCGCAGCCGCTTGGCGCGGGTGTCCGCCGGGTCGACCTCGCGCGCGAGGAGCCCCTTCTGCTCCAGGGTCCGCACCACCTGGGAGGTCATCTTCACGTCGGTGCCGGCCTGGTGCGCCAGGGCCTGCTGGTTGGGGTGCTCGCCCTGGCCGTTGAGCCACCAGGTGCAGGCGAGCAGCACGAACTGCACGTGGGTGAGGTCCAGGGGCCCCAGCGCCGCGGCGATCCCGCGCTGCCAGCGCAGGGTGGCGTGCCAGAGCAGGAACCCGGGGCTCTCGCCGGGGGCCAGCGGCATCAGCCCTGGGCCGTCCGGACCAGCGCGGCCATGGTGTCGGGCCAGTCCGCCGTGATGGCCGGGCCGATCTGCGGGCCCACCTCGCCCGCGCCGTCGCCGCTGATCTCCATCCGGTAGGTCACCCGGCTGAGATCCGCGCCGAGGCGGTCGATCCGGTGGGTGGTGCGCAGCACCAGGCCGGCGAAGCGGGCCTCGTCGACGAAAATCTCGCCCTCGGTGACCTCGGCGACGAGCAGTTCCACCGGGTCCTGCCCGGCCGGGGTCATGGTGATCTCCGCGCCCGCCGCGAAGGCGCCCCGGAGCTCGATCTTCTCGATGTCGGCGTTCCAGGCGCCCCAGTTCTCCACGTCGGCCCACAGGGCCCAGACCGCCTCGGGCGCGGCGGTGGTCTCGATGCTGTGCTCGTACTCCCACATGGGGGCCTCCTGGTTAGATGCTCTATGCGCAGACTATCTCTGCGAAGACTAACTGTCCAGGAGGTCGGGCCGTGAAGGCCGGGGACCGTGAAGGCCGGGGACCGTGAAGGCCGGGAGTCGGGGAGGGGTTACGAGGCCGAGGTCACGCGCAGGACCAGGGCGGCCGCGGCGACCAGGGTGAGGACGGCCGCCGGGGCGAGCTCGTAGTCCTTCGCGCGCAGGTGGGTGATGACCGCGCCGATGAAGTAGAGCGTCACGCCGATGGCGGCGGCGATGCCCAGCGGGCTCAGCCACAGGCCCGCGATCAGGCCGATGGCCCCCGCCGCCTTGAGGGCGGCCAGGCGCGGCATCCAGGAGTCGGGCACCCCGACCTTCGCCATGCTCGCGGTGATCGCCGGGTTGCGCTGGAGGGAGAAGGTGGCTGACGCGGCGAGGACGAGGGCGAGCAGTCCGGCGACGACGGCGTAGGCGATGAACATGATGGTCTCCAACAGTCGATGGTATCGAACCATTGAATACCATCAATGATCGGCAGGGTGCAATCATTTCTGAGTTGTTACGATGTGGAGATGACGGCGCCTCAGGACTCCCCGCACCCCCCGCAGCGGCTGGGCCTGCTGCTGGCCTGGCACGGATCGGTCACCCAGACCCGCATGAAGAAGGCGCTCAGTGCCGCCGGGCTGACCCCGCGCCACGCGATGACCCTGACGCACCTGGCCGGCGGCCCCATCGGGCAGCGGGCGCTGGCCGAGCGGCTCGAGGTGGACCCGAGCGTGCTCGTCGGGATCCTCAACGACCTGGAGGGCTGCGGCCTCGTCGAGCGCCGCCGGGACCCGGCCGACCGCCGCCGCCACAACGTCGTCATCACCGCGGCCGGCGAGGAGGCCCTCGCCAAGACCAACGCGGCCCTGGACGCCGTGGAGCTCGGCGTGTTCGCGGGCCTCACCGGCGAGGAGCAGGAGCTGCTGCGCCGTCTGCTGGACCGGATCGACTCGCACGCCGAGGACTTCGACTGCCAGGAGTAGCCGGACCGGCCGGAGCAGCCTGAGCGGCCGAGGTGGCCGAGGTGGCCGAGGTGGCCGAGGTGGCCGAGGTGGCCGAGGTGGCCGGAGCGGCCGAGCGGCCTGAGCGGCCGAGGTGGCCCGAGCTCCCTGAGCATCCCAAGTGCCCCGAACATTCCGAGCGCCGCCCCGAGCGCCCCGAGCGTCCCGACCGGCCGGCAGCGGCCGGGGCACGCCCAGAAGTACGGGCGCAGGAAGCGCCACGGGGACCGCGGGCGCGGCCCCGTGCCACGAGCGGGCTCAGCCGCGCGGGGGAGCCCCGGCCGGTGAAGGGCTGGGGGCGGGCTCCGACTCCAGTTCGCGGGCCGTGCGCAGGGCGGTCCCGTGCGCCCAGGCCCCGCTGGTGGCGGCGCCCACGGCGAGGACGAGCAGCCCGCACGCGGTGATGATCCACCAGGCGGGCCGGGTGGCCGCCTGGAAGCTGCCGCCGTGCGCGGTACCGGCCGCCAGGACCGCGCCGATCACCGCGACGCCCAGCATCCCGCCGGTCTGCCGGCTGGTGGAGGCGATCGCCGAGGCGACCCCCGCCTGGGAACGGGGCATCCCGGAGACCGCCGTGTTGGTGATCGGGGCGTTGACCATGCCGAACCCGAGGCCGAAGAGCACGTACCCGGCGAACAGCAGGGGCGTGGAGCTCTCCGCCTCGAACACGGCGAACAGCAGCCCGCTCGCCGCCATGGCCACCCCCGCGACCAGCAGCGGCAGCCGCGGCCCCCGGGAGCCGACCAGCCGCCCCGAGATCGGTGCGCACAGGCCGGTCAGCGCGGCCATCGGGAGCATGTAGAGCCCGGCGTGCAGGGCGTCCAGCCCCCGTACGTCCTGGAGGTACAGGGTGTTCAGGAAGAGGAACCCGGACAGCGCGGCGAAGGCGCTCACGGCGATCACCGTCGCCCCGCTGAAGGGGGCGCTGCGGAAGAACCGCGGGTCGATCAGCGGCTGGGCCCGCCGGGGCTCGTAGACCAGCAGCCCGATCAGGGAGGCGACGGCGACCGCGGCGCAGCCGAGGATCACCCCGGAGGTCCAGCCCTCGGCGGGGGCCTCGATGATCCCGTACGTCACCGAGCCGAGCATGGCCATGATCAGCAGCTGGCCCACCGGATCCGGGGCGCGGGGGTGGTCGGCCCGCGACTCGGGGACGTAGCGCAGGGTCAGCGCGAGGGCGAGCAGGCCGACGGGGAGGTTGATCCAGAAGATCGACCGCCAGCCCACCGTGTCCACCAGCAGCCCGCCGATCAGCGGACCGGCGGCCATGGCGACGCCCACGACCGCGCCCCAGACGCCGATGGCGCGGGCGCGCTCGCGCGGGTCCGTGAAGGTGTTGGTGATGAGCGACATGGCGACGGGGTTCAGCATCGAGCCGCCCACCGCCTGGATCATCCGGAAGACGACCAGCCACTCGAGGCTCGGCGCGAGCGAGCAGAGCAGCGAGCCCGCGGTGAAGAGCACGAGGCCGGCCGTGAAGACCTTGCGCCGCCCGATCCGGTCCGCCGTGGAGCCCGCCAGTATCAGGAGCGAGGCCAGGACCAGCGTGTACGCGTCGATGGTCCACTGCATTCCGGCGACGGAGGCGTCCAGCTCCCGGCGCATTGCGGGCAGCGCGACGTTCAGGACGGTGTTGTCGAGACTGACGAGCAGCAGGCTCATGCAGCAGATCGCCAGTACGAGCATGCGCCGCCGGTGGCTCAACTCGTGCATGATCCGGATAGTACGCCTAACTAAAGAAATGCGTGGCGCGGCGCGCCTGAGCCACAATGGGGGGATGACCACGCTCCCCCCGCCTCTCGCGATCGGCCCGCACACCGTGCAGCCCCCGGTGGTGCTCGCGCCGATGGCCGGCATCACCAATGCCCCGTTCCGTACCCTGTGCCGCGAGTTCTCGGGCGGCAAGGGGCTGTTCGTGAGCGAGATGATCACGACCCGGGCCCTGGTCGAGCGCAACGAGAAGACCATGCAGCTGATCCACTTCGACGAGACCGAGAAGCCCCGCTCGATCCAGCTGTACGGAGTCGACCCCGCGACGGTCGGCAAGGCGGTCCGCATGATCGTCGAAGAGGACCGCGCCGACCACATCGACCTCAACTTCGGCTGCCCGGTGCCCAAGGTCACCCGCAAGGGCGGCGGCTCGGCCCTCCCGTACAAGCGCAACCTGCTGCGCGCGATCCTGCGCGAGGCGGTCGCGGGCGCCGGCGACCTGCCGGTGACGATGAAGATGCGCAAGGGCATCAACGACGACCACCTCACCTACCTTGACGCCGGGCGGATCGCCGTCGAGGAGGGCATCACCGCGATCGCCCTGCACGGCCGAACCACCGCCCAGCACTACGGCGGCACCGCCGACTGGGAGGCCATCGCACGGCTCAAGGAGCACGTGCCGGAGATCCCGGTGCTCGGCAACGGCGACATCTGGTGTGCCGAGGACGCGCTGCGCATGGTCCGGGAGACCGGCTGCGACGGCGTGGTCGTCGGGCGCGGCTGCCTGGGGCGGCCCTGGCTGTTCAACGACCTGGTCGCGGCCTTCGAGGGGCGTCCCGAGGACTTCCACAAGCCGACGCTGAGGGAGGTCGGGCAGACCATGCTCCGGCACGCCCAGCTGCTGGGGGAGTGGATCGGCGACGAGGCCCGCGGGGTGATCGACTTCCGTAAGCACGTGGCCTGGTACACCAAGGGCTTCTCGGTGGGCTCGGAGATGCGGCAGAAGCTCGCCGTCACCTCCTCCCTGGCCGAGCTGGACGCTCATCTGAGCGAGCTGGACCTGGACCAGCCCTGGCCGGACAGCGCGGACGGCCCGCGCGGCCGGACGTCCGGAAACAACCGGGTTGTCCTGCCCGAGGGCTGGTTGAAGGATCCGTACGACTGCGCGGGCGTGAGCGAGGAAGCCGAACTGGACACGTCCGGGGGCTGAGAAGCGGCTGGCAAAACGTGCCAGTGGTGGCGTGACATACGCCACGCATGGGAGAGGTTTCGCTCAGATGAGCGGAATGGTCACGGGTAAGACTTTCAAAGGGTGGCACTGGGTGCCACCCTTTGTTCGTTCAACTCTTGAACGCAAATGTATCGATGATCGCTCATCCGAGCGTGAACAAGCCTCGGTGGGCCTCTCTCCCTTCGGGAGGTGAAGGCGCTTCGTAGGTTTTAGCTACTCATCAGTTACATTCGATCTGCTGGTAGGCGGGTGGTTACGGCCACATGACCGCCAAGTGGACGTACCCATAAGCCTTCGATCTGGGTATGTTCCTGGCCGTCAGGGCAGCCACCCGAGCCTCGAGGAGTCGAGACCCGTGTCGGAAAACAAAGATCAGAAGTTCGTCTACGACTTCACCGAGGGCAACCGCGACCTCAAGGACCTTCTCGGCGGCAAGGGTGCGAACCTCGCCGAGATGACCAACCTCGGTCTGCCGGTCCCTCCCGGCTTCACCATCACCACCGAGGCCTGCAAGGTCTACCTCGACAGCGGCGAGGCCCCGGCCGAGCTGCGCGAAGAGGTCAGCGCGCACCTCGACGCCCTCGAGGCGAAGATGGGCAAGAAGCTCGGCCAGTCGGACGACCCGCTGCTGGTCTCAGTGCGCTCCGGCGCCAAGTTCTCGATGCCCGGCATGATGGACACGGTCCTCAACATCGGCCTCTCCGACGCGTCCGTGACCGGCCTCGCCACGCAGGCCGGTGACGCGCGCTTCGCGTGGGACTCGTACCGCCGTCTCATCCAGATGTTCGGCAAGACGGTCCTCGGCGTGGAGGGCGAGCTCTTCGAGGACGCCCTCGACGAGGCCAAGGCCGCCAAGAAGGTCACGGTCGACACCGACCTCGACGCCGCCGACCTCAAGAAGCTCGTGACGCGCTTCAAGAAGATCGTCGCGAAGGAGGCCGGCCGCGAGTTCCCGCAGGACCCCCGCGAGCAGATGGACCTCGCCGTCGAGGCGGTCTTCAACTCCTGGAACACCGACCGCGCCAAGCTCTACCGCCGCCAGGAGCGCATCCCGAGCGACCTGGGCACCGCGGTCAACATCTGTTCCATGGTCTTCGGCAACCTCGGCCCCGACTCGGGCACCGGCGTGGCCTTCACCCGCGACCCCGCCACCGGTCACGCGGGCGTCTACGGCGACTACCTCCAGAACGCCCAGGGCGAGGACGTGGTCGCGGGCATCCGCAACACCGTGCCGCTCGCGGACCTGGAGGCCATCGACAAGGCCTCGTACGACCAGCTCATGACGATCATGACGACGCTGGAGAACCACTACAAGGATCTCTGCGACATCGAGTTCACCATCGAGCGCGGCCAGCTGTGGATGCTCCAGACCCGTGTCGGCAAGCGCACCGCGGGCGCCGCGTTCCGCATCGCCACCCAGCTCGTGGACCAGGGCCTGATCGACGAGGCCGAGGCGCTCCAGCGCGTCACCGGCCACCAGCTCGCGCAGCTGATGTTCCCGCGCTTCGACGAGGACGCGAAGACCGAGCTGCTGGGCCGCGGCATCGCCGCCTCCCCGGGCGCGGCCGTCGGCAAGGCCGTCTTCGACTCCTACACGGCCGTCAAGTGGTCCCGTTCCGGCGAGAAGGTCATCCTGATCCGCCGTGAGACCAACCCGGACGACCTGGACGGCATGATCGCCTCCGAGGGCATCCTGACCTCGCGCGGCGGCAAGACCTCGCACGCCGCCGTCGTCGCCCGCGGCATGGGCAAGACCTGTGTCTGCGGCGCCGAGGAGCTCGACGTCGACACCAAGCGCCGCCGCATGACGGTCGGCGAGACGGTCATCGAAGAGGGCGACGTCGTCTCCATCGACGGCTCCACCGGCAAGGTCTACCTCGGCGAGGTACCGGTCGTACCCTCCCCGGTCGTCGAGTACTTCGAGGGCCGCATGCACGCGGGCGCCGACGACGCCGACGAGCTCGTCGCCGCCGTGCACCGGATCATGGCCTACGCCGACCGCGTGCGCCGGCTGCGCGTGCGCGCCAACGCCGACAACGCCGAGGACGCGCTGCGCGCCCGCCGCTTCGGCGCCCAGGGCATCGGCCTGTGCCGCACCGAGCACATGTTCCTCGGCGAACGCCGCGAGCTGGTCGAGAACCTGATCCTCGCGGACACCGACAAGGAGCGCGAGGCGGCACTCAGTGCCCTCCTGCCGCTGCAGAAGAAGGACTTCGTCGAGCTGTTCGAGGCGATGGACGGACTGCCCGTCACCGTCCGCCTGCTCGACCCGCCGCTGCACGAGTTCCTGCCCGACATCACCGAGCTGTCGGTGCGCGTCGCCCTCGCCGAGTCCCGCAAGGACGCCAACGAGAACGACCTGCGCCTGCTCCAGGCCGTCCACAAGCTGCACGAGCAGAACCCGATGCTGGGTCTGCGCGGCGTCCGCCTCGGCCTGGTCATCCCCGGCCTGTTCGCCATGCAGGTCCGGGCGATCGCCGAGGCCGCGGCCGAGCGCAAGAACGCCAAGGGTGACCCGCGCGCCGAGATCATGGTCCCGCTCGTGGGCACCGTCCAGGAGCTGGAGATCGTCCGCGAGGAGGCCGACCAGGTCATCGCCGAGGTCGAGGCCGCCACCGGCACCACGCTCAAGCTGAGCATCGGCACCATGATCGAGCTGCCCCGCGCCGCCCTCACGGCCGGCCAGATCGCCGAGGCCGCGCAGTTCTTCTCCTTCGGCACGAACGACCTGACCCAGACGGTGTGGGGCTTCTCCCGCGACGACGTCGAGGCCAGCTTCTTCACCGCCTACCTGGAGAAGGGCATCTTCGGGGTCTCGCCCTTCGAGACCATCGACCGCGAGGGCGTCGGAGCGCTGGTCCGCAGCGCCGTCGAGGCCGGCCGGGCCACCCGCCCCGACCTCAAGCTCGGCGTCTGCGGAGAGCACGGCGGCGACCCCGAGTCCGTGCACTTCTTCCACGAGGTCGGCCTCGACTACGTCTCCTGCTCGCCGTTCCGGATCCCGGTCGCGCGCCTGGAGGCCGGCCGGGCCGCCGCCGAGGCGAAGGGCAGCGACAGCCGCTGACCCCTCCGCGGCCCTGATGCCAGGGCCCCACTGACCGCGCCTGCCCCCGGGTTCCCTGACATCCGGCGGCAGGCGCGCCTATTTTCCCGGCTGTTCCGGCTGTTCCGGCCGTTCGCAGGCCGTTCCCGGGCCTTCCCGGTGCTTCCCGTGCGTTCCGGTCCGTTCCGGGCCGATCAATATTGGTTCAATGTTGTTCCAGATGCCTTAACGGCAACAAGCGGTGGACGGATCCCCACCCGTCCACCGCCTGCCGCCAATCCGCCGGACACGTCGGCGCTTCCCGGTGCGACCGACCGCCAGGCCCCGCAAAGCCCCCCACGGCCTTCGCGGAGCGTTTCGGTCGCGCCGGAGTGTGCCCGGCGGAGTACAGGATTTCGGTTGTCACGCCCCCGCCGAAAGGGGTTTCAACTGTGGCTGAAAGGCCATGGTGACCACGTGTGACGGCGTGCATACTCATAGGGCGGGGGGATTGCGGTTGCACAGGTGGGGGTTCGGTGCTGCGTATCCATTTCACTGGAGTGGACCTGGCACGCGTAAGGATGGCAGTGCGTCCCGATGCGTTGTGGGAAACGATTCTGAGTTTTCACCGTTTAAGAGACCGGCGTGATACGAGGCTCTTCGGTGATTGGCGTACGGAAACCCGGAGCAGGTTGAATGGTGAAACACGACTTCTCGGCGCGCTGATACCGAGCCGCGGATATTTCCCCGATTTCCTGACCCCCGTCGAGGGTCAGTACGGGTGGGACCTGGGCCTCGACGCGCTGCGCGGGATACACCCCGAGCGGATGCGCCGCGAGCTCGTGCTGCTCGGCCGGGGCGCGGCGGGCGGCTCCGGCATGGCCGCGGCCTTCGGGATGCCCCCGACGGCCGGCGGCGGCTCCGAGGCCCTGGTGCCCAGGCGGCTGCGGGACCTCATGGAGGGGGTCACCACGCACCTGCCCCGGCTCCTCAGCGAACTGCGGGGCTACCACCGGGCGGCCGTGGAGCCGTACTGGACCCACATCCAGGCCCAGATCGAGGCCGAGCGGGCCGCGCGCGGCCGGGCGCTGCTCGACGGCGGAGCGGACGAGCTGCTGGCCTCGCTGCCGCCGATGCTGCGCTGGCGGGCCCCCGTGCTGGAGTGCGACTACCCGGTGGACCGTGACGTACGGCTACGGGGGCGCGGGCTGCTGCTCCAGCCGTCCTTCTTCTGCCGGCGCACCGCCGTGACCCTGCACGATCCGGAGCTGCCGCCGGTGCTGGTCTACCCGGCCGCGGCCGAGCTGGCCTCAGCCCAGGCCGGCTGCGAGGCGACCCGGCCCGCGGAGGAGCGGCGCCGGCACCGCCAGCACACCCTGGGCAAGCTGGTCGGGCACACCCGCTCGGTGGTGCTGGAGGCGATCGGGGACGGGGCCACCACGAGCGAGCTGGCCCGCCGCGCCGGGGTCTCGCTGGCCTCCGCGAGCCAGCACGCCGGGGTGATGCGGGAGGCCGGCCTGGTCACCACCCTGCGCCGGGGAAACGCCGTCCTGCACACGGTGACACCGCTGGGGGCCGCGCTGCTGAAGGGCGGCGCCGTGGCCTCGTAAAGGCGACCGCACCCCGACCGCCCGGCAATTCCACGGGGTGCGGCATTCCCCCGGGGGGATTCGAAGGAAATCGGGGCCGCGCGCCCGCAAAGGTGACGTATCGCGGGACTTTCTACCCTGGGGCGGTTCCGGGTGCGGGAGGATGGTGGTGCCATGAGCCACCACGCCGACGATGCAGACATCTCCGGCCGCGCCGACCTCGAGGTCGTGCTGCGCCGCTTCTACACGGCGGCCTTCGCCGACCCGCGGATCGGGCCGTTCTTCACCGAGATCGCCGGTACCGACCTCGACGTGCACCTGCCCCGGATCACCGATTTCTGGGAGCGGGCCCTCTTCCGCAGCGCCGACTACCGGCGCAACGCCTTCGCCCCGCACGCGGCCCTCCAGTCGGCCCGCGCGATGACCGCGGAGGACTTCGGCCGCTGGGTGCAGCTGTGGCACGCCACGATCGACGGGCTGCACCGGGGGCCCAACGCGGAGCGGGCCAAGGCGCAGGGCGAGCGGATCGCGCTGACCCTGCACAAGCGGCTGGCCGGCGCGGACGCGGAGCTGCTGCGCGGCGGGACCGCGCTGGGCTTCATCCCCCTGGCGGCCCTGGAACTGCGCTCGATGCCGTCCTGACCTGCGGTGATCGGATTCCGCAAAAAACTTCGCGGGGGAGCGATGAGTTTCCCGGGAGCCCCCGGTCTACCTCTCGAAAGCAACGGAACGCGCCGAGAGAAGAGAGACCCCGATGTCCTCCACCATGATCTTCGTCAACCTGCCGGTCAAGGACCTTGAGGCCACCAAGACCTTCTGGAGCAAGCTCGGCTACACCTACAACGCCCAGTTCACCGACGAGAACTGCGCCTCGATGCCCATCACCGACTCGATCGTGGCCATGTTCCTGACCGAGGCCCGGTACAAGGACTTCACCCACAAGGACATCGCGGACGCGACCAAGACCTCCGAGGTGCTGCTGTGTCTGAGCGCCGAGAGCCGCCACGCCGTCGACGAGCTCGTCGACGGGGCCCTGGCGGCCGGGGCCACCGAGCACCGCCCGGCCCAGGACCACGGCGTCATGTACGGCCGCGCCTTCGACGACCTCGACGGGCACACCTGGGAGATCATGTGGATGGACCCGGCGATGATCCAGGGCTGATCCAGGGCCGGTCCAGGGCTCATCCGGGGCCGGTCCGCGACCGGTCTGAGGGCCGGTCCGGGGCCGGTCAGCAGGAGGTCGCGGCGGTCCGCACCGGGTAGGTCCGGACCGCCACCTCCTCGTCGTCCAGGCAGTGCCCCGACTCCAGGTCGAAACGCTGCTTCAGCAGCGGCGAGGCCACGAAGGCCCGCCCGGAGGCCGAGCCGACCAGCCCGCGCGAGAGCACCTGGGCCCCGGTGAAGGGGTCGCGGTTGCCGATGGCGTACGGGCGCCCCGCGCGGTCGACGAACACGGCGGCCTGGCTCCCGTCGGGCAGCAGCGCCGCCACCCCGCGCCCGGGGACCAGCTCGGACAGCTCGCACACGGTGAGCCAGCCCGACTCCACCTGCAGTTCCACGGTCATCGGGCGCCTCCCAGGGGTTCCAGGGTGAGGACGGTCAGGTCGGGCTTGACCTGGCCGCGTTCGGGGACGAAGCGCACGCTCGGGTCGGGTGCGCCCGGAGCGTTGACGAAGGACACGAACCGGCGCAGCCGCTCCGGGTCCTCCAGGGTCTCGGCCCATTCGTCGCGGTAGTGCGCCACGTGGTCGGCCATCAGGGCCTCCAGGTCCGCGCACAGCCCGAGCGAGTCGTGCACGACCACGTCCCGCAGGTGGCCGAGGCCGCCCTCCAGCCGCTCCAGCCAGGTGGAGGTCCGCTCCAGCCGGTCGGCGGTGCGGATGTAGAACATCAGGAACCGGTCGATGAGCCGGACCAGTTCGGCGTCGGACAGGTCCTGCGCCAGCAGATCGGCGTGGCGCGGGGTGGCCCCGCCGTTGCCGCCGACGTAGAGGTTCCAGCCACCGGCCGTGGCGATGACCCCGAAGTCCTTGCTCTGCGCCTCCGCGCACTCGCGGGCGCAGCCGGAGACCGCCGACTTGAGCTTGTGCGGGGCGCGCAGGCCCCGGTAGCGCAGCTCCAGGTCGATGGCCATGCGCACCGAGTCCTGGACCCCGTAGCGGCACCAGGTCTGGCCCACGCAGGACTTCACGGTTCGCAGGGCCTTGCCGTACGCGTGCCCGGACTCGAATCCGGCCTCCACGAGCCGGGCCCAGATGCGGGGGAGCTGGTCGACTCCGGCGCCGAAGAGGTCGATGCGCTGCCCGCCGGTGATCTTCGTGTAGAGGCCGAAGTCGCGGGCCACCTCGCCGATGACGATGAGCTTGTCGGGGGTGATCTCGCCGCCGGGGATGCGCGGGACGACCGAGTACGAGCCGTTGCGCTGCATGTTCGCGAGGAAGTGGTCGTTGGTGTCCTGGAGGGCGGCCTGCTCCCCGTCCAGGACGTAGCCGCTCGCGCCGAGGGTGGGGGCGAGCGAGGCGATGATCGAGCCGACGGTGGGCTTGCAGACCTCGCAGCCGTCGCCGCCGCGCGCCTCCTGGCGGCCGTGGCCGTCGAGGAGCTGCTCGTACGAGGTCACGCGCAGGGTGCGGACGATCTCGTAGAGCTCGGCCCGGGTGAAGGGGAAGCAGCCGCACAGTCCCTTGTCGGCGGCGGCCGGCATCAGCTGGCCGATCACCTTGAGGCAGCTGCCGCACCCGGTGCCCGCCTTGGTGCACTTCTTGACCTCGGGCACGGTCGTGTGGGCGGTGATGGCCTTCTTGGTGACGTTGTGGCAGGAGCAGATCACCGCGTCGTCCGGGAGCGAGGCCGGGCCGAGGGCCACGGGGGCGCCGGCCCCGGCGGGCAGCACCAGCTGCTCGGGGGTGACGGGCGGTACCGAGCCGGTGAGCGGGCGCAGTAGGCCGTAGGAGTCGGCGTCGCCGACCAGGACGCCGCCGAGCAGGACGCCTTCGGCGGAGACGACCACCTTCTTGTAGACGCCGGAGCGGGAGTCGGAGTAGACGACGTCCAGGCTGCCGGGCGTGGCGCCGTGCGCGTCGCCGAAGGAGGCCACGTCCACGCCGAGGAGCTTGAGCTTGGTGGAGAGGTCGGCGCCGGTGAACTCCTTCGCGCGGCCCAGCAGGTCCTCGGCGGCCGTCTCGGCCATCTCGTAGCCCGGCGCGACCAGTCCGTAGACCCGGCCGTCGGCGGCCAGCGCGCACTCGCCGATGGCGTAGACGTGCGGATCGGAGGTGCGGCAGTGGGCGTCGACGGCGATGCCGCCGCGTTCGCCGACGCTCAGGCCGGACGCGCGGGCGAGCTGGTCGCGGGGGCGGACACCGGCGGAGAAGACGACCAGGTCGGTGTCGACGGTGGAGCCGTCGGACAGCTTCATGCCGCTGACCGAGCCGTCCTCGCCGGTGAGGACCTCCTGGGTGCCGACGCCCGTGTGGACGGTGAGCCCCATGTTCTCGATGGTGCGCAACAGGGCCGCACCGCCGCCCTCGTCGATCTGGACGGGCATCAGCCGGGGCGCGAACTCCACCACGCGGGTGGCGAGCCCGAGGCCCTTCAGCGCGCCGGCGGCCTCCAGGCCGAGCAGGCCGCCGCCGACCACGGCGCCGGTGGTCCGGGTCTTGGCGTACTCCTCGATCGCGAGGAGGTCCTCGATGGTGCGGTACACGAAACAGCCCGGGGCGTCCTTGCCGGGGACGGGCGGCACGAAGGGGTAACTGCCGGTCGCGAGCACGAGCACGTCGTACGGGAACACGCGCCCCGAGCGGGAGGTGACGGTGCGGGCCTCCCGGTCGATGGCCTCGGCGGGGTCGTCGAGGTGCAGGGCGATGTTGTGGTCCGCCATGAAGGAGGCCGGGGTCAGGGAGAGGTCCTCGGGGGTGCTCCCGGAGAAGTACGAGGTCAGGTGCACGCGGTCGTAGGCGGGCCGGGGCTCCTCGCAGAGCACGGTGATCCGGTGCGTGGCGGTGGCACCCCGCTCGGCGAGGGCCTCCAGGTAGCGCTGGCCGACCATGCCGTGGCCGATGAGCACGATGGCGGGGGTGGGCGTGGGCGTGGCTGCGGCCATGATCAGGAGCCTCCGTCGTCGGTGAGCAGGTGGAACAGGTCGGTCAGGCCGTGCGCGTCGGTGAGGGGGGCGCCGTCCTCCCAGCTGCGGGCGAGGGCGCCCACGCTGGAGAGTTCGCCGAGCAGCACCCCGCCGACGAGGCGGTCGCCACGGACGACGACCTTGCGGTAGGTGCGGCGGGTGGCGTCGGTGAGCCGGACCACGTCGTCGCCGGGGCGCGGGGTGGTCTCGCCGAAGGCGGCGAGATCCAGGGGGCGGTCGCCTCCGGCGGTGAGGGTGAGGCGGGTCAGGGCGCGGGTGCCGGTGTAGGTGGACGGGGTGCAGGGTCCCTGGTCGGGGTCGGGGCCGGGGTCGGGGCCAGTGGGGGTGCCGGTGCCGGTGCCGGTAGCGGGGGTCGGGGGTGGGGCGGTGGTGATGCCCCGGCCGGTGCCGAGGAGGACCTTGGCGAGGGCCTCGGCCTGCTCCAGGGCGGGGCCCGCCAGGCCGTACACCCGGCCCGCGTGTTCGGCGCAGTCGCCGATGGCGTGGATGCGGGGGTCGCTGGTGCGGAGCTCGTCGTCGACGACGATGCCGGTGCGGACCTCGAGGCCGGCGGCCAGGGCGAGGCCCGTGCGGGGGCGGACGCCGCAGGCGAGGACGACGACGTCGGCGTCGAGCCGGTAGCCGTCGGCGACCTCGACCCCGGTGACCCTGCGGGCCGCTCCGGGCACTGCCCGGCCCCGCGCCTCAAACGCAGGCGGGGCCGAAAACCCGGGGCTCCGCCCCGTACCCCGCGCCTCAATCGCCGGCGGGGCTGGATTTTGGCTGGCGTCGGCCTGTACGTGCGGGCTGCTGGGCTGGGTTGGCGGTTGGGCTGCCTGGTTCGGCCCGGCACTCTGCGCCTCAATCACGGGCGGGGCTGGATTTCGGCTGGCGTCGGCCTGTACGTGCGGGCTGCTGGGCTGGGTTGGCGGTGGGGCTGCCTGGTTCGGCCCGGCACTGCGCGCCTCAAGCGCAGGCGGGGCTGGATTTGGGCTGGCGTCGGCGGGCTGGAGTGCCGGTGGGGCGATTTCAGCCCCGCCGGCGATTGAGGCGCGGGGTCCGGGGCGGAGCCCCGGCAGCGGAGCCGCGGGGGGCTGTGTCGGGCCTGCGTGCAGCGGGACTGCGGAGGTTGGCGGCGGGCCCGCGTCCAGCGGAGCCGCGGGGGCTGTCGACAGGCCGCGGACCCGGCATTCCGTGTGGATCTCCACACCCAGGTCGGTCAGGTGCGTCCGCAGGAGTGCCGAGGCGTCCGCGTCGAGCTGGCGTTCCATCAGGCGCTCGCCCTGCTGGGCCAGGACGACCTGGGCGCCGCGTTCGGCGAGGGCGCGGGCCGCCGAGACGCCGAGGAGCCCGCCGCCGATCACCACCGCGCGCACGCCGGGGCGTACGGCCGCGGACAGGGCCAGGCAGTCGTCCATGGTGCGGAACGCGTGCACCCCGGAGGGGAGTTCGCGGCCCTCCGGTTCGAACAGGCCGCGGAGGGCCGGGAGGACCGGGTTCGATCCCGTGGCCAGGACCAGGGTGCCGTACGGCTCGACCGTTCCGTCGTCGCAGTGCACCACCTGCTCCGCCCGGTCGATCCGGACCGCCCGCACGCCCCGGCGCAGGGCCGGGCCGGCGGCCGGGAGGGCCGTCACTTCCGGCGCGTACCGGCCGGCCAGGACCTCCGCGAGGAGGACCCGGTTGTACGGGACGTGCGGCTCCTCGCCGAGGACGCGCACGTCCCCGCCCAGCCGGGCGGCGAGCCGCAGGCCCGCGAGGCCGCCGCCGATCACCACCACGCGTTGCTGTTCCGAGGTCATGACACGAGCGTGCGCGGCCGCTGTTTCCCCACGGCATCGCCTCTGTTTCCCGGACGGAACGCCGACCTCAGCGTCCGGGTTAAGGGTCCGTGAGGCGGTCCTCAAGGCGGCCTTAAGGATCAATCAGGGAGGCCGGGGAGCCGCCGGACCGCCTTAGCGTGGCCCGCATGCAGCGAGACATGGCGGTTCGGGTCAAGGGCGGAATGCTCGGCGGGGCGGGGACCGTGGCCCTGCTGTGGGCCGCCCAGGTGCGGCCGTCGGCCCGGCTCGACGCGCTGTTCGCGACCGCCGCGCACCTGTCCGGCCTGCTCGCCGGGTACGGGGTCCTGGTGCTGCTGTTCCTGATGGCCCGGGTCCCCGCCGTCGAGCACGGGGTGGGCGCCGCCCGGCTCGCCCGCTGGCACGCGCTGGGCGGCCGTCACGTGCTGCTGCTGTGCTTCGGGCACGGGCTCTTCGCGCTGTGCGGCTACGCCGTGCACGAGGGGGTCGACGTGCTGTCGGCGGTCCGGGAACTGCTCGGATACCCCGCCCTGGCCGCGGCGGTGGCCGGGACCGTCCTCCTGGTCGCCGTCGGCGCCACATCGGCCCGCTCCGTACGCCGCCGGGTCTCGTACGAAACCTGGCGCGGGGTCCACCTCCTGGTGTACCTCGCCGCCGCCCTCGCCTTCGGGCACCAGCTCGCCGGACCCGACCTGGGGCCCGTCGCCTGGTTCTGGGCCCTCGCCCACGCCGTCGTCGCCGTCCTGCTGCTCTGGTACCGCGCCGTGGTGCCCGTACGCCAGGCCCTGCGGCACGCGCTGCGGGTCGCCGAGGTCCGGGTGGAGGGGCCCGGGGTGGTCTCCGTCGTCGTCTACGGGGAGCACCTCGCGGAGCTGCGCGCGGAGCCGGGGCAGTTCCTGCGCTGGCGGTTCCTGCGGCGGCGGCTGTGGCACACCGCGCTGCCGTTCTCGCTGTCGGCGCCGGTCCGCGGGAACACCCTGCGGATCACCGTGAAGGGGCTCGGCGGCCACTCCCGCAGGATCCGCCGGCTGCGCCCCGGCACCCGGGTCATCGCCACCGGGCCGTTCGGGGCGCTCACCGCCGCCCGGCGGACCCGGCCCAAGGTGCTGCTGATCGCCGGTGGGGTCGGGATCACCCCGCTGCGGGCGCTGTTCGAGACCCTGCCCGGCGGGCCGGGGGAGATCACCCTGCTCTACCGGGCCGGAGCCGAGGAGCAGCTCGTCCTGCGCTCCGAGCTGGAGGCCATCGCCGCCGGACGGCAGGCCGGGCTGCACTACCTGCTCGGGCCCTCGGGCGCCGCGTTCGATCCGCTGGCTCCGCAGGCGCTGGCCGAGCTGGTCCCGGAGCTGGCCGAGCACGACGTGTACCTGTGCGGGCCGCCCGGAATGGCGGACGCCACCCAGGCCGCCCTGCTGCGGGCCGGGGTGCCGGCCGGGCGGATCCATTCCGAGTGCTTCAGCTTCTGAGCCCGAGGCCGAAGCTCCTGCGCCCGACCCGGCCCCGAGCCAGGTCCGAGCCCGCCCCCGAGCCAGGTCCGAGCCCGGCCCCGAGCCAGGCCTGCGCCCGACCCCGCCCCGAGCCCCCTACCGCCTCCGAGAGGTCGCCGCACCATGCGTCACCCGCTGCACGTCGCCCTGTCCGTGTCCCAGGCGTACCCGGCGTACCTGGCAGCCCCGGCGTACCCGGCGTACCCGGCGTACCCGGCATCTCAGGCCTACCCGGCGGCCCCGTCGTACCCGCCGTTCGGGGCCGCCGCGCCGCCCGCGCCACCGGTCGCCGCCCGGCACCGCAGGCCCCGTACCTCCCCGGTGCGGGTGGCGCTGGCCGCGCTGGTCTCCGTACCGCCCGCGCGGCGGCTCGCGGCCGGGCTCGGGCTGGCCAGTGTGCTCGCCGCGAGCGTGCTGACGGTCGCGGTGGAGCCCTCGGCGCCCGTGGCCCCGGACCGGGCGCCGGCCAGGCGAAGCTCAACGTTCGCGCAAGTTTCCGGGGATTGATGGCCACTGCACCCACCCCTTCCATAGGGTCGGGGCGTGCCTGACATATCGACAACCATGATCATCGTGCTGTGCGTGGCCGCCGCGACGGCCGGCTGGATCGACGCCGTCGTGGGCGGGGGCGGCCTGCTCCTCCTGCCCGCCCTGCTCCTCGGGCTGCCGGGCGCCCACCCCGCCACCGTCCTCGGCACCAACAAGGCCGTGGCCATCGTCGGCACCTCGGGCGCCGCCGTGGCGTACCTGCGCCGGACCCCGGTGGACGTGAAGCTCGCCGTCCGCATCGGCCTGGCCGCGCTGGCCGGCTCCATGGGCGGGGCCGCCCTGGCCGGCGGCATCAGCAAGGACGCGCTGCGCCCGATGATCATGGTGGTCCTGGTGGTCGTCGCCGCCTTCGTCCTCTTCCGCCCCGCCTTCGGCGCCGCTCCGGGCGCGGCCCCCGCCGGCCGCCGCCGCGTGCTGCTCACCATCGGCCTGGCCGGGCTCGGCATCGGCTTCTACGACGGCCTCATCGGGCCCGGTACCGGCACCTTCCTCGTGCTGGCGCTGACCGCCCTGCTCCACCTCGATCTGGTGACGGCCTCCGCCACGGCGAAGATCGTCAACGTGTGCACGAACGCCGGGGCGCTCGCCATGTTCGCGTACCAGGGCATGGTGCTCTGGCAGCTGGCCGGCCTGATGGCGGTGTTCAACCTGGCCGGCGCCATGGTCGGCGCCCGGATGGCCCTGAAGAAGGGCAGCGGGTTCGTGCGCGGAGTCCTGCTGACGGTGGTCGGCGCCCTGGTGGTCAAGCTGGGCATCGAACAGTGGGGCTGACCTGGGGATAAAGTTCTGGTCGTGCCCCACCTCGAAATATCCGACCTGATCACCGTCACCGACCCGCTCAGCGGGGCCCGGCTGCCGGTGCGCCGGGGCGACGTGGTCCGCCGGCTCCAGGAGTCCGGGGACCCGCGGGCGGCCCGCATCGTCGCCGGGCTGCCGGCCGGCGCGGACGACGTGCTCGACCCGTTCGCCGTCGACCGCCTGATGATCGGCGTCCACACGGAGATGCAGCGGCTCAGCGAGGAACTGCGGATCGGCGAACGGCTGGTGCACGTGCTCGGCCCGCTCTTCGAGGCCATCCGCGAGATCGCCGGCCGCCGCGGCCGCTTCCGGCTCGTCGACATCGGCTCCGGCCTCGGATACCTCGTCCGCTGGCTCGCGGCCACCGGCGCCCTTGGGCCGAACGTCGAACTGATCGGAGTCGACCTCGACGCGGCGCTGGTCGCCGAGGCAGACCGGCTGGCCCGCGCCGAGGGGCTCGACTGCCGGTTCGTCCACGGCAACGCCTTCGACCTCCCGGAGGTCGCCACCGTCTACGTCTCCACCGGGGTGCTGCACCACTTCCGCGGGCCCGCGCTCGCGGAGTTCTTCGAGGCCCAGGCCGACTCGCAGGCCCTCGCCTTCTGCCACTTCGACATCGCGGCCACCCGGCTGGCACCCGTCGGCGCCTGGATGTTCCACCGCGCCCGGATGCGCCATCCGCTCGGCCGCCATGACGGGGTCGTCTCCGCCCTGCGCGCCCACACCGACGAGACCCTGCTGAGCGCCGCGACCGTCCCCGGCATCCGGGCGCTGCTCTACGAACCCAGGGGCCTGTCCAACCCCTTCTGCACCACCCTGCGCCCGGTCCTCGGCATCCGGCCGTACCTGGAGGACCCGCTGCGCCTGGCGCTCGGGCGCGCCTCCCGCCGGCTCGTGGGCGCGGAGCAGCTGGGCCGGGCCGGGGCCGCGCGGTGAACCCGGTCCTGCCGCTCCTCGCCCTCGGTCTGCTCGACGCGGCGTTCAGCGGGTTCCGTGCCTTCGCCGGCTGCGACGCCCGGATCCGCAAGCACCGGGCCGTCGTCCGCGCCGCGCTGCGCGGCCTGGCGGTCGGCGCCGTCCTGCTGCTCGCCCCCGCCCTCACCGCCGGAGCCGTACTGCTGACCGCCGACGATCCGGACCGGGCCTACGGGACCCTCGCCGACGGCGGCGTCGGCTTCCTCGTCCCGCTCGGGCTCTACGCGGCCGCCGTCGCCCTCTCCCTCTTCGCCTACTTCGCCCTGCCCTTCCGGGCCAGCACCCTCGCCATGGTCGTCGGGCTCGGCCCGCTGACCCTGGCGCGGCCCCTGTTCCTGGCCGTCGCCTGCGCCGGAGCGCTCGTCGCCGGGGGCGGCTGGACCTCGCTCCTGGTCGGCGCAGTGGCGGGCACGGCGGTCCTGTGCGTGGAGCCGTTCGTACACCGCCGCTGGTACGCGCCGCCGTACTAGGCCGTCTCTTTCGGATCTCGTCGGCCGAGCCCGCGGTACCAGGCGTCGCGGGCCCGGCACGATCCGAAAGAGACGGCCTGGTGCTGTGACCGGGACGCGCGTGCCACGACGAGGAGGAACAGTCCGCAGGCCGTCACGAGCAGCCAGCCCGGACGGGACGCGTGGGCCAGGCCGGCCGGGGCGACGCCCGCGGCCAGACCGCCGGCCACGGCGATGCCGACCGCCGAGCCGACCTGGCGGGCGGTGGAGGTGATGGCCCCGGCCACCCCGGCGCGGGACGGCGGCAGACCGCTGACCGCGGTATTGGTGATCGGCGCGTTGGCGAAGCCGAACCCGATGCCGATGAGCAGGTACGCGAGCAGCAGCAGCGGGACGGCGGTGTCCCGGCCCAGGCTCACCATGCACAGGCCGCCCGCGGCGGTGAACCCGCCCGCCAGGAGGAGCGGACGCCGCGGTCCGGTGCGCCCGGTCAGGCTGCCGGACCACGGTGCGCACAGGGTGGCCCCGAGCGCCATGGGCAGGGTCGCCGCACCGGCCGCGAGCGGGGTCCAGCCGCGGGTCTCCTGGAGGTAGAGCGTATTGAGCAGCAGGGCCACGTTCAGCGCGGCGAACAGCGATACGGCGCCCAGCACCGCCGAGGCGAAGGGCGGCCGCCGGAAGAGCCCGAGGTCCATCAGGGGCTCGCTCCGGCGGAGCTCCACCCGGACGAACCCGGCCGCCGCCGCCACGGCGAGGGCGTAGCCGCCCAGTGCGCCGGGCGAGGTCCAGCCGATGCGGGGCCCTTCGATGAGGACGCCGACCGAGACGCACAGGGCGGTCGTCAGGAGCAACTGGCCGGGCAGGTCCGGCCGCCGGGAGCGCGGGGCGCGGGACTCCGGTACGAACACCGCGACCAGGACGAGCGCGGCGACGATCACGGGCGCGTTGATCCAGAACACCGACCGCCAGCCGAACGCCGCGATGAGGCCCCCGCCGACGACCGGACCCGCCGCCATGCTGAGCCCGAAGACCGAGGCCCACACGCCGATGGCCCGGGCCCGCTCCCGCGGGTCGGGCATCGCGTTCACCACGATGGCCAGCGCCACGGGGCTCAGCATCGAGGCGCCGACGCCCTGGACGGCCCGGGCCGCGACGAGAACGCCGAGCGAGGGGGCGAGGGCGCAGGCCAGCGAGGAGAGCCCGAAGACGATCAGCCCGCACCGGAACACCCGACGGCGCCCGAAGCGGTCCGCGAGGGCGCCGGAGGCCATGAGGAGGCTGGCCAGGGCCAGGGTGTAGGCGTCCACGACCCATTCCAGACCGCGGGTGCCCACGCCCAGACCCCGTCCGATCACGGGCAGGCCCACGTTGACGATGGTGGTGTCCACGCCGATGAGGAACATGCTCAGCGCGCAGACGGCCAGGACCGTCCACCGCCGCCGCGTGCTCAGGACCGGCCCCGCTGCCGGGATCTTCGTGCTCGTGCCGGTCATGGGTCCGCCTTCGGTCCGGGATCGGGGATCGCCTACGGGCCCATGCTGGGAGCGGGGGGCGGTAGCGGCCCAGGAAATTTGCCGGTACCGCAAAATGGACCCATGGGCCCCCTGGACACCGAACTGGCGGAGACGCTCGACGGCATCGGACCGCGGCTGCGAACACTGCGGCGCGACCGCGGCCTCACCCTCGAGACGCTCGCGCGCGACACCGGGATCTCCGTGAGCACCCTGTCGCGCCTGGAATCGGGCAAACGGCGCCCGACGCTCGAACTGCTCATCCCGCTCGCGCGGACGCACCGCGTCGCACTGGACCAGCTGGTGGCGGCCCCGGTCACCGGGGACCCGCGCGTCCACCTGAAGCCCCACCGCAGGGAGCGGGGGAGCGTCCTGGTGCCCCTGACGCAGTACCCGGGCCGGGTGCAGGTCTTCAAGCAGGTGCTCGCGCACCGCGAACCGAAACTCGTGACCCACGCCGGCTACGAATGGCTCTACGTGCTGGCCGGCGAGCTCCGCCTGATCATCGGCGAACGCACCTTCACCCTCCGCCCCGGCGAGGTCGCCGAGTTCGACACCGGCGAACCCCACTGGTTCGGGCCCGCCGAGGGGAACGAGGTGGAGATCCTGCACCTGTTCGGCCCCCGGGGAGACCAGGCGGTGGTGCGTACCGGCCCGTCAGTACGTGCCCGTGAGGTGGGCGAAGACGACCACGTTGCCCCGGTAGCCGGTCCGCTGGGAGAAGCCCCCGCCGCAGGTGATGACGCGGAGCTCGGCGCGCGGTGAGGGCCCGTACACGCGGGAGTCGGGGAACGCGTCGGCGTCGTAGACCTCCACCGCGTGGACGGTGAACACGGCCGTACGCCCGTCAGCGCGGTCGATCTCCAGCAGGGCTCCGCGGCGCAGCGCGCCGAGGTGGTAGAAGACCGCCGGACCGGCGGCGTCGTCCACGTGCCCGGCGATGACCGCGGTACCGGTGGCGCCCGGGGTGGTCCCGTCGCGGTACCAGCCCGCCAGGTCCCGGCGGGCCGGCGGCGGTACTTCGAGCCCGCCGTCGGCCCGGAGCCCGAGCCCGGTGAGCGGGGCGTCCACCCGGATGGACGGGATCCGGATGCGGGTGGGCGGGGAACCGGGGAGCGCGGCGATGGCCGCGGGGTACTGCGTGTGGGCGCTCAGCGCCTCGCCGGGGGAGGGGGTCGGGGGGCGGACCGGCTCACTGGAACCGCTGCCGACGAGCCAGACTCCGATGCAGGCGGCGAGTGCGACGAGCCCGCCGCGGCGGGCACGGCTTGCGTCCATGCGGGCCCCCGTGTGGCTCGGTTCGGTGGCTGAGCCGTCGCCCGGCCCCGCGAACGGGGGGGACCTCGCGGGGCGGGCGACGGGGGACGGTACCGGTCGGACCGCGGCCGGAGCCGCGGTGGGCGTCCGTCAGCTCTGCGTGCCGCTCGCCCGGCGACGCAGGAGCCAGGTACCGCCGACGGCGGAAGCGGCCAGCACTGCCACTCCCACCGCGATCTTGGCGGGGTCGGTGGTGGTGGTCGTGCCACCGCCCACCCCGGTGCGCACGTGGCCCTGGGGGCCGCGGTCGTGCTCGGTGACGACCAGGTCGCCGGTGGCGAACTTGCCGTTCGCGCAGGTGGCGCCGATGCCGTAGGTCCCGGGGTGGGCGGTGCGGGAGACCTGGAACTGCCCCACGACCACCTCCTTGTGGGTACCCGGGGTCAGCTTGAAGCGGCCGCCTCCGACGGTGGACGCGTCGCCCTCGGCGTGACTGCCGGAGCCGCAGGCGCTCGTGTTCACCGTGACGGTGGTGCCGGGGGTGGCCGACTTGGGCCAGACCTCCAGCGGGGCGAAGTCGCCGGCGGCGAAGCTCGCCGTGCCCAGGTCCGCGGCGGCGACCGCGCCGGCCACCGGGCCGGTGAACGCGGCGGCGGTCAGCGCGGTGGCGGTGAGCACGTGGGCGGTGCGTCGACGCATGGGGGGTCTCCTGTGGACACGGGGTCGTGTTTCCGAGGTAACCCGGGAGGTCGGCGGAGCGCCTGCTGATGTGGTGTCAGATTGGCTGCGGGGTGGCGGGCGGCGTGGCGTTTTCGCAGGTCGGGTGGTGTGGGGAGCCATCCGTGGAGACCCACCCCGTCCGGGTGACGGTCGGGTGCCGGGTGCCGGGTGCCGGGCAGCGGGCGGCGGGCGGCGGGGGGTGGGGGGTGGGTGCGGAGGGTGGGTGCGGGGGGTCGCCGCAGCGCGGGATGGTCCCCCAGCCGCCCTTCGCCCGTTCCCCGGGGCTCCGCCCGGGACCCCGCGCCTCAAACGCCGGCGGGGCTGGATTTGGCCGGGGGGAGGGTGATTGTTGCGGAGGCGCCGCGGGGGGTGGTGTTGGTCAGGGTGACCCTGGCGCCGATGACCTGGGCCTGGCCCAGGGCGATCGTCAGGCCCAGGCCCGTGCCCTGGCCGCGTTCCTTCGCACCCGTCAGGAACCGCTGCGGTCCGTCGCGCAGCAGGGTCTCCGGGAAGCCCGGCCCCTGGTCGCGGACCGTCACGGTGTTCCCGGCCACCGTCACGGTGATCGGTGCCCGGCCGTGCCTGCGGGCATTGGCCAGCAGGTTCGTCAGGATCCGCTCGAAGCGTCGCGCGTCCGTGCGGACGCGGTCCGTGCCGTCCGCCCCCGCCACCCGCGCCTCGACCCCCGAACGCCGGGTGACGGATGCCGCCAGCGGGCCCAGCGCGTGCGTGTCCAGCTGTGCCTCCTCCCGGTCCGCGTCCAGCCGGGCCACCTCCAGGAGGTCCTCCGTCAGGGTGCGCAGCGCCGAGACCCGGTCGCGGACCAGCTCCGTCGGCCGGCCCGGGGGGAGCAGCTCGGCGGCGGTGTGCAGGCCGGTGAGCGGGGTCCGCAGCTCGTGCGCCACGTCCGCCGTGAAGCGCTGCTCCGCCACCAGCCGCCGCTGCAGGCTCTCCGCCATCGTGTCGACCGCCGAGGACAGCTCGGCCACCTCGTTGCGGGTCCCCGGCACGCCCGACGGGCCGATCCGCGCGTCCAGTTCGCCCGCGCTGATCCGCCGGGCCGTCTCGGCGGCCGACCGCAGGTCCTTGCTCAGCCGGCTGGCGAGCGCCGCCCCGCCGATCGCCGCGAGGGTGACGACGATGGCGCCGGAGGCCATCAACTGCTGGTCCAGATCCGCCAGTTCCGCCTGTTCGGCGACCAGCGACCGGCGTACGGAGAGCACTTGGTCCCCGCCGACCGGCCGGGCGGCCCACACCGCCGGGTGCGGGCCGTCCAGGTCGAGATAGGTGGTGCGCTGCCCGGAGAGGGCCGCCCGGCGCAGCGGCTCCGGGAGGCCGGGGCAGTCGATGCGCGCATCGGCCTCGCCGACCTTGTCGAAGTCCAGCTGGCCCGTGAGCTCGTAGACCTGCCGTACGCGGACCAGCTGCTGGACGGCGCTCTCGCGTGCCGCGTCGGCGACCTGGCGGACGCGGGCCTCGTGGATCAGGACGCCGATGGTGAGCGCGACGAGCGAGCAGCCGACGGCGAGCAGTGCGGAGATCTTCCAGCGCAGCCCGAGGGCGTGCAGGAGGCGTCGGCAGCGGAGCAGGGCGCGTTTCACCGGGTGCCGGAGTCCTTCCTGGTGGGGGACTCGGAGCCGGAAGGCTTCGGGGCCGGGCACCCGGTGGGGCCCCCGGACGAGACGGAGTTGCCGAACTGCCGCTCGTCGCTGAGGACGGTCATCCGTCGGCCGTCCCAGTGGTAGCGGACGGCGTGCGCGGAGCCGTCGTCGTCGGCGGTGCGGATCAGCAGGTCGTTGCCGAGGATCTGGGGGCTCATCCGGCGGCCGCTGGTGAACAGGATCGGGACGATCTTCCCGTCGGCCACCGTGTAGACGCTCAGCAGCGAACGCCCGGTCGGGCTGTCGCCGGCGACGATCAGCTCGGGCTCCCCGTTGCCGGTCAGGTCCGCGAACCGGGCCGGCCGGACCCCGGCCCGGCCCGGGCCCTCGATCCTCCCCGCGTTGCCGAACTGCTTCATCGCCCTGTCCGCGCGCAGCACGGCCATCACGTCGACCTTCTCGATCCCCCCGGGCCCCACGGCGGGGGCCCCCTCCAGCGGCTTCGGCGGTGGCATCCGGGTGGCAACGGGGCTGCCGCCGGAGGTCGCCGAGCTGGTGCTCCACAGGGGCCACAGCGGTTTGGGCTGCGGCTGGGAGGAGACGGGCGGCGCGGCCTCGCTCTGCCCGAGGCCCCCGGGCGCGGCGCAGCCGGCGAGGGCGGCGCAGAACAGGGAGGCGGCGGCGAGGCGGCTGCGGATCGGTCGATTCATGGTGGGCGGAACCGTCGGGTGGGGGGCGGGGGCGGCGGTCAGAGGGGGCCGGGGAGGAGGCAGACTGACGATGGACGGCGTCGGTCGCGGGCGTCGGTCACAGGCGTCGGTCACGGGCGTCGGGCGGGCGTGCAACAGCGGTGCGTACGGCGGCTCGTGCCGCCGGGGCCGGGACTTCCGGCCCGGCTCCGGCCGGTCGATGGCCCGGCGGACAGCTCAGTGTGAGTCGAGGGAGGGCGGCATGACATCGGCCGATCGGCCGGAAGGCCACGGCGGAAGTACGATTCCGCACGCGCACGAGCCGGGGCACGAGCCGGCGCACGAGCCTGGGCACGAGCCGGGACACGAGTCGGCGCAAGCGCCGCCGGAAGAGCTGCCGTTCTTCGTGTACGGGACCCTGCGCCCGGGCGAGGTCAACCACGACCTGTTCCTGCGCGGCCGCACGGCCGCCGAGGAGCCCGCCCGCCTGCCCGGTGCGGCGCTGTACGACGGCCCCGGGTACCCGTACGCCGTGGACCGCCCCGGCTCCGCGATCGCCGGGGAGCTGATCACCCCCGTCCCGGGGGCCTACGGGGAACTGCTCGTCGCGCTCGACCTGCTGGAGGAGTACGAGGGCCCCGGGAGCCCGGGCAACGTCTACGACCGCATCGCCCGCGAGGCCCTGCGCCCCGACGGCACCCCGGTCCGCGCCTGGGTCTACCTGGCCGCCCCGCCCCTGGCCCGCCGCCTCGCCCGCTCCGGTACGGAGATCCCGGGCGGCGACTGGCTGCGGCGGCGCTGAGCCGTCACGGGGACGGCTGGGGCGCCATCGCCCGGCGGCTCGCCGGGCCCGGGCCTACAGGCCTTCCGCACCCCGGTTGCGCAGCCGCTGGCCGTACTGCTGGAGGACCCACAGCTCCTCCTGGACCGCCGCCAGCTGTTCCGGCGGGGTCTGCGGGCCGAGGCGGGCCATCGTGCCCTGGACCTCGTGCACCCGGCGGTCGACGGCGCGCAGCCGCACCTGGACCAGCTGGACCCCGGCGTAGATCTCGTCGACCGTCTTCGCGTGGATGGCCTCGACCGCGAGCTCGGTGACCAGCGAGCGGACGGTGTCGTTCGGCGCGGCCTCGCGGACCCGGGTCAGGTAGTCCTCGGTGCCCAGCGAGGTACCGCCGGCGTCCTGGACGGCCTGGCGGACGGCCTGGTAGGGCGGGGCGGTGAACTCGTCGATCCCGTAGGCGTCGAAGGCGGGGGAGACCAGGGCCGGCCGCTGCAGGGCCAGCTTGAGCAGCTCGCGCTCGGTGCGGTGGGCCGGGCTGCGCAGGTTCAGCGCGGGACCGCCCGCCGGGGCGGCGGCGGGCGCGGGCGCGGCCTCGTAGGAGGACCGGCCGCGGCCCTGCTGCGGTCCGCCGCCGGGTCTGCCGGGTCCGCCCTGGCCGCCGCGGTCGCGCGCCCAGCGGGCGAGCTGCGCGACGCGCTTGACCACGAACTGCTCGTCGCGGATGCCGAGCATGCCGGCCAGCTGGACCGCGGACTCGTGCTGGATCGCGATGTTCTTGATGTTGGCGACGACCGGCGCGGCCTCGTCCAGCGCGGCCGCGCGGCCCGCCGGGTTCTCCAGGTTGTGCCGGGCCACGATGTGCCGCAGCGCGAACTCGAAGAGCGGGGTGCGGGCCTCGACCAGTCCGGCCACGGCGGCGTCGCCCTGCGCGAGGCGCAGGTCGCACGGGTCCATGCCGCCGGGGGCGATGGTGATGGAGGTTTCGGCGGCGAACTTCTGGTCGTCCTCGAAGGCCCGCAGCGCGGCCTTCTGCCCGGCCGCGTCCCCGTCGAAGGTGAAGATCACCTCGGCGGTCGCGTTGTCCATGAGCAGCCGGCGCAGGATCTTGATGTGGTCGCCGCCGAAGGCGGTGCCGCAGGTGGCGATCGCGGTCGTGACCCCGGCCACGTGGCAGGCCATGACGTCGGTGTAGCCCTCGACGACGACGGCCCGGGAGGTCTTCGCGATCTCCTTCTTGGCCAGGTCGATGCCGTACAGCACCTGGGACTTCTTGTAGATCGCCGTCTCGGGGGTGTTCAGGTACTTGGGGCCGTTGTCGTCCTCGCGCAGCTTGCGCGCGCCGAAGCCGACGACCTCGCCGCTGATGTCGCGGATGGGCCACATGAGCCGGCCGCGGAAGCGGTCGATGGGCTTCCCGCTGCGGCTGTCCTGGGCCAGGCCCGAGGTGATCAGTTCCTTGTCGGTGAAGCCCTTGCCGCGCAGGAAGCGGGTCAGGTGGTCCCAGCCGGCCGGGCTGTAGCCGACGCTGAAGTGGGCGGCGGCGGCCTGGTCGAAGCCGCGCTCGGCCAGGAACTTGCGGCCGATCTCGGCTTCGGCGCCGCCCAGCTGGTCCACGTAGAACTCGGCCGCGGCCTTGTGGGCCTCGACCAGCCGGATGCGCTCGCCGCGGCCGCTGGTGCCGGCGGTGTAGCCGCCCTCTTCGTACCGCAGGGTGATGCCGGCCTGGCCGGCCAGCCGCTCGACCGCCTCGGAGAACGAGAGGTGGTCGATCTTCATGATGAAGTCGAGGGTGTCCCCGCCCGCCTGGCAGCCGAAGCAGTGGTAGAGACCCTTGCTGGGGCTGACCTGGAAGGACGGGGACTTCTCGTCGTGGAAGGGGCACAGGCCCTTGAGGTTGCCGCCGCCCGCGTTGCGCAATTGGAGGTAGTCGGAGACCACGGCGTCGATCGGGACCGCGTCCCGTACCGCCTTCACGTCGTCGTCGTTGATCCGTCCTGCCACACGCGCAAGTCTACGGGCGGGGAACGACAATCCCGTCAGGCCCCCTCCGCCGGGAGCAGGGCGGAAAGCGGAATCGATGGATCCGCGAGCCGCTCCCGGTCTACGGGCGCCTTCGACCTGATCAGGGCCTGGATGTGCTCGGTGACATCCCACACATTCACGTTCATCCCGGCCAGGACCCGCCCGTCCGAGAGCCAGAAGGCGATGAACTCCCGCTTGCCCGCGTCCCCGCGGATCAGCACCTGGTCGTAGCCGCCCGCCGGGGCGTACCCCGAGTACTCCAGGCCCACGTCGTACTGGTCGGAGAAGAAGTACGGCACCCGGTCGTACGAGACCTCCTGCCCCAGCATCGCCCGGGCGGCGGCCGGCCCGCCGTTGAGGGCGTTCGCCCAGTGCTCCACCCGGAGCCGGGCCCCCAGCGTCGGGTGGTGCGCGGCCGCCACGTCGCCGACCGCGAAGACGTCCGGGTCGGAGGTGCGCAGCGAGGCGTCCACGGCGATACCGCCCCCGTGCTCCCGGTCCACCAGGGCCAGCCCCGATGTCTCCGCGAGCGCGGTCCGCGGCGCGGCCCCGATCGCCGCGAGGACCGCGTGCGCCGGGTGCTCCTCCCCGTCGTCCGTACGGGCCGCCAGCACCATGCCGTCGTGCCCGACGATCTCCGTCAGATGGGACCCGAAGTGGAAGCGGACCCCGTGCTCGGTGTGCAGGTCCGCGAACAGCCGGCCGATCTCCGGACCGAGCACCGCGTGCAGCGGGGTCGGCGCCGGCTCGATCACGGTGACCTCGGCCCCGTACCCGCGGGCCGCCGCCGCGACCTCCAGACCGATCCAGCCGGCCCCCGCGATCAGCAGGTGCCCGTTGTCCCGGCCCAGGCCCGCCAGTGCCTTGCGCAGCCGCTCGGCGTGCGAGAGCCGGCGCAGGTGGTGCACGCCGACCAGCTCGGTGCCCGGGATGTCGAGCCGGCGGGGCTCGGCGCCGGTGGCGAGCAGGAGCTTGTCGTAGGGCAGCGCCGTGCCGTCGCCGAGGACCACCTTCTTGGCCTCCCGGTCCAGCTGGACCGCGGGCTGGCCGAGGTGCAGCTCGATGTCGGAGGCCGCGTACCAGGACGGCTCGTGGACGAAGACGCTCTCGCGCTCCTCCTTGCCCGTCAGGTACCCCTTGGACAGCGGGGGCCTTTCGTACGGATGGTCGCGCTCGTCGCCGATCAGGATCACCCGCCCCGTGAACCCCTCCGACCTCAGCGTTTCGGCCGCCTTAGCCCCGGCCAGCCCCGCGCCCACGATGACGAACGTCCGGTGTGCGTCGACCACCTGATGCCTCCTCATAACCTCTCCGCCACATGCGACCACATGCGAGCGTCCCGCACTGAGCCTGCCGCGTGAAGGGGGAGTGGCCCGATCGGCTCACCCTTCGGCGCGTCGAGTGCGCCGGGTGAGGCGGGCGTGCAGGGAGCGCGCGGAGGCGTCGGTGAGGGCCGCGATCTGGTCGACGACCGCGCGCTTGCGGGCCCTGTCGTCCGGGGCCGCGTCGAAGATCGCACGGAACTGCGGGTCCAGGCCCTCCGGCGCGCGGGCGCTGACCGCCTCCGCCAGCTCGGCCAGCACGATGCGCTGGTCCGCGCGGATCCGCTCCTGCTCGTCGCGCTGCATGACGTACAGGTCGGCGACCGCCTTCAGTACGGCGCATTCGTTGCGGGCCTCGCGCGGAACCACCAGCTCCGCCGCGTACCGGGTCAGCCGGCCGGTGCCGTACGCCTGCCGGGTCGCCCCCTCGGCGGCCAGGCAGAAGCGGCCGATCAGCTGGCTGGTGGCGTCCTTGAGCCGGGCCTGGGCCACGGCCGAGCCGTCGTACCCGTGCGGCCACCACTCCTGGCCCATCAGCCGGTCCAGCGCCTCGCGCAGCTCCTCCGGGTCGGTGTCGGAGGGCACGTAGCGGCCGATGGCGACCCCCCAGATCGCCGTGCGCTCGGGCTCGGCGAAGAGGAGGTTCGGGTCGAGGTGGCCGGCGTGCAGGCCGTCCTCGAAATCGTGGACGGAGTACGCCACGTCGTCGGCCCAGTCCATGACCTGCGCCTCGAAGCACTTGCGGTCCGCGGGCGCGCCGCGGCGCAGCCAGTCGAAGACCGGCAGGTCGTCCTCGTAGGCGCCGAACTTCACCGAGTCCGGCTCGGTGGGATGGTCCCCGCGGGCCCAGGGGTACTTGGTGGCGGCGTCCAGGCAGGCCCGGGTGAGGTTCAGCCCGACACTGACCAGCTCGCCGGTCGCCGGATCGGGGACGAACCGTTTGGGCTCCAGCCGGGTCAGCAGGCGCAGCGACTGGGCGTTGCCCTCGAAGCCGCCGCAGTCCTTGGCGAACTCGTTGAGCGCCTCCTCGCCGTTGTGGCCGAAGGGCGGGTGACCCATGTCGTGCGACAGGCAGGCGGCCTCGACCAGATCGGGATCGCAGCCGAGCGCGGCCCCGAGCTCACGGCCGACCTGGGCGCATTCCAGCGAGTGCGTCAGCCGGGTACGGGGACTCGCGTCCCAGTCGTACGAACGCGTGCCGGGGGTGACCACCTGGGTCTTCCCGGCGAGCCGGCGCAGGGCGGCGGAGTGCAGCACACGGGCGCGGTCGCGCTGGAAGGCGGTCCGGCCGGGCCGTTTGTCGGGCTCGGTGGCCCAGCGCTCGGTATCGGCGGGACCGTACGGCTCGCCGGGCAGGTCGGGGCGGACAGGTGCGGTGGTGCCTTCCATGCCTTCCATGCCCAGAACCGTAACCGGAGCCGCCGACAGGACGGGACAGGACGAGCGGGCCGGGCAGTTCCAGCGGTCCCGGCAGACCCCGCGATCCGGGCCGCCCGATCGGCGGGACGCCCCCTAAGCGGTGGCCAGTTCCAGCCGCGGCTCCTGCCGTACGGGGGCCGCGAGCGCCTCCTCGTAGCGCTGGAGCACCAGCCGGGCCAGCGCCGGATGGTCGCCGAGCGGGGCGGCGGCCGCTCCCGGCGAGGCGGCGGCGCTCGCGGAGGCGAAGCGGCCCGGGGCGGTGAAGTAGGAGGCGACCGCGACCCGGTGGATCCCCCGCGCGGCCAGCGCCCGTATCGCGGCGGGCACGCCCGGCGCGGCGGCCGAGGCGTAGGCCGCCACCACGGGCACCCCGTCGAGCCGTTCGGACAGCAGGTCGGCGGTGGCCCGCGTGTCGGCGGCGGAGTCGGGGTCGCGGGATCCGGCGGCGGCCAGCACCACCCCGGACCCGGCGCTCCAGCCGGCCTCCACGAGCCGCTCGTACAGGGCCTCGACGAGCAGCGGATGCGGACCCAGCGGGGCGGCGATCCGGATCCGCAGGTGCCCGGCGCGGGCGGCGGCCGGCAGGTCCCGCTTGACGTGGGTCCCGCGCCCGAGCAGCAGCGGCACGAGGACGGCGGCTCCGCGGGTCCGGTCGAGGGTGCGGTCCAGCAGCGGATGGTTCAGCTCGATGTGACCGAGCCGGACGTCGAGGCGGGGACGGAGCTCGCGGACCCGTTCGAGCAGGGCTTCGACGGTGTGGAGGGCGCGCGGGTCGCGGCTGCCGTGGGCCACGGCGACGAGGGTGGGCTGCATGCGGGGACTCCTGCGTGGTGTCGGGGGCGCAGCCCGCTGAGCTGCGTGCCGAGCTGGGCGGTGATCCGGGTCAGCAGCTCCGCGGTGGTTCCGGGCGGAAGCAGAAGTGGGGGCGGGGGCGGGAGGGGAACGGGAAGCGGGAGGGGAAGGGGCAGGGACTCGGGAGGGTGCGCCGGCTCCGTCATGAACCGATCCTGCGCGCGGCAGGTTGCCGGTGCGTTGCGCCGGGGTGACGGGTGTTTTCCACCTGCTCACAGGGGGGTGGACGGAGAGGGTGCGGACCGGCTCCGTCCACCTGGTGCGCGTACGGGAGGCGGCGGGCGTACGCCCCGGTGCGCCGAGCGCGGGGCGCCCGCCGAAACCGTGGGGGTCGTACACGCGTCCGTAGTCGACAGACGGGAACCAACAGAGGGGCATGCATTGACGCGCGCGGCGGCAAGAGGCTGGACCAAGGCGGTACGGGACCGGCTGGGAGCCGTACTCGACAGGGCGCGGGCCGTACGCGACCGGGCGCGGGCCGTACGGATCACTGTGCCGCGCACCGTACGGGCCCGGCGGCGGGCGGTGCGCGTGGTGATGGCCGGCTGCGTGCTGGCGCTGCTGCCCTCGGCGTGGACGCACGTGGCGGCCGGACCGAGGCTGCGCACCACCGCGGAGGCACCCGCAGCCGAGGTGGCCTTGGTCTTCGGCGCCGGGCTGTGGAACGGCCGGCCCACCCCGTACCTCGCGCGCCGCCTCGACGCCGCCGCCGAGCTCTACCGCGCGGGCAAGGTCAAGGTCGTCCTGGTCACCGGTGACAACAGCCGGACCGAGTACGACGAGCCCGACGCGATGCGCACGTACCTGACGGGCCACGGGGTGCCGGACGCCCGGATCGTCAGCGACTACGCCGGCTTCGACTCGTGGGACTCCTGCGTCCGGGCCCGGGAGGTCTTCGGGGTGCACCGGGCGGTGCTGATCAGCCAGGGCTTCCACATCCGGCGGGCGGTGGCGCTGTGCGAGGCCGCGGGGGTGGACTCGTACGGAGTCGGGGTGGACGACGTGCACGACGTGACCTGGTACTACGGCGGGACCCGCGAGGTCTTCGCGGCGGGCAAGGCGGCGCTGGACGCGGTGTTCGAGCCGGAGCCGCGCTTCCTGGGACCGAAGGAGGAGGGGGTGTCGCGGGCCCTGGCCTCTCTGGCAGACTGACGCCGCCGTCGGTGTATGCCGATTAGTCATATACCAATCAGCCGTATCGGTTGAGTCGGCCGTGTCGGCCGTGTCGGCCGTATGAGTCGTGTCCGTCCGTCGTGTCCGTCGTGTTCGTCGTCAGGGGTGTGGAGCCGTGGCTGTTGTGGATCTCAGCGACAAGGTCGTCGTCATCACCGGTGGGGCCCGCGGCCTCGGAGCGGCGGCCGCGCAGGCCGTCGTGGACGGCGGCGGCAAGGTGCTGATCACCGACGTCCTGGAGGCGGAGGGAGCCGGGACGGCCGCCAAGCTCGGCGGGGCCGCGCGCTTCCTGCGCCACGACGTGACCAGCGAATCCGACTGGGATGCCGCCCTGGCCTTCGCCCTCGCCGAGTTCGGCCGCATCGACGGCCTGGTCAACAACGCGGGCATCGCCACCGGCCAGTTCCTGGAGCACGAGAGCGTCGAGCACTTCCGCCGGGTCGTCGAGATCAACCTGGTGGGCGTCTTCATCGGCATCAAGGCCGCGATCCCGCTGATGCGCGCGAACGGCGGCGGCTCCATCGTCAACATCTCCTCCGCGGCCGGCCTCACGGGCCTCGCCCTGACCGCCGGCTACGGCGCCTCCAAGTGGGGCGTGCGCGGACTGTCGAAGATCGGCGCGGTGGAACTCGCCGAGTCCCGGATCCGCGTCAACTCCGTGCACCCCGGCATGACGCTCACCCCGATGACGGCCCCGGTCGGCATCCGGGCCGGCGAGGGCAACTACCCGGGCACCCCCCTCGGCCGCGTCGGCCTCCCCGAGGAGATCGCCGCCGCCGTCGCCTTCCTCCTCTCGGACGCCGCGGGCTACATGACCGGCGCCGAGCTCGCGGTGGACGGCGGCTGGACGGCCGGCCTGACCGTGAAGTACCTCACCGGGCAGTAGGGCCCGCGCTGAGGTGCCCGTACGGGAGGCGTAACCGGGGGCGGCGGTCCGCGTAACACCCGCGTCGCATGGTGAACCGCATGCACACTCCGGGAGCCGCACCGGCAGACACCGCCCCCTCCTCCACCGTCACTGCCACGCACTGCCCGTACTGCGCGCTGCAGTGCGGCATGAACCTCCGTCCCGCACCGGGCGGAGCGGGCGTCGAGGTGGAGGAGCGCGCGGACTTCCCGGTGAACCGGGGCGCGCTGTGCGGCAAGGGACGCACCGCACCCGCCCCGCTCTCCTCCCGGGTGCGCCTCACCGAGCCGCTCGTCCGCACCCGCGCGGGGCGGCTGGAGCCGGCCACCTGGGAGGAGGCCCTGGACGCCGTCGCCGGGGGCCTCGCCCGGACCCGGCGGTCCCACGGGGCCGACGCCGTCGGGGTGTTCGGCGGCGGCGGGCTGACCAACGAGAAGGCGTACGCCCTCGGGAAGTTCGCCCGCACCGCCCTGGGGACCTCGCAGATCGACTACAACGGCCGGTTCTGCATGTCCTCGGCGGCCGCCGCGCACCAGAGGGCGTTCGGGCTCGACCGGGGGCTGCCCTTCCCGCTGGAGGACATCCCCAAGGCCGGCTGCGTCGTCCTCGTCGGTTCCAACCCCGCCGAGACCATGCCGCCGGCCCTGCGCTACTTCCGGGAACTGCGCGAGAACGGCGGCACGCTGATCGTGGTGGACCCGCGCCGCACCCGGACCGCCGAGCAGGCCGACCTGCACCTGGCCCCGCGCCCCGGCACGGACCTGGCGCTGGCGCTCGGCCTGCTGCACCTGGTGGTGGCCGGGGGGCACACGGACGAGGAGTTCATCGCCGGGCGCACCACGGGCTGGGAGGAGGCCCGCGCGGGCGCGATGGCGCACTGGCCGGAGGAGGTGGAGCGGATCACCGGGGTGCCGGTGCCGAAGCTCCGCGAGGCGGTGGCGATGTTCTGCGCCCCGTCCTCCGCCATGGTGCTCACCGCGCGCGGCCCCGAGCAGCAGTCCAAGGGCACCGACACCGTCGGCGCCTGGATCAACCTCTGCCTCGCCACCGGCCGGGCCGGCCGCCCGTTCTCCGGCTACGGGTGCCTCACCGGCCAGGGCAACGGCCAGGGCGGCCGCGAGCACGGCCAGAAGGCCGACCAGCTCCCCGGCTACCGCAAGCTGACCGACCCGGCGGCGCGGGCCCACGTGGCCGGGGTCTGGGGGATCGACCCCGACACGCTCCCCGGCCCGGGCCGCAGCGCCTACGAACTCCTGGACGCGCTGGGCGGCGAGGTGAAGGCCCTCCTCCTGATGGGCTCCAACCCGGTGGTCTCGGCCCCCCGTGCCGCCCACGTCGAGGAGCGCATCCGCTCCCTGGACTTCCTGGCGGTCGCGGACGTGGTCCTGTCCGAGACCGCGGCGCTGGCGGACGTGGTCCTCCCGGTCACCCAGTGGGCGGAGGAGACCGGCACCACCACCAACCTGGAGGGCCGCGTCCTGCTCCGCCGCCGGGCACTGACCCCGCCGCCGGGGGTCCGCTCCGACCTGGAGGTCCTGCACGGCCTGGCCGCCCGGCTGGGCATGCCGAAGGCCTTCCCGACCGACCCCGAGGAGGTCTTCGAGGAGCTGCGCCGTGCCTCGGCGGGCGGCCCGGCGGACTACTCGGGCATCAGCTACGCCCGCATCGAAGCGGAGCAGGGCGTCTTCTGGCCCTGCCCGTCGGCTCCGCGGCCGGGGGAGGGGGACCCGGGGGCGCCCGCCCCCGCAGCCGCGCCGGGGGTGCCCGCGCCGGGGGAGCTCCACCCCGGCACTCCCCGCCTCTTCCTCGACCGCTTCGCCACCGACGACGGCCGGGCGCGGTTCGTGCCCGTCTCGCACCGCGACGCCGCCGAGATGCCCGACGCGGAGTACCCGCTGCTGCTCACCACCGGCCGGGTGGTCGCCCAGTACCAGTCGGGCGCGCAGACCCGCCGGGTGGCGGAGCTCAACGAGGCCGCCCCGGGCCCCTTCGTGGAACTCCACCCCCGCCTCGCGGCCCGCATCGGCGTGACCGACGGAACCCTCCTGGCGGTCACCTCCCGCCGCGGCCGCGCGGTGGCCCCGGCCCGCGTCACGGACACCATCCGCGCCGACACCGTCTTCATGCCCTTCCACTGGCCGGGCGAGGGCCGGGCCAACACCCTGACCAACCCGGCGCTCGACCCGGTGTCCCGGATGCCGGAGTTCAAGGTCTGCGCGGTCCGGGTGGAACCGGCCCAGCCCTCGCGGGCCCGGCAAGATCCGAAAGAACCGGCCTAGGAGTGCTGACCCGCCGCGAAGGTGGGAGCCAGTGCCGTCAGCAGCCGGTCCGCGTAGGACTCGGCGGAGCCGGGGATCCCCGGGTACTCCTCGTGGAACGCGGCCCAGTCCGTCCGCGCGACCCCCTCGGAGATCTCCGGTGCGGGCGGCTGCTGCACGCCGCCGGCATCGAATTCCCCGGAGAGCCGGAAGACTTCCGCCAGCAGCGGGTACGGCAGCGCGCAGCCCTCCGCCAGCAGGACCGCGTCGTAGAGGTCCTTGCCCTGCGGGTACAGGTCCCCGGCCAGCCACATCAGCTTCCAGGCGAGGGAGAGTTCACGGGTGGCGCCCAGCAGCGGGACCCCCGCCACCTCCACGGGCTCCGGCGCGAGGGGCAGGGGCTCGTTGAAGACGAAGTCCAGCTGGACCTGACCGCCCCGCATGCCGGGTGCGGACCAGGGGAGGACCAGCCTGCGTCCGGGGACGCGTTCGTACGTCCAGATGTACTCCGACGCCGCGTCCGACGCGGGCATCACCAGGTCCGCGTCCCCCGCCAGCCGCTCGGCCCGGGCCGCGATCGCGTCCAGCATCCGCCCGGTACGGTCCTCCTCGATCATCCAGTCCGCGGGGACCACGACGAAGTCCAGGTCGTGCGGCTCCCGCGCGGCCTCCCCGAACCACTGGGACAGCAGCCTGCTGCCGCGCAGCACCAGCGAGTCCGCGAAGCCCGAGGCCCCGACCGCACGCAACGCCACGTCCATCGCCGACTGCCGGGCCGTCCGCCAGGCCGTGAGGGCCGCCGGCTCCGGGATCGCCGGATCCAGCGGCCGGTACGCCACGGAGAAGTGCTTGAGCGCGGGATCGAATACCCCCCTGGCCGGTTCGCCCCGGTCGCCCGTCCGCATGGTCCGGGGCTGCTGGGAATTGCGCCGGATCCGCTCCTCCGCGGGCTCTGCGGGATCGTCCGGTCCGCCCGGAATCGACGGCTTCCACTCCTGGCCGCTCATGACGACGCCCCCTCCTCGATCCACCCGTCGTCCACCGACAGGTCGCTGTCGTACAGCACGAACTCCCGCTCCTCCGAACGGATTTCGTACCCGGCCCTGGCCAGCGCGTCGCACGCCGCCGGGACGGTCTCCACCTTGACCCGGACCGGGTCGAAGCCGGCCGCGCGCAGCGCGGGCACCAGCCGCTCGTGCCCCTCGCGGTCGGGCAGCGTCAGCATCGGCTGCGAGGCCATCCGGCCCCGGGCCAGCACGATGTGCGTGATCTTCAACTCCCGTTCCCCCGCCCAGGTTTCCAGTCGTGCCAGCTCCGCCGGGCCGGGGCAGCGCACCGTCACATGGGTCTCGTACACAGACATGACGGCGATCTTCTCGGACATCCGTCCGATCCGCATCGGGGTTCTGGTCCGGGGGTAACCATGGGTCACGCACCGGACTCAGAAAGTGCCCGCACGCCCCTCGTGGCAGCGATGTGCCGTACGCCACACTGAGGTCCGGTGCCCCCGTCCTCGGAGCCCTGTGGAGGTCGCCCCCGTGCAGACCCAGAGCTTGACCGTCAGCGTCAGTCAGCCCGGAGGGGCCGCAAGCGACGCCGAAGCGGCCGCGGCCGAAGAGCCCGAGGCCGACGCCGTGGACGAGCAGGAGCCGCAGGAGGCCGAGGAGTTGGAGGGCCCGGAGCTGATGGAGAAGGTGCCACCGCCGCGCAAGCGCCCGGCGGAAGGCTCCGGCGGAGCGGGTCCTTCCGCCGACCTCTTCCGGCAGTACCTGCGCGAGATAGGCAGGATCCCGCTGCTCACCGCCGTCGAGGAGGTCGAGCTCGCGCGGCGCGTGGAAGCGGGACTGTTCGCCGAGGAGAAGCTCGGCAGCGGGGTCGGGCTCGATCTGCAGCTCACGCTCGATCTGGACAAGCTCGTCGTCATGGGGCGCATGGCCAAACGCCGCCTCATCGAATCGAACCTGCGGCTCGTCGTCTCCGTCGCCAAACGCTACGTCGGCCGCGGGCTCACCATGCTCGACCTGGTCCAGGAGGGGAACCTCGGACTGATCCGGGCCGTCGAGAAGTTCGACTACGCCCGCGGCTACAAGTTCTCCACCTACGCCACCTGGTGGATCCGGCAGGCGATGTCCCGGGCCCTGGCCGACCAGGCGCGGACCATCCGCGTCCCCGTCCACGTCGTGGAACTGATCAACCGCGTGGTCCGCGTCCAGCGCCGCATGCTCCAGGAGCGCGGGTACGAGCCCACCGCCGAAGAGGTCGCCGTCCACCTGGAGCTGACCCCCGAGCGGGTCCTGGAGGTGCTGCGCCTCGCGCAGGAGCCGGTCTCGCTGCACGCACCCGTGGGCGAGGAGGACGATGTGGCCCTCGGCGACCTCATCGAGGACGGGGACGCCGCCTCGCCGGTCGAATCGGCCGCGTTCTTCCTGCTCCGCGAGCACCTGGAAGCGGTCCTCTCCACCCTCGGGGAGCGGGAGCGCAAGGTCGTGCAGCTGCGCTACGGGCTCGCCGACGGGCGCCCGCGCACCCTGGAGGAGATCGGCCGGATCTTCGGGGTGACCCGCGAGCGGATCCGTCAGATCGAGTCCAAGACCCTCAACAAACTCCGCGACCACGCCTTCGCGGACCAGTTGCGCGGCTACCTCGACTGACCTCGACCGGGCACGGGAAAAGGGGCGCCCCGAAAGGCGCCCCTCCCCGAACGGTCCCGCCGGCCGCGCTAGTCGACCTCGGCCACCGCCTGCGCGAACTGCGCCGCGTACAGCCGCGCGTAGGCGCCGCCCGAGCGCAGCAGCTCCTCGTGCGTGCCCTGCTCCACGATGGAACCGCTCTCCATCACCAGGATCAGGTCGGCGTCGCGGATCGTGGACAGCCGGTGCGCGATCACGAAGGACGTACGGCCGTGCGCGAGGCGGGCCATCGCCTTCTGGATCAGCACCTCGGTACGGGTGTCCACCGAGCTCGTGGCCTCGTCGAGGACCAGGATCACCGGATCGGACAGGAACGCCCGCGCGATGGTGATCAGCTGCTTCTCACCCGCGCTGACGCCCGCACCCTCGTCGTCGAGCACCGTGTCGTAGCCCTCGGGCAGGGTGCGGATGAACCGGTCGGCGTGCGCCGCCCGCGCGGCCTCCTCGACCTCGGCGCGCGTCACCTCGCGCGAAGCACCGTAGGCGATGTTCTCCGCGATGGTGCCGCCGAACAGCCAGGTGTCCTGGAGCACCATGCCGATGCCGCCGCGCAGTTCCTCGCGGGTCATCTTCGCGATGTCCACGCCGTCGAGGGCGATCTCCCCGCCCGTGACCTCGTAGAACCGCATCAGCAGATTGACCAGCGTGGTCTTGCCCGCGCCGGTCGGGCCGACGATCGCGACCGTGTGACCGGGGTGGACCGTCAGCGAGAGGTTCTCGATCAGCGGCTTGTCCGGCTCGTAGCGGAAGGCGACCTTGTCGAAGGTGACCTGCCCGCGCAGCGCCTCCGGACGCTCCGGGACCTCGGCGTCCGGCTCCTGCTCCGCCGCGTCCAGCAGCTCGTAGACCCGCTCGGCGGAGGCGACGCCGGACTGCACCAGGTTCGCCATGGAGGCGACCTGCGTCAGCGGCATCGAGAACTGGCGCGAGTACTGGATGAAGGCCTGGACGTCACCGATCGACAGGGTGCCCGAGGCCACCCGCAGACCGCCGACGACCGCGACGAGCACGTAGTTGATGTTCGAGATGAACAGCATCACCGGCTGCATGACACCGCTGACCAGCTGCGCCTTGAACGAAGCCCGGTACAGCGCCTCGTTCTGCTCGGCGAAGAGCTCCGCGGACTCCTTCTGCCGGCCGAAGACCTTGACCAGCGTGTGGCCCGAGTACATCTCCTCGACGTGCGCGTTCAGGGCGCCCGTGGACTTCCACTGCGCCACGAACTGCGGCTGCGACTTCTTGCCGATCTTCGTGGCCACGAATCCCGAGACCGGGATGGTGACCAGCGCGACCAGAGCCAGCAGCGGAGAGATCCAGAACATCATCGCCAGCACGCCGACGATCGTCAGGAGGGAGTTGAGCAGCTGGCCCATCGTCTGCTGGAGCGTCTGACCGATGTTGTCGATGTCGTTCGTGGCCCGGCTCAGCACCTCGCCGCGCTTCTGCTGGTCGAAGTACGACAGCGGCAGCCGCGAGAGCTTGGCCTGCAGGTCCTCGCGCATCCGGTACACGGTGCCGTTCATGATGTGGTTCGACAGCCTCGTCGCGACCAGCATCAGCAGACCGGCGAGCGTGAACACGCCCAGCGCCCACAGCGCCACCGCCCCGACCGCACCGAAGTCGATGCCCTTGCCCGGGGTGAAGGCGGTCCCGGACAGCATGTCCGCCATCCCGCCCTGGCCCTTGGCGCGCAGCCCCTCCAGGGCCTGCTCCTTGGTGATCCCCGCCGGCATCTGGCGGCCGACGATCCCCGCGAACACGAGGTCGGTGGCCTTGCCGAGGATCTTCGGGCCGGTCACCGACGCGGCGACGCTGCCGACGACCGCGATGACCATGCCCCACAGCTTGGCCCGGTCGCGCGCCAGCTCGCGCAGCAGCCGCTTGCCCGAGCCCTTGAAGTCCATGGACCGCGTCGTCGGCGGTCCCATCATCATCCGTCCTCCGGGACCGCTCATGCCGCCTCCGCCTCCGTCAGCTGGGAGAGCACGATCTCCCGGTAGGTCTCGTTGCCGGCCATCAGCTCGTGGTGGCGCCCCTCGCCCACCACCTGCCCCTCGTCGAGGACGATGATCCGGTCCGCGTCGCGGATCGTGGAGACCCGCTGGGCGACGATGACCACGGTCGCGTCCTCGGTCTCGCGGGCGAGCGCGGAGCGCAGCGCCGCGTCCGTCGCGTAGTCCAGGGCCGAGAAGGAGTCGTCGAACAGGTAGATCTCCGGGCGCTGTACGAGCGTGCGCGCGATCGCGAGCCGCTGGCGCTGGCCGCCGGAGACGTTGGTGCCGCCCTGGGCGATGGGGGCGTCGAGCCCGCCCTCCAGCTCGGAGACGAAGCCCTTGGCCTGCGCCACCTCCAGCGCGTGCCACAGCTCTTCGTCGGTGGCGTCGGGGCGCCCGTAGCGCAGGTTGGTGGCGACCGTCCCGGAGAACAGGTACGGCTTCTGCGGGACCATGCCGACGGTCCTGGCGAGCAGGTCCGGGTCCAGGCGGCGGACGTCCTCGCCGTCTACGAGCACGTCGCCGCCGGTCGCGTCGAACAGCCGGGGGACCAGCCCGAGCAGCGTGGACTTGCCGCTGCCGGTGGAGCCGATCACCGCGGTGGTCTCGCCGGGGCGGGCCACCAGGTCGACCCCGCGCAGTACGGGGGCCTCGGCGCCCGGGTAGCGGAAGTCGGCGCCGCGCAGTTCCAGGCGGCCGTGGCGGAGCAGCTTGCGGACCGGATCGGCGGGCGGGACCACGCTTGAGTCGGTGTCCAGGACCTCCTGGACGCGCTCGGCGCAGACCTCGGCGCGCGGCACCATCATGAACATGAAGGTGGCCATCATCACGGACATGACGATCTGCATCAGGTAGGCGAGGAAGGCCGTCAGCTGGCCGATCTCCATGCCGCCGCTGTCGATCCGCATCGCGCCGAACCAGATGACGGCGACGCTGGAGATGTTCACGACCACTATGACGGTCGGGAACATCAGGGCGAGCAGCTTTCCGGCCGCCAGCGAGACACCGGTGAGGTCGGCGTTGGCCTCGCGGAAGCGCTCCTTCTCGTAGTCGTCGCGGATGAAGGCGCGGATCACCCGGTTGCCGGTGATCTGCTCGCGCAGGACCCGGTTGACCGTGTCCAGCCGCGTCTGCATCGCACGGAACAGCGGCCGCGTCCGCAGCACGATCGCGCCGACCGACAGGCCGAGGACGGGAACGACGGCGAGCAGCACGCCCGACAGCTTCACGTCCAGCGAGAGCGCCATGAAGATGCCGCCGACGCACATGATCGGAGCCGAGACCATCAGGGTGAAGGTCATCAGTACGAGCATCTGGATCTGCTGCACGTCGTTCGTCGTACGGGTGATCAACGATGGGGCGCCGAAGTGGCCGAGCTCACGCGCCGAGAAGCTCTGGACGCGGTCGAAGACGGCGGCCCGGACATCACGGCCGAAGGCCGCGGCGGTACGGGCGCCGTAGTAGACGGCACCGGCGTTGCAGACGAGCTGCACCAGTGAGACGCCGAGCATCAGCGCGCCGAAGCGCAGGATGTAGCCGGTGTCACCGTTGACGACACCGTGGTCGATGATGTCGGCGTTCAGCGTGGGCAGGTAGAGGCTCGCGCTGGTCTGGAGCAGCTGCAGCAGCACCAGCAGGGCGATCGGTTTCCGGTACGGACCCAGATGGGTCCGCATGAGTCGTATGAGCACGCGCAGGCTCCGGTCGGCATGATCGAGGGGGGTTCACCCCATCTTCGGCCAAGCGGAGGCTCGAACCCCACCGGTTTTCGCAAAGCCCGGTCAAAAGGCGTAGTCGGCCGGGGCGCGGGGCCTACAACCCGGGGGCCGGTGTTTCGGGGTCCGCACGCCGGTGACCTGCGGGTCCGGGGGCGGGGGCCTACGCTCCGGGCCGGGCGGGCCCGGCCTGGAACGCGCCGGGGTGGATCTGGTCCCGGGTCGCGATGTACTGCTGGCGCACGCCCCGCCAGGCCGGGTACTCCTCGTCCGGCTCGAAGAGCTGGGCCGTGGGCGCCGGCCACACGGGCGGGGTGGCCGGGGTCAGCGTGCCGCGCGCCACACCGAGGGCCCATGCCGCCTGCCGGGCCGCGCCCAGCGCCGCGTAGTCGGCCGGAGCCGGTACGACGATCTGCGTACCGAACAGACCCGGTGCGAAGGCCTGCACGGCGGGCAGCTCGGCCGCCGCGCCCAGCAGGAACACCCGGCGGACCTCGACCCCGCGGCTGCGCAGCACGTCGAGCGCGTCCACCAGCCCGCACAGCATGCCCTCGAAGGCGGCCCGGGCCAGGTGCTCCGGCTTCATGGAGTCCCGCCTCAGCCCCGACAGGGTCCCGGCGGTGTGCGGCAGGTTCGGGGTCCGCTCACCCTCCAGGTACGGCAGGAGTACGAGTCCGTGCGCGCCCGGGGTCGACTTCAGCGCGAGCTCGCTCAGCCCCTCCAGATCGGTGCCCAGCAGTTCGGCGGTGCCGCGCAGGGCCCGTACGGCGTTCAGCGTGTTCACCACCGGCAGGTGCATCCCGGCGGCGTCGGCGAGCGAGGTGATCAGCCCGCCCGGCTCCGACAGCGCCTCGTGGTGCACCGCCATCACCGACCCGGACGCGCCCAGCGAGACCGCGGCGTCGCCCGGTCCCATGCCCAGTCCGAGCGCGGCGGCCATGGTCTCGCCGGTTCCGGCGGAGATCAGGAGCCCCTCGGGCGTGGTCCCGGCGGCTTCGGCCGGGCCGAGCACCTCGGGCAGCAGCGCCCGGTGGCCGAGCGCGAGCTCGACGAGGTCGGGGCGGTAGGTGCCGGTGGCCGCGGACCAGTACCCGGTGCCGGAGGCGCCGCCCCGGTCGGTGGTGCGCCGGGCCGGGCGGCCCAGCAGCTGCCACACGAGCCAGTCGTGCGGGGCCATCACCACGGCGACCCGCCGGGCCGCTTCCGGCTCGGTCCGGCGCAGCCAGGCGAGCTTCGCGACGGGTTGCGCCGAATGGGGGACGGAGCCGACGGCCTCGGCCCAGGCCTGGCGGCCGCCCAGCGCCTCGATCAGGTCGGCGGCGGCGACCTGGCCGCGCTTGTCGTTGCCGATCAGGGCGGGGCGGACGAGGCCGCCCTGCGCGTCCAGCGGCAGCAGACCGTGCTGCTGGGCCGAGACGCCGATGGCCTGCACCCCTTCGAGGAGCCCGCCGCCGGCGGCCTCGCCGAGCGAGAGCAGCCAGGCCTGCGGGTCGGTCTCGTGAGGCAGGGACTCGCCGGTGGGCTGCGGATGGGGGGCGTACCCCTGGCGCAGCACGGCGCCCGTCTCGGTGTCACAGACCACGATGCGAGTGAAGGCGGAAGAACTGTCCAGCCCGGCGACTATCCCCATGCGGAGAATTCTGCCGCACGTCTGCGCGAACGCGACCGCGCCGACCCCCGCGGGACCCGCCCGGGGCGACGGCGGAGCCCGGCCGGGACCCCGGCCGGGCCCGCCGGCCCGGCTGCCGTCAGGTGTGGTCCGGATACTGCTCAGGTGTTGCTGGTGCCCCAGTCGTCCTCGCCCGCGCCACCGCCGCCGACCCGGGCGCGCAGGCCCCGTACCCGCCCCGCAAGGGAATCGGGCACCGCGTCGCCCACCTTGCCGCTGACCGCGGCGAAGGCCTTCCCGGCGAATTCCCGCCCGCTCTGACCAGCGCTCTCGGCGGCGTTGCGCACCGCCGGGTTCTGCGCGAGCTCGCGCGCGGACTTCTTCAACTGTTCATACCGCTCGCGTCCGGCCCGGGTCCCGAGCACGTACCCGAGGGCCAGTCCGACCGCGAACGTGACCTTGTACCGCATGCCTGCCACCCTTCGTCGTGTGGTGCCCGGCCTGCTGTCGATACCGATTGGCGGAGCACCCCCCTGCTTGCGCTAATCTATGACTCGCAACGGGCGCTCGCCCCCTGGCCAAGGCCGGAGGTGGGCTGTTCGGTGCAACGCAGCAATCCCCTGTAGCTCAATTGGCAGAGCAGCCGACTGTTAATCGGCAGGTTACTGGTTCGAGTCCAGTCGGGGGAGCGCGGTCCCCTGTAGCTCAATTGGCAGAGCAGCCGACTGTTAATCGGCAGGTTACTGGTTCGAGTCCAGTCGGGGGAGCAAGAAGGAACGAGGGCCCCGGGTGGGTCCTCTTTCTTTTTTGCCCTCTGTTCGCAACCGGGCAGGGCTCGGCGCGGTCTCTCTGGGCAGGCGAAGCCGATCATGCGAGGCATCCGAGGCAGGAGATCGTATGAGCGGCTATGCTGCGGCAGACGGCGCGCACACATGTACGCGCCACGCCGTGAAGGGGCGGTAGCTCAGCCGGTTAGAGCAGCGGACTCATAATCCGTCGGCCGTGGGTTCGAGTCCCACCCGCCCCACTGCGAGCCGCAGGTGAAGAATCGTTCTCATCTGCGGCTTTGGCATGTCCGGGTGCTGTCGCGCCATCACCGGCGACGCTTGCCCCCGCCGCGGGTCGTGCCGCCACGCCCGCCGCAGCCGTCGGCGCGCGGCCGGTCCACGGCCGGTCCGCGGACACGGACGGTGCAGCGGGACCGCCGGTTTCACCGGCAACCGTGAGGCCGTCCGCCCCGCCGGCCGGCGTACGGCGGCGGCCTTACGTCAGGCACCCGGATCGCCGGCGGTCGCCGTCGCGGCGGCGACCAGGGAGGCGACCGGAACCCGGAGCTCCCCCGACGGCGGCGGTATCTCCTGCGAGGGGGTGCGCACGGGTCGGGTCGGCGGGGGACGCAGCCGTGATGGCCGGCCGGGCCCGGGCCGTCGCCCTCCTGCTCGGCCAGGGCGTCGCTCCCGGCCCGCCGCGGCGCGGGCCACCAACTGCGCCGTCTCGTCCGCGAGGGCCTGGGCCGACTGGAGGCGGCACGGCTGCCCGCCGCACTGCTCACCGAGGCCGTCCGGCACGCCGGAGAACTCTTCCGCGGCCAATGGGGCTTTCCAGCCGTCGAGCCGGCGCTCGGGGCCGGCTGGCGCACCGAACTGGACCGCTACGAGACCGCCAGGACGCGCGCCCGCGGACGCTACCTCCACCTGCTCGAAGCCGACCGGCCGCCCACGGCCGCCCAACTGGCCGCCCTGGTACGAACCGACGGCCTGCCGCTGTCGCTCCTTCTGTCCTGGTGCACGGCGAACGCCATCCCCGTGCCCACCCGGGCCCTGGCGGCGGAACTGTTCACTCCCGCGTGACGCCCGCACCCGAGTCAGGCGGCGTCCGACATCACCTGGTCGCGGAGGGTTTCGCAGATGCGGCGGATCAGGCGGGAGACGTGCATCTGGGACAGGCCCAGCTCCTCGCCGATGCAGCTCTGGTTCATATCGCGGAAGAACCTCAGGTAGAGGATCCGCCGGTCGCGTTCGGGCAGTGCGCGCAGCAGGGGGCGGAGCGCCTCCCGGTCGATGATCCGGTCGAAGCCGGGCTCCGCGCAGCCGAGGGTTTCGGCCAGCTGGTCCTCGCCCTCGTAGGGACCGCGCGCGCCCTCGATGGACAGGGTGGTGAAGCTGTGCAGAGCCGCCTGGCCCGTCCGTACCTCCTGCTCGGTCAGGCCGGTCGCCGCGGCGATCTCGGCCGTCGCGTGGCCATGGGGGTCGAGCGTGGGGCGTAGTTCCCGGTCGGCCGCACGCACTTGGATGCGCAGTTCCTGGACCCGCCGCGGCACGTGCACCGCCCACAGGTTGTCGCGGAAGTGCCGTTTCACCTCGCCGATGATCGTCGGGATGGCGAAGGCCTCGAAGGCGGAGCCGAAATCCGGGTCGAAGCGGGACACCGCCTTCACCAGGCCCAGTTGGGCGACCTGCCGGAGGTCCTCCAAGGGTTCCTTGCCGTTGCTGAACCGCCGGGCGAGCCGTGTGGCCATCGGCATCCAGGCGCACACCACCTCCTGGCGCAGCGCGGCCTTCTGCGGGCCGTCCGGAAGCGCTGAGATGAGGCGGAACAGGGCCGCGGTGTCCGGGGCGTCGTCGTGAGGGTACGTGCGTCGGATGCTGGGCATGGCTACGTGCGTCATGGGCACGCGTCTCCTCGGCTCGATGGTTCGGGGCGGGCCGGCCGTGGAAGGGCAAGGGGGCGGCGGCCACGGTTCCGGGCCGCGCGCTTCGTCCGCGCGGCGACGACGAGATGCCGGCGGGGCGGCTCATCGGGGAGGATGGGCCGTCCCCACCGGCGGTCAGGGGCCGATCGGAGCAGGGGTGCTCACATGCGCAGCAGCCTCAGGGTGATCTCCCGGTACTGGCGCAGGGCGAGGCGCAGGTCTTCGGTCTCGGCTCCGGATCCGAGGTTCCGGTGGGCGGAGTCGATGGCGCGACGGCGCTCCACGAGCGCGGCCGTCACGCGGGTGGTGGCGTCGGCGAAGGCGGTGTCGGCTTCGTCGACGGCTTCGCGCGGGCTCCGGACGAAGGTGCCGAGGGCGTGCTGGAGGCGCAGGGTCAGCCGGTCCCGGTCGCTCTGCGCGAGCAGCGACACGTAGGCCGGGATCTCCGTGCGGGCCTCGGACGGTCGCTCGGGGGGCAGGGGGCGGGGGCCCGGGCCGCCGCGCGGATCGTGCCGCCCGGGGAGCGGGACGGGGGGCGGGAGTTGCCGTGCGCGTTCCTGGTCGTACGTCATCGCGTGCCGCCTCCCCCGGCGTGGTGACGCTGCGGACGGTGCCGGCCCGAGTCGGCCGGATGCGGTGCGACCAGTGCGTCGAAGAGCTCGCCCGCCCCGGTCATGGCCCTGCGGAACTCCTCGGTGCTGCCCCGGCCGTGGGCGGCTCCGTGCAGGCCGCGGTAACCGTCTACGTGCTGCGCGTGGTGGACGGAGAGCGCGGCGAGCCGCTCCTCGAACGGCCCGTCGGCCGGGAAGCCCCGGTCCGAGGTCAACCGCGCCAGCAGCGCGTCGGCCTCGGCGACCGCATCCCGCGGGGAGTCGACGAACCGCTTCTGGATCCCGGCCCATTGGGCCGCGTACTGCTCCCGGGAAGCCGACGAGAGCGGCCGTGCCCTGACGGAGCCGTGCTGTTTCAGGCGTTCGCCGAGTTCCCGGTCCGTGGCCTTGGTGTCGCCTTCGTGGCGGATCACGAGGCGTTCGTACTCGGGGCCGAAGCGCCGTTTGAGACCGCGCCCGATCCGGTGGTGGCCGAGCGTGGCCAGGAGGACGGCCGTCACGGCGACGAGGACCGCGGCGACGAGAGCCGCGATGATCATCACGGACCTGGACACGGAGGCCCCCAGCTGTTCCCGGCTCGTAAGTCGTTGTGCTGCATACCCGTCGACTCTCCTCGTTCGATGGCGTGTTGGTGCCGGCAGGAGGAGAAGAATCCGGAAGGGCTCGGCCGGGACCTGCACAGCGGACACAGGGGGGGTGGTACCTGCGTTCCGCGGGGTCCGGGCGAAGCGGAGGGTTGAAGGCCTGGCTCCGGAACTGTCCGGGGCGCTACGGCCCAACGCCGTCCGTGTCAGTCAACGCCCGGGCGGTGGCGGCTGTCAATGGGGCCCGACGGCTGTCGCCGGGCCCCCGGCGGGGCTACGCTGCTGGATGAGGCCCCGGTCCCCGGCAGCGATGACCTGTTCCGCTGTGGAAGGGACCGCTCGTGTCCGTCGTGCTTCTCGTGCTCCTGGTGGCCCTGTTCCTCTTCGGCTACCTCAACCACCTGCTGTGGGTGGCCGCCGCGATCCTGCTCTTCGCCCTGGTGCACCGCGGACGTCGGGGCAGGGCGGGTCGTCAGGGCGACCATCCCGGAGATCACCGCGGCTACGACGATCACCGCCACGACGATCACCGCGGCTACGACGACCATCACGGCTACGAGGACTACGGCGACTACCGCGACCACCGGGACCAGCAGCACCGCTGGGACCGCCGCTACGCCAGGCAGCACCGCGGCCGCCGGAGCCGTGAGGACCGCCGGGACCGCGGCCGGGACCGCGACCGCGACCGGGGCGGTGACCGCGACCGGAGGCCGTGAGGAAACGGGCTGACGGTCAGGTGACCAGCCCGGCGAGCGGTTCGGTTCCGTCGACGAAGGCGCCGGCCAGGTCGGACAGCCGCCGGTTGTGCGCGCGGGCGTAGCTGCGCAGCGCGCTGAAGGCCTCCTCCATGCCGATGCCCTGGCGTTCGGCGAGCTTGCCCTTGGCCTGCTCGATCAGCACCCGGCTGTTCAACGCCGTCTGCAACTGCTCGTTGAGCACGATGCTCTCCTGGGAGGAGCGCTGTTGCAGGAGGCTGATGGTGGCCACGTCGGCCAGGGCCTGGGCGATGCGGGTGGCGGCCGGATCGAAGGGCCCCGGGAGGGTGCGGAACAGGTTCAGCGCTCCGACGACCTCGTCCCGCAGGCGCATCGGCAGGGCCTGGACCGCCGAGTACCCGCTGTGGCGGGCCTGCGCGGTGAAGCGCGGCCAGCGGGCGGATTCCGTGCTCAGGTCCGGGATGGTGACGGGTGCGCCGGTGTGGAAGCACTCCAGGCACGGGCCTTCGTCGTTCTGGAGCTGGAACAGTTCGAGCAGGCGCACCCGTTCGTCGGAGGCGGCCATCACGTGGAGTTCGCCGTTGCGGTCCGCGAGGAGCACGCCGGCGGCGCTCACGTCGAGAATGCCGACGCATCTGTCGGTCAGCATGCGAAGGAAGTCGATCAGGTCGAAGTCCGCGACCAAGTTGTCCGCCAGTTCGACGAATGCCTTGGCCAGGAGCTGCTCATTCATCGTGTACACCTTCGGTTGTCAGGCATCGTCGGGGGCGCTCCGGTCCTCTTGCTCGTCCTCGTCCTCGTCCTCGTCTGCGCCCGCGCCCGCATCGGCACCGGAACCGAGATCGGAACCGGCATCGGCGTACTCATCCTCATCCGGCCCGAACCGCAGCCGGCGGGCCACCAGGTCGGCCGACACGTCGGCGAGCCGCTGCTCGTGGGAGTAGGCGTAGGCGCGCAGGCGGACGAACGCCTCCTCGATGCGCACACCGAGCTGCACGGCGAGCATGCCGGTGGCCTGGTCGATCTCGGCCCGGTAGCCGCCGAGGTCCTCCGGCGACCCGTCGGCCCGGTTGATCCGGGCGCCGAGGAGCAGGAGCGTGGCGGTGTCGGCGAACACCATGGCATCGGCCAGTTCCCCCGGGTCCAGCTCGACCGGCACACCGGAATAGAGGCCAAGTACTCCGGGACTGATCGCACCGATCCGCAGGGGGAACGCGAACACCGCCACCGCACCGGCGGTGACGGCTTCCAGGGCGAACACGGGCCAGCGCAGCCGTTCCCCGGCGGCCCGCAGGTCGGGTGCCAGGACGGCAGACCCCAGGGCGAAGGCGTCCGGACAGGGGCCTTCGCCCAGCGTGAGCTGGAGTTCCTCGACCCGCTCGCTCAACGGGCCGGTGGAGTACAGCGGATGGCCGGGCGAGGCCTTGGACATGGCCGACACTCCCGCGCCGTCTATCGGGAGCGCGGCCACCGCGGCCGTGCACACGTCCGCCACGGCGATCCGTGCGCCGCGCCGGGCCGCGTGCTCGGCCACCAGTACCCGGATCCGGGCCGCCCGGCCGCCCGTCACAGCTCCGGCCGCCGGGTCCCGGCAGGGAACCCCGGGCCGGGCATGGTGGCCGGCGCCCTCCCGAGGGGCAGCACCAGCGCCCGGAGCAGCGCCGTGCCGGGCGGCCGGTGGACCTCGCCGACCTCCTGCCATCCCCAGGACCGGAAGGCCGCCAGGATCCTGACGTCCGACCTGGGGACCAGGGTGGCGCCGAGCGAGGCGCGATGGTCGTCCAGCAGCCGCTCCTGCAGCCGCCGGCCGAGCACCAGGCCCTGTTCGTGCGGGGCGACCACGACTGCGGTGATGGCGAAGACGTGCCCGGAGGCGGTGAGTTGTTCGATGTCCCGGGGAAGGGGCCCGAGCAGCCCCCTCCACCAGGAGCCGTCACGCCTCAGCGGGAAGCCGAAGACGCATCCCAGCAGGGTGGTCCGCTCCGCCACCAGCATGGCGAATCCGGGCCGCCGGACATCGCCCGTGAGGCGGTGCAGGAAGGCCTCCCGGCTGCTGTTGGCCGTACCCGCCGCCGGGTGGGAGGACTCGACGTACAGGTCCGCCACGTCTTCCTTGAGTCCCTCGGCCTGCCACCGGTTCAGCCGGCGCAGCCGGATCGCGGTCATGTCGTCCGGGCCGAAGGGCCCCCCGCGGAGACCTTCCTGCGCGCGCCCCAGGGGCGAGATGTCCGTCACAGCACACCGCCCAGGGCGGCGGGGACGGCGGGAGCGGGACGGTCACCGAGCAGGAATCCGGAACGGGTGATGTCGATCATCCGGACCAGTACGGGAGGCGGGTGGTGCAGGCGCAGGGTTCCTCCGGCCGCCGTGATGCGCCACCACGAGGAGAGGAGGATGCCCAGGCAGCTGCAGTCGCAGAAGGTGACGGCGGACAGGTCGATGTCGACGGTACGGACGCCGTCGGACAGGCATCGCGCGAGCGACTCGCGCAGCGAGTGGACGGTGGAAACGTCGAGTTCACCGGCCGGAGCGATCAGCATCCGGCGGCTCGGATCGTACGGGTGGGCGTTCGGATCGGGGACACGCATGATGGGGTGCCTCGGTTCGGGACCAGCCGGGCAGCACCCCTCGGCGCCGAATTCCCCGGCCCCTCCAGGCACGTCCCGGTACGGACGTACGCGCGCGGTGGGCGGAGGCCGGTCCGGCAGCCTGAATTCCAGGACGGGGGACGGGTCATGCCCTCGGATGCGCCGGGGCGGATGGACCGCAGTCCGTGCCGCGACGCGGAGATCTGTGGCAGACAACGCGCCGTCAGGGTCTGGAACGGGGACGTTCTGTCCGCAGCATAGCCCCGCACCCGCGCCCGCGGAGAGGCACAAGCAGGCCCTTTCTGGCTGGTTGCCGACCGGCGCGGGGCGCACTGACGTGCGCCCCCGCGCCGTGAGCCGCACGTACGCGAACGCGCGCACCTGCGGTCCCGGCCCAGGCTCCGGCGCATCCGGGCGGTGCGGCCCCGGCAAGATCCGGAAGGGGCGGACGGGCTAGCAGGCCTCCGTCTCGTCGGCCAGGTGGCGCAGGACGTCCGTCAGGTCACCGCGGCGGGCGAAGGCCGTGCGCTGGCGGTGGGCGCCCGAGCCGTCGCGCAACAGGCCCGCCAGGGTCTTCGCCGCGTGGTCGAGGTCCCCGGAGGCGGCCAGTTCGGGGGCCACCAGATCGAGCAGGGCCTCCGCCAGGTCAGCAGCCGGGAGCTCGATGCCCGTGTACGGGTCCAGGCCGAAGCCCTCCAGGCCGTCGTGGGCCGCCCGCCAGCGCGCGAGGCGCAGTACGTCGTCCCGTACGGGCGGGTCGGGACGCTGCTCGGCGATCTCGCGCAGGGCCGTCGCGACCAGGGCACGGGCCAGTTCTGCCTGGAGGATGGCCGAGTCGATGTCGGGGGACATGTCTGGAGCCCGGAATTCGAGCGTCGGCCAGTTCCCCGACGGGCGCAGGTCCCAGTAGACCATCTTGGTGTCGAGGGCCGCCCCCGAGCCGAGCAGGGTCTGTACCGAGCGCCGGAAGTGGGCAGTGGAGGTGAAGTGCGGGGGCGGGCCCGCCGAGGGCCAGCCCGCCCAGGCCATCGCCCGCCAGCTGGCGTGGCCGGTGTCGCGGCCTCCCCAGAACGGCGAGTTGGCGGCCAGCGCGATCAGCGTGGGCAGCCAGGGTCTGACCCGGTTGGACACCGAGACCGCCGTGTCCACGTCGAGGGTGCCGATGTGGATGTGCCGGCCGCAGCTGACGAGGGTGTCGGTGAGCGCGCCGAAGCGCCGGTGCTGCTCGCGCTGGCGCGGCTCGTCGTCGGTCAGGTGGAGCGGGCCCTCCACGGCGAGCACCGGCGAGGGCGCGGCCAGCAGCCGGCAGCCGTGGGCGCGGGCCGCCCGCGCCAGGGTGCGCCGCAGCGCGGCGAGCTCCCTGCGCAGGATGACGGCCGAGTCGGCGACCGGGGTGGAGATCTCCACCTGGTAACGCGTGCCCTCGGCGTGCAGTTCCTGGGGGAGCCCGGCGGCGGTGGAGAGGACGAGCGGGGCGGCCGGGACCACCCGCAGGGTGCGGGCGTCGACCAGGAGGAACTCCTCCTCGACTCCCACGGTGAGCGGGTGGACCGGATCGGTCACGCCCGGTTGAGCGGTGCTCGTGGTGCTGGTGCCAGGTTCGATCACTACGCCTCCCTGGACATACGAGTCTTTTCATCATGAGCTGAACTCCAGGCGAGGAGCGCACGTCTATTCGGTCAAATGTCCGGTGATGGTGGCGGGTTAGCGGCAAGGAACATCCGGCCGCGGGGCCCCCGTTCCGAGTGGGGCGACTGTTGCGCGTGCGTGAAGCCGGGGCCGGATCCGCCGGGCCCGGACCGGCGGCTGGTTATCATCCGTTGTGACTCGTACGACCGCTCCAGCACCGTCCACCCGCCCCAAGAACCGCATATTCGCCGACCTCACCCCGCTGAAAACCTCCCCCGACTACCGGCGGCTGTGGGTCGGCGGCACCATCTCCTGGCTGGGCCAGGCGATGACCGCCCTCGCGATCTCGCTCCAGGTCTACGAGATCACCGGCTCCAGCTTCTCCGTCGGACTGGTCGGACTCTTCTCGCTGGTCCCGCTCGTCGCCTTCGGCCTCTACGGCGGAGCCGTCGCCGACACGATCGACCGCCGCAAGCTCGGCCTCTTCAGCTCGCTCGGCCTGACCGGCCTGTCGATCGCCCTGGCCGGCGCCGCGCTCCTGGACTACCACCGGGTCTGGCTGCTGTACGCGGTCGTCGCGCTCCAGTCCCTGTGCGGGGCGCTCAACGGGCCGGCCCGCTCCGCGATGATCCCCCGGCTGCTGCCCGTCGAGCAGCTGCCCGCCGCCAACGCGCTGAACTCCGTGACGATGACCTTCGGCATGACCGTCGGCCCGATGCTGGGCGGGGTCATCGTCGGCTGGTGGGGCTACCAGGCCGCCTACCTGATCGACGTCGTCACCTTCGGCGCCGCCCTCTACGCGATGTGGCGGCTGCCGTCGATGCGGCCGGACCGGGAGGAGGGCCGCAAGGGGCGGGCCTCCGTACTCGACGGCCTGCGCTTCCTCGGGACCCGGCCCAACATCCGGATGACCTTCTTCTCCGACCTGGCCGCCATGGTGCTGGCCCAGCCGAGGGCGCTGTTCCCGGCCATCGCCGTGCTCTGGTACGGCGGCGACGCCAGGACGGTCGGCCTGCTCGTGGCCGCCCCCGCCGTCGGGTCGCTCCTCGGCGGGCTGTTCTCCGGCTGGCAGGGGCGGATCCGCCGGCACGGGGTGGCGATCCTGCTCTCCGTCGCCGCGTGGGGGCTGGCCATCGCCGTGTTCGGGCTGACCCGCAACCTCTGGCTCGGGCTGTTCTTCCTGGCCCTGGCCGGGTGCGCCGACACCGTCTCGATGGTGTTCCGCACCACCATGCTCCAGGCCGCGACCCCCGACGACATGCGCGGCCGCCTCCAGGGCGTCTTCATCGTGGTCGTCGCCGGCGGGCCCCGGCTCGGGGACTTCCTCGCCGGGACCGCCGCCGATCTCACCTCCCCGGCCGTCGCGATCACGGGAGGCGGGCTCGGCTGCGTCCTGGTGCTGGCGCTGCTGGCCGCCCGCTGGCGCGGCTTCGCCCGCTACGACGCGCGGTCGCCGCAGGCCTGAGACGGGGGCGGGGCGGGGGCGGATGCGGGGGTGGGGGCCGGTTCGCCCGATCCGGCCTGCTCGTCACCGCCGGCGGTGCTGCCGCTGGTCGGCGACGACAACGGGCCGGCGCAGCAGACCACCCGGCTCTACCGGGTGGACGTGAAGCTGCCTGCGCGCAGCCGGGAGCGCTAGGCCGTCTCCGGGTCCTCTGAGCCCTCCGTGGGCTTCGGGGAGACGATGCCGCGGGCCACGCCCAGGGCGACCAGGTCCTGGGGGCGGATGCGCAGTTGGTCCGCCGTCGCCGGGGCGGACTCCGGGGGGCGCTTGAGGATGGCCGCCGCCAGTTCGGGGGCGATCACCGAGAAGTAGCTGTCCGGGGTGACCCAGGTGTTGCCCGGCGCGGCCAGGGCGAGGGCGCCGCCCGAGCCGCCCTCGCCGATGAGGAGGGTGGTGACGGGGACCGTGGCCGTGGCGAGCGCCGCGAAGGCGTCGGCGATGGCCGGGCCCGCGCCCGCGTGTTCGGCGGCGGCGTCGTTGGCCGCGCCGGGGGTGTCAACCAGGGTGAGCACCGGGATGCCGAGCCGGTCCGCGAGCCGGACGACCCTGGCCGCGGTGCGGTACCCCGCCGGGCGGGTGGCGGTGCCGCACTGGGCGGCGTACGCCACGGCCCGGCCCTGCCGGAGTCCGAAACCGCACAGCATCCCGGGGTCCGTGCCGCCCGCGCGGTCGCCCGACAGGGGCAGGCGGAGCTCGAAGTACGCGTCCAGGTACCGCCCCGCGCGCGGCCGGGCGGGATCCCGGGCCAGGCGGACGGCGTCCCAGCCGGTGGCCGGCGGCGCCACTGCGGCCAGCGCGGCGGGAGGTGCCACCGGCCCGGGGGAGCGGGGCGCGGCGAACAGGCGTAGCCAGGCCGCCAGGGTCGGGGGCAGCTCCGCGGCGGGGACGACGGCGTCCACGTGCCCGGCGGCGTACTGCCCCTCGGCGGTGTAGGCCGCCGGGTCCGCGTCCGCCGGCCGCACCCGGGACCCGGCGAAGCCGACCTGCGCCCCCGGCAGCGCGAGGATCACGTCGGCCCCCGCACCGAGGGTGGCCCAGCCGCCGCCGGTGGTGGGGTCGCGCAGCACGGCGATCTGCGGGAGGCCCGTGGCGCGGGTGAGGACGCACTGGCGGGCCACGCGCTGGAGCTGGGTCAGCGCGAGCATCCCCTCCTGCATGCGGGAGCCGCCGGTGGCGATGAGGGAGACCAGGGGGAGGCGGTGGGTGCGGGCGTGGGTGTGGGCGGCCTCCAGGAGGTCCCCGGTGCGGTGGCCCAGGGACCCGCCGAGGTAGCCGAACTCGAAGGCGATCACGGTGGCGGGGTGGCCGCCGATGCGGGCGGTGCCGGTGACGACGGACTCGTCCTCGGCGGTCCGCTGCGCGGCGCGGGCGCGGGAGTCGTCGTAGCCGGCCCAGCCGAGGGGGCCGTCGGGGGCGGAGTCCCCTGGCGGGGAGGGGAGTTCGGTGAAGCTGCCGGGGTCGGTGGCGGAGGCGATGGCCGCGCGGGCCGAGAGGCGGGTCGTCACGCGGTCACCCTAGTGCTAGGCCCCTCGAGGTTCACCGGGGTGGCGCCGCCCGGCACGGCGCCTCGCCGTCAGAGCTTGCCGAAGGCCACTCCGCGCCAGGTCCATCCGGCACCGAGGACCGCGTCCCGCAGGGGATCCTTCATGTCCGCGGGATCGAAGCGGAAGGTCTCCGTCTTCTCCAGCTTGCCGTCGTCCCCCCGCCCGATCTCCCAGCGACGCGAGACCGCGGTCACCTGCCCGCGGGAGTACTCGCGCGACGCCGCCAGACTGGGGGTGCCGCCGACCCAGGTGATCTCCCACTGCTCGTCGACCGTACGCACCTCGTGGTTCCCGGGGGCCAGGCGCATCCGGGTCTTGAGCGTCCGGTCCAGCTGGGTCCTGGCGAAGAAGGTGAGCCAGGCCGGCTCCAGGATCCGCCACTCGGCCACCAGGTCGGCGCCCTCCGCCGAGGTGGCGGCGCGCACCAGGTACGGCACGTCCGGCCCGTTGAGCGCGAGCAGCGCCTCCCGGACCTCTTGTGCGGAACGCGGTGCGACACCGCTGTCGGGGCGCTTGGTGCCGGTCAGTTCGTCGAAGAGGCCCATCGGGTCAACCTGTCTTCCGCGGCGGTGTGACGGACCGCAACGCCGTCCCGGCGGTGTCCGGGCGGACCGTGCGCAGGAAGTCCTGGAAGTCGCCCAGGACTCGGTCGTGCTGGTCCGCGGTGGCGGTCAGGACCAGCTGGATCACCGCGCGCTGGTGCCGGTCGGCGAGGTCCAGGACCGCCAGGTAGACGTGGGACTGGACGAGGTCGCGGGGCGTCCCGTCGATGACGGCCGAGAAGGTCAGCCGCTGCGCCAGGCCGGGTGCGTCCGCGGTGCCGATCTCGCGGCGTCCGGCCACCACCACGGACCCGGCGGCCTCGCGAAGCCGCTCCACCGACTCGTCGGCCATGTCGTCCAGTGTCGCCGCGTCCGGCCGGAAGTCCCCGGCGACGGTGATGTTGGCGGTGAATCCCGCGTCCGGTTCGGGGCGCAGGGCGACGAAGGCCACGCCGGCGGCGGCGGTCTCGTCCAGGGGCGCGGGGCGCCAGCCCTCCGGGAGGCTGAACTCGATCGGGACCGGCAGCGTCGTGGGCACCTCGGGCCTTCCTGCCAGGGGGTCGTACATCAGTCGAACCAGCCGCCGACGGTGTCCGTGACGGAGCCGGCGAAGTCGCCGACCGCGTCGGCCGCGTCGCCGGCGGCATCCACCGCCTTGTCCGGACCGACGGTGAACGCGAGCCCCACGGCGCCACCGACGCCGGGGGAGAGGCCCACCTTGCCGCCGATGTGGAATTTGCCGTCGTCTTCCTTGCCGAAGGTCAGTTCGGCCTCCGCACCCGGACCGTACCAGCCCTCCGCCGTCGAGCCGACGCCGATCCCGCAGACCTCCGCGCCTCCGGGGCCGGAGCCCTCCGCCCCGGTGAACCCCTTCGCGTTGAGGGTGACCCCGTCCTTGCCCGCACGGGCACCGAGCTGGCCCTCGGCGCCGGCGAATCCCTCGGCCCGCCCGTAGGCGCCCACGTGCCCGTAGGTCGGTCTCGGGATGGGCGTTGAACCCGTTGAGCGTCTCGTCGCCCTTGCCCAGGAGGTCGCGGTTCCTGTCGACGACGGCGGAGGCGAGGGCGGTCCTGACGCCTTCGTCGAGCACGGCGAAGGCCTTCACCCAGTCGTCGATGTGCGCCTGCCACTGGCTGACCGCGCTGCTGATGGAGGCCTGGCCGTCGGGGTCCCGAGAGGCGGCCCATCAGGGTCTTCACCTGCTGGTCCCACTCCCGGCCGAATCCAACTGACACGTGTGCGCCCCCGATGGAATCGGGGTCGATCATGTGTACGCGGACGGTCCGGTGGCCAAGTGCCCGCGCGTTTCCGCTACAGGGGCGATTCCCACGTGAGGGTCGTGCCCCGAGTCCCCGTGTCGGTGCGGCCGTCGTCGGAGACGGTGAGGCGGACCCGGGTGGGGACCGCGTCGACCTCGACCTCGATGGAGGTGACCTCCGAGCGGCGGTGCGCCGCGGCCAGGGCGCCGCGCAGGGCGGCGAGGAGGTCGGCCGCGACCGGCTCCGAGAGGAGGGCGTCCACCGTGCCCGCGAAGTGCACCGACGGCTGGAAGCCCAGCAGGACCGCCGCTCCGCCGGTCTCCCGCAGGACCCGGCCGCGGAAGGTCGTCGGGGCGTCAGTCGGCGGTTGCTGGAGGGCGAAGATGGCCGTGCGGACCTCCTGGATGGTCGAGTCGAGCTCGTCCACCGCCCGGCTCAGCTCCTCGCCCACCGTGTCGCCGGACGGGGCGTTCGAGGAGCGGCGCCGGGTGCTCTCCAGCATCATCTCCGTCGCGAACAGCCGCTGGACGACGAGGTCGTGGAGGTCGCGGGCGATGCGGTCGCGGTCCTCGTAGACGGCCAGCTGCTCGCGGTCGTGCTGGGCGTCCGCCAGTACGAGGGCCAGCGCGGCCTGGGAGGCGAACTGGGAGGCCAGCAGCCGGTCCACCGCGTCGTACGCGGGGCCGCCGCGGGCGCGCGGCAGGGCGAGCGTGCCGATCAGCTGGCCGCCGCTCTGCAGGGGCAGCATCATGCTGGGGCCGAAGCGTTCGCGCACGTGCGTGGTCATCCGGGGGTCCGTCGCCGAGTCCTCTATGAAGACCGGTTCGCCGCCCAGGAGCTGCTTCAGGACCGCCGAGCCCGGCGCGATGGCCGTGCCGACCAGGTCCCCGGGGTCCCCCTGCGTGGAGGCGGCCACGATCTCCATGCCGCCCTCCGGGGTCGGCTGGAGGACGACCCCGGCCGCCGCGTCGGCCAGGAGCCGCGCCCGTTCCGCCACGCACATCAGCGCGTCGGCCGCCGGCCGGCCCGCCAGCAGGGTCGTGGTCACGGCGGCGGCGCCCTCGATCCAGCGCTCCCGGCGGCGCGCGGTCTCGTACAGCCGGGCGTTGCCGATCGCTATCCCCGCCTGCGAGGCCAGTACGCGCAGCAGCGCCAGGTCCTCGTCGGTGAAGGCGCGGCCGCTCCGTTTGTCGGCGAGGTAGAGGTTGCCGAAGACCTCCGTGTGGACCCGGATGGGAACGCCGAGGAATCCGCGCATCGGGGGGTGTCCGGGCGGGAAGCCGGCCGATCGGGGGTCCTGGGTGAGGTCGTCGAGCATCAGCGGGCGCGGGTCGGCGATGAGGGCGCCGAGCAGGCCGGCGCGGCCGTCCGGCAGCCGGCCGATCGCGGCGCCCTCGGCCTCGGTCATGCCGGAGGAGAACAGTCCGGTCAGCCGGACGCGCTCGGGGTCGACGACCCCGAGCGCTCCGTACCGGGCTCCGCACAGCTCGGTCGCCGAGTCCACGATGTGCTGGAGGGTGGTCCGCAGTTCGAGTTCGGAACCGACGTTGAGGACCGCCTCCAGGAGGACGGGCAGACTGGCGACCTGCCGGGCGATGTCCTCCCCGTCCCCGGGAGGCGGTCCGGTGTGCGTCATCCGGCCAGCGGGTTCAGAACCATGGGGGAGATCTTCCCTTCGAGCATCATGCCGAGGCCCAGCACCGCGCAGATGTCGGGGCGCTCCGCGATGGCCACGGGCATCCCGGTGGCGTCGCGGAGCATCTGGTCCAGGCCCGGCAGCAGGGCGCTGCCACCCACCATCATGATCCCCCGGTCCGTCAGGTCCGCCACCAGGTCCGGCGGGCAGTCGCGCAGCACCTTGCCGATGCCGTCGAGCACGGCGGTCAGCGGGGTGTGGATGGCGTCGCGGACGGCGGCGGTGTCCACGTGGACGGAGCGGGCGAGTCCGGTGGCCACGTCGCGGCCGTGGATGAGGGTGGAGGCGGGGCCCTCGGCGGTGATGCCGTTGCCGTGCAGGGCCAGTTGGAGCGGGCGGACGGCCTGGCTGGGGAGCATCAGCTCGTGCGCGTGGCGCAGGTGCTGGACGATCGCGTGGTCGATGGCCTCGCCGCCGACGGGGATCCGCTGGGCAGTGACGATCGAGCCGAGGGACAGGACGGCGACCTGGGTGGCGGCGGCCCCGCACACCATGATCATCGTCGCGGTCGGCTGCTCCACGGGCAGTCCGCAGCCGACGGCCGCCGCGATCAGGGTGTCGACGAGTTCGACGCGCCGGGCGCCGAGCCCGACGAGGGTTTCCACGGCCGCCCGCTGGGCGAGCGGGTCGGCGTCGTGCGGGGTGCAGGCGGCGGCCCGCAGCCGGGGCTTGCGGCGCAGGGCGCGCCGCAGCTTCTCGCCGAGGAGGTGGCGCAGCATGCGCTGGGCCATCTCGATGTCCACGACGGTGCCGCCGGAGACGGGGCGCACGACCCGGATGTAGTCGGGCGTACGGCCGGTCATCCGCTCGGCGAAGGTGCCGACGGCGATGAGTGCACCGGTCCGCGTGTTCACGGCGGCGACGCTGGGCTCGTCCACGACCAGGCCGGCGCCCTTGACGTAGACGCGGGTCCTGGCCGCTCCGAGGTCGACGGCGACGTGGCAGCGGCGCAACTGCTCAAGACTGACGGTCACGGCAGATCCTCCCGAGAGCGCTGACGCAAGAAGACCGGCCGGGCGCCGGTCACACTTCGTATCTTCTCGGGTGAATTACCCGTATTACCCGATTTGATACTCCGGGTGGGGGGTCTCTTGGGGTACGGGAGGGGTGCGAGGGGCGCCGGTGAGTGCTGCACGGGGGTGGAATTCTGCGACGCGAGGCGCGACCATGCCCGCACCGATCCAGCTACTCGTGCGTAACAAGGTAAAGGAGTCTCGATGCTGACGGTCCGCCAGCGACTGCTCGCGCTTCTGACGCTCTGCCTGGCGCTCCTCGCGGTGCCCGGCCTCCCGGCCCGGGCCGCCGGACAGGCCGCCGGACAGGCCGCCGGGCGGACCACTGGACACGCCGCCGCGCCCGCCGCCGGGCAGGCCGCCGCGCACGATCCGGTGGTCTTCGTGCACGGCTACAACGCCGACCCCGGCGTCTGGGGCTCCCTGCGCGAGGACCTGCGCGCCGACGGTTACGCCGACTCCGAGCTCTTCTCCTTCGGCTACGACACCCACCAGTCGGTCAACGAGGTGCTCGCCGGACGGCTCGCCGCCTACGTGGACGAGGTGCGCCGGCAGACCGGCGCCGCCCGCGTGGACCTCGTCGCCCACTCCTTCGGCTCGCTCCTCACCCGCTGGTACGTGAAGTTCGGCGGCGGCGGCGCGTACACCGACCACTGGGTCTCCCTGGCCGGCCCCAACCGCGGCACCTCCACCGCCTGGGCCTGCGCCCTGTGGGACCAGGCCTGCCGCGACATGACCCCCGGGTCCTACGTCGTGAAGAACCTGAACTCCGGCGACGAGACCCCCGGCGCGGTGAAGTACGCGACCTTCTGGTCCAACTGCGACGAGGTCATCAACCCCGACGACAGCGTCCCGCTCACCGGGGCGCTGAACACCCCCGTCGGCTGCCTCAAGCACAACGACCTGCTCGGGGACGACCCCACCTCGGCGGGCGTACGGGCCTTCCTGCGCTCCTGATCAGCCCCGGTCCGGCCGTACGGAGACCTCCTGGAGCAGGCCGTAGGTGAACTCCGCCAGGTAGCCCCGCCCCGACGCGGTGAACCCCAGGCGCCACCGCGTCGGGGCGGTGCCCTCCATCGGGCGGACGGGGGCGAAGGCCCGGGCCACCTCGTCGACCGTCGCCGACCAGGGCCGCAGGTCCTGCGGCGACTCCAGTACGGGTCCGGGCGCGCCCGGGGCCCGGACCAGCCACTCGTTCCAGACGGCCCCGTCCGGCGCGGCGAGCACCTCGAAGAGCAGGTCGGGCCAGAGCGGTACGGGCCACAGCAGGGCCTCGCAGCCCAGATCGCCGATCGCGCGGGCTTCGACGGCCCGCGGGGGGCCGAGCACCGAGCGGTAGCGGGCCAGGGCGCCCCGGGAGCGCGGGGACCGGACCATGGCCTGCCAGCGCTTGTTCGCCTCCCGCTGCCGCGCGAGCGAGGCGCCGAGCCGGTGGCGGGCCTCCTCCGCGAGCCCAGGCTGGAAGTCCGCCATCCGGCGCAGCAGCACCAGCTGGAAGTCGGCCGGGCCGAAGGGCGCCGGGGCCGGGTCCGGGCTCTGGGGTGTCCCTGTCATGGACTCCACGATTCCACACAGGATCCTCACGATCCCGGTATCCGGACGTTGCGCGCGAACGCGTAGCCTGCGGGGCGCCATGGACTACTGCATAGCCTGCCGCAGGTACCTCAACGGCGCGCTGGCGTGCGCCGGCTGCGGGACCCCGGTCGAGTACCTGATGCCCGCCGCGCCCGCCCGCCCGGCCGCCGCCTCCGGCGCCGCTCCGGCCCCCGGGGGTGATCCGGCCGCGCTCGCCGACGTGTACGCCGACTCCCTCGTCGTGCTGTCCGGCGGGCAGGAACCCGGGCGGGGCCGCGCCGCCGGCCGCCGGCGCGCCGGACACCGGCGCCGCCGCCGGACCGCGCTCACCGCGGGGCTCGGGCTGCTGCTCGCCGCCGGGGTCTCCCTCGGGCTGGCCCGGATCGCGGCCGACGGGGAGCGCACCGACCGGGCGGCCACGGTGGCGCTGACCGACGATCAGGGTCCCGAGGAGCCGGCTCCGCTGCCGGGCCTGACGGGGGCTCCGGCCGCGCCCTCGGCACTGCCGTCGGGGAAGGGCTCGGCCTCCGGCTCGGCGAAGGCCGCCACCGGGGCGGCGAAGACGGGCGGGACCGGCCGCAGCTCCGGGGCGACCGGTACGGCCGGGGTCCCGCCGTCGGCCTCCGCACCGGGGGCGCCGGGGCCGGTGCGGACCACCGCCGGGGCGGGTGGAGGCGTACAGCCCACGCGGTCGGCTCCGGCCACGGCGGGTCCCACCGGCAGCGCGACCCCCACCGGGGCGCCGACCTCGAAGGGGCCGAAGCCGAAGCCGAGCCCGAAGCCCAGTCCCACACCGACGCCGGACTGCCCGTGGTGGAACATCTTCTGCTGAGGCTCCGGGGGAGGGTCCGGGTCAGGCTCCGGGGGAGGTTTCGGGGGACGTTGCGGGGGCGAGCCCGGCCGGCGGCCCGGGGGCTCAGCCCAGCATCCGCCTGAGCAGGTCCCGCAGGACCGCCCGCTCCGCCGTGGAGAGCCCGGCCAGCGGTTCCCGGGCGAAGTCCAGGGACTCGCGCAGCCGGTCCGCGGTCTGCAGGCCGTCCTCGGTGGGCGCGGCCAGCTTCACCCGGCGGTCGGCCGGGTCGGGGCGGCGCTCGACCAGACCGCGGGTCTCCAGGCGGTCCACGATGCCGGTGATGTTCGACGGCTCGCACCGCAGCTTCTGCGCGATCTTGCGCATCGGCATCGGTTCCAGGGAGAGCAGGTTCAGCACGCGGGCCTGGGCGCCGGTGAGCTGGTGGCTGGAGGCCGCGTGCTCGTACTCCTGGTGGTAGCGGGCCACGACGTCGCCGATGAGCTCGACGACCTCGAGGGTCAGGGGGTCTGCGCGACGACTGGGCATGGATCCAGCGTACCCATTTACTTGACAACATGAAATATCCAGGCGCATGGTTGTTTCACGTTGTGAAGCATTTCCTCCCCTCATCCCAGGAGCGCCACATGTCCCAGATCCCCGCCGTCAGCCGCGAGTGGCACCTCGTCCGCCGCCCGCAGGGCTGGCCCGTAGCCGAGGACTTCGCCCTGCGCGAGGTACCGGTGGCCGCCCCGGCCCCCGGCCGGATCCTGGTGCGCAACCTCCACATGTCCGTGGACCCCTACATGCGCGGCCGGATGAACGACGTGAAGTCCTACGTCCCGCCCTTCCAGCTGGACAAGCCCATGGACGGCGGCGCGGTCGGCGAGGTCGTGGCCTCCGCTGACGAGCGCTTCGCGGTCGGCGATCACGTGCTGCACGGCCTGGGCTGGCGCGAGTACGCCGACGTGGACGCCAAGCACGCCACCAAGGTGGACGCCTCGCTGGCCCCCCTCTCCGCCTACCTCGGCGTCCTCGGCATGCCGGGCCTGACCGCCTACGCCGGGCTCTTCGAGGTCGCCTCCTTCAAGGAGGGCGACTCCGTCTTCGTCTCCGGCGCGGCCGGGGCCGTCGGCGGCCTCGTCGGCCAGTTCGCGAAGATCAAGGGCGCCTCCCGGGTGATCGGCTCCGCCGGTTCGGACGAGAAGGTGACGCTCCTCACGGAGAAGTACGGCTTCGACGCCGCCTTCAACTACAAGAACGGCCCCGTCGCCGGACAGCTGAAGGAGGCCGCGCCCGAGGGCATCGACGTCTACTTCGACAACGTCGGCGGGGACCACCTGGAGGCCGCCATCTCCTCCCTGAACGTGCACGGCCGCGCCACCCTGTGCGGGGCCATCGCCCAGTACAACGCCACCGAGCCCACGCCCGGTCCGAGCAACCTCGCGCTCGTCATCGGCAAGCGGCTGCGCCTGCAGGGCGTGCTCGTCGGCGACCACGCGGGACTCCAGCCGCAGTTCGTCCAGGACGTGGCCGGCTGGCTGGCCTCCGGGCAGCTCGTCGCCGACGAAACGGTCTTCGAGGGCGTGGAGAACGCGGCCGCCGCGTTCCTCGGAATGCTCCGCGGTGAGAACACCGGAAAGATGATCGTTTCTTTCACCGGTTAGGCTCACACCACACCGCCGCGACGCGTGGGCGCGAGTCGCGGCGATTCACCAGGAGGATTTCCTTACATGTCCATCCAGCAGTCCGACGTCGCGTACACCGCTGTTGCCACCGCCGAGAACGGCCGTGACGGTCGCGTCGCCACCAACGACGGCAAGCTCGACGTCGTCGTGAACCCGCCGAAGGAGCTCGGCGGCAGCGGCGAGGGCACCAACCCCGAGCAGCTGTTCGCCGCCGGCTACAGCGCCTGCTTCCAGGGTGCGCTCGGCGTCGTCGCCCGCAACGAGAACGCCGACATCACCGGCTCCACGGTCACCGCCGAGGTCGGCATCGGCAAGAACGACGACGGCTTCGGCATCATCGTCAAGATCTCGGCCTCCATCCCGAACGTGGACGCGGCCACCGCCAAGGACCTCATCGAGAAGGCCCACCAGGTCTGCCCGTACTCCAAGGCGACCCGCGGCAACATCACGGTCGAGCTCGCGGTCTGATCTCCTGACCTGCTGATCCCGGACTCCGCTCCGGTTCTTCCGTCGAAGGCCGCACCCAGGCACCGGGGTGCGGCCTTCGTCGTTCCGGCCGTGCCCGCTGTCCCCGCTGTCCTGGCCGTTTCGGCCGTCCCCGCCGTCCGCGGACTGTGCGGCGCCCGCCTAAACTGGCCCCATGCGTGATCTTGCGGGGGGATTCGGCTATCTGCTGGCCGGACAGCGGTGGGTGCTGCGGCACGGACGGTGGCTGGGCTTCGGCCTGCTGCCGGGACTCGTCTCGCTGGTGCTGTACGCCGGCGCGCTCATCGGGCTCGGCTACGGCGCCGACGACCTGACCGCCTGGGCCACCCCCTTCGCCGACGGCTGGTCCTCCCCCTGGCTCGGGCTCTTCCGCGGGTTCCTGACCGCCCTGGTCTTCTGCCTGGGCCTCTTCCTCGCGGTGATCACCTTCACCGCCGTGACCCTGCTCGTGGGCCAGCCGTTCTACGAGTCCCTCTCGGAGCAGGTCGACCGCACCGAGGGCGGTGAGGTCCCGGAGTCCGGGCTCACGCTCTGGCAGGAGCTGTGGATCTCCGCCCGGGACAGCCTGAAGATCCTCGGCCGGGTGCTGCTCTTCGGGATCCTGCTCTTCGGCCTCGGCTTCGTCCCGGTGCTCGGGCAGACCGTGGTCCCGGTCCTCGGGTTCTGCGTCTCCGGCTTCTTCCTGACCCAGGAGCTGGTCTCCGTCGCCCTGATGCGCCGCCGGGTGGAGCTCCCCGGGCAGCTGGCGCTGCTGCGCTCGCGCCGGGCGCTGGCGCTCGGCTTCGGCGTGCCGCTGGTGCTGGCCTTCCTCGTACCGCTCGTCGCCGTGTTCCTGATGCCGGGCGCGGTGGCCGGGGCCACGCTGATGGCCCGCGACCTGGTGGAGGGGGACGGCGAGCGGGACGCCGACCGGGAGCGGGGCCAGGAGCGGGGCCAGGGCCAGGGCCAGGGCCAGGGCCAAGGTCTGGAGTCAGCGCCTCAGCAGGGCCTGGAGTCGGCGCCTCAGTAGGGTGCCGCTCGGCGGCGGCCCCGTCCGACGGCCCGACGGGCGTCACTCCGGGCGGCGGAACAGCGCCGTCCAGAGGAACGCCTCGCCGAAGGAGCCGGAGGCGGCGGGCTCGTCGTTCATCCGGCGCAGCTCGACCTCGGTGAGGCCGGCGAAGACCCACCGCAGCGCCTCCGGGGTGTAGGCGAGGCCGCCTTCGAGGCGGGCCCGGCCGTAGAACTCCGCGTCGGGCAGTTCGGAGCCCATCGCGCCCGAGGCGAAGCAGGTGAGGGCGAAGCTGCCGCCGGGCCCCAGGAGCCGCTCCAGCAGGGCCAGGTAGCTGACCCGGCGGTGCGGCGGCAGGTGGTGGAAGCAGCCCGAGTCGTAGATCAGGTCGTACGGGCCCACGAGCCCGGCGCCGGCCGCGCCGAAGGCGTCCCCGTGGTGGAAGCGGACCCGCGCCCCCGCGGGCCCCGCCGCGGCCGCCCGCTCCGCGGCCCAGGCCAGGGCGGTCGGGGAGAGGTCGACGGCGTCCACCTCGAAGCCCCGCGAGGCGAGGTGCAGGGCGTTGCGTCCGGGGCCGCAGCCCAGGTCCAGGGCGCGGCCGCCCCCGGGGACGAGGCCGCGGTCCAGGCAGGAGACCAGGTTCTCGTCGGGCTTCGCCGCGAAGAACGGCACCGGCCGGTCGCGGTCCGCGTAGAAGCCGTCCCACCAGGAGGAGCCGCCGGTCGTCCAGCGGTCGGCCTCCGGTGCGAAGAGGCCGTCCATGAGGGCGAGTACGTCGTCGACACTGCGTATGTTCCGGTCCATCAGAACCCCTTTCCCGTGTCCCCGATTTTATCGGCGGAGACAGGAAAAGCCCAGGTCAGGCTGGGCGTTGGGGGTGGCCGGCGGGCCCTGGGGAGGCCTGTGGGGGGCCGGTCGGCGCCGCCCCGCACGGGCGCGGGCGGCAGGCGGCCAGGCCCCCCGCGCAGGCCCGCCGCGGGGCCTTTCAGGGGCGCGCCGGGCCTTGTTTCACGGCGAGTTCCGGAGCCGCGCCGGCAAGGCCCCGGCCGTCGCCCGCGGTTCACCGGCGGGGGCCGCAGCCGGGACCTCCGCCGGGACCTCCGCCGGGATCTCCGCCGGGACCTCCGCCGGGACCTCCGCCGGGATCTCCGCCGGGATCTCCGCCGGGACCTCCGCCTGGATCCCCGCCGGGATCTCCGCCACGGCGAGCGATGCCGTGCGGCCGTCGGCCTCGGCCAGCGGTGTCCCGTCCGGCGCCCATACGGCCGCACCCCCGCAACCCGTCCACGGCCCGGCGGGTCCCACGTGGTTGGCGAGGGCCACGTACATCCCGTGGTCCCGGGCGATCCCGGGGTGAACGGCCGCCCGCTCGGCGATCCCGTCGCCCGTCCCGTAGAGCGAGCTCGCCAGGTGGACCCGGCAGCCGGCCGCCGCGCCCGCGCCGGGCACGTCCGCGAAGTGGTTGTCGTAGCAGATCCCCAGGGAGAAGCGGATCCCGCCGAGTTCGAAGCGGCCGGGGACCCCGCCCGCCGCGAAGAGGTCCTGCTCGTGCCGGAACAGGTGCTGCTTGGCGTACGTCGTCACGTGCGCGCCGTCCGCGTCGTGGACCAGGGTCGCGATGACGGGCCGGGGGCCGTCCACCCGCAGCGCGACGTTGACGGCGGT